>NZ_CP117440.1:0-4800000 GCF_030687595.1 Pseudomonas sp. FP2300
GTGGAGCTTTTGCGCGAGGAGCTGCCTGCCCAACAATTCAACACTTGGATCCGTCCACTACAGGTCGAAGCCGAAGGCGACGAGTTGCGTGTCTATGCACCGAACCGTTTCGTTCTCGACTGGGTCAACGAAAAGTACCTGGGCCGGGTCATGGAACTGCTCGACGAGCATGGCAATGGCATGGCGCCTGCGCTGTCCTTATTAATAGGCAGCAAGCGCAGCTCGGCACCACGCGCCGCACCCAATGCGCCACTGGCAGCCGCCGCGTCACAGGCCCAGCAAGCGGCCACGGCACCGGTTAACAACCATGCTGCCCCGGCGCCCGCGCCTGCCCCGAGCAAACGCAACGCACAAAAGGTCGCCGAGGTCAGCGAAGAGCCCTCCCGGGACAGCTTCGACCCGATGGCCGGTGCCAGTTCCCAGCAGGCGCCGGTGCGTGCCGAACAACGTACCGTCCAGGTTGAAGGTGCGCTCAAGCACACCAGCTACCTGAACCGGACCTTTACCTTCGAGAATTTCGTCGAGGGTAAATCCAACCAGCTGGCCCGCGCGGCCGCCTGGCAGGTCGCAGACAACCCCAAGCATGGCTACAACCCGCTCTTCCTTTATGGTGGCGTGGGCCTGGGTAAGACCCACTTGATGCACGCCGTGGGCAACCACCTGTTAAAGAAGAACCCGAATGCCAAGGTCGTGTACCTGCATTCCGAGCGTTTCGTGGCCGACATGGTCAAGGCGCTGCAACTGAACGCGATCAATGAGTTCAAGCGTTTCTACCGTTCGGTGGACGCCTTGCTGATCGACGATATTCAGTTCTTCGCCCGCAAGGAACGTTCCCAGGAAGAGTTTTTCCACACCTTCAACGCGTTGCTTGAAGGCGGACAGCAGGTCATTCTCACCAGTGACCGCTACCCGAAAGAGATCGAAGGTCTCGAAGAACGCCTCAAGTCTCGTTTCGGCTGGGGCCTGACGGTGGCCGTCGAGCCACCGGAGCTGGAAACCCGGGTTGCGATCCTGATGAAGAAAGCCGACCAGGCCAAGGTCGAGCTGCCTCACGATGCGGCATTCTTCATCGCTCAGCGTATTCGCTCGAACGTGCGTGAACTCGAAGGTGCCCTCAAGCGGGTGATCGCTCACTCGCACTTCATGGGCCGCGACATCACCATCGAGCTGATTCGCGAATCCTTGAAGGACCTGTTGGCGCTTCAGGACAAATTGGTTTCTGTGGATAACATTCAGCGAACTGTTGCTGAATACTACAAGATCAAGATTTCCGACTTGCTGTCCAAGCGTCGTTCGCGTTCGGTGGCGCGTCCGCGCCAGGTGGCCATGGCCCTGTCCAAGGAACTGACCAACCACAGCCTGCCGGAGATCGGCGATGTGTTTGGCGGACGCGACCACACCACCGTGCTGCACGCTTGCCGCAAGATCAACGAACTTAAGGAATCCGACGCGGACATCCGCGAGGACTACAAGAACCTGCTGCGTACACTGACCACTTGATGACCACCAGCGCAGCTTATTAAGGCAAGGGACTAGACCATGCATTTCACCATTCAACGCGAAGCCCTGTTGAAACCCCTGCAACTGGTCGCAGGCGTCGTCGAACGCCGCCAGACCTTGCCGGTACTTTCCAACGTGCTGCTGGTTGTCGAAGGCCAGCAATTGTCGCTGACCGGTACCGACCTGGAAGTCGAGCTGGTCGGTCGTGTGCAACTTGAAGAACCGGCCGATCCGGGTTCCATCACCGTGCCGGCGCGCAAGCTGATGGACATCTGCAAGAGCCTGCCCAACGATGCGCTGATCGACATCAAGGTCGATGAGCAGAAGCTCGTGGTCAAGGCCGGCCGCAGCCGTTTCACCTTGTCCACACTGCCCGCCAACGATTTCCCGACTGTGGAAGAAGGCCCGGGTTCGCTGACCTGCAGCCTGGACCAGAGCAAACTGCGTCGCCTGATCGAACGCACCAGCTTCGCCATGGCCCAGCAGGACGTGCGTTATTACCTCAACGGCATGCTCCTGGAAGTGTCCGCCGGGGTCATCCGCGCCGTCGCCACCGACGGGCATCGCCTGGCCATGTGCTCGATGCAGGCCGATATCGGTCAGCCGGATCGCCACCAGGTGATCGTGCCGCGTAAAGGCATCCTGGAGCTGGCCCGCCTGCTGACCGAGCCGGACGGCAACGTCAGTATCGTGCTGGGCCAGCACCACATTCGCGCCACCACTGGCGAGTTCACCTTCACTTCGAAACTGGTGGACGGCAAATTCCCCGACTACGAGCGTGTGCTGCCAAAAGGTGGCGACAAGCTGGTACTGGGCGATCGCCAGGCACTGCGCGAAGCCTTCAGCCGCACTGCGATCCTCTCCAACGAGAAGTACCGTGGCATCCGCCTGCAACTGGCCAATGGTCAGCTGAAAATCCAGGCGAACAACCCGGAGCAGGAAGAGGCGGAGGAAGAAGTGGGTGTGGAATACACCGGCGGCTCCCTGGAAATCGGCTTCAACGTCAGTTACCTGCTCGACGTGTTGGGCGTGATGACCACCGAGCAAGTACGTCTGATCCTGTCTGACTCCAACAGCAGCGCACTGGTGCAGGAGTCCGATAACGACGATTCGGCTTACGTTGTCATGCCGATGCGTCTGTAATCCTGGCCACTAGATGTCCTTAAGTCGCGTCTCGGTCACCGCGGTGCGCAATCTGCACCCGGTGACCTTCTCCCCTTCCCCCCGCATCAATATCCTTTACGGCGCCAACGGCAGCGGCAAAACCAGCGTCCTGGAAGCCGTGCACCTGCTCGGGCTTGCCCGTTCGTTTCGCAGCACCCGCCTGTTACCGGTCATCCAGTACGATCAACTGGCGTGTACGGTGTTTGGGCAGGTGGAACTGGCCGAAGGCGGCCACAGCGCCCTGGGGATATCACGGGACCGGCAAGGTGAGTTCCAGATTCGCATCGATGGGCAGAACGCGCGCAGTGCTGCGCAGTTGGCCGAGATCCTGCCGTTGCAGTTGATCAACCCGGACAGCTTCCGCCTGCTGGAGGGCGCGCCGAAGATTCGTCGGCAATTTCTCGACTGGGGCGTGTTTCACGTAGAGCCGCGTTTCATGACCACTTGGCAGCGTCTGCAGAAGGCGCTGCGCCAGCGAAACTCTTGGCTACGACATGGTACACTTGACGCCGTTTCGCAAGCGGTTTGGGACAGGGAACTGTGCCAGGCCAGCGCTGAAATCGATGAATACCGCCGCGCTTACATCAAAGCCTTGAAACCGGTCTTCGAGCAGACCTTGAGCGAACTGGTTGAGCTTGAGGGCCTGACGCTCAGCTATTACCGAGGCTGGGACAAGGACCGGGAACTGAGCACCGTACTGGCGGGCTCGCTGCAGCGAGACCAGCAGATGGGCCATACCCAGGCTGGACCACAACGCGCTGACTTGCGCCTCAGATTGGGCGCGCATAATGCCGCGGACATCTTGTCCCGGGGGCAGCAGAAGTTGGTGGTGTGTGCCTTGCGCATAGCCCAGGGGCATCTGGTCAGCCAGGCCCGTCGCGGTCAGTGTATTTATCTGGTGGATGACTTGCCGTCCGAGCTGGACGAAGCTCACCGTCGCGCGCTTTGCCGCTTGTTGGAAGACTTACGCTGCCAGGTGTTCATCACCTGTGTAGACCACGAATTATTGAGGGAAGGCTGGCAGACGGAAACGCCAGTCGCTCTGTTCCACGTGGAACAGGGCCGTATCACCCAGACCCACGACCATCGGGAGTGAAGGCATTGAGCGAAGAAAATACGTACGACTCAACGAGCATTAAAGTGCTGAAAGGCCTGGATGCCGTACGCAAACGTCCCGGTATGTACATTGGTGACACCGACGATGGTAGCGGTCTGCACCACATGGTGTTCGAGGTGGTCGACAACTCCATCGACGAAGCCCTCGCCGGCCACTGCGACGACATCAGCATCATCATCCACCCGGATGAGTCCATCACCGTTCGCGACAACGGCCGTGGCATCCCGGTAGACGTGCACAAAGAGGAAGGCGTTTCCGCCGCCGAGGTCATCATGACCGTCCTCCACGCCGGCGGTAAGTTCGACGATAACTCCTACAAGGTCTCCGGCGGTCTGCACGGTGTAGGTGTATCGGTGGTGAACGCGCTGTCCGAAGAACTGGTCCTGACCGTCCGCCGCAGCGGCAAGATCTGGGAACAGACTTACATTCACGGCGTGCCCCAGGCACCGATGGCTATCGTTGGCGACAGCGAAACCACCGGCACCCAGATTCACTTCAAGGCTTCCAGCGAAACCTTCAAGAACATCCACTTCAGCTGGGACATCCTGGCCAAGCGGATTCGTGAACTGTCCTTCCTCAACTCCGGTGTCGGCATCGTCCTCAAGGACGAGCGCAGCGGCAAGGAAGAGCTGTTCAAGTACGAGGGTGGCCTGCGCGCGTTCGTTGAGTACCTGAACACCAACAAGACGGCGGTCAACCAGGTGTTCCACTTCAACGTCCAGCGTGAAGACGGCATCGGCGTGGAAATCGCCCTGCAGTGGAACGACAGCTTCAACGAAAACCTGTTGTGCTTCACCAACAACATTCCGCAGCGCGACGGTGGTACTCACCTGGTGGGCTTCCGTTCGGCGCTGACCCGTAACCTGAACAACTACATCGAACAGGAAGGCCTGGCGAAGAAGCATAAAGTCGCCACTACCGGTGACGATGCCCGCGAAGGCCTGACCGCGATCATTTCGGTGAAAGTGCCGGATCCGAAGTTCAGCTCCCAGACCAAGGACAAGCTGGTCTCTTCCGAAGTGAAGACCGCGGTCGAACAGGAAATGGGCAAGTACTTCTCCGACTTCCTGTTGGAAAACCCGAACGAAGCCAAGCTGGTGGTCGGCAAGATGATCGACGCCGCCCGTGCCCGTGAAGCGGCGCGCAAGGCCCGTGAGATGACTCGCCGCAAAGGTGCGCTGGACATCGCCGGCCTGCCGGGCAAACTGGCCGACTGCCAGGAAAAGGACCCTGCCCTGTCCGAACTGTATCTGGTGGAAGGTGACTCTGCTGGCGGTTCCGCCAAGCAGGGTCGTAACCGTCGCACCCAGGCCATCCTGCCGCTCAAGGGCAAGATCCTCAACGTCGAGAAGGCGCGCTTCGACAAGATGATCTCCTCGCAGGAGGTCGGTACGCTGATCACCGCGCTGGGCTGTGGCATCGGCCGCGAAGAGTACAACATCGACAAGCTGCGCTATCACAACATCATCATCATGACCGATGCTGACGTCGACGGTTCGCACATCCGTACCCTGCTGCTGACGTTCTTCTTCCGTCAGTTGCCGGAGCTGATCGAGCGCGGCTACATCTACATCGCCCAACCGCCGCTGTACAAGGTCAAGAAAGGCAAGCAAGAGCAATACATCAAAGACGACGACGCCATGGAAGAGTACATGACGCAGTCGGCCCTGGAAGACGCGAGCCTGCACCTGAACGAAGATGCCCCAGGCATTTCCGGTGAAGCCCTTGAGCGCCTGGTCAACGACTTCCGCCTGGTGATGAAGACCCTCAAGCGCCTGTCGCGCCTGTACCCGCAGGAGCTGACCGAGCACTTCATCTACCTGCCAGCGGTCAGCATGGAACAGTTGTCCGATCACGCGGCGATGCAGGATTGGCTGGCCCAGTACGAAGTTCGCCTGCGCACTGTCGAAAAATCCGGCCTGGTCTACAAAGCCAGCCTGCGCGAAGACCGTGAGCGTAACGTCTGGCTGCCGGAGGTCGAACTGATCTCCCACGGCCTGTCGAACTACGTCACCTTCAACCGCGACTTCTTCGGCAGCAACGACTACAAGACCGTCGTATCCCTTGGCGCGCAACTGAGCACGCTGCTGGACGAAGGCGCCTACATCCAACGGGGCGAACGCAAGAAAGCCGTGACCGAGTTCAAGGAAGCCCTTGAATGGCTGATGGCCGAAAGCACCAAGCGCCACACCATCCAGCGATACAAAGGTCTGGGTGAAATGAACCCGGATCAGCTGTGGGAAACTACCATGGACCCAGGCTCGCGCCGGATGCTGAAAGTCACCATCGAAGACGCCATTGGCGCGGACCAGATCTTCAACACCCTGATGGGTGATGCGGTCGAGCCTCGTCGTGACTTCATCGAGAGCAATGCGTTGGCGGTGTCCAACCTGGATTTCTGATCCTTAAGCGCGCCTCGCATCCTAAAAAGCCAACGCTCATGCGTTGGCTTTTTTTTACGCTAAAAAATCGATGCCCACTTTCAGACCCTGTGGTCGAAAATGGGGTAGCTCGGTAACACTTTGGAACAAAGCCTTCCTGCTCAATAGGTTAGGAACTGGACGAGAGCCCCGGATACCGGGGACTTGGATTTTCTGGCGCAAAACTTGCGTGTTAAATAACTTACACATCGTTTTTTTAAATTTACAGAAAACGATGGGACGAGGCGGTACGAATAAATCCAAAGACCAAGGGTAGTCTCAATGAGCGGTACGCAAACTTCCAATCATCTGGAGCAAGGGCTCAAGCCCCGTCATGTGACGATGCTATCCATCGCCGGCGTGATCGGCGCTGGCCTTTTCGTTGGCTCCGGCCACGCTATCGCAGCGGCGGGTCCGGCTGTGCTGCTGGCCTACGCCGCCGCGGGTGCCTTGGTGGTGCTGGTGATGCGGATGCTGGGCGAAATGGCAGTGGCGTCGCCGGACACCGGCTCCTTCTCGACTTATGCTGACCGTGCGATTGGGCATTGGGCCGGTTTCACCATCGGCTGGCTTTACTGGTGGTTCTGGGTCCTGGTCATTCCGCTGGAGGCTAACGCCGCCGCAACTATCCTGCACGCCTGGTTCCCGAACGTGGCAATCTGGGCCTTCACCCTGGTCATCACCCTGCTGCTGACGGTCACTAACCTGTTCAGCGTGAAGAATTACGGGGAGTTCGAATTCTGGTTCGCCTTGGTCAAGGTCGTGGCGATCATTGGTTTCATTGGCCTCGGCATCATGGCTATCTTCGGCTTGCTGCCTACCAGCCAGGTCAGTGGTGTTTCGCACCTGTTCGACACGCAAGGTTTCTTGCCGAACGGCATGGGCGCAGTGCTGGGCGCGATTCTGACCACCATGTTTTCGTTCATGGGTACTGAGATCGTGACCATCGCGGCGGCCGAATCGAAGAACCCTGGCCAGCAGATTTCCAAGGCAACCAACTCGGTGATCTGGCGGATTGGCTTGTTCTATCTCGTCTCCATTTTCATCGTCGTAGCCCTGGTGCCGTGGAACGACCCGCTGCTGGCCAGCGTGGGTTCCTACCAGACGGTGCTGGAACGCATGGGCATCCCCAACGCCAAGCTGATCGTCGATATCGTGGTTCTGGTAGCGGTTACGAGTTGCCTGAATTCGGCACTGTATACGGCTTCGCGGATGATGTTCTCGCTGGGCAAACGCGGTGATGCGCCAGCGGTTTCCCAGCGCACCAACAAGAGCGGCACGCCTTACTGGGCCGTGATGTTGTCGACCGGGGCGGCCTTCCTCGCGGTGTTTGCCAACTATGTGGCCCCGGCAGCGGTCTTCGAGTTCCTGTTGGCAAGCTCTGGCGCCATTGCGCTGCTGGTGTACCTGGTCATTGCGATTTCGCAGCTGCGTATGCGCAAACAGCGCATGGCTCGCGGTGAAAAAATCGCCTTCAGCATGTGGCTGTTCCCCGGCCTGACCTATGCGGTGATTGTCTTCATCGTAGGGGCCCTGACCATCATGCTGTTCCAGGAAGCCCATCGTGTGGAGATCCTGGCGACGGGGCTGTTGAGTGTGTTGGTGGTGCTGTCCGGCGTGCTGATACAGCGTCGCCGGATCACAAAGACAGGCAGCTTGGTACAGACCATAGGGTGATCTCCATCTGTGGCGAGGGAGCTTGCTCCCGCTGGGCTGCGTAGCGGCCCCTTTTGATGAGTGCTGCGCACTCAAGCGGGAGCAAGCTCCCTCGCCACGGATGCAACCCTAACTCGCGACAGACGCCTCGCTTCCCGCCGCCACACTCTCCAACCGATACCCATACCCGTAGATCGTCAGCAGTTGCCAACCGCGATCCGCCGTCAGCCCGAGCTTGTTGCGCAGGCGATAAATGTGGGTGTCGAGCGGTCGGGACGAGGTCATTTCCTCGTGGGTCCAGAAACGTTCGTAGAAATACTCCCGGGACAGCGGCCGGCCCAGGTTGGCGAACAGGCATCGGGCCAGGCGATATTCCCGTTCGGTCAGGCTGATGGGAATGCCGGCGCGGGTGATGGTCAGTTCGGCGTCGTCGAACGCCAGGTCGTTGAACACCAGCACGTCGCTGGCGGGCGCGCGTTGCAGGTTGTGGCGGCGCAGCACGGCGGTGACCCGGGCCTTGAGTTCGTTGGGCCTGAAGGGTTTGCTCACATAGTCGTCGGCACCGCCGTTGAGGGCCTGGACGATGTCATGCTCGCCATCGCGGCTGGTCAGCATGATGGCGGCCGGTGGCGAATCCATGTGCTCGCGGGTCCAGCGCAACAATGAAAGGCCGCTGATGTCCGGCAGTTGCCAGTCGAGGATCAACAGGTCGAAAGTTTCCCGGCGCAGTTGTCGCAACAGGTCCTCGCCTCGTTCAAAGCTGTGCAGGGTCCAGGCTTGCTCGCCCCTGCCGGGGATTTGTTGCAATGTCTGTTCTACCCGGCGCAGCTCGGCCGGTTCATCGTCCAGTATGGCGACACGCATGCAATGCGATTCCTTGATCTCGAGAGTAACGGACATCTTCAGGTGGCAATGAAAGGCAGCCAGCGGCTGATTTGTTGTCATTGACCTGTCGCTGGCTGCGACAATACCGGCTCGCGGCACAGAGGGAAAGGCAGCAGCGCGCCACCCATCGAGTCCGCTATAGTCGTGGGCTTTTCCGGCTATGGGCTTGATGCAGGCCTGCGAAGAAATCCCCCAACCCTTGAATTCGGCCAGGATGCCTATGAGTAACCAGCGTCGCCGTGAAAGTCGTGAGCCAACCCAGGTCCAGCGGTTGTTTCGACAGTTGGTGCGAGAGTGGTTGTGGATAAGTCTGCTGCTGTTGCCGCTGACAGCCTTGTTGTCGTTGAGTAGCCAATCAACAGGCAACCGTTCAGGTGCTGCGCTGGTGTCGGTATGTCTGGTGGCCTGTGTATTGGGTTTGCTGCTGTTGCGCCCGCGCCTGGCCCTGTGGACAACGGTGGGTGGCATGAGCCTGGCCCTGTTGATCAGCGCCGTGCTGGGCGCGCGAGGTTGGTGGTGGTCGCCCATGGCCAGTGTGCTGGGCATTATGTTCGGCTACCTGATCTGGAATTGGCGACGCCTGAGCGTAGTGCTGGCTTATTTTGGCTGGGAGCTGGCCCGCCTGGACGCGGAGCCCAAGGTCTTTCCGGAACGTCGTCGTGCTTCCTACACCGGTAGCGACCGTTTGCAGGGCCAGATCATGGCCCTGGAGCAAGCCATGAGCCGAACCCGCGACACTCGGCGCTTCATTGCCGATGGCCTGGAATACCTGCCCGTGGCGACCATGATCAGCGATCCCCAAGGCAAGCTGTTGCTCGGTAATCGCAAGGCGCGCGAGCTGTTCGGCCATGGCCTGGCGGGCGGCGATGTGCTGGAGCATCTCGGGCAATTGGGCTATCCAGGGTTGGAGCATGGGGCGCATCACCGGTTATCCACATTGCCCTTGGTGGAGTTTCGCGACATTCGCGAGCGCAGCTTGCGCCTGGAACGGGCGGCGCTGTTGCCGGTTGATGGCGATGCGCCGATTGGCTGGTTATTGAGCCTCACTGACCTGAGCGCCGAACGTGAAGCGGAAGAACAGCGCAGCGTCATGCTGCGTTTCCTCTCCCATGATTTGCGCGCCCCGCACTCGGCGATTCTTGCGCTGCTCGATGTGCAGCGGCACCAGGCTGGTGGGGATAATCCGCTGTTCGACCAGATCGAGCGCCAGGTGCGTCGCGCCCTGGACCTGACCGAAGGCTTCGTGCAATTGGCCAAGGCCGAATCCGAGGCGTATCAATTCCAGCCGACGTTGTTCGCCATGTTGGTCCTGGACGTGTTCGACCAGGCACTGCCCATCGCCCAGGCAAAGCGTATCCAGTTGGTTCATGAAATAGAGGATGAAGAGGCGATGGTGAGGGCGGATCAATCGTTGCTGACTCGTGCGCTGTTCAATCTGCTGGAAAATGCCATCAAGTACAGCTCGCCAGACTCCTGCATTTCGCTGCAGGTTCATTGCACGTCGGGCTGGTTGATCTGCAATGTCGCTGACCAAGGCAAGGGCATCGGCGCCGAAGAGTTACCCGAGCTGTTCAGTCAGTACCGACGGTTTTCATCGGCCCAAGGGGTCGATGGAATTGGCTTGGGGCTGTCGATGGTCAAGGCCGTGGTTGACCATCACGAGGGGAAAATCGAGTGCCATAGCGTGGTAGGTAAAGGCACTACATTTAGCCTGAAATTCCCGTTGCTGGAAGATTAAAAATTACAGCGTTCGGCGGCTCCTACCAATACGTGTAGAGGCCACCGAAGACTGTGAGTTTTTGGTGCTATAAAAACTTATGCACCTAGGAATGGCTTTTATGTGTTTAAGAAATATGTATTAAAAACATATACCTACAGCGTAAAAGCAACGGATTTCGAAAAAACGGTACACAGGTTATCCACAGATATCAGACAGCGATCTGATCGGTGCTGGCCGGAGTGGCCGGTGCCGGTGGCAGCGAACCCATTTCCCGTTGTGTCTGTTCATTCCAGGCCTGGACACGATCGTTAAGCTCGGCAATGGCGCGGGGCCCGCTGCCTTCGGCATACATTGGCGCGCCGATCACCACGGTGATGACCCCTGGCGTGCGGATCCAGCCCGCCTTGGGCCAGAATTTGCCGGCATTGTGTGCAATTGGCAGCACAGGTAGGTCGGCGTTCACGGCCAATGCGGTACCGCCCCGGGAAAACTTGCCGACCGTTCCGTAAGGAACACGAGTGCCCTCGGGAAAGATCAACACCCAGACATTGTCCTTGAGCAACTCGTCACCCTTCTTCGCCACATGCTTGAGCGCAGCCTTGGGGTTGTCGCGATCGATGGCGATCGGACGCAGCATCGCCATGGCCCAGCCGAAGAACGGCACGAACAGCAGCTCACGCTTGAGCACTTGGCTCAACGGCTCGAAATAGGCCGAGAGAAAGAATGTCTCCCAGGTGCTCTGGTGGTTGGACTGGATCACGCAGGGCCGGTCCGGCACGTTCTCGGCGCCCTTCACTTCATAGCTGATGCCCAGGAACACCTTGCTCAGCCACAGTGCGCAACGGCACCAGTACACATTGATGAAGCGGTAGCGCGCCTTGAATGACATGAACGGCGCGATAAAAAAACTCAGGGTGCACCACAGCAAGGAGCTGGTGCCCAGCAGCAGGTAAAAGAGAAAGGTTCTGATGGCCTGCAATATCGACATAGCGGCGTTTACCGTTGCGGGCAATGCCCGCCTGTTCAAGCGCTTCCCGAACAATCCTTGATCAGGATGTCTTGGGAGCTCTAATTGTGGATAAGTTCAGCGGCAATGGCCGCCAGGTCGTCAAAAATCAAGGTGCCCACCGGAAGAGTCTTGCCCAGGGTCTTTTCGCCTTTCCCGGTCTTAACCAAAACTGGCTGACAGTCGACGGCCTTGGCTGCCTCCAGGTCACCGAGGCTGTCGCCGACGAACCACACACCCGCCAGCGGCACAGCATAATGCCCGGCGATGGCCTTCAACATGCCCGGCTTGGGTTTGCGGCAATCGCAACCGTCATCCGGCCCATGTGGGCAATAAACGATCAGCCCGACTTCCCCGCCCTGTTCGGCCACCAATTCGCGCAAGCGCTCATGCATGGCCTCGAGCACGGCAAGGTCATAATAACCGCGGGCAATGCCCGACTGGTTGGTGGCGACTGCCACCGTCCAGCCGGCCTTGCTCAACTGCGCGATGGCTTCGATCGAACCGGGCAGTGGCAACCACTCCTCCACCGATTTGATGTATGCGTCGGAGTCGTGATTGATCACGCCATCCCGATCGAGAATCAGCAGTTTCAACAGCAACTCCTCAACCCAGCACGGAAATATCGGCAATATTGAGGAACAGGCTGCGCAGACGTGCCAGCAACGCATAGCGATTCTTGCGCACGTCTTCGTTGTCCGCATTCACCATCACGGCTTCAAAGAACGCATCGACAGGCTCGCGCAGTGCCGCCAAGCGGGCCAGTGCTTCGGCATACTCGCGTTTCTCCATGAGCGGTTGTACCGACGCATACGCCTGTTGAATTGCCGAGTGGAGCGAAAACTCCGCGGCATTATCAAAGTAGCGTGCTTCAACGGCCTTGACCGAAGGTTCGGCCTTGCTCAGCAGGTTCGACACTCGTTTGTTCACCGCCGCCAGTGCTGCGGCTTCCGGCAATTTGCGGAACGCCTGCACCGCCTGCACGCGCTGGTCGAAGTCCAGGGCCGAACCCGGTTTCAGGGCACGCACCGACAGGTAGGTCGCGACCTCGACGCCTTCATCTTCATAACGCGCACGCAGGCGGTCAAAGATGAACTCCAGCACCGCCTCGGCCAGGCCGGCAGCCTTGACCTTGCTACCGAACGCGTTGACGGCGAAGGCCACGGCGTCGTTCAGGTCCAGGTCCAGTTGCTTGTCGATCAGGATCCGCAGCACGCCCAGCGCCGCGCGACGCAGAGCGTACGGGTCCTTGCTGCCGGTGGGCAGCATGCCGATGCCGAAGATGCCGACCAGGGTGTCGAGCTTGTCGGCGATGGCCACGGCCGCACCGGTCAGGGTGGTCGGCAATTCAGCGCCGGCACCGCGCGGCATGTACTGCTCGTTCAGCGCCAGGGCCACGTCTTGTGGCTCGCCATCGTTGAGGGCGTAGTAGTAACCGGCGACGCCTTGCATCTCCGGGAACTCACCGACCATCTCGGTGGACAGGTCGCATTTGGACAGGATGCCGGCACGGGCCGCGCGCTGGGCGTCGCCGCCGATGCGTGGGGCGATGTACGCCGCCAGTTTCGATACGCGCTCGGCCTTGTCGTAGACGCTGCCGAGTTTTTCCTGGAACACCACGTTGCGCAGGCGCTCGTTGAAGCTTTCCAGGGGCTGTTTCTTGTCCTGCTTGAAGAAGAACTCGGCATCGGTCAGGCGCGGGCGAACGACTTTTTCGTTACCGGCGATGATCTGCTGCGGGTCCTTGCTTTCGATGTTGGCGACTGTGATGAAGCGCGGCAGCAACTTGCCTTCGGCGTCCAGCAGGCAGAAGTACTTCTGGTTGTCCTGCATGGTGGTGATCAGCGCTTCCTGGGGCACTTCGAGGAAACGTTCCTCGAACGAGCACACCAGCGGCACTGGCCATTCCACCAACGCGGTCACTTCATCCAGCAGGTTGGCAGGCACGATGGCGGTGCCTTCCTGCAGGGTCGCCAGCTCCTCGGTGCGCTTGCTGATCAGCTCGCGACGCTCGTTGGCGTCGGCCAGCACGTAGGCGGCACGCAGGTCGGCCAGGTAGTTGGCCGGCGAGGTGATGCGCACGCTCTGCGGATGATGGAAGCGGTGGCCGCGGGAATCGCGACCGGCCTTCTGGGCCAGGATCGTGCAGTCGATGACCTGGTCACCGAGCAGCATCACCAGCCATTGGGTCGGACGCACGAACTCTTCCTTGCGCGCAGCCCAGCGCATGCGCTTGGGAATCGGCAAGTCATTGAGGGAGTCTTCGACGATGGTCGGCAACAGGCTGGCGGTCGGCTTGCCCTTGATGTTCTGGCTGTAGCGCAGCTTGGGGCCGCTCTGATCGATTTCGCTCAGGTCCACGCCGCACTTCTTGGCGAAGCCCAGGGCGGCCTGGGTCGGATTGCCATCGGCATCGAACGCGGCCTGGCGTGGCGGGCCGTCGAGGTTGATGCTGCGGTCCGGCTGCTGGGTCGCCAGGGCGGTGATCAGCACGGCCAGGCGGCGTGGTGCGGCATAGACGTGCTTGGCTTCGTAGTTCAGGCCAGCGGCTTGCAGGCCTTTGTCGATACCGGCCAGGAACGCATCGGCCAGGGTGTTCAGGGCTTTGGGTGGCAGTTCTTCGGTGCCCAGTTCAACCAGAAAATCTTGAGCACTCATTGTGCAGCCTCCAGCTTAGCCAACACTTCATCACGCAGGTCCGGGGTCGCCATCGGGAAGCCCAGCTTGGCACGGGCCAGCAGATAGGCTTGCGCAACGGAACGCGCCAGGGTGCGCACACGCAGGATGTATTGCTGGCGCGCGGTCACGGAAATCGCCCGGCGTGCGTCCAGCAGGTTGAAGGTATGGGACGCCTTCAACACCATTTCGTAGCTCGGCAACGGCAGCGGCTGGTCCAGCTCGATCAGGCGCTTGGCTTCGCTTTCATAGAAATCGAACAGCTCGAACAGCTTGTCGACGTTGGCGTGTTCGAAGTTGTAGGTCGACTGCTCCACTTCGTTCTGGTGGAACACATCGCCATAGGTCACTTTGCCGAACGGGCCGTCGGCCCACACCAGGTCGTAGACCGAATCCACGCCTTGCAGGTACATGGCCAGGCGTTCCAGGCCATAGGTGATTTCGCCGGTCACCGGGTAGCACTCGATGCCACCGGCCTGCTGGAAGTAAGTGAACTGAGTCACTTCCATGCCGTTGAGCCAGACTTCCCAGCCCAGGCCCCAGGCGCCCAGGGTTGGCGATTCCCAGTTGTCTTCGACGAAACGAATGTCGTGCACCAGTGGGTCGAGACCGACGTGCTTGAGCGAGCCCAGGTAAAGCTCCTGGAAGTTTTCCGGGTTCGGCTTCAGAACCACCTGGAACTGGTAGTAGTGCTGCAGACGGTTCGGGTTTTCGCCGTAGCGGCCGTCAGTCGGGCGGCGGCTGGGCTGCACATAAGCGGCGTTCCAGGTTTCCGGGCCGATGGCACGCAGAAACGTGGCAGTGTGGAAAGTGCCGGCGCCTACTTCCATATCGTAGGGCTGAAGTACCACGCAACCTTGCTCGGCCCAGTATTGCTGGAGGGCGAGGATCAAGTCTTGGAAGGTACGCACGGCTGGCGTAGGCTGGCTCACGAAATTCACCTGTTTCTTGGGCTGCGATTTAAAGAGCGGGAGTATACCCGATTCGTTCGTGCGCACGCCCCCTGGAGCCTTATGCCACGCTGCTTTTGGTGTTCCGAAGATCCGTTGTACATGGCTTATCACGATCAGGAGTGGGGCACGCCGCTGCGCGATGCGCAGGGTTTGTTCGAGTTGCTTTTGCTCGAAGGGTTCCAGGCCGGGCTGTCCTGGATCACCGTTTTGCGCAAACGCGAGCGCTACCGGGAAGTGCTGTACGGCTTCGATGTGCAGCGGGTGGCGCAGATGAGCGATGCGGAAATCGACGACCTGATGCTCGACCCCGGCATCATCCGCAACCGCCTCAAGCTCAAGGCCGCCCGGCGCAATGCCCAGGCCTGGCTGGCCCTGGAAGACCCGGTGGCGTTCCTCTGGTCGTTCGTCGGTGACAAACCCATCATCAACCATTTCAAGGACCGTACCGAAGTGCCGGCCATCACGCCCGAGGCGCTGGCGATGAGCAAAGGCCTGAAAAAAGCCGGCTTCACCTTCGTCGGCCCGACCATTTGCTACGCCTTGATGCAGGCCTCGGGGATGGTCATGGACCACACCCAGGACTGCGACCGCTACGCCGAGCTGGCAAACGGTGGTTAGAATAGCCGGCTCGCAACACGGCCCATACATTCAGGAGTGACCTGTGGATAAGTTGAAAGGCGCCTTGCTGGTCGGCGCTCTGCGGTTGTTTGCGCTGCTGCCTTGGCGCGCGGTGCAAGCGGTGGGTTCGGCCATTGGCTGGCTCATGTGGAAGCTGCCCAACCGCTCCCGCGATGTGGTGCGGATCAACCTCGCCAAATGTTTTCCCGAGATGGACCCGGCCGAGCGCGAACGCCTGGTGGGCCAAAGCCTCAAGGACATCGGCAAATCCCTGACCGAAAGCGCCTGCGCCTGGATCTGGCCGGCCCAGCGCTCCATCGAACTGGTGCGTGAAGTCGAAGGCCTGGAAGTATTGAAAGAAGCGCTGGCCTCCGGCAAAGGCGTGGTGGGCATCACCAGCCACCTGGGCAACTGGGAAGTGCTCAACCACTTCTATTGCAGCCAGTGCAAACCGATCATTTTCTACCGCCCGCCCAAGCTCAAGGCGGTGGATGAATTGCTGCAAAAGCAACGCGTGCAACTGGGCAACAAAGTCGCCGCATCGACCAAGGAAGGCATCCTCAGCGTCATCAAGGAAGTGCGCAAAGGCGGCCAGGTGGGCATCCCCGCCGACCCGGAACCGGCCGAATCCGCCGGCATCTTCGTGCCCTTTTTCGCCACCCAGGCCCTGACCAGCAAGTTCGTACCGAACATGCTCGCCGGCGGCAAGGCAGTCGGCGTCTTCCTCCATGCCCTGCGCCTGCCGGACGGCTCTGGCTACAAAGTCATCCTCGAAGCTGCCCCGGACGCGATGTACAGCACCGACACCGAAACTGCCTGCGCCGCCATGAGCCAAGTGGTGGAACGCTACGTGCGGGCCTACCCGAGCCAGTACATGTGGAGCATGAAACGCTTCAAGAAACGCCCGCCGGGTGAGGCGCGGTGGTACTGAACGCCGGGAATCAATTCTGCAAGGGCTCCTAATTGTGGCGAGGGGATTTATCCCCGTTGGGTTGCGCAGCAGCCCCCCTATTCCTCGCAGCGCCACAATCCACAGGCGAGCGCTTCGCACTCGAACGGGGATGAATCCCCTCGCCACAATAATTACCTGATCCAACTTCTGTGGCGAGGGCTTGCTCCCGCTGGGCTGCGCAGAACAGCCCCCTCCTAAAGCTTGGTCCCCCGCTGTCGATAACCCGATGTATCCGCCAATCATGGACCGATGAAATGGAACTCTCCCTGAACGCTGCCAATATCCCGCCCGCCAACACCAACCTCACCCGCTCCGACCAGAAGTTGGTGAGCAATCCTCCAGCGGACGCCGTAAAGCAGCTGGCAGAGGCCGGCCCAGCGGCTATCTACCACCCCAGTGAAGAAGCCCAGATCATGGTGGAGTCGCCAGTGGTCATCGAAACCTGGATCGGTCGCTCCCAATCGCCAGATTTCCCTCGATTTGCCGCGATCACCGAGAGCGCGAAAAATACTCTGAAAAGCTCTTTCGAGACGTTCCAGACAACGCTCTCGGCCACCCATCCGGATTTGGCCGGCAAGAAATACGGCTTCACCGTCGAAGCCGATGGCAAGCTCAAGGTGCTCAACACCGCCGGCCAGCTCAGCAGCTCGGACACCCAGCGGTTGACCGATCTGCTCAATGAATCCACTGATCTGAAAGCCGCCGCCGTGGCGTTCCGCGATGCTTCTATCGACATGGTGGACGCCGACTCGCCCTGGTCCGGCAGCTACCTGGGCCGCTACAACCTGACCAAGGAAAACTTCGCTAACACCATCGACCTGGCGCCGATGCTCAAGCGCCCCGGCTCGGTACCGCCCCAGGAGTTTTCGGACGGGTTGTTCTTCAACCAGCTGGCATACAAAGGCGAACTCGCGACGCGAGAGACGGAAGCGGCGATGTTTGAACGGCGTGCTGCCCAGCGATTCAGCGCGCAGGCCTGAAAACCTGTAGGAGCGAGCCTGCTCGCGAAGAAGTCGGCACATTCGCATGAATGCCGGTTGGAGCTTGTCGATCCGGATGGCTATGAACTGGCCGTGTGGTCGGCTTCCTGATGGTCGATTGATCACAAAGAGGCGCAAAACCTCAATCGTGTCCATGATTAAGGGCCTGCGATCGGCGACGTGGGCATGACAAAGTCATCTCTTAACCCGTCGGATGACTGTCCAGCCAGCCATATCGCACTTCCTCTGGTTCATTAATCAAGGAGTCCCCTCATGAAAATCGACTTCACCGGACGTCACGTCCTGGTCACTGGCTCCACCAGCGGTATCGGTTTTGCCACAGCCAAAGGCTTCCTCGAATCCGGCGCCCACGTGGTCATCAACGGTCGCAGCGAGAGCAGCGTGGAGGACGCGTTGCAGCGCTTGGGCGCCCTTGCTTCAAATGCCACCGGTTTTGTGGGCGACCTGAGCAACGCGCCTGGCTGCCAGGCACTGATCGCCAAGCACCCGAGTTTCGATATCGTCATCAACAACCTGGGCATTTTCAAACTGGAAGACTTTTTCGAAACGCCGGACAGCGAATGGCAGCGCTTCTTCGAAACCAACGTGATGTCCGGCGTGCGGGTTTCCAGGGCTTACGCCCAAGGCATGGTCGAGCGCGGTTGGGGGCGGATTGTGTTTGTCTCGTCGGAATCGGGCGTAAACATTCCCGCTGACATGATCCACTACGGCTTCACCAAAACCGCGCAACTTTCAATCGCTCGCGGCCTGGCCAAGCGCCTCGCCGGCACGGGCGTGACGGTGAACTCGGTGTTGCCTGGGCCGACGCTTTCCGAAGGTGTTGCCCAGATGCTGCAGGCCGATGTCGAGCGCAGCGGGGAAAGCCTGGAAAAAGTCGCGGCGGATTTCGTCAATCAGCACCGCAGCACCTCGATCATCCAGCGTGCGGCACGCGTCGAGGAAGTCGCCAACATGATCATCTATGCCAGCTCGGAACAGGCCTCGGCCACCACCGGTGCGGCGTTGCGTGTGGATGGTGGTGTGGTGGACAGCATCGTTTAGGGTCCTATGACAGGTCGCAAGAAAACGCCGCTTTCTCATGAGAGATAAGCGGCGTTTTTTCTTTTGGAAGCAACATGGGTTGATTCAATCGATTTTCGGAGCGGTGAAGGGACAGTTCAGCCCACCCTGTTTTCGATGAGTCGATCCGAGCCACCTTCGGCCACGCGGTTCTCGATCAGTCGATCCGAGCCGCCTTCGGCCACGCGGTTCTCGATCAGTCGATCCGAGCCGCCTTCGGCCACGCGGTTCTCGATCAGTCGATCCGAGCCACCTTCAGCTACACGGTTTTCGATGAGTCGATCCGAGCCACCTTCAGCTACACGGTTTTCGATGAGTCGATCCGAGCCACCTTCAGCTACACGGTTTTCGATGAGTCGATCCGAGCCGCCTTCGGCTACACGGTTTTCGATGAGTCGATCCGAGCCGCCTTCGGCTACACGTTTTTCGATCAGTCGATCGGAGCCGCCTTCAGCCACACGTTTTTCGATCAGGCGATCCGAACCACCCTCAGCGAACGTAGGTTGAACAGAAGAAGTCGCGAACGCATTGCCGAGGGACAGTGCCAGAAGCGAGCCAACGAGAGTTTTGCTGAAAGTGTTCATGTCCTGATCCTTTTTATTCGTAGATGGAGTGAGTTAGACGGTGACGTGCAAACGGACGTCGACGTTGCCGCGGGTCGCGTTGGAGTAAGGGCAAACCTGGTGAGCCGCGTCGACCAGCGCTTGAGCATCGGCTTGATCCAGACCCGGCAGGTTGATGTGCAGGTCGATGTCCAGACCGAAACCACCAGGGATCTGGCCGATGCCAACGTGTGCCGTGATCGAGGCGTCAGCGGGGATGCTGCGTTTGCTCTGGCTGGCGACAAACTTCAATGCGCCGATGAAGCAAGCCGAGTAGCCGGCGGCAAACAACTGCTCAGGGTTGGTGGCTTCACCACCAGCGCCGCCCAAGGCTTTGGGAGTGGCCAGTTTCACGTCGAGAATCTTGTCGCTGGAAACAGCACGGCCATCACGGCCACCGGTGGAGGTTGCGACTGCGGTATAGAGAACGTTCATGGTGTTTCCTCTCTTGCTGATTGGTTTGATCGAGTGTCGGGTTTTGCTTGCGCTAAATGTTTGTGCGCTAACCAGTTGCGATAAAATTAACGAACAAATAGTTTGCGCGCAAGATAAATTTTTGAAAATTTTCCGACTTTTAATTAACCAATTGATCTGAAAGGAAATTAATTTTCTCGTCGCAGTACCGCCAACCTGTTTGGGTCGCAAGTGAGCCAGGACGAAGGAGGTGTTTGGGGGATCAACAGGGCCCGCGCAATAGCTGGCCTTCGAAGAGAGGGGAATCCACAAGCAGAATCATGGGATTTTCAATCGTTCCCGCGCTCCTGCGTGGGAATGCCGCCGGGGACGCTCCGCGTTCCGCTTCTGGAACATGACGCGGAGCGTGGGGACGATCAACTCCCGACTAACGATGCAAAGCCAACCTGACTAAGCCACAGCCACTCGATTGCGCCCCAACGCCTTCGCTCGATACAGCGCTTTATCCGCATCGTTCATCAAGCTGTGGAGATCCTTATTACAGGCCTCCGTCGATGCAACGCCGAGGCTGGCTGATATGCAGTGCACAGGCTCGATCACCAAGGCTGCGAGCGTATCGATAAGCCGCTCTGCAATCTGGGTGGCGACTTCGATGGAGGTGTTGGGCAGCAGAATGGCGAATTCTTCCCCACCTAGCCGGCCATGGATGTCTGTTGTGCGAAACGACGAGCTGATGACCTCCCCCATTTGGCGCAAAACCTGATCCCCGACCTGATGGCCGTAGGTGTCGTTGATGTGCTTGAAGTGATCCATATCCAACATGACCGCGCACAACCCTTGCCGCTTGGCCTTACATTCGTTGTAAAGCCGCTGGGCATGCTCGAAAAATGCTCGCCGACTCTTCAAGCCAGTCAGCTCATCGGTTTGAGCGGCGCGGGTTGAAATGCTGTTCGCCTGTTCCATTTCACGGGTGAGTCGGAAGGCGGTTTCCAGTGCCTGGGACATTTTGTGCGTGGCGCGGGCAGCGAATGCCGCGAACACCAGGATCGAGAGGGCCATGCCGACTTGGATCGGGGATGGTTGAAACAGCAGCCAGGCGGTGCATGGCAACAGCACCAGGCCGATGGAGACCAGTGTCATATCACGGTAGGCCGAGTAGCACGACACCGCGCTGACAGACATCCCGACAGCAAAGAGCATGACCAGTGCCTGCGTCAAAAGATCGTCTGCCGGCATGACAGCCAATGCGCCTCCGCCCCAGATGCTGGCGGACGACACCAGCGTGATCCAGTACTTGCGCTCCCAACGTTGAGGCGTGCGCTGACTTTCGTCGCTGCGGAAATAGGCCACAAATAGCGCGATACGCAACAGCGTCGAAGCGGTCAGGATGGCCAGCCACCAAAGAATGACGCTGTGCTCAAACCGATCCCCGCACAGCCAGCTCAGCATGATGGCTGCGAGGTAGCTACCGAAAACCGCAGAAACGGATTGGCGAAACAGTTGCTGCAAGCGGTCAGTTCGCACTTGCTCGGCTATTACAAAATCCTGGCCATTGCGCAATCTTGGGCCATCCATTTGAACCACCTGGTTATGACGCAACAAAAAAACGATTGTGGCACCCTGCCATTAGCGCAAACAACTGAATTACGCTCTTGGCCTCAACCAGATTCCAATACCCCGCTGAAATTGAACCTCATGGCGAGGGAGCTTGCTCTCGGGGCATTGCGCATCTTCTGTGTTACAAGGAACAAGCAATCAGACTGGAATCAATCCCGTCTCCTGATAGCTCAAAATCAGATCATCGAACAGACGGATATCCGCCCGTGTTCGCGCGATCAACTGAGCACCCGCGACAGCGGTGTAAATGGCGCGGGCTCGGCGTTCGGATTGTTCTGGGCTAGCCGCTCCGGCATCTGCCAACACCTGGGCGAGCCACGTCACGTTAACGTCTGCAAACGCCCTGATCTCTCGCGACACCTCTTCGGGAAGGTCTTCGTATTCGGCGGCCATGAAGCTGGACAGACACAGCCTGTTGCCGTCCTCGAGCGACTTTCGAAAAATCGACGGGTACGCTTGCAGGCACCGCTTCGGATCGGTATTGGCGGAGCGTATCCCTTCCAACACCCGCAGCGCGTCCTGCCAGTAGCGTTCGGCGACTGCGGCACCCAGGCCTGCCTTGCTCGGGAAGTGGTAGTAAATACTCGCATTCTTGATGCCCACTTCTTCGGCAATGCTACGGAAATTGATCCCGCTGTAACCGTGCAGTTGTGCGGCGGATTTCGTCGCCGCCAATATGGCTTCCCGAGCATTTTCGTTCACGTTGCCCCCTCGCTTCGAGTCTTCGATTTATTCATACGCGCGGATTCTACTCACAGTTCCGTTTACCTGCCAATTGACAGGTAGGGGGTTGACAGCGCAAAAACATCGGCCCAGTCTTTACCTACCAATTGACAGGCAGGTGATCGGATCATGACCTCTTCGCAGCAGCACATTGACGTTTCCACTGTTCCTTCGATGAAAATCTACGATTGGTTCAACGGCCCTTACCCCGCCCGAGTGCGCATTGCGCTGGCGGAAAAGGGTTTGCTACCGAAAATCGAATTCGTGTCGGTGAATCTCTGGACCGGTGAACACAAGCAACCCGAGTTCCTGGCCATCAATTACTCCGGGACTTTGCCCGTGCTGGAGCTGAACGATGGGACGCGAATCGCGGAATGCACGGCGATTACCCAGTACTTGGATAGCCTGGTCGGCGAACCGACGCTGACGGGCGAAACGCCTCTGGAAAAGGGCCTCATCCATATGATGACCAAGCGTGCCGAGAACGAGTTTCTCGATGCGGTCAGCGTGTATTTCCACCATGCTACACCGGGCCTCGGGCCCAAGGTCGAGCTGTATCAGAATGCGGAATGGGGTCGCCGGATGGGCGACAAGGCGATCAGGGGCATGGGCTATTTCGATAACCTGCTCAAAGACCAGCCCTTTGTCGCGGGTGACAAGTTCTCGATGGCCGACATTGCGGTGCTGGGCGGCATGATCTTCGCCTCGCTGGTGCAGCTCCCCGTGCCTGAAGAGTGCGTGGCGCTTCGAGCCTGGCACGCCAGGATGCAGGAGCGCCCCAGCGTCCAGGCATGGCGTGCCATGGTCGAGCGTGGCGTTGAGCCGCGATAGCGGGTAAACCCGACAAAGAAAAACCCGACGCGTTACGTCGGGTTTTTCCTGGGTATTGCGACCCGCAAGTGAGTCACGGGTGCAAAAGGGATGGAGCGCTATGTTGAATGAGCGAGAGCAAGCCCGACGTGCTCATTGTTTACGGGTTACTCGACTTGCGACAGCTTGGCGTCATCGCAACCGGCAGCACGGCACTCGCGCTCGACAGCCTTGAGTATGACGATACGCGCCTCGGTCTTCTCATTGGCACAGTCCAGGTAGAGCAGGCCATCGTTGGAACAGGCGCTGTCACGATTTTTGATCCACTGGATTTGAGCGGCTTTTACTTTTTTCTTTTGCTCCGGGTTCAGAGCACCCATCGTCTTCTTGTATTGCTCGTTGATTTCCTGATCCGACTGAACCATTTTCAGCGACGCGCAATAGGTTCTGTCATAGGCATTTCTAGGGTTATCGCAACTCATCGCAGATGCCGATGCTGATGCCATTGCCAGCAATGCCCCAACCAACAAAGACTTGATCACTTACTTCTCTCCCTGAATGCCCTCTATTGATTAGAGGTCGCGGCGGGGAATTTATCATGAGGGTTGTCGAACAATGAAGCGGATCCTACCGCCTTCATGTTTTCCATGGCCCATGATCGGCCGCGACTGCCTTGCGCTACAACTTTGACTTTCTCGACCAAAGATCGAGGTCGCTGCCGCACGCCGCAACGATGTAGTTCCCACACCAAGAAAATCCGAACGCCCTCACATGGTCCCTGTAGATCACCGTGCAATCCGCTTGATGACCCTCAATCAGCGCATTTTTGAAGGGTTTGCTCAGAATAAGGCTGTTCTCGGGCCAATCCGGGGAAACCAGCTCCAGCCCTTCCCCGGCGATGTTGCCGGTTGGCAAGCCACCGCCGTTTATGCCACACAGCGATATGACTTCATCGGCGATCACGCCAATGCCCTGGCAATGCAACCCAAGTTCGCTCAAGCCCGCATATTCTTCATAGTCGCGCTCAATTTTTTCGCCTGTGTCGCAGTGCACAACACTTCGACCCGAGCTTGAGACGACCAGCAAATAGGGGCCTTTTTGCGAAAACCCTACCGATAGCAGCCCGCCGACGGCTATCGAGGCAATATGACTCCAGCCCTCGGGATTCTCATCGACAGGGATCTGGTCGATGAGTCGTATCAAGCGCTTTCGATTGTTTTCGCGTAATGAATTCATGAGTGCATTCGGATAAAAAGGTTTTGCAGCATCCCCAAACATCCCCAAGCCGGTCAAACATTCGTGGCGAGGGAGCTTGCTCCCGCTGGCTGCAAAGCAGCCCCACCCACTTCAAACCTCAACCGTAAACCCGTCTCGCCCCAGTTTACGGGCCAAAACCAAGCCCTGTTTATCCTCCTCACCACTCCCCGTCCGCCAGGCTACCTAACCTTGCGCCATTGCCTACAACTACGCCAGAATCCGCCCGCTTGTGCGCCTTGCCCCCGGGTTCTATCGTTTTCCTGCCACTGCCCATCAGTGGTCGGGTTTAGTAGCCCGAGGTATTTAGTAAGGTGCAAAGCTCTATCAGTCAGGTATTTCCATGCCTGTATTTGATGGCGGCTGTGCGCAGGGCGCCCTCGGGCGCGCCGGCTTTGCTGAGTCCCCGGTCTACTAACCTGCGTACAGCTGCCACCCCTTGTTTAGTAGCTGGAGGGTTGCGGCTTCACCTACAGGACTTAGCACATGATCAAACCTACGCCGAATCCGCCAGAGGCGGACCAAGCTTCCCTGCGAACCAAATCCAAAGCCAAGAAACACGACGAAGCCACCAATCGCGTCTTGGATTACTACCTCCTACCAAAATCGGAAAAGTCCGAAGATGCGTCCCAACCGGGCCAGCTCTTCACCGTCGCAAAAAACGCCGATAACGAATCCCTCCTCGCCAACCTCAGCGAAACCCTGGCGGCAGCCGACGCGATGGTCAGCAACCTGGCCTTTGACCTGGAAGGTCCCCGTCGTCACATCGCCCTTGGTGTCCAGCAACTGATTGAACTGAGTTCATTGTTGGCGAATCGGGTGTTGGATAACGTTGATCCGCGATAGCAGATAAACATCCTTCCCAAAAGCAACCCGACATCTAGTGTTGGGTTTGCTTTATTAATGCTTTAGAAACACGCAAGTCCGCAGAGATTTCTCTCAAGCAGGCCTCGGAAGGTAGGCACGAGAGTCAACCCTCATGCGTTGGGATAGGTATTGCGGCGGGACAATCACTAGGTCAATTAAATTTGATGAATGTCCGTGAGCTTGCAGATCTTTGCGGGACGCGCATATTTCCGAGCAAAAAAAAACGGGCCTGCATTCCCACGCAGTCCCGTTTTTTCACCATCTGATCAGCTCAAAACGCCGGCAAAACCGCCCCTTTGTATTTCTCCAGAATAAAAGCCTTCACTTCCGGCGTATGCAGCGCCGCCACCAGCTTCTTCATCGCCTCACTGTCCTTGTCATCCTCACGAGCCACCAGGATATTCACATAAGGCGAGTCGCTACCTTCAATCACCAGCGCGTCCTTGGAAGGATCAAGCTTGGCTTCCAACGCATAGTTGGTGTTGATCAACGCCAGATCCACCTGGGTCAGCACCCGCGGAATGGTCGCTGCTTCCAGCTCACGGAATTTCAGATCCTTCGGGTTCTCGGTGATGTCCTTGGTGGTGGACAGGATGTTGTTCGAATCCTTCAACTTGATCACCCCAGCCTTCGCCAGCAGCAACAGCGCACGGCCGCCGTTGGTGGCGTCGTTCGGGATGACCACGTTGGCGCCGCCCGGCAGTTCGGTAAGGGCCTTGTACTTGCTGGAGTACGCGCCCAGGGGTTCCAGGTGCACACCGGCCACGCTTACCAGGTGCGTGCCCTTGGCTTTGTTGAACTCATCCAGGTACGGCTGGTGCTGGAAGAAGTTGGCGTCCAGGCGTTTTTCCGCGACTTGTACGTTCGGCTGGATGTAGTCGGTGAAGACTTTGACCTTGAGGTCCACGCCTTCTTTGGCCAGGGCCGGTTTGACGAATTCGAGGATTTCCGCGTGCGGCACCGGGGTGGCGGCGACGGTCAGGGTGTCGGCGGCGTGGGCGGAAAACGCTGCGGCGGCAGCGAAGGCAACCAGTAGTTTCTTCATTCAGCTAACTCCTTTTGAAGCGCCTGCTCTCGGCGCCTGCCAGCGAATGGCCGGCTCATGGTTTATTGGCCGCGAGGCCTTATTTTCTAGAAAAATGCACAACCAGTTTGTCGCCCACGGTTTGCAGGACCTGAACCAGCACCAGCAGCAACACCACCGTGACCACCATCACATCGGTCTGGAAACGCTGGTAACCAAAACGGATCGCCAGGTCGCCCAAACCACCGGCGCCGACCACACCGGCCATCGCCGTGTAAGACACCAGCGTAATCGCTGTCACCGTAATCGCTGCAAAAATGCCTGGACGGGCTTCCGGCAGCAAGGCGTTGACGATGATCTGCCGGGTGGTCGCGCCCATGGCCTGGGTCGCTTCGATGATGCCGCGATCGACTTCGCGCAAGGCGGTTTCCACCAACCGCGCAAAGAACGGTGTCGCGCCGACCACCAGCGGCGGGATCGCGCCGGCCACGCCCAGGGAGGTGCCGGTGATCAATACCGTGAACGGGATCATCACGATCAACAGGATGATGAACGGCAGCGAACGCAGGATGTTGACGATGAGCGACAGCAGCGCATAAACGCCGCGGGCTTCGAGCAACTGGCGCGGGCTGCACAGGAACAGCAACACGCCCAGCGGCAGGCCGAGCAGCACGGTAAACAACAGCGAACCGAACAGCATCAGGAAGGTGTCGCCCGTCGCCAGCCAGATTTCCAGCCAGTCGATGTTGGAGAAGAACGAACTCAACAGTTCCATTAGCGCAGCACCTCCATGTGGACATCGGCCGCGGTGAAGCGGGCGAACGCCGCCTCCATGTCACCGCCGGTGATGGCGAGGGTCAGTTGCCCGTAGGGGGTGTCTTTGATGCGGTCGATGCGGCCGGCCAGGATGCTGTAGTCCACGCCGGTTTCCCGGGCGATGGTGCCGAGCAATGGCGCGTAGGTCGCGTCGCCCTGGAAGGTCAGACGCACGATGCGCCCGGGCACGTGGGCGAAATCGTCGCGCTGTTCGCTTTCGTCGATTTGCTCGTCTTCCTGGACGAAACGCTTGGTGGTCGGGTGCTTGGGGTGCAGGAACACCTCGGCCACCGGGCCTTGCTCGACGATCACGCCAGCGTCCATCACCGCTACTTGATCGCAGACGCGGCGGATCACGTCCATTTCATGGGTGATCAGCACGATGGTCAGCTTCAGCTCACGGTTGATTTCCGCCAGCAGTTGCAGCACCGAGGCGGTGGTCTGCGGGTCGAGGGCACTGGTGGCCTCGTCGCACAGCAAGATCTTCGGTTTGGTCGCCAGGGCGCGGGCGATGCCGACGCGCTGCTTCTGGCCGCCGGACAATTGCGCCGGGTACTTGCGGGCGTGGTCGGACAGCCCTACCCGTGCCAGCAACTCGGCCACTCGGCGGTCAATGTCGCTGCGGGACAGTTCGCCCGCCAGCGTCAGTGGCAGCGCGACGTTGTCGGCCACGGTCTTGGACGCCAGCAGGTTGAAGTGCTGGAAAATCATCCCGACTTGCTGCCGGAAGCGCCGTAGGCCACTGGCGTCCAGGGCGGTGACTTCTTCGCCATCGACGATGATCTTGCCGCCGCTGGAATCTTCCAGGCGATTGATCAGGCGCAGCAGGGTACTTTTTCCCGCACCGGAATGGCCGATCAAGCCGAAGACCTGACCGTTCTCAATCGTCAGATTGGTCGGATGCAGGGCGGGGATATCCCTACCGGCGACCCGGTAGGTTTTATAAACGTTTTGAAACTCGATCACGTAGCGAACCTTGTGGGGCGCGTTGGAAAAGGGTCAGCGGTTAGCCGGGCGCGCATTTTAGCCTGTCCGTATAGAGGTTCTTAGCATTTATTTGCGATCGGACCTGTCATTTGGCAATAACGCGATCAAAGGCCATAAAAAAGGAACACAGCCAAACGGCATCGGTCACTCATTAAGCAACTCGAAAATGCCCAGGTACCGACCTGCGGCATCGAACTCAAGAGTCCTGGCCACGGCGGGGATCGCAAAGAGGAGTCATGTCTGATGAGTACCGAAAAGCCCACGGTCAACAAGAGCCAACTGGCCGGGACCGACACGCTGGATCGCGGCAACACCAACGCCAAACTCGAGAGCCTGGAACAGTTTCGCTCCGACGCCACCGAACAAGCATTGCGCACCAATCAGGGCGTGAAGATCGCCGATAACCAGAACACCCTTCGCGTCGGCGCTCGCGGGCCTTCGCTGCTGGAAGACTTCATCATGCGTGAAAAAATCACGCACTTTGACCATGAGCGCATCCCGGAGCGCATCGTCCACGCTCGTGGTACCGGGGCCCACGGTTATTTTCAGACCTATGATGCGCACTCGGCCTTGACCAAAGCCGGTTTCCTACAAGATCCAAGTAAGAAAACCCCGGTGTTCGTGCGTTTTTCCACCGTGCAAGGGCCGCGGGGTTCCGGCGATACCGTGCGGGACGTGCGTGGCTTTGCGGTGAAGTTCTTTACCGACGAAGGCAACTTCGACCTGGTGGGCAACAACATGCCGGTGTTTTTCATCCAGGATGCGGTGAAGTTTCCAGACTTCGTCCACGCGGTGAAACCCGAACCGCACAATGAAATACCTACCGGCGGTTCGGCCCACGACACCTTCTGGGATTTCGTCTCGCTGGTGCCGGAATCGGCGCACATGGTGATCTGGGCGATGTCCGACCGGGCCATTCCGAAAAGCCTGCGCAGCATGCAGGGCTTTGGCGTGCACACCTTCCGCATGATCAACGCCGAAGGCAAAAGCAGCTTCGTCAAATTCCACTGGCGCCCTACGGTCGGCACCTGTTCATTGGTGTGGGACGAAGCCCAGAAACTGGCGGGTAAAGATACCGACTACCACCGTCGCGATCTCTGGGAATCGATCGAGATGGGCGACTATCCGGAATGGGAATTTGGTGTGCAGATCGTTGCCGAGGAAGACGAGCACAAGTTCGATTTCGACCTGCTCGACCCGACCAAGATCATCCCTGAAGAACTGGTCCCCATCACGCCCCTGGGCAAGATGGTGCTGAACCGCAACCCGGACAACTTCTTCGCCGAAGTCGAGCAAGTTGCCTTCTGCCCCGGGCATATCGTGCCGGGCATCGACTTTTCCAACGACCCGTTGCTGCAGGGCCGGCTGTTTTCCTACACCGATACGCAAATCAGCCGACTCGGTGGGCCGAATTTTCATGAGCTGCCGATCAACCGGGCGATTACCCCGGTGCACAACGGCCAGCGTGACGGCATGCACCGCAGCACCATCGACAAGGGGCGCGCTTCCTACGAGCCGAACTCCATCGATGGCGGTTGGCCGAAAGAAACCCCGCCCGGCCCTGAGGACGGTGGCTTCGAAAGCTATCCAGAGCGCATCGACGCCTACAAGATCCGCCAACGCAGCGATTCGTTCGCCGACCATTTTTCCCAAGCGCGGTTGTTCTACAAGAGCATGAGCCCTCATGAGCAGGAGCACATCATCGCCGCCTACAGCTTCGAACTGGGCAAGGTGGAGCGGGAGTTCATCCGGAAACGGCAGGTCAATGAGATCCTCGCCAACATCGACTTGGATCTGGCTGGGCGAGTCGCGAAAAACCTCGGCTTGCCGGCACCGACTGCGGGTACTGTCGATGTTCCGACGCCTTCGCTGGAGCAATCCCCGGCCTTGAGCCAGGCGAACCTGCTGTCTGGCGACATCAAGACCCGGAAAGTGGCGGTGCTGGTGGCCAACGGTGTCGATGGGGCGATCATCGACGTCCTCAAACAGGCCCTGAAGGCCGAGGGCGCCCACGCCAAAGTGCTGGGGCCTACTTCGGCGCCGGTCACCACCGCCGATGGGCAGACGTTGGCGGTGGATGCGTCCATGGAAGGCCTGCCGTCGATTGCCTTCGACGCGGTGTTCGTACCGGGTGGCGCGGAATCGATCAAGGCCTTGAGTCGCGATGGAGTTGCGTTGCATTACGTGCTGGAGGCCTACAAGCATCTGAAAGCCATTGGGCTTCATGGTGAGGCCCGGCAGTTGTTGGTGGAGTTGAAGCTGGAGGTGGATGCGGGGTTGATCGAAGACGCGGAGGCGAGCGGTTTTTCGCGGTTTTTTGCGGCGATTGCTCAGCATCGGGTTTGGGCGCGGGAGCCGAAGGCGAAGGCGGTTCCAGCTTGAGGGTTGTCTGAAAGCGCTTTGTTGCTGATAGGACGCTATCGCGGGCAAGCCTTGCTCCCACAGGAGATCGAATTAACCTGTGGGAGCAAGGCTTGCCCGCGATGCTTTTAGGGCTTGCGAGGAGTCAGCACGACCTGCGCTGGCACACTGCGCAAAATCTGCTTTTGCAGCTTCAGATCAAACCCCGGATCTAGTTTCTTGACCCGCTTGGTCAGCAATGTCGCCAACCACGGATAATCATCAGTACGCGGCGCCTGGATGCTGACCTCACACTGATAATTCACCACATCGGCGGCGATGGCATCCAGTTGCCGACGCATTTGCTGGATGTCGGCGAGGTTGAGCGCAACGGTGGTGCTGGGTGCGCTCGGATCGATCACTTTGGCGACCGGTTTGGCTTCGGCGGCCTGGAGGGCGGCCTCGGCTTTATCCAGCTCGGCCTTGCGCGCTTCGGCAATGGCGCTGTTGACCTCGCCGGTGAGCGCCGGGGCCTTGGGCATCAAGGCTCGGGCACGGCTCAGGGCCGTGGCGGCGGCGTTGACATCGCCTTTTTGCAGATCGATCTGGCTGCGACGCAAGTACGCCTCGGCCAGTTGCCGCTGGTAGGGTTCCAGCGACGGGTCTTCGGGCGACTGGGCTTGCAAGGCGGCCAACTGGTCTTCAGCGGTGGCCAGCTCATTGCTGGCCAGGCTTTGCTCGAGCTGCGCGATGGCCGGGCCCCGCGTATCGGGGGCCTGGGTGACCGGCGGTGTACTCTGGCAAGCGCCCAGCAGCAGGGAAAATGCGACAAGGAGCAGATAACGGGAGGCGAACGGCTTCATTCCTGCGACTCTCTATTTGCGCAAAAAGCGAGCAAGTCTACACCCCTCTACGAGGCAGGACAAAACTCAGCAGAAACAACGCAGCGGCGCTGACCACGATCGACGGACCGGCCGGGGTGTCCTTGAACCACGACAACGCCAATCCACCGCACACCGCGAGCATGCCCAGCAGGCTCGCGCCCAGGGCCATTTGCTCCGGGGAGCGGGCGTGACGCTGTGCCGCAGCCGCCGGGATGATCAGCAATGAAGTGATCAGCAAGACACCGACGATCTTCATCGCCACCGCGATGACTACGGCAATCAGCAGCATCAGTGCCAGACGCAAACCCACCACCGGCAAGCCTTCGACGCGCGCCAGTTCCTCGTGCACGGTGACGGCCAGCAAGGGCCGCCAGAGCGCCACCAGCAACAACAGCACCGCCGCGCTGCCGCCGAGGATCCACGACAGATCTGTCGGACTGATCGCCAACAGATCGCCGAACAGATAGGCCATCAGGTCAATTCGCACGTCATGCATGAAGCTTAGTACCACCAGCCCGAGGGACAGGGTGCTCGGCGCCAGAATGCCCAACAGTGTGTCGGACGCCAGCGGCTGGCGCTGTTGCAACGTCACCAACAACACCGCCAACAACAGGCAGCCAACGGTCACCGCCACCGCCGGGCTGACATCCAGCAGAAACCCCAGGGCCACGCCGAGCAACGCCGCGTGGGACAAGGTGTCGCCAAAATAAGCCATGCGCCGCCAGACCACGAACGAGCCCAAGGGGCCGGCCACCAGCGCCAGGGCCAGGCCTGCGAGCAGGGCGTACAACAGAAAATCAGCCATGCTTGCAGCCATCTCCATGAACATGATTGGAAGCAGAAGGGGCACTGACCACTGAACCATGCAGGTCGTGGGCGTGATCGTGGTGGTGGTGATAAATCGCCAGGCTTTGTGCGTTCTTTCCGAACAACTCGACGAAGGCCGGATCGCCGCTGACCTGCTCGGGATGCCCGGAACAGCAGACGTGGCGGTTGAGGCAGACCACTTGGTCGGTGGTGCTCATCACCAGGTGCAGATCGTGGGACACCATCAGCACGCCGCAACCATGACGGTCGCGCAAGCGCGTGATCAGGCTGTACAGCTCGGCCTGCCCCGCTACATCGACACCTTGCACCGGTTCGTCGAGCACCAGCAGTTCAGGCTCGCGCAGCAGAGCGCGGGCCAGCAGCACGCGCTGCATTTCGCCACCGGAAACACTTTGCACCGGGCTGTCGATTACCTGTTCGGCGCCGACTTCGTTGAGCGCCGCCAAGGCCCGTGCGCGGTCCACGCCAGGCACCAGGCGCAGGAAGCGCAACACCGACAGCGGTAGCGTCGGGTCTACGTGGAGTTTTTGCGGCATGTAGCCGACCCGCAGCTTTGGCTTGCGCCAGACACTGCCGCTGTCGGGCTTGAGCAAACCGAGCACGGCGCGCACCAGTGTGGTCTTGCCGGCGCCGTTGGGGCCGATCAGGGTCACGATCTGCCCCGGCTCGACGCTCAGTTGGATGTTGTCCAGCACGCTCTGTCCGGCGAACGTCACGGCCACCTGCTCAAGGCGGATCAACGCATTGCTCATCAGGCCCCCTGGCAGCCGGAGCACAGACCGACCACTTCGACGGTCTGGGTATCGACCACGAAGCCGACTTCTTTGGCGCTGGCGATGATCGCATCGCTGATGGACTTCTGCTCCAGCTCGATGGCCGCATGGCATTCGCGGCAGATCAGGAACTGGCCTTGGTGGGCGTGCTCCGGATGGTTGCAGCCGACGAAGGCGTTCAGCGACGAAATGCGATGCACCAGGCCGTTTTCCAGGAGGAAATCCAGTGCCCGATAGACCGTCGGCGGCGCGGCGCGGCGGCCGTCCTGCTCGCTGAGCACGGCGAGGATGTCGTAGGCGCCCAGCGGCTTGTGGCTCTGCCAGACCAATTCCAACACGCGCCGACGCAAGGCGGTCAGGCGCAACCCCTGGCGCGCGCAGATGGCATCGGCCTCGGACAGCGCGCTGTGCACACAGTGGGAGTGATCGTGGGGACGACTGGCAAGGGGTGTAATAGGCATGGGCAGCGACGAGTTTAGTGAGAGACGTTATTATGTTACCCGTTCTCGCCTCTACGAGTGGTCATCGTGTCCCGATTTTTTTCGCTCTTTGTCGTTTTTGTCGCAAGTTTTCTACTGATTGGCCCGGCCCACGCCGACGTCAAGGTGCTCACCAGCATCAAGCCGTTACAGCTGATTGCCGCTGCGGTACAGGACGGCGTGGCGGTTCCGGAAGTGTTGCTGCCTCCCGGTGCTTCGCCGCATCACTATGCCTTGCGGCCATCCGACGTACGGAAGGTGCAGTCAGTGGACTTGCTGTACTGGATTGGGCCCGACATGGAAGGTTTCCTGCCGCGAGTGTTGAACGGTCGTACCCTGCCTTCCGTCGCGGTGCAGGATCTGCCGGGGCTCAAGTTGCGTCACTTCGCCCAGGACAGCGCGTCCCACGAGGACGATGATCATGACGGCGATGAACACGATCACGACCATCGCCCCGGCAGCGTGGATGCCCACTTGTGGCTCTCGCCGCTCAATGCGCGGGTGATCGCGGCGAAAATGGCGGCTGACCTGAGCGCGGCGGATCCGGCCAACGCTGCCCGCTATCAAAGCAACCTCAAGGGTTTCAACCAGCGTCTCGACGCCCTGGATACACGCTTGAAGGCGCGCCTGGCCGGGGTCGCGGGCAAGCCGTATTTCGTGTTCCACGAAGCGTTCGACTATTTCGAAGACAACTACGGCCTCAAGCACGCCGGGGTGTTCGCCGTGGCTGCCGAAGTCCAGCCCGGTGCCCAGCACGTGGCGGCGATGCGCACGCGCTTGCAAGCGGTGGGCAAGACCTGCGTGTTCAGCGAACCGCCCCTGCGCCCGCGCCTGGCTGAAACCCTGGTGGCTGGGTTGCCGGTGAAGTTGGCGGAGCTGGATGCACTGGGCGGCTATACCCCGGCGACGGCGCAGGGGTATGAGCAGTTGTTGGAGAAGTTGGGCAATGATTTGGCGGGGTGCCTGGAGTCGCTGTAATCCCCTCCGCTGTTGTGGCGAGGGAGCTTGCTCCCGCTGGGCTGCGAAGCGGCCCCAACATCTTGCGGTCGCTACGCAACCCAGCGGGAGCAAGCTCCCTCGCCACAAAAGCATTCGCGCATTGACTGGCTGTTACAAGGCGAAAGGCAACTGTGCGTGAATCGTCTGCCGCTGCGCCAGCCGCTGCTGGAACTCCATCGGATCGTGAATCAACACATCCTGCCCGGCAAACGATTCGGCGGCGATCAACCGCGACAGCCAGAACCGCACGCACGCCACGCGCAGCATGGTCGGCCATAGCTCGGCCTCGGCAGCCGTAAACGGCCGCAGCGCCGCATAGGCGCCCAGCAACGCCCGCGCCCGAGGGCCATCGAGCGCACCGTCGTCATTCGAGCACCAGTCGTTCAAGGCGATGGCAACGTCATACAGCATCGGCCCTGAGCAGGCGTTGTAGAAGTCGATCAACCCGGTCAGATGCGTGCCTTCGAACATTGCATTGTCGCGGAACAGATCGGCATGGATGTTGGCGCGCGGCAGCGCCAGGATGCCGACCTTCTGCAAAACGATTTCATCCAATGCCGCTTCCAGCAACCGACGCGGCTCAGCGTCGAGGTGCGACAACAGCTTGGCGCCCTCCTCCTGCATCCAGTCCAGGCCGCGGTCGGTCTTGCGCTTGATCATCTTGTCCCGGGTCGCCAGGTGCAGGTGCGCCAGCAACTCGCCGACCTGGGCGCAATGTTGCGCGTTGGCCTGCTTGATGTGCTTGCCCGCCAGGCGCGGTTGCAACAGTGCCGGTTTGCCCGCCAGTTCCCGCAGTGCCACGCCGTCGGTGGTGCGCAAGGCATAAGGCACCGGCAGGTCGGCGTCATGCAGCACGTCCAGCAGTTCGATGAAGAACGGCATTTCCTGCACCGGGCCGCGCTCGACCAGGGTCAGGACGAATTCGCCCTGCTCCAGGCTGATGAAGAAATTGGTGTTTTCGCTGCCGGCGGCGATCCCCTGGAAATCAAGCAGACGGCCAAGCCCGTAAGGGGCGAGAAAGGTTTCCAGCTCGGGCCGAGCCAGGGGGGTGAACACAGACATGGTTAAAACTGCCAGTACGGGCGCCCTTCAGCGGGCGCCGGTTGAAGTCGCGAGCGGTATTACCACTCAAAGATTTTCCACGACGGAATCAGCATATCCGGCTGGTCCGAGCGGATGAAGTTTGCATCAGTGCCATCGGCGCGTACCAGGAAATAAGGCTTGCCGTTCTTGGGCGTGACCTTGATCGCGTACAAAAATCCGTTTTGCCGATACTCCTGAATGGTTCTATCACCTTCGGTGCGGATGGTGACGTCCGGGTCCGCCGAGGGTGCGTCATCCGCTGCCATGACGGCCAACGGTGTAATTGCAAACAAGCCAGCCAGTAACAGGCGATTTAGTGTACGCATGATAACCTTGTCCCTTTGTCGTCAACGGTCCCGCTATTCTAGCCCCGGACCCGCCGAAAAGGTTGATCCTGCTCATGAGCCAAGCCCCCCTCGTCCTGGTGGACGGTTCTTCTTATCTGTACCGCGCCTTTCACGCGCTGCCACCGCTGACCACCTCCAAAGGCCTGCCGACCGGTGCGGTCAAGGGCGTGCTGAACATGCTCAAGAGCCTGCGCAAGCAGTATCCGGACAGTCCGTTCGCGGTGGTGTTCGACGCCAAGGGTGGGACATTTCGCGATGCGCTGTACGCCGAATACAAGGCCAACCGCCCGAGCATGCCCGACGACATGCGCGTGCAGATCGAACCGCTGCATGCCAGCGTCAAGGCCCTGGGCTTCCCGCTGCTGTGCGTGGACAACGTCGAGGCCGATGACGTAATCGGCACCCTGGCCCGCAGCAGCGCCGCGGCCGACCGCCCAGTGGTGATCTCCACCGGCGACAAGGACATGGCGCAGTTGGTCGATGGGCACATTACCTTGGTCAATACCATGACCGGTAGCGCCCTGGACGTGGCTGGCGTGAAGGAGAAGTTTGGCGTCGCTCCCGAGCAGATCATCGATTACCTGGCGTTGATGGGCGATTCGTCCGACAACATCCCGGGCGTCCCGGGCATCGGACCGAAGACCGCTTCCGGCCTGCTGGTGGGCGTCAATGGCGGCCTGACCGAGCTGTATGCGCAACTGGACATCGTCGCCACTTTGCCGATCCGTGGTGCCAAGACCCTGGCCGCCAAGCTTGAAGAGCACAAGGAAATGGCGTTCCTTTCCTATGAGCTGGCAACCATCAAGACCGACGTGCCGTTGGACGTCGGTCTCGACGACCTGCAAATGGGCACGCCAGATCACGAGAAACTGGCCGAGCTGTACACGTTGCTGGAGTTCAAGAGCTGGTTCGAAGAAAACCAGCGCGACGCCAAGCGTGCCGGCCAGGAGATCGTTGAAGTCAGCGACGAACAACCCGGCGCCGCCGAGGCCAAGTACGAAGTCATCCTCGATCAGGCGCGCTTCGATGCCTGGCTGGCCAAACTCGACAAAGCGCCGCTGTTCGCGTTCGTCACCGAAACCAACGGTAGCGACGCCCAGCATTCGCAACTGGTGGGATTGTCGTTCGCCGTTGCGCCGTTCGAGGCCGCCTACATCCCGCTGACCCACTCCTACATGGGCGTGCCGGAGCAACTGGACCGCGATGCGGTGCTCAAGGCCCTCAAGCCACTGCTGGAAAACCCGAACAAGCTCAAGGTCGGCCAGCACGCCAAGTTCGAAACCAATATCCTGGCCAACTGCGCCATCGGTGGCGACCAGGGCAATGGCATCCTGGTCCAGGGCATCGCCTTCGACACCATGCTCGAATCCTACGTGCTGGACTCCACCGCGACCCGCCACGACATGGACAGCCTGGCGCTCAAGTACCTGGGCCAGAGCAAGACCGATTTCCAGGATATCGCTGGCAAAGGCGTCAAACAGCTGACCTTCGACCAGATCTCCCTGGAACTGGCCGGCCCTTACGCCGCCGAGGATGCGGACGTGACCTTGCGCCTGCACCAGGCCTTGCAGGAGAAGCTGGCGGCCACGCCGAGCCTGGGTAAAGTGCTCACTGAAATCGAAATGCCGTTGATGCCGGTCCTGGCGCGTATCGAGCGCCAGGGTGCGTTGGTCGATGCCAACCTGCTGGGCGTGCAGAGTGTCGAGTTGGGCGAGAAGCTGGTGGCGCTGGAGCGTGAGGCGTTTGCCATCGCCGGCGAGGAATTCAACCTGGGCTCGCCGAAGCAATTGGGTGTGATCCTCTACGAAAAACTCGGCTTGCCGGTGCTCAGCAAAACCGCCAAGGGCCAGGCGTCCACCGCCGAAGCGGTGCTCGCCGAGTTGGCGGAGCAGGATTACCCGCTGCCCAAGGTGCTGATGCAGTACCGCTCGCTGAGCAAGCTCAAGAGCACCTACACCGATCGCCTGCCGGAACAGATCAACAGCCGCACCGGTCGCGTTCATACCAATTATCAACAGGCCGTGGCCGCTACCGGGCGTCTGTCGTCCATCGACCCGAACCTGCAGAACATCCCGATTCGCACCGCCGAAGGTCGACGCATCCGCCAGGCCTTCATCGCGCCGAAAGGCTACAAGCTGTTGGCGGCGGACTACTCGCAGATCGAATTGCGGATCATGGCGCACCTGGCCAAGGATGAAGGCTTGCTCCATGCCTTCCGCAATGATCTGGATGTGCACCGGGCGACGGCGGCCGAGGTTTTTGGTGTCGATCTGGAGGCAGTCACCCATGACCAGCGCCGCAGCGCCAAGGCAATCAACTTCGGTTTGATCTATGGCATGAGCGCGTTCGGCCTGGCCAAGCAGATTGGTGTCGATCGCAAGCAGTCCCAGGCCTACATCGACCGCTACTTCGCCCGCTACCCAGGTGTGCTGGCGTACATGGAGCGCACCCGCGCCCAAGCGGCCGAGCAAGGTTTTGTCGAAACCATTTTCGGCCGCCGGTTGTACCTGCCGGACATCAACGCGAAAAACCCGGCCCTGCGCAAAGGCGCCGAGCGTACCGCCATCAACGCGCCGATGCAGGGCACGGCGGCCGACATCATCAAGAAAGCCATGGTGGCGGTGGATCGCTGGCTGAGCACGTCAGGGCTGGATGCCAAGGTTATCCTGCAGGTACACGACGAACTGGTGCTGGAAGTGCGGGAAGACCTGGTCGACCAGGTGCGCGAGGAAATCCGCCAGCACATGAGCGCCGCCGCCACCCTGGACGTGCCGCTGCTGGTGGAGGTGGGCGTGGGCAATAACTGGGACGAGGCGCACTGAGTCGTAACGGCTGGACTGAACGAACTGGGGATAGGGTGAGCCCTGTGGCGAGGGGATTTATCCCCGCTGGGCTGCGAAGCAGCCCTAAGACCTTTCACCTCAGTGTGTCAGCTGATTGCATTCGGCTTTTTTGGGGGCTGCTGCGCAGCCCAGCGGGGATAAATCCCCTCGCCACATTGAAACACCGCAAATCCGGGGACAGAGCCATTAGTTCGGAAAATTCCTAGGGTTATTCCTAAAAATAATCTGAACTAAACCCGTGAATTGCCACTCAGAGATTTTGAATGGCTGGTGAAGCCCTTCAATGCTCCTATGTTGTGTTAAGTGTTGGCAGATATCTGGACCCCGCCCTAGCGGTCCGGAACTTGGACCCCGAACTTCCCCCTCCCCATAAGAAGTCCGGGGTTTTTTTTGCCTGCGATTTGGCTTATTCCGCCGTTTCGCTGCCCTTGTCCGCCAATTCCATCCAGTCGGCCAATACAGTGTAGGCCTCTTCCAGGCCCATGCGCTTGGGGGCCGAGAACAACTGGATGGTGATCGTGTCGCCCCACCCTTTGCGAATCTCCGACTGCACTTTGAGCAACGTATTTTTTGCAGCGCCGTAGGTGAGCTTGTCGGCCTTGGTCAGCAGGATGTGCATCGGCATGCCACTGGCGACCGCCCAGTCGAGCATCAGCAGGTCGAAGTCGGTCATCGGATGGCGGATGTCCATCATCAGGATCAGGCCTTTCAAACTCTCGCGGCTGCCCAGGTAGGCTTCCAGGTGGCGCTGCCAGTGTTGCTTGAGCGGGATCGGCACTTTCGCGTAGCCGTAGCCGGGCAGGTCGACCAAACGGCGTTCATCGTCTAGCTTGAAGAAGTTCAAGAGCTGCGTGCGGCCCGGGGTTTTCGAGGTGCGTGCCAGGCTGGCATGGGTCAGGGTGTTCAGCGCGCTGGATTTGCCGGCATTGGAACGCCCGGCAAAAGCCACTTCAAAGCCTTCGTCGTCGGGGCATTGATCGACTTTGGCGGCGCTGAGCATGAAAGTGGACTGTTGGCACAGGCCAAGGATGGGGTTCTTCAGTTGCATGGGATTTCCGATGTGGGCGGCGTCGGGAATGGACGCGGCAAGCTGTGTCGTTTCCGTTTCAGTGACGCCAGTATATAATGCCGCAGATTTTGTGTGCGCTTTGTCCCAGCGTAGGATGAAGCACACGGGAGCGACCGACCGAAATTGCGCATTAGAACGCAGCTCGTTCCCAACCCTGAAAAGGTCGTTTTATGACGAAATGGCTGCTAGCTGCCGGTGTCTTGATGCCGCTTTACAGCGCTCAGGCTACACAGGATCCGGAAGCTGTGTACAACCGTGTTTGTGGTGCCTGTCATTCCGGCCAACTCCCCATGGCGCCCCGCAAGGGCGATCAGGAAGCTTGGACGCCGAGGTTGGCGAAAGGTATGGAGACGCTGGTGCAACACGTGACCCAGGGTTTCAAGGCGATGCCGCCGCGTGGTTTGTGCATGGACTGCAGTGCCGAGGATTACCGAGCCATCATCCAGTGGATGAGCGAGTGAACCCGGTCCATAACTCTTTAACCCTTAGCCGTAGTTGGATTAGCTGATGAACAAACTGATCGTGAGTCTGCTGTTGACCTTGGGGATATCCGGCGTAACCCACGCCGCTGGCGATGCCGCTGCCGGTCAGGCGAAAGCGGCCGTATGCGGGGCCTGCCATGGCCCGGATGGCAATAGCATGGCGCCCAACTTTCCGAAACTGGCGGGCCAGGGCGAGCGTTACCTGAACAAGCAACTGCACGACATCAAGTCCGGCAAGCGCACGGTGCTGGAGATGACCGGCCTGCTGAACAACCTGAGCGATCAGGACCTGGCGGACATCGCGGCGTATTTCGCCAGCCAGAAAGGTAGCGTCGGCGCTGCCGATCCGAAACTCGTGGCCCGTGGTGAAGCGCTGTTCCGCGGCGGTAACCTGGACAAAGGGCTTCCAGCCTGCACCGGTTGCCACTCGCCTGACGGCAAGGGCAACGCCGCTGCCGGTTTCCCTCACCTGGGCGGCCAGCATGCCCAGTACGTCGGCAAGCAACTGACCGATTTCCGCAAAGAAGAAGGCGGCCGGACCAACGATGGCGACACCAAGCCCATGCAGAGCATCGCCAAGAAGCTGAGCGACGAAGATATCGCAGCCGTGTCGAGCTACATCCAGGGCCTGCACTAAGGCCATTGGCGAGCGTTGCGAGGGGATACACCGCTTGCAACGTTAACGCTCGATTAATCTGTCGATGCGAGCATCAAAAGGGTGGCTTTGGCCGCCCTTTTTTGTGGCCGCTGCCGTTACACTAGCGAACTAGAACCCGCCACGGTCAGTCTTAAAAACAGGCCTCGCGAGGTCCCCTCATTGTCCAGGAGTAAAGCATGCGTAATCTGATCACCAGCGCCGCGCTCGTCGTCGCCAGCCTGTTCGGCATGGCCGCCCAAGCCAACGCGGAAGAATCGAAGGCCCCTTACGTCGAATTGACCAATCCGGTTCCGGTGGCCGTGCCTGGCAAGATCGAAGTGGTGGAGCTGTTCTGGTACGGCTGCCCGCATTGCTACGCTTTCGAGCCCGTCATCAACCCATGGGTCGAGAAGCTGCCTAAGGATGTGAACTTCGTACGCATCCCCGCCATGTTCGGCGGCCCATGGGACGCCCACGGCCAGATGTTCCTGACCCTCGAAGCCATGGGCGTCGAGCATCAGGTTCACGCGGCGGTATTCAACGCCATCCAGAAAGAAGGCAAGAAGCTGGTCAAAAAAGAAGACATGGCTGACTTCCTCGCGACCCAAGGCGTCGACAAGGACAAGTTCCTCGCCACCTTCGACTCCTTTGCCATCCAGGGCCAGATCAAGAAGGCCCGGGAGCTGGCGAAGAAATACGAAATCACCGGCGTACCGACCATGATCGTCAACGGCAAATATCGCTTTGACATCGGCTCTGCCGGCGGTGCCGAACAAGCGCTGCAACTGGCCGACCAGCTGATCGCCAAAGAGCGAGCAGCCCCTAAGGCTGCCGCCAACTAAGCGCGGCTCACGCCCATGGCCCGCTGGAGTACCGAACGCATCGTTGGCCTGCATGAACCGCGGGTCAACGAGCACCATGTCACGTCCACGGGCCTGCCTGGCGACAGCCGCTTGCGGCTGCTCAGTTTCAATATCCAGGTGGGCATCAGCACCGAGCGCTACCGGCATTACCTGACCCGGGGCTGGCAGCATCTGCTGCCGCACACCGGGCGTGCCGGTAACCTGCAGAAAATCGGCGACCTGCTGAAAGATTTCGATCTGGTGGCGCTGCAAGAGGCTGACGGCGGGAGCCTGAGATCAGGTTACGTCAATCAGGTGGAACACCTGGCCCAACTGGGCGCCTTTCCCTACTGGTACCAGCAACTCAATCGCAACCTCGGACGGCTCGGCCAGCACAGCAATGGCGTGTTGAGTCGTTTGCGCCCCTGGGCGATCGAGGATCATCCGCTGCCCGGGCCCAAGGGGCGCGGGGCGATCCTCGCGCGGTTCGGCGAAGGTCCGGAAGCGCTGGTGGTGGTCATGATGCATCTGGCGCTCGGAGCGCGTACCCGGACGATGCAGTTGGCGTACATTCGCGAACTGATCGGTGGATACAAGCACCAGATACTGATGGGTGACATGAACACCCATGCCTCCGATTTGCTGCAGACCTCGCCCCTGCGCGATCTTGGTCTGCTCGCTCCACAGCTGGAAGCGACGTTCCCCAGTTGGCGCCCCCAGCGTTGCCTGGACCATATCCTGTTGAGCCCGACCCTGACCCTCGAGCGCGTCGAGGTGCTGGCCCAACCCATTTCCGATCACCTGCCGGTCGCGGTAGAAATTCGTTTGCCTGGTTCGCTCACGGCTGATGCATTCCCCGCGCTGAGTCCTGCCCCTCGCGGATCCGATGAATGAGCGACGACGCCGAACGCTGGAGAGAGAAGTACCTCAAGAGTATCGAACAGCAGGAAAAGCTCGAGCGCCGTTGGGCTGCTCGGCTCGACTTGCTGCGTCGTGGCCTGGTGCGCAGTACCCTGGCCGCCGAGGGCACTGACCGAGCTGTCGACCAATGCATGAAAGAGATGCGCGAGGTGGTGCGCACCGATGAAATGGACGCCGGTCTCGCCGCCCTGCTGCCGCGCCTGGAGAAAGCCGTACTCGATTCCGAGCAGCGCCGCGAAACCCGGATCGAGCAGATGAGCACGGCGTTGACGGCCCTGGTTGCCCAGTTGCAGAGCCTGCCGCTGCCGAAGGAAGTCAGCCGGCCACTGAAGAAATTTTCCAAGCAGTTGGAGGAGCGGGTCGGCCAGGCCCGGGAGATTCCGCTGCTGCTCAGCGAACTGAGCGGTTTGCAAGGCAAGGCGCTGAGCGCCCTGGACGCTCCTGTCGAACCGAGTCGACCTGGCCTGCTGCAACGGCTGTTTGGTGGCCAAGGCCATGAAGAAGCGGCGCCCCAGCCCCACGAGCATGCCCAGGCCGGCGTAGCGCCTGAGGCAGAAACGTTCGTGCGCGTAGTCGCGGAACCGGCAACCGACGCAGAATCCGTCGCGCTAGCACCAGCACCGCAGCCATCGGTCGCGGAGCAAGCTCCCACGTTGGAGGCAGCGCCCGAACCGGTTGTCCCGACTGCACCGAAGATCGAGCCCGCTCCCGTACCTGAAGCCGAAGTGGTTCAGCCCATCAGTGAGCCGGATGAAGCAACCGAACCCGCGCCATTGCCAATGCCGGTTGCCGAAGAACTGTCGGCAGTGGCACCTGCCCTCGACAACCCCGACGAACTGATGCCCGAGGAGCCAGCACAGGCCCTGCCCGCCCCCTCGCAGCCTCCAGCGGAGCCTGCCGAGCCGCTGGAAGCCGTCGATGTGGCTGATGCCCAGTACGCCCTGCCCGACTCGCCGGAACCGTCCTACAGTTCGGTCGCCAAGCACATCGAAGACACGTTGTTGGGCCTGTTGGGCGACCTGACCTTGCCCGAGCGGCATCGGCCACAAGCCGAAGCCATGCGTGAGCGGTTGCGAAATGGCTTGAATTGGTACGAGCTGCTGCCGATCCTCGACGATCTTGCAGTATTGATGTTGGCTATCACCGACACCGGCCAGCATGAGTTCGAAGCGTACCTGCAACGGCTCAATGACCGGCTCGAGTCATTCCAGAGCAGCCTGCAGGCGGCCAGTGAAGACCACGCCGACAACCTGTCGGCCTCCAGGGAAATGGACACGCAGATTCGCGAACAGGTAGACGGCCTGCAAAGCAGCGTGCAACAAGCCGATGACCTGGAAGGCCTCAAGCAGGTGCTCGAGAATCACCTCGAAGGCTTGCTCGGCACGATGGATCAACACCGCCAGCAACGTGATCAACGCGAGCAAGAAGTCTCGGCGCGCCTGAAAAGCCTGGCCGATCGCGTCGCGCTGATGGAGCAGGATGCCCAGGTCGTACGGGAGAATCTCGAGGAGCAGCGGCAGAAAGCACTGGTCGATCCGCTCACCGGGCTGCCCAATCGCGCGGCCTGGTCCGAGCGCCTGGAGCATGAAGTCGGCCAGTGGCAGCAGCACGGCAACAGCTTGCTGCTGGCCATGCTCGATCTCGATCATTTCAAGCGCATCAATGACAACTACGGCCATCTGGCCGGGGATCGGGTGTTGAAACTCATTGCCTCGGTCTTGCGCAAACGCCTGCGTGGCGGCGATTTCATTGCGCGTTTCGGGGGCGAGGAGTTTGTCCTGCTGGTGCCCGACACGCCCCTGGCCGCCGGCGCGAAGCTGGCCGAGGCGCTGCGCCTGGCCATCGAAGCCTGCCCGTTTCATTTCAAGGGCGAGCCGGTGACAGTGACGGTATCCATTGGCCTGACGGCCTTCAAACCGGGCGAACACAGTGATTCGGTGTTTAAAAGAGCCGATCAGGCGCTCTATCGGGCAAAAAATGCCGGGCGCAACCGTGTAGAGCTGGGCTGAGGGGCTAATTGTTCCAATTTGTTTAATATCGTCGCGCGCATCGGATCATCGCGGGGCGATACGTTACACTGTTGCATTACTTCCAGCGCGTAATGCCCTCCACCATGAAATTTCTTTCCCTCATTGTTTCTTTATTTATCCTGGCCGGCTGCACCAGCGGCCCGCGGTTCGACACCAGTCACCCTTCCGTCAACCATGACAACCGCATCCAATTCGTGGTGGTGCATTACACCTCGGCTTCCCTGGAGCGTTCACTGGCCCTGCTGACCCATGGCGAAGTCAGTGCCCATTACCTGATCGGCGATGATAAAGGCGCGACCGTCTACAAACTGGTGGATGAAAGTCGACGCGCCTGGCACGCCGGGGAAAGTGAGTGGGAAGGCCGGACCTGGCTCAACTCCAGTTCCATCGGCATCGAAATCGTCAATCCGGGTTTCGTCGACACGCCTACCGGACGCCTCTGGTATCCCTACAGCGAAGCCCAGGTCCAGGCCTTGATCGTATTGCTCAAGGACATCATCCAGCGCAACGGAATCAACCCGCGCAGCATCATCGGCCACAGCGACATCGCGCCCCTGCGCAAGCTTGATCCCGGCCCGCTGTTTCCCTGGAAGCGCCTGGCGCAAGCCGGCTTGGGGGTTTGGCCGGACGAGCAGGCAGTGGCTCGCCAGCAGGCCATCTTCGCGCCACAGCTGCCGCCTGCCAGTTGGTTCCAGGCCGAGCTGGCCCGCCTGGGTTACCCGACGCCGCAGACCGGCGAATGGGACGTGGCCACCCACCATGTGCTGGCCGCCTTCCAGATGCATTATCGGCCCACCCGTTTCGATGGCACGCCGGACGCGCAAAGCGCGGCGATCCTGCAGGTGCTCAACCAGACAAAATAATGACGCCCGTCTGACGAATCGGGCCAAATCCAAATCAGAAGCTATAACTCATTGGTAACTTTCGGATTACCCATGATGACGGCTGCCCGTGAAACCCTGCAGAGCTGGCTCCATCGCCCGCTTTTTTTGGCGATGATAGCGGCTGCCCTGAGTACCGTCCTGCTGCTGGCGGGAAGTCTGTTCGTGGTCATGCAACAGATCCAGCAACGCGAAAGCGACCAGATGAATGCCCAGGGCGAGCGCTTTCTGCAACGGCTGGAACAGCTTTTCGGGCAACTGCGCGAAAGCCTCGACGACCTGCAAAACCAGCCGTTGCGTGGGTGTGACGATGACATGATCGCGACCTTGCGAGAGGTCAGTTTCAATTACCGTTTCGTTTATGAAGCGGTGTATATCGATGGCAGCGGCGTCTGTTCCAATCGTCCGCGCCAGAGCGGATTGTCGGTGACCCGCCCACCCGATCTCCGGGGTCCGACCTACAGTTACTGGCTCAATACCACCACCGAACCCAACGAAGACCGCGCGGCATTGATGCTGGGGCGCGGCAATTTTCGGGTCGCCACTTCCCGCGGGCATCTGGCCGACGTGGTCGACCTGCCTCCGGGCAGCAGCCTGCTGGTGGTCCTGGATCATGGCGAGCGAGCCATTCCCGTGTTGGGCCCCCCTCAACACTGGCCGCCCACGGAGCCTTGGCCACCCAAAAGCCACAATGCCTTGCAAGCGACGCAAACCCGGCTGATCTATCGGATGCCCACCGACAGCCCGGAATATCAACTGGTATTGATTGCCCAGCGCAACGGTTTCACGGTTCCGGCCAACGCCTGGTGGATGTTGCCCATCAGCCTGATGTTGGGCCTGGGGATTGGTTTTCAGGTGTTTCTGCTGGCGCGCCAGCGCCAATCCATGGATGCCGAACTGCACGGGGCCATTCGCCGCGGTGAGTTGCAGGTGCTTTACCAACCGATTTTCGACCTCAACAGCCGCAATTGCGTCGGTGCCGAAGCCTTGCTGCGCTGGCGACGACCGGACGGCACCCTGACCAGTCCGGACTTGTTTATCCCGATGGCCGAAAACACCGGGCAGATCCGCCAGATCACCGATTTCGTGCTACAGCGGCTGTTCGATCAATTGGGCCAGTTGTTGCGGTCCAATCCGCAGTTGTACATCTCGGTGAATCTGGCGGCCTGCGATGTGATGGTGCCGCGTATCGGCGAAGTGATCGCCCGCCTGCTGGCGCTGCATCGCGTGTCGGCCCATCAGATCGCCTTCGAAGTGACCGAGCGCGGGCTGATCGATGTATTGGTCGCCCGGGATAACCTGCAATCGCTGCGCGATGTCGGGCATCAGGTGTTGATCGACGATTTCGGCACCGGTTATTGCAGCCTGGCCTACCTGCAAACCCTACCGGTGGACTGCCTGAAAATTGACAAGGCCTTCATCGATGCCTTGGGCCACGATGCCGCCAGCAGCGGCGTGGCTCCGCACATCATTCGCATGGCCCATGCGCTGGAACTCAAGGTGATCGCCGAAGGCATCGAGCATGAAGCCCAGGCCTCTTATTTGAGCAGCGAAGGGGTGAGGTTCGGTCAGGGCTGGCTGTTCGCCCATGCCCTCAGCGCAGTGCAACTCATCGAATTGATTACCCGTGGCCGCCGCTTGCTTGGGCGCCGTTTCGATGACGAAGCCTGAGTCTGCTCAGACCGCCAGCGCCATGTAGAACTGCGTGCCCTGCCCCGGCCTTGAATAAACGCCCATGCGTCCGCCGTGGAGCTGGACGATCTCCTTGCACAGCGCCAGGCCGAGGCCTGCGCCACCCTTCTTGCGTCCGACCTGGACGAAAGGCTCGAAGATCCGTCCCTGCTGGCCGTAGGCAATGCCTTCACCGTTGTCTTCGACACTGATGATCACCCGCTCGCCATGGCGTCGGGCCTGCAAGCGAATCTGGCCGTTTTCGGCGGTGTGGCGCATGGCGTTGTCGATCAGGTTATCGAGCACTCGATCCAGTTGCGCGGCGTCGGCATGCAGTCGCGGGAGCGGGCCCTGGATCGCCACGAGCAGCTCAATGCCCTTGGCTTGGGCCTGTTCGGTAAACCGCAGCCGGGCGGCTTCCAGCAGATCGTCGATGGAGCAAGGCGCCAAGGTCAGCTTTTGCAGGCCGTTCTGGTAGCGAGAGAAGTTCAGCAGGTCATTGATCAGCTGCATCAACCGCTGCATTTCTTCCGTGACGGTGTTGAGCAGGTCCGCCTCGCGTGACTCCTCTGGAAAATGCAGGCGCTCCTGCAACAGGCCGAACGCCATGTGCATGCCCGTCACTGGCGTGCGCAGTTCATGGGAGGCACGCAGGACAAATTCGCTGCGCACCCGTTCGAAGGCACGTTGTTCGGTCACGTCATGCAGCACCATGACCGCGCCGAGGATGTGACCCTGGGTGTGGCTGACCGGTGTGAGGCTGTAAGTCAGCGCCCGCGACTCGCCATCGACTTCGATGCTCAGGTCTTCCGGCACGCGCTCCAGGCTTCCGCCGCGCAGGACCAGGTGCAGTTCTTCATCCAGTTCAAGGCGTCCCAGCGCCTCGCCGAGTCCTTGGCCCAGGCGCGCCTCATCCCAACCCAATTGCCGTTGGGCCACCGGATTGAGGTGTTCCAGCCGGCCTTGGCGGTCGATCATCAGCAGGCCGTCGTCGATGCTGTCGAGCACGGCTTGCAAGCGTTGCTGGCCGGCGAGCAGCTCGTCGACATTGGTGGCCTGGTGCTCGCGCAAGGCCTGGGCCATGACGCCGAAGCGGCGGGTCAGGAGATTCAGCTCGGCGGCGGAGGATATGGGAAGCGTGACCTCGAAATTGCCCTGGCCGATGTCGTCCGCCGCTGCCGCCAGCGCCTCGATCGGCGCGCCGAAACGCCGGGCGATGCCATGGGCGGTGATAAACCCGATGATCAGCACCGCAAACCCCACCAGCCCCAGCAGTCCGGAAATCCACAGCGCCCGTTCACGGGCACGGTCCTGGGTTTCACTGATGTTGGTCAGGGCCTGGCGATAGCCCTCGATCAGCCCATTGCGCAGTACGTTGAATTTTTCGGTAAGGTCCTTGATGCCCGAGAGCTGACTCGGCTGCTGGCGAGATGCGGTGAAGGCCTCGAGAAACTCAATGTAGTCGGCCTTGGCCTTACTGAAGCTGTTCGTCGACTCATCCAGTTCCCGTTCGTGGGCAATCCCCTCGTCGATCAACGCCAGGTATTGCTGTTTGGATGTCTCCAGCGCCGCGAGGTCGGGCTTGTCGTCGAGCATGATAATCAACTGATCGCCCAGGGTCTGGCGCAGCTTGAGGCCCAGGTCCAGCAGGATGAAGTTGTCGCGTACCGATTGTTCCTGGGTGTTGGCCATCTGCATCACGCTGACCAGGCCAAGCACCAGTCCCAGCAAGGCCACCGTGATCAGGGCCGAGATACTGAGAAACAGTCGTGTGCGCAGCTTCATCGCCAGTTTCATGAGGTGCTGCTCACAAGTTGTACTGCTTGCGTTTGCGATACAGCGTGGAAGCATCGATCCCCAGGGTCTTGGCCGCCTGGTCGAGGGTGTCGGCCGTGGCCAGCACCGCGCCGATGTGGGCTTTTTCCAGTTCGTCCAGGCTCAGGGCGGCGCCGATGCGCGGCGCATTGTTGACCGGCTGCTCGGCCATGCCCAAGTGACTGATTTCGACTTTTTCCTGGGGGCAGATGATGCTGGCGCGTTCGACCACGTTACGTAGTTCCCGGATGTTGCCTGGCCAACGATAGCCTAGCAGCGCTTCGCGTGCTTCGTCGCTGAAGCCCCGGGCCGGGCGTGCGTATTCCTTGACGAAGCGGGCCAGGAAGCGGTCGGCCAGGGTCAGGATGTCTTCGGCGCGCTCGCGCAGCGGCGGTAGATGCAAGGTAATGACGTTCAAGCGATACAGCAGGTCTTCGCGAAAACGCCCGTCGCGCACCATGTCCTCAAGGTTGAGGTTGGTCGCCGCGAGAATCCGCACGTCGGCACGACGGGTGACCGGATCCCCTACCCGCTCATATTCCTTGTCCTGGATGAAACGCAGTAACTTGGGTTGCAATGTCAGTGGAAAATCGCCGATCTCGTCGAGAAACAGCGTACCGCCGTCGGCCTGGTTGACGCGCCCCAGCGTACTTTCGCTGGCACCGGTGAAAGCCCCGCGGCTATGGCCGAACAGTTCGCTTTCCATCAGTTCGGCGGTCAGTGACGGGCAGTTGATGGTGACGCAGGACTTTTTCGCGCGCTTGCTCCAGCCATGGATCGCCCTGGCCAATTCGCCTTTACCGGTGCCCGATTCGCCGAGGATCAGGATATTGGCATCGGTGCTGGCAACCTGGCGTGCGGTTTCCAGGACGACTTTCATCGCCGGGCTATGGGAGTCGAGGCCGTCCTTGGGCTTGCGCACCTCCCCTTCAAGGGCTTCGAGCCTGGCCGACAACTGGCGTACTTCCAGTTGCTTGGCGGTCGCCAGGCGCAATTGATCGGGGCTGCAAGGTTTGACCAGGTAGTCGGCGGCCCCGGCCTGGATCGCATCCACTGCCGTATCGACCGCCGAGTGGGCGGTGACGATGACCACGCGCATCCAGGGGGCCTGGATACGCATCTGCGCCAACACATCCAGGCCGTTGTCTTCGCCCAGGCGCAGGTCGAGGAAACACAGGTCGAACACCTGGCGTTGCAGCAGAGCGTCGGCTTGCGCGGCGCTGTTGGCGGTGGCAACGCTGTAGCCTTCGTCTTCCAGGCAGTATCGGAACGTACGCAGGATGGCGGACTCATCGTCTACCAGCAGAATGCGGCCTTGATGCTCAGTGGCGGATTCCATTTTTCCTACGCTCCTTTAATGAATGATGATGATTAGTGTCAGAAAAATCGGGCAAGTTGCATGGTCGATTCTGAGGGGATATTACCCACGCAGTATGCCCCTGTGGACGTCTGACTCCTAAAAGACTGATTTGAGTTCCTTTTTTTATGATTCGTGTGGTTCGGACGGTTCGCATTGCTCATTCCGACAGCTACGTCTGACGGGCAATTCAAAAACAATCTAGCGTCTTTTCTCCCTCATTCGTGCAATACGCACGACTGCCACGCGGGCCATCGTGCAGGATGCGCTCCCCGCCTCCGATAACTATTTTGTAACTATCTGATTTTAAATAGTTTTTTATATAAAAAATCCTGGCACGCCGACTGCAATGTCCTGATCAACGTGGCGTTTAGAGCGCCTCAACCAGATCACCGCACCCGGGTGGGGAGGAATTCCAGGATGAATCGTCAAAGTGCCGCCCAATTTCGATTTTCTTCTCTGCACATTCAGCAAGGCTTATGGGCTGCCCTGGCATTGCTGGTCACCCTCGTGATAGGCCAGCAATGGATGCTCTGGCAAGAGCGGCAACAGCCAGAGGCGCCACAGACGTCGATTCATCGTGCCCCACAAACCCATTTCAGCGCCGTCAGCAGTGTCGCGGAAGCCTCCGCTTCAATGCGCATGATGGATGTCGATCAGGCTCAGCCAGTGGTCGATATGCCACGTGAAGAGCGCTGGGTGTTTTAACCCGATGGACCGGTCGTCCATCGCGCCGGAACCATCATCGCCAGACCCTCACTAAATAGAAAAGCGTAAGGAGAATCACCATGTTGAGCTGGGCAATTACCTTCCTGATCATTGCCATCATCGCCGCAGTACTGGGCTTCGGTGGTATCGCAGGCACCGCCACGGGCATCGCCAAGATTCTCTTTGTTGTGTTCCTGGTGATGTTCATCGCTTCCTTCTTCTTTGGCCGTCGTGGCCGAGGCTGACCATGAGCGTTTTCTTTAAAGGACTGGCCGCCGCCCTGTTGTTGGGCGGCAGTGCCATGGCAATGGCTGCCAATGACGGACAGATGCGGGCCAACCAGTTGCTGGAAGCGGACCCGCAATACCGCGAGACCTGGCAGCACGTCGTCAAAAAAGAAGAACGCCTGCCTGAATGGGTGATGAACCTGTCAGGCGATTCGGAACAGATGAATGCTGTCGAGGAAGACGGCGACAAGTATCTAGTGGGACCCCTGTGTGAAACCCAGGCGACGTGTCGCAGCCAGCGCCTGATCGTCGCCTTCAGCTTCGACAAGGACGAAGCCTACGCCTTGTGGGTACAAGTCCCTGCGGGGCTGCCGGCCGACAAGTCGCCGACGCGGCATGCCGACTACCGTTTCCTCGGCAAGCCCGACGAAGGTATGCAGAAACTGTTAATGGAACAACTCAAGAAAGATCCGAACTGGTACTGATTCTGAAAAATGGGAAAAGCAGCCCTGCTTTTCCCTTCTGCACGGCCCGAGGAGGGCCAGTGCATGACCAGGGGGCCGGGACGTTCTGACTGATGAGAGTCGGAGTGACCTACGGGCACAAGGAGTGCCTGCGAAAGGGCCGGGTCAGGTAAAAGCTGCAACGCAGGTTCGCAAAGCCATTACGGCTGGGCGAACTTGCGTAGCGCTTTATAACGCAGAATACCTGTGCCAGAGCGGTTGATGGATTGGATGCCACCGGTTGCTGCGCGATGCGGCATTTTGTCTCCTCCCGCCGATTTATTGCCCTTTCCCTGACCGTATATCGGAGAATGCCGGCGCGTTTTCTCCCACGGGACACGTCTCGATTCGCAGTCGTTTTATTGGTTGCCCCCGCTGGCGAGAGAAGGCGCAGCTACGCTGAAATGGCCGGCTCACGGCACTTATGCCTGCATAAATGGCCTATTCGAACCGGTTGGGATGCGGGTTTCGTTTGAAAAATCTCATGCCGATTCGGCATAGGGTAGGCGTTTACGGCATTAGACGAGCCCCCCTTGCGTCGCAATAGTTGCGCCTTTTTTCGCCTGCCAGTAAGCCGCTAATGCGCTCGGGGTGACCTTATACGGGGGCAGGGGCGCGAATGTGTTTTGTCATCGACGATTCCGTTCGTACCCCTGTCCGAGACCAACTGAAGTAAGGGTAACGATATGAAGAAGGCACGACTAAGCCTCGCCTGGCAGATCCTCATCGGTCTGGTGCTGGGGATTGCATTGGGCGCGCTGCTCAACCATTTCAGTGCCGAAAAGGCCTGGTGGATCAGCAACGTTCTGCAACCGGCGGGCGATATCTTTATCCGTCTGATCAAGATGATCGTGATCCCGATCGTGATTTCCTCGCTGATCGTCGGCATTGCCGGGGTCGGTGATGCCAAGAAGCTCGGGCGCATTGGCCTGAAGACCATCCTTTACTTCGAAATCGTCACCACCATCGCCATCGTCGTCGGCCTGTTGCTGGCCAACTTCTTCCAGCCCGGCAGCGGCATCGACATGAGCACCCTGGGTACCGTGGATATTTCCAAGTACCAGGCCACCGCCGCTGAAGTCCAGCATGAGCATGCGTTTGTCCAGACCATCCTCAACCTGATCCCGTCGAACATCTTCGCCGCCGTTGCCCGTGGCGAGATGCTGCCGATCATTTTCTTCTCCGTACTGTTCGGCCTGGGTCTGTCCAGCCTGCAATCGGACCTGCGCGAGCCGCTGGTGAAAATGTTCCAGGGCGTGTCGGAAAGCATGTTCAAGGTCACCCACATGATCATGCAATACGCCCCGATTGGCGTATTCGCCCTGATCGCGGTGACGGTCGCCAACTTCGGTTTCGCATCCCTGCTGCCGCTGGCGAAACTGGTGATCCTGGTTTACGTCGCCATCGCCTTCTTCGCCTTTGTGGTGCTGGGCCTGATCGCCCGCCTGTTCGGTTTCTCGGTGCTCAAGCTGATGCGCATCTTCAAGGATGAGCTGGTACTGGCCTACTCCACCGCCAGCTCCGAAACCGTGCTGCCACGGGTGATCGAGAAGATGGAAGCCTACGGCGCGCCGAAAGCCATCTGCAGCTTTGTGGTGCCTACCGGCTATTCGTTCAACCTCGACGGCTCGACCCTGTACCAGAGCATCGCGGCGATTTTCATTGCCCAGCTGTATGGCATCGACCTGTCCATCAGCCAGCAATTGCTGCTGGTGCTGACCTTGATGGTCACCTCCAAAGGCATCGCCGGTGTGCCGGGCGTGTCGTTCGTGGTGTTGCTGGCCACCCTGGGCAGCGTGGGTATTCCCCTGGAAGGCCTGGCCTTCATCGCCGGTGTCGACCGCATCATGGACATGGCCCGTACTGCCCTGAACGTCATCGGCAACGCCCTGGCCGTGCTGGTCATCGCCCGTTGGGAAGGCATGTACGACGATGCCAAGGGCCAGCGCTACTGGAACTCCCTGCCGCACTGGCGCAGCAAAGAGCCGCTGCCGGCGGGGGAAACGTCCAGCCATTAATTTACAACCCTATGGGGGCTGCAGCGCGGCGATCCGACTGGCTCAAGAGAGAGGTTGGATGTGACGGCCCCTTCGCGAGCAAGCCCGCTCCCACATTTGATCCGAGGTGAACACATTATTCATAAACACCTCTAAACCTGTGGGAGCGGGCTTGCTCGCGAAAGTGGCGACTCGGTCTTACTGATTGATCAAGACAGTTGTCCCAACAAAGTTCGCCGTTGGCAGTAACAGACCAAACCCCGGAGCAATCCGGGGTTTGTCGTTTCTGCCAGCCCCGCTATCATTCGCGGCATCTTCCGGGGGATTTAACCGATGCTCAATGGCCTGTGGCTTGGCTTCTTTATCGTGGCAGCCGTGTCGGCGCTGGCGCAGTGGCTGATCGGCGGCAATGCCGGGATCTTCGCGGCCATGGTGGAAAGCATTTTCGCCATGGCCAAGCTGTCGGTGGAGGTGATGGTCCTGCTGTTCGGCACCTTGACCCTGTGGCTGGGCTTTCTGCGTATCGCCGAAAAGGCCGGCATCGTCGATTGGCTGGCCAAGGCCCTCGGCCCGCTGTTCCTGCGCTTGATGCCGGAAGTGCCCGCCGGCCACCCGGCCATTGGCCTGATCACCCTCAACTTCGCCGCCAACGGCCTGGGACTGGACAACGCCGCCACGCCCATCGGCCTCAAGGCCATGCGCGCCCTGCAGGACCTCAACCCCAGCCCGACCATCGCCAGCAATGCGCAGATCCTGTTTCTGGTGCTCAACGCTTCGTCACTGACGCTGTTGCCGGTGACGATCTTCATGTACCGCGCCCAGCAGGGCGCGCCGGACCCGACGCTGGTGTTCCTGCCGATCCTGATCGCCACCACGGGCTCGACCCTGATGGGGCTGCTGTCCGTGGCGTTCATGCAGCGCCTGCGCCTGTGGGATCCGGTGGTGCTGGCCTACCTGATTCCAGGTGCGCTGGCGCTGGGCGGTTTCATGGCTCTGCTGGCGACGCTCTCGGCCACGGCCCTGGCCGGGTTGTCATCGATCCTCGGCAACTTGACGCTGTTTGGCCTGATCATCCTGTTCCTGGTGGTGGGCGCGCTGCGCAAGGTCAAGGTGTATGAAGCCTTCATCGAGGGCGCCAAGGAAGGTTTCGACGTCGCCAAGAACCTGCTGCCGTACCTGGTGGCAATGCTCTGCGCCGTGGGTGTGCTGCGGGCTTCGGGCGCGCTGGATTTCGGCCTGGACGGCATTCGCCACCTGGTGCAGTGGGCCGGCTGGGATACGCGTTTCGTCGATGCCTTGCCGACGGCCATGGTCAAGCCGTTCTCTGGCAGCGCCGCTCGGGCGATGTTGATCGAGACCATGAAGACCTCCGGCGTGGACAGCTTCCCGGCCCTGGTGGCAGCGACCATCCAGGGCAGCACCGAGACCACATTCTACGTGCTGGCGGTGTATTTCGGCGCCGTGGGCATCCAGCGAGCGCGCCATGCCGTGGGCTGTGCGTTGCTGGCCGAACTGGCGGGCGTGCTGTCGGCGATCGGGGTCTGCTACTGGTTCTTTGGCTGAGGCCTTCAGGGCGCTGGCGTTGCGAAACGCTGGCCCTGCTCCAACGTCCAGTTCACCACTTCGGCGGTCAGCCGATCACCAGCCCGGCCAAAACCGTCCACCACCGCTGGCACTTTTGTATCGCCCAGCGGCTGGCGAACTTCAAAACGGCGGCTGGCCAGGATGCGCTGGTCGAACCCGCGCACCAGCAGGGCGTCCAGGCGAATCACCACGCTGGCCGCCGTGCCCTGGTATTCGGTCTGGAACGCTTGCAACTGCCCGCCCAGCTCCAGGTCTGCTTGCAGGTTACTGTCGGCGACGCTCAACAGCCTGACGCGCCCGTCCTGGGCAAAGCCATCGAGCAGGCGGTTGCGCAACAACACCGGGGCCGGGTCGCTCCAGCGCGAGGCCGCATAACTGCTGAACAGATTGCCTTGGGGAATGACCGCGATTTTCGGGCTGTTGAGCACTTCGCTGGCTTGCGGGCTGGCCAGGCGCAACGACCAGTTGACCGGCACGCCAGGGGCGGCGGACGCCTGGGTGGCGGGCAGGCGATAGATGTCCGCAGGTTCACTCTTGGGCAGGATCGAACAACCGCCCAGCAGGATAAAGCCGGCCAGCAACAGGGCAGGGCGGACGAGTCGATGGGTCGGCTTCATGGCGTGAACTCCTTGTCCTTGTCGTTACCCAGCAAATAGCCGCTGGGGTTGGCGTCCAGACGCCGGGATATGCCGCGCAGGGCACTGAGGGTTTCGCGTAGCTCGCGCACGGCCGGTGCCAGGGCATTGAGGCCCTGCATGCCGTTGTTCAGCGAGTCGCGGTTGTCGTTCAGCAATTTGTCGAGGGTTGCCGTGCTGCGGGCCAGCGATTGCATGGCCTGCCCGGCACTGCCCACGGCTGCCTTGCCTTGATCGTCGAGCAAGCCATTGGCGTTGCGCATCAACGCCGTGGTCTGTTCCAGCGTGGCGCTGGCCTGTTTGCCGATGGACGCCAGTTGCTGCATGGCCTGGCGAATGTCGCCGCGCTGCTCGGCGATGACCCCGGTGGTTTGCTCCAAGTGTTCGAGGGTGTTGCCCAGGCGTTGGACGTTGTCCGAGGAAAACACCTCGTTGGCGTTGTGCAGCAACAGGTTGATGCTGGTCATCAAGTCATCGCTGTTGTTGAGCAGGCGGGCAATAGGCGAGGGCGCGGCGATGATCACCGGCGGTTCACCGTCATGCCCCGTCAGCGCCGGGCTCTGGGGCGTGCCGCCGCTGAGCTGGATGATCGAGGTGCCGGTGATGCCGGTCAGGGCCAGCTTGGCCTGGGTGTCCTGCTTGATCGGTGTTTCACCGCTCAAGCGTATCCGCGCCAGCACCCGGCGCGGGTCGTTCGGGTCCAGGCGCAGATTGACGACGTCGCCGACCTTGATGCCGCTGTATTCCACCGAACTGCCCCGGGACAAGCCGCTGACCGCCTCGTTGAACACTACTTCGTAATCCTTGAACTCGCTGTCCACACTGGACTTGGCCAGCCATAGGCCAAACAGCAGGGCACCGGCCACCACAATGACGGTGAACAGGCCGATCAGCACATGATGGGCTCGGGTTTCCATGTCAGACCTCGTTCGATTGTATAGCGGCCGATAGCGCCGCGCGGCCGCGAGGGCCATGGAAGTATTCGTGAATCCAGGCGTCGTCGGTTTCCGACACCTTGTCGATGACATCGGCCACCAGTACTTTTTTCTGCGCCAGCACCGCCACCCGGTCGGTGATGGTGTAGAGCGTGTCCAGGTCATGGGTGACCAGGAACACACTCAAGCCCAGGGCATCGCGCAGCGTCAGGATCAACTGGTCGAACGCCGCCGCACCGATGGGGTCGAGCCCGGCGGTGGGTTCGTCGAGAAACAGGATGTCCGGGTCCAGGGCCAGCGCCCGGGCCAGGGCGGCGCGCTTGATCATGCCGCCGGACAGCGAAGCGGGGTACTTGTCTGCGGCAGAAAGTGGCAGCCCGGCCAGGGCGAGTTTCACCGCCGCCAGGTGCTCGGCGTCGGCGCGGCTGAGGCCGGCGTGTTCGATCAGCGGCAGGGCGACGTTCTCTGTCACGGTCAGGGACGAAAACAGCGCGCCTTTCTGGAACAGCACGCCAAAGCGCCGCTCCACCCGCGAACGTCGTTCCGGGGACAGGCTCGGCAAGTCCTCTCCGAACACCCGCACGGAACCCTCGCTGGGCTGGTTCAAGCCGACGATGCTGCGCAACAGCACCGATTTGCCGCTGCCGGAACCGCCGACCACGGCGAGAATCTCGCCCCTGTACACATCCAGGTCGAGGTTTTCATGCACACTCTGGCGACCAAAGCGATTGCACAGGCCCCGCACTTGAATCACCGCCTCGGTGGGCGGCCGTAAAGGTTGGCTCACCAGTTCATCTCCATGAAAAACAGCGCGGCCACGGCATCCAGCACGATCACCACGAAAATCGACTGCACCACGCTGGACGTGGTGTGGGCTCCGACCGACTCGGCGCTGCCGCTGACCTTGAAGCCTTCCAGGCAGCCCACGGCAGCGATCAGGAAGGCAAAGATCGGCGCCTTGACCATCCCCACCAGGAAATGCTGCACGCCGATGTCCGATTGCAGCAGCGACAGGAACATGGCCGGGGAAATACCCAGCGACAGGGCACACACGACTCCACCGCCGACAATGCCCGAGAGCATGGCCAGGAAGGTCAGCATCGGCAGCGCCACCAACAGCGCCAGCACCCGTGGCACCACCAGCAACTCGACCGGATCGAGGCCAAGGGTGCGGATCGCGTCGATTTCTTCGTTGGCCTTCATCGAGCCGATCTGTGCGGTAAACGCGCTGGCGGTGCGGCCCGCCATGAGGATCGCCGTGAGCAACACACCGAATTCGCGCAGGAATGAGAACGCCACCAGGTCCACGGTAAAGATGCTGGCGCCGAAGTCGGCCAGCACGGTCGCCCCGAGGAACGCCACCACCGCGCCCACCAGGAACGTCAGCAGGGCGACGATGGGGGCTGCGTCCAGGCCGGTCTGTTCGATGTGAACGACCATCGCTGTCATGCGCCAGCGCTTGGGGCGAAACAGGTTGCGGGCCAGGGTTTCCAGGATCAGGCCGACAAAGCCCAGCAGTTGCAGGGTGTCTTGCCAGACTTTGTCCACGGCACGGCCGATGCGCGTCAGCAACTGTGTCATCACGCTGACCTGGGGCTCTTTCAGCGGCACACAGAAGTCCGTCAGCGAGCAATAGACCGTCTGCAGCAGCGCCCGCTCGGCGGCCGGCAAGCTGCAATCGGGGTGCTCGGCGGTCTTGCCCAGCCGTTCGGAACCCAGCAACTCCACCAGCAACGAAGCCCCGGCGGTGTCGAGGGCGCCGAGGCCGTTGAGGTCGATCAGAGTGTTTTCGTCGTATTGGCCGCGCAGTGAGTCGCTCAAGCGCTTGAGCTGCGGGTAGTGGGCCAGCGTCCAGTCGCCGCTGACCCATAGCTTCGCCGCAGAGCCGGACGTATCCAGTCGGGCAGTGCCGGTGTGGGATCCTGGGGTCATAAGCTCCATGCTCGTTCGACTTGAACAGCGCTACCTAATAGCACGGCCGCGGTCATTTTGCTTCGGGTGTGGCGGCGCTTACATTGAAACGCAGCACACCGATCATCTGGCCATTTTCCGTCAACACCCGCACCTGCCATTTGCCGGTCGGGTCATCCGGGAAGTTCTGTTTGTGGGTCCAGGCGCGATAGCCTTCCTTGCGTCCGCCATGGATGTCCAGGGCGATGCGGTCGACTTCTTTACCGTTGAACTGCCAGACATGATAAATCCGCTCATCGAGCCCACGCGGCGCGTTGATGGCCGTGTAGGCGTACAAGCCATTGCCGCGAATCTGGGCGGCGCTGACTTCCTTGAGACTGGCGCCCGGCGTGCGGTCCTCCAGTTGGGTGCTGATCGCCACTTCGGTCATCCACAGCGTGGCCGGCGGCACCCAGGAGCGCAGTACCCAGCCGGCGGCGCCAATGCCCAAGGTGATGCACAGGATTGCCAGGGCGTTGCGCACGGTGCGGATCGGGAAGATCGAGGCCAGGCTGGGAAACGACAGCAGCATGGCAATGCCCAGCGCCAGCTTGAAGCTCTGGTCGGTGGTCAGGTGCAGGATGACCGGCAACGCGGTGAGCAGGGCGGCGAACAGCGTCAGCGTGTGCAACGCCAGGAACGCCCAGCGCCGCGGTGCCAGCCATTTGTAGTAGAGCGGGTCGGTGATCGAGATCAGCGCCGCGACCGTCAGCAGGCCGGTGAAAATCAGCTGGCTGCTGTTCCAGGTGGTCGTGATGAAGAAAAACGGCAAGACGAAAAACAGGCTCTCCTGGTGAATCATCTGCGTGGCGTAGCGCAACAGCGGCTGGGGTATTTCCCGCTTGAAAATCCGCGTGAACAGCCGGGTCATGCTGTTCTCGACCATCAGCCAGAGCCAGCTCACCAGCATCATGATGGCGATCCAGGTCGCCAGGCCCTGCTGGCGGTCCACCAACATGAAACTGCCGACCCCGGAGATGAAACCACCGAGCGCAATGACCCCGGGATAGCGCTTCATCAATTCAAGGATGCGCTGGACGTAGAGCGTCAGGTTTTGCATTCGGTGGTTTCACAGTAAGTCGTAGGAAATATCCCTGACAGAGTATCGTCAGGACATCGATGTGACGAGTGCTCTTGTGGCAAGTGGGATTTGCTGTGGGAGCAAAGCTTGCTCGCGAAACAGACGCCTCGGTTTCGGAAAGACCGCGTCGCGTCCATCGCGGGCAAGCCTTGCTCCCACACAGCAGACAGATGCCCTTGCCACAAATGTGGGCCGCCACGAATCATTCTTCGTTCGGTCGGGCCCTGCGGCGCACTTGCCACACCACCAACCCCAGCAACAGCAACCCCAGCACACCGCCCAGCCCCCACACGAGCTCATCGTCACTGAGCAACGGCTTCTCGATACGCAGGTAACCCGGGTCCTTGAGCAGTTCACGCAGGGCCACGTTGGCCTGTTCCAGGCTCACCCCCTGCAAGCGCACGGCCGGGTTGGCGAAGCGACCGTCTTCATAATCACCCAGGGCGCCCCAATAATAATCGGCCAGGGCGCTGTTACCTTGAACCGCCCAGGTCTGATGCGCGATGGCCGCGCGTTTGATGCGCATGAAACTGTCGGGATCGAGGCCATCCTTGAGCAGCGTATTGCGCAGCTCCTCGAGCGCCTGTTCCGCTTGGGGTAGATCCTCGCGGGCCAGGTCCGCATTCAGGCTGAAGAAGCCGACGCCGCCGAACACCTCGCGCTCGGTCCACGGCCCGTAGGACAGGCCGCGGGCCAGGCGCAGTTGGCGATAGAGCGCCCAGTCCAGGTAATCCTTGAGCAGGTCGAAGGTTTCGTCATGCTGCTCGTCCAGCACCGGCTCCGGGAACAGCCAATGCAGCTTGGCGCTGTTGCCCACCAGGCCACGGATCAGGTTGCGTTTGGTGACCGCTTTGTAGCGGATCTGCGGCAGTGCCTCGTGCACGCTGGGCTCCACTGGCTCGAATTCGCCAAAGGCGCGTTCCAGGTAGGCCGGCAGCAGTCGGTCGAGATCGCCGACCACGATCAGCGTCATGTTGTTCGGCGCATACCAGTCCTTGCGCACCTGCTTGAGCCGGGCAAGGGTGAGGTGTTCGACCTCGGCCCGTTCCGCGCAGCGCAGGCCCAACTCGACTGCGAGCTGATTGCTGGCCTTGTGGCCCAGGTCCTGATGATCGAGCCAGCGTTGCAGATGGGTGTAGTGGCCGCCGTCTTCGCGTTCCACCACCCGCTTGGCCGCCTCCAGGGCTTTTTCATCGAGGCGGGTGCGGGTCAGCAACGCCAGCAGCAGGTCCAGGACTTTGCGTTGATTGCGCGCCGGCGCTTCGATGACAAACGTGGTGTCGGCGTTGCTGGTGAAGGCGTTCCACTCGCCACCCAAGGCCTGCATGCGCTCCTCCAGGCCGCCTTCGCCACTCTCGTCGACGCCGCTGAACAGCAGGTGCTCGAGCAGATGGGGCAGTTCCTTGTCGGCGCAACTGAAGTCGTCCAGGCCCACGCCGACCACCAGGCGGATCGCCACATGCCCGCGCTCGGTGCCGGGCTTGAGCATCAGCTGCATGCCGTTGGGCAACGTATAACCTTCGACCTGGAACCGGTCCAGGGCAACCACGGGCAATGAGCCGAGCAAAAGAAAGGCGAGCAACAGACAACGCATAAGGGCTTCCTGGCGGCTGAGTGGAGATCCATGGTGCCGGGCAGGCCATTATCGGCGGATCGTCGCCCGGGGTCGGCTCGCTCCTCCTATCGAATCTATGGGGTTTTCATGACAGCGGGAGCAGGCGGGCCGGTGAACGGTTTCAGGCCCGAGCCATTGTTACTGACTGACCAACGCGCCAGTCGTTCACGGCGAATGGGTAATGTCGCTAATTTCATCCGCCGCCAGCGCGCCGATCTCGGACGTCTCCAGCACCACATAGGCGCTGCCGCAAAACAGCGAATTGAGGCGTCTCATGTCGGCGATCAGCTCCAGGTGCAGGGAACTGGTCTCCAGGCTTTGCACGACCTTGCGCTGCAGGCGGCTGACATGGGCATGGGCCATTCGCCGTTCCTGCGCCCGAAAGCGCCGTTTCTCACGCAGCAACTGGCGGGCGCTTTCCCGATCGGCACTGAGGAACACCGACAGGCCCAGCCGCAGGTTGGCGATCAAGTGGCTGTGCAGCCCGGCCAGCTCCTCCAGGCCTACCTCGGAAAACGAGCGCCGTTGCGAGGTCTTCTGCTGCTGGACCTTGCGCAACATGCGCTCGATGAGATCGCTGGCCAGCTTGAGGTTGATCGCCAGCTCGATGATTTCCGCCCAGCGACGGCTGTCCTGTTCACTGAGGTCCTCGCGGGGCATTTGCGCCATGTACAACTTGATGGCGCTGCACAACGCCTCAATGTCGTCACTCATGCGCCGGACTTCCTGGGTGACCGCGGTCTGCTCGCCGCGCAGCACGTCGAGCATGGCTTCGAGCATGTTTTCAATCAGGTCGCCGATGCGCAGGGTTTCCCGGGCGGCGTTCGCCAGCGCCAGGCTTGGCGTGGCGAGGGCCGCGAGGTCCAGATGCCGGGGCGTGGCCGTGCCGTTGGTGTTCGGACGTTCCGGCAGCAACCATGTGCAGAGCCTGGCCATCGGCGCGACGCTGGGCAGCAGCACCAGGCAGCGCACGGCGTTATAGAGCAGATGGAAACCGATGACCGTTTCCTGCGGGCTGAAATCCAGGCTATCCAGCCAGCCCACCAGCGGATCGAGCACTGGAATGATCAGCAACAGCCCGATCAGCTTGTACAACAGGCTGCCCAGCGCCACCTGGCGCCCGGCGGTGTTCTGCATGCTGGTACTGAGGAATGCCAGGACGCCGCTGCCGATGTTGGCGCCGATCACCAGGCCGATGGCCACTGGCAGGCTGATCACCGCGGCGCCGGCCAATGTCGCGGTCAACAGCACGGCGGCCAGGCTGGAATAGGAGATCATCGCGAACAGCGCACCGACCAAGGCATCGAGCAGGATGTCGCCGGTCAGCGAGGCGAAGATCACTTTCACGCCCTGGGCATGGGTGATGGGAGCGGCGGCTTCGACGATCAATTGCAGGGCCAGGATGATCAGGCCCAGGCCGATGCCGACCCGGCCCATTTGCCCGACGCGGGTCTGTTTGCGCGACAGGAAAAATATCACCCCGAGGAAAATCAGCAGCGGCGACAGCCACGACAGGTCGAGGGTCAGCACCCGTGCCATCAGCGCGGTGCCGACATCGGCGCCCAGCATCGTCGCCAGGGCCGGGGTCAGCGCCATCAGGCCCTGGCCAACGAACGAGGTGACGAGCATGGCCGTGGCGTTGCTGCTCTGGACCATGGCCGTGACCATGATGCCGGCGACAAACGCCAGCCAGCGCCTGGACATGTTCTGGCCGATGACATGGCGCAGGTTCGAGCCATAGACCCGCAAGATGCCGGTACGCACGATATGCGTGCCCCAGATCAGCAGGGCCACGGCGGAGAGCAAATTCAGCAGGGTCAGCATGAGGAGCCCCCTGTTAGCGTCCCAAAGGGACAAATTGACGATGCCACATTCTTCTTTCTTGTACTTAAGCTGTAGTTGCCGAACGGTTCGAGCGCCAGCATTGCACAGCTAAAGATGGCTTTGAAACAAAACTGTCATAAAAAACCATTCACCAAAGACACCACGAAACCCTGTGGGAGCGAGCCTGCTCGCGATAGCGGTCTGTTAGCCAATGAAGATATTGAATGTTGCGGCCTCATCGCGAGCAGGCTCGCTCCCACAGGTTTTGCATCCGGTTACCTTCCGGCAGGCATGAAAAAGGGGCTCGAAAGCCCCTTCATTCATTGCCCCGCAACCCTTACTGGCCCGGAACATCCTTACGCAGTTTCACCGGATCCTGCTGCTTGCGCTTGCGGGCAATCGCCGTGCGCATCTTGATGTTGATCGCTTCCACCGCCAGGGAGAAGGCCATGGCGAAGTAGACGTAGCCTTTTGGTACGTGCACGTCGAACGATTCGGCGATCAGCACGGTACCGACCACCAGCAGGAACGACAGCGCCAGCATTTTCAGCGACGGGTGCTTGTCGATGAACTCACTGATGGTGGCCGAGGCCAGCATCATCACCAGCACGGCAACGATGATCGCCGCCACCATCACCGGTACGTGGGAGACCATGCCGACGGCGGTAATGACCGAGTCCAGGGAGAACACGATGTCGATGATCGCGATCTGGATGATGGTGTAGATGAAATTGCCGCCCTTGCCCGCAGGCTCGTCGTTGGTTTCATCTTCGCCTTCCAGCGCGTGGTACATCTCCTGGGAGCTTTTCCACAGCAGGAACAGGCCACCGAAGAACAGGATCAGGTCACGACCGGAGATACCCTGGCCGAACACTTCGAACAAGTCGGCGGTCAGGCGCATGACCCAGGTGATGGACAGCAGCAACAGGATCCGCGTGACCATGGCCAGCGCCAGGCCGAAGATCCGGGTGCGCGCCTGCATGTGCTTGGGCATGCGGCTGACCAGGATCGAGATCATGATGATGTTGTCGATACCCAGGACAATTTCCAGGGCGGTCAGGGTAAAGAAGGCAACCCAGATTTCCGGGTTGGTCAGCCATTCCATGTGAGTTCCTTTGAGCGAGTGTTAAACCACGACGCCAGCGATGAGCTGGCGGCGTAGTCGTTTGATGCCGTTACAGTTACAGAGTGCTGAACAGCGGGAAAGTCCCCAGCAGCAATGCCGCAACCAGTATGCACAGGCAGACCAGTACTGCCCACTTCAGGGTGAAACGTTGGTGATCGCCGAACTCGATCCCGGCCAGCGCTACCAGCAGGTAGGTCGATGGCACCAGCGGGCTCAGCAGATGGACCGGTTGGCCGACGATCGAGGCCCGGGCCATTTCCACCGCGGTGATGCCGTAGTGGCTGGCCGCTTCGGAGAGCACTGGCAACACACCATAGTAAAACGCGTCGTTCGACATGAAGAACGTGAATGGCATGCTTACCAGCGCCGTGATCACCGCCAGGTACGGGCCGAGGAAATCAGGGATCACCGCCAGCAGGCTTTTCGACATGGCATCGACCATGCCGGTGCCGGACAGGATACCAGTGAAAATACCTGCTGCGAAAATCAGACTGACCACCGACAACACGCTGCCGGCATGAGCCGCGACGCGATCCTTCTGCTGTTGCAGGCAAGGGTAGTTGACGATCATCGCGATACTGAACGCCACCATGAACAGCACGGGGAGCGGCAGGAGGCCGGCGATCAGGGTGCACATCAACGCCAGGGTCAACAGGCCGTTGAACCAGATCAGCTTCGGACGGCGAGCATCCGGGAACTGCGAAACGCTGATTTCGCTGTGATCGATCTCGTCGCCGACCAGGTGCAATTCACCCAGGCGCGCCCGTTCACGCTTGCCGTAGAAGTAGGCAATCACCAGGATCGCCACCACGCCGGCGGCCATCGCAGGAATCATCGGCACGAAGATGTCGGACGGGTCCACGTGCAGCGCACTGGCCGCGCGGGCCGTCGGACCGCCCCACGGGGTCATGTTCATCACGCCACCGGCGAGGATGATCAGGCCAGCCATGATGCGCGGGCTCATGCCGATGCGGCTGTAGAGCGGCAGCATCGCGGCGACGCAGATCATGTAAGTGGTCGCGCCGTCACCATCGAGGGAAACGACGAGCGCCAGGACGGCGGTACCGACCGAAACTTTCAACGGGTCGCCCTTGACCAGCTTGAGGATCTTGCGCACGGCCGGGTCGAACAGGCCGGAGTCGATCATCAGGGCAAAATACAGAATCGCGAACATCAGCATCACCCCGGTCGGGGCGAGCTTGGTGATGCCTTCGAGCATCATCGGGCCGATCTTCGGTGCAAAACCACCGAACAGGGCGAACAGGATCGGGATGATGATCAAGGCGATCAGCGCGGACAGGCGCTTGGTCATGATCAGGAACATGAACGTGATGACCATGGCGAAGCCAAGGAAAGTCAGCATAGGAAATACTCCAGGCGTGGCGCGGCGGGCAAAGGCGAACCGGATGGGTCAGCGCAGGATGCAGGGCTCGGGACGGACGGATGGAGTGGGTGCAGCGGGACGGGTAGCAGCGGACATCAGAATCACCATTGTTGTTGTTAAAAGGGCCGAACGAGCCTTGAAAACTCGCTTTTGGCCGACCGGTCTGTTGCCGGAAGTGAGGTGATCCTAATCGCGCTAGCTTTCAGCAAGCTTTCGCCGCTGCAATGGCTGATGGTTGGCCAGGCGAGTCTTTGTGGCGAGGGAGCTTGCTCCCGCTCGGTCGCGCAGCGGCCGCAAAATCCTGGGGGCCGCTTCGCAGCCCGGCGGGAGCAAGCTCCCTCGCCACAGAAGCAATCAGGTCTTTGCTTTAAAGGCCGAAAGATCCAATGGCCGCACCGCGCCCATCCAGATCGCGTGCTCGGTGTGGTCCATCAAGTCATCGCCTGTATCCGGGTGCATGAAAATCACCAACCCCTTGCGATTGAGAGCCAGCCACGGCAGGACCACGCCGATGTACTGCGGATCGAACGCCAGCTGACAGCTCCAGTCCGGGTGCGGGCCGACCGGGCGTTGGTGGACGCGGCCCATTTTCAGCGGGAACAGTTGCGCCGCTTCCTCGCACAGGGCCCGGGCCTGGTCGAGGGTATTGGCGTCGAAATACACGTGGGCGTGGTAGCCCTTGATCCGCTGCATCTGTCACTCCTTGAAAAAGAGGCCGAACCCTCGCCGTTTTCCGCGGGTCAGAGGCCTTATACGCGGAAAAAAAGGAAAAACAGCCATGAAAAACGCCGAAACCCCGGTCATCAAAGTGGTGCTCTATGGTGCCATGAGTAGTCTCGGCAGTGCGTTGATGGCTGAAATGCTACGGCGCCAGCACGAAGTCATCGCCATTCTCGACGATCTCACCGCCCTGGCTCCACGCCCGGGCTTGCGGACCAAGACCGGTGATCTTTTCGACCCCGAGCGGGTCAAGCAGAGTGTGGCCGGCGCCAGTGCCGTGGTGTGTCTGTTGAATGCGCCAGGGTTGCCGATGAACAGCGAACAAGTGGAGCGCACATTGATTCCCGGCCCCGTAGAGCAAGTATTGGCTGTGGATTCACTGATCGCCGGCATGCAGGCGGTGAATATTCCACGGCTGTTCCTGGTGGGTGACTTCGCCGTGCTCGACGAAGAGCCGACGGATGACGATTTGCAGCGCCATGCCGCCGAAGAAGTGCTCGATGCGCTGAAGAACAGCACCTTGCAATGGACCTTGATCAATGCGCCTTACGCCGCGCCAGGCTTGGGCATCGAGCATTTCAGCCAAGTCAGTACGAGCCTGGAGCCTGGAATGGCCGAATCCCTGGAGCGGCTCAACCGGGTGGCGGTCGGCATCGCCGATGAGCTGCATCTGAACCTGCATGTGGGCGAGCACGTCAGCTTTGTCGCGGCCGTGTAGGCGCGTTAAACGGCAATGGAAGGCAGCGGCAAGCCCGTCAGCGACTCGGCACTGTTGGCCTGTTCTTCCATCAGCCAATCCACGAATTGCCTGATCAATACGCCGCGCCGTTTACGCTGGGGCAAGACCACGTAATACCCCAGCCGCGACAGCACCGTTTCAGCGATCGGACGACACAGCAGCCCCTGTGCCAATAAGTTATCCACAAGGTGACGCCAGCCGATGGCCACGCCCTGGCCGCCAATCGCCGCCTGGATCAGCAATGTGTAGTTGTCGAAGCGCAACTGCCCTGGCGCCGGCGGCGAAGTGATGCCCAGCTCGCGAAATACGCCACTCCAGTCGAACCAGCTACTGCTGTTACCCGCGCGCAGGTGCAGCAACGGAAATTCCGCCAAGTCCTGGGCGGGCAAGGGCAGGGGGCGTTCCTTGAGTAGTAGCGGGCTGCACACGGGAAAGACTTCTTCGCTGAATAGCCAGCGACTTTCGCCTTGTTTGAAGCGACCATCGCCGAATAGCACGGCAACGTCGATATCGGTCCGGAGCATGTTGTGGTTGCGCTCGCTGGTCACCAGGCTGACGTCCACCTGCGGGTTGGCCGCGTGAAAGCGATGCAGGCGCGGCATCAGCCAATAGGCGGCGAACGCGAAGTCCGTGGCGACTTGCAGCACTTCGTGTTGATGTTGGGCGGTGATCGCGCTCAACCCGGCATCGATGCTCTGCAAGCCGGCCTGTACCTGCTCGAACAGGATCGTCCCGGCCTCGGTCAGTTCGATGCCGCGGTAGATGCGGTCGAACAGCCGCGTACCCAGTTGCTCTTCCAGGCGTTTGATCTGTTGGCTGATGGCCGGTTGCGTGGTGCCCAGCTCAATCGCCGCCGCCGTGAAGCTTTGCTGGCGCGCCGCGGCTTCAAAGGCGCGGAACAGTTCCAGAGACAGGTCACCCAGGGCGTCATACATAAGCTGTGCTTATCCTAGTCATTATCCTGTATGGGCTTTACCCCAAAACCCGGGGGCTACATGCTCAATCGCAGCAATGTCGCATAACTGCCTACTATGGAATGCCGCGAATACATGAAGCGCAAGAACATTCTTTTCATCATGGCCGATCAAATGGCCGCGCCAATGTTGCCGATCTACGGTCCTTCGCCGATCAAGCTGCCGAACCTGTCGCGTCTGGCCGCCGAGGGCGTGGTGTTCGATGCTGCCTATTGCAACAGCCCGCTGTGCGCCCCGTCGCGTTTTACCCTGGTGAGCGGCCAATTGCCGAGCAAGATCGGTGCGTACGACAACGCGGCGGATTTCCCGGCGGACGTGCCGACCTACGCCCATTACCTGCGGCGCCTTGGCTATCGCACGGCGCTGTCCGGCAAGATGCACTTTTGCGGGCCGGACCAGTTGCACGGCTACGAAGAGCGCTTGACCAGTGACATTTACCCGGCCGACTACGGCTGGGCGGTGAACTGGGACGAGCCGGATGTGCGGCCGAGTTGGTACCACAACATGTCGTCGGTGTTGCAGGCCGGGCCGTGCGTGCGCACCAACCAGCTGGATTTCGATGAAGAAGTGGTGTTCAAGGCCCAGCAGTACCTGTTCGACCACATCCGCGAGGACGGTGACCAGCCGTTTTGCCTCACCGTATCGATGACCCACCCACACGACCCGTACACGATTCCCAAGGCGTTCTGGGATTTGTATGACGACAACGACATCCCGTTGCCGCAGACCCCGGCGCAAACAGAACTCGATCCACATTCCCAGCGACTGCTGAAGGTCTATGACCTGTGGGACAAGCCACTGCCTGTGGATAAGATTCGTGATGCCCGTCGTGCCTACTTCGGCGCCTGCAGCTACATCGACAGCAACGTCGGCAAACTCCTGCAAACCCTGGAAGACACCGGTTTGCTGGACGACACCATCATCGTGTTCTCCGGCGATCATGGGGACATGCTCGGCGAAAAGGGCCTCTGGTACAAAATGCACTGGTTCGAAATGGCTGCCCGCGTACCGTTGCTGATCAGTGCGCCGGGGCAGTTCGCCAGCGGCCGGGTGAGCGCAGCCGTGTCCACCGCCGACTTGCTGCCGACCCTGGTGGAGCTGGCCGGCGGCACGCTGGAGCCGGGCTTGCCGCTGGATGGCCGCTCACTGGTGCCGCATCTGCAAGGGCAGGGCGGGCATGACGAAGTCTTCGGTGAATACATGGCCGAAGGCACCATCAGCCCATTGATGATGATCCGCCGCGGCCCGTGGAAATTCATCTACAGCGAAGATGACCCATGCCTGCTGTTCGACGTGCGCAAAGACCCGAAGGAACTGGAAAATCTCAGCCAATCCCCCGAGCATCAATCCGTGTTCGCCGATTTTCTCGCCGAGGCGCGCGCCAAATGGGACATTCCGACGATTCACCAACAGGTGCTCGCCAGCCAGCGACGCCGCCGTTTCGTCGCCCAGGCGCTGACCCTGGGCAAACTCAAGAGCTGGGACCACCAGCCGCTGGTGGACGCCAGCCAGCAGTACATGCGTAACCACATCGACCTCGACGATCTGGAGCGCAAGGCCCGTTATCCACAACCCTGCCAAAACCAATAACGTAAGGGGCAAACACATGCAAAAGTTATCCACAGTACTGACCGCCGGGCTGTTGGCGTTGAGCAGTGCTTCGGCGTGGGCCGAGCAAAGCTGCGAAACCGTGAAGATGGCCGACCCGGGCTGGAGCGACATCGCCGCGACCAATGCGATCACCGGTTTCCTGCTGGACGGGATGGGCTACAAGGCCAAGGTCGACACCCTTGCGGTGCCCATCACCTTCGGTGGCCTCAAGGACGGCCAGGTGGATGTGTTCCTGGGTAACTGGATGCCGGCGCAGCAGGGCTTCTACGACAAGTTCGTGGCCAATGGCGATGTCACGCAATTGGCCAAGAACCTGGACGGTACGGAATTCACCCTGGCGGTACCGGACTATGTCTGGGACGCGGGTGTGCATAACTTTGCCGATTTGAATAAATTTGCCGACAAGTTCGAGAAGAAGATCTACGGCATCGGTTCCGGCGCCCCGGCCAACCTTTCCCTGAAAGAAATCATCAAGACCAATGACTTCGGCATGGGCGAATGGAAACTGGTGGAATCCAGCGAACAGGCGATGCTGGCGGAAGTTTCCCGGGCCGTGAAGAAACAGAAGTTCGTGACCTTCCTCGGCTGGACCCCGCACCCGATGAACGTGCAACTGAAAATGCACTACCTCAAGGGTGGCGAGAAGTACTTCGGCGACACCGGTAGCGTCTATACCTTGACCCGCAAGGGTTATGCACAGGCCTGTCCGAACGTTGGCAAGCTGTTGACCAACCTGAGCTTCACCCAGGAAATGGAAAACAACATCATGTCCGAGGTGGTGAACAACAAAGTCAGCAACGCCGATGCGGCCAAGGCCTGGATCAAGGCGAATCCGGCGGTGCTGGATAAGTGGCTGGACGGCGTGAAGACGGTGGACGGCAAGGATGCGTTGGCGGCGGTGAAGGCCAAGCTCTAGGCATAATCGCGAGCCGCTTTTGTGGCGAGGGAGCTTGCTCCCGCTGAACTGCGCAGCGGTCCCAATTTTTGCGGCCGCTGCGCGACCGAGCGGGAGCAAGCTCCCTCGCCACATTGGTTCACCTGATACTCTTGCGCCAAACCCCATCCTTGAGGCCCCATGGCAATCCCCACGCGCCGTTCACTCTTGCCTTTCCTGAACTGGCTGCCCCGGCAGACCCGTGCCAGTGTCGGCCGTGACCTGATCGTTGGCCTCAGCGGCGCGATTCTCGCGTTGCCGCAATCCATCGCCTACGCCCTGATTGCCGGTTTGCCACCTGAATACGGCTTGTACGCGGCGATTGTCCCGGTGTTGATCGCTTGTTTGTGGGGCTCGTCCTGGCATCTGATCTGCGGTCCTACGGCGGCGATTTCCATCGTCCTGTATGCCAGCGTCAGCCCTCTGGCCGTGCCCGCCACTGATGACTACGTGACCTTGATCCTGTTACTGACAGTGTTGGCCGGTATTTTCCAATGGCTGCTGGGGCTGTTGCGGTTCGGCGCGCTGGTGAATTTCGTCTCCCACTCGGTGGTGCTGGGGTTCACCCTGGGGGCGGCGGTGGTCATTGCGCTGGGGCAGTTGCCGAACCTGCTGGGTCTCGACCTGCCGAACGAAGCCACGGCGTTGAAAGGCCTGCTGATGTTGCTCAGCCACATCGAGGCTGTGGATAAGCCGTCGTTGCTGCTGGGAATCGGCACTTTGGTGCTGGGCGTGGTGCTCAAGCGTTTGCTGCCACGTTGGCCGAGCCTGTTGATAACCTTGGTCATCAGCAGCCTGGTGGTCTGGCTGTGGCCGGCGATGTTCGGGCATGTGGCGCTGGTCAGTGCCTTTGCCGGGCGCCTGCCACCGTTCACGCCGCTGCCGCTGGACCTGGAGTTGATCCTGCGCCTGCTGCCCGGTGCGGTCGCGGTGGGCATGCTCGGGTTGGTCACCAGTCTGTCCATCGCCCGCTCGTTGTCGGTGCGTTCCGGGCAGTTGCTTGATGCGAATCAGGAGGTGAGGGCGCAGGGGCTTTCCAACATCGTTGGCGGATTTTTCTCCGGGTCATTGTCAGCCGGTTCCTTTACCCGTTCGGGCCTCAGCTATGAAGCCGGGGCCTGCTCGCCGTTGGCCGGGGTGTTCTCGGCCTTGTGGGTGGCGTTGTTTGCGGTCGCCGGGGCGAATCTGATCGCGCACATCCCGATTCCAGCCATGGCCGGCAGCATTCTGTTGATCGCCTGGGGGCTGGTGGACCATCGCGGCCTCCGCGCGTTGTACCGGGTCAGCCGTGCCGAATTCGTGGTGATGAGCCTGACCTGCCTGGCCACGTTGCTGCTGGAGCTGCAAACCGCCATCTATGCCGGTGTGTTGGCCTCGCTGTTCTTTTACCTCAAGCGCACCTCGCAGCCGCGAGTGCAGCATTTTCGCGAAGGGGAAGCGGAGATCCTGCGGGTCGGCGGCTCGATCTTTTTCGGGGCCAGCCATTACCTGCAAGCGCGCCTGCAACGGTTGCAGGCGCAGCGGGTGATCATCGATGCCCAGCAGATCAACTTCATCGATTATTCCGGGGTGGAAATGCTCCACCAGGAAGCTCGGCGCCTGCTTAGCCAAGGGCGTAGCCTGACCTTGCGCATGGCCCGGCCCCAGGTGGTGGAGGAGTTGCTGAAGTTGGAGGGGGCGCAGAAGTGCCCGATTCACTTTGAGGATTGAAGAGGTTGCAGAGAGCTTAAGGCTCATAGCCTTGTGGGCTCACACACCTGTGGCGAGGGGATTTATCCCCGTTGGACTGCGAAGCAGTTCCAAAAAACGGGGCCGCTTCGCGCCCCAGCGGGGATAAATCCCCTCGCCACAATAGCCTAAAGCCTAGAGCGCCAACTGGCGGCGTAGTTCGGCCAGCACCGGCGCGGTATCAGGGCGTACGCCACGCCACAGGTAGAAGGCTTCGCCGGCCTGCTCGGCCAACATTCCCAGGCCATCCATCGCCACCGCCGCACCGTGTTCGCTGGCCCAACGGCAGAATGAGGTCGGTTCCTTGCCATACATCATGTCGTAGCAAACCGTCTTGCCGGGCTCGATCAAGCTAGTGGCAATCGGCGGCACGTCCCCCGACAGGCTTGCGGAGGTGGCATTGATGATCAGGTCCACCGGTTCTTGCAGCCAGTCGAACCCGCTGGCGGAAACCGGGCCCAGGTCGGCGAACGACTTGGCCAGCAATTCGGCCTTTTCCACCGTGCGATTGGCGATGATCACCGAGGCCGGCGCTTCGGCCAGCAGGGGTTCCAGGGCGCCACGCACCGCACCACCGGCGCCCAGCAACAGGATGCGCTTGCCCTTGAGGCTGAAGCCGGCGTTGACGGTCAGGTCCCGGACCAGCCCGGCGCCGTCGGTGTTGTCCCCCAGCAGGCGGCCGTCAGCCAGTTTGCTCAACGTATTGACCGCCCCGGCCCGCTGGGCGCGTTCGGTCAGGCTGTCGGCCAGGCGGAAGGCGTCCTCCTTGAACGGCACCGTGACATTTGCCCCACGACCTTCGCGGAAAAATTCCCGGGCGCAGCCGACGAAATCCTCCAGGGGCGCCAGCAGCGTGCTGTAGTCCAGGGTTTGTCCGGTCTGCTCGGCAAACAGGCGATGGATCAACGGCGACTTGCTGTGGCCGATCGGGTTACCCATTACAACGTAGCGGTCCATGGATAATCCTCGTTCAGGCCGTCGCCAGCCAATCGCGATCCTGCAGGAAATACTCGGTCAGCCGCGCTTCTTCGCTGCCCGGCTCGGCTTTCCAGTCATAGCCCCAGCGCACTTGCGGCGGCAGCGACATCAGGATCGATTCGGTACGCCCGCCCGATTGCAGCCCGAACAGGGTGCCGCGGTCGTAGACCAGGTTGAATTCCACGTAGCGTCCACGGCGAAACTCCTGGAACTCCCGCTGTTTGGCGGTGAACGCGTCGTGCTTGCGGCGGCGCACGATCGGCAGGTACGCCTCGATGTAGGCGTCGCCGATGGCGCGAATGAAGGCGAAGCAGGTGTCGAAACCCCACTCGTTCAGGTCATCGAAAAACAGGCCGCCAATGCCCCGGGGCTCGTTGCGATGCTTGAGGTGGAAGTAGCTGTCGCACCAGGCCTTGTAGCGCGGATACACCTCGGGGCCGAACGGCGCGCAGGCCTGCTCGGCGACACGGTGCCAATGGACGCAGTCTTCTTCCACGCCGTAGTACGGCGTCAGGTCGAAGCCGCCGCCAAACCACCAGACCGGCTCTTCGCCTTCCTTCTCGGCGATGAAGAACCGCACGTTGGCGTGGGAGGTCGGCACATGGGGGTTGTGCGGGTGGATCACCAGCGACACGCCCAGGGCTTCGAAGCCGCGCCCGGCCAGTTCCGGCCGATGGGCGCTGGCCGAGGGTGGCAGGCCACTGCCGAAGACGTGGGAAAAGTTGACGCCGCCCTTTTCGATCACCGTGCCGTTTTCGATCACGCGCGTGCGACCGCCACCACCGGCTGGCCGGGTCCAGGCATCTTCGACGAAGCGAGTGCCGCCGTCCTCGGTTTCCAGGGCGGTGCAGATACGGTCTTGCAAGTCGAGCAGGTAGGCTTTCACGGCCTCGGTGCGAGTGGACATGACATCACCTTGTTCAGGGCTACGCTACGCGGCGTATAGCGGGCCGGTGGCAAATGGGCGCACAGGATACCACCGCACTTGCCGACACCACAGTTGACGACGGTCAAGCTTAGGAGTCCGATAGAAGGCTTGGTTAAAAGTCCCGCGACAAGGAGAAAGTGAAGATGGCCAAACGTATCCAGTTCAGTTCCCACGGCGGTCCCGAAGTGCTCGAGTACGTCGGCTACCAGCCTGCCGAGCCGGGCCCGCAGCAGGTGCGCGTCAACAACAAGGCGATCGGCCTGAATTTCATCGACACCTACTACCGCAGCGGTCTTTATCCGCCGCCAGCGTTGCCGTCGGGCCTGGGTGCCGAGGGCGCGGGGGTGGTCGAGGCGGTCGGTTCAGATGTCACGCGGTTCAAGGTCGGCGACCGGGTGGCGTACGGCAGCGGCCCACTGGGGGCCTACAGCGAGGTGCATGTGTTGCCCGAGGCCAACCTGGTGCACCTGCCCGAATCCATCAGTTTCGAACAGGCCGCTGGCGTGATGCTCAAGGGCCTGACCGTGCAATACCTGTTGCGCCAGACCTATGAACTCCAGGGCGGCGAAACCATCCTGTTCCACGCCGCTGCCGGTGGCGTGGGTTCCTTGGCCTGCCAGTGGGCCAAGGCCCTGGGCGTGAAGCTGATCGGCACCGTCAGCTCGCCGGAAAAAGCCGCCATCGCCAAAGCCCATGGCGCCTGGGAAACCATTGACTACAGCAAGGAAAACGTCGCACAGCGGGTGCTGGAGCTGACTGACGGCAAGAAAGTGCCCGTGGTGTACGACGGAGTGGGCAAGGACACCTGGCTGACCTCCCTGGACAGCGTCGCCCCCCGTGGCCTGGTGGTCAGCTTCGGCAATGCCTCGGGTGCGGTGGACGGCGTGAACCTGGGGATTCTCGCGGCCAAGGGCTCGCTGTACGTTACCCGCCCGACCCTGGCGACTTACGCCAACAACGCCGAAAACCTGCAACGCATGGCCGATGAGCTGTTCGGGATGATCGCCAGCGGCAAGATCACGGTGGACATCAACCAGCGTTATCCACTGGCGGAAGCGGCCAAGGCTCATACCGAGTTGTCGGCACGGCGCACGACCGGGTCGACCATTCTCCTGCCCTGAAATTCGGTGATCCTGGATTGAAAAACCTGTGGGAGCGAGCCTGCTCGCGAAGGCGGTGGATCAGCCAACATCAATGCTGGCTGACCTGACGCCATCGCGAGCAGGCTCGCTCCCACACTCGGTCTGTGGTGTTCATAAATACTGTGTTCACCACAAAACCTTTGTGGGAGCGGGCTTGCTCGCGAAAGCGGTGGGTCAGCTTGCATCAATGTTGGATGTGCCGGCGCCTTCGCGAGCAAGCCCGCTCCCACATGGGATCTGTGTCGAAGAGGGGATGTGTGTTCGCGCCTAGTCCGGCCGCACCACTTTGCCGGTCGCCAGGTCACGAATCACGCTGGGGTTCTTGCGCCCGCCCAGGTTGCCGCCCAACACCAGGTCGATCTGCCCACGGAAATACTGCTCGACACGAATCCGCGTGCGCGCCGCCGGGCGCCCTTGCGGGTTGGCCGAGGTGGACACCAGCGGGCCCACCAGTGAGCACAAATCACGCACGGTAGGATGATCGCTGACCCGCAGCGCGACGGTGTCGTGCACCCCGGTGATCCATTCAGGCAACAGGTTCTGGTGCGGCACCAGCCAGGTATTGGGCCCGGGCCAGGTGCTGGCCATGCGGTCCATCCAGGTTTCGGGGAAGTCTTCGAACAGAAAGTCGAACTGGTGGATGTTGTCCGCCACCAGGATCAGCCCTTTGTCGGGCAGCCGCGACTTGATCGCCAGCAGGCGTTCCACCGCCTCCTCGTTCCACGGGTCGCAGCCCAGGCCCCATACCGCTTCGGTTGGATAGGCAATCACCGCCCCGGCGCGAATTTCTCGCGCGGCTTGTTGCACACGCCAACTGTTGACCATGAAAGATTCTCCCGCAACGCAAATAAGGCTGTGGGCAGTTTACCGATCTTCCTCATAAAACCTAGCGCGCGAACCAGCGTCCGTTGTCGCAGGTGGCGCGTCCTTCCATTTCCAGCTCGGTCAGCGCCGCCAGCACTTTGGGCAAACCCCAGCCGCTGGCGTCGGCCAGCGCTTCGCTGCTCAGCGGCGCGGCATGCAGCAGGCGTAGCAGCGGATGGGTCACGGGCACGGGTTCCGAGGCCGGCGGTAACTGTTGCCAACCGCGCAGCGCCTCAAGGATGTGTTCGACGGTTTCCACCAGTGCGGCACCGTCGCGGATCAACTGATGGCAGCCTCGGGCCCCGGGGTGATGGATCGATCCAGGGATGGCGTAGACCTCGCGACCCTGTTCCGCCGCCAGTCGGGCGGTGATCAGCGAACCGCTGGCGACACTGGCCTCGACCACCAGCACACCCAGGGACAAACCGCTGATGATCCGGTTGCGACGCGGAAAGTTGCTGGCATGGGGCGGCGCGTCCAACGGGAACTCCGACACTACCGCGCTGCCTTGGGCAATCATCGCGTCCGCCAGCCGACGATTGCGCTGTGGATAAAAATTTTCCAGGCCGGTGCCCAGCACCCCGACGGTGCGCCCGCCCACATCCAGCGCCGCCTGATGAGCCGCCGCATCGATGCCCAGGGCCAGGCCGCTGGTGATGACAAAACCGGCCCCGGCCAGGCTTCGGGAAAACGCCGCCGCAGTGTCCATGCCCGGCCGCGATGCCCGACGACTGCCGACCATCGCCAGCTGGGGTTTTTCCAGGATCGAGGTGTCGCCGGCGACGAACAGCAGCGGCGGCGCGTCGCTGATTTGCGCCAGCAGCGCCGGGTAGTCGGGTTGGTCCCACATCAGTAAATGCTGGCCCGCACGCTCTAGCCAGGCCAATGCATGGGCGGCGCCGTCACGCACATCCGAGCTGCGCCGGGCCTCGGCGCTGACCAGCGGCAAGCCCAATGCGCGCCAGGCGCTGGCCGGTGCACTGATGGCCTTGGACGCCGAGCCGAAGGCCTCCATCAGGGTCATGAACCGCTTGGGTCCCAGTTCCGGCAAGCGGTGAAGGCGTAGCCGGGCCTCCAGTTCCGCAGGGGAAACCGGAGCAGATTCAGGTAGTGACATGCGATCATCCTTGACCGTTATAAGCCCCGTACAAACGGGAACAAGCTGTGGATAACTCTGTTGGTAACTTGTGAGACCCGTTATGGATTACGGACCTTGTCGAGCACTGCCAACGAGCGCGAGGCGTACAGCACCAGGCCGTAGCTGAGCTTGTCGTAAGTGCGGAACACCATCAGCAGGCCGGCCCGCTCATCGGGGATTTTCACCGACTCGCCGGTGATGCGGTCGCGTACGGTTTCACCGGTCTTCATCACCGCCAGCACATTGCCTTCGGTCAGACCGTCACGGCGGCCTTTGTTCAGGGTGACCACGTCCAGCGCGCCGATCTGGGTCACGCCCCGGGGCACGTCCAGGATCAACCCGTTGATGTCCGATTTCGGCGCGCTGGGCATGAACGTCGAATTGATCGAGCGCTCTTCGCCGCTGAACAGGCGATCACCCAGGCGCACTTCCTGAGTGGTGCGTTGCAGGGCCAGGGTGGTGACGTCGCCTTCGGTAGCGACCACCTCGCCGCCGCCGATGTCGTCGGCGTTGATGCCCAAAAATTCCTTGGTCTCGGGGTCGGTGTAGACCTTGCCCTGGCGGAAGATGCCGTAGGCCGACTGGCCCGCATCGAACGAGCCACGGGCAAAGACCCGATCCCCCATGCCGCTGAGGACCCGCTCGGCGTTGCCGGCGACGATGTACGGCGCCTTGTTGAATTCCTCAGGCGTGTCGACGATGCGATTGCTCAGCAAAAAACTGTTGATGGCTTGCAACGGGATGCTCGGGATGGCATCGGCCACCGGCGAGCTGCGAATGCGCGGCGACAGCTTGATCGTGCCGCGCGAGGCGCCGCGATTGAGGGTCAGGCGCGGCTGGCCGTTGACGTAGACCAGCGACAGGGTATCGCCGGGATAGATCAGGTTGGGGTTTTCGATTTGCGGGTTGGCCTGCCAGAGCTCCGGCCATTTCCACGGCTCGCGCAGGTATTTGCCGGAAATGTCCCAGAGTGTGTCCCCCGTCACCACCGTGTATTGCTGGGGAAAACCTTCCCGAAGTTGCACTTGCCCGTGCGCGATACCGGCCGAGGCCAGGAGCAGCAGGGCGAGTAGTGATTTCCTCATGCGGTGAATCCCTTTATTATGTGCGTTCGCGTAAAACGCCAGAGCCCCCGTGGCTCGCTCCGTGAGGCGCTATTCTTCACAAGAGCAACGTTTTACAACGGTAGCCTGCATCCCAAGACACGCCAGGCCAGCCACCCGACTTTACCTCACACGTGCATTTATCAAGCTTATGGCCATTTTGAACATTCTCGAATTCCCGGACCCGCGCCTGCGCACTATCGCCAAACCGGTGGCCGTAGTGGACGACGAAGTGCGTCAGTTGGTCGACGACATGTTTGAAACAATGTATGAGGCGCCAGGCATCGGCCTTGCCGCGACCCAGGTCAACGTGCACAAGCGTATCGTCGTGATGGACCTTTCCGAAGACCGCAGCGAGCCGCGGGTGTTCATCAACCCCGAGTTCGAAACCCTGACCGACGAGATGGACCAATACCAGGAAGGCTGCCTCTCGGTGCCGGGCTTCTACGAAAACGTCGACCGCCCGCAGAAGGTCAAGATCAAGGCCCTGGACCGCGACGGCCAACCTTACGAACTGATCGCCGAAGGCCTGCTGGCGGTGTGCATCCAGCACGAGTGTGACCACCTCAACGGCAAGTTGTTCGTCGATTACCTGTCCACCCTCAAGCGTGACCGGATCAAGAAAAAACTGGAAAAACTTCATCGCCAGAATGCTTGATGCCCTCCTTAAAAGGCTTGCCGCGGCAAGCCTTTTTCTTTTTGCGACTGCTTTGTAACTGAGAGCTTCCCATGACTGAGCCACTGCGCATCGTCTTTGCCGGCACTCCCGAATTTGCCGCCGAACACCTCAAGGCCCTGCTGGCCAGCCCCCACGAAATCGTCGCGGTCTACACCCAGCCGGATCGCCCGGCCGGTCGCGGGCAAAAACTGATGCCCAGCCCGGTCAAGCAACTGGCCCTGGAGCACGGCATCGAGGTGTTGCAGCCGCCGACCCTGCGCGACGCCCAAGCCCAGGCCGAACTGGCGGCGCTGAAGCCGGACTTGATGGTGGTGGTCGCCTACGGCCTGATCCTGCCCCAAGTGGTGCTGGACATCCCGCGCCTGGGTTGCATCAACAGCCACGCCTCGCTGCTGCCGCGCTGGCGCGGTGCGGCGCCGATCCAGCGCGCCGTGGAAGCCGGCGATGCGATGAGCGGCGTCACGGTGATGCGCATGGAAGCCGGCCTGGACACCGGACCGATGCTGCTCAAGGTCAGCACCCCCATCAGCGCCGAAGACACCGGCGGCAGCCTGCACGACCGCCTCGCCCTGATCGGCCCGCCGGCCGTGGTCCAGGCCATTGCCGGCCTGGCCGCCGGCACGCTGGAAGGCGAAGTGCAGGATGACAGCCTCGCCACCTACGCGCACAAACTGAACAAGGACGAGGCCCGCATCGACTGGAGCCACCCGGCCATCGAGCTGGAGCGCCTCGTTCGGGCCTTCAACCCCTGGCCGATCTGCCACAGCACCTTGAACGGCGAGGCCCTGAAAGTGCTGGCCGCCAGCCGCACCGAAGGCAAGGGCACACCGGGTGAAATCCTCAGTGCCAGCAAGGACGGTCTGGTGGTGGCCTGCGGTGAGCAGGCGTTGTGCCTGACACGTCTGCAACTGCCCGGCGGCAAGGCGCTGAACTTCAGCGATTTGTTCAACAGCCGCCGTGAGAAATTTGCCGTCGGCACCGTCCTGGGCCAAGCGGCGGACGCCTCATGAACCCACGTCTGGCCGCCGCCAAGGCACTGGCTGCCGTCCTCAACGGCAAAGCCTCGCTCAACAGTTCCCTGCCGACCCAGCTGGACAAGGTGGAAGACCGTGATCGCGGTTTCACCCAGGACCTGGCATTCGGCACCGCCCGTTGGCAGCCGCGCTTGTCGGCCCTGGCGGCCAAGCTGTTGCAGAAGCCGTTCAAGGCCGCCGATGCCGACGTCGAGGCGCTGCTGCTGGTGGGGCTCTATCAACTGCTCTACACCCGCGTCCCCGCCCACGCCGCCATCGGCGAAACTGTGGGCTGCGCCGACAAGCTGAAAAAGCCCTGGGCCAAGGCCCTGCTCAATGCTGTATTGCGCCGCGCCCAACGGGAAAGCGAAACGCTGCTGGCCGAGCTGGAACACGATCCGGTGGTGCGCACCGCCCACCCGCGCTGGCTGCAGAAATCCCTCAAGGCGTTCTGGCCCGAGCAATGGGAAGCCATCTGCGCGGCCAACAACGCCCATCCGCCGATGATCCTGCGGGTCAACCGTCGCCACCATAGCCGCGATGCCTACCTGGCGTTTCTGGGCGAGGCGGGTATCCCGGCCATCCCGTGCCAGTACAGCCGCGACGGCATCGTGCTGGAAACCCCCGGCGATGTGCGCGCACTGCCGGGCTTCGCCGAGGGCTGGATCAGCGTCCAGGACGAAGCCGCCCAACTGGCCGCCGACCTGCTGGAACTGGCGCCCGGCCAACGGGTGCTGGACGCCTGCTGCGCGCCGGGTGGCAAGACTTGTCACATCCTCGAGGTCGAGCCAAAGCTGGCCGGCGTGGTGGCGGTGGACCTGGAAGCCAAGCGCCTGGTGCGGGTGAAGGAAAACCTCGAACGCCTGGGCCTGGAGGCCGAACTGATCGCCGCCGACGGTCGCGACACCGCGACCTGGTGGGATGGCAAACCGTTCCAGCGCATCCTCCTCGACGCGCCATGCTCGGCCACCGGCGTGATCCGCCGTCATCCGGACATCAAGTTGACCCGCCAGCCGGACGACATCGCCGCACTGGCCGTGTTGCAGGGCGAACTGCTCGACGCCCTGTGGTTGACCCTGGAAGTGGGCGGCATGCTGCTCTACGCCACCTGTTCGACCTTGCCGACCGAGAACACCGAAGTGATCGAAGCCTTCCTCGCCCGCACCCCGGGCGCCCGGGAGCTGGACATCGCCAGCCAGGCCGGCCTCAAGCAGCCCCATGGCCGCCAGTTGCTGGCCCAGGAAGGTGGGCATGACGGGTTCTACTACGCCAAGCTGATCAAGATCGCCGCCGCACGCGGTTAAAACCGATTCGATAGGGAGTGAGTGGATGAAAATCATCATCCTCGGCGCAGGGCAGGTCGGTGGTTCGCTGGCGGAACACCTGGCCAGCGAGGCCAACGACATCACCGTGGTCGACACCGACGGCGAACGCCTGCGCGACCTCGGCGACCGCCTCGACATCCGTACCGTACAAGGCCGGGGTTCGTTGCCGACAGTGCTGCGCCAGGCCGGCGCCGACGATGCCGACATGCTCGTGGCCGTGACCAACAGCGACGAAACCAACATGGTCGCCTGCCAGGTGGCCCATACGTTGTTCCACACCCCGACCAAAATCGCCCGGGTGCGCGAAGCGGCCTACCTGACCCGCGCCGACCTGTTCGACAACGAAGCGATCCCGGTAGACGTGCTGATCAGCCCCGAGCAGGTGGTGACCAACTACATCAAGCGCCTGATCCAACACCCGGGCGCCTTGCAGGTGATCGACTTCGCCGAAGGCAAGGCGCAACTGGTGGCGGTCAAGGCCTACTACGGCGGGCCGCTGGTGGGTCAGCAGCTGCGCCAGTTGCGCGAGCACATGCCGAATGTCGAGACCCGGGTCGCGGCGATCTTCCGTCGTGACCGACCGATCCTGCCCCAGGGCGACACGGTGATCGAAGCCGACGACGAAGTGTTCTTCATCGCCGCCAAGGCGAACATTCGCGCGGTCATGAGCGAAATGCGTCGCCTGGACGAGAACTACAAACGCATCGTCATCGCCGGCGGCGGGCAGATCGGCGAACGCCTGGCCGAAGCCATCGAAAGCCGCTATCAGGTCAAGATCATCGAGATGAATCCGGCCCGCTGCCGCTACCTCTCGGACACCCTCGACAGCACCGTGGTATTGCAAGGCAGTGCCTCGGACCGCGACCTGCTGCTGGAAGAAAACATCGCCGACGCCGACATCTTCCTGGCCCTGACCAACGACGACGAAGCCAACATCATGTCGTCGCTGCTGGCCAAGCGCCTGGGGGCGAAGAAGGTCATGACCATCATCAACAACCCAGCCTACGTCGACCTGATCCAGGGCGGTGACATCGACATCGCCATCAGCCCGCAACTGGCAACCATCGGCACCTTGCTCGCCCACGTACGCCGTGGCGACATCGTCAGCGTGCACTCCCTGCGCCGCGGCGCGGCCGAAGCCATCGAGGCGATTGCCCATGGCGACGCCAAGTCCAGCAAAGTCATCGGCAAGGCCATCCGCGACATCGGCCTGCCACCCGGCACCACCATCGGCGCAATCATCCGCGACGAAGAAGTACTGATCGCCCACGATGACACCACCATCCAGACCGGCGACCATGTGATCCTGTTCCTGGTGGACAAGAAGCACATTCGCGACGTCGAGAAGCTGTTCCATGTGGGGTTGAGTTTCTTCTGATCCAAAGTATGCAGTGACAGGAAGGGCCTCATCGCGAGCAGGCCCGCTCCCACAAGGGGGAGGTGTTCACAGTATTTGTGAGCAATGGCGATCCTCTGTGGGAGCGAGCCTGCTCGCGATAGCTATCTAACACTCGACAGATCAATCACTGACACAACCCCAGAGGACCTTCCCCATGCTCGACTCCCTGGAAAAAATGCTCGCCAAGGGTGTGGATAACTCACTGCTGCGCTTCGGCCTGGGCAAGGGTTACCTGGACCTCGGCGAATTCGCCCGCGCCGCCGAACACTTCCAACGCTGTGTCGAATTCGATCCCAAGTATTCGGCGGCATGGAAGCTATTGGGCAAGGCCCATCAAGGCCAAGGCGACCTACCAGCAGCCCGCCAAGCCTGGGAACAAGGCCTTGAAGCCGCCCGCGCCCATGGTGACAAACAGGCTGAAAAGGAAATGACCGTGTTCCTCAAAAAACTGGATCGCCACCCCTGACAAACTTTCAGCCCAACACAGCCCCCTGTGGCGAGGGGATTTATCCCCGCTGGCTGCGCAGCAGCCCCAAACAGCCAACGCGATTTGTCTGGCCGCTTAACTGACAAACATTCACCGCTCCAACATTGGTCCCCGACGCACCCTCTCGACACTAGTCATCAAGACTTGCCTGAAGACGCACATGTCCGAATTTCCCACATGATCATTGCCCTTGGGGTTGTCCCTGAAGCGGCGGCGGTTTGAGCAGATTAGCTGAACGGAAAGGGAACGTATTTAATATCAGAAATAAATTCGTCCCCTTATTCCGAAAACCCTGTAGTCCATCTCCTAAGTTGTCATTGAGGTATTGAGCCTCCTATCTCTCCGTGCTTCATTAGAAATCCAGACAAGCAGTTCTGGCCACAGCGCATCTAACTTTTCGATCAAAAGGATTTGAGCTCATGAAGCAGAACGGAATTGACTTACCCCCGACTCAGGTAAATGGTACGTGGCGCGGCTCTTTAGGAGGATATTGGTCCACGGACGGTATCATCATTGATGGTACTTATATATTTCCACCGCCTCAGCCAGATGTACTAACAGAAGATGATGATTTTTACATAACTGATCTTGTAAAGACTCAAACCGGGCTGGACGACTTCACTTTCAATCTCAAAATTCTCGACAAGGCTATAAATCATAAAAACGCTTATGGCGCAATAAAAGATATATGGCAGATTGTCGAGCGGGAACGCGGTTGGGTAGCTCCTTATTGGCGCATAAATGACGTTTTCTTCAAAAATAAAGCTATTTGCTTTAGTTTGGCTGACGCGCTTGAGAGAAGCGGTTTTACGTCGAGGGAAGCTATTATAGCCATCGCCCACTCAAAATACGCCCGCAGTACAACATACAAACTGGAAACACCAAAGTTATCTGGAGGTACATTCAGCCCGGTTAAAGCATTGGCGCACTATTTATGGGGGAAGGGAGAGAAGCTTGAGGTCGATATCAATACTATTGGTTTACAAATAAGAGAACACAAGCTCTCATTATTGAAACAGACTATCGAGAGCACTAAATCACCGGGTACGTATCATCTGGTGGACCCAAAGGTGGCTTACGATACTGGTAAAGACAGTCTCATCAGTGGTGCTTACCTTGGGCGAATCACGCTCCATGTTGAGGGTGATTTCATTCGCAGCCGAGATACATCTTGGCAGTTCCTGGGAACAGTCAAAGCCTACCACGACTTTTATGACTTCGATAAAAGCGATAGACCGCTCGCGCTTGAGCAACTAACTACGGCTGGCAGAGCCCTACCGGGAACTGGGTACGAAATAAATATTTCGGGCGAGCATAAAATCCACTTGATAGGAAAAGGCTTTCAGGCTCCTAACTTCTAAACAGTAGTGCCATGGCATCGGGTAGCACTGTTGTCATGGCGCAAGGACAAAAACATGAAGATAAGGCATTCGTTGTTTTTTTATTTGGCAAGTCTCTCAGCTACTCCAATAATCGGTGGCTACAATTTATACTCTAACTACGAGAATAACTTGTATGCAGTCGAACATGACACTATCGCCATTCCATTCGCAGCAATTATTGGCACTCTGTTCATATCACTGCTCCTGCTAGTCCTACAGCGACCTTATCGGTTAAGAAAATCAAACAACATGCCCCGCACCTTTCTTACAAAAACCGCAAGCGTCCTCGCCACGATCGTGACGGCAGTTCTATTGCTGGATAACATTATCTACTGGTCGCACCCCAACCATTTGCCAACTTTTTTGACGTTTCTTACGGCTTTCTGTTTGTATATTTATTACCAGTTACAACTTTATGATGTTATCAGTGCCGGCCCTAATTGCTAAGAGTTGGCCAAGATACATGGCAGCGTGTCGCAACGAGGACGAGTACGTAAAGGCATTTCACCGTAGCTAAACAGGAAGAACGTGATAGCGAACGTCGCTGTAATCAATTGATCATTTGTTACGTGCCTGGATGGCGTCAATCGCTGCCCTGGCCGATGCCTTGACGTCACGCTTGCGCGACTTCAATCCCTCAGTGAGCAGGGGGATTGATCGTGCAGTGCCGATCTTATTTAAGGTCGCATGGCAATAGATCTTGTCGAACGGGTCTTCTGTCAAAGCAAGGTGGGCAAGAAGATGATCTTCCACTACGTCGCCATATGAATTGACTAATGCTCCGATAGCTGAATGGCGAACCAGCCATCGTTTGTCCGTCAACAAATGAAATATAGGTTCCAGCGATGCACCGGGCAACATAGGTACTTTCGCGATGCTGTCCAACAACGCCGCCAGCTCGTATTTGTCTTGAACCGCTGTTACCTGACGCAAGAGCACTTCGCTACAATGCTCATTTTTCATATTATGACCCAGCGCCCCGAGGACGAAATAAATCGCCCGGCGAATGTCCTTTGAATCAGACGTTTCCATGAATGCCTTCAGCCCGGCGATGACCGATACATCAGTCAGCTTCTCTGCTTCACGGTGCGCGTGCCACGACACCGAATCGTCGGAGGATACGCCCTTCTCTACCATGGCCATTCGGTGAATTAGGTCGACCAGTTCCGTGGGCAAAGAGGCACAGTCTGGTGCCGTTGATGCAACCTGCTCTGTCATCACATGATCCCGTCTCAAAAAGTCGTCCAACCCGTCTGAACTTGACCCACAACTATCGGCCATTAGCACTGGAAGCGTCACGGAGAATTAGCGCGAAAAGGGGATGGATTTATATACACAGTGCACCAAGATTGCCAACCTTGCCGCCCTGGTTTCGGTGCTCGGGTGCGGTCGGCTGCGTTGCTGCAAGCCAGATCCGCTTGTTTGGGTTTGATCTGGGGTTGCTATCGGTCTTTGCTTTGGCGATGGGATGGGGTTGTTCATGAAGCGGCGGCGGTTTGAGGAGGTTGGTGTAGGGAAGAAAGGGGCTGATTGAACCTGAAAATAAATCCGCCCCCCGACGCCTAGTAAAAGTCGTAATAAAGCGCCCACTCCCCAGTTTCATTGTGCTTCCAGAACATCAGGCTCCCACTGTCGACCACGTTCAGATTGATCTTCGAGTCCGATGAAATCTGGAACACAAACTCGAAGCCTTCACCCGGATCAACACCCGACTGGCAGAACGAAGGGTAACCACCGATCTTGTGTTCGTAGGTGTGGGTGACCAAGTCGTAATAGCTCTGGATCTTGCCCGCGCGTTCCAGCGTGAGGATTGCTTGCTCAAGGTCCTCCGGGACACCACCGCCATCCCACAATGGAAAGTCCTCCGGCACCGCTTGCGCTGTCAGTGGGAAGGGTTTGAGGAATGTACCTGTCACCGACAGATACTTGCGCACCAACACATCATCCGGCCCGTACTCGCGGATAACCCAATTATCCCCCATCGGCTCAAAGTGCTCGGGGAACGGGTTTGAAATGAACACCGTCAGCACACGAACTCCTGCTAGCAGAGGGCTATTGATAGGCAGGGCGGGCAGGTAAAACTGCGCATAGGGGAGCAACTGTTGCCCCGCCTGATTAGTGGGCACCTCTTCATCCGGTCGGAACAGGAATACATTGCCCAGCCAGCTTTCTTCATCGGTGCCGGCAGGACGAAAGCCGCCGGCAATGAGTTTCACGGCGGGGCGGGCCAGGCGTTGCTTGATTTCCTGAATATCCATGGTGATGTAAACCTCCTTTTTACTACAGGATTAATACTGAAAAGGGGGCAGATTTATTTGCTGGAAAATAAATCTGTCCCCTCTGTGCGCTCTCTGTGTTCGCCAAGGTTTTTTGCGTTTTTCGTGAGTAAGGTCAGGGCACTACCTTGGGGCTGGCGTACTAGTCCCGTCCCGCACTTGCATCAGTGCAAATCCCAGCAGATTCAAGCCTTTCCACAGATTCGGATTGTTCGCATCTGCGTTGTCCTGTGCGAGCCCTATACCCCAGATGTTATCAACCGGGCTGGCTTCGACAATAACGCGCGAACCGGTTTGTAGAAGATATTCGTTCAACTGCGGATTCTGGGAGAACTTGGCCTGGTTCGCTCGAACGACAATGTCGTATCGGTGTTGCAGCCAAACCTTATCATTGAATCCGCGCACGTTGCGGCCAAGTGCTTTGGCGGCATTAGGAGTAGGGGCTTGGAGCACCTGCGCACGAATTTCCTGATCGTCGAACAAGGCCGCTTTCTCGGCCATCATGAAGTGTTCGGCCGTCGGGTAATGTTGCCCCTCGACAATGAACCCAGCCTCGAACCATTGGCTGAAGCACGACGTCGTGACGACAGTTTTGCTGCGCTGGTGCCCCCAGAAAAACGTAAAGCTCAGATGTTCTCCAGAGTTGAAACGTGCGCACAGTTCTTTCAGATGTTCAGAGTCGTTCAATGAGATTTCCTCGTTAACTGAAGATCGAAGTTACAGCTACTGTGCTGACCAAGACAACCACGAAGCTTGGTAGGTCGAACGTCCACAGATTGATGCATACGCGCAACTCTTCGTAAACAAAACCCGACGCAAAACGTCGGGGTTTTTCGTTGAGGAATTAGATCCTACTGCCGCGGCTCCACGTTATCCAACACCCGATTCGCCAACAACGAACTCAGTTCAATCAGCTGCTGGATGCCCTGCGCCACATGACGCCTCGATCCCTCCAGATCAAACGCCAGATCACTCACCATGGCATCAGCCGAAGCCAACGTCTCACTGAGGTTGGCGAGCAGGCATTCGTTATCGAGGCCTTTCACGACGGCGTATAGCTGCCCTGGTTTGGGCTCGTCTTGGGATTTATCCGGTTTCGGTAGCAAGTAGTGATCGAGCACCCGTTTGGTGGTTTCGTCTTGCTGCTTGGCTTTGGATTTTGCGGATTGTGGGGGGGAACCTGTTTCCGGTGGATTCGGAGTTGTTTTGAACATAGGTGTGGGCCTCATATTAGGCCGCACCATCTCGCTACTAAACGAAAGGGTGGCGGCTGTGCGCAAGTTAGTAGACCGGTAACCCACACCAAACCCGGCGCGCCCGAGGGCGCCATGCGCACAGCCACCATCAAGAACAGGCAAATGCCCGACTGATGAGACTTGTACAACCGAGGTGGGAACCGGGCTACTAAACCCGACCACTGATGGGCAGTGGCAGGAACGACAATAGAACCCAGGGACAAGGCGCACAAGCGGGCGGATTCTGGCGTAGTTGTAGGCAAAGGCGCAAGGATGCGTAGCTAGATGGGCGTTGTAGGCGGGGGCTGTAGGAGAGGGGTGTTTCGGCGATGCAGGTGGGTTGTTTTGCTCAATCCAGCGATACGAAATGATTTGAATCCAATCCGCCCGTTGCAGAGAATTGCCACCTTTACCCCAAAAGGATACGGGCGATGAAGTTCGAAGGGACTTTTCAATACATGGGCAATCACGGGATCGTCTTCAACGTCTCGCAGATCACCCTCACCGACAGCGAACGTGGGCGCCTGCGCGAGCTGCATTTTGGCGAAGCGAAAAGCGCCCACTATGAGGTCAACAGCAAGGTCGTCGAGGTGTACGACAAGATGCTGGCCAAAAACCTGCCGTGCGTGATGATGATCGGCATCTCCAAGCCGCTGACCCGGCAACAGGGCGACGCCCTCAACGCCCAGCGCACCACGATCGCCACCCTTGCAGCCGCGGCCTTCGCTTCCGCCGCCAAGGCCGTGGCCCCCTCTTACGTGGCGGCATCTGTAGGGATGGGTGTGCGCACGTATACCAATCAAATTCTACCCACCTACCATGCTGGCGACGTACTGGTCAGCATCGAGGCGCAGGTCAACGGCGGTATCGGCCCGCAACGCACCCTCTCGACATTGATCATCAAGGCCTGACCGGAGACGTACATGTCCGAAATTACTCAATTGGTCATTGCCTTGGTGGTGTCCTTTCTGCTTGATCGATTCCTCAAACCCTATCTGCTACGCAAGTGGCTAGGCGTGGTGTTGGTGGCGGCGGGTGCGGTTGGCTGCGTTTTGGCCGGTCAGACCCGCGTGTTGGGGTTTGATCTGGGGTTGCTGTCGGTTTTTGCCGTGGCGATAGGGATGGGGTTATTCATGAAGCGGCGGCGGTTTGAGGAGGTTGGCTGAGCAGGAAAGGCGGGCGGATTTAATATCAGAAAATAATTCCGCCTCTTTAAGTAGTCCCCTTAAGTAAAGACGGATATGAATCCCCCCGTCCAATCTGCGATATTGGCCCATTCGTGTTCGATCCAGATGAGTACAAGCGGATCATCATCGGAGCACCGGCACTGTGCTGAGGGACCTGCCTTGGATATCAATAGGCTACGGAAAAAGCGCCAACTGAACGTACAAGAACAGAATGCGGTCGCGGCCTATAAAATAGCGAAGACCGCTAGCGCCTGGCGAGACAGGAGTATTCCTGCTTGTTTGGTCGAATACGCCGAAAGCCAAGGGGTTGTTTGGTCAGATACCATTGTCTTGGAACTGGAAATAGATTTTCCCGGTATGCCCCGCTTGTTCGGACTACTGCTCACTCAAACCGAACGTTTCATTGCATTCGAGATTGACACAGATATCGCACACCGAAAACTTCAAACGGTTGACCGCTGGGAGGATATCTCTGCTCAGCAGGACTACTCGGTGTCGAAGAAAGGCACTGGGAAAGGCTTTGGAACTATAGCGTTGGAGGTTAGGCGACACCTCCTTTCCCCTTTTTTCGTCCCGTTCAATATTGATGCAAGCTGACCCGCCGCTTTCGCGAGCAAGCTCGCTCCCACAGAGAGAGTGGGGCGGGAATACCCTCGCCCTGAACTCAGGCACCGCGTTGTGCCATGCTGATCGCATCTGGCTTTTGGGGGGGCTGCTGCGCAGCCCAGCGGGGATAAATCCCCTCGCCACAATGAATTCCCTCACTGAAAAGGGGACAGATTTATTTGCTGGAAAATAAATCTGTCCCCTTATTCGAATCTGTCCCCTTATTCGCTTATTCCAAAAACGAAGAGGCTGAGCAGATTTCAACGTGCGTTTTTTTTGAAAAATGCTGACGATGGCGAAATAGCCGGAGAGTATCCGGCTATTTCAGACAATCCCTAAATCCCCTCGCCACAGGGGCAGGTGATTGCCTTCGGTGAGTGGTTGGCTTGTGTCTTGTGATATTTAAGACATCACTTTACATAGCCTATATCAAACGACCCACTAATGGTTTTGTCTTCCATATTAACGAAAGAGTATGTCCCTCTGAAGAATCCGAAGTTATTGCCAAACTCTACAGTGATCGTCCCCGTGCTGGCTGAATGACGCTTACCCTGCTGATCAATGTAGACCCACCTCACATAGGGCTCGTGGAAATCGCTTGGATATTGGAATATTTGTGGGTTGCCGGCACCAGCTCTAGCTGCCGAGAAGCCCAGGATGATCTCAGGGGCATCTTCCCTTCCGGCTTTCCAAGGTTGAGAACGCCCCTGTAGGAAACCACCACTGGTATTGTTGCCATCGCTATTGAACAAAGTCGCATTAACGTTCGTAAACGTTACGGGGGGCGGCGTATCAACGGTAAATGTTCCCACCATGCGGACATCCGGGTTGCGCCCTGGCTTTTTTTGATCGGCGGTCATACTTTAATCCTCTGTGTGGTCAATCGGCGAATTTCGATGGGATTACGCCAGGGAATATAGGTATTAAAAAATTGATCGACTACTGTAGGAAGTTACAGGTGGCTAGACCGTTTTTAAATTGTTCTGTTGAGCATCCAACAAAAACGCAATAAGCCTCCGCTAAGAGATGGCTGCGAGATTTTATTAGTTTAAGATGAAAAAATTGAGGACATTTAAAGATTATTTATCCGCTTTTGCGAACGGAAGAACCAAAACCCGACGCAGTACGTCGGGTTTTTTCGTTTGGGAAAAATACTATTGCCGCGGCTCCACGTTATCCAACACCCGGTTAGCCAGCAACGAACTCAGCTCAATCAACTGCTGAATCCCCTGCGCCACATGACGCCTCGATCCCTCCAGATCAAACGCCAGATCACTCACCATGGCATCAGCCGAAGCCAACGTCTCACTGAGGTTGGCGAGCAGGCATTCGTTATCGAGGCCTTTCACGACGGCGTATAGCTGCCCTGGTTTGGGCTCGTCTTGGGATTTATCCGGTTTCGGTAGCAAGTAGTGATCGAGCACGCGTTTGGTGGTTTCGTCTTGCTGTTTGGCTTTCGATTTTGCGGATGTAGAAGTGGAATCTGCCTCTGGCGGATTCGGGGTCGTTTTGAACATTGACGTAATCTCTCAATTAGGCCGCAACCCTCTCGCTACTAAACGAAAGGGTGGCGACTGTGCGCAAGTTAGTAGACCGGTGATTACGTCAAACCCGGCGCACCCGAGGGTGCCATGCGCACAGCCACCATCGAGAACAGGCAATGCCTGACTGATGAGACTCGTGCACCGAGACGTAAACCGGGCTACTAAACCCGACCACTGATGGGCAGTGGCAGGAAGACAATAGAACCCAGGAACAAGGCGCACAAGCGGGCGGATTCTGGCGTAGTTGTAGGCAAAGGCGCAAGGATGCGTAGCTTGATAGAGGGGGGTAGGTGGGGGCTGTAGGAGGGAGGGTTTTTGGTGATGTGGGTGGGGTGTTCGGCTCTGGAGCTGGGACGATTTCATCGCGAGCAGGCTCGCTCCCACAGGGCTCGGTGTTCGGCTCGACACAAGTCCCCTGTGGCGAGGGAGCTTGCTCCCGCTGGCATGCGCAGCAGGCCCCTGCATTTCTTCAGGCAAACCGCATCGTTCGGTTTTGCGTCTGCTGCGCAGCCGAGCGGGGGCAAGCTCCCTCGCCACGGGGGCTGACTAAACCGCTTTCCAAATCTTTTATGGCAGCGTGCCATTGCTTATAGATAATCTATCTGCGAATCATTAGCATTACCTGCATTGACTTCCCGTTTCCCCCGCAGGTACTCACTCCATGCTAGTTCCATCTCGCCTTACGTTGCTGGCTGCGTGTTGCTCAGTCAGTTTTCTTGCCCAGGCGGCAGAACCTATTGAATTGGGAGCGACCGACGTTACTGCCAGTGCGATCAAACCCAACTCCAACACGCTACCAACGCCCTATGCAGGAGGTCAGGTGGCGAGGGGAGGCCAGATGGGGGTGCTGGGGAATCAGGACAACATGGATGTCCCGTTCGTGATGACGAGTTACACCTCGCAGTTGATTGAAGATCAACAAGCTGAAGACGTAGGTGACGTGCTTCTCAATGATCCGTCGGTGCGTCAATCCTATGGGTTTGGTAACCAATCCCAAGTGTTCGTGATTCGAGGCTTGCCGCTTAACAGCGACGACATTTCCTACAATGGACTGTATGGCGTCTTACCGCGTCAGATTCTGTCGACGGATGCTATCGAGCGTGTCGAGGTGTTCAAAGGCCCCAACGCGTTTATCAACGGTGTCAGTCCGACGGGCTCGGGTCTTGGGGGCGGCGTCAACTTGCAGCCCAAACGCGCAGAGGATGTGCCGACGCGTCGTTATACCCAGGACATCAGCACCGATGGCCGCATTGGCGAGCATTTGGATATCGGGCAGCGATTCGGCGAGGATAATCGCTTTGGCGCCAGGTTGAATCTGAGCCAGCGGGAAGGTGAAACAGCGATCGACAACCAGGATCAGCGCACGAAGTTGTTCGTCGCGGGCTTGGACTATCAAGGTGACAACTTCCGCGTTTCCACCGATTTCGGGTATCAGAAACAGCGTATCAATGGGCTGCGTAATTCGGTGAATATCGGCAACGCCACCCGCATTCCCACGGCTCCGCACGCCAGCCACAATTATGGGCAGGACTGGACTTACTCCGAAACGGAAGACACCTTCGGCATGGTTCGTGGCGATTGGGATCTGAATGAAAACTGGACCGCCTACCTGGCTGGTGGTGTAAAGCACACCCGAGAAACCGGGGTGTACGCCACACCGACACTGGTCGGCAATAACGGCGTAGCGACGATCGGTGGCTCGGAAATTCCTCACAATGAAGACAACACATCGTTCAGTGGCGGGTTGAACGGGCGCTTTAACACGGGCCCTGTTTCCCACCAGGTTGCGATCGGGGGCTCGACGATCTGGACCGAGCAGGAAAACGCCTACACGTTCTATCGTTCCGTTACCGGGAACAGCAATATCTACGACACCCCCAAGCTGCCTAAGCCGACGGCGGTGTCCAGCACGGGCGGTGAAATGGGGGATCCCGGGGTGACCGGCAAAACCCGTAACCGTAGTTTGGCGATTTCCGACACGCTGGGCTTGTTCGATGACAAGTTGCTGGTCACTTATGGTGTCCGTCGTCAGCAGTTGCGTGTCGAGAACTATAAGTACGATGGCACTACTTCAAACGGTGTAGCCAATCCAGCAAACGATGGCAGCCGTAGCGCGCTCTACGATGAAGCCATTACCACGCCTGTTTATGGCATCGTCTACAAGCCTGTGGAGAGCGTGTCGCTCTATGCCAACAGAATCGAAGGCCTTGCAAAAGGGCCTGTGGCGTCCGGTACCGGCATCACGAACCTGGGCCAAGCCTTCCCCCCTGGCCGCACCAAACAGTTGGAAGCCGGCATCAAGCTGGACCTGCAAACCTTCGGTGCCAACCTGGGGTTTTTTCGCATCGAGAAACCTTCCGATGGTTATGTCGACAACGTGCAGAGCCTCTATGTGCGTGATGGCGAGCAGGTCAACAAAGGGCTGGAGCTCAGCGTCTTCGGCGAACCCATCGAAGGCCTCCGGTTGATGGCTGGCGGTACCCGCATGACGTCTGAGCTGAAAAAAACCGCTGGCGGACTCAACGATGGCAATCACGCCATTGGCGTGCCAATGTTTCAGCTCAATGCCAGCGTAGATTGGGACGTTCCGGGTATCGAAGGTGCCGCTCTCAGCGCAAGGATGTTGCGCACTGGCGGGCAGTACGCTGATCAGGCTAACAACCTGAGCTTGCCGACCTGGAACCGTTTCGACGCGGGTGCACGTTACAAAATGAAATTCGTGGAGAAAGACCTGACGTTGCGCGTCAATGTGGAAAACATTACCGATAAGAACTACTGGGCCTCGGCAAACGGCGGCTACCTTTCGCAGGGTGACCCGCGCTTGGTGAAGTTCTCGGGGACTATCGATTTCTAAGTAAAAAGGGACTCACTCCGCCCCGCTAGCCGGCTGATTGCCTATGCAGTCAGGCAGGTCTGTGCCGATCGTGATCATTTCGACGGAAACTGTGGGGTGGCTGCCGAAGCCCCAAGATACAGGTCCCCCATAATTCACCAGATCGTAGATCGCGCTTTCGCCCATCAGCTGGCCGTTGCGATTGTCGTACAAGCGGAAAAAGGCCGGAATCTCCCAGCGAACAAACCACTGTCGCTCCTCTGGCTCATCCGGGGGCGACTGGGGGTGAAAGAGGCCGGGCAGTATCCAAAAAGGCTTGAACTCCTGAACCCGGAAGCAGCCATTGGGGCTGATCCTGGCGGCGCCGGCGGGCTTCGCCAGGGCCTTTTCCCACCACTGTGAAACGGCCCATAGCCCCGCGCAGAACACGAGTGCAATGAGGGCTAACGTTGGGAGCCGGGTTAGTTGTTTCATGTTGGCAGACCTGCTGGTAACTCGCATGTGAAGCTGTTCTTCCCACTCTTAAGCCGCAGGCACTGGGCTAACGCTCAATGCGCTGTTCGACTGCCGGATGGCGGGAAACTGGGCAGAAACTGGGGACAGATCACGATTTTGCGTTCACCTTTCAGTGGGCGGGGCTGTTGCAAATACTGTGTTCGGCCACCATCCAGTGTGGGAGCGGGCTTGCTCGCGAAGAGGGCGGTATGTTCAACATTGATGCAAACTGACCCGCCGCTTTCGCGAGCAAGCCCGCTCCCACAGGAGAATGGCGGTGGGAGCAAGCGTTCTCGTCGTGGCGTTATTTACGCTTAAGCATCTCCGGCAACTGCGCCACCAACTTCTGGTTATTCAACGGCGCCCGAATAAACCCGCGTTGGGTGCCATCCGGGCCAATCACGGCGAGGTTGCCGCTATGGTCGACGGTGTAGTTGGGCTTGCTGGTGTCCGCCGGAATGAACGGAATGCTTACCGCATTCGCCAGTTTCTGCAGGTCTTCAACCGATGAAGCGGTCAGGCCTTTGAACTGCGGATCGAAGTAACCCAGGTACTGCTTGAGTTGCTTGGGCGTGTCGCGGTTCGGGTCGACGCTCACCAGCACGATCTGCAACTTATCCACAGCCTCGGGCGGCAGTTCGCTTTTGATCTGGCGCAGTTGGGCGAGGGTGGTCGGGCAGATGTCCGGGCAGAAGGTGTAGCCGAAGAACAGCAGGCTCCATTTGTCTTTCAAGCCATCCATGCTTACGGGCTGGCCGTCCTGGTCGGTCATTTTCACGTCCGGCAGGTTGCGGCTCTGGGGCAGCAGGATGATGCCGGCATCGATCAGCGCCGTCGGGTCGCCCTGGCCTTTGCCGGACAGCACTTTGTTGATGGTCAGGCCGAGGATCAGCGCGATTACGGCCACGAGAATGAAGACGGTTTTCTGGGTTCGAGTCATAGGCTCAACAGTAAGTAGTGATCTACAAGCAGGGCGATGAACAGCAGGAACAAGTAGTAAATAGAGTACTTGAAGGTGTTGATCGCCGCGTGCGGCCGACTGCCACGGTACAACACCACGGCCCATTGCAGGAACCTGGCACCCAGTACCAGCGCGCAAATCAGGTACAGCATCCCGCTCATATGGATCACGAACGGCATCAGGCTGACCGCCAGCAGCACCAGGGTGTACAGCAGGATATGGATCTTGGTGTAGTGCTCGCCGTGGGTCACCGGCAGCATCGGGATATCCGCCTTGGCGTATTCCTCCTTGCGGTGAATCGCCAGGGCCCAGAAGTGCGGCGGGGTCCAGGCGAAGATGATCAGCACCAGCAACAGCGGTTCGGCGCTGACATGCCCGGTGGCCGCTACCCAGCCCAGCAGCGGCGGCGCCGCACCGGCGAGGCCGCCGATGACGATGTTCTGCGGTGTCGCCCGTTTCAGGAACCCGGTGTAGACCACCGCATAACCGAGCAAGGAGGCCAGGGTCAGCCAGGCTGTCAGCGGGTTGGTGAACGCCAGCAGCAGGGCCTGGCCGGCCACGGCCAGTGCCAAGGCGAAGGTCAGCGCGGCGGCCGGTGAGATCCGTCCTTCGGCCAGCGGCCGTTTGTGGGTGCGGGCCATGACCGCGTCGATGCGCCGGTCCACCACATGGTTGACCGCCGCCGCGCCGCCGGCACACAGGGCGATGCCCAGGTTGCCGAACACCAGCACCGTCCACGGCACGCCAGCGCGGGTGGCGAGGAACATGCCGACCAGCGAGGTGATCAGCATCAGCACCACCACTTTGGGCTTGGTCAGCTCCAGGTAATCGCGCCAGATCGCTTGGCTGTGGCGTTCACCGGTCAAGGTTGCCATGGCATCTCTCCTTTTATTGTTATGGGGCTGGGGCTGTGTTTATGCGGATTGAACCGCCAGCGCAGCGGGACTTGATGCTTGACCCGGACCAGGCTGGTGCGGGCGTGATAGTTGACCAGCACCAGGGTCAGCAGCAGCGCGGCGCCCCCGGCATTGTGGGCGACGGCCACCGGCAGCGGCAGATGGAACAGCACGTTGCTGATGCCCAGGGTGATCTGCGCCGCCAGTGCCGCCAGCACCAGGCCGGCCAGGCGGGTCATGCCGACGGTCTTCAATTGCCAGGCCAGCCCCAGCAGCACCACGGTCACCAGCAACGCGCCGATGCGGTGGGTCAGGTGGATGGCGGTGCGGGCGTCGCTGTCCAGTTGCCCGCCCAGGTAGTTGGGACCGATGTGCTGGGTCAGGTGGAAGCCGTTGGCGAAATCGGCCGGTGGCAGCCATTGGCCGTGGCAGGTGGGGAAATCGATGCAGGCCACGGCTGCGTAGTTGGAGCTGACCCAGCCGCCGAGGGCGATCTGGCCGATCACCAGCAGCAGCCCGGCCGTCGCCCAATGTTGCAGGCGCTTGGGCACGGTCAGCGCCGGCAATACGCCGGACAAGCGCAAGGTGAGTAGAAACAGCAGGCTCAACGTCGCGAACCCGCCCAACAGATGCCCGGTGACCACTTGCGGCCACAGCTTGAGGGTCACGGTCCACATGCCGAACGCCGCTTGCGCAAAGACCACGGCGAGCAGGAACAGTGGCAACTTCAATGGCAGGCCCGGGTGACGGCGGTTCATCCAGGCCCGGGCAGCCAGCACGGTAATCAACAGCCCCAAGGTCCCGGCAAAGTAGCGATGGACCATCTCGTTCCAGCCTTTGTGGGCTTCCACCGGGGCGTCGGGAAAATGCAGTTCGGCATGGGCCAGTTGGGCTTCGCTCTTGGGCACGCTGATAAAACCGTAGCAACCGGGCCAGTCCGGGCAACCGAGGCCGGCGTGGGTCAGCCGGGTGTAGGCGCCCAGCAGGACGACGATCAGTGCCAGCAGCGTGGCGAACAGCGCGAGGCGAAATCCAGGTTTGGCCATGTCGATGTCCTCATCCGATGTTCGACAGTTTCAGCAAATGGCGCAGGTCGTTGAGCAAGTCCTTGCCCTTGACCCGGGCGTCGTAGCGCAGCACCAGGTTGCTGTGGGGATCGATGATCCACAGTTGGGCGCCGCCGGAGCCTTGGGCGCCCTTTTGATAGGCCGGCAGGTCCAGTGGGTAACGTTGCAGTTGTGGGTATTCGCGCTGCAGTTGCGCGTCGTAGTCCGCGTCCAGCGGTTGCGCCACCGCCAGGGCATGGCTGGCGCGGCCGGCTTCGCGGCCCAGGCCGATCTGGACCTGGCGGGCCAGGTACACCAGTTGCCGGCAATCCACCGAACATTCCTGCGGTGCGGTGACCAGGATCTGCCAGCGCTGCTCATCGGCCTGCACGCCAATCTCGGCGCGGGTCTGGCCGTTGCCGATCAGTTCGCCGTGGTAGCTGCGGCTTTCCGGCACCCAGAACTGGAATTTGTACATGCCGGTGGCGAGGATCATCGGGCCAATCACCCCGAGCACGATCAGCAGCAATTGCACGCGGCCCTTGCGACGGTTGGGCGCCTCAGACGTGTTGGTTGGATTCATGGTGCTTCCCATGGTGTCTCCCTGCGTTGTGCCATCCGAGATAAAGGAACAGGCCGAACAGTGCCGTCGCCATGGCGAACCACTGCACGGCGTAGCCGAGGTGTTTTTCCGGGCCCATGGCCACTACGGGCCAATCGGTCCGGTAGGCGCCGGGGCCGCTCTGTTGGCGTAATTCATAGTTGAAGCCGTTGCGGTCCAGTTCGGCCCAGAGCTTGTCCGGCTCGATGGCGGTGACCAGTCGTGGCCAGGGCGCGCCCGCCGGGTCGGCGTGGAGCTGGAATGTCGCGCCGGGTGCGACGTAGACCCAGGCTTGTAGGCTTATTGGTTGTTCCGGTGTGTTGAAGACCGGCGGGGTGCGGCGGTCAGGCCAGGGCAGCCAGCCGCGATTGACCAGCAGCCACAGCCCGGTCCGGTGGTCGAGGAACGGTTGCAGCAACTCGACGCCGACCTTGCCGTCGTGCTGGCGGTTATCCAGCAGGATGCTGTGCTCGCCGTCGAACTGGCCCTGCAGCGTGACCGGGCGAAAGGCCGGATCGCTGGCGTGCGCAAGCTCGGTGCTGTCCATCGGCGGGGCCACGCGGCGCTCGGCATAATTTTCCATGAGCACACGCTTCTGTTCGCCCCGGCTCAATTGCCAGAACCCCAGGCACACCATCACGGGCACCAGAATGGCGACCACCAGCGACGGCACGATGCCCGGCCGGAAGTGTTTCATGGCGCCGTCCGAAAGCCGTCGAACGGGATAGCTATACTCACGTGCATCGCGTCCCCCCGGAGTGTCCCTAATGCTAAAAGCAGCCATCGTCCTGATGCTGATTGCCACGATTGCCAGCCTGTTCAGCGGCCTGTTTTTTCTGGTCAAGGACGACAGCGATTCCAATCGCCTGGTCATCGCCCTGGCGGTGCGGGTCAGCCTGGCCGCTGTCACCGTCGGCTTGATCGCCTGGGGTTTTTTCAGCGGCCAGTTGGTGTCTCACGCACCCTGGTAGTCGTGCCTCAGAGCACGTAGACGAAGACGAACAAGCCGATCCACACCACATCGACGAAGTGCCAGTACCAGCTCGCCGCCTCGAAGCCGAACTGGTGCTCGTTGTCGAAGTGCCCGCGCATGATCCGCATCAGCATGACGAACAGGATGATCGTGCCGATGGTGACGTGGGCGCCGTGGAACCCGGTGAGCATGAAGAACGTTGCGCCGTAGACACCGGAGCCCAGGGTCAGGCCCAGTTCCTTGTAGGCGTGGATGTATTCCTCGGCCTGGAAGCCCAGGAAGGCGCAACCCAGCAGCACCGTGATCGCCAGCCAGAGCTTCAGTGCGCCGCGATGGCCTTTTTTCAGGGCGTGGTGGGCGATGGTGACGGTGACGCTGGAACTGACCAGCAGCACGGTGTTGAGCAGCGGCAAGCCCCACGGGCTGATGACTTCCTTGGGCGCCGGGAAGAGTTTCGGATCGGGGTTGTTCAGCAACGGCCAGGCGAACTCGAAGCTCGGCCAGAGCATGTGCGACAGGCCTTTGGTGCCTTCGCCCGCCAGGCCAGGCGCCGAGATGTTGCGCACATAGAACAGCGCGCCGAAGAACGCGATGAAGAACATCACCTCGGAAAAGATGAACCAGCTCATGCCCCAGCGGAACGAGCGGTCGAGTTGTGCGCTGTACAGCCCGGCGCGGCTTTCCTTGACCACCGCGCCGAACCAGCCGAACAGCATGTAGGCCACCAGCAGGCCGCCAATGAAAAAGATCAGCGGGCCATGGGATTCCGGGCGCGCCGCCTTCAGGTCGTTGAACCAGGTCGCCAGGCCATACACCGTGACGAACATCCCGACCGTGGCGATGATCGGCCATTTGCTCTGGGCCGGGACGTAATAGTGTTCGTGAGTTGCCATTTATTGTTCTCCTTATCGGGCACGCTATCGGTCAGTGTTTAGAGCCACCGGTGGATGACGAGCGGTGATATCGAACAGCGTGTAGGACAGCGTCAGGTGCTTCACTTCCTTGGGCATGTCCCGGTCGACGATGAAGCGCATGGGCATTTCGATGCGTTCGCCGGGTTGCAGCACTTGCTGGGTAAAACAAAAGCATTCGGTCTTGTGGAAATACGCCGCCGCGGTGCTCGGCGAGATGCTCGGCACTGCCTGGGCGCTCATCGGCCGGTCGGTGGGGTTGTGGGCGACGAAGACCATCTCGTTCACCGCACCCGGCTTGACCACCAGTTGGTCGCCCTTGGGGTAGAAATCCCAGACCATGTCCACCGCGTTGGTCGACAGGAACTGCACGCGGACCTGGCGTGACTCATCGACGGTCTGCTCACCTTCGTATTGCCCACCGGTCTTGCCGTTGATGCCGAACGCCTTGCACATCACGTCGTAGATCGGCACCAGGGCAAAGCCGAAGACGAACATGGCCACCACCACTATCAGCAGGCGAGTGACCAGTTTTTTCAGCGAAATCGACTCAGCCATGGTTTCCAGTCCCTACCGAGAACCCTGTGGGAGCGAGCCTGCTCGCGATAGCGGTGTATCTGACACACCGAGTCGCGCTTATCGCGAGCAGGCTCGCTCCCACAAAAGCTGCGGTGTTTCCCACAGAAGCTGCGGTGTTCATTTCACTTCCGGCGGCGTAGTGAAGGTGTGGTACGGCGCCGGCGACGGCACGCTCCACTCCAACCCTTCGGCCCCATCCCATGGCTTGGCCGGTGCCGGTTCGCCACCACGGATGGTCTTGATCACGATGAACAGGAAGAAGATCTGCGTGGTACCGAACATGAACGCGCCGATGGACGAGACCATGTTGAAGTCGGCGAACTGCAGGTTGTAGTCGGGAATCCGCCGGGGCATGCCCGCCAGGCCGACGAAGTGCATCGGGAAGAACGCCATGTTCATCCCGATGAACGACAGCCAGAAGTGCAGCTTGCCGAGGGTTTCGTCGTACATGTGGCCGGTCCATTTCGGCAGCCAGTAGTAGGCCGAGGCGAAGATCCCGAAGATCGCGCCGGGCACCAGCACATAGTGGAAGTGCGCGACCACGAAGTAGGTGTCCTGGTACTGGAAGTCCGCCGGGGCGATGGCCAGCATCAGCCCGGAGAAACCGCCGATGGAGAACAGGATCACGAACGCCACGGCAAACAGCATCGGTGTCTCGAAGGTCAGCGAGCCCTGCCACATGGTGCTGGCCCAGTTGAACACCTTCACCCCGGTGGGCACGGCGATCAGCAGGGTGGCGTACATGAAGAACAGCTCGCCCACCAGCGGAATGCCGACCACGAACATGTGGTGCGCCCAGACGATGAACGACAGGAACGCAATGGCGGCCGTGGCGTAGACCATCGAGGTGTAGCCGAACAACGGCTTGCGCGAGAACGCCGGGATGATCGAGCTGACGGCACCGAAGGCCGGCAGGATCATGATGTACACCTCGGGGTGGCCGAAGAACCAGAACACGTGCTGGAACAGCACCGGGTCACCGCCGCCGGCGGCACTGAAGAAGCTGGTGCCGAAGTGGATGTCCATCAGCATCATCGTCACGCAGCCGGCCAGCACCGGCATCACCGCGATCAGCAGGAACGCAGTGATCAGCCAGGTCCAGACGAACAGCGGCATTTTCATCAAGGTCATGCCGGGGGCGCGCAGGTTGAGGATGGTGGCGATCACGTTGATCGCGCCCATGATCGAGCTGATGCCCATCAGGTGGATGGCGAAGATGAAGAACGTCACGCTTTCCGGCGCATAGGTGGTGGACAGTGGCGCGTAGAAGGTCCAGCCGAAGTTCGGCCCGCCGCCTGGGGTGAACAGCGTCGAGACCAGCAGCAGGAATGCGGCCGGCAACAGCCAGAAGCTGAAGTTGTTCATGCGCGGCAGGGCCATGTCCGGCGCGCCGATCATCAACGGGATCATCCAGTTGGCAAGGCCGACGAACGCCGGCATCACCGCGCCGAAGACCATCACCAGGCCATGCATGGTGGTCATCTGGTTGAAGAATTCCGGCTGCACGATCTGCAGGCCGGGCTGGAACAGTTCGGCGCGGATCACCATGGCGAACGAGCCGCCCAGCAGGAACATGGAGAAGGCGAACCACAGGTACAGCGTGCCGATATCCTTGTGGTTGGTGGTCAGCACCCAGCGCATCAGGCCCTTGGCGGGGCCATGGGCGTGGTCGGCGCCGGCATGACCGTGGTCATCGATCACAGCACTCATGTCCTGTCTCCTTCGAACGAGTGGGCTGGACGGCGCGGGGCGTTGAGCCCCGACCGGTTGCGGGAACTAACGTCAGGCCGGTTCATTTGCTTTCCGCCTGTTTGAGTTCCAGCACTTCTTTGGGCGTAACCATGTCGCCCTTGTTGTTGCCCCAGGCGTTACGTTCATAGGTCACGACGGCGGCGATATCGACTTCCGACAGCTGCTTGCCGAACGCGGCCATGGCGGTGCCGGGCTTGCCGTGGAAGACAATGCTCAGGTGATCAGCCTTGGGTCCGGTGGCGATTTTCGAGCCCTTGAGCGCCGGGAACATCGGCGGCAGGCCCTGGCCTTCGGCCTGGTGACAGGCCACGCAGGTGGTGTGGTAAACCTTGTCGCCACGCTCAACAAGTTCTTCGCGCGTCCATTCCTTGCTGGTCAATTCTTTGAGCTGCGCGGCTTCGGCCTTGCGCTCGCCCAGCCATTTCTCGTAGTCGGGCTTGCTCTTGACCTCTACCACGATCGGCATGAAGCCATGGTCCTTGCCGCACAGCTCGGCGCATTGGCCGCGATACAGGCCGGGCTTGTCGACGCGGGTCCAGGCTTCGTTGACGAACCCGGGGATCGCATCGCGCTTGACCGCGAAGGCCGGCACCCACCAGGAGTGGATCACGTCGGCGGAGGTCACCAGGAAGCGCACCTTGGCGTCGACCGGCAGCACCAGCGGCTTGTCGACCTCCAGCAGGTAATGCTCGCCCTTGGCGCTCTGGTTATGGATCTGTTCGGCGGGGGTGGCCAGGTTGCTGAAGAACTCGACGTCCTGGCCCAGGTACTTGTAGTGCCACTTCCATTGATAGCCGGTGATCTGGATATCGATGTCCGACTCGCTGGAGTCGTACATCTTGATCAGGGTGGCGGTGGCAGGAATCGCCATCAACACCAGGATCAGGAAGGGCACGATGGTCCAGAGGATTTCGACGCGGGTGTTTTCGTGGAAATGCGCGGCATTTTGGCCGGTTGAGCGGCGATGCATCATCATCGACCAGAACATGGCGCCGAAGACGATGATGCCGATGACTACACAGATCCAGAAGATGGTCATGTGCAAGTCGAACACTGCATTGCTGATCTGTGTCGCTCCAGGCGCCATATTCACAGTCCAGGCCGCTTGCGCCTGGCTGAAAATCGACCACAACAGGAGGCCCATCCATACGTGTGGATGTCGCGTCATTGCGGGTTCCCCTTATCGTTCTTGTTATCCCGTAGGCGTAAAGCCTGCGGCAAGGGATCGGCTATTCAGACTGCTTAATTGACTCGCCGCGCCTTGCTGCACATGCAATCGGGTGTCATCAGCTAACTCCATTCCAAACCGAGTATAGACAGCACCTGCAACCTCGCAACGCGATGGCGTAAATCGTTTGAAACACCCGGGGCTTGCGCTAGAGCCCACGAATGGAGAAGGATGCGAGCCTGAGTGATGGCAAACCGATATAACTGTGACGTAGCAAGGAAGAGACGGTTATGAAAAATAGGTCTTAGGAGTGTTTTTGCGCCAGCTAAGTTATGTCTTCCCTATTTCATTGCCTTTGTTTCCTGGAGTTGTCATGAACACCGCCGCATTGCGCGAGCAGATCCAAAAAGCCCAACAACACGAAGCCGAGACCGGCCAATTGACCCGCCAGCTGGAGGCCCAGTTACCGCATCTGCATGCCGCGATCCAATTGCCAGACATCGACGCGAAGGGCGTCATGACCCGTTTTGTCACCGCTTACATCGAGCAGGTGCCGGACTTGCTGGACGCCGCCAATGAGGTGGCCCGCGAAGCCGGTATCGAATCGCAGATCAAGCCCGTACTGAAGATCGCCGAACAGTTTTTCCTCCAGCCGCCCAAGGTAATGGAAGGTCACGTCGGCCTGGAGGGCCTGTTGGATGAGGCCTACCTGGCGCATCGGTTGGTGGAGGAGGTCAACGATCTGTATATCAAGCATTTCAGCCAGCCGTTGATCCCGCTGGACATGACGGTCGCCAACCTGATCGCCCACCATTTGATCGGCGAACCGTTCGCCAACCAGTTGGATGAAGCCGTGCATCACGCCGTGGACGAGATGCTCGACGAAGACAGCTTTGCGCTGGAGTCGGTGGAAACTTACCGGGACAAGCTGGGCAGCCCGGACACCGGCGCTGCCTGGAAGCGCTGGCCGTGCCTGTCGCGCCAGCTGGGCGTTGGGCTGGAGCTGGATCAGCCAGCGGCCTGACCCATCAGCAAGCGCCATGAAACCCCTGTGGGAGCGGGCTTGCTCGCGAAAGCGGTGAATCAGTTAGCTAAATGCTGCCTGACACTGCGCTTTCGCGAGCAAGCCCGCTCCCACATTTTTTAAGTGACCGATCAAGGCCCATCCGCCTTGATCTCCTGGTAGCGTCGCTCCAGTTCCTGACGAATCTGCCGACGTTGCTGGGCCTGTTCGTAGCGGCGTTTCGCTTCGCTGTTTTGCGGCTGCAATGGCGGTACGGGCGCGGGTTTACGCTGGTCATCCACCGCCACCATGGTGAAGAAGCAACTGTTGGTGTGGCGTACCGAGCGTTCGCGAATATTTTCGGTCACGACTTTGATGCCCACTTCCATCGACGTGTTGCCGGTGTAGTTCACCGAGGCCAGGAAGGTCACCAACTCGCCGACGTGAATCGGCTCACGAAAGATCACCTGGTCTACCGACAAGGTCACCACATAGCGCCCGGCGTAACGGCTGGCGCAGGCGTAGGCGACTTCGTCGAGGTATTTGAGCAGGGTGCCGCCATGGACATTGCCAGAGAAGTTGGCCATATCGGGGGTCATCAACACCGTCATCGACAGTTGGGCGTTTCCGGGTTCCATAACGTACTCACGGTTCAAGGCAGCAATTGTGGAGGGGCACCTCTGCGGGTGCTGGTGAGGGGCCTGTACACAGGTCACCCAGGTTTTAAAAACCACCGATATCGGGACGCTGCGGCTGTGGTTGCCGTCACGCGCCGATGGATCTGTTTCCATATATTGCACCGTCTTTTTGTCGGAAGTCGCGGTGTTACCCTTCAAAAGCCCATTGCGAGGGCAATTCCTACAGAGGAAACGGATTTCTCCAGCTCTGCAGTGAGTCATTTTGAACAGGGAGCCCCGACATGCATGCCATCAGCTTCATTCAGGACTTGGCGATCATCATGATGGCGGCGGGGTTGGTGACCGTACTCTTTCATCGTTTCAAACAGCCGGTGGTATTGGGCTACATCGTGGCCGGCTTCATCATTGGCCCGCATACGCCGCCGTTCGGCTTTATCCACGACGAAGACACGATCAAGACCCTGGCCGAACTCGGGGTGATCTTCCTGATGTTTTGCCTGGGCCTGGAATTCAGCCTGCGCAAACTGTTCAAGGTCGGGGCCACGGCCTTCATCGCGGCGTTCCTCGAAATCGTGCTGATGATCTGGATCGGCTATGAAATCGGTCGCTGGTTCGAGTGGAGCACCATGGACTCGCTGTTCCTCGGCGCGATCCTGGCCATTTCCTCCACCACCATCATCGTCAAGGCCCTCAACGACCTGAAGATGAAGAACGAGCGTTTCGCGCAGCTGATTTTCGGGGTGTTGATCGTCGAGGATATCCTGGGCATTGGCATCATCGCCTTGCTGTCGAGCATTGCCGTCAGCGGCACCGTGAGCTCCGGCGAGGTGTTTTCCACGGTCGGCAAGCTGTCGTTGTTCATGATCGTGGCGTTGGTCATCGGCATTCTGCTGGTGCCGAGGGTGCTGGCCTACGTGGCGAAGTTCGAAAGCAACGAAATGCTGCTGATCACCGTGCTGGGCCTGTGCTTCGGTTTCTGCCTGTTGGTGGTGAAGCTGGAATACAGCATGGTGCTCGGGGCGTTCCTGATCGGGGCGATCATGGCCGAGTCCCGGCAACTGCTGAAAATCGAGCGGCTGGTGGAGCCGGTGCGTGATCTGTTCAGCGCGATTTTCTTCGTCGCCATCGGGCTGATGCTCGATCCGGCGATATTGCTGCAGTACGCCTGGCCGATTGCGGTGATCACGGGCGCCGTGGTGCTCGGCAAGATGCTGTCCTGCGGCCTCGGTGCCTTTATCGCCGGCAACGACGGACGCACCTCGCTGCGAGTTGGGATGGGGCTTTCGCAGATCGGCGAATTCTCCTTCATCATTGCGTCATTGGGGATGACCCTGCAGGTCACCAGCGACTTCCTTTATCCGGTCGCGGTCGCCGTCTCGGTGTTGACCACACTGCTCACGCCTTACCTGATCCGGGCCGCCGACCCGCTGTCCGTCAGGCTGGCGACGGTTATGCCGCAACGGCTGACGCGGGTATTGGGGATGTATGGCGAATGGCTGCGCAGCATCCAGCCCCATGGCGAAGGAGCGATGGTGGCGTCGATGATCCGGCGGATCTTGCTGCAGGTCGGGGTCAACCTGGCGCTGGTCATCGCGATTTTTGTCTCGGGCGGTTATTTTGCCGAGCGGATGTCGGCTTACCTGCAAGCCTGGATCAGCGACCCGAGCTGGCAGAAGGCGTTGATCTGGGGCGGGGCGTTGCTGCTGTCGCTGCCGTTCCTGATCGCCGCCTACCGCAAGCTCAAGGCGCTGTCGATGTTGCTGGCGGAGATGGGCGTGAAGCCGGAGATGGCTGGCCGCCATACACAGCGGGTGCGTCGGGTGATCGCCGAAGTGATCCCGATTCTCTCGCTGCTGGTGATTTTCCTGTTATTGGCAGCCTTGTCGGCCAGCATTCTGCCGACCAACAAGTTACTGGTATTGATCGCCGTGGTGGCGACTGCCGTGGCGGCACTGCTCTGGCGCTGGTTCATCCGCCTGCATACGCGGATGCAGGTGGCCTTGCTTGAAACCCTGGACAATCACAAGGAATCGTCCGGGCATTGACCAGCGTCGGGCCTCAGCTTTCCAGCCAGACGTCCCGGGCCCAGTGCCAGACCGATTCCCAGGTTTCTTCGGCGATCAGTTCTTCTTCGGCTTGCCACAGCACCACAGTGCCGTCTTCTTCGACGCAGTAGTAATCGTCGCCGTCCTGGCAGATCGGGATCAGGCTGCGGTCGACACCGGCATCCCAGGCATTGGCGGCCACGTCTGGCAGGTAGGTGTGGGATTGTGGATCGGTGACGGTCACCGGTTCCAGGCTGCCATAGACAACATCGCTGACGGTCAGCAAAAACTCTCTGAAGACGAATGGGATATCGATGAACAGCTGTTCTTCGATCTCTACCAGCAGGTCTTCGTCGGGCAACTCCAGCGGGACCGGCACGGGCTCGTTGGCTTCACGCAATTGTTCGATGATTTCTTCCACGTCCGGGATCCTCTTTTCTCGATGGCGCGGTTCTACATGGAGCGGTTTATACAGTAGCTCGCTATAGATGCAACCGCGAAATGGAAAACCCCGGCCTGGGCCGGGGTTCTTTTATTTCAACATGCAAACCGCGCAAAGGTTCAACCGTTCTGGCGGATGCCGGCTACCAGCCAAGGCTGGTCGTCACCCTGGGCACGTTCCATGTTCCAGCTTTCGCTGAACGCTTCGCCCTTGTCGAAGCGAGAATCCTTCGACACACCGCTGAAGGTCAGGGTGGCGATGGTCTTGTCGGCGCGATCGTCGACACCGTCCAGTTGCACCTGGAGATTGTCGATGTAGGTGGACTGGAAGCCATCACCCAGCTCGGCCCGCTCGCGCTTGAGGAACTCCAGCAGTTGCGGGGTCACGAACTCGGCGATCTTGTCCATTTCGTTCGCGTCCCAGTGTTGCTGCAAGGACATGAAGTGGCTGCGCGCGGCTTCGATGAAGCGTTGCTCGTTGAACCAGGCCGGCGCGTTGATGACCGGACGGGCGGCCACAGGCGCTGCCGAACCACCGAAGATCGAGCCGCTGGCAGGCTGCTGGTTGAACACTTCACGCTGCATCGGCGCGTGGCCGGCCGGAGCCAATTGCTCCTGCTGCTTGCGACGACGGGCGGCAATGAAGCGGAAGACCAGGAAGGCGATGACCGCCATGATCAGGATGTCGAAGATCTGCATGCCCTGGAAGCCGTCGCCCATGAACATGGAAGCGAGCAAGCCACCGGCGGCGATGCCGGCCAGGGGGCCGAGCCAGCGCGAAGCACCGCTGGCCTTGGTGGCTGCGCCCGCGGCACCGGCCGCGCCTGCGGTGGCGGCAGTGGACCCGGCGGCAGAGGACGGCGCCATCTGGCTGGTCTGGTGAGTCGGGGCTGCGCCCGAACTTTTACCACCGCCAAAACGCTTGGCGGCATTGGCGTCGATGGCCATCGTCAGGCCGATGCACAGCGCCATGGCGATGCTAAGAAAACGTTTCATATAAAGGCATTCCCATTTGTGGATAGCACGCGCGCCATGTTGCACAGCTGAACTGTTGCTGGCTAGCGACAGAGTGTTTCGGGCTTTTGCGTGACAGGTTAGGTTCAGCTTCGCCGCGCAAGAGGGCTTGTTCGCTTTGGGCTGTAGGAAAGGGGGACAAGTTCTATCGGAAAACTAGTATGGGTAGGGGAAGGTATCTGTGGGAGCAAGGCTTGCCCGCGATAGCGATCTATCTGACGCATCTATGTCGGATGCGCCACCGCCTCGCGGGCAAGCCTTGCTCCCACAAGCCTTGCTCCCACAAGCCTTGCTCCCACAAGCCTTGCTCCACAGGGTTTAGCAAATTTTTAGATCGCTTCCAACTTGGCATACCCCAGCATCAGCCACTTGCTGCCTTCGCTGAAGTTCACCTGCACCCGGGCCTGGGCCCCGGCACCTTCGAAGTTGAGGATCACGCCGTCGCCGAATACCGAATGCCGCACGGTCTGGCCGAGGCTGAAGCCGGTTTCCGGGATGTCGCTACCGCCGAACAGGCTGCTGGTGCTCTGTTGCTGGCCGCCACCGAACGGTCGGCTGACACTGTTGGACAGCCGCACTTCCTGAATCAGGCCCTTCGGTACTTCACGTACGAAGCGCGACACCTTGTTGTAGGTCTCGCTGCCATACAAGCGTCGGGTTTCGGCGTAGGTCAGTACCAGGTTCTGCATGGCGCGGGTGATACCGACATAGGCCAGGCGCCGTTCTTCTTCCAGACGCCCAGGTTCTTCCAGGCTCATCTTGTGGGGGAACAGGCCTTCTTCCATGCCTACGAGGAATACGTAGGGGAATTCCAGGCCCTTGGCACTGTGCAGCGTCATCAGTTGGATGCTGTCTTCATGCTCGTCGGCCTGGGTGTCGCCGGCCTCCAGGGAGGCATGGCCCAGGAAGGCCGACAGCGGTGACAGGTCTGCGTCTTCTTCGGTGTTTTCGAAGTTGCGCGCGGCGCTGACCAGTTCCTCGAGGTTTTCCACCCGGGCCTGGCCTTTCTCGCCCTTTTCCGCTTCGTGGTAGGCGATCAGGCCGGATTGCTCGATGACGGTCTGGGTCATCAAGTGCAGTGGCATCTCCCCGCACTTGGCGGCCAGGTCTTCGATCAGGTCCATGAACGCCTTCAGCGCACCGGCGGCGCGACCGGTCACGCCTTTGTTGGCGACCAGCTGACGCATGCCTTCCCACATGGAGACGTGACTGTGGCGGGCGTGATCACGAATGGCTTCGACGGTTTTCTCGCCAATGCCCCGCGTCGGCACGTTGATCACCCGCTCCAGGGCCGCGTCGTTGCCGCGACCTTCGATCAGGCGCAGGTAGGCCATGGCGTTCTTGATTTCGGCGCGCTCGAAGAAGCGCTGGCCGCCGTAGATGCGGTACGGGATCCGTTCGCGCAGCAACGCCTCTTCCAGTACCCGCGACTGGGCGTTGGAGCGGTACAGGATGGCGATGTCGCTGCGGGCCAGGCCGGTTTTCAGCGCGCTTTCGATGGTTTCCACCACGTAGCGGGCTTCATCGTGTTCGTTGAAGGCGGCGTAGAGGTTGATCGCTTCGCCTTCGCCGCCATCGGTCCACAATTCCTTGCCCAGGCGCCCGGTGTTGTTGGCGATCAGGGCGTTGGCGGCCTTGAGGATGCCGGCGGTGGAGCGGTAGTTCTGTTCCAGGCGGATGACTTCGGCGTCGGGGAAGTCCGCCGAATACTGGTGAATGTTCTCGATCTTGGCACCGCGCCAGCCGTAGATCGACTGGTCGTCGTCACCCACCACCATCAGGCTGTCGCCGCCCTTGGCGAGCAGGCGCAACCAGGCGTATTGCACGGCGTTGGTGTCCTGGAACTCGTCCACCAATACATGCCGGAAGCGCTTTTGATAGTGGGCCAGCAGGCCTGGGTGGTCGCGCCACAGGTCCAGGGCCCGGAGCAGCAGCTCGGAGAAGTCGATGACCCCGGCGCGTTGGCACGCCGCCTCGTAGGCTTCATAGATGCTACGCATGGTCGCCAGGAACAGGTCGCCGCTGGCCTGGATGTGCTGCGGGCGCAGGCCTTCGTCTTTCTGGCCATTGATGAACCATTGCGCCTGGCGGGCCGGCCAGCGTTGCTCGTCCAGGCCCAGCTCGCGGATCACCCGCTTGACCAGGCGTTGCTGGTCGTCGCTGTCCAGGATCTGGAAGGTCTGGCTCAGCCCGGCTTCCTGCCAGTGCGCCCGCAACAAGCGGTGCGCCAGGCCGTGGAACGTGCCGACCCACATGCCGGCGGGGTTGATGCCCATCAGTTGCTCGATGCGATGGCGCATCTCGGCCGCGGCCTTGTTGGTGAATGTCACCGACAGGATCGAATGGGGCGAGGCGTTCTCGACCTGGATCAACCAGGCGATACGGTGCACCAGCACTCGGGTTTTACCGGAGCCAGCACCGGCCAGGACCAACTGACGACCCACGGAGGCTGCTACGGCCTGGCGTTGGGCATCGTTGAGGGAGTTCAGCAGAAGGGAGAGATCATCGCGCATCGGGGCATTCTAGGGTGCGGCGTCACCCCGGGCAAACCGAGCTTTGCATCAGCCGATAAAAGACCGGTTGTGGATGACCGGTGGGTCACAGGCTACAGCCATTGGCGGGGCTCGCTCGAGAGCGTCGCCACCCAATGAAACAGCGACTTTTTTCAGCGTTTTTATGAGCTGGGGCAGTGTGGGATGGCCCATGGCTTGTGTATGCTCGGTGCTCGCTTCGGGTTCTCCACGCTCCACTGAATAAGAACAAGAACAGTGCCAATGACCCTCAATTCCGATCCGGCGGGCCCCAGTGTGGAACCGCGGGTCATCTATAAGCAGTACGCCATGGAGATGGCGGTCGAGCGCACACGTCTGCTGTATCAAGGCTCACTGCTGCCTACGCTGTTCATGTTGCTCAACGGTCTGGTCTGCGCTGCGCTGTTATGGGAGCCGCGGCGCTATTTCCTGGTCAGCGTCTGGCTCGTCTGGTTGTTGTCACTGGTGGCGTTGCGGGTGATCCAGGTGGCGGCTTTCGATTCGGCCATGCCAAGCCGCCAGGCGCACCCGATCTGGCTGCGTATGTTTTTGCTGGGTTCGGCGATGACCGGCCTGACGTTGGCCGGGGCTGGCATCGCGCTGGTCCCGGCCGACAGCTTCCAGCAGCAGGCCTGGGTGTTCGGCCTGATTGGCGCGGCCGCCCTGTCGGCCAGCGTGGCCTACGCGGTGAGTCTGCCTGCGTTCCTGTCCTTTACCTTGCCCTGCCTGTTGCCGGCCATCGGCTATCTCTTCTGGGGGGGCGATGAGCAGCAACGCGGGTGGGGCTGGCTTGGGCTGATTGTGCTGGTCTCGCTGAGCGTGGTGGCCTGGCAAGTCAACCGGTTGATCAAAAGCGGCATGCTGCGCCGTTTCCAGAACCAGGCGCTGATCGAGCACTTGCAGCAGACGCAGGCCCGGAGCGTAGAGCTCAACACCGCGCTGGCCCGGGAGGTCGAGCAACGTCGTTGTGCCGAGGAGCAACTGCGGGCGGCCCAGGTTGGCCTGGAGGCGCGGGTAGCGCAGCGCAGTCTTGAACTGGAGGTCGCCAGCCAGGCCCTGCGCAAGAGCGAGGCGCGTCTGGCCCTGGCTCTGAAGGCCAGTGAGTTGGGGTTGTGGGATTGGAATCTGCAGACTGATGAAGTCCACCACACTCAGCTCAAGGAACTGTTCGGCCTGGAGCCCGAATACGTCACGGCGATGCTCAGCCATCTCACCCCGCGGCTGCACCCCCAAGACCTGCCGGCGCTCAAGCGAGCCTTGGTCGAACACCTCAAGGGCCGCAGCGAGGATTACCAGATCGAATACCGCGTGCGTCACGGCGATGGCCACTGGGTCTGGATCGAAGACCGTGGCCGGGCGGTGGAGCGTAGCGAGAGCGGACGGGTGCTGCGTATGGTCGGCACCCGGCGCGACATCAGCGCCAGCAAGGAGCTCGAGCAGCAACGGCAACTGGCGGCCACGGTGTTCGAGGCCGCCAGCGAAGGTATCGTGATTTTCGACCCCAACTACGTACTACTCGCTGCCAACCAGGCGTTCACCCGGGTCACCGGGTTCGATATCGATGACATGCTCGGGCGCAATGTAGTTGAGCTGCCGTGCAGCCGCGACGCGCGCCGGCACTACCCCGTCATTCGCCAATCGCTCAAGCAGCACGGCACCTGGCAGGGTGAGCTGGTAGAGGCGCGAGCCAACGGCGAACTGTACCCGCAATGGCTGCAACTGAATGTCGTGCGCAATGCTCGGGGAAATGTCAGTCATATCGTAGGCTTCTTCGCCGATCTTTCGGCGCGACGCGAATCCGAAGAGCGAATGCGCTACCTGACCCATTACGACGAATTGACCGGGTTGGCCAATCGCTCGCTGTTTCGTGAGCGCCTGCACGAGGCCCATCAGCGTGTGCGCCAGGGTGGACGGCGCAGCCTGGCGTTGCTGCATATCAACCTGGACCGTTTCAAATTGCTCAACGACAGCCTTGGTCATGACATCGCCGACCAGTTGTTGCAGAAAATGGCCCGACGCCTGATCAATGCACTGCCCGAGGCGGATACCATCGCCCGGCTGTCCGGCGATGAGTTTGCGGTGTTGTTCGATGCCTATGGCAACCTTTCAAGCCTGGCGCGGGTGGCGACCCGACTGGCCGCCAAGTTGCGAGTGCCGCTGACCATCGAAGGCCATGAACTGGTGCTCAGTGCCTCCATCGGCATCAGCCTGTTGCCTGACAATACGCGGGAAGTTGCAACGCTGGTCAGCCAGGCGAACATGGCCATGCAGCATGCCAAGCATCTGGGGGGCAACAACTTCCAGTTCTACACCGACAGCCTCCAGGCCAGCACGCTGGAGCGCCTGCAACTGGAAAATCAACTGCGCAAGGCCTTGGAAGAGCGGCAGCTGAAGGTCTTTTATCAACCAAAACTGTGCCTGGCGACCGGTCGCCTGAACGCCGCCGAGGCGCTGGTGCGTTGGGATCACCCGGTCATGGGCCGGGTGCCTCCGGGGGATTTCATCGGCCTGGCCGAAGAAACCGGGTTGATCGGGCCGATTGGCGAATTCGTGTTGCGCCAGGCTTGTTGGCAGGCATGCGAATGGCAGCGCCAGGGGCTCGCGCCGATCAGGGTGTCAGTCAATCTGTCGGTGCATCAATTGCGCCAGGGCAAGCTGGTCAGCCTGGTGCGGCAAGTGCTGGAAGAAACCGGCCTGGAACCCCAATACCTGGAGTTGGAGCTGACCGAAAGCCAGTTGCTCGACAGCGTCGAGCACATCATCGCCACGTTCCAGCAATTGCGTGACCTTGGGGTCAAGCTGGCGATCGACGATTTTGGCACCGGTTACTCATCGCTGAGTTACCTCAAGCGTATCCCGGTGGATTACGTGAAGATCGACCAGGCATTCATTCGTGGGTTGGGCGAGGGCAGCGTGGACACGGCCATTACCCGGGCAATCATTGCAATGGCCCATGGGTTGTCGCTCAAGGTAGTGGCCGAAGGCGTTGAGCGGCAGGAGCAGCTCGAGTTCCTCAGGAACGAACGTTGCGATGAGGTTCAAGGGTATCTGATCAGCCGGCCGGTAGAGGCTGAAGGGTTGGCTGGGTTGTTGCGGGCGCAACACCTGGTTGAATGAGCCTGAACCACGACGATAACTTCCCGTCAGGCAACGAAATCGTCTGACGGGAAGTTATGGGGTCTACGCTTAGTTAGTGACTAGCACTTCATCGATGTGGTGCAGTAACTGGCCTTCGAAAAAAATACTGACGCCAGTGACATTGGAGTCGCCCAGCTCTTTATATTCAACGAACTTGTCTGTCAGTACCGGCAGTGAAACTCCGTCGGAGTGTTTAAGTTTCAATTCCAGTCGCAGATCAAAGGACTTGTCCTGTAGGTCGCTGCGTACCAGCGTGGGGATAACGCCGCTATTGGCTACACTGACGGTGCCAAAGGTACGGAAAGACGCGGCACCTGGCATGCGGTCGATTTGTGCGGTCCAATCTTTAGTCGTGATTTTCATGGTAGTAACTCCTGTAGTTAAGTTGATTGCTTCCTGCGGGAGCCAATATATCTACTTTGCCTTGGTAGCGTCTGCTCAATTGCGGTTGGTATTGTAAGGAGAAATGAGTTTTCGACGGCTTACTTGGTTCTGTCTTAAGATCTACTGTCTAGTGTTGCAGAGATATATTGTTGAGGGGGAGCAAGTTATTGGGTGATTGGCTAATGACCAATAGACGATTTCCTCCCGGGTTGGAAGTTCAGGACGGGGCTGGAAATCAGCGGATCGGCAGCGTTGAAGGTTTGCGCTATGGCACAAGCTGCTACATCGGCGGATCCTCGGCCAAAACAAAGGGGCGACGAGGTCATCCAGTTACGTTTTGGACGGGCAAAAAGCCAATTCTTGTAGTATAACTACAAGCTTGCTACATCCCGGCATCTGCCCATAACAAGAGTCCAGCCCCTTGAACCTGCTGCAACACATCGCCCAGTCACGCCACTTGCTACGCAAGTCGGAGCTGAAAGTCGCCGATCACGTACTGCTTGATCCAGCGGCCGTGATGCATAGCTCCATGGCCGATCTTGCCCACAGCGTCGGCATCAGCGAGCCGACCATCGTGCGTTTCTGCCGGGCCATCGGTTGCTCGGGCTTCCAGGACCTGAAACTCAAGCTAGCGCAAAGCTTGGCGGCCGGTGCGAGCTTCGGTCAGTTTGCGATCCATGAGGACGACTCGGTCGCGGACTACAGCCTGAAAATCTTCGACACGACCCTGCATACCCTGATGGAGGTTCGCGAGAAGCTCGACCCGGTGGCGTTGCAAAAAGCCGTCACGGCCATGTCCCAGGCCCAGCGTGTCGAGTTTTATGGCTTCGGCGCCTCGGGCGCGGTGGCGGCCGATGCCCAGCACAAGTTCTTCCGGCTGCTGCTGACGGCAGCGGCCTATTCCGACCCGCACATGCAGGCCATGTCGGCGGTGACCTTGAAACCCACCGATGTGGCGATCTGCATCTCCCAGTCGGGCCGTTCCAAGGACCTGCTGATCACCGCCAACCTGGTGCGCGAAAGCGGTGCCTCGCTGATCACCTTGTGTCCGAGCCAGACGCCGCTGGCAGAACTGTCCACGGTGAACCTGGCCATCGACGTGCACGAAGACACCGAGATCTACACGCCGCTGACCTCGCGTATCGCCCATCTGGTGGTGATCGATGTGCTGGCAATGGGCGTCGCCATGGCGCGGGGCCCAAGCCTGGTCAACCACCTCAAGAGCGTGAAGCGCAGCCTGCGCAGCTTGCGGTTGTCGCCCAAGTCGGTGAAGGCGCTGGACGACTGAATCCCGAACCCTGAGGTTGAGGGGTTTCTGTGGCGAGGGAGCTTGCTCCCGCTCGGCTGCGCAGCAGTCGCAAACCAACCCATCCGGTGTATCTGGATAAATCGTGGGGGCCGCTTCGCAGCCCAGCGGGAGCAAGCTCCCTCGCCACAGGGATCATTTGCCCGAATTCATCGTTCTGTAACCCTCGCGCCGCCAAACCGTCATCGCGCGCCGTCATCGTAAAGCTCCCGTATACGTCTTGGGAGTCTCGACATGACCCAGTCCTACGAAGAACGCAGCGCCGTCAAAACCCGTCGTCAGCAGGAAGACCAGCGCCGCATGGCGTTCCGTCGTGCAATCGAAGACCGCTATGAGCAGCGCCAACTTCTGGCCGAAATCAGCGAATTTCCTGACGCCACAGAGTTCAATTACTGGCAGGCAACGCCGGCGGCTTCCCGTCGAAACGCTCAACCAGGCCAATGATCTGAGCACGCTCGCCGCGAACGAATGCCAGGAAGGCGTGAGCCACCGGTGACAGGCGCTTGGCCCTGGCCTGCACCAGGCACCAACTGCGGTACAGCGGCAACTCCTCCACCGGCAGCTCGATGAGTGCGCCGGACGACAATTCCCGGCTCACGGCGTGGCGCGTCAACAGCGCCACGCCCAGCCCGGCCACCACGCACTCGCGCTGAGCCTCCGCCGACGCCACCTCCAGTGTCTGGGTGAAGTGCACCCGTTTCTCCTTGAAGTACTCCTCGCAGGCCAGCCGCGTACCTGAGCCCGGTTCGCGCAATAGCAGCGTATAGGGTTCCAGGTCCTGCAAACGCAGCGGGCCCATGTGGCACAACGGATGATCGGGCGGCGCCACGGCGACGATGGGATTGTTGAGAAATGGCAGGAACTCCAGGCCCATGTCCTGGGGCACCATGGACATGATCACCAGGTCATCACGGTTGTCCGAAAGCCGGCGGATGACCTGGCCGCGATTGACCACGGTGAGGTTGAGATTGACCTCCGGGTGCTGGCGCTTGAACGCGGCGAACAGGTGCGGGACGAAGTACTTGGCGCTGGACTCCACTGCCAGCTTGAGCTGGCCTTGCAGCGAGCCCTGCATGTCCGAGAGCTGCATGTCGAGGTTTTCCAGGCGCCCGAAGATGTCCCGGCTGGCCCGTTGCAACGCTTCGGCGGCTTCGGTCATGTAGAGTTTTTTGCCAACGTACTCAAACAGGGGTTGGCCGATAAGCTCCTCGAGGGATCGAATCTGTAGGCTAACGGCCGGTTGTGTGAGAGACATTTCATCGGCTGCACGGCTGTAGGACCTCAGGTCGCAGACCTCGTTGAAAATCTGCAATTGACGCAATGTCATACGCATCAATGACTTACGCATTTTCTAAGCACTCTGGGCCGGGACGATTAGCACAACTATAAGTCTTTGCTTATGCATGACCCAATAATTATTCATTTTTGTTAATCAACGGCCAGGACTAGTGTGGAGCTGCGACCAATTGTTACATCTGGTCACGCGTCGGCCTGGACCCCAGGCCGTGGTATCACCGGCTCAAGGGAACCTCCAATTGATAACAAAGATCCTGATCGCCAACCGTGGTGAGATTGCCGTCCGCATCGTGCGCGCTTGCGCCGAGATGGGCATTCGCTCGGTCGCGGTCTACTCCGACGCGGACCGCCATGCGTTGCACGTCAAGCGTGCGGACGAGGCCCACAGCATCGGCGCCGATCCGCTGGCCGGCTACCTCAACCCGCGCAAACTGGTGAACCTGGCGGTGGAAACCGGTTGTGATGCCTTGCACCCCGGCTACGGTTTTCTCTCGGAAAACGCTGAACTGGCAGACATCTGCGCCGAGCGCGGAATCAAATTCATTGGCCCGTCGGCCGAAGTCATCCGCCGCATGGGCGACAAGACCGAAGCGCGCCGCAGCATGATCAAGGCCGGTGTGCCGGTCACGCCGGGAACCGAAGGCAACGTGTCGGGCATCGAAGAAGCCCTGACCGAAGGTGATCGGATCGGTTACCCGGTGATGCTCAAGGCCACCTCCGGTGGCGGCGGTCGTGGTATCCGTCGCTGCAACAGCCGCGAAGAGCTCGAACAGGCCTTCCCGCGGGTCATTTCCGAAGCCACCAAGGCGTTCGGTTCAGCGGAAGTGTTCCTGGAAAAATGCATCGTCAACCCCAAGCACATCGAGGCGCAGATCCTGGGTGACAGTTTCGGCAACGTGGTGCACCTGTTCGAACGTGACTGCTCGATCCAGCGCCGCAACCAGAAGCTGATCGAAATCGCCCCGAGCCCGCAACTGACCCCCGAGCAGCGCGCCTACATCGGCGACCTGTCGGTGCGCGCGGCCAAGGCCGTGGGCTACGAGAATGCCGGCACCGTGGAGTTCCTGCTCGCCGAGGGCGAGGTGTACTTCATGGAGATGAACACCCGGGTGCAGGTGGAACACACCATCACCGAAGAAATCACCGGTATCGACATCGTTCGCGAACAGATCCGCATCGCCTCCGGGCTGCCGCTGTCGGTCAAGCAGGAAGACATCCAGCACCGTGGTTTTGCGTTGCAGTTCCGGATCAACGCCGAGGACCCGAAAAACAACTTCCTGCCCAGCTTCGGCAAGATCACCCGCTACTACGCCCCTGGCGGCCCGGGTGTGCGCACCGACACGGCGATCTACACCGGCTACACCATTCCACCGTTCTACGATTCGATGTGCCTGAAGCTGGTGGTCTGGGCGTTGACCTGGGAAGAAGCGATGGACCGTGGCCTGCGAGCCCTGGATGACATGCGCCTGCAGGGGGTCAAGACCACCGCCGCGTATTACCAGGAGATCCTGCGCAATCCGGAATTCCGCAGCGGCCAGTTCAATACCAGCTTCGTTGAAAGCCACCCTGAACTGACCAACTACTCGATCAAGCGCAAACCCGAAGAGCTGGCCCTGGCCATCGCCGCCGCCATTGCCGCCCACGCAGGCCTGTAAGGAATCATGAACATGTCCAAGAAGATCTTTGTTACCGACACAATCCTGCGCGACGCCCACCAATCGCTGCTCGCCACCCGCATGCGCACCGAAGACATGCTGCCGATCTGCGACAAGCTCGACAAAGTCGGCTATTGGTCGCTGGAAGTCTGGGGCGGCGCGACATTCGACGCCTGCGTGCGCTTCCTGAAGGAAGACCCGTGGGAACGCCTGCGCCAACTGCGCGCAGCACTGCCCAACACTCGCCTGCAAATGCTCCTGCGCGGCCAGAACCTGCTGGGCTACCGCCATTACAGCGATGACGTGGTCAAGGCGTTCGTGGCCAAGGCGGCGGTCAACGGCATCGATGTGTTCCGTATTTTCGATGCGATGAACGATGTGCGTAACCTGAAGGTTGCCATCGAAGCCGTGAAGGCCGCCGGCAAGCACGCCCAGGGCACCATCGCCTACACCACCAGCCCGGTGCACACCATCGGCGCGTTCGTGGCCCAGGCCAAGCAAATGGAAGCCATGGGTTGCGACTCGGTGGCGATCAAGGACATGGCCGGCCTGCTGACGCCGTACGCCACCGGCGAACTGGTCAAGGCGCTGAAAAGCGAACAGTCGCTGCCGGTCTTTATCCACTCCCACGACACCGCCGGCCTGGCCGCGATGTGCCAGCTCAAGGCGGTCGAGAACGGCGCCGATCACATCGACACCGCGATCTCCAGCTTCGCCTGGGGTACTAGCCATCCGGGCACCGAATCGATGGTCGCGGCCCTCAAGGGCAGTGAGTTCGACACAGGGCTGGACCTGGAATTGCTCCAGGAAATCGGTCTGTACTTCTACGCTGTGCGCAAGAAGTACCACCAGTTCGAAAGCGAGTTCACCGCAGTGGACACCCGCGTCCAGGTCAACCAGGTTCCGGGCGGGATGATCTCCAACCTCGCCAACCAGTTGAAAGAGCAAGGCGCACTGAACCGGATGAACGAAGTGCTGGCGGAGATTCCGCGCGTGCGTGAAGACCTCGGCTTCCCGCCGTTGGTTACCCCGACCTCGCAGATCGTCGGTACCCAGGCGTTCTTCAACGTGTTGGCCGGTGAGCGCTACAAGACCATCACCAACGAAGTGAAGCTCTACCTGCAGGGCGGCTACGGCAAGGCGCCAGGCTCGGTGAACGAGAAGCTGCGTCGTCAGGCCATCGGTAGCGAAGAAGTGATCGACGTACGTCCGGCCGACTTGCTCAAGCCGGAAATGACCAAGCTGCGTGGCGAAATCGGCGCGCTGGCCAAATCCGAAGAAGACGTACTGACCTACGCCATGTTCCCGGACATCGGCCGCAAGTTCCTCGAAGAGCGCGAAGCCGGCACCCTGACCCCGGAAGTGCTGCTGCCAATCCCCGAGGCGGGCAGCGTGAGCTCGGCGGGCGGCGAAGGTGTGCCGACCGAGTTTGTCATCGACGTTCACGGTGAGACCTATCGCGTCGACATCACCGGTGTGGGCGTCAAGGCCGAAGGCAAGCGTCACTTCTACCTGTCCATCGATGGCATGCCCGAAGAAGTCGTGTTCGAACCGCTCAATGAGTTCGTCAGCGGCGGCAGCAGCAAGCGCAAGCAAGCCACTGCGCCGGGTCACGTCAGCACCACCATGCCGGGCAACATCGTCGATGTTCTGGTCAAGGAAGGCGACGTGGTCAAGGCCGGCCAAGCGGTGCTGATTACCGAAGCCATGAAGATGGAAACCGAAGTGCAGGCGGCCATCGCCGGCAAGGTCACCGCTATTCATGTAGCCAAGGGCGACCGGGTCAACCCGGGTGAGATCCTGATCGAGATCGAAGGCTGATCTAACAGCCTCGATACAACGTTTTAACCTCGGGGGGGCATGTGCTCCCCTTTTTTTTGCCTGTCAGAACATCATTCGCCACTGGCCCATCAGCGCGCCGTTGCGGTTGTCCTGACCGGTTTCACCGTTATAACTCACCCCCAGGGTATGCCGTGGCGAAACGGTCAGGTCCAGCCCCGTTTCGAAGAACAGGCTGTCCCGGTCCAGCTCGACGCCTTCGACGGTATAGGTATTGCCTGCGCTGGCCAGGCGCTGACGGGAAGTGCCCCGGGTCTCGCCGTATAAGTGTTTCCAACCGAGATTCAAGCGGGGCGTCAGTCGCATGCCTTGGTCAAGAGGTAGAGTTCGGGCGAGGCGCAGGCCAAGGTTGCTGTTGTAATTGTCCTGAGACTGGCCACTGAACTGCAGCGCCGCGCTTCCACCTTTCTCGGTATAGCGATCGCGTTGATAGCGTTGGTAGCCCACTTGGACATAGGGCTCGACATCGAAATGCCCTACGTTCAGGTTGTAGCCGAGTTGCCCAAAGACCTGCTGCGTATTGGCATCGTAACGACCTTTGAGGCGATCGCTGAAACCGTTGTAGGCCACGTGGCGTTTGGTGCTGCCGTCATGACTGCCATAAACGGCACCCAGGCGCAGCGCCAGTGGTCCGTCCTGGCGTAAGGCATAGGCACCCACCAGCCAGCTGTCGAGCCGGCCGTCGAATTGACGACTGTCCAACCGGGTGTGCGTCTTGCCGCCGATCAATCCCAGGCGCCAATCGGGGCTGATAGCCCAGTCGGTTCCCAGCATCAAACCCTTGGTCGAGTGCTTCAGGGCATAGCTTCCCAGTTGCCTGCCGATGCTGCCGCTGTTGCCGATCGCCTGGACCCAGACCTGGCCGTTGTCGTGTGCACCCGTCGGACTTCGCCGATCCATGGCTGAGAGCATTCCTGTGCTGATGGGGGTGATACTGCTCAGGGTGGCGCTGCCCAGGTCGGCGGTGTTGTAGTCGCCCAGTTGGTCGATGGCGTCGGCGGCTGTGGCCATATTGGTGCCGAGCAAGGCGTTTACGGCGGCATTGGGTTTGGAGGCTGGCTTGACAGCTTGCACCTGGGCGGCGGGCTTGGGTTGGGTGCTGGCAACAACTTTTGCTGGTTCGGTGGGCTTGGACGCTGAGCGATCGGCTTGTGGCTCGACGGCAGGAGAGGGTGGCGTCGGAGAGGTGATGGAGGGTTCCGCTTGCGTTGGTTGGGTCGATCCTGATCCCAGGATAGCGGCTAAAACAGCTTGGCCATTAGGAGTGGGCGCGACTTCCTTGGGCGGAACATCCTTGAGTGTGAGCGTCAGTCCCACTTGTTTCTCGGTGGCGTAGTCAGGTTTCGCGGTCACGAAGGCGAGCTCGTTGACGACCTTCCCGAACTCCCCATCGACTTTTTTCGCCTCGATCACGATGTGCTTGCCCGCGCCGATGGACTCGCCTGGCAACGATGTAATCTTCAGCGTCGCACCGCCTAGCGTCGCGGTGCCGCCGACCTTGATTGTGGCGCTGCCGCTTTCTGGATGGATGCCGTAGAGCAGCGTTGCGCTTTGCGACAGTTCAAGATTTTTTTTGACCGTAGGCGCCCCGCTCGCAGGGTCTACGTTCAACAGGCCCTTCACGTTCAGCGTGTCGACTGTGCCATGGCCGCTGAAACTGCCTGTCTCGTTCACGAAGACAGACTTGCCCACACTGCCCTCGTTATGAAACTCGCCGGCAACGTGTACCTCGGCCCCCATTTGACCGAGATTGCGAAATCGAGTGCTCGCTTCTACCAAGCCTCTATTGAAACGGATAGTGGGCGGCGTTTCTCCCTCCAGTGTTGTGAACTTGGGTGGCCTGAGGGATGCCTTCGAATGATTGGGTTGGGTTTGCTTCTGGGTCGCTGTTTCAGAGGTTGGGGGCGTAGCGTCGTCGGTCGATTGCAGGGCCATCGAAACATCGGCACAGCCGAGTACCAAGGCTATTGTCAGCGTGAGCTGTTGGGGCAGGAATGAATGTTGGGTTGGCATCGAATGTGACCTCTCATGAAGGAGGTCGCACTTTAAAAATTTCACCTTGGGCGGCGATGCCAGCCGTCTCCTAGCTGCTGGCGAGACATAGCGATGGAGCTTGTAGGCTGCCCACGCTGTGATCACAGAGTCACGGCGCCGGCCTCCGTGGCGGTGAGGCATTGCCCTACAGCATATTCAGGCCTTTCTGTGTGGTCGGAGATCCGAGATCTGTCTGTCAAATATCGACTCTGTAAACCTGCTCCGTGTTTCGCCTAGGATCGACCTGGTTCCTGGTGGGACCGCGTTCCTCCTGTGGAGCGAGCCTGCTCGCGATGGCGGTGGTTCAGTCACATGGATGTTGGGCTTGCTGGCCTCATCGCGAGCAGGCTCGCTCCCACAGGGGAAACGCGATCTCACCAAGAACCAGGTCGGCTATCAGGCCGCCTCGCGGAGGACGTTGATTTCGGCGCCCCGTTAACCACGCTGGCCGAACGCAGGTATTGCGCAGTGGGCACACCGAGCCTAGGCGAGGCACCGAGTGGTGGGGCAGAAGCGCTTTGGTTACCTTCGCCTGGGCCGGCATTCCGGCTTTTCGAAAGTGAGCCGCCGTCAGGGCGGAACCCTAAGTGGCCGTGACCGCAGAAACGGATATACACAGCGACCTTAAAATCCCACCCCAGCTCAGCGATTATTCAGATAAGCCTTCCCATAATGCCGTTCCATCCGCGCCTGGACCAACTCCAACGCAATGGACATCAACCAGTAAATAATCGCCGCCGTCGTCAGCATCTCAATATACCGATAGCTGGACCGACCATAAGACTGCGCCAAAAACATCACCTCCCAAACGCCCATCACCGAGATCAGTGAAGAATCCTTGAGCATGGAGATGAATTGGTTGGTGGTCGGCGGGATGATGGTGCGCATGGCCTGGGGCAGCGTGACGCGCCAGAAGATTACGGTTTCGCTCAGGCCCAGGGCGAGGGAAGCTTCGCGTTGGCCGTTGGGGACGCCGAGGATGCCGGCGCGGAAGATCTCGCTCAGGTAGGCGCCGTAGTTCAGCGACAAGGCGATGATCCCGGCGGCGATGGCGCCCGGGACCACGCCCAGTTGTGGCAGGCCCAGGTAGATCAGCAGGATCTGGATCAGCAGCGGCGTGCCGCGAAAGAACGACGCGTAGAAACTGGCGATGCCAAACGCCACCGCGCTGCTGGACAACCGCGCCAGGGCGGTGATGAAGCCCAACAGTGATGACGCGACGATCGAGCACAGGCACAGAAACAGCGTCAGCACCGCGCCTTGCAGAAAGCCATTGGGCGCCAGATGCACGCCCAGCAAGTTCGGCAGTTTGTCGAGGATGATGGAGAACTTCAGGTCGAAGCTCAGGAAGAAACTCGCGAACAGCACCAGCATGGCCGCCCAGGTCAGGTAGAGCCGGGTGCGGAAACCGAAGATTTTTTGCAGGCGTGACTCAGCCACCGTTGGCGGTGGCTGAGTCGGTGGAAAAGAAGTCATTGGGTAATGTCGGCGCCGATCCATTTTTGCGAGAGTTTGCTCAAGGTGCCGTCCTGTTTCAACTGGGCAAAGACTTCACGCACCTTGTTGTCCCATTGAGCATCGCCTTTTTCGATGGCGACCGAGTTCGGTTCGGAATAAAGCGACTCGCCGGCCAGTTTGAAGCGCTTGTCTTCGGTCAGGCGCGGTTGTGCGGTCACCAGGTTGGTCAGCACGGCGTCCAATCGCACTCCGGCGCCCAGGCCGAGGTCCTGGAACGCTACGTTGTCAGTGTCGTACGGGGCGATCTGCACGTCCTCGAACGGATAGCTCAGTTGGGTATCCTCGGCGCCTTCGATCACCAGGTTCTTGTTCAGGTAGCTCTCGTAGCTGGACGCGCTGGTGAGGCCGACCTTCTTGCCGCTCAAGTCCTTGGCACCGTGGATACGGTCGTCCTTGGCGTTGACCACGATCACCGCTGGCGAGGCGTAATACTGCACCGGGAAATCGAACACTTCGGCGCGGGCCTTGCTCGGCGTCATGGAGCAGATGCAGATGTCATAGCGCCCGCTCCAGTGTCCGGCAGCGATCACGTCCCAGGAAGGGGTTTCCAGGCGCAGTTTCACGCCCAGTTTCTGCGCCACGGCCTTGGCCACGTCCACGTCAAAACCGTCGAGCTGGTTCTGATCGTTGAGGAACGAGAAGGGCGGGTAGCTTTCCATCAGCACGCCGACCAGTTCTTTTTTCTGTTCGATGCGATCCAGGGTGGCACCGGCGAAGGCTTGCGATGAGGCGGCCAGCAGAGTCAGGCCCAGGGCCAGCAATGGTTGTAGTTTCACGTGAAGTCCCTGGGTAGAAAAATAAGTTGTAGTTAACCGATTGGTGCGTATTAAATAGTTATAAGAACAACTCCGGTAGTGAGTATTTTTCATAAGCTTATGAGTGAATCGCATATGGGCGCAGCAACGACAGTCATTCTCGATGGCGGCATGGGCCGCGAACTGCAACGCCGTGGCGCGCCGTTTCGGCAGCCCGAGTGGTCGGCACTGGCCCTGAGCGAAGCACCTCAGGCGGTGGAGGCCGTGCACGCGGCCTATATCGCCAGCGGCGCGAATGTCATCACCAGCAATAGCTACGCAGTGGTGCCGTTTCACATTGGCGAGGCGCGTTTCGCCGCAGAAGGCCAGGCCCTGGCCGCGTTGGCGGGAGAGTTGGCGCAACGGGCGGTGCAGGCTTCAGGCAAAGCGGTGCGGGTGGCCGGGTCGCTGCCGCCGCTGTTCGGTTCCTATCGGCCGGATTTGTTCGATGCGTCCCGCGCCCACGAGCTGCTGGCGCCACTGGTGACCGGCCTGGCGCCCCATGTCGACCTCTGGCTGGCCGAGACGCAAAGCTCGACCGTCGAAGCGAGGGCGATTCACGCCGGGCTGCCGAAGGATGGCAAGCCGTTCTGGCTGTCGTTCACCTTGAAGGATGAAGACACGGACGAAGTGCCACGCCTGCGCTCCGGCGAACCGGTGGCGGACGCTGCAGCGGTCGCGGCCGAGCTGGGCGTCGAAGTGCTGCTGTTCAACTGCAGCCAACCAGAAGTGATTGGCGGGGCGATCGATGCGGCGCGGGAAACCTTCGAGCGACTGGGGGTGAGCATCCACATCGGCGCCTACGCCAACGCCTTCCCGCCGCAGCCGAAGGAAGCGACGGCCAACGACGGATTGGACCCGCTGCGCGACGACCTCGATCCGCCGGGCTACCTGCAATGGGCGGCCGACTGGCGCAAGCGCGGGGCCAGTCATTTGGGCGGTTGCTGCGGGATAGGGCCGGAGCACATCGCAGTATTGGCGCAAACGCTGGGCTGAGTTGTCCGGCCGTTTTGTTGGACGACATCCACGCTTACGGTTTTCGTCGAATGGGCGGCTACAGCTATACATATGTATGTCATTTGCCGCTCAGTGACGGGATAGGGTCCGGGTTCCTCAATTAAACCGGACTCTTAAATGTCTACTTTTCCTGAAGATGAGCCGGGCGTGCCATCGACCTCTGTCGCTCCCTTTAAACCCATCAACCTGTTACCCGGTGGGGCTCCATTTCAACCGCACACGTTTGCCGATCAATGGCTGCTTGAACGAGGCCTTGCCGGTGACACCTTGGTTCAGGTCACTTATCAAGAGGTCGAGACCGTCGACTCGGCCGCAAAAAGAAAACGCACTTCGGTGCCTTTGCGCGATGCCGTTACCCAGGGTTTTTTAGTGGCCTATCAAAGCCAGGAGACGGGCGGCATTCCTGCCCGGTCCCCCCGCGATGGCTGGGTTTATCCACACAGAAGCCTGATGTCCCTGGATTTCTCGTCCCTTCGCGTCGAGGGGCGAGCGCTCTCGCAAAGCCTTTTGAACGAACTGCAAACAGGCATTCCCCGCAACTATCGAAGCACTCCGCAACCTGCCACCCCCACAAGCGCGGTTCAATACGATCTCCTCAGCCCCAAGGGCAAGGAGCAGGCCAGGTTACTGGAGCTTCTGGACACCAACCAGGTGAAACTGGCGCGTTTGTTCGCCGCGCTTCCGACCTTCGACTCGGTGCTCAATCGTTTGCTGGTGGACACGTTCGAGACAAAGATCCCCGAGCGCAAGCTACGCGCTTCACTGCTGGGTAAGATCGACCCTGATTACTGTTATGTGAGCCGCTTCACCAGCGACTCGAACGGTGTGCGCTCGCTGACGGTCTCGGAGAGTTTCAGCGACGTCATGTGGGGGTGTTTGCAGACGGATACGCCTGCGAGTTACACCGGCGGCGGCGTCGGATTCTGCACTCGCCCGGACTCGGTGGCCGAGGCCGACAGCCTGTTTGCCGGCCCGGTGGACGCCCAGGTTCTACAGGCCATGGAGTCGGTACTTTACATCGCCAATCCAACCACGAATGAGCGTGTGAAGCGCCAGTTCCGCGATGAGTTGAAGCGCTTTCGCGATAACCCATGTCACGCAGGCATTCTTGAGACAGCGACCCCGTGCACCACGGCTGAGGCCCTCGCTCATTTGCTTTCCCTGCGATTCCTGCATCTTATCGATTTGTACAAAGTTGATCGGAGTTCGGCCATCCCACTCACGGCCAGTGAACGAATCCAGCAAAAAGATGAAGATCGTCTGTTGGACCTCATCACGACTCACCCCTCCATGGCGGACCGAAACCGTTTGGCGCGGGCGCCCATCCCCCATGTCTACATCGTGATGCTTGATATGGGCACGGCAGCGCCGCAGAAGTGGCCTGCTGCGATGGTGATCAAGTTTACCGATAGCCTGACCTTGTTCCTGTATTCCCTGGAAGGCGGGATCCAGCGATTCCGCTCTGTGCAGGATCTGCTCAGCAACGTCCGTCCGACCCATGGAGGGCAGGAACGTACGATTGTGGATATCACTGCTGAACTGTCCGGGCATGTTTTTGAAGTGGCCGCCGATGACCTGTTGCAGGTACAAAGCGCTGCCCTGGAAACGGTCATGAACGCGCCAGGAAACGAGACGCTCGCGTTGAGGGCCTTTGCTGAAAGTGCCGAACGTGCGCTTGTTTTACCCATGTTGTCGCTGGCCGCGCCCATGGCTGTGCGTCAGCAGACCCTGGTCGAAAACAATCGCCCCGGTTTCTATAAAGCCGCGACGCGTCCTGAGCAAGCCCACTATCGTCGTCTGGAAGCGCAGGTATTCCAGGCCGTCTTCCAATTGGGTGGCGGTATCCAAACGTTGTTGCAGTTCACTCGCCAGAAGATCAAGCAATACCTGCAGCAAACCGTGCATCCGGGTATAGAGCCGGATCCGGACAAAACCATGGTCACGCTTTTCTATGGGCAACGTGCTAATCGAAAGCAGTCCCGTATCAGCAGCCTGACCCAGTTGATGCTCGATAATCTGCGCCCGCATCAGTATCCGAATGCGATGAGGGAAGTGCTGACCGTTTACGTTGTCGATCAACACGGCCAACGTGTCAGGCACCCGGCAAGCGGCTTTTTTGTCACGTTGACGGGCAACCAACTCGCCCGGATGGCGGGCCATCTTGATGTTGGGGGCCGTTATGAAACCCTGCTGCGCAAGGAGATGAACAAACCTGAATACAAGGCAGCGTGGCAGGCGGCGTATCTGGCTAACTTGAAATTCAAAGGTTACGAGTCTTCGCTCAGGGGCGACGAAGTGTTCAAGGCCAGCGTGCTGGATAACGCTTTCACCCCTCCGATGTCGCGCAAACGAGTCGCTTGCTGGCTGGACGCTGTCCTGCGCTCGCCCACCACGGCGGGGCGTGCCCGGGTAGGTGGGCGCAAGGTATGCGTCCATGGTCTTGTACTGGGGGGCAGCGTGGGCGCGGGCGCGCAGCAGGACATGATGGGCAATGCGGTCAGCGTCGATGGCGTGCTGGTTTTTTCCGATCAGGAGGGGCCGGAAATCGAGGGAACCGTTGGCGTTTATTTCCCGGACAGCCCCGATGGCGATGATTTTCATGAATTCGCTGACCTGAGCGACGGCATTGCCGGGCTTTTGCCGGAAGAAAAATGGCAGGCGTATTTCCGTTCGCGCATTTCCACACTGGACCCCGAGCAGATCAAGCGTTTGTTGGGCAAGCAAGGCGGTCGTCCGCTGATTCGTGGTTCGTTGTTCGCAGGCGATCTTCTCGAAATGCTGCACCAGGCCTACGTCAATTTCCAAAGCGCCTACGCGGATCACCGCTCCAACAGCAACCGGGATGTCAGCCGTCAAACTGCTGGGAAGCTGGCGATGATGACGGTCGGAATTATCTTTGACCTGGCCGGATTCCTGGTGCCCGGTTTTCAAATGCTCACGCGCGCCATCAAGACCGGTTTGCTGGTAGTCAAGACCGGTGCGGTTCCGATGAACCTGCCAACGCTGGCGTTCGTTCATCAAGTGGCAAATTATGCGGGGAAGAAGGCACTGTCCGGTGGCGTGACGCTCCCCGTGCGAGGGCAATCCTCTTTCCTGGCGGTGACGGCTCGTCAAGGCTCGAGGGAAAAACTGCTCGGGCTGCCACTGGAAGAGGCGCTCTATGACCGTTTTGCCGTGACGGATACGTCGCTGATAAAAGGGGTTACGCCGGATCGACAGGGTTTTTACCGTCCCGCGATCACGGATACCGCCACGGGTAACGTGACGCGCCCCGTGTTCGTGCGGCAACCCGACGGGACCGTGTACCGGGTGCACGACCATACGCGGTTGAAGGCCACCGAGGCCACCATTGTCGAAGCCACTACGGGATTGCCCATCCGCTCCCATGGCGTGATGCGCGATACGGTGCAGCGGATGTCCGACGACGAGTGGCGCGCGGTAGGACACGGCTTTGGGGGCGCAAAGCGCTCGCGGGACACATCCCCTCAGCCCGGCCCTTCGCAGCCCGGGCAACCGGCTACATCGTCTCGTTCCGTTTCCGATCTGGTGCGCACGCCAAACGAGTGGGACGTCGAGATCATGGATCTGGTCCCGAGCCTCGTCACCCGGCTTGCGAGTTGGCCACAAAACCGTAGCTTGCTGGTCATTGAGCAAAGGCCTGTACGCCAGGATTGGTCAGTACGCTTTACTCCGGGGCAAGAAGAAAGTGCCTTTCCGGCGGCTGATCATCCGCTCAGGTCGGACTCGGATATCGTCTTGAGGCGAATCGGTGAAAACCATTACCTCCTGGTGCTGGGCGAGCAGAATGAAATCGCGTTCGATATCAACGGCGATTGCTTCTTCAATGCCGTCGCCCGAGGATTGAACGAAGGGCAGCCGCAGGCGAGGTTTTCGATGCAGGGGCTGCGTAATGAAGTCGCCGATTACATCGATCAACACCCGCAGGTGCAGGATTACCTGGTGACGCAACCTTCCGGGGTGCAGCAATTGGTCTTTGATAATGCCCAGGCGTTGGAGAGTGTGCTGGGTAGATCAGCGGTGCGTGACCTGACTCGGATGATCTACGGTGCTCCCAATCCCCATGGCTTGTTTCAGCCGCTGGAGAATTACTTGAGCCTGCACGCAAGAGGCATCGTGCGCAGGGTACTGGATCAAGTCACTGCGGCGGATTTGCCCCCGGAGATGCTGCAGATGATAGGGCGTTTTGTATCACCCCGTGCGCCGGGTCGCATGATGCTGAGCAGAATTCCCTACTACGCGCAAAAAGATCAAGCCTTGCAGAGTTTTTTTGAGGATGTCCTGTTGCAGCCCATCCGCAGTCAGGAAATCGCCGAACTGCTCAATAATCAATTCCTCCTGCTCTCTCAGGATACGCTGCATATCATGCTTGAGTACGGCGTCCGGGCCCGTGATCTGACCGACCATCATCCGCGCAATGAATTGGCTTATGTCAGGTACGATGAGGCTGTCCACGGCCACCTCAATGACGATCAGCTCGATGAACTGCTCGATGGTGCCTACCTGGTCGATCGCGACGACTTGAAGAGTGTGGGCGAACGATTCAAGCGTGAAACCGGCACGGTCATCGACGACGACGTAGACCTGATGGAACAGTTCATGCACTACGACAGGGCCGAGGATTTCACTGACCTGCTTACCGTGGCCCTCCAGCGTTACCCCGTCCTGTTGAGGCGGGCCACAGTCCTCCTGCGATCCCCTGTTATTGCTTCCAACCTGGGCAGCCTGTTCCCCGTGAATGTCCTGGCGCAATGGATACGTAATCCGGCGTTGTCTGACTCACGCCTTCAGCTCATTGCCGAGTATGCCGGCAGCCGTTATCAAGAATTGGTGAGCAGCGGCCGTATCGATATCGATTGGATGCAGCCGTTCGATGATCAAAACCTGCACGACCTGATCTTCCATCAGCGGGCACTAATCAGTTTTTTGGATTTCCTCCAGGGCGTGCGGTATCTCGATCAGCGCAATATGGCGACCGTCACAGGTTTATTCAGCGCTGCGGGACAATCGCCTTCGAACAGCAGGGTTGCGATTTTGCTCGGGACGCCGAATCTATGGCGATCCATTCAAAATATGCCGGGTATCTCGCCGCGCAGCGCCCGGCGAATCTGGGAGGATCTGGTGGGACCGCAGTTCAGTGATGAGAATATCCGGCGAACGCTGGCGCAACGGGATTCACTGAGCTCTGAGTCAGCGTTTACCAGCGCATTGATCGACAGCCTGACCCTCGACGAAGCCCAGGCTCATCAGGTGATTCTGGGCGCTTATGGCGTGACCCCAAGACAAGTCATGCATTTTCTGCAGGGTTTCGATTTCCCAGGGACTGTTGCGGACCATAGTCGCTTGACGCTCGCGCTGGATCTGAGTGCTCATGGATCGATCCCGGCCTGGGCCTGGCAATACGCCCGACCGGGGGTGACCCCCGAGTCGCTGCGGTCATTCCTGGCCACACGCAAAACGTCGAACCCCGAGTGATTCGAGCCGTTTCTGTGGGGAGGGAGTAACCACCGCGTCTGCGACGCTGCGCTGTCGTGCAGTGAACCAGGCCCTGTGGCGAGGGGATTTATCCCCGTTGGGCTGCGCAAGCAGCCCCAAGCCAGGCAACTCGGTGTGTCAGGAAGATTGAGTTCAATGCTTTAGGGCTGCTGCGCAGCCCAACGGGGATAAATCCCCTCGCCACAGGGTTTTGTGTGCAGCCTAGGAGCGGCACTCCACCAAGCCGCGCACTTGCCCGTCCTCGCGCTGGTTTTCCTCGCTCAACCAGCGCTCGAACCCGGTGGCGATGGCGGGCCATTCCGAATCCAGCATCGAGTACCACGCGGTGTCGCGGTTCTGGCCCTTGACCACCATGTGCTGGCGAAACACCCCTTCGAAGGTGAAGCCCAGCCGTTCGGCGGCGTATCTGGAGCGGGCGTTGGCGTTGTTGCACTTCCACTCCAGGCGGCGATAACCCAGGGCGAAAGATTCCTTGGCCAGCAGATAAACCGCCTCGGTGCTTTTCGGTGAGCGTTGCATCGGTGCACCGAAGGTCACATGGCCGATCTCGATACGGCCCTGGGCCGGCACGATGGACATCAGGCTGAGAATGCCCTGCACATCGCCGCTGGCGCGGTCGATCACGCTGAAGAAATACGGGTCGGCATTGGCCGCATGATTCTGCAGCCAGGCATCGAAAGCGCCGCGATCCTTGAAGGGCCCATAGGGCAAGTAATCCCAGAGCTTCGGGTCGGCGCCGGGGCCGTCGAGGGCTTGCCACAGGCCATCGGCATGACGCGCCGGATCGAGTTTTTCCAGGCGGATGAAACGCCCTTCGATCAGTTGCGTAGACGGTGCCGGGGCACCTTTCCAATCGGCGAGTGAAATCGACATGCTGTGCTCCTTAAAGGGCTTTGCGAAATTGAATGAAACCCGGGCGTTCGGCGATGCGCTCGTAGAGCTGGATCGCCGTGGCGTTGGTTTCGTGGGTCAGCCAGTGCACCTTGCAGCAACCGTCGGCCTTGGCGGTGCGGTAGACGAATTCGATGAGCTGGCGACCGACGCCGGTGCCACGGCATTGTTCCGTCACCAGCAAGTCTTGCAGGTAGCAGGAATTCTCGATGCTCCAGTTCGAACGGTGATAGATGAAGTGCACCAGGCCCACCGCCGTGTCGCCGTTCCAGGCCAGGGCCCCGTGGGTTGGCTCGCGGTCATCGAGCAGGCGTTGCCAGGTGCTCTGGCTCACCGCGTCCGTCAGCTCGGTGTTGTAGAACCGCAGGTAGGCTTGCCACAACGGCAGCCAGGCAGCGTGATCGTCGGCGCTGACGAGACGGATTTCGACTTGGCTCATGTTCACTCCTTGGATGATAGGTCTGGCATCAGGCGTGCGAGCGCCTGGTCCTGTGGATCGGGGCTGGCGGCGAGCCCGTTGCGCACGCCGGCGACATCCGCCGGGCTGCGGTTCTGGTTGAGCTTGCGTTTGCCTTCCAGGCGCTGGATGGGCAAGGCGAAACCGACGATCGCCTTGAGCATGCTGTCGATGTACTCAGCCGGCGCATCATCGATTTTCCAGGGCTGGGCGCGGCCGGTTTCGTGGCGATCGGTGAGGGCGCTGACCAGGTTGCGCAGGCGATGAGGATCGCTGAACACCTCGGCGCGGCCATAGGCGTGTACCGCCAGGTAATTCCAGGTCGGCACGACTTTGCCGTGTTCGGCCTTGCTGGGGTAGAAGCCCGGGCTCACGTAGGCATCGACCCCGCTGAAGACCACCAGGGCTTCGGCGCCGGCTTCCAGGTCGCGCCATTGCGGATTGGCCCGGGCCATGTGCCCGTACAGGCTCCCGTTGGGACCTTGTTGCGGGTCCAGCAACAACGGCAAGTGGCTGGCTTGCAAGCCGTGTTCGCCCTGCGTGATCAATACGGCCAGGCGGCAATCCCCCATCATGCCATGCAGTTGGGGCAGGTCTTCGACGACAAAGGCTTTAGGGTTGTACATGACGATTTTCCTTGGCGAATGCGAGCATCCTAGGCAGGCTATTGGTCTGTTGTAAGAGCCACTTTCAGCCAATTTCACAGGTCCATTTTCGGGAGCTGTCATGAACAACGCCGTGCCGCCACTGTCGTTCAACCCCGCGGGCATCGAGCTCGATCGCCGCCAGGGACTCAGCCGCCAGCTTTACCAGGCCTTACGGGCACGGGTGCTGGACGGGCGCCTGGCCAGCGGCACGCGCCTACCGGCCAGTCGTGACCTGGCGGCGGCCCTGTCGATCTCGCGCAACAGTGTGGTGCGCGCCTACGACCAGCTCTACGCCGAGGGTTTCATCGAAGGGCGGGTCGGTGACGGGACTTATGTGGCGAAACTGTCCTCGACGACGCTGCCGCTGAAAAACATATCCACAAAAGTATCCACAGGGTTTTCAACAGGCTTACCCACAGCCTTATCCACAGATTGGCTCGATTTACCTGTGGGTCCATCCAGTAAAGTTATCCACAGCGATGCGCTGGATCGGGTCGAAAAGCACCATTTGCCCCTGCCGCCCAGTGGCCCACCGAGGGCGTTTCGGGTCGGCATTCCAGCGTTCGATCTGTTCCCCTTCGACGTCTGGGCCAAGCTGAATGCGGCTTTCTGGCGCAAACCGGACCTGCAACAGCTCTGTTATGGCGATTCCCAGGGGGATGCGCGCTTGCGTGGGCTGATCGCCGCATACCTGCGCAGTTCGCGAGGCCTGCACTGCACGGCTGAACAAATTGTGATCACCAGCGGCGCGCAGCAGGGCATCAGCCTTTGTGCACAGTTGCTGGTGGACCCGGGTGACATCGTGGCGGTGGAAAACCCAGGCTATCGCGCCGCCGGGCATGCGTTTGCTGTTGCGGGTGCCGAGGTGAGAGGCGTACCGGTTGATGGCGATGGGTTGAATTGCACGGCACTCGGTGCGTTGAGCCACTGTCGGCTGGCCTACGTCACACCGTCCCATCAATACCCGACCGGGGTGGTCATGAGCCTGGCACGGCGGCTGGAGCTGCTAGCCTGGGCCGAACGCAATGACGGCTGGATCGTCGAGGACGACTACGACGGTGAATACCGCTACAGCGGCGCACCGTTGGCGCCATTGGCCGCGCTGGATCGCCAGGGGCGGGTGCTTTACGTCGGCACGTTCGGCAAAGTCGCGTTTCCGGCCTTGCGCATGGGTTATCTCGTATTGCCGCCTGGCCTGGTCGACGCCTTCGCCCGCCGCCGCGCGGTGGATATGCGTCACTCCGAAGTCAGCACCCAAGCGGTGATGGCCGAGTTCATGGCCGCCGGGCATTTCCAGCGGCACATCAGGCGCATGCGCCGGGCCGCCCTGGCCCGGCGTGACGCGCTGCTGAGCGGCTGGCCGAAGGCGGTTGCGGGCATTGGCGTCATGCCCACGGTGGTGGCCGGGCTGCATGTCACCGTGCCGGTGGACAGCGTTGAACGTGAGTGTGAACTGATAGCGCAAGCGACCAGCGTGGGCGTCGAGATCAATGGCTTGAGTGGTTATTGGCTGCCCACTACAACGTCGTCGCAAGTGCATGCCGGGTTGGTGCTGGGGTTCGCGGCCGTCCCGCCAGCGGCGATAGACATTGCGCTGGCGGGCCTGGCGACAGCCTGGAAAACCTGACGGCTGAAACAGGGCATCTGTGGATGCCCCGGGTTTTCGCCGTTATGACGGTTGTTTGGAAAAAAACACTTCCTTGGCCTGATCCACCGCGATTTCGCTGCGGTAATGCTCGATCAGTTGGCGCTGGTTGAATGTCTGGGTGGATTCGACGCCAATCCGTTGATTGACTTGCTCGGGTGTTCTCAAGCGCGCGGAAACGAACGCATGAGGCGGCACCCAGCTCGTTGAGTAATGGAAATCGGCGAACCAGAGGGTCTTATTGGTTTTCAGGTCTTTGATCTCATACCGGTCGAGATAACCGCGCAGAGGGCCTTTGATGCGTTGCCGATTTTTTTGCTTGGTGATGGAAATCTGGTTTCGGTTCTTGAGCCAGAGAAGGCCGCTCATGGTCGGCGGGCGTTGTTTGATGACATTCAGTACGGTGTCGAAGCTTTCGTCGTGAAGGGTTTTCGAGGCTTTCTTGAGTGCCGTGCGTGTGGATTGCGCCAAACGCTGTTGCTCAGCCGAGAGGTCAACCGTTTCGTTTGACGCATTGTCCAGGCCCTTCGTGATCGCGATGGCGACTTTCTCCATCCGGTTGGCGTGTGCGTTCAGAATCAGTCCGATGCCGGTGGGCGACCGCTCTGGCTTTGTCGTGTATTGCTCGACCTGTGCCTTGAACGCAGCCAATCCGTCGAGCAGAGCCTTGCCCTTGGTGATGCTGGTCGCCAACACCGGGACGGCCAACGGCGTCTCAGTATTCACATGGGGCAGCCACTCGCCGGTTTCCTTGCGATGGAAGGTGGCGATGATTCGATCCGTGAGCGGATATTTGACATCGAGCCAATCGGTTTCTTCCAGGGTCTTGGTTAAACGGAGTTCGCCACTGACCAGCCCCCAGAAGCGCGCCCGGATGAATTTTTTCCTGGGCCTGGGGCGCGCCTGGTAAGGACCGGCTTCGCTTCGCCGGTTGCTTCTTTCGTCGAGGGCGCGTGCTAAATGGCGCAACGCCCGTTCTTTAAGCTGGCCGATCTGCTTGCCCAGTCGAGTGAGTTCCGTCACACGGACGCTGTCCCTGTATTCCTCGCCCACGTATTGGAGGTGCTCCTGGATGGCCGTGAACTGCTCCGTCAGGCTGCCGAATGCATCGATCTGCTCGTCCAGGCGGATCACGCTTCGTTCATTGATGGCGTCATGCAGGCTTTGAAAAGCGACGGTGGTGTTATCGACAAGCTGGTTGATGTCGGCCCAGCCTTCGGGCAGGTCGTTGAGGCTTTCCAGTGACAGGCAGAGGTGACGATACATGTCCAACTGAATGAGCCGAATCGCATCGCTCTTGTAGGCGGGCATTCTCGCCCGGTGTTTGCGCAGCAGTTCAACGCCTTCGCGCCCCACCTTCCTCAGTCTGGAAAAGCGCGTTTCCATGTAATCCAGGCGCTCGATCATATCTTCACCGACCTTGATCATGTTTTCGGCGGCATCAACGTGTGCTTGCTCCACTTGTTCGATGCTCGAGGTGGCCATGTCCACCGCTGTTCTCAGGGCCGGGGTGAATCGCTCCTGCAGGGTGCCTATCTCCTCGAACGTGAAGTTGATCTGCGCGTTCAGGTAACCGAGCCTGGCTCGAGGTGCGTCGGGCCTTGATTGGAAGACGGGCCACTGAATCAAAATCTCCAATGCTTCTTCGTAGCTTTCCCGCTGTGTTTTCAAGGTGCTCAAGTAAGCGTTGCGCCTGGCCTCCCTGGAAGAGTCGGAGGCTTGGTTCATCTCCTTGGCGTTCATGGTCAGCAGCTTCTGGTCCTGGGTTTTGCGTTCCTCGAACCGGTTCAGTTCGGCAAGCAGTTGGGTGCTGAGGCGTTTCGCATCCGCGATGACTTTTTGCCTGACGCCCTTTGACCCACTGCCGCGCAAGCGCAGGCGCGTGTCGATACGCCATTCGCCCTCTGCATCATTGATCAGGGGCGGGCCGGTGCGTGCGGGGTCGTTTTCATCAACGATGGATACCTGCTCGCCCTCCACCGTCACGTTGAACCACTGGTTGGCCATTTTTGCGTACCAGTGCCCTCCCTGCTCGTAGAGCCCTTTGAGCGCGCCTTCTGTCATGGGCTGTTCGGCGTTTTCGGGTTTGTTCACGCTGAAGGATTCAAGCAGCTCGGCGCGTTTGGCGGATTGGTCTGCCAAGGCACCGCTGGAGTGGATGGCGTCATAGTGCTCGGGTGACAGTTTTTTGTTCGTTAGAGGGGCAAGCTTCTCGATCACGAGTTCAGGTTTTGTCGGGCTTGCCGGTTCACGCACGACCTCTGGCGCCTCGGGTCGACGGCTGTCGGCGTTTTCCCTGGCGCGGTCGATGGCGTGAGTCGTGATCGCCATGGCCATGTTCAGCAGCAGGTCGACGAAGGCCTCCCACTTGGCCTGGCGGTTGGAGGCTTCGTCGCTCTGGGTCAATGTTTCAAGGTCGTCCAGAATTTGCCAGAGCCAGGCCGCGGTGCCTACGGCGGTGCCCAGGTAAGGCAGCGCCAGGTTGAGAATCAACCAGCCGGTCTGTTTGAAGGTGGCCCAACGATTTTCGCGGTTGGACACCGATTGCCGGTCGGCCAGCTCGACCAGGGCAGCGGCATTGGCTTTGAACAGCCGCGGCAGGAAGTCAGCCCCCAGGGTTTTGTCGCTCAAACCGATGGGCGCGCTATTGAGCCATGACGACACAGGGTCGACCGCAAACTCCACGATGGCCCAGGGTGAAGGCAGGGTGTCCGGGAAAACGAATCGGCTGTAACTGCCGCGTACCCCATCGGGTAGCCACGCCAGGACCGATTGGCGCAAGGAGGCCGTTTGCCGGATGGCGTAGATCAGGTTGCTGAACGACGGGTACTGACACAGCGGCGGCTCAAGCAACGGTCGATAAAGCAGGCAGGGGCCGGCATCCGGATCTTTCGGGCCGATCACGAACATGTTGGTCACGACGTCTGCCGAGGTGCTCAGTGCATGCTTGGATTCGAACGCCAGTGGGCGCAGGACGATGGGCTGCCCATCGACCTGGCGATCGGACTCCTTGGGCTCCATCAGCGCAGCGACATAGCGGTAACCCCGTTCATCGATGTCTCCCAGCCCGCGGATTTTGCTCTCCAGCGCCAGCAGGGGTAACTGGATTCGCAACTGTGAGGTGTACAGGTTTTCGCGCCGGGTTGATTCGGCCGGATCGTCGAGTAGTTGGGTTTTGATCAGCTCGGGATAAACGCGACCGATATCGACTTGGGTGATGAGGTTCTCGATGTAATTAGCCGTCATCCACTTGGGCAATGCACGGCCATTGACAGACCTGAGGGTTTTATCGCCCAAGGGAAGCGCAATCAGGTTTTGCAAGGCCAGTTCAACGAGGCTGAACCGAGTGGTTTGGATTTTGCCGGGGACCACGAAAGTCCCCCAGACGACGGGACTGCGTATCTGGATCTCGATGGCTTCCAAGTCGAGGGTCAAGGCATCGGCGTGGTCGGCCAGCATCTGCTGCTTCAGCCTGTTCAAGGCGTACTGCTTGATGGCGGGGATACCGTCCAGATAGGTCTTGCCGGCATGGGCGCTGCCCAGTGCCGAGAGGTTTTTCAGGTGTTGGGCGAACAGGAATTGGTCGGATGTCGACGCGGCCTGCAACCAATCGGGCGTCTGTTTCTCGAACCAGTCCTGGGAAGGGGCGTTACCCCGGTCCGGTCCGTCGTGATCGGCCTGTTCCCTCTCGTCGGCTATCAGGCCTTCCAGATAACCGGGATCCCCGATGACTTTGACCTGCATAGCGATCAGCCCACAGGCCTTGTGATCGAAAACATTGCCGTCGGGCTCATACAGCCGCCACTGGATTTTTGTGCGGTTGACGGTGTTCAGATGAGTCGGCAGGGATTGACCCAGCGCGTCTTGTGAATCGAACTTCTCATAACCGTTGCGCAGAGAGTACATAAGGATGACTTCTTTGCCGTCGATCTTTGCGATCAATGCCACGATCGAGTTTTCGTTCACGCGACGGACTGTATCGCCGTCAACTTCATCGATATCGATCAAATAGGCGTGCGTGTCATAGCGGTCATGGTGCTTGCGGTCCTGCAGGTCCGGGTAAAGGAACAATTGCCTGGCCATGTCGCATTCAGTCGAGGTCCAGCCCTGGACCTGGCTGACGTTCCAGATCTTGCGCAGGTTGCTGGAGAGCTCATGCCAACGAGGGCCGGAGGCGCCGAGTGAGGCATTCCAGTACGCCAGTTGTTGTTCCTGGAAAGCGGACGTCATGGCGGGCACCAGTTCGTTGATCAGCAGCCCGATCAGACTGATACGCACCGGCAGGTGCACCTCTGGGACGGTGAGGGGCAGTTGAGTCAGGAAGTGCTGCCCTTCGATCAGCAAGGTCGATTCACTCTCGCCCACGCGCTCGGCCAACATGTCGCTGAGGGATTTATAACGGGTGGGAAGCTGCACGATGTTGCCGTCGACGACGTCCCAATTAGGCTCGCCGACCACTGTGTTGTGTGGATCAAGGTCCAGCGTCGGGTACATTTTTTTGAGGGCTTGGCGCAGCAGTAGGCTGGCCACTTCCGGGGAGGTAGGCCCCGCGAGCATCTGATTGAGCACCGCATCCCGAAGGCGCGCTTCGGGTGCGGAGCTCGTGGTGGTTGTGACGGTTCTTGTCATTTGGGTTTCCCTGTCTTGTGCAATCCCCGAAACGAGTGCTTCGGGGATTGCATGCTAGGGAGGGGCATGACGGGGAAGGTGGTAACTATGTATACGCCGCCCTGCGGCGCCTCGGTTGTCTGTCACGCATTCACGTGTGTTTCTTTTGAAAGAACACCTCCCTGGCTTGGTCCGTGGCAATTTCACTGCGGTAATGGTCGATCAGTTGACGCTGGCTAAACAGCTCGGTGGATTCGGTGGTGATTTCTTGAGCGGCTTGCTCGATTGTTTTCAAGCGCGCTGAAACGAACGCATGGGCGGGCACCCAATTGGTCGTGTAGCGGAAATCCGCGAACCAGAGCGTTCTGTTGGTTTTCCGATCCTTGATCTCATACCTGTCCAGGTAGCCATAGGGCGCTTTTTTGATGCGCTGCCGGCTTTTTTGCTTGGTGATGGAAATCTGGTTGCGGCTTTTAAGCCAGATGATGCCACTCATGGTCGGCGGGCGTTGTTTGATGACATTCAATAAGGTCTCGAATCCCAGCTCATAAAGGGCTTTCGATTGCGTCGTGAGTTGAGTGCGCAAGCGCTCGGCCGATTGCCGTTGTGCTTCAGGAAGCTCCGTCGTTTCGTTTGAAGCAACCCCATTGGTCTGATCGAGCGCCTTTTGAATGGCAGCGCTGACTTTCTCCATCCGGCTCGCGTGGGCGTTGAGGATCATCCCGATACCCGCGGGTGTCTGTCCCGGCTGTTTTGTGGCGAGATCGAACTGTGCCTTGAACGTGTCCAATCCGTTGATCAGGTCGGTGCCCTTCGTGACGCTGATAGCCAGCGCAGGCACTGCGGCCGGCTCGGCGTCGGGCCTCATGTGAGGTATCCATTCGCCGGTTTCCTTGCGATGGAACGTGACGATGATCTCCCCCGTGAACGGGTTCTTCACATCGACCCAATCCGTTTCTTCCATCATTTTCGATAGTCGGGGTTCACCACTGACCAACCCCCAGAAACGCGCCCTGATAAAGGTTTTTCGAGGCCTGGGGCGTTGCTCGTAAGGAGAGCCTGCGGTTCGCTGGTTGCTTCTTTCATCGAGGGCGGATGCCAGATGACGCAAGGCGCGCTTTACGACCGTGCCGATGCCCTTGTGCAGGCGTGCCAGTTGTGGCGCGCGGACGCTGTCTTTGTATTCGCTACCCAGGTAGCTGAGGTGTTCATCGATGGCCATGAACTGTTCGGCCAGGCTGCCAAAGGCATCGATCTGCTCGTCCAGGCGGATTCTGCTTCGCTCATCGATCGCATCGCGCAGGCTTTGGAAAGCCACTGTGGCACTGTCAGCGACATGGTTGAATGCTTCCCAGGCTTCGGGCACTGACTCGACGCTTTCAAGTGAAAGGCAGAGATGACGGAACATGTCCAGCTTGATCAGGCGAAGGTCGTCGCCTGTGTAGAGCGGCATCTTTTTACGGTGCTGTCGAACAAATTCGAAGCCCTCGCGCCCGATCTCCTTGAGTTGGGAGAAGCGCGTCTCGACGTAGTCCAGGCGTTCAATCATGTCGTCGCCGACGCTGACCATACTTTCGGCCGCCGCAATGTGCTGTTGCTCCAATACCCGGATCCTGGAGGTGATCATGCTTTTGGCTTTGCTCATGGCCGGGCTAAAGCGTTCTTGCAGTGCTTCCATCTCGGCGAAGGTGAAGTCTACCTGCGCGTTCAGATAGCCGAGCCTGGTACGGGGGTAGTCGGGTCTCGACTGGAAGACGGGCCATTCGATCAGCACCCTCAACGCCTCTTCGTAGCGCTCGCGCTGGGTTTTCAACGCACCGACATACGCATCGCGCAGGGTCTCCCTGGCAGGGCCCGAGGCCTCGTCCATCCGTCTCGATTCCATGGTCAGCAGTTTCTGGCTCTGCGGTTTCTTGGCTTCAAACCGGTTCAGTTCAGTCAGCAGTTCAACCCGGCGATGTTGCGCGTCAGCAATGACTTTTTGCCTGACAGTCTTGGAGCTGGGGCCACTCTTACGCAGGCGAGTATCGATGTGCCATTCGCCATTGCGGTCACCCATGAGGAGGGGGCCGGTACGTGTGGGATCTTTCCCATCGACGATAGAGACCTGCTCTTCCTTCAGGCCCACCTTGAACCATTTGCCTGAGATTTTTGCGTACCGCTCCCCATGGTGCTCGTAGAGCCCTTTGAGCGGGCCGTCGGCGAGGGGATCTCCTGCCGCTTCGGGCTCTTTGACGCTGAATGGGTCAAGGAGCGTCATACTTTCTCTCGACCGGCTCATCAAGGCGCCACTGGAGCGAATGTTCTCGTAATGCTCGGCCGGCAGGGCTTTGCTCGTGAGCGTTGCGAGCTCTTGTATAGCCAGTTCATGTTGGGGTTTGAGCAGGCTCTCCAGTTCGCTTATCACCTCCTGTGCTTCCACCCGGCGGCCACGCTTGGTTTCCCTGGCATGGTCCAGGGTGTGGGTAATGAGCGCCAGTGAGAGATTCAGCAGCAGGTCCGCGAACACTTCCCACTTGGCCGGGCGATCGAGCATTTCGTTGTTTTGCGTCAACTTGTCGATATCGTCCAGCATTTGCCAGAGCCAGACCGCGGTGCCCGCGGTGACCCCCAAATAAGGCAATGCCAGGTTGAAAATCAGCCAACCGGCCTGTTTAAAAGTCTCCCAGCGATTTTCGCTGTTGGAGACCGATTGACGGTTGGCCAACTCGACCAGGGCATCGGCATTGGCCTTGAACAACTGTGGCAGGAAATCCACCCCCAGGGTCTTGTCGCTCAAACTGACGGGGCCGCTATTGGCCAATGACGTCAAAGGGGCCGCCACGAACGCTACGATGCTCCAGGGGGATGGCAGGAGGTCCGGGAAAACAAATCGGCCGTAATCGTCACGGACCCCATCGGGCAGCCACGCCAGCACCGATTGGCGTAAGGAAGGTGTTTGCTTGATCGTATACAAAAGGTTGCTGAACGACGGGTATTGGCTCAATTGCGGTTCCAGCATCGGTCGATAGAGCAGGCAAGGGCCGGCGTCCGAGTCCTGGGGGCCGATGATGAACATATTGGTCACGACGTCTTCCGAGTTGCCCACCTGCAGCTCGGGTACGAAGGCCAGTTTGCGCAGGACGATGGTTTTGCCGTCCACCTTGCGATCGGCTTCTTCGGGCTCCATCAGTGCCGCGATGTAGCGGTAGCCCCTTTCGTCCAGATTGCCTTGCCCACGGATCTTGCATTCCAGCGCCAGCATCGGCAGCTGAATGCGTAACTGGGCGGTGTACAAACCTTCGCGCAGCGATGATTCTTCGGGATCGTCGAGCAGCTTTTGCCTGATCAGCTCAGGGTAAACCCGACCGATATCGACGGTGGTGATGAGATCTTCGACGTACTCGACAGTCAGCCACTTGGGTAACGTGTCGTCACCGAGCGATGTGACGGTTTTGTTGCCCACGGGCATTGCAATCAGGTTTTGCAGCGCCAGCTCAACCAGGCTGAACCGGGTGGTGTCGATCCTGCCGGGAACGACGAAACTCCCCCAGACAACGGGGCTCCTTATCTCGATCTGGATGTGTTCCAGGTCGAGGCTCGACGCGTCGGTGTGTTCCGATTGCATCTGCTTTTTCAGAGCATCCAACGCATAGTCCTTGATGGAGGGAATGCCGTCCAGGTAGGTTCTGCCGGAGTGGATACTGGTCAATATCGACAGGTTCTTCATGTGCTGGGCGAACAGGATCTGATCGGATGTCGAGGCAGCCTGCAACCAGTGGGGCACCTGCTTCTTGAACCAGGCCTCGATCGGGTCGCTGTCCAGGTCCTGGCCGCTGGCAGGCGGTTGTCCGGGCTCGTAGGGTGCCCTGATTTTCGCGCCGGAGGCGCCGATGATCTTGATTTGCTCGGCGATCAACCCACAGGCCTTATGGTCGAAGATGTTGCCGTCGGGCTCATAGAGCCGCCATCGGATGGTCCTGTATCCGCGCGAATCCAGATGAGCTGGGAGCGACTGCCCCAGTGCGTGTTGCGAGCCGAACTTCTCGTAGCCGTTGAGCGTCGAGTACTTGAGGATGACCTCCTGGCTGTCGATTTTGCCGATCAGCACCACGATCGAGTTTTCATTCAAACGTGTCACTTCATCGTCGTTAACGCCGTCGACGTCGATCAGATAAGCGTGGGTGTCAAAACGGTTGTTGTCCTTGCGGCCCTGGCGATCGGGGTAGCGGAACAGGTGCATGGCCATTTCGCATTCAGTCGCGGTCCAGCCCCTGATCTGCCTGACGTCCCAGGCTCTGCGCAATGTACTGGAGAGATCATGCCAGCGTGGGCCGGATTCGCCGACTGAAGCATTCCAGTACGCCAGTTGTTGTTCCTGGCAGGCCGTCAACATGGTGGGTACCAGCTCGTTGATCAGGTTGCCAATCTGGTCGATGCGCACCGGCAAATGCACGTCGGGGGTTGTGAGCGGCAGTTGGGTCAGAAAGTGCAGCCCTTCGATCAGCAGAATGGGTTCTCCTTCGTTCGCGAGCCCCGCCAGCATGTCGCTGAGGGTTTCATAGCGGGTCTGACGCTCCACGATTTCGCCGTCGACAATGTCCCAGTTCGGCTCGCCGACCACGGTGGTATGGGGATCGAGGTTCAGCGCGGGGTACAGCTTCTTGAGGGCATCGCGCAGGAGTATGGCGGCGACCTCTGGATAGGTGGGGCCCGCAAACAACTGGTTGAGTACCGCGTCCCTGGGGTTGGCATAGGGCGTGGCGTTTGTGATCGTTGGGGGTTGTGTCATCTCAGTCTCCCGTCTCGCGATACTTGGAATTCCCGAAGCGAGCGCTTCGGGTTTTCCATGCTAGGAGGGCGTATGACTGGGAAGGTGGTAACTATGTATATGCCGCCTTACATCCCTGCACTTACTGTCCAGACTTGATCCGGGTCCAGGCTCGTGTCCGCGCGCGCTCGGCGTCCCTTGGCAACGGTTGCAAGGTGTAGAGCGTGGCCATCGCCGCCTCTGTCGGGTACAGGTTGGGGTTGTTGCGGATCGCCGGGTCGACCATGTCCGTGGCGTCCTTGTTCGGGTTCGGATAACCGACGAAATCGCTGACTGGCGCGATCACCTTCGGTTGCAGCAGATAGTTGATGAAGGTGTAGGCGTCGCCCGGGTTGGCGGCACCTTTGGGGATGGCGAGCATGTCGAACCAGATCGGTGCGCCTTCCTTGGGCAGGCGCATGTCCACCGTCACGCCGTTCTTGGCTTCCTTGGCGCGGTTGGCCGCCTGGGAGAAGCTGCCGGAGTAACCGACGGCCACGCAGATGTCGCCGTTGGCGATGTCGGCCATGTACTTGGACGAATGGAAATAAGTGATGTACGGACGGATCTTCATCAACAACGCTTCGGCCTTCGCGTAGTCCGCCGGCTTCTTGCTGTTGGGGTCCAGGCCCAAGTGCTGCAGGGCCAGGGGCAGTATCTCGGACGGCGAATCGAGCAATGCCACGCCGCACTGCTTGAGCTTGCTGATGTTCTCTTCCTTGAAGATCAGATCCCAGCTGTCCACCGGTGCGTTGTCACCCAGGGCGGCCTTGATCTTGTCCGGGTTGAAGCCGATCAGGATGGTGCCGTACATGTAGGGCACGGCGAACTTGTTACCCGGGTCGTTGGCTTCGATCAGCTTCATCAGCTTGGGATCGAGGTGGTTCCAGTTCGGTAGCTTGCTGCGGTCCAGGGGCTGGAACACCCCGGCTTCGATCTGCTTGGCCAGGAACACGTTGGACGGCACCACCACGTCATAGCCGGAATTGCCCGTCAGCAGCTTGGCCTCCAGGGCCTCGTTGGTGTCGAAGATGTCGTAGACCAGCTTGACCTGGCTGTTCTGCGCCTTGAAATCGTCCAGGGCCTTGGGCGTGATGTAGTCGAACCAGTTGTAGACGCGCAAGGTGCGCTCCTCGGCCTGGACCGCGCCGCAAAGCAGCGCGGCGCACAGGGCCGGGGCCATTAAACGCTTGAGTCTGTTCATGCTGTTATTCCTCATTGGGCGTTTTGGAAACCTTCAAGAACGTTCACGGCATTGATGCCGATTTCTGCCACCGCATAACCGCCTTCCATCACGAACAGCGTCGGTTTGCCGAGCGCCGCGATGCGCTTGCCCATCGCCAGGTAGTCCGGGCTGTCGAGCTTGAATTGCGAGATCGGGTCGTCCTTGAAAGTGTCCACGCCCAGGGACACGACGATGACATCGGCGTCGTAGCCCTGGATTTGCCCGCAGGCCTGTTCCAGCGCCGCGCTCCAGGTGTCCCAGCCTGAGCCGGCCGGCAAAGGGTAGTTGAAATTGAAGCCCTCACCTTGGCCCTCACCATGCTCATCCGCATAGCCCAGGAAAAACGGAAACTCGGCTTCCGGATGGCCGTGGATCGACGCGAACAACACGTCGCTGCGTTCGTAGAAAATCGATTGGGTGCCGTTGCCGTGGTGGTAATCCACGTCGAGGATCGCGACCTTCTTATGGCCTTGGTCGAGAAAGGCCTGGGCGGCGATGGCGGCGTTGTTCAAGTAGCAATAACCGCCCATCAAATCGCCAGCGGCGTGGTGCCCTGGCGGCCGGCACAACGCGAAGGCACTGCGCGCACCGCGCTGGATATCCGCCTGGGCGGTGAGGGCCACTTGCGCGGCGCTGTAGGCGGCCTGCCACGTGCCGGCGGTAATCGGCGCACCGCCGTCGAAGCTGTAATAGCCGAGCTGGCCGTGCAGGCTTGTCGGGATGACCGTGCGCAGGGTCCGTGCGGGCCAAGTGAAAGGCAGCAAATCGCCGTCGCGCCCATACTCAGCCCAGCGATCCCACGCACCTTTGAAAAATTCCAGGTAGGCCGGGCTGTGGATACGCTGGATCGGTCCCAGGCCAAAATCCTGCGGCGCCTCCACCGGCCCGAGTGCCCGCGCCTTGACCCGCTCCAGCACATGATCGGCCCGGGACGGCATCTCGAAACAGGGCATCAACTGCCCATCCATCAATTCGCAGCGCCCGTGGTGCAGGTGGTGATCGTCCGAGTAAATCGTCAGCATTTTTTGTTCTCCGCAAGGCTGATCCGTTTGAACACAGTCTTGCGGCGCGCGGCGTTTCAGAGAACGGCAGGAGAGGCCAAAAGGGGATCGAAATGGCCAAAAGATTTGACCGTAAATCGCCCCTTGTTGGCGCAGGTGTGCGCGGGGTTGGGGCAGAAGGATGGCTATTGCGGTTCGACGTGATCCAGTACCCGAATGAACGCAGCTCGATCAGTTGCTGATCACCTGTGGGAGCGAGCCTGCTCGCGATTGCATTGCATCAGCAACATCGCAGTTGACTGACACACCGCTATCACGAGCAGGCTCTCTCCCATTTGGACTCAAGGTGTCAGGCAGAGGCTGCGCCAACCCCCACGGTGGTCCGCAACCGCCCTTCCAACCGGCGCTTGAGCCCGCGGGATTCGATCAGCAGTTTCGAGCCCTTGCTGGCGTTTGCCCGGCCCCATTCTTCCAGCAGCTCCAGGCACGAGTGGTCGATGTAGCTCAGGTTATTGAGCGGCACATGCACGGTGGCGCCTGTCGGTATGGTGCCCAGCACTTGGGTCAACGCCGGGACCTTGAGGAAGGTTGCCGCCCCGACCAACCGCAGTTCCATCTCACCGTCACTGGGCAGGTCGATCAGGCTGATTTTCAGGCGCGAGGCTTTCCAGGCTAGTTTCGCCAGGGTCAGGCCGAAACCGATCAGTACACCGGTCAACAGGTCGGTGAAGATGATCGCCAGCGCCGTGGCGGCGTAGGTGAACATCGGCATCCGGCCATAGCGGCCCAGGCTGCGAAACGCCTTGAGGTCCACCAGTTTGAAACCGGTGTACACCAGCACACCCGCCAGGCTCGCCACCGGAATGCTTTGCAGCACGCTGGACAGCAACAGCACGAAGAGCAACAGCCACAGGCCGTGGAAAATCGTCGACATTCGTGTAGTGGCTCCGGCCTGGACGTTGGCCGAGCTGCGCACGATCACGCCGGTCATTGGCAAGGCGCCGAGCAGGCCGCAGAGCATGTTGCCGATGCCTTGCGCCGACAGTTCCCGGTCGAAGTCCGCACGTTCACCGCTGTGCATGCGATCCACGGCAGCTGCTGACAGCAGGGTTTCGGCGCTGGCGATGAAGGCCACGGCGAACGCGGCGATCAGCAGCGTAGGGTCGGCCAGGTTCAGCAGGTCGGCCGGACGCAGCCAATCAATGGCTTCGGCGAGGTTCTCGGGGACTTCCACGCGTTTGACCTGCAAGGCCAGCAGCAGGCTGGCGACGGTCGCCAGGCCTACGCCAAGCAAGGCGCCAGGAATGAAGCGCAGGCTGTGGGGGCGAAATTTTTCCCACAGCCACATCACCGCAATCGTCGACAACCCGAGCAGGCCGGCCTGCCAGCCAAAGGATGGCAAAGCCTGGGCCACCGCTGCCGGGAACGCCGCCAGGTTATCCAGCCCTGACGGCTTGGGCGCGGCGTCGAGCATCACGTGGACCTGGGACAACACGATCAGCACGCCGATACCGGCGAGCATCCCGTACACCACCGCAGGTGCGGTGACCCGAAACCAGCAGCCCAGGCGAAAGCGCCCGGCCAACAATTGCAGCAGACCGGCCAGCAGCAGGATCGGTCCGAGCATTGCCACGCCATGCTGGCGCACCAACTCGAAGACCAGCACCGCCAACCCGGCGGCCGGGCCACTGACTTGCAGCTTGGAACCTGCCAGGAAACCCACCACCAAACCACCGATGATCCCGGTGATCAGGCCTTTGGCCGGTGGCAGGCCGGAGGCGATGGCAATACCCATGCACAAGGGTAGCGCCACCAGGAACACAACCACCGAAGCCAGCAGCTCCCGTGGCAGAACAGCTTTTAATTGAGCAGCACGCATGGCGACTCTCCCGCAGTTTTCTTCAGGCATGGCGAGGCCCTACCGCGCAAACAGCGGTAAGGCTTGAACCACACGAGGATGTTTAGGAGTGGTTAGAAGCGCGCTTTGGGCGTCGCCACCGGTATCGGATGGCTGCCATCGAGCGGCAGGAAACGTCCCTGGTCCGCGTCGTAGGCTTTGATCTCGCTGGTCTCGATGTTGTACACCCAACCGTGGATGAACAACTGACCGCTGGCCATGCGCGAGGCCACCGAAGGGTGCGTTCGCAAATGCTGCAACTGCGCGATCACGTTCTCTTCGGTGAGGATGGGCATGGTTTGCTTTTCGTCACCGCACGGACAGTTGTCGTGGACCATGGTCTTGGCCACTTCGGCGTGGCGCAGCCAGGCTTTTACCGTGGGCATTTTTTCCAGGGTGTCGGGGTTGAGCACCGCACGCATGGCGCCGCAATCGGAATGGCCGCAGACAATGATGTGCTGCACGCCGAGGGCCAGCACGGCGTACTCGATGGCCGTGGAGACGCCGCCGTTCATCTGCCCGTAAGGCGGAACGACGTTGCCGACGTTGCGGGTCACGAACAGGTCGCCGGGGGAGCTATGGGTGATCAACTCGGGCACGATGCGCGAATCGGCGCAGGTGATGAACATCGCCCGGGGTTTCTGGGCGGTGGCGAGTTTCTTGAAGAGTTCTTCCTGCTGCGGAAAGATCTCGTGATGGAAATGCAAAAAGCCGTCAACAATATGCTGCAGCGCTGCATCGGCGGTTTCCGCCTCGGGTTGGGCTGAAGCCGACGCAGCCAACGGCTGTTTATCCTTGTCACTCATGATTCATCCTCTTTTTGACGGTCTGACGCCAGTGGCTGGTTAAAAAACATCCAGGTCGAGATGTTCGACCCGTCAGTCACTCGCTGAACAAGGTAGCGGCCGAAACTTAACTCAAACTGAAATCGAAGGCTCTAGGACAACGATTCCAGGGGTGGCGAAACACTGGCGCAGTTCATGTCCAGTGGCCTTTCCAAGGTCAACTTTAATCAAATCAACGACATCTGTCGGCCCGGCGGACAGAAGGCATCGCAATCAAGAGTGTACCCGTCGCGGCGCTCAAGCCCCAAGCGCTTGAGTGCCTTGGCGAAACGCTGGGCCAGCAGGTCGGCGAACGGGCCCTCGCCGCGCATCCGCGCACCGAAGCGGCTGTCATACAGTTCACCGCCGCGGCTCTGGCGAACCAGGCTCAGCACGTGGGCGGCGCGTTGCGGGTAGTGCGCCTGCAACCACTCCTCGAACAGCGGCGCGACTTCCAGCGGCAGGCGTAGCATGACGTAGGCGGCATTCTGGGCGCCGGCGGCGTGGGCTTCGGCCAGCAGGCTTTCGATCTCGCTGTCATTGATCATCGGGATCATCGGTGCACACAGCACCCCCACGGCAATACCCGCCTCGCGCATGACCTTGATCGCCCGCAGCCGTGCCTTGGGTGCCGCCGCGCGGGGTTCGAGAATGCGCTTGAGTTCATCGTCCAGGGTGGTGAGGCTGATCATCACGTGCACCAGGCGTTGTTGCGCCAGCTCGGTCAGCAGGTCCAGGTCGCGCAGGATCAACGACCCCTTGGTGACGATGGTCACCGGATGCCGATAACGCAGCAGCACTTCGAGAATCCGCCGGGTGATCCGTTGTTCGCGCTCGATAGGCTGATAGGGATCGGTGTTGGAACCCAGTGCGATCGGCGCGCATTGATAGCCGCGCCGGGACAATTGCTCTTCCAGCACATCGGCGGCATTGGTCTTGGCGATCAGCTTGGTTTCGAAATCCAGCCCCGGCGACATGTCCCAATAGGCGTGGCTGGGCCGCGCATAGCAGTAGATGCAGCCGTGTTCGCAGCCGCGGTACGGGTTGATCGAGCGGTCGAAGGGAATATCGGACGAGGTGTTGCGGGTAATGATGGTCTTCGCCATTTCGATGCGCACTTCGGTGCCCTGGGTTGGCGGGACTTCCTGGTGCCAACCGTCATCTTCAGCCACCGAGCGACTCGGGGCGAAGCGGTTGTGCGGGTTGGTCGCGGTGCCGCGGCCGCGAGGTGGAAGGGAGGCTGGCATGGGAATGCTCCGATAGCTGTATGTGCATACAGTATTCGCTGTATTCGATTAAGGCCAGTGCCATTCAGCAGTCCAAATACCGGATCATCGTTCACAACACTTTGACGTTCTCCTCACAGGCTTTTAACCGCAGCGAGCCGAAACTGATCATCTCGTATTCCTTCGTTTTCGGTCGTTCGTGCATGCTCAAGCTCTGTTCCCGTTCACTGCTCTGCCTGGCCTTGCTCATCGGGTTGGCCGAAACTTCCGCCCAAGCGGCTGATTCCACTGAGGCGAGGCCCGCTGAATGGGCGCAACCGGTGGAAAAGGACTACAACCTCTACCAGATGTCACCGACGCTCTACCGCAGCTCCCTGCCGGACGGCGGAGCGCTGCCTTTGCTGACGAAGCTCAGGATCGGCACGGTCATCACTTTCCTGCCGGAGTCGGACAAGCGCTGGCTGTCCACCCCGGGCATCGAGCAGGTGCAGTTGCCCTATCGCACCAATCACGTCGATGACAGCGACATACTCAGGGCCTTGCGCGCCGTCCAGGCGGCCGAAGCCAAGGGGCCGGTGTTGATGCATTGCAAGCACGGCTCGGACCGCACCGGATTGGTGGCCGCCATGTACCGGGTGGTGGTACAGGGCTGGAGCAAGGAGGATGCGTTGAACGAAATGACCGAAGGTGGCTTCGGTGACAGCCATCATTTCAAGGACGGCGTTCGCTACATGATGCAGGCCGATGTCGACAAACTCCGCACGGCGTTGGCGAACGGTGATTGCAGCACCAGCGTCTTTGCCCTTTGCTCCCTGGAAAGCTGGGTCAACTCGACCACGACGACGCGTCATCTTGACCCTCAGATTGTGCTTCCCGAACGCTGATCGGTTACGTCTCCAAAAACGCCGAGATCGATTCAGACAGCGGTCGTGAGTCGCTCGGCCCGAAAATCGTCTCGCGCAACGCCCGCCCGGTTTCCCGGTTGAACAGTCCGTCGCGCTCGAAGCGCTGGAATACGGTTTTCGCCAATTCCTTCGCCCAGGCATAGGCGTAGATCCCGGCCCCATAGCCGGTCACCATATAGTCCAGGCCATTGGGCCAGCGTTCGTTTGCAGACATCGGCAGATGCCCGACCTGTGCGCTGACTTGCGCGAATACTTGTTGGGCAGTGCGTCCGTCGCCGTGGCTGCGGTGCAACTCTACGTCGAACAGCGCATCACGCAAGAAAGAGGCGCTGTCCCAACTGGTCTGGGTATGGAGGTAAACCAGCAACTGATCGGCGATGTTGTCCGGCAAGGGCGCCCCGGTTTGGTGATGTTTGGATACACGAATCAGGCATGGCTTGGAGAAGCACCATTGCTCGAACAAAACCCCGGCGAATTCGGCCGTATCCCGGGACAGCTCCGAGATCCCGGAAACGACGCGGTATTCAGCCCGGGTCAAGATGTGGTGCAGGCAATGGCCGAACTCGTGAAAGAGGATGCGCAGTTGCCGATGATCCAGCAACACCGGGTTTGCACCTGAGCCACGCGGCAACCAGCCATGCAACGCGGCGATGGGGTGCCGAGGCCGGCCCTCGGCGGTGATGCGGCGGTTGCGCAGGGTGGTGGTATTGGGGAAGCCGTCCTGATGTGCATCCTCGAACGGGTCGAAATAGAGGTAACCCAGGGTCTCATCCCGCTCGCGGATTTCAAAAAGACGCACGTCCGTATGCCACGTCGCCACATCCTGACGTTCAACGATGTTCACGCCGAACAGGTCCCTGGCGATCAGTAACAGTTGTGCGAAAGTCGACTCCAATTCAAACCAGGCACTGGCGGCCTGCTCCGAAACCCCAGTCGTTTGCCGCCGAAGTTGTTCTGCCAGGTATTGATAATCCCAAGGCTGGAGCCTCCTGAAGCCTTGCGTCGTGGCAAATGCCTGCAGTTGTTTTGTGTCCCGGACAAATGCGCTGTGCCGCTGGGCGAGCTGTGTTTGCAGGAAGGCCAGGACCTGTTCAGGCGACTTGGCCTGCTCCGGCTCAATCGCCATTTGAGCGTAATTCGAATAGCCCAGTAACGTGGCCTGTTGATGACGATCCCTGAGCAATTGCGCGAGTACTTCACCGTTGTCGAACGCGCCGGCATGCGGCCCTTGGTCCGACGCGCGCGTGCTGAAGGCGACGTACATTTGCTTGCGCAAAAGGTGATCGTCAGCGTAACGGGTGACGATGCGAAACGACTCCTCATTGAGCGTCAGCAGCCAGCCCTCACGCCCGGCCTCACGCGCCTGGTCGACCATGCGTTGCTTGAAAGACGGCGGCAGGCCGCTCAGTTGAGCTTCATCGTCAAACGTTTTGCTCCAGGCTTTATTGGCTTCGTGCAGGTGCTCCAGGAACAAGCTCTGGGCACCTTGGATGCGTAGCTGCAGGTCTTTCAAGTCTGCCTGTGCGGTGTGCGCCAACCCGTTCTGGCGAAACTGCCGGAGGATCTTTTCCAGGGTTCTTTTTCTCGCTGGTGTGAAATGCCGGGCTATCGGGCTGTTCGCCAAGCGCTGGAAGAGTTGGAACAGTTCGGGGTGTTGTTTCAACGACCGCTGGTAATCGTGCAACCGTTCGCTGCAGTCGAGTGAAGCCTGGGTCCAGGCGTCGCCTGTCCTGGTCAAGGTCAGGCGCTTGAGCACATAGTCGAAACCTTTCAGCCGGGCGTGGATTTCGTCCATCGCCAGCACGAGGTCGTCCCAGGTGGGGAACGGTGTCTGGGTCTTGATGATGTCGGCTACTTGATCGCGGCTCTCGGCAAGAATCCGGTCGAGGGCCGGCGAGAAATGCCGGGCTTGGATCTGGGAAAAAGGTGGCAGGTCATGGGCCTGCAACAGCGGGTTGTCATCGTTGGGCATCGGAAACCTTCCATGGACTGAACGGGATGAGCAGTCTGGGCAGGAAGGTGGGCGGCATGGCGATATATATGTATCGCTTCCGGGCCGTGGGGCCCGGAAGGTGATGCCGAAGATGTCAGTCGGTTTTTTTCTTCAACTTGGGGTTGGGGAAAAACTGCACCGCCTGGACCTTGGCATCCGGCACTTTAAGCGCCGAGGTGTTGACCCGGGTGCCCAATTCCTTGGGCACCGACAGGCCTTGCTCGTTGAGTGTGTCGGAGTAACCGCAGGCCACGCATTCACGGTGCGGTACGCCGTCTTCGTTCCACATCATCAGTTTGTCCGGCTCGCTGCAGGCCGGGCAGACCGCCCCGGCGATAAAGCGTCTCTTGGTAATCACGGGCCCCTCGCTCATGCTGCCGCGTCCTCGGTCAGGCCGCTATGGCGCAAGAGTGCGTCAATCGACGGCTCACGGCCACGGAAGTCGACGAACAGCACCATGGGCTCCTGGGAACCGCCACGGGCCAGGATGGCTTCGCGGAAGGCACGACCGGTGGCAGCGTTGAGCACGCCGTCCTCTTCGAACTTGGAGAACGCATCCGCTGACAGTACTTCCGCCCATTTGTAGCTGTAGTAGCCCGCCGCATACCCGCCGGCGAAAATGTGCGCAAAGCTGTTGGGGAAGCGGTTATAGGCCGGCGGACGCATGACCGACACCTCGTCGCGCACGCCTTCGAGCACTTGCAGCACGCCGCGTCCGTCGCCGTGGGTGGCGTGCAGCTCGAAGTCGAACAGCGAGAACTCCAGTTGGCGGACCATCATCAGGCCGGACTGGAAGTTTTTCGCCGCGAGCATTTTTTCCAGCAGGTCCTGGGGCAGCGGTTCGCCGGTTTCGTAGTGGCCGGAAATCAGCGCCAGGCCTTCAGGCTCCCAGCACCAGTTCTCCATGAACTGGCTTGGCAGTTCCACGGCATCCCAGGCCACGCCGTTGATGCCGGACACGCCAGCGTGCTCGACGCGAGTCAGCAGGTGGTGCAGGCCATGGCCGAACTCGTGGAACAGGGTGGTGACTTCGTCGTGGGTCAGCAGCGCCGGCTTGCCGCTGTCGGCCGGGGTGAAGTTGCACACCAGGTTCGCCACAGGGCTTTGCAGTACACCCTCGATCGTACGGCGACGGTCGCGGGCGCCGTCCATCCAGGCGCCGCCACGCTTGTTGGCGCGGGCGTAGAGGTCGAAGAAGAAGCGGCCGACATGCTGGCCGTTCTCCTTGATTTCGAACAGGCGCACATCCGGATGCCAAGTGTCGAAACCTTTCAGTTCGGCGATTTCGATGCCGTACAGGCGTTGCACGATGGCAAACAGGCCGCTCAGCACTTTGTCGATCGGGAAGTAGGCGCGCAGGGCTTCCTGGGCCACGCTGTAACGCTGCTGGCGCAGTTTTTCACCGTAGAAACCGCTGTCCCAGCTTTGCAGGTCGGGGCAGCCCTGTTCGGCGGCGAAGGCTTTGAGCTGCTCCAGGTCCAGGGCGGCGAACGGCTTGCTGCGCTTGGCCAGGTCACGCAGGAAGCTGAGGACCTGATCGCTGGATTCGGCCATCTTGGTCGCCAGGCTCAACTCGGCGAAGTTGGCGAAACCGAGCAGTTGGGCCAGTTCCTGACGCAGGTCGAGGATCTGTTCCATCACCGGGCCGTTATCGTTCTGACCGGCATTCGGGCCCTGGTCGGAAGCGCGGGTGCAGTACGCCGCGTAGACTTCTTCACGCAGGGCGCGGTCTTCGGCGTAGGTCATCACCGCGTAATAGCTGGGGAATTCCAGGTTGATCAGCCAGCCGTCCAGTTCCTTGGCCTGGGCAGCCGCGGCCATTTGCGCCTTGGCCGAATCGGTCAGGCCGGCGAGGGCGGCTTCATCGGTGACGTGCTTGGTCCAGGCCTGGGTTGCATCCAGCAGTTGATTGGAGAAGCGGCTGCCCAGCTCGGAGAGTTTGCTTTGCACTTCGGCGTAACGCTTCTGCTGCTCGGGCGGCAGGTCGATGCCCGACAGGCGGAAGTCGCGCAGGGAGTGTTCCAGGATGGTTTTCTGCGCCACGTCGAAACCAGCGGCTTCGGGGCTGTTGGCCAAGGCTTCGAAAGCCTGGAACAGTTCGCGGTTCTGGCCCAGTTCCGTGGAGTAGGCACTCAGCGCCGGCAGGCAGGCCTCGTAGGCCTCGCGCAGTTCAGGGCTGTTGCGCACGGCGTTCAAATGACTGACCGGGCTCCAGGCGGCGCCCAGGCGATCATTGAGCTCGTCCATCGCCAATACCAGGCCGGCCCAGGTAGGCTGCTGGACTTGGGTCTTGAGGAGTTCGGCGATGGCGGCACGGTTGTCAGCCAGGATCTGCTCGATGGCCGGTTGCACGTGCTCGGCACGGATCGCCGAGAATGGCGGCAGGTCATAGGGCTGTAAAAGAGGGTTGTTCACGCTCACGGTCGACACCTTGGCTGGAAGAAACATGGGCCCATCTTAATTACAATCGACGTTCACCGCAGCTAGCAGCGCCTATCACTGGATAAGAGAGAGCCTATCGTGACCCTTCGTACGTACCAGAACCACAGCCCGCGGCTAGCCCGTGGCGCTTTTGTCGACAGCACCGCGGTGGTGATCGGCGACGTCGAAATCGGCGAAGACAGCTCTGTCTGGCCGCTGACGGTGATTCGCGGTGACATGCACCGCATCCGTATCGGTGCGCGTACCAGCGTCCAGGATGGTTGCGTGCTGCACATCACCCATGCCGGTCCCTTCAATCCCGATGGCTTCCCGCTGTTGATCGGCGACGACGTGACCATCGCCCACAAAGTCATGCTCCATGGCTGCACCGTAGGCAGTCGGATCCTGATCGGCATGGGCAGCATCGTCATGGACGGCGCGGTGGTCGAAGATGATGTGATCATCGGTGCCGGCAGCCTCGTACCGCCGGGCAAGCACCTGGAAAGCGGCTTCTTGTATGTGGGCAGCCCGGTGAAACAGGCCCGGCCACTGACTGACAAGGAGCGCGCTTTTTTCACTTACAGCGCGGCGAACTACGTGAAGCTCAAGGATCTGCATCTGGCTGAAGGTTACGACCGGCCTTGATGGGTTTGTCACTGTTCTTACTTGTTTGATTCATCGTGGCGAGGGAGCTTGCTCCCGCTTGAGCGCGAAGCGCTCACAAAAAATGGGTCTGCTGCGCCCGAAGCGTCGGACCGGCCCAGCGGGAGCAAGCTCCCTCGCCACGTGATGCCACTACCAGGACCTGCAATGCACTACCAGATCGTACTCTTCGACCTCGACGGCACCCTCACCGACCCCCGCGAGGGCATCACCCGTTCGATCCAGTTCGCCTTGAGCAAACTGGGCATCGACGAACCCGACCTGACCCGCCTTGAACACTTCATCGGCCCACCTTTGTTGCAGGCCTTCATGCAGTTCTATGACTTCGACGAAGCGAAGGCCTGGGAGGCGGTGAATTTCTATCGTGAGCGATTCAAGGTCACCGGCCTTTATGAGAACCGTGTCTTCGACGGCGTGATGCCGCTACTGGAAACCTTGGGCGGCCAAGGGCGCCAGTTGTACATCGCCACCTCCAAGCCCTGGGTCTTCGCCCGGGAAATCGCCCGTCATTTCGACTTCGCCCGGCACTTCAAGGTGATCTACGGCAGCGAACTGGACGGCACCCGCACAAACAAGGTCGAACTGATTGCCCACCTGCTGGCCGAAGAAAGCCTCGACCCGGCCAGCACCCTGATGATCGGCGACCGCAAACACGACCTGATCGGCGCCCACAGCAATGGGCTGGATGCGGCAGCGGTGGGGTATGGGTTTGGTAGCCATGAAGAACTCAGCGCCGAGCGCCCGGCGTATCACTTCCAGACGGTGGACGAGCTGCATCAGGCGTTTTTGCGGGGTTAGTCATATTGCAATCGCGGGCAAGCCTTGCTCCCACATCAGGACCGGAACTGGCTTGGCGCTACCCCGCTCCAGCGCACGAAGGCATGGCGAAAACTGGCGGTTTCGCTGAAGCCCAGGCGTTCGGCGATGCGATGGATCGGCAACTGGTCCTCGCAGAGCATCTGCTTGGCCCGTTCGAAACGCAGTTCATCCAACAGTTCCTGGTAGCTGCAACCCAGGTCCTTGAGGTGCCGGCGTAAGGTGCGCGCCGAGCAGTTCATTTGTTCGGCCAGGCCTTCCAGTCCGGGAGCGGCGTCCAGTTGGGCGGCGAGCAGCTGGCGAATCCGCCCCAGCCAGGCCTGGCGGCCGGTGAACTCGGTGTTCTGCCGGCGGCAGCGTTCGGCCATGGCGTGATGGGTGATGGGGTCGGCCAGGGGCAAGGGTTGGTCGAGCCAGTGTCGCTCGAAAGCGAAAGCATTATCGACGCTGTCAAAGCGCACTGGGCAATCGAATAGCGCTGCGTAACGCGCCTGGTAATCGGGTGCCGGATGTTCGAAGCGTGCTGCGCGCAATGGCAGCGTGTGGCCGAGCAGGTCGTTGCAGATGATATTCAGCGAAACCATGCAGAACTCGGCATTGAACACCGCCAGGGCCGGGTTTTCCCGATAATCGCTGGCGCTGAACCATATGCAGTCGCCGTCATCGTCCAGGTTCAGGTCGAAGAGTGTTCCCAATAGCGCCGGATAGCGCAGCGCCAGGCGCAAGGCGTCACCTAAGGTGGCACTGGTGAGCAGGGCGTAGCCGAGCATGCCGTAGGACGAAACGTGCATGCGCAGGCCCAGTTCCAGGCCGATGTCGCGCTTGAGGGCCACGGCGTTGGCGCAGACCTGCATCTCCTGGTTGGTGGTGATGCGCGTGTCGGCCCGGCTCAGGTCCGCCGCGCTGATGCCGCTGCCGGCCAGCAACGCATCACTGGACAGCCCTTCGCTTTTAAAGGTGCTGAGTACCAGTGAGACGGCGTTCAGGGTGGTGAGGTGAGAATGAAGCATGTCCGTTTCCAGCCTGGGGAAGCTGGAAACGGAGCAAGTTATATGCCGGGCGAAGATTGCAAGGCTTGAGCGGGCCCTGTGGGTGTCAGCTCAGCTCGCCACACAGGTCCAGCTCCACCAGCCGCCGAACTTCGTCTACCGGCAAGCCCGCGCCAATCAACGCCTGCAACTTGCCAAGCGCAGCCTCGCGAGTCATGCCGCCGCCGGAGAGTACGCCAACGCCACGCAAGCGACTGCCAGCCTCGTACACGTCCAGCTCGACGCCACCTTCATGGCATTGGGTCACCGCCACCACCACCACGCCGTTGTCCCGCGCTCGCTCGAGGCTGGCGAGGAAGGCCGGGTTGTCGCTCGGCCCGGTACCGCTGCCATAGCACTCCAGCACCAGACCCTGGATGCCGCTACCCAGCAGGCCATCGAGGATCTGCGCGCTGATGCCGGGAAACAGTGGCAGCGCCGCGATGTTCGCCAATTGCTTGGGCTGGTCGTAATTCAACTGCACCGGCAGGGAGGATGCCTTGGCGCCGCCGCCCTGGCGCTCCAGGCGCTTGAATGGGTGACGACCGAAGCTGCGCACTTTCGCGCAACGGGTCGGTGCCAGCAGTTCGCCGTGGAAGTACAGGTGCACGCCCGGCGCCAGGCCATGGCCGAGCGCGACCAGTGCGCCGCTGAGGTTTTCCCAGGCGTCGCTGTCGGTCACGCCGGCGGGCAACATGGAACCGGTGAAGCAGACCCGCGCATGCAGGCCCAGCAGTTGGAAGCTCATCGCCGCTGCGCTGTAGGCCAGGGTGTCGGTGCCATGCAGGATCAGTACGCTGTCGCAGCCCTGCACGTCCACGGCATCGACCACTGCTTCGCGCAGTTGCTGCCAGTAGGCCGGGGTCATGTTGGCGCTGTCGATCAGCGGCGACATTTCCCGGAAGCGCCATTGCGGCACGACGAGTTCGGGTTGGCTGTGCAGGTAATCACGCATCCGCGCTTCGAAACCGGATGCCGGGGCCAGGCCGTGGGCGCTGGCCTGCATGCCTATGGTACCGCCGGTGTAGAGCACCATGACGTGCTGGGCGGCGGGGTAGGTGGTGGAATTCATGGTTGTTCTCCGAGGACGAAAACGGCAGCTTGGGTTAGCCGCCACAACATAAGGTCGAGCATGACGCCGACCTTATGCTGTGTCACGCCGGGCGCAGGGGATGCGCCCGGTTTTTTCCAAACAGCTTGTTACCGATCAGCGTTGCGCTGCGGTCACGCCAGCAACAGCGGCGTCAGGCTTGGTAACCGGCGTCGAGGGGGTCGCAGGCCAAGCCTTGCGGTCCAGGTCCAGATCCGGGAACTTGCTGGAGTCGAAGACTGGCGTCTTGATACCGGCCGAACGCTGGTCATCGTAGTCGCGCAGGATGCGCATGCCGACCTTGAACAGCAGGAACAGCGCGATCAGGTTCACGAACGCCAGCAGGGTCATGGTGATGTCGGCGAAGGCGAACACGGTGCTGAGGTTTTCGATGGCGCCCCAGAAAATCAGGAGCAGGACCAGCGCGCGGTAGGCGATCAGGGCCTTGCGGTTTTCACCCAGCATGAAGCGCAGGTTGTTTTCGCCCAGGTAGTAGTTGTAGAGGATCGAGGTGAAGACGAACAGCGCCAGGGCCACGGAGATGAACATCCGGCCCCAGTCACCGACTACGGCTGCCAGGGAGTTCTGGGTCAGGGCAATGCCGTCGCCTTCGAAGCCTGGGGTGTAGAAGCCCGACAGCAGGATCAGCAGCGCGGTGCAGGTGCAGATCACGAAGGTGTCGAGGAACACGCTGAACGCCTGTACCACGCCCTGGGCAACCGGGTGCTCGACGGAGGCTACGGCGGCCACGTTAGGCGCACTGCCCAGGCCGGCTTCGTTGGCGAACACGCCACGCTTGACGCCCATGACGATGGCACTGCCGATCAGGCCGCCAAAGGCCTGGTCGAGGCCGAAGGCGCTCTTGACGATGGTCGCCAGCATGGCCGGTACGTGGTCGAACTGCAGCACGATCACGTAAATGGTCACGGCGATGTATGCCAGGGTCTTGACCGGTACCAGCAGGTCGGCAACCTTGGCGATACGCTTGATCCCACCGATAAACACCAGGCCCAGCAGCACCGCCAGGCCCAGGCCGGTGTAGGTGGTGTCGAAGCCGAAGGCGTTGTTCAGCGAGTGGGTGACCGCGTGGGCTTGCAGGCCGTTGAAAGCGAAGCCGAAGGTGACCAGCAGCAGGAACGCCATGATCATGCCCAGCCAGCGCTTCTGCAGGCCGTGCTGGATGTAGTAGGACGGGCCGCCACGGTACTGGCCTTCGGAGTCGCAGCGCTTGTAGAGCTGGCCGAGGGAGCATTCGAAGAAGCTGCTGGACATGCCGACCAGAGCGGTCACCCACATCCAGAAGACTGCACCCGGACCGCCAAGGGTCACGGCGATGCCGACACCGGCAATGTTGCCCGCGCCGACACGGCCAGCGAGGCTGAGCATCAGGGCCTGGAAGGAGCTGAGCTGGTCGGTGCTGCTTTTCAGACTGTCACGGAAGACCGTGAACATGTGAAAGAAATGACGGAACTGTACGAAACGCGAGCGGATCGTGAAGTAGCCACCGAGCCCGACAATGAGCACGATCAGCACTTTCCCTGAAAGGAAGTCGTTGATGACTTCGAGCATGAGTATTCCTCGCTGTTTTTTGTTTAAGCAAATACTGGCCATTTGGAAACATTGCGTTACATCGGTCGGCGCGCGGCACGACAGGTGAGGGCGATGTTGCGTCCCGGTCCATTTTTTGCGGGTTTGTTATTAGTTCGGTTTTCGCATGTTTAAGGGTCTCGCTGCCGACGACCGCTCATGCGAAGAGGGGCGGCACTATACCTATCAGTGCGGTGCCCGTCTGCACAGTTGTGGTGCGTCCGACGAAACGGATCCTTTGAAACACCTGGCCTTTCGGTCAGGTTCTTGTGGGGGCGAGCTTGCTCGTGTTGGCTGGCGACGCGGTTTACAACGGGCAGCGCGTCGTCGTTTATCACGAGCAGGTTCCTTCCCACAGGTTCGGTCATCCTTGGCTGCTATCAATTAAAAAAAGGGCTTGGGGAATATTCCCCAAGCCCTCAAAAGGTGAGAGGTGTCTAGTCCCTCGACCTGGTGAGCGGTGCTCGTGTCGATCACGCTTTGAGCGGGACCAGACGCGGAGCGATCATGTTTTCCGGGCGCAGGATGTCGTCGAGCATGGCGTCGTCGAGCAAGCCTTCTTCGCGCACCAGTTCCAGCACGCCGCGGCCACTTTCCAGGGCAACGCGGGCGATGCGGGTGGCGTTTTCATAGCCAATGTATGGGTTCAGGGCGGTGACCAGGCCGATCGAGTGCTCGACCAGTTCGCGGCAGCGCGCTTCGTTGGCGGTGATGCCGACGATGCAGTGCTCGCGCAACATGTCCATGGCCCGTTGCAGCAGGCGGATCGAGTCGAAGATCTTGAAGGCGATCAACGGTTCCATCACGTTCAGTTGCAGTTGGCCGCCTTCGGCCGCGATGGTCAGGGCCAGGTCGTTGCCGATGATCTGGAACGCCACCTGGTTGACCGCTTCCGGGATCACCGGGTTGACCTTGCCGGGCATGATCGAGCTGCCTGGCTGACGGGCCGGCAGGTTGATTTCGTTGATGCCGGTGCGTGGGCCGCTGGACAGCAGGCGCAGGTCGTTGCAGATCTTCGACAGCTTGACCGCGGTGCGCTTGAGCATGCCGGAGAACAGCACGAAGGCGCCCATGTCGGAGGTGGCTTCGATCAGGTCGGCGGCCGGGACCAGCGGTTGGCCGCTGATGGTTGCCAGGCGCTGCACGGCCAGGGCCTGGTAGCGCGGGTCGGCGTTGATGCCGGTGCCGATGGCGGTGCCGCCCAGGTTCACTTCGGTGAGCAACTCAGGCGCCAGGGTTTTCAGGCGTGCCAGGTCTTCGCTCAGGGTGGTGGCGAAGGCGCGGAATTCCTGGCCGAGGGTCATCGGCACAGCGTCTTGCAGCTGGGTGCGGCCCATTTTCAGGACATGGCTGAATTCTTCACCCTTGGCCGCGAACGCCTGGATCAGGCTGTCGAGGCTGGCCAGCAAGGCGTCGTGGCCCAGCAGCAGACCCAGGCGGATCGCAGTCGGGTAGGCGTCGTTGGTGGACTGCGCCATGTTCACGTCGTTGTTGGGGTGCAGGTATTGGTACTCGCCTTTCTGGTGGCCCATGGCCTCCAGCGCGATGTTGGCGATGACTTCGTTGGCATTCATGTTGGTCGACGTGCCGGCGCCGCCCTGAATCATGTCCACCACGAATTCTTCGTGGAAATCGCCGCGGATCAATCGTGCACAGGCTTCACTGATGGCTGCGTGCTTGGCTTCGCTGAGCTGGCCCAGTTCACGGTTGGCGTCAGCGGCGGCCTGTTTGACCATGGCCAGGCCGACCACCAGCTTGGGGTAATGCGAGATCGGGACACCGGAGAGACGGAAGTTGTTTACCGCTCGCAGGGTCTGGATGCCGTAATACGCTTGCGCCGGTACTTCGAGTACGCCAAGCAGGTCTTTTTCTGTGCGGAATGATGCAGCGGAGGACATGATAGAAATCATCTCGATAAGGACCCGGTCTGAGCCGGAACGCTGCGAATCCTAGGCTCTGGGAAAAATTAGGGCCAATGCTGTTAAACACTGGGCTATGCATATTCGGCATAATGCCGGTGTGACGCCGGCGGCGCGGCGAACGTGTGACCTGTTTTGGTGCGTTTAAGGGAGGGTGGTGGGATGAATCTTGAAAGCAAATGGCTTGAGGACTTCAGTGCCCTGGCCGCTACCCGTAGTTTTTCCCAGGCGGCCGAGCGGCGCTTCGTGACGCAGCCGGCGTTCAGTCGGCGAATCCGTAGCCTGGAGGCGGCGCTGGGACTGACCCTGGTCAACCGTTCGCGTACGCCCGTCGAGCTGACGGCGGCGGGGCAGTTGTTCCTGGTGACGGCGCGCACGGTGGTCGAGCAACTGGGTGAAGTGCTGCGCCATTTGCATCATCTGGAAGGCGGACAGGGCGAAGTCATTCAGGTGGCCGCCGCCCACTCCCTGGCGCTGGGATTTTTCCCGCGCTGGATCGCGCAATTGCGCAACGAGGGGATGAACATTGCCACGCGGCTGGTGGCGACCAACGTGGGCGACGCCGTCCACGCCCTGCGTGAGGGGGGCTGCGACCTGATGCTGGCCTTCTACGATCCGGATTCGGCCATGCAGATGGACCCGGAGATCTTCCCGTCGCTGCATCTGGGTCAGACCGAGATGCTCCCGGTGTGCGCCGCCGATGCCAACGGCAACCCGCTGTTCGACCTTGAAGGTGAGGCCAGCGTGCCGTTGCTGGCCTACAGTGCCGGGGCGTTCCTCGGGCGTTCGGTCAACCAGTTGCTGCGCCAGCGAGCCCTGCGTTTTACCACGGTCTACGAGACGGCCATGGCCGACAGCCTGAAAAGCATGGCTCTGGAAGGCTTGGGCATCGCCTGGGTGCCGCACCTGAGCGTACGCGCCGAACTGGCCCGGGGGGAGCTGGTGATCTGCGGCGGCCCGCAATGGCACGTGCCGTTGGAGATCCGCCTGTACCGCTGCGCCCTGGTGCGCAAGGCCAATGTGCGGTTGTTGTGGCGCAAGCTCGAAGGCGGCGTGGCGCAGGGTGTGGTCAGCTCCTGATCACGACAACCTACCTGTGGGAGCGAGCCTGCTCGCGATGGCGGTGTATCAGTCAATGCAGATGTTGACCGACATACCGCCATCGCGAGCAGGCTCGCTCCCACAGTGGATTTGCGCTGATGGTTCGCTGACCTGCAGGTCAATAAATCCGCCGTTTCACCGCAAATGACAGATGGTCGGCGAAAGTGCGTTTAACGCACCATTTTCGGTATACTGCCCGGCCTTCGGTCGGTTCACCCGGCCATAATTCGTACAACAAGCCACGCCGGTTTCCTGCGTGGCTTGTTGTTTTTTGACGCGCCTGCGGGCGCCCAGAGAGAAGAGGCACGACGATGAGTGCACTGGTTGGCGTGATCATGGGCTCCAAGTCCGATTGGTCCACCCTTAGCCACACCGCCGATATGCTGGAAAAGCTCGGCATCCCTTACGAGGTGAAAGTGGTCTCCGCCCACCGTACCCCGGACCTGCTGTTCCAGTACGCCGAAGAGGCCGAGGCGCGTGGCATCGAGGTGATCATCGCCGGTGCCGGTGGCGCCGCCCATTTGCCTGGCATGTGTGCGGCCAAGACCCACCTGCCGGTGCTGGGCGTGCCGGTCCAGTCTTCGATGCTCTCGGGCGTCGATTCGCTGCTGTCGATCGTGCAGATGCCGGCCGGCATCCCGGTCGCTACCCTGGCCATCGGCAAGGCCGGTGCGATCAACGCGGCCCTGCTGTCGGCAAGCATCCTGGGCGCCAAGCATCCAGAATTTCATACCGTGCTGAAAAAATTCCGCGCTGAACAGACAGACAGTGTCCTGGACAATCCAGACCCACGTATTGCCTGAGGTTGTTGACGAATGAAGATCGGTGTAATCGGTGGCGGCCAGTTGGGTCGCATGTTGGCCCTGGCGGGTACGCCGCTGGGGATGAACTTCGCTTTCCTGGATCCGGCGCCGGACGCCTGCGCCGCGGCACTGGGTGAACACCTGCGGGCCGACTACGGCGATCAGGATCACCTGCGCCAATTGGCCGATGAGGTCGACCTGGTGACCTTCGAGTTCGAAAGCGTCCCGGCCGAAACCGTGGCCTTCCTGTCCCAGTTCGTCCCGGTCTACCCGAGTGCCGAAGCCTTGCGCATCGCCCGCGACCGCTGGTTCGAAAAGAACATGTTCAAGGACCTGGGCATCCCCACGCCGGCCTTCGCCGACATTCAATCCCAGGCCGACCTGGACGCCGCCGTTGCCGCCATCGGCCTGCCGGCCGTGCTCAAGACCCGTACCCTGGGTTACGACGGCAAGGGCCAGAAAGTCCTGCGCACCCCTGAAGACGTGGCCGGTACCTTTGCCGAGCTCGGTAGTGTGGGCTGCCTGCTGGAAGGCTTCGTGCCGTTCACCGGCGAAGTCTCGCTGATCGCCGTGCGGGCCCGTGACGGTGAAATCCGCTTCTACCCGCTGGTGCACAACACCCACAAGGACGGCATCCTCAAGCTGTCTGTCGCTAGCACCGATCACCCGTTGCAGGCCCTGGCCGAGGACTACTCCAGCCGGGTGCTCAAGCAGCTCGATTATGTCGGCGTGATGGCGTTCGAGTTCTTTGAAGTGGACGGCGGCCTCAAGGCCAACGAAATCGCGCCTCGGGTACACAATTCCGGGCACTGGACCACCGAAGGCGCCGAGTGCAGCCAGTTCGAAAACCACCTGCGGGCGGTGGCCGGGCTGCCGCTGGGGTCGACCGCCAAGGTCGGTGAGAGCGCAATGCTCAACTTCATCGGCAAGGTCCCGGATAGCGAGAAAGTCCTGGCGATCGCTGACTGCCATTTGCACCACTATGGCAAGGCGTTCAAGGCCGGACGCAAGGTCGGTCACGCCAACCTGCGCTGCGCTGACCGGGCCACGCTGGCTCAGCAGATCATCAAGGTCGAGACGCTGATCGCCGAACAATAATCTGGAACGACGGTGGAACCATTCGTCGGCTAATCTCTCTCATGGCTAAGTGCCAAAGTCTGACTAGGCTTTGGCCATAGCTATCCAACCAGAGGGAAATGCCATGGGAATCATCGGAACCATTTTTATCGGCTTGATCGTTGGCCTGCTGGCACGCTTCCTGAAACCAGGCGATGACAGCATGGGCTGGATCATGACCATCCTGCTCGGTATCGGCGGTTCGTTGGCAGCCACTTACGGTGGCCAGGCCCTGGGCATCTACCAGGCCGGTCAAGGCGCGGGCTTCATCGGTGCCCTGGTGGGCGCGATTGTGTTGCTGGTGATCTACGGCCTGATCAAAAGAAACTGATTCAAATGCGACAAAGCCCTCTCTGCGTGGCGCGCAGAGGGGGCTAGAATGCCCGGCGTTGCACTTCCTACTCATTGCCGAGCCCTTTCATGCGCCGTCTAGTGTTGACCCTTCTTTTGCTGGGCAGTGGCCTGGCCCATGCTGCCGAACTGCCGGAAACCGACTGGCTCGAACTGATGCCCAAGTCGGACCAGAAAGCCCTCGAGGCCATGCCCGAGATCGACCACAACTCCCCGGAAGCCAACGGTACCTTCACCGAAAAAGGCGGCCTGAAGCAGAGCAAGGGCTTGCCGGCGGTGATGTATTCGACCAAGACCGTGGCGTCGATGAATGACAAGCACATTCGTATCGGCGGTTACCCGGTGCCCCTGGAAAGTGATGCCAAGGGCCGTAGCACGCTGTTCTTCCTGGTGCCTTACCCTGGCGCCTGCATCCACGTCCCGCCACCGCCGCCTAATCAACTGGTGTTGGTGCGCTATCCCAAGGGCTTGAAGCTGGACGACATCTATACGCCGCTCTGGGTAACGGGCACGTTGAAGATCGAAAAGGTCGACAACGATTTGGCGAGTGCGGCGTATGCGCTGGATGCGGAGAAGGTGAGGGTGGTGCAGGAGGCGGATCTGTAGCGCCAGCGTAGTTCCACTGTGGGAGCGAGCCTGCTCGCGATAGCGGGCTGACAGTCGACATCTGCATTGACTGGTGCAGCGCTATCGCGAGCAGGCTCGCTCCCACAAGGGATTTGTGGTGTGGCTTAGAGCGGCTTGCTACCGATGCTCACGCCCAGGGTATGACTGGCCTGTGGCAACAACGTCACCACATCGTCCATTACATTCGCTGTCTCGATGCACAACATGCGCTGCCAGCCATCGTCGGCCATGTCGCTGAAGGCCTTGGCGCGTTCGGTCCAGGGGTTCCAGATCACCGCCGAGCGCGAACCGCTGCTGGTCAGTTCGATCCGGCGTTCCCAGTGCGGGTCAAGGATGCTCAGCGTCGGCGGGGTATCGAGGTAGATGCGGTCGGTTTCGCCGGCAAAGTGCAGGTTGCCGGCCTGGGTATGGGTGTTCCAGTCGTCCAGGGTCTCGATGTAGCTCAAGCCATCCACCCCTTCGACCTGCACGTTGCGCACGTCGCTCACGGCGAAATAGCTGTGCAGCGCCTGGCTGAGGCTGACGGTTTCGCTGCCACGGTTATGGCTGGTGAGGTGGATGTGCAACTGCTCGTCCATCACGATAGTCAGCGTCAGGTCCACCTGGTGCGGCCAGCCCGAGAGACCGTTCTCGGGATAGGGCAGCACAAATTCCACCTTCAGGCTCTCGCCTTCGGTTTCGATGCCCTTCAACTCCCAGTCCATCGCCCGCACCAGGCCATGGGCGGTGGCTGGATCGTTGCTCACGCGCATGGCTTGTACGCTGTCGGGGTTGCGCGTCAGGTTGCCGAACCATGGCCAGCACACCGGCACGCCCGCACGGATGCTCTTGCCGGTCTTGAACGTGGCCTGGTCGTTGAGCCAGATCAGCGGCGGCTGGCCGTCCACTTGATAGCTGAGGATATGCGCGCCTTGTTGGGCCACCAGCAACTCGGCCTGACCGTGGCGGATGCGCCAGGCATTGAGTTCATCCAGTTTGACGGCTTCGACGTTGGGCGTAGGCATGTTGCAAATCTCGCTCGGGAACAGGGACTGCAATGGACCGCAAAACGGCCGTCGTGTTTAACGAGCGCGCGGCGGAACCGAGCGGGTGCGACCGCTGCCGTCGATGGCGACGAAGACAAATACCGCCTCGGTCACCTTGCGCCACTCACTGGACAGCGGGTCGTCGCTCCAGACCTCGACCATCATCTGGATCGAGCTGCGGCCGATTTCCAGCGCCTGGGTATAAAAGGACAGCTGCGCACCCACCGCCACCGGTACCAGGAACGCCATGCGATCGATCGCCACGGTGGCCACGCGTCCGCCAGCCACTTTGCTGGCCATGGCGGTGCCGGCCAGGTCCATCTGGGACACCAGCCAGCCGCCGAAAATATCGCCAAAGCCGTTGGTCTCGCGAGGGAGCGCGGTGATTTGCAGGGCCAGGTCGCCTTGCGGGATTGGATCTTCTTGTTCGAGTTCTATCATGCCGGGGGTGCCTCTGACCCGTAACGCTGTCTTGTGCTTCAGGTGAATAGCCGTCTTTGTAAAAAACGATTCAGCCCGAACATGCTGCGTTCGTCACGTTTTTCGTAAAGGCGTGCCAAAGGGAAACTCTGCGAAACCGGCTGGTTCTGGTACTACTCCCCCAACGACGTTTTCGCACAGCAACCCCTTACAGAGTACTGCAAGGTTGCGAGTATATCGGGCGATAGACGTCGAGACGACCACTCGGTTCTGATTTCGACTGTCAAATACGCGCCTCTATGTGCTTTTTTGAACAATTTGCTATCGTGCCGGACCTGCCCAGGCCCCCAACCCGTGTCTTCAGGGTTGCAGAACCGACTATAAGAGAAGCCCTTGCCATGACCACTGCGCCTTCGAGCACGGCGACGCCCGCACAACCGGCACGTCCACTGACCCGCAATGATTACAAGACCCTGTCGCTTTCTGCCTTGGGCGGTGCGCTGGAATTCTACGATTTCATCATTTTCGTGTTCTTTGCCACCGTAGTCGGCAAATTATTCTTCCCTGCCGAAATGCCCGAGTGGCTGCGTTTGATGCAGACATTCGGCATTTTCGCCGCCGGTTACCTGGCCCGGCCGCTGGGCGGGATCATCATGGCCCACTTCGGCGACCTGCTGGGGCGCAAGAAAATGTTCACCCTGAGCATTTTCATGATGGCCGTGCCGACCCTGATCATGGGCCTGTTGCCCACTTATGCGCAGATCGGCATGTGGGCACCCATCCTGCTCTTGCTGATGCGGGTGATCCAGGGTGCGGCCATCGGCGGAGAAGTGCCTGGCGCCTGGGTATTCGTTTCCGAACACGTTCCGGCGCGTCACATCGGCTATGCCTGCGGCACGCTGACCTGCGGCCTGACGGCGGGGATTTTGCTGGGTTCGCTGGTCGCCACCGCAATCAACAGCTTCTATACGCCGGTGGAAGTGGCCGATTACGCCTGGCGGATTCCGTTCCTGCTCGGCGGTGTGTTCGGGCTGTTTTCGGTGTACCTGCGTCGCTGGCTGCACGAAACCCCGGTGTTCGCCGAGCTGCAACTGCGCAAGGCCCTGGCCGAGGAAGTGCCGCTGCGGGCGGTGCTGCGTGATCATCGTGGCGCCATTGCCATTTCGATGCTGCTGACCTGGCTGCTGTCGGCCGGCATCATCGTGATCATCCTGATGACCCCGACCGTGCTGCAGACCGTGTACCACTTCAGCCCGACCACGGCTTTGCAGGCCAACAGCCTGGCGATCGTATTCCTGAGCTTTGGCTGCATCGGCTCCGGCGTACTGGCCGACCGCTTTGGCGCCGGTCGGGTCTTTGTGTTCGGCAGCACCTTGCTGCTGATTACCTCGTGGACGTTCTACCACAGCCTGTTCGACCACCCCGAATGGCTGTTCCCGCTCTATGCCCTGAGCGGGTTGCTGGTAGGCACCATCGGCGCGGTGCCTTATGTCATGGTCAAGGCATTCCCAGCGGTGGTGCGCTTCAGTGGCCTGTCGTTCTCCTACAACCTGGCGTATGCGATCTTCGGCGGGCTGACCCCGATGATCGTTACCCTGCTGCTCAAGGAAAGCCCGCTGGGGCCGGCGTATTACATAGCGGTGATCTGCGGTATCGGGATTGCGGTGGGTGGGTATCTCTGGAAGAAAGGTCGATAGACGAACGAGTGAGAATCAGGGCTTTCGCCAGTCTGAAAGCCTTGCATCGCATTCAGCTGAGGGTAGGCGTGCCCCGTTGCCTAACATAATATCCAATGCATCGGCAGCAAATGCTGGTGGGATCACCCCATGTATGACCATTGAATCCAACAGCCACAAAGCCCCATGTACTTGTAGGCCATCTCGTTGTGCCTGACGCCTGAGCTTGCCGTCTCCTGTTAGAAGTGGCCTACCCGTATCTTGCGCGAGCAGGTAGCAAGATACGTCCGCCAGCGAACTATTGTTGTGCGCGACCTTAAGATCGAAAAGACGAGTTACCCCTGGGCCATCAAAGGATTCGACAATCAAACCCAAGGCAAGCAGCTCGTCATGGGAGAAGTCTTTGAGTTCATCCAGCACAAAATCTGTGCAGCAAAGGATGAACGGTAGTCCAAACATGTGCTCCAGCAGTCCGGCATTTCTGAAGTCGATCCAGATATTCGTATCGCTGATATACACCAGACTCATGCACTCTCCAGTGAGCCCAAAAAATTGGGATCAAGCGCGCTCACTGGTTTCTGTAATAGTTCGGCAGCCCGGGACTTGGTTATCAATCCCTCCGCCAGCGCCCAGAATGCTAATGATTCGAAACGTTGCGGCGGCTTGCATGGCATAGGCTCGGGTTCGTTTTTACGCCAACCATTTGCACTGAATTGAATGGTCAAAGATTTGTAGCCGCCGTCGCTCAAAAGATTCAGATCCTTCAGGCGACGTAGAGCCGCGTGCATTGAAATCCCGTATTGACGTTTGGCAATGAGAAGTTCGCGAGGATGAACGCGTGAGCGAGGATGGCTACCAAAATCAGTGGTGACGCTTTTTGCTGGATAGAGGAACGCTCCCGCGAAACGATGGCAGCAGTTTTCCTTGTCTCGCTCGGACATGCTTTTTGGTAGTTGCATGACCCAATGACCAAGCTCATGGGCTGCGGTGAAACGTATTCGCTCGCCTGGACGCTCAGCATTCAACGCAATCAATACGTGACGGCTATCAGTGGTGGCTGCGCAGGCACCGTCGAAATCATCGGGCCCGCTAAGCATCGCCACCTTGATGCTGTGCTCTTCCAACTGCTCGGTCAGGTTCGAAATAGGGTCACTGCCAAGGGCCCACAAATCGCGCAAGGTCTCGGCGGCCCGTTCAGCTTCTTCGATGCAAGAAACCGCCAGAATTTGCGGTGCAGTGACCGGAGTCTGGATATCAACTGGATCGAAGCACCCTTCCAGAGCGATATAGCGCTCAAGATGCTCCCGCATCTGCTCTTCAACCTGAGTCTGGCGATACTTGGGCATCTTCGCCAGCTTGCGAAACTCCAGAGGAGCTAGCGGGGCGGCATCCGCCCGGAAGAAATACTCAGGATTGACCTGCAATATCTTTGCAATTTGCAGCAGGCGAGACGAGTTGGGGGTGGTTAACCCTTTCTCATATTTGCTGAGTGCTTGTTTGGTGATATCACCTAGCTGAAGGGCCAGGGCTTCCAGGGACATCCCTCTCAGCAGGCGGGCGCGGCGGATTCGGTCGTTGATCATGAGGTCCTCTCGTGGTTGACAAGACTATATCCTGTTGTGTTTTTGTCAACCTTACGGGCTTGTAGGCAAAGTTATTGAGCGTTCAGGCGACCTTTGATGGGATGACCAGAGGTACCAAGAATCATTCTGCGAAACTCAATGCTGGCCTTTCATCCAATTGTCATATTTCAGCCATAGAGTGTTCACACGGCTTATCGATACTTTGCCGACTTAACACACCCCATCTGCTAGGAGTAAGGCATGAAACTGAAGCGTTTGATGGCGGCAATGACTTTTGTCGCTGCTGGCGTTGCGACTGCCAACGCGGTTGCCGCTGTTGACCCTGCGATCCCGAGCTACACCAAGACCACTGGTGTATCGGGCAACCTGTCCAGCGTCGGCTCCGATACCCTGGCGAACCTGATGACCTTGTGGGCCGAGAACTACAAGAAAGAATACCCGAACGTAAATATCCAGATTCAAGCCGCCGGTTCCTCCACCGCGCCGCCCGCACTCACCGAAGGCACCGCCAACCTGGGCCCGATGAGCCGCAAGATGAAGGACAACGAACTGCAGGCCTTCGAAACCAAATACGGCTACAAGCCAACCGCTATCCCGGTTGCCGTGGACGCCCTGGCGGTATTCGTGCACAAGGACAACCCGATCCAGCACCTGACCATGGAACAGGTCGACGCGATCTTCTCGTCCACTCGTCTGTGCGGCGCCAAAGCCGATGTGAAAACCTGGGGTGACCTGGGTGTGACCGGCGACCTGGCCAACAAGCCAGTGCAACTGTTCGGTCGTAACTCGGTATCCGGCACCTACGGCTACTTCAAGGAAGAAGCCCTGTGCAAAGGCGACTACAAGCCAAACGTCAACGAACAACCAGGCTCGGCTTCGGTCGTGCAGTCGATCAGCTCTTCGCTGAACGGCATCGGTTATTCGGGCATCGGCTACAAGACCGCCAGCGTGAAGACTGTGGCCCTGGCCAAGAAAGGCAGCACTGACTTCATCGAAGACACTGAAGAAAACGCCCTGAACGGCAAGTACCCGCTGTCGCGTTTCCTCTACGTCTACGTCAACAAGGCACCGAACAAGCCTCTGGCCCCGCTGGAAGCCGAGTTCGTGAAGCTGATCCTGTCCAAGCAAGGCCAGGAAGTCGTGGTCAAGGACGGCTACATCCCGGTACCTGCCAAAGTCGCCGCCAAGGCACTGGCTGACCTGGGGCTGCAAGAAGGCGGCAACGTCGCCAAGAAGTAATAATCCGGCCTAGCCCGGACCTTGTGGGAGCGAGCCTGCTCGCGATAGCCGGTTCACTCCCACAGACAAATTTCCTGTCCGCTGCCGGTTCCCTCCGGCGGCGGATTTGTTGCGTCACTGCACTGTCATCTTTCTGTCATACAGGATCGCTAGGGTGTGCGCATGAATGATCTGGCCAACTCCACAATGACTACGACTTCCCCTCCCAAGCGCATTGACTTCAATACGCCTGAGCTTCAACGCAAGCGCCGTATTCGTGCGCTCAAGGATCGCCTGACCCGCTGGTACGTCCTGGTTGGCGGCCTGGCCGTCCTGGCCGCCATTACGTTGATCTTCTTCTTCCTGGCCTACGTGGTGCTGCCTCTGTTCCAGGGTGCGGACCTGACCGCCAAGGATTCGATCACTCCGGCCTGGATGCAAGACGCCGGCAAACCCCTGATGATCTCCATCGAAGAACAGAACCAAGTCGCCATGCGGGTTTCCGACAAGGGCCAGGCACTGTTTTTCGATATCAGCAGCGGTGCCGAGCTGCGCCGTGTCGACCTGCCGATCCCGGCCGGTGCCAGCGTGACCTCCATTGGCGAAGACCAGCCCGGCAGCCCATTGGTGGCAATCGGTCTGTCCAACGGCCAGGCCTTGGTGTTCCGCCACACTTATAAAGTCACCTACCCGGACGGCAAGAAAACCATCTCGCCCGCCGTCGAATACCCTTATGGCGAGACGCCGATCACGTTGAACGAACAGGGCGCGGCCCTGGAACATGTCAGCCTCAACGCCACCGATTCGACCCTGCTGCTGGCCGGTTCCAGCGGTGCCCAACTGCACGTGCTGTCGCTCACCAGCGAAGAGAACATGATGACCGGTGAGGTCACCAGCGAACAGACCCGCATCGACCTGCCGCAGATGACCGAGCCGGTGAAAAACATCTTCGTCGACCCACGCCAGCAATGGTTGTATGTGGTCAACGGGCGTGCCCAGGCCGATGTGTTCAGCCTGCGGGACAAGAGCCTCAACGGCCGCTACAAACTGCTGGAGAACGCCGACGCCCAAGTCACCGCCGTCACTCAGTTGGTGGGCGGGATCTCGCTGATCATCGGCGACTCCAAGGGTGGCCTGGCCCAGTGGTTCATGGCGCGCGATCCGGATGGCGAGTTGCGCTTCAAACAGATTCGTACCTTCCAGATGGGTAGCGCGCCGATCGTCGAGATCAGCGCCGAAGAACGCCGCAAAGGTTTCGTTGCCCTCGACGCCGCCGGCAAGCTCGGCGTGTTCCACAGCACCGCCCACCGCACCCTGCTGGTGGACCAGGTGGTCGACGGCCAGGGGCTGTTCGGCATGTCGCCCCGGGCGAACCGCCTGATCGTGGAACAAGGCGGCAAGCTGCAACCGCTGACGCTGGACAACCCGCATCCGGAAGTTTCGTGGAGCGCGTTGTGGAGCAAGGTCTGGTACGAAAACTACGACGAACCCAAGCACGTCTGGCAATCAACCGCCGCCAACACCGACTTCGAACCCAAGCTGAGCCTCTCGCCACTGACCTTCGGTACCTTGAAAGCGGCGTTCTACGCGATGCTGCTGGCCGCGCCGCTGGCGGTTGCCGCGGCGATCTACACCGCTTATTTCATGGCCCCGGGCATGCGCCGCAAGGTCAAGCCGGTGATCGAGCTGATGGAAGCGATGCCGACAGTGATCCTCGGTTTCTTCGCCGGCCTGTTCCTGGCGCCGTACGTCGAAGGGCACTTGCCGGGCATCTTCAGCCTGCTGATGTTGCTGCCAATCGGCATCCTGGTCGCCGGTTTCGCCTTCAGCCGCCTGCCGGAATCCATTCGCCTGAGGGTTCCGGACGGCTGGGAAAGCGCCCTGCTGATCCCGGTAATCCTGTTCGTGGGCTGGCTCTCGCTGTACATGAGCCCCTACATGGAAGCCTGGTTCTTTGGCGGCGACATGCGCATGTGGATCTCCCATGACCTGGGCATCACCTACGACCAGCGCAACGCCTTGGTGGTCGGCCTGGCGATGGGCTTTGCGGTGATCCCGAACATTTATTCCATCGCCGAAGACGCGGTGTTCAGCGTGCCCCGCGGCCTGACCCTGGGCTCCCTGGCCCTCGGTGCCACGCCGTGGCAGACCATGACCCGCGTGGTGATCCTCACCGCCAGCCCCGGCATCTTCTCGGCGCTGATGATCGGCATGGGCCGTGCGGTGGGCGAGACCATGATCGTGCTGATGGCCACCGGTAACACGCCGGTCATGGAAATGAACCTGTTCGAAGGCCTGCGCACCCTGGCGGCCAACGTGGCGGTGGAAATGCCTGAGTCGGAAGTCGGCGGCAGCCATTACCGCGTGCTGTTCCTGTCGGCACTGGTGCTGCTGTTGTTCACCTTCGTCATGAACACCCTCGCCGAGCTGATCCGTCAGCGTCTGCGCAAGAAATATTCGGCGCTTTAAGGAAGGTAGAAGTCTGTGAAACAGAACTCCCTGAAAGGATGGTTCAAGAGCGGCGCCCCCGGCGTCTGGATCAGCGGTGGCGCGGTGTCCATCGCGGTCATCATGACCATTGGCCTGCTGGCGGTGATTGCCGTGCGCGGCCTGGGTCACTTCTGGCCGGCGGACCTGGTCCATGCCAGCTACAACGTGCCGGGCATGCCTGCGCACCTGGTGATCGGCGAAGTCGTGCAGAAAGAAGAAGTGCCTCGCGAGCGCCTGAAAAGCGCCGGTCTGCCGGTGCCCGCCGAAGGCCCCGAGTTCATGACCCGCGAACTGATCAAGGTCGGCAACCGGGACCTGAACGGCACCGACTTCACCTGGATCGTCGGCGACTGGCTGACTAACCAGACCACGCCGCCGGAGTTGATGGCCATCGAGCGTCGTGAGTGGGGCAACTTCTACGGCTACCTGGTCAACGTCAAGGAAGACGGCAAGGTCATCGCCGAAGGCGAGGCCGCCTGGCCGCAACTGCAGGCTCGCGTACAGCGAGTCAACCAGTTGGCCGCCGAGCTCAAGACCCTGGAAAAAGTCGACATCGGTGCAATCAACGCCGGCCTTGAGCGCATCCGCCTGCACGGTCGCAAACTGGAGCTGGACGGCAAGCTCGATGCCGCCGCCCAAGCGGATCTGGAAAGCGAGCGCGCCGAACTCAATGCCCGCTACAAGGATATCGAAGCGCGCCTGTCTGACTTGCACGCCCAATTCAACCGCGACAGCCTGACTGCCCGCGATGCCAACGGCAAGGAAGTGGAGATCGGCATCGGCAAGGTGGTGCACGCCTACCAGCCGAACGGCATGGGTACGTTCACCAAGGTCGGTTTCTATTTCAGCAAAGTCTGGGAATTCCTCAGCGACGACCCCCGTGAAGCCAACACCGAAGGCGGCATCTTCCCGGCTATTTTCGGCACGGTGATGATGACCCTGATCATGGCGATGATCGTGACGCCGTTCGGCGTGCTGGCGGCTGTTTATCTGCGTGAATACGCCCGCCAAGGGCCGATGACCCGCCTGATCCGCATCGCGGTGAACAACCTGGCCGGCGTTCCGGCGATCGTCTACGGTGTGTTTGGCTTGGGCTTCTTCGTCTATGTGCTGGGTGGTTCGGTCGACCGGCTGTTCTTCCCTGAAGCCTTGCCGGCGCCGACCTTCGGTACCCCGGGCCTGCTCTGGGCGTCCCTGACCCTGGCACTGCTGGCGGTGCCGGTGGTGATCGTCGCCACCGAGGAAGGCCTGGCGCGGATCCCGCGGACCGTGCGCGAAGGCTCCCTGGCCCTCGGCGCGACCAAGGCCGAGACCCTGTGGAAAATCGTCCTGCCGATGGCGAGCCCGGCGATGATGACCGGGATGATCCTCGCCGTGGCCCGTGCCGCCGGTGAAGTGGCGCCGCTGATGCTGGTGGGCGTGGTGAAACTGGCCCCATCGCTGCCACTGGACGGCAACTACCCGTACCTGCACTTGGACCAGAAGATCATGCACCTGGGCTTCCATATCTATGACGTGGGCTTCCAGAGCCCGAACGTCGAAGCGGCACGGCCGCTGGTGTACGCCACGGCGCTGCTGCTGGTGCTGGTGATCGCGATACTGAACCTGTCGGCGGTATGGATCCGTAATCACCTGCGCGAGAAGTACAAGGCACTGGATAGCTGATTACACATTGATTTTCTGTGGGAGCGAGCCTGCTCGCGATGGCATCACCTCGGTTCAACGCCAACCGAGTCGTCTGAATCGCGAGCAGGCGCGCTCCCACAAATACACAGATTGGCATGGCCACTCAGTGGTCAACCGAACCGAATTTGTTAGCACAGGGAGCCTCCCATGCAACACGAAGCACATACACACGGCATCAACATGTCGGCCCTGGGCCGCGACAAGCAGAGCCTGGACCTGGCCCAGGAAACCGTGGCCATCGAAGTGCCCGGCCTGAATCTGTTCTACGGCGAGAAGCAGGCGCTGTATGACGTCAGCCTGAACATCCCGAAACAGCGCGTCACCGCGTTCATCGGCCCGTCGGGCTGCGGCAAGTCCACCTTGCTGCGTACCTTCAACCGCATGAACGACCTGGTTGACGGTTGCCGCGTTGAAGGCGAAATCAACCTCTACGGCAACAACATCTACCGCAAGGGCGAAGACGTGGCCGAGCTGCGTCGTCGCGTAGGCATGGTGTTCCAGAAGCCCAACCCCTTTCCGAAAACCATCTACGAGAACGTGGTCTACGGCTTGCGCATCCAGGGCATCAACAAGAAGCGCATCCTCGACGAAGCCGTGGAATGGGCCCTCAAGGGCGCTGCACTGTGGGATGAGGTCAAGGATCGCCTGCATGAATCGGCCCTCGGTCTGTCCGGCGGCCAGCAGCAACGCCTGGTGATCGCCCGCACCATCGCCGTAGAACCGGAAGTGCTGCTGCTCGACGAGCCCTGCTCGGCCCTGGACCCGATCTCGACGCTGAAAGTCGAAGAGCTGATCTACGAGCTCAAGTCCAAGTTCACCATCGTCATCGTGACCCACAACATGCAACAGGCTGCACGGGTTTCCGACTACACCGCGTTCATGTACATGGGCAAACTGGTGGAATTCGGCGATACCGATACGCTGTTCACCAATCCGGCCAAGAAACAGACCGAGGACTACATCACCGGTCGTTACGGCTAGTCGAGGCGGCTGCATAGCCGCGCTGTGCTATCAGGATCAACATTTAACTGCTTGAAGCTTGCAGCTTGAAGCTTGCAACTTTCGCGGAGCGAACAAGATGATTTCGAAGGAAGGCCTTACTCACCACATTTCCGCACAGTTCAACGCCGAGCTGGAGGAAGTACGCAGTCACTTGCTGGCCATGGGCGGGCTGGTGGAAAAGCAGGTCAACGACGCGGTGACCGCGCTGATCGAGGCCGATTCGGGCCTGGCCCAGCAGGTGCGCGAAATCGATGACCAGATCAACCAGATGGAGCGCAACATCGACGAGGAGTGCCTGCGTATCCTGGCCCGTCGTCAGCCAGCTGCTTCTGACCTGCGCCTGATCATCAGCATCTCCAAGTCGGTGATCGATCTTGAGCGGATCGGCGACGAAGCCACCAAGATCGCCCGTCGTGCCATCCAATTGTGCGAAGAGGGCGAGGCGCCGCGCGGTTACGTCGAGGTTCGCCACATTGGCGACCAGGTGCGCAACATGGTCCGCGATGCACTGGACGCCTTCGCCCGCTTCGACGCCGACCTGGCGCTGTCGGTGGCCCAGTACGACAAGATCATCGACCGCGAATACAAGACGGCCCTGCGCGAGCTGGCGACCTACATGATGGAAGACCCGCGCTCCATCTCGCGGGTGTTGAGCATTATCTGGGTGCTGCGTTCTCTGGAGCGTATCGGCGATCATGCGCGCAACATCTCGGAACTTGTCATTTATCTGGTGCGCGGTACCGATGTGCGGCATCTGGGGCTCAAGCGCATGAAGGAAGAAGTTGAGGGCACCCCGTCCGAAAACGCTAATGTTCCGGGCGAAACTGACGATAAGTAAGATTGCCAAGAAAAGCGCCCGGCCTTCTGGTCGGGCTTTTTTTTGGGTTTTTTTTAATCGACAGCAGCACCCCGCGAACGAAAAGTCCCGGCGTGACTGAAGGTTTTTTGGCAATGTGCCATCAGTAAAAGCGGTATGCTTGCCGGGATTTTTTAGAGGTGTATCTGGATGAGTAAGGTCAGTGTGTTGGTCGTGGACGATGCTTCGTTCATTCGTGACCTGGTGAAGAAGTGCCTGCGCAACTACTTCCCGGGCGTGCGCATCGAAGACGCGGTGAACGGCAAGAAAGCCCAGGCCCTGCTGGCTCGCGAGGCGTTCGACCTGGTGCTGTGCGATTGGGAAATGCCGGAAATGTCCGGCCTGGAACTGCTGACCTGGTGCCGCCAGCAGGACACCCTCAAGGGCATGCCGTTCGTGATGGTCACCAGCCGCGGCGACAAGGAAAACGTCGTCCAGGCGATCCAGGCCGGCGTTTCCGGCTATGTCAGCAAGCCATTCACCAACGAACAGTTGCTGACCAAGGTCAAGCAGGCCCTGCATAAGGTCGGCAAGCTCGACACGCTGATGAACAGTGCCCCGACCAAGATGAACTCGGCGTTTGGCAATGATTCCTTGAGCGCCCTGACGGGCGGTAAGGCTCCAGTTGCGGCGGTTGCTTCGGCGCCTGCCGCCCCTGCGCCGGCCCCAGCCGCTCGTGGCTTGCTCAACAGCCCGCCGGTCAAGGCACCGGCCGCCGCCGCTTCGACGACCAACCGTGGCCAAGGCCAGTTGCGCCTGTCCAGCGGCACCCAGCAATGCGTGATCAAGGCCTTGAGCCTCAAGGAAGCGCTGCTGGTGGTCAAGCGCTCCGACACCCTGCCGCAAGTACTCGAAGGCGCGGTGCTGGACATGGAGCAGGGCGACAACGCCGAAACCGCTCGTCTCAATGGCTACCTGCACGCCATCGTCGCCCATGAACAGACGCCCGACAGCGAATGGCTGCAACTGACGTTCCGCTTCGTCGACAAAGACCCGCAGAAACTCGACTACATCTCCCGCCTGATCGCTCGCGGTACGGCGCAGAAGCACTTCGTCCCTGGCGCCTGATCCCCGGCGGCGCCTGTCAGGCCGCCATCGCGAGCAGGCTCGCTCCCACATTGGATCTGCGCTGAATGCAGATCCAATGTTCACTGAGACCAACTGTGGGAGCGAGCCTGCTCGCGATGGGGCCATCGGTCTCCCACCAACCCATTTTGAAACATCCGTCGACTACGCTGGTCCATCCCAGCTGCTAGGCTGCTGTTCAGGCCTTCATTTTTCGACAGAACCTTTGCCCATGCTCGCGCCCCTGCTGTTCGCCTGCGGTCTGGTCCTGGCCTCCACTTCGGCCATGGCCATGACGATCTACAAATCCACCGACGCCAATGGCGTGGTGTCCTACAGTGACCGTCCCAGCAAGGGCGCCCAGGTGTTCGTGTTCCGCGACCGCATGGTCGAGCGCCTGGAGCGACAGGTCTTTCTTGATATCAAGAAGCAGAAGGGCGGGGATGCGGTGTTCGTGCGCAACGATTTGTATGCGCCGGTGGAGATCGAGTTGAGTTTCACTGGGGTGCGCAATGTCATCGGTGCGCCGAGCCGGCCGATTCGGCGGGTGCTGCCGGCGCGCAGCAACCTGCGCCTGGCGCTGCTCACGGCCACGCAGCCTGGCAGGCCCCTGGTGTACACCCCACGGTTCGAATATTCCCTGGGCGACCCTGCCGGCACGGCGCAGGCCTATCAGTACCCGCTGCCGTGGCGTGGCGGGCCGTTCCGGCTCAGCCAGGGGGCCAACGGCCAATACAGCCATTACGGCCCGAAGAACCGCTACGCCATGGACATCGCCATGCCCGAAGGCACGCCGATCATCGCGGCGCGCGGAGGCGTGGTGATCAAGACTGAAAATCAGCAGACCGGCCGCGGGGACGACCCTTCGGGCAACTTCGTGCGAGTACTGCACGATGACGGGACGATGGGCGTCTACCTGCACCTGCAGAAAGGCTCGGTGAGCGTACGGGAAGGGCAGCGGGTCGGAGTGGGCACGCCGTTGGCGTTGTCGGGCAATACCGGCAACAGTTCGGGCCCGCACCTGCATTTCGTGGTGCAGCGCAATACCGGATTGGGGCTGGTATCGATTCCCTACCAGTTCAATCAACCGGTGGGGGAGTTGCCCAACTTTGCGTTGGGCAAGCAGTAACTCTGGAGATTCGAGGGGCTTTTTGTGGCGAGGGAGCTTGCTCCCGCTGGGTCGCGAAGCGGCCCCAAAAACGACGACTGCTTCGCAGCCGAGCGGGAGCAAGCTCCCTCGCCACAGGGGTTTATGCCCTCTTGCGGGCCGGTTGATGCTCAATCGAGCATCAACACCTTCGCCAGGATGATCTTCGGTCCTTTCATCTTCTTGATGATGATCCGCAGGCCTTCGACTTCCAGCACTTCTTCCTCTTCCGGCACGCGCTTGAGGGTTTCATAGACCAACCCGGCCAGCGTTTCGGCTTCGATGTGGTCCAGATCGATCCCCAGCAAGCGCTCGACCTTGAACAGCGGCGTATCGCCACGTACCAACAGCTTGCCCGGCTGGTAGGCCAGGATGCCGCGTTCGGCCTTGCGGTGTTCGTCCTGGATGTCGCCCACCAGTACTTCCAGCACGTCTTCCATGGTCAGGTAGCCGATGATGTTGCCGTCGGCTTCCTCGACCAGGGCGAAGTGCGAGCCGCCCTTGCGGAACTGCTCCAGCAACTGCGACAGCGGCATGTGTCGCGATACGCGCTCCAGCGGCCGGGTCAGTTCGGCCAGGTTGAACGACTCGGGGATGTGATCCAGGGCCGCCAGTTCCAGCAGCAGGTCCTTGATGTGCAGCAGGCCGACGAACTCCTGGCGCTCACTGTCGTACACCGGATAACGGCTGAATTTGTGGCGACGGAACATCGCCAGGATTTCCTTGAGTGGCGCGTTGAACTCCAGCGTCACCAGGTCTTCCCGGGAGTTGGCCCAGTCCACCACTTCCAGCTCGCCCATCTCCACGGCCGAGGCCAGCACGCGCATGCCCTGGTCGCTGGGGTCCTGGCCACGGCTGGAGTGCAGGATCAACTTCAGTTCTTCGCGGCTGTAGTGGTGTTCGTGATGGGGGCCGGGCTCGCCTTGGCCGGCGATGCGCAGGATGGCGTTGGCGCTGGCGTTGAGCAGGTAGATCGCCGGGTACATGGCCCAGTAGAACAGGTACAGCGGCACGGCGGTCCACAGCGACAGCAGCTCGGGTTTGCGAATCGCCCAGGATTTGGGTGCCAGCTCACCGACCACGATGTGCAGGTACGAAATGATGAAGAACGCGGTGAAGAACGACACGCCCTTGATCACTTCCGGCGACTGTACGCCGACCGCGCCCAGCAACGGTTCGAGGATATGGGCGAACGCCGGCTCACCGACCCAGCCCAGGCCCAGGGAGGCCAGGGTGATGCCCAGCTGACAGGCCGACAGGTAAGCGTCGAGCTGGCTGTGGACGGTGCGCAGGATATGCCCGCGCCAGCCATTCTGCTCGGCAATGGCCTCGACCCGGGTCGAGCGTAGCTTGACCATGGCGAATTCCGCCGCAACGAAAAAGCCGTTGAGCAAAACCAGGATCAGAGCAAAAAGAATCATGCCGAATTCGGCGAAGAGTGTAACGAGGGACAAGCCAGGGGAAGGGTCCATGATGGAGTTTTGCGGGTTCCGTATAGTCGTAGAAGTTGGAAATGAGCGCCTGAAAAGGCAGGCACAAGTCAGTCAATGTAGCGGCTGGCTCGGCGATTGCCTAGGGGGCGCTCTCAATCAGCGGGGCGGGCGAGGCGTGCGCGAACCACCTGGGCCGGGGCGAAATGGCAGGTAAAGGTGCTGCCATGGCCAGGCACGCTGCTGATTTCCATGCGGGCGCGATGGCGCAGCAGGACGTGTTTGACGATGGCCAGGCCCAACCCTGTGCCCCCGGTATTGGAGTTGCGGCTGGAGTCGACGCGGTAGAAACGTTCGGTCAGGCGCGGCAGGTGCTTGCTGTCGATGCCGATGCCCGAATCGCGCACACTCAGGTGCGCGCCTTGCTCATCGCCCCACCAGCGCACATGGATCCGGCCTTGTTCCGGCGTGTACTTGACCGCGTTGAACACCAGGTTGGAGAACGCACTGCGCAGTTCCGCCTCGCTGCCTTTGAGCTGCACGGCCGGATCGGCTTCCAGGGTAATGGTCTGCTGCTTGGGGCCGGACAGTTCCTGTGCATCTTCGACAATGGTTTGCAGCAGATCGTCGATGGGCACCGGCTGGTTGTCCGACGGGTAATCGGTGGCCTCCAGTTTCGCCAGCAGCAACAAGTCGTTGAGCAGGGTCTGCATGCGCCCGCTTTGCTGGTGCATCTGCTGCAAGGCCCGGGTCCAACGCGGGTTCACCTCCTCGACATTGTCGAGCAGGGTTTCCAGATAACCGCAGATCACCGTCAATGGCGTGCGCAGTTCGTGGGAAACGTTGGCGATGAAGTCTTTGCGCATCTGTTCTAACTGATGGATACGCGTGACGTCGCGCACCAGCATCAGGTGCTCGTTGTTGCCGTAGCGCGTGATGTACAGCTGGATACGCAGCCGATCATTGGTCGGCGAAGGAATCTCCAGCGGCTCGGCGTAATTACCCTGCTCGAAATACTCCTTGAAGCGCGGGTGACGCACCAGGTTGGTCACCGGTTGGCCGCTGTCCTGTGGGGTCTTGAGGCCCAGCAGGGTCTCGGCGGCGCGGTTCCACCACTCCAGGTTGCCGTCGCTGTCGAGCATGATCACCGCGTCTTTCAGCGCGGCGGTGGACTCCTGGACCCGGTCGATCACCGCCTGCAGGCGCCCGCGAACGCGTTGGTCGCGCCGTTGCAGATGGTAGATGCTGTCGAACACCTCACCCCACAGGCCATAGCCGTCGGGCGGGGCTTCGTCGGGTTGGTGCAGGCGCAGCCATTCATGCAGGCGCAGCAATTGCTTGAGGGTCCAGGCCAGGTAAAGCCCCAGGCCTGCGGCCAGGCTCCAGCCGTAATAACCGCTGATCAGGCCGATCAGCAAACAGCCGGTCACCAGCAGCAACATGTGGCGAATCAGGGTGCCATGCCAGTTTTGATTCAATTGAGCGCGCGTCCTTGTCAGCTTGTCGGGCGGTAAGGGCTCGGATCAGGCCTTGGTAGAAAAACGATAACCGGTGCCGCGCACGGTTTGTACAAGATTTTCATAGGCATCGCCGAGGGCCTTGCGCAGGCGGCGGATATGCACGTCCACGGTGCGCTCCTCGACATAGACGTTGCCGCCCCAGACCTGGTCCAGCAGTTGTCCGCGGGTGTAGGCACGTTCCTGGTGAGTCATGAAAAATTGCAGCAGGCGGTATTCGGTCGGGCCCATCTCGGCGGGTTTGCCGTCGATGGTCACGCGGTGGCTGATGGGGTCGAGCAGCAGGCCGCCGACTTCGATGGGCGCTTCGCCGTCGGTCGGTCCGGCACGACGCAGCACGGCCTTCAGGCGTGCCACCAGCTCCCGTGGGGAGAACGGCTTGGTGATGTAGTCGTCGGCGCCCACTTCCAGGCCCTGGATCTTGTTGTCCTCTTCGCCCTTGGCGGTGAGCATGATGATCGGAATATCACCGGTCAGCTCGTCGCGCTTGAGGCGTCGCGCCAGTTCGATGCCTGACGTGCCGGGCAGCATCCAGTCCAGCAGGATCAGGTCGGGCTTGCGGTCGACGATGATGGCATGGGCCTGTTGAGAGTTTTCTGCTTCCATGCAGTCATAGCCGGCCATCTCCAACGCAACGGCGATCATCTCGCGGATGGGCGCCTCGTCGTCGACGATCAGAATGCTCCTGCCAACCATGGGGTAATCCTCTTGTCATTTAACTGTCTTGCGCCGCATTAGATAACGGAATTATTGCAGTCGTGTGACAGATATTTCGTAATCCGGCAGCGAAGGGGATCCTGGGCTACGCTTTTCAGTCCGAATCCTGACAACCACAAAAGAAGGTTTCCATGAATTACTTCACCCAATCCATCCAGGCACTGGCGGTAGCGGCTGCCCTGGCGTTGCCTGCCATGGCGTTCGCAGCTGACCCGGCGATGGAAAAAGACGGCATGTTCACCGATCACAAAGGCATGACGCTGTATACGTTTGCCAAAGACTCGGGCGGCAAGTCGATGTGCAACGACAAATGCGCGGCGAACTGGCCCCCGCTCATGGCTAAAGATGGCGACAAGTCCACGGGCGACTGGACGGTGATCAAGCGTGACGACGGTACGAAGCAGTGGGCTTACGATGGTAAGCCGGTGTACACCTTTGTCATGGATAAGAAGGCGGGAGACATGACCGGGGAGGGCAAAATGGACGGCGCCTGGAAGGTCGCCAAGCCTGACTGATCGCCCCGAAACGCTTCTGTGGCGAGGGAGCTTGCTCCCGCTCGGTTGCGCAGCGACCGCAAGATTTTGGGGCCGCTTCGCAGCCCAGCGGGAGCAAGCTCCCTCGCCACAAAGGCTTTCATGACTCAACGTTCCACAAAGGTTTCATGACCCAAGGTTCACCGCTGGGTCAGCGGATTCAGCGCAACGCGTAATCCAGCACAATCCCCACGAAAATCGCCAACCCGGCCCAGTGGTTATGCAAAAACGCCTGGAAGCAGCGCATCCGGTCCCGGTCACGGGTGTACCAGAACTCCCAGGCAAAGCACGCCGCAGCGGCTACCAGCCCTAGGTGGAACCAGCCACCCAGCTGGAATTTCGACCCGGCCAACAGCAGGCAGCCCAAGGCCAGGCCTTGCAACGTCAGGATGATCACCCGGTCGGCGTCGCCAAACAGGATCGCCGTGGATTTCACGCCGATGCGCAGGTCATCGTCCCGGTCGGTCATCGCGTAATAGGTGTCGTAGCCCACCGTCCACAGCAGGTTGGCGATGTACAGCAACCAGGCGGCGGCCGGCAGATGACCGGTTTCGGCGGTGAACGCCATCGGCATGCCCCAGGAGAACGCCGCGCCCAGCACCACTTGTGGGTAGTATGTATAGCGCTTCATGAACGGGTAGCTGAACGCCAGCGCCAGGCCACCGAGCGATAGCAGGATGGTCGGGGCGTTGGTGCACAGCACCAGCAGGAAGCTCACGCTCATCAACACGGCGAAGAACACCAGCGCCTCTTTCGAACTGATCTTGCCGCTCACCAGCGGGCGCTGCTCGGTGCGTTTGACGTGGCCGTCCACCTTGCGGTCGGCCCAGTCATTGATCACGCAGCCACCGGCGCGAGTCAGCACCACGCCGAGGACGAAAATCACCACGTTGGCGATGGACGGCGAACCTTCCCCGGCAATCCACAACGCCCACAACGTCGGCCACAGCAGCAGGTAAATGCCGATGGGCTTGTCCATGCGGGTCAATTGCACGAAGTCCCACGCCCGTGGATTCAGGCGATTCAAGGATTTGAGCAGTTGCACGTACATCAGAAATTCTCCGAATAGGCGCGGGCGACAGTCCACAAGCGGGGCAGGAAGATTTCCGCCACCAGCACGCTCAACGCACCGCGATCGAAACGCGAACGGCGACCCCACAACCCGCTGGCGCGGACGTCTTCCGGCAACCCGGCCTCGGGATAATGACAAACCTCGATGGCCCGGCGCTGGAACGCCTGGTCGCAGAACAGCAATTCCCCCAGGGAGCGGCTGCCCAGTTCGTCCATCTGCAAGCCGTCGCCCTGCAAGGCGCTGCGAGCCGCCACACTGCGGGCGAACACCCAAGGCTGGTCGCGACCGCGCAGATACACCTCGCGTACCCAGCCCTCGCTGCCCTCGGCCAGGTCCAGCGCGGCACATTCGTCGGCGCGCAATGGCTGCCAGCCTTCGAACAGCGGCGTCACGCTGAAATGGCCGTCCGACAGGCGCGTGAGGCGTCGGGTCAGGGAGCCTTCGTCGAACAGCCAGTCGAGCACGCGCGCATCGGGGCGCGGCGACAGCAGGTGCTGGGGCAGCCATTGGAGTGTAGGAAATATCGAATTTGTATGCGGCACAGAGGTCTTGAATGGCAGCAAAGGAGGGCGCGAGCTTACCATGTCGGTCGCTGGTTTTGACTGGCCCGGCCTGTAGCCTTCCGATCGTGCTTGCATCTGTCGCAAGCGATCAGTACAAAACGGCCCTGAGCCGGAAAATATCGGCCATGGCCTGACATCTTGAGGAAGTATTGGAATGAAGAAGTGGCAATGTATCGTCTGCGGCCTGATCTACAACGAAGCTGACGGCTGGCCTGACGATGGCATCGCGCCCGGCACCCGCTGGGAGGACGTACCGGCAGACTGGCTGTGCCCGGACTGCGGCGTCGGCAAGATGGATTTCGAAATGATCGAAATCAACTGATCGTTTCATCAAATGGAGAGCAACATGAGCGCACCTGTCGTCATCGTCGGTACGGGCCTGGCCGGTTATAACCTGGCCCGGGAGTTTCGCAAGCTCGACAGCGAAACCCCGTTGCTGCTGATCACCGCGGACGACGGTCGCTCGTATTCCAAGCCGATGCTCTCCACAGGCTTTGGTAAAAACAAGGATGCCGACGGCTTGAGCATGGCCGAGCCGGGGGCCATGGCCGAGCAACTCAAGGCCGAAATACGCACCCATACCCGTATCAGCGGCATCGATCCGGGCCACAAACGGCTGTGGATTGGCGAAGAGGCGGTGAACTATCGTGACCTGATCCTGGCCTGGGGTGCCGAAACCGTGCGGGTGCCGGTGCAGGGCGATGCCGCCGAGCTGATTTTCCCGATCAACGACCTGGAAGACTACGCACGCTTCAGGGCCGCGGCTGCTGGCAAGCGCCGGGTGTTGTTGCTCGGCGCCGGCCTGATTGGCTGCGAGTTCGCCAACGACCTGAGCCTGGGCGGCTACGAAGTACAACTGGTGGCGCCGTGCGAGCAAGTCATGCCGACGCTGCTGCACCCGACCGCTGCCGCAGCGGTCCAGGCCGGGCTGGAAAGCCTCGGTGCGCGCTTCCACCTGGGCCCAGTGCTCAACCGCTTGCAGAAGGTCGCCGACGGGCTGGAGGCGCACCTGTCCGACGGCCAGGTGATTGCCTGCGACCTGGTGGTCTCGGCCATCGGCCTGCGCCCGCGCATCGACCTGGCGGCGGCCGCCGGCCTGGTGGTCAACCGCGGCGTCGTGGTCGACCGCCACCTGAAAACCTCCCACGCCAACATCTACGCCCTGGGTGATTGCGCAGAGGTTGATGGCTTGAACCTGCTCTACGTCATGCCGCTGATGAGCTGCGCCCGGGCCCTGGCCCAGACCCTGGCTGGCAATTCGACCGCCGTCAGCTACGGCGCCATGCCGATTACCGTGAAAACCCCGGTGTGCCCACTGGTAGTGTCGCCACCACCGCGAGGCAGCGAGGGCGTGTGGAGCGTCGAAGGGCAAGGCTCGGACATCAAGGCGCTGTGTCGCGACGCTCAAGGCAATCTGCTGGGGTACGCGCTGACAGGCACGGCGGTGATGGAGAAACTGGCGCTGAACAAGGAACTTCCACCCCTGCTGGCGTAAATACTGGTCGTTCTGTCGCAAAAACCCTACTTTTGGTCCCACAAAGGTCGCCCGGACACTGGCGCCGTTTTCGGCACCGTGCCATCCTCACTCCCGTCTGCCGCAGAGTAGAGCCTGCGGCGCCTTAGGGGCTGTTCCAAAGAGAACAGCACGGACATAACAACAAAAAAACCGTCAAAGGGGCTTCATTCATGCGTAAACCAGAACTCGCCGCCGCCATCGCGGAAAAAGCAGACCTCACCAAAGAACAAGCCAACCGCGTCCTCAACGCCGTCCTCGAAGAAATCACCGGCGCCTTGCACCGCAAGGACAGCGTCACGCTGGTGGGCTTCGGCACTTTCCTGCAACGCCACCGCGGCGCCCGCACTGGCAAAAACCCACAGACCGGTGAGCCTGTGAAAATCAAGGCCAGTAACACCGTTGCCTTTAAGCCAGGCAAGTCCTTGAAAGAAAGCGTCAACCCATAATCGCTGCGATTACCTCGGTCAGGGGGAGAAAACGGCAATCAAAAAGGGCATACCGATTCATCGGGATGCCCTTTTTATTGCGGGGTTGCTGGCTGTGGCCAGGCTTGGTGAGACAGCGATGGCTTAGATGGCCATTATCCGTGGCGAGGGAACTTGCTCCCGCTGGGGCGCGAAGCGGCCCTGAAAAGCGACGACTGCTGCGCAGCCTAGGGGGAGCAAGCTCCCTCGCCACAGGGTTGGAGATGCCTAATGTGGGAGCGAGCTTGCTCGCGATGACGTCCGCCTAGTCAATGGAAGTATTCGGCTCCGCCAACGCCTTCAAGGCCGCCCTGCGCTCGTCGATCGGTAATTTCCCCAGCTTTTCCACCGCCGCATAAAACGCAACCCAATCACCGCCCTCCCGCCTGAACAATGCCGCAAAGGCCGGCACCCACTGGTCATACAAACCAAACGGCAATAACCGTGCATTGTTAAGTGGCGCATAGACCCAGGCGTCATAACGTTTGTCGCCTGCCCACTGGCTGTCGCGTAGTTGCTGATAGTCGGCGCGCAGGTGTTCGAATTCTTCTGCCTTGCGTTGACGCATCTGTTCGGCCGGCAAGGGCTGGGTATAGAGCTTTTCCAGGCGCTGACGGGTATCGAGGATCAGTTGGATGAATTGGTCGCGCTGGCGCACCCGCTTGCCGTTATCCGGCGCCAGCCCGCGACTGGCGCGCCATTGCCGGCTGCCTTCCTGTTCGACGAAGGTGGCGAAGGACTCATTGAATTCCGTGTCGTCCTTTACATAAAACCGCTGGTGCGCCAGTTCATGAAAGATCAGTGTCGGCAGGCGTTCGTCGCCCCAATGCATCATCGAGCTCAGGATCGGATCGTTGAACCAGCCCAGCGTCGAGTAGGCCTCTACGCCACCGATCGACACGTCCATGCCCTGCAACCGCTGCAACGCGGCCTCGCCACGGGCGGCGTCCTGGCTGTAGTAGCCGCGATAGGCCACGCAACCGGCAATCGGGAAACAGTGGTTTTGCGGTGCCAGGGAAAATTCGGGCGTGGAGAAGACATTCCAGACTACGAACGGGCGGCCAATATCGGCGTACAGGCGATAGCTTTTATTGTCCGGCAAGTGCAAGTGAGCAGTGGCGAATGCCCGCGCCTCGCGCGCTTGGGCCAGGTGCGCTTTCAGTTGGGTATCGCGAGCAGGGTCGGCGATGATCTGGTCGATAGGCTCTCGGGCCTGCAATAACCGAAGTTGCCCGCCGACGAGCTGGCTGTAGTAACTGGCGCTTGTGCAACCGTTGAGTAACAAAAGCAGGAGGCCTGGAAACAAAATCCGGAAAACACGGTCGAGTAACCGATGGTTTGAATGCGGCCTGATCAATTGGAATCACCCTGGGAAAGTCTGCCCACAAGACTATCTCGCCTGCCTGGAGCTTCGCTATGCGCGTGTTGATGCTGACGAGTGGCCTGTTGCTGCTGACCGGTTGTGCCGGTTTGCCTGACCCTGACCCATCCCAAGCGTGGATCGACCTGGGAAACCATCAGGACACCGCGCTGCAAGCGCTGAAGGTCGATGACAAGATGTCTGTGGACCGACGTTATTTCGAGGTGCAACCCGGCAGCCATGAGCTGACGGTGCGTTATCAATTTGCCGTCGAGCCCGGCAACATTGGCCCGGATGCCGAGCCGCTGTGGCGCGATTGCCGGTTGAATGTGAAGTTCAAGGACTTCAACGCCGGCCAGCGCTACCAGTTGCAGGCTGGCAACATCGGTTTCCGGCCCTGGGCCAAGCTGTATGACCAACAACGCAAGGTGGTGGGGCAAGGGACACCGGCAGGCTGCCAGCAAAGTTGATCGGCGCTATGCTCAAGACCTGATTTTTCAGGAAGCTCACCATGCGTCTTCACATGCTGTTACTGGCCTTCGTTGTCATGAGCGGTTGCACGGCGACCCCGTTGCCAGCGGTCGATTCGAACATGGCCTGGATCGATTTCGCGACGCCTACGCCTGGCGGCAAGGTACTGATGGCTGAAAAGCTGGATGGCCAGCGACTGCGAGACGGGCGTTTCTTCCAGGTTTCGCCGGGCAGTCATGAATTGGAAGTGCGCTTCGATTTCGAGGTGTTTGGTGGCGGTGGGCTGGGTTTGATGAGCGAGCCGCAAGAACGGCTGTGCTACCTGACCGTGCGATACGACCATTTCGAAGCCGGCCAGCGCTATCGTCTGGAGGCGCGTAACCTGGCGTTCACCCCAAGCGCCCGGCTTTATGACGCCAAGCGAGAAATCGTTGCCGAAGATCGACAAGCCCGTTGCATGCCATAGGGCGTCTTAGCGGTCGTTCTTCTGGTAGATGATTTTCTTCGTGCCGTTTTCGCAAGTGCCAACGACCATGTTCTGGTCATGGACTTCGTCATTGGTGACGATTTCCAGCGTATAGGACGTGACGCCCTGCGCCTGGATCTTGGTTTCGATTTCGGCCTTGAGTTCTTCGCAGGGTTTGGGGGCCGCAAGGGCCGACGAGGCCAATGCGCAACCGATGACTGCCAGGGCAAATCGTTTCATGCTCGAATTCCTCATTGCAGCGCGCACTGCCTGTGCGCTGAGACTGCGGGCATGCATTCGACCACAATTGTATCAAGGTAAACAGATCACCCGTCCCCAGAAAGGTCGCAGCCTCCACAATGCCTGCGAAAGCTGCGACCGCCTTCAGCGGGTCAGCTCACCAGTGTTGCGTCCAATGTGATCTCGGCATTCAGCACCTTGGAAACCGGGCACCCTTCCTTGGCCTTCTTGCTCAGTTCGTCGAACTGCGCCTGGCTGGCGCCGGGGATTTTCGCCTTGAGAATCAGCTTCACGGCGGTAATCGCAAATCCGCCATCGACCTGATCCAGGGTGACTTCGGCGTTCGTGGCGATACTCTCGGCCTTTAGCCCGGCGTCGCCAAGGATCATCGAAAAGGCCATGGAAAAGCAGCCGGCGTGGGCCGCGCCGATCAATTCCTCTGGGTTGGTGCCCTTGCCGCCCTCGAATCGAGCCTTGAAACCATAGGGTGCTTCGCGTAACACGCCAGTTTCCGTGGAGATGGAGCCGATACCTGTTTTCAGGTCGCCTTCCCAATGAGCCGATGCTTTCTTGATGATAGCCATGTCTGCCTCCTCAATATCCGGCGCGGGGTTCGCGCCTGGGTGTTTTCCGTTGTCAGGGTTGTGAGGATAGACCGCCCGATAAAGTTCATCCTGTCGATTAGCCGACCGATTTAGTAGGAAAATTCGTCGCAGCTATTGAAACTCGGGTATATGCCCACATTGCATGGAACACACCTTTAGAAACGGCAGGCTTTTGCCCGTAGGAAAAAGCCCGGAACGCCGTTGGAGATCCCGGCCCATGAAACAGCTGTCCGAAGTGAAATTCTCAACCCTCGACCTGGTGCCTGTTCGCGCCGACGGCAACGCCGCCCAGTCCTTGCGCAACTCGCTGGACCTGGCGCAGCACGTGGAGAAATACGGCTATACCCGTTTCTGGGTAGCCGAGCACCACAACATGGATGGCATCGCCAGCTCCGCGACCGCCGTGCTGCTGGGCTATCTGGCCGGGGGCACTTCGACCATCCGTGTCGGCTCCGGCGGGGTGATGCTGCCCAACCATGCGCCGTTGATCATTGCCGAGCAGTTCGGCACGCTGGAAAGCCTCTACCCAGGTCGAATCGACCTCGGGCTGGGGCGTGCGCCAGGTTCCGACCAGATGACCGCCCGGGCGCTGCGTCGCGAGCGCTCTGGCAGCGCTGACGATTTCCCTGAAGACGTGGCCGAACTGATGCGCTATCTCGGCCCGCGTACTCCGGATCAACGCATCATCGCCATGCCAGGCACCGGCACCAACGTGCCGGTGTGGCTGCTGGGTTCGAGTCTGTTCAGTGCGCAATTGGCCGGTGAACGGGGCTTGCCCTATGCATTCGCCTCCCACTTTGCGCCGCGCTATATGCACGAGGCGATACGCATTTACCGCAACCATTTCAAGCCGTCGGCGGTGCTCGACAAGCCATATGTAATGCTCGGCGTGCCACTGGTGGCGGCCGATACGGACGAACAGGCCGATTACCTGGCGACCTCGGTGTATCAGCGGATCCTGGCGTTGATGCGCGGCCAAAGCCTGGTGCAACGTCCGCCAGTGGAAACCATGAACGGTCTCTGGCTGCCCCATGAGAAAGAAGCAGTTGGCGATTTCCTGGGCCTGGCCATGGTTGGCGGTCCGCAGAAGATTCGCGCCAAGCTGGAGGTGCTGATTGAGCAAACCCAGGCCGATGAGCTGATTTTTACCAGTGATCTATATGAGCACGCTGATCGCTTGCACTCCTACGAGTTGCTGGCGCAGGTCATGAAAGGCTGAATGACGCCCATGAAAAAGCCGACGCATTGCGTCGGCTTTGACGTACGCGCGGGATCAGCCGCGCTTGTAGACGATTTCTTTCGTACCGGCCTCACAGGTGCCGACGACTTTTTGTCCTTCAGCCGCTGCGCCTTTATCGACGACTTCCAGCGAATAACCTGACACACCCTTGGCGTCCAGCTTCGCTGCGATTTCGGTTTTCAGCTCTTCGCAGGACTTGCCGGCTGCAAACGCACCGCCGGCAAGGCTCAGCAAACCCAGGGCTACCATCAACTTTTTCATCGCTCGCACTCCTTGGTCGGATCGAATAGGGCAGGTATGGAAAAACATGATGCGCATACCATAGCGCATCGCCATTCCCTATGGCACTCCGCCAGCGTGCAAGTTCACCGCCCCTCAGCTGTTGGCAATCCGGAACCCGACCTTGATGGTCACCTGGAAGTGCGCGGCACGACCGTTTTCGATGTGTCCGCGGGTTTCCGTGACTTCGAACCACTCCAAGTGCTTGAGGCTTTTGCTGGCCTCGGCCAGGGCGTTATTGATGGCGTCTTCAATGCTGGTGGGAGACGAGCCGACCAGTTCGACTTTTTTGTACGTGTGATGATCACTCATGACGTTCTCCTTGGTTGGTCTTTAACAGCCTAGCAGCGAATTTTCGCCTTACGTGTGGCGCCGTTTGCGCTTTGAAGTTCAGATTTACTGCACTTTCAGAAACGACCGCAGTCCCAATTCACACACGCCACTCAACCACTGCAGGAGAGAGCCACCATGGCCAGCAATTCGTTACGTAAAGCCTCGTTGCAAAGCATGGAAGCGGAGATCGAGAGTCTGCTCAAGTCGTTGGAAAGCCTGAAGGACGATGCTTCGGACGAGTCGCGTAAGACCCTCAAATCGCTCAAGGCAAATGCTGAAAACGCGCTGAAACATTCTCGCCATCTGCTGAGCGATGCGTATGAAGAGGTCAAGGTGAAAACCCGTGAAACCGGAATCGCCACACGCGACTACGCGCAGGAACACCCCTGGACCACGGCTGGTGTCGCGGTCGGTGCGCTGGGTTTGCTGGCCGCTTACTTGCTGTGCAAACGCGGTGACTGACTCGGTTGGCTCAGCTCATGCCTGAGCCACTGGGCCAATTGCCCTGCGCGCCCGTCTGCGGCGCGCTTGGGCAGCCACAACGCCAGTCGCGCCGCCGTTTCATCGAAGCCCCACGGCGCGACCAGACGACCGGCGCGCACGTCCTCGGCCACCAGTGGCTCGGGCGCGATCGCCACGCCTAATCCCGCTACGGCGGCCTCCAGCAAATAGTACAGATGCTCGAATCCTTGCCCGAACTTCAGTGCCTGGGGTTCAAGGTGTTTTTGTCGTGCCCAGGTCGGCCAGGCCTGTGGACGTGACGTGGTATGCAGCAATGGCTCGTCCAATAGCGCACTGGCCGGTGCGGCCTGCAAGCGGGCGAACCCGGCGTAGTGCGGGCTCATCACGGGGCCGATCCGCTCGCTCACCAGTTCGTACACCTGCATGTCCGCCGGCCAGGGCGGCTCGGCGAATACCAGCAAGGCGTCCAGCCCCGGGCGCCGGGGGTCTAGGTCGCCTTCGCCGGCGGACAAATGCAGGCGCAAATCCGGCAGGTCGGCGTTGAGCCTGCCCAGTCGGGGAATAAACCAGCGCGCCAGCAAGCTTCCCGAACAGCCCAGAACAAACGGGGCATCTGCCGTACTTTGCGTCAGTTCCGCGCAAACACCGCGCAATCGTTCGAACGCCTCGGCGCTGACATCCCGCAGGCGCAAGCCGGCATCTGTGAGTTTCAGGCCGCGCCCATCCTTGCTGAACAGGCTGACGCCCAGATGCTCTTCCAACACCTTCAATTGTCGGCTGACCGCACCGTGAGTGACGTGCAGCTGTTCAGCCGCCTGGCTTACGCTGTTCAGGCGGGCGGTGGCCTCGAAGGCGCGCAAAGCGTTGAGCGGGGGAAGGTCATGGCTCATTGGATATGTGAGTTTTCCTGACAGGTTGTGGCGATCTTATCGGTTTTCAGCGCGGCATGTCAGGGGTAGAGTGACCTCATTGTCTTTCTACGTATTCGTTTGGAGCGCCCGATGACCCAGTCTACGACCCCCTTCAACCTGCGCAGTGGCCCCGACGCCAACGGCCTGTTTGGTGCATTCGGTGGCCGCTATGTGGCCGAAACCCTTATGCCGTTGATCCTCGACCTGGCCCGCGAATACGAAGTGGCGAAGGAAGATCCGGCGTTCCTCGAAGAATTGGCCTACTTCCAGCGTGACTATGTCGGACGTCCGAGCCCGCTCTACTTCGCTGAGCGCCTGACCGAATACTGCGGCGGCGCCAAGATCTATCTCAAGCGTGAAGAGCTGAACCACACCGGCGCGCACAAGATCAACAACTGCATCGGCCAGATCCTGTTGGCGCGGCGCATGGGCAAGAAACGCATCATCGCCGAGACCGGTGCCGGCATGCACGGTGTGGCGACCGCCACTGTGGCTGCACGTTTCGGCCTGGATTGCGTGATCTACATGGGCACCACCGACATCGAGCGGCAGCAGGCCAACGTATTCCGCATGAAGCTGCTGGGCGCTGAAGTGATCCCGGTGGTCGCCGGTACCGGCACGCTGAAGGACGCAATGAACGAGGCCCTGCGTGACTGGGTCACCAACGTCGACAGCACGTTCTACCTGATCGGCACCGTGGCGGGCCCGCATCCGTACCCGGCCATGGTGCGCGACTTCCAGGCCGTGATCGGCAAGGAAACCCGCGAGCAGTTGCAAGCCCAGGAAGGTCGCCTGCCGGATAGCCTGGTGGCGTGCATCGGCGGCGGCTCCAACGCCATGGGCTTGTTCCACCCGTTCCTGGACGACAAGAGCGTCGAGATCATCGGCGTCGAGGCCGCGGGCTATGGCATCGAGACCGGTAAGCATGCGGCGAGTTTGAACGGCGGCGTGCCGGGTGTACTGCACGGCAACCGCACCTTCCTGTTGCAGGACGACGACGGTCAGATCATCGACGCCCATTCGATTTCCGCGGGTCTCGACTACCCCGGTATCGGCCCGGAACATGCCTGGTTGCATGACATTGGTCGCGTCCAATACACCTCGGTCACTGACGCCGAAGCCTTGGAAGCCTTTCACAAATGCTGTCGCCTGGAAGGGATCATTCCTGCACTGGAAAGTGCCCATGCCCTGGCGGAAGTGTTCAAACGCGCACCCAACCTGCCGAAAGATCACCTGATGGTGGTCAATCTGTCCGGCCGTGGCGACAAAGACATGCAAACCGTGATGCACCACATGGAACAGTCCCAGCAGGAGAAACACTGATGAGCCGCCTGCAAACCCGTTTTGCCGAACTCAAGGAACAGAACCGCGCCGCCCTGGTGACTTTCGTCACGGCTGGCGATCCGGACTACGACACCTCGTTGGCGATTCTCAAAGGCCTGCCGGCTGCCGGTGCCGACGTGATCGAGTTGGGCATGCCGTTCACCGACCCGATGGCCGACGGCCCGGCGATCCAGTTGGCGAACATCCGCGCCCTGGGGGCCCAGCAGAACCTGGCGAAAACCCTGCAAATGGTTCGTGAGTTCCGTAAGGACAATACCGATACACCACTGGTGCTGATGGGGTACTTCAACCCGATCCACCGCTATGGCGTGCAGCGTTTCATTGGTGAGGCGCTGGACTCTGGTGTGGATGGCCTGATCGTTGTGGACATGCCGCCCGAGCACAACAGTGAACTGTGCGAACCGGCCCAGGCTGCCGGCCTGGACTTCATCCGCCTGACCACTCCCACCACCGACGACGTGCGTTTGCCGACTGTGCTCAATGGCAGTTCGGGTTTCGTGTATTACGTCTCGGTGGCGGGCGTGACCGGTGCCGGCGCCGCGACGCTGGAGCATGTGGAAGAAGCTGTTGCGCGCTTGCGTCGCCATACCGATCTGCCGATCAGCATTGGTTTCGGTATTCGTACGCCGGAGCAGGCTGCGTCCATCGCGCGATTGGCTGATGGGGTGGTGGTGGGCTCGGCGCTGATCGACCATATCGCCAAGGCCGAAACATCGGAACAGGCGATTGATGGCGTGTTGAGTTTGTGTGCTGCCCTGGCTGACGGTGTGCGCAAGGCGCGTGTCAGCTGATTGTCGATTCGACTCGCAGCCACGAAAAAAAAGGGGGGCGGAACTTGGTTCCGAACCCCTTTTTGTTGCTCATGAAATGCTCGAAGAACGGCTCCAGGAGCTATGGCCGCATAGGTCAGGGGACCATCAAGGCAACTCCAATCCTCCGCCGGCCTTGTGCAGCTTGCGCAAATGCTCGCCGATCTCTTTCACATTAGCCTCGCTCGCGGCAATTTCAGCAGCGCGGCTCGGCTCAAGCAAAGCCCTGACTTCCTTGTCCAGATCGCCTGTCAGTGTTTGCAGCTGTTTCTGACGCAGGCTGCTTTCCGACTCCAGTCGTTGCCACTCGCTGGGTTGTGGCAACCCATAGCCGCTGCTACCCAACAACTCGGCGGGACGGCTCAGGAAGCCGCTGTTGGCAAGGATCTGCTGTAGCGTCGCGTTAGCCCTTTCCATACCGCCATTCTGCAATTCACGGGCTCCAAGGTAACGCTGCTTGACTTCGTCCTGTGCCAACAACAGTTGCCGCCGATAACTGGCCTGTTCCAGCAGCAACAACGCCGCGCTGGTGCGCAGGTCGGCCTGTTCGAACCAGACGCGGCGTTCAGCGGCGTCCAGGGCCAGCCAGTCTTCCACCGTTTGCTGCTTGATTGGCAGATACTTCTTCAGCACCTCGAACATCGCCTGGTACCGCTCGCGGAAGGAGTCGAAGCGGTAGCCCAGGCGCAAGGCTTCCTTGGGATCATCCAGCACGCTGGTGTCCGCCAGGCCCCGGCCCTTGAGCACTTCCAGCAGGCCGTTGGGCATGATGCTGTCCAGGCCCTTGAGCTGCTCGTTATTGCTGCCGCTGCGCAGCAGTTTCAAGCTTTCCACGGCGCAGTTGTTGGACAGGAAGTAATAGTTGCCGTCGTAGCTCCAATGCATTTCGGCAGCGTGTTCGACCGTTTCCTCGATCTCGGTGCGCGACAGGTTCAGCGGCACCGATGCCAGGCTGCGCAGTTCGGTCTTGGTGTATTCATCGATCACCTGGGCCAACGGCAATACGAACAGGCGCGATGGGTATTTGCCGACCAGTCCATCCCAACTCGACAACTGCACATCGCCCACGAAAGCGCGGTATGACAGCACCAGGTGTTGGTCCAGATCCAGTCGACAGTCCGGACCCCGTGGGCGCCCCGGTGCGCAGATCACCAGCCGGAGCATGCTGTGGCCCCAGCGGCTCACCCAGTTCTGATTGGCTTCGGCCAGCAGGTAATCAATGGCATAGACTCGCTCTGGATCGACCTTGCCCAGTGGTGTCTTGGCGAAGTCGTTTCCGGCGTTGAGGAAGGCAAATGATTTGGCGCAGGTATCCTTGGCGGCGGGTGCCCAACCGAAGTGCTCCTGATAATAGCGATACAGGGCGGGGCGGCGGCAAGCATAGCTGGGGTCAAGGAGAAAGTACTCCATGTTGACCGCGACGAATTCCTTGGGGCTGCTCGTTTCGTAGAGGTCCGGGCTGCGGGCGACCTGGCGGTTGTGTTGTTCCCGTTCACCACGACGGCCAACGTATTGCGGCCAGCCGGCGAGGTCCAGCAAGCGCGGATCATCGCTGAGGGTGAAACGGCGGTCGTTCTGGCCCCGGCACTCATCCGGCAGGCCGATGAGCCCGGCACTGCTGTTACGCCGGGTACAGCGCTGGATCAGCGCGCGCTCGGCGTCTGGCCATAGGCGCGAGCGGTCATAAATGTGAGTCAGTTCGTGCAGGACCGTGGCGAGCATTTCCCGTCGCACGGTGCCGTGGGGGCGATGGGTTTTCTGCGTCGCGGCGCTGCCGTCGACAAGGCCGTCGAGCAGGTTGCTATTGAGGTCCAGCTGCGACACCAACGAGGCCTGACCGTAAGCGTTGGTGGGCATCTGGTCAGTCCAGCCGACATCGATGCGTCGGTCCAGGCGCTCGATGAAGCGCGGCGGCAACGCCTGCATGGCTTCATCGAGCAGCGCCTGGCTGGCCTGCTGTTGCGCCGGGCTCAGTCCGTTGGCGTTGAGGTGCAGTTGCAAGCCGGCCTGGGCCATGCTGCCCGTGAGCAGCAAGACCCCGGCCGCCAGCCAGGCGGCGAACCGCCTCACAATGCGAGGATGGCTTCGGCGAGAACCTGGTCGCTGGCGTCGCGGGCTTCCGGCACGCGGGTGCGCAAGGTGTCGAAGGCGGCCTCGAGATGAGCACCACGAATTTCACCATTGCTGGCGACAAAACTGGCCGCATCGTCATGGGCTTCGCGGACGATTTTCGAATCACGGATGGAAGTGGTGGTATCGGAAGTGAAATCAATCGTGCGCTGGGAAGCGCGGACGATGATGTTACTGGTGGCTACCAGGGTATGTGCCTGGGCCACATCGGCCAATACCAGCAGGCCTAGGGCGGCAGCAATCAGCGGGCTACGCATGGAACGACTCCGGAAAAATAAGGATAACTATTGGACGAGAATTGCCTGTGCCAGTTCAAGGTCGCTGACGTGAAGTTTTGGCTGGGTCCGGCGCAGGTAATCCAGGGCCGATTCCAGCTGTGCACCTCGCAACTGCCCGTCGCTGGCGATGAACGCCGCAGCGTCATCGTGTGCGGCAACGATCAGTTTATGGTCGAAGGGCGCGGAGGTCACCATGCTGGTGGCATAGCCGCTGACCACCACTTGCTGGGTGGACACATCGAAAGCATGGGCCGGAACAGACCAGCAGAACACTGCGAAGAAAGACGCGATGAACAGATCTGAGTAAAAACGCATGGGACTCGACGGTTGATGGCGAGCTTGAAGGCTAGCGCAAACCTGCGGGCCAGAGCCAGTGCTGAAACATCGGAACACCATTTGGTGCCCGATGTTTCATGTTACATCAGATCACCAGGATGGCTTGGGCCAGCTGCGCATCGGTGGCGTTGAGCTGTGGTGCCTGCTGGCGGATGTAATCCAGGGCGCTTTCCAGTTTCACGCCACGGATGGCACCTTCGCTGGCCACGAAGCTGGCGGCGTCATCGCGGGCGGCTTGAACGATCTTGTTGTCCCGCAGTGACGAAGTTGCATCGGAAGTCACATCAGACGTGGCCTTGAGTGCGCCAACGATGGAGTCAGTGGTGACGATAAAGCTGCTGGCGTTGGAGTGGGTGGCTACGGCCAACAGGGCAACTGCGCTGAGCAGGCGAAGACGAATCATGATGAAACTCCTTGGATAATGAGGTAATGCCGGTGCGTGTAGCTGGAAGAGCAGACGCATGCTCGACTCGCTTCGCCACGTTCGCATCGATATTAGGACAGAACGCAGTGGCTGACAGCCCTTTGCGACCGTCACTGGCAGCATGATGCTCGCATTAGGCGCTATGGCTCAAGAAAACTGTACTGGTATTGATTTAGAAGTTTTAAAACTGTTATGACTCTCCAGTTTTCCCGAAAAATCGGCCTCGGAAACGACAAGACCCGTCGCGGTTTCCCGCGACGGGTCTTGTTTGTTCAATTCGGTGCTGGCGGTGGACCCGGTGGGTCAGGGCCAGCGACGCTGAGTTAGCGCCAGAACGGCTTGCTCAGCTCTTCGTAGCGTTGTGCTTCGCTGATACCGGCGTCAGCCAGCAGGCGCGAATCCAGACGAGCCAGTTGGTGACGGCTGGCGATGCGGCGCTGCCACAACATCAGGTTGGCAATAACGCGAAGAGGCAGGGAAGCCTGGTTTTTTTCAGCTTTGTCTTCGAAAAACAGCTCGGAACTGAGTGTACGTTCCATGGTTGACATCCTTCCGCTTGTGGCGGGATTAGGTAGTGGTTTACTGGTGCCCATGATCCTCTCGTTTGGCCAGTCTCTCTAGATACAGTTCACCTGTATTGTGAGGGACCAGTTAACTGTTAAAGAGCAGTGTACTGGTCGATATTGAGGCAACTGTACCTATCTGCTCAATATTGGTGCGTTTTTCATCGTTTCCGGAGGTTTTGTGGGAAAAGACTGTAAGGAAACACCGGTACAGCAGTACAGTTTTTGTAAGATTGGGCCCGGATGATGAGCTTCAGTCAAAACTGTATTTGCGATAGCGGTGTTCCAGCTGTATCAGACTGCCAACATCCGCCCGGTTTCTTCGAGGTTCAGGTGCCAACTTAGTGCATCGCGCAGGATATGCGGGGTATGCCCACCCAAGGCGCATGCAGCTTGGAAGTATTCATTCAGCGCTTGGCGGTAGGATGGATGCACGCAGTTGTCGATGATTACTCGCGCCCGCTCCCTTGGCGCCAGGCCACGCAGGTCGGCCAGGCCGATTTCGGTCACGAGGATGTCGACATCATGCTCGGTATGGTCCACATGGCTCACCATCGGCACGACACTGGAAATGGCACCGCCCTTGGCAATCGACTTGGTAACGAAAATCGCCAAGTGGGCATTGCGGGCGAAATCCCCCGAGCCGCCAATGCCATTCATCATCCGAGTGCCACAGATATGCGTGGAATTGACGTTGCCGTATATGTCGAACTCCAGCGCGGTGTTGATACCGATGATGCCGAGGCGGCGTACGACCTCGGGATGGTTGGAGATTTCCTGCGGGCGCAGGACCAATTTGTCCTTGTACCTTTCCAGGTTGCCGAACACATCGGCGTTGCGTCGACTCGACAGCGTGATAGAGCTGCCGGAGGCGAAGCTCAGCTTGCCGGCGTCGATCAAGTCAAATGTCGAGTCCTGCAGGACCTCTGAATACATGGTCAGGTCTTCGAACGGGGAATCGATCAGCCCGCACATCACGGCGTTGGCGATGTTGCCAATCCCCGCCTGCAACGGCCCGAGCTTATTGGTCATGCGTCCGGCTGAAACTTCCTGCTTGAAGAAATCGATCAGGTGATCGGCGATGGCCTGGGTGTCGCTGTCCGGTGGCGCGACGGTCGAAGGCGAGTCTCCTTGGTGGGTGATGACAATGGCAGCAATTTTTTCCGGCGGGATCGGGATAGCGGGGCTGCCAATACGATCGTCGACTTTCACCAGCGGGATCGGAGTGCGGGTTGGGCGATAGGTCGGAATATAAATGTCGTGCAGCCCTTCCAGATTCGGGTTGTGGGCCAGGTTGATCTCGATGATCACTTGCCGGGCGAAAATGGCGAAGCTGGCCGAGTTACCCACCGATGTGGTCGGTACAATATGCCCTTGCTCGGTAATGGCCACCGCTTCGATCACGGCAATATCGGGCAGCTTGAGCTGGCCATTGCGCAGTTGTTCGACGGTTTCCGAGAGGTGCTGGTCGATGAACATCACCTCGCCTGCGTTGATCGCCTTGCGCAACGTGCTGTCGACCTGAAACGGCATGCGTCGTGCCAGCACACCGGCTTCGGTGAGCTCCTTGTCGAGGTCGTTGCCCAGGCTTGCTCCGGTCATCAGGCTGATTTTCAGCGGGGTGAGCTTGGCGCGTTCAGCCAGGGCGTGGGGTACGGCTTTCGCTTCTCCGGCGCGGGTAAAGCCGCTCATGCCGACGGTCATGCCGTCCTGAATCAACAAGGCTGCTTCGGCAGCGCTCATCACTTTATTCAACAAAGAGGGCAAGCGAATGCGGTCACGGTACATGGAGGATTATCTCGGGCTGGAAGCAAGATGCGCAGTCTAGTGAATTCGCGCTGTGCCCGACCCGCTACAAAGGTCGCATTTAAGGCCTCTATTACGGGCGTTTCAGGCAAAACATTATTACCGGATCGGTAACGTTCGGCCTTGATACAAATCAAAACGCCCCGACAAGTCGGGGCGTTAGTAGTGAAGCAGCGAGCGTTATTCCACCGCTTTGACCATGTCCTCGATGACCTTCTTGGCGTCACCGAACACCATCATGGTTTTGTCCAGATAGAACAGCTCGTTGTCCAGGCCGGCATAACCACTGGCCATCGAGCGCTTGTTGACGATGATGGTCTTGGCCTTGAACGCTTCGAGGATCGGCATGCCGGCAATCGGCGACTTCGGATCGTTCTTCGCCGCCGGGTTCACCACGTCGTTGGCGCCGAGCACCAGCACCACGTCGGCCTGGCCGAACTCGGAGTTGATGTCTTCCATCTCGAACACTTGGTCGTAAGGCACTTCAGCCTCGGCCAACAGGACGTTCATATGCCCAGGCATACGACCGGCCACCGGGTGGATCGCGTATTTGACGGTCACGCCGTGGTGGGTCAGCTTCTCGGTCAGCTCTTTCAGCGCGTGCTGCGCCCGCGCTACCGCCAGGCCGTAGCCCGGCACGATAATCACTGTGTCGGCGTTGGTCAGCAGGAAGGTCGCGTCGTCAGCCGAACCGGATTTCACCGGGCGGGCTTCTTTGGAGCCTGCTGGGCCAGCCGCATCCGCCGTGTTGCCGAAACCGCCGAGCAGCACGTTGAAGAACGAACGGTTCATCGCCTTGCACATGATGTACGAGAGGATCGCACCGCTCGAACCCACCAGCGAACCGGCAATGATCAGCATCGAGTTGTTCAGCGAGAAGCCGATACCCGCTGCGGCCCAACCGGAATAACTGTTGAGCATCGAGACCACTACCGGCATGTCCGCACCGCCGATCGGGATGATGATCAACACGCCCAATACAAAGGCCAGGGCCAGCATCAGGGCGAATGCGCCGAGATTGCCGGTGAACATGAAGGTCAGGCCCAGGCCTAGCGTTGCCAGGCCCAGGATCAGGTTGAGCTTGTGCTGGCCGCCAAACTGTACCGGTGCGCCCTGGAACAGGCGGAACTTGTACTTGCCCGAGAGTTTGCCGAAAGCGATCACCGAACCGGAGAAGGTAATTGCACCGATGGCTGCACCGAGGAACAGCTCCAGGCGGTTACCGGCCGGAATCGAATCGCCCAATTGCTTGACGATGCCCAGCGATTGCGGCTCGACGACCGCCGCGATGGCAATGAACACCGCCGCCAGGCCGATCATGCTGTGCATGAACGCCACCAGCTCCGGCATCTTGGTCATCTCGACGCGCTTGGCCATGATCGAACCGGCGGTGCCGCCAATCAGCAGACCGACGATGACATAGCCAATGCCGGCAGTGGCCAGCTCAGCCCCCAGCTTATAAATGAGGCCCACGGTGGTAAGCACCGCCAACGCCATGCCGAGCATGCCGAACAGGTTGCCACGTCGCGAGGTGGTGGGATGCGACAGGCCTTTGAGGGCCTGGATGAAACAGATCGACGCGATCAGGTAGAGCGTCGTTACCAGGTTCATGCTCATTACTTGGGCGCCTCTTCTTTTACGGCTTTCGGGGCTTTTTTCTTGAACATCTCAAGCATGCGGCGTGTTACCAGGAAGCCACCGAATACGTTCACCGCAGCCAGGGCTACGGCGAGAGTGCCCATTGTCTTGCCCAGCGGCGTCACGGTCAGCGCGGCGGCAAGCATGGCGCCGACGATCACGATCGCCGAAATGGCATTGGTTACCGCCATCAACGGTGTGTGCAGCGCAGGCGTTACGTTCCAGACCACGTGGTAACCGACATAAATCGCCAGCACGAAGATGATCAGGTTGTAGATACCGGGGGAGATAAGCTCTTCCATTGTCTGAATCCCTGCTTAGGCGTTTTTGCGGATGACTTGGCCGTCGCGGCACATCAGGCACGCGGCGACGATGTCGTCTTCCAGGTTCACGTCGAACTGACCTTCCTTGGTGAAGACCAGCTTCAGGAAGTCCAGCAGGTTACGGGCGTACAGCGCCGAAGCATCAGCCGCGACTTCACCGGCCAGGTTGGTCGGGCCGACGATGGTGACGCCGTTCTCGACAACCACCTGATCGGCCACGGTCAACGGGCAGTTGCCGCCCTGGGCTGCCGCGAGGTCGATGACCACCGAGCCAGGTTTCATCTGCGCGACGGTTTCGGCGCTCAGCAAGGTCGGTGCCTTGCGGCCCGGAATCAAGGCGGTGGTGATGACGATGTCAGCCTGCTTGGCGCGCTCGTGCACGGCTTGGGCCTGGCGCTGCATCCAGCTGGCAGGCATGGGCCGGGCGTAACCGCCGACGCCGACGGCGCATTCACGCTCTTCGTCGGTTTCGTAAGGCACGTCGACGAACTTGGCGCCGAGGGATTCGATTTGTTCCTTGACCGCCGGTCGCACATCCGAAGCCTCGATCACAGCGCCCAGGCGCTTGGCCGTGGCAATCGCCTGCAGCCCGGCCACACCGGCCCCGAGAATCAGCACGCGCGCCGCTTTCACGGTACCTGCGGCGGTCATCAGCATCGGCATGAAGCGCGGGTAGTAGTGGGCGGCCAGCAGCACGGCCTTGTAGCCGGCAATGTTCGCTTGAGACGACAGCACATCCAGGCTCTGGGCACGGGAGGTCCGTGGCGCGGCCTCGAGGGCGAAAGCGGTAATGCCGCGTTCGGCCAGCTTGGAGATGGTTTCGTTGTTGAACGGATTGAGCATGCCCACCAGAACGGTGCCGCTCTTTATCAGCGTCAGTTCGCTGTCGCTGGGGGCGACCACCTTGAGGATCAGTTCGGCCCCGAATGCATCACTGGCACTGCCAATGGTTGCGCCCGCTGCCTCATAGGCACTGTCGATAACGCTGGCCTTGATGCCGGCGCCGCTTTGAACAGTGACCTTATGGCCTTGGCCGATCAGCTTCTTGATGGTTTCCGGGGTAGCAGCAACCCGTGTTTCACCCGTTTGGGTTTCGAGGGGAACACCAATGTGCACGTCAAATCTCCTGCGTGATCTTATTGAGTAAACCCAGGCACTTCGGATGGTGCGGCTGGGGCGGCCGATCAGCACGATCCCGCCAAACCAGGCGGGGCGCGGCATTTTGCAGGCGAAAATTCAGCCCTTCAAGGGATTATGACGGGTGACGGAAAATTAACTACAAGTCACCCTGTGACCGAATGTCGCAATTATCGATCGGCATCCCTTGTAGGCCGTGCTTTCCAAGGATTCAGGTTCAAATTGACAATTTTTCCCATCGGCCAGATGAATAAGGCCTGATGCGTTGCGTGATATGGCTCAAAGCCATGTATTTAAACGCTTTGGAGACTACTTCAGGGGCTGCGTAACAGATTGACTGGATGCGACATAAACTTATATCTGTAGCGACTTATGTTAGTTGACTACCTAATCATGTTTTACTTTTTTCTTTATTAATCAATGTGATAGTTGCTTGCCTGTTTCACGAGCCAATCACGAAAAGCACGAAGAGAGGCAGATTCGGCCTTTCGTTCCGGAATCATCAGGTAGTAAGCCTTGATGCTCGACAGCGCGTTGGGGTTGGCAACGACCAATCGTTTCTCTGCCAACTCGCGCTGAATCAAAAAGGGCGGAATCAGCGCAATGCCCATGTCGTGCATGGCTGCTTGGGCAAGCATGGAGAATAGTTCATAACGCGGGCCTGTCAGGTCTCGCGCAATATTCAGGTTCTGGGCGTTGAACCACTGGCGCCACGCATACGGGCGAGTGGTCTGCTGGAGCAAGGGCAGCTCGGCGATGGCCTGCGGCGTCAGGCTCTTCTGGTCACCCAGTAGGGTGGGGCTGCATACCGGCATCGGATTTTCGCCCATCAGCTTGTGGGATTCGGTGCCGGACCAGTCCGCATCACCAAAATAGATGGCGGCATCAAACTCTGTGTCCGCAAAGAGAAAAGGACGTGTGCGGTTGGTCAGGTTGACGGTGACTTCCGGATGCTGATGCTGGAAATCCTTGAGACGGGGCAGTAGCCATTGAGTGCCGAAGGTCGGAACCACGGCCAGCTCGATCACGTTCGCACCGGTGTGCCCCATCACTGAAAGAGCATCGCGCTCGACGGCATCCAGTTGGGTGGCAACTCGACGACTGTAGGAAATGCCTGCTTCAGTCAGCTTGACGCCTCGGCGTGAGCGTCGGAAAAGCTCCACGCTGAGGAAGTCCTCCAGGCTGGCGATCTGTCGGCAGATTGCGCTCTGCGTAAGAGAAAGTTCTTGCGCCGCCTTGGTGAAGCTTTCATGGCGCGCAGCGGCCTCGAAACTGACCAGGGCGGTGGTGCTGGGAATTTTACGGCGCATGTACGCAAGCCTCACTCAATATCGGCATAAACGGGGTTTATGGCGTTTACGAAGTGAGAAATTAGCACAACATAGTGCGTAATCCTCGTTTGCCCTTGTAGGAAAGCGCGCCTAGGATCAATCCACGATTTTCATTTAATTGGCGAGGACTCTTTCATGGCCGGTAAAGCGAGCTTCAACTGGATCGATCCATTGTTGCTGGATCAGCAGCTCACCGAAGAAGAACGCATGATCCGCGACACTGCCGAGCAATTCGCTCAGCAGAAGCTTGCGCCGCGGGTGCTGGAAGCGTTCCGTCATGAGAAAACCGACCCGGCGATTTTTCGCGAGATGGGTGAAGTAGGCCTGCTGGGGGCAACCATTCCTGAGCAGTACGGCGGCAGTGGACTGAACTACGTCAGCTATGGCCTGATCGCTCGCGAGGTAGAGCGCGTCGATTCCGGTTATCGCTCGATGATGAGTGTGCAGTCCTCGCTGGTGATGGTGCCGATCAATGAATTCGGTACCGAGGCGCAAAAACAGAAGTATCTGCCGAAACTGGCGTCGGGTGAGTGGATCGGCTGCTTTGGTCTGACCGAGCCGAACCATGGTTCCGACCCGGGCGCGATGATTACTCGTGCGCGCAAGGTGGAAGGTGGCTACAGCCTGACGGGTAGCAAAATGTGGATCACCAACAGTCCGATCGCAGACGTCTTTGTTGTCTGGGGCAAGGACGACGCCGGCGATATCCGCGGCTTCGTTCTCGAAAAGGGCTGGAAGGGCCTGAGTGCGCCGGCTATTCATGGCAAGGTCGGGCTGCGCGCCTCGATCACTGGTGAAATCGTCATGGATAACGTATTTGTGCCGGAAGAGAACATTTTCCCCGATGTCCGTGGCCTGAAAGGTCCGTTTACTTGTCTGAATTCGGCGCGCTACGGCATCTCCTGGGGCGCCTTGGGGGCGGCTGAATTCTGCTGGCATACCGCTCGCCAGTACACGCTGGACCGCCAGCAGTTTGGTCGCCCGTTGGCTGCGAATCAGTTGATCCAGAAGAAGCTGGCCGACATGCAGACCGAAATCACGCTGGCCCTGCAGGGATGCCTGCGTCTGGGGCGTATGAAAGATGAAGGCACTGCGGCGGTCGAGATCACTTCGATCATGAAGCGCAACTCCTGCGGCAAGTCCTTGGATATTGCTCGTATGGCGCGGGACATGTTGGGCGGCAACGGTATCTCCGATGAGTTCGGCATCGCTCGTCATCTCGTGAACCTGGAGGTCGTAAACACCTACGAAGGCACGCACGACGTTCATGCGTTGATCCTGGGGCGTGCGCAAACCGGTATCCAGGCGTTCTATTAATAGGAGAACGCTCATGGGCGCGCTTTCGCATCTGCGGGTACTGGATTTATCGAGGGTCCTGGCCGGGCCGTGGGCCGGACAGATCCTGGCGGACCTGGGGGCGGATGTCATCAAGGTCGAGCGTCCCGGCAATGGCGACGACACACGTGCCTGGGGGCCGCCCTTCCTGAAGGATTCCCGAGGCGAGAACACGACCGAGGCTGCTTATTATCTGTCGGCCAATCGCAACAAGCAGTCGGTGACCATCGACTTCACGCGCCCGGAGGGGCAGCGGCTGGTGCGAGAGCTGGCGGCCAAGTCCGATATCCTGATCGAAAACTTCAAGGTGGGCGGGCTGGCGGCTTATGGTCTGGACTATGAGTCGCTGAAGGCGATCAATCCGCAATTGATCTATTGCTCGATAACCGGGTTTGGCCAGACCGGCCCTTACGCCAAGCGCGCCGGGTATGACTTCATGATTCAAGGGCTGGGGGGCTTGATGAGCCTGACTGGCCGCCCTGAGGGTGATGAGGGCGCGGGGCCGGTGAAGGTAGGGGTTGCGCTGACGGATATCCTCACGGGGCTGTATTCGACTGCTGCTATTTTGGCGGCGCTGGCTCATCGTGATCATGCCGGCGGCGGGCAGCACATCGATATGGCCTTGCTGGATGTTCAAGTGGCTTGCCTGGCCAATCAGGCGATGAATTACCTGACTACGGGCAACGCGCCGAAGCGACTGGGCAATGCTCATCCGAACATCGTGCCTTATCAGGATTTTCCTACGGCCGATGGCGATTTTATCCTTACGGTAGGTAATGACGGCCAGTTCCGAAAATTCGCTGAGGTGGCTGGTCAGCCGCAGTGGGCTGATGATCCGCGTTTTGCCACAAACAAGTTGCGGGTGGCGAATCGGGCGGTGTTGATTCCGTTGATTCGCCAGGCGACGGTGTTCAAGACCACTGCCGAATGGGTGGCTCAGTTGGAACAGGCGGGTGTGCCGTGCGGGCCAATCAACGACCTTGCCCAGGTATTTGCCGATCCTCAGGTGCAGGCGCGTGGATTGGCAATGGAGTTGCCTCACCTTCTAGCTGGTCGCGTGCCGCAGGTGGCTAGTCCGATTCGACTGTCCGAGACACCGGTGGAATATCGCAATGCGCCCCCTTTATTAGGGGAGCATACGCTGGAGGTACTGCAGCGAGTCTTGGGGCTGGACGAAGCGGCGGTGGCGGCGTTCAAAGAGGCGGGAGTGCTTTGAGTCTTCTCTTCTATATAGGTGGAGGTTTTAAAGGAAGAAAGCAGCGGGTTGGCCGGTGCTGCGCAACTTATTGATAGAAAAGCGAAATTAATGGTTGACGGCAAATTCTGGACGTCTATAATTCGCCCCACTTCCGGCGCAGTCGAAACGGAAAACTCCTTGAGATTCAATGAGTTAAGTGGGTTTCGAAGGGGTCGGGCTTCAGGTCATCGAAGCCAGGAAGTAGCTGATAAGGCAGTGTGGGTTTGGTCTTGTCAGCGGTTCGATCTTCTCGGTCGAAAGCGGTGAAAAAGAGGTGTTGACAGCAGCGAGTAACGCTGTAGAATTCGCCTCCCGCTAACGAGAGATCGGAAGCGCAAGTGGTTGAAGTTGTTGATGTTTCCCAAGCGAAACTTTGAAAACTTCTGAAAATAACCGCTTGACAGATACACCGGGCGCTGTAGAATGCGCGCCTCGGTTGAGACGAAAGCTCTTAACCAACCGCTCTTTAACAATTGAATCAAGCAATTCGTGTGGGTGCTTGTGGAGTCAGACTGCTAGTCAACAGATTATCAGCATCACAAGTTACTCCGCGAGAAATCAAAGATGTAACCAACGATTGCTGAGCCAAGTTTAGGGTTTTCTCAAAACCCAAAGATGTTTGAACTGAAGAGTTTGATCATGGCTCAGATTGAACGCTGGCGGCAGGCCTAACACATGCAAGTCGAGCGGTAGAGAGGTGCTTGCACCTCTTGAGAGCGGCGGACGGGTGAGTAATGCCTAGGAATCTGCCTGGTAGTGGGGGATAACGCTCGGAAACGGACGCTAATACCGCATACGTCCTACGGGAGAAAGCAGGGGACCTTCGGGCCTTGCGCTATCAGATGAGCCTAGGTCGGATTAGCTAGTTGGTGAGGTAATGGCTCACCAAGGCGACGATCCGTAACTGGTCTGAGAGGATGATCAGTCACACTGGAACTGAGACACGGTCCAGACTCCTACGGGAGGCAGCAGTGGGGAATATTGGACAATGGGCGAAAGCCTGATCCAGCCATGCCGCGTGTGTGAAGAAGGTCTTCGGATTGTAAAGCACTTTAAGTTGGGAGGAAGGGCATTAACCTAATACGTTAGTGTTTTGACGTTACCGACAGAATAAGCACCGGCTAACTCTGTGCCAGCAGCCGCGGTAATACAGAGGGTGCAAGCGTTAATCGGAATTACTGGGCGTAAAGCGCGCGTAGGTGGTTCGTTAAGTTGGATGTGAAAGCCCCGGGCTCAACCTGGGAACTGCATTCAAAACTGTCGAGCTAGAGTATGGTAGAGGGTGGTGGAATTTCCTGTGTAGCGGTGAAATGCGTAGATATAGGAAGGAACACCAGTGGCGAAGGCGACCACCTGGACTGATACTGACACTGAGGTGCGAAAGCGTGGGGAGCAAACAGGATTAGATACCCTGGTAGTCCACGCCGTAAACGATGTCAACTAGCCGTTGGGAGCCTTGAGCTCTTAGTGGCGCAGCTAACGCATTAAGTTGACCGCCTGGGGAGTACGGCCGCAAGGTTAAAACTCAAATGAATTGACGGGGGCCCGCACAAGCGGTGGAGCATGTGGTTTAATTCGAAGCAACGCGAAGAACCTTACCAGGCCTTGACATCCAATGAACTTTCCAGAGATGGATTGGTGCCTTCGGGAGCATTGAGACAGGTGCTGCATGGCTGTCGTCAGCTCGTGTCGTGAGATGTTGGGTTAAGTCCCGTAACGAGCGCAACCCTTGTCCTTAGTTACCAGCACGTTATGGTGGGCACTCTAAGGAGACTGCCGGTGACAAACCGGAGGAAGGTGGGGATGACGTCAAGTCATCATGGCCCTTACGGCCTGGGCTACACACGTGCTACAATGGTCGGTACAGAGGGTTGCCAAGCCGCGAGGTGGAGCTAATCCCACAAAACCGATCGTAGTCCGGATCGCAGTCTGCAACTCGACTGCGTGAAGTCGGAATCGCTAGTAATCGCGAATCAGAATGTCGCGGTGAATACGTTCCCGGGCCTTGTACACACCGCCCGTCACACCATGGGAGTGGGTTGCACCAGAAGTAGCTAGTCTAACCTTCGGGGGGACGGTTACCACGGTGTGATTCATGACTGGGGTGAAGTCGTAACAAGGTAGCCGTAGGGGAACCTGCGGCTGGATCACCTCCTTAATCGACGACTCAGCTGCTCCATGAGCTCCCACACGAATTGCTTGATTCATTGAAGAAGACGAAAGAAGCAGCCCGAAATTGGGTCTGTAGCTCAGTTGGTTAGAGCGCACCCCTGATAAGGGTGAGGTCGGCAGTTCGAATCTGCCCAGACCCACCAATTTTGTGTGGGAAACGCCTGTAGAAATACGGGGCCATAGCTCAGCTGGGAGAGCGCCTGCCTTGCACGCAGGAGGTCAGCGGTTCGATCCCGCTTGGCTCCACCACTACTGCTTCGATTGTATAAAGCTTAGAAATGAGCATTCCATCGGTTCGATGGTGAATGTTGATTTCTAGTCTTTGACTAGTTCGTTCTTTAAAAATTTGGGTATGTGATAGAAAGATAGACTGAACGTTACTTTCACTGGTAACGGCTCAGGCTAAGGTAAAATTTGTGAGTTGCTCTCATGAGCAAGATCGAATTTTCGGCGAATGTCGTCTTCACAGTATAACCAGATTGCTTGGGGTTATATGGTCAAGTGAAGAAGCGCATACGGTGGATGCCTTGGCAGTCAGAGGCGATGAAAGACGTGGTAGCCTGCGAAAAGCTTCGGGGAGTCGGCAAACAGACTTTGATCCGGAGATGTCTGAATGGGGGAACCCAGCCATCATAAGATGGTTATCTTGTACTGAATACATAGGTGCAAGAGGCGAACCAGGGGAACTGAAACATCTAAGTACCCTGAGGAAAAGAAATCAACCGAGATTCCCTTAGTAGTGGCGAGCGAACGGGGACTAGCCCTTAAGCTTCTTTGATTTTAGCGGAACGCTCTGGAAAGTGCGGCCATAGTGGGTGATAGCCCTGTACGCGAAAGGATCTTAGAAGTGAAATCGAGTAGGACGGAGCACGAGAAACTTTGTCTGAATATGGGGGGACCATCCTCCAAGGCTAAATACTACTGACTGACCGATAGTGAACTAGTACCGTGAGGGAAAGGCGAAAAGAACCCCGGAGAGGGGAGTGAAATAGATCCTGAAACCGTATGCGTACAAGCAGTGGGAGCCCACTTTGTTGGGTGACTGCGTACCTTTTGTATAATGGGTCAGCGACTTATTTTCAGTGGCGAGCTTAACCGAATAGGGGAGGCGTAGCGAAAGCGAGTCTTAATAGGGCGTCTAGTCGCTGGGAATAGACCCGAAACCGGGCGATCTATCCATGGGCAGGTTGAAGGTTAGGTAACACTGACTGGAGGACCGAACCGACTACCGTTGAAAAGTTAGCGGATGACCTGTGGATCGGAGTGAAAGGCTAATCAAGCTCGGAGATAGCTGGTTCTCCTCGAAAGCTATTTAGGTAGCGCCTCATGTATCACTGTAGGGGGTAGAGCACTGTTTCGGCTAGGGGGTCATCCCGACTTACCAAACCGATGCAAACTCCGAATACCTACAAGTGCCGAGCATGGGAGACACACGGCGGGTGCTAACGTCCGTCGTGAAAAGGGAAACAACCCAGACCGTCAGCTAAGGTCCCAAAGTTATGGTTAAGTGGGAAACGATGTGGGAAGGCTTAGACAGCTAGGAGGTTGGCTTAGAAGCAGCCACCCTTTAAAGAAAGCGTAATAGCTCACTAGTCGAGTCGGCCTGCGCGGAAGATGTAACGGGGCTCAAACCATACACCGAAGCTACGGGTATCACGTAAGTGATGCGGTAGAGGAGCGTTCTGTAAGCCTGTGAAGGTGAGTTGAGAAGCTTGCTGGAGGTATCAGAAGTGCGAATGCTGACATGAGTAACGACAATGGGTGTGAAAAACACCCACGCCGAAAGACCAAGGTTTCCTGCGCAACGTTAATCGACGCAGGGTTAGTCGGTCCCTAAGGCGAGGCTGAAAAGCGTAGTCGATGGAAAACAGGTTAATATTCCTGTACTTCTGGTTATTGCGATGGAGGGACGGAGAAGGCTAGGCCAGCTTGGCGTTGGTTGTCCAAGTTTAAGGTGGTAGGCTGAGATCTTAGGTAAATCCGGGATCTTAAGGCCGAGAGCTGATGACGAGTTACCCTTTGGGTGACGAAGTGGTTGATGCCATGCTTCCAAGAAAAGCTTCTAAGCTTCAGGTAACCAGGAACCGTACCCCAAACCGACACAGGTGGTTGGGTAGAGAATACCAAGGCGCTTGAGAGAACTCGGGTGAAGGAACTAGGCAAAATGGCACCGTAACTTCGGGAGAAGGTGCGCCGGTGAGGGTGAAGCACTTGCTGCGTAAGCCCACGCCGGTCGAAGATACCAGGCCGCTGCGACTGTTTATTAAAAACACAGCACTCTGCAAACACGAAAGTGGACGTATAGGGTGTGACGCCTGCCCGGTGCCGGAAGGTTAATTGATGGGGTTAGCTAACGCGAAGCTCTTGATCGAAGCCCCGGTAAACGGCGGCCGTAACTATAACGGTCCTAAGGTAGCGAAATTCCTTGTCGGGTAAGTTCCGACCTGCACGAATGGCGTAACGATGGCGGCGCTGTCTCCACCCGAGACTCAGTGAAATTGAAATCGCTGTGAAGATGCAGTGTATCCGCGGCTAGACGGAAAGACCCCGTGAACCTTTACTATAGCTTTGCACTGGACTTTGAATTTGCTTGTGTAGGATAGGTGGGAGGCTTTGAAGCGTGGACGCCAGTTCGCGTGGAGCCATCCTTGAAATACCACCCTGGCAACTTTGAGGTTCTAACTCAGGTCCGTTATCCGGATCGAGGACAGTGTATGGTGGGTAGTTTGACTGGGGCGGTCTCCTCCTAAAGAGTAACGGAGGAGTACGAAGGTGCGCTCAGACCGGTCGGAAATCGGTCGTAGAGTATAAAGGCAAAAGCGCGCTTGACTGCGAGACAGACACGTCGAGCAGGTACGAAAGTAGGTCTTAGTGATCCGGTGGTTCTGTATGGAAGGGCCATCGCTCAACGGATAAAAGGTACTCCGGGGATAACAGGCTGATACCGCCCAAGAGTTCATATCGACGGCGGTGTTTGGCACCTCGATGTCGGCTCATCACATCCTGGGGCTGAAGCCGGTCCCAAGGGTATGGCTGTTCGCCATTTAAAGTGGTACGCGAGCTGGGTTTAGAACGTCGTGAGACAGTTCGGTCCCTATCTGCCGTGGACGTTTGAGATTTGAGAGGGGCTGCTCCTAGTACGAGAGGACCGGAGTGGACGAACCTCTGGTGTTCCGGTTGTCACGCCAGTGGCATTGCCGGGTAGCTATGTTCGGAAAAGATAACCGCTGAAAGCATCTAAGCGGGAAACTTGCCTCAAGATGAGATCTCACTGGGACCTTGAGTCCCCTGAAGGGCCGTCGAAGACTACGACGTTGATAGGCAGGGTGTGTAAGCGCTGTGAGGCGTTGAGCTAACCTGTACTAATTGCCCGTGAGGCTTGACCATATAACACCCAAGCAATTTGTAACTCCAAGCTGAAGAGCGAAGAGACCAGATTGCGGTGTGTGAAGACGAAACGAACCGAAAGTTCGACATCGCTCACGAACGCAACACACAAATCTATCGCATACCCATTCGCTGGCACGTGACCGCAAGGCACGCACCGGCTACCGAATTTCTTGACGACCATAGAGCATTGGAACCACCTGATCCCATCCCGAACTCAGCAGTGAAACGATGCATCGCCGATGGTAGTGTGGGGTTTCCCCATGTGAGAGTAGGTCATCGTCAAGATTAAATTCCGAAACCCCTATCTGCTGATGCAGGTAGGGGTTTTGTTTTTAGTAGAAGTCATCGTTTTTACCGACACGTTGCTGTTGAACGGGTTGGTCACAGAATTTCTTGACGACCATAGAGCATTGGAACCACCTGATCCCATCCCGAACTCAGCAGTGAAACGATGCATCGCCGATGGTAGTGTGGGGTTTCCCCATGTGAGAGTAGGTCATCGTCAAGATTGAATTCCCCAAAACCCCTGTCTGCCTCAGCAGACAGGGGTTTTGTCGTTTAGGGCCGGTAATCGGATCGAGCCTCCGATTAATGGCGACGCCCCGGCAAACCCCCAGCGCCGTTGCTATGCTGTGATAGTCGGGCACTGGCGACCAAAGGGGCCCGCGACGTCACTGGTCATGGGGATTCCAATAATGAAAAACCCTTATGCTCCCGGCTTTTGGTGTGCCCTTGCGGCTTTGCTGCTGCTTTCGGCCACTTACTTCTATGGCGTCATGCTCACCCACCAAATCGACAAAGCGCTGTTGTTCCTCGATAGCGCGGCGGCCTTGATCGGCGTGATATCCATTGCAATCGTGGCCTGGGCATCGCTTCAGGGGCAACGCATCAAGAAGAAACACCTTGAGCAAGGCAAAACCCTGGTGCTGATTTGGGACACCAAGGTCGCGCTGCGACGTGTCGAAACGGTGTTCGACCGTTATTTCTGGGGTAGCTATTGGCAGCCTGGCCGCACATTCCAGGAAGTCATGGGAGAGCTCACCGGTACCCCGCTGGAAAAAAGCCTGGAAGCCCTGAAAACCCAATGCGCTGCCCTCGACAAACAAGTCACCCAGGATGGTTGGCATTGGCTCAACAACGCCCGAGAGCTGTGTGACGTGGCTAACGCCATGGCCCGTGAACGCTACCAACTGGATTTCTGCGATACACGCGCAGACTCATCGGGGGCCGCGGTGATCAATCGCGATTTCGAAGTGCTGGTGTACACCTGGACGGCCCGGCTCAAGACTTTCGACCATCAGCTCGATGAGATCGAAGTCCAATATTCGTAGACCACCTCTCAAGAAAACGTTTTTACCCCTTTAAACATTGGGCCCGCAGGTGTGCCTGATGGTAATCTCCCCTTCCTCTTTACGGCGTCGAGCCACACCCTTTGCGGGTCAGGGAAGACGACGGCTTTCTTCAACCATGGATATCGATCGGGTCACTCATGAATAAATCAGCAAGCGTACTTCTGGGAATCGTTGTGGCTGTTGGTGCTATCAGCGCGGGCGGCGCTTGGTACACCGGAACCAAACTCGAAGGCGTGTTGACGAACGCTATTGCCGATAGCAACAAACAAATGCAGACAGCCTTGGCCGGGTCCAACAGCACCGCCACCCTGGAGCTGGTTTCCATGGACCGTGGAACGTTCAGCAGCACCGCCCACTACCGCCTCAAGGGTGAAGGCGAGATATTCGGTGGTGAGCCGATCGAGCTGCTCTTCGTTGACCGGATCGAACACGGCCCACTGCCGTTCTCGCGCTTGATAACGCTCAAGTGGCTGCCGGTCATGGCCACCAGTCATACCGCCCTCGAGCGCAATCCATTGACTGACAAGTGGTTCGCCGCCACCAAGGATCAATCGCCGCTCCAAGGTGTGGTCAACCTGGGTTACGACCAATCCATCAATGGCACCTACGAGCTGCTGCCGTTGGACACCAAGCTGGACGAGCAATCCCAGCTCACCTTCTCTGGCCTGAAAATCGATCTGGCCGCCAGCGCCCAGGCACAGAAGGTCAAGGCCGACGGCTACATGGACAGCTTCAAGTTGACCACCGTTGCCGAAGACCAGACTCCGGTGCAGGTCGAGCTGAACGGCCTGACATTGGCCAGCAACCTGAGCAAAAGCTCCTACGGTTACTACATGGGTGACAACACCCTGTTGTTGAGCAGCACCAAGGCCACCTTCGGTGAGCCGAAGTCGGTGCTGGGCCTGAAGAACTTCGAGATGAAGAACAGCAGCACCGAGAGCGGCACCAGCGCTTCGGGGCGTGCCGATTACAAGCTCGGTGAGCTGTCGTTCAACGACAAGACCATCGGTTCGGCGCAAATGGCGGTCAGCCTGAAGAACCTGGACATCCCGGCTACCATGTCGCTGATGCAGATTTACCAGACCAAGCTGCAACCCTACGAAAAAGCCGCTGCCGAGGCCGCTGCTGCCGGTGAGCCGGCGCCAGAGCTGAGCCTGACCGAAGCTGAAGAGGCGCAGGTCAAGGCTGATCTGGAGAAGCTCCTGGCCGGTGCCCCGCAAGTGGCGTTGGAAAACCTGTCGTTCAGCACCGCCAACGGTGAAAGCCGCGCCAACCTGATCGTTGATCTGGCCAAGCCACAGTCCATGGACCTGCCACCGGATGAACTGGGACGTCAATTGCTCGCCCTGCTGGATTTCAACCTCAAGGTCTCCAAGCCGATGCTGGTGGACCTGATGACGGTACAAGCGCAGATGGAAGGCCAGACCGATGCCAAGCTGATCGCTGATCAGGCCACTGCCACCAGCGATATGTTCAGCGCCATGGCCGTTGGTACAGAGCTGGCGAAACTTGAAGGCAACGATGTGGTTACCAAGCTGCACTACGCCAACAATCAGGTCGATTTCAACGGCCAGAAGATGACCGTTGAACAATTCACCGCCTTCGTCATGAGCAAGCTGGGCGGCGGCGTCGCCGTTCAGTAACTCCCTCGAGCAACACCCAAACCCGGCCCGTGCATTGCGCACGGGCCGGGTTTTTTTTATGTTCAACGATCCCCCGCGCCGAAATCTGCATCGATTCTGAAGAATTGTGGCGTTCTGAAAAATCACCTGCCCGAGAGTGCAAGACTAGGCCCATTAGAGCTTGGCTGGATTCCTTTGATCCGGCTTCCTGTTTGATGGGCAAGGGGGCACTGCGACCCGGCTGGCCATGTAAGGATGCTGACGAATGCCGCGTACTGTGGGTCCTTTTGTGCAACGTGGTTTGCGCCCGTTGTTTCGCGTCGCACTGTGCAGTCAATTGTGCTGGCCGATGCTGGCGTTTGCCGATACGGCCTATGACCAGATGGTGCTCGACGCCCGTGCCGGCCATTACACGCCCGCGCTGACCGCGTTGCGCCAGGTGCCGGCTGCCCAGGCCAGCACCGCGCAGATCAGTGATCACCTGCAGATTGCCAGTTGGGCCGGCCTCGACGCTGAGGTGGTGGCGGTCTATGAGGCCCAGGGCCGCAATCGAGCGCTGCCCGTCCAGGCGTTGACCGCTACGGCTCGCGCCTACCGTAACCTCAAGCATTGGGATTCGGCGGCCGAGCTGTACCGCCAGGCTTTGGTGATCGATCCCCAGAACCCCGACCTGCAACTCGGCCTGGCCTTGACCCAGGCCGACGCAGGCCAGCCCGACGAAGCCGTCACTCGCGCCAAGGCCATGGTCGCCGCCAAACCGGCAGATCCAATGCGTCGACTGGCACTCGGTTATGCCCTGACCCGCGCCAACGACCCCCACGAAGCGCTGTTCGAATACGACCAGGCCTTCAGCCGCGCCGGCAGCAGCCCGGAGGTTGCGCGCGAATATATTTATGCCCTGCAACGCGCGCGGCTGCCTGAGCCGGCGCTGCGCCTGGCGCGCTTGCAGCCGGGGTTGATCGAGCGTGGCGTGCAGCGGCGCCTGGAGGGTGACGTGGCGGCCGAGCGGGTGCGCCTGGCGGACATGGCCAGCCGCAGCGAACAGGAGCGCTTCGTCATTGCCGACCGCGCCCTGGCCGACTACGACAAGTTGCTCGCCACCTGGACCCCGGTGGCAGAGGCCCATGACGACGTACTCCGTTGGCGCATCGACCGCATGGGCGCCCTCAATGCCCGCGCCCGCCGGGCTGAAGTGATTGCCGAGTACCAGAAGTTGATCGCCGAGGGCGTAAGCATTCCTACCTATGCCCTGCGCTGGGTGGCCTCTTCCTATCTGGAGCAGCGTGAACCGGAGATCGCCGTCGATCTGTACCGCCGGGTCCTGAGCGCGCCGGATGCCGATCCTGCGGAGCGTTTTGAAGACAGCACCGCGCTCTACTACGCGTTGCTGGAAAGTGAAAAATCCGAAGAGGCCCGTGCACTCGCCGAAGACATGGCGAAGGCCCAGCGCCCGCGCATCGAACTCAAGGGCCTGCCGATCGGCAATCCCAACGATGAATGGATGGACGCCCAGCAACTCGCCGCCCAGGCCGGCACGTACGGCGCCGACCTGCCTTCTGCCGAGACGCGCCTGGAAACCCTGGTCAACCAAGGCCCCGGCAACACCGGCATGCGTCTGGCCCAGGCCGATCTGTACCAGGCCCGTGACTGGCCACGCCGTTCGGAAAACCTGCTCAAGGAAGTCGAGGCGACGATTCCGCGCAACCGTGACCTGGAAATCGCCCAGGCCCGCGCCGCCATGGATCTGCAGGAATGGCGGCAGATGGATGCACTGACCGACGACGTGGTCGCCCGCTACCCGGAAAACGCCCATGTCAAACGCCTGCAACGCCAGCGCGAGGTACACGACATGGCCGAGCTGCGCATCGAAGCCTACACCGGCAAGAGCTATGGCGGTGGCAACGGTGACGCCGGTGCAGTCACTGGCAGCCGGGATTTTGGTATCGAAACCCTGCTCTACAGCCCGCCCATCGATGAGGATTGGCGGCTGTTCGGCGGTGCTGGCTATGCCACTGGTGATTTCGAGGAAGGCACCGGCCACCATCGTTGGCAGCGTCTGGGTGTGGAGCGTCGCACCCGCGACATGACGCTGGAGGCGGAAGTCTCCAACCATTCCTATGGTTCCGGCGACAAGCAGGGCGCGCGCGTGGCCGTGGCGCGGGATATCGACGACCACTGGCAGTACGGCGGCAGCCTGGACTATCTCTCGGCCAATACCCCGCTGCGGGCGCTCAACAGCGGCGTCCGCGCCAATGGCGGCAGTGGTTTCGTCCGTTGGCGCGCCAATGAAAGCCGCGAGTGGCGACTGGCTGTCAGCCCGTCCCATTTCAGCGATGGCAATAACCGCCTCGAAACCCTGCTGACCGGCCGCGAGGGCATCTACAGCGCTCCGCGCCTGCAAGTGGAGTTGGGTCTGGAAGTGGGCGCCAGCCGCAACAGTGGTTCCAACGAAGTGCCTTATTTCAATCCGAAAGCGGATTTCAGCGTCATGCCGACCGTGAGCGCCAACCACGTGTTGTATCGCCGCTACGAGACCACGTGGAGCCAGCAGTTCCAGGTCGGTGCCGGTACCTACAGCCAGCGCGACTACAACACCGCGGCCATGGGATTGCTCAGCTACGGCCAGCGTTTCATCTGGAACGACGTGCTAGAGGCAGGTGCCGCGCTGAGCTGGCTCAACCGCCCCTACGACGGCGATCGCGAAAGCGATGTGCGCCTGCTTGTCGACCTCACCTATCGCTTCTAGAAGAGTTTGAAGATGCCTGTCATTTCGCGATTCATCCTTCTGCTGGGGGTCTTGCTGATCAGTGCTTGTGCCCAGCAAGCCCCGGCGTTCACGCCTCCCGCGCAGCGTCCGGTGGCGGCCAATGATGCCCCGTGGCCGAAGAACCATGTGCTAGGCATCGCCTATCACGATGTCAACGACCGAGACCCCGACCAGGCGCTGGTGGCCGTGCGTACCGAACGCTTGATCGAACAACTGGCGTGGCTGCGGGAGAACAACTACCAGCCGGTCACGGTGGACCAGATCATCACGGCCCGCAATGGCGGCCCGGAACTGCCGCCCCGTGCGGTGCTGCTGAGTTTCGATGACGGCTACTCAAGCTTCTACACCCGTGTCATGCCTATCCTGCGCGCCTATAACTGGCCGGCGATCCTCGCCCCGGTCGGCAGTTGGGTGGATACGCCGCTGAACCAGACGGTGGATTTCGCCGGGGTGCCGCGCAAGCGTTCCGAGTTCCTGACCTGGGAGCAGATTCGCGAGGTGTCGAAATCGGGCCTGGTGGAAATCGCCGCCCACACCGACGCCAACCACAAAGGCATCCTCGCCAATCCGCAAGGCAACCAGCAACCCGCCGCGACCACCCGGCGCTACGATCCGGTTACCGGTCGCTATGAGACCGAGGCCGATTTCCAGGCGCGTCTGCGCAAGGACGTGACGGCCATTTCCGAGAAGATTCGCAAGGTCACCGGCTACAGTCCGCGCGTCTGGGTCTGGCCTTACGGGGAAGCCGACGGCACGGCGTTGCAGGTGATTGGCAGCGAGGGCTATCAGATGGCCCTGACCCTGGAGGATGGGCTCGACAGCCTGGATAACCTGATGAGCGGCCCACGCTTTTTGGTGGCGTCCGATCCGGATGGTGCCCATTTCGCCGAAAGCATCGTGTCGGTGCAGACGATTGACCCGATGCGCGTGGTGCATGTCGACCTGGATTACGTCTACGACCCGGACCCGGTGCAGCAGGAAGCCAATGTCGGCAAGTTGGTCCAGCGCATTTCCGACCTGGGCGCCAATACAGTGTTCCTGCAAGCCTTCGCCGACCCGAAAGGCGATGGTCTCGTACACTCGTTGTACTTCCCCAACCGTCACTTGCCGGTACGCGCTGACCTGTTCGACCGGGTTGCGTGGCAGTTGCGTACCCGGGCCAATGCCAAGGTCTATGCCTGGATGCCGGTGCTCAGTTTCGCCCTGGACGCGAAGCTGCCCCGGGTCCAGCGCTGGGATCCGCAAACCGGCAAGACCGGCGTCGCCCCGGACCAGTACGTGCGCCTGTCGCCATTCGACCCGAAGGTGCGCAAGGTTATCGGCGAGATCTATGAGGACCTGGCGCGGATGAGCTCGTTGGATGGCGTCTTGTACCATGATGACGCGGTGTTCTCCGACTTCGAGGATGCCAGCCCCGCGGCCCTGAAAGTCTATGCCGCCAACGGTCTGTCGACGTCCATTGCCGCTCTGCGCGACGATCCTGTGGCGATGCAACGCTGGACCCGCTTCAAGAGCCGCTACCTGATCGACTTCACCCACGAGCTCACCGCCAAGGTGCGGGCAATTCGCGGCCCACAGGTGCTGACGGCGCGCAACATCTTTGCCGAACCGATGCTCAACCCGGAAAGCGAAGCCTGGTTCGCCCAGAACCTCGACGACTTCCTCGGCGCCTATGACTGGACGGCTCCGATGGCCATGCCGCTGATGGAAAAGCAGACCCGCGCTCAATCCGGCCCTTGGCTCGAGCGCCTGGTGGATACCGTCAAGGCTCGCCCCGGCGCGCTCAAGCGCACGGTGTTCGAACTGCAGGCGCGCGACTGGCACAGCAAACCGGTCAGCGACATCGACGGCGAACAACTGGCCGACTGGATGGGGCGCCTCAAGCGCCAAGGCGTGACCAGTTTCGGCTACTACCCGGACAACTTCATCGAAGACCAGCCTGCCGTGAAAGCCGTACGGCCGGCGCTCTCCAACAAGTGGAATCCTTGACATGCTCGACAGACTGCTCGCCCTGCTGGTGCTGGCGATCGTCCTTGGGGTGCCCCTGGGCCTGATTTTCCTGGTCACCGGGCAATTCCTGATGGACTTCGTGTTCTTTTACCCGCTGTTCATGTCTGGGCTGTGGATCGCCGGCGGCCTGTATTTCTGGCTGCACTGGGAGCGCCACTGGCCGTGGAAGGACGACACTCTGCCACCGCCCCTGGCGGGCGAGCCGTTGATCAGCATCCTGATCCCGTGCTTCAACGAAGGCGATAACGTCGCCGATACCATTCACGCGGCGCTGGGTCAGCATTATCCGAACATCGAAGTCATCGCCATCAACGATGGCTCCAAAGACAACACCGCCCAGATGCTCGACCAATTGGCGGCTGAAGACCCGCGCCTGCGCGTGCTGCACCTGGCGGAAAACCAGGGCAAGGCCGTGGCCCTGCGCATGGGTGCCATCGCGGCGCGCAGTGAATACCTGGTGTGCATCGATGGTGACGCGCTGTTGGCGCCGAATACCTGTGCTTACCTGGTGGCGCCGATGCTGGACAACGCCCGCCTCGGCGCAGTGACCGGCAACCCGCGCATCCGCACCCGTTCGACCCTGGTGGGCCGGGTCCAGGTGGGCGAGTTCTCCTCGATCATTGGCCTGATCAAGCGCACCCAGCGGGTTTTCGGGCGGATCTTCACCGTATCCGGCGTGATCGTCGCGTTCCGTCGCACGGCCCTGCATCGGGTTGGCTACTGGAGCCCGGACATGATCACCGAAGACATCGATATCAGCTGGAAGCTGCAACTGGATCACTGGAGCATCTTCTACGAACCCCGCGCGCTGTGCTGGATCCTCATGCCCGAAACCCTGCGTGGTCTGTGGCGCCAACGTCTGCGCTGGGCCCAGGGTGGCGCCGAGGTGTTGTTCAAGAACATCCGTGGCATCTGGCAATACCGTCACCGCTACCTGTGGCCGCTGTTGTTCGAGTACTGCCTGTCCACCGGTTGGGCGTTCACGTTCCTGCTGTCGGTGATTTTCTGGGGCGCCGGCAAATTCGTCGAGATGCCAGCGGCCATCGCCGTGGATCACCTGATGCCGCCGGCCTTCACCGGGCTGTTGCTGGCGGTGGTGTGCCTGCTGCAGTTCGCGGTGAGCATCCTCATCGATCGGCGCTACGAAAAAGGCCTGTGGCACATCATGTTCTGGGTGGTCTGGTACCCGTTGGTGTTCTGGCTGATCAGCCTTTTCACCACCCTGGTGAGCTTTCCAAAAGTGCTGTTCGGGCAGCATCAGAAGCGTGCGCGCTGGATCAGTCCGGATCGCGGTATCAAACCGTTCGATGATCAGGAAGAGGAAGTGATCCGATGAAAATTATCAGGACCCGGCAACGGCCTTTTCTGGTGGTCATCGATGCGTTTTTTACCGTGCTGGCGTGGGTGGGGTTGTTGTACTTGCTGGTCACTGGACTATGGCCATTGTTCGACAGCCAGGCCGGCCCGCGTCTGGGAGGCGCGTTGTTCGACACCCTGGGAACCTTGCAGATCTATGGTTGGATCGCGTTGGTCAACGCGGTGCTGTTGATTACCTGGGCGCGTTATCAACAGCGCAAAAGCCGCAGCTTTGCCCAGCGTCGGCTGCCGGCTCCGGTGGTGGATGACCAGGGCTTGAGCGCCAGTTTCAAGTTGAGCGGCGAGCGCCTGGACACCTTGCGCCAGCCCGGCTCGAAGATTATTCACAACAACCAGGACGGCGACATCAGCCACGTCGTGGCGCATTTCCACCTGCTCAGCCCCGACTTGCAACCACCGCCCCTGGCGCCACTGGAGCGGCCCCGTGTGATTCACCTGCCGGCCGATCAGTCCGTGCATTGATGCAAGCTGAGCGCACGCCATCGCGAGCAGGCTCGCTCCCACAGGAGATTTGGGGTGACGTCCAGATCTACGTGGAAAAATCCCTGATCAGCCGCCATGCCTCATCCACTGGCAACGGTTGTTTCATTCGCTGTGCCAACGCCGCCATGGCCCGGCCTTCATCGCAGGCCACTGCGGCGGCAACGAGGCCGTCCTTGCCCAGCAGGGCAATAAACGGCGGATGCTCGGGCGTGCCCTTGAATTCCACTTCATCCCACTGCTCGGCGTGGCCGAGATAGTCGTAGCGTTTGCCGAAGTGATAGGTCCAGAAAAATGGCACGTCCAGATAGCGTTCGTCACCGCCGAGCATGTTCGCGGCGGCGATGCGGGCCTGTTGCTGGGCCAGGCGCCAGTGCTCGATGCGCTGGGGCTGGCCGTTCAGGGGGAAGGTCGCGATATCACCAGCGGCCCATAAGCCATCAGCCACGCGCATGCCCGCGTCAACGGACAGTGACTGGTCCTGTTCCCTTGGCAATTGGGCAAACGGCTCGGTGGCCGGGCGTACGCCGACGCCGATGATCACCAGGTCCGCGGCAAGGCGCTGGCCGTTGTCCAGCACCACGGCTTCGACCTTGCCCGCCCCCTCGATCCGCGCCGCTTCGCTGTCGCACCTGTACACCACGCCGTTGGCCCGATGCCGGGCCAGGATGGCTTGGCCGACGCTCTCGCCCAATTGCGCGGCGAACGGCACCGGATGCCGGGCAACGACGGTGACGTTCAGCTCGCGCTTGCGCAGGGATGAGGCCACTTCCATGGCGATGAAACTGTCGCCAATGATCACCGCCCGTTGTCCTGGCCGGACAGTGTCGAGAATCTGCCGGGCGTGGGCGATCGAACGCAGCACGAAGACTTGCGGCAAATCGATGCCGGACAGCGCCGGCGTCTTCGGCACCCCGCCTGTGGCAATGAGTGCGGCGTCGTAGCCCAGGTGCCGGCCATCGGCGAGCTGGATTTGCCGGGCATCGGGGTCCAGATGGGTGACCTCGCCATGGAGCCTTTCGATGCGTTGCTGGGTGAAATATGTTTCATCGCGCAGCGACGAAGTCTCATCGACTGTCATGTCGCCCGCCAACACATACTTGCTCAACACCGTACGGTCATAGCCGGCCTCGGCTTCACGGTCGATCAACTGGATTCGCCCGCCAAAACCCTTCTCGCGCAACGCCGCCGCGCAAGCCGTACCGGCCGCACCGGCGCCGATGATGACGAACGTGCGGGAGTCATCGGCTGGCGGAACCTTGTCGGTCGGCAGCGGTTGATCGTCGACCCAGACGTCACCGTCCCGGATCTCGACGTGATAGCGCGCCAGGCTGTCGAGGGCCGGCGGTTCACACAGGGCGCCATCTTCGGTTCGGAACGCCGCTTTGTGCCACGGGCAAATCAGCCTTCCATGGCACACTGCACCCTTGGCCAGTGGTGCGCCGGCATGCGGGCATTTGCCCTGGAAGGCACGCACCTGATCGCCTGAGCGCAGCAGCAGGATGGACGTGTCATTGATTTTGACTTCGAGGCCGCGGTCTTCGCGAACATCGGCGAAATGGGCGACTTGATGCAGAGACATGGTCGTTCTCCGGCAGGCGTTTCCCTTTGGAGTCGCAAGGCCGGGACGAGTTTCAGCATAATTGTCACTGCAACCTTGGCGAAGCTGCGGCTATAGTTCGCAAGCCGTCCATGGCCTGACACGCACAAGGTGCCCCGGTATGACCCGATTGAACTCTCTCACCCCCTGGCTGGCGGCCGTCGCCCTGGTGCTGTGCGCACAAGGGGCTGCCCAGGCTGAGGAGCGTTTTACCCTCAGCATCCCCGGCGTGTCGGACGACCGCCTCTTCACGGCAGCTGCAGCCAGTGATGCCAACACCTGTGGTGGCAAGAACATTTCCCCGGCCCTGAGCTGGAACGCCGGTCCTCCCGGCACCCTCAGCTACGCCATCGTCATGTTGGACCCGGACGGTCAAAGGGGCCAAGGGGTTGACCACTGGATCCACTACGGCATCAAGGCCAGCACACGGCAGATTCCGGCGGGCGCCGGCACCAAATCCTCGTTGGAAGGCATGAGCGGCATCAACAGCAAGAACACTCACGGCTACATAGGCCCTTGCCCGCCTATCGGCGACAGCGCTCACCACTACCTGATCCAGCTTTTCGCCCTGGACCTGCCACCGGAAGCCCTGCCTGCCGATCTCACCCGTGCCCAACTGATGGAAAAAATCAAAGGCCACGTACTGCGCAACAGCAGTGTCGTGCGCCGTTACCACCGCTGACCCAGGACAACACAACCCCCCCTGTTTAAACCAGGGGATAGGGTTCAGAGGGGGCTTGTTCCCGCTGGGCTGCGAAGCGGCCCCCCACCATAAAATTGGCATCATGGGCCAAAAGCGAGCACTATCGAGCCCCTGTTCACTCATGCCGGAGGATGGCGATGACGCAGAAACCCGACGGCATCGCCCGCCTCCTGAACTGCCCTACCAAGGGCGATGAAATACGCCGGGCCATTGCCCAGAGCCGCAAGGATTTCCTGCCTGCCGACGAGGCCGAAGACGCCGAGCCAGGCCAGCCACCGGTGCAACCAGTGGACAATGATCGCGACGACTGAGCCGTCGCCTCTCTCAAACTTATTGTTCAAACCTGCCTATGACTGCCACCACTGTTTTACCCGGTGACCGATTCAGCCGATCCGATTACAAGACCCTGGGCCTGGCCGCCCTGGGTGGCGCGCTGGAGATCTACGATTTCATCATCTTCGTCTTCTTCGCCCTGACCCTTAGCCAATTGTTCTTCCCGCCGGAAATGCCCGATTGGCTGCGCTTGCTGCAAAGCTTCGGGATTTTCGCCACCGGCTACCTGGCCCGGCCCTTGGGCGGCATTCTCATGGCGCATTTCGCCGATCGCCTGGGCCGCAAGCGGGTATTCAGCCTGAGCATCCTGATGATGGCCTTGCCGTGCCTGCTTATCGGAGTGATGCCGACCTACGCGCAAATCGGTTATTTCGCCCCGTTGCTATTGCTGGCGCTGCGTATCCTGCAGGGCGCGGCGGTGGGCGGCGAGGTGCCAAGCGCCTGGGTGTTCGTGGCCGAACATGCACCGCTGCATCATCGCGGCTATGCCTTGGGCTTCCTCCAGGCCGGCCTGACCTTCGGCTACTTGCTGGGCGCCCTGACCGCCACAGCGCTGGCGCGGATCTATACGCCGGCGGAGATCCTCGATTACGCCTGGCGCCTGCCGTTCCTGCTCGGCGGGGTCTTCGGCGTGATCGGCGTCTGGTTGCGTCGCTGGCTGAGCGAAACGCCGATCTTCATGGCCCTGCAAGCCAATCGCGAAGGCGCTGCGGAACTGCCGTTGCGCACAGTCCTGCGCGATCACCGCCAGGCCTTGCTGCCGGCCGCGATCCTGACCTGCGTGCTGACCTCGGCCGTGGTGGTGTTCGTGGTCATCACCCCCACCGTGATGCAGAAAAGCTTCGGCATGACCCCCAGCCACACCTTCGCCCTGAGCAGCCTGGGCATCGTGTTCCTGAACATCGGCTGCGTCCTGGCCGGCCTCATCGTCGACCGCATCGGCGCCTGGCGCACTGTCATGCTCTACAGCCTGCTGCTGCCCATGGGCATCGCCGTGCTCTACGCCAGCCTGATCAGTGGCAGCACCTGGCTGGGCCTGGCCTACGCCGTGGCCGGCCTGGGTTGCGGCGTGGTCGGCGCGGTGCCTTCGGTGATGGTCAGCCTGTTCCCGCCGAAGATCCGCGTGTCCGGCATCTCGCTCACCTACAACATCGCCTATGCGTTGTGGGCGAGCATGACCCCATTGATGCTGATCGCCCTGGTGCCGTGGAGCCCATGGGTGTGCGTAGGGTATTGCGTTGTGATGGGCGCGGTGGGTGTGGCTGCGGCGGCGTATTTCCCGGGGCGGCATGGGAAGGTTGAGCCGGTATCTTTGGCTTGCGAGTCGTAAAGATCCTGCTCAAGAGTCGCTTGTTCAAAACGTAACCACTAAGTACTCCTTAGTGGTTCGCCAGGAACGTCATGTTAGCGACCTCTGCCCTCGTCGTAGTTACAGCAACCGCCGCTGCACTGCCTCTTCCAACGTGCTACGTGTCAGCGCCTGCACCACGTCGCGAGTGTCCTGCTGGAACGGAATGCCAAAAATCAGCACCAGATGCATCCAGGTCCGCACCGACTCACTCTTCTGCACGCGCCCCAGTTCCTTGCCGTCCTTGTCCTTGAACACCGTTTCGAGGGTGAAGGTGTTTTCGGCCGTGGAGGGAATCACGAAGAAGGTCGCGCCGGTGATGATGGCCGAGGCCATGCTGAACTGTTCGTTGTTGCTCAAGGTGGCTTCGGCGTAGATGTCCGACTCGACCTTGTCGGTGCTGACCCGCGCGAAGCGCCCGGAATCGCGGAACGTCTCGGCCACGGAGGTTTCCCAAGCGCTGGCCTGGGCACCCGAAGCAGCCACGGCCGGGCCACTGTTGACCTGGTTCTGCGCTGTGGTGCGCAGGAAAGCGCTGGGTTTGGCGGCTGGCGTGGCGGCGGCTGGTGGCCAGGTCTTCACGTCAGGCAATTCGTGTTGCGAGTAGGACACGCAACCGGTCAGTAGGACGGCGGCCAGCACCAGGCTGTGTTTGATGAAACCCATCATGTGTTGCTCCTTATTGTTTGGCCAGGCGCGCGGTAGCGGTGTCCAGCAGTTGTGCGACCAACTGGTTCATTTGCTGGGCGCCCATGGTTGGCGCCCAGTATTCGCGGCCATACAGGCCAACGTTGCGCTCGAGCTTGACCTCTTCCTTGGCCGCAGCCAGTTCCTTGCCGTCGCGGTCGACGATCACCAGGTTGCCGGCAACGTCGAAACTGTCGACGTAGATAGGACCGTTAACCCAGATCCAGACCGTCAGCGTCAGCAACGCGCCGGGGAAGTAGCCCGGGTGCGGGGCGCGATGGCCTTTGAGGGAAGTCATGTTGAATTTGAGCAGCACGTCGTTCTCGCCCAGGCGCGTCGGGTATTCGGTGACTTGCTTGAAGTAGCCGCCAGTTTGCACGTACTGGTTGAGCTGGGTCGTGAGCGAGCGGCTGATGGCCGTGCGCGTGGCATCGTTGACATCGGGGGCAGTCACGGCGACATCGGCGATTTGTGCGATACGTGGGCTGCTGACGGGAGCCGGGTGCTGCGGAGCGCCCACTGGGCCGGTGACGGTATAAGACACGCAGCCGGTCATCGACAGGGTGGCGATGAGGGCGGAGGCCTTGAGGAGTGTTTTGAACACGGAATGTCCTTATAGGATTGATGGCACTTTAATGTCTCGACTTGGGGGGCGGTAACTTGAGGGAAAACCACAAAGGTATCAAGGGGCTGGAGAGGAAAATGGCGAGGCTTGTCAGCCGCCGGAAAATATTTTCGACCGGTTAACCCGAACCGTAAGTGCCTTGCGTCTGAGCTTGTGTACGAATCATTCATTCACGAGGTTCAGTCCATGTCCCGTCCACTCCCCTTTATGCGTCCTGCTGCCCAGGGCTTCGCCGTGACTTTGCTGGTGGCGTTGGCCGGTTGTGGGTTGTCTTCCCGAGAGGCTGCCAGGCCGTCCGAGCCGGTGCCTGTGGCGCCCAGCGTGGTACCGCAAGGCGAGCTCGCCGAAGCGCGCCAGCCGACGGCCAAGCGCATGCTCATGAAGCCGGCTGCGATGCCCGCTCCCAGCGTGGCGAACGATGCCGTCGCCGCCGGTTACCGCGCCGAATCGCGTGAACAGTACGAAAAACTGCCGGACAACCCGATCCACAGCGTGGCCGAAACGCCGGTCTCGACCTTCAGCGTGGATGTCGATACCGGCAGTTACGCCAATGTGCGCCGTTTGCTCAATCAAGGCAGTCTTCCGCCCGAAGGGGCCGTGCGACTGGAGGAAATGGTCAACTACTTCCCTTACAACTACGCCCTGCCCACCGACGGTTCGCCCTTTGGCGTGACCACCGAAGTGGCCCCGTCGCCGTGGAACCCCCACACCCGCTTGCTACGCATCGGCATCAAGGCCAGCGACCGCGCCGTGGCGGATCTGGCGCCGGCCAACCTGGTCTTCCTGGTGGACGTTTCCGGTTCCATGGACCGACGCGAAGGCCTGCCGTTGGTCAAGAGCACGTTGAAATTGCTGGTGGATCAATTACGCGACCAGGACCGGGTGTCCCTGGTGGTCTATGCCGGTGAGTCCCGGGTGGTGCTCAAGCCCACCTCGGGGCGCGACAAGGTGACAATCCGCAACGCCATCGATCAACTCGACGCCGGTGGTTCCACCGCAGGGGCATCGGGTATCGAACTGGCTTATCAAATGGCTCGGGAGAGCTTTATCGACAAGGGCATCAATCGCATCCTGCTGGCCACCGATGGTGATTTCAACGTCGGTATCAGTGATTTCGACAGCCTCAAGCAAATGGCGGTGGACCAGCGTAAAAGCGGCGTCTCCCTGACGACGCTGGGCTTCGGTGTGGATAACTACAATGAACACCTGATGGAGCAACTGGCTGACGCCGGTGACGGCAACTACGCCTACATCGATAACCTGCTCGAAGCGCGCAAGGTGTTGGTGGACCAGCTCAGCTCAACCCTGGCGGTGGTGGCGCGGGATGTGAAGTTGCAGGTGGAGTTCAACCCCGCCCAGGTCAGTGAGTATCGCCTGTTGGGGTATGAGAACCGCGCACTCAAGCGTGAGGACTTCAACAACGACAAGGTCGATGCGGGTGAGATCGGCGCCGGACATACGGTGACGGCGTTGTATGAAATTGTCCCGAAAGGCGAGCAGGGCTGGTTGGAGCCGTTGCGTTATGCCAACACGGCCAAGCTGGACGGCAAGTCAGCAGAGCTGGCGATGTTGCGCGTACGCTACAAGCCCGCCGAGGGTGGCAGTGGCCGGTTGATCGAGCATCCTATCGACAGCGCGCCAAACGATGCCAAGACCAGCGATGACTTGCGCTTCTCGGCCGCTGTGGCTGCGTTTGCCCAGCAGCTCAAGGGCGATGGACGCTACACTGGGACGATGACCTTGAAGGACACCGCGCAATTAGCGCGCTCGGCCCGCGGCGATGATCCGTTTGGGCTGCGTGCCGAGTTTGTGCAGTTGGTGGAACTGGCCCAGAGTCTCGAGCCTGCGGTCAAGCGCTGATCTCGAGCACAACGGATCAAATGTGGGAGCAAGCCTGCTCGCGATTGCGGTGGGCCAGTCACCATCATTGTTGACTGACCTGACGCCATCGCGAGCAGGCTCGCTCCCACAGAATCCTCTGCAATTTGCAAGATTGTTCCACATCGAAAGGAGTTCGCCACCCACATGCCCGCTGCGCTTGATCCTCCCAGCGACGAATCGCTGCTGACCCGCTACCGCAACGGCGACAAGGCTTCTTTTGAAGTCCTCTACGCCCGTCATAGGTTAGGGCTTTACCGTTTCCTCGTGTCCTTGAGCAACAAGGCCGAACTGGCCGAGGAAGTCTTCCAGGAGACCTGGCTCAGCCTGATCCGCAGCACCACCCAGCCACAAGGCCGGGCGAGTTTTCGTACCTGGCTATTCCAGATTGCCCGCAACCGCTTGATCGATCACTGGCGCAAACACGGGGTCCACAACCCGTTGCACGACAGTTACAACGAGCAGCTTCACGTCCAGCCCGACGACACCAATAGTCCTGAGCAACAGCTGAGCCTGAGTCGCGACCAGGCCCGTCTCGATGCGGCGTTGCAGGCCTTGCCCGAAGATCAGCGGGAAGTCTTCCTGCTGCGCCTGCACGGCGACCTGGAGCTGCCACAGATCGCCGCCTTGACCGGCGCCCCGCTGGAAACGGTCAAAAGCCGCTTGCGTTACGCCCAGCAGAAATTGCATCGACTGCTGGCCGAGGAGGTACCCGCATGATTGATTCCCAACATATCCCGGATCCCGACGACGAAAGGCTGATCGAGCATTTCCGTCAACACGCCAGCGGCGAGCCTCCGGCCTCCCTGGACGCCTTCATTCTGGCCACCGCCCGCCGCGAAGCCCCGACACCGACGCCAAGCCTATGGCAACGCTGGCTGCAAGCCTGCCAACGGCCGCGCTGGCAAATGGCATTCGCCACAGTCGCCGGCGTGGCGCTGATGATTGGCCTGGTGCTGCGTTCGCCCGTGCCTCATGACGAGCTGTCCTCACCCGCCTCGATGGAGCTTTCCGCCGATCGGCAAGCGCCCGCCGTTGCCGCTGCACCGCCGCCGGCCATGCCCGCTCCTGCACCGATCACCCGCATGGCGCCCCAAGGCGAACTGGCCCGGGCCCCGGCAAGCCCGATGCAATCATTGGTGGAAAAACCAGCGGCGAAGATGAGCAAATCCGCGCCGGCTGCGCAGCCATCGCTGGAGCAAGGCTTGCTGGAAATCCTGCGCTTGCGCGAGGCGGGTGAGAGTAAGGCTGCTGATGAGAAGCTGCTGGCGCTGCACAAGCGTTTTCCCAAGGAAGACCTGCCGGCGCGGTTGGAGGCACTGCAAAAGCGTTGAGTAAACCTGCGTCGCTAAAAGCGTCCAGGTCCTGGCGACCTGGGCGCTTTTTTTTGCAAGGGGGTAACCTGGTTTAACGAGGGGCAGGCGTCCACTCACTCGACGATGACGTCAACTGCCCAACTGAAATAACCCGCCACTTCACACTGGCTGTTCACCAACATAAACCTCAACTCACTGCTCTCCTTGCCTTGACTGAGCGGTCGGCAACGCCAGAAGTGATCATCAGTCTGTTGGGGGATGGGTTGGGTGAGGTTTTCGACGTCGATGGCCGGTACGGTCTGATCGGCGTTTACCACCAACTCCGGCGCTGGCAGAACTTCTCCAGTCTCGACCGCAAATTCATAGAGCACCACGCTGTGCTCGGCTCGAAGGGCGATGGTGCGACTGCGTAGATGGGTGATGCGACCGAGACTTATGGGCAGCCCCCTGCTGTCGATTTTTGTATTGGACAGAAGGGCGCCTCCAAGAAGGAAAATGAAATGCTCATCAATGGGCGTTGGCGTATTCGGATCCTGGCTGGCCTGTGGATAACGCGAGAGCAGTGTCTCGGCGTCAACGATAAGGGAAACATGCGCAGTGCCTGTTTCGCTGGAAATAGCGCTGGGTTCGGTAGACATCACGGCTTCCTTTCATGATGTTGGCGGTAGTCGCGGCCGCTTTGGTAGAGCGAAACATCCTGTTTGGTCGCAGCGGCCGCGAGTTTGGTTGGCCCCTTGTCGCCAAGGGGCCGGCTACATCAGTTGTGAATGGAAATGAACGGGTCCCACGAGCAGCAGGCGACGATGCTGCAGTTGCGGTCGACGATCAGGAAGTTGAAGTGATAGGTCACTCGGCCACAAGCCAGGGTTTCCGAAGACCAGTAGTGGTTATCGACCTTTTGGCAACTGGGGACTGACGGGTTGCTGGTGTTGGGTACCGCGACGCAAGCGGTAGCCTTGCGCGGCGAGGGTGGGGAGATCAATTCGTTGCCCGCGTTGCCGATGAACTTGTAGAAGATCACCGCCGTTTCGAAACTCTGCGACAGGCTGGTTTCACGCCAGCGGATCAGATCGCCGACCTGGGCCTTCAAGTCGAGTTCGCCACCAGCCTGGCCGCTCACCACGTTGTCCTGGTTCGTCACCATGTATACGTGCTTGAAGTCGATCAGCGTTGGCGAGTTGGGGTTTTTACTAATGTTCGGGTAGTTTTTCAGGATGGTTTCAGTATCGATTGAAACCAGCACATCCGTGACTCGAGACATTATGAAGCTCCTTGATAGTAGGTCTTTGGCCTCGTGCCAAAAGACAATTACGTTTCACCGCGTCGCGGCCTGCGTGTGCACTATCGGAAGGAATTTTTTTGTCACGGATACGAGCTGGCCTGGCTCCATGCCGACTGGCTGACGATTCAGGTTCCTTCCTGCAGGTCGCGATGGTGACTATAGGTCGGATCAGGAAGCTGTCAAAAAACAAAATCATATTAACGAGGGCGCGCTCGGTGCTTCTGGATTTGCGCATCTGATGTGCTGGCTCGTGGACAACCAAAAAACAAAAAACCCGCACAGGGCGGGCTTCTTGGGGTGTTTCGTAGACTGTCCGGGACAGGTCTAGAATGGGATATGGTGCACCAGGCGGGATTCGAACCCACGACCACTGCCTTCGGAGGGCAGTACTCTATCCAGCTGAGCTACTGGTGCGACGCGGGCGCCATGATACTCATATGCATGGCGGGCGTCCATGCTGCTGATTTGCCGGTGTTTTCATGAGTCTGGGCTGGTGTCGGCTACGCTGATCAGAAAAAGCGGGCAAATTCGTATTTTTCGTTCTTTTTTTCGAACAGCCTATTGTCCTTCACCCCCATCGGCCCTAGGATTCGTTTGAGATTTCAAACGCTCTTGTCTGGGTGCTGAACCGCACGTCTGTGCTTATGTGCGTTATTTCTGTGCTTCAGCCCGGTGAATGATTTCCCTGACGGCAGCCCCCGAGGCGCCTTTCTACAAATCTAATTCGCTCCGCGCGTGCGCGGTGCTGTTAAGGAAAGCCGACATGCAGCTTAAAGACACCCAGTTGTTCCGCCAGCAAGCCTTTATCGATGGCGCGTGGGTCGATGCGGACAATGGTCAGACGATCAATGTCACCAACCCGGCGACGGGCGAAGTCCTGGGCACCGTGCCGAAGATGGGCGCTGCCGAAACCCGTCGGGCGATTGAAGCCGCCGACAAGGCACTGCCGGCCTGGCGTGCGCTGACGGCCAAGGAGCGCGCCAACAAGCTGCGCCGCTGGTACGAGTTGCTGATCGAAAACCAGGACGACCTCGGTCGCCTGATGACCCTGGAACAAGGCAAGCCGTTGGCCGAAGCCAAGGGCGAAATCGTCTACGCCGCCTCGTTCATCGAATGGTTCGCCGAGGAAGCCAAGCGCATCTACGGCGACGTGATTCCTGGCCACCAGCCCGACAAGCGCCTGATCGTGATCAAGCAGCCGATCGGCGTGACCGCGGCCATTACCCCGTGGAACTTCCCCGCCGCGATGATCACCCGCAAGGCCGGTCCGGCCCTGGCTGCCGGTTGCACCATGGTCATCAAGCCGGCTTCGCAAACCCCGTTCTCGGCCCTGGCACTGGTGGAGCTGGCACACCGTGCCGGCATTCCACAAGGCGTGCTGAGCGTGGTCACCGGCAGTGCCGGCGACATCGGCGGTGAGCTGACCAGCAACCCGATCGTACGCAAGCTGTCGTTCACCGGCTCGACCGAGATCGGTCGCCAATTGATGGCCGAATGCGCCAAGGACATCAAGAAGGTCTCCCTGGAGCTGGGCGGCAACGCGCCGTTCATCGTGTTCGACGACGCGGACCTGGATAAGGCCGTGGAAGGCGCGATCATTTCCAAATACCGCAACAACGGCCAGACCTGCGTCTGCGCCAACCGTCTGTACATCCAGGATTCGGTGTACGACGCCTTCGCCGAAAAACTCAAGGCGGCGGTCGCCAAGCTCAAGATCGGCAACGGTCTGGACGATGGCACCACCACCGGTCCGTTGATCGATGGCAAGGCGGTCGCCAAGGTGCAGGAACACATCGCCGATGCAGTCAGCAAAGGCGCGACCGTGCTGTCGGGTGGCAAGGCGATGGAAGGCAACTTCTTCGAGCCGACCATCCTGACCAACGTACCGAAAAACGCCGCCGTAGCGAAGGAAGAGACCTTCGGCCCGCTGGCGCCGCTGTTCCGCTTCAAAGACGAAGCTGAAGTGATCGCGATGTCCAACGACACCGAGTTCGGCCTGGCCTCGTACTTCTATGCCCGTGACCTGGGCCGTGTGTTCCGTGTGGCCGAAGCCCTGGAGTACGGCATGGTCGGCGTCAACACCGGGTTGATTTCCAACGAAGTCGCGCCGTTCGGCGGTATCAAGGCTTCGGGCCTGGGCCGTGAAGGCTCCAAGTACGGCATCGAGGACTATCTGGAAATCAAATACCTCTGCCTGGGTATCTGATCCGCTTCAAGCGCAAAGGGCACGAGAGCGCTGTCCCTTTGCGTGTTTTACCTGTTCTGTTTCTTGTGGCCGGAACCCTGTGGCAGTCGATCATCGCATGCTGTCGCAGTTGCCTCCCCGCCATGTATTCCTTGAACTACGCCGACCGATGAGCGGCGAATGAGGACTGTAATGAGCAAGACTAACGCTGACTTGATGGCCCGCCGTACCGCCGCTGTTCCCCGTGGTGTCGGCCAGATTCACCCGATCTTCGCCGAATCGGCGAAGAACGCCACGGTAACCGACGTCGAAGGCCGTGAATTCATCGACTTCGCCGGCGGCATCGCCGTGCTGAACACCGGCCACGTGCACCCGAAAATCATCGCCGCCGTGACCGAGCAACTGAACAAACTGACCCATACCTGCTTCCAGGTCCTGGCCTACGAGCCATACGTGGAACTGTGCGAAAAAATCAACGCCAAGGTCCCAGGTGATTTCGCCAAGAAAACCCTGCTGGTCACCACCGGTTCGGAAGCGGTGGAAAACGCCGTGAAAATCGCCCGCGCCGCCACTGGTCGTGCCGGTGTCATCGCCTTCACCGGTGCTTACCACGGTCGCACCATGATGACCCTGGGCTTGACCGGCAAAGTCGTGCCGTATTCGGCGGGCATGGGCCTGATGCCCGGCGGTATCTTCCGCGCGCTGTACCCGAACGAACTGCATGGCGTGAGCATCGATGATTCCATCGCCAGCATCGAGCGTATCTTCAAGAACGACGCCGAACCGCGTGACATCGCGGCAATCATCATCGAGCCAGTGCAGGGCGAGGGTGGTTTCTATGTGGCGCCGAAGGAGTTCATGAAGCGTCTGCGCGCCCTGTGCGACCAGCACGGTATCCTGCTGATCGCTGACGAAGTGCAGACTGGCGCCGGCCGTACCGGCACCTTCTTTGCCATGGAGCAGATGGGCGTTGCCGCCGACCTGACCACCTTCGCCAAATCCATCGCTGGCGGTTTCCCGTTGGCTGGTGTGTGCGGCAAGGCCGAGTACATGGATGCCATCGCACCGGGTGGCCTGGGCGGCACCTATGCCGGTAGCCCGATCGCCTGTGCGGCGGCGCTGGCGGTGATGGAAGTGTTCGAAGAAGAACACCTGCTTGATCGCTGCAAGGCCGTGGGCGAGCGTCTGGTGACTGGCCTCAAGGCTATCCAGAAGAAGTACCCGGTCATCGGTGAGGTGCGTGCACTGGGCGCGATGATTGCCGTGGAGCTGTTCGAAAACGGCGACTCCCACAAGCCGAATGCCGCCGCGGTCGCTCAGGTCGTGGCCAAGGCGCGCGACAAGGGTCTGATCCTGCTGTCCTGCGGCACCTACGGCAACGTTCTGCGGGTGCTGGTGCCGCTGACCGCGCCGGATGAGCAACTGGACAAGGGCCTGGCAATCATCGAAGAGTGCTTCTCCGAGCTCTGAGCCCGGGTTGTGCACTGATCCACAGAAACCCGCCTTTTGGCGGGTTTTTTTCATATCCGCGAACCTGCCAGTGGATTTTGGGCTGTCTGGAACGGCCACCAGCGTCTAAGGTGCAAGTATGGCAAGGGAGCATGCTGCATGACTGCTGTGGACTTACCCGCTGTACCACGAGTGTTGATCGCCGAGGCCGATCCGGCGTCCCGTGAGCTACTCGAACAGGTGTTGTCGAGTGTGCGCTGCGATGCTCGGGTGGACACCTGTGGCGAGGGCAAACAGGCTTTGGAATTGTTGGCGAGCCATCCCTACGATCTGGTGATCGCCGATTGGGAGCTGCCGGGGGTTGATGGCCTGGCGATCCTGCGTGGCCTTCGCCAGCAGCACCGTACCCCACCGCTGCCGTTCATCCTGATGAGCCGTCGAAACGACAGCGCCAGCGTGCGCGAGGTCTTGCCGCTGGCGCCGACCGCGTATTTGACCAAGCCCTTGAACCGGGAAAACCTGACCCAGCGTTTGCAGGGGTTGTTGTTGGGCGGCGGTGAGGAAACGTCCAACGACGCGCCGATCCCGGGAGCGGGGTTGACCCTGCCCACTTTTCTGGAACGTCGGCGTGATCTGTCCGAGGGCGCGCCTTTGATGACCGATGTGCAAGTGGCGGTCAAGCGCAGCCTCAACCCCGGCGGCCTGGACCTGAAACTGCTCGAAGAAGAAATCCGCACCGACCCGCAAATCACTGCGGTGCTGATCGCCGCCGCCAATAGCGCTGCCCAGCATCAGGGTGGTGGCCCGGTGCAGACCGTGGCCCAGGCGCTGCACCAGCTCGGCACCGGGCAAAGCATGAACCTGATCCTCGGCCTTACCCTCAAGCGCTGTGCCAGGCTTAGTGTCCCGTGCCTGGCGGATTATGCCGAGCGTTACTGGGAGCTATCGCTGCACACGGCCGAATACGCCCGGACGATGGCGCGGTTGCTGGACCTGGAGCAGGAGCGCTGTTATTGCGCCGGATTATTGCATCGCCTGGGCGACCTGGCGTTGCTGCGCTGTCTGGAGGAGTGGAAACAGGCCGGTGGCGAGTTGGACGAGCCGGAGGAAGTAGGCGACTCGCTGGTCAAGTTCGGCGCCAGTTTTGGCTCGGCGTTACGGGCCCGCTGGCGTCTGCCGTTGGAGCTGCGAGAGTTGATCGCGGCGGTCTACAGCCTTGGGGGCGGGGTTTATTCCCGTGAAGCCTTAGTGATGAACATGGCGGCGCAGATGGCGCATCTGCCTGCCCATGAAGGTCTTGAAGAACTGGCCCGTGGCCGTACGGCGCGGTTGCTGAAGATTGGCTTGCCGGAGTTGATGCGGTTGCGCCGTAAATAAAGCCATCCAACCTCCGGGGGATGGCTGGATTCAATTGCACTGCGATTGCGTCAAGCGGCAATGATGCGGTTCTTGCCCTTGCGCTTGGCTTCGTACATGGCTGCGTCGGCGCGCGCGAACAGGTTGTCGAGGCTCTGGTCGTCGGCGGTGATGCTGGTCAGACCCTGACTGACGGTAATGCCAAAGGCCTGCTCGCCGCAGCGAAACATCAGGCGCTGGATTTCCCGTTGCAACCGCTCGGCGACCTGCAATGCCATGTCTGGGGCGCAGCCGGGGAACACCGCGGCGAACTCTTCACCACCGATCCGCCCGAACAGATCACCGCGCCTGAGCACGGACCGTCCGCTTTCGGCGATTTTCTGCAACACGTTGTCGCCTTCCTGATGACCGTAGGTGTCGTTGATTACCTTGAAGTCATCGATGTCCAGCAACAGGAACGCCATGGGCATCCCTTGTAGCCTGGCCTGCTCGAACTCACGGTTGGCGCATTCGAAAAAATGCCGGCGATTGCTGCTCTGGGTCAGCACATCGGTGGTCGCCAGGCGCTGCAATTCACTTTCCAGCAGCTTCTTTTCGGTGATGTCCTCGGCGATACCGACCACGATCACCGGTTGCCCGGGCTCGGCCTTGCGGTTGATGAAGCACTTGTCGCTCAGCCAGCGGACCTGGCCATCACCAGCGATGATGCGGTATTCACGGTCCTCGACGGCGCCCTTGACCAATACTTCGGCCAGGCTGCGTTCGGCGTATTCCAGGTCGTCGGGGTAGATTGCGTCGCGCCATTCATTGTAGTCAGCCAGGACCAGGCCTGCGGGGCGGCCGAAGATCCGCTCGTAGGCCGGGCTGACATACAGCACTTGCCGGGTTTCCCAGTTGAACGCCCAGAGCACGGCATTGACGCTGACCAGCAGCGAGCTGAACAACTGCTCACGCTCGCTCAGACGCGCCACTTCGCCTTGGGCATGCATCAGCGCCATGAGCGTCTGGGCCGCCTCGGGCCATTGAGGTAGGGAATAATCCTGTAGGTTCTTGTCGACCATCGGCACAAATCTCAAAGAGCGTGCACTGCTGTTGGTTCGCACGCACTTTTCTCCAAAGCCCGCCTGGATGGCGAAGTGCTCTTTGAGATAGGGGATTCTGGGCGAAGTTCCTTTTCAGGCGACGAAGGGCGGGGGATTTAGCGAGTCAAATTATGGGGTTGAACCTGTGGCGAGGGGATTTATCCCCGCTGGGCTGCGAAGCAGCCCTGAAACCTGATGGCGCGGTGTGTCTGGATCACTCGAATCGACTGTCTTGGGGCTGCTGCGCAGCCCAGCGGGGATAAATCCCCTCGCCACAGGAGCCCTTCACCACAGTGGTCTTGTCAGGCCGTGGCAGGCCTTAGCGAGTAGGTCTTGAGTTGGTCGGCAAACTCGCGCAGGGACTGGATGCCACTGGCCTCCGCCTCGTGGACCCATTCCTTGATGGCGGCGAGCATGTCGTGGCCGTTGCTGCTGGTCTTGACCCAGATCTGCTGCAAGGCCAGACGTTTCTCGTAGATCACCTTCAGCGCCTGGCTGTGTTCGAGCATGTTCTGGATGCGCACGTGGTGACGGTCGTCCAGCAGGCTGGTTTCCCGCGACAGCAGGCGTTTGGCCCGGTGGAATTGGTGCCGCACCGAGTGATCGACTTTCTCCAGTTCCTGCTTGACCAGCGGCGCGATGACCAGCCGGCGGTACTGCGCCATGATCTGGAAACGGTTGTTGAGAATCGCCATGGCCGTGTCCATGTCCAGGTGGCCCTTGCCTTCGACCCGGTGGGCGATCGGTGCAACCCGCTGGACCTTGGCCAGGCGCAGGAAACTGAACACCCGGATCCAGGCCCAGCCCAGGTCGAATTCCCATTTGCGTACCGACAGCTTGGCCGAGTTGGGATAGGTGTGGTGGTTGTTGTGCAGTTCTTCGCCGCCGATCAGGATGCCCCAGGGCACCAGGTTGGTTGCCGCGTCGCGGCATTCGAAATTGCGGTAGCCCACGGCATGGCCCAGGCCATTGACCACGCCGGCGGCCCAGACGGGAATCCACATCATCTGGATAGCCCAGATGGTGATGCCGATGGTGCCGAACAGCAGCAGATCGATGCCCGCCATGATCGCCACGCCCAGCAGAGGGAAGCGGCTATAAAGGTTGCGCTCGATCCAGTCTTCGGGGCAGTTCTTGCCGTAGATGCGCAGGGTTTCCGGGTTTTCCGCCTCGGCGCGATACAGCTCGGCGCCTTTGCGCAGCACGGTGGACAAGCCTTTGATGACCGGGCTGTGTGGGTCGTCGACGGTCTCGCATTTGGCGTGGTGCTTGCGGTGGATGGCGGTCCACTCGCGGGTGTTCTGCGCCGTGGTCAGCCACAGCCAGAAACGGAAGAAATGCTTGAGGCCGGCATTGAGCTCCAGGGAGCGATGCGCTGAATAACGGTGCAGGTAGACCGTGACGGCAATGATCGTGACGTGGGTCATCAGCAGGGTGACTGCCACCAGTGACCAGGCCGACAGGCCAAGAAAACCTTCGTACCACATAGGCTGTAGGGCCCTCGATAAAGATAGAAACTGCCGTTGCATTATCACCGGCCCTACAGATAAAACCAGTCGGCCTTTCAGATAAGAGTGGCTGGATGTTTCTTCCTCTATAATCCCCACCTCTTCGTAGGGACATGGAAGGCCGAATGACTGCCTATCAACGCAGTGCCATGCGCGTAGCGCTGCTTTATCTCGTGCTGTCAGTCGTCTGGCTGCAACTGATTGGTTATTTATTGAGCAGTTTCTTCGATCAATTGGCCGACAGACAGCGTTGGTTACTGATCAACGGTTATGCCTGGATCCTGCTCAGCGCTGGGTTGGTCTTCCTGGCGCGGGCACGGATCTCGCGGTTCTTTGGGAAAAGCGAGCACAGCGCCGATCGAGAGCGCCTGCGCCAGGCTGCCGCCGTCTTCGATTGCACCCGCGAAGGGGTGTTGGTCACGGACCGCAACGGCCTGATCGTGCACGTGAACCGGGCTTTCATGGCGATCACCGGTTATGTGCGTGAGGAAGTGCTGGGCCAGCGTCCCAATCTGTTCAAGTCCGGTCGCCATGGTCCGGATTTCTATCGCGACATGTTTGCCACCCTGGCCAGCCAGGGCGAGTGGAGCGGGGAAATCTGGAATCGGCGCAAAAGTGGTGAGATCTACCCGCAATGGCAGACGATCCGCGTCGTTCGCGATGATAACGACCAGATCAGCCATTATGTCGCGGTGTTTTCGGATATCAGCGCCATCAAGGATTCCGAGCACGAATTGGCTTACCTGGCCCATCACGACCCGCTGACGGGCTTGCCCAACCGCTTGCTGTTTTCTGATCGCACCGAGCAGGCCCTGACGTCGGCGCAGTTGCACAAGCGTGGCTGCGCGTTGCTGCTGCTGGACCTGGATCACTTCAAGAACATCAATGACAGCCTGGGTCATAACGTGGGCGATGAGCTGCTCAAAGGCGTGGCCGAGCGGTTTCGCGGGCTTTTCGCCCCGGGCGTGACCCTGGCCCGGCTGGGGGGCGACGAGTTTGCGGTACTGGTGGAAAACTGCTCGCAGCCAGGCCAGGCAGCGGCGCTGGCCCGGCGCATCCTTGATGCATTGAAAGAGCCACTGCGCTTCGATGACCACGCCTTGTTCATCAATGCCAGCATCGGTATCAGCCTGTTTCCCGGCGATGCCCTCAGCGCCGGGCAACTGCTGCGCAACGCCGATTCGGCCTTGTTCAAGGCCAAGAGTGCCGGGCGCGATGGCTACGCCTTGTACACCGAAGAGCTCACGGCCCACGCTCAGCAACGGGTCGAGATCGCTTTCGAACTGCGTCGCGCGCTGCAGGAACAGGAGCTGCGCGTTCACTACCAGCCGGTACACGACCTGGCGACCAGTCGCCTGATCGGTGTCGAGGCCTTGGTGCGCTGGCAGCATCCCACGCGTGGGTTGGTGTCGCCGGCCGAGTTCATTCCCATCGCTGAGCGCACCGGGCTGATCGCCCAGATCGACGCGTGGGTCATGGAGCAGGCTTGTCGGCAAATGTGCCAGTGGCAGCAAGCCGGCGTGATGCTGTCATTTGTCGCGGTCAACGTCTCCAGTCGATTGTTCGCCCATCACGAGTTGTTCGAGCAAGTCGCCCGGGTACTGCACGACACGGGTCTGGACCCCGCTTGCCTGGAGTTGGAAGTGACCGAAAGCGCGGTGATGGAAGACCCGGAAGTGGCGCTGGAGCAGATGCACCGCCTGCGGGAGTTGGGCGTGCGGCTGGCGATCGACGATTTCGGCACGGGTTATTCGTCGTTGCTGCGGCTCAAGCGCTTGCCGGTGCAGAAGCTCAAGATCGATCAGGGTTTTGTCGCCGGGTTGCCGTGGGATGAGGACGACGCGGCGATCGTCAGGGTGATCGTTGCCCTGGCCCGCAGCATGGGCATGCAGGTGCACGCCGAAGGCATCGAGCAGCGCGAGCAAGCGGTATTCCTGCTCGAACATGCCTGTGAGCTGGGCCAGGGCTACTGGTTTGGGCGGCCTGTTGCGGCGGTGCAACTGGACTGGAGCCATGCACCGGCTATCGCCTGAATATGTCGTGTGACTTGTCTGGTTTTTTGGTTATATAAAAATTCTTAAATAGTCTTTTTAAGAATATCTCGCTTTATCTAGTATTGCTCCCACGCCGTAAGCAGTGCCGCCCACTGCCAGGCATTCATTCAAAGGAGCAGCAGCATGAGCGTATCTCTACGTAGCGTTGACGGCCAGGACGAAGCAACCATCTTGCGCGAGATCCAGAGCGCATTGCGCGATCTACGCTTTGGGGCAGTGGAAATCACTGTGCACAACGCCCAGGTGGTCCAGATCGAACGCAAGGAAAAGTTCCGCCTGCAACAGCCGAGTCATAAGCCGTCTTGAAAAAATCTAGAAGATCGCAGCCTTCGGCAGCTCCTACAGGGGGGCTTGGCGTAGGAGCTGCCGAAGGCTGTGATCTTTTTACCGACCACCCGATTTCCAGAAGCCATAAGAAAACCAGAATTCCAGGAGCTTTCACTATGTCGTCAATTCGTCGTTATGCCCTGGCCGCCCTGGCCAGTGCTGTTTTTGCAGGTTCGGCCGTCGCCAAGGATTATGAGCTGCTCAACGTTTCCTATGACCCGACTCGCGAGCTTTATCAGGATTACAACGCCGAATTCGTCAGTTTCTGGAAGAAAGCGCACCCGGACGACAGCGTGAAGATTCAACAATCCCACGGTGGCTCGGGCAAGCAAGGCCGGGCGGTGATCGATGGCCTGCGGGCTGACGTAGTGACCCTGGCCCTGGCCGGCGACATCGATGAAATCGCCAAGCTGGGCAAGTCCCTGCCGGCGGACTGGCAAAAGCGCCTGCCGGAGGCCAGCACACCCTACACGTCCACCATCGTGTTCCTGGTGCGCAAGGGCAACCCCAAGGGCATCAAGGACTGGGGCGATCTGATCAAGAACGATGTGTCGGTCATTACCCCGAACCCGAAGACCTCCGGCGGTGCTCGCTGGAACTTCCTCGCCGCCTGGGCCTACGGTCTCAAGGCTAACGGGGGTGACGAAGCCAAGGCCAAGGAGTACGTGCAAGCGTTGTTCAAGCACGTGCCGATCCTCGACACCGGTGCTCGTGGTTCGACCATTACCTTCGTCAACAACGGTCAGGGCGACGTGTTGCTGGCCTGGGAAAACGAAGCCTTCCTGGCGCTGAAAGAAGATGGCGGCGCGGACAAGTTCGACATCGTCGTGCCGTCGTTGTCGATCCTCGCCGAACCGCCGGTGGCGGTGGTGGACAAGAACGCCGAGAAAAAGGGCAATCTTGAGATTGCCGAAGCCTACCTCAAGCACCTGTACAGCCCGGCCGGCCAGGAAATCGCCGCGAAGAACTTCTATCGTCCACGTGACAAGGACGTGGCCGCCAAGTATTCCCGGCAGTTCCCGAAACTGGACCTGGTGACCATCGACAAGGACTTCGGTGGCTGGAAAACCGCCCAGCCGAAATTCTTCAATGATGGCGGCGTGTTCGACCAGATCTATCAGGCGCAGTAAGCTGGACAGGCCTGAATGAGCTGATTGCAGGCTAATGCCGGACACTGAATCTGTGGCAAGGGGATGTTGTTGTGGGAGCAAGGCTTGCCCGCGATGAAGGCGATGCGGTCCTTTAGAAACCGAGTCGCCCCCCGTCGCGGGCAAGCCTTGCTCCCACCCAGTTTTGCTCCCACAGTGTGTTTTCAACCAAGGACCTTTATGTCGCGTCGCATATCCCCCGTCATACCCGGCTTCGGGCTGACGCTGGGCTACACCCTGGTGTACCTCAGTCTGATTGTGCTCATACCCCTGGCGGCGATGTTCGTGCATGCCGCCCAACTCACCTGGGAACAGTTCTGGGCGATCATCTCGGCGCCGCGGGTGCTGGCTGCCTTGAAGCTCAGTTTCGGCACGGCGCTGTACGCCGCGATCATCAACGGCGTGATCGGTACGCTGCTGGCCTGGGTGCTGGTGCGCTACACCTTCCCCGGTCGCAAGATCATCGACGCGATGATCGACCTACCGTTCGCCCTGCCCACCGCCGTGGCTGGTATTGCGCTGACGGCGCTGTATGCGCCGACCGGCCTGGTCGGCCAGTTCGCCACCGACCTGGGCTTCAAGATCGCCTACACCCCGCTGGGCATCACCCTGGCGCTGACCTTCGTGACGTTGCCGTTCGTGGTGCGCACGGTGCAGCCGGTGCTGGCCGATATTCCCCGTGAAGTCGAAGAGGCCGCCGCTTGCCTCGGTGCCAAGCCATGGCAGGTGTTCCGTCACATCCTCGTGCCGGCGTTGCTGCCGGCCTGGTTGACCGGCTTCGCCCTGGCCTTTGCCCGTGGCGTGGGCGAGTACGGCTCGGTGATTTTCATCGCCGGCAACATGCCGATGAAAACCGAGATCCTGCCGCTGCTGATCATGGTCAAGCTCGACCAATACGACTACACCGGCGCCACCTCCATCGGCGTGTTGATGCTGGTGGTTTCCTTCGTCCTGTTGCTGCTGATCAACCTGCTGCAGCGGCGCATCGAAACCCCATAAGGAGGCGCGAACATGTCCCAATCGTCTATTTCCGCGGCCTCCACCAACGCCGCTCGCCGCGGCAGTGCGACTTCGCGGCGAATCCTGATCGGCCTCGGCTGGCTGATCTTTGCGCTGTTCCTGCTGCTGCCGCTGTTCATCGTGGTGTCCCAGGGCCTGAAACTCGGCCTGGGAGCGTTCTTCACGGCGATTTTTGAACCTGACGCGCTGTCGGCGTTGAAGCTCACGGTGATCGCGGTGCTGATCTCGGTGCCGCTGAACCTGGTGTTCGGTGTCAGCGCTGCGTGGTGCGTGAGCAAATATTCATTTCGTGGCAAGAGCATGCTGGTGACCCTGATCGATTTGCCGTTCTCGGTATCGCCGGTGATCGCCGGCCTGGTCTATGTGCTGATGTTCGGCGCCCAGGGCCTGTTCGGGCCATGGCTGTCGGATCACGACATCCAGATCGTGTTCGCGCTGCCGGGCATCGTCCTGGCGACCATCTTCGTCACCGTGCCGTTCGTGGCCCGTGAGCTGATCCCGCTGATGCAGGAGCAGGGCACCCAGGAAGAAGAAGCCGCGCGCCTGTTGGGTGCCAATGGCTGGCAGATGTTCTGGCATGTCACCGTGCCGAACATCAAGTGGGGGCTGATCTATGGCGTGGTGCTGTGTACCGCCCGGGCCATGGGTGAGTTCGGCGCGGTGTCGGTGGTGTCCGGGCACATTCGCGGGGTGACCAACACCCTGCCGCTGCACGTCGAGATCCTCTACAACGAATACAACCACGTGGCCGCGTTCGCCGTAGCGAGCCTGTTGCTGATCCTGGCGCTCTTCATCCTGCTGCTCAAGCAGTGGAGCGAAAACCGAATCAACCGCCTGCGCGCCAGCGCCGCGGAGGAATAAGTCATGTCGATCGAAGTTCGTAACGTCAGCAAGAATTTCAACGCCTTCAAGGCCCTGGACGATATCAGCCTGGACATCCAGAGCGGTGAACTGGTGGCGCTGCTGGGCCCGTCGGGCTGCGGCAAGACCACTCTGCTGCGGATCATCGCCGGCCTCGAAACCCCGGACCAGGGCAACATCGTGTTCCACGGCGAGGACGTTTCCGGCCACGACGTACGTGATCGCAACGTCGGTTTCGTGTTCCAGCACTACGCTTTGTTCCGCCACATGACGGTGTTCGATAACGTTGCCTTCGGCCTGCGCATGAAGCCCAAGAACCAGCGCCCGAACGAAAGCCAGATCGCGACCAAGGTCCACGAATTGCTGAACATGGTGCAACTGGACTGGCTCGCCGACCGCTATCCCGAGCAGTTATCCGGCGGCCAGCGCCAGCGCATTGCCCTGGCCCGCGCATTGGCGGTGGAGCCCAAGGTATTGCTGCTGGACGAACCCTTCGGCGCCCTCGACGCCAAGGTCCGCAAGGAACTGCGTCGCTGGCTGGCGCGGCTGCACGAGGACATCAACCTGACCTCGGTGTTCGTGACCCACGACCAGGAAGAAGCCATGGAAGTCGCCGACCGGATCGTGGTGATGAACAAAGGCGTGATCGAGCAGATCGGCTCACCGGGTGATGTGTATGAAAACCCGGCCAGCGACTTTGTGTATCACTTCCTCGGCGACTCGAACCGCCTGCACTTGGGTGAGGACCGGCATGTGCTGTTCCGCCCTCACGAAGTGTCCCTGTCGCGCTCGGAGCTGGAAGACCACCATGCCGCCGAAGTGCGGGATATTCGCCCGCTCGGCGCCACCACTCGGGTAACCCTGAAGGTGGAAGGCCAGAGCGAATTGATCGAAGCCGAAGTGGTTAAGGACCACGACAGCCTGGTGGGCCTGGCGAAGGGCGAGACGCTGTTCTTCAAGCCGAAGGTCTGGCAGAAAGTCTCAAACCTTTAAAAGCAAAAAGCATCGCGAGCGGGCTCGCTCCCACAGTAGAACTTCAGTGAACACAATATTTGTGTACTTATGGAGATCCATTGTGGGAGCGAGCCTGCTCGCGATGGCGCCCTCACTGACACCTCGAGTCGAATCCGAATAACACCGCCCGACCTTGCTTCGATTGGTTCTACTCCACCACCTTTTCCCATCTCAAACCCTACCTAGACTCTGACTTGCCAGGAGGCAGTGAGAGTCTAGGTAAGGACCGGTGTTATCTCCTGGCGCCCTGATGCCAAGGAGATAAAGCATGAGAATGGAAGTCAGTCGGCACGGCCCGTTTGGCTGTGCCTTGATAAGCGTTTTATTGAGCCCATCCGTCAGCGCCACCCCCTCGTTATCGCCGCAGATACCATTCGATGTCACGGTTACCGGCCAACATCCCACTCTGGTCAGCCTTCAGCGCGATTTCGACGACCTGTCATGGCAGACCTTCATTGCCCTGAACTGGCCCGCGCTGGACAACGGCAATCCCAATACCGGCACCTCTATCGGCAAGCAGGATGGCGCCACGGTGTGGGAAAGCTGGAAAGAGAGCTACCAGATCTTCCGGGCCAAGGGCCAGACGCCGCTGCCCTGGAACGCCCCGGCAAGCCTCCCCGACGCGTGCAAGTCACTCAAGCCCGGCCGGTTGTTGCAGCAGATGGGCAAGGTACCCGATGTGCTGGATGAGTTTATCCAGCCCTTCGAGAGCGGCCCGCTGGTGGACCAGAACGGCGTCTACACGCGCAACGAAATCGTGGTCAACCAATCGATGTTCAACGGGATCGTCGACAATGGCCTGTATAGCATCGAAGGCCAGCAGAAGTTCTTTGCCGCCAATCCGAAGAACGCCGTGGCCTTCAGCTGCGGTTCCACCGAGAGCCAGCAGGTCGGTGCGGTGATGGTGAAAGCGTCGTGGAAAGTGCTGGGCCCCAATGACAACCGGCAGGATTTTCACACCGTCGATGCGCTGGTCTATACCCCGGGCAACAGCGACCCGAGCCATGGGCCGATTGTCGAGGAGTCGTGCGTCTCCGAGCCGGTCGGGTTGGTGGGATTGCACATGGTCCATAAGACCGCCAGCGCGGCGCAATGGGTCTGGTCAACCTTCGAGCATGTGAAGAATGTGCCGGACAAAAACACCCCCGTCGCCCAGCGGACTGGGCCATATCTGTTCTACAACGCGGCCAGCAAAAGCGATATCAACCAGCCGCCGCCACGGCCCTGGAACCCGGCGGTCAAGGCGACGCCCTCGCAAATCGTGCGCGACGTGCCGCTGACCGACGCCACCAAAAACCTCAATACCACCTATCAAGCGCTGTTGCGCACGGTGAACCCGCAGAGCGTCTGGGCGAACTATCAACTGATCAGTACCCAGTGGCCGTCGGCACCACAGCCGAACTGCCAGATATCAGCCGCCAACCCGTTGGGCAGTCCCGCGCCGTTGTTCCTGGCCAACGCCACGCTGGAAACCTACATCCAGGGCACGGTGCCCCAGGCATCTTCCAGTTGCATGGCCTGTCACGGCAATGCGGCCACCCATGTCACCGAGTCACCGCGTACCAGCTTCGCGGATTTCACCTATTTACTCGAACGCGCACAGTCCACTGGCGGACAAGGAGTCAACCATGAGCAGTGATCTGGACAATTTCGTAGGCCTGTCATCGGCCCTGACCGGCATTCCCACCGATCGGCTGGCACCGACGATCGACCAGGTAGGTTTGCCGTCGACTTTTCTCGCGTTCATCACCCCGCGTATCACCCCTGAGGTGCTCAACACGTTACTGACGCAATACGCCACGCTGGCGGCCGACCACATCCCGCCCGACCAGATCGCCAAGGCGGTGCTGATGGACGGATCGCGCCCAGCCGTCACGCAGACCGCCCAAGCCGCGCGTTCGATCATGAAGCTGTGGTTGCTGGGGGTCTGGTATCAGCCGTATGCCACTGGCAGCTACAAATCGACCGATTCGACGGTGGTGTCCGACCAGGCCTACATCCAGAGCTGGGCCTGGAAAATTGCCCAGGCCCATCCCATGGGCTACAGCGAGATGTTTTTCGGCTATTGGAACACCACGCCGCCCAGCCTTGAGGACTACACCGGCGTGCCCGCCAACGATCAGGGAGCCTCGTCATGAGTACCGAACAAGCAGAGGTGATCATCGTTGGCGCGGGGCTGGCCGGCAGTATCATCGCTTATCAGTTGGGCATGGCCGGCGTCGATGTACTGGTGCTCGAATCGGGTCCGGAGATCCCGGTCAACCGCACGCAATACCTGGAGCGCTTCTACACCGCCACGCTGAAAACCCCGGAATCCCCTTATCCGCCGGTGTCGACCCTGGATACACCGCGTGACCCGGCCAAGGAAAATGCCCCTCGGGCCACCATCGCCGACCTGATCCTCGGCTGGAACGAGCCGAAAACCAGCTACCTGGTGCAGAAAGGTCCGCTGCCCTTCAACAGCACCTATGAACGGGTGGGCGGCGGCACGACCTGGCATTGGGTCGGGACGTGCCTGCGCATGGTACCGAACGATTTTCGCCTGAGGAGCAAGTACGGCGTAGGGGTGGATTGGCCCATTGGTTACGACGACCTGCAAAGCGCCTATTGCCGGGCCGAGGCGGAAATCGGGGTGTCGGCCAATGTCGCCGACCAGGCCTACCTGGGCATGACCTTTCCCGAAGGTTATTCCTTCCCGATGCACAGCATCCCGTTGTCGCTGGTCGATGGCAGTTTCGTCAGCGCCGTGACCGGGCAGACGTTCGACGGCTTGCCGCTGGTGGTCAGCCCTACGCCGGCCGGGCGCAACTCCCAGCCCTACGCCGGGCGTCGGGTGTGTGCCGGCAATACCAACTGCACGCCGATCTGCCCGATCCAGGCCAAGTACGACGCGACCGTGACCATGAACAAGGCCCTGTCCACCGGCAAGGTCCGGGTCATGTACCGGACCGTGGCCAGCAAAGTGACGGTGGGCCCGGACAAGAACATCAATGGCGTCGAATTCATTCAATACCAGCTTGGCGACGGACCGCAGACGGGAACCGGCGTGGCCATCGGGCAGCGTTACGTGATCGCGGCCCATGCCATTGAAACCCCTAAATTGTTGCTCAACTCCAAGACCCCGGCCTGGCCCAACGGCGTGGCCAACAGCAGTGGGCAAGTGGGACGCAGTTTGTCCGACCACCCGATTTACCTGGCCTGGGGGCTGATGCCGGAAGGCAAGACGGTATTTCCATACCGTGGCCCGGTGTCCACGGCGGGCATCGAGAGCCTGCGTGATGGCGACTTTCGCAGCCAGCGAGCGGCATGGCGCATCGAAATCGGCAACGAGGGCTGGAACTGGCCGGTGGGCGACCCTTACGTCACCGTGGCCGATTTTATCGACGGCAAGAACAAAAGTTGCACCAACCCGTTGCCATCGAAAGAGAACCCGCCGCCGCCCACTGAGGCGCTTTACGGCACGGCGCTGATTCAACGGCTCAACGACCTGTTCATCCGCCAGTTTCGGATCGGTTTTTTGGTGGAGCAGGTGGAGGAGCATCCCGACCAGTCCAATAGCTACATCGTGCCCTCGACGGACAAGCTCACGGACGGGCTCGGCATTCTCCGGCCGGAAATCCACTACGACCTGTCCGATTACACCAAGGAAGGTTTCAGGCAGGCGAAGATACTGGCGAGCCACATCATCAAGGACCTGCTCGGGGCCGTGGAACTGACGGCACCTATTGGCAAAGGGACCTTCAGGTACAAAGACGAGGATTACAGCTTCCAGGGCGCCGGGCACCTGATGGGGACTTATCGCATGGGCGATGACCCGGCCAAGTCGGTGGTGGACAAGTATCAACGCAGTTGGGACCACAAGAACCTGTTCCTGGTGGGCGATGGCGTGTTCCCCAGCACCGGCACCTCGAATCCGAGCCTGACGATTGCGGCGCTGTCGTTCCAGGCCGGGGACACCGTGGCCAACGACCTGAAGGCGGTGACGATGCAGGTCCAATCCAACATCGCCTGGCAGGGCACTGGAGTGCAGGTCAACGGGTTGGTACCGCGCCTGGTTCGTTACGTCAGCGGGTTATGGTGCGCGAGTCCGCAGGGTGGCAATGTCGATGGGAAGGGCGGTTCCAGGCACATCGACTACAGCAGCTATGCGTTGCCCGGTGCGGCCGAAGGCGCCTTGATCGGTCGCGTGGGCAATGGTGGCAAGCCGTTCCTGGTGGGTGATCTGGCGCAGGTTCCGGGCGACCAGCAAGGGGAGCTGCAACTGTGCATCAACGATGACCTGACCGGGCAGTACGGGTCTGGCTTGAAAGATAACACCGGTGCGCTGACGATTCGGGTCGAGTTTGGTGCGCTGTAACGCTTGAGCGGTAGGGTTCACCTCCTGTGGGAGCGAGCTTGTGGGAGCAAGGCTTGCCCGCGATGCAAACACCTCGGTGTAGCTGATAGACCGAGGCGATGCCATCGCGGGCAAGCCTTGCTCCCACAGACTCGCTCCCATAGAGGGGGCTTCAGGCCGCCGAGCGCTGGTTGCGCAGGGTTACCGGCCCGACGCGCTCTTCAATAGCCTGCTTCAGTTCGCCACGAAGTCCCAGCAGGAAACCCGCTTCAACCACCACGAACAACGGCCCGACAATCAACCCTGTGAGGTCGTCGACGAACGCCGGCTTGCGGCCTTCGTAATAGTGACCGACAAACTGGATCACCCAACCCACTACAAACATGCCCAGGCCACTGCCCAGCCACATCGAAGTGCTTTGCGCGGCGAGCATCTGGCCCAGCCAAACCGCCAGGCCCAGCAGCACCGTCATCAACACACCCAGGCGTATTTCCAGGCGCAGGTAGAACCACGCACTGGCCACGGCCGCCAGCAACGCGGGCGACACCAGAACCGCACCCATCGGCCAGCCGGGTCGTGACAACAATACGGCGACGGCGACGAAGATCAGAGGAATGCCAATGAAATGGCTGGCGATGTTGCGCGGGTCGCGGTGATAGGCGGCGTATTGACTGAGATGATCGACGAGGCTTTTCATTGTTGTTCCTCCTGAGGTGATGCCTGCATGATGCCCAGGTACCCCAAGGCGTTCTGTCAGTTAGCCGACACTTGTCCCGGAGTTTCCATGAATTCGCATCCCTGGCACTCACACCTGATGGCCGGCCATTGGTACAGCCATCTGCCTGATGAGTTACAGAATAGTCTGCTGGACATGGCGCGGCTGCGCCGCCTGCCGCCGGGCCATCGGCTGTTCCAGCGTGGCGATCCACCCTGCGGGTTGTATGCCGTGCTGGAAGGCGCGGTGCGTGTCGGTGCGGTGAACGAACAGGGCAAGGAGGCGTTGCTGAGCGTGGTGGAGGCGCCCCACTGGTTCGGTGAAATCTGCCTGTTCGATGGCCAGCCGCGGACCCATGATGCGGTGGTCGTAGGTCAATCTGCGCTGCTGCACTTGCCCCAGGCGCCGTTGCTGGCCTTCCTGCAAGAACAACCGATCTATTGGCGGCATCTCGCATTATTGATGAGCCACAAACTGCGCCTGACCTTCATCAACCTCGAGCACCTGAGCCTGATGCCCGCACCGGCCCGCGTGGCCCACCGCCTGCTGATGATCGCCGAAGGCTACGGCGAAATCGAACCGGCGCGCCGGGTTCTGCAACTGCCTCAGGAGCAACTGGCGCTGATGCTCGCGCTGTCGCGCCAGACTACCAACCAGGTCCTCAAGGACCTGCAGGCCCAGGGCATTCTCCACCTGGGTTATGGCGAGATTGAAATCCTGGATATCGAGCGGTTGCGGGCCCTGACCACAACCTGAAGTCTGTGGGAGCGGCCATGCACAAACGGTGTGGCGAGGGAGCTTGCTCCCGCTGGCCTGCGCAGCAGGCCCCAGCATGTTTACAGGCGGAGTGCTTGGACCGGTTTTGCGGCTGCTGCGCAGCCGAGCGGGAGCAAGCTCCCTCGCCACGGGGCTTGGGTTGCCTGGGCGAAAATCATCGCGAGCAAGCAAGCCCGCTCCCACAGGGGGTTGGTGTTGTCGCAACTATCGTGGTCACACCGTCCCCATTGTGGGAGCGAGCTTGCTCGCGATGGGGCCAGCCCAGGCGTCGAAAATCCCTAGCGCAACCCATCCCGAAACTGTCCCGGCGTCATTCCGGTCCAGCGTTTGAACGCGCGGCTGAAGCTGCTGGCATCGGCAAATCCCAACAGATAACTGACTTCGCTCAGCGAACATTGCGGATCGCGCAGGTGCAGCAGCGCGAGGTTTTCCCGGCATTCGTTGAGCAGTGCGTCGAAGCGGCAGCCTTCGTCGGCCAGGTGCCGTTGCAGGCTGCGCAGGCTCAGGTGCATGGCCTGGGCGATGCGTTCGGCGCTGGGTTCGCCTTCGGGCAGTTGGGCCTCGATGGCCGCGCGGACCTTGCGTTCCCAGGTCAGTGGCTTGAGCTGGGCGAGGGTGCGCTCGAGCACTGTTTCGTTGTGTTCGGCCAGTTCCGGGTTGGCGTCGTCCAGGTGGCTGTCGAAGTCGCTGAGCTCGAACTCCAGGCGATCCTGGTCGGCGCCAAAATGTACCTGCGAGCGGAATACCTTGTGCCAGGGCGCGGGATCCGCTGGCTCCGGGCGTCGCAGGTAGACCGCCAGCGGTGCGTAATCGCGGCCCAGGCGGTTGCGGCAGGTGCGCACATAAATCGCCGCGAACGCATCGATGGCCTCGAAGGCTGGCGCCGGTCGGCCCGGCGGCACGTCGAGGCTGAAGCGATAACGGTCTTCGCCACGGCTCAATTGCAGGGTCAGCGCATCGCTGACCACCGGGTGATAGCGCACGATCCGCTCGAACACTTCTCGCAGGCTGCCGCTGGCGACCAAGGCATAACCCAGCGCGTGGAACGTGGTGGGGCTGACGAAGCGCGAGACCCGCAGGCCGATGGCCGGGTCGCCGCTGGCCTGCACCGCCAACGCCCACAGGCGTGTGGTGCCTGAGAGCGGGTAGCGGGCGTTCGGGTCGTCCATCAGTTGTGGATCGAGCCCGGCTTCGACGCACAGGGCATGGCTGTCCAGGCCCAACGCATCGAGCTGTTTGCGCAGGGCGCGGGTCCAGCTGGCAAGGGAGGTCGGTTCAGTCATGACGATTGGCGCTTGCGGTCAACAGGTTGGCGTTTACGGCTACCACCCGAGGGGACAACGCCCGGCAGGATGAGCACATCGATAACAGAGGATGTAAGCCATGCACGGCACTTGCGCAAGCCCCGAGCGATTGAATGCACAGCAGCGATCCGCCCATATTCGCCAGGTGGTATTGGCCCGGGGCGAGCAATTGCGTCAGCGCTACCCGATTTTGCGCCACCAGGATGCATTGGGCGCGGGCATCCTGGCGTTTGCCCTGGCCGGAATGATCGGTTTGGCGCTGCTCTACATCAACGGTCATCTTGCCGGATGGGCGTGCCTGCTGCTCAACGCTTTTTTCGCCTCCCTGACCCACGAGCTGGAACACGACCTGATCCACAGCATGTACTTTCGCAAGCAACGCCTGCCCCACAACCTGATGATGGGCCTGGTGTGGCTGGCGCGGCCGAGCACCATCAACCCGTGGATCCGCCGCCACCTGCACCTCAACCATCACAAGGTGTCCGGCAGCGAGGCCGATATGGAGGAACGGGCCATCACCAACGGCGAACCCTGGGGGCTGGCGCGGTTGCTGATGGTCGGCGACAACGTGATGTCGGCCCTCATCCGTCTGCTGCGGGCCAAGACCTGGGCGCACAAGCGCAGCATCCTCAAGCGCACGCTGAAGGTTTATTTCCCACTGGCGTTGCTGCACTGGGGCGCCTGGTATGTGTTTCTCGGTTTCCACGGGGCCAACGGTGTCGCCAGCCTGCTGGGCACGTCGATTGACTGGTCGACGACTACGCTGGCGACGATGCAGGTGATCGACATTGCGGTGGTGGTGATCATCGGCCCGAATGTATTGCGGACCTTTTGCCTGCACTTCATCAGTTCGAACATGCACTACTACGGCGACATCGAACCGGGCAACGTCATCCAGCAGACCCAGGTGCTGAACCCCTGGTGGTTGTGGCCGTTGCAGGCGTTCTGCTTCAATTTCGGCAGCAGCCACGGCATTCATCATTTCGTGGTGAAGGAGCCGTTTTACATTCGCCAACTGACGGTGCCGGTGGCTCACCAAGTGATGCGGGAAATGGGTGTGCGGTTCAATGACTTTGGCACGTTCAGGCGGGCGAATCGGTTTGTGGGTGAGGAGAATGTGCTGCGGGATGAGGTGGGGCCGGCTCGGGTTTGAGACGCACCACTTTAGGCATGAAAAACACATTCTGTGGCGAGGGGATTTATCCCCGTTGGGCCGCGAAGCGGCCCCTAAAGGCTGGGTGTCGTCAGGCCTGACACACCGCAGTGCCGGGTCTTGGGGCTGCTGTGCAGCCCAGCGGGGATAAATCCCCTCGCCACAGGGGAGGTGTCAGCTCTGGGAAACGGGTTAGAACTGGTAACTCACCGTCGCCGCCACATTGCGTTCTTCACCCATGTAGCAATAGCTCAAGCTGGCGCAGGAAGCGACGTAGGTTTCATTGGTCAGGTTGTTGGCGTTCAGGCGCACGTCCACGCCCTTCAAGCCGACCTTGCCCAGGTCATACCCCACCGAGGCATCGAACAGCGTGTAGGACGGCACCTTCATGGTGTTCTCCGCGTCGGCCCAGCTGTAGCCCACATACCGCACGCCACCCCCCAGGCGCAGGCCGTCGAGGGCGCCGCTGTCGAACTTGTAGTCGGCCCAGACCGAGGCCATGTGGCGCGGCGCCTGGGTCGGTGAATTGCCCTTGTTTTCGATGAGGTCGGTGGCGGTGCTCAAGGTGCTGATCATCGATTTCGAGTATTCGATATCGGTGAAGGTGTAGCTGCCCAGCACTTTGAATTGCTCGGTCAGTTGCAGATGCGCTTCCAGTTCCAGGCCTTGGGAGCGCACGGCACCGATGGCGCGGTAGAAGTTCTCCTGGGGCAGTTTGGTCGCCAGGTTTTCCTGGTCGATGCGAAACAGCGAGGCGGTGTACAGGTCATCAGTGCCCGGCGGCTGGTACTTCAGGCCCAGTTCCCATTGCTTGCCATCGGTGGGCGGCAGCGGGTTGCCGGCGCTGTCGGCGTAGGAGTTCGGATTGAACGACTCGGAATAGCTGACGTACGGTGCCAGGCCGTTGTCGAACAGGTACAGGGCCCCGGCACGGCCGGTGAGCTTGGTGCGTTTGTCGTTGATTTCGGTGCCTTGCGGGCGACCGAATTCGGCAATGCGATTTTCATCCGAGGTCTCGACCCAGTCCTGGCGCAGGCCCAGGGAGAAGCGCCACTTGTCCATCTCGATCAGGTCTTGCAGGTAGACGCCGGTCTGCTCCAGGCGTCGCAGGTAACTGGTGGGGCTGAAGTAGGTGATGGCCGAGTTGCCATAGGTCGGGTCGAAGGCGTTGATCGGGGCGAGGCTGCCGCTGGTCCAGTCGACCACGGTTTTGCGTCGTTGATAGTCCGCACCCATCAACACGGTGTGCTTGGTCGCACCGGTAAAGAATTCGGCTTGCAGCATGTTGTCGACGATGAAGGAGTGGAGCTTTTCTTCGGCGCCGGTGTAATAGCGGTTCAATTCGTTGCTGGTGGGCGTGGTCCAGCCATAGGCGTAGACCTGATCGTTGGTGACCTGGGAGTCCAGGTAACGGAAGTTCTGCCGGGCGGTGAAAACATCGTTGAAACGGTGCTCGAACTGGTAGCCGAACGACTGCTGGTCGCGTTCGTAACCGTCGACGCCAGGTTCGCCTTCGAAGAAGTTTTCCGAGATCCGTCGGCCGTTGCGCTGGTGCAAGGTGCCGTCGGCCGGCATGCCGCCGTGGTAGCCACCGTCGGGGTCATGTTGCAGGTAGGCCTGGAGCGTCAGCGAGGTGTCGTCGCTGAAATCGATGTTCACCGTGGGGGCCAGGGCGAAGCGCTTCTCCTTGTTGTGGTCGAACTGGGTATCGGAGCTATCCGCCAGGCCGATCAGCCGATAGGTGATGCGTTTGTCGTCATCCACCGGGCCGCTGAAGTCGAAACCCATGCCCCGTTGGCCCTGGGTGCCGACCGTGGCCTGGATCTGGTGATAGGCCTCGTACAGCGGCTTCTTGCTGGTCAGCGCCACCAGGCCGCCGGGCGAACTGCGGCCGTAGAGCACCGAGGACGGGCCTTTGAGGATATCGACCCGCTCCAGGAAGTACGGGTCGACCTGCATGGAGCTGTAGGTGCCGCTGTCGCCCATGGACTTGAGGCCGTCGAGGTAGATGTTATCCACCGAGCCGTCGTTGAAGCCGCGCATCGCCACGTAGTCGTAGCGGTGGGTGGCGCCGTAGGGGTTGGTCAGCACGCCAGGGGTGTAGCGCATGGCCTGGGAGACGGTTTGCGCGCCCTGGTCGTCCATTTGCTCGCGGGTGACCACGGACACGCTCTGGGACGTTTCGCGCAGGGCGGTGCTGGTCTTGGTGGCGACCTGGCTGTGGGTGGCGTTGTAGCCTTCCATGCTGCCCAGGGCGTTACCCAGAGCGAAGCCCTTGATGTCCGTGGTCGGCAGTTCCAGCGTGCTGCCGGCGGTCTCGGTTTGCAGCACGTAGCTGCTGCCATCCTGGCTGACGGCAACCAGTCCTGAGCCGCTGAGCAACTGGCTCAAGGCCTGTTCGCGCGAATACTCGCCCTTGAGCCCCGGGGACTGGACGCCGCCGGTTTGCGCCGGGGTGCTTGCCAGGGTGATCCCAGCCTGGCGGGCGAACTGATTCAACACATCGCTCAGCGGGCCGGGAGCAATGTTGTAGCTCTGGCGGCTGGCGGTCACGTCGCTTTGTGCGGCGACCGCAAGCATCGGTACGACGCTGCCCCCCAGCGCGGCGGAGAACAGCGCGGCATGAATAGCCTGGCGCAACAGGCCTGGTTGTGAAGATAAGCCGAAGGGATTCTTGAGATGTACGCGCTCAGTCATTGTGGGTTCCGTTGGAGTCGCTGGAGGCAGATAAGGGTTGCTTACTGTCCTAGCCGGACACCGGCTTGAAACCCGCCAAAAAAAATCAAGCCAGGCGTTCCACCGTGATCCACCAACGGGTTCGATAACGGATTTGCACAGGGAGCGTGCGTGGCAGGACGGCCAGCAATTTGTCGGTGTCCTCCAAACGGAAAACCCCCGACAGACGCAGGTCGGCAATCGACGCCGCGCAGTTCAAATAGCCTGGGCGGTAGCGTCCTACTTCGTTGAGAAAATCCGTCAGGCGCATGTTGCGCGTGACGATCAACCCGTCGGCCCAGGCACCTGCGTCCATGTCCAGGGGCGGTGCCAGGGTCGCTGTCGATGGGGTGATCAGGTAGTTTTGCCCGGCCTCGACCTGGATGGGTGTGCCATCGCTGTTGGGGTGGGAACGAATAACGACCCGGCCGCTGGTGACGCTCAAGCGCGTGCAGTCGCTGTCCTGGCGCACGACGAAGCGCCCCTCCAGCCCTTCGAACAGGCCATGTCGGCCTTGCACCCGCAGCGCACGTCCCGGGTCGCGTCCACAGGTGACCATGATTTCACCGCGGGCCAGGGTGATCAGGCGTTGCCCGGCGGTGAAATCCAGGTCGGCGGCGCTGTGGGTATTGAGTTCGAGCCGTGAGCCGTCCGGCAGTTGGAAACCGCGGCGTTCACCCGTGGCGGTGGCGAAATCGGCACTCCATGGGCGCCAGCCCAGATCCTTGCCCAGCCATGTCGCGCCGCCCACCAGTGCGGCACCCGAGAGCAACTTCAGGGCCTGGCGGCGACTGAGGCGCTGGGCACTGTTTTCCAGGGTATTCAGCGCGACATGGGCACCGGGCACTGCCCGCAGGTTCGAGGTCAACTCGCTGTGCAGCGATTGCACCCGCTGCCAGGCCAGTTCGTGTTCTGGATGGGCGGCGCGCCAGGTGTCGCATTGTTGGCGCAGGGTCGGGTGAGCGGTGTGATTGCGCAGGCGCAGCAGCCAGTTGATCGCTTGCCTGACCACCTGTTGCGACGGCCCGTTACGGCGGCTCTGCAAGTGATCCGCCGGCTCAGCTTTCATAGCGCAACACGTAGCAGTGGTATAGCGCATCGGCGACGTAGCGCTCCACCGAGCGCAGCGAAATGCCCATTTGCTCGGCAATCTGTTTGTGCGTCAGGCCTTCGCACTGGGCCAACAGGAAGGCCTTGCGCACTTTCGGCTTGAGGCCTTCGAGCATCCTGGCAATGGCTTCGAGCAATTCCAGGATCAAGGTCCGGGTTTCGGCGCCGGGGGTTTCGGCTTCCGGCAGGTGGGCTATGGTCTGGAGGTAGGCACGTTCGATTTCTTCTCGACGCCAATGGTCGATCACCAGGCCTTGGGCGATGGTGCGCAAAAAAGCGCGTGGGGCTCGAAGCTCCAGGCGTTCGCTACGCTGCAACAGGCGCACGAAAGTGTCCTGGGCCAGATCCGCCGCATCGGCGGCATTGCCCAACCGGGTGCGCAGCCACGTATTGAGCCAGCCGTGATGTCGGCTGTAGAGCGCCTGTACTGCAAACTCGGGAGATGACATGGACGCGACGGCCTGGATGTTACAAATGATAATAGGTCGCATTGTCATCAGGCGTCGGCGAATTTGCAACCACCGTTCACTCGCTGTGGCCTCCCGTCGCCTATTTCTTCGAAACTCTAATTATTTGTACAGGCTTGCCGACAGACTGGTATGCGTGCACCAAAGTGGAGCGAAGTGATAACCGCTCGCACTGTCACATGGAACGTTGCAAACCTGGAATGCACCCCCACTCCTTGCATAAGAAGCCTCCTCGATGAATCTAAAGTTCAGTCACAAAATCCTTCTGGCCGCCTCTGGCGTGGTGGTTCTGGCTTTTGCCCTGTTCACCCTCTACAACGATTATTTGCAGCGCAACACCATCGGCAGCAGCCTTGAGTCGTCCATCGAGCAATCCGGCGACCTGACCGCCAGCAGCATCCAGAACTGGATGAGTGGCCGGATACTGGTGCTGGAAAACCTGGCGCAAAACATCGCCCATCAAGGCACTGGTGCGGATCTGCCGGGGTTGGTCGATCAGCCGGCGCTGACGTCGAACTTCCAGTTCACTTATGTGGGCCAGGCCAACGGTGTCTTCACCCAACGTCCTGACGCAAAAATGCCTGATGGCTACGACCCGCGTCAGCGCCCTTGGTACAAACAAGCCGTGAGCGCCGATAAAACCATGCTGACCCCGCCTTATCTGGCGGCGGTGGGTGGCCTGGTGGTGACCATTGCCCTGCCGGTGAAGCACAACGGCGAATTGCTCGGCGTGGTGGGCGGCGACCTGAGCCTGGAAACCCTGGTGAAAATCATCAACTCCGTGGATTTCGGTGGTATCGGCCATGCGTTCCTGGTCAGCGGCGACGGTCAGGTGATCGTCAGTCCGGATAAAGACCAGGTGATGAAGAACCTCAAGGACATCTACCCCGGCACCCCCGTGCGCATTGGCAAGGGTATCCAGGAGGTCGAGCTCAACGGTCAGGACCGTATCCTTTCGTTTACCCCTGTGACCGGCCTGCCGAACGCCGAGTGGTACATCGGCCTGTCGATCGACAAGGCCAAGGCCTACGCACCGCTGAGCCAGTTCCGTACGTCTGCGTTGATTGCGATGTTTGTCGCGGTGGCGGCCATTGCCTTGCTGCTGAGCATGCTGATCCAGGTGTTGATGCGTCCATTGACCACCATGGGCCGCGCCATGCAGGACATCGCCCAGGGCGAAGGTGACCTGACCCGGCGCCTGGTCGTACAGGGCAAGGACGAATTCGCCGTGTTGGGTGGTTCGTTCAACCAGTTCGTGGAGCGGATTCACGCATCGATCTCGGAAGTGTCTTCCGCGACTCGCCAGGTGCATGACCTGTCGCAGCGGGTGATGACCTCGTCCAACGCTTCGCTCGTCGGCTCGGATGAGCAGAGCGCCCGTACCAACAGCGTGGCCGCGGCTATCAACCAGTTGGGCGCCGCGACCCAGGAAATCGCCCGCAATGCCGCCGACGCCTCGCAACATGCCAGCGGTGCCAGCGAACAGGCCGATGACGGTCGCCAGGTGGTGGAAAAAACCATCCAGGCCATGACCGAGCTGTCGCAGAAGATCAGCCTTTCCTGCACTCAGATCGAAACCCTGAACGCCAGCACCGATAACATCGGGCACATCCTGGATGTGATCAAGGGCATCTCCCAGCAAACCAACCTGCTGGCCCTGAACGCCGCCATCGAAGCGGCACGGGCCGGTGAAGCCGGGCGTGGTTTTGCGGTGGTGGCCGATGAAGTGCGCAACCTGGCGCACCGCACCCAGGAGTCGGCCGAAGAAATCCACAAGATGATCACCTCGCTTCAAGTCGGCTCCCGTGAAGCGGTGACGACGATGAACGCCAGCCAGACCTCCAGCGAAGAAAGCGTGGAAGTGGCTAACCAGGCGGGTCTGCGACTGGTCAGCGTGACGCAGCGCATCGGTGAGATCGACGGCATGAACCAGTCGGTGGCCGCCGCGACCGAAGAACAGACTGCCGTGGTGGAAACCCTCAACATGGACGTCAGCCACATCAACCTGCTGAACCAGCAAAGCGTGGCCAACCTCAATGAAACCCTGAAGGATTGCGATGCCTTGTCGCAACAGGCCAATCGACTGAAGCAGTTGGTGGACAGCTTCAAGATCTGACATCACCGCTAACCGCGATACCGCAATCGCGAGCAGGCTCGCTCCCACAGGGATTGGCGGTGAGCCTGGATCTTCGGCCCACCCCGAAACCAGTGTGGGAGCGAGCCTGCTCGCGATGACGGCGACACAGCAAGCATCATTGCCAACTGACCCACCGCTATCGCGAGCAAGCCCGCTCCCACAAGGGAGTGGTGCTTACTTGAACATCATTTGCACATTCCCCATCGCCTCATCGGCAAATCCTTGCAGGAAATCCTTGAACCCCGACGGTGTATGAGCATCGGTGTGGTCGGCGATGATGGTCCAGGTGGCGCGGCAGCGGTTGTCGCTCAGGGGCTCCACGCGCATCGCCGCCCAGAGGTTGTCGATGCCCAGGGTGTTGTAGATCAGCGTCCAGGTCATGTGCATGGCCTGGTCGTCCCGGCTGTTGAGCTTTTCCACCACCAGGTTCTGCCCGTCGCGGAAGAATTTCTTGCGCAGGGACCTCACTCCATCACCGGTCATTTCGATACGCTCCAGCGCCGGAATGAAACGGTTGAATCCGCCAAAATCACCCACCACCTCCCAGACGCGCGCCGCGTCGGCTGGCACCTCCACCGAGGTTTCGACGTGGCAGGCATGGGGGTTCTTGATCAGGGTGTCGGGTTGAAATGCACTCATGGTCTTGCTCCTTGCTTTGGGTTGAGGGTGTTTCAGATGAAGTCGATAGCCTTGAGGTAATCAGCGCCGCGGCGTAACAGGGCCGGGGACTTTTCCGGGTAGCGGGCGCCCATCTGCCGCACACCGGCGCGGGCGTTGTCATGGCTGATCAGCGAGATGTCGCCGATGTCTTCCTCGAAGCCGTTGAGGTAGAAACCCAGCACGCCAAATAACGCGTTGTCGGCATCGACCCGCGCCAGTTGCCGTTGCCACTCGGCGACGCTCACCAGGGAGAACTCCCGGCCGCTGTCGCGGAACGACGCCACATAAGCGTCCCAGCTCAACGGCTCGGGGTTGTGCAGGTTGAACACCGCTTGCGTCGGCTGGTAGCGGCTGGCGTGGAAGGCGATGAAACGGGCCAGGAAGTCCACCGGCATCAGGTCGAAATTGAGGGACAGGTCTGGCACCTGGCCGAGCTGGATCGAGCCCTTGAGCATCAGCATCAAGCGATTCTTATGGGGCTGGCAGACCCCGGTCAGGCTGTTGAAACTGATGTTGCCGGGGCGGAACAGATTGACCCAAACCCCGCGATCCCGAGCGCGCTGCAGGATCCGTTCGCCCACCCATTTGGACAGGTTGTAGCCGTTCTTGATGTAGATCGGTGGGGTCTTGGCGGCGGGCTGTTCCAGTACCTGGCCGTCGGCATCCAGGGCACTGGACGCCGAAAGCGTAGAGACGAAGTTGAAGATCTTCTTGCTGCGCCCCTCACACAAGCGCAGGCATTCGAAGATCGGCTCCACGTTGTCCCGCGCCAGGGACTCGTAGTCGAGCACATGGTTGACGTGGGCCGCGTTGTGCACCAGCGCACCGAAGGTACGGTCGATGTGCGCATAGACGTCGTCCGGCAGACCCAGTTGCGGCTGGGTGATGTCGGCGGCATATACGCTGACGCGGTCTAGATCCAGGTGGGTCAGGTGATTGTCCTGAAGCGCCTGGGAGAACCGCTCGGCCGCGCTTTGTTCAGCGCTGGCACGTACCAGGCACGCGACTTCGGTGGCGCCCCAGGCCAGCAACGCTTCGACGATGTGCACCCCGAGAAAGCTGTTGGCGCCGGTCACTACCACCTTATGCACATCGCCGCATTGGCTGATGGGCAGCGGATCGAGGTTGAGCTCGGCCTCGGCATCGATGAAGGCCTGGGTGCTGAGGGTCGATGCGCTGTTTTGTTCAGGGTCGTCCAGCAACTTCGCCAGGGTCATCAACGTCGGCGCTTCGATGAAGCGATTGATCGACAGGCTGCGGCCGAACGTCTGGCGGAGACTCAGCAGCAGTCGTGACAGCAGGATCGAGTGCCCGCCCAGGTTGAAGAAGCTTTCGTCGGTGGCGATATCTTCGACCGGCAGCTCCAGCAGATCGGCCCACAGTTGTCGCAGTTGCGTCTCCAGGGCGCTCTGCGGCTGGCGCCGCTGGCCGTCGGCGTGCACCTGCACCGCCATGGCGAGCAATGCCCGACGATCGACCTTGCCATTGCTGGTGTAAGGCAGGCTGGGCAACTCGACGTAGGCCGCCGGGTGCATGTAGCTGGGCAAGCTGTTCTGCACATGCTCGCGCAGGGCCTGGAGGGCAGCGCCGGGTCGCGCTTGCTCGGGATGCACCAGGAACGCCAGGATCCGCCGTCGTTCATCGACTCCCACCGCCACCTGGCGAAACAACTGGCTGTCGCGCAGGCAATGCTCGATTTCCTCGGGTTCGACCCGAAAGCCGCGGATCTTCACCTGGTTATCCCGCCGCCCGCTCAATTCAATGCCGTTGTCGGTCCATTGCCCGATATCTCCCGTGCGATAGACCCGCAGCGTTTGCCCGGTGGGCAGCGTCAGGTCGAGGTAGCGCGTCGCGCTCAGCGCCGGATCGTTCAGATAACCCAGGCCGACACCCGGGCCGGCGATGTACAGCTCGCCGGGGACACCTTGGGGAACCGGTTGCAGTTGTTCGTCCAGGATCAGTACCCGACCGTTGGCGATGGGCACGCCAAGGTTGCGGTTGTTGTCGCCGACGCTGAATGGCCGCGTGGTGGCCAGGACCGTGGTTTCGGTCGGGCCGTAGATATTGTGGAACTGGCATTGTGGTGCGAGCTGTTCGATCACGAACGGCTCGCAGACATCGCCACCGGTGATCAAGTGCGTCAGGCCGAGCGGGGCATCGAGGGGCATGACGCTCAACAGCGCAGGCGGCAAAAAGGCGTGGCTGATGTGCTGTTGGTGAATCAACGCGACCAATTGCTGCGGATCGCGGCGTTGGTCTTCGCTGGGTACCACCAGCAGGGTGCCGTGGATGAACGTCGGCAGGATATCCAGCAGCGAGGCGTCAAAGTTGATGGTGGAAAACTGCAACACGCGGCTGTCGCGCTGCAACCCGACGTAGTCGCCATACCAGGCGCAGAAATGGCTGAGGTTGCGGTGACTGAGCAACACGCCCTTGGGCTGGCCGGTGGTGCCGGAGGTGTAGATCGCCACGGCCGGTTCGTCGCTGTCGACCCTGCGGCGGATCAGCGAAGCGGGGATGCCTGGCTTGGGCATTGGCAGTTGATGGACATTCAGCGTGGGCAACGAGAGCTCGCCCAGGTCGCTGTCGCCGTCGTGCAGCAGCAGGTCCGCCTGGGCATTCTCCAGGATAAAGCGCCGACGTTGCGCCGGGTGCTGCGGGTCCAGCGGCAGATACACCGCCCCGCAGCCCAGCACTGCCAGGATCGCCGCATACAGGTGCGCGGACTTGGGCAGGCACACGCCGATCACCTTGTGGGAGGAAGGCCTGTGGGAGGAAGGCTTGCCCCCGATGAACGATGACGCGGTTTGTTTGAGAGCATCGGTGTCTTCATCGCGGGCAAGCCTTGCTCCCACAGGTTCTCCAACAGCTCCTTTCTCATGTTCTGCTCGTTGCAGTATTTCCAGCATCGGCTGCTGCAACCTCAGCGCCAGGCGGCGCAAGGATTTGTAGTCGATGAGTTGTCCATCGATCCACAGGGCCGGTTGCGTCGCATCATCGAGCATGCGCTGTTCGATGCTGTGCATCACCGGCACGTCGGCGGCGGCCAGCAGCCAGGGTACCGGCGGCCGATTGAGGCCGTGCTCGAACGCCAGCGGCTCCAGCGCATCGAGCCCGAGCAGGGGGGCGGCGACAGTGTCAGCGTGTGCCGTCGGCCAGTGATCGAAGCAGGTTTGATCCCGGGATAACTGGCTGACCAGTCGTGCGCCCGTCTCGACCAGCGTCGCCAGCGTACGCAGGCGCAACGATTGACCATTGCCGTCACGTTGCGTCGCGATCACTTCCTGGCACAACAGCCGCTGCGCAGCGTCGCTAAACACCAACACCGGTTGCGGTAATACCTGCCCGGGCATGGCCTGCAACGCCACGCGTACCTGAAGGCAAGAGCGGGCCTGGGTGTTGCACTGCACGGTACCATCGTCGATCAACAGGTCGACCGCGCCGTGCCCGGACGGCGATTGCCGATCCACCACACCGTGGCCATGCAGCTCCAGTTCCCGGGCCAGTTCGGCCATGGCCTGGCTTGTGCCAGGCACTGCGATTTCGAGGCGTCTCATCGAAAGGTCCTCATGGGGTCAGGTAATCGGCAAGGGCGTCGCGTACGCAGGGGGACGCGAGCATCGAGCTGCCGCGGAAAAAGCGCGTGATGTTGCCCACCAACGGGTGAAAACGATTGATGGGATACGCCAGTGCACTGGCGTCTTCACGCAGCGACTGGCGCACCGACTCGTCGACGGGCAGGTGCGCGATCAGCTCGAAGTCGAACGCTTGCTGCAGGTCGCTCGCCAGGTATTGGGCGATGAAGCCGGGCATCAATCGGGCAATCGCCTCCTGGTCTTCCTCGGGGGCAGTGCGCCAGTAGATCTGCACCAGTCGCGTCCAGAAACCGGAGTGCCGTCCCTCGTCGAGCAAGTGATCGGCCATCAGCCCCTTGATCGAGGCCTTGACCGAGTCGTCCCGGGCGAATGCGGCCACTTCGTTGGTCACGGTGTTCTCGGCGATGGCGATGCAGATCAGCTCCACGGCGCTGAGCAAATGCTCTGGCGCCCGGGCCAGGGTCGCGGGTATGGCGCGGCTGAGTTCGATCTGCCCAGGCAGCGGAATGGGATCGATGCCAGTCATGTCGATGGTCTGTTGCATGAAGTCCATCGCCACCAGCGCGTGATAATCCTCGTCCACCACCACGGTCATCGCGTCATAACGGCAGGCGAACGGGAACTCGATGCCGAAGCGGTTCTTGGCGATACGCCGGGCGGTGTGGTCCACCAACTCGGTCTCGAAAATCACCACGTCGTTGATGAACTTGTAGAGGCTCTGCACCAGCACAAAGTCGCGCAACTGCGGGCAGTGGCTGAGAAAGGTCTGGCTGTGCACCAGCGGCTGGCGACTCATGGGGAAGATCAGCTTGTCGTCGTCTTCGACCCGACGCCGTGGTCGGGTGCGGATGGTGGCGCGGCTTTCCCAGGCGTCGGCGAAGGATTGGTAAGGGATGGCGTTCATGGCATCACCTGCGCAACCGGCTGGGCCATGCTCTGACGCAGGCCGTCCCACAAGGCCGCACGGCTGTGGACCGCGGCGAGTGCGGCGACCAGTACCTCGGTTTCACGTTGCGGGTCGCCGTCGATCAGCCGGGCCAAGAGTTTTTCCGCTGCCGGGCCATGGTCTTCGGAATCGACTTCGATGTGCCGTTGCAGGTAGTAGCGAAAGGTCGGTGCCTGATCCAGGCCTATGCCCCAGGCATCCAGCATGCGCTGGAACATCTGCGGGATGACGCTCTCGCGTCCATGCACGAACGCGGCGGCCACGCTGTGAGCCGGGGCGTGCAGGGCGGTGTGCAAGGTTTGGCGGACGAAGCGTGCCGCCGCCGGCTCGACATCGACACTCTCCAGCGCCGTTTCGGGGCTGACGCCTTCCTGCTGCAGAGTGATGAATTGCTCGATGGCGCGGGTATCGGCACCGACCTCGCGCATGGCATCCAGGTACAGTTCGAAATGGCTGCAATAGCCTGCTCCTGGGCGGTCATCCGATTCCTCGCCCAAGACGATTTCGTTGATCAGGCGTGCCGCGTGCGGGTCTGCCGGCGGCAGCCAGGGCAGGTGCACGCAGGTCAGCTCCCGTTGCAGCCGTTTGGTCAGTGACATGAAGTCCCACACGGCAAACACATGGCTTTCCATAAAGCGGCGTAACAGATCGATTGATGTTATTTCGGAAAAAACCGGATGTTGGCCAAGTTCGTGTTTTTTCAGAGATAGTTGTTCTTTGGTTGGCTGCATTGGAACGTCCTCATCAATGATGTCTTATCCGGAAGGCGGCTCGTTATTTAATTAGGGCGAGCGGGTGCCTGAATCGGAATCCATGAATTACCAAGTAGCTTAAATGTTCGCCTTTAGTACGTGTTTCTGGCTTGCTGTGCCTGTGTTTAAAGGGTTTGTGGGGAGTTGAAAGGGTCGCCAAGAGTGCGACGAACAAAAAGCTAATACATGAAACAAGTAGGCGGCAAGTAATTTTTTAATTATTTTAAGTTGACTGTTTATTGGGCGCGAAGAAGGTTTTTAAAACTTTTTATATAAGTTTTATTGGGGCGAAGAAGCTCCTTCCGATTTAGGGGTATCAGAATCGAATAGTTCGAGTGAATGCCTCACTCGGAGCACTTCAGGGATCGGGGAGTTAAGAAGTTTTATGTTATGGGCAGGACGTCGGTCGGACATCCGATCATCCCGCCGGTTGGACGACGCTCCTTGCGTATTGGCTTCGATTCGTCTGGTTTCAGCCAGGCGTTGACTTCTTCAGGTCTGTTTTGAATCGACAAGCGCAAGAGTGAGCCCAAATCGATGGCAGTGCCATTGAACTGATGGGACGACGAGTCGCGGCCACGGCCAGGCCGCGCCGCGCAGGCGACAAGTGAGTCGGAAGGATATGTAAGAAGTTTTTACGCCGGCCGGAGCGGCCGGTGTGGGATCAAGGGTTCGACGACTGTTCCAGATAGCGGCGCATGGTGACGGAGGCTTTTTCCAGGTGCAGCTCCAGCAATACGATGGCCTTATCGATGTCCTTGGCACGCGCGGCGTCGAGCAGCGCGCGATGGTCGTCCTGGCTCAACTTGCCCAGCCCCATGGATGACAGGTGAAAGCGCAGGAAGCGCTCTTCTTCATTGAGCTCGCGCTCGATCAGGTCCAGCAGTTTGCTGTTGGGGGCCTTGTGATAAAGCGACATGTGGAACAGCCGGTTGAGCTTGCCGATCTCGGCGTGATCGGTTTCCGTTTCCAGCTGTTCGATGTACCGGGCGGCCAGTGCCAGGTCGCTGTCATCGAGCAGCGGGATGGACAGGCGCAGGGCGAAAGCTTCCAGGACCGAACGCAGGGCGTAGGTTTCTACTGCATTGTTGGTAATCAATGGCGCCACTACAGCACCCTTGTGCTGGACCACATTGAGCAGTGACTGCGCCTCCAACTGGCGCAATGCCTCGCGTACGGGCATGCGGCTCACGCCGAACAGGTCGGCCAGTTCCTGCTGGCGCAGGGCGGTGCCGCAAGGCAGGCGTCCATCGAGGATGGCCTCGCGCAGAGACTCTTCGATGATCGAACGTGCCTGGTCAGCCGGGATGGGCCCGTTGACCTGGATAGTGCTAAGCGGTTTTGGCTTCTGTGTCACGACAACACCTGACTGGTAGTAACGAAATTGGATCCAAGCCAACGTTAGTTACAGATTTCCAAGCCGTCAAAATCTCGCGGCCCCAGTTCCTGAACTAAAGTTTAGTCTGCCTGCGGTGATTGCACCCTGCCATTGTCTTTTAGTGGGCCAGGCTTCACCATCCAACGAATTTCCAACGGCCCTTTTCGGACGTATTCCCTTGGCTGCACCTTTCCCTGTTCTCAGGTCCTTGCGCTGGCTGTGTTCGGCATTGCTGCTGGCCGGCCTGATGCTGGGTGGCCTACGGGCTGACTGGGACTTTGCGCAGATCAGCCGACGGGCGCAAGCGTTATATGGTCCCTTGGGCGAAGGGCAGCAACGGATCGACGCGTGGCAGCAATTGTTGGCGACGCAGAAACAGATCCCGGAACTGGAACAGCTCAAGGTGGTGAACCTGTTCTTCAACAAACAGGTGCGCTACGTGGAAGACATCGACCTGTGGCGCGAGGTCGACTACTGGGAAACCCCGATCCAGGCCCTGTGGAAGGGGGCCGGCGATTGTGAGGACTACGCCATCGCCAAGTATTTCAGCCTGCGTCATCTCGGGGTGTCCAGTGACAAGCTGCGCATCACCTACGTCAAGGCCTTGCGGCAGAACCGTGCGCACATGGTGCTCACCTATTACGCCACGCCCGAGGCGATGCCGCTGGTCCTCGACAGCCTGATCGACGGCATCCTGCCGGCCAGCCAGCGAACCGACTTGCTCCCGGTCTACTCTTTCAATGCCGAAGGGCTGTGGCTGCCGGGCGCCAAGGGCAACAAAAAAGTGGGTGACACCAAGCGCCTGTCCCGGTGGCAGGATGTGTTGAAAAAAATGCAGGCCGAAGGTTTTCCGGTCGAGACGACTAACTAGGAGCGCGCGCTCAGATGTCCTTGTTCAAACAGCTGTTGATCGCTATCTGTCTGTTCCTGGTGGTTGCCTTCAGCGGCAGCTTCATGGTCAGCCTGGAGAGCTCGCGGGCCCAGTACGTCAACCAGTTACGCTCCCACGCCCAGGACGCGGCCACGGCGCTGGCGTTGTCGTTGACACCGAACATCGACGACCCGGCGATGGTGGAGCTGATGGTCAGCTCGATCTTCGACAGCGGCTACTACGCCAGCATTCGCGTGGTCGATGTGGCCACCGACAAGACCCTTGTCGAACGTACCGGCACGCCGGACGCCGGCAGCGTGCCGCAGTGGTTCGTCAAGCTGATCGGCCTGGAACCGGCCGGCGGCGATGCAATCGTCAGCCGCGGCTGGGAACAGGCGGCGCGGGTCGAAGTGGTCAGCCACCCGATGTTTGCCCTTGCCAAGCTGTGGCAGAGCGCGCTGGGCAGCCTGGGTTGGTTGCTGCTGTGCGGCGCCGTGAGCGCGGTGCTGGGAGCCTTGCTGCTGCGTCGCCAGCTCAAGCCGCTGGACTACATGGTGCATCAGTCCCATGCTATCGCCCGACGCGAGTTCCTGAGCCTGCCGGAGCTGCCACGCACGCCTGAACTGCGGCGCGTGGTGCAGGCGATGAACCAGATGGTCGAGAAACTCAAGGCGCTGTTCCAGGAGCAGGCCGAGCGCAGCGAGAAGCTGCGGGTCGAGTCTTACCAGGACAATCTCACGGGCCTGGCCAACCGGCGTTATTTCGAGATGCAGCTCAACGCGCGAGTGAGCAACCCGGAGCAGGCCAGCTCCGGTTATCTGCTGTTGTTGCGGGTCAAGGACCTGGCCGGTTTGAACCAGCGGTTGGGCGGGCAGCGTACCGACCAGTTGCTCCAGGCGGTGGGCGAGCAATTGCTGCGCGAATGCGCGCGGTATCCGGAAACCCATAACCTGGTCACGCGTATTCGCGGTGGCGAGTTCGCGGTGCTGGCACCTGGGCTGGTGCGCGAGGAAGCGCTGCAACTGGCGCAGAACCTCGAAGCCGCGTTGGCGAGCTTGCATGCCACCGGTGCGACGGATGTGGCGTCGGTGGCCTCCATCGGGCTGGCGCCGTTCGTCCATGGCGACTCGCCGCAAGCGGTGCTCCAGCTTGGCGACCAGGCTTTGGCCCAGGCCGAAAGCCAGGGCGAACCGGGTTGGGCCTGCCTGGACCACAGCGCCTCGGCGAGCGTCGGCGATGATCACCATGCCTGGCACACGTTGCTCGACCAGGCCTTGAATCATCAGCGATTCGAGCTGTACTTCCAGCCGGTGGTGGCTGCCCAGGACACCCAGGTAGTGTTGCATTACAAGGTGCTGTCGCGTTTGTTGGACGAGCAGGGTCAGACGATTCCCGCCGGGCGGTTCTTGCCGTGGTTGGAGCGCTTTGGCTGGACCGCGCGCCTGGACCGTTTGATGCTCGAACAGGTGCTCGAGCAAATGGCCGGGCATGAGCAATCCCTGGCGCTGAACCTGTCTTCGGCGACCTTGGCCGATCCGCAGGCGCTGAACAAGGTCTTTGAAATCCTGCGGGCGCATTCCAACCTTGGGTCGCGCTTGACCTTGGAGATTGGTGAAGAGCAATTGCCGGAGCAAGCTGTCCTGGAACAATTGACCCGGCGTTTGCGCGAGCTTGGCTTCTCTCTGAGCCTGCAGCGTTTTGGTGGGCGGTTCAGCATGATCGGTAACTTGTCGCGGTTGGGGTTGGCTTACCTGAAGATCGATGGCAGCTATATCCGTGCCATTGATCAGGAGAGTGACAAGCGTCTGTTTATCGAAGCGATCCAGCGTGCTGCCCACAGTATTGACTTGCCGTTGATTGCTGAGCGGGTTGAGACGGAGGGGGAGTTGGCGGTGATTCGGGAGATGGGGTTGTTTGGGGTTCAGGGGCAACTGGTTGGGGAGCCTCGGCGGTGGGGGTGAGGCTTTGTTGACGAGGCGGCCTGGTAGCCGGCCTGTGCTTTTTTGAACGAGTACATATCCATTGCTGCGGTAACGGCGGCTGGCGGTTACGCCCTTACGGCGTGTCACTTTTGGCAAACGCCCCAAAAGTAACCAAAAGGTCTTGCCCCACCACTCGGTGCCTCGCCTAGGCTCGGCATGCCCTCACTCCGGCATTGCTCCGTGGGCCCGCCGCGAAGGACCATCCATGGTCCAGCGCGGCTATCCCGGCATCCATGCCGGGATGCCCACTCCACAATGCCTGCGTTCGGCCAGCGTGGTTAACGGGGCCCCCAGATCAAAAGCCGAAGCGAGGCGGCCTGACAGCCGACCTGGCTCTCCCGGCCGTACTCCGGTCCCATTGTGGGAGCGAGCTTGCTCGCGATGCGGAGGGTCAGTTTGTGGTGATGTTGGATACCCACAGGGTTTTTGGGAGCGGCACAGTCCTGTGGCGAGGGGATTTATCCCCGCTGGGCTGCGCAGCAGCCCTAAAGCAATGAACTCAGCCTTCCTGGCACACCGAGTTGCTTGGTTTGGGGGCCGCTGCGCAGCCCAACGGGGATAAATCCCCTCGCCACAAAAGCTTCCCAGCCATCACGGCACAGATTGATCAACGGTAAACGCTATGCGAGCTTGCTCGCGATAACGGTGGTTCAGTCATATGTCTACTGGGCTTGCTGGCCTCTTCGCGAGCAGGCTCGCTCCTACAGAGGAACGCGATCCCCATCAAGAACCAGGTCGGCTATCAGGCCGCCTCGCGGTGGACGTAGATTTTGGCGCCCCGTTAACCACGATGGCCGAACGCAGGCATTGCGTAGTGGGCACCTCGGCATGGATGCCGAGGTAGCCGCGCTGGGCCATGGATGGCCCTTCGCGGCGGCCCACGGAGCAATGCCGGAGTGAGGGCACACCGAGCCTAGGCGAGGTGCCGAGTGGTGGGGCATGAGCGTTTTGGTTACTTTTGCGCTCTTCAAAAGTGACCCGCTGTAAGAGCGGAACCGCCAGTAGCCGTTACCGCAGAAATGGATATACACCCCATCTAAAAGTAAGGTCCTAGGAGATTTCCTTCGAGTTGTAGCGAACTTGGAGAACTTGTCCGGCGTCTGTCCCGTGGCTAGTCTGGATTTGTCACTGAAAAAAACGGTGACACTGGCGTGCAAGCCGGTTAAAAGACGACGCGCAAGCGCTTTATGGCGGTTGTGCGTGGGAGATTTCTTCGCGAGGAGGAGTCTGCCGGGGTTCCGTCTGCCCGGTCTTGCACACCTGCGTACAACTGCCACCTCATTTGCGTGCAAGCGAAGGGTGTCGGTTCCACTTCTACAGATGGAGCTTCACGACATGTTTAAAGTAACTCCGAATCCGCCAGAAAGCCCTGGCAACGCCTCCGACAAATCCTCTAAATCCAAAAAACTCGACGAAGCCGCCGAACGCGCCCTCGACTACTACCTCAATCCCAAACCAACCGATGAAGCCTCGGGAAAACCCCAAACTGCCCAGCTCTTCATGGTCTCCCCAGACATCGACACCGAAACCCTCCTGGCCAATGCCTCCGAAGACTTGCTGTCCATCAGCGCCATCGCGGCCGACCTGGCTGATGACGTCGACGGCTCACGCCGCAGCGTAATCCTGGCGATCAGTCGAATGGCCGATGGGGTGCATTTGTTGGTGGAGCGGGCGATGGATCGGCTTGAAGTGCAAGCGTCGAGCTGACAGGCCAGCGGTGGATTGACGATTGCCATCGCGAGCAAGCTCGCTCCTACAAGAGATCTGTTGGCGAATGGAAAATTGCGCCCTGGCACAAATCCAATGTGGGAGCGGGCTTGCTCGCGAAGGGGGCGGCACAGTCAACATCATCGACATCTGACCCACCGCTTTCGCGAGCAAGCCCGCTCCCACATAAGAACTGTGCGACGGCAATATCTGCGACTTACCCCATCCCCCTGTGGGAGCGAGCCTGCTCGCGATGAGGGCAGCCCTGACACCGATGAAACCAGGCCTAGATCAACCCCTTCTCATCATCATCGATCAACCGGCTCAACCCACCCAATGCTTCCCGGGCCTGGGTGCGGTCCATCAGTTTGGCCTGGGCCGCCGGTGGCAGGTCAGTGACGCGGATGACGCCTTTGCTGGTCAGCACCTGGATCAAGTCGTCGAGTACCCGGATCATCTCCAGGTCGCTCTGCTTGAGCTGCTTGAGGCTGTTTTCCACCGCCTGGTTGGCGAACCAGTCCTGGATCTCGTGGTTGTCGGCCGGCAAGGTCTCGGTGGCTTCGGCGTAGGCGGTGGCTTCTACGCGCACCAGCAGGCCTTGTGCATCGCGTTGCACGTAAAACATCGGGCATCCCTCATGTATGAAGCGGCGTCATGCTGGGCAGCATAGGCCAACTGCAGAGGAGTATGAACACTTATCGTGGCGAGGGAGCTTGCTCCCGCTGGGCTGCGCAGCAGCCCTAAAAAACAGGGCCGCTTCGCCCCCCCAGCGGGAGCAAGCTCCCTCGCCACGGGTTTGTGTCAGGTTCAGCTGTTGTTGTGATCGACCTTGATGGTCGGGTCACTGCCGGCGATCAACGTGTTCAGGTTGATGTTCGACCAGTTGTTGCCTTCGAGCTTGATCGTCACATCCGGTGTGGCCGCTGCGCCATTGGTCGCGTTGAACTGGCCGGTGGTGCTGACCTGCAGCGAGGACACGCCATCGACCGTGCTGATTTTCAGGAAGTGGTCGATGGTGCTTCCGGTTTCGCCCTGCAGCAGATCTCGCAGGTCGATCCGGTCGCCCTCGCTGGCCTTGAAGTCCTTGATCACGTCAGTGCCGGTGTCGCCGGATTTCCAGACAAAGGTATCGCCTCCCAGGCCACCGATCAGGGTGTCATTGCCCTGACCACCGATCAGTGTGTCGTTACCCGTGCCACCCAGCAGGATGTCATTGCCCTTGCCACCGTTGAGCGTGTCGCTGCCACCCTGGCCGAAAATGATGTCGTTGCCGGCGCCGCCCAGCAGGGTGTCATTGCCATCGTGGGCACCGGACACATCGAACGCGGTGTAGTGCTCGGTGATGTACTGGTGCACGTTGCTGGTGGTGACCTTGCTGACGTCCACGCCGCTCTGCTGGGCCACGAACGCCTGGATGGCCTGGTAACCCTCGCCGGCAATGCCGTTGAAGCTCACCAGGTCGCCGAACAGGATGTCATTGCCGTCGCCACCGTTGACCGTATCGGCGCCCGGCAGGGTCGCTTCGGTGTGGCCGATGATGGAGTTGGCCAGGTTGCTCGGGTCGATGTTGGTTTGTGGCTTGCCATCGGAGTCGTAGGGGGCGAGATCGGACAGGGTGACGCCGTTGTTCAGGCCGATGGCTTCAACGTTGCTCAGACCTTTGAGCAGGGTGAAGCTGGCCGTTGAGCCGTCTGCTGCCGAGGAGTCGCCCCACCAACCGCCGGCCTGGTTGGAGAACTCGAACGTGCCATTGCCCTCGGCATGCACCGTGCCGACGTAGTTTTCATTCCAATTCTTGCCGTTCTTGATCGACAGGAACATGTCCCCATTTTCTTCGATGATGAATTTGTGTGTGCTGTCGATCGTCTGGGTGTAGTACTTGCCAACGGTGTAGTTGGCCGCGCTCAGGACGTCGTCGAGCTTGACGGTGCCGTACAACACTGGGTTCGTCTCTTCGCCGGACTGGTAGCGCGTTGGCTCACCGTCGGTGATGAAATACGTCAGGTTCTTCGCGCCGGTATTGCTCAGGGCCTGGGTGCTGTTGAAGAAGTTTGCGGTGGTCTTGAACACGTCTTCATAGTTGGTATTGCCGCCGGACACCATCGAGTCGAGCACGCTCTTGAGCAGTGTCAGCGCGTTCGGATCGTTGAGGTTGACCGCAACGTTCTTGTTTACCTGGTTATCGAAGTCCGCCAGGAAAATGTTCACGGTTCCGGAGTTGCTGCCCAGGCTCTGCTTGAGGGTGTTGAACACTTGGGTCAAGGAGTTCTTGGCAGCGGTGACAGACGACGAACTCATGCTGCCCGAGCTGTCGACCATGAAGGCAATGTTGTAGTTGACCCCTGGCACCACGGTCAGCCCGCCGATGTCGGCGACCACGATGTCGTTGCCGTCGGTGCCGGTGACGTTGTCGCTGCCAGACGTGGCGGTGACGGCGTTGTAGGTCGCCGGGTACACCGTGACCGGGATCTGCGCTGTGCTCACCGCCGAGCCGCCGAGGGCTTCGGTGGAGGTCGAGGTCACGGTCAGGTTGAAGTGGCCGTTGTAGTAGGCCGGTGGGGTCAGGGTCAGGCTGCCCAGGTTCCAGCCGGTGACCGAAGCTTCGCCGTTGCTGCCCACGGTAGCGGTATGGCCCGCGCCGTCGCTCAGCACGCTGCCTTCTGGAATACCACCGATCTTCACGCTCAGGCTTTCGGAGCCGTCGGTGTCGGTCAGGGCGGTGGTGATCTTCGACAGGTTCACGCTGGTGCCTTCGGCGCCTTCGTTGAGCTTGTAGCCGTCGTAGTAGCCTTCACCGTTGGTGCCGTGCAAGTCGGAGACGGTCACGCCAGCGTTCACCAGGTCGGTCACGCCGGTGTACAGCGGCACGCCGGCACCGTTCAGGTCGACCGGTGTGCTGCCGTTGATCGACAGGTTCACGTCATAGCTGCCCGGGCCGCTCTGGTTGTGGTGGTAGATGTCCAGGGTGTAGTAGCCGCTGGTGGTCGGCGTGAACGAACCGTTCAACTGGCCGCCAGCGCCCCAGGTCGTTGCCGCCACGGTTTTGCCGCCGATGGTGACCAGCAGGCTGTCATCGCCCGTGCCGCTGAAGGTGTAGGTCTTGCCGGCTTCGAGGAAGATCAGGCCAGAGGTTTTCGATGCCGTACCGGCGTTGACGTTGCTGTCGGACTGCACGTTGGTCACGTTGGTGCTGCTGTTCGGCGTGCCGGCGGCATCGATCACTGACTTGAGCGTGCCGGAGGCCGCGCCGCTGCCATCGGTGCCCAGGCCCGACAGGCCGGTCCAGACTTCCTTGATCAGGCCGGTGGAGGTCACGTTGTTGCCGGCCACGTTGAGGGTCGGTGCGTCGGCGACCGGCGTGATGTCGATCTTCACGGTACTGGTATTGCCCAACGCCTGACCGTCGGTTGGCTGGAAGCTGATTTGCGCGTAATCGGCCTTTTGATCGCCCACGCCAGCCGGGTTGCCGTTGGCACCAGATTCGTTGGCATCGGGGGTAAAGCGCAGCTTGCCAGCGTCGATGTCAGCCTTGGTGAAGGTCTGGTTGCTGGCCACGTCCTTCCAGGTGGCGCCGTCCAGGTACTGCAACTTGCCGTCGCTCGGCAGCCCGGTGATTTTTACACCCTGGCTGGCGGCGGCGCTGTCCACATCGCTGATGCCGAAGGTCGACCAGCCGAGGACCAGCGAAGTGTCTTCGGTACCGGTCACCGCGCCACCGGTGGCCACTGGCGCATCGTTGACCCCGACCACGTTCACAGTGGTGGTTGCGGTGTTGGAGTAGCTCGCGCCATCGGTCACCGTCACGGTGATGATGCGCGGTACGGTGCTCGGGTCTTCGCTGTTGTTGATGAAGCTGATGTTCTTGATCTGCTGCATGTAGTCGGCCAGCGTCGCATTGCCCGTCAGCGTCAGCACGACCTTGCCGTCCGTGCTGTTGGCGTTGATGCTGATGCCATTGACGCTGTTGCCCAGGTTCAGCGCATCGCCAGGCTGGCGGTTGGTCAGCACGATAGTGGCGCCGGTCAGCATGGTGCTGTCCGGGTCGGTGATTTTCAGGTCGGTGTCGGCGATGGACACGCCGGGGCCAGTGGTGCCTTCGGTGAACGTCACCTGGTAATCGGCACCGGTCTTGCCGCTGGAGTTGTTGGCGTCCAGGTCGAGTACAGGCGGCGCATCGTTGTCGATGATCGAGGTGCTGACGCTGCCGTTGGTACCGCTGACCGCCAGGTGCTCGAAGTTGCCACCGGTGGCCGAGTCGATCTTGACCACGAAGTTTTCAGTGCCTTCGGAGATCTTGTCGTCCAGCGTCGCCACATTGAAGGTCGTACTGGTGGCGTTGGCCGGGATCTTCACGGTGTAGACACCGGTGAAGTCCGTGCCGTCGGCGGCGGTGCCGCTGTAGACGATCTTGAGTGTCACCTCGGTTTGTGCAGGGTTCGTCAGGCTGACGGTGTATGTGGCCGCCTGGCCTTCGGTGACCGACGTGCTGCCGGTGATGCTGACGGTGGTGTTGTCGACGGTGTCGCCCACGGCCGTCGACGCGCCGGTCTTATCGACCGCGATGGCTTCGAGGTTGCCGCCGGAGGCCGATTTGATCGTCTCGGTGATGGACGGTGCACCGGTGTAGACATCGTTGCCGACGGCCACATCCAACACGCCCGAGCTTGCGCCCGCAGCGATGGTGATGGTTTTGCCGCTTTCCAACGTGACGGTCACCGGACCGTTTTGCGCGGTGACGGGTTTGCCGTCGGCACCGGTCAGGGTGGCGGTGTAGGTGATGGTGCCGTTTTCGTTCACGGTCGGATTGGCGGTCAATGTCACCGTGGTGGTGTCGTTGACGTCGCTGACGACGGTGCTGACTGGCGCAGTATTTGGAGCAATGGCTTCCAAGTTGCCGCCGGATGCATCTTTGATCGACTCAGTAACCGTCGTTGGGCCTTGGTAAACATCGTTACCCACAGCGACATCGAGCACGCCCGAACTTGCACCCGCAGCGATGGTGATGGTTTTGCCGCTGTCCAGGGTAACGGTGACTGGACCATTTTGCGCGATGACAGGTTTGCCGTCGGCACCGGTCAGGGTGGCGGTGTAAGTGATGGTGCCGTTTTCGTTCACGGTCGGATTGGCGGTCAAGGTCACCGTGGTGGTGTCGTTGACATCGCTGACGACGGTGCTGACTGGCGCAGTATTTGGAGCAATGGCTTCCAAGTTGCCGCCGGATGCATCTTTGATCGACTCAGTAACCGTCGTTGGACCTTGGTAAACATCGTTACCCACAGCGACATCGAGCACGCCCGAACTTGCACCCGCAGCGATGGTGATGGTTTTGCCGCTGTCCAGGGTAACGGTGACTGGACCATTTTGCGCGATGACAGGTTTGCCGTCGGCACCGGTCAGGGTGGCGGTGTAAGTGATGGTGCCGTTTTCATTTACGGTTGGCGTGGCGGTCAAGGTCACGGTGGTGGTGTCATTGACATCGCTAACGACGGTGCTAACCGGAGCGGTGTTAGGAGCGATAGCTTCGAGGTTGCCGCCAGTGGCGGTACTGATGCTTTCGGTGACGGTAGTCGGACCTTGGTACACGTCGTTGCCAACGGCTACGTCCAACACGCCCGAGCTTGCGCCCGCGGCGATGGTGATCGTCTTGCCGCTTTCCAACGTCACAGTCACCGGACCGTTTTGCGCCATGACCGGTTTGCCGTCGGCACCGGTCAGGGTGGCGGTGTAAGTGATGGTGCCGTTTTCGTTCACGGTCGGATTGGCGGTCAAGGTCACCGTGGTGGTGTCGTTGACATCGCTGACGACGGTGCTGACTGGCGCAGTGTTTGGAGCGATAGCTTCCAGGTTACCGCCCGATGCCGAGGCAATCGACTCGGTCACGGTGGTTGGACCTTGGTAAACGTCGTTGCCGACAGCGACATCGAGCACGCCCGAACTTGCACCGGCGGCGATGGTGATGGTCTTGCCGCTTTCCAGGGTAACGGTGACTGGGCCATTTTGCGCAATGACCGGTTTGCCGTCGGCACCGGTCAGGGTCGCGGTGTAAGTGATGGTGCCGTTTTCGTTCACGGTCGGATTGGCGGTCAGCGTTACCGTGGTGGTGTCGTTGACGTCGCTGACGACGGTGCTAACCGGAGCGGTGTTAGGAGCGATAGCTTCCAAGTTGCCGCCGGATGCATCTTTGATCGACTCAGTAACCGTCGTTGGGCCTTGGTAAACATCGTTACCCACAGCGACATCGAGCACGCCCGAACTTGCGCCCGCAGCGATGGTGATGGTCTTGCCGCTTTCCAGGGTGACGGTGACTGGACCATTTTGCGCAATGACGGGTTTGCCGTCGGCACCGGTCAGGGTCGCGGTGTAAGTGATGGTGCCGTTTTCATTCACGGTCGGCGTAGCGGTCAATGTCACTGTGGTGGTGTCGTTGACGTCGCTGACGACGGTGCTGACTGGCGCAGTATTTGGAGCAATGGCTTCCAAATTGCCACCGGATGCATCTTTGATCGACTCGGTGACGGTGGTTGGGCCTTGGTAAACGTCGTTGCCGACAGCCACATCCAGCACACCCGAGCTCGCACCTGCGGCGATGGTGATGGTTTTGCCGCTGTCCAGGGTGACGGTGACTGGACCATTTTGCGCAATGACCGGTTTGCCGTCGGCACCGGTCAGGGTGGCGGTGTAAGTAATGGTGCCGTTTTCATTCACGGTCGGCGTAGCGGTCAACGTCACCGTGGTGGTGTCGTTGACATCGCTAACGACGGTGCTGACCGGCGCGGTGTTAGGAGCGATAGCTTCCAGGTTACCGCCCGATGCCGAGGCAATCGACTCGGTCACGGTGGTTGGACCTTGGTAAACGTCGTTGCCGACAGCGACATCGAGCACGCCCGAACTTGCACCGGCGGCGATGGTGATGGTCTTGCCGCTTTCCAGGGTAACGGTGACTGGGCCATTTTGCGCAATGACCGGTTTGCCGTCGGCACCGGTCAGGGTCGCGGTGTAAGTGATGGTGCCGTTTTCGTTCACGGTCGGATTGGCGGTCAGCGTTACCGTGGTGGTGTCGTTGACATCGCTAACGATGGTGCTGACTGGCGCAGTATTTGGAGCAATGGCTTCCAAGTTGCCGCCGGATGCATCTTTGATCGACTCAGTAACCGTCGTTGGGCCTTGGTAAACATCGTTACCCACAGCGACATCGAGCACGCCCGAACTTGCACCGGCGGCGATGGTGATCGTCTTGCCGCTTTCCAACGTCACAGTCACCGGACCGTTTTGCGCCGTGACCGGTTTGCCGTCGGCACCGGTCAGGGTGGCGGTGTAGGTGATGGTGCCGTTTTCATTCACGGTCGGCGTAGCGGTCAACGTCACGGTGGTGGTGTCGTTGACATCGCTGACGACGGTGCTGACTGGCGCAGTATTTGGAGCAATGGCTTCCAAATTGCCACCGGATGCATCTTTGATCGACTCGGTGACGGTGGTTGGACCTTTGTACACGTCGTTTCCAACGGCTACGTCCAACACGCCCGAGCTCGCACCCGCAGCGATGGTGATGGTTTTGCCGCTGTCCAGGGTGACGGTGACTGGACCATTTTGCGCAATGACCGGTTTGCCGTCGGCACCGGTCAGGGTGGCGGTGTAGGTGATCGTGCCGTTTTCGTTCACGGTCGGATTGGCGGTCAATGTCACGGTGGTGGTGTCGTTGACATCGCTGACGACGGTGCTGACTGGCGCAGTGTTTGGAGCGATAGCTTCCAGGTTACCGCCCGATGCCGAGGCAATCGACTCGGTCACGGTGGTTGGACCTTGGTACACATCGTTGCCGACGGCTACGTCCAACACGCCCGAGCTTGCACCCGCAGCGATGGTGATGGTTTTGCCGCTGTCCAGGGTAACGGTGACTGGACCATTTTGCGCAATGACCGGTTTGCCGTCGGCACCGGTCAGGGTGGCGGTGTAAGTAATGGTGCCGTTTTCATTCACGGTCGGCGTAGCGGTCAACGTCACCGTGGTGGTGTCGTTGACATCGCTAACGACGGTGCTGACCGGCGCGGTGTTAGGAGCGATAGCTTCCAGGTTACCGCCCGATGCCGAGGCAATCGACTCGGTCACGGTGGTTGGACCTTGGTAAACGTCGTTGCCGACAGCGACATCGAGCACGCCCGAACTTGCACCGGCGGCGATGGTGATGGTCTTGCCGCTTTCCAGGGTAACGGTGACTGGGCCATTTTGCGCAATGACCGGTTTGCCGTCGGCACCGGTCAGGGTCGCGGTGTAAGTGATGGTGCCGTTTTCGTTCACGGTCGGATTGGCGGTCAGCGTTACCGTGGTGGTGTCGTTGACATCGCTAACGATGGTGCTGACTGGCGCAGTATTTGGAGCAATGGCTTCCAAGTTGCCGCCGGATGCATCTTTGATCGACTCAGTAACCGTCGTTGGGCCTTGGTAAACATCGTTACCCACAGCGACATCGAGCACGCCCGAACTTGCACCGGCGGCGATGGTGATCGTCTTGCCGCTTTCCAACGTCACAGTCACCGGACCGTTTTGCGCCGTGACCGGTTTGCCGTCGGCACCGGTCAGGGTGGCGGTGTAGGTGATGGTGCCGTTTTCATTCACGGTCGGCGTAGCGGTCAACGTCACGGTGGTGGTGTCGTTGACATCGCTGACGACGGTGCTGACTGGCGCAGTATTTGGAGCAATGGCTTCCAAATTGCCACCGGATGCATCTTTGATCGACTCGGTGACGGTGGTTGGACCTTTGTACACGTCGTTTCCAACGGCTACGTCCAACACGCCCGAGCTCGCACCCGCAGCGATGGTGATGGTTTTGCCGCTGTCCAGGGTGACGGTGACTGGACCATTTTGCGCAATGACCGGTTTGCCGTCGGCACCGGTCAGGGTGGCGGTGTAGGTGATCGTGCCGTTTTCGTTCACGGTCGGATTGGCGGTCAATGTCACGGTGGTGGTGTCGTTGACATCGCTGACGACGGTGCTGACTGGCGCAGTGTTTGGAGCGATAGCTTCCAGGTTACCGCCCGATGCCGAGGCAATCGACTCGGTCACGGTGGTTGGACCTTGGTACACATCGTTGCCGACGGCTACGTCCAACACGCCCGAGCTTGCACCCGCAGCGATGGTGATGGTTTTGCCGCTGTCCAGGGTAACGGTGACTGGACCATTTTGCGCAATGACGGGTTTGCCGTCGGCACCGGTCAGGGTGGCGGTGTAGGTGATGGTGCCGTTTTCATTCACGGTCGGCGTAGCGGTCAACGTCACCGTGGTGGTGTCGTTGACATCGCTAACGATGGTGCTGACCGGAGCGGTGTTAGGAGCGATAGCTTCGAGGTTGCCACCCGTTGCGGAAGCAATCGACTCAGTAACTGTCGTTGGGCCTTGGTAAACGTCGTTGCCGACAGCCACATCCAGCACACCCGAGCTCGCGCCCGCCGCGATGGTGATCGTCTTGCCGCTTTCCAACGTCACAGTCACCGGACCGTTTTGCGCCGTGACCGGTTTGCCGTCGGCACCGGTCAGGGTGGCGGTGTAGGTGATGGTGCCGTTTTCATTCACGGTCGGCGTAGCGGTCAACGTCACGGTGGTGGTGTCGTTGACATCGCTGACGACGGTGCTGACTGGCGCAGTATTTGGAGCAATGGCTTCCAAATTGCCACCGGATGCATCTTTGATCGACTCGGTGACGGTGGTTGGACCTTGGTACACGTCGTTTCCAACGGCTACGTCCAACACGCCCGAGCTCGCACCCGCAGCGATGGTGATGGTTTTGCCGCTGTCCAGGGTAACGGTGACTGGACCATTTTGCGCAATGACGGGTTTGCCGTCGGCACCGGTCAGGGTCGCGGTGTAAGTGATGGTGCCGTTTTCATTTACGGTTGGCGTGGCGGTCAAGGTCACGGTGGTGGTGTCATTGACATCGCTAACGACGGTGCTAACCGGAGCGGTGTTAGGAGCGATAGCTTCGAGGTTGCCGCCACTGGCGGTACTGATGCTTTCGGTGACGGTAGTCGGACCTTGGTAAACGTCGTTGCCAACGGCCACGTCCAACACGCCGGAACTTGCACCGGCGGCGATGGTGATGGTCTTGCCGCTGTCCAACGTCACGGTCACCGGACCATTTTGCGCAATGACGGGTTTGCCGTCGGCACCGGTCAGGGTCGCGGTGTAAGTGATGGTGCCGTTTTCGTTCACGGTCGGATTGGCGGTCAATGTCACCGTGGTGGTGTCGTTGACGTCGCTGACGACGGTGCTAACCGGAGCGGTGTTAGGAGCGATAGCTTCGAGGTTGCCGCCACTGGCGGTACTGATGCTTTCGGTGACGGTAGTCGGACCTTGGTAAACGTCGTTGCCAACGGCCACGTCCAACACGCCGGAACTTGCACCGGCGGCGATGGTGATGGTCTTGCCGCTGTCCAACGTCACGGTCACCGGACCATTTTGCGCAATGACGGGTTTGCCGTCGGCACCGGTCAGGGTCGCGGTGTAAGTGATGGTGCCGTTTTCGTTCACGGTCGGATTGGCGGTCAACGTCACCGTGGTGGTGTCGTTGACATCGCTGACGACGGTGCTGACTGGCGCAGTGTTTGGAGCGATAGCTTCCAGGTTACCGCCCGATGCCGAGGCAATCGACTCGGTCACGGTGGTTGGACCTTGGTACACATCGTTGCCGACGGCTACATCCAACACACCCGAACTTGCACCGGCGGCGATGGTGATGGTTTTGCCGCTTTCCAACGTCACGGTCACTGGACCGTTTTGCGCAATGACCGGTTTGCCGTCGGCACCGGTCAGGGTGGCGGTGTAGGTGATGGTGCCGTTTTCATTCACGGTCGGCGTAGCGGTCAACGTCACGGTGGTGGTGTCGTTGACATCGCTGACGACGGTGCTGACTGGCGCAGTATTTGGAGCAATGGCTTCCAAATTGCCACCGGATGCATCTTTGATCGACTCGGTGACGGTGGTTGGACCTTGGTACACGTCGTTTCCAACGGCTACGTCCAACACGCCCGAGCTCGCACCCGCAGCGATGGTGATGGTTTTGCCGCTGTCCAACGTCACGGTGACTGGACCATTTTGCGCGATGACAGGTTTGCCGTCGGCACCGGTCAGGGTGGCGGTGTAAGTGATGGTGCCGTTTTCATTTACGGTTGGCGTGGCGGTCAAGGTCACGGTGGTGGTGTCATTGACATCGCTAACGATGGTGCTAACCGGAGCGGTGTTAGGAGCGATAGCTTCGAGGTTGCCACCCGTTGCGGAAGCAATCGACTCAGTAACTGTCGTTGGACCTTGGTAAACGTCGTTGCCGACAGCGACATCGAGCACGCCCGAACTTGCGCCCGCAGCGATGGTGATGGTTTTGCCGCTGTCCAACGTCACGGTCACTGGACCGTTTTGCGCAATGACGGGTTTGCCGTCGGCACCGGTCAGGGTGGCGGTGTAGGTGATCGTGCCGTTTTCGTTCACGGTCGGATTGGCGGTCAATGTCACGGTGGTGGTGTCGTTGACATCGCTGACGACGGTGCTGACTGGCGCAGTGTTAGGAGCGATAGCTTCCAAGTTGCCGCCGGATGCATCTTTGATCGACTCAGTAACCGTCGTTGGACCTTGGTACACATCGTTGCCGACGGCTACATCCAACACACCAGTGCTTGCGCCCGCGGCGATGGTGATCGTCTTGCCGCTTTCCAACGTCACAGTCACCGGACCGTTTTGCGCAATGACCGGTTTGCCATCAGCACCGGTCAGGGTGGCGGTGTAGGTGATGGTGCCGTTTTCGTTCACGGTCGGATTGGCGGTCAGCGTCACGGTGGTGGTGTCGTTGATATCGCTGACGACGGTGCTGACTGGCGCGGTGTTTGGAGCGATAGCTTCCAGGTCACCGCCCGATGCCGAGGCAATCGACTCGGTCACGGTGGTTGGACCTTGGTAAACGTCGTTGCCGACAGCGACATCGAGCACGCCCGAACTTGCGCCCGCAGCGATGGTGATGGTTTTGCCGCTGTCCAACGTCACGGTCACTGGACCGTTTTGCGCAATGACGGGTTTGCCGTCGGCACCGGTCAGGGTGGCGGTGTAGGTGATCGTGCCGTTTTCGTTCACGGTCGGATTGGCGGTCAATGTCACGGTGGTGGTGTCGTTGACATCGCTGACGACGGTGCTGACTGGCGCAGTGTTTGGAGCGATAGCTTCCAGGTTACCGCCCGATGCCGAGGCAATCGACTCGGTCACGGTGGTTGGGCCTTGATATACATCGTTGCCAATGGCTACATCCAACACGCCCGAGCTTGCGCCCGCAGCGATGGTGATGGTCTTGCCGCTTTCCAGGGTGACGGTCACCGGACCGTTTTGCGCGGTGACCGGATTGCCATTGGCATCGGTCAGCGTCGCGGTGTAGGTGATGGTGCCGTTTTCATTCACGGTCGGATTGGCGGTCAATGTCACGGTGGTGGTGTCGTTGACGTCGCTGACGACGGTGCTGACTGGCGCAGTGTTTGGAGCGATAGCTTCCAGGTTACCGCCCGATGCCGAGGCAATCGACTCGGTCACGGTGGTTGGGCCTTGATATACATCGTTGCCAACGGCTACATCCAACACGCCCGAGCTTGCGCCCGCAGCGATGGTGATGGTCTTGCCGCTTTCCAACGTCACGGTCACCGGACCATTTTGCGCAATGACGGGTTTGCCGTCGGCACCGGTCAGGGTGGCGGTGTAAGTAATGGTGCCGTTTTCATTCACGGTTGGCGTAGCAGTCAACGTCACGGTAGTGGTGTCTACCGAATCGGTAATCGTGGTGACCGCAGGCGCAGTGCTCGGCACCAGGTTTTCGAAATTACCGCCGGTGGCACCGGTGATGGTGGTACTGACTGTGCTGCCGTTGTTATAGACGTCATTGGCCGGTGTCTCGACGTTGACGGTCCCAGTCGTCTGGCCTGCAGCGATGTTGATCACCGCGCCATTGCTCAAGGTCACGGTCACCGGAGTCTGAGCCGGGTTGGTCAGTGTCGCGGTGTAGGTGATCTGACCGCCTTCGGTGATGGTGTTGCTGGCGGTCAGGGTCAGGCCGGTGGTATCCGCCGAATCGGTGATCGTGGTGACCGCAGGCGCAGTGCTTGGCACCAGGTTTTCGAAATTACCGCCGGTGGCACCGGTAATGGTGGTGCTGACCGTACTGCCGTTGTTGTAGACGTCATTAGCCGGCGTCTCGACGTTAACAGTGCCGGACGTCTGGCCCGCAGCGATGGTGATGACCGAGCCGTTGCTCAAGGTCACGGTCACCGGAGTCTGGGCCGGGTTGGTCAGCGTCGCGGTGTAAACAATCGAACCGCCTTCGGTGATGGTGTTGCTGGCGGTCAGGGTCAGGCCAGTGGTATCCGCCGAATCGGTAATCGTGGTGACAGCAGGCGCAGTGCTCGGTACCAGATTCTCAAAGTTGCCGCCGGTTGCGCCCGTAATGGTGGTGCTGACCGTGCTGCCATTGTTGTAGACGTCATTAGCCGGCGTCTCGACGTTGACGGACCCGGAAGTCTGGCCAGCAGCAATGGTGATGACCGAGCCGTTGCTCAAGGTCACGGTCACAGGAGTCTGAGCCGGGTTGGTCAGCGTCGCGGTGTAAACGATCGAACCGCCTTCGGTGATGGTGTTGCTGGCGGTCAGGGTCAGGCCGGTGGTGTCAGCCGAATCGGTAATCGTGGTGACAGCAGGCGCAGTGCTCGGTACCAGATTTTCAAAGTTGCCACCCGTTGCGCCGGTGATGGTGGTGCTGACCGTACTGCCGTTGTTGTAGACATCATTGGTCGGAGTATCGACCGCAACGCTGCCGGTGGTCTGGCCAGCAGCAATGGTGATGACCGAGCCGTTGCTCAAAGTCACGGTCACTGGGGTCTGGGCCGGGTTGGTCAGGGTGGCGGTGTAGGTGATCTGGCCGCCTTCGGTCACGGTGTTGCCCGCCGTCAGGGTGACGGTGGTGGTGTCGATGGTGTCGGTTATCTGAGTCACGGCCGGGGTGGTCGGTACGGTCACGGCGATGCCGGTACCGCCGGTGGTGCCAGTGACGGTCACGCTGATTTGGTTGGCGTCGTTATAAACGGTGTCGTTCGGTGCCAGCGGCACGTTGACGCTGCCGGTGGTTTGTCCGGCAGCAATCACGATCACAGAGCCGTTGGACAGGGTCACGGTCAGATCGGTCTGGGGCGCCTGGGTGACGGTCGCGGTATACACCAGCACGCCACCGGCCTCGGTCAAGGTCGGGGTGGCGCTCAGGGTCATCGTTGCATTGAGCACGGCGTTGGCGGTCGTATCCGTGGTGTCGCCACCCAGAATGTTGTCATCGGTGGCGGCAGCCGCAGCGAGGCCTTCGGTTGGGAAGCCAACGGTAGGGTCGACACTGCCAGCGGTGGCATCCAGCACCACAAAGCTGTGGCCGCCACCGGCGGCACCACCAGTCCCCGCGGCGGTAGCGCCGGCGGCGGTAGCTTCCAGGGCGGTCGTCGGGTCGACGCCAGCGGCGATGGCTTGCTGCAGTTCTTCTACCGACGGTGCGGCCTGGGCAGTGGCTTGTGCCAGGTCAGTGGAAGAGTCCGGAGCATTGGCGCTCCACTGAGTGTCGCGACCCAGGTCCAGGGTGCGGCCATCGGCCAACTCCAGTGTGACGGCGCCAGCAGGCCCGGTGTCCAATTGGTCGCCTACGTTCAGGCGATCACCTTCAATGAGTACGCGCCGGATGCCCTCGGGGGATACGACGAAAACCTGACCAACAATGCTTTTGACAACGGCAATAACACTGCTCATTGAAGACTCTCCGGGTGCCACGCTCAGTAGACTTCCATGGACCCGGCAGCTTGTAGGCGGCAGCGGTCTGGACGTTCATGTTCACAAAGTAAGGTTATTTGACGCTTTCACATGTCAATATTTTGGCTCTTATTTTTCAATTATTTTGTTTGTGCCAAACTATTGACCTTATGCCAGCCATCCTAAACAATCATTGGCGTAATGTCACATTGATATTTAAGCGGCGACCTGTTCTTTCGGTGCGTGTTCCAGCTCCTGTTTTGAACTTTCCGACATACGGTCATTCCGGTTGCCATCATCCGATGCAGCGCCACGTTTCGCTGTGATTCAAGACAAGAGTTTCGGGAATAATCCAACCATGCGTTCGCACCTGCTCAAGGCTTTACCCTTCGCCCTCGCCGCCAGTTTCGTACAAGCACAAACCTTGCCGCAGGCCATGCAACAGGCGCTGGACGTCCATCCTGAAATCCAGGCCGGTGTGAACAGTCGCCTCGCGGCCGATTACCAACTCAAGGCCGCCAAGGGCGGCTACCTGCCTAGAGTGGACCTTGCAGCCGGATACGGCCGTGAAGGCACCGACAGCGTCACCACCCGTTCAGGCGGTAACAATCATTGGGAAACCCTGAACCGCAGCGAGTCGAGCCTGCGTCTGTCGCAAATGGTTTTTGACGGTTTTGCGACGTCCAGCGAAGTGGGGCGTCAACAAGCCACCGTCAATGCCCGTGCCTACTCGCTGCTGGACGCATCCGAGCGCACCGGATTGACGGTGGCCCAGGTCTACCTGGACGTGCTGACCCGTCGCGAGTTCGTGCGCCTGGCCGAGGAAAATCTCAAGAGCCACGAGCGTATCTTCGACCAGATCAAGCTGCGCACTTCCCGTGGCGTGGGCAGCGGCGCCGACCTGGACCAGGCCGAAGCGCGCATGGCCCAGGCCCGCAACAACCTGATCACCGAACAGACCAACCTGGCCGATGCCGAGACCAACTACCTCAGCGCCGTCGGCCAACTGCCCGATCAACTGGAACGTCCTGCCGACTTTATGGCGCTGTTGCCGGCCAACCTGACCGAAGCCCGCGCCCAGATGCTGGAAAACAGCCCGGTATTGCGTTCGGCCGAAGCTGACATCGCCGCTGCCGAGCAACAGTACGAAGCCGCCAAGTCGAGCTTCTACCCACGCTTCGACGCCGAGTTGGGTCGCACGGCCGACAACGACCTGGACGGCCAGAACGGCCACAACAATGAATGGCAGGCCATGCTGCGCATGCGTTTCAACCTGTATGCCGGCGGCAGCAACAAGGCGGACCTGGAGTCCAAGTCGTACCTGTCCAACCAGGCCCTGGACATCCGCAACAACGCGCTGCGCCAGTTGAACGAAGAGCTGGGCCTGGCCTGGAACGCCTTGAACAACGCCAACGCCCAGGTGCCGGTCGCCCAGCAATATGTGGATCGCAGCGCCAACGTGCGCACCGCCTACCAGAAACAGTTCAGCCTTGGCGAGCGGACCCTGCTCGACTTGCTCGACAGCGAAAACGAGCTGTTCAGCGCATCCCGGCGCCTGGCGGAAATCAAAAACGTGCAGCTTTTCACCCAGTACCGGATCAAGGCAACCATGGGGCAGTTGTTGAAAAGCCAGGGTGTGGTCGCACCGTTGGCATCGGTTGTGCAGAACGACATGAAACCCAAGGTTCAGTTGCCTGGGATGAATTGAGTCTACAACCCGTTTTAATCAGTCAGAGTGCAGAGCGTGGAATCAGAAGTCAGTCCAGTCGAACTCGTTCATGACCCGCGCACGCTGCACGACGACCCGTTGCTGGACGGTCTGTTGGCGCTCTGCATGCTGCATCAGAAGCCGGCCAGCGCGGCGATGCTCACCACCGGCCTGCCGCTGCCCAAGCAACGGCTGAGCGTCGAATTATTGTCGCGTGCCGCCGCCCGTGCCGGTCTGCAGGGCCGGGTGCTGCAACGCAAGCTCGAGCAAATTCCACCCATCGCCATGCCAGCGCTGTTGCTGCTCAAAGACGGCCGCAGCGCCGTGCTGCTGGGCTGGGTCGGTGACGACCAGGCACGACTGTTGCTCAGCGAAAGCGACGGCGGTGAGGTGACCATCAGCCGCGAACTGCTGGCCGATGACTACAGCGGCAAGGTGTTCTTCGCCCAACCGCAGCATAAATTTGACGTCAACCACGGCACGCTCATTCCCCGGGCGCGTTCGTGGTTTCGCGACACTCTCAAACGGTCCCGCTGGCTGTACGCCGATGCCATCGCGGCCAGCTTGCTGATCAACATCATCGCCATGGCCGCGCCACTGTTCGTGATGAACGTCTACGACCGCGTGGTGCCGAACCAGGCCGAATCGACCCTGTGGGTGCTGGCCGTGGGTATCACCGGCGCCTATGTGTTCGACCTGATCCTCAAGATGCTGCGCAGCCTGTGTCTGGACCTGGCGGGCAAGAAAACCGACCTGATCATCTCGGCGACGCTGTTCGAGCGCATCGTCGGCATGTCCATGAAGTACCGCCCGGCGCGGGTCGGCAGTTTTGCCCAGAACATCCATGAGTTCCAGAGCCTGCGGGACTTCCTCGCCTCGCTGACCCTCACCAGCCTGATCGACCTGCCGTTCACCCTGCTGATTTTCATGGTCATCGCGATCATCGGCGGGCACCTGGTGTGGATTCCGGTGCTGGCGTTCCCGATTGCCCTGCTGATTGGCTATGCCTTGCAGAAGCCTCTGGTAGCGACTATGGAGCGCACCATGGCCCTGGGTGCCGAACGCCAATCCAGCCTGATCGAGACCCTGGCCGGCCTGGACGCAGTGAAGGTCAACAACGCCGAGAGCGAGCGTCAGTACCAGTGGGAACAGACCATCGGTACCCTCAGTCGCCTCGAACTGCGGGTGAAGATGCTCTCCGGCCTGGCGATGAACATCACCTTGCTGATCCAGCAACTGGCCGGCGTGATCATGATCGTCTTTGGCGTTTACCTGATCATCGCTGGCAACCTGAGCATGGGTGGGCTGGTTGCCTGCTACATGCTCAGCGGCCGCGCCCTCAGCCCGTTGGCCTCGTTGTCGGGCCTGCTGACCCGCTACCAGCAGGCGCGGGTGACCATGACCTCGGTCGACCAGATGATGGAGCTGCCCCAGGAACGCAATTTCGACGAGCGTCCGCTGAGCCGCAAGGTATTGCAGGGTGCCGTCGAATGCCGTCAGTTGAATTTCACTTACCCGGGCCAGCAGAACGCCGCGCTGAAGAACATCAACCTGGTGATCAAGCCGGGCGAGAAAATCGGCATCATTGGCCGCAGCGGTTCGGGCAAGAGCTCCCTGGCCAAGTTGCTGGTGGGCCTGTACCAGCCGGACGACGGCGCGTTGCTGGTGGACGGCGTGGACATCCGCCAGATCGACGTCAGCGAGCTGCGCTACAACATTGGCTATGTGCCCCAGGACATCCAGTTGCTGGCCGGCACCCTGCGAGACAACCTGACCTCCGGCGCCCGTTACGTCGAAGACGAGTTGGTGCTCCAGGCCGCCGAGCTGGCGGGCGTGCATGAGTTCGCGCGGCTGCATCCGCAAGGCTATGAACTGCAGGTCGGTGAGCGCGGGCAGAACCTGTCCGGTGGCCAGCGCCAGAACGTCGCCCTGGCCCGCGCGCTGCTGCTCAACCCGCCCATCCTGTTGCTGGACGAACCCACCAGCGCCATGGACAACACCGGTGAAGAACGCTTGAAGCAGCGCCTGGCCGCCGTGGTGGAAAACAAGACCGTGCTGCTGGTGACGCACCGGGCCTCCTTGCTGTCGCTGGTGGATCGCCTGCTGGTGATCGACCGTGGACAGATTCTCGCCGACGGCCCGAAAGCCGCTGTCATGGAAGCGTTGAAGAAGGGGCAGATCAGTGTTGCTTAAATCCGGTTTGAAGGGTGCCGTGGGCCGCTATTTCAAAGGCTCCGACTCGCTGCACGGGCAACCGCTGCCCGAGGTCAACAAAGCCCTGATCGAGGACGCTCCGCGGGTGGTGCGGTTGACGATCTGGGGCATCATCGGCTTCTTTGTGTTCCTGGTGCTGTGGGCCAATTTCGCCGAGATCGACGAAGTGACCAAGGGCGACGGCAAGGCGATCCCATCGTCCAAGATCCAGAAGATCCAGAACCTGGAAGGCGGCATCGTCGCTGAGCTGTTCGTCAAGGAAGGGCAGATTGTCGACGCCGGCGCGTCGCTGATTCGCCTGGATGACACGCGGTTTGTTTCCAACGTCGGCGAAACCGAGGCTGATCGCCTGTCCATGCTGTTGCGGGTCGAGCGCCTGAGTGCCGAGGTCGATGACCGGCCGCTGAACTTCCCGGCCGATGTGCTCAAGGCCGTGCCGGGCCAGGCTGCCAGCGAAGAGTCGCTGTACATCAGCCGTCGCCAGCAGTTGCACGATGAAATCGGCGGCTTGCAGGAGCAGTTGATCCAGCGCCAGCAGGAACTGCGCGAGTTCGTCTCCAAGCAGGCGCAGTACCGTTCCGGCCTGGCGCTGCAGCGCCAGGAAATCAACATGTCCGAGCCGTTGGTGGCCCAGGGCGCGGTGTCGCCGGTGGAAGTGCTGCGGCTCAAGCGCGCCGAAGTCGAGACCCGTGGGCAACTGGACGCTACCACGCTGGCGATCCCCCGCGCCGAATCGGCGATCAAGGAAGTGCAGCGCAAGATCGACGAGACTCGCGGCAAATTCCGCAGCGAAGCCCTGACCCAGCTCAACGAAGCCCGCACTGACCTGAATAAGGCCCAGGCCACCGGCAAGGCCCTGGAAGACCGGGTGAGCCGGACCCTGGTGACATCGCCGGTGCGGGGTATCGTCAACAAGTTGCTCGTGAATACCATCGGCGGGGTGATCCAGCCCGGTAGTGACCTGGTGGAAATCGTGCCGCTGGACGACACCATCCTGGTGGAAGCGAAAATCCGTCCCCAGGACATCGCCTTCCTGCACCCCGGCCAGGACGCCACGGTGAAATTCACCGCCTACGACTACACCATCTACGGCGGGATGAAAGCCAAGCTGGAACAGATCGGCGCCGACACCATCACCGATGAAGACAAGAAAACCACCTACTACATCATCAAGCTGCGCACCGAACGCAGCCACCTGGGCACGCCTGAAAAGCCCTTGCTGATCATCCCAGGGATGGTGGCCTCGGTGGACATCATCACCGGCAAGAAAACCGTGCTCAGCTACCTGCTCAAGCCCATCATCAAGGCCCGGTCCGAGGCGTTGCACGAGCGCTAGGCACACAGGTCTGTGGCTTGCCGCTTTTGTGGCGAGGGAGCTTGCTCCCGCTTGAGTGCGAAGCGCTCACTGCTTTTTGGGGCCGCTGCGCGCCCCAGCGGGAGCAAGCTCCCTCGCCACGGGATCGTGCCATTCTCCAAGCCCTTGTGGGAGCGAGCTTGCTCGCGATAGCGGCAGGTCAGATTTTTATCGATCACTGACACACCGTCATCGCGAGCAAGCTCGCTCCCACAGGTTCTGCCATATGGTTATGCATTTTTAATATTTAAATTAACTTTCTTATACCTTTAAGGTCATCCTCCTGCGTACCTGCCGACCAATCGGCGCGCCGCACGACACAAATCGACACGGGACCTCCGTGAGTTTTTGATCGACACGCGCCTGTAAAGCGCGCTGTGCGTGGGAGTGATGTATGCCAGCCGTCTCTTTTTCTCCAGATTCAAATGCCGCGAACATTGCGCCGCAGTCGTTCGAAATCCGTCCGTTCCCCGATGCCGTCGGCGCCGAGATCGTCGGGCTGGACCTGTCCCGGCCGATCAATGACCAGGATTTCGCCCGCATCCATCGTGCGCACCTGGACTATCACGTTGTGGTGTTCCGCGACCAGCGCATCACTCCTGAACAACAGATCGCCTTCAGCCGCCGTTTCGGCGTGCTGCAAATCCATGTGCTCAAGCAGTTCCTGCTGGCCGGGCATCCGGAAATCCTCATCGTCTCCAACATCATCGAAAACGGCCAATCCATCGGCCTGGGGGATGCGGGCAAGTTCTGGCATTCGGACCTTTCCTACAAAGAGCTGCCCAGCCTCGGCTCAATGCTCCACGCCCAGGAGCTGCCGAGCGAAGGTGGCGACACGCTGTTCGCCGACATGCACAAGGCCTGGGAGGGCTTGCCCGAAGCCTTGCGTAAAGCGGTTGAGGGCCGTTCGGCGGCGCATTCCTACACGGCGCGCTACAGCGAAACCAAATTCGAAGGCAACTGGCGCCCGACGCTTACCCCAGAGCAATTGGCCCAGGTCGCGGAAGTGGTGCATCCGATCGTGCGCACCCACCCGGAAACCGGGCGCAAGGCGTTGTTCGTCAGCGAGGGGTTCACCACCCGCATCGTCGGCCTGCCGGAGGACGAGAGCAACGCACTGCTGGCCGAGCTGTATGCCCACAGCGTGCTGCCGCAGAACATCTATCGCCATCAATGGCAGCCCCATGACCTGGTGTTCTGGGACAACCGTTCGCTGATCCATCTGGCCGCCGGTTGCCCGAGTCATCTGCGCCGCAAGCTGTATCGCACCACCATCCAGGGCGACGCCCCTTTCTGATCGGCTGCGCAGCGCGCAAAGAGCCCGGAGACTCACCATGTCCAAACGCATTGCTTTTGCACCGCTGGCCGCCGCCGTCGGCCTGGGTTTCAGTTTACTGGCCGGCAGTCTGGTCGCGCCCGCCAGTGCCCACGCCGAGGGCGAGATTCGTATCGCCGAGCAGTTCGGCATCGTTTACCTGTTACTCAACGTGGTTCGCGATCAACAACTGATCGAGAAGCATGGCAAGCAGGAAGGTATCGACATCAAGGTCGACTGGACCCAGTTGTCCGGCGGCGCGGCAGTCAACGATGCGTTGCTGTCGGGCTCCATCGACATTGCCGGGGCCGGCGTCGGGCCGTTGTTGACGGTCTGGGACCGCACCCGTGGCAAGCAGAACGTCAAGGCCGTGGCCTCCCTGGGCAACTTTCCCTATTACCTGTTGAGCAACAACCCCAAGGTCAAGACCATCGCCGACTTCACCGAGCAGGACCGCATCGCGGTGCCGGCGGTGGGTGTTTCGGTGCAGTCACGGTTCCTGCAATACGCCGCCGCGAAGCAGTGGGGCGACAAGGACTTCAATCGCCTGGACAAGTACACCCTGGCGGTTCCGCACCCGGACGCCACGGCGGCGTTGATTGCCGGCGGCACCGAGTTGACCGGGCATTTCTCCAACCCGCCGTTCCAGGACCAAGCGCTGCAAAACCCCAACGTCCACGTGGTGCTCAACTCCTATGACGTGCTGGGGCCGAACTCGCCCACGGTGCTGTTCGCCACCGAGAAATTCCGCGATGAAAACCCGAAGACCTACAAGGCGTTCGTCGAGGCGTTGACCGAAGCGGCCGAGTTCGCCCAGAACGAAAAGGGCGCGGCGGCGGACACCTACCTGCGGGTGACCAAGGCCAAGATCGACCGGGCGACCTTGCTGAAGATCATCGATAACCCGCAGATCGAATTCACTGTCACGCCGAAAAACACCTACCCGCTGGCCGAATTCCTCTACCGCGTCGGCGCGATCAAGAACAAACCCGCGTCATGGGAAGACTATTTCTTCCAGGACGCCAAACCGTTGCAGGGGAGCTGATCGTCATGAACGCGCGTTTGCAAGGCCACGCGGCCAGCAACCCCACTTCCACCGGCACCGCGTTGTTGTCGGTGGATAACGTCAGCCTGGAATACCGCACGCCGCAGCGGGTAGTACGGGCCACCCACCAGGTGAGTTTCGAAGTCGACCCGGCGGATCGCTTTGTTTTGCTCGGTCCGTCCGGTTGCGGCAAGTCCACCTTGCTCAAGGCCATTGGTGGTTTCATTGCGCCTTGCGAGGGCGAGATTCGCTTGCAAGGCCAAACCGTCAGTGCGCCGGGGCCGGACCGGATCGTGGTGTTCCAGGAATTCGATCAACTGCCGCCGTGGAAAACCGTGAAGCAGAACGTGATGTTCGCGCTGCTGGCGTCCCACACCCTCAAACGCCGCGAGGCCGAGGAACGGGCACTGCATTATCTGGACAAGGTCGGCCTGGCGGCGTTTGCCGATGCCTATCCCCACACCTTGTCCGGTGGCATGAAGGCCCGCGTCGCGATTGCCCGGGCATTGGCGATGCAGCCGAAAATCCTCTTGATGGACGAACCCTTCGCCGCCCTCGATGCCCTGACCCGGCGCAAGATGCAGGAAGAATTGCTGCTGCTCTGGGAGGAGGTGCGCTTCACCTTGCTGTTCGTCACTCACTCCATCGAAGAGGCGTTGGTGGTGGGCAATCGCATCCTCCTGTTGTCGCCGCATCCTGGCCGTGTACGGGCGGAAATCCACAGCCATCAATACGATTTGCACAGCCTTGGTGGCGTGGGGTTCCAGCATACGGCGCGGCGGATCCATGGATTGCTGTTCAATGAAGGTCAGCCGCCTGAAACCGAGCGTGAGCTGGATTTCACCGACATCCGTATCGCGTATTAAGGGGAGCCGTTCATGAGCCAATTATCGCCTGCGCGCGAAGAATACGAAGTTGACCTGCAACCCCTGACCCACGTGCCGCTGGAGCGGGAATTGCCCTTGGGCCAGCGCCTCTGGCAGCAGGGTTGGCTGCGCAAGAGTTTTATCCTGTTCGTGCTGGCGTTGGTGTGGGAGGGCGTGGCGCGTTACCAGAATAACGACCTGTTGCTGCCGAGCTTCTTGCAGACCGCCAATGCGTTGTACGACGGTTTGCTCAGCGGCGAGTTGCTGGGCAAGGTGTGGATTTCCCTGGTGGTGCTGCTCAAAGGCTATTTGCTGGGCATCATCCTGGCGTTTGGCTTGACCACCCTGGCGGTGTCGACGCAGTTGGGGCGTGATCTGCTCAGCACCTTGACGTCGATGTTCAATCCGCTGCCGGCCATCGCCCTGTTGCCGCTGGCGTTGTTGTGGTTCGGCCTGGGGCAGAACAGCCTGATTTTCGTGCTGGTGCATTCGGTGCTGTGGGCGCTGGCGTTGAACATGTATGCGGGGTTTCTTGGTGTGTCGGAAACGTTGCGCATGGCCGGTCGCAACTACGGGCTCAAGGGCCTGCGCTTTGTGCTGTTCATCCTGATCCCGGCGGCGCTGCCGTCGATCCTCGCCGGGTTGAAAATCGGCTGGGCCTTCGCCTGGCGCACGCTGATCGCCGCCGAACTGGTGTTCGGTGCCACCAGCGGCAAGGGCGGCCTGGGCTGGTACATCTTCCAGAACCGCAACGAGCTGTACACCGACAAGGTGTTTGCCGGGTTGGCGGTGGTGATTTTGATTGGGTTGTTGGTGGAGAACCTGGTGTTTGATTCCCTGGAGCGGGTGACGGTGAAGCGCTGGGGGATGCAGCGTTGATCAGTACTGCTCGCCACAGTTCGGGGTGCCTGGGCTGACGTCATCGCGAGCAGGCTCGCTCCCACAGGGCGATTGGCTGTGTCGCGGATATCTCAGCCAACACAGATGCAATGTGGGAGCGAGCCTGCTCGCGATGACGGTTTTCAATTCAGCGCAGCTCTGTCAGCGCGCAGCTTGAACCTCCAGTCGATCCATCGCCCGCTCCACCAACAAATGCACCCCATCGGCCATACGGCTGATCGCCAGGATCACGCTGCGACGGGTGCCATCGACATCATCGGCCAGGTCGGCGGCGATGGCGCTGATGGACAGCAGGTCTTCGGAGGCATTGGCCAGGAGGGTTTCGGTGTCGATGTCCGGGGCGACCATGAAGAGTTGGGCGGTTTGGGTTTTGCCCGAGGCTTCATCGGTGGGTTTGGGGTTGAGGTAGTAGTCGAGGGCGCGTTCGGCGGCTTCGTCGAGTTTGGTTTTCGAGGATTTGTCGGAGGTGCTGCCAGGGCTTCCTGGCGGATTCGGAGTGACTTTGAACATTAGAAAAATCCTAAACAGTAAATTAGTTGGAAGCCGTTACCGTCCGCTTGCACGCGAATGGGGTGGCGGCCGTACGCAGGTGTGCAAGACCGGGCCTGTTTAGGACACCCAGCAGATCCAAGGATCTCCTGCGCGCAGCCGCCATGAAGCCAGTGGGCAGAAGAAGCCCCTGAGCGATGTAGCGGTGCATCCTAAACAGTTTGTTCGGACTTGCACGTCCGTGTCACCGTTTTTTCAGTGACAAACTCAGACTAGCGGTGAGCCCCAAGCCGGACAAGTTCACCAACATCGCCGCAACTTGAAGGAAATCTCCTAGGACCCTGCTGTAGGTAAGCGGTACACAGAACCTGTGGCGAGGGGATTTATCCCCGCTGGGCTGCGCAGCAGCCCTCCAAATGGCTGAAGACCAACAACCTGACACACCGAGGCGGCCGCTTTTAGGGCTGCTACGCAGCCCAGCGGGGATAAATCCCCTCGCCACAACTGTGTTCGGCTTGGGTGCGGGGCGCAGGTTTCAAGCGCTCCAGGCGGCGGATTTTATTTATCGCTGCCCAGCCTATTAGCCAAGTAAAGCCCCGTTCATTTCCTTTAGACTGGCGGCCCTCAAGCAAGCCTTCAGGACATGGAATGCCAACCCCTCCCAGCACCCTTCGCAAAGCCCTGGTCGTTTGGTTATATGCCGCCGCCCTGATGCATCTGCTCGCCGGCGTTACGCTGACTTGGGCCGGCCATTCGGGCTTGCTCGACGGTTATCTGCAGAACATCGAGCAGGCTTTCTGGGGCGCCGACGCGGTGGTGCCCGCGACGGCCCGCACGCAGCAAGTCTGGTGGCTGGCCTTGTTCGGCGCCACGTTGCAAAGCTATGGGCTGTACATGCTTGCCCTCGTGCACATAGGCAGTCGTCTGAAGTGCGCCATGCCTTGGGGCTGGTTGATCGCTGGCATCGTGCTCTGGGCGCCCCAGGACATGTTGATCTCTGCCCAGGCCCGGGTCTGGTCGCACCTGTGGCTAGACAGCATCGCATTGCTCGTATTATTGCCGCCGCTGTTCTGGCTCTATCGCCACGACCGCCGCACATCCCTGACTGACAACGCGTCGAGTGATTCAAGCCATGCCTGACTTTTCACTGCTGGACTGGGCTATCACGCTGTTGATTGCCCAGGCTGTCCTCGGTGCGCTGGACACCCTGTATCACCACGAACTTACCGTCGCCTTGCCCTATCGCCACAGTGCCCGGTTGGAATTGTCCATCCATGCCTTGCGTTCGTGCTTCTACGGGATCCTGTTCCTGGGCATTGCGCATTTGGCCTTCGAAGGCACGTGGGCGATTGTCATCGCCTTGCTGTTCGCCTTGGAGATCGGCCTGACGCTCTGGGACTTCGTGGTCGAAGACCGGAGCCGCAAGCTGCCGCCCATCGAACGCATCATGCACACGGTGCTGGCGGTCAACGGCGGTGCCTTCTTCGCGTTGTACGGTGTGCAACTGGCGCAGTGGGCGAGTTTGCCCACCGGCCTGAGCGGGATCGACCTGGGCTGGCGCGGTTGGTTGCTGACCTTGTTCGCCATCGGCGTCACGGCCTCGGGGATTCGCGACGGCTTGGCGGCCTTGCGCATGCAACGCGCGGGCAAGCCCGCCAACCCGTTTGCCGGTGGCGGCTACAAGCGCGTGTTGGTCACCGGTGGCACCGGGTTTATCGGCGAAACCCTGGTCAACCAACTGCTCGACGCCGGGCACACGGTCAGCGTATTGGCTCGCGATCCATTGAAGGCGGCCTACCTGTTCGATGGCCGCGCCCGTTGCCTGCGTTCGCTGGGCAAGCTGGGCCATGACGAAACCTTCGATGTGGTGATCAACCTGGCGGGCGCACCGGTTGCCGGCCCACGCTGGAGCCCCAAGCGTCAGGCGCAACTCATCGCCAGCCGGGTCAATACCACCGAGGCATTGATGGCTTGGCTGAACAACGCCCGGCACAAGCCAGCGCTGTGGATTCAAGCTTCTGCCATCGGCTTCTACGGCGTGCGTGATGCCAGTGAGAGCCTCGATGAAAGCGCTGCCCGGGGCGATGGTTTCATGGCCGAACTCTGTGCGCGCTGGGAAGCCTCGGCGTTGCCCGCCACCGAGCTGGGCGTGCGCCAGGTGGTGATGCGCCTGGGCGTGGTGTTCGGTCCGGGCGGTGCGTTGCTGCCGTTGCTGATTCCGTTTCGCCTGGGGTTCGGCGGGCGGATGGGCGATGGTCGGCAAATCATGAGTTGGGTGCACCGCGACGACGTGATTGCCGTCATCGCCCGCGCCTTCGATGACGAAAACCTGAGCGGCACCTACAACCTGGTGGCACCAGAAACAGTCAGTCAGGCGCTGTTCGCCGAAAGCGTCGGCAAGGTGCTCAAGCGCCCGGTGTGGTTCCACATTCCCGCCGCGCCGGTGCGCGCCCTGGCCGGCGAAATGGCGCAGTTGTTTTTCGACGGCCAGCGTGTGCTGCCGAGCCGTCTCGTCGAGGCGGGTTATACGTTCCGTTACCCGACGCTCGACGCTGCCCTGCGCGACCTGGCCTGAGGAGCATCCATGAGCAAGCCGCGGATGTACCTGCTGGCCGGCAACGGTAGCGCCGCCGATTGGTGGGACGATGCGTTGCCGCACTTTCAACACTACGACGTGGTGCCGCTGGAACTGCCCGGCTTCGGCAGCAACCCTCAGGCTCCCTGCGAAGACCTGGCGGCCTACGCCCAAGCGTTGCTGGCGGCAACGGACAAGGGCTGCGCGATCATGGCGGTCGGGGTCAACGCTTTGCTGGTGCTCCACGCGTTGCAACGCGAGCCCGGGCACTTTTGCCGCAGTGTGTTGCTGGCGCCGGTGGGCGCGTTTTTGTGGCAGCGGCGGTTGCCGGCGTTGATGTCACCGCTGCCAATCCGCAAGACCATTCACTGGCTGCTGGCGAACAAGCCGACGCTGTTCGCCCACAAGTTCTCCCGCCAGACCTGGACGTCCGCGCAGTACCAACGCATGGGCGCCGGGTACGCCCGCTGCCGAGCCTTTGTGCCGCACTGGGATCTGGTGCGCGCGGACACCGCGTTGCCGTTATTGGAGTGGATCACCGACCCGGTCGAACTGGTGTGGGGCGATCAGGACAAGGTACTGGGCGTCGCCCAAGCGGCGGCATGGTCGGCCATTCTTGCCCGTGCCGATTTGACCATCAGCCTGAAACCCGGTTGGGGCCACTACCCGTGGATCGACTCACCCGCTGAGTTCGCGGCGTGGCTGGAGTCCGGCGAACGTGGCTTCGTCGCGCATACCAAGGGCGGTCGCTTGCGGCTGGCGGCACTGGCTGGGCAGCCGGTGCCTGCGGCGCTGTCGCTCAACGATTGCGATGATCCGCGCTTGCCAAAATTTCTGGAGAGCCAACCGCATGCTATCTGGGCAGTACGCTCCTCCAGTTACGGGGAGGATCAAGCCGATGCGGCCAACGCGGGCTTGAGCACCACGTACCTGCGTGAGCCGACGGACAACGTACCGGCGCGGATTGCCGAGTTGAGTGCGGCAGGTGTCGAGGAAGTGGTGGTGCAGCGCTTCATCGCGCCACGGCTGTCCGGGATTGCCTTCGTGCGTCACCTGTCAGTTGAGTTGGAATGGGTCGAAGGTCACCTGGAGTCGTTGGCCGATGGCCAGGTGAGCCCCGAGCGGGCGATCATTTCCCGTCTCGGCGAGTCATGGAACAGCGGTGCATTCAAGCCAGCCCATGGCCTCACCGCCGAAGCGTTATGGCGGTTTCTCCAAGGCGTATTGCGGGTCTTTCACTACGTGCCCGGCGACGTCGAATGGGCCTGGGACGGCACGCAACTCTGGCTGCTGCAGTACCGGCCGATCAGCGACTACGGCTGGCGCCGCCACCTGACTGCCGCCAACATCGCCGAGATCCTGCCGCCGCAGCCCAGCGTGTTGGTGGAGTACGCCCAGCGCCGCGCGGCGGCGAGCATCCCGGCGATCATGGCCCGTTGGGACTCAAGGGTGTTGCAGGACAACGAGCCCTTCACGGCGGTGTTTGGCGGCGCTTCGTATATCAACAACGACCTGTTTCTCGCCCGACTGGCCGACTGGGGCATCAGTGCCAGCAACTACGCCGGTGAGGTCGGTGGCGCCACCCCGCATTTACCTTGGCGGCCCCTGCGCTTGCTCCGTTCGCTGCCATTGTTCCTGCGTATGCAACGCATTGCGCGTGGTCATTTGCTGACGCTGGAAAACGGCTTGCAACGCTTCGACCGAGAGCTGCATGAACTGACCGCCCAAAGCGCTGGCGGCCAACAACTGGCTGACTGGTTCACCCGGTTCTATGTGTTCGTGGTGCAGGGCAATCTATGCATCGCGACCGCGTTGGCCAGCAGCGGCGGCGATCTGCTGGGACGACCGCCGACCGCCTATGACAACCTTGAACACAGCCCCCATCGACTGCCGTGGGAAACCGACCCGGCGACGCCACGCCCGACCCCGACCGAGCTGCCACTGCAGGTATTCCCCCAATGGCCCCTGGCGATTCGCCTGGCTCACGGCGCTGGTCTGCCGGGGTTGCGCGGTTACTACCTGCAAGTACGCGAATGGTATCGCGACAACCTGATGCGGATCTTCTTTCGCCTGCATCACGCCATGCCGTTAGCCGATCGGGCGCATTGGTTCGCGCCGCACCCGGACATCCGCAGCCGCGACGGCAGCTTCTGGCAGGACGGTCGTGAAGGCACCGAGCAGGCGAGTGGGTTCCTGATCTACCCGGGTCAGGCCCAAGGCATTTTGGGCGAGGACATTCTGCTGGAAGACACCCTCGACCCCGGCCGCCACGCCCACTATCAAAGCGCCCGGGCGGTGATTGCACGCATGGGTGGGCGTTTGTCCCACGGCTCGACGCTACTGCGTGAACTGCGCAAACCCTCGGCGGTATTGCCTCAGGTCGATGTGGCTTGGTTGGGGCGTGAGGTGGTGTATTGCGATGGTGAGTTGACGTTGGTGGAGTAGGCCCTGCGCGATGATCGTCGATCACAGAACCTGTGGCGAGGGAGCTTGCTCCCGCTGGACTGCGCAGCAGTCCCGAAACCTGACACCTCGTTGAACCAGGGAAATTGAATAAATTGCTTTGGGTCCGCTGCGCAGCCCAGCGGGGATAAATCCCCTCGCCACAGAGCGTGTATGACCATCAGATTTCTCACCTCTCACAGCTCCTCCCTTGACGCCTCTCACCGCTGTCGTAGACTCCGCCCATCCGTCAGGGAGTAACGGTCATGCGGCGTTTGAGTAGTTGGGTTGTGGGATTGGCCTTTGTAACGTGCGGTGTCCAGGCGCAAACGCCTGTAGCAGACGATCCATTGCTTGAGAGCAACGTCTCGGCCAGTGCGTCTGGCAACGAGGCGCGAGGGGTGCTTCGGGCACGGGATCAGGCGGTGCTGGCCAGCGAGTTGGCCGGGCGTATCGTCGAGTTGCCGTTCAGTGAGGGCGAGTCGTTCAAGAAGGGCGACACCCTGGCGCGTTTCGACTGCTCGGCGTATCAGGCCCAGCTCAACGCGGCCCAGGCGGCCAGCCGTGGTGCCGGTGAAGAACTGGCGCATAACCGGCAGTTGGCGGCCTTGAAATCAGTCGGGCGGTTTGAAGTGTCGCGGGCCGAGGCCCGGCTCAGCGAGACTCAGGCGCAGTCCCAGGTGTATCAGGTCCAGGTCAAGCGCTGCAGCGTGATCGCACCGTTCGACGGGCAAGTGGTGGCGCGCAAGGTCCAGCGTTATGAAAGCGTGGCGGCCGGTGCGCCGTTGCTGGATGTGGTCGACAACCGCACCCTGGAGATCCATCTGCTGGTGCCTTCGCGTTGGATGGACCGGCTCAAGCCCGGTCAACCTTTCACCTTTGTCCCCGATGAAACCGGCAAGCCGTTGCAGGCGACGGTCAAGCGCCTGGGCGCGCGCATCGATGAGGGCAGCCAGACCTTGCTGCTGGTGGCGAGCGTGCCGGATGCCAGCGGCTTGCTGTCCGGCATGAGTGGTACCGCGCGTTTCGCGGAGCCCAAGTGAACGCGCCGATAACGGGCAGCGCCGAACAGGTGTTCGCCCGCTTCCTCGACCTGGAACGCCAGACGCGGGCTGCGCGTACGCCGGCGCAGTTGAGCTACAGCCTGGTCAACGACGGCCAGGCCCTGTTCGGCTTTCGCCACGCCGCGTTATTGATCGCTGGCAAGGTTCAGGCCGTGACCGGTGTCAGTGCCGTGGAGCCGAACGCGCCATTTGTGGCGTTCGTCGAGCAGGCGGTGGCGCAGTTGTTCAAACAGGGAGTGTTGAACCAGGCTCGGGTGATTAGCGCCGATCTGGTCAGCGAATCCATCCGGGCAGACTGGCGAAGCCTGTCGGCCGGCCAAGTCTTCTGGCTGCCATTGATCGATCATCAGGGCCAGGTGTTTGGCGGTTTGTGGCTGGCCCGCGACCTGCCATGGACCCCGCCCGAGCAAGTGCTGCTGTCGCAACTGGGCGACACCTACAGCCACGCCTGGCTGGCGCTGCAACCGCGCAAGCCGTGGCGCCTGCGCTGGACACGCAAGCGCCAGGTCGCCCTGGTGGCGGTGTTGCTGCTGGGGTTGTTGATTCCGGTGCGCCAGTCCGTGTTGGCCCCGGCCGAAGTGGTGCCGTTGGGCGGGCAGGTGGTGGCGGCGCCTTTGGACGGGGTGATCGCCGAGTTCCTGGTCAAGCCTAACCAGACCGTCAAGAACGGTGACCTGCTGCTGCGTTTCGAAAGCACCAGCCTCAAGGCCCAGGCCGATGTCGCCGAGCGTGCGTTGGGCGTGGCCGAGGCGGAACTCAAGGCCAATTCCCAGCGCTCGTTTGCCGACGCAGAGTCGAGTTCGAAGATTGATTTGCTGGCCGCCCGTGTCGAACAGAAACGCGCCGAACGTAACTACGCGCTTGAACTGCTCAAGCGCAGCGAAGTCCGCGCCGAGCGCGATGGTATTGCAGTGTTCGCCGATGCCGAACGCTGGCTCGGCAAACCGGTGCAGACCGGCGAGCGATTGATGGAAATCGCCGATCCGAACCAGGCCGAGTTGCGCATTGAATTGGCGGTGGGCGACGCGATTGCCCTGGAGCCCGGTGCGCAAGTGGCGTTGTTTCTCGACAGTGATCCGTTGCAGCGACACCTGGCCTGGCTGGAGCGTTCGGCCTATGAAGCGCAGCCTACCGCCGCCGGGCAACTGGCGTATCGGTTGGATGCGCGTTTCGATGCGGCCGCGCCGCGCATCGGCCTGCGGGGCACGGCGAAGGTCTTCGGCGACCGTGCGCCGCTGGCATTGTACCTGTTGCGTCGGCCACTGGCCGGCCTGCGCCAGAGCGTAGGTCTGTAGCATGGAGCTGCCGAGCCTGCGGCCGGACCTGCAATTGTCCCCGGCAGCCCCGGACCCGGATGGTTCGCCCCAATGGACCCTGGCCGATCCGGTGCGCGGGCGTTATTTCAAGCTTGGCGCAGCGGCGATGCGCATGCTGCGGCACTGGTCCCTGGGTGATCCGGAGCAAGTGCTGCAAGCTGCGAACCGCGAGCCGGGCCTGCCGCTCAATGGCGAATCCCTGGAGCAACTGCTGGGCTTCTTGCGCGGTCACGATCTGATCAGTGCCATGGACCCGCAACAGCGCGACAGCTATCAATTCAAGACCGCCGCCCAGCGCCAGACCCTGTGGCAGATCCTGCTGCATCAATACCTGTTTTTTCGTATTCCGCTGTGGCGCCCGGACGCCTTTCTCAATCGTGCCTGGCCCTGGTTGGCGCGGTTCGGCCCCGGGATCCTGCGCTATGGCCTGCCGCTGACCCTGGGCCTGGGTATTTTCCTGGTTTCACGGGATTGGCAGCGCTTCGTCGCGACCTTTCCCCACCTGTTCAGCCTGGGCGGTGCGCTGGCCTTTGGGACGGCGTTGCTCTTTGCCAAGCTGTGTCACGAATTCGGTCATGCCTTCATGGCCAAGCGCGCCGGTTGTCGTGTGCAAAGCATGGGTGTGGCGTTCATGGTGCTGTTGCCGATGTTCTATACCGACGTCAGCGACGCCTGGCGAATCAACGATCGTCGCGCGCGACTGCTGATCGGTGCCGGCGGGGTCCTGGCCGAGCTGCTGCTGGCGTGCGTCGCGTTGTTGGCCTGGTCGTTGTTGCCCGACGGGCCGGCGCGCACGGCAGCGTTCATGCTGGCCAGTGCCACGTGGATCACCACGTTGATCATCAACCTGAACCCATTCATGCGCTTCGACGGGTATTTCCTGCTCAGTGATTTCTGGGCGGTGGACAACCTTCAGGGGAGGGCGTTCGCCCTGTGCCGCTGGCGCCTGCGCGAAGCCTTGTTCGGTTATGGCGCGGCGGCCCCGGAAACCTGGTCCCCGAAGATGCGTCGCCGTTTGCTGGTGTGGGGCTATGGTTCCTGGTTATGGCGGGCGTTGTTGTTTTTCGGGATTGCCCTGGCGGTCTATCACCTGTTCTTCAAGGTGCTGGGCATTTTTCTGATGATGGTGGAATTGGTGTGGTTCATTTTTATGCCCATCGTGAATGAATGGCGGCAATGGTGGAGTCGCCGCGAGCAGGCCCATGGTGCGCGGGTGTTCCTGAGCGCCCTGGCACTGCTGGCGTTGCTGTTGGCGTTGTTGCTGCCCTGGCGCAGCGCAGTGGAAGTGCCGGCCATGCTCGAGGCCGGGCGTGCCAGTGCCTTGCACGCGCCGGTGGCGGCGCGGATCAAGCAGGTGAATGTGCGCGACGGCCAGACCGTGGCCCAGGGCGATGTGCTGATCGAGCTGGAATCGCCGGATATGGCCTCGCGCCTGACCATCGTGCGTCGGGAAATCGAGATCCAGCAGTTGCAGATGCGTCGCCAGGCCGGGCGCAGCGAAACCGCCGCCGATGCCGGCATCATCGAACAGCAACTGGCCGAAGCGGTGGCCGAGTACCGGGGCCTGGTCGCCCAGCGTGAACGCCTGTTGTTGCGTGCGCCCCATGCCGGCCAGGTGCGCGACTTGTTGCCACAACTCCCGGTCGGGCGCTGGTTGTCGCCCACGCAGGTGCTGGCGCGGGTGGTGCAGACCGATTCGCGGTTACGCGGATACCTGACCGAAGCCGAGCTTTGGCGGGTCGGACCGGGTGCCACGGGACGCTTCATCGCTGACGATCCGATGCACGCCTCGATTGCCGTGCAGTTGAATGAAATCGACACCAACGGCGTGGCCTGGGTCGAACAGCAAGCGTTGACGTCCGATCATCACGGACCGATTGCGGTACGCCGCGATTCGCAGCAACGGGCTGAGCCCGTGCAGGCGCAATATGGCGTGCGCCTGAGTGCGGTCGATGACGCGTTGGCTCCGGTGCAACCGTTGCGTGGCGTGGCGGTGTTGCAGGGCAAGGGCGAGTCGGTGTTGGGAGCGGCCTGGCGCCGGTTGGCGGCGTTGGGGGTCAGGGAAAGCGGCTTTTAAGGAGCAGACATGGATTCAGTGGCGGCAGAGGGATTGGTGGTGCGTCCATCGCGGATCAGCGACGGGCCATTCTTGCAGAGCCTGTACCAGGCGGCGCGACCGGACCTGCAATGGATCGACGGTGAGCATGAGCAGGTGCAACAGGTGATTGCCCAGCAGTTCCAGGTGCAGGAACAAGGGTTGGGCGAGAACTTCCCCAACGCCATGCATTACGTCGTGGAAAAACTCGGCACCGCTATCGGCGCGTTGAGTACGGATTTTGGCCCCAATGAAATCCGTGTGTTGTACCTGGCGTTCATTCCCCAGGCGCGTGGGCAGGGGTATGGCCGGACGGTGTTGCAAGGGGTGCAGAAAGCCGCGCAACAGATCCGCTGTCCGGTGGCGACGGTGGTCTGGGCCAGCAACCTCCACGCGCGCCAGCACTATCTGGCTCTGGGTTTCGAGGTGCAGGAGCGCAGCCCGGCGGCGGAGCGGCTGGTCTGGTATCCGAAAGGCAACTGACCCAATCTTGCAGACGCCATAAATCCCTGTGGGAGCGGGCTTGCTCGCGAAGGCTGTGGGTCAGTAATAAATTTGCCAACTGATACACCGCCTTCGCGAGCAAGCCCGCTCCCACAATAGGTTTGTTGTGAACTCAAGTTTTGTGCGATCAGTTAAATGCGATGTAGAAATACCCCAGCGTCGGATCCCGTCCCATGGGCGGGATCCGCGATACGAACACCCCTTCGAGCCTGCCCAGTTCAGGCACTTCCAGGGCGCATAACCCATCCACGAAATCGGTGCTTTCCAGGCTGTTGAATTCCACACTGAACGGCATGCGTTCGCTGTTGGGCAACTTCGACCGGGGTGTTTGCGCGAGGCTCTCGATCCGCACCGGCAAAGAGCTGCCGTCGGGCAGGGTCAGGCTGCTGGTCTGGCCCAGCAGTGGTTGGAAATGGTGGCTGTGAACCTGTTGCAGCATATCGACTCTCCAACAGTCGGAGGGCCGAAGCCCTCCGACGATTGATCAGTTACGGGACGGGAAGAGACCGTTCAAGGCGATGCTGAAGTTGATCGCCAGGAACGGGTTCATGATCGCCAGCGGCAAGCCGTTGCCCGTCGGGGAGATCGTGCCGTCGATGGTGGTGCTCACGCCCTTGACCGGTATCGGCGAGGCACCTAGCTGGTCGGAATAGATATTGGCCGCGCCCGGGCCGGTGCCCGAGGTGCCGATGAACGAATTGGTGGCCGTTGGTGTGTTCACCGGGTTGCTGGCCGGGTTCGCCAGTTGCAGAGTGGTGGAGGCGGTGAGTCCCGCCATGGTGTGAGAGTGGGTAGGCAGGTTGTTGATCGTCGGGGTGACGTTTTCGGTGCCGGCGACTTCGCCGATGACACGCGGAGTCAGGCCCAGGCCGTTGCCTTGTCCCAAGAGCGTGCGGCCTTGCAGATTGGGGAGCATGAAGTTGGTGGTGCCGTTGCCCCCGTAGTACGTGCCGAGCAGGGAGAACAACGCCTGGTATTGGGAAATGCCGAGTGTCTGCCCGCTGCACAGCGCCCACCCATTGGGGGCGAAGTTAAAGGCAAACGGCTGGATGGTGCCCATAAATACTTCCATAGATTCCTCATCCCTTCAGATTGTTTATTTGGCAATGCCGACAGGGTCCGAGGGAGAGGATTGCGATCAGCCCGACTTCTTCACTCCCTGGCCTGGTCACGCACGGCTGAGCGTAGACCGGGATGTTTGATTCTGCAGGCTGCAAGGGCGGAAAAATGCTGTCGATTGGCTTAAACGATTCAGGTTCGTATTGCGCCTATACCGTCCATCTTTTTTACGGATCTGGATGAATTTGATATCAAAGTACTACTAGGCGGCGATTATTTCCTCGGCTACGCTTGCGTACAAAAGGACTACAAACAAGGTGAAGGGATTGCCGCAGTTTCACTTTATCTCCGGTCTACCGCGCTCGGGCTCGACCCTGCTTTCTGCCATTTTGCTGCAGAACCCGCGCTTCCATGCCGGCATGACCAGCCCCGTCGGTTCGCTGTTCAGCAGCGTCCTGCAGCAATGCAGTGCCGGCAGTGAGTTCGGCTCGGTGATCGACACCGACCTGCGTCGCCGCCTATTGCGCGGACTCTTCGATTCCTACTACGCCGACAAAGCCGATAAACCTGTCATCTTCGATACAAACCGCCAATGGTGCGCGCGCCTGCCGGCCCTGCAGGATCTGTTCCCCCAAGCCAAGACCATCGCCTGTGTGCGCAACGTCGCCTGGGTACTCGACAGCCTGGAGCGGCTCTACCGCGCCAACCCGTTCGAGAACACCAAGCTGTTCAACGACGATGACGAGCGCAATACCGTCTACAGCCGCTGCGAAACCCTGGCCCAGCGCAATCGCCTGGTAGGGTTTGCCTGGACGGCGCTCAAAGAGGCCTATTACGGCGAAAACGCCGAGTCGCTGCTGATTGTCGATTACGACCTGCTGAGCCAGGCCCCGGAGCGGGTCATGCGGCTGGTGTACGAGTTCATCGGCGAGCCCTGGTTCGAACACGATTTCAATCACTTGACCTACGACGCACCGGCCTTTGACCAGGCCCTGGGTGTTGCCGGCCTGCACAAGGTCAAGCCCAAGGTCGCGCCGCAAGCCCGGCGGACCTTGCTGCCGCCGGATCTGTTTGAAAAGTATGCCGAGTTGTCGTTCTGGCGCGATGGTTCCGCCAGCGCTGCCAATGTCATTCGTATGAAAACCGACGCCGCGACCAGCTGATCGCGGTTTTTTTCATTTGCGTGTTCAAGAAGTTCGAGTCCAGGTGATCGTCATGTGGTGGAGCAAAGCTAAGTCGCGGGTAACCGAGGGGGCACAGGCCCTGGCATCGCCAATGATCATGTCCCTGGAGCCGCGAATGCTGTTCGACGGCGCGGTGGCCGCTACCGTGGCCGATGCCGCGCAACCGGACGCCCAGCCCACCGCCGAGGCGGCCAAGACACCCACGGCCGACCAGGCTTCAGACACCCATGCACCGCAGGGGCAGGTCGATGCCACCCAGGCCGCCGTGCCGGGCAAGTCCGTGGTGTTCGTCGATTCACGGGTCAAGGATTCCGCCAGCCTGCTCGAAGGCGTGGCGCCCGGTACCCAGGTGGTGCAACTGGACGCCACCAAGGACGGCTTGCAGCAGATCGCCGATTACCTGGACACCCACCAGGGCATCAGCTCGGTGCAGATCATCGCCCACGGTAACGCCGGTGATCTGTGGCTGGGCAACAGCTACCTCTCGGCGGATAACGTCCAGGCCCGCAGCGAAGTGCTGGCGCAGATCGGCCAGGACATGAACGTCGGTGGCGATATCCTGATCTACGGCTGCTACACCGCCGAAGGCGATCGCGGCCTGAGCCTGGTCGATTCATTGGCGACGTTGACCGGCCGCGATGTAGCGGCGTCCAACGACCGTACCGGCCTTGGCGGTGACTGGGACCTGGAAATCGCCACCGGCAACATCGAAAGCGCCAATGTGCTCTCGGCCAGCGCCATGAGCGACTACCAATGGGGCCTGGCCACCTGGACCGCCACCAACAACCTCAATTCGGGTGTCGGGTCTTTGCGCGCAGCCCTGGCCTCGGCGCAGAACGGTGACATCGTCACCTTCAATACCGGCATGACCGTCGCGCTGACCCAGGTGTTGGACGTCAATAGAAACGTCACCATCGATGGTGATCTCAACAACGATAACGTGGCCGACGTCACCCTCGACGGACAATACCGTACCCAGATCATCAACGTGACAGCCGGGACGACGGCGACCCTCGATGGGCTGGTGATCACTCGGGGCATGACGGCGGGCAACGGCGGCAACGGTGGCGACGATGCGCTCGTCGCCAAGGGTGGTGGTATCTACAACGCCGGCACCTTGACCCTGCGCAACGTGACGGTGACCGCGAACGCCGCTTCGGGTGGTGGTGGCGGTGGTGGTGTGACGCCGCAATACGCCGGCGGTGGCGGTGGTGGCGGCGGCGCGATCACCGGCGGTACTGGCGGCAAGGGCGGCGACACCCTCAATGCCACGGGTTCCAACGGCTCGGCTGGGCAGGGCGGTGCCGGTGGTGGCTTCTTCAACATGGGCGGGCGTGGCGGTTCCTCCACCGGTGGGGCTGGCGGCTCCGCCTATCCGGGCTATAGCACCGGCTCCGCGGGCGGTACGGCCGTCAGCGGTGGGCTGTCCATCGGCGGCGGTGGCGGTGGCGATGGTTATAACGACATCGGTGGTGCTGGTGGCGGGGCGGTCGGCGGTATCTACAACGACACCGGCGCGACCCTGCGGATCATCGGCAACACGGTGATTTCCAACAACGTCGGCGCAGGCGGCGGTGGTGGTGGCGGTGGCGCCGGTGGCGGCTACAACCACACGGGCGGTGCCGGCGGCGTCGGTGTCGGCGCCATCTGGAACAAAGGTTCGATCCTGATCACCGCGGCCAACTTCGCGGCCCTGGCCGGCAACGTCGGTGGCAGTGGCGTGGGTGGCACGAGTGCGGGTACCGCGGGTGTTTCGCCGGCCTCGGTGGCCAACGTCTACGGCGATGGCGGCACCATCAATACCAACTATGTGCCGGACGAGACGCCGCCCACAGCGACTGTCGTGGTGGCCAACACCAGCCTGAACTCCGGTGGCACGTCGACGGTAACCATCACCTTCTCCGAGGCTGTGACGGGCCTTACCGCGGCGGACCTGACGGTGCAGAACGGCACCGTGGGCTCCTTCACCAGCGGCGATGGCGGCATCACCTGGACCGGCACGCTGACCGCGGCCAGCAACATCGCCGACACCACCAACGTCATCACCCTCAACAATACCGGGGTCGCCGACCTGGCCGGCAACGCTGGCGTGGGTACCACCCTCTCGAACAATTACGTGGTCAACGACACCGTGGCGCCGACGGCGTCCATCGTGGTCAGCGACACCGCCCTGAGAGTCGGTGAAACCTCGGTGGTGACCATCACCTTCAGCGAAGCGGTGAGTGGTTTCACGGCCGCCGACCTGACCGTGGCCAACGGCTCGATCAGCGGCCTGAGCAGCAGCGACGGCGGCATCACCTGGACGGCCACCCTGACGCCGGACGCGGCGATCACTGATACCTCCAATCTGATTGTCCTGGATAACACTGGCGTGGCGGACCTCAACGGCAACGCCGGCGTGGGAACGACGAACTCCAACAACTACGCTATCGACACTCTGCGCCCGACCGCCACGATTGTGGTCGCTGATACTGCGTTGAGTGTCGGCGAAACGTCGCTGGTGACCATCACCTTCAGCGAGGCGGTGAGCGGTTTCACCACCGCCGATTTGACGGTGGCCAACGGTACGGTCACCGGGCTGAGCAGCAGCGATGGCGGCATCACCTGGACCGGGACACTGACCCCGAGCGCCAGCGTCAGCGACACCAGCAACCTGATCACGTTGGCCAATACCGGTATTGCTGACTTGTCCGGAAACACCGGCACCGGTACCACCGACTCGAACAACTACGCGATCGACACGCTACGCCCGACCGCCACTATCGTGGTGGCCGATACCGCGTTGAACATCGGCGAAACATCGCTGGTGACGATTACCTTCAGCGAGGCGGTGACGGGTTTCACCCTGGCCGACCTGACGGTGGCCAACGGCAGCCTGAGCGGGCTGAGCAGCAGCGACGGTGGTATCACCTGGACCGCGACGCTCACCCCGAGCGCCAGCATCACCGACGCTACCAACCTGATCGTCCTGGCCAATACCGGCATTGTGGATGCGGCCGGTAATGCCGGCAGCGGCACCACCAGTTCCAACAACTATGCCGTCGACACGGTGCGCCCGACCGCCACCATCGTGGTCGCCGATAACGCTTTGAGGGTTGGCGAAACGTCCCTCGTGACCATTACCTTCAACGAAGCGGTGACGGGCTTCACCACCGCTGACCTGACGGTCGCCAACGGCACGATCACCGGGTTGAGCAGCGGCGACGGCGGCATCACCTGGACGGGCACGCTCACGCCAAGTGCCAGCGTCAGCGACACCACCAACCTGGTCACCCTGGATAACACCGGGGTGACGGACGCGGCGGGCAACGCCGGCAGCGGCACTACCGATTCCAACAACTACGCCATCGACACTGTGCGTCCGACCGCCACCATCGTGGTCGCCGACTCGACCATCGGTATTGGCGAAACAACGGTGGTGACCATTACCTTCAGCGAGCCTGTGACGGGTTTCACCCTGGCCGACCTGACGGTGGCCAACGGCAGCCTGAGCGGCCTGAGCACCAGCGACAATATCACCTACACCGCCATCTTCACGCCGAGCGTGGGCGTCAATGATGCCACCAACCTGGTCACGCTGAACAACACGGGCGTGGCGGACGGAGCGGGCAATACCGGCAGCGGTACCACCGATTCCAACAACTACCTCGTCGACACCCTGCGCCCGACCGCCACCATCGTGGTCGCCGATACGGCCCTGAGCGTCGGCGAAACCTCGCTGGTGACCATTACCTTCTCCGAGGCGGTCAGCGGTTTCGACAATTCGGATCTGAGCGTCGCCAACGGCACGCTGAGTGCGGTCAGCAGCAGTGACGGCGGCTTCACCTGGACAGCCACCTTCACCCCGGCCCTCGGCGTCACCGACACGTCCAACGTCATCACCCTGAACAACACCGGGGTCAGCGATGCGGCGGGCAACAGCGGTTCCGGCACCACCAACTCCAACAACTACCAGGTCGACACCAACGTCCCGACGGCGACCATCGTGATTGCCGATACCACCCTGAGCATCGGCGAGACGTCATTGGTCACCGTGACGTTCAACTCGGCGGTCAGCGGTTTCGACAATTCGGACCTGACCGTCAGCAACGGTACGCTCAGCACCATGAGCAGCACCGACGGCGGCGTGACCTGGACCGCCACATTCACGCCGAGCGCGAGCATTTCCGATACCAGCAACGTGATCACCCTGGACAATACCGGTTTGATCAACGCTTCGGGTAACGCCGGCGTGGGCACCACCGATTCGAACAACTATGCCGTCGATACCGTGCGTCCAACGGCGACCATCGTTGTCGCCGACACTGCCATTGCCGCTGGCGAAACCTCGTTGGTGACCATCACCTTCAACGAGGCCGTGACGGCGTTCACCAGTGCCGACCTGACCGTCGCCAACGGTGTGATTTCGGGGCTGAGCAGCAGCGACGGCGGCATCACCTGGACCGCAACCTTCACGCCGACCGCAGGCATCAACGACTCCAGCAATGTCATCACGCTCAACAGTGGTGGCATCGTTGACTTGGCGGGCAACTTCAACATTGGCACCACCGATTCGAACAACTATGCCATCGACACCGTGCGCCCAACGGCGACCATCGTCATGGCCGATACCAGCCTGAGTGTCGGCGAAACCTCATTGGTGACCATCACCTTCAGCGAAGCGGTGAGCGGTTTCACCAACGCTGACCTGAGCGTTGCCAACGGCACCCTGAGTGCGGTCAGCAGCAGTGATGGTGGCCTGACCTGGACCGCAACCTTCACGCCGACCCTCGGCGTGCGGGATACGTCCAACCTGATCGTCCTGGACAACACCGGCGTCAGCGACGCGGCGGGTAATACCGGCACCGGCACGACCAACTCGGCCAACTACACGATCGACACGCAGGTGCCGACGGCGACCATCGTGGTGGCCGATACATCCCTGAGCATCGGTGAAACCAGCCTGGTGACCATCACCTTCAACGAAGCGGTGAGCGGTTTCGACAACAGCGACCTGACCATCAGCAACGGCACGTTGAGCAACGTGTCGTCGTCCGACGGCGGCGTCACCTGGACGGCCACGTTCACACCGAGCGCGAGCATTGCCGATACCAGCAACCTGATCACTCTGGACAATACCGGTGTCGTCAACGTCTCGGGCAACGCCGGCGTCGGCACCACCGACTCGAACAACTATGCCATCGATACCGTGCGCCCAACGGCGACCATTGTCGTGGCCGACACGGCCATTGCCGCGGGCGAGACGTCGCTGGTGACCATTACCTTCAACGAGGCCGTGACCGGTTTCACCGACGCCGACCTGATCGTTGCCAACGGTACGCTCAGTGGGTTGAGCAGCAGTGATGGCGGCATCACCTGGACCGCGACCTTTACGCCAACCGCTGGCATCACCGACACCAGCAATGTCATCACCCTTGCCAACGGCGGCGTCACCGACCTGGCGGGCAACGCTGGCAGCGGCACCACCGATTCGAACAACTACAGCGTCGACACTCAGCGTCCGACCGCCACCATCGTGCTGAGCGATTCGGTATTGAAACCGGGTGAAACCGCCCAGGTGACCATTACCTTCAGCGAGGCGGTGACCGGTTTCAGCAACGCTGACCTGAGCGTTGCCAACGGCACGTTGAGCGCGGTCAGCAGCAGCGATGGCGGCCTGACCTGGACCGCGACCTTCACCCCGACCCTGGGCGTGACCGACGCCAGCAACCTGATCACCCTGGACAATACCGGTGTGAGCGACGCGGCGGGCAATGCCGGGACAGGCACGACCGACTCGGCCAACTATGCGGTCGAGACGCAGGTACCGACGGCTACGATCGTGGTGGCCGACAACGCGCTCAAGGTGGGGGAAACCTCACTGGTGACCATCACCTTCTCGGAAGCGGTCAGCGGTTTCGACAACACCGACCTGAGCGTGAGCAACGGCACGCTGAGCAACGTCTCTTCTTCCGACGGCGGCGTTACCTGGACGGCCACGTTCACCCCGACGACCAGCATCACCGACACCAGCAACCTGATCAGCCTGGACACCAGCGGTGTGGTCAACGCCTCGGGCAACAGCGGTGTCGGTGTAGTGGTCTCCAACAACTACGCGATCGATACGGTTCGCCCTGGTGCCACCATCACCGTGGGCGACACCACCCTGGGCATCGGCCAGAGCACGACGGTGACCATCAGCTTCAGCGAGGCGGTGTCTGGTTTCGACTTGTCGGATCTGAGTGTCGCCAATGGCGTGTTGTCCAACCTCGCCAGCAATGACGGCGGCCTGACCTGGACAGCGACCCTGACGCCTACCGCAGGCGTCAACGACGCCACCAACCTGATCCTGCTCGACGCCAGCACTGTGCAGGACCTGGCCGGCAACGCCGGCGTGGGCATTGCGATTTCCAGCAACTACGCGCTCGACGCCACCCGGCCGACGGCAACCATCGTGGTCGCCGACCCGAACCTGACGGTGGGCGAGACGACCCAGGTGACCTTCACCTTCAGCGAAGCAGTGACGGATTTTGACTTGTCGGACCTCAGCGTCACCAACGGTGAACTGACCAACCTGACCACCAGTGACGGCGGCAAGACCTGGACGGCCACCTTCACGCCGACAGTGAACCTCACCGACCCGAGCAACTTCATTGCCCTGGACACCAGCAACGTCAGTGACCTGTCGGGCAACGCCGGGGCCAGCGTGGCGGTGTCCAACAACTATGCGATCGACACCGTGGTGCCCAACGATGTGAAGCCGCCGCCGGAGTTCCTGACCTCCGACCCGGTCACGGTTACGCCACCGTCCGAGGTGCCGTTGCAACCGATCGTCTTTACCCCGCCGACCGGCAACCTGGGTACGCCGCTGGGCTTCCCGCCGCTGTTCGAGCAACGGGACCTGGGCAACGGGACTCAGCCGATAGGAAGTATTTTCATCAATCATGGCGCGCTGGCGCCGAGTTATATCGCCCAGGTGTTCGGCAATGACGCCGCCGGCGATGGCTCCGGCCAAGGGTTCCTGGGCTTTGGTGGTGGTGATGGCGGGGTGTTCGGCAGCAGCACGCTGTCGACCCTGTTCAACCAGGACGCCACTTCCGAGGGCGAATCGATGGACGCCTTCGGCAGCCAGTCGATGCAGGGTGGCGATGTGTCCCAAGGGCTGCGCGGGATGTTCGGGGCGCCTACCCTGGGTCAGCAGTTGCAACATCTCAAGGACACTGAACAGCGTCAGGTCGATAGCCTGGCAACCGCGTTACGACAGGTCGGCATCAGCCAGGTGCAGGCCTGATTCTAAAAAAATATTGGGGCAGCCAGGGGCAATCCAGGGAATGAATAGAAGTCAGAAGTTATTCGGTATGAGTTTGCTGGCGTTGGTGGTCAGTGGATGTGCGGTCACCAGCGAGCCGATCGATCGCAGCGTCAGCGAACAGCGCGCCCGAACCGACCTGCAAAACATGTACAAGGACCAGGAGCCCCTCAGCGGCCCATTGACCCTTCACCAGGCCATGGCCCGGGCAGTGAAGTACAACCTCGAAGGTCGCTTGAAGATCATGGAGGAAGCCCTGGCCAAGCGTCAGTTGGACCTGGCCAGTTTCGACATGCTGCCGCGCATGGCCCTGGACGCCGGTTATGTGGGCCGTAACAACGTCAATGCCTCCAGCAGCCAGAGCGTGGAAACCGGCACCCAGTCCCTGGAACCGTCGACCTCCCAGGACCGCGACCGCGAGGTGGCCGACCTGACCATGGTCTGGAACGTGCTCGATTTCGGCGTCAGCTATATCAGCGCCAAGCAGGCCGGGGACCAGCGACTGATCGTGCAGGAGCGCCGGCGCAAGGTGATCAACACCATCGTCCAGGACGTGCGTTCGGCCTACTGGCGAGCCATGGCCGCCGAGCGTTTGCTCAAGCAGATCGACAGCCTGATGGCCCGGGTCGAGACGGCACGCGGCAACAGCCAGAGCATGAGCGAACAGCGCATCGGTGACCCGGTGCAGGCTCTGGGCTACCAGCGCTCGCTGATCCAGGCCACCCGCCAGCTCGAAGAGCAACGCCGGGCGCTGTCCCTGGCCAAGACCGAACTGGCGACCCTGATCAACTTGCCCTTGGGTACCGAGCTGACCCTGGCGACCCAGGATGAATATGACATCCCGGAACTCAAGGTCGACCTGGCCCGTCTCGAACAGGAAGCCCTGGCCAGCCGTCCGGAACTGCGCGAGCAGGATTACCAGACCCGCATCACCGCCGCTGAAACCCGCAAGGCCATGCTGCGCCTGCTGCCGGGGCTGGAGTTCTCCGCTGGCGGGCATTACGACAGCAACTCGTTCCTGGTGGAGCAGGGCTGGGCCGATTATGGCGTGAAAGTCACCTGGAACCTGTTCAACGTGATTTCCGCCCCGGCGGCCATCGATGTGGCCAAGGCCGGTGAAGAAGTGGCGTCGGCGCGACGCCAGGCGATGTCGATTGCCGTGCTGGCGCAGTTGTACGTGGCCAATGCCAACTATCGCGAAGCGCTGCGTCAGTTCAAGACCAGTCAGCAGTTGTCGGACATCGACGGGCAGATTGTCGGTCAGTTGCGCAGCCGTCACCAGGCTGCCGGCATCGGCGAGCTGGACCTGATCCAGGGAGAACTGAACACCCTGCAGGCCGATCTGCGCCGGGACCTGGCTTACGCCGATCTGCGCAACGCCTACGGGCAGATCTTCGCCAGCGCCGGCCTCGACCCGCTGCCAAACGAAGTGCAATCGACCGAAGTCCAGTCGATCGCCACGGCGCTGGCCAACCGCGAAGCGGCCTGGGCCCAGGGCGATATCACGCTGCCGAAGACGGCCACGGTGACCCAATAATCGGGCGCTGGCATGACGCGCCCGGCGTTTTCCCGGCTGCCGGTGGCGGTGGATCTGCCGTTGCTGTTGCAGGCACTGGCGGCCATTGAAGACGAGCGCTGGCAGGGGCATTTCAACAGTGCCTATCACAGCGGCGACTGGAGCGGCGTGGCGCTGATTTCGGCGGCCGATGCCGTTACCGAGCTGGCTCCCGGACGCGGCCAGCCCCTGCATCGCGCGCCTTGGTCAAAGGATGGCCGTTGGCATGAAGCGTTGCGCGACTGGCCCCTGGAGATCGTCTCGGCCCGGCTGCTGCGGCTTGGGCCCGGTGGGTGCATTCACGAGCATCGTGACTATGACCTGGGTGGGCCGGACGCCGACCTGCGCCTGCACGTTCCGCTGCTCAGCCCGCCTGAGGTGGACTTCTTCCTGGATGGGCAAATCATTCCGATGAGGGCGGGCGAGTGCTGGTTCCTCGACTTGGCGCGGCCTCATCGCGTCGATAACCGCAGCGCCGCACCGAGAGTTCATCTGGTGCTCGATTGCCGCCCAGGACCATGGTTGGAACAGCAGATTGCCGATGGACTGCCCACCACGCCCGCCGCTGGCGCCGGGCAAAGCGATCTTGTCCGCTTTCAGCGGCGCGTAGAAGCTGACCCTTACCTTGCCCGGGCTCTGCAGAGCCTGCATGACCCGGACGCTTTCATAGCGTCCGCGCTGGCGCTGGGGGCTGAGCAAGGGCTTTATTTCACTCGGGAAGAATTGCGGGCGGCGATGCGCAATGGTCGCCAGCGGTGGAGAGATCAGTGGAAGACCTGAATCTGCACGGTTGGCTGCCGATCCGCCTATGGCAAGAAGCCGCGCAATGGCAGGTCGATTGGTGCTGGTTTGGCGACACGCGACTGTTGCAGCCGTTTTTTGGCGATGCGGTGGATGACGCCCTGCGCTTGCCCTTCAACCAGGCGTTTCGCCGCCAGACGTCCTTGGACGCTCTCAGCCAGTGGCAGCGACAAAGCCCGGGCCTTGCGCCCAGTGCGTTCATTTTCCATGCCTCGCGTTGTGGCTCGACATTGATCAGCCAGATGCTCGCCCAATTGGACGATCACATCGTCATCTCTGAACCGCCGCCCCTGGATACGTTGCTGCGCAGCGATTTGCCGCCTGCCGAGCGGTGCGTGGCGCTCAAGGGCTTGATGTCGGCCTATGGGCAGCGTCGTCGAGGTATGGAGCAGCGCCTGGTGGTCAAGCTGGACGCCTGGAACATCGGTGAGCTGCCACTGCTGCGTGAGTGTTTTCCCGACACGCCTTGGTTGTTCGTGTACCGCGACCCCTTGGAAATCGCCGTCTCCCACCTGCGCCGCCCCGGTATGCACATGGTGCCGGGGATGATTGGCGCGAGTGTGCTGGACGATGGAGCGCCTTTCAGCGGTCAGGAGGATTTCATCGCCCGCCGGTTGGGGCGGCTGTTGCAGGTGGGGCTGGGGCACTGCCATGAATTTACCGGGCTGGCGGTTAACTACGCTGAGTTGCCTGATGCGATGGCAGGGCGGCTGGCGGTGTTTTTCGGGCTGAATGACGCACAGCGCAAGCAGGTGTTTGCGATGGCGGGGCAGCATGCCAAGCAGCCGGGGCAGGCATTTGTCAGGGACAGCGCGGGCAAGCGCCGGGAGGCTTCGGCGCTGTTGCGTGAGCAGGTCATGCGTTGGGCGCAGGGGCCCTATGAAGCGTTGAAGTCACTGACCACGTAACTGGACAAAACGCTTCTGTGGCGAGGGAGCTTGCTCCCGCTCGGTTGCGCAGCGACCGCCAGATTCTGGGGCTGCTTCGCAGCCCAGCGGGAGCAAGCTCCCTCGCCACAAGGATATTGTCCGCTTCGCCGATCAAGACTTGTTGGGCGACAACTCCGCCATCCCCTTGAGCAACTCGATCGGCAACGGGAAGACGATGGTGGAGCTTTTGTCCCCGGCAATCGACCCCAGCGTCTGCATGTAGCGCAGTTGCATGGCACCCGGCTGGCGGCCGAGCATTTCGGCGGCCTGCATGAGTTTTTCCGAGGCTTGCAACTCGCCCTCGGCGTGGATCACCTTGGCCCGGCGTTCCCGTTCGGCTTCGGCTTGTCGGGCGATGGCGCGGATCATCGATTCATTGAGATCCACATGCTTGATCTCGACGTTTGCCACTTTGATGCCCCAGGCGTCGGTCTGGGTGTCCAGTACTTGCTGGATGTCGCTGTTCAATTGCTCGCGTTCGGCCAGCAACTGGTCCAGGTCATGCTTGCCCAGGACCGCACGCAAGGTGGTCTGGGCCAGTTGACTGGTGGCCATGAGGAAGTTTTCCACCTGGATGATGGCTTTCTGCGGATCGAGCACGCGGAAATACAGCACCGCGTTGACCTTCACCGAGACATTGTCCCGGGTGATCACGTCCTGGGGCGGCACGTCGAGGACAATCGTGCGCAGGTCGACGCGGATCATCTGCTGGACTACCGGAATCAGCAGGATCAACCCCGGCCCTTTGACCTGCCAGAACCGACCGAGCTGGAACACCACTGCCCGTTCGTATTCGCGCAGGATCCGGAACGTCGCCCCCGCCAGTGCGATCAACAGCAACAACAGCAGCGCAAAACCGATTTGCATGCCCATCTCAGACTCCTTGTGAATCAGCGGGGGCCACTTCCAGCAGCAAACCCTTGCGGGCGATGACCCGTACCGCTTGCCCAGGGCGCAGCGGCGTCGCGCTTGCCACCTGCCAGCGTTCGCCTTCCAATTGGACCCAGCCATGATGATTATTCCCGCCCTGCAACGCGGTCACCGTAGTGATGTTGCCCAGCAATGCGGCGTCGCCGCTGACGGGTTGGCGTGGTCGTGTTTTCAACGCACGGACCAGCAGGGCGATCAGCAGCAAGGCGCTGACCAGGCCCAGGCCGATCATCAGGGGAACCGGCACATCAGCGTTGGTCAGGATGACCGCGCCAATCACACACAGGACAATGCCGCCCAGCCCAGCGACGCCATAATTGGGCAGGGCCGCCTCGAAGACCAGCAAGGCCACGCCAACGGCGACCAGCCAGAAACCCAGGGGATCGGTGCCTGGCAGCACGAGGCTATCGGCGCCGAACGCAGGCCCGCTGATCGCCAGCAGCGCAAGCGTCAACCAGTGAATGTTCACAGGACCCTCCGCAACGTGTATTCGTCGGGATGTTATTCAAAGTCTAGTCGAGTCGAGGGTTGATTGAATTTTGATCAGTCTGGCGGTCAATGAGGGGCTAGACTGCGGGAAAGAACCCAACAATCGGTCTTATTGCCAGGAGCCCCCCCATGGAACCCCCGATCCACAGCCTGCCCGCGCTGTTCAAGCAATTGGGCCTGTCCGACGACGCCGTTGAGATCGATAAATTCATCGCGACCCATTCACCCCTCAAGCCTGAGCTGCACTTGGCTGACGCGTTTTTCTGGAGCGAAAGCCAGCAGCAATTGTTGCGTGAAGAAATCCTCGAGGATGCGGATTGGGCGGAAGTGGTGGACCAGTTGGACGTGTTGCTGCGCAAGGGGCGTAGCGAGTGAGGCGCATACGAAACCTGTGGGAGCGAGCTTGCTCGCGATAGCGGACTGTCAGTCGACATTGATGTAACGGACATATCGCCATCGCGAGCAGGCTCGCTCCCACGGTGTTGACTTGTTATTCGTTTTAAGTATTAACAAATAGCTTCTTATTCCTTAAAGAATATAGCTCTCCTCCCTATACTCGTCCGGGAACAGACACGCAGGAGAGCACCCATGCGCAACGAATCGATTCGCTACCTGATTGTGCCGGGCTGGCAAGGATCGCCAGAAAATCATTGGCAAACCCACTGGCAGAACAGCCTGCCTAACAGCGCCAGGGTCGAGCAGGCCGACTGGTTGACGCCTCGGCGCGAGGATTGGGTCGCGGCTTTGGCCGAAGCCATCGCCGCCGACAGCACGCCGGTCATCCTGATTGCCCATAGCCTGGGCTGCATCACGGTTGCCCATTGGGCCGCCACCGCGCCGGTGCAGTTTCTGCGACAGGTGCGTGGGGCATTGCTGGTGGCGCCGGCGGATGTCGAGCGGCCGGCCTGCGCCCCGGCGCTGCGCAATTTCGCGCCGATTCCCACTGATTTGTTGCCGTTCCCCAGCCAAGTGGTCAGCTCCGACAACGACGCCGCCGTGAGCGCCCCGCGCGCCCTGGAGCTGGCACGCAACTGGGGGGCCGAGGCCGGCATCCTGGCGGGGGCGGGGCATATCAACGTGAAGTCCGGCCACCAACGCTGGGAGCAGGGGTTCGCTTATCTCTATCGTCTGCAAAATCGCATGGAGCATCACGCCCTGCGTCGCGCCTGAATTTTTAGCGCCCCCCGTCTCCCGGCGGTCTGGGGCGGGAGCCTGCCATGAGTTTGCATGAAACCTTCGGCCAGCCATTGCTGACCTTTCCCGATGCGGAAAAAAGCCCCCTGAGCATTCGCGCCAAGGCGCTGGTGTTTGTCGACCCCCGTTCGCGGCAGTTGCGCCAGGAGTTGGAGCAATTGGCGCCGCGTGCGATCTCGGTGCTGATACGTGGCGAAACCGGGAGCGGCAAGGAGCTGCTTGCCCGGCATATCCATCGCGCAAGTGATCGCGGAGGGTTGTTCGTCTCGGTCAATTGCGGCGCCATCAGCCCGACCTACGCCGACGCCGAACTGTTCGGCTATGCCGCCGGCAGCTACAGCGGCTCGGCCAGCAGCCGGGCCGGTTGGTTTGGTTCGGCCAATGGTGGCACCCTTTACCTGGATGAGATCGGTGATCTGCCACTGCCAATCCAGATCAAGTTGCTGGCGGCCCTGGAAAACCACGAAGTCACCCGTGTTGGTGCACATCAGCCCAGCCCGGTGGATGTCCGTCTGGTGGCAGCCACCAGCATCGATCTGGCCCAAGCGGTGGCGGCCGGGAAATTCCACGAACGGCTCTACCACTACCTTGGCGAAGGCCAGCTCGAGCTGCCGGCCCTGCGCGAGCGGGTGGGCGATATCCTGTCCCTGGCCGAATATTTCCTGGGCATCTATAGCCAGCGGCTCGGCCTCAGCGTGCCGCTGATCAGCGAGGCGGCACAGCATGCCCTTGAACAGCACAGTTGGCCGGGCAATACCCGTGAGCTGGAAAACGTCATTCACTTCGCGTTGCTGGTGAGCACGGGGGATGAAATCTTGCCGGAGCACTTGAATTTGCCGTCCCAGTCATCGGCCCTGGAATCGATCGACCGCCAGGTGGCGCAGGTCGTTGCACAAGGCACGGCCGCCGAGCGCACGGCCCTCAAGGCGCTGCTCAATCAGTTGAGCCAAGCGCTATAGAGAACACCGGAATTGTGGCGAGGGGATAAATCCCCTTGCCACAAAGTGGTGTTTTTCTATATGAGTAAAATGAATATGAACTTGAATAAAAGATATTGTTAAGGAATAAAAAATATCGGTATTGTCCGCCTCACGCCAGCGATAGCACTTCACTGGCACTCCCACATTTGGCCGTCGTCCATGACGACAGTGATTTTCGATAAGGACACTGCATGAAAAAGGTTCTGTTGTTCACCGCATTGGCGGCAGCCCTGACCTCGGGCCTGGCCCAGGCCGCGGAAAAACTGGTAGTGGCGGCTACCCCGGTGCCTCACGCCGAGATCCTTGAACTGATCAAGCCAGCCCTGGCCAAAGAAGGTGTTGACTTGGAGATCAAGGTCTTCACCGACTACGTCCAGCCCAACGTCCAGGTTGACCAGAAGCGCCTGGATGCCAACTACTTCCAGACCCTGCCGTACCTGAAAAACTTCAACGAAGGTAAAGGCACCAACCTGGTGACCGTGATCGGCGTTCACGTCGAACCGTTCGGCGGCTACTCGAAGAAGTACAAGAAGCTGGCTGATCTGCCAAACGGCGCGACCATCGCGCTGCCCAACGAAGGCAGTAACAGCGGCCGTGCCCTGATCCTGCTGCAAAAGGCTGGCCTGATCGAGTTGAAAGACCCGAAAAACGCTTTGGCGACTCCGAAAGATATCGCCAAGAACCCGCACAATTTCAAGTTCAAGGAACTGGAATCGGCCATGCTGCCGCGTGTGCTGGACCAGGTCGACCTGGACCTAATCAACACCAACTATGCCCTGGAAGCGGGTCTTAACCCGGCCAAGGATGCCTTGGTGATCGAAGGTGCGGATTCGCCTTACGTCAACTTCCTGGTAGCCCGTCCGGACAACAAGGACAGCCCGGCCATCCAGAAACTGGCCAAGGCCTTGACCAGCCCGGAAGTGAAGGCGTTCATCGAGAAGAAATACAGCGGCGCGGTACTGCCGGCGTTCTGATTGGTGCGCTAAACCCTTTCACGGTTTCAAGCGCCGACGGCTGATACAGCGTCGGCGTTTTTTTGTGCTCGAGATCCCGTGGGGGGAGGTTATTTATTTGAGACGAGTCGAACCTGTCCTGTGGCGAGGGGATAAATCCCCTCGCCACACTAGTTGTCAGGCCACCCTGGTCTTCAACGCCCTGCGCAACGCCACCAACAATTTCAGTATTTCCTGCGGTTCCAGTCGCTGCGGCACTTTTACGTCAGCCATGTCTTCTTCCTTGTAATGGTTCGGGGATTTCGGACAAAAGTCCTCCCTGCGACGCAAAGAAAAATAGTCGGCTTTGCCCATCGCGGCAAATCGAGGGAATAGTTTTTTGTGTGATATCAATATGCTTTAACGGTATTTAAATTGCGCTTCTTATACCTTTAAAGTCAGCTCCTGCCGAGCAGCTATCCGCTGCCCATGGACCGCACTACCGCCGCTTACCGAGCGGCGTCCAGGATGTTCAATGAACTTCGATTACGCTTTTATCCTCAGCACCCTCCCGGCGTTTCTCAAGGCCGTGGGCGTGACGTTGCAGGTCGGCCTTATCGCCATCGCCACATCGCTGCTGGTGGCGCTGGTCAACGCAACGATCCTGGTGTCGCGCACACCTTACCTGCAACGCCTGGTGGGGCTGTATGTGGAACTGGCGCGCAACACGCCGCTGCTCATCCAGCTGTTCTTCGTCTACTTTGCCTTGCCGGCGTTGGGTATCAAGGTCTCGGGGTTTGCGGCGGCGATCATTACCATGACGTTCCTGGGCGGTGCCTACCTCACGGAAGTGCTGCGTGCGGGTGTGGACGCGGTGCCCCAGGCGCAATTGGAATCCGGTCGCTCCATCGGGCTGTCCCATGGGCAGTTGTTGCGCTACGTGATCCTGCCGCAGGCCGGGATCCTCAGCCTGCCATCGCTGTTCGCCAACTTCATTTTCCTGCTGAAGGAGACCACCGTGGTCTCGGCCGTAGCGGTGCCGGAGATTCTCTACACCACCAAAAGCTACATCGCGCTCTATTACAAGACCTACGAAATGCTCGCCGTGCTGACGCTGATTTGCGTGCTGCTGTTTTTGCCGTTGTCGCTGCTGCTCAGCCGTCTGGAAAGGAGGCTCCAGCATGGCCAGTTCGGGTCTTGAATTGTTGTGGGTGTCGTTGCCGCAACTGGGCAAGGGCGCTGCGCAAACCCTGTCGATTTCCTTGCTGAGCATCGCCATCAGCACCGTTGGCGGCGTGCTTTACGGCGTGTTGCGTACGTTGGGCGTGAAGTGGCTGGACGTCGTCCTGCGGGTCTACCTGGAATTGTTCCGGGCGATCCCGGTGCTGGTCTGGTTGTATTTGCTGTTCTTCGGCCTGCCGATCTTTTTCGGCCTGAGCCTTCCAAGTTTTTGGTGCGCGGTGCTGGTGCTGTCGTTGTGGGGCGCCAGTGAAGTCGGGGAAGTGGTGCGCGGAGCCTTGCATTCGTTGCCGCGCGGCCAGCGCGAGGCGGGCTTGTCCATTGGCCTGAACGGTCCGCAACTCTACGGCCATGTACTGCTGCCGCAAGCGCTCAAACGCATGACGCCGCCAACCATCAACGTCTACACGCGCATCATCAAGACCAGCTCCCTGGCCGTGCTGATCGGCGTGGTGGATGTGATCAAGGTCGGCCAGCAGATCATCGAGCGTACCTATGAATCCGTGCTGATCTACGGCGCGCTATTCCTGTTTTTCTTTTTCATCTGCTACCCGCTCTCGGCCGCCTCGCGCGTGCTGGAGCGGCGCTGGACGCAAGCATGAGCGCATTGATCGAGTTCAAGGGTTTCAACAAGTTTTTCGGCGAGCAGCAGGTGCTGGACGGCATCGACCTGCAAGTGAAGGCCGGCGAAGTGATCGTCGTCCTCGGCCCCAGTGGGTGCGGCAAAAGTACCTTGCTGCGTTGCCTCAATGGGCTGGAAGCGGCCCACAGCGGCAGCCTGAGATTCGCCGGTCGCGAGTTGCTGGACAAGGGCACCGACTGGCGTGAAGTACGACAGCGGATCGGCATGGTGTTCCAGAGCTACCACCTGTTCCCGCACATGAGCGTGCTCGATAACCTGCTGCTCGGCCCGGTCAAAGTACAGAAACGCGACCGCCGCGAAGCGCGCGACCAGGCCGAAGCCCTGCTGGCCCGGGTGGGCTTGCTGGACAAGCGCGATGCCTTTCCACGCCAGCTCTCCGGCGGCCAGCAGCAACGCATCGCTATCGTTCGCTCGCTGTGCATGAACCCCAAGGTCATGTTGTTCGACGAGGTCACCGCCGCCCTCGACCCGGAAATGGTCAAGGAAGTGCTGGAGGTCATCCAGGGCCTGGCCCGCGAAGGCATGACGCTGTTGATCGTCACCCACGAAATGGCCTTCGCCCGGGCCGTGGCTGACCGCATTGTGTTCATGGATGCTGGGCGAATCCTTGAACAAAACCCTCCCGAGATTTTCTTTACGAACCCGCAAACCGCACGAGCGCAGCAGTTCCTGGAGAAGTTCTCCTACGTCGCCGCACTACCCAAAACGACTCAAACAAAGGAACTGCAACTGTCATGAAAACTGCCAAGTCTTCTCTGCTGCTACTGCCGCTGCTCGGTCTTGCACTGCTGGCCGGCTGCAATAAAACCGAAGAACCGCCAAAGCCGAAAACCGCCAGCCAAAGCACCGCGCCGGCCAGCTACCTGGACAAAATCAAGGCGCGGGACAAATTGATCGTCGGGGTCTTCACCGACAAGCCACCGTTTGGCTTCGTCGATGAGGCCGGGCGTTATGTCGGCTTCGATACCGACATTGGCCGTCGATTCGCCAAGGACCTGCTCGGCGATGAAAACAAGGTCGAGTTCGTCGCGGTCGAGCCGGCGAGCCGGATTCCGTTCCTGCAAAGTGACAAGGTCGACCTGATCCTGGCCAACATGACCGTGACCCCGGAGCGCAAGGAAGCGGTGGAGTTCACCAACCCGAATCTGAAAGTCGCCGTGCAGGCACTGGTGCCACAGGCCAGCGAAGTGAAAAGCCTCGATGACCTGGCGACCCGTACCACCATCGTCACCACCGGCACCACGGCGGATATCTGGCTGACCAAGAATCACCCGGATTGGAAACTGCTCAAGTTCGAGAAGAACTCCGAGTCCTTGCAAGCCCTGGCCAACGGTCGTGGCGACGCCTATGCCCAGGACAACCTGGTGCTGTTCAGTTGGGCCAAGCAGAACCCGGGTTATCGCGTGCTGGCGCAGACACTGGGCGCCGAAGCGCCGATTGCGCCGGCGGTGAAGAAGGGCAATGTCGAGCTGCGTGATTGGGTCAATGCCGAGTTGGCGAAGCTGGGTGAAGAGAAATACCTGCTCAAGCTGTACGACCAGTACGTGCGCAAGGAATTGAGCGATGACACCAAGCCTGAGAGCGTGATTGTCGAGGGTGGCAAATGGCAGGGTTGATTTCCTGACAGTTGCAGCGCCTCAAGGACCGCATCGCGAGCAGGCTCGCTCCCACATTGGCCGGCGGAGGGCTGAAGATTTGCGGTCGAGCACCATTCCCCCTGTGGGAGCGAGCCTGCTCGCGATTCGGTTTATCTGGCGCTGATTAATCCGGCCAATGCCAAGCCGGTTCATCCAGCGCCCGCTGCCCGACAATCCCGGTCTGTCCAAGCTCCTTTTCCAGCACGATGCAATTGCAGTCCTCATCCTGCTCCAGTGCGGCGATCAGGCGCGTGGCGTGGGACACCACCCAGACCTGGCAATTGGCTGAAGCGCGGATGATCAACCGCGCCAAGGCCGGCAACAGATCCGGGTGCAAGCTGGTTTCCGGTTCGTTGAGCACCATCAGCGAGGGTGGGCGCGGGGTGAGCAGGGCGGCCACCAGTAACAGATAGCGCAGGGTTCCGTCGGACAGTTCGGCGGCGGATAGCGGCCGCAGCAGGCCGTGCTGTTGGAACGCGATGGCGAAACGTCCGCCTTGCAGTTTCTCGATGTGCAGGTGGGCGCCGGGGAACGCGTCGCCGATGGCGGCATGCAAGGCCTCGACGTCACCGATTTCAAGGATGGTCTGCAGGGCGGCGGCCAGGTCGCGTCCGTCGTGGTGCAGTACCGGCGTGCGGGTGCCCAGTTGCGGTTGGCGCACTGGCGCGTCGGCGTCGCTGCGGAAATGGTCGTAGAAGCGCCAGCGACGAATGAACTCGCGCATCTGCAGGACCTCCGGCGAAGTGCGCAGGCTGCCGACCTGGTCGAACAGGCTGTCGAAGGTCGGCGTGTGCTGGGCCAGCACATCCCATGAACGGCCTTCGCGGGCACGGATCATCGGCCCGTTGCGATCCACCAGCAGGCTGGCCGGCCGAAACACCGGACCGGCCCAGATGCATTCACGCTTGATCTCCGGATCCAGCGAAAACGCTGAAAGACTGGGTTCCGGCAGGCCCAAGGCAATCGAATAGCTGAAGTCTTCACCGGCGAATCCCAGGCGCAAGCGCTTGGTGCCCTGGCGCACAACTGCCTGGACCGGCACCTCGCCGTTGCGCATGCGGCGGCTGATTTCTTCCGGGCCGGCCCAGAAGGTCGAGTCCAGTCCGCCTTCGCGGGCCAGGGCGTTGACCACTCCACCCTGGGCCGTCTCGGCCAACAGGCGCAGGGCTCGGTACAGATTGGACTTGCCGCTGCCGTTGGGGCCGGTGATCAGGTTCAGCCGGCCCAGGGGGATGACCAGTTTGTTGATGGATCGATAATTGGCCACCGCCAGGGTCTTGAGCATGCGCAGGCTCCTACAGGGAGGCGATCAGTGTGCCTGATCTGCGGCATCCATTGTATTCGTTGAACCCTGTTCTAAGCTCACAGTCGTATCGTCACTGGTACGTCCGTACAGCGCATAGGAGTCTGCATGGCTGGTCCCCGAATCAAACTGGTAGTTGGCCTGGGCCTTTGCGCGCTACTGGCCGGATGCGGTGATGAAAAGCCTGCGGAAAAAGCCCTGCCACGGGTCTTTGTGCAGCAAGCCGTGCCCAGCGAATACGCCGCCTCGGTGACCCTGACTGGCGATGTCCAGGCGCGTGTACAGGCCGACCTGTCGTTTCGTGTGGGCGGCAAGATCATCGAGCGCAAGGTCGATGTCGGCGACCGAGTCTCGGCCCGGCAAATACTGGCCCGGCTCGATCCCCGCGACTTGCAGACCAATGTCGACTCCGCCGAGGCCCAGGTGGCCGCCGAGCAGGCGCGGGTCAAGCAGAGTGCGGCGGCCTTCGTGCGCCAGCAGAAACTCCTGCCCAAGGGCTATACCAGCCAGAGCGAATATGACGCGGCCCAGGCCCAACTGCGCAGCAGCCAGAGTGCGCTGACCGCCGCCCAGGCCCAACTGGCCAACGCTCGTGAACAACTGAGCTACACCGCACTGATTGCCGAGGCACCGGGCATCATCACCGCGCGCCAGGCTGAAGTCGGCCAGGTGGTGCAGGCCACGGAGCCGATCTTCAGCCTGGCCCGGGACGGCGAACGCGACGCGGTGTTCAACATCTACGAATCGCTGTTGAGCGAACCGCCGTCGGATCCTGCCATCACTATCAGTTTGCTGGATAACCCCGCCATCAAGACCACTGGTACGGTACGCGAGATCACCCCGGCGGTGTCTGCCCAGACCGGCACGGTGCAGGTCAAGGTCACCCTCAATGATTTACCCGAAGGCATGCGCCTGGGGTCGGTGGTCAGCGCCACGGCCAAGTCCGCCGGCAAGACTGCCTTCGAACTGCCTTGGTCGGCCCTGACCAAGAACCTCAGCGACCCGGCCGTGTGGCTGGTGGACGGTGAAGGCAAGGCGCAGTTGCATACGGTGACGGTCGGCCGCTACCTGACCGGCAAGGTCATCATCAGCGACGGCCTCAAGGGCGGCGAGAAAATCGTCACCGCCGGCGGGCAATTGCTGCACCCCGGCGTACGCGTCGAGATCGCTGAAAACACCCATGAAAAATCCACGCCGGGAGCCCAGCCATGAAGCGTTTGTGGATGATCTCGGCCGGACTCTTGCTGGCCGCCTGTTCCAAGGAGGAAGCACCGCCCGAACCGGTGCGTCCGGTGTTGTCCGTCGAGGTCCGGGCCCTCGACCAACAGGCGCTTGGACGGTTTGCCGGCAATATCCAGGCGCGTTACGAGAGCAACGTGGGCTTCCGTGTGCCGGGGCGGATCGCCAGCCGCAATGTCGATGTCGGCGCCGAAGTGAAGAAAGGCGACCTGCTCGCCACCCTCGATCCCACCGACCAGCAGAACCAGTTGCGCGCCGCCCAGGGCGACCTGGCGCGGATCGAGGCGCAGTACATCAATGCCCAGGCCAATGCCCGTCGCCAGCAACAATTGTTCGACCGTGGCGTCGGCGCCCAGGCGCAGTTGGACATCGCCCAGACCGACTTGAAAACCACTGGCGCGTCCCTTGAACAGGCCCGCGCCTCGGTGGAGCAGGCCCGCGACCAACTCAACTACAGCGAGCTGCGCACCGACCACGACGCGATCGTCACGGCCTGGAATGCCGAAGCCGGGCAGGTGGTCACCGCCGGCCAGCAAGTGGTGACCCTGGCCCGTCCGGACATCAAGGAAGCGGTGATCGACCTGCCGGCCGGGTTGGTCGAACGCCTGCCCGCGGACGTGGTGTTCGAGGTCGCCGCGCAATTGGACCCGAGCATTCATACCACCGCCACCGTGCGCGAGATCGAACCCCAGGCCCAGAGTGCCACCCGTACCCGTCGCGCGCGCCTGACGCTGGCCGATACACCACCCGGCTTTCGCCTGGGCACGGCGATCAGCGTGACCCTGAGTTCGACCATCGAGCCACGCATCGAGCTGCCACTCAGCGCGCTGCAAGAAGTCGACGGCAAGGCCCGCATCTGGTTGGTCGACCCGCAGAACCAGACAGTCTCGCCCCGTGACGTGCGGATTCTCGAACGTTCGGCCGACTCGGTGCTGGTGGCCAACGGCATCAAGGCTGGCGACCGCGTGGTCAGCGCTGGTGTGAACAGCCTCCAGCCGGGGCAGAAAGTGAAACTCGATGAGGACGCACGATGAAAGGGCCTTTCAACCTGTCCGAATGGGCCCTGCGGCATCAGTCGTTCGTCTGGTACCTGATGTTCGTTGCGCTGTTGATGGGCGTGTTTTCGTACATGAACCTGGGGCGCGAAGAAGACCCGTCGTTCACCATCAAGACCATGGTTATCCAGACCCGTTGGCCCGGTGCGACCCAGGAGGAAACCCTCAAGCAGGTCACTGATCGCATCGAGAAGAAACTCGAAGAACTCGACTCCCTCGACTACGTCAAGAGTTACACCCGTCCGGGAGAATCGACGGTGTTCGTGTACCTGCGCGATACCACCGGGGCCAAGGAAATTCCCGAGATCTGGTACCAGGTGCGCAAGAAGATCAACGACATTCGCGGCGATTTCCCTGACGGCCTGCAGGGGCCTGGTTTCAATGACGAATTCGGCGACGTGTACGGCTCGGTGTATGCCTTCACCGGCGATGGTTTGTCGATGCGCCAGTTGCGTGACTACGTGGAACAGGTGCGCGCCGAGATCCGTGACGTACCGGGCCTGGGCAAGGTCGAGATGGTGGGCGAGCAGGACGAAGTGCTGTACCTGAACTTCTCCACGCGCAAACTCGCGGCCCTGGGCATCGATCAACGCCAGGTGGTGCAGAGCCTGCAATCGCAGAACGCGGTCACGCCTGCCGGGGTCATCGACGCCGGGCCCGAGCGGATTTCCGTGCGCACGTCCGGGCAATTCCAGTCGGAAAAGGACCTGGCCAACGTCAACCTGCGGCTCAATGACCGCTTCTATCGACTGGCCGACATCGCCGACATCCGTCGCGGCTACGTCGACCCCGCCACACCGATGTTCCGTTTCAATGGCACGCCAGCCATCGGCCTGGCTATCGCGATGAAGAAGGGCGGCAACATCCAGGATTTCGGCAAGGCGTTGCATGCGCGCATGAGCGAGCTGACCGCTGACCTGCCAGTGGGCGTTGGCGTGCATACCGTGTCGGACCAGGCCGAAGTGGTGGAGGAGGCGGTCGGTGGCTTCACCAGCGCCTTGTTCGAGGCGGTGATCATCGTCCTGCTCGTCAGCTTCGTCAGTCTCGGCATACGGGCCGGGCTGGTGGTGGCCTGCTCGATTCCGCTGGTGCTGGCGATGGTCTTCCTGTTCATGGAGTACAGCGGCATCACCATGCAGCGGATTTCCCTCGGCGCCTTGATCATCGCCCTCGGCCTGCTGGTGGATGACGCGATGATCACCGTGGAGATGATGGTCACGCGCCTGGAAAAAGGCGACAGCAAGGACCAGGCCGCGACGTTCGCCTATACCTCGACCGCGTTCCCGATGCTCACCGGGACCCTGGTGACCGTGGCCGGTTTCGTGCCCATTGGCCTGAACGCCAGTTCCGCCGGTGAGTACACCTTTACCCTGTTCGCGGTGATCGCCGTGGCAATGCTGGTGTCGTGGATCGTCGCGGTGCTCTTCGCCCCGGTGATTGGCGTGCACATCCTCAGCACCAACGTGAAACCCCACAGCGCCGAGCCGGGTCGGATCGGCCGGGCCTTCAACGGTGGCCTGCTGTGGGCGATGCGCAATCGCTGGTGGGCCATTGGCATCACCGTGCTGCTGTTCGTGCTGGCGGTGTTTTGCATGCGCTTTGTGCAGAACCAGTTCTTCCCGTCCTCGGACCGGCCGGAAATCCTGGTGGACCTCAACCTGCCGCAAAACGCCTCGATGGATGAGACCCGCAAGGTCGTCGATCGCTTGGAGGCGAGCCTCAAGGGCGACCCGGACATCGAGCGCTGGAGCACTTACATCGGCGAAGGCGCCATTCGTTTCTACCTGCCGCTGGACCAGCAATTGCAGAACCCGTACTACGCGCAACTGGTGATCGTCAGTAAAGGCCTGGAGTCGCGCACTGCCCTCACCGAACGCCTGCAAAAGCGCCTGCGTGAAGACTTCGTCGGCATCGGCAGCTACGTGCAGGCCCTGGAAATGGGCCCGCCGGTGGGGCGGCCGATCCAGTACCGGGTCAGCGGCAAGGACATCGACCAGGTGCGCAAGCATGCGATCGAGCTGGCTACCGAACTGGACAAGAACTCGCACATCGGCGAAATCATTTACGACTGGAACGAGCCGGGCAAGGTGCTGCGCATCGACATCGCCCAGGACAAGGCGCGGCAACTGGGCTTGTCTTCCGATGACGTGGCCAGGCTGATGAACAGCATCGTCAGCGGGTCTCCAGTGACCCAGGTCGATGACGATATCTACTTGATCAATGTGGTGGGCCGGGCCGAAGACGCCGAACGCGGCTCACCGGAAACCCTGCAAAACCTGCAGATCGTCACCCCGAGCGGCACCTCGATCCCGCTGCTGGCGTTCGCCACGGTGGGCTATGAACTGGAGCAGCCGCTGGTGTGGCGTCGCGACCGCAAACCGACCATCACCATCAAGGCGGCGGTGCGCGATGAAATCCAGCCCACCGACCTGGTCAAGCAGCTGCAACCGGCCATCGACAAGTTCGCCGCTGGCCTGCCGGTGGGCTACAAAGTCGCCACCGGTGGTACGGTGGAAGAGAGCAGCAAGGCCCAGGGGCCGATCGCCAGTGTCGTGCCGCTGATGCTGTTCTTGATGGCGACCTTCCTGATGATCCAGCTGCACAGCGTGCAGAAACTGTTCCTGGTGGCCAGCGTCGCGCCCCTGGGCTTGATAGGCGTGGTGCTGGCGCTGGTGCCGACGGGCACGCCCATGGGTTTCGTGGCGATCCTCGGGATCCTCGCGTTGATCGGCATCATCATCCGTAACTCGGTGATCCTGGTGACCCAGATCGACGAGTATGAACGTGACGGCTACGAGCCCTGGGATGCGGTGGTGGAGGCCACCGAACACCGGCGCCGGCCGATCCTGCTGACGGCGGCCGCGGCGAGCCTGGGGATGATCCCGATTGCCCGGGAAGTGTTCTGGGGGCCGATGGCCTACGCGATGATTGGCGGGATCATCATCGCCACCCTGCTGACATTGCTGTTCCTGCCGGCGCTGTATGTGGCCTGGTACAAGATTCGCGAGCCCAAGCGTGATTGATCTTGTTTTTTGGGGCTGCTGTGCAGCCCATCGCGAGCAAGCTTTGCTCCCACAGCAGATCTGCTGTGAGTTCAAAACGCTGTATTCACAAAGCGCCAACTGTGGGAGCAAAGCTTGCTCGCGATAGGGCCCGTCCAGCCACCTAAGACTTCTTATTTACGCAACAACCGCAACCCATTGAACACCACCAGCAAACTCACCCCCATGTCGGCAAACACCGCCATCCACATGGTGGCGAAGCCGGCGAAGGTCACCCCAAGGAAGATCGCCTTGATGACCAACGCCAGGGCAATGTTCTGTTTCAGGATGCTTGAAGTCTGCCGCGACAGGCGAATGAAGGCTGGGATCTTGCGCAGATCATCGTCCATCAACGCCACATCAGCGGTTTCGATGGCCGTGTCGGTGCCGGCCGCCGCCATGGCGAAGCCGATTTCCGCGCGGGCCAGGGCCGGTGCGTCGTTGATGCCGTCGCCGACCATGCCGACGCGGTGACCCAGGGTGTACAAGTCTTCGATGGCTTGCAGCTTGTCCTCCGGCAACAAATCGCCGCGGGCCTGATCCATGCCCACCTGGGCGGCGATCGCTTCAGCGGTGTGGACGTTATCGCCAGTGAGCATCAGGGTCTTGATGCCCAGGTCATGCAGCTCCCGAATGGCTTCGCGGCTGGAATCCTTAACGGTGTCCGCCACGGCAAACAGCGCCAAGGGGCCTGTACTGTCGAGCAGCAGCACCACGGACTTGCCTTGTTTTTCCAGGGCGAAGAGTTTTTCTTCCAGCTCGGGAGAGCACAGGCCCAGGTCCTCCACCAGGCGATGATTGCCCAGGTGATAGGTCTGGCCACCGATGTCGCCGCGAACGCCGCGCCCCGCCAGCGCCTCGAAGTTATCCACAACCTGCTGTGCCAGATGCTTATCCACAGCTGCGTGGGCAATCGCTCGGGAAACCGGATGGTCGGAGCGCGCGGCGAGGCTGGCGGCGAGGGCCGGGGCGGTGCTTTCCACGGTGGGGTCCAGCGCCACATAGTCGGTTTGCACCGGCTTGCCGTGGGTGAGCGTGCCGGTCTTGTCCAAGGCCAGGTAGTCGAGCTTGTAGCCGCCCTCCAGGTACACGCCGCCTTTGACCAGGATGCCTTTGCGCGCCGCGGCGGCGAGGCCGCTGACGATGGTCACGGGTGTGGAAATCACCAGTGCGCACGGGCAGGCCACCACCAGCAGCACCAGCGCCCGGTAGATCCAGTCGAACCATGCCGCGCCCATGAACAGCGGTGGGATGACGGCCACGGCCAAGGCCAGGATGAACACCGCCGGGGTGTAGATTTTCGAGAACTGATCGACGAAGCGCTGGGTCGGCGCGCGTGAGCCCTGGGCCTGTTCCACGGCGTGGATGATCCGCGCCAGGGTGGAGTGATCGGCCGCCGCGGTCACGGTGTACTCCAGTTCGCCGGCCTGGTTGATGGTGCCGGCGAATACTTTGTCGCCGACGGTTTTTTCCACCGGCAGGCTTTCGCCGGTGATCGGTGCCTGATCGATGGTGGAGCGTCCGGCGACCACGTCACCGTCCAGGCCCACGCGCTCGCCGGGGCGCACTCGCACGCGCGCGCCGAGGGCGATAGCCTTGACCGCCTGTACCTGCCAACTGCCATCGGCTTGTTGCACGGTGGCTTGCTCCGGGGCCATTTGCATCAGGCCGCCGATAGCATTGCGCGCCCGGTCCAGGGATTTGGCTTCGATCAGTTCGGCCACGGTGAACAGGAACATCACCATCGCCGCTTCCGGCCATTGGCCGATCAACACCGCACCGGTCACGGCGATGCTCATCAGCGCATTGATGTTCAGGTTGCGGTTCTTCAGGGCGATCCAACCCTTCTTGTACGTACCCAGGCCGCCGCTGAGGATCGACACCAACGCCATCAGCGCGACCACCCAGTTTGGCGCGGCGTTGGTGAAGTGAATCACCTCGGCGCCCAGGGCTGTCACGCCGGACAACGCCAGCGGCCACCAGGGCTTGGCTGGGGCGGGCAGGTCGTTGGTTTCTGGTTTCTGGCCCGGGGTCAGTGGGTCGGCCTGCATCCCCAGGGACTCGATGGCCTTGATGATTGGTGCGTCGCTGGGCAAATCGTGGGTCACGCCCAGCACGCGGTTGATCAGGTTGAATTCCAGTTGCTGCACGCCTTCGAGCTTGCCGAGCTTGTTCTGGATCAGCGTCTGTTCGGTGGGGCAGTCCATGGCTTCGATGCGAAAACTGCTCAACCGCGCACCGTCCGTCGGCGTCTTGCCGAGGTTGACCACCGCCGGTGCCGCTTTCGACGCGCAGCAGGAATGCCCGTGGTCATGGTCGTGGGCGGGTTTGTGGATATGGAGGGAGTCGCTCATCGGGTACGTCCGTGAAAAGTGCCTGTTGCGCAGTAAAGACCCTGTAGCCACTATAGGGTCAAGCACCTATTTGGGAGGCCGCACCATGAAGATCGGAGAACTGGCGAAAATCACCGACTGCCAGGTCGAGACCATCCGTTATTACGAGCGCGAAGGCCTGCTGCCGGAACCGGCCCGCAGCGATGGCAATTACCGCGTCTATACCCAGGCCCATGCCGAGCGGCTGACGTTCATCCGCAACTGCCGCACCCTGGACATGACCCTGGAAGAAATCCGCAGCCTCCTGGCCCTGCGCGACAGCCCCCAGGACCAGTGCGAAAGCGTCAACGCGCTGATCGACGAACACATTCAGCACGTGAAGGCTCGCATCGATGGCCTGTTGGCCTTGCAGACACAACTGATCGACCTGCGCCATCGCTGTGGCGAAGGGCCGGACCTGGATCAATGCGGGATCTTGCAGCGCCTGGAGGTGAGCGGGGCGGTGGCGCCGGAGGTGGAGCATTCACATGTGGGTAGGAGTCATGGGCATTAAGCCCTTGCTGCCAATCCGAATACACAGAACGGCCTATGGGTGAGCCTGTGGGAGCAAAGCTTGCTCGCGATGGAAACACCTCGATCCGTCAGTAGATCGCGTTATCGTTCGTCGCGAGCAAGCTTTGCTCCCACGGGGCCCGCACACAAGGGGATGGTGGGATTCTTTTAGACCGCCATCGGCGCAGTCATCGGCGCGTGGTGCTGGTAGCCTTCGAGGGAGAAGTCGCTCGGCTCCACGAGTTCCAGCCATTCAGGCTGGTACACACCGGTCTTGGCGAACTCCGGCACGCGCTCGGAAATCACCAGTTTCGGCATCGGGAACGGCTCGCGCCTGAGCTGTTCCTTGAGCATGTCCAGGTGGTTTTCGTAGACGTGGGCATCACCGATGAAATAGGTGAACCAGCGCGGTGTGTAGCCGGTCAGGCGGCCGATCAGGCTCAGCAGCGCGGCGCCTTCGGTGAGGTTGAACGGCGTGCCCAGGCCCAGGTCGTTGGAGCGGATGTAGAGGGTCAGGGAAATTTCCCTGGTCTCGACATTCGGGTGGAACTGGTAGAGCAGATGGCACGGCGGCAGGGCCATTTCATCGAGCTGGGCGCAGTTCCAGCCGTGGAACAGGATACGGCGGCTGCCCGGGTCCTTGATGATGGTGTCGACGCACTGGCGAACCTGGTCGATCGCCTTGTAGAGCACCACGTAGGCCTGGCCGTTTTCTTCGCCTTCGGCGATTTGCCGGTAGCCTTGGGCCAGGGTTTGCTCGATGGCCGCCGGGTTGCTCAAAGGGATCTGTTTGTAGGCCGGCCATTTGCGCCATTGCACACCGTAGATCTCGCCCAGGTCGTCTTCGCCCTGGCGGAACGGGTTGGCCAGCCACTGGGCATTTTCGTTGGCGTTCTGGTCCCAGACCTTGCAGCCCAGGGCGCGGAATTCAGCGGCGTTGTTGATTCCACGGAGAAAACCACACATCTCGCCGATGGCCGATTTGAAAGCCATTTTGCGGGTGGTAATGGCCGGGAAGCCTTGCTTGAGGTCATATCGCAGCATGGCGCCTGGGAGGCTTATGGTATTTACGCCCGTGCGGTTGGCTTGTCGGGTGCCGTGCTCGATGACGTCGGCCACCAGATCGAGATATTGCTTCATGGATTACCTGTGTCCTTGAACCCGAGGCCAGCGCCCCGGGGTTCGAATTTTAAACCTTGGCCGTCGCAGCTGGCGCGCGATGATAGGCCAGCCAGATCAGGGCCAAGCCGCCGACGATCATCGGCAGGCATAGCACCTGGCCCATGGTCAGCCAGTTCCACGCCAGATAGCCGAGCTGGGCGTCCGGGACGCGGACGAACTCAACGATGAAGCGGAAGATGCCGTAAAAAAGGGCAAACATACCCGATACCGCCATGGTCGGACGCGGCTTGCGCGAGAACAGCCAGAGGATCAGGAATAGTGCCACGCCTTCGAGGGCGAACTGGTACAGCTGCGACGGATGGCGCGGCAACTGTGCCGGGTCACTGAACGGCGGGAAGATCATCGCCCACGGCACGTCGGTCGGCTTGCCCCACAACTCGGCGTTGATGAAGTTGCCGATGCGCCCGGCGCCCAGGCCAATCGGCACCATCGGCGCGACGAAGTCCATCAGCTCGAAAAACGACTTGTTGTTGCGCTTGCCGAACCACAACGCCGCCAGCATCACGCCAATGAACCCGCCGTGGAACGACATGCCGCCCTTCCAGACCTCGAAGATCAGCGTCGGGTTGGCCAGGTAGGCGCTCAGGTCGTAGAACAGCACGTAGCCCAGGCGCCCGCCGACGATCACGCCCATGGATAGCCAGAACACCAGGTCGGAGAGCTTTTCCTTGTTCCAGGTCGGGTCGAAACGGTTGAGCCGGCGCGACGCCAGCAGCCAGGCGCCGCCGATGCCGACCAGGTACATCAGGCCGTACCAGTGGATTTTCAGCGGGCCGATGGCCAGGGCTACCGGATCGATCTGCGGGTAAGGCAGCATTGATATTCCTCGTAAACGTCAAAAATACCCGGGCGACGCTGCCACCTCGGGATTAAGCCAGGATTGCGTCAGAACAGGAAACTCAAGCCGACGCAGAACAGCAAAGCGGCGAACAGCCGTTTGAGCAAGCGCGGCGACAGACGATGGGCCAGCCGCGCACCGAAACGGGCGAAGACCATGCTGGTCAAGGCGATGCCCAGCAGCGCCGGCAAATACACAAAACCGAGACTATGGGCCGGCAACAACGGATCGTGCCAGCCCAGAATCATGAAACTTAATGCGCTGACCACGGCGATGGGCAGCCCGCAAGCCGATGACGTCGCGACCGCTTGCTGCATCGGCACGCTGCGCCAGGTCAGGAACGGCACGGTCAGCGAACCGCCGCCAATGCCGAAGATCGCCGAGGCCCAGCCGATCACCGTGCCGGCCAAGGTCAGGCCGCCCTTGCCCGGCACCGTACGGCTGGCCTTGGGCTTGAGATCCAGGGCCAATTGCGCGGCGACGACCAGGGCGAACACGCCGATGATCCTCTGCAGGTGCGGGCCGGAAATCGCTTCGGCGGTGATCGCGCCAAAACCGGCACCGATCAGGATGCCGACGGTCATCCAGGCGAACACTGGCCAGCGCACCGCGCCCTTGCGCTGATGCTCGCGTACGGCGTTGACCGAAGTGAAGATGATCGACGCCAGCGAGGTGCCGACGGCCAGGTGCGTCAATACCTGCGGGTCGAAGCCTTGCAAGGTGAAACTGAACACCAGCACCGGGACGATGATGATCCCGCCCCCCACGCCGAACAACCCGGCCAGCACGCCGGCGCAGGCGCCGAGCAGCAGATAGAGCAAAAATTCCACCAGCGTCTCCCCGCCCATCCCGAAATAAGAGCGGCATGGTAACGGATCCAGGGCCTTGGGCTCTACTGAAGGCGATGGATGTGGCGGCGATGTCTGGGTAGAGTGATCACAGCATTTGGCACGAAACCTTGTGGCGAGGGGATTTAGCGAAACGTCGCCCCGCCCCGCTTTGTGGGAGCAAGGCTTGCCCGCGATGGCGGCGCTACGGTCTTTCAGAAATCGAGGCGCCTGTTTCGCGAGCAAGCTTTGCTCCCACACAGTGCCTCCCACAAAAACTGTGTCTGGCTTTATTCTTTCAACCGATTGGCATTGTTAACGGGATTACCTGATGTGCCTGATCGTATTTGCCTGGCGCCCCGGCCACGCCCAGCCATTGATCGTGGCGGCCAACCGCGACGAGTTCTACGCCCGGCCGACCTTGCCCCTGGCCCAGTGGCCTGACGCGCCCCAGGTCCACGCTGGTCGCGACCTGGAGGCCGGCGGCACCTGGCTTGGCGTTGGCGCCGAGGGTCGCTTTGCCGCCCTGACCAACATCCGTGACCCGGGCCAGTTGCCGGCATTCAAGTCTCGCGGTGAGCTGGTGGCGCGGTTCCTGACCGGAAATCTCTCGATTGCCGAGTACTTGAGCGAAGTCGTGCCCCGCGCCAGCGAGTATGGCGGGTTCAACCTGCTGCTCGGCGATGGCTCCGAGCTCTGGCACCACAACGCCCGTGATATTCGGCCACAGCGACTGGCCGAAGGCGTCTATGGTTTGTCGAACGCCGGGCTGAACACGCCATGGCCCAAGCTGCTCAAGGCCCGGGCGGCGCTGGCCGAGGTGCTGGACGATCCGCAGCCCCAGGCGCTATTGGCGCTGCTGAACGACCCGCAACCCGCCCCGGTGGCTGAGCTGCCGGATACGGGCGTTGGGCTGGCGACCGAGATGCTGTTGTCGAGCGTGTTCATCGCCAGCCCGGCTTATGGGACGCGGGCGAGCACGGCGTTGATTGTCCATGCCGATGGGACACGGCATATGGTCGAGCGCAGTTTCGGGCCGCATGGGGGGCATTTGGGGGAGGTCGAGGTCAGGGTCTAGCTTTGTGGTGTCAGGTCTGGCCCTATCGCGAGCAGGCTCGCTCCCACTGTGGATCGGCGGTGAACACATATTGTGTGAACAACCGAGATCCCCTGTGGGAGCGAGCCTGCTCGCGATAGGGGCGCTACAGGTTCAGAGGGTTTTGTTCGACGCCGGATTGATCATCCGCGCCAACCCAAGGTTCTTCAGTGCCAATTGCAAGGAGCTGTGGATCACCTGCGGGTTGTCGATGGTCATCACCTCGGCCAGCAACTCCTGGGCCTTGCTGAGGTTGATCTGGCGCAGCATCCACTTCACTTTCGGCAGGTTGGTGGCGTTCATCGACAGGCTGTCGAAACCCATCGCCATCAGCAGCACCGCCGCTGCCGGGTCACCGGCCATTTCGCCGCAGATGCTCACCGGCTTGCCTTCGGCATGGGCGTCACGCACCACGTTCTGCAAGGCTTGCAGCACGGCCGGGTGCAGGTAATCGTACAGATCGGCGACCCGTGGGTTGTTGCGGTCCACGGCCAGCAGGTACTGGGTCAGGTCGTTGGAACCCACCGACAGGAAGTCCACCTGCCGCGCCAGTTCCTTGGTCTGGTACACCGCTGCCGGAATCTCGATCATCACGCCCACCGGCGGCATCGGCACGTCGGTGCCTTCGTCGCGCACTTCGCCCCAGGCCCGGTGGATCAGGTGCAGGGCTTCTTCCAGTTCATGGGTGCCGGAGATCATCGGCAACAGGATGCGCAGGTTGTTCAGGCCTTCGCTGGCCTTGAGCATGGCGCGGGCCTGGACCAGGAAGATTTCCGGATGATCGAGGGTCACGCGAATGCCGCGCCAACCGAGGAACGGGTTGTCTTCCTTGATCGGGAAGTAGGACAGGGACTTGTCGCCGCCGATGTCCAGGCTGCGCATGGTCACCGGTTGCGGGTGGAACGCGGCCAGTTGTTCGCGGTAGATCGCCAGCTGTTCCTTTTCACTCGGGAAGCGCTGGTTGATCATGAACGGCACTTCGGTGCGGTACAGGCCCACACCCTCGGCGCCACGTTTCTGTGCCCGGGCCACGTCGGCCAGCAGGCCGGTGTTGACCCACAGCGGCATACGGTGGCCGTCGAGGGTCACGCAAGGCAGGTCCCGCAGCGCGTCCAGGCCCAGGGACAGTTGTTTCTCTTCCTCCACCACATCGGCGAACTGCTTGCGCAGCACGTCGCTGGGGTTGGTGTAGACCTCGCCGTGGTAGCCATCGACGATCATCTGGATGCCGTCGACCTTGGAGTACGGCAGGTCCACCAGGCCCATCACCGTCGGGATGCCCATGGCCCGGGCCAGGATCGCCACGTGGGAGTTGCCCGAGCCCAATACCGAGACCAGCCCCGCCAGCTTGCCTTCCGGCACTTCGCCGAGCATGGCCGGGGTCAGCTCTTCGCTGACGAGGATGGTGTTATCGGGGTAGACCAGGGTCTGCTGGCGTTCCTGCTGCAAATAGGCCAGCAACCGGCGGCCAAGGTCCTTGACGTCGGAGGCACGCTCGCGCAGGTAGGCGTCGTCCATCAGTTCGAAACGGTTGACGTGGTCGGTCACCACCTGGCGCAGCGCGCCCTGGGCCCACTGGCCGGTCTTGATGACGGTGGTCACTTCGCTGCCCAGGGAGGCGTCGTCGAGCATCATCAGGTAGACGTCGAACAGCGCGCGCTCTTCAGGCCGCAGCTGCGTCGCCAGCTTGGCCGACAGGGCGCGCATGTCGGCCCGTACGCCTTCGATGGCGGTCTTGAACAAGCCCAGCTCGGCATCGATGTCGGTGATGGCCTTGTCCGGCACCACGTCGAGGTCGGCGGGCGGCAGCATGACCACCGCCGTGCCCACCGCCGCGCCCGGTGAGCCCGGTACGCCGACGAACTTGGCTTCCTGGATACCCTTGCCCTGGCGACCCAGGCCGCTGATCGAGCCGGTGGCCTCGGCGTGGGCGATAACCCCGGCCAGTTGCGCGCTCATGGTCACGAGGAAGGCTTCTTCCCCCTCGTCGAACTGGCGGCGCTCTTTTTGCTGGATGACCAATACGCCGACAACGCGGCGGTGGTGGATGATCGGTGCGCCGAGGAACGAGGCGTAGCGTTCTTCCCCGGTTTCGGCAAAGTAACGATAGCGCGGGTGATCCGCGGCGTTTTCGAGGTTCAGGGGTTCTTCGCGCGTGCCGACCAGGCCGACCAGACCTTCATTGGGCGCCATGCTGACCTTGCCGATCGAGCGCTTGTTCAAGCCCTCGGTGGCCATCAGCACAAAACGGTTGGTCTCGGGGTCCAGCAGGTAGACCGAGCAGACCTGGCTGCCCATGGCCTCTTTGACGCGCAATACAATAATCCCCAACGCCGCCTTGAGATCCTTGGCGGAGTTAACTTCCTGGACGATCTTGCGCAGCGTATTGAGCATGGCTCGGGGTCGAACTCCGTCGTCAGTCGCGCGTCAGCAGGCGCGGGGCAAGCTCTTTGAGAGCGCGTCGATACACTTCGCGCTTGAATGTCACCACCTGGCCCAACGGATACCAATAGCTGACCCAGCGCCAGCCATCGAACTCCGGTTTACCGGTCAAATCCATCCGCACCCGTTGCTCGTTGGAGATCAGGCGCAGGAGAAACCATTTCTGCTTCTGGCCGATACACAGCGGTTGGCTGTGCGTGCGGACCAGGCGTTGCGGCAAACGATAGCGCAACCAGCCTCGGGTGCAGGCGAGTATTTCGACATCTTCTCGCTCAAGCCCCACTTCTTCGTTCAACTCGCGGTACAAGGCCTCTTCCGGCGTCTCCTGGGGGTTGATCCCGCCCTGGGGAAACTGCCAGGCGTCTTGATTGATACGGCGAGCCCATAGCACCTGCCCTGCATCATTCGTAAGAATGATCCCCACATTGGGGCGGAAACCATCGGGGTCGATCACGGCAACAACCTCGCAAACGCATGTCGCCGCATTGTTCCACAAAGGTTGTGAAAGCAGCAACGAGCCCGCCTAGCTTATGTGCACTCTTGTGAAAAGTACGTATTCTGGACGCCTTTCTTCAGATTTTTCAGCGAGTAACTGCAATGCGGCTGGCTTTATTCGACTTGGACAACACATTGCTGGGCGGCGACAGCGATCACGCGTGGGGCGATTACCTGTGCGAGCGCGGTTTCCTGGATGCTGTCACTTACAAGGCACGCAACGACGAGTTCTACCAGGATTACCTGGCCGGCAAGCTCGACAACGCCGAGTACCTGAACTTTTGCCTGGAAATCCTCGGTCGGACCGAAATGCACGTGCTGGCGCAGTGGCACCTGGACTACATGCGCGACTGCATCGAGCCAATCGTGTTGCCCCAGGCCGTCGAATTGCTGGAAAAGCACCGCGCCGCTGGCGATAAGCTGGTGATCATCACCGCCACCAACCGTTTTGTCACCGGGCCGATTGCCGAACGCCTGGGTGTGGAAACCCTGATCGCCACCGAGTGCGAGATGATTGACGGGCGCTACAGCGGGCGCAGCACCGACATCCCGTGTTTTCGCGAGGGCAAGGTGACCCGGTTGAACCGTTGGCTGGAAGAGACCGGGCATTCGCTCGACGGCAGCTATTTCTACAGTGATTCGATGAACGACTTGCCGTTGCTGGAGGTGGTGACGCATCCGGTGGCGGTGGATCCGGATCCGAATCTGCGGGCCGAGGCCGAAAGACGTGGTTGGCCGGTGATTTCGTTGCGCGGCTGATAGGGCTATCGCGAGCAGGCTCGCTCCCACAGGGATTTTGTAAACAACGCAAATCCAGTGTGGGAGCGAGCCTGCTCGCGATGAGGTCAGCGCGGTCTAAACCTTTAAACCGGCTTGGCCCCCATCAACCCCGCAATGGCGATAAAACAGGCAACGCTGAACAACGCCAAGGCAAAGGTAAACCTACCGCTACCTCCCGGCGCCTTGCGCAACTTGTTCAGCCGCACCACCAGCCAGAACCCCGCCAGTGCCGCCAAGGTGTAGAGCACGCTGGAAGCCAGCAACCAGGTCTGCCCCAGTGGCCAGCCGACCTGGTGCACCATCCACCAGCCCGTGAATGGAAGGCTCGCCAGTGCAAGGATCATCACCAACCAGATGAACAGCCGCGGGCGTTGCAGCGTACGAGCCGCCGCCGTGGCATCGCCGTTGCGGCGCGTGCGCCAGACCCAGATGGCCAGCCCCAGGGCGCCCGCCAACAGCAATACCGTGGCGACGATGTGAGCGATCTTCAGCGTGGTCAGTGTTTCCATTGTTCGATTTCCTTAAGTCCTGCTCACAGCCTAGCCCGGCTTTATCAACCCAGGAACAACTGATAGGCCGGGTTATCGCTTTCATCCCAGTACGGGTAGCCGATTTCTTCCAGGGCGGCTGGCACCAGGTGGCGCTCATCGTGGGGCACTTGCAGTCCGGCGACCACTCGGCCATCCGCTGCGCCATGGTTGCGGTAGTGGAACATCGAAATATTCCAGCGCCCACCCAGCTTGTTGAGGAAATTGAACAGTGCGCCCGGGCGTTCCGGGAATTCGAAGCGCAACACCACTTCGTCGATGACGTGCGCCGCGTGCCCGCCCACCATGTGGCGGATGTGCAACTTGGCCAGTTCGTTGTCGGTCAGGTCCAGCACCGGGAAGCCTTGTTCGGTCAGGCTGGCGATCAGCGCGCTGCGTGGGTCGTTTTCCGGGTGGGTCTGCACGCCGACGAAGATGTGCGCTTCACTGCCGGTGTTATAGCGGTAGTTGAATTCGGTGATCTGGCGTTTGCCGACGGCTTCGCAGAACGCCTTGAAGCTACCTGGCTTCTCAGGGATGGTCACGGCGATGATCGCTTCGCGGCCCTCGCCCAGTTCGGCGCGTTCGGCCACGTGGCGCAAGCGGTCGAAGTTGACGTTGGCCCCGGAGTCGATGGCCACCAGGGTCTGGCCGCTGACGCCCCGTGACTCGACGTATTTCTTGATCCCGGCCACGCCCAGGGCGCCGGCAGGTTCGGTGATCGAGCGGGTATCGTCGTAGATATCCTTGATGGCGGCGCAGATCTCGTCGGTGCTGACGGTAATGACTTCGTCCACGTAGTGTTTACAGATATCGAAGGTGTGCTGGCCGATCTGTGCCACGGCGACGCCATCGGCGAACAGCCCCACGGTCGGCAGCACCACGCGCTCACCAGCGGCCATGGCCGCTTGCAGGCAATTGGAGTCGTCCGGCTCGACGCCGATGACCTTGATGTCCGGGCGCAGGTATTTCACGTAGGCTGCGATCCCTGCGATCAGCCCGCCACCGCCCACCGGGACGAAGATCGCATCCAGGCGCCCGGGGTGCTGGCGCAGGATTTCCATCGCCACCGTGCCCTGCCCGGCAATGGTGTGGGGGTCGTCATAGGGGTGGATGTAGACGTAGCCTTTTTCGTCGACCAGTTTCAGCGAATAGGCCAGGGCTTCGGGGAACGAATCGCCATGCAGCACCACTTTGCCGCCCCGCGAGCGCACGCCTTCGACCTTGATTTCCGGGGTGGTCTTGGGCATCACGATGGTGGCCTTGACGCCCAGCACCTTGGCCGCCAGGGCCAGGCCCTGGGCGTGGTTGCCCGCCGAAGCCGTGACCACGCCGCGTGCGCGTTCTTCGTCGCTGAGCTGGGTCAGCTTGTTGTAGGCTCCGCGAATCTTGAACGAGAACACCGGCTGCAAGTCTTCACGCTTGAGCAAAATGCTGTTGCCCAGCCGCTCGGAGAGCTGGCGAGCGGTCTGCAACGGGGTTTCTACGGCAACGTCATAAACGCGCGAGGTGAGGATCTTTTTGACGTACTGTTCAAGCATCGGAAAGCATCACTGAGCGAGTTGGGCAGGGCCAAGGAGTCTAACCCGGCTTTTGGCTGGGCGACCACACGAATCCCAAGGTTTTGTTGGGTTATACTCGCGCCCCTCTTTACTTCCTGCCCGCTTTCGGAGCCCGCATGACCCAGGATCAACTCAAACAGGCCGTGGCCCAGGCCGCCGTCGACCTCATCCTCCCGAAACTGGATGACAAGAGCATCGTCGGGGTCGGTACCGGCTCCACGGCCAACTGCTTCATCGACGCGCTGGCTCGCCACAAGGGCGCGTTCGACGGCGCGGTCGCCAGTTCCGAAGCCACCGCCGCGCGCCTCAAGGGCCACGGGATCCCGGTGTATGAGCTCAACACCGTGAGCGACCTGGAGTTCTACGTCGATGGCGCCGACGAAAGCGACGCGCACCTGAACCTGATCAAGGGCGGTGGCGCGGCCCTGACGCGCGAGAAGATCGTCGCGGCCGTGGCCAAGACCTTCATCTGCATTGCCGACGCCAGCAAACTGGTGCCTGTGCTCGGCGCATTCCCGTTGCCGGTGGAAGTCATCCCGATGGCCCGCAGTCATGTGGCCCGCGAACTGGTGAAGCTGGGCGGCGACCCGGTGTATCGCGAAGGCGTGCTGACCGATAACGGCAATATCATCCTGGACGTGCACAACTTGCAGATCACCAACCCGGTGGAACTGGAAAGCCAGATCAACGCCATCGTCGGCGTGGTCACCAACGGTTTGTTCGCGTCTCGTCCGGCGGATGTGCTGTTGCTGGGAACCGCTGAAGGGGTGAAGACCCTGCGGGCTGAGTAAGTCGACGAAATAACCTGCTCTTTTGAGTGAAGTATTCCCTGTGGGAGCGAGCCTGCTCGCGATAGCGGTTTATCCGACACATCAATGTCGGCTGACACACCGTTATCGCGAGCAGGCTCGCTCCCACATTGGGTTGTTGTGGTGTTTCAGGGCGAGTGCATCAAGGCTGCGGCTTCTTGAACACATAGAACAGGTTCGGCTCGCTCACCACATACAGGTTGCCGTCGTCGTCCATGGCCAGGCCTTCGGCCTGCGGCACGGTTTTCTGCAGGCCCTGGCGGCCTTTGCTCAACGACAGCGTGCTCAACGGCCGGCCGTCTATATCCAGCTCGATAATCAACCGCGACTCATCGGACAGCGCCAGCAAATGGCCGCTGCGCTCATCGTATTGCAGGCTTGAAAGGTCGCGCACGAACAGCCCGGCATCGCGCTTGGGGTTGTTGATCACGTGGACCGCGTAGGATTTTTCCGGATTGTGGTGGGGAAACCCATGCACTTCATAAATCAGCATCGGGTCGCGTTCCTTGGCCACGAACAGCCGTTTGCCCACCGAATCGTAGGCCAGCCCTTCGAAGCCTTTGTTGCCGCTCATGTGCACGCCGAGGGTCATCTGCTCGGCATCGGCGGCGTCGAGGAATTGGGTGTCGTCATCCAGGTGAATCTTGATCAGGCGCTGCTGGCGCTCGTCAGTGATGACGTAAGTGTCTTCGCTGATGAACTCCACCGCCTCTGGATCGCCAAAGCCGATCAGCGCGATGCGCCGCAAAATCTTGCCGTCCAGGGACAATTCGATCAGCTCGGCATTCTTGTTGGTGACGGTGAACAGGCTCTTGCGTACGGGATCGAACGTCAGCGCTGAAACGTCATCGTCCAGGCCTTCGATCACCTGCGCCTCGACCGTGACCCGGTACTGGTCCAAGGCGATGGCCTGTTCGCTGGTGGTTTTCCAAAGGGTGTTGAGATTGAACCAGGCGCGTTCGAACAGACGCAGGTGCTGACCGGCTGCGATCAGGAAGATCAGCACCAGGGTCAGCAGTATCAGGACCAGGGGTTTGGGGCGGGCGAGTCGACGCATGTTGGGGTGGGCTCGGATAAGAACAGGTGGGTGGAAATACCACGGCTGCCTGAACTGAAGCTTAATGGCTGTGTGCCACACCCTACAACGAAGGAGAATTTATCCTACAGAGTTAGTGCTATCAGCGCTGTTTTTCGAAACGATAGAACAGATTCGGTTCGCTGACCATGTACAGATTGCCGGCCTCATCGACGGTCACGCCTTCGGCGCGAGGGATCGTGTCTTTCAAGCCGTTGAAGCTGCCCAGCAAGGTCATGAAGCTGACTTGCTCGCCTTTTTCATCCAGTTCCAGCAGCAGATGGGAGTCGGCCGAAAGCACCAGCATGTGACCGGTGCGCGGGTCGATCGCCAGTGCCGAGAGGTTGCGCAAGTCCAGTTCATTGCTGACGTGGATCTGCTTGTCGCCCTTGAGCAATTGGCTGCCATCGCTTGTCCAGGTGAACAGTGCTGGCGGGCGTTCCTCCCCGAGCACCAGTTGCTGGTTACGCGGATCCCAGACAATCGCTTCGAACCCTTTGTTCTGGTTCTCTGATGCACCCAGGTCGTATTTGGGGAAGTCAGTGCTGTTCAGCTCGCGGGTGCTGGCATCCACCTGGACGATCGACAGCGTGTGATTGCGCTCGTCGGTAATCGCCAGCAGACCATTGGTCATATAGGTCACGCCTTCGGGGTTGTTCCAGCCCACCAAAGGCATCTTGCGCAGCACATCGCCTTGCAGGGTCAGCTCCACCAGGAACGGGTTCTTGCCCATGACGGCGAACAGAGTCTTGGTCTGCGGGTTGTAGGTCACATCGGACGCCTCGTCCTTCTCCATGCCCGGCAGTGGCTTGGCGTCGATCACGGCGCGGTAGTCCGGCAGCCAGATGCTCTCCTGGCGCTGGGCCGGGCTCTGGAAGTGTTCCGATAGCCAAAGCAGCCCGCGGTCGTCCCAATGCATCGCAAACGCCAGGCCATAGGCGGCGGCCAGCGCCAGCAGCGACCAGGCATACCAGGGCAGGGCGAAGCGGGAGCGGCGGGTAGGTTTGGCGGCAGACAGTGTTTGGGTTTTGGCCATCGGGGAATGCGTTCCAGAAAATTCGGCTAGGGGAATGGCTGGCTCAGATGCCGCATTCCCCGGAATTATCCGGATGGCATGTGAAAAAAACGGTAAAACGTCGGTCTTCAGGAAAAAGCCAGATACCTGTGGGAGCGGGCTTGCTCGCGAATGCGGTGTATCAGACACATAAAGGTCGACTGATACACCGCATTCGCGAGCAAGCCCGCTCCCACATTTGATCTATAGAGGTTACAAAACCGAGTTAGCGAACGCTGCTTTCGAAGCGGCTCGCCCCCGGCAGTTCCAGTACCAATTCATCCCCTGCATTCAGCGGCCCGACGCCCGCCGGGGTGCCGGTGAGGATCACGTCGCCGGCCTGGAGCGAGAAGCACCCGGCCATGTGCTGGATCATTGGCACGATAGGGTTGAGCATCAGGCTGCTGTTGCCATCCTGGCGCACTTCACCGTTGATGGTCAGGCGAACGGGGATGTCGGTCAGGTCGGCAAAGGTGCCGCTCGACACGAACGGTGCGATCACCGCCGCGCCGTCGAAGGATTTCGCGATTTCCCACGGCAGGCCCTTGGCCTTGAGCTCGGCCTGTTTGTCCCGCAGGGTCAGGTCCAGGGCCGGGGCGAAGCCGGAGATGGCGTCCAGCACTTCCTCGGCGCTCGGGCGGGGCGACAGCGGCTTGCCGATCAGCACGGCGATTTCCGCTTCGTAGTGCACCGAGCCACGGTCGGCAGGAATGCTGAAACCGCCCTCCAGTGGCACCACACAACTGCCCGGCTTGATGAACAGCAAGGGTTCGGTGGGCACCGGGTTGTCCAATTCCTTGGCATGTTCGGCGTAGTTGCGGCCAATGCACACCACTTTCCCTACCGGGAAATGGATACGTGTACCGTCGACATACTGGTGCTGATAGCTCATTACCGACTCCTGGTTCGTTGATTCAAACAGCGAAAATCTTGCCCGGGTTCATGATGCCGTTCGGGTCGAATACAGCCTTCACGGCTTTCATGTACTCGATTTCCACTGGCGAACGACTATAAGTCAGGTAGTCGCGCTTGGTCATGCCCACGCCATGTTCGGCGGAAATCGAACCGTTGTACTTCTCGACGGTTTCAAAGACCCATTTGTTCACGGTCGCGCACTTGGCGAAGAACTCATCCTTGCTCAGGTTTTCCGGCTTGAGGATGTTCAGGTGCAGGTTGCCGTCGCCGATGTGGCCGAACCAGACGATTTCGAAATCCGGATAGTGTTCGCCGACGATCGCGTCGATTTCCCGCAAGAAGCCCGGGACCTTGGAGACGGTCACCGAGATATCGTTCTTGTATGGCGTCCAGTGCGAGATGGTCTCGGAGATGTACTCGCGCAGTTTCCACAGGTTCTGCAGTTGGGTTTCGCTCTGGCTCATCACGCCGTCCAGCACCCAGCCTTGTTCCACGCAGTGTTCGAAGGTCTCCAGGGCGTGGTTGGCGACTTCCTCGGTGGTGGCTTCGAATTCCAGCAGGGCGTAGAACGGGCACTCGGTTTCGAACGGTGTTGGCACGTCGCCTCGGCCCAAGACCTTGGCCAGGGCCTTGTCTGAGAAAAACTCGAAGGCGGTCAGGTCCAGCTTGCCCTGGAAAGCGTGCAGCACCGGCATGATCGAATCGAAGTCCGGCGTGCCGAGCACCATGGCGGTGAGGTTTTTCGGCGCGCGGTCCAGGCGCATGGTGGCCTCGACCACGAAGCCCAGGGTGCCCTCGGCACCGATGAACAGCTGCCGCAAGTCGTAGCCGGTGGCGTTCTTGATCAGGTCCTTGTTCAGTTCCAGCAGGTCACCCTTGCCAGTGACGACCTTCATGCCCGCCACCCAGTTACGGGTCATGCCGTAGCGAATGACCTTGATCCCGCCGGCATTGGTGCCGATGTTGCCGCCAATCTGGCTGGAACCTGCCGAAGCGAAGTCTACCGGGTAGTACAGGCCATGTTCTTCAGCCTTGTTCTGCAATTGTTCGGTGACCACGCCTGGCTGGCAGACGGCGGTACGGTCGGTGAGGTTCACATCGAGAATCTGGTTCATGTAGTCGAATGACACGACCACTTCGCCGTTGGCCGCCACGGCTGCGGCGGAAAGCCCGGTACGTCCGCCCGATGGCACCAGCGCGACCTTGTGCGCATTGGCCCAGCGCACGATGGCCTGGACCTGCTCGGTGGTCTTGGGGAAGACGATGGCGCTCGGCGCCGGGGCGAAATGCTTGGTCCAGTCCTTGCCGTAAGCGTTCAGGGAGTCGGCATCGGTCAGGACCTTGCCAGGCTCAACCAGGGTCTTCAGCTCATCTATCAGGGCAGGATTGGTCATCGACAGAACTCTCGAACAATTCATGGTCATCCTGAGAACGCTTCACGTCGCAGGAATGAGTGTTTAGCGGGGTGCATATGCTAGCATACCGACCCCGCAGCGTAGTGCCCAACGGCTGTTCTGCGGCGACGGCTGTCACGCCGGTCGGGTCAGCATGCGCTGTCCGATTCCCTGCCATTTTTCTCCGGGACACAGGTTTACGCAGATGAGCAAGACTTCTCTCGATAAGAGCAAGATCAAGTTCCTTCTTCTCGAAGGCGTCCACCAATCGGCTGTCGACGTCCTCAAGTCGGCGGGCTACACCAGCATCGAGTACATCACCAGTTCTCTGCCGGAAGCCCAGCTCAAGGAAAAGATCGCCGATGCTCACTTCATCGGCATTCGCTCCCGTACGCAATTGACCGAAGAGATCTTCGACCACGCCAAGAAACTGGTCGCGGTCGGCTGCTTCTGCATCGGCACCAACCAGGTTGACCTCAACGCGGCGCGTGAGCGCGGTATCGCAGTGTTCAACGCGCCGTACTCCAACACCCGTTCCGTTGCCGAACTGGTGCTGGCCGAAGCGATCCTGCTGCTGCGCGGCATCCCTGAGAAGAACGCTTCCTGCCACCGTGGCGGCTGGATCAAGAGCGCGGCCAACTCCTTCGAAATTCGCGGCAAGAAGCTGGGTATCGTCGGCTACGGCTCGATCGGCACCCAGTTGTCGGTACTGGCTGAAGGCCTGGGCATGCAGGTGTTCTTCTACGACACCGTGACCAAGCTGCCGCTGGGCAATGCTACCCAGGTCAACAACCTGCACGAGCTGCTGGGCATGTCCGACATCGTGACCCTGCACGTGCCGGAGACCGCTGCCACCCAGTGGATGATCGGTGAGAAGGAAATCCGCGCCATCAAGAAGGGCGGCATCCTGATCAACGCCGCGCGCGGCACCGTGGTCAAGCTCGACGCCCTGGCCGACGCGATCAAGGACAAGCACCTGATCGGCGCCGCCATCGACGTGTTCCCGGTGGAGCCACGCTCCAACGACGACATCTTTGAAAGCCCGCTGCGTGGCCTGGACAACGTGATCCTGACCCCGCACATCGGCGGTTCCACCGCTGAAGCCCAGGCCAACATCGGCCTGGAAGTGGCGGAAAAACTGGTCAAGTACAGCGACAACGGTACTTCGGTATCGTCCGTGAACTTCCCGGAAGTGGCCCTGCCGGCTCACCCTGGCAAGCACCGCCTGTTGCACATCCACGAGAACATCCCGGGTGTGATGAGCGAGATCAACAAGGTCTTCGCCGAAAACGGCATCAACATTTCCGGTCAGTTCTTGCAGACCAACGAGAAAGTCGGCTACGTCGTGATCGACGTCGACGCCGAATACTCGGACCTGGCGCAAGAGAAGCTGCAGCACATCAACGGCACCATTCGTTGCCGCGTGTTGTTCTAACAGAGCGGTCGCTGAAAAAAACGGGAGCCTCGAAAGGGCTCCCGTTTTTTTATATGACCTGTGGGAGCGAGCCTGCTCGCGATAGCGGCGTGTCAGCCAACATTAATGTGTCGGATAGACCGCTATCGCGAGCAGGCTCGCTCCCACAGGGGGGACGCATTTTTTTCAGTGAGTGCTGTTACTTCACGTTCACCGTGATTTTCTTGGACACGATCGACGGATCGAACGGCATGTGGCCGCTGTCGCCCAGGATCAGTTGCAAGGTGTGTTTGCCTGGGGTCAGTTTGATGTCGGCCTCGGTTTGTGCCTTGCCGAAGTGCATGTGGTTGGCATCGGTGGGAATCGGCGCGCCCGCTGCCGGCAGTTTGTCCACATCGATCAGCAAATGATGGTGTCCGGTATTTTTGGTCACATCACCCGCCGGAGCCAGGGCGATGTCCTTGACGCCGAACTTGACCTTGAATTCTTTGGAGACGGTGGCGCCGTCTTCCGGGGAAACGATGAAGACTTCTGCGCCTTTGGGCGCCGGGGTCGCGGCGCTTGCCAGCACCGAAGCACCCAGCAACAGACCGGCCAACGCAGCACGAGACATAAAGCTTTTCATTTTTTTCTCCAGTTTTTCCATGAAATCCGCCTGGCCATGACAACTTCATGACCAATCGTTGTCGAAGCCTGCAACAACCATAGCAAAGCGAGCCTGAAACGAGCGTCGCTTGTATAAATACATAGGAGTGACCATGCGTTTTCTGCCTGGCCTGATTTGCCTGCTACCCCTTTTGAGTCCCCTGGCTCATGCCGAACTGATCGATGACATCAATGACCGTGGCGAACTGCGCATTGCCCTGGAGGCCAACACCGCACCCTTCAACTTCAAGGAAGACGGCAAACTCACCGGTTTCGAAGTGGAACTGGGCGAAATGCTTGCCAGTGAGCTCGATGTACGCCCTGACTTCGTGGTCACCGATGCCGGGGATCTGCTGACTGGCGTGGAGAGCGGCAAGTACGATGTTGCCATCAACCACATAGCAATGACCCCGGAACTGGCGGAACGTTTCGACCTCAGTGCCGCTTACAGCCATCCCGATGCACAACTGCTGGCGAACAAGGATGAGACGCAACGTCCTTTGGTCATGGCGCCGTCGTTCCAGCCGGAAGAAAAGAGCGTCCCGGCGCCGAGCCTGGTGATTCCGTTCCAGAAGGGTAATCCGGCGTTCAAGGCCAGCCTGGACAATGCCCTGGCGCGCATCAAGGATGACGGGAGGTTGGAGCAGTTGTCGCAGAAGTGGTTGAAAAAACAGGAGTGAAGCTTCCAGGCGATGAGGCCAAACCATCGAGTTTCATTGATTGTTGCACCGCTATCGCGAGCAGGCTCGCTCCCACACTTGATCAGCTGTGAACTCATGATCGGTGAGCAAACACAGATCCAATGTGAGAGCGAGCTTGCTCGCGATGGCGTCCTCAAATCCTAAGCAGGTTTACGCCAGACACTCGCCAACCAAGGCTGCTGCTCCCGTGGCAGCCCCGCCGGTCGGTAGTAATGCTCCAGTTCCACGAAACCTGCGTCGCCAAGCAGAGTGCGCCAGGCCGCGAGGTCGTGGTAGGCGCCGAAGCGCTGGCCGCTCCAGCCCTCCTGGTTTTCGCCCCGAGGGTTTGAGCTGAACAGCACGCCGCCGGGCTTGAGCGTGGCGTGCAATTGCCTGAGCACCCGAGGCAGCTCCTGGACCGGCACATGAAACAGCACCGCGTTGGCGAAAATCCCGTCAAAGCGGTCGGCTGGCAGGTCGAGCGCCAGGAAGTCCTGTTGCCATACTTCACAGCCGCTGTCCTGGCGCGCCATCCGGGCAAATTCCGCCGAGCCGTCGAGACCGACCGCGACGTGGCCCATGGCCGTGAACGTGCGCAAATCGCGCCCCGGACCGCAGCCGAAGTCCAGGATGTGCAACGGTGCCTGGCCCTGGATGTGGCGCAACAAGGCGTCGATGTTCTGGCTGACGTCGTGGTCGCGGGTGCCTTCGCGAAAGCTTTCTGCCACGGCGTTGTAATGGCCCAGGGTCGTGGCGGTGATGGCGTGGAGGTCGTCGGCGGTGTGTTTCATGGGTGTGGGCTTGGTGAGGAGTGTCAGGCGACTATACCGCAAGGCCGCTGATCTGCCTGTGGGAGCAAAGCTTGCTCGCGACTGCAGTCGTCCAGTTGGTATCCATGTTGGATGGAATACTGCTATCGCGAGCAAGCTTTGCTCCCACAGGTCAACTGCTCCCATAGGTCAGCGTTTGTTCAGACCCCGCGCCAGGCGGTCTCCGCCCAGTTGAATCACCGCCACCAACGCCACCAGCAACACGATCACCGTGAGCATGATCTGGCTGTCGAAGCGTTGGTAGCCATAGCGGTAGGCGATGTCGCCCAAGCCGCCGGCACCGATGGCCCCGGCCATGGCCGAAGAGTTGATCATGGTCACAAGGGTGATGGTGAAGCCGCCGACGATGCCCGGCAGGGCTTCGGGCAGCAGCACATGCCAGACGATGTGCCAACGGCGGCAACCCATGGCCTGGGCGGCTTCGATCAAGCCATGATCGACCTCGCGCAGGCTGACTTCGGCGATGCGGGCAAAGAACGGCGTGGCGGCGATGGTCAGCGGCACGACTGCTGCCCAGACACCGTAGGTGGTGCCGACGATCAGCCGGGTGAACGGGATCAACGCCACCATCAGAATCAGGAACGGTATCGAGCGGAACAGGTTCACGAACGCGCCCAAGGCGCGGTTCAAGGCTGGCGCTTCATAGATCCCGCCCTTGCCGCTGGTGACCAGGATCACCGCCAGCGGTATGCCCGCCAGCAGCGCGATCAGCGACGACACGCCAACCATCAGGAACGTGTCGATGAAACCCTGCAACAACCGATCAAACCACATAGCCCAGCACCTCCACCCGTTGCGCCCAATTGCCCGCACGTTGACGCAATTCCTCGGCGCCCCACGACGAACCGCTCACGGCCAGCAGCAATTGCCCCAGCCCATGGCCCTGAATGCGCTCGATGCCGCCGTGCAGCAGCCGCACCCGGCCACCAAGGGCGCTGAACAGAGCGGCGAGATCCGCTTCATCGCGACCCGCGCCGGTGAATTGCAGGCGCAGCACGGTAGCGGCATCCGCCGACGCCGGCTGCGCTTGCAGGCGGCTTTGCAGTTCCTCCGGTATGGCGTGTTGCAAGGGCGCCAGCAGCGTTCGACTGACCTCGTGCTGCGGGTTGCCAAACACTTCCCAGACCGGCCCCTGCTCGACGATCCGCCCCTGCTCGAGCACCACCACCCGGTCGCAGACTTCGCGAATCACCGCCATTTCATGGGTGATCAAGACGATGGTCAGGCCCAAGCGCTGGTTGATCTCGCGCAGCAGGCCGAGGATCGATTGGGTGGTCTCCGGGTCCAGGGCCGAAGTGGCTTCGTCGCACAACAGGATCTGCGGGTCATGCACCAGCGCCCGGGCAATGCCGACCCGCTGCTTCTGCCCGCCGGAGAGTTGCGCCGGGTAGGCCTTGTGCTTGCCTTGCAGGCCGACCAGTTCCAGCAACTCGCGGACTTTGCGCTGGCGCTGCTCCTTGGGTACACCTGCGACTTTCAGGGGCAATTCGACGTTCTGCCACACGGTCTTGGCCGACATCAGGTTGAAGTGCTGGAAGATCATGCCGATGCGTCGACGCAGTTCCACCAAGCGGTCTTCATCGAACTCGCCGATGTCCACCTGATCGATCAATACCCGGCCGCTGGTGGGTTGTTCGAGCCGGTTGATGGTGCGGATCAACGAGGACTTGCCGGCACCGCTACGACCGATGATGCCGAATACTTCGCCGCGCTGGATCGCCAGGTCGATGCCTTGCAGTGCGGCCACCGGACCCTGGGCGCCGTTGTAGGTCTTGCCCAGACCGATGAAGCGCACGTGGGCACGGTTCAGCTCTGGATGCAGTTCAGTCTGTTCGGCACTGTGGGGCGTGGGGGCTTCCTGTCGAAGTCGCGCGTTGACGGCGTTCATGGTCAGCCTTCCCAACCGGCTTGGTAGAGCTTGCCGTGGGCCTTGTCCAGGGCGGCGCGCACGACAGGCGAGTGCTGATAGATATCGACGAACTTGGCCAGCCGCGGGTCGTTCTTGCTCTTGGGTTGGATCACGAACTGGATCACGTATTCCTTGTGATCGAGGCCGTCGAACAGCAAGGCTGACGTGGCATCGAAGGTTTTCGCCAAACGGATGTAGGCCGGGTAGCCCTGTACCAGGTCGGCATCTTCATAGGCGCGCACCAGTTGCACGGCTTCGACCTGGAGGATCTTGAGCTTCTTCGGGTTGGCCACGATGTCGTCTTCGGTGGCCTTGTAACCGACACCGGGCTTGAGAGTGATCAGCCCGGCCTTGGCCAGCAGTTGCAGGCCGCGCCCGCTGTTGATCGGATCGTTGGCAATGGCCACGCTCGCGCCTTCGGGCAACTCATCAAAGCTTTTGTATTTTTTCGAATAGAGGCCGACGTTGTTGATGATCCCCGGGGCAAAGGGCACCAGGTCGAACCCGGCGGCGGCCTTGGCGTTTTCCAGGAACGGGATGTGCTGGAAGTAATTCACGTCGATATCGCCGGACGCCAGGCTGACGTTGGGCGCGATCCAGTCGCTGAACTCCACCAACTCGACCTTCAGGCCTTGCTTGCCGGCTTCTTCCACGGCGGCTTCCAGGGGAATGGCGAACGCAGCGGTGGTGCCGATTTTCAACGGTGCATCGGCGGCGAACAGCGCCGAGCTGAACAGGCCGAGGGCCAGGGCCAGTGCTTTGACTGGCAGGGTCAGGAGTTGCTTGGTCATGTCGGATATTCCAGTCATTTTAGAAGAGCTCTTCAGGGGCTCAGTGCCGGTAGGTCGAGCCGGTATGTTGCTTGGGTAAATAGGCCTCTGCCTGAAACAGCTTTTCACGCAAGGTGCCGTTGTCGTATTCGGTCTTGTACGAACCGCGTCGCTGCAGCTCGGGAATCACCAGGTCGATGAAGTCCACATAGCTTTGCGGCGTGACGATGCGGGTCAGGTTGAAACCATCGAGGCCGGTTTCGGCGATCCACGACTCCAGTTCGTCGGCCACCTGCTCGGGCGAGCCCACCACGGTGATGTAGCGACCACCGAGGGCGTGTTGCTCCAGCAATTTGCGTCGGGTCCAATCGTTGTTTTGCAGAGTCTTGGTGGCAGACTGGATGGCATTGCTCTTCACGTACTGGATCGGCTCGTCCAGTTCGTACTGGGAAAAATCGATCCCCGTCGACGCGGAAAAATGCGCCACCCCGGCCTCGGCGCTGGCGTAGCCCAGGTACTCGGCATGCTTGGCCCAGGCGGCCGCTTCGGTCTGGCCGACAATCACGTTAAGACCCATGAACACCTTGATGTCCTCGGGGTTGCGCCCGGCTTCGACGGCGCTGGCGCGGACCTTGTCCACCTGGACCTTGGTCGCCGGTTTGTTCTGACCGCTGATGAACACGCACTCGGCATGCCGCCCGGCGAATAGCAGGCCGCGCTCGGAACTGCCGGCCTGGAACAATACCGGCGTGCGCTGGGGCGACGGTTCGCACAGGTGATAACCCTCGACCTGATAGAACTCACCCTGGTGCCGGACCTTGTGCACTTTTTCCGGCCGGGCATAAATCCGCTGCTCACGGTCGTTGAGCACGGCGTCGTTTTCCCAACTGCCCTCCCACAGTTTGTAGAGCACTTGCAGGTATTCGTCGGCCTGGTCGTAGCGGCGGTCATGCTCGACCTGGGCAGTCAGGCCCATGGCTTTGGCGGCGCTGTCCAGGTAACCGGTGACAATGTTCCAGCCGACCCGGCCGCGACTCAGGTGATCGAGGGTGCTCATGCGGCGGGCAAACAGGTAGGGCGGTTCGTAGGTCAGGTTGGCGGTCAGGCCGAAGCCGAGGTTTTTCGTCACGGCGGCCATCGCCGACACCAGTAGCAACGGGTCATTGACCGGCAGCTGGATCGACTCTTTCAGGGTGACGTCCACCGACTGTTGGTACACGTCGTAGACCCCGACGATATCGGCGATAAACAGCCCGTCGAACAATCCGCGTTCGAGTAACTGCGCCAGGGCGGTCCAGTATTCGATCGTGTTGAACTGGGTCGAGGTGTCCTGGGGATGGGTCCACAGGCCGTGATTGATGTGCCCGATGCAGTTCATGTTGAACGCGTTGAGCAGGATTTTTTTCTTGCCGTGGGCCATCAAATGGTCCCCCGCAGCGGCGGTTTTTCATCGTTGAGGTAGAAGTTGCCGACCCCGTGGTATTTCCAGCGCACCGGGTCATGCAGGGTGTGCACTCGGGCGTTGCGCCAGTGGCGATCCAGGCCATGTTCGGCCAGGGTCGCCTGGCTGCCGGCCAGTTCGAACAGCGTGCTGCCAGCGGCGAGGGAAATCTCGGTGCTGATGGCCCGGGCTTCGGCCACGGCAATCGAGGCGGCGGCGACTGTGTCGGCCTGGGTGTCGGCCTGGGCCCGGTCGAGAAACTCACCGGCTCGCTCCAGCAGGGCTTCGGCGGCGTGCAGGCGGATGCTCAGTTGGCCGAAGCTCTTGAGCGTGTGCGGGTCTTCGGTGGCGATGTCGCTGGTAGCGTCGATCCATGGGCGGGTTTTGTTGCGGACAAAGTACAAGGCGTCTTCATAGGCGGCGCGGGCGATGCCGGTGTCGATGGCAGCGTGAAGAATCTGCGCCAGGGGGCCCACCGGTGTCGGGCGTTCGAAGGCGCTCTGGAACGGCACGATGTCTTCGGCGGCGACGGGGACGTCTTCGAACACCACCGAGCCGCTGCCCGTGGTGCGCTGGCCGAACCCCGTCCAGTCGTCGATTACCGTCAGGCCTTTGCTGTCGCGAGGGACAAACGCCAGTTGTTGCACGCCGTTTTCATCCACCACCGACGTGGGGATGCGCTGGGCGTAGATCGCCCCCGTGGCGTAGAACTTGCGGCCGTTGATGCGATAACCCTTGCCGTCGCGGCGCAGTTGAGTGATGCGGTCGTGGGCGGTCTTGGTACCGAGCTCCGCCAACGCATTGCCAAAGCGTTGGCCGGCCAGTACTTCGGCATACAGGCGTTGTTTTTGCGCTTCGCTGCCGTTTACCCGTAGCACTTCCAGGGCGTAGAAATGATTTTGTGGAATCTGCCCGAGAGAGCCGTCAGCCTGAGAGATCAAGGCAATCACTTTGGCCAGGGTGACGTTGGACACACCGGCGCCGCCGTAGGCCTTGGGCACACTGATGCCCCACAGGCCGGAGCGGGAGAACGCCTCCAGTTCCGGGTGCGGCAAGCGACGCTCGCGGTCGCGCAGGGCGCTGTCGCGCTTGAAGTCATCGGCCAGGTCGCTGGCCACGATCAGGGCTTGTTCATCGCTGGTGATCACCGCGACGTGTTGAGAAAACGTCATGTACTGCTCCAGAGGTCGGGTCGTCAGATCCAGGAATGCCGGGCCGGCAAGGTGCCGTTCAGGTGGTAGGCGCCTACGGCGTGATACTTCCAGCGCACTGGGTCGTGCAGGGTGTGCACTCGGGCGTTACGCCAGTGGCGGTCGAGATTGAATTCGGCGAGGGTGGCGCGACTGCCGGCCAGCTCGAAGAGTTTTTCGCTGGCTTGCAGGGCGATCTCGGTGGTGAGCACCTTGGCCTCGGCCACGGCAATCGAAGCGCGGGCAGCCGATTGCGCGGTGATGGGCGCGGCGCTAACCTGGTCCAGCACTTGTCCGGCCTTGCGCAGTAGCGCTTCGGCGGCGTGCAATTCGATTTTTAGCTTGCCGATGTCGGCGATCACGTAAAGGTCGTCACTGGCGCGGTCGACCTTGGCGTCGATCCATGGCCGGGCGCGTTCACGCACGAAGGCGATGGCATCGTCGATGGCGCCACGGGCAATGCCTGCATCGATGGCGGCCTGGATCAGTTGGGAAATCGCGCCTTGCACGCCAGGCGTTTCGTTGATCCGCCAGTTGTCCAGGACCAACTCGGCATCTACCCGCACATTGTTCAGCAGCACGGTGCCGCTGGCGGTGGTGCGCTGGCCGAACCCCGACCAATCGTCGACGATCCGCAGGCCCGGGGTGCCGCGCCGCACGAACGCCAATACTTGGCGACCCTCGTCATTCAGCGCCTTGACGGCCACCCAATGGGCAAACAGCGCACCGGTGGAGTAGAACTTCTGGCCATTGATGACGAAGCTGTCACCGTCGGCGGTGATCCGTGCCTTCAGCTCAAGGGTATTGCGAACACCTCGTTCCGGTCCGGCGTTGCCGATGCGCCAGCCTTCGAGGACGCTCTGCAGAAGAATTTTTTTCTGCCGTTCGGTGCCCGTGCCGAGAATCAGCTGGAGCACGCCGAACTGGTTCTGTGGAATCTGTCCGAGGGCCGGATCGGCAGCGGAGATGATTGCGAATACATCGGCCAGGGTGACGAACGAGACCTGGGGACCGCCGTACGCCCGGGGAACGGCGATGCTACCCAGTCCGCTGCGGGTGAATTGCTCGATTTCTGCCCAGGGCAGCTTGCGTTGCTGGTCACGTCGCGCGGCTTGCTGGCGGGCGACCTGGGCCAGCTCATGAGCGGCCTTGATGGCCTCGGCATCGTTGCGCAGTACTTGGGCAGGCAACAACAGCGGTGCGATGTCCTGGTCGCTCTGGACCTTTGCTTGGGCCAAATCCGACATTACAGCCACTCCGTGGCTGCGGGCAGTGCCGGGGCGTACTGCACTGGGGTGATTGTGTTCCGTACCATTACCCACCTCACATCTTTAGAAACGCCGCGATGAATGCGGCGAGCGAAAATCAAGAATGTCCGGTGGTCCGGTATATATACCCTAAGCGTGTATAAATTATTTTTGAACTAACTTTTAGGAATATCAATAGAGGGCTTTTGCCGTGTGATGTTGTGGCGAGGGATTTATCCCCGTTGGGCTGCGGAGCGGCCCCAAAGCAGGCAACCCAGCAACCTGATGCACCGGGATTGCAGATTTGGGGGCCGCTTCGCAGCCCCGCGGGGATGAATCCCCTCGCCACAAAAGCTTCCTCAGAGAGTTCACGTTCTGCGGCGCGGCTCGGCAGCCATGAGGGTCTCTTTCGCCGGGCTTTTCAGATAAGGATTGGCGCAACCGATCTTCAACGTTCGCGGTGGTGCCCACAGGGAGTTGTTGCCTACGCGGTCGAGGATGCAATAGGTCACTTCCAGCCGCAGGTCTTCGCCGGCCTCGAGAATGATCTGCGGCGGCACCCAGATATGGATGGGCAGGCCGACCTCGTCCGGTGTGACCGGGGGCAGGTCCATGCGCACATCGCCCCAGCGCAGGGTGACCGCATCGCCGGCGGCCATGTTCAGGTAGGGTTCGATCGTCAGCGGTACGCCGCGCTTGATCTGGTTGGGGTTGACCCCTTGGCGGCGGATGGCGCCGGGAATATGCACCGGCGCCAGTCCCTGGTTTTCATCGCCGCTAAGGGTTGATGGTTGGCCGCCGGGGCAGTCGAGCTTCGCCTGCACTTGTTGCCTGGCGGACAGTGCCGGCCCGCGCCCGACCTGCATCACGCGATAGTGGATGTGCGAGGTGCCGTTGACGACGAAGCTCTCCGGTACCCGCAGCGTGATACTGCCTTGCAGGTCTGCTTGGGACAGTTGGCGAGAGCCGACGTAGCAGTTGTCCCAGAACAGCTCGATCAGGTCGCCGACGTCCATGCCGGGATAGGGGGCTATGGCGACTTCCAGGTGAGCGGCGCTGGCGATGTTGATGCCGGTGGGATGGGCATTGGCCAGGGTCGGCGCGGACAGTTCAGCAAGATTCGACATACTTGTCATGGTGTTCTCCTTGATACTTGAAAACGAAGTCCGTTTGGGAAGATCAAAGGCAATGGATAATCGAGACATATTTCATTTTGCGCAGTCGTGGAGGCTGACTGCAGTTAGTCACTGCGCAGAAATAAAATAATGTGCATCGCCTGTGGTTTCCTAGATAAGGGTTCAAAAGTTTCAGTGTCAATAGAGGCACTTGCTTAATAATTAATTGTGCGAGGCTTCAGAAGTTTCCTACGGGCTGGCGTTAATAATGCCGGGCATCAAACAACCTTTTCCTCGGCTTGGGCCTTGTAATGGAAACCTGGTAAAAGCCGGGTGGATAAGGCGGAGGTGTAGGCTTGGGGGAGGGAAGTGTAACGAGGGGTTATAGCGCGCATGAAACAAACAGTGTTTTAAATTGGCGAGAAATTGCCGGTTGTTTTGTCGTGAATAAAGTTCAGGTGTTGTGCTGGCCACATTGCAGTTACATCACGTCCTTCCCTGGAAGTGATGTCGTTTTATAACTTACTGCGAGTGCTGGCTGGACGAGAGGAATTTGCTGAGGAACTGTCGAGTGCGTTCTTCCTTGGGCGCTGCAAACAAGGCCTTGGCTTCGCCTTGTTCGACGATCACGCCTTTATCGAAAAACACCACGCGGTTGGCGACATCCCGGGCGAAGCCCATTTCGTGGGTCACGATGACCATGGTGCGTTTTTCTTCGGCCAGGCCGCGAATGGTTGCCAGGACTTCGCCCACCAATTCCGGATCGAGGGCTGAGGTTGGCTCGTCGAACAGGATCACCTCCGGTTCCATCGCCAACGCCCGGGCAATCGCCACGCGCTGTTGCTGACCGCCGGAAAGGCGCCGAGGGTAGGCGTCTTCCTTGCCAGACAGGCCGACCTTGGCCAACAGTTTACGGCCCAGTGCTTCGGCTTCTGCGCGCGGGGTCTTTTTCACTACCAGCGGACCCTCGATCACGTTCTCCAGCGCGGTGCGATGGGGGAACAGATTGAAGTTCTGGAACACAAAACCCACCTGCTGGCGCAAACGACGCACCAGATTCTGCTGCTGGTTCAACGGACGGCTGCCATCGATCTCGATGTCGCCGACCTTGATCCGGCCACTGCTGGGTTCTTCGAGGAAGTTCAGGCAGCGCAGGAAAGTGGTCTTGCCCGAACCACTGGGGCCAATGATCGCCACCACTTCACCCTCTTCGACTTGCAGGTCGATGCCGTTGAGCACCACCTGACCCTTGAACTGCTTTGTCAGTTTTTCCACGACAATCATGGGTCAGGACTCCTGGTCATGCCGATTGACCCGGGCTTCCAGGACGTTCTGCAGGTGCGAGAGCACGCTCGCCAGAATCCAATAGATCAGCGCGGCGGCGAGGTACATGGTGAAGATTTCGAAGGTTCGCGCGGTGATCAACTGCGCCTGGCGGAACAGCTCCGGAACCTGGATGGTCGCCGCCAACGCGGTGTCCTTGACCAGGGAAATGAAGCTGTTGCCCAGCGGCGGCAGGGCCGTGCGTGCGGCTTGTGGCAGGATGGCCCGGCGCAGGGTCTGGGCGCGGGTCATGCCGATACTCGCCGCCGCTTCCCACTGGCCGCGCTCGATGGAGCTGATGGCGGCCCGCAGGATTTCACAGGCATAGGCGGCCATGTTCAGCGAGAAGCCGATCAGGGCCGCCGGCAGCGGATCCAGTTCGACACCCAGTTGCGGTAACCCGTAATAGATCACGAACAACTGCACCAGCAGCGGCGTGCCGCGAAAGAACGACACGTAGATGCGGGCGATCCAGTTCACCAGTTTGAAGCGCGACAGGCGCATCAACGCCAGGCCGAACCCCAGCAGCAGGCCGAAAAACATCCCGCCCAGGCTGAGGATGATCGTGTAATACGCGCCCTTGAGCAGGAAGGGCGCGGAGTCCAGCGCGAGTTGAAAAGCCTCTTCCATTATTGAGTGACGTCAGCGCTGAAGTATTTTTCCGAGAGCTTTTTCAGCGTGCCATCGGCGCGGAGTTTGTCGATGGCCTTGTTCACTGCATCCAGCAGTTCAGGCTCGCCTTTGCGCAGGGCAATACCGGCTTCCTGGCGGGAGAACGCTTCGCCGGCGGCGGCAGTGTCCTTGGCTTTCTTGGCATATTCGAGCGCGGCGAGGCGGTCGATCAGGATGGCGTCGATACGGCCAACGCGCAGGTCCTGGAATTTGGTCGGGTCATCTTCGTAGGTACGTACGTCAGCGCCGGGGACGTTGGCTTTCACCCATTGTTCGTAGTTGGTGCCCAGGCCTACGCCGACTTTCTTGCCTGCCAGGTCGGCGGCGGTCTTGATGGTGTCTTTGTTCTTGGTCAGGGTCAGCGCCTGAATCCCGGAAACGGTATACGGCGTGGAGAAGTCATACTTTTTCTTGCGTTCTTCGGAGATGGTCACCTGGTTGATCACCGCGTCCAGGCGCTTGGATTCCAGTGCCGCGAGGATGCCGTCCCATTTGGTCGGCTGCAGCTTGACCTTCACCCCCAGTTCCTTGGCCAGGGCTTCGGAAAACTCCACCTCGAAACCGGCCAGCTTGCCGTCGGCGTCGACGAAACTGAACGGTGGGTAAGTGCCTTCCAGGCCGACGTTGATTACGCCTGCGTCCTTGATTTTTTGCAGTTGCTCACCGGCAACCGCTTGCCCCAACAGGCCGGCGCTCAATGCCAGGCCCAGCGAACCTACCAACAGGTTGCGACGTAATGCGGAAAAATTCATGACAAGCCCCTGTGTTTTCTTATGAAGAGGTTATTTTGGCTGAGATAAGGCGTAGCCGCGATCCGAAAAGATTGCCACATCCTGCCTTAAAGCAGCCTGGGCGTCTCGCGGCAAATGCGCCTGTGGCGAGACTATAGGGTGGCCGTTATAGATTCTAAAATAATATTAAATCAAGCATATATGCTTATTTGGAATGAGTGCCTGTGGGAACGAGCTTGCTCGCGATGGCGGTGGATCAGTCGAAATTTATTCCGCTGAAACACTGCCATCGCGAGCAGGCTCGCTCCCACATTGGGAACTTCACTAAGCCTGGAACGCCGCGTTATAGGCAAACAACGCGGGCGCACCGCCGGTATGCAGGAAGATGATCGGGCCGTCGTCGAAGCGGTCGCGGCCAATGCCGTCGAGCAGGCCGGCCATGGCCTTGCCGGTGTAGACCGGATCCAGCAACAGGCCTTCCTGGCTGGCCAGCAGCTTGACCGCCGCCAGGGTCCCGGCGTTTGGCTCACCGTAGCGGGGCGCGAAGTACTCATCCCACAGGTTCACTTTGAAAGCCTCGGGAAGGGCCACGTCCAGCAACTGGGCGGTGCGTTCGGCCAAACCCTGGACCTTTGGAAACTGGTCCTCCTCGCTACGTGAAACCGTGACGCCAATGACCGGAAGCGTCGGCAGGCTTTCACTCAACCCCAGCGCCAGGCCGCTGTGGGTGCCGGCACTGCCCGAGGCCAGTACCACGGCGGCGAACTCGATCCCGGTGTCCTTGATCTGCTCGGCCAGTTCCAGGCCGGCGCGCACGTACCCCAACGCGCCCAAGGCGTTCGAACCACCAATCGGCACCAGGTAGGGTTTTTTCCCGTTGCTGCGCAGGCGACCGGCCAGGGCCTGGAGCTGCTCATCGGCGTTGTCCAGGTTTTCCACCAGCTCGACCTTGGTGTCGAACAGCTCCAGCAGCAATCGGTTGCCGTTGCCCAGGTAATTGCTGTCCTCGGTGCCGATGGGGTTTTCCAGCAGGGCCACGCAACCCAGGCCCAGCTTCGCGGCCAGGGCGGCGGTCTGGCGTACATGGTTGGACTGGATCGCGCCGGCGGTAATAAGGGTGTCGGCGCCCTGGGCGATTGCATCGGCGGCCAGGTATTCGAGCTTGCGCAGTTTGTTGCCGCCCAAGGCCAGGGGCGTCAGGTCGTCGCGCTTGATATAGATGTCCCGGCCGAGCCAGGTGGAGAGGCGCTCGAGTTTTTCCAGCGGTGTCGGATGGCCGAGCAGGTCGAGACGGTTAAAGCGAGACAACTGTTGTTTGATCATGGGGTCCGTACTGGTTGTAGGCGATGTCTGGACTATAGGCACGCCGATATTCATGGGCAACCGGCAATCGTTTGTCGGGGCGTAAACGGGGGAGGGGACGCAAATGGATGAACACCAAAAAACCCACAGGGTCTGTATTTGCAAGGGCATCTGTGAACGAATGCTCTCCAGGCAACGTCATACCCTTCCGTAGGCTAGCGTAGGAAACGTGCCGTCGAGCCTTGCGATTAGTCCTTAGCTACCTATTCATGTTTAACTTGAACGCTCATTCAAGTTAAACCGTCGGTTTGCTGCCCGCTCACAACAGGAGGCTTGCCTTTGCCGAGTCCGTTTTCGACCGCCATCCTTTCGCTTTCCGGAGTGCACTGCCCATGAGTGCCTCGTCCCTCCCACCCAGCGGCCTGGTCCGCATGAACCCGCCGGTGTTTTATTTCGCGGCGACTTTCATCCTGTTGTTCGGCCTGGTGGTGATTGCCGTGCCGGAGCAGGCCGGTGCCTGGCTGCTGGCGGCGCAGAACTGGGCGGCCAATACGGTCGGCTGGTATTACATGCTGGCGATGACGCTGTATCTGGTCTTCGTGGTGGTCACCGCCTTGTCCGGCTACGGCAAGATCAAGCTCGGTGCCGACCACGACGAACCCGAATTCAGTTACCTGTCCTGGGCTGGCATGCTGTTCGCCGCCGGCATCAGCATCACGCTATTTTTCTTCTGCGTCTCCGAGCCGTTGACCCACTTGGTGCAGCCGCCCCAGGGCGAGGCCGGTACCGCTGACGCGGCGCGCCAGGCCATGCAGATTCTGTTTCTGCACTGGGGCCTGCACGGTTGGGGCGTGTTCGCCTTCGTCGGCATGGCCCTGGCGTACTTCGCCTATCGGCACAATTTGCCTCTGGCCCTGCGTTCGGCGTTGTACCCGCTGATCGGCAAGCGCATCAACGGCCCCATCGGCTATGCGGTGGACGGTTTCGGCATCATCGCCACGGTGTTCGGTCTCGGCGCGGACATGGGCTTCGGGGTATTGCACCTGAATTCAGGGCTCGATTACCTGTTCGGTGTCGCCCACACCCAATGGATTCAAGTCGGCCTGATCGTGCTGATGATGGGCGCGGCGATCATCGTCGCGGTGGCCGGTGTCGACAAAGGCGTGCGGGTCATGTCCGACATCAACATGTTGTTGGCCTGTGCGTTGCTGTTGTTTGTGCTGTTTGCCGGGCCCACCCAGCATTTGCTCAACACCTTGATCCAGAACATCGGCGATTACCTCGGTGCCTTGCCGATGAAGAGCTTCGACCTGTACGCCTATGACAAACCCAGCGACTGGCTGGGCGGTTGGACGGTGTTCTACTGGGCCTGGTGGATCGCCTGGTCGCCGTTCGTGGGGCTGTTCATCGCGCGGATTTCCCGTGGTCGCACCATCCGCGAATTCGTGTTTGGTGTGCTGCTGATTCCCCTGGGGTTCACCCTGGCGTGGATGTCGATCTTTGGCAACAGCGCCATCGACCAAGTGCTGAACCACGGCATGAGCGCCCTGGGCATGTCGGCCCTGGAAAATCCATCGATGAGCCTTTACCTGCTGCTGGAAACCTACCCGTGGAGCAAGACTGTCATCGCGGTCACGGTGTTCATCAGCTTCGTGTTCTTTGTCACGTCCGCCGACTCCGGTACCGTGGTGCTGTCGACGTTGTCGGCCAAGGGCGGCAACCCTGATGAGGACGGGCCGAAATGGCTGCGAGTGTTCTGGGGCGCGATGACCGCCCTGGTGACCAGTGCGTTGCTGTTCTCCGGCAGTATCGATGCCTTGAAGTCGGCGGTGGTGCTGACTTCCTTGCCGTTCTCGCTGATTCTGCTGTTGATGATGTGGGGCCTGCACAAGGCGTTCTACCTGGAATCCCAGAAGCAGATCGCGCAATTGCATTCCCTGGCGCCGGTATCTGGATCGCGCCGGGGCACGGGCGGCTGGCGCCAGCGGTTGAGCCAGGCGGTACATTTCCCGTCTCGGGATGAGGTGTACCGTTTCCTCGACACCACGGTACGTCCGGCCATTGAAGAAGTGACCGCGGTGTTCGTCGAGAAGGGCCTGACGGTGGTGACCCAGCCAGACCCGGCCAATGACAGCGTCAGCCTGGAGATCGGTCACGGCGAGCAACATCCGTTCATTTACCAGGTGCAGATGCGCGGCTACTTCACGCCATCCTTCGCTCGCGGTGGCATGGGCTCGAAGGAACTCAACAACCGTCGTTACTACCGTGCCGAAGTACACCTGAGCGAAGGCAGCCAGGATTACGACCTGGTGGGCTACACCAAGGAGCAGGTGATCAACGACATTCTCGACCAGTACGAGCGGCACCTGCAGTTCCTGCATCTGGTGCGCTGATCGAAGCCCAAGGATAAAGGTAGCCGAGCAGATCTTCATCTGCACCGCTCTGGCCCCATCGCGAGCAGGCTCGCTCCCACAGGTTTAAGTGATTGCCTTGTGGGAGCGAGCCTGCTCTCGATGGCGGTGTGGCTGGCGACGGAGAATAAAGCCTCAGACCAGGCCGCCGTTGGCCCGCAAGATTTGCCCGTTCACCCAGCCAGCGGCGGGGCTGACCAGGAACGCGATGATGCTGGCGATGTCTTCCGGCTGGCCGAGGCGTTCCAAGGGCGGCATCTTGGCGTAGTTCTGGATCTGCTCCTCGCTCTTGCCATGCATGAACAGTTCAGTGGCGACCGGGCCGGGGGCCACGGCATTGACCGTGATCTGGCGGCCGCGCAGTTCCTTGGCGAACACCTGGGTCAGGGATTCCACCGCCGCCTTACTGGCGATGTACACCGAGTAGCCGGGCAGGTTCAGGCCAACGGTGCTGCTGGAAAAATTCACGATCCGGCCACCGTCGTTCAGGCGGGTCGCGGCTTCGCGCAGGGTATTGAAGGTGCCACGGGTGTTGATGGCGAACGTCTGCTCGAACAGCTCGTCGCTGTGCTGCGCCAGGGGCATCACCTGGAGGATGCCGGCGTTGTTGATCAACACATCGACCTTGCCCAGTTGCGCTTCGGTTTCATCGAACATCCGGCGGACATCCGCGGCAGAAGACACGTCTGCCTTGATCGCTATGGCCTGGTGGCCGGCCTGGCGCAACTGCACCACCAATTTGGACGCCTCGCTGGCGCTGTTGGCGTAATTGATGACGACGGCAAAACCTTCGCTGGCCAGTTGCTTGGCGATTTCGGCGCCGATGCCGCGGGAGGCGCCGGTCACGATGGCAACTTTCGAGTTTTGAACAGTCATGTGAGGGTTCCTTTGAGAGTGAGGGGTTGTGATTCGTTGCAGCCAGATTCACATGTTTACTCTTGGCGATAAATGCACGAGAGTTGCCTTGACTGTTCAATTTTTTTCAACAATCAGCGCGCGGGATTCAAATGGACCAGGTCAAGGCGATGAGGGTATTTGTCCGCATATACGAACGCAGCAGCTTCACCCTGGCCGCTGAAGACTTGAACATGCCCCGGGCCACGCTGACCCACACGCTCAATCAATTCGAAGCCTGGCTGGGCGTGCGTTTGCTGGAGCGCAGCACTCGCAAGGTGCGCCCGACCCTCGACGGCGAAGCCTACTACCCGCGCTGCGTGCAATTGCTGGCGGAACTCGAAGAAGCCGAGCTGGCGTTTCGCGGCGTGGCGCCCAAGGGCAAACTCAGAGTAGACCTGCATGGCACTCAGGCCAGGTATTTCGTGATCCCGGCGTTGCCGCAATTCATGGCCCGCTACCCCGAAATAGAACTGTTTATCAGCGAGGCGGATCGTTTCGTCGACCTGATTGCCGAGGGCGTCGATTGCGTGTTGCGCTCCGGTGCGCTGACGGACTCGTCATTGATTGGCCGACGTGTCGCCAACCTTCGGCAGATCACCTGTGCCAGCCCCGGTTACCTGCGCCAGAACGGCGAACCGAAAAGCCTCGATGACTTGAAACATCACCGGGCGGTGAATTACGTCTCGCGGACCACCGGCAAGCTCTATCCGTTCGAGTTCATGGTCGATGGCGAACTCAAGGAGGTGCCGATCGGGGGGACGTTGTCGGTGTCCGGTGCCGAAATCTACGCCGCCTCGGCCATTGCCGGCCTGGGCTTGATCCAATGCCCGTATTACCGAATGCAAGAGCCGATCCGGCAGGGCCTGATGCAGGAAGTCCTCCCCGCCACCCCACCACCGTCCATGCCGGTCTCGGTGCTTTATCCGCACAACCGACTCATGTCGCCACGGGTGCGGGTGTTCGTGGATTGGGTGGCGGAGGTGTTTGCGCAGGCGCGTTAGTGTGCCCTCCGATTTCCTGGCACTGCCAAACCCTGTGGGAGCGGGCTTGCTCGCGAATGCGTCGGCAAATTCGAAATTTGTGCTGACTGACACACCGCTTTCGCGAGCAAGCCCGCTCCCACACCTGATATGCGAACTTTCAGCCTGACCGAGGCGTCTGTGAAATGTTAGCTTGTGCCACAAGCGTGCGAACAGAGAGCCTTTCGATGACCTACACCGCTGCCGAAAACCGTTACGAGTCCATTCCTTACCGCCGCGTCGGTCGCAGTGGGCTGGTGCTGCCAGCGCTGTCGCTGGGGTTGTGGCACAACTTTGGTGACAGTACGCCCATCGACACCCAGCGCGCCCTGCTGCGCACGGCGTTCGACCTGGGTATCAACCACTTCGACCTGGCGAACAACTACGGCCCGCCGTACGGCAGCGCCGAGATCAATTTCGGTCGACTGCTGCGCGAAGACTTCAAGCAGTACCGCGATGAATTGATCATCTCCAGCAAGGCCGGTTGGGACATGTGGCCGGGGCCTTACGGCCAGGGCGGTGGCTCGCGCAAATACGTGCTCGCCAGCCTGGACCAGAGCCTGCAACGCCTGGGGCTCGACTACGTGGATATCTTCTATTCCCACCGCTTTGACCCCGATACGCCACTGGAAGAAACCGCCAGTGCGCTGGCCACCGCAGTGCAGCAGGGCAAGGCGTTGTACATTGGCATCTCCTCGTATTCCGGGGTGAAGACCCGGGAAATGGCGGCGCTGCTCAAGGAGTGGAAAGTCCCGCTGCTGATCCACCAGCCGGCCTACAACCTGCTCAACCGCTGGGTGGAGAAAGACCTGCTGGACGCCACCGACGAACTGGGTACCGGTGTGATCGCCTTCACGCCACTGGCCCAGGGCCTGCTGACCGACAAGTACCTCAAGGGCGTTCCGGCCGATGCGCGGGTGAACCGTCCGGGCGGCGGCTCGTTGCAGGCTTCGCACCTGTCGGAGGAGAACATCGCCCACGTGTGCGCGCTCAATGAGATCGCCCAGCGGCGCGGGCAGAGCCTGGCGCAAATGGCCCTGGCCTGGACCCTGCGTGATCCCCGGGTCACCTCCGCCCTGATCGGCGCCAGCCGTCCGGAGCAAATCATCGAGAACGTCGGGGCACTGAAGAACCTGAGCTTTAGCGCCGAAGAACTGGCCGAAATCGACCGGTTTGCCCAGGAAGGCGGGATCAATCTTTGGGAGAAACCTTCGTCGGCGGAGTAACCACCTCTGCAAGTACGGTGAACACAAAACCCTGTGGCGAGGGGATTTATCCCCGCTGGGCTGCGAAGCAACCCCAAACCTGAGCACGCGGTGTATCAGGTGGAATCGAGTTATCTGTTTTGGGGCTGCTGTGCAGCCCAGCGGGGATAAATCCCCTCGCCACAAGAGCAATTCAGATTCAGTGCCTTACTTGAAAAACGGCACATCCCCCAACACCGTCGCCCGGTGCATCACCCGCCGGGCCGGGCGATAGTCGTCCACGGCGAAATGCTGGGTGACGCGGTTGTCCCAGAACGCCACGTCGTTGACCTGCCAACGCCAGCGCAGGGTGAATTCCGGGCGGGTGGCGTGGGCGAACAGCAGTTTCAGGATCACCTCGCTTTCGCTTTCCGATAGCTCGTTGATCCTTGTCGTGAAGCCTTCATTGACGAACAGCGACCGACGCCCACTCACCGGGTGGGTGCGGATCACCGGATGGGACAGCGGCGGGTTTTTCCGCCGTGCTTCTTCCCAGCGCGCCAGGTCTTCGGCGCTGTTGCCAAAACGCTCCAAGGGAAACGAGCGGCTGAAGTCGTGGGTCGCCGTCAGGCCTTCCAGTAAGCGTTTCAACGGCGCCGACAAGGCTTCGTAAGCCGCGATGCCACTGGCCCACAACGTATCGCCGCCAAACGCCGGCAGCAGTTTGGCGCTGAGCACCGCGCCCATCGCGGGCGTCGGGAGAAAGGTCACGTCGGTGTGCCACACGGCGTTGTCGCGAACATCGGTGACGGCAGTGTCGAGCACCAGGACTTGCGGCTGCTCCGGTATGTTGGGGTAGATCGGATGAATGTGCAGGTCGCCAAAATATCCGGCGAATCGCGCTTGCTGCGTCGGCTCGATGGGCTGGTCGCGAAAGAACAGCACCTGATGCTCAAGCAGGGCCTGCTCGATGACGTCGCGATGTTCCGGGCTCAAGGGCTGGCTGATGTCGATCCCGCTGATCTGCGCGCCGAGGGCGATGCTCAAAGGAGTAATGGTCGGGCGGCTCATTGTCGTGTTCTCGCAGTGGGGGCGCCGAATGGTCGGCGTGGTCATTGGCTATCAATGGGTCTGGCCGTGCCACGGCACCAGTTTGCGTTGCAGGGCGCGCAAGCCCATTTCCATGGCGAAGGCGATCAGTGCGATCACCAGGATCCCCAGCACCACCACATCGGTGACCAGGAACTGCGCCGCTGACTGAACCATGAACCCCAGGCCACTGGTGGCGGCAATCAGCTCGGCGGCCACCAGGGTCGACCAACCCACGCCCAGGCCAATGCGAATGCCGGTGAGAATGTCCGGCAAGGCACTGGGCACGATCACATGGCGAATCAACTGGGCCCGCGTGGCGCCCAACGATTGTGCCGCGCGCAACTTGGCCCGGTCGACGGTGCGCACACCCGTGGCGGTGGCGATGGCGATCGGGGCGAAGATCGCCAGGTAGATCAACAGCACTTTCGACAACTCACCGATGCCGCACCAGATCACGATCAACGGCAGGTAGGCTAACGGTGGAATTGGCCGGTAGAACTCGATCAACGGATCGAGCACGCCGCGCGCGATGCGGTTGGCACCAATGGCGATGCCTACCGGCACCGCCGTCAGTACCGCGAACAACAGGCCCAGGCCGATGCGTTCAAGGCTGGCGGCCAAGTGTTGCCAGAGGGTGGAGTCCATGTAGCCGCTGGTCGCAAGCAGCCAGCCCTTTTGCAGCACGGCAGACGGCGAGGGCAGGAACAGCGGTTCGATCAGGCCACTGGCCGTGACGGCCCACCAGACCGCCAGCAGTGCGATCAGGGTCAAGCCGCTGATCCAACGTGTGCTCAGGTTGGGGCTCGGGCCGATGGCCGAGCGCTGGGGCGCCGCGTCACTGACCACGGCTGGAATTTCGTAGCTGCTCATCATGCGCTCTCCTGTGGTCGAGTGGCGCTGCGTTGGGCGAACACCTTGGCGAGTACATGCTCGCGGGTTTCGATAAAGCGCGGGTCGGACTTGATCGATCGCGCCGACTCCCCGGCCCCATAGCGCTGGCCGAAATCCAGGCTCAGGCGCTCGACGACTTGCCCCGGGTTTGGCGCCAACAGGATCAAGTCGGTAGCGAGGAACACGGCCTCTTCAATGTCATGGGTAATCAGGAACACCGGCTTGGCGGTGCGCTGCCAGACTTGTAGCAACAGTTCCTGCATCTGCTCGCGGGTGAAAGCGTCCAGCGCGCCGAAAGGCTCGTCCATCAACAGCACGCGCGGGTCGGCCGCCAATGCCCGGGCCAGGCCAACACGCTGCTTCTGGCCGCCGGAGAGCTGCCAGACGCGGCGTTGCTCGAAACCGGCCAGGTCCACCAGGGCAAGCATTTCCCGGGCCCGGGCTTCGCGCTTTTGCTTGGCAACCCCGGCCAGTTCCAGGCCGAACCCAACGTTGGCCAGCACGTCCTGCCAAGGCAGCAGCGCATCGTCCTGGAACACCACGCCGCGTTCGGCACTCGGCCCCTTGACCGGTACGCCGTCCAGGGTGATCTGCCCGGCGCTGGGTTCGACGAACCCGGCAATCAGGTTCAACAGCGAAGTCTTGCCACTGCCGGACGGGCCGAGGGCAACCAGCAGTTGCCGGGGCCCCAGGGTCAGGGAAATATCCGCCAGCACAGGTTCCGCCGCGCCGGGGTACTGTGCGCTGATGCGCTCCAGCTGTAGCAAGGCCATCGCGTGTCTCCCTTTTTCCAATCAGCGAGTGATGTATTTGGCGCTGACGTAAGGCGCGTAGTCCGGCAGCACGGCTTCGACCTTGCCTTGTTCTTTCAGGAACGCCGCGGTGTCGGTGATGGCTTGGGTGGTTGGTGCGCCGAGGCTCACGACCTGATCGGCCGCCAGGGGAAAGACGTTGCCTTGCAGCAATAGCGGAATGTCGCTGGCCTTGGCGCCGGAGAGCTTCACCAGTTTGTCGACGTTGGACGCATCGGCCAGCCAGGCTTGTGGATCCTTGCGGTACTGGGCGTAGGCATCCAGGGTGACTTTGGCGAAAGCGGTGACGATTTCAGGATGCTTCTGGGCGAAGTCCTTGCGCACGATCCAGGCGTCGAAGGTCGGTGCGCCGAACTTGGCCAGTTCCGCGGATGTGATCAATACCTTGCCGTTCTCCTTGGCCACGCCCAGGGCTGGATCCCAGACGTAGGTGGCGTCGATGTCGCCGCGCTTCCAGGCGGCGATGATGGCCGGTGGCGCGAGGTTGAGGACGGTGACTTTCGACGGGTCGATGTTCCAGTGCTTCAACGCGGCGAGCAGGCTGTAATGGCCGGTGGAGACGAACGGCACGGCGATCTTCTTGCCGATCAGGTCTTGTGGGGTTTTGATCCCGGAACCGTCGCGAACCACCAAGGCCTCGGCGGCGCCGATCTGGGTGGCGATGAGGAAGGTTTCCACCGGGACCTTGCGGGTGATGGCCGCGGTCAACGGGCTGGAGCCGAGGTAGCCAATCTGCACGTCGCCCGAGGCGATGGCGGTGATGACATCGGCACCGTTGTCGAACTTGCGCCAGTCGATCTTGGCTTGGGTGGCTTTTTCATAGGCGCCATCGGCCTGGGCGACTTTGGCCGGGTCGACGGTGGTCTGGTAGGCAACGGTCAGGTCAGCTGCCTGGGCAAAAAAACTGGTGACGGCCAGGGAGGCGGCCGCGAGAAGGCGAAGGGGGAAACGCAAAGTCATGGGAAAGCTCCTCAACAGGCCGCCGGATGTTCGGCGTTGGAGGAGACTAAATGATCTAAGAATTCAAAAATAAATAACTTTTTCGAATGAGCTTATTTTCGAAAAAATCTATAAGCCACACTGGAAACCCTTGTGGCGAGGGAGCTTGCTCCCGCTCGGCTGCGCAGCAGCCGTAAAAGGGGCCTGCTTCGCAGTCCAGCGGGAGCAAGCTCCCTCGCCACAAAAAGCGTCCTGATCAAAGAGGGATCAGTTACTGATCGCCAGAATGCTCGCTTGATACGAACCCACGAACACATCGAAATCCCCCACTTCGTTCTGCTCCAGTTCAGTTTGTTGAACCAGGGATTCCCGGGCGGCGTCTTCGAACGCTGTCTGCTCCTGGGCTGGTAACGGCTCGGCGCGGAAGAATTCGGCGTGGACCTTGCTTTGGCGCAGGGAGAACTGGGCAAAGCTTTCCTGATGCTCGGCCATGGCGGCCAGCACTTGGGCGGAAGGTGTCAGGGACGGATCACGGACCTTCGCCAGTTGCGCGTCCAAGGCCTGGCGGTGGGCGTCGCCACCGTGGCTCTGGTCGAGCAGCGAGGCCAGCGGGGCGATTTTTTCCAGCAGTTCGACGGCCCAGGCCTGCATGTCTACTGCTTGGCCTTGTCGCTGCAATTGCAGGCCTGGCTTGCGACCTTCCTTGACTACCGTGAGGAAGTTGCTCGTGGCGTTGCCGCATTCGTTGTTTTCCAGCTGCGGGCTGTCATTGAGGCCGCAATACAGCAGGAACGCATCGAGGAAGCGCGATTCGGTGAGGTCGATGCCCATCGGCAGGAACGGGTTGATGTCCAGGCAGCGCACTTCGACGTACTGGATACCCCGGGCCATCAAGGCCTGGATCGGCCGCTCGCCGGTGTAGGTCACGCGTTTGGGGCGGATGTTGGAGTAGTACTCGTTTTCGATCTGCAGGATGTTGGTATTGAGCTGCACCCACTCGCCGTTCTGGTGAGTGCCGACTTCGACGTAGGGCGCGTAGGGTGTCGCCACCGCTTTGCGCAGGCTGTCGGTGTAGCTCGTCAGGTCGTTGTAGCAAGGCGTGAGGCCGGCCTGGGCGTTGCTCTGGTAACCCAGGTCGCTCATGCGCAGGCTGGTGGCATAGGGCAGGTACAAGGTGTCCGGGTCCAATTGCTCCAATTGGTGCGGGCGACCTCGCAGGAAACCAGCGTCCAGGGCCGGCGAGGCACCGAACAGGTACATCAGCAACCAGCTGTAGCGGCGGAAATTACGGATCAGCGCGATGTAGGACGAAGACTGGAAATCACGGTCGCTCACGTCGGCGGCTTCGTTCTGCCGAAGCAGCGGCCAGAGCTTTTCCGGCAGGGAAAAGTTGTAGTGGATTCCGGCAATGCATTGCATGGTCTTGCCATAGCGCAGGGCCAGGCCCTTGCGGTAGACGTACTTGAGCCGACCGATATTCGAGGTGCCGTAGTAGGCGATCGGGATGTCTTTCTCTTCCGGCAGCGGGCACGGCATCGAAGGACTCCACAGGTACTCGTCACCGAGTTTGCTGTAGGCAAACCGGTGGATCTTGTCGAGGCTGCGCAGGGTATCGGCCGGGTCGGCCAGGGCCGGGGTGATGAACTCCAGCAGCGACTCGGAATAGTCGGTGGTGATCTGTTCGTTGGTCAGTGCCGAACCCAGGGCCTTGGGATGCGGGGTCTGTGCCAGGTGGCCATCGTCCGTGACGCGCAGGCATTCACGCTCGATGCCGTGCAGGCATTGTTCGAGCAGGGAGAGGTTGGCGCGCTCGCCGAGCAGGGCCAGGCGGCGGTTTAAAAGGTCGCTCAAGTTGAATTCCTTCACGCGTCAGTCGCCCCAATATGGGGGTGGGCAAGACGGTCTACAAGGGTGAAGTTAAAACTGGCGTTTTCGCCTGGTTTTCATGCGGCCAAGGACAAGTCACCTCAACCCTCTGTGGGAACGAACCTGCTCGCGATAGCGGTGGAGCAGTCAATATCGGGCTGACTGACATACCGCTATCGCGAGCAGGCTCGCTCCCACAAGGGGTATCGATACCGCATTCGTGGCGTCGAAATTAACTCAAATCGATGACGGTGAGCTATAGGACAGCGAACGTGCCTTGCGCTTTTGCGACCAGCTTGTCGCCTTGCATCACCTCGGCCTCGACCACCAGTGTGCGCCGGCCGGGGTGGATGACCCGGGCGGTGCACAACACTTCGCCGTCGGACACGGCGCGAATGTAATTGATCTTGCATTCGATGGTGGCGCTCTGCTGGTCAAAGCCGTGGACGCTGGAGCAGGCCAGGCCCATGGCGATGTCCACCAGGCTGAACAGCGCGCCGCCATGCAGCTTGTTGCCACGGTTGCGCAACGGCGGCTCGAGGCCCAGGGCGACTTGCGCCACCCCGTCCCCCAGGCTGTGCAGACGGCAGCCGAGCAGCTTGAAAAACGCGCTCTCCACCAACCCGGCCGGCACGTCCATCAGCGTTTCTTCAACTGCTTGGCGTTGGCGAACAACGAAGCCATGGCGTTGTTCGTCGGGGCCGCGGTGGCGGTTTCCTTGCGCGGCGCGGTGTTCTGCGACTGACGTGGGGTCGAGCCCGGACGAGCCCCACGGGCACCGTCGACTTTTTCGCCCGGCGTGTCGCTCATGCGCATCGACAGGCCGACGCGTTTGCGCGGGATGTCGACTTCCATGACCTTCACTTTCACCACATCACCGGCCTTCACGGCTTCGCGCGGGTCCTTGATGAACTTCTCCGACAGGGCCGAGATGTGCACCAGGCCGTCCTGGTGCACGCCGATGTCGACGAAGGCACCGAAGTTGGTGACGTTGGTCACCACGCCTTCGAGGATCATGCCCGGTTGCAGGTCCTTTAGGTCTTCGACACCGTCCTGGAACTCGGCGGTCTTGAACTCGGGACGTGGGTCACGGCCGGGTTTCTCCAGTTCCTGAAGGATGTCGGTCACGGTGGGCAGGCCGAAGGTTTCGTCGGTGAATTTCTTCGGATCCAGGCGCTTGAGGAACGCGGCGTCGCCGATCAGCGAACGAATGTCGCGGTCGGTCTGGGCGGCGATGCGTTGCACCAGCGGGTAGGCTTCAGGGTGAACGGCCGAAGAGTCCAGCGGGTTGTCACCGTTCATGACACGTAGGAAACCGGCAGCCTGCTCGAAGGTTTTTTCCCCCAGACGCGGGACTTTCTTCAACGCCGCGCGGGTCTTGAACGCGCCATGTTCGTCACGGTGGGTGACGATGTTCTGCGCCAGTGTGGCATTGAGGCCCGAAATACGCGCCAACAGCGCCACCGAAGCGGTGTTCACGTCCACGCCCACGGCGTTCACGCAATCCTCCACCACGGCGTCCAGGCCACGAGCCAGTTTCAACTGGGAAACGTCGTGCTGGTACTGGCCGACACCGATGGATTTCGGATCGATCTTCACCAACTCCGCCAGCGGATCTTGCAGGCGTCGGGCGATGGACACCGCGCCACGGATCGAGACGTCCAGGTCCGGGAATTCCTTGGAGGCCAGTTCCGACGCCGAATAAACCGAAGCGCCGGCCTCGGAGACCATGACTTTGGTCATCTTCATGGCTGGGTATTTCTTGATCAGCTCGGCGGCCAGTTTGTCGGTCTCGCGGCTGGCGGTGCCGTTGCCGATGGCGATCAGGTCCACCGAATGCTTGGCGCACAGGGCGGCGAGCACGGCGAGGGTCTGGTCCCATTTGTTGTGTGGCACGTGCGGGTAAACCGTCGCGTGGTCCAGCAGTTTGCCGGTGGAGTCCACCACCGCCACCTTGCAACCGGTACGCAGGCCCGGGTCCAGGCCGAGGGTGGCACGTGGGCCGGCCGGAGCGGCTAGCAGCAGGTCGTGCAGGTTGTGGGCGAAGACGTTGATCGCCTCGGTCTCGGCGTTGTCGCGCAACTCGCCCAGCAGGTCGGTTTCCAAGTGGGTGTAAAGCTTGACCTTCCAGGTCCAGCGCACCACCTCGGCCAACCATTTGTCGGCGGCGCGGTTCTGGTTCTGGATGCCGAATTGCTGGCCGATCATGCCTTCACATGGGTGCATGGTGCCGGGCAGTTCTTCTCCGACCTTCAGTGCGGAACTGAGAATGCCTTCGTTGCGACCCCGGAAAATCGCCAGTGCGCGGTGTGATGGCATGCTCTTGAGCGGTTCGTCGTGTTCGAAGTAGTCGCGGAACTTCGCGCCTTCCTCTTCCTTGCCGGCGATCACCCGGGCGCTGAGGATAGCTTCCTGTTTGAGGAAATTGCGCAGTTTTTCCAACAGGTTGGCGTCTTCGGCGAAACGCTCCATGAGGATGTACTTGGCGCCTTCCAGCGCCGCTTTTACGTCCGCCACGCCTTTTTCGGCATCGACGAAGCGCGCAGCTTCGGTTTCCGGGGTCAGGCTCGGGTCGTTGAACAGGCCGTCGGCCAACTCGCCGAGTCCGGCCTCCAGGGCGATCTGGCCCTTGGTGCGGCGTTTTTGCTTGTAGGGCAGGTACAAGTCTTCGAGGCGGGTCTTGGTGTCGGCCAGCTTGATGTCGCGCTCAAGTTGCGGAGTCAGCTTGCCCTGCTCCTGGATGCTGGCCAGGATGCTGATACGCCGTTCGTCGAGTTCTCGCAGGTAGCGCAAGCGCTCTTCCAGATGCCGCAATTGGGTGTCATCGAGGCTGCCGGTCACTTCTTTCCGGTAACGGGCGATGAAAGGCACCGTGGAGCCTTCATCGAGTAGCGCGACGGCCGCTTCGACCTGTTGTGGGCGTACACCGAGTTCCTCGGCGATGCGGCTGTTGATGCTGTCCATAAAACCACCTGACAAATTGTGAAATCAGGCTCGCCACCGCAGAAGCCGGGCTCGGCGAGACTGGTTGAGCGGCCTGGCATGCGCCGCTGCCTGGGTCAAAAGGCTGCCTGTTGACCCGCGAAATTCAAAAAGTGCTGCCTGGCCAAGGAGAAAAGATGGCACCCCGGGGGTCACGATCCGACATTCCCAGGCACAAAAGGCCGCGCATTATAACCAGCGTTGCGCCTTGAGGGGGGGACATGGTCTGTAGGCTCGATACCCGGATTGGTGGAGATAGAGGAAAAATCTGCTAACAATGCACACGGTGCGTATAACGGCAGCTAGGCCATAATGCGCGCCGAGATCAAAGGAGCTTCCTATGAGCAGCACTGCACAAACTGCTGAAGGCGAAAAAATTCTTATCGTTGACGACGATCCGGGGCTGAGCAGCCTGCTGGAACGTTTTTTCGTCAGCAAGGGCTACCGCGCCCGCACCGTACCGAACACCGAGCAGATGGATCGACTGCTGGCCCGTGAAGTTTTCAACCTGGTGGTGCTCGACCTGATGCTGCCCGGTGAAGACGGCCTGACAGCCTGCCGCCGCCTGCGTGGCGCCAACAACCAGATCCCGATCATCATGCTCACCGCCAAGGGCGACGAGCTGAGCCGTATCAAGGGCCTTGAACTGGGCGCCGACGATTACCTGGCCAAGCCGTTCAACCCCGACGAGCTGATGGCCCGCGTCAAGGCGGTGCTGCGTCGTCAGTCGGCGCCGGTACCTGGCGCGCCGGGCAGCGAAGACGAAAGCGTGACCTTCGGCGACTATGAGTTGTCCCTGGCCACTCGTGAGCTCAAGCGCGGCGATGAGGTGCACATGCTCACCACGGGTGAGTTCGCCGTGCTCAAGGCCCTGGTGATGAACGCCCGCCAGCCGCTGACCCGCGACAAGCTGATGAACCTGGCCCGTGGCCGTGAATGGGATGCGCTGGAGCGCTCCATCGACGTGCAGATTTCCCGCCTGCGCCGGATGATCGAGCCTGATCCTTCCAAGCCGCGGTATATCCAGACGGTCTGGGGCGTGGGCTACGTGTTCGTGCCGGATGGCGCCGCCAGCAAGTGATCGGCGATTTGTAGGAGCGGGTGGCCTGGAGGGTTGAAATGTCTTCTTCCAGGCGACTCGCGGTCTGTCATGTGCGAGCATCGCTCGCTCCTGCAAGTGTGTAGCGGTTATTCATGAAAACCCCCGTTTGGTTCCCCCAGAGCTTCTTCTCCCGCACCCTCTGGCTGGTGCTGATCGTCGTGCTCTTCTCCAAGGCACTGACGCTGGTGTACCTGCTGATGAACGAAGACGTGCTCGTGGACCGGCAGTACAGCCACGGCGTGGCCCTGACCCTGCGGGCTTATTGGGCGGCGGATGAAACCAACCGAGCGAAAATAGCCGAGGCGGCGACACTGATCCGCGTCGTCGGCGCCGGTGTGCCGGAGGGTGAGCAGCACTGGCCCTACAGCGAAATCTATCAACGCCAGATGCAGGCCGAACTGGGCGCCGATACCGAGGTGCGATTGCGCATGCACTCGCCGCCGGCGCTTTGGGTGCGGGCTCCGAGCCTGGGGGATGGCTGGCTGAAAGTGCCGCTGTACCCGCATCCGCTGCGCGGCCAGAAAATCTGGAATGTGCTTGGCTGGTTCCTGGCCATCGGCCTGTTGTCGACGGCATCGGCCTGGATCTTCGTCAGCCAGCTCAACCAACCGTTGAAACGCCTGGTCTACGCGGCCCGCCAACTGGGCCAGGGCCGCAGCGTACGGCTGCCCATCAGCGATACACCCAGCGAGATGACCGAGGTCTATCGCGCCTTCAACCAGATGGCCGAGGACGTCGAGCAAGCCGGGCGGGAACGTGAACTGATGCTCGCTGGCGTATCCCATGACCTGCGCACTCCGCTGACCCGGCTACGGTTGTCGCTGGAGTTGATGGGCGAGCACACCGACCTGACCGACGAGATGGTTCGCGACATCGAGGACATGGACGCGATTCTCGACCAGTTCCTGGCCTTCATTCGCGACGGTCGTGACGAGTCGGTGGAAGAGGTGGATCTCAGTGAGTTGGTGCGGGAAGTGGCCGCGCCCTATAACCAGAACGATGAGAAAGTGCACCTGCGCCTGGAACCGATCCAGCCGTTCCCGTTGCGCCGTGTGTCGATGAAGCGTTTGCTGAACAACCTGATCGGCAACGCCCTGAACCATGCTGGCACCGGCGTTGAAGTGGCAGCCTATGTCTCCGGTGACACCAGCGCGCCTTACGTGGTGTTGAGTGTCATGGACCGTGGTGCTGGTATCGATCCCTCGGAGCTGGAAGCCATCTTCAACCCCTTCACTCGCGGCGACCGCGCCCGGGGCGGCAAGGGCACGGGGTTGGGCCTGGCCATCGTCAAGCGCATCGCCTCGATGCACGGCGGCAATGTCGAACTGCGCAACCGCGTTGGCGGCGGGCTGGAAGCGCGGGTGCGCTTGCCGTTGGGGTTGATGCTGCCGCGGGATGCGGTGTAGCCATCCCAGTCTGGCTGAGACCCGTGGAAGAGCCTGTGGGAGCGAGCCTGCTCGCGATGGCGGTATATCAGTCACATCGATGCTGACGGACCCACCGCTATCGCGAGCAGGCTCGCTCCCACAGTTGTTGTTCTGACTTAGCCTTTACCCTTGGTCCGGGTCATGTTCGGCCCGCCATTCTTTTCCAGGTGCTCGATGATGATCCCCGCCACGTTCTTGCTCGTGGTGGTCTCGATGCCTTCCAGGCCCGGCGAGGAGTTGACCTCCATCACCAGCGGTCCGTGGTTGGAACGCAGGATATCCACGCCTGCCACCGCCAGGCCCATGACTTTTGCCGCGCGCAGGGCGGTCATGCGCTCTTCCGGGGTGATCTTGATCAAGCTGGCACTGCCACCGCGATGCAGGTTGGAGCGGAACTCACCGGGCTTGGCCTGGCGTTTCATCGAGGCAATGACTTTGTCGCCGACCACGAAACAGCGGATGTCCGCGCCACCGGCTTCCTTGATGTACTCCTGGACCATGATGTTTTGCTTCAGGCCCATGAACGCTTCGATCACCGACTCCGCCGCCGTTGCGGTTTCACACAGGACCACGCCAATGCCCTGGGTGCCTTCCAGCACCTTGATCACCAGCGGTGCGCCGTTGACCATCGCAATCAGGTCGGGGATGTCGTCGGGAGAGTGGGCAAAACCGGTGACCGGCAGGCCGATCCCGCGCCGTGACAGCAACTGCAGCGAGCGCAGCTTGTCCCGGGAGCGGGCGATGGCCACCGACTCGTTGAGGGGAAACACGCCCATCATTTCGAACTGGCGCAACACCGCGCAGCCATAGAACGTTACCGATGCGCCGATGCGCGGGATCACCGCATCGAACCCTTCCAGCGGCTTGCCACGGTAATGGATCTGCGGCTTGTGGCTGGCAATGTTCATGTAGGCGCGCAGGGTATCGATCACCACCATTTCATGGCCTCGTTCGGTTCCGGCTTCAACCAGTCGACGAGTGGAATACAGACGCGGATTACGCGACAGCACAGCGATCTTCATGCAACACCTGTGGCAGAGGTAGTGGACACCGGGAATGCCGGCTTGTCTTGAACGTATTTGGTACCCGGATTGACCACCAGTTGGCCGTCGATCAAGGCTTTGGAACCCAGTAACAGGCGATATCGCATGGATTTTCGGCAGGCAAGGGTGAATTCGACTCGCCAGATCCGGTCACCCAGCGCCAACGTGGTGCTGATCACGTAGCGGACCTGAGCGTGGCCGTTGGAACTCTTTATGGTCTTGCGGGCCACCAGCGGAGCTTCGCAGCGACGATGGCGCAACTGCACCACGGTGCCGAGGTGCGCAGTGAAGCGAACCCACTTTTCGCCATCGCGCTCGAACGGCTCGATGTCGGTGGCATGCAGGCTGGAAGTGCTGGCACCGGTGTCGATTTTTGCCCGCAGGCCCACGACTCCCAGATCCGGGAGCGCCACCCACTCGCGCAGACCGACAACGGTCAAATGGTCAAAAGTCTTCAATAAAAAAACCTGCGATCAGTACATCGGATCGTGGACTCCGCGAATCGCGGTATTCACGCAGAATAATCACAAAATGGCGACAGTTATCTACGCACTTGTTTGTGCTTGTAACCGATTCCGACCCGAGGGATGCGTATGGCGTCGGTTTTGGCGGGCATTCTATCTGTCGCGTCGGATTCGTGCGCCCGACAAAAACGGTAGTACAGTTCGGGCTATTGGCAGAAAGAGGAATGGCAGTGGCACAAAAAAACGCAGAGGACGACAAGGTCCGTCTCGATAAATGGTTGTGGGCGGCGCGCTTCTACAAGACGCGGGCCCTGGCCAAGACCGCCATCGAAAGCGGCAAGGTTCATCACCGGGGAGAGCGTTGCAAGCCGGGCAAGGAACCACGTATCGGCGACGAATTTGTCATCCGCACCGGGTTCGATGAAAAGACCGTGGTGGTCGAGGCCCTGTCGATCGTGCGTCGCGGCGCACCTGAGGCACAGGCCCTGTATCGCGAAACCGAAGCCAGCATCGCCAAGCGCGAAGCCGCCGCCGCGCAACGCAAGGCCGGCGCCCTGGGCGTCAGCACCGATGGCAAACCGAGCAAGAAGCAGCGCCGGGACCTGTTCAAGTTTCATGGCAGCAATAGCGAATAAAGCACTGGCCATTTGAGGTCAGAGTACCCGTGGCGAGGGAGCTTGCTCCCGCTCGGTTGCGCAGCGACCGTAAGATTTTGGGGCCGCTGCGCAGCCCAGCGGGAGCAAGCTCCCTCGCCACAGTGTGTCAGGCCCACATATTCAGATGAGTTGGCAGCGCCTTCCCGTCAGGCCAGCCCAAGCCTTGCTTGGAACCCACCCCGAATGCCCATAAAATGCCCGCTATCATTTGTCATCACCGCAGATACCAGACCCTATGACTGATTTACCGGATACCGACTACACCCAACGTTTCATCTTCGATGACAGCGACGCCCGTGGCGAGCTGGTGGCGTTGGAGCGTAGCTACGCCGAAGTCCTCGCCAAGCACCCCTATCCGGAGCCGGTCGCGCAACTGCTCGGCGAGCTGATGGCGGCTGCGGCGCTGCTGGTGGGCACCTTGAAGTTCGATGGCTTGCTGATTCTCCAGGCACGTTCCGAAGGGCCGGTCCCGCTGCTGATGATCGAATGTTCCAGCGAACGTGAGATCCGTGGCCTGGCCCGTTACCACGCCGAGCAGATCGCGCCCGACGCGACCCTGGCCGACATGATGCCCAATGGCGTACTGGCCCTGACGGTCGACCCGACCCATGGCAAGCGTTACCAGGGCATCGTCGATCTCGACGGCACAACCCTGGCTGAATGTTTCACCAACTACTTCGTCATGTCCCAGCAGACCAATACCCGCTTCTGGCTCTACGCCGACGGGCGGCGCGCTCGCGGTTTGCTGCTGCAACAACTGCCCGCCGATCGCCTGCGCGACCCGGAAGAACGTGACGCCAGTTGGCAGCACATTACCGCTCTGGCCAGCACCCTGAGCGCCGATGAACTGCTGGGCCTGGACAACGAAACCGTGCTGCATCGCCTCTATCACGAGGAGCAGGTACGCCTGTTCGACGGCCAGCCGTTGCGCTTCGAATGCAGCTGCTCCCGTGAACGTTCCGGCAATGCGCTGGTCAGTCTGGGTCTGGAAGATGCGCAGCAACTGGTGATCGAGCATGGCGGCGCCATCGAGATCGATTGCCAGTTTTGCAACGAGCGCTACCTGTTCGACGCGGCGGACATCGCTCAATTGTTCGCCGGTGCGGGTGTCGACACACCGTCAGATACTCGTCACTAAAACGGTTCAGCGCAGGTAAATCTCCTGGCAAACGCCGGATTTACGCCGTACTGACCGGAGGGCCCTACTTTTTTTGGGCTTTTCTGGCATAATCCGGCCCACTTTTTTCGGGTAGTAGTGCGCGACTTCCTACTACAAAACGTTTGGAGCACTCGGCCACGGGCCGACGGGGAATCTCATGACGCAAGCCAATAACGCCGTGTACACCGATCTGAGTGTCGATGATCTGGTCAAAGAAGCCCTGAATCGCGGTGAAGGCGAGCTTGCCGATACTGGCGCTTTGGTTGTTCGTACCGGTCATCGTACCGGTCGCTCGCCAGTCGACCGTTTCATCGTAGAAGAGCCAACCACCCAGGACGCCATCGCCTGGGGCCCGATCAACCGCAAGTTCCCGGCCGACAAGTTCGATGCCCTGTGGAACCGCGTCGAAGCCTACCTGGGCGAGCGCGAGCGTTTCGTCTCCCACGTGCATGTAGGTTCCGATCCTGCGCACTACCTGCCGGTCAAGATGACCACCGAAACCGCCTGGCACAACCTGTTCGGCCGTTGCCTGTTCATCAACCCCGAGCAGTACAACGCCGGTGGCAAGGACGAGTGGCAGATCCTCAACGCACCGAACTTCGTTTGCGAGCCTGAGCGCGACGGCACCAATTCCGACGGCACCGTGATCATCAACTTCGCGGCCAAGAAAGTGCTGATCGCCGGCATGCGCTACGCCGGTGAAATGAAAAAAGCCCTGTTCTCCGTGCAGAACTTCCTGCTGCCGGCTGTTGACGTGCTGCCGATGCACTGCGCCGCCAACATGGGCGAAGAGGGTGATGTGACCCTGTTCTTCGGCCTGTCGGGCACTGGCAAGACCACTCTGTCCGCCGATGAAAGCCGTTACCTGATCGGTGACGATGAACACGGTTGGGGCGTGGGCGTGGTTTTCAACATCGAAGGCGGCTGCTATGCCAAGTGCATCGACCTGTCCGAGAAAAACGAGCCGGTGATCTGGAAGGCCATCCAGCACGGCGCCGTACTGGAAAACGTCGTCCTGGACCCGGTCACCAAGAAAGCCGACTACGCCGACGACAGCCTGACCCAGAACAGCCGCGCTGCTTACCCACGTGAGCTGATCGAAAAACGTGCACCGAAAAACCTCGGTGGCGAGCCAAATGCCGTGATCTTCCTGACCTGCGACCTGACCGGCGTACTGCCGCCAGTCTCGATCCTCAGCGAAGAACAAGCCGCCTACCACTTCCTGTCCGGCTACACCGCGCTGGTGGGCTCGACCGAAATGGGCTCGGGCAGCGGCATCAAGTCGACGTTCTCCACCTGCTTCGGCGCCCCGTTCTTCCCGCGCCCTGCCGGTGAGTACGCGGAACTGCTGATCAAGCGTATCCGTGGCTTCGGCTCCAAGGTCTACCTGGTCAACACTGGCTGGACCGGTGGCGGCTATGGCGTTGGCAAGCGCTTCAACATCCCGACCACCCGTGCGGTGATCGCGGCGATCCAGAGCGGCGCGCTGATCGGTGTTGAAACCGAACACCTGGACATCATCAACCTGGACGTGCCACTGGCTGTACCGGGCGTCGAGACTGGCCTGTTGAACCCGCGCAACACCTGGGCCGACAAAGCTGCCTACGACGAAGCGGCCAAGGCATTGGCCGGCCTGTTCATCGAGAACTTCAAGAAGTTCGACGTGAGCGACGCGATCAAGGCGGCAGGTCCGCAGTTGTAAGGTTTGGTTGGTGAATGAAAAACCGCCCTTCATGGGCGGTTTTTTTATGGCCGGCTATTTACTCGTACATGGTATGGAAGCTGCCATTATTCCTGCTGAAATCGGGCCAAGCAGTGCCACTTGAGACCGCCCGGTTAGCTAGGCTGCTTCCACTTCCCGCGTATCCCATCGTTGTGCCTTGATCGCCTTGTAAAGCATGCCGATGGTTAACGGTATCTTGTTGCCACGGCCCTTGGCCCTGCGCTTTTGAAACACATCAAACCCTTCAGGCTGAAAATAGCGGTACGCGTCGTAATCGATCAGCTCGAGGGCGAACCGCTCCTCCAGCGCCTCCATCAAATGACGGGCGTCCGCGCCATCGCAACCCAAGTCGAGATTGATCGCAGTTTCCAGGCGAATCGTCTTGCGTTCAGGCAGGCCGATTTCTTCGTGAAGCAACTCCATGAGCTGGCGCATGGTGTGATCGTCGGGGAAGTCTGGGGCGAGGTGCATGGCGAAGTTTCCGGAGGGGTTGGCGCGCGTCTGTACAGAGGGAAAGTTTAGGGGGAAATCGCTGCGCATTGGAAAAGAAGAAAGATCTCACAGCAGTCTCGGAACCGTCTGCTGAGTAATCCTTTGGTCGCCCGGTAAGGTTCGCCACGCCCTTTCAATGGGGTAATGGCTACCGAGCAAGGACGAAGCATGACGAAAGGAAAGGGCAGTGTTCCGCAGGTCTGGGAGCATTACGGTGGCGATCGGGGCTACAGGATCCTGCGGGACATGACGCCCAGCGAACTGGCGAAAAGAGGCGCCGATCAGCAGGCCTATGAGGACATGCTCGCCAGGCAAGCGGCGTACATGAGCAAGCGTCTGGCCCAGGTGCGCGAAGAGCAACCCTCCGACATGAAGGGCTGCGTATTTGCAAAGTCCTGCAAGCTGCCTGATTCCGTTATCGACTACCACAACCCGACCGGTTACATCCCGACTGAAGCCCTGAGGGACTACGGCCAGTTTACCTTGTTGGGTGGACGTCAAGCCGATGAGTCAGGGCGCATTCAGCTTAAGAGCATCAGCGGGTCGTTAGCGGCAAGCTTTGGCACGTTTGCCTTGGGTCGGACGCCGCCGGTTTCCCTTGGTATGGCGGCCGGGGCTGCTGGCGCGGTCACCGCTCCTGTGGCGGCGGGTGTGCTGATCGGCCTGGTGGGGTTGCTGATGCCCACGAACCTGGGTGACGGTTCGTTGTACACCGAAGAGCAACTGCGTTCCCTGGAGCAGGCACGTACGCGGGTGCGGTTGCATATCGAAACCCAGACCGATGGCACGCTCAAGGGGTACGGCTACAACACCCAGGCGCGACGTGACTGGGAAATGATTCCGGTGGTGACGTTCCAGGTTCGCGGCGAGCATCAAGTGGCGGACTTTGGCGATGGGGTCGAGTTGATCTGGACGCCGGCGGTCGATGCATCCGCGACGTTGGGCATCCCGGCGCTGGAGGCCGCGCCACAGGCGCCGCACATCTGGATTTTTCCGCCAACGCCTGCGGCGGACAGCATCATCGTCAACCCGATCTATCCACCGGAGTACAAGGATTTCATTCTTGTGTTTCCGGCGGATTCTGGGGTTTCGCCGTTGTATGTTGTTTTCAACATTCGGCGCAAAGGCCTGCCCGAGGCGGGGCATGATTATCATAGGGCACCGAAGACAGAGGAAATTACTGGCTTTTCTGACTTAAAGATCGCCAAACAAAAGACGCCGCGCCAGGGCGGCGGTGGCTTTCGAGAGCGCTGGATCGATAAAAAAGGGAGAACTATTTACGAGTGGGATTTCATGCACGGCGAGCTAGAGGCATACCGTGCAAGCGATGGGAGCCATCTAGGTTCTTATGATCATTTAACGGGCGAGCAAATTGATCCCCCTAAACGAAATCGTAATATAAAAAAATATTTGTGAGGAGCGTATGGGATTAAAACTGAAGTTGAGTTGGTATGACAAAAAAACTGAGCTCGGAGAGGGGCGTGAGTACTCGAAAGATTTCGGCGACGACCCTTGGGTGCTTGATGCTCTTGGGGTTCCTGTAGAGGACAATATTAATGTGGGTGGTTTTAACGTAAATGATGAGTGGGCTGGGATACTACAGCCACATTTCGAACATGCTTTGGATTTGTCGATGTATGACTACCAAGTATCTTTTGATTATCGGGATATCTGGTGACCACCAGACTCTCCTCTCTCAACGCAACGATGAATGCTCTCCCGTTGCTTCTGCAACTTCTTCCGACCACGTTGCAAAGACTCAGTCAACCATTGGCCCAGGAACGCGCCGCGAAGCCGCCTCAAGGTCCATCAGCCCTCTGCCATAGGCTTCGCTATTGGCGTAGATACCCGTGCGATTGGTTGTCGCCAGCAGGTGTTCGCGCACTTGTTGTGGGCCGAGTTGTGGATAAAGGCTTTGCAGGGCGGCCAGTGCGCCACTGACCAGGGCGGCGGCAGGGGAGGTGCCGGCGGTTTGCATGTAGCGCCCATCTTTGCCTACCGTCAGCAGACCTGCCTGTGCGCCCGCATCGCCACCGGGTACCGCGATGCACCAGGCTGCCGCGACGCCGCAATAGTTGGATTTTGCGTTAATGGCGCTGCCGTCGCTTCTTAACGCCACCACTGCGATCCAGCCTTTTTCCAGTTCCGGCAAGGCGACCGGCAGTCCTGGCTCGGCCAGGGGCTCGCGTTTGAGCTCGTTACCGGTGGGAAAGACAAACACGGCGCCGTCCGCGACCAGCTTTCGAGCAACGGCCAGGGCGTCGGGCATTACCTGGTTGTAGCGCGCTTCGTTTATTTCGGTGGCGGGAATCGCGTTGGCCCATGAGTTGTTGAACAGCCGGGCACCCTTGTCGAAGCCGCTTTGCCAGGATTGGGCAATTTCGCTGTCGAAGAAGAACGGCTCGTTGTCATCGCCAAAGCGAAAGGGGATCAGTCGGGCATTGAACGCGATGCCATGCATGCCCTGGTGGTCCTTGTTGGCGGCGAGTATGCCGGCCATTTGCGTACCATGGCCGACACGGTCAATCGTACCTGGACGGTTTTCGACGTAATCGAACCCGGGATCACTCAGCCTGCCTTCGAATTCCTCCAGGCTGGCGTCGAGCCCCGAGTCGATCAGCGCCACGGTTACGTCCTGGCCCGTGCCGCCGCGTGCATACAAGGCCGAAGCCTTGACCACCGCCAAGCCTCTCTGTGCGTGATATTCCGGAGTTTCAAACACGGCCGGTTCCACGCCAGGTTGCCCTGGAGTTGCCAGGCAACCGGACAGAAGGAAGGCTGACGTTATCGCCAGGGCGCATAGCGCGAGAAATGGGTAGGGCATCGTTCATTCCTTGAACAAGTTTTGCACACCAGGCCTCCTGGCCTCGATGTAACGCCTGAATTGGACGCGTACCTTAACCCGCAAACTGAATGGGAACGAGATAGCAGAGAGCCCGGGGTTGTATCGCTTTGTGGCAAAGCCAAAGAACGCCGAGGCTGTATCATCCAGTATCGTTTTTGACCCCGACCTTTTCTCGACTCGCTGCGTTGGCCCGCTAGGCTTTGGGCATCGCAGCAGTCAAAGGAGCGACCGCGCATGCACAGCACCCTGGAACAGGTTTTCGGTTATCCACAGTTTCGTCCCGGCCAGGAGGCGGCCATCGGTGCCGTGCTTGCCGGTCGGTCGGCGGCGGCCATTTTCCCTACGGGCTCGGGCAAGTCCCTGTGCTATCAATTGCCGGCCCTGTTATTGCCGCACCTGACCGTGGTGGTCTCGCCGTTGCTGGCGCTGATGCAGGACCAACTGGCGTTCCTCAAGCGCCACGGTATCGCGGCGGCGAGTATCGATTCGGCCCAGGGCCGTGACGAAACCAGCGACGCCATGGCGCGGGCCCGTTCGGGTGGGTTGAAGATCCTGATGATTTCCGTGGAACGCCTGAAGAACGAGCGTTTTCGCAATTTCCTGCAGCAGGTGCCGATCTCGTTGCTGGTGGTGGACGAGGCTCACTGTATTTCGGAATGGGGGCATAACTTTCGACCTGACTACCTCAAGCTTCCCGATTACCAGCATCAGTTCAACATTCCCCAGGTATTGCTACTGACGGCCACCGCTACACCCAAGGTCATCGCCGACATGCAGGCGAAATTCGCCATTGCCGCCACTGATGTGGTGACGACCGGTTTCTACCGGCCAAACCTCAATCTGTTGGTCGAGCCCGTGCGGGGTGCCGACAAGCGCGCGCGGCTGGTGCAATGGCTGGGCGAGCGTGCCGGGCAACCGAGCATTGTCTACGTCACCTTGCAGCGAACCGCCGAACAGATTGCCGAGCATCTGGGCCGGCACGGTATCGAGGCCGAGGCCTATCACGCCGGTTTGCCCCATGAACAACGCGAAGCCATCCAGCAGCGCTTCATGGGCGGGCGATCCAATTGTATCGTCGCGACCATCGCGTTTGGCATGGGCATCGACAAGAGCGATATCCGCAACGTCGTGCATTTCGACCTGCCCAAGTCCATCGAAAACTACAGCCAGGAGATCGGCCGTGCCGGGCGGGATGGGCAGCCTTCCGATTGCCTGGTGCTGGCCAATCGCGACAGTCTCAACGTGCTGGAGAATTTTGTGTATGGCGATACGCCGGAGCTCGCCGGCATTCGTTGCGTGCTCGACGAACTGAAGGCCGCCGCCCCCGATGGGCAATGGGAATTTTTGCTGGGACCACTGGCGGACCAGAGCAACATCCGGCAACTGCCGCTCAAGACGTTGTTGGTCCAGCTGGAGCTACGCCGGCTGATCGCGCCGCGCTATGCCTATTTCGCGGAGTACCGCTTCAAGTTCCTGGTTGAGCCGCATGAACTGCTGGAGCGCTTCGAAGGCGAGCGAAGGGACTTCGTCTCGGCCATTATCCAGACTTCCAGTCGCGCCCGGACCTGGGCCACGGTGAATTTCGACGGGATGTACCAGCAGTATCACGCTGAGCGTAATCGCGTGGTCAAGGCGCTGGATTATTTCCAGGAAAAGGGCTGGATCGAGCTGGAAAGCAAACAGATGACCGAGGTGTACAGCGTGCTGGAAGCGGACCTGGATGCGCAGGTCTTGAGCGCCGAGCTACATGCCTATTTCACCCGGCACGAGCACAGTGAAATCGCGCGGATCCACGCCATGCTCGAATTGTTCGCCACCGACCATTGCTTGGGTTATCGCCTGGCGCAGTATTTCGGCGACGACAATGCGCCACGCCAGTGCGGTCACTGTTCTGTGTGCCATGGTCATGTCGCGCGCCTGCCAGAGCCGCCTGCGTTGCCGGCGCTTGTGGATAAAAACTTCGAGGCGCTGTGTGGTGACTTTATCCACAAGCATGAGCAGCACAGCGGCAGTGTGCCGTCTGCCGAACGCCTCACCCGCTTCCTGTGTGGGATCAGTGTGCCGTTGTTCACTCGCTTGAAGGCGCGGACGATCCGCGGATATGCCGCACTGCAAGAGTATCCGTACGCGCAGGTTCGCCAATGGACTCAAGCGCACCTGTGAGCTGCATCCATCCGCTGAATGCCCTTCATCACACGAATAAATTTCAAAAATATTCGGCGGCTGACTAAGGTGAAGGCTGTCTTCGGATCGCCAATAAGAGAGCAAACATGAGCCAGACACCTTTCGATATTCAACGTGCGGCGGTGGTCGGTGCAGGCACCATGGGCCGGGGCATCGTGATGTGCCTGGCCAACGCTGGCGTGGCAGTGCAGTGGGTCGACAACAATCCGCAGATGCTCGAGCAGGCACTGGTCGCCGTGGCCGAGACCTATGCCCATGGCGTGCGCCAGGGCCGTATCGACCAGGGCGAGGCCGACGCGCGGATCGCCCGGGTGACACGGGCGGATGATTACGCGGCGATCCGCAATGTGGACCTGGTGATCGAAGCCGTCTACGAAAACCTGGAACTCAAGCAGACCATCTTTCGCGAGCTGGACGGCTTGCTCAAGCCCGAGGCTATCCTGGCGAGCAACACGTCGGCGCTGGACATCGATGCCATCGCCGCTGTCACTCGCCGGCCAACCCAGGTCCTGGGCCTGCATTTCTTCAGCCCGGCGCACATCATGAGGCTGCTGGAAATCGTTCGCGGCAAAAAAACCTCCACCGCGGTACTGGATGCGGCGCTGGTGCTCGGCAAGCGCATGGGCAAGGTCAGCGTTGTCTCGGGCAATTGCCATGGGTTCATCGGCAACCGAATGCTTCATCCTTATGTGCTGGAGGCGCGCAAGATGCTGCTGGAGGGGGCGTTTCCCCATCAGGTGGATGCTGCGTTGCAAGGCTTTGGCTTCGCCATGGGGCCGTTCCGTATGTACGACGTCGTTGGCATCGATCTGGAATGGCGTGCCCGTGAACTGGCGGGCAAGGGCCAGGACGCACCCGAGGTGCAGGTGGACAACCGGTTGTGCGAGCTGGGACGGTTCGGCCAGAAAAGCGGCAATGGGTACTATCACTACGAGCCGGGCAGTCGACAGGCCGAGCATGATGTCGAGGTTGATGCGCTGGTGCTACGGGTCAGTGACGCGCTGGGTTTCCAGCGTCGCGTGATCGGCCCGGAGGAAATCCTTGAGCGTTGCTTGCTGGCGTTGGTCAACGAAGGGGCGAAGATCCTCCAGGAAGGCATTGCCGAGTCAGCCCACGATATCGACCTGGTCTACCTCAATGGCTACGGCTTCCCTGTGGACAAGGGCGGACCGATGGCCTGGGCCGACGGGCAGGGGCTGGAGGATATCCACGCACGCCTGCTGGAGCTCGAAACGAGGCAGGGTGACCAATGGAAGCCCGCGCGCCTGATCGGCGAGCTGGCAGCGCAGGGCAAGGGTTTCGCGCAGGCCTGAGGCCATGTCACGTCAAGATCATTGAACAATCGTAAAGGACACCTGATGCCGCAACGCAACGAATACCCCCACTTGCAACCCATCACCACGCGCTGGCACGACAACGATGTGTACGGTCACGTCAATAACGTCACCTACTACAGCTTCTTCGATAGCGCAGTGAATACTTACCTGATCGAAGTCGGCGGCCTGGATATCCATGACGGAGAGGTAGTGGGGTTCGTGGTGAGTTCGGCCTGTGACTACTTTGCTTCGATCGCCTTTCCAGACCGGATTGAAATCGGCCTGCGGGTCGGGAAACTGGGCAGCAGTTCGGTGCAGTACGAACTCGCGGTGTTCAAGCTGGGCGAGGAGGAGGCCTGTGCGGCGGGGCGTTTTGTTCACGTATTCGTGGATCGGGCGTCGAATCGACCGGTGGCGATTCCGGATCGGCTACGTGGGGCTTTGGAACGGTTGGTGGTCTGAAACAAAAAATCGCAGCTTCCGGTCAGGCTCTTGGAAGAGTTGCCGAAGGCTGCGATCTTTTACCAACTGGGTTTAAAGCCAGCGGTCAGTCATCGTGATAGCGATGCTTATGCTTGTGCTTGCGATGCCCATAGGCATGGCCGCGACCCGGATGGCCGTCGCGATAGTAGCGACGATCACCACGGCGACCTTCATAACGATCATCGTCGTCATCCTTGCCCATGTAGTTACCCAGCGCGCCACCGGCGCCGCCGCCCGCTGCCGCACCGATCAGGCTGCCGGTGGTGCCGCCGACACTACGGCCAACCACGTTGCCGCCGGCTGCGCCCAGCGCGCCGCCGATGGCCGCTTCGCCGCGGCTATGTTTGTCTGCACCGACCGCACTGCCGCCCGCGCCGCCCAGCGCCGCGCCGATAGTGGAACCGGTGTTGCCGCCCAGGGACTGGCCGACGACCGAACCCAAAACCCCGCCCAATGCGCCGCCCACACCTGCTTCGGCAGTACCACCGGCAGAAGCGACGCCACTGGCCAGGCTAAGGGACAACAAGAGAATGGAGGAGAACTTCATAGAGGAGCCTCAAAGGGATGACGGCGCGATCCTGAGGCTCGCTTCGCTTGCTTACAATAGAAATCCGACGAGTAGCACGACTTGTGCACAATTCTCTAAGTTATTGTTTTTAGGTGGGAACTTAAGGCGAATTGGTCGGTCTGTAGCTACTTCGGACAGGCCGTTTTCTATGGAAAACGGCCTTTTTTTGTGGGCGCTGGAAAGTACTTTGTGGTGAGGGGATTTATCCCCGTTGGGCGTGATGCGGGGATAAATCCCCTCGCCACAGGTCCGCATGATCCAAGCAGGGTCGTGTCAGGCCGACTTGGCCAGGATCAACCCATTCTCGCTCGCCGCTTCCAGGCGAATCGCGACGAATTTCGACGTTGGGGTGTGGCTGCCGTCGCCGGTGCTTTCCAGTGGCACCAGCGGGTTCACTTCCGGGTAATAGGCCGCAGCCTGCCCGGCAGGAATGTCGAACGCCAGCAGGGTAAAGCCCTTGACCCGACGCTCGCGGCCATCATCCCAGAGCGAGACGATGTCGGCTTTCTGTCCCGGCTTGAAGCCCAGGCGAATGATGTCCGCTTCGTTGGCGAACAATACGTCACGCTGGCCCTTTACGCCGCGATAGCGGTCATCCAGGCCATAGATGGTGGTGTTGTACTGATCGTGGGAGCGCATGGACTGCATGATCAGGTCGGGCAACTGGCCGGTGGCGCGGGTGCGTTCATGCACAAGGTCGGTCGGCAACAGGTTGGGCTTGAAGTTGGCGCGGCCCGACGGGGTGTTCCAGCGCCGCGAACCGGCGCTGTTGCCCAGATAGAATCCACCGGGGTTCTTCAGTTTTTCGTTGAAGTCCTTGAAGCCGGGCACAGTGTCGGCGATCAGGTCGCGGATTCGACTGTAGTCTGCCACCAGCCAGTTCCAGTCCACCGGGCGGCTGCCCAGCGTGGCGGCGGCGATGCCGGCGATGATCCACGGTTCGGAGCGCATCTGGCTCGACAGCGGCTGCAACTGGCCATTGGAGGCATGCACCATGCTGAAGGAGTCTTCCACGGTCACCGCTTGCGCGCCTTCAGCTTGCAGGTCGATGTCGGTGCGGCCCAGGCACGGCAGGATCAGCGCTTCCTTGCCGTGGGCCAGATGACTGCGATTGAGCTTGGTGCTGATCTGCACTGTCAGGTCGCAATTGGCCAAGGCCTGGAACGTTCGATGGCTGTCTGGCGTGGCTTGGGCGAAGTTGCCGCCCAGGGCGATGAACACCTTCGCCTGGCCGTCGGCCATGGCATGGATTGCCTCGACCACGTTATGACCGTTCTCGCGTGGCACCTTGAACTGGAAGCGTCGCTCCAGCGCATCGAGGAACACCGCTGGCGGGCGCTCGTTGATGCCCATGGTCCGGTCGCCCTGAACGTTGCTGTGGCCGCGTACCGGACACAGGCCTGCGCCTGGCCGGCCGATGTTGCCGCGCAGCATCATCACGTTGGCGATTTCCTGGATGGTCGCCACCGAATGGCGATGCTGGGTGATGCCCATCGCCCAGCACATGATCACGTTCTCGCTTTTGGCGTACATGCGCGCCGCTTGCTCGATTTCGATCAGGGGCAGCCCCGATTGCTCAACGATTTGCTCCCAGGAGGTGTCGTCGACAACGGCCAGGTAATCCAGCACGTTGGTGCTGTGTTCGTTAAGGAATGCGTGGTCGAACACCGCCGCAGCGCCGGTGTTCTGCGCCTCACGTTCCCATTGCAGCAGGAACTTCGCCATGCCGCGCAATATCGCCATGTCGCCGCCCAGTGCGGGGCGGAAGTACGCGGTGTTGGTGGGTTTATCGCCGTTGGTGAGCATCTCGAGCGGGTGCTGCGGGTGCTGGAAGCGCTCCAGGCCCCGCTCCTTGAGCGGGTTGATGCACACCACCTGGGCACCGCGCTTGACCGCCTCGCGCAGCGGTTCGAGCATCCGGGGGTGATTGGTGCCGGGGTTCTGGCCCCAGACGAAAATCGCGTCGGCGTGCTCGAAGTCGTCGAAGGTTACCGTGCCCTTGCCCACGCCGACACTCTGGGCCAGCGCTACGCCGCTGGCCTCATGGCACATGTTCGAGCAGTCGGGGAAGTTGTTGGTGCCATAGGCCCGTACGAACAATTGATACAGGTAGGCCGCTTCGTTGCTGGCCCGGCCCGAAGTGTAGAACTCGGCCTGGTTAGGGCTGGAGAGCCCTTGCAGGTGCTTGCCGACCAGGGCGAACGCCGCTTCCCAACTGATGGGCTTGTAGCGGTCGGTTTCGGCGTCGTAACGCATTGGCTCGGTCAGGCGACCCTGGTACTCGAGCCAGTAGTCGCTCTGCTCCAGCAGCGAGGTCACGCTGTGCTTGGCGAAAAACGCACCATCGACGCGGCGCTTGGTGGCTTCCCAGTTCACCGCCTTGGCGCCGTTCTCGCAGAACTTGACCATGCCGCTTTCCGGTGAGTCGCCCCAGGCACAGCCTGGGCAGTCAAAACCGCCATTCTGGTTGGTCTTGAGCATCATGCGGATGTTTTTCAGCGCATTGTCGCTGGTCAACCAGGCCTGAGCGACACTGATCAGCGCACCCCAACCACCGGCAGGACCCTTATAGGGCTTGTAGCGCGGTACGGGTTTCTGGTCGGCTTGTTGATGATTGCTCACGCTTGTTTCTCCATCGCAGGGCTGTAGACCCGCGGCGCACTTTTTTGCGGCAGGTGGATGAGGTTGAGGTTGTGTTGGCGGGCCCACTGCACCGCGAGGCCCGTGGGCGACGACAGGCTGACCAGGGTCTGGATGCCGGCACGCAGTACTTTCTGGATCAATTCGAGGCTGCAACGGCTGGTGACGATCGCCACGCCACCGGACACCGGGATCCGCTGCCGGACCAATGCCCCAATCAGCTTGTCGAGGGCGTTGTGCCGGCCAATGTCTTCGCGGCCCAGCAGCAATTCGCCCTGGGCATTCATGAACAACGCGGCGTGGACCGCGCCGCAGTACTGGCCCAGGGGCTGGAACTGGCCGATACGGTCACGCAGGCCTTCGAGCCATTGCGCCGGCGGCAGCGGCGCGCCGGGCAGCACCTTGAGGTTTGGCAATGCCTGCTCCACCGCTTCCACGCCGCACAGCCCGCAGCCACTGGTGCCCGCCAACTGCCGGCGTTGCTGCTTGAGGTTCCAGAAGGCGCGGTTGGCGATGGTCACCTGGGCGTGGTGCGCGGCACCCGTGCCACTCAGTTGCAGGTCATAGATGTCCGATGAGTCTTCGATGATGCCGCTGCCGAGACTGAAGCCGACAATGAAGTCTTCAAGGTCGGTGGGAGTGACCAGCATGACCGCCTGGCTGATGCCGTTATAAGCAATCGCCAGCGCCACTTCCTCGGCCAGCGCGGTGCTGTCCGAATGGGAGCGGTCCAGATTGCAGTAGCGATAGCTCTGGCTGGCGACCGGCGCGGATGTTTCCATCGCAGGCGCTGGACTGACCGGAGGCTTGTCGTTCATAGGCATCACTGAGAGTAGGAATAGTGTTAAGACTAAATGCGGCAATCTGCCACGTCTAATCGCTATTACTGATCTCTCAATAGATGACGTCGATCAAGAAGTCGTTACTGATTTCTGATAGAGGGCAAAACACGCTTCGGCCAAGGCCGAGCGTGGGGCGGCGCGGCGCATGATCAGACCCAGCGGGACCAACGTCTGCGCGCTTTCGATGGGCTGGATGCGCAAGTCTTCGGTCAGGACGTTCAGGCCGCTGTCCAAGGGCATCACCGCACAACACAACCCGCCGTGCACAGCTTGTAACAATTGATGCACCGCGTCGGTTTGCAACAGCGGTTGTGGCGTGAGGCCCCGGCTGTGGAAGTTATGGTCGATGGATTGGCGAAAATGCATGCCGCTGGTGAGCATGCCCAGGGGGAGGTCGATCAGCGCTTCCCAGCTAAGCGGTTGTTCGCCGAAAAAGAAAAAGCGCTGGTCATAGAGCAGGCCCATGCGGGTGTGGCTGAAGGGCAGGGCCTCGAAGCGTTCGTTGTCCAGGCGTTCCAGGTAGGAAATACCCAGGTCGATACGGTTGTTCGCCAGCTGTTCAAGGATGCGTTCGGAGCTCAGGGACGACAATTCGAAACGCAGGTTGGGGTGCTCGGCGTGCAAGCGTTGCATCATTGCCAGCGGGTCGAAGTCCGACAACGGCACCACGCCCAGGCGCAGCGTACCCACCAGGTTGCCACGGCAGGCCGCCGCTTCGGCCTGCAGCCCGTCATAGGCTGCCAGTACCGTGCGCGCCCAGGCCAGCACCCGTTCTCCCGGCGCGGTAAAGCCTTCAAAGCGTTGGCCGCGGTTGACCAGCGGCAGGTCGAGTTCCTCTTCAAGGCTGCGCAGGCGCATCGACAGGGTCGGCTGGGTGATGTGGCAGCGAGCGGCGGCCTGGCCGAAGTGGCGGGTTTCGTCCAGCGCAATAAGAAATTTCAGCTGCTTGATGTCCATCTTCGCTCCAAGGCGCAGGAAGAGTCGGATTCTAGCGCTTGTGGGGGGTGGGGTCATTGGTCGGCTGGGAACCGGGTTCGGCTCGCCTGGTCTAGTCTTTGGCGTCTGGACACTTAAACCCAAGGAGCGTGTGCCATGAGTATCTTTAGCTTCGTGAAAGAAGCAGGTGAAAAGCTGATCGATCTGCTGACCCCTGGCAATGCCAATGCCAGCGAACAACTGAAACAGCACATTGAAAAGGTCGGCCTGGGCAATCCGAACGTTCAGGCGACGATCGAGGGCGACAAGGTCATCGTCACCGGTGAAGTCGCGAGCCAGGAAGAGAAAGAAAAGATCCTGCTAGCGGTGGGCAACATCGCCGGTGTCGGCAGTGTTGACGACCAGATCACGGTGACCGGTCCGGTGGCAAAAGCCGCGCGTTTCGTGACCGTGAAGAAGGGCGACACACTCAGTGCCATCTCCAAGGCCGAGTACGGCGACGCGAACAAGTACAACAAGATCTTCGAGGCCAACAAGCCGATGCTGTCGCACCCGGACAAGATCTATCCGGGGCAGGTGTTGCGTATCCCTGAATAACCGGGCCCCTGTGGCGAGGGAGCTTGCTCCCGCTGGGTTGCGAAGCGACCCCAATGCGTCTGCTGCGCAGCCGAGCGGGAGCAAGCTCCCTCGCCACACTGGTCCTGTCAGAGGCCGGCGATCAAATCCCGGTAATCCCCCAGCGCTTCGAACTCCCCCGTATCCTTCGGCCCCTTGCGGCTATCCGGCTCGCTGACGGCCAGCAAGTGCGCCACGCCGAAGTCCCGGGCGCTGCGCAATACTGGCAGGGTATCGTCGATGAACAGGCTGTGGGCCGGGTCGAAATTCAGGTCGGCTTGCAGCGCGTCCCAGAATTGCGGGTTTTCCTTGGGGAAGCCGTAGTCGTGGGAACTGATCAAGCGCTCGAAGTAGGGAGCCAGTTCGATGCGCTCCAGCTTCAGGGACAACGAATCGCGGTGGGCGTTGGTGATCATCACCACGCGCTTGCCGGCGCGCTGGATCGCCGCCAGGAAGGTATCGGCGTCCGGGCGCAAGGCAATCAGGTGCGCGGTTTCCAACTTCAGTTCGCGCACCGGCAGTTTCAGTTCGCTGCTCCAGAAGTCCAGGCAATACCATTGCAACTGGCCGGCATTGCGCTCGAACAATGGCTGCAGCTCCATCTCGGCCATCGCCCGGCTCACGCCATGCAACTCGGCGTAGCGCTGGGGCAGGTGTTCGAGCCAGAAATGGTTGTCGTAATGCAGGTCCAGCAGGGTGCCGTCCATGTCCAGCAGAACCGTATCGATCTCATGCCAGGGCAGCAAAGCCATACAACTTCTCCAGCGGTAATCGGATATCCGACACAAACAATCAGAATAGGCCGGGTATAGTAGCCCGCTATCGCCCAGGGAGCCGTTTATGCGCCAGAAACCCACCATACTCGATCGCCGGATCGTCGCCACCAGCCGCCTGTTTTGCGTGGAAGAACTGAAATTGCGTTTTTCCAACGGTGTGGAGCGCACCTATGAACGTCTGGCGAGCAAGGGCGCGGGTTACGGCGCGGTGATGATCGTGGCGATGCTCGACGCCGACCACGCGGTGTTGGTGGAGGAGTATTGCGGGGGGACCGACGCCTATGAACTGTCCCTGCCCAAGGGCTTGATCGAGCCGGGTGAAGACGTGTTGGCGGCGGCTGAGCGGGAACTCAAGGAAGAGGCCGGTTTCGGTGCGCGACAGTTGGAACACCTGACCGAGTTGTCGCTGTCTCCTGGTTACATGAGCCAGAAAATCCAGGTGGTGTTGGCAACTGACCTGTATGAAGAGCGGCTGGAGGGCGATGAGCCCGAGCCGATGCGTGTGGACAAGGTCAACCTGCATGAACTGTCGGCCCTGGCACAGAACCCGCAGTTCACGGAGGGCCGGGCCTTGGCGGCTTTGTACCTGGCCCGTGACCTGCTGGCCCAGCGTGGAGTGTTCCTGTCATGACTTACCCTCATCCGTTGATGGCGCCTGTGGTCGAGCTGGCACTCAAGGCCGGTGAGGCGATCCTGCCGTTCTGGCGCGCCAACGTGCAGGTCAACCACAAGGCCGATGAGTCGCCGGTGACCGCCGCAGACATGGCCGCTCATGATGTGATCGTGGCCGGGTTGTTGGCGCTGTCCCCGGATATTCCGATCCTCTCCGAAGAAGACGCCGATATTGCCCAAAGCGTGCGTGCCAGCTGGCAACGCTGGTGGCTGGTGGACCCGCTGGATGGAACCAAGGAATTCATTTCCGGCAGCGAGGAGTTCACCGTCAACATTGCGTTGGTGGAACAGGGGCGCGTGGTGTTCGGCGTGGTGTCGATGCCCACCAATGGGCGCTTTTACGTTGGCGGCGCAGGGCTGGGTGCCTGGCGTGGCGATCGTGGCGGCGAGCCTTCGCCTATCGCGGTGCGTAATGTCCTGGCGCCGGGCGAGGCTTTCACTGTGGTCGCCAGTCGGCGACACACCAGCCCCGAGCAGGAGCGCCTGTTGGATGGCTTGAGTGGGAGCCTGGGTGAATTGCAACTGACCAGCATCGGCAGCTCATTGAAGTTCTGCCTGGTGGCCGAAGGCGCGGCGGATTGCTATCCACGGCTGGCGCCGACGTCCCAGTGGGACACTGCCGCCGCCCAGGGGGTATTGGAAGGAGCGGGTGGCGAGGTGTTGGATTTGGGCGGTGAGCCGTTCTGTTACCCACCGCGGGAGTCGCTGTTGAATGCGTCGTTCCTGGCGTTGCCGGCGAAAGCGGCGTGGCGTGGGAAGTTGTTGGAGCTTGCTCGCTCCTGAGCCCGGCTCAATCCCCTGTGGCAGAGAGGATTGTGGGAGTAAAGCTTGCTCCCACACAGAAGTGCCTCGCCACAGGGTCATGCGCCTGTTTCAGCGGTGCAACACGTACTGCCCCTCAAACTGCACCGCCACGTCATTGCTGCCGCTGTTCATCACCTGCGTCTGCAAGGCCAGTCGCGCCCGTCCGTAACGCCGGTAGGTGGCGAGGAAGCGTTTCCAGAGCTTTTCCTCAGGCGTTTCGCAGACCACGGTCGCGTCGCGAGTCACTGGCAGTGGATAGCTGATCTGCCCTTCCTGGATCACGATATGCCCGTCTTCGATGCCTTCCTCACGCAAGGCCAGGTGCAACCAACCCCAGCCGCCCAGCACCGCGCCGCAATACAGGCTGCCACCGAACATGGTGCTCTTGTGGTTGACGTTGGCCGCCAGCGGCAAGGACAGGCGCAGTTGCCGGGCCTGCCAATCAAGCACCTTGAGGCCCATGTCCCGGGTCAAGGGGATGTCGTGGTGCAGGATCGATTCCAGGTAACGGCTGTCGCGGTTCATTGCGGGGCCTCTTGCTTGAAAGGATGACGAGGAAAATTCAATCGGATTCATCGGGCGAGCCGTGGCTGCTGTCGCCAAAGGTCAGGCCGTGTTTGCGCAACTTGTCGTGCAGGGTCTTGCGTGGGATGCCGAGAGCTTCGGCCAGGCTGCGCACCGAGCTGTGGGGGCGGGCCAGTTCGGCGGCGATGAGGGTTTTCTCGAAATTTTCCACCTGCTCGCTCAGGCCGCCGCTGACCACCTCCACCGGTGCGCCGGGGCTGCCGTCCGGCGCGCTGTTGTCCAAGGCCAGTTCCAGGCCCAGGGCAAAGCGCTCGGCGGCGTTTTGCAGTTCGCGCACATTGCCCGGCCAGCTGTGGCGCAACAGCAGTGCCCGTTGCGCCGGCAGCAATTCGTGGGGCGGCAGGCCATGGCGAGCACTGGCTTCGTCGGCGAAGTGCTGGAACAGCATCAGCGCATCCTCCCCTCGTTCGCGCAACGGCGGTATGCGTAGCGGCGCGACGTTCAGGCGGTAATACAGGTCGGCGCGAAAACGCCCCTGATCGGCGGCCTGGCGCAGGTCTTCCTTGGTCGCGGCGATGACGCGGATATCCAGCGGGATCTGTTGATTACCCCCCAGTCGCTCCACCATGCGTTCTTGCAGCAGACGCAGCAACTTGACCTGGACATCCAGGCTCATGCTTTCGATTTCATCGAGAAACAGCGTGCCACCGTTGGCGAACTCGAACTTGCCGATACGGCGTTTCTGCGCGCCGGTAAAGGCGCCGGGTTCGTGGCCGAACAGCTCGCTTTCCACCACCGACTCGGCCAGGGCTCCGGCGTTGATCGCGACGAAGGGGCCGTTGCGTCGGCTTGAGAGGTCATGCAGGGCCCGGGCGACCACTTCTTTGCCGGCGCCGGTTTCACCGAGGATCAGCACGTCGGCGCGGGTGGCGGCCAGTGCGCCGATCTGCTCGCGCAGGCGCAGCATCGGTGTCGACTGGCCGACCAGGCGAGCGCTGAGTTCATGGCGATCGCTCAGGGCCAGGCGCAGGCTGCGGTTGTCCAGCACCAATCGGCGCAGGGCCAGGGCCCGGCGAACGCTGTCGAGCAGATGATCGCTGGCGAACGGTTTTTCCAAAAAGTCATAGGCCCCGGCGCGCATCGCCTGTACTGCCAGTGGCACGTCACCGTGGCCGGTGATCAGCAGCACCGGCAGCTCAGGATCCTGGGCATGGAGTTCGTGCAGTAGTTCGAGGCCGTCCATGCCCGGCATGCGAATATCACTGACTACCACACCCGGCCAGTCACGGGGCAGTTGCCCGGCCACGCCCTTGGCTTCGGCCAGGGGCAGGATTTTCAGGCCGGCCAGGTCGAGGGTCTGGCTCAAGGCCTGACGCAAATGGGGATCGTCGTCGATCAGCACTACCTCAATCCGGTTATCGATGGTCATACACTTCGGTCCTCGGACGGTTGCAGGCTCACCCCGGGGGCGCCGGCGCGCAGCTTCAGGGTAATCAGGGCGCCGCCTTCCTTGTGGTTGGCGAACGACAGTTCGCCGCCAAAGGCGCGCATCAGGGTGTCGCAGATCGCCAACCCCAGGCCAAGGCCCTGGGTGCGGGTCTTGGTGGTATAGAAGGGTTCGCCGGCGCGCCCCAGGGCTTCCATGCAAAACCCTGGGCCGTTATCGCGGATGTACAGGTTGACGCCGGTTTCGGTGGCTTGGGCGCTGAGCCAGAGTTTGCGTGGCGGGCCTTTTTCGGTAAGCGCATCGAGGGCGTTGGCCAGCAGATTGCCGAGTACCTGGCGCAGGCGGGTTTCGCCGGCTTCGACCCACAGCGTGGCGGCCGGCAGGTCACGGATCAGTTCCACTTCCATGCTGCGCCGGCGTTTGGCGAGCAGTGCCAGGGCATCGTCCAGCGCCGGTTGCAGGGCGACGCTTTCCGGGGCATGGCGGTCGCGGCGGGCAAAGGCGCGCAGATGGGCGATGATCGAGGCCATGCGCCCGGTCAGTTCGCTGATCAGCTTGAGGTTGCCCCGGGCGTCTTCGGTGCGTTGGTGGTCGAGCAGAATCTCGGCGTTTTCCGCGTAGCTGCGAATCGCTGCCAGCGGTTGATTGAGTTCGTGGCTGATGCTTGCCGACATGGTGCCCAGGGCCGACAGCTTGCCGGCTTGCACCAGGTCATCCTGGGCACGGACCAATTCCTGCTGGGCCTGCTCGCGCTCCAGTACTTCCTGCTTCAATCGCCGGTTCAGCCCTTCCAGGTCACTGGTACGCTCGGCCACCCGGCCCTCCAGCTCGTGGCGGGCCTTGGCTTCGAAGGCGATTCGATCCAGATAATGGCGCCTGCGCTGCATCATCAACCCGAGCAACAACATCAAGACCAGCAATGCCGCGCCTCCGATAGCGACCACGGTGCGCACCGGCCGATCGATCAGCGTGCGCGGGGCGAGAATGCTTACGCTCCAGCCGGTTTCCTCGATGGATTGGGTCTGGGGCAGCCAGGCATTGGCGTCCAGGTTCAGCGGCTTAGGATCGCGGGTCGGATAAGGTTGTACCGCGCTGATGGCCTTGCGCTCGTCGTCATTGAGGGGCCGGGTCGCGCGAAATCGCCATTCCTGTCGCGACGTGAGGATGACCACGCCGTTGTGATCGGTCACCAGCAATTGTTCGGGGGTCTTGCCCCATAGGCTTTCGGTGTGATCCAGGTCGACCTTGACCACTAGCACACCGATGACTTTTTCGCGCTCGCGCACGGCAGCGGCAAAGAAGTAACCGCGTTTGCCCGAGGTGGTGCCCAAACCGAAGAAACGGCCCAGGCGCCCGGCCATGGCTTCGATGAAGTATGGCCGGAAGGAGAAATTGCGTCCGACGAAACTGTCGTGTTTGTCCCAGTTCGATGCGGCCAGGGTCTTGCCGGAAGGGTCCATCAGGTACATGACTTCGGCACCGGTCTGGACGCTGATGTTTTTCAGCAGCTGGTTGGCATTGCCTTGGGTCACGCCATCGTCCGGTGCCGACAAGGCGGCGCGCAAGGCCGGCAGGTCGCCGAGAATCTGTGGCAGCATCTCATAACGGTGCAGGGTGCCCAACAGGTTGGCGACATAGAGGTCCAGGGTCTGGCGGTTCTGCCCGGCCAGTTCGCTGCGGTAATAACGTTCGGCCAAGTGCTCCAATGGCCACAGCAGCGGCGCCAGGCACATCGCGAGCAAGGCCAGGCTGCGCCAACGGGGTCTGCGGGGAAGGGTGGAATTCATGAGCATCGGGCGCCTGTGGTGACAGGCGTATTATGCCTAGTTGCCTCGCAAATACTATTTGTAAGGCAGCACTAGGCTTGTCCGGCAAGGCACCGTTGCAACGCGCTTCGCCAGTCCGGCTGGCTCACTCCCCATTCCCTGAACAGTCGCGTGCAATCCAGGCGCGAGTTCAGCGGCCGAGGGGCTGGAGTCGGATAGGCGCTCGACGCAATGGGCTCAAGCAGTGCGCACGGTTTGTGTCGTTCGAGCAGGTTTTCGCCGATGGCCTGGGCGAAACCGAACCAGGACGTCTCGCCCTGGGCTGTCAGGTGATAGGTGCCCCACGCGCCGGGTCGGCCGGCTTGCCAGCGCTCGATCAGTTGGGCGGTGCTGTCGGCGATGGTGCCCGCCCAGGTCGGTGCGCCAATCTGATCGGCCACCACCCGCAACTGCGGTTTTTCCTGCAACAGGCGCTGCATGGTCAACAGGAAATTGCGGCCTTCGGTGGAGTACACCCAACTGGTGCGCAGAATCAGGTGCAGGCCGCCGGCCTGGCGGATGGCATTTTCGCCGGCCAGTTTGCTGCGTCCGTAGACACTCAGCGGATTGGGCGTGTCGTCCTCGGTGTAGGGGGCGGGCTTGAGACCATCGAAGACGTAGTCGGTGGAGTAATGAATCAACGGGATGCCCAGCCCGACCGCCGCCTGGGCCAGGATACCCGGGGACATGGCATTGATGGCGAACGCCCGTTCCGGTTCGCTCTCGGCCTGATCGACGGCCGTGTGGGCGGCGGCGTTGATGATCAGGCCGGGCCGCAGGGCCTCGATGGGCGTACGCAGGGAATCCGGTTGCGCCAGATCGAACTGGTCGCTGCCGTGTACGAGCAACTCGCCCATGCCGGACAGGCGCGATTGCAGTGCCCGGGAAACCTGGCCATGCTGGCCGATGATCAAGATGCGCAAGGAAGCACTCATGGAAACAGGTCTGCCTCGTGCAAGGTCTTGCCGTTCTGGTCCTTGGCCGAGAGGACCGGTGCACCTTCGAGCTCCCAGTCGATGGCCAGTTGCGGGTCGTCCCAGCGAATGCAACGTTCGGCGGAGGGCGCGTAGTAATCAGTGGTCTTGTAGAGGAAGTCCGCCGACTCGCTCAGCACGACGAAGCCGTGGGCGAACCCTGGTGGGACCCACATCTGCCGATGGTTCTGCGCCGACAGGCGTACGCTGACCCACTGACCGAAGGTCGGCGAGCTGCGGCGAATGTCCACCGCGATATCCAACACCTCCCCGGCAGTGACGCGCACGAGTTTTCCCTGGGCCTGTTCGATCTGGTAGTGCAGGCCCCGCAGCACGCCCCGGGTGGAGCGTGAATGGTTGTCCTGGACGAATTGCAGGGTAGAGCCAGTCGCCTCGGCAAACGCCCGGGCGTTGAAGCTTTCGTAGAAAAAACCCCGATCGTCACCGAAGACTTTCGGCTCGATGATCAGGACATCCGGCAAACGGGTAGCGATGACGTTCAACGTGTTTCTCCTGCGATCTTGAACAGGTACTGGCCGTAGCCGGTCTTGCCAAAATACTGGGCGCGCTCAAGGATGTGCTCGCGGCTGACCCAACCTTGCTGGTAGGCAATTTCTTCCAGGCACGCCACTTTCAGGCCTTGGCGATGTTCGATGGTTTGCACGTACTGCGAGGCTTCCAGCAGGCTGTCGTGGGTGCCGGTATCCAGCCAGGCGAAGCCACGGCCGAAGCGCTCGACATGCAGGTCGCCGCGTTGCAGGTAGGCATTGTTGACGTCGGTGATTTCCAGTTCGCCGCGTTTGGATGGCTTGATGGCCTTGGCGATCTCGATCACGTCGTTGTCGTAGAAATACAGGCCGGTCACCGCGTAGCTGGATTTAGGCGCGGTGGGTTTTTCCTCGATGGACATCGCCCGCCCTTGCGAGTCGAAGTCGATCACGCCAAAACGCTCAGGGTCCTTGACCCAGTAGCCGAACACCGTCGCGCCACTTGGCCGGTTGATGGCCGTCTGCAATTGCTCGCCGAAATACTGACCGTGGAAAATGTTGTCGCCCAGGATCAGGCACACCGAGTCGCCGCCAATGAACTGCTCGCCAATCAGGAATGCCTGGGCCAAGCCATCGGGCGACGGCTGCTCGGCATAGCTGAATTGCACGCCAAACTGATGGCCGTCACCCAACAGGTTGCGGTATTGCGGCAGATCCTGAGGGGTGGAAATGATCAGGATGTCCTTGATGCCCGCGAGCATCAACACCGAGATCGGGTAATAGATCATCGGCTTGTCATAAATCGGCAGTAGCTGTTTGGAAACCCCGAGGGTAATCGGGTGCAAGCGTGTGCCGGAACCGCCGGCCAGAACAATACCCTTCATCATGCAATTGCATCCTTGTTGTCGAGCGAGCCCAGGCGCTCGCCCTGATAGCTGCCGTCCTGGACACGCTGGCACCACAGCAGGTTTTCGAGGTACCACTGCACGGTCTTGCGCAGACCGGTCTCGAAGGTTTCCCGAGGTGTCCAGCCCAGTTCCCGTTCGATCTTGCTCGCGTCGATGGCGTAGCGCAGGTCGTGGCCGGGGCGATCCTGGACGAAGCTGATCAGGTCGGCGTAGTGCTCGACGCCTTCGGGTTTGCGTGGCGCCAGTTCTTCGAGCAGCGCGCAGATGCTGCGTACCACGTCGATGTTTTTCTGCTCGTTGTGCCCGCCAATGTTGTACGTCTCGCCGACCGTGCCTTGGGTGACGACCTTGAGCAGCGCGCGGGCATGGTCTTCGACGAACAGCCAGTCGCGTACTTGCTGGCCGTTGCCGTAGACCGGCAACGGCTTACCGGCCAGTGCGTTGAGAATTACCAGTGGGATCAGCTTCTCGGGGAAGTGAAACGGACCATAGTTGTTCGAACAGTTGGTCAGCAGCACGGGCAAGCCGTAGGTACGTTGCCAGGCGCGGACCAGGTGGTCGGACGCCGCCTTGCTCGCCGAATACGGTGAGCTGGGGGCATAGGCGGTGGTTTCGGTAAACAGGTCATCCACACCGTGCAAGTCGCCATACACTTCGTCGGTGGAGATGTGGTGGAAGCGAAACGCGCGCTTCTGCGGCTCGGCCAGGGCCTGCCAATAAGCGCGAGTGGCTTCCAGCAGGCTGTAGGTGCCCACGATATTGGTCTGGATGAAGTCCGCCGGGCCATCGATGGAGCGGTCTACATGGGACTCGGCCGCCAGGTGCATGATGGCGTCAGGCTTGAATCGCGCGAGCACCGCACTGACAGTCGCTTGATCGACAATGTCGGCCTGGACGAATTCGTAACGGCTGTCGTGATCGATGCTGCTCAGCGATTCGAGATTGCCAGCGTAGGTCAGCTTGTCGAAGTTCAGGACCTGGTGCTCGGTATCGAGAATCAAGTGCCGTATGAGCGCCGAGCCGATGAAGCCAGCACCGCCAGTGATGAAAATGCGCATCCGGTTAAGCCTTTTTCCGTTGGACGACAAAGCACAAGAGCATAGCTTGTCGGCATGGCGGGAGCGGTGCAAGCGAATATCCCATGGACACGCCCTCCCAACACGGCGTTTCAGGAAGACTGTGCATATTTTTGAACAGGAGGGGTTGCTTATCCCCCGACTCAGTGGCGAGATAGGCATCCGAACAAAACCACTTCAGGGGTCCTTGTATGCCATTCGCTACGTTGGTTCACCGTGCCAGTTTGCCAAGCCCACAGATCAGCGCCGAGCAAGCGCTGGTGCTGTTGCGCTCGAATTACGGACTCAGCGGCGACCTGCGACCCCTTGGCAGCAACCAGGACCTCAACTACCGCGTCGACAGCGACCGCGGGCGCTTTGTGTTGAAAATTTGCCACGGCGACTACGCTGTCCCGGAAATCCAGGCCCAGCACGCCGCCCTCAAGCAGTTGGCCGGACACGCCGCGGTGAAAGTGCCGCGAGTGATTACCGCCAGCAACGGGCAGGACCTGCTGACCTTGGACGTCGACGGCCAAGCGGTTCACATGCGACTGCTGGAGTACATCGATGGCCAGTCCCTCACGCAGCTCAAGCACTTGACGCCCGAACTGGTGACCGGCCTGGGCCGCCTGTGCGCGGAAATGGACCTGGCCCTGGCGACATTCGACCACCCTGGCCTGGAGCGCACCCTGCAATGGGACGCGCGCCACGCCCCGGCTCTGGTCGAGTACCTGTTGCCTGTCATTGAGGATGAACAACGGCGCCATCTGGTCGCCGAGGTTGCACAACAGGCCGAGCGACGCTTGCAGCCGCTCAAGGCCAGCCTGCCGGTGCAGGCGATCCACATGGACATCACCGATGACAACGTGGTCTGGCAGCGCGATGCCCAGCGCCAGTGGCAATTGCAGGGCGTCATTGATTTTGGCGACCTGGTCCGTACCTGGCGCATCACTGACTTGTCGGTGACGTGCGCGGCCCTGCTGCATCACGCCGACGGCGATCCGTTGTTCATCTTGCCGGCGATCAAGGCCTACCACGCGGCCAACCCCCTGCAACACCAGGAGCTGTTGGCGCTGTGGCCGCTGATCGTGGCGCGCGCCGCGGTGCTGGTGCTCAGTGGTGAACAGCAGGTTTCCATCGACCCAAACAACCAATACAGCCGCGACAATCTGGCCCATGAGTGGGAGATTTTCCAGGTCGCCCACTCGGTGCCCCTCGAACTGATGGAAGCGGCGATTCTCACCGCCGTCGGCCACAGCCTCCCGGCCATTGCCAGCGAAGGCTTTGCGCCGCTGTTGCCGACCCTGGTAGGGCGTGAGTTCGCCTTGATAGACCTGGGTGTGCTGAGCCCGCATTTCGAGGCCGGCAATTGGGAACAACCGGGGATCGACCAGCGTCTGTTGAGCGAAGCCGCTGGCGTCCACGGTCTGGCCGCCAGCCGCTACGGACAGTACCGGTTATCCCGCACCCGACCGGACAGCGCCGTCGAACCCGATACTTATCCACTGCACGTAGAGTTGAGTGTGCCTCGGGGTACACCGCTCGAATCGCCGTTCGCCGGGGTCGTGCACAAGAGCGCCGAGGGCTTGTTGCAACTGGACAGTGCCCAGCTGAGCGTGCGGCTATGGGGTGTGACGTCGCCGCTGCATTCCGGCGCGGCGCTGGTCAAGGGGCAGGTGCTGGGCGAAGTGACGGGGCCGTTGCGGGTCCAGTTGTGCAGAGGGGGGCAGGTGAATCCGCCGCTGTTCTGCACGCCCTCCCGTGCCCTGGCCTGGCAAGCGCTTTGCCCTTCGCCGGCGGTGCTGCTGGGGCTGGCTTGCGATGCTGAGCCGGAGATCGACCCCGAGGCGCTGCTGGCCCGTCGCGATGCGAGCTTTGCCCGTTCGCAGAAGCACTACTACGTCGACCCGCCGCGTATCGAGCGTGGCTGGCGCAACCACCTGATCGACATGCAGGGCCGCTCGTACCTGGACATGCTCAACAACGTCGCCGTGCTGGGCCACGGCCATCCACGCATGGCGGCAGTGGCTGCCCGGCAGTGGTCGCTGCTCAATACCAACTCGCGTTTCCACTATGCGGCGATCGCCGATTTTTCCGAGCGCCTGCTGGCGTTGTCACCGTCCAACATGGACCGGGTGTTCCTGGTCAACAGCGGCACCGAGGCCAACGACCTGGCGATCCGCCTGGCCTGGGCCTACAGCGGCGGACGGGACATGCTCAGCGTGTTGGAGGCCTACCACGGCTGGTCGGTGGCGGCCGATGCGGTCTCGACCTCCATCGCCGACAACCCCCTGGCCCTGAGCAGCCGCCCGGACTGGGTGCACCCGGTGACCGCACCGAACACCTATCGCGGCCAATTCCGTGGCCCCGACAGTGCGCCGGACTACGTGCGCAGCGTCGAACACAACCTGGCGAAAATCGCCGAGAGCAAGCGCCAGCTCGCCGGTTTCATCTGCGAACCGGTGTACGGCAATGCCGGCGGGATCGCACTGCCGGCCGGTTACCTGAAGCAGGTCTACGCGATGGTGCGCGAGCGCGGTGGGGTCTGCATCGCCGACGAGGTACAGGTCGGTTATGGGCGCATGGGTGAGTTTTTCTGGGGCTTCGAAGAGCAAGGCGTGGTCCCGGACATCATCACCATGGCCAAGGGCATGGGCAACGGCCAGCCGCTGGGCGCGGTCATCACCCGCCGGGAAATCGCCGAGGCGCTGGAGGCCGAGGGGTATTTCTTTTCGTCGGCCGGTGGCAGCCCGGTCAGCTGCCAGATCGGCATGGCGGTGCTGGATGTCATGGAAGAGGAAAACCTCTGGGAAAACGCCCGCGTGGTTGGCGGGCATTTCAAGGCTCGGCTGGAGGCCTTGATCGACCGCTATCCGTTGGTTGGCGCGGTGCATGGCTCCGGGTTCTACCTGGGCGTGGAACTGATCCGCGATCGCGCCACATTGGAGCCGGCCACTGAAGAAACCACGGCGTTGTGCAACCGCCTGCGAGAGCTGGGGATCTTCATGCAACCGACCGGCGATTACCTGAACATCCTCAAGATCAAGCCACCGATGGTCACCACGCGCCAGAGTGTGGATTTCTTCGTCGATATGCTGGCGAAGGTATTGAACGAGGGGCTGTAATCGATCTGGAACGCCAAGCTGCGAAGCTGTGTTCCCCTGTGGGAGCGAGCTTGCTCGCGATGACGGTGTCCAGGCCAACATTAATGTGGCTGGCTCCCCGCTATCGCGAGCAAGCTCGCTCGCACAGGGGTTTAGCGTTTTAAAATCGATTTTTGTCGATATTTTTAGCTTATATCTGGTGGTTATTATATTTTTAGACTTTATTAGTCGATATTTATCGTCTATAAAGTCGACATTGCCCATCGCCCAGGAGATGACCCATGACAACGTTGCACAGCACTCCCCGCGCGGATGGTTTTCACATGCCTGCCGAATGGGCGGCTCAGACCCAGGTCTGGATGGTCTGGCCCGAGCGCCCGGACAACTGGCGTCTGGGTGGCAAGCCCGCGCAGGCTGCCCACGTGGCGGTCGCCAAGGCCATCGCCCGTTTTGAACCGGTGACCGTCGCGGTGTCCGCGGCCCAATACGAAAATGCCCGGGCGCGTCTCGACGTGCCGAATATCCGCCTGGTGGAAATGTCCAGCGACGACGCCTGGGTCCGTGACACGGGCCCTACGTTCGTGATCAATGACAGCGGCGAGGTGCGTGGCGTCGACTGGGACTTCAATGCCTGGGGCGGTTTCGACGGTGGCCTGTACGCGCCATGGAACCGTGATTCGCAAGTGGCTGGCAAGATTCTCGAGATCGAACGCAGCCCGCGCTACCGCACCGAAGGTTTTGTGCTCGAGGGCGGATCGATCCACGTGGATGGCGAAGGTACCCTGATCACCACCGAGGAATGCCTGCTCAACCGCAATCGCAACCCGCACTTGAGCCGTGAAGCGATCGAGGCGGTGCTCAGTGCGCAGTTGGCGGTGGACAAGGTCATCTGGCTGCCGGATGGTCTGTTCAACGACGAAACCGACGGCCATGTGGATAACTTTTGCTGTTACGTGCGGCCTGGTGAAGTGCTGCTTGCCTGGACCGACGACCCGCAAGACCCGAACTACACTCGCTGCCACGCGGCGATAAACGTGCTGCAAAACAGCACTGACGCCAAGGGACGCCCGTTCACAGTGCACAAAATGCCGATTCCGGGGCCGTTGTATGCCACCGAAGAGGAATGTGCAGGCGTGGACGCAGTGGAAGGTTCCCAGGAGCGCAACCCAACTGTGCGGCTGGCCGGCTCCTACGTGAACTTCCTGATCGTCAACGGCGGCATCATTGCGCCAAGTTTTGACGACCCGCTCGATGGCCCGGCCAAAGACATCCTGCAGAGCCTGTTCCCGGAGCACGAAGTGGTCATGGTGCCTGGGCGTGAACTGTTACTGGGGGGCGGCAATATCCATTGCCTTACCCAACAGCAACCCGCGCCGCGCACAAAATGAGTGGCGATGTAACAGCTTGGTGATATCAATGGCGCCCGCTCTAGGTCGGCGTTTTTGGATCCATCCTGGCAAGCCCGCGGCCCGATTGGGTCGCGGTTTTTTTTGTGTCTGTTTTATGGTTGTCGGGGATACATTGGCATAGCTCTTGTATCAGCATCTTGGCAGTTTCGGGGAGCGGGACTGCGTTGTTTTGTCATAAACCTTGGATAAATTGGCCGCTCATCAACCAGGAGAGGGCGCTGGAATGAATATGATAAGCGAGCGCACATGCCATCCCTTGGCCGTTAATGGTGAGTCGCTTCAAGCCTTGGCGCAGTGGTTGAAGTCCAACGGAACGCGTCAGATCAGAGAACCTGATCCGCGCCGGGTGATCGTTGAACGCTACCCCGCTGGCCTGTTCAGCGAGGCGGAGCTGGAAGCGTTGTGGGATGTGATGCAAGGATAGAATTCGACGGATTGATAAAAAGCGCTGGCCGGGATGGCAGCGCTTTTTTTGTGTCCGCTGGTTTTCGAGCTCACACAAAATCCCACAGGATCAGAGTTCATTCAGGCGGGGGATTCGACCGATCCACGAAACACACTGAAAGCCATTCCGGCGTTTTTCTGCAACGCCCACGGGATTAACCTGCCGCCAACCAATCTACATGGCTAGCGGAGTTCCCATGACCACCCTTCATTACATCTACGACCCGCTGTGTGGCTGGTGCTACGGCGCCAAACCGCTGGTGCAGGCCGCCCGGGCGGTGCTGCCGGTGATCGTCCATGGTGGCGGCATGATGACCGGTGCCAATCGCCAACAGGTCTCGCCGCAGCTGCGCAATTACGTGATGCCCCACGACCGGCGCATCGCCGAATATTCCGGGCAGCCATTTGGCGAGGCCTATTTCGAAGGTTTGCTGCGAGACCACAGTGCCGTGTTCGATTCGACGCCACCGACCGCCGCCATCCTCGCCGCCGAACAACTCGGCGGCCATGGCCTGGAATTGCTCGGGCGCCTGCAAACCGCACACTACGTCGAAGGTCGGCGCATCGCTGACGAAGCCGTTCTGCTGGAGCTCGCTCAATCCGTTGGCCTGCCGGCCCAGGCGTTCCTGGCCGCGTTCAGCACGGTTGATGTGCAAGGGCACATCAAGGCCAGTCGCACCTTGCTGGCCCAGGTCGGTGGCCAGGGTTTCCCAACCTTGGCCTTGGAGCAGGACGGTCAGTTCACGCTGATCGACATCGGCCCCTGGCTCGGCAAGCCCGAGGCATTCGCCCAGTGGCTGGCGCAAACCCTACCGGCGCAGCCCTCCACACCGTCCGCGGCGTGCGGTCTGGACGGCTGTTCGTTCTGATCGTTCTTAGACGTTTTTCGCCTAATTACAGACGATTCACGAAATTGACACACCGTTGAGCGCGCGACTAGGATTCGCTCACGCCTGTGGCTAACAGCCATGACTCTTAAATAATAAAAAGGCCCGACACGATCACTCGTGGGCGGGCCTTTTCATTATTTCAGGAGCAAGAGTCCGAAAAAGAGCGCAAAAAGCGCCATTTCGGCTGCCCGCCGCAGTGCGTATCAACCCGTACAAGGAAAATAATCATGTTGAACAAGCGCATTAGTTTGATCGCACTGGGGATCTTGAGCACGACACACGCCATGGCCAATGACCAGGCTGAGTCCAAGGGGTTCGTTGAAGACAGCAGCTTGAAAGTGCTGTTGCGCAACGCTTATATCAATCGCGACTACAAAGATGGCAACGAGGACAAGGCCGAGTGGGGCCAGGCGGCCATCGGTACCTTCTCGTCCGGTTTCACCCAGGGCACGGTGGGCGTGGGTGTAGATGCCTTCGGCCTGTACGCGTTGCGTCTGGACGGCGGCAAGGGGCGTAGCGGTGCCCAAGGCATCGACTTCTTCAAGCAAGGCGACAGCGGCAACGCAGCCGATGACCTCTCCAAGTTCGGTGCAGCGGTCAAGTTCCGCGTCTCCAATACCGTGCTGGCCTACGGTGACCAGATGCCGGCCCTGCCGGTGCTGAGCTATGACAATTCGCGCCTGCTGCCGGAAAGCTACACCGGCACGCTGATCACTTCCAAGGAGATCAAAGGCCTGGAACTGAATGCCGGCCGTTTTACCGCCGAATCGCGCAAGAGCGCCGAAGGCCGTGACAGCGGTGGCCTGAAGTCGATCAACGTATTGGGCGGCAGCTATCAGTTCACCGAGCAGTTCAAGGCTTCGCTCTACGCCTCGGATGTCGAGGACGTATTGAAGAAGCAATACGTGAACGCCAACTATGTGTTCCCGCTGGCCAAGGATCAGTCCCTGACCCTGGACTTCAACGGTTATCGCACCAAGCTGGACAACAGCTACGTTCGCGAAAACAACGTCACCGGCGACGACAACAAGATCTGGAGCCTGGCTGCCACCTTCGCCACGGGCCCGCACAGCTTCACCCTCGCCCACCAGCGCAGCACCGGCGACAGCAACCTGGGTTACGCCTACGGCGGTTATCAGCGCGGGCAGAATCGCGTGGGTGATGGTGGTAACACGATCTACCTGGCCAACTCCTACTGGTCCGACTTCAACGCTGAAGACGAGCGCAGCTGGCAGTTGGGCTATGGCCTGGATTTCACCACCTTCGGCGTACCGGGCCTGACCTATAACGTCGCTTACGTGCGTGGCGATAACATCACCACCTCCACCAGCGAAGGCGGCACCGAGCGCGAGATCTTCAACCAGTTCAAGTACGTGGTCCAAGGTGGTCCGGCCAAGGACTTGAGCGTCAGGTTGCGCAGTTCCGTGCTGCGTGTGTCGCAGAAGTCGAGCGAGTACAACGTCAGCGGCAACGAGCTGCGAGTGTTCGTGGATTACCCGATCAATGTCTTCTGATGCCTGATTGCGTGACAAGCGCCTGATAGAAACCCCCGACGTCAACTCGGGGGTTTTTTACCTTTTGACGCCAGAAAAGTCGCAAAAAACGCGCGTTTCCCCGAGGAAAAGTCGTACTAATGAAACTTCAACCGCCGTTTCAAGCACGGCTTGAAGTGCCTCAAATACTTTCTCATGGACGTAAATCCTGCACCTACTAGATTAGGCCGCTCAATGCAGTGGAGACCTATGAAAAATGATCGTTCTGAACAGGGAAGTGGGCGAAGCGCTAAGACGTGACAAATACGTCAACGTTCGCGGTGGGGACTTCAACCTCTACGGTCATTTCGGCGATTTTGTCCGGCTGACCAAAAGCTGGGAAAACATGGAACCCGACAGCTACTACGGCCAGGCCGAGTCAGGCATGCGTTTTCGCCGCTACAGCGACTTCGAATACAACCCGACGACTCGTGAGCTCACGCAGCTCGAACACCGGGCCTACATCCAGTCCAAGGCTAACAACAGCTATGTCGGCGGCCTGGAGCGGCACTTCCAGGACTTTTCCAACGAAGTGATCAACTCGCCGGTGATGCGCAGCCTGATCGACACGGACTTCGAGGTCTACAAGAACGTCCTGCCGCAGGAACTGCACGATGAAATCTGGCAGTGCCAGATCCACCAGATCCGCATCGAGATCAAGCCAGGTAAACAGCTGGAAATCACACCCGAAGGAATCCACTGCGACGGGTATCCGTTCAGCGGCGTGCACTTCTGGGGCCGCCATAATGTGACGGGCGCCGAAAGCCGTTTGTACACCGCCCAGGAAGAACAACTGGCGGCGATTACCTACGAGGACATCCTCGACACCACGTTCTTCCTCGATCGCGATATGCGCCATTACGTGACGCCGGCCCGCAATGTTCACGCCCATGAAATGGCGTTCCGGCAAATCCTGGCCATTTCCTTCTCGCGGCCCGGGACCGCTTTCGACATTGTTCGCTGAACGGCTCGAACCCATGGACGATTCGGTGCAGCAGGTCCTGTTGCGCCGGGCCCAGGTCAGGGACGCGGAACGACTGGAGCAGTTTTTTCGCGGATTCAACGAAGTGTCGTTCTGCGAATGGCAGGATGCTCGATTTTTGCGGGGGGTGTTGTTGCAGGACACCACCACCGCCTACCTGGCGGTCGATGCCAGTGGTGAAGTGGTCGGTGCTGTGATTGGGGGCATGCTCGGCACCCGCGGCACGATCAATCACCTGGCCGTCAGTCCGGCACATCGTACCCGAGGCCTGGGCCAGCGCCTGGTGGAGGCGGCCTCGGCCGACATGAAACGGGTCGGCGTGCTGCGCATGTTCCTTTTCGTCGACGATGCTAATCTGGCCGGCAAGCGCTTCTGGGCTGCCCAGGGGTTCTGTGAGCCTCGGGGTGAAATCACCTTCGAGAGGGATTTATGAACAAGACTTCCAGCCAGCCGCTGGCGGTCGAACCACAAGCCTCGCGTACCTTCGCTGAAGCCAGTCCGGTGGTAGCGGGTTATTTCACGGTTTCGTTTGTGTTCGGTCTGATGGCGGTCAACGCCGGGCTGCCCCTGTGGTTGCCAGTAGCGATGTGCCTGTTCGTTTACGCGGGCGCTTCGCAATTCGCCGCGCTGGCGTTGATTTCCAGCGGTGCGTCGCTGACCACCATCGTGCTTACCACGTTCCTGATCAATGCCCGGCACATGTTGATGTCGGTCTACATGGCCAAGGCCCTGCGTGCATTGGGGCTCAGCCGTTTCGAGCGCTGGTGTTACGCGGCTGGGCTGACGGACGAGTCGTTCGCGTTCCATAGCGTCAAGCTTGGCAGTGGGGCACCGGTCAGCGTGCGCTACCTGGTCGGCTTCAACCTGTTCTGCCACACCTCCTGGGTGCTCGGCGGCTTGCTGGGGGCCGTTTGCGCGCAGTACGCGGCGCACCTCATCAAGTACAAGCTCGACTATGCCCTGACCGCGATGATGCTCTACGTGCTGGTTTCGTTGTGCAACACCCGCAACAAACTGATCGCGGCCCTGGCGGCTGTCGTCTGCATGGGAGGGCTGAGCCTGCTGGGCAGCTCGCCATTCAACGTCTTCATTGCCACGTTCGTTGGCTGCGGGGTGGGCGTATGCCTGACCAAACGTTCCTGATCCTGGTCGTGGCCCTGATGATGGCCGTGACTTTCCTGCCACGCGCCTTGCCACTGCAGGTCAATACCGAGCACTGGCCGCCCTTCGTTGCCCGAGCCTTGGAATACCTGCCAGTGGCGATCGTCGCTGCCATCAGCCTGACCCCCTTGTTGATCAAGGATCAGCAGATACAACTCGACCGCCCTGAGTTTTATGCAGCGATTCCGACGTTGTTATGTGCGTATTTCAGCCGCAACCTGTTTCTCAGCGTGGCGGTGGGCACGGCGGCGTACATCGCGCTCGGTTCGTTCCTGTAGCGTCAGGTCCACCACATCGTGCAGCGCCTGGCCCGACAACTCCGGATTGTTCACCGCCAGGCGGACTTCAAGGAAATCCTCGAAGTCCGGGAAAATCGCCAAGCCATTGCGCAGCGCCGCTTCCCGGGACACCAGCCCCAGGCCGTCGAGCTGGGTGATCAACGACAACGTCAGTGTTTCACTGCAGGAGTACACCATTCGCTGGCTCGACCCGTACTCACCCAGGCCTGCGTCGAGAAAACGCAGGAAGCTTTGGGAATACGGGCATTCTTCTGCCGGACGCACCTGAAACTTGTCACCGAGCAAGCCAAGGGAGTCGTCTTCGTCGCCGCAATGGGCGCCGACCACCTGCACCTGCACATCCGGCATGGTGATGCTGGAAAAACCGCCCTGTTGCTGCCCGATCAGGATCGCCAGGTCAAAATCTTCATTCCTGAGCTTGCTCAGGTTCTCCATCGACTCGGCATAGCTGAATTCCAGCTGATACTGGGGAAACACAGCGATCAACCGGTCGATCATCCGCCGGTTGAATTCCGCTGGCAGGGTGGTATTGAGTGCCACTCTGAGCGTGCGCTGTCGCGGTGTCTTGAGCGCCGCGACTTTCTCCTCCAACTGTCGGGTGGCAACCAGCACCTGATCCATGAAGGGGGTCAGTTCCGAGCCCTGGCTCGTCAAGGTCAGGCCTTTGTTCGAGCGCCGGAACAACCGGAAACCGAACTGTTCCTCGACCTTGTTCAACTGCGCCGCCAACGCCTGCACCGTGAGGCACGAATGTTCGGCCGCTGCCGACAAGGAGCCGGTCTGCACGATGCGCATGAGGTTGCGTAGGGTTCTGCTATCCATGAGGTAATGCCCTCTGCTTAAGTGGGCTCGCTATTGTTGTGCACCTGGTCCGGGCCAGGCAGTGCATGCTGGCTATCATCAAGCACCTTGCCACGCTTGTCGCGATTTTGTGCCGAAAAGCGCCGGCAAGCGATGGTTGGAGCTTATGCGGGATTTAGGGATTTTGCCCAGTCGATGCTGGCAGGATCGGTCGGCGGGGAACGCTTTAATTCACTTGCGAATAAAAACTTAAAAATAATCCATATCTGTACTATCCTCTAAGCACCACCCCGCGACAAAGGAGCCTAGACCCATGGCGACTCCCTCCATCAACCTCAATGCACAGCAACAACTGGACTCCCCGGGCGCGGGTCGAGTCGCGTTGAAGTTTTTCTTCAACCTCATGGAGCTCTGGGGCTGCAGTGTCGAGCAGCAGCGCATATTGCTGGGCAAGGTGGGAAACACGACCTTCTACAAATACAAACAGTTGCCGGAAAACGTGAAGCTGCCTCGCGATACGCTGGAGCGTATCTCTTACCTCATGGGTATTCACAAGGCGCTGAGCATCATCTTCAGCAATAGCCGGGACCGTGCCTATCAGTGGGTCAGCAGCCCGAATACCGCGGCACCGTTCAACGGCCAGTCGGCGCTGTCCTACATGCTGACCGGGCGGGTGGTGGACATCGCCGATGTGCGGCGATATCTCGACGGAGTGCGCGGTTGATGATGCCACCCTTGGCGGACCCGCAATGGAAACGGGCCTATCGGATCGTCAACAGCAGCTTCCCACCGATTTCGCTGTTTGAAGACGTACTCGACCCTGAAGACCTGCCCACGGCCTACGCTCTGGAGGCGCTGACCAATGACCGGCTGATGGAACAGGCTGGCGTGCTGTCCCGGGTTCGCCCCGAGGACCGCGTTTCGGGGCCCGGTTCCTCGCCGGTGATGGCGGCGTTTACCCACATCGGCAAAAGCAGCCGCTTCAGCGACGGCACCTTCGGTGTCTACTACGCCGCCAGCAGCCAGGAAGCCGCCATCGCTGAAACCTGCTACCACCAGGCACGATTCCTCGGCGCGACCAACGAGCCAGACCTGGAGTTGACCATGCGCACCTACGTCAACAAGGTCGTCAAACCCTTGCACGACATCCGCCACGACTACCCCCACCTTCACGACCCGGACCCTACTGCCTACGGCCCGTCCCAAGTGTTCGCCCGGCAACTGCGGGAAACCTTGTCGTGGGGGCTGCTGTACAACAGCGTGCGCCTGCCCGGCCACGAATGCGTGGCGGCGTTTCGCCCACCGGCGGTATCGATTCCGGTGCAGGGCAAGCATATTCGGTACGTCTGGAGTGCCCAGAAGCGGGAGATTTCGTTTGTGTTTGAGGTGAGTCAGGTGTGAGCCAGGGCTTTTGCAGTGTTTATGGCTGGGCAATCATTATTGCCCAGCCATAATTTTCAATAATTCGCGATTATTGAAAGCAGAGGATGTTGTGCCGCCCGCGGGAGCAAGCACTCTCGCCACAACAGTGTCGATTGATCAGATCTTGAACTGCTGCACCGAAGCCTGCATCGATCCCGCCGCATGGTTCAATTGATCCGCCGTTTGCGTCAGGGTGTGAATCGAGCGGGTGTTCTCGCGGGACTGCTCGGCAATCGACTCTACCCGCTGGGCCATCTCGTCACTGGCCTTGGATTGCTCGGCAATGGTCTGGGAAATTTCCTCCACCACTTCGGCGGCATGCCGGGCGCCAGTGCGGATTTCGCTGATGGACACCCCGGCCTGCTGGGCCAGGTTGACGCCTTCGTCCACGCGGCTGACGCACGCCTGCATGTTCGCCACCGCATCCCGGGCGCTGGACTGGATGCGCTCGATCATCGCGGTGATTTCCTGGGTCGACTGGGTCGTGCGCGCCGCCAGGTTACGTACTTCATCGGCCACCACCGCGAAACCACGGCCCGCCTCACCGGCGCGGGCGGCTTCGATGGCGGCGTTAAGGGCCAGCAGATTGGTCTGTTCGGCGATGCTCTTGATCACTTGGATGATGGAGTGAATGTCCTCGGACGATGCATCCAGCGCCGTGATCTTGCTGGATGACTGGTTGACCACCTCGGCGATCCGGTTCATGCCTTCCACCACCCCGAGAATCACCTGGCCACCGCTGCTCGCCAGTTGTTCGGACTGCGCCGAAATCGTCCGGGCGCTGTCGGCGTGCTGATGGATCTGGCTGATGTTCGCCATCATCTGCTCCATGCTGGCCGCCATGCTGGTCGCGCTCTGGGCCTGTTGATCGGCACTGGACACGATCTGCCGCGCCGTATCGCCCAGATTGCGGGAGGTGCCGTGTAACTCATCGCTCTGGCCGCGAATCGTGGCGATCATCTGCCGCAGATTGGTCTGCATCTGCTCGATCACACCTTGCAACTGGCCCAGCTCATCCTTGCTTTGCGCGCCCATCGAGCGCTGCAAATCCCCCTGGGAAATTGCCTGGGTGTTGAGGATGATCTTGTTCAGCGGTGTGAGCACGGCCTTGAGCAGGCTCCACGACAACAGCGCCAGCGCCACGCAAGTGGCCAGCAAGGTCGCGATCAGCCAGCGCTCCGAGCTTTGAATGCTGCCGTCCTGATGCTCGCGGGATGTCTGCGCCTGGTTTTCGATCAGCTCGCTCACCGCCTCGTTGCGCTCTTCCAGAGCCGAAAACGCCCCGTCGAACTCCGCCCGCAGCGCATGGCCGTCCTGGGCACCACTGAGTGCCTTGCCAATGATTTGCTTGGCTTTGTCGATGTAGGTTTCGACTTGTGGCTTGAGCTCGGCAATCGCCTTGGCGACATCCGCCGGCAACTTGGCCTCGGCGTTTTCGGCGATGACCTTGCGCATGCGCTGCGTATGCTCATCGAATGCCTCCGTCACCTCCTTGGCCGCCTGGGCATCCCCCTGTGTCACCAGCAAAGCGGCCAACACATCGGCCCGAATGGCGTCATGCATCATGTCCGCCTCCATGTGCTTGCGCATGGCCGAAATACTGGTCTCGTTCTGCACCAGGGCCTCGGTCATGGAGTGATAACCCCACAGCCCGATACCGCCAAGCAACAGCGCAAAAGAAAGACTGACCAACCCCGAGCCTATGACCTTGGTGCGGATCTTCATCGCTTACTGCTCCTGGAGCGGAGGAATTCTGGGAAAGTGTAGTCGAGTGCCGGCCGAGCCTTGGGTCAGGCGATGCTCTTATCTGAGGCTATCGGCGGGGGGAATGATTTGATGAATATGCTTCAAATTGTTTGGGCCAGGGACAGTGAACCTGTGACGAGAGAATTATCCCCGATGGCTGCGAAGCCGCCCTCCTTGTAACCTGCGCCCCGTTCTCGCGGCGCTGCGACAGATCAAAACCCAATGCTGCCCACCTCCGTGAGCAGCATGGCGCCAACGACGGTTAAGCCGGATTACTCCCCGGCGCCTCCAGCACCTTCACCACATCATCGATGACGGCTTTGCTCATATCCTGCAAATAACACGACGCCCAGGCATACCGATCCGTGCCGCGAATCATCGCCGCGTCCTCGGCCAGAACCTTGGCGACGTGGAGCAGGTCGGAGGCATGGGACAGGGCTTCGCCGATGGGGATGCCGCTGTTGACGCGGAATAGCGGGCGGTCGGAGTGGTAGGCGAAGGGGGTTAGGCATGGGGTTTTGAGGTCTTTGGGATGGGTCATTGCGCACCTCCTTTTGCCAATTGGCGGCGGACGGCGACTAGCAAAGCGATAAAGCGAGATTGCAGCAGATCCATGGCGTGCATCGATAAACTCCCATATCAAATGAGAGCTGCCACGTTCGTTCTCAGGCGAATGGGTGGCAGTTGTGCGCAGGCTGAGAAACCGGAGATACAGGAACCCGGCAGACCCGAAGGTCTCCCACGCACAGCCGCCATTGCACGGAATGCGGACATAAAAAAACGCCGCAAACGTGGTTCGGGCGCTGTGGCGCCTGCATCTTACTCGGGTTCTCAGGCCCGGTCGCTGAATTGGCAGCGACAGTTGGAGAGTAGCGGGCGATTGGGGGGCGCAATCGTGGCGCGATGCTGGCGGGGTTAGAAATTGTGTGTGCGGGATTAACGCACCTGTGACCACCGGTACGAAGTAAGGTCGGACAGAGGGCTTTTCTGGAATGGACATCGAGAGGCCAAAGGTCGGTGGTGCTGGTGCCGTTGCGCCTACGGATCTTCCATTCAACTCGCCGGCCCCTGATTTGGTGTGGGGTGGTCGGATGTTTGTGTTTACGGGTGTCATGGCCTTTGGGCCGCGCAAAGATTGTCAGGCATTGGTCGAGGAGCGGGGTGGTTTAATTGGGGGCGGTGTGAGTAAGAAGGTGCATTACTTGGTGGTCGGCAGCGTGGGTAATGAGCAGTGGCGCCACAGCACGTACGGAACGAAGATCATGAAGGCAGTGGAGCTGCGGGAGGCGGGCGCTTCGATTGCCATTGTGGGTGAGGACCACTGGCAAAAGATGCTGTTTGGTTGAGGTCGCTTCGTTCGTTGTGTTCTAAGAAAGGCAACCCTTCGTCCGGCCGGTGGATTGTCGGTGGGTTTGACGGCCTCATCGCGAGCAGGCTCGCTCCCACAGGTTTCAGCGTGTGGATGAAAAGTGGACGTTCCAGAAACAACAAAGCCCTCGCATTTCTGCGAGGGCTTCGTTTTGTATGGTGCCGGCACCAGGAGTCGAACCCGGGACCTACTGATTACAAGTCAGTTGCTCTACCAACTGAGCTATACCGGCGTGTGGGCGACGATTATAGCGATTGGGTGCGTTCTGTAAACCCCTGAATTCTGACTATTTTTGCGCAGGTCCGGCTTGGGCGCGGTGCAGCAGCGTGCGCAGTTTGTTCAGGGCTCGCCAAGTGCGGCTGTTTTGGATGGCGTGGAGTTGGGCTTCGGCCTGTTCGGCGCGTTGTAGGGCGGCGCTGAGTTGTTGGTCGGTATCGCTGAGGGGGTGGCTGAATTTGTGGCCTTTGCAGAGTTGGAAGCCGTCGAGGTTGCACGGGGGGATGTCGAAGGCGGGCTTGAGGGCCAGGTGTTCTTCGGCGAGGTAGTAGGTGTTGATGCCGTCGAACAAGATGGATTGGTAGCCGGCGTCGGTCACCAGGTTTTCCCAGGTCTGGTCGCGGGCCCATGGGGTTTCGATGAGGATGATCCAGGGGCGCCAGCGGCTGAAGTCCATGCCGCGCAGCACGGTTTCTTCGTGGCCTTCGACGTCGATTTTCAGGAAGTGGATGGGGCGGTCCTGGGCGTATTGCTCGCAGATGGAGGCCAGTGTGCGGGACTGGACGGTCTGGTTGCGCACGTCCATGCCGGCGTCGCGGTGTTGCTGGGCGACGCTGGCTTCCACTGTGGATAAGCCGGTGTCGGCGATGGTGTAGAAGGTCAGGCTTTCGGCGTTTTCACCGGCCACGCATTGCAGGTTGATGTCGTGGGGGCGTTGTTGGCAGAGGGCGTCGTAGTAGGCCGGTACCGGTTCGATGTTGATGCCGCGCCAGCCGCGGTCGTAAAACGCTCGGGTGACCGAATCATCGGTCGGGTGATTGGCGCCGACGTCGAGGTAAAAGCCGTTTTCCACCGATTGAAGGGCGCGCCACAGGCGTATGTCTTCGAAGTTTTGTGCGTAGGAAATGAACGTCACGGCCAGTCCTTGAGTGTGTCGGCATTGTGTCAATCACGATACGTTGGGCTGTTGTATAGCACGGGCGCGGTGGACGCAATTACTGGCGCGGGGCAGCACTGAATTCGGCGGTTATGTCGTTTTGCTTGGGCGCTTATGCACAACGGGCAGGAGGAGGCGAAGGGCATCTTGCGATTTTGTGACCGCTTTCGCGTTTCGTCGCAAATGCCTGTTTTCATGGTTTTTTATCCATGTGAACAAAAAATGACCAGCCTTGATTCGGTCAGGAAATCGCGGATTTCTTGGATCCAGGTTTATTTCATCAACAGAGTTATCCACAGGCTGTTTCGGCGTCGTAACGTTCTGCCAACAACATCAGATTGCGTGGCGTCAGCGGCGTATCGCAGAAGGTGCCAAGGTGCACGTCGTAGCCTTCTTGGGTAAGGAAAAGCGCTCGGTCCAGCACCAGCCAAAGCTCCAGTGGTCGCCGGAACAGGCCTCGCAGCAACTCCAGATTGCGCACTTCGGCCAAGCGCTGATGGCCCGCTGCTTCCAAGGCGGCCCAATCAGGCGTGCCGACTGTGGATAAGTCTTTCAGAGATGCCAGATCGATGCAGTATTGGGCGAAGGACTTTTCCAACCAAACGGTGGGCAGTGACGGCGTGGGCAGATAGTCGTCGCACCCTCTGATTTGCCGTTGCAGCAAATCGAAGCCCAGGCGCCAGGCCATGGAGTGGTCCCGTTGTCTTCTGACGCGCGCGCCTGCGGTGACGGTTTCGCTCAGGGGCAGGCTGAGATCGTCGAGCGACAGCTGTAGGGCAGAGGCCTTGGCGGCGTCGGATAGCGCTTGATAGCGTTCGGTGTTGATGCGGTTGTAACAGCACGGCGCGATAGCCAGTTGTGCACAGCCAACGGCGCTGGCCAGGTGCATCAAGCGAACATGCAGGTCTCCGCAGGCGTGCAGGGCCACGGGGGTGTGTTCGGGGTGGAGCGCCTGGGTGGCGTCCGCCGCTAGCACGTCTTGTTGCAGGTGCGTGGCGGGCAGGCGATGGCGCAGGCTCAGTTGTTGGCCGCTGGAGACCAGTGCAGGGTCGTATTCCAGGCAGGTCAGTTGCTGTTTGTCGTGCAGCAGGCGTCGACCGAGATGGCCTTTGCCGGCGCACCAATCCAGCCAGTGGGTCGGCTGGGTGGTGAAGTGCAGACGGCTGGCGAAGGCTTCGACCTGCTGCCATTTGCGCCCGGGCACGTCGACGTTCAGGCGATGGCTTGGCGCTTCGAGCGTGCTGGCGGGCAATTCTGCGACAGCGCTCAATGTGCGGGAGATTGCGGCCAATTCCGGGAAGGGCGCTGGTGCGCCTTCCATCAACCACGGCTGATGATGGTCGTTTTCCGCAGCTTCCAGCGAACGTTGGCGTAGCCATCGGGCCAATTCCGGGTGGGACGTTTCCCAAGGCAGTTGCAGATAGGTGAACGGACGCGGCTTCCACAGCACTTGGTGCGCCGTGAGAAAAGCGTCCAGCGCCGTGAAGCGGGCGAGCAATGCCTCGCCCGTCAGCACGCCGCTGTCAGCGCCCCTGGCAGGCATCGACGCGCAACCAGCGCTCCAGCTGCTTGAAGCCTTGCACCAGGAAAAAGGACATCAGCAGGTAGAACATGCCAGCGGCGAAGAAAATCTCCACCGGCAGGTAGGTCCGGGCAATGATGGTGCGTGCCATGCCGGTGAGTTCCAGCAGAGTCACGGTACTCGCCAGGGCGCTGGCCTTGAGCATCAGGATCACTTCGTTGCTGTAGGCCGGCAGGCCGATGCGCGCAGCACGGGGCAGCATGATGTAGAACAACGCCTTGGGTCGGGACATGCCCAGGGCCCGCGCGGCTTCGATCTCGCCCTTTGGGATGGCCTGGATCGCGCCGCGCAGGATCTCGGCGATGTAGGCGGCGGTGTGCAGGGTCATGGTGACCGTGGCGCACCAGAACGGATCCCGCAGGTACGGCCACAGCGCGCTGCTGCGCACGGCATCGAACTGTGCCAGGCCGTAGTAGACCAAAAACAGCTGGACCAACAGCGGCGTGCCACGGAAAAAGAAGATGTAGGCGTAGGGCAACGCCCGTACGTACCACAGGCGCGAAGAGCGGGCGATGCCCAGTGGAATCGCCAGCAGCAGCCCGGCGATCACGGCGATGGCTACCAGCTCCAGGGTCAACGTGGCGCCCTGGGCCAGCTTCGGCAGCCACTTGATGATGACGTCCCAGTTCATTGGGTGCTCCTGGTAAAGCCACGGGCGGCGCGTCGTTCCAGCAAGTGCATGCCGATCATGGCGAACACCGTCAGGCCCAGGTACATGAAGGCTGCGACCATATAGAAGGTGAACGGTTGCTTGGACACGGTCACGCCGATTTGCGCATGACGCATGATTTCTTCCAGGCCGATCACCGAGACCAGCGCGGTGTCCTTCATCAGGATCATGAACAGGTTGCCCAGGCCGGGCAGGGCGATGCGCCACATCTGCGGCATGATCAACCGGGTGAAGATCCGCCACTTCGACAGGCCCAGGGCGACGCCGGCCTCGCGGTGGCCCTTGGGAGTCGCCAGGATCGCGCCGCGAAACACTTCCGTGGCGTAGGCGCCAAAGCACAGGCCCAGGGCAATGACCCCGGCGGCGAAGGCGTTGAGGGCAAGGTCGGGATTGCCGAAGTACTCACCCAAGGCACGCATCAGGTTAACGGTGCCGAAATAGATCAATAGCACCCAGAGTAATTCCGGGATGCCGCGAACCAGTGTTGAATAAGTGCCACCAAGCCATTGCAGCGGCTTGTATGGCGAGGTCTTGGCCAGGGCACCGAGCAGGCCGAGCACCAGCCCCAGGCAGAGGGCCGTGAGCGCCAACTTGACGGTCATCAGCGCGCCGGCAGCGAGCGCCGGGCCGAATCCGTAGAGATCGATCATCATGGGTAAGAATTCATATCGCGGCAGGCTTTGCTAAGGGCCGGCGCTGCCAGGAGCAGCGTCGGCCAGGCGCGTCGGCATCAATAGATGCTGAACGGGAAGTACTTGTCGTTGATCTTTTTATAGGTGCCGTCAGCAACAATTTCTTTCAGTGCTGCGTTCAGTCGGTCACGCAGTGGATCGCCCTTGCGCACGGCAATGGCGATCTTGTCGCCCTCTACCACCGGGTCACCTTTGAATTCGTAAGCACGGCCAGCGTCGGTTTTCAGCCAGTCGTAGTTCACGTATTTGTCTGCCAGGATCCCGTCGAGACGGCCGGAGGTCAGGTCCAGGTAGGCGTTTTCCTGGGTGTCGTAGAGTTTCAGCTCGACGCCTTCCATGTTGTCTTCCATCCAGGTGCCGGCGAGCGTGGAGCGCTGTGCCCCGATGACCTTACCTTGGAGAGATGCTTTATCGATTTTGAAATCGACGTTTTTCGGTGCGATGAATTGCAGTTTGTTGGAGTAGTACGGGTCGGTGAAATCCACGGCCTGCTTGCGTTCGTCGTTGACCGACAGCGAAGAAATCAGGAAGTCGAACTTCTTGGCGTTCAGGGCCGGGATGATGCCGTCCCAGTCGGAAGTGACTACTTCGCACTCAACTTTCATCTTGGCGCACAGGGCGTCGCCGATGTCTTTATCGAATCCCACGACCTGGCCGCTGGCGTCCTTGTTGTTGAACGGCGGATAGGCCGCCTCGATGCCCATCTTCAGTTTTTCGGCCGCCGTGGCGCTGGCCGAGAAAATCAGGCTGGCCGCTGCGGCCAGGAGGAATTTCTTGTAGGTCTGCATGTGTACTGCTCCGTTAGCGGTTGCTGGACATGAATTGTTTGCAGCGCGCCGAAAGCGGGTTCTCGAAGACCTGCTGTGGCGATCCTTGCTCTTCGACCAAGCCTTGATGGAGGAACACGACTTCGCTGGAAACCTGACGGGCGAAGCCCATTTCGTGGGTCACCAACAGCATGGTGCGGCCCTCTTCGGCCAAGGCGCGGATCACACTAAGTACTTCCTGGACCATTTCCGGGTCAAGGGCGGAAGTGGGTTCGTCGAACAGAATCACCTTGGGCTGCATGGCCAAGGTGCGGGCGATGGCGGCGCGTTGCTGCTGGCCGCCGGACAGTTCGGCCGGGTAGGCATGGCGCTTGTCGGCGATGCCGACCTTGGCCAGCAGGGCTTCGGCAACTTCGACGGCTTCGGCCTTGCTTTGGCCAAGCACTCGGCGCGGGGCTTCGATGATGTTATCGAGCACGCTCATGTGCGGCCAAAGGTTAAAGTTTTGAAACACAAACCCGATCTCGCTGCGCATGCGGTTGATCTGCTTGCCGTCGGCGGCCACCAGTTCACCGTTTTTCGCTGCCTTGAGCTTGAGTTCTTCACCGGCCACCAGAATTTGGCCCTGGTTGGGGTTTTCCAGCAGGTTGATGCAGCGCAGGAACGTAGATTTTCCGGACCCGGAGGAACCCAGGATCGAGATCACATCGCCGTCGCGGGCGGTCAGCGAGACGCCCTTGAGCACCTCCAGCTGTCCGTAGCGTTTGTGCAGGTTGCGGATTTCAAGCGCGGGCGTGGCCTGGGCCATGTGCGGTCCTCATGATGTGTGCTCCCTTGCTGTTGGCGGCCTTCCTTGGCGAGGCGGCCAAGCTAGCATGCGTCCGAATGGCAGCCAACAGCGCTACGGGCGGTAAACCGGTGATGTGCGGCAGGTTGTCGCATCGGCACAGCAGTCTGTCGCGCCATCAACAACCGAACGGCCGTTTGAACCTTGTTTACCGGTGAAAAGTCCGGGGAGTCGCGTAAAAAAAGGCGCGATGGTGCCAGCTTTGGGCGGGGGTTGGAAGGGTTAACCGGATGAGCGTGCTATTCCAATCCGCAGTCGGCCCAACTTCCAATCGATCTAAACCGGAATGGTCCTGAATCCATCAAATGAGATGGCTTTCCCAGAACCAGGAGTTGCCGCCATGAAGTTCCTTTACTGTCTTATCGCCATCGGTGCACTGCTATTTCCCATCACGCCCAACGCCACCAACCTGGCTCCAATAGACAGCGCAGGCGTGCAAGTCCAACCGTTACAGCAGAACGGCATCACCTATCTATCCGGCGGTATCGGCGAGGATGAAGCCCACGCCATCGGCCAGGCCCAGGGCTATAACCTGCACATGACATTCGCGATTGGCGTGGAAAACAAATACATCCCGGATGTGGATGTCACCGTCCAGAACGCGTCGGGGCAAACGCTGCTGACGCTGGATGACGCGGGACCGCTGGTTTACGTGCAGTTGCCGCCGGGCAAGTACACGGTGGTGGCGACGCGCAACGGCGAGGCGCGGCACGACACCGCCCAGGTAGGCAGTGGCGCCCCACGCAGCCTGGTGTTCCATTGGAACGGTGACGAATAGCCAGCCGGCTTACTCGCTGGCGGGCTCTTCCATGGACTGGCGATAACGGTCCAGCGCTTGGCTGAAATCCTCGATGAACTCCGGAGTGCTGAGCCAGCGCTGGGCCGTCTCGCGATCCATGTCATCGACCCACATGCGGTAGTCCACCAGCATGTCGGCGGCCAGGTTGGTGGCTGCCATGCTTTCGTTTTCGGCGTTTTTCAGGTCGAGCAGGCCTGGGCGTTCGATGATCATTACGCTCAGGGACGTGAGCAGCGTATCGAGCATTTCACTGCGGCTGACGGCCTCGGCTTCGCGCAGCTTGGCGAACAGTTCCAGCACGTAGACCGGTGGTTGGGCGGTGGCGTGTGCCGGGTCGCCATACATCGGGATCGATTTGCGCCCGGTCATGCGGATCTGCTTGGCTTTGTCTTTGGCGCGCTTGGCGCGTTTCTGCTGTTTGTTCAGTGAGGCCATTGGGCTTCGGTTTCCAATTCATTAGGGGGCGGCGCCCGGTTCAGTCGATTTTTGGCACGGTAAAGCGAAATTCGCTGCCCTGGCCTGGCTGGCTTTCGGCGTGCAGTTTACCGCCATGGGCCAGGACAATCCCCTTGGAAATGTACAACCCCAATCCGGTGCCGTTGGGGTTGCCTTCCTTGGTCGTCCAGTAGCGCTCGAAAACATGAGGCAGCTGTTCTGGCGCAATACCTTCACCGGTGTCGCGCACGCTGAATACAATCTCGTTGCCAACGGACATCGCGCTGATGCCCACGGAGCCCTGTTGTGGTGTGAACTTGATGGCATTGCCAATCAGGTTGGACAGCACCTGGAACAACCGCTCGGGATCGGCGCTGATCCTCAGGTTGGGTTCGGCATGGAAGGACATGTCGATGGCCTTGGCAGTGGCCAGCGGCGTCAGCAGCGAGCAGGCGTCGTCGAAGATCTGACTGACATCCATCGGCTGGGGATTGATGGTGTAGCGTCCGGCGTCGATGCGCGAGGTGTCGAGCAGGTCTTCCAGCAGCGTGTTCATGCGGCTGGTGGCCTGTTGCATGGTGTCGATGGCGGAAGAAATTCGCTTGGAACTGTGGGAGCCGTCGGAGCTGAAGGCCTTTTGCATCATGCCGCAGAGCATGGAAATGACCGTCATCGGGCTGCGCAGGTCATGGGACACCACGGCCACCAGTTCGTCGCGCGCCTGCACGGCTTGGCGCTCCTTGCGTACCTGGCGGGCCAGGTCGTTTTCCAGGGCCGAGCGTCGCAGGTCGTTGGCGGCGAACAGCTCGCCATGGGTCCATTTGGTGCTGATGCCGGCCATTTCGACTTTCCAGATCTCGAAAGACGTCCGGGGTCGCAGGCGCAGGCCGGTCTCGCTGTTTTCCAGGTCCAGGGGCTTTTGCGGGTCACCGCTCCATTGCAGGGTTTGCTTCACCTCGGGACGGAACCACAGCACACCGTTTTCCACCGGCTTGGGCAGGTGGATCGCCAGCACCCCGCTCGCTACGTCCTGATAAGCCTGGGCAGGCGCGAAGACGCTGCTCAGGTTGTGGTGGGAGAACACCGGCTTGTCGGTTTCCAGAATCCATTTGTGCAGCTCGCGGATCTGCTCCGGTTCCGGGCATTGGCCGTGGCGGTGCAGCTTGTTGTCTTCGAAAATCGCGACGCCGCTGGCCCCGGTCAGGTCCATGAGGCGTTGTGGCTCATTGGACAGGCCGTCGAACACGTTATCGCTGGACTCGGCCATGACCGCGGCGAGGACCTTGAGGTCTTCCAGCTTGGCGTCCCTCTGCCGGGTCAGCTCCAGGGCCTGCATGGCGCTGATCTGCAACGACAGCACCTGGCCGATGGTCTGGCAGGCCATGCGCATTTCATGGGGAACAAGCAGCGGTTGGCGATTGCCGCAACTGATCAGCCCCCACAGGCGCTCGCCTTCCATCAGCGAGATGCTCATGGAGGACAGCACGCCCATGTTTTTCATGTATTGGCGGTGGATCGGCGAGACGCTGCGCAACGTGGCAAAACTCAGGTCCAGCGGCGCCTGGGTGTCGGGCCGCAGTTCCGGGACCAGCGGTACCGGCGCGTAGTCGGCATTGGGAATGATCCGCAGCCAGTTGGTGCGATACAGCTCGCGGGCCTGTTCGGGAATATCCGACGCCGGGAAAAACAGGCCTTTGTAGAGTTCCATCGACGGCGCGCTGGCCTCGGCAATCACCTGACCGTGGCCTTCTTCCTCGAAGCGGTAGATCAGCACCCGGTCGTAACCGGTCATGGCCTGGATTTCCCGCACGCTGATTTCGTACAGTGCCTGAAGGGTCTTCGCACTTTGCAGACGTTGCAGCATACGCCCCATGTTCGCCTCGCCGCTGACGCCTTCGGGGCGATAGTCGCTCAGGTGCTGTTCCAGTTCGACGATCAGGGCGCCCTGGTGGCGATGTACCAGGGCATCAAAACGCTGCTGGTTCACGATAATGGCCACGGGCACGCTGTCGCTTTCCGGGGCGGCGCGACAGGCGATGAGGATCGCCTCGGCCTGTTCCAGCCCCAGCAGTGCGTCGAGTGTCTGGCCCAACAGCCTGTGGGGATCTTGCCCCATCAACTGCAACGCGTTGGCGCTGACCTGACGGATCACGAAATCGGGCTCGGACAGCATCAACAACACGCCGTGAGGCTGGATGGCCCCAGGAAAGCGAATCGGTTCGTCTGCGCAATTGGCCAGCAGTTCGTCGAAGGCTTCCTGGTTTTCCGGGGTCATAACAGTACCTTTTGGCTGTCCAGCCAGTGTTCAAAATGAGAGAACGTCGCCTTGGCGGCGCGTGTGACTTCGAACACCTGGGCCTCGCCAAGGTTCCTGTCGTCCAGGTATTGAAGGAAATCCTTCCAGCGTCGGCCGGTGAGTTCGCCATACACATTGAGAAAGGCCGCGCCGCTGGAGGCATCAAGGCCGAGCTGCTCGGCAACCCTGCGCCGCAGGATCTGCCCGCCGAGGGTCGCACCTTCCAGCACGTAGGAAACGCCGAGGGCGGCGGCTCGGGAGTCGATTCGTGACAGCGCCTGGCAGGTGGGCAATGCCTCGATAGCGGCTTCATCCAGGCCCAGTGCCTTGAGGTCGGCTCGCAATACCGGCAGTTTGATGCGCAGGGATTGGTCCAGCCCGGTTGGAATCAGCGCCAGCACATGAAGCTGTTGCTCCAGCGGCTGATAAAAACCGTAGTAAGCCGCCATCAGGCGTCGGTACAGATCCAGGTCCAGCTGTTGCGAGAAAAACGGCAGGCGTTTTTCCAGGGCGACGTGCAGTTCAGCGGTTTCGGTCCGCAATGCCTGAATCAGAGAAGGGTGGGGCGGGGCCGATGACATGCAGGATGACGCTCTTTGATTGAAGCGTTGCTGGAAAAAAAGCGCACCAATCTTACATGGGTTTTTTGAGTGCGCGTCCATCAGATCGGCTCTCATTTCTTCAAGCCGTTGTGCCCGATTGCCCCTCCTCGAGTCGCGCTCGCTCGCGATCCAGCTCTTTGCGCAGCTCTTCTTCCGTGGGGAGCACCAGTTGGTATTGGCTGGCGAACAGTTGTTCATTGCCTTGCAATACGGAGTAACGCACCACTGATTCGTCTTTCCGGGAACAGAGAATGATGCCGACGGTGGGTTTGTCATCAGGACCGCGTTTCAGCTCGTCGTAGAGGCGCACGTACATGTCCATCTGCCCAATGTCCTGATGGCTCAGTTCGCCACGCTTGAGGTCGACGATCACGAAGCACTTGAGCAGGTAGTTATAGAAGACCAGGTCGAGGTAGAAGTCTTTGCTTTCGGTGCTGATGCGTTGCTGACGGGCGATGAAGGCGAAGCCCTTGCCCAGTTCGAGAAGGAAACCCTGTAGCTGGTCGATCAAGGCCTGCTCCAGTTCCGTTTCCAGTAGCGCGCCGGCATTGGGCAGGCCGAGGAATTCCAGGACCACCGGATCCCTGACGATATCCCGGGGGCCGAGGTTCATCTCCTTGATATGGGTGGTGGCTTCCTGCTCCACCGCCGGCCTGTCGCGGCTTGCCAGCAGGCGTTCGTAATAGAAACTGCCGATCTGGCGTTCCAGGGCGCGGGTGGACCAGTTTTGCGTTGCGGCTTCGTTCATATACCAATGGCGTGCAGGAGTATTTTCGACACGCAGCAATACTCGATAGTGGGTCCAACTCAATTCGTGACGCAGTGCGTCACACATTGGAAATGCTTGATAAAAAAGTCGCATGTAGCGCAGATTCGAGGCATCGAATCCCTTCCCGAACCGTGCCGTCAGCACTTTAGCCAACGATGGCAACAACCGTGCCCCGTAAGCCGCCCGTTCGGCGCCACCCTGTTCGAACTCGATGATATGCCGGCCGATCTGCCAGCAGGTTTGTACCTGGAGCGTATCGACGGCTCGCAGGACCTTCTGGCGTGCCTGGCGAATCAACTCGCCGAGTTCGTTGATCAAGGGGGCGAGCTGTGGGTCATCTTGGGGCAGCAGTGGCGTCATCGCAGTGTCCAGCCATTGAGAAGGGGCGGACCGCAAGGATGCTCCGGGCGGTGTTTCGATGATGCCGGACGGGGCTGATTGCTTGGGAGGAAAAATAGCGGATTGATGCAGGACGGGGATGACGCCGCCCCGTCTTGGTTGACCCCGGTTTGTAGGAACTATCCCCGCAGGGCGTCATCCACCGCGGCCCCGGCCAGACAGTCAGTCCTGGCCTTGCGTCAGCGCCTGGGATGCAGCCACATAATCGGCCTGGAATTGCTTGCTTTCCACCCAATCCAGCGCGGTCTGCTCATCCACGCCCGTGGTCAGACGGCGGTATTCGATCAGTGCGGTAAAGATGAAGTCGGTCGCTTCTTCCTCACCTTCCTGCTCCAGCACCAGCGCCAGCAGGGGATGGGCCAGGAACGCTTCGCACATCGCCTTCTGGCTGATCTTTTCGGCGGCACTCATGAGTTGGAACAGCTCCGTCAGGTCCACGGTTTCCAGATCGATGCGCTCGTCGTTCGGGTCCAGGAAATCGTTTGGCGCAGCAGCACGCTGAGTGCGGTTCTGCTTGGCTTTCGCCTTGGCGCGCTGGCTGCGCTTGTGCTGTTTGTTCGCCGATGACATGGTCGGATTCCTGATGGATAAGGCCATCTATCCTACAGCTTCAACGCGCACGCTTCGAATCTCAATCCACTATGAAGAGCGTCGCCCCCGATGAAGTGGAGGATCGATGAGGCTCGGCCTGGTCGGCGACTTGATAGCTCATGCCGGGCTTGAGCAAAAATTGCCGACCGTCTTCGAGCTCAGTATGGAGCTCGCCCTTGAGGCAAAACAGGATGTGACCCTTGGTGCACCAATGGTCGGCCAGATACCCGGCGGTGTACTCCACCATGCGTACCCGAATATCCCCGAATTGCCGCGTGCGCCAATAGGCGGTTCCGGTGACGCCTTTGTGTTCGGTGGGCTCGATGGTTGACCAGTCGGTGGTGCCAAAGGGGATACCGGTGATGTCCATGTCGACTCGCTTGCTGGAGGGGAGCGGACGAATGTAGCTGAGTCGACAATGTGCAGGAAGAAAATCCCACGCAATAAAAAACCCCGATCAATTTCTTGATCGGGGTTTTCGGTATTTGGTGCCCAGAGACGGAATCGAACCGCCGACACGGGGATTTTCAATCCCCTGCTCTACCGACTGAGCTATCTGGGCAACGGGGCGCATTAAACGGGTTTTTCAGGGGGGCGTCAAGCACGTTATCAAAAAATATTTAATTATTACCGTCGCTTACGATCCACCCCCGCGCTGAACAGCTTATTCGGACGGCGGCACGTAGCCTTCGGCCTTGGCGTAATCTTCACCGGAAAAGTACTTGTCCATCTCGCCTTGAAGGTATTTGCGATCTTCAGCGTTCATCATGTTCAGGCGTTTTTCATTGATCAGCAGGGTCTGGTGTTTCTGCCAGTCGGCCCAGGCCTTGGCCGAGACGTGGTCAAAGATGTCCTGGCCCTTGGCTCCCGGGAACGGCGCGCGCTCCAGGCCTTCGAGTTCTTCTTTGTACTTGCGGCACATGATGGTGCGGGTCATTGCAACTCTCCTGCGTTCATTACGGCGGCCGCGCGTTCGAGCAAGGTTTTGACCGGGGCGGCAAGGCCCAGGCGCGGCGGGGTGGCGAGGTTATACCAGAGCCAGTCGGCCTCGGCCACGTGATGGCCGGTTTCCCGGACCCGGACCAGCCAGGGATCGATCGCCAACTGGAAGTGGCTGAAGGTGTGCACCAGGCCTGGCATTTGCTGTTGGCTACCCAATTCCAGCGAGTGTTGCAGGGCCAGGTGTTGCAGGTCGTCGAGATCGTCGAGTTCCGGCAGGCTCCACAGCCCGCCCCACAACCCTGTGGAAGGGCGGCGGTAAAGCAGGATCGCGCCCTCGTGGTTGGCCAACATTGGCATCAAGGTACGCTTCTTGGGCACTTCCTTGCGTGGCTTGGGAATGGGGTAGCGGGTTTCCAGGCCCAGCATGTGGGCTTCGCAGCCTTGCTTCAGCGGGCAGAGCAGGCAACTGGGCTTGCTGCGGGTACAAAGGGTGGCGCCCAGGTCCATCATCGCCTGGGTGTAGGCGTTGACGCGGTCCTGTGGCGTGAAGCGCTCGGCGGTGGCCCACAGCTGTTTCGCTACCTTGGGCTCGCCCGGATAGCCTTCCTGAGCGGTGAAACGCGCCAGCACCCGTTTGACGTTGCCATCGAGGATCGGTGCCCGCAGGCCCATGCTGATACTGGCGATGGCGCCAGCGGTGGACAGGCCGATGCCCGGCAACTCGGTGAGTTTTTCCACGTCCCGGGGAAACTCCCCACCGTATTGGTCGACAACGATTTTCGCGGTTTTCTGCAAATTGCGCGCGCGGGTGTAATAGCCCAGCCCGGTCCACAGGTGCAGCACTTCGTCCTCCGGCGCGGCGGCCAGGGCTTGGACGGTGGGCAGCGCGGCCATGAACCGGTCGAAGTAGTTGAGCACGGTACTGACCTGGGTCTGCTGCAACATGATTTCCGAGACCCACACCCGATAGGGCGTGATGTCCTGCTGCCAGGGCAGATCATGGCGCCCGTGGCGGTCGAACCAGTCCAGGACGGCGGTGGAAAACTGCTCGGCTCTCATCGCTTGAACAGCCCCTTGAGTGCGTCTTTCAGCTCCGGACTGACCTTGTCGCCCAGCTTCTCATCGATCTTGTCGCCGAGCCGGTCGCCGGCCAGTTTCGCCGCGACCTTGCCCAGCCCGTCGTTGTCCAGGCGGCAGGCCTTCGCCCCGAGCTCCAGTGGGCCACGGCAGCGCAATGGCCATTCAACGTCGACGTAGCGTTCGTTGACCTGGCAGGCCGGGTCGGGCATGTCGCTCTTGTCGCCCTCGACGATGACGCCGACGCGGTAATCCATGCCCAACACCCGCAGGTCGATATCGCCGTTGCCATTGACGGTCATGCCGGGGATGCGGACTTTCAGGTCCGGGTTGTTGGCAACGCCATTGTTGAAGGTGAGATTGCCGTTGAGTTGCTGGAACGGCGTGTCCTTGCCCCGCGGTTCGCCGCTGAGGGTCTTGCGATTGAGGGTGGCGATGCCTTTGCATAATTGCTGTTCGAGGTTGGCATTGAGCAGTACGCCATCGTTGATGACGAACCCGGCGTTGCCGTTGAGACTGTCGATCAGGGCCTTCTGGCTATTACCGCTGGCGGTGATCGCACTGTTGACGGTGACCAGGCCTTTGACCGGCGGATTCTTGCCTTGGCTTTCGATGATCTTCTCGGCAGGGACCCGGTTGATGCGTGTTTGCAGGCTCAACTGTGGCGTAGGCTGGCGCACGTCCAGGGTGCCCTTGGTTTCGAAGTTGCCGCTGTACAGATCGCCGCGCAGGTTCTCCAGGGTCAGCAGGCCGCCCAGGCCGGTGGCCTTGAGTGCAGCGTTCTGGATCGGCAGTTTATCGAGGGTCAGTTGCCCGAAGGTCAGGTCGGCATCGAGGTCCAGCTTGCTCAGGCGCTCCACCGGGAACAGCCGATCATTACTCCAGGCCCCCTGAGTCGGAGAGCTCGGCAGCGGTGTGCTGCCGGCACCGGCCATGGCGCTGACCTCGGTGTTGCTGACTTCGGCCTCGCGGGCGGCCTTGGAACTGTCGGCTTCGGCGGACTTTGGCGGCAGGTAACGGTCGACGTTGAACGTGTCGGCCTTGAGCTGCACGCGCAAGGCCTGTTTGGCAAAGTCTTCCACGGCGATGCGACCGTTGAAGCTGCTGTCATCGATCTTCAGGTTGATGTTGTTGAGTTCGACGCTGGTCGGCGTGCCGGCAATGCGGCTGACCAGTTCGACCTTGCTCAGGCTGCCTTCGGCCATGGCCGGGAGTGTCTGGCCGACGCTGTCGACGAACTTCGCCAGATCGAACTGGGCGATCGACACACCGCCATTCAATTGCGGGGTCTTGTCGAGGTCGTTGACTTTCAGTTCACCCAGGGCGCGCAGTTGATTGAGCGACAGTTTGATACCGGTCCACTCGGCGACGTTTGCCGCCTTGTCCAGGAACAGTTGGCCTTGGGCGGCGAAGTTCAGGGTTTTGCCCTGCAAGGGATCGCCCGTGGCTTCGCCGGACAGTTTCAGGTCCTCGAACTTGTAGCGTTGCAGGGCGCGTTCGAAACGCAGTTCACCCGTCACTTCGGTGCGTACACGTACGGCTGGCTGATTGCTGGACAGGAAGGCGGTCAGGGTGACCGGGATATTGGTGGAGTCGTGGACCGGGCCGGTGCTCAGTTGGATGCTCTCGGCCGTGAACAGCTTGCCGGTCCGCTCGTCGGTGTATTCGACGCGGGCGTTGTTCACGGTCAGGCTGTCGATGTCCAGGCGGGTTGGCTGGGCCGGTTTTTCCGCCGGGGTGCTGGCGGGCGAAGTCGGTTGCTCGGTCGGCACCGGTGCCGGGGCGTTCGCCGTCGTCGTGGAGGCTGGCACCTTGCCGATGTCTTCCCAGTTACCGTGACCGTTCTTGTCACGGTTGAGCCGCAGGTTCAGGCCTTCGACCCGCACATCGCTCATTTGTACTTCCCGGCGCAGCAGCGGTATCACCCGTACCGAAAGACCGAGCATCTGCAGGTCGGCGAAAGGTTGGGTAGGACTGGCCAAGGTAGCGACGCTGGCGTCGTGCAACTCAAGGCCCAGCCATGGAAACAGGCTCCAGCCGATGTCGCCATTGAGGGTCAGCTCGATGTGGGCCTTGTCGCGGGCTATCTGGCGGATCTCTTCTTTGTAGTCGTTGGGATCGAACAGGTGGGTCAGGGCAAAGCCCAGGGCCACAATGATCAGCAACAGCCCGAGAAGTACCAGACCCAGGATTTTGCCGAACGCTTTCATGGGCGAATCCTTGTAGGTTGAGTTCAAAATTTAGCCGGGAGTATAACGCCCTGAGTTGGTGGCGCGTTGGCGGATCGTTCTCCTGCCAGGCTGCCGAACATAGACCTGTGGCGAGGGGATTTATCCCCGCAGGGTTGCGAAGCAACACTGATATCAGCAAAGACAATCACAACCTGATGGATCGAAGCGTTTGGTTTCGAGGCCACTTCGTGCACCCAAGCGGGCTGGTGCGACGTTTCGCTAAATCCCTTCGCCACAGAGAGGGGGCTCAACTCCTGAAAAAATAAATCGTTAGTCCCCTACAGAAAGCGAGCAAGTGTGCGATAAGACAGATGGCACGAAAAAGGTGATATCACTTTGGTTTTTCTGCCGCGAGCAAATGGTAACCTTTGCCCGTTCGTCCGCCCTTCTGCGACTTGATGTCGCACACTATGGAGCTTCACCAGAAAATACAGCCATGCCTGCGTGCAATGAAGGCTGAGGGTGATGCGTGGCTGGCGAACCATTCCAATAACTGGGGGATACACAATGAGCACGAGCATCACGGCGGGCGGCATCGCCGACCAGCCAGCGTTCCTCTCCAAGGAACGCATCATCGCCAAGCCCGGTTTCAACCGGTGGCTGGTTCCACCGGCCGCACTGGCCATTCACCTGTGCATCGGCATGGCCTACGGCTTTTCGGTGTTCTGGTTGCCACTGTCCAAAGCCTTGGGTATCTCCAAGCCTGTGGCCTGTGCACCGGACATGAGCTTCATCTCGCAAGTCTTTTCGTCCCAATGTGACTGGCCGATCTCGATGCTCGGTTGGATCTACACCCTGTTCTTCATCTTCCTGGGTTGCTCGGCAGCCATCTGGGGCGGCTGGCTGGAACACGCCGGGCCGCGCAAGGCCGGTGTTGTCTCGGCATTGTGCTGGTGCGGTGGCCTGCTGATTTCCGCGTTGGGCATCTATACCCACCAGATCTGGCTGATGTGGGTCGGTTCCGGGGTGATCGGTGGTATCGGTCTGGGCCTGGGCTACATCTCCCCGGTATCGACCCTGATCAAGTGGTTCCCGGACAAGCGTGGCATGGCCACCGGCATGGCGATCATGGGCTTCGGCGGTGGTGCGATGGTCGGTGCACCGCTGGCCGCAGCGCTGATGAGCCATTTCGCCTCGCCGACTGGCGTGGGCGTATGGCAGAGCTTCCTGGTCATGGCCGCGATCTACTTCGTGTTCATGATCGGTGGCGCCTTGTCGTACCGCGTTCCGCCGACTGGCTGGAAGCCTGAAGGCTGGACCCCGGCACCGAAGAAAGCCGCGAACGCGATGATCACCCATCGCCACGTTCACGTGAACGTTGCCTGGAAAACCCCGCAGTTCCGCCTGGTCTGGTTGGTGCTGTGCCTGAACGTATCCGCCGGTATCGGCATCCTCGGCATGGCTTCGCCACTGCTGCAGGAAGTGTTCGGCGGCAAGTTGCTCGGCAATGACCTGCCGTTCGGCCAGCTGGACGCTACGCAACTGGGTCAGATCGCGGCTATCGCCGCCGGTTTCACCGGTCTGCTGAGCCTGTTCAACATTGGTGGCCGGTTCTTCTGGGCATCCTTCTCGGATTACCTGGGTCGTAAAAACACCTATTTCGTGTTCTTCGCCCTGGGCTTTGCCCTGTACGCGCTGATCCCGAACCTGGGGCACCTGGGTAGCGTCGCGCTGTTCGTGGCGGCGTTCTGCATCATCCTGTCGATGTACGGCGGCGGTTTCGCCACCGTGCCGGCCTACCTGGCGGACCTGTTCGGTACGCAAATGGTCGGCGCGATCCACGGTCGCCTGTTGACCGCATGGGCTGCGGCGGGCGTGCTGGGTCCGGTGCTGGTGAACTACCTGCGTGAATATCAACTGAGCATCGGCGTTGAACGCGCCGCGGCCTATGACATCACTTTGTACATCCTCTCCGGTCTGTTGGTGCTGGGCTTCCTGTGCAACCTGCTGGTCCGTCCGGTCGCCGACAAGTACTTCATGACCGACGCTGAACTGGCCGCCGAACAGGCGCTGGGCCATGACAAGGGCGCAGACAGCACCACTTCGCTGGAGTGGAAAGCCGCGCCAGGCACCAAGCCCCTGGCGGTCGCTGCCTGGCTGGTGGTGGGCATTCCGTTGGCGTGGGGTGTGTGGGTGACCCTGCAGAAGACGGCGGTGTTGTTCCGCTAAGACCGTTGCCCTGACCCATTGGGTAAGGGCAACCCATGTGGGAGCGAGCCTGCTCGCGATGAGGGCGTGTCAGTCGACATCATTGTCTTCTGATGCACCGCTATCGCGAGCAGGCTCGCTCCCACATTTGTTTTGTGTGTAGGCGAAAGCTTGTATGGACATGTCTATCGCCGACAACCCGTCAGGGATATCACCTCCCGTGTTTCTGTTTGCCGCTCGCGCGCCTATAATGGCTGCCTTTTTCGCCCAATGATTTTGCGGAGCTGGTGATGGCCGAACGTAAGGCGTCTGTCGAGCGCGACACTCTGGAAACCCAGATCAAAGCCTCGATCAACCTGGATGGCACCGGAAAGGCCCGGTTTGATATCGGCGTGCCTTTTCTTGAGCACATGCTGGACCAGATCGCCCGTCACGGGCTGATCGACCTGGACATCGTCAGCAAGGGCGACCTGCATATCGACGACCACCATACGGTGGAAGACGTCGGTATCACCCTGGGCCAGGCCTTTACCAAGGCCATCGGCGACAAGAAGGGCATCCGTCGCTACGGCCATGCCTACGTGCCGCTCGATGAAGCGCTGTCGCGTGTGGTCATCGACTTCTCCGGCCGCCCGGGCCTGCAGATGCATGTGCCGTATACCCGTGCCACCGTCGGCGGCTTCGACGTTGACCTGTTCCAGGAGTTCTTCCAGGGCTTCGTCAACCACGCCAACGTGACCCTGCACATCGACAACCTGCGCGGGCACAACACCCACCACCAGATCGAAACCGTGTTCAAGGCTTTCGGCCGCGCGCTGCGCATGGCCGTGGAGCTCGATGACCGCATGGCCGGCCAGATGCCTTCCACCAAGGGCGTGCTGTAATGCAGACGGTCGCGGTTATCGACTATGGCATGGGCAACCTGCACTCGGTGGCCAAGGCCCTCGAGCACGTGGGGGCCGGCAAGGTGCTGATCACCAGCGATGCCGATGTGATTCGCGAAGCCGACCGGGTGGTCTTCCCCGGCGTCGGTGCGATTCGCGATTGCATGGCCGAGATTCGTCGCCTGGGCTTCGACAAGCTGGTGCATGAAGTCAGCCAGGACCGTCCGTTCCTTGGTATTTGCGTGGGCATGCAAGCCTTGCTCGAACACAGCGAAGAGAACGACGGTGTCGATTGCATCAACATGTTCCCAGGCCAGGTGAAGTTTTTTGGCAAGGGTCTGCATGAAGACGGCGAGCACCTGAAAGTCCCGCACATGGGCTGGAACGAAGTGAAGCAGACAGTGGATCACCCGCTGTGGCACAACATTCCGGACCTGGCGCGCTTCTACTTCGTGCACAGCTACTACATCGCGGCCGGCAATGCGCGGCAGGTAGTGGGCAGCGGTCACTATGGCGTCGATTTCGCCGCGGCCCTGGCCGATGGTTCGCGCTTCGCCGTGCAGTTCCACCCGGAGAAGAGCCATACCCATGGCCTGCAACTGCTGCAGAACTTCGCCGCGTGGGACGGGCGCTGGTAATGGTCCGCAAGAAACCGCCGATCCTCACCCTCACGCCCGAGCAGGAGGGTGAAGCGAACCGCAAGATCCAGCGGTTCATGGAGGAGCGTTTCGAACTGGACCTGGGTTCGTTCGAAGCGGCGGAAATTCTTGACCTGTTTACCCGCGAAATTGCGCCGCACTATTACAACAGGGCGATTTTCGATGTGCAGACGCACCTTAAAGAAAGGTTCGAAAGCATTGAAAGCGACTTGTGGGCGCTCGAGAAGAATTGATTTTCGAGCCAAGCTGAATATTCGTATTTGAAGGTTTGCCAGATGCTGATTATCCCCGCTATCGATCTCAAGGACGGCGCTTGCGTACGTCTGCGTCAGGGCCGCATGGAAGACTCCACGGTGTTCTCCGATGACCCGGTGAGCATGGCCGCCAAGTGGGTGGAGGGCGGCTGCCGTCGCCTGCATCTGGTTGACCTGAACGGCGCTTTCGAAGGGCAGCCGGTGAACGGTGAAGTGGTCACGGCCATCGCCAAGCGCTACCCGAACCTGCCGATCCAGATCGGCGGCGGCATTCGCTCGCTGGAAACCATCGAGCACTATGTCAAGGCTGGTGTGAGCTACGTGATCATCGGCACCAAGGCCGTCAAGGAACCGGAGTTCGTCGCCGAAGCCTGCCGCGCCTTCCCGGGCAAGGTCATCGTTGGCCTCGACGCCAAGGACGGTTTTGTTGCCACCGACGGCTGGGCGCAAGTCAGCAGCGTGCAGGTGATCGACCTGGCCAAGCGTTTCGAGGCTGACGGCGTGTCCGCCATCGTTTATACCGACATCGCCAAAGACGGCATGATGCAGGGCTGCAACGTCCCGTTCACCGCCGCCCTGGCCGCCGCCACGAAGATCCCGGTGATCGCTTCCGGCGGTATCCATAACCTGGGCGACATCAAGGCGCTGCTCGACGCCAAGGCGCCGGGCATCATCGGCGCGATCACCGGTCGCGCGATCTACGAAGGCACCCTGGACGTCGCCGAGGCCCAGGCCTTCTGCGACTCCTACAAAGGCTGAGGACTCACCATGGCGCTGGCCAAACGCATCATCCCTTGCCTGGACGTGGACAACGGTCGGGTGGTCAAGGGCGTGAAGTTCGAGAACATCCGTGACGCCGGCGACCCGGTGGAAATCGCCCGTCGCTACGACGAACAGGGTGCGGACGAGATTACCTTCCTCGACATCACGGCCAGCGTCGATGGCCGCGATACCACCTTGCACACTGTCGAGCGCATGGCCAGCCAGGTGTTCATCCCGCTGACCGTGGGCGGTGGCGTGCGCACCGTGCAGGACATCCGCAACCTGCTCAACGCCGGTGCGGACAAGGTGTCCATCAACACCGCGGCGGTGTTCAACCCGGAATTCGTTGGCGAAGCGGCCCAGCACTTCGGCTCGCAATGCATCGTCGTGGCCATCGATGCCAAGAAGGTCTCCGGCCCGGGCGAAACTCCGCGCTGGGAAATCTTCACCCACGGCGGTCGTAAACCCACGGGCCTCGACGCCGTTGAATGGGCGAAGAAGATGGAAGGCCTGGGAGCCGGTGAAATCCTGCTGACCAGCATGGACCAGGACGGCATGAAAAACGGCTTCGACCTCGGAGTCACCCGCGCCATCAGCGATGCCCTGGGCATCCCGGTCATCGCCTCCGGCGGCGTCGGCAACCTGCAACACCTGGCTGACGGCATCCTCGAAGGCCACGCCAGTGCAGTACTGGCGGCGAGCATCTTCCACTTCGGCGAATACACCGTGCCGGAAGCCAAGGCCTATATGGCGCATCGCGGTATCTGCATTCGCTGATCGCTGGACACCATGGCGGGCCCAAGGCACTCTTGGGCACACCATGGATTGCGGTAGCCCGACATGCTCAAACGTCTCGTTCTTGCCTTTGCCGGCGTCACGTTGCTACTTGCAGGTACCGCCCGCGCCGCCGATACGTCATTGGTATTGCTGACGGAAAACTTCCCGCCGTACAACATGGCCAAGAACGGCAAGAACTTCGCCCAGGACGAGAACATCAACGGCATTGCCGTGGACATCGTCCGCGAAATATTCAAGCGCGCCGACATCTCCTATAGCCTGACGCTACGTTTCCCTTGGGAGCGAATCTACAAACTCGCCTTGGAAAACCCTGGCTATGGCGTGTTTGTCATGGCGCGATTGCCGGAGCGCGAAAAGCTTTTCAAATGGGTCGGCCCCATCGGCCCGGATGATTGGATCATGCTCGCCAAGGCTGACAGCAAGATCGCCCTCGACTCGCTGGAACAGGCGCGCCAATACAGGATTGGCGCCTACAAGGGCGACGCGATTGCCGAGACATTGGCCAAGCAGGGCCTGAAGCCGATTGTGGTATTGCGCGATCAGGACAACGCCAGAAAACTGCTGAGCGGCCAGATCGACCTGTGGGCCACCGGAGATCCTGCCGGGCGTTACCTGGCGCGCCAGGAAGGCGTGAACGACCTCAAGACCGTACTGCGATTCAACAGTGCCGAGCTGTACCTGGCGTTGAATAAAAACGTGCCTGACGACGTGGTTGCCCGGCTGCAAGCGGCCCTGGACCAGCTGCGTAAGGAAGGTGCGGTGGATGCGATCCTGGCGCGGTATCTCTGAGCGCTGTACCCGACCGTACCACCGCATCGCGGGCAGGTTCGCTCCCACAGGCTTGGCGGTGGAACTGACTTCTGTAGGCGCCCGGAAATCTGTGGGAGCGAGCCTGCTCGCGATGGCGGTGTCGCGGTTTGAGATGGCGCTCAGCCGCTACCGATAAACCCCATCTTTCCCATGCCCGACCATCGCGCGATTACTGCGCAGGCTGATCATCGACTTGATGTCGATCCATTCGATGCCCTCGGCCTTGAGCCGAGGTAGTTCGCGTTCGAGCACTGCGAGGGTCTGCGGGTAGGGATGCCCAATCATTACTGCCGAACCCTGCCGACGGGCGAGTTCAATGGCCACCTGAAGCTGGTGGGCAATGGCGGCTTCGGTACGCTCGTCATCCAGGAACACATCCCGCGAGACACTGGCGAGGCCAATCTTCTGCGCCTCGGCGGCGGCGACAGTCTGGGCGCTGGTGCGGCTGTCGACGAAAAACTTGTGGCGCTGTTGCAAATTCGCCATCAACCACGCCATGGCCTGGGGTTGGGCAGTCATGCGGCTGCCCATGTGGTTGTTGATCCCGCTGGTGTAGGGCACGGCGGCGAATGCGGCGTCCAGGCGTTTGCCGAGTTCTTCGATGGGCAGTTCCGGATGCCAGGCGAACGGCCCTGTGGCCGGATCCATGGGCATGTGCAGCATGACCAGTTTGCCGGCGCGATGGGCCTCGCGGGCGAATTCGGCGGCGTGGGGCGTGTCCGGCATGATCGCGGCGGTGACGGGGCCGGGGAGGGCCAGTACCCGGCGATCCCGAGGCAGGTTTTGCCCCAGGTCGTCGATGATCAGGCTCAGGTACGCCTTGTGCGGCGAGGAGGATGTGGCGGGAGCCGCATTAACGGCCCCTGCCAGCAGGCACAGCAGGACGAAGGTGAAACGCAGGCCCATCTCAGCGGCCGGACGTGATGTTCAATCCTTTGAGCAGGCTCAGGGCCTGGGCCAACTGATAGTCGTCATCCTGGGGCATTGGCTTGGCCTTGGCGCCGGAGCCGGTCGGTTTGTCGGCGCCACCGTTGCCATTGCCCAGGTGACCTTGCAGGTCGGCTTCCTTGAAGTATTCGCTGTCCTGCTCGTTGGTGATCTTGGCCTTGCGCACCTCGATGTCCGGGACGATGCCCTGGGCCTGGATGGAGCGGCCGTTGGGCGTGAAGTACAGCGCGGTGGTGATCTTCAGGGCGCGGTCGTTGTTCAGTGGCAACACGGTCTGCACCGAGCCCTTGCCGAAACTGGTGGTGCCCATGACCACGCCACGCTTCTGGTCCTGCAGGGCGCCGGCGACGATTTCCGAGGCCGAGGCGCTGCCGCCGTTGATCAGCACTACCAGTGGCACGGCTTCGCTCAAGTCGTTGCCGGTGGCCGAGAAGCGCAGCTCGGAATTGGCGATACGGCCCTTGGTGTAGACGATCAGGCCCTTGGTGATGAAGTGATCGACCACTTCCACCGCCGATTGCAGTACGCCGCCGGGGTTGTTGCGCAGGTCCAGGACCAGCCCGTTGAGCTTCTTGCCGTTGTCCTTGCGCATCTTGGCCAGGGCCTTGGCGACTTCTTCGCCGGTCTTGACCTGGAACTGGGTGATGCGGATGTAACCGTAGCCCGACTCCAGCAACTGGCTCTTCACGCTCTTGACCTGGATAACCGCGCGGGTCAGGGTCACATCGAACGGTGTGCCGCCATCGCGCACCAGGGTCAGGGTGATCTTCTGGCCGATCTTGCCGCGCATCTTGTCCACGGCTTCGGTCATGCTCTGGCCGCGGGTCGGCTGGCCGTTGATCTTGACGATGAAGTCTCCGGCCTGGATGCCGGCCTTGGATGCAGGGGTGTCGTCGATCGGCGAGACCACCTTGACGAAGCCGTCTTCGCTGCCGACCTCGATACCCAGGCCACCGAACTCGCCGCTGGTGCTTTCCTGCAGCTCGGCAAAGTCTTCTGGCCCCAGGTAGGCCGAATGCGGGTCAAGGTTGCTGAGCATGCCTTTGATGGCGTTCTCCAGCAGCACCTTGTCATCCACCGGTTCCACATAGGCGGCCTTGATCCGGTCCATGACCTCGGCAAAGGTGCGCAGTTCGTCCAGCGGCAGCGGGGCCTTGGTGGTCGCGGCCGTGCTGGCTGGCGCCAACGGGGCCGGGTCGGCGGCAAAAGCCAGGGGCGCACCGATCACGAGGGCGATCGCCAGGGCCAGCGAGGTAAGGCGGGACAAATGCAGCATGTCGAACGAACTCCTTAATAGGATGGGCGCGCTTATCCTTGCGCACGACACCATTGGGCCGGGTCACTGGGGCGACCCTGCTGACGAATAGCGAAATACAGTGCTGGCGTATCCTGCCCGCCACTGTTACCGACCGTGGAGATGGACTCACCGGCCTTGACCACATCCCCCGCCGACTTGAGCAGCGTCTGGTTGTGGCCGTACAGGCTCAAATAACCGTTGCCGTGATCCAGGATCACCAGCAGGCCGGCACCGCGCAGCCAGTCGGCGAATACCACGCGCCCGCCATGAACAGCATGCACCTGGCTGCCCGCCGAAGCGCTGATCATCACGCCATCCCACTTGGTGCGAGTATCGTCGCCACGGGTTTCACCGAAGCGTGCAAGCAATCGACCATTGACCGGCCATGGAAGTTTGCCTCGGGCTGAAGCAAAAGCGCCGCCGAAGGTTTCGCCATCACTGGAAACCAGCGCGCCAGGACTGGATTTGACCGGTTTGCGCGGAGCGTCGCCGGAGTCCGCTTCGGCCTGGGCCTCACGCAAACGCTTTTTTTCGGCTTCCTGCTGGGCGATCAGCGCTTTCTGGCGCGCCTCTTCCGCCTCTCGGGCCTGGCGGGCCAGGGTTTCCTCGATGGTTTTCAATACGTTGGCCAGTTCGGCCTGGTCCTGCTCGCGGGCTTTGAGTTTGCTGTCGCGAGCCTTCACGTCGTCATTGAGCTTGGCCAGGGCCACCTGGCGCTCCTTGCGAACTTTCTCGAGTTCTTCGCGCTGGGTGTCGAGGCTGCTCTTTTGCACCAGCAATTGGGCCTGCTGCAGCTCGATGTCTTTTTCGACATTGGCCAGCTGGCGCAGGGTTTCGTTGAAGCTCTTGAGCTGTTCCAGGCGGGCCTGGCTCAGGTAATCGTAATAAGTGAGGGTGCGAGCGAATTTCTCGGGGTTCTGCTGGTTGAGCAGCAGCTTGAGATATTCCTGGCGACCGTTCTGGTAGGCCGCCCGGGCCTGGATGGCGATCAGCTTTTGCTGTTCAGTGCGCGCGCTCTGGAGTTTTTTTTTCTCTCCATCGAGCCGCTGCAGCTCGGATTCGCTTTTCTTCAGCTCTTTTTGCAGGGCGTCGACCTGCTTCTCCAGCTTGCCCATCTCGGTCTCGGTGCCGCGCAGGTCTTTCTGCACGCTGGATTTCTCTTCCTGCAACTTGCCCAACAGCTTTTTCAGCTCGGCAATGTCCTGGCGCGTGGCTTCCAACTGCTGTTGGGTTTGCGCGCGCTCGTCGGCAAAGGCCGGTTGGAGCAGGCAGGTCAGAACGAGGGCTATCAGGACGCGAAGCATAGAGGCGGGCGACACCAGGGAAAGGGACGGCCTAGTATGCCCGCCCCACGCTGCAAAAAAAACGCCCATTTGGGACTGTGTGATAACTGGCCCAAAAAACACCAAAAACCAATGTGGGAGCGGGCTTGCTCGCGAATGCGGTAGACCAGACACATAAATGTCGACTGCAGACCGCATTCGCGAGCAAGCCCGCTCCCACAGGGGGATTTGTGTTGAATCAGACCAGGATCGACGTCCCGGTCATCTCCGCCGGCTTCTCCATGCCCAACAACATCAGCATGGTCGGTGCCACGTCAGCCAGTACGCCGCCATCGCGAACCTTGAAGTCGCGCTTGCCGACATAGATGAACGGCACCGGCTCGGTGGTGTGGGCGGTGTGGGCCTGGCCGGTGGATTCGTCGGACATCTGCTCGACGTTGCCGTGGTCAGCCGTGATCAACGCTTCGCCGCCGACCTTTTCCAGGGCCTCGACGATACGGCCAACGCAGGTGTCCAGGCATTCCACGGCCTTGACTGCCGCGTCGAACACGCCGCTGTGGCCGACCATGTCGCCGTTGGCGTAGTTGACCACGATCACGTCGTAACGCTGGTTTTCAATGGCGTCGACGATGCGGTCGGTCACTTCCGGCGCGCTCATCTCCGGTTGCAGGTCGTAGGTCGCGACTTTCGGCGAAGGGATCAGGATGCGTTCTTCGCCCGGGAAGGGTTCTTCACGGCCGCCGGAGAAAAAGAACGTCACGTGGGCGTACTTTTCGGTCTCGGCGATGCGCAGCTGGGTCTTGCCGTTCTTCGCCAGGTAGTCGCCCAGCACGTTTTCCAGGCTGCCAGCGGCGAAGGCCGACGGCGCGGGGATGCTGGCAGCGTATTGAGTCAGCATGACGAAACCGGCCAGTTTTGGCTGGCGAGCGCGCTCGAACTCCTTGAAGTCGTCTTCGACAAACACGCGGGTCAGCTCGCGGGCGCGGTCGGCACGGAAGTTCATGAACACCACGGCGTCGCCGTCTTCAACCTTCACCGGCTCGCCGATGGTGGTGGCTTTGACGAATTCGTCGCTTTCGCCGCGCTCGTAGGCCGCTTGCAGGCCCTCCTGGGCGGTGGCGGCGTTGAATTCGGCACTGCCGTCGACGATCAGGTTATAGGCCTGGGCCACGCGGTCCCAACGGTTGTCACGGTCCATGGCGTAGTAGCGGCCGATGAGGCTGGCGATGCGCCCCTTGCCGAGGGCCTGGAACGTCGCATCCAGCAGCTCGATGGACGAGGCGGCGCTTTTCGGCGGGGTGTCACGGCCATCGAGAAAGGCGTGCAGGTAGATTTTCTCGGCACCGCGCTTGAAGGCCAGTTCGGCCATGGCGATCAGGTGGTCCTGGTGGCTGTGCACGCCACCGTCGGACAGCAGGCCCATGAAGTGCACGGCCTTGCCGGCGGCCACGGCTTTGTCCACGGCGGCGCAGATGGTCGGGTTTTCGAAGAACTCGCCGTCGCGGATCGATTTGGTCACGCGGGTGAAGTCCTGGTACACCACGCGGCCTGCGCCGAGGTTCATGTGGCCGACTTCGGAGTTGCCCATCTGCCCGTCGGGCAGGCCGACGTCCATGCCGCTGCCGGAGATCAGGCCGTTGGGCACGGTAGCCCACAAGCGGTCCAGCACAGGCTTCCTGGCCGAATACACGGCGTTGGATTCGTGGCTGTCACTGTGACCGAAGCCGTCGAGAATCATCAGGACCAAAGGTTTAGGCGTGGTAGTCATGGAATCCACTCGTGGCTGGTTAAAAGAAGACGATGGAAAAGGGACGGGCAGTTTAAAGGTAAGTTCCGACGGCGTCACCGCCGGGCGGGGTTTGGCCGGCCTTGCGTGCTGTGTATACTGGCCGACATTTTAACGCCCTGGAACCTCCTTCGATGGTTGCTCACCTGATTCAATTTGCCACTAACCACTACATTCTCGTCGGTATCTTCGTCGTGCTGCTGGCGCTGCTGGTTGCCCACACGATGCAGGGCGGCGGTCGCAGCCTGAGCACCGGCGAGCTGACCGCGCTGGTCAACAAGGATGCCGGCGTGGTGGTGGACATCCGTCCGAGCAAGGATTACGCCGCAGGCCACATTGTCGGGGCGGTGAACATTCCTCAGGACAAACTGATCGCCCGTATCGGCGAACTGGAAAAACACAAGGCCAAGACGCTGATCCTGGTGGATGCCCAAGGCCAGCACGCCGGTACCCATGCTCGCGAGCTGATGAAGTCCGGTTTCACCGCCGCCAAGCTGTCCGGTGGTGTGGCGAGCTGGAAAGCCGACAATCTGCCGCTGGTGAAGTGAGATGACCCACGTCGTTGTCTATTCCAGCGATTACTGCCCCTATTGCTCCCGAGCCAAGTTCCTGCTCCAGAACAAAGGCGTGGCTTTCGAAGAGATCAAGGTCGACGGCAAGCCGCAACTGCGCGCCGAAATGACCCAGAAAGCCGGGCGCACCTCCGTGCCGCAGATCTGGATCGGCAGCACCCACGTGGGCGGTTGTGATGACCTGTATGCCCTGGAGCGCGCCGGCAAGCTCGATGCGATGCTCAAGGCCTGATTTTCCATTAATAGAACCTGAAAGTAAGAAGGATCTGCGATGACTGACCAACAGAACACAGCTGCCAGCGAAGAAGAAGCCGCACCGCAATTCTCCTTGCAGCGCATTTATGTCCGTGACCTGTCCTTCGAAGCCCCGAAAAGCCCGGCGATTTTTCGCCAGCAGTGGGAACCGAGCGTAGGCCTGGACCTGAACACCCGTCAGAAAGCCCTGGAAGAAGACTTCCACGAAGTGGTGCTGACCCTGTCGGTGACCGTGAAGAACGGCGACGAAGTGGCGTTCATCGCCGAAGTGCAGCAGGCCGGGATCTTCCTGATCAAGAACCTGGATGCCGCTTCTATGAGCCACACCCTGGGCGCGTTCTGTCCGAACATCCTGTTCCCGTACGCTCGCGAAACCCTGGACAGCCTGGTGACCCGTGGTTCGTTCCCGGCCCTGATGCTGGCTCCGGTGAACTTCGACGCCCTGTACGCCCAAGAGCTGCAACGCATGCAGCAAGAAGGCGGCGCGACCGTTCAGTAAGCGGCAGGGCGGGCTAGCGTCCGTCAGCCGAGCATAAAACCTGTGGGAGCGAGCCCTGTGGGAGCTGAGCTTGCTCGCGATGAACGATGACGCGGTTTTGCAGTTGAACCGTGTCGACCTCATCGCGAGCAAGCTCAGCTCCCACAGGCTCGCTCCCACAGGTGTTTCTGGCTGACAGCAAGGGCTCAGGCGAAACCGTTCTGCCGCCACGCCTCGTAAACCGCCACCGCCACGGTATTGGACAGGTTTAGGCTGCGGCAGCCTTCGCGCATCGGCAGGCGCAGGCGTTGGTCGGCGGGCAGGGCGTCCAGCACCTCGGCTGGCAAGCCACGGCTTTCCGGGCCGAACAGGAACGCATCACCGGCGACGAAGCTGGCGTCATGGAATGGCCGCGAACCCTTGGTGGTAAAGGCGAACAGGCGTGGATGCCCGAGGCTTTCCAGACAACTGGCAAGGTCGGCGTGACGCTGCAAAGTGGCATACTCGTGGTAGTCGAGGCCGGCTCGGCGCAGGCGCTTGTCGTCCATCTCGAAGCCCAGCGGTTCGATCAAATGCAGGTGGCAGCCGCTGTTGGCGCACAGCCTGATGACGTTGCCGGTATTCGGCGGAATTTCCGGTTGAAAAAGGATGACGTGAAACATGCACGGCTCCGCAGACAAAGATGAGCGGCATTCTACGCCGCAAACCGATGAACGTTCGAAGCTAATGCCTCGGGTGATGGGCTCGTTGGCGATTTTCGGCATGATGGTCGGACTGATGATCGGACGCCTGACCACGCCCGAACCGAGCGTATTGCAGCAGGTCGAGATGGCTGATGGTGGGGTGGTGGTCTGGTTCAACAACGAACCCAAGCTACACGGGGAAGTCATCGACGGCTCAGTAGCGCTGTTGTTCGAAGCAGAAGGTCGACCGCAGAGCGGTCAGTTGAAGCTCAATGGCAAGGACGTGAACTGGCGAGTGCGATTGAGTGACAAGGGATTGTTGCTGACACTGGTGGCGGCGCGTCCATTGCGGGGAGAGTGGACCGGCAGCGAGGTGGATGACCGCTGGCGGTTGGAGGTCCGTCTCCAGGAGCAATAAAAGAGGGAATCCCCGGCCTGCCTGTACCAAGGTCCCCAAAACGGGAGGGCTGGCGCTCGGCGCATAGCCCTGGGTGTAAAGAAGGGAAACCTTGACCTGCCTGTATCAAGGCCCCCAAAACAGTGGGCTCGATGAGCCCGGTATAAAAGTGGGGAATCCCCGGCCTGCCTGTACCAAGGTCCCCGAAACTGGGTAGTGATTGAGTTATTGCAGGGGTCGTGCCAGTTTTTAATGGCTTGTCACAAAAAAACTGCTGATGGTGCGCGAAGCCCCGTATTCCGGGGCTTTGGCTTTTATTTGAGCTGGTTTTCCCGAGGAGGATCGAGTGGCTCCTGCTCATAAGGCATGCGCAATTGCGGTTCATGGTGCATTGGTGCGGTGCATGGCACCCTTAAAAAGCATCGCGAGCAGGCTCGCTCCCACAGGGTTTGGTGGTGCTCACAAATATCGCGAACACCGAAAATCCATTGTGGGAGCGAGCCTGCTCGCGATTGGGCCTTCAAGTTCAGCGAAGGGTTACAGGCCGATCAGCCCTCATCCCCGTCATCATCATCCCCACCATCGACCTTCATCCCCAATTCCTTGATCTTGCGGGTCAAGGTATTGCGGCCCCAGCCCAGCAGCACGGCGGCATCGCGACGGCGACCGGCGGTGTGCTTGAGGGCGGTTTCGATCATGATCCGCTCGAAACTCGGCACGGCGCTGTCCAGCAGGCTCGACTGGCCGCGGGACAGGGCCTGGTCGGCCCACTGGCGCAAGGCTTGTTCCCAGTTGGTCACTGGGGCCGAGTCCTGTGGCAGGCTCAACAGCTCCGGCGGCAGGTCGCTGATGTGCACTTCGCGACCCGAAGCCATCACCGTGATCCAGCGGCAGGTATTCTCCAACTGGCGCACGTTACCGGGCCACGGCAGGTTCTTGAGGTATTCCTCGGTTTCGCCCTTGAGCAGCTTGGGCTCCACCGCCAGCTCCTGGGCCGCGCGGCTGAGGAAGTGCCGGGCCAGGGTCGGGATGTCTTCGCGACGATCCGCCAGGCGCGGGATATGAATGCGGATCACGTTCAGACGGTGGAACAAGTCTTCGCGGAACTTGCCGGCGTGAACCAGGGTTTCCAGGTTCTGGTGGGTCGCGGCGATGATGCGCACATCGACCTTGACCGGCGTATGCCCGCCCACCCGATAGAACTCGCCGTCCGCCAGTACACGCAGCAAGCGCGTCTGGGTGTCGGCCGGCATGTCGCCGATCTCATCGAGGAACAATGTGCCGCCGTCGGCTTGCTCGAAGCGCCCGCGCCGCAGGTTGGCCGCGCCAGTGAACGCACCTTTTTCGTGGCCGAACAGCTCGGACTCCATCAGGTCCTTGGGAATCGCCGCCATGTTCAACGCGATGAACGGCGACGCCGCCCGTGGGCTGTGGCGGTGCAGGGCGTGAGCCACCAGTTCTTTACCGGTGCCGGATTCGCCGTTGATCAGCACGGTGATGTTGGAGTGGCTCAAGCGCCCGATCGCGCGAAACACTTCCTGCATCGCCGGCGCTTCGCCGATGATTTCCGGGGTGCGGGCCAGGGCCGGCACCTCTTCCATGCCTTGTTGTTCCTGGGCGTGTTGATTGGCGCGCTTGACCAGCGACACCGCTTCATCGACGTCGAATGGCTTGGGCAGGTATTCGAAGGCCCCGCCCTGGTAGGACGCCACGGCGCTGTCCAGGTCGGAATGGGCGGTCATGATGATCACCGGTAGCCGCGGATGCTGCTCGCGAATCCGCGCCAACAGATCCAGGCCGCTGGCGCCAGGCATGCGGATGTCGGAGATGATGACGTCCGGTTGCTGACGCGCCAGGCGACTCATCACCCCATCGGCGCTGTCGAAGCTCTGGGTGGTCATGCCTTCCTGTTGCAAGGCTTTTTCCAGGACCCAACGGATAGAACGGTCGTCATCGACGATCCACACGGTTTCACTACGGCTCATGTCGATGTGGCTCCTTGTTCCAGTGGCAGGAAGATCGAGAAGGTGGTGTGGCCGGGGTGGCTTTCACACTCGATCAAGCCCTGATGCTGACTGATGATGTTCTGGGTGATGGCCAGGCCCAGCCCGGTACCGTCCGGGCGGCCGCTGACCATGGGGAAGAAAATGGTTTCCTGCAGCTCGGCAGGGATGCCCGGACCGTTGTCGATGATCTCGATCTTGGTCACCAGGCGATGGCGCACGTGGCCGATGGTGAACTGGCGCATGGCCCTGGTGCGCAGGCTGATACGGCCCAGGCGCAGTTCGTTCTGGCTGCTGATGGCTTGCATCGCGTTGCGCACGATATTCAGTACGGCCTGGATCATCTGCTCGCGGTCGATCAGGACATCGGGAATGCTCGGGTCATAGTCGCGCACCAAGGTGATGCAACCCTGGCTTTCCGCTTCTACCAGGCTGCTGACGCGCTCCAGCACTTCATGGACGTTGCACATCGCCAACGATGGCAGCTTGTTCGAGCCGAGCATGCGGTCCACCAGGTTTCGCAGACGGTCGGCTTCCTCGATGATGACGTTGGTGTAGTCCTTGAGGCTTTCTTCCGGCAGTTCACGGGCGAGCAACTGTGCCGCGCCACGAATCCCGCCGAGGGGGTTCTTGATCTCATGGGCCAGGCCACGCACCAGCATCTTGCTGGTTTCCTGCTTGGATAGCTGGGCCTCTTCCTTGGTGATGCGCAGCAGGCGATCACGGGGGTGGACTTCCAGCAGCAGCAAGGTGGCGCCGTTGTTCAGGATCGGCGTGACCGCATAATCCACTGTAAGGGTCTGGCCGGTCAGCGCGGTGAGCATCGCCTCGCGCTTGGTGAACGGATGGGCCTGTTCCACTGCCTGGCGCAGGGAGTTGAGCGCCTCGGCGGATTCGGTGAATAACTCGCTGATGAACTGCCCGTGGCTGCGCTGGCCGCTGACGGCCAGGAGCATCTCCGCCGCCGGGTTCATGTACTCGAGGCGCAATTCGGCGTCGAGCAGAATGGTTGCGGTGGTGAGGTTGTCGAGCAGCAAGCGGTGTAGTGCGTCGCTAATGGTCATCAGGACCTCTTTTGGAGCGTAGCAACTCGGGGCCGGTCCCAAATTGCGCGCGCGATTAATGCGCTGTTACAAGGAAAATGCAAAAACCAAACCAAGGCTCCGAAAAGAAGCGTTTAGAGCCTCAAAAGGGTGTTTTTCGCCCGGTTGCGTGGCGTTCTGCCAGCTTTTTCGGGTACTTTCGAACCAAAATGGGTTTGGAATCTGGGTAGCGTGCAATGTATTGCACCAAGATAGTGCGCCAACCTGAGCGGCGTTAAAAGAACGGCAGGATGCTGCTTTTTTCTTCTTCGGGTTTTTCGGCCAGGGGGCACTCGGGACGTTGACCGTAATCGGTCGTGGCGCAGGGTTTGATGCGACGCTTCTGCGCCAGGGACATGCGTTGCATATGGAAGGGCTGATTGGCGGTGCGTTCGACGATACGGTCTTGCTCATCGAGGATCTCTACCGCCAGATGATGGGTGCCTCGGTCGATGTTACTCAAGGCAAACACCGGGCTCGGCCCTGGTGCGCCCGTGGGCTGGCCGTCGAGCAGCAGGCGGTAGCGGTGGCCTTTTTGCAGGCCGGGTTCGCTGGTGACGCTGACGATCAGTTCGCCTGCGGTGCTACGTATCGTCGCGTCCGGCTCGGGTATCAGCAGGCGGAGCATTTCGTAATGAAACAGCGGCTCGGGCCGCGCTTCGGCCGTAGGCGCCGCGGACGTTCCTGAAGGCGGCGCCGGCATCCGATTGCTGGGTGGCAGTTGGACTTTCTTCGCATTGCCGGGGCGCGGTTGATCGGTGAACACGCGATTGCCCTGGGCATCGATGTAGGTGTAGACCTGGGCCGCGCCTGACTGAGCGATCAGCAACAGGCCCAGCGCCAGCAACCGGCGGATCATGGCCGGTGCACCCGCTGCACGGTGAAGGTGACGGTTTCGCTTTGTTGCACGAGGGTTTCCCCATCAATCACCTGGACCGCCAGGCTGTGCTCGCCCCGGTCGATATTCACCAATTGCAGGCGTGGCACGTTGGTCGGCTGGCCGTAGGGGTGCCCGTCCAGTAGCAGCCGGAACAGATGCGGGCTGCGCAGTCGCGGTTGAGCCTGTACGCCAACAGTGAAGGTGCCGTTGTTGGCGCGCAGGGCCTCGTCGGTGGGAATGTCCGTCAGTTCCAGTATCTCGTAGGCATTGCGTGGCTCGTCGCTGTTCGCGGAGGCTGGTGGTGCGCCCGGGCTGGCCGGGGATTGGCGTTCGATGCTGTTGAGCGGCGGTAATTCCACCGTCTGAGCCGGTACGCCTTGGGGCGGCTGGTTGCTATAGGCGGTGTTGCCCTCGGCATCGGTGTACTTGTAGATCTGCGCGGCGGCTGGCAGAGCCAGCAACAACAGGATGATTGAAAAACCACGACCCATGAAAATCGACCGAAAACGAAAAGTGATAGGTGCAGCATAGGCCAGGCGACGCGGATGGCCCAAGTTGTTGTATCGCACCCCTTGTGGGAGCGGGCTTGCTCGCGAAAGCGGTGTGTCAGTCGCTGAGATGTTGGATGTGGCGGCCCCTTCGCGAGCAAGCCCGCTCCCACATTGGATCTGTGGTGTTCACAGCCTTTATGGCCGACGCTGGATCCCTGTGGGAGCGAGCCTGCTCGCGATGGCGGCGTGTCAGGCGCTGAGGTGTTGGATGTGCAGGCCTCATCGCGAGCAGGCTCGCTCCCACAGGGGAAGGGGGGGGGCTCAGGATTTTGGGGAGAGGCACAGTTCTCCGGTTGCCCGGATCAGGGCCAGCCGGTGTATCGGGTGCTGCTTGTTGTGGTGGGTAGCTCGGGCCAGCCATTGCGGGCACTGCGGGTCGGTGCGGTAGGGGGCGAAGTCGGCCAGTTGTTGCAGCAGCCGCTTTTGCAGTCGGTCGAGTTGCGGGCGGATCTGTCCCACCAGGTCCGGGCGCGGAAGGTCCGGGGCCTTGCCTACCAGGGCCCAGTCGGACAAATCGATGTACTGCACCATTTTGTTGGCTTCTATCTGGGCTGCGAAAAACGCTTCCACGGTTTCGCCACTCAGCTTGTAGGCCGGCGCCTGGGCGACGGCAGCGGCAATCACTTCCCGCTCGCGCTGACGGTCTTCTACCGGTTTATGGCTGTCCCATTTGCTCAACGCCACATCATCGGCGAGGGCCAGGCGTTCGCCAATGGCGTTAAACAGCGGGGTAAGGGCGTCAGGAGCGGGAGTGGAGGCGGCTTCGGCGGTGCCGGCCAACAGCGCGGCAGACAGGGCAAGGCAGAGCTTGAAGCGCAAAGTCATGGGCAGTCTCGTCTTCTATGGAGGGGCGGGGAGGCATCATGCACGCAACCTGCGCCCATAAAAAAGGCCTCCCGAAGGAGGCCTCTCTTTAATTCACGCCGTGCGTGGCGGCGCTTACCGGATCAGCAGCTGTAGTACAGCTCATATTCCAGTGGGTGTACGAAGGTGCGAACCTTGATTTCTTCTTCGCTTTTCAGTGCGATGTAAGCGTCGATGAAGTCATCGCTGAATACGCCGCCCTTGGTCAGGAACGCACGGCCCTTGTCCAGCTCTTCCAGGGCTTCTTTCAGGCTACCGCAAACCTGTGGGATTTCCTTGGCCTCTTCAGGCGGCAGGTCATACAGGTTTTTGTCAGCGGCATCGCCAGGGTGGATCTTGTTCTGGATACCGTCCAGGCCGGCCATCATCAGTGCAGCGAAGGCCAGGTATGGGTTGGCAGCCGGATCCGGGAAGCGAGCTTCGATACGGCGGGCTTTCGGGCTGTTCACGTAAGGAATACGGATCGAGGCGGAGCGGTTGCGAGCCGAGTAGGCCAGCATGACCGGGGCTTCGAAGCCTGGTACCAGACGCTTGTAGGAGTTGGTCGACGGGTTGGTGAAGCCGTTCAGGGCCTTACCGTGCTTGATGATACCGCCGATGAAGTACAGGGCGGTGTCCGACAGACCGGCATAACCTTCGCCTGCGAAGGTGTTCTTGCCGTCCTTGGAGATCGACATGTGAACGTGCATGCCCGAACCGTTGTCGCCGTACAGAGGCTTCGGCATGAAGGTCGCGGTGCGGCCATAGGCATCGGCAACGTTGTGCACGCAGTACTTCAGGGTCTGGACTTCGTCAGCCTTCTTGACCAGCGTGTTGAACTTCACGCCGATTTCGTTCTGGCCGGCAGTCGCCACTTCGTGGTGGTGAACTTCGACGGTCTGGCCCATCTCTTCCAGTGCGTTGCACATGGAGGTACGGATCTCGTGGTCGTGGTCGAACGGTGGAACCGGGAAGTAGCCGCCCTTGATACCTGGACGGTGGCCTTTGTTACCGCCTTCCACGTCCTGGTCGGACATCCACGAACCTTGTTCGGAGAAGATCTTGAACATGGAGCCGGAGATGTCGGACTTGAACTTGACCGAGTCGAAGATGAAGAACTCAGGCTCAGGACCGAAGAAAGCGGTGTCGCCGATACCGGTGGACTTCAGGTATTCCTCGGCGCGGTGGGCGATGGCGCGTGGGTCGCGGTCATAGCCTTGCATGGTCGAAGGTTCGATGATGTCGCAGACCAGGATCAGGGTCGGCTCTTCGGTGAACGGGTCCAGGACGGCAGTTTCGTCGTCCGGCATCAGGATCATGTCGGAGGCTTCGATGCCTTTCCAGCCGGAGATGGAGGAGCCGTCGAACATTTTCCCGATTTCAAAGAATTCGTCGTCCAGCGCATCACGGGCCGGCATGGTCACGTGATGTTGAGTACCTTTGGTGTCAGTGAAGCGCAGATCAATCCACTTGACGTCATGATCTTTGATGAGTTGAACCGACTTCGACATATGTCCTCCGGGTGGCTTCGGGCGGGTAGTGGAGTGCCCTTAGATATGGGTGATGCCGGCGCGAATACTCTGCCAAGGCAACCTGCCTCACAAGGGAGCAAATTGCATGCCAGTGCCCCAGCATGGGTTTTTTGCACCAAATCCACGCTTTTGAGGGCCTTAATCGCGGATTGTCAGACAATAACGCACTGCAATGTGGCGTCGTCAATCGATAATGATCTGTTTTGGTGCATGCAAAACGATCTGCACATTAACTGGTTAAACCTTGAGCAATTTCCGCTATAATCCGCGCCCCCCTTTTTCGGCTGGCCGTTCGCGCGCTGTTTTCATGAAACTAATCGTAAAAGTCTTCCCCGAGATCACCATCAAGAGCCGCCCGGTACGGATGCGTTTCATCCGCCAGTTGGCCAAGAACATCCGCGCCGTGCTCCGAGACCTGGACCCGGCCGTGGTGGTGAACGGCGTGTGGGACAACCTCGAGCTGGAAACCCGTGTCAGCGAACCCAAGGTCCTGAAGGAAATGACCGAGCGCCTGAGCTGCATGCCGGGCATCGCGCATTTCCTGCAAGTCGATGAGTACCCGCTGGGGGATTTCGACGACATCCTTGCCAAGTGCATGCTTCATTATGGTGATGCCCTGGCCGGCAAGATCTTTTCGGTGCGTTGCAAGCGTGCCGGCAAGCACCCATTCAGTTCGATGGATGTGGAAAAGTACGTCGGCAGCCAGTTGCGCCGACAGTGCGGTGCGGCCGGTATTTCGTTGAAAGACCCACAGATCGAAGTGCGCATTGAAATTCGCGACCAGCGGCTGTTCGTGATCCACAGCCAGCACAACAGCATCGGCGGTTATCCGCTGGGCTCGCTGGAGCAGACCCTGGTGCTGATGTCCGGCGGTTTCGATTCCACGGTGGCCGCCTACCAGATCATGCGTCGCGGCCTGATGAGCCATTTCTGCTTCTTCAACCTCGGCGGGCGCGCCCATGAACTGGGCGTGATGGAAGTGGCGCACTTCATCTGGAAGAAGTACGGCAGCTCCCAGCGCGTGTTATTTGTGAGTGTGCCGTTCGAGGAAGTCCTGGGCGAGATTCTCGGCAAAGTCGATAACAGTCATATGGGCGTCATTTTGAAGCGTATGATGTTGCGCGCCGCTTCACGAATTGCCGACCGCCTGCAAATCGACGCGCTGGTGACCGGCGAGGCGATCTCCCAGGTGTCGAGCCAGACGTTGCCGAACCTGTCGGTGATCGACTGCGTGACCGAGAAGCTGGTCCTGCGGCCGCTGATTGCCAGCCACAAGCAGGACATCATCGACCAGGCCAATGCCATTGGCACCGCCGAGTTTGCCCGACATATGCCGGAGTACTGCGGCGTCATCTCGGTCAACCCGAAGACGGCGGCCAAGCGCGGGCGGGTCGAGCACGAAGAGAAAGAATTCAACATGGCGATACTCGAGCGGGCGCTCGAAAACGCCAGGCTGGTACCGATCGATCGCGTCATCGACGAATTGGGCCAGGACATACAGATTGAAGAAGTCGGCGAAGCGCTGGCCGGTCAGATCATCATCGACATCCGTCATCCGGACGACGCTGAAGACGACCCGCTGAGTGTTGCCGGCATCGAGGTAAAAACGATGCCGTTCTATGCAGTGAACGCGCGTTTCAAGGAACTGGACCCTACTCGCCAGTACCTGTTGTATTGCGACAAAGGCGTGATGAGTCGCCTGCATGCCCACCATTTGCTCAGTGAGGGGCATGCCAATGTGCGCGTTTATCGACCGAGCTAAGTGCCCGGGGCTGTTTGCCTGTGGCCTGCGTCACCGGCCCCCCGACGCCGCCGACAGGCTGTAACGGCTTTGTCGGACTCAACGTAAATCGCTGCCACGACCTGTCAGCACACCGAATCCTCTGATCGAGATACACAAGTGATCGAAAATCTACGCAACATCGCCATCATTGCTCACGTTGACCATGGTAAGACCACCCTGGTAGACAAACTCTTGCGTCAATCCGGCACCCTGGAGCGCAACGAGCTCAACGACGAGCGCGTGATGGACTCCAACGACCAGGAAAAAGAGCGCGGTATTACCATCCTGGCGAAAAACACCGCCATCAACTGGAATGGCTACCACATCAACATCGTGGACACCCCGGGCCACGCCGACTTCGGTGGTGAAGTAGAGCGCGTGATGTCGATGGTCGACTCCGTGCTGCTGCTGGTCGACGCCCAGGACGGCCCTATGCCGCAAACCCGTTTCGTGACCAAGAAGGCTTTCGAAGCCGGCCTGCGTCCGATCGTGTGCATCAACAAGGTTGACCGTCCAGGCGCGCGTCCGGACTGGGTCCTGGACCAGATCTTCGACCTGTTCGACAACCTGGGCGCCACCGAAGAACAGCTGGACTTCAAAGTCGTCTACGCCTCGGCCCTGAACGGTATTGCCGGTCTGGACCATACCGAAATGGCTGAAGACATGACCCCGCTGTACCAGTCGATCGTCGACAACGTACCCGCACCGAAAGTCGACCGTGACGGTCCGTTCCAGATGCAAATCTCGGCACTGGACTACAACAGCTTCCTGGGTGTTATCGGTGTTGGCCGTATCGCTCGTGGTCGCGTCAAGCCGAACACCCCGGTCGTGGCTATCGGTGCCGACGGCAAGCGCCGCAATGGTCGTATCCTGAAGCTGATGGGTCACCACGGTCTGCACCGTGTAGACGTTGAAGAAGCGGCTGCCGGCGATATCGTCTGCATCAGCGGCATGGACTCGCTGTTCATCTCCGACACCCTGTGCCACCCGGACACCGTTGAAGCGATGAAGCCGTTGACCGTCGACGAGCCGACCGTTTCCATGACCTTCCAGGTCAACGACTCGCCATTCTGCGGTAAAGAAGGCAAGTTCGTGACGTCCCGTAACATCAAGGAACGCCTGGACAAAGAACTGCTCTACAACGTTGCACTGCGCGTTGAAGAAGGCGACTCGGCCGATAAGTTCAAGGTCTCCGGCCGTGGCGAACTGCACCTCTCGGTTCTGATCGAAACCATGCGTCGCGAAGGCTTCGAAATGGCTGTAGGCCGTCCGGAAGTGATCATCCGTCTGGTTGACGGCGTGAAGCACGAACCGTTCGAAAACGTCACCATCGACCTGCCGGAAGAATCCCAGGGCAAGGTGATGGAAGAGATGGGCCTGCGTAAGGGCGACCTGACCAACATGGTGCCGGATGGCAAAGGCCGTGTACGTCTGGAATACAACATCCCTGCTCGCGGTCTGATCGGTTTCCGTAACCAATTCCTGACCCTGACCAACGGTGCTGGCATTCTGACCTCGATCTTCGACCGTTACGACGTGATGAAGTCTGGCGACATGTCTGGCCGTCAGAACGGCGTTCTGGTTTCGGTTGAAACCGGCAAGGCGCTGACCTACTCCCTGGAAACCCTCCAGGCGCGTGGCAAGCTGTTCGTCGAGCACGGCCAGGAAATCTACGGCGGCCAGATCGTTGGTCTGAACAGCCGTGACAACGACCTGGGCGTTAACCCTACCAAGGGCAAGAAGCTCGACAACATGCGTGCTTCGGGCAAAGACGAAACCATCGCCCTGGTTCCACCTGTTCGCTTCACCCTGGAACAGGCCCTGGAATTCATCCAGGACGATGAATTGTGTGAAGTGACGCCGAAGTCGATCCGCCTGCGTAAGAAGATCCTGGATGAAAGCGAGCGTACCCGCGCTGCCAAGAAAGCCAAGAACTGATTTAGCCCAGGCTGAATGAAAAACGCCCCCGGTCGCGAGATCGGGGGCGTTTTTTTATGCCTGGAAGTGATGTGGCGCCTGTTGAGGCCTCATCGCGAGCAGGCTCGCTCCCACAGTTGATCTGCAGCGACCACCGCTTTTTTGTGTCCGATACAAATCCAGTGTGGGAGCGAGCCTGCTCGCGATGACAGTGGTCCAGGCACCGCTGAACCTTCTATGGATCAGAACTTGTCCAACGTCCGCGGATTACGCTCGCGCTCCACTTCCTTGGGCTTGTAGGCACAATAGCCCGGCCGTGGCCCGACCCGCGGATGGTTGCGGCAAGTGTCCGGGCGCTTTTCATAAATGGTGCACAAGCGGCTCTTGCGGTCCAGATAAAGGCAATCGTTGTTGCTCATGCGCTGGAGCGTGAAGATTTCCGACTTCTGGTTGTAGCGCTCGACGATCCCTTCCTTTTGCAGGCGCTTGGCGATGTTTTTCGGCGGGTCGCCCAGTTCGAACTCATCGACGATGCCGATGCGGATCAGGTCTTTGATCTTGACCTCCACCGGCAGCGTGCAGCAGCTCGACACGCAGGAACCGCACATCGGGGCGGAGTACTTGGCCCAGGTATCGAGTCGGTCGATCTCCGCGGCGGCGATCAGGTTGGGCTTCATCATCACGGTTTACCAGCATGCATCAGGGCGCGCGATCATACCGGGACTGGTGAAATTTTGAACGACCATCCGCCAGTTTTTTTTCATCCCGGCCAAACCGCTCCCGGACCGGCACGGCCCCTGCATTCATTCGCTCATCCGGCAATTCCCTGGCGACGATTCTCCGTCACAGGGAAAAACCACCGAACCAGAGCCTGTGCCGTCTGTCAGACCGACTAGGCTCAGACAATTCCATGCTCGTTCGAGGTCTCATCAATGACTCAAGAACCACTTGTTCGCGAAGCTGAAGTCGCTGCATTTCGCGACGCCGTTTTGACCAAGCTCACTTATGCCGTCGGCAAGGACCCGGATCATGCGTTTGATCACGACTGGTTCGAAGCCATTGCCCTTGCCGCCCGCGACCATATGGTCGAACACTGGATGGACCACACGCGGCAGATCTATCGCAAGGGCCAGAAGCGTGTCTATTACCTCTCCCTGGAATTCCTCATCGGTCGCTTGCTCTACGACAGCCTGAGCAACCTCGGCCTGCTGGACACTGCGCGTGAGGCCCTGACTGAGCTGGGCGTGGACCTGGAGCGCATTCGCCTGCTCGAACCGGATGCGGCACTGGGCAACGGCGGCCTCGGCCGTCTGGCGGCGTGTTTCATGGAAAGCATGTCGACCCTGGGCATCGCCGGCCACGGCTACGGCATTCGCTATGAGCACGGCTTGTTCCGCCAGGCGATCGTCGATGGCTGGCAGCAGGAGCAGACCGAGCATTGGCTGGATTTCGGTAACCCGTGGGAGTTCGAGCGGCCAGAGGTGGTCTACCCGATCGGCTTTGGCGGCAGTGTCGAGACCGTCACCGACGATGCCGGCAAGACCCGGCAAGTCTGGTCCCCGGCGGAAACCGTGCGGGCCATTGCCTATGACACGCCAGTGGTGGGCTGGCGCGGTGCCAGCGTCAATACCTTGCGCCTGTGGCGCGCCCGGGCGGTGGAAGACCTGCACCTGGAGCGCTTCAACGCCGGCGACCACCTGGGCGCGGTAGCGGAGGTGGCCCGGGCGGAAAGTATTTCCCGTGTGCTGTACCCGGCTGACAGCACCGAGGCCGGCCAGGAACTGCGCCTGCGCCAGGAGTACTTCTTCGTTGCCGCCTCGCTGCAGGACTTGCTGCGCCGCCATCGCAACATGCACACCTCGGTGCTGACCCTGGGCGATCACGCGGCGATCCAGCTCAACGACACCCACCCGTCGATCGCCGTGGCCGAACTGATGCGGCAACTGGTGGACGTCTACGACGTGGCCTGGGACGCTGCCTGGCAGATCACCCAGGACACGCTGTCCTACACCAACCACACGCTGCTGCCCGAAGCCCTGGAAACCTGGCCGGTAGGGCTGATGGAGCGCATGCTGCCCCGGCACATGCAAATCATTTACCTGATCAATGCCCAGCACATCGATTCGCTGCGGGCCAAGGGCGTGCACGATTTCGATGTGCTGCGCTCGGTGTCGCTGATCGAAGAAGACAACGGTCGCCGGGTGCGCATGGGCAACCTGGCGTTCCTCGGTTCCCACAGCGTCAACGGCGTGTCCGGACTGCATACCCAACTGATGCGCAGCACGGTGTTCTCCGAGCTGCACAAACTCTATCCGGACCGGATCAATAACAAGACCAACGGCATCACCTTCCGCCGCTGGTTGTTCCAGGCCAACGCCGAACTGACCTCGATGATGGTCGATGCCCTCGGCCCGAGCGTGCTGGACAACCCCGAGCAGCGTCTGATCGAACTGGAGCCGTTTGCCGATAAACCGGCGTTTCGTAAACAGTTCGCCGAGCAGCGTCTGCATAGCAAGAAAGCCCTGGCTTACCTGATCCACGAGCGGTTGGGGATTGCCGTGAACCCGGCGGCGATGTTCGACGTGCAGGTCAAGCGGATCCACGAGTACAAACGCCAGTTGCTCAACCTGATGCACACCGTGGCGCTGTACCAGGCGATCCGCGCCGAACCGGAAGTGGACTGGGTGCCGCGAGTGAAAATCTTCGCCGGCAAGGCCGCCGCCAGTTACCACCAGGCCAAGCTGATCATCAAGCTGACCAACGACATCGCCCGAGTGGTCAACAATGACCCAACCGTGCGTGGCTTGCTCAAAGTGGTGTTCCTGCCCAACTACAACGTCAGCCTGGCCGAGAGCATCATTCCTGCGGCGGATTTGTCGGAGCAGATCTCCACCGCCGGTTTCGAAGCGTCGGGCACCAGCAACATGAAGTTCGGTCTCAACGGTGCGTTGACTATCGGCACCATGGACGGCGCCAACGTGGAAATGCATGAGCGCGTCGGTGGTGAGCACATGTTCATCTTCGGCTTGACGGCTGAGCAGGTCGAAGCCCGCAAGCGCAATGGTGAATTCAGCGCCGAGCCGGACATCGCCGCCTCCCATCGGCTCAATGATGTGTTGCAGGCGATTCGCGGCGGGGTGTTCTCGCCGGATGATCCGATGCGCTACGCCGGGCTGGTGGACTCATTGATCAATTACGACCGTTTCCTGGTCTGCGCCGATTTCGACGCCTACTGGGACGCCCAGGCCAAGGTCGAAGAACGTTGGCATGATTCCAAGCAATGGTGGCGTTCGGCGGTGCTCAACACTGCGCGCATGGGCTGGTTCTCCTCGGATCGGACCATCCGCGAGTACGCCACCGACATCTGGAAAGCCCTGGAATAGCATTTGCTGTAAGAAATGTGAGCGAAGCCCAACGGCGGTTGGGCTTCGTCGATATACTAAGCGCCAGTTTCGCCGGGCTGCGGTGTTGTCGCTCAGTCAAAAGTGTCCAATGTGGGAGCGAGCCTGCTCGCGATAGCGGTCTGTCAGCCAACACCAATGTTGGATGTGAAGACCGCTATCGCGAGCAGGCTCGCTCCCACAGGGTTTGGGGCTTTCCACTAGACTGATCCAGGCACCGCATCACCCCGGTTACGCCCGCAACGGGCCGCTTAGGGATATCGACCATGCAATGGATCTTGACGCTGTTGGGCCTGGCACTCGGCTGGGTGGTGGACGAGTCGTTCGCCGATGCGCTGATAGGCGCGCTGGTGGGGCTTGGCATTGCCCAATCGTTTCGACTGGGCCGCCTGGGTCTCCAGGCGACCAAGCAACAGGTCTTGTTGCAAGAGGCCCAGCAGAGCTTGCTCACGCTGCAAGCCCGTCTGGCGGTTCTCGAACGCGGCAAGGTGGCCGAATCGAGTGATCCGGCCCCAGCGCCCGAGGTTGTCGTACCCCAGGCCGCGAAACCCGAGACGCGCACCGAGCCAGAGCTCATCTGGGAATTGCCGCCAGACCTCGAGCCCGTTCCCTCGATGGCCACCCAGGCCAGCCAGCCGTTGCCCGATGACGTTTGGAAGCCCGCGCCAGAGACCTCCAGTCGGCGTGCCCAGCGCGACTTTGCCCCTCTGCCTCTGGAACCGATGGTTGCGCAACCGACGGCGCCGCGTGGTCCTAACTTGTTCGACCGCGCCATTATCGGCGCGCGCAACTGGCTGTTCGGCGGCAACACGGTGCTGCGGGTCGGCGTGGTGCTGCTGTTCCTCGGCCTGGCGTTCCTGTTGCGCTACGCCACCGAAGGCATGGTGGTGCCGATCGAACTGCGTTACGCCGGCGTCGCGGCCAGCGCGTTGGGCCTGCTGGGCCTGGGCTGGTGGTTGCGTCAACGCAACAGTAGTTATGCGTTGATGCTCCAGGGCACCGGGATCGCCGTGCTGTACCTGACGGTGTTCGCCGCCATGCGCCTGCATCCGTTGCTCGATTCCAAGGCGGCCTTGGGGTTGCTGGTGGCAGTTACCGTGTTCTCGGCGATCCTGGCAATTACCCAGAACGCCCTGGGCCTGGCTGCGGCTGCGGCGCTGGGCGGGTTTGCCGCACCGATCCTGACGTCTACCGGCAGCGGTAACCACGTTGCCCTGTTCAGCTATTTCATCCTGCTTAATGCCGGCATCCTCGCGATAGCCTGGTTCAAGGCCTGGCGCCTGCTGAACCTGATCGGCTTCGTCGGCACCTTCGGCATTGGATTCGCCTGGGGCCTGCGTTCTTACACGCCGGAACTGCTCTGGAGCACCGAGCCGTTCCTGATTCTGTTCTTCCTCATTTACCTGGCGATCGGCTTGCTGTTCACCCGTCGCAAACTGTTGGAAATGAGCGATGCCCCAGAGGACGGCAGCCGCGACGCATTGCTGCGCTGGTCGGCGCGCAAGGGTGATTACGTCGACGGCACGATGTTGTTCGCACCGCCGCTGGTGGGTTTCGGTTTGCAGTTCGCCTTGGTGCAGCATTTGGAATTCGCCGCCGCGTTCAGCGCTCTGGCCCTGGGCATGATCTACATGGGCCTGGCCCGCGTGCTGATGGGCGGGCGCGCCTTGCTGCTGGCCGAAACCTGCCTGGCCCTGGGAGTGATTTTTGCCAGCCTGGCGATTCCCTTGGGGCTTGACGCGCGTTGGACCTCGGCGGCCTGGGCCGTGGAGGGCGCAGGGATTTTCTGGCTGGGCCTGCGCCAGCAACGACCCTTGGCCCGAGCGTTTGCCTTGTTGCTGCAATTGGGCTCGGCACTGGCGTTTGTCAGCGAGTTGCGCAACGGCGACGGCAGCCTGCTCGATGGTTCACCACTGGGGGCATTGATGCTCGGCGGCGCCTTGCTGTTCACGTTCTACCAACTGCTCAAGGCTGCGCCTGAACACTGTGCAGCCTGGGAGCGCCGGGGCCTGCCAGTGCTGGCGGTGCTGGGGCTGAGTTTCCTCTATCTGCTGGCACCGCTGTTCTTCCTCACTCACGGCACCGCCATCGCTTGGGCCCTGGCCGGATTGGCGACGCTGTTTGTCGGCCTGCGCCTGCAATCGCGCAGCTTCCTGTTCACTGCATTTGCGGTGCAATTGCTCGGTGGCGCGTTGTTCCTGGTGCGCTTGCAAGGCGCCGAAGGTGATTCGGCGGCGGTGTTCAGCGCGGGCTGGAGCGGTTTGCTCAGCGCCTCGCTGATCGGCCTGGCGTTGATTGGCGGCATGTTGCTGGCGGCACGCGACGATATGGTGCGCAACGATGTCCGGTTGCTGCGCGGCCTCTCAGTGGTGTTGCTGGCAGGACTGGTGCTGATCAATCTAGCGGTGCTGTTCGTGCTGCCATGGCAAACGGCGAGTGGCGTGTGGGCGGCCAGCGGTCTGTTGATCATCTGGCTGAGCCTGTACCTCAAACAACGCGTGAGCTTTGTCTTCGGCCTGCTGCTGCAACTGCTGGGCGGTGCGGCGTTCCTGACGGCAGGGCCGACGCTGTTGGGGCCGCTCAGCGCCGAGGATCTGCGGCCCTTGGCCCACAGCGGCTTCTGGACGCCGCTGGTGCTGGGGCTGGCAGCGCTGGTGGGGGCGTGGCGACTGCAACGGGCCCACGCGGCGCAGGAGTTGCAAGCCTTGGGCTTGCAGCGTCTGTCCGAGTTGCTGCTGATCTGGGGTGCCGGTTGGTGGGCGCTGGCGTGGGTCAGCGAAGTGCTGCGCTTCGCCCCGGCGAACCTGCAAGGTAGCTTGTTGCTGCTGGTCGCGGCGATCAGTGTGGCGGTGTGGACCGTCTTGGCGCTGCGTTTGAAATGGCCGGCGCTGGGGCTGCTGTGCACCTTGTTGATTCCGGCGGCGGGTTGCGTGCTGGTGGCGACGGGGCACGGCTACTATCACCCTGCCGCGGATTTCGGCTGGTTGGCCTGGCTGGCGGTATTTGCCGTGCACTTTTTCTCTCTCAAGCGCCTGGCGGCGATGCTGCCGGCCCGGGCGCGCAGCACGGCCCATGTGCTCGGTTGCTGGTTGCTGATGGCGGTGTTGATGCTGGAGTTGCGTTACGGCCTGCTGTTGCTGTCCGAGCAGTACAACGCTTGGCGCTGGCTGGGTTGGGCGATCCTGCCGAGCCTGTACCTGGTGTTGATGGCCGCGCCGCGTGCCTGGCCATGGCCGATCTCGGCCCAGTCGCGCGAATACCGGGTCTATGCGGCGGCGCCCATGGCGCTGTTGATGCTCGGTTGGTTCTGGCTGACCAACACCTTCAGCGATGGAACCGCAGAGCCACTGCCTTACGTGCCGTTGCTCAATCCCTTGGAGCTGGGCCTGCTGTTCGCCTTGTTCGGTGTCTATGTGTGGGCCCGCAACGCCGTGGCGCAATCGACGAATCGTTGGAACCGCGTCGGACACATCGCCCAGTTGATCGCTGGTGTGTCGCTGTTCGCGTTCTTCACTGCCTTGGTGATGCGCAGTGCCCACCAGTGGATGGGCGTGCCGTTCGAGCTCGATGCGCTGCTTGAATCCATGTTCGTGCAAGCCGGGCTGTCCATCGTCTGGACCTTGATCGCCCTGGGCCTGATGATCGGTGGGCACCTGCGTCACCGTCGAGAGGTGTGGCTGATCGGCGCGGCGTTGATCGCCGTGGTCGTGGCCAAGTTGTTCTTTGTCGAGTTGAGTAACCGTGGCGGTCTGGCGCGGATCGTGTCGTTTATCGGCGTGGGCGTGTTGTTGCTGGTGGTGGGCTATTTCGCGCCGCTGCCGCCCAAGCGCCCGGAAACGGCCTCGCCGGCCGAGCCGCCGATGCCTGTCAGTGAGGGAGTGTCGTCTTGAGTCGCAAGTTGAGTCGCATCGGACTGGGTGTGGTTGGGTTGTGGGTGGCATTGTCGGCTACGGCCCAGGAGCAACCGGCGGATTTCGCCCATCAGGTGCCCTTGGCCCTGAGCGGCGAAGGGCCGTGGTATCGCCTGCCGTTGCCACTGGACGTTCAGTTGCAAGCGCGGCAGACCGACCTGAGCGACCTGCGGGTCTTCAATGCGGCTGGCCAGGCCCAGGCCTACGCGTTGCTGCGCGAGTCGGCCCAGAGCCGGGAAAACCGTACCCTCACCGACGTGAAATGGTTCCCGCTGTACAACGCCGCCGATGACAACGAGCGTGCGCCCAGTGTGCGGGTGCAATCGAACGCCAACGGCACCCTGGTGGAAGTTCAACCCTCCAGCCGCCTCGAAGCGGGGGAGGAGGAACTGCGTGGTTGGCTGTTGGATGCCAGCGCGATCAAGGCGCCATTGCAGCAACTGATCCTCGACTGGACCAGTGAGCGGGACGGTTTCCAGCGGTTCACCATCGAAGCCAGTGACGACTTGCAGCATTGGCAGTCGTGGGGCGAAGGCCAGGTGGCACGCCTGACCTTTGCCGATGAGCGGGTCGAACAACATGAAGTGAGCTTGCCGGGGCAGCCGGCGCGTTACCTGCGGTTGCTGTGGGATTCGCCATCCTCCGCGCCAGTGCTGACCTCGGCCCAACTGCAAAGCGCCAGCCGCGAAAGTTTGCCGTTGCCACTGGTGTGGTCGCAGCCGTTGGCCGGCAGCACCGCGAAGGCCGGTGAGTACACCTGGCAGTTGCCCATGGGGCTGAACATCGAGCAGGTGCAGGTCGAGCTGAGCCAGGCCAACAGCCTGGCGCCGGTGACCCTGGCCGGGCGTCGAGAAAGCAGCCATCCGTGGCAATCGCTGGGCAGTGGCTTGCTCTATCGCCTGACCCAGAATGGCCAGGATGTGCTGCAAAACCAATTGCAACTGTCTGGTCAGACCGTGCAGCAATTGAAACTGACCGTGGACGAGCGCGGCGGCGGCCTGGGAACCGAAGCTCCGGCCCTGCGCTTTGCCGTACGTCCGACCCAGGTGGTGTTCCTGGCGCGCGGCGAGGGGCCTTATAGCCTGGCGCTGGGCAGTGCGACAGTCAAAGCGGCCAGCCTGCCATTGACCACCCTGGTGCCCGACTACAAGCCGTCGCGCCTGGCGACGCTGGGTACGGCGACGGTGAACGGGGTGGCCACGTCGATCCCGGCTGCGGCCACGGCAACCTCGCCTGCGACGGTCGAGACCAACTGGAAGAAAATCGGCTTGTGGGCAGTGCTGTTGATCAGCGTGCTGTTCTTGGCTGCGATGGCGTTCAGCCTGCTGCGCAAGCCGCCGGTCAAAAACTGAGGTGCTGCGCACCCATCGCGAGCAGGCTCGCTCCCACACTGGATTTATGTCGTATACAAAATTGTGTCCGCAGAAGATCAAATGTGGGAGCAAGCCTGCTCGCGATAGCGTCCTCTCAATCAACAGAAATACCCAAGCGAGGCGCCAGCCCGTGAACTCAATCCTCCATATCCCGTCTCATAGGAGGAATTAAGTCCCGACTCGCGCTAAACTGCGCTGGTTTTTCCGCCCCCTATTCTTCGGAGCCGTCCATGTCCCGCGTTACCTTGAGTCGCTATTTGATTGAGCAGACCCGCAGCAACAACACCCCTGCCGATCTGCGCTTTTTGATCGAAGTGGTGGCGCGTGCGTGCAAGGAGATCAGCCACGCCGTTTCCAAAGGCGCGCTGGGTGGTGTCCTGGGCAGCATGGGCACTGAAAACGTACAGGGCGAAGTGCAGAAGAAGCTCGACGTGCTGTCCAACGAAATCCTGCTCGAAGCCAACGAATGGGGCGGTCACCTGGCCGGCATGGCGTCCGAGGAAATGGACAATGCCTACCAGATCCCGGGCAAATACCCCAAGGGTGCCTACCTGCTGGTGTTCGACCCACTGGACGGTTCGTCGAACATCGACATCAACGCCCCGGTCGGCACCATCTTCTCGGTACTGCGTTGCCCGAACGAATACCTGAGCCAGAACGAAGCCCTGAATGAAAAGGCCTTCCTGCAACCAGGCACCCAGCAGGTCGCCGCCGGTTATGCCATCTACGGCCCGCAGACCATGCTGGTGCTGACCCTGGGCGACGGCGTCAAGGGTTTCACCCTGGACCGCGAGATGGGCAGCTTCGTCCTGACCCACGAAGACATCACCATTCCTGAAACCACCCAGGAATTCGCCATCAACATGTCCAACCAGCGTCACTGGGAAGCTCCGGTAAAACGCTACGTTGAAGAGTTGCTGGCAGGCGAGGAAGGTCCGCTGAAGAAGAACTACAACATGCGTTGGGTTGCCGCGATGGTTGCCGATGTGCACCGGATCCTGACCCGTGGCGGTCTGTTCATGTACCCGCGCGACAGCCGTGAGCCGTCCAAGCCGGGCAAGCTGCGCCTGATGTACGAAGCCAACCCGATGTCGTTCCTGGTGGAGCAGGCGGGTGGCGCTTCTACCAACGGTCACCAGCGTATCCTCGACATCCAGCCTGAAGGCCTGCACGAGCGTGTGGCGGTGTTCCTCGGTTCGAAGGAAGAAGTCGCCCGCGTCACGGCCTACCACAAGGAATAAGGCATGGCCGAGCCCTGGCAGTCGTTGCTCGATTGGTGGTTTGGCTCAGCCGACACGCCAGACGAAATATCGGCTGACAAGGGCAAGCTGTGGTTTGGCAAAGGTCATGATCGCCAGGCGCGTGAGCGCTTCGGCGATCTGGTCGAGCAGGCACTGGCCGGTGGATTGACCGACTGGGCGCAACGCCCGGAAGGTTGGCTGGCCCTGGTGCTGCTACTCGATCAGCTCCCGCGAATGATCTTTCGCGACACTCCCAAGGCTTTTTCCGGTGACCTGCGTGCCCAAGCGCTGGTGGCCCAGGGCCTGGCGGCGGGTTTTGACCGGCAACTCAAGCCGATCCAGCGCGTGTTCATCTACCTGGTACTGGAACACTGCGAAAACCTCGCAGTGCAGAACGAAGCCGTGTCACGGTTTATCGATCTGGTGCGGGAGCAGCCTGAGGCGCAGCGGGCGGTGTTTGAAGACAACCTGGATTATGCCGAACGGCATCAGAAGATCATTGCCCGGTTTGGACGCTTTCCTCATCGCAATGCGGTGTTGAGGCGCGAGTCCACGGCTGAGGAAATCGAGTTCTTGAACAGGCCTGGGTCCAGGTTCTGATTTTTTCTGTAAGGCTGATGCCGCTTTCGCGAGCAAGCCCGCTCCCACAGTCGATCGTGTTTCCCTGAAGGAACTCGGTCAACTGTGGGAGCGAGCCTGCTCGCGATGGGGCCCTTGAGAGCGTTAGATCCGGAAACTCCCCACCAACTGCTTCAACCGCGCCGCCTGCTGTTCAAGGTCGGCACAGGCGCGCAAGGTAGCCTGCAGGTTTTCCACGCCTTCCTGGTTCAGGGTGTTGATCTCGGTGATGTCGACGTTGATCGACTCCACCACGGCGGTCTGTTCTTCGGTGGCGGTGGCCACGGACTGGTTCATGCCGTCGATTTCACCGATGCGCTGGGTCACGCTGCCCAGGCGTTCGCCGGCCTGGTTGGCGATGCCGACGCTGCTTTCGCTCTGGCGCTGGCTGTCGGTCATGGTCAGCACCGCTTCCCGGGCGCCGACTTGCAGTTCCTCGATCATCTTCTGCACTTGCTGCGCCGAGTCCTGGGTCCGGTGGGCCAGGTTGCGCACTTCATCGGCGACCACCGCGAAGCCGCGTCCGGCTTCACCAGCCCGGGCGGCTTCGATGGCGGCGTTCAGGGCGAGCAGGTTGGTCTGCTGGGAAATGCTGGTGATCACCTCCAGGATCTGGCCGATGTTCACCGTGTTGCTGTTCAGGGTTTCGATGTTGCCGCACGAATCGCTGATCTTGGCTGACAACTGCTGCATGGCGGCGATGGTTTTATCCACCACTTGCTGGCCGTCTTCGGCCAGGCTGCGGGCATCGCTGGAGTGCTGCGAGGCGAGGGCGGCGTTCTGGGCGATCTCCTGGGCGGCGGCACCGAGTTGGTTGATGGCCGCGGCGACGCTGCTGGTGCGCGAAGCCTGCTGGTCGGAGTTGAACATCGACGAGTTGGACGCACTGACCACACGCAGGGCGACTTCGTTGACTTGGCCGGTGGCCGAGGCCACTTCGCGGATCGAGGTATGGATACGCTCGACAAAGCGGTTGAACGAAGTCCCCAGGGCGCCGAATTCATCGTGGCCGTGGATGATCAGGCGCCGGGTCAGGTCGCCTTCGCCCTCGGCGATGTCATGCATCGCGCGGCCCATGGTCAGCAGCGGTTGCATCAGCACGCGGATCAACATGCCAAGCAGGGCGATGATGAACACCACGGCAATGACCATGGCGATCAGTGCCGAAGTACGGAACTCGCTGAGCATCGCCAGCGCGGTGTCCTTGTCGAGCACCAGCGCCACGTACCAGTCGGCGCCCGGCACACCGTTGACGTGGGTGAAGGAGATGAACTGGGTCTTGCCGTCGAGGTCGACTTCTTTCACGCCGGGGCTGATTTGCGGCGCGCCGTTGGGGTAGGCCTCGGCCAGGGTCTTGAGCACGCGCTTGCTGTCGGGGTGGATCAGGATCTTGCCGTCGGCGCTGACGATGAACGCGTGGCCGTGGCCGCCGAAGTTCAGCGAGTTGATGATGGCGCTGATGCTGGACAGGTCGATGTCCGCACCGGCCACGCCGATCATCTGGTTCTGGTGCTGCACCGGAGTGGCGACGGTGATCACCAGCTTGCCCGACGAAGCGGCGATATAGGGTTCGGTGACGATGGTTTGTTGTGCGCTGTTGGCGGCCTTGTACCAGCCACGGGCGCGGGGGTCGTAATCGGCGGCACGATTGCCGGCCGGTACCGAGAACATCACACCGTCGGTGCCGCCAAAATAGCTGAGCTGGAAGTTGCTGGTGTAGGCCGGCAAGCCCACGGCGCGCTTGAGGCTGTCGGCGCCGCTGCCGTCCACGGCGATCTGCTGGGCCAGCGATTGCAGCAACTGGATGCGACCTTCGACCCACGTCTGGATGTTACGGCTGGTCAGGCTGCCGAGTTCCTGCATGGAAGTCTCGGTGCTGGCGTGCAGGCTCTGGCGTTGACGATAGTCGTTGAACAGGATGAAACAGGCGAAAGCAATGGCCACCACAAGGGCGGCAGCCAACAGGATTTTATGGCTGAATTTCATGTTTCTGGTCATTAATAACACTACCGCGGGGGGATGAGTCAGGACGGGCTGTCAATTTGCCATAACGCAGGATTTTGCGCCGTTACTTTTTATCGGCGCAAAAGCCCGGCCCATCAGGCGTCAAGGGCCCAATCCCGACGAAAGGTACGACGCTGTCACAAATCGATTGATTCACCGATGAAACACCTCTGTACAGCCAATAAATACTGGGGGCGTCAGGGAACCAGATAGGGGTTTTCTCTTCTAAGGATCAGGTTGGCACCCTGCCACCTCCCTTCCGCTTCAGGAGTTACACCATGTCGCTGCGATCTATCGCCCTGCTGTTTATGTGCGTCGTGTTGACCGCATGCAGCAAGGTCAACCAGGAAAACTACTCGAAACTGTCGGCTGGCATGCCCAAGTCCGAAGTCGAAACGTTGCTGGGGAAACCGACCGATTGTTCAGGCGCGCTCGGCATGTCCAGCTGCACCTGGGGCGACCAGAAAAGCTTTATCAGCGTGCAGTACGCCGGTGACAAAGTGTTGATGTTTTCCGGCCAAGGCCTGAAGTAAACCGGGGCCATGGGCCCACGGGAGAAAAATAATGATGCGGTTAGTTTTTGTGCTTTTGGCTGGCCTGGTTTTGGCTGGCTGTGCCACTTCTGGCGAAGATCCGTTGGCACCCAAGACGGTCAACAGCGTCAATCTCAAGCGTTACCAAGGGACCTGGTATGAGTTGGCCCGCCTGCCCATGTATTTCCAGCGCAATTGCGCGCAATCGGAAGCTCACTACACCCTCAAGCCAGACGGCAACATGGGTGTGCTCAATCGCTGCCTGACCTCGGACTGGCAGTGGGAAGAAGCCAGGGGCACCGCCACGCCCCAGGTGCCGGGCAAGACCGACAAGCTCTGGGTCGAATTCGACAACTGGTTTTCGCGGATCGTGCCGGGCGTGGCGAAAGGGCAATACTGGGTGTTGTACGTCAGCGATGACTATAAGACCGCTATCGTTGGCGACCCGAGCCGTCGCTACATGTGGCTGCTGTCCCGTACGCCGACCGTCAATAGCGTCGTGCGCGAGGAACTGCTGAGCATCGCGCGCCAGCAGGGCTACGACACGACACGGTTGATCTGGCGAGCGTCGGATCGGCAGATGGCCAAGACTTCGGATTGATCGACGCCTGGGACCACAATGTGGGAGCGGGCTTGCTCGCGAATACGGTGTATCAGACACATAGATGTCGGCTGTCACACCGCATTCGCGAGCAAGCCCGCTCCCACATTTTTATCCGCGTTAGCCCAGCAGTTCGCGCAGCACCTGGGTAAACGCCCGGGCGCTTTCCTCTTCGCCGGCATGACGCCCATCGCGCACGACCCATTGGCCGCCGACCATCACATCGCGCACCTGACGATCCCCGCCGGCAAACAGCCAGCGATTGAGGATCCCGTCGCCCTGGGTCGTGGCCAGGTACGGGTCGTTGCCATCGAGCACCAGCCAGTCGGCGCGCTTGCCGATTGCCAGGGCGCCCACCGGTTGCCCCAGGGCCTGGGCACCGCCTTCCAGCGCCGCGTCAAACAGCGTGCGGCCGACCATCGGCTGATCCGCACGATACAAACGGTTACGCCGTTGGTCCCGCAGGCGCTGGCCGTATTCCAGCCAGCGCAGTTCTTCCACCACGCTCAACGACACATGACTGTCGGAACCGATACCCAGGCGCCCACCCTGGGCGAGGAAATCCACGGCGGGGAAAATCCCGTCCCCCAGGTTGGCTTCGGTGGTCAGGCACAGGCCGGCAATCGCCCGACTCTTGGCCATGAGGCTGACTTCCTCGGCGTTGGCATGGGTGGCGTGGACCAGGCACCAGCGTTGGTCGACTTCGGTGTTTTCGTACAGCCATTGCAGCGGGCGGGCGCCGCTCCAGCTCAGGCAGTCGTCGACTTCCTTCTGCTGCTCGGCGATGTGGATATGCACCGGGCACTCACGGTCGCTGGCGGCCAGCACATCCTGGATCTGCCCGGGTGTCACGGCGCGCAACGAGTGGAAGCACAAACCCAGGGTCTGGGACGGTTGTCCGGCCAGGACCGGCTGCAAGCGTGACTGAAGCTTCAGGTAGTTTTCGCTGCTGTTGATGAACCGACGCTGCCCATCATTGGGCGCCTGGCCGCCAAAACCGGAATGACTGTAGAGCACCGGCAGCAGCGTCAGGCCAATGCCGACGGCGCTGGCGGCGTGGCTGATGCGCAAGGCCAGCTCCGCCGGGTCGGCGTAGGGCGTGCCGTCGGTGTCGTGGTGCACATAGTGGAATTCGGCGACCGAGGTGTAGCCGGCCTTGAGCATTTCGATGTACAGCTGGCGGGCGATGATGCCGAGTTGATCGGGGCTGATTTTTCCGACGAGGCGATACATCAAGTCGCGCCAGGTCCAGAAACTGTCGTTGGGATTGCCGGCCACTTCCGCCAGCCCGGCCATGGCCCGTTGGAAGGCGTGGGAGTGCAGGTTCGGCATGCCCGGCAACAGCGGACCACCCAGCCGTTCGGCACCGTCTGCATGGGAGCCGGCCTGGATATGGGTCAGCACGCCCTCGGCGTCGACCTCAAGACGTACATCATTGGCCCATCCATTAGGCAGCAGCGCGCGTTCGGCAAAGAAGGCGGACATGGTTCAACCTCATTGTGCGTAATTTGTATATACATATACAGACGTTTGCCTGGCCGGTAAACTCCGGCAAGCTAGCAACCTTATCCGCAGAACAGGGAACCGCCGTGCCGACTCCGCCTGCCAAACCGCCGCTGGCCGCAAACATGGGTGACAGTCCGGCGCCCTTGTACGCCCGCGTCAAACAGATGATCACCCAGCAGATCGACAGTGGAAACTGGCCGCCGCACTACCGTGTGCCGTCGGAAAGCGAACTGGTCAGCCAGTTGGGTTTCAGCCGCATGACCATCAACCGTGCCCTGCGGGAAATGACCGCTGATGGCCTGTTGGTGCGCATGCAGGGCGTCGGCACGTTCGTGGCCGAGCCCAAGAGCCAGTCCGCGCTGTTCGAAGTGCATAACATCGCCGACGAAATCGCCTCCCGTGGTCATCGCCACACCTGCAAGGTCATCACCCTCGAAGAAGAGGCGGCCGGTTCCGAGCGTGCGCTGGCCCTGGACATGCGTGAAGGCCAGAAGGTCTTCCATTCGCTGATCGTGCATTTCGAGAACGACATTCCCGTGCAAATCGAGGACCGTTTCGTCAACGCATTGGTGGCGCCGGACTACCTCAAGCAGGATTTCACCGTACAAACGCCCTACGCCTATCTGAACCAGGTCGCACCGCTGACCGAGGGCGAGCATGTGGTCGAGGCGATCCTGGCCGAGCCGAGCGAATGCAAGCTGCTGCAGATCGAAAGGGGCGAGCCGTGCCTGTTGATCCGCCGTCGTACCTGGTCCGGACGCCAGCCGGTGACCGCCGCACGCCTGATCCACCCGGGCTCGCGTCATAGTCTGGAAGGACGGTTTCATAAATGAGTGACTTGAAGGTTTTACGCGCTGCGGATTATCCACGCATGCCATGGAAAAACGGCGGCGGCAGCACCGAGGAAATCACTCGCGATGCCGGAACCGGCCTGGAGGGTTTTGGCTGGCGTCTGTCGATTGCCGATATCGCTGAGTCGGGCGGTTTTTCTACATTCACCGGTTACGAGCGGATCATCAGCGTCTTGCAGGGTGACGGCATGACACTGAACGTCGATGGCCAGGTTACGCGGCCATTGCATCCGCTGGACCCCTTTGCGTTCAGCGGCGAAAGTCATGTCTTTTGCACGTTGCTGGGCGGACCGATCCGTGACTTCAACCTGATCTATGCACCGCAGCGTTACCGCGCGCGGTTGCAGTGGATGGGGGGCCAACAGCGGTTTTTCAGCGAGGCAGGGACGGTGCTGGTGTTCAGCGCGGCCCCGGGATTGGCGATCAAGATTGGCGAGTCCGCCATCAACCTGGGCCTCTACGACTGCCTGCAATTGAGCGGTAACACCGGGCTGCTGGACATCTCCAGCCACGGCCAGTGCTGCGTGATCGAGTTGACGGCCCACTAATTTCAGCTTCTTGAGTACCCTGTGGGAGCAAGGCTTGCCCGCGATGCAGGCGATGCGGTCTGCCAGAAAATCGAGTCGCCTGCGTCGCGGGCAAGCCTTGCTCCCACAGATAAATCCCCTCGCCACAAGGTACCAGCCTGCTGTTTCTGTACGCACCAACTTGTTACCGAATGCCCCAGCGTGGCGCAATACCACGCTTTTGTGCCTCGCCGATTTTCCCCTCGAAAACCCTCTTAAAAAATTTCATGCAGCTCAGCAGCCCTTAAGTCACAAGGCTTTCAGCCAATTCCCCGACCGTTCCTGAACACCGCCTCCAACAAGTTGGCCGCTTGATTGCATATGCTTGTACATACAAGTAAAGACGTATGCGTATGAGTCACCGATATTCAACGCAACGTTCGTAGAAATCGCTGCCCACTGCCCGGGCTGGTCTGGATTGATCGCTGAGGAGTTTTTGCTGTGACCGACGCTACCCGCAAACCCGAAAAATACCGTGACGTTGAAATCCGCGCGCCTCGCGGTAACACGCTGACCGCCAAGAGCTGGCTGACTGAAGCGCCGCTGCGTATGTTGATGAACAACCTCGACCCGGAAGTGGCCGAGAACCCCAAGGAACTGGTGGTCTACGGTGGCATCGGCCGCGCGGCGCGCAACTGGGAGTGCTACGACAAGATCGTCGAAAGCCTGACCAACCTGAACGACGACGAAACCCTGCTGGTGCAATCCGGCAAGCCGGTGGGCGTGTTCAAGACCCACAGCAATGCGCCTCGCGTCCTGATCGCCAACTCCAACCTGGTGCCGCACTGGGCCAGTTGGGAACACTTCAACGAACTCGACGCCAAGGGCCTGGCCATGTACGGCCAGATGACCGCCGGCAGCTGGATCTACATCGGCAGCCAGGGCATCGTCCAGGGCACCTACGAAACCTTCGTCGAGGCTGGTCGCCAACATTACGACTCCAACCTCAAGGGCCGCTGGGTCCTCACCGCCGGCCTGGGCGGCATGGGCGGCGCACAACCATTGGCCGCGACCCTGGCCGGTGCTTGCTCGCTGAACATCGAATGCCAGCAGGTCAGCATCGATTTCCGCCTCAAGACCCGTTACGTCGACGAGCAGGCCAAAGACCTCGACGACGCCCTGGCCCGTATCGAGAAGTACACCGCCGAAGGCAAGGCGATTTCCATCGCGCTGTGTGGGAACGCCGCTGAAATCCTGCCGGAAATGGTCCGTCGTGGCGTGCGCCCGGACATGGTCACCGACCAGACCAGCGCCCACGACCCACTCAACGGCTACCTGCCGGCCGGGTGGACCTGGGACGAATACCGCGCCCGCGCCAAGACCGAACCCGCCGCCGTGGTGAAGGCCGCCAAGCAATCGATGGCCGTCCACGTCAAAGCCATGCTGGCTTTCCAGAAAATGGGCGTGCCGACCTTCGACTACGGCAACAACATCCGTCAGATGGCCCAGGAAGAAGGCGTCGAAAATGCCTTCGATTTCCCAGGCTTCGTCCCGGCCTACATCCGTCCGCTGTTCTGCCGTGGCATCGGCCCGTTCCGTTGGGCCGCGCTGTCGGGTGATCCGCAGGACATCTACAAGACCGACGCCAAGGTCAAGGAACTGATTCCCGACGACGCTCATTTGCACAACTGGCTGGACATGGCCCGCGAGCGCATCAGCTTCCAGGGCTTGCCGGCACGTATCTGCTGGGTTGGCCTGGGCCAGCGCGCCAAGTTGGGCCTGGCCTTCAACGAGATGGTGCGCAGCGGCGAATTGTCGGCCCCTATCGTGATTGGTCGCGACCATCTGGACTCCGGTTCCGTGGCCAGCCCCAACCGTGAAACCGAATCCATGCAGGACGGTTCCGACGCGGTCTCCGACTGGCCGCTGCTCAACGCCTTGCTCAACACCGCCAGCGGCGCGACCTGGGTTTCGCTGCACCACGGTGGCGGCGTCGGCATGGGCTTCTCCCAGCATTCGGGCATGGTGATCGTCTGCGACGGTACCGACGAAGCGGCCGAGCGCATTGCTCGTGTGCTGCATAACGACCCGGGTACCGGGGTGATGCGCCATGCCGATGCCGGTTACCAGATCGCTATCGACTGCGCGAAAGAACAGGGGCTGAACCTGCCGATGATCACCGGCAAATAATGCAAATTCCCCTGTAGGAGCGAGCCTGCTCGCGATGACGTCAGCACATTCAATTCAGGTGTCGGCTGATAGATCGCAATCGCGAGCAGGCTCGCTCCCACATGGAAATTGCAGCGCCAATGAATTCCAGAACAATCCACCAGAGGTTGAACCATGGCTGTCAGTAGCACACGCGCAAGCAGCAAGCCGTTGATCGAGAAACGTTCGATCGACTACATCCCGGAAGCGGAGCGGCACGGTCGGTTGTTGAGCCAGTTCACTCTCTGGATGGGGGCCAACCTGCAAATCACTGCCATTGTCACCGGCGCATTGGCGGTGGTGCTGGGCGGTGACGTGTTCTGGTCGTTGATCGGTTTGCTGATCGGCCAACTGCTCGGCGGTGGCGTGATGGCGTTGCATGCCGCACAAGGACCCAAGCTTGGCCTGCCGCAGATGATCTCCAGCCGGGTGCAGTTCGGTGTCTACGGCGCGGCCATCCCGATCGTGCTGGTGTGCCTGATGTACCTGGGTTTCACCGCAACCGGAACCGTGCTTTCCGGCCAGGCGCTGGGCCAGTTGTTCGGCGTCAGCGACAGTGTCGGCATCCTCATTTTCGCCAGTGTCATCGTGCTGGTCACGGTGCTCGGTTATCGGGTGATTCACTTCATTGGTCGTGTCGCCAGCATCCTTGGCGTGATTGCCTTTGTTTACCTGTTCGCTCGCCTGATTAGCCAGACAGACGTTGGCGCACTCCTGCAAATCCGCCATTTCAGCTGGAGCAGCTTCCTGCTGGCGGTGTCGCTTGCGGCATCCTGGCAGATCGCCTTCGGCCCCTACGTGGCGGACTATTCGCGTTACCTGCCGAGCAAGACGTCCTCGGTGAAAACCTTTTTTGCCGCAGGCGCCGGTTCAGTCATCGGTGCGCAGGTAGCGATGATTCTCGGCGTGTTTGCCGCCGCCTCGGCCAACGGGCAGTTCGCAGGTCACGAAGTGGCCTACATCGTTGGCCTGGGGGGGACCGGCGCCACCGCTGCGCTGCTGTACTTCAGCATCGCGTTCGGCAAGGTCACCATCTCCACGCTGAACTCCTACGGCAGCTTCATGTGCATTGCCACCATCATCAGCGGTTTTCGTGGGCACCTGAACGTCACGCGCTTGCAGCGCCTGGTCTTCGTGCTGGTCATCGTCGGCGCCGCGACCCTGATCGCGCTGCTCGGCCAGCACTCGTTCCTCGGTGCGTTCAAGTCCTTCATCCTGTTCTTGCTGGCGTTCTTTACGCCGTGGAGCGCGATCAACCTGGTGGACTACTACTGCATCACTCGCGAGCGCTATGACGTGCCGGCACTGGCTGACCCGAACGGTCGCTACGGTCGCTGGAACGCCCTCGGTATCAGCATCTATGCGGTAGGTGTACTGATTCAATTGCCGTTCATTGCCACCAAGTTCTATACCGGTCCGCTGGTGGGAGCGATGGGGGGTGTGGATATTTCCTGGATCATCGGTCTGGTGGTCCCGGCGGTGCTGTATTACCTCGCCGCCAAGAAGTGGCATAGCGCTGTACCCGATCAATTGATCCTGCCGGTCGAGCAGGACACGGTTGACGCACAACCGAGCAGGGCGGGCCGCGTTCAAGCGGTCTGATGGGACGTTGACAGGGCTGGATGCCTCTTGACTGCCGTAAGCCAATTCACTGATTAGGAGCGTCACACAATGAAATCGAACAAGACCCTGCTGACCACATTGCTTTCCATGGGCCTGCTGGCCAGTGCCGGCGCCACGCAAGCGGCGGGTTGGTGCGAGTCGGGCAAACCGGTGAAGTTCGCCGGCCTGAACTGGGAAAGTGGCATGCTGCTGACCGACGTCCTGCAAGTGGTGCTGGAAAAAGGCTACGACTGCAAGACCGACAGCCTGCCAGGCAACTCCATCACCATGGAAAACGCCCTGAGCAGCAACGACATCCAGGTGTTTGCCGAAGAGTGGGTCGGCCGCAGCGAAGTCTGGAACAAGGCCGAGAAGGCCGGCAAAGTGGTCGGTGTCGGTGCCCCGGTCGTAGGCGCCATCGAAGGTTGGTACGTGCCGCGCTACGTGGTGGAAGGCGATGCCAAGCGCAAGCTCGAAGCCAAGGCGCCAGGCCTGAAGAACATCGCCGACCTGGGGCAGTACGCCGCCGTGTTCAAGGATCCGGAAGAACCGTCCAAGGGCCGTTTCTACAACTGCCCGGCCGGCTGGACCTGCGAGCTGGACAACAGCGAAATGCTGAAGAGCTATGGCCTGGAAAAAACCTACACCAACTTCCGCCCCGGCACTGGCCCGGCGCTGGATGCGGCGGTGCTGTCGAGCTACAAGCGTGGCGAACCGATCCTGTTCTACTACTGGTCGCCAACGCCGCTGATGGGCCAGGTGGATCTGGTGAAACTGGAAGAAAAACCGGGCGTGGATAAGAGCGTGAGCATCAAGGTCGGCCTGTCCAAGACCTTCCATGACGAAGCACCGGAACTGGTGGCCGTGCTGGAAAAGGTCAACCTGCCCATCGACATCCTGAACCAGAACCTCGGACGCATGGCCAAGGAGCGGATCGAGTCGCCAAAACTGGCGAAGATCTTCCTGAAGGAACATCCTGAAGTCTGGCACGCCTGGGTAAGCGAAGACGCTGCCAAGAAAATCGACGCGGCTCTGTAGGTCGAATACCCCCGGCCAGTCGTAGGGCTGGCCGGGACGTTCACCGCATCCACTTGATCGAGAGTCTCTTATGTTTCCCGAAAGCTTTACCTTCTCCATCGCCGACTGGGTCAACGGTTGGGTTGACTCCCTGGTGACCAACTATGGCGATGTGTTCCGGCACATCTCCGACACCCTGCTGTGGGCCATCGTCAACCTCGAAGGCCTGCTGCGCATGGCGCCCTGGTGGCTGATGCTGGCCATCGTCGGCGGCGTTGCCTGGCACGCCACCCGCAAGGTCGTGGCCACGGCGGTCATCGTCGGCCTGTTGTTCCTGGTGGGGGCGGTGGGCCTGTGGGACAAACTGATGCAGACCCTCGCCCTGATGCTGGTGGCGACGCTGATCTCGGTGTTGATCGGCATCCCGCTGGGCATCCTCTCGGCGCGCAGCAATCGCCTGCGTTCGGTGCTGATGCCGCTGCTGGACATCATGCAGACCATGCCGAGCTTCGTGTACCTGATTCCGGTGTTGATGCTGTTCGGCCTGGGCAAGGTCCCGGCGATTTTCGCCACGGTGATCTATGCCGCGCCGCCATTGATTCGCCTGACCGACCTGGGCATTCGCCAAGTGGACGGCGAAGTGATGGAAGCCATCAACGCGTTTGGCGCCAATCGCTGGCAACAGCTGTTCGGCGTGCAACTGCCCCTGGCCCTGCCGAGCATCATGGCCGGGATCAACCAGACCACCATGATGGCCCTGTCGATGGTCGTCATCGCTTCGATGATCGGCGCCCGAGGCCTGGGTGAAGACGTGCTGGTGGGCATCCAGACCCTCAACGTCGGACGCGGCCTCGAAGCGGGGCTGGCCATCGTGATTCTCGCCGTGGTCATCGACCGCATTACCCAGGCCTATGGTCGTCCTCGGCACGAGGTGAGCAAATGAGCAACGCAGCCATCAGCAAGATCGAAGTCAAGAACGTCTTCAAGATTTTCGGCAATCGCTCCAAGGAAGCCCTGGAGCTGATCCGCCAGAACAAGACCAAGGACCAGGTACTGGCCGAAACCGGTTGCGTGGTCGGCGTGAACGACTTATCGCTGAGTATCGGCACCGGTGAGATCTTCGTGATCATGGGCCTGTCCGGCTCCGGCAAGTCCACGTTGGTGCGGCACTTCAACCGGCTGATCGATCCTACCAGTGGGGCGATCCTGGTGGACGGTGAAGACATCCTGCAACTGGACATGGACGCCCTGCGCGAGTTTCGCCGGCACAAGATCAGCATGGTGTTCCAGAGCTTCGGCCTGCTGCCCCACAAGAGCGTGCTGGACAACGTCGCCTACGGCTTGAAAGTGCGCGGCGAGAGCAAGCAGGTGTGCGCTGAGCGAGCGCTGCACTGGATCAACACCGTGGGCCTGAAGGGCTATGAGAACAAGTACCCGCACCAGCTCTCCGGCGGCATGCGCCAGCGCGTGGGCCTGGCCCGTGCCTTGGCGGCGGACACCGACATCATCCTGATGGACGAAGCCTTCAGCGCCCTCGACCCGCTGATCCGCGCGGAAATGCAGGACCAGTTGCTGGAGCTGCAAAAGACCCTGCACAAGACCATTGTGTTCATCACCCACGACCTCGACGAGGCCGTGCGCATCGGCAACCGCATCGCGATTCTCAAGGACGGCAAACTGATCCAGGTCGGCACGCCGCGCGAGATCCTGCACTCGCCGGCGGATGAGTATGTCGATCGGTTCGTGCAGCGCAGGGCGGCGGTGGTTTGAGGTTGTGGTGGTCGGCGCGCTTTTGTGGCGAGGGAGCTTGCTCCCGCTCGGGCGCGCAGCGGCCGCTTCTTTTGGGCCTGCTGCGCAGTCCAGCGGGAGCAAGCTCCCTCGCCACAGAGGCTATGCCTTAAGCAGATGTGATGCTGAAATGAATTTTTCATGAGGTTGAAGATGTCCCAGGCTGAAAAAATCGTAATCGCCGATGCCCCGTTGCGCTGGCAGGACGTGGTCGCCGTCGCCCGCTTCGGCGCTGTGCTCGAGCTGTCGGCCCAGGCCTGGGCACGGATCGACAATGCCCAGGCCATTGTCCAGCGCATCGTCGAAAGCGGTGAGCGTGCCTACGGCGTCAACACCGGCCTGGGAGCCTTGTGCAATGTCTCGCTCAAGGACGAACAACTCAGCCAACTGTCACGCAACACCCTGCTCAGCCATGCCTGTGGTGTCGGCGCGCCGCTTTCCGATGAGCAGACCCGGGCGATTCTCTGCGCCGCCATCCTCAACTACAGCCAGGGCAAGTCCGGCATTCATCGTCGGGTGGTCGAAGCGCTGCTGGCGTTGCTCAATCGTGGCATCACACCGCAAGTGCCCTCCCAAGGTTCGGTGGGCTACCTGACCCACATGGCCCACATCAGCATCGCGCTGCTGGGCGTGGGCAATGTCAGCTATCGCGGGCAAACAGTCCCGGCGCAACAGGCCCTGGCTGCCGAAGGCCTGCAACCGGTGCAACTGGGGGCCAAGGACGGTTTGTGCCTGGTCAACGGCACACCGTGCATGACCGGTCTGAGCTGCCTGGCTCTCGCCGATGCGACGCGCCTGCTGCAATGGGCCGATGTGATCGGTGCCATGAGCTTCGAGGCCCAGCGCGGGCAGATCGCAGCGTTCGATGCCGAGATCATCGCCCTCAAGCCGCACCCGGGCATGCAGCAAGTCGGGGGCAACTTGCGGGCCTTGCTCGACGGCAGCGAAGTCATCGCCGCGAGCCTGGGCATTCGCACCCAGGACGCCTTGAGTATCCGCTCGATTCCCCAAGTGCACGGAGCCGCTCGCGATCAGTTGGAGCATGCCCGTAAACAGATCGAAACCGAACTCAACGCCACCACCGATAACCCGCTGCTGCTGGGCACGCCGGAAAACTTCCGCGTCATGTCCCAGGCCAACCCCCACGGCCAGTCGGTGGCGTTGGCGGCGGATCTGCTGGCGATTGCCATGGCCGAAATCGGCTCCATCGCCGAGCGCCGCCTCGACCGTTTGATCAACCCCCATGTCAGCGGCCTGCCGGCATTCCTGGTGGCCAACCCCGGGGTGAATTCGGGGATGATGATCGTGCAATACGTCGCCGCGTCGCTGTGCGCCGAGAACAAGCAACTGGCGCAACCGGCGGTGCTCGACAACTTCGTCACTTCAGGGCTGCAAGAGGATCACTTGAGCATGGGCACCAACGCCGCCCTGAAGCTGCATCGGGCGTTGGAAAACTGCACGCAGATCCTCGCCATCGAATACCTGCTGGCGGCCCAGGCCTTTGAGTTTCTCAAGACGCAACGCTTCGGTGCCGGCACCGACGTTGCGTGGAAACTGCTGCGCGAGCATGTCCCGGCCTACGACCAGGACCGCTGGCTGGCGCCGGACATCGCCAGCGCCGCCGCGCTGCTTAAAGATCCAGCCGTGCTGCACAACGCTTTACCGAATTTGAACTGATCAAAAACCGCCAGCGTGCCAAGGCACCCATCGCCCAAAAGGCGAGGGTGACGGATAACGGAACATTCCGGAGCGACTGGCGGGTGAAAACAAAACTCTCAAAAGGAGCAATACATGACTGCCTTAAACCTGATTCCCGGCCAATTGAGCTTGGCTCAATTGCGTGACATCTATCAGCAACCCGTGACCCTGAGCCTCGACGCCAGCGCGTCGGCGCAGATCGAAGCCAGTGTCGCCTGCGTTGAACAGATCCTGGCCGAGAACCGCACCGCCTACGGCATCAACACCGGTTTCGGCTTGCTGGCCTCGACCCGCATCGCCAGCGAAGACCTGGAAAACCTGCAGCGCTCCCTGGTGCTGTCCCATGCCGCCGGGGTGGGCGAGCCGATCAGCGATGCGTTGGTTCGGCTGGTCATGGTGCTCAAGGTCAACAGCCTCAGCCGGGGCTTTTCCGGGATCCGCCGGCAGGTGATCGATGCGCTGATTGCGCTGATCAATGCCGAGGTCTATCCGCACATTCCGCTGAAAGGCTCGGTCGGCGCTTCCGGCGACCTGGCACCACTGGCCCACATGTCCCTGGTGTTGCTGGGCGAGGGTAAGGCCCGCTACAAGGGCGAATGGCTGCCGGCTGTCGAAGCGCTGAAAGTGGCCGGCCTTGCGCCGCTGACCCTGGCGGCGAAAGAAGGCCTGGCGCTGCTCAACGGCACTCAGGTGTCCACCGCGTTTGCCCTGCGTGGCCTGTTCGAAGGCGAAGACCTGTTCGCCGGTGCCCTGGCCCTGGGCAGCCTGACGGTGGAAGCGGTGCTCGGCTCGCGTTCGCCATTCGACGCGCGCATTCATGCCGCCCGCGGCCAGAAAGGCCAGATCGATGCCGCCGCTGCCTACCGCGACCTGTTGGGCGAACGTAGCGAAGTCTCCGATTCGCACCAGAACTGCGACAAGGTCCAGGACCCCTACTCCCTGCGCTGCCAGCCGCAAGTGATGGGCGCCTGCCTGACCCAGTTCCGCCAGGCCGCCGAAGTGCTGGTGATCGAGGCCAACGCGGTGTCGGACAACCCGCTGGTGTTCGCCGCCGAGGGTGACGTGATTTCCGGTGGCAACTTCCACGCCGAACCGGTGGCGATGGCTGCCGACAACATGGCCTTGGCGATCGCCGAAATCGGCTCCCTGAGCGAGCGGCGTATTTCGTTGATGATGGACAAGCACATGTCGCAACTGCCGCCGTTCCTGGTGGCCAATGGTGGGGTGAACTCGGGCTTCATGATCGCCCAGGTCACCGCTGCCGCCCTGGCCAGTGAAAACAAGGCGCTGTCCCATCCTCATTCGGTAGACAGCCTGCCGACCTCGGCCAACCAGGAAGACCACGTTTCCATGGCCCCGGCCGCTGGCAAGCGCCTGTGGGAAATGGCCGAGAACACTCGCGGGATTCTCGCGGTGGAATGGCTGGCGGCTTGCCAGGGGTTGGACCTGCGCGGTGGTTTGAAGACCTCCGCGAAGCTGGAACAGGCTCGCAGCCTGTTGCGCGCAGAAGTGCCGTTTTATGAGAAGGACCGGTTCTTTGCGCCGGACATCAACGCGGCGAGCGAGTTGTTGGCCAGTCGTTGCCTGAATGAACTGGTCACGGCGCAATTGCTGCCGAGCCTGTAAGGGCCTCATCGCGAGCAGGCTCGCTCCCACAAGGTTCAGCGCAATCCTTGTGGGAGTGAGCCTGCTCGCGAATCGATTTTGAATGAGACGAGGAGACTCGGGATGAAAACCCTCTGGCAAAACTGCCACGCCGCGACCATGGCCCAGGGCGTCTACTCGATCATCGAAGACGCCGCCATCGTCACCCAGGGCGGGCACATCCAATGGATCGGCCCGCGTGCCGAATTGCCGACGGGTGACTACCCGGCGGTCAACGATCTCAAGGGCGCCTGGGTCACCCCGGGGCTGATCGACTGCCACACCCACACAGTGTTTGGTGGCAACCGCAGTGGTGAATTCGAACAGCGCCTGCAAGGTGTCAGCTACGCCGAAATCGCGGCGGCCGGCGGTGGCATCGCCAGCACCGTGCGCGCCACTCGCGCCGCCAGCGAAGAAGAGTTGTTCGCCAGTGCCGCCAAGCGCCTGCAAAGCTTGATGCGCGACGGCGTGACCACGGTGGAAATCAAATCCGGCTACGGCCTGGACCTGGCCAGCGAACGCAAGATCCTGCGGGTCATCCGCCGTCTCGGTGCCGAACTGCCGGTCAGCGTGCGCAGCACCTGTCTGGCGGCCCACGCCTTGCCACCGGAATACAAAGATCGCGCCGATGACTACATCGAGCACATCTGCACCGAGATGCTGCCGGCCCTGGCAGCCGAAGGCTTGGTGGATGCGGTGGATGCCTTCTGCGAATACCTGGCGTTTTCCCCAGCGCAAGTCGAGCGGGTGTTTATCGCAGCGCAGCAACTGGGGCTGCCAGTGAAGCTGCACGCCGAGCAATTGTCGTCCCTGCACGGTTCAAGCCTGGCGGCGCGTTACCAGGCGCTGTCGGCCGATCACCTGGAGTTCATGACCGAAGACGATGCCAAGGCCATGGCCGAGGCCGGCACGGTGGCGGTGCTGCTGCCGGGGGCGTTTTATTTCCTGCGCGAAACCCAGCTGCCGCCCATGGACGCCCTGCGCAAGCACGGCGTGAAGATCGCCGTGGCCAGCGACCTCAACCCCGGCACCTCGCCGGCGCTGTCGCTGCGCTTGATGTTGAACATGGCCTGCACCTGTTTTCGCATGACCCCGGAAGAAGCCCTGGCCGGGGTGACCATTCATGCCGCCCAGGCCTTGGGCATGGCGGACACCCACGGTTCGCTGGAAGCCGGCAAGGCGGCGGATTTTGTCGCCTGGCACATCGACCGCCCGGCCGACCTGGCGTACTGGCTTGGTGGCGATCTGGAAAAGCGCGTCGTGCGTCACGGCGTTGAAATCGATTGAGGAGAACGGTTGTGGAGAAGGTCCTGAATTTCAAGCAAGGGCGCGTGCCGCTGTTGATCAGCATGCCCCACGCCGGCCTGCGCCTGACCCCGGCGGTACAGGCCGGGTTGATCCCCGAGGCGCAAAGCCTGCCGGATACCGACTGGCACATCCCAAGGCTCTACGAATTTGCCGCCGAGCTGGGCGCCAGCACCCTGGCCGCGGAGTACTCGCGGTTCGTCATCGACCTGAACCGACCCTCCGATGACAAGCCGATGTACGTTGGCGCCACCACCGGTTTGTACCCGGCGACGTTGTTCGATGGCGTGCCATTGTTTCGCGAAGGCTTGGAGCCGTCGGCCGAGGAGCGGGCGACTTATCTGCAACAGGTCTGGATGCCTTATCACCAGGCGCTGCAGCAGGAACTGGCGCGGCTCAAGGCCGAATTCGGCTATGCCTTGCTGTTCGATGCCCATTCGATCCGCTCGGTGATCCCGCACCTGTTCGACGGCAAACTGCCGGATTTCAACCTTGGCACGTTCAACGGCGTCAGTTGCGACCCGACCCTGGCCAGCCAGCTCGAAGCCATCTGTGCCCGCCACGATCAATTCACTCATGTGCTCAACGGGCGATTCAAGGGCGGACACATCACCCGGCACTATGGCAACCCGACCGAAGACATCCACGCGGTGCAACTGGAGCTGTGCCAGAGCACCTACATGGAAGAGTTCGAACCGTTCAACTACCGCGCGGACTTGGCGGAACCGACCCAGGTGGTGCTCAAGCAATTGCTGGAAGGTTTGCTGGCGTGGGGGCAGCAGGCTTACAAAAAATAAACACCTGCGCGATTCCTCTGTGGCGAGGGGAGTCATCTGTGGGAGCAAAGCTTGCTCGCGATACAGGCGCCTCGGTTTCAGGGGAACCGCGGTGTCTTCATCGCGGGCAAGCCTTGCTCCCACAGATCCCCTCGCCACAGGGTTGTGTTGTCCTTGAACCTCGGAGGGGAACGGTCGCCACCGTGCAAAACCGCGTCGCCACAGTTCATCTTCAGCCCCTCGACGCTGCGTAATGTTCCGGTCACGGTGCACCAAGACACCGACCTACAATAATCGCTGCCGCACGAGACCTTCCCGATGAAAAGACTGTTCAAACGCTGTCTGTCGATCCTCTGCGGTACCGCCATCCTGAGCGGCGGGGCCATGGCCGCCGAGCCAGCGTCGTGCCAGACCGTGCGCATGGGCGTGGTCAACTGGACCGATGTGATCGCCACCAGCGGCATGGCCGATGTACTGCTCACGGGCCTGGGCTACGAAAGCAAGCAGACCAGCGCGGTGCAACAGATCATCTTCGCCGGCATCCGCGACAAGCGCCTCGATATCTTCCTGGGCTACTGGAAACCGGCGATGGACAAGAACATCGCCCCGTTCCTGGCGGCCAACCAGGTGAAGGTGTTGGACAAACCGAGCCTGGCCGATGCCCAAGCCACCCTGGCGGTACCCGACTATGTGGCGGTGGCGGGGCTCAAGACCTTTGCCGACATCGCCCGGTTCAAGGATCAGTTGGGTGGCAAGATCTACGGCATCGAGCCGGGCAGTGGAGCCAACACCACCATCAAGACCATGATCGAAACCAACCACTTCGGCCTCAAGGACTTCAAGCTGATCGAATCCGGCGAGGCGGGCATGCTGGCCGCGGTGCAACGGGCGGTGAATCGCAAGGAGTTCGTGGTCTTCGTCGGCTGGACCCCGCACCCGATGAACATCAACATGAACATCACCTACCTGACCGGCAGTGAGGACGTCTACGGCCCGAACGAGGGCGCGGCGACCGTCTCCACCGTGACTGCGCCGGACTACGCCCAGCGCTGCCCGAATGTGAATCGCCTGCTGGAGAACCTGACCTTCACCGCCGCCCAGGAAAGCCAGTTGATGGTGCCGATCATGGAACGCAAGACGCCCCAGGACGTCGCCCGGCAATGGCTGCGTGACCATCCCGAGGATCTTCAGCGCTGGCTGGCCGGTGTCACCAGCTTCGACGGCAAGGATGGCGTGGCGGCGGTGCAGGCCAGTCTCAAGAATTGACCTACCTGGCTGTGGCGGGGTGATTCATCTGTGGTGGAGTGATTTATCTGTGGGAGCAAGGCTTGCCCGCGATAGCGATGTATCAGTCGACATAACTATTGGATGTACCGCTGCCATTGCGGGCAAGCCTTGCTCCCACATTTCAATAGGTGGTGTTCTTCATGGCCTCATATCCACTCTCTGAACAGATGTCCGCCTTCATCGACAAAACCCTGAGCTTCACCAGCCCGGACGACAGCCTCGCCGGTTTGCGCCAGGCCTACAGTCAGATGTGCCGGGCGTTCACCCCTCCATATCCGCCAACGCTGGCCATCGAGGATTTCGAGTGGGCCGGTGTGGGCGTACGTGCTTATCACCCACGGCGCGCAGCGCCGCCCGCAGGCTGGCCGTGCATCCTCTATATGCACGGCGGTGGTTGGGTGGTGGGAGACCTGGACTCCCATGACTTCATCTGTATGGAACTGGCTGCCGCCCTGGGCGCGTTGGTGGTGGCCGTGGATTATCGGCTGGCGCCAGAGCATCCGTTTCCGGCAGGCTTGGACGATTGCCTCGCCGTGTGGCGCCATCTGGCAGCCGCCCCCTTTGCCATCGACCCGCGTCGCCGGCTGGTGGCCGGTGACAGTGCCGGAGGCAATCTCGCCGCTGCGTTATGCCTGGCCTTGCGCGATGCCGGGCAACCGTTGCCCCGTTCCCAGGTGTTGATCTACCCGGCGCTCGCTGGCCCAGCGCCTCTGCCGTCGCGCCGCGAACATGCCAATGCGCCGCTGTTGAGCAGCCGCGACCTGGACAGCTATCACGCGCTTTACCTGGGCGGCCTCGCACCGTTGCCCGGCGCCATGCCATTGCTCGCTGATGACCTGAGCGGGCTGCCGCCGGCGTTGATCGTCGTGGCGCAGTGGGACCCGCTGCGTGACGATGGCGTCCTTTACAGCGAGCGGCTGAACGCCGCAGGGGTGGATGCCGTGTTGTATGTCGGCGAAGGGTTGGTCCATGGTTGCCTGCGCGGTCGGAGTCTGGTGCCGGAGGTCGATCAGATGTATCGCACGCTGCTGGCGTACCTGGCTGACACGCTTTGACTGCGCAGGGGGCATGCTCATTAAGGTAATTCGGGTTTATGATGCCGGACGGCAGACTAAATAGAAGTCCCCACAGGGATGACTCGACCCCTTACGGAGCGCTCAATGCAGACTTTGTACCCGCAGATCAAACCCCATGCCCGGCACGATCTGGCTGTCGATGACACCCACACGCTCTACGTCGATGAAAGCGGTTCCCCGGAAGGCCTGCCCGTGGTGTTCATTCACGGCGGCCCGGGTGCTGGCTGCGATGCACAGAGCCGCCGCTACTTCGATCCGAACCTGTACCGCATCGTCACCTTCGACCAGCGCGGCTGCGGTCGGTCCACCCCCCACGCGAGCCTGGAGAACAACACCACCTGGGATCTGGTCGAAGACCTGGAGCGTATCCGCAAGCACCTGGGCATCGAAAAATGGGTGCTGTTTGGCGGCTCCTGGGGCTCGACCCTGGCCCTGGCCTATGCCCAGACCCACCCGGAGCGGGTGCATGGCCTGATCCTGCGTGGGATCTTTCTCTGCCGTCCGCAGGAAATCGAGTGGTTCTATCAGGCTGGCGCCAGTCGCCTGTTTCCCGACTACTGGCAGGATTACATTGCACCGATCCCATTGGACGAGCGCGACGACCTGCTCAGCGCCTTCCACAAGCGCCTGACCGGCAACGACCAGATCGCCCAGATGCACGCGGCCAAGGCCTGGTCCACCTGGGAGGGCCGCACCGCGACCCTGCGTCCGAATCCGCTGGTGGTCGATCGCTTCTCCGAGCCGCAGCGGGCTCTGTCGATCGCCCGGATCGAATGCCACTACTTCACCAACAATGCCTTCCTCGAGCCTAACCAGTTGATTCGCGACATGGGCAAGATCGCCCATTTGCCGGGTGTCATCGTGCATGGTCGCTACGACGTCATCTGCCCGTTGGACAATGCCTGGGAGCTGCACCAGAACTGGCCCAACAGCGAACTGCAGGTGATTCGCGACGCCGGCCACGCCGCTTCGGAGCCAGGGATCACCGACGCCCTGGTGCGCGCCGCGGCGCAAATGGCCCGGCGCTTGCTTGACCTGCCGCCTGAAGAAGCATGAAGGGGTTGTTGCAACGAGTTCGCGGCGCACGGGTCGAAGTATCAGGCGAGATCGTCGGGGCGGTGGATCAGGGTTTGCTGGTGTTGGTAGCCGTCGAGCCCGGGGATACCCGGGCCAGCGCCGACAAGCTCCTGCATAAGCTGCTTAACTACCGAGTGTTCAGCGACGCCGACGGCAAGATGAACCTGTCCCTGGCGGATGTCGGTGGCGGGTTGCTGCTGGTGTCGCAGTTCACCTTGGCGGCAGACACCAAAAGCGGTTTGCGCCCGAGTTTTTCGACCGCCGCGCCTCCGGCCCTGGGAGAAGAGTTGTTCAACTATTTGCTAACCCGGGCGAAACAGGTGCATGGCACTGTGGCATCAGGTAGATTCGGCGCCGACATGCAAGTGCATTTGGTCAATGATGGCCCGGTAACCTTCCTGTTACAGGCCTGAAAGCGTTTGAAACATCTTTTCGGATCTGTTTCGAGGCTAAACGGGGAGTTTTCTCGATAAATACTTTGCTATCCCTGATGCGTTGTCACGCGGGCTACTAGATAATCGCGCGCTACGGGGGACCAGCGTTCGCTGGTCCATTTGACTTAGGTAGAGACTTGTCCTGGTCCGTTTGGGGAATCATTTTCTCCCACCGGAGTCGGAACAATGCTCGCCAACTTGGCAAGAGTGGTCTGCAGGATCGGTTTTTCAATGCCGATACCGTGTGGATACTTTATCTGGCCGTTGGTTTTTTGATCTGTTTTCGGCGAGGGTTGCTCGTGATTGTTAGTCCCTGTAATGCACCAAAAATGACTGCCAAACGGTTTAGAAACGCTCTGGTAGCGGGCTCGGCCCTGTTGTGCCTGTTTGGCGCGGGCCAACTGTGGGCATTCAGCCTGGATGATGTATCGGCGAAGGCTCAAGAACTGGCCGGGCAAAAATTCGAAGCCCCGCGCAGCAATCTGCCGAACGAATTCCGCGAGATGAAATTCGCTGACTATCAAAAAATCCGTTTCCGCACCGAAAAAGCCGAATGGGCCGACCAGAAGACGCCGTTCAGGCTTTCCTTCTATCACCAGGGCATGCATTTCGACACGCCGGTGAAGATCAACGAAATCACCGCGACGACCGTCGAGGAGATCAAGTACGACCCGTCGCGCTTCGACTTCGCCGATGTGACATTCGATCCGAAGGCCACTGAGCAGCTGGGTTACGCGGGTTTCCGCGTGTTGTACCCGATCAACAAGGCTGACAAGCAGGACGAGATCATGACCATGCTGGGCGCGAGTTATTTCCGCGTCATCGGCAAAGGCCAGACCTACGGTCTGTCCGCACGTGGCATGGCCATCGACACCGCGCTGCCATCGGGCGAGGAATTCCCGCGCTTTCGCGAATTCTGGATCCAACGTCCGAAACCGACCGACAAGCACCTGGTGATTTTCGCCCTGCTGGATTCGCCACGGGCTACCGGTGCCTATCGCCTGACCGTGCGTCCGGGCACCGACACTGTGGTCGACGTAAAATCGCGCATGTTCCTGCGTGACCGCGTGACCAAGCTGGGTGTGGCCCCGTTGACCAGCATGTACCTGTTCGGCGCCAACCAGCCGTCCAAGGTGCTGAACTATCGTCGCGAGCTGCATGACTCCAGCGGCCTGTCGATCCATGCCGGCAATGGCGAGTGGATCTGGCGCCCGCTGAACAATCCCAAGCACTTGGCCGTGAGCAACTTCTCGGTGGAAAACCCGCGCGGTTTCGGCCTGCTGCAACGTGGCCGTGACTTCAGCCATTACGAAGACCTGGACGACCGCTACGACAAGCGCCCAAGTGCCTGGATCGAACCGAAAGGCGATTGGGGCAAGGGTACCGTCGACCTGGTAGAGATTCCGACCGCCGACGAAACCAACGACAACATCGTTGCCTTCTGGAGCCCGGAAAAACTGCCTGAGCCAGGCCAGCCGCTGGACTTCAGCTACCGCCTGCACTGGACCCTCGACGAGGCCAGCCTGCACTCGCCGGACAGTGCCTGGGTCAAGCAGACCCTGCGTTCCACCGGTGACGTGAAGCAATCCAACCTGATCCGTCAGCCGGATGGCAGCGTGGCCTACCTGGTGGATTTCGAAGGCCCGTCCCTGCAAGCCCTGCCGGAAGACGCCGATGTGCGTAGCCAGGTGAGCGTCGGCGAAAACGGCGAGATCGTCGAGAATAGCGTGCGCTACAACCCGGAAACCAAGGGCTGGCGCCTGACCTTGCGGTTGAAGATCAAGGACTCGAAACAGGCCACCGAAATGCGTGCGGCGCTGGTGCGTCCATTGACGCCTGTCGAAGCCCCGGCCGCCTCGCACTCCGTGACCACGACCCTGGCCAAGGCCGACAAAGTCGCCCGCCAGCAGACCGAAAAAGAACTCGCGATAGAAAAAGCGAAAGACGAAGCCAAAGCCGTCAAGGCGGCGGACGCCGCTGTTGAACCGACCCCAACCCCGCAGGAACCGGAACCGACTGAACAAGTCCTGACCGAGACCTGGAGCTATCAGTTGCCAGCCGATGAGTAATACTCCAGTACAGCCAGAGACGCTCAGCGAGTACCTGGCGCATTTACCCATGACCGACGAGCAGCGCGCCGAACTGGCGGGCTGCAAGTCCTTCAGCGAATTGCACGAACGCCTGTCGTCTTCGACCTTCGACGCGCCCGCCGAGGCGGTGCAAGCCTCGGTAGGCCGCCGACTGACCCTGAGCACCGCCGAAGAGCTCGAAGAAGCCGAAATGCTCGGGCTCGACGCCAGTGGTCGGGTGTGCCTCAAGGCGACGCCGCCGATCCGTCGGACCAAGGTCGTGCCGGAGCCGTGGCGCACCAATATCCTGGTGCGCGCCTGGCGGCGCCTGACCGGTCGTACCAACCCGCCGAAGCCGCCCAAGGATGAACGCGTGCTGCCCCATGCACGCTGGCGTACCGTGGGTTCGACCCGTCGCTACATCCTGCTGATATTGATGCTCGGCCAGACCATCGTCGCCGGCTGGTACATGAAAGGCATCATGCCGTACCAGGGCTGGTCGCTGGTGGACCTGGACGAAGTCCTGCACCAACCGCTATCGCAGACCGCCACGCAAGTGCTGCCGTATGCGCTGCAAACCAGCATCCTGATTCTGTTCGGGATCCTGTTCTGCTGGGTGTCGGCAGGTTTCTGGACGGCGCTGATGGGCTTCCTCGAATTGCTCACCGGCCACGACAAGTACCGGATCTCTGGTGCCAGCGCCGGCAACGAGCCGATTCCCAAGGACGCCCGCACCGCGCTGGTAATGCCGATCTGCAACGAAGACGTGCCACGGGTATTTGCCGGTTTGCGCGCGACGTTCGAGTCGGTGGCCGCTACCGGTGACCTGGATCGCTTCGACTTCTTCGTCCTCAGCGACAGTAACGAAACCGACATCTGCGTCGCCGAACAACAGGCCTGGCTGGACGTCTGCCGTGAAGCCGGCGGCTTCGGCAAGATCTTCTATCGCCGCCGTCGCCGTCGCGTGAAGCGCAAGAGTGGCAACCTCGACGACTTCTGCCGTCGTTGGGGCAGCGACTACAAGTACATGGTCGTACTCGACGCCGACAGCGTCATGAGCGGCACGTGCCTGACCAGCCTGGTGCGCCTGATGGAAGCCACGCCGGACGCTGGCATCATCCAGACAGCGCCACGTGCCTCGGGCATGGACACGCTGTATGCGCGCATGCAGCAGTTCGCCACCCGGGTGTACGGTCCGCTGTTCACCGCCGGCCTGCACTTCTGGCAGTTGGGCGAATCCCACTACTGGGGCCACAACGCGATCATCCGCATGAAACCGTTCATCGAGCACTGCGCCCTGGCGCCGTTGCCCGGTAAAGGCGCGTTCGCCGGTGCGATCCTGTCCCACGACTTCGTCGAAGCCGCGCTGATGCGCCGTGCCGGCTGGGGCGTGTGGATTGCCTATGACCTGCCGGGCAGCTACGAAGAGCTGCCGCCGAACCTGCTGGACGAACTCAAGCGTGACCGTCGCTGGTGCCACGGCAACCTGATGAACTTCAGGCTGTTCCTGGTCAAGGGCATGCACCCGGTGCACCGTGCGGTGTTCCTGACGGGCGTGATGTCCTACCTGTCGGCGCCGCTGTGGTTCTTCTTCCTGGTGCTCTCCACTGCGCTACTGGCGGTGAACACCCTGATGGAACCGCAATACTTCCTCGAACCACGCCAGCTTTATCCGCTGTGGCCGCAATGGCATCCGGACAAGGCCATCGCCTTGTTCTCGACGACCATCGTGCTGCTGTTCCTGCCCAAGCTGCTGAGCATCGTGCTGATCTGGGCCAAGGGTGCGAAGGAGTTCGGTGGCAAGTTCAAGGTGACGCTGTCGATGCTGCTGGAGATGTTGTTCTCCATGTTGCTGGCGCCGGTGCGGATGATTTTCCACACCCGCTTCGTGCTCGCCGCGTTCCTGGGCTGGGCCGCGACCTGGAACTCGCCACAACGTGACGACGACTCCACGCCCTGGAGCGAAGCGGTCAAGCGCCACGGTCCGCAGACCCTGCTGGGCTTCTTCTGGGCCTTGCTGGTGATCTGGCTGAACCCGAGCTTCCTGTGGTGGCTGGTGCCGATCGTCGGTTCGCTGATGCTGTCGATCCCGGTGTCGGTGATCTCCAGTCGCGTGGGCCTGGGCTTGAAGTCCCGTGATGAGAGCCTGTTCCTGATCCCTGAGGAATACGCACCGCCGCAGGAACTGCTGTCGACGGACCAGTACACCCATGAAAACCGTTGGCACGCGCTGAACGACGGCTTCATCCGGGCAGTGGTCGATCCACAACAGAATGCCTTGGCGTATGCCCTGGCCACTTCGCGTCACGGCCAGGCCGAGCCGATTGAATGGCTGCGGGTCGAACGTGTTCGTCACGCCTTGAAGGCCGGTCCTGCCGGTCTCAGCAACGCTGAGCGACTGGCACTGCTGAGCGATCCGGTGGCCTTGTCCCGCCTGCACGAGCAGGTTTGGAGCGAGGCGCATCCCGAGTGGCTGGCGGCCTGGCGTGAATCGGTCAAGGCCGATCCCCATGCACCGCTGCTGCCGCTACAGCCGGTGAGCGTACAATCGCAAGTGGCTTGATACGCAAAAAGCCCCGCTTCTGAAAGGAAGCGGGGCTTTTTGTTGGGGGCTGTCTCGTCCTGAATAAGGTTTACACCTTCTGACCTATCCTCAGGAGGAACCAATGGATTCAGGAAGAAGGCGTAGTCAGCGTGATTACACGCTGGGCTTTAAATTGGCGGTTGTCGATCAGGTTGAAAAGGGCGAACTGAGTTATAAAGAGGCTCAACGGCGTTATGGGATTCAGGGCCGGTCGACTGTGTTGGTATGGTTACGCAAGCATGGGCGGCAGGACTGGAGCCAAGGCGCCTCCATTCGTGCCCAGAGGAACCGACCGATGGCCGAGCCAAATTTGCCGCTGACACCAGAGCAGCGAATCAAGGAGCTGGAAGAAAAGCTGGCCCTTGCCAACCAGAAAGCCCAATTTTTTGAAGCTGTCGTTGACGTGCTGAAAAACGATTACGGTGTTTCTGTCGTAAAAAAGCGATCCGGCAAGTCCTCAGCCAAGGGCAAATCGAAGGCCTGAGTGTCACCAGGGCTTGCCAGTTTCTGGGCATCTCACGGCAGGCGTATTACAAGCGCAATCGAGCTTACGACGCGCAAGCTAGCCATGCGCAAAAGGTGCTGGGGTTTGTGCTGGAGGCACGCCTTGAAATGCCTCGGTTGGGCACCCGTAAGCTGCATGGGCTAATGCAAGCCGAACCTGAACTAACGCAAACGGTAGGCCGAGATCGATTGTTCGATATTCTGCGAGACCATCGACAACTGGTCCCACGCAAACGCGCTTATCACAAGACTACCGACAGTCATCATCGCTTCCGTCGACATCCGAATCGGCTCAAGCCCGGCCCTGACCAAGTCACTGCCACCGGCCCGGAACAGGTGTGGGTGGCGGATATAACCTATTTACCGACCGAGCAAAGCGTCGCTTACGTAAGTCTGGTCACTGATGCGTTCTCGCGCAAAATAGTCGGCCATCATGTGCATGAAAGCCTGCATACCGAGTCAGTCATCCGGGCGATGACGAAAGCTCTTCGACACCGAAGAACCAATCAGCCACTGGTACATCACTCCGATCGGGGCTCGCAATACTGCTCTGATCTCTACCAAAAGCTGCACGCCAAGCATGGCGTCAGGTGTTCGATGACGGATGGCTACGACTGCTACCAGAATGCCCTAGCGGAACGAGTGAATGGGATTCTGAAAACAGAATTTCTTTTACACCGTCCCAAAGACCTCGCCCAAGCCAAGCGCATGGTTGAGGAATCGATAGAAATCTATAACCGTAAGCGACCTCATTTGGCCCTGAAATACAAAACGCCCGATGCGGTGCATCGGGCGTTTTGAGACTGAAACAGGTGTAAACCTATTTCAGGACTAGACAGGCTGTTTTAGTTCGCCGTGGCGAGGTCAGGGTTGTGCATTGATTCTGTCCAGCACTCGGTTTGCCAACAGGCCGCTCAGTTCGATCAGTTGTTGGATGCCCAGAGCAATATGGCGTCGTGAACCTTCCAGGTCGAATGCGAGGTCGTTGGTCATGGCATCGGCTGAGGCCAGGGTTTCGCTGAGGTTGGCCAGTAGGGTTTCGGTGTCGATGTGGTCCAGGACGGTGAAAAGCTGGCCCGATGGTTGTTCGTTTTCTGGTTTGGGCTGCTTGGGGTTCAGGTAGTAATCGAGCGCGCGATCGGTGGCTTCCTGGAGTTTCTTGGGATCGGTTTCGGGTTCTGGTGGGTTGGGTGTGACCTTGTACATGGTTGACGCTCCTAGGGTAATGGAGCCGCCAGATATCGCTGCTAAACGAGAAGGGTGGCGACTGTACGCGGGTTAGCAGACCGGGACCCTAGAACCCGGCAGACCCGAAGGTCTCCCACGCACAACCGCCATGACATAGATGTGCAGGCGCTGAAGCCTGCTCACGCATGTGGAGAGCGTACGTCTAGGATTGTTCAGGCTGCTAAACCCGATCGCTGAACTGACAGCGACCTGCAAACGTTAAAGCCCAGGCCTAAGGCGTACAAGCCGGCGGATTCTGGCGTAGTTGTAGGCAATGGCGCAAGGCGCCGTAGCCTTGGGATGACGGATTGTGGGAGGGGGATTTTTGTGTGTATATCCGTTATTTAGGTAACGGCTGCTGACGGTTCCGCTCTTACAGCGGCTCACTTTTGAGAAGCGCAAAAGTAAGCAAAACGCTCCTGCCCCACCACTCGGCACCTCGCCTAGGCTCGGTGTGCCCTCACTCCGGCATTGCTCCGTGGGCCCGCCGCGAAGGGCCATCCATGGCCCAGCGCGGCTATCCCGGCATCCATGCCGGGATGCCCACTCCACAATGCCTGCGTTCGGCCATCGTGGTTAACGGGGCGCCGAGATCAACGTCCACCGCGAGGCGGCCTGAGAGCCGACCTGGTTCTGGGTGACCGCACTCCCCTGTGGGAGCGAGCCTGCTCGCGATGAGGCCACCACATCCGACATCTTCATCCACTGTAGCACCGCCTTCGCGAGCAGGCTCGCTCCCACAATGGCTTTGCGGTGTACATGAATGTTGTGCCCGCTGAAGATCAACGGTGAGAGGCCGACACATTCGATATCTTCATTGGCTGTGACATGGTCTTTGCGAACAAGCCCGCTCCCACAGGAGGAACGCGGTTTTACCAAGAGCTAGGTCGGCTATCAGGCCGCCTCGCGGTGGACGTTGATCTCGGGCGCCCCGTTAACCACGCTGGCCGAACGCAGGCATTGCGCAGTGGGCAACCCGGCATGGATGCCGGGTTAGCCGCGCTGGGCCATGGATGGCCCTTCGCGGCGGCCCACGGAGCAATGCCGGAGTGAGGGCACACCGAGCCTAGGCGAGGTGCCGAGTGGTGGGCAGAAGCGTTTTGCTTACTTTTGCGCTTTTCAAAAGTGAGCCGCCGTAAGGGCGGAACCGTCAGCAGCCGTTACCTAAATAACGGATATACACCCAAGACCCACAGACCACCAACTCAAGATGGCGCAGCCGCTGCTCCCTGCAATATTGTGAGCGCTGCGCACTCAAGCGGGAGCAAGCTCCCTCGCCACAGGTTTTGCGTAGGCCTGCTAGACCCGGAACCGCCCCACCAACGTCTGCAAATGAACCCCCAACCGCGCCAGCTCAGCACTCGAAGCGGCAGTCTTCTCACTGGACGACGCCGTCTGCTCCGACACATCACGCACATTCAGCACACTACGGTTGATCTCCTCAGCCACCGCACTCTGCTGCTCCGCCGCCGCGGCGATCTGCTGGTTCATCGACTGGATCGCCGAAACCGTGCGAGTAATGTTCTCCAGCGAGCCCCCCGCGCGGCGGGTCAGTTCGACGCTGCTGTCGGTCAGGCTGCGGCTGTTGTCCATGATGGTCGCGACTTGTTCGGTGCCGCTTTGCAGGCCGACAATCAGTTCTGCGATTTCTTCGGTGGACTTCTGGGTGCGCTGGGCCAGGCTGCGGACTTCATCGGCCACCACCGCAAAACCACGTCCGGCCTCGCCGGCGCGGGCGGCTTCGATGGCGGCGTTGAGGGCTAGCAGGTTGGTCTGCTGGGCCACGGACTTGATCACGTCCAGGACGCTGCCGATCTTGTCGCTTTCACGCTTCAAGTCGCCCATGGCGGCGGTGGAGTTGCCGACTTCCTTAGCCAGACGTTCGATCTGGGCAATGGCCTCGCCAACCACTTTGTCACCCTCGCGGGCCTGCTGGTCGGCAGCGACGGCGGCTTCGGAAGCTTCCTCGGCGTTGCGTGCGACTTCTTGCACGGTGGCGGTCATTTCGTGCATGGCGGTGGCGACCTGGTCGGTTTCCACTTTCTGGCTGTTGACCCCGGCGCTGGTCTGTTCGGTCACGGCCGAGAGTTGTTCGGCGGCGCTGGCGATCTGGGTAACGCCTTCGCTGATGCCACCGATCAACTGCCGCAGGCCCACGGTCATGCTCTGCATGGCGCGTTGCAGCTGGCCCAGTTCGTCGCGGCGTTCGGAGGTCAGGTTGTGGGTCAGGTCACCGGCGGCCACGCGTTCGGCAACCTTCAAGGTCTGGCCGAGCGGTCCGACGATCTGCCGGGTGATGAACAGGGCGGCGATCACGCCAAACAGCAGCGCCAGGGCGGCCGCTACGATCAGGACCGTCTTGGCTTGGGCGGCGTCGTGGTCACGCACGGCGGTCTGGGATACGGTCAGCTTCTGGCTGGCGTCGATCAGTATTTGACCTTGCTCGGTCATGCGCTGGAGGGCCGCAGCGTTGTCGATTTGCGAGTCGCGGAATTGGGCGACCGCCGCGCGATAGAGATTGAACGAGTCGCTGGCCTGCTGCAGGTCGGCGGCGTGTTCCTGGGGCAATTGGTCTGGCAGGCGCGCGAGCAGTTTGAGGACGGTGTCGATGGCATCGAGGGCCGGTTGCTGGGCTTCGCTCTTGCCGCTGTAGGTGTAGCCACGAACCTGGTAGCGGGCTTGCTGGATGGCCTTGCTCAGGGTGACCACGCTGTTGAACGGGGTGATGTCGCCGGCTTGCAGCAACAACTTTTCAACTTCAGCGACGCGGGCCACGGCGTTGTCGGCGCTGGCGCCGAGTTTGCTACGGGCATCTTCGCGGTTGACGGTGGCGCGGGTCATCTGGGCGAAGGCGCCCTTGTATTCGGCGACGGCGGCCAGTTGCGCATCGATCAGCGCGACGTCGGCCGGTTGTTCGATCAACTGGCGAGCAGTCTTCAGGCCCTCTTCGAGCTTGCCCAGCAGGTCGTTGACCGCTTGCGGTCCTTTCTCGCCCCGCGTGGTGTTGTAGTCGATGCTGGCCAGGTTCAAGTCTTTGCTCAAGTCGTTGAGACTGGCAATGAAGCCCAGTTTGTCGCCCCGACTGATGACATTGCCCAGGCCGGACCAGCCGGTGAATGCAATCATCAAGGTGAGGAACAGCACCAGGCCGAAGCCTGCGCCGAGTTTGCGATTAACGCCTACGTTTCCCAGACCCTGGGCAAGCCACCGGAACATGCTGATACTCCCTTGTAGCGCTGATTGGTTTTATCAGGGTTGTATCGGCGGTTTTGCCGGGATCTGTAGAAAAATAGACGTAATGCATTCCTGTGGCGAGGGAGCAAGCCCTGGCCACAGGCTTATGCCAGCTCTTTTGGGTCAGACCTTGAAGCGTCCAACCAGCGTCTGCAAATGAACCCCCAGCCGTGCCAGTTCGGCACTGGAGGCGGCGGTTTCTTCGCTGGAAGAAGCCGTCTGTTCGGACACATCGCGAACGTTCACGACGCTGCGGTTGATCTCTTCGGCCACGGCACTCTGCTGCTCGGCGGCGGCGGCGATCTGTTGGTTCATCGACTGGATTGCCGAGACGGTACGGGTGATGTTTTCCAGCGAGCCACCGGCGCGGCGGGTCAATTCGACGCTGCTATCGGTCAGGTTGCGGCTGTTGTCCAGGGTGGTCGCGACCTGTTCGGTGCCCGATTGCAGGCCGAGGATAAGCTCTTCGATTTCTTCGGTGGACTTCTGGGTGCGCTGGGCCAGGCTGCGAACCTCGTCGGCCACCACCGCGAACCCACGTCCGGCTTCACCGGCACGGGCCGCCTCGATCGCCGCGTTGAGGGCCAGCAGGTTGGTTTGCTGGGCCACAGACTTGATCACATCCAGCACGCTGCCGATCTTGTCGCTCTCGCGCTTGAGATGGCCCATCGCTTCGGTGGAATTGCCTACTTCCTTGGACAGGCGTTCGATCTGGGCAATGGCTTCGCCCACGACTTTTTCGCCTTCGCGAGCCTGTTGGTCTGCGGCGACGGCCGCTTCGGAGGCTTCTTCGGCGTTGCGCGCCACTTCCTGCACCGTGGCGGTCATTTCGTGCATGGCGGTGGCGACCTGGTCTGTTTCCACTTTCTGGCTGTTGACCCCGGCGCTGGTCTGCTCGGTGACGGCGGAGAGCTGTTCAGCGGCGCTGGCGATTTGCGTAACGCCTTCGCCGATGCCTCCGATCAGTTGCCGCAGGCTGATCACCATTCGCTGTAGGCTGCCTTGTAATTGGCCCATATCGTCACGGCGGGTGACCACCAGGTTATGGCTCAAGTCGCCGGAGGCGACACGTTCAACGGCAACCAAGGTCTGCTGCAGTGGAACAACGATCTGCCGGGTAATGATCCAGGCCGCTAGCAGGCCAAACGCTAATGCCAGGATGGTGACGATGATCAGCACTTCTTTCGCATGCGTCGTCTCCAGGTCGCGTTTCTCAATCTGCGAGGTAGTCAAATGGTTGTTCAGGTCATTCAAACGGGCGCCCTGGTCGACCATTCTCTTGAGGGCTGATGCGCTGGCCACCTGCGAATCGCGGAACTGGCTGACGGCGGCACGATAGGCCTTCATCGATTCAGTGGCTTGTTGCAGGTTGGCGGTGTGTTGTTCCGGCAGTTTGCCCGGCAGGCTTTCAAGGTTTTTCAAGACACTATCGATGGCCTCCAGCGCCGGTTGCTCGGCATCGGCCTTGCCACTGTAGGTGTAGCCGCGAACCTGGTAGCGCGCTTGCTGTAGCAGTTTGCTCAGCTCGATCACACTGTCGAATTGCGCAACACTGTCGCCTTGGCGCAAGGCATTTTCGACCTCCTTCACTTTGGCCACGGCATTGTCGGCGTTGGCGCCAAGCTTGGATCGGGCCGATTCGCGGTTCTGCGTCGCCTGGGTCAGGTCGCCGAAGGCGCGTTTGTACTCATCGAGGATGGCCAGTTGCTGATTGAGCAACTCCTGGTCTGCCGGACGTACAAACCGTTTGAGGGCCGCTTGTATGCTTTCCTGAAGCTTGCCCAGGAACTCGCTGACGACAGCGGGCCCTTGTTCGCCACGCCGCATCTCATAGTCGAGACTGGCGACTCGCAGATCCTTGGCCAACTCATTGAGACTGGCGATAGACGCCTGCTTGTCAGCGCGGCTGATCACGCTGCCCAGGCTGTTCCAGCCCGCGAAGGTGCTCAGGAGGGTCATGAGCAGTACCAGGCCAAAACCGAAACCCAGTTTGCGATTGACGCTTACGTTTCCCAGCTTTTCGGTCAGCCAACTGAACATGCTGATACTCCTTCGAACCTTTTGTAGGTCTTATGAGGAGAGTATCGACTATGTGACGGGGATCTGTAGGAAATAGGTAGGGGCGTTTCCTTGGTGAGGGCGCTCGGCTGCGAAGTCGTTGCCCCTCCGAACGCCCGCCGGTGGCCGCTTCGCGCCCTAGCGGGAGCAAGCGCCCTCGCCACGGGTTTTATGCCTGCCCTTCAGGTTAGACCTTGAAGCGTCCCACCAGCGTCTGCAAATGAACCCCAAGCCGCGCCAGTTCGGCGCTGGAGGCGGCGGTTTCTTCACTGGAAGCAGCCGTTTGTTCGGACACGTCGCGAACATTCAGCACGCTGCGGTTGATCTCTTCGGCCACGGCGCTCTGTTGCTCGGCCGCGGCGGCGATCTGTTGGTTCATCGACTGGATCGCCGAGACGGTGCGGGTGATGTTTTCCAGTGAGCCACCGGCACGGCGGGTCAGTTCGACGCTGCTGTCGGTCAGGCTGCGACTGTTGTCCAGGCTGGTCGCGACCTGTTCGGTTCCGGTCTGCAGGCCAAGGACCAGTTGCTCGATCTCTTCGGTGGACTTCTGGGTGCGCTGGGCCAGGCTGCGCACCTCGTCGGCCACTACCGCGAACCCACGCCCGGCTTCACCGGCCCGGGCCGCCTCGATGGCCGCGTTGAGGGCCAGCAGGTTGGTTTGCTGGGCCACGGACTTGATCACGTCCAGGACGCTGCCGATCTTGTCGCTCTCGCGTTTGAGGTGGCCCATGGCATCGGTGGAATTGCCCACCGCGTTGGACAGGCGCTCGATCTGGGCGATGGCTTCGCCGACCACCTTTTCGCCTTCGCGAGCCTGTTGGTCCGCGGCGGCCGTTGCTTCGCTCGCTTGCTCGGCATTGCGCGCCACTTCCTGCACCGTAGCGGTCATTTCGTGCATGGCGGTGGCGACCTGATCGGTTTCCACCTTCTGGCTGTTGACCCCGGCGCTGGTCTGTTCGGTAACGGCTGAAAGCTGTTCGGCGGCGCTGGCGATTTGCGTGACGCCTTCGCTGATGCCGCCGATCAATTGCCGCAGGCCCACGGTCATGCTCTGCATGGTGCGCTGTAGTTGGCCCAGTTCGTCGCGGCGCTCGGAGGTGAGATTGTGGGTCAAGTCGCCTGCCGCCACGCGTTCGGCGACCTTGAGGGTCTGCTCCAGCGGGGTGACGATCTGCCGGGTGATCGCCAGGGCGGCGATCACGCCGAACAGGAAGGCCAGCGCGGCGGCCGATGCCAGCAAAATCTTGGCATCGCTGGCTTCATGGTCGCGCACGATGGTCTGGGACTGGGTGAGATTCCTGCTGGCCTCGCGTAGCACCACCCCCAAGTCGGACATGCGCTTGACCGCGGCAGCGCTTGCGGTCTGGGCATCACGGAACTGGCCGACCGCTGCACGATAAGTCTTGAACGATTCGTTGGCCTGCTGCAGGTTGGCGGCGTGTTCGTCTGGTAGTTGGGGCGGCAGGCTGGCGAGGATTTTCAACGCGTTATCGATGGCATCCAGGGCAGGCTGTTCGGCGTCGGCCTGGCCGCTGTAGGTGTAGCCACGAACCTGATAGCGGGCTTGCTGGATGGCCTTGCTCAGGCTGACCACGCTGTCGAATTGAGCCACGTTGTCGCTTTGCCGCAGGGCGTTTTCAACGGTGGCGACACGGGCTACGGCGTTATCGGCATTGGCGCCCAGTTTGCCGCGTGCATCCTCACGATTGGCAATGGCGCGGGTCAGTTCGGTGAAGGCAACTTTGTAGTCGGCGATAGCCCCCAGTTGTTTGTCGAGAAGCGCCATGTCGGCTGGCTGCTCGATCGATTGACGGGCGGTTTGGAGCCCAGGCTCCAATTTTCCGAGCAGATCGTTGATTTCCCCTGGGCCCTTTTCGCCGCGGGTCGAAAAATAGTCCATGCGCGCGGTACGCAGGTCCTTGGTCTGGTCGTTCAGGCTGGCAATGAGCCCGAGCATGTCGCCGTGGGCAATCACGCGGCCCAGGCCGATCCATCCGGTGAAAGCGATCATCAAGGTTAAGAACAGCACCAGGCCGAAACCGAAGCCAAGTTTGCGATTAACGCCTACGTTACCTAGCCATTGGAACATGCTGATACTCCCTTGAAGGGCGGAACTGCTTTGTATAAAGCGTTATCGGCCCAGAAAGGGGGAACAGGAGAAATGAGTTAGATGCGTTTTGAATACCGTGGTAAACCAAAGGGATCAGAACAGTCGTGCGAGCAGCGCCGTAACCGCGGTCTCGACCCGCAGGATCCGCTCGCCCAACTGCACCGGTTGCAAGCCGGCCTTGCCCAGCAGGTCGATCTCGTAGGGAATCCAACCGCCTTCGGGGCCGATGGCCAAGGTCACCGGTTCTGTTAGCGCTCGCGGGCAGGGCGGGTGGTTGCCAGGGTGCCCGACCAGTCCGAGGGTGCCGTTGGCGATGGCCGGCAGGCGGTCCTCGACGAAGGGTTTGAAGCGTTTTTCGATAATGATGTCTGGCAGCACACTGTCCCGGGCTTGTTCCAGGCCCAGGATCAGTTGCTCGCGGATAGCCTCGGGTTCGAGGAACGGCGTCTGCCAAAAGCTCTTTTCCACGCGATAGCTGTTGACCAGTACCACCCGCGGCACACCCATGGTGGCGACGGTCTGGAACACTCGCCTGAGCATTTTCGGACGCGGCAGCGCCAGCACCAGGGTCAGCGGCAACTTGGCCGGTGGCGGCTGGTCGAGGGTCACTTGCAGTTCGGCCTCGCGAGCCTCCAGGCGCAGCACCTGGGCCGTGCCCATCAAGCCGCCGATACGCCCGACCCGCAGGCTGTCGCCGACAGCGCTGCGATGGACTTCCTGCATGTGGGTCAACCGGCGATCGCTCAGCACGACCCGGTCAGGCCCGATGAAATCGGCCTCTTCGAGCAGCAGCAGGTTCACGCTTGGGTCGCAGGCGGCTGGTCGTTGTGGTCATCGACCGGCTGGTCCTCGGGCTCTTCTTCCCGGCGCTTGCGCACCAGGCCACCGAACAGGATACCGATCTCGAACAGCAGCCACATCGGAACGGCCAGCAGGGTCTGGGAGAAGATATCCGGCGGGGTCAGGATCATGCCGACCACGAAGCAGCCGATGATCACATAGGGGCGGATCCTCTTCAGGTAGGCCACGTCCACCACGCCGATCCACACCAGCAGGACCACCGCCACGGGGATTTCGAACGCCACGCCGAAGGCGAAGAACAGCGTCATGACGAAATCCAGGTAGCTGGTGATGTCGGTCATCATCTCCACGCCTGCCGGCGTAGCGGCGGCGAAGAACTTGAAGATCAGCGGGAACACCAGGAAATAGGCGAAGGCCATGCCGGTATAGAACAGCAGGATGCTGGACACCAGCAGCGGCACGGCGATGCGTTTTTCATGCTTGTACAGGCCCGGTGCGATGAAGCCCCAGATCTGGTGCAGGATCACCGGGATCGCCAGGAACAGCGAGACCATCATCGTCAGCTTCAGTGGCGTCAGGAACGGCGACGACACGTCGGTAGCGATCATCGTTGCCCCTACCGGCAGGTACTGGCGCAGCGGCGTGGAAACGAAGGTGTAGATCTGCTGGGTGAAGGAAAACAGCCCGGCGAAGATGATGAAAACCGCCGCGACGCAACGCAGCAGGCGGGTGCGCAACTCGGTGAGGTGCGATACCAGCGGCATCGGCTGGTCGTTTTCAGGGATATCGCTCATGGGGCTCGCGGCGGCAAAGTAGGGTCGTTGGGAGCTGCTGGCGTTGTTACTGTCGCGGCGGGTTCCACCGGTTGGGCCGGCTCGGCCACCACGGGCGTCGTGTTGTCCACCGACGCCTGTGGCGCAATCGTCGGCTCGACCGCAGGCTGAACCGGCGTCGGCTCCTGTTGGGTCGGCGTGAAGATTTTCCGCGCTTCCTGCTCCAGGGACAGGATATGTTCGTTGTGAAGTTGCCGACGGATGTCGTCGGCACCGATCTCACGTTCAACTTCCTGTTTGATCGCATTGAAGCTGCGCTTCAGGCGCCCGATCCACAGACCGGCGGTACGCGCAGCACCCGGCAGGCGCTCTGGGCCCAGTACCAGCAGGGCGACGAGGCCGACGAGCAGCAGTTCAGTGAAGCTGATCCCAAACATTAGTCAGTGCTCACGAGTCTTTGCGGACGGGCTCTTCGACTTTTTGTGCCTGCACGTCGATGGTGTGCGGCGCATTCACAGGCTGGGTGGCCTGGGGATGTACCGGTTGGGCTGGCTGTACCGGTTGCGCCGGGGCAGCCGTCGGGTCGGCCGGTTTTTCGTCATCGTTCATGGCTTTGCGAAAGCCCTTGATCGACTCGCCGACATCGGTGCCGAGGTTTTTCAGTTTCTTGGTACCGAATACCAGCACCACGACAACCAGGATGACGATCCAGTGTTTCCAGTCAAAGATACCCATGTGGCTATTCCTCTCAAAAGTTGATCAGGCGGACGGGCGCGAGGCTTTTTCGACGTGCCCGGACAGACCGAAGCGACGGTCCAGTTCATCCAGTACGGCCTGCGGATGCTGCCCCAGTTGGGCCAGCATGACCAGGCTGTGGAACCACAGGTCGGCGGTCTCGTAGATCACGTCGCTGCAATCGCCGCTGATGGCGGCGTCCTTGGCGGCGATGATGGTCTCGACCGACTCTTCGCCGACTTTTTCCAGAATCTTGTTCAAACCCTTGTGGTACAGGCTGGCGACATAGGAACTGTCGGCCGCGGCGCCTTTGCGCTCTTCCAGCACCTGGGCCAGGCGGGTCAGGGTGTCACTCATGGGTATGTCCTGAATAAATGGCATGCGGGTCCTTGAGCACCGGGTCGACGGTTTTCCAGTCGCCGTTCTCGAAGACGCGATAGAAGCAGCTTTGACGGCCGGTGTGGCAGGCAATCTCACCGACTTGTTCGACCATCAGGATGATGACGTCGCCGTCGCAGTCCAGGCGCATCTCATGCAGGTGCTGCACATGCCCGGATTCTTCACCTTTGCGCCACAGCTTGCCACGGGAACGTGACCAATAGATGGCGCGGTTCTCGGCGGCGGTCAGGGCCAGTGCTTCGCGGTTCATCCAGGCCATCATCAGTACGCGCCCGGTCTTGTGGTCCTGGGCGATGGCTGGCACCAGGCCGTCAGCGTCCCATTTGATCTCGTCCTGCCAGTTTTTCATCTTTGACTCCGACCATGGGCCACGCACCTGAAGTCGGCGGGCCCAGCGTTGAAACAGTGTGCCAGCGCGAACCGGTGCTGGCTATCGGCGAACGACCAGATACAAGCCGACGATCACCATGATTGCGGCGGGCCAATGGCCCAATTCGCTCAACGGCCCACCAGCCGCCAGCATTGCGCCACCTCCCAGGTGAGCTGCGCCGAGCAGGCGCAGGAACCAGTCATCCTTGCGTCGGTGCCATGGTGGCGCCGGGTCGTGGGCATGGGGCTGGGACATGCGTTCGAGCAGGTCGCGGGTCATGTTGGCCAGGTGCGGGAGCTGCTCGAACTGGCTCTGCACGTTGCCCAGCAAGGTTTTGGGGCTGACGCGCTCGCGCATCCAGCGTTCGAGGAACGGTTGGGCGGTGTTCCACAGGTCGAGGTCCGGATACAACTGGCGGCCGAGGCCTTCGATGTTCAACAGGGTTTTCTGCAACAGTACCAGCTGTGGCTGAACCTCCATGTTGAAGCGGCGCGCGGTCTGGAACAGGCGCATCAGCACCTGGCCGAAGGAAATATCTTTTAACGGTTTTTCGAAGATCGGTTCGCACACGGTACGGATCGCCGCTTCGAATTCGTTGAGCTTGGTCTCGGCCGGGACCCAGCCCGAATCGATGTGCAGTTGGGCGACACGACGGTAATCACGCTTGAAGAAGGCGAACAGGTTGCGCGCCAGGTAATCCTGGTCCTCGGGAGTCAGGCTGCCGACGATGCCGCAGTCGATGGCAATGTATTGCGGGCTCCACGGTTGCACGGTGCTGACGAAGATGTTGCCCGGGTGCATGTCGGCGTGGAAGAAGCTGTCGCGAAATACCTGGGTGAAGAAAATCTCCACGCCACGCTCGGCCAGCAGCTTCATGTCGGTACGCTGGTCGGCCAGGGTTGCCAGGTCGGTGACCTGGATGCCGTAGATGCGCTCCATCACCAACACTTTCGGGCGACACCAGTCCCAATAGACTTGCGGCACATAGAGCAGCGGCGAGCCCTCGAAGTTGCGGCGCAACTGGCTGGCGTTGGCGGCTTCGCGCAGCAGGTCGAGTTCGTCGTAGATGGTTTTTTCGTAGTCCTGGACCACGTCCACCGGATGCAGCAGGCGGGCGTCGGCCGACAGCCGCTCGGCGGCGCGAGCGAGGATGAACAGCCACGCCAGGTCCTGGGCGATGATCGGCTTGAGGCCCGGGCGGATGACCTTGACCACCACTTCTTCGCCGCTCTTGAGCTGCGCGGCATGCACCTGGGCCACCGAGGCCGAGGCCAGGGGCTCGACGTCGAAACGGCTGAAGACTTCGCTGACCTTCTTGCCCAGTTGCTCTTCGATCAGCGCCACCGACAGCTTGGAGTCGAACGGCGGCACGCGGTCCTGCAGCAGCATCAGCTCATCGGCGATGTCTTCGGGCAACAGGTCGCGACGGGTCGAGAGAATCTGCCCGAACTTGATGAAGATGGGGCCCAGGTCCTGCAAGGCCAGGCGCAGGCGTGCGCCGCGCGTCAGGTCCAGCGTTCGCCGGGGGAACCAGCGCCACGGCAGCACGAAACGCAGTGCCAGGAGAAACCAGGGCAACGGCAGGGCGAACAGCAGGTCATCGAGGCGGTAGCGGATCACGACGCGCTGGATGCGCAACAAACGGCGGACGGCAAGCAGCTTCATGCGTTATCGCTTGGTTTCAAGGGATCGGGAAAGGCGCTCGAAACGCGCCTCGAGACGTTCCAGGTCAAGCTTGACCTGGTCCAGTTCATTAAAGCGGGCCTGGGCTTCGCGTTGGCCTACGAGGGTACGCGATTCTTCGGCCAGGTATTCACTCAGATTCTGCCCCAGGCTGGCGAAGCCCTGGCGATACCAGCGGCCGCGGCTACGCAAATGGCCGCTGAGCAATTGGGTCGCCACCGGGCCGATCCAGCGAGACACTTCGTATTCCCAATCCAGCTCCAGGTCCTGGAGAGTCGCCGCCAGCTCCAGCAGCACGCCACTGTCGCCGTCGAGTTCCACGTCAGGGCTGTGCAGCACGGCAGTCTTGTCCTTGCCCAGGGCCAGGTTCAGCAGGCTCGACGCCGGGGCACGCAGCGTGCAGTCGGCCTCGGCTTCCCAGTGGGCGGCGAGCATCAGGCCTTCGTCGCTGGGCAGGATGAACAGCCGCAACGCCGGGCTGCGGCAGTCCACGGCGATCACTGTGCCGCTCAAGTGCGCCAGGCGCGCGAGCGCCGTGCTGTCCAGGCGCAGCACCCGGTTGAGGCCGAGTTCGACGCTGGCGAGCAGGCCGGTGAGCAGCATCAGGGTTTGATGCCGCGATGCAGGGCGACGATGCCTGCGGTCATGTTGTGGTAAGTCACGCGGTCGAAACCGGCCTCGACCATCATCGACTTCAGGGTTTCCTGGTTCGGGTGCATGCGGATCGATTCGGCCAGGTAGCGATAGCTTTCCGAGTCATTGGTGATCAGCTTGCCCATCAGCGGCATGAAGGCGAACGAGTAGGCATCGTAGGCCTTGGACATCAGCGCGTTGGTTGGCTTGGAGAATTCCAGCACCAGCAGGCGACCGCCGGGCTTGAGCACGCGCAGCATCGAGCGCAGGGCGTCTTCCTTGTGGGTGACGTTGCGCAGGCCGAAGGCGATGGTCACGCAGTCGAAATGATTGTCGGGGAACGGCAGCTTCTCGGCGTCGGCCTGGACGAACTCGACATTGCCGGCCACACCCAGGTCCAGCAGGCGGTCGCGGCCGACCTTGAGCATGGATTCGTTGATGTCGGCGAGCACCACCTGGCCGGTCGGCCCGACGATGTGGGAAAACTTCTTCGTCAGGTCGCCCGTGCCGCCGGCGATGTCCAGTACGCGGTTGCCGCTGCGCACGCCCGACAGCTCGATCGCAAAACGCTTCCACAGGCGGTGCATGCCGCCCGAGAGCAGGTCGTTCATCAAGTCATACTTGGCGGCCACGGAGTGGAAAACCTCGGCGACTTTTTCCGCTTTCTGGCTTTCCGGCACGTTCTTGAAGCCGAAGTGAGTGGTGGGTTCGGCATCGCTGCCTTTGCGCTGATCAGTCATATCGCGGTCACCAAAAAAGAATGCGGGACATTCTAATCCCGGTGGAGGGCTTTGTCTTGGCAAGGCTGAAGGTAAGATGGGCTACCGCCGGGACGTTTTGACGCAGCCAGGGTCTGAAACGTTCAGGCAAGTCCCGATAAAACAGGAGTCACCCGATGGCCCGTATAACTGTTGAGCGTGCCCATGGCCTGGGCAAGGAAGCGGCGCGAGAGAAGGCCGACAAGCTGGCCCAGAAGTTGTCCGACAGCTATGGCCTGGAGCCGCAGTGGGAGGGCGATACCCTGAAACTCAAGCGTTCCGGGGTCAAGGGCGAAGTGCATGTGGGCGAGGATTCGATCCGCGTCGATGTGGAGCTGGGCATGTTGATGTCGGCCATGAGCGGCACGATCAAGACGGAAATCGAAAAGGCGCTGGATAAGGCGTTGGTTTGATTGATCGAAGGGTGGATGGAATGCGTGACTCAAGTTCACCACCTATTCACCTGTGGGAGCGAGCTTGCTCGCGATTGCATTGCATCAGTCACATCAAAGTTGGCTGACGCTCCGCTATCGCGAGCAGGCTCGCTCCCACATGGGAAGTCAGCGCCAACAGGATGTCTGTCAGTTGTTAGGGTGCCCTTTCTAATTATTGTCACTACTTTGTGCCTGAGCCCGTCCATGCGCGGGCAGTTCCTCAAACCTTTTTTCGAGTGAGGTGCACCATGGCCAAAGTTATTCTGAAGAAAAAAACCGACGTTGAATCTTCCACGCTCAGCGACGTGAAAACGTACGCGCGCAAGATCTGGCTGGCTGGCCTGGGCGCCTACACGAAGGTCGGCCAGGAAGGCAGCGAGTACTTCCAGGAGTTGGTAAAGGCTGGCGAAGTTATTGAAACCAAAGGCAAAAAGAAAATTGCCGGAAAACTTGAAGCGGCCAACAGCGAATTGATTGAAGCCAAGACCGACGTCAATACTTTCAAGGCCCGGGTTGAAGTACAACTCGATAAAGTCGAGAAGGTATTTGATGCCCGTGTTGCAAGTGCCTTGAATCGTATCGGCATTCCGTCTAAACATGACGTTGAGACACTCTCTGCTAAGCTCGATGAGCTGACAGCATTGCTCGAACGTGTCGCGCGTAAACATTAAGGAGAACGGGATGGCTGGCAAAAAGATCACTGAAAAAGAAGGCAGCTCGTGGGCCGGGAAGATTGAAAAATACTCCCGCAAAATCTGGCTTGCTGGTTTAGGCGTGTACTCGAAGATCGACACTGACGGCAGCAAACTCTTCGAGTCCCTGGTTAAGGACGGCGAAAAGGCCGAAAAACTCACCAAGACGGCCGTCGGCAAACAAGTCGATGCGGCCAAGGGCACTGCCGAGTCCGCCAAGTCGCGAATCGGCGGCGTGAAGGATCGTGCACTGGGCAAATGGGACGAACTGGAAGGGGCTTTCGACAAGCGCCTGAACAGTGCGATCTCGCGTCTGGGCGTGCCGAGCCGCAATGAAGTGAAGGCGCTGCACAGCAAGGTCGATACGTTGACCAAGCAGATCGAAAAACTCACTGGCGCCAAAGTCGCACCGGTAGCGACCAAGACGGCAGCGGCCAAGCCGGCGACCAAAACGGCAGCCAAGCCATTGGTCAAGGCCGCGGCAAAAACCGCCGCCAAGCCTGCTGCCAAAGCAGCGGCCAAGCCCGCGGCTAAAACCGCAGCGGCCAAACCTGCTGCCAAAGCGGCGGCCAAACCGGTGGCGGCGAAAGCGGCAGCCAAGCCAGCGGCCAAACCTGCTGCTAAAACCGCAGCGGCCAAACCTGCTACGGCCAAAGCGGCAGCCAAGCCTGCTGCCAAGCCTGCTGCCAAAGCAGCCGCTAAACCTGCGGTGGCAAAAAAACCGGCTGTGAAAAAACCGGCGGCGCCAAAAGCAACTGCACCGAAGGCGCCGACCGCGGCCGCCAAACCGGCTGCCCCGGTGAGCACGGCGAACTCCGCCGCAGCGCCGACCCCGGTCGCCACTCCGACTACCGCGCCGGCTCCAACGACGCCACCCACCCAGTCCTGATTCTTGAGGACATGCCAAAACGCCCGGCCTGTGAAGGTCGGGCGTTTTTGTTTGTACGCAGGTCAACCTGTGGGAGTGGTGGTGCAAATATTGAAATCACCCAGAAAATAATGTGGGAGTGAGCCTGCTCGCGATTGCGGTGTGTCAGCCACATTGATGTTGGATGTGCGACCGTCATCGCGAGCAGGCTCGCTCCCACAAGGTACTTACTCGTGTTCTTCCAGGTAGCGCAACGCCAATTGCTCGGTCGCCACCTTGGTCGCAGGCGGCAGGTGCGGGGCCACCAGCATCATGATCTGGTAGACCACCAGCCGGACCTCGCCCTCACGGTCGAGGATCCGTTGATAGTCCAGCGAGAACAGCAAGGTCATGGTGATCTGTTCCACCAGTTGCCCCAGGGCCTGGGTATCGCTGACCAGCAACCCCTGGGCCTTGAGTTGCGCCAGCAACGAGGCGAGGGTTCGCTTCAGGGCATTGAGCAGTTGGCGAATGCCCTTGGCCAGTTTCGGCAAGCGCCCGGCCAGGTTCGACAGGTCCTGGAACAGAAACCGGTACTGGGCCAGACGCTCGACGATCAGATGCAGGAACAACCAATAGTCTTCCGGCGCCAACTGCACGTCCGCCGGAGGGTCCAGCAGCGGTGCCAGTTCGCTCTGGAATCGCTCGAACAACCCGAGGATCAGCGGCTCCTTGCCATGGAAGTGGTAGTAGAGGTTGCCCGGGCTGATGCCCATTTCGTTGGCAACTTCCATGGTGGATACGTTCGGTTCGCCCTTTTCGTTGAATAACTGCAGGGCACATTCGAGGATGCGGTCGCGGGTTTTCATCCGTTCTTCTTAGTGATCAAGTCGTGCCACGGCCAATAACCTGGCCGTGGAGTGGGGCCTTCAGCGCACGCGAACATAGGTCCCCGGGGCTGCGTCCAGAGGCGGGTAGTTCGCGTTGCCCAAGGTCATCTGGGTTTCGTGTTGGGCGCCGGAACGCTCCTGGATCCAGCCCAGCCACTGGGTCCACCAACTGCCTTCGACGTGCTTGGCGTCGTAGTACCAGGCCCGTGGGTCGCTGCTCAGTTTCGCGCTTTCGATGTAATTGGCCTTGGGGTTGCCCGGTGGGTTGAGGATGCTCTGGACATGGCCGCTGTTGGAAAGCACGAAGCGTTTTTCGCCACCGAGCAACAGCGTCGAGCGGTACACCGCGTCCCAGGGCGTGATGTGGTCGTTGATGCCACCCACGCTGAAACTGTCCACCGTCACTTTCTGCAGGTCGATTGGCGTGCCGCACACTTCCAGGCCGCCGGGATGGGTCAGTGGGTTGTGCTTGAAGAAGTCCAGCAGGTCACCGTGGTAAGCCGCCGGCAGCCGGGTGCAATCGTTATTCCAGTAGAGGATGTCGAAGGCCGGCGGCTCCTTGCCCAGCAGGTAGTTGTTGATGAAGTAGGTCCAGATCAGATCGTTGGGGCGCATCCAGGCGAATACCCGGGCCATGTCGCGACCATCGAGGATGCCCTTCTGGTAGGAGCGGCGCTTGGCGGCTTCGAGGGTCTGTTCGTCGATGAACAACGTGGCCGGGCTGTCGATCTGGCTGTCCAGCAGGCTCACCAGATACGTGGCGCTGGCGACCCGGCGTAGCTGGCGCTTGGCTTGCAGGTGGCCTTGCAGGGCGGCGATGGTCATGCCCCCGGCGCAGGCACCCATCAGGTTGGCCTCGCGGGCGCCGGTGATCGCCCGGCAGACATTCATGGCCTCCTCCGCAGCCTCGACATAACTGGACAGGCCCCATTCGCGGTGGCGTACATCCGGGTTGCGCCAACTGATGATGAAGACCTGCAAACCGTTTTTCAGGGCGTACTGAACGAAGCTGTTGGAAGGGCTCAGGTCGAAAATGTAGAACTTGTTGATCTGCGGCGGCACGATCAGCAAGGGCTTGGCGTACTGTTTTTCGCTCATGGGCCGGTACTGGATCAGCTCGAGCAATTCGTTGCGAAACACCACCGCTCCGGGTGTGGTCGCCAGGGTCTTGCCGACTTCAAAGGCGTGGGGCGTGGTTTGGCGCGGCAAGCCGTCGTTGTGCAGCAGGTCGTCTACCAGGTGGCTGATACCTCGAACCAGGCTGGCGCCGCCGGAGTTGAACAGTTCCTTGACCGCCAGTGGGTTGAGCAAGGTATTGGACGGCGACACGGCATCGTTGAGCAGGGCGAAGGCGAAGTGGGCGCGGGCGCGGTCATCCTGGCTCATGGTGCTTTCGTCGATCCAGCTCGTGACCTGTTTCTGCCAGCTCAGGTAGGCCTGCAGGCTGCGGCGGTAGAACGGATTGAGCTGCCAGGTGGGGTCGGCGAAACGCTGGTCGTTGGGGTTGGTGGGGTGCAGGGTCTCGCCCAGCAGCACACGGCCCAGTTGACCGCCCAGCTTCAACGCATGCCGGGCACTGTGCACCGGGTTGCGCAAGCCATGTGCGGCCACGCTGCGCAAGGTGGACAGCAGGTCTCTGCCACGCAAGCCGGTGACTGCACTTTGTGCGTTGATGAAGCTGGCAGGGGCGGGCATGGAACCCTTCGCCGGTTTGTCGCGCATGAGTCAACTCCTTCGTCATCAGGCTAAAAACAAACACACCGAACCAGACAACATAGTCGCTGTTTCGGGTCGTTGCGCGGTCCGGCGTCCTGCCAGGCGCTAATGGGCGGTTTCAGCCGCCCAGCGGCGAGGGATGCGGATGCATCACTGCACGCTGACGTTCTTCCTCCAGGAATTTCATGATGATCGGTGCCACCGCTTCGGCCCGGGTGATCAGGAACAGATGGCCGTCATCGATGATGTGCAATTGGGCGTTGGGAATGCGCCAGGCCAGCATGCGCATGTTGATCAGTGGAATCAGCGGGTCGTCGTCGCCGGCCAGCACCAGGGTCGGCTGGTGGATCTTGTGCAGCCAGTGGATGCTGGTCCAGCCCAGACCGGCGAACAGTTGCCAGTAATACCCAAGCTTGCCCGCCGAACGAACCTTGGCCGCATGGCTGGCCGCCAGGCTCGGGTCGCGGCGGAACGAGCCACCGTAGATCAGCGGTGCGATACGCATCACGTGGGACGGTTGAACATAGCGCCGAGGGCTGGCCATCATCCACAGCACCTTCGGTTTGCCCGGCACCATCACCGCCCCAGCCGCCGTGGCCGCCAGGACCAGCTTCTTGCAGCGCTCCGGGTAGTCATAGGCGAACTGCTGGGCCAGGGCGCCCCCCCAGGACACGCCGATCACGTTGACCTGTCCGTAGTCCAGGTAATCGAGCATCCGCGCAGTGAGTTTTGCCAGCCCGGGAAAGCGATACGGCCGGTTGGGCGTCGATGAGCCGCCGACACCGGGCACGTCAAAGGCGATGACTTCCAGGTCCGGGTCCAGGGCCTGGATGAACGGGAACACCAGCTCGAGGTTGGCGCCGATGCCGTTGAAAATCAGCAGGGGCGTCAAGTGAGGCTTGCCGGGACGTACCGCGGTGCGCAAGGTCTGGCCATCCAGATCGACGGTACGGAAGATGTACGGTTGCGGCATGCTTCAAGCCCTATGGGTTGGATCGCTGTCTTTCATTTTTCCCCTATCCCCTGTGGGAGCGAGCCTGCTCGCGATGACGGCGGTACATCCAACATCAATGTGGGCTGACACACCGTTATCGCGAGCAGGCTCGCTCCACAGGGGATCTGCTGTGAACATGGGTTTTATGTTCCCCAGCGCTGTGGGCCTTGCATTCGGTGTCGGCTGGCGGGATGTATTCGTGAGCAAGCTCATTCCCGCAGCAGACGAGTTGCATTTCCTACCGCTCATGCACATAGGTGCCAGGCGCCGCTTCACCGGCCGGGTAGGCCTTGTTGCCCAGCACGGTAGGGGCTTTTTTCAGTTTGCCCGAGCGCTCGGCCTGCCAGGCCTGCCAGTGCAGCCACCAGGAATCGGTGTGCTTGGTGGAGTTTTCCTGCCAGTCCTCGGCCTTGGCCGGCATGTCCTCGCCGGTCATGTAGCGTGACTTGGGGTTGCCTGGCGGGTTGAGGATGCTCTGGATATGGCCGCTGCTCGACAGCACGAACTCCACCTTGCCGCCAAACAACTGCGCCGACTTGTAGCAGGACTTCCACGGTGTGATGTGGTCGTTGGTGCCGGCCAGGGAGAAGATGTCGGCAGTGACCTGCTTGAGGTCGATGGGCGTGCCGCACACTTCCAGTGCATTGGGACGGATCAGTGGGTTGTTCTTGAACATTTCGATGAGGTCGCCGTGGAACGCCGCCGGCAGCCTCGTGGTGTCGTTGTTCCAGAACAGGATGTCGAACACCGGCGGTTCGTTGCCCAACAGGTAGTTGTTGACCCAGTAGTTCCAGATCAGGTCGTTGGGGCGCATCCAGGCGAACACCTTGGCCATGTCGCGGCCCTCGAGTACGCCGGCCTGGTAGGAGTGGCGCTTGGCCGCTTCCAGGGTCTGCTCGTCGACGAACAGCGCCACGTCGGTGTCCAGGGTGGTGTCGAGCACACTCACCAGCAAGGTCAGGGCGTTGACCTTTTTCTCGCCGAGGGCGGCGTAATGGCCCAGCAGCGCGGTGCAGGTGATGCCGCCCGAGCAGGCCCCGAGCATGTTCACGTCCTTGCTGCCGGTGATGGCCGTGACCACGTCCACCGCTTCCTTGAGTGCCTCGATGTAGGTCGACAGGCCCCACTCGCGCTGCTCTTTGGTGGGGTTGCGCCAACTGACGATGAAGGTCTGCACGTTGCTGCGCAGGCAGAAGCGCGCCAGGCTCTTGTCCGGGCTCAGGTCGAAAACGTAGAACTTGTTGATCTGTGGTGGCACCACCAGCAGCGGTCGCTCGTGGACCTGCTCGGTGATGGGCCGGTACTGGATCAGCTCCAGCACGTCGTTGCGAAACACTACGGCGCCTTCGGTCACGCCCAGGCTCTTGCCGACCTCGAACGCACCCATGTTGACCTGGCTCGGCATCCCGCCGTTGTGCACCAGATCCTTGGCCAGGTGGGACAGGCCGTCCAGCAGGCTCTTGCCGCCGGTTTCGAAGAAGCGCTTGACCGCCGCCGGGTTGGCCGCCGAGTTGGTCGGCGCCATGGCTTCGGTCATCAGGTTGATCACGAAGTGCCCGCGGCTGATGTCCGCCGGCGAGAGCTTACTGTCGTCGATCCAGGCGTGCAGCTCTTTGCGCCACGCCAGGTAGGTTTGCAGGTAACGTTTGTAGAGCGGGTTCTGGCTCCACGCCGGGTCGACGAAGCGACGGTCGTCGCCGGCCGGTTGCAGTTCGGATCTGCCGAACAGGACATTCTTGAGTTCGACGCCGAAATGAGCGACGTGCTTGACGCTGTGCAGCGGTTGCTTGATGGCCTGGGTCAGTACCATGCGGGCAGAGGCCAGCAGGTCTTTCCTGCGCAAGCCGACGACGGGATTCAACCCCAGGGTATTTTCCGAGGCCTGGTACTTCAGGTCATCGTTGTTCTTGTTGCTCATCTACGACGCTCCATTGTCCTTCAGACGAGTACCCGTATCGTGCCATGAAGCCACACAGCCAATACCAGGTACGCTGCTCGGGTGACCATTAATTCCGCATCGAGGGCCAATGAGGAAACGTATGCCAGGAACTCGTCGGTTCCTTTGCAGGTAACTTGCCAGCTCCATTGGTTACCCGAGTTTAATTTTTTTCGCAAGCAGGCCAGTCATTGACGTTGCTGCGCGGGCATTCAAGCAGATGAGTCTAGAAAAATCCCCCTAAAGCGCCAGCCCTTGAGCTAGAGCATCAGCTTGACGACGGACTCGTTCGGATCGCGGGTTTTTCCGGCGGCCTTGAGTTCGCCAAGATAATCGTTCCACAGGTCTTGCTGGCGCACCGCCAACTGATAGAGATAATCCCAAGTGAACAGTCCGCTGTCGTGGCCGTCGTCAAAGGTCAGTTTCAGTGCGTACTGGCCGGCCGGTTCGACCTTGGTCAGGCCGACGTTGAGCTTGCCGTATTGCAGGATGGGTTTGCCATGGCCCTGGACCTCGGCGGAAGGCGAGTGCACTCGCAGGAATTCGGCGGGCAGGTGGTACTCCTCGTCTGGCGCGTACTTGAGCGTCAGGGTCCTGGAGGCTTTGTGCAGGTTGATGGCGGTGGGGAGTTTGGTCATGGCCTGTGATCCGTCTCTGAAGGAGCCTTGATCTATAAAACGACACAGTCAATGTGGGAGCGGGCTGTGTGGGAGCAAGGCTTGCCCGCGATGAAAACGCCGCGGTCTCTTGAGGACCGCAGCGCCTGGATCGCGAGCAAGCTTTGCTCCCACACAGCCCGCTCCCACAGGTCTGCGTTCGCCTGTAACTGCTACTTACAGGATATACCGCGACAGGTCTTCGTTCTGCGCCAGTTCACCCAGGTGGCTGTTGACGTACTCGGCGTCGATCAGGATCGGCGCTTCATTATGGGCACTGGCCAGGTCGCCGGCGCTGAACGAGACTTCCTCCAGCAGGCGTTCGAGCAGCGTGTGCAGGCGACGGGCACCGATGTTCTCGGTCTTTTCGTTCACCTGCCAGGCGATCTGGGCCAGGCGCTTGATGCCTTCTGGCGCGAACTCGATGTTCAGGCCTTCGGTCTTGAGCAGTGCGCAATACTGTTCGGTCAAGGACGCGTGAGGCTCGCTCAGGATGCGCTCGAAGTCTTCCGGCGTCAGCGCCTTGAGCTCGACACGGATCGGCAGGCGACCCTGTAGCTCCGGCACCAGGTCGCTCGGCTTGCTCAGGTGGAAGGCACCGGAAGCGATGAACAGGATGTGGTCAGTCTTGACCATGCCCAGCTTGGTGTTGACCGTGCAGCCTTCGATCAGCGGCAGCAGGTCGCGTTGTACACCCTCGCGGGACACATCGGCGCCGCCGACATTGCCGCGCTTGGCGACCTTGTCGATTTCGTCGATGAACACGATGCCGTGTTGCTCGACCGCCTCCAGCGCCTTGGCCTTCAGTTCTTCTTCGTTGACCAGGCGGCTGGCCTCTTCATCGCGCACCAGTTTCAGCGCTTCCTTGACCTTGAGCTTGCGGCTCTTTTTCTTGCCCTTGCCCATGTTGGCGAACAGGCTCTGCAACTGGTTGGTCATTTCTTCCATGCCCGGTGGCGCGGAAATGTCGACGCCGGCCATTTCGGCGACTTCGATCTCGATTTCCTTGTCATCCAGCTGGCCTTCGCGCAGGCGCTTGCGGAACAGCTGGCGGGTGTTGGAGTCCTGGGTTGCGGCAGAGTCGGCGTTGAAGCCCATGCGCGCCGGTGGCAGCAGGGCGTCGAGGATGCGCTCTTCGGCGGCGTCTTCGGCGCGGTGGCGAACCTTGGTGATTTCCTGTTCGCGCAGCAGCTTGATGGCGGCATCGGCCAAGTCACGGATGATCGACTCGACGTCGCGGCCGACATAGCCGACTTCGGTGAACTTGGTGGCCTCGACCTTGATGAACGGCGCGTTGGCGAGTTTGGCCAGGCGCCGGGCGATTTCGGTTTTACCGACACCGGTCGGGCCGATCATCAGGATGTTCTTGGGGGTCACCTCGACGCGCAGCTCTTCGGGCAACTGCATCCGCCGCCAGCGATTGCGCAGGGCAATGGCGACGGCGCGCTTGGCATCGTCCTGGCCGATGATATGGCGATTGAGTTCGTGGACGATTTCGCGGGGAGTCATGGACATAGTAATTGGCGGTCCTCAAGCATGAATGAGCCGGTGCGCAAGTGGCAGGCTTATTCGGCGAGGTCCTGCTCCTCAATGGTCTGGGTGTGATTGGTGAAGACGCAGATGTCGCCGGCGATGCCCAAGGCAGTCTCGACGATCTCACGGGCCGACAGGTCGGTTTTTTTCAGCAGCGCGCTGGCCGCCGCCTGGGCGTAGGCGCCGCCGGAACCCATGGCGATCAGGCCGTCCTCGGGCTCAACGACATCGCCGTTGCCGGTGATGATCAGGGAGGCGTCCTTGTTGGCGACCGCGAGCATGGCTTCGAGGCGGCTCAGAGAGCGGTCGGTGCGCCATTCCTTGGCCAGTTCCACGGCGGCACGGACCAGATGGCCCTGGTGTTTTTCCAGCTGGCCTTCGAAACGTTCGAACAACGTGAAGGCGTCGGCAGTGGCACCGGCAAAACCGGCGATGACCTCGCCGTGATACAGGCGGCGGACTTTCTTCGCGTTGCCTTTCATCACGGTGTTGCCCAGTGAAACCTGGCCGTCACCGCCCATGACGACTTTGCCATGACGGCGGACTGAAACGATGGTGGTCAAGGGAGAGTCTCCACGCAGCGGGGCGAAAATGCCCGGATGGAACTCATATGGGGGTGGCGCGGGGTTTTTCAACTGTGGGGAGGGAGAGGGGACGAGCGGCGCCCTGGGGGGCAATCAAGTTTGTGGCAAAGGCATTCACTGTGGCGAGGGAGCTTGCTCCCGTTGGAGCGCGCAGCGGTCCCAAGCTTTTGGGGCTGCTACGCAGCCCAGCGGGAGCAAGCTCCCTCGCCACAAAAGCCCCACAGCACCGGGTGTTTTCAGCAGAAATCAGCGGCTCTGGCGTTGTTGTAACAACAGGTTGCTGAAACCGCTGCCGGCCAGTTGTTTCTGGGCCTTGGTCAATTCTTCCCGGTTGCTGAATGGTCCGACCAATACCCGGTACCAGGTTTCGTCCTTGACGGTGCCGGACTCCACCGACACGGACTGGCCCAGCAGAATGATCTGCGCCCGGACCTTGTCGGCGTCGGCCTCCTTGCGGAACGATCCGGCCTGGAGGAAGAACTTGGTCACCGGCGCGGCTTTCTGCACCGGCGGGGCCGGTGGCGGCGTGATGCCGGCCAGGGCTGCCTGGGCGCGAGCGGTGTCGATTTTCGCCGCTTCGGCCGGGGTCACCGGTGTCGTGGGCACTTGCGGTGTCGGCAGGGTTTTCTCCGGCACGGCATCGGGCGGCACGATGACTTCCGATTCCGGCAGCAAGGTGTAGAAGTCGTACTTCGGCTTCACCGGTTGCGTCGGGCTCGGCGGGGTCTTGTTGGCCTCGGCGATGCGCGTGGCTTTCTGCTGCTCCTGCCGGACGCGCTTGACGTCATCGCCCTGGCCCGGCTCCAGCTTCATCAGGAACACAATGAAAGCGCCGACGGTCAGGCCGATGGCCATCCACAACCAGCCCGGAATCGGTTTCTTGGCTGGAGGCTGGTAACGACTGGCGCCGCGCTTGGGTGCAGGTTTTTTCTTGGCGGCCAACTTACATGCGCTCCAGGGTTTCCAGGCCCAGCAGCTCCAGGCCTTGCTTGAGCGTACGACCGGTCAGCGCGGCGAGGCGCAGGCGACTCTGCATTTGCTCTGGGGTTTGCGCATTGAGGATCGGGCAGTTCTCGTAGAAGCTGGAGAACAGGCCGGCTACATCGTACAGGTAGGCGCACAGGATGTGCGGTGTGCCCTTGTCGGCGACGTTGTTCAGCACTTCACCGAACTGCGCGAGTTTCGCCGCCAGTTCCTGTTCCTGGGCGGCTTCAAGCACGATCTGGCCGTCTACTTCACTGAAGCTTTTGCCGAGCTTGCGGAATACCCCGGCCACGCGGGTGTAGGCGTACAGCAGGTACGGCGCGGTGTTGCCTTCGAAGTTGAGCATCAGGTCGAAGTTGAAGCTGTAGTCGCTGGTGCGATGCTTGGACAGGTCGGCGTATTTCACCGCGTCGATGCCCACGACCTTGGCGATCTTGCGCAGTTCGTCTTCGGCCAGGTCCGGGTTCTTGCCCTTGACCAGGATGTAGGCGCGCTCCTGAGCTTCGGTCAGCAGGTCGATCAACTTCACCGTGCCGCCGTCACGGGTCTTGAACGGACGACCGTCGGCGCCGTTCATGGTGCCGAAGCCCATGTGCTCCATTTCCATTGGACGGGTCACGAAACCGGCCTGGCGCGCGACTTCGAACACCTGCTGGAAGTGCAGGGCCTGGCGCTGGTCGACGAAGTACAGCACTCGATCGGCCTTGAGCACGCCGTTGCGGTAGCGCACGGCCGCCAGGTCAGTGGTGGCGTAGAGGTAGCCACCGTCGGCCTTGACGATGATCACCGGCAGCGGCTCGCCATCGGCGGTCTTGAATTGGTCGAGGAATACACACTGGGCGCCGTTGCTTTCCACCAGCATGCCCTTGGCCTTGAGGTCATTGACTACATTGATCAGGTCGTCGTTGTAGGCGCTTTCGCCCATCACGTCGGCCATGGTCAATTTGACGTTCAGCAGTTCGTAGATTTTCTGGCAGTGGGACAGGGAGATGTCCTTGAACTTGCTCCACAGCGCCAGGCACTCGGCGTCGCCGGCCTGCAGCTTGACCACCAGGCCACGGGCGCGGTCGGCGAACTCGGGCGACTCGTCGAAGCGTTGCTTGGCGGCGCGATAGAAGTTCTCCAGGTCCGACAGTTCGTCGCTGGTGATCGGGTTTTCCTGCAGGTAGGCCATCAGCATGCCGAACTGGGTGCCCCAGTCGCCGACGTGGTTCTGGCGGATCACGGTGTCGCCAAGAAACTCCAGGACCCGGGCCACGCCGTCGCCGATGATGGTCGAGCGCAGGTGGCCGACGTGCATTTCCTTGGCAAGGTTGGGCGCCGAGAGGTCGACCACGGTGCGCTGCAACGGGCCGGCCTTGCGCACGCCGAGGCGCACGTCGGCCAGGGCCGCGTCCAGGCGCGAAGCCAGGGCCTGGGTGTTCTGGAAGAAATTGATGAAGCCGGGTCCGGCAATGTCCGCCTTGCTGACATTTTCGTCGGCCGGCAGCGCGGCGATGATTTTTTCCGCCAGGTCCCGCGGTTTCATGCCGGCCGGTTTGGCGAGCATCATCGCGATATTGCTGGCGAAGTCGCCGTGGGTCTTGTCGCGGGTGTTTTCGACCTGAATCGCCGGCGACAGGCCTTCTGGCAGCACACCTTCAGCGACGAGTTGGGCGATGGCTTGCTGGATGAGCTGGCGAATGGTGTCTTTCATGGTCTTCTCTTTCAACCGCAGGCGCGGCGGCGCTTCGATGCGCTGGTGGAAAAACTGGGCATTATCCGTGGCGAAGGCGGGCTTGCCAACTGTAGCGGGTCGGTTGGGGATGTGTGGTGATTATTCGGGCCTCATCGCGAGCAGGCTCGCTCCCGCAGAAAATTGCATTCCCATGTGGGAGCGAGCCTGCTCGCGATGACGATGCCTGGGTCAATACAAATCCACCGGATCCACATCCAGCGACCAGCGCACCGCTCGCCCGCTGGGCATTTGTTCCAGCACCAGCAGCCAGGCACTCAGCAGACGATGCAGTGGCGCCCGGGCATTGGCTTGCAATAAAAGCTGCGCGCGATAGCGCCCGGCCCGCCGTTCCATCGGTGCCGGTACCGGGCCCAACAGTTCGATACCGGTGAGGCTCTGCTCTGCCAGCAAGCGTTCTGCCTCGTTGCAGGCCTCGTCGAGGAATGCTTCGGCCTGCCCCGGCTTGTGGGCTTCGGCTCGCAGCAGCGCCAGGTGGGCAAAGGGCGGCAGGCCGGCGCTGCGCCGTTCGCTCAAGGCCTGTTCGGCGAAAGCGAAATAACCTTGCTCGGTCAGTTGGATCAACAATGGGTGATCGGCCAGGTGCGTCTGGATAATCACTTTGCCCGGCTCCTCGGCCCGCCCGGCCCGCCCCGCCACCTGGACGATCAATTGCGCCATGCGCTCGCTGGCGCGGAAGTCACCGGAGAACAGGCCGCCATCGGCGTCGAGGATTGACACCAGCGTGACCCGGGGAAAGTGGTGCCCCTTGGCGAGCATCTGCGTGCCCACCAGGATGCACGGCTGGCCCTTCTGGATCGTGGCGAACAACTGGTTCATCGCGTCCTTGCGCGAGGTGCTGTCGCGATCCACCCGCAATACCGGGTAATCGGGAAACAGGATGCCCAGCCGTTCTTCGGCACGTTCGGTGCCGGCGCCGACCGGGCGCAAATCCACTTTGCCACACTGTGGGCAATGCCTTGGCACCCGCTCGACGTGGCCGCAGTGGTGGCAACGCAGCTCGCCGTGACGCTGATGCACGGTCATCCGCGCGTCGCAGCGTTCGCAACCGGACATCCAGCCGCAGTCGTGACACAACAGGGTCGGGGCAAACCCGCGGCGATTGAGAAACACCAGGACCTGCTGCCCGGCGGCCAGGGTCTGGCCGATGGCTTGCTGCATCGGCCCGGAAATACCGCTGTCCAGCGGACGGCTTTTCACATCCAGGCGCAGGAAGCGCGGTTGCTTGGCGCCGCCGGCCCGTTCGTTCAGGCGCAGCAGGCCGTAGCGGCCGGTATAGGCGTTGTGCAGGCTTTCCAGGGACGGCGTCGCCGAGCCCAGGACAATGGGGATGTTTTCCTGGCGCGCGCGCACCAACGCCAGGTCGCGGGCGTGGTAGCGCAGGCCTTCCTGCTGTTTATAGGAGCCGTCGTGTTCTTCGTCGATGATGATCAGGCCGGGGTTTTTCATCGGCGTGAACAGGGCCGAACGGGTGCCGATGATGATGTCGGCCTCGCCATCGCGGGCGGCCAGCCAGGCCTCCAGGCGTTCGCGGTCGTTGACCGCCGAGTGCACCAGGGCGATCCGGGCGTTGAAGCGTTGTTCGAAGCGCGCCAGGGTTTGCGGGCCGAGGTTGATTTCCGGAATCAGCACCAGGGCCTGTTTGCCGGCTTCCAGGGTCTGGCGGATCAGCTGTAGATAAACTTCGGTCTTGCCGCTGCCGGTGACGCCCGCCAGCAGAAAAGCGTGATAACTGTCGAAGCCTGCCCGGATCGCTTCGCAAGCGGCCCGTTGTTCGGCGTTGAGCGGCAGTTCCGGCTGGGCCAGCCAATGTTCATGGCGGGCGCCGGGAGCGTGCCTGCGGATCTCCACCTGGACCAGGTCCTTGGCCAGCAGCAGGTCGAGGCTGTCCTTGCTGAGCATCAGTTTGCTCAGCAATTGATGGGCCACACCGTGGGGATGTTGGGCCAGGGTCGCCAGGGCTTCGCGCTGGCGCGGGGCACGGGCGATGCGCGGATCGTCCAGCGAGGCTCCCGGGGCCACCGACCAGAACCGCTCCTGGCGCGCCTCGGCCAGTTCGCCCTGGCGCAGCAGTACCGGCAGCGCCCAGCTCAAGGTATCGCCGAGGCTGTGCTGGTAATACTGGGAGGTCCACAGGCACAGCTTGAACAGCGACGCCGGCAAGGGTGGCGTGGCATCGAGCAGGGCCAGGGCCGGTTTGAGCTTGTCGGCCGGCACTTCGCTGTGATCGGTGACCTCAACCAGGATCCCGATCATCTCCCGGCGGCCGAACGGTACCCGCAGGCGCATGCCTGGTTGCAACTGGGCGCGCAGGACCCCGGCCGGGGCGCGGTAGTCGAACAGGCGGCGCAGGGGCGAAGGCAGGGCGAGGCGCAGGATGGCGTCGGGCACGCGGGAGGGTCTCGATATACAGACAAATTCAGAAGGCTTGGCACAACCCTTGTGGAAGAGCTTGCGCATGAGGCGGGGAGCCTAGCAGACGGTTGGTGCAAGTCATAGCTTGCGTGATTGACGTTGTCTGGTAGAATCCGCGGCCTATTTACGTGCGGTATTCAACAATAGTGTTGGGTGGCGGCACGCTAGCCTGAGGAAAACAGCATGAAAACCGATATCCATCCGGAATACCCAGTAATTGCCGTAACCTGCAGCTGCGGCAACAAGTTCGAAACGCGTTCGACCTACGGCAAAGCCCTGGCGATCGACGTTTGCAACGAATGCCACCCGTTCTACACCGGTAAGCAAAAGACTCTGGATACCGGCGGCCGCGTTCAGAAGTTCGCCGATCGTTTCGGTGCTTTCGGCAAAGTTACTCCAAAAGCCTGAGGCTGATCATTTTGGAAGGTCGTCTCGACCCTTCCAGATTGATAAAGAAGGCGTCCCTTGTGGACGCCTTTTTTGTGCCTGCGATAAAGCAAGGTATCGGGCTGCGCGAGAGGGCTTGATTAAAAATTGTAGACATTTTTCTATCTGATTGTATGCATGTAGCCCTTGTGTTTCATGGCTCTTGGCCCAAAGTCGTAGGGCAGGGCGCTTGACAGTAGTGACTGGTCAGTCTTGTGGGGATTTTACGAGGCGCGTATCCTCGGCGGTCCGTCTGTCCAACACAGTAAAAAGCGGAATGCCCACATGTCTGATCTGAAAACTGCCGCTCTCGAATATCACGCTAATCCTCGTCCAGGGAAGCTGAGTGTCGAGCTCACCAAGGCCACCGCTACTGCTCGCGACTTGTCGCTGGCCTACAGCCCCGGCGTAGCCGAACCAGTACGCGAAATCGCTCGCGACCCTGAACTGGCCTACAAATACACCGGTAAAGGCAACCTGGTTGCAGTCATTTCCGATGGCACCGCGATTCTCGGCCTGGGTAACCTCGGCCCGTTGGCCTCCAAGCCGGTCATGGAAGGCAAGGGTGTGCTGTTCAAGCGCTTCGCCGGTATCGACGTATTCGACATCGAAGTCGACTCCGAGAGCCCGCAAGCCTTCATCGACACCGTCAAGCGTATCTCCATCACCTTCGGCGGCATCAACCTGGAAGACATCAAGGCACCTGAGTGCTTCGAGATCGAGCGCGCCCTGATCGAACAGTGCGACATCCCGGTATTCCACGATGACCAGCACGGCACCGCCATCGTCACCGCGGCCGGCATGATCAACGCCCTGGAAATCGCTGGCAAAACCCTGCCTGAAGCCAAGATCGTCTGCCTGGGTGCCGGCGCCGCGGCCATCTCCTGCATGAAGTTGCTGGTGAGCATGGGCGCCAAGATCGAAAACATCTTCATGGTCGACCGTACCGGCGTGATCCACTCCGGCCGTGACGACCTGAACCAGTACAAGGCCGTGTTCGCCCACGCGACCGACAAGCGCTCCCTGGCGGACGCGCTGGACGGTGCCGACGTATTCGTCGGTCTGTCGGGTCCGAACCTGCTGAGCCCGGAAAACCTGCTGCGCATGGCGCCGAACCCGATCGTGTTCGCCTGCTCGAACCCGGATCCGGAAATCTCCCCGGAGCTGGCTCACGCTACCCGCAGCGACGTGATCATGGCCACCGGCCGTTCGGACTACCCGAACCAGGTCAACAACGTACTGGGCTTCCCGTTCATCTTCCGCGGTGCCCTGGACGTTCGCGCCAAGCGCATCAACGAAGAAATGAAAGTCGCGGCCGCCAACGCCCTGCGCGAACTGGCCAAGCTGCCGGTGCCACAGGAAGTGTGCGACGCCTACGGCGGTATCAAGCTGGAGTTCGGTCGCGAGTACATCATTCCGAAACCAATGGACGCCCGCCTGATCACCCTGATCTCCGACGCCGTGGCCAAGGCCGCCATCGAGACTGGCGTGGCGACCCTGCCGTATCCGAAGAACTACCCGCTCAAGAGCGTGGATGACGTGTTCAACGGCTAAGCCGTTGTAGCGCTTCAACGAAAAACCCCGGCTCCTGTGAGTCGGGGTTTTTTATTGCCTGTGGGGTTGTGGGTGGTTAGAAATCTTTCCAGAAGTCAGAACCCGTGGCGAGGGGATAAATCCCCGCTCGGCTGCGCAGCAGTCGTAATCCGGCTGGCGCCGGTTCATCTGTTGTTCCGTGCTGCCTGGTTTTTGGGCTGCTGCGCAGCCCTGCGGGGATAAATCCCCTCGCCACGAGATAGCCTGCAAAAAAAAGCCCCGCACTTCTTCCGAAGGCGGGGCTTTGGGGGGCGGTCAGAACAGATCGATCGGCGCCGCCTCGTCCGCCGGCAGCGGGCTGCCCGGCGCAGCGCCGTTGCCCAGCTCGTTGACCGACGGTGGCGTGTCTTCGCTCTTGAACAGTTCGAAGTACGCGCCCGGGGTACCTGGCGTGGCTGCGCGACCACTGACCGGGTCGACCCGCAGGCTGAGGATGCCTTCCGGTTCCGGCTGGGTGTGAGGCGGTTTGTCCTTGAGGGCGGCACCCATGTAGCTCATCCAGATCGGCAGCGCCACGGTGCCACCGAACTCACGGCGGCCCAGGCTTTCGGGCTGGTCGAAACCGGTCCAGACGGTGGTCACGTAATCGGCGTTGTAGCCGGAGAACCAGGCGTCCTTGGATTCGTTGGTGGTACCGGTCTTGCCCGCCAGGTCGGTGCGGCCCAGGGCCAGTGCGCGGCGACCGGTGCCGAGCTTGATCACGTCCTGGAGCATGCTGTTGAGGATATAGGTGGTGCGGCCATCGATAATGCGCTCCGCGACGGCGGGCGCTTGCGGCAGGCCTGGGGCCGTCGTGGCTTCGCCCGGCGTCGCATTGACCGTGAACGTCTCGGTGGACGGCGCGGCGAGGCCATCGCTGGCCTGCTCGCCCGTGGGCACGCGTGGCGGGTTGGCAACGAACAGCGTCTCGCCGTTGCGGCTTTCGATCTTGTCGATGATGTACGGGGTGATCTTGTACCCGCCGTTGGCGAACGTACTCCAGCCCGTGGCGATTTCCATCGGCGTCAGGGTCGCGGTGCCCAGGGCCAGGGACAGGTTGCGCGGCAAGTCCTGCTTGTTGAAGCCGAACTTGCTGATGTAGTCGATGGTGCGGTCCACGCCCAGTGCCTGCAACAGGCGGATCGATACCAGGTTGCGGGATTTGTACAGCGCCTCACGCAGGCGAATCGGGCCGAGGAATGTATTGGTATCGTTCTTCGGCCGCCAGACCTTGTCCAGGTACTCATCGACGAACACGATCGGCGCATCGTTCACCAGGCTGGCGGCGGTGTAGCCGTTATCCAGGGCGGCGCTGTAGACGAACGGCTTGAAGCTCGAGCCCGGCTGGCGCTTGGCCTGCAACGCCCGGTTGTAGTTGCTCTGCTCGAAGGCGAAACCACCCACCAGCGAACGGATGGCACCGTCCTGCGGGTCGAGGGACACCAGCGCGCCCTGGGCGGCCGGGATCTGGCTGAACTTGAGGGTGTTGTCCGCCTGGCGCTGGACGCGGATCAGGTCGCCGACCTGGGCCACGTCGGATGGCTGTCGTGGGTTGGCGCCCATGCTGTTGGTATTGAGGAACGGACGGGCCCATTTCATGGTGTCCCAGGCCACATGCTCTTCCAGCTCGCCGTTGCGGGTCAGCACCTTGATGCCGTCCTTGTCCACCGAGGTGACGATCGCCGGCTCCAGGCTGCTGATGGTGCGTTGCTTGGTCAACTCCAGGGCCCAGGCTTCCTTGGTCTTGCCCGGCAGGCGCGATTCAGGGCCGCGGTAGCCGTGGCGCTGGTCGTAGGTCATCAGGCCCTCGTGCAGGGCGGTGTTGGCCATTTCCTGCAAGTTGCTCGGTACCGTGGTGGTCACGCGGAAACCTTCGGTATAAGCGTCGCTGCCATAGCGCCCGACCATCTCGGCACGGGCCATCTCGGCGATATACGGGGCGTTCACTTCCGGGGTCGGTACGTGATAGCTGGCGTTCAGCGGTTCATTGATCGCTGCGGTGTAGTCGGCCTCGCTGATCTTGCCGAGCTTGTACATGCGCCCCAGGATCCAGTCGCGACGCTCCTTGCTGCGCGCCGGGTTGGCCAGCGGGTTGAAGCGTGACGGTGCCTTGGGCAGGCCGGCGATCATCGCCATCTGCGCCAGGCTCACATCGCGGATCGACTTGCCGTAGTACACCTGTGCGGCCGCCTCGATGCCGTAGGCGCGGTTGCCCAGGTAAATCTTGTTCACGTACAGCTCGAGGATTTCATCCTTGGTCAGCTGTCGCTCGATTTGCAGGGCCAGGAGGATCTCGGTGGTCTTGCGCGAGAAGCTGCGCTCGCTGGTCAGGAAGAAGTTCTTGGCCACCTGCATGGTGATGGTGCTACCGCCGGACTGGATGTGCCCGCTCTTGACCAACTGGCTGGCGGCGCGCATCAGGCTGCCGGGATCGACGCCATAGTGGTTGGCGAAGTTATCGTCTTCAGCACTTAGTAACGCATTGATGAAATTGGGGGGAATGTCGGCGAAACGGATCGGTGTGCGGCGCATTTCGCCAAATTCGGCAATCAGCTTGTTATCGCTGCTGTACACCCGCAGAGGAATCTGCAACTGAATACTTCTCAGCGCCTCCACGGACGGCAATCCCGGACTAAGGTAAAGGAAGGCACCGCTCAGGCCCAAGAGCAGTCCGCAGAAAACGGCGACGATGGACCATCCGAAAAATTTCAGCAGACGAATCAAGGCTTTTGGATATCCAGGCAAAGAATGAAAAAGGCGCCAGGTGCAGGGATGGACCCGTGCTTGCAACAAAGCGAAAAAAACGCTGGGCATTATAAGCATTTTTTTTCGTCGCGAATGCCATCCGGACGTCCGTCGGACCGGAGTGATTGAACGCAATGCATATTAGAGAGTCCGTAACTCACGGATAGTCATAGGGAATTGGTAGTGCTACGACTCTTCAATAAAAAAGCCCATACGCTTCTGGGGATCGACATCAGCTCCACGTCGGTGAAGCTGCTCGAGTTGAGCCGCCAGGGCGAGCGATATCGCGTCGAGTCCTACGCGGTCGAACCGTTGCCGGCCAACGCCGTGGTCGAGAAGAACATCGCCGATCTCGAAGGGGTGGGCCAGGCATTGTCACGGCTGTTGGCCAAGGCCAAGACGCCCGTGCGTAGCGTGGCGGTGGCCGTTGCGGGGTCGGCGGTGATTACCAAGACCATCGAGATGGACGCCGGGTTGTCCGACGATGACATGGAAAACCAGCTCAAGATCGAGGCCGATCAATACATTCCCTATCCGCTGGATGAGGTGGCCATCGATTTCGAAGTGGTGGGCGTTTCGCCGCGCAGTGCCGAGCGCGTCGAAGTGCTGCTGGCGGCCTGCCGCAAGGAAAACGTCGAGGTCCGCGAGGCCGCGTTGGCGCTCGCCGGGCTGACGGCCCGGGTGGTCGACGTGGAGGCTTATGCGCTGGAGCGTGCTTTCGGCTTGCTCGCCACGCAACTGGCCGCCTCCCAGGAACGGCTGACTGTGGCGGTTATCGACATCGGCGCCACCATGACCACCCTCAGCGTGCTGCACAACGGGCGCATCATCTATACCCGCGAACAATTGTTCGGCGGCCGCCAACTGACCGAGGAAATTCAGCGCCGCTATGGCTTGACGCCCGAGCAGGCCGGCTTGGCAAAGAAGCAGGGAGGGCTGCCGGACGATTACCTGAGCGAAGTGTTGCAACCCTTTCGCGAGGCTCTGGTACAGCAGGTCTCGCGATCCCTGCAGTTCTTCTTCGCCTCGGGCCAGTACAGTGCGGTCGACCACATCCTGCTGGCCGGGGGCACGGCTTCGGTCGCCGGCCTGGATCGGCTGATCGAACAACGCCTGGGTACCCCGACCCAGGTGGCCAACCCGTTTACCAACATGGCCCTGGGCAGCAAGGTCAATGCCGGGGCGCTGGCCAGTGATGCACCGGCGCTGATGATTGCCTGCGGGCTGGCCCTCAGGAGCTTCGACTGATGGCGCGGATCAACCTGCTACCCTGGCGCGAAGAACTGCGCGAAGAACGGCGCAAACGCTTTTTGCTGGCCTTGGTGGGCGCGCTGGTCGGTGCGGTCGGCGTGGTCCTGGTTGCGGTCCGATACATCGACGGCGCCATCGACCACCAGGTCGCTCGCAATAACCATCTCTCGGAGCAGATCGCCGTGCTGGACGAGCGCATCAAGCAGATCAGCGAATTGAAGGCTCGTCGCCAGCAATTGCTGGAGCGTATGCGCATCATTCAGGACTTGCAGGGGAACCGGCCGGTCAGCGGGCGCATTTTCGACCAGTTGGCGAGGACCTTGCCGGAAGGTGTTTATTTCACCGAAGTGAAGATGGAAGACCACACGCTCTCGATCAAGGGGGTCGCGGAATCGAACAACCGGGTCTCGGACCTGATGCGCAACCTGGACTCGTCGGACCTGTTCGACACGCCCAACCTGACGGAGGTCAAGGCCACCACCGCCGGGCAACTCGACCAGGCCAACGTTTTCCAACTGACGGTGCGCCAGACCCGCCCGGCCGATGCGGAGGACGCCCAATGAAACCAGGGGAGTGGTTCGACGCGCTGCGCAAGATCGACCTCAGTGACCTGGACACCAACAACATCGGTTCCTGGCCGGCGCCCATCAAATGGCTGGCCGGCGTCCTGTTGGTGGTCCTGGTGCTGGGGCTGGGCTATAACTTTGCCTTGAGTGACCTGGAAAACCAGTTGCAGCAGGTGCGCGAGGAAGAAAACACCCTCAAGGCGCAATTCGCGGGCAAGGCCCACATGGCCGCGAACCTGGAGCGCTACACCGAGCAGATGAAGCAGATGGAAACGTCTTTTGGTGTGCTGTTGCGGCAATTGCCCAGCGATACCGAAGTGCCGGGCCTGCTGGAGGACATCACTCGCACCGGCCTGGGCAGCGGCCTGGAGTTCGAGGAAATCAAGCTGCTGCCGGAGGTCACCCAGCCGTTCTACATCGAGTTGCCGATCCAGATCACCGTGACCGGGGGCTACCACGACCTGGCGACGTTCGTCAGTGGGGTGGCCGGGCTACCCCGGATCGTCACGCTGCATGATTTCGAGATCGCCCCGATGGAGCCCGAGGCGGGCACGAAGCTGCGCATGAGTATTCAGGCCAAGACCTACCGGTACAACGAGCAGGAGGCGCAACCATGAGGCCGGTGTGTCGCATCTGCCTGCTGGCAGGCCTGGTCGCGCTGGCGGGCTGCAACAACGACAATGGTTTCAGCGACCTGGACGCCTATATGAACGAAGTGCGCCTGCGCCCGCCTGGCAAGATCGAGCCGACACCCACGTTCAGGCCCTACGAAACCTTTACCTACAGCGCCGCGAACCTGCGCAGTCCGTTTTCCCGGCAGGTTCGCGTGGACCAGGCCGACCGGCAGCGGGGCTCGCGCAATGTCCGGCCCGACCCCAACCGGGTCAAGCAGTACCTGGAGGGCTTCAACATCGAGCAGTTCGAAATGGTCGGTACGATCTCCAACGTCAGTGGCTCCTTCGCGCTCCTGCGTGGCGCGGGCGGGGTGCATCGGCTCAAGGTCGGCGACTATCTGGGTCGCAACGACGGGCGGATCGTCGCCATCAGTGCCACTCAGGTCGATGTGGTCGAAATCGTTCCCGATGGCGAGGGTGCCTGGCTGGAGCGACCACGGACCATTCCTTTGAAAGAGCATTCATAGTGGAACTCGAACAATGAACAGGATTTTTTCAGCCCTCGGTATTTCGCTATGGATAGCGCTGTTGTCGCCGATGGTTCATGGGGCCAGTCTGAAGACGCTGGATGTGGCGGCGTTGCCGGGGGACCGTGTCGAGTTGAAGCTTACCTTCGATGGTCCGCCGCCGACTCCTCGGGGCTACACCACCGAACAACCGGCCCGGATTGCCCTGGACCTGCCCGGGGTGACCAATCAACTGGCTAGCAAGAACCACGACCTGGGCGGGGGCAATGCACGCAGCGCCACCGTGGTCGAGGCCGGGGATCGCACCCGGTTGATCATCGGCCTTACCCAACTGGCGCCGTACGATACCCGGGTCGAAGGTAACCATCTGTTCGTGGTGGTCGGCAAGGGGGGCTCTGCGAAGAGCGCTGCTGCGAAGAACACCGTCCAGGCCCCGCGCACGGCGGTTGCCAGCGCGGCGCCCGCGAGGGCCAGTGCGCCAGTGGGCAAGGCGATCCGTGGGGTTGACTTCCAGCGTGGGACCCAGGGCGAAGGCAACGTGGTAATTGATCTGTCTGATCCGTCCATCGCCCCGGACATCCAGGAGCGCGAAGGCAAGATCATCCTCAATTTCGCCAGGACCCAGTTGCCCGAGCCATTGCGGGTGCGCCTGGACGTCAAGGACTTCGCCACCCCGGTGCAGTTCGTCAATGCCAGCGCCGGCAGCGACCGGGCGACCATCAGCATCGAACCCAGCGGCACCTTCGACTACTCGACCTACCAGACCGACAACAAGCTCACCGTCAGCGTCCGTCCCATGACCGTCGACGACCTGCAAAAACGCAACGCCGACCGCGCGGCCTACAGTGGCGAGAAGCTCTCGCTCAACTTCCAGGACATCGAGGTGCGCTCGGTGCTGCAATTGATCGCCGATTTCACCAACCTGAACCTGGTGGCCAGCGACACGGTGCAGGGCGGCATCACCCTGCGCTTGCAGAACGTGCCTTGGGACCAGGCGCTGGATCTGGTGCTCAAGACCAAGGGTCTGGACAAGCGCAAGGTCGGCAACGTGCTGCTGGTGGCTCCGGCCGATGAAATTGCCGCTCGCGAGCGCCAGGAGCTGGAGTCGCAGAAGCAGATTGCCGACCTGGCACCACTGCGGCGTGAGCTGTTGCAGGTCAACTACGCCAAGGCGGCGGACATCGCCAAGCTGTTCCAGTCGGTGACCAGTGCCGAGGCGAAAGCCGACGAGCGCGGCACGATCACGGTCGATGAGCGCACCAACAACATCATTGCCTACCAGACCCAGGACCGGCTCGACGAACTGCGCAGGATCGTGGCGCAACTGGATATTCCGGTGCGCCAGGTGATGATCGAGGCGCGGATTGTCGAGGCCAACGTCGACTACGACAAAAGCCTGGGTGTGCGCTGGGGTGGGTCGATTCAGAACAAGGGCAACTGGAACACCTCAGGGGTGACCACCGGCGATTCCACCACCATTGGCACGCCAGGCAGCACCAGCACCAACCAGCCGTTCGTCGACATGGGGGCCTCGGGCAATACCTCGGGCATCGGCATTGCGTTCATTACCGACAACGTCTTGCTGGACCTTGAACTGACGGCCATGGAAAAGACCGGCAACGGCGAAATCGTCTCCCAGCCCAAGGTGGTGACCTCCGACAAGGAGACGGCAAAAATCCTCAAGGGCACGGAAATCCCTTATCAGGAAGCCAGTTCCAGCGGTGCCACGTCGGTGTCGTTCAAGGAGGCTTCGCTGTCGCTGGAGGTGACTCCGCAGATCACCCCGGACAACCGCATCATCATGGAGGTCAAGGTCACCAAGGATGAACCGGACTACTTGAACAAGGTGCAGGATGTGCCGCCAATCAAGAAAAACGAGGTCAACGCCAAGGTCTTGGTCAATGACGGCGAGACCATTGTGATTGGCGGGGTTTTCTCAAATACTCAGAGCAAGGTTGTAGATAAGGTGCCATTTCTTGGCGATGTGCCGTATCTTGGCCGCCTTTTCCGGCGTGATGTAGTCTCGGAGAAAAAATCCGAGCTGCTGGTGTTCCTCACTCCGCGTATCATGAACAACCAGGCGATTGCTGTGAGTCGTTGATTCTGTGCGAAATTTGATTCTTGTAGGGCCGATGGGCGCTGGAAAAAGCACCATCGGCCGTTTGCTGGCCAAAGAGCTGCGCCTGCCATTCAAAGATTCCGACAAGGAAATTGAATTGCGCACGGGCGCTAATATCCCATGGATTTTCGACAAGGAAGGCGAACCGGGCTTTCGTGACCGTGAGCAGGCGATGATCGCCGAGCTGTGCGCGTTCGATGGCGTGGTGCTGGCCACCGGCGGCGGCGCGGTCATGCGCGAAGCCAATCGTCGGGCGCTGCATGCCGGCGGACGAGTGGTCTACCTGCATGCCTCCGTCGAACAACAGGTCGGCCGCACGGCCCGGGATCGCAACCGTCCGCTGTTGCGTACCGCCGACCCGGCCAAAACCCTGCGGGATCTGCTGGAGCTGCGTGACCCGTTGTATCGGGAGATCGCCGACCTGGTGGTGGAAACCGACGAGCGGCCGCCGCGGATGGTGGTGCTCGACATCCTTGATCGTCTTCAGCAACTGCCTCCCCGTTAATGCGCTTGGCGAAATGCGCTATCCTCGACGTCCCGTCGTGGCCCGGCTGGGGCGTGGCGGATGGCCATTAACTGGCGTCAGAACAAGCACCGTGGACTTTCGTTAATTGCAGGCAGGACGCCTGATTCCATCTTCACTGTGGGGACACATGCAGACACTTAAGGTCGACCTGGGCGAGCGCAGCTACCCGATTCATATTGGCGAAGGCTTGCTGGACCAGCCCGAACTGCTGGCGCCGCATATCGCCGGGCGGCAAGTGGCGATCATTTCCAATGAAACCGTCGCGCCCCTGTATCTGGAACGTCTGACCCGCAGCCTGTCGGCCTTCTCGGTCATTTCCGTGGTGTTGCCCGACGGTGAAGCCTTCAAGAATTGGGAAACCTTGCAGCTTATTTTCGACGGCCTGCTGAGTGCGCGGCACGATCGGCGCACCACGGTGATTGCCCTCGGTGGCGGCGTGATCGGCGACATGGCCGGTTTTGCCGCCGCCTGCTATCAGCGTGGCGTCGATTTCATCCAGATCCCCACCACGCTGCTGTCCCAGGTCGATTCGTCAGTGGGCGGCAAGACCGGGATCAACCATCCGCTGGGCAAGAACATGGTGGGGGCTTTCTATCAGCCCAACGTGGTGCTGATCGATACCGCTACCCTCAACACCTTGCCTGCTCGTGAACTGTCTGCGGGGCTGGCGGAGGTCATCAAATACGGGCTGATCTGCGACGAGCCGTTCCTGGGCTGGCTCGAAGAGAATGTCGACCGTCTACGTGCATTGGATCAGGCGGCCCTGACCTACGCCATTGAACGTTCCTGCGCCGCCAAGGCCGCCGTGGTCGGTGCCGATGAGCGGGAGTCGGGAGTGCGGGCCACGCTCAACCTGGGCCACACCTTTGGCCATGCCATCGAAACCCATATGGGCTATGGTGTCTGGCTGCATGGCGAGGCGGTTGCGGCCGGCACGGTCATGGCCCTGGAGATGTCTGCGCGCCTGGGCTGGATCAGCGAGCAGGAGCGCGATCGCGGCATTCGTCTGTTCCAGCGCGCCGGGCTGCCGGTGGTTCCGCCCGAGGAAATGACTGAGGCGGATTTCCTTGAACACATGGCAATCGACAAAAAAGTGATCGACGGTCGTCTGCGTCTGGTGCTGCTGCGCCACATGGGCGAAGCGGTGGTGACCGACGATTATCCGAAAGCAGTTCTACAGGCCACGCTGGGAGCGGACTACCGCGCCCTGGCTCAGCTTAAAGGTTAATAAGATTCCGATGACTAGTTTGCATGCCGACGAGGCTTTCCTCGGCCATTTCCAATTGAGTCATGACCCTTTCGCTCCACGGGTCCCGGGCTTCAAGTTCTTCCCCGCCCAGCGCAAACCGGTGCTGGGCCAGTTGCATCACCTGGCACGCTACAGCCAGTTGCTGTTGGTGGTCACAGGTCCCCAGGGCAGCGGCAAGACCTTGCTGCGCCAGGCCCTGGTGGCCAGTACCAACAAGCAGTCGGTGCAAAGCGTGGTGGTCTCCGCCCGCGGCGCCGGCGATGCCGCCGGTGTGTTGCGCCAGGTGGCCCAGGCGCTGAATGTCGCCCAGGCCGAAATCGGGGCGATTCTCGATCAGATCGTGCAGTTGGCGCTGACCGGGCAGGAAGTCTATCTGCTGGTGGACGACGCCGAGCAGCTCGACGAGTCGGCCCTGGAAGCCCTGCTGGCCCTGGCTGCCGGTGCGCCGGAAGGTCGTCCCCATGTGTTCCTGTTCGGCGAGTCGTCGCTGATCGCTGATCTGGATCAACTGAGTCTTGAGGAAGAGCGCTTCCACGTTATCGAGCTGGCGCCCTACACCGAGGAAGAGACGCGTGAATACCTGGCCCAGCGTCTTGAGGGGGCGGGCCGGGGTATCGAACTTTTTACCGCCGATCAGATCTCTGAGATTCACGAAAGCGCAGGTGGTTGGCCTGGCAACATCAACCAGGTCGCCCGCGATGCTCTGATCGAAGTCATGATTGCCAGCCGCTCAGCGGTGAAGCGTCCAAGTATGGGGTTCAACATGCCGAAGAAACACGTATTGGCAATTTCCGCTGTCGTTGTGGTCGCGGTTGCCGCCGCCTGGCTGATGCCGGGCCGCAACAAGGCGCCGACCACGGGCACTCCTGCCAACGAGCAGGCGCAACTGCCCCTCGGCCAGGGTACGCCGCAACCCAACGGTGGTGCTCCGGCAGTGGAATTCGCCGGCAACACCCAGCCGATGCCGCTGCCGTTGGTCGGCCAGTCGCAGCCGGTCATGCGCGGCCCGCTGGCCGAAGCGGCCGGTGGCATCACCGAAGGCGACGACGGCGCGGCGCCACCGATCGACGACAGCAGCGACGTGCCGCCGACCGTGACCACCACCTCACCACCGGCGGGCGTGCCGGCCGGTCCTGCGCCGACGCCAACGCCTGCTCCGGCGGCCAAGCCGACTCCGGCACCGACCCAGATAGCCACCGCCAAGCCTGCCCCGGCTCCAGCGCCCGCGACCAAGCCTGCCGCGCCAGCACCGGCCGCCAAGCCTGCTGCTCCGGCCAAGGCCGCGGGCGGTAGCTGGTACGCCGGCCAGGCACCGGGTAACTACGTGGTGCAGATCCTCGGCACCAGCTCTGAAGCCACGGCGCAGAACTTCGTCAAGGAGCAGGGCGGCGAGTACCGCTATTTCAAGAAAGTGCTCAACGGCAAGCCACTGTATGTCATCACCTACGGCAGCTTTGCCAGTCGTGATGCAGCCGTTTCCGCTATCAAGGCCTTGCCAGCGAAGGTTCAGGCTGGTAAACCTTGGCCTCGCACTGTCGCCAGCGTCCAACAGGAACTGGCTGCAACTCGCTGAAGATTCGGCGGCCTTACCCAGGCCGCCTCTCCCGGCAACCTCAAAATTCCGCAAGGGCGGGCGACCTTTCAGGCCGCGCGCCTTGTGGTGTCTGCGTCACAGTAGTGTTTGAGTCGTAGCGGTCGAACCCAAAAAAGTTTTGACTAGCACAGCATATAGCTTTAAACCTTTCACAAATGCGACATGGATTTGCGACAGTTCGTCGTCAAATTTGTGAGCCTCTGTGTCGGTGTGTACAATGACCTCCCTTTTGCCCCCGCAAAGCTGGCGTACGTTCGGCGCGGCATGCAACTGGTTGAATTGAAAAGAAATTTGCCTCGATTAGAGGCAGCCTGGTGAGAAAGTGTCTATGAAAGCAGGTCTGTACCAACCAGATGAATTCAAGGATAACTGCGGTTTCGGCCTGATAGCTCATATGCAGGGCGAGCCCAGCCATACCCTTTTGCAAACGGCCATTGAGGCCCTGACCTGCATGACCCACCGCGGTGGGATCAACGCCGACGGCAAGACCGGCGACGGTTGTGGCTTGCTGATTCAAAAGCCTGACGAGTTCCTGCGTGCCGTTGCCCAGGAAACGTTTGGCGTGACCCTGCCCAAGCAGTACGCCGTGGGCATGGTGTTCTTCAACCAGGACCCGGTGAAGGCTGAGGCGGCTCGCGAGAACATGAACCGCGAGATCCTGGCCGCCGGCCTGCAACTGGTGGGCTGGCGCAAAGTGCCGATCGACACCAGCGTCCTCGGCCGCCTGGCCCTTGAGCGCCTGCCGCAGATCGAACAGGTGTTCATCGCAGGTGACGGTCTGAGCGACCAGGACATGTCGATCAAGCTGTTCAGCTCTCGTCGTCGTTCGTCCGTGGCCAATGCCGCCGACACCGATCACTACATCTGCAGCTTTTCCCACAAGACCATTATCTACAAAGGCCTGATGATGCCGGCGGACCTCACCGCCTTCTATCCGGACCTGAGCGACGAGCGCCTGAAAACCGCAATCTGCGTGTTCCACCAGCGCTTCTCCACCAATACCCTGCCGAAATGGCCGCTGGCCCAGCCATTCCGCTTCCTCGCCCACAACGGCGAGATCAACACCATCACCGGCAACCGCAACTGGGCCGTGGCCCGGCGCACCAAGTTCGCCAACGACCTGATGCCGGACCTCGAAGAGCTCGGCCCGTTGGTCAACCGCGTGGGCTCGGACTCCTCGAGCATGGACAACATGCTGGAACTGATGGTGACCGGTGGCATCGACCTGTTCCGCGGCGTGCGCATGCTGGTGCCGCCGGCGTGGCAGAACGTCGAGACCATGGACCCGGACCTGCGGGCCTTCTACGAATACAACTCCATGCACATGGAGCCGTGGGACGGCCCGGCCGGTATCGTCATGACCGACGGTCGCTATGCCGTGTGCCTGCTGGACCGTAACGGTCTGCGTCCGGCGCGCTGGGTCACCACCACCAACGGGTTCATCACCCTGGCTTCGGAAATCGGTGTCTGGAACTACCAGCCCGAAGACGTCATCGCCAAGGGCCGCGTAGGCCCGGGCCAGATCTTTGCCGTGGATACCGAAACCGGCCAGATCCTCGACACCGATGCGATCGACAACCGCCTCAAGTCCCGTCATCCGTACAAGCAATGGCTGCGCAAGAATGCCCTGCGCATCCAGGCGACCATGGAAGACAACGACCATGGCTCGGCTTTCTACGACGTCGATCAGCTCAAGCAGTACATGAAGATGTACCAGGTGACGTTCGAAGAGCGTGACCAGGTGCTGCGTCCACTCGGCGAGCAGGGCTACGAAGCGGTCGGCTCCATGGGCGACGACACGCCGATGGCCGTGCTGTCCCAGCGCGTGCGCACGCCGTACGACTATTTCCGCCAGCAGTTCGCCCAGGTGACGAACCCGCCGATCGACCCGCTGCGCGAAGCGATCGTGATGTCCCTGGAGATCTGCCTCGGTGCCGAGCGCAACATTTTCCAGGAGTCGCCGGAACACGCCTCGCGGGTGATCCTCAGCTCGCCGGTCATTTCCCCGGCCAAGTGGCGCTCGCTGACCAACCTCGACCGTCCGGGCTTCGCGCGCCAGGTCATCGACCTGAACTACGACGAAAGCGTCGGCCTGGAAGCGGCGATCCGCAACGTTGCCGATCAGGCTGAAGAAGCCGCGCGCGCCGGGCGTACCCAGATCGTGCTCAGCGACCGTCACATCGCGCCGGGCAAGCTGCCGATCCACGCCTCGCTGGCTACCGGTGCGGTGCACCATCGCCTGACCGAAAAAGGCCTGCGCTGCGACTCCAACATCCTGGTGGAAACCGCCACCGCCCGCGATCCGCATCACTTCGCGGTGCTGATCGGTTTCGGCGCCTCGGCGGTGTATCCGTTCCTGGCCTACGAAGTGCTGGGCGACCTGATCCGTACCGGTGAAGTGCTGGGCGACCTGTATGAGGTGTTCAAGAACTACCGCAAGGGCATCACCAAGGGCCTGCTCAAGATCCTGTCGAAGATGGGCATCTCGACCATCGCCTCGTATCGCGGCGCGCAATTGTTCGAGGCCATCGGCCTGTCGGAAGAAGTCTGCGAGCTGAGCTTCCGTGGCGTGCCGAGCCGCATCAAGGGTGCGCGTTTCGTCGACATCGAAGCCGAGCAGAAAGCCCTGGCAGCCGAAGCCTGGAGCCCGCGCAAGCCGATCCAGCAGGGCGGCCTGTTGAAGTTCGTCCATGGTGGTGAATACCACGCCTACAACCCGGACGTGGTCAACACCTTGCAAGCGGCCGTGCAACAGGGCGACTACAGCAAGTTCAAGGAATACACCTCGCTGGTGGACAACCGTCCGGTATCGATGATCCGCGACCTGCTCAAGGTCAAGACCCTCGACACGCCGCTGGACATCAGTGAAGTGGAGCCGCTGGAATCGGTGCTCAAGCGTTTCGATTCGGCTGGTATTTCCCTGGGCGCACTGTCCCCGGAAGCCCACGAAGCCTTGGCCGAAGCCATGAACCGCCTCGGTGCGCGTTCCAACTCCGGCGAAGGCGGTGAAGACCCGGCGCGCTACGGCACCATCAAGAGTTCGAAAATCAAGCAGGTCGCCACTGGCCGCTTTGGTGTGACGCCGGAATACCTGGTCAATGCTGAAGTGCTGCAAATCAAGGTGGCCCAGGGCGCCAAGCCCGGTGAGGGCGGCCAACTGCCCGGTGGCAAGGTCAACGGCCTGATCGCCAAGCTGCGCTACGCGGTCCCTGGCGTGACCCTGATCTCGCCGCCGCCGCATCACGACATCTACTCGATCGAAGACTTGTCGCAACTGATCTTCGACCTCAAGCAGGTGAACCCCAAGGCGCTGGTCTCGGTGAAACTGGTGGCGGAAGCCGGCGTCGGCACCATCGCCGCCGGTGTGGCCAAGGCTTATGCCGACCTGATCACCATCTCCGGCTACGACGGCGGCACCGGTGCATCGCCGCTGACCTCGATCAAGTACGCCGGTGCGCCGTGGGAACTGGGCCTGGCCGAAACCCACCAGACCCTGCGCGGCAACGATTTGCGCGGCAAGGTCCGGGTGCAGACCGACGGTGGCCTGAAAACCGGCCTGGACGTGATCAAGGCCGCCATCCTCGGCGCCGAGAGCTTCGGCTTCGGCACTGCGCCGATGATCGCCCTGGGCTGCAAATACCTGCGCATCTGCCACCTGAACAACTGCGCCACCGGCGTGGCGACCCAGAATGACAAGCTGCGCAAGGACCATTACATCGGCACCGTCGACATGGTGGTGAATTTCTTCACCTACGTGGCTGAAGAGACCCGTGAGTGGCTGGCGAAGCTGGGCGTGCGCTCGCTTGAAGAGCTGATCGGCCGTACCGATCTGCTGGAAGTGATCGAAGGCCAGACCGCCAAACAGCATCACCTGGACCTGACCCCGTTGCTGGGCAGCGATCTCATCCCGGCGGACAAGCCACAGTTCTGCCAGGTCGACCGCAACCCGCCATTCGACAAGGGTGAGCTGGCCGAGAAGATGGTCGACATGGCCGCTGCGGCGATCAACGACCTGAGCGGTGCCGAGTTCGAGCTGGATATCTGCAACTGCGACCGTTCCATCGGTGCGCGGATCTCCGGTGAAATCGCGCGCAAGCACGGCAACCAGGGCATGGCCAAGGCGCCGATCACCTTCCGTTTCAAGGGCACCGCAGGCCAGAGCTTCGGCGTCTGGAACGCCGGTGGCCTGAACATGTACCTGGAAGGCGATGCCAACGACTACGTGGGCAAGGGCATGACCGGCGGCAAGCTGGTCATCGTTCCGCCCAAGGGCAGCGTCTACAAGACCCAGGACAGTGCCATCATCGGCAACACCTGCCTCTACGGCGCCACGGGCGGCAAGCTGTTCGCCGCCGGCACCGCGGGCGAGCGTTTTGCCGTGCGTAACTCCGGGGCCCACACTGTGGTGGAAGGCACCGGCGATCACTGCTGCGAGTACATGACCGGTGGTTTTGTCTGCGTGCTGGGCAAGACCGGTTATAACTTCGGCTCTGGCATGACCGGTGGTTTCGCCTACGTGCTCGACCAGGACAACACCTTCGTTGACCGGGTCAACCACGAACTGGTGGAAATCCAGCGGATCAGCGGCGAGGCGATGGAAGCCTACCGCAGCCACCTGCAAAACGTGCTGAACGAGTACGTCGCGGAAACCGACAGCGAGTGGGGTCGTGAACTCGCCGAAAACCTCGATGACTACTTGCGCCGTTTCTGGCTGGTCAAGCCCAAGGCTGCCAACCTGAAATCGTTGCTTTCCAGCACTCGTGCCAACCCGCAGTGATATGCGCCTGAAGAGTTTGATGAGGTTTTAACAATGGCTGAACGTCTGAATAACGACTTCCAGTTCATCGATGTCGGGCGCAAGGATCCGAAGAAGAAACTGTTGCGTCAACGCAAGAAAGAGTTCGTGGAAATCTACGAGCCTTTCAAACCCCAGCAGTCGGCCGACCAGGCCCATCGCTGCCTGGGTTGCGGTAACCCGTATTGCGAATGGAAGTGCCCGGTGCACAACTTCATTCCCAACTGGCTGAAACTGGTGGCCGAGGGCAACATCCTCCAGGCCGCCGAGCTGTCCCACCAGACCAACACCCTGCCGGAAGTCTGCGGCCGGGTGTGCCCGCAGGATCGCCTGTGTGAAGGTGCCTGCACCCTCAACGACGGTTTCGGCGCGGTGACCATCGGTTCGGTGGAGAAGTACATCACCGACACCGCGTTCGCCATGGGCTGGCGCCCGGACATGTCCAAGGTCAAGCCGACCGGCAAGCGTGTGGCGATCATCGGTGCCGGCCCGGCGGGCCTGGGCTGTGCCGACGTGTTGGTGCGTGGTGGCGTGACTCCGGTGGTGTTCGACAAGAACCCGGAAATCGGCGGCCTGCTGACCTTCGGTATTCCCGAGTTCAAGCTGGAAAAGACCGTGCTGAGCAATCGTCGCGAAGTCTTCACCGGCATGGGCATCGAGTTCCGCCTGAACACCGAGGTGGGCAAGGACGTGACCATGGAGCAACTGCTCGAAGAATACGATGCGGTATTCATGGGCATGGGCACCTACACCTACATGAAGGGCGGCTTCGCCGGCGAGGACCTGCCAGGCGTCTATGACGCCCTCGACTTCCTGATCGCCAACGTCAACCGCAACCTTGGCTTTGAAAAGTCGCCGGAAGATTTCGTCGACATGAAAGGCAAGAAGGTCGTGGTGCTCGGCGGTGGTGACACGGCGATGGACTGCAACCGCACCTCGATTCGCCAGGGCGCCAAGTCGGTGACCTGCGCCTACCGTCGTGACGAAGCGAACATGCCCGGCTCGCGCAAAGAGGTGAAGAACGCCAAGGAAGAAGGCGTGAAGTTCCTCTACAACCGCCAGCCGATCGCCATTGTCGGTGAAGACAAGGTCGAAGGCGTGAAGGTGGTCGAGACCCGTCTCGGCGAACCGGACGCCCGTGGCCGCCGCAGCCCCGAGCCGATCCCCGGTTCCGAAGAGATCATCCCGGCCGATGCCGTGGTCATCGCCTTCGGCTTCCGCCCGAGCCCGGCACCGTGGTTCGAGCAGTTCAGCATCCAGACCGACAGCCAGGGCCGCGTCGTGGCCCCGGAACAGGGCCAGTACAAGCACCAGACCAGCAACCCGAAGATCTTCGCCGGTGGCGACATGGTCCGGGGTTCCGACCTGGTGGTGACAGCGATCTTCGAAGGCCGCAATGCGGCGGAAGGGATTCTGGATTACCTGCAAGTCTGACCTCGATCCAGAGTTGCAATGGAGTAAACCTGTGGGAGCGAGCTTTGTGGGAGCAAAGCTTGCTCGCGATTCAGGCGCCTCGGTACCCAGGAGACCGCAGTGTTTTCATCGCGGGCAAGCCTTGCTCCCACAAAAATGCCTCCCACAGTCATTTTGCAGTGTTAAGCAGATCGAGTTGCACCGCGACAAATTGCCCCGATAGATAAAAGGCACGGCTCTTGCCGTGCCTTTTGCGTCGCGCTCTGAGAAAATGCCCGCACTTTTTTTCCGGATGCCGACATGACTGCCCTGAAGAACGATCGTTTCCTTCGCGCCCTGCTCAAGCAACCCGTAGACGTCACCCCGGTGTGGATGATGCGCCAGGCCGGTCGCTACCTGCCGGAATACCGCGCCAGCCGCGCCAAGGCCGGTGATTTCATGAGCCTGTGCATGAACCCCCAGTTCGCCTGTGAAGTCACGCTGCAGCCGCTGGATCGCTATCCGCAACTGGACGCGGCGATCCTGTTCTCCGACATCCTGACCATTCCCGATGCCATGGGCCAGGGCCTGTACTTCGAGACCGGCGAAGGTCCGCGCTTCAAGAAAGTCATCAGCACCCTGGCTGATATCGAGGCCCTGCCGATTCCCGATCCGCAGAAGGACCTGGGTTACGTCATGGACGCGGTCAGCACCATTCGCCGTGAACTCAACGGTCGCGTGCCGCTGATCGGTTTCTCCGGCAGCCCTTGGACCCTGGCCACCTACATGGTCGAAGGCGGTTCGTCGAAGGACTTCCGCAAGACCAAGGCGATGCTCTACGACAACCCGCAAGCCATGCACCTGTTGCTGGACAAGCTGGCCCAGTCGGTCACGTCCTACCTCAACGGCCAGATCCTGGCCGGTGCGCAAGCGGTGCAGATCTTCGACACCTGGGGCGGCAACCTGTCGGCGGCAGCGTACCAGGAGTTTTCCCTGGCCTACATGCGCAAGATCGTCAGTGGCCTGATCCGCGAGCATGAAGGCCGTAAAGTGCCGGTGATCCTGTTCACCAAGAACGGCGGCCTGTGGCTGGAAAGCATCGCCGATGCCGGTGCCGACGCCCTGGGCCTGGACTGGACCTGCGACATTGGCAACGCCCGCGAGCGTGTCGGTCACAAGGTCGCCCTGCAAGGCAACATGGACCCGACCGTGCTTTACGCCAAGCCCGAAGCGATTCGCGCTGAAGTCGGACGCATCCTGGCCAGCTACGGCAGCGGCAGCGGCCATGTGTTCAACCTCGGCCATGGCATTACCCCGGAAGTCGACCCGGAACACGCCGGTGCCTTCCTGCGGGCGGTACATGAGTTGTCGGCGCAATATCACCCGTAATCGCCACCCTGTGTCACCCAGCCTGTCCGGACCCGTGCCGGACAGGCTTTTTTTTGCCCGGTTGTTTATTCGGCTCAATGTGAAACTCGTTAGTTGTTTTGTGTGAAGTATCTGTTTGTGTTTGTTTGATAGTTATTTCTATTCGTAAGAAGTTTCTCGAACTATGTAATAGAAATGGCTTCAGAGATCATTCCTTCTGTTTTGAGAGATTTTTCCTACATAGGAAATATTCAACTTTCTATAAGGTTCGGCGCTTGTCAGGTTCAGCGCTGAACGACCCAGCGCACCTTTCAAGATGACGGTGATACGTCTTTTCAATCTCGATGAGTAGTCTGGAATTTATATGAACAACAACTTCAAGAAGAACAGTGTGTTAACGGGGTGTGCTTCGTCGTTAGTTCTGTTGTCGGCGATGGTGGCGTCCCAGGGTGTGTTTGCCCACGGTTTCGTCGAAGTGCCGCCTTCCCGTGCGCTGTTGTGCCAGAAAGGTGTCAACCAACAGTGCGGTGGCGCGCAATACGAACCGCAGAGTACCGGTGAAACCTTCAAGGGCTTCCCGAATGGTGCAGGTGGTGCGCCGCTGCAAGGCCCTATCGACGGTAAAATCGCCAGTGGCGGCATTGCCCGGTTCTCTGCCCTCGATGCGCAATCGGCTTCGCGCTGGCACCTGACTGAAATCAGGGACCGGGACATTACCTTTCAATGGCAATACTCCGCCGCGCACCCGGCGACCAAACACGAATACTTCATTACCCGCGACGGTTGGAACCCGAACGAAGCGCTCAAGCGTGCCTCGTTCGACAGCGCGCCGTTCTGTACGGTGGAAGGTGGCAATCAAGTGCCGGTAGGCGGTGCCCCGCATAACTGCGTCATTCCTGACAGCAAGTCGGGTCATCACGTCATCCTGGCCGTCTGGACAGTAGGCGACACCGATAACGCGTTCTACGACCCGGTCGATGTGAACATCCTCGCCGAAGCCGCGTTGCCGGGCGGCTGGTCGGCGGTGGGCAGCATTGCGCCATCGACCCAGTTGCTGGTGGGTGACAAGGTCAAGGCCCGGGCATTCACCGCCACCGGCGAAAATGCCCAGTACAGCGTAGAAATCAGCATCGACAACGCCGAGGAAGGCAAGGCTGAGAACTGGTCGTTCAAACTGGCCGAAGCCATCAACAACGCCCATGCCCTGATTCGTGCCGGTATTCGTGATGATGAGGGCAATATCACGCCGGTCAAGGGCGCCAACAGCCTGTACGCCCAGAAAGAAAGCGGTGTGAATCGCTACGAAGTGCAACTGGACATGCAGGAAGACGCCAGCGCCAGCATGGAGATTTCCTCCCTGCAACCAGAGTACGTTCTCGACAAAGGTCGGGTCAGCATGGCGTTCACTGCGCAGGCAAACCGCCGGATGAACCTTGAAGCCACGCTGTTCGATGAGAAGAACAAGCAGGTGGGTATCGTGCAAACCGTAGGTGAAGGCAATACAGGCCTGAGCCTGGACCTGCGCGGCGCCGCCCCTGGCGCGCACACCCTGACGCTGGTGGGCACCACCGAAGACGGGCGCACGACTCGCCAGGATACCCAAGCCGTCACCCTGACTGGCGAAGGCGCCGGCATCGAGTACGACTTCGTGTTCCCGGAAGGCATCAGCGACTACACCGCCGGCACGAAAGTGCTGCAGCCCAAGACTGACGAAGTCTTCGAATGCAAGTCTGGCGCCGTGTCCGGCTACTGCAAGCAGTACAGCCCGTCGGCGAACGGTTTCGAACCGGGTGTCGGTGCCTCCTGGCAAAGCGCCTGGGACAAGCTGTAAGTCCTGACAGGCATGGTCCCAGGCGATCCATACGGGTTGCCTGGGGCCTTCAGACGAGTGCGCAGTGATGTCTATCCATTACTCCAGGCGCCGGGTGCTGCTGCACTGGCTGTCGGCGGTCATTATCTTATGGGCGTTGGCGTCCGGTTTTTATGTGGCGTTCAATCCGGTGCCAGCTTCGACCGAACAGTGGGTTGGGTCACTCAATGTGTCGCTGACCACGCTGTTCATTCCGTTTTTCGTGTGGCGGGCCTGGCTGTTTTTTTACGAACTGGAGCCGCGCGGGACGGCGCTTTCAGGGAGCAAGAGGCTGGCCTCGGCGGTGCATGCGCTGATCTACCTGGTCATCGGCGTCGTGCTGGTGACCGGCGTGCTGATGATGAAAAGCGCCATCAGTGTCTTCGGCCTTGTTCGCTTCCCCCAGCCATTGGCTGATCCGACGTTGATCGAGCTGGCCAACACCGTCCACACCCTGTCTTGCGTGGTGCTTTCGATGCTCGTCGCGCTGCACCTGTGCGCGGTGCTCTGGCATGAGTTTTCCGGGCGCAGAGTGGTGCGGCGAATGTCCTTTGCCAAGCCTGCGGGCACGCTTGAGCGAGCGCAACGGTGAGCCTGTCGTTTCGGGTCGACAGCCGTCTGCCGAGGCTGGTGCTGGTGCTCGTGCCGCTGCTCTACGGGGTATTGCTGGCCGGGCAGGAATGGCGTTTTCGCCATGCATTGGGCCGTGACGTGCCAGTGGTGGTGGACTCGCCGGCGGCGCCGGCTCGCGACTTGCCCAACGTTCAAGCCGTGGCGACCGTGCTCGGCCTGGCGCCTGAAGGTGCCCAGGCGCCAAGCGCCGAACCGATTACGTTGCAGGCCAGTTTTGTCGCCGGCGAAGGCTTGTCGCGGGCATTGCTGGCGGATGCCGCCGGCCCGCGCATTTACCAGGTGGGCGAGCGCTTGCCCGGTGGCAGCGTGCTGCGCCGGGTCGAGGCCAGCCATGTGACGTTGTGGCGCAACGGCCGTGAAGAGCGGTTGGCCTTGCAGCAAGCGGTCAAGCCCTTGCTGCGCCGGCTGGATCTCGAAGACGGGCGCCATGCCACGCTTCATTCCTCGCAATACCTACGCCCGGTGGCCGGGCAATCAGAGTGATCGAATCATGAACAGCTTTATCCGAGGCCGTGTGTCATGCGTCCTGTTCTGCCTTGCCGCGGCCTGCCCGCTGATGTTCCCCAGTGCGCTGCGGGCCGAGGAGGCCCAATGGCAACTGGCGATGAACAATGCGGAACTGCGCGACGTGGTCGAGGAATTCTCCGCGATCCTGGGCAAGACCGTGGTGCTCGATCCCCGGGTGTCAGGGCGCATTACAGTCATGTCCCGCCAGGCGCTGGACCGCGAGGGTGTGCGTCGGTTGTTCTATTCGGTACTCGATGCACATAACTTCACCGTGATCGACGAAGGCGAGCGGATCCTCATTACCCCGGTCAGCGATGCCAAGACGCGGGCCGGAATCGCCGATGCCAAAAGCGCCACGCCGTCGCAGTTCGTCACCCGGGTCCTCGACCTGCAATCGAGTATCGCCGCCGACGTCGCCGGGTTGATCCGGCCCCTGGTGTCGGGCAATGGTTACGTCGGCCCTTCGGTATCGTCCAATGCCTTGGTGGTTACCGACACCGCCGCCAATGTCCAGCGCATCGCCGACGTGGTTCGACAGCTGGACTCAGGGCGCAACCGCAATCATGTGGTGGTGCGGTTGCGGCATGCCCAGGCTGGGGATATCGCGCCGTTGATGGAAACCTCTGGCGGCAAGCGCGATGGCGATACGGCGGGCCTGGTGATCGCCGATGCCCGTAGCAATCGGTTGGTGATCATCGGCGCGCCGGCGGTGCGCCAGCGCCTGGTCGATCTGGCCCGGACCCTCGACGTCCCGGCCGCCGCCTCTCAGGACAACGCCCGGGTTATCCGCCTGCGCCATAGCGATGCCAAGCAACTGGCCGAGGTGCTGGAGGCTGTCGGCCAGGATAAGAAAACCACGCCAGCACTGACCGGCTTGCGGGAAACTGCCGCCGCCAGCTCGTTCATGATCAAGGCCGATGAAAGCCAGAATGCCCTCGTGCTGATCGCCGAACCTGCTCAGGTTCGCATCATCGAGAACATCGTCCGTGAATTGGACCAACCCCGGGCTCAGGTGCTCATTCATGCGGCCATCGTCGAGGTCACCGGCGATATTTCCGAAGCGCTGGGGGTGCAGTGGGGGCTGGAGAGCGGCAGCGCGACAGGGGCCATCAATTTTCCGGGAACCGCCATCCCGATCATCGGGTTGGACCTCAATAAGCTCGATAAAAAGACCGAAGGCGCGTTCCTGCGCCTGGGCAGCGATCGTTTCAGTGCGCTGGTCTCGGCACTGGCGAGCAATGCCCACAGCAACCTGCTGTCCACCCCCAGCCTGCTGACCCTGGATAACCAGGAAGCGGAAATCATCGTCGGCCAGAACGTCCCGTTCAAAACGGGTTCCTACGCCACCAGCGGCAACGGTGCGGACAATCCGTTCACCACCGTGGAGCGCAAGGACGTCGGCATCAGCCTCAAGGTCAAGCCCTACATCAATGAGGGCTCGACCTTGCGCCTGGAAGTGGAGCAGGAAGTCTCGGACATCGCGCCATCGGTCTCCGGTGTGGATTCCTCTGACCTGATCACCAACAAGCGCGCCTTGAAGAGCACGATCCTAGCGGACGATGGTGAGATCATCGTGATCGGCGGGCTGATCCGCGACAGCGTCCGCACCCAGCAAAGCGGTGTTCCTTTGCTGCGCAGTATTCCGTACCTGGGCGCGTTGTTTCGCTGGAACCGCGACACCCAGACCAAAAGCAACCTGATGGTGTTCCTGCGCCCGATCATTGTGCGCAGTAACGAAGACCTGGCCGAGGTCAGCCGTCAACGCTACGACGCGCTCCGGGACCTGAGCAAACCGGGCTCGCGGAAAAACAACTCGCTGTTGTTGCCCCGGGATGCCCGCCAGTTGTTCGACTCATCCACGGACACGGCCGATCCGCAACAGCGTTCGGGGGCCCTGTGACGGACCCACAGGCCCCGTTGCCCTTTGGCTTCGCCAGGCGTTTCGGCGTGCTGCTCGAAGGCACGGGGCCGACCTTGACCCTGGTGATGCGCGGTGACACGCCCCTGACCGCCGTGGCGGAAGTACGGCGCCTGTGCGGTCGGGATTTGCCCATCCAGGTGCTGGAGCCGGCGCCGTTCGCCACGCGCCTGGCCAACGTCTATCGCCAGGGCCAGAGTGCCGCCGAGCAGGTGGCCCAGGGCCTGGACGAGGAGCTGGACCTGCTCAGCCTGGCCGACCAGATGCCGCAGACCACCGACTTGCTGGAGCAACAAGGTGATGCGCCGATCATCCGGCTGATCAATGCCCTGCTCAGCGAGGCGGTCCGCGAACACGCCTCGGACGTGCACCTGGAAACGTTCGAGCAATACCTGTCGGTGCGCATGCGCATCGACGGTCAGTTGCAGGAAATGCTCCGTCCGCGCCGGGAGCTGGCGAACCTGCTGGTGTCGCGGATCAAGGTCATGGCCCGTTTGGATATCGCCGAAAAGCGCGTGCCCCAGGACGGGCGAATGGCCTTGCGGCTGGCCGGGCACGAAGTCGATGTGCGGGTCTCGACCTTGCCGTCGGCCCATGGCGAGCGTGTGGTGTTGCGTCTGCTCGACAAGCAGGCCGGACGCCTGGACCTGCAACGCCTGGGCCTGCCCGACGACACCCTGGCCGGGTTGCGCCAATTGCTCGGCAAACCCCACGGCATCGTGTTGGTCACCGGGCCCACGGGCTCGGGCAAAACCACCAGCCTGTACGCGGCGTTGAGCAGCATCAATGACCAGAGCCGCAACATCCTCACCGTCGAAGATCCGATCGAATATCACCTGCCGGGCATCGGCCAGATGCCGGTCAATCCGAAAGTCGACATGACCTTTGCTCGCGGCCTGCGGGCTATTTTGCGCCAGGATCCGGACGTGGTGATGGTCGGTGAAATCCGTGACCGCGAGACCGCCGAAATCGCCGTCCAGGCGTCCCTGACCGGGCACCTGGTGCTCTCGACCCTGCACACTAATACCGCCGTCGGCGCGGTCACGCGGCTGATGGACATGGGGGTGGATGCCTATCTGCTGGCCTCGTCCCTGGCCGGCATCGTCGCCCAGCGCTTGTTGCGCACCTTGTGCCCATGCTGCAAGACACCTTATGTGGCCGACGCCGCCACTTGTCTGCGCCTGGGCCTTGAGGCCGGTGCCGCGCCACGGCTGTTCAAGGCCCAGGGCTGCGATCAATGCCAGAAAGGTTATCGCGGGCGCATCGGCATTTACGAACTGGTGAACGTCAGTGCTGCGTTGTCGCAGTTGATTCATCAGGGGGCCACCGAGCAGGCGTTGGCCTCTGAGGCGCGCAAGAGCTCCCGCAGTCTGTTCCAGGACGGGCGCCAGCGGGTTCTCGAAGGCCTGACCAGCGTCGATGAACTGCTGCGCATCACTCAGGAGGATTAGCGCCATGCCGACCTTCGACTACCGGGCCGAAGATGCCCAGGGCCGCCGCTGCAAGGGCCGTGTGGAAAGCGACAGCCCCCGGCATGCCCGTCAGTTGTTGCGCGAGCGCGGCTTGCTGCCCAGCGAGTTACGTGAAGCCGGGGAGTCGCGAACGATCGGCTTCCGGCCTTCGGGGGGACGTTTGAGCCCGGCTGACCTGGCGTTGCTGACGTTGCAGCTTTCCACCTTGATCCAGGCCGGCCTGCCCCTTGAGGAAGCCTTGGGGGCCGTGGCGCAACAGAGCCAGAAGCGGCGAGTCGTCCACTTGCTGTCGGCGGTGCGCAGCCGGGTGATGGAAGGCCACGCCTTGGCGACGGCGCTGAGGGCATTTCCCCAGGCCTTCCCCGAGCTGTTTTGCGCCACCGTTGCCGCGGGTGAGCAATCCGGCCATTTGGGCCAGGTGCTGGAGCAACTGGCGACCTACACCCAGGCGCGCCAGGCATCGCGCCAGCGCATTCAACTGGCGTTGGTGTACCCGCTGATCCTGATGTTGGCCTGTGTCGCGATTGTCGCGTTCCTGTTGGGCTACGTGGTGCCGGATGTGGTGAAGATTTTCGTCGACAGTGGCCAGCCGTTGCCTTGGCTGACCCAGGCGCTGATCGCGGTGAGCGACGGCTTGCGTCGCTACGGCCTGCTGCTGCTCGGGGCCCTGGCCGGGCTGCTCGGGCTGTGGCGCTGGAGCCTGCGCCAGCCGTCGTGGCGTCTGCGTTGGCATCGCTTGTTGCTCAGGTTGCCGTTGTTGGGTGAGGTGCTGCGGGCGATGGAAGCGGCCCGCTTCGCCAGCACCCTGGCGATCCTGAGCAAGAGTTCGGTGCCTTTGGTGGACGCCTTGCACATCGCCGCGCAGGTGATCGGCAACCTGACCATTCGCGCACGCATGGCCGACGTCGCTCGTTCGGTGCGCGAGGGCGGGACCCTGACCCGTGGCCTGGAGCTCGGCGGGGATATCCCGCCGCTGATGCTGCACATGATTGCCAGCGGCGAACGTGCCGGCGAACTCGACAGCATGTTGGCCCGCGCCGCCGAACAACAGGAGGCCAGCCTCGCAGCGCGCATCGCGCTGGTGGTGAGCCTTTTCGAACCGGCCATGTTGGTGCTGATGGGCGGCGTCGTGCTGCTGATCGTCATGGCCATTCTGCTTCCTATCTTGAGCCTCAACCAATTGGTGAATTGACCCATGAAACTCCACAGCAACCGACCGGCACGTCCTCAGCGCGGCTTCACCCTGATCGAAATCATGGTGGTGGTGGTCATCATCGGCATCCTCGGCGCCATCGTCGTGCCGCAGTTCATGAGCCGGCCCGACCAAGCCAAGGTCACCGCCGCGCGCACCGATATCCAGGCGATAGCCACGGCCCTGGAAATGTACCGTCTCGACAACGCTCATTACCCTTCGACCCAGCAAGGCCTGGAGGCGCTGAGCAAGCGTCCGGCCGGTACGCCCGTGGCAAAGAACTGGAACCCTCAGGGTTATTTGAAAAGCCTGCCGGTCGATCCCTGGGGCACGCCCTACCAGTTTCTCAACCCTGGCCTCAAGTCACTCGATGGCGGCTATGACCTGTACTCGCTGGGCGCCGATGGCGCGCCGGGCGGCGAGGGCTTCGCCGCCGATATCGGCAATTGGGCCGAGTGAACATGGGCGGTCATTCTCGGGGCTTCACCTTGCTGGAACTGATGGTCGTCATTGTGTTGATCGGAGTCGTGATGGGCATGGTCAGTCTGGCTCTCGGTCCGAGCCCGGCGCGTGAGGCCCGGCAGCAAGCCCAGGACTTCATCCGTGTGGTGCAGCAGTTGCGCGAACGCGCGGTGTTGGATGGGCTGGAGTATGGGGTGCGCGTACAGCCTCGCGGCTATCAGGCGTTGCGCCTCGAGTCCCTGGGGTGGACAGCGGTGTCGGCGTCGCATCGGCTGCCTGAAAGCCTGACGTTTGGACTGGAGCAGGACGGCCATGTCCTGGCGCTCGATGATGCCCAAGGCCCGCCACAGTTGCTGATGCTCAGCAGTGATGAGATCAGTCCGTTCAGATTGTTCGTCAAAGTTGCCGGCCAGACGATTTCCCAGGTCGTGAGTGATGGCTTGGCGGAGCCGCTGATCGATGGCTGACGCTCGCAGGCTGGCCGCCGATTGCCAGGGATTCACGCTGTTGGAAATCATGGTCGCGCTGGCGATTTTCGCCACGTTGGCGGCTGCGGTGCTGTCGGCCAGCCAGTTCGTGCTCAAGCAAAGCGCCGGGCTCGAGGATCGTCTGTTCGGCGCCTGGCTAGCGGACAACCAACTCAGCGAGCTCCGTCTGCAAGGCGCTACGCCACTTGGCGCACAGCGCCTGGCCCGACGCCTGGATCAGCGCGATTGGCTCTTGCACCAGCGTGTCGCCCCGGCCCGCGACCCGCGTCTGCTCCAGGTCGAGATTCAGGTCAGCCGGGCCGGCAGCCCAGCTGCCGTGCACCGCACCACCGGATGGATCCGCAACCGTCATGAATAGACAGTCGGGCTTCACCTTGTTGGAGCTGGTCATCGCTATCGCCATTTTTGCCCTGCTTGGCCTGGCCAGTTGGCGCCTGTTCGACAGTGTCGTGCGTACCCAGCAGGGCACCGGTCAACATGAGCGTGAAGTCAGGGTCTTGCAACGTGCGGTGGGGGTGATCGAACGGGATGTGTGGCAGGTCGTTGCCGGTTCCATCGGGCTCGCGTCAGGGCGCCTGCAATTGCAGCGCAGCCATTGGGCCAATCCACTGGACCAGCCACGCAGCGAGCGGCAAACGGTGAACTATCGACTCGAGGGAGCGGTGTTGTGGCGCGACAGTCGTGGTGAAGGGCCGGTCAGCGTGCAACAGCAGAAATTGCTCGAGGACGTACGTAGCCTGAGCTGGCGTGTGTTCGACGCGCAGCGGGGCTGGCACGGCGAAACCGTGCGCGGCAACGCGCCACTGGCGCTGGAACTGGTGATTTCCACGGGACGTTTCCAGCAGATCCGTCGCGTGCTGCTGTTGCCTGGGGCGTTGCCGTGAAGCGACAACGGGGCGTGGCGCTGATCAGTGTGCTGTTGGTCCTGAGCCTGGCGCTGCTGCTCACCGCCGGCCTGTTGCGCAGTCATCGCCTGCTGTTGCAGAGCAGCGCGCAGCAGTTGCAGCAGGTCCAGCTGCGTCAGTTGGGGTTGGCCGCTGAAGCCTGGGCGCAGGCAGTGTTGGAAGATAGCGCGATCACTTCGTCCGGGCCGGTAGACCTGAGCCAGGATTGGGCCCGGCTCAAACCTGCATTCGAAATGGAAGACGCCGAGGTTCACGTCGATATCGAGGATCTGGCCGGGCGCCTGAACCTCAACGCGCTGCTGGCCCAGGGTCAAACCGATCAAGTCACGCTCGGTCGTTGGACGCGATTGTTGGCGTTGCTGGATTTACCCGCGCAGGCATTGCCCCAGGTCGGCTCGGTGCAGGAGTTGAGTCAACTGCGTCTGTTGCCGGGCATCGACGGCCAGACGCTGCGGCGCCTGGAGCCTTGGGTGGTATTGCTACCCAGGGAGGCCCTGTTGAATATCAATACCGCCCCGCTGCCAGTGTTGATGAGCCTGGAGGGTATGGAGGATGGGCCGGCCAAAGCGTTGATCAACCAGCGTCGCCACGCGCCATACGCCAGCGTGCAGGCTTTTACCAATGACCCGCTGTTGTCCGGGTTGGGCATTGGCAGCCATGGCCTGGGCGTGAGTAGCCGCTGGTTTCGAATCACCGTGAGCGTGGCCCGTGCCGGCAGCCGTCTGCGCCTGGCCTCGGACATTGAGCGAGATCCCGTTAGCGGACGCTGGACGGTGACTCAGCGTCGTTTTTTACCCATCAGCCTCAGCGAGCACCCTTAGATGAAAACCTGGCTTTACCTGACGGCCGACGGTATGGAGGCGCTTTGCGCCAACTGGCCGTGTTGTGTGTGGTCGCCCACGGGCGAACGACGCTGCCTGCCCTTGCATGAAGCCGCCCGCGAGTTGCACGGGCGAGTCGTCGACGTGCTGTTGCCGATGGAAATGTGCAGCTGGCTGCGCAGCGATCCGTGGCCGTCACGGCGCCAGCCGCGACCCCAGGCCCTAGCATTCGCCATCGAAGAACAGTTGAGTGAAAATCTGGAGACGTTGCACATCAGCGTCGGCGCGCGGGATCGTCAGCAGCGCTACCCGCTGATGGTGACCGAGCGAAGCCGGTTCCAGGCATTGCTGGCGTTGCTGGCCGCGCAAGGCTTCGATGTACGTGCGATGCATGTCGATGCCGACCTGCTTCCCGATGACAAGGCTTTTGCCGTGCGTTGGTTCGGTCGCTGGCTGTTGGGCGGGGCGTTGCCGGCGCGGGTATCGCTGTCGCCCCGGGCCCTGGCAACGCTCAAGCCTGACTTGCCCGAGGACATTCACTGGCTGGACGAGGGACGCGATCGCGAAGGTATCGATGAGTGGCTGCTCAGCGCTGGCGGACATCCCATCGACCTGTTGCAGGGCGAGTTTCGTCGACGTCGTCAGCCTTTGCCGTGGCGTGGCGTGGCGGTTGCTGCGTCGGGATTGTTATTGCTCACCTGGGCGTTCAGCGAGGCTCGCATACGATTTCTTGAAGGCGAAACTCGTTATCTGTACACCCAGGACGAGCAGCGATTCAGGTCGCTGTATCCCGAGCAAACCCGCATCGTCGACCTGGCGGCGCAGTTCCAGGCGTTGCAGAGTCGTCGTGGGCAAAGTCAGGACACCCAGGTTGCGCGTCTGGTCCGTCTGACGGAGCAGGTCATTGGCGCGAGCAACGTCGAAGTGCAACGCGTCGATTTTCGTGAGGACGAAGGTTGGAAAATCCAGCTGACCGCCAACAGCTTTGTCGAGCTTGAGCAACTGCGCGAACGCGGGCAGCAAACCGGACTGCCAGTTACCCTGGGCAGTGCCAGCAAACAGAACAACCGAGTGCAGGCCACGCTCACGCTGGAGAACAGTTGATGAACTTCAATCGCTTGATCCAGGCCTGGGGGAGGGTGTCACGCCGTGAGCAACAATTGTTGCTGGGCCTGGCCGGGCTGTTGTTGGTGGTCGTGGCCTACACCTCGATTTGGCAACCGACCCGGCAACGGCTGGAAGTTGCCGAGCGGCAGTATCGCCAACAGGCTGAGCTGCACGCCCGAATCCAGCGCGCCGACCCCCCCCGGGATCTGACCACCGCGACACGACCCTTGTCGGTGCGCGTCAATGACAGTGCAAGCGCGGCGGGGTTGGACATTGCAGAGATGGAGGTCGACGGCGATTCGTTGCGGCTCGTCGTCAGTGGCGATGCCAATTCGTTGCTTCATTGGTTGGATCAACGTGAGCAGGAGGGCGCGGCACTGCAGTCGTTGACCCTGGAAGCGCGTGATCGTGTGCTGGAGGCGCGCGTGGTGTTACGTCAATGATCGATCGAGTACACAGCAATTTTGGCCAGGGGTATGAGGTTTTTGTGGTGAGAGAGTGGCCGCCGCGTCTTCGACGCTGCGCTGCCGAGCAAGAAACAAGCCCTGTGGCGAGGGGATTTATCCCCGCTGGGTTGCGAAGCGGCCCCCACACCAGGCAACTCGGTGGGCCAGGAAGATTGAGTTCACTGCTTTAGGGCTGCTGCGCAGCCCAGCGGGGATAAATCCCCTCGCCACAAAGTGTCTACTCTGTCCCTGCCTTGGATCTAAACCTGCACATTCCCCGGCAACAACGGCAACTTTGCCAGTTTCACCGCCACCAGCAACGCCACCACCAGCAAGCCACCGATGAACAGGCCGATACCGTTCCACCCGCCCAGGTGCCAGGCCACGCCGCCCGCCGTACCCGCCACACTCGACCCAGCGTAGTAGCTGAACAGGTACAGCGACGATGCCTGGCCCTTGGCTTTGAGGGCGCGGCGGCCGATCCAGCTGCTGGCGACCGAGTGGGCGCCGAAGAAGCCGAAGGTGAACACCAGCATGCCCAGGACCACCAGCCACAGTGGCGTGGCCATGGTCAGCGCGAGCCCGGCCAGCATCAGGGCGATGGTGGCCCAGAGCATTTTGCGCCGACCGAGTTTGTCTGCCAGTGCACCGACTTTCGCCGAGCTGTAGATACCCGACAGGTACACCACCGACAACAATCCGACGAACGCCTGATCCAGATGATAAGGCTCGGCCAGCAAGCGGTAGCCGATGTAGTTGAACAACGTCACGAATGCGCCCATCAACACGAAGGCTTCGAGAAACAGCAGCGGCAGACCGGCGTCGCGAAAGTGCATGGTGAAACCGTCCAGCAGGCTGCGCGGGTGTAGCGAGCGCGGGCGGAAGTTGCGCGACTCGGGCAGAATCCTCCAGAACACCGCCGCCGCGATCAGGGCCAGGCCACCGATCACCAGCATCGCGGTGTGCCAGCTGACAAAGTCGATCAAGACCCCCGTGATCAGGCGCCCGCACATGCCGCCGATGGCGTTGCCGGCGATGTACAGGCCCATCGCCAGGCCGATGTGCTTGGGGTGGATCTCTTCGCTCAAGTAGGTCATCGCCACCGCTGCCAACCCGCTCAATGACAAACCCACCAAGGCGCGCAGCACCAGTACGCCTTGCCAGGTCGGCATCATGGCACTGGCAATCGTGCACACCGAGGCCGCGAACAGCGCCGCGACCATCACTGGCTTGCGACCGATGCGGTCGGAAATCGGGCCGGTGACCAGCAGACCGATGGCGAGCAGGCCGGTCGCCACCGACAGGATCAGGCTGCTCTGCGCCGCGTTGATGGAGAACTCCTTGGACAGCAGCGGCATCATCGGTTGCACGCAGTACAGCAAGGCGAAGGTCGCAAAGCCACCGCTGAACAGCGCCAGCACCGTGCGCATGAACATCGGCGTGCCTTTCTCGATGTAGATGTCCTTCAATTCGGCGACGACGTCATCCTGCACACTAGGTGGGATTTCATGGGCCAGTGGAGCGACAGCAGTTTTCACGGTGGACCTCGAACGAACACGGCCAGGCAGGCAATGAAAAAAGCATATAGCCGGCTAATGTTTCTATCCAATATATTGTTCGACCTGTTTAAGACGTTTTACGACCTATTGGATTGCCCATGGAATTGCGTCATCTGCGTTACTTCATCGCCGTGGCCGAAGAGCTGCATTTTGGCCGCGCGGCCCTGGCCCTGGGCATCTCCCAACCGCCCTTGAGCCAGCAGATCCAGGCGCTGGAGCAGGAGATCGGTGCACGGCTGTTCGAGCGCACCAATCGTCGGGTCGAACTGAGCGAGGCCGGGCGACTGTTCCTCGAAGAGGCGCGACGGGTACTGGCTCAGGTCGATAAGGCGGCTGACGTGGCCCGCCGTGCCCAGTTAGGCGAGTTGGGTGAGCTGAAAATCGGCTTCACTTCCTCGGCGCCGTTCAACTCGACCATTCCCCAAGCGATCTTCACGTTTCGCCAACGCTTCCCGGCCGTGCACCTGAACCTGCGGGAAATGAGCAGCACCCAGGTCGCGGATGCATTGGTAGACGAAGCGATCGAGGTGGGCATCATGCGTCCGCTGCCACTGCCCGACTCCTTGCAGGAAATCGAACTCAGCCGCGAACCGCTGGTGGCCGTGCTCAGCTCCAAGCATCCCCTGGCCCAGGGCAGCGAAGCGGGCCTGTTCCTCTCGGCGCTGGCTCAGGAACCCTTCGTGTTCTTCCCTCGCAGCTACGGCAGCGGCCTCTACGCGCAACTCCTGAGCCTGGCCCGCGACGCCGGCTTCAGCCCACACTTCGCCCAAGAGGCCGGTGAAGCCATGACCATCATCGGCCTGGTCGCGGCGGGGCTGGGTGTCTCAGTCCTGCCGGCGTCATACCAGCGCATGCGTATCGACGGCGTGGTCTATCGATCGCTGCTCGACCCGGCGGCGGTGTCGGCGGTGTGGCTGGTACAGCGCAAGGACCAGCGGTCGCCGATGGCGAAGGCGTTTGTGGCGTTGTTGACCGATGAGGTGGAGTTACCTAGTGGTTAATGTCGGCGCGGATGAAACTATAAAGTTGAAGTTGGTAATGAATGTAAAAACAGAGGGTGGTAAGGAAAATCCAGAAAGTTGGCAAATGTTTTGGCGTTGACCAATAGAGTATGTGCTCCAGCAACAGGATCACCGTTACGGTCGTGGCGAGGACGCTCGCGGATTTGGTAAGAAGGGTATTGGGCGCGTTATTTGCTTTTCTTAAGCGATAAGGATGCTGGAAAAGTAGCAGGAGTAGTAATGTGAGCAGGGTGCCGATCATTGCTGCGAATGGGATGGCGATAATGTCATGTTCGGCTGGGTAGAGGTTGTTTGTATAGTTTGCGAATAAGTTATAACTGCCAATGATTAGAGTGGTTGAAAGGCTCATCAGGTAAGACCAAAGAGAGTGTTTTGTTTTCACGATTTTTATCCCTATCCATGGCATTGCTTATTTTGACGGCTAATTGAGCACGCATGAATAAGAGACTCAATGCCCTAATGACAGCTTGGGAAATGGATTACAAGTTTTACGGAAGGTTACCTGTCTGGGCTTGAGGCTTGCTGTTGCCAGGCGCCACCCGTGACCGAGCAAGCCAACATTGCTTCAGTTTTTCACCGTCTCAGCCGATATCCCATTGTTCGACCTACCCAATCATGGAGAAACAGGATGTTCAAGCAGTTGACCTTTACTGCCTTGCTGGCAGTCGCCGCGCTGACCACGGGGTGTGCTTCGGTAAAAATGGCGGATGACACCCAGGATGCTCAGGCGAAAACCTTCCAGACCGTTCCTGACAAAGCGAACATCTACGTTTATCGCAACGAAAGCATGGGCGCCGGGGTGAAAATGCCGGTAACGCTCAACGGTAAAGCTGTCGGGCAGACCGTTGCCAAGTCGTATTTGATGCTATCGGTACCGGCTGGCCAGCAGACGTTGGTGTCGTCTGCGGAAAACGATTCAGAGCTCAAGCTCAGCACAGAAGCGGGCAAGAACTATTTTGTCTGGCAGGAAGTGAAAGTGGGTTTCATCAAGGCTCGTAACAACCTGCAGGTTGTCGATGAAAAAACCGGCCGTGCCGGGGTAGTGGAAAGCAAGTTGATTCAAGCTGAGTGACTCGACTGTCTCTGATCCGTGCTGTTTGAGAGGGCGCTGAAAAGCGCCCTTTTCTATGGGGTTAGCCTGATGGTGATCAATGCGTTGTCTGAACTTTCCAGGACCATTGAACAAAAAATTGTCAAAGCGTTGGGACTGACTGCATGCCAGTACCTGAACCGGCCAGCATGATGCGAGGCCCCCAATTACCGCCAGGGTTCATCACGAGCTAGTACGTCCCCACACGGATTATGTATCCACAACACCTGTACACCGCCTGACACCGCCTCATGCGGTATCTATATATCGCCCCCTCTTCGCGCGTCTTCGATAGGTTATTTCTTCCGAAAACTTTCAGGAAGAGAACATGCTGGAGCCCCCCGTACAAACCACGAGCGCCCTGCATAGAGTTCCTGTTGGCTGTAGGGAAATTCGCATTCCTAGTTGCGATGTTTCCTATTTGCTCCAGATGTCCACGCTGCTGGGGTTGCGAGTCACCAGCGTAGCAACGTCTTATTCATCATTCCGAATTGTCTGGCCCAATGCTCCTTCCCGGCGGAAAGGGAAGTAGCCCAAAGCCCGTGAATAAGGCCCTTGGAAATGCACTCATCTTCCTACACCCCATACACCAACGAAGTCTCTCGTGAATATCTCCGTCATTTGGACGATTTGTACTTGGAGCAACAGCCGCTTGATGGTTTTGACGAAAAAGTCATCACATTTCTTAATCAACAAAAAGCGTTCGTCATGGCTCATCCCCCAATCGCTATTTACCGGGTGGCCACCGAGGGTAGCCAGACGCGTTACGGCGGAACGATCCAGCAAGTGTCATCGTCGTTGACGTTCACCCTGGATAATGGCTGGAAAGTACAAGCGGCGCAGAAAGGCGACCAGGTTGTGTACGCCGATGGCAGCACCGCGCGGATCGTAACCGCCGCCGGGGCCGCCAATAGCAACATCGCCCTGGTCGGCAGCCGCTTGAGCAATGGCGACGAGATCATCAATACGCCGCAGAGACGTTTTCTGATCATCGTGCGTGAAGGCGTGCCGATGGCGGAGGACTTTTTGCCCGCTCTCAAACTGGCGGATGTTCATTACCTGCACTCGAATGGGGTGAAGGAGAACATCCAATGAGAGAGGGGTACTTCATCGGTTTGGGTGACAAGACCACTTGTGGTGGGAAAGTGCTGGAAGGCGATAGCAGGGGCAACATGTTTGGCCTGCTGCATGCCCGCGAAGGTGATCGCGTCTCGTGTGGCCGGGATGGAAAAACCTATCAGATCAGCGGCGGCATCGCGCATATGGTCAGTCATGGCAGGCATATGGCCGGCACGCTGGATAGCCACAGTACCTGCCCCTGCAAAGCGCGACTGATCCCTTCGGTGCTCTGGGCTACCTACAAATGAAGAGGTGATGACGGTAGCCCAGCCAACATCATCGGTGCTGACCCACTGCAATCGCGAGCAGGCTCGCTCCCACAGGATTTGGTGGCATACCAGATTGCGTACACCCTGACTGTGGGAGCGAGCCTGCTCGCGATTGCGGCGGATCCGGGTTTATTGCACCTTCGCCAGATCCCCTTTCAACGCAACGCCCGCCATGATCGCGCCAGCGTGGCATTCATAGGTGGTCGGGTCCTTGCGTTCGTTGCTCTTGTAGAAGCTGACGATGTTGGTGACGGCGTTGGCGCCGGCGTTCTTGGCGGCCTGGTGCAGGCTGATCAGTGCCGATTGCAGCACCCATTCGCAGGCCACTTCATCGGATTTGTTGAAGGCGTTGGTTTTCTTGTTGGTCACCGCTCCTGGGCTGACCACGGTGACGTTGCCGGCCGGTTTGTTGCCGGCCAGGTAGAACTTCACGCTGCCGTCGATCTTGCCGGTGCGGATGGCCTCGGCGACGACTTTGTCGAACGGCAGGAACAGCGCGGTATCACGGGCCTGGCTGAGGCTTGGCAGGGTGCTGAGCAACAGGGCGGCGGTTACGGCGATTTTCTTCAACGACATCAGGGTCTCCTTGACGAGGGGTAACAGGGTTTTGAATCCGATTCAGCGCCAGCGGCGGAAGATCAGCGAGGTGTTGACCCCACCAAAGGCGAAGTTGTTGTTCATCACGTATTCGTGGCTCATCGGCCGGAATTCGTTGCGCAGGTAATCGAGCTTGCCGCACTGGGGATCGACCTCATCGAGGTTGAAGGTGTGCACGTACAGGTCGCGATTCATCATTTCGATGCTGAACCAGGACTCCAGCGCCCCGCAGGCACCCAGGGTGTGGCCGAGGAAGCTCTTTTGCGAGCTGATGGGCATGTGTTCGCCAAACAGGCTGCTGGTGGCCAGGGTCTCGGCGATGTCGCCCTGCTCAGTCGCGGTGCCGTGGCCGTTGACGTAGCCGATGGCCGAGGGTTCGAGGCCGGCGTCTTCCAGGGCCAGCTCCATGGCCCGGCGCATGGTGCTCAGTTCGGGTCGGGTGGCGTGCTGGCCGTCGGCGTTGCTGCCAAAGCCGACGATCTCGGCATGGATTTTTGCGCCACGGGCCAGGGCGTGTTCCAGTTCTTCGAGTACCAGTATGCCGGCGCCTTCGCCGATCACCAGGCCATCGCGGCCCTTGTCGTAGGGACGTGGGCTGGTTTGCGGCGCATCGTTTTTCAGGCTGGTGGCGTACAGCGCATCGAAGACCATCGCTTCGGTCGGGCACAGCTCTTCGGCGCCGCCGGCCAGCATCAGCGGCAGGCGCCCGAACTTGATGGCCTCGTAGGCATAGCCGATGCCGTGGCTGCCGCTGGTGCAGGCGCTGGAGGTGGGGATCAGGCGCCCGGTCAGCCCAAAGAAGATGCTGATGTTGGCTGCCGTGGTGTGCGGCATCATCCGCACGTAGGAGTTGGCGTTCAGCCCTTCGGCCACGCTGTTGAGCAGCATGTTGCCGAACGCCTTGATTTCGTCGGTGCTGCCGGTGGACGAGCCACAGGACACGCCCATGCGCCCGTCCTTGATCGACTCATCGCCCAACAGGCCTGCGTCGGCCAGGGCCTGTTCCGCCGCGGCGACCGCCAGGCGCGAGACGCGGCCCATGCTGCGCAATTGCTTGCGGGTCCAGTGGGCCGGGACCTGGAAGTCGTCGATGGGGCCGGCCAGCCGCGTGTTCAGTTCGCTGAAGCGGTCCCACTCATCCATGCGCCGGATGCCGCTGCGATTGGCGGCGAAGTTGGCGGCGATGGTTTCCCAGTCGCTGCCTATGGAGGTGATACCGGCCATGCCGGTGACGACAACGCGCTTCATCAGCACAAGCCTCCGTTGACGGCCAGGACTTGCCGGGTGATGTAGCCGGCTTCGGCGGACATCAGGAAATTCACCGCACCCGCCACTTCTTGCGCAGTGCCCATGCGCTGGGCGGGGATCATTTTCATCAGTTCTTCCACGGGTACGTTTTCATCGAGCATGGCGGTGTCGATCAGGCCGGGCGCGACGCAATTGACGGTGATCTTGCGCTTGCCCAGCTCGATTGCCAACGCCTTCGCCGCACCGATCAAACCGGCCTTCGAAGCACTGTAGTTGACCTGCCCGCGATTACCGATCAGCCCGGAGACCGAGGTGATGCAGACGATCCGCCCGGCGGCGCGACGCCGGATCATCGGCATCATCACCGGGTGCAGCACGTTGTAGAAACCGTCGAGGTTGGTGCGCATCACCACATCCCAGTCGTCTTCGCTCAGGGCCGGGAAGGCGCCATCGCGGGTCAGGCCGGCATTGAGCACCACGCCGTAATAGGCGCCGTGGGTTTCGACGTCGGCTTCGAGAGTCGCTTTGCAGGCAGCGCGGTCGGACACGTCGAATTGCAGTACTCGCGCCTGGCGGCCCAGGGCCTGGATTTCTGCCTGGACCGCTTCGGCCTCGGCGCGGCCGCTGCGGCAATGCAGCACGATGTCGTGCCCGGCCTCGGCCAGGCGCAGGGCGATGGCGCGGCCGATGCCACGGCTGGAGCCGGTGACCAGTACGGATTCAGTCATGACGGGTTTCCTGTTGCGGACGGTTCATGAAGGTAATGGGCGGCCTTGGGCGGACGGAAAACGTTGAGCCGGGCCGTGGCATGGATGCCGGGGGCGTGGATGTGGCATTCGAACACGCCCATGCCGTTGTCGTCTTCCAGGGAGCGCACGCCGTGGATGCTCAGCTCGGCACCGACGGGAAAACAGTCGACGTTGCATTCGAACTTGCGGGTGCCGAGCAAAAAGCCCAGCTCCACGGCATCGCCGCGCCGGCGCGCATGGCAACCGGCAAACGCCGCGACGCTCTGGGCCATCAGCTCGATGCCGACCCAGGCCGGCAGCGCGCCGTCTTCGCGGTTGAACAAACCACCAGGCTTGACGGTGGTGTGGGTATGGATCTGTTCGTCATCGAACGACAGGATCCGGTCGATGAGGATCATGTCCCCTGCGTGGGGCAGCAGTTCGGCGAGCGGCCAGTCAATCATGGGGCGTCTCCGATAATCAGGCTGACGTTGTTGCCGCCGAAGGCAAATGAATTGCTCATCAGGCGGCGCGGGATGGCCGGGTTCAGGCGGGTGCTGGCGGTGACCCAGTCCAGCGCCGGCAACGCAGGATCGGCCTGGCCGTCCCAGACATGCGGTGGCAGGGCCTGGGCGCTGTTTTGGGGGCTCAGGGCCAGCCAGCAGAACGCCGCTTCCAGCGCCCCGGCCGCGCCGAGGGTATGGCCGGTCATGGGTTTGGTGGACGAGCAGGGCACGCCCGCCGGAAATAGCCCGGCCACCGCCTGGCTCTCCATGGCGTCGTTGTGCTGCGTGGCGGTGCCGTGCAGGTTCAGGTAGTCGATCTGGCTGGCTTCGAGGCCCGCGCAATGCAGGGCTTTTTCCATGGCCTGGCGGGCGCCGCGACCGCTGGGCTCGGGGGCGGAAATATGATGGGCATCGGAACTGGCGCCGTCGCCCAGCAGGGCGATCCTGGGGCCGTCTCCCGGGGTCTTGCTCATCAGGAACAGCACCGCCGCTTCGCCGATGTTGATGCCGCTGCGGTTCACCGAAAACGGATTGCAGCGTTCGCTCGATACCGCTTCCAGTGCGGAAAAACCGTTGAGGGTCAGTTTGCACAGGCTGTCCACGCCACCGCACAGCACGGCATCGCACAGGCCCAGGTCCAGCAGGCGTCGGGCACTCATCAAGGCGCGGGCGCTGGAGGTGCAGGCCGTGGAGATCACGTAGGACGGACCGCTCAGGCCGAGCCAGTCGGAAAGAAAATTGGCCGGCGCGCTGAGTTCCTGTTGCTGATAGTCGTAGCCATCGGGGAAGCGTTGTTCGCGCAGGTAGTGGGCGATGCCCTGGCTGGCCTCATCGATGCCCGACGTGCTGGTGCCCAGGACGATGCCGATACGGGCATGACCGTAGGCCTGGATGGCCTGGTCGATCTCTGCGCGAATCTGCAACCCGGCTTCCAGCAGCAGTTGGTTGTTGCGGCTGCGTTGCGCCGCAAGGACAGGGGGGATGGGCGCGAGTTCCCCCGGCACCGAGGCGACCGGCAAGGCGCGTTCGGCCACCCAGCCATCCTCGATGCGCACGCCCGAGCAGTCGCCGGCAAACAGGTTGCGCGCGACGCTATGTCTGTCGCGGCCCAGGGCGCAGATCACCCCGAGGGCATTCAAATAGGCGGTCATGGGGCGTTCTCGGTCAACGGTGTGATGCGGTAGCGGGGGCCTTGGGGCAGGCTCAGTTCAAAATCCAGCGGCTGCTTGTAGCGCACCAGCCAGCGACTATCGAGGCTCCGTTGCGACGCCTGTTGCCGGGCGGCCGGGTAGTTGTCGGGCAGTTCGGCTTCGGGGGTCAGGGCGAACAGCAGCGCGGCGAACAACTCCCGGGCCTCGGCGTTGGGCGGCAGCAGACCGTCGGCCTGCCACTGGCCAGCGACCAGGCGCTGACGGGCCGCTGGAATGCCCAGCGGGTCCATCATCGACCAACGGATGCTGGCGTCTTCGCGCTGGATCACCAGCAACCAGTCCTGGCGTTGGCCGGCCATTGTCCGCTCGATGTGCAGTTGCATCGGCAACGCCAGGGTCGGCATGCGCGCGGGCAGCGGCGCGTGGCTGGCGCAGGCACTGAGCAGCAACACACAGGCGATCAGCAGGCCACGGATCATCCGGCAGCCCCTTCGAGAGGTTTGCGAGCCACCACGTTGACCAGGGTTTCCTCCCGCTCGCCAAATGGCTTGGGACGACGCAGGCCAAAGCGTTCCAGCAGGCCGAAATCCTTGGCACGGCTCCACCACAGGTACGGGTAGGACACGTTGCGGGCCTCGAACTGGAAACCCTGTTCGCGGATCATCTCCAGGTATTGCGCGGCGCTTTTCTGCACGTGCATGGGATGGCGGAACAGCCAGCGAATCACCCAGGTGTCGATGTAGGCTTCGGTGGATTCGGCGAACATCAAGTAGCCGCCGGGCTTGAGTACGCGATAGAACTCGGCGAGGGCCTTTTCCTGCTCCACCAGGTGATGGAAGGTCTGGTGGCAGAACAGCAGGTCGACGCTGGCATCGGGCACCGTCAATGTCGCGCAGTCGCTGCCGATCAGCTCCACGGTGATGCCCTGGCGCGCGGCTTCCTCACGGCTCAGATCCAGACTGTGGGGGTCGGCATCCACGCCGATCAGGCGTTGCGGCGTGAACACCTGGCGCAGGTACTGGAACGACTTGCCCTGGCCGCAGCCAGCGTCCAGCAGCACCGGGTTGGCCGGCAGCGGGGTGCTGAACAGGCTGCGCAGGTCGTTGATCGCCACGCGCAACACATGGTGCTGCCAGGTGTGGCTGCGCAGGAACCAGAAGCCGAAGCGGGTTTCTTCGACGTAGTTGTCGCTCAGGTAGCTCATGGTTGCTGACTCATGGTGCCGGGCTCGCACAGATTTCCGAAAGCATGCGCAGGCGCCGCTTGGGTTCGCTGACGAACGGGTTGCGCTGATCCCAGGCGTAGCCGGCCAGGATCGAGCTGATCATGCGACGGATGTCGTCCGAACCCTCGGTATAGAAAATCACGTCCTGGAAGGTGCCGGCGTACCAGCCCTCGACATAGCAGCGGAAGGTGTCGACGCCGCGCTTGAGGGGTTCGGCGAACTCGCTTTGCCAGTCCACGCTTTGGCCTTGCAACTGACGGTGGAGTACGTCGGCGGCCATGCTCGCCGAACGCATGGCGATGGTCACGCCGGAGGAGAATACCGGGTCGAGGAATTCCGCGGCGTTGCCCAGCAGGGCGAAGCCAGGACCATGCAGGGTCTTGACGTTGGCCGAGTAGCCGCCGATGGTCCGCGCCGGGGTGTCCCACACGGCGTTGCGCAGCACGCCGGCCAGGCTTGGGGTTTCGTCGATGAAGCCGCGCAGGCAGGCATCGAGGTCGTCGGTGCGGCCAGCGAAATGTTCCGCGGCGGCGACCACGCCCACCGAGCAACGCCCGCCGCTGAACGGAATGGTCCAGAACCACACGTCGCGCTTGCTCGGATGGGTGGTGATGAGGATTTTTTCGCGGTCGAAAGTCGCCGCGTCGATGCGATCTTCAATATGGGTGAACACGGCCTGGCGCACCGGGAAGTTCGACGGTGCCTCAAGGTCCAGCAGGCGCGGCAGGACTCGGCCATAGCCGCTGGCATCGAGCACGAAGTCGGCTTCGACCCGGTACTCGCTGCCGTCTTCGCGCTGCACGCCCAGTTGCGGCTTGGCGAGAGTGAAATCGGCGCTGGCAATGGCTTGGCCGTAGCGGATCTCCACGCCTTGCAGCGCAGCCTGGTCGGCCAGCAGTTTGTCGAAGTCGGCGCGTTGCACCTGGAAGGTCGTGGGCTTGCCGTTGCTGAAGGTGTCGCCGAAATCGAAGGCGCTGTAGCGCTCACCCCAGGCGAACGCGGCGCCGTTCTTGCGCTGGAATCCAGCGGCATTCACCGCGTCGAGCATGCCGGCTTCTTCGACGAAATCCAGGCAATGGGACAACAGGCTCTCGCCGATGGAGAACCGGGGGAAATGCTGGCGCTCGATGACCAGCACATCGTGGCCCTTGCGCTTGAGCAGCGCCGCCGCGATAGCGCCGGAAGGGCCTGCGCCGATGACGACGACCTGCCGACGTTCCATTTCAACTGTTGGCACTGGAGCTCCTGGCCGGGACGGCAATCGAGGGAATACGGTGGAAACCGGCCAAGGCCGGCAGCAATGTCGCGATCAGTCCCATCAGCATCAGCATGAAGTACAGCGCGGGGCTGATGAGCTGTTGTTGCAAGAGCAGATTGAGGAAGACGATTTCACTCAAGCCGCGAATATTCAGCAAGACACTTTCGCGCCAACGACTGGCGCCGGCGAAGGGAGCGGCGGCCCATCCCAGCCCCAGCCAGTTGCCCAGCAGTTTGCTGGCGATGGGCAACAGCAGCAACGCCGTCAATTGCACCCAGTCGAGGCTGTTCATGGCGCTGTGGACGTTGATCTGCACAATGCCGAACGTGAGGATCAGCGGGATCGCCAGGTACGTCTGCAAACCCTGCATCCAGGCGGCATCGAGCGGCAGCCGCAAGGGCACTTTGAGCGCGGCCATGCACAGCAGATAGCCGATGCCGACGATCAGTGCATTGAGCCGGTAGTGCTCGGCCACCACCAACAGCGCAAAGAACACGCCGCTGTACAGCAACGGCTGGCGCAGGCCGAGCAGGCGCAACAGCAGCGGCACGCCGGCGCAGGCCAGCGACAGCAACAGGCTGCTCAAGTGGAGGCTGCCCTGGGCCAGGCCGAACAGGCTCCAGCAGGCCAGGTCGATCAGGATCGCCGTTTGCACCAATCGCCGCGTGGCGGCGGGCGGATAGTCGATGTGACGCAGGTACAGGTACAGCACCGGGATCGCGGTGATCGCAAACAGCAGCCCCACCGCCAGGGAACTGATCCAGGGTTGGGGCGGCAGCAGCCAGAACGCTGTCGCCAGGCCGCAGGCAAACGGAACGACGAAGCTGGGCAGGGCGATCTTCACGCTCTGGCGATCCAGGCGCAGGTCGATCACGTCGCTGAGAATGTGCCCCAGCAACAGCGCGAACGCGAGGCTGTAGAGGTTCTTCAGCCACACCGGCGACACCAGTTGCGCGCCGCTGAGCTGCCAGCCCGGCTCGATCCAGAAATACATCAGCAGGGGCAGGCCGAAGGTCGCCAGCAACAACTGGCTGACAATCGGGATCAACCCGAAGCGACAGCCTATGCGGGTTGCGACAGCGAACAAGCCCAGGGCCATGAGCCAGAACAGCAGGGTCATCATGGGGCGGGCTCCGCGACGGCAGCCGCGTGGGCCTGATGCCCGGCCCACGGCGCCAGCATGAAGCTGAAGGCCAGCCCCAGGCTCACTGCCAGGCCGAAGTTACTCACCGCCGGGGTGCTGGACAGCGCCAGCAGGCCGAACGACAGCCAGGTGGTGACCGCCGCCAGGAACGTGCCCAGCAGGCTCACGGCGGCACCGCCGATCTGCTCGCGCATCAGGATCGCGTAGTCGACGCCGATGGCCGTCACCAGCAACAGGCCGAACAGGCTGAACAAGGTCAGTGGCTGCCCCAGCCAGCCGAGGCTCGCCAGGCTGCACAGCGCAGCCAGCAGCGGCAGTGCCACGATGCGCAAGGCGCCGCCGACGCCAAACGGCCAGATCAGCACCAGCACAATCAGCACGCAGGAGGCCAGTTTCAACTCGGCGGCGCTGACCTGCGTGGCGGCGAAGACCCGGTTCAGGTCGCCCAGGCGATCCACCAGTTGCACGCCTGGCAAATCCACCGCCTGCACCCGCAGCAGCGCGGCATCGTTCAAGCCTTGCAGGCTGATCATGGCGGCCACGCCTTGTTCTGTCGGGCCGAGCCAGAGTGTGCGATAGGGCTCGGCCAAGGGGCCGGTCAACGCTGCATTGATGTCTTCCACCGGCAAGGCTTGCAGTTGCGCCAGCTCCGTTTGCAGCGCGGCGACCGGCACGCCCAGGTCCAACAGCGGTTGCCAGAAGGCTGGCAGGCGGGCCAGGGCCTCACGCACTTTCTGCTGTTCGGCGGGTGGGCTGACCAGTTGGTTAAGCGACAGGTAGCCCTGGAGTTTCTCCAGGCCGATCAACTGATCCAGCCGTTCGTTGAGGGCGGTCTGGCGCTCCAGCAGTTGTGCCTGGTCGCCGGCGCGGATCAGGAAGAACTGGCTGGTGGGCTGGAAGCCGGTGATGCGCGCGATGTCGCGGGCTTCGTCGGTAAGGTGCTGGGGCGTGCCGATCCACTGGCGAATGTCGTTTTTGGTGGTCAGGTGCCATAGACCGCCTGCGCAAAAACTCAGCAGCAACACCAGCAGCACTGGCGTGGGCACCCGCGCCAACAGCGCCTGGCGGGTCTGGAGCAGGCATTCGCACAGCCGCAGCGGCCACTGGGCCGGGCGCAAATCGGCACCCTTGAGCAACGCTGGCAGCAGGCAGACGGCGGTCAAGTAGGCGCCTACCAGCCCGGCGGCGGAAAATATCGCGATCTGGGTCAGGGCCGGGAACGGCGTCCAGGCCAGGGCCAGGTAGCCGATGCAGGTGGTCGCCAGGCTCAGGCTCAGCCCCGGCAGAGTCAGGCGCAAGGCCGGCCAGCTGCGCCAGGGCTTGAGGCTCCAGCTCTTGGACAGGTAGTGCAGCGGGTAGTCCACCGCGACGCCGATCAGGCTGGACCCCAGGACCAGGGTCATCACATGCATGCGCCCGAACAAGGCCACGCACGCCACCGCGCCGAACAGCATGCCCACCAGCACTGGCACGAACGCCAGCCACACGCGCAAACGCCGGAAGGCCAGTAACAACAGCAGCAAGATGCCGACCGTCGCGCCACCGCCGACCCAGGTGATTTCCCGCGAGGCCTGTTGCTGGCCGCTGGCGGCGTACAGCAGGCCGCTGGCCGCCAGCAGTTGCCCTTGGGCCTGGCCCGCCTGGTCGCGGCTGCGCTGCAGCAGTTCGGCCACTTGCAACGGCAGGTTCATGTCGAAGGCGTTGCCCTGGGCGCGAGCCCGCAGCATCACCCAGCTCTTACCGTCGGCATCGGCGACCAACGCACCGCTGCCAATATCGAATTTGATCGCGCCGCGTTGTGGCTGGCTGTTCTGGATGCGCCCGGTCAGGCCCAGCCAGTCATCCTGGTTCGGCACCAGGCTGAAGCCGCTGAATGGATCGAACAGGGCCTGCACCCGTTGTTGGATAAACGCTTGGGGCTGCTCGATCAATTGCTGGCGGTCCGCCGCCGAGAGCATCGCCAACCGCCCGTTGAGCAATTGCGTGCGCAGCGCCGGCAAGTCGGCCTGCAACGTCCACTGGACCTTGTCGAACAGGCCGCTGGCCTGCCATTGCTCACCCAGGGTCTGTGCCAGGGCGATGGCTTGCTGGCGGTCGGTGTGGCCGACCAACACCAGCACTTCACGATTGAGCGGCTCCTGCATGCGTTGCTCGGCGATCAGCTCCAGGGCATCGGGCGACGTGCCCGGCACCAGCTCCATGAGATTGGCCGACAGCGGTGCGCCATTGCGCCATTGCCAACCGGCGAGCGCCAGCACTGCCAGCAGCAGGACCAGGAACAGCCGGGGCAGCATCCGTTCACTCGGCAAAATCATGTTGCTCCGCTTCGCTCAAGGGTTGCGTGCTGATGCTGTCCTGCATGCGCAGCACGGTGCTGTCGCCCTGGGTTTCCAGCAGTTCGATGCGCTGCACCAGTTCGCCGCCGTCGATGTTGATCTGGTTGAAGACCTGCTTGAGCAGCACCGAGCGTGGGGTCAGGGTGAGTTTCCACTGTTGTGGCTCGCCCGACAGGCTCAATTCGAAGTCCCGCAGCAAGCCACTGCTGTCGCCCTGCAATACCGCCAGGAACAAGCGGTTCTGCTCGGCCCCGGCGCTCTTGTTCGGCAACATCTGCCAGGCGTTGCCGTCCCGCCGGGCGATGCCCTGGGGGGTGATGCGGTAGTCCTGTTGCAGCGGGGTTTGCAGCAGCCACAGCAGGCCGTGTTTTTTCGCCAGCACGAAGCGTCCCTTGCTGGTGAGTGGCTGGGGCAGGGCGCGCAGGTGTTTTTCCTGGATGAACTGCCCGTGGATCACTTCCGGGCGGGCCAGTTGGTCGCTCAGCTGTTGCAAGTCGAACGCCTGGGCCAGGGGCGCCAGGCAGCACAGCAACAGCCAGACTGACAGGCGCTTCATGGCAGTTTCCTTTCAACGGCTTGGACAAAGACCCGAGGCGAGGCCAACAGCATTTCGCGACTGGCGAGGTCCACGGCCACTTGTACCGAACTGGCGCGGGTCAAGCGTTCGCCTGTGGCGGCGTCGCTGATCAGGTAGTTGATCTTCAGTCGGTTTTCCCATTCCACCAGGCTGGCACGCACGGTCAGCGCCTGGCCGAACACGGCGCTGCGCACGTAGCGCAGTTGCAGGTCGATGATCGGCCACGCATGGCCGGATTCGAGCATGTCGTTGTAGTTGTGGCCGATCAGGTCGAGCAAGGCGCAGCGGGCCACTTCCAGGTATTTGACGTAGTGGCCGTGCCAGACCACGTTCATCGAATCGACATCGAAAAATGGCACCACGATCTGCGTGTCGACGTGCAAAACACCTTGGTTACGCATGCAGCCTCCAGTGTTGGTCGGCGATGCGTTGCAGGCACAGTCGCAGTTCGCCTTCCAGGGCGCGGTCTTCGATGACTGGGGCGAAATCCTCGGCCAGTTGCTGGTGCATGGCGGCCAGGGCCGGGGGCAGCGGTCGCGCGTCTTCGGCGCGGCTGCGTAGCCACACGCCCTGGTTGGCGGCCAGCAGCGTTGCGGCGGCCACTTGCTCAGTCAGCTCCAGCACGCGGATCGCGTCCCGGGCGGCGATGGTGCCCATGCTCACCTTGTCCTGGTTGTGGCATTCGGTGGAGCGCGAGAACACGCTGGCCGGCATGGTGTTTTTCAGGGCTTCGGCGGTCCAGGCACTGGTGCCGATCTGCACGGCCTTGAAGCCATGGTTGAGCATCGCCCGCTCGGCGCTGGCGCCGGACAGGTTGCTCGGCAGGCCGTGGTTGTAACGCTCGTCCACCAGCAGCGCGAGCTGGCGATCCAGCAAGTCGGCGACGTTGGCCACCAGGTTCTTCAGGCTGTCCATGGCGAAGGCGATATGCCCGCCGTAGAAATGCCCGCCGTGCAGTACGCGCTCGGCTTCGGCGTCGATGATCGGGTTGTCGTTGGCGCTGTTGAGTTCGGTTTCGATGAACGAACGCAACCAGCCCAGGCTGTCCGCCAGTACGCCGAGCACGTGAGGGGCGCAGCGCAGGGAATAGCGATCCTGCAGGCGATGCAGCGGCGCGGTCGGCGCGTCGATCGCCAGGTCCTTGCGCAGCCACGCGGCGACTTGCATCTGCCCCGGGTGTGGCTTGGCGGCGAACAGGCGCTCGTCGAAGTGTTCCGGGTTGCCTTGCAGGGCGACAACGTTTAGCGCGGTGATGCGGGTCGCCAGTTGCAGCAGATAGTCCGCGCGGGCGAAGGCCAGGCAGGCCAGGCCGGTCATCACGGCGGTGCCGTTCATCAGCGCCAGGGCTTCCTTGGGCCGCAGCACCAGCGGGGTCCAGCCCAGTTCATGGTGCACGTCCGCAGCCAGGCGCCGCTCGCCACGGAACATCACTTCCCGCTCGCCGGACAGGGTCGCGGCGACGTAGGACAGCGGGGTCAGGTCGCCACTGGCGCCCACCGAGCCTTCTTCCGGAATCAGCGGCAGGATGTCGTGTTCAAGGAAGGCCTGCAGGCGTTCCAGCAGTTCCACCCGCACCCCCGACACGCCGTGGCACAGCGACTGCAAACGCGCCGCCAGCACCGCACGGGTGGCCTGGGCGTCGAGCAACTTGCCCAGGCCGCAGCCATGGAACGTGTACAGGTGACGCGGCAGGGCCTCGACGTGGTGCAACGGCACGGCCACCACGCAAGAGTCGCCGTAACCGGTGGTCACGCCGTAGATCACGCCTTCCTTGTCCAGCAGGGAATCGAGGAATTGCGCACCCTTGGCAATCCGTTGGCGGAACGCCGGGTCATCCTGCAACTGCGTCGGCGCCCGGCGGTTGGCCAGGGCCAGCACATCTTCAATGCGCAAGGGGCATTCGCCGAAGGTTACCGGCTCAAGAGTGGGCATCGTCATCGGTCTTCCAGAAAGGGTAAAAGTTGAACCACTGTTGGGGGCCCTGGAGGCAATACTGCGCCAGGCGCTCGGCATAGCGGCCGGCCCAGTGGGCGATCACTTGCTCGCGGTCGTTGCGTTTCCACGCCACGGCATCGGCGAAGGGTTCCAGGGTGACGCGATAGCGTCCCTCGTGCTTGAGGCACATCAGCAGGTTGACCGGGCATTTCAGCAGGCCAGCCAGCAACCAGGGCCCCTGGGGGAATGCCGCCGGGTGGCCCATGAAATCCACGGTCACACTGCGTCCGCCGTGCAGCGGTACGCGGTCGCCGGCAATCGCCAGCCACTCGCCACGCTCCAGGCGTTCACTCAGTTGCAACATGATCACCGGGTCCAGCTCGCTGACCTGGATCAGCCGCAGGTGCGTGGCGCCGGCTTCACCGAGCAAGCGGTTGAACTGCTCGGCGTGCTTGGTGTGCACCAGCACGTTCATGGTCACCTTCTCGCCCAGCTCGGCCAGGGCCCGGCACATTTCCAGGTTGCCAAGATGCGCGCCCACCAGCATCTGCCCGCGGGCGTCACGCAAGTGATTGCGCAGTAGCGCCGGGTCGACGATTTCGATCTGGTCGATGCTCAGCTTGCCGTTCCAGACATCGAGCTTGTCCAACAGGGAATCGGCAAACGCCATGAACTGGCCGAACACCCGCCGGTGGGTCGGGCGCAGTTCGGGGCGCTCGCTCCATTCGGCCAGGCGCTGCTGGTATTGCCAGGCGGCCTGGCGGGCGCTGCGGCCGAAAATGAAGAAGTACAGGACGATGCCGTACAGCACCGGGGTCAATAAGCGCCGGCCGAGCACCTTGGCGGCGACTGCGGTGAGTTTCATCAGCCAGAAACTGCCGCGCTCCTGGCGGTCGGCCCAATGTTGCTTGTCTGCCTGAAGGCTCATGCCCGCCACCGTCGCCAGAGAATCAGGGGAAAGCGCACCAGCATGCCGAAGAACAACCGGGTGTGCATGCTGGAAATCAGCACGTTGTCGTGGAACAGGCGAAAGTGCGAGACCCCGTCCTGGGGGTAATGGACCCGGGTGTGCAGCCAGTGCATCGGTTGATTGCGCCAGGCCAGGCGCACGAGGATGTCTGAATCGAAATCCATGCGCTTGCCGATGTTGGCCGAGTCGATCAGCGCCAGGGTCGGTGGCAGGGGATAGACCCGAAAGCCGCACATGGAGTCGCGGATTTGCAGGGACAGGCTGTTGATCCAGACCATGATGTGAGTCAGGTAGCGCGCGTACAGACGACCTTTCGGCACGCTGGCGTCGTAGTGCGGATAACCACAGATCACCGCGTCCGGGTGGGCGCGGGATTGCTCGATGAAAGTCTTCACGTCGCCAAGATCGTGCTGTCCGTCGGCGTCCACCTGCAAGGCGTGGCTGAAACCCAGGCGCGCCGCTTCCCGCAGGCCGGTCATCACCGCGCCACCCTTGCCCTGGTTGATCGCCAGCCTGACCAGATGAACCCGCTCGTCTTCGGCCAACCGCTCCAGCACGGCGGCGCACGCCGGGCTGCTGGCGTCATCCACCAGCACACAAGGCAGGCCGTTGGCGAGCAACGCCTGCACCACGGCCGAGATGGCGGTTTCGTGGTTGTAGACCGGGATGACGGCGCAGGGGTTATGCATGCGGCATGTCTCGGTGGCCAAGGAGCATTTTGTGGCGAGGGAGCTTGCTCCCGCTCAAGTGCGAAGCACTCGCTCTTGAAATACCAGGGGCTGCTTCGCAGCCCAACGGGAGCAAGCTCCCTCGCCACAGTGATTTGTACAGGTGCCTAGGCATTGTTTTCCCCCAACACAATCCGCCCACTGGAACAGGCCGCCGTGTCATTGCGGTAGGCAAAGTACAGCTTGCCGCGCTCGCGGTCGAAGCGCAGGTGCAGTTGGACTTCATCGCCAGGGCGAACCAGTTGCTGGAACTTCAGCACCTCCATGCCGACGAACCGGGGCGGCAGGTCCATCAATTGCCGGCCCAGGCTCAAGGCCCAGTCGACCTGCACTACGCCTGGCAACACTGGCGCGGTGGGGAAGTGGCCGCTGAAGTATGCAAGGTCCGCAGGCACGACCAGTTGCAGGTTCCACTCACCGTCGGTTTCGACTTGCTCCAGCACGTCAGGGGTTTTGGGACGTGGCGCCATCAGCAACGCCTCGACCTCGGCCTGGGGCAACTTGCCCTGGGCGTTGAGCGGCAACTGCCGCAGCCAGCGCCAGCGCCGGGGCAGGGCAAGGGTTTCGCAATGTTCGCTCAGGTGCCGACGCAGGCCTTCGGTAACGGCGCGCCGGCCCAGGTTGCGCAAGGCGTGCAGGCCGTTTTCGCTGAGCACCACCAGTGCGCCAAGGGAGGCGCGCTTCTCCTGCACCACCCCCAGCCGCGCTTCGCTGACCCAGTCGTGGGCCATCAGCGCTTGTTCCAGCATCGGCAGGGAGATGCGTTTTTCTTCGAGCTTGACGATGCGATCCAGTCTCCCGAGCAGCTCAAAGCGTCCATCTGTGGCGATTCGCGCCGCGTCGGCGGTGTGTTCCACATGCCCGGCCGGCAGATAGGGCGAAGCGATCAGCAAGGCGCCGTCGCTGTCCTGGCTGAGCTCGACGCCGGCAAAGGGCTGCCACAATCCGTCACCCTGACGCCAGGCGATACCGCCAGTTTCCGAACTGCCGAAAATTTCCGTCGGCCATTGTCCCAGACGTTGCTGCAAGCTTTGTGCAGCCTCGGGGGGCAAGGCGCCGCCAGAGGAGAACACCCGGCGCACGCTGCTCAGGGCCGGCCAATCGAGGTTATCGCCCATGCGCTTGAGCAGCGCCGGGCTGGCGACCCAGGCGAAGGCCGGTTGTTCGCGGCTGGCGCGTTGCAGGTCCTCGGGAAACGCCAATTGCCGACGCACGAACGGGCGCCCGGCGCACAGCGGCCACAGCACCCGGAACAGCAACCCGTAGATATGCTGGGCGGCAACGCTGCCGATCATGCAGGCCGGCCCCAGGTCGGCGCCCCACAAGTGCTCCAGGGCGTGGACTTCGTTACTCAACTGGCGCAGGGTTTTCTCGATGCGCTTGGGCTCGCCGCTGGAGCCGGAGGTGCACAGGCTCAGCCAGCAGTGATCGAGGTCCAGTTCGGCGGCGTCCATCGGCGCCTGTTGCACGTCGTTGGGATGCGTGTCGCCGGGCTGGTCGGTCAGCCACAGGTCCACGTCCGCCGCCCAGCGCTGGCGCGTCTGCACCTGCAGGTCGGCGGGAAGCAAGACCCGGACTCCGGCGCGCCAGGCGCCGAGCAGGGCGATGGCCAGGTCGGCGGCGTCTTCCAGGTGCACCGCCACATGCCGCACGCCACGGGCTTGCAGGCCGGCCGCCAGGCTCAACGCCGCGCCCCGCAGTTGCGTGTGACTGAGCGCCGGATCGAGCGCGACGGCGCGTTCCGGTTCAGTCCTGAGCAGAATCTGCTCAAGTGTTATCCAATTCATGGGCGGCCTCTTACCCGTTGTCGTATGAGCCATTCAATGGCAAACAGCAGCCCCATCAATCCGTAGGAAATCAGGCCGGTGTACAACATCCACCAGCTCAGCGGCGCCCAGAGGGTCAGGGCGGCGGCGAGCAAACCGTTACACAGGAAAAACACACTCCAGGCCACTGTGACCTGGCGGGTATACACCACCGCCTTGGCAGGTAGCTGCGGTTCGCGCAGGCGGGCCAGGCGTTCGATCATCGGCGGGCCGTATTTCAGGCTCAGGACGAACAGCCCGAGCATGAACGCGCTGATCAGCACCGGGTACCAGCGCAGCAGGAGCGGGCTGTCGAACAGCGCCAGCAGTACGCAAAACACGATCGCCGTGGCCGCCATCCAGCGGCTGCCGGGCCCGCCCTTGCCAAGCAATGCCCGGGCCAGCCACAGGCTGCCGAGCAGCAACCCGAACTGCCACGGGGCGAAGTGCTCCATGCCGAAATACACCGCAAAGGGGTACAGCAGGCCCGCCAGCAGCAGGCCGAGGCCAATCAGCCGGGTCATGCGGCCGGTTGGACCAGTCGATAGACCGCCTCGACCACGTCATTGACGGTGCGCACCGACTTGAATTCTTCGGCGGCGATTTTCTTGCCGGTCTGACGCTTGATGTGGTCGATCAGGTCGACCGCATCGATGCTGTCGATTTCCAGGTCCTGGTACAGGTTCGATTCCAGCGTCACGCGCTCGGGGTCCAGCTCGAAGAGCTCGACCAGAGCATCGCGCAGGGTGTTGAAGATGTCGTCACGAGTTTGCATGGTCTGGTCTCAGGCGCTTTTTGCAGTGACGAAGGCCGCAAGGCTTGCCACATTGCTGAAATGGTTACGGGTGTCCTTGGCGTCGGCATCGATCTTGATGCCGTACTTCTTCTGGATCGCCAGGCCTAGCTCCAGGGCATCCACCGAGTCCAGGCCCAGGCCTTCGCCGAACAGGGTCTGGTGGTCGCCGATATCGTCGATGCTTATGTCCTCCAGGCCGAGGGCATCGATGATCAGCTGTTTGATGTCACGGTGCAGATCGCTCATCTTCGGCGAGCTCCTTGATGAAATAGTGATGCAAAAAATCGTTGAGCCTGCGCGAAGCCTGGGGTGGTGGGCCGAGCGCGGCGAAGGCCTGTGGGTCTATATCGGCCCCCACGCGAAAACTGAAGTGCACGCGGCGCTGGGGAATGCGATACCAGGGTTCGGCCTTGGTCAGAGTAGTGGGGCAAACCTTGATGGTGACGGGCGTGAGGATTTTCGCACCCCGCAGGGCAATGGCCGCCGCCCCCCGATGAAAGGCCGGTGCCTGGCCGGGCTGGGTGCGCGTGCCTTCGGGGAAGACGATCAGGGTCTGGCCATCCTGCAGGGCATCGCTGGCGGCATCAAGCATGTCCATGCTGCCGTCGTTGCTGATGTATTGGGTCGAGCGCAGCGGGCCGCGGGTGAAGGGGTTGTCCCACAGGCTTTGCTTGACCACGCAGTTGGCGTTGGGCACCAGCCCGATCAGGAACACCACGTCGATCAGCGACGGGTGATTGGCGATGATCATTTGTCCGGGGCGGCCGAGCCGTTCGGCGCCGTCGATCCGGTAGGTCAGCACCCCGGTGCGGGCCATGAACCGGATGAAGAACCAGAACAACCGCCCGACCGTGCGACGGGCCCGTTGCCGATGGGCCTGGGCATCGCCGGGCCACCAGGCCAGCAACGGAAACACCAGCAAACGCAGGCACAGCCCGCCCAGCCCGAACAGGGCGAAGCTTGCGGCGGTCGCGATCAGGCGCCAGTAATAAGCGTCGCGATGTTTACCGGTCACCGGTTGCGTTGCCAGGTCCATACACGATTCTTCCAGGCATGTTGGCAGGTGGTTTCGTTGTTCAGCAGGGTACGCAACAGATCCAGGGCATGGGGCCAGTCGCTGCCAGGCAATTGGCCGGTTTGCGCACACAGGTCCAGTTGCCAGTCGTCGCCCGGGGTTAGCAGCAAGCCCATGGCATAGGGAAACGGCACGTCATTGACCCACGGCGCGTAGACCTGCGGGGGTTGCTCCTCGGTGATCACCAGCAACACCGCCGGCGAGCCTTCGTTCAACAGTGCGGCGGCTTCCAGCACACCGTGCTCCAACCCGTCGCCGGTAGCGGCCAGGGCAGTCATTTCGCTGGTTTCGCCTCGCATGATCGACCACAGGCCAATCACTGCGTTGTGCACCGACAGGCTGAATTGGGTCGGCGACAAGGGCTGGTCGGCTGCCAGGTCCTTGAGAATCTCGAAAGTGCGTGGGGTTTCGCCGTGGCGGGAAATAAAGACCAACGGTAGGTCCGGCCGATCCTCGGCCAGCGGCCAGCCAACACTGAAGGCCATCCGCGCCAGGCGGCTGAGGCGCCGACGCTGCATGGCCGGCAGGAACGATACGTCAGGGGAGGCATCGCTGGGCGGCAATACGACCGGCTGTCGGCTCCAGGCCTGCCAGTCGTCCACGCTTTCGAGCCCAGGGGCCCACGCGCGCCATTGGGCGATATTGAAATTGATCACAAAATTCATCCCACCCCTGCGGGCTTTTATTGTCACGGCTCAGTGGTTTGACCCGCGTCCAACCCTGCATGGCCTTGCGACCCAAGTGGCGCGCATTATCCCGGTGCGGTTGGCTTGTAGCAAATACTGGTTACATTTTGTCCAGCGAAATGTACGACTTGGTTCAGTTGCAAACTATTGTCGCGATCATTGCTCGCCTGTCTGTCGGTTCTTTCTGTCATTTTCCGGGCGAATTGACGCTTCGATTGTTGGAAAAGCCACTGTTGCCGTAGTCCTTCTACGCAGAAGGTAGCTAAGCGGTGTCGCGGCCTACTACACTCGGGGATCTTTGATACACGGAGGTTTTGACATGCGGCGTGTGGTGTTCAATCAGAAAGGTGGCGTGGGCAAATCCAGCATCGCCTGCAACCTGGCGGCAGTCAGCGCCAGCGAAGGCTATCGCACGCTGTTGGTGGATCTGGATGCCCAGGCCAACTCCACGCAATACCTGACGGGCCTGACCGGCGATGACATCCCCATGGGCATTGCCGATTTCTTCAAGCAAACCCTGTCATCCGGGCCCTTTTCGAAAAAGAACAAGGTGGATATCTACGAAACGCCGTTCGACAACTTGCACGTGATCACCGCCACGGCGGAGCTGACGGATCTGCAGCCCAAGCTTGAGGCCAAGCACAAGATCAACAAGCTGCGCAAACTGCTTGAAGAACTGGAGGAAGATTACGACCGGATTTACCTGGATACCCCGCCAGCGCTGAATTTCTATGCGGTTTCAGCGTTGATCGCCGCCGATCGGGTGCTGATCCCCTTCGACTGTGACAGCTTCTCCCGTCAGGCCCTGTATGGCCTGCTGGCGGAAATCGAAGAGCTCAAGGACGACCATAACGAGGGCCTGGAAGTCGAAGGCATCGTGGTCAACCAGTTCCAGGCTCGCGCCAGCCTGCCCCAGCAGATCCTCGACGAACTGATCGCCGAAGGCCTGCCGGTACTGCCGGTGTACCTGAGCAGTTCGGTGCGCATGCGCGAATCCCACCAGGCCAGTTTGCCGCTGATCCACCTGGACCCACGGCACAAGCTGACCCAGCAGTTCATGGAATTGCATAGCCTGCTGGAAGGCGCCTGATTCTGGCCTGTGCAAAACCCTGTGGGAGCAACTGTGTGGGAGCAAGGCTTGCCCGCGATGAAAACGCCGCGGTCTCTTGAGGACCGCAGCGCCTGGATCGCGAGCAAGCTTTGCTCCCACAAACAGCCCGCTCCCACAGTTATCTCATGGCTTCAAATCCCCTGGCTGCGCAACCAGCTCATCAACTGAGGCAAGGGAAACGCCCCACTCTGACGCGCCACCTCCCGACCGTCCTTGAACAGAATCAGGCTGGGAATCGAGCGGATCCCCAACTGCGCCGATAACTGCTGATTAGCCTCGCTGTCGAGCTTGGCCAACCGACATTTACCCGTCAGTTGCGCAGCGGCCTGTTCGAACACCGGCGCGAAGGACTTGCACGGTCCGCACCAATCGGCCCAGACATCCACCAGCAACGGCAGGTCGCCCTTGATCTGGCTGGCGTAGTCGCCTTGCTTGAGTTCGAACGGTTTGTTCAATAGCACTGGGGCCTTGCAGCGCCCGCACTTGGGCTGGTCGCCCAGGCGTTCGGCGGGGATGCGGTTGAGCCCGTTGCAATGGGGGCAGGGGATCAGCATCGGGGCCGTCTCCAGAAAAATCATTGGCGAAGATTTGAACACCGTGCAAAGCGCACCGCAAACCTTTGTTGGAGCGAGCCTGCTCGCGATTGCGACCTGACAGTCAATACATCATTGACTGTCCTGCCGTCATCGCGAGCAGGCTCGCTCCCACAAAGGTGGATCGGTGTGGCTGTTACTTGGCGTTGGTCAGCGTGTTGTAGCTGGTCATCAGGTTGCGGTAGTCCGGGATGTGGTTGGAGAACAAGGTCGCCAGCCCTTCCACATCATTGCGCCAGTCGCGGTGCAGTTCACAGGCCAGGCCGAACCAGGTCATCAGTTGCGCACCGGAGGAGGACATGCGGTCCCAGGCCGATTGACGGGTCAGTTCGTTGAACGTGCCTGAGGCATCGGTGACCACGAACACCTCGAAACCTTCGGCCAGGGCCGAGAGTGCCGGGAAGGCCACGCAGACTTCAGTCACCACGCCGGCGATGATCAGTTGCTTCTTGCCGGTGGCCTTGATGGCCTTGACGAAATCTTCGTTGTCCCAGGCGTTGATCTGGCCGGGACGGGCGATGTACGGCGCGTCCGGGAACAGGGTCTTGAGTTCTGGCATCAGCGGGCCGTTGGGGCCGGTTTCGAAACTGGTGGTGAGGATGGTTGGCAGCTTGAAGTATTTGGCCAGGTCGGCCAGGGCCAGCACGTTGTTCTTGAAACGGTCCGGGTCGATGTCACGCACCAGCGAGAGCAGGCCAGCCTGGTGGTCCACCAGCAGAACGGCGGCGTTATCTTTGTCGAGACGGTTGTAGGAAGTAGTCATGGCGTAGCCCTCATTAAGTTTTGGTTGCCGAAGGTTTCGGCGTGGTTAAGGTTTTTAATGTCGGTGTAGCGATTGATCGGTGACTCATCCGGTCGAAGCGCTTCGGCTTCAAACCGTGTTGCGTTTCGATGGGTGTAGATTAAAACTGGCACCTTTGATGCGCTAGACTGCGAAAATCAGCCTTAGCGTTCTATTTGGAGAACGATCATCGAAGACCTCAACACGCTGTACTACTTCACCCAGGTCGTGGAGCACCGTGGTTTCGCCGCCGCCGGTCGCGCGCTGGACATGCCCAAGTCGAAACTCAGCCGACGTATCGCCCAACTGGAAGAGCGACTCGGGGTGCGGCTGCTCCACCGCACCAGCCGCCATTGCACGCTGACGGAGATCGGCCAGGCCTATTACCAGCGCTGCCTGGCGATGCGGGTCGAGGCCGAGAGCGCGGCGGAAGTGATCGAGCGCAACCGCTCCGAACCCCAGGGGCTGGTGCGCATCAGTTGTCCGACGGCGCTGCTCAACAGTTGGGTCGGACCGATGCTGACCCGCTACATGCTCAAGTACCCACGGGTGGAGTTGTTCATCGAGAGCACCAACCGCCGGGTCGACCTGATCCACGAAGGGTTCGACATCGCCTTGCGGGTGCGCTTTCCGCCGCTGGAAAACACCGACATGGTCATGAAGGTGTTGAGCAACAGCACCCAATGCCTGGTGGGCAGCCCGGCGTTCCTGGAGCGTTTGTCTGCACCGGCTTCCCCGGCGGACCTCAACGGCTTGCCGAGCGTGCACTGGGGGGCGGCACAACGTGAATACCAGTGGGAATTGTTCGGCCCCGACGGCACCCGCGCGCTGATCCGTCATGAACCGCGCATGGTCACCGACGACCTGCTGGCCCTGCGTCACGCCGTGCTGGCCGGCATCGGCGTCGCTCACCTGCCCACCGTGGTGGTGCGCGAAGATATCGCAGCCGGGCGGTTGGTGGAGCTGGTGCCGGGCTGGACGCCCAAGTGCGGCATCGTCCATGCGATCTTTGCTTCGCGACGGGGGTTGCTGCCGTCGGTGCGTACGTTGATTGATTTTCTGGCCGAGGAATTCAGCCACAGTGATATGGCGTAGGGCGGGCGCTCTTGAGTGAGCGTGCTTCTGTGGGAGCCAAGCTTGCTCGCGATGAACGATAACGCGATCTTCCGGTAGATCGTGGTGCCTTCATCGCGAGCAGGCTCAGCTCCCACAGGCTTTTCACTGATCTTCCTTCCGAGTTTCGCCAAAGTTATCCAAGGCTGCCATTCATCAGGTGCGCCGCACTGAGAAGGTGTCACGGCCTCAAAAAGACACCACGTACCTGTTTGCAGACTCAGGAGGTCCCATGAGCCATCCTCAAGACCCAACCACGCCCCAGGCAGTGGACAACCCTAACGACGACGGCTTCGTCCTCGGCACCGCCGGCCGCGATGAAGACCCCAACGCCGCCCCGTCCTACGCCACCGACCGCCGCCACGACCGGGATGAACTGACCCCTGAAGACGCCCGCGGCATGCCCGGCTATCCCGAGGAAAAACCACCGGCCAACCCCAAGGAGAAGGGGGTTGAAGAGGCAGAGTCGGGGATCGAGACGCCTGAGCAGGGGAACGATAAGGTTGGATGAGCAGGCAGACGGTTTGGGCGGGCGATGAACCACTCAAAGCCAGTCAGAAACATTGTGGCGAGGGGATTTAGCGAAACGTCGCACCGCCCCGCTCGGCTGCGAAGCAGTCGTAATCCGGCTGACGCGGTTTATCTGTTGCACCGCGCTGCCTGGTTCTTGGGGCTGCTGCGCAGCCCAGCGGGGATAAATCCCCTCGCCACAGGGTTATGTGTTTGGCGGGAAGGTTACGACGAACAGCTGATCTCCAGGTGCTTGCCCCATTCCGGCGGACGTTGCGCGTAGCTGTCCATGCCCGGTTGTTCTTCGAACGGCTTGCTCAGCACTGTGTGCAGGCGGCGGACTTCTTCGTAGTCGCCTGATTCGGCGGCGTCGATGGCTTTCTGCGCGAGGTAGTTACGCAGCACATACAGTGGGTTGACGGCATGCATGCGGGCTCGGCGCAGGTCCTGATCGACAACGCCTTCGCGGTTGACGCGGGCAATATACAGCTCGCCCCAGGCATCGAAACCCTTGAGGTCGACGAAGTCGTCGCGCAGGTTGGCAATGGCCAGTTCGGGTGATCGATCGCCCAGCCGACGGAAGAACAGGCTGTAGTCGACGCCGCTGTTCTGCATCAGTTGCAGCAGGCGCTCCACCAGTTTCTGGTCATCTTCTTCGGCAAGGGTCAGGCCGAGGCGGCGGCGCATCAGGTCCAGGTAGTGGGCCTGGAACAGTGGCAAGTACAGGCCGAGGGTTTCGCGCAGGGCTTCGACGCTGATGAACGGCGTCAGGGCCTGGGCCAGGGCGCTGAGGTTCCACTGACCGATGGGCACTTGGTTGCTGAATGAGTAGCGGCCCTGGTCATCGGAGTGGTTGCAGATGAAATTGGCGTCGAAGTCGTCGAGGAAGGCGAACGGCCCGAAGTCGAAGGTGATGCCCAGGATCGACATGTTGTCGGTGTTCATCACGCCGTGGCAGAAACCGTAGGCCTGCCATTTGGCAATCAGCTCGGCGTTGCGCTCGACGATCTCGCGGAACATCGCCAGGTACGGCTCCGGCTGCTCGCGGCACTCGGCAAAATGCAGGTTCAACACGTGCTCGGCGAGGGCCGCGTGCAGCTCGGGCTTCTTGGTGTAGTAGAAATATTCGAAATGGCCGAAGCGCACGTGGCTGGGTGCCAGGCGCAGCACCATGGCGGCGCGCTCCTGTTTTTCGCGCCACACCGGGGTGTCCGAACCGATCACGCACAAGGCGCGGGTGGTGGGGATGCCCAGGGCGTGCAGGGATTCGGAGGCGAGGAATTCGCGGATCGAGGAACGCAGCACTGCCCGCCCATCGCCCATCCGTGAGAACGGCGTCTGGCCGGCACCCTTGAGGTGCAGGTCCCAATGCTCGCCGGCCTCGTTGTACACCTCGCCCAGCAGCAACCCACGGCCATCGCCCAATTGCGGGTTGTAGTGACCGAACTGATGCCCCGAATACACCATCGCCCGGGGCTCGGTTTCGGCCCAGAGCTTATGGCCGCCGAAGATCTCGGCAAACAGCGGAGCCTCGGCTTCGGCCGGATCCAGGTCCAGTAACGCCATGGCGGCCGGGCTGGCGACCACCAGTCGCGGATTGTCGATGGGCTCGGGCAGCACGTGGGTCGATAACCCGTCGCCCAGGCGGGCGAAACGGTTATCGAAGGTCAACGTTTCCAGCGTTTTCATGGCCGTCTCCGGCGCGAGGCCTTCAGGCAGCGCGCATCAGTCGAGTGTTTCTTGCGGCGGCTCGGGTACCGGCTTGATGCTGGCAACAGCCGAAGGCACGGGTGCGATGGTCTTTTTGTCGGGCTCGGCAGGCACCAGTTTGTATTCCTGGCCTTGCATGTTCTTCAGATAGATTTCCATCTGCCGGAAGGAGATGTTGATGTGCTCCTTCTTGAACTCTCGGTTGATGAAGCGGTTGATCTCGTCCAGTACCGGGTTGCGGTCACCGAGGTCGCGCACGTGCATGCGTAGCTCATGGTCCAGGGTGCTTTCACCGAAGTTCAGGAAGTACACGATCGGTTCCGGCTCCTTCAGTACCCGTGGGTTTTCACGGGCGGCCTTGAGCAGCAGTTCGCGCACCCGATCCAGGTCCGAGCCGTAGTCCACGCCCAGTTTCAGGGTCACCCGGGTCACGGTGTCGGTCAACGACCAGTTGATCAGTTGCCCGGTGATGAAGGTCTTGTTCGGGACGATGATGTCCTTGCGGTCGAAGTCGGTGATGGTGGTCGCGCGGATGCGGATCTTGCTGACGGTGCCCGACAGGTTGCCGATGGTGATGGTGTCGCCGATGCGCACCGGACGCTCGAACAGGATCATGATCCCGGAGATGAAGTTGGCGAAGATCTCCTGCATGCCGAAACCCAGGCCCACCGACAGTGCGGCCACCAGCCATTGCAGTTTGTCCCAGCTCACGCCCAGGGTGGACAGCGTGGTGACGAAGCCGACACCGGCGATCACATAGGACAGCAGCGTGGTGGTGGCATAGGCACTGCCCTGGGCCAGGTTCAGTTTCGACAGTACGAACACTTCCAACAGGCCCGGCAGGTTGCGTGCCAGGGCGAAGGTGATGCCGATGATGATCAACGCGCCGAGCATGTCGCCGATACTGATCGGCACCATGCTCATGTTGACGCCGGTGCCGCTGGTGTATTCGTAGAGGGTGATGTTGTCCAGGTACGAGAACACGCTGATCAGGTCCGACCAGACCCAGTACAACGCGGCGATGAAGCCGCCGAGCAAGGCCAGGCGGATCAGGCGCAGGGACTGCTCGTTGACCTTCTCGATGTCCAGGGTCGGCTCCTCGACCACCGCTTCGCCGTCGCCGGCTTCCTTGGCGGCCTGGCGCTTGGCCAAGGCACGCTGGTAGGCCAGGCGCCGCGCCGCCACCGACAGGCCGCGCACGAAGGTCGCCTCGATCACCAGCCAGAACATCAGCAGGTACAGGGTATTGATCAACCGGTCGCTGAGCTTCAGTGCGGTGTAGTAGTAGCCGAAGCACACCGCCACGAACAGCGCGATCGGCAGCGCGGTGAACAGCACCCCGACGGCCTTGCGGAACAGCGAGGTGTTCTTGTGTGTCGGGCTACTCAGCAACAGGCGGCTGAGCAACCACGCCATCAGCGCGTAGCAGGTCAGTACCACCGGCATGCCGAGCACGTCATCGGCCAGGGTCGAGGGCTGCAACTCGGCCACGGCCACCACGGCCACCAACGCCAGCACCACCAGCCCAAGCCGGCGGATCCAGCCCTGGAGGAATTCGACCTGGGGTTTCTCCCAGCGGAAATGCAATTCGGCCACGCCGCCCGGGGCCAACACCCGATAGGCGGTGTAGAACACCAGCCAGGCCTGGCCGATCTGCAGCAGCGCCGCGCCGAGGTTGGCGTTCTGGCCGCGGGCGTCGATCTGCAAGGCATAGCCGCAGAGGGTCAGCGCCAGGGCCACCGGCATTGCCAGGAGGATATTGATCAGGATCGCCTGGGGCGTGTGCCACTGGCTGTCGCGCTTGAAGTGACCAACGTCCTGGTGAACCTTGTTCAAGCGCGCATAAAGATTCTTGCGCCGCCACAGCAGTGCCCCAATCAGCAGCGCCAGGGGCAGGAACAGCAGCGGACGCTGGGTCAGGCCATCGGCCAGCTCACTGAGGCTCGAAGCCCAGGGCAGCGAATCGATCTGTTTTTCCAGGCGCATCGGCACGCCGCGCATCCATTCGAAATCCAGCGGCTTGTTGCTGGGAATCCAGAACATCTGCTCTTCAAGCGTCGCCCGCAGGTTCTGGGCGGTGCTGAGCAGTTGCTTCTGGTTGAGCTGCAGGGTGATGGATTCGTTGAGCACTGCGCTCAATTCGCGGTTCAGCCGTTCCAGCAGGTCGACGCGGGTCAGTGCCAGTTCCAGCAAGGTCTTGCGCAGTTGCGGCGTGGCCTGTTCCGATGGCTGGGAGGCCAGCAGGTTGTCGACATAGGCACTGGGATTGTTCAGCAGCTCACGTTGTTGGCTGACTTCGAACTGGTACAGGCGGATGTCGGCGATCTGGTCGGCCAGGTTCTGGTCCAGCTTGAGGCGCGGCAGGGTCTGGCGCTGCTTGTAGAGGATCTTGGAGAGCAGCAGGCTGCCCTTGAGCACGCTGATCTGCTCGTCCAGGGCGGCGTCGGTCTGGGTGACGCTGTCCAGCAGTTGCTTGGTCTGCAAGTTCTGCTGGGTCACCTCGTTGAGGCGGTCGGTGCTTTTGAGCAGGTAGTCGGAGAGCTTCAGGTTGGCCGCGCTTTCGGTCGCCAGCAAGCTGCTGCCACCGGCCTTCTGGGCTTCGATGGATTGCTGGGTCACCGTCTCCTGGGACTGGGCCAGGCGCTTCTGGTTTATCAGGTTTTGCAGGTCCTGGATTTCCTGCTCCGTGCGGGCGATTTTTTCCATCAGCAAATCGTGTTGACCGTTGCCCAGATCCTGCAGTTGGCTGTTGCCGGCCAGCTCCTGGCGGCGTAGCGGAATCAGCGCGTTGAGCGCCGCCAACTCGGCGTTGAGCTGGTCGCGTTGCTCGGCGCTCAGGGTTTTGCCGGCGTCTCGACCGGCCTTGAGGATGGTGTTGATTTGCTGGATGCGGGTCTGGCTGCTGGAGATTTCCGCCTGGGCACGCTCGGGACGGGTCTGGGCGGTGATGATCAGGCTGTTGGCGTCGGCCAGGGCTTTTTGCAGATCACCCTGCTGGGTGGAGCGATCCGAGAGCATTTGCTCAAGCTGGGGAATCGGCAGGTTGGCATAGCGTTGCGCCACCGGCACCACCGTGGTGCCCTTGAGCCGCGCCAGTTCGCGCTGGTTCTCGATGTTCTGCTTGGGCGCGGTGGCCAGTTGCTGTTTGAGCGCCTGCAACTTCTGTTCGTAGTCGGCCTTGTTGCTGAGCTGGGTCAGCGTGTTCTGCAAGACGGCCTGCAGGGCTTTCTGGTCGGCTTCCGGCAGTTTGCGGTCGGCGATCTTGTCCAGGCTGGCCTGCACCGAAGCACTGGAGGGAAGATCAGCGGCTTGCAGTGTGCAGACGGAGAGACTCAAGCCCAGCAGGGCGATGGCGAAAAAGGAGCGCAGGGTAGGCATAGAGACCGGTCGAGCAAGTGAGAGTGGGAGCAGTTTAGAGGAACAAGCCGGGACCCGGGCGACTTCCTTCGGGGAATCTGACGCCCACTTTGCCGATCTTGTTCCCGTCCATGGCCGCGACGGTCCACAGGGTGTTGTTCCAATCCACCTGGTCGCCGACCACCGGCGCGCCGCCGACTTTCTGGGCAATGAAGCGCCCCAGGGACATGTCCGGATCGATGCCATCCAGTTGCAATCCGTACAGGGCGGCAACCGCGGCCAACTGGGCGTCTCCTTCGAGTACGAAGTCGCCGAAAAAGCGCAAATCAAGGCCCCGTTGCGGCGCTTGGCTGAACAGTTTTCCAAGGGCCGGCAAATCATGTTCGTGGCCGATAACACAGAGCAAATCATCGACTTCCAACACCGTACTACCCGACGGATGGAGCAGTTGTTGGCCGCGAAACAGTGCGGCGATGCGCGTGCCTTCGGGCATTTTCAGGTCCCGCAGGGGCGAGCCGATGCACCATTTTTCCGCGCCCAGGCGATAGATGAACAGCTCCCATTCGCTGGTGACGTGCACTTCCAGCGCCGCCCGGGAAATCGGCAGCGGCTCGGGCGGGACGGTCACGTGCAGCAACTTGGCGACCCACGGCAGGCTCGTGCCCTGCACCAGCAGCGAGACCAGCACGATGAAGAACGCCAGGTTGAAATAGAGTTGGGCGTGGGGCAGGCCGGCCATCAGCGGGAACACGGCGAGAATGATCGGCACCGCGCCGCGCAGGCCGACCCAGGAAATAAAGGCTTTTTCGCGACCATGGAACGCCTTGAATGGCAGCAGGCCCACCATGACCGACAGCGGGCGCGCGAACAGGATCATCCACAGCGCCAGGCCCAGGGCCGGCAGGGCAATGGGCAGCAGGTCGTGGGGCGTGACCAGCAGCCCCAGCACCAGGAACATGCCGATCTGCGCCAGCCAGGCCATGCCATCGAGCATGTGCAGGATGCCGTGGCGGCTGCGTACCGGACGGTTGCCCAGCACCAGGCCACACAGGTACACCGCCAGGAAACCACTGCCGTGCAGGGCGTTGGTCAGGGCGAACACGGCCAGGCCGCCGCTGATGACCAGGATCGGGTAGAGGCCGTTGGCCAGGTTGATGCGATTGACCAGTTGCAGCATCAGCCAGCCACCGCCCAGGCCAAGCACCGAGCCAATGCCGAACTCGCGCACCAGATGTCCCAGCAGGCTCCAGTGCAGGCCGGTTTCGCCACTGGCGAGCATGCCGATCAGGGTGACGGTGAGGAACACCGCCATGGGGTCGTTACTGCCGGACTCGATCTCGAGGGTGGCGCTGACCCGCTCGTTCAGGCCCTTGCCGCCCAGTAGTGAAAACACTGCCGCCGCATCCGTCGAGCCGACGATGGCGCCGATCAGCAGGCCCTGGATCAGGTTCAGGTTGAACAGCCACGCCGCCGCCAGGCCGGTCAGTCCAGTGGTGATCAATACCCCGACCGTGGCCAGCGACAACGCCGGCCACAGCGCCACGCGAAAGCTCGACACCCGCGTGCGCAAGCCGCCGTCGAGCAGAATGACAGCCAATGCGAGATTGCCGACCAGGTAGGCCGTGGCGTAGTTATCGAAAAGAATACCGGCGCCATCGACACCGGCCACCATGCCCACGGCCAGGATGATCACCAGGATCGGGATACCCAGGCGGGACGAAAGAGAACTCACCAGGATGCTCGCACCTACCAGCAACGCGCCGATCAAGAACAGGCTGTTGATGGTCGTCGCAGTCAAAGGCGTTACTCCGGGAAAACTGAAGGGCGGGCACAGACTGACCATGCAGTCTGCGTGCCAGCGATTCTAACCTGTTGAAATGTGATGCTGTCAAAAAAGGTTGGGGGATCGGGTTCTGGGCGCAGCCCTTGTGGCGAGGGAGCTTGCTCCCGCTCGGCTGCGAAGCAGTCGTCGCTTTTGAAGTTTTGGGCCGCTTCGCAGCCCAGCGGGAGCAAGCTCCCTCGCCACAACAGCATTGATCGCTCATGGATTGTGAGCGATCAATGGGTTTGCGGTTAAAGGCTGAACCGTCCAACCATGCTGTTCAGGTCCACGGCCAGGCGCGACAGTTCGGCACTGGCGGCGCTGGTCTGGTTGGCGCCGGTGGCCGATTGCACCGACAGGTCGCGGATGTTCACCAGGTTGCGGTCCACTTCGCGGGCCACTTGGGCCTGCTCCTCGGCGGCGCTGGCAATCACCAGGTTGCGTTCGTTGATCTCGACGATGGCGGTGTTGATGGTGTCCAGGGACATGCCGGCGCCGCGAGCGATGTTCAGCGTCGACTCGGCGCGTTCGGTGCTGTTGCGCATCGAATCCACGGCCTGTTCGGTGCCGTTCTGGATACTGCCGATCATGCGTTCGATCTCGCTGGTCGATTGCTGCGTGCGGTGAGCCAGGGCGCGGACTTCGTCGGCGACCACGGCAAAACCACGACCGGCCTCACCGGCACGGGCCGCCTCGATAGCGGCGTTCAGCGCCAGCAGGTTGGTCTGGTCGGCCAGGCCGCGGATCACGTCCAGCACCTTGCCGATATCGCGGGACTCATTGGCCAGGTTGCCAATCAGCGTGGCAGTGCTTTGCACGTCGGCGCTCATGCGTTCGATGGCGCTGACGGTTTCCTGCACCAGGTCACGGCCATCACCGGCGGAAGTCGTGGCGTCTTTCGATGCTTCGGAGGTGCTGACCGCATTGCGCGCCACTTCTTCCACGGCACTGGTCATTTCGTTGACTGCCGTGGCGGCCTGTTCGATTTCGTTGTTCTGCTGGGTCAGGCCACGGGCGCTTTCGTCAGTGACGGCGTTGAGCTCTTCGGCCGCCGACGCAAGTTGTGTGGCCGAGCCAGAAATCCGCTGCAAGGTGTCGCGCAGTTTCTCCTGCATGGTCGCCATCGCTTTGAGCAGGCGACCGGCCTCATCGGTGCCATCGACGGTGATTGGCCGGGTCAGGTTGCCCTTGGCGATTTCCTCGGCGGCGTCCAGGGCATTGGCAATCGGCTTGGTAATGCTATTGGTCAGCAGCCAGGCGAACAGCAGGGTCAGGCCGGTGGCGATGACCAGCAGCGTGACGACCAGCATGAAGGCTTTTGAATATTGCTGCTCAGCGCTCTGGTTGAAAGCCTCGGCCTGGTGGTTATTGATTTCCAGCAGGCGGCCCAGGATTGCGTTGATGGCTTCGGAGTTGCTCAGCAGTTCGGTGTTGAGCAATACCCGCAGTTCCTCGATCTGATTATTGCGCGACAGGGTTTTCATCCGCTCTTCGAGCTGACGGTACTGACCCAGCAGTTGTACATACTGATCGTAGGCGGCCCGTTCTTCCGGGGCGCTGATGAGTTTTTCGTAGGCCGTCTGGGCGGCGCGGATCTGTTGGTTGCGTTGCTCGAACAGATCGTAGGTTTTCTGCTGGATGTCCGGTTCGCGGTTGGTCAGCAAGCGATAGGACAGCACCCGCAGACGCAGGGTGAGCTGGGTGAACTCATCCAGGGCCTTGATGCTGGGCACGCTGTTGCGGGCGATGCTTTCGCCAGAGGTGCGGATGTTGCTCATCTGGGCCAGGGCAAACACCCCGAGGGCCAGCATCAGGGTGCCTATCAGGGCAAACCCCAGGAACGCCCGCGGCGCGATGTTCATATTACGTAGAGACATGGGAAGTACCGGAAGAAGACGCGTCCGTGCGGGGCTGTGACTGCTGTTCCCTGACTTATCGGTCATACGACTGAAGTCTTGAGGCCGACGCGTGCTTTTGTCGCAGGGCAACACCTACCGTGCGACGAAGGGTAGGAACCAGATTCCCGAATCGCAGTCTCTACAGCTCGCGAGCGAAGCACCGCCGCCGTGTAACCGTGGCATCGGCGGTGACTTTTCTTTATCGTACGCGCCCCTTGAAAATGCCTGGAAATCAATATGTTGGAAACATCCCTCAGCCAGCTGGAGCAACTGGTCAACGACCTGGTGCAACAGAACCGTCACCTCACCGGCCTGAACGAAACCCTGAGCGCGGAACTTGCCAGGGCCAAGGATGAAAACGAGAGCCTGCAACTGAGCCTGATGGAACAGGAAGAACTGCACGGCGCTACCGCTGCCCGCATCCAGGCGTTGATCGAGCGCGCCAGCGCCGGTCCTGTCAGCGCATGAAGCACGGCGCCGATGGGGTGACAGTCATCTCGATCCTGGGAGAAGACTATTCAATCAAGGCCCCGGCCGGGCAGGAGCAGGCCCTGCTGGACGCCGCTGCCATGCTCAAGGCCGCCCTGGCCGATACCAAGAGGAAATACCCGACGCTGATCGGTGATCGCCTGCTGGTACTGGCGGCGATGAACCTGTGTTCGCAACAGATGGAAATGCAAAAGGCTCATCAAGCGGAACTCGACCGTTACCAAGAGCAAGTCAGCGCCACGGTCGAGGTGATTGCCAAGACCATTCAGCAGGCCTGAACCTGCGACGGGCTTGTGCAGCAGTGTTGTCTGCACCTGAGTCATCGCGAGCAGGCTCGCTCCCACATAGGGGCTAAGTGGACATAAAATCTGTGTTCACCCCGTTCCACTGTGGGAGCGAGCCTGCTCGCGATCGGTTTTCAGCCCCGCACAAGAGCAGGCTCAGAACCACTCATCCCGCATCCCCAGGCACGTATCATCCCGCGTCTCGAGCAGCTCCAGCTCATGGTGACACCCCGGCACTTCCCAGGTCAGGAAGTACCGCGCCGCTTGCAGCTTGCCCTTATAGAAGTCGCTGTCCGCCTCGTTCCCCTTGGCCAAACCTTCCTCGGCCCGAATCGCCTGTTCCAGCCAGCGCCAGCCAATCACCATGTGACCAAACACCTTGAGGTACAGCGCCGAGTTGGCGAGACTGCTGTTGACCTTGCCTTGGGCCAGGTCCGTCAGCAGGCCGAGGGTAACCGTTTGCAGGCGTGCTACCAGCGCTTCCAGTGGTTGGCGCAATGGCGTCAGTGATGCGTGGGCCTGGGCGCGCTCAGTGGTGTCGGCCACCAGCCGGATCAATTGCTTGAGGCCAGCGCCGCCGTTCTGCGCCAGCTTGCGCCCCAGCAGGTCCAGGGACTGGATGCCGTGGGTGCCTTCATGGATCGGGTTCAGGCGGTTGTCGCGGTAATACTGCTCCACCGGGTATTCGCGGGTGTAGCCGTGGCCGCCAAGAATCTGAATCGCCAGCTCGTTGGCCTTCAGGCAGAACTCCGAGGGCCAGGATTTGACGATAGGGGTCAGCAAATCCAGCAGCTCATGGGCGCGCCGGCGCTCGGCTTCGCTTTCCAGGGTGGTGGTGTCGTCGAACAGCCGCGCGGCGTACAGGCCCAGGTCAAATGAACCTTCAACGTAGGCCTTCTGGGTCAGCAGCATGCGGCGTACGTCGGCGTGCTGGATGATCGCCACCGGCGGCGTAGTCGGGTCCTTGCTGTCGGGTACCCGGCCCTGCGGGCGCTCGCGGGCGTATTCAAGTGAATACAGGTAGCCGGCGTAACCCAGCATCACCGCGCCCATGCCGACGCCGATCCGTGCCTCGTTCATCATCTGGAACATGTAGCTCAGGCCGTGGTGCGGTTTGCCTACGAGGTAACCGACACATTCGCCGTTGTCGCCGAAGTTCAGCGCGGTAGAGGTGGTGCCACGCCAGCCCATTTTGTGGAACAGCCCCGCCAGCAGCACATCGTTGCGCGGGCCGAGGCTGCCGTCGTCGTTGACCAGGAACTTGGGCACGATAAACAGCGAAATGCCTTTCACGCCAGGCGGTGCATCCGGCAGTTTCGCCAGCACCATGTGCACGATGTTTTCCGATAGCGGATGATCGCCGCCGGAGATGAAGATCTTGTTGCCCTTGAGTCGGTAGGTGCCGTCGGACGCCGGCTCCGCGCGTGTACGAATATCCGACAGCGAAGAACCTGCATGTGGCTCGGTCAGGGCCATGGTGCCGAAGAAGCGGCCGTCGATCATCGGTTGCAGGAAGCGTTGCTTTTGCTCCTCGCTGCCGAAGCTCTCGATCAGATTCGCCGCGCCCATGGTCAGGAACGGGTAAGAGGTCGAAGCGGCGTTGGCCGATTGGAAATGCGCGAAGCAGGCCTGGGACAACAACGTCGGCAGTTGCATACCGCCAGCCTCGAAGCTGCGTGCGGCATTGAGAAAGCCAGCCTCGAGGAAGGCATCCACCGCCGGTTTCACCTCGGGAATCAGAATCGCCTCGCCGTTCTCGTAGCGCGGTTCGTTTTCATCGTTCTTGCGGTTGTGGGGCGCGAAAAATTTCTCGGCGATGCTGCGGGCCGTAGCGAGGGCTGCGTCGAAGGTTTCGCGATTGTGCTCGGCAAACCGCTCGCGCTGGGTCAGGCCCTCGGCATCGAGGACTTCATACAGCTCGAAAGCCAGATTGCGGGAACTGAGCAACGTCTCGGACATGGCGGCCTACCTTTTTTTGGAATGGGCCGAGTCTAGGCGTGGGAATAGAGGCTGAACAGGATGATTGATGGCAGTGATGCAGAGGTTAGGGCGACACTAATTCAATATGGGAGCGAGTTTTGTGGGAGCAAGGCTTGCCCGCGATGAAAGCGCCGCGGTCTCTTGAGGACCGCAGCGCCTGGGTCGCGAGCAAGCTTTGCTCCCACCAAGCTCGCACACAGGGTTTCTATGACCAGGCACCCATTGCAGGTGCCTGGTCTACAACGGTTTAGCCAATGGTCATCAGACTGGCGTTACCACCCGCGGCAGCCGTGTTCACGCTCAACGCCCGCTCGATCACCAAACGCTCCAACGCAATGTTGGTCTCGCCCTGGGACAAACCGTGCACCCCGACGATAGCACCGGCCCGCTTGGCCACTTGCTGGCAAACGCCGCGCAGTTGGTCCGAATCGCCGTGATGCAGCACGGCGTCGAACAGCACGTCGTCCTTGGTCCAGTCGGCAACCCGTTGGATGCGTGCCTGAATCTCCTTCGGCAAACGTGCGAACAAAGCCTTGCTGGTGTCGGTTTCCGGCCACACGGCCGAGCCGCCCACAGCCAGTACCGCCGCCAGTTGCGTCAGCAGATCGCCTTCCACGTCCGCCAGGCACAACACGTGCTCGCGCGGCAGGATGGCGTAGCTGTTGCGTTCGCCGGTCGGGCCGGTCAGCTGGCGGGTAATACCGCTTTGCGACTGGGCGGCGAACTGCACGCACAGGGCGCTCAGCTCGGCGAGTTTCTGGCTGTCGGCCCAGGCTTGCAGGGCGGTCAGCGGTTTGCTCAGGGCTTCACGTAAACGCAGGTCTGGCGCAGTGAGGGCATCGCCACGCACGAAGGATTGCTGGATTGCATCGGTAGGACGGGTCGACAGCAGGCGGTACAAGTACAGCGGACCGCCGGCCTTGGGACCGGTGCCCGACAGGCCTTCGCCACCGAACGGCTGCACGCCGACCACGGCCCCGACAATGTTGCGGTTCACGTAGACGTTGCCGGCATGGACGTTATCGACCACTTTGGCGATGGTCTCGTCGATACGGGTGTGCACGCCGAGGGTCAGGCCATAACCGGAAGCGTTGATCTGGCTGATCAACTGATCCAGCTCCTTGCGCTTGTAGCGCACTACGTGCAGCACCGGTCCGAAGATCTCCCGTTGCAGCTCGTCGAAGCTTTCCAGTTCGATCAGGGTCGGCATCACAAAGGTGCCGCGCTTGCACTCGTCACTGTCGGCGATTGCCATCTGGTACACGGTGCGACCTTTATCGCGCATGGCCTGGATGTGTTTCTCGATGCCGGCCTTGGCTTCGGCGTCGATCACCGGGCCGATGTCTACCGACAGGCGTTCAGGATTGCCGAGGCGCGATTCGGCCATGGCGCCCTTGAGCATTTCGATGACACGGTCGGCGGAATCTTCCTGCAAGCACAGCACCCGCAGGGCCGAGCAACGCTGGCCGGCGCTGTCGAAGGCCGAAGACACTACGTCGATGACCACTTGTTCGGTCAGCGCCGAGGAGTCGACGATCATGGCGTTCTGGCCACCGGTTTCGGCGATCAGTGGGATCGGACGGCCCTGGTTGTCCAGGCGACCGGCGATGTTGCGTTGCAGCAGGCGCGCGACCTCGGTGGAGCCGGTGAACATCACGCCTTTGACCCGCTCGTCACCCACCAGACGGGCGCCGACGGTTTCGCCACGGCCCGGCAGCAGTTGCAGCACGCCTTCCGGAATGCCGGCTTCGAGCATCAGGCGCACCGCTTGGGCCGCCACCAATGGCGTCTGCTCGGCGGGCTTGGCCAGTACCGGGTTGCCGGCGGCCAGGGCGGCGGCGACCTGGCCGCTGAAAATCGCCAGGGGGAAGTTCCACGGGCTGATGCAAACCACCGGACCCAAAGGACGGTGGGCGTCATTGGTGAAATCGTTGCGTGCCTGCACTGCGTAGTAGCGCAGGAAGTCCACGGCTTCACGTACTTCGGCGATGGCGTTGGCGAAGGTCTTGCCGGCTTCGCGGGCCAGCAGGCCCATCAGCGGCTGGATCTCGCCTTCCATCAGGTCGGCGGCGCGCTCGAGGATCGCGGCGCGTTCGGCTGGCGGCGTGGCCTGCCAGATAGGCGCGGCGTTGAGGGCGCACTGGATGGCATTGTCGACGTCGCTGATCGTGGCTTCCTGCACATGACCGACCACGTCACGGTGATCGGCCGGGTTCAGCACTGCTGCCGGTGCTTCTTCGCTGGCGGCGCAACCGAGCATCGGCGTGGCTTTCCAGTCGTTATGAGCGGTGGCCAGCAGGGCACAGGACAGCGACGCCAGGCGATGCTCGTTGGCCAGGTCGATGCCGCTGGAGTTGGCGCGCTCGCTGCCATACAGGTCGCGTGGCAGTGGGATGCGCGGATGCGGCAGGCCGAAGCCGCCTTCCAGGGTTGCCAACTGCTCGATGCTGGCCACTGGATCGGCCACCAGCTCCTGGATCGAAATGGACTGGTCGGCGATGCGGTTGACGAACGAGGTGTTCGCGCCGTTTTCCAGCAAACGACGTACGAGGTACGCCAGCAGGGTTTCGTGAGTACCTACCGGAGCGTACACGCGGCACGGACGGTTCAGCTTACCTTCGGAGACCTTGCCTACAACCTGTTCGTACAGCGGTTCACCCATGCCGTGGAGGCACTGGAATTCGTACTGGCCCGGGTAATAGTTCTGACCGGCGATGTGATAAATCGCCGACAGGGTATGGGCGTTGTGCGTGGCGAACTGTGGGTAGATGACTTCCGGCACCGACAGCAACTTGCGGGCGCAAGCGATGTAGGACACGTCGGTGTACACCTTGCGGGTATAGACCGGATAGCCTTCCAGGCCTTCGACCTGGGCGCGCTTGATTTCGCTGTCCCAGTACGCGCCTTTCACCAGGCGGATCATCAGGCGATGACGGCTGCGGCGAGCCAGGTCGATAACGTAGTCGATCACATACGGGCAACGCTTCTGGTACGCCTGGATCACGAAGCCGATGCCGTTCCAGCCGGTCAGTTGCGGCTCGAAGCACAGGCGTTCCAGCAGGTCCAGGGACAACTCGAGGCGGTCGGCTTCCTCGGCGTCGATGTTCAGGCCGATGTCGTATTGCTTGGCCAGCAAGGTCAGCGACAGCAGGCGCGGGTACAGCTCGTCCATGACGCGTTCGTACTGGGCGCGGCTGTAGCGCGGGTGCAATGCGGACAGTTTGATGGAAATGCCCGGGCCTTCATAAATCCCACGGCCATGGGACGCTTTGCCGATCGAGTGGATGGCTTGCTCGTACGAGGCCAGGTACTTCTGGGCGTCATGTTCGGTGAGCGCGGCTTCACCCAGCATGTCGTAGGAATAGCGGAAGCCCTTGGATTCGAACTTGCTGGCGTTGGCCAGGGCCTCGGCGATGGTTTCGCCGGTGACGAACTGTTCACCCATCAGGCGCATGGCCATGTCGACGCCCTTGCGGATCATCGGCTCGCCGCTCTTGCCGATGATGCGGCTCAGGGAGGAAGTCAGGCCGGCTTCGTTGTGGGTGGCGACCAGTTTGCCGGTCAGCAGCAGGCCCCAGGTGGCAGCGTTGACGAACAGCGATGGGCTGTTGCCCAAATGCGGTTGCCAGTTACCGGTACTGATCTTGTCGCGGATCAGTGCATCACGGGTGCCTTTGTCCGGGATACGCAGCAGCGCCTCGGCCAGGCACATCAGCGCCACGCCTTCCTGGGATGACAGGGAAAACTCCTGCAGCAGTCCCTGGACAATACCGGCACGGCCGCCGGCACTTTTCTGGTTGCGCAGCTTTTCAGCAATCGAGGCGGCCAGCTTGTTGGTGGCTTCGGCCATTTGCGCCGGCAGGCGGGCCTGCTCGATCAGCATCGGCACCACTTCCGGCTCGGGGCGACGGTAAGCGGCGGTGATGGAGGCACGCAGGACCGATTGCGGCAGGATGCTCTCGGCGAATTCGAGGAAGCATTGGTGAGCGTGGTCGACCTGTACATCGCCGGCATCATCGCTGTCGGCGCGGGGTGAACCGTTCAGCTCGGTCAGGGTTGCACCACCCTCGAGTTTTTCCAGGTAATTGAAAATTGCCTGCTTGATCAGCCAGTGTGGTGTGCGATCAATCGAGGTTGCGGCCGCCTTGAGGCGTTCGCGGGTCGGGTCATCGAGTTTGACCCCAAGGGTGGTGGTAGCCATATTTTTATCCTCATGTTTACCACGTATGGCGTGGCATCAGCTGGCGGCAAGATTAGCTGCGCGATGATTGAGGTGCAACCGGGTGCAACCCTTTTTTTCTTGAAATGACAGGCAGTTCATCTGGAAGCAAATTCTGCCCCGTCAATCCTGCACCGGCTTAGTGCTTTGGCTTCTAGCGGACCGCTATGGACTGCACTAAAAAGGAGCAAAAAGTACAGATTCTGCGATAAAACCGATCAGGTGCAACTTATTCGAGCGAAACAGGTTGCACCTTATTTCATTTGTTGAATAGCATTCGCGGCCAAGGTGCAACCGGCTTGAAAGTCGAGGGGCATCGGCTGATGGCTTTCCTGGGGAAACATCAGTCATAAATTCGCGGGACTGCAAATCGTCGCTACAACGTCCGCGTTGTCGACGCTTTCAACTGCCACCGCTACATAAAAACAAAGCCAGGGCGTAACTCATGAGTGTTAGTAATCCCACCTTGATCACTTTCGTGATCTACATCGCAGCCATGGTCCTGATCGGTCTGATGGCTTACCGCTCCACCAATAACCTTTCCGATTACATCCTGGGCGGTCGTAGCCTGGGCAGCGTGGTCACGGCATTGTCCGCCGGTGCTTCCGACATGAGCGGCTGGTTGTTGATGGGTTTGCCGGGTGCCATCTACATGTCTGGCCTGTCGGAAAGCTGGATCGCCATTGGCCTGATCGTCGGTGCCTACCTCAACTGGCTGTTCGTGGCAGGGCGCCTGCGGGTGCAGACCGAGCACAACGGTGACGCGCTGACGCTGCCAGACTATTTCTCCAGCCGTTTCGAGGACCACAGCGGCCTGCTGCGGATCATCTCCGCGGTGGTCATCCTGGTGTTCTTCACCATCTACTGCGCTTCCGGCATCGTCGCCGGCGCCCGTCTGTTCGAAAGCACTTTCGGCATGTCCTACGAGACCGCGCTGTGGGCCGGTGCCGCCGCGACCATCGCCTACACCTTCGTCGGTGGTTTCCTGGCCGTGAGCTGGACCGACACCGTACAAGCCACCCTGATGATCTTCGCGCTGATCCTCACGCCGATCATCGTGCTGCTGGCCACCGGTGGCGTGGACACCACGTTCCTGGCCATCGAAGCGAAAGATCCTTCGTCCTTCGACATGCTGAAAAACACCACCTTCATCGGCATCATTTCGCTGATGGGCTGGGGCCTGGGCTACTTCGGTCAACCGCACATCCTGGCGCGCTTCATGGCGGCTGATTCGGTCAAGTCCATCGCCAACGCCCGTCGTATCTCCATGACCTGGATGATCCTGTGCCTGGGCGGCACCGTGGCTGTCGGCTTCTTCGGTATCGCTTACTTCTCGGCGCACCCTGAAGTGGCCGGTCCGGTGACCGAAAACCATGAGCGCGTGTTCATCGAGCTGGCGAAACTGCTGTTCAACCCGTGGATCGCCGGTGTCCTGCTGTCGGCCATCCTGGCGGCGGTAATGAGCACCCTGAGCTGCCAGTTGCTGGTGTGCTCCAGTGCCCTGACCGAAGACTTCTACAAGACCTTCCTGCGCAAGAACGCTTCCCAGCTGGAACTGGTCTGGGTCGGCCGCGCCATGGTGTTGCTGGTGGCCTTGGTCGCCATCGCCCTGGCCGCCAACCCGGAAAACCGCGTACTGGGCCTGGTGAGCTACGCCTGGGCCGGTTTCGGTGCCGCGTTCGGCCCGGTTGTGCTGATCTCGGTGATCTGGAAGAACATGACCCGTAACGGCGCGCTGGCCGGCATCCTGGTCGGTGCGATCACCGTGATCGTCTGGAAGCATTTCGAGCTGCTGGGCCTGTACGAAATCATCCCGGGCTTCATCTTCGCCAGCCTGGCCATCTACGTTGTCAGCAAGATGGGCTCGCCTACCGCCGGTATGCTGCAGCGCTTCGAAGCGGCCGAGAAAGATTTCCGTCTGAATCAGTAAGACCTTCAGCGCGGCCTTGACGGCGCGCTTGAAGAACATGAAAACGGCCCGTCTCCAATGGAAACGGGCCGTTTTTTATGCGCGGAATTTATCGACCACGGCTGTTACCTGTGGGAGCGAGCCTGCTCGCGATGAGGTGTCACATTCAGCATCCAGGCAAGCTGGTACGCCGCTATCGCGAGCAGGTTCGCTCCCACGCTGGATCTTCAAAGGACGCGCATCACTTCACCTCGGTGTCAGGCTGGTTGAGAAAGATCAACACGCCCAAAATCGCCATATAGAACCTGAACGCGGCATCCTGGCCGTTCCAGACTTCTGATTGCCACATCAGGAACCACTCGCCGCCGACGACCATGAAACCGAAGAACCAGACGAAGAAACCCACCGTCAGACCGGCAACGGCCCACCCCTTGGCGCGGGCGAACACCGAGGCCTCGGCCCGGCGTGCCTGCCACAGTTTCAGTGTGCCGTAACCCAAAAGCCCTGCTGTCAGCGCTTCGCCGACGATGATCAGCCAATAGGCGCCATGCCACATCCAGGGCTGATCGATGGCCCGGTATCGGGCGGCATTGTCGGGGAAGGTGGTGTCCATGCTCAGCACGTGATGGACGAAATTGAAGTTGGAGCTGTAGTCCGTGATGTTGTTGAACACGGTCAGGAAGGCGAAGGCGGCGAGCGCCAGGATCATTGCGATTTTTGCGTAACGGATCGTCATCGGTACGTCCTTTGCTTTTTGCGACGAAAGAACGTTAGCACGGCCAGTTGCAGTCCCGAGGCCCGTCACTTTGTAGGAAGTTGCTGATTGTTCGTGCGGCGATTTCAGTTTGCCGTCACGCAAGGAATGTCTGTCGGAAAATACAGCGCATGCCGCATGCCTTTATCTTCTTGGGTGTAAGGCAAATCTGTTTTTAATGAGGGTCGATCAGCTTTGCGTAGGGCTCATGCACAATCGCCCACCTCCATTTTGCAGAGGCACATCGGATGTTCCCGCCTGCCAACCCACCGCTTTTCACGCTGACGCTCGACAGCGGACCGAATGACCTCAAGGTGCTTGAGTTCAAGGGCACGGAAGCCATCAGTCAGCCCTATCGTTTTGACCTGGAGCTGGTCAGTGAGCGGTCTGACCTGGCACTGGAAGAACTCCTGCATCGCCAGGCATTTCTGGGTTTCGATGGCGGGAAGGGTGGCATACACGGTCAGGTCTACAGCGTGGCCCAGGGGGATTCGGGCAAACGCCTGACCCGTTACCAGATCAGCCTGGTGCCTCGCCTGGCCTACTTGCGCCATCGCATCAACCAGCGGATTTTCCAGCACCTGAGCGTGCCCGATATCGTCGCCCGGGTGTTGAAGGAACACGGAATCCTGGCGGATGCCTGCCAGTTCACGCTTGGCGGGCAGTACCCCGAACGCGAATATTGTGTGCAGTATGGCGAAAGCGACCTGGCCTTCATCGAGCGGATTTGCGCCGAAGTCGGTATCCATTATCACTTCAGGCACCGCCCTGACGGCCATCTGCTGGTGTTCGGTGACGACCAGACGGTGTTTCCCCGCCTGCCCGAATCGACGCTGTACCTGCCGGACAGCGGCATGGTCGCCGACGAGTCGGCGATCAAGCGCCTGGCGGTGCGGCTCCAGACCTGCACCACTGCCGTAACGTTGCGCGATTACGACTTCCGCAAGCCCGGCTTGTTATTGGAAACCCATTTGGATAATCGGCAGCGTCCTGCCCTGGAAGACTATCGCTATCCCGGCGGATTCTCTGCCCGTGACGACGGCAAGCATCTGACCCGGCGCGCCCTTGAGCGTCATGGTGCCGACCAGCGCGTGGCAGAGGGCGGCAGCGATGAAAGCGCCTTCGTCAGCGGACATTTCATGTGCATGAAGGAGCATCCTCGTGAGCAGTTCAATGATCTCTGGCTCTTGACGCATGTCGACCATCATGGTCGTCAACCGCAGGTGCTGGAAGAAGTCGCCAGTGCCGGCCCGGATGAATTCCAGGATTACAAAAATACCTTTCTCGCCACGCCATGGGACGTGTTCTTTCGGCCACCCCTGCATCACGAAAAGCCGCGGGCCCATGGTTATCAGTCGGCGGTGGTGACCGGGCCGGTCGACAGCGAGATCCATTGCGATGAGTTCGGGCGGGTCAAGGTGCAGTTGGTCTGGGATCGCGACGGTAAACACGACGAACATTCCAGCTGCTGGCTGCGTGTGGCCTCCGGTTGGGCCCACGATCACTATGGCGTGGTGATGATCCCCCGGGTTGGCATGGAAGTCCTGGTCGGGTTCATCGATGGCGACGTGGACAAGCCGATGGTGGTGGGTTGTCTGCCCAATGGCGCCAACCCGGTGCCGCTGGACTTGCCGGCGGACAAGACCCGCAGCCTGTTGCGCAGTCGGAGCAGCCCTGGCGGGGGAGGTTACAACGAACTGCGCATCGAGGATCGCAAGGGCGCCGAGGAGATCTACCTGCGGGCCCAGCGAAACTGGACCCAGCATGTGCTGCATGACCAGCGGGTGCAGGTCGATCATGAGCGCAGCATTGTCGTCACCGGTACGGCGCGACACGAGCTCAAGGCCGATGAACAGCGCCTTACCCATGGTCGGCGCCGGGCTGAAGTCCGGCAGGATGATCATCTGCTGGTGAGTGGCGAACGGCATATTCGTGTCACCAGTCAGGTGCTGAGTGCGAGCCAGCAGTTTCATGTCAGCGCCGGCCAACACGTAGTATTGGAAGCGGGTGCCAGTGTGACCCTCCAGGCCGGCGGCCATTGGATCAGCATCGGGGCCGGCGGGATCTCCAGCAGCGTGCCGATCGAGGTCGGTGGGGCGCCGATGGCGGTCTTGAGCGCGGCATCCGGTACGCCAGGCAGTGCCGAGAAGCGGGTCGCTGCGGCGCCTGCGCTTTCCCTCGCGCAAATCCTCAGTTTCCAGGGCTCGGCGCCGTTCTGCGAGGAGTGTGAACGTTGCAGAAGCGGCGTCTGCGTAGCGCCATCGGTCTTTCGCAAACCTGTCGATATCCAGGAGCGACCATGAGCTGCGGTCAATCTCCCCGCGCCTGGCTTGAGGACCATCCTCTGCAGGCCAGCGAGCAACTTTTCGCCATCTTCAGCAACGCCAGTAGCGCCGGGGTGTTGTCGGCCTGGAAGCGCTCGATGAGCTCGGAGGCGAGTCCGATCTGGGCCGACACGCCATACGCCGAGTGGGAATCGGTCATGCCCTATGTAGGGCTTGTCGGCGTGGACAACGGATTTCTTGATTGGATAGCCGCCACCGACTCGCTCGATTGGGGCTGGCTGGCGGTTTCGTGTGTGAACCAGCAGACCCTTGCCGAACATTTGCGGGGGCTCACGCAGGTGCTGTTGCCGGGTGGCAAGCCGGTCTTCCTGCGTTTTTGGGATGGGCGCTTTGTGCGGTCGATCCTGCAATCGACGGAGGTGGAGGCCGGGCAACTCTTGCCAGTCATCACGCGCTGCCTGATCAACGGGCAATCCCTTGAGATCATGGGAAATGCCCAGCGGGCGGCCCGGGCTTTTCCATGGTGGCAGGTACCCGTCGCGCTGTTGGAGACAATGGCCGAGGTCCCGACGGACTGTCTGTTGGATAACTTGCTCACTTGGCTGGGCGAAGAGCATCCGTATTTGTTCGAGCGCGTCGACGACAGCGTCCTGCGCAGCAAGATTGCCTACTTTCTTGAGCGATCGGAGTCGGTTGAAGCATCAAAGGCGCCATTGCTGGCGTATCTGGTGCGAGAGCTGGGCTGATTGTGGCCTGTCCGCCGGGCTGCGAACGCCTGACGTCCGACGCGCTTCGAGGTAAACTCGTCGCCCTTCGCAGGAGCCGCCATGAATTATCGCCACGCCTTCCACGCCGGCAATCACGCCGATGTGTTCAAACACCTGACCTTGACCCGCCTCATCGCCTTGATGTCGCGCAAGGAGCAACCCTTCGCTTACCTCGATACCCATGCGGGCATCGGGTTGTACGACTTGCAGGGTGACCAGGCCAACCGTACCGGTGAGTACCTGGAAGGCATCGCGCGGTTGTGGGGCGAGAGCGATCTGCCGCCATTGACCGCCGATTACATGAAGGTGCTGCACGAGATGAACCCGGACGGGCAGTTGCGCTACTACCCAGGCTCGCCGGAGCTGGCGCGGCGCCTGACCCGGTCGCAGGACCGTGTGCTGCTCAATGAGAAACACCCTGAAGACGGTGTATTGCTCAAGGACAACATGAAAGGCGACCGTCGCGTGGCGGTACACCTGGGTGAAGGTTGGCATGTGTCGCGAGCACTGCTGCCGGTGGCGGAGAAGCGTGCCCTGATGCTGATCGATCCGCCCTTCGAACAGCTTGACGAAATGCAGCGCTGCGCCGCTTCGCTCAAGGAGGCCATTGGCCGGATGCGCCAGACAGTGGCCGCGATCTGGTATCCGGTGAAGGACCAGCGGATGTTGCGCCGCTTCTACCAGGACCTGGCCGGCACGGGGGCACCGAAGCTGTTACGCGTGGAGCTGCTGGTGCACCCACTGGCGACGCCCAACAGCCTGAATGGCTCCGGCCTGGCGATTGCCAATCCGCCGTGGGGGCTGGAGGAGGAGTTGCGTGAACTGCTGCCGTGGCTGTCGAAAAAACTGGGGCAGACCCAGGGTGGGTGGCAGATGGATTGGTTGATCGCTGAAAGCTGATGCACCTATGGCGTCTGGAAGGCCGCCATCGCGAGCAGGCTCGCTCCCACATGTGGACGCACTGCCACCAATCCCTGTGGGAGCCGAGCTTGCTCGCGAAGCTTTTTTTCAGGACAGAGGGTTCAGATCGGGCACGTCACGCCGGTCCCGCCAATCCCGCAATAGCCTTCCGGGTTTTTCGCCAGATACTGCTGGTGGTAGGCCTCGGCGAAGTAGAACGTCGGTGCTTCTTCGATTTCGGTCGTGATGGTGCCTTTGCCTGCCTTGGTCAACTCAGCCTGGAATACTTGCTCGCTGTGTTTGGCCGCCGCCAGTTGAGCCGGGTTGGTGGCATAGATCACCGAGCGGTATTGGGTACCGATGTCATTGCCCTGGCGCATGCCCTGGGTCGGGTTGTGCAGTTCCCAGAACATTTTCAGAAGCTGGTCGTAGCTGACTTTTGCCGGCTCATAGACCACCAGTACCACCTCGCTGTGGCCGGTAAGGCCCGAACAGACTTCTTCATACGTCGGGTTTGGCGTGAAGCCGCCGGCGTAACCCACCGCCGTGCTGACCACGCCTTCGCGCTGCCAGAACTTGCGTTCCGCACCCCAGAAGCAGCCCAGGCCAAAGATCGCGAAATCCACGTCCATGGCAAACGGGCCCAGCAGCGGCGCGTCGAGTACGAAGTGTTTTTCCGGCACGGTCATTGGGGTTTCACGGCCAGGCAGGGCTTGTTCTTGAGTAGGGAGCACGTTTTTGTTCACCAGGATTTCCGAGCGCAAGACCATCATCAGTCCTCTCAGTCAGATTGGGTTGAGCGAAATAGACCGTCAGTGTGCCCAATGCCGGTTAGTTAAGAAAGACACAGCGTTGACGAGGGGATGGACGTAGGGGCAGGCAAGGCCGTCAGACGAGCGGCCCGCGGGGGTAGCGCTTGAGCTTTTCGATCAGCTCGGCGCCGGGGATCGGGCGGTCGAACAGGTAGCCCTGGCCGACATCGCAGCGGTGACGCCTTAGGAATGTCAACTGCTGGGCGGTTTCGATGCCTTCGGCCACGACCTTGAGTTTCAGGTTGTGGGCCATGGCGATCACCGCCGAGGTGATTTCCATGTCGTCCTGGTTGTCCGGGATCTCATGGATGAAGCTGCGATCGATCTTGATGATGTCGATCGGGAATTTCTTCAGGTAGCTCAGGGACGAGTAACCGGTGCCGAAGTCGTCCATCGCCAGGGTCAGCCCCAGGCGCTTGAGCTGGTCGAGCTGCAAGTGGGTGTCTTCGGTGGCTTCCAGCAACAGGCCTTCGGTCAGCTCCAGTTCCAGCAGCCGGGCCGGCAGCTGTTCCTCCTTGAGGATACTGGCGATGGAGGCGACCAGGTCGGGGTCGGAGAACTGCTTGGGCGACAGGTTGATCGCCACTTGCAGGTTGCCCAGGCCGGCGGCGGTCAATTGCTTGCTCATGCGGCAGGCCTGGCGGGCGATCCATTTACCGATAGGGATGATCAGCCCGGTTTCTTCGGCCACGCTGATGAACTGGTCCGGGCGGATCATGCCCTTTTCCGGATGGTTCCAGCGCAGCAACGCCTCCATGCCCAGCAGACGGCCGCTGCGCAAGCACAACTTGGGTTGGTAGAACACGTCCAGTTCGTTCTGGGTCAAGGCGCGGCGCAGGTTGTTTTCCACGAACAGCTTGTAGCTGGCCTCGGCATTCAGCGCCTCGGTGAATACCTGGACCTGATGTTTGCCGTTGGCCTTGGCCTTGTGCAGGGCAAGGCCGGCGTTGCGCATCAGGGTCTGTGGATCGCGGCCGTGCAGCGGAGCGCAGGCCAGGCCCACGGAGCCGGTCACGCTGATCAGTTGGTTGTCGACGAACATGGGTTTGTCGAGGGTCATCAGCAATTGGCTGGCGATCTGCTGCCCGGCTTCCAGGTCAGTGTCGTCCAGCAGGACCGCGAATTCGTTACTGGCGAATCGCGCCAGGCTGCCGCTGGGGCTCAGGCTGTTGCGCAGGCGCCGAGCCAGGCTGATCAGCAGCTTGTCACCGGTCTGGTGGCCAAGGCTGTCGTTGATGCGCTTGAAGTTGTCGATGTCCACCAGCAGCAGGCTGATGGGCGAATCACTGTCCCGGGCGAAGCGCTCATCGAGGTTGCGGATGAACGCCGGACGGTTGCCCAGGTTGGTCAGGTTGTCGGTGTAGGCCAGGCGCTCGATGCGCTGCTGGGCCAACTTGGTCTGGGTGATGTCTTCGTAGATGCCGATGTAGTGCGTCAGTTCGCGGTTGTCGCCGTAGACCTTGGAAATCGACAACTGGCCCCAGTAGGGTTCCAGGTTCTTGCGCCGGCTCTTGAATTCGCCCTGCCAACTGTTGCTCTGGGCCAGCGCCGATGGCGCGTCGAACAGCAGTTCGCTGAGGTTCTCCAGGGCCGGCAGTTCCGAGAGGCGTTGGCCGTGGACTTCCTCGGTGGTGTACTGGGTGATCGCGGTGAAGCTTGGGTTGACGTACTCCACCACACCGTCGCAATTGACCAGCAGGAACGCATTGGCGCTCTGTTCCACGGCGCGCTGGAACAAGTGCAGGGCGCTGGTCGCGGTTCGTCGATTGTGGTTGTTGATGACCTGGGCGAACTGGTCGGCCAGTTCACCGGCGAAGGCGATTTCGTCCGATTGCCAGGCTCGGGTGACGCCGACCTGTTCCAGGCACAGTACGCCGACTACCTGGCCGTCGATACGAATGCTGGCGTCGAGAATGGCGTTGACGTCGCGGGCGCGCAGGCTCTCGGCCATTTCCCGGGTGCGCGGGTCGCGCATCGCGTTGTGAGCGTCGATGGCGCGGCAGGTCTGCAACGCCTCCATGTAGTCGGGAAAGTCGTTGGCGTCGATCACCTCCGGCAGGAAATACTCCTGGGAAGCGCGGTTGTAGGCGGAGATCGGTACCAGTTTGCCGTCGTCCAGGTTCCAGATACTGGCGCAGTCGATCTGGTAGATGTCACAGGCGCTGCGGGTGATGAGTTCGGCCGCTTCGAGCAGGGAATTGTTGGCGCTGTAGCGTTGACGGGTCAGCAGCAGAATCAGGTCTTGCTGGGCTCGCACCCGGTCCAGATGCTGGAGCTGTTCTTGCTGGGCGCGCTGGTTCAGTTCCAGGGCGATCTGCAAGCGTGAATTCTGGGTTTCCAGGTCCAGGGCCGGCATGGAGGGTTCGCCTTGCAGCAAATTGTCCACCGCCAGCAGGAAACCGCGCAGCAGATGACGATTGTGTTGCTTATAGGCCTCACCGGTTTCCAGCACGTTCATCGGGCCTTTGGCGGTGTGTAGCGTGTAGCGAATCTGGTAATGCGAGGCCTGGGCCAGTTGCTGCTGGATGGCGTCATGCAACTGATAGCGCGCTTCGGGCTCCATCAGGCTGGCATAGGGCGCACTGACCAGCGAGCACAGCTCTACCGCCGGCAGGCCGAAGTATCGCTCGCAGTTGGGGTCGAGGAACAACAGCGCCCAGCTTGCTTCATTCAGCCGTTCGAAACGCAGCATACCGAGCCGCGAGGGCACCGGTAACTGCGTCACTACCTCGGCCGCCATACGGCTGGCGGCATCGGGTTGGCTTTTCATGGGGAAACTCGCTTCGAAAATGCTGATCGCGCCGGGCTGACGCCCTCGTTATTACGGATTGGCGCAAGGTTGCATCATTGCGGCACTGGCTGACAAGAGAGATGAAGGCCAAGTGCTATAAACCTTTTATCGGCCGACGAGGGGATTTCTCCAGTCGCCGACCGATCAGAGGCCATGGAAGGTACCAGTGCCTGTCATTGCAGTGGTATATCGACGCTCTGCAAGGGGGCGCCGTCCCGGTCGTGGAAAGTGACTTGAAGGCTCTGCGCCGTGACATGCAGGCGGGCGAAGTTGTCTTGGCTCACCACTTTGCTGGTCAGTTCATAGCGATACTGACCGCTTTTGGTGCGGGCCATGGGCCTGTGGAAAATAAAATCCGAGGCTTTTGCAAAAGGCAGCAATTTGCTGTTGTAGAACGGCGAGGAAACCACGGTGTTGACCTCGAAATCAGGATCCTCGCTGTGACGCAATCGGCTGGTCATGGAGCCGTGGACATCGCCCGAGACGAAAACCACGTTTTTGATCCGATGGCGGCGAATGGTTTCCAGCAGGCGCAGGCGTTGTTCGGGGAAGGCTTGCCAGGCATCGCCGTCATTGTGCTTGCTGTCAGGGAAGAACATGACGCTGGTCACGATGAGTTTGACCCGGGCGGGGCTGTCGATGAGCCATTGGAGCAAAGACTGTTCCTGTTCCTCGTCGAGGATGCGTCGGTCGTCCGCCGACAGATTGCGTTGCGTCCGGCTGTCGGTGACGAACCATTGGATATCGCCGTGGGTGAGGACGTACCAGTAGTGCGTTAACGACTTGTTTAATCTTCCGTCGCCCGACAGTTCATGGGCGGGCCCATGGCTGGCCTGATAAAGCCCATAAGCGTCCATGGCATTTGCGTATAGAACGTCGTCGTTGACGGTTTTCCTGGCGGGCCAGTTGTCTTCGATTTCATGGTCGTCGAGGATCATGTAGGTAGGGATACGCGACATTAACTTCCTGATGTGCGGCTGGGTAAACACCGCACGGTACCTGAAGAGAATGTTCTTATAGATTCGGTCCGGGCCGATGACGTTAAGGTCATCGAGATAAACCTGGTCACCGATCATTAACACTGCGCTGATCGGCGGGTTGGCCTGTGCCACGATGCGATTGATACCGGCAAAGGTGCGGTCCCCAAGCCCGGGTAACAACGGGGTGCGGGCGGCGATTCGCAAGTAGCGACAAGAACCCACGATGTAAGCGCGCGGTGCGTTGGTTCTGCTGGCCGGCGTTCGGAAGCAGTAAGTGTTGCGGGGCCATTGCAGCGGCAGTTCCTGGACGGTTTCCACAGTATGGGTGGGGCTCAGGGGGCTGAACCAGCCGGCCTGGTATTCGTAGGCGGTGTCGGGTTGCAGGCCTTTCAACACGATGACATCGGACATGTCGCGGTAGGCCTTCAGTTGGACGAAATGCCCTTTCGACCAGTGGGGATCACCTTGGCGCCTGTGGCGAACTCCGGCGAATACCAGGTTGTTGTCGAGATCGCCTCGCAGGAATATCCGAGCGTGATCCGTTGTCGTGTGGCCGACGATGGGGCCGACGGTAGGTTTGAACATGTTCGAATCCATTCGAAGTTGTAATCGGTGGGGGTAAGCATCAAGTTGCCTTGGCGGTTTGATGCTAAAGCGCCGCGCGTCATAAATATCGAGAGGGGAGGGGGCACAGGTTGTGGGTAATGACTAATAGGGGGCGTAGTCATTTAAAACTTGCGGGGTAGGAAAAGTGCTGGGATGTCTGGCATACCGCTATCGCGAGCAGGCTCGCTCCCACAGAAGCGCCCGGCCTGCTGACTGGCTTGAATGGCAGGCAAAAAAAGCCCCGCCAAACGGGCGGGGTTGAGGTACGAGCGTGGCGCTCGGAAAACAGCGGTCCGGATGGCCCTCCGCAAAGGGAGGGCCGCCCGGTGTTACAGCAGGATGGTACGGATGTCGCCCAGCAGGTCGCTCAGACGCTTGGTGAAGCGTGCGGCGGCGGCGCCGTTGATCACACGGTGATCGTAGGACAGCGACAGTGGCAGCATCAGCTTCGGCTGGAAGGCTTTACCATCCCAGACAGGCTGGATGGTGGCCTTGGAAACACCCAGGATCGCCACTTCCGGCGCGTTGACGATCGGCGTGAAGCCGGTGCCGCCAATGTGGCCGAGGCTGGAGATGGTGAAGCAGGCGCCCTGCATGTCGTCGGCGGTGAGCTTTTTGTTCCGGGCTTTTTCGGCCAGGGCAGCGGCTTCGCCAGCCAGTTGCAGCAGGCTCTTCTGGTCGACGTTGCGGATGACCGGTACCAGCAGGCCTTCCGGGGTGTCGACGGCAAAGCCGATGTGTACGTATTTCTTGCGGATCACTGCCTTGCCGCTTGGCGCCAGGGAGCTGTTGAAATCCGGCAGTTCCTTGAGCAGGTGCGCACAGGCCTTGAGCAACAGCGGCAGCACGGTCAGCTTCACACCGGCCTTTTCCGCCACGGCTTTCTGGGCGACGCGGAAGGCTTCCAGCTCGGTGATGTCGGCCTGGTCGAACTGAGTCACGTGGGGAATGTTCAGCCAGCTGCGATGCAGGCTCGACGCGCCGATCTGCATCAGGCGAGTCATGGCCACTTCTTCGGTTTCGCCGAAGCGGCTGAAGTCCACCGCCGGGATCGGCGGAATGCCCGCGCCGCCAGTGGCGCCTTCGGCCGGTGCGTTCTTGGCCTTCTGCATCATGGCCTTGACGTAGGCCTGCACATCTTCCTTCAGCACGCGACCGTGTGGACCACTCGGGCCAACGGCAGACAGCTCGACGCCGAATTCACGGGCCAACTGACGCACCGCAGGACCGGCATGCACTTTGGCACCGCTTGGCGCAGGCGCGGCGGCAACAGGCGCAGGAGCCGCTTCGGCCTTGGCCGCAGGCGCGGCGGCTGGCGCTGGAGCTGCTTCAGCCTTGGCGGCAGGCGCAGCGGCTGGGGCTGGCGCGGCAGGTGCCGAGGCGCCCGCTACTTTCAGCTTCAGGATCAGGTCGCCAGTGCCGACTTCGTCGTCCAGCTTGACCTCGACGCTTTCCACCACACCGGCGGCCGGCGATGGGATTTCCATGCTGGCTTTGTCGGATTCCAGGGTGATCAGCGACTGGTCGGCTTCGACGGTGTCGCCAGCCTTGACCAGCACTTCGATGATCTTGGCCTTGCCCGACGAACCGATGTCCGGGACATGAATGTCCTGGACCGTGGCAGCGGCAGGCGCAGCAGCGGGTGCGGGAGCCGCCTCGGCAGCCGGTGCGGCGGCAGGCTTTTCAGCCGCGGCCGGGGCAGCAGCGGGTGCGGCCGCTTCAGGCGCCGCGGCGGCGCCCTCGACTTCCAGCTCCAGCAACTCGTCGCCTTCTTTCAGGCGGTCGCCCAGCTTCACTTTCAGGCTCTTGATCACACCGGCCTTCGGCGCAGGCACTTCCATGCTGGCCTTGTCCGATTCAAGTGTCAGGATGCTCTGGTCGGCTTCGATGCGGTCGCCGACCTTCACAAACAGTTCAATTACTTCACCTTCACCGCTGCCGATGTCAGGTACGCGAATGAGTTCGCTCACGAAAATTCTCCTCAGCAGTCCAGTGGGTTGCGTTTTTCCGGATCGATGCCGAACTTGACGATGGCTTCGGCCACCACTTTCGGTTCGATATCGCCACGGTCAGCCAGGGCTTCCAGGGCTGCCAACACAACGAACTTACGGTCGACTTCGAAGAAGTGACGCAGCTTCTTGCGGCTGTCGCTACGGCCGAAACCGTCGGTGCCCAGCACTTTGAATTCCTTGGAAGGAACCCACTGGCGGATCTGCTCGGCGAACAGCTTCATGTAGTCGGTAGAGGCGATGACCGGACCTTTACGGCCGTTCAGGCATTCTTCGACGTAGCTCAGCTTAGGCTTCTGGCCAGGGTGCAGGCGGTTGCTGCGCTCTACGGCCAGGCCGTCGCGACGCAGTTCGTTGAAGCTGGTGACGCTCCACACGTCGGCACCGACGTTGAACTCTTCACGCAGGATCTTCGCTGCTTCACGCACTTCGCGCAGGATGGTACCGGAGCCCATCAGCTGGACGTGGTGCGCCGCTTCGCGGGTGTCTTCCTCGAGCAGGTACATGCCCTTGACGATGCCTGCCTCGACACCGGCCGGCATGGCTGGCTGCTGGTAGGACTCGTTCATCACGGTGATGTAGTAGAAGACGTCCTGTTGCTCTTCGGTCATCTTCTTCATGCCGTCCTGGATGATCACCGCCAGCTCATAGCCATAGGTCGGATCATAGGTGCGGCAGTTCGGGATGGTCCCGGCCAGCATGTGGCTGTGGCCATCTTCGTGTTGCAGGCCTTCGCCGTTCAGCGTGGTCCGGCCAGCGGTACCGCCGATCAGGAAGCCACGGGTACGGCTGTCGCCGGCCGCCCAGGCCAGGTCGCCGATACGCTGGAAGCCGAACATCGAGTAGAAGATGTAGAACGGCAGCATCGGCTGGTTGTGGCTGGAGTACGAAGTACCGGCGGCAATGAAGGAGCTCATGGCGCCCGCTTCGTTGATGCCTTCTTCGAGGATCTGGCCCTTCTTGTCTTCGCGGTAGAACATCACCTGGTCTTTATCGACTGGCTCGTAGAGCTGGCCGACGGAGGAGTAGATGCCCAACTGACGGAACATGCCTTCCATACCGAAGGTACGGGCTTCGTCCGGGATGATCGGGACGATGCGCTGGCCGATTTCCTTGTCCTTGACCAATTGCGCGAGGATCCGCACGAAGGCCATGGTGGTGGAGATTTCACGGTCGCCCGAGCCGTCCAGGATCGCCTTGAGGGTCTCCAGTGGCGGGGTCGGGACGCTGAAGCTCTTGGCGCGGCGCTGTGGTACGAAACCGCCCAGCGCGGCACGGCGCTCGGCCAGGTAACGGGCTTCGGCGCTGCCTTCTTCCGGCTTGAAGAACGGCAGGTTTTCCAGCTCGCTGTCCTTGACCGGAATGTCGAAGCGGTCGCGGAACAGCTTCAGGCTGTCGACATCGACCTTCTTGGTGTTGTGCGCGGTGTTCTTCGCTTCGCCGGCACCGGTGCCATAACCCTTGATGGTCTTGGCCAGGATGACGGTCGGCTGCTCTTTGTGGTTGACCGCTTCGTGGTACGCCGCATAGACCTTGTACGGGTCGTGGCCGCCACGGTTGAGTTTCCAGATCTCGTCGTCGGACAAGTCGGCAACCATTGCCTTGAGTTCAGGCGTGTTGAAGAAGTGCTCACGGACGAACGCGCCGTCCTTGGCCTTGTAGTTCTGGTACTCGCCGTCGATGACTTCGTCCATGCGACGTTGCAGGATGCCGTCGACGTCCTTGGCCAGCAGTGGGTCCCAGAAACGGCCCCAGATGACTTTGTTGACGTTCCACTGGGCGCCACGGAACACGCCTTCGAGTTCCTGGATGATCTTGCCATTGCCGCGAACCGGGCCGTCGAGGCGCTGCAGGTTGCAGTTGATGACGAAGATCAGGTTGTCCAGCTTCTCGCGGCCGGCCAGGGAGATCGCGCCCAGGGATTCCGGCTCGTCGCACTCGCCGTCACCCATGAAGCACCAGACTTTCTGCTTGCCTGGCTGGATGAAACCACGGGCTTCCAGGTACTTCATGAAGCGCGCCTGGTAGATCGCCTGGATCGGGCCCAGGCCCATGGATACGGTCGGGAACTGCCAGAAGTCTGGCATCAGCCAAGGGTGCGGGTACGAGGACAGGCCGTTGCCGTCCACTTCCTGGCGGAAGTTGTTCATCTGGTCTTCGGAGATGCGGCCTTCCATGAACGCACGGGCGTAGACGCCTGGCGATGCGTGGCCCTGGAAGTAGATCAGGTCGCCGCCGTGTTCGTCGGTCGGGGCCTGGAAGAAGTAGTTGAAACCGATGTCATACAGCGTCGCGCTGGAGGCGAAGCTGGAGATGTGACCGCCCAGGTCAGAATCTTTCAGGTTGGTACGCATGACCATGGCCAACGCGTTCCAACGTACCAGCGAGCGAATGCGGCGTTCCATGAACAGGTCGCCAGGCATGCGTGCTTCGTGGGTAACGGGGATCGTGTTGCGGTACGGCGTGGTGATGGCGTAGGGCAGTTGCGAACCGCTGCGGGTCGCGAGTTCGCCCATACGGGTCATCAGATAATGAGCACGGTCTTCGCCTTCTTTGTCGAGAACCGATTCCAGGGCGTCCAGCCATTCCTGGGTTTCGACGGGATCGAGGTCTTGCATGGCTTGCTCCAGGGCGGAAAGGCTACCAGAATCGGTTGCCTGAGTTTGCGACTGGCCTTGTGGGCAGACGATATAAATTCTTGGATTGCCGAAGGTTGTTTCGGCGGCGTGTAGTTTTACTACAAATCGTTGGCCGTTTCAGCCTTTCGAATGTATAGACGAGTAGTAAAACTACACATGAGCGGCTTATGGCCGCTCGTTTCGTTGTGAGAATAATCGTTACTGTTGGTCTTTAGCCAACTCGAACAGGTAAAAACTTGATGCCGGCTGCCAATAAAATCAGATTTTCAGCTATTTATCATCTTTGTTCGACAGTCGATCAGGTAGTGTCTTCTGAAAAAACACTACATCCAGCCTCTCCCGCGCCGATCAAGGATAGACCATGAGCCTGCCCTCGCTTGCCGAAGTACCGGCCATTCTCCAGTCATTGGTCAGTCGGGCCGAGCAGTCGTTCCGTGCCGCGGTCGCCTTGTTCGACGACGACCACGGGTTGTCTGCCTGGACGCCCGAGCGTTGGGATGCGTTCAAGCGCGTTGCCGCCGCCAGTGATTTTTTCATCGAGCAGAGTCTCCGTGACCCGGCGATGCTGCTGGAGCTGGTGCGCAGCGGCGAACTGGACCGCAGCCTGGCTCCCGGTGAAATGTGCGCACAGATCGGTGCCGCAGTACAGGCCGCCGAGACCGAGGATGAACTGGGACGCGTCCTGCGCCGTCAGCGTACGCGCCAGCAGGTGCGGATCATCTGGCGCGACCTGACCCGCCAGGCCGACCTGGTCCAGACCTGTCGCGATCTCTCGGACATGGCCGACACCTGCATCGACCAAGCCTATCAATGGTTGTACCAGCGCCTCAGTCAGCAATTCGGCACGCCCACCGGACGGCGCAGCGGCGAGCCGCAGCAGATGGTCATCCTGGGCATGGGCAAGCTTGGCGCCGTGGAGCTGAACCTGTCGTCGGACATCGACCTTATTTTCGCCTACCCCGAGGGCGGCGAAACCGTTGGCGTCAAGCGACCGCTGGATAACCAGGAGTTTTTCATCCGTGTCGGCCAGCGCCTGATCAAGGCCCTGGACCCGATGACCGTCGACGGTTTTGTCTTTCGCGTCGACATGCGCCTGCGCCCCTACGGCTCGGCCGGCGCGCTGGTGCTGAGCTTCAATGCCCTGGAGCAGTATTACCAGGACCAGGGCCGCGATTGGGAACGCTACGCCATGATCAAGGCGCGGGTGGTGGCGGGCGATCAGGTGGCCGGTACGCAATTGCTCGACATGTTGCGCCCGTTCGTCTATCGCCGTTACCTGGATTTTTCCGCCATCGAAGCGCTGCGCACCATGAAGCAACTGATCCAGCAGGAGGTGCGGCGCAAGGGCATGGCCGACAACATCAAGCTGGGTTCGGGCGGCATTCGCGAGGTGGAATTCATTGCCCAGGCGTTCCAACTGATCCACGGCGGTCGCGACTTGAGCTTGCAGCAGCGGCCGTTGCTCAAAGTGCTGGGCACCCTGGAAGGCCAGGGCTATCTGCCGGCCAAGGTGGTCGACGAGTTGCGCCAGGGGTATGAGTTCCTGCGTTATACCGAGCACGCTATCCAGGCCATCGCCGACCGCCAGACCCAGATGTTGCCGGACAGCCCACAGGATCAGGCGCGCATTGCATTCATGCTGGGTTTTGCCGACTGGTCGGCCTTTCACGAGCAATTGATGTACTGGCGCGGGCGTGTGGCCTGGCATTTCGGCCAGGTCATCGCCGACCCGGATGAAGAGGAGGGCGGGGAAAGCGAAGTGGTGGTGGGTGGCGAATGGTTGCCCTTGTGGGAAGACAGCCAGGATGAAGAGGCGGCATGTCGTCAGTTGCAGGACGGTGGCTTCGTCGATGCACCCAAGGCCCTCAAGGCACTGGCTGCCTTGCGCGCGAGCCCGCAACTGCGCGCCATGCAGCGCCTGGGGCGCGAGCGTCTGGATGCCTTCATTCCACGCCTGTTGGCCCAGGCCGTGGAGCATGCCAATCCGGACCTGGTGCTGGAGCGGGTGCTGCCATTGGTAGAGGCTGTCGCCCGCCGTTCGGCCTATCTGGTGTTGCTGACGGAAAACCCCGGAGCCCTGCGACGCTTGCTGACGCTGTGCGCGGCGAGCCCTTGGATAGCGGAACAAATCACCCGTTTCCCATTGTTGCTCGATGAATTGCTCAATGAGGGCCGGCTGTTCAAGCCGCCCCTGGCGCCGGAGTTGGCGGCGGAGTTGCGTGAGCGCCTGACGCGCATTCCCGAGGATGATCTGGAGCAACAGATGGAGGCGTTGCGGCATTTCAAGCTGGCGCATCGCCTGCGGGTAGCGGCTTCGGAAATCGCCGGCAGCCTGCCGCTGATGAAAGTCAGCGATTACCTGACCTGGCTGGCCGAGGCGATTCTCGAGCAAGTGCTGGCCCTGGCCTGGCGCCAGACGGTGACCAAGCACGGCGTGCCATTGCGCACCGATGGCAGTCTGTGCGATCCGGGCTTCATTATTGTCGGTTATGGGAAAGTCGGCGGGCTGGAACTGGGGCATGGTTCCGACCTGGACCTGGTGTTCATCCACGATGGCGACCCACAGGCGGAAACCGATGGCCCGAAACCCATCGACGGCGCGCAGTTCTTCACCCGGCTCGGCCAGCGGATCATCCACCTGCTGACCGCCCAGACCAACTCCGGGCAGTTGTACGAAGTGGACATGCGCCTGCGACCGTCCGGGGCGTCGGGGTTGCTGGTCAGTTCCCTTGGGGCGTTTGCCCGTTATCAGGAGAATGAAGCCTGGACCTGGGAACACCAGGCATTGGTGCGAGCCCGGGTGCTGGTGGGGAGCCAGGATGTGGGCCAGGCGTTCGAGAAGGTCCGCGCCCAGGTGCTGGGACGCAAGCGTGACTTGCCGATGCTGCGTCAGGAAGTCAGCGAAATGCGCGCCAAGATGCGGGACAACCTTGGCAGCAAGGCTACCGCCGCCGGGACTGCGCCGAATGCCTTCGAGGCCGCGGCGCCCTTCGACCTCAAGCAGGACGCCGGAGGTATCGTCGATATTGAATTTATGGTGCAATACGCGGCCCTGGCGTGGTCCGAGGAACACCCCTCGCTGGTGCGCTACACCGATAACATCCGCATCCTCGACGGGTTGCAGGAGCTCGGGTTGATGCCGGCCGAAGATGCCACGCTGTTGCGCGAAGCCTATAAAGCCTACCGCTCCGCTGCCCACCGCCAGGCCTTGCAGAAAGATACCGGGGTGATCGCAGGCGACCAGTTCGTGGATGAACGCCGGCAGGTCTTGCGGATCTGGCGGGAGCTGGGGCTGAGCTGAGTATTGAATGAATGTGGGAGCGAGCCTGCTCGCGATGGCGGAGTGTCAGGCGACATTGAGGTTGGATGTGATGGCCTCATCGCGAGCAAGCTCGCTCCCACAGTGGATTTGCGGTGCGGCACCGTACTTGAAACAGATGAAGGCCCCTTGTGGGAGCGAGCCTGCTCGCGATGGCGGAGTGTCAGGCGACATTGATGTTGAATGTACCGGCCTCATCGCGAGCAGGCTCACTCCCACAGTTGATGGGGGTGTGTTGTAGATTAGGGCAACAGGCAACGACCTAAGCCACAGTGATTCTCGAGGCGGGGAGGCGTAGGCCTCCCTGTATCGTTTTTGGAAAGCACATGAATATTCTGATCGTTGGGCCCAGTTGGGTCGGTGACATGGTGATGGCGCAGACACTGTTCCAGTGCCTGAAACAGCGCCATCCGCAGTGCGAAATCGACGTCCTGGCCCCCGAGTGGAGCCGGCCGATCCTTGAGCGCATGCCCGAAGTACGCAAGGCCTTGAGCTTCCCGCTCGGCCACGGCGTGTTGGAACTGGCGACCCGTCGGCGTATCGGCAAATCCCTGGCCGGCCAGTACGACCAGGCGATCCTGTTGCCCAATTCGTTGAAATCGGCACTGGTGCCGTTCTTCGCCCGTATCCCCAAGCGCACCGGCTGGCGTGGCGAGTTTCGCTACGGCCTGCTCAACGATGTGCGCACACTGGATAAAGAACGTTATCCGCTGATGATCGAGCGCTTCATGGCCCTGGCCTACGAGCCTGGGGTCGAGTTGCCCAAACCCTATCCGCGACCGAGCCTTGCGATCGACCCGGTGACCCGTGAAGCGGCGCTGGCCAAGTTCGGCCTGAGCCTGGATCGTCCGGTGCTGGCTCTCTGTCCGGGTGCCGAGTTCGGTGAATCCAAGCGCTGGCCGGCGGAGCATTACGCCCAGGTTGCCGAGGCGAAGATTCGCGAAGGCTGGCAAGTCTGGCTGTTCGGCTCGAAAAAAGATCATCCGGTGGGCGAGGACATCCGCTCGCGGTTGATCCCGGGGCTTCGGGAAGAGTCGGTGAACCTCAGCGGCGACACCTCCCTGGCCGAGGCCATCGACCTGCTGTCCTGCGCCGATTCCGTGGTGTCCAACGACTCCGGCCTGATGCACGTGGCCGCCGCCCTGAATCGGCCATTGGTGGCGGTCTACGGCTCTACTTCGCCAGGCTTCACACCACCGTTGGCCGACAAGGTCGAAGTCGTGCGCCTGGGCATCGAGTGCAGCCCGTGCTTCGACCGCACCTGCCGCTTCGGTCATTACAACTGCCTGCGCCAGCTTATGCCGCCTGCCGTGAACGAAGCCTTGGAACGTTTGCAAGGCACACCCGTGGAGGTCCGGTAACTTGCGGGTATTGCTGATCAAGACCTCTTCGCTGGGGGATGTGGTTCATACCCTGCCGGCGCTGACCGACGCGGCGCGAGCGATTCCTGGCATCAAGTTCGATTGGGTGGTGGAAGAAGGCTTCGCCGAAATCCCCACCTGGCACCCGGCCGTGGGCAAGGTCATCCCGGTGGCGATCCGGCGCTGGCGCAAGAACCTCTGGCAAACCATCAAGAGTGGCGAATGGCGACGCTTCAAACAGAACGTGCGGGCCGAAAAGTACGACCTGGTGATCGACGCCCAGGGCCTGCTGAAAAGCGCCTGGCTGACCCGCTACGTCAAGGCCCCGGTCGCCGGCCTGGATAAGCACTCGGCCCGCGAACCCCTGGCGGCGCGCTTTTATTCCCGGCGCCTGGCGGTGGCCCGTGGTCAGCATGCGGTCGAGCGCGTGCGCCAGTTGTTTGCTCTGGCGCTGGGCTATGACTTGCCGCAAACCCAGGGCAGTTATGGCCTCGACATCGACCGATTGGTGGAATTGCCACGCCCCTACCCCTACGTGGTGTTCCTGCACGGCACGACCTGGGAGTCCAAGCATTGGCCCGAACTTTACTGGCGCCAGCTCACCGAGCGCATGGGGCAGTTCGGAGTGGTGGTAAAACTGCCGTGGGGCAACCCCGCCGAAAAGGCCCGGGCCGAACGCATCGCCAGCGGGCTGCGCAACGCCTTGGTACTGCCGAAACTGAACCTGGGCGGGATGGGCAAGGTGCTTGCCGGCGCCCAGGCCTGCGTGGCCGTGGACACCGGTCTGGGGCATCTGGCCGCGGCCCTGGACGTGCCGACCATTTCGCTGCTCGGTCCGACCAATCCGGTGCTGACCGGCGCCTACGGCAAGGGCCAGATTCACCTCGCCAGTGATTTCCCCTGCGCGCCGTGCATGCAGAAACAATGCACTTACCCGCCGACCGCCGAAGATGCTCGGCGGTTTGACCTGAAACGCGAGCAGCCCCTGTGCTTCACGCGTCTGAACCCCGAGCGTGTTGCCAGCCACCTGAGCACGTTATTGGCTGAGGAGCCGCGCTGATGCAATTGGCTTTTGTCCTTTACAAGTACTTCCCCTTCGGTGGCCTGCAGCGTGACTTCATGCGCATCGCCCTGGAATGCCAGCGACGCGGCCACCAGATCCGTGTCTACACGCTGATCTGGGAAGGCGACGTGCCGCCTGGCTTCGAGGTGCTGGTGGCGCCGGTCAAGGCGCTGTTCAACCATCGCCGCAACGAGAAGCTCAGTGCGTGGATGGAGGCCGATCTGGCCAAGCGCCCGGTGGACCGTTTGATCGGCTTCAACAAAATGCCCGGCCTGGACGTGTACTACGCCGCCGACGGCTGCTTCGAAGACAAGGCGCAGAACCTGCGCAATTCGCTGTACCGGCGCTGGGGTCGCTACCGGCATTTCGCCGAGTACGAGCGGGCGGTGTTCGCCAAGGACGCCAAGACTGACGTGCTGATGATCTCCGAAGTCCAGCAGCCACTGTTCATCAAGCATTACGGCACGCCGCTGGAACGCTTTCACCTGCTGCCACCGGGCATCGCCCAGGACCGCCGTCGGCCCGCCGATGCCGAGGAGATCCGCGCCGCGTTCCGGGCTGAATTCGAGCTGGCCGCCGACGACCTGCTGCTGGTGCAGATCGGCTCCGGGTTCAAGACCAAGGGCGTGGATCGCAGCCTCAAGGCCCTGGCCGCGTTGCCAGCCGAACTGCGAAAACGCACCCGGCTGTTTGTAATCGGCCAGGACGACCCCAAAGTATTCCAACTGCAGAGCGCTGCGTTGGGGCTCGGTGACAATGTGCGGTTCCTCAAGGGCCGCAGCGACATCCCGCGTTTCCTGTTGGGCGCCGACCTGTTGATCCATCCGGCGTACAACGAGAACACTGGCACCGTGCTGCTCGAAGCGCTGGTGGCCGGGTTGCCGGTACTGGTCAGCGCGGTATGTGGGTACGCCCATTACATCGCCGAGGCCGACAGTGGCCTGGTGCTGGACGAGCCGTTCGAACAAGCACAGCTCACCGAGTACCTGGGCCGTATGTTGAGCGACGCCGATGCCCGGGCGGCCTGGAGCCGCAATGGTCTGGCCTTCGCCGAGACGGCCGACCTCTACAGCATGCCGCAGCACGCGGCCGATGTGATATTGGCGGAGCACGCACAATGAAATTGATGCTGGCCGAACCGTTCAAGAGCCTTTGGGCCGGGCGCGATGCGTTCGCCGAAGTCGAGGCGCTCAAGGGCGAGGTCTATCGCGAACTGGAAGCCCGGCGCACCTTGCGCACGGAGGTGGACGGTCGTGGTTTTTTCGTGAAGATCCACCGTGGTATCGGTTGGGGCGAGATCTTCAAGAACCTGTTCACCGCCAAGCTGCCGGTACTCGGCGCGGGTCAGGAGTGGAAGGCGATCCAGCGTTTGCAGGAAGTCGGCGTACCGACCATGACGGCTGTAGCCTACGGCGAGAAAGGCCGCAACCCGGCGGACCAGCACTCGTTCATCGTCACCGAAGAGCTGGCGCCGACCGTCAGCCTCGAAGACTTCAGCATCGACTGGGTCAAGCAGCCGCCGCAACCGACACTCAAGCGTGCCCTGATCGCCGAAGTGGCGCGCATGACCGGCATGATGCATCGCGCCGGGGTCAATCATCGTGACTGCTACATCTGCCACTTCCTGTTGCATACCGACAAGCCGGTGACGCCGGCGGATTTCAAACTCTCGGTGATCGACCTGCACCGCGCCCAGACCCGCCCGGCCATCACCACTCGCTGGCGCAACAAGGACCTGGCGGCACTGTATTTCTCGGCGCTGGACATCGGCCTGACCCGCCGCGACAAGTTGCGTTTCCTCAAGGGCTATTTCCAGCAGCCGTTACGGCGGATTCTCGCCGAAGAGGCTGCGTTGCTGGCCTGGCTCGAAGGCAAGGCCAACAAGCTGTATGCCCGCAAGCAGCGGTACGGGGACGCGCTCTGATGTCGGGTTGGAATCTGGAACCAGAGTACGTTGAGCTGGCGCAGGACTTTGGCAGTCTCGACGCGGTGTTCGCGTTGCAAGGGGAGCGTTTGACCCGTGACCCGTTGTCAGAGGTGATCCGGGTGCAGCGCAACGGCGTGAACTATTACGTCAAGCGCTACGTCGGCGCCGGCAAGGGTTTGCGCCGCTACCTGGGCAAGCCGCGGGTCAAGTCCGAGTGGCAGAACCTCAAGCGCTTCGCCAAATGGGGCATCCCCACCGCCGAAGTCGTGGGCTGGGGCTTGGAGCGAAACGGCGCGACTTATGCCCGTGGCGCGCTGATCACCCGCGAACTGCCGCATACCGAAGACCTCTCGGCCCTGGCCGAGCGGCACGACCCGCGACTGGCGGATCGCGCCTGGGTCGATGGCGTGAGCCGGCAATTGGCCGGCTACACGCGGACCATGCATGACCATCGCTTCACCCATAACGATCTGAAGTGGCGCAACCTGTTGATCGACGATCGCTCGCGGCTGTTTCTGATCGACTGTCCAAACGGCGACTTCTGGCGTGGTTTCTGGCTCAAGTACCGTATCACCAAGGATTTGGCGTGCCTGGATAAAGTGGCCAAATACCATTTGTCGGCCACGCAGCGCCTGCGTTTTTATCTGCAATACCGTCAGCGCGACCGGCTCGATGCGTGCGACAAGAAACGCATCCGTCACGTGGTGAGATTTTTCGAGGGGCGTGAATGACTGATTTTCTGGCCGCTGAAGACCGGGCGTTGTTGCAGCGTCATGGCCTGGACAGCTTCGAGGCCTTGTGGGCGCGGCAACTGGAGGCGGTGGACGAACCCAATACCTCGGGCGACGGCTGGAGCAGCGTGTTCCGACTGGAGCTGGAAGGGCAGGGTTATTACCTCAAGCGCCAGAGCAATTACCTGACCCGAACCTGGTCCCACCCGTTTGGCGAACCGAGTTTTTCCCGGGAGTTTCGCAACATCAGCCGTTATCGCCAGTTGGGGATTCCGGCCCTGCAAGCGGTGTTCTACGGCCAGCGCAAAGTGGATGGCGAGGTGCGAGCGATCCTGCTGACCCGCGCCCTGGATGGCTGGGACGACCTGGATTCACTCTTGCAACGCTGGCCGAGCCTGACGACGGCGCAGCGCACCACCATCCTCGACGCCTGCGGTCAGTTGGCGCGGCGACTGCACGGCATGCATCAGGTGCACGGCTGCTTTTATCCGAAACACATCTTCCTGCAAGCCACCGCCAGCGGTTACCAGGCGCAATTGATCGACCTGGAAAAGACCCGGCCACTGCTGTTCGGCCAACGGGATCGGGTCAAGGACCTGGAGCCTCTGCTGCGTCGCGCGGCAGTCTGGAGCGATGCCGATGTGCGCCAATTGCTGTCTACCTACCTGGACCAGCCGCTCGACAGTGGGCTGGTCGACAGCTGGATGACCCGCCTGACCGCCCGGCGTAGCCACAAGGAAGCCCGTTGATGCATTTGTCCGAATTGAAGAATGCCGGCCGCAGCCCCAGCCTGCCGCTGAGCCTGGAACTGGCCGACGCTGCTGGCGCGGCGCAATTGCAGCTGCTTTCGCTGTTGCGGGTGTTGCCGGGGCAGCGTTATGTCGGCGCGGGCGTCTGGCGTGGTCGGCCGGTGCTGGCCAAATTATTGGTGGGCAGCAAGGCCGCCCGGCATTTCCAGCGGGAATTGCAAGGCGTGCGCTTGCTGGCCGAGCAAGGGTTGACCACGCCGTTATTGCTCGCCGATGGCCTGAAAGAGGGTGAAGGCGGCTGGTTGTTGTTCCAATTGCTCGAAGACGCCGAGAGCCTGGGCGATGCCTGGAAACAGGTCGAACACCTGCCGTTGCTGGCCGACGAGCAGGCGGCGGTGCTGGCCGAAGCCCTCGGCGCCATCGCGCAACTGCACGGCAAAGGCCTCTGGCAGGAAGACCTGCACCTGGACAATCTGCTGCGCCATGACGGCAAGCTCTATTTGATCGACGGCGCTGGCATCCGCGCTGAGACCCCGGGGCAACCGTTGTCGCGGCAGAAGGTCCTGGAGAACCTGGGGGTATTTTTCGCCCAGCTGCCCAAAGCCCTCCATCCGTTCAATGAAGAGCTGCTGGTGTATTACCTGCTGGGCAACGCCGAACACGCGCTGCCCATGGAAGCGTTGCAAAAACAGATCGACAAGGTGCAAGCCTGGCGTCTCAAGGACTTCCTGGCAAAAGTCGGGCGTGAGTGCAGCCTGTTCAGTGTGCAGCGCGGGGCGTTCGGCCTGCGGGCGGTCCGTCGTGATGAAGAAGCGGCGATGACGCCGGTGCTGGAGCAGGCCGATGCGTTGCTTGACCAGGGCCATCTGTACAAGACCGGTGGCGCGGCCAGCGTCGGCAAAGTCGAGGCGAACGGTCGTACCTTGGTGATCAAGCGCTACAACATCAAGAACTTCGCCCACTGGCTCAAGCGCTTCTGGCGCCCGAGTCGTGCCTGGCATTCCTGGCGCGAAGGCCATCGCCTGGCTTTCCTCGGCATTGCCACACCCAAGCCGCTGGCTTTGCTGGAGAAGCGCTTCCTGTGGTTGCGCCGCGGCGCCTACCTGGTCACCGAACACCTGGCGGGGCCGGACATCATCGAGCGCTTCGGCCCTTACGTGGAGAACGGTGAAGCCCCCGAAGCTGAATTGCTGGCGCTGGATCGCTTGTTTGCCGACCTGATCCGCGAGCGCATCAGCCATGGCGACTTCAAGGGCCACAACTTGTTCTGGCAGCACGACCGCTGGGCGCTGATCGACCTCGACTCCATGTGCCAACACCGCACCCAGGCCAGCTTCGCCCCGGCCTACGCCCGGGATCGCGCGCGGTTCATGCGCAATTGGCCGCAGGACAGTGCGTTGTATCGGGTGATTGATGGGCGGTTGCCCAAAACAATCGATAGCGCCTCGTCCGCCCTATGAATCGCAAGTGAAGACCGTGCTGTTCACGTGAGGTCGCCGATGCACCGTGGCGAGGGAGCTTGCTCCCGCTGGGCTGCGCAGCAGCCCCAAAAAGGCCGGCGCATTCCCGCAGGAAAACCGCATCAACCGGTTTACGACGGCTGCGCCGCCGAGCGGGAGCAAGCTCCCTCGCCACAGGTACGCTGCCCTGCAAGCGCCAGGCAATCGTGTGCTGCACGCTCGCCACTCACCGCTAGAGGCTTAAGGCCGCTTTTAAGCTATAATCCCGCCCTTTAGCTGCCCCGCACCCTTGGCGCGCGGCACATCAATTTTTCGCGGCGCTTGTCGCCCGTATGCAGACATAAGAGGCTAGACCCCTGTGGCATTGACGATTCTTGGCCTGTCCGGCGCCCTTAGCCATGATCCTTCCGCAGCGCTGTACATTGACGGCAAGCTGATCGCGGCGGCCGAGGAAGAGCGCTTCGTACGCGATAAACATGCAAAGAACCGCATGCCCTACGAGTCGGCGAAGTTCTGCCTGGAACAGGCTGGCATCAAACCGTCCGACGTTGACGTGGTGGCGATTCCCTTCGCCCCGATCAGCCTGTTCGGCGAGGCTCGCTGGCACTACGCCAAGCGTTACTGGTACGCCCCGGACCGCGCCCTCGACGCGATCCTGATGGGTAACCGTCGCTACAAGCGCTATCGCCGCAAGATCGTCTGGTGCCTGGAGCAACTGGGCTTCGATCCGAAAAAAATCAAGATCGAGCCGGTCGAGCACCACCTGGCCCACGCCTCCAGCGCCTACCACTGCTCGGGCTTCCAGGAAAAAACCGCGATCCTGGGCATCGATGGCAAGGGCGAATACGCCACGACCTTCTTCGGCTACGGCGAAAACGGCAAGATCCACAAGATCAAGGAATTCTTCGACCCAGACTCCCTGGGTGGCCTGTACGGCGCGATCACCGAGTTTCTCGGTTTTGAAATGCTCGACGGTGAATTCAAGGTCATGGGCATGGCGCCTTACGGCGATGCCAGCAAGTACGATTTCTCGCGCCTGGCCTCGTTCGAAAACGGCGAGCTGGTGATCAACACCGACTATGCCAACGTGATCGGCCTGCGTCGCTATAAAGAGAAGGGCAAGGGTTTCTACTTCTCGCCGAAGCTGATCGAGTGGCTCGGCCCGAAACGCGAAGGCGACATCGCCGACGAGCCGTACATTCACTACGCGGCCAGCATGCAGGCGCTGTTCGAGAAGCTCGCGCTGCAAATGATCGATCACTACCTGGGCGACGTACTCAAGGAAACCGGCAAGCTGGCTTTCGCCGGCGGCTGCGCGTTGAACGTCAAGCTGAACCAGAAAATCATCGCCCGCGACGACGTCAAGGAGCTGTTCGTGCAACCGGCTTCCGGTGACGCCGGTACCGCGGTGGGTGCGGCGGCTTATGTGTCCCACGCCCGTGGTGTGCCGGTAGAGAAGATGGAACATGTCTACCTCGGCCCGGCCTACAGCAACGAAGACGTGATCGCTGCATGCGCCCGCCATCCGAGCAAGCCGGCATGGCGCAAGATCGACAACACGCCTGAGCGCATCGCCAAGATCATGGTCGACGGCAATCCGGTGGCCTGGTTCCAGGGGCGCATGGAGTTTGGCCCACGCGCCCTGGGCGGTCGCTCGATCATTGGCTGCCCGAGCGCCAGCGGCGTGGCCGATCGCATCAACGAACAGATCAAGTTCCGCGAGCGCTGGAGGCCTTTCTGCCCGTCGATGCTCGACACCGTCGCGCCGCAGATGATCAAGGTCGACCACCCGGCGCCGTTCATGACCTTCACCTTCGAAGTGGCCGAAGAATGGAAAACCCGCGTGCCGGAAGTCGTCCATGAAGACGGCACGTCCCGGGCCCAGGTGCTCAAGCGTGAATACAACCCGCGCTACTACGACATGATGAAGGCGCTGGAAGTCCTGACCGGCAACGGCGTGTCGCTGAATACTTCGCTCAACCGTCGTGGCGAACCGATGATCTGCTCGCCGACCGACGCGCTGAACATGTTCTATGGTTCCGACCTGCAGTACCTGATCATGGAAGACATCCTGGTGGTCAAAGACGGCGTGGACGCTTATGACACGCTCGGCTGAGCGACATGTGCTGCAGTTCTGCCACGGTTATGACGGGCCGTTCCTCGACTGCGCCCGTCAGTACGCCAGCCTGTTCGCGGGCACTGGCTATCGCGTGACCACGGTGTTTCTCACTGGGGCGGCCGATGCTGAGGTCGCCGCCGGCTGTGCCTCGGACGAGGTGCTGTTCATGGAGTACAGCTCCAGTGCCGTTCGCGGCCTGAAGCTGGGTGCCATCAGCGATCTGCGCAAGATCGCCGCCTCACGCAATTTCAGTTTCTGCATTGCCCATCGCTTCAAGCCGATCTACATCGCCCTGCTGGGCACGCGCCTGCCGGTGATCGGCGTGCACCATGCCTTTGGTGACTACCAGCGGCGTACACGCCGGCTGTTCGCCCATGTGTTTCGCAAGCGTCTGAGCCTGCTCGGAGTGTCCGATGCGGTGCGTGACGACATGCGTCGCTGCCTGCCGAAATGGCCGGCTACGCGGATCCAGACTCTCTACAACCGCATCGACCTCGATGCCGCCCAGGCCGGCCAAGTCTCCCGGGAGGAGGCGCGGCATACGCTCGGGCTGGATACGGACGCCTGGATTGTCGGCAATGTTGGCCGTCTGCACCCGGACAAGGACCAGGCCACACTGTTGCGCGGCTTTGCCGCGGCACTGGAGTATCTGCCGGTCAACAGCCAGTTGGCGATTCTCGGCAAGGGCCGTCTGGAGCAGGATCTCAAGGCACTGGCTCGTGAGCTGGGCATTGCTGATCGCGTGCTGTTCCTTGGCCAGGTGCCCGAGGCGCGCCGTTATTTCCGCGCTTTTGATGTGTTCGCCCTGAGCTCCGACCACGAACCGTTCGGCATGGTGCTGCTCGAAGCCATGGCCGCTGGCGTGCCGTTGCTGGCCACGGCCTGCGGCGGCGCCAAGGAAGTGGTCGAGGACGTGGGCATCCTGTTTCCGCTGGGCGACGCCGAGCACATGGCCCAGGGGCTGCAACACCTGGCGGCCATGGACGATCTGCAGCGTCGCCAATGCGCCGAGCTGATGCTCGACCGCTTGCGCGAACGCTTCTCGGATCGCGCCGTACGCGAGGCATTCTGGCGTTTGCCCCAAGTCACCGAACTGGCGCCGAGGGCCTGATGCTCAACCGATTCCAAGGCTGGCGCGAGCGCGGCTGGACCGCTGTCGATGCGTCGATTTATGCCCAGGCCTGGCAGCGTTTTGGCGGCAGTGTGGCGACCCATCCTTTGGTGGTCGAGCGCCTGGCGGCCCTGGCCGGGATTCCCGTGCGCTACCTGGCGTTCGAGCAGGATGGCGAACTCAAGGCCGCCATACCGACCTGGGGCCGCGACCTGGCGCTGTCCAAAGACGTGCTCAAGCGCAGCGGCAAGAAGGGCCTGTTCGACCTGGGCAATGCCGAGCTGATCCTGCCGGCGGCGCCCGATGCACAAGCCCCGTTGCGGCATCGTGGACGTTACCTGTCGGCCCTCAATGAGGGACGCTTCAGCGGCTTGAAGTTGCAGCAGGAACAACTGGCCATGGCCCGCACGCCGGAAGAACTGTCCAAGAAGTTTCGCTACAACCAGCGCCGCGAGTTGCGTTTGCTGGAAGAGGCGGGCGGGGTGGTACGGCCGGTCGACGAGTTTTCCAGCGCCGAGTTGGCCTCGATCTACTGTGACCTGTTCCTGCGTCGCTGGGGCTTTGCGGCCACCGGTGCCGAGCGCATGGGCGAGGTGATCGAGTTGCTGCGCGAATGGTTGATCGGCTCGGTGATTTTTCTCAACGATGCGCCGATTGCCATCCAGTTGGTGTATCGCGTCGAAGCGCCCGAGTGGATCAGCGTCGAGTACATCAACGGTGGCGTCGACCCGCAGACCCGCGAATTCAGCCCCGGCAGCGTGTTGAGCTTCCTCAACACCCAAAGCGCCTGGGAACATGCTCGTGCCGCCGGCAAGCCGTTGCGTTTTTCATTCGGCCGGGCGGACCGGGAATACAAGGACCGTTGGTGCAACCCCGTGCCGGTGTTTACCGTATGAACCCGCCCATGAGTCGCAAGCAACAGCTGCTCCGGCGCCACCGTCGCAACAAGCGCGTGGGGTTGTTACTCGCCCTGGTGGTGTTGGTGTCGCTGGGCGTCGCGGTGGCCTGGTGGCTGCCCCTGGTACTGGCGGTGCTGGGCTGGATCGCCCACGAGGCGTGGTTCGCCGATCACTTGTTCTATTCGCCCCGGGACGATTACCAATACAGCTTTCCGCCGTTCACCCAGCAACCCAAGGTGCATTTGAATGCCGGGCGGCTACGGTTGGACGAAGGCGTGATCCTGGACGATGGCGCGACGCTGATCCTCGCGCTGCGGATCAAGAGCACTTGGCTGGGACGCTTTATCGACCCGCTCGTCGAATTGTCGGGCGGCGAAAGGGACCTGCAAACTTTCGAGCGCGGGGTCAATGGCCTGCGCTATCTCAATCTCAGCGAGCAGGGTCCGGCGTTGTCCCGGGGCGAGCTGCGTCTGCGTGGGCGCCATTGCCGTTTGCTGGGCGAGCCGACGCTGTGGTCTTTCACGCCACCACAAGTCCAGCGCCAGCGGGTGATGGTCATCGCCCCTCACGCCGATGATGCGGAACTGGCTGCCTATGGTTTGTACAGCCAGGCAGACGAAACCTGGATTGTGACGCTGACCGCCGGTGAAATCGAAGCTGAGCATTATCAACAGATGGGCTTGGACCGTGTCGAGGCCGCGCGGCTCAAGGGCCGTTTGCGCGCCTGGGACAGCATTGCCGTACCGCGTTGGGCTGGGGTGCCTGAAGCGCACTGTGTGCAGTTGGGGTATTTCTGCCTGCAACTGGCGGCCATGCAGGCGGCGCCGAGCCAACCACAAGGCTCTCGCGAGGCTGGCCTGAGCGATATCCGGCTGTTCCGCCAGTTGAACCCGTTCACCTTGCCGGGCGATGCCGACGGCGCGCCGACCTGGAACAACCTGCTGGCGGACCTGCGCGAACTGCTGCTCAAGGCGCGTCCCGAAGTCATTGTATTGCCACATCCGACCCTCGATCCGCACCCCGATCATCTCTGCGCCCATCATGCCGTCCTGCAAGCCCTCGAAGGCCTGGAGTGGCAACCGACCACGCTGTTGGGCTACGCCAATCACCTGCACGACAATGATCGCTGGCCCATGGGGGATGCGGGCACAGGCATTGCGTTGCCGCCGTATTTCGAGCCGGCCCAGCCGATGCAGCCTGTCAGCCTGCCGCTGGCGTTGCCTGGACAGCGCGACAAGGCCATGGCGCTGGGCATGATGCATGACCTGCAACCGCGCGCGCCGTTCAAGCGACGCTTGCGCCGTGGCATCCAGCGCCTGCTGGCCGGGCGCACGGGCTCGCCGTATGGCGAGAACGAGTTTTTTCGCAAGGCTGTGCGTCGCCATGAGCTGTTCTGGCGGTTGTAACGGCCCAAGGTGGGGAGGCTTTGCGCTACGGCGCAAACCGGCCTCCGGTTATTTATCAAGTCGTTCGGTGCCGCAAGGAAAACGATGAAAGTTCTGTTTCTGGTGCAGAAAGAACAGCGGGCCATCCTGGACCGACTCTACGAAGGCGTGGCCGCTCATTGCGAGTGCGACTTGCGCTGGCTCGACAGCAAGGAACAACGCAACCTGCGGGGATATTTCCGCCGCCACGTGGATGTATCGCGTTATGACCGGATCGTGTTTTTCCTGCGTTTCAAGCAGGAGATCCGCCAGGCTGGTTTCATCCGCACGATCCCCAACCTGGTGATCCTCGAGCACGATGCCTACCAGAATTACATCCCGTGCAAATACACCGGCAAGTTCAGTGCGCATTACCGTCGCCTGCCGTGGGTGCGGGTGATCAGCTCCGGCTTCATGGTGACCGAACGTCTGCGCGGCGAAGGTTTCGATGCGGTTTTCGTGCCCAAGGGCTACGATCAGTCGTTATTGCAGGATCAGGGGCGTGAGCGGGACATCGAGTTGGCCTTCGTCGGCAGCACCAACAGTGTCGCCTACAGTGGTCGCAAGGCCCTGCTGGATGAGCTGGGGCGCGTTGAGCCGCTGGTCGTGACCCGGACCAAGTCCGGCGAAGAGTATTGCGAAACCCTTAACCGTATCCGTTTTTTCGTCAGTGCCGACGTAGGCATGGGCGAATTCATGATCAAGAATTTTGAAGCGATGGCCTGCGGTTGTGTGCTGCTGGCGTTCGATCAGGGCGTCGAGGAGGCGCGGGCGTTGGGGTTGCAGGACATGCACAACGTGGTGTTGTACCGTGACATCCCACAGCTCCAGGAAAAACTTTCCCGGCTGCGCGCCGACCCCGAGCTGGCGCGCAGTGTGGCGCACAACGGCCAGAAGCTGGCGCTTGAGCAGTTCAGCTTCGCGCGCATCGGGCAGAAAATCGTTGAAGCATTGGAGCCGCCGCTGCGGCCTCGAGCCCCATTGAATCTGCTGGAAACATTGCGCCTGAAACTGGGCGTTTGATACGAACCGTTGAGCCATCCGGTGTTCAGATGGCGTTTGACTAAATGGTATTTCAGTGCAGTTTTCCGACGATAGTGACATTACCCTGGTGGTAACCAGTTGCGGCCGGCTCGACCTGCTCAAGCAGACCCTGGAGAGCTTCGACCGTTTCAACACCGCGCCGATCCGTGAGGTCTTCATTACCGAAGATGCCGGCGACGAAGGCGTACATGCGGTCATTCCCGCTCACTGGAAGGACCGCACGACGGCCTTCGTCAATCGACCGAAGCTGGGACAACTGGCTTCGATCGACCTGGCGTACGAGCACGTCAAGACGCCTTATATCTTTCACTGTGAAGATGACTGGGCGTTCTATCGCCCGGCCTTCGTGGAAGATTCGCGCACGATCCTGGAGCAACGGCCAGATATTCTTCAGGTGTGGTTGCGTAACTATGTCTACGATTTGTGCGTGCACAGTCCCTACATTCGCCTGGGCGAGCGTGAAGTCATCGGCGGCGTGCCCTGTTATCCATTGATTTCAGACAAGCCCGAATGGCAAAGCTTCTCCCTCAATCCTGGTCTGCGGCGGTTGAAGGAGTATCGGCTGTGTGCCCCTTTCGCCGGTTTCGGCGGTGAAAAAGCCTTGTCGCTTCGTTATGCCGAACTGAACTTGACGGCGGTCACGCTCGAAGGGGATGCTGTTTTGCATACCGGATTCGGGGTGCATGTGGAAGTACCCGTGGAGCGCCAGCGCAAGGCCCGCCGCAAGCGCCGCGAGCAAGTCAAGTTGTCCCTGGTTCTCTTGCTCGGGGTCTGCATTGGCTGGCTTATCAACTACTGAATGCCGCGAAGCATGAATCCTGGTCCGCGATAAAAGGTTTGCTGCTCGATGAGCATTATCAATGTCATGTGGGCGGGCGGTGCACCGTTCGCTTCGGTACACAAGGTCCATAATCAGATTCTCTCGCGGATGGAACCAGCGATGCCTGTCAAGACATGGCTCTTGCAGGGGTCGGCGGCTGCCTGCCAGATTGATGTCGGGGCGGCGCTTGAGTGGAATATGACATCGGCCCGGCTCAAGGGTCGACACGTTTGGCGCCTGCTAAAACCCCTGATGCACAATCGTTTCCGTCAGGCGTTGCTCGACAGCGATGCGCGTGTGGTATTGCTCGATGGCATCGGTGTGGCCCGTACCCTGTTGCCGGTCCTCAAGGTCATGCCGCAGATCCGCGTAGTGGTGATCTTCCATGGCGCGACACGGCTCAATCCTGCGGGGCGCGAGCTGTTGCGCGGCTTCCCTGCCTCCCGCCTGACCCTGGCTGCGGTCTCCCAGACCCTGGCGATGTCGCTCCAGGACGAGTTGGGCATGCAGGTCGCTGCGCTGCGTAGCGCGTTCGATCCGGCGCAATTCCAGGCCGCGCTGCTGTCTCGCGAAGCGGCACGTGCCCGACTGGGTCTACCAGACTCGCAGACGCGGATATTTGGCGCGGTGGGACGGCTGGTGGACAGCAAGGGGTTTGCCTGTCTGCTGGAGGCGTTTGGCCGGGCGGCGATCCACCACCCCGATTGGCGCCTGGTGATTGTCGGCGAGGGACCGAGGCGCGAAGCGCTGCAAGCGAGGATCGCCCGGCCGGATCTGGTCGACAAAGTCTTGCTGGTGGGGCATCTGGAGGATGTGGCGACGCTCTATCGGGCATTTGACTGGGTGCTGATCCCGTCCCTGGACGAGGGCCTTGGACTGACCCTCCAAGAGGCTGTCCTGGCTCGTGTCCCGGTGCTGGCCAGCGAACTTGCGGTCTTTCGTGAACAACTGGGCGACACCGGCTGGTACGCGATGCCCAACGACGAAAGTGGCTGGAGCGAGGCGATCGAACGAGCGGCGCAGGCTTCGGCCGATACGGTCGCAGCGGCTCAGTACCGGGCACTGGCCCCTGACGAGGCCTGGTCGAGCTTCAGCCAGGTCGCCCGGCAGTTGATCTCAGGCAGTCAGTAGGGCATTTTCCAATGCTTGCATCGGAAAGCTCCCGTTCAGGTTCTCTCGGGCAATATAACGAGCGAAATGCCGCAAGTTGCGACGTGCCAGATAGCGTGGCAGTGGCGAGCGCAGGAAGCGCATGTCGGCCACATCGATCAACCCCAGTTGGTTTTCAGGCGTGACGACGATGTTGCCCAGATGCAGCGAGCGAAAATAAATACCGCTGGCATGCAGGCTGCGGATCAACTCGACAAGCGCTGGAAGGGTATGCTGCCAGCTGAAGTTTTCCTGACTTGATAATTGACGCAGGGTTTTACCAGGAAGCGGTCGATACAGTACGGCGGTCATGCCGGGTTTTTGCAGTTTGTAGAAGGCCAGCACTTCGAGGGTCGGTACGCCGAGCTTCTGCAGGCGGGCCGCATTATTGATGAATCGCGTTGAATAAGGCCTCAGCAAGGCCGAAGAAAAAAGCCGCTTGCGGCGAAACAGCTTGAGGATATTCCCATCCTGCAGCAGATAGACTTTTGGGCCGTAGCTGTCGGCCTCCAGAATGCTGGCGCCTTCAATCAATTGATTCAAAGCGGCTTGGGGAAGCCGTGAGGATTGCATCGTAGGGAAACCTTGTTGAAAGAACCGGTGCCGTGGCGGGCCATGATGCCCAAAAGTTTTTGTTTTCACCATGCCGGTTTGGCTGGTAGACCGTTTAGGAGCGTTAGATGCAGGCAACACGTTGGGCACAGGGCTGGATGGCCTTTGGCTTGTTATGGTTTTTGCTGGCGATAGCCCTGGCACCGACTAACAAGATTTATCAACAGGGGTTGGTTGTATTTGTCTGGCTGCCGGTGATCGTCTTCGCCTGGCCGGCCCGTCATCGGTTGGCGGAGGTATGGCGTGCCCAACGCGTGATCTACACGGCGCTGCTGGCGCTGATGGCCTGGGCCCTGGTGACACTGGCCTGGGCCGAAGTGGCAGAGCCTGCCCGCGAGGCCAAGCGATTGCTCTACATCCTGGCGTTCCTGTTGTTTTTCCCGATCTTTGCCAACGGTCAGCCCGAACGCGTGATTCGTATCATGCAATGGGGCGGCCTGGGGCTTGCGCTGACGGCCTTGTTGGCCATCATCCATTTCTATGGGTATGCGAACCATCACTGGAATGTGCGTCTGCAAGGATTGGGGGAGTTGTCTCATCCAATCCTTGGCGGCTACGTGATCGGGTTGGCGGCAATCTGGATGTTGCATTGGATGCCACGTCATTTGGGGTTGCAAGTGCTTTGGGTCGTGGCCTTGGCGCTGTTGGGCATATTCGTCGTGGCGAGTCAGAGTCGCGGCGCTGCGCTGGCCTTGCTGCTCAGCGTACTGGCCATGCCGATCTATTGTCGTGACCAGAGGGCCCGGATTATCGCCGCCACGACCCTGGTGCTGGCGATGCTGACTTTCTGGTTGCTCGAACCGCTGGTCATGGAGCGTGGTGCTTCCTATCGACCCGAAATTCTCATGTCGAGCCTGCACATGATTGCCGAGCGCCCGTGGGGCGGCCTTGGCGCGGCGGCTGATTACCGGGTTATCGTCCACGGCCTCAAGTTCGATCACGCCCACAATCTGTTCAGCCATGTCACCATTCAACTCGGGCTGCCGGGGCTGCTGCTGTGGTGCATCGTCTGGTTCGCCGTGCTGCGCGAAGCCTGGCGTGCCCGGGAAAGCCTGCTGGGCCGGGGCGTGCTCGGTATGTGGGTGTTTTCATTCCTGGCGATGCAGTTCGACGCTGCGAGCCTGACCGGAACCCCCCGCGCCGAATGGTTCATTACCTGGCTGCCGATTGGTCTGGCCAGCGTTTTGACCTGGGCGCAGGCCAATGCCGGTGGCTGTGATAAAATTCCGCGTTCTTCCTAACCAGTGAGCCCGACGATGAGTGACGCACCGCCCAAAGCGGAACAGGATTCCAGCCTGAAGATCTATTTTCGGTTGCTGGGATACGTCAAACCCTACGCGGGCATTTTTCTGCTGAGTATCGTGGGTTTCGTGATATTTGCCTCGACCCAGCCCATGCTGGCCGGGATTCTCAAATATTTCGTCGACGGCTTGAGCAACCCCGATGCGGTGCTCTTCCCCAACGTGCCGTACCTCAAGGATTTGAAACTGCTGATGGCGGTGCCGCTGCTGATCGTTCTGATCGCTGCCTGGCAGGGCCTGGGGTCGTTCCTGGGCAACTATTACCTGGCCAAGGTTTCCTTGGGGCTGGTGCACGACTTGCGAGTCGAGTTGTTCAAGAAGTTGCTGGTGCTGCCTAATCGCTATTTCGACACCCACAATTCCGGGCACCTGATTTCCCGCATCACCTTCAACGTGACCATGGTCACCGGTGCTGCCACCGATGCCATCAAGGTGGTGATCCGCGAAGGTCTCTCCGTGGTGTTCCTCTTCGCCTACCTGGTGTGGATGAACTGGAAGCTGACCCTGGTGATGCTGGCGATCCTGCCGCTGATCGCGGTCATGGTCAGCAGTACCAGCAAGAAATTCCGCAAGCAGAGCAAAAAGATCCAGGTGGCCATGGGCGACGTGACTCACGTTGCCTCCGAGACCATCCAGGGCTACCGAGTGGTGCGCAGCTTCGGCGGTGAGGCCTATGAGGAGCAGCGCTTTACCAACGCCAGCCAGGGCAACACCGACAAGCAATTGCGCATGACTCGCACCGGCGCGGTCTACACGCCGATGTTGCAGTTGGTGATCTACACCGCCATGGCGGCCCTGATGTTCCTGGTGCTGTTCCTGCGCGGCGACGCGACGGCCGGTGACCTGGTGGCCTACATCACGGCTGCTGGTCTGCTGCCCAAGCCGATTCGCCAACTCTCGGAAGTCAGCTCCACCATCCAGAAAGGCGTGGCCGGTGCCGAGAGCATCTTCGAGCAACTGGATGTCGAGCCGGAGATCGACAGGGGGACCGTTGAGCAGGAGCGGGTCAGTGGTCGTCTCGATGTGCGCAACCTGAGCTTTACCTACCCCGACGCTGAGCGCGAGGTACTCAAGGACATCAGCTTCACGGCGGCACCCGGACAGATGATTGCATTGGTGGGCCGTTCAGGTAGTGGTAAATCGACCCTGGCGAGCCTTATCCCGCGCTTCTATCACCATGAGGTCGGCCAGATTCTGCTCGACGACGTGGAAATCGAAGACTACCGCCTGCGTAACCTGCGTCGTCATGTCGCCCAGGTGACCCAGCATGTCACGCTGTTCAATGACACGGTGGCCAACAATATCGCCTACGGTGACCTGGCCGGTGCGCCACGGGCCGACATTGAAAAGGCGGCTCGGGATGCCTATGCGATGGACTTCATCGAGCAGTTGCCCGATGGCCTGGACACGGAGGTCGGCGAAAACGGCGTGTTGCTGTCCGGCGGCCAGCGCCAGCGCCTGGCCATTGCCCGGGCGTTGTTGAAGAACGCGCCGCTGCTGATCCTCGACGAGGCCACCTCGGCGCTGGACACCGAATCCGAACGGCATATCCAGGCCGCGCTGGATCAGGTCATGAAAGGCCGTACGACCCTGGTCATCGCCCATCGTCTGTCGACCATCGAAAAAGCCGACATGATCCTGGTGATGGACCAGGGCCGTATCGTCGAGCGGGGAACCCATGGCGAGCTCCTGGCGCAGAACGGCTACTACGCGCGTCTTCACGCCATGGGGCTGGACGCCCCCGCCGAGAATATCGCCTGAGTTCGGATTCCAGGCTGTGACAGCCGGCCTGTTTCTCTCGGCCGGCTTCGATCAACTGTGGGACACAAATGTTGTGTGCAGCCAGTACCAATGTGCGAGCTTGCTCGCGATAGCGGTGTCTCCGGGGCGGCGATGTCGAATGTTCCGACGCCATCGCGAGCAGGCTCGCTCCCACAAGTTTGTATCGAAATCCTTACCCGCCTTGACCAACCCACAATAAATCCGCGACTCGTGACTGCTAAGGTCTGGCCACAGGACTTTTCCTGGACCAACTTAGTCATCGAGGGGGCCATCCCTCTCGCGCGGGTGCTTGAATGTTGCAACGCTATCTCTGGAAGCTACTGCCCAAGTCGCAGCGCTCCTTTCTGTTGGGGCGCCTGTCGGTTGTCGACCGACAGGTCGTGAACAAATCGATGTCGGCCAATTGCCGTTTTCCCGAAGCTTTCGCCCAACGCGGCTGTTTGTTCATCCATGTGCCAAAATGCGCCGGCAGCAGTATTTGCGTCGGGCTTTTCGATGGCTACAGCCCGGGCCACCTGCCGTTGTACTGGTACGAAGAGCAGTTTGCGCAGCAGTACGCCGCCAGTTTCAAGTTTGCCTTTGTCCGTGATCCGCTGGAACGTGCATATTCGGCCTATGCTTTCCTGCGGGGCAACACGTTGGGGTCGCGCGACCATGCGGCTCAGAAACTGGTCGGCCAATACCGCGACTTCGACGATTTTGTCGTTCGCTGGCTGCATCCGGAGAACATCACCCGGCAATTGCATTTCGCTGCGCAGACAGATTTCCTCACCGACTCCCTCGGCCACCTGGCGTTGGACTTCATCGGTTATCAGGAATACCTGGAGCGGGACTATCAGCGGGTGTGCGAGTACCTGGGGCTGGCTGCGACGTTGCCCCATGTGAACCGCACCCGCCAGCGCGTCGTGGTGCCGGTACGGGACATTTGCTCGGTACGGACCCGTCGGCTGGTGCGGCGGGTGTACCAACGTGACTACGAGATGCTTGGTTATGAATGAAACGTCAAAGGTATCGATGCAACAGGTGCAGATTCGTCCTTATGCGCAGGCGCTCACGCCCGAGGATCGGGCTGCCATCAAAGCCCAGCGCCCACGTTGTATCTGGCTGACCGGACTGTCGGGGGCGGGCAAGTCGACACTGGCCAATGCCTTGGAGGTGCAACTCAACCAGCAGGGTTTGCACACCGCCCTGCTCGATGGCGACAACCTGCGCCAGGGACTGTGCCGGGGCCTGGGCATGGATGCCGAGGCCCGTAAGGAAAATATCCGCCGCATTGCCGAGGTGGCGCGCCTGATGGTCGACGCCGGCCTGATCGTCATCGTTGCGGCCATCTCACCGTTTCGCGCCGACCGGGAAGCGGCTCGACAGTTGTTTGCCCAAGGCACCTTCGTGGAAGTCTATGTGAGTACGCCTTTCGACGTCTGTGCCCAGCGTGACCCCAAGGGGTTGTACCGCGAAGCCCGTGCCGGGCGGATCAAGAACTTCACCGGGCTCGACAGTCCCTACGAGGAGCCACTCGCGCCGGACTGCGCGATCGATACCAGCGAGGTGGAAATGGCCCAGGCCTGTGCCCGGCTGTCGGCGTTGCTGCAGATTTGATCGAGCGCGCATCCTGGGGTCGCCTTGCAGCCATGGATAAGCCTTCGCCAACCCTGTGCTAATATCGCGGCCCTGTTCATTTTGTATGTGGGATGCTCCATGAAGTTGTCCATGCCGCGATTCGATCAAGCCCCTGTATTGGTGGTCGGCGATGTCATGCTCGACCGCTACTGGCATGGCGGTACCTCACGGATTTCCCCTGAGGCCCCGGTACCGGTGGTCAAGGTCGAGCACATCGAGGATCGCCCCGGTGGTGCCGCCAACGTTGCCCTGAACATCGCCGCCCTCGGCGCGCCGGCCTCCCTGGTGGGGGTGACCGGCGACGACGAGGCTGCCGACAGCCTGACCAACAGCCTCAAGGGGGCGGGTGTGCGGGCGATATTCCAGCGCATCGCGCACCAGCCGACCATCGTCAAGCTGCGGGTCATGAGTCGTCACCAGCAACTGCTGCGTATCGACTTCGAAGAACCGTTCGCCACTGATCCCTTGGCCCTCGGTGCCGAGGTCGACAACCTGCTCGAAGGTATCAAGGTCCTGGTGTTGTCGGACTACGGCAAAGGCGCGTTGAAAAACCACCAGGTGCTGATCCAGGCTGCCCGTGCCCGTGGTATTCCGGTAGTGGCCGACCCCAAGGGCAAGGATTTTTCCATTTACCGTGGCGCGAGCCTGATCACGCCGAACCTCAGCGAATTCGAAACCATCGTCGGTGGTTGCGTCGATGAGCACGACCTGGTGAGCAAAGGCGCGCAGTTGATGCAGGCCCTCGACCTCGGTGCCTTGCTGGTGACCCGTGGCGAGCACGGCATGACCCTGCTGCGTCCTGATCACCCCGCGTTGCACCTGCCGGCCCGTGCCCGCGAAGTGTTCGACGTGACGGGGGCCGGCGATACCGTGATTTCCACCCTGGCCGCGGCGATCGCTGCCGGCGAGGAATTACCCCACGCGGTAGCCCTGGCGAACCTGGCGGCGGGCATTGTCGTTGGCAAGCTCGGCACGGCGGCCATCAGCGCTCCCGAGCTACGCCGCGCCATCCAGCGCGAGGAAGGCTCCGAGCGAGGCGTGCTGGGCCTGGAACAACTGCTGCTGGCCGTTGACGACGCCCGAGCTCACAACGAAAGAATCGTCTTCACCAACGGTTGCTTCGACATCCTGCACGCTGGTCACGTGACCTACCTGGAGCAGGCCAGGGCCCAAGGCGATCGCCTGATCGTCGCGGTCAACGACGATGCGTCCGTAAGCCGTCTCAAAGGACCGGGTCGCCCGATCAACAGCGTCGACCGGCGCATGGCGGTCCTGGCCGGCCTGGGCGCGGTGGACTGGGTGATCAGCTTCAGCGAGGGCACGCCGGAAAACCTGCTGCGCCAGGTCAAGCCGGATGTGCTGGTCAAGGGCGGTGACTACGGCATCGATCAGGTCGTGGGCGCGGACATCGTCACGGCCTACGGCGGTACGGTGAAGGTGTTGGGGCTGGTGGAAAACAGCTCGACGACGGCGATTGTGGAAAAGATCCGCAATAACTGAGCCGCAGTTTGTAGGGCCTGGCGGCTGTTGTGGCGAGGGAGCTTGCTCCCGCTGGGTTGCGCAGCAACCCCTTTTTTATGGGCGCTGCGCACCCAAGCGGGAGCAAGCTCCCTCGCCACAGAAGCGTTCCAATTGCTGTAACTAACGAGCCATCTTGCGCGGCACGATCTTCTTGAGCAATTGCCGGGCCTTGCCCTTGAGTCGGGTCAGGCCCGACTCTTTGCCCGGTGGTGTCAGCCCTTGCTGGCGCAGCCAGTCCTTCCAGCGAATCCGCTCGTCGCGCACCAGCCAGCCATCCTGTCGGGCGAAACTTTCCGCCAGGTACAGCCCCCGAGTGCTGGCCGGGTACAACTGATCCTTTTTCAAGGTGTACAGCTCAGGCAAGGGCTGCCCATCCTGCAGCGGCATCAGGTACAGGTCAGGCCGCTTGCGGTCCAGGCGCGCAACCAGTTGATCGCCCTCCAGGCGCTCATCAACGTGAAACAGGCTCAGGGACTTGGCTTCCCTGGGCACATCCAGGCGTAAGTCATAGATCAGTTGCAGTGATGCCGTCGGCAGGTGCACGTAGGCCCGTGGCCGCTCGATCAGTTGCAGGTTGGCGCTGCGCACCGGGCGGGCCGAGCCCGACAGCGGCGTCAGGCGAAACGGCAAGGCTTCGCGATAATGCAGGGCCGTGGCGTAGGGGGCCGGCAGCCAGGTGTCGTTGAAACGCCCGCCAAGCCAGCCTTCAGGGGTTTCCAGCAGGCATTCTTCGGCGATCTCGCTGATGGCGGTGAGCAGCGGCAGGTTCAGTTCATGGGCCGGGACGTAGCCGGAAATCAGCTTGAGCACCACGTCGCCGCGATCCTGTCGGCGTTGGCGCACCAGCACCCAGTAATCGCGGTTCTGCCAATGCAGGGTCAGGCGCACCGAGACGCCCAGGTTGGCCAGCTCCAGGGAGAAGCGCTCGGCATCGGCCACCGCGACAGGGCGGCGGCGCTGCAAGGTCTGGGCGAAATTCAGTGGCATCCCGACGCTCTGGTAAGTCAGGCCTTCGGGTGTTGCTTCGACGAACAGGGGCAGGGTCTTGAAGTTGCTTGGATTCTTTCTGATGAGCGTACGCGGCATGTCGGCTCCTTCCTTAAGGCCGCGTAGGGCGGCGTCAGTTTTTACGCAGGACCTTGGCTACGGTCGCGACGTTATGGGCGAGGTGCAGCGGATTGATGGTGCCGACAATAGCACTGGCGACCCCGGGATGCTCAAACAACAGTTCGAAACTGGCACGGACCGGGTCCACGCCCGGGCTCAGGCAGACGTGACCGCTGGCCAGGGCTTTCTTCACCAGGATCGCTTTGCCGTGCTCGCTGGCGTAGTCAATGACCGCCTTTTCGTTTCGTTCGTTCAGATTGTAGGTGACCATCGCACAATCGCCTTGCTCCAAGGCTTTCAAGCCGCCGTCGACGGTCTTGCCGGAAAAACCGAAACCGCCGATCTTGCCTTCGCGCTTGAGTGCCGCCAGGGTCGGGTAGACCTCGCTGTCGTTGAGGATCGCCAGGTCGTTGCCGTCGGAATGCACCAGCACCAGGTCGATATAGTCGGTTTCCAGGCGCTTGAGGCTGCGTTCCACCGAGAAGCGGGTATGGGCGGCACTGAAGTCGTGGCGTGACTGGCCATCGCTGAATTCTTCGCCGACCTTGCTGACAATCACCCAGTCCTGGCGTTGGCCACGCAACAGCGGGCCGAGACGTTCTTCGCTGCGGCCATAGGCCGGCGCGGTGTCGATCAGGTTGATACCCAGGTCGCGTGCCTGTTTGAGCAACATGCGCGCTTCGTCGTCATCGGGGATCCGAAAGCCGTTGGGGTATTTGACGCCCTGGTCGCGGCCCAGCTTGACGGTGCCCAGGCCCAACGGGGAGACCCGCGGGCCATCATGGCCCAAGGGGCGATAGAGGTCATGCAGGGTCGGTTGGCTCATGGCAACAGTTGCTCCCAGGCAGGCACGCCCATCGGCGGCTTCGGCAGCTCCGGCAAGGGGGCAGGGTGACTGGGTTGGATGCCATCGCGTTGCAGCGCATTGACCACCCGATCGGTGAAGTCCGGGGCCAGGGCCAGTTTGGTCGGCCAACCCACCAGCAGACGATCCTGCTCGGCGAGGAAGGCGTTGTCCGGGCGGGTCAGGCCCGACTGCAACGGTTCGGCGCGGTCAACCCGCAGCGTGGCCCATTGCGCGGTGCTGAGGTCGATCCACGGCAGCAATTGGCCAAGTTCTTTCTGAGCGACGGCGATCTGCTCGGCGGGTTCGCGGGCGATGGCATCGCCTTCGGCGAGGTCACCCCCCAGGTACCAGACCCATTGGCCATTGGCGGCCGGGTGGGTGGTCACGGTGACGCGCGGCTTCGGTCCCCCGCCCAGGCAATGGGCGTAAAGGGGCTTGAGGCTCGGCCCCTTGGCCAAAACCATGTGCAACGGCCGGGTCTGCATGGCCGGTTTGTCCAGGCCCAGGGCTTTGAGCAGGTCAGCGGTGCCCGCGCCAGCGCTGAGGATAATGCGTTGGGCACGGATCTCGCGGTCGTCGACCTTCAGGCCGACCAGCTCACCCGCTTCGCGCAATGGCTCGATGCGCTGCCCGGCCAGCAGGCTGTCGCCGGCCAGTTCCGCCAGGCGCGCGATCAGGCTGGGCACGTCCACCACCAGTTCGGCCAGGCGATAGACCTTGCCCTTGAAGCGCTTGTCTTGCAGGGCCGGCGGCAGTTGATCGCCCTTGACCTGGTCGACTCGCCCGCGCACGGCCTTGCTGGCAAAGAAACTGGTGAGGTTGCCGGCCAGGGTGCCGGGGGACCAGAGGTAATGGGCGTCGGAAAGCATACGCACACCGGACAGGTCCAGTTCACCTTCCCCTTTCAGGGCTTCGCGCCAGCGGCGCGGCATGTCGGCGATGGCTTCCGAGGCACCGGTCAGGGCGCCATGCAAGGCGTACTTGGCGCCGCCATGGATGATGCCCTGGGATTTGACACTCTGCCCGCCGCCGAGGCTGGCGCTTTCCACCAGCACGGTCGAAAAACCCTGGCGCCGCAGGCGGGCGTTCAGCCAGAGACCGGCGACGCCTGCGCCGACAATCAGGATGTCGGTGGAAATAACGGATGACATGAGCGACCTCAGTGTTCAAGACGAGGGCGCAGTATACAGACTCGATGGGTGGAGTTTTCGCCGCTCAACCTGTGGGAGCAAAGCTTGCTCGCGATACAGGCGCCTCGGTTCCAGAGAGACCGCGTCGTTTTCATCGCGGGCAAGCCTTGCTCCCAGATTCCTCCTTGCCAAACATGTATTTTCAGCCCTATTAAGCTGTGTCTTCAGTGCCCTGCCGTCTTGGAAAACAGCTGGATCACCACCACCCCCAACACAATCAAGGCCATCCCCAGCATCGCCGGCACGTCCAGTTTCTGCCCGTAGATGAACAGCGCCGCCACGCTGACCATGACGATCCCCAACCCGGCCCAGACCGCGTAGGCCACGCCCACCGGTACGGTGCGTACCACCAGCGTCAACATCCAGAACGCGGTGCCGTAGCCGGCGATGACCAGCAGCAAGGGCAGGGGTGTGCTCAGGCCCTTGATCGCTTTCATCGAAACGGTGGCGATCACTTCGGCGCAGATGGCGATGGCCAGGTAGTAGTAGGCGTTCATAGGCAGTTCCTCTTCGACGGTTGCGTCTTTCGATGGAGGCCATTCTAGAGATTGCCCAGATGCGGTAAAGTCATTACCTATCTGTAATCAAGATAGGTTGGGCCATGAACGTACAGTGGAACCTGGAGCAATTGCGACTGTTTGTCGGCGTCGCCGAGAAGCGTTCGTTTTCCGCCGTGGCCCGGGACCAGCGCAAGGCGCAGTCGGCCATCAGCAGTGCGATTGCCTTGCTGGAAGACGACTTGGGGGTGAGCCTGTTCGAGCGCAGCAGCGGCCGTCAGCCGAGGCTCACCGACGCTGGCGAAGCCCTGCTCGAAGAAGCCAGGGAGGTGCTGCGCCAGTGCGAGCGCCTCAATGGCCGGGCCCTGGCCCTGATGCGCGGGCAGGAAGCGTCGCTGCGCCTGGCCCAGGACGAAGCCATGCCCTATCAACCGGTCATCGACAGCCTGGCGGCCCTGGCCGAGCAATTTCCCACCCTCGAAGTGCAACTGGCCAGCGCCGCCCAGGGCGATGTGGCGCGCAAACTGGTGGAGCGGCGCGCCGACCTCGGCTTGCTGTTCTATCACGACCAGATCCCCGAGGCGCTGGAACGCCGGGTGTTGGGCAGCGTCGAAATGGTCACGGTGTGCGGCCGGGGCCATGCATTGGCGGACCATGGTTATGTGACCTGCCGGGAAATGGCCCGGCATCGCCAATTGTTGATGGCGACCCAGTCCAGCGTCTACCCCGGCAGCGAACAGGCCAGCCCGCAAGTTTGGCGGGCCGACAGTTTCTATGTGCTGGCCGAATGGCTGAGGAGTGGCCTGGGCTGGGCGTGGTTGCCACGGCATGTGGTGCAATACCCGGCGTACCTGGGCGACATGATCGAACTCAGCAGCGAATGGACCCCTCCGGCCCTGGTGGTGGAACTGGTCTGGCGCCGCGACGAACCCCTGGGCCCAGCCGCCCGTTGGCTGGCGGAACGTTTTGCCGTGCAGTTGCAGGCGATCGGCTGAAAAACCGATAAACTCCGCCGCCATGAACAGAACTCTCTATAGCGCATTGTTTTATCTGGGGCTGCCACTGGTAGCGATTCGGCTATGGTTGCGGGCCCGCAAGGCGCCGGCTTACGCCCGGCGCATTGGCGAGCGGTTTTCCTGGGGGCTGCCGGTCATGGTGCCGGGGGGCATCTGGGTCCATGCGGTGTCGGTGGGCGAGAGCATTGCCGCCGCGCCGATGATCCGTGCCTTGCTGCAACGTTATCCACAGCTGCCGATCACGGTTACCTGCATGACGCCCACCGGTTCGGAGCGGATCCAGGCCATGTTCGCCAACGAGCCGCGTATCCAGCATTGCTACTTGCCGTACGATTTGCCTTGCGCGGCCAAGCGTTTTCTCGACCGGGTCCGACCGTCCCTGGCGGTCATCATGGAAACCGAGCTGTGGCCCAACCACATCCACCAATGCGCCAGGCGCGGCATTCCCGTGGCCCTGGCCAACGCGCGGCTGTCGGAGCGTTCGGCACGCGGTTACGCGCGGTTCCCCAAGTTGACCCGACCGATGCTTGCCGAGATGAGCCTGTTCGCTGTACAGACCGAAGCCGAAGCCGAGCGTTTTCGCCAGTTGGGCGCTCGGACGGAAACCGTCGAAGTCACCGGTTCCATCAAGTTCGACCTGACCATCGACCCGCAATTGCTGGAGAGCTCCAGCGCCTTGCGCCGCCAGTGGCAGGCGACCGAGCGTCCGGTATGGATCGCCGCCAGCACCCATGAAGGCGAGGACGAAGTGGTGCTGGCCGCCCATCGTCGGCTGCTCGACAGCTATCCCGATGCCTTGCTGATCCTGGTGCCGCGGCATCCCGAGCGTTTTGATGCCGTGCATCAGCTCTGTGAGAACCAAGGCTTCGCCACGGCCCGGCGCTCCAGCGCTCAACCGGTCACCGCCCAGACGTCAGTGTTGCTGGGCGACACCATGGGCGAACTGCTGTTTCTCTACGCCTTGGCCGACAGCGCTTTTGTCGGAGGCAGCCTGGTGCCCAACGGCGGACACAACCTGCTCGAGCCGGCGGCGCTGGCGAAACCGGTGCTCAGCGGGCCGCACCTGTTCAACTTCCTCGAAATCGCCGCGCAACTGCGTGCCGCCGGTGCCCTGGCGGAAGTGGACGATGCCCAAAGCCTGGCCCTGGCGGTACAGCGCCTGTTCGAACTGCCCCGCGATGCCCAGCGCATGGCCGAGGCGGGGCTTGCGGTGATGCGCCGCAATCAGGGCGCGTTGCAGCGGTTGCTGGAGGGGTTGGGGCGGTTGATTGATTGAGCGACTGAATATCTGTGGGAGCAAAGCTTGCTCGCGATGCAAGCGCCCCGGTTCCAGGGAGACTGAGTGGTATTCATCGCGGGCAAGCCTTGCTCCCACAGGATGTTGTTGGCAGGGCTTCCCTCCAAGGGGTTACTGCGCCGGCCGCGAACGCAACTGCTCCGCTGCCGCCTTGGCCAGGTCCGGCGGCAGGAAGTCGCGGTCGGGGTTGTAGTCGGGCTTGAGGTAGCGTGACAGGTCCTGCAGGTCCGCCGGGCTCAACGTGCCGGCGGCCTGTTTGAGACGCAGGTTGTCGAGGATGTAGTCGTAGCGGGCATTGTTGTAGTTGCGCACCGAGGTATATAGCTGACGCTGGGCATCGAGCACATCGACGATGTTGCGCGTGCCGACCTGGTAGCCGATCTCCGTGGCTTCCACCGCGCTCTGGTTGGAGATGATCGACTGGCGTCGGGCCTGGACCTGCTCCACATCGGTGTTCACCGCGCGGTGCAGGTTACGGGTGTTCTCCACGACCTGGCGGCGCAGGGCTTCGCGTTGTTGCTCGGTCTGGGTGAGTTGCGAGTAGGACTCGCGCACCTGGGAGCTGGTCAGCCCACCACTGAAAATCGGAATGTTCAGTTGCAAGGCCAGCGTGCGCTGATCGACGTCGCCACTGTAGGCGCGGCCAAATGCGTTCGGGTTGCTGAAGCCCAGGGCGTCGTTGTCGCCTTTTTCGTATTTCGCAACGGCGTCCAGGGTTGGCGCGTGACCGGCCTTGCGCTGGCGCAAAGTATCTTCGGCGGCGGTGACGGCGTAGTTGCTGGCCAACAGATTAAGGTTCTGTCTGGCGGCGGTGTCGACCCAGGCCTTGGCATCGTTGGGCGTCGGCGGCAGGATCGGCAGGGTATGGACGATGCCCTGGAGCGAGTTGTACTGGCGGTTGGTCAGGGTGATCAGCGCTTCGAAGGCGTCCTCGACCTGGCGCTGGGCCAGGATCCGGTTGGCCCGGGCGGTGTCGTAGCTGGCCTGGGATTGCAGCACATCGGTCTTGTCCGACAGGCCCACGTCGAAGCGCTCGTTGGACTGGTCGAGCTGACGCTTGAACGCGGCTTCTTCGGCCTTGGTCGAGGCCAGGTTGTCCTGGCTGCGCAGCACATTGAAGTAGCTCTCGGCGCTTTGCAGGATCATGTTCTGTTCGGTGGCCGACAGTTGCAGCGACGCTTGTTCGTTCACCGACTTGGCCGCCTGGAACTGGAACCAGCGGTCGGCACGAAACAGCGGCTGGGAGAGTGTGGCCTGATACGAGCGGGCACTGCGGTTGGCGACCGCGGCAGGCTGGTCGATATCGGTGCGCACGTTGGCGACTTCGGCACCGCCGGACAGGTTTGGCAACAATCCGGCACGCGCCTGGGGTACCACTTCCTTCTGGGCGCCGTACTGGGCGCGGGCGGCGGCCAGGTCGGCGTTGTTGTCTACCGCTTCCTGGTACACGCTCACCAGATCGGTTTTGGTGGTGATGGGCGCTTCGGCAGCCCAGGCCATTCCATTGGACGCACAAGACACGGCTAGGGCCAGTGAGAGTTTGCGCAACATGAGGCGATCCCTATTTCACGGATGAGTGCGCACAAGAGGCGCGGCGTAGCGAGTGTAGTTGCGCGATGGCACGGCAACAATCCTGTATATGCGCCATTCATCACGCCTTTTGCCCTGGCGATGGCGTTCTCTGGTAGTTGTGTCTAGACTGGCCGGGTTCTTGTCGGGGTGCCTTGCTATGAGGCTGAGATCGAATAATTTCGGATCCCGTTGAACCTGATCAGGTTAACGCCTGCGTAGGGAACAAGATTTCTCGTCACCCGGCGAGTCCTCTTGTGCTTCGTCCGGGATGTTGTTCGACCATCGACTTTCGATTTTCGAGCATCCTCGAGCAGCAAGCACAGCGTCCGCACTCTCGTGCAGGGACGCGTCCATTCGCTACAGGTTCGCTCCGACAAAAATCCACTGCCTGGATGTGTGTCTGGAGAGCCCGTGATGACGACAAAAGCAAAAAACGCGACCAACCTCAGTGAATCGGCCCAGGTCGATGAGCAATCGGTCCAGCCCTTTACCCGCTCGCAAAAAATCTATGTCCAGGGCAGTCGCCCGGATATTCGCGTGCCCATGCGCGAAATCAGCCTCGACGTGACCCCCACCGACTTCGGCGGCGAAATCAACGCGCCGGTGGTGGTATATGACACTTCGGGCCCCTACACCGACCCGAACGTGATCATCGACGTGCGCAAGGGCCTGGCCGATGTGCGCTCGCCGTGGATCGAAGCCCGTGGCGACACCGAACGCCTGGCTGGCCTGAGTTCCAACTTCGGCCAGGAACGCCTGGCCGACCCCGAGCTGACCAAGCTGCGCTTCGCCCACGTGAACAACCCGCGCCGTGCCAAGCCGGGCGCCAACGTCAGCCAGATGCACTACGCGCGCAAAGGCATCATTACCGCCGAGATGGAATATGTCGCCATCCGCGAAAACATGAAGCTGGAAGTGGCCCGCGCCGCCGGCCTGCTGGACCAGCAACACGCCGGCCACAGCTTCGGCGCCAGCGTGCCGAAAGTCATCACCCCGGAATTCGTACGCGATGAAATCGCCCGCGGTCGCGCGATCATCCCGGCCAACATCAACCACACCGAACTGGAACCGATGATCATCGGCCGTAACTTCCTGGTGAAGATCAACGGCAACATCGGCAACAGTGCCCTGGGTTCGTCCATCGAAGAAGAAGTGGCGAAACTGACATGGGGTATTCGCTGGGGTTCGGACACGGTCATGGACCTGTCCACTGGCAAGCACATCCATGAAACCCGCGAATGGATCATCCGCAACTCGCCGGTGCCGATCGGCACCGTGCCGATCTACCAGGCCCTGGAAAAAGTCGGCGGCGTGGCCGAAGACCTGACCTGGGAGCTGTTCCGCGACACGCTGATCGAACAGGCCGAGCAGGGCGTCGACTACTTCACCATTCACGCCGGCGTGCTGCTGCGCTACGTGCCGATGACCGCCAAGCGCGTCACCGGTATCGTCAGCCGTGGTGGTTCGATCATGGCCAAGTGGTGCCTGGCGCACCACAAAGAGAACTTCCTCTACACCCACTTCGAAGACATCTGCGAAATCATGAAGGCCTACGACGTCAGCTTCTCGCTGGGCGATGGCCTGCGTCCGGGCTCGATTGCCGACGCCAACGACGAAGCGCAGTTCGGTGAGCTGGAAACCCTCGGCGAGCTGACCAAGATCGCCTGGAAGCATGATGTGCAGTGCATGATCGAAGGCCCGGGCCACGTGCCGATGCAGTTGATCAAGGAGAACATGGACAAGCAGCTCGAGTGCTGCGATGAAGCGCCGTTCTATACCCTCGGCCCACTGACCACCGACATCGCGCCGGGCTACGACCACATCACCTCCGGCATCGGTGCGGCGATGATCGGCTGGTTCGGTTGCGCGATGCTCTGCTACGTCACACCGAAGGAACACCTGGGCCTGCCGAACAAGGATGACGTCAAGACCGGGATCATCACCTACAAGATCGCCGCCCACGCGGCCGACCTTGCCAAAGGGCACCCGGGCGCGCAGATCCGCGACAATGCCTTGAGCAAGGCGCGTTTCGAGTTCCGCTGGGAAGACCAGTTCAACCTCGGCCTGGACCCGGACACCGCCCGTTCGTACCACGATGAAACCCTGCCGAAGGATTCGGCCAAGGTCGCGCATTTCTGCTCGATGTGCGGGCCGAAGTTCTGCTCGATGAAAATCACCCAGGAAGTACGCGAGTACGCGGCCAACCAGCGCATTGAAGCGGTGGATGTCGATGTCGCCCAGGGCTTGGCGGAACAGGCTGAGCGGTTCAAGAAGGAAGGTAGTCAGCTTTACAAGAAAGTGTGATGTGAGCTGTGGGCGGCGGTGTTTTCACCGCCGCCTTCGCGAGCAGGCTCGCTCCCACAATGGATCTCGGTCGTTCACCCATCTCGTGTTCGCCGCAAGTCCCCTGTGGGAGCGAGCCTGCTCGCGAAAGCGATCGATAGAACAACAAATATTCCTCTGAGATAACAACTCTTGAACATCCAACCCAGCACCTACTCCCCAGACACCGCCGTCCCCCTGGACAAACGCGTCTTCGGCGCTCGCGACCTGTTTTCCCTGTGGTTCTCCCTCGGCATCGGCCTGATGGTCTTGCAGGTCGGCGCCTTGCTCGCGCCGGGCCTGGGCCTGAGTGGTGCGCTGCTGGCGATTTTCCTCGGCACGCTGGTGGGCGTCCTGCTGCTGGCGGCCGTCGGGGTGATCGGCAGCGACACTGGCCTGTCGGCCATGGCCGCCCTCAAGCTCAGCCTTGGCGGCAAGGGCGCGAGCGTGCCGGCGGTGTTGAACCTGCTGCAGCTGATCGGCTGGGGTTCATTCGAAATCATTGTCATGCGTGACGCCGCCAGCCTGCTTGGCGCCCGGGCTTTCAGTGAAGGTAGCCTGGGGGCCAGTCCACTGCTGTGGACGCTGTTCTTTGGCGCCCTGGCGACCTTGCTCGCGGTCAGTGGACCGCTGACCTTCGTACGGAAGGTTTTGCGCAAGTGGGGTATCTGGCTGTTGCTGGCGGCATGCATCTGGCTGACCTGGAACCTGTTCGCCAAGGCTGACCTGGCCGCGCTGTGGGCCCAGGCGGGTGACGGCTCGATGCCGCTGGCGGTGGGGTTTGACATCGCCATTGCGATGCCGCTGTCGTGGCTGCCGCTGATCGCCGACTATTCGCGCTTCGGTAAACGCGCCAAGAATGTCTTCGGCGGTACCGCGCTGGGGTTCTTCATCGGTAATTTCTGGCTGATGAGCCTGGGCGTGGCCTACACCCTGGCGTTTGCGCCAAGCGGCGAAGTCAATGCGCTGCTGCTGGCCCTGGCGGGCGCCGGGTTGGGGATTCCACTGCTTTTGATTTTGCTGGATGAGTCGGAAAATGCCTTCGCTGACATTCACTCGGCGGCGGTGTCCAGTGGCATGCTGTCGGGGCTGAAAGTCGAACACCTGGCCTTGGCGATTGGCGTCATCTGCACCTTGATCGCCTGCTTCGCGCCGTTGGCGCAATACCAGAACTTCCTGTTGCTGATCGGCTCGGTGTTCGCACCGCTGTTCGGCGTGGTGCTGGTGGACCACTTCATCCTGCGCAAACGCCGTAGCCAGGTGCTGTCAGCCGCGTTGCGCTGGCCGGCACTGTTGGCCTGGCTGGGCGGGGTGAGCACTTATCACCTACTGGCGAACTTCTATCCGGACATCGGCGCAACCCTGCCGTCGCTGATCCTGGCAGGGTTGCTGCAGCTGTTGCTGGGCCGGGCCTTCAGCTACGGCCAGGAAACAGCTCGGGCTTGAGAATGCCATTGAGGCGCGGGTAAGCGATCTTCAATTCGATGTGGCCCAGGGCGTAGGGCGCAATGGTGCTCACTTCGTACTTGAGGATCACACCGCCGTAGGTCAGCGCCACGTGTGGGGTTTTCTGGAAGGACCACTGTTTCAGGAAATCGGGTTCCTGATCCAGCTTGGTGCTGATCAGCCAACTGTTGTGAGCGACCTGCGCGGCTTTCCAGAAGGCTTCTTCCTGGCCCGGCAGCAGCATGTCCGACAGGGTCAGCACCTTGTGTTGCTGGCGCGAATAGTTGATGAAGCCGCGCCCCGGCGTGCCGTGGGCGCCGCCGGTGTCCAGGTAGCTGGACAGTTCGATGATCACCAGGCCGTCATGTTGCTCACGTACCTTGGCTTGCAAATAGCTGCTGTTACGCGGTGCGGCGCTGCGCAAAAACTGCTCGCGATAGGCGGCCAGCGTCGGTGCCACGGGGGCGCCCGGGGTGGTGCGGGTCAGTTCCAACAGGCGTTTTTCGATAATGCCGTCCAGGACCGGTTCGGTGGGGAAGTGCAAGGTGTCGATGTTTACCAATGGGCAGTCGGCGCTGGCGCAACCTTGTTGCAGTTGTTCCGAGGCATCGCGGGTGGTTTCCAGCGGGGCGCGGTAGTTGGGTTGGAACAGGCTTTGGCAAGCGCCCAGGGTCAGGGCAATGGCGGCCACGGAGGCAGTTTTGAAAAGCGACATGGGCGTCCTTCATGGAACAGGGAAAGGCGAAAAGTTACCCGCTTCGACTGCCAGCAGGACAATCAGTTCGCCACTAAGCTCATTAGAGTTCTTTCACCTTCTGCCGTCCATCCCGATGAGTGGAAAGGGGCTGCATCAAAGGGTACGGGCGCGTTAGGATGGCGCGAAGCCGAGGTTGGAACCTCGTATTGATTCACTGCACACGAGGATTGTCATGACCGACTTCGCCAACGCCGCACCCAGCACCGTGGACATCGTCAAGCGTGAAACCTGCTTCAAGGGTTTCTACAAGCTCGATCGCCTCGTCCTGCGCCACGAGTTGTTTGCCGGTGGCATGAGCCGTGAAATCAACCGTGAACTGTTCGTACGCCATGACGCGGTGTGCGTGTTGCCCTACGACCCGCAGCGCGATGAAGTGGTGTTGATCGAACAGTTTCGCGTGGGCGCCATAGGCAAGACGACCAACCCTTGGCTGGTTGAACTGGTGGCCGGCCTGATCGACAAGGACGAGCAACCGGAAGAAGTTGCTCATCGTGAGGCGCAGGAGGAAGCTGGGCTTGTCTTCGCTGCGCTCTGGCCGATGACCAAGTATTTTCCATCGCCGGGCGGCAGTGATGAATTCGTACATTTGTACCTGGGGCGTTGCGACAGCACGGGGGCCGGAGGCCTGCATGGCCTGGAGGAGGAAGCTGAAGACATTCGGGTGAAGGTCTGGGCTTTCGAAGATGCCTTGCAGGCGGTGCGCGACGGACGTATCTGCAACGCGGCCAGCATCATTGCCTTGCAATGGCTGGCCTTGAATCGCGATGAAGTGAGGGGGCTATGGTCCTGAACAAGCTGCGCGATCGTTATCGCGTCGATCTGGTGGGGCTGCAGGCCGCCTGCGAGGCCAACTACGCCCGCCTGATGCGCCTGTTGCCGGACATGCGCAACGACCCGGCGCCACGGCGCATCGCCGTGACCCACGGCGACCAGATGCTCGGCGTGCTGGCCCTCGAGGTATTGCAGACCTGTCCCTACACCACCACCTTGCAGGTGCGCCAGGAACACAGCCTGCCCTGGTTGCCGGTGCCGCAACTGGAAGTGCAGGTCTATCACGATGCGCGCATGGCCGAAGTCGTGAGCGCTGAACATGCACGACGCTTTCGTGGCATCTATCCTTACCCCAATGCGTCAATGCACCAGCCGGACGAAAAAGCCCAGTTGAATCTGTTTTTGGGTGAATGGCTGAGTCATTGCCTGGCGTTGGGTCACGAGTTCGAAGTCGTTCGGTAGTTGTGAACCGGTTCCGGTTCGCGGGTTTCCCCTTTCGATCGTCCCCCAGCATAATTGCGGCTTCATGCAACGGCGTGATTGCGCCTGGGAGAGAGCGATTTGCCGAGCGTATCCAGCCTGACCACTGCCGATGCGGCGTTGTTGGTCCAACTGTCCGATAGCCATTTGTTCGCCGAGGCCGATGCTTCGTTGCTGGGCATGAACACCCGTGACAGTTTGCGGGCGGTCATTGACCTGGTGCTCAAGCAGCAGCCCGACATCGACCTGATGCTTGCCACTGGGGATTTGTCCCAGGACGGGACGCTGGAATCCTATGAAGCGTTTCGGCAGTTGAGTGGACTAATCGAGGCTCCGGCGCGCTGGATTCCCGGTAACCATGATGAGCCGCAGGTGATGCTCGAGGCGGCGGTCAAGAGCACGTTGCTCGATCCGGTGGTGGACATTGGCAATTGGCGGGTGACGATGCTCGATTCTGCCGTGCCAGGTTCGGTGCCGGGGTTTTTGGCCGAGGAGCAGTTGATTCTGTTGGCCAATGCCTTGAGTGAGGCGCCGGAGCGGCATCATCTGGTGTGTCTGCATCATCATCCTGTTTCGATTGGGTGTGTGTGGATGGAGCCGATTGGGTTGCGTAATCCGGAGGCGTTGTTTGCGGTGTTGGATCGGTTTCCTCAGGTGCGTGCTGTGCTGTGGGGGCATGTGCATCAGGAGGTTGATCGGGTGCGGGAGGGGGTTCGTTTGTTGGCTTCGCCTTCGACCTGTATTCAGTTTGAGCCGGGGAGTGAGGATTTTGCGGTGGGCTCGCAGGCGCCGGGGTATCGGTGGTTGCGGCTTTGGCCGGATGGGCGGTTGGAGACGGGGGTTGAGCGGGTGGTTGGTTTTGAGTTCACTCCGGATTACGAGTCCAATGGGTATTGAGGACGAGGCGGCCTTGCAGCCGGCCTGGATTTTGTTGACCGGGTACATATCCGTTGCTGCGGTAACGGCCACTTATGGTTCCGCTCTTACAGCGGGTCACTTTCGAAAAGCCCGGAAGCCGGCCCAGTCGAAAGTAACCAAAGCGCTCCTGCCCCACCACTCGGTGCCTCGCCTAGGCTCGGCATGCCCTCACTCCGGCATTGCTCCGTGGGCCCGCCGCGAAGGGCCATCCATGGCCCAGCGCGGCTATCCCGGCATCCATGCCGGGATGCCCACTACGCAATACCTGCGTTCGGCCAGCGTGGTTAACGGGGCGCCGAGATCAACGTCCACCGCGAGGCGGCCTGATAGCCGGCCTGGCTCTTGTGGGGTGTACACCCATCAGACTTGTTTGAGCTGGACCTGTGGGAGCAAAGCTTGCTCGCGAAGGCGGCGGTACATTCAGCATTGATGCAGGCAGACCCACCGCTTTCGCGAGCAAGCTCAGCTCCCACAGGGATCGGCGATGGACACTGATCTTATAAACGACCAAAAACCTGTGTGGGAGCGAGCTTGCTCGCGATAGCGTCCTGACAGCCGACCAGGGTTGTGGGAATGGTCGGACAAACTTCCTGACTCAAGCAGATTTTTCCGACGAACTCTGGCGGTTGCCGGGTGGGAAGGGCTGTCGCTAGTCTTTTCCCGTCGCTGCAAATTCAGCGGCCGGGCCTGGAAACCCGATGAGTAAAAGGCATATCAGCGAGCCCCGTGAGATACTGCGGCGCTTTTGAGCGTTCAGTTCTGCGTTATGGCGGCTGTGCGCGGGAGACTTTCGAGTCTGCCGGGTTTGCCTTTTACCTCGGTTTTCCAGCCCGTGCATAGCTGCCACCTTCTCGCCTGGAAAACGGGAGATGGCGGTTCCACTACGTAAAAGGAACTACATCATGTTCAAAGCCACGCCCAATCCCCCTGAAACCGATTCCTCATCAGCCCACGCCGGGCTCGATCCCCAAAAACTCGATGAAGCCGCCAAGCGCGCCATCGACCATTACCTCGACCCCAAGCCCCAACCCAAGAAGAAACAACCCTCAAGCCAATTGTTCTCCGTCGCGGAGAGCGCAGACACCGAAACCCTCCTAGCCAACCTCAGCGAAACCCTGGCCTCCGCCAACGCCATGCTCGGCAACTTGACCTTCGACCTGGAAGGCTCGCGTCGGCATTTCGCCCTGGGAGTCCAGCAGATGATCGAGCTCAGTGAGCTATTGGCGAACCGGGCGTTGGACATCGTCGATCCGCGCTAGCGTCGAGCACGAGCATTGTGTGGGGGCACTTGGGGGTGTCATTCCACATTGATGTTGGCTGATCCGACGCATTCGCGAGCAAGCCCGCTCCCACAGGAGAAATGCGGTCCCACCAAGAACCAGGTCGGCTATAAGGCCGCCTCGCGGTGGACGTTGATCTCGGCGCCCCGTTAACCACGATGGCCGAACGCAGGCATTGTGGAGTGGGCATCCCGGCATGGATGCCGGGATAGCCGCGCTGGGCCATGGATGGCCCTTCGCGGCGGGCCCACGGAGCAATGCCGGAGTGAGGGCATGCCGAGCCTAAGCGAGGCACCGAGTGGTGGGGCATAAGCGCTTTGGTTACTTTCGCGCTTTTCGAAAGTGACTCGCCGTAAGGGCGAAACCATAAGTAGCCGTTACCGCGAAAATGGATATGTACTCAGTCAAAAACATCCCGGCCGGCTGTCAGGCCGCCATCGCGAGCAAGCTTTGCCCCCACAGGCACCGTGATCAACTGATCATCGGCAACAACAAGACAGTCAAATCCCCCAAACCCCCACAAACTCCCTGTAAACTCCGGCCTTTGCCCAACACCCAGGGAGTCGGCAATGTCGGGTTCAATCCTCTATATCCATGGCTTCAACAGCGCCCCAGCATCGACCAAGGCCTGTCAGTTGACCGAGGTGATGGCCCGCCTCGGCCTGAGCGACCAATTACAGGTGCCCGCCTTGCACCACCACCCCCGCCAGGCCATCGGTCAGCTGGAGCAGGCGATTACACAACTGGGACGGCCGCTGCTGGTCGGCAGCTCGCTCGGCGGCTACTATGCGACTCACTTGGCCGAGCGCCACGGCCTCAAGGCCCTGTTGATCAACCCTGCCGTCAGCCCCCATCGGATGTTTGACGGTTACCTGGGCACGCAGAAGAATTTGTACACCGACGAAACCTGGGAATTGACCCACGACCACGTCACGGCCTTGGCCGAACTGGAAGTGCCGGCGCCCCGGGATCCGCAGCGGTTTCAGGTATGGTTGCAAACCGGTGACGAAACGCTGGATTATCGCCACGCCCAGCAGTATTACCGCGCCTGTGCCTTGCGCATCCAGGCCGGCGGCGACCACAGTTTCCAAGGGTTTGCCCAGCAGTTGCCGGCGCTGTTGAGTTTTGCCGGCATTGGCGCCGATTTGTACCAGGCGATCGACTTCACGTCGCTGTGAGCCCATCGCCCCTTTTTCATTGAACACTGACGACGAGACCCCATGGCCACTCCCAGCGCTAGCTCCTATAACGCAGACGCCATCGAAGTCCTCTCGGGCCTCGACCCGGTGCGCAAGCGCCCCGGCATGTACACCGACACCAGTCGGCCGAACCACCTCGCCCAGGAAGTCATCGACAACAGTGTCGACGAAGCCTTGGCCGGGCATGCGAAGTCGGTGCAGGTCATCCTGCACGCCGATCACTCGCTGGAAGTCAGCGATGACGGTCGCGGCATGCCGGTGGACATTCACCCTGAAGAGGGTGTTTCGGGCGTCGAGCTGATCCTCACCAAGCTCCACGCCGGCGGCAAGTTTTCCAACAAGAACTACCAGTTCTCCGGCGGTCTGCACGGGGTGGGTATTTCTGTGGTCAACGCCTTGTCGACTCAGGTGCGGGTGCGGGTCAAGCGTGATGGCAACGAATACCAGATGACCTTCGCCGACGGCTACAAGGCCACCGAGCTGGAAGTGGTCGGCACCGTCGGCAAGCGCAACACCGGGACCAGCGTGTATTTCGCTCCGGATCCGAAGTATTTCGATTCACCGAAGTTTTCCGTCAGCCGCCTCAAGCACGTGCTCAAGGCCAAGGCGGTGTTGTGTCCGGGGCTGTTGGTCAGTTTCGAGGACAAGGCCAGCGGAGAGAAAGTCGAGTGGCATTACGAAGACGGCCTGCGTTCTTATCTGGTGGACGCGGTCAACGATTTCGAACGCCTGCCCAACGAGCCGTTCTGCGGCAGCCTGGCCGGTAACAAGGAAGCGGTGGACTGGGCGCTGTTGTGGCTGCCTGAAGGTGGCGAAAGCGTCCAGGAAAGCTACGTCAACCTGATCCCCACGGCCCAGGGCGGCACCCATGTCAACGGGTTGCGCCAGGGTTTGCTCGATGCCATGCGCGAGTTCTGCGAGTTCCGCAACCTGCTGCCCCGTGGTGTGAAGCTGGCGCCGGAAGACGTCTGGGAACGCATCGCCTTTGTCCTGTCGATGAAGATGCAGGAACCGCAGTTTTCCGGCCAGACCAAGGAGCGCCTGTCGTCCCGCGAAGCGGCGGCGTTTGTTTCCGGTGTGGTCAAGGACGCGTTCAGCCTGTGGCTCAACGCCAACCCGGAAACCGGTTTGGCCCTGGCGGAACTGGCGATCAACAACGCCGGCCGTCGCCTCAAGGCCAGCAAGAAGGTCGAGCGCAAGCGCATCACCCAAGGGCCGGCGTTGCCGGGCAAGCTCGCCGATTGCGCCGGGCAGGACCCGATGCGTTCCGAGCTGTTCCTGGTGGAAGGTGACTCCGCCGGTGGTTCGGCCAAGCAGGCGCGGGACAAAGAGTTCCAGGCGATACTGCCTCTGCGGGGCAAGATCCTCAACACCTGGGAAGTGGACGGCAGCGAAGTGCTGGCCAGCCAGGAAGTGCATAACATCGCAGTGGCCATCGGTGTCGATCCGGGCGCCGAGGACATGAGCCAGCTACGCTACGGCAAGATCTGCATCCTCGCCGACGCCGACTCCGACGGCCTGCACATCGCCACGTTGCTCTGCGCCTTGTTCGTCCAGCATTTTCGCCCACTGGTGGATGCCGGCCACGTCTACGTCGCAATGCCGCCGCTGTATCGGATCGACCTGGGCAAGGAAATCTACTACGCCCTGGACGAAGCCGAGCGTGACGGCATCCTCGATCGTCTGGTGGCCGAGAAGAAACGTGGCAAGCCGCAGGTCACCCGATTCAAAGGCTTGGGCGAAATGAACCCGCCGCAACTGCGCGAAACCACCATGGATCCGAACACTCGCCGCCTGGTGCAGTTGACCCTGGATGATTTCGAAGCGACTTCGGAAATGATGGACATGTTGCTGGCGAAGAAGCGCGCCGGTGATCGCAAGTCCTGGCTCGAATCCAAAGGGGACCTGGCCGAGGTGCTGGCCTGATGCGCAACGGTTTCGCCCTGGCGTTATTGCTGTGGGCGGGGGTTGTGGTCGCAGGACCGGCGCCGGAACTGAAGTTGCTGTCCGAGCACGTCGTCGAGGGCATGCGCGGTGGCAATCTGTCCGGGCTGGCCCTGTGCGGCAGTGAAATGTGGACGGTGTCTGATCGCGACGATGATCGGATCTACCGCCTCACACCCTCCGAGGCACCAGTCTGGCCGGCGCAAGTGGTCGATATCGAGGTGCCTGAGGTGCCGGACAGCGGTTTTCCCTGGGGCTTGAAATCCCGCACCTGGGCGGCGTCGTTCCTGCGCGGTGGCGAGCTGGATTTCGAAGGCATCAGCTGCGACAGTGCTGGCAATCGCTATGTGGTCAGTGAGTCCCATGCCGCGGTGTTGCAGGTGCCGCCATCGGGACCTGCGTCGTGGTTGAAAATCGCCCCGACGCTGATCCGCCAGGCCCGTGCCAGTGGCATGTTGCTGCATTTCAATGCCCTGTTCGAAGGCCTGGCGATCAACCCGGCTGGCAATCAATTGTGGCTGGCGGCCGAGCGCGAAAGTCGCGGCCTGTTGCTGATCAAGCGCAAGCAGACGGTGTGGGACTGCGATGGCAATTGTGTATTGCTGAGCGAAGCGGGGCTGGAGATGCAGCCAGCGCAGTTCCCCAAGGCCAAGGCGGTTCCGCGTGATTTCGCCGATCTGTCACTGTTCAATGGCAAGCTGTTTACCTTGGAGCGCAACGCCTTTCAGATCTGCCGGCGTGACTCGCAGACCGCCCAAGTGGAGCGCTGCTGGTCGTTCGCCGCCGAGGCGTTGCTGGATAATCGTCGTTACGCGCAGGCCTATGGCCTGGCCGAAGCGCTGGTAGTGGACGCCGAGGGCGCCTGGATCGGCCTGGACAACAACGATGGTGCTCGCGCCGACGGCGAAACGCGGCCGATCATCTGGCGCTTTGCCGCGCCGGACGGTGGTTGGGGCGCCTCGCCATGAGTCAGCAGCCGCCGGGCAAGCGTGCTGGCCGGGTGTTGATGATATTGGCCTGGTGCGCGGCGCTGTTTCTGGCGACGCGGTTTTTTGCCCAATGGGAACAGCGCCAGCAAAACCCCAATACCCAGGTGTACTCGCAAAGAGGTGAAGGTTTTATCGAGGTGAAGCTGGTCGGCAATCAACAGGGGCATTTCGTCGCCAGCGGCCAGATCAACGGTCAGCCGGTGGACTTCATGCTCGACACCGGAGCCACTGACGTGGCGATTCCGATGGAGTTGGCCGAGCGCCTCAAGCTGGAAAAGGGTTTCGGCGTGACCTTGAGCACCGCCAACGGTGTGAGCGAGGGCTACCGTACCCGCGTCGACCGGCTGCAATTGGGCGACATCGTCTTGCGCGATGTCCGTGCCCTGGTGGCGCCAGGCCTGGGTGGCACGCAAGTGCTGCTGGGCATGAGCGCCCTGAACAAACTTGAATTTACCCAGCGCGACGGCACCATGCTGCTGCGCCAGACAACGAACTGATGAGGCCCGCATGAGCGACATTCTTGCAGACAGCTTAGACGGCGTAGAACGCCGATCGCTGGCTGACTTCACCGAAAGTGCCTACCTCAATTACTCCATGTACGTGATCATGGACCGCGCCTTGCCGCACATTGGCGACGGTCTGAAGCCGGTCCAGCGGCGGATCATCTATGCCATGAGTGAGCTGGGGCTGGATGCCGATTCCAAGCACAAGAAATCGGCGCGGACCGTCGGTGACGTGCTCGGTAAGTTCCACCCCCACGGCGACTCGGCCTGCTATGAAGCCATGGTGCTGATGGCCCAGCCGTTCAGCTATCGCTACACGCTGGTGGACGGGCAGGGTAACTGGGGTGCGCCGGACGATCCCAAGTCCTTCGCTGCCATGCGTTACACCGAGGCGCGGCTGTCGCGTTATTCCGAGGTTCTGCTCAGCGAACTGGGCCAAGGTACGGCGGACTGGGGCCCGAACTTTGACGGCACCCTTGAAGAACCCCTCGTATTGCCTGCACGTTTGCCGAATATTCTCCTCAATGGCACCACCGGCATTGCCGTGGGCATGGCCACTGACGTACCTCCCCACAACCTGCGGGAAGTGGCCACGGCCTGCGTGCGTCTGCTGGATGAACCGAAAGCCACGGTGGAACAACTCTGCGAACACATCCAGGGCCCGGATTACCCGACCGAAGCGGAAATCATCACGCCGCGCGCCGACCTGCTGAAAATCTACGAGACCGGTCGCGGTTCGGTGCGCATGCGCGCCGTGTACCACATCGAAGACGGCGACATCATCGTCACGGCATTGCCGCACCAAGTCTCCGGGGCGAAGGTCTTGGAGCAAATCGCGGCGATGATGCAGGCAAAACCGTCGAAAGCTCCACAAGTCGCCGATTTGCGCGATGAGTCCGACCACGAAAACCCCTGCCGCATCGTGATCATTCCGGTCAACAGCCGGGTCGACCACGACGCGCTGATGCAGCACCTGTTCGCCAGCACTGATCTTGAGTCCAGCTACCGGGTCAACATCAACATCATCGGCCTGGACGGCAAACCGCAGTTGAAGAACCTGCGGGCATTGCTGGTCGAATGGCTGGAGTTCCGGGTCAAGACCGTGCGTCGGCGCCTGCAGTTCCGCCTGGACAAGGTCGAGCGCCGCCTGCATCTGTTGGACGGTTTGCTGATTGCCTACCTGAATCTGGATGAAGTGATCCACATCATCCGCACCGAGGAGCACCCCAAGGCCAGCCTGATCGAGCGCTTTGCCCTGAGCGAAATCCAGGCCGACTACATCCTCGACACCCGCCTGCGGCAATTGGCGCGGTTGGAAGAGATGAAGCTGCGCGCCGAGCAGGATGAACTGCTCAAGGAGCAAGCCAAGTTGCAAGCCTTGTTGGGCAGCGAAGCCAAACTCAAGAAGCTGGTGCGCACTGAACTGCTCAAGGACGCCGAGACTTATGGTGATGATCGTCGTTCGCCAATCGTTGAGCGCGCCGAAGCCAAGGCATTGAGTGAGCACGACCTGCTACCGAACGAGAAAGTGACCGTCGTACTGTCGGAAAAAGGCTGGGTGCGCTCGGCCAAGGGTCATGATATTGACGCTACCGGGCTTTCCTACAAGGCTGGGGACGGTTTCAAGGCGCTGGCGGCCGGGCGTTCCAACCAGTTTGCGGTGTTCGTCGATTCTACCGGGCGCAGCTATTCGGTGCCGGCCCACACCCTGCCATCGGCTCGCGGCCAGGGCGAACCGCTGACCGGTCGTTTAACGCCCCCGCCGGGTGCAACTTTTGAATGCGTGCTGATGCCTGATGATGATGGGCTGTACGTTATTGCATCGGACGCGGGTTATGGGTTCGTGGTCAAGGGTGAAGACCTGCAAGCCAAGAACAAGGCGGGCAAGGCGTTGTTGAGCCTGCCGAACAACGCCAAGGTCATTGCCCCGAGGGCGGTCAGCGATCGAGAGAACAATTGGCTGGCTTCGGTAACGACCGAAGGTCGCTTGCTGGTGTTCAAAATCAGCGACTTGCCTCAGTTGGGTAAAGGCAAGGGCAACAAGATCATCGGTATTTCCGGCGAACGGGTGGCCAGTCGCGAGGAATATGTCACGGATATTGCAGTGTTACCGGAAGGCGCCACGCTTGTGCTACAGGCTGGAAAACGTACGCTTTCGTTGAAAGCAGACGATCTTGAACATTACAAAGGTGAGCGCGGGCGGCGAGGCAACAAGCTTCCAAGAGGTTTCCAGCGGGTGGATGCACTGCTCGTCGAAAACCTCAATTAGGCGTGCTAGAGGGCTCGGTCTGCGATTAAAAGCCGCAGATCGATGCTTTGGCGCTGGAGTCGCGGCGCATATTCACGGATGATAGGCCCTTTCAAGCGCCGGCGTGGCCGAGCGTTCTTCATAATGACCGAGTATTTTTTCACTGTGGCAAGCCTTGTGGCTGCCACCTGGACGGAACGATGACTGCTCTGCGCCTTCCTATTTTGTGGCTCGCCGGCCTGCTTGGCCTGGCGGGTTGCAGCATGAACCAGCCGGTGTCGCTGTACCAACTCGACAGCGGAACCCCGGCCCAGCCTGCGCAAAGCACAGGCATGGCAGTATTGCTGGGGCCGGTCCTGATCGCCGATTACCTGCAACGCGAAACCTTATTGCAACGCCAACCGGACGGTAGCCTGCAGGCCGCCACCGACGGACGCTGGGCTGGCAGCCTGTCTTCCGACATCGATCAATTGCTGTTGCGTCAGGTCGCCGGGCACCTGGACAGCCAGCGTGTGGTACTGGCGCCTGCGACCCAGGGCTTCACCCCGGATGTGCAGGTGCTGCTGTCGATTACTCGCCTGGACTCGGGTAAAGCGCAACCGGCAGTGCTCGATGCCCAATGGCGGTTGATCGACCGTCGTGGCAAGGTGCGTGAGAACCGCATCGTTCATCTGCAAGAGCAACATGCCGGCACCACCGCCGCGCAGGTCCAGGCTCAAGGCGTGCTCCTGCAACGCCTGGCCGAACAACTGTCTGTATCGCTCAAGCCCCTGGCCAACCAGCCGCCTGTCGCCGAAGTGCCACGCAAGCCCACTCCAGCCCCAGCCAAGCCGGTGGAAAAGGAAAAGGACAAGATTCCCATGGCCTTGCCGATTCGTACGGACATGGAAGTGTTCAGGTTCTGACGCCAGGCCTGGATGCAAAGCGAAGCCCGCATTGATGCGGGCTTTGTTGTTTCTGCGGGTTGGTTCTTCAGTGTCTGTACCGGCCTCATCGCGAGCAGGCTCGCTCCCACAGGGGAGCTCTGCAAGCCACAGACCCAATGTGGGAGCGAGCCTGCTCGCGATGGCGGCGCTGAAGACAACAAAAAGCCCGCAGACAATCACTCATCTGCGGGCTTCGTTACTTCAAGTACCGGGACTCAGGCCTGGCGCTCATGCATCCGCGCCAGTTGCCGCTCCAGCAACGATGGATAAGGCTCCATCAAGCGCTCCACGCAGCACGCGCCTTCGGGGCTGGCGATGGGGCGGATGCGGGCGCGCTGGCGGATCAGGGCGTCGTCGTTGATCTTGCGTTCCACCAGCAGCAGGTTGCGGCTGTGTTGCGACAACGCCAGGGCGTCCTGGGCGGTTTCGGTCAGCAGCAGGTCGATCTGGCTCAGGCCGAACAGACCATCGCCCAAGGTCAGGCCCAATTGCAGTTGCAAGGTGATGCCGCTGTCGGCGACTTCGATCTGCAACTGGTGGCCCAAGGCGCGCAGCAACTCACCGCAGCAAATGGCGTTGGTCAGGTAGTCGTCGCCGCTGTCTTCGGTGTGGAACAGCATCAGCGTGCTGCCGTCGTTCAGGGTGTGCAGTTCACCCTGATAAAGCGAGGCGGCCTGGTCGAGGCAGTCGCGGTAGCGTTCGAGCAGTTCCTTCAGGCGGGCCTGGGGCAAGCGGCGCAGTTGGTCCTGGGCGCCCAGTTGCACGGCCAGCACGGCACTGTGCTGGGGCAGGTTCGAGGCAGCGGGCCTGGCGAGCGGTTGAGGTGCGCCATCGACTGATTCGTCACGCAGGTCGGCGAAGGCGTCATCGTCTTCCTCATCCTCCACCGTGCGCACCACGTGGCGTGGCGCCGGTTTGGAGGCGGGCATCGGCTGGCTTTCATCAAAGCCCGGGTCGCGCAGGTTACGCACTTCGAAGCCCGGCTCAGTGTCCTCGTCGTCCACGTAGTCGATGTCTTCAGGTTCCGGCAAGGGCTCGGGTTCCGGCGCGAAGCTGGCGTGCAGTTGCCGGGCCAGGTCGCCGATTTCATCCTGGCGCTGGGTGGCAGGGGTGTGTTCGTCGATGTCCCGCAGCCAGACGCGCAATTGCAACAGCGGCGTGGAGATGTGCCGCCCCAGGCGCAGACTCAAGGCCAAAGCCAGGGCCAGCAGTATCGCGCTGAGGATGCCCATGCTTTGCAGGCTGATGGTCATCGGTTGCTGGAACTGGTCCATGTCCAGGCTGATGCGCAGTTGTCCGGCGGTCACGTCCTGGAAGGTGATCTTGCTCTGGTACATGCCGCCGGACTCACCCAGCAGGCCCGGCTTGGGCCGTTGGCCGGCCTCGGCGAGGATGCGGTTGTCCACGCTGTAGATGGCGGCGTGGGCCACCAGTTTGTTCTTGGTCAGGTTGTTGAGCAGCACGTTGAGGCTGAGGATGTCGTTGGACACCAGCAGCTCGGTGGCGGACGTGGCGGTCTGGGTGGTCAGGCTTTCACCCAGGGCATCGGCCTGCTCGTGCATCGCCTGCTTGAATTGCAAGCCCATCACGCAGGCATAGATAACCAGGGCCAGGGCGACCAGGATCACGTTATGGCTGGCAATGCGCAATGCAATCGGTACACGACGGTGACGCAGTGCACGGAAGATCAGCAGGAAGAAGTTGTCGGTTTTGACTGGCGTGGGCCGGTTCACTGAGCTCGGCTCTTTGTCCGTGAAATTGACGCGCAGTATAGCGACAGCCCCATGACCGGCAAAGCACTGGCGGTGCCCGATGGTCACTGAATGTGGGTAGAATGCGGTTTTTTTCCACCTGCGGGGGTGCGCCTTGCGCGAAATCGTCCTGATAAACATCACTGGCAGCGACCGTCCGGGTCTGACTGCGGCCATTACCGGCGTTCTGGCCCAGGGTGGTGTGAACATTCTCGACATCGGTCAGGCGGTGATCCACGACACGCTGTCGTTCGGCATCCTGGTTGAAATTCCGGACGCCGAACAAGGCAAGTCGGTGCTCAAGGACATCCTGTTCACCGCCTACAAGCTCGACCAACAGGTGCGCTTCACCCCGGTGTCCGAGGACGATTACCGGCATTGGGTGGCCGGCCAGGGCAAGAAGCGCCACATCGTTACCCTGCTGACCCGCAAGGTCACTGCCGAACAATTGCAGCGCGTCAGCTCGATCACCGCCAAATATGACCTGAACATCGACCATATCGACCGACTGTCCGGGCGCATGCCGCTGGACACCCCGGACGACAAGGGCAAGGGTTGCATTGAGTTTTCCGTGCGTGGCGAGCCGGCTGACCCCCAGGCGTTGCGTGCCGAGTTCCTCAGCGTGGCCCAGGAACTGAACGTCGACATCGCCTTCCAGGAAGATTCGCTGTTCCGTCGTAACCGCCGCCTGGCGGTGTTCGACATGGATTCGACGCTGATCGAGGCCGAAGTCATCGATGAACTGGCCAAGGCGGCCGGCGTCGGCGACAAGGTTTCGGCCATCACCGAACGAGCCATGGCCGGCGAGCTGGACTTCCGCGCCAGCTTCAAGGAGCGCCTGGCGCTGCTCAAGGGGCTGGACGTCAGTGTGCTGGATTCCATCGGCGCTTCCCTGCGCCTGACCGAAGGTGCCGAGACCCTGTTCGCTGAACTCAAGCGCCTGGGTTACAAGACCGCCATCCTGTCCGGCGGCTTCACCTACTTCGCCAAGCAATTGCAGGCCAAGCTCGGTATCGACTACGTATTCGCCAACGAATTGGAAGTGGTGGATGGCAAGGTGACCGGCGTGGCCGTGGAGCCGATCGTCGATGCCCAGCGCAAGGCGGACCTGCTGCGAGAGCTGGCTGAAAAGGAAGGCTTGCGCCTGGAGCAGACCATCGCCGTGGGAGACGGCGCCAACGACTTGCCGATGCTGGCGATCGCCGGCCTGGGCGTGGCGTTCCGCGCCAAGCCGCTGGTCAAGCAGTCGGCCAGGCAGGCGATTTCAACCCTGGGGCTGGATGGGGTGTTGTACCTGTTGGGTTTCAGGGATCGTGACGGGCAGCTCTAAGTAACATGCTTTGAGCAATACGCCGACTCTGGGGAGGCACGCACTTTGTGGCGAGGGAGCTTGCTCCCGCTGGCCTGCGCAGCAGGCCCAAGGCGGCCAACCTGACACTCCTCGGTCTCAGGTTTAGGGCCGCTACGCGCCCCAGCGGGAGCAAGCTCCCTCGCCACAGGGGGCTATGCGCTGTTTAGAGCGACTTCCACAACGAATCAAAATTCCCCTCTTGGTCGCCGCCACCCTCAGTCTCGGCTGAGTCTTCCGGGTGATAGGAAAACTGGTTGAAGCTGTGGGTACTGGTCACCCGGCGGTCCAGGCCGGCGCGGCGTTCCTGGCCGTTGGTGTTGATCAGTACACGCTGGCCCTCCTGGAACGGCAGGCGTGGGGCGATCATGGTGGGAGGCAGGTCGATGGCGCTGATCTCGGGCAGTAACAAGCCGCGCAGGTAGTGACCGTGCTCGTTCTCTTCCCGGACCAGTTGCAGCCCACAAGGCTGGGCATGGGGTGCGACCAGTTCGATGCCCATCTGCATGGCGCCGTTGCGCACTTGTCGGATCCAGCGCACCACGGCAACGCTCCAGGCTTGGTCACTGCTGTCTCGAATGCCGATCATTTCACCGGCTTGAAGCTGTTCCGGCACTTCCTTGGGCCAACCGAGGCAATAACCGCCAGGGCTGTGGTTGATGATCGGCAGGTCGTAGGTGGGAAAGTGGTGCTGATTGTCGGAGCTGGTGCCGTCGTCATCGGCCGGGTTGACCGGGTACTCGATTTCTTCATAGGGCAGCAGGTCGCTGTCACCGGCGGGGGCGGCGTCGAAGGCCTGCTTCCAGGCGTCGTTTGTCTTGCTCGGCGAGGCTTCGAAGCGGGCTTTGCGGGTGGTGGGGCTTTTCAGGATTTCGTTGAAAGAGCGCTCGCCGCCGAGGTAGTAGTGCAGCGCACTCATGCCCACGCACAGGGTCAGCGTGCCGTTGCCCTCGGTGCGCTGGAAGCTGCGTTCGGCCGCTTCGCCCCAGGCCGCTTGCAGGTGATGCAAGGTGTCGACGCTCATGCCGCCAGGTACTGGCAGGTTGTTCTCGGCAGGTTGTTCCAGGTGAGTGGCGATTGCACGCACCAGGGGCTGGGGATCGAAGCCCTGCAAGGTCGGCTGCTGTTCGGCTCGGAACTTGGAGCGGTAGCGCGGCCCGACATCCAGCTCCGGCGCGACCGCGAACAGGCTGCTGGCAGCGGTGGCAGGGTCCAGCTTGACCCACTGGCTCCAGGACTCGAGCACTTGGGTCAGTCGCCCGATCTGGCTCTGGCGCAGTTGATTGCTGCGTGACGCGCCCAGCAGCAGGGCGACGACATAGGTTTGCTCGGCGTTCAATTGATGAACCTGGCTGGCCAGGTCATCACTCACGCTCAGGTGCTGCAAGCGGTGCAGGCAAGCGATCCGGTACAGCTGATGCAAATCGAGCCATAGCCCTTCAGGTACTGGGCTGTATAGCTGGCTGGCACGCAGCAGCGGGCCGTTGAGGGCATGTATCGCCCGTTGCAGCGCGGTGCTCAGCAGGCGAGCCCGATCCTTGGTGTATTTCGAGGCGATACGCGCCACGATCTGTTTGTAGCCCATCGCCAGTTGGGTTTGCAGGGCCTGGCACAGGTTGACGATCTTGCGCGAGCGCTCATCCAGCACGATGGCCTGTTGCAGGAAGTGCCGCTCCAGGTGCTTGCAGACGTAATACACCTCGGGCCGCAGCAGCTCGAGCAGTTGCAGTCGATTGTCGCTGGGCGTGAGCAGTTGGTTGAGTTCACCAAGGGCCTGGTACAACAGGCGGGCGGTTTCGCCGATGTTGGCCTTGGGCAGGTTGGCGATCCAGCGCTTGAGGTCCCGTGGCGTGGCATCGCAGAACGACAGGCGTGATTGCGTTGGGGGCTGGACGCGCAATAGCTGGAGAGGGCTGGTCTCATTCATGCCGTGGTCGGGCTCCGGCGGGAAATAAACGTGATGTTTCCAACTCTAGCAGTTGTGGGCGAAAGAGGTGCTCTATCTATGCAGCATGCCCTGTGGGGAGCTCGCTCCCCACAGGGGCCGATGACTCAGGCTTTTGGCAGTGCCAGGCCTTGACCCATCTGCACGGGCGAACCGGCCACCAGTTCCTCGGCCCATTTCACTTGATCCGGACCAAACAGCACGATGGCGGTCGAACCTAGCTTGAAGCGGCCCAGTTCGGCGCCTTTTTCCAGGTGGATCGGCGCACGGGCGACTTCGTCGTAGCGGAAAGTCTTGAGTTCGCGCTTGGGCGGTGTCACCAGGCCGGCCCAGACGGTTTCGATGGACGCCACGATCATCGCGCCCACCAGCACCACGGCCATCGGCCCGCGTTCGGTGTCGAAAATGCACGCCACGCGTTCGTTACGAGCAAACAGTTCTGGAACGTTTTCGGCGGTGGTCTGGTTGACCGAGAAAATTCGTCCTGGGATATAAACCATCTCCCGCAGGGTGCCGGCCAGCGGCATGTGCACGCGGTGGTAGTCCTTGGGGGAAAGATAGATGGTGGCAAAATCGCCGCCCATGAACGGCGCCGCGTTGGCTGCATCGCCGCCCAGTAGCTCCAGTACGCTGAAGCTGTGGCCCTTGGCCTGGAATACCCGGCCGTGCTCGATCGGGCCGAGCTGGCTGACGGCACCGTCGGCGGGGCTGAGGATGGCGCCCGGGGTTGGGTCCAGCGGACGCGCACCGTCTTTCAGGGCGCGGGTGAAGAAGGCGTTGAAGTGCTCGTACGCCGTCAGGTCTTCCACCAGGGCCTGGGACATGTCCACTTGGTAGCGCTTGGCAAACCACGCGGTGAAGGCGTTCTTGAACCAGCGCACGCGGCATTCGGCAATGCAGCCGGCCAGCCGCGACAGCAGGTGGTGGGGCAGCAGGTATTGAGTGAGGATGAACAAACGGTTTTTCATTAACTGTCCTTAAGAACCTTCAAAGCTCGATGGGGGTATCGGGGTGGTTGCCCCATTCACCCCAGGAACCGGCATAGCCTTTGACTCGTGGATAACCGAGCGCCTTGGCCACCAGGTAGGTGAAGCCGGAGCGGTGGTGAGTCTGGCAGTGGGTGATGATTTCTTTGTCGGGCGTGATGCCCAATTGTTCGAGGATTTGCGGCATGTCCTTGCGGATGCGCAGGTTGCGCTCCTGGTCCATGCCAGCAGTCCATTCGAAATTGACCGCTCCGGGAATGTGTCCGCCTCGGGCTGCGACGACTTTCTCGCCGGAATACTCCAGCGGGCCGCGAGCGTCCCAGATGGCCAGGTCGGCAGCGCCGAGACGGCTTTGCAGATACTCGCGGGTAGCGGTGGGAGCATCGTGCAGTGTCAGGCTGACCGGGCCTGCAACCGGTGCAGGGACGTCGACGGACACCGGCAGGCCTTCGGCCAGCCACGACAGCAAGCCGCCGTCGAGGTAGTGGTAGTTCGAGTGACCGATCACGTCCAACAGCCAGATAAAACGCCCGGCCCAGCCGCCGCCTTCATCGTCGTAGACCACGTAGACCGCATCCGGGTTATGCCCGAGCTCGCCGAACAGTGCTTCGAGGTCGGCTTTGGCTGGCAGCAGGCCCGGGGCTGGCGGCTGGCCGAGCTGGGTGCGCTTGGGATCGACGAAGCGTGCACCGGGAATATGCCCGGTGCTGTAGCGGGCGGCGCTGGTCAGGTCCACCAGAATCAGTTCGCGGGCGTCGAGGCGCGGTAGCAGTTCGCTCGGCTCGATCACCAGTGGCAAGCCAGAGAAGTCAGGCATGTGAGGTCTCCAGGGGCGCAAAGGGAAAGGATTGTAGCAAGTTCAGCGGCCGCGGTTGGTAAAGGTATGCAGGGCCCGTTCGATGCATTGCACGGTTTTGCCGAAGGCTTGCACGGTCACGTCCGAGAACGGCCCGCCGCCCTGGTCCACCGCCACCAGCATGATGACTCGGCCATTGCAGGTCAGTGAGCGCAACAGCAGGTGCTCACCCCGGAACAGGCTACGCAGGCCCGGTGGCAGCAGCGCCGAAAACTGCGCATTGTTGTCCGGGTTCAGGCGAACCTGGGCCTGCTGGGCCAGCAACCGCTGCAATATCTTGCTCTGGCTGATGGTAAAACTCATGGCCGCGGCTTCTTTCGGCAGGCCGGCGGTCTGGTGTACGCGCACGCTGGCCTGGCTGCGGTCGGGCATCAGGATCATCACCCGGCGCATGCCACAGGCCACCAGCACGTCCCGTGCCGAGGTGGTCAAGTGCATGGCATTGCGAAAGGGGCTCGGTTCCACCAACAGTGCGGAGCATTGCTTGCGCCACTGGCTCAGGTCTTCGGCGCTGGGTGGGGCGGGGGGGAGCAATCCGGGGTGGATGCGACGGCTGTCCCAGGGCCAGAGCAACGCCACGGCCGGGTGCCAGAGGTCCGGCATGGCGTCATGACGGGCGCTGGTGACAGCTTGTTGGTGCAGTTGTTGCTGGACCTCATCCATCGGCATCTGCAGATACAAACTGGTGAGGTATTGCCAGCGGACAATGTGGGGGCTATCCCAGGCCTGTTGCGCTGAAAGTGCCAGGCCGTTGGCCAGCAATACGGTATTGGCCGGTTGATTGAGCCAGCGCCGCAGCGTCGGGTCATCGTCCAGGCGATTCTGTTGGCGCAGTGGGTGTTCGCTGTCCCGGGCGATGCGCAGCACTCTCACCAGCTCGCGGCGTTCATTGAGCAGCAGGCGATAGCCCTGCATCACCCAGATCGGCAAGCGCCAGGTTTCTACCAGCGCCAGGCAGATCTTCAGCAGGCTGACGCCGAACAATTCGCGCTCGACCTTGCTCGCGGGCTCACCTTTATGGACGACCCGCAACTCCCACTCCCCCAGCAACCGCGGGTGAGTCAGTGCCAGGGGCCAGAGCGGCGACAGAAACAACAGGCTGCCCCAGTGTATGTCCTGCCACAGTCGCGCCAGGCGGCTGGCAAAAAAGCCATTGGCCTGTTGCGTGGCGTGCTGGCTGATCAATTGCAGCTGGCGCAAGGCAACGGGGATTTCTTGCCCCGGCAACGACGGCAAGCGAGCGAGCAGTTCCTCGGTGCGCTTGAGGCCGAGACGGTTGATGGCTACTTCGAGATTTTCCGCCGGTTCTGCAAGGCTGCCATGGGTGTGATGGTTGGCCTCGCGGATGACGCTCAGGGCCAGGGCCGGGCTGTCCTGCATCAGTTCGGCGATGTCGCGCAACGAGCGGCGGCTGTCGGCAATGGCCTTGCAGACCAAGTCATGACTGGCCTGGGGCACTGGTAGGTGCACGCCGTCCAGCAGCTTTACCCAGCCTTCGAGCGTGGTCGGTCGCGGCGTTGGAACCTTAGTTTCGTTAGTCATGGCTGGACGTGATCATCGTATGAATTCTCTACGCCCGAAGCGGGCCAAACTGGCTTTTCGCCAGAACTGGCTATAGTCTGGCGCAGTTTTGCCGATAAGTAGAAGAAGAGATTTTTCAGCTTCCGAATATGACCTTGAACCCGACTTAAATAAGTACTTTCTATCTATGGCTAAAATTATCGGCATCATTGTCGTGTTCGCGAGCGTACTCGGCGGATACGTGCTCTCCCATGGCAAGATTGCCGCCCTGATCCAGCCTTTCGAGGTGATGATCATCGGTGGCGCGGCCCTTGGCGCATTCCTGCAGGCCAACCCCGGCTACATGACGATGCACGTGCTCAAGAAGTCCCTGGGCATGTTCAGTTCGCGTTTCAGCCACACCTTCTACCTCGAAGTGCTGGGCCTGATCTACGAGATCCTCAACAAGAGCCGCCGCGAAGGCATGATGGCGATTGAAGGCGATATTGAAGACGCCGCTGCCAGCCCGATTTTCGCCAAGTATCCTGCGGTGCTCAAAGATGCCCGCATGACGGCGTTCATCTGTGATTACCTGCGCATCATGTCGTCCGGCAACATGGCGCCCCATGAGCTCGAAGGCCTGTTCGACATGGAGCTGTACAGCCTCAAGGAAGACCTGGAGCACCCTTCCCACGCAGTCACCGGCATCGCCGACGCCATGCCCGGCTTCGGTATCGTCGCGGCGGTATTGGGCATCGTGGTAACCATGGCTTCCCTGGGCGACGGCGACCAGAAGTCCATCGGCCTGCACGTGGGTGCGGCACTGGTGGGGACCTTCTTCGGTATTCTGGCTGCGTACGGTTTCTTCGGTCCACTGGCCCACTCCCTGGCCCATGACGCCAAGGAAGAACTCAACGTCTACGAAGCCATCAAGGCTTCCCTGGTGGCCTCGGCCTCGGGCATGCCGCCATCGCTGGCGGTGGAGTTCGGTCGCAAGGTCCTGTACCCGGCGCACCGTCCAAGCTTCGCCGAGCTGGAACAAGCGGTTCGCGGTCGTTAAGTCATGGAAAATAACCAGCCGATCATCATCAAGCGCGTCAAGCGCATAGCCGCGGGGCATCACGGGGGCGCCTGGAAAATCGCCTTCGCCGACTTTGCGACGGCGATGATGGCGTTCTTCCTGGTGCTGTGGCTGCTGTCCACCGCGACCCCGGAACAGAAGATCGCCATCGCCGGTTACTTCAAGGACCCGGTCGGTTTTACTGAAAGCGGCACGCCGTACATCATCGACCTGGGTGGTTCACCGACCCTGGCGCCGGACACGACCCTCAATCCTGAAGTCAAATCCGAGCCCCAGCCCGACAAGGTGACGGTGGATTCCGAGCAGGTCGAAGGCATGGCCGAGCAGATCGAGCGCGAGCGCCTGGAATTGTTGCTGCAGGAATTGCAGAACAAGGTCGAGGAGAACCCGCAGCTGCAGAAATTCAAGGACCAGATCCTGTTCGAGATCACGCCGAACGGCTTGCGCATCCAGATCATGGACGCCGAGAACCGGCCGATGTTCGATTCCGGCAGCGCGCGCCTGAAACCTTATTTCGAAGACATCCTGCTGGCCATGGCCGACACCATCAAGGCGGTGCCGAACAAGATCAGCATCAGCGGTCATACCGATGCCAAGCCCTACGTCGGCAAAGGTGATTTCGGTAACTGGGAGCTGTCCGCCAACCGCGCCAACGCGGCGCGTCGTGCCCTGGTGGCTGGCAGCTATCCGGACGAACAGGTGGCGCGGGTGGTCGGTTACGCATCCTCGGCGTTGTTCGACCGCAAGGACCCGTTCAACCCGGTCAACCGGCGTATCGATATCGTGGTGTTGACCAAGAAGGCCCAACAGGCCATCGAAGGTTCGCAAACCGACGACCCGGCGCCGGATCCGGCCCAGGGCCAGGGCGCACCGGGTGAAGTCCCGGCGACGCCTGGTGCTGCGGTTGATCCGAACGCCTTGCCGGCGGATAAGCAACCGGTGCCGGCCCATGAGCTGCGCGAACGTCTGAACCTGTTCGACGATGCTGCGCCGAAACCGGCCGAACCGCCGGCGCAGTGACCTAAGAGCCGATACAGACCTGTGGGAGCAAGGCTTGCCCGCGATGAAGGCGATGCGGTCTTTCAGAGACCGAGGTGCCTGTTTCGCGAGCAAGCTTTGCTCCCACGGATCCCCTCGCCACAAAGGTGTCCGGTCGGGTCAGTAACTGCTTTCCGGCAGGCTGGCGATGATCGAGCGGTAGCTGTTCATCCGTTGCTGATGCACACGACCTTCTTCCAAGGCCTTGAGCAGGGCGCAGCCGGGTTCGCGATCGTGCTTGCAGTCGCGGAAGCGGCAGGTGCCGATCAGCTCGTTGAACTCGATGAATCCGGCTTCGACATCGGCCCGGCTCACGTGACCCAAGCCAAACTCACGGATGCCCGGTGAGTCAATCAATTCACCGCCGCCGGGGAAGTGGAACAGTCGCGCGGTGGTGGTGGTGTGGGTGCCCTGGCCGGACAGCTCGGACAGTGGCCCGACACGGGTCTCGACGTCCGGCAGCAGGCTGTTGACCAGCGACGACTTGCCGACACCGGACTGGCCGACGAACACACTGATGCGCCCGTCCAGTTGCTGCTGCAATTGCTCCATGCCGTTGCCGTGATGGGCCGAGACTTCCAGCACCGGGTAACCCAAGTCCCGATAGACCGACAGCAAGGCGTTCAGCGCCGGAGCGTTGTGTTCGTCGATCAGGTCGAACTTGTTGAGCAGCAATAACGGTCGGATGCCAGCATGCTCGGCGGCTACCAGGTAACGGTCGATCAGGTTGGCGTGGGGTTCGGGCAGCGGGGCGAACACGATGACGATCATGTCGACGTTGGCGGCCACGGGCTTGAGCTGGCCCCGACTGTCTGGACGGCACAGCTCGGTGTGGCGCGGCAATTGTGCGACGATCACGCCGATGCCCTGGTTGCCGGCACGCCAGACGACCTGGTCGCCCGTCACCAGCGCCGGCAGGTTGGCGCGCAGGTGGCAGCGGAATACCTGGCCGGCCAATTCGCCTTCCCGGGCCTCGACCTCGACCTGCACGCCGAAGTGGGCGATTACCAGGCCGGTCTGTTCAGGGCCCAGGTCGCCACCCTCCAGGGCTTCGACAGCACTGGATTCGCGTTTGGCGGCGCGGGCGGCGCGCTCGCCCTGGATCTTTTCGATGCGCCAGTTCTGACGACGATTGAGTTGGCGTTTGGCCATGGGTGTTCCGTATGAAGAAATACAGCGAATAGGGTAAAACGGCCGCGAGTTTAGCACGCCCAAAGGCCGGCCTAGGCTAAACTGCGTGGCTACGCCGAGGAGCCTCCCTATGCAAAACCCGCAGAACCTGATCTGGATCGACCTGGAAATGACCGGTCTGAACCCTGATACCGACGTCATCATCGAAATGGCCACCATCGTCACCGACAGCGACCTCAACACCTTGGCCGAGGGCCCGGTGATCGCAATCCATCACAGCGACGAGATCCTGGCCGGCATGGACGAATGGAACACCCGCCAGCACGGCGGCTCGGGCCTGACCCAGCGGGTGCGCGAAAGCAAGATCAGCATGGCCGAGGCCGAGGCCCAGACCATCGCCTTCCTGGAACAGTGGGTGCCAAAGGGCAAGTCGCCGATCTGTGGCAACAGCATCTGCCAGGACCGTCGCTTCCTCTATACCCACATGAAATCCCTGGAAAGCTACTTCCACTACCGCAACCTGGATGTCTCCACCCTCAAGGAACTGGCCGCCCGCTGGGCCCCGCAAGTGCGCGACAGCTTCCAGAAGGGTGGCAGCCACCTGGCCCTGGACGACATTCGCGAGTCCATTGCCGAGTTGCAGCACTACCGTAAGCACTTCATCAAGTTCTAACCGGCACCCCAGCGGCTGGCCAGATTGCTTTTGTGGCGAGGGAGCTTGCTCCCGCTGGCCTGCGCAGCAGGCCCCAACAGCTTCAGGTAGGCCGAATTGTCCGGTTTGGCGGCTGCTGCGCAGCCGAGCGGGAGCAAGCTCCCTCGCCACAGGGGTAGTTGGCGGTATGGCGCTCAGGCAGAAGACGCTGCTGCGCCCTCTTTTGGTGCCTGCCCAAACTGGCTAGACTGCGCGCCTTCCCGTACGGACCGCCATCATGTTGCTGATGCTTTATCTGATCGCCATCACCGCCGAAGCCATGACCGGCGCCTTGTCTGCCGGGCGTCGGGGCATGGACTGGTTCGGCGTGGTGCTGATCGCCTGTGTCACGGCGCTGGGTGGCGGCTCGGTGCGCGACGTGCTGCTCGGTCATTACCCGCTCACATGGGTCAAGCACCCCGAATACCTGGTGCTGACCACGGCAGCGGCGATGCTGACGGTGTTCCTGGCGCGCTGGATGCGCCATTTGCGCTCGTTGTTCCTGGTGCTCGACGCCGTGGGCCTGGTGGCGTTCACCCTGATCGGCTGCATGACGGCCCTGGAAATGGGTCATGGCATGCTGGTGGCGTCGGTCAGTGGGGTGATCACCGGGGTGTTCGGCGGCATTCTGCGGGACATCTTCTGCAACGATATTCCGCTGATCTTCCGTCGTGAACTTTACGCCAGCGTCTCGTTTGCCGCGGCATGGTGTTATCTGCTGTGTGTCTTCCTGCAACTGCCGAACGAACAAGCGATCCTCATCACCTTGTTCGGTGGTTTCCTGTTGCGGCTCCTGGCGATTCGCTTCCACTGGGAAATGCCGAAGTTCGTCTACAACGACGAAGTTTGACGCTCGGCATGTTGGCGCAACGCCCACTCCACGTGCTCGCGCACCAGCTCCGACGGGTAGTCGCGCCGGGCCTCCAGAGCTTGCAGCACGGGAATCGTCGAGGGCGCATTACCCAGGCCCACCGCCAGGTTGCGCAGCCAGCGCTCGTAGCCGGCGCGGCGCAGCGGTGAACCTTCGGTGCTGCTGAGGAAAGTCGCCTCGTCCCACATGAACAGCTCGGCCAACCCGGCATTGTCCAGGTTGTGCCGTGGTTTGAAGTCGCTTTCCCCGGACGGTCGGGCGAAGCGGTTCCATGGACAGACGATCTGGCAGTCATCACAGCCGAACACCCGGTTGCCGATCAACGGCCGCAGCTCCTCGGGGATGGCGTTTTTCAGTTCGATGGTCAGGTAGGAAATGCAGCGTCGGGCGTCAAGCACGTAGGGCCCGACGAAGGCATTCGTAGGACAGATATCCAGGCATGCGGTGCATTTTCCGCAATGTTCGCTGGCATGGGGCGGGTCCACCGGCAGGGGCAGATCGACAAATAGCTCGCTCAAGAAGAAATAGCTGCCGGCCTTGCGGTTCAGCACCAAGGTGTTTTTACCGATCCAGCCCAGCCCGGCCTGTTCGGCGATGGCTTTTTCCAGCACCGGCGCGCTGTCGACGAAGGCGCGATAACCGAAGGGGCCGATGACCGCCTGAATTTTTTCTGCCAGTTGTTGCACGCGTTTACGGATCAATTTGTGGTAATCGCGGCCCAACGCATAACGCGAGACGTAGGCTTTCTCCGGTTGACCGAGCATCTGCGCCATGTGCGTGTCGCCCGACAGGTAGTCCATGCGCAGGGACACCACCCGCAGCGTACCTGGCACCAGCTCCTCGGGGTGTGAGCGTTTGCTGCCGTGGGCGCCCATGTAGTCCATTTCGCCGTGGTAGCCGGCGTCGAGCCAGCGTTGCAGGTGTTGCTCATGCTCGGCAAGGTCCAGGCCGCTGATGCCGACCTGCTGGAAACCCAGCTCGCGGCCCCATTCCTTGATGGATTGGGCGAGGGCGGGGAGGTCTGTGGGAATGGCAGGCATGAGGCGAGAGAAACCAGAGCTGAGATGCGTATAATTCTGCCAGACATCGGAGCCCGAAGACGCATGCCGCACACTAAAGATGATTTTCCCGACGCGCTGTACAGTGCTGCGCAGGTCCGGGCCCTCGACGCACAACTGATCGCGGCCGGCACCGCCGGTTTCGAATTGATGCAGCGTGCTGCCCGCGCCACCTGGCGAGCGATTGTTCGGCGCTGGCCTGACGCCCGCGAACTGACCGTGCTGGCCGGGCATGGCAACAATGCGGGTGATGGCTACCTGGTCGCTACCCTGGCCCGGCGCGCTGGCTGGTCGGTTCGGGTGCTGACGGTGGGCGAGCCCCGGCGATTGCAGGGCGACGCGGCCAATGCCCATGCCGAAGCCGTGGCGGTGGGCGTGCCGATGGAGCCATGGTCGGATGAGGCAGAGTTGCGTGGCGTATTGCTGGACGCACTGCTGGGCACGGGCCTGAGTGGCGATGTGCGCGAGCCTTATGTGCAGGCCATCGATACGATCAATGTCAGCGGCCTGCCGGTCGCGGCGGTGGATATTCCCTCGGGGTTGTGTGCCGACACCGGGCGGGTGCTGGGCACGGCGGTGACGGCTGACCTGACCGTGACCTTCATTGGCTTGAAACTGGGCCTGTTTACCGGCGAAGCGGCGGACCGGGTCGGTGAACTGGTATTCAATGATCTGCACGCCGACCCAGATATTGTTGAAGCCACACCGGCCAGTGCCCGACTGCTTTCACCCCATAATCTGCCACGTCTGACACCTCGCGCCGCCACGTCCCACAAAGGCAAGTTCGGTCACGTGCTGTTGATCGGTGGCGACCGGGGTTTTGGCGGTGCGATCCAGATGAGTGCCGAAAGCGCCCTGCGCTGCGGTGCGGGCATGGTGTCGATGGCGACCCGCAGCGAGCATGTAGCGGCTGCGCTGACGCGTTTACCTGAAGTCATGGTGCAGGGTACCCATTCGGCGAACCAATTGATGGGCTTGCTCCAACAGGCCAGTGTGCTGGTGGTCGGGCCAGGCCTGGGCCAGGCCGCTTGGGGGCGTAGCCTGTTGTCGGCGGCGGCCAATGCGTCGCTGCCGCAAGTGTGGGATGCCGATGCGCTGAACCTGCTGAGCAACGGTGACGTTGGTTTGCCCGAGCAGTGTGTGATCACCCCACACCCGGGCGAGGCGGCGCGATTGCTGGGGATATCCACAGCCCAGGTGCAGGCCGATCGCCCGGCGGCGGCCCATGCATTGAGTCAGAAATACACCACCACGGTGATCCTCAAGGGCGCCGGCAGCCTGATTGCCAGCCCGGATGGTCGCCTGGCGGTTTGCAGCCAGGGTCATCCGGCCATGGCCACGGCGGGCCTGGGGGATGTGTTGGCCGGCGTGGTCGGTGCCTTGCTCGCCCAGGGCATGGAGAGCTTCGAGGCCGCGAGCCTGGCGGTCTGGCTGCATGCCAGTGCTGGCGCCCAGGCCGGTCGTGCGGGGCGGGGGTTGGCGGCGACCGATCTGATCCCGACCATTCGTCAGTTGTTGGAGGAGCATTCACCGTGTCTGAAGTAACCCTGTACGTGGCCGACGAACACGCCATGACACAATTTGGTGCTCGCATCGCGCAGATCACCGCCGGCCATGGCCTGATTTTTCTCGAAGGCGACCTTGGCGCGGGGAAAACTACCTTGTCCCGTGGCATCATTCGCGGCCTCGGGCACGTCGGCTCCGTCAAAAGCCCTACGTTCACCCTGGTCGAGCCCTACGAGATCGGCGACATTCGCGCCTTCCATTTCGACCTGTATCGACTGGTGGATCCTGAAGAGCTGGAATTCCTCGGTATCCGCGATTATTTCGAAGATGACGCCTTGTGCCTGATCGAATGGCCCCAGAAGGGTGCAGGCTTTTTGCCAAAGCCCGACCTGACCATTACCATTGGCGCGCAGAACGGCGGGCGTTCGCTGAAACTGATGCCGCAAGGCTCGCGTGGCGAGTCGTGGTGTGCCGCTTTGGCATTGGAAACTAATTGATGATGGGGTTTGGTATGCGCTTTCGCGCGGTGGTTGCTGTCGTAGGACTGTTGCTTACGGCACTGGCCGTCGATGCTGTGGCCGAGACAAAGGTCAACAGCGTTCGCCTCTGGCGGGCGCCGGACAATACACGGCTGGTGTTTGACCTGACGGGCCCGGTGCAGCACAGCGTATTCACCCTGACCGCCCCGGATCGCCTGGTGATCGACATCAATGGTGCGACCCTGGGCGCGCCATTGAACGTGGCGACCGCCAACACGCCGATTACCGCGATGCGCTCGGCCCAGCGTACGCCGACCGACCTGCGGGTGGTCATCGACCTGAAAAAAGCCGTGACCCCGAAAAGCTTCACCCTGGCCCCCAACGCCCAATACGGCAACCGGCTGGTGGTGGACCTGTTCGACAACCCGGCCGATGCGGCGCCACCTCCACCGCCGCCGACCAATGTCGCCACGGTCCCAGCGGTGCCGGTGACCCCTACCGAGCCTGCGCTCAAGCTACCACCGGCCCCGGCCGGCAAGCGCGACATCATCGTGGTGATCGATGCCGGTCACGGTGGCGAAGACCCTGGAGCCTCGGGCTCGCGCGGACAGCGTGAGAAGGACGTGGTGCTGTCCATTGCCCGCGAATTGCAGCGCCAGGTCAATGGCATGAAAGGCTTCCGCGCCGAGCTGACCCGTACCGGCGACTACTTCATTCCCCTGCGCGGGCGTACCGAAATCGCCCGCAAGAAGGGCGCCGACCTGTTCGTCTCCATCCACGCCGACGCCGCGCCTTCGGCCGCTGCGTTCGGGGCCTCGGTGTTTGCCCTGTCCGACCGTGGCGCCACCTCCGAGACCGCCCGTTGGCTGGCCGACAGCGAAAACCGTTCCGACCTGATCGGCGGTGCCGGCAACGTCAGCCTCGATGACAAGGACCGGATGCTCGCCGGTGTATTGCTCGATTTGTCGATGACGGCCTCGTTGACCTCCAGCCTCAACGTCGGCCAGAAAGTCCTGAGCAACATCGGTCGCGTCACGCCGCTGCACAAGCAGCGCGTCGAACAGGCCGGGTTCATGGTGCTCAAGTCGCCGGACATCCCGTCGATCCTGGTGGAAACCGGCTTCATCTCCAACTCCAACGAGGCGTCCAAGCTGTCGTCCTCCAGTCATCAGCAGGCCCTGGCCCGTTCCATCAGCAGTGGCGTGCGGCAGTTCTTCCAGCAGAATCCACCGCCAGGTACCTACATTGCCTGGCTGCGCGATTCCGGCAAGATTGCCCAGGGCCCGCGGGACCATCGGGTCAACCCCGGCGAAACCCTGGCGATGATCGCCGTGCGTTACCAGGTGTCGCCTGCGACCTTGCGCAGCGCCAACAACCTCAAGAGCGACGAGCTCAAGATCGGCCAGACCCTGACCATTCCCGGCAATGACGTGGCGGTTCAGCAATGAGTGACGAAGTGATCGGCAGCAACGCCCGCATCGAGCTGCTCAGCCCCCGGCTGGCGAACCAGATCGCCGCCGGCGAAGTGGTCGAGCGGCCGGCGTCGGTCATCAAGGAGTTGCTGGAAAACAGCCTCGACTCCGGGGCCAGGCGCATCGATGTGGATGTCGAGCAAGGCGGCGTCAAGCTGCTGCGGGTACGCGATGACGGTGGCGGTATTTCTTCCGAGGACCTGCCGCTGGCCCTGGCGCGTCACGCCACCAGCAAGATTCGCGACCTGGAAGACCTTGAGCGGGTCATGAGCCTGGGCTTTCGGGGGGAGGCGCTGGCGTCCATCAGTTCGGTGTCGCGCCTGACTCTCACCTCCCGCACCCGTGACGCCGAACAGGCCTGGCAGGTCGAGACCGAGGGCCGGGACATGGCCTCTCGCGTCCAGCCCGCGGCCCATCCGGTGGGTACCTCGGTGGAAGTGCGCGACCTGTTCTTCAACACTCCGGCCCGGCGCAAGTTCCTCAAGGCCGAGAAGACTGAATTCGATCACTTGCAGGAAGTCATCAAGCGCCTGGCCCTGGCGCGTTTTGACGTGGCGTTCCATTTGCGCCACAACGGCAAGACCATTCTCAGCCTGCACGAGGCCCATGATGATGCGGCCCGTGCCCGCCGTGTCGGCGCGGTGTGCGGTGCCGGTTTCCTGGAGCAGGCATTGCCCATCGAGGTGGAGCGCAATGGCCTGCACCTGTGGGGTTGGGTCGGGTTGCCGACGTTTTCCCGCAGCCAGGCGGACTTGCAGTATTTCTACGTGAACGGTCGCGCTGTGCGCGACAAGCTGGTGGCCCACGCGGTGCGCCAGGCTTATCGCGATGTGCTGTTCAACGGTCGGCATCCGACCTTCGTGCTGTTTTTCGAAGTCGACCCGGCGGTGGTGGACGTCAACGTGCACCCGACCAAGCACGAAGTGCGCTTTCGTGACGGGCGCATGGTCCACGATTTCCTCTATGGCACCTTGCACCGTGCCTTGGGCGATGTGCGCCCGGAAGATCAATTGGCGGCTCCGGCGGCAGTGGCTGGCATGGTCCGGCCAACGGGGCTGGAAGCGGGCGAGTTCGGCCCGCAGGGCGAAATGCGCCTGGCGGCCAACGCGCTGCTGGAACAGTCCCCGCCGCAACCGAGCTACAACCCAGCCGGGAGCGGTGCCGGCAGCGGCTATCAGTATCAATACACCCCGCGCCCGCAATCCAACGTGCCGGCGGCCGAGGCTCAGGCAGCCTATCGCGAGTTCTTCAAACCCTTGCCTGAACCCGGTGCGGTGGCATTGCCCGACGGCCAGGGCGATATCCCGCCGCTGGGCTATGCCCTGGCACAACTCAAAGGCATCTATATCCTTTCGGAAAACGCCCAGGGCCTGGTCCTGGTGGATATGCACGCCGCCCACGAACGGATCATGTACGAGCGGTTGAAAATCGCCATGGCCAGCGAAGGCTTGAGCGGCCAGCCGCTGTTGGTGCCCGAATCCCTGGCCGTCAGCCAGCGCGAAGCCGATTGTGCCGAGGAACATGTGGCCTGGTTCCAGCGCCTGGGCTTCGAATTGCAGCGCCTGGGGCCGGAAACCCTGGCGATCCGCCAGATTCCGGCGTTGTTGAAACAGGCCGAGGCCAATCGCCTGGTCAGCGACGTGCTGGCGGACTTGATGGAATACGGCACCAGCGACCGGATCCAGGCGCACCTGAACGAACTGCTCGGCACCATGGCCTGCCACGGCGCGATCCGCGCCAACCGGCGCCTGGCCCTGCCGGAAATGAACGGCCTGCTGCGGGACATGGAAAACACCGAGCGTAGCGGTCAATGCAACCATGGCCGGCCGACCTGGACCCAACTGGGCCTGGACGACCTGGACAAACTGTTCCTGCGCGGTCGTTGATGAGCCAGTTGCCTCCTGCGATTTTCCTGATGGGCCCGACCGCCGCCGGCAAGACCGACCTGGCGATCGAGTTGACCAAGGTTTTGCCCTGCGAGCTGATCAGCGTCGATTCGGCCCTGGTCTACCGGGGCATGGACATCGGCACTGCCAAGCCGTCAAAAGAACTGCTGGCCGAATTTCCCCACCGCCTGATCGACATCCTGGACCCGGCCGAGGCGTATTCAGCGGCCGACTTCCGCCGTGACGCGCTCCAGGCCATGGCCGAAATCACCGCGCGAGGCAAGATCCCGCTGCTGGTGGGCGGCACGATGCTGTATTACAAGGCTTTGGTCGACGGGCTGGCGGACATGCCGGCGGCCGATCCCGAGGTGCGCGCGCAGATTGAAGAAGAAGCCGCGCGCCTTGGCTGGCAAGCCCTGCATGAGCAATTGGCGGTCATCGACCCGGAGTCGGCGGCGCGTATTCACCCCAATGACCCGCAGCGGCTCAGTCGGGCCCTGGAGGTTTATCGGGTCAGCGGCCAGAGCATGACGGCCCTGCGCCAACGACAATCTGCGCAAAGTACTGAAGCAGCCGCTTCGGGACTGCAACAATTGCCCTATACTGTCGCGAATCTGGCCATCGCTCCGGCGAACCGGCAAGTGCTGCATCGGCGAATTGAACAAAGATTCACATTAATGTTGGAACAGGGGTTCATAGACGAGGTCGTAGCCCTGCGTGAGCGAAGTGACCTGCATCCCGGGTTGCCGTCTATACGTGCGGTAGGTTATCGACAAGTCTGGGATTACCTGGACGGCAAGCTGACGTCAGCCGAGATGCAGGAGCGTGGGATCATTGCCACGCGCCAATTGGCGAAACGCCAGTTCACCTGGCTGCGCAGCTGGACTGACCTGCATTGGCTCGACAGTCTCGATTGCGACAATCTGCCACGCGCCTTGAAATACCTTGGGACCATCTCCATATTGAGCTGAGTCCTTGCAATTGCCGTCTATCCTTGGGGGTGTGACGGCCCAAGCCATCTGATTCCGATTTTTATAATTGATCCTTAAAGGAGTGCGGCACATGTCAAAAGGGCATTCGCTACAAGACCCTTACTTGAACACTTTACGTAAAGAGAAAGTTGGGGTGTCCATCTATCTGGTCAACGGGATCAAACTGCAAGGCACGATTGAGTCTTTCGACCAGTTCGTCATCCTTCTGAAAAACACCGTCAGCCAGATGGTCTACAAGCACGCGATCTCTACAGTCGTGCCAGTTCGTCCAATTCGTCTGCCTAGCGCAACCGAATCCGAAGGCGGTGACGCTGAACCGGGTAACGCCTGATAGGAGCCTCCTTTGTTCTTTGAGCGCCACGGTGGTGGTGAACGGGCCATTCTCGTTCACTTGGATGGACAGGACCCTGAGGCGCGCGAAGATCCGCAGGAGTTTCAGGAATTGGCACTTTCGGCCGGCGCCGAGACCGTCGCGTTTTTCAACGTGCCGCGTCATCGGCCAACCGCCAAGTTCCTGATCGGCAGTGGCAAGGTCGAGGAGTTGCGCGACCTGGTCAAGGCCGAGCAGGTCGACCTGGTGATTTTCAATCACATCCTCACGCCCAGTCAGGAACGTAACCTCGAACGTGTCTTCGAGTGTCGCGTGATCGACCGTACGGGGTTGATCCTCGATATCTTCGCCCAACGTGCCCGCACCCATGAAGGCAAGCTCCAGGTCGAACTGGCCCAGCTTGAGCACATGAGTACGCGGCTGGTTCGCGGCTGGACTCACCTTGAGCGGCAGAAAGGCGGTATCGGTCTGCGCGGCCCGGGTGAAACCCAGCTGGAAACCGACCGGCGCCTGTTGCGGGTTCGCCTGCGCCAGATCAAGGGGCGGCTGGAAAAGGTCCGCAGCCAGCGCGAGCAGTCGCGACGTGGCCGCAAGCGCGCGGATATCCCGACGGTTTCACTGGTGGGCTATACCAACGCCGGCAAATCGACCCTGTTCAATAACGTCACCCAATCCGACGTCTACGCCGCCGACCAGTTGTTCGCCACGCTCGACCCGACCCTGCGCCGGCTCGACCTGGACGACCTCGGGCCGATCGTGCTGGCCGACACCGTAGGCTTCATCCGTCACCTGCCGCACAAGCTGGTCGAGGCTTTCCGGGCTACGCTCGAAGAGTCGAGCAACTCCGACCTGCTGCTGCACGTGATCGATGCCGCCGAACCGGACCGGATGCTGCAGATCGAGCAGGTGATGGTGGTGCTGGGTGAGATCGGAGCCCAGGACTTGCCGATCCTCGAGGTATACAACAAACTCGATTTGCTCGAAGGCGTGGAGCCGCAGATCCAGCGCGATGCCGATGGCAAGCCGCAAAGGGTCTGGCTGTCGGCCCGCGATGGCACCGGCCTGGACCTGCTCAGGCAGGCCGTGGCCGAGCTGTTGGGCAACGATCTGTTTGTAGGCACCCTGAAATTGCCGCAACGTTTCGCCCGGCTGCGTGCGCAGTTTTTCGAGCTGGGGGCCGTGCAAAAAGAAGAACACGACGACGAAGGCGTCTGCCTGCTGGCTGTTCGCCTGCCTCGGTCGGAGCTCAACCGGCTGGTCAGCCGCGAAGGGCTGCAACCGATGGAATTCATCGAGCAACACACTTTGCAATAAAAGCCTGAGAAAGCTGTGTCAGGCATTCTGTAGCATTGGTCGGCGCGCCGTGGGTGCGTCTTTGCTTTATCAGATGGAGAGCGCTATGGCTTGGAATGAGCCGGGTGGCAACTCGAATAATCAGGATCCTTGGGGTGGCAAGCGTCGTAACAACGGCGACCGCAAGGGGCCGCCGGATCTCGACGAGGCCTTCCGAAAGCTGCAGGAAAGCCTGAACGGTTTGTTCGGTGGTGGTAAAAAACGCGGTGACGAGGGTGGTGGTCGTCCGGGCAAGGGCGGCGGTTTCGGCCTGCTCGGCATCGGCCTCGTCGTGCTGGCGGCTGTCTGGCTGTACAGCGCGGTCTATGTCGTGGACGAGCAGGAGCAGGCCGTGGTGCTGCGCTTCGGCAAGTACTACGAGACGGTTGGCCCGGGCCTGAACATCTATTTCCCGCCGATCGACCAGAAGTACATGGAAAACGTCACGCGTGAGCGGGCGTACACCAAGCAGGGCCAGATGCTGACCGAAGACGAGAACATCGTCGAAGTGCCGCTGACCGTGCAATACAAGATCACCAACCTGCAGGACTTCGTGCTGAACGTCGACCAGCCGGAAATCAGCCTGCAGCACGCGACCGAAAGCGCCCTGCGCCATGTGGTGGGTTCCACCGCCATGGACCAGGTGCTGACTGAAGGTCGTGAACTGATGGCCAGCGAAATCAAGGAACGCCTGCAACGGTTCCTCGATACCTATCGCACCGGGATCACCGTGACCCAGGTCAACGTCCAGAGCGCAGCGGCACCGCGTGAGGTCCAGGAAGCCTTCGATGACGTGATCCGTGCCCGTGAAGACGAGCAGCGTTCGCGCAACCAGGCCGAAACCTATGCCAACGGCGTCGTGCCGGAAGCCCGTGGCCAGGCCCAGCGCATCATCGAGGATGCCAACGGTTACCGTGACGAAGTGGTCTCCCGCGCCAAGGGTGAGGCTGATCGCTTCACCAAGTTGGTGGCCGAGTATCGCAAGGCCCCTGAAGTGACCCGCCAGCGTCTGTACCTGGACACCATGCAGGAAGTCTTCAGCAACACCAGCAAGGTCCTCGTGACCGGCAACAAGAACGGCCAGAGCAATCTGCTGTACCTGCCACTGGACAAGATGGTCGAGAGCGGTCGCAACACCAGCACGCCAGCGACCAGTTCGGCGGCCGCCAGCAATGAAGCCAACGCTCGTGCGGCGGCGGATCTGCAGCAACAGCAAGCACGTACCAGGGAGAGTCGCTGATGAGCAATAAATCGCTGATCGCCCTTATTGTCGGTGTCGTCGTGGCGATCGCTGCCTGGAACTGCTTCTACATCGTGGCTCAGACCGAGCGTGCGGTGTTGCTGCAATTCGGTCGCGTGGTCCAGGCTGATGTCCAGCCGGGGCTGCATGTGAAGGTGCCGTACGTCAACAAGGTGCGCAAGTTCGACGCGCGTCTGATGACGCTGGATGCGCCGACGCAACGCTTCCTGACGCTGGAAAAGAAAGCCGTGATGGTCGACGCCTATGCCAAGTGGCGCGTGAAGGATGCCGAGCGCTTCTACACCGCGACCTCGGGTTTGAAGCAGATCGCCGACGAGCGCTTGTCCCGTCGCCTGGAGTCGGGCCTGCGTGACCAGTTCGGTAAGCGCACATTGCATGAAGTGGTGTCCGGTGAGCGTGATGCGCTCATGGCCGACATCACCCGTTCGCTGAACTCGATGGCAGAAAAAGAGCTGGGTATCGAAGTGGTCGATGTCCGGGTCAAGGCCATCGACCTGCCGAAGGAAGTGAACCGCAGCGTGTTCGAGCGCATGAGCACCGAGCGTGAGCGTGAAGCCCGTGAGCACCGTGCCAAGGGTAACGAGCTGGCCGAAGGCATCCGTGCCGACGCCGATCGTCAACGCCGTGTGCTGCTGGCCGAAGCCTATCGTGAATCGGAAGAGGTCCGTGGTGATGGTGATGCCCAGGCCGCTTCGATCTATGCCAAGGCCTACGGGCAGGATCAGGAGTTCTACGCGTTCTACCGTAGCCTGCGTGCCTACCGTGAAAGCTTCGCGAACAAATCCGACGTCCTGGTCCTGGACCCAAGCAGCGACTTCTTCCACTACCTGGAAAAGTCCAAGCCTTGATGCGACGTTGACCTGAGACACTCCGCCCGGCGGCTAAAGCGTCGGGCGGGGTGATCCTTTGGGAAAACGTGTGTATGATGCGGCAGCCGGGAAATTCCCGGCTTTTTTGCGTCTGCACGTTTGATTGCGGTTTTGGTTGCAGGCGTCGGGTTGAACGATCCGACAGGTTTTTCGAGGAAAGCGCTGGGCGAGGCCGATTGCGGGCCATTCGTCACGTCGCTCATGCGCGTGTTTTGCGTGTGGGCCAAGTGTTTTCTGCTTCACTCAAGGCTTGCCCGAGGGCTGGCCGCCCGGACCATAGGGGAATGGCGTAATGGCAACGGTAGACCGCTGGCTGCTGCCAGATGGCATCGAAGAAGTACTGCCACCGGAAGCTGCGCGTATCGAAGTAGCGCGTCGGCAGGTGTTGGATCTGTTCCAGAGTTGGGGTTACGAGTTCGTCGTCACCCCGCATATCGAGTACCTGGAATCCCTGCTCACCGGCGCGGGCCAGGACCTGGACCTGCGCACCTTCAAGGTTATCGACCCGCAGTCGGGCCGGCAGATGGGCTTTCGTGCCGACATCACGCCGCAAGTGGCGCGCATCGACGCCCACACCCTGCGCCGTGAAGGTCCGAGCCGCCTGTGCTACGCCGGCAGTGTGCTGCATGCCCAGCCGCGGGCCTTGTCGTCTTCGCGCAGCCCGATCCAGCTGGGTGCCGAATTGTATGGCGACGCCAGCCCGAGCAGCGACGTAGAAGTCATCAGCCTGATGTTGGCCATGCTGCAACTGGCTGACGTGCCGGATGTCCACATGGACCTGGGGCATGTCGGCATCTATCGCGGCCTTGCCCGTGCGGCCGGTTTGTCCGGCGAAGTGGAGCAACAGTTGTTCGATGCCCTGCAACGCAAGGCCATCGACGAGGTCATCAGCCTGACCGAGGGCCTGCCGGCCGATCTGTCGGACATGTTGCGGGCGCTGGTGGATCTGTGTGGCGGACGTGAGGTGTTGACCGCTGCCCGTGAGCGCCTGGCTCGTGCGCCGGCGCCTGTATTGGCGGCGCTGGACGACTTGCTGGCGATTGCCGAGCGTCTGTCGGTGCGCTTCCCCGAGTTGTCGCTGTATTTCGACCTGGGTGAGTTGCGCGGTTATCACTACCACACCGGCGTGGTGTTCGCCGTGTTCGTCCCGGGCGTGGGCCAGTCCATTGCCCAGGGCGGTCGTTATGACGACATCGGTGCCGACTTCGGTCGTGCCCGTCCGGCGACCGGTTTCTCTACCGATTTGAAAACCCTGGTGACCCTGGGGCGTGCTGAAGTCGAGCTACCGTCTGGCGGTATCTGGATGCCTGACAGTACGGATGCGGCACTCTGGCAAGCAGTCTGCCAGTTGCGCAGTGAGGGTCAGCGTGTCGTCCAGGCCTTGCCTGGGCAACCATTGGCCGCCGCCCGTGAAGCGGACTGCGACCGGCAATTGATTCAGCAGAACGGGCTTTGGCAAGTATTGCCGCTGGCTTCTTGAGTTTTCCTGCCGGCTGCGGCCGGCACCAAGTTTGCGCGAATGAGGACAAGTGTTATGGGTAAGAATGTCGTAGTCCTGGGCACCCAGTGGGGTGATGAGGGCAAAGGCAAGATCGTTGATCTGCTGACCGAACATGCTGCCGCCGTAGTGCGCTACCAGGGTGGCCACAACGCAGGTCACACCTTGGTGATCGACGGTGAAAAAACCGTCCTGCACCTGATCCCCTCGGGCGTGCTGCGCGAAGGCGTCCAGTGCCTGATCGGCAACGGTGTGGTGGTTGCTCCCGACGCCTTGCTGCGGGAAATCATCAAGCTGGAAGAGAAAGGCGTACCGGTGCGCGAGCGCCTGCGTATCAGCCCGTCCTGCCCGCTGATCCTGTCCTATCACGTTGCGCTGGACCAGGCCCGTGAAAAGGCCCGTGGCGAGCTGAAGATCGGCACCACCGGTCGTGGCATCGGCCCGGCCTACGAAGACAAGGTGGCCCGTCGTGGCCTGCGCATCGGTGATCTGTTCCACCGTGAGCGTTTCGCGGCCAAGCTGGGCGAGTTGCTGGACTACCACAACTTTGTCCTGGTCAATTACTACAAAGAACCGGCCATCGACTTCCAGAAAACCCTGGACGAGTGCATGGAGTACGCCGAGCTGCTCAAGCCGATGATGCTCGACGTCACTGCCGAACTGCACGAGCTGCGTCGCGCCGGCAAGGACATCATGTTCGAAGGTGCCCAGGGTTCCTTGCTGGACATCGACCACGGCACCTACCCGTACGTCACCAGTTCCAACACCACCGCCGGCGGTATCGCCACCGGTTCGGGGTTCGGTCCGATGTACCTGGATTACATCCTGGGCATCACCAAGGCCTACACCACTCGCGTGGGTTCGGGTCCGTTCCCGACCGAGCTGTTCGACGACGTCGGTGCCTTCCTGGCCAAGCGTGGCCACGAGTTCGGTGCTACCACTGGCCGTGCCCGTCGTTGCGGCTGGTTCGATGCCGTCATCCTGCGTCGCGCCATCGACGTCAACAGCATCTCGGGCTTGTGCCTGACCAAGCTGGACGTGCTGGACGGCCTGGAAACCATCAATATCTGCGTGGGCTACAAGAACCAGGACGGCGCCGTCATCGACGCTCCGACCGACGCCGACAGCTACATTGGCCTGGAGCCGGTGTACGAGCAGATGCCTGGCTGGACTGAATCGACCGTGGGTGCCAAGACCCTGGAAGAACTGCCTGTGGCGGCTCGCAACTACATCAAGCGCGTCGAAGAGTTGGTCGGTGCGCCGATCGACATTATTTCGACGGGGCCGGACCGCAACGAAACCATCGTTCTGCGTCATCCGTTTGCCTGATAAGTCATTGATGTAAAACACAAAGGACCCTCGTTTGGGTCCTTTGTCGTTTCTGGTTGCCGCACGGCACGACACTTGCTATGCATCTTCATTAAGGCACCGCTTCCATAAGTGCCATCAAATTAATGGCGTTTGGTAGAGGGATTTCACGTGTCGGCCGTTCTCTCACTGTTACAAAGCCGTTTGTTGCGGCCTGTGTTCATTACCCTCGGTATCGCCCTTTTGGTGCAGGTACTGGTGGCCGTTGCGCTGACCCGAAGCACGGTCACGGCGCTGGAAGCCGACCTCGGTGCGCGCCTGGGGGCTGACAGCCAGAAGCTTTCCGGCGAGCTGGAGCAGGCGGGGCGTGAAGTCACGTCGAGCCTGGACAGTCTCTCTGCCAATACCCGCCAGCGGCTCAATGCCGGGTTGTCGGCTCGCCTGAAGGATGAGCAGGCGCAACTGCGTGGGACATTGGAAAAGGATTTGAGGGATTCCGCCAATGATATGGCGCAACTCCTGGCTTCCGTCGCTCCTCGCGCCATGTGGGACAGCGACGTGCCCACGCTCTCCGAATTCGCCCGTCGGGCCCAGCGTAATCCCAATGTGCTGTTTGTCATTTATGACGACGCGAATGGTGAGCACCTCACCCGCTACCTGAACCGGGAAAACCCGATCAACAAGGCGCTGCTGGAGAAAGGCAAGGGCGAGCGGGCCTTGGACAAGGTGCTGGATGCGGCGAAGAACGACCCTTCCGTGTATTACCTTGAAGCCTCGATCAATCCCAACGGCGTGGAGATCGGCAAAGTACTGATGGGGGTTTCCACGGCTGCCGTTGAAACCGATCTGAAGGCGCTGGACCAGCGCTTCTCGGCCTTGATCGCCAGCAGCGACCAGTTGGTCGGCGACAGCCTCAAGGGGGCGGCAGCCGACAGCGCCACCGCCATGCGCGGTCGCCTGGAATCGGCCCAGGCCACCGCCACGCAGATGCAGACCAACACCGCCACCACCGTGCAGGAAGCCGCGGCTACCCTGCGCTGGCGCATCGGCCTGGGCCTGGCGCTGGTGGGCTTTGGCGTACTGGCGCTGCTGGCTGTGGTGTTGGGGCGTAGGGTGGTCAATCGCTTGAAGTTGCTGATCGCGGCCATGAACGACCTGGCGGCGGGTGAGGGTGACCTGACCAAGCGTGTGCAAATCAACAGCAAGGACGAAATTGGCGACATGGCCTCGGCGGTCAATCGCTTTGTGGATAAGTTGCAGCCCATCGTGCGCGAGGCGGGTGATGTGGCCCAGCGTACCGGTGTGGAAATCGGTGCGATGACCTTGCGTAACTCCGGTGCCGATGCGGCGGCCGGGATGCAGCGTGATGAAGTGGCCGAGAGCCTGCGTGCGCTATCGCAAATGGCTGATGAAGCTCAGTCGGAAAGCCAGGCGATGCAGGCGGCTTTGCAGCAGGTGGTAGAAATTCGCCAGGCCACCGATGAAAACACCCGCACTTCGGCCAAGGTCAGTGGCTTGATCGAGGCGCTGGCTGGGCAGGTGGACACAGGGGCGAAAGTGATCGAGCGGCTGGCGCAGCAGAGCGAGCAGATCGAAGTGGTGTTGACGGTGATCCACGGCATCGCCGAGCAGACTAACTTGCTGGCCTTGAACGCGGCCATCGAGGCGGCGCGGGCTGGGGAAACCGGGCGCGGGTTTGCCGTAGTAGCGGATGAGGTGCGGGCGTTGGCGAGCAAGACCCAAAGCTCGACGGGCGATATACAGGCGCATATCGTGGCCTTGCAGCAGGGGGCTCGCGAGGCTGTGGCCGCCATCGGCCAAGCTGGGCGCCAGGCAAGTGAAGGTTTGTTGGTGCTGCGAGACAGCGCGCGGTTGCAGCAGTCGGTGCAGGCCTCTGTAGAGCAGGTGCATGCGGCTATTGGTCTGGCGACTCAGGCGGCGGCTCATCAGGCCCAGGGGGCGCAGGCGGTGCGTGGGCGGGTGGAGACGATTCATGCCCAGGCTGAGAAAGCGGCCCAGGCTGTGGTTGAGACCACGGCCAGTGGCAAGGTGCTGGATAGTTTGGCGGCGCAGTTGAAGGCGAGTTTGGGGCAGTTCAGGGCTTGATCGGGTTTTCACAGGCTTATACGCGACCAAAACCTGTGTGCGAGTTTGCTCGCGAAGGCGGCCTAACAGCCGACCTGAGTCCTCCCGGTCGTACACCCATCAGATCTGTGGGAGCAAAGCTTGCTCGCGAGGCGGCCTGACAGCCGGCCTAGTTCTTCCCGGTGGTACACCAGTCAGATTTTGTGGGAGCAAAGCTTGCTCGCGAAGGCGGCCTGGCAGCCGACCCGGTTCTTCCGGTCGTGCCTCCATCAGGCCTGGTTCGGTCGGGGAGGGCTTTGCCCTCCAGCGGGAGCAAAGGTTCAGATGGCAGAAACGCAAAAACCCGCTTTCGCGGGTTTCTGTGAGGTTCAAGGTCGTGACCTTGAAGCTTGAATTGGTGCCCAGAAGAAGACTCGAACTTCCACGACCTTGCGGTCACCAGCACCTGAAGCTGGCGTGTCTACCAATTTCACCATCTGGGCAGCATCTTCAGCGTTGCCGCTGTTGATGTGGCGCACTATACGGAGCGCGTTTTGATCTGTAAACCCCTGTTTTTGTTTTAGTAATTGCCAAACGCAATTTCAGGGAGATAGAAATGCAAAAACCCGCTTTCGCGGGTTTTTGTTGGGCTTGCAGGTCATTGACCTGTTGCTCGAAATTGGTGCCCAGAAGAAGACTCGAACTTCCACGACCTTGCGGTCACCAGCACCTGAAGCTGGCGTGTCTACCAATTTCACCATCTGGGCAGTATCGGCAACGTGTGTACGTCGTCGATGGCGCGCACTATACGGAGCGTGTTTTTAACTGTAAACCCCTCCTGAGAAAAAAACCGCTAAATTTCACGAGCGGTGCTTTTCCGGGGCTTCAAAGGCAGGCCAAATCGATCTGGAAAAGCCATCGCATGTTTGAAATTTCCCGTTTCATTAAGCCTATGCCAAACTAACCCGCATATAGACAAGGTGAAAACTCTCTAATGGCCGATTGGCAGTCCCTCGATCCCGAGGCCGCTCGTGAAGCGGAAAAATATGAAAACCCTATTCCTAGTCGCGAACTGATCCTGGCGCATCTCGCCGATCGGGGTTCGCCTGCTAGCCGCGAGCAGTTGGTCGAAGAGTTCGGTCTCACCACCGAGGACCAGCTCGAAGCCCTGCGCCGCCGTCTGCGCGCCATGGAGCGCGACGCTCAACTGATCTACACCCGGCGCGGCACCTATGCGCCGGTGGACAAGCTCGACTTGATCCTGGGCCGCATCGCCGGCCACCGTGACGGCTTTGGTTTCCTGATTCCGGACGACGGTAGCGACGACCTGTTCATGAGCCCGGCGCAAATGCGTCTGGTGTTCGATGGCGACCGGGCCCTGGCCCGTGTTTCCGGCCTGGACCGTCGTGGTCGCCGTGAAGGCGTGATCGTCGAAGTGGTGTCCCGTGCCCATGAAAGCATTGTCGGCCGTTACTTCGAAGAAGGCGGCATCGGTTTTGTTGTGCCGGATAACCCGAAGGTTCAGCAGGAAGTGCTGATTACTCCGGGTCGTAATGGCGCCGCCAAGGTGGGTCAGTTCGTCGAGGTGAAAATCACCCACTGGCCAACTGCGCGCTTCCAGCCACAGGGCGATATCGTTGAAGTGGTCGGCAACTACATGGCGCCGGGCATGGAAATCGACGTTGCGCTGCGCACCTACGACATTCCTCACGTCTGGCCCGAGGCTGTGCTCAAGGAAGCCGCCAAGCTCAAGCCGGAAGTCGAAGAGAAAGATAAAGAAAAACGCATCGACCTGCGCCATCTGCCGTTCGTCACCATCGACGGCGAAGACGCCCGCGACTTCGACGATGCGGTCTACTGCGAAGCCAAACCCGGTAAGCTGCGCCTGTTCTCCGGCGGCTGGAAGCTGTTCGTCGCGATTGCCGACGTGTCCAGCTACGTGAAGATCGGTTCGGCCCTGGATAACGAAGCCCAGGTGCGCGGCAACTCCGTGTATTTCCCTGAGCGCGTGATCCCGATGCTGCCTGAGCAGTTGTCCAACGGCCTGTGTTCGCTGAACCCGAAAGTCGACCGTTTGGCCATGGTTTGCGAGATGACCATCTCCAAAACCGGCGAAATGACCGACTACCAGTTCTACGAAGCGGTGATCCACTCCCAGGCGCGTCTGACCTACAACAAGGTCAGCACCATCCTGGAAACGCCGAAGACCAGTGAAGCCAAGGCGTTGCGCACCGAATACGCTGGCGTGGTGCCGCACCTCAAGCAGCTGTACGCGCTGTACAAGGTGTTGCTGGGTGCCCGTCACGTGCGCGGCGCGATCGATTTCGAGACCCAGGAAACCCGGATTGTCTTCGGTTCCGAGCGCAAGATCGCCGCAATCACCCCGACGACCCGTAACGATGCGCACAAGCTGATCGAAGAGTGCATGCTGGCGGCCAACGTGGCCACTGCGGAGTTCCTCAAGAAGCACGAGATTCCTGCGTTGTATCGCGTGCACGACGGCCCGCCGCCGGAGCGCCTGGAAAAACTGCGCGCCTTCCTCGGCGAGCTCGGCCTGTCCCTGCACAAAGGCAAGGACGGTCCGACGCCGAAGGACTACCAGGCACTGCTGGCCAGCATCAAGGACCGCCCGGATTACCATGTGATCCAGACGGTGATGCTGCGCTCTCTGAGCCAGGCGGTGTACAGCGCCGACAACCAGGGCCACTTTGGTCTGAATTACGAGGCGTACACCCACTTCACCTCGCCGATCCGCCGTTATCCGGACCTGCTCACGCATCGCGCGATCCGCAGCGTGATCCATTCCAAGCTGAACACCCCGCACGTCAAGCGCGCCGGTGCCATGACCATTCCAAAGGCGCGGATCTACCCGTACGACGAAGCGGCCCTGGAACAGTTGGGCGAGCAATGCTCCATGAGCGAACGCCGCGCCGACGAAGCCACGCGTGACGTAGTGAACTGGCTCAAGTGCGAGTTCATGAAAGACCGCGTGGGCGAGTCGTTCCCAGGCGTGATCACTGCGGTGACCGGCTTTGGTTTGTTTGTCGAACTGACCGACATCTACGTCGAGGGCCTGGTGCACGTCACCGCCTTGCCGGGTGATTACTATCACTTTGATCCTGTGCACCACCGCCTGGCGGGCGAGCGCACCGGTCGCAGCTTCCGTCTGGGCGACACCGTGGAAGTGCAGGTCATGCGCGTCGACCTCGATGAGCGCAAGATCGACTTCGGAATGTCTGACAAGCCCGCCGAAGCGCCGACTGGCCGTAAAAAGCGTGGCGGCGAGACCGCAGCGCCTGCGACCAAGGGTAAAGGTAAAGGTGCTCCTGCCAAAACCGCAGAGCCTGAGCCAGCCAAGGCCGGTCGTCGTTCGTCCGTCAAGGACAAGGCTCCCGAAGCCTACCGCCCCAGCGACGCAGCGGCGAAGAACGCCGAGCTTCGCAAGAGCCGCGAGTTGAAGCAGCAGTTGCTCAACGAAGCCAAAAGCGGTGGTAAAGCGGCGTCTGGGGGAAAGTCCCACGGGGCGGAAAAGTCGTCGAGCAAGCCAAGCAAACACCGGAAGGGTCCGCTGAAAGCGGGCTCGGCCCCAGCCAAGAGCGGCGGGGCGCGTAAACCCAAGGCCAAGTCATGAGTCAGTTGGAAAAAATCTACGGCGTGCATGCCGTGGAAGCGTTGTTGCGTCATCACCCCAAGCGGGTCAAGCAGATCTGGTTGGCCGAAGGCCGTAGCGATCCGCGGGTCCAGACCCTGGTCGAACTCGCCAACGAAAGCCGCGTCGCGGTCGGCCAGGCCGAACGGCGCGAAATGGATGCCTGGGTCGAAGGCGTGCACCAGGGGGTCGTGGCCGAGGTCAGTCCGAGCCAGGTCTGGGGCGAAGCGATGCTCGACGAACTGCTCGATCGCACCGAGGGCGCGCCCTTGCTGCTGGTGCTCGATGGCGTGACCGATCCGCACAACCTGGGCGCCTGCCTGCGTTCGGCGGATGCCGCCGGTGCGTTGGCGGTGATCGTGCCCAAGGACAAGTCGGCCACCTTGACGCCAGTGGTGCGTAAAGTCGCCTGCGGCGCCGCGGAAGTGATTCCGTTGGTGGCGGTGACCAACCTGGCGCGCACCCTGGAAAAACTCCAGCAGCGCGGCCTGTGGGTGGTCGGCACGGCGGGCGAGGCCGAGGTCAGCATCTATGACCAGGACCTGACCGGCCCGACGATCCTGATCATGGGGGCCGAAGGCAAGGGCATGCGCCGCCTGACCCGCGAGCATTGCGATTACCTGGTCAAGTTGCCGATGGCTGGCAGCGTCAGCAGCCTCAACGTCTCGGTGGCGACTGGGGTGTGCCTGTTCGAAGCGCTGCGCCAGCGTAGCGTCAAGGCTGTCGCCAAAAAGCCCTGATCTTGCTGTAAGCCCTGTGGGAGCGAGCCTGCTCACGATAGCGGCGTGTCATTCAGCGCAAATGTTGAATGTGGCGCCCTCATCGCGAGCACGCTCGCTCCCACAGTAGTTTTGTGTAAGGGCATGGATTGGTGGCTGTTCAAATAATCACCAATTACCTTGCGCCTCCCTCGGCCCTTCTCTACAATTGCGCCCCTTGCTGTGATGGCAGGCACTTATGTGTCTAGCGTCCACAAGTCCATAAGTGTCATTCACTCCTTGTCTGACCGTTTTTGAGCGGCAGGCTACAACCCGTAAGGAGCATTCATGCGTCATTACGAAATCATCTTTTTGGTCCACCCGGATCAAAGCGAGCAAGTCGGCGGCATGGTTGAGCGTTACACCAAGCTGATCGAAGAAGACGGCGGCAAAATCCACCGTCTGGAAGATTGGGGCCGTCGTCAACTGGCCTACGCAATCAACAATGTTCACAAGGCTCACTACGTGATGCTGAACGTTGAGTGCACTGGCAAGGCCCTGGCCGAGCTGGAAGACAACTTCCGCTACAACGATGCAGTGATCCGTAACCTGGTCATCCGTCGCGAAGAAGCCGTCACCGGCCAATCCGAGATGCTCAAGGCTGAAGAAAACCGCAGTGAGCGCCGTGAGCGTCGCGACCGTCCTGAGCACTCTGACAGCGCCGATGGCGATGACAGCGATAGCGACAGCGACAACAGCGATAACGCTGACGAGTAATCCACGGACCTTTTAAGGAGCCAATCACATGGCACGTTTCTTCCGTCGTCGTAAATTCTGCCGCTTCACCGCTGAAGACGTGAAAGAGATCGATTACAAAGATCTCAACACTCTGAAAGCCTACGTATCCGAGACCGGCAAAATCGTTCCAAGCCGTATCACCGGTACTAAAGCTCGTTATCAGCGTCAGCTGGCCACCGCTATCAAGCGCGCCCGCTTCCTGGCCCTGCTGGCCTACACCGACAGCCACGGCCGCTGAGACCGGGCAGTCGACGAGTAGTAAGGGATTGAATGCATGCGCGCCTTAGCTGACTTCATCATGCGGGGACGTGTGCAGGCCACGTTGGTTGTGGCCGGATCCGCGGCATTGCCGCTGTTGTTCTGGTTGAGTGCCGCCGCTGGGTGCCTTGTGCTCCTGCGGCGCGGTTCGGACGCCTTGAGCGTCCTGGGTATCGGGTTGCTGTCAGCGTTGGTGAGCTGGTATTTCCTGAAGGACCCGACAACACTCCTGGTGTTGCTCGGGGCTTGTGGCCTGGCGTTGGTTCTGCGCGCCGGACATACCTGGAACCGCGTGCTGCTGTGCAGCGTGGCCGTGGGGTTGTTGTGTGCGGTGAGCCTGGGGACCGTATTCGGTTCCTTCATCGAGTCACTGGCGCAGACGTTCGAACACGTCCTGCCGCTGGCGATGGGTGAGGTCTACGAGACATTCTCGGCAGACCAGAAGGCATTTCTCGCCGCGCTGAGCGCTCCGCTGATGATCATCTCGATAGCGTCTTCGCTGCAGATCTTTAGCGTGCTGTGCCTGATTCTTGGGCGCTATTGGCAGGCGTCGTTGTATAACCCCGGTGGTTTCGGTCGCGAGTTTCGCGCCATCCGATTCCCCAAGAGCGTGGCGCTGTCACTGCTGGCCGTCATGTGTGTTGCCCCGTTTTTCGGGCTGCATGCACTGATCCTGTTGCCGTTGTGCAGTGTACCGCTGGTCTTCGCCGGCCTGGCCCTGATTCACGGGCTGGTGGCGCAGAAGCGACTGGCCACGTTCTGGCTGGTAGGGATATACGTGACGTTGTTGCCTTTCATGCACTTGCTCGGTCCGTTGCTCGTGGTCTTGGCCATCGTCGACAGCCTGATTGATTTTCGCGGTCGTATGGCGCCGAAAGACGCCGACAACGCGAACGGTGAAGGTTAAAAGTTAGAGGATTTTCACATGCAACTGATCCTTCTGGAAAAAGTCACCAACCTGGGCAACCTGGGTGACAAAGTAAACGTTAAGGCCGGCTACGGTCGTAACTACCTGCTGCCTTACGGCAAAGCCACCGCTGCGACCGCTGCCAACCTGGCTGCGTTCGAAGAGCGTCGCGCTGAGCTGGAAAAAGCTGCCGCAGACCGTAAAACCTCGGCTGAAAGCCGTGCTGCCCAACTGGCCGAGCTGGAAGTGACCATCACTGCCACCGCTGGCGACGAAGGCAAGCTGTTCGGTTCGATCGGTACTCACGACATCGCTGACGCACTGACCGCCTCTGGCGTTGAAGTTGCGAAAAGCGAAGTTCGTCTGCCGAACGGCACCATCCGCAACGTAGGCGAATTCGACGTAGCCGTGCACCTGCACGCCGAAGTTGAAGCCACCGTACGCGTTGTCGTGGTAGCAGCCTAAGCAACACCTGTCGGCTGGCACCCTCGGGTGCTTGCCGGTAACATCGGGCACGATCCTGTTTACAGGTCGTGCCCTTTGTCTTTCTGCAATTGCTGAATTTCATAACCAGACGTGGCCATGAACGAAATCACCGCTCCCGAGCAATATGATCTGCAAACCGCTGCCCTGAAGGTGCCTCCGCATTCCATCGAGGCCGAACAGGCCGTGCTCGGTGGCCTGATGCTGGACAACAACGCCTGGGAACGCGTGCTCGATCAAGTCTCCGACGGCGATTTCTATCGACATGACCATCGCCTGATTTTCCGTGCGATCGCCAGGCTTGCCGATCAGAACATGCCGATCGACGTCGTCACCCTGGCCGAGCAATTGGACAAGGAAGGGCAGACGTCCCAGGTCGGTGGCCTCGGTTACCTGGGCGAGTTGGCAAAAAACACGCCGTCTGTCGCCAACATCAAGGCCTATGCGCAGATCGTCCGCGAACGGGCGACGTTGCGTCAGTTGATCGGTATCAGCACTGAAATCGCCGACAGCGCCTTCAACCCGGAAGGCCGCACCGCCGCCGAGATCCTCGACGAAGCCGAACGGCAGATCTTCCAGATCGCCGAGGCCCGGCCGAAAACCGGCGGCCCGGTGAGTGTCAACGACCTGCTGACCAAGGCCATCGACCGTATCGACACCTTGTTCAACACCGACAACGCCATCACCGGCCTGTCCACTGGCTACACCGATCTCGACGAGAAGACCAGCGGTCTGCAGCCGTCCGACCTGATCATCGTCGCCGGCCGTCCGTCCATGGGTAAGACCACCTTTGCGATGAACCTGGTGGAAAACGCCGTGCTGCGCAGCGACAAAGCCGTGCTGGTGTACTCCCTCGAGATGCCAGGCGAATCGCTGATCATGCGTATGCTCTCGTCCCTGGGGCGTATCGACCAGACCAAGGTCCGTTCCGGCCAATTGGAAGACGATGACTGGCCGCGCCTGACATCGGCGGTCAACCTGCTCAACGACCGCAAGCTGTTCATCGACGATACCGCGGGTATCAGCCCGTCGGAAATGCGTGCCCGGACCCGTCGCCTGGTGCGTGAGCATGGTGACATCGCGCTGATCATGATCGACTACCTGCAATTGATGCAGATCCCGGGTTCCAGCGGCGACAACCGGACCAACGAGATTTCCGAAATCTCCCGGTCCCTCAAGGCCCTGGCCAAGGAATTCAACTGCCCGGTGGTTGCACTTTCCCAGTTGAACCGTTCCCTGGAACAGCGCCCGAACAAACGCCCGGTGAACTCCGACTTGCGGGAATCCGGAGCGATTGAGCAGGACGCCGACGTGATCATGTTCGTCTACCGTGACGAGGTGTATCACCCTGAGACGGAACACAAGGGCATCGCCGAAATCATCATCGGCAAACAGCGGAACGGTCCGATCGGCTTCATTCGCCTGGCGTTCATCGGTAAATACACCCGATTCGAGAACCTGGCGCCGGGTAGCTACAATTTTGATGACGATGAGTAAATTCTTCATCGCCTGATCTGGCCTCATCGCGAGCAGGCTCGCTCCCACATGGGATCTGTGTGTTGCAGATATTTTGTGGGAGCGAGCCTGCTCGCGATGAGGGCGTCACCATTTCCGACCATAGCCGTCGGAATTGGTCAAATTTTGTGCTATATTCCGCGCCCGCGATTTTTCATCCTTTATACCGGTCATCGACATGCAAGCAGCCAAGCCGTTATTTGACTATCCCAAGTACTGGGCCGAATGTTTCGGCCCGGCGCCGTTCCTGCCCATGAGCAGGGAGGAGATGGATCAGCTCGGCTGGGATTCATGCGACATCATCATCGTGACCGGTGATGCCTACGTCGATCACCCGTCGTTCGGCATGGCGATCATTGGCCGTTTGCTGGAAGCCCAGGGCTTTCGCGTCGGGATCATTGCCCAGCCGAACTGGCAGTCCAAAGACGACTTCATGAAGCTCGGCGAGCCCAACCTGTTTTTCGGTGTCGCGGCCGGCAATATGGACTCGATGATCAACCGCTACACCGCCGACAAGAAAATCCGTTCCGACGACGCCTACACCCCCGGTGGCCTGGCGGGCAAACGTCCGGACCGTGCGAGCCTGGTCTACAGCCAGCGCTGCAAGGAAGCCTACAAGCATGTGCCGATCGTGCTTGGCGGTATCGAAGCCTCGCTGCGGCGTATCGCCCATTACGATTACTGGCAGGACCGGGTCCGCAATTCGATCCTGATCGACGCCTGCGCCGATATCCTGCTCTACGGCAACGCCGAGCGGGCGATTGTCGAAGTCGCCCAGCGCCTGTCCTACGGCCACAAGATCGAAGACATCACCGATGTGCGCGGCACGGCGTTCATCCGCCGCGACACGCCGCAAGGCTGGTACGAAGTCGATTCCACGCGCATCGACCGCCCGGGCAAGATCGACAAGATCATCAACCCGTATGTGAATACCCAGGACACTGCTGCTTGCGCCATCGAGCAGGAGAAGGGGCCGGTTGAAGATCCGAGCGAAGCCAAGGTTGTGCAGATCCTGGCGAGCCCGAAGATGACCCGCGACAAAACCGTGATTCGTCTGCCATCGGTGGAAAAGGTCCGTGGCGACGCGGTGCTGTACGCCCACGCCAACCGGGTACTTCACCTGGAAACCAACCCGGGTAACGCCCGTGCCCTGGTGCAGAAACACGGCGAGGTCGATGTCTGGTTCAACCCGCCGCCCATTCCGATGACCACCGAGGAAATGGACTACGTGTTTGGTATGCCTTACGCACGTGTTCCGCACCCGGCTTATGGCAAGGAAAAGATCCCGGCCTACGAGATGATCCGTTTCTCGGTGAACATCATGCGTGGCTGCTTCGGCGGCTGCACCTTCTGCTCGATCACCGAGCACGAGGGCCGGATCATCCAGAACCGTTCCGAAGAATCGATCATTCGCGAGATCGAAGAGATCCGCGACAAGGTCCCAGGCTTCACCGGCGTCATTTCCGACCTCGGCGGCCCGACCGCGAACATGTACCGCATCGCCTGCAAGAGCCCGGAAATCGAGTCCGCGTGCCGCAAGCCGTCGTGCGTATTCCCCGGCATCTGCCCGAACCTCAATACCGACCATTCTTCGCTGATCCAGCTGTACCGCAGCGCCCGTGCCTTGCCTGGGGTGAAGAAGATCCTGATCGCCTCCGGCCTGCGTTACGACCTGGCGGTCGAGTCGCCGGAATACGTCAAGGAATTGGTGACCCACCACGTCGGTGGTTACCTGAAGATCGCCCCGGAGCACACCGAGGAAGGCCCGCTCAACCAGATGATGAAGCCGGGCATTGGCAGCTATGACAAATTCAAGCGGATGTTCGAGAAGTACACCAAGGAAGCCGGGAAGGAGCAGTACCTGATTCCGTACTTCATCGCCGCCCACCCGGGCACCACCGACGAAGACATGATGAACCTGGCGCTGTGGCTCAAGGGCAATGGTTTCCGCGCCGACCAGGTGCAGGCGTTCTACCCGTCACCGATGGCTACCGCGACCGCCATGTACCACTCGGGCAAGAACCCGCTGCGCAAGGTCACCTACAAGAGCGATGCGGTGACCATCGTCAAGAGCGAGGAGCAGCGCCGCCTGCACAAGGCCTTCCTGCGTTATCACGACCCCAAGGGTTGGCCGATGCTGCGTGAAGCGCTGACCCGCATGGGCCGCGCCGACCTGATCGGGCCGGGCAAGAACCAGCTGATTCCGTTGCACCAGCCGGCCACCGACAGCTACCAGAGCGCCCGGCGCAAGAACTCGACGCCGGCTGGCAGCCACAAGGTGGGCAAGGAAACCACCAAGATCCTGACCCAGCACACTGGGCTGCCACCGCGTGCCAGTGACGGTGGCAACCCATGGGACAAGCGTGAGCAAGCCAAGGCCGCGGCATTCGCCCGCAACCAGCAGGCCGCCAAGGAACGCAAGGACGCCGCCAAGGGCAAGGGCCCGAAACCGGCGCGCAAGCCTGTCGTGCCGCGCTGATCCTTGAGCGACAACGTAAAACGCCAGCCTTAAGTGCTGGCGTTTTGCTTTCTAGCGACGGTGCTGGCCGTTTGTTATCGTGGCGACCGCCTTACGACGTGATGGCGGATGCATAGCCTTTTGTGGCGAGGGAGCTTGCTCCCGCTGGGCTGCGAAGCGGCCCCAAATAATCCCATGCAATGTTCTCAGACAGACCGTGCCGGCCGGTTTACGACGGCTTCGCCGCCGAGCGGGAGCAAGCCCCCTCGCCACAGTATTGTGTGTGGATAAAGACTCACTTTCCGATTCTCAAGGACGATTCATATGAGCAGCGCTTCAACGGGCATCGGCATGGACCTGAGCTTCTCCCAGTTCATGGCCCGCAAACGCATCGAAAGCCAGATCAACCTGCCACGCCTGTTCGCTGCCATCGACGCTGATCCTGGCATCGCCGGGGCGGGTGTGGTCTATGTCGATTCCGAATACAACGTTGTGACCCTGCGCGAATTCAAGCCGATTTGCAGCATCGCGCCCAAGCGCATCATTCTGCGCGAGGCGAAAAAATACATCGCGCCGCAGCAGTTCATCGACCAGGTGAAAAGCAGCCCGCGTGAATCCAAGCTCGGGCTTGAAGCAACCAATGCCGGGTTGTCCTGTGTCGCCGCGGTGATTGGTTGGGTGGTGGTGTTCAGTGGCAGCGTCGCGGTGCCCTTTACGGCGGGGGCCAGCGCCTTTGTCGTTGCCCTGGGCGCTGCTGCCGCGACGGCCAGTACCGCGCAATGTGTCATTGGCGGGATGCGGGTGGCCAATGAGCTGACCAATCCGACTGGCAACGATGAGATGAATGATGCTGACTGGTACAACATCGTGTCGCCGATCCTTGACGGAGTGTCCCTGGTGGGTGTCGGTGGCTCGGCCCTGACGACTGTCCGACTGCTCAAGGCCAACAAGGCGGCTGGCACTGGAAAAAGTTGGTATCAGTTGCTCAAGGGCTTGAATCGGCAAGAGCGAAGCAAGCTGACCAAGGAACTGTTGACGCTCAAGGACCCGAGCCTGACTGCCAAGCTACTCAAGTTGCAGCAACGGGCCGGGGCTATGCCCAAGCGTTATTCTTCAGCTGAAATCAGGCACGCGACGCTGACGCAGATAAAGGATTCCCTCGGCGGCGCGCTGGGGATCATTGGCAGTTATACCGGCGATGGCGCCGTGAAGACTGTTGCCGTCGGCCTGTATGAGGAATTCACGGAATGATCGGTGGCGGATCGCTCAAGCAATTCCTCGCCCGTTATTTTCCGGTTTTCATGGGGACGATCCTGCTGGGCTGCTTTTCCGGGTCGACCCTGCTTGTGTTGGCCGGGACCACTTATTGGCGTGCCCTGGAGCCGTCAGCCAGGACCGACTATATCGGGCTCGGCACTTTGGCCCTGGTGCTCGTCCTGGTCCTGGGCAACCTCTTGATCGTTCGCGGACGCGCCTGGGCGGTCTGGTGGGTAGCGGGGTATTTCCTGGCCTGTCTGGCGGCAGTGGTGCCTATGCTCGCTTATCGACCGCATCAGGGGGTGTACCTGTTCGCGGTGCTGTTGCCACTGCTGGGGCTGTTGCTGCTCAACAGCAAGCGCCACCGGGAAATGCGCAAAAAACTGGTGGAGATCCGTCGCCAGCGCTCACTCATCACCCAGGCCGCCAAGGCACCACGGTCGCGTCGCTGAGTCGATTCGCGCTGCCCGCGCCGCATTTATGTGCGTTGCTTTGCAGATGAATACGGGCATCGCGCGTTTTTAGTGCTCTACTGCCTTGAGTAGATCAAGAAAGTGTCCGGCCTGCCTGCATGGCATAAGTCTTGCGCCGCTTTCGATATCGCCCAGGCTCGCAGGAGGCACGTCGTGTCGATCCATGTCGCATTGCATCACGTCACGCATTACCGTTACGACCGCGCCGTCGAGCTCGGCCCGCAGATCGTTCGCCTGCGCCCGGCGGCCCACAGCCGCACGCGCATTCTTTCCTATGCGCTGAAGGTTTCGCCCGACCAGCATTTCATCAACTGGCAGCAGGATCCCCAGGGCAACTACCTGGCGCGGCTGGTGTTTCCCGAGAAAACCCGGGAGCTGCGGATCGAGGTCGACCTGCTGGCGGAAATGGCGGTATTCAATCCGTTCGACTTCTTCCTCGAACCCTACGCCGAAAAGATTCCGTTCGCCTACGCGGCCGATGAGCGCAAGGAACTGGCGCCTTACCTGGAAACCCTGCCGCTGACGCCGAGGTTCCAGGCGTATCTGGATGGCATCGACCGCACGCCATTGCCGGCGGTGGATTTCCTGGTGGCGCTCAACCAGCGCCTGAGCGAAGACATCAACTACCTGATCCGCATGGAGCCCGGCGTGCAGACGCCGGAGCACACCCTGGAGCACGCGTCCGGCTCCTGCCGCGACTCGGCCTGGTTGCTGGTGCAGTTGTTACGCAACCTCGGCCTGGCGGCGCGGTTCGTGTCCGGTTACCTGATCCAGTTGACCGCCGATGTGAAAAGCCTCGATGGCCCATCCGGCACCGAGGTGGACTTTACCGACCTGCATGCCTGGTGCGAGGTCTACCTGCCCGGTGCCGGCTGGATCGGCCTGGATGCGACGTCCGGGCTGTTCGCTGGTGAAGGCCACATCCCGTTGGCCTGTAGTCCCGATCCGTCCTCGGCGGCACCGATCAGCGGCCTGGTGGAGCCTTGCGAGTGTGAGTTCAGCCACGAAATGTCCGTCGAACGGGTCTGGGAAGCACCGCGGGTGACCAAGCCGTACACCGAAGCGCAATGGCTGGCGATCCAGGCGCTGGGGCGCCAGATCGACGCCGACCTGCTGGAGGGCGATGTGCGCCTGACCATGGGCGGCGAACCGACCTTTGTCTCCATCGATGACCCGGACGGCGCCGAGTGGAACACCGCCGCCCTCGGGCCGGACAAGCGCCGGCTCTCCGCCGAGCTGTTCCAGCGCATGCGCAAGCACTATGCGCCCCAAGGTCTGGTGCACTTTGGCCAGGGCAAGTGGTACCCGGGCGAGCAATTGCCGCGCTGGTCGCTCAACTGCTATTGGCGACGCGATGGTGTGCCGATCTGGCACAACAGCGCGTTGATCGCCGACGAGCAGGAGGATTACGGTGCCGATGGCGAACTGGCTGGGCGCTTCCTGGCGAGCGTCGCCGAGCGTTTGAAGATTCCTGCGCGATTCGTGTTTCCTGCCTACGAAGACAACTTCTATTACCTCTGGCGCGAAGGTGCATTGCCTTCAAATGTCACGGCCGAGGATCCACGTCTGGAGGACGTCTTGGAACGTGCCCGGCTGCGCAAGGTCTTCAGCCAGGGCCTGGACAAGGTCATCGGCCAGGTCCTGCCGCTGGCCCGCACCGCCAAGGGCGATCAATGGCAAAGCGGTCGTTGGTACCTGCGCGACAACCACTGCCGCCTGGTGCCGGGGGATTCGCCCCTGGGCTATCGCTTGCCGCTGGCGTCCCAGCCTTGGGTGACGGCGGCCGAGTACCCGTACATTCATCCCACCGACCCGAACCAGGACTTGCCTGAACTGCCCGGCACCGAGGCGCTGGCGCGTCACGGCGAGTCGGCGACCGAACAGGAGCGTGTCCCACAGATCGACCAATCCGCCGACTGGCTGACCCGCACTGCCTTCTGTGCCGAGGCCCGTGAAGGCCGGCTCTATCTGTTCATGCCGCCGCTGGAGCGGGTCGAGGATTATCTGGAGCTGGTCAGCGCCATCGAGGCGACGGCTGAGGAGTTGCACTGTCCGGTGCTGTTGGAAGGCTACGAGCCGCCGAGCGACCCGCGCCTGAGCAATTTTCGCATCACCCCCGACCCCGGTGTGATCGAGGTCAACGTGCAACCCTCGGCAACCTGGGATGAGTTGGTCGAGCGCACCGAGTTCCTCTACGAGCAGGCGCGACAGACTCGGCTGACCACCGAGAAATTCATGATCGATGGCCGACACACCGGCACTGGTGGCGGTAACCATTTCGTACTGGGTGGCGCGACACCGGCTGACTCACCGTTCCTACGGCGTCCCGACCTGTTGCGCAGCCTGATCAGCTATTGGCATAACCACCCGTCGTTGTCCTACCTGTTTTCCGGATTGTTCATCGGCCCGACCTCCCAGGCGCCTCGGGTGGATGAGGCGCGCAACGACGCGTTGTACGAGCTGGAAATCGCTTTCGCGCAAATGCCCCAGCCGGGCGAGGAATGCCCGCCATGGTTGGTCGATCGCTTGCTGCGCAACCTGTTGATCGACGTGACAGGCAATACCCACCGCGCCGAATTCTGCATCGACAAGCTCTACTCACCGGACGGCGCCACGGGCCGTCTTGGCCTGTTGGAACTGCGTGCTTTCGAAATGCCGCCTCACGCGCGCATGAGCCTGGCCCAGCAATTATTGCTAAGGGCGCTGGTGGCGCGGTTCTGGCGTGAGCCTTATGCACCGGCGAAATTGGCGCGCTGGGGCACGGAGCTGCATGACCGTTTCCTGTTGCCGCACTTTATCGAGCAGGATTTTGCCGACGTCATCCATGAGCTGAACGCCGCCGGTTACCCGCTGCGGGCCGAGTGGTTCGCCGCACACCTGGAGTTCCGCTTCCCCAAAGTGGGCGATTACGCGGTCAACGGTATCGAACTGCAATTGCGCCAGGCCCTCGAGCCTTGGCATGTGCTGGGGGAAGAGGGCGCGGTGGGCGGCACTGTGCGTTATGTGGACTCCTCCCTGGAGCGCTTGCAGGTCAAGCTCAGCGGCCTGGCGCCGCAACGCTACCTGCTGACGTGCAATGGCGTGCCGGTGCCGTTGCAACCCACCGGTCGGGTTGGCGAGTTCGTCGCCGGGGTGCGTTTCCGCGCCTGGCAACCGGCCAACTGCTTGCAACCGACCATCCCGGTGCATGCGCCGCTGGTCTTCGACTTGCTCGACACCTGGATGCAACGTTCCATAGGCGGTTGCCAGTATCACGTGGCTCATCCGGGCGGGCGCAACTACGACAGCCTGCCGGTCAATGCCAATGAGGCTGAGAGCCGGCGGATGGCGCGTTTCTTCCGTCTCGGACACACGCCTGGGAAACTTCCTATACCCAGCCTGGCCATGGATGACGAGTTTCCCCTCACGCTCGATCTGCGACGGTTCTGAGTCTTACGCGACGCCCGGATATTTCAACTATCCGGGCGTCATGCGCTTGCGCTAGTCTCACCTTTCATTGCCGTCTGCCGAGCTTTCCATGCCTGACCTGCTTGACCATTACCCGCTGACAACGGGCACCTATCATGAACTGTTGGACGACAGCGGTGCCGTGCGTACGCACTGGCGGCGGCTGTTCGACCAGTTGCAGCGCAGCACGCCGGCCCAGTTGGTCCAGCGCCAGGCCCTGCTGACCCGGCAGATCCAGGAAAACGGCGTGACCTATAACGTCTACGCGGACCCCAAAGGCGCCGACCGGCCGTGGGAACTGGACCTGCTGCCCCACGTGATCGACCCGCAAGAGTGGAAGCAACTGTCGGCCGGAATCGCCCAGCGTGCTCGGCTGCTCAACGCGGTGCTGGCCGACCTGTACGGGCCACAACGGCTGATCAGCGAAGGGCTGTTGCCGGCAGAACTGGTGTATGGGCACAACAATTTCCTTTGGCCTTGCCAGGGCATCGCGCCGCCGGACGGCAGCTTTCTGCACCTGTATGCGGTGGATCTGGCGCGCACGCCCGATGGACGCTGGTGGGTCACGGCGGATCGGACCCAGGCGCCTTCAGGTGCCGGATACGCGTTGGAAAATCGCATGATCGTTTCCCGCGCCTTTCCCGATTTGTATCGTGATCTGAAGGTGCGGCACTTGTCCGGCTTTTTCCGTACCTTGCAGGAAACCCTGGCACGACAGGCTCCCAGCGACGGCGAATCGCCGCTGGTGGTGCTGTTGACGCCGGGGCGCTTCAACGAAAGTTATTTCGAACATCTCTACCTGGCGCGCCAGTTGGGTTATCCGCTGGTAGAAGGGGGTGACCTGACCGTTCGGGACGCCACGGTCTACCTCAAGACCCTCAGCGGCCTGCGTCGGGTCCACGCCATCATGCGCCGGCTCGACGACGATTTCTGCGACCCCTTGGAGCTGCGCACCGATTCAGCCCTCGGCGTGCCAGGGTTGTTGGAAGCGGTGCGTCAGGGCCGGGTACTGGTGGCCAATGCGCTAGGCAGCGGCGTGCTGGAATCACCGGGCCTCCTGGGGTTCCTGCCAAAGATCAACCAGTACCTGTTCGGCGAAGAGCTGCTGCTGCCGTCCATCGCCACCTGGTGGTGCGGTGAGCCGCCGGTGCTGGCCCAGGCCCTGGAAAAATTGCCGCAGCTGTTGATCAAGCCGGCGTTTCCTTCCCAGAGTTTCAGCCCGGTGTTCGGCCGCGACCTGAGCGAGAAGCAGCGCGTCCAACTGGCGGCGCGCATGCAGGCACGGCCCTATGCCTATGTCGCCCAGGAACTGGCGCAATTGTCCCAGGCCCCGGTCTGGCAGGCCGAAGATGGCCAGATCCAGCCCAGGGCGATTGGCATGCGCATGTATGCCGTGTCCGGCAAGGACGATTACCGGGTGCTACCGGGTGGGCTGACCCGCGTGGCCGCCGAGGCCGACGCCGAAGTGGTGTCGATGCAGCGTGGTGGCGCCAGCAAGGACACCTGGGTGTTGGGGGAGCAGGCGCCTGGCGGTGAACAATGGAAGGCCCAGCGAACCGTGGGGGTCCACGACCTGGTTCGACGCGATCCGTATTTGCCTTCGCGGGTGGTGGAAAACCTGTTCTGGTTCGGTCGCTACTGCGAGCGTTGCGACGACAGCGCGCGGCTGCTGCGGATCATGCTGGCGCGCTATGTCGATGGCGACGACCCACAGGCCCTGCAATCGGCGGTGTCCCTGGGCGAAAGCCTGATGCTGCTGCCCGAAGAGGGCGAGTTGCCCGAGCGTTTGCTGGCGGCACTGTTGGGGGATGACTGGTCGTTCAGCCTGCGCGCCAACCTGCAACGCTTGCAGTGGGCGGCCTCGCAGGTGCGCGGCAAGTTGTCCCGGGAAAACTGGCAAGCGCTGGTGGAATTGCAGCGCGAGGCCATGGAGTTGGAAACCGGGGAGCCGGATTTTGGTGAACTGCTGGATTTCCTCAACCGATTGGTGATGTCCCTGGCGGCATTGTCCGGGTTCGCCCTGGACGATATGACCCGCGATGAGGGCTGGCGCTTCTTGATGATGGGCCGGCGCCTGGAGCGCTTGCAGTTTCTCAGCAGTAGCCTGGCTGCGTTCCTGCGGGGCGAGGCGGTGTTCGACCAGGCCGGGCTGGAGTGGTTGTTGGAACTGGGCAACAGCAGCATCACCTACTGCTCGCGCTATTTGGCGGTGGCCCAGTTGATCCCGGTGCTGGACCTGTTGCTACTGGACGAGCAGAACCCCCACGCGGTGCTCTTCCAGTTGAAATTGGTGGCCCGTACCCTCAAGCGCTTGAACGATGATTTTGCCGCGCCCAGGGAAACCGCATTGCCGGACTTGGTCGCACGCCTGTCACGCTTTGACCTGCGATGCCTGGAAAACCCCCTGTTTGGTGAAGCCAGCCTGCGCGCCGCACTCGATGGTCTGGCCGACCTGTTGCAGGAAGTGGCCGACGTCAGTGGCCAGGTCTCCGATCGCCTGGCGTTGCGTCATTTCGCCCATGTCGATGATGTCAGCCAACGCACGGTGTCCGTCTGATGAACGCTCGTTACCAGATCCTCCACGACACTCATTATCACTACGACAGCCCGGTGTCCCTGGCCCAGCAACTCGCTCACTTGTGGCCGCGCGCCTGTGACTGGCAGCGGTGCACCGAACAACAGTTGCTGATCAGCCCGGAGCCGACGATCCGTCGCGATGAGCAGGATGTGTTCGGCAACCCGCTGACGCGCCTGGCCTTTGAACGGCCCCATGACGAGCTGTTGGTCAATGCTCGCTTGAGTGTCGAGGTGCTGGCTCGCCCCGAGCTGGATTTCAACCTGTCCCCGGCCTGGGAGTCGACCTGCAACGCGCTGACCTACAGTGGCCGGCCACTCGCGGCGCCACTGCTGGAGGCGTGCCGTTACCGTTTCGAGTCACCGTATGTGCACCTCAAGCGCAGTTTCGTCGAGTTTTCCGAAAGCTGCTTCCCGCCGGGGCGACCCTTGATGGTGGGGGTTCGAGCGCTGATGGAGAAAATTTTCGAGGAGTTCACCTTCGATGCCGAGGCGACCCAGGTGGCAACGCCGCTGGTGGAGGTGCTGGAGCGGCGGCGGGGCGTATGCCAGGACTTTGCTCACCTGATGCTGGCTTGTGTGCGCTCTCGCGGTTTGGCGGCGCGTTACGTCAGTGGCTACCTGCTGACCCAGCCGCCACCCGGCCAGCCACGGCTGATTGGCGCCGATGCGTCCCATGCCTGGGTCTCGGTGTATTGCCCGGTGTTGGGCTGGGTGGACTTCGACCCGACCAACAACGTACAGCCGGCCCTGGAACACATCACTCTGGCCTGGGGCCGGGATTTTTCCGATGTGTCGCCGCTGCGGGGAGTGATCCTGGGGGGCGGTGCCCATGATCCTGAAGTGCGTGTGACGGTGATGCCACTGGAGTCGTGAAGTGTTCCCTTGTGGGAGCGAGCCTGCTCGCGATGAGGCCATCACATCCAGCATGTAATTGACTGTCGTGACGCTATCGCGAGCAGGCTCGCTCCCACAGTATGTATCGAACTAAGGAGGGTGCATGTTCCCGGTGTCCATCAAAGGCGTGCTGCAATCCCCCGAAGGCCTGGTTGTGCTGATGCTCAACGAACGGGACGAATGGGAACTGCCCGGTGGGCGGATCGAACTGGGCGAAACGGCGCCGCAATGTCTGGCGCGGGAAATTGCCGAGGAGCTGGCGGTTGAGGTGAGTGTAGGGGAGCCGTTGGATTCGTACCTGTTCGAGGTCATTCCCGGCAAGCACGTCTTCATCTCCACGTACCGCTGCCAGTTGCTGGGCGGTTTCGTGCCGACCGTCAGTCATGAGCACAAAGAGATCGGGCTGTTCGCGCCGGGCCGGTTGCCGGTGAACCTGCCTGTCGGTTATCGCCTGTCGATTACCAAGGCGCTGGGATTGTAAGGGTCGACAGCGGGGCTGTCGGCCCTGGACACAAGATGGGGTATCAGGCGTCGGGTGCCTGATCTTTCGGTGCATCAACGTCATGTTCTACTGCTACTTCGCCTTCGGTATCCGGGCTCAGTGCGGCTTCTTCTTCAGCTGTGGCTTTCTTGCGCTGCAGCTTTTCCTCTTTCTTCTGCTCCTTGGCCAGGTCTCTCTGACGTTTGGCGAAGGAATAATTGGGTTTAGCCATGGGCGATCCTCTGGGGTCGAAGGTGAGGTAGAGCGGCGCGTATTCTGCCCTGTATCGGGGCCGAGCCGTTAGCTGGGTTTTTGTTCGGCCCACTTTGGCTGCACGGACGGTTGCCATTCGTCCAGCGCATCGAGCAGGTTGTGCGGTGATTGGCTCACTTGCAGCATGTCACGATGGGGCGGGCGGACGAAGCCTTCGCCGACGATATGATCGAGAAAACCGGTGAGCTTGCTGTAGAAACCGTTCACTTCCAGCAGCCCCAGCGGCTTGCCGTGGTAGCCGAGCTGGCCCCAGGTCCAGACCTCGAACAACTCCTCCAGAGTGCCGAGGCCGCCGGGCAGGGCGATGAAGGCATCGCTGAGTTCGGCCATGCGCGCCTTGCGGGCATGCATGCCATCCACCACTTCCAGGCGGGTCAGGCCGCCGTGGCCGATTTCCTTGTCCTTCAGGCTTTGCGGGATGATACCGATGACCTCGCCGCCGGCCGCCAGGGCCGCATCGGCGACGATGCCCATCAGGCCGACGGCTCCGCCACCATAGACCAGGGTCAATTTTCGTTCCGCCAACGCCCGGCCCAGGGCCTGCGCCGCTTCACGATACGTTGGATCGGTGCCGGTGCTGGCGCCGCAAAATACACAAACGGATGCTATGGACATGCTTTACTCCATGATCAGTAACCGATCCAGAGTAAAGCCTGGCCTATGCTGCGCAAAGGACTTAAACCTCGCGTTGGGGTTTTTCGTAGGTACCACTGGCGCCGCAGGCATAGGCGGCGAGCAAGCTGCACAACAGGCTGTTGAGGTTCATGATGGGCGCTCCAGAGAGGTGATGGGGCCAATCATAGAGAGGTGTCATTCCTCTGGCTGGTTGATTGTGTCCATCAGGCTGATAGCCTTAAGTTGTATACAATGTTTGATTCAGGTCATAGGAACTTGTCTGGAATTCAGGCACTCTTCCCCTTTGAAGGAATTTTGTTAACCATGCCTTGGAGATTCACGATGTTTGCCAAACTTGTTGCAGTATCCCTGTTGACGCTGGCCAGCAGCCAACTGATGGCAGCGGAGTGCAAGACCACCATCGATTCGACCGACCAGATGTCCTTCAACACCAAGGCCATCGAGATCGACAAGAGCTGCAAGACGTTCACCGTTGAGCTGACTCACTCGGGCAGCTTGCCGAAAAACGTCATGGGCCATAACTGGGTGCTGAGCAAAGAGGCTGACATGCAGCCGATCGCCACCGATGGCCTGGCCGCCGGTATCGACAAGAACTACCTGAAAGAAAATGACGCTCGCGTCATCGCTCACACCAAAATCATTGGTGCCGGGGAGAAAGACTCGGTGACTTTCGACGTATCGAAACTGGATGCCGCTGAAAAGTACGGCTTCTTCTGCTCGTTCCCAGGCCACATCTCGATGATGAAAGGCACTGTTACCCTGAAGTAACCCGCTTCGGCATCAAAAAAGCGCCCCCGTGCAGGGCGCTTTTTTGTGTCCGGCCAATAATCGCATCTCCTGTGGGAGCGAGCCTGCTCGCGATGGCGGCGGCACATTCAACATCAATGCAAACTGATCCACCGTTATCGCGAGCAGGCTCGCTCCCACAGGGACTGCCGGTCACGGCGCGTACGGCATCACCCGCTTGTGCTCGGTCTTGCGGTAAGTGTCGCAAATGATCCTGAACGCCTCGTCCCGCACCGGCTCGCCGTGCAGGAAAGCATCGATCTCGGCGTAGGTCACACCGTGGGAGGCTTCGTCCGGCTTGCCTGGCGACAGGTCTTCGAGATCGGCGGTGGGGACTTTTTCCACCAGCGATTCCGGTGCGCCGAAGTCTCGGGCAATGGCCCGGACCTGGTTTTTCACCAGGCCGCTGAGCGGGGCCAAGTCGCAAGCACCGTCACCGAACTTGGTGAAGAAGCCCATCACCGCTTCGGCTGCATGATCAGTACCGATCACCAGGCCTTGCTCGGTGCCCGCGATGGTGTATTGCGCCACCATGCGCATCCGCGCCTTGGTATTGCCCAGCACGAAATCCCGCGACACCGCTGCCTTGCCTTCGAACGCTGCGACCTGCTCGGCCAAGGCTTTGACCGCCGGACCGATGTTGACGGTATGACGCTCGTCCGGATCGATGAAGTCGACACAGGCTTGCGCTTCATGTTCGTCGAACTGGGTTTCGTACGGCAGGCGCACGGCGATGAACTTGTAGGCGGTGTTGCCGGTTTTCTCCCGTAGTTCGCGCATGGCTCGTTGGGCCAGCAGACCGGCGGTCAACGAGTCGACCCCGCCACTGATGCCCAGTACAAGGGACTTGAGCCCGGAGTTGACCAGGCAATCCTGGATAAAGCTCACTCGGCGGGCGATTTCGGCCTTGAGGGCGGCGTCATCGGCGAACGGCGGCTGGACCTTGAGCTGTTCAGCAATCTCACGCTGTACGGCTTGCATGAATTCACTCCTTGCTTGATGTGTCAGAAAGGGCGGCAGGTACTTGGAAAACGTGTCGCATGTAGGCGACGAAATTCGGGTCCTTGCAGTGGGTCTTGCCGGGCTCGTCTGAAATCTTGGCCACGGGTTGCCCGTCACAGCTGATCATTTTAAGCACGATGCTCATCGGCTCTACACCTGGAATGTCACACGTCAGGTTGGTGCCAATACCGAAGCTGACATTAATGCGACCACGCAATGCCCGAAAAATCTCCAGGCATTTGGGCAATGTCAGGCTATCGGAGAACACCAGGGTCTTGCTCATCGGGTCGATGCCGAGCTTGTGATAGTGGGCGATGGCTTTTTCGGCCCAGATCACCGGGTCGCCGGAGTCGTGGCGCAAACCGTCGAACAGCTTGGCGAAGAACAGATCGAAATCCTTGAGGAAGGCGTCCATGGTGATGCAGTCGGTCAGGGCGATCCCCAGCAGACCGCGGTACTCGCGCACCCAGCAATCGAGGGCGGCGATCTGGCTGTCGATCAGTCGCGGGCCCAGTTGCTGGTGGGCCATGATCCATTCATGGGCCATGGTGCCCAGCGGTTTCATGTCCAGCTCACGGGACAGGTGCACGTTGCTGGTGCCAACGAAACGCCCCGGGAAGTCGTGCTTGAGCACGTTGACCACTTCTTCCTGGACGCGGAAGGAAAAACGACGGCGGGTGCCGAAGTCCGCGACTTGCAGCTCGGACAGCTCTTCGGCGCTGGCGTTGGCACTCAGCCAGTCGAACTTGCGATACAACTGCTCGCGGGCCTGCTCCAGGACAATTTCACGGTAGCGATAGCGGTTGCGTACCTCGCTGACAATCGCCAGCAGCGGCACTTCGAACAGAATCACGTGCAGCCACGGCCCACGCAGGCGGATAAACAGTTCACCGTTGTCGATACCGGTATGCACGTAGCGCAGGTTGAAGCGAAACAGTCCCAGGAAACGCAGGAAGTCCGGTTTGAGGAAGCTGATACGCTCCAGGAAGCCCAACTGGTCGGCGCTCAGGCTCAACTCGGCCAGGCGCTCGATCTGGAAGCGGATCTCCGCCAGGTACGGGCGCAAGTCCTCGCTGTTGCGGCAACGAAATTCCCACTCGACTTCGACGTTGGGGTAGTTGTGCAGCACTGCCTGCATCATCGTCAGTTTGTAGAAGTCGGTGTCGAGCAGGTTCTGCACGATACGATCGGCAAATACGCTCTCGCTCATAACGGGAATCTCCAGACAGGCCGCTGCGGTAGGCGGCGGGGTGCTGCGGTTGGTGAAGGGGTTAGTGGCGCATATCACTCATGATGATTGCCAGTTTTTTTTGGTCACTGAAGCTTTTTTGGCCATGAACGTCATCCATGGCTTATTGCTGCAGTCCATCCGGGTTGTCGATCTGCTCCAGCATCCACTCGACAAAAAGCCGCACCTTGGGCACTTCCGCCGAATGTTCCGGGTAGGCCAGGTAGTAGGCGTTGGTGCTGGGCATCGCATGAGGCCAGGGAATGACCAACTTGCCGTCGGCCAATTCTTCTTCCACCAAAAAACGCGGCAGTAAGGCTACGCCACAGCCAACCTGGGCGGCACGAATGCACATGTAGAAGGTTTCGAAGCGCGGCCCGTGGTAGCTGTGTTCGGTGTGATAGCCCTGGTTGTCGAACCAGTCGTGCCAGGCCTGGGGGCGCGAGGCATTTTGCAAAAGCACCAGCTCGGCCAGTTGGGTCGGGTCGGTAAAAGGCTGCTCAGGCAGGCTGCCGGGCGCGCAGACCGGCACCAGTTCTTCGCCAAACAGCTTCAGGGATTCGGTGCCGGGCCGTGAGCCCTGGCCGAAATAGAACGCCAGGTCGCTGCGCCCTTGCAGCAGATCGTCGGCCTCCTGCTCGCTGCACAGGTCCAGGTGAATCGTCGGATGCCGCAGTCGCCAGCCCTTCAGGCGCGGGACCAGCCAGCGGGCACCGAAGGTCGGGGGAGTGGAAACGCGCAGGACTTCGGTATCGCCGCCGTAGGAGCGCAGGTAATGGGTAGACATCTCCACCTGCGTGAGGATTTTTCGCACTTCTCCCAGGTACAAGTCTCCGGCTGGCGTCAGTTGCAAGCGGCGGCGTATGCGCCGGAACAGCAAATGCTGCAGCAACTCTTCCAATTGCGCGACCTGCTTGCTGACTGCGCTCTGGGTCAGGTTCAGCTCTTCGGCGGCGCGGGTGAAGCTCAGGTGGCGGGTCACCGCTTCGAAGCACTGCAGTGCCGTGATCGACGGCAAATAGCGTTTATTGAGCATGATGAGGCCTTATTTCTTGTGGCTCTGCTTATCCGGTCATGGCCAGCATGAATAAACGGAATGATATCTCGCTTAAAGGTCGTTTGTTGGCAAGTCTCGGGCCAGCTACAACTACAGGTCTGATCAGCCGTATTCGTCCGGCTGCCAATTCTTTGTCTTTCGTGTGAGGAAATTTTCCATGGTTGCTGCATTGCTTGATCGCCTGGGCGTCGACTCGGCCCTGTACCAGAACGGCACACAACCGGTGCATTCGCCCATTGATGGCAGTCGCATCGGCGCCGTGAACTGGGAAGGCGCGGCTGAAGTCGAGCAGCAGGTCAGCCGTGCCGAACACGCTTTCGACCTGTGGCGCCAGGTGCCGGCCCCGCGTCGTGGCGAGCTGGTACGTCAATTCGGTGACCTGTTGCGTGAATACAAGGCTGACCTTGGCGAACTGGTGTCGTGGGAAGCTGGCAAGATCACCCAGGAAGGCCTGGGTGAAGTGCAAGAGATGATCGACATCTGCGACTTCGCCGTCGGCCTGTCCCGCCAGTTGTACGGCCTGACCATCGCCTCCGAGCGTCCGGGCCACCACATGCGTGAGTCCTGGCACCCGCTGGGCGTGGTCGGGGTGATCAGTGCCTTCAACTTCCCCGTCGCGGTCTGGGCCTGGAACACTACGCTGGCCCTGGTGTGCGGCAACGCGGTGATCTGGAAACCGTCGGAAAAGACCCCGCTCACCGCCCTGGCGTGCCAGGCGTTGTTCGAGCGTGTACTGAAGAACTTCAGCGATGCACCGTCGTACCTGAGCCAGGTGATCATTGGTGGTCGCGATGCCGGTGAAGCATTGGTGGATGACCCGCGCGTGGCCTTGATCAGCGCCACCGGCAGCACCCGCATGGGCCGTGAAGTGGCGCCGAAAGTCGCCGCGCGCTTCGCCCGCAGCATTCTGGAGCTGGGCGGCAACAACGCCATGATCCTGGCCCCGAGCGCCGACCTGGATATGGCCGTGCGCGCCATCCTGTTCAGCGCCGTCGGCACCGCCGGCCAGCGTTGCACCACCCTGCGCCGGCTGATTGCCCACGAGTCGGTGAAGGAAGAAATCGTCACCCGCCTCAAGGCCGCCTATTCGAAAGTGCGCATTGGCCACCCACTGGAAGGCAACCTGGTTGGGCCGCTGATCGACAAGCACAGCTTCGACAACATGCAGGATGCGCTGGAGCAGGCCTTGAGCGAAGGCGGGCGAGTATTTGGTGGCAAGCGCCAGCTCGAAGACCAGTTCCCGAATGCCTATTACGTCTCGCCGGCCATCGTCGAGATGCCGGAGCAGAGTGATGTGGTGCGTAGCGAAACCTTCGCCCCGATCCTGTACGTGGTCGGCTACAAGGACTTTGCCGAGGCCCTGCACCTGAACAACGCCGTGCCCCAAGGCCTGTCGTCCTGCATCTTCACCACCGACGTGCGTGAAGCCGAGCAGTTCATGTCGGCGGTGGGCAGCGACTGCGGCATCGCCAACGTCAACATCGGCCCGAGCGGCGCGGAAATCGGCGGTGCATTCGGCGGTGAGAAAGAAACCGGCGGCGGTCGCGAATCCGGTTCCGACGCATGGCGCGGCTACATGCGTCGTCAGACCAACACCGTGAACTACTCGCTGGAGTTGCCGTTGGCGCAGGGGATTACCTTCGACTGAGGCTGAGTCAACGGAATTCCCTGTGGGAGCGAGCCTGCTCGCGATAGCGCCGGATCAGCCGACATCAATATTGGCAGATACACCGCCATCGCGAGCGGGCTCGCTCCCACAATGAGTCGTGTGTGATGGTTGGGTTTCTTTTTCGGAGTCTGGCAATGCCGTTACGCGAAGAATGTCTGTGGGAAAAGCTGACGCCGCAAAGGCCTGAAAACACCGCGCTGACGGGCGAAATCACCGTTGATGTGTGTGTGATCGGTGCCGGTTTCACCGGGCTGTCGGCGGCGGTTCACTTGTTGGAGCAGGGCAAGCGTGTTGCCGTGCTGGAAGCCCACCGCGCCGGGCATGGCGGATCGGGGCGTAACGTCGGCCTGGTGAACGCCGGCCTGTGGATCCCGCCGGACGACATCGAGGCCGGGTTCGGCGAGGCGGTGGGCAGCCAGCTCAACCGCATGCTGGGGGCCGCGCCGGCCCTGGTGTTCAGCCTCATCGATAAATACAACATTGATTGCCAGTTGCGCCGCGAAGGCACTTTGCACATGGCCCATAACGCCCGGGGTGAGGCAGACCTGCGCAGTCGCGAAGAACAATGGAAACGCCGTGGTGCCCCGGTGGAGTTACTCACCGGCCAGGCGTGTGCCGAGGCGACCGGTACGTCGAAAATCGCCGCGGCATTGCTCGACCGCCGCGCCGGCACCCTCAATCCGATGGCCTACACCAGCGGGTTGGCCAAGGCGGCCACGGACCTTGGCGGCCAGTTGTTCGACCATTCCCCGGTGACGCGCCTGGAACGCCAAGACCAGCGCTGGTCGGTGCAGACCGCCCAGGGTTCGGTATTGGCCGAGCAGGTAGTGATCGCCTCCAACGCCTATACCGAAGGCGACTGGACCGAGCTGCGGCGAAATTTCTTCCCCGGTTATTACTATCAGGTCGCCTCCACCCCACTGACCGACGAGGCCGCCCGACGCATTCTGCCGGGTGGGCAGGGTTCGTGGGATACCCGCCAGGTGTTAAGCAGCATCCGTCGGGACAAGGATGGCCGTTTGCTGCTGGGCAGCCTGGGCAATGGCAACCGCAAGCCGACCTGGTTCCTCAAGGCTTGGGCCGACCGGGTGCAGCAGCACTATTTCCCTTACCTCAAGTCGGTTGAGTGGGAATGTACCTGGACCGGTTGCATTGCCTTCACCCCTGATCACCTGATGCGTCTGTTCGAACCGGCCCCGGGGCTGGTGGCCGTGACCGGCTACAACGGTCGGGGCGTGACCACCGGTACAGTGGTGGGCAAGGCTTTCGCCGACTACCTGTGCCACGGCAATGCCCAGGCGCTGCCGATTCCGTTCGCACCCATGCAGCCGTTGGCCGGGGTGGGCCTGCGCAGTTGCTTGTATGAGGCGGGCTTTTCGCTGTATCACGCGGGCCAGTGCCTGCGGATCGTCATTTGAGTGTTGAAAAATGTTGCCGGAAGCCACGTTTTTCCGGCATAGCGTCTAGCCTGTTATGGTGCGGGTTGTAGCAGTCGCGCACCGACAGTGTGCAGTTCGGTGACGTGGGTTGTTACACAGTGGTTGCACGCCGTTTCGTGTGATGGTTGCAATGATGGCTCAAGGAGGGTTTCACCCATTTAAGTAAAAGGTTGCACCTCGTGCGGTTTAGACGGTTGCACGCCCTATGAAAAAGGGCCCGAAACAGTCGAAATAACAATAAAGCAGCGACTTTTTTCAGAATAAAAAACCGATGGCACGGCCCTTGCTCTGAGCTTTTCAGTGAAATGAAGTCGCAGTGCCAACTAAAAAAAACCTTGGAGCACCACCTCATGTCCCAGACGTTTTACAAGAAAGGTTTCCTGGCCCTCGCAGTGGCAGCTGCGCTGGGTGTTTCTGCGTTTGCTCAAGCTGATGTGAAAATTGGTGTGGCGGGGCCGATGACCGGCGCCAACGCTGCATTTGGCGAGCAGTACATGAAGGGGGCCCAGGCGGCAGCCGATGTCATCAACAAAGCGGGTGGCGTCAACGGCGAGAAAATCGTACTGGTTGCGGGCGACGACGCCTGCGAACCCAAGCAGGCCGTTGCCGTGGCCAACCGCCTGGTCGAACAGGACAAGGTAATCGGCGTGGTCGGGCACTTCTGCTCGTCCAATACCATCCCGGCCTCCGAGGTCTATGACGAAGCCGGCATCATCGCGATCACCCCGGGCTCGACCAACCCGAAGGTTACCGAGCGTGGCCTGAGCGCGATGTTCCGCATGTGCGGTCGTGACGACCAGCAAGGCATCGTGGCGGGTGACTACATTGTCGACGTGCTCAAGGGCAAGAAAGTCGTCGTGCTGCACGACAAGGACACCTACGGCCAGGGCCTGGCGGATGCAACCATGGCCCGGCTCACGGAGCGTGGCGTGAAGCCAGTGCTGTACGAAGGCCTGACCCGTGGCGAAAAAGACTTCAGCGCCGTAGTCACCAAGATCCGTTCGACGGGTGCCGATGTGGTCTATTTCGGCGGCCTGCACCCGGAAGCCGGCCCGCTGGTTCGCCAATTGCGTGAACAAGGCCTCAAGGACGTGAAATTCATGTCCGACGATGGCATCGTGACCGACGAACTGGTCACCACCGCCGGCGGCGCGCAATACGTCGATGGCGTGTACATGACCTTTGGCGCCGACCCGCGCCTGCTGCCAGACAGCAAGGCCGTGGTTGACGAATTCCGCAAGAATGGCACCGAGCCTGAAGGCTACACCCTGTACGCCTACGCTTCGGTCCAGGCCCTGGCCGCCGGCTTCAATGGCGCCAAGTCCAATAAAGGCGAAGACGCGGCCAAGTGGCTCAAGGCCAACCCTGTCCAAACCGTGATGGGCAAGAAGGAATGGGACGCCAAGGGCGACTTGAAAGTCTCCGACTACGTGGTTTACCAGTGGGACAAGGACGGCAAATACCACCAGCTGGAAAAACAGAAGTAAGGCCTGACGCGACCGTCCAGGCCTCCTTTGGGAGCCGGGCAAGCCCCGGTTGCCAAGGGATGCGCAGCGGTCGTGCCTGACATTGCTCCGACGTACATCTGTATTTTCCTTAGAAGAACCGCACACCCCAGGGTGTGCAGGTTCTCACTGCGTGAGATTGCGTTATGGATGGTATTTTCCTGCAGCAACTGATCAATGGCCTGACCCTCGGGTCGGTCTATGGTCTGATCGCCATCGGCTACACAATGGTCTACGGCATCATCGGCATGATCAACTTCGCCCATGGCGAGGTTTACATGATTTCCGCTTACCTCGCGGCAATCAGTCTGGCTCTGCTGGCTTACTTCGGTATCGAATCCTTTCCGCTTATGATCCTCGGCACTCTCGTGTTCACGGTCGTGGTCACCGGGGTTTATGGCTGGGTCATCGAACGCGTCGCCTATAAACCCCTGCGCAACTCGACCCGGCTGGCACCGCTGATCAGTGCCATCGGCATTTCGCTGATCCTGCAGAACTACGCGCAGATCAGCCAGGGCGCCCGCCAACAGGGCGTGCCGACACTGCTCGAAGGCGCCATGCGCGTCGACATCGGCAGCGGCTTCGTCCAGCTCACCTACACCAAGATTTTCATCCTGGTCGCCGCATTCGCCGGGATGGCCTTGCTGACCTACATCATCAAGTACACCAAGCTCGGGCGCATGTGCCGCGCCACCCAGCAAGACCGCAAGATGGCGTCGATCCTGGGGATCAACACCGACCGGGTGATTTCCTACGTGTTCATCATCGGTGCAGCCATGGCGGCCCTGGCCGGTGTGCTGATCACCATGAACTACGGCACGTTCGACTTCTATGCCGGCTTCATCATCGGCATCAAGGCGTTCACCGCGGCGGTACTCGGCGGTATCGGCTCCCTGCCTGGGGCGATGCTTGGCGGGATCATCCTCGGGATCTCCGAGTCGCTGTTCTCCGGTCTGATCAACTCTGACTACAAAGACGTGTTCAGTTTCTCGCTGCTGGTGCTGATTCTGATTTTCCGTCCCCAAGGCCTGTTGGGTCGCCCACTCGTGGCGAAGGTATAAGTATGTCTGCTGCCAATAAACCGATTGATATCAAAAAGAGCGTCATCGACGCGATCCTGGCCGGCCTGATCTCGCTGATCGTGTTCGGGCCGATTGTCGGCGTGGTGCTCGACGGCTACAGCTTCAACCTGCAACCGGCCCGCGTCGGCTGGCTGGTGGCGATCGTGATGATCGGGCGCTTTGCCTTGAGCCTGTTCCTGCAAACACCCAAGGGCCTGAAGGTGCTCCAGGGGTTCGAAAGCACCGGTTCCGGCGTGCATGTACTGCCACCGGACTACAAGTCGAACCTGCGCTGGATTATCCCGGCGCTGATCGTGATTGCCATCGTGTTTCCGTTCTTTGCCAACAAATATGTGCTCACGGTGGTCATCCTCGGGCTGATCTATGTGCTGTTGGGCCTGGGCCTGAACATCGTGGTTGGCCTGGCGGGGCTGCTCGACCTGGGTTACGTGGCGTTCTACGCCATCGGCGCCTATGGCCTGGCGCTGGGCTATCAATACCTGGGGCTGGGTTTCTGGACGGTGCTGCCGCTGGCGGCCATTACGGCGGCGATGGCCGGGTGCATACTGGGTTTTCCTGTATTGCGAATGCACGGTGACTACCTGGCCATCGTGACCTTGGGCTTCGGGGAAATCATTCGCCTGGTGCTCAACAACTGGCTGTCGTTCACCGGCGGACCGAACGGCATGCCTGTGCCTTCGCCGACCTTTTTCGGCCTGGAGTTCGGTCGAAGGGCGAAAGATGGCGGGGTGCCGTTCCATGAGTTCTTCGGCATCGATTACAACCCGAACCTGAAATTCCTGTTCATCTACATCGTGCTGTTCATCGTTGTGCTGCTGGTGCTCTACATCAAGCATCGCCTGACCCGCATGCCAGTCGGGCGTGCCTGGGAGGCCCTGCGCGAGGATGAAATCGCTTGCCGCTCCATGGGCCTGAATCATGTGCTGGTCAAGCTCTCGGCCTTCACTATTGGCGCGTCCACGGCGGGCCTGGCCGGGGTGTTCTTCGCCAGTTACCAGGGCTTCGTCAACCCGGCGTCGTTCACCTTCTTCGAGTCGGCGCTGATCCTGGCAATCGTGGTGCTGGGGGGCATGGGCTCGACGGTCGGCGTGGTGATTGCCGCGTTCGTGCTCACCGTGGCACCGGAGCTGCTGCGCAGTTTCTCTGAATACCGGGTGCTGCTGTTCGGCGTACTGATGGTGTTGATGATGATCTGGCGTCCTCGCGGCCTGATCCGTATCAGCCGTACCGGTGTGACGCCGCGCAAGGGGGTAGCGCCATGAGCGAAGTCGTACTCAAAGTTGAAAACCTGATGATGCAATTCGGCGGCATCAAGGCCCTCAGCGATGTCAGCCTGCAAGTCAAACGCAACTCGATCTTCGCCCTGATCGGCCCCAACGGCGCGGGCAAAACCACGGTGTTCAACTGCCTGACCGGTTTCTACAAGGCCTCGGGCGGCAAGATCGAACTCAACGTGCGTGGCGAGCGAACCAACGTCATCAAGCTGTTGGGCGAAGCGTTTCGCCCAACCGACTTCGTGTCGCCGAAATCCTTCGCCAGCCGGCTGTACTACAAGATGTTCGGCGGCACCCACCTGGTGAACCGCGCCGGCCTGGCGCGCACTTTCCAGAACATTCGCCTGTTCAAGGAAATGTCGGTGCTGGAAAACCTCCTGGTCGCCCAGCACATGTGGGTCAACCGCAGCCTGGTGGCGGGCATCCTCAACACCAAGGGCTACCGCAAGGCTGAAAGCGACGCCCTGGACCATGCGTTCTACTGGCTGGAAGTGGTGGACCTGGTGGATTGTGCCAACCGCCTCGCCGGGGAGCTTTCCTATGGCCAGCAGCGGCGCCTGGAAATCGCCCGGGCCATGTGCACCCGCCCGCAGATCATCTGCCTCGATGAACCGGCCGCCGGCCTCAACCCTCAGGAAACCGAAGCGCTGAGCGCGATGATCCGGCTGCTGCGTGACGAGCATGATCTGACCGTGGTGCTGATCGAACACGACATGGGCATGGTAATGAGCATTTCCGACCACATCGTGGTGCTGGACCACGGCAACGTGATCGCCGAGGGCGGTCCCGAGGCGATCCGCAACGATCCGAAGGTGATCGCGGCCTACCTGGGTGCCGATGAAGAGGAACTGGTATGAGTGGACCTATCCTCGAACTCAAGGAGCTGGATGTGTTCTACGGGCCGATCCAGGCCCTGAAAAAAGTCTCGATGCACATTGGCGAAGGCGAGACCGTGAGCCTGATCGGCTCCAACGGGGCCGGCAAGTCCACGCTGCTGATGTCGATCTTCGGCCAGCCACGTGCGGCAGGCGGGCAGATCATCTACCAAGGCGTGGACATCACCCACAAGTCGTCGCACTACATTGCCTCCAACGGCATTGCGCAGTCGCCGGAAGGGCGGCGGGTCTTCCCCGACATGACCGTCGAGGAAAACCTGCTGATGGGCACCATCCCCATCGGTGACAAATACGCCAGCGAAGACATGCAGCGCATGTTCGAGCTGTTTCCACGGCTCAAGGAGCGGCGCAACCAGCGGGCCATGACCATGTCCGGTGGCGAGCAGCAAATGCTCGCCATCGCCCGGGCATTGATGAGCCGGCCAAAGTTGTTGCTGCTCGATGAGCCGAGCCTGGGGCTGGCACCGATCGTGGTGAAACAGATCTTCGCCACCCTGCGTGAGCTGGCCTCCACCGGGATGACCATCTTCCTGGTGGAGCAGAACGCCAACCACGCCCTCAGGCTGTCGGACCGGGCCTATGTGATGGTCAACGGCGAAATCCGCCTGACCGGCACGGGCAAGGAACTGCTGGCCAACGAGGAAGTGCGCAACGCGTATCTGGGCGGGCACTGAGGCGGGTACAGCAATAACAAAACCCGGCGAGTGATCGCCGGGTTTTTTTATTCTTCAACCCACCGAAAACCCCTGTGGGAGCGGGCTTTCTCGCGAAAGCGGAGTGCCGGGGACGTCAATGTTGACTGACCCGCCACCTTCGCGAGCAAGCCCGCTCCCACAATGGGATTTTGGCTGTGCCGAAGAATTGTGGACAACAATCCTGAGCCCCTGCGAAACCGCGACATAAAGTCGCCGCAAACAGTTGTTTTGTCACGGTTTTGACTTGTCCCCGTTTGCTGTGGAACTGGCTGTGGGTAACGTGGGAGTAGCTGGCTGCAAGCCTTTGAATACGTGGCTTGCAGGGCTGTGGTTATTTTTTGATCAGGTGTTTTTGGTCAAGCTCAAGGAGCTGTTGTCAACACTTTTATGGGCGCTGCAATGGGCTCGAAATTCTGTGGGCAAGCCTGTGGATAAGTCTGTGATTAAACTCTGGAAAGACCGCGCTGAGGGCCGTCGTTACTGGCTTGGAGCCATCGCCCACCCAGTGTCGGCTTATAGCAGATAAATTGCGCTGCACAACGTCACTTGCAGGGTCAAGCGAAAAAAATTTCCAAATACCTCGCAAAGCCTTATGCACAGCGGCTTGCGGGATTTGCACTTGCCCCCGATTACTGTGGACGTGCCTGTGGATAAGATGCGGGCAACCGGCTGCGGGCCTTGTTGGACAAGGCCTGGCCTGGATTGGATGTTTTATGAGCAGTTGTGGGGCAACGCGCGTGTGCAAGCCTTGCTCCCAGCGTGCCAGGCCGGGCATGCTGTGTGCCGATTTCCATTCAACGGCTTTTGAAGTTCAAACAAGGAGAACACGATGTCTGACACCCTGTTTATCACCGGCGCGACGTCCGGTTTTGGTGAAGCCTGTGCCCGTCGTTTTGCCGAGGCCGGTTGGAAACTGGTGCTGACCGGTCGTCGTGAAGAACGCCTCAATGCTCTCTGTGCAGAGCTGTCGAAGCAGACCGAAGTCCATGGCCTGGTCCTGGACGTGCGTGATCGCAAGGCCATGGAAGAGGCAATCGCCAACCTGCCGCCGTCCTTCGCCAAATTGCGCGGGCTGATCAACAACGCCGGCCTGGCCCTGGGCGTCGACCCGGCGCCCAAGTGTGATCTCGATGACTGGGACACCATGGTCGACACCAATGTGAAAGGGCTGATCTATAGCACGCGCCTGCTGCTGCCGCGCCTGATCGCCCACGGCCGAGGGGCCGGGATCGTCAACCTGGGTTCCATCGCCGGCAACTACCCGTATCCGGGCAGCCACGTGTATGGCGCGAGCAAGGCGTTCGTCAAACAGTTTTCCCTGAACCTGCGTTGCGACTTGCAAGGCACGGGCGTGCGGGTGAGCAATATTGAGCCAGGCCTGTGCGAAAGCGAGTTTTCCCTGGTGCGCTTCGGTGGCGACCAGGAGCGCTACAACGCCACCTACGCCGGTGCCGAGCCGATCCAGCCACAGGACATCGCCGATACGATTTTCTGGGTGCTCAACACTCCCGCGCACATCAACATCAACAGCCTGGAGCTGATGCCGGTGAGCCAGACCTGGGCTGGTTTCGCCATTGAGCGCAACAAAACATAAGACCGCGTTATCGTTCATCGCGGGCAAGCCTTGCTCCCACAGGTTTTGATTCATTTCTGGGAAATAGGGCTGTTCCCACAGGCTTGATCTATCCCTGGGGGAGCAAGGCTGCTCAAATCCCTGTGGGAGCAAGGCTTGCCCGCGATAGCGGTTTGCCAATCAGCCTAGATAATCGGCCAGCCCGCGATAGCAGGTCAGCAGGTGATACGGCGTGGTGGACGGCATGTCCCGACGGCTGACCATGCCATCGGCGTCCAGGCATTCGTTCCAGCCCTTGGCATGCAGGAAATGCTGTTGCAACGCCCGTAGTTGAGACAACAAAGTCCCTTCGCTTCCCGAACGCAATGTCAGCGCCCGCAAGTATTCCGCCTGAGCCCAGATTCGTTGGGTGGCATCGCGTGGGCCTGCTTGTGGCTCCAGGTCCAGCATCGCGCACACCGCACCGGAGTCCGGCTCGACGCCGCGTTGTTCGGTATGGCCGAAGCTGTGTTCCAGGGCGGTGTGCAACTTGCCGTTGCGCAACAGGGGCGATGAGGCCAGCAAGTAATACCATTCGAACTGGTGACCCGGCTCGAACCAGTTATCCACAGCCTTGAGTGGTTTTTCCATCATGACCCGTTGCTGCGGATCGATGAAATGCTTGGCCATCCCGTCGCACAGGCTCAGCAACGCTTGGCGGACGTTGGCGTCTTCGCGGACCGCGAGGGTGGCGAGGAACGCTTCGGCCAGGTGCATCAACGGGTTTTGCAACGGGCCGGATCCGCTCGTCGACCAGTCGCGCTTGAGACCGGCTTCGTAGAGACCGTCTGTACTGGCAAAGCGCTGGGCAATGACCTCCAGGCTGGCGTTGAGCACCGATTCCACCAGCGGTTCGCGAACCTTGCCCCAGTAATGGGCGCAGGCGAACAGGATAAAGGCGTGGGTGTAAAGGTCCTTGCTGGTGTCCAGCGGTGTGCCCTGCGGGTCGATGCTGTAGAACCAGCCGCCATGTTCGGCATCGTGGAAGTGCCGTTGCAACGAGCGGAACAATGCGCTGGCCCGCTCCTCGGCCTGGGGCACTTCGCCAATCAGGCTGGCGAACACATACAACTGCCGTGCACAGGCCATGGCGCGGTAGCGCTGGGGCGGCAGCGGCGCATGCCTGGCATCCAGGGATTCGTAGGGCAACGCCAGTTCGGCATTCCAGCCCGGGCCTTGCCACATTGGCACGATCACCTCGTGAAAATGCTCACGCACCGTGGCGAACAGGGCGGTCAATTCAGGCTGGGGGGCGGGGCGGGAAGCATCAGGCATTGGCGGACGTCGTCACGGCTGGGGGCGATTGCGCGACATGGTAGCAGAGTGGCAGGCCCGAGAGATGAGGGGCCTGCGAGTCCGCCATCGCGAGCAGGCTCGCTCCCACAGGGTATGGTGTACACCGATTAATGTGGGAGCGAGCCTGCTCGCGATGAGGCCTTAACGGGCGCTTGAAATCAACCGGCCAACAACCAAACCCCGGTCGCCGCAGAAGCCGCCCCAGCCAACCGAACCAATGGCGCCGCCGCTCGTGGCATCACCCGCACCAGGGCAAAACCTGCGCCGTGCAGCGCCGCCGTGGCCGCGACGAACCCTGCCGCATAGGCCCAGGGGCTCGACATGTCTGGCAGTTCCAGGCCATGGGCCACGCCATGGAACAGCGCAAACAGGGCCGTCGCACCGACTGCCAGGCTCAACGGCGGACGCACCGCCAGTGCCACCGCCAGGCCCAGGGCGAGCACCGAGGCGGCGATCCCGCCTTCCAGCGCCGGCAGCGCGAGGCCTTCAAAGCCCAGCAGGCCGCCGAGCAGCATCGTGCCGACGAAGGTGCACGGCAGCGCCCAGCGTGCGGCACCCTGTTGTTGTGCGGCCCATAAGCCGACCGCGAGCATCGCCAGCAAATGGTCGAGCCCGCCGATGGGGTGGCCGAGGCCGGCGATCAGACCGTTGTCGCCGTGGCCGGGATGGGCGAAGGCCAGGGCTGGGGTCAGTAGCAGGGCGAGGGCGCCGAGGATACGTTTGAAGGTCATGGATAGGCTTCCTTGTGGTCAGTCGTAAAGATCAGGCGGCGGTCAGCAGGCCCTGGCGCTCGATGAAGGCGATGATGTCGTCCAGGCCCTGGCCGGTTTTCTGGTTGCTGAACACGAAGGGCTTGCCGTTGCGCATCCGCCGGGTGTCGCTGTCCATCATTTCCAGGGACGCGCCCACCAGCGGTGCCAGGTCGATTTTGTTGATCACCAGCAGGTCTGATTTGCAGATGCCCGGTCCGCCCTTGCGCGGCAGCTTGTCGCCGGCCGAGACGTCGATCACATAGATCGTCAGGTCCGACAGCTCGGGGCTGAAGGTCGCTGATAGGTTGTCACCGCCCGATTCCACCAGGATCAGGTCCAGGCCCGGGAAGCGTCGGTTCAACTGGTCCACCGCCTCAAGGTTGATCGACGCATCTTCGCGAATCGCCGTGTGCGGGCAGCCGCCGGTTTCCACGCCGATGATCCGCTCCGGCGCCAGGGCCTCGTTGCGTACCAGGAAATCGGCGTCTTCGCGGGTGTAGATGTCGTTGGTGACCACCGCCAGGTTGTAGCGTTCACGCAGGGCCAGGCACAGGGCCAGGGTCAGGGCGGTCTTGCCGGAACCCACCGGGCCGCCGATACCGACGCGCAGAGGTTGTGTATTCATGGGTGTCTCCTAGGAACGGAACAGACGGCTGTACTGGCGCTCATGGGCCATGCACGCCAGGGACAGGCCAAACGCGGCGCTGCCGTAATGATCGGGATCGAGGTTCGAGGCGTTGTGCTGGGCCTGTTGCAACAGCGGCAGCAGTTCGCTGGTCAGGCGCTGGGCGGCTTGCTGGCCCAGGGGCAGGGTTTTCATCAGCACTGCCAGTTGGTTTTCCAGCCAACTCCACAGCCAGGCGGCGAGGGCGTCCTGGGGGGCGATATGCCAGGCGCGGGCGGCCAGGGCCCAGCACAATGCCAGGTGCGGCTCGCTGCGTTGTTCCAGAAAGCCCCGTGCGGTGGCGTCGAGCTCCGGCAGGCCGGCGAGCAGTTGCTGCAACGAGTAGCCCATTTGCCGGCTTTCCTGATACAGCTCACGGGTTTCCCGGCTGGCGCGGTGCGCTTCACAATGTTGCAGCAGCGCGTCCCAATCGTCAGCGGCTGCTGCGGTGCAGTGAGCCAGCAACAAGGGCGCTTCGAAGCGGGCCAGGTTCAGCAGCAATTGATCGCTGATCCAGCGACGTGCGTCGTCGGGATTTTTTACCTGGCCGTTGTCCACCGCCATCTCCAGCCCTTGGGAATAGCTGTAGCCGCCAATCGGCAACTGTGGGCTGGCCAGACGCAGCAGCGCCCAGGCCGGGTTCATGTGCGCACGCCGAATTGATGCAGGCGTGGCGCGTAGTTGAAATCTTCGTCGCCGTGCCGGGAATGATGATGGCCGCCACCATAGGCGCCGTGTTCCGGTTGGAACGGCGCTTCGATGGATTCGGCGCGGGCCCCCAGTTGTTCGAGCATCGCCTTGAGTACGTAATCGTCCAACAGGCGCAACCAGCCGTCGCCCACTTGCAGGGCGACATGACGATTGCCCAGGTGATAGGCGGCGCGGGTCAGTTCGAACGCGTTGGCGCAGGTGACATGCAGCAATTGCTCGGCGCGGGCACAGACGCGCACGATGCGACCGTCTTCGGCTTGCAGGCATTCGCCGTCGTATAACGGCGGCTGGCCTCGCTCAAGGAACAACCCCACGTCTTCACCCTCGGCACTGAAACAGCGCAGGCGGCTTTTGCTGCGGGCGTCGAAGGTCAGGTGCAACTCGGCGTCCCAGCGCGGTTGAGTGTCGATTCTGCGGTGAATCACCAGCATCGGAGTGCTTCCAGCAATGAACAGTGCTGTGTTTAGAGCAAGGGGCTTGCCAATCGAAGGAGGTGTAGGAAATAGCTGGGATGGCGTTTCAGGATGGGGCGGATTGCGTGCCATATTGGTGCGCGCTGAAATATTTCGCACCATTTTGCGGCTTTGCAAAGAAAACAGTGGGTTATTCGGTACTGCCCAGCCCTTGCCAATGCTTGAGGCCAATGAAGATGAACCGCAGTTGCTGGGTAATCTTCGCCTGGGGCGTGAGGTGTTCGGGGAGCGCGTGGGCGGGTGGGTCGATGATGTCCGGCAGGGTGGCGAACACGCTCTTGACGATGAGGTCGGCCATCACCCCCAGGGCTGCGAGGTCCAGGTGCTGCAGCTTGGGCATCAAGGCCAGGTCGGCAGCCAGGTCCGAGCTGATGTCTTCGCGCAGTTGGGCGATGGCCTGGCGCACCGGCAGGGAGCCGCCGTATTGCTCGCGGGCCAGAAACAGGAACTGTGAGCGGTTGGCCTGCACCACATCGAGAAAGATCCGCACCGAGGCATCGATAATGCCGCCCATGACGAATTCGTTGTGGCGTACCAGGCGGATGGTTTCGCGAAAGGTCTGGCCGACTTCGCAGACCAGTGCCAGGCCCAGTTGGTCCATGTCGTCGAAGTGCCGGTAGAATCCGGTGGGCACGATGCCTGCCGTCCTGGCAACTTCCCGCAGGCTCAGGCTACCGAATCCCCGGCCACACTCCATCAAATGGCGGGCTGCATCCATCAGGGCAATTCGGGTCTGTTGTTTCTGTTCGGCGCGGGGCAGCATCGCAAGCTGACTTCTGATTCATGTGAGCGACGCACTCTAGCAAATCGGCTTTGCCAACGTCGAACGGTAGAGAGGGATCGATTGGGGAAAACGAAGGGCTTGAAAAGTCAAAAGCCCGATTGGAGGAATCGGGCTTTTTTCCGGGCCACCATGGGCTCAGCTCACTGCACTGTTGCGTTCGATCACGCGGTCACCACCGTCTGCTGCCAAGGCTTCGCCCAGTGGGGTGCGGTCAGAACCACCTTCGGCCAGGGTTTCGCCCAGTGGAGTGCGATCGGAACCGTCAGCTGCCAGGGTCTGGCCTTGTGGGGTACGGTCGGAACCGTCGGCTGCGAGGGTCTGGCCTTGTGGGGTGCGGTCGGAACCGTCGGCTGCGAGGGTCTGGCCCTGTGGGGTGCGGTCGGAACCGTCGGCTGCGAGGGTCTGGCCCTGTGGGGTGCGGTCGGAACCGTCGGCTGCGAGGGTCTGGCCTTGTGGCGTACGGTCGGAACCATCGGCTGCCAGGGTTTGGCCTTGTGGGGTGCGGTCGGAACCATCTTGAACCAGGCCTTTTTCTTCCAGGCGATCACGACCACCTTCAGCAACCGTCTGGCTGTAGACAGAGTGGCTGTCCTTGACCTGTGGCGTGGCTTGTTCGGAAGCTGGCAGTGCGAAAGCAGTAGAGGCCAGCAGTGAAAGGGACAGGCTCATCAGTAATTGGCGTTTCATGATCGTTGCTCCTTGGGAGGGCGATAAAGTGGGTACGAGGGCAATGCTACTCTCGATAAGTCGATATAAAAGTTCATAAAGACAATGGTAATAATCAACGGAATTGATTGTTTGCGCGGAAGGCTCTAGAACGGGCTTTTCCGAGGTGCGGTTTTGCACTGTCGTGGGTATTTTGTACCCATCGACGCCTCGCAAATGTGCGGGTGCGGTAACAGTTTGTTGGCTGGTTGGTCAGGATCCTGGCTTTTTTTGCGCCGTTCATCGGCACCTGTGGGCCGTTCTACCAGTCCAACCCTTTATAACGAACCGACTGCAGGTTCGTGTTTCCAAGGCGTCGCGATTGCGAGACGCTGATTTGTTCATCAGGAGCCTTGTGCATGACGCGCACCTCGAAAATCCTCGCCTGGAGCTTTGCCAGCCTTGTTGTCCTGCTGGCGGTGCTGGTCCTGATCATCGCTTTCTTCGACTGGAACCGCATAAAGCCCACGCTCAATGCCAAGGTTTCCGAGGAACTGCATCGCCCCTTCGCCATCAACGGCAACCTGGCGGTGGCTTGGCAGCGTGAGCCAGAGGAAGGGGGTTGGCGAGCCTGGTTGCCCTGGCCCCATGTGGTGGCCGAGGACTTGAGCCTGGGTAACCCGGACTGGTCGAAAACCCCGCAAATGGTCACGCTCAAGCGTGTTGAATTGCGTATTTCGCCCCTGGCGCTGCTGGCCCGACGGGTGGCGATCCCGCGCATTGACCTGACTGAACCCGACGCCAACCTGCAACGCCTGGCCGACGGGCGCGCCAACTGGATCTTCCAGTTCGACCCGAAAGACCCGGACGCCGAGCCGTCCAGCTGGGCGGTGGACATTGGCGCCATCGGCTTCGACAAAGGCCATGTCATCCTTGATGACCAGACGCTCAAGACCCGCCTCGACCTATTGATCGACCCGCTGGGCAAACCCATCCCGTTCAGCGATATCGTCGGTGACAAGGCCGCGAAAAAAGCCCAGGACCAAGGGGCGACACCGCAGGACTACGCGTTCGCCTTCAAGGTCACCGGGCAGTATCACGGGCAAAACCTGAGCGGCTCCGGCAAGGTCGGCGGCTTGCTGGCCTTGCAGGATGCATCACGACCCTTTCCACTCCAGGCCCAGGCGAAGATCGCCGATACCCGCGTCGAACTGGCTGGCACCCTGACCGACCCGATGAACCTCGGGGCCCTGGATTTGCGTCTGAAACTGGCCGGCAACAGCCTGGCTCATCTCTACCCGCTGACCGGCGTGACCCTGCCGGATTCGCCGCCTTATGCCACCGATGGCCGCTTGATTGCCAAGTTGCATGAGCCGGGTGGGGCGCTGTTTCGCTATGAGGCGTTCAACGGCAAGATCGGCGACAGCGATATCCACGGTGACTTGGCCTACGTCGCCAGCCAGCCCAGGCCGAAACTCAGTGGCGCACTGGTCTCCAATCAACTGCTGTTCAGCGACCTGGCGCCGCTGATCGGTGCTGACTCCAATACCGAGCAAAAGGCCCGGGGCGGCGCCAGCAAGCAGCCGGCCGACAAGGTCTTGCCCGTGGAAGAGTTTCGCACCGAGCGCTGGAGCGTGATGGACGCCGATGTGGAGTTCACCGGCAAGCGCATTGTCCATAGCGAACAGTTGCCGTTCACCGACCTTTACACCCATCTGGTGCTCAACGATGGGCAGTTGAGCCTTGAGCCCCTGCGCTTCGGCGTGGCTGGTGGCCGGCTCGATGCACAGATCCGCCTGAACGGGCACACCCAGCCCCTTGAAGGCCAGGCGAAGTTGACGGCGCGTGGGTTCAAGCTCAAGCAGCTGTTTCCGGGTTTTGAGCCGATGAAAACCAGCTTCGGTGAATTGAACGGCGATGCCGATATCTCCGGACGCGGCAATTCGGTGGCGGCGTTGCTGGGCACTTCCAACGGCACACTGAAAATGCTCATCAACGATGGCGCCATCAGCCGGGAATTGATGGAGCTGGCGGGGCTGAACGTTGGCAACTACGTGGTGGGGAAAATCTTTGGCGACAAGGAAGTGAAGATCAATTGTGCGGCGGCGGACTTCGACATCAAGACGGGCCTGGCAACCACACGCCTGTTCGTGTTCGACACCGAGAACGCGATCATCTACATCGACGGCACGGCGAACATGGCGAGTGAACAGCTGGACCTGACCATCACCCCCGAGTCCAAGGGCTGGCGCCTGATTTCCCTGCGCTCGCCATTGTACGTACGAGGCACGTTCGCCAAGCCCGCCGCCGGGGTCAAGGCGGTACCGCTGATGCTGCGCGGTGCCGGGATGGTGGCATTGGGCGTGATCGCCGCACCGGCCGCCGGGTTGCTGGCACTGGTGGCGCCCAGCGGCGGTGAGCCGAACCAGTGCGCGCCGCTGCTGGAGCAGATGAAGGCGGGCAAGGCGCCGGTGACGGTCAAGCCCACTCGGTAGCCAAGTCTTGCAGTGAGGCTACTGGCCCTATCGCGAGCAGGCTCGCTCCCACACTGGATCGCATTCTTCCTGAAGAAACCCGATCAAATGTGGGAGCGAGCCTGCTCGCGATAGCGGTATCAGAGGTCGGCCAGAATGTCGGCCATATCATCGGCATGCTCTTCTTCCTGGGCCAGGATGTCTTCGAAGATGCGCCGGGTGGTCGGGTCTTTTTCACCGATGTACTGGATGATTTCCCGGTAGCTGTCGATAGCGATCCGTTCGGCCACCAGGTCCTCGTACACCATTTCCTTGAGGGTGTTGCCCGCCACGTACTGGGCGTGGGAATTGCGGGTCAACAGGTCGGGGTTGAACTCCGGCTCGCCGCCCAGTTGCACGATGCGCTCGGCGAGTTTGTCGGCGTGCTCGGCTTCCTGGTTCGCGTGTTCGAGGAACTCGTTGGCCGCCACGCTGGCCTTGAGGCCGGCGGCCATGAAGTAGTGGCGCTTGTAACGCAGCACGCAGACCAGTTCGGTGGCCAGCGCTTCGTTGAGCAGGCGGATGACTTCCTGTCGATCGGCGCCGTAGCCTTCGGTCACTGCGCCATTCTGCACGTTCTGCCGTGCACGTTCGCGCAGGGTGGTTACATCGGATAAGTGCATGTCGCTCATCTCGTTCTCCTGGAGGCTGATCCGGTTTAGGCGTCACGCTCTGCTGGCGCGATCACTCTAAATGTGAGTGACGCGGTCCTGAAAAAGTTTTACCGAGTTTTTCAGCGCATGACCGGACAGCCGCGCTTCCTCTCCCAGCCACTGGAAGAATGCCCGCACCGGCGGATGGCGTTCGCGACCCGGGACGCACAGGGCACTGTAGCCGGCGCCATTGACCTGGACGTCCGGGCGATAGCCCACCAGCAAGCCGCTGGCGATGCTTTCGGACGCCAGGATATTGCTCGCCAGCACCAGGCCCTGCCCGGCAATCGCCGCTTGCAAGGCGTAATGCTCCTCATCGTACTCGCGCATGCATGGCTGTCGGGTCAGCCAGGTTTCCCCGGCCTGGGCGCACCAGGCATCCCAACCGTGGGCGTACAGCTTGGAGTTGTGCCAGCGCACGCTGATCAGCGTCGGCGCCTGCCGGGTCGCCAGGGCTACCTGCTCAGGCGAGCCATAGACCCCGAAGCTCTCATCGAACAGGCACATGCCGTACAGGTTCGGGTAGGCCTCCAGGCTGTAGCGCACCACCAGGTCGACGCTGGCGTCCTGATGCAGGTCGATCACTTCGCAATGGGTGTCCAGGCGCACGTTGATGTTCGGGTGCCGCGCATAAAACCGGCCCAGGCGAGGCACCAGCCACAGGGCGGCAAACGCGGCGGTGGTGGACAGGGTCAGGTGGGTGGTGCTGCGTTGCGGGCGCAGGGTGTCGACACTTTGCGCCACCTCCAGCAAGGCCCCGTGCAGGCTGTGGAACAAGCGTTGCCCGCCTTCGGTGAGGCGTACCTGGCGCGGCAGGCGTTCGAACAGCATCAGCCCCAGCCAGCTCTCCAAGGCTCGAATCTGATGGGAGACCGCCGTCGGCGTCACCGACAACTCCGCCGCAGCCGCCTTGAAACTGAGCAGTCGCGCGGCTGATTCGAAGGCGCGCAAGGCATTGAGCGGCAGGCTGGCGAACATCTGAACTCTCCTGAAAACACAATGGATGAAATTAATTCATCCAGATGAACTAGCGCTCATTTGTCTGGAAGCAGCCCTGGATATCAAGCTGCAAGGCACGAACAGTGTTGATTGTAGCTGCATAAAAGGAGATTCAGATGAGCAAGATTCTTGTAGTGCACGGTAGTCCTCGTGGTGAACGCTCCCATTCCCGGCGCCTGGCCGAGGCGTTTGTCTCGGCGTGGCAGGCTGCCCATCCACAATCGCAATTGACCCGTCGCGAAGTCGGACGGACGGTGATCGCACCGGTCAACGAAGCCTTCATCGCCGCGGCGTTCTACCCCGAGCCTCAGGAGCGACCATTGATCATGCAAGCGGACCTGGCCCTGAGCGATACCTTGGTCGAGGAGTTGCAAGCCCATGATCGACTGGTGATCTCCGCGCCCATGCACAACTTCAGCGTGCCCAGTGGCGTGAAGGCCTGGATCGACCAGATCGTGCGCATCGGGCTGACGTTCAACCACCGCCTGGATAACGGCGTGTCGCACTACGAGCCGTTGGTGTTGGGCAAGAAGGCGCTGATCGTGACCAGTCGCGGCGATTTTGGTTTCGGGCCCGGCGGCCAATTGGAGAGCATGAACCACGCCGATACGCTGTTGCGTACCGTGCTGGGGTTTATCGGTATCACCGATGTGACGGTGGTGGCGGCCGAAGGCGAAGAATCGGCCGAGCGCAGTTTTGCCTTGTCCTGTGCCGAGGCCGAGGAGCGCTTGCTGGCGTTGGCACGGACCTTTTGAGAAAAGCCTGCTGCACAGCCCAACGGGAGCAAGCGCTCACAGTTTCATGGCTCACAAGTAACATGGGTGTCATAGACTGGTCATCATCGGTACCGATGCTGGACCACCTCTTGATCACAAGGATGTCGCCATGTCGCAACGCTGCGCCACTCGCTACCCGCTGGTGCTGGTCCCGGGCATGCTCGGGTTCATACGCCTGGTGCTGTACCCGTACTGGTATGGGATCGTCTCGGCGTTGCGTCGCGGCGGGGCGGTGGTGGTGGCGGTGAAGGTTTCGCCGCTGCATTCGTCCGAAGTTCGCGGCGAGCAATTGCTGGCGCGGATCGAGGAGATCCTGCGGCAAACCGGTGCGCAGAAAGTCAATTTGATCGGCCACAGCCAGGGCAGCCTCACCGCCCGCTATGCAGCTGCCAAGCGCCCGGACCTGGTGGCGTCGGTCACTTCGGTGGCCGGCACCAACCACGGCTCCGAGCTGGCTGATTACCTGCAACTCCACTATCCGGCCGACAGTGCCGGGGGGCGCGTGCTCAGTGCCGTGCTGCGACTGATCAACGCCCTGATGAGCCTGCTGGATACTGGTTATCGGGGGCCGAAGCTACCGGTGGATATCCACGCTTCCCATGCCTCCCTGACCACCGCCGGGGTAACGCTGTTCAACCAGCGTTATCCACAGGGCCTGCCGGTGACCTGGGGCGGGCATGGCCCGGAAGAAGTCAACGGCGTGCGCTATTACTCCTGGTCCGGCACCTTGCAACCGGGCAAGACCGATAAGGGGCGCAACCTGTTCGACGGCACCAACCGCAGTTGCCGTTTATTCGCCCGCACCTTTGTAAGGGAGGTAGGGCAATGCGACGGCATGGTCGGACGCTACAGCTCGCACTTGGGCACGGTCATCCGCGATGACTATCCGTTGGACCACTTCGATATCGTCAACCAGTCGCTGGGGCTGGTGGGCAAGGGGGCCGAGCCGATCCGGTTGTTTGTCGAGCATGCCGAGCGGTTGAAGGCTGCCGGGGTGTAGCTGGTTGGACCGCGTTGTCGTTCTTCGCGAGCAGGCTCGCTCCCACAGTTGATCGCATTCTTCCTGAAGAAACTCAGTCAACTGTGGGAGCGGGCTTGCTCGCGAAAGCGGCATATCAGGCACTGAGGATCAATCGGGTGAAGGTGTAACAGGCTTTGTCTACACTGCACTTCATCGCCGTACCCTCGTGCGGCAGCCAGGAGAAACACCATGAAGATGCTTCGTGTGCCTTTGTTGATGATTGGTTTGCTGCTGTGTTCCCAGGGCTTCGCCGCGACGGCGCAGCAGACCAAGATGACCACCTGCAACGCCGATGCCTCCGCCAAGGCGCTCAAGGGCGACGAGCGCAAGGCCTTCATGAGTAACTGCCTCAAGGCCACTCCTGCTGCGCCGAGCACGCCCCAGGAACGCATGAAGACCTGCAACGCCACGGCCACCACCCAGGCCCTGAAGGGCGATGCCCGCAAGGCGTTCATGAGTGATTGCCTGAAGAACAAGTAAGTGGCGCCTGCGGGGGCCTCATCGCGAGCAGGCCCGCTCCCACAGTGGATTTGTCGTGCTCGGTCCATCGTGGGAGCGAGCCTGCTCGCGATGGCCGGCGCAAAAGTTACAAAAAACCCCTGAACTGCGACCAAGGTCGGCCGACACAATCCCTAGTGCTGTCAGCGGATCGCTGGCAGACTGCCGATCCTTTCACGCCGTTTTGTCCTGAGGCTGTATGCCAACGTTTTCTCAGCGTCATGTGTTGTTGGTGATCAGTTGGGTGATCATTTTTGGTGGGCTGTTGCTGGTGCTGCCGCTGCGCCTGTTGCCGAGCCTGCTGGCCGGGTTGCTGGTGTTCGAGCTGGTCAACATGCTCACCCCGCAGTTGCAACGGTTGATCGAAGGCCGCCGCGCTCGCTGGCTGGCGGTGGCGTTGCTGGGCACGCTGGTGGTCAGTGTGCTGACGTTGATCTTCGCCGGTGCCTTCAGTTTCCTGCTGCATGAAGCGGAGAACCCTGGCGCGTCCCTGGACAAGTTCATGGCGGTGGTCGATCGTGCCCGCGGACAGTTGCCGCCGTTCATCGACGCTTACCTGCCAGCCAGCGCCGCCGAGTTCCGCGTGGCGATCGGTGACTGGGTGAGCAAGCACCTGAGCGACCTGCAACTGGTGGGCAAGGACGCGGCCCACATGTTCGTGACGCTGCTGATCGGCATGGTCCTGGGGGCCATCGTTGCCTTGCAGCGCATCCCCGACCTGACCAAGCGCAAACCCCTGGCCGCAGCGCTGTTCGATCGCCTGAATTTGCTGGTCAAGGCGTTTCGCAACATTGTCTTCGCCCAAATCAAGATTTCCCTGCTCAACACCTTTTTCACCGGGATCTTCCTGGCGGTGGTGCTGCCGCTATTCGGGATAAAACTGCCGCTGACCAAGACCCTGATCGTGATGACCTTCCTGCTGGGGCTGCTGCCGGTTATCGGCAACCTGATGTCCAACACGCTGATCACCATTGTCGGCCTGTCGCTGTCGATCTGGGTCGCCGTGGCGGCGCTGGGTTACCTGATCGTGATCCACAAGCTCGAATACTTCCTCAACGCCCGCATCGTCGGCGGGCAGATCAGCGCCAAGTCCTGGGAGTTGCTCATGGCGATGCTGGTGTTCGAAGCGGCATTCGGTCTGCCGGGGGTGGTGGCGGGGCCGATTTACTACGCTTACTTGAAGAGTGAGTTGAAGCAGGTGGGGATGGTTTGAACCGGTGGGTGTGGCGTCTGATCTGGCGCCATCGCGAGCAGGCTCGCTCCCACAGTCAACGGCATTCCTTCTGAAGAAACCCGGTCAAGTGTGGGAGCGAGCCTGCTCGCGATAGCTGCGCCTCGGTCTTGGATCAGGCCTGCGTGCCGTAGCGCTTCATCGCCTCGATCGCCAACCCGCCGCCAATACTGCCGAAGATATTGCCTTCCACATGCCGCGCCTGGGGCAGCATTGCCGAGACGCTGTTGCGCAGCGCTGGGATGCCGCTGGAACCGCCGGTGAAGAACACCGTGTCGACCTGATCGACCCGCACGTTGGCATCGTTGAGCAACTGCGAGACGCTGCCGCGCACCCGTTCCAGCAAGCCGTCGATGGCCGACTCGAACAAGGCTCTGCTCAGGTCCACGCTCAGGCCCGGCTCGATCCGGTCCAGTGGCACGTGGCGCTGGTCGCTGTGAGTCAGCTGGATCTTGGTTTCTTCCACTTCCATCGCCAGCCAGTGCCCGGCGCGCTGTTCGATCAACTTGAACAGCCGGTCGATGCCGCCAGTGTCTTCGATGTCGTAGCGCATGCTGCCCAGGGCCAGGGTGGATTTCTGCGAGTACACCGCGTTGATGGTGTGCCAGGTCGCCAGGTTCATGTGGTGGCTGGTGGGCATGTAGGCGCCGCTTTTCATGCGGCTGCCGTAGCCGAACAGCGGCATCAGGCCGGCCAGCGAGAGTTGCTTGTCGAAATCGGTGCCTCCGATGTGCACGCCGCCAGTGGCGAGGATGTCGGCGTGACGGTTGTCGTGGGTGCGACGCTCGGGGGACAGGCGCACCAGGGAGAAGTCCGAGGTACCACCGCCGATGTCGACGATCAGCACCAGCTCTTCCTTCTCGATGGTCGATTCATAATCGAAGGCCGCCGCGATGGGTTCGTACTGGAATGAGACTTCCTTGAAACCGATGGCCCGGGCGACGTCCACCAGGGTGTTCTCTGCCTCCTGGTCGGCCATTTCATCGTCGTCGACGAAAAACACCGGGCGCCCCAGTACCACTTCTTCGAATTCCCGACCGGCGGTGGCTTCGGCGCGTTTCTTCAACTGGCCGATGAACAACCCCAGCAAATCCTTGAACGGCATCGCCGTGCCCAACACGCTGGTGTCGTGCTTGATCAGCTTGGAGCCCAGCAGGCTCTTGAGCGAGCGCATCAGCCGGCCTTCGTAGCCTTCCAGGTATTCGTGCAGGGCCAGGCGGCCATACACCGGACGGCGCTCCTCGAGATTGAAAAAGACCACCGAGGGCAGGGTGATCTTGTCGTCCTCCAGCGCGATCAACGTTTCCATGCCGGGGCGCAGCCAGCCGACAGTGGAGTTGGACGTGCCAAAGTCGATGCCGCAGGCACGGGCCGGGGATGCGTTTTTCATGTCTTTCGGGTTCCAGTTGAAAAAACGGCCGCGCAGTGTATGTCAGTGCGGCGCGGATTCGAAGGCCGGTTATCCGCTAATTCGTAAACGTTGGCCTTGAAAGCTGCCCTCATACCCCCAAACTTGCTGGCATGGGCCTGGTAGCACAGGGCGGTGCAAGAACCGCCACCGGCTGCCGATAAACTTCTGAAGCGCCGCCCGGTCACAAACCTTGAGATCGGTCAAACCCTCAGGACTTGTATCACGAGCATGCTGCGGGTGGCGGTGCGATATCGATAACGGATGGTGATCCTTCGATGGACTTCAAAGACTATTACAAGATTCTGGGTGTGGAGCCGACGGCTGACGACGCCACGATCAAGGCCGCCTATCGCAAACTGGCGCGCAAATACCACCCGGATGTGAGTAAGGAAAAGGACGCCGAGACCAAGTTCAAGGACGTCTCCGAAGCCTACGAAGCGCTGAAAAGCGCCGACAAACGCGCCGAATACGATGACCTGCGCCGCTACGGCCAGCACGGCCAGCCGTTCCAGGGCCCGCCGGGCTGGCAGAGCCGTGGCGGTTTTGGTGGGCAGGACACTGGGGATTTCTCGGACTTCTTCAGTTCGATCTTCGGCAATCGCGGGCCGGGTTTCGGTGGCGGACAGTCAGGTCGCAGCGCCGGCCGTCGAGGGCAAGACGTGGAAATGGAACTACCGATTTTCCTGGAAGAGACCCTCTCGAGCGAGTCGAAGAAAGTCAGCTTCCAGGTGCCGCAGTACAACGCGGCCGGCCAGCATGTGAGCAACACCAGCAAAAGCCTGAACGTGAAGATTCCGCTGGGCGTGACCGACGGCGAACGCATCCGCCTCAAAGGCCAGGGTGCACCCGGCATTGGCGGCGGTGCCAATGGCGATCTGTACCTGACCATTCGTTTCGCGCCGCACCCCAAGTTCGACGTCGAAGGCCAGGACCTGATCATCACCTTGCCCCTGGCGCCGTGGGAGTTGGCACTGGGCACCGAAGTGGCGGTGCCGACCCTGACCGGCAAGATCAACCTCAAGGTCCCGGCCGGCAGCCAGAACGGCCAGCGCATGCGCGCCAAAGGCCACGGCCTGCGCAACAAGACCGGCGAGCGCGGCTACCTGTTCGTGCAGCTCAAGGCCGTGATGCCCAAGGCCAACGACGAGGCGGTCAAGGCGCTGTGGGCGGAGCTGGCGAAGAAGGCTGCGTTCGATCCGCGGGAGAACTTCTGATTGTCTTGAGGGGCTAGACTCGACAGTTAAAGCATTGGGAGAAGCAGACCATGAACAACCCGATCATTGAACTGACTCTGACGGAATTCTGCGAGGCCGCCGCGTTGGCGGATGTCCATGTTATCGAGATCGTCGAGCATGGCATCCTCGAACCCCACGGCGCGGCCCCGACGGATTGGCGCTTTACCGATTACGAACTGGTCTTGGCCAAGCGTGCCGCGAAGTTGCGGCACGACTTGGAGTTGGAATGGGAAGGCGTCGCCCTGGCGCTGGATCTGTTGGAAGAGGTGCAGCAACTGCGCAGCGAAAATCGCATGCTCAAGCAGCGGTTGGGGCGGTTGGTGGAGTGAAAATCGATCAATGAGCAAGCGCCCATCTTTGGGAGCAAGGCTTGCCCTCGATGAATTCAACTCGGTCCTCAAGCGTTGAGGCGCCTGTATCGCGAGCAAGCTTTGCTCCCGCAAGTCTTGTTTTCAGGTCCTCACCCCATTCAAAACAGAAAATAGCGCTGCGCCATCGGCAGCACGTCAGCCGGTTCGCACCACAGCAACACCCCATCGGCCTTGACCTGATAGGTCTGCGGATCGACATCGATGCTCGGCAAGTAGTCGTTGTGAATCAGGTCGGTCTTCTGCACATCGCGGCAGCCCTTGACCACGGCGATTCTCTTCTTCAGCCCGAGCTGTTCCGGCAACCCGGCCTCGGCGGCGGCCTGGCTGATGAAGGTGAGGCTGGTGGCGTGTCGTGAGCCGCCGTAGCTGGCGAACATCGGCCGGTAGTGCACTGGCTGCGGTGTCGGGATCGAGGCGTTGGCGTCGCCCATCAGGCTGGCGGCAATGGCCCCGCCCTTGAGGATCAGCGTCGGTTTGACGCCGAAGAACGCCGGGCGCCACAGCACCAGGTCGGCCCACTTGCCCACTTCGATGGAGCCCACTTCATGGCTGATGCCGTGGGTGATCGCCGGGTTGATGGTGTACTTGGCGATGTAGCGTTTGATGCGGAAGTTGTCGTTGCCTTCGCCGTCACCGGGCAAGGCGCCGCGTTGCTTTTTCATCTTGTCGGCGGTCTGCCAGGTGCGGGTGATGACTTCGCCGACACGGCCCATGGCCTGGCTGTCGGAGCTGATCATCGAGAACGCGCCCAGGTCATGAAGAATGTCTTCGGCGGCGATGGTCTCGCGGCGGATGCGGCTCTCGGCGAAGGCCACGTCTTCGGCAATGCTCGGGTCAAGGTGATGGCAGACCATCAGCATGTCGAGGTGTTCGTCGATGGTGTTGCGGGTGAACGGCCGGGTCGGGTTGGTGGAGCTGGGCAACACGTTGGGGAAACCGCAGGCCTTGATGATGTCCGGCGCATGTCCGCCACCGGCGCCTTCGGTGTGGTAGGTATGGATGGTGCGGCCCTTGAAGGCGGCGAGGGTGGTTTCGACGAAACCGGATTCGTTGAGGGTGTCGGTGTGGATCGCCACCTGCACGTCGTACTGGTCGGCCACGCTCAGGCAGTTATCGATAGCCGCCGGGGTGGTGCCCCAGTCTTCGTGCAGCTTCAGGCCGATGGCGCCGGCCTTGACCTGTTCGATCAACGGCTCCGGCAGGCTGGCGTTGCCCTTGCCGGTGAAGCCGATGTTCATCGGGAAGGCGTCGGCGGCCTGGAGCATGCGCGCCAGGTGCCACGGCCCGGAGGTGCACGTGGTGGCGTTGGTCCCGGTGGCCGGGCCGGTGCCGCCGCCGATCATGGTGGTGACGCCGCTCATCAGCGCCTCTTCGATCTGCTGCGGGCAGATGAAGTGAATGTGGGTGTCGATGCCGCCAGCAGTGAGGATCATGCCTTCGCCGGCGATCACCTCGGTGCTGGCGCCGATGGCGATGGTCACGTCGGGCTGGATGTCCGGGTTACCGGCCTTGCCGATGGCCGCGATGCGCCCGTCCTTGAGGCCGACATCGGCCTTGACGATGCCCCAGTGGTCGATGATCAGCGCGTTGGTGATCAAGGTATCGACGACCTCGGCGGCCAGCAACTGGCTCTGGCCCATGCCGTCGCGAATCACCTTGCCGCCGCCGAATTTCACTTCTTCGCCGTAGGTGGTGAAGTCCTTTTCCACTTCGATCCACAACTCGGTGTCGGCCAGGCGGACCTTGTCGCCGACGGTGGGGCCGAACATGTCGGCGTAGGCTTGTCTCGAAATCTTCATGTGCTTGCCTTGAGGTTCTTAAGTCGTGTGCAGTCCATTGTGGCGAGGGAGCTTGCTCCCGCTGGGCTGCGTAGCGGCCCTCGCTTTTGGCGGTTGCTGCGCAACCGAGCGGGAGCAAGCTCCCTCGCCACAAAGGCGCTTCAGTCCAGGTCGCCCATGACGCGCCCGGCAAACCCGAACACCCGCCGATGCCCGGCCAGGTCCACCAGTTCCACCTCGCGGCTCTGGCCCGGTTCGAAGCGCACCGCCGTGCCGGCCGGGATGTTCAGGCGCATGCCACGGCTGGCGGCGCGGTCGAAGGTCAGGGCGTCGTTGGTTTCGAAAAAGTGATAGTGCGAACCGACCTGGATGGGCCGGTCACCGCTGTTGGCGACGTTCAGCGTGAGCGTGCGGCGGCCGACGTTGAGTTCGATGTCGCCGGGTTGGACCTGGTATTGGCCTGGAATCATTGCGGTTGCCCCAAAAGCTTGTAGTAGATGGCGGTCGGGGTGTAAGTCCCGTCCGGGCTCTGGCAGTAGTCGGGCAGTTCACCGACGCGGGTATAGCCCATGGCGCGGTAGAATGCCTCGGCCTCGGAACCGGCCTCGGTGTCGAGGTACAACAGGCCACGTTTGTGTTGGCGGGCGCCGAGTTCCAGGGCGCTCATCAATTGCTGGCCCAGGCCCCGACGGCGAGCCTCGCCGCGCACGAGCAGCTTCTGTACCTCGGCGCGGTTGAGGCCGTTGGGTTTCTGGCACAAGGCGAGTTGGACACTGGCTTGTACCTGTTCATCCTTGACCACCACCCACAGCAACAGGTGGCCTTGGTTGAGGCTGGCCTGGACCTCGTCGAAATAGGCGCGGGCCTGGACGGCATCGAGATCGGCCATGAACCCCACGCTGGCGCCGTACCCGACGGCGTCGAGCAACAGATCGATCAGGCCCTGGCGATAATGCGCAAAGCTCTCGGCGTGGACTCGACGCAACTGGGCGGGGTTCATTGGCTTTTCACTCCTTATCGACAGCAGGCGGTAGCGCCCCGGGATTGAGGTTCAATTGCATGAAGGTCAGGTCCAGCCAGCGACCGAACTTGGTTCCCACTTCGGGCATTTGCCCGGTGATCACGAAACCGGCCCGCTCGTGCAGGCGAATCGAGGCCGCGTTACCGCTTTCGATGGCGGCGACCATGACATGTTTATCGCAGGCCCTGGCACGCTCGATCAAAGCGCTCATCAATAGAGGGCCAAGGCCATTGCCGCGCTGGTCGCTACGCACGTACACCGAATGCTCCACGGTGTGGCGGAAGCCGTCGAACGGTCGCCAGTCGCCGAATGAAGCGTAGCCGAGCATGTTCTCCTCGGGGTCACTGACCACCAGTATCGGGTAGCCCTGGGCTTGCCGGGCGCTGAACCATGCCTGGCGGTTGCCCAGGTCCACGGGCTGTTCGTTCCAGATCGCCGTGGTGTTGAGGACGGCGTCGTTGTAGATGTCACGGATCGCCGGCAGGTCGGCGGGCTGGGCGTCACGAACGTGATAGGTCATGACACGGCCTCAGGCGATGGGCTGGTGGACGGTGACCAATTTGGTTCCGTCGGGAAAGGTCGCCTCGACCTGGATTTCCGGGATCATTTCCGGGATGCCTTCCATTACCTGTTCGCGGCTTAGCAGGGTGGTGCCGTAATGCATCAACTCGGCCACGGTCTGGCCGTCACGGGCGCCTTCGAGCAGGGCTGCGGAAATGTAGGCCATGGCCTCAGGGTAATTGAGCTTCAAGCCACGGGCCAATCGCCGTTCGGCGACGAGGCCGGCGGTGAAGATCAGCAGCTTGTCTTTTTCGCGTGGGGTCAGGTCCATGTGCAATCCAATAAAGGCAGGTAAAAATTACAGATCCTTGAATACTGCCCCTGTGGGAGCGAGCCTGCTCGCGATAGCGGTGTGTCAGTCAACATTTATGGTGAATGTTCCATTGCTATCGCGAGCAGGCTCGCTCCCACAGGACCAGCGGATTCAGGTGCTCCAGATTCTGGGAGGTACCGCCTCTCGACCGAGCATTGCCGGGCGCAGAAGCCTCCACAATTCAATCAACCATCCCCGCGCCAGCAGCGCCTCGCTCGCCAGGCAGCGGGCCACGACCAGCCCGGGCAATTGCGTCAAATCCCCACGCACGTCATGGCCCAGGGATCTGCATTGCTCCAGCAGCTCGCTGTCGATTTCGCCGGTCACCAACAACGTGGCGAACACCGGATCACCGCCCAGGCCGATGGGCGAGTCCAACAACCCATCACCGCCCACAATGCGCTGGCGCTCATGCCACAGCAACTGGCCGTCGCGGCGAATGTCCAGCCGCGACTGGAAATGCCCCAGGTCGAACCGCTCGCCGCTGGCCGGTCGGCCGAGGGCAACCATGTCCCAGTAGAACAGCCGCCCATCGCCCTGCAGGTCGATGCTCGTGCTCAGTTCGGCCTGGGCCGCGCTGAAGACGATGGTTTCCTGGGGCAGCCATTCCAGGGTTGCGCCGGGGGCGATGCTGAGGCTCAGTTGTTGATACGCCGGGCCGGCGGCGCGATACCACTTGGCCGCGCCGGGGCTGGTCAGTTGCGCCCAGGCGCCAGGGCCGACGTGGGCCGAGATGTCCAGGCGGTCACCGCCGGCAATCCCGCCAGGCGGGTGGACGATGATGTGCTGGCACACCTCGGGGCCTTCGGCGTACAGGTGCTTCTGCACCCGCAGCGGGCCTTTGTGCCGCCGCTGGACCGGGCGCGTGCAATCGCCAAAGCGGGCGTAACCCAGATCCAGCTCGGCATGCCAACTGGGGGTGAACACCGCAGAAGGGGCCAGTAATGAGACAGGTAGATTCATGATTTCTGATTATCGTCAGGACGCTACAGACTAGATCGTAACCAGCCCGCGCACACCCTCGGCTTCCATATTTTCTCCGCGCCCCTGCTGCACGATCTCGCCCCGGGACATCACCAGGTACTGATCGGCCAGTTCGGCGGCGAAGTCGTAGAACTGCTCCACCAGCAAAATCGCCATGTCGCCCCGGGCCGCCAGTTTCTTGATCACCGCGCCGATCTCCTTGATCACCGAGGGCTGGATGCCCTCGGTGGGCTCGTCGAGAATCAGCAGGCGTGGACGGCTCGCCAGGGCCCGGCCAATGGCGAGCTGCTGTTGCTGGCCACCGGACAGGTCACCGCCACGGCGTTGTTTCATCTGCAACAGCACCGGAAACAGCTCGTAGATGAACGCCGGCACTTCCTTGGCCTCGGAACCGGGGAAGCGCGACAGGCCCATCAGCAGGTTTTCTTCCACTGTCAGCCGCCCGAAAATCTCCCGGCCTTGAGGCACGTAGGCGATGCCAGCGTGCACCCGTTGGTGTGGTTTGAATGCGGTGATGGCCTTGCCTTCCCAATTCACCGCGCCTTCCTTGGCCGGCAGCAGGCCCATCAGGCATTTGAGCAGGGTGGTCTTGCCCACGCCGTTGCGCCCCAGCAGGCACGTAACTTCGCCGACCTTCACGTCAAACGACAGGCCGCGCAGGATGTGGCTACCGCCGTAGTATTGGTGCAGCTTGTCGACTTGCAGCATGTTCCAGATTCTCCTCAAGTCCCTTGTGGGAACAATGGCTTTCTGTGGGAGCAAAGCTTGCTCGCGACAGCGGCACCTCGGTCCATCGGAAGGACCGCGTTATCGTTCATCGCGAGCAAGCTTTGCTCCCACAGGCCCGCTCCCACAGGGGGAATGTGTTTGCAGGGCTAGCGACCGAGGTACACCTCGATCACCCGCTCATTGTCCTGCACCTGTTCCAGCGACCCTTCAGCCAGCACACTGCCCTGGTGCAGCACGGTGACGTGGTCGGCAATCGCGCCGACGAAGCCCATGTCGTGTTCCACCACCATCAGCGAATGCTTGCCCGCCAAGGACTTGAACAGCTCGGCGGTGAACTCGGTTTCGGCGTCGGTCATGCCCGCCACCGGTTCGTCGAGCAGCAACAATTGCGGGTCCTGCACCAGCAGCATGCCGATCTCCAGGAACTGCTTCTGTCCGTGGGACAACAGCCCGGCGGCGCGATTGACCGAGGTGGTAAGGCGAATGGTTTCCAGCACTTCGCTGATGCGCGTGTGTTGCTCGCCAGTGAGTTTGGCCCGCAGGCTGGCCCACACCGATTTGTCGGTCTTGAGCGCCAGCTCCAGGTTTTCGAACACGCTCAAGGCTTCGAACACCGTGGGCTTCTGAAACTTGCGACCGATACCGGCCTGGGCGATCTGCACCTCGCTCATGCTGGTCAAGTCCAGGGTTTCGCCGAACCAGGCCTTGCCATGGCTGGGTCGGGTCTTGCCGGTGATCACGTCCATCAGCGTGGTCTTGCCGGCGCCGTTGGGGCCGATGATGCAGCGCAATTCGCCGACGCCGATGTACAGGTTCAGATCGTTCAAGGCCTTGAAGCCATCGAAGCTGACGCTGATGTCTTCCAGGGTCAGGATGGTGCCGTGACGGGTGTTCAGGCCAACGCCCGCCGCCTGGCCGAGGCCGATGGCGTCGCGGCTGCTGCCGGCATCCTGGTTGGGTTCGGGCGGAAAAAAAGCGGGTTCGAGCATGAATTCGGCACTCGCTGTAATTCTCATTGTTCACCTCTTTTCTTCAGCAGGCCGATCACGCCCTTGGGCAAGTACAGCGTCACGACGATGAACAGCGCACCGAGGAAAAACAGCCAGTACTCAGGAAAGGCCACGGTGAACCAGCTCTTCATGCCATTGACCACGCCGGCGCCCAGCAGCGGTCCGATCAGCGTGCCGCGCCCGCCCAGTGCGACCCACACGGCCGCCTCGATGGAGTTGGTCGGCGACATTTCGCTGGGGTTGATGATGCCCACCTGCGGCACGTACAACGCGCCTGCCAGGCCGCACAACACCGCACTCAACACCCAGACGAACAGCTTGAAGCCACGGGGATCGTAGCCGCAGAACATCAGGCGGTTTTCCGCGTCGCGCAGGGCGGTCAGCACACGACCGAATTTACTGCGGGCCAGGCGCCAGCCGATGAACAGGCTCGCCACCAGCAACACTACCGTGGCGAGGAACAACACCGCCCGGGTGCCCGGTTCGGTGATGCCAAACCCCAGGATCGAGCGGAAGTTGGTGAAGCCGTTGTTGCCGCCAAACCCGGTTTCGTTGCGAAAAAACAGCAGCATTCCGGCGAAGGTCAGGGCCTGGGTCATGATCGAGAAATACACGCCCTTGATCCGCGAGCGGAAGGCGAAGAAACCGAACACCAGCGCCAGCAACCCCGGCGCCAGCACCACCAGGCACATGGCCCAGAGGAAGCTGTCGGTGCCGGCCCAGTACCAGGGCAATTCGGTCCACGACAAAAAGGTCATGAACGCCGGCAAGCCATCCCCGGCCGCCTGGCGCATCAGGTACATGCCCATGGCGTAGCCGCCCAGGGCGAAGAACAGGCCATGACCGAGGGAGAGCAGGCCGGCGTAGCCCCAGACCAGGTCCAGGGCGAGGGCGACGATGGCGTAGCAGAGAATCTTGCCCACCAGGGTCAGGGTATAGGCCGAGACGTGCAACGGATTGTCCGCCGCCAGCAACGACAGCAACGGCAGGCTCAGCAGCACTGCCAGGATCACCGAGCCGACGGCGAGGGTGACTTTGGGGCCGGCCTTTTGCGTGGCCGTGAGCATCAGGGGCTGGTTCATCAGTCGATTACCCGTCCTTTGAGCGCGAAGAGGCCTTGCGGACGCTTCTGGATGAACAGAATGATCAGCGCGAGGATCAGGATCTTGCCGAGCACGGCGCCGATCTGCGGTTCGAGAATCTTGTTGGCGATGCCCAGGCCGAAGGCGGCGAACACACTACCGGCCAACTGGCCGACGCCGCCGAGCACCACCACCAGGAACGAGTCGATGATGTAGCTCTGACCCAGGTCGGGGCCGACGTTGCCGATCTGGCTCAGGGCCACGCCCCCGAGCCCGGCGATGCCCGAGCCGAGGCCGAAGGCGAGCATGTCCACGCGACCGGTGGGCACGCCACAGCAGGCAGCCATGTTACGGTTCTGGGTGACGGCGCGGACGTTCAGGCCCAGGCGCGTCTTGTTCAGCAACAGCCAGGTCAGCGCCACTACGAACAGGGCGAAGGCGATGATCACGATGCGGTTGTATGGCAGCACCAGGTTGGGCAACACCTGGATCCCGCCCGACAGCCAGGCCGGGTTGGCGACTTCGACGTTCTGCGCGCCGAACACCAGGCGCACCAGTTGGATCAGCATCAGGCTGATGCCCCAGGTGGCGAGCAGGGTTTCCAGTGGGCGCCCGTAGAGGTGGCGAATTACCGTGCGCTCCAGGGCCATGCCGATGGCGGCGGTGATGAAAAACGCCACCGGCAGGGCGATCAGCGGGTAGAACTCGATGGCGTTCGGGGCGAAGCGCTGGAACAGCATCTGCACCACATACGTGGAATAGGCGCCGAGCATGAGCATTTCGCCGTGGGCCATGTTGATCACCCCCAGCAGGCCAAAGGTGATTGCCAGGCCGAGGGCGGCGAGCAGCAGGATCGAACCCAGGGACATGCCGCTGAAGGCCTGGCCCAGCAACTCGCCCACCAGCAGTTTGCGCTTGACCTGGCTGAGGCTGGTTTCCGCGGCGGTGCGTACGCTGGCATCGGTTTCGACGCCGGGTTCGAGCAAGCCTTCGAGGCGGGTGCGGGCCAGCGGATCGCCGGTTTCTCCCAGCAACCGCACGGCGGCCAGGCGCACGCTCGGGTTGGCGTCCACCAGTTGCAGGTTCGCCAGGGCCAGGCTCAGGGCGGCGTGCACGTCTTCGTCTTGCTCGCCGGCCAGTTGCCGATCGAGAAAGGCCAGTTGCGCCGGACGGGCGCTTTTTTGCAATTGCTGCGCGGCGCCCAGGCGTACGCGAGCATCGACAGCGAGCAGTTGATGGCTGGCCAGGGCGGTTTCGATCAGCCCGCGCAAGCGGTTGTTCAGGCGCAGGGTCTTGGGCTGGCCATCGACGGTCAACTGGCCTTGCTGCAAGGCATTGATCAGTTCGACACGCTCCGGCTCGGGCTGCGCGGCCCAGGTTTCCAGGAGCTTGGCCTGCTGGGTCGGGTTGGCGGCGACGAAGTCTTCGGCGTCGCCGGCGTGGGCCCCCAGTGGCAACAGCAGCACCAGGGCGAGGATGAGGCGGTAAAGGGCGGTGGGCATATGCTAGGCCTTGCGCGAACTTCTTTCTGTGGGAGCGAGCCTGCTCGCGATAGCGGTGTGTCAATCACATCTTTTCTGGCTGACCCACCGCTATCGCGAGCAGGCTCGCTCCCACAAGGGTTGTGTGTCGGTTCCGGGATCCGGGACCGACACCCATGGGCTCAGTTGCTCTTCACTGCATAGTCAGGCTTCTTGTCGTTGCCGGCGATGAAGGGGCTCCACGGTTGGGCGCGGATCGGGCCTTCGGTCTGCCAGACCACGTTGAACTGACCGTCGGCCTGGATCTCGCCGATCATCACCGGCTTGTGCAGGTGGTGGTTGGTCTTGTCCATGGTCAGGGTGTAGCCCGACGGTGCGGCGAAGGTCTGGCCGGCCAGGGCTTCGCGGACTTTGTCGACGTCGGTGGACTTGGCTTTTTCCACCGCTTGTGCCCACATGTGGATGCCGACATAAGTGGCTTCCATCGGGTCGTTGGTCACCGCTTTATCGGCGCCTGGGAGGTTCTTGGCCTTGGCGTAGGCTTTCCAGGAGTCGACGAATTTCTTGTTTGCCGGGTTATCCACGGACTCGAAGTAGTTCCATGCCGCCAGGTTGCCCACCAGCGGTTTGGTATCGATGCCGCGCAGTTCCTCTTCGCCCACCGAGAAGGCCACGACCGGTACGTCGGTGGCCTTCAGGCCTTGGTTCGCCAGTTCTTTATAGAAGGGCACGTTGGAGTCGCCGTTGACCGTGGAAATGACCGCAGTCTTGCCGCCGGCCGAGAACTTCTTGATGTTGGCCACGATGGTCTGGTAGTCGCTGTGGCCGAACGGGGTGTAGACCTCTTCGATGTCTTTGTCCGCCACACCTTTGGAGTGCAGGAACGAGCGCAGGATCTTGTTGGTGGTGCGCGGGTAGACGTAGTCGGTGCCCAGCAGGAAGTAGCGTTTGGCACTGCCGCCTTCTTCGCTCATCAGGTATTCCACCGCTGGAATCGCCTGCTGGTTCGGCGCGGCACCGGTGTAGAACACGTTTGGCGACATCTCTTCGCCTTCGTATTGCACCGGGTAGAACAGCAGGCCGTTGAGCTCTTCGAACACCGGCAACACCGACTTGCGCGACACCGACGTCCAGCAGCCGAACACCACCGCGACCTTGTCCTGGGTCAGTAACTGACGGCCCTTTTCCGCGAACAGCGGCCAGTTCGACGCCGGGTCCACGACCACCGCTTCGAGCTTCTTACCGTTCACACCACCCTTGGCGTTGATCTCGTCGATGGTCATCAGCGCCATGTCCTTGAGGGACGTCTCGGAGATCGCCATGGTGCCGGACAGCGAATGCAAGATGCCAACCTTGATGGTCTCGGCGGCCTGGACGGTCCAGGCCATGCCCATCGCGGCAATGCTTGCCGAGAGTGTAAAAGCCTTGATCAAGCTACGACGCTTCATTGTGCGATCTCCGTGGACTTATGAGTTTTTTTTCGAGGGCAGATGCAAACGCTGAAGGTGCTTTTGCAAGGGGTGTGCCCGGTCGGGGGAAGGCTTTGAAATGCGGGGTTGGCGGCGGGAGAGGAAAACGACAATGCACCATCAGTGACCGTATCACCGGCGCTGGTGCAATGTGGCGCTCTGCATTGGGGCGTGGATAAGGGTTAATTCAACGTGAGATTTTCGACCGCCCGACTATGCTGACTCTTCTGCCATTCTGAAGAGGGGAAATCCGTTTGAATGACGCTGGCGTTGCAAGCTTTTTTCTTCTCGATGAGACGGCGGTTTTTGACGTGTTGCCTGACGTTAAACTGGCCGAGCATCCGACATGGATGCATGTGGCGCACTTGAGAGAAGCAAGATATTCGCTGATTCTCATCGCTGGAGAGCACCTTCGAAGTAGTGAGCTGAAGGTGTTTCCTGATTCAACGTTACACATTCGTTTTTCGGCTGCTCTACCCAGCATCAGTTTGGATGGGCTCACATGCTCAGTTGCTTTTTTCGATGATAAAGCTCAAGCCGAATTTCAACTTGGAACTTTTCATTTTTGCGCAGGATATACACCGTCGGAATGGAGGACGGTGGATTTGGACTTGGCTTGGTTGGCAGGGATGCGTGGCCGTCTCTTGATAAAGTGCGGGCCTGGTGCGCAGAACGATCCTACGGCCGACTGGCTGGCGATAGCTGACTTGTGTGTCGCCAGGGAGGGACAGATGAAGGCGCTTCTGGCGAAAACCCATCATCAGATGCGCATGAAAAACGAGATAGCACACTTCAGTAGCGTCTACCGGAACGCGTTTTACTCAAACGTTCAGGAGCGACAGAGTGAAACTGCAATGGGCGTTGCTCGCACCGTTCGCCAATTAAACGGACTGGCTCAGGCGCAAGGGTTTGGTGCGCAGGCTGACATTGTCATTTCGGAGCCGTTTGAAGGAGAGGCTGCCTACTCTTATGCGACTCGTCTCCTGAGGGCGAACGTCCTGCAAACACCGCCTGATTTTCAAGCGAGGCTACGCCAAAAAGTCACGGACCACGGGGCAATAAAGGTCTTGTCAATCTGCAGTGGCGCCGCGCGGATAGAGGCGGGTTTGTCAGCGGCTATTCCCGAAGGCGTCGAATGGTCACTGCTGGATATCAATGAGGACCTGCTCCAAATCGCGGCAAAGCAGTTTCCGCCAGGGATCAGCCTCGATTTGATCGTGGCGGATGCGAATAACCTGGTGCCTACCGGTGAACAGTGGGATGTCATTATTTGTGTTTCGGCATTGCATCATTTGGTGGAGCTGGAAAAGGTAATGCTCTTTATCTCCCGTAGTTTGAAAAATGATGGGGAGTTCTGGAGTGTGGGGGAGGCCGTGGGACGTAATGGCAATCGTTTGTGGCCCGACGCAATAATGGCTGCTGACGCAGCATTCTCTTCCTTGCCAGCGCGCTACCGATTAAATGCCGACACTCAGGTTGTCGATGCTGTCATTCCAGACAAGGACCATTCGATTGGGTGTTTTGAGGGGATTCGAAGCGAGGAAATTACCGCGCTCCTTGAGCGTTGGCTACAACCGGTAGATGTTTACCGCACCAACTGCTTCCTCTGGCGAATGGTTAATCTTGCCTACAGTGGAAATTTTCATCTTGAAGACGCTGAAGACCAGGAATTGGTCATTGATATGGTTCGAGCGGAGCTTGAGCATTTTCGTAATGGAGGCCTTGGGACCGAGCTATTCGGCGTGTACAAAAAGAAGCATCTTTTCAGCGACGGCGCATCAGGCCGATGAAGAATAGCCCGCCAATGGCTGCGGTAGCGACTCCAATCGGCAAGTCTTCCGGGGCGATCAACGTCCGCGCCGCCACGTCCACCCACACCAGGAACAGGCTGCCCAACAGCACGCAGGCCGGCAGCAACCGGCGATGTTCGGCACCGACCAAACGCCGGGCAATGTGCGGCACCATCAGCCCGACAAAACCAATCGAGCCGCTGATGGACACCAGCACCCCGGTCATCAGCGACGCGATCAAGAAGATCCACAGCCGTACCCGCGCCGCGTTCAAACCCAAAGTCACGGCGGTCTGTTCACCAGCCATCAACGCGTTCAGCGGCCGGGCCATGCCCAGCAGTAACACCAGCCCCAGCGATACACTGGCCGCCGGCACTGCCAGCAGCTCCCAGCGTGCCAGGCCCAGGCCACCGAGCATCCAGAACATCACTGCGGAGCTGGCGCGGTGATCTCCCAGGAACAGCAGTAGATTGGCCGCCGCCATCATCACGAAGGACACTGCCACGCCGCACAGCAACAACCGGTCACTCTCCAGGCGGCCCTGGCGGGCAGCGATGGCGAGCACCAGCAGCATGCTCAGCAGTGCGCCAATGAACGCAGCGAGGGGCAGGGTCAGCAGGCCGATGATTTCGCCGATATGCAGCACCACGATGACCGCGCCCAAGGTCGCACCGGACGTCACGCCCAGCAGGTGTGGATCGGCCAGTGGATTGCGCGTGACCGCTTGCAGCACCGCGCCGATCAATGCCAACCCAGCGCCCACCAGGGTACCGAGCAGCAGGCGCGGCACGCGGATCAGCCAGACAATATGTTCCTGCCCCGGCGTCCAATGCACCTCGCCCAAGCCGAAAGCCTTGTTCAGCAAGATGTCCCAGACCACCGCCACCGGCACCCGCGCCGGACCGAAGCCCAGGGATACCACGCACGACACCAGCATCAGCGCGCCGAGGAGCACCAACAGGGCGCCATAACGACGACCGTTCATTGGCGGTGAAACCCCCGCGCCAGGGTTTGCACCGCCAGCACGTTATCGATTCCCGGCGTGGCCTGCACGTAAGGAATGACGATGAAGCGCCGCTGCTTGATCGCCTCCACCGATTGCAGGGCCGGGTTGTTCAGCAGGAACTGCTGCTTCTGCTCGGCGCTGACTTCGCCGTAGTCGACGATCACAATGACCTGCGGGTTGCGCTCGACCACGTTCTCCCAGTTCACCCGGGTCCAACTGCTTTCCACGTCATCGAGAATGTTGCGTCCACCGGCGGCATCGATCAGGGCCTGGGGCATGCCCAGGCGGCCGGAGGTCATGGCGCGGTCTTCGCCGCTGTCATACAGGAACACCCGGGGCTGGTCGGTAGGCAGGTGTTTGCGCACTTCGGCCACCTGAGCCTGCATCGTGGCGATCAGTTCGTTGGCGCGATCCTGGACGTCGAAGATTTTTCCGAGGTTGCGCAGATCGTTGTAGGTGTCTTCCAGCGAGGCTGCCGGGCGTTTCATCACGAACGCGCAGGACTCGGTCAGCTCGTAGACGTTGATGCCCAGCGGTTGCAGGGTCTGCGGCGTCAGGTCGCCGCCCACTCGCATGCCGTAGTCCCACCCGGCGAAAAAGAAATCGACGTTGGCACTGAGTAGGGTTTCCACCGACGGGTACTTGGCCGCCAGTTCCGGCAGGCCATCGAGGATCTTCGCCATCTCGGGCGTCACCGACTTCCAGCCACTGATGCCGCTGTAGCCGACCATGCGTGGCTTGAGGCCCAGGGCGAGCATCATCTGGGTCATGTTGATGTCATGGCTGACGGCATGTCGGGGGGCTTCGTTGAACACCACCTGGCGGTTGCAGCTCTGGATCGTCAGCGGGTAGCGGGTGGCCTCGGCCAGGGCGTGGGCACTGCCCAGCAGCAGGGCGAGCGACAGCAGGGAACGCAAGGTCATGGTTGGGTTATCCAGGTGATTCGTGGGTAGCCGGACAGCGGGTGCTCATCCACCAGGGCGTCGACGCCGAACACCTCACGCAGCAGCTCGGCGCTGAGGACATCCTTGGGCGTGCCGCTGGCGACGATGCGTCCGTGTTCGATCACGTACAGGCGGTCGCAGAAGGCGGCGGCCAGATTCAGGTCGTGGAGGCTGGCGAGGGTGCTGATGCCCAGGCCCTTGATCAGTTGCAGCAATTGCAATTGATAGTGGGGGTCGAGGTGATTGGTCGGTTCATCGAGGATCAACAATTGCGGCTGCTGGGCCAGGGCGCGGGCGAGGATCACCCGTTGCTTTTCACCGCCCGAGAGGGTGGCGAATGCATGCTCGCCAAAACCTGCAAGCCCGGCCGATTCCAATGCCTGGAGCACCAGCCGGCGGTCGTCGTGATTGTCGCCGTCGAACAGGCCTTTGTGGGGCGTGCGACCCATGGCGACCACCTCCTCCACCGTCAGGCCGAAGGCGTCGGGGAACTCTTGCAGCACCACGGCGATGCGTTGGGCGCACCAGCGCGAGGACTGTCTCCAAACGTTGTGATGCTCGAGTTTGACCTCGCCGTGTTCCGGCCGGTTGAAGCGGTAGGCGCAGCGCAACAGGCTGGTCTTGCCGCTGCCATTGGGTCCGATCAAGCCGACGAACTCCCCGGGCGCCACCTGCAACGTCACGTCACGCAGCTGGAACTGGTGATGGCAGTGGCCGTGGCCCAGGGGCGTCCAGCCGAGGTGGGAGAGGGTTAGCGAGGTCATGCATCTACTCAAATTATTGGATCGACACACAGCCTCTTGTGGGAGCGAGCCTGCTCGCGATAGCGGTAAGTCAGTCACATCTCTGTTGGCTGATCCACCGCTATCGCGAGCAGGCTCGCTCCCACCATTCGGACTGTGGTTGCAGCTTGATAGCGGGCGCGATTGTAGAGGTTTCGCGCCGCCTTCCGTTAATGCACCGTCTTCAGCTTGAAGATGAAGCGATCTCAGGCTGGCGATTGAGCCGGCTGACGAGCCGGTCCAGCAACCACACCACCACCAGCGAAGCCCCCACCAGCGGGAACACCAGCGCCAGGGCCAGCATGATAAACACCCCGGTCTTCCAGGTCGGCAGGTCGTGACGCAGCGGCGGCACGCCGAACTTGCCCTGGGGCCGGCGCTTCCACCAGATCACCACGCCACTCACGGCGCTGAGCAGGATCATCAGGCAAATCAGCAGCACCATGATCTGGTTCAGCGGGCCGAACATCTTGCCTTCATGGAGCATCACGCCGGTTTCGGTGGCGCGGGCGACGACGCTGTAATGCGCCCAGCGCACGTCGGCCAGGACCTTGCCGGTGTATTGGTCCACGTGCAGGGTGGCGTCGTTGCGCGGATCGTCGGCGAACACGGCGATGGTGAATACGCCGGTGGAGGTGGTCGGCAAGGTGATGCTGTAGCCGGGCTCGACCTGGCGCTCGGTGGCGATGTTCTGCACCGCTTGCAGGCTGACGGTCGGGGCGGCGGGGCCTTCGTGCATGCCGCCGTGGCCCATGTGCTCGGCATGGTCGCCGGACATCGGCATCGGCGTATTTTCCACCGCCCACGGCACGGTCTGGCGGTGGGCGTTGTTGAGGCTGCCGGCCTCGACGTCGGACTTGGGCACGTCGTTCCACATCACCGCCGGAAAGCGGTTCCAGAGGTTGGCGTATTGCTTGCCCCAGAAGCCGGTCCAGGTCATGCCGCTGAGCAGCATCACCAACAGCAACGCCGCGCCCCAGAAGCCGACGACGACATGCAAGTCGCGCCAGAACAGCCGACCGCGTGCGCTCCAGCGTGGCCACAGCACCCCGGCCGACGATTGCCCGCGCGGCCACCACAGGTACAGCCCCGACACCACCAGCACCACGCCCCAACCGGCGGCCATTTCCACCAGGCGGTCACCGACCGTGCCGATCAGCAGCTCGCCGTGGATGGCCCGGGCCATGGCTTGCAGGTTGTTCTTCGCATCCTGCTCGCCGAGGACATCGCCGTGGTACGGGTCGATGAACACGTTCAGTTCCCGGCCCTTGTCGATCACCACGAATTGCGCGCTGCGCTCGGCGTTGATCGGCGGCAGATATTGTTTGATCTGGCCTTCGGGATAGGCCTGGCGGACCTGCTTGAGCAAGTCGTCCGCCGCCAGGGTGTGATGGCCGGCGGGCACATTCAGCAGGCTGCCGTACATCAGTGGGTCGAGTTGCGGCTTGAACAGGTAAATGATCCCGGTCAGGGCCAGCATCACCATGAACGGTGCCACGAACAGCCCGGCATAGAAATGCCAGCGCCAGGCCAGGTTGTAGAAATTGGGTTTCGGTTGGCTCATTAGAAAGCGCTCCGCAGGGCAAATTGGGTTGAACGATGGAACCCTTTGTGGGAGCGAGCCTGCTCGCGATAACGGCGGTACATTCAGCACCAATGTGTCTGATAGATCGCATCGCGAGCAGGCTCGCTCCCACAGGTTTTATGTTTGCTTCGGGCAAGTTTTTAGAAACTCATATCCACCTTGGTCCAGAGCGTGCGCCCCGGTTCGTTGATGGCCTGGGGATCGCTCGCCGGGTAGCCGAACCCGGCGTTACCGGCCAGGTTCAAGTGCTCGGCGTAGGCTTTGCCGAACAGGTTGTCGACGCCGCTGCTGACCTTCCAGTGTTTATTGATGCGGTAGGCGCCGTTCAATGAGAACACGCCGAAGCCTGAGCTTTTGCCGTAGTCCTTGCCGACCACGTTGCCCTTGTTCTCATCGACCCGGTGCTGCGCCGCCACCACCCGCCACAAGGCCCCGGCGCTCCAGCGGTCTTCGCTGTAGGTCAGGCCCAGGCGTGCGTCCAGCGGCGGCATTTGCGCCAGGGCGCTGCCGTCGCTGCTGTTCTTGCCCCAGGCGTAGGCCAGGGTGGCGTCGGCTTTCCAGCGCTCGGTCAGCTTGTAGGCTGCGCCCAGCTCACCGCCCATGATCCGCGCATCGATGTTCTCGGCCCGGGAAGTGGTGCCCATCATCCCTGGGGTGTAGTCGAACAGAATGTAGTCGCGTACCTGCCCGACGTAACCCGATGCCCAGGCTTCGAGGGTTTCGGTCTTGTATTGCAGGCCGAAGTCGAGCTGGGTGGTTTTCTCCGGCTTGATCGCGTCGAAGGCATTCAACGAACCGCTGGGGCCGGCGTTCGCCGAGAACAGCTCCCAGTAGTCGGGGAAGCGTTGCGCGTGACCCACGCCTGCGTAGAGGGTGGTGGGGCTGTCGTCCAGATCGTGTTCGTAGCGCACGAAGCCGCTGGGCAGGGTGTCGGCACGGGTCTCGTCGGCGGTGGGGTTGGGCCGGGCCGACATGCCGGAACCGATGCTCTGGCGGTAATCCTTGGCCGAGGCCCGGTCGAGGCGGGCGCCGGTGATGACTCTGTCGCGGTCGGCGGCGTACCAGGTCAGCTCGCTGAACACGCCGTAATTGTGGAAGTCGGCGTCCTTGGTGTAGGGCAGGTCCTTATAGGTGTCCACGCCCATGCTGCTGCGTTGGCGATGCTCGTTGGTCTGGGCGTCCAGGCCGCTGATCAATTGCACATCGGCCCAGTGCCAGGTGGCCTTGATACGTGCGCCGAGGGTGCGGCGGTCGACGTTGGAGGCCATGGGCCCGGCCATCATCCCGGTGCCGGAGGGTGTGCGCAGCGTGTAGTTGTCCATCACATGGTCGGCGTAGTTGTAGTAGACCTGCGCCTCGACCTTATCCAGCACGTCACCGATGTTCGAGCGCTCGAAACGCAACCCGAGGCTTTCGCGCTTGAACTGCGAGCCGTCCATGCCACGCCCGGCGTAGCGTGCTTCGCCGTCGCCCTTGCCGGCCGTCAGCTCCAGCAGAGTGTCGGCATCCGGGGTCCAGCCGAGGGTGACGTCGCCGTTCCACTTGTCATAGCGCGACGGCACGGTGTCGTTGTTGCCGTCGCGGTAGTCGTCCGAATGGGCGGTGTTGCCAATTACCCGCACATAACCCAGCGGTCCACCGGCGGCGGCATCCACCACTTTGTCGAAACGGCCGTTGGAGCCGGCCAGCACGCTGGCGTTGACCCGCGTGCCGAGCTCGCCGAACTGTTCCGGCTCGCGGTCGAACAGGATGGTCCCCGCCGATGAGCCGGGGCCCCAGAGCACGGTTTGCGGGCCCTTGATCACGGTGAGCTTGTCGTAGGTTTCCGGCGAGATGTAGGAGGTCGGCGCGTCCATCCGGCCTGGGCAGGCGCCCAACAGCATGCTGCCATTGGTGAGGATGTTCAGCCGCGAGCCGAACATGCCGCGCAGCACCGGGTCGCCATTGGTGCCACCGTTGCGCACCAGGGCGAAGCCGGGAATGGTCTTGAGGTAGTCGCCGCCATCACTGGCCGGTACCGGTTGGCGCGGATCCTTGGGGTTGGTGACGACGGTCAGGGGCGAACTGGGGGCGATGGCGGTGATGACTGTCGGGCTCAGTTCTTCGAGCTGAGCCTCGTGATGCTCGTGCTCATCGGCAAGTACGTAGGGCGTGAGCAGCAGGCCGCACAGTGCGGCGACCGAATGACGTAAACGAACCCGTGGCTCGTTCGGGGGGCAGCGAACCTGGGCAGTGCCCAAAGCGGTGCCAGCAGAAAACCTGGACATGATAATTCCATCGAACAGACGTAGACGACACGGTCGGGCAGCCTGGGGCTGTCTTGTGCGACCGGGATGAGGTAAGTGTCGGGCTTACGCGTCGAGGGGCGGTGCGCGGGTGCGGGCACCCGGGAAGAACGGTTGCCGGGCATGGCCCAGGCGTGGGAAAGGGCTGGTGTAGGTGCTGGCCGACGGTGTGTCGAAGACAGCGAAGGTGTGGCCACCCGGCAATGCGGGACAGTTGAACAGCAGGCTGCAATAGCCGCACTTTTCCCACAGTGCGTGATGCTCGCTCTTAGGCTGGCAGTGTTCGGTCGCTGGTGCGGCATGCTCGGCGTGGGCTCCTGCCGACATGTCCATTTCCATGCTCATGGACATGGACATGGACGAAGACATGCGCTGATCCATCGGCATCGACTGAGAAATCAGTGGACCGATAAAGATCATCAGCATGGCGAACAGGCTGAGCCAGCTGCCGCGTGTCAGGCTCATGGGCTGACGGCGGGGCACGGCGGACCTGTTGCGAGGAAGAGCCACGGGCAGACGCGCTTAGTGCATGTGCTTCTGGTTTTTGTCGCCGCCGGGGGCTTTTTTCTGCACCGCGACGTCGACCGTGACATCCCCCGCCTTTTCGAAATGCAGGGTCATGGCAAAGCGTTTGCCATCGCTGAGCAGGCTGCGATCGTTCAGGTCCAGCAGCATCACGTGATACGCCATCGGTGCGAAAGTGACCGTGGCACCGGGGGCGATATCCACGACGGGCACCGGTTGCATTTTCATCAGGTCGTTTTGCATCACGTGTTCGTGGAGCTCGGCCTTGCCGGCAATCGGCGAATCGACGCTGAGCAGTTTGTCGGCGGTGGTGCCCTTGTTGTGAATCACGAAATACGCGGCCACGGTCGGCGCGTTGGGCGGCAATTCCTGGGACCACGGATGGGCGATTTCAAGCTCGCCCACCTTGTACTGGTGAGCTTGGGCGAAGCCGACAGGAAGCAGCAGGGCAGCCAACAGGATGAGTCTGTTCAACATGGGTGATTCTCCAGAACGATTCAAGGCGCAGGGTTATGCGGAAGGAATCAGACCAGAGGCGAGGCGCGGGGGTTGAGGCTCGGCCATTGCTGGCGCGGTGTGGGACTGTCGAGTTTCGAATGGGCGATTCTGCGATGCGCCAGCTGTGCATCCAGATACAACTGTGGGGCCTGCCCGGTAAGCGCCACCGATGGCGCCGAACCTGAGCAGCACCAGCAATGCTGCATTGTCGAATGATTGTCCTTTTGCGGCGTGCCCTGCTCGAATTTGCCCAGGGAAATCGCCACCATTTTCATGCCGCTGGAGGAGCAGAAACTGCCCCACAGCACTTGCTCGGTCGGTGCACTCGCCATCGCGCCACCGCTGCCGGAAAGGGGCATGGCAAGCATGTTGAACAGCACTGCGAAGCAGGCGATCCAGGCAAATGCAAGCCGTTGTCGGGACATGGGGCAATCCGCTCGGTTGGGCGATCAGGTGGCAGTATTTAGCCTGATCGGGGTTGAGAAGTAAAAAGGCCACGTGCGGTGTAGGGTCGCAGGGCTGGTGTTAACAGTAGCAACAGTTCTTCAAGTGGGTACTGTTGTGACGGGGGAGCTTACTCTCGCTGGGCGACGAAGCGGTCCTCAATCCTGATACAGCATTTGACAGGGGAATCAAACCAGAGACTGTCAGGCCAGATGTCGCAAACCCTGCAATACCTCATCCACAGTCGCAAACTCCCGGTCCACCCGTGCCAACTCCGGTCGCCGCAAAATCAATACCGGCACGCCCCGATCCCGCGCCACCTCCAGTTTCGGTTCAGTGGCCGTGCTACCACTGTTCTTGCTGACTAGCACATCGATCCGCCGTCGTTCGAACAGTTCTCGCTCGCCCTCAATGTGAAACGGCCCACGGGCACCGATCACTTCGCAGCGTTCATTACCGGGGTAAACGTCCAGGGCACGCAGGGTCCAGAATTGCTCTGGCGGGATTTCGTGCAGGTGTTGCAGTGGTTCGCGGCCGAGGGTGAACAGCGGGCGGTGAAAGGGTTGCAAGGCCTGGATCAGTTCGCGCCAGTCGGCCACTTCGCGCCAGTCATCGCTGGCCTGGGGTTGCCAGGCCGGGCGGCGCAGGGCCCAGCAGGGGATGGCGCAGACGCTGGCTGCCTGGGCGGCGTTGTGGCTGATCTGGGCGGCGTAGGGGTGGGTCGCGTCCAGCAGCAGGTCGATGCCTTCGGCGCGGATGAATTGCGCCAGTCCTTCGGCACCGCCGTAGCCGCCGACGCGTACCTGGCAGGTCAGGTCGGTGGGGATGCGACCGATGCCGGCCAGGCTGTAGATGTGCTGGGGTCCGAGCGTGCGGGCGATGGCCAGGGCTTCGGTGACGCCACCGAGTAGCAGGATCCGTTTCGTGGCAAGGCTCTTCATCGTAAAGCTCCGGCGTGGCCAACGATGCCGCCCTGGCGATCGATGGCGAAGACTTCGACCTGGACCTGGGTCGGCACCACACTGCGGGCGAAGGCCAGCGCATGCTCACACACCGCGTCGCCGAGGGCGATGCCGGCGGCGCTGGCCATTGCCAGGGCTTGCTGGCTGGTGTTGGCCTGGCGAATGCCTTGCTGCAACGCCTCATCGGCACCGATGGCGGCGGCCCATTCGGCCAGTTGTGGCAGGTCGATGCTGGAGTGACGGCTGTGCAGGTCCATGTGGCCGGCGGCGAGTTTGCTGATTTTGCCGAAGCCGCCGCAGAGGCTGAGTTTTTCCACGGGTACCTTGCGCACATGTTTGAGCACGGCGCCGACGAAGTCGCCCATTTCGATCAGGGCGATTTCCGGCAGGTTGTAGACCCGGCGCATGGTGTCTTCGCTGGCATTGCCGGTGCAGGCGGCGATGTGCAGGTAGCCGTTGGTTTTCGCCACGTCGATGCCCTGGTGGATCGAGGCAATGTAGGCCGCGCAGGAGAACGGCCGGACGATGCCGCTGGTGCCGAGGATCGACAGGCCGCCGAGAATCCCCAGGCGTGGGTTCATGGTTTTCAGCGCCAGGGCTTCGCCGCCCTCGACATTGACCGTGACTTCGAAGCCGCCGGCGTAACCGCTTTCCTCGGCCAGACGGCCGAGGTGGTCGTTGATCATTTTGCGCGGCACTGGGTTGATCGCCGGCTCACCGACTTCCAGCACCAACCCCGGTCGCGTCACTGTTCCCACGCCGCGACCGGCGACGAAGCGCACGCCGGGCTCGGCGATCAAGCGCACCTGGGAAAACAGCAGGGCGCCGTGGGTCACGTCCGGGTCATCGCCCGCGTCCTTGATCGTCCCGGCCTCGGCACCCTGTTCGGTCAGTCGACAGAACTCCAGGCGCATCTGCACTTGCTTGCCCTTGGGCAGTACGATTTCCACGGCGTCGGCTTCGGTGCCGCGCAGCAGCAATCGAGCGGCCGCCAGGCTGGTGGCCGTGGCGCAACTGCCGGTGGTCAGGCCGCTGCGCAGGGGGGCGGGTTGTTCGGCGGTTTCGTCACGCATCGAGGGGTTTGACCAGGTCGAGCAAGGTGATCGGCAAGGCCTGGCGCCAGGTGTCGAATTCGCCCAATGGCTGGGCCTGGGCGATGTGGATGCGGGTCAGTTCGCCGCCGTGACGTTCGCGCCAGTGCATGAGGGTTGTTTCGCTTTGCAATGTCACGGCGTTGGCGACAAGCCGACCGCCGGGCTTGAGTTGGGCCCAGCAAGCGTCGAGCACGCCCGCGCGGGTGACGCCGCCGCCGATGAATACCGCGTCCGGGCGCTCCAGTCCTTCCAAAGCCTGCGGGGCTTTCCCGCGAATCAGTTGCAGGCCGGGCACGCCGAGGCTGTCGCGGTTGCGTTCGATCAAGGCTTGGCGGCCCTCGTCGGCCTCGATGGCCAGGGCTCGGCAACTGGGGTGGGTGCGCATCCATTCGATGCCGATGGAGCCGCTGCCGGCGCCGACATCCCAGAGCAGTTCGCCGGGCGTCGGGGCGAGGCGGGCCAGGGTGATGGCGCGCACGTCGCGTTTGGTCAACTGGCCGTCATGTTCGAACGCGGTGTCTGGCAAACCGGCCAGGCGTGACAGGCGCGGTGTCGACGGTTCGGCCCGGCATTCGATGGCGATCAGGTTCAGGTCGGCGACGCTCGGGTCGGACCACTGCGTCGCCGTGCTTTCGATCCGTCGTTCTGCCGCGCCGCCCAAGTGTTCCAGGACGGTCATGGGGCTGGGACCGAACCCGCGCTCGCGCAGCAATGTCGCCACGGCGGCGGGGCTGTGGCGATCATTGCTCAGCAGCAACAGCCTGACGCCTGTGGATAAATGCACATTGAGCGCTGCCAGGGGCCGTGCCACCAACGACAGCGTGACCACGTCCTGCAGTGGCCAACCCAGGCGCGCCGCGGCCAGCGAGCAGGATGAGGGCGCGGGGATGACCAGCATTTGCTCACTCGGCACCTGTTTCGCCAGGCTGGCGCCCACGCCGTAGAACATCGGATCGCCGCTGGCCAGCACGCACACCGGCTCACCCTTCCGAGCGAGCAGCGGTTCCAGGGAAAACGGGCTCGGCCACAGCTCCCGTTCGCCGCTGATACACAGTGGCAGCAGCGCCAGTTGCCGATCGCTACCGACAATGTGCGACGCCCGCAGCAAGGCATGGCGAGCCATTCGGCCCAGGCCCTTGAAGCCGTCTTCACCGATGCCCACTACGGTCAGCCAGGGGGTCATCTCTGTTCCTCGAATGAATGGGGTTGATCGACAGGACGTTGCCGCCGCGAACCGGGCCGCCATCATACCGCGCCCCGGCGGATCAGGCGCCTGGCGCAACATCATTGTGGCTGCTAGACCGCTTTCGCGAGCAAGCCCGCTCCCACAGTGGATTTGTGGTGAACACAGGATTTGCGCACAACCTGACCAAACCTGTGGGAGCGGGCTTGCTCGCGAAGGCGGCGGTCCATCCGACATCACCTTTTCAGGCAGACCGCTATCGCGAGCAGGCTCGCTCCCACAGGGGGTTTTGGGTGACCCACAGAGTTTGTGCACCACCAGACCAAAACTGTGGGAGCGAGCCTGCTCGCGATGGCGTCGGTCCATTCAGCATCAGCTTTTCAGACAGACCGCTATCGCGAGCAACAGACAACCTCATTGGAACAGGCCGCCCGTGTTCTTGAGCAATCTCACGTCAATCCGACCAGCAAGCTTTTCATGACCCCCGGCAAAGCAGGCATAATGGCGCTCCTTCGCCGTCATGGCGTGCCTTATCTCGGTCTGCCCTTGAACGAATGTCCATCCTCCAACGTCGTACGCCCTTCCGGTTGCCCGGGGTTGCTGCGTGTCGTCCAGGCGCTGGACGGCGGGATCTGCCGGATCAAGCTCGATGGCGGTTCCATCCAGGCCGGTCAGGCCGAAGTCGTGGCGTCGGTGGCCGAGCGATTTGCCGGGGGCGTGATCGAGGCGACCAACCGGGCCAACCTGCAAATCCGTGGGATCGGCCTTGAGCACGGTGCGCTGATCGAGCCATTGCTGGCCGCCGGGCTTGGCCCTCGCAAACCGGCCGGCGATGACGTACGCAACCTGATGCTCAGCCCCTCGGCCGGGATCGACCGACAGATGCTGTTCGACACCCGCCCGTTGGCCGCGCAGACTCTCGTCACCCTGCAAACCCATGAACGCTTCCATGAGTTGTCGGCCAAGTTCGCCGTGCAACTGGACGGTGGAGAAGCGTTGGCGATGCTCGAGCATCACCACGACCTATGGCTGTCGGCCCTTGTTCGCGATGGCGAGCCTTGGCTGGCCTTCGGCTTGGCCGGCGTTCCGTTGGATAAACCGGCGGGCAGGGTGCCCCTGGCCCAGGGGCATGCGCTGGTGGTGGCGGTGCTGGAGTTGTTTCTCGAGCTGGCCCGCCCGGACCAGATCCGCATGCGCCACCTGCTGGCTGAAATCCCCATGAATGAGTTCATGGCCCGGTTGGCCCGTCGTGTGCCCCTGCAACCTTGTCTCGATTGGCAGCGGGACGTGTCCATCGACGGACTGCATATCGGTATCCATCCCCAGCACGATGACCGCGTCTACGTCGGTGCCGCTGCGCCCCTTGGTCGGCTCGACACCGCCATGCTGCGCGGTGCGGCGCAGTTGGCGCGGGAGAAGGGCGACGGCAGCCTGCGCTTCACCCCCTGGCAAAGCCTGTTGCTGCCCAATGTGCGCCGCGCGGATGCCGACGAAGTGCTGGCGGGGCTCGAGGGGTTGGGCCTGTTGTGCTCGGTCGAGCAGCCCCTGGCGCAACTCATCGCCTGCACCGGTTCCAGTGGCTGCGCCAAGGCCCTGGCCGACACCAAGGCCGACGCCCGCCAACTGGCCGAGCGGCTGCAAGGCCAGGGTCATGCCTTGAAGGCTCATCTATCGGGCTGCCCGCGCTCCTGCGCGGCGGCCCATGTCGCGCCGGCCACCTTGCTGGCCGTCGCTCCCGGTCGTTACGACCTGTATTTTCGCGATGCCACGCTGCCGGGTTTCGGCGCGTTGCAGGCACACAATCTGACTATTGAAGCGCTCGGCCACTGGCTCGACGCTCGCCCCCGGAGCCCCCTTGATGCTTGATTACATCCGCGACGGTCAGGAGATCTATCGCAACTCCTTCGCGATCATCCGCGCCGAAGCCAACCTGGCGCGCATTCCGGCCGACCTGGAGAAACTCGCGGTGCGAGTAATCCACGCCTGCGGCATGGTCGAGGCCATCGACGGCCTGCAGTTTTCCGAGGGCGCGGGCACGGCCGGGCGCCAGGCGTTGGCCGCCGGTGCGCCGATCCTGTGCGATGCACGGATGGTGTCCGAAGGCGTGACCCGCGCTCGGCTGCCGGCCAACAACCCGGTGATCTGCACCTTGCGCGACGAGCGCGTGCCGGCGTTGGCCGTGGAACTGGGCAACACCCGTTCGGCGGCAGCGCTGGAGTTGTGGCGTCCGCACCTGGAGGGCAGCGTCGTGGTCATCGGCAACGCGCCGACCGCGCTGTTCTACCTGTTGGAAATGCTCGATGCCGGCGCACCGAAACCGGCCTTGATCCTCGGTTTCCCGGTGGGCTTCGTCGGCGCCGCCGAGTCCAAGGCGATGCTGGCGGCCAACAGCCGTGGTGTGCCGTTCGTGATCATGCAAGGCCGCCTCGGCGGCAGTGCCATGGCCGCCGCCGCCGTCAACGCCCTCGCTACGGAGATCGAATGATGCAGCAGCCTGGACGTCTGATCGGCCTCGGCGTGGGCCCTGGTGACCCGGAACTGATTACCGTCAAGGCCCTGCGCCTGCTGCGCGAATCGCCCGTGGTGGCGTACTTCGTCGCCAAGGGCAAGAAGGGCAATGCCTTCGGCATCATCGAGGCGCATTTGCAGGACGCGCAGACGTTGCTGCCGCTGGTCTACCCGGTTACCACAGAAGCGCTGCCGGCGCCGCTGTCCTATGAACAGGTGATCGCCGATTTCTACGACACCGCCGCCGAGCAGTTGGCCGTGCACCTGGATGCCGGGCGCGACGTAGCGGTGATCTGCGAGGGCGATCCGTTCTTCTACGGCTCCTACATGTACCTGCACGATCGCCTGGCCGAGCGCTATGAGGCCCAGGTCATTCCCGGCGTGTGCTCGATGCTCGGCGGGGCCTCGGTGCTCGGTGCGCCGCTGGTCTATCGCAACCAGAGCCTGTCGGTGCTCTCCGGCGTCTTGCCCCATGACGAGCTCAAGCGACGCCTGGCCGATGCCGACGCGGCGGTGATCATGAAGCTGGGGCGCAATTTCCCCAAGGTTCGCCAAGTGCTTCAGGAGCTGGGCCTGGATGGGCGGGCGCTGTACGTCGAACGGGCGACCATGGCCAACCAGAAGATCGTGCCGTTGGATGAAGTCGAGCCGATGTCGTCGCCGTACTTCTCGCTGATCATCGTGCCGGGCGAACGGTGGCAGGGTTGATGGCCGCCAAGACGCCGGCCATCGTCATCCTCGGCCCCGGCAGCCTGGCAACCGCCCGACGGATTCAACAGCGCTACCCCGAGGCGTTGATCCACGGCCTGGCTGGGCGGGTCGAGGGGGTGGATCGTCAATACCTCGAGTTCGGCACCACGTTGCGCGAGCTCTATCAGCAAGACACACCGATCATCGCCCTGTGCGCGGCGGGTATCGTCATCCGCACCCTGGCGCCGCTGCTGCTGGAAAAAGGCGTCGAGCCGCCGGTGCTGGCCGTGGCCGAGGATGGCAGCGCCGTGGTCCCGCTGTTGGGCGGCCTGGGCGGGGTCAATGTCATGGCCCGGGAAATCGCCGCAGCGCTGCAAGTCGCGCCGGCGATCACCACCAGCGGTGAACTGCGTTTTGGCACTTGCCTGCTCAATCCGCCGAGTGGCTATAGCCTCGGCGACCTGGAGCAAGGCAAGCGTTTCGTCTCCGATCTGCTGGCCGGTGAATCGGTGCGCATCGAAGGCGCCGCGCCATGGCTGGATCAGGCGCAGTTGCCCGAGGATGAACAGGCACGGCTGGCGATCCGTATCGACAGTGCTGCGGGTAAACCGGCGGCGGATGAACTGCGTATTTATCCGCGCAATGTGCTGGTGGCGTTGAGTGCAGGGGCGTCGGCGGACATCGGCGCGATACTGGAGCAGGCCAGCCTCGCGCCGCAGTCGCTGGCGTGCCTGTTGGCGGCGGACAGTGACATGGCCCGTGCCGAGCTGCACGAAACGGCTTCGGCGTTGGGGGTGCCGCTGCGTTTTGCCGCGGCCAATGGCAACCTCGAAACGTGGTTGAGCGATGCCCTCGGTCAACCGGCGTCGCTACAGGTCATGGGCAGCCATGCCATCGCCGTGACCGCGCAACCCCTCGATCCGCAGCAGATTGGTCGTGCGCGCGGGCGCCTGGCGGTGATCGGCCTTGGCCCGGGCGCCGCCGAGTTGATGGTGCCGGCGGTGCGCGCCGAGCTCGACCGTGCCACCGATGTGCTCGGTTATGAAACCTACATGCGCATGGCCGGGCCCTTTCGGGCCGATCAGGTGCAACACTGCACCGACAACCGCGAAGAGATGCAGCGGGCCCGACATGCCTTCGAACTGGCGGCCGAGGGCCGCTCCGTGGTGGTGGTGTCGTCCGGCGATCCGGGCGTGTTCGCCATGGCTGCCGCCGTGTTGGAAGCGTTGCATGAGTCGACGGATGCCCATTGGCACAACGTCGACCTGCAGATCCTGCCGGGTGTCTCGGCGTCCCTGGCGACCGCCGCCCAGGCCGGTGCGCCATTGGGGCATGACTTCTGCGTGATGTCGCTGTCGGACAATCTCAAGCCCTGGTCGATCATCGAAAAGCGCCTGGCTCTTGCGGCTGAGGCCGACCTGGCCCTGGCCTTCTACAACCCGATCTCCCGCTCCCGGCCATGGCAGTTGGGCCGGGCGCTGGAGATCGTCGGGCAACATCGCACGGCGCAAACGCCAGTGGTGCTGGGGCGCGATATCGGTCGTCCGGGGCAGACGTTGCGTGTCACCACGCTGGGGGCATTGACCCCGGATCAAGTGGACATGCGCACCATGGTGCTGATCGGCTCCTCCACCACGTGCGTGTTCCCACGCGCCCAGGGTGGCGACTGGGTGTACACACCGCGCTGGTATGGCAACAAACCTCTTTGATCAAACCCGGTGGCCCGTTCGGGCCACCTTCACCTGAGCTCGTGATGCCCTGGCTTCTACATGGGCAAGTCTGTTCAATGATTGCTTATATAAAAACTTTTTAGCGCTGCGCTTATTAAGCGGTGAAGAAAAAAGTTTGAACTCCTGCTGGTTGGAAACTTATTGAATTCCTTGTTAGTTGAGCCGCGCGTCAATGACCGTTATGTTTTTATCCAGCCCATTGGGAATAATTGTTGCCTGAGTTGATGCTCATCATTTGGTTAGGCCGCAGGCTCCCAATGGCCTGTTCGCGCATGGATGCGTGAAGTTTTTCTTATCTCTATACAATAAATGGAAGTGTTGTTTATGAGTGAATCCAAGTTTTCATCGGCGGATAACTACGTCGATTTTGTGGGGTTGTTAAAACTCAAGGATCTCGAACAGGCATTAATTTCCCACAAGGGCTCCGAACAATATGATGCGGTGCTTCGGTATTACTTCGGTTGTATCACCTTGCTGGATTCGCCGCGCATGTTGGAACCGTTGGGGTTGCTCAAACAAGCGGTAGGCGCTTTGCGGGGAAGTAGCCGGTCTCGTCGTGCGACAGGGCCGTTGAAATCAGAGGACGCCAGGGCTGCGGACCTGGTGCAAACGTATAACAAGATAGAAGGGTTTGAAACGCGTCTGCACTACAGTTTCGAACAGTTGAAACTGCCCGCCACCGAGGTGCCGAAGAACCTGCATTTTGTCTGGCTCGGCGGCGGCGTCGGGGCGATTCAGCGTGACTACATCAATGTCTGGAAAAAAGTAATGGGCGCAGAGGGCTATCGTCTCAGCCTCTGGTACGACAGCGACGCGCTGCTGGCCCATGAAACCAACCGAATCATTGTCGAAGCCGCCAAGGCCGATGCCATGCTCAATGGCGCACAGGCCAGTAGCGATGCGTTGGCGTTGGGCGACCGTTATGAAGAGCGCGCCATTGTTCTCAAACAACAGATGTACGCCCATATCAAGAAGGTGGTGGAAAGCGGCGGCAGCGCCGACGACGCGAGAATCGATTTGCTGGTTCGGGCCTATGGGCAAGATAAGGCACGGCTGAAGGCCTTGGTGAACGATAACCGCCTCAGTCTCATGGCCGTGGCTGACAGCGACCTGATACTGCGCGATGTTGCCATTGGTGAGGCACCCTTGCATTTGCGGGATATCTACGAACGCGAGATCAGCCTGCGCGGCATGTTGGCGGGCGGCTCCGATATCGTGCGGGTCGAAGCCTTGCTCAGCGAGGGTGGCAGCTACGTCGATATCGATCACCTGCCGCCGTTGTTGGACAAGCTGGGCGAGGTGGACATTCGCGGGTTCAAGACCGACGCACGCCTGGGCGTGTTGCAGTTGCTGCTCGATCGAAATCCCGAATGGATGCCGGGCCGTCAGGCATTGCGGGGCCAGTACACGGATTATTCCAGTGCGATCCCGGCCGAGCATCGCGATGCACTCGAGCGTTTCGCCAAAAGCCGACCCGAGTTGAACCGCGTTTTCTGCCCGCCGGCGCAGCGCCTGGCTCGTCCGTACGAGCTGCGAGCCGTGACCGTACGAAATTCGTTGAGCAACGCCTTCCTGATGGCCCACCCAGGGGCGGCGATGCTCAACGCCGTGCTCGAGCGCTTCAGGCGCAATTATGCAATTGTCGATGCCACCGCTCGCCTGGCGGATGAACAAAACGTGGCCCTCACCGATGTCGAGGCCATGAGTGGTCTGGCGCGGCAGGCTGCGACGCAGGTTTTCGGTGCGTTCCATGAGCTGCCGCCGGAAGCGGAAATGGGCGCGGCTTTTCTGGTCGAGGCGGCCGCCACTTACTACAGCGACGGCATCCGTCCGCAGAGCGAAGGGACGATTTATCTGACCGGGCCTGGCGCCATGCGTGAGGGCATGGCGCAATACCTGAACACGCACTTTACGCCTCAAACCGCTGAGCAGTGGCGGGAGGAGGCTGCCATTGCCGCCGTCGGCACCGTCAATGGCGCCACCGAGGAGGAACTGGATCACTCCTGGAAAGAGAATCAGAGTGACACCCGGCAGTGGCTCAGCGATGAGATTGAACGTTGGCAAACGGGCCAGTTCAAGGTTCGTTATGCGGGTGAGCTGGCTGAGCTGCTCAAGTACCGCACTCTCCAATTCGATGACGGCTGGCCGGTGATCGAGGGGCGGTATGTACTGTCCACCGACCTGGTGCAGCACCTGGCCGATGAGCTGGGTGAGCCGTTCAAGCAGAGCATGAGTCGGAGCCATGACGGCGTGGTGACTTTCGACAAGGCCATACCGCTGGGCTTTGATGAGCGTCAGGTGATTCTCGCCCAAGGCGTCGACGTGTTGCCGCCTGCTTCGTTGGGTGACGCGAAGACGCGGCAGTTGCCCATCGCCGAGCTCTTGAAGCAACTCGCCGAAGGGCGTTTCGAAGCCGCGCAATTGAGCCCCCTGCAACGCTTGCTGCTGGGCGCCTTGACGGGTGCGAAGACCTTGGATAATCGCAGCTTCGACGCGGTTCGCCCGCAGTTGGATAACCTCGCCAACAACCTTGCCGCCCATGGCACCGCTGGCCGTTACGCGACGATCGAACAGGCGTTGTATCAACATAAGGCCCCAGCCTTCCTGGCCGGGCTCGCCAGCGCTACCGATGATCCGCCAGGGCATGACGAAACTGCCTTGGGGCTGAAGAAAGCCGCGCTGGAACAGCCTTTGACACTGCGCCAATGGGGTCGGCAGGTGGCTCGCATCCGGCAGGTGGCGAAACTGGAATACCGTGTCCGGATCGTGGAGCACCTCGGTACCGTCCTGGACGATTTCGGAGCCGACACGATCAAGCTGGTGCCCCAGGATTTACTGCTCCAGGGTGAGGGCGATAGGGTCGGCGGACGTTGTTATCCCCTGGCCCTGGCAATGGCGGCTGCCTTGTCGGAGGGCAAGGCGGCGGTCAATACCCTGCGCGAGCGCTTTTACTTGGGGGTTATCGAGCCAGAGGCCAGCGATTCGGCGACCTTCGTGCAGTGCGTGGAGTCGTTGCGCGAGGTGCAGATCGGCGATGTCGGCAGTGCACTGGCACGCTCGGACCTGAATGCAGTCGTGGACATTCTGCAAGCCAGGACAGCCACCAGCACACTGATGCTCAACTCCGATAATCACGCCATGCTGGTAGCCAAGACCTGGGAGGGCGAGCGCGGTACTTACCACTTCTACGATCCGAATTTTGGGGTATTCGAATTCGAGGATTCGACTCGGTTCAGGCAGGCATTGGAGCAGTTCTTCCTCCAGCAGAATATGGCCAGTCATTACGCGGCGTATGGCGATGCGGTTCGCCCGACGTTCGACCTGATCGAACTGGACGGCGCGCGGGTGTCACAGGTGACATTGGCGGGTGCCGTCCAGGTCGCGAAACTGCTGCAACCCGGAGCGTTGCCCGGCCAATTGCAACGTCCTGTCAGGCAGCGGTTGATCAACGCTCGTGGGCAGTCGCTGCAGAGCAATCCGCGGCTGGGCAACTGCCTGCTGGCGCTGGATGGTCACTGGTGGGGCCAGCAGATCGAGCACGTGACCAGCGGCCTCCAGCAGAAAAATCAGCTGGCCCCTCACCTTGTGCCTTTGTTCGAAACCCTGGAGGTCATGACGAACGGGTCGTACCGGATAAGCCTGATCGATCCTGGGAACCCGGAACAGTTGGTACGGGCCATCACGGACGACCCTCGACTCTTGCGGATAAAAAACTACCTCTCGGAACGTTTTTCAGCCTTGGCCAATAGACCCTCCGTAGCGAGCGATCCGACCGAGGCGGGCAGCGTCCACACCCTGAACGCCGGCTTCGCCATACAAGCGCTGATGAACGCCTTGCGAGGCCGAGAAGGGCCTGGTCGGCCCCTGAGCCTGGCGGTCCGGTTGCATGCCTATGTCAATTACGCGCAATTGGTGCATGGCAACGTGGCCGATATCGCTGGCCTGGTCGGCCTGGTTCGACAGGCATTGGCCCAGGAGAAACTGATTGCCCAAACCGTCGCGCCCGTGGTCAAGACCGCAGTGGGAAGCAGCGTGAGCGAAGCGACCGGGGGATTGCTGCAACTGGCGAATGTCGGGTTCGACATCTACCAGTTGTCGACTGCACAAAACGACGTCGAACGCGCTCAGTTCGGTACCCAACTGGCGTTCGACTCGGCCAGCCTGATGTTGTCGGTGAGCGCCTACGCTGCCGGCGCTACCACCGCTGGAGCATTGCTGGGCGGCGCTGCGGTGATGCTGGGCGGGTTGGCGGTGGGGGTGGCGGCGCTGGCCCAGGGCTTCGCCACCATTGCCGAAGAAGCCAAGCAGGTCGGGCTGTTTTTCGATGAGGTGGCAACCGCCCATCTCCAGCCTTATCGGGCTGATGCCCGCGGTGGCGCATGGTTGCCGCGTTCATCGCTGATCGTTCATACACTGGACCTGACCCGCGCCGAGCTGATGCTGGACAGCCCCAAGCTGTATCCGCTGCGCGATCATTTCGGGGTGCCTACCTTTGATGACGATTACGACCGGGCGATCGATATCCGTCGCCAGCTGAATCTGCCGGGTCGAGCCCGATTCACGCCACCGGCAGGTGCAGCCATCGTCCTGCCCTGTACGCCGCAAACCTGTTACCGCTACGAGTACAAGGCATTGCCCTTCGCCGGTCTGCGCCATGACATCGGGTTCGACACGGCACGGCGCCTGGAGAAAAAGACCGCGCAGGGAGGATGGCTGTTTCTGTTTTCTTTCTACTCGTTCCCCAGTGACTACATCCTTTATCGCCTGGTCCCGGATTACCGGCCGACGGTGATCAAGGTGTTGCTCGATGGCATCGATCGCTCGCTGGTGGTGCCCGTGTTGCCACCGGATTGGCACGGAAAAATCACCTATGAGATCCAGGGCGCCGGCAAGCGCTGTGCATTGGTGCTCCACCCCGGCGTGAGCCTGACCCTGGATACGGCGCGCCCGTTGAACTCGAGTTGGGTGTTGGACGCCCCTTGGGCCCAGGAGAGTGATATCCGGCTCGAGCGTTACGCGAGACTGTTCATCGGCGACGTTCAGGTGGCGCTCACTGGATCGGGGCGTCACGACGTGCTGCTGCGGATCAGCCAGAATCAAGTGTTCAAGGTGGAGGCGGGCAAGCTTGTGGTTGTCGAGCAGGATGTGCCTGCGGGCATGGATCGACAGGCATTGCAGGAGCACTTCAAGAGCCTTGCCAGGCAGCACCGCCTGGTGATGCCGTATACGCCGGTTCATCGTTACCTGGTGCCGTTCGAGAAGCCGGAAGAGCCCCGCTACATCACGGCCTGGTATGACGCCAAGGATGACCGTTTCCTGTTCATTCGTGATGAACTACCAGGCGTCGATGACGCGGTGCTGGGCGCGGTGGCAGGTGGCGCCTGCTATTTCTATGACCCACAGGACCTGATCATCTGGCAAGCCGACGCGGTCACCGGGTTGCTGAGCCATCGTTACTGGTTGCGCAGCACAAGGAATGCGACCGCCACCATCCAGCGTGTCGAGGCGGATGCGCAAGGGGTGATTCATGTCGTGCAGCGCATCACTCGCGAGGATCAGACCGACGATGTGCTGGTGTACGTGATCCATGAAGGGCAACTGCTGCTCAGTTCGGTCACGCGCGATCTGGACCCGGCGCTGGAATCCATTTTCAGCGCCAGCGAGACACTGGCCGACTGGTCCCAGGTGCTGGGCAGCGATTACCCCTTTGTCCCGTCTGTTCGCACCGAGGACACCTTTGTCACCGTCAATTGGCAACCGGCTCCCTTCGTTTCGGTCTGCTGGAAGAGTGAGCCGCAGTTGCGGGACATGGCCTGGGTTCGCCACAGGGACGGCTTGATCATTCGTCCTTCGTCGAGACGCGGCCGTCCCCGTGGCTGGGCCGACTCGATCAAGAACATGACGGACCTGACGCTGCTCACGCTGGCGGACGACAGCGATAGGTTTGTTGTGTATGACCGGCTTGCAAAGGAGCTGTGCCGCAGGCAGCGAACTTTGGTCGCGGGCAAAGGGCAGTGGTCCAACCGGTGGTTGCAATCCGACAAGCTGGAGAATGTGATCGCTGCCGAGAGTGGCTACGTGGTGCTGACATCCGATGGCCGGTTCTTAAATCTGACGAGCCAGGGCGACCTCAAGCTGGGCGGCGTGAACGAGACATGGTTCAAGGATCGGGGGCATTGGTGGCTGGCATTGCAGTCGTTGGCCCGGAGATCGGCGAGCGAGCAATTTGCCCTTATCGGTTTGAGCAACTTCAACGACGACGCCAAATTATGTGCCTGGTACGTCGGCAACAGGCTGTTACTGGCTGAGCTGGGCCCTGCAAAGGAAGTACGCCTGCTCGGCGCTACCCCGGATGGCGAGGCGGCGTGGTTATTCGATGTTTCGAGGGGGGAAGTCTATCGCCAGGCCTTTATCGACCCACAGAAACTGGAGGCGGCTTTTGGCCAGGGTTCACGCTTGCTGCAGATCGATGCGCTACCCAGCGCGCAGCGTGAATGGGCGCCCTGGCAGTTTGTCGAGCTGACGGCTGAAGGTGTGGGGCTGCGTGGCGTGACATTCGAGGGGGTGGTGGTCGCGTTACGAGACCAGGAGCCGGCCTCGATTACTGGTGTCACTCATCAATGGCTGGTCGCTCAAGATGGCCGGGAGCAAGAGGGGCTCAGGCAATTGGCGGCCCAGTCGTCTCACGGCGCACTGCTGTCGGTGGAGGAGCCCGGTAGCCTGACGTGGTTCGTCGCCAAGACCGGACGTATGATCCGAGTTCCCAGGGCCGCGATTGCGCAGTCTTTCGAGCTATTGGGAACCCAGCGCCAGACCCAGGTATTACTTCATGAAAGCGAGAATGGAAAGCTGTTGACCCTGCCGGAGGCGGGGCATGTGGGGCCACTCAGTTATGTCCAGCGCGAAGGCGAGGTGCTGGTCGTCGAGGGCCAGGACATGAAGATCGATGATCTGCTGGCGCTGATGCCCGACGATGTCACGACCCTGATTTTGCGCATGGGGCAAGGTGCGGTGAGTTACCGGCTGTCAAAAGCGGCCTGGTTGCGGGTCAAGTCGGTCATCCTCGACTGCCGGCATGCCCTGGGCCGTGCGGTGACAATCCCCGGCAAATTGCTCTGGAGCCTGGATGAGCCTGATCAGTTGTTGTTCAGTCGTGTCCAGGAACACCTGGTGATCATTGATCCGGTCAGTGGGCACAGTGTGATTGTTCGTGAGGTGTATGCGACAGATATCAACATGCGTGGGGAAGTCCTGCTCAGTTTTGGCGGGAATCGACATTATGCCGTTTCGACCCTGATAGAGCGATTGGACGCCTTGCAGGACGCCGAGAGCGGTATCACGCTCAAGGCGCTGAGTGTGTCGTCTGCGGTGGAAACCAATGAGGTGGGTTGATTACGGCACCAGATAGCCTTTGACCCCGGTAAAGATGATCTGCGCGGCCAGCGCACAGACAAACAGCCCCATCAGGCGGCTGACGATCTGCAAGCCCTGGTCGCCCAGGATCCGCTCGATGCGGCTGGACAGGTAAAGCACCACGCCGACGGTGAAGCTGGCCAGGGCGATGCTGATGATGGCCATGAGTTTGTCGTCCCAGTGCGGTTGGCTCACGCCCATCACCAGCAGGGCGCCGATGGTGCCTGGGCCGACGGTCAACGGAATGGTCAGCGGGACGATGGTCACGTCCTGCTGAACGCTGTCGGTCTGGACGGCCGACTTGCCTTGGGCCATGCCCAGCGCCGAAATGAACAGCACGCTGCCGGCGCCAATACGGAACGCGTCCACGGTGATGCCGAATACACTGAAAATCACTCGCCCGAACAGGTACAGCAATACGCTGGATACCAGCGTCGCGGTCGCGACCTTCCAGGCCAGGCGACGTTGTTCCTTGCGTGAATAGCCGCGAGTCAGGCCGATAAAACACGACAACACGAAGAAAGGGCTGTAGAGCACCAACATCTTCAGGTAAACGCTGAACAGCACATGGAGCATGGTCGAAGCTCACGACGAATGAAATTGCCGTGGAGTTTATCAGGCGCTGGGGGTGTCTGTCGGCTCGCCCGTGAACGTGAAATTTTTAAGTGCCGAAAACTTCGCTTTATTGTGAGAAGCGAAGTGTCGCAGAAATTATGTGCCGTTACAGTTTTGCAGTTGTTGTTCGGAGTGGGTTTGAGTCATGTTGTCCCCGGGGTCCATGGAGGACCTTAATTAAATAAGGAATATATCTATGAGTGTTAAGTTTGATTCGGTTTTAACCTTGGCTGATCGTCTTGATCGGCTGAATAGTTATGAAATCATGCCGGAAAATTTAGTTGTTTCTTCGCGCACTGTTGCAATCAATCCTGTCGGGTATAAAGCGGCTGTGGAAAAGCCGGATCGCGCTTCGATTGTCGGGGAAAGTATCCTGGCATTCGTCTCGGGAATGACTGAGCAAAATCAGGCGGATATCCAGCATTCCTATCTGTATGCATCGTTGGCGGCGAACAGGGCGTATCCACGGGAAGATCAAGGTAGAGAGTGGTATCAATTCTTTCTGCAAGTCATGCAAGACTGCGGCTGGACGATCCTGCAACGCTATTACGACACAGTCGCGGCGTCGGGCAGGAGCTTCAAGATGGATCAACTGGTGTTGAGGATCCTGGGTTCGGCCGTGGCTGCCGCCGCTGTTCCTGGGCCAACGTCGGCACTGATGCTTAAAGTGGCAGGTGACGCAATAGCTGCGCTGCAAAGCAGTGACAAGCCACTTCAACTCTTTGATCAAAATATCAGGGAGACCGGTGCGGGTGGTTTTGGTGTGGCGACCTGCCACGAAACCCCACACGGTGAAGTCATCATGGCATTGGGGGCCGTGCGTTTCATTAATCGGACGAATCAGACCAAAGTCCTGTTTGTGAATTGGGACAGCAGTTCGGTCGATCTGTATCGCGGCGAATGTCATATGACCATGGTGCCGTCAATTATTAATCGTACCCGAGCCACCATCATTGCAAGGTTGGGTGATCGTGCGCAGAAAAAGATCGAAGACTACGAGATTTAATCTCGTTTGATCTTTTGGCGACTACACAGTGGTCGCCATCCATTAGCGAATCAGGTAACTATAATGAGTGATCATTGTTCGGTTTTTATCAACGCCGGGGCTGTTGTCTTGTTATCAGCGGATATGCTGGAGCAGGAGAAGTGCGATGTAATGAATTCGGTATTGTTTGCGCAGCTGGTAGCCGACAAGAAGTATCCGGCTCTTACGTCACTGGATGAATGGTACGGGGCATATCGGGAGGTCTTACAGACGGGTTGGTTGCAGAAGGCGGTAGCGTGGGACAACTTTACACTCGATGCTTCTTCGACATGCACCATGATGACTTGGGTGGAAAAACGACTGGGTACATATGTTGACCAAACTAAAGTGACTGAATTCACGCGCCTGTTGAATCGTGTCGCTCAATTGCCCTGCACCTTGCCGGCCATTGAACGATTGTGCAAGTGGGTTCAAGGCACCAGATCCCCGGAGCCTGCGTGCAGGGTCAGGCTGCAAGTCATCCTGGCCCAGCGGGGGCCTGTGCTGAACAGTGTTTGCGTGGAGTTTGAGACTGGGCACATTACGACCAATCCTCTTGGGTCGCTTTTTTCCACCGGTCCTGTACCGGGTGATATTCAACTGCGCTGCTTCCAGGCGAACTTGTCCGATGCGCTTTATGCGCCCGTTCGCGATGCCATTATCAAGAAGCTGGGGGATAAGGCCGCCAAGAACATCATCGATATTTCCGACGCGGTCGAGCCTGAGGTAACGGGGGCTGTGTCTTTATGAATGACATGGGGGGGCGATCGACCGATGGGCAGTTGCTTCGCCACAGCGGCACATCGGCGGCTGCCGTGGTGGGCGGGAGTATCGTGTCATTCGATGAGGGGCTGTCCTTCCAGGATCGGGAGGATATCTACCTGAGCAACCTGTACGCGCAATTGGCAACACGTTCGGCCTACAAGGACGGTTTGGTCGGCAACTGGTTCGACTATTACAAGAATAAACTCAGGTATCTGGGATGGGATTCGGCGCGTCCTGTCAGTGCCGGGCGGGCGGGGCAGGGATTGATGGTTGATAGCGTTTCGCGGCAAATATCCCGGTCATTCGATGAACGTTTTTCCCGGCAGGCGAGCCAGGCGTTAGGAACCCTGAGGCGTAATCCCGATGCGCTCGAGGTATTCGAAAGGACAAGCCTGCTGCGTGACACGGGATGCTTCCAGGTGATCCCTTGCACGTCCAAGTCTTCCGGGAGAATAGAAATAGGCCTCTACCACAAGCAGTTCCGCACCCGCAGAACGGTCTCGAGATTTCTGTTCTGGCCGATAGAGGACGTGGTGGAAAGCAGCCAGGAGGAAATGGCGGTCATTACATTCAGCACGCTGCACTACGCGACGTTCAGAGAAAAAGTCGCCGCCGCGGTGATGAGCGAGACAGTCCGACATCTGCATGCGTTGGAACTTTGAACAGAGCGGCGGGGCCCGCTGACAGCCATGTCGCCGCCTAGGATGTGTGCGCCGCCGACCTGTTCTGCTGATCACGCTGGGCCACCCAGTGCTCGATCAGCTCGCGCAATTGCGACAGCTCCACCGGCTTGGCCATGTGCCCGTCCATTCCGGCCTGGCGGGCGCGTTCCTTGTGTTCGGCCAGGATATGCGCGGTGAGCGCCACGACGGGGGTGCGGGTCCGCTGGTTGCCCATTTCCCAGGCGCGCAATTGCTGCGTGGCGGAAAACCCGTCGAGGATCGGCATTTCACAGTCCATCAGAACCAGGTCGTAGCGTTGTTCCTTCATGGCCTTGAGGGCTTCTTCGCCGTTGCTGGCGGTGTCGGGTTGCAGGTTGAGCTTACCGAGCATGCCGCGAATGACCTTGGTGGAAATGCTGTTGTCCTCGGCCACCAGGATGCGGAAATCGCTCGGTACCTTCACCGGCATGGGCGGACCGGCATTCACCTGTACATTCGTCGCCTGGCCCCTGTTGCGCTGGTTCAGCTCATCCGCCAGCGTAGTCTTGAGGGTATAACCGGCCACCGGTTTGGCGAGGATGCGCTTGACTCCGCTGTTGCGCGCCACGATCTTGCTCGGCGCGTTGCTGATACCGGTGAGCATGATCAACAGGATGTCGTGGTTAAGGCTCGGGTCTTCCTTGATCTTGGCCGCCAGTTGCATGCCGGTCATGCCCGGCATGTTCTGGTCCAGCAGCACCACGTCGAAATAATCGCGCAGGTGGGCCTTGGTACGCAGCAGCGCCAGGGCTTCCTTGCCCGATGGCACCGCGCTGACGTTCAGGCCCCAGGCGCTGCACTGTTGCACCAGCACTTTGCGGCAGGTGTCGTTGTCGTCGACGATCAACACGCGCGCTCCTTGCAGCGGGCCATCGAGGTCGGAAGTCGGATGTTCGAGGCGATCCGGGTCCAGGGGCAGGGTCAGCCATAAGGTACTGCCCTGGTTGCTGCCGCTTTTGATGCCGAATTCCCCGTGCATCAGGATGATCAACTGGCGGGCGATGACCAGGCCCAGGTTACCCCCCAGGCGCGTGGCCGAAAGGAAATTCTTGCTGTGCAGCTCGGCGTGCATCAGCGTGTCGCGCTCTTCAGCGTCCATCGGTGTCCCACTGTCCTGCACGGCGATGCGCAGGCGCGGCTGATTGCTGCGCTCGTCGAGGGCGACGACGATCAGCACTTCGCCCTCGTCAGTCTTCTTCAGGGCGTTTTCCAACAGGCTCAGCAGCGCCTGGCGCAGCCGTGTCGGGTCACCACTGATCACTCGCGGCACCTGGGGCTGGATGAAACTGATCAGCTCGACATTCTGCTGTTCGGCCTTGGCGCGGAAGATACTCAGGCAATCCTCGATCAGTGCATTGAGGTCGAACTGCACGTCGTCCAGCTCGATTTGCCCGGATTCGAGCCGGGAAATGTCGAGGATCTCGTTGATCAGGGTCAGCAGTTCATTGCCGGCGCTGTGGATCGTCTGCACGTAGTCGCGCTGCTTGACCGACAACGGCGTGCCCAGCAGCAGCTCGGTCATGCCCAGCACGCCGTTCATCGGGGTGCGGATCTCGTGGCTGATCTTGGCCAGGAACTCGGCCTTGGCATTGATTTCGGCATTGCTCGCCGCGAGGTCGCGGCTGATGCTGAACCGGCTTTCGTTGATCGAGCGTTGGCGCTCGCCCAGGGCGACACTCATCAACAGGCCGCTGATGCAGATGAAGATCAACAGGGTGATGATCAAGCCCTGGGGAGGAACTTCCGTGAGCCCTTGCAGCGCCGGAAGGATGATCAGCGTGCCCAGGTTGAAGACCACCATGGCCGCGACGAACAGCCGGGCCGGGCGGTAGCCCTTTTGCCAGTGCCAGGCGCTGACGAACAGCATGCTCAGGCCGGCCAGGGCCACCAGGGTATAAGTCATGATGTTGAGCGGTAGCGTGTTGACGAACAACAGCAGCAGGCAGCACAGCATGACGAACACAATGTCCCCCAGCAGCAGCCGGTTCAATGGGTGCGGTCCCAGGGGAGCGAAGAAGCGGTAGGCGAACATCAGGCCGCAGGGCGCCGTCAGCAGCAAGGCCAGGTAGGCTCCTGGCGTCTGGACCGCAGGCCAGTCAGGCAACCAGGGCCCGGCCAGGTTCAGCAGCAACGCGAGGCTGAGCATCAGCAGCCCTTCACAGGCTGCCAGCCACAGGCAACTGCGTGAGCGAGTGTAGGCATAGCGGGTGAGGTTGTGCAGGATCAGCATGGCGATGCAGCCGAACAGCAACCCGTAGATCAGCGTCTGGTTCTGATCGGCCGCCGCCACGACCGCCGATTGCAAGGTCACGTAGGGGCGCAGTTCATGGCGCGAGGCCAGTCGCAGGTAGACGTCCAGTGATTTGTCGCTGCGCGGCAGGGGCAGCATGAAGTCGCTGCTGGGGACCGCTGGTTCGGTGTGCGGCGTGGCATTGCCGCTGACTTGTTGGTCAACCAGGGTGTCGCCGTCCAGCACATAGAGGTTCAGGCGTGACAGGTCGGGCGCGAAGATGCGCAGGATCTGTTCGTGTCTGTCGGGGGCCAGGCGGAAACGCAGCCACAATGCTCCGCCGGGCTCGGCGGCCTTGAGGCGATCCAGGTCGATGGGGCTGAATTGATTGGTGTAGCGGGCAGAACGGATGTCGCTCAGCGTCAGGTCGCCCTGTTCGTCGAGCAATACCGCCCAGCCACTGCCTGGCGCGGCCTGGGCCGGGAGCATGCAGAGCAGCGTCAGCAGGGTGACGGTAAGGCCTATGGCAATCCTGAGCCAGCGCACGGCGAAATCCCTTCGTAGGTTGATGCCAGATTATAACTATGCGCGGCGCCGGAACAGTCAGGCAAGGGCCGTAGACCCTTGCCTGACTGAATGGCTGGGTTATTCCAGATTTTCGCCACGCTCGCGGGCAATGGCGCGGTAGCCAATGTCCTTGCGGTAGAAACAACCTTCCCAGTCGATCTCGGCGGCAAGCTTGTAGGCCTGCTGCTGAGCTTCGTCGACACTGGCGCCCATGGCGGTGGCGCAAAGCACACGACCGCCGGCGGTGACCACGTGTCCATCCTTCAACGCTGTGCCTGCATGGAAGACCTTGCCTTCCAGCCGGGCCGCGGCGTCCAGGCCCAAGATCGCGCTACCTTTGGCATAGTCGCCCGGGTAACCGCCGGCCGCCAATACGACACCGACGCTTGGGCGTGGATCCCACTGGGCTTCCACTTTGTCCAGTGCCTGGGCCAGTGCGGCCTCGACCAGCAGGACCAGGCTCGATTGCAGGCGCAGCATCACCGGCTGGGTCTCAGGATCGCCGAAACGGCAGTTGAATTCGATGACTTTTGGGTTACCAGCCTTGTCGATCATCAGGCCAGCATAGAGGAAACCGGTGTAGACATTACCTTCCTCGGCCATGCCGCGCACGGTCGGCCAGATCACCTGGTCCATGACCCGTTGGTGCACTTGGGCGGTCACCACCGGGGCCGGGGAGTAGGCGCCCATGCCACCGGTGTTCGGGCCGCTGTCGCCATCGCCGACGCGCTTGTGGTCCTGGCTGGTAGCCATTGGCAGGACGTTCTTGCCATCGACCATGACGATGAAGCTGGCTTCCTCGCCGTCGAGGAACTCTTCGATCACCACGCGCGAACCGGCGTCACCGAAGGCATTGCCGGCCAGCATGTCGCGCACGGCGTCTTCGGCTTCGGCCAGGGTCATGGCGACGATCACGCCTTTACCGGCCGCCAGGCCGTCGGCCTTGATCACGATCGGTGCGCCTTTCTCGCGCAGGTAGGCCAGGGCCGGTTCGATTTCGGTGAAGTTCTGGTAGTCGGCGGTCGGGATCTTGTGACGCGCCAGGAAGTCCTTGGTGAACGCTTTCGAGCCTTCCAGTTGCGCGGCACCGGCGGTCGGACCGAAGCAGTCCAGGCCACGGGAGCGGAACAGATCGACCACGCCGGCGACCAGTGGCACTTCCGGGCCGACGATGGTCAGCGAGACGTTTTTCTCGGCGAAATCGGCCAGTTGTTCCAGGGCCAGCACGTCGATGGCGACGTTTTCACACTTGGCTTCAATGGCGGTGCCGGCATTGCCCGGTGCCACGAAGACCTTCTGCACACGCGGATCCTGAGCCACTTTCCAGGCCAGGGCGTGTTCGCGGCCACCGCTGCCAATGATCAAAACATTCATTTCAAAAACCTCGGATGACGCTGATTCTGTTGAGCACCACAGAGATGCTTTTCTGTGGGAGCGAGTTTGTGTGGGAGCTGGGCTTGTGTGGGAGCAAGGCTTGCCCGCGATAGCATCACCTCGGTTTGCCTGATGGACCGAGTTGCCTGCATCGCGGGCAAGCCTTGCTCCCACAGAGCCTTGCTCCCACACAAATCCGGCTCCCACATTGATCGATGTTAGTGACGGAAGTGGCGCATGCCGGTGAATACCATGGCAATGCCTGCTTCATCAGCAGCAGCGATCACTTCGCTGTCACGCATCGAGCCACCCGGCTGGATCACCGCGGTGATGCCGACCTTGGCCGCATTGTCGATGCCGTCGCGGAACGGGAAGAACGCATCGGAGGCCATGACCGCGCCTTGTACCTGCAAACCGGCGTGCTCGGCCTTGATGGCGGCGATGCGGGCCGAGTTCACGCGGCTCATCTGGCCGGCGCCAACGCCGATGGTCTGGCGGTTCTTGGCGTAGACGATGGCATTGGACTTGACGTACTTGGCGACTTTCCAGGCGAAGATCAGGTCGTTGATTTCCTGCTCGCTCGGGGCGCGCTTGGTCACCACTTTCAGGTCTTCGCTGCCGATCATGCCGATGTCGCGGCTCTGGACCAGCAGGCCGCCGTTGACGCGCTTGTAGTCCCAGGCTGGCGCACGGTCGGCCGACCATTGGCCGCAAGCCAGCAGGCGCACATTGGCCTTGGCGGCGACGATGGCGCGGGCTTCTTCGCTGACCGAAGGGGCGATGATCACTTCGACGAACTGGCGCTCGACGATGGCCTTGGCGGTCGCGGCGTCCAGTTCACGGTTGAAGGCGATGATGCCGCCGAAAGCCGATTCGGTGTCGGTGGCGTAGGCCAGTTCGTAGGCCTGGCGGATGCCGCCCTCGGCGTCCGGGCTTACGGCCACGCCGCACGGGTTGGCGTGCTTGACGATCACGCAGGCCGGCTTGACGAAGCTCTTCACGCACTCCAGCGCGGCGTCGGTGTCGGCCACGTTGTTGAACGACAGTTCCTTGCCTTGCAGTTGGGTGGCGGTGGCAATGCCGACTTCGGCTGGCTTGGCTTCCACGTAGAACGCCGCGCTCTGGTGCGGGTTCTCACCGTAGCGCATTTCCTGGGCCTTGATGAACTGGGTGTTGAAGGTGCGTGGGAATTCACTGCGGCCTTCTGTGCTCAGGGTTTCAGCGGCCTGGTTCACGGTGCCCATGTAGTTGGCGATCATGCCGTCGTAGGCGGCGGTGTGTTCGAAGGCCTTGAGCATCAGGTCGAAACGCTGGGCATAGGTCAGGCCACCGGCCTTGAGGTTTTCCAGCACGCCGGCGTAGTCGCTGGCGTTGACCACGATGGCCACGTCCTTGTGGTTCTTGGCCGCCGAGCGGACCATGGTCGGGCCACCGATGTCGATGTTTTCGATGGCGGTCGGCAGGTCGCAACCAGGCTTGCTGATGGTGGCTTCGAACGGGTAGAGGTTGACGGCCACCAGGTCGATCGGCTTGATGCCGTGTTCGTTCATGATTGCATCGTCGATGCCGCGACGACCGAGGATCCCGCCATGGATTTTCGGGTGCAGGGTCTTGACCCGACCGTCCATCATTTCCGCAAAACCGGTGTAGTCCGCGACTTCCACTGCGGCAACGCCATTGTCCTGCAGCAGCTTGAAGGTCCCGCCGGTGGAGAGAATCTCGACGCCCAGCTGTTGCAGCTCGCGGGCGAATTCGAGGATCCCGGTCTTGTCGGAGACGCTGATCAAGGCGCGGCGGATCGGCAGGCGGGTGGTCTGGTCGGTCATTTCAATTTCCATCAAAAGCAAGGGAAGTCAGCAAAAAAGGCGACCGTTTTTTACACGGGCGCCTTTCTGGTTTGATTGAATGCTTACAGCAGATCGTACTGCTTGAGTTTCTTGCGCAGGGTGCCGCGGTTCAGGCCCAGCAGCTCACTGGCTTTGGTCTGGTTGCCCTTGACGTAGTTCATCACGCTTTCGAGCAAAGGCGCCTCGACTTCGGAAAGCACCAGGTTGTACACATCCGTGACGGCAGCGCCCTCAAGGTGGGCGAAATAATTGTGCAGCGCCTTCTCGACACTCCCGCGAAGGGTCTGGCCTTCTTCGCTGGGCGTATTGAGGTGCTGTTTCAAATTCACGTTGTCGCTCACGGGTGTTGTTCCACTCACTAAAGTCTCGGTCATCATCGTCATGCGGCCACCCCTTCGTCCCCTGTCAGGCTCTTGTAACGCTCAGCGAAGAACGCCTGAACGTCGGCGCATTGTGCTTGCGTACCATCCAAACGATTGAAACGGGCGCGAAACTCCCTGGCGCCCGGCAGGGTTGCGAGATACCAGCCCACATGCTTGCGAGCGATGCGTACGCCCATGACTTCTCCGTAGAAGGCATGGAGCGCGGCCAGATGCTCTAGCAGAATACGTTCCACCTCGGCCAACTGCGGCGCCGCGAGCTTTTCCCCGGTGCGCAGGTAGTGTTCGATCTCACGAAAAATCCATGGCCGCCCTTGGGCGGCCCGACCGATCAACAGGCCATCGGCACCGGTCGCGTCCAGCACGTACCGGGCCTTCTCGGGCGAGTCGACGTCGCCATTGGCAAAGACCGGAATCGACACCGCCTGCTTGATCGCGGCGATGGTGTCGTACTCGGCCTCGCCCGTATACAGGTCGGCACGGGTGCGGCCGTGGACCGCCAGCGCCGTGATGCCTGCCTGTTCGGCGATCTTCGCCACCGTCAGGCCGTTCTTGTTCTCCCGGTCCCATCCGGTGCGAATCTTCAGGGTCACCGGCACATCGACTGCGGCGACGACCGCCTGCAGGATCTCGGTGACCAGGGCTTCATCCTTCAACAGTGCCGAGCCTGCGGCCTTGTTGCAGACCTTCTTTGCCGGGCAGCCCATGTTGATATCGATGATCTGCGCGCCCAACGCCACATTGGCCCGGGCCGCCTCCGCCAGCATCTGTGCATCGCCACCGGCGATCTGTACCGAGCGCGGCTCGGGATCGCCTTCGTGGATCATGCGCAGACGCGATTTGCGGGTGTTCCACAAACTCATGTCGCTGGTGACCATTTCCGAAACCACAAGACCTGCGCCCAAGCGTTTGCACAGCTGACGAAAGGGCTGGTCGGTGACGCCCGCCATAGGGGCGAGAACCAGGCCGTTCTGCAATGTATATGGGCCGATGCGTACCGCCGACATAGGACTTCCCTGAAGTGGGGCCGGATCATGAGAGTTCGAAAAAGGGTTGGCATGATACCCGCTCTCGATGACTGGATAAAGGTCGAATTGGATAAAATCTGAACAGCTATTTTGTTATCGCCAGCGGTTTGGTCTGGGTGGGGTGAGTCAGAAAGCTGCCGTCAATCGACCGACCCGCGCCGGCTTCATTCGGGAGAATGGAAGCTCAGGCTGTAGTTCACCGCTTTGGGACCAGGGTCCAGGATATCCAGCGCGATGTGGATGGGCGTCTGCGGCGGCATTTCGCCGCGCCCCTCGAGATCGCCACCCAGGTATTCCCCTGGCTTGAAGCGGCGACTGGCGATCAGGTGTCCGTTGAGGTCGGCAAAACGCAGTTCCAGCAGCGGAAAAGGCTGGGAGAAGGGCGCACGGTTATAGATGATCGCGTCCACCACCAGGGCGCCGCTGAATTCCGGATGGCTGCGCACCACCAGGTTGCTGCTCTTGATCTTGGCGATGTCGACCTTGGATGGCACGTCGCAACCGATGGTCGGACAGATTTGCAGGAACCATGGGCGGTACTGGTCCTGGCGGGCCAACTCCTCGAAATGGTAGGCAATGTACTGACCGCCCAGGGCCGCGGCGGCGAGCAGCACCAACAGGCCCCACAGCAGGCGGCGGCCCCAGGGCGAGCGGCGTTTGCGCCAGTCCAGTTGCAGTGGGTCGTCGTCCAGGTCGTGGAGCGCCTCGGCACGTATCCCGGGTTCCTGGCGTTCGCGTGACTTGCGCAACGGTGCCGGTTGCTCGGGTTCGTCGTCGTGGTCGTCGGTGGCGGACAGGCGCTCGAGGTGTTCGTCGGGCTCGTCGTCTGGCGCCAGGTGGAGCGGGGCGACAGGTTCGTCGTCCGGTTCCAGTGGTTCAAGGGCCAGGGACAAGGACGGCTCGGTACGCGGTGGACGCACCGGTTCGTGGGGTTCGAACGGTTCGAACGGGGTATCGAGGACAGTTTCGACGCGCTCGCTCGGGGTTTCGCTGTACAGGCTGTCGGGCCAGGCTTGCTGCTCGCTGGAGAGCGAGTCGCGTTGCGCGCTCAGGTTGTCTTCCCGGCGCCGGCCGGTATTTCCCGGGGCGCGATTGTCGCGTCGTTCCAGGCGCGCCAGTTCCTTGTCCAGGTCATCCAGATCCAGCTCGGCGGCGCTCCATTGTTTCTGGCTGATCGCCCGGGGCGGGGCTTCGACGGCAGGCTTGGCGGGCGGCGCGACGGCAGGAGCCGCTTGCTTGGCAGTGCGTTGTTCCAGCAACTGTCGTGCGGCATTGAATACCTGCAGGCACGAGCCGCAACGAACCACCCCGCGGGCCACGCTCAATTGAGCATGGCTGACGCGAAAACGGGTGTGGCAATGCGGGCACTGGGTGACGAAGCTGTCAGTCATGCGGCAATCCGGTGGATACAGGCGGTCATTCTAGCGCCGACGTCCGGTGATGCGCACCCAGCCATCGCGATTGGCGATCGGGTCCAGGTCAAAGTCCGCGGCATAAGCGCCAGCGACTTCTTCGCCCTGTTCGGCGAGGATGCCCGACAGCGCCAGGCGTCCGCCCGGCTTGACCAGGCTCGACAGCTGCGGCGCCAGGGACACCAGTGGGCCGGCCAGGATGTTGGCAACCAATACGTCAGCCTGGACCGCTGGCAAGTCTTGCGGCAGGTACAGCGGGAACTGCGCCTCGGCAATATTATTGCGTCCGGCGTTGTCGCGGGAGGCTTCCAGGGCCTGGACGTCGATGTCGGTGCCGATCGCTTCCCGGGCGCCCAGCAGGAGCGCGGCAATCGCCAGGATCCCCGAGCCACAGCCGAAGTCGAGCACGTCGCAGCCCTTGAGGTCCTGGCCGTCGAGCCATTCCAGGCACAGTGCGGTGGTCGGGTGTGTGCCGGTGCCGAACGCCAGGCCCGGGTCCAGCAGCAGGTTGACCGCGTCCGGCTCCGGTGCGGCGTGCCAGCTCGGAACGATCCACAGGCGCTGGCCGAAACGCATCGGCTGGAAGTTGTCCATCCAGCTGCGTTCCCAATCCTGGTCCTCGATCACTTCGCTGTGATGCTCGGGCAGCGGGCTGCCGGTGAGCAGTTCGAGGTGGGCCAGCACGCTGGCCGCTTCTGTACCGCCTTCGAACAGGGCCAGCAGGTGGGTGTGGGACCACAGCGGGGTGGTATTGAGCTCTGGCTCGAAGATCGGCTGGTCTTCGGCGTCCATGAAGGTTACCGATACGGCGCCTACTTCAAGAAACGCGTCTTCGTAGGTTTCGGCTTGTTCCGGGCTGATGGCCAGACGTACTTGCAGCCAAGGCATGGCGGGCACCTTTGGAAAAAATCTACAGGGGGACAGCACGGGGCTGCAAAGGCGCGCAGTGTACGCCAGGTCGCCGTCAAAGTGGATAAGCGAGTCATGCGCCGTCCAGCTTGGTGTTTCGATATATATATGTATGACATGGAGAAACTGGCGGGCAGATAAGGTGCGGGTCCACACAACAGGGAGGAATGTGATGGATAACACGGCCGAGCGACAAAGAAACGTGAGCGGCAGGGGGCCGATATCTTCCCCGCAGGCGGCAACGGCACAAGCGGTCCTGGAAACACTGACTCGCTGGCAGGCAGTCATCGACCCTCGACTGCAAGCCCAGATGAGCGTGCTGGAGGTGCTGGAGGAGTATCTGCTGGTCGAACTGCGCACCCATTATTACCAAGACAACATCGATCCGCACTTCATCGGCACCCTGCTCGATACGGTGTTGCAACGCATGATCGACCAGCAACCGGTCATGCCCGACGAAGAGCAGGACGCACCTTACCGTTGGCCGGACGCGGCTGATCGAGGGATGCCGGTCGAGCGCCAGGAGGTCATCGCCCAGGTGGTGGAAAGCAGCGCTTCGGGTTTTATCAGCCACTACCGGGCCTATCTGCAACGGCATTGGGCAATGGCCGAGGGCGAAGCCGCTTTGATGGAGTTGATCGAGCAACGGCTCGAAGGTCACATGGCCGACGTCGTCATGATTTTCCAACCGGACGGACTGGCAGGCCTGGACGTTGATGAGCTACGGGGCCAGCTTGAAGAGCTCCAGGAGGGCTGGCGTCGGATGAGCGAGCCGGTCGCGTTGGCGAGCGCGTCGCAGCGTCAGAGTCTGCAAGCGCTCGCGCGTTCGCAGCTGCCTGACTGGTTGCGGGGGCTGGGCGAAGCTGACCGTAGGCAACTTGAGCTTTGCCAGGACCAGACCTTCCAGGCGCAGGTGCTGGTGGACGGGTTGCTTGAGGGCTTGGGGTCGTTGCGGGCGTTCGCTCGGCAGTTGGCCAAGGACTATGTCAGGCATGAGTTGGACATGGAGGTCGAACCTGACAGCATTCGGGTGCAATTGCAGTGGCGAAGTGTGATGGGCCAGCCAGTGCGCACCCATAGCCTGAGTGAGTTGCTGGCGGCCGGTCCGATCAGGCCGGATGCTGTTTCGGTGTTCCTGGTGGAAAACGGCGCAATGCTGCGCAACCAGCCGCTTACACCAGCACTCATGAGCCAAATGCTGGCGCAGGTCGATGCCCCGGCCGGGTACTTGCGGGCACTGGTGGACCGGTATGGCCGGAGCGATCTGAAAGACGCCATGCTCGATTGGTTCACGGCACGGTTGCAGCAAAGCGCATTCATTGCCCGCTGTGCAGGTCACCTGAAGCAGGCGAACCATGAGGCGGTCAAAGCCTTGTGGGAGAGCGAGGCCTCGGCGCAGGCCGCCAGCGTTTGGCGGGTCAGCTGCGTGGTGCTTGCGAACGCTATGCGCTGTGCCGATTTTCTCTTGTTCTATCGCCAGGACCTGCAAGGTGACCTGCTGCTGTATGCCCCCGACAAGCCGGATGGGCAGGAGTGGATCGAGTTGCCCTCGTTATGGGCCGTCAGCGTGGAGATGGGCGCATGGACCCGTAGCGAAGTCGGTCGCGAGTACTTGCTGCAGCGCCTCTTTCCAGTCGAACGGAGCGGGGCGCGGGAGTACTTTGCCAGCGTGGTGGACAAGCCGACGACTTGGGATTCGAGCAAGGATCCCCGAGGGACGGTGAGCGGTTTCAGGGCTTGCCTGGAAGACCTCGTTGCGATGGGCCTGAACAACAATCTGGCACAGGTGGCGGCGGACGAATCGCCTCGCTGGTACGCCGCCTTGCCGCTTGATTCCCGGCGAAACATCAGCAGCCTGAGCCAGGAGCTCCTGGTTCATCAGGAGGTGCTCAGCCAGCAGATGGCAGGCTACGAAGCCTTTGTGGATTTCGCCAAGCGTATCGTCACGCAAGCCATTGCCCCTTATATGCGCAGCAAAGGTGTGCAGGGGCCCGTCGATCCCGAAACGGTGCTCATCGACTACAACCCGGGGTTGGCCGATGGCAAGACGAACGTCTCCAGCCTGCTGGAGCTGGCCATCTACGGCTATGACGACAACTCGGGCATCGACAATCCGCGAAAAGGCGTACGTTCGTCGGTGGGGCAGGATCTGAGGCAGGTCCGCAGTGCGGAGCTGGCATCCTATCTTCGACGGGCGTACGTGGGTGAGCAGTATGCGCGGCAGATCCGTGCCCGGTTCCTCGACGCCCGTGCCGCTGATTACATCTTGCGTCGCACCGCCTACCGTAACCTGGTGCTGACCCGGATGGACCGTGACCTGCGTGTCGCAACGGGTCAGTTCCAGTTGAGCGCGAACGAATTCTGGTGGCTCACTCGACAAGTCACCCTCCTGAGTGAAGCGGTGCCGGTGGTCGGCCCGGTGTATTCGGGGGCTGTCGTCCAGCGTGAGGGGGTGATCAGGTTTTCCGTCGGCGGTCATGTCGTGATGGGCGTCTACGTCTTCACCTACTTCGATCCGAAGGGCTCGTCTTGGCTGTATACGCCTGACGCTCCGGACGGTGTCACGTTTCGCCCGTACCGGGACTTTACCGGGAAAGTCGTCGCGCGCCTGCATGACTACGTGCTGGAGCGGGTCGGACTCGGCGCCCGTACGGCGGTCAGGCGTTCACTGGTGGCTCTGGCGGCGGCGAGCATCGGCGTCGATACGTTGCGCGAGTTCAATCGAGTGAGCGATATCCAGGCAGAGTTCGATGCTTACATCGAGCGGGCTGTCACCGATGTGGAAGACATCACCCAGAGCCGTGCCGAAGTGATCAGGCGACAGGTCATCAAGGGGCTGCTGTTTGCATCGGCACCGGTGTGCCTGGTCTACCCGCCCTTTGCTCTGTTGCTGGATGCGGCCGTGATCGCCGTCAGTGTCAAGCAGGCTGCGCAGGCGCATGGGCAGGGGGACACGGATCGCGCGCTGGGCCACTGGTTGATGGCCTCCTGGGGGGTACTGTTCGCCGCGCTGGGAGCAGGAACCATTGCTTCGTTACTGGGGCCAGCGGCCAGAAGCCTGAAGCTTGTCGTGAAGTCCATGTCCTTGTCCGGGCAGCGCTTGAAACGCATGACGCCGCTGATTGCCAAGGAAGCCGGACCGATCGTCCAACCCATACGCTTCAAGCCGAAACAGGCGGTCAGCAAAACCCCCGAGAATCTGGAGCGGGTGACCGAGGAGGGCATTTACCAGGGGACTTATCGCAGCCCATCCAGTGCATCGCAGCCGCTCAATACATATTTCATACGCAGCAGGGGCAAGTACTACCAGGTGAAGGAAGATTCTCGTTTTGGCGGCTTGTGCCTGGTGGACGCCAGTCGCCCCGGCGCTCTGTACAACCTGCCCATCCGCAGAATGGGAAATGGTCAGTGGACGCACAACTCGGTCGGCTTGAAGGGGGGCAATGAGCAAACGCTTGTCCTTGGGCGAGTGAGCGATCTGCGGGAGGCGTTTCCCAACCATGTCTTCCCGGATGTATCGAGGGGCGCGTTGCAAGGCGAGGCCGTGGTGGCAAGGTTCAGCGAGGCGGCGGACAACTATCTGTTCTCGCTGAACGCGCAGACCTGTGTGATCGCTTCGTTGTACAACCCGACCACCCGGGTGGGGGCGGTGATTCATTTCGATCACAATATCCGCGCGCTCATCGAACGCAGTGTTCGCGACGTGATGCAACGCCTGGGGGGATCGGGCAAAGACATCCGCGCCACGCTGGTGGGGGGGGACTGGTTGACGGGGGTCGACATTGGCGGGCGAGTCCGCTCGGCGATGAGGCGCCAGGGTTTGCAGCCCACCTGGGATCACTGGTCGTACTCTTCCTGCTTCGGCAATACCTACGGCGTGTCACTGGACCTGCGCAGTGGTGTCACTACGGTCTTCAAGACCTCACGCAGTCAAGTCGAGCGCTACTACATACCGGTGCTGGCGAGGGCGAAAAAGAGCACCGATCCCGTATCAGTACGTGCCCGTGGGTTCATGACGCGCTTGCGCAGCGAACCGTTGGTAGCCACTGCCAGCGGGGCCATCCGTACTCCGCAGGGCAGGGTCGCGACAGCGTCGCAGATCGAAGCGCAGGCGTTGCCTACGGTGGTGCTGAGCTGATTGGGTTCGCCGCCATCCCGCAAGGCCGGCAAAAAAAGACCCCGGCCAATGGACCGGGGTCTTTTCTACATCACTTGAAGCATCAGTGCTGGTTGCCCAGCTTGTGTTCCAGGTAATGGATGTTGACGCCGCCTTTGCAGAAGCCTTCGTCACGTACGAGGTCGCGGTGCAGCGGGATGTTGGTCTTGATCCCGTCTACCACGATTTCGTCCAGGGCATTGCGCATGCGCGCCATGGCTTCGTCACGGGTCGCGCCGTAGGTGATCAGCTTGCCGATCAACGAGTCGTAGTTCGGTGGAACGGCATAACCGCTGTACAGGTGCGAGTCGACGCGAACGCCATTGCCGCCCGGGGCATGGAAGTGCTTGACCGTACCTGGGCTTGGCATGAAGGTTTTCGGGTCTTCGGCGTTGATCCGGCATTCCAGCGCGTGACCGCGGATGACCACGTCATCCTGGGTGAACGACAGCTTGTTGCCGGCGGCGATGCTGAGCATCTCCTTGACGATGTCGATACCGGTGACCATTTCCGAGACCGGGTGCTCCACCTGAACACGGGTGTTCATTTCGATGAAGTAGAAACGACCGTTCTCGTACAGGAACTCGAAGGTACCGGCGCCGCGATAGCCAATATCGATACAGGCCTTGACGCAACGTGCCAGGACTTCTTCGCGAGCCTGCTCGTCGATGCCCGGTGCCGGCGCTTCTTCGAGCACTTTCTGGTGACGGCGTTGCAGCGAGCAATCGCGGTCGCCCAGGTGGATCGCATGGCCCTGGCCGTCGGACAGTACCTGGACTTCGACGTGACGTGGGTTGGTCAGGAATTTTTCCAGGTAGACCATCGGGTTGCCGAACGCCGCGCCAGCTTCGGAGCGGGTCAGTTTCGCCGAGGAAATCAGGTCTTCTTCCTTGTGTACCACGCGCATGCCGCGACCACCGCCGCCGCCAGCGGCCTTGATGATCACCGGATAACCGACTTCGCGACCGATGCGCAGAGCGGTTTCTTCGTCTTCAGGCAGTGGGCCGTCGGAACCCGGAACGGTTGGAACGCCGGCGGCGATCATGGCGTGTTTGGCCGATACCTTGTCGCCCATCAGGCGGATGGTTTCGGCTTTCGGGCCAATGAAGGCGAAACCGGAATTTTCGACCTGCTCGGCGAAGTCGGCGTTTTCCGCCAGGAAGCCGTAGCCAGGGTGAATGGCGGTGGCGCCGGTCACTTCGGCAGCGGCGATGATCGCCGGGATGTGCAGGTAGGAGTGCGCAGCCGACGCCGGACCGATGCAGACGGATTCGTCCGCCAGGCCCAGGTGCATCAGTTCTTTGTCGGCCTTGGAGTAAACGGCGACGGTCTTGATGCCCATCTCTTTGCAGGCACGCAGAATCCGCAGGGCGATCTCACCGCGGTTAGCGATCAGAACTTTTTCCAACTTCGCAGTCATCAAAGGCTCTCCGCGGTTCAAACGATGGTGAACAGCGGTTGGTCGTACTCAACCGGCTGGCCGTCTTCGACGAGGATGGATTCGATCACACCGCTGGTTTCAGCTTCGATGTGGTTCATCATCTTCATGGCTTCGACGATGCACAGGGTGTCGCCTTTCTTCACGGTCTGGCCGACTTCAACGAAGGACGGCGAGGATGGCGAAGACTTGCGATAGAACGTGCCCACCATTGGCGAACGGGCGACAGTGCCGTTGAGCGCTGGTGCCGCAGGTGCGGCTGGCGCTGCGGCGGCAACCGGGGCGGCGGCTGGAGCGGGCGCGGCGGCCGGAGCCTGCATTGGGGCCGGTGCATAGAACTGCTGGGCCGGGGTCTTGCTGTGGCGGCTGATGCGTACGGACTCTTCGCCTTCCTTGATCTCAAGCTCGTCGATGCCGGACTCTTCCAGCAATTCGATCAATTTCTTAACTTTACGGATATCCATGAATCATCAACTCCCAAGGGTCGGTCAGGGGCGTTTAACGCTTGTTGTTCAAGCTGTTGCCGGTCTTTCAAGCTGCTCTAGGGCGGCCTCCAGGGCCAGTCGGTAACCACTGGCGCCGAGGCCGCAAATCACTCCCACTGCTACATCGGAGAAGTAGGAGTGATGACGGAAAGATTCGCGTTTGTGCACGTTGGACAAATGCACTTCGATGAATGGGATGCTCACCGCCAGCAGCGCGTCACGTAATGCGACACTTGTGTGTGTAAAAGCTGCTGGATTGATCAAGATGAAATCCACGCCTTCGCCACGGGCGGCATGGATACGGTCGATCAATTCATATTCGGCGTTGCTTTGCAGATAGAGCAAATGGTGGCCGGCGTTGCGGGCCCGCTGCTCAAGGTCCTGGTTGATCTGGGCCAGTGTCACGGCCCCGTAGACGCCCGGTTCACGGGTGCCCAGCAGGTTCAGGTTGGGTCCATGCAGGACCAATAGGGTCGCCATCTGCTGTTCCTTGTTATCTGTGAGCAGGTATCAGAACCTGGCGACTATGCCGCAAAGCCTTAATGACTGTCCAGTTCTCGGCAATAGCCAGCACGATGACCGATGTTTACGCGAAATTTGTGACCATCCTCCAAAATCCGGTCATCCCCGGTTTCGCCAGCCTGTCCTGAGCCCTGTGGGAGCGAGCCTGCTCACGAAGACGGCGGCACATTCAATATCGATGCACGCTGACCCACCGCAATCGCGAGCAGGCTCGCTCCCACAATGGATCTGTGCTGCTTAAACCCGAAACGCCTGCACCGCCGTGTGCAGCCGCCCGCCCAGCACCAGCAGGTTATCGCCCTGTTCCCGCCCTTGGCCGATGCGTAGCAGATTATCGCCACCCAATTGATGAATCCGCTCACTGTGATCGCGGATTTCGCTGACGGCGCCGCTTTGTTGGGCGGTGACGTCGGCGATACGTACCGCCGTGGCGGAGATGGTCTGGATGGCGCCGACGATTTCGTCCAGCGCGCCGTCGGCCGCCTGCGCCTGGTTGGCGGTGGCTTCGGCGTGTTCGACCTGGGCGCGCATGCCGTCCACCGATTGGCGCGCGGCCAGTTGCAAGCGGGCGATCAGCGTCTGGATTTCGGCGGTGGCGCCGGCCGTGCGTTGGGCCAGGGAGCGGACCTCCTCGGCCACTACCGCGAAGCCTCGGCCCATTTCCCCGGCGCGGGCCGCTTCGATGGCGGCGTTGAGGGCCAGCAGGTTGGTCTGGTCGGCAATCGAGCGAATCACCGTCAGCACGCCGCCGATGGTGGCCGATTCCTCGGCCAGTTGTTCGATCATCTGCGCGTTGTCCTGCACTTCCCCCACCAGTGCGTGCAGGCCCGTGAGGCTCAGGCCGATGACTTTCTGCCCTTGTTCCACCGCCTGCCCGGCATTGCGGCTGGCATCCGCGGCCTGGCTGGCATCGCCGGCCACTTGCTGGATCGTCGCTTCCAGTTCGCTGAGGGAATCACGGATCAGCGCCGTGTCGCCGGCCTGATCCTCGGCGCCGCTGTGTAGCTCGCCGCTCAACTCGGCCAGGGCCCGGCTGCTGCCGGCGACCTGTTCGGCGTTGACGCGGATGGTGCCCACCAGGTCCACCAGATAAGCGCGCAGACGATTGAGCGACGCTTCGATGTCTTGCAACTCGCGATTGCTGGCGCCGACATGGATATCGCGGCTGAAATCCCCTTCGGCCCAGGTCGACAGGGCCGGAGCGAGGTGCGTCAAGGTGCGGGCCAGGCGTCGCTGCAAGGTGTCGATGAGCAGCGCGATCAGCAGGATCAAGCCAATCATCACCCCTTGGATCAGGCGAACCTCGCCCTGGATCTGCCCATGCTGGGCCCGCACCGCCGGTTCCATTGCATCGATCGCCTGTTGCACGTCGGTGATTTTCAGATGCGTGGCGCTGCTCAGTTCGGTGCGTTTCTGGATCAGTTCGCGGGTGCGGGTCAATTCGGCGGGATAGCGACCCAGCAGGCTGTTGAGTTCGCGCTTGAGGGCGATGCCGGCATCTTCGGCAGCGGCTTTTTCCTGGGCCTCCAGGCCCATCAGCGCGGCGAAATCATCGCTGCCCGATTCACTGCTGGTAGTGACGCCCAGCAGTGGCAGGCTGTCGAGGCGTTCGGCCTCAAGGCGGATGCTCGCCAGTTCCCGCTCGACGTCGGCGGCCAATTCGCTGCGACCGCTGCTGACCAGTTTGTCCCGCGTGAGAGACAACCGGCCCAGGTGCTGTGAAGCGGCAAACAATGCGGGCAAGTAGGCAGGGGTGCCATTGGCGTATTGGGCCAGTTGGTCGAGGCTGGCACTCAGTTCGCGCTCGGCTTGCAACAACAAGGCTTGCGGATCGCCGGCCAGTTTGCCGGCGGCCAGCAGGTCGGTCTTGCTGAAACCGTCGAGGTTCGACAGGCTTGGGCGCAGGGTCTTGGCCAGTGCCGGGGGGAACTGATCGAGGTCTTTTTGCAGGGTCTCCAGGGCCTGGGTCGCCGCGCTCAGGCGCAAGGCGTCGCCGCTGGCCAGGTAGTCCTCGATGTTGCGCGCCACGTCGCCCTGGAATTGCCGCGACAGGCCCAGGTAGCGCTCCATCAGCAAGTAGGGTCGTTCCAGGGCGATCTGCGACCACCATAGCGTGGCCCCAAGACCCAGGCACACGGTAACGAGAAGAAGGGTGTTGAGATTGGTCAGCAGCTTCAGGCGCATCAAGGGTCTACCAAGGGCAGAATCGTAAGTGCCTGAATTTATTGCGCTTGCGTTACAGGTTTATGACCGAATCGGTCGATTCCGATGAAAAGGTGGCACTTTGCTTTGATTGCCGGGCGCTCTGTACCCGATTGCGCCCGGCGTGCTTGGCGCGATACAGCGCTTCGTCCGCCTGGCTGGCCATCATCAGGCTGTCGGAGTCATCGCTCATCTCCACCACGCCGGCGCTGAAGGTGCACCACAAATCCTGGGGCTGGGCCGGATAGTGGATTTCGGCAAAGCGCTGGCGAATTTCATCCAGCACCTTGCAGGCGGCGTCGATATCGGTGTCGGGCATGACGATGGCGAATTCTTCGCCGCCGTAACGGCCGATGAAATCGGTCTTGCGCAGGCGCTGCTTGAGAAACAGCGCCAGGCTCTTGATCACCCGGTCGCCCATGGGATGGCCGTGGCTGTCATTGACTCGTTTGAAATGGTCGATGTCGAGCATGGCGAAGCTCAGGGGCTTGCCTTCGCGTCGAGCGCGGAAGCTGCAATCCTCGAGCAACTGGAGGATATGGGTGTGGTTGTACAGGCCGGTGAGGCTGTCGCGCACCATCCGCGCCTTGAGGTTGCGCGCCCGGGCGGCACGGTTGCGCACGGTGGTGATCAGGTGCCGGGGCTTGATCGGTTTGGTCAGGAAGTCGTCGCCGCCTTCGCTCATGGCGTCGAGTTGTTTGTCCAGGTCGTCTTCGGCGGACAGGTAGATGATCGGCACGCTGACATAACGGTCGTTATGGCGAATCACCTTGGCCAGCTCCGTGCCGGTGCAGGCCGGCATGTACATGTCGAGGATGATCAGGTCGGGCTGGAAGTCCGCCAGTTCGGCCATGGCCTGGATGGGTTCGATCAGCGTGCGAGTGATGATGCCGGCGCTGTTGAGCAAGCGTTCGGTGTGCATGGCCTGGGCGCGGGAGTCATCGATGATCAGCACTTTGTATGGATCGTACTGGGCGACGCAGGTCAGCACTTCGATCTTTTCCAGCAGGCTCGAGGCTTCGAGGGTGCCGGTGAGAAATTCCTGGCCACCGGCGCGCACCGCGGCCAGGCGTGTCGGCGTGTCGGTTTCCAACAGGCTGAAGAACAACAGTGGCAGCGGTTGTTCCAGGCCTTCCTGGGCTTCGGCGGCCAGTTTCAGGCCGGCGCCGGGGCCGCTGAAATCCACATCCATGACGATCGCTGCCGGCAGACGCTCGACCATCGCGGCCCGGAACGCCGCGACATTGTCCAGCGCCTGGGCGCTGAGGCCGAAGAACTCCAGCTGTTTGGCCAGGCGCTCGGCGCGGTCATGGTCCTGCAGCAACACGTAGATGGGTTTGCGCAGCGGTGGCAGGAAGGTTTGTTCGAGCTGGTCGCCGTGGCGCAGGCCGGTACGAGACAAGCGCTGCATCAAGCGGTTGATTTCGGTGATCAAGTGGCTGCTCAGGCGTCCGCGATTGGCGTCCACCGCTTGCAACGACTGGCTGATGCCTTGGGCCAGTTGGGAATGCTCGGGCTGTTCGAAGCGCTCGGCAAAGCGCAGCAAGCGCAGATTGGCCTCGCTGAGCTCCGCCAGGTCGGTGCTTGACCACTCAGTGCGTTGCAGGCGCTGCCAAATCTCCAGGATCTGACGAGCCTGATGAATTACCCGCTGGGCAAAGTGGTGCTTGAGGCGCTCACGGCTGGGGTCTTCTGGCTCGGTCATATCCTGACAACTAGTTAGGGTGCATGCTGAGGTCGACTGGTGGCTCTATGCTAGCACCTCTTTTCACCCACATGAGTGTCATACGTCAATAATCTGTCCTGGCACGAAATTCAGTTTGTGACCGGTCAGTCTCATAGGCCGCTGGCAGCGCTTCCTTTATAGTGCCGGTTCGACTGCCCTGTCGTGGCCGGCATGATTGGTGGCGCATTATCGCGTTTCAAATCAGGCACGATGGCGTAGGGTTGTGGTCGAACCGTGAACTCAAGTGATTGAAGGGATATCGCCATGCTGGACTGGAAAAACCGCGCGGGCAGCGCGCCTGAACGTGCCGCCGAGCCGAAATCGGAGGCCCGCAGCTACCTGGGCGGGCTTTTTTTCAGCCGCGCACTGGCTACGCTGATCGGCCTCTACCTGTTGGTGACCATTGCCGTCGGCTGGTATTGGAGCCAGGAGCCCGCGCTGTTCCCGGTGCAGCAGAACGCCCAGGCCGCGGCCGAGAAAGATGGCCGGCAAATGGTGGTGGGCTACACCACGGTCGAGACGCTCAAGACGGTGGCCGGGACCCTGCTGACCAAGCCGGGTGGCTACATCTCCAATGACCGCTTCCCGCCAGGCCTGTGGATGGACAACATGCCGAGCTGGGAATATGGCGTGCTGGTGCAGGTCCGCGACCTGAGCCGTGCCCTGCGCAAGGACTTCGCCCGTTCCCAGTCCCAGTCCGCCGAGGACGCCGACCTGGCCAAGGCCGAGCCGCGCTTCAACTTCGACAACCGCAGTTGGGTGCTGCCCTCCAGTGAGTCTGAGTATCAGGAAGGCATCAACTCCCTGAGCCGCTATCAGGCGCGCCTGTCCGACCCAAGCCAGAAAAGTGCACTGTTCTACGCCCGTGCCGACAACCTGAACAACTGGCTGGGGGATGTCGGCACTCGCCTGGGTTCGTTGTCCCAGCGCCTGTCGGCCAGCGTTGGCCGGGTCAAGCTCAACACCTCGCTGAAAACCGAAGTTCCGGCCCCGGGCCAGGTGCCGCAGGTGGATGAAGAGGTGGTCGAGACCCCGTGGCTGCAAATCGATAACGTGTTCTACGAGGCCCGCGGTCAGGCTTGGGCGCTGTCGCACCTGCTGCGCGCCATCGAAGTGGACTTCGCCGATGTACTGGCAAAAAAGAACGCCACGGTCAGCGTGCGGCAGATCATTCGTGAACTGGAAGCGTCCCAGGAACCTGTCTGGAGCCCGATGATCCTCAACGGCAGCGGCTTCGGTGTATTGGCTAACCACTCGCTGGTCATGGCCAACTATATTTCCCGGGCCAACGCAGCGGTCATCGACTTGCGGCAATTGCTGAACCAGGGCTGATACATGAGCGAAAGCCCCCGGGAGGTCGCTCACCGAGTGGCCTCGGATGCCGAATTGATCGCGTGGGTCGATGAGCAGGACAACCTGCTTGGCAGCCTGGTGCGTTCAGAGCTGCGCGAACGCGGCCTGATCGGACGTGGCACCTACATCATGCTGTTCAACTCGGCCGGTGAGCTCTGCGTGCACCGGCGTACCCTGAGCAAGGCCATTTACCCCGGTTTCTGGGACGTGGCGGCGGGTGGCATGGTGCAGGCCGATGAGACCTATGCCGAATCGGCCGCCCGTGAGCTAGCGGAGGAATTGGGTGTGAGCGGCGTGGAACTGACCGCCCACGACCATTTTTATTTCGAAGACCCCGGCAGTCGCCTGTGGTGCTCGGCGTTCTCGGCGGTGTGGGACGGCCCGCTGGTCCTGCAACCGGAAGAAGTCCTCGAGGCGCGTTTCCTGCCGCTCGAACAGGTGCTCGATGAAATCCAGCGCAAGCCCTACTGCCCGGACTCTTTGGCGGCGCTCGAACGCTATTTGCGGGTCCATGGCGACGGCGTCGCAAAGAAGCTATAAATTGGCGCTGATTGGCCCTTAGCAAGTCGGCTTTTTGCCGTTACACTGCGCGACTTTTCAAGCTGAACCGTCTCTGCGGTCCAGTAGCGCTGCCCCTGCCTGAGTGGGGTTTCGCGGTCGAGGCACGTTCCCCCTCGGCCAGTCTTTGTCCTCCCAAGAGGATTGCCGGTGGCCAAAAAAGCCGCATCCTTCGCCGCCCTGGGCGGCCTGGTATTTTCTACCGACGCCGGTCGTCATTGTCCTGATTGCCGTCAACCGGTGAATGCCTGCATCTGCAAACAGACCGCCATCCCTGAAGGTGACGGCATTGCGCGCGTGCGCCGTGAAAGCAAAGGCCGCGGTGGCAAGACAGTGACCACGATCACCGGCGTGCCGTTGGCCGAAGATGCGCTCAAGGAACTGGCCACCACGTTGAAGAAACGCTGTGGCACCGGTGGCGCATTGAAAGACGGCGTCATCGAGATCCAGGGTGATCACGTCGAACTGCTGCTGGCGGAACTGGTCAAGCACGGTTTCAAGGCAAAGAAATCCGGCGGCTAGCAGCCTCTGTGAAAACCACCCTCGGCTTGACCCGAACCCCACGTTCGAGGTCGCCCGCATGGTTTTCACAGAGCCTGTTCTGAACGGGTTTCTAAACTCATCGCTGGGAGCAGGGTCTACCTTGCTAACAGGCAATTCGTCATTTTCACTCTCTAGACTGCCCCAGCCTCCGACCGGATGGTGCATTTTGACTTTTTTATAGGGGACTTCGATGTCCGTACGACGCACACGCAAAGACGATGGCAGCCAATGGACAGTTGCGGACAGCCGCAGTGTTTACGGGATTCGCCATTGGGGGGCCGGGTATTTCGCGATCAATGAAGCCGGTCGCGTCGAAGTCCGCCCGAACGGTCCCGGCAGCTCGCCCATCGACCTGTTCGAGCAAGTCGATCAGTTGCGCCAGAGCGGCCTGTCGCTGCCCTTGCTGGTGCGCTTTCCCGACATCCTGCAAGACCGTGTACGCCAGCTCACCGGTGCCTTCGACAGCAACATCGCGCGCCTGGAATACCAGAGCAAGTACACCGCGCTCTATCCGATCAAGGTCAACCAGCAAGAAGCGGTGATCGAGAACATCATCGCCACCCAGAACGTCTCCATCGGCCTGGAAGCCGGCTCCAAGCCGGAGTTGCTGGCGGTGCTGGCCCTGGCGCCGAAGGGCGGCACCATCGTCTGCAACGGCTACAAGGATCGTGAGTTCATCCGCCTGGCGCTGATGGGCCAGAAGCTGGGCCACAATGTATTCATCGTCATCGAGAAAGAGTCCGAAGTCGGTCTGGTGATCGAAGAGGCTGCGGCGCTCAAGGTCAAGCCACAGGTTGGCCTGCGGGTGCGCCTGTCGTCCCTGGCATCGAGCAAGTGGGCTGATACCGGTGGCGAGAAATCCAAGTTCGGCTTGTCTGCCGCGCAACTGTTGTCGGTGGTCGAGCGCTTCCGCGCGGCCGGCCTGGACCAGGGCATTCGCCTGCTGCACTTCCACATGGGCTCGCAGATCGCCAACCTGGCGGACTACCAGCACGGCTTCAAGGAAGCGATCCGTTACTACGGTGAACTGCGCAACCTCGGCCTGCCGGTGGATCACATCGACGTCGGCGGTGGCCTCGGCGTGGACTACGACGGCACCCACTCGCGCAACGCCAGTTCGATCAACTACGACATGGACGATTACGCCGGTGTCGTGGTCGGCATGCTCAAGGAGTTCTGCGATGCCCAGAGTTTGCCGCATCCGCACATCTTCTCCGAAAGCGGCCGCTCGCTGACCGCCCACCACGCCATGCTGGTGGTGCAGGTGACCGACGTCGAGAAACACAACGATGACGTGCCGGTGATCGAAAACAAGGAAAGCCTGCCGGAAACCGTGCAATGGCTGGTTGACCTGCTGGGCCCGACCGATATCGAGATGGTCACCGAGACCTACTGGCGCGCCACTCACTACATGAGCGATGTGGCGACCCAGTATGCCGATGGCAAGTTGACCCTGGCTGAAAAAGCCTTGGCCGAGCAGTGCTACTTCGCGGTGTGCCGTCGCCTGCACAACTCGTTGAAGGCCCGCCAGCGTTCTCATCGGCAAGTGCTGGATGAGCTCAACGACAAGCTGGCCGACAAATACATCTGCAACTTCTCGGTGTTCCAGAGCCTGCCGGATACCTGGGCCATCGGCCAGGTGCTGCCGATCCTGCCGTTGCATCGCCTGGACGAAGAGCCGCTGCGTCGCGCCGTGCTGCAAGACCTGACCTGCGATTCCGACGGCAAGATCAAGCAGTACGTCGACGAACAGAGCATCGAGACCAGCCTGCCGGTTCACGGTCTCAATCCAGGTGAAGACTACTTGCTGGGCATTTTCCTGGTGGGCGCCTACCAGGAAATCCTCGGTGACATGCACAACCTGTTCGGTGACACCGACTCGGTGAACATCTACCAGAACGCCGATGGCAGCGTGTATCACGCCGGTATCGAAACCCACGACACCATCGAAGACATGCTGCGCTACGTGCACTTGTCGCCGGAGGAGTTGATGACTCACTACCGCGACAAGTGCGCCAGCGCCCGCATCAGCGCCGCCGAACGTACCCAGTTCCTCGATGCCTTGCGCCTGGGGTTGACACGTTCGTCCTACCTGTCGTCTTGATGGGCAAGTTTGTGGCGAGGGACTCACCCTTTTAACTGATCGGCAACGCCCTCCGGAGCTGTCAGAAAAGACACCGCATGTTGCGGGTTTTTTCGGATAGTTCCGGAGGGCGTTTTTGTTTGCGCCACGGCTATTTCCTCCCTCCGGTGCGTTTAACCGGCGATGTCCTTATTTCGTGTAGTCCCTTTCCTAACTTGTACTTGGCCCCTCTACTCGGCCATGGCTCTCGGCGAGAATCCCCGACCGCCCCTCCTGTAGAGAAACGCCGATGTCCGATCCAGCCAGCGAACCAGCATTTCGTCTGGAGATAGCCGGTCTGCCCGAGCCCGTTGACGTCGTGGCTTTCACGGGTAGCGAAACCATCAGCGAACCCTTCGTTTATGAAGCGCAGCTGTTGTTGCCCGATGCGAACCTGGACTTGGCGGGCCTGCTATACCGCAGCGTCTGGCTGAGCTTCGGGGCCCCAGGCCGGGGCATTCATGGGCAGCTTCATGAGTTGGTCCAACACCCTCATGGCGCCGGCTGCCGGGTGCGTATCGGACCGAAGCTGGCCTGTCTGGCGCAGCGCTTCAGCCAGCGGGTCTTCAGCGCCCGCTCGGTGCCGCAGATCATTCGCCAGGTGCTCAAGGCCCATGGCATCAGCGGCCGCGGCCTGTGCCTGGACTTGATTGGTGATTATCCGCCACAGGACTTCTGTACCCAGTATCGGGAATCGGACTTGCAGTTTCTTCAACGCGTATGCGCCCAGGCAGGCATTCATTTTCATTTCGAACACACCCAGGACGGACACTGCCTGGTGTTCGCCGACAATGCCCACAGTTTTCCCCCCGTCGGTACAGCGGTTTACGCGGACGACGAGGCGACTGCCGCAGTGCGGACCTTCAGCGTGCAGACCGATGTGTCGGGGGAGCAGGTCGCCCAGGGCCGCAGCGATTTGATGAACCTGCATGGTGGTCGAATGTTGTCGCTGACGGCTCATCCTTTTGCTGGCTGGAACCGGCGCTGGCTGTTGACGAAGGTCGAGCACCGGGTGCAGGCGGGGGTGTACGGCAATCATTTCAAAGCCATTCCCCGGGGCGTGCTGTTCGTGCCGGATAAGATCCCGGCAAAACCACGGATGGTGAGCCGGCAACGCGGCTGGGTCGTGGCAGTGGACGAGCCGCCGGCGCTGGGGGCAGGGCGTGTGGCGGTGCAGTTTGACTGGGTCTACCAGGGCGAAGGTTCCAGCCCCAGTCATTGCTGGCTACCCTTGGCGCCCGAACTGGTCGCGGGCGGAGCGGGCGCCCTGTGTGACGGCACCGAGGTGTTGGTGAGCTTTATCGAAGGCGATCCGGATCGGCCATTGATCAGTGCATTTCTGGACGCGCCTGTCTCAGGGGAGGTTGCGGATGAATCATCCTCAGGCGAAACATTTGTGCAGTCTGTTGCCGATCCGCTCCTGTTGTCTGCAATCCGCGACGCCGAGCCGCTGGTCTTGTTGTGCCTGTTGCCCGAAGGCGGGCCTTTCAGCCCCTGCGCCCAACCGCTGTGCACCTGCCGTATGCTCATGGGGCGTGGCGCGGGCGTTGCTCGATGAGTGCCGCCGTCCTGCCTGGATCAACGCCACAATGGCTGTTGCTCGACGTACCGAGTGCGCCTGCAGCCGCACGGCTGGTGCACGGGCAGTTCGCCAAGGCACGGTGCTTTGCCCTGTTTGAAGGTACCGAGCTGCATGGGCTGCGAGAGCACGGCCCGCTGCTGGTGGATCTGCGTCAATCGCCTGCGCTGGTCAGCCTCTGTCACCTGGACCCACGTTCCTGGCCGGGGCTGCTGTTGGTCAGCTCATCGCCCGCCGAGCAATTGCTGGCGCATCTGCGGCGCATGCTGACGGTGACGCTAGGCCTGCATCACAAAGCCTTGTTGAGCTACTACAACCCGCACATCGCCAGCTATTTCTTCGACGGCTGCGACCCTCGGGAGCTCAGTTGCTGGCTGGGTCCGGTCAGTCTGTTGCGCTGGTTTGGTGGCACCTGGGCCGACCGGGCGATCGGCAGCCAGGGGTGGCAACAACTGTCCAACCCGGGGCTGCCGGTGGCGGCGCTGGAGACGGAGCACAGCCTCAGCGATCGACAGCAGAGCCAGTTGCAACGATGCCTGCTGGAGCGTCATGCCTGGCAATGGTCCCGTGCCACCGGGCGTGATTACCGTCGGCTCTGGGAGGATTTGCAGCAGGGACTGACGCTGGGGTTTACCGAGCGGACAGTGCTCGATGACTGGCTGTGGCTGCGCCTGCAATACCCCGAGGCCCGGCCGGTGCCGGACTTGGTGGGCGGTTCGCAGCGTGAACGGCTCGATCAGTTGCGACGGCGTTGGCAGGACGGCCAGGATTGAACGTTACTGGGCTGACGCGCCGAGCCAGCGGTCGTGTCGCTGCAAGCGCCAGGCGAAAGCGCCGAGGGTCAGGCTGCGCAAGGCCATGAACAGCAGGAAGGTGATCCACAACCCATGGTTGCCCAACCCTTGCAGCGCCCAAGCGATTGGCAGCACCAGCAGCAATGTCAGCAGCATGCCATTGCGCATTTCCCGGGCGCGGGTGGCGCCGATGAACAGCCCGTCGAGCAAGTAACTCCAGACCGCAATCAGTGGCAGGGCCGCGAGGTAAGGCAAGTAGCGGTAAGCGGTATCGCGCACGTCGGGGATGTTGGTCTGCATGTCGATGAACAAGTGGCCGGCGAGCAGGAACAGCAATGCGAAGCCCAGGCTTGCAATCAGCGACCAGCCACACGCCACCACCAGCGAGCGGCGCAGTGCCAGGCGGTCGCGGGCGCCAATGGCATGGCCGCACAGCGCTTCGACGGCATGGGCCAGGCCGTCCAGGGCATGGGCTGTCAGCAACAGGCCGTTGAGCAGCAAGGCATTGGCCGCCACGGTCGCATCCCCCAGGCGCGCGCCTTGCACGGTGATGAGGAAAAACACCGCTTGCAGCGCCAGGCTGCGAATGAAAATGTCCCGGTTCACGGCCAGCAGCGGGCGCCAGTTCTGCCACAGTCCCAGGGCGGCCCAGGCCACCTGTCCGGGCCAGGCGCGCAGTGTGTGGCGGGCCAGCGCCAGGCCGACCAGCGCGCCGGTCCACTCGGCGATTACCGAGGCCCGGGCCGAGCCGGTCACACCCCAGTCCAGGCCGATCACGAACCACAGGTTCAGGGCGATGTTGACCAGGTTGGTCACCAGCAGGATCGCCAACGGCGCCCGGGCATTCTGGGCACCGAGAAACCAGCCCACCAGCGCATAGCTGGCCAGCGCCGCCGGCAAGCCGAAGAGCCGGGTGTGGAAGAAGTCACGGGTCAATTGGTTGAGCTCGGCGGACGGCTGCATGAAGTGTAACGCCACGTCGCTCAATGGCACGCCGACGGCACCGAGCAGCACCGCCAGCCCCATCGCCAATAGCAGGCCTTGCAGTAACACTTGCCGCAATGCCGCGCCGTCACCACGCCCGGCGGCCTGGGCGGCGAACCCGGTGGTGCCCATGCGCAAGAAACCCATGGCCCAGGCCAACACCGTATACAGACTCGCCCCGACCGCCACCGCGCCCAACTGATGAGCATGGGGCAAATGGCCGATGACGGTGCTGTCCACCAGCGCCACCAGCGGCACGGAAATGTTGGAGAGAATCATCGGCGCAGCCAGCGCCCAGACCCGACGATGGGTCAGGCGGTCGCGCCAGTCGGTGATCAGGTTGGACATGCGGGCTCCTTGATGGAGCGCGATTGTAGCGGGTTATGGTCTGATCGTTCTCCAGGGGATCCTGGACTCCTTGTGGCGAGGGGATTTATCCCCATTCTGTGGGAGCAAAGCTTGCTCGCGATCCAGGCGCCTCGGTTCCCTGGGAAACCGCGTCATATTCATCGCGGGCAAGCCTTGCTCCCACAGAGCATCCTCGCCACAAGGGGGTTGGCGCAGTATCGATCCCAGCCTTAGTGAATGATCCAACTCAACAGCCACAACCCCAGCACCAGCCAGATGATGCCCATGACGATCGAGGCCCGCATGAAGGCGCGGATGGCCGAGTACAGCAGCATCAGCCCGAGGATCAGCGCGATGATGCTGATGATCGAGGTGTCCATGCCCAGGGTGCGTGACAGCCCATCGACGAAGTTGCCGCCGGCATTGGCCAGGGTGTTGAAGAGACCGCTGAGCAGGTCGACGATGAACCGGATCACCGAACCGAGCGCCTGGCCGAGCCATTCGAAAAAGCTTTCTACCTGCATATGTGCATCCTGATGGGAGGGAGTTTGAGCCGAGCCGTTGGCTCCTGATTGTAGGAGCTGTGGCGGCCGAGTTGGTTCGATTATGGGGTAAACCGTCGCTTCCTACCGAGACTCTTGCCTTCCCCGGTCATCCCCCTGAAGCTATGCGTATTCAGGAGAACCCGATGAACCTTGTTGAACTGACCGAACGCCTGCATGCCATTCGTGACCGTAACGACTGGCGGCAATTCCACAGCCCGAAAAACCTCGCCATGGCCGCCAGTGTGGAAATGGCCGAACTGGTGGAAATTTTCCAGTGGCTGACCGAGGACCAGTCGCGCCAGTTGCCAGCGGACAAACTGGCCCACGCCGGGCAGGAGGTCGGTGACATCGTGTTGTACCTGTTGCTGCTGTGCAGCGAGCTGGGCCTGGACATGGACGCCGTGGTGCGCAGCAAACTGGCCGACAGCGAGCGGCGGTTCGGCCAATGAGCGACCGGCATTTCGATCAACTCGCCACGCGCTTTGCGGAAAAAATCTATGGTGGGGCCAAGGGCGCGATCCGTCTGGCGGTGCTTCAGGCCGATCTGCTGGAAACCTTGCCCCAACGTCCGCTGCGGGTGCTGGATATCGGCGCTGGCCTGGGCCATATGTCGTTGTGGCTGGCCGAGCGTGGCCACCAGGTGACCCTGGCCGAGCCGGCCGAGCCCATGCTCGAAGGCGCCCGCCAGCGCTTTGCCGATGCGGGCCAGAGCGCCACGTTCATCCAGGCGCCGTGGCAGGACCTGCTCGGCCAGCTCACTGAACCGTACGACTTGGTGCTGTGTCACGCGGTGCTGGAGTGGCTGGCCGAGCCCCATGCGATCCTGCCGGTGCTGCATCAACTCACGGCGCCTGGCGGTTGGCTGTCCCTGGCGTTCTACAACCGCGACGCGCTGATCTATCGCAATTTGCTCAAGGGGCATTTCCGCAAGTTGCGCAAGAACGACATGGCCGGCGAAAAACAGAGCCTGACGCCGCAACAACCCCTTGATCCGCGAGCATTGGCGGCGCAACTTGAAGGCCTGTGGCAGGTCGAAAGCCAGAGTGGCGTGCGGGTTTTCCATGACTACATGCCGGTGGAATTCCAGGGCCGCGTGGAGCTTGCGCAGTTGCTGGAAATGGAGCTGGCCCACCGTCGCCACCCGGCGTTTGCCGGGTTGGGGCGTTACCTGCACTGGATCTGCCGTCCCCTCTGATCGGAGGGGGCAATCGGAGAGCGAAATGAAAGGTCGTTCAGGGTTGTTGGTGCTGTGCCTGGGGCTGGTGGCCTGCCAGGGCAGCAACCCCTATGTCGCCACTTCCAACCCGCTGCCACCGGCGCCGCCCGAGGCCGCCACGGTGTTCGACCGCAGCGCCTACCCGGCGCCACCCCGTGATTATGGGCGCTATCGCAGTTGGGCCTGGCGCGACGGGCGCCTGCCCTCGGGTACCGCCTGGGCGGATTCGGCCCAGGTGGCCGAAGCGGTGAGCAATGCCCTGGACCAGCGTGGCCTGCGCCCGCTGCATGACAACCGGCCCGCCGACTTGTTCGTCAGCGCCGACCTGCGCCTGGAGACCCGCGTACGCCAGGTCCGGGACGACTACGATGCCGGTTACTACGGCGGCTATAACCGTTATGACCGCTATGGCCCGGGGTATGGCGTGTACCATCCGGTGCCGATGGTGCGCACGTATCAGGAGCAGGTCGTGGTGGTTCGGGTGGACTTGTTCGATGCCCGCACCGGGCAGCCGGTGTGGAGCGCCAGCGCCGAGACCGGCCAGCGTGGCAGCCAGAGCGAGCGTACCGACGCCATTCGCGAAGCGGTGGAAAAAGCCCTGTCGGCGTATCCCCCAAGTTGATTGCTCAACGGAGAAAAACCATGTTTCGCCGTCTTGCTCTACTGGCCTTCACCCTGCTGTTGGGCGCTTGTGCCTCTAACCAGGTCAACCATGACTTCGACACCAGCCGCGATTTCGCGGCGTACCGCAGCTGGAGCTGGAAAGAGCCGGCGCTGCAATATCGCCCTGATGACCCACGCATCAAGAGCGACCTGACCGAGCAGCGAATCCGCCAGGCGGTTACCGATCAACTCGATCAACGCGGCCTGCGCCCGGCTGCGGCTGGCGGGCGCGGCGATGTGCTGGTCCAGACCTATTTGATCGTCGAGGATCGCCAGCAGCAGGTCACGACTAATTATGGCGGCGGTTGGGGCGGCCCTTGGAATGGCTATTGGGGTGGGCCGATGTACAACGAAACCCGCAACATCAGCTACAAGGTCGCCACCGTGCAGATCGACCTGCTCGATGGCAAGGATGGCAAGCTGGTGTGGCGTGGCAGCGACGAACAACTGCTCAGCAACTCTCCCAACCCGACGGACCGCAACACGGCCGTGCGCGAGACAGTGGGGCGGATCCTGGCCAACTATCCACCGCGCTGACCAGGGTGCATTCAAGATGGAGGCGAGCAGGCTCGCTCCCACAAGGATTTTGTGGCGAACACTCGACCCGTGAACACCCCGGAACAAAACTGTGGGAGCGAGCCTGCTCGCGATGACGGCGGCCCATTCAACCCTGGGGCAAGCTGATCCACCGCTATCGCGAGCAGGCTCGCTCCCACAGGAATTCGCTGTGAACACCATCGACCTGCTCAGGCCACCGGCCGCCACTCTCCCACCATATGCTCCAGCGCCCCGGCCCCCACCAGTTGCAGTTGCCCACTGGACCCCGCCGCACTCGCCAGCAGCGTCACCTCGCTGGGCAGGCGTACCGGTTTCTTGAAGGTCACATCGATCTCGATGTTGGCCTCGGGCAAGTGATCATCCAACGCTGCAAGAGTCCTGGCCTTGTTCCACAGGCCATGGGCGATGGCAGTGGGGAAGCCGAACAAGCGGGCACTGAGGCCGCTCAGGTGGATCGGGTTGTAGTCGCCGGACACCTTGGCATATTGCCGGCCGATGTCGGCCGGTGCCGTCCAGCGGGCGACTTCGATCAAGGGCAGACTGGCCTGCGGTGAATCCTCCACGAGTGCTCCGTCGAGCTGGACACCTTTGCAAAGCATCTGGCTGCGGGCCTCCCACAGCGGCCCCAGTTGATCATCGAGGCCTGTCACCAGGTCGAATACCGCGCCCTTGGGGTGGGCCTGCAGGTTCTCGACATTGACGCTGGCCCGCACCTGGCCGACCCCGCCCATGGGCCGCAATACACGGATGCGGTTGCTCAAGTGGATCAGCCCCAGCAGCGGAAATGGAAAGTCCCGATCCGTAAGCAATTGCATCTGCAGGGCAAATGCCAAAACGTGGGGATAGGTCGGCGGCAGCAGTCCGTTATCGACGAAACCGCACACTTTGCGATAGGCCGCCAGGCGTTGCGGGTCGACCTGAAGCACCTGGCGCAAGCCTTTCTCGGGCAAGGTCGTTCCAGTGACCTTGCGCCGTGTCGCCGCTTTTGAATAGAGCCCGGACATGGATGGCGGGCTGCTGACCTCATGCCATTGGATCGTCATGCTCATGCTCCCAAAAGGCTTTGCCCGCATACCCGCAGGGCCTGTCCTGTCACCGCGCCTGTGCCCGGTTGCGCGAGCCAGGCCACGGCTTCGGCGACATCCTGGGGCAGGCCGCCCTGGCCCAGGGAACTCATGCGCCGCCCGGCTTCGCGCAAGGCGAAGGGAATCTCGGCGGTCATGCGCGTTTCGATGAAACCCGGCGCCACGGCATTGATGCTGATGCCCCGTGGTTGCAGCAGCGGCGCCCAGGCCTGGGCCAGGCCGATCAGCCCGGCCTTGCTCGCTGCATAGTTGGTTTGCCCACGGTTGCCGGCAATGCCGCTGATGGAGGCCAGCAGAACGACCCGGCCGTTGTCGCGCAGGGTGCCGCTGTCGAGCAGGGCCTTGGTCAGCACTTGCGGGGCATTGAGGTTGACGGCCAGCACCGCGTCCCAGAATTCCGGGGTCATGTTGGCGAGGGTCTTGTCCCGAGTGATGCCAGCGTTGTGCACCACGATGTCGATGCCGTCGGGGAGGTGCTCGATCAGTTGTGCGGCGGCGTCCTGGGCGCAGATATCCAGCGTGACGCTGCGCCCGCTCAAGCGTGCGGCCAGGGCGTCGAGGTCGGTCTTGGCCTGCGGCACGTCCAGCAGGATCACGTCGGCGCCATCACGGGCCAGGGTTTCGGCGATGGAAGCGCCGATCCCGCGGGCGGCACCGGTGACCAGTGCCTTGAGCCCGGTCAGCGGTCGGGTCCAGTCCTGGACCTGGGTGTCACAGGCGTTGAGGCGAATGACCTGCCCGGAGATGAAGGCGCTCTTGGGCGACAGGAAAAACCGCAATGCGCCTTCCAACTGAGCTTCGGCGCCGTCGCCGACGTACAGCAGTTGCAGCGTCCCACCGTGGCGCAGCTCTTTGGCCAGGGAACGGCTGAAACCCTCCAACGCCCGCTGGGCACTGGCGGCGAACGGGTCGGCAAGACGCTCTGGCGCGCGACCGAGGATGACGACATGGGCGCTGTGATCGAGGTTTTTCATCAGTGGCTGGAAAAATTCCCGCAGCTGCTTGAGCTGGTCGGCCTGCAGCAAATGGCTGGCGTCGTACACCACCGCCTTGATTTTCGGGCCATGGCCGGGGATCCACTCGGTGGCCAGGGTCGGCTCGCCGCCGTAGATGAAAATGCTGTCGGTCAGGCGCTTGGCAAACGTGCCGATCTGTTCGATCAACGGCCCGCCGCCCAGCAGCAATGCGCCTTCGATCGGCCGCAGCCGCCCGGCCTGCCAGCGTTCCAGGCGTACCGGCGATGGCAGGCCGAGGGACCCGACCATGCGCCGGCCAATGGGCGAATTGGCGAAGTCGATATAACGGTCAGACATGGAACACACTCCGGCTGATGAGGTTCCAAGTGTGGACCATGATTGGCAATCAGTCGTTCGATCGGCCAGATAAAGCCTAAGCTTGGGCAGGAACAGCGTCTTTTTCAGGCCCTTTGGCGCCTTCAGACTTACACGGGGAGTTCTTCATGGCACAGCTACGTCGCGTCGCGATCATCGGTGGTAACCGCATTCCCTTTGCCCGTTCCAACGGCGCCTATGCCACCGCCAGCAACAAGGCGATGTTGACGGCTGCCCTCGAGGGGCTGATCGAACGCTACGACCTGCATGGCTTGCACATCGGCGAAGTGGCCGCCGGAGCGGTGCTCAAGCACTCCCGGGATATGAACATGACCCGCGAATGCGTGCTCGGTTCGCGGCTGTCACCGATGACGCCGGCCTATGACGTGCAACAGGCCTGTGGCACCGGGCTGGAGACGGTGCTGCTGGTGGCCAACAAAATCGCCCTGGGCCAGATCGACAGCGGCATTGCCGGCGGCGTCGACACCACGTCGGATGCGCCGATCGCGGTCAATGAAGGGTTGCGCAGGATCTTGCTGCAAGCCAATCGCGCCAAGACCACTGCCGAGAAAATCAAAGTCTTCCTGCAATTGCGCCCCCAGCACTTGCTGCCGGACTTACCGCGCATCAACGAGCCGCGCACCGGCCTGAGCATGGGCGAGCACTGCGAATTGATGGCCCAGACCTGGCAGATCCCCCGGGAAGCGCAAGACCAGTTGGCCTTGGAAAGCCATCAGAAATTGGCCGCGTCCTACGCCGAAGGCTGGCAGAACGATCTGATGACACCGTTTCTCGGCCTGACCCGGGACAACAACCTGCGCCCGGACCTGACCCTGGAAAAACTCGCCTCCCTCAAGCCCGCCTTCGAAAAAAGCGCCAAGGGCACGATGACCGCGGGCAATTCCACGCCACTGACCGATGGTGCCTCGTTGGTGCTGCTAGGCAGTGAAGAGTGGGCCAAGGCCCGGGGCTTGCCGATCCTGGCGTACCTGCGCGACGGTGAAACGGCGGCGGTGGATTTCGTCAATGGCGCCGAAGGGCTGCTGATGGCTCCGGTCTATGCCGTGCCGCGCTTGCTGGCGCGCAACGGTTTGACCTTGCAGGACTTCGATTACTACGAAATCCACGAAGCGTTCGCCGCCCAAGTGTTATGCACGCTGAAGGCCTGGGAAGACCCGGACTACTGCAAGACCCGCCTGGGCCTCGACGCGCCGCTGGGGGCCATCGACCGCAGCCGGTTGAACGTCAAGGGCAGTTCCCTGGCCGCCGGGCACCCGTTTGCCGCCACGGGCGGGCGAATTGTCGCCAACCTCGCCAAGTTGCTGGATGCGGCCGGGCGAGGTCGTGGGTTGATTTCCATCTGCGCCGCCGCCGGCCAGGGCGTGACGGCGATTATCGAGCGTTGAGGAGGACGCCGTTCTGGCCAGACGCCAGTTCCCGGTGACGGCTGGCGTAGCGCTCGGCCAGGATCGAGCAGACGATCAACTGCAGCGGGTGATAGATCATGATTGGCAGCAGGATCAGCCCCAGGCCGGGATGGTTGCCGAAAATCAACGCCGCCATCGGCACCCCGGCGGCGAGGGATTTCTTGCTGGCACAGAACACGGCGGCAACTTCATCGGCACTGTTGAATCCCAGGGCTCGGGCGGTGCGGGTGGTCGCCCACAAGATGATCGCCAGCAGCACGGCACTGCCAATCACGGCGCTGAGCAACACGCCGTGGCCCTGCTGCTGCCAGATCCCCGACACCATCGAATTGCAGAACGCCGCGTAGACCAGCAACAGGATCACCAGCTTGTCGATGACGCTGGTGTAGCGTTTGTACCGACCGAAAAAACCGGCCAGCCAACGCCGCAGGAACTGCCCCAGCACCAGCGGCAGCAGCAACATCATGCACAGGTCGAGCAAGGTCGAACCCAGGTCGATGCCACCGGCACCGCTGCCGACCACGAAACTGACCAGCAATGGCGTCAGGACAACCCCCATTACACTGGACAGGCTCGCATTGAGAATCGCCGCTGGCACGTTACCGCCGGCACTGCCGGTCAGGGCCACCGAGGAAGAAATGGTCGAGGGTAGGGCGCACAGGTAGAAGAACCCCAGCATCAGCAGCGCCGGCACATGGCTGCCCAGGAGCCAGTTGCTGAGCAGCCAGAGCAACGGAAATACGCCAAACGTGAAGCCCTGCACCATCACGTGCAGCCGGATGTTCTTCAAGCCGTGGCGGATCTGTTCGCCGGACAGGTTGACTCCGTGCAGGAAGAACACCACGAAGATGCCGATGTGGACCACCCATTCGGCATGCATGGCCCCGCCCGTGGCGCCAAAGGTTGGAAAGAAGTACGCCAGCAGCGTGGCGAGCAACATGCCGCACAGGAACCAGTCGGTCGCCATGCGTTTGAGGTGTCTGAAGATGTGCATAGGGCACCGCAAGTTGTAAGAAAAGTCGACTTAGCCTAACGTCGTCCCTACTAGTCGTCTTGCGACATAAGGCCAATCAATGCCGCCTAACGGACACCAACAGCTAGAACGCCGCATTCCCGACCTGGTGCAATTGCCCAGGCCGCTTTATGCCCGTGTCGAAAGCTTGAGTGCCGGTTCCTGGACGCAAGCCCATCGGCATGACTGGGTGCAGTTTTCCTACGCCATCAGCGGCGTCCTCGGTGTACACACCGCCGCGGGCAGCTTCTTTGCCCCGCCACAACGGGGCATCTGGATCCCGGCCGACCTGGAGCACCATGTCGTCACCTCCACCCGGGCGGAAATGCGCAGCCTGTACGTGCATCGCCACGCCTGCCCATGGGCCGACGAACGCTGTCGGGTCCTGGAAGTCACGCCACTGGCCCGTGAGTTGATCAAGGTGTTCTGCCAGCTTCCGGTCGATTACCCACAGGGCGATACGCAGGAAGAACGGCTGGTGCAGGTGTTGCTGGATCAACTGGCAACCCTGCCGGAAGTGGGCTTCTCCCTGCCGCTGCCTAGGCATGCCCGTTTGCTGGGATTGTGTAACGAGTTGATCGAGCAGCCGGAGCAGAACGTCACCCTGCAAGCCTGGGCCGAACGCTTGGGTACGTCGGAAAAAACCCTGATGCGCCTGTTCCAGCGCGAGACCGGCCTGAGCTTTCGCGCCTGGCGCCAACGCATGCGCTTGTTGTCGTCCCTGGGATCGCTGGAGAAGGGCGACAGCGTCACCAGCGCCGCGTTGTCCTGTGGGTATGACTCAACATCGGCGTTCATTGCCGCGTTCAAGGGAATGTTCGGCTTTACGCCGGGGGAACTGTTCAAGCATTGAGTCGTCGCACTGCCTACAACCAACGGTAGGCACGGCTGTCAGCTCTTGTCGCAAATACCCGTGCATTCAATGGGCAACGCCAAGTCCGGTCTCGGCTATGATTCGGCTCGGTCGATTAATCCGGCACATTGTGTGCATTGCAGGTTCATAGGTCGGCAACCCCTCCCCGTGGAGGAAGGATTGCCGTATAACGACTGTCATTCGCGTGTTTGGTAATAAAGGACCCACAATAAAAGCTGATGAAGACTCCAAAACGCATTGAACCCCTGATCGAGGACGGTCTGGTCGACGAGGTGCTGCGCCCACTCATGAGTGGTAAAGAAGCAGCTGTTTATGTGGTGCGCTGCGGCAACGAGCTACGTTGCGCGAAGGTCTACAAGGAGGCGAACAAGCGAAGTTTTCGTCAGGCGGCCGAATACCAGGAAGGCCGCAAGGTCCGCAATAGCCGCCAGGCCCGGGCCATGGCCAAGGGCTCGAAGTTCGGGCGCAAGGAAACCGAAGACGCCTGGCAGAACGCCGAAGTGGCGGCGCTGTTCCGCTTGGCTAGCGCCGGTGTACGCGTGCCCAAGCCGTACGACTTCCTTGAAGGCGTGCTGCTGATGGAACTGGTTGCCGACGAGTATGGCGATGCCGCGCCGCGTCTGAACGATGTGGTACTGGAGCCGGACCAGGCCCGTGAATATCACACTTATCTGATTTCCCAGATCGTGCTGATGTTGTGTACCGGTCTGGTGCACGGCGACCTGTCCGAGTTCAACGTCCTGCTCACGCCGACGGGACCTGTGATCATCGACCTGCCGCAAGCGGTGGACGCTGCCGGTAACAACCATGCTTTCAGCATGCTGGAGCGGGACGTGGGCAACATGGCCTCCTACTTCGGCCGGTTTGCCCCGGAGCTCAAGCGCACCAAGTACGCGAAGGAAATGTGGGCGCTGTATGAAGCCGGTACCTTGCACCCGGCCAGCCTGCTGACCGGCGAGTTCGACGAGCCGGAAGAACTGGCGGATGTCGGCGGGATCATGCGCGAGATCGAGGCCGCGCGCCTGGATGAGGAACGTCGCCAGGCCGTACGCGCCGCCGACGATGCCCCGCCCGGCAAGACCGAAGAACCGCCTCCGCCCTGGATGCAGTGATCGGTTGACCAGAAACCCGGCCATGGCCGGGTTTCTTGTGCCTGCCAAAACCCTCAACCCCACAGGGGGGCGGTGGGCATCAATTCTTGCAACACCCCGACGCCAGTTCCTTGAGGATCGGACAATCCGGGCGGTGGTCGCCGTGGCAGTGCTCTACCAGGTCTTGCAAGGTGTCGCGCAGTTCGGCCAGTTCGCGGATTTTCTGGTTCAGTTCGTCGATGTGTTGCCGGGCCAGGGCCTTGACGTCGGCGCTGGCGCGTTGACGGTCTTGCCAGAGGGTCAGCAGTTTGCCGACCTCTTCCAGGGAAAACCCCAAGTCCCGGGAGCGCTTGATGAACGCCAGGGTGTGCAGATCGTCGGTGCCATAGATACGGTAGCCGCTGTCGGTGCGATGGGCGGCCTTGAGCAGGCCGATGGATTCGTAATAACGGATCATCTTCGCGCTCAGGCCGCTCTGACGGGCCGCTTGGCCGATGTTCATCGCTTGTCCTCCAGGTGCTGGGGTGTCCAGAACTTCAACAGTAACGCATTGCTCACCACGCTGACGCTCGACAGGGCCATGGCCGCGCCGGCCAGCACCGGGTTGAGCAAGCCGAACGCCGCCAGGGGAATACCGATCAGGTTATAGACGAACGCCCAGAACAGGTTTTGGCGGATCTTGGCGTAGGTCTTGCGGCTGATGTCCAGTGCCGCCGGCACCAGTCGCGGATCGCCGCGCATGAGGGTAATGCCCGCGGCGTGCATCGCCACGTCGGTGCCGCCGCCCATGGCAATGCCGATGTCGGCGGCGGCCAGGGCTGGGGCGTCGTTGATGCCGTCGCCCACCATCGCTACCACCGAATCGCGCTTCAATTGCTGGACGATGGCGGATTTATCCGCGGGCAATACCTCGGCATGGACATTGGAGATCCCCAGTGCCTGGGCTACCACCCGGGCGCTGCCCTGGTTGTCGCCGGTGAGCAGGTGGCTGGCGATGTGCTGTTCATTCAAGGCTTGTACGGCGGCGAGGGCGCCGGGCTTGAGGGTGTCACCGAAGGCGAACAGGCCCAGCACCCGAGGCGCCGCGCCTTGCTCGATCAGCCAGGACAACGTGCGGCCTTCGGTTTCCCAAGCCTGGGCCGATTCGGCCAGCGAGCCGGGGTGCAGGCCCAGTTCGTCCAGCAGGCGCCGATTGCCCAGGGCCAGGTGACGCCCGCCGAGGCTGCCGGCGATACCGCGTCCGGCCAGGGCCTGGCTGTCGCTGATATCCGGCACGTCCAGGCCGCGCTCGGCGCAGGTATCCAACACGGCTTTGGCGAGAGGGTGCTCACTGCCGCGTTGCAATGCGCCGGCCATTTTCAGCAGCGCATCTTCATCACCCTCCAAGGCCGTCAAGTGGGCGATGCGTGGCGTACCGGAGGTCAGGGTGCCGGTCTTGTCGAACACTACGGTCTTGACCTCATGGGCGCGTTCCAGGGCCTCTGCGTCCTTGATCAGGATCCCGTGGCGCGCGGCCACGCCGGTGCCGGCCATGATCGCCGTGGGCGTCGCCAGGCCCAGGGCGCAGGGGCAGGCGATCACCAGCACGGCGACGGCGTTGATCAGCGCGGTTTCCAGTGGCGCGCCGTACAGCCACCAGCCGATCAATGTCGCCAGGGCCAGCACCAGCACGACCGGAACGAAAACCTGGCTGACTTTATCCACCAGTTTCTGGATCGGGGCCTTGGCGGCCTGGGCGTCCTCCACCAGGCGGATGATGCGCGCCAGGACGGTTTCGGTGCCCAGGGCTTGCGTGCGTACCAGCAGCCGGCCTTCGCCGTTGATGGCGCCGCCGGTGACTTTGTCGCCGGGCTGTTTGGGGACCGGCAGGCTCTCGCCGCTGATCAGCGCTTCGTCGGCGTGGCTCTGGCCTTCCAGCACTTCGCCGTCCACCGGGAAGCGTTCGCCGGGCTTGACCAGGACGAGGTCATTCAAGCGCAGTGCACTGATGGCAACGTCCCGCTCCTGGCCATCGATCATCTGGATCGCCCGCTCCGGTCGCAAGGCTTCGAGGGCGCGGATGGCGCTGGCGGTCTGGCGTTTGGCGCGGCTTTCCAGGTATTTGCCCAGCAAGACCAGGGCAATCACTACGGCCGAGGCCTCGAAATACAGGTGCGGCATGCTGCCGGGACGGGCGATCACCCATTCATAAAGGCTCAAGCCGTAGCCGGCGCTGGTGCCCAGGGCGACCAGCAGGTCCATGTTCCCGGCCCCGGCACGCACGGCCTTGAAGGCGGCGACATAAAAGCGCGCGCCGAAGATGAATTGCACCGGCGTCGCCAGGGCGAATTGCACCCAGGCCGGGAGCATCCAATGCACGCCGAACGGCTGCAGCAGCATGGGCAACACCAGCGGCACGGACAGCAGGATCGCCAGCACCAGTACCAGGCGTTCACGGTTCAGGCGATTGACCTGCGTATCAACGGGCTGCTCGGCCTGCCAGACAGTGGCGTCATAGCCGGCGCGCTTGACCGCATCGATCAGGGTTTGTGGATTCACCTGGCCGAGCAGTTCGAGGTGGGCGCGCTCGTTGGCAAGGTTGACGCTGACACTGTTCACGCCGTCGACCTTGCCCAGGGCCCGTTCGACCCGGCCGACGCAGGAGGCGCAGGTCATCCCTTCGATGTTCAACTCCAGGGTTTGCACGGGAACGCTATAGCCCGCCTGTTCGACGGCCTGCATCAAGGCTGGCAGGCTGTCTCCAGGAGCCTGCACGCGCGCCACTTCAGTAGCCAGGTTGACGCTGACGGCGCTGGCCCCGGTGACTTTGCTCAAGGCCCGCTCGACCCGCCCGGCGCAACTGGCGCAGGTCATGCCGGCAATCGGTAGATCGAACGTGGTGGATTCGGACATCGGTCAGGCTCCCTGTAGTGAATGCCTACAGGATCAACCTTGCCATGCTGGCAAGGTCAAGCGCCAATCGAAAAGCTTGAACGCATCTCTGATATGAGAGCTGGTTTTGTGGGAGCAAAGCTTGCTCGCGATCCAGGCGCTGCGGTCATCCGCAAATCCGTGGTGCTTTCATCGTGGGCAAGCCTTGCTCCCACAAAGCTCGCTCACACGGTGGGGAAGTGGCGTGTCAGTAACCGAGCCCAGCCTGCTTGAGGTACATACCTTCCTGGGTCATGGCGATGCGGAACTTCAAGATGTCACCGGCCTTGAGGGTGATGTTCTGCGACCCAGGCGCGAGCATGCCCGGGTTGCAACCCGGCGCCTGTCCCGGCAGCAATTTCAGGCGCAAGGAAAACTGGCCTGGGGGCAGGTTGAAGGAGGTGCTTTGCTCCTGGAACAGCCTGGCCGAGAGCTGATCCTGGATGTAGATGCCGATTTCGCATGAGGTCGCCACTTCCAGGCGCTCGCGAGAAATGATCAGCACGCCGTAGTCTTCGCCGGCGGCCGATGCCTGGGGCGCCACCGCTGAAAAACCGAGCATGCAAAACAGGCTGAACGCTGACCAGCGCATGGCTGAACCTCCGGTGTGAAATCCTTGATGTGTGCAGCTTGGCTGAGCGCGATGCCGATTGCCAGCCCGGCAGTTTTTGTCAGAACTTGACCTTGTCATGATGGCAAGCTTGAAGCTATCGGCAACCTCAACCAAAGGAGTCATCTCATGCAAACTTTCAATGTCCAGGGCATGTCTTGCGGTCATTGCGTCAAGGCCATCACCCAGGCGGTCCAGGCCAAGGATCCGGCGGCCGACGTGCACGTCGACCTGGGCACCAGGACCGTCCAGGTCCAGAGTTCGTTGCCGGCCGATGCCGTGATCGCGGCCATCAAGGAGGAGGGCTATGAGGTCAGTGTCTCTTGAAATTTTTTAATCGTTAGCGACCTATCGGAATGTTCAAGAGCGCCCGGCCCGGCTAGACTGTCGGGCTGTCGAACGACGCCTGAGCTGGACGCCCGATGAACCTCCGTACCATTCTGATTCTTGGCGCCTTGAGCGCTTTCGGTCCCTTGGCGATCGACTTCTACCTGCCGGCCTTTCCGGCGATGGCCTCGGCCTTCGGTACTGACGAAAAGCACATCCAACTGACCCTGGCGGCTTATTTCCTCGGCTTATCCATCGGGCAACTGGCCTACGGGCCGGTGGCGGATCGATTCGGGCGGCGCATTCCGTTGCTGACGGGCGTCGGCTTGTTCACCCTGGCCTCACTGGCCTGCGCTTATGCGCCGAGCCTGGAATGGCTGATCGGCGCCCGCTTCATCCAGGCCCTGGGCGGATGCGCCGGGATGGTGATTTCCCGGGCGGTGGTCAGCGATAAATGCGACGCGGTGGGTTCGGCCAAGGTGTTTTCGCAGTTGATGCTGGTGATGGGCCTGGCGCCGATTCTCGCGCCGATGCTGGGCGGGTTGCTGGTAAACCTGCATGGCTGGCAGTCGATCTTCATTGCCCTGACCGTGTTCAGCGCATTGGCGTCGACGGCAGTGGCCTTGTGGCTGCCGGAAAGCTTGCCGGACTATGTGCCTCGGCAACCCTTGTCGGGGGCGTTGCGCCAATATGGCCGGTTATTGACCGACGCCGTCTACCTTGGCCATGCGCTGACGGGGGGCATCGCCATCGCTGGGATGTTTGCCTACATCGCCGGTTCGCCTTTCGTCTTCATCAAGCTCTACGGTGTCCCGGCCGAGCATTTCGGTTGGCTGTTCGGCACCAACGCGGCGGGCTTCATCCTGGTTGCCCAGGTCAACGCCCGGCTGCTGTCCAAGCGCGGCCCGGCGTTCCTGCTGACCCGCGCGGTATGGGTCTACCTGGGCGCCGGCCTGAGCCTGTTGGCGGTCAGTTCATTGCAGCCTGTGCAGTTGTGGCCGCTGCTGGTCCCGCTGTTCATCTGCATCGCCAGCCTGGGTTGCATCCTTCCCAACGCGTCGGCTTGCGCCATGAGCGGGCAGGGCGCCCGCGCCGGTAGCGCTTCGGCGATGCTGGGATGCCTGCAGTTTTCCGTGGCCGCCGGGGCCGCCGCGTTGGTGGCGGCGCTGCATGACGGCACCGCCGTGCCGATGGCGCTGGTCATCAGCCTTTGCGGGCTGTTGGTGGTGGGTGCAGCGATGCTGACCCGTCGCCTGCAAAATGCCCGGGCACTGGCCCAGGCCAGTCGCGAGGGCTGATTCAGCCGGCCGCGCGTTGCTGTTGTTGTTCGGGGAAGTGATGGGGCGCGTGGATCCGCGCTTGCAAGGTCGTGGCGAAAGCCTGGGCTTCGGCCTCGGTACGGAAGGTGACGACGTGCTGGTCAAGACGCACTTGCCATTGGGATTTTGCCACTTCTTTTATCAGGATCTTCATTGCTGACCTCCTCACGAAAAGATTACGTTGCAAAGGCCTCGAGTGTAGACCCGAATGCGATCGCAATTGTGACAAGAGTCAATTCTCAGACTGACGGCACGGGATTTTTCTTGTAGGAGCAAAGCTTGCTCGCGATAAACGATGACGCGGTCCTATAGAGAACCGCGCTACCTCTATCGCAGCAAGCTTTGCCCCCACAAGAGCCTGGCTCTCAGCCCTGGTCAGAAGCCTTCGAGCACAATCTTGCCCTTGGACTTCCCGCTTTCGAGCAAGGCATGGGCCCGGCGCAGGTTCTCGGCGTTGATGGCGCCGAAATGCTCGCCGACGGTGGTCTTCAGCGTGCCGGCATCGATCAGGGCGGCCACGCGGTTGAGCAGCTTGTGCTGTTCAAGCATGTCGGCTGTCTCGAACAGTGAGCGGGTGTACATGAATTCCCAATGCAACGACAGGCTCTTGCGCTTGAGCTTGGTCACGTCCAGTGCCTTGGGATCGTCGATCAGCGCCAGTTTGCCTTGGGGCGCAAGGGCTTCGACGAGTTCATCCAGATGCTGGTCGGTCTGGGTCAGGCTGGCGACGTGAGTCACCTGGGGCTGACCCGATTCTTTCAATACCTTGCTCAGTGGCTGGCTATGGTCGATCACCAAGTCCGCACCCAGGCTGCGCACCCAATCCTGGGTCTGCGCGCGGGACGCGGTACCAATCACCTTCAGCCCGGTGAGTTGGCTGGCCAGTTGCGTCAGGATCGAACCCACGCCTCCCGCCGCGCCGACGATCAACAGGCTCTGGCCCTGGTCGCCCTGGCCTTCCTGGATTTGCAAGCGCTCGAACAACAATTCCCAGGCGGTGATCGCCGTCAGCGGCAGCGCCGCTGCTTCGGCGAAACCAAGGGTCTTGGGCATGTGGCCGACGATGCGCTCATCCACCACGTGCAACTCGCTGTTACCGCCGGCGCGAGCGATGGAGCCGGCGTAGAACACCTTGTCCCCGGCCTTGAACAGCGTGACCTCGCTGCCCACCGCCTTGACCACGCCGGCCACGTCCCAGCCCAGCACCTTGGCTACGCCGCCTTCGGGCTGGACGTTCTGACGGACCTTGGTGTCCACCGGGTTGACCGAGATGGCCTTGACCTCTACCAGCAGGTCCCTGGGGCCGGCGACCGGTTCCGGCAGCTCGACGTCCTGGAGCGATTGTGGATCGGTAATGGGCAACGAGTGGTAGTAGGCAATGGCTTTCATGAAGCGGCTCCGTTAGGTGAGTTCGATGGAGGCCATGTTTAGCTATTTATCACCGAGATAAAACCGGCTAAAAGAACAGGCTCTTTCAATAATTTTTTGATAATGGGGCCGTCATGCTTCGCTTCGATGACTTGCAATTGTTTGTCCGGGCGGCAGACCTGGGCAGCCTCTCGGCTGCGGCCAGGGTCATGGACCTGTCGGCGGCGGTGGCCAGTGCCGCGTTGAAACGCATCGAGCAGCACCTCGGCGCGCGGCTGTTGGCCCGTTCCACCCGTAGCCTGCGCCTGACGGCCGAAGGGGAGGGCTTTCTCGAATATGCCCGTGCCGCGTTGAGCAGTCTCGATGAAGGCCGGCGGTTATTGACCAGCGGCCAGGACCAGGTCAGCGGGGTGTTGCAGTTGTCCGCACCGTCGGACCTGGGACGCAACCTGCTGCTGCCCTGGCTGGATGCGTTCCAGCGCGAGCATCCCGGGCTGACGGTGCGGCTGTTGCTGGGCGATCGCATTGCCGATCTGTTCAAGCAGCCGGTGGACATTGCCTTGCGTTATGGCGAACCGGAAGATTCGAGCCTGGTCGCCCTGCCCATTGCCGCTGATAACCGCCGGGTGTTGTGCGCATCGCCAGACTATCTGGCTCGTCGGGGTGAACCCCATCAACTGGAGCAACTGGCCCAGCACAACTGCCTGTTGTACATGCTGGGCAGCCGGGTCCATGACCGATGGGGCTTTCATGATGGCAAACGGGAGGTGAGCCTCACCGTCAGTGGCGACCGCTTCAGTGACGACGCCGATGTGGTGCGACGCTGGGCGGTGGCGGGTGCCGGGATTGCCTACAAATCGTGGCTGGATGTGTCCACCGACGTGCTGGCCGGGCGCTTGAAAATCCTCTTGCCGCACCTGCAATGCGAACGCGCGCCCCTCAATCTGCTGTGCGCCCATCGGGCGCAATTGAGCAAGCCCATCAACCTTTTGCGGGACATGCTCCAGGCCCGCTGCGGCCAGTTGACGGCCCGATTTCCATTCTCGACAGGGGCCGGCCATTAGTCGCCGGCAAATAGAGACTTTTCCCTCATGAACAATCGCCTCCAAAGGTTTCCGGAGGACAGGAAAGCTCGATCGCCGCGCTTATACTAGCGACCGGCTGCGCCAGAGCAGTAGACGAATGATTCAACAGGGAGTGAATACATGGAACATGCACCTTGCATCAGCCAGATCGCCACGTTGCTGGCTGACCCCAAGCGCAGCGCAATGATGTGGGCCTTGATGGACGGCACGGCCCGACAGGCCGACGAGTTGGCGTTGCTCGCCGGGTTGTCGCCGTCCTCGGCCAACGCACATCTGGGACGCCTTTCCGCCGGTGGCCTGTTGAAAATCGAAGCCCGGGGCCGCAAGCGGTTTTTCCGTCTGGCAGCGCCTGAAATCGGCGCTGCCGTCGAAGCGCTGGCCAGCGCGACGCTGGTCAGTACGCCACGGCAGATTCCGGACGTGTTCAGGCGCAGGGTCATGCCGACCAAGGCCCCATCGGCCCCCGCTTCGTTGATGCGGGCCAGGCTTTGCGACGACCACCTGGGAGGAACCCTGGCGGCCGAGCTCTACCAACGTCTGCTGGACGCCGGGTGGATCGAGCAGTTCGAACAACGGGTGATCGTCACCCACAAGGGCGCCAATCAACTGGCCGAGCGTGGCCTGTTCATCCAGGCCCTGGCCCATCGCAACGCCCGTGTCGCCTGCGCCTGCCCGGACTGGAGCGAGCGTCGTCCGCACCTGGGGGGCGCGCTGGGGGCGGCCTTGCTGCAACTGTTCATGCAGTCGGGATGGCTGAGCTTGCCCAACGATTCGCGAGCGCTGCAGGTGACGACGCTCGGCCAGCAGGAAATCCACCGGTTCGCCCGGCAGGACACCGTGGAGATGGCGATCTAGGGAACGTTCCCGATGCGTCGCTCAGGGCTGTCGACAGGTCGTAATCAGCAATAGCCACCTGCAAGGTTCGCGCACACTCAGTCCGGGGAATTATCGGATTGGGGAGGCGGCATGGACACTCACGGCTACAGCGCGGCGGAACGCCTGGAACGGTTACCCATCAGCGGTTATCACCGGGTCATCTTCATTATCATCGCCTTGGCGTTTTTCTTCGACTCCATGGACCTGGCGATGATGACGTTCCTGTTGGGATCGATCAAAGCCGAGTTCGGCCTGAGCAGCGCCCAGGCCGGTTTGCTCGCCAGTTCCAGCTTCTTCGGCATGGTGGTGGGGGCGTCACTGTCGGGCATGCTCGCCGATCGTTTCGGGCGTAAACCGGTGTTCCAGTGGAGCATCGTGTTGTGGGGCATTGCCAGCTACCTGTGCTCCACGGCCCAGGACATCGAGACCTTGACGCTGTTTCGCATCCTGCTGGGGATCGGCATGGGCATGGAGTTTCCGATTGCCCAGTCGATGCTCTCGGAGCTGATCCCGGCCAAGCGTCGTGGCCGCTACATCGCCTTGATGGATGGTTTCTGGCCGCTGGGTTTCGTGGCGGCGGGGGTGCTGTCGTATTTCCTGCTGCCGGTGATCGGCTGGCGCGACATCTTCCTGGTGCTGGCGGTGCCGGCGGTGTTTGTCCTGGCGATTCGCTTCTTCATTCCCGAGTCGCCGCGCTGGCTCGAACAGGCCGGTCGAGGTGACGAAGCGGACACGGTGCTCAAGCGAATCGAAGACAAGGTCCGAGCCTCGCTGGGGCAGCAGAACCTGCCGGAGCCAATCCGTTTGCCGAGGGTCGAGAGCACGCCGGGCAATTTCTTTTCGGCCCTGGCGCAGATCTGGTCGCCGCTGTATCGCCAGCGCACGATGATGATCTGGAGCGTCTGGTTCTTTGCCTTGCTCGGTTTCTATGGCCTGACGTCCTGGCTCAGTGCGCTGCTGCAGCAGTCGGGGTTCGCCGTGACCCAGTCGGTGTACTACACCGTGTTGATTTCCCTGGGCGGGATTCCTGGTTTCCTGATGGCGGCCTGGCTGGTGGAGCGCTGGGGGCGCAAGCCGGTGTGCATTATCACGTTGCTGGGCGGCGGGGCGATGGCGTTTCTGTATGGGCAGAGCGCGGTGTTTGGCGGCAACGTCGGCCTGCTGATCGGCACCGGGCTGCTGATGCAGTTTTTCCTGTTCGGCATGTGGGCGGTGCTCTACACCTACACGCCGGAGCTGTACCCGACTTCGGCCCGAGCCACGGGATCGGGGTTTGCTTCGGCGGTCGGTCGCATCGGCTCTTTGCTCGGTCCGCTGGTGACCGGGTTGGTATTCCCCATCACTGGGCAGGGCGGTGTGTTCGCCCTCGGCGCGCTGTGCTTCGCCGTGGCGGCGGGGGTGGTCTGGTTGTTCGGGATGGAGACGCGGGGCAGGACGTTGGAGGAGTTGAGTGAGGGCACGGTGGCCGGTTAAACACCAACCCCTTGTGGGAGCGAGCCTGCTCGCGATGGCGATGAGTCAGTCGACATCAATGTTGAGTGTCATACCGCTATCGCGAGCAGGCTCGCTCCCACAAGGGTTCATCACGAGTCTTAGGGTTTTACTAGCCGCGCATCCAGGCTGTTCTGCGCCAAGCGCTTGGCCTGGTCCTGGGTCATGCCCAGGTGGGTGTATAGCGCGTGGAAGTTCTCGGTAACGTAGCCGCCGAAGTACGCAGGGTCATCAGAGTTCACTGTCACCTTCACACCGCGCTCAAGCATGTCGAGGATGTTGTGCTGCGACATGTCGTCGAACACGCACAGCTTGGTGTTGGACAACGGGCAGACGGTCAGCGGAATCTGCTCGTCGATGATCCGCTGCATCAGTCGCTCATCTTCGATGGCCCGCACGCCGTGGTCGATGCGCTGGATTTTCAGCAGGTCGAGGGCTTCCCAGATGTATTCGGGCGGACCTTCTTCACCGGCGTGGGCGACGGTCAGGAAGCCTTCGTTGCGCGCCCGGTCGAATACGCGCTGGAACTTGCTCGGTGGGTGACCCATTTCCGAACTGTCCAGGCCCACAGCCACGAAGGCATCGCGGAACGGCAGCGCCTGGTCGAGGGTTTTCTCGGCTTGTTCTTCGCTCAAGTGACGCAAGAAGCTCAGGATCAAACCGCTGGTGATACCCAGTTGCTGCTCACCGTCCTTGAGGGCGGCGGCGATGCCGTTGAGTACCACTTCGAACGGGATGCCACGGTCGGTGTGGGTTTGTGGGTCGAAGAACGGTTCGGTGTGGATCACGTTCTGCGCCTTGCAACGCAGCAGGTAGGCCCAGGTCAGGTCGTAGAAGTCCTGGGACGTGCGCAGCACATCGGCGCCTTGATAATAGAGGTCGAGAAATTCCTGCAGATTGTTGAAGGCATAGGCCTTGCGCAGGGTGTCGACGTCGCTCCACGGCAGGGCGATCTTGTTGCGTTCGGCCAGGGCGAACAGCAGCTCGGGCTCCAGCGAACCCTCCAGGTGCAGGTGCAGTTCAGCCTTGGGCAGGGCGTTCAGCCAGTCGTACATGGTCTTTTCTCATCAGCGAATCGATGGCGGGCATTCTACAGGGGCTGGCCGCAATGTCTGGTAAAACCTGACCGGCTGATCCACTACACCGCCTGTTGCTCCCGCCGATAAGCATAGGTGTCGGCGAAGCGTGACAACAGGAATTGTGCGCAGGTGGTGGTCGGGTACTTCGGCGGATGGGCGTCATCCTGGCAACCGGGCAGGCACTGGATCAGTGTGTCGGGGTGTGGTTCGGCAAAGAACGGCATCGAATACCGGTCTACCCCCAGCGGGCTGATCACCCGATGCGGCGTGGACAGGTAGCGGTCGTTGCTCCAGCGCGCCATCATGTCGCCGAGGTTGACCACGAAGGTGCCGTCGATGGGGGGCGCGTCGATCCACTGGCCGTTGACGTTGCGCACTTGCAGGCCGCCGGCGGCGTCCTGGTAGAGCAGGGTGATGCAACCGTAGTCGGTATGGGCGCCGGCACCTTGCTGCTCGGCGCTACTGGCGGTCTGGCGTGGTGGGTAGTGGATCAGGCGCAGTACGCTCACTGGTGCGTTGAAGCGTGTGTCGAAGAAGTCCCGCTCGATGCCAAGGGCCAAAGTCATGGCCCTTAGCAGGGTTTGAGCGAGTGCCTGCATGTCGCGGTAGTGCTCCTCCATCAAGTTTTCCCAGCCCATCAGGTCCGGGTGGCGGTTGGGACCACGCAGAGGTTTTTCCGCCAGCACATCAGGGTGATCGGCCGGCAGGTGCAGGCCCATGTCGAAGGTTTCCTTCAGGTCGCTGGGCTTGGTCGGGTCCAGTTGTTCGGTGGCGACGGCGCCGTAGCCACGATGATGGCGGGTCTGGGTGATGTCGATCTTGAGTTTTTCTTCCACGGGCAGGGCGAAGAAGCGTTGGGCGTTGTCCAGTACCTCGGCGATGCGCGCCGGGCTGATCGGATGACCCTTGATGTAGAAAAAGCCCCACTGGCGGCAGGCGCTGTCGATCTGCTCGGCGACGGTTTGCCAGGCGCTGGGCTCATCGCCGTAGAGAGGGCTGATGTCGATGATGGGCAGGCTGTTCATGCGGCTTTCCTGACTTAAGAATGAAGATCCCTGTGGGAGCGAGCCTGCTCGCGATAGCGATCTGTCAGTCGACATGCCTGTTGAATGTCGGTCCGCTATCGCGAGCAGGCTCGCTCCCACATTGGATCATGTGTTGAGGCCGGGATTACTTCGGAATCTCAGCCTTCATGCCTTCGACGTAATAGTTCATCGACGCCAGTTCCGCATTGGTGGCGCTCACGCCCGCCGGGATTTTCTCGACGCCGGCCTGATCCTTGATCGGACCGGTGAACGGGTGGAACACGCCGCTCTCGATGTCGGCGATGATCTGCTCGGCCTCGCCCTTGACCGCCGCCGGCACCAGGTCGCTGATCGGCAGTTTTACGGTGCCTTCCTTCAGGCCGCCCCAGTAGTCCTGGGATTTCCAACTGTGGTCGATCACGCTCTGGGTCGCCTGGATGTAATGCGGGCCCCAGTCATTGACGATGGAGGTCAGCACCGCCTTGGGACCGAAGTGAGCCATGTCCGAAGCGTAACCCACCGCATAGACGCCGCGACGCTCGGCGGCCTGGATTGGTGCCGGGCTGTCGGTGTGCTGGAACACCACGTCCACGCCCTGGTCGATCAGCGCGTTGGCGGCATCGGCTTCCTTGCCCGGGTCGAACCAGGAATTGACCCACACCACTTTGATCTCGCTGCCGGGGTTGTATTTGTTCAGGGCCAGTTGGATGGCGTTGATGTCGCGGATGACTTCCGGGATCGGAAAGGAGGCAACGTAGCCGATCTTCTTGGTCTTGGTCATCTTGGCCGCGAGGAAGCCGCCGACGTAGCGGCCCTCGTAGGTGCGAGCCAGGTAGGTGCCCAGGTTCTTGTCCTGCTTGTAGCCGGTGGCGTGTTCGAAGATCACCTTGGGAAATTGCTTGGCGACCTTCAGCGTCGGGTTCATGTAGCCGAAGGAGGTGGTGAAGATCAGGTCGTAGTTGTCCTTGGCCATGTTGCGGATCACCCGCTCGGCGTCGGCGCCTTCCGGTACGTTTTCCACGTAGTTGGTGGTGATCTGCTCGCCGAACTTCGCCGCCAGCTCCTTGCGCCCTTGTTCATGCTGATAGGTCCAGCCGTGGTCGCCGATCGGGCCGATGTAGACGAAGCCGACCTTCAGTGGATCGGCGGCACTGGCATTCAGGCCGGCACCCAGGCCGACGGCTGCGACGACGGCGCAAAGCAACTTCTTCAAGGGGCGTTTGTGCATGAACTCGAACTCCGTGTTGTTGTGAGGTTGGCTGTACGGCTTCAATGCAAAATGCTGACCAATAGGACAACAAATGCTCGATGTCCTGATGCCGCCATCGCGGGCAAGCCTTGCTCCCACAGATACTGAGTGGGTTTGGCCTTGCACTTGTGGGAGCAAGGCTTGCCCGCGACGAGGCCGCTGAGAACGATTAAGGTGCGCCTGCTTTCCGCTTGCCACCCCCTGGTGCATCACACCGAACGAAACGTTCGCGTCCCCCCATAGTCAGTAGCTCATGACCCCGCCCACGGTGATAGGCCCGCGATGCTCACTTTGATCAAGCAAGAAAAACTGCTGTTGCTGGCGCTGATCGCCGCGCTTGTTGCCTATCCGCTGGAGCACTGGCTGTTGGGCAGCGGGCAGATCGTGGCGTTGCTTGGCGGTTTGGTCCTGATCGGTTTTATCGTCGCGGCTTCCATGCGCGTGGCCCATCACGCCGAACTGCTCGCGGAAAAAGTCGGTGATCCCTACGGCACCATGATCCTGACCTTGTCGGCGGTGCTGGTCGAAGTAGTGATCCTGGCGATCATGATGAGCAACGAAGCGTCGCCGACCCTGGTGCGGGACACGATCTACTCGGCGGTGATGCTCGACATCAACGGGATTCTCGGGCTCGCGGCGCTGATGGGCGGGATCAAGCATGGCGAGCAGGCTTACAACGACGATTCGGCGCGCACCTACAGCGTGATGATCCTCACCGCCATGGGCGTATCGATGGTGGTGCCGGAGTTCATTCCCCGCGAGAGCTGGAAAATGTATTCGGCATTTACCATCGGCGCGATGATCGTGTTGTACACCCTGTTCCTGCGCATGCAGGTCGGGCCCCACAGTTACTTTTTCAGCTACAGCTACCCGGAAAAACGCCGCAAGAAAGAACCGGTGGAAAACGAGCCGAAACCCATCAGCCTGACATTCTCCATCAGTGCGCTGGTGTTTGGCGTGGTGGTGATCGGCGCGCTGGCCGAAGTCATGTCCAAGGCCATCGACCTGGGCTTGGAGGGTTCGGGTGCGCCGCCGGTGGTCACTGCGATTCTGGTGGCGGCCATCTCCGCGGCACCGGAAATCCTCACCGCCCTGCGCGCCGCCCTGGCGAATCGCATGCAATCGGTGGTGAACATCGCGCTGGGTGCTTCGCTATCGACCGTGATCCTCACGGTGCCGGTGATGGAGGCCATGGCGCTCTATACCGGCCAACCGTTCCAGATGGCAATGACCCCGGTACAGACGGTGATGATCTTCATCACCCTGATCGTCAGCGCCATCAACCTCAACGATGGCGAAACCAACGCCATCGAAGGCATGACCCACTTTGTGCTGTTTGCGACGTTTATCATGTTGTCGCTGTTAGGCCTCTAGAAGAGCATCGCGGGCAAGCCTTGCTCCCACAGTGAAGGGTGGGTGTTTATGCAGGCAGCCTCGCCGCGAGCCTGTGGGAGCAAGGCTTGCCCGCGATGGCGTCCGGTCAGGCGCCGGCGATCAGTTCCCGCGCCGCCTGGCTGTGATCGGCAATCAAGCCCTTCAAGTCCAAGCCCTCGACCTGCCCGTCGATCACCCGCCATTGTCCGCCGACCATCACCCGATCCGCCCGGTCCGCCCCGCACAGCAGCAGGGCTGAAATCGGGTCGTGACTGCCGGAGAAACGCAGCTCATCGAGCTTGAACAGCGCCAGGTCTGCCTGCTTGCCCACCGCCAGTTCACCAATATCGCTGCGCCCGAGCAGTTGCGCCGAGCCCCGGGTCGCCCAGCCTAATACGCGCTCCGGGGTGATCGCTTGCGCGCCATAGCGCAGGCGCTGGATGTACAGCGCCTGGCGGGTTTCGAGGATCATGTTCGAGGCATCGTTGGACGCAGAACCGTCAACGCCCAGGCCCACGGGAGCCCCGGCAGTGCTCAGTTCCAGGGTCGGGCAAATGCCCGAGGCCAGGCGCATGTTGGAGCTCGGGCAATGACAGATGCCGGTGCCTGCGGCACCGAGACGGGTGATTTCATCCGGGTTGAAATGGATGCCATGAGCCAGCCAAGTGCGCGGGCCGAGCCAGCCGACGCTGTCCAGATATTCCACCGTGCGCAGGCCAAAACGTTGCAGGCAGAAGTCTTCTTCATCAAGGGTTTCGGCCAGGTGCGTGTGCAAGCGTACGTCGAGTTTCTCCGCCAGTTCGGCACTGGCGCTCATGATCTGGGGCGTGACCGAAAACGGCGAGCAGGGCGCCAGGGCAATCTGGATCCGGGCGCCGTCGCCGCGCTCGTGGTACTCGGCGATCAAGCGCTGGCTGTCGGCGAGAATCACCTCGCCCTGCTGAACGGTCTGCTGCGGCGGCAAGCCACCGTCGGCCTCGCCCAGGCTCATGGAGCCGCGAGTCAGCATCGCGCGCATGCCCAGCTCGCGGACGCTTTGCACTTGCACATCGATGGCGTTTTCCAGGCCCTGGGGAAACAGGTAATGGTGGTCGGCCGCCGTGGTGCAGCCCGACAGCAACAACTCGGCCAAGGCCACTTTGCTTGCCAGGGCAAGTTTCTCCGGGGTCAGTCGCGCCCACACCGGGTAGAGGGTCTTCAGCCAAGGGAACAACGGTTGGTTCACCACCGGTGCCCAGGCACGCGTCAGGGTCTGGTAGAAGTGATGATGGGTGTTGATCAACCCCGGCAGGATCACATGTTCGCGCGCGTCGAAGATGTTGTCGCAAGGCTGGGCGGGTTGCTGGCCGGCGCTCAGCAGCTCGACGATCACACCGTCCTGCAGGACGAGACCGCCATGGGCGTCGAGGTCGTTGGCGGTGAAAATGGCGAGGGGGTTTTTTAACCAGGTACGGGTCGCAGGCATGGTGGCCGGCTCCTCTGAAAGTGGGTTCAGGTTAGCCAGCTCAGTGATGCCCTGTCTGCTGATCCAGGGTCGCCCGTTGGGGGGCGAGGTGCGGAGTTTACTCAGGTTGCCTGGCACATTTCCAGAGTTCGCTGAGGCTCAATGTGGGAGCGAGCCTGCTCGCGATAGCGGTGTGTCAGTCAACGTCATGGTGAATGTTAGACCGCAATCGCGAGCAGGCTCGCTCCTACAAGGGGAAGGCTGGGTTACCAGGGAATCGTTTCGCCCCTGTAGTTGACGAAGTGATGCCCGCCCTTGCCGGCGAAGGCGTTGACTTGATCGATCAACCCGCGGGTGCTGGTCTCGACATCGATATCCGCGCCTTCACCGCCCATGTCGGTTTTCACCCAGCCCGGATGCAGCGACAGCACGGTCAATGCCTGCTCGCCCAGTTGGCTGACAAAGCTGTTGGTCATGGAGTTGAGCGCCGCCTTGCTGGCCTTGTACAGCGCCAGTTCCGGCGCGTCGGGCATGGTCACGCTGCCCAGCACCGAACTCATGAACGCCAGCACGCCGCTGCCGTCGCGGATCTGGCCGATGAAGCGCTGGGCCAGGTTGATCGGAGCCACGGCGTTGGTGAAGAACAACTGACCGACTTCGGCCAGCGTCGCGCCGCCCGGGCTTTGGTTGTCCGGGCCTTTGACACCAGCGTTGACGAACAGCAGGTCGAAGGTTTCACCCTTGAGCTGCTGGCTCAGGGCGATGACGGCTTGCTGGTCGTCCATGTCGAGTTTTTCGATCCGCACCGGGCCCAGTGCCTTCAACGTTTCTGCGTTCTGCGGGTTGCGCACGGTGGCGGTCACGTTCCAGCCGTCGCTGAGCAGTGTCTTCACCAGGCCGAGGCCCAGGCCCCGGGAGGCGCCGATGATCAATGCGTTTCTTGCCGAATTCATGAAGGCATCCTTGAGTGAAAAGGTCACGGATTTAATGGACAACGTTGCCCGAGCCGTTGTTTCAGCTCGTGACGCAACGCGTCGAGTTCGGTGATGCGGGTTTCGATCAGGTTCAGCTTGTCTTGCAGCAGTTGCGTCACGGCGCAGTCAGGGTCCTGCGCCTGCCACAGGGCGGCGACGCTGGCGCCGATTTCGCTCAGGGTAAAGCCCAGGCGCTGGGCCGTCTTGATGTAGAGCACCAGTTGCACCATATCGGCGGGGTAGTGGCGATAGCCGTTGGCGCTACGCTGCGCCGCGATCAGGCCGCGCTGTTCGTAGAAGCGCAGGGTGTCTCGACTGACGGCGCAGGCCTGGGCTAATTCACCGATGCGCATTGTGGAGCTCCAGAGGACTTGACCTTGGAGCATACCCCAGGCTTTAGCCTCTTCGCTCCCCCCAATTATCTGGAGCAAAGTGTATGTGGACTTCGATGCAATATCGCCGGGTGGTGCGCGGCAGCGCCTGGTACGACCTTATCGTGTCGGCCGTGCTGGCGACGCCGTGGAGCTTTGCGGCGTTGCATGGTGTGTTGATGAGCCTGACTCAGCTGCTTGACCTGCCTGGAGAATTGCCGCCGTTTGCGCCGGCGCATCTGCTGATGGTGAATTTGCTGGGCTCGATAGTCTGCGTGTGGTCGGTGCTGCGGATTCGGGATCCGCAGCCGCTGTATGGGCGCTATGACGCGGCGGGGCGGTTTTTGTTTTCGACCTGGATGCTGTATGCATTGCTTCATGGGGCCAATGCGGTGTTGTGGGTTTTCCTGTTTCTCGAGTTGGCGTGGGGTTTGGTTCAGGTATTGCCTGTTCGGGACTCATCACGAGCAAGCTCGCTTCCACAGGGGGACCTGAGTCGAACCTGAGCCTCTGGTCAAGTGTGGGAGCGAGCCTGCTCGCGATAGGCTCGCCGCGGTCTACCTCAATGCCCTGCCTGCCAAGGCTGCCCCAGCGACACCGGCGCATACAGCCGGGTGCGCACGGCATCCCGCGACAGCAGCACCAGCACCACGATGGTCGCGGCGTACGGCAGCATCGCCAGCAGACTCGATGGAATCGCCAGCCCCAACCCCTGGGCCACCAGGTGCAGGATGCTGGCGAGGCCGAACAGGTAGGCGCCCAGCAGCAGGCGCCACACTCGCCAACTGGCGAACACCACCAGCGCCAGGGCGATCCAGCCGCGTCCGGCGCTCATGTTCTCGGCCCACATCGGCGTGTAGGCCAGCGACAGGTAGGCGCCGGCCAACCCGGCCATGGCGCCGCCGAACAGCACCGCCAGGGTTCGCACCCGCAACACTGGCAGGCCCATGGCGCTGGCGGCATCGGGATTCTCGCCGACGGCCTGGATGATCAACCCGGCGCGACTTTTCACGATCACCCAGGCCACCAGGGCAAACAGCGCGAAGGACAGGTAAACCAGCAGATCCTGGGCAAACAGCATCCGCCCGATCAATGGGATGTCACTCAGGTAGGGAATGGCCAGCGGCTCGAAGCCCGCCAGCGGTTTGCCGACCCAGGCCGCCCCTACAAAACTCGACAGGCCCACGCCGAAAATCGTCAGCGCCAACCCGGTGGCCACCTGATTGGCGTTGAACACCAGCGCCACCATGGCGAACAGCGCCGACAACAGCATCCCGGCGGCCATCGCCAGCAGTACGCCGAGCCACAGGTTGCCGCTGTTGAACGCGACGATGAAACCGATCACCGCGCCGAACAGCATCATGCCTTCCTGGCCCAGATTGAGGACGCCACTTTTCTCGCAGACCAATTCCCCCAGGGCCACCAGCAGCAAAGGCGTGCCGCAGCGGACCATGGCGTAGAAAATGTTGCTCAACAGGTCGATATCCATCACAGCGCTCCTGCCTGTACGGCGGTGGTCTGGGTGCGCCGGGCCCAGCGCAGGTTCAGGCGTGGCCGGTACAGGATCAGTACGTCGCAGGCCAACAGGAAAAACAGCATCATCCCCTGGAACAGTTGGGTGATCGCTTGGGGAAGGTTCAGCGACATCTGCGCGCTCTCGCCGCCGATGTACAACAGCGCCATCAACAGGCTGGAGAACAGAATGCCGATGGGGTTGAGGCGTCCCAGGAATGCCACGGTAATTGCCGCATAGCCGTAGCCCGGCGACACCTGCGGCACCAGTTGGCCGATCGGCCCGGTCACTTCGCAGACACCGGCCAGCCCGGCCAGGGCCCCGCTGATCAACAGCGCCAGCCATACCAGCGGCTTCTGGCGAAAACCAGCGAAACCGGCGGCGCGGGCGTCGAGGCCCAGCACCTTGATCTGAAAGCCGACAAAGCTTTTCTGCAGCAATACCCACACCGCCACCAACGCCAGCAGGGCGAAATACAACCCGGCATGTACCCGGCCATCCTCCAGCAACAACGGCAGGCGACTGGCCTCGCCGAACATCGCCGACTCCGGAAAGTTGAACCCTGCCGGGTCTTTCAACGGCCCGTGAACGCAAAACAGCAGCAGGTTCAACGCAATGTAATTGAGCATGATGCTTGTGAGAATTTCATTGGCATTGAAGCGCGTGCGCAGCCACGCCGTCAGTCCGGCCCAAGCCGCACCGGCCAGGGTGCCGGTCAGCAGGATCAGCACCAATGCCCAGCGACTTTGCATGCCGATGATGTTCACCGCCAAGGCGCTGCCGGCCAGGGCGCCCAACAGCAGTTGGCCTTCAGCGCCGATGTTCCAGATTCGCGCCTGATAGGCCACTGCCAGGCCGAGGGCACAGAGCAGGATCGGCAGGGTCTTGACCAACCACTCGGACACGCCGTACAGGTCGCTGATCGGCGCGATCAACAAGGTGTACAAGGTTTGCAACGGGTCGTGCCCCAGGGCGATAAACAGCAGCGAGCCACAGGCCAGAGTCAACACGGCGGCCAGCAGCGGCGAGCACCAGAGCATCAGGCGCGATTGCTGGCCGCGAGGTTCGAGAGAAAGCAGCATGTAGGACTCCGTTACGCCGACGCGGGGGCGGGGGATTGAGGGGCGTCGAACTGGCCGGCCATCCAGCCGCCGACGTCGCTGAGGCGGGTCTCGAGCGTGGGCCTCAAGGCGGACAGGCGTCCACCGCACAAGGCACCGAGGCGATCGCTGATTTGGAACAGTTCGTCGAGGTCTTCGGAAATCACCAGAATGGCCGCGCCGGCATCGCGCAGGGCAATCAGTGCGCGATGGATAGTCGCGGCCGCGCCGACGTCCACGCCCCAGGTCGGGTGAGCGGCCACCAGCAGCTTCGGCTGTTGCAGGATTTCTCGGCCGAGAATGAATTTCTGCAAGTTGCCCCCCGAAAGGCTGCGTGCCGGGGTTCGAGTGTCAGGTGTCTTCACGCCGAAACGACGGATGATCTCCTCGGCCAAGTGCTCGACCTTGCCACGTCGAATCAGCCCGTGACTGACCAGGCCCTGTTGGAAAGCAGTGAGCAAGGCGTTATCCGCCAGGCTCAATTGCGGCACGGCGCCATGGCCCAGGCGTTCGGCGGGGACAAATGCCAGCCCGAGCCGGCGCCGGGCGTCGGGGCGCAGGTGCGCCACGGGTTGCCCGTCGAATCGGATCGTTTCGCCTTGCTGGCGGGGAAGTGGCGTTTCTCCGCTGAGCAATGCCAGCCACTCGTCCTGCCCATTGCCCGCGACCCCGGCGATACCAACGATTTCGCCGCTGCGTACCTCAAGGTCAATGTCCCGCAACGAGCAGCCGAACGGGTCCGGGTTATGCCAGGACAACTTGTCGATTTGCAGGAAGGCCTTGTTTGCGCTGACTTTCGGGTAGTCCGTGATCAATCCGGCCGCTTGGCCAACCATCAACTGCGCCAGCTCCCGATCCGAGCAGTGCGCCGGAGTGCAATGCCCGGACACCCGCCCGCCGCGCAGCACCGTGGCGCTGTGGCACAACGCTCGCACCTCCCCGAGCTTGTGGCTGATGAACAAAATACTGCAGCCCTCGCTCGCCAGGCGACGCAGGGTCACGAACAGTTCTTCGGCTTCCTGAGGGGTGAGCACCGAGGTCGGTTCATCGAGAATCAGCAAGCGAATGTCCTGCATCAGGCAGCGAATGATCTCCACCCGCTGGCGCTCGCCAATCGACAGGCTGTGAACCAGCCGCTGCGGTTCCAGCGCCATGCCGTAGCGTTGGGAAACGTCGCGGATCCGCGGTCCCAACTGCGCCGGCGAACCGGCCGCCGCGCCCATTGCCAGGGCAATGTTCTGTGCAACGGTGAGAGTTTCGAATAGCGAGAAATGCTGGAACACCATGCCGATTCCCAGGCTGCGGGCTTGGGCCGGATTGCGCAGGTTGACGCGCTGGCCTTGCCAGATCACTTCGCCCGAATCGGCAGCGGTGACGCCGTAGATAATCTTCATCAGGGTACTTTTACCCGCGCCGTTTTCCCCAAGCAGGGCGTGGATCTCGCCGGGCTGGATACTCAGGTCGATGGCGTCGTTCGCCAGGCAACCGGGATAGCGTTTGCTGATACTGCGCAATTGCAGGCGCGCGATGGAGTCGGGGTTGGACATGACAAGCTCGGGCCGAAGGACAGGAATGCCTGTGGATAAAGCAATTTCCTGGCCATAAGGTCAGGAAATTACCTTGGCCCTTTCGCTAGAGCGCTCTACGTGAAGTCTGGGCACCGGCCATAGAAACATTTCGCACCGGCTTGGAGCGCGAGAGTTGGACGCAGGCACCGGTTTGCCCTGAAATGGGTGGTTAAAAATTGAACAAGCGGCTGCGAGCCATGCCTTTCTTGGGGTGGAAGGAGCCATGAACGGGTTATCCACAGGTTGCTCCACAGTTATTGTGCGCAAGCCGAAAACTCGGGCATAAGCACTGCGGGGCTTTCTTCTAAAGGTGATAAACCGTCGCAAGCGTTTGTTTTGTGGATGGATTTGTCGCTTTGGCAGGACTTTGGATGAAAAATGAGCAACCCTCTCAAACCCGCATGACAGAAGGGTTACAGGGGGATGTGCTCAGGTTATCCACAGTCGGGTGCACAGTGGATGTGGGCAAGTTGAACGATTGCGAGGCGCCCTGAAAGGTTGCAAGCGTTGGAGCTCAACGCCCTAACAGAATCCGTCCACGGCTCAGGTCGGCCAGTTGCGTTTGCAACGTTTCGATCTGCGCTTCACCCACGGCCAACTGCAGGTCGACACCATTGGCCGTAAAGCGTTCTTCATTGACCAGTCCGCCACATTCGGCGACCCGCAGTTTTACCAGGGCCAGTTCGGCGAACCCACAGCTGCAGTGCAGCGCCACGCGGCTGATCAGTTCGATTTTCTCGGCGTTTTGCAGGCATTTGTTTGCGCCGCCACCATAAGCCCGGGCCAACCCGCCCGTGCCCAGTTGGATTCCGCCGTACCAGCGGATCACCAGCACTGCGACCTGATCGCAAGCCTGCGCTTCGATCGCTGCCAGGATCGGTCGCCCGGCGGTGCCCCCCGGCTCGCCATCGTCGTTGCTGCGGTATTGATCACCGAGTTTCCAGGCCCAGCAATTGTGCGAGGCATTCAGGTCGCTGTGCTGTTCGATAAAGGCCTGGGCGTCAGCGGGGCTGGTGATGGGCGCGGCGAAAGTGATGAAGCGGCTTTTGCGAATTTCTTCGCGGTATTCGCAAAAGCCGGCAAGGGTAAAGGGCATGGCGATCTTAGAGGGTTGGTGTCAGGCCGCAGCCCTTGAGAATGATACGGATCAGGTTGTCGCCAGCCTCGACCATGTCCTGCTTGGTCAACTTGCTGCGACCGGTCACACGACAGATCTGGGTGGCGAAGTCGGCGTAATGCTGGGTACTGCCCCACAACAGGAAAATGAGGTGCACCGGGTCGATCGGGTCCATCTTGCCAGCCTCGATCCAGGCCTGGAATACGGCCGCCCGACCGTTGAACCAGGTGCGGTAGTCCTGGTTGAAATACTCGGTCAGGCATTCGCCCCCGCTGATCACTTCCATGGCAAACAGTCGCGAGGCCTGGGGCTGGCGACGAGAGAACTCCATTTTGGCGCGGATATAGCGGGTCAAGGCTTCGGCCGGATCATCCTCGGCGGTGAGGGTATTGAAGGTGCTGTCCCACAATTCGATGATGTTGCTCAGCACCGCCACGTACAACCCGAGTTTATTGGTGAAGTAGTAATGCAGGTTCGCCTTGGGCAGACCGGCCTTCAGGGCGATGGTGTTCATGCTGGTGCCTTTGAATCCGTGACGGGCGAATTCATCTTCGGCGGCCTTGAGGATGGTCTCTTCGTTCTTCTGACGAATGCGACTGGTGGGCTTGCCACCGTGGGCAGGGACTTCAAAGGTCATGGACGTTTCCGGGCTGGTCTGTGGGGCGAGCAACTGCGTTGATAGCGCACCGGCAACGATCCGACAAGTGCCATCACACTAAAAGCTTTTCGCGAGTGGTCTGGCCAACCCCAACCAATGTGGGAGGAGCCAGGCTCGCTCCCACAAGGGGTCAGCGAGTCGCCGCAAGGCTCTCGAGAAAACTCTCCAGCACCAGGTGAGGCCGGCGGCCCTTGCGCGTGACCGATGCCAGGCTCAAATCATAGAACCGTGCCGCAGGTTTCAGGGCCCGCAACCGACCTTGCTGCACCCACAGGCTGGCGTAATGATCGGGCAGGTAACCGATGTAGCGCCCGGTGAGAATCAGGAACGCCATGCCTTCGCGGTCCGATGCGCTCGCGGTGCAATTGAGTGCCTGGTAGTGGGCCTGGATCTCGGCTGGCAGCCGGAAGGTCGGCGCGATGGCGTCCTGGCTATTGAGACGAGCGTCTTCGAGTTGCTGGTCATCCACATAGAACAGCGGATGTCCGACCGCGCAGTACAGTAGCGATCGCTCACTGTACAGCGGTTGATACTCCAGCCCGGACAGGGCACTGGCCTGGGGGACTACGCCGACATGCAGGCGTCCGTCGAGCACACCTTGCTCGACTTCGTTGGGGGCGATCATGCGAATCTGGATCTGCACGTCGGGCCCGCGTTCTTTCAATTGCGCCAAGGCATGGGTGATGCGCATGTGGGGCAGGGTGACCAGGTTGTCGGTCAGGCCGATGGTCAATTCACCACGCAAATGCTGGTGCAGGCCGTTGACCTCGGTGCGGAAGCTTTCCAGTGCGCTCAATAGTTGCAATGCTGATTGATACACCTCGCGACCTTCCTCGGTCAGGGAAAAGCCCGCGCGCCCACGCTGGCACAGACGCAGGCCGAGGCGTTGCTCAAGGTCGCTCATCTGCTGGCTGATGGCCGAGCGACCGATGCCAAGCACGGTTTCAGCGGCGGAGAATCCACCACACTCCACGACACTGCGGAAAATGCGCAGCAGGCGAATATCAAAGTCGCTGACCTGGGCCAGTGGATCGGGACGACGAGCGCTCATAAGTTTAGTGATCCACCGACTGAAGGTTACAAAAGTTGGATTTCACCGACTTTATCGCCGTGGCAACTTAGCTGCAAGAACGCTTTCGATCCCTGCCGCCTATGACCTGCGAGGTTTTGTCGATGAACATGCCCGAACACGCTGCCGGTTCCCTGGCCAGCCAGCTCAAGCTGGATGCCCACTGGATGCCTTACACCGCCAACCGCAATTTCCAGCGCGATCCGCGCCTGATCGTCGCCGCCGAAGGCAGCTGGTTGACGGATGACAAGGGGCGCAAGGTCTATGACTCGCTGTCGGGCTTGTGGACCTGCGGCGCCGGGCACACGCGCAAGGAAATCCAGGAAGCGGTCGCCAAGCAGTTAGGCACCCTCGATTACTCGCCAGGTTTCCAGTACGGCCATCCGTTGTCGTTCCAACTGGCGGAAAAAATCACCAGCCTGACCCCGGGCAATCTCAATCATGTGTTCTTCACCGACTCGGGCTCCGAGTGCGCCGATACCGCGGTGAAGATGGTCCGCGCCTACTGGCGTCTCAAGGGCCAGGCGACCAAGACCAAGATGATCGGTCGTGCCCGTGGCTATCACGGTGTGAACATCGCCGGCACCAGCCTCGGCGGCGTCAGCGGCAACCGCAAGCTGTTCGGCCAGGCCATGATGGATGTCGACCACTTGCCCCACACCTTGCTGGCCAGCAATGCCTATTCCCGTGGCATGCCGAAGGAGGGCGGGGTGGCACTGGCCGATGAGTTGTTGAAGCTGATCGAATTGCACGACGCGTCCAACATCGCGGCGGTGTTCGTCGAACCAATGGCTGGGTCGGCCGGTGTGCTGGTGCCGCCAGAGGGTTACCTCAAGCGTCTGCGGGAAATCTGCGACCAGCACAGCATCCTGTTGGTGTTCGACGAAGTGATCACCGGTTTCGGTCGCACCGGTTCGATGTTCGGTGCCGACAGCTTTGGCGTGACGCCGGACCTGATGTGCATCGCCAAGCAAGTCACCAATGGCGCGATTCCCATGGGCGCGGTGATTGCCAGTTCCGAGATCTACCAGACCTTCATGAACCAGCCGACCCCCGAGTATGCAGTGGAATTTCCCCACGGCTACACCTACTCGGCGCACCCGGTGGCGTGCGCGGCTGGCCTGGCAGCGCTGGACCTGCTGCAGAAGGAAAACCTGGTGCAGAGCGTGGCCGAGATCGCCCCGCATTTCGAGAATGCGCTGCACGGTTTGAAGGGATCGAAGAACGTCATCGACATTCGCAACTATGGCCTGGCCGGCGCGATCCAGATCGCCGGGCGGGATGGCGATGCCATCGTGCGTCCGTTCGAGGCCGGCATGGCGTTGTGGAAAGCCGGGTTCTATGTGCGGTTCGGCGGCGACACCTTGCAGTTCGGGCCAACGTTCAACAGCAAGCCGCAGGATCTGGATCGTCTGTTCGACGCGGTCGGTGAAGTGCTGAACAAGCTCGACTGATCCGTTCTTCTATATAGCTTTCAATTACAGGCGTTCGGTCATGGGCGCCTGTGGATAATTCTGGAGTCCCCATGAGCCTCATCCCGCATTTGATCAACGGCGAACTGCTGAGCGACAGCGCTCGCACCGCCGATGTGTTCAACCCGTCCACTGGCCAGGCGATTCATAAGGTGCCATTGGCTGATCGCGCGACCATCCAGCAGGCTATCGACGCCGCCAAGGCGGCTTTCCCTGCCTGGCGCAGCACACCTGCGGCCAAGCGTGCGCAGGTGATGTTTCGTTTCAAGCAATTGCTGGAGCAGAACGAATCGCGAATCGCCCAGTTGATCAGCGAAGAACACGGCAAGACCTTGGAGGACGCGGCCGGTGAACTCAAGCGCGGGATCGAGAACGTCGAGTTCGCCTGCGCGGCACCGGAGATTCTGAAGGGCGAATACAGCCGTAACGTCGGACCGAACATCGATGCTTGGTCAGACTTTCAGCCTTTGGGCGTGGTCGCAGGTATCACACCGTTCAACTTCCCGGCGATGGTGCCGCTGTGGATGTATCCGCTGGCGATCGTTTGCGGCAACTGCTTCATCCTCAAACCATCCGAGCGGGACCCAAGTTCGACATTGCTGATCGCCCAGTTACTGTTGGAAGCCGGCTTGCCCAAGGGCGTATTGAGCGTGGTGCATGGCGACAAGACTGCTGTGGACGCATTGATCGAGGCGCCGGAAGTGAAGGCGCTGAGTTTTGTTGGTTCGACGCCGATTGCCGAGTACATCTATGCCGAGGGCACCCGGCGTGGCAAGCGCGTCCAGGCACTGGGTGGTGCGAAGAACCATGCGGTGCTGATGCCCGATGCCGACCTGGACAACGCCGTCAGCGCACTGATGGGCGCGGCGTACGGTTCGTGCGGTGAGCGTTGCATGGCGATTTCGGTGGCGGTGTGTGTCGGTGACCAGGTCGCGGATGCGCTGGTGGCCAAGCTGGTGCCGCAGATCAAGGCGCTGAAGATCGGCGCTGGTACATCTTGCGGACTGGACATGGGGCCGTTGGTGACGGGGCAGCATCGGGATAAGGTCAGTGGCTATATAGAAGACGGTGTGGCGGCAGGTGCTTCGCTGATCGTCGATGGTCGCGGCTTGAGTGTGGCAGGGCACGAGGAGGGCTTCTTCCTGGGTGGTTGCCTGTTCGATCGCGTGACCCCCGAGATGCGCATCTATAAGGAAGAGATCTTCGGGCCGGTGCTGTGCATCGTCCGGGTCAACAGCCTGGAAGAGGCCATGCAACTGATCAACGATCACGAGTATGGCAACGGTACTTGCATCTTTACCCGTGATGGCGAGGCGGCGCGGTTGTTCTGCGACGAGATCGAGGTCGGCATGGTGGGCGTCAACGTTCCATTGCCGGTGCCGGTTGCCTATCACAGCTTTGGCGGCTGGAAGCGTTCGCTGTTCGGCGACCTGCATGCCTATGGCCCGGATGGGGTGCGTTTCTACACCCGTCGCAAGGCCATTACCCAGCGCTGGCCGCAGCGTGCAAGCCATGAGGCTTCGCAGTTTGCGTTCCCCAGCTTGTAACGGGTAATAGAAGAGGCCGGCGCCCTGGGGCGCCGGCCTCTGCTTTTGCGGGGCTTTTTGACTGATGTGACAGAATTGTGAAAATAGGTGTTGACGGCAGATTCTGGACGTCTATAATTCGCCCCACTTCCGGCGCAGTCGAAACGGAAAACTCCTTGAGATTCAATGAGTTAAGTAGGTTTCGAAGGGGTCTGGCTTCAGGTCATCGAAGCCAGGAAGTAGCTGATAAGGCAGTGTGGGTTTGGTCTTTTCAGCGGTTCGATCTTCTCGGTCGAAAGCGGTGAAAAAGAGGTGTTGACAGCAGCGAGTAACGCTGTATAATTCGCCTCCCGCTAACGAGAGATCGGAAGCGCAAGTGGTTGAAGTTGTTGATGTTTCCCAAGCGAAACTTTGAAAACTTCTGAAAATAACCGCTTGACAGATACACCGGGCGCTGTAGAATGCGCGCCTCGGTTGAGACGAAAGCTCTTAACCAACCGCTCTTTAACAACTGAATCAAGCAATTCGTGTGGGTGCTTGTGGAGTCAGACTGCTAGTCAACAGATTATCAGCATCACAAGTTACTCCGCGAGAAATCAAAGATGTAACCAACGATTGCTGAGCCAAGTTTAGGGTTTTCTCAAAACCCAAAGATGTTTGAACTGAAGAGTTTGATCATGGCTCAGATTGAACGCTGGCGGCAGGCCTAACACATGCAAGTCGAGCGGTAGAGAGGTGCTTGCACCTCTTGAGAGCGGCGGACGGGTGAGTAATGCCTAGGAATCTGCCTGGTAGTGGGGGATAACGCTCGGAAACGGACGCTAATACCGCATACGTCCTACGGGAGAAAGCAGGGGACCTTCGGGCCTTGCGCTATCAGATGAGCCTAGGTCGGATTAGCTAGTTGGTGAGGTAATGGCTCACCAAGGCGACGATCCGTAACTGGTCTGAGAGGATGATCAGTCACACTGGAACTGAGACACGGTCCAGACTCCTACGGGAGGCAGCAGTGGGGAATATTGGACAATGGGCGAAAGCCTGATCCAGCCATGCCGCGTGTGTGAAGAAGGTCTTCGGATTGTAAAGCACTTTAAGTTGGGAGGAAGGGCATTAACCTAATACGTTAGTGTTTTGACGTTACCGACAGAATAAGCACCGGCTAACTCTGTGCCAGCAGCCGCGGTAATACAGAGGGTGCAAGCGTTAATCGGAATTACTGGGCGTAAAGCGCGCGTAGGTGGTTCGTTAAGTTGGATGTGAAAGCCCCGGGCTCAACCTGGGAACTGCATTCAAAACTGTCGAGCTAGAGTATGGTAGAGGGTGGTGGAATTTCCTGTGTAGCGGTGAAATGCGTAGATATAGGAAGGAACACCAGTGGCGAAGGCGACCACCTGGACTGATACTGACACTGAGGTGCGAAAGCGTGGGGAGCAAACAGGATTAGATACCCTGGTAGTCCACGCCGTAAACGATGTCAACTAGCCGTTGGGAGCCTTGAGCTCTTAGTGGCGCAGCTAACGCATTAAGTTGACCGCCTGGGGAGTACGGCCGCAAGGTTAAAACTCAAATGAATTGACGGGGGCCCGCACAAGCGGTGGAGCATGTGGTTTAATTCGAAGCAACGCGAAGAACCTTACCAGGCCTTGACATCCAATGAACTTTCCAGAGATGGATTGGTGCCTTCGGGAGCATTGAGACAGGTGCTGCATGGCTGTCGTCAGCTCGTGTCGTGAGATGTTGGGTTAAGTCCCGTAACGAGCGCAACCCTTGTCCTTAGTTACCAGCACGTTATGGTGGGCACTCTAAGGAGACTGCCGGTGACAAACCGGAGGAAGGTGGGGATGACGTCAAGTCATCATGGCCCTTACGGCCTGGGCTACACACGTGCTACAATGGTCGGTACAGAGGGTTGCCAAGCCGCGAGGTGGAGCTAATCCCACAAAACCGATCGTAGTCCGGATCGCAGTCTGCAACTCGACTGCGTGAAGTCGGAATCGCTAGTAATCGCGAATCAGAATGTCGCGGTGAATACGTTCCCGGGCCTTGTACACACCGCCCGTCACACCATGGGAGTGGGTTGCACCAGAAGTAGCTAGTCTAACCTTCGGGGGGACGGTTACCACGGTGTGATTCATGACTGGGGTGAAGTCGTAACAAGGTAGCCGTAGGGGAACCTGCGGCTGGATCACCTCCTTAATCGACGACTCAGCTGCTCCATGAGCTCCCACACGAATTGCTTGATTCATTGAAGAAGACGATTGGGTCTGTAGCTCAGTTGGTTAGAGCGCACCCCTGATAAGGGTGAGGTCGGCAGTTCGAATCTGCCCAGACCCACCAATTTCATGGTGTCCCCGGTAAAGATACGGGGCCATAGCTCAGCTGGGAGAGCGCCTGCCTTGCACGCAGGAGGTCAGCGGTTCGATCCCGCTTGGCTCCACCATTACAGATTGGCACAACGTTTAAAGCTTAGAAATGAGCATTCCACCCCAGGGTGATGAATGTTGATTTCTAGTCTTTTGATTAGATCGTTCTTTAAAAATTTGGGTATGTGATAGAAAGATAGACTGAACGTTACTTTCACTGGTAACGGCTCAGGCTAAGGTAAAATTTGTGAGTTGCTCTCATGAGCAAGATCGAATTTTCGGCGAATGTCGTCTTCACAGTATAACCAGATTGCTTGGGGTTATATGGTCAAGTGAAGAAGCGCATACGGTGGATGCCTTGGCAGTCAGAGGCGATGAAAGACGTGGTAGCCTGCGAAAAGCTTCGGGGAGTCGGCAAACAGACTTTGATCCGGAGATGTCTGAATGGGGGAACCCAGCCATCATAAGATGGTTATCTTGTACTGAATACATAGGTGCAAGAGGCGAACCAGGGGAACTGAAACATCTAAGTACCCTGAGGAAAAGAAATCAACCGAGATTCCCTTAGTAGTGGCGAGCGAACGGGGACTAGCCCTTAAGCTTCTTTGATTTTAGCGGAACGCTCTGGAAAGTGCGGCCATAGTGGGTGATAGCCCTGTACGCGAAAGGATCTTAGAAGTGAAATCGAGTAGGACGGAGCACGAGAAACTTTGTCTGAATATGGGGGGACCATCCTCCAAGGCTAAATACTACTGACTGACCGATAGTGAACTAGTACCGTGAGGGAAAGGCGAAAAGAACCCCGGAGAGGGGAGTGAAATAGATCCTGAAACCGTATGCGTACAAGCAGTGGGAGCCCACTTTGTTGGGTGACTGCGTACCTTTTGTATAATGGGTCAGCGACTTATTTTCAGTGGCGAGCTTAACCGAATAGGGGAGGCGTAGCGAAAGCGAGTCTTAATAGGGCGTCTAGTCGCTGGGAATAGACCCGAAACCGGGCGATCTATCCATGGGCAGGTTGAAGGTTAGGTAACACTGACTGGAGGACCGAACCGACTACCGTTGAAAAGTTAGCGGATGACCTGTGGATCGGAGTGAAAGGCTAATCAAGCTCGGAGATAGCTGGTTCTCCTCGAAAGCTATTTAGGTAGCGCCTCATGTATCACTGTAGGGGGTAGAGCACTGTTTCGGCTAGGGGGTCATCCCGACTTACCAAACCGATGCAAACTCCGAATACCTACAAGTGCCGAGCATGGGAGACACACGGCGGGTGCTAACGTCCGTCGTGAAAAGGGAAACAACCCAGACCGTCAGCTAAGGTCCCAAAGTTATGGTTAAGTGGGAAACGATGTGGGAAGGCTTAGACAGCTAGGAGGTTGGCTTAGAAGCAGCCACCCTTTAAAGAAAGCGTAATAGCTCACTAGTCGAGTCGGCCTGCGCGGAAGATGTAACGGGGCTCAAACCATACACCGAAGCTACGGGTATCACGCAAGTGATGCGGTAGAGGAGCGTTCTGTAAGCCTGTGAAGGTGAGTTGAGAAGCTTGCTGGAGGTATCAGAAGTGCGAATGCTGACATGAGTAACGACAATGGGTGTGAAAAACACCCACGCCGAAAGACCAAGGTTTCCTGCGCAACGTTAATCGACGCAGGGTTAGTCGGTCCCTAAGGCGAGGCTGAAAAGCGTAGTCGATGGAAAACAGGTTAATATTCCTGTACTTCTGGTTATTGCGATGGAGGGACGGAGAAGGCTAGGCCAGCTTGGCGTTGGTTGTCCAAGTTTAAGGTGGTAGGCTGGAATCTTAGGTAAATCCGGGATTCTAAGGCCGAGAGCTGATGACGAGTTACCCTTTGGGTGACGAAGTGGTTGATGCCATGCTTCCAAGAAAAGCTTCTAAGCTTCAGGTAACCAGGAACCGTACCCCAAACCGACACAGGTGGTTGGGTAGAGAATACCAAGGCGCTTGAGAGAACTCGGGTGAAGGAACTAGGCAAAATGGCACCGTAACTTCGGGAGAAGGTGCGCCGGTGAGGGTGAAGCACTTGCTGCGTAAGCCCACGCCGGTCGAAGATACCAGGCCGCTGCGACTGTTTATTAAAAACACAGCACTCTGCAAACACGAAAGTGGACGTATAGGGTGTGACGCCTGCCCGGTGCCGGAAGGTTAATTGATGGGGTTAGCTAACGCGAAGCTCTTGATCGAAGCCCCGGTAAACGGCGGCCGTAACTATAACGGTCCTAAGGTAGCGAAATTCCTTGTCGGGTAAGTTCCGACCTGCACGAATGGCGTAACGATGGCGGCGCTGTCTCCACCCGAGACTCAGTGAAATTGAAATCGCTGTGAAGATGCAGTGTATCCGCGGCTAGACGGAAAGACCCCGTGAACCTTTACTATAGCTTTGCACTGGACTTTGAATTTGCTTGTGTAGGATAGGTGGGAGGCTTTGAAGCGTGGACGCCAGTTCGCGTGGAGCCATCCTTGAAATACCACCCTGGCAACTTTGAGGTTCTAACTCAGGTCCGTTATCCGGATCGAGGACAGTGTATGGTGGGTAGTTTGACTGGGGCGGTCTCCTCCTAAAGAGTAACGGAGGAGTACGAAGGTGCGCTCAGACCGGTCGGAAATCGGTCGTAGAGTATAAAGGCAAAAGCGCGCTTGACTGCGAGACAGACACGTCGAGCAGGTACGAAAGTAGGTCTTAGTGATCCGGTGGTTCTGTATGGAAGGGCCATCGCTCAACGGATAAAAGGTACTCCGGGGATAACAGGCTGATACCGCCCAAGAGTTCATATCGACGGCGGTGTTTGGCACCTCGATGTCGGCTCATCACATCCTGGGGCTGAAGCCGGTCCCAAGGGTATGGCTGTTCGCCATTTAAAGTGGTACGCGAGCTGGGTTTAGAACGTCGTGAGACAGTTCGGTCCCTATCTGCCGTGGACGTTTGAGATTTGAGAGGGGCTGCTCCTAGTACGAGAGGACCGGAGTGGACGAACCTCTGGTGTTCCGGTTGTCACGCCAGTGGCATTGCCGGGTAGCTATGTTCGGAAAAGATAACCGCTGAAAGCATCTAAGCGGGAAACTTGCCTCAAGATGAGATCTCACTGGGACCTTGAGTCCCCTGAAGGGCCGTCGAAGACTACGACGTTGATAGGCAGGGTGTGTAAGCGCTGTGAGGCGTTGAGCTAACCTGTACTAATTGCCCGTGAGGCTTGACCATATAACACCCAAGCAATTTGTATCCTCCAGGCCAAAGGCCAAGAGACCAGATTGCGGTGTGTGAAGACGACACGAACCGAAAGTTCGCATCGCTCACGAACGCAACACACAAATCTATCGCATACCCATTCGCTGGCACGTGACCGCAAGGCACGCACCGGCTACCGAATTTCTTGACGACCATAGAGCATTGGAACCACCTGATCCCATCCCGAACTCAGCAGTGAAACGATGCATCGCCGATGGTAGTGTGGGGTTTCCCCATGTGAGAGTAGGTCATCGTCAAGATTAAATTCCGAAACCCCTATCTGCTGACGCAGGTAGGGGTTTTGTTTTGCCCGCAGGAAAGTTCGTACGAGCATCGCGGACAGTTCCCGGCTGTCATAGCCCACCGACAGTGCTAAGGTTCTGCCCTAGCTTTTTGCATTTTCAAGGATGCCTTTCATGCCGGACGCAACGTCCCTTAGCCCAGCTTTCATGGTGGTTCACGGGAATCGCCTTGATGAATTGCGCAGCCTGGTGATCAGCTTGATGCGGCGCTATCCGCTGGCCCCCCTTGAAAATGAAATCGCACTGGTACAGAGCAACGGCATTGCTCAATGGCTCAAGCTCGCGCTGGCTGAAGACCCGGAAGACGACGATTCAGGCGGCTGCGGTATTGCGGCTGCCATTGATGTGCAACTGCCGGGCAGTTTCATGTGGCAGCTTTATCGAACAGTCCTGGGACGTGATGAAATTCCGGCCAAGTCCCTGCTGGATAAGGCCCCGCTAACCTGGCGCCTGATGCGGCTGCTGCCGCAGTTGATCGAGCAGCCTCATTTCGAACCTCTGCGACGATTCCTCACCCACGACACTGACTTGCGCAAGCGTTATCAACTGTCCGAGCGTCTTGCCGATCTGTTTGACCAATACCAGGTGTACCGGGCCGACTGGCTTGAGGATTGGGCTGAGGGGCGACACCAGACAAGAAATGTCCGAGGCGAAATCAAACCGCTCGCGCCGGCAAATTGCTGGCAAGCGGAACTGTGGCGAGCCTTGTTGCTTGATGTGGGAGAGCAGGGCATGGCGCAAAGTCGTGCCGGTGTTCATCAGCGCTACATCGAACGTATCAACAGCCTGGAAGTCGCTCCAAAAGGCCTCCCCGCGCGGGTCATCGTGTTTGGTATTTCTTCATTGCCTGCCCAAGTCCTCGAGGCGCTCGCCGGTCTTTCCCGGTTCAGCCAGGTTCTGCTATGCGTGCATAACCCATGTCGTCATCATTGGGCCGACATCGTCGCCGACAAGGACTTGCTGCGTCATCAATACAAGCGCCAGGCACGCAAGGCTGGCATGCCCGTCGTCCTCGATCCGCAAACCCTGCATCAACATGCCCATCCGTTACTGGCTGCCTGGGGCAAACAGGGACGCGACTATATCAACCTGCTCGACAGCTACGATGATCCCAACAGTTATCGCTCTGTATTTCGCGATGGGCGAATCGACCTGTTCACTGATGGGACCCCCACGACCCTTCTCAGCCAGTTGCAGGATGACATCCTGGAGCTACGCCCCCTGAACGAAACCCGGGAACACTGGCCTGTCGTCGATACGGAGCGGGACGGCTCGATCCGTTTTCATGTGGCTCACGGTGCCCAGCGTGAAGTTGAAATTCTCCACGACCAATTGCTGGCCCACTTCAGCGCGGATCCGACCCTGCGCCCACGGGACATCATCGTCATGGTGCCGGACATCGACAGTTATGCGCCGCACATTCGCGCGGTGTTCGGCCAGCTCGACAGGAACGACCCTCGTTTCATTCCATTCACGCTGACCGACCAGGGCCAACGTGGACGTGATCCGCTGTTGATCGCCGTCGAGCATTTGCTCAAGCTGCCGGACAGTCGTTTCCCGGTCAGCGAAATCCTTGATCTGCTGGATGTCCCCGCGTTGCGCGAACGGTTTGGCATTGATGAGGCCGACCTGCCGACTCTGCATCGTTGGATCGAAGGGGCAGGCATTCGCTGGGGGATGAGCGCCGAACACCGTGCCGGGTTGGGCCTGCCCGCAGAACTTGAGCAGAACAGCTGGCATTTCGGCCTGCGTCGTATGTTGCTGGGGTATGCCGTCGGCAGTTCAAACGCTTATGAAGGCATTGAGCCCTATGACGAGATCGGAGGCCTGGATGCGGCGTTGATCGGTCCCCTGGTAGCTTTGCTGGATGCCTTGGAAGTCGCCCATCAGGAACTCACCCGGCCGGCTTCACCGCAGCAATGGGGGGCACGCCTGCAAGACCTGATGCAGTTGTTTTTCCAGGCGAGCAACGAGCATGACGACTATCTGCTGGCCCAACTTGAAGACTTGCGTGAAACCTGGCTGGAAACCTGTGAGTCGGTGGGGCTGCACGATGAATTGCCGCTGACGGTGGTGCGTGAGGCATGGTTGGCCGGGCTGGATCAGGGGCGACTGTCCCAACGTTTCCTGGCCGGGGCAGTCAACTTCTGTACCTTGATGCCGATGCGCGCGATCCCCTTCAAACTGGTGTGCTTGCTGGGGATGAATGATGGGGATTACCCACGCGCCCAGCCACCCCTGGATTTCGATCTGATGGGCGGCGATTATCGCCCGGGCGATCGTTCCCGGCGCGAAGATGATCGTTATCTGTTGCTGGAGGCCCTGCTTTCGGCCCGGGAAAAACTGTATATCAGTTGGGTTGGGCGCAGCATTCGCGACAACAGTGAGCGACCGGCATCGGTGTTGATTGGCCAACTTCGGGACCATCTCGCCAGTGGTTGGCGGCTGGCAGATGACAGTAAGAGTCTTCTCGATGCCCTGACCCAGCAGCACCCGCTGCAACCGTTCAGTGCGCGTTATTTCCATCAAGGCGATGAGCTGTTCAGTTACGCCAGCGAATGGCGGATGCTCCATGACGCTTGCGATCACACCGACAAGAACCAGGTGCTGGAACCCTACGTTCAGGAAGAACCTTTGGGCCTCGGACAGTTGCAGGATTTCCTGCGCAATCCAGTCCGCCATTTCTTCAGTCAGCGACTGAAGGTGTTCTTCGAGGCCATCGAAGCGCCTCTGGCCGATGACGAACCTTTTGTGCTCGATGCGCTGCAACGCTACAGCCTGAGTGACAGCTTGCTTGAAGCGGCCCTGATACGCCTGGACCAGCCGGATCTTGCCCTCACCGCCCACGCCCAAAGGCTGCAGAACAGTGGCTTGTTGCCTATGGCCGGTTTTGGTGAGTGCCTGCAACGCGAGTTGATCGAGCCCTTGCCGGATCTGCTCCAACGTTACCAGCAGCTTTTGGCGTTATGGCCGACACCCTCGGCCAGCGCTGTGCCAGTCAGCCTGCAATTGCAGGGCGTGAATGTCGAAGGTTGGCTCAGCGGCTTGCACCAACGCTCCGACGGTGCGGTCCTCGCCATCACCGCCATACCCAACAGCATCGGTTCTACCAAGACCCGTAAATGGCATCGCCTGATACGACCCTGGGTCAATCATCTCGTGGCCTGCGCTAACGGCTTGTCGTTGACGACGGCGCTGGTGGCCAGTGATGACAGCTTGCTGCTGGCACCTTTTGAAGAGCCTGTCGCACAAAAGTTGTTGGGCGACATGCTGCAGGCCTGGCAGGCCGGTATGCGCCAGCCGCTACCGATCGCAGTGAAGACGGCTTTCGCCTGGCTCGGCCAGAGTGATCCGGTCAAGGCCGGAGCGGCGGCTCGCAAAGCCTATGAAGGCGATGGCCAGACGTTTGAAGGCGAGCGGCGGGAAAGTCCGGCCCTGGCTCGACAGTTTCCTGATTTCGATGCCTTGATGGCTGACGAAACATTCCCCGATTGGTGCGATGCGCTTTACCGACCCTTGCTCGAAGCTCCATGGCGTTCTTTGGTCGGCGAGGAGGCCCGTTCATGAGCCGGCAGACACCATTGGCACTGGCGTTCCCGCTACGAGGCAGCCAACTGATCGAGGCCAGCGCCGGGACCGGCAAGACCTTTACCATCTCGGCGCTGTACTTGCGACTGGTACTGGGGCATGGCGGTTCGGCGGCCGGTTTTGGCCGCGAGCTGCTTCCACCGCAAATCCTGGTCGTGACCTTTACGGACGCCGCCACCAAAGAGCTGCGTGAACGAATTCGCACCCGTCTGGCCGAAGCTGCACGTTACTTTCGTGAAGAAATTCCAGCCCCGGATTTGCTGATCGCCGAGCTGCGTGACGAATTCGATGCAGGGCAATGGCCCGGTTGTGCGAATCGGTTGGATATCGCCGCGCAATGGATGGACGAGGCCGCTGTCTCGACCATCCACAGTTGGTGCCAGCGCATGTTGCGTGAGCATGCCTTCGACAGCGGTAGCCTGTTCACCCAGACCTTGGAAACCGATCACAGCGAGTTACTGGGCGAGGTGTTGCGCGATTATTGGCGGCTGTTCTGCTATTCGATGCAAGGCGAGGCGCTGAACTGGGTGCGTACCCATTGGGGCGGGCCGGCGGCGCTGTTGCCACGGGTGAGGGGGTTGTTTTCCAGCGAGCGTGGCGACGCTGACGAGCTTGAGCCTGCCGAACTCATCGCTGCCTCCCTGCAGGAACGTAGTGCCGCCTTGCTTGATCTCAAGGCGCCGTGGCGGCAATGGGCGGTGGAACTGCTGGAGATCTGCCAGCAAGGCGTCGCCAGCAAGTCTGTCGATGGGCGCAAGATGCAGGCGCGTTACTTCGAACCGTGGTTTCAGAAGATCACTGCCTGGGTGGATGACGAAAGCCTTGAACTGCTGGATATCGGCACCGGGTTCACACGGCTGACCCCCGAGGGCATGGCCGAAGCCTGGAAAGGTGAAGTGCCCAATCATCCCGGGCTGGACGCCATGGCCGGTCTCAAGGCCAGCCTGGAGGCGTTGCCCACGCCGGATGCCGCGGTGTTGCAGCATGCCGCGCAATGGGTCGGGGCGCGCTTCGAGGCCGAGAAACGGCGCCGCGCCGAGATGGGCTTCGATGACATGCTCCTGCGCCTCGACACGGCTCTGCAGGCCGACGGTGGCGAGCGTCTGGCGAGCCTGATCCGCGAGCAGTTTCCGGTGGCGCTGATCGATGAGTTCCAGGACACCGACCCGGTTCAGTACCGGATCTTCGAAAGCATCTACCGCATCGAAGACAATGACCCGGAGACCGGGCTGTTCCTGATCGGCGATCCGAAGCAGGCGATCTACGCTTTTCGCGGTGCCGACATCTACACCTACCTGCGCGCTCGCGAAGCTACTGCTGGCAGGCTGCATACGCTGGGCAGGAATTTCCGTTCCAGCCACGCCATGGTGGGTGCGGTAAACCATATTTTCCAGAATGCCGAGTCCCGTCCAAAGGGGCGCGGGGCCTTCCTGTTCCGTGAACCTTCGGGCGAGAACCCGGTGCCGTTCCTGTCCGTTGAATCCCAGGGGCGCAAGGAGACCTTGCAGATTGCGGGACAGGCGGTGGCGGCACTGAACATCTGGCACCTGTCGTCGGACCAGCCGCTTTCCGGTGCGGTGTATCGACAGTCGATGGCGGCCGCCTGCGCCAGTGAGATCACGACGTTGCTCAACGGCGGCCAGTCGGGACGCGACGGCTTTACGGTCGATGGAGAAACGCTGCGAGGTTTGCGCCCGGCGGATATCGCCATCCTGGTGCGCGATGGTAAAGAAGCGCAGGCCGTGCGAGACGAGTTGTCCGCGCGGGGCGTACGCAGTGTCTATCTGTCCGACAAGGATTCGGTCTTTGCCTCGCAGGAAGCGCGGGATCTGCTGATCTGGCTCAGGGCCTGCGCTGAACCGGATGCCGAACGACCGCTCCGGGCAGCCCTGGCCAGCATTACGTTGAACCTGTCGCTGATGGAACTGGAGCGTCTCAATCAGGATGAGTTGGCCTGGGAAGCCAGGGTCATGCAATTTCGCGGCTATCGTACGGTCTGGCGCAGCCAGGGCGTGTTGCCCATGTTGCGGCGCCTGTTGCATGACTTTGAGCTGCCCCAGGCCCTGATGGCACGCAGTGATGGCGAGCGAGTGCTGACCAACTTGCTGCACCTTTGCGAACTGTTGCAGCAGGCCGCCGGTGAATTGGATGGCGAGCAAGCCTTGATCCGGCATTTGTCCGAGCACCTGGCCTTGTCCGGGCAGGCGGGAGAAGAGCAGATCCTGCGCCTGGAAAGCGATGAGCAACTGGTCAAGGTGGTCACGATCCACAAGTCCAAGGGGCTTGAGTATCCGTTGGTCTTTTTGCCTTTCATCTGTTCGACGAAACCGGTGGACGGCAGCCGATTGCCGTTGCATTACCACGATGAGACCGGCAAGGCGCAGATCAGTCTCAAGCCCACCGCCGAATTGATCGCCAAGGCCGATGACGAGCGTCTGGCCGAGGATCTGCGGCTTCTCTATGTGGCCCTGACTCGCGCACAGCATGCCTGCTGGCTAGGTGTCGCGGATCTCAAGCGGGGCAGCAACAACCGCTCGATCCTGCATGTGTCCGCGCTGGGTTATCTGTTGGGAGGTGGTGCGCCGTTGGCCGAGTCGATGGAACTGGGGCGTTGGTTGGCCGACCTGCAACAAGGTTGCGTCGCGGTAAGTTGCCAGCCAATGCCCGCAGCCACCGACGAGCACTATCGGCCGCCGCGCAACGAAGCAGTGTTGCGCGAGCCCTTGGTGCCCTTGCGAAAAGCCAGCGAAAACTGGTGGATCGCCTCCTACAGTGCCTTGCGCATCGGCGAAAGCCTGAGCGAAGGCAGCGATACCGCGCCAGAGAGTCCGCAGGCCCAGAAGCTGTTCGACGATGAACGACTGGACCCGGACGCGCCCAGGGAGACCCTCGCCGTCGGTGGCGATATCCACCGTTTCCCCCGTGGCCCCAACCCCGGGACGTTCCTCCATGGCCTGCTGGAGTGGGCCGCCGGGGAAGGGTTTTCATCTGCGCCGGCGGATATCGAGGATGCCATTGCCCGACGCTGTAATCGCCGAGGCTGGAAAGGCTGGATCCCGACGTTGAGCGACTGGCTGCAGCACTTGATCAAAATGCCCATGCACATCGGCAGCGACCAGGCGCCAGTGGCGCTCGAACAACTGACCCGTTTCCAGGTCGAGATGGAGTTCTGGTTCGCCAGCCACAAGGTCGATGTGCAAAAGCTCGATCAACTGGTTTGCCGATTCACCCATGGCGGTGTGGCTCGCGTCGCTGCGGAACCGGTGTTGCTCAATGGCATGTTCAAGGGCTTCATCGATTTGACGTTCGAGCACGACGGTCGGTATTACGTGGCCGATTACAAATCCAACTGGCTGGGTGTCGATGACATGGCCTACACCGTACAGGCTATGGAACAGTCGATCCTGGACCACCGCTACGACCTGCAATACGTGCTCTACCTGTTGGCCCTGCATCGCCAGCTCAAGGCGCGGCTTCCCGATTACGACTACGACCGACATGTCGGCGGCGCGTTGTACCTGTTCCTTCGCGGCACCCGCTCAACCAGCCAGGGTGTGTATTTCACCAAGCCGCCACGGGCATTGATCGAACAACTGGATCGCCTGTTCCAGGGCGCGCCCGAACCCAAGGCCGAGCCGGCGTGGGTACAGGGGGAATTGCTATGAGTCGTTCTTTTGCCGACCTGCTCCCCAAGTCGTCCGACGACGAGAGCCTGGTGGCGCTGGCGCCCTTGAGCCGCGCAGACGACCTGCTGTTGTTACTGACGCGCTGGGTCGAGCGCGGCTGGTTGCGTGCCCTGGACAAGGCGTTCGTGGCGTTCCTCCATGAGCTGGCGCCTGACGATGATCCATTGGTCCTGCTCGCCGCTGCGCTGACCAGTCATCAACTGGGCCACGGGCATGTTTGCCTGGACGTGTTCGAAACCCTCAAGGAGCCGGACTTCGCCCTGTCGCTGCCCCCCGAGGGTGACCTGCAGACTGGCGTGATGCTGTTGCCGTCGCAAATATTGCAGACCCTGGACGGCGCCCATTGGTGCAAGGCCTTGGCCTCCAGCCGGCTGGTGGCCCTGGCTGCGGATGGGAGCGAAGAGGCGCAGCAGCGGCCATTGGTGCTGTCCGGAAAACGTCTTTATCTACGTCGTTACTGGGGTTATGAGCGGCGGATCGATGAGGCGTTGCGCCAGCGGCTTAGCGAAAATGAGGCGGCGCCCGGTGACCTGCGCGAGCGTTTGGACGGGCTGTTCGGACCGGCCAATGCCAATGGTCCGATCGATTGGCAGAAACTGGCCTGCGCGCTGGCAACCCGTGGGGCCTTCAGCATCGTGACTGGTGGCCCGGGCACCGGCAAGACCACTACCGTGGTGCGTCTGCTGGCGCTGCTGCAGGCACCGGCCGTCGAGGCCGGGAAGCCGCTGCGGATTCGCCTGGCCGCGCCGACTGGCAAGGCAGCGGCACGCCTGACCGAGTCCATCAGCCAGCAGGTCCGGACCCTGGATGTGGACGACGCTGTGCGCGAACGGATTCCTTGTGATGTGACGACGGTCCATCGTTTGTTGGGCAGTCGGCCTGGTACCCGACATTTTCGCCACCATGCGGGCAATCGGTTGCCATTGGATGTGCTGGTGGTCGATGAGGCGTCGATGATCGACCTGGAGATGATGGCCAATCTGCTGGATGCATTGCCGGCCCACGCACGGTTGGTGTTGCTGGGGGACAAGGACCAGTTGGCCTCTGTGGAGGCCGGTGCGGTGCTGGGGGATTTGTGTCGAGACGCCGAGGACGGCTGGTACAGCCTCCAGACCCGAGCCTGGCTTGAGTCGGTCAGTGGTGAAAACCTGGCGACCAGTGACCTGCAGCAGGATCTTGATGGCACTCATCCCCTGGCACAGCAAGTGGTCATGCTCAGGCATTCCCGGCGCTTCGGCGAAGGCAGCGGGATCGGCCAACTGGCTCGCTGGGTCAATCAGCAGCAGCCTGAAAAGGCCCGTCAGTTGCTCAAGCAGGGGCAGCATGCCGATCTGTTTTCCCTGGCGTTAACGGGCGAACACGACGCGAAGCTGGAAAATCTGTTGCTCGGAGGCCGGCCAGAAGGGCCGCAAGGCTATCGGCATTACCTGAGCCTGCTACGGCAGCGACGCCCGGCGAATTCTCGCCCGCTGGAAGACAGTTGCTGGGCCGATTGGGCCCGGGAAGTCCTGGCGGCTTTCGACGAATTCCAATTGCTCTGCGCGGTGCGTAAAGGCCCGTGGGGCGTCGAAGGACTGAACCAGCGCATTACCGCCGCATTGCTCAAGGCCCGTCTTATCGATAGCGATCACCAGTGGTACGAAGGACGCCCGGTGCTGATGACCCGTAACGACTATGGGCTGGGATTGATGAACGGCGATATCGGTATTGCCCTCAAGTTGCCCGAGCGTGACGGCCCCGATGCCGGCAAACAGGTCTTGCGGGTCGCGTTCCCGCGCAACGACGGCCAGGGCGGTGTGCGTTTCGTCCTGCCCAGCCGCCTGAATGATGTGGAAACCGTGTATGCCATGACGGTGCACAAATCCCAGGGCTCGGAATTCACCCATACTGCGCTGATTCTCCCGGATGCGCTGAACCCGGTATTGACCAAGGAACTGGTGTACACCGCCATTACTCGGGGCAAGCAATGGTTCAGTCTGATCGAGCCGCGAGCGGGTGTATTCGAGGAGGCGGTCCGGCGCAAGGTCAAGCGCTTGAGCGGGTTGATGCTGGAGCTGGAGCAGGCTGACTGAACCATCAGCTTTTATTGATTCATGCCCCCGTCGCAATTTCGGCTGTACCGTTCCGAAGTCTACGTAACACGCTGTCTCGCTGGCTTTTTGGCACTGTGCTATCGTTCCGGCACTTATCGCTTGGATCAAGAGACTTTCCATGAAGGTGCCTGTACGGGAGGCAGCGCGCAGCAAGGGCTGGGGGCATTTTCTGCTTGCCGGCCTTTTGTGTCTGCTGTCGCCTGTCGCACTTACCCAGGAACAGGCAACCACGACCCAGGCTGAGCAGCGGGCCGAAGCGGTAACCCAGGTTGTGTTGGGAATCCTCAGCTACGCCCGTTGGCCTGTGGAGCCAACCCAGCTGCAACTGTGCATTGTCGGACCCACCCAATACACCGACGATCTGGTCAAGGGCACTACCCAGGCCACGGGGCGGCCGGTGACTGTGCAGCGGCTGCTGGCCGATCATCCCGATATCGCCACTGAGTGCAACGCGGTCTACATCGGCCGGCTGACCAACGATGAACACACCCGTCTGTTTGCGTCCTTGATCGGCAAGCCGGTGCTGAGCATCAGCGAAGGCGGCGACCAGTGCACAGTGGGGAGCCTGTTCTGTCTACGGGTCGGCGATGAACAAGTGTCTTTCGAGGTCAACCTCGACTCGGTGGCACGCAGTGGCGTGCGCATCCATCCGAGTGTGCTGCAGCTTTCCCGCCGCAGGCCCGCAGCGCCATGAAACAGCGCAAACCAAAGGTCCGTCCCACCCTGGGTTCGGTCATCGGTCGCGGTCATCTGATCGTCGCCTTGGTGGCCATTACCATGGCCAGTGTTTCCCTGACTTTGCTCGGCCTGCTGGCGTTGCGGGTCTATGCCGATCACAACCTGCACCTGATCGCCCGTTCGATCAACTACACCGTGGAAGCCGCCGTGGTCTTCGATGACTCGGCCGCGGCCACCGAAGCTCTGGCCTTGATCGCTACCACCGAAGAAGTCGCCGATGCCCAGGTGTTCAATGAACATGGCCGTCTGTTGGCGCGCTGGCAACGACCGGAAACCGGCTTGTTGTCGGAACTGGAAGTGCACATTGCCAAGGCATTCCTGGAAAAGCCCATCAGCCTGCCGATCGTCCACCAAGGGCAGAGCATAGGTCGCATCGTGTTGGCCGGCCATGGCGGCAGCCTGTTGCGCTTTTTGCTCAGTGGCCTGGCGGGGATCATCCTGTGCACGGCGGTGAGTGCCTGGGTGGCGCTTTATCTGGCGCGGCGCCAGTTGCGTGCGATCACCGGGCCGCTGCGCAGCCTGGCCGAGGTGGCCCACGCGGCACGCAGCGAGCGAGCCCTGGAACGGCGCGTGCCGCCGGCCGCGATCGCCGAACTGGATAACCTGGCCAATGACTTCAACGCCCTGCTCGATGAACTGGAGTCCTGGCAGACCCACCTGCAAAGTGAAAATGAAAGCCTGGCCCACCAGGCCAGTCACGACAGCTTGACCGGCTTGCCGAACCGGGCGTTTTTCGAGGGCCGGCTGATTCGCGCCTTGCGCAATGCCAGCAAGCTCAACGAGCAAGTGGCCGTGCTTTACCTGGACAGCGACCGGTTCAAGGGGATCAATGACAACTTCGGTCACGCCGCCGGTGACGCGGTGTTGACGGCCGTGGCGACCCGAGTCCGGGCACAGTTGCGTGAAGACGACTTGGTCGCGCGCCTGGGGGGCGATGAATTCGCCGTGTTGCTGGCGCCCTTGCACAAGGCCGAGGACGCCGAGCTGATCGCTGAAAAGATCATCGCCAGCATGGAAATGCCGATTCAATTGCCCGGTAATGCTTCAGTGCTGACCTCCCTCAGTATCGGCATTGCCGTTTATCCCGATCATGGTGCCACCCCGGGTACCTTGCTCCACGCCGCCGATGCGGCGATGTACCAAGCCAAACGCCTCGCCCGAGGCGGACAACATACGGCGGGCTCGGATCATCCCGTCGCTGATCTTCAAACCAGGAGCTGACTCGTGCGTTCATATCCTCAATTTTCCCTGCGCTGGTTCGCGGCGTTTTTCTTGCTCGCCCTCCTGGCACTGGGCGGTTGCCAGACGGCACCGCAGAAAGGCCTGACGCCGGCGCAGATTACTGTGCTCAAACAGCAAGGCTTCGAATTGACTGACGATGGCTGGGCCTTTGGTCTGTCGGGCAAGGTGTTGTTTGGCAGCGATGTGGAAAATCTCAACCCGGCCAGCACCGAAATCGTCGAGCGCATTGGCAAGGCGCTGCTGGGTGCGGGAATCCAACGGGTACGCGTCGATGGCCATACCGATGCGTCGGGCTCCCAGGCCTACAACGAACAACTGTCGATGCGCCGGGCCGCCAGCGTCGGCAAGGTGCTGACCGGCGTTGGCATGCGCGAAGAAAACGTCCAACTGCGCGGCCTGGGCAGCAGCAAACCCGTCGCCTCCAACGACACTGCCAGCGGCCGCACCGAAAACCGCCGCGTCGCCATCGTGGTCATCGCCGATTAATCGGCGAACACCATCTCCCGGCTTTCGCCCATCAGCAGTGGCTGATTCTGTTCAGTCACCTCGCGAATGTAATCCCACAACAACGTAATCCGCTTGAGCTTCCTCAAGTCCTCCCGGCAATACATCCAGAACTGCCGGGTGACGGTGATTTCCTCCGGCAACACCGGCAGCAGCCGTGGATCCTGGGCGGCGAGGAAGCACGGCAGGATCGCCAGCGAGCGGCCTTGCTGGGCTGCGACGAATTGCGCGATCACGCTGGTACTGCGCAGGTGGGCGTGGGCGCCGGGCAGGACGTTGGCCAGGTAGAGCAGCTCGGAACTGAACGCCAGGTCGTCTACGTAGCTGATGAATGAGTGCTGGCTCAGATCGGCCGGGTGCTGGATGGGCGGGTGGTTGTCCAGGTATGGCTGGGTGGCGTAGAGCTGCAGTCGGTAGTCGCACAGTTTGCAGCACACGTATGGACCATGTTCGGGGCGTTCGAGGGCGATGACGATGTCGGCCTCGCGCTTGGACAGGCTGATGAAGTGCGGCAGCGGCAGGATGTCTACTGAAATGGCCGGGTAGGCGTCGACGAAGTGGCTCAGCTGCGGAGTGATGAAGAAGCTGCCGAAGCCTTCGGTGCAACCCATGCGCACGTGGCCGGACAGCGCGACCCCCGATCCTGAAACCTGTTCGCAGGCCATGTGCAGGGTGCTCTCGATCGATTCGGCGTAACCCAGCAGGCGCTGGCCTTCGGCGGTCAGGACAAAGCCGTTGGTCCGGGACTTTTCGAACAGCAACGTGCCCAACGAAGCCTCCAGCGAACTGATGCGGCGCGACACCGTGGTGTAGTCGACGGCCAGGCGCTTGGCCGCCGTGCTGGCCTTGCGGGTGCGGGCCACTTCGAGGAAGAACTTGAGGTCGTCCCAATTCAGCGACCCCAGGGAGGTGATGTTTTTTTGCATGATGGACCGGCTTTTATGTGCATTCTTATTAGAAGTTTGCACATCTATACTCCAAAAACCGTCTCATCACCAACGTGCTCCTGCATCTTGGTCTTTGCTGAACCAGCGCTCTCTATAAGAACAATCCCGGAGGCCAGCATGAACGTTTCCCTTACGCCCAGCGACACCACCCTGCAAACCGTCAGACTGCTGATCGATGGCGAGTGGGTCGAGTCCCAATCCAGCGAATGGCACGACATCGTCAACCCGGCTACCCAGCAAGTGCTGGCAAAGGTTCCGTTCGCCACAGCCTCGGAAGTCGATGCCGCCATTGCCGCTGCCCAGCGTGCTTTCCAGACCTGGAAACTGACCCCCATCGGCGCGCGGATGCGCATCATGCTCAAGCTCCAGGCGTTGATCCGCGAGCATTCCAAGCGCATCGCCGCCGTACTGAGCGCCGAGCAGGGCAAGACCATCGCGGACGCCGAGGGTGATATTTTCCGTGGCCTGGAAGTGGTCGAGCACGCCTGCTCCATCGGCACCCTGCAGATGGGTGAGTTCGCCGAGAACGTTGCCGGTGGCGTCGACACCTACACGCTGCGCCAGCCGATCGGTGTGTGTGCGGGCATTACCCCGTTCAATTTCCCGGCGATGATTCCGCTGTGGATGTTCCCGATGGCCATCGCCTGCGGCAACACCTTCGTGCTCAAGCCCTCGGAACAGGACCCATTGTCGACCATGCTGCTGGTGGAACTGGCCATCGAGGCCGGCGTACCAGCCGGTGTGCTCAACGTGGTGCACGGTGGCAAGGACGTGGTGGATGCGCTCTGCACCCACAAGGACATCAAGGCGGTTTCCTTCGTCGGCTCGACGGCCGTCGGCACCCACGTGTATGACCTGGCGGGTCGCCATGGCAAGCGCGTGCAATCGATGATGGGCGCCAAGAACCACGCGGTGGTGCTGCCCGACGCCAATCGTGAACAGACCCTCAACGCTCTGGTCGGGGCCGGTTTCGGCGCGGCGGGCCAGCGTTGCATGGCCACTTCCGTGGTGGTGATGGTGGGCGCGGCCAGGCAGTGGCTGCCGGAGCTCAAGGCCCTGGCACAGAAGCTCAAGGTCAATGCCGGCAGCGAGCCGGGCACGGACGTCGGCCCGGTGATTTCCAAGCGGGCCAAGGCGCGGATTCTCGAGTTGATCGAGAGTGGCGTGCAGCAAGGTGCGAAGCTGGAGCTCGATGGCCGTGGCGTCAGCGTGCCGGGCTTCGAGCAAGGCAACTTCGTCGGCCCGACCCTGTTTTCCGGCGTGACTACCGACATGCGCATCTACACCGAAGAAATCTTCGGCCCGGTGCTGGTGGTGCTGGAAGTCGACACCCTGGACCAGGCGATTGCCCTGGTCAATGCCAACCCGTTTGGCAACGGCACTGGCCTGTTCACCCAGAGTGGCGCGGCGGCGCGCAAGTTCCAGAGCGAAATCGACGTCGGCCAGGTGGGCATCAACATCCCGATCCCGGTACCCGTGCCGTTTTTCAGCTTCACCGGTTCCCGCGGTTCGAAACTCGGCGACCTCGGTCCGTACGGCAAACAGGTGGTGCAGTTCTACACTCAAACCAAGACCGTGACCGCGCGCTGGTTCGATGATGACAGCGTCAATGACGGTGTGAACACCACCATCAACCTGCGTTAAGGAGCCGGACATGAAGATCGCATTTATCGGCCTGGGCAACATGGGCGCGCCCATGGCGCGCAACCTGCTCAAGGCTGGCCATTCGTTGAATCTGTTCGACCTGAACCAGACGGTATTGGCCGAGCTGGCGGCGCTGGGCGGCACGATCAGCGCATCGCCGCGCGATGCGGCCCAGGGCGCCGGGTTGGTGATCACCATGTTGCCGGCCGCTGCCCATGTGCGCAGTGTCTGGCTGGGTGAGGACGGCGTGCTGGCCGGCATTGCCGCCGGTACGCCGGCTGTGGATTGCAGCACCATCGATCCGCAAACCGCCCGCGACGTGGCGGCTGCCGCTGCGAAGCAAGGGGTGGCGATGGCCGATGCGCCAGTCTCCGGCGGCACCGGCGGTGCGGCGGCGGGCACGTTGACGTTCATGGTTGGCGCCACGGCTGAGCTGTTCGCCACCTTGCAACCGGTGCTGGCGCAAATGGGCCGTAACATCGTGCACTGCGGTGAAGTGGGCACCGGGCAGATCGCCAAGATCTGCAACAACCTGCTGCTGGGGATTTCCATGGTCGGCGTCAGCGAAGCCATGGCCCTGGGCGATGCCTTGGGGATCGACACCCAGGTGCTGGCCGGCATCATCAACAGTTCAACGGGCCGTTGCTGGAGTTCGGACACCTACAACCCATGGCCCGGCGTGATCGAAACGGCGCCGGCGTCCCGTGGCTACACGGGTGGCTTTGGCGCCGACCTGATGCTCAAGGACCTGGGCCTGGCGACCGAAGCCGCGCGGCAGGCCCATCAGCCGGTGGTGCTGGGGGCGGTGGCGCAACAGTTGTATCAGGCTATGAGCCAGCGGGGCGAGGGCGGCAAGGACTTTTCGGCGATTGTTAACAGCTATCGCAAGCCGCAATAAGCGCGACGATATCGACGAGCTTTTATGGCGAGGGGAATTGTGGGAGCAAGGCTTGCCCGCGATTACAGGCGATGCTGTCTCTGAGGTAACGAGGTGCCTGCATCGCGGGCAAGCCTTGCTCCCACAGATGACTTCCTCGCTACAGAGGTTGTGCAATCTAGGTTGTTTTCCGAGAGACCATGTCGGGTGGTCTCTCGGTTTTTTGCTTCAGGCAAACACGAAATATTTGCGCACGGTCTCGACCACTTCCCACGTGCCTTTCATGCCTGGCTCGATGACGAAGATATCACCGGCCCGCAGATGGATCGGCTCCATGCCTTCCGGGGTGATGATGCAGTAGCCTTCCTGGAAATGGCAGTACTCCCATTTCACATACTCCACATACCATTTGCCAGGTGTGCAGATCCAGGTGCCCATGATCTTGCTGCCGTCTTCGCTGGTGTAGGCGTTGAGGTTGACGGTGTGCGGGTCGCCCTCGAGCTTTTCCCATTTGCAGGCATCGAGGACGGGCAGCGGATGGGTGTCGCGCAGGACGGTGATGGGTGCGGTCATGTGAGCTCCGAAAGGGGGCAGAAGAGAACAGCACCCTACCGCGCGACATGAGCGAGGAGATGCCTGTGGTCGACACCGGCCTATCCAGAAGCGCGCATCAGTCGGCAAGATGCCGGGCCAGGGCCCTGGCGTAGGCCGGCAAACCTTCGAAGTTGCGGGCGCATAACAGCAACGCCCGATGGGTCCAGGACTCTTGCAGCGACACACATTGATACGAAGGTTCGGGCGGGCGCCGTTCGACGGCCGCCTTCGGCACGATGGCTACGCCTGCACCATGGGCCACCATGCGAATCATCCCGTCGAAACCATCGGCGCGAATACGGATTTGCATGCGCGAGCCGATGTGCAGCGCCTGCTCTTCCAGGTAAATCGCCAAGGCACTGGATGCGTTCAGGCCGACATAGTCGTGGCTGAGGGTCTCGCTGAACCGTACGGCTCGCCCGTCAGCCAGCGGGTGCCCGGTCGGTAGGATCAATACCAGCGGATCGTCGCGAAACGGCCAGGCCTGAAGGCCATCGGTGTCCACGGCGTCGGAAACGATGCCCAGGTCCGCCGCGCCCTGGCGCAGGGCATGAGTGATTCGTGAGCTGGGCAGTTCCTGCAGGTCGATGTCGAGGTTGGGATGGGTGCAGAGGAAACCGGCCAGCAGTTCGGGCAGGTACTCGGTCATGGCGCTGGTGTTGCACAGCAGCCGCACCCGGCCTTTGACGCCCTTGGCATATTCGGCCATGTCCTGTTGCAGGCGTTCGGCCTGTTGCAGCAGGACCCGGGCGTGCTCGGCCAGGGCCTTGCCGGCCGGAGTGGGGGTTACACCTCGCCGTCCGCGTTCAAGCAGGTCGATGCCCACGGAGGCTTCCATGGCACGGACTCGCGCACTGGCCGCGGCCAGGGACAAATGGCTGCGGACCGCACCGGCGGTGATGTTGCCGGTGTCGAGGATGTTCAGGTAGAGGCGCAGATCGGTGAGGTCGAAGTGCATGGGCGATGTGATCCTGTCCGGGTCTGGGGTGGCTGGTGCATTGCTATCGCGAGCAGGCTCGCTCCCACAGTGGGCCGAGTTTCTCCAGAAAGAGTGCACCCTCCTGTGGGAGCGAGCCTGCTCGCGATAGGGCCAGAAGCATCGACGCATTCCTGCCTCTTGCCAGGCAATAGGCATCCTCAGTATATGGCAGATTTTCAAGTCAGGTCCCGGGGCGCACGATACCCCTATGGACACACTCAGCGCTTTCTATCAAAACCTCGGCCTGGCCCTTTCCCTGCTGGTTGTCGGCACCTTCCTGCTGGCCGGCACCATCAAGGGCGTGATCGGCCTCGGCCTGCCGACCATTTCCATGGGCTTGCTCGGGCTGGCTATGGCTCCGGCGCAGGCTGCGGCGTTGCTCATCGTTCCGGCAACCTTGACCAATCTCTGGCAATTGGCTTTTGGCGGCCATCTGCAAGCCCTGATCCGGCGCCTGTGGCCGTTGCTGCTGGCGATATTCCTCGGCACCGGTCTCGGTACGTTGTGGATCGGCATGACGGGAGGCGCTTGGGTGGTACGAGCCTTGGGCGGGGCGCTGCTGCTGTATGCGTTGAGCGGGCTGTTGCTGCCGACGCTGCGGGTCGGCGCCGACGTCGAGTCATGGGGTGCTCCGCTCTGCGGGTTGCTGACCGGGCTCATCACGTCTGCCACCGGAGTGTTCGTCATTCCGGCGGTGCCCTATCTGCAAGCACTGGGCTTGAGTAAGGATGAACTGGTGCAGGCCTTGGGCCTGTCATTCACCGTATCCACATTGGCCCTGGCCGCCGGCCTGTTGTGGCGCGGCGAGCTGGGCGGGGGCGAATTGAGCGCTTCGTTGCTGGCGCTGGCACCGGCGCTGCTGGGGATGTGGCTGGGGCAATGGCTGCGGCAGCGGATCAGCGCCGTGCTGTTCAAGCGGGTGTTTTTCATTGGCCTCGGCGTGCTCGGCGGCCATTTGCTGATCAGCGGCTAGCCGAGGACGGGCTGAGCATGTCGACGCGGCGGATCTCGAAGTCGCGCTCCAGGTAATCCATGCGTCGCTCGAAGAACTGCTTCATGTGCGGCAGGTTCGAATGCACATCCAAGTGCGCCTGGGAGGCCCAAATCTCGTAAAAGATAAACAGTGTCGGATCTTGCTGGTCCCGCAGCATGTGGTACTCGATGCAACCGGGCTCGGCGCGGCTCGGTTCGACGTAGGCGCGAAACAGTGCTTCGAAGGCTTCGGCTTTTTTCGGACGGGTCTTGGCATGCAGGATGAAACCGTGCAGTTCACTCATGAGCTGGCTCCTGAAATAAAAGTGCCAAGAGCCTACGGCAATAATCGGTCGATCATTCGTGCGTATAGGTCAAATGAGTTTTGCCGCTGCGGTGCTTATTCCGCGCGACGCTCATCGTTACGCTGCCGCCATCGTTTTCAACCTTTCCATTCGGCCGCCATTCAAATGGCCCGCGCCGTGGAACCCGATGAGGCTCCCCATGAAAAAAGTCCTGTTGCTCAATGGCGGCAAACAATTCGCCCACTCCGACGGTCGCTACAACGCCACCCTCCACGACACGGCGGCCAGCGTGCTGGACCGTGGCGGTTTCGATGTAAAAACCACCTTCATCGACGGCGGCTACGACATCAAGGAGGAGGTCGCCAAGTTCCTCTGGGCCGATGTGGTCATTTACCAGATGCCAGGTTGGTGGATGGGCGCGCCCTGGACCGTGAAGAAATACATCGACGAAGTCTTCACCGAAGGCCACGGCAGCCTCTATGCCAGCGACGGTCGGACCCGTTCCGATGCATCGCAGAAATACGGCAGCGGCGGCCTGATCCACGGCAAGCAGTACATGTTGTCGCTGACCTGGAACGCCCCGCAGCAAGCCTTCGACGACCCGACCGACTTCTTCGAAGCCAAGGGCGTGGATGCGGTGTATTTCCCGTTCCACAAGGCCAACCAGTTCCTGGGCATGACCGGCCTGCCGAGCTTCCTGTGCGTGGACGTGATGAAGCGCCCGAACATCGAAGCCGATGTGGCGCGCTATGAGCAGCATTTGATTGAGGTGTTCGGCCTGAAGGCGTGACCTGTCTTTTGCTACGTATCCCGATACTATCCTGTGGCGAGTGGGGAAACCTGCTTCCACACAGCGGGGATAAATCCCCTCGCCACAAAAGCTCAGTCGACAGGGGGATGCGTGAAAGCCAGATCCGACGAATTGCAGATTTTCGTCTGCGTGATCGAATGCGGATCAATCTCCGCTGCCGCCGAGCAGGTCGGGCAGACACCGTCGGCCGTCAGCCGCACGTTGTCGCGGCTGGAGGCCAAGCTCGAGACCACGCTGATCAACCGCACCACGCGGCGCATGGACCTGACCGAAGAGGGCAAGTATTTCTTCGAGCAGGCCAAGGGTATCCTCGATCAGATGGACGAGCTGGAAGAGCGCCTGTCGTCCCGCCAGGAGAACCCCGCAGGACGGTTGCGGATCAACGCGGCCTCGCCGTTCATGCTGCACGCCATCGTCCCGCACATCGAAGAATTCCGCAGGCTCTACCCGGACATCCAGCTCGAACTCAACAGCAACGACCTGATCATCGACCTGCTGGAGCAAAGCACCGACATCGCCATTCGCATCGGCACCCTCTCCGACTCGACCCTCCATGCCCGCGCTCTGGGCTGCAGTCCGTTGCACATCCTCGCCAGTCCGGCCTATTTGAAGCAGCACGGCACACCCACAAGTGTCGCCGAACTGGCGGACCATGCGTTGCTGGGCTTTGCTCAGAACGAAGGGCTCAACCAGTGGCCGCTGCGTCATGTGCACGGCGATCGCTGGGCGATCCAGCCGGCCATCAGTGCCTCCAGCGGCGAGACCGTGCGTCACTTGGTGTTGCAAGGGCAAGGCATTGCCTGCCTGTCGGATTTCATGACTCGCGAAGACATCCAGGCCGGTCGGCTGAAGGTGCTGCTGGCCGACGCCAACAGCGGATATCGCCAACCGATCAATGCGGTGTACTACCGCAACTCGCAACTGGCCCTGCGGATCCAGTGCTTCCTGGACTTCATCCAGGGCAAGCTCGCCGAATACGCCTCGCGGGAATTCAAAGGCTGATTCTTGACTTCAAGGCAAGAGTGATTTGGGCAATGTGGGCTGTTTCGTCAAGGAGCGGTCCTCGATACTCGGTTCAATCACTGATGCAGCCAAGAGGTTTTCCATGAACGTATTCGTCACCGGCGCTGCCGGTTTTATCGGCGGTTCCATCGCCACCGGCCTGGTACGCGCCGGGCATCACGTCACCGGTCTGGTGCGCAACCCCGAACAGGCGAGCGAACTGACCGCGCTGGGTATCCAGCCGGTCATCGGCACCCTGGAAGACAGCGCGCTGCTCACCGCCCAGGCGCGTGCCGCCGACGCCGTGATCAATGCCGCCAGCAGCGACCATCGCGGTGCGGTCGAAGCCTTGATCGAAGGGCTCAAAGGCTCGAACAAAGTGTTGTTGCACACCAGCGGTTCGAGCATCGTCGGCGACGCTTCGGGCGGTCGTTCCAGCGAGGACATCTACTACGAAAACAAGCTGCCGCAACCGACCGTCGACAAGGCTGCCCGCGTCGCGATCGACAACCTGGTCCTGGCGGCGGCGAAGCAAGGCGTGAACTCGGCGGTGATCTGCAACACTCTGATCTACGGCCACAGCCTGGGCGTCAAGCGTGACAGTGTGCAGTTGCCGCGGCTGCTCAAGCAGGCGCGTAAAAGTGGGGTGGTGCGGCATGTGGGGGCGGGGCAGAACATCTGGTCCAACGTGCACATCGAAGACGTGGTCGAGCTGTACAAATTGGCCCTGACCCGCAACGTACCCGGCACGTTCTATTTCGTTGAAAGCGGCGAGGCTTCGTTCATCGACATGACCACGGCCATGGCCCGCGCCTTGAAGCTTGGCGAACCGCAGGATTGGCCGTTGGCCGATGCCGAAGCCGAGTGGGGCTATGAAATGGCCAACTATGGCCTGGGCTCCAACAGCCGGGTACGAGGCAAGAATGCCCGTGAGTTGCTCGGTTGGGCGCCCAAGCGCACTTCGGTGGTGGAGTGGATTCTTGACGAAATGGTGTGAGGCAGACATCGACTTGTGGGAGCGAGCCTGCTCGCGATGGCATCGGATCAGTCAGTATTGATGTCGATCGACACACCGCTATCGCGAGCAGGCTCGCTCCCACAAGGTCTTATGCGGTCTTACAAAGTCGGTGGCAACTTCAGTCGTGCTGCACGCCCGCCCGCTTGAGCATTTGCTTGCAACGCTCGGACAGGTGAAACACCCGCAGGTGTTTGCCCGCTTTGCCGTAGCGCTCGCGCAGAGTCTTGAGCGCGGCAATGGCCGAGTAGTCGACGAAGCGCAAGTGACGGCAATCGAGGGTCACCAGGGCCGGGTCGTTGGCTGGGTCGAACAGGTTGAGGAACGGCGTCGTCGAGGCGAAGAACAGCGTGCCGTGCAAGCGATAGAGTTTGCTGCCATCGGCTTCCAGGTGCACGTCGGCGTACAGCTCCCGTGCCTGTTGCCAGGCGAAGTTGAGCGCCGCGATCACGATGCCGCAGAGCACGGCCACGGCCAGGTCGGTGAATACCGTGATGACAGTCACCGCGATGATGACTAGCACGTCGTTCGCCGGCACTTTGTTGAGCACCCGCAACGAAGCCCAGGCAAAGGTCTGCTGTGACACCACGAACATCACACCCACCAGCGCCGCCAGCGGGATACGCTCGATCAGCGGCGACAGGAACAACACGAACAGCAACACCATCACCCCGGCCACCACACCCGACAGCCGCCCGCGCCCGCCCGAACTGAGGTTGATCATCGTCTGGCCGATCATGGCGCAACCGCCCATGCCACCGAACAGGCCAGAGGCGATGTTGGCCGCGCCCAACGCCACGCATTCACGGTCCGGGTAACCACGGCTTTCGGTGATTTCATCGGTCAGGTTCAGGGTCAGCAGGGTTTCCAGCAAACCGACCATCGCCATGATCACCGCGTAGGGCGCGACGATCTGCAAAGTCTGAAGGTTCCAGGGAATGTCCGGCAGGGCAAAGGCTGGCAAGCCGCCAGCGATGTGGGCCATGTCGCCCAGGGTCCGGGTCGGCAGGCCGAGCAGGTCGACCGCCAGGCCCACGCCGAGGATGGCCACCAGCGCCGGCGGCACGCTGCGGGTCAGGCGCGGCAGCAGGTAGACGATGGCCATGGTCAGCGCCACCAGGCCGGCCATCAGGTACAGCGGCGGGCCGCTCAGCCAGGCCTCGCCATTCTTGAAGTGTTCCAACTGGGCCAGGGCAATGATGATCGCCAGGCCGTTGACGAAGCCGAGCATCACCGGGTGCGGCACCATGCGCACCAGTTTGCCCAGCCGCAACAACCCGAACGCCATCATGATCAGCCCACCCAGCAACACGGTCGCCAACAGGTACTGCACGCCGTGCTGCACCACCAGCGCGACGATCACCACGGCCATCGACCCCGCCGCGCCCGACACCATCCCGGGCCGACCGCCAAACAACGCGGTCAGCGTGCAGAGGATGAACGCGCCGTACAGCCCCATCAATGGGTTGAGATGGGCCACCAGGGCGAAGGCTATGCACTCGGGGAGCAAGGCGAAAGAAGTGGTGAGGCCGGCGAGGGCGTCGGCGCGAAGGCGTGCTGGTTTCATGGTTTTCCTGACTGGGCGCCGGTGGAGCGTCGGCTGCCGGGGAGTGGTGCAAAAAAACAGGGGGCGATGGTACGGAATTGAGTGCGGAGCGGCCAGCGGTCTGTGGCGAGGGGATAAATCCCCTCGCCACAGGAGGTCAATTGCGGGATGAAAGTCCGGGGGTGAATTTTCATAGCCGCTGCTTCGCGATGTCCGTCAGCGACAAATTTTATCTGTGCGCGAAAATTACTTTCAGTGGGTTTGAAGATTCGTCGTCGAAATGATTTATGAGTTTCACAACACATCGACGTGACCCCATTCGAGGAGTAACGCATGGCACCTGCTTTCGGTTACTGGCTACTGGTCTACGCGGCCATCGCGATCATTGCGCTGATCGTTCTGATCGCCCGGTATCGGCTCAATCCGTTCATCGTGATCACCCTGGTGTCCATTGGCCTGGCGTTGCTGGCCGGGATGCCGCCCTCAGGTGTGGTGGGCGCATACGAGGCCGGTGTCGGCAAGACCCTGGGGCACATCGCGCTGGTGGTGGCCTTGGGCACGATGCTCGGCAAGATGATGGCCGAGTCCGGCGGGGCGGAGCGAATGGCGCAGACGCTGATCGAGCGTTTTGGCGAGCGCAACGCCCATTGGGCAATGGTGTGCATCGCGTTCCTGGTCGGGCTGCCGTTGTTCTTCGAAGTCGGTTTTGTGCTGCTGGTGCCCATCGCGTTCACCATTGCCCGCCGCGTTGGCGTGTCGATCCTCATGGTCGGGCTGCCGATGGTCGCCGGGCTTTCGGTGGTCCATGCGCTGGTACCGCCGCATCCGGCGGCGATGCTGGCGGTGCAGGCGTTCCAGGCCTCGGTGGGGCAGACCTTGCTGTACGCGATCCTGATTGGCATTCCCACCGCGATCATCGCCGGGCCCCTGTACGCCAAATTCATCGTGCCGCGCATCCAGTTACCGGCCGACAATCCGCTGGAACGACAATTTCTCGAGCGCGAGCCGCGTGCCGACTTGCCAGGTTTCGGCGTGACCCTGGGGACGATCCTGCTGCCGGTGATCCTGATGCTGATCGGTGGCTGGGCCAACCTGATCTCCACGCCGGGCAGCGGTTTCAACCAGTTCCTGTTGTTCATCGGCAACTCGGTGATCGCCTTGCTGCTGGCGACCATCCTGAGCTTCTGGACCCTCGGCCTGGCCCAAGGCTTCAGCCGTGAATCGATCCTCAAGTTCACCAACGAATGCCTGGCCCCGACCGCCAGCATCACTTTGCTGGTGGGCGCCGGTGGCGGTTTGAATCGGATCCTGGTGGACGCCGGTGTCACGCAACAGATCGTCGGCCTGGCCCAGGAATTCCAGCTGTCGCCACTGGTCATGGGCTGGCTGTTCGCCGCCCTGATGCGCGTCGCCACAGGCTCGGCCACGGTGGCGATGACCACGGCCTCGGGCATCGTTGCGCCGGTGGCGATCGGCCTGGGTTATCCCCATCCCGAACTGCTGGTACTGGCCACCGGGGCCGGCTCGGTGATCTTTTCCCACGTCAACGACGGCGGCTTCTGGCTGATCAAGGAATACTTCAATATGACCGTTGCCCAAACCTTCAAGACCTGGACGGTATTGGAAACGCTGATCTCCGTGGTCGCGTTCGCCTTGACCCTCGGGCTTTCGCGCTTGCTCTGAGCGCACCGTAACGCCACAGGAGCCGCCATGGACATCCTCTACCAGATCCGCTCCCGCCAGGATTCTTTCAGCGCTGGCGAAGGAAGAATCGCCCGGCTGATGCTCGACGACGTAGGCTTTGCCGCCTCCGCCAGCCTCGATGAACTGGCCCAACGGGCCGAAGTCAGCAGTGCCACGCTGTCGCGTTTTGCCCGCACCGTCGGTTGCCGCGACCTTCGCGACTTGCGCCTGCAACTGGCCCAGGCCAGTGGCGTCGGCAGTCGTTTTCTCGACCCGGCCGGGGCGCCAGAACAGTCGGCGTTCTATGGGCAGATCGTCGGCGATATCGAGTCGACCTTGCGCCAGCATCTGTCGGGGTTCGTAGAGTCACGGTTTGGCGATGCCGTACGGATGATCGGCAAGGCACGGATGGTTCATGCATTCGGCCTCGGTGGTTGGTCGGCCTTGTGCAGTGAGGAGTTGCAGGTGCGGCTGGTGCGTTTCGGCTACCCGATCTCCGCGTGCCGCGACCCGGTGATGATGCGCATCACGGCCACATCCCTGAGTGAACATCACCTGGTCATTGCCTGCTCGCTCACCGGCATCACTCCGGAATTGCTCGGCGCGGTGGAATTGGCTCGCAGCTACGGCGCGGCGATCCTGGCCATCACCCGTGCCGACTCGCCGCTGGCCCGCCTGGCGGATGTGGTGTTGCCCCTGCAAGGCGCTGAAACCTCGTTCATCTATAAACCTACAGCGGCGCGCTACGGCATGCTGCTGGCCATCGATGTGCTCGCCACCGAACTGGCATTGACTCACCCTGAAGACAATCAAGAGCGCCTGCGGCGGGTCAAGCTCGCCCTGGACGATTACCGCGGCGGCGACGATGACTTGCCGCTGGGAGACTGACATGCCCTACGACACCCTTATCCGCAACGCATTGGTCATCGATGGCAGCGACCGCCCCGGCTACAACGCCGACGTGGCGATTCGCGCCGGGCGCATCGAGCGCATTGGTGACCTGGGCGATGCCCCGGCGCTTGAAGAAGTCGACGCCGCCGGCCGCGTACTGGCGCCAGGTTTTATCGATGTGCACACCCACGACGACACGGTGGTCATTCGCCAACCGCAAATGCTGCCCAAGCTCAGCCAGGGCGTGACCACGGTCATCGTCGGCAACTGCGGCATCAGTGCCGCGCCGGTCAGCTTGCGGGGCGACCCGCCGGACCCGATGAACCTGCTCGGCACGGCCCAGGCGTTCGCCTACCCGCGCTTCGCGGATTATCGCGGGGCGGTGGAAGCGGCCATGCCGACGGTCAACGTAGCGGCGCTGGTGGGCCACACGGCGTTGCGCAGTAACCACATGGACGATTTGTTGCGCACTGCCAGCGTCGGAGAAATCGCCGCCATGCGCCAGCAACTGCGCGAAAGCCTGGAAGCCGGCGCACTTGGCCTGTCCACCGGCCTGGCCTATGCCAACGCGTTTTCGGCATCCACCGACGAAGTCATGCAACTGAGCGAAGAGTTGAAGGCCTTCGGTGCGATCTACACCACCCACCTGCGCAGCGAATTCGAGCCGGTGCTCGGAGCCATGGACGAGGCGTTCCGCATTGGCCGTCACGCCCAAAGCCCAGTGATCATTTCCCACCTCAAGTGCGCGGGTGCCGGTAACTGGGGGCGTAGTCCACAGGTGTTGGCAGCGCTGGAAAACGCTGCAAAAAACCATCCGGTCGGTTGCGACTGTTATCCCTACGCGGCCAGCTCCTCGACCCTGGATCTCAAGCAGGTGACCGACGCCCATCGCATCACCATCACCTGGTCGACCCCGCATCCGCACGTGGGTGGTCGCGATCTCGCCGACATTGCCAGCGATTGGGGCGTGTCGTTGCTGGACGCAGCGCGTCGTTTGCAACCGGCCGGCGCGGTGTACTACGGCATGGACGAAGGCGACGTACGACGCATCCTTGCCCACCCGCTGTCCATGGTCGGCTCCGACGGCTTGCCCGAGGACCCGTTTCCCCATCCGCGCTTGTGGGGCGCATTTCCACGGGTGCTGGGACATTTCAGTCGCGACATCGGGCTCTTTCCTTTGCACACCGCTGTGCACAAAATGACCGGCCTTTCAGCGGCGCGCTTCGGCCTGAGGGATCGTGGCGAAATTCGTGAAGGGCATTGGGCGGACCTGGTGTTGTTCAATCCACACACCGTTCGCGACGTGGCCGATTTCAACGAACCTCAACGGGCTGCCGAAGGGATTGATGGCGTGTGGGTCAATGGTGTCTTGAGCTATCGCGAAGGGCAGGCAAACGGGCGTCGGGAAGGGCGGTTCCTGGCGCGCGAGGGCGATCTGCGCCAGGGGTTCAGGCCATCCCATGGCATGTAAGCGGCTGAAAATGTGTAAATTGACGTCACAATAATGGCACTGCGACACTAAAGAAGCCGGGTTTAAAGCCGAAGCATTGGAGTCAACCCATCTACACTGGGTCTTTTCAGCCAGGGAGCAACCCATGAGCTTCGGTAAAACCACTCCGATCCTGCGGATCTTCGATGAAGCCAAGGCGTTGGCGTTCTACGTCGACTTCCTGGGCTTTACCGTCGACTGGCAACACCGCTTCGGTAACGACTTCCCGCTGTACCTGCAAGTCTCCCGCGGCGACTGCGTGCTGCACCTGTCCGAGCACCATGGCGATTGCACACCGGGCTCGGCGTTGCGGATCGAGACCGATGAGCTGGAAGCCTTCCAGCAGCAATTGCAGGCCAAGCAATACCGCTATGCCCACCCACAGATCCAGGCCATGCCCTGGGGTAGCCAGGACATGGCGATCAGTGATCCGTTCGGGAATCGGTTGGTGTTTACCAATGCGATTAATGTCTGAACCGTTTGGCACCCCGTCCTCCTGATAACGCAGGATGTGTTAGCCTGCAATCAATGATTTCATTGATTGCAGGAGGCATCGTGGCCAGCATCACCATTCGAAACCTTGACGACCAGATCAAAGAACAACTGCGAATAGCCGCTGCCCATAATGGGCATTCGATGGAAGAAGAGGCTCGGTTGATCTTGGGAAAGGCATTGGCCTCTGTTAATCAAGCAGGAGGTCTTGGCAGCCGGATCCGCAACAGGTTCAGCGCAAGCGGCGGGGTTGAGCTCGATTTGCCTTCGCGGCAGGAGAAGGCGAAGGCGGCGGATCTTTCCGAATGATCGTGCTTGATACCAATGTCCTGTCAGAGTTCATGCGGTTTGAGCCCGATCCTAGAGTGTTGGCTTGGGTCGACGAGCTGCCGGCGATGGATCTTGCGATCACTGCGGTGACCGTGGCGGAAATTCTCCATGGCATTGCCCGACTCCCATCCGGTAAGCGTAAACAGAAATTTGAAGCCCATGCGATGGCGATGTTCGAAGAGGACTTTGTCGGGCGAATATTTCCGTTTGACGCCCATGCCGCCGTTGAGTACGCGACGCTGGTGGAGAACTGCGAAGCAAGGGGGCGGGCGATGTCGATGGCCGACGCGCAGATTGCTGCTATTTGCCGAGCCCACGGCACTTCGATTGCGACTCGAAATGTTCGGAATTTTGAGTTTTCCGGGGTCGAGATGATTAATCCTTGGCAGTCCGAGTAGCGAGTTTTATCTGATCATTCACGCGTTTCAGGTCATACCCTGAAATCCAGGGGATGATCGTCAATGCTCGGTTCATATACCTGATATGAACCGATCAAGTTCTGCATCAAGACTCCCACTCAAGACGCACTGCCAGAACGCCGGGGCCGATTTATTTCCGATACGTGAAAGTTGTACAACCCATAGTTTCTAGGGTTGCGACCAGTCGGGATGTTGACCTCCTCGGGGATAATGCCGCTGCAGTTGAAGCAGGCGATGAAAGGCTCCGGTTGCGTCACGCTGGTCAACTTTTCGGTGAACAGATGCGTATCCGAAAGTACCCTTTCAACTTGACCCGGGTAGAGCGCAACGACTGAGTTGAGCGCACGCACTTCTCCATGAGCCCCAGGCCCTCCGGTGCGCACCGGAATGATCCCGTTGGATTTCTCGATGTGCGTTGCAATGAGTTTCTGGGTGGGTTGCTGGAGTTCGTGGAGGGTCTCGAGCGTCCTGCTCAGCGTCGGTTCGAGTTTCAGCACCTCAGGATCTACCTCAAATTGGTGGACCGGATCGTTTTTCGTCGCGCTGTACCGTTCGGCCAGGTCCGTCAGGTATTCATCGGTATTGCCGATCTTGTAGCTTCCGAAATCCAGGTAGAACCTGTCGCTTTTGGCGGTACCGTCATAATCCTTGTCCACGCCGCGGTATCCCGCCGGGCCGGATTTGGGCCCGGCAAGGTTGTAGTACTCGTTGAGACCCACATCGTTGTTGCCCTTGCGATCCAGGACGACGCCGTAGGAGTGAACGACCAGGTCCTTGCGTTTCGTTTTGCTGAAGCTTGGGCTGGGGGCGGGTCCGGAACTGACGGCTGCTCGATGATCCCCGGCAGATTGGCGGGCCTTTTTTGCCGGTGGGGGCTGCATCATCGTCTGGGAGCGGGCGTGACCATCAGCTTTCATCCATTGGATGACGTCCTCTTTTCCCAGTCCTTGGTGGTCGACGAACCGCAGCGGATTGTTCCCCACCATGCAATACAGGTTCAACCCATCGATCGCCCCCGCCGGATCGGGGCTGATCCAGCGTTGCAGCCACGGCGCGTAATAGCGCTGCCCGTAGTAATACAGGCCACTGGCATCGCGCTCCTTGCCGGAGTAGCGCAGGGTCCGGTAATCGGCCTCCACGGCCGAACGGGACGCCGCCCAAGCGGTGGCCCCGTAAGGCAGGTAGCTTTCCTGGCTGATCAGGTTGCCCTGATCGTCCAGTTCCAATGAGCTTGAGCCCAGGTGGTCGCCGAAGCTGTAGCGCAGTGGGTTGGCGGCAATGGTGGCCGGTCGGCCTTGAGTCCAATGCAGATAACGCACATTGCAGCGCCCCGCCTGCAGGGTAATGACTTCCAGGCGTTCGTTATCCCGCGTGTGAATTTCAAGGCCAGGCAAATAACGCACGTCCCGGGTGTGGACCCTCGCCGCGCCCTGGGTTGTCTGGATCTTGCGTACGCGTTGGCCGCCGCTGTCGTAGTAATAGCGCTCGATGTCATCGGGCGCGTTTTCGCGCCGTACCAAAACCACGTTGTCGAGCAGATTGCGCAGGTTCCAGGTCAGCGCCTGGCCCGGGGAGAGCGCCTGCTGGTTGCCGTTGGCATCGAAGTCCACGGCTACGTCGGACGTAGACTGGCCTTTGTTCCAGGCACGCAGGCGATTGCTCGCGGCGGCCACCTCCAGTGTGCGGGTGTAGTGATTGCCGTCGCGACGATGGCGCAATTCGATCAGGTTGCCGCCAGCGTCGTACTCGTAGTGTTCGGTAAAATTGAACAACTGCCCGGGGTCGATGGGTAGTTTGCCGAGGGCTGGAAGGTCCGCGGGGCTGGTCAATCCAGCGGCCTCGCGCCCCGTCGCGCTGATCAATTGATGCAAACTGTCGTAAGTGAACGTGCTGCTGGCTTCGACCCGTTGGTTACTGCCGAACTGCACCGGTTGGGCCTTGTCCTCGAGGTGCGTCACGTTACCCACCGGGTCGCAGGTGTAGCGCAGATTCTGCAAGGTCATGGCAGCCAGCGATGTGCGCAGGGCGGTCAGTCTACCGTTGGCCGGATCGTACACGGCGTGGCTGACGACACCGTTGCCGGCCGTCTGGGACTCGATCTGGCCGGACGGGTTGTAGACGAGATCGCTCACGATGGATTTTTCGGTCGAGGTGTTTCTTATCAGCAGGCCCACGGACTTGAGCTGACCCGCGACATCGAACGAGTAGCGCTGCTGGTGCTGGGCGGCATCGGTCTGCTGGATACACTCGGCGAGTGCGTCGTAGCGCCAGCTTGTCGTGTAGCCGTCGCCCTTTTCCAGCAAGCGATCGCGGTCTTTCTCCTCCGCTGGCCAGTCCAGTCGGTCGGTGACGGTCAGCAGATGTCTGGTCTGGCTGAGGGGTTTGGCGCAAAGCGCATAGTCATGGATCAGCAGGGTACCGGCGCTGTCATCGTGACGGATCAACGCACCGCACCGATTGCGCACCGCGGACTTCGGCGAATTGTCGCCGTATTGCAGGCATTCGACCCTGCGCGGCACGTCGCCTGCCGCTTGTTCATGGACGGCCGTCATGCGCAGTTGCGTGTCGTAGGTGGTCTGCCAATAGCTGCCTCGCTGATCCCAGCAGTGCAATATCTGCCCGGCATCCCCTGGCAGGTACAGGCGCCACCCGGCATCGATACTGTCGAGCAACAGCGTCTTGCCGGACAGGCTGTAGACAGTCTGCAGATTGGCGCCCCCCGTAGCACTGGCAAACAGTCGGGGATCGCGTTGCGCCACCTGTCGTCCCGCCGCGTCATAGTCTTGCTGGGTCACGCGCGCCAGGGACTGTTCCTGGGCGTCGCGCCGGTAGTAAGCGACTTGCCGCACGGCCAGGCCCCGGCTGTCGAAGGCGTTGATCGAGGGCGTCTTGTGATGAAGGCGTGCGCTCATGCTTCACCTCCAACAGTGGCGGCGTGTTCGGACACGACTTCCTGCAGCGTGTCATTCTCGTCTTCGTCCACGGTGTACCAAGGATGGCGGGTGTGTCGCCGCATGTAGGAGACGCCGGCTTGCCTGACCAGGCGCGTGAGGGTGGGGCGTCCGAGGGCGTCGTAGAACTGCCGGTCGTAATGGCCGAATTGACGCAAGGACTCGTCGTTGATGCAGCGATGTTGATCGGCAAAGTAAGGGCGGTAGATGCGCACCGCCAAGCCTTTGCTGTTGTATTCCACCCGTTCACTGACACGCCAGCGCCTTGCGGCAATCTGCTCCTTGGGCGTTCCATCCGTCAGCGTCAGGTCGCCCCTGGCGTCGACGACGTAAGCCATGCCCGGTTCGACGAGTTGCTTGCTTTGCAGGGTTCGCCCGAAGCCATCGAAACAGGTGACGGCGATGCGGATTTGTTTTCGGTCGTCATCGGGGTAGCGGTCGGCGACCAGTGTGGCGATGTGCACCGGTTCACGCAGCGCGGCCTCAAGTTCGTTTTTCAGCTTGAGGTCATCGGCCGAGAGTGCCTGAAGCTCCGCCAGCCGGTTTCGAGCCGACGCGCAGATATGCCCGCCAGGAAGCAGGTCGCCGTTGTTCACGCAACGCGCCAGCCAGTCGGTGTCCGCCAGGGCCGCCGTGGATACGCAACCCATCCAGCTGAAGGGCGCGTAATAGAGCGCCGTGGCGGCGTCCTGCAGGGCGTCCCGGCTTTGGCTGATGGCCGCTGTCGGGCTGCTGAACGGTGGAGGTTTGAACTGCGCAAGCGGTTTGAAACCCCGTGGCCCGTGGTGCTCGTTGCCATAAAAGGAGGTGGCCAACACTTGGCCGAAAGCATCGAGCAGGCCTTCCTGCACATTGCCGTTGGGGTCGGTGACGCGCCGGGGCTGGAGTGAACGGTAATCATAGGTCGCCTCGGTGGCACAACCATCAGGCAGTTGGAACCGGGTGAGCACACAGTGACGGTTGTCGCGGCTGATCTCGATCACGCCATGGCTTTCGCTCGGCTGTAGGGTGCGGATTTTGTAGAACCCGTCCCACGGGGCATAGGTCGCGAAGCCGCTTTTGACTGACCAGAGGCGTACGGGGCGGCTGCTCGCCGGAAGAAAATCGACCATGCGGTGGTAGTGATTGCGTTCGAGCATTCTTCCCTTGGGGCGTGTTTCCTGGGGCAGCAAACGGAAGGCCTTGAGGGCGTTTTCGTCCAGCTCGGCCGTTTCCAGATGGTCGGCCAGGGCCTGGAAGTCCGCGACGCCATCCGCGAGGGTGGCTGGGCTCAAAGCGTCTTTGTAGCGCTGCACGGTCAGGCCGGTCAGCGTGCTCTGGTTCGTCCAGGTTATTTGCTTCACGCGTTCGCTGAAGGTTTCGAAGGTCATGTCCTGCGGCGCCAGCCCACCGGCTTCGGGAGCCTTGGGGCATCGCAACGCTTGGGTACGCTGGCGATAAGGCAGGCCCAACCGCCACGCCTGAGGCGCTTGCAGGTGGATGAATTCGGCCCGGGTTTCGTTCAGGTAGTAAAACTGCTGCGCCGGATCATGCGCATCGCGCCACCATCGTTGTTGGTCGACATCGCTGAACGGTGGGTTATCGTCGGCGGTTTTCCTGCGGGCGTAATGGATGTCCAGGCTGTGGGTGAGCGCGCCGTACTGGTCGTGTTGCAGGTTCAAGGTGTGCTGGCATTGCGGGTCATCGACGGTGCCTTCGTATTGATACGTGATGGATTCCAGCGGCAGCGGTAGCATCCGGGCGTAGGACCGATGGCTGTCGGGCGCTTGCAGCAGGCGTATGCGATAGCGGTGTTCCTGGACCGAGTACAGGGTCCGGGTTTTCCGGCGCCTGTCGACCCCGAATGTTTCGCTTCGCAGCACATGGCCACTCAACGCGCGGGCCATTTCAATGCGGGTGGCTGGGGTTGGCGCGGCCACGGGGATGTCGTGCCCGGCCTCGCCCTGGTATTGGCAAAGCAGCGCTTTGCCCAGCGCCACGGCTTGCGGGTCGTCGTTGTAGCCGATACGGGGCATGTCCACCGTTTTTCCGGTGTGGAACCAGGTCTTCTTCAGGCTGGGCATGGTGAAGCCCTGGGCGTCGGCATCGTCGGGGTTGGTTTCATTGTCGGTTTCCAGCAACAGGCCGAAGCCGCGAAACTCGCGCTCGACGCCGTCGTAGTAGCCTTGGCGATAGGCAAACTTGCGGGTCAGTCGATTGCCGGTGATTTCATCCTCCCGGGTCTGGCTCGAAACCAGATGCAGTGCCATGGGCACATGACAGACCGCAGGCGTGCCGGCCTTGGTATGGGCGGCTTTTTCATCCAGCCATTCCTGCGCCGAGCTGCGGTAGCTGATGGTTTCGCTGGCACCCATGTTGTTGTGTGTGCCAGTGAGCAGATACGGTTTCGACTCGACGAAATCGTAGCGCCAGTGTTGCGGTGTGATGTGCGGCACGCTCAGGATCAGGCTGGAGCAGCCGAGCCCCCGCAGGTCGGCGATGCTCACCTGGCATAAGTTGTCGCAACGCAGTCCGGGAGGCCAGGGCAGTGCGACCGCTGGGCGAAAACCCTGGCCGCAGCGGTTCATGAAGATCAGTGCCTGGTCTGCTTGCAGATAAATCAGGTCGACGGCGCCGGAGCCATCCAGATCCGCCAGGCGAATACGCGAGGCATCGAAGGTTTCGTAGGCAAGTCCGGGAAAGTCCAGCACGATGCCCTTGCCAAAACGCCCGTGGCCCAGGTTTGGCCAGCACGTCACTTCGTTGTGGCGAATGCGCACCAAGTGCTGCTGGCCGCTGCCCAGCACATCGCTGAACGCCACCAGTTCGCCGGGTGAGGCGTTGAATACCGCCAGGGCATCTTCATGCTCGTCGCGGGCGACTTCCAGCGGGGCGGCAAAACCGTGTTCCCGCTGGTTGACGTACAGGCGAACGCTGCGCGGGCCGATCAAGACCAGATCGCCGAGCCCTTCGCCCGTCAGGTCGGCCAACTGCCCTTGTGGGCTGAAAAACTCTGTTGGAAACGCGTTGAACGTGGCGAAATCCGCCCAGCTCCGATCGGCGCCGAGGGAGAAAAAACCGCTCAGCCCCGGTTGGGCAACGAGCCAGTCCAAACGACCATCACCGGTCAGGTCGTTCAATGACTGACGCATCGGTTTCCCATGGTCGGCAACCGGGATATGGGGCAGCTCCCGCCACGGGGCATAAGCCACTTTGTCGCTTTTGGCCTTGGCCCGCACGGGTTCGCGGTAAAGCCAACCTGCGTCGCTTTGATAGAGCACGCCCGGCAGGCCTTCGCCGTACAAATCCACCAGTTGATAACGGTGACCATCGTTGAGCCCCGGCAAGTCGTCAAAGCGTTGCCAGGCGCGGGCTTGCAACCGGGGCTTGAATTCGCTGTAGCTGAACTCGACGGGGGGCCGGCCGTCGACGGTTGTCCCATCGCCGAATGCCTGGTCATGGGCGGCGCTCAGTTGGTGCAAACCCAGGGATGTCTGGCGATAAGCGAGTAACAGGCGTCTCACCAGGATGGGGGCAGCCCCCAGTTCTTCGGGAAAACGGTGAAACATCAGGACCTGGCGGCACAGGCGTTCGGTGCGTAATTCAAAACCGTAGGCGAAGCTTGCAAAACCATCGCTACGGGTTGCCCACTGCTGGCCTTCATACGGCGGTTTCTGTTCGTAGGCTGTGGTCCGTTCACCGTAGTCGAACACCAATTCGAAGTGCCATTGCACGGGCGCGAGCCGGTCTGTTTTCCATAAGTACAGGTGTGGATCGGCTTTGAAATTGCCATAGCTCACCCGGCTCAAATAGCGTTGGGCCGTTGCGTCGGCCTTGTATTGGTAGAGGATGTGCTCGCCGTAAGGGTTCAGGCTCTCCTCCAGCAACCACTCGCCGACACGGCGCGTATCCAGGGAATCGGCTCGACGGGACGCAGGGTTCTTTCCGAACAGATGCAGGCTGCCATCGGCACCGTGCACCAGCCAGAAGCCCGGTTTGTCGTCGGGCGAGGACCAGTGTTCGATGCGGTCGAAGCGGCTTTCGATTCTGGGCAAATACCGGGTGACGGTGTAGGTCGTCCCCAGGTGCAGATCATTGTAGTGATCGATGCGGGTTGTGACGATGACGCCTTGCGCGTCGCGCTCGGGCAGCCAGACCACCCCGCTGGGGCCGATGATTTCGTCATCTTCGGTATAGGCCGGCACACCCTTGCCGGTGCGTCGCGCCACGCAGGGCAGCGACAGCCCCCAACCGATGCCGAACACACCGTTGCCGAGCGAGCTGGCATAGCTCAGGGACAAGGGCGGAGCAAAGCCGCGCCCCGGTGAAATCGGCAGGACAATTTCATAGGAGGCCGTACCGTGGGCGCCGATGGCGGCCCATCCTTTGCCGATATTTTGAATGGCGCCACCGCCCTTGGGCAGTGACGGCGCGGTGACAGGCAGGAGGGGTTGTTCAGTCATTGCGCACCTCCGCCGACCCTGGCCGTGTAGCTCACATGCACGATGACGTCAGTCAGTGAGTCAAGCAGGTCTTTTTGTGCTTCGGGGTTTGGGAAGGTCAACTGCCACGTGGAGATGGCGCCGGTGTGTTCGAAAGGCAGGTAGCGGTCATCATTGAAATTCAGCGTGAACAGGCCGTTGTCGTCGACGCCCGTAGACAGGGCAATCTGCTGGTTGGCGCGCAGGCTCTGCAGGGTTTTGCCCCGGTCACCCGGGGAGAGGAATACCTTGCTGGCGGTCTGGGTCAGCGTGGCTCGAACGTTTTCGTACGGGCCGACGAGGGCCGGCAAGGACACGCTGATGGTCTTGATCCGCCGCAGGTAATGTTGCTGATCCTTGTAGTCGTCTTCGAACAATTGCTGGGTCAGCTCGAATTCGTAGGTGCCTTTTTTCAAGTCGGCATGGATTTGCGGCCATTCCTTGTTGAGGGTACTGGTCGGGGTGTGGCGTTTGAGCTGGCGCAGCGACACTGTCTTGCGTATCTCCAGTTCCCGCTCGTGACGCCGCAGGTACTCGGCGTGCATCTTCAACAGGTTCATCTTCAACAGCTCGCCCGCGCCCAGTCCGCGATAGGTCGTATGCCAGGCACCGGGCTGGACGAAACGCGTGTCGAAGTCGGCAATTTCATACTGCCAACCGGCTTCGGCCGCCAGGCACAGCGCCAGTGTCGCGTCGTAGGCCTGGCGATAGAGCGCGGCAAATTGGCTGTTCAGCCATTGGTACAGTTGTGCCTTGGTAAAGCGCTTGCTGAGAAAATCGTAGTTGGCCTTGGCTTGGCTCAGGGTTGATTCGGCCAGACGCAGTTGCAGGCGAGTGGCGGCTTCCTGCTCGGCGAATTGCGTCAGTTGTGCGTCGATCTGGGCCAGTTCGAGCCGTGACTGATCGTAGGCGTGATGCCATTCATCCCGGCGACGATCGAATGTGGCCTGACGGTCGAGTTGGGCCGCTACCGTGCGGCTTATGATCGCGGCGCTATGGAAGGCTGCAGAAGATGCGAGCGCCGGGCCCTCCCAACGGCTGCCGCCATTGCTGAAGCCAAAAACGTTCGGAGCCATCATCAGCCCACCTGCCACGATTTGGCAGGTCATTGCCCCGGCTTCCAAGGTGCCGCTGGTCACGTAGAAGTAATTGGCTTTTGTCTCGACGGCACTGAGATCATCGTCCAGCAGTTTTTGGTAATGGGTGATGCGGTTTTGAACAATGGCCTGGCTGGCCAGCAGCGCCTGGCGGTTTTGACGGTCGACGTTCAGGGCCTGGCGTTGCAGGTCAACGGAGACTTTCGCCAGGTCCCAGGCCTGTTGTTGCTGCAGCTCCTGCAACTGGGCCTGTTCCTTGCGCTCGATCAACGACAGCAGCGTGGCGCCGAACTGGCTGATGCTTTCAACGGCGTTCTGAGCCTGACTGTGCATGACCGTGAAGCGATAGTTGGGAATGTGCACCGCCGGCAAGGGGGCCGTAGCACCGTCGCGGGTGTTCGGGGCGCTGATGCCGAGCACGGCGCGTGGGTCCAACGCAGCCGCGAATACCGGCAAATGCAACGGCTTGCCAGCCATGTCGAGGTTGTGCCGCAAGTTGTACAGGCGACTTTCGGCAACGTCCCAGCACTTGAGCAACTGCGGATTGAACGGCACGCGTAGATATGGGCTATCGATGGCCGCCAGGGTCCCTTGCGAAATGCCGTCTTGCATAAGTGATGGGGGGCTGGTGGCAGGCAGGGGCAGCAAGTTTTCAAAGGTGCGCAGGTCATCATTGTTCGTGTGGCTGAGGGCTCGAAGGCTGATAGCCGTCCAATGATCGACCGGTTGAACGGCCGGGCGTGGCCCCAACAAGTCCAGGGTCCGGACGTACCAAAGCTTTGCTTCGCTGAGGCTGTCCGGTGTCAGCTCGCGGTACGCGGCATCGCCTCGGTTGGTCAGGATGTCGAGGTAGAGGAAATACAGCGCCTTGCGAAAGTGCACCGGATGACTGAGGGCAATTTGATGCGGATCATGGGGCGCCTGGGCGGAATACGAAGGTGTGTCACCGTCGAGCAGAGGGACGCTTCTCCAGCATTCGGCTTTCCTGCGGCTCGGGTCGAAGACATAGTGCAACCAGCGTTCAGCGTCCTCATACCGATGCTCGGCGTTCAAGCGGTGGGCAACCAGCCATGGCAAGTAAAGAAACAGTTCGGTGAAGTAGCGGCCGTAAGGTCCGTGGAAGTCCATCCTGTTGTTTGGGGCGTCGGGCAGGGCGGGTTCCGGCAGTTGTTGAGTGGTCCGGTCGAACAGTTCGTCGAGGCTGTTTTCGGTTCGCCGGATCAGTTCTGCGGCAAATACGGTGTTCAATCGGATCGGTTGGCGCTTTTGGCTTTTGCTGTCGCTGTGCTTGATGGAGGAATTGGTGAAGTCGATGAATTGGGTGGTGCCCAGGTTGGATGTCGGTACGGCGCTAATACTCGGCTGTTCGAGGAACCTGGGCGTCAGGCTCAGTTTGAACGCTTTGAGCGCGAAGGAAATTATTTCATCCGGTTTGTCTGGGCGGGCCAGCGCAACACCATAAAATAACGTATCTCCGTCCCCATTAAGGTCTTCCGCCCGCAAGGGGTGCTCATGGCGACTGGGTAGCTGTTTCACCAGGGGGGATGCGGCGACAGGCTCCAGTTTGTCATACGTTAACGAGTCGGTTTCTATGCCGGCGGGTTGGCGCAAAATTACATATTTTCGGTAGAGCAGCTCTTCTTCATACGAGAAGGGAGTCCGGATATGACTGCGGCCGTGAGGCTCTTGTAACGCCACGGTAACCTTCCCTCGAGGGGCTCCGGTGAAGCGGTCGTTGTAGGTTTTGATCAAGTGGCGTACTGCCGCTACTGAGATCAGCTTTCCAGCCAGACTTTTTGTTGCTGAAGTCGTGAATCCAGGTGAATCCTCACTGTCCAGGACCACGTTGTTCAGGTCATCGAACGACAACTGGTAAGTCATATTGGTGGGGTCGACCAAAGTTATGGCGCTGATTTTGGAATTGTCACGAAGTTTTATGTAAGAAGAGGAGGGCAGGTGTTCGTCGACTGGAGGCAGCATGAGCTGAAGCCGTGGAAATACGATGCGAATTTCACTCACGGCAGGGGGGAGGTACGTATCGTCGGCATGGAAGGATAGTATGTGTGTCGAATCGACGGGTTTGTAAATTGCTCCGTTGAAATAGTCATCGAAATTCAAAAGGCTGTTAGTAATATTCTTGGGGCGCGGGATTGAAGCACCCTCGATTTCCAGAAAAGCCAATCTTGTTTGAAAGCGCTGGTCGTGAGGTTCGATGAGCGTCGTATCAAGGAGGGTGTGTTCCTTTTTTTTTGGTTTTTGTTCTTCCGCCTGTTCAATCGTCGTTGCACTGTCAGGCTTATGGGCAAGATTTTTGTCGATGTAGATTGTTCTGATGAAACTAAAGGTATTGGTCGACGCAGACCCCGAGCCGGCGTTGGGCTTTCGCGCACATAAGGCAAGATACAGTGAGTCTCGCGAGCCCTTGCGATGTTGCGCCGCAACGGTACCTATCAACGGCATGATCGTCTCCAGACCCTGACTGGCAAGCGCCTGATCCTCGCAATACCCTTGCAGGCCCAATCGCGGCGTACTCCAGATGCCATCCTGTTTTTTGAAGCAATAGCTCAAACGCAGCAGCGGATGACTCGCCCTTGGCGGCGAGGCGTCGTCGCTCGAGTGCGCGCTGGCGGCCGACTTATCCTGATGGATGCATTCGGCCCAGACCACGAACAGGCGGTTGTTGAACCAGACCGGACGGATCGAGTGTTCGACCGCGCTTTCGGGGATCGGTACGTCGGCTTTTTCCCAGTCCGACCAGGCATACGGATCCGGCTGATCCAGTTTGGTGGGGGACGATGAGGGACCGTCCAGTGGACGTTGCGCCATGTCCAGCGAGCGCCAGAAGTAAGTGTTTTCGGTACGGGATTTGGCGATGAGGTAGTAGGTGCTGTTGGCAAAGTCCTCGCCATCGATATAGCCGTTGAGAATCGTCAGGTTGGCCACTTCTTCGAATCGGGCCAGGTAGGCCAGGACCGCCGATTGAACCGCATGAGGTTCAATCCGATTCTGGCTGAGGGCGTTTTCCAGTTGCTGGAAGTTGTCGCTCTTGTTCGCCCTCAGGGTCGGGTCCAGATAGGTCGAGGGGAAATACAGCAGCTTTTGATGGGCGGCCCAGGTGGCGTACTGGTGCAGTTCATTGCGCCATGTCTGCCGGTGCTTGGCGCTAACGTCTTGCGGGTCGTAACCGGGCTCCATGTTCATCAGGATACGGTTGATGTATTGCTGCAGGCTGGCAATGGCACAGGCCACCTGCGTGGTAGGCACATCCTGGCTGATCAGTACGTCGAGCAACCAGTATTCATAGAGATCCTGGGCACTCTTGAGCGGCGTGGCATTGTCGGGTGCGACAGTGTTCAGGTAGAACGCCAGCAGCGCATCGCGCAGGCGTTCATCGAGCTGCTTTTTCAGGGCAACGGTCATATTCTGTCCTTGAATGTTGAAGTGGGTGTCCGCTCAATGGCAGGCGGCGATCAGCGCATCACCCACGGTTTGCCAATCCGATGTGGGGCTTCGGGTATTCAGTGCGGTCGCCTTGATCAGCAGGTTCGCCGACAGTCCCGTGCTCTGGCAGCAGGCCTGGCAACGGATGACCCAATCCACGGTTCCCATTGAGTCTTGCCCTGTTAGCAGTTGCGCCCGCAGGAAACTCACCTCTTCGACGCTCCAATCCAACAGCTTGGCCAGCAGGCGATTGGCTTCTTCTTTCGATTGAGGCGTGCCCTGATTGGCCACTTGCAGGTAGTGCAACAGGTTCTCTTCCGACTGGGCCTGATGGCGGGCGCAATGACTGAAGCATTCGAGCAGATACAGCATCTGGGGCGTCAATGTTCGGGGTGGTTGCGAGGCCAGCCATGTCGGGTTTTCCAGCAGGACCTTCAGCGTGCTGCTGCTCAGGTGCAGATGTTGGCAAGCCTCGGCAGTGCGCAATACCGTCGCCAGCAACCGGGGCATTTCCCCCGGGGCCGCCTCGATGGCCGCGACGACCGCCGTTGCATCGGTGCCGGCCATCTGCAAGACGCAAGGGACGTATTCGGCAGGCAGGTCCGCAATGTCATGCAGCAGCACCTCCACCCGATGCTGAGGGTCGTGGGTGGTGTGGATGTCCGTCTGGAATTTCTCCAATCGCTTTGCCAGGTTGTGATTCAGCGGCCCGTCATTGCTGCTTGCTTCGAACAGGCGACACCATTGCAGCACGTCCCGATCGTTTTGCCTGAGCCAGTCGACAGCCCAGTCCATTGCCATCAGCACATCGAGAATGTCGAGCTCTGCGGAGCCGGCGGTTCTCAGCTCCCCTGTCACCAACGCCTTGCAAAAATCCTCTCCGCCGAGCGACCGGGCCAGCTCGATGCATTCAAGAGGGGAGAGTTTGAACATCCGGGCGATACGGGCCTGGCGATAGAGAGCCGAAACCGTGGGCAGGTCGTACCCCTGCGACAAATGCTGGCTGGCTTGCCTGGCCAGCAGCAACAGTGAATCTGGCGCAACGGGAAGCCCAAGGCCGGCACTGAGGTAACTGAAAGTCCGCTCGTCCGTAGCGGTCAGGTTCCCCTTTTGAGTGCTCCAGTCGGGACCTTTGAGCAGTCGGGTGCGATTGAACACTTGATCGAACAGTGGCACTCGATCACCGCACGCATGGATGGGCATGTCGTGCAGCAATGAAGCGAATTCTTCAGGGGCGATGCCATGGCGCTGGTTCAGGTACCGATAGACGCCCAGGGCGCGCAAGGTGTTGGCACTGAACGTCTCGACCCTCTCCGAGCGCTGGGCATTGGTGATCAACGTGTCCAGTTCGGCAACGGGAATACCGGTCCAGCGATGCAGGCGGATCATTCGTTGCAAACGGTCGATTCGCTCAGGGGCGTCGTTGGCAAAGACCTTCCGGTTCCCTTGGGTTTCGATCGCCAGGGCCGGGATCGCCCCGCCGCCGTTGATGTAGCCCGCGCCGTAACGGTTCAGGGAAGAAGCGGGGCTGTTGATTGACGTTCGTGGGCTGTATTTGCCTTGTGCCAGCAACTGCTCGACCTGTTCCGTGGTGAGCCCGGTGCGCGCCATGAAGAACTCGAGCTCACTCAGGCTCAAGAGGTCCTCGGTGCCGTAGCTCTTTTTCAGCGTGGCGAGGTTGCCTTGTGAGGCGGTCGGCGCGATGAGCAGCGCCTGTTGCGCCGGACTCAGCCCGGACAGAAGCTTTTGCGCCTCTTCAGGATTGACGGATATCTGTCCGTAATGTTTCCGGCCCTCTGAAAACGGCAGGTTCAGGCTGACCCGATAATTCAGTTCGCCCAGCGCCGGCTTGCCCGTGCCCAACCCGAGCACGCATTGATGATGGTGCAGATCGTAGGGCAGCGAGAAAGGGAAATGTGCGCTGGCGAGTACCTGGCGCACGGTCTTTTTTTCACCGGTTTTGACCAGGTGCGCCTTGATGTTCCTGCGCAGGGTGTCGTTGATGATGTCGAGCATCGGACGGGTAACGAAGGCACTCTGCCGATCGAGCGCGAGTGTCTCGAGGTCCGGGCGCCGTTGCGCCAAGGTGACTCTGCTGGCGTGCGGTGACAGGTTTTCCAGCTCCCCGGCAAACAGATACAGCGCCCGCAGATACGCTACGGGCGAGTCGATTGCGGCGATATCACCCTCATTGCAGAACAGCTCCCAATTCTCTTCGAACAGCGCTTGATAGCCGGTGGGCACTGACGTTGAGCCTGCCTTCAGGCTGTGCTTGATACGTGACTTGTTGGCGCCGGACGATATTTGATGTTCCTGGTACAAGCGACTGATTTGCCGGGCATGGCTCGAAGCATTGTCGTAGGCCTGTTCACCGTCCGCGTCGCTATGCCTGGCGAGTTTCTCGGTGAACTGCGTCTTGCTCATGCGCACAATGTCGAATACCGACGTCACCCCCATTCGTAGCATGGCGGTTTTCAGTTCGGCTTTTGTGGCGTCCTCACCGTCTGGGGAGGTAACGAGCCTTTTCAACAGCGAGTCGTTGCTTACGTCCATGTGTTGTCATCTCCTGTTCGAGCGCAATGTGCTTGTTCAAGCGAAAACCGTACAGGAGCGTGCAGAGAAAGGCGGTAGGACTGGGGGCGGGGGATTTGTACGAAAGAGCGATTCGTGGGCTGCGCTGATGCAAATCCTGTGGGAGAGGGCTTGCTCGCGAAGGTGGTGGGTCAGTCAACTTCAATGCTGGCTGATCCGGCGCCTTCGCGAGCAAGCTCGCTCCCACAGTAGGTCATGCAAAATTGCGTCGGACGTTAGACGCGGAAGTGGCTCACCATCATCTGCAACTGATTACCCAGCCGCGCCAGTTCGACGCTGGACGCAGCGGTTTCTTCGCTGGCGGCGGCGGTCTGTTCGGACACGTCGCGCACGTTGATGATGCTGCGGCTGATCTCCTCGGCCACGGCGCTTTGCTGCTCGGCGGCGGCCGCGATCTGCTGGTTCATCGACTGGATGTTCGACACCGTGCGGGTGATGTTTTCCAGTGACGCGCCGGCCTTGCGGGTCAGGGCCACGCTGCTGTCGGTGAGGCTGCGGCTGTTGTTCATCACGGCGGCCACTTGTTGGGTGCCGTTCTGCAACCCGGCCACCAGTCCTTCGATTTCTTCGGTGGATTTCTGCGTGCGTTGGGCCAGGCCACGGACCTCGTCGGCCACCACGGCGAAACCACGCCCGGCTTCACCGGCGCGGGCCGCTTCGATGGCGGCGTTGAGAGCCAATAGGTTGGTCTGCTCGGCCACGGCCTTGATCACGTCCATGACGCTGCCGATCTTGTCGCTTTCCTGTTGCAGCACGGTCATGGCGTCGGTGGAGCGAACCACTTCGCTGGCCAGGCGTTCGATCTGGGCGATGGCTTCGCTGACCACTTGGTCGCCGGCACGGGCTTCGCCGTCGGCGGCGGCCGCGGCCTGGGAGGCCTCTTCGGCGTTGCGGGCCACTTCCTGGACCGTGGCGGTCATCTCGTGCATGGCGGTCGCAACCTGGTCGGTCTCGACTTTCTGGTTGTTGACCCCGGCGCTGGTCTGCTCGGTCACGGCGGACAGTTCTTCGGCGGCGCTGGCGATCTGGGTCACGCCATCGCGGATGCCGCTGATCAGGTCGCGCAGCGTCACGCCCATGCGCGCGATGCCTTGTTGCAGCACGCCCAGTTCATCGCGGCGGGTGACGATGACCGTGTGCGACAGGTCGCCGCTGGCGATGCGTTCGACCACGGCCAGGGTTTCGCGCAGCGGACGGGTAATCTGGCGCGTGATGATCACGGCCGCAATGATCCCCACCAGCAACGCCAGCAGGGTGCTGACCAGTTGCAGGGTGCGCGCCTGGGCGCTTTCGGCGTCACGGCGGTCGAGTTGGATCTGGTACAGCTGCTCGCTCAAGGTCACGATGGTCGCGCCCTGGTCGGTCATTTCCTTGCGCGCCTGCACCACATCGGCAGTGGCTAGCTTGAAGGCCTGCACGGCGCTGCGGTATTGGGTCAGGGCGTTTTCCAGTTGGCGCAGTTCATCCTGGCGGGTGCTGGAGAAGTGTTCGTTCAGCGGCTTGAGCGAAGCGATGGCGGCGTCCAGTTGGGCGACGGCCTTGCGTTCGGTATCGGCGTTGCTGTTGGCGGTGTAGCCGCGCACTTCATAGCGGGCCAGCATGAAGGCTTGCTTGGCCTGGGTGATGGCCTGGAACTGCGCGAAACGCTCATCGCTGAGGGCCATCTGCCGTACGTCGGCGTCGATGGTCTCGATCAGCTTGTAGGCGATGTCGGCGTTCGTGCCCATGGTGTCGCGGGCGGTGTTGCCAGTGCGGTAGGCGCTGCGCATTTTGTTCAGGGACACCTGATAGGCGCCGATGACCGCGCTCTGCTCCTTGAGCAGCTTGACGTTTTCCGGGCTCTTGAAGCTGCTGAGCAGGGCGTTCTGTTGCGCCACGAAACCATCGAGGGTGGTCTGCACATTTTGTGCGGCGGTCTCGTCACCGTTGGTCAGCATGTATTGCAGACGCGTGACACGCAGTTTGGTCAGGCCGGCGTTGAGCTGGGTGATGTCGCTCATCCAGTTGCTGCGATTGATCAGCCCGTCCAGGCTCGTCCAGCCGGTCAGGGCCAGCAGGCAGGTCAATACCAGCACCAGGCCGAAGCCCAGACCCAATTTCATGTTGACGCTAATGTTGCCAAACCAGCTGTTCATCAATTCCTCCAGGAACGTTGTGCTGCTTATCGTCGGTACGCTGGAAGATTGTTGTTGTTAAGAGCCAGCAAGAGCATGTAGCAGGGCTATATCGGCGGCGGGTTCAAGATCTGTAAGTTTTTTTCCGGGTATCTGTGGGAGCAAGGCTTGCCCGCGATAAAGGCGATGCGGTCTTTCAGGGCATCGAGGTGCCTGCTTCGCGTTCACCCCAAGCTTTTTTTCACATCGGTTTCACTGCCTGCCCACGTCGGCCTCTCTACTGTCGCGCCATCGAATGACTGGGTGGATGCCGTCGGGGCGGCTTGATGTGGAACTGAGACTGAGCCTTTTCGGCCTGACGCGTTCGATCGATACGCGCCGGTTTGCCCGTTACCGAAACGCCGTAGTCGTGCTGGCGTCGGCGCTGCTGGTCATCCCGTTGACCCTCTGGCTGCTCAGCCCGGCGGCGGTGCCGGACCTGGCCCATGGCAACATCGCTGGCGCCCGGGCCTTGGCCGATGGCTGGGCCAAGGGCGAGATGATTGTGCTGGTGCGCCATGTCGAACGCTGCGATCACTCCAAGGCTGCGTGCCTGAACGATCGCGAAGGCATCACTGACCGGGCCCGCGCCGTCGCGGTGGGCCTCGGTGCCCGCTTCGAACAACTGGGCCTGGACAACGCCGACCTCTACAACAGCCCGTTGGTGCGTGCGACCCAGACGGCGGGGTACATGTTCAACAAGGTGAGCAGCGGTGACGATTGGCTGATCAATTGCCGGCATGACCTGCTGCGCAATGCCCTGGCCCATAAAGTGGTCGGGCGCAACCTGATCCTGGTCACCCACAGCGAATGCATGCAAGCGATGGAAACCGCGCTCCAGCGCCCGACCTCGGCGTTTGGCTATGGGGCTTCGTTGTTCGTTTCCACCGCCCAGCCACAAGCGCCACGGCTGCTTGGCTTTATCGAAGCGTCTGACTGGCGTTCGATGACTTTTCCGTAACTTTTCCCACGATTAGGACCGCCCATGCTGACGTCTGCTCGCGCCCGTTTCTACGGATTCAACCTCGGAATTCCGCTGGTCTGTGCGGCCGTGGTGTTCTTGCTGTTCGACATGACCCGCATCGACATCGCCATCAGCAATCTTTTCTACGATCCGCTGCACCAAGTGTTTCCGTTGGAACACGTGCGGCTATTCGAGCAAATCACCCACAAATGGGCGCGGGTCATTCCGAACTGGACCGGCGAGGCGGCCATCGTCGGTGCGCTGTTGTCGTTTTTCTGGCCGGTCTTCAAACCGCAAAAGCGCCCTGGGCTGCTTCGCCTGCTGGATAGGACCCGACTGAGCAAGCCTCTACGTTTTGCCCACGAGCACCGTCGCGATTTTCTCTACGTGGTCTTCGCTTTTTCCCTCAGCACCGGGGTGATCCATTACCTCAAGGGCCATACCAGCGTGTATTGCCCGGTGGAAACCACCCAGTACGCTGGCAAGATCGAGCACAAGGAATGGTTCCAGAATTTCGACCTGCTGAATGTCGCCGGTGACGGTCGTTGCTGGCCCGGCGGTCATGCCTCCGGCGGGTTCACGATGCTGGCGCTGTATTTCGTCGCCCGCCGCTACCGCTGGCGTCATTCCAAAGCCTTGATGCATGGGGCGCTGGCCTTGGGGTTTGTCTATGGCACCACGCGAGTCCTGCAGGGCTGGCACTACATGTCCCATACATTCTGGGCGGGGATTTTCGTCTGGTTGAGCTGTTGGCTGATGGCGCTGCTGTTTTATGGGCGAGCGGCCCTGGAACAACCGGTGTCGAAACCAGCGCAAGAGACGCTGGCGCCCGTTTTGCCTGCGTTGGGCAACGCACGTTCATCAACCTGAATGCCGGGCAAAAAAAAGCCCGCTGGGAGAGCGGGCTAAAACCTTAGTTTCTTGAATGAGCGAGGCGACTGTACCCAATCACGCGGGGGCGTGGGGTGAAGAAAAGTTCATGAGGTCGCTTCCTTGCCAGACCTCATGCCTGGATTCTTCTCACCTGAGATCAAACCGATCCAGGTTCATCACCTTGACCCACGCCGCGATGAAGTCGTTGACGAACTGCTCCTTCGCATCCGCGCTGGCATAGACTTCGGCCAAGGCCCGGAGCTGGGCGTTGGAGCCGAAGACCAGGTCGACGCGGGTGCCGGTCCATTTGACCTGGCCGGTCTTGCGGTCACGGACTTCGAAGGTTTCCTGGGTGTCGGAGAGCGGTTTCCATTCCACGCCCATGTCGAGCAGGTTGACGAAGAAGTCATTGGTCAATGCCCCGGGCCGTTGAGTAAAGACACCGTGCGCCGAGTGGCCGACGTTGGTATCCAGTACCCGCAGACCGCCAATCAACGCCGTCATTTGCGGTGCGCTGAGGGTCAGCAATTGTGCCTTGTCGATTAATAGTGCTTCGGCGGACACGCGGTACCGGCCCTTGAGGTAGTTGCGAAAGCCATCGGCGATGGGCTCGAGAAAACCGAACGACTCGACATCCGTCTGCTCCTGGCTCGCGTCCATGCGCCCCGGCGAGAACGGTACCGTCACGTTGACCCCGGCATTTTTCGCCGCCTGTTCGATGCCGGCACTGCCGCCCAGCACGATCAGGTCCGCCAGGGAGATTTTCTTGCCTCCGGACTGGGCACTGTTGAACTCGTTCCGGACCTTTTCCAGGGTCGCCAGCACTTGAGCCAGTTGGTCCGGCTGGTTGGCCGGCCAGTCCTTCTGCGGGGCCAGGCGCAGGCGGCCGCCGTTGGCACCGCCGCGCTTGTCGGAACCGCGGAAGGTGGATGCCGCAGCCCACGCAGTGGACACCAGCTGTGAAACCGACAGGCCCGAGGCCAACAGCTTGCCCTTGAGGGCGGCGATGTCGCTGTCGTTGACTAGGGCATGGTCGACCGCCGGGATAGGGTCTTGCCACAGCAGCTCTTCGTTGGGCAGTTCCGGGCCCAGATAGCGCGAGAGTGGACCCATGTCGCGGTGGATCAGCTTGAACCAGGCGCGTGCGAAGGCGTCGGCCAATTGGTCCGGATTCTCCAGGAAGCGCCGCGAGATCTTCTCGTAGATCGGGTCGAAGCGCAGCGCCAGGTCGGTGGTCAGCATCGTCGGGTTGCGCCGTTTGGCCGGGTCATGGGCATCGGGGATGATGCCCGCGCCGGCGCCGTTTTTCGGTGTCCACTGGTGCGCACCGGCCGGGCTCTTGGTCAGTTCCCACTCAAAGCCAAACAGGTTCTCCAGATAGTTGTTGCTCCAGCGGGTGGGCGTGGTGGTCCAGGTGACTTCCAGGCCACTGGTGATGGTGTCGGGCCCCTTGCCGGTGCCGAAGGTGCTCTTCCAGCCCAAGCCTTGCAGCTCCAGGCCAGCGGCTTCGGGCTCGGCACCGACATTGTCGGCGGGGCCGGCGCCGTGGGTCTTGCCGAAGGCGTGGCCCCCAGCGATCAATGCTACGGTTTCTTCGTCGTTCATCGCCATGCGGCCGAAGGTTTCGCGGATATCCAGCCCGGCGGCAACCGGGTCCGGCTGGCCCTCGGGGCCTTCCGGGTTGACGTAGATCAGCCCCATCTGCACGGCGGCCAGCGGGTTCTCCAGGTTGCGCCCCAGGTCGGTACGGCTTTCTTCATTGCCAGGTTCGGCCACCAATTGGCCTTCGCCGGGCTCCTGCATGGCGGCTTTGTCGGGCTTGCCGTAGCGGACATCGCCCCCCAGCCATTTGTTTTCGGACCCCCAATAGACATCTTCATCCGGTTCCCAGACGTCCGGACGACCACCGGAAAAACCGAAGGTCTTGAAGCCCATGGACTCCAGCGCGACGTTACCGGTAAGGACGATCAGGTCGGCCCAGGAAATGTTGCGGCCATACTTCTGCTTGATCGGCCACAGCAGCCGACGGGCCTTGTCGAGGCTGACGTTGTCGGGCCAGCTGTTGAGCGGGGCAAACCGCTGCTGGCCGGAGCCTGCGCCACCGCGCCCGTCACCGGTGCGATAGGTGCCGGCACTGTGCCAGGCCATGCGGACAAAGAGCGGTCCATAGTGGCCGAAATCCGCCGGCCACCAGTCCTGGGAGTCGGTCATCAGCGCCCGCAGATCTTCCTTCAGGGCTTGAAAATCCAGGCTTTTGAAGGCTTGGGTGTAGTTGAAGTCCTCGCCCATGGGGTCGGACAGCGAGGAGTGCTGGTGCAGGATCTTCAGATTCAGTTGGTTCGGCCACCAGTCACGGTTCGTTGTGCCACCGCCAGCGGCGTGATTGAACGGACATTTCGATTCATTTGCCATGAGAAGCTACCTTTGGTCGTATTCATCCAGCTATCCAGCCCGGCCGGGACCCGAATAGCGACAGGCGAAATAAATGACACAGGGCGCAGGGCTCACAGTTCGCTCAACTGATCGTCATGACCACGCGGCAACGCGAGAGAGCGGTCTAGCTGCCAGTACGGTGGCCCACGGCAAGCCCGGTACGTTCTGAACGCTTCGTATCTCTTTGTCAGGTTTCACGGGCCGGATTACACCAGCCTGAATTCAGGCTAGTCCCGCTTTGGCAGATAGCTAATAGGCGCAGTATTAACGGTCGATAGGGATAATCTTTTATCGAGGCCCAACGGCGAGGCAGATGATATGAATGGCGCCTGCCGTGACGGACCCAATAATGAACAAATGCCCGCGCAGCACGGCCTTCCACGAAGCGGGGCATGCCCTGGCCTTTTGGTGGAACGGTCAACCGATAAAACGCATCACTGTGCGTACCAAGGTCGAGGCCTGCACGGGGCCCCTGTTCGACTTGCGCGGCAACCCGCAATACGCAGAAGGATTGGTTGAAGCGGACTACCTTGTCCCACGCCCGGCCTTCGACGCGCCGGGGATCGCTGAATACCTGCCCTCGATGGTCGATGCCATTGAGCGTGACCTGCTCCATTGCTTCGCGGGGCCCGTGGCCGAAGCGGTCTACCGGCACCGCAGGTCCGACCGGCTGATCAGGGGCAGCGGTCGAGGGGACCTTGACCGTGGGCAGGAATTGATCAGCCTGCTGCCACCGCGCAAGCTGCTCGACGCCCAAGCGCTGGCCATCGCCCGTTGCCGCCGCTTGATGCACCGATACTGGCCCGCCGTGTGTGCGGTGGCGGATCTTCTGCAGGCGCGCGGCATGGTCGAAGGCAACGTCGTGACGGCCCTGTTGTGCGAGATGACCGGGGAGCGACCGATGTCGCTTGGCCATCAAGTGGCAAGCCTCGACTCGTAATCAAGGCGTTGCCACTGGCCCTATCCGACTCGGATGAAAGCCACTGCTCGCTAGCGCTTCACCGTTTCCTCAAGAGAGAAGCGCCCCAGTGGGTTTTGTTGGAAGTGCTCGATGTTCTTGCGCGAAATATTGATGTACGGGCTGTAGTAGAGATCGATCCAGTTGACGTCCTGCTTGGCGATCGCCTGAAGGTCGGTATACATCTGCTTGCGCTTGGTCGGGTCTACTTCTACCCGCGCGGCCGCGACCAGATCCTTGACCTTGTCGTTCTTGTAGCGGGTCATGTAATTCATGTTGGTGTCATGTCCCAGCACGAAGGTGGTCTTCTGGTCCGGGTCGAGGATGTCGTTGGTCCAGTACATCACGGACAGATCGTAATCGCCGTCGATCAGCATTTGCCAACTCTGGGTTGGGTCGACCTTCTGCAACGTGGCTGTCACGCCGACCGCTGCGAGCTGTTGCTGGACCAGCACGGCGATCTGCTCGTCGGCTTCATTGCCCGCATTGACCACATAGTTGAGCTTCAGGCCTGAGGCGCCTGCATCCGCCAGCATTTTCCTGGCTTTTTCCGGGTCGTACGGGCGCTGCAGATTATCGGCATTGTGATAAAGCGCTCCTTTAGGAATGTAGGAATAAGCCACCTGGCCATGGCCGAACGTCACGGTATCGACCAGGGATTTCTTGTTGATCGCAAGGTCCAGGGCCTGACGTACTTCAGGCTTGCCCAGCAGTCCGTGCTCATGGTTGATCAGCAGATGATCCTCACGGGTGGAGGGATCCATGTGTACGACCAGGTTGGGATCTTTCTTCAGGGTTTCGACGCGCGAGAAGGGCACGAAGATCGCCGAATCCAGTTCACCGGCCTGTACCTTCAACATCCGCGTATTGTCATCCGGGATGGAGATCCATTCCACGCCATCCAGGCTCACCTTGTCGGCCTGCCAGAAGTTGGGGTTCTTCTCCAGCACTACGCGATCACCGCGTAGCCACTCCTTGACGATAAAGGCACCAGAGGCAACGGGGTCCTGGGCGTAGGCTTCCTCACCCATTTTTTCCATGGCCTTTTGCGACAGGATGGAGACGTTGGGCAACGCCAACTGCGCGAGGAAGGGCACTGAAGGGCTCGTGAGTGTCACCACCAGTGTCTGCGGGTCGGGTGCTTGGGCCTTGTCGATAATCTTGTAGGAGTCGCTCCACAGCGACCCTTTGTTGTCGCGAATGCGCAACAGACTGAACGCTGCATCGCTGGCGGTAATCGGTGAGCCGTCGGAGAACTTGGCCGAGCGAAGTTTGAAGGTATAGGTCAGGCCGTCGTCGGAAACGTGCCAGCTTTCGGCCAGCCCCGGTACCAGTTTGGTGCCGGTGTTGTCGACGCGCACCAATACGTCGTAAACATTGGAGAACACCCAGTTGTCACGGTTCTGCGCGCTTTTGATCGGGTCGAACGTCGTACTTTCTTCACGGCAACCGATGGTCAGCACGCCTGCTGCCTGGGCGACACCGGCGGCCAATGTACAAACGGTCAACGTCGCGGCGGTCAGCAACTTCAAATGTTTCGATCGCATGGTCAACTCCCTATTGATGAATGTTTTTTTAGAGCAATGGCTCTCCGAGCACACAGCTATAGCGATGCCCACTGATGTCATGGATGGGGGGCGGCGCTTTTGCGCAGATGGGTTGTGCATACCGGCATCGCGGGTGAAAAGCGCAGCCGGATGGAAGGTTCAGGGGGCTGGGTGGTTCGCCAGGCAGGGGTTCGCTCAGCAACGATCGAGTCGGGTCGATGTGTGGAATGGACTGGATCAGCGCGACGGTATAGGGATGCCGCGGGCTACTGAAGACGGCCTCCGTGGGGCCTTGCTCGACGATCTCGCCGAGGTACATCACGGCGACCCGATCACATAGCCGCCGAACGATCGCCAGGTCATGGGCAATGAACACAATCGCCAGGTTCATGCGCTGCCGCAGCTCCAGCAGCAGGTTGATGATCTGTCCCTGGATGGAAACGTCCAGCGCGGCCACGCATTCATCGGCGATGATCAACCGTGGCTCGATGGCCAGTGCCCGAGCGATCCCCACACGTTGACATTGACCGCCACTCAACGAACCCGGTTTGCGGTTGGCCAGCTCCGGCCGCAGGCCGACCAGGGTCAGCAATTCATCGACCCGATGGCGAATCAGCGAGGCAGGGATCGCACATCGCACTCGCAACACTTCAGCCAGGGTGTCGCCAATGCTCAATCGCGGATTGAGGGCGGTATAAGGATCCTGGAAAATCATCGCGGTTTCGTGACGCAGTCGCTCGATGTCGATTCGCTTGCCTTGAACCATATCCACGCCATCGAACAGGATTTGTCCGGCGCTGGCCTCAGTGAGGCGCAAGATGGCTCGACCCAGGGTGCTCTTGCCGCTGCCCGACTCACCCACCAGCCCAAGCACTTCCCCGGTGGCCAGACTCAGCGATACGCCGTTGACGGCGTTCACCCATTGCCTGTTGATCCCGAACGGACCACTGCCAGGGGCGGCGAAGCGCACCCGTAGATCCTTGACTTGCAACAGGGTCATGACGAGGCTCCCACGGGTAGCGGGTAATGGCAGGCGACTCGGTGTGCCTCGGCTGTGACTTGCATCTGTGGCAACAGCCGCGTGCACTGGCTGCCCTGCTGAAGGCAGCGTGGATTGAAGCGGCAACCGGTGGGCAGCGCATCCAGCAGAGGAGGCTGGCCGGCGATGGTTTTGAGCATGGCATGGCCGCTGCTGGTAGCCGGTTGGCAGTCGATCAGGGCCGCCGTATAGGGATGTCGTGGGTGAGCCAGCAGATCAAGCTTGTTGCCGTGCTCGCAGAGCCGCCCGGCGTACATTACCGCGATGGAGTCACAGGTCTGGGCGACGACCCCCAGGTCGTGGGTGATCATGATGATTGACAGGCCACGTTGGTCGCGCAAATCCAGGAGCAGGCGCAGGATCTGTGCCTGTACCGTGACATCCAGGGCGGTGGTCGGTTCGTCGGCGATCAGCACCTGGGGGTTGCAACCTAATGCCACGGCGATCATGGCGCGTTGACGCATGCCACCGGAAAACTCATGGGGATAACTGTCGACCCGCCGTAGCGGATCGGGAATGCCCACCTGGCGTAACACATCAATGGCCTTCGCCCGTGCTTCGCGTTTGGACGCCCCCTGATGCAGGCGTATGCCCTCGCCGATTTGTTCGCCGATGCGCATCAACGGGTCAAGATGACTGCCGGGATTCTGAAAGATCATCCCCAGCCGTCGACCTCGTATGCCTCGCATGCCGGCTTCATCCAGCGACAGCAGGTCCTCACCGGCAAGGCGCACGGCCTTGCCCTGGACCCGGAGGTTTGAAGAGGGTAGCAAGCGCATCAAGGCCCGGCAGGCCATCGTCTTGCCTGAACCGCTTTCACCCACCAGACCGAGGATTTCGCCTTCGGCCAGGTCAAATGACACACGATCCACCAGCGTGACTTCGCCCTCACCGTGGCCGGCGATCACGCTGAGGTCCTCGACGTGCAACACCGGTGTGCTCATGGGCGCTCTCCGAGGTGCTCGGCGACACCGTCGGCCAGCAGACTGAAGCCCATGGCCAGGGTGACGATCGCCAGTCCCGGGAAGGTGCTGATCCACCAGGCATTGGTGATGAAACTCTGGCCCTCGGCGACCATCGTGCCCCACTCGGCGGTGGGTGGCTGAACCCCCAGGCCGAGGTAGCTGACCGCCGCCCCATTGAGCAGTACCAGCACCGCGTCGGACATGGAGAACACGATCGAACCGAACATGGCATTGGGCAACAGGTGCCGAAACAGAATGCGTCCATGACCGAAGCCCAGGCTTTTCGCCGCCAAGGCGAAATCGCTTTCCTTGAGCACCAGAATCTGCGAACGGATCAGCCGTGCATAGGACACCCATCCCACCAAAGCCATCGCAATATAAAAGCTGCTCAGGCCGGGGCCGAGGATGGCCATGATTGCCAACATCAGCACCAAGAAGGGGAAGGCCAGGATAATATCGATCAGGCGCATGCAGATCGTGTCGAATCGGCCACCGATATAGCCGGCCAAGGCGCCGATGCAAGTACCGATCAAGAACGGGAAAATCACCCCGATCACGGAAATCTGCAAGTCGATGCGCGCGCCCCAGATCACTCGGGAAAGAACGTCGCGGCCGAAATTATCCGTGCCGAACGGATGGGCCAGGCTCGGCCCCAGCAGGCGGATATCGGTGTTCTGGGCAATCGGATCGAAGGGCGCGACCCAGGGTGCGAAGAGTGCGAGCAACAGCCAGGCAAACAGAATCGCCAGGCCCAGCGCGGTGGCCGGGCGACCGTTGCGCAAGCCGAAACGCAGCGCAAGACGCCAGGTGGGACTGATGATCTGGCCACTCATCGCATGTTCACTCGCGGATCAATCATCACGGTCAGCACATCGGCGAGGAAATTGACCGTGACGGTGGCAAGGGCCAGCACCATGGCCACGCCTTGGACCACCATGTAGTCACGGGTAAAGATGCCGCGCACCAGCAATTGGCCGATGCCGGGAATGGCAAACAGACTTTCGATGACCACCGTGCCGCTGATCAACCAGCCGATGTTCACCGCCAGCAGGTTGACCGCCGGCACCAGGGAGTTGGGCAGTACATGCCGATGAAATATCGCCCGCTCGGACAAGCCCCGGGCCCGTGCGGCGGTGGCATGATCGGCTTGTAGCTCCATGAGCATGCTGGCGCGCAGATTGCGCACCAGAACGGCGGAGAGTGCCAAGGCAATGGTCAGGCACGGCAAAACCATGTGATGCAGTTTGTCCCACCCTGTACGTCCATAGCCTGAGACCGGGAACAGCCCCAACTGCACGCTGAGCAGCAGGATCAACATGATGCCTAGCCAAAAAGCCGGCATGCCGAGCCCTGCCGTGGTGAACAGGCGAATCAGGTGATCCGGCCAGCCGCCCTTGTTGCGCGCCGCCACCGTTGCCAGCGGCACGGCAATCAGCAGCGCCAGCAGTACGCTGCCGAGCACCAGGAACAGGGTTGGCTCAATGCGGGTACTGATCAACGTCAAGGCATCGACTTTGTAGAGCAGCGATTGGCCGAGATCGCCTTTGAGCAGGTTCTTGAGAAAGTAGAAGTACTGCATCCACAGCGGCTGGTCGAGACCGTACTGGGCTCGAATCCTGATCAGCGCCTCCGGCGTGCTGCGCGAGCCCAGCAGTGCCCGGGCGGGATCCCCGGGGATTGAGCGTACGAGCACAAAGGTGATCATGCTGATGCCAAACAGCACCGGCAATAGCTGTAGCGGGCGCGACAGTATGAAACGGTAGCGCGCCAGGTTCATGGGCTAGTTCCGATGACGGTGCAGAAAATCCAGCAGGACTGGGAAATAGGCTTGGGGCTCTTCGTAGAACGGCATGTGGCTGCTGTTGGGGAACACATTCAGTTGTACATCCTTGAGCGCCATTTTCATTCGCATTGCGCAGGCTGGCGTCAGTTCATCATGTTGACCGGTGGTGATCAGCACAGGCATTTCGAAGCCGGTCATCTGTTCGATGCGATTCCAGTCCTTGAGATTGCCGGTATAGAGAAATTCGTTGGGGCCCTGCATGGTCATGTAGGGCCCCATGTTCCAGTCGCCCAGGGAGCGTGTCACCGGTGCTGGCCACTCGTCCAGACGGCAGACATGACGATAGTTGAGCAGGGTGATGGCCGCCTGGTATTGCGGATGATCCAGGGTGCCCAAGGCTTCATGGCGCTGCATCATCGCGACGGTCTCACTGCCCAGGGCCGCCCGCAGACGCTCGAGCTCCAGGGACAGGTGAGGGATATCGCCGGCGGTATTTTCCAGGATCAGGGTTTTCAGTGATTGGGGGTGATGAATGGCGTACTCGATCGCCAGCCAGCCACCCCAGGAGTGCCCTAGCAGGTGCACTTTGCCCAGGTCGAGGGCCTGGCGGACGGTCTCTACCTCCGCCACATAACGAGTGATGTCCCACAGGGATTCGTCAGTCGGCCTGGCCGAGGCACCGGTACCCAACTGATCGAAAGCGATGACCCGCAAGCCCTTTTCCTTGAGCCAGCCGTGGCTGTCACGCAGATAATCGCAAGGCAATCCCGGGCCGCCATTGAGGCACAACAGCACCTCGTCGCCGTCGCCAAAGCCATAGGCCACCAGATGATGACCGTCGACTTCCAGGTCGTATCGCTGGTCCGGCTCGATCTCACGCCACATCATTGCTCTCCTGCTCAGGTGCCGCTCTTTGGCTAAACCTTACCGAGGAAGCTATGCGCCCATAAGCTAGCAATTCTTATAGGTTTGATCTGGCATTCCCTCGCTCAGGCGTGGCATTCTACTTGCACGATTTCAGGATTGAAATTAATAAGGGAGCTGAATGGATGCAGGCCAAGCTGTCTGACTTCAATACCCGTCTTTTGTCTGGCAGGAGCCTGGACGAGCAGATGGATAACGCCCTGGGAATGGTCCAGGCGTTAGGCTTTGACGCATTGGTGTACGACTACAGTCCGGTGCCGCTGGATCATGATGGGGCACTGATTACCCCGACTGTGCTGAAGTTGCGCAATACTCCCCGTGATTGGCACTCGCTCTGGTGTGAAGAAGGTTATTACCAGATCGACCCCGTCCAGCATCTGGCAATCAATGCCATTTCTCCTTTTGTCTGGTCCTATCGACCGGAGGCCGACACGGTGCTACAGCCGTTCATCGGCCAGAGTCATGCACCGGTCGTGAGCTATCTGCAGGATTCGCGCATGACCTGTGGCGTGACGGTGCCGATGCATTTGCCCAAAGGCGGCTTTGCGACATTGACCGGGCTGCGCGCCGATACGAAGGGGAGCACCCTGCAGGATGTCCGGCAAACGCTGGGCGACTTCAGCCTGATTTCCCATGCCCTGCAAGAGGCGGCTTTTCCGCTGCTCGTCAAGGAAGCCCGCACATGCCCGGTTCGCCTGACCAAACGCGAGCGTGAGTGCTTGAGATTAGCCGCTGAAGGGTTGACGGCGGCGGACATCGCCAGGCAACTGAATCGCTCCTTGGCCACCATCACCCTCCACCTGACTTCTGCAATGCACAAGCTCGGCGCCAGGAATCGGGTCCAGGCCGTGGTCAGGGCAGTGCATTATCGGTTGCTCGATAGCTGAAGTCGGGCAAAAACCTATCTGTTTCTCTAGTTATTCCGCTGGCCAGTCCCCGGTATCGTGTGCCGCAGGATTTCTAGGGGGCGGCACGAAATGGATCTTCCCGTAACACACGAAGGCTTTGCGCCTTTCGGTCCGTATCAGACCTGGTATCGCATCACTGGCGATTTCAGCAGTGGCCGTACGCCGCTGCTGATCCTGCATGGCGGCCCAGGCTGTACACACGATTATGTCGATGCTTTCAAGGATATTGCCAACAGTGGCTATCCGGTGATTCATTACGACCAACTGGGTAATGGGCGTTCCACCCATCTTCCGGAAAAAGACCCCTCGTTCTGGAACGTGGCGCTCTTTCTCGATGAGTTGGGGAACCTGCTGGATCATCTGGGCATTCGCGACAATTACGCACTTTTGGGGCAATCCTGGGGCGGTATGTTGGCCAGCGAACATGCGGTGCTCCAGCCTGCGGGCTTGCGCGCGTTGATCATCGCCAACTCCCCGGCGGACATGTCCACCTGGCTCCTTGAAGTCAATCGCTTGCGCCAGCTTCTACCCATTGAGGTGCAGCAGACACTGCTCAAGCACGAGCGGGCTGGAACCTTGACGTCTACCGAGTACTTTGAGGCCGCTCGGGTTTTCTACGACCGTCATGTCTGCCGTGTCACGCCCTGGCCCGACGAAGTCGCCCGTACCTTTGCCCAGATCGATGCCGATCCTACCGTTTATCACGCCATGAATGGCCCCACCGAGTTCCATGTGATCGGCAGCATGAAGGACTGGTCCATCACCGATCGCTTGCCTCGCGTCAGGGTGCCGACCCTGTTGATTTCAGGCCGATACGATGAAGCGACGCCGTTGGTGGTCAAACCCTATGTGGATCATGTGCCCGACATTCGCTGGGCGTTGTTCGAACACTCCAGCCATATGCCCCATATCGAGGAGCGGATGGCTTGCATGGGAACTGTGGTGAGTTTCCTGGATGAGTGTTTGTAGGCGTCTACGCAATCCGAGCCGTCGTTTTTGTTGTGTTTTTTGACGCGTCCTGTGAGACGCGTCTCTTTTTTCAGTGGAAAATTCCGCTCTCTTGAGCCGAAAGCGATATGCAGGGTTTGGTGTGCGCGCATTGCTGTGCATGCCTGCTGTCATTTCTGTATCGAGGGATCGAACATGTCCGTATTTGCCTTAGGGACGAGGCTAGTTGTTGCGTCGCTGCGTCAACCCCCGGTGACACTCATGTAGGACCGTTGGCTTTTCTGCGGCTGCGTTCCCTACATTTGATGAGCCGATATCAACGGGTTCGAACCAGCCGCCCATTCGGCACATCGTCATGACCAGAGAAGCGCCCTCGCTACGGAAGATGAAGACGGCTTGGCGCGACTCAACCTTGGCAGGCTCTTCAGCAGGACCCTTTTTTATGTTTCCCTAACAGTCATATTCTCTTTTTGCAGATTCCTAGACCGTGCAGACCCCCAACCGCAACGCTCTAATCACCCAACTCACCACCAACCCCGATGACATCGCCGCACGCGCTTCGCTCTATCGCGACCTGCTCGATACCGGGGAGGCGTCACTGGATGGTTTACGCGTCGCGGCGGGCCTGTGCGATCCGGCCGCAAACGTGGTGATGGCTCAACTGAACACCACGGCCCATACAAATCGCCCCGGGCCAATGCTCTCGCAACTGCGTGGCCTGCCGGTAGACCATCTGGAGTTGAACAACGCCGAGCCGCAGTGGTGTGACGCCCTGGCCGGGCTGCCCTTGCGCACATTGGTGCTCAACAGCCCGAGGTTTATCTGCGGACCGCAGATGTGGCAATGTTTGCCCGCCAATGCCCTCGAAACCTTGGAAGTCAGCAACTTTTCCCGCGACGACAACGCCCACTGCCTCCCGTCGCCCACACGCTTGCGCCGGTTGAAGTTGCAAACCTACGGTGAAGACTTCGACGACAGTTTTCTCCGTCAACTGAGCGACAGCCCGTTGCAGGAATTGTCGTTGAACCGTTGCGATGAGATGACCGACGACGGCCTTCGCGCACTGTCACGCCTCAAGCTGCGATCACTGACGTTGCAACGGGTGAGTGAATTGACGTCCCGTGGCATGGCGCACCTGGCAAGTCATCCCCTCGAACAGTTGTCCCTCAGTGGCAGCGGCGCGATCCTCGACGATCCGTCCTGGCTTCGCGACCTGACGGGGTTGCGCTCGTTAAGTCTGGATGACTGTTACGCAAGCGAGAGCGTGTTGCAGGCGATCCGGGAGCTGCCTCTTGAAAGGCTTTCGCTCCAATCTGCGTTCATCTGCGAAGACGATCTGGAAATACTGGAAGGCATGCCGCTTGCGGACCTGGACCTCAAGTGCCTACGACAGGTGATCGAGCGGCTCGACGTGCTGCACGGGTTTCCACTGAAGCGGCTGGGACTTTCCGATGTGCAAGGTGTCTGTGCAGATACGTTGAGTGACCTGCGCGGTCTGGAGTTGGAGTCCTTGGACCTGTCCTTGAACGACCTCACCTGGAAGGAACTGAAACAACTGGCCGGGCTACCGCTGAAGCGGCTCAATCTGAGTTTTTGCCGAGGCGTCGACGGCAAGGTTTTGCGCAAGCTCGCCGAGTTGGGATTGCCGTTGGAGCAACTTGAAATAAATGGTCTGGACCTGCGCGATGCCGACCTCGCTTGCTTGCGGGATCTGCCGTTGCAGCGCCTGGGCCTGTATGACAGCCCATGGCTCACAGACGCCGGCGTGGCCCACCTCGTGCGTATGCCGTTGCGAGACCTGACGCTCGGCGCTGATCCAGGGGCGTCGCAAATCACCTCGGCCGTGGTGCCGGTGCTGGAGCAATTGCCGTTGCGCACGTTGTGGTTGCCTAACTGCGCCGGAATCGATGCAGGCGGTTGGGATCGTTTGGCCAGGTTGCCAGCTCAAGTAACGGGGCCCGGTATCTGACGCGCTGATAGGAATAGGCAATGTTCCAAGGCGAACCGGCATAGGTGAGCCCGTTTTCGATAGCTACCATGGCCTTGTACCTACTGATGGGAACCTCGCCATGCACAGCAGAAAAACCTTATTCATCACGGGCGTGAGCAGTGGCTTGGGCAACGCCCTGGCGCAAGAAGCACTCGCAGCGGGCCACCGTGTCATCGGTACCGTGCGCAGTGAGGCGGCGTTGCAAGCCTTCGAAGGGCTCGCCACGGAGCGTGCCCGTGGGGTGATCCTGGATGTCACCGAGTTCGACCGGATCGACAGCGTCGTGGCGGCGACAGAAGCCACTCACGGTCCGGTCGATGTGCTGGTCAACAATGCCGGCTACGGTCATGAGGGGATCTTCGAAGAGTCGCCGCTGGAGGAGATGCGTCGTCAGTTCGACGTCAACGTATTTGGCGCCGTGGCGGTGACCAAGGCCTTCGTGCCGTACTTTCGCAAACGCCGTGCCGGTCATATCCTCAATATCACCTCCATGGGCGGCACCATCACCATGCCAGGTATCTCCTACTACTGCGCGAGCAAGTTTGCCCTCGAAGGCCTCTCCGATACCCTGAGCAAGGAGTTGCTACCGTTCAATATCTTCGTGACCGCAGTAGCGCCTGGCTCGTTTCGCACTGACTGGGCGGGTCGTTCAATGCAGCGCACGCCGCGCAGCATTGCCGACTACGACGCCAGTTTCGACCCGGTGCGTAAAGCGCGGGAAGAGAAAAGCGGCAAGCAACTGGGCGACCCACGCAAGGCTGCACAAGCGATGTTGCAGGTCATCGCCAGCCCGAGGCCTCCCGCGCACTTGCTGCTGGGCAGTGATGCACTGAACCTGGTACGCGACAAACTCAGTCGTTCCGCCAGTGAAATCGATCAATGGGAAGCGCTGAGCCGTTCGACTGACGGTTGAACGGCCAGCAAAAGGGGCATCAATGACTCAGGCCTCAAACACCTCGCCCATGGTGCAGTTGATGGAGCAGCTCGCGCCGGTGGAGGGCTACAACCTCAGCGCGCTGGACGACATTCGCTTTCTGCGTTCGAACCGGCCACTGACGCGCACGCCGGTCTTGTACGACCCGGGCATCGTCATCCTCTGCCAGGGACGCAAGCGCGGTTATCTGGGGGATGACGTCTACGTGTATGACGCCCAGCACTACCTGGTGGTGTCCGTCCCCGTGCCCTTCACCATGGAGACTGACGCCACCGAGGTTGAGCCCATGCTGGCGATCTACATGCGACTCGACTTTCAATTAGCCAGCGAGTTGATACTGCAAGTCGATAAGGTGCTGGGCCCAAGTGATGCCCTGCCCAAGGGCATGTATGCCTCACCCATGGACGATTTGCTGCGCGCCTCGACCCTGCGTTTTCTTGAGACCATGAGTCGCCCGGGCGAAGCGCAAATACTGGGACCGTCGCTGATACGAGAAATCTACTACCGCATCCTCACCGGCGAGCAGGGCGGCTCACTGCGTGCCGCACTCAATCGCCAGGGGCACTTCGGCAAGATCACCCGGGCGATACGCAAAATCCACAGCTGTTACCACGAGCATCTGGACGTCGAAACGCTGGCCCACGAAGCCAACATGAGCATCCCCAACTTTCACCGGCACTTTCGCGGCGTGACCGACTCTTCGCCCATGCAGTACTTGAAATCGACGCGCCTGCACCAGGCACGCCTGCTGATGCTGCGCAACGTCATGAGCGCTTCGGCGGCGGCGTTCAGCGTGGGTTACGAAAGCGCCTCGCAATTCAGTCGCGAATTCAAACGCTTCTTTGGCCGCACGCCTCAGGCCGAGATTGAATGGATGAAGGCGACCTATGCGTTGCCGGCGCCCGCCACGCCGTCGGTCTATGTTTCGTCGCATTAGCGATGTGGCGAAGTGTTGGAACCCTGTGCAGCGCTACTTCCCCTCTTGTTGCATCAAGGCTTTGCGTAGCTTCCCTGGCGACAGGCCAAACATGCTCTGAAAGTGTCGAATAAAATGCGGTGCATCCGCGAAGCCACATTCAAAGGCGATCTCGCCGATCTGGCGATCGGAACTCACGAGCAGCCACCTGCCGAACCTGAGTCGGACCTGGCGGTAGAACTGGGCCGGGCTGTTGTTGGTTTCAGCGACGAACAGGCGTTCCAATTGCCGCTTGCTGGTGCCGACCAGATGCGCAATGGCCTCGATATCCAGGGGTTGGGCCATGTGTTTTTCCATCAACATCACGGCTTCGTGCAGCCGACGGTTGGAGGAGCTGGCGTAGCCGAGCGCCTTGCGTCGGTCGACGAAACTGTTGGACGTGTTCTTCGCTACCGTCATCTGATGCACGACTTTGCCCGCACGATCCGGTCCGCAATGCATGCCGATCAGGTGAAGGGCCAATTCGATCACTGACACGCCGCCCGCGCAGGTGATCCGGTCCTGGTCGATCAGAAAGTCTCTGTTGATGACAAAGCGCAACGACGGAAACAGCCGCTTCCAGTCGTCGCCATGGTAGGCGTGGACACACGCCGTTCGCCCCGCCATCAGGCCATGTCGCGCGAGCACGAAGCTGCCGGTGCACAGGCCGATCAACGGCACCTGTGCCGCCGCGGCCTGGTGGAGGAACGCGGGATAGGTTTTCGGCACCGCCTCGATGGAATCGAGCAATCCACCAATCACCACGATGTAGTTGAAACGCGTCGGATCAGCGAGTTCGCTGTCGATCGGCACGTCCAGTCCGCTACTGGAAATGACCCTTTGCCCGGGCGTGCCGAGTACTTTCCATTGGCAGCGAATGGGGCGGCTTTGATCGCCCGTATCGGCGGCGTGCCGCAACGCATCGGTCAGGCCTGAGAGTGAGAGCAAGGGGAAGCGGGGCCATAACATGATGCCAATAGACAGCTCGGCGGTGCCGCGGCGGATGGGTGGGTGACGCGCCTGCCCATGATCGAGCCCGTCCACGAGGCTTTCCTGGGGCGTCCCGTTCTCTACATCGCCAGAATGTCGCAAATATTCAATCATTCGTGCAAAGCATCCAACAAGTTATAGCGCCGGTCCCACTACGATGGGGCCATGCGAAACGTTCTGCTGCCACAATAAAAACTATCGAGGAGCATCCGATGAAGACGTCCAAGGTTCAGCGTTTTTCCGGTATTTGTGCCGGTTTTCTGGTGTGCGTTCTGGCTGCGGCACCGGTGTTCGCATTGGAGACAGTAGAGCCGGGAAGCCTGACCATCGCCTTCAGTGGTGATATGCCAGGAACAGGGTATCAAGATAGTCGGATGGTCGGCTATGACGGTGAAATCCTTCAACAAATTTCCGAAAAGCTGGGGCTCAAGGTCAAGCCGGCATTGATGGAGTGGTCAGGGACGATTGCGTCGGTGCAGTCCAAGCGGGTGGATGTCATGGCAGGCACCATGGGCTGGACCGAGCAACGCTCGAAAATCATGGCCTTGAGCGATCCTATCCACTACTTCAAGAACGGCATCACCCAGACAGACAAGACCAATTGGAACAGCCTCAAGGATTTGCAAGGCAAGAAAGTCGGCACCATCACCGGCTTTTCGTTCATCCCTGAGATGCGCAAGATCGAGGGCCTGCAAGTCGCCCTGTACGACACGTCCGATGCGGCCGTTCGCGATCTGCTCGCCGGACGTATCGATGCGGTGATCGGCGATCCACCGGTCATGCAATACGCCATTTCCCGCAATGAGCAATGGCACCTGCATTTCAACGCCTTCATCGACAACGATCCGAATTTCCCGCTGCTGACGGGCTTGGGTCAGGTGGTGTTCGGCTTCAACAAGGCCAGCCCGGAACTGGTGACGGCGGTCAACGCACAGATCCAGACGCTCTGGAAAAACTGTGAGATGCGCAAGATCGGCGCTCGCTACGGCCTGACCCAGGATGTCTGGTTCATGCCCGAAGGCAAGGACCTGCGGCTCGGCGTCGATCGCCCTGCAGGCTGGACGTTACCTGGCTGCAAATAAGTGTGTGAGGCGATGGGGAGGACTCCGGCGGATGCACCGATTCATCGCCACGCCTACAACAAAAAGAGGTTAGCCGAAATGTCGAACCCGTCTGACACCGCGTTGCTACGCGTGCACGAATTACACAAGAACTACGGCGATCTGGAAGTGCTCAAGGGCATCAGCCTGGAGTTGAAGCCCGGTGAAACCTTGTCGCTGATCGGCCCGAGCGGATCTGGAAAGTCCACCTGCCTGCGCTGCATCAATTACCTGGAAAAACCTACCAGTGGCGAGATCTGGCTGGGGGACGAGTTGATCGGGCAGGTCAAGGACGGCAGGCGTTTGCGTCTGATGAGTGACCGGGAGATGGCCCCGCAGCGCCGTGAGATCGCCATGGTGTTCCAGTTGTTCTACCTCTGGCCGCACTTGAGCGTGCGCGATAACGTCGCGCTCGGTCCTATCAAGGCCCAAGGCATGCCGCGCAAGCAGGCGTATGAGTTGGCCGACGCGATGTTGGAAAAAGTCCATCTGCGGCACAAGGCCGAGTCTTATCCCGAGCAATTGTCGGGTGGTCAGCAACAGCGGGTCGCCATCGCCCGGGCTTTGGCTCAGCAACCGAAAGTGATTCTGTTCGACGAACCAACCTCGGCGCTGGATCCCGAGTTGGTGGGTGAAGTGTTGGCAGTGATTCGCGAGCTGGCGGAAGAGGGCCGCAGCATGATCATGGTCACCCACGAGGTGCGGTTTGCCCGCGATGTGGCGGATCGGGTGATCTTCATGGACGGCGGGCGCATTGTCGAACAGGGGCCGTCGGCGCAAGTCATCGACAGCCCTCGTCACGAACGTACCCGCAGCTTTCTTGGGCGCATGGCTGTGGAGAGCGCTTGATGGCGAATCTGGAGGCTTTTCTCGGGCTGTTGCCCTTGCTGTTGAAAGGCGCAGTGAGTGCGCTGGAAATTGCCCTCTGCACCTTGGCGCTGGCCAGCGTCGGAGGCCTGGTGCTGGCGGTTTTACTGACGTTCAGCCGATCGCGACTGGTACATGGCGCCATTGCCTGTTTCATCGAGTGGATGCGCAATGTGCCCGCGCTGGCACACCTGTTTCTGATCTACTTTGGGCTGTCCTACCTGGGCATCAATTTGCCCGCGTGGCTGGCGGCCATCGTCGGTTTGAGCCTGGTAGGCAGCGCAGTGCTGGCCGACACTTTCCGCGCCGGCTTGCAATCGCTGCATGTCGGCCAGCATGAAGCCGGGCAGGCCATCGGCCTGAACCGTATGCAGATTCTGCGCTACATCCTCTTGCCCCAGGCCCTGCGTGTTGCGTTGCCGGCTTATGCCAACTATGTCACGCAACTGATCAAGGATACGTCCATCGCCTCGGCCATTGCCGTGCCGGAAATCATGTTCCTTGCCCGCAATCTGGTGACCTCCACGTTCCAGACCTCGCTGATTTATCTGGCGGTGATGTGCATCTATGCAGCGATGATCCTGCCAATCGGCGCGGGATTCATCCGACTTGAACGTCATCTGGGGGCGGCGCGATGATCGGTTTTTTCCAGCAATACCCGGAGTACTGGAGCGACTGGGTCGCTCGCCTGCTGCTCGGCGCACGGGTCAGCGCCGAGTTGTCCCTGACAGGCTTCGCCCTGGCGGCGCTGTTGGGCGCGTTACTGGCCTGGGCGATGAAGAGTCCCAGCGCATTGCTCAAGCGCCTGGCCGTGTTTTTCATCCAGGGGATGCGTGCGGTGCCGCTTCTGGCGTTGCTGCTGGCGCTGTACTTCACCTTGCCCAGCTTCGGGCTGACGTTGTCCGGTTACTGGGCCGGAGCCATCGGTTTGGGGCTACAGGGCAGCGCCTACGTCGCGGAAATCCTGCGGGGTGGACTGGACTCCTTGCACCGAGGCCAACGTGAGGCGGCCATCGCCACCGGCCTGACGCCATTGCAAGCCTTCACCGCAGTGATCTTTCCGCAAGCCATTCGCGGCATGTTGCCGCCGTTGCTCAATGCCTACGTGTCGATTCTGAAGGACAGCTCCCTGTGCGCCCTGATCGCCACCGATGAGTTGATGCTGGCGGCCAGGGCCATCGCCTCCGAGTCCTTTTTGCCGATGCATATTTTCCTGCTGGTGGGGCTGTTCTATTTCGTCATCGCTTTCCCTCTTTCTCTGTTGTCGCGAGCGCTGGAAGTACGATTTTCTCGCGGACGCAAAACCATTCGAGGTTGAACACATGAGCATCATGGATCGAACCGCTTCCCACAGCATTGGCCAATTGGGGCAAGCACTGGAGTCCGGAACACTCACGAGCGAGTCCCTGGTCTGCGCGCAACTGGAGCGGATCGAGTGCTTCAACGGGCAACTCAATGCTTATGTCGAGGCCTACCCTCAACGCGCGCTCGGTGCCGCCATCGCTGCCGATCGGCAGCGAGCCGCAGGTGTCAACCTGGGTCCGTTGCATGGCATTCCGATCGCGATCAAGGATCTGTTCGAAATCGACGGCAAGGCCATAACCGGTGGTTCGCTGGCGCAGACGCCGCGTATCTCGCGGCTTACCGCCACGGCGGTCCAGCGCCTGGAGCGCGCCGGTGCGATCATTATGGGCAAGACCCACACCGTCGAATTCGCTTTCGGCGGGTGGGGCACGAATGCAGTGATGGGCACGCCGTGGAACCCATGGGACCGCGAAGTGCATCGTGCTCCAGGTGGTTCCAGCAGTGGTTCAGCGGTGGCCGTGGCTGGAGGGTTGGCAAGCGCGGCATTGGGCACCGACACCGGTGGCTCGGTGCGGATTCCTGCGGGCATGTGTGGTCTGGTTGGGTTGAAAACCACGCGTGGGTTGGTCAGCCGCCACGGTTTGATCGAATTGTGCCCATCGCTGGATTCGGTGGGGCCGATTACGCACACCGTCGAAGACGCTGCGTGGATGCTTGATGCGCTGCTGGGGCCGGACCCGCTGGACCCGGTCTCGGCCAGATCGCCAGTCTTCAGCGCCGCGGCAGGCTTGAGTCTTCCGGTGGCCGGTCTGCGCATCTGGGTGCTGCCACAGGCCGAACGCGTACACATCGCGCCTGGCGTATTGGCCGCCTATGACCGGGGGCTGGAGCAATTGGCCGCACTGGGCATGCACCTGGTCGAACAGCCGCTACCGACTTCGCTGGAGCAATGCATGCGCGTCGCCGGTGGCCTTATGAGCGCCGAAGGCTACGCCAGCCTTGGCAGTTTGTTCGAGCGCGATGATCTGCGCTTCGATCCTCACGTGCAGCGTCGGGTGCTGAGCGGACGCGCCGTCGACGCGGCGGCCTATATCAATTTGCACAACCAGCGACGTGTTGCTCGCCGAGCCATGGACGAGGCCATGTCCAATGTCGATGCCTGTGCGTTTCCGACCAACGCCATTGGCAGTGTGCCGTTGAGTCAGGTCGATGAGTACGGGACACCGTTGGCCCTGCTCGGCCGTTTCGCCAACCTGCTCAATCTCTGTTCAGTGGCGCTGCCGGTGGGCTTCGACGAGCAACACATGCCGGTCTCGATGCAGATCGTCGGTCGCGCTTTCGCCGAACCATTGGTCCTGCGGATCGCCCACGCCTATCAGCAAGTCAGTGATTGGCACCAACAGCGGCCTGTGGGTTGGGACCTGCCGGACAGGGTGGTGGCGTAATCCGGTTGAGCGGCAGCACAGTCCCTTAACTTTCTCATTTCATGGATTAAACCCGATGGCAACGATTCAACGTTTTCAGAGCAGCGCGCGGATGTCCGGCGTGGTCAGTCACGGCGATCTGCTTTACCTCTCCGGCCAGGTGCCCACTGACCTACAGTCTGGCATTGAAGAGCAGACGCAGCAGGTGCTGGCCAAGATCGAAGCCTTGTTGGCGTTGGCGGGCAGTGACAAGGGGCAGCTTTTGAGCGCACAGATCTGGCTCAAAGACATTGACCGTGATTTCGCTCCGATGAATTCGGTGTGGGACGCCTGGCTGCCAACCGACAGCGCTCCGGCACGGGCCACTGTTCAGGCACGTCTGGCGCGGCCTGAGGTGCTGGTCGAGATCATGGTTATAGCAGTGAAACCTGCTTCTGGTGTTTGAGAGGACAGGGCCGACTCTTTCTGTCAGGCCTCAAAGGGGGATTTGGGTGGTCGACAAGACCTGGCGCAACCCCATGAACGAGCGAATCTGGCGAACCCCGGGCAGGTAAAGCAATTGCTCCGCGTGGAGCCGGTTGAAGCTGTTGCTGTCCTTGGTTCGTATCAACATGAAGTAGTCGAATTCCCCTGTCACCACATGGCATTCCATGCAGCCGGACACCTTTTGCGCCGCGGCTTCGAAGGCTGCGAAGGATTCCGGCGTCGAGCGGTCCAGCACCACGCCGATCAACACCACCATTCCTGCATCGAGCGCCTGATTGTCCAGCAACGCGACAATGTCCTTGATCAGGCCTGCCTGCTTGAGGCGTTCGACGCGTCGCAGGCAGGCCGGCGCGCTCAGTTTCACCTTCTCGGCGAGCGCCACATTGGAGATAGAGGCGTCTCGCTGCAGGGTCTTGAGAATGGCGCGGTCGGTCCGGTCCAGCGGGTGCGGCTCTGCGCCTGGAGTGCCGGATTTCCTGTGGCTGTTTATTGCGTTCATGTTGATTTCTGCACAATAAAAATATGTTCAAATTATTAATCGATGATTTATGTTTCTTTAATTGACTGAAACTTGCAACACATATTTTTGACTTTGTTCTTAATATTGAACTCATCGAAGCCCCTCTGAAAGAACCTGGAACGCAGCTTTTTTTTGCCTTTCGGTCTGGCGCTTGGATATCCATAAACAAGGAGCAGAGTCATGAACCTGAATCGTTTCAAACGTTATCCGCTGACCTTCGGTCCTTCTCCTATCACGCCCTTGAAACGTCTCAGCGAGCACCTGGGTGGCAAGGTCGAGTTGTATGCCAAACGTGAAGACTGCAACAGTGGCCTGGCCTTCGGCGGCAACAAGACGCGCAAGCTCGAATACCTGGTTCCCGAGGCTCTTGAACAGGGCTGCGACACCCTGGTGTCCATCGGTGGGATCCAGTCGAACCAGACCCGCCAGGTCGCCGCCGTCGCCGCACACCTGGGCATGAAGTGTGTGCTGGTCCAGGAAAACTGGGTGAACTACTCCGATGCGGTGTATGACCGCGTAGGCAATATCGAGATGTCTCGCATCATGGGCGCGGACGTACGACTGGACGCCGCCGGGTTCGACATCGGCATCCGACCCAGTTGGGAGAAGGCCATGAACGATGTGCTGGAGCGCGGTGGCAAGCCGTTCCCAATACCGGCGGGTTGTTCCGAACATCCCTACGGCGGCCTCGGGTTCGTCGGCTTTGCCGAGGAAGTACGGGAGCAGGAAAAACAACTGGGGTTCAAGTTCGACTACATCGTGGTCTGCTCCGTGACCGGCAGTACCCAGGCCGGCATGGTCGTCGGTTTCGCCGCGGACGGCCGTTCGAAGAACGTTATCGGCATTGATGCCTCGGCCAAGCCAGAGCAAACCAAGGCGCAGATCCTGCGCATCGCCCGGCACACCGCCGAGCTGGTGGAACTGGGTCGTGAGATCACCGAAGACGACGTGGTGCTCGATACACGCTTCGCTTACCCGGAATATGGTTTGCCCAACGAAGGTACGCTGGAAGCCATTCGTCTGTGCGGCAGCCTTGAAGGTGTGTTGACCGACCCCGTGTATGAAGGCAAATCCATGCACGGGATGATCGAAATGGTCCGCCGTGGCGAGTTCCCCGAAGGCTCGAAAGTACTTTACGCACACCTGGGCGGGGCACCTGCGCTGAACGCCTACAGTTTCCTGTTCCGCAATGGCTGATCAGCGCCAATAACCTGTAGCAGCGAGCTTGCTCATGAAGCGGTGGGGTAGTCGGCCATCGATGTTGAATGTCACGGCCCCATCGCCGCCCGGAGCAAGCGGCTCCTACCAAGCCGCCGGAGTACCGCCATGCATGCGATATCGCAATCCGCAGTCTGGATCAAGGAACCTTCGGCCGAAGCCGGAGTGGTCATCGTTACCAGCGCTGCGTTGCCCAAATACATGATCGACAAGCTGCACGTAGCGATAGATGACTGGGACCAGGTGGCTTATCTGGCCGTCCAGCAATCCGAGGCGTTGATGGTCGACTGGTTGCGCGGCGGGTCTGGCCCTGAGCAATCGGCTGGGGCGGACGCGTGTTATGCCAGCCAACTGTTGCGTGCTGTCTCCCACGGCAGTTTCTTACTGGATGTCGAAGTCGGCACGGTTCCCGGCTTGACCTGGCTGGGGTCCGTGCACGGTCACCCGTTGCGCGTCGTCGAACTGGGAGCGATAGCCACTTCCACTGCTGCGATGGATCAACAGGTAGAGCAAGTGCTTTCGGCGACCCGCAGTCTGGCGAAAAGTGTGCTGCAGGCGCACGGCGTCATTTAGCCGGTGTCCGCGCCGATTCGCCTGTTGAATCAACCGCTCCAGACAACAAAGGCGACGCCTATGCGCCAAGCTGCCGACTGTCGTACCAACGCCCCGAAGTGGATGCGCGAGCCTTCAAACTGCACACGTATCGTGGTCATCGCGTGCGGGCTTGATAGCGACCATATTGATTTGATCCATCAGGGTTTCAGCTGTTTTGACAATGTGGCACTGATTCATGTCGATGCTGCGGCCCCGGTACTTGGCCCGCTCGCTGAAGTGCGAGTGGCCAAGGGGGACTATTGTTTTGTCGTGCTCGGTGAACTGGATGAGCGTTTATTGCACGACCTTTCCATCAGTCCGCCCTGCATCTACCCGATTGCTTCGGACGGGGCGGCCGAACGTTCGGTCATTGCCGCGGTAGAACAGGTGAAAAGCCTCGCCCGAGTGAACCGTTCGCACCACCTTGAAGTGTTACCCGACACCTGCAGGAGTTGCTCATGAGTCGGTCCGATATCCAGACCCAATTGCCGGGCCAGATAGCTGAAGATGCACAGGAAATGGCCGAGTGGCAGGAGGCGTTGCTGTCCGTCATCGCCCACGACGGCACGGCCCGGGCAAAACAGATCCTCGACATGCTGGTGACCGTGGCCAGCACCTCCAGGATCGGTTGGCGGCCCAGCCATGGCACGCCTTATATCAATACGATCAGCGTCGAGCAGCAGCCGCTGTTTCCGGGCGACCTGGCGCTGGAAGAGCGACTGGCTTCGATCATGCGCTGGAACGCGCTGGTCATGGTCGCCAGGGCCAACCAGGCCTATGGGGAACTGGGTGGCCACATCGCCAGTTATGCCAGCGCTGCGGATTTGTTCGAGGTGGGCTTCAACCACTTCTTCAAGGCGCGCACCGACACCCGTGGCGCCGACCTGGTGTTCTATCAACCGCACTCGGCGCCGGGCGTCTATGCACGGGCCTTTCTGGAAGGGCGCCTCGAGGAACAGGACCTGCAACATTATCGGCAAGAGATCAGCGCACGTGCCAATGGCGCCCGGGGTCTGTCGAGCTACCCGCACCCGTGGTTGATGCCGGACTTCTGGCAGTTCCCGACCGGCTCGATGGGCATCGGTCCGATCAGCTCGATCTACCAGGCGCGGTTCATGCGTTACCTGCACCACCGTGGTTTGCAGGACACCACCGGGCGCACGGTTTGGGGGGTATTCGGCGACGGTGAAATGGATGAGCCGGAAAGCATGTCGGCACTGACCCTGGCGGCGCGTGAAGGGTTGGATAATCTGGTCTGGGTGGTCAACTGCAACCTCCAGCGCCTGGACGGTCCGGTGCGTGGCAACGGTCGCATCATCGATGAGCTGGAGGCGCTGTTCGGCGGGGCCGGCTGGAACGTCATCAAGCTGGTCTGGGGCTCCGACTGGGACGGATTGTTCGCCCGGGATAAAGACGGCGCGCTGGTCCGTGCATTGTCGGCCACGGTCGACGGCCAGTTCCAGACGTTCGCGGCCAAGGATGGGCGCTTCAACCGCGAGCATTTCTTCGGCCAGGACGAAGCCCTGGCGCATTTGGCCCAAGGCTTGACCGATGAACAGATCGATCGCCTCAAACGGGGTGGTCATGACCTGGTGAAAATCTTTGCCGCGTATCAAAGCGCAGTGCTCGAGGGCAAGAAACCTACGGTGATCCTGGCCCAGACCAAGAAGGGCTTCGGCATGGGCGACGCCGGGCAGGGCAAGATGACCGTGCACCAGCAGAAGAAACTCGACAAGGACGCCTTGATTGCTTTCCGTAACCGCTTCAATTTGCCGTTGACCGATGAGCAGGCCGCCTCGCTGAGCTTCTTCAAACCCAGCGACGACAGTGCCGAAATGCGTTACCTGCATGCACGTCGCCGGGCATTGGGCGGGTACATGCCGTCGCGGCCCACCACTTCGGCGTCGTTGGCTGTGCCTGACCTCAACAGCTACGCCGGGTTTGCCCTCACCGCCGAAGGCAAGGAAATGTCCACCACCATGGCCTTCGTGCGCATGCTCAGCGGTTTGCTGCGGGACAAGCAGCTGGGGCCGCGAATCGTACCGATCGTGGCGGATGAAGCGCGCACCTTCGGCATGGCCAGCCTGTTCAAGCAGATCGGCATCTACTCCAGCGTGGGGCAGCGTTATGAGCCGGAGGACATTGGTTCGATCCTGAGTTATCGAGAAGCCCTGGACGGGCAGATTCTCGAAGAGGGCATCAGCGAGGCCGGCGCCATCAGTTCCTGGGTGGCTGCCGCGACCAGCTACTCGGTGCATGGCCTGCCGATGTTGCCGTTCTACATCTACTACTCGATGTTCGGCTTCCAGCGCATCGGCGACCTGATCTGGGCCGCGGCCGATCAGCGTGCTCGCGGGTTCCTGCTCGGCGCCACGGCGGGGCGTACCACGCTGGGCGGCGAAGGTTTGCAACACCAGGACGGCAACAGCCATTTGATGGCGTCGATGGTGCCTAATTGCCGTGCTTACGACCCGGCGTTCGCCAGTGAGTTTGCGGTGATTCTGGATCACGGCATGCGCCAGATGCTGGAGCGCCAGGTCGACGAGTTTTACTACGTCACGTTGATGAACGAGAACTACCCGCAGCCGAGTCTTGCCGAAGGTGTCGAGCAGGCGATCATCAAGGGCATGTACCGGTTCGCCCGGCATGAAGGCAAGGAGGCACTCGGCAGCATCCGGCTGTTGGGCTCCGGCGCGATCCTGCTCGAGGTGATCGCGGCGGCCGAGTTGTTGGCCCGCGATTGGAACATCGGCAGCGAAGTCTGGAGCGTCACCAGCTTCACCGAACTGGCTCGTGATGCACGGGAAGTGGAGCGCTGGAATCGCCTGCACCCCGGAGAACCTGCGAAATGCAGTCATGTGCAAGAATGCCTCGACGACTCGGCGCCGATCATTGCCTGTACCGATTACGTGCGTGCCTTGCCCCAGTTGATCGCCAGTTACCTCGACGCCCGTTACACCGTGCTCGGCACCGACGGGTTTGGCCGCAGCGATACCCGCAACCAGCTGCGCAGGTTCTTCGAAGTGGACCGCCACCAGATTGTCTTGAGTGCGCTGACCTCACTGGTGCATGAGGGGCGCCTGGACGCCAGTGTCTGTGCCGAGGCGATTGCGCGTTACGCCATTGACGTTGACGCAGTAGTCCCTTGGGACGCTTGAAACCGGCTTCAGACAGAATCGAATTTTCAGGAAGTGGTCATGAAGAATGTGCATGAAGTTCGAGTGCCCGACATCGGCGATGCCAAGGATGTCGGGGTCATTGAAATCCTGGTCAGCGCGGGCGATACGGTGCTCGAAGGACAGGCCCTGATCATCGTCGAGACCGACAAGGCGTCCATGGAGATTCCTTCGCCGCAAACGGGTGTGTTGCAATCATTGGCGGTCAAGCTGGATGACAAGGTCAGCGAAGGATCGTCGATCGCCTTTATCGAGATTGATCGGCCATTGTCAGTGCTTCCACAACCGGATGTCGCACCTGTAGCCGAAGCCGTTGCAACCTGCGCCGAACCCGAGCGGGTCGTTGCGAGACCGTCGCCAGCTGAAACCAATGGTTCACTAACGGACTTGCCGCTGGCATCGCCCTCGGTGCGCAAGTTCTCTCGGGAACTGGGTGTTTCACTCAAGGCCATTCAGGGCACGGGAGCACGTCATCGCATCACTAAGGATGATGTCCTGGCCCATGTAAAAGGGGCTCTGACCGCCCAGGCGCCGGCGGCCAACTCTCCGCCGTTGGGTGGTTTATTACCTTGGCCGGCGGTTGATTTCGCCAAATATGGGCCGGTGGAAAGCAAGACGCTGTCCCGGATCAAGAAAATCAGCGGCGCTAACTTGCACCGGAACTGGGTGATGATTCCTCACGTTACCAATCATGACGATGCGGATATCACATTGCTGGAACAGTTTCGTGTGCAGATGAACCAGGAAAAAGCGCAAGGAGGAATAAAGATCACGTTGCTGGCCTTGTTGATGAAAGCCTGTGCGGCGGCGCTGAAAAAGTTTCCGGAGTTCAATGCCAGCCTCAATGGCGACCAACTGGTGTTTAAGCGTTACTTCCATATCGGGTTTGCCGCCGATACGCCGCAAGGGTTGGTCGTCCCCGTGATCAAGGATGTCGACCAGAAAGGCGTGCTGGCGATTGCGCAGGAAATGTCAGCGCTTGCCGAGAAGGCTCGTACAGGTAAGTTGAGCGTTAGCGACATGAGTGGCGGCTGCTTTTCCATCTCATCGTTGGGCGGGATTGGCGGGACCTATTTCACGCCGATCATCAATGCGCCCGAGGTCGCCATATTGGGGGTGGGTAAAAGCAGGGAAAGACTGGCGATGGAAGATGGGCAAGTGGTCACGCGGAAGATTCTGCCATTGAGCCTGAGTTGGGATCATCGCGTGATCGATGGCGCCGCCGCCGGGCGTTTCAATGCCTATCTGGGCAGTGTGCTGGCGGATTACCGCAGGCTTGTCTTGTAGTATGAAAGTGACGGTTTGGTTGACCCGTTTACCTTCAACGCCGGGGCGTGAGTGCGTGAACACCCTATCCCCGGCGATTCGTAGATACTCATTACCTCAACTGCCCTCGCCGACAGCCAGAATGGTTGCCACCAAGGCCTGAGCACGGGGCACCAGCGTGTCCAGTTCCAGATATTCACGATCGGTGTGGACCTTGCCACCCACCGGCCCGAGGCCGCACAGGGTGGGAATGCCCAGGCTGGCGGTGAATCCGGAGTCGGCGCAACCGCCGGTGAACTCGCCTTCGACGCTGAAGCCCAGCGCCAGCGCTTGTTGTTGGTAGATGCGCAGCAGCCGTTCGCTGTGATGGGCTTCCATCGGTAGAAAGGTCGTCGCTTCCTTGAGGATGGCGCTGGTGCCGATCAGTTCTTCTTCTGCAACGATGGCCAGGATTGCGCTAAGGATCTGGTCCCAGTGCTTGAGCTCGATGAAGCGCACGTCCAGCCGCGCGCAGGCGCTGGGCGCGACGGTGTTGCTGGACGTGCCACCGGATATCAGGCCAACGTTAGTGGTGATGCCTGCCGGGTAGTCGGTCAAGGCATGGAGCTTGACGATCTTGCGTGCCAGGGCCTCGATGGCGCTGGCGCCGTCGGCATGATTGACCCCGGCATGCGCCGCGCGGCCGCTGACTTCGATGATCAGCGTGGCGCCGCCTTTGCGTGCGCTGACCACGTTGCCGCTGGCCCGACCGGGTTCGGTATTGAGCACGGCACGCGCGCCACGGGCGGCTTTTTCGATATGAGTTCTGGCACTGCCGGAACCGATTTCTTCGTCACCGGTGTACAGAACCTGTACCGGATAGGGCAACTGACCGGCGCGTTTGAGAGCCTTGAGGGCGAAGCAATTGAGCACCAGGCCGCCTTTCATGTCGGCGACGCCGGGGCCATAGGCGAGGTCGGCGTCGCGGCTGTAGCCGCGAGTCGTGGTGGTGCCTTTGGGAAACACCGTGTCGCGATGGCCGAGCAACAGCACCGGCTTTCCTGAGGCGCCCGGCACTTCGGCGAGCATCACGTCGCCAAAACCATCGACCGGCATGCGCTGGAGCAGGATGCCGTCGGCTTCCAGTTCAGCCGCGAGCAGCGCGCCCACAGCGTCGACGCCGGCCTTGTCATAGCTGTTGGAGTCGGTGTCGACGATGTGCTGTAGCAGCGCTTCCATGGCTGGGCGCTGGTCGGCAAGCCAGTCCAGCGCCTGTTGTGGACCGGTATTCATTGCGCTTGCTCCCGTAACTGATGTTCCTGGGTCAGGCGTGCCGCGTCGTTGCCCAGGTCCCAGAATAGCCCTGCCATGATTTGCAGGCTTTCCTTGACCACCGGTGCCAGCAAGTGCTCGTTCGGCGCATGTTGTGAGCAGGCCGGGTACGAGTGCGGCACCCACAGGGTTGGCAGGCCGAGCACGTCCGCGAACACATCGTTGGGCAGCGAGCCACCGAGGTTTGGCAGCAGCGCAGGTTTTTTGCCGGTGGTCTGGGCCAAGGAGCTGAGTGCCCAACTGACCCACGGGCTTTGCGGATCCAGCCGAGTGGCATGCATCACATCGATGCGGCTTTGCCTGGCCTCGACATTGCTGAAGCCGTGAGCATCCAGGTGGGCACGAACAGCCGGGATAAAGGTCGTGTAGTCGCTGTTCACCACGAAGCGGATATGGCAGTGGGCATTGGCTTTACCCGGGATCGCATGCACGGGGGCGTCCGGGTTGCCGGTCTTGAAGGCGATGACGTCGAGGGTGTTCCAGCCGAACACCTTTTCGCTCAGCGAGAGCTGCGGGTTACCCCAGTTGGCGTCGATTTCCGGATCGCCCGGCCCGCCACCCACGTCGATATCAGCCAGTGCCTGGCGAACCGGCTCCGGCAGTGTCTCGGGCTGCAGGCCTGCCACTTTCACCCGACCGTGTTCATCGACCATGCTCGCGATGGCATTGGCCAGGATGATGCCAGGGTTAGCCAGCAACCCGCCCCAGTTGCCAGAGTGATGGGCGCCCTCGCGCAAATTGACCACCAACTCGAAGTTGAACACCCCACGTGAGCCCAGAAAAATCGTCGGTCGTGATGCCGCCAGGCGCGGGCCGTCCGAGGCGATGAAAATATCCGCCGCGAGCTCTTTGCTGTGCGCAGCACAGAACGCATTCAAGCCCGGCGAGCCTTCTTCTTCGCCCATTTCCAGCAGCAGCTTGACGTTGAACCCCAGCTTGCCGTCGCGAGCCTTGAGCGTTTGTTCGAGCGCGGTCAGGTTGATCAGGTGCTGGCCTTTGTTATCCGCCGTGCCGCGGCCGTACCAGCGATCGCCTTCGACCGTGACTTGCCACGGCGACAGGCCTTCACGCCATTGCGCCTCATAGCCGCGCACCACATCACCGTGGCCGTAGCTGAGCACGGTCGGCAGCGCTGGGTGCTCAATGCGTGTGGCGATCATGAAAGGGCCGCGCTCTGCCACCGGGTTGTCATAGATTTTGACGCTGAAGCCCATCGCCTCGACGTGGGGGGTGATGAAGTCATTGAGGTAGCGATACAACTCGGGCTGGCTGTCCGCTGCCTGGCTTTCGGTGGGCAAGGCGACGCTGCGTTCGAGCAGATTGAAAAATGCGCCGTTGTTAAATTGCTCTGTGGTGTTGCTGATGGCCAGTGAACGACTCATGAGTGGACAAGCTCCAGTGTTTGGGCAGGATTGTCGTGAAGGTGGCAACGCACGTTGCCCCCGATAATCGAATCATTGGCCGGGTAGGCCGTTTTGCACGGTGCGAAGCAGCTCGGGCAGCGTGGATGGAAGGCGCAACCGGACGGCGGTGACATCGGATTGGGGAAAGTGCCGTGCAGGCCGATTTCGGGAATGCCCAGGCGCGGATCGGGCGTGAGCACCGAATCCAGCAAGGCGCGGGTATAAGGGTGGCCGGGTTTGGCGAACAACGATTCGCGAGTGCGCTCTTCGACGATGCGCCCCAGGTACATCACCGCGACTCGGTCGGCGAGGTGTTCGATGACCGCGAGGTTGTGGCTGATCAGCAGGTAGGTCAGGCCGAATTCGCGCTTGAGGTCTTGCAGCAGATTGAGAATCTGCGCCTGCACCGATACATCCAGTGCTGATGTGGGCTCGTCGCAAATCAATACATCGGGGCGCATGATCAGCGCCCGTGCGATCGCGACCCGCTGGCGCTGTCCACCGGACAGCTGACTCGGGTAGCTGTCGATCACCCGCTTGGGCAGGCCGACCACATCGAGCATTTCTTCGGTCTTCTTGCGTCGCTCGGCAGGGCTGCCGATGTCATGCACGATCAGCGGTAGGGTAATGATTTCGCGCAGGGTCTTGCGCGGGTTCAGCGAGGAGTACGGGTCCTGGAATATCGGCTGAATGTGCCGGGACATTTCCTTGCGATCAGTCGCCGCCAGATGTTTGCCATTGACCAGCACATCGCCGCTGGTAGGCGGCAACAGGCCGAGCAGGAGTTTTGCCAGGGTACTTTTTCCGCAACCGGACTCACCTACCAGGCCGAGGGTCTCGCCACGCATCAGGCGCAGGGAAACGCCATCCACGGCTTTCAGGGTGGCGGCGGGTTTGAAAAAGCCCTTGTTGATCCGAAACTCGCGACGGATGTCACACAGCTCCAAAGCGATGTCTTTTTTCATGACCATGCACTCTTCTGATGGCGAATCGGTGCTGGGTCCGGAGCGGCGAACAGGCAGCGCGCCATGTGTCCGTTCTGCTCGACTTCGGGGATGTCTTGCGCACAGGCGGGTATCGCCTGAGCGCAACGATTGCGGAACGCACAACCTTGCTGTTCACCAACCAGGCTTGGCACCAGGCCTGGAATCGAACCCAGCGCCTCCCCCGGTTTGGTCCGGCCAGGGATAGGAATACTGGCCAGCAGACCGCGGGTGTACGGATGCTGCGGGTTCTCGAACAGTTGCAGGGCAGGGGCCGTCTCGACGATTTCCCCGGCATACATCACGGCGACCCGATCGGCGATCCGTGCCACCAGCCCGAGGTCGTGGGTGATGAAGATCACCGCCAGGCCGAGTTCTTTCTGGATGTCGCGGATCAAGCGCAGGATCTGCGCCTGGATGGTCACGTCCAATGCAGTGGTGGGCTCATCGGCGATGATCAGGTCCGGTTCGCACATCAACGCCATGGCAATGATCACCCGCTGGCGCAAACCGCCCGAAAGCTGATGCGGATACTGACGCAAGCGCTCGGTGGCATTGCTGATACCGACTTTCTCCAGCATCTGCGCGGCGCGAGCCAGGGCATCCTTGCGTGACACCTTACGATGCTGAATCAGCACTTCGCTGAGCTGATCGCCAATGCTGTAGGCCGGGTTCAACGAGGTCATCGGTTCCTGGAAGATCATCGCCAGGCGGTTGCCGCGCAGGTCGCACATGCGCCGCTCGCTCTGGCCCAGCATGTCGATTCCGTCCAGGGTCAGCCGGGACGCAGTGCGTTTGGCCTTGCGTGGCAACAGGTCCATCAGCGCCAGCGAGGTCAAGGATTTGCCGCAGCCGGACTCACCGACGATGCACAACATTTCACCGCGCTCGACTTCAAAGTTCAGACCGCGCACTGCATGCAGCATGTCATCCGGTGTCGGGCTGTTGCCCATGGGGATATCCACGCGCAGGTTTTCTACATGGAGTAGTGCCATGTTCGGTACCCTCTTTCAGTTACGGCCGTCGGGCAAAATCAGATCGCGCAGGCCATCGCCGACCAGGTTGATGCCCAGCACCAGAATCATCAGGGCGACACCGGGAATGGCGATGACCCACGGGGAAAAGAACATGTAGGGTTTGCCTTCGGCGATCATCAAACCCCAGGACGGTGTCGGCGGCTGCACACCCACGCCGAGGAATGACAACGCCGACTCCAGGAGGATCGCGTGGGCCATTTCCAGCGTCGCGACGACGATCAGCGCGCCGACCAGGTTGGGCAGGATTTCGCTGACCAGAATGCGCAGGGTCGAGCAGCCAAGCGCCTGGGCCGAGGCCACATATTCAGCATCGCGAATCTGTTGCACCGAAGCCCTGACCACCACCGCGAAGCGATCCCATAACAGGCAGCCGAGCAGCACGATCACCACTTTCAACGAGCCGCCCATCAGCGAGGCCGAGGCCAGCGCGACCATCACGACCGGCATCGCCAGCCGAGTGGTGATCAGGTAGCTGATGAACGCATCGACCTTGCCGCCGTAGTAACCGGCCAACAGCCCCATGACGGTGCCGATAAAGCCGGAAATCAGCGCCGCCGCAATGCCGATGAACAGCGAGATACGTGCGCCGTAGAGCAGTCGCGACAGGTAGTCACGGCCCAGCTTGTCGGTTCCCAGGGGGTATTCCCAGGTGCCGTTGGCCATCCATGCCGGCGGTTTCATGCGTAGCATCACGTCTTGCGCATAAGGGTCGTAAGGTGCCAGCCACGGCGCGAACAATGCACCCGCGAAGATGATCAGCAACAGCACCGCGCCGATGGCGAAACCCCGATGACGAAAGCTCTTGCCAAGTACTCGGCTCAGGCTGCTCGGTGGTGGCAGGTAGTCATTGATCGCGAGGGTCGTGGGAGTGCTCATGTAAACCTCCTAGCGCACGCGAATGCGCGGGTCGAGCAGTGCGTTGAGCACGTCGGCCAGCAAGGTGAGGATGATGTAGATCACCGCAATCAGCAGGACCACGGCCTGTACCACCGGAAAGTCATCACGGGCGATGGCGTCCCAGGCAAGCTGTCCGATGCCTTGCAGGGAGAACACGGTTTCGATCACGACCGAACCGCCGAGCATGAAGCCAAACTCCACCGCCGCCAGTGCGACGACCGGAATCAAGGCATTGCGCAGGGCATGCTTGAACAGCACGCGGGCAGGGCGCAGGCCCTTGGCGCGGGCGGTGCGGATGTAATCGGAGCTGAGCACATCAAGCATGCCTGCGCGCGTCAGGCGCATGATTGCCGGAGTCGCGTAGTAGCCCAAGGCAATGGCCGGCATGACGAAGTGCAGCATGGTCGAGTTACCGGACACTGGCAGCCACTTGAGCGTCACCGCAAACACCACGATCAACATCAGCGCAAACCAGAAACTGGGCATTGCCTGACCCAGCACCGCAATGCTCAAGGCCAGTCGATCAACCCAGGTGTCGCGTTTGACCGCGGCCAGCACGCCCAGTGGAATCGCCACCAGCAAGGCGATACCCAGCGCCATGGCACCTAGCCCGAGGGTAATCGGCAAGCGGCTGGCGACGAGGTTGTAGACCGATTCCTGAAAGAAAAAAGAGTTGCCCAGGTCCAGCTGCAACAAATCTCCCAGCCAATTGAAGTACTGGGTCGGTAGCGGTTTGTTCAAACCGTACTGCACGCGGATCTGTTCGATCTGTTCGCTGGTGGCTTCCGGCCCACCAATAGCCGTGGCCAGGTCGCCGGACAGGTGCAAAAGCGAAAAGCTGATCACCGACACGGTAATGGCAACGCAAACAGCGATGCCCAGACGGCGTAGAAGGAATCCAAGCATGGCAAGTTTCCTCATATCCAATGGATAACAGGTGTGAGGACGTGTCCGTGGTGCGGCTTAATCCACACCACGGCACCTCTCGATCGATCCGCTCTGTTGCGGATTACTTCCAGCTGGACTGAACGAAACGCGGCAGCTCATCCGGGTACGACGTGAACGCGAGTTCGGAGGTGTAGGCGTAGTTCATCGAGTAGTTGAACAGCGGCGCCCAGTACGCCTGTTCGCTGATGCGTTGCAGCGCCTTGCGGTAGTTATCCTTGCGCAATTGCGGGTCGAGGGCGTTGTCAGCGGTCTGCAACCAGCTCTGGACTTGCGGGTCCTTGATGTTGTCGTCCGGATTGCCCTTGAACCAGGTGCCGGCCGATGCCGACGTGTCGAGGATCGAGAACGAGCCCCAGGCCTGAAACGACATGGGCACCTTGCCGCCACGTTGCTGATCGCGCAGTGCGGCGTACTTCAAGTAGCGCAACTTGGCGTTGATGCCCACGGCACGTAGGTTGCCGATGATGGCTTCGACGTAATCACGGTCGCGATAAGCGAAGATTTCTGTCTCGAAGCCATTCGGGTAACCGGCTTCGGCGAGCAGCGCCTTGGCTTTGGCCGGGTCGTAGTCGTATACCGTGGCCGCGGTGGTATCGCAGCCGAACTGGCCTGGATAACAGGCAACCTGCAAGGGTTTGGCTTCGCCACCCACCATTTGCGTGGCCAGTGCATTGCGGTTGATCGCATGGTTGATGGCCTGACGCACCTTGAGGTTCTTCATCGGCGAGTTTTCAGTGGAGGTGCCCCGGGCATCGAGAATCAGGAAGCCGATGCGCATGGTTTCGCCGCTGGTCACGGTCAGGTTCGGCATACCTCTAAGGTCGACGGCCTGATCCGAGGTCACACGCCAAGTCCAGTCGACACCGTCGGTCATCAACTCGGCCAGGCGGGTTTCTGCATCCGGAATCACCCGGAACTTGAGGTGGCCGATATGGGGCTTGCCTTGAGGGCTGTCCGGAAAGTAGTCCTTGTTGATCTCCATGGTCACGCCTTCGCCAGCCACCACCGACATTGCTTTATACGGCCCGGTACCCACTGGCTTGCGGCTGAATTCGGCCAGGCCAACTTTCTCGAAGTACTGCTTGGGGAACATCGGGACGGCATTGGACAGGTATTCCAGTGCCGGAGGGAAAGGCTTCTTCAAATACAGGCGGACACTGTAGTCACCGGTTTTTTCGGCGCTCTTGATCCAGTCTACGTTTTGCACGGTAACGACTTTCGCTTCGGGCGACACCACGTAGTTGAGGGTGAACACCACGTCGTCGGCGGTGAAGGCGTCGCCGTTGTGAAATTTGACGCCTTTGCGCAGCTCAAAATCGATGGTGGTGTCGTCGACCTGTTTCCAACTGCTGGCCAGCATGGGTTTGTATTCGCCATTGCTGGGGTCGCGGTAGATCAGGTTGTCCCAGATCAGCCGGCCGAGAATCACACCTTCGCGTAAATCGTTGTGATAGGGGCTGATGTTTTCAGGTTCGCTGTCGGAAGCGTAAACCAGGGTGTCGTTGGCTTTACCGGCATGCGCCGGAAAACTGCTGATGAGGCCCAACAGCGCAATGCTGCAGGCGAAACCTTTGATGCCCATGCCGTCGTCTCCGTTGGCGAGAGTGGTTGAATCAAAGGGCAGCGAATCGCAAATGCGTAAAGGAGGGGGAGAAGCTCAGGTCATGTTTTTGGTCTAGACACGAATGTAGGGAAAGGCTATCAATGCCACAAGAATAATATTTCGATACTTGCATTGCCGAAAAGGCAATCCTTGGGGGCGCCGATGCAGTTGTATGGTGTGCAGTCCACGGCACTGCGTTATTTCCTGGAGGTAGCGCGATGCGGATCGATCAGCGAAGCCTCCGTGCGCTTGAATGTCGCCGCGTCAGCGGTGAGCCGACAAATCGCCAAGCTTGAGTTGGCCCTGGATGCCAGTTTGTTTGAGCGTCGGGCCCGAGGCATGGTGCTCAGCGAGGCAGGGGCGCGATTGGCGGCCTATGCGCGCAAGTCGCAGCTTGAGGCCGAGCAGGTGGTGCTGGAAATTACCGAACTGCATGGCTTGCAGCGGGGTCATGTGCATGTGGCCTGTTCGGAAGGATTTGCTCTGGAATACATGCCCAGGAGCATCAGCGCGTTCAGGCGCGAGTATCAGGGCATTCATTTCACCTTGGAGGTCTGTGCACCTGCCGAAGCGACCGAGAAGGTGCGCTCCGGCGAAGCCGATCTGGCGATGACCTTCAGCCTGACGCCGCAAAAGGAAATCAAGGTCGAACATGTCCTGAGCGGGGCGATTTTTGCCGTGGTCGCCAATTCCCATCCCTTGGCCGGGCGTGAAGCGGTCAGCCTCGCTGAGTTACAACCCTGGCCCATTGCGTTACCCAAGGCCGACACGACGATACGGCAACTGTTCGATATCTGTTGCGGCGTACAGGGGTTGTTGTTCGACCCGGTGTTGACCACCAACTACGTTGCCGCGCTCTATAGCTTCGTCCGCGAAGAAGGCGTTATCAGCCTGGCCAGCGAGATGACCTTGCAAAAGCAGGTGGCGGACAAGGCCCTGCAATGCGTACCGATCCTCGACGAAGGCATGCAGGCACGACGCATCGAACTGCAAAGCATGGCTGGCCGAAATTTACCGGCCGCGGTTTCTGCGTTCAGGGATTTTCTGATTGCTGATCTGGGGAAAGCGAAGCGTCGTTGAAAAGGCCTGATTACTTGATGCTTCGGCCTGCTGGGCATATCCACGCAAGTACCGTTGAAGCCTCGAGCTCACTGAATTTCAGGCACAAAAAAAGACGTCCTGGATGTCTTTAGATGATGTAGTTGCCGATCCCTAACGCCGAGCTCCCATGTAACTACCGACGATTCGGTGAATAATTTTTTTATAACCTTATGTCTTAAGAGTATTGGTGCTTAGATTCTTCACGATGTACTAATCGCTTCGAAGCCAGGTTGGATCCAAAAACTCAGGCCATTCCCTTGCCAGTCTGTCACAAAACTTGGAAAGCGCTCAGGACGGTGATCCATGGACGATCAGAAAATTTTGGATGAAGTGAAAGATTGGTTCATCAGTTGTTTGGGATGCGCGGCGGGTAGGCGAGAGTTTAGTAAGAATCGCTATATGCTGGCTATTGCTCGAACCGCGCAAGAGGCCAGGGATAGCTTTGAGGCTTATGTACGAGCGCTCGAGGCCAGGGAGGCAGTAGCTTGTCTAATCATCTGCCCGACCACCAGCGCAGAGCAAAGCACGTACAGCGTGGCTCAAGAAGTTCGACGTCTGTCTGCCCTGTTCAGTCCGCTCAGTGAGTTCTCTGCCGAAGAGTTGGCGACGGGCCGCGCTCTAAACAAAAAGCTCTATCTGACGTGTCCGGTCACCAACGTTAAAGTGTTGTTCGAAGACTTTGATGCGGTTGCATTTTGTCCACAGTCAGATGATCTGGATGACGAACTTTATGACCCTTTGATGTCAGCACCGATTCCAGCGGTCAACTTCAACTCCGATGTGTATGCCTTTTCAATATTCTGCCGTGACATGAGCCTGCAGAAGTTCAAACGCGAGGTGTATGAGTTGACCTCGACAGAGCGCGGTCAGCTCTACGAGGTGGTGTTACATGGTTGGCAGCGTATTGCTGAGAAGACTCTGGGCAATTACATCAATATGACTGACGTTGAAAAGTGTCCGGTCTACTTGCATGACAACAATCAATACTGGTTCGCCAATCATCAGGACCCGGCGTTTGCAGAGTCGGTAAAGGCATTGTATCGACACGATATGCCGTTGATTTACGTGCCCAAGATATTTTGCGAATGGGAGCAGTATTTCGCCACCGGGCGTCTACCGGATTTCAGCGAGACCGCCACCCCTGGCAGCCAACACCTGGACGCAACTGAGTCCACTCTAGAGGCCATTTGAAATGAGCAAGGAAGCGAGTTTTTCGGGCAAAAAACTGGTGTTTATCGGCTTCGGCTCGATCACCAAAGCGACCATCGGGCTGCTTGTCCGCGCGCGCGCATTCAATCTCTCATCGGTTGTGGTCATCGCTCCGCAGATAGAGCAACACCAGCCGTTCGTCGACCTGGGGGTAAGTTTTATCGACGTGGCGTTGACGCCCGAGAATCTTGGCCACGTGTTGCGCGATGTGGTCCAGCCAGGTGATTTCATCGTTAACCTGTCGGTCAATGTGAGCAGCGCTGATCTGATCAGGTTTGCCCATGCGCAAGGCGCGTTGTATCTCGATACCTGCATCGAACCCTGGGAGGGCACCTACAACGAACCCACGCTGACCACCTCGCAGCGTTCCAATTACGCGTTGCGCGACCAGTTGCTGGCCCTTGGAGACGAACTCGGGCCAGGCCCTACGGCAGTCGTGACTCACGGCGCGAACCCGGGCCTGGTCTCGCATTTCGTCAAATCGGCCTTACTGCAACTCGCTGCGAAACTCGGCGTGGCCGTGCCTGAGGCCCAGGGTCGCTTGGCCTGGGGCGAACTGGCGATGGCGCTGAACGTAAAGGTGATACACATCGCTGAACGCGACACTCAGCGCTCGTCACGCATCAAGTCTGATGACGAGTTCGTCAACACCTGGTCCGTCGACGGGTTCGTCAGCGAAGCCGGACAGCCCGCGGAACTGGGCTGGGGTTCCCACGAGAAAACCTGGCCGCCTTTCGCTCGTCATCACCCGTTCGGTTCAAATAACGCAATCTACCTCGAGCGCCCCGGTGCCTCGGTGCCAGTGAAAACCTGGACCCCCAACGGCGGCCCCTGCACTGGCCTGCTGATCACCCACAACGAAGCCATTTCGCTTCCCGACTTTTTGACGGTCAAGGATGGCAGCGTGCTGCTGTACCGGCCAACTGTGCATTACGCCTACCACCCTTGCGACGATGCCCTACTGTCGGTGCACGAGTATGTAGGAAGGGGCTGGAAGCTCCAGGACAGTAAGCGGATCATGAACGATGAGATTGCCCCAGGTGGTGTCGACGCGCTCGGCGTGCTGCTTATGGGGCACGCCCTCAACGCCTATTGGTACGGTTCGATCCTGAGCATCGACGAGGCGCGGCAGATTGCCCCCTTCAACACGGCCACCAGCCTGCAAGTGGCTGCCGGTGTGTACTCAGGCATTATCTGGGCCATCGAAAACCCCGACCGCGGGATCGTCGAGCCGGAACAGATGGATCATCGTCGGGTGCTGGAAATTGCTCTACCCTTCCTCGGAAGTCTCGAAGGCATCCAGACCGACTGGACGCCTCTGGACACCATTAATGCTCTATTCCACAAGCCCGAAGGTGAGCTCTGCCCGTGGCAGTTCGAACACTTTACCGCTGTCTAGCCAAGGTCGGTCACGAATGGAAAATGCCAGTATTGAGTACACCGACAAACGACGCTGGTTTGCGCTCACCAAGATAAACACTCTCTCGGCCCTGTCGCAGATCGTGCAGATTGGTACCGTCACTCCGCTGCTCTCGCTTTCGCTGGAGCAACAAGGCGTCGAGCCGGCAAAGATCGGGGTGATTGTCAGTGCCTCATGGTTGGCGATCCTGTTGCTCTACAAATGGGTTCCGCGTTTGCTGGCCCGTCTGGGGCTCGTCAAGACGAATATCCTCAGCGCAGCGCTGACGATTGCTGCGTTGATCGGTATGACTTTGACTTCCCATTTGGTACTGATTTTTTTGCTGAACTTCGTGCTCGGTATTGGCTTGATCCTGCGCTGGATTGCCTGCGATACGTGGATCGTCGCGGTCGCCTCGAAAGACGAGCGCGGGCGTGCGATCGGAGTTCATGAGACCTTGATGGGCCTGGGTATTGCTGTTGGCCCGCTGCTGTTGGTTGTGTTCGGCGTCGGGAGTGCCGCGCCTTACTACGCCTGTGCCGTGATCGTGTTGTTATCCGGCGCGCTGGCCTTGACCCTCAAGGACTACGATACGCGACCGCAAACCCCGGCGGAAAAACGCCATGGCAAGTTGTTCAGCGTCATCCCCACGGCGCTGTGTGGCGCGTTTATCGCAGGCTTTTCGGAAACCTCCTCCGTATCGTTCCTTGCAGGCTACAGCCTCTCGGCCGGTTATCTGTTGACCGCCGCCACCCTGCTGATATCGGTGTTCGGCATTGGCGGCACCGTCCTGCAACTGCCGATCGGCTGGATGGCCGATCGCAGTTCGTACAAAGTCGGCCAATTAGTCTGCGGCTTGATACTGTTGTTGGGCACCCTGGCCATTCCGTTCAGCCAGCCGCTTCCTTGGTTGGCGACGATTATCGTGTTCCTGTGGGGCGGCGCCATTGGCGGCATGAACACCCTGGCAGTGATCGAGGCAGGAGACCGGGTTGGAGAACATCAAGTGTCCACCGCCATGACGGCCATTGCGATGTTCTACACCTTGGGTAGCGTATTGGGCCCCATTGCCACGGGGGCCACAGTGTCCTACATCAGCGAGCATGGATTGATGATCTCGGTAGGGATCGTCGGTGCGGTTTTCATTGCAATGTTGATTTTGCGTAGAGCCCCCATGCAAGAGTGAATTGCGCCAGTGCTTTTGTTTGGCACCGTATCTCTCTTGTGCCCCTCGCTGGAAAGCCTCCAGTAGCGCTGAAAGCCCCGTATTTACTGGATTTCAGGCACAAAAAAAGACGTCCGAGGACGTCTTTAGATGATGAAATGGTGGGCCGGGGGGATTTGAACCCGCGGCCAGGCCAATGTTAATGCAGGCTACAGCCTTAAAGCTGGCATAAGGCTGCCATTAATACCTTCTGTGGGCTTTTACAATTACACCCTGAATCGTTCCAGGATGCGCGGAATCGAATGCTGCGATGAAACGTACTTTTTTTCTAAGGGCTCGTGGCAACGTTGCCGCACTTTCATTTTCATCGAAAAAAACAAAGCTATTTATACAGTCCATGGTAGCCACAAGTTCGTCGATAGAATGCTCGCTAAAATCGATCAATTCTCCCTCTCTTTTCAAGGAGATAAATTTGATCACGTCTGTTTGGTCGAAGATGGCTAGATCCTTTTCCTCACGGTCAGTGGCGATGTAGAAAGCAGCAGGTTGCGCGAAGATATCTTGTAAGGTTGCATTGCACTTGATTCGAGTAATAGCTCTATCAGCGATATCTGAAATGCAAGGGCCCGGAGCTGAATTTGCTTTGGGTTTGGTGCGTAGCATGTTTGCTACGGTGCTATGAGACTTTACCCAGTTCCCAGTGTCCGTAGAGCGGTTGGAAGTTACTTCAATTATTTTTTGATGTATGCTGCTTATATTTGCATCGAGAATCGGCTCATGATGTGCTATTCGGTTTCGTAGTTTATTAATTTCATGTATCTGCGGCTGAAATGCTGCTCGGGTAATAACTACGTGAGGAAATAGTATCCTCATATTAGTTTGCCAAATTGCGCGGTCATACTCAGGGCGGAAAAGGTTTGACCAAAAATCAAGACTTAATTCTGATATTATATCGTCCTTGCTTGGCGTCTTTTTCTTGAAGCGGTCAATGGCTTTTTGCAGAGAGTTATTGCTCTTCGCAGTGAGTGTTGATCTGAAGGCGAATTCGTTGGGCCAACCATGGCCGTATAAACTGGTTAATATGGGGTCAATCCCATTTCGCAGGGATACCTCCATAATGTGCAGGGGAAATAGCAGTGATTTTGCCAAGCGAGCGTTGTAGAGATACAGCTGGATAGCATAATCGCGATGGTGACCGGCTCGTATTAGGTATGCGCCGAATCTGGCTGAGGAAAGGTTAGCCTCAAGCTCCTGCAGAAGCCCGGGTGTGTAAGAATAGGGCGCTTGACTCTCAGCCATGAGGGTGTATATTTCCTTGCAACTAGCAGCTGGTAAGGCCCCTCTGACGCATGTCACGCGCTCCAGCACTAGATCTAGAGCCCCGGGACTGGTGAAAACCTCTCCCGGGGTTTCGCTTTTTAGGGGGAATAGATTCATTCTACCCTGCGGCCCTCGGATACGCATTAGCCGTGTCACCTGTCCAAAACGCCAGCGCTTTGTTTCCGGCAGAGTTGTCTTCAACTGGCATCCATCGCCCGTATACACGAGCAATCATCGTCCAGTCGCTATGTCCCATCTGCTGAGCCACCCACATCGGATGCTCACCGGCGGATAGCATCATCGACGCATAGGTGTGTCGTGTCTGGTAGGGGCGACGGTACCGAACGCCTGCCTTCTTCACTGCATGAGCCCACATGGTTTTCCGGATCGGCTGATCACCTTTCCATCGCTCCTGCGTGCGAGGATTCTGGAACACCTCGTTGTCGGCCAGGAAGGTATAGGCCTTCTGCGCAACCAATGCTTCCATGGCTGGCGCCAATAGCTTGATGGGGCGCTTGCCAGATCTTGACTTAGTCACTTCGGCTTTACCTTTTGCGGCCTGAGTCATCGCCCTAGTGACGTAAGCCTCGCCACGTACCCAATCAATGTCCTCCCAGTTCAACCCGACCATTTCGCTGGTGCGCATACCTGTCCAAAAAGCGAATTGCACCAGGTTCTTCGCCTGGCCATCGAGCGCGGCCAGGATGGCGCGTTGTTCCTCTGGGCTGAAGGGGTCGACATCGTCTTCCTTCACCTGATCCTTGCGCGAGAAAGTCCACCCGGCCAGTGGGTTGGTATCGATGAGCTCGTCATCGTCCACGGCATCATTCAATGCCGAGCGCAGACAGCTCTGAATGTTGCTCAGTGTCTTGTTAGATACCTCCAGCGTGTTGAGCCAGTCTCTGACCGCCTTGCGCTTCAGATCGACTAATAGAGTAGGGCCTAGTGCAGGTACAATCCGCAGCTCTACGATCTTCCGATATCCCTCGAATGTACTGCTAGACACATGCTGCTTCTTGCTGGACAGCCATTTGGTCAGGAACCCAGCCAGCGTCTCTTGGCTAGACTCAGGCGTGAACTTGGTTGCACGTGGAGAATTCGGAAAAGTTGCTGAATAATCAAAGACACCTGTAGCGATATCATGCTCAATAGCGTGCTTGTAGCGCTCTGCGCGCCTTAAATTAGTCGCGCTAGGCTTGAGCGGGAACCGCTCGCGGCACCTAACCCCGCGGTACATGAACGTGATTTCAATGCTCGAGTCGGAGACTGCCCGGACTCCCCTCCCATCTCTACCCATGACTCATATCCCTCAACATCAATCAAAACTCGGCCATCTGGGGCCTTGATCCATATTTCTCCCAGCCGCCAAATCCCGTCGCGAAGCTTCGAGCGGATAGCGTCTTCGGAGTAGCCAGATTCACTGGCGAATTTCCTGACGGTCACGTAGCGCATGTGTCGTTATTCCTGGCTGACCAAGGTTTGTGACTGTACGCAGATCGCTGAATCTAGGCGTCGGGGCCGACGTGGCGGGAAAGCGCTGTAGTCCGACTTCTTGGAGGTGTACCGCTTGTGCATGCCCTGACTAAATTTGTTGTGGATCATTTCCGAGCCCCTTTGACTGTGTGGATACACCCTACGGGCAGCCGTCACGCGTGTGTTTCGCTTTCACGCAACAAAAACGACGGAATTTGAAATCAGGATTTCCCAGCCAGGGAAAGTGGGGGAGCCTGCGCGGAGTGACGTGACGCGAGTCAGGTTGCAGGTTGTCCTTTAAACCCTCAGGTCTGCTGCAGCCTTTTTTGTTCGTATGCAATGCGGTTCATTACGCAAACTGGAATTGCGAACCCTTGGATATTTGTTTTGAGGGTTTCGCAACCGTCCTCCACGATTGCGCAGGGCACACCCCGACGGAAACGCATTCCCCTCCCGATGTAATTCCGCAGGATGATTTCCCAGGACTCGTCGTCGTAACAGAAGCCCGAGATCTCAGCCCAGTTCGCCGTAACGCCGCTTCCGACAATCCCTGCAGCTGTCAGACAGAAAATTTCTACTTGGTTTTCCTGTGTCACAGGTACGGCGTAAATCCGGCCGTTCGGTGCTACTGGAGGGAAAGTCTGTCCATTGCCTAAGTGGCGAAATTCCATGGTGATGCTCCGAATGCATGAGGTTGCATGACACGCTATGCCAAGGTCTGGAAATCCCAAGCCTACGGAGCTCATAGGCTTATGCCATTGGGTTTCCTGGACGCCCTCGTAAGATGCGGCAGTCAAAACAAGGAGTGACGCCATGGGTAACAAATCAACAACGATCCGAATCGGCTTGCTGGCCGCGACAGTAGCTCTTCTGGTTGGGTGTTCTGGCACCCAGGGGGCTAGGACTGTGCAGCTTCCTGAGCCGAAGGATGTACCGAGGGAAAAATGGTCGGATGCTATGCGTGTTCTGACCGCCATGGGGATTTCCGGGCAGCGTGACGTTCCTATCGAACTTGTGGGGGCAGTTGATGGGGCGACCCCAGCCGGCGGCTCTGGAGCAGTACTTGGGGATGCTGGATTAAGCGCGGTTAGCTTCGCGTCGCCACCTACGGGGCTGAGTGGTGGAGCAGCAGCGGGAGTTGGTTTGGGTCTAATGCTATTGGGCGGATCAAGCGATCCGGCGCGCGCAACTCAGATTGTCGCGTGGGTACCCGCTGACCAGGCAGGCTCGCCGGACGTGGCATCTGCTCTTGCATTGCGTAAGGTCGAAGACGCTCGTAAGAAGGTTTTTGCCAATGGCCTATCGAAGCTGCCAATGCAGACAGGTAAATATCCTGATGGTCATGCCCGCAGCTATGCATCCTTGGCAGATAGCTACGCAGAACGGCCGATTCCATACAGTGATAAGGTTTCTAAATCTCCAAGCTTTCTGAGGTCGCCACTCAGCTACGGGCCGATCTTCATCCGTGACAACCAGTTCACGCTTGATGCCTACAAGAACGACATGACGACTTCGGAAGCCATGCAGCTTGTTTCGCAACATCTGCCTGAGTGGATCTACATCTACCACCCTGGCCAGCGGCTGAGGAAAAACTCGACCCCTGCGGCAATCTTCAATCAGGGCAGGGCGCTCTACTTCGTAGGGAAATAATTCTGCTGGGCTGTATCGCCGTGGGGTTTCGAGAATCTGCGGCGATTTTTTGGGCATGCCTATCCAGATACAGGCTTATTTTGCCTTTTTCGGGCTTTCCGCTTGATAAGTAACACCCAAAGTGCAACAGTATTAGTAGAACGCCCTAACTGATACAGGCACACATCATGTTCATCCGCGCATACCTCCGAGCCTCCACCGACGAACAAGACGCCGGCCGTGCCCGGGCTTCGCTCGAGCAGTTCGCCAGCGACCACAACAAGGTCATTGCAAGCGTTTACCTGGAGAATGCCAGCGGCGCCACCGCCGACCGGCCTGAGCTACTGCGCCTGCTCAAGGATGCCCGTAAGGGGGACGTGTTGCTGGTGGAGTCGATAGACCGCCTCTCCCGCCTTCCAGTGGAGGACTGGCAAAAGCTCAAGGCCGCCATCGACTCCAAGGGCCTGCGCATCGTTGCGCTCGACCTGCCGACCAGCCACCAGGGAATGCAGGACACCAAGGGCGACGAGTTCACCGGGCGGATGTTGGGAGCAATCAACTCGATGCTGGTGGAAATGATGGCGGCCATCGCACGCAAGGATTACGAGCAGCGCCGCGAGCGCCAGGCCCAGGGCATCGAGAAGGCAAAGGCCGCCGGCAAGTACCAGGGCCGCCCCGTCGACGCTGACCTGCATAAGCGCGTGATCGAACTACTCGGCGCCGGTATGGGCATTCGCGCGACGGCCCGGCATGCCAACTGCTCGACCACCACCGTTCTTAGGATTAAGGACAAGACGTTTAACTAGCGGTGACAACGATAAGTCCATCATAGACTACGACAAGTCCTACAGTGGTATTCACCTGAAGGTGCTCATAGATTGCCTCCACCTTCTTGATAAAAACCCTATCACAACTAAGTATCAAAGAAACACTAACAGAAATAGCGGCGTGAGCAGCATCGCTAGTCGCAGCGATGTGCCTAGCTTCTTTAGTTAGCTTGCTATCCTGATGATAGCCAATAAAGTTAAGCAAATTATAAATTGCTGTGACTTTTTCATGAAGAAACATATCTCGAGCATAGATCGGGCTAGTTGAGATACCTAGAAATTGCTCAATTGTAAATCCTTGTCCTTTATATCCATCTAGGTTTTGATACATCGCCCATATCTTCTCGATAACGTTAGGTGGCTTGATATTGTTGAGCTCCACGGGCCCAGCCCCCGTGGCCTCTCTATAATCCCTAACTCCAGACCATTCCCTAGCATTAGCAACGTGCTGTCGCATCTGATCACTTGAAATCGAAAGTACTTCTTTATACTGGCTGGTCAGAGCAGCTTGGTATTGCTCTACTATATTACGCTGCTCCTGAGAAATCTCATCTATAGAGTTTAATTGCTCAGTAATATAGCCCATCAGCTTATTAAAAGCTCCTAGCTGCTCAGCATCAATATCTTCAAAGTCGCTCTCCTTCCGCCCGCCAAACATCTTTAAAGTAGTTTGCCGAGTGGCTGCGAGCATCATGTCGTAAACTGGGTCAATTAGACAGAAGTTAGCGTAAGCTCCGTGAGGGGAGAGACGAGTGACTCTAAACTCATCGGTTACCTCAAACTTATCGGTAACATGAATCTTGAAGTGCGCGGCATCTAAGGATACCAGTGCGTCCAAAAATTTCTCGGGACTGCCACTGCGCTTAATTTCTCTGAGCGTGTCATCAGAATAGACCACTTGGAAATGGTCCATCAATCGCTGAAAAAAATCCCAGTCTACATTTTTGACCACAAGATCTAGGACATTCTGGTCGATGTACGCCAGTGGCTTTCCGTCGTACGGGGGTACAGGACTTTGCATACACGGCTCCAAGACCAATTGGAAAACTCAAAACCCAGTCTAACAACGAAGCCGAAAAATAGAGGGGGAATCAAGCATTCCGGTGCATGGGGAGGACTGGAGAACACAAAGAACTGGACATACTGTCAAGTCAACTGCACCCGCCCTGCACCCATAGCCAAACTGCACATAAAGCAAAAAAGCTAGGAAGCCTTAGAAATATGGTGTCCCAGGGCCGGTTCGAACGGCCAACCTTCCCCTTAGGAGGGGCAAAATTTCCGGTGTTTAAAAAGGTCCGCCTGAAACGGGGTTACATCAGCGCGTTGGTAAACTGCTTGGCCCTGGCCAGGGCATTCGGGCAACCGCTCGCCATGCAGGGTTCAGTACCACCACAGCGCTTAAACCCGATGAAGTGACCAAGTAGCGACGCAGTTTTGCGCAGTGTCGAGCAGCAGTGACATCCTTTACGAATTCTAACCAGGCTGTATTCGCCGCCTGATAGCATTCCGGTCGCCTGGAATGTGCTGGCTCGTCTAACGGCCCAGATGCCGTAGCAATACCCTGATAATTCTGGCGCGCAGGAGAAAGCTTGCGACTGACACCGCAAGCGTCATACCGCCCGCCAGTTCGCCGAAACGGGCGAACGCAACGATGTTCACCATGGCGAGAACCATAATGCCGTAGAACTCGGCATTGGCCCTACCGGCAGCCAGAGCCTGATGTTCGGTGAGCATCCACTTCTGCGAGAGACAGAAGGGGCATACGGACGACTCCGGGTCACGGCCGCCCACGGGTATTCCATTGATGTAGAACGGCGCGCTAGTGACCACCTTTGGAACCATCATCTTCTTGCAGCACTGGCACTTAACTTTGCTCATGACGTGAACCTGCTGGACTTGGTACATGCCTGAACGTTACCCGAGCACTGGCGAATCCCAAGCCACCACCATGCGCATCTACCGATGTGCTGCAAAATCAGTCTGTGTGATGCTTCTTATCGAGATGATCTGCGACCTTGTAGCCAATCACCGCAGCCACTCCCAGCGTGCCGACCACGCCGATGACCGCATAAACCAGTAGCTCAATCGAGTCCATGTCTTGCCCCTTCTAGGCTGAAAATCTGCACTGAATATAGCCTCTCATCTGCTGTGCCAATCCCAAGGACTTTATCCTCCTGAAATGCGTTCCGTCGGCTCTTGGGTGACTAAATTCCAAAGCGACCAGAGCACCGCTCATATCCGCTCCGCGACACGTTTCAAAAAAACATGCTCACTTCCCATCTATTACTTATGGGAGTCTGACGGTTCACCTCCCATAAAGTGATCTGCCGATCTGAGCGAAGGGGTGTCGTGAAGGGGTGTTGTCTCTGTAACCCGCATGAATATTGGGTTTCAGGTCTTTCACGAGCTTTGTACAAGATAATTGGCGTTGTGAAGGGGTGTCGTGAAGGGGTGTTGTCTCTGTAACCCGCATGAATACTGGGTTTCAGGTCTTTCACGAGCTTTGTACAAGATAATTGGCGTTGTGAAGGGGTGTCGTGAAGGGGTGTTGTCTCTGTAACCCGCATGAATACTGGGTTTCAGGTCTTTCACGAGCTTTGTACAAGATAATTGGCGTTGTGAAGGGGTGTCGTGAAGGGGTGTTGTCTCTGTAACCCGCATGAATACTGGGTTTCAGGTCTCTCACGAGCTTTGTACAAGATAGTTGGCGTTGTGAAGGGGGGTCGTGAGTAGGGTGTCGTCGCTGCCGCTCTATGGATACAGGGTATCCACAGTTAGCAATGTCTATGGCGGCAGCGGGAGAACGACAGTAGATGACAACTGAGCATCAGAAGGTATCCGCCAGGCGCGCATAGTGACAACACATGGTGGGCAAATGACGACTCTCCGGGCCAGCGAAAGGGCGCGAGCAATGAAGGTGCAACAGATGACGACGATGAGTTGCTTTAGAAATCCCGCTACTTAAATGGTTAGGCTGGCTGATCGGTTTTTGCCAGGGAACCACTGCATAGACTGCTAAAACCCCTTTCTAGAACACATTGCAGCAGACATATCGTTGCAGGCTAACGTTCGAGTGCGGCCTTAGCACCTTTGAGTATTCGGAGCGGAGTGAAAATAGGCCTTCGGTTCTGTGACAGGGCGCCAGCTCTAAGGGGTAAACTTGCGTTTTTGCCCGTACTCCAAGGAGTTATTGCGTGAACACGGAAAATCATTCCCAGACGGCCGCGTTTCTATGGTCCATTGCCGATCTGCTGCGTGGTGACTTCAAACAATCGCAATACGGTCGCATCATCCTGCCATTCACCCTGTTACGGCGCATGGAGTGCGTGCTCGCACCGACCAAGGGTGAGGTGATCAAACAAACCTTCGCTCAGGAAGGCCGTCCGGACCAAGTGCGTGAGATGATTCTGCTGCGCGCTGCCGGCCAGCAGTTCTTCAACGGCTCGCCACTGACCCTTGGCACGCTGTCAGACACCCAAACCGCCGCCGACCTGATGAGCTACGTGCAGGCGTTCAGCAAGGATGCCCGCGAGATCTTCGAGCACTTTCACTTTGAAGATTTCGTTCAGCAGCTGGAAACCGCCAACCTGCTGTATCAGGTGGTGCAGCGCTTCGCCGCCACCGATCTGAGCCCCGAGTTCATCAGCAACTTCGGCATGGGCATTATCTTCGAAGAGCTGATCCGCAAGTTTGCGGAAAGCTCCAACGAAACCGCCGGGGAGCACTTCACCCCGCGCGATATCGTGCACCTCACCACCTCGCTGGTGATCACCGATGAGGACCACAAGCTCGCGCCCAACAGCATCGTCACCATCTATGACCCAACCGCTGGCACCGGCGGCTTTCTGTCTGAGGGTGATGAGTACATCCAGTCCATCAGCGAGAAGGTCAGCGTGTCGCTGCACGGCCAGGAGCTCAACCCCGAGTCCTATGCCATCTGCAAGGCGGACATGCTGATCAAGGGCCAGGACGTGGCCAGCATCAAGCTCGGCAACACCCTGTCCAACGACCAGCTGGCCGACAAGCGCTTCGACTTTATGCTCAGCAACCCGCCGTTCGGCGTGGAATGGAAGAAGGTGCAGAAGCAGATCACCGATGAGCACAGCCGCAAGGGCTTCGACGGCCGCTTCGGCCCCGGCCTGCCGCGCGTGTCCGACGGTTCGCTGCTGTTCCTCCTGCACCTGGTCAGCAAGATGCGTGACCCGCGCGACGGTGGCTCGCGCATCGGCATCATCCTCAACGGCTCGCCGCTGTTTACCGGCGGCGCGGGTTCGGGTGAGTCGGAGATTCGCCGCTACCTGCTGCAGAACGATCTGGTCGAAGCCATCGTCGCGTTGCCCACTGATATGTTCTACAACACCGGCATCGCCACCTATGTGTGGATTCTTTCCAACCACAAAGCTGCCGCGCGCCAGGGCAGGGTGCAGTTAATCGACGGCAGCCAGCACTCCGCCAAAATGCGCAAATCGCTGGGCAGCAAACGCCAGTTCATCACCGAGGATCAAATCAGCGAGCTGGTGCGCCTGTATGGCAACTTCGAGCAAACCGCCCAGAGCAAAATCTTCCCCATCGATGCCTTCGGCTACCGCCGCATCACCGTTGAGCGCCCGCTACGCCTGAACTTCCAAACCAGCGCCGAGCGCATCGCCAAGGTGCTGGGAGAAAAAGCCCTGCAGAAACTCGACAGCGCCGCCCAGCAGCAACTGATGACCACCCTGCACGCGATGGATGCCAGCGTGTTGCACCGCAACCGCGAACAATTCAGCAAGCTGCTGAAAAAAGTCCTGATCGCCCACAGCGTCAGCCTCAGCACACCGGAGCTTAAAGCCCTGATGAGCGCCCTGAGCGAACGCGACCCCGAGGCCGATATCTGCATGACCAAGGGCCAGCCGGAAGCCGACGTTGGCTTGCGCGACAACGAGAACGTACCGTTGGGCGAATCGGTGTACGACTACTTCCAGCGCGAAGTCATCCCTCATGTGCCGGATGCCTGGATCGACGAAAGCAAAACCGATGCGCTGGACGGCGAGGTCGGCATTGTCGGCTTCGAGATTCCCTTTAACCGCTACTTCTACGTGTTCCAGCCGCCACGCCCGCTGGTCGAGATCGACCGAGACCTAAAAGCCTGTACCGACCGCATCAAGCAGATGATTGAGGGGCTGTCGGCATGAGTTTTTCTTCCTACGGGAACTACAAGGACACTAACGTAGCTGAACTAGGGGAGGTTCCAGCACATTGGAATGTCGTGCCCTTGAAGCATGTTGTGGAAACACCAATCACTGATGGGCCTCATGAAACACCTGAATTCATTGATGACGGTATTCCGTTTGTTTCTGCGGAGGCTGTTTCGTCAGGAGAGATAAATTTCTCAAAATCCCGATTTATTTCCCATGCTGATCATCATAAGTACTCGAAAAAATACAAACCGCGTAGAGACGATATTTTTATGGTGAAGTCTGGAGCTACTACTGGCGTAGTGGCCCTTGTTTCCACTGATCGAGACTTCAATATTTGGTCGCCATTGGCCGTGGTGAGATGTTCTCGGCTGGCTTTTCCTCGCTATGTACTTCAAACGATGCGATCTCGTAACTTTCAAGAGAGCGTCATTCTCAATTGGAGCTTTGGAACACAACAAAATATTGGAATGTCAGTGATAGAAAATCTGCGTATTCCATTGCCTCCAATACCAGAACAAAACCAAATCGCCCGCTTCCTCGACCACGAAACCGCCCACATCGACGCGCTGATCGAAGAGCAGCAGCGCCTGATCGAACTGCTCAAGGAGAAGCGCCAGGCCGTGATCTCCCACGCCGTCACCAAAGGCCTCGACCCCACAGTGCCGATGAAAGACTCCGGCATAGAGTGGCTAGGCGAGGTGCCGGCGCATTGGAGTGTGAAGGCTTTGCGTTATCTGGGTGAGTGCCAAAACGGGATCAACATTGGAGGAGAGGCTTTTGGGTCGGGCTCCCCTTTTGTAAGTTATGGCGATGTGTATAAGAGCGACGTATTACCTGCTGAAGTTACGGGACTTGTTCAATCATCACCTGAAGACCAGCAACGTTACTCGATTGAGTACGGGGATGTATTTTTCACCCGGACATCGGAAACAGTTGACGAGATAGGCTTCAGTGCTACCTGCCTTCGAGAGCTTCCAAATGCTGTTTTCGCTGGATTCCTCATTCGATTTAGGCCGACTAGGAAGTCTCTAATGCCTAGATTCTCGAAATATTATTTCCGTAACCAAGGACTACGTATTTTCTTCAACAAGGAAATGAATTTGGTTACCAGAGCGTCTTTAAGTCAAGACTTATTGAAGCAGCTGCCTGTAACCCTTCCGCCGATAGTTGAGCAAATAATAATCTCTGACTTTTTAGATAAAGTCACTGCGGAATTCGCTTCTTTGCTGGAGCAAGGAATCAAGGCTATTGATCTGCTAAAAGAACGCCGCTCCGCCCTAATCTCCGCCGCTGTCACCGGCAAAATCGACGTGCGGTGCTGGCAGCCACCGGCCCGCGCGCAAGCCCCCGTATTAGAAGCAGAGGCCGTATAAATGGCGGACAGCAAGGAAGCACAATTTCAGCAGGACATTATCGTCGCCCTGGCCGCCCAAGGCTGGCTGGTCGGCACCGCCAGCGGCTACGACCGGCGCACGGCGCTGTATACCGAAGACGTGCTGGGTTACTTCAAGGACGCCTGGCCGGAGCGTTGGGACAAGTTTGCCAAGGCCAACCCGAACAACCCGGATGATGTGCTGGTGCAAAAGCTGGTGCGCGAGCTGGAGCAGAGCGGCACCCTGGATGTGCTGCGCCATGGCTTCAAGCTGCCGGCGGTAAAGGTGGAACTGTGCAGCTTCCAGCCCGACCACGGCATGAACCCGGATACCTTGAAACGCTACCTGTGCAACCGCCTGCGCGTGGTGCCGGAGGTGTCTTATTCGCCACATGCACGTGAAGCCGGCAGCGATGGGCAGAGCTACAACCCACGGTTGGATCTGGTGCTGTTCGTCAATGGCATCCCAACCGCCACGCTGGAGCTGAAAAGCGAGTTCAAACAGTCGGTGGAAAACGCCAAACGCCAGTATCGCTACGACCGTCCAGTAAAGGACCCGCTGACGCGCAAACCCGAGCCGTTGCTGACCTTCAAACGCGGCGCGCTGGTGCACTTTGCAGTCGGCCAGAACGAAGTGGCGATGACCACCAAGCTGGAGGGTAAAGACACCTTCTTCCTGCCGTTCAACCTCGGCAGCGCGGAAGGCGGCGCGGGCAACCCTATGCCGGATGACGACAGCCAATACGCCACCAGTTACGTGTGGCAACGCTTGATGCAGCCTGATGCTTGGCTCAAGGTGTTGGGGCGCTTTTTGCACCTGGACAAGAAAACCAGCGAAGGCTTCGACGGCACGCCGGTGACCAAGGAGTCGATGATCTTCCCGCGTTACCACCAGTGGGAAGTGGTCAACAGGCTGATCAACACCACCCGCGCCGAAGGGCCGGGCCAGCGTTATTTGATCCAGCACAGCGCCGGCTCGGGCAAGTCCAACTCCATCGCCTGGACCGCCCATCAACTGGCCTCGCTGTACGACGAGGCCGGCCAGCGTCTGTTCAATTCGGTGATCGTGGTCACCGACCGCACTGTGCTGGACAGCCAGTTGCAGAACACCATCTACCAGTTCGAGCACGCGCAGGGCGTGGTCAAGCCGATCAGCCGGGATGTCGGCAACCAGAGCAAATCCGAACAACTGGCCGAGGCGCTGGCTGAGCAGACGCGCATTATCATCGTCACCATCCAGACCTTCCCGGCGCTGTTTGACGCCCTGGACAAGTATCCCAAGCTGGCCAGCGGGCGCTACGCGGTAATTGCCGACGAGGCGCATTCCTCGCAAACCGGCTCATCGGCCAGCAAGCTGAAACAGATTCTCGGCAGTGATGCGTTGGATGCCGAAGAGGTCAGCGCCGAAGAGCTGCTGGACGCGGCCGTGCAGGCCCGCCAACCGAACGAGCGCATCAGCTACTACGCCTTTACCGCCACGCCCAAGGCCAAGACCTTGGAGCTATTCGGTCGCCCGGCCGATCCGACACTGCCGGCCAGTGCTAGCAATAAACCAGAGGCGTTTCACCTGTACTCCATGCGCCAGGCCATCGAGGAGGGTTTTATCCTCGACGTGCTGCGCAACTACACCACCTACAGCACCGCCTGGAAGATTGCCCACCCGGATGGCGAAGACGACGAGGTAGACAGCAAAAAGGCGCGTATCAAGCTGGCCCGCTGGGTGCGTTTGCACCCTTACAACATCAGCCAGAAGGTCGAGGTGATCGTCGAGCACTTCCGCGCCAATATCCGTGGCCTGCTGGGTGGTCAGGCCAAGGCCATGGTAGTGACCAGCAGCCGTCAGGAGGCAGTGCGTTACCAGTTGGCAGTGAAGGCTTATGTGCAGCAAATGGATTACAACGATGTGCACCCGTTGGTGGCGTTCTCCGGCAGCGTGTTGCCGGATGAGGTGATCCCCGAAGAGGTGACGGAAAGCAGCAGCCTGCTTAACGCCGGCCTGAATGGCCGCGACTTAGCACAGGCCTTCGACAGCCAGGACTTCAACGTGATGATCGCCGCCAACAAGTACCAGACCGGCTTCGATCAGCCCAAGCTGTGCGCCATGTACGTGGACAAGAAGCTGCAAGGCGTGGACTGCGTGCAAACCCTGTCGCGGCTGAACCGTACCTTCGGTGACAGCAAGGAAACCTTCATCCTCGACTTCTTCAACGAGCCGCAGGACATTCTCGACGCCTTCTTGCCGTACTACACCAAGGCCGAACTGACCGACGTGACCGATCCGCAGATCATCTATGACCTGCAGAAGACGCTGGATGCCGAGGGCATCTATCACTGGCAGGAGGTCGAGGCGTTCGCCGTGGCCTTTTTCGACCCCAAGGCAGCGGCCAGCAAGCTCAGCTATTACTGCACGCCGGCCAAGGAGCGCTTTGCCAAGCGTTATGCCTTCTCCGTGGAGTCGCGTCAGCAGGCCTTGGATTACAAGCGCACCGCTGAAGCCAACGGCGACAGCGCCGGCCTGAAAAAAGCCGAGCACGCGCTGAAAGAAGCTGGCGAGCAGGTGGACCAGCTCGATCTGTTCCGCAAGAACCTGCAGAGCTTTGTGCGCCTGTATGAGTTCCTATCGCAAATCGTGCCGTATGAGGACCGTGAACTAGAGCAGCTGTGCGTGTACGCCAAGCACCTGCACCCGCTGCTGCGCGTGGACCGCCTGCAACAAGACGACGTGGACGTGGCCGAGCTGCAACTGAGCCACTACCGCCTGAGCAAGCGCGCCGAGTATCAATTGCGCCTCAGCGAGGAAGACGGCGAATACCAGCTAAAACCGGGTAGCGACGTGGGCAGCGGCAAGCCGCATGACCCGGAGAAAAAGCGCCTGTCGGAAATCATCGAGGCGCTGAACGATATCTTCGGTGCCGAGGTAAGCGACGACGATCAGCTGCAGTTCCTCACCGGCATCGCCCAGCGCATCAGCCGTCAGGAAGATGTGATGGCCCAGGTGAACAACCACTCGGTGGAGCAAGTGATGCACGGCCTGTTCCCCAAGCGCGTACTGGACACTGTGCTAGATGCGATGACCGACCACGAAAAGCTGTCACTGGAAGTGCTGGATAACGAAACCAAGAGCCGGGCCTTTGCGCTGGTGATTTTGAAGATGCTGAAGTCGGCAGCCGGGCTCGATGAGAGTGGCTTGCGCGGCGGCCAACAAGGTTAAGGAGTACTGATGGCAATTCCGGATTTTCAAAGCGTGATGCGGCCGGTGCTGGCCACTGTGCAGAACGGTGTGCCGTTACCGCTCAATGAGTTGCGCGAGCGGGTGGCCGATCAGTTCCAGCTAAGCGAGGATGAGCGCAAGGAACGCCTGCCATCAGGCCATCAGACGGTGATCAACAACCGTGTGGGCTGGGCTCGCACCTACCTGAATAAGGCCGGGCTGCTGTGCATTCCCGCCAAGGGCATGGTGCAGATCACGCCGCGCGGACTCAATGCCCTGGCCAATGGGCCGGAGCGCATCACGGTGAGGTGGTTAAAGCAGTTCCCCGAGTTCGCTAACTTCCATACCGCCAAGCCTCAAGTAGCTTATTTACCTGCTGCGCTGGACATTGAGATTTCCGAGACCACGCCGGATGAGCAGTTGGCCGAAGCGCATCAGGCATTAGTGCAGTCGCTGGCAGACGAGCTCCTGGCGCAAGTGCGGGCAGCGACACCTGGCTTCTTTGAACAGCTGGTGGTCGATCTGATGATAGCCATGGGCTACGGCGGTTCGCGCAAGGAAGCCGGCAAGGCGACTCAAGCGACCAATGATGGAGGTATCGACGGCATCATCAAAGAAGACAAGCTCGGTCTTGACGTGATCTACCTGCAAGCCAAGCGCTGGACAAACACGGTGCATCGCCCGGAGATCGACAAGTTCATCGGAGCCTTAACCCGCCAGCGAGCGCGAAAGGGCGTGTTTATCACCACTTCGGACTTTTCCGATGGTGCCCGTACTGCAGCGCTGGGGCTGGATATCAAGGTGGTGCTGATCGACGGTGTTGAGCTGGCGCGTCTGATGGTGGAGAACAACCTGGGGGTGAGCGTTAAGCAGGTGTACGAGGTGAAGCAGCTCGACAGCGACTACTTCGCAGAGGCGTGAGTCACGACCTAGGTAGCCGGCTCATCCAAGTAAGTATGAACTCGGAGATCACTGTTGTTGTTGTGGCAGTTTTTATCCCTGCCAGGGATATGGGCTACCTACGAAACCTACAGAACTAGGTTTCGTAGGTTTTGTAGGTCGCCCTACCGGTCTATTTAGTGAACAGGTTGGGTTAATCTACGTTTTTCGCCAGACATAGCGAATCGATGGGCGGCCACCTTTTTCTCCGGCCACCTCGTAGCCAACGATGAAGTCATGTTCAGCTAGAACGGTGAGCGCATTATTTACCGCGTCCTGCGTGCCTAATCCTGTCCAATCCTTCTGGCGCACCTCTCGGGCAGTAAATGGCTCGGGCAATTTCTGCTGGCGCTCCAGAATCAGTCGCGCAGCGATTAGTGATGCGTTGATTGCCGCCCCGTACAGCCGCTGGGCGTGGCTCATCAGGTAGTTCGCCCAGTTGATGGCGCGGTCAGTGGACTCAGCGCCCACGGCTTCCCGTTCGCCTTCAATCAGCTCAAATAGGAGGGCTAAGCCTGCAATGGTTTTCGGCATTTTCAGGTAATGGGATTGCAATGCGGGGTGAAGATGATCGCTCCTGCTTACTTGCATGTGGGAGGTATACCAGGCGATAAACTTCTCCTGGGCTTCTGGAGTAAATCTGAGGGCAGAGTGAGGCTCATCAGGTATCTGGTCGAGCTGTTCGATAACCTCCGAGACGCGCTCAGCGGCGATTTTGTTCGGCCAGCGGTCGATATAGCGCCACTCTCGAACATCGTCGGGATATACCGCCAGCTGCAGGCGCTGAATCAGGCCATCATCCAGTTCGCCGCTGACGGCAGCGTTTACAAGGGACGCAATTCGTGAGGGTTGAATCCCACCGATCAACGATAAACAACATGACTTGATATAAATGGTTCCTCGGCCGATACGGTCATAGGTGAATGAGCCGTTGCCGTCGAAACATTCCAAATAAAATGCTCGCGCAACCGAACCATCTTCGCTCTGCATCGTTGCCAGCCAGCCCCCCAGCTCGTCACGCTCAACTACGAGGCCGTTTGGATTCTCGTTGAGCAGCTCGCCGAGTTTTTCGACTGTTGCGTCGTTGACGATGTAGCGCCGCTGAATTGGGGGCGGGTTCTCGCTTGAGTGACGTTTCAGTTCTTCCTGAGCTGCATTCTCGTCACCACCACTGTAAAGCTTTCTGGCTTTTACCCTGGCTGCATTGCGCTTCATGTCGTAAAGCTCGCCAGCGGCCTTGTGCTCGGCTTCAGCTTGGCTATAGCGTTCTCGCGCTTTGGCATCTAAGGCTCGCAATGGAAGCAGGGCCTGTTTGAGTGCCGGCGTTTTCATCGCAGACGGTCGCCCGATGATGACGCCCCACTGGTTTGGAACGACCATCCAGTCATCGTTCTGTTTCGGATAGACGCTGAATTTGCGCCCGACTACTGTGCTGACTGCCACAATAAGCGCGACCCCAACAAAATCAGGTGGGCACTGGGTACGTTCAGCAACATCTCGCACGTACTCCTGAAGAGCAGTAGGCAATAGTTCATCAAACCAGGGCATGACCCTGGCCAACCCGCTCGGTAGTGGTTTTGGCGCAATGTTAGAGTTCATGTATGCGGCAAATGCTGGCGCGGGCATCTCTGCTAAGAACGACGGTATCTGCTCGTGTGTAGTCATTGCTCTTCTCGCCCGGCGAGATCCAGAGCGATACCATCACGCTCGCTGATCTTGCTCTCCAGCCAGGCTTCCACCTCTGCGACAACGAAGTAAACCCCAGCCTGTTTGCTCGGGCCAAATTTGATGGGGCGAGGGAAGCTGGCATCGGTTTCGCGCAGCTTTTCTAGTCCGGAGCGGCTCTTGTCGAAGCAGTGCTGAAGAGAGGTGTGACTGATCAGGTATTTCTTGGGGGCATGTGTCGACATGTATGGGGCTCTGTGTGTAAGTCGACTCCTATTAAATATCCTGTCCGGTCAGCTGGGGGGCGATTTCAAACCAAAAAAGCGCCGGAAAACGTTCTGTCGATTGTTGAAGTAAAGGCGACAGCCGCGGATAACGCTGGCTGAGACCGATTATCACTCGGGCGCCATCAGCACCGCGAGCGTCAGCTTGATGAACTCTTCATTCTTGTCGATGGCGTCCAGGGCGCCGAGCACATTGTCGGAGACTTCTGGCGATCCTTGCTGCTCCACCCAGTTGGACAATCCATAATGGCTGCCTCGAGCGCGAGCTGATTTTCGTTGATCTTGTAAAGCAGAGCAGGGCTGAGTTGGGCATGGGAGGTCCGATTTTTGTGATGAGAGATGTGATTTTTTTGGCTGTTCTGCTACATCCCTAGTTCTCACTCTCTAGCATTCTGGACTTTTTGATTCGAAGATCGCACCACTCGATTACCTCTGCCCTAATCCAGGCCACAGCTCGACCACCTAATTTAACTTGTCGTGGAAATGTGCTCTGACTCACCATTTTGTAGATCGTACTAGTCGACATACCTGTAATTCGCTTTACTTCAGCTAGCCTAATGAAAAGGATCGGTTGTCGACTAAGATCATTTGACTCTCTAGGTTGAGAAAATGTATCAGCCTCAGGTTTTTCGAATTCGCGCGGCTCTTGGCTCAAGGATTTCGTAGCCTGCTTCCTCGTCCGATCAAGCTCAAGCTTGGCTCTATCTCGCTGTCGATCAATGTAATCAGCAAGATCCGACAGATGAACGCCTCGTGCAGTTTTTTCGTTCAGCTCCATGGAGACAATCAGTAGGTCAATCTCACCTGAGGAGACCTTTGTTAGTAGATTTGCTGGTGTCAGGTGAGTGAAATAGTCGGCGCATACCCGACTCAAGGATACAACCGTCTGGCCATGATATTGAGCCATTAAGAGAAAAAGAGTGTTCATCGCTCGACTCCCTCGCATAACGGCGGCATTAATCTACCGGTGCGGTTTGTTCCATGCTTCGGATCCAAGCATTTTGCCACTCTCTCTGCTCAAGTCGACTCACGAAGAATCTCAAAGCGCCGGCACTCATTGCGACGATGATAGTTATATTTTCGAAGCGTTCACCGTATATGCCTGCCATCGCCAGCGCGGTCATCGCGGCTAGCCCAGCGGCCGTAGAAGCCAGTATGCAGTCTTTGACTTCGTTCGCTACGTGTCTTGGGCCTTTGGTCGACGTCACGAAAGCCTCGGCTTCCTTCGCGCGTGAATGATAGCTGTCAGGTCCTTCTGCGTTTTCATTCATCTTTGCACCGCTCCTGGTTATCGCCTGAGCTTAGCGCGAATGCAGGAGATGATCATCGCAGATGCTGTCATTAAGCTGGCATAACCGAGCCAAAACCACCCATCTAGGCACAAAAAAGGCACTTGCGATAAACGCTAAGTGCCTGATTTGTATAGCTAATTTGGTGGAGCCGGGGGGATTTGAACCCCCGTCCGCCAGTACTCCGCTGTCGGTACTACATGCGTAGCCGTGTCTATTAAGTTAACCCTCAGCGACCCGACGGGCAGGGTGCTTTGGGCGAGTTGTGTAAGTTTTAGCCGCTTCGTCCACAACGTACTGCACGGCGATTCTGTTCTATATGACAATCACTTTGGGTTTACAGACATCCCCTGGTGATTGCTGGACCCGAAGGTACCAGAAGCTCAGGATCTAAGGCTGCTTACGCAGCGATAGCGTATTCCTGGCCGTAGGTTTCGTCATTGGCAACTATAGGAAGTTGCAACAGTGGATTTACGAGTTCTGTTACCAACTCGGCATGCACCTAAAGTTTCGCAACCGGCGTCGAATCCTAAACGGCCCCGAGCCTGGCGCTTCTTGAAGCTATTGAAGCGGCAAGCATCTGCAGTGTACGCCAATCCGCGTCCGAGGCCAACCCGAAGGTTGGCCCGAGGCGGTCAGGAGTTTTTACCGTCTTTACTGACCTTCTGGATATCCTGGATGGTCTGGGTGGTTTCGGAGATGCATTTTTCGGTGCCTTCCTTGGTGTTCTGGGCTTGATACGCCTTGGCTTGCTGGACGCTGGCCTCAACGCGTGCACTGACGTCCGGCGCCTTGATTTGGTTTTTGGCGTTGGCAATGGTTTGCAGGTTGGCCTCACAGAGATCTTCGGTGCCGCCAGCGGCAAACGAGGACGACGCCAGCATGGAGGCAGTGACGAACAGACCTAGCAGTACAGAGCGTTTCATGTGTCTCTCCTTGAACCGAGGGCAGGCATCGCCGGCCATCAGTACGGCTACCAATTTAGGGACGGTCCCGCATTTGCGGGACTTGATCAGTGGACTGCGACCCTGCGCCAGGGTTCTATTTTTCTTTAGGTCGTCCTGGCCTGGGTCACCCGATCCACTAAGTAGACCAGCCCGTGGTAGTCAATGGCGCCGTGCTGCGTAAGACCGATCTCACAGGTGCGGCTGGTGGAAATTCCTTCGCTGCAATGCTGCACCGCGTCCTTGAGCGTGCGCAGCGAATGGGCGTTCAACTCCGGTGTGGTGAAGCCTTTGTCGCCAGCGAAACCGCAGCAGTGAATGCCTTCCGGGATGACCACGTTCTTGCTGCACTTGCGCGCCAGGTCGATCAGCGCCTGGCTTTCGCCAAGGTGTTGCGTGCTGCACGTGACGTGCACCGCGATGGGCGCTTCTTGGGGGGTGAAGTCGAGACGATCCATCAGATGGGTGCGAATGAAGCGCACCGGGTCGTACAGATCCAGGCGCACATCGCCAAGGTCCTGGACCAGCCGCAACGTGCAGGGGCTGGTGTCGCAGTAGATCGGATCGAGCCCGCCGCGGCTGGCATGCAGCAATGCGCCGATCAGTTCCTGGCGTTTGTGCTCGGCCTGTTCGACGTAGCCTTTGGATGCAAACGGTTGGCCGCAGCAGAGGCTGTCCACGTTGTCGGGAAAGATGACCTGGTAGCCGGCCTTTTCCAGCAGTCGTTGGGTTTTTTCGTACAGCGACATCTGCTCTTTATCCCCTGCCGCCGGGCCCATCACCCGCGACACGCACGCCGCCAGGTACACCACCCTCGGGCGTTCGTCCGACACGGCAATGCTTACGCGGATGGCCTTTTCCGGCTGGGGCATGGCGTTGGTCCACTGCGGAACCTGGCCCTTGGATAGACGCGTCAATGAGGCCGACAGTTTCGCCAGGCGGGGCGCTCCCAGCAGCATGCGCGCACCGTTGGCGACGTGCAGGGCAAAGCGTGCGCCTTGCAGTGTGGTGGCGAAATTTCCTTCAATCCAATCGGCAGTTTTCGTCCTTGTCGCGTCACGGCTGCGCAGCTTTTTCACCAGCTCGCCGGTATTGATGCCTACCGGGCAACGTTGTGCACACAAGCCTGTAGCGGCGCAGGTATCGATGCCCTGGTATTGGTAGGCTCGTTCCAGTTCGGTGGTGTCGGTGCCGGCGCGTTTCTTCGCCTGAATATCGCGCCAGATCACGATGCGCTGGCGCGGGCTCAAGGTCAGGTCCTTGGAAGGGCACACAGGTTCACAGAAGCCGCACTCGATGCACTTGTCCACAATCTCATCGGCGGCCGGCAGCGGTTTGAGGTGCTTGAGATGGATCTGCGGATCTTCGCTGAGCACCACGTCCGGGTTGAGGATGCCTTTAGGGTCGAGCAGGCGTTTGAGCTGCCACATCAATTGATAGGCATCGCTGCCCCATTCCAGCTCGACGAACGGCGCCATGTTGCGCCCGGTGCCGTGTTCGGCCTTCAGCGAACCGCCGAATTCCACCGCCACCAATTGCGCCACGTCATCCATGAACGCCTGGTAGCGTGCGACTTCTTCAGGGTTGTTGAAGCCTTGGGTGAAGACGAAGTGCAGATTACCTTCCAGCGCGTGGCCGAAAAGGATCGCTTCGTCGTAGTGATGTTTGTCGAACAGCTCGATCAGGCGGTTTACGCCGATGGCCAGTTGCTCCACCGGAAAGGTCACGTCTTCGATGATGACCGTGGTCCCGGTTTTGCGTACGGCGCCCACGGCTGGAAAGGTGTCTTTACGGATCGCCCAGAGCCGGGCGTTTTCCCGTGGGTCTTCGGTAAAGTCGACCTGTTTTTCCACTGGGAAGCCGGCCAGCGAGGCCATGATTCGGGTCAGTTGCTCTTGTAGCAACGACGAGGAGGCGGCTCGGGATTCGATCAGCAGGGCGCAGGCATTGATCGACAGATGCTGTACGAAATCCGGCATGCCCGGCTTGTCCTGCACCGAGCGCAGGCTGCGGCGGTCCAGCAGTTCCACGGCCGAGACGGGCTGGCTCTTCAGCACGGTGACGGCGTTGCAGCAGGTTTCCACATCCGGGAACACAATCAGCGCCGAGGCTTTGTTCGGATGGTCGATGACGGTGTTGTAGGTCACCGCGCTGATGAAACCCAGGGTGCCTTCGGAGCCCACCAGCAGGTGGCTCAAGATATCCACAGGCTCGTCGAAATCCACCAGGGCATTGAGTGACAGGCCGGTGGTATTTTTCAGACGGTATTTGTGGCGAATTCGCGCAGCCAGTTCGGTGTTGGCGCGGGTTTCGCGACCCAGATTGGCCAGGCGTTCCAGCAGTTCGCCATGGCTTGTACGAAAAGCCGCCACGCTGGCGTCGTCTTCGGTGTCCAGACGCGTGCCATCGGCCAGTACCAGGCGGATGCCGGCCAAGGTGTGATAGGTGTTCTGCGCGGTGCCGCAGCACATGCCACTGGCGTTGTTGGCGACAATACCGCCGATCTTGCAGGCGTTGATCGAGGCTGGATCAGGGCCGATCTTGCGCCCGAACGGTGCCAGCCAGGCGTTGGCCTGGGCGCCGATCACGCCGGGTTGCAAGCGAATCTGTGTACCTTGTTTGCGAATCTCGCGGCCGTTCCAGTTATCCCCAAGCACAATCAGCACCGAGTCGCTGATGGCTTGTCCGGACAGGCTGGTGCCGGCGGCGCGGAAGGTGACCGGGACCTGGTCCCGTTGGGCCAGTTTCAGCAGGGCGATCACTTCATCTTCGGATTCGACCCGTACCACCAGTTTCGGAATCAGCCGATAGAAACTGGCGTCGGTGCCGAAGGCCAAGGTCGACAGCGGATCGTCGAAACGTCGTTTTTGCGGAATCAGTTGCTGTACGTCATGCAGGAAAGAGGCCGGAAGGGTCATTGGTCCTCCAGAATCAAAACCACCAGATCCTTCGGACCATGGGCGCCATAGGCCAGGACTTGTTCGATGTCGGCGGTCTTGGACGGGCCGGACACCAGCAGGGCGTTGGTGGGCATGCCTTGGGCCCATTCGAATTCCTGCTGCACCTCATAGAAGTTGTCGCGGATTTCGCTGGCCTTGAGCAGAGCGAAATGCACCGGTGGCACCAGGCTCATCAGGCGCGGCTCTTCCCGCGTAGGCCAGAGGATCAGGCTGCCGGTGGCGGCGATGGCGCCGAGGGTTCCGGTCAGACTGGCCGGGGTGTCATTGAATAACTCGGTCTTCCATTCCTCTATTGGCCGGTCGTAGGCCTTGAGTGCTGGCAGGTCTGGATTGTTCGCCCAGAACTGTGTGATTTTTTGCCCGTGCGGCGTGGTCGGGGCGATGAGCAGGCTCGGCAACTGGCGGTCACGCAGCAACTGCGCCAGCAGCGCGGGCCAGTCGTCACCGGACGTCAGATGGATTTCGGTGTGCACCGCCTCCATCAGCTTGCGCAATTGCGGGATACGTTCTTCGGGCGCATAGCGGTACGTTTGCGTCACCAGGTCGACATCGAAGTTGTCGGCAACCGGTGTGGCGCCTGTCAGGCTTTTACGCAGCTTGGCGAGGATATTGTCCTTGGCGCTCATCAACGGTCTCCCTGCTGGTTCAGGTGTTCGCGGGCCAGGTCATGCAATGAGCGGGCGGCGGGTTTGGGGGCGCTGTGGTTCTGGGTCCACGGGCCGACGTTTTTAGGCGTCAGGGCGCGCAGGCGCGTGGCGAGGAAACCGAACAGCCGATACAGTCGCGGCGAACTGTTGAGCCGAGCCCAGGCATTCCAGATGAAGCGTTCCTTGGGCGAGTATTTGCTGCCCTGGCCGCGCATCACTGGGTTCGGGCTGTCCGGCGCCTTGACGTTTTCTTCCCGCAGCCGCCGCAGCAAAGCCGGGATTGGAATTTTTACCGGACACACTTCACCGCAAGCGCCGCACAGTGAAGACGCGCTCGGGTGGTCCGGCACCTTGGCCAGGCCGACCATGTGCGGCGTGATGATTTTTCCGATAGGCCCCGGGTACACCTCGCCGTAGGCATGACCGCCGATTCGGGTATAGACCGGGCAATGATTCATACAGGCGCCGCAGCGGATGCAGTTCAGGGTCTGGCGCAATTCGCTGTCGGCAAACGCCTGGCTACGACCGTTGTCCAGTAGCACCAGGTGAACCTCTTGGGGGCCATCCAGTTCGTCAGGCTTGCGTGGGCCGGAGATCATGTTGACGTAGGTGGTGATCGGCTGGCCGAGAGCCGAGCGGGTCAGCAGTGAAAGCAGTGGCACGACATCGCGCAGGTTTTCCACGACTTTTTCGATGCCGGTCACGGCGATGTGCACCGGCGGTACGGTGGTGGACATCCGCCCGTTGCCTTCGTTTTCCACCAGCAGCAGCGTGCCGGTTTCGGCGACGGCGAAGTTGACGCCGGAGACGCCGATGTCGGCTTCAAAGAATTTCTGCCGTAATACCTTGCGACCGATCTGAATGAGTTGGTCAACGTCCTTGGTGTACTCCACGCCGAGTTTGTCGTGGAACAAGGACGCGACCTGACCGGCGTTCTTGTGGATCGCCGGCATAATGATGTGTGAAGGCTTCTCGTGATCGAGCTGGACGATGTACTCCCCCATGTCGGACTCGAGACATTCAATGTCCCGAGCCTCGAGGAAATGGTTCATCTCCATCTCTTCGCTGACCATCGATTTGCCCTTGATCACTTGCCGCGCCTCGTGAGCCCGGATGATCGAGAGGACGATGCCATTGGCCTCGTCCACCGTCTCCGCCCAGTGCACGTTCACACCGTTGCGGGTCAGGTTGGTTTCAAGTTGCTCGAGCAGGTCGGGCAGCTTGGATAACGCGCGGGCGCGGACCGCATTGCCCAGCACCCGCAGGTGTTCTCTTTCGTGGGCATCGCTGAAGGACGTTGCCCGCTTGGTCATCAGTGAGTCCATCGCGCTGCGAAAGTTGTTTCGCAGTTGCGTGTCGTCCAAAGCCTTGTGAGCCCGGGCGCGAAAATCTTCCTGCACCTCAATGGTCGGGATCAGCGTCGGCGTGCTCATGCGGCACCTCCGGTACGCTGCCAGAGGAAACTCGCCAGATGCTGGCCGCGTAACGCCTCCTGCTGTTTTTCCAGCGCGCCGTTGATGTTCATCAAGCAACCGCAGTCGGCGCTGACGACCTGATGTGCGCCGGATTTCTTCAGCGCTCGGGTCTTGTCGGCCACCATCGCACCGGAAATATCCGGCATGCGCACGCTGAACGTCCCACCAAAACCACAGCATTCACTTTCTTGGCCGTGCTCGACGCGTTCCACATTGCACAACTGCGCGAGCAATGCGCGACCGTGCAGGTGGGTGTTCATTTCACGCCGTGCCGAGCAGGACGTGTGCAGCGCGATTTTTACCGGCTTGCCGCTGTCCTGCAGCTGCACCTTGCAGACAAACAGCAGGAATTCGGCCAGTTCATAGGTCCGCGCCGCCAGGGCCTGGACCTGCTTGAGCGTCTCCGGCTCGTCCTTGAACAAGTCGGCGTAATGCTCGCGTAGCATGCCGGCGCAGGAACCCGAGGGCACCACCACCGGATAATCTTCGGCAAACAAGGCCAGTTGCGCCCGCGCCACCGTCCGCGCCTGCTCGGTGTAGCCCGAGGTGTAGGCCGGCTGACCGCAGCAACTTTGCCCTTGCGGGTAGTCCACCCGGATCCCTTCGCGCTCCAGCAGATGAATCGCATCCATCCCCGCTTCGGGATAGAACAGGTCCACCACACACGTTCCGAACAGGTAGACCCGACGAGGTTTCTCGCTGGGGTACTGCCGAGGTTCGGGCAATGGCGGGGCGACGCGGGTCGCGTTGGGTACGGCGTTGTAAAAAAGCTCGCTCATCAGGCGTGTCTCCGGGTGGTCCCGGTTATCCGTCCGCTGAGGCTGCTGAATATAGCCAGGAAATCTTTCAGCAGCCTTGCAGACCCGGTTGTGAATAGCAGACGCCGAATCACGGTTCGGCGTCGGTTTTTCCAGTATTGCGTGTAGGACTTAATGAACCAGCATGCCGGTGAACCAGTAGGCCTGGGCCAACGTGATCAGGCCGACAATCGTTGCAAAGAATAGGCTGTGTTTGAGGGTGAAACGGAACAGATCCGATTCCTTGCCCACCAGCCCGGTAGCCGCGCAGGCCACGGCGATCGATTGTGGCGAAATCATCTTGCCGGTCACGCCGCCACTGGTGTTCGCCGCGACGAGCAAGGTGTCGTTGACGCCGAGTTGGTGCGCGGTGGTGGCTTGCAGCGAGCTGAACAGGGCGTTGGACGAAGTATCGGAACCGGTCAGGAACACACCCAGCCAACCCAGGAACGGCGAGAAGAACGGGAACGCCGCGCCTGTTCCAGCCAGCACCAGGGCCATGGTCGACGACATGCCCGAGAAGTTGGTAACGAAGGCGAACGCCAGCACCATACCGATGGACAGGATCGGCCAGCGCAGTTCGAAAAAGGTCTCTTTAAAAGTGGTAAGACCAGTTTTGATGTTGATCTTCAGCACCAGCATCGAGATCAGCGCGGAGAAGAAAATCGCCGTGCCGGTCGCGGAAATCGGGTCAAGCTTGAACACGGCCGGAATGGCGGTGGGGTTGATCACGATGGGTGCGACCTTGATCACCATCTGGTCCAGGTGCGGGATGGCGAAGTTGCACACCCAGCCGTACATGGACCCGCCAGCGGCGAACATCGCCTTGAACGGTTTCAGGGTCCAGATCGTCACCAGCACGGTCAGGATCAGGAACGGCGACCAGGCCTTGATAATTTCCCCCAGGCTGTAGGGCGAAGCCACGGTGCTGCGCGGTTGGCCGAAACCGCCGGCGCTGGCGGTAACCGCTGCGCTGGCAGTGGCGCCGGCAATCTGGGCGCCCGCGGTGCGCTTGGGCTGCCAGACTTTCAGGAACAGGGTCAGGGAAATCAGGCTGGCCAGGGCCGAGGTGATGTCTGGCAGTTCCGGGCCGATGAAGTTGGACGTGAAGTATTGGGTAATGGCGAAGCTCAAGCCTGCCACCAGCGCGGCTGGCCAGGTTTCCCGCACGCCGCGCAGGCCGTCCATCATGAACACCAGCCAGAACGGCACGAACAGCGATAGCAAGGGCAGTTGGCGACCGGTCATGGCGCCGATCTTGAAGGCGTCGATCCCGGTGACCTGGCCGGCCACGATAATTGGAATACCCAGCGCGCCAAACGCTACCGGGGCAGTGTTGGCGATCAGGCACAGACCCGCGGCGTACAGGGGGTTGAAGCCCAGGCCGACCAGCAGGGCGGCAGTGATTGCCACCGGAGCACCAAAACCGGCGGCGCCTTCCAGGAACGCGCCGAAGCAAAAGCCGATCAACAGCACTTGCAGGCGTTGGTCATCGGTAATCGACAGCACCGAGCTGCGAATCACCTCGAACTGACCACTCTTGACCGTCAGTTTGTAGAGGAACACGGCGGCGACAATGATCCAGGCGATGGGCCACAGGCCATAGGCAAAACCATAGCCGGCGGCGGCAAACGCCATGTCCGCAGGCATGTTGAACGCGAAAATCGCCACGGCAATGGCCAGGGCCAGGGTGATGCTGCCGGCCACGTGCCCCTTGAGGCGAAACACCGCCAGGGCCAGGAAGAAAAATACGATGGGAATGACGGCCGCGAGTGCGGATAAGCCAAGACTGCCGAGCGGGCTGTAGAGCTGTTGCCAGGTTTGCATAGTGGGTGGGCCCCTAATTGTTGTTGGTCAGGCACTGCCAGCGTTTTTGGTTAATTGGTAATACCAATTTACAATCGCTGTTGGCTAGGGTAAAAGCCTTGGTTGTCGTGTGTCAATTTGCCGCCCTGAAACTTTCGTCGAATAAGCGGTGCAGACGGCATCTGATCCGTTGATGCAAACGGTTTTTGATGGGTGTGGATAAGCCCCGGATGGGCCAGAATAGAGAGCCCGGCGAGCCGTCGGGATCGTGGAGAATCGAGTTATGGGGTTTGATCAGATTCGTCAGCGCCGTTTGTCTGACGATATTGTCGAGCGGCTTGAAGGAATGATCCTCGAGGGCACGTTGAAGTCCGGTGAGCGGTTGCCGGCTGAGCGGGCTCTGGCTGAACAGTTCGGCGTGTCACGCCCTTCGTTGCGCGAGGCGATCCAGAAACTGGCGGCCAAGGGCCTGCTGGTCAGTCGCCAGGGCGGCGGCAATTATGTGGTGGAGTCGCTGGGCTCGACGTTCAGTGATCCGCTGTTGCAATTGCTGGAGAGCAACCCCGAGGCGCAGCGTGACTTGCTGGAGTTTCGCCATACGCTGGAAGCCTCCTGCGCGTACTACGCAGCACTGCGGGCCACGGATGTGGACCGCGAGCGGCTGACGGCGGCGTTCGAAGCGCTACAGGATTGTTATTCGCGCCACGAAGAGGTGAGTCGGGCGGAGGAGGGCGCGGCGGATGCCCGTTTTCACTTGGCGATTGCTGAAGCCAGTCACAATGCGGTGTTGTTGCACACCATTCGTGGGTTGTTCGACCTGCTCAAGCGCAACGTGGTGACCAACATCGGCGGCATGTACAAGCAGCGCAGTGAAACCCGCGACATGCTGATCAGCCAGCACCGAGAGTTGTATCAAGCCATTATGGATGGGCACGCCGAGCTGGCTCGGGAAGTGTCGAGCCGGCATATCTTGTATGTGCAGGAAGTCTTGGAAGAGGTGCGCCAGGAAGTGCAGCGGGTGGCGCGGGCGGAGCGGCGTAAAGGCATGTAGCTGTGGGTTCTTGGAGTGAATGCGGAACCTGTGGGAGCGAGCCTGCTCGCGAAGCGGTGTGTCTGGCACATCAATGTCGGATGTGACACCGTCATCGCGAGCAGGCTCGCTCCCACACTGGATGCGGTAGAGCGGGCTAGTCTTCCTTACCCTTGTTGCGCACCGCGCGCTGCAACTCGCGACCGGCGTCGCGTTCGCGTTCGGTATCGCGCTTGTCGTATTCCTTCTTGCCCTTGCCCAGGGCAATTTCGCACTTGATCAAGTGCTTGCTCCAGTACAGTGACGTACAGACGCAGGCGTAGCCTTTCTGCTGCACGGACGCGAAGAGTTTTTCCAGCTCGCGCTTGTTGAGCAGCAGCTTGCGCGAGCGCACCGGATCGGCGATCACGTGGGTGCTGGCGGTTGTCAGCGGCGTGATATGACTGCCCAGCAGCCAGGCTTCGCCGTCCTTGAGCAGCACATAACTGTCAACCAACTGCGCCTTGCCGGCACGCAAGCTCTTTACTTCCCAACCGGCCAGGACCATGCCAGCCTCGAAACGTTGTTCGATGAAGTAATCGTGTCGCGCCTTTTTATTTTGCGCGATGGTCCCTGTGGGGTGTTTCTTCTGTTTAGCCATAGGGGCGGCATTATAGGCAGTTGCGTGCGTGTCGGCTACGGTGAAGCTGCGTGCTTGAGCACGTTGAGTGAATCCCGGACAATGCGGCCTCTTTTTTGAACGCTTGGGCGTGATCACGATGTCGACAGACAAGGTTTCTGTCCACGGCAGTTGGGCTAGCCGTTGGGTCTTCATACTCGCGGCGACCGGTTCTGCCGTGGGGCTGGGTAGTATCTGGAAGTTTCCGTACATGGTCGGCGTCTACGGTGGCGGCGCCTTCGTACTGATGTTCCTGGCGTGCATTGCGCTCATCGGCGCTCCGGTGATGCTGGCTGAAACCCTGATTGGTCGTCGGGCCCGGCAAAGCCCGGCCAATGCCCTGAAGGTGCTGGCGGTGGAAGCGGGGCATTCGACCAAATGGTCGTGGGGCGCCTTCGCCGGGATGATCACGGCGCTGTTGATCCTGTCTTTCTATAGCGTGGTCGGTGGCTGGTCGCTGGACTACATCATCGACATGGGGCGCGGGGACTTCCAGGGGGCCACGCCGGATCAGGTAGGCGCCTACTTCGGCAACGTGATCTCCGATCCCTGGAGGCTGACCCTCTGGCACACGATCTTCATGGTGCTCTCGGCGGTGGTGATTGCCCGGGGCGTGGTCGCCGGGCTTGAGCGCAGCCTGCGGATCATGATGCCGTTGCTGTTCGTGATGATCCTGGTGCTGCTGGGCTACAGCATGACCACCGGGCATTTCATGGAAGGCGTGCACTTCATGTTCGACTTCCAGCCAGAGAAAGTCCTGGATGGCCTGTTACCGGCGATGGGACACGCGTTTTTCTCCCTGAGCGTCGGGGTCGGCTCGATCATGATCTACGGCGCCTACATGCCCAAGAACGCATCCTTGACCCGGACCGTCTTTGGCGTGGCACTGCTGGATACCTTCGTGTCGCTGTTGGCGGGCGTGGCATTGTTTCCGATTGTGTTCGCCGCTGGCCTGAACCCGAGCGAGGGGCCGGGGTTGATGTTTGTCAGCCTGCCCTTTGCCTTCGGCAGCATGGCCTTCGGCCAATTGATGGGCGTGGTGTTTTTTGTCCTGGTGGCCATCGCGGCCTGGAGCTCGGCCATTTCCCTGCTGGAACCCATGGTGGCCTACTTGGTTGAACGGACCCGCATCAGCCGCGCCTGGGTGACCTTCTGGCTGGCTTTCACCTGCTGGTTTGTCGGCCTGGGCACGGTGTTTTCCTTCAATATATGGAAGCAAGCGAAGTTTTTCGTGAACGAAGGCGGGTTGTTTCATCTCTACCAGTGGGGCGCAACCGGAGGACTGGATTTCTTCGGCGTGATTGATTTCTTCACATCACGGATCATGCTGCCATTGGGTGGTTTGTGTTTCGTGGTGTTTGCAGGATGGGTCATGGGGCGTGAAGCGGTGCGTGATGAATTGTCGCTGCGCAGCCCGGTTTTGTTTGCCTTGAGCCTGTTCTTGATGCGCTATGTGGCGCCCATCGGCATTCTCGTAGTGTTTGCCGCCCAGCTGTGGAAGTGACGCTTACATGACGACACATATTCAACGCTCGGCCTTGCTGCCCTACCCGGCGCAGGCGCTGTACGACCTGGTCAACGATGTGGCGAGCTACCCGGAGTTCCTGCCGTGGTGCGCATCCGCCGAGGTGCTGGAGAGCTCTGAAATTCATATGCGCGCCAGCCTCAACATTGCCAAGAGCGGCTTGAGCCAGCGTTTCGTCACGCGCAATACGCTGGTGCCAGGGCAATCCATCGAGATGAACCTGGAAGAGGGGCCCTTCAATCAGCTCCACGGCGTCTGGGTGTTCAAGCCGCTGGGCGATAAGGCCTGCAAGATCAGCCTGGACCTGTCGTTCGACTACGCCGGCCCATTGGTGCGAGCGACGTTGGGGCCGCTGTTCAATCAGGCCGCCAATACCCTGGTCGACGCGTTCTGCCAGCGGGCCAAGCAGAATGCCGAGCTCAAGCGTTGATTGAGATAGAAGTGGTGTATGCCAGCGTCGACCGCCAGGTCCTGCGCACATTTTCCGTGCAGCAAGGCACGAGTGTTCGCGCGGCGCTGAAGGCATCGGGCATTACCGATGCGTTCCCGGAACTGGATCTGGCGACCTGCCCGGTGGGGATTTTTGGCAAAGTGGTCACCGATCCTGATCGGCAGGTGGTCCAGGCGGGTGATCGGCTGGAGATTTATCGACCTTTGCTGGCCGATCCTAAAGAAATTCGTCGATTGCGGGCGGCCAAGGCTGCTCAAGCGCGCCAATCCGATCAGTAACTCGCTTGAATCGCAGGCAATAAAAAACCCGGCATGCCGGGTTTTTTCATGTTGCGACTTATTGCGGCGAAGTATCCAGGGGCTCTGGCGTCGGGACTGGTACGGTCTCGACTTTGTCCACGTCCTTCTGGATCTGGTCCAGCAACGAACCTGGCTTGGCCGGTTTTTCCGGTTTCGGCTGTTCGGCGTTCTGGGTCGGATCGGTAACGGTAGTGCCGCTATCCTTGCCCATGATGGCCTCGTCGCGGCTCACGCCGGGCATGAAATCGCCCGACAGGCTGACGAGTTGGTCGTTAGAGTTGAAGATAACGCTGATGCGTTCCTGTTGGCGCTCGCCGCCGCCTGGCTGCAAGCTGTACAGATAATCCCAGCGATCGGCGTGGAACGTGTCGGTCAACAGAGGGTTACCCATGATAAACCGTACTTGCCGGCGGGTCATTCCCGGGCGTAACTGGTCTATCATGTCCTGCGTGACGACATTGCCCTGCTGGATGTCGATTTTGTAAACCCCGGGGAATGAACAACCGGCGAGTGCGAGCAGTCCCACAAAGGTGAAACTGGTTAGCAAGAGCTTGGTGTTTTGCATCGGTGGGCGACTTCCACTATCTTGGCTGGGACAACGTAAACGCCGATCATACCCGCATTAAGAGAAGCTGCGAAGCAGCATCGCGAGAAAGCTGACCATGGTTGAAAATAGCGAACTACGCAAAGCCGGCCTCAAAGTGACCCTGCCAAGGGTCAAGATTCTACAAATGCTCGATTCCGCCGAGCAACGCCACATGAGTGCCGAGGATGTCTACAAGGCGCTTATGGAGGCTGGTGAGGACGTCGGTCTGGCCACGGTTTACCGTGTTCTGACCCAGTTCGAGGCAGCTGGCCTTGTGGTGCGGCACAACTTCGACGGAGGCCACGCGGTCTTCGAGCTGGACGACGGCAAGCATCACGACCATATGGTCAACGTCGAGACCAGTGAAGTGATCGAATTCTTCGACGAAGAAATCGAGCGGCTGCAGAAAGCAATCGTCGACAAGTATGGCTTCGAGATGGTTGATCACAATCTCGTGCTGTATGTACGCAAGAAAAAGTAAGCATGTCGCGCGGACTTAAGGTTCGCGAAACGAACGAAGGCGACCCCAGGGTCGCCTTCGTGCTTTCACCGTTCTCAGATTTTCGCGGTAACGACCATTTTTTTCGCGTGGGCCAGGGATTCCTTGGTGAGGTCGATACCTCCGAGCATTCGCGCCACCTCTTCCACGCGCTCATTTTTGTTGAGTTTGGACACAGCGGTGCGGGTGGCGTCCTCGCCACGCACTTTGTGCACGAACAAATGCTGGTGTCCCTGGGCGGCGACTTGGGGCAGGTGGGTAACCGTCAGCACTTGGCCACGCTCACCCAGTCGGCGCAGCAGTTGGCCGACAATTTCCGCGGTTGGGCCGCCGATGCCTACGTCCACTTCGTCGAATACCAGCGTCGGTACGCGAGAGGTCTGTGCGGTGATGACCTGGATAGCCAGGCTGATTCGTGACAATTCGCCGCCGGAGGCGACTTTGGCCAGGGCCTTGAGTGGTTGTCCGGGGTTGGCGCTGACCAGCAATTCCACTTGCTCAAGTCCATTGGGCTGGAGCTCGTCGCCGGCATTGGGGCGCAATTCGATGGTGAAGCGCCCGCCGGGCATGCCCAGGCGCTGGATTTCCTGCTCAACGGCGCAGGCGAGCCCTGTTGCGGCCTGCCGGCGCAGTTCACTGAGTTCCTTGGCCTTTTCCTGATAATGACGGGCATAAGAAGCCAGTTCGTCCCCCAGGCGTTCGATGGATTCATCGTTGGCGTTCAGGGTTTCCAGTTCGTCCAGTAGCCGCTGCTGGAGCTCGGCAACATCGGTCGGTTGGATGCGGTGCTTGCGCGCCAGCGTATAGATGGTGTCCAGGCGTTCTTCCAGGTATTGCAGGCGTGCCGGGTCGGCATCGAAATGATCGAGGAAGCGATTCAGCTCCCCGACGGCCTCTTCGACCTGGATCTGCGCACTCGTCAGCAGGTTGGTCGCTTCGTTCAAGGCGCCCACCGAATTGTTCACGCTGGAGAGTCGGTTCAGGCTCGCTGTCAGTGCATTGAGCACATTGCCCGAATCGCTCTCACTGCATTGCTCGACCACTTGGCGGCAGATACCCAGCAGGGTTTCGGCGTTGGTCAGGTTCTTGTGTTCCTGCTCCAGCTCTTCCAGTTCATTTTCACCCAGGGCCAGGTTCTCCAGCTCTTCGAGCTGGTAGCTCAGCAACTGGTGACGGGCGCGTTGTTCGTCGCCGGAGTTGGAGAGTCGATCCAGTTCCTGCCGGGTCTGGCGCCAGCGTTGGGCCGCCAGTTGGACCTGCCGGGCCAGGTCCGTGGCGCCGGCATACTCATCCAGCAAGCGGCGGTGGGTGTCGGTCTTGAGCAGGGATTGGTGTTCATGCTGGCTGTGGATGTCGATCAGCAGTTCGCCAAGGGCCTTGAGATCGCCCAAGGGGCAGGGCGTGCCGTTGATATAGCCTCGGGAACGGCCTTCGGCGGTGATAACCCGGCGAAGGATGCACAGGCCATCGGTGTCCAGGTCGCGCTCGGCCAGCCAGGCGCTGGCCTCGGGGATGTCGACCAGGTCGAACGTCGCCAGGATGTCGGCCTTGTCTGCTCCGGGGCGCACTACGCCACTGTCGGCGCGGTCGCCCAGCGTCAGGCCCAGGGCATCGAGCATGATCGACTTGCCCGCGCCGGTTTCACCGGTGATCACGCTCATGCCTCGGTCAAGTTCGAGGTCGAGATGTTCGACGATGGCGTAGTTGTGTACGGACAGGTGCACCAGCATAAGGCCGCTCCCAGGCTTTAGGTCTGGTTATTTATACAGTGTTTTGTTTCGGCCTGACAATGCCCTCGCTTAGCTCGATTTGCTTGGGCGGAAGATTTTCTTAGCGCTTCGAGGAATGACTATGCAGCTGTTTTTTGTAAGGTTAATTCGTCAGATGGCCCTTGAAGCTGGAAAACCCGACCCCATATACCGGGGCAGAAGCGCGAGTCGAGCTCGCGGACGAAGTTGAGAGGAGAAATCTATGGCTGACGAACAGACGCAGGATACGCAAAATCTAGACGCCAACCAGGCTTCCCAGGATTCCGGTGAAGACCTGGCGGCACGTGTACAAGTGCTCGAAGAGCAACTGGCCGGTGCGCAGGATCAGGCGTTGCGTGTAGCAGCCGACCTGCAGAATGTCCGCCGTCGCGCCGAGCAAGATGTAGAGAAGGCTCATAAATTTGCCTTGGAGCGTTTCGCTGGCGACCTGCTGCCGATCATCGACAGCCTGGAGCGCGGCCTGGAACTGTCCAACCCGGATGACGAAAACATCCGTCCGATGCGTGAGGGCATCGAGCTGACCCTGAAAATGTTCCAGGACACCCTCAAGCGTTATCAGCTCGAAGCCCTCGATCCGCATGGCGAACCCTTCAATGCCGAGCACCATCAGGCCATGGCGATGCAGGAAAGTGCCGACGTCGAGCCAAACAGCGTCCTGAAGGTTTTCCAGAAGGGTTACCTGCTCAACGGTCGTCTGTTGCGCCCGGCCATGGTCGTGGTCAGCAAGACGCCAGCACCGGTTTCGCCTTCTATTGATGAGCAGGCTTGAAATCGGTCGTAGCGGCCCCATCTATTAAGTCAAGCGTTTAAGTGCTACCGCAGTTAGCCACCACTGCTGCGGCAACAAAATCCAAGTTCCGGGAGAGTTAACATGGGCAAGATTATCGGCATCGACCTGGGGACCACCAACTCGTGCGTCTCCGTGCTGGAAAACGGCAAGGCCAAAGTTATCGAGAACGCTGAAGGCGCGCGTACCACGCCGTCGATCATCGCTTACGCCAACGATGGCGAGATTCTGGTTGGCCAGTCGGCCAAGCGTCAGGCAGTGACCAACCCGCATAACACCCTGTACGCGGTGAAGCGTCTGATCGGTCGCAAGTTCGACGAAGAAGTCGTTCAGAAAGACATCAAGATGGTGCCTTACAAAATCGCCAAGGCTGACAATGGCGACGCCTGGGTTGAAGTGAACGGCCAGAAAATGGCACCGCCACAGATCTCGGCTGAAATTCTCAAGAAAATGAAGAAGACCGCTGAGGATTATCTCGGCGAAGCCGTGACCGAAGCGGTCATCACCGTTCCTGCATACTTCAACGACAGCCAGCGCCAGGCGACCAAAGACGCCGGCCGCATCGCGGGCCTTGACGTAAAACGTATCATCAACGAACCAACCGCGGCTGCTCTGGCCTACGGCATGGACAAGGCCAAGGGCGATCACACCGTGATCGTTTATGACCTGGGCGGCGGTACCTTCGACGTCTCTGTGATCGAGATCGCTGAAGTCGATGGCGAACACCAGTTCGAAGTACTGGCGACCAACGGTGACACCTTCCTCGGTGGTGAAGACTTCGACATCCGCCTGATCGACTACCTCGTCGACGAGTTCAAGAAAGAAAGCGGCATGAACCTCAAGGGTGACCCGCTGGCCATGCAGCGCCTGAAAGAAGCCGCTGAAAAAGCCAAGATCGAACTGTCCTCGAGCCAGTCGACCGACGTGAACCTGCCGTACATCACTGCAGACGCCACCGGTCCTAAGCACCTGAACGTAAAAATCTCCCGCGCCAAGCTTGAAGCGCTGGTGGAAGACCTGGTTCAGCGCACCATCGAGCCTTGCCGCATTGCGATGAAAGATGCCGGTATCGACGTTGGCTCGATCAACGACGTGATCCTGGTTGGCGGCCAGACCCGTATGCCGCTGGTTCAGAAGCTGGTGACCGACTTCTTCGGCAAAGAAGCGCGTAAGGACGTGAACCCGGACGAAGCCGTTGCCATGGGTGCTGCCATCCAGGGCGCCGTTCTGGCCGGTGATGTGAAGGACGTTCTGCTGCTCGACGTCAGCCCGCTGACCCTGGGTATCGAAACCATGGGTGGCGTGATGACCGCGCTGATCGAGAAAAACACCACGATTCCTACCAAGAAATCCCAAGTGTTCTCGACTGCTGACGATAACCAGGGCGCCGTGACCATCCATGTGCTGCAAGGTGAGCGCAAGCAGGCTGCCCAGAACAAATCCCTGGGCAAGTTCGACCTGGCCGAGATTCCACCGGCTCCACGTGGCGTGCCACAAATCGAAGTGACCTTCGACATCGACGCCAACGGCATCCTGCATGTCGGCGCGAAAGACAAGGCCACCGGCAAGACCCAGTCGATCGTGATCAAGGCCAACTCCGGTCTGTCCGAGGAAGAAATTCAGCAGATGGTTCGCGATGCTGAAGTCAACGCCGAGGAAGACCGCAAGTTCGAAGAACTGGCTAGCGCCCGCAACCAGGGCGACGCCCTGGTGCACTCGACCCGCAAGATGATCGCCGATGCTGGCGAGAAAGTGACCGCGGAAGAGAAAACCGCTATCGAAGCGGCTGTGGTTGCCCTGGAAGCTGCCGTCAAAGGCGACGACAAGGCTGCCATCGAGGCGAAGATCGAAGAGTTGTCCAAGGTCTCCGCTCCAGTGGCCCAGAAGATGTACGCCGAGCAGGCTCAGCCCGCTGAAGGCGCAGCCCAGGGCGAGTCGGCCGAAAAAGCCGACGATGTCGTTGACGCTGAGTTCGAAGAAGTGAAAGACCACAAGTAATCGCTTGTTGGTCGGCCGGTTGACTGCATTTGTGCGGTGGCTGGTAGGATGTCGCCGCGCGGGAGCTTGCTCCCGCGTTGGCGTGTCTGGAGTCAGTGAATTTTTACAGCATGCGACAACGCTCGGATGCTGGCGGTGTGATCGGGAATGCTCCTGCTTTCCGAACGACATACACCGCGTTTTGGCCGGGTCCCTGGCTGAAAGATTAAAGACCAGGATCGTTGAATCGACGTGAGTTGGGTCCGGGCCTGTATGGGGCTCAACGAGTTTGGCAAGGTTCAGGAGAGGTTTGCCGGACGTCCTATAAGAGTGCAAAGACTAATGGCAAAGCGTGACTTTTACGAAGTATTGGGTGTCGAGCGGGGGGCCAGCGAGGCAGACCTGAAAAAGGCCTATCGTCGCCTGGCGATGAAGCACCACCCGGACCGTAATCCCGGCGACAAAGCGTCGGAAGAGATGTTCAAGGAGGCCAACGAGGCCTACGAAGTACTGTCCGATTCCAGTAAACGCGCGGCTTACGACCAGTACGGTCATGCCGGTGTCGACCCAAGCATGGGTGGCGGCGGTGCCGGTTTTGGCGGTCAGAATTTCTCCGATATTTTCGGCGATGTGTTCAGCGATTTCTTCGGTGGCGGTCGCGGCGGTGCCCGTGGTGGCGCCCAGCGTGGCAGTGACCTGCGCTACACGTTGGAGTTGGACCTGGAAGAGGCGGTGCGCGGTACTACCGTGAATATCCGTGTTCCGACACTGGTCAATTGCAAGCCGTGCGATGGCTCGGGGGCCAAGAAGGGCTCCTCGCCTGTTACGTGCCCAACCTGCGGCGGCATCGGCCAGGTCCGCATGCAACAGGGCTTCTTCTCGGTGCAGCAGACCTGCCCGCGTTGCCATGGCCAGGGCAAGATCATTTCCGACCCGTGCGACTCCTGCCACGGTGAAGGGCGTGTCGAAGAGTACAAGACGCTGTCGGTGAAAGTGCCGGCCGGGGTCGATACCGGTGACCGCATTCGTCTGTCCGGCGAAGGCGAGGCGGGTGCCCAGGGTGGCCCGACTGGCGACCTGTACGTGGTCATCAACGTGCGCGAGCATTCGATTTTCCAACGTGACGGCAAGCACCTGTTCTGCGAAGTGCCGATCAGCTTCGTCGATGCTGCCTTGGGCGGTGAGCTTGAGATCCCGACCCTCGACGGTCGCGTCAAGTTGAAAATCCCCGAGGGTACGCAGACCGGCAAGCAGTTCCGGATTCGTGGCAAGGGCGTTGCACCAGTGCGTGGTGGCGGCGCGGGTGACCTGATGTGCCGCGTGGCGGTGGAGACTCCGGTCAACCTGAGTCGGCGCCAGCGTGAGTTGCTGGAGGAGTTTCGCAGCTCGCTGGCCGATGACAACAGTCACTCCCCGAAAACCACCGGCTGGTTCGAAGGCGTGAAGCGCTTCTTCGGCGACCTGTAAGGAGTTGGCATGCGACGTATAGCTGTGATGGGCGCTGCGGGGCGCATGGGCAAGGCGCTGGTCGAGGCGGTGCAGCAGCGCTCTCCGCTCTCCGGCCTGACGGCAGCCATTGTGCGGCCCGACAGTACGCTGGTGGGTGCCGATGCTGGCGAGCTGGCCTCGCTGGGGCGTATCGGTGTGCCGATGTCCGGTGGCCTGGAGAAGGTGCTCGACGAGTTCGATGTGCTGATCGACTTCACCCTGCCGGACGTGATGCTGAAAAACCTCGCGATCTGCCGCAAACATGGCAAGGCCATGGTGATCGGCACGACGGGGCTGGATGCCGCGCAAAAGCAGTTGCTGGCCGATGCGGGCAAAGACATTGCGATCGTGTTCGCGGCGAACTTCAGCGTGGGTGTGAACCTGTCACTGAAGCTGCTGGAGATGACGGCCCGGGTCTTGGGTGACGATGCGGATATCGAAATCATCGAGGCGCACCACCGCCACAAGATCGACGCGCCTTCGGGAACGGCCTTGCGCATGGGGGAAGTGATTGCCGATACGCTGGGTCGCGATCTGCAGGAAGTGGCCGTGTATGGGCGCCAGGGGCATACCGGTGCTCGTGAGCGCGATACCATCGGTTTCGCCACTGTGCGCGGTGGCGATGTGGTGGGCGACCATACCGTGCTGTTCGCCACTGAGGGCGAGCGCCTGGAAATCACCCACAAGGCATCGAGCCGGATGACCTTCGCCAAGGGTGCCGTACGTGCTGCGCTGTGGCTGGATGGCCGCGAGCCGGGTTTGTACGACATGCAGGACGTTCTCGACCTGCGTTGATGCCATTGAACGCGGGGTTCAGGTTATACTGAGCCCCGTTTTACACCGCTTCGCGACGGCCTGTCGCATTCCCCTGCCTTTAAGGCTCATTAGCGGTGGACCAAAAAAGCCTTTTTCTGTAAGCTACAGCTTTAGTGTGTCCACTAAAAGCGCGCAGAATAATTCAGTGAAGAAGCGGGGTGACGTGTCCATACGTCACTCCGCTTTTTTACAACCTGCGATCGCCCTTTCAGGCTTTATTTACGGGAGGTCTTCTTGACTAAGCCAGCCATACTCGCCCTTGCTGATGGCAGCATTTTTCGCGGCGAAGCCATTGGAGCCGACGGCCAGACCGTTGGTGAGGTGGTGTTTAACACCGCAATGACCGGCTATCAGGAAATTCTTACCGATCCTTCCTACGCCCAGCAAATCGTTACCCTGACTTACCCGCACATCGGCAACACCGGCACCACGCCGGAAGATGCCGAGTCTGATCGTGTCTGGTCCGCCGGCCTGGTCATCCGTGACTTGCCGCTGGTAGCGAGCAACTGGCGTAACACGATGTCCCTGTCCGATTACCTGAAAGCCAACAACGTTGTGGCGATCGCTGGTATCGACACTCGTCGCCTGACCCGCATCCTTCGGGAAAAAGGCGCGCAGAACGGCTGCATCATGACCGGCGACAACATTTCCGAAGAAGCCGCCATTGCCGCTGCCCAGGGTTTCCCGGGTCTCAAGGGCATGGACCTGGCGAAAGTCGTCAGCACCAAGAAACAATACGAATGGCGCTCCACGGTCTGGGACCTGAAGACCGACAGTCACGCGACGATCGAGGCTTCCGAGCTGCCATACCACGTGGTTGCTTACGACTATGGCGTCAAGCTGAACATCCTGCGCATGTTGGTCGAGCGCGGTTGCCGCGTCACCGTGGTGCCAGCCCAAACCCCGGCCGCCGACGTCCTGGCCCTCAAGCCCGACGGCGTGTTCCTGTCCAACGGCCCTGGTGACCCCGAGCCTTGCGACTACGCGATCCAGGCGATCAAGGACGTGCTGGAAACCGAGATCCCGGTATTCGGCATCTGCCTCGGTCATCAATTGCTGGCCCTCGCCTCGGGCGCCAAGACCTTGAAGATGGGCCATGGCCACCATGGTGCCAACCACCCGGTGCAGGACCTGGACACGGGCGTGGTGATGATCACCAGCCAGAACCACGGTTTTGCGGTAGATGAAGCGACTCTGCCAGCCAACGTGCGTGCGATCCATAAGTCGCTGTTCGACGGCACGCTGCAAGGCATCGAGCGTACCGACAAGAGCGCGTTCAGCTTCCAGGGCCACCCTGAAGCCAGCCCGGGCCCGAACGATGTGGCGCCGCTGTTCGATCGCTTCATCAATGAGATGGCCAAGCGACGCTGACCGCGTGAAGCCCGAGGGCGGCCCCGAGTGCGGCGGCCCCCTCGGGCGCTTCAAAGATTGTTCGACGGCCTAGCCGACTGACCTGCGGATTTGAGTGACAAACCCATGCCAAAACGTACAGACATAAAAAGCATCCTGATTCTCGGCGCTGGCCCGATCGTGATCGGCCAGGCCTGCGAATTCGACTACTCCGGCGCCCAGGCCTGTAAAGCCCTGCGCGAAGAGGGCTACCGCGTCATCCTGGTGAACTCCAACCCGGCCACCATCATGACCGACCCGGCCATGGCCGACGCCACCTACATCGAGCCGATCAAGTGGCAGACCGTTGCCAAGATCATCGAGAAAGAGCGCCCGGACGCACTGCTGCCGACCATGGGTGGCCAGACCGCGCTGAACTGCGCCCTGGACCTGGAGCGCGAAGGCGTCCTGGAGAAGTTCGGTGTGGAAATGATCGGCGCCAACGCCGATACCATCGACAAGGCCGAAGACCGTTCGCGCTTCGACAAGGCGATGAAATCCATCGGCCTGGACTGCCCGCGCTCGGGCATCGCCCACAGCATGGAAGAGGCCAACGCTGTCCTGGAACGCCTTGGCTTCCCGTGCATCATCCGTCCGTCCTTCACCATGGGCGGCACCGGTGGTGGTATCGCCTACAACCGTGAAGAGTTCGAAGAAATCTGTGCCCGTGGTCTCGACTTGTCGCCGACCAAGGAACTGCTGATCGACGAATCCCTGATCGGCTGGAAAGAATACGAAATGGAAGTTGTCCGCGACAAAAAGGACAACTGCATCATCGTCTGCTCCATCGAGAACTTCGACCCGATGGGCGTGCACACCGGTGATTCGATCACTGTCGCGCCGGCCCAGACCCTGACCGACAAGGAATACCAGATCCTGCGTAACGCCTCCCTGGCGGTATTGCGCGAGATCGGCGTGGAAACCGGCGGCTCCAACGTCCAGTTCGGCATCTGCCCGAACACCGGTCGCATGGTGGTCATCGAGATGAACCCGCGGGTATCCCGTTCGTCGGCCCTGGCTTCCAAGGCCACCGGTTTCCCGATTGCCAAGGTCGCTGCCAAGCTGGCCGTGGGCTACACCCTGGACGAGTTGTCGAACGACATCACCGGCGGCAAGACCCCGGCGTCCTTCGAGCCGTCCATCGACTACGTCGTTACCAAGCTGCCACGCTTCGCCTTCGAGAAATTCGCCAAGGCCGATGCCCGCCTGACTACTCAGATGAAGTCGGTTGGTGAAGTCATGGCCATCGGCCGGACTTTCCAGGAATCCCTGCAGAAAGCCCTTCGCGGCCTGGAAGTGGGCGTTTGCGGCCTCGATCCGAAGCTGGACCTGAATGATCCGGAAAGCATGAGCGTGCTCAAGCGCGAGCTGACCGTGCCGGGCGCCGAGCGTATCTGGTACGTGGCCGATGCCTTCCGTGCCGGCATGACCGTCGAGCAGATCTTCGGCATGAACATGATCGACCCTTGGTTCCTGGTGCAGATCGAAGATCTGATCAAGGAAGAAGAGAAGGTCAAGACCCTGGGCATGTCCAGCATCGATCGCGACACGATGTTCCGCCTCAAGCGCAAAGGCTTCTCCGACATGCGCCTGGCCAAGCTGCTGGGTGTGACCGAGAAGAGCCTGCGCGCTCATCGCCACAAGCTGGAAGTGTTCCCGGTCTACAAGCGCGTCGACACCTGCGCGGCCGAGTTCGCCACCGACACCGCCTATCTGTACTCCACGTACGAAGAAGAGTGCGAAGCGGCGCCATCGACCCGCGACAAGATCATGATCCTGGGTGGCGGTCCTAACCGGATCGGCCAGGGCATCGAGTTCGACTACTGCTGCGTACACGCGGCGCTGGCCCTGCGCGACGACGGTTACGAGACCATCATGGTCAACTGCAACCCGGAAACCGTCTCCACCGATTACGACACCTCCGATCGCCTGTACTTCGAACCCGTGACCCTGGAAGACGTGCTGGAAATCGTTCGCGTCGAGAAGCCCAAAGGCGTGATCGTCCAGTACGGCGGTCAGACCCCGCTGAAGCTGGCGCGCGCCCTTGAAGCCGCCGGCGTGCCGATCATCGGTACCAGCCCGGATGCGATCGACCGCGCCGAAGACCGCGAGCGTTTCCAGCAGATGGTCGAGCGCCTGAACCTGCGTCAGCCGCCAAACGCCACCGTGCGCAGCGAGGACGAAGCGATTCGTGCCGCGGCCAAGATCGGCTACCCGCTGGTGGTGCGTCCGTCCTATGTACTGGGCGGCCGTGCGATGGAAATCGTCTACCAGGAGGACGAACTCAAGCGTTACCTGCGCGAAGCGGTCCAGGTGTCCAACGACAGCCCGGTGCTGCTGGACCACTTCCTCAACTGCGCCATCGAAATGGACGTGGACGCGGTCAGCGACGGCAAGGATGTGGTGATCGGTGCGATCATGCAGCACATCGAGCAAGCAGGTGTTCACTCCGGTGACTCCGCCTGTTCGCTGCCGCCTTATTCGCTGCCGGCGCATATCCAGGACGAGATGCGCGAGCAGGTCAAGAAAATGGCCCTGGAACTGGGCGTTGTCGGCCTGATGAACGTGCAGCTGGCCTTGCAGGGCGAGGACATCTACGTCATCGAAGTCAACCCGCGCGCTTCCCGGACCGTGCCGTTCGTCTCCAAGTGCATCGGTGTTTCCCTGGCGATGATCGCGGCACGGGTCATGGCTGGCAAAACCCTGAAAGAGCTGAATTTCACCAAGGAAATCATTCCGAACTTCTACAGTGTGAAAGAGGCGGTGTTCCCGTTCGCCAAGTTCCCAGGCGTGGACCCGATCCTCGGCCCGGAAATGAAATCCACCGGTGAAGTGATGGGCGTGGGCGATACCTTCGGCGAGGCCTTCGCCAAGGCCCAGATGGGCGCCAGCGAAGTATTGCCGACAGGCGGTACGGCGTTCATCAGCGTGCGTGATGACGACAAGCCACTGGTTGCAGGCGTAGCCCGTGATCTGATCAACTTGGGCTTCGAAGTGGTCGCCACTGCCGGCACTGCCAGACTGATCGAGGCGGCAGGCCTGAAAGTGCGCCGCGTGAACAAGGTGACCGAGGGGCGTCCGCACGTGGTCGACATGATCAAGAATGACGAAGTCACACTGATCATCAACACCACCGAAGGTCGCCAGTCGATTGCCGATTCCTACTCCATTCGTCGCAATGCGCTGCAGCACAAGATCTACTGCACCACGACCATTGCTGCGGGCGAAGCGATCTGCGAAGCGCTCAAGTTCGGTCCCGAGAAGACCGTGCGTCGCTTGCAGGATCTACATGCAGGATTGAAGGCATGAGCATAACCAAGTACCCGATGACGGTTCAGGGCGCGAAGGCCCTGGAAGAAGAACACGCTTTCCTGACCAAGGTCGAGCGCCCGCGCTTGAGCCAGGCTATTGGTGAAGCGCGCGAGCTGGGCGATCTCAAGGAAAACGCCGAATACCACGCTGCCCGAGAGGAGCAGGGGATGGTCGAGGCGCGTGTCCGTGATATCGAAGGCCGTATGCAGAATGCGGTGATCATCGACGTCACGACGATCCCGCACACCGGCAAGGTGATCTTTGGCACTACCGTGGAAATCGCCAACGTCGAGACCGATGAAAGCGTCACTTACCAGATCGTTGGTGAGGACGAGGCAGACATCAAGCTCGGCAAGATTTCCGTTGGTTCGCCCATCGCTCGCGCCTTGATTGCCAAGGAAGAGGGTGATGTGGTGGCGGTGAAGACACCTGGCGGTGTCATCGAGTATGAGATTGTCGAAGTCCGTCACATCTGAACGAAGGCGCCCGCTGCGAGCAGGCGCCATGATCTGGCAGCTCACCCAGATGTTGTGGGTGGGCGGCGTCTGGTTGTTGCACATCGGTTTGCTGCCGGTGCTGGGTCGAGTCGGCTTGGCACCGCTGCTCATCGATGAAATCGCAGGCATGCTGACGGCGCTGCTGGTAGGTTTTTCCGCAGCGTGCGTGATATTTCAGGTCTTGGTGCTGGTTCAGGCCGAGGGCCTTGCCAGTCTATGGCGCGACATTCGTGGGCAATTGTTGCTCATGTCGTTGTACGCGTGCGGGATGTTCTTTGCAGTGCGTCTCGGCTGGCCGGATGCGAGCCAATGGCAGGTATTCAGTTACCTGGTGCTGGGTTTTTCCGGGTTGGTGCTGGTGTTGCAGCCGGTTCCCGGATGGGGCGGCAGGGTGCGCGAGGCACACCCTTGACCCTTTGACATCACTTGAAGCGGTGAACGTTCGACAGTTGCTTGTTGACGCTGAAATTCTTGCGATAAATCAGCGCCATCTTGCCGATGACCTGCACCAGGTCGGCCTTGCCGGTCTTGCACAGTTCAGCAACGGCAGCCAGGCGGGCTTCGCGGTCGAGGATGTTGAGCTTGATCTTGATCAGCTCGTGATCGCCCAAGGCGCGTTCCAGTTCGGCGAGTACACCTTCAGTCAAACCGTTGTCAGCCACAGTCAAAACTGGTTTCAGATGGTGGCCAATGGATTTGTATTGTTTCTTCTGCTCTTGAGTGAGCGGCATAATCTGACCCCTGCGTCTGATCTTGTAAAAAGCGGCGGCCAGTTTACCCGAGCAAGTCCGGGACCGCCCACTTAATCACGACCCGTTTTATTTTTAGAGGTGGCCCGTGGCCCGTTCCAAGACTAGCCAGAACTGGCTCAGAGAGCATTTCAACGATCCATTCGTGAAAATGGCGCAAAAAGACGGGTATCGTTCCCGTGCCAGCTACAAGCTGCTGGAGATTCAAGAAAGAGACCGTTTGATCCGTCCAGGCATGAGCGTGATCGACTTGGGCGCCGCCCCGGGTGGCTGGTCCCAAGTGACCAGTCGTCTGATTGGTGGACAAGGCACACTGATCGCTTCCGATATCCTGGAAATGGACAGCATCCCGGATGTGACCTTCATTCAGGGTGACTTCACCGAGGACGCCGTACTGGCGCAGATCCTTGAAGCGGTTGGAAAAAACGAGGTGGACCTTGTGATTTCCGATATGGCCCCCAATATGAGTGGATTGGCATCTGTTGATATGCCGCGATCAATGTTCCTGTGCGAGTTGGCACTGGATCTTGCGACTCGGGTATTGAAGCCAGGTGGTGATTTTTTGATCAAGGTCTTCCAGGGTGAAGGCTTCGACGAATACCACAAGAGCGTGCGCAAGCAGTTCGAGAAGGTCACGACGCGCAAGCCGAAATCATCGCGTGATCGCTCCCGTGAGCAGTACCTGCTGGGCCGTGGTTTCCGTGGTCGCAGTGAGGAATAAGAGGTTTTTCGACCGGGGCGATAGGTTTTTCGTATTTCGTCCCGTGAGCATTAGCGAATATTGTGTAGAAAGTGTTTCACAAAGGGTTACAGACGGCGCCTGCCAGAGTCGTAGGTAATGTAGTAAGTTAGGCCGGTGAATATCATGCGAAGCGCGCGCCAGTAGCGGAGCTTGCTTCAGAGGGTAGTTAATTGAACGATATGGCAAAGAATCTGATCCTGTGGTTGATCATCGCCGCTGTCCTTGTGACCGTGATGAACAACTTCTCCAGCCCTAACGAGCCGCAGACCCTCAACTATTCCGACTTCATCCAGCAGGTCAAGGATGGCAAGGTCGAGCGTGTAGCCGTTGATGGCTATGTGATTACCGGCAAGCGCACCGATGGCGACAGCTTCAAGACCATTCGTCCGGCAATCCAGGACAATGGCCTGATCGGCGACCTGGTGGACAACCACGTCGTGGTCGAAGGCAAGCAGCCTGAGCAGCAAAGCATCTGGACCCAGCTCCTGGTCGCCAGCTTCCCGATCCTGGTGATCATCGCCGTGTTCATGTTCTTCATGCGCCAGATGCAGGGTGGCGGGGGAGGCAAGGGCGGGCCGATGAGCTTTGGCAAGAGCAAGGCTCGACTGCTTTCCGAAGATCAGGTGAAAACCACCCTGGCCGACGTCGCGGGCTGCGACGAAGCCAAGGAAGAAGTGGGCGAACTGGTCGAGTTCCTGCGTGATCCGGGCAAATTCCAGCGCCTGGGCGGTCGTATTCCACGCGGTGTGCTGATGGTTGGCCCGCCAGGTACCGGTAAAACCTTGCTGGCCAAGGCGATTGCCGGTGAGGCCAAGGTGCCGTTCTTCACGATTTCCGGTTCCGACTTCGTCGAAATGTTCGTCGGCGTGGGCGCCAGTCGTGTCCGCGACATGTTCGAACAGGCCAAGAAACACGCGCCATGCATCATCTTCATCGATGAGATCGACGCCGTCGGTCGCCACCGTGGCGCCGGCATGGGTGGCGGGCACGACGAGCGCGAGCAGACCCTCAACCAGTTGCTGGTCGAGATGGACGGCTTCGAAATGAACGACGGCATCATTGTGATTGCCGCCACCAACCGTCCTGACGTACTCGACCCTGCGCTGTTGCGTCCGGGACGTTTCGACCGCCAGGTCGTGGTGGGGCTGCCGGACATTCGCGGTCGCGAGCAGATCCTCAAGGTCCATATGCGCAAGGTGCCAATGGGTGATGACGTCGCTCCGGCAGTCATCGCGCGTGGTACGCCGGGCTTTTCCGGTGCAGACCTGGCGAACCTGGTCAACGAAGCGTCGTTGTTCGCCGCTCGTACCGGCAAGCGTGTCGTGGAGATGAAGGAGTTCGAGCTGGCCAAGGACAAGATCATGATGGGCGCGGAGCGCAAGTCCATGGTCATGTCGGAGAAAGAAAAGCAGAACACCGCGTATCACGAGGCGGGTCACGCGATCGTCGGTCGTGTCGTGCCCGAGCATGATCCGGTCTACAAGGTCTCGATCATCCCGCGAGGTCGTGCCTTGGGCGTGACCATGTTCCTGCCGGAAGAGGATCGCTACAGCCTGTCCAAGCGTGCATTGATCAGCCAGATCTGTTCGTTGTATGGCGGCCGTATCGCTGAGGAAATGACCCTGGGCTTCGACGGTGTGACCACCGGCGCGTCCAACGACATCATGCGCGCCAGTCAGATCGCTCGGAATATGGTCACCAAGTGGGGCCTGTCCGAGAAGTTGGGGCCGCTGATGTATGCCGAAGAAGAGGGAGAGGTGTTCCTTGGTCGTGGTGGCGGTGGCCAGCATGCAAGCTTCTCCGGCGAGACAGCCAAGCTGATCGATTCCGAAGTGCGCAGTATCATCGACCAGTGCTACGGCACTGCCCGGCAGATTCTTACGGACAACCGTGACAAGCTCGATGCCATGGCCGATGCCTTGATGAAGTACGAAACCATCGACGCCGAGCAAATCGACGACATCATGGCGGGTCGCGAACCTCGCGAGCCTCGTGACTGGTCGGGTGGTACCGGCACCTCCGGTACGCCTCCGGCGGTACAGGGTGAGCGTCCGGAAACACCGATTGGCGGTCCGGCCGCTGATGTCTAAGGCTTGAAATGACTTCTGTTCAGTCCTCGACCCGGTTGCCTTGCGGCAACCGGGTTCTTGATTTGGCCCATGCGCATGTCATGGGCATTCTCAATGTCACGCCTGATTCCTTTTCCGATGGCGGTCGATTCAGCCAGCTCGATGCTGCGCTGCGGCATGCCGAAGCCATGGTGGCTGCCGGTGCAACGCTGATCGATGTAGGCGGCGAATCGACCCGGCCGGGCGCGCGGGCAGTCTCGCCTACCGAAGAGCTGGAGCGGGTAGCGCCGATTGTCGAGCGCATCCATCGCGAACTTGATGTCATTATCTCGGTCGATACGTCCACGCCTGCGGTCATGCGCGAGACTGCGCGACTGGGGGCAGGCCTGATCAATGATGTTCGGTCCCTGCGGCGCGACGGCGCCCTGGACGCTGCGGCGGCCACCGGGTTGCCGGTGTGCCTGATGCATATGCTCGGCGAACCGGGGACCATGCAGAATGACCCGCACTATGATGATGTAACCAGGGAGGTGGGTGAATTCCTGGTGGAGCGTCTGGACCAGTGTGCTGCCGTGGGCATTCCCGCCGAGCGGATCGTTCTTGATCCCGGCTTTGGCTTTGCCAAGACGCTGGCTCACAACCTGAGCCTGTTCAAACATATGGAAGCCTTGCATGCCCTGGGGCGGCCCCTGTTGGTTGGGGTTTCGCGAAAGAGCATGATAGGCAATGCCTTGGGCCGACCGGTGGGAGAGCGCCTGTATGGTGGTCTCGCCCTTGCGGCCTTGGCCCTTACCAAAGGCGCGCGCATATTGCGTGTGCACGATGTAGCCGAAACGATGGATGTCGTGCGGATGATCGCAGCTGTGGATTCAGCCGAATAAGAATGACGGAGCACTTATGAGCAAGAAATACTTTGGCACCGACGGTATTCGTGGTCGGGTCGGCGAATACCCTATTACCCCTGATTTCATGCTCAAGCTCGGCTGGGCGGCCGGCATGGCGTTCCGCAAGATGGGCGCCTGCAAGGTGCTGGTCGGCAAGGACACGCGAATTTCCGGCTACATGTTCGAATCGGCACTCGAGGCTGGCCTGACATCGGCGGGCGCCGATGTGATGCTGCTGGGCCCGATGCCGACGCCGGCCATTGCCTACCTGACGCGTACGTTCCAGGCCCAGGCAGGCATCGTGATCAGTGCCTCGCACAACCCTCATGACGACAACGGCATCAAGTTCTTCTCCGGCCAGGGTACCAAGCTGCCGGACGATATCGAGCTGATGATCGAAGAGCTGCTGGACACGCCGATGACTGTGGTTGAGTCGAGCAAGATCGGCAAAGTGTCGCGGATCAACGATGCGTCGGGTCGCTACATCGAATTCTGCAAGGGCAGTGTGCCCACAGGTACCAGTTTTTCCGGCCTGAAAGTCGTCGTCGATTGCGCCCACGGAGCAACCTATAAAGTCGCGCCGAGCGTCTTTCGCGAGCTGGGGGCCGAGGTGGTGGTGCTTTCCGCCCAGCCTAATGGCCTGAACATCAACCACAACTGTGGCTCCACCCATACCGAGGCGTTGCAGGCTGCGGTGCTGGCTGAGCAGGCTGATCTCGGGATCGCCTTCGACGGCGACGGTGATCGGGTCTTGATGGTTGATCACACCGGTACGGTCGTCGATGGTGACGAGCTGCTGTTCATTATTGCTCGTGACCTGCATGGGCGCGGCAAGCTGCAGGGCGGCGTAGTCGGCACGTTGATGAGCAACCTCGGGCTGGAGCTGGCCCTGGCAGACCTGGATATCCCGTTCGTGCGGGCCAATGTGGGTGACCGCTACGTGATCTCGGAGCTGCTGGAGCGCAACTGGGTGATCGGCGGTGAGAACTCCGGCCACATCGTATGCTTCGACCATACCACCACGGGTGATGCGATCATTGCGGCCTTGCAAGTGCTGATGGCGCTCAAGGCGCGTAACGAAGGGCTCGCACAGTCGCGCCAGGCATTGCGCAAATGCCCGCAAGTGTTGATCAACGTGCGTTTCGGGGGCGGTGTGAATCCTCTCGAGGATGCCAAGGTCAAGCAGGCCAGTGAGCGTGTGACACAGGCGATGGCGGGGCGTGGACGTGTATTGTTGCGCAAGTCCGGCACAGAGCCTTTGGTGCGTGTCATGGTCGAAGGCGAGGATGAAGCGCAAGTTCGCGGTTATGCCGAAGAGCTGGCAAAACTGGTTACTGAAGTTTCTGCCTGAATTCGGCTTGCCAGTCATGGATCGGTTGGGTAACATCTGCGCCCACTTTGACCGACGAGGTACAGCATGCGTCGCCCTATGGTAGCTGGTAACTGGAAGATGCACGGTACCCGCGCCAGCGTCGCTGAGCTGATCAATGGCCTTCGTCATCTGGCCTTGCCAAGCGGTGTTGATGTCGCGGTATTCCCGCCTTGCTTGTATATCAATCAAGTGATTGATGGCTTGAAAGGTAAGTCGATTTCGGTCGGCGCGCAGAACTCTGCGGTGGAGTCCATGCAAGGTGCGTTGACCGGTGAGATTGCACCGAGTCAATTGGTGGATGCAGGTTGTTCCCTGGTCCTGGTCGGACATTCCGAGCGTCGCCAGATCATGGGCGAGCAGGACAAGACCTTGATCCGCAAATTTGCTGCGGCCCAGGCCTGTGGTCTGACTCCGGTGTTGTGCATAGGGGAAACCCTTGCGCAGCGTGAAGCCGGCAAGACCCTTGAAGTTGTCGAGCGTCAGCTGGGCAGCATCATCGAAGAGCTGGGTGTTGGTGCTTTTGCAAAGGCAATTATTGCTTACGAGCCAGTCTGGGCCATTGGTACCGGGCTGACTGCTTCGCCGCAACAGGCGCAGGATGTGCACGCAGCCATCCGCGCGCAGTTGGCGGCAGAGAATTCTGAAGTGGCACGAGGTGTGCGGCTTCTATACGGCGGCAGCGTGAAGGCGGCCAATGCGGTCGAACTGTTCGGCATGCCGGATATCGATGGGGGGCTCATTGGTGGAGCGTCCCTGAATGCAGATGAGTTCGGTGCGATCTGTCGCGCCGCGGGAAACTGAAAAAATGCTGGAAACAGTCGTAGTCGTTTTTCATCTGCTGGGTGCACTGGGTGTAGTTGCTCTCGTATTGCTGCAGCAGGGTAAAGGTGCGGATGCTGGTGCGTCTTTCGGTGCAGGTGCTTCAAATACTGTGTTCGGAAGCCAAGGTTCCTCTACCTTTCTTAGTAAGTTTACTGCTATACTTGCCGCCGGTTTCTTCATGACCAGCTTGGGGTTAGGTTACTTTGCTAAAGAGAAAGCTCACGAGCTGACTCAAGTAGGTTTGCCAAACCCAGCAGTCCTGGAGGCGCCAAAGCAACAACCGGCTTCTGATGATGTCCCGGTGCTTCAAGAGCAAAAGTCGGCCAACCCGGCGACTGACGTGCCTCCAGCTCAAGAGCAGAAGTAAGAAGGTTTCAAACGCTGTATTGCCGAGGTGGTGGAATTGGTAGACACGCAACCTTGAGGTGGTTGTGCCCATAGGGTGTAGGGGTTCGAGTCCCCTTCTCGGTACCAATTATCAGGAGAGCCCGCGATTGCGGGCTTTCTTGTAGGTGGAAGGGTTACATTGACCCTGTAAGGGATCGGTCGTATACTTCCGCCCCAGCTTTGTCGCGGGATGGAGCAGTCTGGTAGCTCGTCGGGCTCATAACCCGAAGGTCGTCGGTTCAAATCCGGCTCCCGCAACCAGTTTCAGGGGCCCCTTCCAAGGGGCTTTTTGTTAGCTGGACACTTTATAACGCCGCTATTCGACGGCGTTTCAGGGATGGGCGATTCGCCCATTTTTTTTTATTTGCACAGCATGCACAAACATGCACGAGGGGGTTCAGGTGTCGAGCAAGCTAGAACAGTTGCAGGCCTTGTTGGCCCCGGTGGTCGTGGCCCTTGGCTATGAATGCTGGGGTATTGAGTTTTCGGCTCAAGGTCGCCACTCACTGTTGCGCGTTTATATCGATAAGGAAGGCGGCGTGTTGGTGGATGATTGCGCCATCGTCAGCCGTCAGATCAGCGGTGTACTGGATGTTGAAGATCCAATCACCTCCGAATACACCCTTGAAGTTTCCTCGCCTGGCATGGAGCGCCCCCTGTTCACTCTTGAACAGTTCGCTTTGTTTGCCGGTGAACAAGTGAAGATCAAGCTGCGCTCGCCTTTCGAAGGTCGACGCAACTTCCAAGGCCTTCTGCGCGGTGTAGAAGAACAGGACGTCGTGGTGCAGGTAGATGACCATGAGTTCCTGTTGCCGATCGATATGATCGACAAGGCCAACATTATTCCCAGTTTTGACTGATACGTGCCAGATACTGCGGATCCCGCGGATCCAATGGCTTGCGAAAGGCGAGGCGTACGATGAGCAAAGAAGTACTGCTGGTTGTTGAGTCGGTATCCAATGAAAAGGGCGTACCGGCTAACGTTATTTTTGAAGCGCTGGAGCTGGCCCTGGCCACTGCTACCAAGAAGCGGTTTGAAGACGAAGTTGATTTGCGTGTGGAAATCAATCGCCACACGGGTGCCTACGAGACTTTCCGTCGCTGGACGGTAGTCGAGGAAGCCGACCTGGACGATCCGGCTATCGAAACCTGGCCGAGCAAGGTTGCAGAAACGCACCCGGGCGCCAAGGTCGGTGATGTCGTCGAAGAAAAAATCGAATCCATCGAGTTCGGTCGCATCGCTGCACAGACTGCCAAGCAGGTTATTGTGCAGAAAGTTCGCGAAGCCGAGCGCGCGCAAGTCGTCGACGCTTATCGCGAGCGCCTGGGGGAAATCATCTCCGGCACCGTGAAAAAAGTGACCCGCGACAACGTGATCGTCGACCTGGGCAACAACGCTGAAGCGTTGCTGGCTCGCGAAGACATCATTTCTCGCGAAACTTTCCGGGTTGGCGTGCGTTTGCGTGCGCTGCTCAAGGAAATCCGCACCGAGAACCGCGGCCCACAGCTGATCCTGTCGCGTACCGCGCCGGAAATGCTGATCGAGTTGTTCCGCATCGAAGTGCCGGAAATTGCTGAAGGCCTGATCGAAGTCATGGCCGCCTCCCGTGATCCGGGATCGCGTGCCAAGATCGCGGTCCGCTCCAAGGACAAGCGCATCGACCCGCAAGGTGCTTGCATCGGCATGCGTGGTTCGCGTGTCCAGGCCGTATCCGGCGAGTTGGGCGGCGAGCGCGTGGACATCGTCCTGTGGGACGACAACCCGGCTCAGTTCGTGATCAACGCCATGTCGCCTGCTGAAGTGGCGGCAATTATCGTCGACGAAGATGCCCATGCCATGGACATCGCCGTTGGCGCAGACAATCTCGCTCAGGCTATCGGTCGTGGTGGTCAGAACGTGCGTCTGGCCAGCCAGTTGACTGGCTGGACCCTGAACGTGATGACCGAATCGGACATCCAGGCTAAGCAACAAGCGGAAACCGGCGACATCCTGCGCAACTTCATCGAAGAGCTCGAAGTCGATGAAGAACTGGCGCAGGTGCTGGTGGACGAAGGTTTTACCAGCCTGGAAGAGATTGCCTACGTACCGGTGGAGGAAATGCTCAACATCGACGGCTTTGACGAGGAAATCGTCAACGAGCTTCGCGCTCGGGCCAAGGATCGTTTGTTGACCAAAGCCATCGCTACTGAGGAAAAGCTGGCAGACGCCCATCCGGCCGAAGACCTGCTCTCGCTTGAGGGCATGGACAAGGATTTGGCGATGGAACTGGCGGTGCGCGGCGTAATTACCCGCGAAGACCTGGCCGAGCAGTCTATTGACGATCTGCTCGACATCGACGGCATTGACGATGATCGTGCCGGCAAGTTGATCATGGCCGCCCGAGCCCACTGGTTCGAGTAATTAGGCGCGGCCTGAGGAGAGAAGTGCATGACGCAAGTCACGGTGAAACAACTGGCCGATGAGGTCAAAACACCGGTAGAGCGCCTGTTGCAGCAGATGCGTGAGGCAGGTCTGCCGCACACCGCCGCCGAGGAACATGTGACCGACAGTGAGAAGCAGTCCCTGCTGACTCACTTGAAGAGCAGTCACAAGGCGAAAGTGGAAGAACCGCGCAAGATCACTCTGCAGCGTAAAACCACCAGCACCCTGCGTGTTGCCGGTAGCAAAAGCATCAGCGTTGAAGTACGCAAGAAGAAAGTCTTCGTACAGCGCAGCCCGGAAGAAATCGAAGCCGAGCGCAAACGCGAACAGGAAGAACGTCGCGCAGTAGAAAATGCTGCTCGTCAGAAGGCTGAAGAAGAAGCCAAGCGTCGCGCCGAAGAAGAAGCGCGCCGCCAGCCTGCTGCTGCGCAAGTCGCTCCGGTGGAAGCTGTCGAGGCTGTTGCCCCGGTTGCCGAACCTGTGCGCGAAGCGGCTCCAGTCGTGGCGCCAGCTCCGGCTCCTGCCGATACTCGCAAGCGCGACGAACAGCGTCGTCCGGACAAGCCACGTGCCGACGACAATCGTCGTGGCAGCGGCGATGGCGAGCGCAAGAACGCGCCTCATCGTGCTTCGGTCAAGGAAAAGGCTCCAGCACCCCGTGTTGCGCCACGTACTACCGATGAAGAAAGCGATGGCTTCCGTCGCGGCGGTCGCGGCAAGGCCAAGCTGAAGAAACGCAACGCCCACGGTTTCCAGAGCCCTACCGGCCCTGTCGTGCGTGAAGTGAAGATCGGCGAGACCATCACTGTGGGCGATCTGGCCCAGCAGATGTCGGTCAAGGCTGCTGAAATCATCAAGTTCATGTTCAAGCTGGGTACGCCAGCCACCATCAACCAGGTACTGGACCAGGAAACTGCCCAACTGGTTGCTGAGGAGCTGGGCCACAAAGTGACCCTGGTCAGCGACACCGCCCTGGAAGATTCCCTGGCCGAGTCCCTGAAGTTTGAAGGTGAGGCGGTTTCCCGTGCACCGGTCGTGACCGTCATGGGCCACGTCGACCACGGTAAAACCTCCCTGCTCGACTATATTCGTCGTGCGAAGGTTGCGGCAGGTGAGGCTGGTGGTATTACCCAGCACATCGGCGCCTACCACGTTGAAACCGACCGCGGCATGGTGACGTTCCTCGACACCCCGGGTCACGCTGCGTTTACCGCGATGCGTGCCCGTGGTGCCAAGGCGACCGACATCGTGATCCTGGTGGTTGCAGCGGACGACGGCGTGATGCCGCAAACCATCGAAGCCGTTCAGCATGCCCAGGCAGCTGGCGTACCGCTGGTGGTTGCAGTGAACAAGATCGACAAGCCGGGCGCCGATCTCGATCGCATCCGCAGCGAACTGTCGGTCCACGGCGTGACCTCCGAAGAGTGGGGTGGCGACACTCCATTCGTTCCGGTCTCGGCGAAGATGGGTACCGGCGTTGACGAACTGCTCGAAGCCGTTCTGTTGCAAGCCGAGGTCCTGGAATTGACTGCTACGCCTTCGGCTCCTGGCCGTGGTGTGGTCGTTGAATCGCGCCTCGACAAGGGCCGTGGCCCTGTCGCGACCGTCCTGGTTCAAGACGGTACCCTGCGCCAAGGCGACATGGTGCTGGTCGGTTCGAACTACGGCCGCGTGCGTGCCATGCTCGACGAGAACGGCAAGCCAATCAAGGAAGCCGGTCCGGCTATCCCGGTCGAGATCCTCGGCCTGGACGGTACCCCGGACGCTGGCGACGAGATGAGCGTTGTGGCTGACGAGAAGAAAGCCCGTGAAGTGGCTCTGTTCCGTCAAGGCAAGTTCCGCGAAGTCAAACTGGCTCGTGCTCACGCCGGCAAGCTGGAAAACATCTTCGAGAACATGGGCCAGGAAGAGAAGAAGACGCTCAACATCGTCCTCAAATCCGACGTCCGTGGTTCGCTCGAAGCGTTGAACGGCGCCTTGAATGGCCTGGGTAACGACGAAGTGCAAGTGCGTGTGGTCGGTGGCGGTGTCGGTGGTATCACCGAGTCCGACGCCAACCTGGCACTGGCCTCCAATGCTGTACTGTTCGGCTTCAACGTGCGTGCCGATGCCGGCGCTCGCAAGATCGTCGAGCAGGAAGGCCTGGATATGCGTTACTACAACGTGATCTACGACATCATTGAAGACGTCAAGAAAGCGTTGACCGGTATGCTGGGCAGCGACGTCCGGGAGAACATCCTGGGTGTGGCCGAAGTTCGCGACGTGTTCCGTTCGCCGAAGTTTGGTGCCATCGCCGGTTGCATGGTGATCGAGGGTGTCGTTCACCGTAACCGTCCGATCCGTGTATTGCGTGAAGACATCGTGATCTTCGAAGGCGAGCTGGAATCCCTGCGCCGCTTCAAGGATGACGCTTCCGAAGTACGTGCCGGCATGGAGTGCGGTATTGGCGTCAAGAGCTACAACGACGTCAAGGTCGGCGACAAGATCGAAGTCTTCGAGAAGGTTCAGGTTGCTCGCAGCCTCTAACTCGCGCACTTCAAGAGCCGCACCGGGCAGCCGCACGAACATGCGCCGCCTCGCTGCCGGACTCTAAACGCAACGCCCGGTCTGGCTTTTGCCAGGCCGGGCGTTTGCCGCTTTCAGACCTCACGGGTTTGACCGTGGGGCAGTAACAGGTAACAAGACATGGCAAAAGAATACAGCCGTACCCAACGAATCGGCGATCAGATGCAGCGCGAGCTGGCCCAACTGATCCGTCGCGAAGTCAAAGACCCGCGCGTCGGCCTGGTCACCATTACCGCTGTGGAAGTCAGCCGTGACGTCGGTCACGCGAAGATTTTCATCACCGTGATGGGCCAGGATAGCGCCGAAGAAATCGCCCAGAGCATCAAGGTGCTCAACTCGGCCGCCGGCTTCCTGCGTATGCAGTTGGCCCGGGAGATGAAGCTGCGCAGCGTCCCACAGTTGCACTTCCACTACGACGAAAGCGTCGTGCGCGGTGCGCATCTGTCGGCCCTGATCGAGCGCGCCGTGGCTGAAGACAGTCAGCACCCGGTTGCGGCTGAACCCGAAGACACCAAGGAGTAATCGGTGGCTCAGGTCAAACGCATCCGTCGTAACGTCAGCGGCATCATCCTGCTCGACAAGCCGCTGGGGTTCACCTCCAACGCGGCGCTGCAGAAGGTTCGCTGGCTGCTCAATGCCGAAAAGGCCGGGCACACTGGTAGCCTCGATCCGCTGGCCACCGGCGTGCTGCCGCTGTGCTTTGGCGAGGCGACCAAGTTCTCCCAGTACCTGCTCGATTCCGACAAGGGTTATGAGACCCTGGCGCAACTGGGCAAGACCACCACCACGGCGGATGCCGAAGGTGAGGTTCTGCTCGAACGCCCGGTGACCGTTGGTCAGGCCGATATCGAGGCTGTATTACCGGCTTTTCGTGGGCAAATCAGCCAGATACCGCCAATGTACTCAGCCCTCAAGCGTGATGGGCAGCCGTTGTATAAACTGGCCCGTGCCGGCGAAGTAGTGGAGCGCGAACCGCGTTCTGTTACTATTGCGCGCTTGGAATTGCTGGCCTTTGACGGTAATACTGCGCGGCTGGCTGTGGATTGCAGCAAGGGCACCTATATCCGCACCCTGGTGGAGGATATTGGTGAACGGCTCGGCTGTGGCGCGTACGTGGCAGAGTTGCGACGGACCCAGGCTGGGCCTTTTACGCTGGCCCAGACGGTCACGCTCGAAGAGCTCGAAGCGGTGCATGCCGAGGGTGGTAACGAAGCGGTCGATCGTTTCCTGATGCCATCGGACAGCGGGTTGCTGGATTGGCCGCTACTGCAATTCTCGGAACATAGCGCGTTCTACTGGCTCAACGGCCAGCCGGTACGTGCCCCGGATGCGCCGAAATTCGGCATGGTCCGGGTACAGGATCACAACGGTCGCTTCATCGGTATTGGTGAAGTGAGTGAAGACGGGCGTATTGCGCCGCGTCGACTGATTCGGTCGGAATGACCGGAACCAGCCTGCGTAACAGCAGGTTGGCGAGTGTGGCTGTTAACAGGCACGGTCACTACTCATTTATAGATACAGGGATTTGTCCCTGGCCTGTTGGTACGGTTTCCCTGGAGACGGTACCTCACAAGAGGAAAGCCACATGGCACTCAGCGTTGAAGAAAAAGCTCAGATCGTGACCGACTACCAGCAAGCTGTTGGTGATACTGGTTCGCCAGAAGTGCAAGTTGCACTGCTGACCGCCAACATCAACAAACTGCAAGGTCACTTCAAGGCCAACGGTAAAGACCACCACTCCCGTCGTGGTCTGATCCGCATGGTAAACCAGCGTCGCAAGCTGCTGGATTACCTCAAGGGCAAAGACGTTAATCGTTACAGCACCTTGATCGGCCGCCTGGGCCTGCGTCGCTAATCAGCGATTGCGCTATGAGGTTGGTTGTCTGCCAGTTGCCCGCGTTTTGCGCTGGCAGCCGGCAGGCTCCCAGCCTCAAGTTTTATCTGGACAGTCGTTGGGCCGATTCCCCGCACTGCCCAAGAATTTCGCAAGAAGACAAGTTCCCCAAGAGCCACAAAGAAGGTAGGACACCGTGAACCCGGTAATCAAAAAATTCCAATTCGGTCAGTCGACCGTTACCCTCGAGACTGGCCGTATCGCCCGTCAGGCCTCCGGCGCAGTGCTGGTCACCGTTGACGACGACGTCAGCGTATTGGTGACCGTTGTCGGTGCCAAGCAAGCCGATCCAGGCAAGGGCTTCTTCCCTCTGTCTGTTCACTACCAGGAAAAGACTTACGCTGCCGGTAAGATCCCTGGCGGTTTCTTCAAGCGTGAAGGCCGTCCTTCCGAGAAAGAAACCCTGACTTCCCGACTGATCGACCGTCCGATCCGTCCGCTGTTCCCTGAAGGTTTCATGAACGAAGTGCAGGTTGTCTGCACCGTCGTGTCCACCAGCAAGAAAACCGATCCGGACATCGCTGCGATGATCGGTACCTCGGCTGCCCTGGCCATCTCCGGCATTCCTTTCGATGGCCCGATCGGCGCTGCCCGCGTCGCGTTCCACGAAAGCACCGGCTACCTGCTGAACCCGACCTACGAGCAACTGAAGGCATCGAGCCTGGACATGGTCGTGGCCGGTACTTCCGAAGCCGTGCTGATGGTTGAATCCGAAGCCAAGGAACTGACCGAAGACCAGATGCTGGGCGCCGTGCTGTTCGCCCACGACGAGTTCCAGGTGGTGATCAACGCCGTCAAGGAACTGGCCGCCGAAGCCGCCAAGCCAACCTGGACCTGGGCTCCACAAGCCGAAGCCACCGAACTGCTGGGCGCGATCCGTGCCGAGTTCGGCGAAGCGATCTCCCAGGCCTACACCATCACCGTCAAGGCCGACCGTTATGCACGCCTGGGCGAGCTGAAAGACCAGGTCGTTGCCAAGCTGTCCGGCGAAGAAGGCCAGCCATCGGCCAGCGACGTCAAAGCCGCTTTCGGTGAAATCGAATACCGCACCGTTCGCGAAAACATCGTCAACGGCAAGCCGCGTATCGACGGTCGCGACACTCGCACCGTGCGTCCGCTGAACATCGAAGTCGGCGTCCTGCCGAAGACCCACGGTTCGGCACTGTTCACCCGTGGCGAGACCCAGGCCCTGGTCGTTGCCACACTGGGCACCGCCCGTGACGCGCAACTGCTCGACACCCTGGAAGGCGAAAAGAAAGACCCGTTCATGCTGCACTACAACTTCCCTCCGTTCTCGGTGGGCGAGTGTGGTCGCATGGGTGGCGCCGGTCGCCGCGAAATCGGCCACGGTCGTCTGGCCCGTCGTTCGGTCCAGGCCATGCTGCCTGCCGCTGATGTGTTCCCGTACACCATTCGCGTGGTCTCGGAAATCACCGAGTCCAACGGCTCGAGCTCGATGGCTTCGGTCTGCGGCGCTTCCCTGGCCCTGATGGACGCCGGTGTGCCGATGAAGGCGCCGGTTGCCGGTATCGCCATGGGCCTGGTGAAGGAAGGCGAGAAATTCGCCGTCCTGACCGACATCCTGGGTGACGAAGACCACCTGGGCGACATGGACTTCAAAGTGGCCGGTACCGCCAAGGGCGTCACCGCACTGCAGATGGACATCAAGATCAAGGGCATCACCGAAGAGATCATGGAAATCGCCCTGGGCCAAGCCCTGGAAGCGCGCCTGAACATCCTCGGCCAGATGAACCAGATCATCGGTCAGTCTCGCACCGAGCTGTCGGAAAACGCTCCGACCATGATCGCGATGAAAATCGACACCGACAAAATCCGTGATGTCATCGGTAAAGGCGGCGCGACCATCCGTGCGATCTGTGAAGAAACCAAGGCTTCGATCGACATCGAAGACGACGGCTCGATCAAGATCTTCGGCGAAACCAAGGAAGCGGCAGAAGCAGCACGCCAGCGCGTCCTGGGCATCACTGCCGAAGCCGAGATTGGCAAGATCTACGTCGGCAAGGTTGAACGCATCGTCGACTTCGGCGCCTTCGTCAACATCCTGCCGGGCAAGGACGGTCTGGTCCACATCTCCATGCTGAGCGATGCTCGCGTCGAGAAAGTGACCGACATCTTGAAAGAAGGCCAGGAAGTGGAAGTGCTGGTGCTGGACGTGGACAACCGCGGCCGTATCAAGCTGTCCATCAAAGACGTGGCAGCAGCCAAGGCATCGGGCGTTTAATCACTCCCTCGCTTAGCCGCTGAACAAGCAAACGCCCCGACTGGTTCGGGGCGTTTTGCTGTGTGGTGAAAATCCCTGTGTCGCAGGTTGCCTGGCCACGGGGGACGGTGCTAGTTTTAGCCACCGCCCGTGTAGCTCAGCCGGTAGAGCAGCGCACTCGTAACGCGAAGGTCGCAGGTTCGATTCCTGTCTCGGGCACCATCTTGCATTCCACAGAGCGCTTTTGAGTTCTTTGGAAGTCTTGAAAAACCTGCCTTCTGACGGTTTTTTTCGTTTCAGCTATTCCGTTGGAATGCGATCGGTGCAGGGGGCCAGTCGAGGTTGCCGCTGAAGAGGCCGAAATCGACTCAAAGCGGTCAATTACCGCAACCTGAAAAGGGCTTTATCTGCTGAATAGCTCCTTGTGTAACAGTCATCGGTGGCCGTCCCGTGACTTCGCCAATGATGAAATCCTCACCTCCGTGCTGGTAGTCCTTCGCAACTTCCAGCAGATGCTGAATGAGAAAAGGCTGTAGGCCATCGCTCTCCAATTCCTGGCGGTATTGATCCAGTGTTGTCGCCACGTACTTGATCTCACGATCCAAGACTTTGCCGACTGCATCAGCTATGGACTGTTGGTTCAGTTCAATCGGACCGTGTAGCGGGTAAGTCTTGCCCTTGTGGGGTTAAGGGGTTTCCAGGATGGCTGCGATTAGTCGAGCCTGATCCTCGGCTGCGATCGGGGCATGGCGACCTGAGCCAAACGGTAGGCGAATCTCTCCGTGTTCAACGATATGCCTACGCCAGTGCGGATAGATCAGCCACTGTGCAAAGGAAGTCGGTTGCAAGTGCGTCACATCCACACCCGACCAGTCAAGCACTCGCTCCGCAGTGTAATGATCAAGGGCCGCGTGACTCTTGGCCACGCGACGTGCGGAAATCTGAGACGTGTTTACAGGCGAGCGACTGCTGTGGTTTCTGTGGCTGTCGCCCGTTATCAGAGTGGTTGCAAGCTAAGGTAGCAGGCCCATCGAGCGATAGGTTTCGATCGTTTGGTCAAAAACACTGATGTCGTCACGCCCACGCGCGATCAACTGAGCGCCCTCCACTGCCGCATAAATCGCTAGCGCCTGCTGCTGCCGTTCTTCTTGGTTCAACTGCGGCCGGCAAACGGACAACACTTCCGATAACCATCGGACATTGAGTGAGTTAAAGGCTTCGACCTCTGTCCTAACCTCCGGCGGCAGGTCGTCGAATTCGGCGGACATGATTCCGCAAAGGCACATGCGGTTATCGTTCACCAGCGCCAGGCGAAAAATGTCGGTGTATCCCTTCATCCACACGCGAAGGTCATCGGAACGGGTCCGCAAACCCTCGAGGTACTCCTGACCGTCTTCGGTGTAACGCTTGGCCAGCGCGGCACCCAGGTCGCCTTTGGTAGGGAAATGGTAATGAATGCTAGCGCTCTTGATGCCTACCTCTTTGGCTAGCTCACGAAAGCTCAAGCCGTTGTAGCCCCGGGTCTGCACCATGGTTCGGGCGACTTGCATGATCGTTTCTCGCGTATCCGTCGTCACAAATTTACCTTCCTATCGATAGATAGATGTTGACAGTGAAAATATTCTTGCCGTAGTTTATACCTATCGATAGGTAGATAGATAGGTAAGGCATTTGTATGAAGGTTTTCGATATTCCCGGGTTTCCGAATCCTCTGCGTGTTCGCATTGTCCTGGCTGAAAAAGGCTTGGACTCGCAAGTGGAGTTCATCAAGATCGATCTGCCCGCGGCAGAGCACAAGCAACCTGCATTCCTGGCCATCAACCCGCTGGGCACTGTTCCCGTTCTTCAACTGGATGACGGCACCAACATTTCCGAGTGCACCGCGATCACCGAGTATCTGGACAATCTGGACGGAGAGCCGATTCTCACAGGCACAACGCCAAAGGAGAAGGCCATCATTCATATGATGCAGAAACGCGCGGAGTCAGAGCTGGTCGATCCGGTCGGGATCTATTTCCACCATGCCACGCCGGGACTCGGTGCTGCACTGCAGCCGTATAAAAGTCCGGAATGGGAAGGGCGTGTCGATTGGGGTAACCGCCAGCGCGACAGAGCGGTCGACGGAATGAAGTATTTCGATTATGTCCTCCGCAACCAGCCCTATATCGCCGGGGAGCAATTTTCCATGGCCGACATCACCGTATTCGCGGGGCTTGTGTTCGCCGGGTTCGCTTCTATCGCCATTCCCGAAGAGTGCACCGCGCTCCTGGCCTGGCAAATCAAGGTGCAGCAACGCCCTAGCGTGAAAAATCCCGCTTGATTCTGCTCCGCCCCCATCTGCAACCCGTCCGGGGCGGACCTTATACCCACCGTTTGTATCAGGTACATCTCTATGACCGCTCTCAACACCCGTGGGGCGTTGCGCCGTACGTTCGCCCTCGTCACGCTGGCGGCTGCCTGCTCGACGCTGACTGTTCAGGTCAGCGCCTCCCCGGCAAAGCACAAAGTGGCTTCCAGCTACACCCATCAAACCGCGCCGACCCAATTCGTCGAAGTTGATGGTGCGCGCTTGGCTTACCGTCGTTTTGGCAAAGCCGGTGGCGTACCGTTGGTGTTTCTCCAGCATTTCGTCGGCAACCTCGACAGTTGGGACCCGAAAGTCATAGACGGTTTTGCCCATGATCGCGAAGTCATACTTTTCGACAATGCCGGCGTCGCCAGCTCAAGCGGTGAAGTGCCGAATAATATCCAGGGCATGGCCAAATACGCCGCCGGGCTGCTCCAGCGGTTGGGTGTAACCAAGGCTGATGTGCTTGGTTTTTCCATGGGTAGTCTGATCGCCCAGCAAATGACGCTTGATCATCCGGAACTGGTACGTCGACTGATTCTGGTCGGCTCCTCACCTCGCGGTGGCGTAGGCATGTCTTCGCTGACGCCCGAGTTCCAAGGCTACCTGGCGAAAAAGCGCGACGTACCGGATGAGCTGCTGTTGGACGTATTTTTCACCCAAACTGCAGAAAGCCAGGCCGCTGGACGTGAATTTCTTACCCGTCTGCGTGCACGTAAGGTCAATCGGGATGTCGACGTCGATAGCAAGACCGCACCAGCGCAAGCCGCGGCCATAGCAGGCTGGGGAGCGCGGATAGACAACGCCAACGACTACCTGAAGGCCATCAAGCAACCGACGCTAGTAGTCGCCGGCAGCCACGATATTGTCTTCTACAGCGTCAATGACGTGACCTTGCAGCAGACGTTGCCCAATGCCCAATTGGTGATCTACCCGGATTCAAACCATGGCGCGATCTATCAATACCCGGATCTGTTTTTGAAACACGCTACGTTGTTTCTCAATGGGGTGAAGTAATTGAAACATTGCGCTGACGATTTGCTCGGCAGCACACGCCGCACCACTGATTAGGCTCCAAGTCGGGCCTGCGTCTACAGATCTGACGAGCGAAGAATCCAGGGTCTCAGATTATGAAAGCAATTCAGTTCCGTAGCTTCGGCGGCCCCGAAGTGCTCGAGTACGTCGACTTGCCAACGCCCGTGCCGGGGCCCGGCGAGGTATTGATAGACACCTCTGCGATCGGGGTGAATTTTCCAGATATTCGTGAACGGTTGGGCATGTATAACCGACCCGAAACACGCGTTGGTGGTGTTACGCTACCACATGTCGCCGGACTTCAGGTGGTCGGACGCGTTTCGGAAACAGGGGAGGGTGTTGACCCTGGTGTCGTCGGTCGCAAGGTCATGGCGCTCATGTCCAAAGGCGCATACGCACAGCAGGCTATCGCTCGCGTGAACATGCTGGTTACGCTGGATGAGATGGCAAACGATGTCGCAATGGCTGGCCTGCCTTGTCAGGGGGTTACTGCGTACCTCGCTTTACGCGTATGCGCACATCTGCAAGCAGGTGAAAACGTTTTGATTCAGGGGGCCGCCGGCGGTGTCGGGAGCCTGGCTGTACAGATCGCCAAAGCCATGGGCGCACAGTTGGTTTTCGGTACGGCCAGCACTGAAAGTCGACGCGCATTCGTGCGCGGCCTTGGGGCTGACCATGCCATTGCCTACGACACTCCTCAGTGGCCGCAACGCGTTCTGGAGCTGACAGCGGGGCGCGGGGTGAATGTGATCCTCGAGACGATCGGCGGCGAGGTGTTCGATCAGAACTTTGAGTGCCTCGCTACGCTTGGGCGTTGTGTGGTGGTGGGCTCCACGCGGGGTCCAGGCGAGGCATTGGCGCCTCGTCGGTTGATGGCCAAAGCGCAAACCTTGGCCGGCGTTTACCTACCGACGTTCTTTCAGCGCCCAGCGTTGATTCGCGAGGCTTTGGAGTTCCTCGCTGACGGCGTTTCAAGCGGCGTGATCAAACCCGTCATCGGCGCGACGCTCCCCTTAAGCGAAACGGCCCTGGCTCATGCCTTATTGGAACGAAGGGAAGTGCAAGGCGTCATTGTGCTGGATCCAAACCTCTAAGAGTGGATCACCGATCCCCCGGAATTTTCTTGCGAACTAGGGACGCAGGAGTGTCTGCGTCCCAGTCGTACCATTGGAAAGCCCAATGAGGGTACACCTAGAGGTAGAGAAATTTTCTAACTTAAAAATTTCCTTCTTTATGTTCAGAGGCAAAGAGGAGGATCGATTCCGGTTTCGCCTCTCGTTATTTCACTTTCCTGCTCAGCTCCTCGACCGTGCGTTTGAGCTGGTCCATCTGACCGTCCTGATCGCTGAGCTCCCGTTTCAGGGACGAAATCTCGCTGTTGCTCGAACTCGAACTGGAGCCGCTATTGCGCTTGAGTTCTTCCACTTGTTTGCCAAGGTCCTTCAGATCGTCTTGCTGTTCCTTGATCGTGCGCTTGAGCTCATCAATCTCCTTGCTGCTGGAGGTGGAGCTGGAGCCGCTGTTGCGCTTGAATTCTTCGATCAGGCGGGCCTGCTCGCTGAGGGTGCGCTTCTGGTTTTCCAGTTCGGCGGCGTTATCCCTGACTGCTTCTGGCAAGTTTTCCAAGTCACCCACGCTGATATTGGTCTTGATGAGAACATCTTTATCAAATGAGTTGCGGAGCACGGGGATTGTGTCGGAAGGCAAAGGTGTACCGGAGCTAACTTCGACATCCGCTTGAGCAAGGCCGGCCAAGCTCAGGCTGCCGAGCAGCAAGGTCGCGGTAGCAAGCCGGGTCGACGAACGTTTCGAAAAGCTGTGCATCACTAGGGTTCCTTGTGAAGTGCTGATATGGCACATCGCTATGACTGGTTATTTTGACAGATGTTCCCAAGCCCGCCTGGTTTCTCATACGCATGGTTTTTTGTGGGATAGATGTAAAGAACCGTGTAAATCGTCGGCAAAACGTCCTATATTCGTTGCCTGCATGTGCATCGCCCAGCAGTTTTCAGATGATCCCCGAATGGTTCTGAAGGCCAGATAAACCGGGCTTCACACGGTTTTTTGCGTCAGAGAGATCCTTGATGATCCAGATCCATCTTCCATTCCCCAGATCAACGAGAACGCCATGACCGTTAAAGCATTGACCCAGGAAGCCAGGCACGAAGAAGCGCTGAAGAAGTACGTGCTGGATGCGCCCCAACTGCTGGAAGAGATCAAGGACTTGCCTGCCGATGATCAAAAAGACCAGATCCAGTGGGCGTTCGAGGATGAGGCCGAAGCCCAGGGCCTGCAGCCTTGGGAGTTGACGCTCAAGTACACCTGTACACCTGAAGAGTTCGAGGCGCAGCGCCTTGCATTGCACAAGGAAGCGGCCGAGGTGCTGGGTGTGGAATGGGATGAGTACTGCGAGATGAATAATCTGGTGGTCTGAAAAAAACGCCAGCCTTTCGAGGCTGGCGTTTTTCGTTGTCAGAGGCTCAAGCGCATCGACAGATCCACCGCCTTCACATCCTTGGTCATCGCCCCGATCGAGATGTAGTCCACCCCGGTCTCGGCAATCGGACGCAACGTGCTTTCGTTGATCCCGCCGCTGGCTTCCAACTTCGCCTTGCCGCCGTTCAGGCGTACGGCTTCCCGCATGTCGTCCAGGCTCAGTTCGTCGAGCATGATGATGTCGGCATTGGCCGCCAGCGCTTCTTTCAATTCCGCCAGGCTTTCCACTTCGACTTCCACCGGCTTGCCCGGTGCGATCTTGTGGGCGGCAGCGATGGCCTGGGCGATCCCGCCGCAGGCAGCAATGTGGTTTTCCTTGATCAGGAACGCATCGTACAGGCCGATGCGGTGGTTATGGCAGCCGCCGCAGGTGACGGCGTACTTCTGGGCCAGGCGCAGCCCGGGCAGGGTCTTGCGGGTGTCCAGCAACTTGACCTGAGTGTCGGAGACGAAATCGGCCAGGTAGCGGGCCCGAGTGGCGACCCCCGAGAGCATTTGCAAAAAATTCAGTGCGCTGCGTTCGCCAGTCAGCAGCGAGCGGGCCGGGCCTTCGAGGTGGAACAGTGCCTGATCGGGGCTGACCCGGTCGCCGTCGTGCACTTGCCAATGCACTGCGACACGCGGATCCAGTTGCCGGAATACGGCATCGACCCAGGCCGTGCCGCTGATGATCGCCGCGTCGCGGGTGATGATGGTGGCCTTGGCCAGGCGTTCGGCGGGGATCAGTTGCGCGGTGATGTCGCCGCTGCCGATGTCTTCGAGCAACGCACGGCGCACGTTGGCTTCGATTTCGGCGGTCAGATCGGCGAGGCGTAGATTCGGCATAACAGGCTCCACAAACAAAGTGGCCTGATTATAGGGTGTCGAAACCTGCATTTGGTCGCGTCCTCGCAACATTTCCTCTTTTCGCCGGTCACTAATTGCGCCGTATTTCGAGCTGGATCACAGAGTCTACTGGTACGACGGGGTTCTTTTACCCGATAATCCGCCTTTCGATTGACGTCATGACTTTGACGTTGCGAGCCGAAGAAAGCCGTTTCAGGAGGCCAGGATGCACAACGACGGGAATGTAGTGCCTTTGCACAAGGTGTCTACCGATGAGGCGAATCGTTCGCCGCTCGCCCGCCTGCCTGTGATTCTGCTGCAGGTTCGCGACAAGGCTGCCCAGCAGCTGCGCCTGGGTTTGCAGGGGCTGTTCGATAATGCCGACGACACCTTGTTTGAAATGGCCGACCGCGCGCGCGACGACGTCGAGCAGAACCTGTACTTCGAGGCCATGCGCGACCTGCGCCTGAAGCGCAAAAGTATCGAGCGGGAATTTATCGAGCAGTTTTTCGAGACCTTCGTCAGCCTTGCCCAGTACGACCTGACCCACGTCACCTTGACGCCCAGCCTGGCGCCGGACAGCCAGACCCAGCGCTCCCAGGACGAGCTGGAGCGGCAGCTGGCGGTCGAGGCGATGGTCACTCGGGTGCTCAGGCGCGATGGCGTGGCGCTGGAACAACTGACGGCCCGACTCGGTGTGCTGCTGGCCCGACCGCTGTCCAACCAGCACAATCCCCTGAGCCCGGCACTGCTGTGCGAGAAGTTCCTGCAGGCCGGACGCAACCTGGGGGTGGGCATCAAGGTCAAGCTGATCCTGCTCAAGCTGTTCGAACGTTATGTGCTCAGCGAGTGCGACCAACTCTATACCGAGGCCAACCAGCTGCTGGCCGCCACTGGCATCTTGCCGGAGCTCAAGGTTACGCCGGCGCGGCGCGCGTCGGATCGCTCCGAGGATCAGCCAAGGCCCAACGCCGAGATCGCTGCCAAGCCCAGCGATGGCGAGGTCGATGACAGCGTCCAGGAAGTGTTCGCCGCCTTGCAGAAACTGTTGATGCAAGTGCGTGGCAGCGTGGCGCCGACCCTGGAGCCCAGCGTACCGCCCCAGCCGATCTCCACGCGTGACCTGCTGCGGCTGCTCTCTCATTTGCAGCAATACGTACCGGCGCCTACCGTTCACGACGAATTCGACTTGCGTAGCCAGCTCGAACAGCTGTTGACCCGGGTCAGCGTCAGGAGTGGCAAGTCCCGGGTGGTCGAAGGCGCCGATGAAGACGTGATCAATCTGATCTCGATGATGTTCGAGTTCATCCTCGACGATCACAACTTGCCGGACTCCTTCAAGGCTCTGATCGGCCGCCTGCAAATTCCGATGCTCAAGGTCGCGGTGCAGGACAAGAGCTTCTTCAGCCGCGGCAATCATCCGGCCCGGCGGCTGCTTAACGAAATCGCGGCTGCAGCCATGGGCTGGGGCGATTGCGACGATCATCAGCGCGACAGTCTGTACCTGCGCATCGAGCAGGTGGTGCAGCGCTTGCTGAATGATTTCGTCGATGACCCGGCCATTTTCTCCGAGTTGCTGGCCGACTTCCTGGCCTTCACCAGTGACGAGCGGCGCCGCAGTGAGCTGCTCGAACAGCGTATCCGCGATGCCGAAGAGGGCCGGGCCAAGGCCGAACTGGCACGCCAGCGAGTCGAAGGGGCGCTGAACCAGGTGATGCTGGGCAAAGTCTTGCCGCAAGCGGTGGTGGAGTTCGTGCAACACGCCTGGAGCCAGGTGTTGTTGCTGACCTGTTTCAAGCACGGCAAGTATTCCGCCGAGTGGCAGGCCGACGTCCTGACCCTGGAGCAATTGATCTGGAGCGTCCAGCCTCACGACGAACCTGATGCCGGCCTGCGTTTGCTGGCGATGGTGCCGGAGCTGCTCAAGGCCCTGCGTGAAGGCCTGAGCCGTTCGGCGTTCGACCCGTTCGCCACCAGCGAGTTTTTCAGTGAGCTGGAAGTCCTGCATGTGCAGGCCCTCGAACGTACGGGCCAGGCAACGGAACAGGCCCAGCCGTTCGATTCGCCGGCCATGGTCGAGGTGCGGGACAGAATCGTCCTGCGCCCCCCGCAAAAATCGGCGGGAGAGAGCGTGGCGGTGCATTTGCCGGCGGATGATGTCGGCCTGCTGCAGGTCGACCAGTTGCACCTGGGGAGCTGGGTCGAGTTCCAGGAGGACGATGACAACACCTTGCGTTGCAAGTTGGCGGCGATCATCGAGGCCACCGGCAAATACGTCTTCGTCAATCGCACTGGCCTCAAGGTGCTGGAGCACAGCCGCACCAGCCTGGCCCTGGAGTTTCGCCGGGGCGCGGCGCGGCTGTTGGACGACACCCTGTTGTTCGACCGCGCGCTGGAGTCGGTGCTGGGCAATCTGCGCCAGCTCAATCGCGGCAAGTGATCGCGCAGCCCGGTCCGATCACGGCATACTGGCGGCATTCACCGTCGTCATCGAAGGAACCTGTATGCAGTTGGACTCCGCGAGCGGTTGGTGCGAGGAGGTGCGTCATTGCCCATCGCCCAACTTCAATGCGCGCCCCGAAGGCGAAATCTCCCTGCTGGTGATCCACAACATCAGCCTGCCACCGGCACAGTTCGCCACGGGCAAGGTGCAGGAATTCTTCCAGAATCGTCTGGATGTCACGGAACATCCCTACTTTGCCGGTATCGCCGACCTGCGCGTCTCTGCGCATTTTCTGATCGAGCGTGACGGCACCGTGACCCAGTTTGTCTCTTGTCTGGATCGCGCATGGCATGCGGGCGTCTCGTGTTTCGAGGGACGTGAGACCTGTAACGATTTTTCCCTGGGCATCGAGCTTGAGGGCACCGATGATCTGCCGTTCACCGACGCGCAATATGCCGCATTGGTGGACCTGACCCGGCAGTTGCAAGCGGCGTTCAGGGCGATCACTGTGCAGCGTATCTGCGGGCACAGCGACATCGCCCCGGGGCGCAAGACCGATCCGGGACCGGCATTCGACTGGGCGCGCTATCGCGCGGCCCTGACAGAAGGGGAAGGACAATGAGTTTTCTGGTGTTGCTGCTGGCCGTCTGGATCGAGAAGTTCTCGGCCTTGCGCCAGCGGGTCCAGCGCGACGGCGGTTGGCTGCACGAGCTGAACAAGCTCGAGGCGAGCCCACGTTGGGTCGACCGACCCTGGTTGGTGCTGACGGTGATGGTCCTGCTGCCCGTGGCGCTGCTGGCGTTGCTGCTGTGGGTGCTGGAACCGGTAGCCTATGGCCTGCTGGCGCTGCCGGTGCATTTGCTGGTGGTGATTTACAGCCTGGGGCGCGGTGATCTACTGGCGGACCTGGGACCGTTTCGCGACGCGTGGCGCCGGGAAGACCTGCAAGCGGCGGCTCATGTGGCCAAGCGCGACCTGGACATCGAAGCCGATGATGGCGAGCAGTTGCTGGAGCGGGTCCAAGGGCATTTGTTGTGGCAGGCCTACCAGAGCTTTTTCGCGGTGATTTTCTGGTACTTCCTGCTCGGCCCGGTGGCGGCCCTGAGTTATCGATTGCTGGCCTTGGCTGCCGAGCACAGCCAGAACCCCGGCGTGGCCGAGCGGGCCACGCAAATGCGCCATGCCTTCGATTGGGTGCCGGTGCGGTTGCTGGCGGCAAGCTTCGCCCTGGTGGGCAATTTCGTCGCGGTCAGCCGGGTCATGCTGCATGAGCTGTTGAACTGGAACATCAGCGCCGCCGAACTCATCGATAAAGTCGGCCTGGTGGCTGGCGAGATCCCCAAGCCCGTCGCCGGACCGGACGGCATCAACAGCCTGGACCGCCTCTGGGAGTTGCTGCTGCGTGCGGCGGTGCTCTGGTATGCCGGGTTTGCGTTGTGGACGGTGTTGGCCTGAGAACAACCACCGCATCTCCTTGTGGCGAGGGGATTGTGTGGGAGCAAGGCCTTGCTCCCACAGATAAATCCCCTAGCCACAGCTGAACCGTGTCAGTCCTTCTCGTTAACCTTAAGTTACAAATCTCCCCGCCGATTTAGGCTATACAGAGACAGCGCTCGAATAGTGGCTTTCTGCTGTCTCCGTGCGCGAGCTCATAACAATAAGAACACTACCGGGAGACTTCCTTGTGAAGAGTTTGCTCTGGCCCGCCGTCGCGCTGATGAACCGCCTGAGCTTCGGCATGAAGTTCAGCCTGATCAGCGTGCTGTTCCTGCTTCCCATGCTGGTGACCAACTTCTTTCTGGTGCGCGATTCCTATCGAGAATTCCAGGGCACACAAGTGGAGCTGCAAAGCCTCGATTTGCTAGGCAGCAGCCTGACTTTGCGTCGGGACCTGGAAACCCTCAACAACCTGGTACAGATCAACGCCAGCCTGGGCCAGTCCGGCAAGGCCGGTGATGTGGAAGCGAAGATCGGCAGCCTGGAGCAACAGGTTCTCGCACGCCTGCAAGGCATGACCGCCATGGCCATCGAGCCGGAGCAGGTCAGTGCCTTCGAGGCCAAGCGCGACGAGATGATCGGCGCTTTCAAGGCCCAGCAGGCCGAAAGCTCCCTGCAGAGCAAAAGTGCGCTGATCGGCAAGTTGCTCAACAGCGCCCAGATGTTCAGCCAGATCATCGCCAGCCAGGCGGGGCTCAGCCGCGACAACCAGAGCGACATCCGTCAGCTCAGCGAGTTGATCATCGGCACGACCCCCAAGGTCACCCAGATCCTCGGAGAGGGGCGGGCACTGGGGGCATCCTCATTGGGGCTGGGGTTTCTCAATTCGGCATCGAGCACCCGTTTCGACGAGTTGCTGGCGCAGATCGAAAAGCTTCAGGGCGAATATGATTTGAAACTGCAGGACGCCCTCGCTTCCAGCAAGGCCGCCGGGCAGGCCCTGGCCGTCCAGGCCGACGGCAGCAAGAGCAGCCTCAAGAAAGCCTCGGAACTGATCGAGGAGCAGGTGGTGATGGCCGACACCCTCGATGCACCTTGGCCGGCATTCTTTGAGCAGGTCAGCGGCCTGATGGCGCAGACGTATCGGCTGAACGAAGCGACCCAGGAATTTCTCGGCGTGCAGTTGCAGCAGCGCCTGGAGCAGAACCGCAGTCACATGGTGCTGCAAGCCGTGGCACTGGTGCTGGTGTTCCTGTTGATTTTTTACCTGTACGCCGGCTTCTACGCATCGACCCGCACCACCCTCCAGCACTTGGGCCAGATGATGGACAAGGTGGCGGCAGGGGACATGACGGTCAATTTCGTGGCTCGCAGCAAGGATGAGCTGGGCGAGTTGGGTGAGGTGTTCAATGGTACGGTGGCGAAGATCCATGACCTGATCGAACAGGTCGGCCGCACCGTCGCGGAAGTCGAACGTCAGGCCGGGCAAGTGGAAACGGTATCGGCCCGAAGCAACCAGGCCGTCGCCGGTCAGCGCAGCCAGATCGAACTGGTGGCCACGGCGATGAACCAGATGTCGGCCACGGCCCAGGAGGTAGCCCGCAGTGCCGCCGCAGCGGTCAGCAGCGCCCACAGTGTGAACGACGAGACCCTTAGCGGGCGTGGGCTGGTGGAATCCCAGCAGGGCAGCATCGCCCGCCTGGCCAGCGAGATCGATCAGTCGGTACAGGTGATCAATCAACTGGCGACCGACAGCCAGGCCATCAGCCGCGTGTTGGATGTGATCAAGAGCATCGCCGAGCAGACCAACCTGCTGGCGCTCAATGCCGCCATCGAGGCGGCCCGGGCCGGTGAGCAGGGGCGCGGCTTTGCGGTGGTGGCCGATGAAGTGCGGACCCTGGCCAAGCGCACCCAGCAATCGACCGAAGAAATCGAAGCGATGATAACCCGCCTGCACGGCGGTGTCGGCGCCGCCGTCAAGGCCATGGGCTCCAGCCATGAGATGGCCAGCGGCACTGTCAGTCAGTCGGAAAAGGTCCAGCAGGCCCTGGAAAACATCCTGGGTGCGGTCGGCATGATCGTCGACCAGAACCAGCAGATCGCCGCCGCTGTGGAGCAGCAAACGGCCGTGGCCCATGACATCGACCAGAACATTGTCGAAATCAACCGCGCTGGCGAACGTACCGCCGAAGGCGCCCACCAGACCGAAAACGCCAGCCGCGAATTGTCCGCTCAGGTGGTGCAGCTCAAACAACTGATCAATGCATTCAGGGTTTAGCTACACAATGATGTTCACTGCCGAACCAGTGTGGGAGCGAGCCTGCTCGCGATAGCGGTGTATGAGTCGACAAATATATTGTCTGGCACACTGCAATCGCGAGCAGGCTCGCTCCCACAGGAGGCTGTCACCAGTTGAACAATTCGCGGGCGTTGGCCGTGCTGGCCTCGGCCAGTCGTTCCGGGCTCACCGCCATGAGCCCCGCCAGCGCCTCGCAAATCGCCGGCAAATGCGCCGGGCTGTTGCGCTGACCGGGGAACATCGCCGGAGCCATGTCCGGTGAATCGGTTTCCAGCACTACCGCTTCCAGCGGCAATTTCGCCAGCACCCGATGCATGCGCAGGGCCTGGGGCCAGGTGGCGGCGCCACCGAGGCCGAGCTTGTAGCCGAGCTTGATGTACTCGCGGGCCTCCTCAAAACTGCCGGCGAAGGCATGGATGATTCCCCCGCGCTTGAGACCAATGCGCTTGAGGGTGGCAGTCACGGCGGCATGGCTACGGCGCACATGGATCAGCGCCGGCAGTTCGAACTCCGCCGCCAGTTGCAGTTGCGCCTCGAACAACGCTTGCTGGCGCTCACGGTCGAGGGTCTCGATGTAGTAATCGAGGCCGATTTCCCCCACTGCACACAGCTGCCGATGCCCGGCCAGGCGGCTCAGCCACTCGCGCAATTGCGTCAGGTCTTCGGGGCGATGCTGATCAAGGTACACCGGGTGCAGGCCCAGGGCGGCGTGCAGGTCGGGGTCGCTTTGCACCAGGTCCCAGACCCGCTGCCAGTTGTCCCGATACACGCCCAGTACCACCATTTGCCGCACACCCAGGGCACGGCTTTCGGCCAGCAGCGCCGGGCGGTCCGCATCGAAGTCCGGGAAGTCCAGGTGGGTGTGGGTGTCGATCAACTCCATGCATCAATCCTGAAGAGTCTTCAGCCCTGGTGAATACGCTGCTTGAACGTCCGTGCGATGGCCTGCACGCCTGGCTGGTAGTCATCGCTTTCGATGGCCGCCAGCGCCAGCTCCAGGGCTTTGTCAGCGATCAGCTGATGCTGCTGGGACATGGCATTGACCGGCAGCGGCAGGAAATCCAGCAACTGCGTGTCGCCAAACGTACCCAGGCGCAACGGCCGCGACTTGAGCGGGAAATCGTGCAGGGCGTCGAACACCCCTTGCAGCAGCACGTAGGACGTCGTGATCAGCGCGTCGGGCAGATGCCCCAGGCGCGCGAGCATTTCATCCATCAACTGGCGGCCGCATTCACGGCTGAACGACTCGCCATGCTCGATCAACACCTGGCCCTCGAACCCGGCCAGGGCTTCGCGAAAACCGGCGGCCCGTTCCTGGCTGATGCTCAATTCGGGACGGGCGCTGATCAAGGCGATTTGCCGAGGGTGGGTCTCCAGCAGGCTGCGCGTCAGGTGCAGGCTGGCCTGGCGGTCGTCGCTGATCACCGAGCAGAACCGCGCCGGGTCCATCACCCGGTCGATGGCGATGATCGGAATGCCCTTGGCCTGCAATTGCAGGTAACTGTCGTCTCCGGCCGGCAGGCAACTGGCGACGATCAGCGCGTCGCAGCGCCGGGCGCGGAACAACTGCAACAGTTGCCGTTCACTGTCGGGCGCGTCGTCGGAGCTGGCGATCAGCAACTGGTAGCCCCGTGCCCGTGCGCCTTGTTCCAACAACTTGGCGATGCGTGCGTAACTGGGGTTTTCCAGGTCGGGCAGGATGAAGCCCAGGGTGCGCGTATGCCGGCTGCGCAGCCCGGCGGCCTGGGGATTGGGCGTGAAGCCGTGTTCCTGGACCACCGCCCGCACCCGTTCGACGGTGGCGCTGCTGATGCGTTGCTGTTCGGCCTTGCCGTTGATGACGTAGCTGGCGGTGGTTACGGACACACCGGCCAGTTGGGCAATATCACTGAGTTTCAACCCGGTTTTCCTTGTTTTTTCGAGTTAGCCCTGACGATAAGGGCCATCCTACCCGATTCAAGAGGGTGATCACCGTCCAAGCGCTTACGACAAGTTGCACTTCAACGATGAGAGATTATCGAGTAACGTGCCAATCTTTCTAGATTAAACGTTTCAGCAAGCGTATTTTCAAGGCTAGCAGGATTTTTGGCGGTGCTGCCGCGATACCGCCAAAAGCCGTCCTGTAACGCTAAGCTGATTCATTCAAAACAATACCTGGCGCCAACCCGGACGCCAAAAAGGAGAAAGCATGCTCGAGCTCACTCTAGAGCAGATATCCATGGCTCAGACGGCTGTGGATAAAGACGCTGCACTGCAATTGCTCGCTGACAAACTGGTGGCCGATGGCCTGGTAGCCGAAGGTTACCTCGCCGGCTTGCAGGCCCGCGAAGCCCAGGGCTCGACCTTTCTTGGCCAAGGTATTGCCATCCCCCACGGCACTCCGCAAACCCGCGACCTGGTCTATTCCACCGGCGTGCGTCTGTTGCAATTCCCCGAGGGCGTGGATTGGGGCGATGGTCAGATCGTCTACCTGGCCATCGGCATCGCGGCCAAGTCCGACGAGCACCTGCGCCTGCTGCAACTGCTGACCCGCGCCCTTGGCGAGACTGACCTGGGCCAGGCCCTGCGCCGTGCCGGTTCCGCCGAAGCCTTGTTGAAACTGTTGCAAGGCGCGCCACAGGAACTGGCCCTGGATGCCCAGATGATCGGCCTCGGTGTGTCGGCTGACGATTTTGAAGAGCTGGTATGGCGCGGCGCCCGCCTGCTGCGCCAGGCCGACTGCGTGAGCAACGGCTTTGCCGGGGTGTTGCAGCAAGTCGATGCGCTGCCCCTGGGCGATGGCTTGTGGTGGCTGCACAGCGAGCAGACGGTCAAGCGCCCGGGCCTGGCCTTCGTCACCCCGGACAAACCGATCCGTTACCTGGGGCAACCTTTGAGCGGTCTGTTCTGCCTCGCCAGCCTCGGCGAGGCCCACCAGGCCTTGCTGGAACGGCTCTGCGCCTTGCTGATTGAAGGTCGCGGCCACGAACTGGGCCGCGCCACCAGCAGCCGCAAGGTACTGGAAGTGCTCGGCGGCGAATTGCCCGCCGATTGGCCCAGCGCGCGTATCGGCCTGGCCAATGCTCACGGCTTGCATGCCCGTCCGGCGAAAATTCTTGCCCAGTTGGCGAAAAGCTTCGAAGGCGAGATCCGCGTGCGCATTGTCGACGGTCAGGACAGCGCCGTGTCGGCCAAGAGCCTGAGCAAACTGTTGAGCCTGGGCGCCCGTCGCGGCCAGGTCCTGGAGTTCATCGCCGAGCCGAGCATTGCCGCCGATGCGTTGCCGGCACTGCTGGCGGCCATCGAAGAAGGCCTTGGCGAAGACGTCGAACCGCTGCCGCCGCCCAGTGCGCCACGGGAAACCGTGATGGCCGAAGTCGCGACCGTCATGTTGGCCCCCGAACCCGGCAGCCTGATCCAGGCCGTCGCCGCCGCCCCGGGCATCGCCATCGGCCCGGCGCACATCCAGGTCTTGCAGGCTATCGACTATCCGTTGCGCGGTGAATCGGCAGCCATCGAGCGCGAGCGCCTGCAAAACGCCTTGAACCAGGTACGCCGGGACATCCAAGGCCTGATCGAACGCGCCAAGGCCAAGGCCATCCGCGAGATCTTCATCACTCACCAGGAAATGCTCGACGACCCGGAACTGACCGACGAAGTCGACACCCGCTTGAAGCTGGGTGAGAGTGCGCAAGCGGCATGGATGGGCGTGATCGAAGCCGCCGCGAAAGAGCAGGAGGCCTTGCAGGATGCCTTGCTGGCCGAACGGGCCGCCGATCTGCGCGATGTCGGCCGTCGTGTGCTGGCGCAACTGTGCGGCGTCGAAACCCCGAACGAGCCGGATCAACCCTACATCCTGGTGATGGACGAAGTCGGCCCATCCGACGTGGCCCGCCTGGACCCGACGCGTGTGGCGGGGATTCTCACCGCCCGTGGCGGCGCCACCGCCCACAGCGCCATCGTCGCCCGGGCCCTGGGCATTCCGGCGCTGGTGGGCGCCGGTGCGGCGGTGTTGTTGCTGGCGCCGGGCACGTCCTTGCTGCTGGATGGCCAGCGCGGTCGCTTGCACGTGGACCCTGACGCCGCCACTTTGCAGCGAGCCAGGGAAGAGCGCGACACCCGCGAACAGCGCCTCAAGATCGCCGCCGAGCAGCGCCACCAACCGGCGCTGACCCGTGACGGTCATGCCGTGGAAGTGTTCGCCAACATTGGCGAAAGCGCCGGTGTCGCCAGCGCGGTGGAGCAGGGCGCCGAAGGTATTGGCCTGTTGCGCACCGAACTGATCTTCATGGCCCACACCCAGGCGCCCGACGAAGCGACCCAGGAAGCCGAGTACCGCAAGGTGCTCGATGGCCTGGCCGGGCGGCCGCTGGTGGTGCGCACCCTCGACGTGGGCGGCGACAAGCCGCTGCCGTACTGGCCGATCGCGAAAGAAGAAAACCCGTTCCTCGGTGTGCGTGGCATTCGCCTGACGCTGCAGCGTCCGCAGGTCATGGAAGCGCAATTGCGTGCCTTGTTGCGCTCGGCGGACAACCGTCCGCTGCGGATCATGTTCCCGATGGTGGGCAGCGTCGACGAGTGGCGCCAGGCCCGGGCCATGACCGAGCGCCTGCGCCTGGAAATCCCCGTGGCAGACCTGCAACTGGGAATCATGATCGAAGTACCGTCCGCCGCGCTGCTAGCACCGGTGCTGGCCAAGGAAGTCGACTTCTTCAGCGTCGGCACCAACGACCTGACGCAATACACCCTGGCGATCGACCGCGGTCATCCGACGCTTTCGGCCCAGGCCGACGGCTTGCACCCGGCCGTGTTGCAATTGATCGACATCACCGTGCGCGCCGCCCATGCCCATGGCAAATGGGTGGGTGTGTGTGGCGAACTGGCGGCCGATCCGCTGGCGGTGCCGGTGCTGGTGGGCCTGGGCGTGGATGAGTTGAGTGTTTCGGCCCGCAGCATTGCCGAGGTCAAGGCGCGCGTGCGCGAATTGAGCCTGGCGCAAGTACAAACCTTGGCCCAAGAGGCCTTGGCCGTGGGCAGCGCCGATGATGTGCGCGCATTAGTGGAGGCGCTGTAATGGCGAAGATTCTTACCCTGACCCTCAACCCGGCGCTCGACCTCACGGTGGAGTTGGCGCGCCTGGAGCCGGGCCAGGTCAACCGCAGCGACGCCATGCACGCCCACGCCGCCGGCAAGGGCGTGAACGTGGCCCAGGTGCTGGCCGATCTCGGTCATACGCTGACGGTCAGTGGTTTTCTGGGCGAAGACAATGCCCAGGTGTTCGAGACGCTGTTCACCCAGCGCGGTTTTGTCGACGCCTTTATCCGGGTCCCCGGCGAAACCCGCAGCAATATCAAGTTGGCCGAGCAGGACGGGCGCATCACTGACCTCAACGGGCCCGGCCCGGTGGTCGATGAAGCCGCACAACAGGCCTTGCTGACGCGGCTGGAGCAGATCGCCCCCGGCCATGACGTGGTCGTGGTAGCGGGCAGCTTGCCTCGGGGCGTCAGTCCGCAATGGTTGCAGGCCTTGATCACTCGCTTGAAAACACTCGGCCTGAACGTGGCCCTCGACACCAGTGGCGAAGCCTTGCGCGTCGCCCTGGCGGCGGGGCCGTGGCTGATCAAGCCGAACACCGAGGAACTGGCCGACGCGTTGGGTTGCGAGGTGGTGAGCGAAATGGCCCAGGCGCAAGCGGCACAGCGCCTGCATGCCCAGGGCGTCGAGCATGTGGTGATTTCCCACGGTGCCGATGGGGTGAACTGGTTCAGTGTCGGCGCGGCGCTGCATGCCTCGCCGCCCAAGGTCAGTGTTGCCAGTACCGTGGGCGCCGGGGATTCGCTGTTGGCGGGCATGCTGCATGGCCTGCTCAGCGCCGACACCCCGGAACAGACACTGCGCACCGCCACGGCCATCGCCGCCATGGCGGTCACGCAGATCGGTTTTGGCATCCACGACACCGCGTTGCTGGCGTCGCTTGAACAGGGCGTGCGCGTGCGCCCCCTGACAGAACAATAAGAGGGTTCGCAAGAATGAAACTAGCCATTGTGACGGCCTGCCCCAACGGCATGGTCACCAGTGTGTTGTGCGCCCGCCTGCTGGACGCCGCGGCTCAGCGCCAGGGTTGGAGCACCAGTGTCGAAGTCCATGACGCCGCCCATCCGGAACGCCAGTTATCGGCCGCGACTCTCGAAGCGGCCGAATGGGTCTTGCTGGTTGCCAGCGGCCCGGTGGATATGTCGCGTTTCGTCGGCAAGCGTCTGTTCCGCAGCACGCCGGCCCAGGCCCTGCAAGACGTCGATTCGGTGCTGCGGCGCGGCGCCGAAGAGGCCAAGGTCTTTCTCGCCTCGGATGTCGTGGAGCAGGTGCCAACGGTGTCGAGCGAACGCGCGCCACGCCTGGTCGCTATCACCGCCTGCCCGACAGGCGTTGCCCATACCTTCATGGCCGCCGAGGCATTGCAGCAGGCAGCGAAGAAGCTGGGCTACGACCTGCAAGTGGAAACCCAGGGTTCGGTGGGCGCACGCAACCCGCTGAGCCCCGAGGCCATCGCCGAGGCGGACGTGGTGCTGCTGGCGACCGACATCGAAGTCGCCACCGAGCGTTTTGCCGGCAAGAAAATCTACCGCTGCAGCACGGGCATTGCCTTGAAACAGGCCGAAGCGACGCTGAACAAGGCGTTGGTCGAAGGTCGCCAGGAAAGTGCGTCGAGCGGCGCCAGCGCCCCGGCCAAGTCGGAGAAGACCGGCGTCTACAAGCACCTGCTGACGGGTGTGTCGTTCATGCTGCCGATGGTGGTGGCCGGTGGTCTGTTGATCGCCTTGTCGTTCGTGTTCGGCATCACCGCCTTCAAGGAGCCCGGCACGCTGGCGGCCGCGCTGATGCAGATCGGCGGCGACACCGCGTTCAAATTGATGGTGCCATTGTTGGCCGGCTACATCGCCTATTCTATCGCCGACCGCCCGGGCCTGGCGCCGGGCATGATCGGCGGGCTGCTCGCGAGCACCTTGGGCGCCGGTTTCATTGGCGGGATCATCGCCGGTTTCCTGGCCGGTTACGTGGCCAAGGCGATCAACCGCTACGCGCGCCTGCCCCAGAGCCTGGAAGCGCTCAAGCCGATCCTGATCATCCCACTATTGGCGAGCCTGATCACTGGCCTGGTGATGATCTACATCGTCGGCAAACCGGTGGCGGGCATGCTCGAAGGGCTGACCCATTTCCTCGACAGCATGGGTACCACCAATGCGATTCTGCTGGGCGTGCTGTTGGGAGCGATGATGTGCGTCGACCTCGGCGGGCCGATCAACAAGGCCGCCTATGCGTTTTCGGTTGGGCTGCTGGCGTCGCAGAGTTATGCGCCGATGGCCGCGACCATGGCCGCCGGCATGGTGCCGCCGATTGGCCTGGGCATCGCCACCTTCATTGCCCGGCGTAAATTCGCCCAGACCGAGCGCGAGGCCGGTAAAGCGGCGCTGGTGCTGGGGCTGTGCTTCATCTCCGAAGGGGCGATCCCGTTCGCCGCCAAGGACCCGCTGCGGGTGATCCCGGCCAGCATCGCCGGCGGCGCGCTGACCGGTGCGCTGTCGATGTACTTCGGCTGCAAACTCATGGCCCCCCACGGCGGGCTGTTCGTGATGCTGATCCCCAACGCCATCAACCATGCGCTGTTGTATTTGCTGGCGATCGTGGCGGGGAGCCTGCTGACGGGAGTGGCGTATGCGCTGCTCAAGCGGCCTGAGGTGGTGGAGATGGCGTTGGAGCCGGCGAAGGCTTGATCACTTTTATTTGAACAATGAAATTCCCTGTGGGAGCGAGCCTGCTCGCGATAGCGGTGTGTCAGTCGACAAATGGGTTGCCTGACACTCTGCAATCGCGAGCAGGCTCGCTCCCACAGTGGTTTTGGGGTGGTTATAAAATTCCTGTCACAGCCATTTCACAGAGCCATGCTTAAGTTTTCCCATTTCAAGGGAGAACACCATGAGCGAATTCGACCTGGGCCGTCGCCGTGTGATGCAAGCCGTGGGGGCGGGGTTGTTGTTGCCGGGGCTGGCGCCGGCGGTGATGGCTTCGGTCAAGGATCGGCCGGTGCTCACCGAGGGGGTGCAGTCGGGCGACTTGCAGGGCGACCGGGCGATGATCTGGAGCCGCAGCGACCGCCCGGCGCGGATGGTGGTGGAGTGGGACACCCGCAGCAAATTCAGCAATCCCCGCCGCTTCGTCTCGCCACTGGCTGACTCGCGCAGCGATTTCACCGCCCGGCTCGAACTCACCGGCCTGCCGCCCGACCAGGCGATTTTCTACCGCGTGCATTTCGAAGACGCCCAGAGCGGCGTCGCCAGTGAGCGCTGGCTTGGCCACCTGCGCAGCGTGCCGCAGTTCAAGCGCAACATCCGCTTTGTCTGGAGCGGCGATACCGTCGGCCAGGGTTTCGGGATCAACCCGGACATCGGCGGCATGCGCATCTACGAAGCCATGCGCCTGCGCCTGCCGGACTTTTTTATCCACAGCGGCGACACCATTTATGCCGACGGCCCGGTGCCGGCGCAGATCACCACCGAGGGTGGACGCGTCTGGCGCAACCTCACCACCGCAGCCAAGAGCAAGGTCGCCGAGACCCTGGATGAATATCGCGGCAACTATCGCTACAACCTGATGGACGAAAACGTGCGCCGCTTCAACGCCGAAGTGCCACAGATCTGGCAGTGGGACGACCATGAAGTGGTCAACAACTGGTCGCCGGGCAAGCAACTGGACGAGCGCTACCAGACCAAGGATATCCACAGCCTCGTCGGCCGGGCGCGACAGGCCTGGCTGGAATACGCACCGATGCGCCGGCAGAAGGCCGACGGCGGTGGGCGCATCTACCGCAAGCTCGGTTACGGGCCGCTGCTGGATGTGTTCGTGCTGGACATGCGCAGTTACCGCGGAGCCAATGACGCCAACCTCGGCGCGGCCAAACCGTTCCTGGGGCGTGAGCAATTGAATTGGCTCAAGCGCGAATTGAAGCACTCCCGTGCCCAGTGGAAAGTCATCGCCGCCGACATGCCCATCGGCCTGGGCGTGCCGGATGGCGAGGTCAGCCCCGGCGTGCCGCGCTGGGAAGCGGTCGCCAACGGTGACCCGGGCGCGGCCCAGGGGCGTGAGCTGGAAATCGCCGAATTGCTCGGTTACCTGCGTAAGCATCAAGTGCGCAACTACGTCTGGCTCACCGCCGATGTCCACTATTGCGCCGCTCACCACTACCACCCCGAACAAGCCGCGTTCCAGGATTTCGAACCGTTCTGGGAATTCGTCGCCGGGCCATTGAACGCTGGCAGCTTCGGGCCCAATGCCCTGGACAAGACCTTCGGCCCCGAGGTGGTGTTCCAGAAAGCCCCACCGGCCCAGAACACCTCGCCGTTCGCCGGGTATCAGTTCTTTGGCGAAGTGAACATCGACGGGCAGAGCGGGGAGATGAGCGTGGTGTTGCGGGATCTGGAAGGCGTGGCGGTGTTCGAGAAGAAGTTGCAGCCGGTTTGATGATTGGCTGTAGTTATCTTCTGTGGGAGCGAGCCTGCTCGCGATGCGGTTTGTCAGCCGACACATAGGCTGTCTGATACTCCGCTATCGCGAGCAGGCTCGCTCCCACAGGTGATGGTGTGTGGCTGTGGATGAGGGTCTGTCAGTAGACATCCCGCCGATACCGCCCCTGCTCGATCAGCCGCTCCACTTCCTCGCGCCCCAGCACCATGTTGAGCACGTGATCCACCCCTGACGCCATGCCCTGCAAGCTGCCGCAGACATAGATCACCGCACCGTCGGCCAGCCATTGCTTGAGCAGTGCGGCCGATTCCAGCAGGCGATCCTGGACGTAGATTTTCTGTTGCTGATCCCGGGAGAACGCCAGGTCCAGGCGTTCCAGGTCGCCGGAAGTCACCCATTCCTGCAGTTCGTCGCGGCAGTGGAAGTCGTGTTCGCGGTTGCGTTCGCCGAACAGCAACCAGTTGCGCTGCATGCCTTCGGCGACGCGGGCCTTGAGCAGGCTGCGCAGGCCGGCCAGGCCGGTGCCGTTGCCCAGCAGGACCATCGGCACGCCCTGGGCCGGCAGATGGAAGCTACTGTTGCGACGCAGCCGCAGGCTGATGGCGCTGCCCAGCGGTGCGTGTTCGGTCAGCCAGCCGGAACCGACGCCCAGGCTGCCGTCGGCATGGCGCTCCTGGCGTACGATCAGCTCCAGCACTCCGTCGGCCGGGATCGAGGCGATGGAATACTCGCGCATTGCCAGCGGCGCCAACGCATCCACCAGTGCCTGGGCATGCAGGCCAACCAGATGGGAGCGGTTCTCCGGCAGTTGGCGGGTCGCCAGCGCCTGAACGAGGCTCTGGGCCAGGCCATCGACTTGCACGCGCGCGTGGCCGGAGAGGCCGAGCCCGTCGAGGAAATGCTCGATGGCCCACAGGTCATTGCGCGGCAGGATCTCCACCAGGTCACCGGCCAGCCAACTGCTCGGGCCGGGGGCGGTGAGGCCCAGCAGGTACACGCCCGAGCCGCTGCTGGCGGGGTTGAGCAGGGTGCGTTGGCTGAGGGTCCAGTTTTCGAAGCTGGGTGCCTGCCAGGTGTCCACTGGCGCCTGGCCGGTCAGTTCGGCCAGTTGTTGTTGCCAGTGGCGCAGGGCGTAAGGGTCGCCGCTGTCGACTTCCACTGGCGCGAACAGGGTCTTGCCGCCGTGTTCCGCCAGCCAGGCGTGCAGGCGTCGGGCGAAACCACAGAAGTGTTCATATTGCCGGTCGCCCAGGCCCAGCACCGAATATTGCAGGCGCTCCAGGCTCAAGGCCTGGCCCAGCACCTTGCGTTCGAAACCGCGGGCACTGTCCGGCCCTTCGCCGTCGCCAAAAGTGCTGACGACAAACAGCGCGTGGGTGGTGTCGTTCAAGTCCTGCTCACGAACATCAGCCAGCGGCTGGACCTTCACCGGCAGGCCGGCCGCCTGGAGTTGGCCGGCGGTCTGCCAGGCCAGGCGCTCGGCGAAACCGCTTTGGCTGGCGAAGCCGATCAGCCAGGCCGGTGCATGGTCCGGGGGCGCGATGAGTGCCTGGCGGGCTTGCCGGACTTGGCGTTTCTTGCGGCGACGGTCCAGGTACAACAACCAGCCGGTGATGAAGAACAGCGGCATGGTCAGCGCGGCGACGGTCACCAGGATCCGCCCGACCAGGCCGAAGTAACTGCCGACATGCAGGGCATAGACACTGGTCAGCAATTGCGCCTTGAGGCTCTTGTCGCTGTAGCGGCTGTGCCGGCTGACAACGCCGGTGGCCGGGTCGAGGATGAGCTGGTTCAGTGCTCGGTCATGGGGCGAGTTTTTCAGCAAGTAGAACACGGTGGCCGGCTGCCCGGCCACGGGCGGCATGCGCACGTTATAGGCGGACAAACCGGGGCCGGCGGCGCTGTAGATGCTGCTCCACATCGCCCGGTAATCGGCCACTGGCAGTGGGCCGCTCGGCGCTGGACCGCGATTGCGCACCCGTTCCTCTTTGGGGGAATCGGAGAGCAGGCGGGTCACGCCTTTGTTGTACCACTCGTAGGACCAGGTCAGCCCGGTCAGTGCCGCCAGCAGGTAGAACAGCAGGCACCAGGTGCCTGCCACCGAGTGCAGGTCCCAATTGAAGCTACGACCTTTTTTCCCCCAGTCGAGGGTCAGCCAGGCACGCCAGTTTTTCCATTGGCGCGGCCAACGCAAGTACAGCCCGGACAGGCAGAAAAACACCAGGATCAACGTGCAGGCACCGGTGATTTGCCGGCCCACGTCATTCAGGGTCAGGACGCGGTGCAGCCTGAGCAGCAGGCCGAAGAAATCCTGGCCCACCACATCACCCATGAACTGAGCGTTGTACGGATTGAAATAGCGCATTGGCCCGCGCTTTTCCCCAGGCGGTGCCGCGAAGATCACCCGCGCGGCGTTGCCGCTGTCAGTCTCGACCCAGAGCATGGCGACGGTCTTGCCGGAGACGGCTTCGATCTGCTCCACCAGTTCGGCGGGCGGCAGGACGCCGGCCGGTTGCTTCTCGACCGTCAGTACCTGCGGATTCAAGGCTCGCAGGATTTCATCCTGAAACGACACAGCCGCCCCGGTAACGCCCATCAACGCCAGGACCAGCCCGGCACTGATGCCGAAAAACCAGTGCAACTGGAACAGGGTTTTCTTCAACACGTCGCCCGCCTTTGAGTCATTACTGTTCATCACGGCGCGCATGTTATCGAGAATCATTAATAAACACACATAAAAGCCATGCTCTATGGGGATGAACGGGGCTATTTTTGTGGCCGATTGTCTAAGTGGATGATGTATCGAACACCTCCTTGTGGCGAGGAGATCTATCGAAACGTCGCATCGCCCCGCTGGACTGTGGGAGCAAAGCTTGCTCGCGAAACAGGCGCCTCGACTTCTGGAAGACCGTATTGCTTCCATCGCGGGCAAGTCTTGCTCCCACAAAAAAGCCCGTGACACAGTCACGGGCTTTCGGGGCCGGCGATCAGCGCGTTATACGTAGAACGACTTCAGCGGCGGGAAGCCATTGAATTCCACCGCGCTGTAACTGGTGGTGTAGGCACCGGTCGACAGCCAGTACAGGCGGTCACCGATGGCCAGGTTCAGCGGCAAACCGTACTTGTAGTTTTCGTACATGATGTCGGCGCTGTCGCAGGTCGGGCCGGCGATGACCACTTCTTCCATCTCGCCTTTTTTCTCGGTCCAGATCGGGAACTTGATGGCTTCGTCCATGGTTTCGATCAGGCCGGAGAACTTGCCCACATCGGTGTATACCCAACGCTCGACGGCGGTACGGGACTTGCGCGCCACCAGCACCACTTCGCTGACCAGGATACCGGCGTTGGCGATCAACGAACGGCCCGGCTCCAGGATGATTTCCGGCAGGTCGTCGCCGAAGTCTTCCTTGAGGAAGCGGATGATCTCCTCGGCGTAGGTTTCCAGGCTGTTGGTGCGGGTGATGTAGTTGGCCGGGAAGCCGCCACCCATGTTGATCAGCTTCAGGACTATGCCGTCTTCTTCTTTCAAACGCTCGAAGATCACCTTGACCTTGGCGATGGCTGCGTCCCAGACGCTGATGTCGCGCTGTTGCGAGCCAACGTGGAACGAAATGCCATACGGCACCAGGCCCAGGTCGCGAGCCAGGATCAGCAGGTCCATGGCCATGTCGGTCTGGCAGCCGAACTTGCGCGACAACGGCCAGTCAGCGGTGGTCGAGCCTTCGGTGAGAATGCGCACATAGACTTTCGAGCCCGGCGCAGCCTTGGCGATGTTGCGCAGGTCGGCTTCGGAGTCGGTGGCGTACAGGCGCACGCCCTTCTCGTAGAAGTAGCGAATGTCGCGGGATTTCTTGATGGTGTTGCCATAGCTGATCTGATCCGGGCCCACGCCGCGGCTCATGACCTTGTCCAGCTCGTAGATCGAGGCGATGTCGAAGTTCGAGCCTTTATCCTTGAGCAGGTCGATGATTTCCACCGCCGGGTTGGCCTTGACGGCGTAGTAGACCTTGGCGAATTCGAAACCGGCGCGCAGGTCGTCATAGGCCTGGGCGATCATCGCGGTGTCGATCACCACGAACGGGGTTTCCTGCTTGTCGGCGAACGCCTTCATTTTCTGGAAGGTTTCGCGCGCGAAATAATCTTCGACCTGGATCGACATACTTGGGACTCCTACTGGCAAACATCAGGATCAATGGGTGTGAGGGCAAGCAGCCCTCGTGAACGTCCTCCGTATCCCCACTTTGGTTCGCCTACTTCCCAAGGCATGTCGCCGAAAGCAAAAAGGCCATGGGATGCATGATTCCCTTGGCCTTGCTGTCTCGTCGTCAGTACTTGAGCCGGATGGATCGTTTCCAGCATGGACGTTCGGCGCGAACTTTAGGGCGTGAGGGGCCTGAGATCAACTAAAAATGTCGCGTTTTTGCACACATCCGTCGTGCGGCCCGCGACAGCTCATGATGTAACCGACCGGCGTGACAGATTGATGTTCCCCTCAATAGGTTTATTGAGGCTATTCAATGGGGGGCTTTGTGGCGAGGGAGCTTGCTCCCGCTTGAGTGCGAAGCGCTCATCGCTTTTTTGGGGGCCGCTTCGCGACCCAGCGGGAGCAAGCTCCCTCGCCACAAAAACCTCGCCACAAAGCCTGCGGTGCCTGATCAGGCCAACGCGGTCTCGGCCGGCGAAACAATGCTGGTCTTGCCCCCACGGGATTTACCGGAGCTCAGGTACTCGGCAATCGATTCCTGGGTCACTTCACCGAGGAACACCCGCTCGGCGTCCATCACCGGCAGCCACGACCGGTTGAACTCGTACATGCGCGACAACAGGATCCGCAGGTGTTCGTCGTAGGCGGCGGTGGCGTTGAATTCGCGCAGGTATTGGCCGCACGTGCCGGCCTGGCGGTACAGGTCGCGACGGCGGACATAGCCCAGGGCCTTGTTCTCGGCACAGGTGACCACCACGTAGCGGCGGTCATGTTCGTCCATCAGCTCCAGGGCCTCATTCACCGGCGTCTCGGGGCTGACCGACGGAGCGTTGTCCGCCGCGTCCTCGGCCTTGACCAGCAACAGGCGCTTGAGGGTGCTGTCCTGGCCGACGAAGTTGCTGACGAACTCATCGGCAGGATGCGCCAGCAGGGTGTCCGGGTGATCGCACTGGACCAGCTTGCCGGCGCGGAAGATCGCGATCTTGTCCCCCAGCTTGATGGCTTCGTCGATGTCGTGGCTGACCATGATCACGGTCTTGTTCAGCGCCCGTTGCATCTCGAAGAACTCGTTCTGGATCATCTCGCGGTTGATCGGGTCCACCGCGCCGAAGGGTTCGTCCATCAGCAGCAGTGGCGCATCGGCCGCCAGAGCGCGGATCACGCCGATCCGTTGCTGCTGGCCGCCCGACAGTTCGCGGGGGTAGCGATGCAGGTATTGCTTGGGCTCGAGCTTGATCATGCTCATCAACTCGCGGGCACGGTCGTGGCATTTCTGCTTGTCCCAGCCGAGCAGGCGCGGGACCACGGTGATGTTCTCCTCGATGGTCATGTTCGGGAACAGGCCGATCTGCTGGATCACGTAGCCGATGTTGCGACGCAGGGTCACTTCGTCCAGGCCGGTGGTGTCCTCGCCATTGATCAGGACTTTGCCCGAGGTGGGCGGGATCAGACGATTGATCATCTTCAGCGTGGTGCTTTTGCCACAGCCCGACGGCCCGAGGAACACGCAGATCTCGCCTTCGTTGACGATCAGGTTCACCGAGTCCACGGCCTTGACGTCTTTGCCGTTGCTCTTGAAGGTTTTGCTGAGGTTTTGAAGTTCGATCATTTCAATAGTCCTTTTGGGGTCAGCGAGCGTTGCAGCCATTGCAGAAGCAGGTCGGCGAAGATGGCCAGGAGACTGACCAGCACGGCGCCGACGATCAGCATCGACATGTCGCTGCGGCTGATGGAAGCGAGGATGAGTACGCCCAGGCCACCGGCACCGATGGTGGCGGCGATGGTCATGACACCGATGTTCATGACCACGGCGGTGCGCACGCCGGCCAGGATCACCGGCACGGCGATGGGCAGTTCGACCATGCGCAGGCGCTGGCCGAAAGTCATGCCAATGCCGCGGGCGGCTTCACGGATGCCCGGTTCGACGCCGGTGAGGGCCAGGTAGGTGTTGCGCATGATTGGCAGCAGGGAATAGAGGAACACGGCGGTGATCGCCGGCATCGGCCCCAGGCCCTGGCCGAATTTGGAATAGAACGGCAGCAACAGGCCGAACAGGGCAATCGACGGAATCGTCAGCAGCACCGTGGCGCTGGCCTGCAATGGGCCGGCGAGCGCCGGAAAGCGGGTCATGAAGATGCCCAGCGGCACGCCGACGACAATCGCCAGGGTCACGGCGATGCCCACCAGGGTGATGTGCTGCCAAGTCAGGTGCAGCACCAGCGGCCAGTCCAGATGGGAAAAGGCGTCAAGAAAATCCATGGCTTTTCCTCCAGGTCATTGGGTTGAGAGCAGCGAATGTTGGCGCAGGAAATCGGCGGCAACGGTGGAAGGGCTTTCGTGGTTGACGTCCACGCGGGCGTTGAGCTGGCGCATGGTTGCATCGTCGAACAGTTCGGCCAGAGGCTTGAGCTGTGCGGCCAGTTGCGGATGGGCGTCGAGGAACGCCTGGCGCACCACTGGCGCGGCGGTGTAGTCGGGGAAGTAATGCTTGTCGTCTTCCAGCAATTTCAGCTTGAACGCGTTCAGCCGACCGTCGGTGGTGTACACCAGCCCGGCGAATACCTGGCCGTTGCGCAAGGCGGTGTAGACCAGACCCGCGTCCATCTGCCGGATATTCTTGCGGGTCAGGTTCATGCCGTACTGCTCGACCATGCCCGCCAGGCCGTCGGAGCGGTTGGCGAACTCGGTGTCCAGGGCTACCAGGTGATTGTCATCGGCTTCGGCCTGCAACACCGTGTTCAACTGGCTGATGCTGTTGATCTGCGGGTATTGGCGGGCGATTTTTTCCGGCAGGGCCAGGGCGTAGGTGTTGCTGAACTTCGACGGCGCCAGCCAGGCCAGGCCTTTTTTCGCGTCGAGTTCTTTCACTCGGGCGTAGGACTGGGCGCTGTCGAGTTTCTCGGTGACGTGGTTGTAGGCCACCAGCGACACGCCGGTGTATTCCCACAGCAGGTCCAATTGCCCGGTTTCATGGGCGCTGCGGGCCAGGTTACTGCCCAGGCCACCGGTGATCTGTGCGTCGTAGCCCTTGCTGCGCAGGTATTGCGCGGTGATTTCCGCCAGCAGCGTCTGTTCGGTGAACACCCGCGCGCCGAGGCGGATCAGCGGTTTTTCAGCGGCTTGGGCCAATCCCGCGAACAGCAGGACACAGCCCAGTATCAAGCTCAACTTCTTCATAACGATTTCCTTTATCCGGCCAGGCTTATGACGGGCGCAGGCCGCGTTCCAGCCAGAGGCGGCTGGCCAGTGTCACCAGGCCGTCGAGCAGCAACGCCAGCAGGGCGGTGCAGGCCGCGCCGAGCAGCAACTGCGGCTGGTTGTTCAAGGCAATGCCGGGGAAGATCAGGCTGCCGAGGCTGTTGGCGCCGATCAGGAACGCCAGGGGCGCGGTGCCGACGTTGATCGCCAGGGCCACGCGCACGCCGCCGATGATGATCGGCACGGCATTGGGCAACTCGACTTTCCACAGCACTTGGCGCGGGGTCATGCCGATGCCGACGGCGGCTTCCTTGAGGGAGCCCTGGACATTCTTCAGGCCTTCATAGGTGTTGCGCACGATGGGCAGCAACGAGGCGAGGAACAGGGCGAAGATGGCGGGCCCGCTGCCGATGCCCAGGATGCCCAGGGCGATGGCCAGTACGGCCAGGGGCGGTACGGTGTTACCGATGTTGAACACTCGCATGAAGCGTTCGGCGCGCCCGACCAGGCTGGGGCGGCTTAAGGCGATGCCGGCGGGGATGCCGACAATCAGGGCCGCCAGCATGGAGGCCAATACAAGCATCAGGTGCGCTTGCAGGTAAAACAGCAGATCGTCTTGGTAGCGTTGGATCGTATCGATGCCGATCCAGTGGACCAACAGGGCCAGGAGCGCGACGACGACCGCCCCCCCGATAAGCCCTTTGCCATAGCGGATAGCCACAGGCGGACTCCTTTGTCTTTCAGTCGGCGCACGCTTTCCCGGGCGGCGAACCATCACTGGTTGCCGGGAAAACGTTCGCGAGAAGCAGCTCTTTGGATGCCGGTAAACGGCCGCCAAATCGAGCCATGAGCGCAGCCTCGTCAGGCTAACTTGCTGATTTTTCAGACCCTGACGAATAGCCGTAACAGGGGGGTGGACGCCTCCACGCGGCAAAAGGTTCCCATGCCAGGGAAGATCTGGCCACCCTGGATGTGCTCAACGGTTCGGTTCCTGGCGCAAGTTGAGCTATAATCGCCGCCCTTTTTTGAATCACCTGCCAGGCGATTTCCCATGACCAAACAGGCCGCCGAAGTCGCGAAACGCCGCACTTTCGCCATTATTTCCCACCCCGATGCCGGTAAGACCACCATCACCGAGAAGCTCTTGCTGATGGGCAAGGCGATTGCGGTCGCCGGCACGGTGAAATCTCGCAAGTCCGACCGCCATGCCACCTCCGACTGGATGGAAATGGAAAAACAACGGGGTATTTCCATTACCACGTCGGTCATGCAGTTCCCGTATCGCGAGCACATGATCAACCTGCTCGACACCCCGGGCCACGAAGACTTCTCCGAAGACACCTATCGCACCCTGACGGCAGTGGACTCGGCGCTGATGGTCCTCGACGGCGGTAAAGGCGTCGAGCCACGGACCATCGCGCTGATGGACGTCTGCCGCCTGCGGGACACGCCGATTGTCAGCTTCATCAACAAACTCGACCGTGATATCCGCGACCCGATCGAACTGCTCGACGAGATCGAAGCGGTCCTGAAGATCAAGGCGGCGCCGATCACCTGGCCGATCGGTTGCTACCGCGACTTCAAGGGCGTGTACCACCTGGCCGACGACTACATCATCGTCTACACCGCCGGTCACGGCCATGAGCGCACCGAAGTCAAGATCATCGAGAAGCTCGACTCCGACGAGGCTCGCGCGCACTTGGGCGACGAGTACGAGCGTTTTGTCGAGCAACTGGAACTGGTGCAGGGCGCCTGTCATGAATTCGACCAGCAGGAATTCCTCGACGGCCAACTGACCCCGGTGTTCTTCGGTACCGCCCTGGGCAACTTCGGTGTCGACCATGTGCTCGACGCCGTGGTCGATTGGGCCCCGCGCCCGCTGGCCCGCGTCGCCAACGAGCGCACCGTGGAACCGGTGGAGGAGAAGTTCTCGGGCTTCGTGTTCAAGATCCAGGCGAACATGGACCCCAAGCACCGCGACCGCATCGCCTTCATGCGCATTTGCTCCGGCAAGTACGAAAAAGGCATGAAGATGCGCCACGTGCGTACCGGCAAGGACGTGCGCATCGGCGACGCCCTGACCTTTTTCTCCTCGGAGCGCGAGCAACTGGAAGAGGCCTTCGCCGGCGACATCATCGGTTTGCATAACCACGGCACCATCCAGATCGGCGACACCTTCACCGAAGGCGAAGCCTTGGGTTTCACCGGCATTCCGCACTTCGCCCCGGAACTGTTCCGCCGCGTGCGCCTGAAAGACCCGCTCAAGTCCAAGCAACTGCGCCAGGGCCTGCAGCAACTGGCCGAGGAGGGCGCCACCCAGGTGTTCTTCCCGGAGCGCAGCAACGACATCATCCTCGGCGCCGTCGGTGTGCTGCAGTTCGACGTCGTCGCCAGCCGCTTGAAAGAGGAATACAAGGTCGAGTGCTCCTACGAGCCGATCACCGTGTATTCCGCCCGTTGGGTTGAATGTGGCGACAAGAAGAAACTCGAGGAGTTTTCCAACAAGGCCGTGGAAAACCTTGCTTTGGACGGCGGTGGTCACCTGACCTACCTGGCCCCGACCCGGGTCAACCTGGCGCTGATGGAAGAGCGCTGGCCGGACGTGAAATTCCGCGCGACCCGCGAGCATCACTAAACGCTGAGCTGCAAATCAAAACCCCCGTTGTGAAAACAGCGGGGGTTTTTTATGGCTTGTCCCATGTCCTGAACATAAATAACTCACTGTGGGAGCGAGCCTGCTCGCGATAGCGGTGGGTCAGTCAGCATCTATGTCGGATGTGCCGCCGTCATCGCGAGCAGGCTCGCTCCCACACTGGATCTTCATGGGCAAATACTTGTGTTCGGCACAGATCTCCTTGTGAGAGCAAACCTGCCCCCATACGGGCGTTAGTAGGTTTGGAGATAACCCTTATTCGAAACCAATCTGTCGGGCAGCGGCATTTCTGGTTGTTCTTAAGCGTCCTATCTGGTGAACCGGCCTGTTCAGAACTAGATTTTCTTGAGCGCCGTCAGGCCCCGGCTTTATCCGGAAAAGAAGGAATTGGCTATGAACAAGCTTCTACGCATGATGTTTTTGCTGAAGGTGCTGGTGATGCTGTCTCTGGGGTCCACGGCTGCGTGGGCGGAATGCGATGAGCACGAGCAGCACGCGTCGAGTGGCTCGGTGGTGCACGGTGAGTGGATGCTTGCCGCGACCGATGCGGACGCAGGTGATTCGGACGATGGCGAGGACGATGATGGTGCGCCAATCGACACGCCAGATGACGATGAGGATGCAGAGGGCGATAGCCAGACGTAGATATCTGACCTAAAAGAAAACCCCTCCAGCTCCAACTGATACTCAGTCGGGACTGGAGGGGTTTTTTAGGCCGGGCGCATGACCCCAGGCGAAGACTTACCCTTGTGGCGAGGGAGCTTGCTCCCGCTGGACTGCGCAGCAGGCCCAAAAAAGAGGGTCCGCTGCGCGGCCCAGCGGGAGCAAGCTCCCTCGCCACGGTTTATCGCAAGTGCTGGCTGTTACGCCGCGCCTTCGAGGAACTGCTCGGCGTAGTGACACGCTACCTGCCGGTTATCGAGCAAGCGCAGGGCCGGTTCTTCCGTCTTGCAGCGCTCGGTTGCGTACGGGCAGCGCTTGTGGAAGGCGCAGCCGGACGGTGGGTTGAGCGGGTTGGGCAGTTCGCCGACGATCTTGATCTTCGGCTTGTTCGGGTCCGGGTGGATGGTCGGGGTGGCCGACAGCAGCGCCTGGGTGTACGGGTGCAGCGGGCGACTGTAGATCGACTCGTTGGGGCCCATTTCCACCGGGCGACCGAGGTACATCACCATCACGTCGTCGGCCACGTGTTGCACCACCGCCAGGTTGTGGGAAATGAACACGTAGGCGGTGTTGAATTCCTCCTGCAAGTCCATGAACAGGTTCAGCACCTGGGCCTGGATCGACACGTCCAGCGCCGACGTCGGTTCGTCCGCCACCAGCACCTTGGGTTGCAACATCATGGCGCGGGCCAGGGCGATGCGCTGGCGCTGGCCGCCGGAGAACATGTGCGGGTAGCGCTGGTAATGCTCGGGGCGCAGGCCCACCTGCTTCATCATCGCCTGGACTTTTTCCCGCCGCTCGGTGGCCGACAGGCTGGTGTTGATCAGCAACGGCTCGGCCAGCTGATCACCGATTTTCTGCCGCGGGTTGAGGGACGCATACGGGCTCTGGAAGACCATCTGCACGTCTTTACGCAATTGCTTGCGCTCGGCCTTGTTGGCACCGGTCACTTCCTGGCCGGCGATTTTCAAGGAGCCGGAGGACGGTTCTTCGATCAGCGTCAGGGCCCGGGCGAGGGTGGATTTGCCGCAGCCGGATTCACCCACCACGGCCAGGGTCTTGCCAGCTTCCAGTTCGAACGACACACCGTTGAGGGCGCGCACGGTCGCATGGCCCTTGAACATGCCACGGGACACTTCGTAATGACGGGTCAGGTCACGGGCGGTAAGTACGACGGCCATCACGCCACCTCCTGGTTCAACGGGTAGAAGCAGCGGGCGAGGCTGTTGGATTTCGGATCAAGGGCCGGGCGTTGCTGGCGGCAGTTGTCCTGCACATAGGGGCAGCGCGGTGACAGCAGGCAGCCTTGCGGACGGTCGTAGCGACCGGGGACGATGCCGGGCAAGGTCGCCAGGCGCTCGGCGCCCATGCTGTGCTCCGGAATCGCCGCCAGCAACGCTTCGCTGTACGGGTGGGCGGGGATGTCGAACAGCTCCGGCACCTTGCCCACTTCCACCGCTTGGCCGGCGTACATCACGCACACGCGCTGGGCGGTTTCAGCCACCACGGCCAGGTCGTGGGTGATCAGCACCAGGCCCATGTCCTGCTCTTTTTGCAGGGCCAGCAGCAGGTCCATGATCTGCGCCTGGATGGTCACGTCCAGGGCGGTGGTCGGTTCGTCGGCGATCAACAGTTTCGGCTCGCCGGCAATCGCCATGGCAATCGCCACGCGCTGGCTCATGCCGCCGGACAGTTGATGCGGGTAGGCGTCCATGCGGCTGGCCGCGCCGGGGATCTCGACCTTTTCCAGCAGCTCGATGGCGCGCTTGCGGGCGGCCTTGCCGGACATCTTCAGGTGCAGGCGCAGCACTTCTTCAATCTGGAAACCCACGGTGTAGCTGGGGTTGAGCGCGGTCATCGGGTCCTGGAAGACCATCGCCAGGTCCTTGCCGACGATCTGCCGGCGCTGGCGGCTGCTCAGCTTGAGCATGTTCTTGCCGTCGAAGTTCAGTGCATCGGCGGTGACAATGCCGGGATGCTCGATCAGGCCCATCAGCGCCATCATGGTCACCGATTTACCCGAGCCCGATTCGCCGACGATGGCCAGTACTTCGCCCTTTTCCACGGTCAGGTCCAGGCCGTCGACCACCGGCACGGCGGTGGCGTCGCCGAAGCGAACGTTGAGATTCTTGATTTCTAGCAGTGACATGGGAATCTCCTCAGGCGGCATTCTTGAGTTTCGGGTCCAGCGCATCGCGCAAACCGTCGCCCATCAGGTTGATTGCCAGCACGCTGAGCAAAATGGTCAAGCCAGGCAGGCTCACGACCCACCAGGCGCGTTCGATGTAGTCGCGGGCCGAGGCCAGCATGGTGCCCCACTCCGGGGTTGGCGGTTGTACGCCGAGGCCGAGGAAGCCCAGGGCGGCGGCGTCGAGGATCGCCGAGGAAAAGCTCAGGGTCGCCTGCACGATCAGCGGCGCCATGCAGTTGGGCAGCACGGTGATGAACATCAGGCGTGGCAGGCCGGCACCGGCGAGGCGGGCGGCGGTCACGTAGTCGCGGTTCAGCTCGCCCATCACGGCGGCGCGGGTCAGGCGCACGTAGGACGGCAGCGAGACGATGGCGATGGCGATCACGGTGTTGATCAGGCCTGGGCCGAGGATGGCGACGATCGCCACGGCCAGCAGCAGCGAGGGCAGGGCCAGCATGATGTCCATCAGGCGCATGATGGTCGGGCCGAGCAGGCGCGGGAAGAACCCGGCGAACAGCCCCAGCAGGATGCCCGGGATCAGCGACATCACCACCGACGACAAGCCGATCAGCAGCGACAGGCGCGAGCCCTGGATCAGGCGCGAGAGCAAATCGCGGCCCAGCTCGTCGGTGCCCAGCAGGAACTGGATCTGCCCGCCCTCGAGCCACGCCGGCGGCGTCAGCAGGAAATCACGGTACTGCTCGCTCGGGTCGTGAGGCGCGACCCACGGCGCGAAGATCGCGCAGAACACCACCAGGATCATGAACAGCAGCCCGGCCACGGCGCCCTTGTTGCGGGAAAACGCCTGCCAGAATTCTTTGTACGGGGACGGATACAGCAGGCTTTGATCGACTGCTACCGCGGTAGTTGGAGTACTCATGGTTTTGATCTCAGCGCTGGTGACGGATGCGTGGGTTGGCAAAGCCGTAGAGGATGTCCACGACGAAGTTGACCAGAATCACCAGGCAGGCGATTAACAGGATGCCGTTCTGCACCACGGGGTAGTCCCGGGCGCCGATGGCTTCGATCAGCCACTTGCCGATGCCCGGCCAGGAGAAGATCGTTTCAGTCAGGACCGCACCGGCCAGCAGCGTGCCGACTTGCAGGCCGACCACGGTCAGCACCGGGATCAGCGCGTTGCGCAGGCCATGCACGAATACCACGCGCGAAGGCGACAGGCCCTTGGCTCGGGCGGTACGGATGTAGTCTTCGCGCAGCACTTCGAGCATCGAGGAGCGGGTCATGCGGGCGATTACCGCCAGCGGAATGGTGCCCAGCACGATGGCCGGCAGGATCAGGTGGTGCAGCGCATCGAGGAACGCGCCGGGCTCATCGGCCAGCAGCGTGTCGATCAGCATGAAGCCGGTCCGCGGCTCGATGTCGTAGAGCAGGTCGATCCGCCCCGACACCGGCGTCCAGCCCAGGGACACCGAGAAGAACATGATCAGGATCAGGCCCCACCAGAAGATCGGCATCGAATACCCCGCCAGGGAGACGCCCATCACCCCATGGTCGAACAGGGATCCTCGCTTGAGTGCCGCGATCACCCCGGCCAAAAGGCCCAGGATGCCGGCGAACAACAGGGCGGCCATGGACAGTTCCAGGGTCGCGGGAAACAGAGAGCTGAACTCGGTCCATACGCTTTCACGGGTACGCAGCGATTCGCCGAGGTCGCCGTGGGCCAGTTTGCCGATGTAGTCCAGGTACTGGGCATACAGCGGTTTATTGAGGCCAAGGCGTTCCATTGCCTGTGCATGCATTTCGGGATCGACCCGACGTTCGCCCATCATCACTTCCACGGGATCGCCGGGGATCATGCGAATCAACGCGAAGGTCAGCAAGGTGATGCCGAAGAACGTGGGGATCAGTAATCCCAGTCGGCGGGCAATAAAACTAAACATCTTCAGGTGTACCTCATCAGCCGGTTAGGCGTGCCCGGCAACTCTTGGGTCAAGAGCGGCCGGGCGTTTTCTTATCTACTTCACCTGGGTGGTGGCGAAGTTGTTGGTGGTGAGCGGGCTAATCACATAACCCTCTACGTTGTTGCGCATTGCGGTGAACATGCGGGTGTGGGCCATGCTGATCCATGGCAGGTCCTGGTTGAAAAGCACCTGGGCCTGTTCATAGAGCTTGATGCGTTCCTCAGGGTTCACTGTGGCGCGAGCCTGGTCGATCAGCGCCTGGAATTTCTCATTGCACCAGCGCGCGTAGTTTTCGCCGTTCTTGGCCGCCTCGCAACTGAGCATAGGCGTCAGGAAGTTATCCGGGTCGCCGTTGTCGCCCGCCCATCCGGCGGAAACCATGTCGTGCTCGCCGTTTTTCGCGCGCTTGAGCATTTCGCCCCATTCCATCACGCGGATGTCGACCTTGATTCCTACCTTGGCCAGGTCGGCCTGCATCATCTGCGCGCCGAGCATCGGGTTGGGGTTGGTCGGGCCGCCACCGTTACGGGTGAACAGGGTGAATACGGTGCCTTCCGGCACACCGGCTTCCTTGAGCAACTCACGGGCCTTGTCCAGGTTGCGAGGCGGGTTCTTCAGGTCGTGGTTGAAGCCCAGCAGGGTTGGCGGATACGGGTTGACCGCCACGGTGGCGTTGCCCTTGCCGAACAGCGCGTTGACGTAGGCTTCCTTGTCGAAGGCCAGGTCGATGGCTTTGCGCACCCGCACGTCGCTCATGTATTTGTGGCTGGTGTTCAGGGCGGTGTAGGAGACGGTCATCGCGTCCAGTTCAGCGACCTTCAGGTTCGGGTCTTTCTTGATGCTGGGGATGTCATCCGGTTTTGGATACAGCGCGATCTGGCACTCGTTGGTCTTGAGTTTTTGCATGCGCACGTTGTTGTCGGTGGCGATGGCCAGCACCAGGGCATCGGCCGGCGGCTTGCCACGGAAGTAGTCCGGGTTGGCCTTGAAGCGCACCTGGGCGTCCTTGTTGTAGCGCTGGAAGATGAACGGCCCGGTGCCGACCGGCTTGCTGTTGAGATCGCCGGCCTTGCCTGCCTTGAGCAACTGGTCGGCGTATTCGGCCGGGTAGATCGAGGAGAAGGCCATGGCGATGTCGGCCAGGAACGGCGCTTCGCGGCGGGTCAGGCTGAACTTGACCGTGTGCTCGTCGACTTTCTCGACGCTTTTGAGCAGTTCCTTGAAGCCCATGCTTTCAAAGTACGGGAAGCCCACGCTCGACAGCTTGTGCCATGGGTGATTCGGGTCCAGCTGGCGCTGGAAGCTCCAGACCACGTCGTCGGCGTTCATGTCGCGGGTCGGCTTGAAGTATTCGGTGGTATGGAACTTGACGCCCTTGCGCAGGTGGAAGGTGTACGTCAGGCCATCGTCACTGATGTCCCAGGATTCGGCCAGGGCCGGAATCACTTCGGTGGTGCCGGGCTTGAAGTCGGCCAGGCGGTTGAAAATGGTTTCTGCCACGGCGTCGGCAGTGACTGCAGTCGTGTACTGGACCATGTCGAAGCCTTCCGGGCTGGCTTCTGTACAAACCACCAGGGGTTTGGCCGCGGCGCCAACGGCGACACTCAGCAACGCAGCGGCGATGGCTGCGCGTAGGGGGATCATGTTCATCGTCAATCCTCTGCAATCGGGTAAATGGCAAAAGACCGGGCGGTTGACCTTGTGAGTCGACCGCCCGGTGGGAGTTTAGAGAATGTTGAACGGAATGGTGGTGACCAGGCGGAACTCGTTGAGGCTGCCGTCGGCCTGGTTTTCGCTGGCGCGGTGTGCGGTGTAGGTCGCACGGATCGCGGTGGCTTTCAAAGGACCGCTCTGTACGGCATAGGACGCGCCGACGCCGTATTCATAGTGGTGCTCACCGTCCATGGCCCGCACGTCGCTATAGCCAGTGCTGTTGTAGTGGGTACCGTCGATGCCCCAGCCGCGCGCCTGGTAAATGTTGAACTTCAGGCCAGGCACGCCGTATTCGGCCATGTTCAGGCCGTAGGCGATCTGGAAGGATTTCTCGTTCGGGCCGTTGAAGTCCGACAGCAGGGAGTTGGCCAGGTAGATGCCGTTGGTTTCGTGCAGGTAGTCGAAGTACTCGTTGCCGTTCACTTCCTGGTACGAGAAGGTCAGGCTGTGGGCTTGGTGCGTCAGGCCGAACGACAGGGAGTAGGTGTCGTTGTCGATCTCGCCGAGTTTGCTTTTGCCCGAGTCCACGGTCTTGTAGTAGTTCAGGCCGGTGGTCAGGCTCAGCACCGAGCTGTCGCCCAGTTCATGGGTGGCGCCGAAGTAGTACTGGTTCCACATGTCCTCGGCCTGGGTCGCCCAGAGGCTGGTCTTCAGGCTGGCCAGGGGCTGGTAGGTGATACCGGCGGTGTTGACGTGATCGGTTTCAACGCTGCTGTCGCCGTATTCGGAACGGAACTTGCGCAGGCTCTCTTCGGTACGCGGCGAGTTGCGGTCGAAGGTGGCGATGTCAAAGCCCAGGTTTTCGAACTCTTCGCTGTGCAGGCTCACACCCTGGAAGCTGGAAGGCAGGGCACGGTTGCCGATGACGTCGACCATCGGGCTGCTGAAGTTCTGGCGGCCAGCGGTCAGGGTGGTGTTGGAAACGCGGGCCTTGACGTTGGCCAGGCCCAGTTTGCTCCACTGGCCTACGGCGTCGCCGCCTTCGCGGGTCAGGGTACGGTTGTTGCCGGCGCCAGGACGGGTGGTCGGTGCGCCGCCATTGTTGGACGCCAGGTCCTTGCGGTCCTGGTCCAGGGCGATGGCGTTGTAGGCGGCCAATTCGGTGCTGAAGCCTACGGTGCCTTCGGTGAAGCCCGAGTTGTACTTGATGATAGTGCCTTGCACCCAGTTGATACGCCGGTCGGTCTCGCGTGCTTCGCCGTTCTTGCGATAGGTGAGTTTCGCGCCGCGCTTGAATTGCTCGTTGGCGTACCAGTTGCGAGTGGTGCCACTGATGGACTGGCCTTCGATGAAGCCCTTGGCTTCGCTTTGCTCGCTGGTGGTCTTGAGGGTCACTGGAGTGACCGCCTGGCTCTGGGATTCTGCATAGGCTGTCGCGGTGATGCTGCTGATGGCCAGGGCCAGTATCGCGGTGCTGCTCAGTTTCATGGGTAAAGCTCCTTTTCTTTCTTTTTTAATGCCGGTCTTTTTTGGTGATACGGCTATTGGTTTTTACAACTCATTCACAGCTGGCAAACGTTTGCATGGCGCCTGATCGGCGAATTCAGGCAAGACGTCTGCGAGAGGGCTTCCAGAGGAAACCCTCGCTGCGTGGCTATACGGTTATGGGTTCAGGCTGACGCCCGAGAACACGTTGCGACCGAAGGGGCTGACTTTGAACCCTTCGACTTTGGCACTCAGCGGCTGGTTGACCGTCGAGTGGGCAACAGGGGTGATCGGCACTTGCTGCTTGAGCAACTGCTGGGCCTGTTTGTAGAGCACGGTGCGCTGGTCGCGGTCGGTGACGACCTTGGCCTGCTTGATCAGCTTGTCGTAATCCTGGTCACACCACATGGAGTAGTTGTTGCCACCAATGGCGTCGCAGCTGTACAGCGTGCCCAGCCAGTTGTCCGGGTCGCCATTGTCGCCGGTCCAGCCGATCAGGCTGATGTCGTGCTCGCCGTTCTTGGTGCGCTTGATGTACTCGCCCCATTCGTAGCTGACGATCTTCACCTTCAGGCCGATCTTCGCCCAGTCGGCCTGGAGCATCTCGGCCATCAGCTTGGCGTTGGGGTTGTACGGGCGTTGCACGGGCATGGCCCAGAGGGTGATTTCGGTACCTTCCTTGACCCCGGCGGCCTTGAGCAATTCCTTGGCCTTTTCCGGGTTGTAGGCGGTGTCCTTGATCGTATCGTCGTAGGACCATTGGGTCGGCGGCATGGCGTTGACCGCCAGTTGCCCCGCGCCCTGGTACACGGCATTGAGAATGCCCTGCTTGTTCACCGCCATGTCCAGCGCCCGCCGCACCTCGACCTGGTCGAACGGCTTGTGGCGGGTGTTATAGGCGATGTAGCCAAGGTTGAAGCCGGGCTTCTCGATCAACTGCAGCTTGGGGTCGTTTTTCAAGGCCGGCACGTCGGCCGGGCGCGGATGCAGGGTGACCTGGCATTCGTTGGCCTTGAGCTTCTGCACCCGTACCGAGGCATCGGTGTTGATGGAGAAGATCAGGTTGTTCAGCTTGACCCGTTCCGGCGCCCAGTACTGCTTGTTGGCGACGTAGCGGATGTTGGAGTCTTTCTGGTAGCTCTTGAACTCGAATGGCCCGGTGCCGATCGGTTTCTGGTTGATGTCGCTCGGCTTGCCGTTCTTGAGCAACTGGTCGGCGTATTCGGCCGACAGGATCGCGGCGAAACTCATGGCGATGTTCTGGATGAACGCGGCGTCCACGCTGTTGAGGGTCATGACCACCGTCAACGGCCCGGTCGCTTCCACCTTGGCGATGTTCTTGTTCAGGCTCATGCCGTTGAAGTACGGGAACTCGGTGGGGTAGGCCTTGCGGAACGGATGCTGCGGATCGAGCATGCGGTTGAAGGTGAACAGCACGTCGTCGGCGTTGAAGTCCCGGGTCGGGGTGAAGTAGTCGGTGGTATGAAACTTCACGCCTTCACGCAGGTGAAAGGTGTATTTCAGGCCGTCCTCGGAAATGTCCCAGCTGGTCGCCAGGCCCGGAACGACATTGGTCGCGCCTTTTTCGAACTCGGCCAGGCGGTTGTACAGCGGTTCGGCGGCATCATTGTCGGTGGCCGTGGTGTATTGCGCGGTGTCGAAACCGGCGGGGCTGCCTTCGGAACAGAACACCAGGCTGCCGTCAGCGGCCTGGGCTGCGGATGTCGCGGCCAGCAGGCCGGTGCCCAGCAATGCGGATAAAACCAAGGTATGGCGCATGTGGCTCCCTCTCTCGTTCGGGGTGTTTTAACAGTGAACCGGTATTTGTCCGGGGACAGGTCCGGAGCACTGAGCTCATTCCATTGCGTAGCGATGCCGCAGGGCAGGCAAGCCGTCCAGGCCTCGACGGTATGAGTCGTGGACCGGTCGGTAAATGCGTAATGCCTGAAAGACTTGTGGGAAAAGGCGATACGTCCTAAACCAACTGCTGTGGTACGCAGTGTTTTTGGATGTAGGCGATTTCCTGAGTCTTGGTCTCGGCCGATAAAGCAACGGCGACGTTGAAGACGCCGCCGTTGCCTATCTTTATTTGCTGACGCTGACGCCGTAGAAGGAGTTCAAGCCGAATGGGCTGATCTTGAAATCCTGCACGTTGGCGCGCATGGGTTGATACACCGTCGAGTGAGCGATAGGTGTCATCGGCACGGCATCCTTGAGGACGTGTTGTGCCTGTTTGTACAGTTCGGTGCGCTTGGACTGGTCGGTGGTGCGCTTGGCTTCCTTGACCAGGCCATCGAACTTCTTGTCGCACCATTTGGAGAAGTTGTTACCGGCCAGCGAGTCGCAGCCGAACAGCACGTTGAGCCAGTTGTCCGGGTCACCGTTGTCACCGCTCCAGCCGATGATCATCGCCTGGTTCTCGCCGCCTTTGGAGCGCTTGATGTACTCACCCCATTCATAGCTGACGATGTTGACGTTCAGGCCGATCTTCTTCCAGTCGGACTGCAGCATCTCGGCCATCAACTTGGCGTTCGGGTTATACGGACGCTGGACCGGCATCGCCCACAGGGTGATGTTGGTGCCTTCCTTGACGCCGGCTTCCTTGAGCAGCGCCTTGGCTTTCTCAGGGTCGTACTTGGCGTCCTTGATGGTGGTGTCGTAGGACCATTGGGTCGGTGGCATGGCGTTGACGGCCAACTGGCCGGCACCCTGGTAGACCGAATCGATGATCTGCGGCTTGTTGACCGCCATGTCCAGCGCCTGGCGGACTTTCAGGTCAGCCAGCACGTTCGGCTCGTTGCTGCCCTTGATCTTGTCCATCACGTTATAGGCGATGTAGCCCAGGTTGAAACCGGCCTGGTCAGGCATCTTCAGCGTCTTGTCTTCCTTCAGGGCCTTGAGGTCGGCCGGGCGTGGGAAGAGGGTGATCTGGCATTCGTTTTTCTTGAGTTTCTGCATGCGCACCGACGGGTCGGTGGTGATGGCGAAGATCAGGTTGTCGATCTTCACGTCCTCAGGCTTCCAGTAATCCTTGTTCCCGGTGTAGCGGATGTTGGAGTCTTTCTGGTAGCTCTTGAACACGAACGGGCCGGTGCCGACCGGCTTCTGGTTGATGTCGGGTGCCTTGCCTTCCTTGAGCAGCTGGGCAGCGTACTCGGCGGACTGGATCGAGGCGAAGCTCATGGCCATGTTCTGGATGAACGCGGCGTCGACATCCTTGAGGGTGAACTTGACGGTGTGGTCGTCGACTTTGTCGATCTTGGTGATGTTGGTGTCCATCCCCATGTCGGTGAAGTACGGGAATTCGGTCGGGTACGCCTTACGGAACGGGTCGTCCTTGTTGATCATGCGGTTGAAGGTGAACAGCACGTCGTCGGCGTTGAATTCGCGGGTCGGCTTGAAGTACGGGGTGGTGTGGAACTTGACGCCTTCACGCAGGTGGAAGGTGTAGGTCAGGCCGTCTTCGGAAATATCCCACTTGGTCGCCAGGCCAGGAATCACAGCGGTGCCGCCGCGTTCGAACTGGGTCAGGCGGTTGAACATGGTCTCTGCAGAGGCGTCGAAGTCGGTTCCGGTGGTGTACTGACCAGGGTCAAAACCGGCCGGGCTCCCTTCGGAGCAGAACACCAGGTTAGTCGCGGCTTGGGCGAAAGGTGCGCTGGCTAGTAAGCTGGCGCCGACTAAAAACGGAATGACCGCTTGTTTAAGCATGTTGGCCTCATGATTTGTTGTCATTTTTGGATTTGAGGGCGACCTCGTGAGTCGTCCTGCGGATACTTATGCAGGCCCCATACCCAATGCAAGATCCAGAGCGGTCACAAGTCCGAAACAGTGGCACGAACGTACCTTAATGTCGCATCTGTGTAACTTCCGACGCATTTGATCGTTTGCGCGTGTTTTTTTGAGGAAAAACGCGCCCTTTCCCGGTGCGCTGCGCAGCCGCAATGCACCGGAAATGGGCGGGTGTTACTTCTTCAAACCCACGCCGTAGAAGGGTGTGAGGCCGAATGGGCTGAGTTTGAAATCCACCACTTGCCTGTTTATTGGCTGGAATACCGTGGAGTTGGCGATCGGGGTGATCGGCACCTGTTGCTTGAGGATTTTCTGCGCTTGTCGGTACAAATCGATACGTTGCTGGCGGTCGGTCGAGACCTTGGCTTGCTGGATCAAGCGGTCATACGCCGGGTCGCACCACTTGGCGTAGTTGCTGCCCTTGACCGCCGCGCAGCTGTACAGCACGCCCAGCCAGTTGTCGGGGTCGCCGTTGTCGCCGGTCCAACCGTAGATCATTGCATCGTGTTCGCCATTTTTTGCACGCTTGATGTACTCGCCCCATTCGTAGCTGACGATGTTGGCCTTGATCCCGATCTTGGCCCAATCCTGCTGGATCATCTGCGCAGACATTCGCGCATTGGGGTTGGAGGCACGCTGCACCGTCATCGCCCATAAATCGATGGTGGTACCCGGTGCAACCCCGGCTTCCTTGAGTAGCGCCTTGGCCTTGGTTATGTCGTGGGGCGCGTCCTGGATGGTCGGGTCGAACGACCACTGTGCTGGCGGCAAGGCGTTCTGTGCCAACTGTCCGGCACTCTGGTACACGGCCTTGATGATCGCCGGCTTGTCGATGGCCATGTCCAAAGCCTGGCGGACCTTGAGCTGGTCCAGGGGCGGGTGCGTGACGTTGTAGGCCAGGAAACCCAGGTTGAAACCGGGCTGCTTGAGCACTTGCAGGTTCGGGTCTTGCTCGATCACTTCGATGTCGGCCGGGCGTGGGTAACCACTGACCTGGCATTCGCCACGCTTGAGTTTTTGCAGGCGTACGGCGGCGTCCGGGGTGATGGAGAAAATCAGGTTGTCGAGCTTCACGTCCTCGGGTTTCCAGTACGCCGGATTGGCGGCGTAGCGGATCTGCGAGTCCTTCTGGTAGCGCTTGAACACGAACGGACCGGTGCCGACGGGTTTCTGGTTGAGGTCGCTGGCCTTGCCTTCCTTCAGCAACTGCGCTGCGTACTCGGCGGATTGTACGGATGCAAAACTCATCGCCAGGTTTTGCACGAAAGCCGCGTCGACGTTGTTCAGGTTGAAGCGCACGGTGTGCTCGTCGACTTTCTCGACGCTTTTGATCGTGGTGTTCAGGCCCATGTCGGTGAAGTACGGCGACTCGGTGGGGTAGGCCTGGCGGAATGGGTGTTGCGGGTCGAGCAGGCGCTGGAAGGTGAACAGCACGTCGTCGGCGTTGAAGTCGCGGGTGGGGGTGAAAGTGTCGGTGGTGTGGAATTTCACGCCGTTGCGCAGGTGGAAGGTGTAGGCCAGGCCGTCGGGTGACACGTCCCAGCTCGTGGCCAACCCGGGTTCGACCTCGGTGCCGCCGCGCTTGAATTGGGTAAGGCGGTTGAAGACGGTTTCGGCCGAGGCGTCGAAGTCGGTGCCGCTGGTGTATTGGCTGGGGTCGAACCCGGCGGGGCTGGCTTCGGAGCAGTAGACCAGGGTGGTGGCGGCTTGGGCTATTGGGGCGCTGCTGATCAGGGCTAGGGTGAGCAGGAGGGGCTTGAAGGTGGTTCTGTCCATGAAATCCCTTGGGGTGGTGACGGTTTTCAGGAGGGTAGCGTTGTGGGTGGGGGTGTTGGAAATATCGAAAAGTGAGGGGGACTGTTGGGTTTGGGTATAGCGCTTTGGACGAGGCGGCCTTATAGCCGGCCTGTTTCTCCCGGGCGTACTCCGATCGGATCTGTGGGAGCAAAGCTTGCTCGCGAGGCGGCCTTACAGCCGACCTGTTTCTCCCGGTTGTACGCCGATCAGATCTGTGGGAGCAAAGCTTGCTCGCGAGGCGGCCTTATAGCCGGCCTGGTTCTCCCGGTTGTACGCCGATCAGATCTGTGGGAGCAAAGCTTGCTCGCGAGGCGGCCTAGTAGCCGACCTGTTTCTCCCGGTAGTACTCCGATCAAACTGTGGGAGCGAGCCTGCTCGCGATGGCGGCCTGATAGCCGGCCAGGATTTTGTTGACCGGGTACATATCCATTGCTGCGGTAACGGCTACTTAGGGTTCCGCCCTTACGGCGGGTCACTTTCGAAAAGCGCGAAAGTAACCAAAGCGCTCCTGCCCCACCACTCGGTGCCTCGCCTAGGCTCGGCATGCCCTCACTCCGGCATTGCTCCGTGGGCCCGCCGCGAAGGGCCATCCATGGCCCAGCGCGGCTATCCCGGCATCCATGCCGGGATGCCCACTCCACAATGCCTGCGTTCGGCCATCGTGGTTAACGGGGCGCCAAAATCTACGTCCACCGCGAGGCGGCCTGACAGCCGGCCTGGTTCTCCCGGTCGTACTCCGTTCCCATTGTGGGAGCGAGCTTGCTCGCGAAGGCGGCCTAACAGCCGGCCTATCCCCCACGGATGTACCCGATAAGTTATGTGCGGGTTTGTTCGCGACGGCGGCCTGAGACGCGGCATCAGTCATTCATTTGTATCGGAAGGGTCATCGGCCCCGAAACGAAACATCCCACAGCTTTTTAGGGTTGTCCCTCGGAAATGCACTCTCTAACCTTTTGCCTGTCGCTGCGAAAACAGCGACCGGGAGTGGGAACCCGAAATTAACAGGTCGTAAGCCTCACGACCATAACGGCAAGTGATGGCTCCAATTTCATCAGGAGCATGCACATGAATGAAGGAAAGACTGAACCGAACTTCAACAGAATTAATCCATTGGCGGATTTCGACGCCATCGAAGACCTACTCAAAGACCGCGCCGCCGCCGAGCGCGCCCTCAATCATTACCTCAACCCAAAGCCTCCAGAGCCAAGCACCGATCAGCGCATCGACAGTCTGTTTTCAGTCACGGCAAAAGCCGACACCGACACGCTACTGACCAGCACCTCCGAAACCCTGGCCTCGGTAAAAGCCATGGCCGAGGACCTGGCCTTTGAGGTAGAGGGCACGCGGCGCAGTGTGGCGTTGGGGATTCATCAGTTGGTGGAGTTGTGCCAGTTGCTGGTGGACAAGGCGTTGGATCAGTTGGAAGCGTCCGGCAGCCCGGCCGAAATGTAGCGAGGGAAGGTGTTACCGACCACCCATTTAAGGTCGGGCACAAACTTGTGGCGAGGGAGCTTGCTCCCGCTGGGCCGCGAAGCGGCCCCAACAGCAGCGACGCCATTCAACTGACACACCTAGGTGTCAGGTTTGGGTCTGCTGCGCAGCCCAGCGGGAGCAAGCTCCCTCGCCACGGGGAATTTTGTTGCTGGGTGTTAGCGTTCAACCAGTACGAAACGGGTTTACTGCATCAGTACCTCAATCGCCCCATCCGCCGTCATGCTGACCTGGCTGGTGCCCGCTTCCACTTCCGGCGTAACCGACTCAGCATCCATGGACGCCGCTTTCATCATCATCTGCGGGCGCATGAACGGCTGTGGATAACCGTTGGTGTTGAAGTTCAGGTTGACGATTTTGTAGCCCTTGCCGCCCAGGGCGTCGGTGGCCAGTTGGGCGCGGGCCTTGAAGGCGTTGACGGCGTCTTTGAGCAGGGCGTCTTCGCTGCTTTGGCGCACGGCGGTCGAGATGGCGAAGTCCATGCCGCCCATTTTCATATCGGTGAGCAATTCGCCGGTGAGTTTGGACAGGGCGGCGAAGTCGGCGCTTTCCAGGCGCAGTTCGGCGCGTTCACGCCAGCCGGTGATTTTCCCGCCTTTGTTGTCGTAGATCGGGTAGCTGCTGCGGCTGCCCTGGCGCAGGGTGATGTCCTTGACCTGTTTGGCCTGGCCGATGGCTTTGTTCAGTGTGGTGCTGACGGCTGCGGCGAGTTTGGCCGGGTCGGTGTTCTGTTCCTCGGTGTAGAGGGTGACGATCATCAGGTCGCGCGCCACGTCCTTGTTGACTTCGGCGCGTAGGGAAATCTGGTTGTAATGCAGCTCATCGGCGGCCAGGGCCGGCAGGCTGGCGAGGGTGCCGAGGCTGAGGGCGAGCAGGGCGGCGGGGCGACTGAACGTGTGCATGAAAGCTCCTTGGGATGAGGCGCAGGGGTAAGGTCCGGGCCTGCGTGAACGGTAAGACTCTAGCTTTTATGGGTGGGTTCGCACAGTTACAACTTCTATACAGATTGCGGGTGGGAGGCTTTTTGTGGCGAGGGGATTTATCCCCGCTGGGCTGCGCAGCAGCCCCAATAGTGTCATGACACTGTGATGGCCGATCTTTTGGGGGCGCTTCGCGCCCCAGCGAGGATAAATCCCCTCGCCACAAGGTCATGCAGCGAGGCTGGAAGCTGTGGCGCTTTGCCGCATATCTGCCGCTGCAACCCGTGCCTTGGTTATACTCCGTGCGATCCGCCTGGAGCGCTCATCAGGAGAGCTCATGCTCGCCCCTTTGCAAATGACTTCCGCCTCTCGCCAGAACCTCTGGCGCCTGACGTTTATCCGCATTCTGGTCCTGGCGGCCCAGGCCGGGTCCGTGGGGCTCGCCTATTGGTTCGACCTGTTGCCGCTACCCTGGCTGCAATTGGCGATCACCCTGGTCTGTTCCAGTGTGCTTTGCGCGCTGACGGCGATTCGCCTGCGCACTTCGTGGCCGGTGACCGAGCTCGAATACGCCGTGCAACTGGCCTGTGACCTGTTTATCCACAGCGCGTTGCTGTATTTCTCCGGCGGTTCCACCAACCCCTTCGTTTCCTATTACCTGGTGCCGCTGACCATCGCCGCGGTGACGTTGCCATGGCGGTTTTCGCTGATCCTTTCGGGCATCGCCCTGGCGCTGTACACCTTGCTGCTGGCGCGTTTCTACCCGCTGGAAACCTTCCCCATCGCCCGGGAAAACCTGCAGATCTACGGCATGTGGCTGAGTTTCGCCCTGGCCGCGGCGGTGATCACGTTTTTTGCCGCGCGCATGGCCGAGGAACTGCGCCGCCAGGAAGAACTGCGGGCCATCCGCCGCGAAGAGGGCCTGCGCGATGAGCAATTGCTGGCCGTGGCGACCCAGGCCGCTGGCGCCGCCCATGAATTGGGCACGCCGCTGGCGACCATGAGCGTGTTGCTCAAGGAGATGCGCCAGGATCATCACGACCCGGCACTGCAAGAGGACCTGGGCGTGTTGCAGGATCAGGTCAAGCTCTGCAAGGAAACCCTGCAGTACCTGGTGCGCGCCGCCGAGGCCAATCGCCGGCTGGCCATCGATATGCAGGACGTCACTGACTGGCTCGATGAGGCGCTGAACCGCTGGCACCTGATGCGCCCGGAAGCCAGTTACCGCTTCCAGCGCCTGGGCCAGGGCCCGGTGCCGCGCATGGCACCGCCGCCGGACCTGACCCAGGCGTTGCTGAACCTGTTGAACAACGCTGCCGATGCCTGCCCCGAAGGGCTGGAAGTGGCGCTGGACTGGAACGCCTATGAGCTGACCATCAGCATCCGCGACCACGGCGCCGGTGTCCCGTTGGCGATCGCCGAGCAGATCGGCAAGCCGTTCTACACCACCAAGGGCAAAGGCTTCGGCCTCGGCCTGTTTTTGAGCAAAGCCAGCGTGACACGCGCCGGCGGCTCGGTGAAACTCTACCCCCATGAGGAAGGCGGCACGCTCACCGAGCTGCGCTTGCCCCATGCCGACCGAGGAGACGAAACATGAGTGACGAGATCCAAGTCGACGGCGAAGATCTGCCGCACCTGTTGCTGGTGGATGACGACGCCACGTTCACCCGCGTGATGGCCCGGGCCATGTCCCGTCGCGGCTTTCGCGTGAGCACCGCCGGCTCCGCCGAGGAGGGCCTGGCCCTCGCCCAGGCCGACCTGCCGGACTACGCCGCCCTGGACCTGAAAATGGACGGCGATTCCGGCCTGGTGTTGCTGCCCAAGTTGCTGGAGCTGGATCCGGAGATGCGCGTGGTGATCCTCACCGGCTATTCGAGCATCGCCACCGCGGTCGAGGCGATCAAGCGCGGTGCGTGCAATTACCTGTGCAAACCGGCGGACGCCGATGACGTGTTGGCGGCGCTGTTGTCCGAGCATGCCGACCTCGACACCCTGGTGCCGGAAAACCCCATGTCGGTGGATCGCCTGCAATGGGAACACATCCAGCGGGTGCTGACTGAACACGAAGGCAATATCTCCGCGACGGCCCGCGCCCTGGGCATGCACCGGCGGACCTTGCAGCGCAAATTGCAGAAGCGCCCCGTGCGTCGCTGAACCTGCGCTGAACAAATGTTGTCCACCCTCGCGATAAATCGGGCCGTTGCTCTATGATCGGCCCGAGTTCTTTTCTCTATTGAGCCTTAACCATGAATCAGAACGCTGAATATTCCGCGGTCAATGACGCGGTGCGCGGGCAGTTTTTCCGTCGTGTCTGGCAAATGACCACGCCATACTGGCGCAGTGAGGAGAAGGGCAAGGCCTGGACGTTGTTGATCGCTGTCATCGCACTGTCGCTGTTCAGCGTGGCGATCTCGGTGTGGATCAACAGTTGGTACAAGGATTTCTACAACGCCCTGCAAGAGAAGAACAGCGCGGCGTTCTGGCAGTTGATCCTGTATTTCTGCGGCATTGCGGCGGTGGCGATCCTGGGCGCGGTGTACCGCTTGTACCTGACGCAGATGCTCACCATTCGCTGGCGGGCCTGGCTGACGGAGCAGCACTTTGCCCGTTGGCTCAATGACAAGAACTATTACCGGCTGGAGCAGGGCGGTTATACCGATAACCCGGACCAGCGGATTTCCGAAGACCTCAACAGCTTCACCACCAATACCCTGAGCCTGGGCTTGGGATTGCTGCGCACCGTGGTCAGCCTGGTGTCGTTCTCGATCATTTTGTGGGGCGTTTCGGGCAGCATCGAAGTGTTCGGCTACACCATCCCGGGCTACATGTTCTGGTGCGCGCTGGTGTACGCGGCGGTGGGCAGTTGGCTGACGCACCTGATCGGCCGACGCCTGATCGGGCTGAACAACAACCAGCAACGCTTCGAAGCCGACCTGCGTTTCTCCATGGTGCGGGTGCGTGAAAACGCCGAGAGCATTGCGCTGTACAACGGCGAGCCGAACGAGAACCGCCGCCTGAGCGGGCGTTTCGGCCTGGTCTGGCATAACTTCTGGGACATCATGCGAGTGTCCAAGCGCCTGACGTTCTTCACTTCCGGCTATGGCCAGATCGCGATCATCTTCCCGTTCATCGTCGCCGCGCCGCGTTACTTCGCCGGCAAGATCCAACTGGGCGAGCTCATGCAGATCAACTCGGCCTTCGGCAATGTGCAGGAGAATTTCAGCTGGTTCATCAGCGCTTATGCCGACCTCGCCGCGTGGCGCGCCACCTGTGATCGTCTGCTGAGCTTCCGCCAGGCCATGAGCGACAACGAAGACCGTGTGCCGGCCATCGACGTGCAAAACCAGGGCGACGCATTGAAGGTGCGCAACCTGGGGCTGGACCTGGCCGACGGCCGTCATTTACTTGATAACGCCGATATGAGCGTGGCGCCGGGCGAGCGGGTCATGCTCAGCGGTCGTTCCGGCAGCGGCAAATCCACCCTGTTTCGCGCGATGGGGCATTTGTGGCCAGCGGGGCACGGGACGATCCGGCTTCCGGCGGCGCGTTATCTGTTCCTGCCGCAGAAACCCTATCTGCCGATTGGCAGCCTGCGCGAAGTACTGAGTTATCCACAGGCTGGCGACGTCTACCCCAACGAACGTTATGCACAGGTGCTGGAAACCTGCCGCCTGCCGCACCTGGTCCCGCGGTTGGATGAAAGCAACCACTGGCAGCGCATGCTCTCGCCCGGTGAGCAACAGCGCCTGGCGTTTGCTCGCGCATTGCTTTATGCCCCGCAATGGTTGTACATGGACGAAGCCACGTCGGCGATGGATGAAGAAGACGAGGCGACGCTGTACCAGGCGCTGATCGACCAGTTGCCGGGCCTGAGCATTGTCAGCGTTGGCCATCGAAGCAGTTTGAAACGTTTCCACCCGCGACATGTGCGGATCGAAAATGGCCAACTGGTGGAGCGCACCGTGACCGCCTGAACACTACAAAACCTGTGGGAGCGAGCCTGCTCGCGATGAAGGCGACTCGGTGTCAGTACCAGACTTGCCACCGCACCCACGGTGATCGTACAACCACGTTGCGCTATGATGATGCCATTCAGCCGCTTGCCGAGACACAGACCCATGGAAAACCCGATCGACGTACCACGCCTTCCCCGCAAACGCCGCAGCCTGGCGCAGGAGCTGGTGACGGTGCTGACCGAGCAGATTCGCGACGGTCTGCTCAAGCGTGGCGATAAATTGCCAACCGAGTCGGCGATCATGGAAGCCCATGGCGTCAGCCGCACCGTGGTGCGCGAGGCGATTTCCCGGTTGCAGGCGGCCGGCCAGGTGGAAACCCGCCACGGCATCGGCACCTTCGTGCTGGACACCCCGAGCCCGAGCGGTTTCCGCATCGACCCGGCCACGGTGGTCACCTTGCGGGACGTGCTGGCGATCCTGGAGTTGCGCATCAGCCTGGAAGTGGAGTCCGCTGGGCTGGCGGCGCAGCGCCGTAGCGATGAGCAACTGGCGACGATGCGCGCCGCCCTCGATGCCTTGAAGGAAAGCGCCGCCCATGCCAGCGATGCGGTGGCTTCGGACTTCGCCTTCCACCTGGAAATCGCCCTGTCCACCGGCAACCGTTATTTCACCGACATCATGACCCACCTGGGCACCAGCATCATCCCGCGCACCCGGCTGAACTCGGCGCGCCTGGCCCACGATGACCACCAGCACTACATGGATCGCCTGAGCCGCGAGCACGAGGAAATCTACGAAGCCATCGCCCGCCAGGACTCCGACGCCGCCCGGGCGGCCATGCGCTTGCACCTGACCAACAGCCGTGAGCGGCTGCGCCAGGCCCATGAAGAGGCGCAGGCGCAGGGTTAGGTTCTGCCAGTTGAGAAGAGGTGAGTCACTGTTCTGGCTGGAGCGGGGCATGATTTCTGTGGCGAGGGGATTTATCCCCGCTGGGCTGCGAAGCAGCCCCAAAGCAGTCGACCCAATCCTGATATCCAGAGGTATCAGTTTGGGGGCGCTTCGCGCCCCAGCGGGGATAAATCCCCTCGCCACAAGAGAATGGTGTCTGGCTTTGTATCTGGGTGTCTGTCTGATAGTAGGCGACCAGCCTTATGCCTCAACCCGCAACATTTGCGGCTCGGATTGATCGTTGTCCCAGCCGGCCTCGTAACTGACCTCGTAACGAAGCTCAACCAATTTGCCTTCGAATGCCATCAAGTCGGCGTTGGTTAAAGTCAATGTCACATCCTTGCGTGGCGTAGACTCCTCGCCCTCAGTCAGGGCGGCAAAAGCGCCCACACGTTTGGAGTCGAGGGTCAATTGGGCTGACGAGTTCGGTTCGAAATCTGCATTCGGAATCTCTATGGTCAACGTCTCGATCTTCGACAAGCGGATCGTGACCTCTTCATTGGCTGGAAAATCCTGAAGCGTCGGCTTCGCATACGTCGTCATGATTTCACTCCCTGTGAGGCGGCCCTGGTCGTCGCGTGCGGGCGGGCTCACTAAAAGATTGAAAAAGCACACGGCCGGGCGTGGCGCGGCCATACGGGGGTTATGCCCCCCTTGCCGTGGCGATGCCTACTGGCAGAGTTGACAGTGGCGATGAATGGTCCCGGCCTCGGCCGACAAGTTTCATCCTCTTCCAATCCCCTCAAAGTCCCGATTTACAAGGCTTCGCGACAAATCCCCCAGCCCCGGCACCCGACAAAAGACGAAATGCAGTTGACGTTCACATTTTAAGTTGTACGATGACCTACAACTTCTGGCCGAAGCTTAACCATTTCATACACATCATTTGCGTCCCAGGGTGTTCGAATAATGAATCCACAAGAACTGAAGTCCATCCTCTCGTCTGGCCTGCTGTCGTTCCCGGTCACCGATTTCACTGCCCAAGGCGATTTCAATCGCGACAGCTACATCAAGCGCCTCGAGTGGCTGGCCCCGTATGGCGCCTCTGCACTGTTCGCAGCGGGCGGCACCGGTGAATTCTTCTCCCTGGCCGCCAGCGAGTATTCGCAGGTCATCAAGACCGCTGTCGATACCTGCGCCACCAGCGTGCCAATCCTTGCCGGTGTCGGCGGTGCCACCCGCCAGGCCATCGAATACGCTCAAGAAGCCGAGCGCCTGGGTGCCAAAGGCCTGTTGCTGCTGCCGCACTACCTGACCGAAGCCAGCCAGGACGGCGTTGCCGCCCACGTTGAAGCCGTGTGCAAATCGGTGAAGATCGGCGTGGTGGTGTACAACCGCAACGTCTGCCGCCTGAACGCCACTCAGTTGGAACAACTGGCCGAGCGCTGCCCGAACCTGATCGGCTACAAGGATGGCCTGGGCGATATCGAACTGATGGTGTCGATCCGTCGTCGTCTTGGCGATCGCTTCAGCTACCTGGGCGGCCTGCCGACTGCGGAAGTCTACGCCGCGGCCTACAAGGCCCTGGGCGTGCCGGTGTACTCCTCGGCGGTGTTCAACTTCATCCCGAAAACCGCGATGGACTTCTACCACGCCATTGCCCGCGACGATCACGAAACCGTGGGCAAGATCATCGACGACTTCTTCCTGCCTTACCTGGACATCCGCAACCGCAAGGCCGGTTACGCGGTGAGCATCGTCAAGGCTGGCGCGAAGATCGTTGGCTATGACGCAGGCCCGGTGCGCACGCCGCTGACCGATCTGTTGCCAGAAGAGTACGAAGCCCTGGCCGCGCTGATCGACAAGCAAGGCAAGCAGTAACAAACCCGATGAGGCCGCTGAGTAATCAGCGGCTTTTTACGTAAGGTTTGTTCGTCCCCACGCTCCAGGTGGGAATGCCACCAGGGACGCTATGCGTCCCTAGACAGCTTTTGTAGAAGGAGTAGCTCCGTGGCAGATTCAAAGCGTTTCGATAACTACATCAACGGTCAGTGGGTGGCCGGTGCCGACTATTGCACCAACATCAACCCGTCTGACTTGTCCGATGTCATTGGTGAATACGCCAAGGCTGATGCAGCGCAAGTCAATGCCGCCATCGAAGCCGCCCGCGCCGCGTTCCCGGCCTGGTCGACCTCGGGCATCCAGGCCCGTCATGATGCGCTGGACAAAGTCGGCAGCGAGATCCTCGCCCGCCGTGAAGAACTCGGCCAACTGCTGGCCCGGGAAGAGGGCAAGACCCTGCCCGAAGCCATTGGCGAAGTGACCCGCGCCGGTAACATCTTCAAGTTCTTCGCCGGTGAATGCCTGCGCCTTTCGGGCGATTACGTGCCGTCGGTGCGCCCGGGCGTCAACGTCGAAGTGACCCGCGAAGCCCTCGGTGTGGTCGGTCTGATCACCCCGTGGAACTTCCCGATCGCCATCCCCGCGTGGAAAATCGCTCCGGCCCTGGCCTACGGTAACTGCGTGGTGATCAAACCCGCCGAGTTGGTGCCGGGCTGCGCCTGGGCCCTGGCCGAGATCATTTCCCGCGCCGGTTTCCCGGCCGGTGCGTTCAACCTGGTGATGGGCAGCGGCCGCGTGGTCGGCGAAGTGCTGGTCAACAGCCCGAAAGTCGACGGCATCAGCTTTACCGGTTCGGTGGGTGTGGGCCGGCAGATCGCGGTCAACTGCGTTTCGCGCCAAGCCAAGGTGCAGTTGGAGATGGGCGGCAAGAACCCGCAGATCATCCTCGACGACGCCGACCTCAAGCAGGCCGTCGAACTGGCGGTGCAGAGCGCGTTCTACTCCACCGGCCAGCGTTGCACGGCTTCGAGCCGCCTGATCGTCACCGCCGGCATCCACGACAAGTTCGTCGCGGCCATGGCCGAGCGCATGCAGTCGATCAAGGTCGGTCATGCGTTGAAGGCTGGTACTGACATTGGCCCCGTGGTTTCCGAAGCCCAGCTCAGCCAGGACTTGAAGTACATCGACATCGGCCAGAGTGAAGGCGCGCGGCTGGTCAGCGGCGGTGGCCTGGTGACGTGCGACACCGAAGGTTATTTCCTGGCGCCGACCCTGTTCGCCGACAGCGAAGCCTCTATGCGCATCAGCCGCGAAGAGATCTTCGGCCCGGTGGCAAACGTCGTGCGTGTGGCCGACTACGAGGCGGCGCTGGCGATGGCCAACGACACCGAGTTCGGTCTGTCCGCCGGTATCGCCACCACCTCGTTGAAGTATGCCAATCACTTCAAGCGCCATTCCCAGGCGGGCATGGTGATGGTCAACCTGCCGACCGCCGGCGTGGATTACCACGTGCCATTCGGCGGGCGCAAAGGTTCGTCCTATGGTTCGCGTGAGCAAGGTCGCTACGCGCAAGAGTTCTACACCGTGGTGAAGACCTCTTACATCGGATCGTAAACGCAACACCGGCCGGAGCTGGATTTCCAGCCCCGGCCGTACAATCTGCTGACCCGCATAAAAATAAATAGTGGGAGTACTTTTACATGCAAGCGACCAAGCCGACTCACGTCCGCTATTTGATCCTGCTCATGCTGTTCCTGGTGACGACGATCAACTATGCCGACCGTGCCACCATCGCCATCGCAGGCTCCAGCCTGCAAAAAGACCTCGGCATCGACGCCGTCACCCTCGGTTATATCTTCTCCGCTTTCGGCTGGGCCTACGTGGCCGGGCAGATTCCCGGCGGCTGGCTGCTCGACCGTTTCGGGTCGAAAAAAATCTATGCCTTGAGCATTTTCACCTGGTCGCTGTTCACCGTGCTGCAAGGCTATGTCGGTGAATTCGGCATGTCCACGGCTGTGGTTGCGCTGTTCATGCTGCGCTTCCTGGTAGGGCTGGCCGAAGCGCCGTCCTTCCCGGGCAACGCCCGAATCGTCGCCGCCTGGTTCCCTACCGCAGAACGCGGCACGGCCTCGGCGATCTTCAACTCGGCGCAGTATTTCGCCACCGTGTTGTTCGCACCGCTGATGGGCTGGATCGTCTACCGCTTCGGCTGGCAGCACGTGTTCATCGTGATGGGTGTGATCGGCATCGTGTTCTCGCTGATCTGGCTGAAGGTGATCTACAGCCCGCGTCAGCATCCGATGATCAACGAGGCCGAGTTCAATCACATCGCTGCCAATGGTGCGATGGTCGATATGGACCAGGACAAGGGCAAGGAAAAGAAAGCCGACGGTCCGAAGTGGGATTACATCCGCCAACTGCTGACCAACCGCATGATGCTCGGCGTGTACCTGGGCCAATACTGCATCAACGGTATCACCTACTTCTTCCTGACCTGGTTCCCGGTGTACCTGGTGCAGGAACGTGGCATGACCATCCTCAAGGCCGGTTTCATTGCGTCCTTGCCGGCGATCTGCGGTTTCATCGGCGGCGTGCTGGGCGGGGTGATTTCCGATTACCTGCTGCGCAAGGGCCACTCGCTGACCTTCGCCCGCAAGACGCCGATCATCGCCGGCCTGCTGGTGTCCAGCAGCATCGTGGCGTGCAACTACGTCGACATCGAATGGATGGTAGTGGGCTTCATGGCCCTGGCCTTCTTCGGTAAAGGCGTCGGCGCACTGGGCTGGGCCGTGGTCTCCGATACGTCGCCAAAACAGATCGCTGGCCTGAGCGGTGGCCTGTTCAACACCTTCGGCAACCTGGCATCGATCACGACACCAATCGTCATCGGCTACATCATCAGCGCCACCGGTTCGTTCAAGTGGGCACTGGTGTTCGTTGGTTGCAACGCGCTGGTGGCGGTGTTCAGCTACCTGGTCATCGTTGGGCCGATCAAGCGTGTCGTGCTCAAGGAACCCACGGCCAAGGATGCCGACATCTCCAGCCTGTCTGAAGCTAAATCCTGAAGGAGCGGCGTCAATGCAACTGATTGAACATGCCGATTCGCCCCGTTACATCCGCCTGCACGAGCGAGATAACGTGGTGATCGTCGTCAATGACCAGGGCGTACCAGCCGGGACCGAGTTCCCGGATGGCCTGGTCACCGTCGACTTTGTGCCGCAGAGTCATAAAGTCACCTTGCAAGACATTCCCGAGGGTGGCGAGGTGATCCGCTACGGCCAGGTCATTGGCTACGCGCTGCAACCGATCCCCCGTGGCAGTTGGGTCAAGGAAGACCAGTTGCGCATGCCCACCGCGCCGCCGTTGGACAGCTTGCCGCTGTCCACCGACGTGCCGACGGCCGATGCGCCGCTGGAGGGCTACACCTTCGAGGGCTATCGTAACGCCGACGGTACCGTCGGCACGCGCAACATCCTGGGCATCACCACCACCGTGCAGTGCGTCACCGGTGTGTTGGACCACGCGGTCAAGCGCATCAAGGACGAATTGCTGCCCAAATACCCGAACGTCGATGACGTGGTGGCGCTGACCCACAGCTACGGCTGCGGCGTGGCGATCACCGCCACCGACGCCTACATCCCGATCCGCACCGTGCGTAACCTGGCGCGCAACCCGAACCTGGGTGGCGAAGCACTGGTGATCAGCCTGGGCTGCGAGAAATTGCAGGCCGGGCAGGTGATGCATGAGAACGACAGTTCGGTGGACCTCAGCGAGCCGTGGTTGTATCGCTTGCAGGATTCCAGTCACGGCTTCACCGAAATGATCGAACAGATCATGGAGCTGGCCGAGACTCGCTTGAAGAAGCTCGACCAGCGCCGTCGCGAAACCGTGCCAGCCTCGGAGCTGATCCTGGGCATGCAGTGCGGTGGCAGCGATGCGTTTTCCGGCATCACCGCCAACCCGGCGCTGGGCTATGCCTCGGACCTGCTGTTGCGCGCGGGGGCGACGGTGATGTTCTCCGAAGTCACCGAAGTGCGCGATGCGATCTACCTGCTGACCTCCCGGGCACAAACCCAGGAGGTGGCCCAGGAACTGGTGCGGGAAATGGACTGGTACGACCGCTACCTGGCCAAGGGCGAGGCCGATCGCAGCGCCAACACCACGCCGGGCAACAAGAAGGGCGGGCTGTCGAACATCGTCGAGAAATCCCTCGGCTCGATCGTCAAGTCGGGCAGCAGCGCGATCAATGGCGTGCTCGGCCCGGGCGAGCGGTTCAAGCAAAAGGGCCTGATCTTTTGCGCCACACCGGCCAGTGATTTCGTCTGCGGCACGCTGCAACTGGCGGCGGGGATGAACCTGCATGTCTTCACTACCGGTCGCGGCACGCCGTACGGCTTGGCCATGGCCCCAGTGGTGAAGGTCTCGACCCGCACCGAACTGGCCCAGCGCTGGCCGGACCTGATCGACATCGACGCCGGCCGGATTGCCACCGGACGCGCCACCATCGAGGAGCTGGGCTGGGAGCTGTTCCACTACTACCTGGACGTGGCCAGCGGCAAGAAACAGACCTGGGCCGAGCGGCACAAGCTGTACAACGACATCACCTTGTTCAACCCGGCGCCGATTACCTGATGATTTCGTGATCGCTGGAGATCCTGTGTGGGAGCGAGCTTGCTCGCGATAGCGGTGGTTCAGCTTGGATTGATGTTGCATGTGCCGCCGTTATCGCGAGCAGGCTCGCTCCCACAGGGACTGGAGTGAATTCAGTTTCTGTGAGCCCCCAAAAAAATGTGGGAGCGAGCCTGCTCGCGATAACGCTCTACCAGACGCCAATGCCGTGAGTGGCTTATCATTAGCCACCTAACGACACCCCTCTGAAGGTCCTCGGCATGCTGGCAATTTTCCTCGAAACCCTGAACGTCACCGCGCCGGTGTTTGCCATGCTGTTTCTGGGGGTGTTGCTCAAGCGCATCGACTGGATCAACGACAACTTCATCCACATCGCCTCGTCCCTGGTGTTCAACGTCACCATGCCGGCGCTGTTGTTCCTCGGCATCCTCCATGCCGACCTGCATGCGGCGTTGCAGCCTGACCTGCTGATCTATTTCTCCGTCGCTACCCTGGCGAGTTTCGCCATGGCCTGGGGCTGGGCGATCTGGCGATGCCCGCGGGAAGATCGCGGCATCTACACCCAAGGTGCGTTTCGCGGCAACAACGGCGTCATCGGCCTGGCGCTGGCGGCGAGCATGTACGGCGACTACGGGATTTCCCTGGGGGCGATTCTCGCGGCGCTGGTGATCCTGTTCTACAACACCTTGTCGACCATCGTGCTGGCGGTCTACAGCCCAGTGATCAAGTCCGACCCGTGGAGCATCTGCAAAAGCGTGATCAGCAACCCGCTGATCATCAGTGTGATTGTCGCCACGCCGTTCGCCTACTGGCAGATCGGCCTGCCGAACTGGTTCGAGACCTCGGCCAAGTACTTGTCGCAAATGACCTTGCCCCTGGCGCTGATCTGCATCGGCGGCACACTGTCGCTGGCGGCCTTGCGCAAGAGCGGCAAGATGGCCTTGAGTTCGAGCCTGGTGAAAATGGTCGGCTTGCCACTGTTGACCACCCTCGGCGCCTGGCTCTGGGGCTTTCGCGGGGCGGAGCTGGGGATCCTGTTCCTGTACTTCGGCAGCCCCACCGCCGCCGCCAGCTTCGTCATGGCCCGGGCAGCCGATGGCAACCATGAACTGGCGGCGGCGATCATCGTCATCACCACCTTGATGGCAGCGATTACCACCAACCTGGGGATTTTTGTGTTGCAGTGGGGTGGGTGGATCTAGGTTCGAAGGTTGTGGTGTTCTTTAGGCCCAATCGCGAGCAGGCTCGCTCCCACAGAGCAGGTGTATCGGAATTTTATGTACACCGAAAATCCACTGTGGGAGCGAGCCTGCTCGCGATAGCGATCTAACGGTCACTCAGATTTCTGATAACTATCGATCACTTCCTGCGCCGCCCGAAACGCATCGATTGCCGCCGGCACGCCCGCATACACCGCGCAATGCAGCAACGCCTCGCGAATCTCTTCCACCGTGCAGCCATTGTTCAGCGCGCCACGTACGTGGCCTTTCAATTCCTGCGGGCATTTGAGGGCGGTGAGGGCGGCCAGGGTGATCAGGCTGCGGGTCTTCAGCGGCAGGCCTTCGCGGCTCCAGACGCTGCCCCAGGCATGTTCGTTGACGAAGTCCTGCAACGGTTGGGTGAATTCGGTGGCGTTGCCCAGGGCGCGGTCGACGAACGCGTCGCCCATGACCTGGCGACGCATGTCCAGGCCGGTCTTTGGAGTGTCGGTCATGGCAAATCCCTCTTGTGGTGTTGGCGGCGCCAGGCGCGCAGGGAGGTGAACAGCAAAAACGCGAGCAGGGTCGGCAGCACATAGAACAGCATCAGCCGTTCCAGTTGGCCGGCCAGGGGCATGCCGGTGGTGAACGCCACCACATGCAGCCCATAGGCCAGGTACAAGCCCAGGAACAGCAGGCCTTCGGCACGGGTGACACGGTAACCGGAATAGAACACCGGCAGGCACAGCACGGCGACGCCGAGCATTACCGGCAGGTCGAAATCCAGGGCGTTGGGCGAGACCGACAATGGCGAGGGTGCCGCCAGGGCGGTCACCCCCAGTACACCCAGCAGGTTGAACAGGTTGCTGCCGATCACGTTGCCCACCGCGATGTCCCGCTGCCCCCGCAGGGCGGCGATCAGCGAGGTGGCGAGTTCCGGCAGTGAGGTACTGACGGCGACGATGGTCAGGCCGATGATTCGCTCCGACAGCCCCAGGTCCGTCGCCACTTCCACCGCCGCACCCAACAGCAGGTGCCCGGCGAAAACCAGCATCGTCAGGCCCGTCACGATCATCGCCAGGCTTTTGGGCCAGGACATCTGCGCCATGTCGATACCCACGGTGTGCGGTCGTGCCGAATGCCGGGACTGGCGCAGCAACAGGCCCAGGTACACCGCCAGGGCCACCAGCAGCCATACGCCGTCCAGTCGGGTCAGTTCTTCGTTCCAGGCCAGCACGAACACCAGCAGGCTGGCACCGATCATCAACGGGATGTCCAGGCGCACCAGTTGGCGCGAAACGCGCAGCGGAATGATCAGCGCCGACAGCCCGAGGGTGACGAGGATGTTGAAGATGCTGCTACCGATCACGCTGCCCACGGCGATGTCGGCGTTCTGCGCCAGGGTCGCCTGCAGGCTGACGGCCATTTGCGGCGCACTGCTGCCGAAGGCTACGACGCTCAGGCCGATGATCAGCGGCCGGATTTGCAAGCGTGCCGCCAGGCCCACGGCGGCGCGTACCAGTAGCTCGGCACCGCCGACCAGCAACAGCAGGGCGCCGAACAGTTCGATCAGGCTGAGCAGCGGTAGGGCGGTGAGTAGGGAAATGGCCGGGCTCCGTCTATCAATCGTCGAGGGCTTGCACGCGCACCCGTGCGGTGCCGCTGCGCAACATGCCCAGTTGCTCGGCTGCTTCGCGGGATACGTCGATCAGGCGGCCTCGGGAGTATGGGCCACGGTCGTTGATGCGCACCACCACGCTGTTATTGTTGCCCAGGTTGGTGATTTTCACTCGTGTGCCGAACGGCAACTGGCGATGGGCGGCGGTCAGGCCATTCTGGTTGAAACGCTCGCCGCTGGCGGTGCGCTTGCCGTGGTGTTTTGCACCGTAATAAGAGGCGACGCCGGTCTGGTCGTAGCCGTGTGGATCGACCGTCCCGCTCTGGCTGGCGCAACCGGCCAGCAGGGACAGCAGGGCGCAGGCGCCGAGGAGACGCTTCATGTTCGGGGTTCCCACATCAATGGGGTTGTGGAATGCATTGTGGCGAGGGAGCTTGCTCCCGCTGGGGCGCGCAGCGGCCCCCATTTCCGCTGCCGGATTGAGGGGCTGCTGCGCAGCCCAGCGGGAGCAAGCTCCCTCGCCACAGGTGTCCGAGCCAGATACCGGTACTGGCTCCATGGCTATCAGCCCTCGAGCTTGCTTTTGAGCAGTTCGTTGACCTGCTGCGGGTTGGCCTTGCCCTTGGAGGCTTTCATGGCCTGGCCGACGAAGAAGCCGAACATCTTGCCGCGCTTGGCTTCGTCTGCCGCACGGTACTGTTCGACCTGCTCGGCGTTGGCCGCGAGCATTTCATCGAGCACGGCGCTGATCGCACCGGTGTCGGTGACTTGCTTCAGGCCGCGCTTCTCGATGATCTCGTCGGCGCTGCCTTCACCATTGGCCATGGCTTCGAAGACCATCTTGGCGATCTTGCCGGAGATGGTGTTGTCCTTGATCCGCAGCAGCATGCCGCCCAATTGCTCGGCCGAGACCGGCGACTGGTCGATTTCCAGGCCCTGCTTGTTCAACAGGCTGCCCAGCTCCACCATCACCCAGTTGGCCGCCAGCTTGGCGTCGCCGCCGATGCTCACGACTTTCTCGAAGTAATCGGCCTGTTCGCGGCTGGTGGCCAGGACGTTGGCGTCATAGCTCGACAGCCCGAACTGCGCCTGGAAGCGCTCGCGTTTCTGCGGTGGCAGCTCCGGCAGGGTGGCGCGTACATCATTGAGGAACGAGTCCTCGATGACCACCGGCAGCAGGTCCGGATCGGGGAAGTATCGGTAGTCGTTGGCTTCTTCCTTGCTGCGCATCGGACGGGTCTCGTCCTTGTTCGGGTCGTACAGACGGGTCTGCTGGATGACCTTGCCGCCGTCCTCGATCAGTTCGATCTGGCGCTGGATCTCGCTGTTGATCGCCTTCTCGATGAAGCGGAACGAGTTGACGTTCTTGATCTCGCAGCGGGTGCCGAACTCGGCCTGGCCCTTGGGGCGGATCGACACGTTGCAGTCGCAGCGCAGCGAGCCTTCGGCCATGTTGCCGTCGCAGATACCCAGGTAACGCACCAGCGCGTGGATCGCCTTGACGTAGGCCACGGCCTCCTTGGCGCTGCGCATGTCCGGCTCGGAGACGATTTCCAGCAGCGGCGTGCCGGCACGGTTCAGGTCGATGCCGGTGGCGCCGTTGAATTCTTCGTGCAGGCTCTTGCCGGCGTCTTCTTCCAGGTGCGCCCGGGTGATGCCGACGCGCTTGACCGTGCCGTCTTCCAGGGCGATGTCCAGGTGGCCCTTGCCAACGATCGGCAGTTCCATCTGGCTGATCTGGTAGCCCTTGGGCAGGTCCGGGTAGAAGTAGTTCTTGCGGGCGAACACGTTGTGCTGGCCGATCTCGGCGTCAATCGCCAGGCCGAACATCACCGCCATGCGCACCGCTTCGGCGTTGAGCACCGGCAGCACGCCGGGCATGCCCAGGTCGACCAGGCTGGCCTGGGTGTTGGGCTCGGAGCCGAACGTGGTGGAGCTACCGGAAAAGATTTTCGACCGGGTGGTGAGCTGGGTATGAATCTCCAGCCCGATCACGACTTCCCATTGCATGTGTTTCTCCTCAGAAGCCGGTTGGGGTGCGGGTGTGCCAGTCAGTGTTCAGCTGATACTGATGGGCAACGTTCAACAGGCGGCCTTCCTGGAAATACGGCGCGAGCAGCTGTACGCCCACCGGCAGGCCATCGACGAAGCCGGCCGGCATGGACAGGCCCGGCAAGCCGGCGAGGTTGGCGGTGATGGTGTAGACGTCTTCCAGGTACTCGGCGACCGGGTCGCTGTTCTTGGCGCCGAGTTTCCAGGCCGGGTTCGGCGTGGTCGGGCCGAGGATGATGTCGACTTCGTTGAAGGCGGCCATGAAGTCGTTCTTCACCAGGCGGCGGATTTTCTGCGCCTTGAGGTAGTAGGCATCGTAGTAGCCAGCGGACAGCGCGTAGGCGCCGACCATGATCCGGCGCTGCACTTCGGCGCCGAAGCCTTCGCCGCGGGAACGCTTGTACAGGTCGATCAGGTTTTCCGGGTTCTCGCAGCGATAGCCGAAGCGCACGCCGTCGAAGCGCGACAGGTTCGAGGACGCTTCCGCCGGGGCGATCACGTAGTACGCGGGAATTGCGTGCTGCATGTTCGGCAGGCTGATTTCCTTGATGACCGCGCCGAGCTTCTCCAGCGCCTTGACGCTGTTGTGCACCAGCTCGGCGATGCGCGGGTCGAGACCGGCGCTGAAGTATTCCTTCGGTACGCCGATGCGCAGGCCTTGCAGCGAGCCGTTTAGGCTGGCGCTGTAGTCCGGCACCGGTTCATCGATGCTGGTGGAGTCGTTCGGGTCGAAGCCAGCCATGCCTTGCAGCAGGATCGCGCAGTCTTCGGCAGTGCGCGCCAGCGGGCCACCCTGGTCGAGGCTGGAGGCGTAGGCGATCATGCCCCAGCGCGAGACGCGGCCGTAGGTGGGCTTGAGGCCTGTGAGGTTGGTGAACGCCGCTGGTTGGCGAATCGAGCCGCCGGTGTCGGTGGCGGTAGCGGCTGGCAGCAGGCGCGCGGCCACGGCGGCGGCCGAACCGCCGGACGAACCGCCCGGTACGTGTTCCCGGTTCCACGGGTTCTTGACCGCGCCGTAGTAGCTCGACTCGTTGGCCGAGCCCATGGCGAATTCGTCCATGTTGGTCTTGCCCAGGGTCACGGTGCCGGCGGCGGCCAGCTTGGCGACCACGGTGGCGTCGTACGGTGCCTTGAAGTTGTCGAGCATCTTCGAGCCGCAACTGGTACGGATGCCCTGGGTGCAGAACAGGTCTTTATGGGCGATCGGCGCACCGAGCAGGGCGCCGCTCTCACCGTTGGCGCGCCGGGCGTCGGCGGCCTTGGCCTGGCCCAGGGCCAGCTCTTCGGTGAGGCTGATGAAGCTGTTGAGCTGCGGGTCGAGCTGGGCGATGCGCGCCAGCAGGACCTTGGTCAGTTCTTCGGAGGAAAACTTCTTGTCGGCGAGTCCGCGGGCGATCTCGGCCAGGGTCATGTGATGCATGAGAGGCTCTTTCCCTTTAGTCGATGACTTTCGGAACCAGGTACAGGCCGTTTTCGACCGCTGGTGCGATGGACTGGTAGGCCTCGCGGTGATTGGACTCGGTCACGACGTCGGCGCGCAGGCGCTGGCTGGCTTCCAGTGGGTGAGCCAGTGGTTCGATGCCGTCGGTATTGACCGCCTGCATCTCGTCGACCAGCCCCAGAATGCTGTTCAGGGCAGAAGTGATGTGTGGAAGATCGGCTTCATTGAGGCCCAGACAGGCCAGATGAGCGATTTTTTCCACGTCGGAGCGTTCAAGCGCCATGGGATTCTCCAGTGGAAAACAAAACGGACGCAGTCTGTCCGTGTGTTAGATTGTCGGAACACTACCGCATTTCTACGGCCTTACGGCCGCGATTGTGGGGTTTGGTGCACAGAAAAGCGGCCAATTTAACATATTGGCGCCTTGCCCAAAATCCCTGTCGTTGTTAGAGTTTGCCGCACTTTTTTACCCACGCGTTGCCTAGGGTCCCTTTCCCATGTTCAAGAAACTGCGTGGCATGTTTTCCAGCGATCTCTCCATTGACCTGGGCACTGCCAACACCCTTATTTACGTGCGCGAGCGCGGTATCGTCCTGAATGAACCCTCGGTCGTGGCCATCCGCACCCACGGTAACCAGAAGAGCGTCGTGGCTGTCGGCACCGAAGCCAAGCGCATGCTGGGCCGTACACCGGGCAACATCGCGGCCATTCGTCCGATGAAAGACGGCGTGATCGCCGACTTCAGCGTCTGCGAAAAGATGCTGCAGTACTTCATCAACAAGGTTCACGAAAACAGCTTCCTGCAGCCCAGCCCTCGCGTGCTGATCTGCGTTCCATGCAAGTCCACCCAGGTAGAGCGTCGGGCTATCCGTGAGTCGGCCCTCGGTGCCGGTGCCCGTGAAGTGTTCCTGATCGAAGAACCCATGGCCGCTGCCATCGGTGCCGGTCTGCCGGTGGAAGAAGCCCGTGGCTCGATGGTCGTTGACATCGGTGGCGGTACCACTGAAATCGCGCTGATCTCCCTCAACGGTGTGGTCTATGCCGAATCCGTGCGTGTGGGCGGCGACCGTTTCGACGAAGCGATCATCACTTATGTGCGTCGCAACTACGGCAGCCTGATCGGCGAATCCACCGCCGAGCGTATCAAGCAGGAAATCGGCACGGCCTACCCGGGCGGTGAAGTGCGTGAAGTCGACGTACGCGGCCGTAACCTGGCCGAAGGCGTTCCACGGGCCTTTACCCTCAACTCCAACGAAGTGCTCGAAGCGCTGCAAGAGTCGTTGGCGACCATCGTCCAGGCCGTCAAGAGCGCCCTGGAACAGTCGCCGCCGGAGCTGGCATCGGATATCGCCGAGCGCGGCCTGGTGCTGACCGGTGGTGGCGCACTGCTGCGTGACCTCGACAAACTGCTGGCCCAGGAAACCGGCCTGCCGGTGATCGTGGCCGAAGACCCGTTGACCTGCGTTGCCCGCGGCGGTGGCCGTGCATTGGAAATGATGGACAAGCACACCATGGACCTGCTCTCCAGCGAATAAGTTGGCTGGATCGTCTATGTTGTTCGCTCCCGGGCAGCACTTTGCAGTGCTGCCCGTTGGCGTTTATCTTCTGTCATTCGTATCCAGGCCGGTTTGATGCCGTATGAATAAAGAAAACATTTGCCTGGGAGGAGCGGCCTATTAAACCGCTTTTCGCCAAAGGCCCCTCATTGGGTGTGCGCCTGTTGGTGCTGACCGTGCTATCGGTCGCGCTGATGGTGGTCGATGCCCGTTTCACGGTGCTCAAGCCAGTGCGCAGCCAGATGTCGCTGGTGTTGATGGAATCCTACTGGATCACCGATCTGCCGCAGCGGTTGTGGCAAGGTGTGGCCAGTCAGTTTGGCAGCCGGACCGAGCTGGTCGCCGAAAACGAAAAACTCAAGACCGAAAACCTGCTGTTGCAGGGACGCATGCAGAAGCTGGCGGCCCTCACCGAGCAGAACGTTCGGCTGCGCGAGTTGCTCAACTCTTCCGCGCTGGTCAACGAGAAGGTCGAAGTGGCCGAGTTGATCGGCATGGACCCCAACCCCTTCACCCACCGCATCCTGATCAACAAGGGCGAGCGTGACGGTGTGGTCCTCGGCCAGCCGGTGCTCGATGCCCGTGGCCTGATGGGCCAGGTGGTGGAGTTGATGCCTTATACCTCCCGCGTCCTGTTGCTGACCGATACCACCCACAGCATTCCGGTGCAGGTCAACCGCAACGGCCTGCGGGCGATCGCCAGCGGCACCGGCAACCCGGAACGCCTGGAGCTGCGGCACGTGGCCGATACCGCCGACATCAAGGAAGGCGACCTGCTGGTCAGCTCCGGCCTTGGCCAGCGCTTCCCGGCTGGGTATCCGGTGGCGACGGTCAAGGAAGTCATTCATGACTCCGGCCAGCCGTTCGCCATCGTGCGCGCGGTGCCGACGGCGGCCCTGAATCGCAGCCGCTATCTGCTGCTGGTCTTCAGCGACAACCGCACCCCGGAAGAGCGGGCCAACGATGCCGCCGCGGCCCAGGAAGCCCAGGACCGGCAGGGCGGTGAGTCGGCTGCCCAGGCGCCAGCAGTTCCGGCGCCAGTCCCTGCCACCGTGCCAAAACCACAAGCGCCTGCATCGGCTGCACCGGCACCCGCACCCGCGCCGGCCGCTGCACCGGCTACGCCCGCTGCGAAACCGACCCGTTCGAGCACTCACGCGCCGGCGTCCCAGCCTGCCCGGCCCGCCGCCAAGCCGCCAGCCTCCACGCCGGACACCGCGCCAGCCACCAGGGGAGCACGAGAAGAATGAGCAGTACCCAATCCGGTAACGGCTGGATGGTCTGGCTGACCTTCGCCATCGGCCTGTTGCTCAGCGTTTCGCCGCTGCCGCAGTTCATGGAAATCCTGCGCCCACTGTGGCTGGCCCTGTTGCTGGCCTTCTGGGCACTGGCCTTGCCGCACAAGGTCGGCATGGTCACCGCCTGGTGTCTGGGCCTGGCCGAGGATGTGCTCTATGGCACGCTGCTGGGGCAGAATGCGCTGATCCTGACGCTGATCACCTTCCTGGTGCTGTCGCTGCAACAACGCCTGCGGATGTTCCCCATGTGGCAACAGTGCCTGGTGATCCTGGTGATCTTTGGCCTGGCGCAACTGGTGCAATTGTGGCTCAGCGCGTTGACCGGCAATCGCCAGCCGACCCTGGCGCTGGTGCTGCCAGCCCTGGTCAGTGCCTTGCTCTGGCCATGGGTGAGCTTCGGTTTGCGTGGCCTGCGCCTGCGTTTCAAAATCAACTGATTCGGTCAGGCATTGGCCTTGATAGGGAGATGTCTTGATGAAGCCGCTTTACCTCGCCTCTGGCTCGCCGCGTCGGCGTGAGCTGCTCACGCAGATCGGCGTACCGTTTACCGCCGTCAGCGCGGACATCGACGAAACTCCCCTGGCTCACGAAACCCCATCGGCCTATGTCGAGCGCCTGGCGCGCGGCAAGGCCGAGGCTGGGCGACGGGCCCTGCGCGCCGATGTGGATGGCTGCGTGCTGGGCGCCGACACCGCCGTGGTGCTGGATGGGCAGATTCTCGGCAAGCCACTGGACCAGGCCGACGCCATGACGATGCTCTTGAGCCTGTCCGGTCGCGAACATGAAGTACTGACCGCCATCGCCATACTGGATGGGCAGCATTGCGAATCTCGCGTGGTGCGCAGCCTGGTGCGCTTTCGTTCGATCACGGAGCAGGAAGCGGCGGCCTACTGGGCCAGTGGCGAACCCCGGGACAAGGCCGGCGGCTATGGCATCCAGGGTTTGGGGGCGGTTTTTGTCGCCGGGCTTGAGGGCAGTTATTCGGCCGTGGTCGGCCTGCCGCTGTGCGAAACCGCAGAACTACTGGGCCATTTCGGCATACCCTGTTGGCAAACCTTGAGCGCGCGCTGAGCGCCGTCTGACTGATGCGGCCATAATCGTGAACATGCCTGAACGAGACCCTGCCATGAGTGAAGAGATCCTGATCAACATCACGCCGATGGAATCGCGCGTGGCGGTGGTTGAAAACGGTGTGCTGCAAGAGGTCCACGTCGAGCGCACGCAAAAGCGTGGCATCGTCGGCAATATCTATAAAGGCAAGGTGGTGCGGGTGCTGCCGGGCATGCAGGCAGCCTTCGTCGATATAGGCCTGGACCGCGCGGCGTTCATCCATGCGTCGGAAATTTCCATGCGCGAAGGGCCGGCCGTGGAGAGCATCAGCGCGCTGGTCCATGAAGGCCAGAGCCTGGTGGTGCAGGTCACCAAGGATCCCATCGGCTCCAAGGGCGCGCGCCTGACCACGCAACTGTCGATTCCGTCGCGCTACCTGGTGTACATGCCGCGCACCGCCCACGTCGGCATTTCCCTGAAAATCGAAGACGAAGCCGAGCGCGAGCGCCTCAAGCAGGTGGTCAGCGACTGCGTGGAAAAAGAAGGCATCAAGGAAGCCGGTGGTTTCATCCTGCGTACCGCCGCCGAAGGGGCCGGGGCCGATGAAATCCTCATGGACATCCGCTATCTGCGCAGGCTCTGGGACCAGATCGCCGCGCAGATCAAGACCATCGCCACCCCCAGCGTGATCTACGAAGACCTGGGCCTGGCGCTACGTACGCTGCGGGATCTGGTCAGCCCCAAGATCGAGAAAATTCGCATCGACTCCCGGGAAACCTTCCAGAAAACCACCCAGTTCGTCGCCGAGCTGATGCCGGAAATCGCCGACCGCCTCGAGCATTACCCTGGCGAGCGACCGATTTTCGATCTGTATGGCGTCGAAGATGAAATCCAGAAAGCCCTGGAACGCAAGGTGCCGCTCAAGTCCGGCGGTTACCTGGTGGTCGATCCGGCCGAAGCCATGAGCACCATCGACGTCAACACCGGGGCGTTCGTCGGCCATCGCAACCTGGAAGAAACCATCTTCAAGACCAACCTGGAAGCCGCCACCGCTATCGCCCGGCAACTGCGCCTGCGTAACCTGGGCGGGATCATCATCATCGACTTCATCGACATGGAAGATGAAGAGCACCAGCGCCAGGTGCTGCGGACCCTGGAAAAACAACTCGAACGCGATCACGCCAAGACCAACATCATCGGGATCACCGAGTTGGGCCTGGTGCAGATGACCCGCAAGCGCACCCGCGAAAGCCTTGAGCAGGTGCTGTGCGAACCGTGCAGCAGTTGCCAGGGCCGCGGCAAGCTCAAGACTCCGGAAACCGTGTGTTACGAAATCTTCCGCGAAATCCTCCGGGAGGCGCGCGCCTACCAGGCGACCGGCTATAGAGTGTTGGCCAACCAGAAAGTGGTCGATCGCCTGCTCGACGAGGAGTCAGGTAATGTCGCGGAGTTGGAAGCATTTATCGGGCGCACGATTCGCTTCCAGGTGGAAACCATGTATTCCCAGGAACAATACGACGTGGTGTTGCTCTGAAGAGCTTGGGAAGCGGCGGGCCCGCGGATTTGATTGTCTTTGCCAGGGGAGCCCACTGACATGGAGCGTCTGACACGCATGATGGCGACGCTGACCCGTTGGGGGCTGGGTCTGTGCGCGCTGCTGTTGGTGCTGCTGGCGTTGTACGTCAGCCTCGGTCGCGAGCTGGTCCCGCTGGTAGCCGAATACCGTGCCGAGGTCGAGACCCGGGCCGGCGCAGCCCTGGGCATGCCCGTGCACATCGGCAGCCTCGACGGTAGCTGGAGCGGCCTGGCGCCGATCCTGGCGGCGCGCGACGTGGTGGTTGGCGAAGGCCCCAACGCCCTGCACCTGGACCAGGTGCGGGCCGTACCTGACCTGTGGGACAGCCTGTTGGCACGTCAGGTGCGCATCGCCCACCTGGAAGTCAGCGGTCTGAAGATCAGCCTCAAGGAGAGCGCCGACGGCAAGTGGGCCCTGGAAGGCTTGCCGGTGCAGGGCGACCAGCCCCTCGATCCGCAGCAAATGCTCGAACGCATGCAAATGGTTTCCAAGCTCTCGGTGCTCGATAGCCAGGTGACCTTGCAACCCGTCGAGCAACCACCGCTGACCCTGACCTACGTCGGCTTGAGCCTGCGCATCGGCGCCACCCGCCAGCGCCTGGATGCCCGCCTGACCCTGCCGGACGGCCAGCCGGTGGCGATCAACCTGCGTACCCGCCTGCGTGCCAGCGACTGGAAGAATGGTCAGGCCGATGCCTACTTGAGCCTGCCGCAAAGCGACTGGTCCAAATGGCTGCCGAAACGCCTGACCCAGCAATGGAATTTCTCCCAGATCAAGGCCGGCGGTGAGTTCTGGCTCAGTTGGGGCGAGGGCACGGTGCAAAGCGCGGCCATGCGCTTGAACGCACCGCAGCTCCAGGGCGCCTACGGCGAACGCAAGCCTGTGCAGATCCACAACCTGGCCCTCAACGGCTATTTCCAGCGCGGCAGCCAAGGGTTCACCGCAACCTTCGATTCCCTGGCGATGAACCTGGGCGAGACCCGCTGGGAATCGCGCCTGCAGCTGCAACAGAGTGCCGCCACCGAAAAGACCGAGGAGCGCTGGCATCTGCAGGCCGACCGCCTCGACTTGACCCCGCTCACGCCTTTGCTCAATGCCCTGGCACCGCTGCCCGAGGGCCTGGCGACGACCATTGACCGTCTCAAGGTCACCGGTGGCCTGCGCAACGTGTTGCTGGACTACCGGCCGCAGAACACCGGTGACCAGAAAATCAGCTTCGCCACCAACCTGGACACCGTGGGCTTTGATGCCTATCGCGGTGCTCCGGCGGCGCGCAACGTCTCCGGGAGCTTGAGCGGTGACCTGGGCGGCGGCGAGCTGCGCATGGACAGCAAGGATTTTTCCCTGCACCTGGACCCGATCTTCGCCAAGCCCTGGCAGTACCTGCAGGCCAACGCCCGGCTGACCTGGAAGCTCGACAAGCAAGGATTCACCCTGATCGCGCCGTATCTGAAGGTGCTGGGCGAGGAGGGCCGGATTGCCGGCGACTTCCTGATCCGCCTGCATTTCGACCACAGCCAGGAAGACTACATGGACCTGCGGGTCGGCCTGGTGGACGGTGACGGACGCTACACCGCCAAGTACCTGCCGGCGGTCCTCAGCCCGGCGCTGGATGAGTGGCTGCGCACGGCCATCGTCAAGGGCGCGGTGGACGAGGGCTTTTTCCAGTACCAAGGCTCGCTGAATAAAGGTGCCGGGGACGCGGACCGCAGCATCAGCCTGTTTTTCAAGGTGCATGACGCCGAGCTGGCGTTCCAGCCGGGCTGGCCTTCGGTCAGCAAGGTCAGCGGCGATGTCTTCGTCGAAGACAGCGGCGTGCGCATCTTCGCCAGCCAAGGGCAACTGCTCGATACCCAGGTCAAGGATGTGTCGGTGAACATTCCCCATGTGCCGACCGGGCAGAGTTCTCATCTGCTGCTGGACGGCGGGTTCGCCGGAGGGCTGGGCGACGGCCTGAAAATCCTCCAGACGGCACCGATCGGGACCGCCGAGACGTTCGCCGGCTGGGAAGGCGAGGGCGACCTGCAAGGCAGCGTGAAGCTCGATATCCCGCTGGTCAAAGGCGAGCAACCGAAGATCCTGGTGGACTTCGCCACCGACAAGGCCCGCCTCAAGCTCAGCGAACCGGCGTTGGAGCTGACTCAGCTCAAGGGCGATTTCCGCTTCGACAGCAACAAGGGCTTGAGCGGCAAGGGCATCAGCGCCCGGGCATTCGACCGGCCTGTGACCGCGCAGATTTTCGCTGAGGGCCGTGCCGGCGCGCTCAATACACGGGTCGCTGCGTCCGGGCAGGTGGAGATCAAGAAACTCAGCAGTTGGCTGAATGTCACCCAGCCGTTGCCGGTATCCGGTGTCGTGCCCTACCAGTTGCAAGTAATCCTCGACGGTGCCGACAGCCAGTTGTCGGTCAGTTCCAACCTCAAGGGCGTGGCCGTCGACCTGCCGGCACCTTTTGGCATGGCCGCCGATGTCGGGCGTGACACGGTGTTTCGCATGACCCTGCAAGGGCCGGAGCGGCGTTATTGGGTCGATTATGGCGACCTGGCCAGCTTCACTTACGCTGCACCGAGCGGGAAAATCGCCGACGGTCGCGGCGAGTTGTTGCTGGGTGCCGGTGATGCGGTCCTGCCTGGGGCCAAGGGGTTGCGACTGCGCGGCAAACTGTCGGAACTGGACGTAAGCCCGTGGCAGGACCTGGTGAACAAGTACGCCGGTCAGGATCCGGGCGGCAGCGCCAAGCAACTGCTCAGCAGCGTCGATCTGAGCGTCGGCAAGCTCACGGCCATGGGCACCACCCTGGACCAGGCGTCGGTGCAACTGGACCGCAAGCCGGACGCCTGGGCCTTGCGCCTCGACAGCCAGCAGGCCAAGGGCAACGTCAGCCTGCCGGATGCGAAGGCCGCCCCGATTGGTATCAAGCTTGATTATGTTCGCCTGCCAGCCACGGACCCGACGGTCCAGGCGGATGAAAACGCACCGGACCCGTTGGCGTCGGTCGATCCCGGGAAAATCCCGGCCATGGATATTGCCATCGACCAATTGTTCCAGGGCCCCGATCTTATCGGTGCGTGGTCGTTGAAAGTGCGCCCGACCGCCAAGGGCATCGCGCTGAACAATCTGGACATGGGCCTCAAGGGCATGGTGTTGAACGGCAGTGGCGGCTGGGAAGGCGTGCCCGGTTCCACCAGCAGTTGGTACAAGGGCCGTATCAGCGGCAAGAACCTGGGCGATGTGCTCAAGGGCTGGGGCTTTGCCCCGAGCGTGACCAGCCAGGAATTCCGCCTGGATGTCGATGGTCGCTGGCCCGGTTCGCCGGCGTGGGTTGCCACCAAGCGCTTTTCCGGCAGCCTCGACGCGTCGCTGAGCAAGGGCCAGTTCGTCGAAGTCGAAGGCAGCGCCCAGGCGTTGCGGGTATTTGGCCTGCTGAACTTCAACTCCATCGGCCGACGCTTGCGCCTGGACTTCTCCGACCTGTTCGGCAAGGGCTTGAGCTACGATCGGGTCAAGGGGCTGCTGGTGGCGAGCGACGGTGTATACGTAACCCGCGAACCCATTACCCTGACCGGGCCGTCGAGCAACCTGGAACTCAACGGCACGCTGGACATGGTGGCCGACCGGGTCGACGCCAAGCTGCTGGTGACGCTGCCGGTGACCAACAACCTGCCGATCGCCGCGCTGATCGTTGGCGCACCGGCGGTGGGTGGGGCGCTGTTTCTGATCGACAAACTGATCGGTGACCGCGTCGCGCGATTTGCCAGCGTAAGATACGACGTCAAGGGGCCGTGGAAAGAGCCGAAGATCACCTTCGACAAGCCGTTCTGACAGTTCGACGCCAACCCCCTTGTGGGAGCGGGCCTGTGGGAGAAAAGCTTGCTCGCGATTGCGGTGTATCAACCAGCCTATATGTTGGATGTACCTGCCTCATCGCGAGCAAGCTTTGCTCCCACACCCGCCTTGGGCGAGGATAAAATTGGGGATGCACCATGCCAGTCGCAGTGATTCAAATGGTCAGCCAGAGCGATGTGCTCGCCAACCTGGCGCGTGCCCGAGTGTTGCTGGAGCAGGCCGCCGCCGGCGGCGCGAGGCTGGCAGTGCTGCCCGAGAATTTTGCCGCGATGGGGCGCCGGGACATCGCCGAGATCGGTCGTGCCGAAGCCTTTGGTCAGGGACCGATCCTGCCCTGGTTGAAACAGGTCGCCCGTGACCTCAAGTTATGGATTGTGGCCGGCACGTTGCCGTTACCGCCGGTGGATCAGCCCGAGGCCAGGTCCCATGCCTGTTCGTTGCTGGTGGACGACCAAGGCCAGATCGTCGCGCGCTACGACAAGTTGCACCTGTTCGATGTGGATGTGGCGGACAATCGCGGGCGCTATCGCGAGTCGGATGACTATGCTTATGGTGCCAACGTGGTGGTTGCCGATACTCCAGTGGGGCGGGTGGGCCTGACGGTCTGTTATGACTTGCGGTTCCCGGAGCTCTACAGCGAGCTGCGAGCTGCCGGGGCCGAGCTGATCACGGCGCCCTCGGCGTTCACCGCGGTGACTGGCGCCGCCCATTGGGACGTGCTGATCCGCGCCCGGGCGATCGAGACCCAGTGCTATGTGCTGGCGGCTGCCCAGGGCGGCCTGCATCCGGGGCCACGGGAAACCTTTGGCCATGCCGCGATTGTCGACCCGTGGGGCCGCGTGCTGGCACAACAGGATCAAGGCGAGGCCGTGCTGCTGGCCGAGCGCGACAACAATGAACAGGCGTCCATCCGGGCGCGCATGCCGGTGGCTAGCCATCGGCGCTTTTTCTCGCAGGGCGCTCGACAGCGACCTGTCCAAGACGACGAATTCAAGGCGTAAATCATATGAGCGGGTTGTTGTCCTCAGTCAGTGAACACCTTTTAGCCCCCGGCGGCGTAACCCTCGAAAGCCTGCAAGGCGTGCTGGGCGACCTGGCCGGCCCGGGCATCGATGCCGCCGACCTGTATTTCCAGGGGCAGATCTCCGAGTCCTGGTCGCTGGAAGACGGCATCGTCAAGGAAGGCAGTTTCAACCTTGACCAGGGCGTGGGCGTGCGCGCCCAGTCCGGGGAAAAGACCGGTTTTGCCTATAGCAACGCCATCACCCTCGAAGCCCTCGGTGCGGCTGCCCGTGCGGCCCGCTCGATCTCCCGGGCCGGGCAGAATGGCACGGTCCAGGCGTTCAGCAGCCAGGACGTGGCGCAGTTGTATGCGCCGGACAACCCGCTGGAAGTCATGAGCCGCGCCGAAAAAGTCGAGTTGCTCAAGCGCATCGACGTCGCGACCCGGGCCCTCGACCCGCGCATCCAGCAAGTGACGGTGAGCATGGCCGGGGTCTGGGAACGGATCCTCGTGGCCTCCACCGACGGCGGCCTGGCGGCGGACGTGCGGCCCCTGGTGCGGTTCAACGTCAGCGTGATCGTCGAGCAGAACGGTCGTCGTGAGCGTGGCGGCCATGGCGGCGGTGGACGCACCGACTACCGTTATTTCCTCAGCGAAGACCGCGCCATGGGTTACGCCCGCGAAGCGCTGCGCCAGGCGCTGGTCAACCTGGAGGCGATCCCGGCCCCGGCCGGTACATTGCCGGTGGTATTGGGTTCCGGCTGGTCCGGCGTGCTCCTGCACGAAGCGGTGGGGCACGGCCTGGAAGGCGATTTCAACCGCAAGGGCAGCTCGGCCTACAGCGGGCGCATGGGTGAAATGGTCGCCTCGAAACTCTGCACCATTGTCGATGACGGCACCCTGGCCGGACGTCGCGGTTCCCTGAGCGTCGATGACGAAGGCACGCCGACCGAGTGCACCACGCTGATCGAGAACGGCGTGCTCAAGGGCTACATGCAAGACAAGCTCAACGCCCGCCTGATGGGCGTGGCCCGTACCGGCAACGGTCGCCGCGAATCCTACGCGCACCTGCCGATGCCGCGCATGACCAACACCTACATGCTGGGTGGCCAAAGCGATCCGGCGGAAATCATTGCCTCGGTGAAAAAAGGCATCTATTGCGCCAACCTCGGCGGTGGCCAAGTGGACATCACCAGCGGCAAGTTCGTGTTCTCCACCAGCGAGGCCTACCTGATCGAGGACGGCAAGATCACCGCGCCGGTCAAGGGCGCGACCCTGATCGGCAATGGGCCGGAGGCGATGAGCAAGGTGTCGATGGTCGGTAACGACCTGGCGCTGGACAGTGGCGTGGGGACGTGTGGCAAGGATGGGCAATCGGTGCCGGTAGGCGTCGGCCAACCGACCCTGAAGATCGATGCGATTACCGTGGGTGGCACGGGCGCATGAAAATGCTCAGGGGCTTGCGCGAGTCATCGTGGCGAGGGAGCAAGCTCCCTCGCCACGGAAACCTCTTGCAGGAGGGTAAAGCTGTTAGTGATCAGCGCAAGCCGCGTTGAGTCTCGTCCAGCTCACGGATGTATTTGAAGATTTTACGGCTCGAGGCTGGTGGCTTGTTTTGCGCCAGTTCGTGCTGGGCCTGACGGATCAGGGAGCGCAATTGCTGGCGATCGGCCTCCGGGTAGTCGATGACGAATTTTTCCAGCACACCGTCATCGCCGGCGATCAAGCGATCGCGCCAGCGTTCCAGGTTATGGAAGCGTTCGTTGTACTGCCGGGTGGAGGCATCGAGTTGATCGAGCAGAACCAGGATGGCGTCAGTGTCCTGATCGCGCATCAGTTTGCCGATGAATTGCAGGTGCCGTTTACGCGCGATATTCGCGGTGTGCTTGGGCGCATCGGCCAGGGCCCGGCGCAAGGCGTCGGTCAAAGGCAGTTTGGCCAGCAAGTCAGGCTTGAGTGTTGTCAGGCGCTCGCCGAGGTCAACCAGAGCATGCAGCTCGCGTTTGACCTGGGATTTGCTTTTTTCACCCTCGTAGAGGGAGTCGTCGTAAGAATCAACCATGGTGGCAGTCCGCAAAGAAACGCCGCCATGATAACCAGTCGGGGGCCGCTTGTCCGGCCCGGTCGCTCGAAGACCATTACCGAGAGCAGAATTTGAGTGGAGAACACCATGAGTGCAGTTCAGAGCGTCGGCCCGCAAGCATTGCCGGCACTGCAGGAACAAGTCGAGCAGATCCTTGCCGAAGCCAAGCGACAGGGCGCCAGTGCCTGTGAGGTGGCGGTGTCCCTGGAGCAGGGGCTGTCGACCTCGGTGCGCCAGCGCGAGGTGGAAACCGTCGAATTCAATCGCGACCAGGGCTTTGGCATCACCTTGTACGTGGGCCAGCGCAAGGGCTCGGCCAGCACCTCGGCCAGCGGTCCGGAGGCCATTCGTGAAACCGTCGCCGCGGCACTGGCGATTGCCAAGCACACCTCCGAAGACGAAGCCTCGGGCCTGGCCGACGCCGCACTGATGTGCAAGGAACAGCGAGACTTCGACCTGTTCCACGCCTGGGACATCACCCCTGAACAGGCCATCGAGCAGGCACTGCGCTGCGAAGCGGCGGCATTCGATGCCGACTCGCGGATCAAGAACGCCGACGGCACGACGCTCAATACTCACCAGGGCTGCCGGGTCTACGGTAACAGCCACGGCTTCATCGGCGGTTATGCGTCGACCCGCCACAGCCTCAGTTGCGTCATGATCGCCGAAGCCGACGGCCAGATGCAGCGCGATTACTGGTATGACGTGAACCGCCAGGGCACCCTGCTGGCGGACCCGGTAAGCATCGGCCAGAAAGCCGCGCAACGGGCAGCCAGCCGCCTGGGCGCGCGGCCGGTGCCGACCTGCGAAGTGCCGGTGCTGTTTGCCGCCGAGCTGGCCGGTGGCTTGTTTGGCAGCTTTCTGTCGGCGGTGTCCGGCGGCAACCTGTACCGCAAATCGTCGTTCCTCGAGGGCGCCCTGGGTCAGAAACTGTTTCCGGAATGGATGACCATCGACGAACGTCCGCACCTGATGCAGGCCATGGGCAGTTCGGCGTTCGACGGCGATGGCCTGGCCACCTACGCCAAGCCGTTCGTGGAAAACGGCGAGCTGGTGTCCTACATCCTCGGCACCTATTCGGGCCGCAAGCTTGGCATGCCGAGCACGGCCAATGCCGGTGGCGTGCATAACCTGTTCGTGACCCATGGCGAAGAAGACCAGGCGGCCTTGCTGCGACGCATGGGGCGTGGCCTGCTGGTGACCGAACTGATGGGCCACGGCCTGAACATGGTCACCGGGGACTATTCCCGTGGCGCGGCGGGTTTCTGGGTCGAGAATGGCGAGATCCAGTTCCCGGTCCAGGAAGTGACCATCGCCGGGAACATGCGCGATATGTTCAAGCAGATCCTGGCCGTGGGCAACGACCTGGAACTGCGCAGCAACATCCGCACGGGCTCGGTGCTGATCGAGCGGATGATGGTGGCGGGTAGCTGATACTCATCCCATAGAAAAAGGCGCGTCATCCGCTGGGTGACGCGCCTTTTTTGTATCCGCAGATCCTGTGGCGGGCGTGCTTTTGTGGCGAGGGAGCTTGCTCCCGCTGGGCCGCGAAGCGACCCCAAGCTATTGCGGTCGCTGCGCAACCGAGCGGGAGCAAGCTCCCTCGCCACGATGAATTTGTGCGGTCTCATGGTTGTGTTGCTTCTTATTATCATATAATAATGAATCTCATTCGCCGAGCGAGCCCCCGGTCATGAGTTCTGCCCTGCACGAACAACCCTACCTTGAAAGCTGGCGCTGGATGAGTCGCCAGATCCGTTGCGCGCTGAACCCCGACGAGCCGCGGCTGATCGAGCACTACCTGGCTGAGGGCCGCTATCTGGCCTGCTGCACCACGACATCGCCGTGGATGATCTCCGAAACCGCCTTGCGCTTGTTGCTCGACACCGCCTCCGACGTCGCGCTGCCCTGGCATTGGCGCAATCTCTGCCTCGACCAGGCCTGGCGCCCCTTGCGCGACCTCGAACGACAATCACTGTGCCGCTGCCGCCTCGAGCGCTGGCAGCGCCATGCCTGGGCGCTGGCGACCTGCGCCCTGGAGCCGTCGATTTCTCTTATTGAACTGGTGCAAGGATCTCCCGATGAGTAATACCCGTATCGAACGCGACAGCATGGGCGAACTGCAAGTCCCGGTGGACGCCCTCTACGGTGCACAGACCCAGCGTGCCGTGGATAACTTCCCGGTCAGCGGTCAGCGTATGCCGGCGCAGTTCATCCGCGCCCTGATCCTGGCCAAGGCGGCGGCCGCCCGGGCCAACGTAGAGCTGGAGCAAATCAGTCCAGCCCAGGGCAAGGCCATCGTCGATGCGTCCCTGGGGCTGCTCGAAGGCCGGTTCATGGACCATTTTCCGGTGGACATCTTCCAGACCGGCTCCGGCACCAGCTCCAACATGAACGCCAACGAAGTGATCGCCACCCTCGCCAGTCGCCTGCTGGGAGAAGTGATCAATCCGAACGACCACGTCAATTGCGGCCAGAGCAGCAACGACATCATCCCCACCAGCATTCATGTCAGCGCTGCGCTGGCCTTGCATGAGCAGTTGCTGCCGGCGCTGTTGCACCTGGTGCAGGTGATCGAGCGCAAGGCCGAACAGGTCCACCCGTTCATCAAGACCGGTCGCACCCACCTGATGGATGCCATGCCGGTGCGCCTGAGCCAGGTGCTAGACGGTTGGGCGCAGCAGCTCAAGGCCAATATCGGTCACTTGCAGGATTTGCTGCCGAGCCTGCAATCCCTGGCCCAGGGCGGCACGGCGGTCGGTACCGGGGTCAACGCCCCTCCACGCTTCGCCGAACTGTTCAGCCAACAACTGACGCAATTGACCCAGGTGCAATTCACCCCGGGCAAGAACCTGTTCGCGCTGATCGGTTCCCAGGACACCGCTGTTGCGGTTTCCGGGCAGCTCAAGACCACCGCCGTGTCGCTGATGAAAATCGCCAACGACCTGCGCTGGATGAATTCCGGACCGTTGGCGGGCCTGGGGGAGATCGAACTCGAAGGCCTGCAGCCGGGTTCCTCGATCATGCCCGGCAAGGTCAATCCGGTGATTCCGGAGGCAACCGCGATGGTTGCGGCCCAGGTGATCGGCAACGACACGGTGATCACTATCGCCGGTCAATCGGGCAACTTCGAATTGAACGTGATGCTGCCGATCATTGCCCAGAACCTGCTGAGCAGCATCGCCCTGATGTCCACCGCCAGCCGCTTGCTGGCGGACAAGGCCATCGCCACATTCAAGGTCAACGAGGCCAGGCTCAAGGAAGCGTTGTCACGCAACCCGATCCTGGTGACCGCCCTGAATCCGATCATCGGTTACCAGAAGGCCGCTGAAATCGCCAAGAAGGCTTACCAGCAAGGCCGGCCGGTCATCGATGTCGCCCTGGAACACACCGACCTGACACGCAGCGAACTCGAAGTCCTGCTGGACCCGGAGAAGCTCACCGCCGGCGGCGTGTAATCCCGACACCTGTGTGGAGGACTCATCATGGAACACTGGAAACGTACGATCGAACGGGCCAATCGCTGTTTCATGCAGGGTGAGCTGGTAGATGCCCGCGAAGCCTACCTGCAAGCCCTGGCCCTGGCACAGGTGCTGTTCGAGCGCTGGGCGGATGCCGACGAAGCCGTGGCCGCCTGCGTCGTCTCCCACCACAACCTGGCGGACCTGCACTTGCGCCTGAACCAGCCGGAGGAGAGCGCCGAGTACTTGTGTGCGATCCACCAACGGTTGTTGCAGACGATCCAGGACGAACGCCTGGCGCCGGCCCTGCGCGCCGCCGCGCTGCGCCAGAGCCACAAGACCTATGTCGAACTGCTGAGTTTCATCAGCGAGCACGGTGAATACCCTCGCACCCAGCGCCTGCTGCACTGCAACGCCGCCAAGCCCCGGCAGCGCAATGCCCCTCTTCACCATGGAGTTCATTGAAAATGGCTTTTACCTTGCCTGCATTGCCCTACGCCTACGACGCCCTGGAACCGCACATCGATGCGCAAACCATGGAGATCCACTACACCAAGCATCACCAGACCTATATCAATAACCTCAACGCGGCGGTGGACGGCACTGAATACGCCGGGTGGCCCATCGAAAAGCTGGTGTCCAGCGTGGAACAGTTGCCGCCAAGCCTGCGGGCTGCGGTGATCAACCAGGGCGGTGGTCATGCCAACCATTCGTTGTTCTGGGAAGTGATGACGCCTCAGGGCGGCGGTCAGCCCGAGGGCGCCCTGGCGGCGGCGATCGAGGCGCAACTGGGCGGTATCGAGCGTTTCAAGGAAGCCTTCACCAAAGCGGCGCTGACCCGTTTCGGCAGCGGCTGGGCCTGGTTGAGCGTGACTGCGCAAAAGACCCTGGTGGTAGAAAGCAGCGGCAACCAGGACAGCCCGCTGATGAACGGCAACACACCGATTCTTGGCCTGGACGTCTGGGAGCACGCCTATTACCTGCGCTACCAGAACCGTCGTCCGGAATACATCAGCGCCTTCTACAACGTGATCAACTGGCCTGAGGTCGCCCGGCGCTACCAGGCTGCGCTGGCTACGAGCCCTTCCTGAAAATAACCCAAGGCTGACTATGGATACTCAAACACTGGCGATTGGAAGCGGACGGATGTTCCGCTATGCCTTGGGATCGTTGTTGCTGTTGGCCGGGATGACGTTGTTGGCGGCGCAGGGCCTGGCATGGCTGGACCTGGAGCCAAGGCTGTTGCGTGCGCTCGAGGGCGGCGGGCTGTGCGCCTTGGGCACCGCGCTGGGGGCCGTGCCGGTGTTGGTCATCCGGCGCATGCCCCAGGCCGTCAGCGATTTGTTGCTGGGCTTCGGTGCCGGGGTGATGCTCGCCGCCACGGCATTTTCGCTGATTGTGCCGGGCATTGCGGCGGCCGAGCAGTTGGGGCTAACCCCTTGGGCCGCCAGCGGTCTCATCAGTTTCGGCATTCTATTGGGCGCGTTCGGGCTGTACCTGGTGGACCGCAAGGTCTCGGCCAGCCCCGAAAGGTTTGTCGCGGTATCAGGACGGCCGATCATTGCGCCGAGGATATGGTTATTCGTGTTTGCCATCATCGCCCACAACATTCCCGAGGGCATGGCGGTGGGTGTGTCGGCGGGTGGCGGTATGCCGGATGCCGACAGCCTGGCGATGGGTATCGCCTTGCAGGATGTACCCGAGGGGCTGGTGATCGCCCTGGTGCTGGCTGCGGCGGGAATGTCGCGGGTCAAGGCATTTCTGATTGGCGCGGCGTCAGGGCTGGTCGAGCCAGCGTTCGCGCTGCTGTGCGCCTGGTTGGTGAGCCTGGCCGAGATGCTCTTGCCCTTGGGGCTGGCGTTGGCAGCCGGGGCGATGCTCTTGGTGGTGACTCACGAGGTCATTCCCGAATCCCGTCGCAATGGCCACGAGAAACTGGCGTGCCTGGGGCTGTTGGTGGGGTTTTGTTTGATGATGGTGCTGGATACGGCGTTGGCGTGATGCAGGTCTGCGGGGGAGTGAGCTTTTTGTGGCAAGGGCGCTTTCATGACAAGGGGGCTTTTGTGGCGAGGGAGCTTGCTCCCGCTGGGCTGCGAAGCGGCCCCATGTTTTTATCACAGCGACACGGCGAAACAGAGGTTTACGACTGCTTCGCAGCCGAGCGGGAGCAAGCTCCCTCGCCACAAAGGCTAGCTCTGTCCACACAACAAGCTCGCCCTGAGCTTGGGTCGGTTACTCGCCTTCGTCGAAGTACCTGTTGATCAAGTCCACCAGGGCATCCATCGCTTCTTGCGCTTGTTCCCCTTCAGTGCTCAGGTGGATCTTGGTGCCCTTGCCGGCGGCGAGCATCATCATCGCCATGATGCTTTTACCGTCGACCGCCGTCTCGGGTGTGCGGCCAACCCTGATGGTGGTGTCCTGGAACTGGCCGGCAACCCCGACGAACTTGGCCGACGCTCGGGCATGCAAACCCAGCTTGTTGATGATTTCAATTTCCCGAGCAGGCATCGCGATGTGAATCCTTTAGCTGAGGTCGCGGTGGCGAACCTGGACATTCTTCAGGGATTGTTGCAGGAGTTGACCCAGGCGTTCGGTCAGGTAGACGGAGCGGTGATGGCCGCCGGTGCAACCGATGGCGATCGTGACATAGGCCCGGTTGCTCGCGGCAAAGCGGGGCAGCCATTTGAGCAGGTAGCTGGAGATGTCCTGGTACATTTCCTCGACATCCGGCTGTGCGGCCAGGTAGTCGATCACCGGCTGGTCGAGCCCGGACTGCTCGCGCAATTCCGGTTTCCAATAAGGGTTGGGCAGGCAGCGCACATCGAATACCAGGTCGGCGTCTACTGGCATGCCACGCTTGAAGCCGAACGACTCCACCAGGAACGCCGTGCCCGGCTCCGGCTGGTTGAGCAGGCGCAGCTTGATCGTGTCGCGCAACTGATACAGGTTCAGGTGCGTGGTGTTGACCTTCAGGTCCGCCAGGTCGGCGATTGGCCCCAACAGCTGGCTTTCATCCTCGATGGCTTCGGCCAGGGAGCGGTTGGCATTGCTCAGCGGATGGCGCCGACGGGTTTCGGAAAAGCGCTTGAGCAGTGTCTCTTCATCGGCATCCAGGTACAGCACGTCGCACTGGATATGCCGGCTGCGCACTTCCTCGAGCAGTTCAGGAAAACGCGACAGGTGGCTTGGCAGGTTGCGCGCATCGATGGACACCGCCACCAGCGGCTGCGCCAGCTCGGTGTGGATCAGGGCGCGCTCGGCCAGTTCCGGCAGCAGGCCGGCGGGCAGGTTGTCGATGCAATAGTAGCCGCTGTCCTCAAGCACATTGAGGGCAGTGCTTTTACCGGAGCCGGAGCGGCCACTGACGATGATCATGCGCATTTTTAATGACCGTTCTGCTCGTCCAGGACCACCTGGTACAAAGCTTCGTTACTCGGTGCGCTGCGCAGTTTTTCGCGCACTTCCTTGCGGTCCAGCATGCTGGCAATCTGGCGCAGCAGCTCGAGGTGCGCATCGGTCGCCGCTTCCGGTACCAGCAATACAAACAGCAGGTCGACCGGGGCGCCGTCGATGGCGTCGAAATCTATGGCGGCTTCAAGGTGCAGCAGTGCGCTGATCGGTGCGGCACAACCCTTGAGGCGGCAGTGGGGAATGGCGATACCGTTGCCAAAACCGGTGGAACCGAGTTTTTCACGGGCAACCAGGGCCTCGAAGACGTCCTGCATTTCCAGATCCGGCACTTCGCGGTGGATCAGGTTGGCAATTTGTTCGAGGGCTTTCTTTTTACTGCCACCCGGCGCGTTCACCAGGGAACGGCCGGGGGTCAGGATGGATTCTAGTCGGATCATGGATTGGGGGGGTTAACGACCGGTTGCGCCCTGGAGGAGGCTCTGGGTCTTTTCCTTATGCTTTTTGAGTTGGCGATCCAGCTTGTCGGTCAGCAGGTCAATCGCGGCATACATGTCTGTGTGCTCTGCGTTGGCAACCACTTCTCCGCCGGGGATATGCAGCGTGGCTTCGATTTTCTGCAGCAGCTTCTCGACGTTCATCGTGACCTGCACGTTGGTGATCTTGTCGAAATGCCTCTCCAATCGGTCGAGTTTTTCGCCGATGTAGGTGCGCAGGGGTTCGGTCACTTCCAGTTGGTGTCCACTGATGTTGACTTGCATACAGCTTCTCCTTCGTTGCCAGTGCATAAAGCGGCAGGCAGAAATGCCTGCCACTGGAACGCTGTGGCGTGGCCCGTTACATCAACCGCTTGCGTTCGCTCGAAGGCGCGATCCCGAGGGATTCGCGGTATTTGGCGACGGTGCGGCGGGCCACCTGAATGCCTTGTGCCTCCAGTAAACCAGCGATCTTGCTGTCACTCAACGGCTTTTTCTGATTTTCCGCGGCCACCAGTTTTTTGATGATCGCGCGGATGGCCGTGGACGAGCATTCGCCGCCTTCGGAGGTGCTGACGTGGCTGGAGAAAAAGTATTTCAATTCATAGATGCCCCGAGGGGTATGCATGAATTTCTGGGTGGTTACCCGGGAAATCGTCGACTCGTGCATGCCCACTGCCTCGGCAATGTCATGCAGGACCAGCGGTTTCATCGCTTCGTCGCCATACTCCAGGAAGCCGCGCTGATGCTCGACGATCTGGGTGGCCACTTTCATCAGGGTTTCGTTGCGGCTTTGCAGGCTCTTGATGAACCAGCGCGCTTCCTGCAACTGGTTGCGCATGAAGGTGTTGTCGGCGCTGGTGTCGGCGCGTTTCACGAATCCGGCGTACTGGGCGTTGACCCGCAGCTTGGGCACCGACTCCTGGTTGAGCTCCACCAGCCAGCGATCGTTGTGCTTGCGCACGATCACGTCGGGGACCACGTATTCGGGTTCGGTGGATTCGATCTGCGAGCCGGGGCGTGGGTTGAGGCTCTGCACCAGTTCGATGACCTGGCGCAGCTCATCTTCCTTGAGCTTCATGCGACGCATCAGTTGGCTGTAGTCGCGGCCACCCAGCAGGTCGATGTAATCGGTGACCAGTCGCTTGGCTTCGGTCAGCCAGGGTGTCTTGGCGGACAACTGGCGCAGTTGCAGCAACAGGCACTCGCCCAGGTTGCGGGCGCCGATGCCGGCTGGCTCGAACTGCTGGATGCGATGCAGGACAGCTTCGATCTCGTCCAGCTCGATGTCGAGCTCGGGGTCGAAGGCTTCGAGGATTTCCTCGAGGGTCTCGTCCAGGTAGCCCTGGTTGTTGATGCAATCGATCAGGGTCACGGCGATCAGGCGATCGGTGTCGGACATCGGCGCCAGGTTCAGTTGCCACAGCAGGTGGCTTTGCAGGCTCTCGCCGGCCGAGGTGCGGGTGGTGAAGTCCCACTCGTCGTCATCGCTGCTCGGCAGGTTGCTGGCGCTGGTCTGGTAGACGTCTTCCCAGGCCGTGTCCACGGGTAGTTCGTTGGGGATGCGTTCGTTCCATTCGCCATCCTCGAGGTTATCCACCGTCGGGGCGGCTTCCTGGTAGGACGGTTCCGGGATTTCGGTGTTGGTCTTCTGCTCGACGTTGTCGGCCAGCGGATCGGTGTTGTCGAAGTCGTCGCCTTCTTCCTGGCGTTCGAGCATCGGATTGGACTCCAGGGCCTCCTGGATTTCCTGTTGCAGGTCCAGGGTCGACAATTGGAGCAGGCGGATGGCCTGTTGCAGCTGCGGTGTCATCGTCAGCTGCTGGCCCATTCTCAAGACTAGCGATGGTTTCATGGCAGGGGCTTAACACCTTATTCGCCGGCGCACATGCGCCATCCACTACAGGGCGCCGAGGCGCCAAACTTAAGCAAATTATATGCCTGAAACTGAAGTGTTTGCCTAGAGCGTCGCCATAATAAAATTAAACGACGCTCGAGCGATTCGCCAGACACTTGTGCTTACAGGCGGAACTCGTGGCCCAGATACACTTCCTTGACCAGGTCATTGGCCAGGATGGCTGCGGAATCGCCTTCGGCGATCAGCTGGCCGTCATTGACAATGTAGGCGGTTTCGCAGATATCCAACGTCTCGCGCACGTTGTGGTCGGTGATCAGCACGCCGATTCCCTTGGCCTTGAGGTGATGGATGATCTGCTTGATGTCGCCCACCGAGATCGGGTCCACGCCGGCGAACGGTTCGTCGAGCAGTATGAACTTCGGCGCGGTGGCCAGGGCGCGGGCGATTTCCACGCGACGCCGTTCGCCACCGGACAGGCTCATGCCCAGGTTGTCGCGAATGTGGCTGATGTGGAACTCCTGCAACAGGCTTTCCAGTTCCTGGCGACGGCCGGCCTTGTCGAGTTCCTTGCGGGTCTCGAGGATCGCCATGATGTTGTCGGCAACCGACAGTTTGCGGAAGATCGACGCTTCTTGCGGCAAATAGCCGATACCGGCCTTCGCCCGGCCGTGCATCGGCTGGTGGCTGACATCCAGGTCGTCGATCAGCACGCGGCCCTGATCGGCCTGGACCAGGCCGACGATCATGTAGAAGCAGGTGGTCTTGCCTGCGCCGTTGGGGCCGAGCAGGCCGACGATCTGGCCGCTGTCGATGGACAGGCTGACATCACGCACGACTTGGCGGCTCTTGTAGCTCTTGGCCAGGTGCTGAGCTTTCAGAGTTGCCATTACTGGGCCTTCTGTTCGGTTTTCTTTTTCGGCTGGATCACCATATCGATCCGCGGACGCGACTCGGTCACCTTGCTGCCGGTGGCGCGACCGGCGCTGGCGAGTTTCTTGTTGGTGTCGTAGACGATCTTCTCGCCTTGGGTCACGTTGTTGTCCTTGTCGACCACCTTGGCACGGTCGATCAGCACGACGCGATCCTGGGAGGCGTGGTACTGGATGGTTACCCCGTAGCCCTGCACAGGCTTGGTGTCGCCCGCGGTTTGCAGCTGTTCGAAATAGGCCAGGTTGCCCACCGAGGTCACTACGTCGATATCGCCGGACTGGGTGCGGGTGATGGTCACGGTATTGCCGGTAACCTTCATCGAGCCCTGGGTGATGATCACGTCGCCTTTATAGGTGGCGACGCCATTCTTGTCGTCGAGCTGGGCATCGTCGGCCTGGATACGGATAGGTTGGTTGCGGTCGTCGGGAAGAGCCCAGGCGCTCGCGCTTCCCAGTGCTGCGCCCAGACTGAGCAAAATAGGGAGGGTTTTAGCGAGCTTCATACTGTCCTCTTACGTTCGATAGCAGGTGTATCCTGCTTTCCTTCAAATACGCTTTCATTCCCGTGCCGGTCGATACACCCCCGGCGCCGTCGATTCTAACGGGTTGCTCGGTCTGCGCATATTCTTGCTGTGGGAACACGGTCATGCGTGTGCTGGTGATGATGGTCGTACGGTTTTTCTCGTCGGTTCGGGCGACGCGTACCGAGTCGATCAGTTCCACTTCGGTGCCGCCGGAGTTGACTTCGGCGTGCTCGCTCTGCACATGCCACGGAAACTCGGTGCCGCGGAACATGTTCAGGTCCGGCTTGGTCACCAGGGTAATATCAGTGGCCTTCACGTGGTCGACCTTGTCCGAGGTCATCTCGTACTGCACCTTGCCGTCGGGCAGGTACTGCAGGGTGTGCGTGTTGGTCGCGTACCAGTCGATCTTTTCCTCGACCTGGGCCGCAGGCTGGTCGAGAAACTGTTCGGGGCTGATGTTCCAATAGCCCACCGCCGCAAAAATCGCTGCGATACAGCCGAACACCACAATGGTGCGAATCTTCTTGCTCAGCATAAATGGCTCACAGGTACGCGGCGTTGGCCGCTTCGAGGCGGCCCTGGGCGCGCAGGATCAGTTCACAGAATTCGCGGGCCGCACCTTCGCCGCCGCGCGCCGTGGTGACGCCGTGGGCATGCTCGCGTACGAAGCTGGCCGCGTTGGCGACCGCCATGCCCAGGCCGACCCGGCGAATCACCGGCAGGTCTGGCAGGTCGTCACCGAGGTAGGCCACCTGTTCATAGCTTAGGTTGAGTTGCCCCAGAAGCTCGTCCAGCACCACCAGTTTGTCTTCGCGCCCCTGGTAAAGATGCGGGATACCGAGGTTCTTCGCGCGTCGCTCGACCACCGGGGTCTTGCGGCCGCTGATGATAGCGGTCTGCACGCCAGCGGCCATCAACATCTTGATGCCTTGGCCGTCGAGGGTGTTGAACGTCTTGAACTCGCTGCCGTCTTCGAGGAAGTACAGGCGTCCGTCGGTCAGTACGCCGTCCACATCGAAAACCGCCAGCTTGATGGCTTTGCCGCGTTGCAACAGGTCTGTGTTCATTTACATGACTCCGGCACGCAGCAGATCGTGCATGTTCAGGGCGCCCACCGGACGGTCTTCGTCGTCGACGACCACCAGGGCGCTGATCTTGTGGTCTTCCATGATTTTCAGGGCCTCGGCGGCGAGCATCTCGGCGCGGGCGGTCTTGCCGTGGGGCGTCATGACTTGCTCGATGGTCGCGCTGTGGATGTCGATGGTGCGGTCCAGGGTGCGGCGCAGGTCGCCGTCGGTAAAGATCCCGGCGAGCTTGCCGTCGGCCTCCAGGATAACGGTCATGCCCAGTCCCTTGCGGGTCATCTCCATGAGCGCGTCCTTGAGCAGCGTGCCGCGCAGCACCTGCGGCAACTCCTCGCCGGCGTGCATCACGTTTTCGACTTTCAGCAGCAGGCGACGGCCAAGGGCGCCACCGGGATGGGAGAAAGCGAAGTCTTCGGCGGTGAAGCCCCGGGCTTCCAGCAGCGCCACGGCCAGGGCATCGCCCATGACCAGGGCGGCGGTAGTGGAGGAGGTCGGTGCCAGGTTCAACGGGCAGGCTTCGTGCTCGACATGGACATTGAGGTTCACTTCGGCGGCCTTGGCCAGCGGCGAGTCCGGGTTGCCGGTGATGCTGATCAACTGGATGCCCAGGCGCTTGATCAGCGGCAGCAGGGTGATGATCTCATTGGTGGAGCCGGAGTTGGACAGGGCCAGGATGATGTCGTCCCGGGTGATCATGCCCATGTCCCCGTGGCTGGCTTCGGCCGGATGGACAAAAAAAGCCGTGGTGCCGGTACTGGCGAGCGTGGCGGCGATCTTGTTGCCGATGTGCCCGGACTTGCCCATGCCGACCACGACCACGCGGCCCTTGCTGGCCAGAATCATCTCGCAGGCGCGTACGAAATCAGCGTCGATATGGGGCAGCAAGCCTTGCACGGCTTCGAGCTCGAGGCGGATGGTACGTTGTGCCGATTGAATCAGGTCGCTGGATTGGCTCATGTCAGAAATCGTATAGCCCGATGAAAAGGCGGCGATTATAGCGGCAATGAACAATTCCCTCACGTAAGTTCGTCATGCTTTGTTCGAGGAGTCGCAATGTTCGACATAAAATGTAGCTTTTTACCTTAAGCCAGGCTTAACGGACGGGGAGGTGGCCTTGGGCGCTTGGCTGTTGCAGTGATATAGTTCGCCGCCGGTTCGCACGCCCGGCGGTACCGGCGCTTGTCGGCTGCCAGGGCATTCGAATGTGAGGCTGCATCGCAAGGAGTTTAGATGAGTGCCGACAACGCCTACGCGGTCGAGCTGAAGGGACTGTCCTTCAAGCGAGGGACGCGCAGCATTTTCAATGACATCGATATTCGCATTCCGCGCGGCAAGGTCACCGGCATCATGGGGCCTTCCGGGTGTGGCAAGACCACGCTGCTGAGGTTGATGGGCGCACAACTGCGGCCCAGCGCCGGCGAAGTCTGGGTCAATGGTCAGAATCTTCCCGAGTTGTCTCGCAGCGACCTGTTCGATGCGCGCAAGCACATGGGCGTGCTGTTCCAGAGCGGCGCGCTGTTTACCGATCTCGACGTATTCGAGAACGTGGCGTTCCCGCTGCGGGTCCATACCGACCTGCCGGAAGAGATGATCCGCGACATCGTGCTGCTCAAGTTGCAGGCAGTCGGGCTGCGGGGTGCCCTCGACCTGATGCCCGACGAGCTGTCCGGTGGCATGAAGCGTCGGGTCGCGCTGGCGCGGGCGATTGCCCTCGATCCGAAGATCCTCATGTACGACGAACCCTTTGTCGGCCAGGACCCGATCGCCATGGGTGTGCTCGTGCGCCTGATCCGCCTGCTCAACGATGCGCTGGGCATCACCAGTCTCGTGGTCTCCCACGACCTGGCCGAAACCGCGAGCATCGCGGACTACATCTATGTGGTCGGCGATGGCCAGGTGCTGGGGCAGGGCACGCCGCAGGAACTGGCGGATTCGGACAACCCGCGTATTCGCCAATTCATGAAGGGTGATCCGGACGGGCCCGTGGCGTTCCATTTTCCGGCCACGGATTACCGTACCGATCTGTTGGGGAAGCGCTGATGCGCAAGAAATCGCTATTGGAAAGAATTCGCCTGTTCGGCCGCTCCGGCATCGACGTGGTGGCGGTACTGGGCCGTTCTTCGTTGTTCCTGATGCACGCCTTGCTCGGTCGCAACTCGACGGGCGGCGGCTTTGGCCTGCTGGTCAAGCAGTTGCACTCGGTGGGGGTGATGTCCCTGGTGATCATCGTGGTCTCCGGGATCTTCATCGGCATGGTGCTGGCGCTGCAGGGCTTCAGCATCTTGTCCAGCTACGGTTCGGAGCAAGCGGTCGGGCAGATGGTTGCGCTGACGCTGCTGCGTGAGCTCGGCCCCGTGGTGACCGCGCTGTTGTTCGCCGGGCGTGCCGGTTCGGCGCTGACGGCTGAAATCGGTAACATGAAGTCCACCGAGCAGTTGTCCAGCCTGGAAATGATCGGTGTCGACCCGCTCAAGTACATCATCGCCCCCCGCCTGTGGGCCGGCTTCATTTCCCTGCCGGTGCTGGCGATGATTTTCAGCGTCGTGGGGATCTGGGGCGGCTCGTGGGTGGCCGTCGACTGGCTGGGGGTCTATGAAGGATCCTACTGGGCCAACATGCAAAACAGCGTCGACTTTCTCGACGATGTCCTCAATGGCGTGATCAAAAGTGCCGTATTCGCTTTCGTCGTGACCTGGATCGCCGTGTTTCAAGGCTATGACTGTGAGCCCACGTCAGAGGGGATCAGCCGTGCCACAACCAAGACCGTGGTGTACGCCTCGCTGGCGGTCCTGGGCCTTGACTTTATTCTGACAGCCTTGATGTTTGGAGATTTCTGATGCAAAACCGCACCCTGGAAATCGGTGTCGGCCTTTTCTTGCTGGCTGGCATCCTGGCTTTGCTGTTGCTGGCCCTGCGGGTCAGTGGACTGGCGCCGACGGCAAGCACCGATACTTATAAACTTTACGCAAACTTTGACAATATCGCCGGTTTGACGGTCAGAGCCAAGGTGACCATGGCCGGTGTCACTATCGGCAAGGTCACGGCAATCGATCTGAATCGCGAGGATTTCACCGGGCGGGTAACGCTGCAGCTGGAAAAGCGCGTGGATAACCTGCCGACTGACTCCACTGCATCTATCCTCACGGCTGGGCTGCTGGGTGAAAAATACATTGGCATCAGCGTGGGTGGGGAAGACACCGTGCTCAAGGACGGTGGCGTCATCCACGACACGCAGTCGTCCCTGGTGCTCGAGGACCTGATCGGTAAATTCCTGCTCAATACCGTTAGCAAAGACGCCAAATGAGGAGCTTTTGAATGATCTCTATCTTGCGACGTGGCCTGTTGGTGTTGCTCGCGGCGCTGCCGTTGATGGCTAACGCCGTGGCGGCGCCTTCGGCCCATGACATCATCCAGGACACGACCACCCGGCTGCTGGCGGACCTTGCCGCCAACAAAGAGAAATACAAGCAGGACCCAAGTGCGTTCTATGACGCCCTCAACGGCATCGTCGGCCCTGTGGTCGACGCCGATGGCATCTCCAAGAGCATCATGACCGTCAAGTACTCGCGCAAGGCAACCCCGGCGCAGATGACCCGCTTCCAGGAGAACTTCAAGCGCAGCCTGATGCAGTTCTATGGCAATGCCTTGCTTGAATACAACAACCAGGGCATCACCGTTTCGCCGGCCAAGGACGAAAGCGGTACCCGCACCAGTGTCGACATGCAGGTCAAGGGCAACAACGGCGCGATCTATCCTGTGTCCTACACGCTCGAGAAAATCAACGACGAGTGGAAAGTGCGCAACGTGATCATCAATGGCATCAATATCGGCAAGCTGTTCCGTGATCAGTTCGCCGACGCGATGCAGCGCAATGGCAATGACCTGGACAAGACCATCAACGGTTGGGCCGGTGAGGTCGCCAAGGCCAAGGAAGTGGCTGAAGATGCCCAAGAGAAGCAGGCACAATGATCGAGTCGGTGAGTGAGTCGGCCGTTCGTCTGGGCGGGGCTGGTGAGCTGCTGCTCAGTGGCGTGCTGGATTACCGCACCGGCCCGGCCCTGCGCAAGCAGGGCCAGGCGCTGATCAAGTCCGTCAGTGCCGCCGAGGTGGTCATTGACTGCTCGGCGGTGCAGAAGTCCAGCAGCGTCGGCTTGTCGCTGCTGCTGTGCTTCATGCGCGACGCCAAGGCTGCCGGAAAAACGTGGAGCATCCGTGGGATGCCCGAAGACATGCGCGAAATAGCCCAGGTCAGCGAATTGACCGAGTTGTTGGCGCACCCCTGACCCACATCGTTGGAAAAGTCCCCCCGTCAGAGTCCTGCTTCGCGGGGTTCGCAGGCGCGGGGCTTTTTTGTATGATGTGCGACCCGCGCGCACAGGGCGCCGATTGAGGTTGAGCATGCAGGCTGTAGAAGTGAAGAGCTTCCTTGAAGGAAAGCTGCCTGGTACGCAGGTGGAAGTTGAAGGCGAAGGCTGCAACTTCCAGTTGAACGTGATCAGCGATGAACTGGCGGCATTGAGCCCAGTGAAGCGTCAGCAGAGCATCTATGCCCATTTGAACCCATGGATCGCCGATGGCAGCATCCACGCGGTCACGATGAAATTTTTCAGCAGCGCGGCCTGGGCCGAGCGCACCTGAGCCCAAGGGCCTCGAGATTCTTATGGATAAACTGATTATTACCGGCGGCGTTCGTCTTGATGGCGAAATCCGTATTTCCGGGGCAAAGAACTCCGCCCTGCCGATCCTGGCCGCAACCTTGCTGTGCGATGGCCCGGTGACCGTGGCCAACCTGCCGCACCTGCACGACATCACCACGATGATCGAGCTGTTCGGCCGCATGGGCATCGAGCCGGTGATCGACGAGAAGCTCAGCGTCGAGATCGACCCGCGCACCATCAAGACCCTGGTCGCCCCGTACGAACTGGTGAAAACCATGCGTGCGTCGATCCTGGTATTGGGCCCGATGGTCGCCCGTTTCGGTGAAGCCGAAGTCGCCTTGCCTGGCGGTTGCGCCATTGGCTCGCGTCCGGTGGACCTGCACATTCGCGGCCTGGAAGCTATGGGCGCGGTGATCGACGTCGAAGGCGGCTACATCAAGGCCAAGGCGCCGGAAGGCGGCTTGCGCGGCGCGCACTTCTTCTTCGATACCGTCAGCGTGACCGGTACCGAGAACATCATGATGGCCGCCGCACTGGCCAAGGGCCGCAGCGTACTGCAAAACGCCGCCCGCGAGCCTGAAGTGGTCGACCTGGCGAACTTCCTGATCGCCATGGGCGCCAAGATCAGCGGTGCCGGCACCGACACCATCACCATCGATGGCGTCGAGCGCCTGCATTCGGCCACCTACAAAGTGATGCCCGACCGGATCGAAACCGGTACCTACCTGGTAGCCGCCGCCGTCACCGGTGGCCGCGTCAAGGTCAAGGACACCGATCCGACCATCCTCGAAGCCGTCCTGGAAAAACTCAAGGAAGCCGGTGCCGAAGTCACCTGCGGTGAAGACTGGATCGAAGTGAACATGCACGGCAAGCGGCCAAAAGCCGTCAACGTGCGGACCGCTCCGTACCCGGCGTTCCCGACCGACATGCAGGCGCAGTTCATCTCCCTCAACGCCATTGCCGAAGGCACGGGCGCAGTGATCGAGACGATCTTCGAAAACCGCTTCATGCACGTCTACGAACTGCATCGCATGGGTGCCAAGATCCAGGTCGAAGGCAACACTGCCATCGTTACCGGTACCGAGAAGCTCAAGGGCGCGCCCGTCATGGCCACCGACCTTCGGGCCTCGGCCAGCCTGGTCATCTCGGCCCTGATTGCCGAGGGCGATACCCTGATCGACCGCATCTACCACATCGACCGTGGCTACGAGTGCATCGAAGAAAAACTGCAGATGCTCGGCGCCAAGATCCGCCGCGTACCGGGCTAGTCCCGGCTGCATGGGCACAAGGATGTGCCTGTTGAATAGTTTCAAATCGAGGGTGTTTGCACCCTCGATGTGTGTCCGGCGCCACTTGCGACCGGGCATGAGTACCTTGATAAGGACTGACGTTTCCCATGTTGACCATCGCACTGTCCAAGGGCCGCATCCTTGACGACACCCTGCCGCTTCTGGCTGAAGCGGGCATCGTGCCGACCGAGAATCCGGACAAGAGCCGCAAGCTGATCATCCCCACGACCCAGGCCGACGTGCGCTTGCTGATCGTGCGTGCCACCGATGTGCCGACCTACGTGGAACATGGCGCCGCCGACCTGGGCGTTGCCGGCAAGGACGTGCTGATGGAATACGGCGGCCAGGGCCTGTACGAGCCCCTGGATCTGCGGATCGCCCGTTGCAAGCTGATGACCGCCGGTAAAGTCGGCACGCCGGAGCCCAAGGGGCGTTTGCGCGTGGCGACCAAGTTCGTCAACATTGCCAAGCGTTACTACGCCGAGCAGGGCCGCCAGGTCGACATCATCAAATTGTACGGTTCGATGGAGTTGGCGCCGCTGATCGGCCTGGCGGACAAGATCATCGACGTGGTCGACACCGGTAACACCCTGCGGGCCAACGGTCTGGAACCCCAGGATTTCATCGCTGACATCACCTCCCGGCTGATCGTCAACAAGGCTTCGATGAAAATGCAGCATGCCCGTATCCAGGCTCTGATCGATACCCTGCGCAAGGCAGTGGAATCGCGACACCGCGGCTGATTCACCTGCGCGACCTTGAGTCGCGCCCGTCTATCCGTGTCATAGCCAATTTTCTCAGGTGCCCACGCGAATGGACTGGTAGCTTAGGGCGCCTGAGCATTTGCCATTAATGAGGCCCTCGCTATGACCGCTCCCACTTCGATTCGCCGACTCAACGCTGCCGACCCGGATTTCGCACATCATCTGGATCATCTGCTGAGCTGGGAAAGTGTGTCTGACGACTCGGTCAATCAGCGGGTGCTGGACATCATCAAGGCCGTGCGCGAGCGTGGCGATGCCGCTTTGGTGGAATTCACCCAGAAATTCGATGGCCTGCAAGTGGCGTCCATGGCCGACCTGATCCTGCCGCGCGAGCGCCTGGAACTGGCCCTGACCCGGATCACCGTGCCCCAGCGCGAAGCCCTGGAAAAAGCCGCATCGCGGGTGCGCGACTACCACGAGAGGCAGAAACAGGACTCCTGGAGCTACACCGAAGCCGACGGCACGGTGCTGGGCCAGAAGGTCACGCCGCTGGACCGCGCCGGCCTGTACGTGCCGGGTGGCAAGGCGTCCTACCCGTCCTCGGTGTTGATGAACGCTATTCCGGCCAAGGTCGCCGGGGTGACCGAAGTGGTCATGGTGGTCCCGACTCCGCGCGGTGAAATCAACGAACTGGTGCTGGCCGCTGCCTGCATCGCTGGCGTGGACCGGGTGTTCACCATCGGCGGCGCCCAGGCCGTTGCTGCGCTGGCCTATGGCACCGAAAGCGTGCCACGGGTCGACAAGGTGGTCGGGCCGGGCAATATCTATGTCGCCACCGCCAAGCGTCACGTGTTTGGCCAGGTCGGCATCGACATGATCGCCGGGCCTTCGGAGATCCTGGTGGTGTGCGACGGCCAGACCGACCCGGACTGGATCGCCATGGACCTGTTTTCCCAGGCCGAGCACGATGAAGACGCCCAGGCGATCCTGGTCAGCCCGGACGCCGAGTTCCTCGACAAGGTGGCCGCCAGCATCGATAAACTGCTGCCGACCATGGACCGCGCCGAGATCATCAACACGTCGATCAATGGCCGTGGTGCGCTGATCAAGGTCGATGACATGGCGCAGGCCATCGAGGTCGCCAACCGCATCGCGCCGGAACACCTGGAGCTGTCGGTCGCCGACCCGCAGGCCTGGTTGCCGCAGATCCGCCACGCCGGTGCGATCTTCATGGGCCGCCACACCAGCGAAGCCCTGGGCGACTACTGCGCAGGTCCCAACCACGTATTGCCGACGTCCGGCACTGCGCGTTTCTCGTCGCCGCTGGGGGTGTATGACTTCCAGAAGCGTTCGTCGATCATCTTCTGCTCCGAGCAGGGCGCGTCCGAACTGGGCAAGACCGCTTCGGTGCTGGCCCGTGGCGAATCGCTGAGCGCCCACGCCCGCAGCGCCGAGTACCGCATTCTTGATGAGAACACCATTGACGGGCAGGGGAACTGAAATGAGTAAATTCTGGAGCCCGTTCGTCAAGAACCTGGTGCCTTACGTACCGGGTGAACAGCCGAAGCTGACTCGCCTGGTCAAGCTCAACACCAACGAGAACCCCTACGGCCCATCGCCCAAGGCCTTGGCGGCGATGCAGACCGAGCTGAACGACAACCTGCGCCTGTATCCGGATCCCAACAGCGACCTGCTGAAAAACGCCGTGGCCCGGTATTACGGGGTGCAGAGCAACCAGGTGTTCCTGGGCAACGGCTCGGATGAAGTGCTGGCGCACATCTTTCACGGCCTGTTACAGCACGACCAGCCGCTGTTGTTCCCGGACATCAGCTACAGCTTCTATCCGGTGTATTGCGGGCTGTACGGCATTAAGTTCGATGCGGTGCCGCTGGATGAACAATTCCAGATCGACCCGGCAGACTACGCCAAGCCCAACGGCGGGATCATTTTTCCCAACCCGAACGCGCCGACCGGCTGCCTGCTGGCGCTGGAAGCGGTCGAGCAAATCCTCAAGGCCAGCCCGGATTCGGTGGTGGTGGTCGACGAGGCCTATATCGACTTCGGCGGCGAGACGGCCATCAGCCTGGTGGACCGTTATCCGAACCTGCTGGTGACCCAGACCCTGTCCAAGTCCCGCTCCTTGGCGGGGCTGCGAGTGGGCCTGGCGGTGGGGCATCCGGACCTGATCGAAGCGCTGGAGCGGATCAAGAACAGCTTCAACTCCTACCCGCTGGATCGCCTGGCGAATGTCGGCGGCGCGGCGGCGTTCGATGATCGTGAGTATTTCGAGCGGACCTGCCAGTTGGTCATCGAGCACCGTGAATGGGTCGTGGCGCAACTGCAAGCCAAGGGTTTTGAAGTGCTGCCCTCGGCGGCTAACTTCATCTTCGCCCGCCACCCTGGGCACGATGCGGCAGGGTTGGCGGCGAAACTGCGGGAGCAGGGCGTGATCGTGCGGCACTTCAAGCAGGAGCGGATTGCCCAGTTCCTGCGGATCAGCATCGGCACACCGGAGCAGAACCAGGCCCTGATCGAAGCCCTCGGCGAACTCTAAAGCCCTGCATTGAACCTGTGGGAGTCTGTGGGAGCAAAGCTTGCTCGCGATAGTGTGTCAGTCACCTCAATGTTGGCTGACCTGACGCTATCGCGAGCAAGCTTTGCTCCCACAGTTTTTTGGGGTGTTAGCAAGGTCGGAATTCCACCGCAAATCCTCTGTGGGAGTGGGCTTGCTCGCGAAGGCGGTTTATCAGTCAGTCTCTATGTGGCTGACCCGACGCCATCGCGAGCAGGCTCGCTCCCACAGTTGTTTTGGGGGTGTTCACAAGATCGGCATTCCACCGCAAATCCCCCTGTGGGAGCGAGCCTGCTCGCGATGAGGCCTTTGGATCAGACCCTGAACTGATTGATCAACCGCCGCTGCTGCTCTGCCAGTTTGGTCAGCCCGGCGCTGGCCGCGCTGGACTCGTCGGCACCGCTGGCCACCTCGTTCGCCACTTGCCCGATGTTGATCACGTTGCGGTTGATATCATCGGCGACGGCGCTTTGTTCTTCGGCGGCGCTGGCGATCTGGGTGTTCATGTCGTTGATCACCGACACGGCCTGGGTGATCGTTTCCAGGGCCTGGGCCGCTTTCGCCGCATGCTGCACGCTTTCATCGGTACGGTGCTGGCTGTCTTCCATCACTCGCACCACGTCCCGGGTGCCTTGTTGCAACTGTTGGATCATCGCCTGGATTTCTTCGGTCGCCTGCTGCGTCTTCTGTGCCAGGTTGCGCACTTCATCGGCGACCACCGCGAAGCCACGGCCCTGTTCACCGGCCCGTGCGGCTTCGATGGCGGCGTTGAGGGCCAGCAGGTTGGTCTGCTCGGCGATCCCACGGATGGCGGTGAGGATCGCGTTGATGTTCTCGCTGTCCTTGGCCAGGGTCTGCACCACACCCACTGCCTTACCGATTTCCACGGCCAGGGCACCGATGGAAGTGGAGGTGTCCCGCACGATCTGCATGCCCTGGCTGGCGGCCTGGTCTGCATGACTGGCGGCCTGGGCGGCTTGGGTCGCGTTGCGGGCCACGTCCTGGGCGGTAGCGGTCATTTCGTGCACGGCAGTGGCGACCTGATCGATCTCAGACATCTGCTTGTGCACGCCCTGGTTGGTGCGGATCGCGATATCGGCCGTGTGCTCCGATGAGTCGCTGACGCTCTGCACCGAAGTCACCACCTGGGTGATCATGCCCTGCAATTTGCTCAGGAACGTGTTGAAGCCCCTGGCGATCGCTCCCAGTTCATCGGCGCGGTCGCTGACCAGGCGCCGGGTCAGGTCGCCTTCGCCCTGGGCGATGTCATCGAGCATCGCCACCATTTGCTTGAGTGGCCGGGCAATGCCGTGGCCCACCAGCCAGATCACCAGCAGACCGATGCCGGCAATCACCAGGCCCACCATCGCCATGCCGAAGATATCGGCCTGGCGCTGATGGTCGAGGTCTTTTTGCAGGGCTTGCAGGTCGGCCATGACGGCATTCAGCGGCAGTTGCAGCATCAACGTCCAGCGGGCGTTGGTCTCGCCGATGCCGAACGGCATGTATACCTCGATATGCCCGTGTTCTTCGTCGATGTCATAGCGCACCTCGCCAATGCCAAGCTTGGCGAGGTTATCCAGTTCACTGGCATCCAGCAGGTCGCTGGCCTTTTCCCCGAGTTTGCTCGGGTCCTTGGTGAAGGCCACCAGCCGGTTGTTGCTCGAGAGCAAGGCCATTTCCCCGGCGCCGTCGTACAGCTTGCCGTCGGCGGCCACAAGCATGTCCTGGATGAAGTTCACCGACAGGTCGGCACCGACGATGCCCTGGAACTTGCCATCGATCATGATCGGTTCGATGAACGAGGCGAGCATGGTCATCGTGTTGCCAACGCGATAGGGCGCCGGGTCGATCACGCAGGCTTTCTTGCTGTCCTGGGAGCACAGGTAGTACTCACTGGCGCGGATGCCGGTGGAGAGCAGTTTCTGGTCGGTCACGTCGGCGAGTTTTTCCAGGCCCAGGGAGCCGTCCTGGTTACGAAACCACCAAGGCAGGAAACGCCCGTTGGTTTCCATGCCCAACACCTGACTGTTCACATAATTGGCGTCATCGTGGTCGATGGCATTCGGCTCCCAGGCGATGTAGGCACCGAGGATCTTCGGGTTACGTACCACGGTTTCGCGCAACAGGCTGATCATTTGCTCGCGGGGCACCTTCAGTTGCGGGTTGCCGTCCGCGCCGTTCATGCCCATCAAGGCGTTGCTGGTGGCCAGGCCACGGGCGAGCAGCAGCGGTGCTTCCAGTTCCCGCTGGATCAGGCTGGCCTGGGTGCGGGCCAGGGCGCTGAGGCGTTGTTCGATGAGTTGTTCGAACTGCGCCTTGGTCCGCTGTTGCACCATGTCCTGGGTACGCGCGCCGGCAAACAGCGCGTACAGCACAAGGGCACCCACCACGCTGAGCACGATGGCACCGGCCAGGGCGGCCACGGAAAACTGGATCGATCTGAATTTCATAAAGGCTCCGGACGCGGAAATGACGTCTGGAGTCTTTATCGGCGTTTCTGTGGCGCGGCATGAGGCGCTGTTCGTCGGTTGACTGTTTTAGCTGCGTGGGTGTCGCAAATGAACTGGGTAGGCCCTGTCCGAAAAATCTGTAATCGCTCGTTGTGTATCTGGCGCCGATACAAATCAAGGCCTAGGATACGCCCACGTTTCCAGGGAGCTTCTTTTACATGAACAAGACATTGATGGTGAGTGCTCTGAGCGCGGCTCTGCTGCTCGCCGGTTGCCAGTCGGTCAATACCACCAGCGGCGGAGCCGTGGGCGTGGAGCGCAAGCAGTATATGTTCAGCATGCTGTCGACCGAGCAGGTCAACCAGATGTACGCCCAGTCCTACCAAAAGACGATGGGTGAGGCGAGCGCCCAGGGCGCGCTGGACAAGACCAGCAACGATGCCAAGCGCATCCAGGTCATTGCCGACCGCTTGATTGCCCAGGCACCGGTGTTCCGCCCGGATTCGGCGCAGTGGAATTGGGAAGTGAACCTGATCAAGAGCGATGAACTCAACGCCAATTGCGGCCCTGGCGGCAAGATCATGTTCTACACCGGCCTGATCGACCAGTTGAAGCTGACCGACGCTGAGATTGCCGCGATCATGGGCCACGAAATCGCCCACGCCCTGCGCGAGCACGGGCGCGAAGCGATGTCCAAGGCCTATGGCATCGAGATGGCCAAGCAGGGCGCTGGCGCCTTGTTCGGCCTGGGCCAGGACAGCCTGGCGTTGGCCGACACCGTCGCCAACTACGGCATGACCTTGCCCAACAGCCGTGGCAACGAGAACGAAGCCGACCTGATCGGCCTCGAACTGGCTGCCCGCGCCGGCTACGACCCGAACGCCGCGATCACCTTGTGGAACAAGATGGCCAAGGCCTCGGAAGGCGCGCCGCCGGAGTTCATGAGTACCCACCCTTCGTCGAGCAGCCGTATCGCTTCGTTGCAGGCGGCGATTCCGAAGGTGATGCCGCTGTATCAGCAGGCCAAGAAGTAAGCATTGTTGTGGGAGCAAAGCTTGCTCGCGACAGGGGTGACGCAGACGTCAATCAGACCGCGTCATCGTTTATCGCGAGCAAGCTATGCTCCCACAGTTATCCTCAGCCCAAGGTGTGACACAGGGTCAAACCCACCCACTACTCTGCATCGCCTTGTACACCGCCACGATCGCCAGGACGAAGAATGCCGAGGCGGCCAGGTGGCGGATCAAGGTAAGGGGTAGTTTCTCGGCGGCGAAGTTGCCGGCCAGGACCACCGGCACGTTGGCGATCAACATGCCCACCGTGGTACCGATGATCACCAGCCACAACTCCGGGTATTGCGCAGCGAGCATCACCGTGGCGATCTGCGTCTTGTCGCCGATTTCCGCCAGGAAGAACGCAATCAGCGTGGTCAGGAACGGTCCGAACTTACGGGCTGTGTTCGTTTCTTCATCGTCCAGCTTGTCGGGGACCAGGGTCCACAGTGCCGTGGCCGTGAAGCTTGCCGCCAGTATCCAGTGCAAGACCGCGTCGGAGAAAAAACCGCTGACCCAGGCGCCGACCGCGCCAGCTGCCGCATGGTTGGCGAGTGTCGCGGCAACGATGCCGGCGATGATTGGCCAGGGTTTGCGAAAGCGAGCCGCCAGGATGAGCGCGAGCAACTGCGTCTTGTCGCCGATTTCGGCCAGCGCAACGATGGCGGTAGGTACGAGGAGTGAGTCCAGCATCAGGAATTCCTAAAGGGGCGGGTCGACACGGCTATGACACGTACAGCCTTCCCGCCCCGGGTAAGGTGTGCGTGTCATAGGTCTTGTCAAACCCAGCGACCATCTGCGTGGACGCTTGGGCCGCATACGCCATGGTCTGCTGACCAAGTATGTTGACGTATGCCGGGCGAGCATGGCGCTCGCGGGAGACTACTCCCCTAGGACGGAGCGGATTCTGCCTAGGCAAATCCGATTGGGCAAGTGCTGTTTCTTAAAAATGCTTCAGCCGCGCTTGGCCCGGTAGATGCGAAAGCCTTGGCCTTCGGCCTTGATCGCACACATGCCCAAATGCTCTTCGATCAACGGCTGGTACTTGAGGAAACTGTTCGCCACCAACCGAAGTTCGCCGCCATTTTTCAGATGTTTGGCTGCTTTTCGTAGCAGGTTTTCCGTGGCGTGGTAATCGGTGTGCACGCCGACATGGAACGGTGGATTGCTCAGGATCGCGCTCAAGCCCATGGGAGCGGCGTCGATGCCGTCACCGGTCAGCACCTCGGCTTCCAGGCCATTGGCGGCCAGGGTCAGGCGACTGCTGGCGGCGGCGAACGCGTCCACGTCCAATAGGGTGACGGTGTTGTGTGGATAGCGACGCTTGACCGCCGCCCCCAGCACCCCGGCACCGCAGCCGAAGTCGAGCAAATGCCCGCTGGGCAGTTTATCCAGGTGCTCCAGCAGCAGCGCACTGCCGCGATCCAGGCGACCGTGGCTGAACACCCCCGGCAGGCTGATGACCTTCAACGGGCCTTCGGCCAGGGGCAGCTCGTAGGTCTGGGCCAGGCTTTCCAGAGGCTTGGCCTCGGGCGCGTTGGCGACCGTGACTTGCCACAGTTGGCAGTGCCGGGCGCTGTCGAGCTTGCGTGGTTTGCCGAACGGGTTGAGCTGCTTGGACGCACCTTCGATGCCGCTGCGTTTTTCCCCCACCAGGTACACCTCGCGCCCGGCCAGGCGCGCGGCCACGGCATTGAGGATGTAGTCGGTGAGGTCCTTGGCTTTGGGCAGGAACACCACGGCGGTGTCGAACCCCTGCTCGGGGACGTTCACGCCAAAGTGGCTGCGCTCGGGAAAGCGCGCGTCCAGCGCCGCCTGATCGCCAGCATGCCAGCACCAGCCATGGGCCTCGGGCAAGCGGCCGAGCAGGTCGTCGGCGGGCAGGCCGGCCAACAACACCGAGCCCTGGAATAACTCGGCCTGACGAAGCAGTACTTCACTGCGCGGATCCATGGTCTGCTCCTTGAAAAAAAGTGCGGCAGTTTATCAACTGACGACACGCCGTGCTGTACCGCTGAAAAAGCCTTGGGCGTTTTCGCTCATTTGACCGACGATCCGTTGCCGCGCCTCGCGACTGCCCCAGGCGTTGTGCGGTGTGACGATCAACCGTGGGATATCGCTGGCCAGCAGCGGGTTGCCTTGGACCGGTGGCTCCACGCTGAGCACGTCGGTGGCGGCGCCGCCCAAGTGACCGCTGCGCAGCGCCTCGGCCAAGGCCTGTTCGTCGATCAGACCACCGCGGGCGGTATTGACCACGAACGCACCCGGCTTGAGCAGCGCCAGCTCGCGGGCGCCGATGAAGTTCCGGGTGTGTTCGTTGAGCGGGCAGTGCAGGGTCAGGGCATCGATTTGCGGCAACAATTGCTCCAGCGGCAAGCGGTCGGGGCGAGGCGGGCGCCCGGGGATCTGCCCCAGCAACACGCGCATGCCAAAGGCTTCGGCCAGCCGCCCGACGGCGCTGCCCAGTTCGCCATGGCCCAGCAGACCCAGGGTCTTGCCTTCCAGTTCGACAATCGGATAGTCCAGCAGGCAGAACTGCGAAGCCTGCTGCCAGCGACCTTCGCCCACCGCTTTTTGATAATCGGCCAGGCGCGTCGCCAGATTCAGCAACAGCATGATCGTATGCTGGGCCACCGACGGTGTGCCGTAGCCCTGGCAATTGCATACCGTGATGCCGTGGCGGCGGGCGGCTTCCAAGTCGACGTTATTGGTGCCAGTGGCACTGATCAGGATCAGCTTCAGTTCGGGGCTGGCCGCCATGGTCTGGGCATCGATCACGATCTTGTTGGTGATCGCCACGGTGGCGCCCTTGAGCCGCTCGATGACCTGGTCCGGGGTGGTCCGGGCGAACAGTTGCAGGTCGCTGAAGCAACTGCGCAGCGGGCCCAGGTCCAGGTCGCCGAGGTCCAGGGAAGGGTGGTCGAGGAAAACTGCGCGGGCGGTGTTCGTCATCAGCTGTACCTTTTATGTCAAGAACCGAAGGCGTAATGTGGCGAGCCTATCAGATGCGTTACAGCCATGGCGGCGAACAGCCGTGGCAAGGGAACTCTGTGGCGAGGGAGCTTGCTCCCGCTGGTCTGCGCAGCAGGCCCTGATACAAGCAACCGCCGCGCAATCGAGCGGGAGCAAGCTCCCTCGCCACGGGATTTCATCCAACAAAAGATTGTCGCAAGGAGCGCCACCATGTACCTCACCGAATTCCTCACCGTCGCCCTGATCCACCTGCTCGCCGTTGCCAGCCCCGGGCCGGATTTTGCCGTGGTGGTACGTGAAAGCGTGACCCATGGCCGGCGCGCCGGCACCTGGACGGCGCTGGGCGTCGGCACGGCGATTTTCCTGCATGTGGGCTATTCGTTGCTGGGCATCGGCCTGATCGTGTCGCAATCGATCGTGCTGTTCAACGCGCTGAAGTGGGCCGCCGCCGCGTACCTGCTGTACATCGGCTTCAAGGCACTGCGGGCGCAACCGGCCAAGCCGGCCGAGGAAAACCTGCACAAGGAAGTCGGTGAACGGACCGCCCGTGGCGCGTTCATTTCGGGCTTCGTCACCAATGGCCTGAATCCCAAGGCGACGCTGTTTTTCCTGTCGCTGTTCACTGTGGTGATCAACCCCCATACGCCGTTGGCGATCCAGGCCGGTTACGGCGTGTACCTGGCGGTCGCCACGGCCGTCTGGTTCTGCCTGGTGGCGCTGCTGTTCAGCCAGCAACGGGTGCGCGCTGGTTTCGCGCGCATGGGCCACTGGTTCGACCGGACCATGGGCGCGGTGCTCGTCGCCATTGGAGTGAAGCTGGCGTTCACCGAGGCGCACTGACCGTTTCGGTCTTTCCTTTGATCGCACCACGCGAATGTGGGGCGATCAATGCCGTTGGCGGACGTAATCCAGGAAGGCGTCGATGTTGTCATTGCACAGCAGTGGCGACACCGCCTTGACCTCTTCCATCGGCCATTCCCACCAGGCCGACTCAAGCAGGGCCTGACGCACCGGCTCCTCGAAACGCCAGCGAATGAATCGGCACGGATTGCCACCCACCATGGCGTAAGGCTCGACATCGCGTGTCACCACCGCGCCGGCCGCGACCACGGCGCCATGGCCGATGGTCACGCCCGACAGAATCATCGCTTCAGCGCAGATCCAGCAGTCGCTGCCTATCACCACGTCGCCCTTGGTCGGGTTGCTGCCGGGAATGTCCCGGGCTTCGTCGATCATCAGCGGGAATGGAAACGTGCTGACCCAGTCGGTGCGATGCCCACCGCCCAACAGGATCTTCACCCCTTCGGCGATCGACGTATAAGAGCCGACCTTGAGGACCGTGTCGTCGCCGAACTCCATCACCTCGGGAATGCCATACGTACCCACCCCAACCTGGTATCTCGGATAGCGCAGGCGGATTTTTTCCGGCGCTCGTTCGAGTTTTTCCAGGCGCTTGAGGTGCTTTCGTACTTTGCGCTCCTTGAATTTCTGCAAGAACTTCATGATTTGGTCCTTGTCATCGGCAATCGCAAGACCAGCCGCCTGAGGCGCTTGAAGCTGGTTTTGTTCCAGTGGCGCCAGGGGATGCTGCGCAACAGTTGCCAGGCTTCTTTGCGGTCTTCGACCACGGCGTACTTCAGTGCTTTGTGCACCAGTACCGTGCGGGCCGACTCGTAGCCTGGGTGGTCCCGATAGGGCTCGATGGCCTGCAGGTCCGTCTTGAGCATCAAGCGGTATTTTCTCGACAGGTTATTGGGGTGGCGCCGATAGCGCGTGACGCAGATCGGTAGTTCATGGATTTCATAACCCTGGTGGGCGATCCGCAGGGTGATCTGGAAATCCTGGACCCTTAGCTGCGGATCATAAAAACCGGCGTCCCGCAGGGCACTCATACGGTACAGGGCCGTGGGCGCGCCGATGACGGCGGCGTTGCGCAGCAGGTCATCGAAGGTATGTACCTGGAGGTGATCGTGCTGTTGCTCCTTGATGGTCCGGCCTTCGCTGTCCATGTAGACGATCAGCGCGCCGACGCAGCCCACCTGCGGATGTTCGTCCAGGTAGTGGGCGCGGACCCGGATCGAATGGGGCAACATCACGTCGTCAAGGTCCGGGGTCGCTACGTACGTGCCCTTGGCATACTTCAGCCCGTAGTTGAGCGCCGCGCTCACGCCCTGGTTCTCCTGGGCGTAGAGCTGGAAATCGTAGGTTTGCTGCAACTGCCGGAGCATGGCGAGGCTGTCGTCGGTGGAGCCGTCGTCGACCACGATGACCTCAATGTTCGGGTAATCCTGGGCAAAGAGGCTGTGGATCGCTTCTTCCAGGTATTTTCCGGCGTTGTAGCAGGGGGCCACGATCGACACAAGCGGCGCGCCCTGAGGCACGGTGGCCTGGGAAGAGGTCGGTTCGGTGTTCATTATTTTCTGTCAAAAAGTGGTGGCATGCTGGGCACCTGCCAGGGCATTTCCCCCACAGGCTTTTGTAACAAGCGTGACACCTATGCTCGCTGTTGGATCCCGTTCTGACAAGGTTTGGTTACGCAATGCTTGCGAAACCCGGGGGGAAGATGGCTCAAGGCTAGTATTTGCGCGCGAATCAAATCATTCCTTTGGCTGATTTGATCCGTGTATAAGCGCTCTAGAGTGCTTACTTCCAGCCAAGACCGTGCAGTCAGAAAAGGGACTCTTATGTTGCAGACTCGCGTTATTCCTCCAGCCGAAGGCGCCTATCAATACCCGCTGCTGATCAAGCGGCTGCTGATGTCCGGCACGCGTTACGAGAAAACCCGCGAGATCATCTACCGTGACCAGTTGCGCTACAGCTATCCGACGTTGATAGAGCGGGTCGCGCGGTTGGCCAATGTGCTGACCGAAGCCGGGGTCAAGGCCGGTGATACCGTGGCGGTGATGGACTGGGACAGCCATCGCTACCTGGAGTGCATGTTCGCGATCCCGATGATCGGCGCGGTGATCCACACCATCAATGTGCGCCTGTCACCGGAGCAGATCGTCTACACCATGAACCACGCCGAGGACCGCTTCGTGCTGGTCAACAGCGAGTTCGTCGGCTTGTACCAGGCGATTGCCGGGCACCTGACCACGGTGGACAAGACCCTGCTGCTGACCGACCTGCCGGAAAAAACCGCTGACCTGCCGAACCTGGTGGGTGAATACGAGCAACTGCTGGCCGCCGCCGCCCCCACCTACGACTTCCAGGATTTCGACGAAAACTCCGTCGCCACCACGTTCTACACCACCGGCACCACGGGCAACCCCAAGGGCGTGTATTTCACCCATCGGCAACTGGTGCTGCACACCATGGGCGTGGCGACCATCATGGGCTCCATCGACAGCGTGCGGCTGCTGGGCACCAACGACGTGTACATGCCCATTACGCCGATGTTCCATGTCCATGCCTGGGGTCTGCCGTACGTGGCGACCATGCTCGGGCTCAAGCAGGTCTACCCGGGTCGCTACGACCCCGAATTCCTGGTCCAGCTGTGGCGCAAGGAAAAGGTCACCTTTTCCCATTGCGTGCCGACCATCCTGCAGATGGTCCTCAATGCCAAGGGCGCCCAGGACACCGATTTCGGCGGCTGGAAAATCGTCATCGGTGGCAGCGCGCTGAACCGCAGCCTGTACGAAGCGGCCAAGGCCCGGGGCATCCAGCTCACCGCCGCCTATGGCATGTCGGAAACCGGCCCGCTGGTGTCCTGCGCCCACCTCAACGACGAGTTGATGGCCGGCAGCGAGGACGAACGCACCACCTACCGGATCAAGGCCGGCGTGCCGGGGCCGTTGGTGGAAGCGGCGATCGTCGACAGCGAGGGCCGCTTCCTGCCGGCCGACGGCGAGACCCAGGGCGAACTGGTGCTGCGCGCGCCGTGGCTCACCGAGGGTTACTTCAACGAGCCGCAGAAGGGCGCCGAGCTCTGGGCCGGCGGCTGGCTGCACACCGGTGACGTCGCCACCCTGGACAACATGGGCTTCATCGACATCCGTGACCGCATCAAGGACGTGATCAAGACCGGTGGCGAATGGATCTCCTCCCTGGACCTGGAGGACCTCATCAGCCGTCACGTGGCGGTACGCGAAGTAGCAGTGGTCGGCATCCCCGATCCGCAGTGGGGCGAGCGGCCGTTTGCCTTGCTGGTGATTCGCGAAGGGCATGAGATCGGGGCTCGTGAGCTCAAGGAACACCTCAAGCCGTTCGTCGAGCTGGGGCACCTGAGCAAGTGGGCGATCCCGAGCCAGATCGCCCTTGTTACTGAAATTCCCAAGACCAGCGTCGGCAAGCTCGACAAGAAGCGCATCCGCGTCGACATCACCGAATGGCAGAGCAACAACAGCACCTTCCTGTCCACGCTTTAGGCCTTTTTGCCGTGCCCGAAAGGGCACGGCAGCCCCACCAAGCAAGCGCTTGCCTTGTCAAACCGAAAATTTCAGCCATCCTTGCCGTGCCGGCATCTGTCGGCCTGGCGAAAGGACTGTTCCAGAGTGGTCGAGGGCTGCAAATCACACTTTAGAGGGATCAAGCCGTACTACCTGCTGGCTATAGTCCGCTCACGGATTCTCAAGAACGGGGCGCACGCACGAAAGGGCGATGCGACCTTGATGGATGTCGGGACGCTGCCGCTCCCAGCCATCGAGGTGTTCTTGAAATGTCCACTGCCATAACAATAATGCACATGGAGTAGCGTCGATGACCTCAGCAACCACGTTCTGGCGCCGGGCAAAACTGCCTCTGGCGGTCAGTCTCGCCTCTTCGCTCGCCGGGCCAGCATTCGGCGTCAGTTTCAACATCGGTGAAATCGAGGGCCAGTTCGACTCGTCCCTGTCGGTCGGCGCGAGCTGGTCCACGGCCAACGCCAACAAGGACCTGATCGGTGTCAACAATGGTGGCAAGGGCCTGTCGCAGACCTCCGACGACGGTCACTTGAACTTCAAGCGAGGGGAAACCTTCTCGAAGATCTTCAAGGGCATCCATGACCTGGAGCTGAAATACGGCGATACCGGCGTGTTCGTGCGCGGCAAGTACTGGTACGACTTCGAACTCAAGGACGAACACCGCCTGTACAAGGACATCAGCGACAGCAACCGCAAGGAAGGCGCCAAGTCCTCCGGCGGGCAGATCCTCGACGCATTCGTCTACCACAACTACGCCATTGCCGATCAGCCGGGTTCGGTCCGCCTGGGCAAGCAAGTGGTCAGCTGGGGTGAAAGTACCTTCATCCAGGGCGGCATCAACTCCATCAACCCGGTCGACGTGTCCGCGTTCCGTCGCCCTGGTGCCGAGATCAAGGAAGGCCTGATCCCGGTCAACATGTTCTACGTCTCCCAGAGCCTGACCGACAACCTGTCGGCCGAGGCGTTCTACCAGATTGAATGGGACCAGACCGTGGTGGATAACTGCGGTACGTTCTTCTCCCAGCCGGATGTGATTGCCGATGGGTGTACCGATAACCTGCGGGTGCTGAACAAGCGTTCAACCATTCCCCTGCCGGGCGTTATTCTTCCGATACTGGAAGGCCAAGGTGTCGATATCAACGAGGAAGGCGTGCTGGTACGTCGTGGCCCGGACCGCGATGCCCGCGACAGCGGCCAGTGGGGCGCATCGTTGAAGTACATGTTCGAACCGCTGGACACCGAGTTCGGTGCCTACTTCATGAACTACCACAGCCGTGCGCCGATTTTCAGTGCCCAGGGGGCCGCGCAGCAGTTCTATACCGCAGGGCCAATCGCGGCATTGCGTCCTCTGATCGTGGCAGGTAACTCCAACTACTTCGTCGAGTACCCGGAAGATATCCGTCTCTATGGCCTGAGTTTCTCTACGACACTGCCTACCGGCACGGCGTGGAGCGGTGAGATCAGCTATCGCCCGAATGCGCCGGTGCAACTGAGCACCACCGACATTCTCTTCGCCGGTGTGACGCCGCTTCCCGGATTTGGCGACGCATCGGTGCTCCAGGGCACGCCGGGCCAAGACCTGCATGGCTATCGTCGTAAAGAGATCACTCAGTTCCAGACCACATTCACTCACTTCCTGGACCAGGTCATGGGTGCCAGCCGCCTGACCCTCGTGGGTGAAATCGGGGTGACCCATGTCGGTGGCCTGGAAAGCAAATCCGACGCCCGCTACGGTCGCGATCCAGTGTTCGGGCCGGGCGCACTGCCCAACGATTTCTGTACCTCGCTCAATACCTCTACTGCGTCGGGTGGCGGCCAGACCATCAACGGCGTGAACAGCAACTGCAACAACGACGGCTTCACCACCTCCACGTCCTGGGGCTACCGTGCGCGCGCCATCTGGGAATACCCGGACGTCTTCGCCGGTGTGAACCTCAAGCCCAACGTGGCCTGGTCCCATGACGTCAAAGGCTACTCGCCGGGCCCTGGCGGCAACTTCGAAGAAGGCCGCAAAGCCGTCAGCCTCGGGCTGGATGCCGAGTACCAGAACACCTACAACGCCAGCCTGGCCTACACCAACTTCTTTGGTGGCGATTTCAGCACCGTGGACGATCGTGACTTCCTGGCGCTCAGCGTCGGCGTGACCTTCTAAGCACCGTATTTCAGGACGACACACTATGAAAATAACAAAGAATCTGTTGCAGGTCGGTGTTCTGGGGCTATCCCTGCTGGCCGCCAGCGTCATGGCGGCAGTACCCGCCGCCGAGGCCGACAAACTGGGCAAGAGCCTGACGCCGATGGGCGCCGAGATGGCCGGCAATGCCGACGGCTCGATCTCGGCCTGGAAACCCATGGCCAAGAACGCCGGTGCCGTGGACAGCAAGGGTTTCCTTGCCGACCCATTCCCGACTGAAAAACCGCTGTTCACCATCACCGCGCAGAACGTCGAGCAGTACAAGGACAAACTCGCTCCGGGCCAGTACGCGATGTTCAAGCGCTACCCGGAAACCTTCAAGATGCCGGTCTACCCGACCCATCGTGGCGCCACCGTGCCGGACGAGGTGTTCGCCTCCATCAAGAAAAACGCGGTCAACACCAAGCTGGTGTCCGGCGGCAACGGCCTGGAAAACTTCGAGACGGCCGTGCCGTTCCCGATTCCCCAGAGTGGCGTGGAAGTCATCTGGAACCACATCACCCGCTATCGTGGCGGCAGCGTGACACGCCTGGTCACCCAGGCCACCCCGCAGCCCAACGGTTCGTACAGCCTGGTGTACTTCCGCGACCAATTCGTGTTCCGCGACAAAATGAAGGATTTCGATCCGGCCAACCCTGGCAACATCCTGTTCTACTTCAAGCAACAAGTGACCGCGCCGGCACGCCTGGCCGGTGGTGTGTTGCTGGTGCACGAAACCCTCGACCAAGTGAAGGAGCCGCGTTCGGCGTGGGTCTACAACGCTGGCCAGCGCCGTGTGCGCCGTGCCCCGCAAGTGTCCTATGACGGCCCGGGCACGGCGGCCGACGGCCTGCGTACCTCCGACAACCTGGACATGTACAACGGTGCGCCGGACCGCTACGACTGGAAGCTGGAAGGCAAGAAAGAGCTATACATCGCTGCCAACAGCTACAGGATCGATTCGCCACAACTCAAGTACGCCGACATCATCAAGGCCGGCCACATCAACCAGGACCTGACCCGCTACGAGCTGCGTCGTGTCTGGCATGTGACCGCGACCCTGAAGGAAGGCCAGCGCCACATCTATGCCAAGCGTGACTTCTACATCGACGAAGACACCTGGCAAGCCGCGGTGATCGACCACTACGACGGCCGTGGCCAACTGTGGCGCGTGGCCGAGGCCCATGCCGAGAACTACTACGACAAGCAAGTGCCGTGGTACGCCCTGGAAACCCTCTACGACCTGCAGTCCGGCCGCTACCTGGCACTGGGCATGAAGAACGAAGAGAAATCGGCCTACGACTTCGGCTTCACCGCTACCACTGCCGACTTCACTCCGAACGCATTGCGCCAGGACGGCATCCGCTAAACCGCTGCACCCGAGGCCGCATCCTCGAAACAACGCCCCGACTGGTTCGGGGCGTTTTTTTGCTCGATCAGTCAACACAAAACCTGTGGCGAGGGAGCTTGCTCCCGCTTGAGTGCGAAGCGCTCATCGCTTTTTTGTGGCGGCTTCGCCACCCAGCGGGAGCAAGCTCCCTCGCCACAAGAGCGGTGGCTGCCTGAATTTTTCAAGTCAATCGGCTTGTAGTCTTTTTGTAGCCATTTGTAGCACTCCCTTCAATACGTCCTCGTTTACCGCTAGTCTGCGGACATCTGCAACGCCGCCACCCGCATTTCAACAAGAGCCGGCCATGACTGATTTGTCTTCACTTCCGGATTCTGCCCGCGCAGCCATCGCGGTACAGGACGGGCGCTTCTACCGCCCGCCCTTGCCCGACGGTCACGTTGTGCGGCCGCGGTTGTGCGAGCGTTTGAGCGCAGGGCTCGGCGGGCGGTTACTGTTGGTCAGTGCCCCGGCGGGGTTCGGTAAAAGCTCCCTGGCGGTGGAGTTCTGCCAGGGTCTGCCGGCCCATTGGCAGAGCCTCTGGCTGGGGCTCAGCGCCCGGGACAACGACCCCGGGCGTTTCCTGGAACGGCTACTCGAAGGGCTCCAGGCGTTTTTCCCGCAACTGGGCGGTCGGGCATTGGGGCTGCTGAAAATGCGCCAGCGCCATCAACCGTTCGCCTTCGAAGAATGGCTCGACGGCCTGCTGGACGAATTGTCCACGCATTTATCGCCCCGCGAACCCTTGCTGTTGGTCCTCGACGACTACCACCTGGCGCAAAGCCAGGTGCTGGATCGCTGCCTACAGTTTTTCCTCAATCACCTGCCCGACGGTCTGCTGGTGCTCGTCACCAGCCGTCAGCGCCCGGACTGGCATTTGGCGCGTTTGCGCCTGTCCCGGCAACTGCTCGAACTCAACGAGCAGGACCTGCGCCTGACCCATGAAGAAGCCCTGACCCTGCTCCAGCATCACAGCAGTTCGTTGCGCGGTGAGGCGCTGGAAAACCTCATCCAGCGTAGCGAAGGTTGGGTGGCCGGGCTGCGTTTCTGGCTGCTCGCCGCTTCCGAAGCCGGGACAGAAGGTTTGCTGCCCCAGGCCCTGCACGGTGGTGAAGGGCTGATTCGCGATTACCTGCTCGAAGAGGTTATCGACTGCCTGCCCACCGAGGTCCAGGCGTTTCTCTACGACACGGCCCCCCAGGAACGCTTTTGCAGCGAACTGTGCGACGCGGTGCGCGAGGCCCATGACAGCGCCGAAATCCTGCGTTACCTGGCGGCCCACCAGGTGTTCCTGGTGCCGCTGGACGAGCACGGTCATTGGTACCGTTACCACCACCTGTTTTCCGACCTGCTGCGCAGTCGTCCCAGTGCGCCGGCCATGGTGCCGGCCGCGACCCTGCATCTGCGGGCCTGTCGCTGGTTCAACGCCCAGGGCCTGATCGACGAAGCCGTGGAACAGGCCCTGCGGGCCGGGCACCTGGACGTGGCGGCGAACCTGGTGCAGAACCTCTCGGAGGAGCAACTGCTGGCCGAACAGAACGTCGGCATGTTGCTGCGCTGGAAAATGGACTTGCCCGACAGCCTGCTCATCAGCACCCCGCGGCTGATCGTGCTCTATAGCTGGGCGTTGGGCCTGGCCTGCCAACTGGACGCGGCCGAAGAGCTGGCGGCGCACTTGAGTCGTTTCCTGCCGGCCCCCTCGGCCACCGCGCAAAAATCCATGCTCGCCCAATGGCTGGCCCTGAGTGGGATCGTCGCCCGTGGCCGCGGGGATCGCGAGGCCACCGTGCGTTATTGCAGCGAAGCCCTGGAGAGCCTGCCCCATAAACGCTACGGCCAGCGCCTGATGTGCCTGTCCACGCTGTCGAACCTGGCGATTGCCGACGGCGACCTGTGGCGTGCGCGGAACCTGAACCGTGACTCCCTGGAGCTGGCGCAGCGGGTCGGCAACCCACTGTTCGAGGCCCTGGCCCATTACGATCGTGCCCGGGTCTTGCAAGCGCGGGGAGAGATCCTGCGGGCGCTGGATGAAGTGCACCAGGGCCTGCAACGTTTGCACGCGCTGTCGCCCCAGCGGCTCTATGCGGTGCGGGCGCGGTTGATCATGTACGAAGGTTTCCTGCTGACCTTGCGCATGCAACCCCAGGCCGGCCTTGCGCGGTTGCAGGCGGGCCTCACCGAAGCCCGCGCCTGCCGCGACATCAGCGTGCTGATCGGTCATTGCGTGATTGCGCGCATCGAGGGCTACCGTGGCGAGTTCGCGCGTGCCTTCGCCGAACTGGCTGAGGCCGAGCGCCTGATGCACATCTGGGACGTTCCGCCGATCTACTATCTGGCGATGATCACCCTGGTCAAGTGCGAACTCTGGCTGGCCCAGGGGCGCACCGACCTGGCGGACGCCTGGCTGGCCCGTCTGGGCCAGACCTACACGGGCGAGCGGGCTGCCGCGCCACCGGAATTCCACCCGCAACTGCCCTTGCATGTGGAACTGCAGCAGGCGGTGCTGGAGTCCATCCGGGGTCAACCGATGCTCGCCCAAGGACGGCTCGATGCCTTGCTCGAACACGGTCAACAAACCGGCCGGCAGATGCTCAGCGTGATGGCCCTCAACCAGAAAGTCGCCTTGCTGCTGAGTATCGGGCGCGAACCCGAAGCCCGACGGACCCTGGCCCAGGCTTTCGAAGCCGCCAGCGGCGGCGTGTTGCAGCCTTTCGAATGGTTGTTCGGCGAGCACCGTGAATGGTTGCGCGAACAACTGCTGCACGCACTACCCAGTTCCTTGCGCGATCATCTGCTTGAACGCCTGCCCTCGACGGCGGCCCAGCCTGCCGACCCGACGGCGCCCGTGGAAACCCTCAGCAGTCGCGAGCGGGCGGTGTTGCAACTGATTGCCCAAGGCTGTTCGAACCAGGAGATCAGCGAGCAATTGTTCATCTCGCTGCACACGGTCAAGACCCACGCCAGCCACATCAACAGCAAGCTCGGCGTGGAGCGCCGCACCCAAGCGGTGGCGCGGGCGAAGGCGTTGGGGTTGTTGAGCTGACGGGGCCGGTGAGAACCCTGTGGCGAGGGAGCTTGCTCCCGCTGGGCTGCGAAGCAGCCCCAACTGATAATCTGACACACCGCGGTGCCAAGTTTAGGGTCGCTTCGCAACCCAGCGGGAGCAAGCTCCCTCGCCACAAAGGCTTTGATAAGGATCCCCCGATGTTGCCTCTGTACAAAACCATCCCATCCCCCGTCGGCCAACTGATCCTCGTCGCCCGGGAGACAAGACTGGCGGCCATCCTGTGGGAAAACGAGCGGCTCAATCGGGTGCGCCTCGGGCCGTTGGAGGAGGACATTCAGCATCCGGTCCTCAAGGAAACCGAGCGTCAGTTGCTCGAATACTTCGCCGGCCAGCGCCGTCGTTTCGAGCTGGAGCTGGACTTCGTGGGCACTGATTTCCAGATCCGGGTCTGGCAGGCCCTGTTGTCCATCCCCTTCGGAGAAACCCGCAGCTACCGCGACATCGCCATCCAGATCGGCCAACCGACGGCGGTTCGGGCCGTCGGCGCCGCCAATGGCCGCAACCCCATCTCGATCATCGCCCCTTGCCACCGGGTCATCGGCAGCTCCGGCAGCCTCACCGGCTTTGCTGGCGGCCTGGCGGCCAAACAGTTCCTCCTGAGCCTGGAAGGCCAGCAGTCCCTGCAATTGGCGTTCTGAGTTTTGGACACTCCCCCAATCCCCTGTGGGAGCGAGCCTGCTCGCGATGGCGGTGGGTCAGTTACTGATGATGTCGACTGTGCCGCCGTCATCGCGAGCAGGCTCGCTCCCACAGTTGTCCGAGTGTTCTTCAGGGTTGCGGTGGTTTCGGTGGCAACATTCGCGTCGGTGGCTGGCCGTTGGCATTGTGCTGGTAGATTTGCGCGGGCTGGCCCTGGTCATTGAAAAACACTTGGCCAATACCGGCGCTGTTCCACAAGCGTTCGCCCGCTTCGGCGTGTTCCGGGGTGTGGGGGACGATGCGCATGCTCCGGCGCTTGGTGAACCAGTTCAGGGGCGAACGCGGCGAGTAGAGCCAGCGGTTCAGGCGATCGAACCATTCCAGCAGCACGGGCGGGAATTCATTCTTGATGCCGCTGCTGGTGATCTGCCAGATACGCGGACCGCCCTTGCGGTGTGGGATCAACACTTCGTAGACAAAGGAATAATGCACGTCCCCTGACAGCACCACGTAATTACCGGGGGTACGCGAATGGCGGAAGATGTTCAGGATCACCTGGGCCGCGCCCCGATGGGCCATCCAGTTTTCCGCATCCACCAACAGCGGATAACCGCACCAACTGAACGCCCGCTGCACGGTTTCGATCAGCTTCACGCCGAAGATCGGTGCCGGTGAGACGATGATCGCTGACGGATGGTCCAACAACTCCTGCTGCAACTCGCTCAAGGCCTCCCAATCCAACAGGCCGGAAGGCTGCTTGAGGTTGTTCTCGCTGCGCCAGCGGCGGGTACGAGTGTCGAGCACCACCAGGGCCGGGGTGCTTGGCAACACGTAATGCCAGCGCTGGAACCCCAGCAGGGTGTCGATCAGTTTGTCCTGGGGTTCGCTGTCGAGGTAGCGGTCCCGGGCGGTGTCGCTCAGGGCCAGGGTTTGCGCGAGCACGTCCGCAAAGGCGTCCGGGTTGTTACCCCAGCCCTGGCAGAGCATGTAGGCGATCAAGGCGTTGCCGATGATGCGCTTGGAGAACGGATGACCGTAGGCCGTTTCCTCCCACTGTGCGGACAGGTTCCAGTCATCGGTAATGTCATGGTCATCGAAAATCATCAGGCACGACAAGTGTGCAAACACTCGCGCCACGCCGCCCAGCCCGGTCTTGAACGCATCGATGCGTTGCTGTTCCAGGTCGTAGCGCTGGCGCCGCTCGACGGTCAGCTCGGGCGGCTGCACAGCGATCAGCGTCCAGGGCACCGGCGACCACACCAGCAGGTACATCGCCATGACCTCGGCGAAGGTCACCAGATGATTGTCGGCGCTGCTGCTGGTGAAAATCGGCTTGCGTGCCCCACCGAAAAATCGCTCGCGCAGGGTTTCGTTGCTTTCCAGTGCCGGTAACAGGTCGGCGCGATGGTAATAACTGGCCGGGTGTCGATAGAGCTTGGCGCTGTCTTGCACCACGGCACCCTCAAGGCATTCCTCGAACAGCCCCAAGCGCTCGATCAGCCCATGGATCGCCCGCAGCATGGGCCCGGCGACGTCGTCGGCATAGACTTGATCGCCGCTCATCATCAGCAGGGCCGGGCGTTGTGCCGGGGCTTGCGCCAACAGCCGGTCGACGCAAAGCAGGCCGTCGTTGGCCGGGTGGTGGGGTTTGCGGCAGGAACCGTGGACCAATTGCTCGATGCGCGAGTGCAACATGAAGTTCGGGCATTGTGCGCCGTCATACAACAGATGTGGTGCCCACTCGGCGATGGGGGCGCCGTCCACCAGCAGGTCGTAGTCAATCGTCACGTCCTGGGGCAGAGGCGCGTCGAGCATCACATCGATCAAGTGCACAAACGCCCGCTGCCCCACCGGCACTACGGTGCAGCGCGACGCATCCAGTGCCAGGTCGCCGACACCGTCAATGCGTAGCGTCAACGCCAACGCTTGCGTCCCCACCAGCCACATCACCAGGCGCGCAGGCTCCAGCCGCCGTAACAGCGGGCCGACCAGGACGGGGGGCAGAGGGAGGGTGTCGGGAGTGGACGGCAGCATTCGCGGGAAAAAGCTCTGTTCAGGGCGAGGCGGGGATCATAGCGCAATGTGCCGGGTTGCTGGGATGGGGAGGCATCGTGGCAACCCTACTTTTGTGGCGAGGGAGCTTGCTCCCGCTGGGGTGCGAAGCGCCCCCAAAACCTGAGGTCGCGGTGTGTCAAGTAAGGCGTTGGGGCTGCTGCGCAGCCCAGCGGGAGCAAGCTCCCTCGCCACGGGACCGTACTGGGCCTTGTTGCATCACTGGGCCTTGTTGGAAGCCTCGGCCGCCTTGATCAAATCCGGCCCGATCTGATTTTCGAACTTGGCCCACACCGGTTTCATCTTGGCGCGCCATGCGTTGCGCTCTTGCGGCGTGAGGGTAATGATCTCGGTGGTCTTGGCGTCTAGCACATGCTGCTTGTCCTGCTGGTTGAATCGTTCCGCTTCCTTGTTGGCATGGGCGGTGGATTCGACCACGATCTTGTCCAGTTCGCTGCGGATATCCGGCGGCAGGCCGTTCCAGAAGTCCGACGTGGTGATCAGCATGTAATCGAGGACGCCGTGGTTGGACTCGGTGACGTATTTCTGCACTTCATTGAGCTTCTGGTTGTAGAAGTTCGAATAGGTGTTTTCCGTGCCGTTGACCAAACCGGTGCGCAAACCCTGGTACACCACCGAGAAAATCATCGGTTTGGCGTTGGCTTCCACCGCTTTGAACTGCTCCTCCAGCACCGCGGAGGTCTGTATCCGGAACGTCAGGCCGCGGGCATCCTCGGGCTGGCGCAGGGGCTTGTTGGCCGATAGCTGCTTCATGCCGTTATGCCAATAGGCCAGGCCGGTAATGTTCTTGCTTTCCATGGACTTGAGCAACTTCTGGCCTTCGGAGCTCTGTTGAAAACGGTCCACAGCGTTGATGTCGTCAAACAGGAACGGCAAGTCGAACAATTGCACGGTCTTGGTGTACTGATCGAACTTGGCCAGCGACCGCGCAATGATCTGCACCTCTCCAAGGAGCAAGGCTTCCAACTCCTTGTCATCGCCATACAGCGTGGAGTTGGGATACACCTCGACCTTCACCTTGCCCGGCAGTCGTTCGTCCACCAGCTTCTTGAACATCAACGCACCCTGGCCCTTGGGCGTTTGTTCGGCCACCACGTGGGAGAATTTGATGACGATCGGCTCAGCGGCCATGAGCGTGCCCCACGCCCCGAAAGTCAGAGTGCAGGCGAGTGCTTTCCACACAGGTTTGAGCATTGCGAAATTCCCTTTGCATTTGTATTTATCGTACGGGCCTCTTCGAAGCCCGGCGTACAGCAAACAGCAACAAGTCTAGGGGAAAAATCACCCGACGAACGATTCACAGATCCAGTGCCCGCTGCCGCCCTCTGTGGGAGCGAGCTTGCTCGCGATGACGGCTGCACATCCAACATCACCGACCCAGACAGACCGCTATCGCGAGCCGGCTCGCTCCCACAGGTTTCCCGTCTTCCAGTCGTCGCGGCCCTCCCGCGAAGAGTCGTATCATTTTTGCTTTGTGGTATGACGACATTCTAGATTCGCTTCAAGAAAAATAACCTCATTTGCGTGAGGAATCGCTGCTGCCCGTAATTTTTATTGAGTTTGTGTGTTGACAGCCTACGTGAAACGTCAGAATAATCCGCAACGTTGTATGACGACATACAAATAAACAATAACAACAGGGTGCTCCCTCTATGAGAATCACAGGCGTTCACGTCGAAGTCTTTTCCACCCCTTCGCGCCGCGCCCAGGACAGCGCCGGTCACGCCCATCCGGGCGATGAGGTCATGATCAAGATGGCCTTGCTGCGAATCGGTTGTGACGATGGCTCCGAGGGTTATGCCTTTGGTCCGCCGGAGTTGATTCGTCCGCACATCATCGAATCCTTCGTGCGCAAAGTGCTGGTCGGTCGCGACCCGATGGACCGCGAAAGCATCTGGCAAGACCTGGCGCACTGGCAGCGCGGCAGTGCCGGGCAGTTCACCGACCGGGCGCTGGCGCTGGTGGAGCAGGCGTTGTGGGACTTGGCCGGGCGTAAGCTCAAGTTGCCGGTGCACAAGTTGATTGGCGGCTATCGCGACAAGGTCCCGGCATACGGCTCGACGATGTGCGGCGACGATTTGCCGGGTGGGTTGTCGACGCCGGACGAGTACGGCCAGTTCGCCGAGAAACTGGTCCAGCGCGGCTACAAGGCCATCAAGTTGCACACCTGGATGCCGCCGATTTCCTTCGCGCCGAATCCACAAATGGACATCCAGGCCTGCGCCGCCGTGCGTGAGGCGGTCGGTCCCAGCATCGCGTTGATGCTCGACGGCTACCACTGGTACAGCCGCATGGATGCGCTGACCATCGGCAAGGCGCTACAGGAACTGAATTTCGCCTGGTTTGAAGAACCGATGATGGAGGACTCGGCAGAGTCCTATGCGTGGTTGGCGGCCAACCTGGACATCCCGGTGCTGGGCCCGGAAAGTATCGCCGGCAAGTTCCACAGCCGCGCCAGTTGGGTGACCCAGAAGTCCTGTGACATCCTGCGCGCCGGCGTGGCCGGGGTCGGGGGGATCGGGCCGTGCCTGAAGGTGGCGCACCTGGCAGAGTCGTTCGGCATGGATTGCGAAGTCCACGGCAATGGCGCGGCGAACCTGGCGGTAGTTGGCGCCATCAGCAACTGTCGTTGGTACGAGCGTGGCCTGCTGCACCCGTTCCTCGACTACGAAGAAGTCCCGGCGCACCTCAACAGCATCGTCGACCCCATGGACGCCGACGGTTTTGTGCACCTGTCCGATCGGCCCGGGTTGGGCGAGGACATCAACTTCGCGTATATCGAAGCCAACACCCTGTCGCGACATTGATCCTGTTCCACGCCTGAGGCTGATGGCTGCCCGGGCGACAAAGTCTTTATAAATATAAGAAAGGACTGAACCATGAAACTCTGGCCCAAGCGCCTGACCAGGCTGCTGTGTGTCACCGTGGCCCTGTGCGCCGTGCAGGTGCCCGTCAGCCTGGCCCAAGGCGAAACGCCCCCCGACCAATTGGTGGTGGGCATGAGCATGATCAACCTGCTGTCCCTGGACCCTGCCGCGGCGACGGGGCTGGAGGTCGCCGAGGTCAACGCCAATGTCTATGACATGCTCCTGGAGCAGGACGCGGCGCAGCCGGACACGCTGATTCCCGCCCTGGCGAAAACCTGGGAGATCAGCCCCGACCGCATGCGCCTGACCTTCCAATTGCGCAATGACGTGCGGTTCCACTCCGGCGCACCGCTCACCGCCCAAGACGTCGCCTGGTCATTGCAGCGCGTAGTCACCCTCAACCGCGCCCTGGCTTCCACCTGGAAAGCCTACGGTTTCACCGCCGACAACGTCGTCAAACTGATGCGCGCCGAAGGGCCGCACACCTTTGTCATGGAGTTGCCGCGCAGCACCGACCCGATGCTGGTGCTCAACACCCTGGCGACCTCGCCCAGTGCCTTCATCATCGATCGCAGTGTCGCCTTGCAACATCAGGTCGGCGACGACCAAGGCGCGGCGTGGCTGGCGACCCACACGGCTGGCTCCGGCGCGTTCAAGCTCGACATCTGGCGCGCCAACGATGTGATCCTGATGAGTCGCAATGAGGACTATTGGCGTGGTCCTGCGAAATTGCGTCGGGTGATCATGCGCAACATGACCGAGTCCCAGGCCCTGCGCCTGATGGTCGAGCGCGGTGACCTGGACGTCGCTCGGGGCATGGCCGCCACCGACATCAAGGCGTTGGGCAAGGTCGATGAAGTGCGCATCCAGAGCATCGCCCGCGGCACGTTGTACTACGTGGCGATGAGCATGCAGCAGCCGGTGTTCCAGGACATCCGCGTGCGCCAGGCCATCCGCCTGCTGATCGATTACCAAGGCATCAATGACGTGGTGATGCCGCACTACGGCGTGATCAATCAGCGACCGTTGCAACTGGGGTTGCCGGCGCGTCTGGACGATCCGGGTTATCGCCTGGACGTGGCCGAGGCCAAGCGCCTGCTGGCAGCGGCGGGGCATGCCGAAGGCTTCAAGGTGAGCATTCGCTCGCTGACCGATCCGCCGTTTATCAACATCGCCACCAGCCTGCAAGCGACACTGGCCCAGGCCGGTATCCAGGCGACGATCATCACCGGCACCGGCAACCAGATCTATGGGGCGATGCGCGATCGCCAGTTCGACATCCTCGTCGGTCGTGGCGGTGGCGGGGCGGAGCGTCATCCGCATTCGAGCCTGCGTGCCCTGGTCTACAACCCGGACAACCGCACCGAAGCCAAGCTGAGCAACTTTCAGGGCTGGCGCACCTCGTTCTTCAATCCGCAGCTCAATCAACTGATCGAGCAGGCCGAGCGCGAGCGTGACCCCGAGCGCCAACGTGAAATCTACGCGCAGATCCAGACCCTCTACGACCAACAGGCCGGGGCAATCATGCCGGTCTCACAGATGGTGGACGAAGTGGTGATCCATGCGGATGTGCGCAACTACATTGGCCACACCGCCGCCACCACACGTCTTCGGGACGTTTACAAGCAGCGCTGAAATCGACGGCCACAGGGCCAAGGCAGGAATGAACATGTCGACTGCATCCTTTTCAATCTGGAGCACCCGGGCCGCTTCGGCGACCCGGCGCGGCGGCTCGGTGGCGGTGACGCTGCTGGGGTTGCTGCTGCTGACCTTTTTCATCGGGCGAGTGATGCCGCTGGACCCGGTGCTGGCCATCGTCGGCCCGGACGCCGACGCCTCGGCCTATGCCCAGGTGTACCAGGAGCTGGGCCTGGATAAACCGTTGTGGACCCAGTTCGCGATCTATTTAGGCGACCTGCTGCACGGTGACTTCGGCATGGCCTTGCTGACCGGCAACCCGGTCATCACCGACATTGCCCGAGTCTTCCCGGCCACCTTGGAACTGGCCACCCTGGCGATTCTGTTCGGTGTGCTGGCGGGCCTGCCGCTGGGTGTCTACGCCGCGACCCACCAAGGCCGCACCGGGGACCATATCGCGCGACTGATCACGCTGTTCGGTTATTCCACGCCGATTTTCTGGATCGGCATGATGGCCTTCCTGGTGTTCTACGCCTGGTTGGGTTGGGCCGGTGGCGTCGGGCGCATTGGCCTGGCCTATGACGGGCTGATCCCGAAACACACCGGGCTGTTGTTGATCGACACCGCCTGGTCCGGCGACTGGGAGGCCTTTCGCAGTGCGTTACGGCACATCCTGCTGCCAGCGGTGATCCTCAGTTTCAACTCGGTGGCCTACATCAGCCGCATGACCCGCAGCTTCATGCTCGAGCAACTGTCCCAGGAGTACATCATCACCGCCCGGGTCAAGGGTTTGTCCCAGCGGCGCATTGTCTGGGGTCACGCCTTCGGCAACATCCGCGTGCAGCTGTTGACCATCGTCGCGCTGGCCTACGGCGGTCTGCTGGAGGGCGCGGTGTTGATCGAAACCGTGTTTGCCTGGCCGGGCTTCGGCCAGTACCTGACCAGCAGTTTGCTGCTCGGTGACATGAACGCGGTGATGGCTTGCGTGCTGCTGATCGGCCTCATCTTCGTGACGCTGAACCTGATCAGCGACGCGCTGTACAAGATCTTCGACCCGAGGACTCGCTAATGAACCTGCCCCTGGCTTCCAGCGCACCCGGCGCCGCCGCGCTGCCCGCTTCCAGTACCGCAGCGATGGCCGCCAGCACCCTGCGCCTGCTGCGTTTCCTGCTGCGCAACCCGATGACCTTCGCTGGCCTGGTCGTGGTCTCGACCCTGATGCTGGTCGCGGCTTTCGCGCCCTGGATCGCCGGCCACGATCCGCTGTTGCAGAACCTTGCCGGCGCGTTGCAGGCACCGAGCAGCGCGCACTGGTTCGGCACTGACGAATACGGTCGCGATGTCTTCGCCCGGCTGGTGTATGGCTCGCGCATCACGTTGTACATCGTCTTGCTGGTGACGGTGATCGTCGGCCCCATCGGCCTGTTGGTCGGCACAGTGTCCGGCTACTTCGGCGGTTGGGTCGACAGCCTGTTCATGCGCATCACCGACATCTTCATCTCGTTCCCCAGCCTGGTCCTGGCGTTGGCGTTCATCGCCGCCCTCGGCCCGGGTCTGGAGCACGCGGTGATCGCCATCGCACTCACCGCATGGCCGCCGATTGCCCGGCTCGCCCGCGCCGAAACCCTGCCGCTGCGCAACGCTGACTTCGTCGTGGCGGTGCAGCTTCAAGGCGCGTCGAGCACTCGCATCATCCTGCGCCACATCATCCCGATGTGCCTGTCGTCGGTGATCATCCGCCTGACCATGAACATGGCGAGCATCATCCTCACCGCCGCCGCCCTGGGTTTTCTCGGCCTCGGCGCCCAGGCACCGTTGCCGGAGTGGGGCGCGATGATTTCCACCGGGCGGCGCTACATGCTCGAAAGCTGGTGGCTGGTGGCGGCGCCCGGTGCGGCGATCATGCTGGTCAGCCTGGCCTTCAACCTGTTGGGCGACGGCTTGCGTGACGTCCTCGACCCCCGCAGCCAATCCTGAGGAACAGCCCATGACTGAGATAAAACTTGCGGTACAGGATTTGTGCGTGGAGTTTCGCAACGCCGGCAAAACCTCCCTGGCCGTGCGTGACGTGTCGTTCACCCTGGGCCGGGAGAAACTCGCCATCGTCGGCGAATCCGGCTCGGGCAAATCCACCGTCGGCCGCAGCCTTTTGCGTCTGCATCCACCGACGGCGCGGGTCACCGCCAAGACGTTGCGCTTCGCCGATATCGACCTGTTGGCCGCCAGCGAAAAGCAGATCCAGGCGATTCGCGGTGCGCGCATGTCAATGATCATGCAAGACCCCAAGTACTCGCTGAACCCGGTGGTGCGGGTCGGCGAACAAATCGCCGAGGCCTATCTGGCCCATCACAAAGTGCCCCATCGCGAGGCCCGCGAACGCGCCCTGGACATGCTCGCCAAGGTGCACATTCGCGACCCCCGGCGGGTCTATGACCTGTACCCCCATGAAGTCTCGGGCGGCATGGGCCAGCGGATCATGATCGCCATGATGGTGATCACCGATCCCCAGGTGATCATCGCCGACGAACCCACCTCGGCCCTGGACGTGTCGGTGCGCCGGCAGGTGCTCAACGTGCTGGAAGAGTTGGTCAGCGAGCGGGACCTGGGGCTGATTTTCATCAGTCACGATTTGAATTTGGTGCGGCATTTCTGTGACCGCGTGCTGGTGATGTACGCCGGTCGCGTGGTCGAGTCCATTGCCGCCGCCAACCTGGACCAAGCCGTCCATCCCTACACCCAAGGCCTGTTGGCCGCATTGCCGAGCCTGGACCATCCGCGCGCCACGCTGCCGGTGCTGCAGCGCGACCCACTCTGGTTGAACGTTTGAGGAGCCTGTCATGAGCATGATTGAAATCACCGGCCTGAACCTCAGTTTTGGCACGGGCGCGGCACTGAACGCGGTATTGCACGACGTTGATTTGAGCGTGGCCGAAGGCGAGGCATTTGGTCTGGTGGGGGAGTCCGGTTCGGGCAAGACCACCGTGCTGCGTTGCCTGGCCGGGCAGTACCAGCACTGGAGCGGGCAACTGCGGGTCGCCGGCCAAGCGGTGACTCGCAATTTGCCACTGAACCACTACCGCACCGTGCAGATGGTGTTCCAGGACCCGTATGCCTCGTTGCACCCGCGCTACACCGTCGATGCCGCGCTGCAAGAACCGCTGCGCATCCATGGCATCGATGGGCGTGCACAGAAAGTCAGCGAGATTCTGCGCAAGGTCGGTTTGAACGACAGTTTCCGCTTCCGCTACCCGCACCAGTTGTCCGGTGGCCAGCGCCAACGGGTGGCGATAGCCCGGGCGCTGATCCTGCGTCCCCGGGTGCTGTTGCTGGACGAACCGACTTCGGCGCTGGACGTCTCGGTGCAGGCGGAAATCCTCAACCTGCTGGCCGACTTGCGCCGCCAGGAAGGGCTGACCTACCTCATGGTCACCCATGACCTGGCAGTGGTGGCGCATTTGTGTGATCGGCTGGCGGTGATGCAGCAGGGCAGGGTGGTGGAGACGCTCGACAGTCAGCTCCTGGCGAGCGATGGCGCCGCCCATGCGTACACCCGTTTGCTGGTGCAAGCCAGTCGCGACATACAGCGAATACCTATCGCTGTCTGAAGTAAGGCGTTCGTTGCACTTGTTTTAACCCGCAGAAGACGTTGAACCGCAGGTTTCACTGCTGCGCACGCGCTCGCCTGTGATTTGGCGTTCAACCCAACTAATCATTCAACTAACAAGAATAAAAAACATGAAAAAGACACTCGTCGTGCTGTCCCTCGTTTCCTTGTTCACTTCAGTGGTTGCCGTGGCCGATACCGGTTACATCAACGTACGCCACCAGTATGCGGAACAAACCCGCATGCACGCCGACCGCGCCAAGTTCGGCATGCGGCTGGACAACGGCGTGGGGCTCGAAGGTGAACTCAAGTACAAGACCGCCGGTGATCGTGAAGACGTCGCCTTCGACAACACCGTCGGCAGCGGCCATGAATTCACCGTCAATTACCAGCACAAGCTCAATGATCGTTGGACGCTGACGCCCTCGTTCGCCATGGAAAGCGACGAGGAATCCACCACCTACAAGATGGGCATGCGCCTGGGCTACAAGATCACCAAGGAGCTGAGCATTGCCGGACGCTACCGTTACGATTCATCCAAGCTCGACCGCGACAAGGTTGACCATGACGTACCGGACAACGGCCAGGACGACCAGAAGATCCATCGCTACGACGTGTACATCAACTATGCCAACCAGGGGCCGTGGGCGTATGAATATCAACTGACGTACTTCGATGCCAACTACATCCGTTATAACGGCGGCACTGACGACTATGAACAGAATGCCGTGGTCAAGTACAAGTGGGATAAGCGCTGGGCGCCGTTTTTCGAAGTGGGCGATATCAAGGTCAACTCGGTCGACAGTGATCGGCAGTTGCGGCTGCGAGTCGGCATTCAATACAACTTCTTCTAAGTTGTTGAAGCACTGAGATCAACTTGTGGGAGCGAGCTTGCTCGCGATAGCGTCGGATCAGCTGGCATCCATGTTGACTGACCCACTGCCATCGCGAGCAGGCTCGCTCCCACAGGATCAGTGAGCATTTATTCGTTGTAGAAAGCCTGGCGTTGCTGGGTTTCACACAGGCGCATGCGGCTATTGCTCAAGTGCAGGTACATGGCCGCCCGCGCCGCATCGACATTGCCACTGGCGATGGCGTCGAAGATCTGCTGGTGTTCGGCGTTGATCCCTTGCAGGTAAGCGCTGCGATCACTTTGCCCGGAGTAGGCGGAGTTCATGCGCGTACGCGGGATCAGCTTGGTGCCCAGGTGCTTCATGATGTCGATCAGGTAGTAATTGCCGGCGGCCTTGGCGATTTTCAGGTGGAACTGGAAATCGGCATTGATGGTGGTACCGGACTTCTCCGGCCCTTGCAGCAACGCCTCCAGCGCCTGGGCCAGTTCGGCCAGGGCTTCAGGCGTCGCGCGCTCGGCGGCCATGCCAGCGGCCTGCACTTCCAGGCTCAGGCGAAACTCCAGCAGGTTGAGCACATCCGACAACGTGGCAATGGTCGCCGGCCCCAGGGTGAAGCCCTCCGGTGCCGGCATGTCCAGGACAAAGGTGCCGACGCCATGCCGCGTCTCCACCAGCCCCGCTGCCTGCAAGCGCGACAGTGCTTCGCGGACCACCGAACGACTGACGCCTTCGGCCTCCATGATGTGCACTTCGGTGGGGAGCTTTTCGCCGCGCTTGAGAACACCTTCACGCATGCGCTGGGCAAAGCGGTCGACCAGTGTTTCGGCGAGGCGGCGCGGCTTGTTCAGTGGAGATAACGCTTGATCCGTCATCGGCGTGCTCTAGTGTGATCAGCGGGCATTATAGTGAGTTTTAGCGCAAGGTCGCGGCTATAATGCCGCGATCGTCTGGCTTTAATGGATAGGTGCAATGGACCGTGTCACACCCGATCGACGCCTGAGCATGACTCAGCAATTGGTGGTCGACCTGACGCAGCAGATACTGGCCGGCGAGCTGCCCGCGGGCAGCAAGCTGCCGACCGAGCAGGTGATCATCAAGGAGCGCGGCGTCAGTCGGACAGTGGTGCGCGAAGCCATGTCGCGGCTGCAGGCCGAAGGCTTGGTCGAAACCCGTCACGGCATCGGCACCTTCGTGGTCGACACCGCCCGCCCCGGGGACTTCCAGGGCAGCAAACACGTCAAGGGCGGCGCCTACGACGCACTGGCCGTGATCGAACTGCGCCTGAGTCTGGAAGTGGAAGCGGCGGGCATTGCCGCACAACGTTCCACGCCGGAACAGCTGCAGGCGATGCGCGAAGCGCTGGATACGGCGAATGCTCTTGAGGCGGCGGATGACGAAAGCACCCGGGTGGATTTCGAATTTCACTTGCAGATCGCCCAGTGCACCGGCAACAGCTTCTTCATCGACGCCATGGCCCATGTGGGCAATGCATTGATCGCGGTCGTGCAACAGGCCGGGCCTGCCGTCACGGTTGAGCATCGGGCGTTGGTGGTTCGCGAGCGAGAGCAGATTTATGCCGCACTGGCGCGCCATGATGCCGAGGCGGCGAGGGCGTCGATGCGGTTGCATTTGATCAATATGCTGCAGCGGATTCGGGGTGCGGTTGAGTTGACGGCGCAATAACCCCCCATGGCTTTTCCCGATCCCCTGTGGGAGCGAGCCTGCTCGCGATGACGGCGGCACATCCAACCAATCTGCTGACTGATTCACCGCCATCGCGAGCAAGCTCGCTCCCACAGTTTTTGATCGCCGGGTTCACAGATTTTGTGCCCTGCGGTTCCTGCCAAGTTGAAGCTCAAGACTCCAGCGCCGGTCCCTTCAGCTCAATCTGATTACCATCCGGATCGAAGCAGTAGATCGACCAGCCCTTACCCTCCGCGCCATAGCGCATCTGCGCTTTCTCAACATTCAGGCCAACTGAGGCCAAATGAGTGAGGAGGGCTTGTTCATCGAACGGCTCGATGCGCAGGCAGATGTGGTCGACATTTCTCCCTTGCTTGCCAGCCGCTGGCCCACCCTCGCGACCAAGCGGCCCATCGACAGCCACCAGATCAATCATCGAAACACCGGTGCCAAGGTGGACCATGCCAAGATCGTCCCGGCGCTTCTTGAGCTCGCAACCGAGCACCGAGGTATAGAAAGCCAGGCTGCGCTCGATGTCTTTTACGCGCAGGACGATATGGTCGATGCGCTGGATCGTGAAGTTCCTCATACAGGCCTCATGTTCAGTGATGCCGCCAATGGGTTACTTCACCATAGCTGCCCATGCCGGAATGTCACCGCAGAACTTCGTCCCGTGCAGAGCAACCGCCGAACAGGCGATCGTGACGACGGGACATCCGGCATTCGGGGGCAGCGGTCTTGCTAATTGCGCTTCCAGCACTCGGCAAACCGCGCGCATACCCCGTAACGCTCATCCATCTGCGCCATCCGCTCCAGGTGATGACCTACCGCTTCGCCCGTCACCCCATTCCCGATCCGGAAGTACTCCACCATCATCGCGACGTCCAGATCGATCTCGGCCTTTTCCGGCTTGGCATTGGTGCTTTTCGGCAATGCCCACTGTTCCAGTTGCTCGTCCTTCACCTGCCGCAGGCGCACCTGGTATTCGTCCTTGAAGCGTTCCAGCGAGCGTGCCTTGTTCTGTGCCATATCATCGCCAAACGTCTTCAGGTTTTCCCGGTACAGCGTCCAGTAGTCAGGCGGCAGGTCGAAGCCGAGCTTGGCCTTGCGTTCGCTGATCAGCGTGTCCAGTTTCTCTGGCGAATAGCTCTCGACTTTCTCCTTGGCCGGATCCGTCTTCACGGTGACGACCAGGCTTTTATCGATGACCCGGTTCATCAGCTCCAGGCGATGAGGCGTGTCCGGGTAAGTCTGGGGAAACAGCGCATTGCGGCCGGCGCAGGCGGGGAAGTCTTTTTTCAGGATCGGGATCGGTGTGCGCACGTCCTTGCCGTCGACTCGTTGCAAGCGTTGCAACTGAGTCAGGCAGAAATTTTTCTCGGACTTGAACGTTACCTCGTATTCGGCATTGGCCTCGGGGGTAAAGTTGAAGCCCTTGCCGCACACGGCATAACCGCTGTTCATGTTGGTGCGCAGGTAAATCTGCTCACCGGGCTTGAGCTTGACCTCCAGGTAGCCCTTGGCATCCTTGGGCGCCGGAACGCTCATCCCCACCCGCCGCGCGGTATCGCTAAGCAGCAGATTGTTGAGAATGCCCGTGGTTTGCCCGTCGCAATGGGCGGCATCGAAATAATCCAGCGTGGCGTTGCTGGTATTGGCAACGAACCGCAACTTGGCGGCGTCCGGTTCGATGGCATCGGGATAGCTGCCATTGACGCTGCAACCGCCGAGCAATACAAACAACGCGGACAATGCTAGCAACGGGGCAGGATAGCGAGGCAGGGCGAGCATGGGGCATCCTTGAAGGATCGATAAAGTTGGCGAATGCTACTGAAGTGCCACTATCGCGTCCACCGCCGACCTCCTGTGGGAGCGAGCCTGCTCGCGATGTCTCCACTTTTAGCCGCCACCAACGCCTGGACACGCCACCTCATGATGAAATGGTTCAAAACCCTCACTCGGACAGATGCCATTGCAACACTGGCCCTGATCGTCTCCATCGCCTCTGCCTACTTCAGCTACCAGCAATACCAGGACAGCGTCGCCAGCCGCAGAACGCCGATCATCATCCGGGTTGGCGCCGAACACAGCAAAGTGTCGTTCTACAAACCCTTCGCCGATTTCCCATTCGTACTCTTCAAGCAGCGCTACAAAATCATCCTCACCAACAACAGCTTCAACCCGGAAAGTGTCATCGACTGGCGAATATGGGAGCGCAGGGAAGATGGTGGCGGCGAGTACGCCGGTATGAAATCCAAGCTCCTCGACTCGACCGGGACACCCATTGCCTTGCCCTTCCTGATCGCCGCGAAAGAAAGCAAAGTGGTCTTCCTGGACGTCGGCCAGAAAGTCACGCCAGAGGCGTGGGCGGCGGTGGGCTCAAATGTGAAGTTCGATAACGAGATGGACTGGTTCGAGGCCGACCGGATTTTTGCCGATGCAGGCTTCCCGCTGTTCGGGCAACTCACGCCCGGGGAGAGCTCCAGGTACCAGGACCTGCAAGTCAACCGCTGGCTGGCCGGGCCGGCCTATCAGGAGTTCCAGTTGAACTTCAGCAAGGCCGATGGCTACGAAGTGGCGGCGCAGTTGTCGTTGAATGTCAGTGATGCTTATCCACAGGGGGAGGCACAGCGGTAGTTCTTGTGTCGAGCTGAGGCTCTAGACAGCCATTTAACAACATATCCGCACGCTATCAATGTGGCTGATAGCGTGCGAAAAACATGATTCAGGCAAGACTGAAGGCCTCCTGAATGGTCTTGATCAAACGGTCGCCGTCCACACCTTTGTAAGCTTGAGGATTTGACGCGAGCTCAGCAGGTACTTGACTCAGAAACGCCTTCAAATCGAGGGCCAATCGCTCAGGTAGCTGGGCCATTCCCTCAGTAAGGCCGACAGCCAGTACGATCACATCCCTGAAGTGCTTTTTGATATCGCGGCTGTCCACGGCCATACCCTGTTCAAGTTGCGCCTTCTTGTTGAGCCACGCATGGGCTTTGAGCGGAACGAGCCGATCAGCACCGATGTGGCTGATCTCCCGGGTGTGATCGACGCCGGTCAGGAGAAAAGCGTAGTACTCATCATCCAGGATAATCGCAGACAGGCTGGCGGCTTGCTCTTGCACAGGAATCCTGGTCATTCGGGCTGCCTCTTCGTGTTCCAGGCCATCCGGGACACGGGAAAACAGCTCTACCTGAACGGGAAAGGATTTGTCCTCAGGGTTCTGGAAACGGTAGAAAACCGGGGAGGCCCCATCGCCTTCTCCATTCTGGCGAATGGCATAGCCTCCGTCCTTGATGAATTTCCAGAACTGCCCGACGAACGCACGATCAAGTGCCTCGACGACCAGGACGATATCCAGGTCCTTGGTCAGTCGAAATGCTTCACCCAGTTCCTCCATGGCAATCGAAGCGGCCACCCCGCCGATCAACACGTAACTGCCTTGGAAGTCCTTGAAGTATTCTCGAAACCGGTCGACACCCACTACCATTTCACGTTCTCCATCATTTCATCGAGGCACATTTGCACGCGTTCGTCATGGTCATCCTTGAGGCTCAGATAGAGAGAGAAGGGGTCTACCGTCTCCGTGGAAATGTTGCTGCGCGGTGGTTCATAACTCCAGAACTGGATGCAGCACGCCGCGTGATTTTGTGGCACTTCAAGATAGGGCGCCGTGCTCTCGAGTTTCGACTTGGCCGCTTTTGAAGTTGAACCCCAAGCGCCGAACGTGTCCCCGTAAGCCGCATTTTTTTCAGACTGCGCGCGCGCTCGAATCTGATCGAACTGCGCTGCCGTCAGTGCAAAGCAAGGAGCTTTCGGGCTGGCGAGAAGGCTCATCTCGGCCAGGGCAGTTTCTCCCGCCAGCAACATTGGCGTGTCGAAAGGCTCCGGAATGGCATTGAGCCAAAGTGTTTTTTTGACCGGCGTACGCATGGCCTCTTTCGCTCTCTCCCAGGTTTCCTTGGACGATAAAGGAAAGATGATTGCGGCTTCGCCCAGTTCCTTTCCAGGCTTAACAATGTCCAGGTCGGTCAGTTCCTTGATCGCCCGGGTGACGGTCATTTTGGCGTAGGAGAAGGACTGCTCGAAGGCCGCGCGAGTGACCAGCAGCGGGTGATGCCATCCCTTGATCAGGTATTGAATCAGCATGACCTGGGTGGCGGGGCTCAGGACCTGAGGTTTGTCCAGGCGCTGGCGGTAATACTCACGTAAATCCATGCCAAAGGCCGGAAGAAAAAGTTGATTGCCTGGCACGATGAACTGAACGCCTTTCTCCACCAGCCGCTTGCGGTCATAACTGGGGAGCGTGTCGGTGACGAAAATCATCAGGTCGCCGGTCTCGGGCAACTTGCTGTAGGCCTGGAAGTTGTGGATGGCCTGGATATGCTTGGCGACATCCGCAACGCTGGCTTCGCGCTGTGGACGTTCCTTCAGGATCAGGCATTGGGCGTTGAAGATATTCGTGATGAAAAATTCGTATCGGTCACGCAGCGCATACGGAAGGATCTTGACGTTTTCCCAAGGCTTCAGGCGCAGCTTCAGGCCAAGCACGCTTTCTACATAGACTTTGAGCTCTATCAGGTCAGGTCTTTCCGGGAAGTCATGGTCTTGGCGGGTAGCTGTCATGGTGTTTTTTTCGTATCAGGATTTCAGCACGATATCAGAGGTTGTGATAGCGTGCAAAATTCGTGATATCGGCCGTGGATATTGATGTGCCCAGCTCGTCGCTTTACCTGACAAACAGCTGAGCCGACCGCCAACGATCGCTGCTTCACGGACTGGCCCTTGTGAGCGAGCTTTACGTTCAGCTATTTGTTGGCTGAAACACCGTTATCGCGAGCAAGCTCGCACCACCGTTTTGATCTCGAACGTTCGCAAACTCCGTATCTATTGCTCATTCTCTGTGGAAGCAACGGTCCCGGATGGTTTCTGAGGTTGTCCGCTTGAAAAAATCTTGTCCGCCCTTTCTGTCCAACTCAGAAAAACCTCTTCGATACGATGGCATTCCGGCTCGTCCAGATACATGTGAAAAATCCCATGGGCCAGATATTCCGTTAGGCCAATGAGTTTTTCGGTTTCTGTGTAGGTGGCGTTTTTTTCGCCGGGCGGATATTTGATTGTCGATCCGCCGAGGGGGGCCGGTTGCTTGCTGGTGATATTCCAACCCGTTTTCAGATCGGCCAGGAACACTTTAACCGAGGCACAGAACTCGGAGGTCAGCAGGGCCAGAACCGCATCCTTGTGCTCAAAGGGAGAGATTTTTTCCAACTGCTCTACAAAGGCCTCAAGTTGTCGAAGTTGTACGCGAATGTCGGAAGCCTTGAAACCCAGCGTGCGCCACTGTTTGCCGGCTTTGATTTTCATGTCCGGGTCCCCGTTGCGCGGGCCAATGTCCTTGCCGACCAGGCTTCGGTCATAAGCGTTTTCGCGCACGTAGCTAAAGCTCATGAATGCGCGAAGCACCATTTGATAGATGGCCCTGGTCGTTTCTATCTTTTCTTCGGTGACCCGTTGTGCTTCACGTCTGTGATCTTCTGCGCGTTCTCGCCGGCTTCTTTCCTGGGCGTTTCTCCCTTCGTGCCGGGAGACCAGTATCGCCACGATGATTGCGTAAATACTGCCAATACCCTGAAGCCAGGCGGGAAGATCCTTACGACCCCAAATCAATACGGCCGAAATAATAATGACGAAGGAGATGAAAATGCCGCCGTAAACGAATAGCTGAGAGTCCGGACTGGTTTTTTTATTCACCTTGCTCAAGGCCTTGGCGATGATCAGGAGGAAAAGGCAGGATAAAACGATGATGAAAAACGTCGATAGCTGCCCGATGGCACCCGCGTCAGGAGAACTCATGGGCCTACCTGCGTTTTAACGAAAGGCGCGTCCTGCGAGGTCGGGCGCTTTGTTTCTTTAAGCCGGGAGGGAGAAGGCGCTGTTAAAGCTTCCGTGAGTGGCATGGGGGAGATGGGCAATCCAGACACGTTCGGACTTCCTTGTGAGTGATAGCTCAATGCTATCCGTCCGACCTGTATCTGGACAAGCCACCAACCCGATACGGCGTCGTCTATCTCGCGTACTTGGCCGACTACTTGCCCGGCCATTTCTGCCAATCCGCCCACAAGAATTGTCATGAGTCGCTCGACTCAAAAGCACAGCGTTGAAAAATGGCAGCCGGGTTGGCGCTCGTCTATTTTGATGAGCACTATTATTGCCCTCTCGGAACAACCCCCATGTTTACCGTCCAAGTACACTCGATGATTCAATGGAAAGGGCAGAGCGATCTGTTCGGCGGGCCAACGCCATGAAAAAAACAGAACTGGAACACCTTATCCAAACCCTGAAAACCCGCTTCGAACAAAACCCGAACCGTCACCCGGACATCCAGTGGGACGACGTCCAGACCCGGCTCGACAACTACCCCAATGCCCTGAAGTCCCTCCAGGCCATGGAAGCCACTGGCGGCGAGCCGGACGTGATTGGTCTCGACCCGAAGACCGGCGCCGTTACCTTCTGCGATTGCGCCAAGGAGAGCCCGACCGGTCGCCGCAGCCTGTGCTACGACCGCGCTGCCCTGGATGCGCGCAAGGAGAACAAACCCAAAGGCAGTGCCATCGAAATGGCCGAAGAGATGGGCATCGCCCTGCTGACGGAAGACCAATATCGAGCCCTGCAGAAGCTTGGCGAATTTGATGCGAAGACGTCCAGTTGGCTGGCAACCCCTCCAGAACTTCGCGCGCTCGATGGAGCGATTTTTGGCGATTACCGCTATGGTCGGGTGTTCATCTACCACAATGGCGTGCAGTCGTATTATGCGGCGCGCGGGTTTCGTGGCGTGCTGCGTATTTGAGCCAATGAATTGTGGCGAAGGGATTTATTCCCGTTGATCTGCGAAGCAGCCCCAAACCCATCAGCACGGACGCGCCAGGAAAAACAGTTGGCAGGTTTTACGACTGCTGCGCAGCCGAGCGAGAGCAAGCTCTGGCCACAATGGTTCGGCGTTAGCGAGTGATTCATCAGGTGGTTTACGTCATAGGTGGCTCTGTGTTTTTATACGTGCAGGCACAAGTAGCCTCCCTGCTGCGATGGGAAATACGAAAAATCTAAGTGAACTTACCCACTTATTTAGCCACTGCAAGCAGCATGCTAGTCGAAGCACGTCTTTGATTTGGCTAAAGGAGTGAGCTATGTCCCGTTCAAGTGCTGCTGAGTGTGTCGACGACCTTAAAGGATTGGCTCGAGTCTCGGTCATTGGCGAATACACGTATTGCCAGCGATTGACCCACATCTGCAAAGAGTTCGGTTTCAATAATTTCCATCACTTTCGCAAAGTCTTAGAACATCTTCCCGAAGACCTGATAGGCAATATCAGCACCACGCTGATGCGCCGGTATTGCGAGGTGGCTCAACCCAAGCCAGACGTCGCTTACTATGAATTCCTCTCGATCAACAATGACACTCGGCTAAGGTTTTATAGCCAATGGGCGGGCTGGGACAAATTTGGACAGGAAGTCAGGGTGCCCAGGTCGTTGCATGGCGAGTCGGCCCCCCGTCTACGCAAGTCGCTTAATAAAACCGTCTTTATCGTAGAAACCGATCGCCAGTTAATCGCATGGCGCCATCGCTGGCACGGACTGTGTTACATCTCTGCTGAGCTCTGCAAGGAGCACATGAAAGAAGCTTTTGAGCGAAAAAAAGCAGTCGTGGCAGGTGCCCGCAATGAGGAGTTTCCTCTGCTGGACGACTTTAGCGATAACTATGCGACGTGGTATCCGGTCATAGAGTAACGTCAGCTGGAAAGGGCTCTCAGGAGCCCTTTCTTGTTTTTTCGCACGCAGCAAAAATGCGTCACTCAAAAACCAGGATCTCACACCCCTTGGCTTCAACCATTTCATCAAACACCGGCAACCGCGCCACTAACTCCGTCTCAAACGCCAGGTACCGATCCTGTGCCGCCACATAACGAATATCCGGCTTGATCCGCGGTATGTCCTTGGAGGTCAGTTTCACCACCTCGTTGCTGTTTTGATTCCAAAACCACGCCAGCGTCTGTGTGCCAAAGGTATTGGCGCGATAACTCCACACCCACCAATCCCCATGCCCCCGGGCCACATGCAGCTGCCCATGAAACGTGCGCAAGGTGATGACCTGCTTGGGCTGGGTGACGAGCAGGCGTGTGTCCTGGCGCAGTTCACTGCCGAAACCGTCCAGCGCCGCCTTGGTCTTGGCGCCGGTGATGAAGTTGAAGCGCCACGCCAACAGCACCGTCTCCTGATAACCCGAATGCTCGACGTTCTGCCGTGCGCCTTCGCTGAACAGCAGAATCTCGTCACCCCCCAGGTACGCGGTTGATGCCCGCAGCTTGTAGGCGTCGGCGGGCATTGGTTGGGCGGCGATGGTTTGGTGCGGCGGGTCTTGATGCCAAATCCAGCACTTGGGGCCGTTGTGCTGCATGAACAGCAAGCGGCGAGGGCCGATGGGCAGGATGGTCAGGTCATCGGTGTCCTCGAAAATCACCTCGCTGCTGTCCGCCGTGATCCGCCAGATCCGCGTCAGATGCTCGGGTTCGTAAATGCGCTGACGCTCGAATACCTCGGCACCCACCACCACGCAGGGCTCTTCAAAGCCTGGCCATTGCACGTCGGCAGGTCCGAACACCGCAATGTCATCGCCCTGACGGATCTCGTATTGGTACCGGTCATCTGCGCTGTAATCACCGCGCTTGACCTGGCGGCGCCACAGCGTCCGCTGGGCATTGGCATCGATGAGCGTCAGGTCAGCACCATCAACCCCATCGGTTCGATGCTCGAGCATGTCCTGCTCGGCGGGCGGCCATGGGTTGTAATCGATCAGAAAGCACAGCCACTGGTCTTCGTCCTGCTCGGTAATCGCGGCCCAACCGTTGCGGTAGTTGTATTCATGCACATAGGTGGCGCCGGGATAGTCATGGACTTCCTGCAGCCACTTCACCTTGCTGCGCTTGGGTTTGGCCGGTTTGCGTGCGACAGGGGCGGGTTTCTGCGGCTCGATCAAACTCGCGGTGAACCTCGGCTCGCCGCGCTGGCCCTGCCAGCGCTTGGCGAACGCCTCGCGCTGACCGACCGGGACAATCACCGGCCGGTAATCATCGCCACCGGCATCCAGGTTCCACAAGTCATAACCCTGATCCGCCAACACGGGTGCCAACGCCTCGAAACAGACCTCGGGCATCTCGTTGGACAGCTCATCCAACAACGCTTCGAACCCTGGGCCGGTAAACACATCGATGTCGGGATAGTAATGCTGCAACAACCCGAGCAACTCGCCGCCCGGTGTTTTCCAATCGATATGAACCAACGGGTCAAATGGCGATTGCATCACGGCTGTCTTCCTATTGGTTTCTCTGCGCGCCATCTTAGCTGTGCACCATACCCAAAGGACAACCATCACCCTGTGGCTGGCCGGGCACAGACCATTTTGGGAGCGAGCTAGTCCAGTGACTCAAAGCTCCGGAAACTCGGACAAGTAGCAAACCGGCGAACTCCCTTGTGCCCGCTTCTCCACCTCATCCTCCAACCATTGCGCCAACACCACGGCATTATTCTCAACCGTCGACTTGGCCGCATACACCAGCGTAAGCGTCCCACCCCGCGCAACATCCACCAGCTTCCACCAATGCTCCGGCCGCCCCGCCAACTCCTTGCGATAAGCCACCTTGAACTGCTCGAACGAAACCGTCCCCGCCTTGAACGCCTTGCGCAGCTCATGAGAAGGACCAACCTCCGGTAGCCACTCGGCAATAGCCAGCGCATCCTTGCGACAATTGCGCGGCCACAAACGGTCCACCAGGACGCGTACGCCATCTTCGGCGCTCGCTGTTTCATAGGCGCGTTTGCACTGAATCATCAAAAACCTGCCTGTCGAAGGGGAAGCGTTTCAGCATAGGCCGCCAGCGGTGGGGCGGTCAGGGGCATCCAGCGTCTTCAAGTCTTTGCCGGACCTGCCGCTATCGGTATAACGATTTTCACCGATCCATCGATTGGTTTTGCAAAACCTTTGCTTTCCGGCAATTAATTGGCAAACGCACGACAAGAGAGCGTAGCGCATGGACGACGGACGATACGAAAGGCAGGCGGCTACGGCTGAAGGCGCGGCGTCGGCCGAGCCGCCGCATATTCTGCTGATCGACGACGTCCCGGAGGATATCCGTGCGACGCTCGTCCTGCTCAAGGCGCAACCATGGCGCATTTCCCTGGCCAGCGATGCCCACCAGGGCTATCAGCGGGCACTGGCATTGCGTCCGGACCTGATCGTGCTGGACGTGCACATGCCGCAAATGAACGGTTTCAGTCTGTGTCGGCTTCTGCGTGAGGCACCGTCGACCCGCCAGATTCCGATCCTGTTTCTGTCGTCGGCCAACAGCTCAATCGAGCGCCTGGAAGGGCTGACCGTCGGCGGGGTCGATTACATCCCCAAATCCTGCGCCCCCGAGGAAGTGCTGGCGCGTATCAAGATCCACCTGCAATTGACCTGGCGCGCGCCGCCACCCAGCCAACACAACCCGGCAGACCCGGAGCCGCAGGGCGACGAGATCGTGCTGCGGGTCGCGATGCGCTTGATTGACGAACACCTCGACGACATGCCTTCGCTGGTGCAACTGGCGCAAAAAGTCGGCACCCATGAGAAACGTCTCTCGCGGATATTTCGCGAACACCTGGGACTGACCGTGTTCGCCTACATTCGCGACGCGCGATTGCGGCGCGGCCAGGCGTTGCTGTCCGAAAGCGCCCTGAGCGTGCAGGACGTTGCCGATCTGGTGGGCTTTCGCAATGCCTGCAACTTCACCACCGCCTTTCGCCAGCGCATCGGCATGACCCCCAGCCAGTTTCGCCAGCAAACCCTGGGCGTTGCCGATGCAGAGTCGGCCGGGCACGCCTGATGCGGCTTCTACAGGTGCTATTGCTGGCGATGGCGATGTTGTCCGCAGGCCTGTTACGCGCGGCGCCCGTGGATGTCTGCCAGGCTGACCACCTGGACCTGATGCCCGCCATAAACATTTTCGAAGACACCCAGGCCAGCTTGAGCCTGGAGCAAGTCGCTCAACTGCCCGATACGCAATTCAACGCCGCAACCGCGAGCTGGCCGACGCAAGGCTATAGCCGCTCGGCCTTCTGGTTGAAAGTGCAGCTCACCAACTCAAGCCCCGTGGCGTGTTCGCGCTTGCTGGTGGTCGGGGCTCCGCGCCTGGAGGACATTCGCGTCTACCAACCGGGGCGTGATGCCCATGCCGGAGTTGCCCATCCCTTGGCCGAATGGCCGCAGCCGGCGGTGCGTCAGCCGGCGTTTCCGGTCACGCTGGCGGCAGGGCAGAACGTCACGTTGTACGTCCGGGTGGCGAGTAATTTCCAGATGCTGCTGGAGCCGCAGTTGTGGGCCGAACCGGCGCTGCTGCGCAGTCAGCAACGGACTTACCTGAGTGATGGGCTCACCTTGGGCATTGTCCTGCTGGTCGTCCCGTTCGGCCTCATTGTCGGCTGGATTCTCCGCTCTCGACTGCTCACCGTGAATGCGGGCGCGGTGCTGAGCTACATTTTGCTGACCTGCATCTTGAACGGCTACCTGATCTACTGGCCGGCGGCGCTCAGCTGGACACGCGAGCTGCTGGTCTGCACCAGCGCGATCGCGTTCGTTCTTTTTCTTGCCTACATGCGTGTGCTGCTACAGGTTTCCCGATTGCCCAAAGTCGTTGGCTGGAGCTATTGGATACCTTTGCTGGGCTGTGTCTTCGGCCGACTCTGGTGGCTGAAGGTCGATCCGGTCCAGGGCGCGCAGATAGTCCAGATATCCATGTTGAGTTTCTACGGTGCGCTGTTTGCCACGCTGTTCATGGCCTGGCGCAGGCGGCTCAGCTACAACTGGATGGCCTGGCTGGTACCCGGGCTGCTGCTTGCGCAATTGTCGATGCGGTATTTCTTCCCCCAGGAACAGTTGCTCTGGCAGTCGCCGCAAAGCAAATACAGCTTATCGTCCACGTTGCCGGGCGTGGCGTTGCTGGTGTGCACATTGATCATGGAAGTCAGCCGCAGCCGCAACCGGGAAAAACACGCCCTGTCCAGCCTCGAACAACAACGCCAGGCCGAGCACGAACGCCTGGAAAGCACCGTGGCACTGCGCACGGCGCAGTTGCGCGAATCCCTGGCGGCCCGCAGTGCGTTGATGGCCCGCATCAGCCATGACCTGCGCTCGCCGCTAGTGCGCATCATCGACTATGCGCGCCTGTTGCACGCCGGGCCCAACCGCGATTATCAGGTCACGATCGAGCGCAACGCCCGCCAGCAACTGGAGCTGATCGACGAGATGCTCGAATTCTCCCGTGGCGAATTGGAGCAAATGCAACTGACCCTCGCCGCAGGCTATTTGTACGGTTTCCTGAAAGAGATCGCAGACGAGGCGGGCTTTCTTGCCGCGCGCCAGGGCAACACGTTCGAAGCGGTGCTGGCGGATGACCTGCCGCCGCTGGTGGAGGCCGATTTCAAACGCCTTCGACAGGTCCTCATGAACCTCCTGGCGAACGCGGCAAAATTCACCCGCAACGGCCAGATCCGTTTCGAGGTGAGCGCCTGCCCCGGGGCGACTCCTGACACCGTGGAACTTCGCTTCAGTGTGATCGACACCGGAATCGGCATCGACCCGCAAGAGTTCGAACAACTGCTGCAACCGTTCCGTCGCGGTCGCAATGCGCAACGCTATGAAGGCAGCGGGCTGGGTTTGTCCATCGTCACCCAACTGCTGGAGCGCATGGACAGCCGCCTCGAACCCCAGGCCACCGGGCAGGGCAGCCACTTCAGTTTTCGTCTGCAACTCAAATGCGCCGAGGAACACGACCTGGAAAACGGCATTGTCGACAACAACGTCACGCCGCTCGATGGCCAGGGCAAGCATGTCCTGCTGGTGGACGACATCGAGCAGAACAGCGAATGGCTCTACGACCTGCTGGCCGGTTACGGTTTTGACGTGAGCATGGCGGAGAACGGCGAAGACGCCTTGGCCTGCCTGGCTGAACAATCGGTCGACCTGTTGATCAGCGACCAGATGATGCCCGGCATGGACGGTTGGGAGCTGCTGCGCCAGGTGCGCGACCGTTGGCCCGATCTGCCGGCGATGCTTTATTCGGCCGTCCCGCCACGCAGGCCGCAGGGTTACCCAAACGATCTGGCCTTCGATGCGATCGTGCTCAAGCCCGCTGACAGCCGGGAATTGCTGGCGTGCGTCAGGGCTCTGGCCTGCCCGGACACGGTACCTCGCGCATTGGCTCAGGAGCACTAGCATGCCGGGTATGGGTTACCGGTTGCTCCTGCTTGGCGGCGTTTCGATGTTGCCTTGGCTGTCGGTCCAGGCCGAACAAGAGGCACCCAGCGCCCTCACACTCGACGAAACCACCGTCACCGCTCGCCGCCGCGAAGAAGACCCGCAGCAGGTGCCGATCCCGATCAACGTCCTCTACGGTGAGCAACTGGACGAAGCCGGCCTGCATCGGCTGCAAGACATCCAACAGCGCGTCCCCGGCCTGGTGGTGTCCGGGCACGACTCTCGCTTCGCCGGCTTCGGCCTGCGCGGCTTCGGCGCCACCACCTACAACGATGGCCTGGAAGGCAGCGTCGGCACCTACGTCGATGGCGTCTACCAGGCGCGCCAGGGCATGGCCTTCACCGAGTTGATGGACATCGAGCGCATCGAAGTATTGCGCGGGCCGCAAGGCACCTTGTTCGGCAAGAACACCACCGCGGGCGCGTTGAACATCGTCACCCGGCAACCGACGTTCCAGCCCGAAGCCAACCTCGAAGCCAGCTACGGTGAACACGGTTTGCGTGAGTTTCGCGGGACGATTTCCGGCCCGTTGCAGGACGATGTGCTGGCTGGGCGACTGAACATTTTCGACAGCTCCACCGATGGCGCGGTGGAAAACCTGCAAGACGGTGCCCGCCTCGGCGACGCCGACAGCCAAGGCCTGCGGGGCCAGTTGCTGTGGACGCCGAACGCCGACTTCAGCGCCCGCCTGATCGCTGACTATGCCGAGCAAAACGAAGCCGGCAACGTCCTGCTGGTCAATCACTACAGCGAGCAAACCCGCAAACGCGCCAAATTCGTCGGCTATCCGCTGACCGAGCCCGACCCCTACCAACGCGAAACGCGGATCGACGCGCCGGGTCATCCGCAAACCCTGCAGAACGGTGTCTCACTGGAATTGAACTGGGACCTCGACGAGGCAATGCGCTTCACCAGCATCACCGCCTACCGCGACTGGGACTACCGCGCCACCCGCGATAGCGACAGCACCGCGCTGTCGGTGATCCAATCCGAAACCGAGCTGGGCCACCGCCAGTTCAGCCAGGAATGGCGCCTGTCCGGCACGGCCGGCTCGTCCATCGACTATGTCGCCGGTCTCTACTACCTGCGCCAACAGCTCGACCGCCGGATCGACACCGAATTCGGCAAGGACGCCGCGCCCTGGTTCGTCGGCGATCAAGTGGAGCAACTGAAGAAACTGGGCATTAACATCACCGATCCGAGCCAGGTGCCGGCCATGCTGCTGGACGGCGCTCGGCAACGCTATGACGGTGAACAGAAAGGCGACAGCCGGGCGATTTTCGGCCAGATCTCCTGGCGTCCGATTGAACCGCTGGAACTCACCGGCGGCCTGCGCTACGGCCAGGAGCGCAAGGACGGCTGGATCTCCCGCGACGTCAGCAACCTGGCCCCGCTGACCGGCTTACCACCGGTGTTCCAGTCGGGTGGGCAATTGCTGCGCGACATCGCCCTCGGTGGCGGTTACTACCGTGAGGATTCGATCGAGGAAGACAATATCTCCAGCCTCGCCAGCGCCAGTTACCGCTTCAGCGATGCGGTGATGGGCTACGTGAGTTGGTCGCGGGGCTACAAGGCCGGCGGCATCAACTTCGACGTGGTCGGCCCGTTCACCGCGCCCACCTTCGAACCGGAGCGGGCCACGTCCCTGGAGCTGGGCATGAAAACACGCTTCTGGGATGAGCGCGCATTGCTCGACCTCGCCGTCTACCAGACCGACGTCGACAACTACCAAGCGCTCACCTACAGCCCGCCCACGTCCGTGTTCGCGCCACCCCTGCGCGACAACCTGATCAACGTCGGCAAAGTCCGCCTGCGCGGCATCGAACTCGACTCCGCCTGGCAACTTCACCCGCAACTCACCTGGCGCCTGGGCCTGGCCTGGAGCGACGCCCGCTACCGCAGCTTCCCCAACGCACCGTGCCCACCAGAGTCGGGCCAATGGACCTGCGACCTCAGCGGCGACCGTCTCTACAACGCGCCGCAATGGAGCCTCAGCAGCGGCCTCGACCATAGCCACCCGCTGCCCTACGGCCTGGAAGCCTACAGTGGCATCGACTACAGCTTTCGCACCGGCTACTCCGGCACCCTCGAAGGCGGCGAGGGTAGCTATCAACCCAGCTACGGCCTCACCAACCTGCGCTTGGGCCTGCGCAGCCAGGACCGCGCCTGGGAAGTGGAAGGCTGGGTGCGCAACGTCTTCGACCGTCAGTACATCACCGCCGTGTATTCACTGCTCGGCTCCGGCGACTACGGCGTCATGACCGGCGCCGAACGAACCGTCGGTACCACCGTCAGACTTCGCTATTGAGGGAAATAAACCGCGTCGGACAAAACGCCAAACGATTCCCGCCGGCCTTTTTCGACAGGTACATCGCCTGATCCGCCTTGCTGATCAGCCCATCGACCTCATGCCCATGCTCGGGGAAAAACGCCACCCCGATACTCGCGGCAATCTCCACCGTCTGCGCACCAATCAAAATCGGCGCATTCGCCGCCGCCAGCATCCGCTTGAGCAACGGCTCGCTGTCTTCCACCGCCTGCAAACCCACCAGCCCCGCGACAAACTCATCACCCCCCAGCCGCGCCAAGGTATCGCCCTCACGCAACGTCGCATTGATCCGCGCCGCGACAATCTGCAACACCCGATCCCCCCAGTCATGGCCATAACTGTCGTTCAGCGCCTTGAACCCATCCAGGTCAATGAACGCGATGGCCACCTTCTGCTGATGAATGCGCGCCCTGCCCAACGCCTGGCGCATCCGCTCGGCCAGCAGCAAGCGATTGGGCAGTTGCGTGAGCGCGTCATACCGAGCGTCGCGTTCCAGCAACTGCAGACGCTGCTTCATCTGCGTCATGTCGCTGAGCAGCGTTACGTAGTGCTGAACATTGCCGTGCCGGTCATGCACGGCACTGATGCTGATCCGCGACGTCATCTCCCGGCCGTCCTTGTGGTTGCTTTGGATTTCGCCGGACCAGTGGCCGTGGAAATCCAACGCGTTCTTCATCGGCCCATAAAACGCCGCGAGCCGCCGTACCATGCGATGGGAGTTCAAGTCACGGCCCTTCAACTCTTCCTGCCCGTAACCGGTGAGCCGGGTGAAGGCCTCGTTCACGGCGATGACCCGGCCGAACGGGTCGACCAGGATGATGCCTTCGCGGGCGTGGCTGAACACCGTGGCGGCCAGTTCTGGGCAGACGGTGTTGAGGCGACGGTCCTGTGTGGCTTCGTCACGGGTGGTCGGCCATGTGTTGGAGTCGAAGCCTTGCTGCGCAAGGTAGGCGGCCAGGGAGGACAGCGCCTTGTGCAGGCGGGTCAGGGCATTCGTGGCGAGCCTGGAGTTGAGGCAGTAGCTCCGGATGAAGGTGCGTAGGTTCATGGGGGTACACGGTGCTCGGTTGCAGCGGTAGGGGGTGAGTGAAGGGGGCATTATCGAGGGGGGGAACGGTGGAGGCGTTTGCTGGAGCGGATGGGGGCTTTGCGGGAGGGGATGGATTGGAAAGATTTTTCCCATGTGTCAGTCGGGGCTGTCAGACACTGGGCGGCTGCGGCTTGCAAGCCGACGTCGCCTTGCGCCTTTGCCTACAACTACGCCAGAATCCGCCGGCTTGTTCGCCTGGGGTTGCGTCGGTAGTTTGGGGCCTGTCACTGCTCATCAGTGATCGGGTTTAGCAGCTCGCGGTGAAACAGGTTGTGCAAGGCGTCATCCAGTCGGGATTCCCATCCTGCACTTGATGGTGGCTGTGCGCAGGGCGTCCCCGGACGCGCCGGTTTCTTGTTTCCCCGGTCTGCTAACCTGCGTACAGCTGCCTCCCATCGTTTAGCAGCGAGCGGGTGATGGCTCCAACTACAGGAAGCAAGACGATGGCAAAAGATACGCCGAATCCCCCTGATACGAACGAACACGTCTCCCGTGCTCAGTCTGCCCGCAACAAGAAAATCGATGACGCTGCTACGCGAGCGTTGGATTTTTATCTGAAACCCAAGCCTAAGAGCGAAACGTCTGACGAGTCTGACTCCATTTTTCGGATTGATCCGGGTGTGGACTCTGAGTGTTTGCTGGCGAATCTTAGTGAGAATCTGGCTTCGGCGAATGCCATGATCAGTGATTTGGCGTTTGATCTGGATGGGTCACGGCGGCGTGTTGCGTTGGGGATTTTGCAGGTGACTGAGGTGAGTGAGCTGTTGGCGAATCGGGCGTTGGATATTGTTGAGGTGAGGTAGCGACTCAGCTACAGCGGTATAAGAAAAAGGTCTTGTCTAACAAGACCTTTTTCAAAAATGGCCGCGATCGTCATTCAAGGCAGACGATTTGAATGATGCGGTTATCACCATGAATAGTTGTGTGAGTCCACTCTTCTATGGTTTTTATCTGCTGTGGTGACAGGTCGTAGACAAAGCAAAAATCTTCAGGCTTTGTCCAACCCATAAGTGCGGCCAATGGGTCCATGTATACGCTTGGGACTTCCACGGTCTGTATTAGCTCTTCGGTAGTCTGGTCAAAAATTTCAACGACGGGCTTCATTTTTCTACTTTCCTTGTCGGATCGGCGGGTTTGGTTTGTTCGCCAGTTATTGGATCGAACTCGCCAAGGTGTTGACCTTGTTTTGTGTATAGCTCTACAGCGCCATGCTGTGAGTCCCATTCATAAATCTTGCCTTTACGATCCTTCCATCTTCGACGTTTAACGCCACCTCCACGTACAAACGTTTTGGATGGAGCAATCTTGGCTTCTGGAAACGCTGGAAGCAGCGACGGGGGTTTGTAGTACTTATGATCCCCAGGAACACTCAAAACCACATAAACCGGCCGAACCCCCGAATCCACCGGAAACACCAGAATGAAATCCCTGTACTCCGGCGGATAGATCGGGTCGACGATGATGCTGTCGGCCATCGGTGTCGGGGGGTAGATCCAGATGTGCGGGGCCTGTGGCGCGGCTTCCAGGGCGGGGATGCCGAGGGTGTCAGACGGATTGGTAGCTGGCGTCCAGATCAGTTCGATGTCATCCCCCAGGTCGGCGATGAACTGATCGGCTCGTGGGGTGAACTGGACAACGTCAACCATTTCCCAATCACGATTCTGGCCGGTGTAGAAGCCATAGCCCTTGAGGCTGCCGTCGGCCTGTTGCTCGATGCTCAGGCGCATGCGGCTGCGGGCCTGTTTGAGTTTGCGTAACTGGTCTTCGCTATAGAGCGCGCTGTCACCCAGGCTGCTGGGCCAGAGCAAGGCGACGACGCCTGTTAGCAGGGCTGCGCCGACGGTGCCGCCGGCAACTGCAGCTGTGGAAGTTGCCGAACCGCCCAGCGCGAGCCTGCCTAAGGTAGCGGGAACCGTACCAGCGCCGATCCGCTTGAGGGGGATGGTGCCGGATGAGTCGACGCTCCTGCCGCCGAGCCACATGAGATCGCCGTACTGCTTGACCAGATCTGCCGGGACGTAACCGTTGGGGTTGCTGTAATTGATGAGGCCGTTGGATAGCTTGCAGCTTTTGGCAAACACGCTTCCGGTCACGATGGGCAAAGGCTTCTTATCCACCGTGGCCCAGCGTTCTTGCTCATAGGCCGCCTGCCGGGCAAGCATGGCTTCATAAGCCCGCTGTCGGGCGTCGCGCTCGGCCAGTTCGGTGGCCGTCATGTCCCGATAGGTGACGTAATGCCCGTCGCCACCGGGTGGGTTTCGAACCTGGGGAATGTCCTTTTTGCGTGTCGCCACGTAGTGAGTCTCGTCCGGTAAAGGCAGGACAGACGCTAACGCGTGAAGAGAGGGGCGCGATGTAGGAGGTTTCTTGAAGTGGTTGTTCTGGTTTCCTCAAAACAGGTAAGGCTGGCTATTGAGGGGCAGAACAATCTGAAGCGTCAGCCGGGGCTGTCAGCCATTGGGCAACCGCAACTCGCCAGCCGACGTCGCCTTGCGCCTTTGCCTACAACTACGCCAGAATCCGCCGGCTTGTTCGCCTTGGGTTGCGTCGGTAGTTTGGGACCTGTCACTGCTCATCAGTGATCGGGTTTAGTCGCCCGTCGTTGCTAAGTCGCTCAAGCGTCCATCAGTCAGGAATCCCCATCCCTGCACTCGATGGTGGCTGTGCGCAGGGCGCCTCCGGGCGCGCCGATTTCTTAGCTCGTCGGTCGACTAACCTGCGTACAGCTGCCTCCCAATCGTTTAGTCGCGAGCGGGAAGTAGCCTCAACCAAAGAGAGCTAAGGCTATGGTCAAAATTACACCGAATCCTCCAGTTACAGATGAACCCACGTCTCGTGCACAGTCTGCCCGCAACAAAAAGCTCGATGAAGCGGCTACCCGCGCGTTGGATTACTACCTGAAGCCCAAGCCTAAGGGCGAAACGTCTGACAAGACTGACTCCATTTTCCGGATTGATCCGGGGGTGGATTCTGAGTGTTTGCTGGCGAATCTCAGTGAGAACCTGGCTTCGGCGAATGCCATGATCAGTGATTTGGCGTTTGATCTGGATGGTTCGCGGCGGCGTGTTGCGTTGGGGATTTTGCAGGTGATTGAGGTGAGTGAGCTGTTGGCGAATCGGGCGTTGGATATTGTTGAGGTGAGGTAGGGCAGACGAACCATCCTACTTTGTGGATGCGGAAGGGTCTTGTTCACGAGGCCCTTCTCCTCCTAGCAACTATGGTCCGTTAAAGCTGGATTTGTCAGATCCTTACGTAGCTTGTATAGCAACTCCCTTTGTCTGCTCGCGCTAGGACAAAAAAAAGGGTAAATTTTGATATATACGTCAAAAATTATGAGTGTCTCTGATGGAAACGCTGTATGAGCTGGGCCAAGCAATCGCGAAACGCCGTCATCTCCTTGGAATCAAGCAGGGATACGTTGCGGGACGGGCCGGTATCACCCAGGAGTCTCTATCCCGTTTTGAAAGGGGACGCACTGCAGAATTCGGCACCAGAAAGTTAATCGCGGTACTTTCTGTTTTAGGAATGGAAATAAGACTTTCTGAAAAAAATCAAGCTTGTGAAGTTTCTGGGAAGGAGATCGCATGAGCGCTCAAGCAAATGGCGATAGCTTTCTAATTGCTGAAAAAACTTTGGCTTCACGTTCAAAGCATATAGAAACTAACTCTGTCGATGTGGTCGAATGTTGTCATGTTGATTCTGAAGCAATAAAGGAGGAAGAGGCTAGCCTCTTATCTTTCATGGGAGCGACGCAGAGGAAGCGTCAGGGAGTTTTTTTTACACCCGATGAGTTAGCTAGACTAGCGGCTTCTAAAATCGATTTTCGTATTGGCGGAACTGTTTTTGACCCGGCGTGCGGTACAGGAAACTTATTGCTTAAAGTTGCCGATAGTCTTAGTGCTAGCGGCTCATTAACGGAATGTCTGTATAGGTGGAATAAAAAGCTATACGGTTTGGATATTAATCAAGAATTTGTTCGGCTCGCGAGGAAAAAAATAGTAGGTCTGGCCATTTCTAAAGGGGCGCTTCCTACGTGTGGTTTGACACTAGCTGAAGCCATGGCTATGTTGAGTAATATTAGGGCGGGAGATTTTCTGGCAGAGTATTCAAGTTATGTAGGAGTTATAGATAATGTAATAATGAATCCGCCTTTTTGTCCAACGGATACACCAGAAGATATAAAGTGGACATCAGGAAAGTGCAATGCAGCTGCATTGTTTATGGCTTATGCAATTGATATTATGCCTGCGGGTGGGAAAATTGTAGGTATCCTGCCAGATGTCTTAAAAAGTGGCAGTCGATATGAGATTTGGAGGTCGGAAGTTTTTAATTCGCTCAATCCTATGGTTGAAGATTTTGGTAGCTTCCAAAAAGATGTGCAGATAGATGTGTTTGTGCTTAGCGGTACTAAGCCATTTGATCTGGCTTCGGCCTCTATTAGTAATTCTCAGTTAGCTCCAGAGCATTACCAAGTTTTAGAAGATAGGTTTCGCGTGAGTGTTGGGCCAGTTGTACCTCATCGAGATCCTTTAGTTGGTACGGAAGCACCGTTTGCACATGCTAAAATCCTTCCTCCATGGTCTACAGTAAATGTATTGGCCGAAAGAATACTCCATCCCGGACGAAAAATACCTTGCCCTTTTGTTGCGGTTAGAAGAACTTCAAGTCCGAAGGATAAGTTTCGTGTGGTTGGAACAATTGTAGACTGTGATGAAGCGGTCGCGGTTGAAAATCATATTATTGCAATATGCCCGGATGATGGAAGTATTGAATCTTGCATTTCCTTGCTTGATTTCTTTAAGTCCTCGCTTGTAAATGATTACATTAATTCTAAGATTAGATGCAGGCATTTAACCGTTGGGATTATAAAAGGATTACCAATAGGGGAATGGCATGAATATAAGGAATAGTTTAGGAGGCCACCCTTTTAGTGTTGAAGCGCGGGTTGCAATCCAGTTAGGTCGAGAAAGTATATCAAGCTCTCTCGTGGCTATTAATGAGTTGGTGAAGAATGCGTATGACGCGGATGCGGATGAAGTAGTAATTGAATTTAGTGGGCTTGATTCGGACAACCCTGTACTTACCGTCACCGATGACGGTGATGGGATGGATAAAGAGAGTCTATTAACCAGATGGATGCGGATTGGGACAACGCATAAATATGAAGTTGGGAAGAGCGCCAGGGAACGAGTGTATACCGGAGCTAAAGGGCTCGGACGCTTAGGTATTGATCGCCTATGTACTCGTTTAAATCTTTTTACGAAAACACAAGAAAGTCAAAAAATTTTTGAAGTTGATATTGATTGGAATAAATATAATTTAGTCAAGAGCGTTGAGTTGGATAGTGTCAGGCATGAAGTGTATGAGATCGATTCGGCGCGTATAGAAGAAAACTTTTTCCCAATTAAAGGTAAAAGCAAAGGCTCTCAATATATCCTTTCGGGTCTTAAGGATAAATGGGATGAAGAGTTTTTGTCTGATTTGCGAAAAGAGCTATCTCTATTAGTGTCTCCTTTTTCAAAGGCACTTGGTTTTAGGGTTAAATTTGATACCGGCGGTTTTCTGCCTGAGCTGGATGGGTATGTTGCTTCAGATCACTTCCTCGAAGCAGCCGAATGGCGCTTGGAGGCTGAGATTACTAACGACTCTAAGGTCTCAGTAACAATATACGACAGCAATGGAGAGGTAAGTCTAGCGCCAAAACCTGCGGATTGGGGGGATTGGATGAAGAATACGGAAAAAGCGCCACAGTGTGGACCCTTGACTTTTAGTGTTTATTTTATGCGCAATCTTTCCAGTAGAGAAGTGGATACAAATAAATTTAAGCCTAAAGAAATTCGGGCATTTTTGAAAAGTAATCAGGGTGTACGAGTCTATAGAGACAATTTTAGAGTCAAGCCATATGGGGAGCCTAGCGGCGACGGCGACTGGCTCGGCCTCGCGATGCGGCGGGTAGTTAACCCTGAAAGTATCACTATGGAAAATTGGAAGATAGGCTATAACCAAGTCGTAGGTGCGGTCTTCATTGGTAGAGAGGCAAATCCTAATCTGGTTGACCAAACAAACAGAGAAGGATTAACTGAAACTCCAGCTTATTTTCAGTTGCGGAAATTTTCCCTCAAATGTATAGAGCTTTTTGAAAAGCACATTCAAGCTCACGCACTAGCGGAAAAGCAACTAAGGCCACAGAAAATTGTTTTGTCTGAAGTGCTTGATGAAAGTGCTAGCGCATACAAAGATGTACTGGAGAGAATAGGAAAGCTGAAGGATAGCTCTGTAGATGTTGAGATAAAGAAACAGTTGGAGGTGATTGAGTCGACTCTCGCAGAAGAGAATCAACGAACAGCTTTTGTAAAGGGGCGTATGGATCAGTTAGAGGCTGAAAAAGACACCCTCGCCAATTTAGCATCTTTAGGGATTTTGTCTGTGTCTTTTGGGCACGAGACCCTGGCTGCTATATCTAATGCGATTACAAATGGAGCTTTGCTTCGGAGTAAGGTAGTTGAAGGCTTTTTCATGCTGCCTCAGGATGTAGTGGATTTTGCTAATAGGCGATTCGATTCAATTGAAAAGTCTTTAAACTACATTAAAGTTTTCGGTAATTTTTCTTTGGGTAACGTTAAGCGCGATAAGCGAAATAGGCGCGTTATTGATCTGTCCGTCGTCGTTGCTAACGTGCTTAGCAGCTTTGATGAAATGTTGGATAAGAGAAAAATCAAAGTCAGTTTTAATGATGTAACACCAGCCGGGTTGAAGATTAAGGCGTATGAAATTGATTGGGAAAGCATATTTGCTAATCTTATAACAAACTCTTGTTGGGCATTATCTGATACTCCGGCTGAGCATAGGAGGATTAATATTAAGCTGAGTCTCGAGGAGGATGTGGGTGTCATAGAATTTGAAGATAGTGGGTGCGGAATAGAGGCTGGTGTAGAAAATCATGTGTTTAAAGCAACGTTCTCAACGAAGCGAAATAGAAAGGGAGATACAGTTGGAACCGGGATGGGGCTTTCTATTGTACGAACTTTCGTAGAGGAACACTCAAAGGGTACTATCGTATTGGCACCCAAGGGGGACTTAGGTGGGGCTCGCTTCTGGATTAAAGTGCCGTCGATTAATACAGGGATTTAATTGTGAAGATTTTTTTTGTTGATGAAGACGATGATCAGCGTGAAACTTATAGCTTGATGCTACAGGAATGCTTTCCAAAGGATCCGACATCGCCGGTGGTCGTGGGTATTCCTCCAAGGCCAAAGTTAAGTGATATGAGGTTTTTGGTAGAGGACGAGGATGTAGTCAGTATCGTGCTTGATGAACAGTTGAAAGAGTCGGGGGTGGCGACTTATTTAGGAATTGAGTTGGCAGAGTATCTCAGAGGGCTAAATAAGAAGATTCCAATTTATATACTAACTAGCTATCCTCATTCTGAAGAGCTGTCTGAAGGGGAGATGAAAGTGGAAGATATATTAAGTAAGCAAGATCTGCCTGAAAGAAAAGATATTGTAGGCGCTCGCGTGCTGAGAAGAATCGATAGTTTTCTTGACGTTTTAACTGAGAGGGAGGTTCGCTTTGAGTCGTTGCTAAGGAAGTCAATAGGCTCTAGTCTCGATGATGATGAGAAGCGAGAGTTTGTTGAGTTGGACTATTTGCGCTCCGCTCCATTTGAAGTTGATGAGATTTATAGTGATGAAAGGCTAAAGATGCTTGATGCGCTTGAAAGAAAAATTCAGGAAATTGAAAGCAACTTTAAGAAGAATTAAAGTATGACATTTTTTCCTAAAATTGTGCGTTGCGAAAAATACACAGTTAAAGAATGTGGTAGTTATCATGGTTATGCTTACTATAAGGACCAAATTCACATAGACTGTCAATATCGATGTGTTTATTGTGATATTAAATTGGATGAGTGCGGTCATGAGGGGTTTGCTCTGGATCACTTTAGGCCGCAAGAGAAATTTCCGGATTTAAAGAATGATCCTAAGAATTTAGTCGTCGCTTGCTCTAAGTGTAACAGAAGTAAGTCCTCCCACTGGCCTGTGGATATAAAATTGGAAGTGACTTATTTGGATGAGATGGGATTTATTGATCCCTTTGAACACAACAGGCTTGACTTTTTTTGTGTGGAGTTAAGTGGGGTGCTCGTTCCGAAAAGGAGTCCGTCAAAATATTTAATTAAATTACTTGGTTTGAATCGTCCAAGTAGGGTAGTTGTAAGGAGAAATCGTCAGTTGCAACGTAGAATTGATGATTTAATCGTATCTGCGGAAGCGATTATTAATGAGGTGATTCAGAGTGGCGAAATGACAGAGTCATCTTGGCGTAAGCTGGAGTCTGCTAAAGTTGCGATTAGCGGTGTACGGCAGCTACGTCAAGAAATTTCTAATACGTGATGTTGGCTGATGTCGTTAAGCTAAGTTTTGTAAGGTTTTATAAAAACAGTTGTCATAAATTTGTGGAAGGTGACGTGTTTTGGAGATTGAGAAAGGAGTGGGAAATATTGTTAACATCGCGCAAATAATCTCTAAACATCATAGCTGGAGCATGAAGCCCTTTCATCGTTAGTACAGCACTAAAATCCGCAGCTAACCGCCCCAGTTCCCCTAACACAGTATCCGTCCCACCAACCGCCCCGGCACCAAATCCGAGCACCGATCAATTCTCGCCCTGAATCCCCAGACATATTAGGAGAAAGGGACCGATTATTTACAAGTCAATCCGAGGTGGATCGCGCCGTAGCAGAGTTAAATCCCCATGGGCGTTGCCCCAGTGGGGGCCTCAGTCCAGCTTGAGTGACCTACGAATTCGATGTGCAAATAGCTCAGAGACTTCTGGGATGATCACGGACAAGCTGTGGGCGGGTCATCGTCCGAGCCTCAATAGTGTTTAACGGTCAGCGATCAGAACTGAATTGGGACGGATTGTTTTCATCGGCCGAAATGTTCGATTCACTTCTCTTAGGCGTCTGTCTTTGTGCGAACGGGCCCGTCATGGCTGACGTTAACAGCCACTTCAGCTTTTGAAATCCGACAAAACAAACGAAGTGTAACTTGTAAGATAAACCTCAACCTTCTCCAACGAAGGCATCACCTCGCTACACGACTCGGTGCGCTCCCCGTCAGCCTCCCGAATCAGGCTAGCGGTATATCCGCCTTCAACCCGCCGCAGGGTGCCAACATATTTAACTGAACGACCCTGTTCGTCACTCAACGACGTCGCGATCAGGTCCTTCTCCGGCAAGGCTTGCTCCATTCGCGTCATCAGTGCTTTACGCTTCGTCGCGTAATCCTTCGCGGCGAGTGCGCCGACAATCGCGACGGCGATCCAGAAGAGCATTTCCAGGTTGCTCACCATCCGCCGTTTCGCTTCATGGGTTTCGGTTAGCCAACTGCCTATCGCTGTGATGATGTCGTCCATGAATTACCTGCGTAGGAGCGTGTTTTGCCTGTAAGGCTGCAACGCGGAGCGTCGCGGGATGCGTTACCACGCGGAGCGTGGGAACGAGCGCTGGGGTTTATAGAATATCTTTCACATAACTGTTAAGCGCGATGAGCGGAGCGTAAAGATCATCCAGTTTCTGCACTGCGTTGAAATCCGCAGCCAAACGATGCAGCTCTCGGCCCAGCACTGTATCCACCCCACCAATCGCTCCCAACGCTAAATCCAGGCATCGTCCGATTTCGCCCTGAATCCCAGCCACATCGTCCCGGCGTATCAACAACTCAAAAACCTCACGGTCGCAACTGCCCATCAACGGATCATCCCGCAGAATCGGGCTGTGGCCTTCCGTCTCATAAGCCAGCTTGAGCGAGTAAAGAGCGACCGTTTCCAGCAGCAATTCCATGGGGTGAAATCCTTTGTGACTGGGTGAGGAGGGCGGAGTTGGGTTGATGGTTTATGCCTTGGCCGTGGCAACTCGGAGTATCGGTGGGGGTAGTGACTTTTTTGTGAGCGCTTTGCGCTCAAGCGGGAGCAAGCTCCCTCGCCACGGGTTCTTACTGGTCACAGATTCTTCCGTGCCACAGGTTTGGTATTTGGGGCCGCTTCGCGGCCCAGCGGGGATAAATCCCCTCGCCACAAAGGGGGCGGGGATCGGCTGAGGTCACGGCCAACCCACTTTCCTACAGACGAAAAAAAAGACCTTGAATTTCAAGGTCTTTCTTTAAGATGGTGCCCCGAGGGAGACTCGAACTCCCACTCCTTTCGAAAACGGATTTTGAATCCGCCGCGTCTACCAATTCCGCCATCAGGGCTCAATGGCGGCGAAGTATAGAGAGGTGACTACCGTTGGTCAATCACGTTTCATGGTGAATTTTTGATAATTCCGCTAGACTTTCCGGCCCTGCTAGACGAACCCCATCATGCGTGTTGCTGACTTTACCTTCGAACTCCCGGATTCGCTGATCGCTCGCCACCCTCTGGCCGAGCGTCGCGCCAGTCGACTGTTGACCCTGGACGGGGTCAGCGGTGCCATGGCTCACCGTCAATTCACTGATTTGCTTGAGCATTTGCGCCCGGGCGATTTGATGGTGTTCAACAATACCCGGGTGATTCCGGCGCGGTTGTTTGGCCAGAAGGCCTCCGGCGGCAAGCTGGAGATTCTGGTGGAGCGGGTGCTGGACAGTCATCGGGTGCTGGCCCATGTGCGGTCGAGCAAGTCGCCCAAGCCGGGTTCGTCGATTTTGATCGACGGCGGTGGCGAGGCGGTGATGGTGGCGCGGCATGATGCGTTGTTCGAGCTGGAATTTGCCGAAGAGGTGTTGCCGCTGCTCGACCGTGTCGGGCACATGCCGTTGCCTCCTTATATAGACCGCCCGGACGAAGGTTCGGACCGTGAGCGTTATCAGACCGTGTACGCCGAGCGCTTGGGGGCGGTGGCGGCGCCGACGGCGGGGCTGCATTTTGATCAGCCGTTGTTGGAGGCGATTGCCGCCAAGGGCGTGGAGACGGCGTTCGTGACGTTGCACGTCGGTGCCGGCACGTTCCAGCCAGTGCGTGTGGAGCGTATCGAAGACCATCACATGCACAACGAATGGCTGGAAGTGAGCCAGGAAGTGGTCGATGCCGTGGCGGCTTGTCGCGCCCGCGGTGGTCGGGTGGTGGCGGTGGGGACCACCAGCGTGCGCTCCCTGGAAAGCGCTGCCCGCGATGGCGTGCTCAAGCCGTTCAGTGGTGACACCGACATCTTTATCTACCCGGGCCGGCCGTTTCATGTGGTCGATGCCCTGGTCACCAATTTTCATTTGCCCGAATCCACGCTGTTGATGCTGGTTTCGGCGTTCGCCGGTTATCCCGAAGCCATGGCCGCCTACAAGGCCGCCGTCGAGCATGGATACCGCTTTTTCAGCTACGGTGATGCGATGTTCATCACCCGTAACCCCGCGCCACGCGGACCCGAGGAAACAGTATGAGTCGCACCTGTCGCATGTCCTTCGAGTTGCTCGCCACCGATGGCAAGGCTCGTCGCGGTCGTCTGACCTTCCCCCGCGGTACCGTGGAAACCCCGGCGTTCATGCCGGTGGGCACCTACGGTACGGTCAAGGGCATGCTGCCGCGTGACATCGAGGCGATTGGCGCGGAGATCATCCTCGGTAATACCTTCCACCTGTGGCTGCGCCCGGGCATGGAAGTGATCAAGGCCCACGGTGACTTGCACGATTTCATGCAGTGGAAAGGTCCGATCCTGACCGACTCCGGCGGCTTCCAGGTGTTCAGCCTCGGTGCCATGCGCAAGATCAAGGAGGAGGGCGTGACCTTCGCTTCTCCGGTGGACGGCGCCAAGGTGTTCATGGGGCCGGAAGAGTCGATGCAGGTCCAGCGTGACCTGGGCTCGGACATCGTGATGATTTTTGACGAATGCACGCCGTACCCGGCCGATGAAGACGTCGCGCGGGTGTCCATGGAGCTGTCGTTGCGCTGGGCCCAGCGTTCGAAGAATGCCCATGGCGAGAACACCGCGGCGCTGTTCGGCATCGTCCAGGGCGGCATGCACCGCGACCTGCGCATGCGCTCCCTCGAAGGCCTCGACAAGATCGGCTTCGACGGCCTGGCCATTGGCGGTTTGTCGGTGGGCGAACCCAAGCACGAAATGATCAAGGTGCTCGATTACCTGCCGGGCCAGATGCCCGCTGACAAACCTCGTTACCTTATGGGCGTTGGCAAACCGGAAGATCTGGTTGAGGGTGTGCGCCGCGGGGTGGACATGTTCGATTGCGTGATGCCAACCCGTAATGCCCGCAATGGGCATCTGTTCATCGACACTGGCGTGCTGAAGATCCGTAACGCGTTCCATCGCCATGATGATTCGCCGCTGGATCCGACCTGCGATTGCTACACCTGCCAGAACTTCTCCCGCGCTTATCTGCATCATTTGGACAAGTGCGGCGAAATGCTCGGCAGTATGCTCAATACCATCCACAATTTGCGCCATTATCAGGTGCTTATGGCTGGTTTGCGCGAGGCTATCCAACAGGGTACATTGGCCGCCTTTGTCGAGGCCTTCTATGCCAAGCGCGGGTTGCCTGTACCGCCCTTGGACTGAGTTTTCCGATCCCTAGATTCAATACTTGCAACTGGAGTGCTAAATGAGCTTTTTTATCTCTAATGCCATGGCTGACGCGGCTGCACCTGCTGCTGCCGGCCCTATGGGCGGCGGTTTCGAGTGGATTTTCCTGGTCGGCTTCCTGGTCATCTTCTACCTGATGATCTGGCGTCCACAGGCCAAGCGCGCCAAAGAGCAGAAGAACCTGCTGAGCAGCCTGCAAAAGGGCGATGAAGTGGTCACCACCGGCGGCATCGCTGGCAAGATCACCAAAGTGGCCGATGACTTCGTGGTCCTGGAAGTGTCCGACACTGTTGAAATGAAGTTCCAGAAGGGCGCTATCGCGGCCACGCTGCCAAAAGGCACGCTGAAAGCGATCTAAGTAACAACTTCTATTCAATCGACGGGGCGCGCAAGGCGCCCCGCGTCATAAGCGGGCGGCGTGATGCTGAACAAATACCCTCTGTGGAAATATGTACTGATCCTGGCGGTGCTGGCGGTCGGTCTGATTTATTCCGCTCCCAATCTATACCCGGATGACCCGGCCATTCAGGTCAGTGGCGCAAGCACTGCGCTGCAGGTCACCCAGGCCGATCTGGACCGTGCGAGCGCTGCGCTCAAGGCGTCCAATATCGAGGTCAAGGCTGCGTCCATCGCCGAAAACGGCAAGGGCGGCCTGTTGCGCCTGGTCAAGGCGGAAGACCAACTGCCAGCCAAGGACGTGGTGCGCAAGGCGTTGGGCGACGATTACGTCGTAGCCCTGAACCTGGCCCAGACCACTCCGCAATGGTTGCGCAAGCTTGGCGCGCATCCGATGAAGCTGGGCCTGGACTTGTCCGGCGGTGTGCACTTCCTGCTGGAAGTGGACATGGAAAAAGCCCTCGACGCGCGGATGAAAGTCTACGAAGGCGACGTCAAGAGCCTGTTGCGCAAAGAGCGCCTGCGTTATCGCAGCCTGCCGCAACTCGACGGTGCCATCCAGCTGGGCTTCAGCGACACCGATACCCGCGAGCAGGCCCGTGCGCTGATTCGCAAGAACTTCAACGATTTCGACATTGTGCCGGCCGACCTCAATGGTCAGGCGGTGCTGCGTCTGGCGATGACCCCGGCCAAGCTGGCGGAAATCCGCGAATACTCCATCAAGCAGAACTTGACCACGGTGCGTAACCGCGTCAACGAGCTGGGTGTGGCCGAGCCGATCGTGCAGCGCCAGGGCGCCAACCGCATCGTGGTTGAGCTGCCAGGCGTGCAGGACACCGCCGAAGCCAAGCGTATCCTCGGCAAGACCGCCAACCTGGAATTCCGCCTGGCCGCTGAGCCGGGTGCTTCCAAGGCCACTTCCGAGAGCTTCGAGTTCCGTGAAGGCGGGCGTCCGGCGGCGCAGATCGAGCGTGGCCTGATCATCACCGGTGACCAGGTAACCGACGCCCAGGCGGGCTTCGACGAGCAGGGTCGCCCACAGGTGAACATTCGCCTGGACGGCCATGGCGGCGAACTGATGAGCCGCGCCACGCGCAGCAACGTCGGGCGCAGCATGGCGGTGATCTTCATCGAGCAGAAGCCGACCACCACTTACACCAAGCAAGTGGTCGACGGTGTCGAGAAAGACGTCGCGGTGCAGACCTTCAAGGAAGAGAAGAAGATCATCAGCCTGGCGACCATCCAGTCGCCGTTGGGCAGCCAGTTCCGCATCACCGGCCTGAACGGCCAGGGTGAATCCTCGGAGCTGGCCCTGCTGCTGCGTGCCGGTGGTCTGGCCGCGCCGATGTACTTCGCCGAAGAGCGCACCATTGGCCCGAGCCTGGGTGCCGACAACATCACCAAGGGTATCGATGCTTCGCTGTGGGGCATGCTGTTCGTGTCGCTGTTCATCATCGCCATCTACCGCTTCTTCGGCATCATCGCCACCGTCGCGCTGGCGGTGAACATGGTGATGCTGCTGGCGCTGATGTCGCTGCTGGGGGCTACGCTGACCCTGCCCGGTATCGCCGGTATCGTATTGACCATGGGTATGGCGGTGGACGCCAACGTGCTGATCTTCTCGCGGATACGTGAAGAGATCGCCGCGGGCATGTCGATCCAGCGGGCAATCAACGAAGGCTTCGGCCGGGCATTCACCGCGATCCTCGACGCCAACCTGACCACGTTGCTGGTGGGCGGGATTCTCTTCGCCATGGGCACCGGCCCGGTCAAGGGCTTCGCAGTGACCATGTCCCTCGGGATCTTTACCTCGATGTTCACGGCCATCATGGTGACCCGCGCAATGGTCAACCTGATCTTTGGCGGTCGTGACTTCAAGAAGTTGTGGATTTAAGGGGCTGCCATGTTACGTACAATCAACTTCATGGGCGTTCGCAACGTTGCGTTCGGCGTCACATTGTTCCTTACCGTACTGGCGTTGTTCAGCTGGTTCCACAAGGGCCTGAACTACGGCCTGGACTTCACCGGCGGTACGCTCATCGAGCTGACCTACGAGCGTCCGGCCGACGTCACCAAGGTGCGTGAGCAACTGGCGACGTCGGGCTACAGCGATGCCATCGTGCAGAGCTTCGGTGCGACTACCGACCTGCTGGTGCGCATGCCGGGTGAAGACCCGCAGTTGGGCCACCAGGTGGCCGAAGCCTTGCAGAAGGCTGGCGGCGACAACCCGGCCCAGGTCAAGCGCGTCGAGTTCGTCGGCCCGCAGGTGGGTGAAGAGCTGCGCGACCAGGGCGGCCTCGGCATGCTGATGGCGCTGGGCGGCATCCTGATCTACCTGGCCTTCCGCTTTCAGTGGAAGTTCGCGGTGGGCGCCATTGTCTCGCTGATCCACGACGTGATCGTGACCGTGGGCATCCTGTCGTTCTTCCAGATCACCTTCGACCTGACGGTGCTGGCGGCGGTGCTGGCGATCATCGGCTACTCGCTCAACGACACCATCGTGGTGTTCGACCGGGTGCGTGAGAACTTCCGTGTGCTGCGCAAGGCTTCGCTGATCGAGAACATCAACATCTCGACCACCCAGACCCTGCTGCGGACCATGGCGACGTCGATCTCCACCTTGCTGGCGATTGCCGCGCTGCTGTTCTTTGGTGGCGATAACCTGTTCGGTTTCTCCATCGCACTGTTTGTCGGTGTGTTGGCGGGTACTTACTCGTCGATCTACATCGCCAACGTGGTGCTGATCTGGCTGAACCTGAGCACCGAGGACCTGATTCCTCCCGCGGCCACCGAAACGGAAGTGGACGACCGCCCGTAAGGCTTGTCGCTCCATCCGTCACTGCTGAAAAGGCGCGAGTTGAACTCGCGCCTTTTTTTGTGCTCCAAGGCTGGGAGAAGCGCGGATTAATCCGCTTGTGATGGTCAGGAGGTTCAAGTGAACAAATCGATGCTGGTTGGTGCGGTATTGGGTGCTGTCGGTGTAACTGCCGGTGGTGCGGTCGCGACCTACAGCTTGGTAAAAAGTGGCCCTGAGTATGCGCAAGTATTGGCCGTGGAACCGGTCAAGACCCAGATCAAGACCCCGCGTGAAGTGTGCAAGGACGTCACCGTGACTCGGCAGAAGCCAGTCCAGGACCAACACCAGATCGCCGGCACCGTGATCGGCGCCCTGGCCGGTGGACTGTTGGGTAACCAGGTCGGCGGCGGCACCGGCAAGAAAATCGCCACCGTGGCAGGTGCAGCCGGCGGCGGTTATGCCGGTAACAAGATTCAGGAAGGCATGCAGGAACGCGACACCTACACCACCACCCAGACTCGCTGCAACACGGTGAATGACATCAGCGACAAGGTTGTGGGCTACGACGTTCGCTACATGCTCGACGGCAAGGAAGGCAAGGTCCGTATGGACCGTGACCCGGGCAACCAGATCCCGGTGAACAAGGAAGGCCAGCTGATCCTGGGGCAGAACGAACCGGCTCAGTGATCCATCCGCTATGAAAAAAGCACCCTTCGGGGTGCTTTTTTTATGCCCGCATTTTATGGCTCATCCCTCAAATATCCTGTGAAATGGTTGTGGGAGCAAAGCTTGCTCGCGATGCAGTGGCGCACTCAACAGAGAGGCCACCTGACCCACCGCCATCGCGAGCAAGCTTTGCTCCCACAGTCTTTGCTCCCACAGTGGTTCGGCTGTGGCAAAATCCAGGCATAAAAAAAAGCACCCCGAAGGGTGCTTTTTTCTGTAGCCGGTTGCTTAGCGCTTCAGCGAAGCCGGCAAGTGCGGCTGGATAGCTGTCAGCACAGCCTTGAAGCATTTGGTGTTGCCGGCAACGATGTGGCCTTTTTCAAGGAAGTCGTGGCCGCCGGTGAAGTCGCTCACCAAGCCACCGGCTTCCTGGATCAGCAGGGCGCCTGCGGCCATGTCCCACTCGGACAGGCCCGATTCCCAGAACGCATCGAAACGGCCAGCCGCCACGTAGGCCAGGTCCAGGCTCGCAGCGCCGGCGCGGCGGATGCCGGCGGTCTGACCGACCAGGGCGCGGAACATGCCCAGGTAGTTATCCAGGTTATCCATCTGGTCGTCACGGAACGGGAAACCGGTACCCAGCAGGGCGCCGTCCAGGCTGGTGCGGCCGCTGACGCGCAGGCGACGACCGTTCAGTTGGGCGCCACGGCCACGGCTGGCGGTAAATTCTTCCTGGCGAACCGGGTCCAGCACGACGGCGTGTTCCAGGCGGCCGCGGTATTTGCAGGCGATGCTGACAGCGAAGTGAGGAATGCCGCGCAGGAAGTTGGTGGTGCCGTCCAGCGGATCGATGATCCACAGGTACTCTTCGCCTTCGATGCCCGTACCGGCGTGCATGCCGGTCTCTTCACCGAGGATCGAGTGGTTCGGGTAAGCCTTGCGCAGGGCGTCGACGATTTTTTGCTCGGCGGCGCGATCAACCTCGGACACGTAGTCCTTGGCGTCTTTTTCATCGACCTTGATGGTATCCAGGCGCTCGATGGAGCGGAAGATCAGTTCACTGGCGCTGCGGGCGGCGCGCAGCGCGATATTCAGCATGGGCTGCATGGATGTGTCACCTAAGGTTGTTAAAGAAAGCCGCGCATTCTATCAGAAAGTTTTCCGAGGAGAAGGTTGGTGTTCGCTTTCATAGCTTAACGGTAGGTGCTTATGTAAGATTTGCTCCCTTTATCGTGTTCGAGAGCGCCTCCCTTGTTGCAGAACATTCGTGTCGTCCTGGTCAATACCAGCCATCCGGGTAACATCGGCGGAGCTGCGCGGGCCATGAAGAACATGGGCTTGTCGCGGCTGGTGCTGGTCGAACCGCGCCTGTTTCCCCATCACGAGGCCGATGCCCGTGCCTCCGGCGCCGACGACATCCTTGCCAATGCCCAGGTCGTCGCCACCCTGGAAGACGCCCTGGTGGGGTGCAACCTGGTGCTAGGCACCAGCGCCCGCGACCGCCGCATTCCGTGGCCGCTGCTCGACCCCCGCGAATGCGGGACCAAAGTGGTCGAGGAAGCCGCGCAAGGCTTTGAAATCGCCCTGATGTTCGGCCGTGAAGACTCCGGCCTGACCAACGACGAGCTGCAGCGATGTCACTTTCACGTGCATATCCCTTCCGACCCCGAGTTCAGTTCCTTGAACCTCGGGGCGGCGGTGCAGGTGTTGAGCTATGAAGTGCGCATGGCCTGGCTGGCGGCTGAAGGGCAGCCCAGCAAGGTCGAAAAAACCGAAGTCACGTCGCCGCGCAGTGAGACAATGGCGACCATGGACGAACTGGAGCGATTCTATGAGCACCTGGAGCAGACCCTGGTGGACATCGAGTTCCTCGACCCGGAAAAGCCGCGACACTTGATGGCGCGCCTGCGTCGGTTGTACGGACGAAGCTCGGTGAGCCGGGCGGAGATGAATATATTGCGCGGCATCCTCACGGAAACCCAGAAGGCGGCCCGTGGCGAGCTGATTAAGCGGAAGAAATAAAATGTTCGAACGTTTGCGTGAAGATATCCAAAGTGTTTTCCATCGTGACCCGGCGGCGCGCAATGCCTTTGAAGTGCTGACCTGCTATCCCGGGATGCACGCGATCTGGATCCATCGTTTGTCCGGCGCCTTGTGGAACATGGGTTGGAAGTGGCTGGCGCGGCTGGTGTCGAACTTCGGCCGTTGGCTGACCGGGATCGAGATCCATCCCGGGGCCAAGGTCGGTCGCCGGTTCTTCATCGACCACGGCATGGGCATCGTCATCGGCGAAACCGCCGAGATCGGCGATGACGTGACCCTGTACCAGGGCGTGACCCTCGGCGGCACCAGTTGGAACAAGGGCAAGCGCCACCCGACCCTGGAAGACGGCGTGGTGGTGGGCGCCGGCGCCAAGGTGCTCGGGCCGTTCACGGTAGGGGCGGGGGCGAAAGTCGGCTCCAACGCCGTGGTCACCAAGGCGGTGCCGCCTGGCGCGACCGTGGTCGGTATTCCGGGGCGGATCATCGTCAAGTCCGATGACGAGCAAGACGCCCGGCGCAAGGCCATGGCCGAGAAGATCGGCTTCGACGCCTACGGTGTCGGCGAAGACATGCCCGACCCGGTGGCCCGAGCCATCAACCAGTTGCTCGATCACCTGCAAGCCGTCGATGGGCGCCTGGAGGGGATGTGTGGGGCCCTGAAGGAGCTGGGGAGTAATTACCGTGCCAAGGATCTGCCTGAACTGCGCGAGGAAGATTTCGCGTGTGTGAAGGACAAGGATGAGACTCAGGCCAGCTGAGCCGAGGCGCCTGCATCGCGGGCAAGCCTTGCTCCCACAAAACCTTGCCCCACAGGAGTCCTGTTTCGCAGGCGTCCTGTGGGAGCAAAGCTCGCTCGCGATGAACGATAACGCGGTATAGCTGGTCGTTAGTCGCCTACCTTTGCTATCATGCGCGCGCTCTTTCGCGGGTAAACCCGAGTAACCCACTAGGTCTTATACTTGACTTAAATACTCGGGAATTGCATACTCGCCCCCATTCCGAACTCCGTGGTAATTGTCCATGCGACTGACTACAAAAGGCCGATACGCCGTGACCGCGATGCTGGATCTGGCATTGCACGCGCAGCACGGGCCGGTGTCCCTGGCCGATATCTCCGAGCGCCAGGGCATTTCCCTGTCTTATCTTGAGCAGCTGTTCGCCAAGCTGCGCCGTAGCAACCTGGTTTCCAGCGTTCGCGGCCCGGGTGGCGGCTACCAGCTGTCGCGCGACATGCAGGGCATCCAGGTTGCCCAGGTGATCGATGCGGTGAACGAATCGGTCGATGCGACCAAATGCCAGGGCCTTGGCGACTGCCATGGCGGCGATACTTGCCTGACCCACCACTTGTGGTGCGACCTCAGCCTGCAGATCCACGAATTTCTGAGCGGTATCAGCTTGGCTGACCTTGTAACTCGCCGTGAGGTGCAAGAAGTAGCCCAGCGTCAGGACCAGCGCCGTTGCAATAGCAAGGCGCCGCACCTGGACAAGATTGAAGCGTCCGCCGTCGAATGACCGCCGCAGAGCAAGCGGAACGCCAGCCAGCCTGATTTAGGAGAGAGTCCATGAAATTGCCGATTTACCTTGATTACTCCGCGACCACCCCGGTTGATCCGCGTGTCGCGCAAAAAATGAGTGAATGCCTGCTGGTCGACGGAAACTTCGGTAACCCGGCGTCCCGCTCCCACGTGTTCGGCTGGAAAGCCGAAGAGTCGGTCGAAAACGCCCGTCGCCAGGTCGCCGACCTGGTCAACGCCGACCCGCGTGAAATCGTCTGGACCTCCGGTGCCACCGAGTCCGACAACCTGGCAATCAAGGGTGTCGCGCACTTCTATCACACCAAGGGCAAGCACCTGATCACCTCCAAGATCGAGCACAAGGCTGTCCTGGACACCATGCGCCAACTGGAGCGTGAAGGCTTCGAAGTCACCTACATCGAGCCGGGTGAAGACGGCATCATCACTCCAGCCATGGTCGAAGCCGCGCTACGCGACGACACCATCCTGGTTTCGATCATGCACGTGAACAACGAAATCGGCACCGTCAACGACATCGCGGCCATCGGCGAACTGACCCGTTCCAAGGGCATCCTGTTCCACGTCGACGCGGCGCAGTCCACCGGCAAGGTCGCGATCGACCTGTCGCAGCTGAAAGTCGACCTGATGTCGTTCTCCGCCCACAAGACCTACGGTCCTAAAGGCATCGGCGCCCTGTACGTCAGCCGCAAGCCGCGCGTTCGCCTCGAAGCGACCATGCACGGCGGCGGTCACGAGCGTGGCATGCGTTCCGGCACCCTGGCGACCCACCAGATCGTCGGCATGGGCGAAGCCTTCCGCGTGGCCAAGGAAGACATGGCTGCGGAGAACGTGCGCATCAAGGCCCTGAGTGACCGTTTCTTCAAGCAGGTCGAGCACCTGGAAGAGCTTTACGTCAACGGCAGCATGATCGCCCGCGTACCGCACAACCTGAACCTGAGCTTCAACTATGTTGAAGGCGAGTCGCTGATCATGGCACTCAAGGATCTGGCCGTGTCGTCCGGTTCGGCGTGCACCTCGGCATCCCTTGAGCCTTCGTACGTACTGCGCGCCCTGGGCCGCAACGACGAACTGGCCCACAGCTCGATCCGCTTCACCTTCGGCCGCTTCACCACCGAAGAAGAAATCGATTACGCCGCGCAGAAAGTCTGCGAGGCCGTCACCAAGCTGCGCGCTCTGTCGCCGCTGTGGGACATGTACAAAGACGGCGTCGACATTTCGAAAATCGAGTGGGCGGCGCACTGAAGAAGTCGCCACCAGAGCGACTCACTGATGAGGATTGAAGCAAATGGCATATAGCGAAAAGGTCATCGACCACTACGAGAACCCGCGCAACGTCGGCAAGATGGACGCGCAGGATCCTGATGTTGGCACCGGCATGGTCGGCGCCCCGGCGTGCGGCGACGTCATGCGCCTGCAGATCAAGGTCAACGAGCAAGGCATCATCGAAGATGCCAAGTTCAAGACCTACGGCTGTGGTTCCGCCATCGCGTCCAGCTCCCTGGCCACCGAGTGGATGAAGGGCAAGACCCTTGATGAGGCCGAAACCATCAAGAACACCCAGCTGGCTGAAGAACTGGCCCTGCCGCCCGTGAAGATCCACTGCTCGGTACTCGCCGAAGACGCCATCAAGGCCGCCGTTCGCGATTACAAGCAGAAGAAAGGCTTGATCTGATCTGTGCACAGGTAAGGAGTTTCCATGGCTATCCAGATGACAGAAGCGGCAGCTAAGCATATCCAGCGCTCCCTCGCGGGGCGCGGCAAGGGCGAGGGTATCCGCCTGGGTGTTCGCACCACGGGCTGCTCTGGTCTTGCCTATGTGCTGGAATTCGTCGACGAAGTGGGCGAAGACGATCAGGTATTCGAGAGTCATGGTCAGAAAGTGATCATCGACCCGAAAAGCCTGACGTACCTGGACGGCACCGAGCTGGATTTCGTCAAGGAAGGGTTGAACGAAGGCTTCAAGTTCAACAACCCCAACGTACGCGGTGAATGTGGCTGCGGCGAAAGCTTCAACATCTGAGGCGGCTTGTGGGTACTCCCTGTCATTTTGCTTTGTTCCAGATGCAGCCTGCGTTCCAGCTGGATCTCGACCAGTTATCCGCGCGTTACCTGGAATTGGCCCGTGGTGTCCACCCGGACCGTTTTGCTGACGCCTCCGAAGCTGAACAGCGGCGGGCGCTCGAGCAGTCTGCGAACCTCAACGAGGCCTACCAGACGCTCAAGAGTCCTGCCAAGCGCGCGCGTTACCTGCTCGCCATCAGCGGTCATGAGTTGCCCCTGGAAGTCACGGTCCACGATCCCGAGTTTCTTTTGCAGCAGATGCAATGGCGCGAAGAGCTCGAAGACCTGCAGGACAGCGCCGACCTGGCCGGTGTCGCGGTATTCAAGCGCCGCTTGAAAGACGCCCAGCACACATTGAACGAAAGCTTCGCAGCCTGCTGGAACGATGCCGCGCAACGCGAACAGGCCGAACGCCTGATGCGGCGCATGCAGTTCCTCGACAAGCTCACCTATGAAGTGCGCCAGCTCGAAGAGCGCCTCGACGATTAACCCAGTGCCGCTCCGGTCGCACGCCTGATTACAGATAAGTCCTGATTACGATGGCCCTACTGCAGATCGCCGAACCCGGCCAAAGTCCACAACCGCACCAGCGTCGCCTGGCTGTCGGGATCGACTTGGGTACCACCAATTCCCTGGTCGCTGCCTTGCGCAGCGGTCTTTCCGAACCGTTGGCCGACGAGCAGGGGCGGGTGATCCTGCCTTCCGCCGTGCGTTATCACGCCGATCGCGTCGAAGTGGGCGAGTCGGCCAAGCTGGCCGCCGCTACCGATCCGCTGAACACCATTGTCTCGGTCAAGCGCTTGATGGGTCGTGGTCTGTCCGACGTCAAGCAATTGGGCGATCAACTGCCGTACCGCTTCGTTGGCGGTGAATCCCACATGCCGTTCATCGAAACCGTGCAGGGTCCGAAAAGCCCGGTAGAGGTTTCCGCCGATATCCTCAAGGTGTTGCGCCAGCGTGCCGAAGCGGCGTTGGGCGGTGAGCTGGTGGGCGCGGTCATTACCGTCCCGGCCTATTTCGATGACGCCCAGCGCCAGGCCACCAAGGATGCCGCCAAGCTGGCCGGCTTGAACGTGCTGCGCCTGCTCAACGAGCCGACCGCCGCTGCGGTGGCGTACGGCCTCGACCAGCACGCCGAAGGCCTCGTAGCTATCTACGACCTGGGCGGCGGTACCTTCGATATCTCTATTCTGCGCCTGACCGGCGGAGTCTTCGAAGTCCTGGCTACCGGTGGCGACAGTGCCCTGGGCGGCGATGACTTCGATCACGCCATTGCTGGCTGGATCATCGAGCAAGCGGGCCTGTCCGCCGATCTCGATCCGGGTGCCCAGCGTCACTTGCTGCAAACCGCCTGCGCGGCCAAGGAAGCCTTGACCGACGCTGCGACGGTTGAAGTCGTCTACGGCGACTGGAAAGCCTCGCTGACCCGTGAAGCCTTCGATGCCCTGATCGAACCCATGGTCGCCCGCAGCCTCAAGGCTTGCCGCCGGGCCGTGCGCGATTCCGGCGTGGAGCTGGAAGACGTCAAGGCCGTGGTCATGGTCGGTGGTTCAACCCGCGTGCCTCGGGTTCGCGAAGCCGTTGCCGAGGCCTTTGGCCGCCAGCCGCTGACCGAAATCGACCCAGACCAAGTGGTCGCCATCGGCGCCGCGATCCAGGCCGATACCCTCGCCGGTAACAAGCGCGATGGTGGCGAGCTGCTGTTGCTCGACGTGATTCCGCTGTCCCTGGGCCTGGAAACCATGGGCGGGCTGATGGAAAAGGTGATTCCACGCAACACCACCATCCCCGTTGCCCGCGCCCAGGACTTCACTACTTATAAAGACGGCCAGTCGGCGATGATGGTCCACGTGCTGCAAGGCGAGCGTGAACTGATCAGCGACTGCCGTTCCCTGGCGCGCTTCGAATTGCGCGGCATCCCACCGATGGTGGCCGGTGCGGCGAAGATTCGCGTGACCTTCCAGGTCGATGCCGATGGCCTGCTCAATGTCTCCGCTCGCGAACTGGGTTCGGGCGTCGAGGCGAGCATCCAGGTCAAGCCGTCCTACGGCCTGACCGACGGCGAAATCGCCAAGATGCTCAAGGATTCCTTCCAGCACGCCAGCGACGACAAGGTGGCCCGCGTGCTGCGCGAGCAGCAGGTCGACGCCCAGCGCCTGATCGAAGCCGTGCAAGGTGCCCTTGAAGCCGACGGCGAGCGCTTGCTCGACGCCGAAGAGCGCATGGTCATCGAGCTGCAAATGCAGGAACTGTCCGAATTGATCAAGGGCACCGATGGTTATGCCATCGAGCAGCAGACCAAGCGTCTGTCGCAAGTCACCGATGCCTTTGCTGCCCGCCGCCTGGACTCGACGGTGAAAGCCGCCCTGGCGGGGCGCAACCTGAATGAAATCGAGGAGTAACTGATGCCGCAGGTGATTTTTCTGCCCCACGAGAAGTTCTGCCCGGAGGGCATGGTCGTGGAGGCTGAGCCCGGGATTTCCATTCTCGAGCTGGCCCATGAGCATCACATCGAGATGGAAAGTGCCTGTGGTGGCGTCTGTGCGTGCACCACCTGTCATTGCATTATTCGTGAGGGCTTCGATTCGCTGGAAGAAGCGGATGAGTTGGAGGAAGATTTCCTCGATAAGGCCTGGGGCCTGGAAGCCCAATCGCGGCTGGGCTGCCAAGCCATCGTCGGTACCGAAGACCTGACCGTCGAAATCCCGAAATATTCGCTTAACCATGCGGCTGAAGCGCCGCACTGATGGTGACACTGTCATGAGCTATGGTTGGACTGATGTACAACGCATCGCAGAAGAACTGGCCGAAGCCAAGCCGGGCGTGGACCCGAAAGCTGTGAATTTTGTCGATTTGCAGCGCTGGATCATGGAACTACCCGATTTCGATAATACCTCTGGCCGTTGTGGCGAGAAGGTCCTGGAGGCTGTCCAACAGCTCTGGATCGACGAAATCGACTGATCGACCTGGCAGGTTAGGCAATACCCCTGAACCCGCGTATAATTCGCGGGTTTAATTTTTCGCAAATTACCGTTTCTGGAGTTACACCATGGCTGTTCAACGTACTTTCTCCATCATCAAGCCTGACGCCGTTGCTAAAAACGTGATCGGCAAGATCGTTACCCGTTTCGAAGACGCTGGCCTGCGCGTTGTAGCTTCGAAAATGAAGCAACTGTCCAAAGCCGAAGCCGAAGGCTTCTACGCTGAGCACAGCGAGCGCGGTTTCTTCGGTGAACTGGTTGCCTTCATGACTTCCGGTCCGGTTGTCGTTCAGGTGCTGGAAGGCGAAAACGCTATCGCTCGCAACCGTGAGCTGATGGGCGCTACCAACCCTAAAGAAGCCGCTGCCGGTACCATCCGCGCTGACTTCGCCGAGTCGATCGACGCCAATGCCGTCCACGGTTCGGACTCCGAAGCCGCTGCCGCTCGCGAAATCGCTTACTTTTTCTCCGCTACTGAAGTAACCACTCGCTAAGCCCAGGCTTTTGAGTGAAGGTGAATCCATGACTACATCGAACGGCAAAACCAACCTGTTGGGCCTGACCCAGCCGGAAATGGAGAAATTCTTCGACTCGATCGGGGAGAAGCGTTTCCGTGCCGGCCAGGTGATGAAATGGATTCACCACTTTGGCGTCGACGACTTCGACGCCATGACGAATGTCGGCAAGGCCCTGCGCGAAAAGCTCAAGGCTGTTGCCGAGATTCGCGGCCCCGAAGTGGTCAGCGAGGACATCTCCAGCGACGGCACCCGTAAGTGGGTGGTGCGCGTGGCGTCCGGCAGCTGCGTCGAGACCGTCTACATTCCCCAGGGCAAACGCGGCACCTTGTGCGTTTCGTCCCAGGCAGGCTGTGCCCTGGATTGCAGTTTCTGCTCCACCGGCAAGCAAGGCTTCAACAGCAACCTCACCGCCGCCGAAGTGATCGGCCAGGTGTGGATTGCCAACAAATCCTTTGGCAGCGTCCCGGCGACCGTCGACCGTGCCATCACCAACGTGGTGATGATGGGCATGGGTGAGCCGCTGCTGAATTTCGACAACGTCATCGCCGCCATGCACCTGATGATGGATGACCTGGGCTATGGCATCTCCAAGCGCCGGGTGACCCTGTCCACCTCGGGCGTGGTGCCGATGATCGATGAGCTGGCCAAGCACATCGACGTCTCCCTGGCGTTGTCGCTGCACGCACCCAACGACGCATTGCGTAACCAATTGGTGCCGATCAACAAGAAGTATCCGCTTAAGATGCTGCTGGAGTCGTGCCAGCGCTACATGTCGTCCCTGGGCGAAAAGCGCGTGCTGACCATCGAATACACGCTGCTCAAGGACGTGAACGACAAGGTCGAGCACGCGGTCGAGATGATCGAGTTGCTCAAGAACATCCCGTGCAAGATCAACCTGATCCCGTTCAACCCGTTCCCGCATTCCGGTTACGAGCGTCCGAGCAACAACGCGATTCGTCGCTTCCAGGATCAGCTTCACCACGCTGGCTTCAACGTCACCGTGCGCACCACCCGCGGCGAAGACATCGACGCCGCTTGTGGCCAATTGGTAGGACAGGTGCTGGATCGCACCCGTCGCAGCGAGCGCTACATTGCCGTGCGTGAGTTGAACGCCGCGGATGATGCGGTGCAAAACGCTGCGAACAGTCACTAAGAGAGGAACTCTATGTCCCTGCGCTTCGCGCTCGTTTTGCTGTTGGCCGGCCTTTGTTCCGGTTGTGTCCTGTCGGGTGACTACAACCCGATGAAGACCAGCAAAGGGCGCGACGAGGCACGTGTGGCCTATGTGCAACTGGGCATTGGTTACTTGCAGCAGGGCATGACCGAGCGGGCCAAGGTCCCGCTCAAGAAAGCCCTGGAGCTGGACAGTTCCGACGCCGATGCCAATGCGGCCCTGGCCCTGGTGTTCCAGGCCGAGATGGAGCCGGAACTGGCTGACGAACATTTTCGCAAGGCGCTGTCGGCCCGGCCTCAGGATGCACGGATCCTGAACAACTACGGCAGTTTTCTTTACGAGCAGAAACGCTACAAGGAAGCCTACGAGCGCTTCGAGCAGGCTGCCGCCGACACCCTTTATCCTGAGCGCTCGCGGGTTTTCGAAAACCTCGGCATGACGGCTGCGCAGCTCGGCCAACGCGACCTGGCGCGCCAGCAGTTGGAAAAAGCGCTGCGGCTCAACCGCCAGCAACCGCGGGCACTGCTGGAAATGGCTGAGTTGTCTTACGAAGACAGGCATTATGTGCCCGCACGTGACTACTACGAGCGTTTTAGCCTGCTGAGCGAGCAAAATGCACGTAGTCTATTGCTCGGCGTTCGGCTGGCACATGTGTTTGAAGATCGCGACAAGGCTGCAAGTTACGGCCTGCAACTCAAAAGACTCTATCCCGGTACGCCGGAATATCAGCAATACCTGTCGGAGCAATGATGAAAGCGGCGCATCCCGAAGTTGTAGCAGCGACTCGCGTAAATCCCGGTGAGACCCTGCGTCAAGCCCGCGAAAGCAATGGTTGGTCGCTGGCCGAAGTGGCCCTCAAGCTCAATCTCACCGCGGCTTCCCTGGGCAACCTGGAAGCGGGCGCGTTCGACAAGCTGCCGGGGCATACCTTCGCCCGGGGCTATATCCGTGCCTATGCCAAATTGCTCGGCATGGACCAGACCGTGCTGGTCCAGCAATTCGATCAATACACCGGTTCCGATGCCCAGGGCAGCAGCGTGCACAGCCTGGGTCGCATCGAAGAGCCGGTTCGCGTTTCCCACACCATTTTGCGAATCGTCAGCCTGTTGCTGCTGATCGCGGTGATTGGTGGTGGTTTTGTCTGGTGGCAGGACCAGGCTTCCTTGCGCAACAAGGAGCCGGTCGCCTTGAACCCTGAGCATGTCGAGGTCGAGGGTGCCGACGGCACCACCCAGATCCATCCGCTGGACGAGCCGGAAGACCAGGCGGTCGTCGAAGGCCAGACCGAAGGCGAAACTGCCCTGGCGTTGCCACAGAGCCCGGATGCCGCCGATGCCGAGGCGGGCGCCGAGCCGGCTGTTCCAGCCCCTGCGCCCGCAGCGCCAGTTGCACCGGGCACTGGCAGCGCACCGATTGCCACGGCACCTGCCGCACCGACCGCGTCAGCGCCAAACGTCGCTGCGCCGACGACCCACACCGCGCCAGCCGCGCCAGTCGTTCCGGCAGCGCCAGTGGTTCCGGTGGCGCCTGCCGCAGGTGAAGGCCAGGTACAGATTCAGTTTGTCGCCGACTGCTGGACGCAGATCACCGACGGCAACGGCAAGGTGCTGTTCAGTGGCCTCAAGCGCAAGGGCGACAGCACTTCCATCAACGGCAAGCCACCCTTTGCCGTACGCCTGGGTTATGCCCGTGGCGCGCAGGTCAGCTACAACGGCCAGCCGGTCGATGTGGCTCCGTTCACCAGTGGCGAGACCGCTCGCCTGAAGTTGGGTCAATAAGTCATGCACGGCGAATCTCCAATCAAGCGTCGCGAATCCCGAAAGATCTGGGTCGGTAACGTGCCCGTGGGCGGCGATGCGCCTATCGCTGTGCAGAGCATGACCAACAGCGACACCAATGACGTGGCCGCCACGGTCGCGCAGATCAACCGCCTGGAAGCCGCCGGTGTCGACATCGTGCGGGTATCGGTGCCGGACATGGACGCCGCCGAGGCGTTCGGCAAGATCAAGCAATTGGTCAAGGTCCCCCTGGTGGCCGACATCCACTTCGACTACCGCATCGCCCTGCGTGTGGCCGAGTTGGGTGTCGATTGCCTGCGTATCAACCCGGGTAACATCGGTCGCGAAGACCGTGTCCGTGCCGTGGTGGATGCTGCCCGCGACCGGGGCATTCCGATCCGCATCGGCGTGAACGCCGGTTCCCTGGAAAAAGACCTGCAAAAGAAATACGGCGAACCGACCCCGGCGGCGCTGGTGGAGTCTGCCCTGCGCCATGTCGAGCACCTGGAGCGCCTGAATTTCCAGGACTTCAAGGTCAGCGTGAAGGCGTCCGACGTGTTCATGGCCGTCGAAGCCTACCGCCTGCTGGCCAAGGAAATCGTCCAGCCGCTGCACCTGGGCATCACCGAAGCCGGTGGGTTGCGTTCGGGCACGGTGAAATCCGCCGTCGGCCTCGGTATGCTGCTCGCCGAAGGGATTGGCGATACCATCCGCATCTCGTTGGCGGCCGACCCGGTCGAGGAAGTGAAAGTCGGCTACGACATTCTCAAGTCCCTGCACCTGCGCTCCCGTGGGATCAACTTCATCGCCTGCCCGAGCTGCTCGCGACAGAACTTCGATGTGGTCAAGACCATGAACGAGCTGGAAGGGCGCCTCGAAGACCTGCTGGTGCCGCTGGATGTCGCGGTGATCGGTTGCGTGGTCAACGGGCCGGGCGAAGCCAAGGAGGCCCATATCGGCCTGACTGGCGGCACACCGAACCTGATTTACATCGACGGCAAGCCGTCGCAGAAACTGACGAATGACAATCTGGTGGATGAGCTGGAACGGCTGATTCGCCAGAAAGCGGCCGAAAAGGTCGAAGCCGACGCCGCAGTGATTGCGCGTGGTTGAGTCGAACGAATTTAAGGATTACCTGTGAGCAAGTCCCTGCAAGCCATTCGTGGCATGAACGACATCCTGCCCGAGCAGACGCCCCTGTGGCGCTATTTCGAGGGCACCGTGGCGCGTTTGCTGGATAACTACGGTTACCGGCAGATCCGCATGCCGATCGTCGAGTTCACCGAGCTGTTCAAGCGCTCCATCGGCGAAGTGACCGACATCGTCGAAAAAGAGATGTACACCTTCGACGACCGCAACGGCGATTCCCTGACCCTGCGCCCCGAAGGCACAGCGGCGTGCGTGCGTGCGGTGCTCGAACACGGTATCACCGGCGGCGGCCAGGTGCAGAAACTCTGGTACATCGGCCCGATGTTCCGTCACGAGCGCCCGCAGAAGGGCCGTTATCGCCAGTTCCACCAGATTGGTCTCGAGGTGTTCAACCTCGAGGGGCCGGACATCGACGCCGAGCTGATCGTCATGACCTGGCGTCTGTGGGGCGAGCTGGGGCTGCGCGACGCGGTCAAGCTCGAGCTCAACAGCCTGGGTACCAGCGAGTCCCGTGGCCGCTACCGCGAGGCATTGGTGGAGTTTCTTTCCGCCCACCTGGACAAACTCGACGAAGACAGCCAGCGCCGTCTGAAGACCAATCCGCTACGCGTGCTCGACACCAAGAATGCCGAGACCCAGGCGGTCCTGGTCGATGCGCCGAAAATGGCCGACTACCTCGACGACGAATCCCGTGCGCACTTCGAAGGGCTGAAGGCACGCCTGGACGCCGTTGGCATTCCTTACGTGATCAACCCCAAGTTGGTTCGCGGCCTGGATTACTACAGCAAGACCGTCTTCGAATGGGTCACCGACAAGCTCGGCGCCCAGGGCACCGTGTGTGCCGGTGGCCGTTACGACGGGCTGGTGGAGCAGATGGGCGGCAAGCCGACCCCGGGCGTGGGCTTTGCCATGGGTATCGAGCGGCTGGTGTTGATGCTCGAAGCCCTGGACAAGGTGCCTGAAGAGCTTTCCCGCCAGGTCGACGTCTACCTGTGTGCCTTCGGCGAGGCCGCCGAACTGGCAGCCCTGGCCTTGAGCGAGCGGATCCGCGACCAGTTGCCCAACCTGCGCCTGCAGATCAACGCCGGCGCCGGTAGCTTCAAGAGCCAATTCAAGAAGGCCGACAAGAGCGGTGCGCTGTACGCACTGATCCTCGGTGACGACGAACTGGCCCAACAAGTGGTAGGTTTCAAACCCCTGCGTGGCCAGGGCGAACAACAAAGCATTGCCTGGGATGCGCTTGCTGCACACCTGGCCACCTGCGTCGTGCAGGGTTGAAGCTGTCAAACAGCCGATTTAGCGATTAAGGAGTATTGGGGTGTCGAGTACCGAAGATGAACAGCTGGCGGATTTGAAGGACTGGTGGACGCGCAACGGCAAGCCGCTGGTCACTGGCGGCCTGTTGGCGCTGGTCATCGTGTTCGGCTGGCAGGCCTACCAGAAATACCAGAGCAACCAGTCGCAAGGCGCCTCGGTGCTCTACCAGCAATTGCTGGAAACCACCCTGACCCCGGACGGCAAGCCTGACGCGGCCCGCGTGGCGGACCTGGCCGGCAAGCTGGACAAGGAATTCGGCGGCACCGCCTACGCGCAGTACGGTCGCCTGTTCGTGGCCAAGGTGGCGGTGGACAGCGGCAAGCTGGACGACGCGGCCACCGAGCTCAAAGGTATCGTCGACAAACCGGCCAACCCGACCCTGGGCGAAGTGGCGCGTCAGCGCCTGGCGCAGGTGCTGGCGGCACAGAACAAGGCCGAAGACGCCCTGAAACTGCTCGCCGGCGATGCCGACAAGGCGTTCCTGGCGACTCGCGAAGAACTCAAGGGCGACCTGCTGGTACAGCTGGGTCGTGCCGATGAGGCCTATGCGGCCTACCAAAAAGCCAAGGCTGCGCTGTCGGATGAAGCCGCAGTCGGTGGCCTGCAAATCAAGCTGGACGACCTGGCCAAAGGGGATGCGTGACGTGATCCGTTGGAAACATGCAGCATTGCTGGCCCTGGCCATTCTGGCCGCGGGTTGCAGCAGCAACAGCAAGAAAGAACTGCCTCCGGCCGAGCTGACCGACTTCAAAGAAGAAGTCGTGCTGCAGAAGCAGTGGAGCCGTTCCATCGGCGATGGCCAGGGTGAAACCTACAACATGCTGGTGCCGGCTATCGATGGCGACACCATCTATGCAGGCGACGTCACCGGTGTGGTGATGGCGATGGATCGCAGCAACGGCGACGTCAAATGGAAGAAAGATCTTGAACTGCCTGTTTCCGGCGCCGTTGGCGTGGGTTATGGCCTGGTCATGATCGGCACGCTCAAGGGCGAGATCGTCGCCCTGGACGCGAGCAGCGGTGAAGAGAAATGGCGCGCCCGCGTGACCAGTGAAGTGCTCGCACCGCCGGCCACAAACGGTGACGTGGTCGTGGTCCAGACCCAGGACGACCGTCTGATCGGCCTGGATGCCGCTACCGGCAACCAGCGCTGGTTGTATGACAGCACCCCGGCGGTCCTGACCCTGCGTGGCACCAGTGCGCCAGTTGTCACCAACCGCCTGGCGGTGGCTGGCTTGTCGACCGGTAAAGTGGTTGCCCTGGATATTTCCAACGGCGTGCCGGTGTGGGAACAGCGCGTGGCGATCCCGCAAGGTCGTTCGGAGCTGGAGCGTGTGGTCGACATCGACGGCGGCTTGCTGCTGTCCGGCGGTACACTGTACGTCGCCAGCTACCAGGGCCGTGTTGCGGCACTGGACCTGGAAAGCGGTCGTCCGCTGTGGCAGCGCGATGCGTCCAGCTACGCCGGTGTCGCCCAAGGCTTTGGCAGCGTCTACGTGAGCCTGTCCTCGGGCACCGTCGAAGGCGTTGACGAGCGTTCCACCACCGCACTGTGGAGCAACGACTCCCTGGCCCGTCGTCAACTGTCGGCCCCGGAAGTGTTCTCCAGCTACGTTGCAGTGGGTGACCTGGAAGGTTACCTGCACCTGCTCAGCCAGGTGGACGGTCGTTTCGTCGGCCGTGAGCGCATCGACAGCGACGGCCTGCGTGCCCGTCCGCTGGTGGTGGGCAACATGATCTATGTGTATGGCAACAGCGGCAAACTGGAAGCCCTGACCATCAAGTAAGACTATGCTTGGGGCTAATCCCCCAAGCGGCCTTGTTCACAAGGTTTGCAGTGCTTGCCCAGACTGCCCCGAGCACCAGCCGCTGCCTCGCAGCGGCTTTTGTATTTTCTGAAATAACGAAGTGGAGAGCCGTATGGTTCCCGTAATCGCCCTGGTGGGCCGACCGAACGTCGGCAAGTCCACCTTGTTCAATCGCCTGACCAGGACTCGCGACGCCATCGTCGGCGACTTGTCCGGTCTGACCCGTGATCGCCAATACGGTGAGGCCAAGTGGCAAGGGCGTACCTATATTCTGGTCGACACCGGCGGCATCTCCGGTGATGAACACGGCATGGACGAAAAAATGGCCGAGCAGTCGCTGCTCGCCATCGAAGAAGCCGATGTGGTGCTGTTCCTGGTAGACGCCAAGGCCGGTTTTACCGCCGCCGACCAGATGATCGCCGAGCATTTGCGCAAACGTAACAAGCGTTCCTATGTGGTCGCCAACAAGGTCGATAACATCGACCCGGACATGGCCCGCGCCGAGTTCGCCCCGTTGGGCATGGGTCAGGCGATCCCGATCGCCGGTGCCCACGGCCGTGGCATCACCCAGATGCTGGAAATCGCTCTGGAGAGCTTCCCGAAGGACGACGTGGAAGAACCGGAAGAGGGCGAGGAAGAGATCGTTGCCGAAGGCGAGGAAGCCAAGCGCATTCCGGGCCCGAGCGAAAAAGACGGGATCAAGATCGCCATCATCGGCCGCCCGAACGTGGGCAAGTCGACGCTGGTCAACCGCATGCTCGGTGAAGACCGGGTCATCGTCTACGACCAACCTGGCACCACCCGTGACAGCATCTACATTCCCTTCGAGCGTAACGAAGAGAAGTACACGCTGATCGACACGGCCGGTGTGCGCAAGCGCGGCAAGATCCACGAAGAAGTCGAAAAGTTCTCCGTGGTCAAGACCCTGCAGGCGATCAAAGACGCCAACGTGGTGATCTTCGTGATGGACGCCCGCGAGGGCGTGGTCGATCACGACCTCAACCTGCTGGGCTTCGCCCTGGAAGCCGGTCGTGCGCTGGTCATCGCGATCAACAAGTGGGACGGCATGACGCCGAGCGAGCGGGATTTCGTCAAGGTCGAATTGCAGCGTCGGCTGTTCTTCGTCGACTTCGCCGACATCCACTTCATCTCGGCCCTGCACGGTACCGGCGTGGGCAACCTCTATGCGTCGGTGCAGAACTCGTTCAAGTCGGCGGTCACCCGTTGGCCGACCAACCGCCTGACCCAGATCCTCGAAGACGCGGTAGGCGAGCACGCGCCACCGATGGTCAACAACCGCCGGATCAAGCTGCGCTACGCCCACTTGGGTGGTGCCAACCCGCCGATTATCGTGATTCACGGTAACCAGATCGAGAAGGTGCCCAAGTCGTACGTCCGCTACCTGGAAAACACCTATCGCCGCGTCCTGAAGCTGGTCGGCACGCCGATCCGCATCGAGTTCAAGGGCGGTGAGAACCCGTATGAAGGCAACAAGAACACGCTCACCGACCGCCAGGTCAACAAGAAGCGCCGCTTGATGTCGCACCACAAGAAGGCTGACAAGAAGCGTCGTGACAAGCGCTGATCCAGTCTGGATCTGAAAGTTGGGATGTTGATCTGTGGGAGCAAGGCTTGCCCGCGATGACCGCGCCGCGGTGTAACAGCTGAACCGCGTTATCGTTCATCGCGGGCAAGCCTTGCTCCCACAGGCATGAGTATTCAGCATGAAAAGGGTGCCCTGTGTGGCACCCTTTTTCATGCCCGGCGATTGGGCTATCCTCGAGCTCTCCCGCGCCGCACCTGAGCCGGGTGCAGACCAGGGAACCCTCGATGATCACCAGCAAGTTGCCGAATGTCGGCATCACTATTTTCACCCAGATGTCCCAGCTCGCCGCGCAGACCGGCGCGCTCAATCTGTCCCAGGGGTTTCCCGATTTCGATGGTCCGCAGGCCCTGCGCGATGCAGTTGGCCGGCACATTGCTCAAGGTCATAACCAATACTCGCCCATGACCGGCTTGCCGGCGCTGCGCGAGCAGATCGCGGCGAAGATTGCCCGCAGTTATGGCGTCAGCGTCGATGCCGATCAGGAAGTGACCGTGACCCCCGGCGCGACCCAGGCGATTTTCTGTGCCATTGCGGCCGTTGTGCACAGCGGCGACGAAGTGATCGTCTTCGACCCCAGCTACGACAGCTACGAACCTGCCGTGCAATTGGCTGGTGGGCGTTGCGTGCACGTGCCATTGGGCCTGGATGACTTCGCCATCGATTTTGAAAAGCTCGGCCAAGCCCTGAGCCCGCGCACGCGGATGATCATTCTCAACAGCCCCCACAACCCCAGCGGCGCCCTGATCAGCCACACTGAACTGGACCAGTTGGCGGCGCTGATTCGAGACCGCGACATTTACCTGGTCAGCGACGAGGTCTACGAACACCTGGTGTTCGACGGCGTCGCCCACGCCAGCGTCCTGGCCCATGAGGAGCTGTACCGGCGCGCCTTCGTGGTCAGTTCGTTCGGCAAGACCTACCACGTCACCGGTTGGAAAACCGGCTACGTGGTGGCGCCAGCGGCCCTGACGGCGGAACTGCGCAAGGTGCACCAGTACGTCAGCTTCTGCGGCGTGACGCCGTTGCAATACGCCCTGGCCGACTACATGGCCGAACATCCGGAACACGTCGATGAACTGCCGGACTTCTACCAGGCCAAGCGCGACTTGTTCTGCGATCTGCTGGCGCCGTCGCGGTTCAGCTTCAAGCGGGTGGCCGGCACTTATTTCCAGTTGGTGGATTATTCGCAAATCCGTCCGGACCTGAACGACGTCGACATGGCGGTGTGGATGACCCGCGAGCACGGCGTGGCAACGATTCCAATCTCGGTGTTCTACCAGAACCCACCACAAGGCCAGCGCCTGGTGCGCCTGTGCTTTGCCAAGCGCGAGGAGACGCTGCGCGAAGCGGCGGAAAAACTATGCGTGATCTGAGCACATTGCCCGACCTCAATATCGCCTTGGTCCAGACCACCTTGGCCTGGCACGACCGCCGGGCCAACCTGGAGCATTTCGAAGGTTTGCTGGAGCAGGCGCGTGGCGCGGACCTGATTATCCTGCCGGAGATGTTCACCACGGGCTTTTCCATGGAGTCCGAGACCTTGGCGGAAGCGGAGAACGGCCCGACACGCCAATGGCTCAAGGCCCAAGCCGCGAAGCTGGATGCGGTGATCACCGGCAGTGTGATCATCCAGGCCGCTGACGGCAGCCATCGCAATCGCCTGCTCTGGGCGCGGTCGGACGGTGAGGTGCTGCATTACGACAAGCGTCATCTGTTTCGCATGGCGGGGGAACACAATCACTACACGCCGGGTGACCGCCAGGTGCTGTTCGAACTCAAGGGCTGGCGCATTCGTCCGCTGATCTGCTACGACCTGCGCTTTCCGGTGTGGAGCCGCGATGCCGAGGACACCGACCTGCTGCTGTACACCGCCAACTGGCCCGGCGCGCGGCGTATGCACTGGAACCGGCTGCTGCCGGCCCGGGCGATCGAGAACCTGTGCTACGTGGCGGCGGTCAACCGCATCGGCACCGACGGCAAGGGTTTTGCCTACACCGGTGACAGTCAGGTGCTGGATTTCCAGGGCGAGACCCTGCTCAGCGCCGGCGAGGCCGATGGGGTGTTCACGGTGTGTTTGAAGGCGGCGGACCTGGCGGCCTATCGCACGCGGTTTCCGGCGAACCTGGATGCCGATCGCTTCGAATTCACGAATTGAAACGATTCAGCCTCAAGGAGCAGTGTTGCGTGCCGATAACCGGTCAGCCAAGGAGAGAAGTCCCTATGACCAGTATCAGCGCAACCACCGTAAACCCTTACCCATTGTCAGCCCCTAAAGTCTCCATTCGCGGGGCTGAAGAGGAGAAAGCGGCCAGTCCAGTGGCATCGGCTGACAGCAGCGAAGACAAGGACAAGAAGCTGGAAGTCGACACCAGCGGCGCGAATATCGCAGGTGCGGGCGGCAGCAGTGGCAGCGGCGATGTTATCGAACAACTGAAGAAGCAGATCGAGCAGACCGAGAAGTTGCTGGCCGAACAGCAAGCTCAGCTGGCTCGGGTACAAAAAAGCCGGGCTGATGAGGAGCAGAAAGCCCAGGAAACCATGGCGATTCAGACCCAGATCATGGCGACCCAAGCGACTTTGCAGACCTTGCAGGCCGCGCTCTTGCAGGCGATGACCGTTTCGATCGATACCCATGCCTGACATCTTGGTTGCCTGAGAGGCCGCCATCGCGAGCAGGCTCGCTCCCACAGGGAGTCTGAGGTGGGCACAGGATTTCGGCCCCACTGAAGATCCAGTGTGGGAGCGAGCCTGCTCGCGATGAGGTCGGAACAGCCAGCGCCATAACATCAGCCAAACAAAAGGCCCCAGGGTTCACACCCCAGGGCCTTTTGTATTTCATCGGTGGATCAGGCCGCCTTGGCCTCTGGCTGGCTCAGCGAGCGGTTCAGCGCGCTGAACAGCGCCTTGAAGCTCGCCGTGGTGATGTTTTCATCGATCCCCACGCCGTGCACCGCACGCTCGCCGTTGACCCGCAGTTCGATGTACGCCGCCGCCTTGGCATTGGTGCCGGCGCCGATGGCGTGTTCGTTGTAGTCCATGATCTCCACCGGAATTGGCAGCCCGGCCACCAGCGCTTCCAGCGCGCCGTTGCCCTTGCCGCGCCAGTGCAGGTTGGTCTCGCCCTGGCCTTTGCTCGCCACTTCCACTTCCACGGCGCTGTGGCCGTTTTCTTCCTGCAGGCGATGGCTGACCAGCGCGTACGGGGTGTTGGCTTGCAGGTACTCGCTGTGGAGCAGGGCGTGGATCTGCTGGGCAGTCATTTCCAGGCCCAGGCGATCGGTTTCGCGCTGCACCACCTGGCTGAACTCGATCTGCATGCGACGCGGCAGGCTGATGCCGTATTCCTGTTCCAGCAGGTAGGCGATACCGCCCTTGCCGGACTGGCTGTTGACGCGAATCACCGCCTCGTAGCTGCGGCCGATGTCGGCCGGGTCGATCGGCAGGTACGGGACTTCCCACAGGGTGTCCGGTTTCTGCTGGGCAAAACCTTTGCGAATGGCGTCCTGGTGCGAGCCGGAGAACGCGGTGTGAACCAGGTCGCCAACGTACGGATGACGCGGGTGCACCGGGATCTGGTTGCATTCCTCGACCACTTTGCGCACGCCGTCGATGTCGGAGAAGTCCAGCTCAGGGTCGATGCCCTGGGTGTAAAGGTTCAGTGCCACGGTCACCAGGTCGACGTTACCGGTGCGCTCGCCGTTGCCGAACAGGCAGCCTTCGACACGGTCGGCGCCGGCCATCAGGCCCAGCTCGGTGGCGGCCACGCCGGTGCCACGGTCGTTGTGGGTGTGCAGGCTGATGAGCACGCTGTCACGACGAGTGATGTTGCGGTGGAACCACTCGATCTGGTCGGCGTAGATGTTCGGGGTGGCGACTTCCACGGTGGCGGGCAGGTTGAGGATCACCTTGCGCTCGGGCGTCGGGTTCCACACTTCGATCACCGCGTCGCAGACTTCCTTGGCGAACTCCAGCTCGGTGGCGCTGAAGGTTTCTGGCGAATACTCGAACTGCCACTGGGTTTCCGGCTGCTGCGCGGCGTATTTGACGAACAGCTTGGCCGCGTTCACCGCGATTTCCTTCACGCCTTCCTTGTCCTGGTTGAACACAATGCGGCGGAACGACGGGCAGGTGGCGTTATACAGGTGGACGATGGCTTTTTTCGCGCCGCGCAGGGACTCGAAGGTACGGGCGATCAGGTCTTCACGGGCCTGGGTCAGCACCTGGATGGTGGTGTCGTCCGGGATGTGGCCTTCTTCGATGAGGGTGCGCACGAAGTCGAAGTCGGTTTGCGAAGCGGCTGGGAACGAAGCTTCGATTTCCTTCACGCCCACCGCGACGAGGGTTTTCCAGAAGCGCAGCTTCTTGACCGCGTCCATCGGCTCGATCAGCGACTGGTTGCCGTCGCGCAGGTCGGAGCTGCACCAGATCGGCGCGGCGGTGATGGTCTTCGACGGCCAGGTGCGATCCGGCAGGTTGATGGTCGGGAAGGCGCGGTATTTGGAAGACGGGTCTTTGAGCATGCTCATGGGGAAATCCTTATTGTCGTGGCCGGAAAAAGGCGGCCTGCCGGTGGTTCGAATGGGGTGGCTTCGCAGCCGGGACGAGGTGCCGCGATTCAGCCCGGCAGTCGTGCGCTGACGAGGCACAGGCTGCGGTGCTGGCGAAGCTGGATGAGGGTGTGAGAGGTTTTCATGCCCTCAACCCTAACCGCGTGAGGGGCGGATCGCAAGCAGTCGGAAAAAATTGAGAGAAGTTCTGTTTTTGCGGAGGTTTGCGAGATTTAATCGCTCATATCTCGAATATTTGTCTTGGGAATTGCGTTGATGTTTAGAGCTTGGCAATTCCTGGAGTCGCGGTGATATGGCTGCCGTCATCGCGAGCAGGCTCGCTCCCACAGGGATTTCTGTTGGGCACAATGTTGTATTTACAAGAGATCCAAATGTGGGAGCGAGCCCGCTCGCGATGAGGCCAGTAGCCTCACCGCAAAAACTCAGGGTTGAAACGCGCCAATGAAAATCGCCGGATCCACCCGCGCATCGTTCAGGCTGATGTTCCAGTGCATGTGCGGCCCGGTCGCCCGACCGGTGGCGCCAACCTTGCCCACCACCGTGCCGCGGGCCAGTTGCTGGCCGACTTTCACGTCGATCTTCGACATGTGGCAGAACATGCTGATGAAGCCTTGGCCGTGATCGACGAATACCGTGTTTCCATTGAAGAAGTAATTGCCAGTGAGGATCACCTTGCCGGCGGCCGGGGTCTTGATCGGCGTGCCGGCGGGCACGGCGAAGTCCAGGCCGGCGTGGGGGTTGCGTTCTTCGCCGTTGAAGAACCGGCGCACGCCGAACTTGCTCGACAGCGGGCCGTTGACCGGTTTGTCCAGCAGCAGGTTACTGGGGATGTTCGGGCTGAAGCTGCGGTAGGCTTTCAGTTGCACGGCCAGTTCGGCGTCGATGCGCTTGAGATCCGCCGGGTTCGGGTTGACCTGGCGTTTGTTCTTCAGGGTGATGTGTTGCTCAGGGTACTTTTTATAGCCGACCACGAACGGTTGGGTGCTGCCGCCACTGCTGATCTGCTGAGTGCCGGGCTGGACCGTCAGCGGGATGCCGACAATCGCCAGCCAGTTGTCCTGTTCCTTGACCACCAACACCGGTTTGCCCTGGTAACTGGCCTTCGGCGCCTTGGCTGCGCTGCCCAGGTCCACCACAGCGACGCCGCCGGGCACCGGTTTGTTCAACAGGCGGGAGATGTAACTGTCGGCGTGGGCGTTGAAGGTCAGGCACAGCAAGAGCAATGGGGCGAGATATCGCGGCATGAATCAATCCAGTAAAGAAAGGGTGACCGGCGTCAGGTGATTGTCTTCGACCCGCACCAGCAGTTCGCCTTCGCCCAGCTTGGCAGTCAGGCGTTGGCCGGTCTGGGTTTGCCCGGCGCTACGGATGGCATGGCCGCGCTCGTCGAGCAAAATGCTGTAGCCCCGACCGAGGGTCGCCAGGGGGCTGACGATGTGCAACGTCTGCATCTGGTTGTGCAATTGCACGCGGCGTGTTTTCAGGCCTTCGCGCATGGCCCGGGGCAGGCGTTCGGCCAGGCTGTCCAGGCGCTGGCGCAGCAATGCCAGTTGCCGGCCCGGGTGTTGCCCGGCCAGGCGGGTTTCCAGGCGGATCAGGCGTTCGCGGCGGGTATTGAGGCTGCGTTCGAAGGCCCGGCGCAGGCGCATGTCCAGGTCGTCGAGGCGCTGGGCTTGCTGGCGCAGGCGTTCACCGGGATGACGCAGGCGCCGGGTGAGGCCTTCGAGGCGCAGTTGATCGCGCATCAACCGGTCGCGCATGCGCATCACCAGCCGGCGATGCAGGCTTTCGACCCGGCGCACCAGGTCGCCGGCATCCGGTGCCAGCAATTCGGCGGCGGCGGACGGGGTCGGGGCACGCACGTCGGCGACGAAATCGCTGATGGATACGTCGGTTTCATGGCCCACGGCGCTGACGATCGGCGTGACGCAGGCATCCACCGCCCGGGCCACGGCCTCTTCGTTGAAGCACCACAAGTCTTCCAGCGAACCGCCGCCCCGGGCCAGGATCAGCGCATCGAAGCCACGGGCATCGGCCAGTTTCAGGGCGCGGACGATTTGCGCGGTGGCTTCGCGGCCCTGCACTGCGGTGGGAATCAAGGTCAGGGATATCTGCGGCGCACGGCGGCGAAAGACGCTGATGATGTCGCGGATCACCGCGCCGGTGGGCGAACTGATGATGCCAATGCGTTGCGGGTGGGCCGGCAGCGGCACCTTGCGCTCGGCACTGAACAGGCCTTCGGCGCTGAGCTTTTCCTTCAGCGCCTCAAAGGCCAGGCGCAGGGCGCCATCGCCGGCCGGCTCCACGGTGTCGAGGATCAGTTGGTAGTCGCCACGGCCCTCGAACAGCGAGACCTTGCCGCGCACCTTCACCGCCAGCCCGTCCTTCAAGGCCTGGCGCACCCGCGCGGCGTTCTGCCGGAACAGCGCGCAGCGCACCTGGGCGCCGCTGTCCTTGAGGGTGAAATACACATGGCCGGACGCCGGGCGGGCAAGGTTGGAGATCTCGCCCTCGACCCAGATGTTGCTGAACACGTCTTCGAGCAACACCCGCGCGCGGCCGTTGAGCTGGCTGACAGTCAGGACCTCGCGGTCCAGGCCCAGTCGGGCAAAGGGATCTTTAATCATGGGCGGCATGATAAGGGCATTCGCCGATGAATCTCCATGCGTGCAGACAATTAGACCGAGTCGTCTGCATCGCGAGCAGGCTCGCTCCCACACTGGATCTTCGCTGCGACACAGATCCCCTGTGGGAGCGAGCCTGCTCGCGATTGCAATGGGTCAGTCACCACAAACGCTGGATGTGTCGCCCTGGATCTGGCTAAAGTCGCCCCCTTCGTCACCAAGGAAGTCGACAATGGATCTTCTGTCATGGTTAGGCCAATGGGCATTCGCGCCAACGCAATGGCTGGTGATCGGCCTGGCCATCACCCTGGCCTACATCGTGTTCGGCATCGCCGGGTTCGGCACGGCGTTGGTGGCCGCCCCCGTCCTGCTGCTGTTCATGCCACTGTCGAAAATCATCCCGTTGCTGGTCTTGCTCGATTTTGTCGCGGCCTTCGGCAACCTGTTGCCATCGCGCCGGGACGTGTCTCGGCCTGAACTGTTGCGGTTGCTGCCGTGCATGGCGGTGGGCTGCACCCTGGGGGTGATTTTCCTGCTCAACCTCAAGTCCGACCTGTTGTTGCTGTTGATGGGGCTGTTCATCAGCAGTTATGCGATCTATAGCCTGTCGATAAAAACCCGGCCGAAGCAGCTGTCATCGCTGTGGGCGTTCCCGATGGGCACGGTGGGCGGGATGTTCGGGGCGTTGTTTGGCAGCGGCGGCTTTTTATATGCGATCTACCTGAACAGCCGTCTGCCGAAGGACGCGGCCCGCGCCACGCAAAGTGCCTTGATCAGTTGCAGCACGGTGGTGCGCTTGAGCCTGTTTATCGTGGCCGGGGTGTATGCCGAGCTACCCTTGTTGGTACTGGCGCTGTGTTTGTTGCCGGCCATGGCGCTGGGGTTGTGGGTAGGGCGGCGCTTGACCATGAAGATGTCGCGAGAGGCGTTCGTGCAGTTGGTCACCTGGTTGGTGCTTGCCAGCGGCCTTGCGTTGATCGTGCGCTACCTGAGTGCTTGACCTGGCCCCGCCAGGGATTAAGCTGCCGGCCTTCGATCAGACCCTGCCAGGGAAACAGCCAGGCCTCGCCATGAACTCGCAAAGCATCATCGTTCCGAAAATTTCCACCCTGCCGGTCCACGAGCCACGGGCCCGGGCGATCGTGCGCTGGCTGGTGCGCAAGAATATCGTCGAAGAACAGCTGACCACCTGCGGGCGCACCGGCAATCGCATGGCCCACGCCATCGCCCCTGGTGCCCGCGAAGTGGTCATGCACCCCGAAGCCTTGCCGTTCGGTGAGTCGATCAATGGCCTGGAGATCATCACCAAGCGTTGCATCTATACGCCGGCCAAGGGCTTTCTCAAAGAGGCCGGCTGCGCCGAGTGCCGCAAGGAAATCGGCGAAGCGCTGTTCGAGAGCCTGGAAGACTGGATGCCGGCGCGCACCGACAACTTCACTTGTCCCGAATGTGGCCATGAAGATGACATCAATGGATTTCTGTTTCTGCAGCCCTGTGGCTTTTCCAACCTGGGGTTCATCTTCAACAACTGGCTGGAGGCGGGGTTCAAGCAGGACTTTCTCGATGAATTCGCCGATTGGCTGGATCAGCCGGTGAGTTGGGTGAAGGTGGAGTTGTAGCGAGCAACACACACTGGGGCGATGAATACACAACCCCTGTGGCGAGGGAGCTTGCTCCCGCTGGGCTGCGAAGCGGCCCTGAGATGTTTGCGGTCGCTGCGCAACCGAGCGGGAGCAAGCTCCCTCGCCACGGGTTCGGCGTATGGTCGGAGTGCAGTGATTTAGCCCGTCAATCACCCCGCCAATAATAGACAGAGTTTTACATTGAGCCAGACGGGGTCCATGAGTATAATGGCGCGCTTCCATTTTCCCGCTCGGGAGCCCCCGCGATGCTGCGTATCAGCCAAGAAGCTCTGACCTTCGACGACATTCTCCTAGTGCCCGGTTATTCCGAGGTACTGCCTAACGAAGTCAGTCTCAAAACCCGTCTCACCCGTGGCATCGAACTGAATATCCCCCTGGTTTCCGCCGCCATGGACACCGTGACCGAAGCCCGTCTGGCCATTGCCATGGCCCAGGAAGGCGGTATCGGTATCATCCACAAGAACATGACCATCGAACAGCAGGCCGCCGAAGTGCGCAAGGTCAAGCGGTTCGAGGCTGGCGTGGTCAAGGATCCGATCACCATCGAGGCTGATGCCACGGTCCGGGATCTGTTCGAACTGACTCGCATGCACAACATCTCCGGCGTGCCGGTGCTGCACGATGGCGACCTGGTCGGCATCGTCACCTCCCGCGACGTGCGTTTCGAGAACCGCCTGGATGCCACCGTCCGCCAAGTGATGACGCCTAAAGAGCGCCTGGTCACGGTCAAGGAAGGCACCAGCAAGGACGAAGTTCGTGAATTGCTGCACAAGCACCGCATCGAGCGCGTGCTGATCGTCGACGACAAATTCGTCCTCAAGGGCATGATGACCGTCAACGACATCGAAAAAGCCAAGGCCTACCCGCTGGCGAGCAAGGACGACCAGGGTCGTCTGCGCGTCGGCGCTGCGGTCGGCACCGGCAAGGACACCGGTGATCGTGTCGCCGCCCTGGTCAATGCCGGCGTCGACGTGGTGGTGGTCGACACCGCCCACGGTCACTCCAAAGGCGTGATCGACCGCGTTCGCTGGGTCAAGCAGAACTTCCCGGAAGTGCAGGTGATCGGCGGCAACATTGCCACCGGCGCTGCGGCCAAGGCCCTGGCCGAAGCCGGCGCCGACGCGGTCAAGGTCGGTATCGGCCCAGGCTCGATCTGCACCACCCGCATCGTCGCCGGTGTCGGCGTGCCACAGATCAGCGCCATCGCCAACGTCGCCGCTGCCCTTGAAGGCACTGGCGTACCGTTGATCGCCGACGGCGGCATCCGGTTCTCCGGTGACCTGTCCAAGGCCATCGTCGCCGGTGCCTCCTGTGTGATGATGGGGTCGATGTTCGCCGGTACCGAAGAAGCACCGGGCGAGATCGAACTGTTCCAGGGCCGTAGCTACAAGGCCTACCGCGGCATGGGTTCGCTGGGCGCCATGTCCCAGGCCCAGGGCTCTTCCGACCGTTACTTCCAGGACTCCTCCGCGGGTGCCGAGAAGCTGGTGCCGGAAGGCATCGAAGGTCGCGTGCCGTACAAAGGCACCCTGAGCGCCATCATCCATCAACTGATGGGCGGCCTGCGTTCTTCCATGGGCTACACCGGCAGCGCGGACATCGAAGAGATGCGCACCAAGCCGGAATTCGTGCGCATCACCGGTGCCGGTATGGCCGAGTCCCATGTCCACGACGTGCAGATCACCAAGGAAGCGCCGAACTACCGCGTAGGTTAAGGCTTCCAGCAAAACGTTAATCACCGGGGCTGTTCATTCAGCCCCGAGTTGTTTCTGATTCACTACATGAGAATGAGTCATGGCCCTCGACATTCACGCTCACCGCATCCTGATCCTCGACTTCGGTTCCCAGTACACCCAGCTGATCGCCCGCCGCGTGCGTGAAATCGGCGTGTACTGCGAATTGCATCCGTTCGACATGGATGACGAAGCGATTCGCGAATTCGCGCCTAAAGGCGTCATCCTCGCCGGCGGCCCCGAGTCCGTACACGAAGCCGACAGCCCGCGCTGCCCGCAAGCGGTGTTCGACCTAGGCGTGCCGGTCTTCGGTATCTGCTACGGCATGCAGACCATGGCTGAACAGCTGGGCGGCAAGGTCGAAGGTTCTGACCTGCGTGAGTTCGGTTACGCCCGCGTTGACGTGGTCGGCAAGAGCCGTCTGCTGGACGGCATCGAAGACCATATCGACGCCGACGGCCTGTTCGGCCTGGACGTGTGGATGAGCCACGGTGACAAGGTCACCAAGATGCCGGAAGACTTCCACATCCTGGCCAGCACCCCGAGCTGCCCGATTGCCGGCATGTTCAACGATGATCGCCGTTACTATGGTGTGCAGTTCCACCCTGAGGTGACCCACACCAAGCAGGGCGGCCGCATCCTGTCGCGCTTCATCCTCGACATCTGCGGGTGCGAAGCCCTGTGGACCCCGTCGAAAATCGCGGAAGACGCCATCGCTCAGGTCCGTGCTCAAGTCGGCACCGACAACGTGCTGCTGGGCCTGTCCGGCGGTGTGGACTCCTCTGTGGTCGCGGCGCTGTTGCACAAGGCCATTGGCGACCAACTGACCTGCGTCTTCGTCGACAACGGCCTGCTGCGCCTGCACGAAGGCGAGCAAGTGATGGCCATGTTCGCCGAGAACATGGGCGTCAAGGTGATCCGCGCCAACGCCGAAGAGCAGTTCCTGAACAACCTGGCCGGCGAGTCCGACCCGGAGAAGAAGCGCAAGATCATCGGCCGTACCTTCATCGACGTGTTCGATGCCGAATCCTGCAAGCTGGACAACATCAAGTACCTGGCCCAGGGCACCATCTACCCAGACGTGATCGAGTCGGCCGGCGCCAAGAGCGGCAAGGCCCACGTGATCAAGTCCCACCACAACGTCGGTGGCCTGCCGGAAGAGATGAACCTCAAGCTGGTCGAGCCGCTGCGCGAACTGTTCAAGGACGAAGTACGTCGCCTCGGCCTGGAACTGGGCCTGCCCTACGACATGGTCTACCGCCACCCATTCCCGGGCCCGGGCCTGGGCGTGCGGATCCTTGGTGAAGTGAAGAAGGAATACGCCGACCTGCTGCGTCGCGCCGACCACATCTTCATCGAAGAACTGCGCAAGGCCGACTGGTACCACAAGGTCAGCCAGGCCTTCGTGGTGTTCCAACCGGTGAAATCGGTGGGCGTGGTTGGCGATGGCCGTCGTTACGCCTGGGTCGTGGCCCTGCGTGCCGTGGAAACCATCGACTTCATGACCGCTCGCTGGGCACACCTGCCGTACGAGCTGCTGGAAACCGTTTCCGGACGCATCATCAACGAAATCGAAGGCATCTCCCGCGTCACGTATGACGTGTCGAGCAAGCCGCCGGCGACGATTGAGTGGGAATGATGGGGCGCCCGGCATTGTCCGGCACCCATTAGCAGAAAATGCCCTGAAGCCCGCGTAGTTGCGGGCTTTTGGCTTTTTTGGGCTGGCCAGTTCTGGCCGCTTTGTGCGTCGCCGAGACCGTGTTTTCCATAGCCCACTCCATGCTGTTTGCCGACGCTAGGGTGACCCTTCCTGGGGGCCTAGAGCTGATCGAACGGTTTTCGATCCAGGAGACAGTCGATGAACGCCCCTAGGAGGGCTGGTCGATGCTGGCGGCTCGGATAGTAGAGGAACAGCCCCGGGCGCGAAATCGACCAGTCCGGCAGGACCTGGACCAGCCGCCCCTGGGTCAAGAGCTCGCCCACGCCATCTCGCTCAAAGTGATAGGCAATGCCGAGCCCGTTCAGCGCAGCAGCAATGCCGATGTCAGCATGATTGGTGACGACGGGGCCGTCCACCGCCACTTCGAGTCGTTGCCCTCGTTTCTTGAACTCCCAGCGATATTGCCTGCCGTCCATCTGGAGCCGCCAGTTGATGCATGTATGGTTATGCAAATCAGCGGGCGACTTGGGGGTTCCTCTACGGGCGATATAGTCCGGGGAGGCCACGGCCACCATGTTCAGGTCCGGCGTGAGGCGGACGGCAACCATGTCTTTCTCGAGCTGCCCACCCACGCGGATGCCCGCATCAAAGCGGCCCGCGACGATATCGGCGAGCGCGTCGTCGACCACGATGTCGAGAACCACGTCAGGGTGTGCTTGATGGAAGCGTGAAAGCCGGGGCGCGATGATGGTCCGCGCTGCGATCCCCAGCGTGTTGATGCGAAGCGTGCCGCTCATCTGTCCTGTCGCCTCACTGGCTTGGGCGACTGCAGCAGCCATCTCCCGAAACAATGGCGCTATGCGCCTGTAGAGCAGTTCGCCACTGGCGCGATGGCGCGACGCTTCGAGTTGTGCGATTCAGAAGGCGAGCGCCGATGCGGCCTTCGAGTTGCCGGATGGTCTGGCTGAGTGCCGACGGCGATAGGCCCAAATGCTCTGCCGCTCGGGCAAAGCTCTGGCGTTCCACGACGGCTACGAAGGCCTTCAGTTCAGCGAAGTCGGATCCGCGCATTATGTATCGTTTCCTAAGCAACATATAAAGATTCTAGCGTATTCACTGAATTCAAGTAGACGCGCATCCTGAGGCCTTCGCTGACCCCATGGAGCCAAAAATTGAACACCTTGACCCTTCCTGAGCCTATTGCCGCGTACTTCGCGGCCGAACACAACCCTGACGCCTTGGCGCGTTGCTTTACCGCGCAAGCCGTCATGAAGGACGACGGCCGTACCTACACGGGCATCAACGCCATCAAGGCCTTTATGGCCGAGGCATCGGCCAAGTACAGCGCGACGAGCGTGCCATTCGCCATTGAGGGAGAGGACGGCTTTCAACTTGTCCGCGCCAACGTCACCGGCAACTTCCCTGGCAGCCCGATCGTCCTGTCCTACCGCTTTCGCCTTGAACGCGGCCTGATCGCATCGCTGGAGATCACGGCATGAGCTTCGACCTTCATCTGAATGGCCTGCGGACATTGGTCACCGGCGGCACGCTGGGCCTTGGCGCTGCAGTCGTGAAAACCCTTGTGGAGGCCGGCGCTCGGGTGGCGACATCCGCGCGCACCGTGCCAGCGGAGCCGGTGGAGGGCGTCACCTACGTGGCTGCCGATCTGTCGACGGCGCAAGGTACGAATCACCTTGCTCAGACCGTCCTGCAGGACTGGGGCGGCGTCGATATCCTGATCAACGTGCTCGGCGGTTCGAAGACCCCCGGTGGCGGTTTCGCCGCGATCAGTGATGAGCACTGGTTCGCCGAGCTGAACCTGAACTTGATGCCTGCCGTGCGCCTGGATCGTGCGTTGCTGCCTGCGATGCTGGCTCAGGGCTCCGGCGTCATCATCCACGTCAGCTCCATCCAGCGCGTGCTGCCTTTGCCCGAGTCCACCACCGCCTACGCCGCAGCCAAGGGGGCCCTCACGACCTACAGCAAGTCTCTGGCGAGAGAGGTGACGCCGAAGGGCGTTCGCGTGCTGAGTGTTGCGCCGGGCTGGATTGAGACTGAGGCTTCCGTAGCGTTTGCGCAGCGGATGGCGGCAGACGCCGGAACGGATTACGAGGGCGGCAAGAAAATCGTCATGGATTGGCTGGGAGGAATTCCAGTGGGCCGACCGGCCACACCACAAGAGGTGGCCGATTTGATCGCCTTCCTGGCGTCCCCTCGGTCCGCTTCGATCGCAGGGTCCGAGTATCGGATCGACGGCGGCACCGTTCCGACTCTTTAGCCCACAGCCGCGACTGGCTGAACACGGGGCGCGTGACCTCGCAGCATGGCCCCGGCAGGCGCCGAGGCTTTCCCGAACCGGACGTGGCAGGTCTGCCGCGTCCGGTATCAATGTCCACCCGCAAACGCCCCGTCGCTACAGTCAAAGCTCTGCTCTCAAACTGTCAAAGGCGTCCTCCAGGAATTTGGCCACCGGTTTTCGCTGGCCGGTCTGATCCCGCCACGCCTGAAGCGCGAGTCTCATCGCACCGACGGACACCACAGCCACCATCCGAAGGGCCAACCGCCGCTCAGGCTGCCGCCAGACCTCACACAGCGCGTTGAACAGCGCTTGCTCCTGTTCCGCGTAGTACGCCTGCTTGCGCGCAAGAAGCGACTCGCTCGAACGCATGAGATTGTCCACGGCTGTCATCTGCTCGGTCGTATAGCGCGCGATGTGCTTGACCATCACATCGCGAACAGCATCGAGTGGCGGTACGTCGGGCGATGTCTTCAGCAGATCGGCAATCAGCCTGGCCGAATCGGCGTCCTGCCAGAACAAGATGATGTCGTCCTTCGATTTGAAGTACGAGAAAAACGTGCGGCGCGAGATGCCAGCCGCTGCCGCGATGGTGTCCAGCGTTGTGCCTTCGTACCCGTTGGCGAGGAACAGGCGCTGGCCGGCCTCGGCGATGCGCTGGCGTGTTTCGCGGCGCTTGCTTTCGCGCAAGCCTTCTGTGGGGGCTGCATCTGCGGGGGGGAAGGATTCTGACATTCCAATGGCCTGTTGCATTTCTGCACTAAGTGCAGCAGAGTTGGCACTGAGTGCATATTTATATGCACCTAGTGTATATTTCAACTTCTCGACAGGCAAGGATCATGACCCACTGGACAGTTTCCGACATCCCTTCCCAACGCGGCCGTACGGCGGTCGTCACCGGTACTGGCGGCCTTGGATTCCAAGACGCGCTGGCACTGGCCCGCGCCGGTGCGAATGTCATCATCGCAGGTCGAAATCCGTCGAAAGGGGCGGCGGCAGTCGATCAGATTCGCCAAAGTGTTCCCGGCGCGAATGTGACTTTCGGGGCACTGGACCTCGCCAGCCTCGAATCCATCGAGTCGTTTGGTGAGCGTCTGCGGAGTTCGCGCGACAGCCTGGACTTGCTGATCAACAACGCGGCAGTGATGGCGCCGCCGAAGCGTCAGGTGACTTGCGACGGATTCGAGTTGCAGTTCGGCACGAACTACCTGGGTCACTTCGCCTTGACTGCCCAACTGCTGCCGCTGTTGCGCAAGGGCAACAAGCCACGCGTGGTCAGCCTTTCAAGCGTCGCCGCTCGAAGCGGCACGATCAACTTCGATGATCTGCAAGCTCAGCGCAGCTACAGGCCGATGCCGGTTTACAGCCAATCGAAACTCGCTTGCCTGATGTTCGCCCTTGAATTGCAACGCCGCAGCGATGCTGCGGGCTGGGGCATCCAGAGCATCGCTGCCCATCCTGGCATTTCGCGCACCGATCTGTTGCCCAATGGCGCCGGCGCATGGAGCGTTCCGGGTATGGCTCGTCGTTACATGTGGTTCCTGTTCCAGCCGGCAGCGCAGGGGGCGTTGCCGACCATCTTCGCTGCGACTTCACCGCAGGCTCAAGGCGGTGTCTATTACGGCCCGGACAGGCTCGGCGAAATACGCGGCTATCCGGCCGTTGCCAAGATTCCTGCGCAAGCACTGGATGCGAGCGTCGCTGCGAGGCTGTGGATTGAATCGCAAGGGCTTACGGAAGCGGTCTTTCGGTAAACCAGCCATGTACAAATACGTTGTCTATGCTTCGCGACTGCCAATCGCGCCTTCCGGCAGTACCCGACGGCCAGAATACCTTGAAATATCAGCTTGCTGACGATGGCTGCGCTCCGGATGAACTGGTCGAGCGGCTGGGTGAAGCGGGCTGCGATGATGCCTTGGTAGGCATCGGGCAGCCGGGGCGGCTTGCGCTTGAGTTCACGCGCGATGCGCCTGACGCGGTTGAAGCCGTGCTTAGTGCGCTGAGCGACGTTCGCCGCGCAGTGCCATCGGCCAGACTGATCGAGGTTGCGCCTGATTTAGTCGGGGGGGATAGCAAGGTATGCGTCCCAGATGAGTTCTATACTCTCGGCACCCATTGCGGCGATGAACAGGTCGCAATAAGGAGCCTGCCATGAATGACACTCAAAAACTTGCCGCCTTGCGCATCGTCTTGATCGTAGTCGGTCTGATCGCCGTCTTCGCGTTCTGGCCGTTGATGGTTCTGTGGCCGTCCGGTTGGGCGTGGCACAGCGGCCATTCCGATTATCCGCTGATGATGGTCGGCATCTATGCGACGCTCGGTGTGTTCCTGCTGCTGGCATCCCGCGATCCGCTGAAACACCTGAGCTTGATCTGGTTCACGGTGTGGTCGAGCGTCGTGCATGGCGCGATCATGGCTGTGCAGTCGTTTGGCATCGGGATGGACGGGGCAAGCCAGTACGGCCATCTATTGGGCGATGTGCCTGCGTTGCTCATTGTCGCAGTGGTGCTGGCATTCTTAACACCGCGGGGCGAGAAAGCGCATTTGCTGCCTGATTGACCCTCAGTGCGGCGGTAATCCAAGGCCTTGTGGATAACTTCCATGAGGCTTTTTTCATTTTCGCCACCCTTACTGTTTCTCATCTGCGGGTGTATCGTATTCGCCTTTTGCGGGCCCAACGGTTCGCCGCGGATTCAAGAGGTGCTTGCGTTCATGTCCTTTACCCGTCGCCAAATACTCGGTGGCCTGGCCGGTCTTGTTGTCGTTGGTGTGGGGGCGGGAGGTGCTTCGCGGTATTGGCTGGGCAAGATGGCGGATGCCGAGGCTGGCCACGACTATGAATTGATCGCGGCGCCCCTGGACGTCGAGTTGGTGGCCGGGCACAAGACCCAGGCCTGGGCCTTCGGTCCGTCGGCGCCGGGCACCGAATTGCGGGTGCGCCAGGGTGAATGGCTGCGGGTACGTTTCATCAACCACCTGCCGGTCGCCACCACCATTCATTGGCACGGGATCCGTTTGCCGCTGGAGATGGACGGCGTGCCGTATGTCTCGCAACTGCCGGTGTTGCCGGGCGAGTATTTCGATTACAAGTTCCGCGTGCCGGATGCCGGCAGCTATTGGTATCACCCCCACGTCAACAGCAGCGAGGAGCTCGGGCGTGGGCTGGTGGGGCCGCTGATCATCGAAGAGCGCGAGCCTACCGGGTTCAAGTACGAACAAACCCTGAGCCTCAAGAGCTGGCATGTGGACGAGCAAGGCCAGTTCGTGGCGTTCAGCATTCCTCGCGAAGCCGCGCGAGGTGGCACGGCCGGGCGCCTGGCGACCATCAATGGTGTGCCGGAGGCGGTGATTGAGCTGCCGGCCGGGCAGATCACTCGGGTGCGTTTGCTCAACCTGGATAACACCCTGACCTACCGGATCAATATTCCAGGCGTCGAAGCGCAGATCTATGCGCTGGACGGCAACCCCGTCGAACCGCGCCCGCTGGGCAAGGAATACTGGCTTGGCCCGGGCATGCGCATTTGCCTGGCGATCAAGGCGCCGCCGGCCGGGGAAGAGCTGTCGTTGCGCAATGGCCCGGTGCGCCTGGGGACTTTGCGTTCGGTGCCTAACAGTGACGCACCGACCCAGTGGCCGCCGGCGCTGCCACCCAACCCGGTGTCCGAGCCGGACCTGGCCAATGCCGAGAAACTCAACTTCAATTTCGAATGGGTCGGCTCGGTGTCGGTCAACGTCGACAATGGCAAGCCGCCGAGTCTGTGGCAGATCAACGGCAAAGCCTGGGACATCACCGACAAGACCTGCGCCGACCGGCCAATCGCCACGCTGAAAAAAGGCCAGAGCTACATTTTCGAATTGAAGAACATGACCCAGTACCAGCATCCGATCCATTTGCACGGCATGAGCTTCAAGGTGATTGCATCCAACCGGCACAAGGTCGTGCCGTACTTCACCGACACTTACCTGCTGGGCAAGAACGAGCGGGCGCAGGTGGCGCTGGTGGCGGATAATCCGGGGGTGTGGATGTTCCACTGCCATGTCATCGACCACATGGAAACCGGCCTGATGGCCGCCATCGAGGTGGCTTGATGCGCCAGATTCGCCCCGCCAGAATCATCGACCGCAGCCGTGACCAGGACTTCATGCGCGAAGCCCTGGCCCTCGCCGCACAAGGCGCAGCCCTGGGCGAAGTGCCGGTGGGCGCGGTTCTGGTGCAGGATGGCGAGATCATCGGCCGTGGCTTCAACTGCCCGATCAGCGGCCACGACCCCAGCGCCCATGCGGAAATGGTCGCCATCCGCGCCGCCGCCCAGGCGGTGAGCAACTATCGCCTGCCCGGCAGTACCCTTTATGTGACGCTGGAGCCCTGCAGCATGTGCGCCGGCCTCATCGTCCATTCGCGTATCGCCCGGGTCGTCTACGGCGCCCTGGAGCCCAAGGCCGGGATCGTGCAGAGCCAGGGGCAGTTTTTCAGCCAGGGTTTCCTGAACCATCGGGTGATGTTCGAAGGCGGGGTGCTGGCTGAAGAATGCAGCACGGTGTTGAGTGAGTTCTTCAAGGCCCGTAGAGCCAAATCCTCAGACTGACACCTTTCCCCCTAATGTGGGAGTGAATCTCTGTGGGAGCAAGGCTTGCCCGCGATGAACGATAACGCGGTCTTGCTATAGACCGCGGTGCCGCCATCGCGGGCAAGCCTTGCTCCCACAGGTTCATTCCCACAGAAGTTTGCACACAGCGGGGCGATTTATTTCCGCGCCACAATCACTGCCCGTATTGGTGCCGGCAGTCCTTCGATGGTTTTGCTGTGGTCGGCGGGATCGAGGAAGTCGCTCAGCGACTGATACTTCATCCACTCGGTGCTGCGCTGTTCTTCCACGGTGGTCAGGCTCACGTCCACGCAACGCACATCGCTGAACCCGGCGCGGCGCAGCCAGCGTTCCAGGGCCGGGACCGAGGGCAGGAACCACACATTGCGCATCTGCGCGTAGCGGTCCTCGGGCACCAGCACCTGATGTTCGTCGCCTTCGATTACCAGGGTTTCCAGCACCAGTTCGCCGCCTTTGACCAGGCAGTCCTTGAGGGCCAGCAGGTGTTCGATCGGCGAGCGGCGATGGTAGAACACGCCCATGGAGAACACCGTGTCGAAGCCTTCCAGCTCTGCGGGCAACGCTTCGAAGGGGAATGGCAAGTGCCAGGCATTGGGCTGTGACAGGTAACGCTGCACGGCCTGGAACTGGCAGAAGAACAGCCAGTTGGGGTCGACGCCGATCACCGTGTCGGCCCCGGCGCCGAGCATGCGCCACATGTAGTAACCATTGCCGCAGCCCACGTCGAGGATGCGCTTGCCTTTGAGATCCAGGTGCGGTGCGACCCGCGACCACTTCCAGTCCGAGCGCCATTCGGTGTCCACGTGCACGCCAAACAGGTCGAACGGCCCTTTGCGCCACGGCGACAGGCCCATCAACGCCGTGCGCATTCGTGCCCGGGTTTCGTCGGAGCAATCGGTGTCGAGGGTCAGCCCGTTCAGCAGGTCGATTTCAGTCGGTTGCAGCATTGGCAAGGCGTCGAGAGCGTTCTGCCAGCGCTCCAGGTCGCCATGGCCTTTTTCCATTTTGCTGTCGAGTTGCGTCTGCAGGGTCGCGGCCCAATCGGCCAAGGGGGTGCCGGCCAGGCGGCGGGCGAGGGGAGACAGATCGATCATGGCAGGGCAATCAACGAGGCGAAGTTAAGACACTGGAACCACGGCACGACTTTCGAGAACCCGGCCGCCAACAGGCGTTCGCGGTGTTCTTCGAGGCTATCGGGCTTCATGACGTTTTCGATGGCGCTGCGTTTCTGGGCAATCTCCAGCTCGCTGTAGCCGTTGGCGCGCTTGAACGCCACGTGCAGGTCGGTGAGCAGGGCGTGTTCCTCGACATCATTGAAGCGCAGTTTTTCCGACAGGATCAGGGCGCCGCCGGGCAGCAGCGACTGGCGAATGCGGCTCAACAGCGCGGTGCGCTGGTCCGGCGCGATGAATTGCAGAGTGAAGTTCAGCGCCACCACCGAGGCAGGCTGGAACGTCAGGGCGAGGATGTCGCCTTCGATCACCTCAACGGGCAGCAACTCCTGGAACATCGAGTCCTGGCCGTTGAGGTATTCGCGGCAACGCTCGACCATGGCCGCCGAGTTATCCACAGCGATGACACGGCAACCTTCGGTGCGCACGTGGCGGCGCAGGGCCTGGGTCACCGCACCCAGGGACGAACCCAGGTCATAGAGCACGCTATTGGGTTGGGCGAATTGCGCGGCGAGCACGCCGAGGTTTTCGACGATGGTCGGGTAACCCGGCACCGAACGCTTGATCATGTCCGGAAACACCCGCACCACGTCCTCGTTGAAGGCGAAGTCCGGCACTTGGGCCAGGGGTTGGGCGAATAGGCGATCGGGTTCTTTGCTCACGGCGGTTCCAGCGGCATGGGTGGTGAAAAGGCCGGCATTTTAACCAAAAAACCGGTGGGAGCGAGCTTGCTCGCTCCCACATTGATCTTTGTTCAGCGCTGCTTTTGCGGGAACGCTGACGCCGTGATGCCCCATTGGCCCAGCCAATAACTGATGATGATCAGATAAGGCGCGGCATGGAAGGGCTGTATGAACCGGTTGATGCCGATCAGGCTGTCGGAAAACACAAAGGCCAGCGCCCCGGCGGCGGCCAGCCAGGCCGAGCGTTTCGGCACCTCGGTACCCAACCGTGCCAGGGCTCGCCAGAGCATGGCGCTGATAGCCAGGCCGTAGACAATCACCGGCACCAGCAACGGCCCGAGACCGCTCGACAGCAGTATCCCCAACAGCACTGCGCCGATGCCCAAGGCCAGGGCCAATGGCAGCAGCGCCGGGCGGTGACAGTCGCTCAGGTAAGCTTTCAGGTAAGCCAGGTGCGCCAGCAGAAACGCGCCAAGGCCGAACACGAACAGATCCCCCGGCCAGGCCAGCAGCACATCGCCCACCAGCGAAAAAATCAGCCCGAGGCTGATCCAGCGCCGATACTCGCCTGGCGGCGCATCGTGCAGCCAACCGAGCAGGGCCAGCACCGGCATAGGCTTGACCAGCAGACACAGCAGCGTGGCGTGCATGGCCAGGCCGTACAGGTAAGTGGCTGCGCCCATCAGTGCAAGGATCAGCCAACCCACGGTCAATTCACCGCAATGGCGCAGTCGAAGGTTTCCACGGGCGGTACTTCCGGAGCCCAGGGCTGTTGATAAGTCAGGCGCAGACGCCCAGTGCCGGCGTTGAACGCCTGGAAGCGCCAGGTCGAGACCCCGGCGGCGCCGACGATGCCGGCGTCTTCCGGGTTGCGATAAACCTCGGGGCCCAGGCCTTTGAGCACGCCGCCGGCCGAATCCTGGATCGCCCAGCGATAACCGGTGGTGGGGTTGCTCGGCAAGCTCAAAATCAGGTTCTGCCCGTTATTGAGCCGCACCGGGCACTGGCTCAGTTTTTCCACGGTCACGTTGCGTCCACTTTGCGTGGCGCAGGCGCTCAGCAGGGCGAGGCTCAAGGGGATGAGCAGGCGGGTGATGGACATAAGGGTGATGACTCCGGCATTCACGACGAACGGCGAGCATAACCGAAGATGCTACTAGGTGTGTCAGCTGAGGAAGTGCTGTCGCTGATGATGCTATCGCGGGCAAGCCTTGCTCCCACAATGGATCTTTGTCGCACACTGACTCTGTGAGCGGCATTAAACCCTGTGGGAGCAAGGCTTGCCCGCGATGGGGCCCGCATAAGCGCTACAGTTCTATCAGAACAGCACCTTGGCCACATCCGCAAACCGCTTGGCAAAGTGCACCGTGACGCCTTCCTTGAGGTAGTCCGGCAATTCTTCGAAATTGCCCCGGTTGGCTTCCGGCAGGATCAGTTCATTGATTTTCTGCCGCCGCGCCGCGATCACTTTTTCGCGCACGCCGCCGATCGGCAGTACATGCCCGGTAAGGGTCAGTTCGCCGGTCATGGCCACGCCTTTTTTCGGTGGCTGGTTACGGGCCAGGGACAGTAGGGCGCTGGCCATGGTGACCCCGGCGCTCGGGCCGTCCTTGGGCGTGGCGCCTTCCGGTACGTGCAGGTGAACGAAGGCCTCGTCGAAGAATTTCGGATCGCCGCCGAATTGCTTCAGGTGCGAACTGACGTAGCTGTGGGCGATTTCCGCCGACTCTTTCATCACGTCCCCCAGTTGCCCGGTCAGCTTGAAACCGCGATTGAGGGTGTGGATGCGCGTTGCCTCGATGGGTAAGGTCGCGCCGCCCATGCTGGTCCAGGCCAGGCCGGTAATCACTCCGACGCCGGACAACACCTGCTCGTTGCGGAACACCGGTTTGCCCAGGGAGGCCTCCAAGTCTTTCGGCCCGAGCTTGATCACCGCTTTGGGGTCGTCGATCAGCTTCATCACCGCCTTGCGCACCAGTTTGCCCAGTTGTTTCTCCAACTGCCGCACCCCGGCTTCACGGGCGTAGCCGTCGATCAGGGCTTTGAGGGCGCTGTCGTTGATGCTCAGGCTGCCCTTGGACACGCCGGCCTTGGCCAACTGCTTGGGCCACAAGTGGCGCTTGGCGATGGCGACTTTTTCTTCGGTGATGTAACCCGACAGGCGGATCACTTCCATCCGGTCCAGCAAGGGGCCGGGGATCGAGTCCAGGGTGTTGGCGGTGCAGATGAAGAGCACTTTCGACAGATCCAGGCGCAGGTCCAGGTAGTGATCGAGAAATTCGACGTTCTGTTCCGGGTCGAGGGTCTCGAGCAGGGCCGACGCCGGGTCGCCCTGGTAGCTCTGGCCCATCTTGTCGATCTCATCGAGCATGATCACCGGGTTCATCACCTCGACGTCTTTTAGCGCCTGTACCAGCTTGCCCGGCTGGGCTCCGATGTAGGTGCGCCGATGGCCCTTGATCTCGGCTTCGTCGCGCATGCCGCCAACGCTGAAACGGTAGAACGGCCGCCCCAGGGACTCGGCGATGGACTTGCCGACGCTGGTCTTGCCCACGCCCGGCGGGCCCACCAGCAACACGATAGAGCCGCTGATCTCGCCTTTGTAGGCACCGACGGCGAGGAATTCCAGGATACGGTCCTTGATGTCGTCCAGGCCGGCGTGGTGCTGGTCGAGAACCTTGCGGGCATGCTTGAGGTCAAGTTTGTCCTGGCCGTACACGCCCCACGGCACCGAGGTTGCCCAATCCAGGTAATTGCGGGTAACGGCGTATTCCGGCGAGCCGGTTTCCAGGATGGAGAGTTTGTTCATCTCCTCTTCGATGCGCTTCTGCGCCTGGGCCGACAGCACCTTGCCTTCCAGCCGTTGCTCGAACTGTTCGATATCGGCGCTGCGGTCGTCCTTGGTCAGCCCCAGTTCCTGCTGGATGACCTTGAGCTGTTCCTTGAGGAAGAACTCGCGCTGATGCTCGCCGATCTTGTTGTTGACCTCGGCGGAAATCTCTTTCTGCAGCCGCGCCACTTCGACTTCCTTGCGCAGCATCGGCAGCACTTTTTCCATGCGCTTGAGCATGGGCACGCAGTCGAGCACTTCCTGCAGTTCGCTGCCGGTGGCGGAGGTGAGCGCGGCGGCAAAGTCGGTCAGTGGCGATGGGTCGTTGGGGCTGAAGCGGTTGAGGTAGTTCTTCAGCTCTTCGCTATACAGCGGGTTGAGTGGCAGCAGTTCCTTGATCGCGTTGATCAGCGCCATGCCGTAGGCCTTGACCTCGTCGGTCGGCTCGCTCGGCTGGTGCGGGTATTCGACTTCCACCAGATACGGTGGGCGATGGTGCTTGAGCCAGGTGCGGATACGCACGCGGGTCAGTCCCTGGGCGACGAATTGCAGTTTGCCGCCTTCCCGGCTGGCGTGGTGCACCTTTACCAGCGTGCCGTACAGCGGCAGTTTCGAGGTGTCGAAATGGCGCGGGTCTTCCTGGGGCGTGTCCATGAAGAACAGTGCCAGGGAGTGATGTTCGGACTTGGCCACCAGCTCCAGGGTCTCGGCCCACGGTTCTTCGTTGACGATGACCGGCAACACCTGGGCCGGGAAGAAGGGGCGATTGTGGATGGGGATGATATAGACCTTGTCCGGCAGGTTCTGGCCAGGCAGGGCCAGGCCGGTACCGGACGAGGTGTGTTCGATGTGTTCGGAGTCAGCGTCGTAATCGTGAGTGGCTTCAGTAGAGTGCTGGTCGCTCATGGGGCACCTGCGCAATGGGGTATGGGTCTTAGATGGGGCAGGTGGGGGGTGGTTTCAATGGTAAGCGACTGTTAGCGGTTATTTCATTGGCGGGTGTTCAGGCTTGCGACAGCTTCCCGTGGCGAGGCATGCAGCGCTCGCCACGGGCCTCAACCTAGGCGACCCGGTTCAAGTCGTTGTGGCGCGTCTCCTTCAGGCACAGCACGGCGATCACGCTGAGCAGCGCGGCTGCTGAAACATAGCCTCCGACATAGCTCAAACCGCCCATCGCCACCAGTTTCTGGGCGAAGAACGGCGCGGCCGAGGCACCGACGATACCGCCCAGGTTGTAGGCTGCCGAGGCGCCGGTGTAACGCACGTGGGTCGGAAACAGCTCCGGGAGCAAGGCGCCCATGGGGGCAAAGGTCACACCCATCAGGAACAGCTCGATGCACAGGAACAGTGCCACGCCCCCGGTCGACCCGTGGGTCAGCAAGGGTTCCATGAGGAAACCCGAGGCAATTGCCAGCACACCGCCGAGGATCAATATCGGTTTGCGGCCGTAGCGGTCGCTGGCCCAGGCCGACAGGGGGGTAGCGGCGGCCATGAACAGCACGGCGAAGCACAGCAGGCCCAGGAAGGTCTCGCGGCTGTAGCCGAGGGTGGACACGCCGTAGCTCAGGGAAAACACCGTCGAGATATAGAACAGCGCGTAACACACCACCATCGCCGCCGCGCCCAGCAGCGTCGGCGCCCAGTATTGGCTGAACAGCTCGACCAACGGCACCTTGACCCGCTCCTGGCGGGCCATGGCATTGGCGAATACCGGGGTTTCATGGAGCTTGAGCCGCACATAGAGGCCGACGATCACCAGCACGGCGCTGAGCAGGAACGGAATCCGCCAGCCCCAGGAGCGGAATTGCTCATCGTCCAGGCTCATGGCCAGGGTCAGGAACAGCCCGTTGGCCGCCAGGAAGCCGATGGACGGCCCCAACTGGGGGAACATGCCGAACCAGGCACGCTTGCCTTTGGGTGCGTTCTCGGTGGCAAGCAGCGCCGCCCCGCCCCATTCACCGCCCAAGCCCAGGCCCTGGCCGAAACGTAGCAGGCACAGCAGGACCGGTGCCCAGGCGCCAATGCTGGCATAACCGGGCAGCACGCCGATGAGCGTGGTGCACACCCCCATCAGCAGCAGGGACGCCACCAGCGTGGACTTGCGCCCGATCCGGTCGCCGAAGTGGCCGAACAGCGCCGAGCCCAGCGGCCGGGCGAGGAAGGCGATGCCGAACGTCAGGAAAGACGACAGCATCTGTGCCGTGCCAGAAGTTTGCGGGAAGAACACCGGCCCGATCACCAGGGCCGCCGCCGTGGCATAGACGTAGAAATCGTAGAACTCGATGGCGGTGCCGATGAAGCTTGCGGTCGCCACGCGGGTGGCGGAATTTGTCGGCTGGACAGGCACAGCCTCGTTGCAGGTAGTGGTCGTCATGCGGTTATCCCTGACAGTCATGTGCTCCGTTGGAGCGAATTATTATGGTCGAACGCCCAGGGATGTGGGCGGGTACCCTTTCGCTGTTTCGGGTAGGAACAGTCGCAGGGCTGATGCGGATTTCGCCGATGGTCGGGCCGGAACCGGCTGAGTGCAGGGTAGACGCAGGGTTCGGTAAGCGGCTTGAGTATAGGAAGGGGGCTAACGAATCAACAAGAGAGCCCGCACACAATATTGAAGCGTGCGCTGAGCTTTTGTGGCGAGGGAGCTTGCTCCCGCTGGGCTGCGAAGCGGCCCTGAGACCTGACAGCTCGGTGTGTCAGGCGGGTTGGATTGCTGCTTTGGGGCTGCTGCGCAGCCCGGCGGGAGCAAGCTCCCTCGCCACGAAGACGGTGTTTAGAGCACCACCGGCACCGAGCTGTTATGCCACGCCAGCACCTGGCTCACACGGTTGTCCACGGTCTCGATGATTTCCAGTCGATACCGCCCGATCTTCAGGCATACCGGGCTTTCGGGAATGGTTTCCAGGGCTTCGGTCACCAGCCCGTTGAGGGTTTTGGGGCCGTCGCAAGGCAGGTGCCAGCCCAGGGTCCTGTTCAACTCACGAATCGACGCCGCGCCATCGATCATCAGGCGGCCATCGGGCTGGGGATGGACATGGGGATTGTCGAGGCTGTGCTCGCTTTCGAATTCGCCGACGATTTCTTCGAGGATGTCTTCCAGGGTGACGATGCCCAGCACTTCGCCGTATTCGTCCACCACCATGCCCAGGCGCCGCTGCTGCTTGTGGAAATTCAGCAATTGCAGCTGCAGTGGTGTGCTCTCGGGCACGAAGTAGGGCTCGTGAGAGGCGGTCAGCAGCGCTTCCTTGGTCAGGCTCGCGTCCGCCAGCAGGTGGCGGATCTGGCGGGTGTTGAGCACCGCTTCGACCTGGTTGATGTCGCTGTGGAACACCGGCAGGCGGGTACGACGGTTCAGGCGTAGCTGTTCGATGATCTCGCCGATGGGGTCGTCGAGGTTGATGCCATCGACCTCGCTGCGGGGCACGAGGATATCGTTGACGGTGATGTTGTCCAGGGCGTGGATGCCGGAAATCGGGTGCAGTCGGCCGCTGTTGTGCTCCGGTTCATGCTCGCTACGCGGTGGCGCGGGCATTTCGTCGTCGCTCTGTTGCACCATGCTGGCCTTGCGGGCAAATGGGCGCAGCAGCAATTGGCTGGCGCCATTCAACAGCCAGGCAAACGGATAGAGGATCTTCAACGGTATGCCCAGCAAGGTGTTGCCCAGTGCCAGCACCGCTTCGGGCTGGCGAGTGGCCAAGGTGCGCGGCAGGTAGTCGGCAAACACCAGCAGGGCGGCGCTGGTGCCGAGCCAGGCCACCCAGGGGCCGTTTTCCAGCCAGGTAAAAATCGCCAGCAAGGTGCCGATGACCACGGCCAGGGTACGGCAGAGGGTGTTGCACAGGATCAGGCTGGCCAGCGGGAATGTCAGCGTCGCCAGCGGTTTGTCAGTGGCGCGCGAGGCCGTACGCTGGGCCAGCAGGTGTTGCTGGGCGGCTTCGATCGCGGTGAACAGGGCCGACCAGAGGATCAGCACCACCAGCACGGCAAACAGCGGCGCCACGGGCAACGTATCCATCAGGGCCGTCCGTCACACATGCAGGATGTATTCGCGGACCAGCTTGCTGCCGAAGTACGCGAGCATCAGCAGGCAGAAACCGGCCAGGGTCCAGCGAATCGCCTTGTGCCCGCGCCAGCCGAGGCGGTTGCGGCCCCACAGCAGCACGCTGAAGACTATCCATGCCAGGCAGGCGAGCAGGGTCTTGTGCACCAGGTGCTGGGCGAACAGGTTCTCGACGAACAACCAGCCGGAGATCAGCGACAGTGACAGCAAGCCCCAACCGGCCCAGAGGAAGCCGAACAGCAGGCTCTCCATGGTTTGCAGCGGCGGGAAATTGCGGATCAGCCCGGACGGGTGCTTGTTCTTGAGCTGATGGTCCTGCACCAGTAGCAGCAGGGCCTGGAACACCGCGATGGTGAACAGGCCATAGGCCAGGATCGACAGCAGGATGTGGGCGAGGATGCCCGGCTCTTCATCAATGATCTGCACTGTACCCGACGGCGCGAACTGCGCCAGTAGCACCGTGGCCAGCCCCAGTGGGAACAGCAGCACCAGCAGGTTTTCCACCGGGATGCGCGAGCAGGCCACTAGTGTCAGGGCGATCACGGCGACGGCGATCAGGCTGGCGGCGTTGAAAAAGTCCAGGCCCAGGCCGATCGGCGTCATCAGGTGGGTATAAAGGCTGGCCGCATGGCCGAGCACCGCCAGCACGCCAAGCGTGACCAGCAGGCGTTTGTTCGCCTTGGCACCGGTGGCCAGGCGTGAGCCTTGATAGAGGGTCGCAGCGGCATAAAGGCAAGCGGCGGCGAGCGTGGCAAACAAGCTGGGTGACAAGGGGAGCATAAATCCTGTTAGGCAAGCCCGAAAGGCGCTGAGTTTGGCATAGAACCCCCTCCGCACGAAAGACCACCGCAACTGACAGTAAGGTGTACGTCGCCCGCTTCTTCGCTATAATCCGCGACCTGCCCACGCCGCAGGCTCGCCGAGCACATTTTTCACGGTCTGGGCCGCCATTATCCCGGTCTCATCTGGGCCTGAAAGGATCGCGCATGTTTGAAAACCTAACCGACCGTCTCTCGCAGACGCTGCGCCATGTCACCGGCAAGGCGAAACTGACCGAGGACAACATCAAAGACACCCTGCGCGAAGTGCGCATGGCGTTGCTCGAAGCCGACGTCGCCCTGCCGGTGGTCAAGGACTTCGTCAATTCGGTCAAGGAACGCGCCGTCGGCACCGAAGTGTCGCGCAGCCTGACGCCGGGCCAGGCGTTCGTGAAGATCGTCCAGGCCGAACTCGAAAGCCTCATGGGCGCCGCCAACGAAGACCTGAACCTCGCCGCCGTACCGCCAGCGGTGGTGCTGATGGCAGGTCTGCAAGGCGCGGGCAAGACCACGACGGCCGGCAAGCTGGCGCGCTTCCTTAAAGAGCGCAAGAAAAAGTCGGTGATGGTGGTGTCCGCGGACATCTATCGTCCGGCGGCCATCAAGCAGCTGGAAACCCTGGCCAACGATATCGGCGTGACGTTCTTCCCGTCCGACCTGAGCCAGAAGCCGGTGGACATCGCCCAGGCGGCTATTAAAGAAGCAAAACTGAAATTCATCGACGTGGTCATCGTCGATACCGCCGGTCGCCTGCACATCGATGAAGAGATGATGGGCGAGATCAAGGCGTTGCATGCCGCGATCAACCCGGTGGAAACCCTGTTCGTGGTCGATGCCATGACCGGCCAGGACGCGGCCAACACCGCCAAGGCGTTCGGTGACGCACTGCCGTTGACCGGCGTGATCCTGACCAAGGTCGACGGCGATGCCCGTGGCGGTGCCGCGCTGTCGGTGCGCGCCATCACCGGCAAGCCGATCAAGTTCATCGGTATGGGCGAGAAGAGCGAAGCGCTCGAGCCGTTCCACCCTGAGCGTATCGCTTCGCGGATCCTGGGCATGGGCGACGTGCTCAGCCTGATCGAGCAGGCCGAGCAGACCCTCGACAAGGACAAGGCCGACAAACTGGCCAAGAAGCTGAAGAAGGGTAAGGGCTTCGATCTCGAGGACTTCCGCGACCAACTGCAACAAATGAAGAACATGGGCGGTCTTGGCGGGCTCATGGACAAACTGCCGAACATCGGTGGCGTGAACCTGGCGCAGATGGGCAATGCCCAGGGCGCGGCTGAAAAGCAGTTCAAGCAGATGGAAGCCATCATCAACTCCATGACCCCGGCCGAGCGCCGCGACCCTGAGCTGATCAGCGGTTCGCGCAAGCGTCGTATCGCCATGGGTTCCGGCACCCAGGTGCAGGACATCGGTCGCTTGATCAAGCAACACAAGCAGATGCAGAAGATGATGAAGAAATTCTCCGCCAAGGGCGGGATGGCCAAGATGATGCGCGGCATGGGCGGTATGTTGCCCGGCGGCGGCATGCCGAAAATGTAAAGAATCTGCGCCGGCTGTCATGTCGGCGTTGCCCCGCACGGATGCGGGGATCTCCAGCAAACCCGTGCTGCACGGGAGCTGACCTGCCGTTTTTCATGACGGCTCCATGGCAAATCTTGATCGCACGGCCCAGGCGCCGGAAAAAGACATTTGCAAAAGGCCGGATATTCCTTAGAATATGCGGCCTTTCGGGCACCTATGCCCGCTGTGCATTTAGATTTGCAGCACCGACTACAGGAACGATGTTCACATGCTAACAATCCGTCTTGCCCTTGGCGGCTCCAAAAAGCGCCCGTTTTACCACCTGACCGTAACCGACAGCCGCAACCCGCGTGACGGTTCCCACAAGGAGCAGGTTGGTTTCTTCAACCCTGTTGCCCGTGGTCAGGAAGTTCGTCTGTCCGTGAACCAAGAGCGCGTAGCCTACTGGCTGAGCGTTGGTGCACAACCTTCTGAGCGCGTTGCTCAGTTGTTGAAGGAATCGGCTAAGGCTGCGGCCTGAGCAATATGAACGCGACGCCAAAAGATGCCGGTGATTTGATCGTTGTCGGCAAGATCTATTCTGTACATGGCGTTCGCGGCGAAGTGAAGGTGTATTCCTTTACTGATCCGATCAAGAACCTGTTGGACTACAAAACCTGGACGCTCAAGCGCGAAGGTAGCGTGAAACAGGTGGAGCTGGTCAGCGGACGTGGGAACGACAAGTTCCTGGTCGCAAAGCTCAAGGGTCTCGATGATCGTGAAGAAGCGCGTCTTCTGGCCGGTTATGAGATCTGCGTGCCGCGCAACCTGTTCCCTGAACTGACCGACGGCGAGTACTACTGGTACCAGCTGGTGGGTCTGAAGGTCATCGACCACCTCGGGCAATTGCTCGGGAAAATCGATCACCTGCTCGAGACCGGTTCGAACGATGTCATGGTGGTCAAGCCTTGCGTCGGCAGCCTGGATGATCGCGAACGCCTGTTGCCCTATACCGAGCAATGCGTGTTGGCCGTCGACCTTGCCGCAGGCGAGATGAAGGTGGAATGGGATGCGGATTTCTAAACGTGGCTAATTTGCGCGTTGAAGTCATCACATTGTTTCCCGAGATGTTTTCCGCCATCAGCGAGTACGGCATAACCAGCCGCGCGGTGAAACAGGAGCTGTTGCAGCTCACTTGTTGGAATCCGCGGGACTACACCACGGATCGACATCACACTGTGGACGATCGCCCGTTTGGCGGTGGTCCGGGCATGGTGATGAAGATCAAGCCCCTGGAAGACGCTCTGGTTCAGGCCAGAACCGCAGCCGGGGAGGGCGCGAAGGTGATCTACCTGTCGCCCCAAGGCCGCCAGCTGACTCAGTCGGCGGTACGCGAGCTGGCGAATTCGGATGCATTGATCCTGATTGCCGGCCGTTACGAAGGCATTGACGAGCGTTTCATTGAAGCTCATGTCGATGAAGAGTGGTCGATTGGCGACTATGTACTGTCTGGCGGCGAGCTGCCGGCGATGGTCCTGATCGATGCGGTTACACGACTGCTGCCTGGAGCTTTAGGGCATGCAGATTCCGCTGAGGAAGATTCCTTTACGGATGGTCTGCTGGATTGCCCGCACTACACCCGACCGGAGGTGTATGCGGATCAGCGTGTTCCCGACGTGTTGCTAAGTGGCAACCACGCGCACATCCGGCGTTGGCGTTTACAGCAGTCCCTTGGTCGGACCTATGAACGACGCGCCGATCTTCTGGAAAGCCGCTCGCTTTCTGGAGAAGAGAAGAAGCTGCTCGAGGAATACATCCGCGAGCGGGACGATAGTTAACAACGTATCGATGGTGAGTCCGACGACTTGCCTTAGGAGCACAGCATGACTAACAAAATCATCCTTGCACTCGAAGCAGAGCAGATGACCAAAGAAATCCCTACCTTTGCCCCGGGCGACACCATTGTCGTTCAGGTGAAAGTGAAGGAAGGCGACCGTTCCCGTCTGCAAGCGTTCGAAGGCGTCGTTATCGCCAAGCGTAACCGTGGCGTGAACAGTGCATTCACCGTTCGTAAAATCTCCAACGGTGTCGGCGTAGAGCGTACTTTCCAGACCTACAGCCCGCAAATCGACAGCATGGCTGTGAAACGTCGCGGCGACGTGCGTAAAGCCAAGCTGTACTACCTGCGTGACCTGTCCGGTAAAGCAGCTCGCATCAAGGAAAAACTGGCTTAAGTCCAGCTTCCGATGCAAAAAAAAGCAGCCTGCGGGCTGCTTTTTTGTTGCCTGCGATTTGCGCTTTGAGCACCCTGCATGGCTTCATTTCCCCTTTCGATGCCGTGTGCCCGCATCCTTCAAGAGTCTTTATGCCAGCCATCGATCATCCGCTGATAGACCAGTTTCTCGACGCCCTGTGGCTGGAGAAGGGGCTGTCCGATAACACCCGCGATGCCTATCGCAGCGACCTGGCGCTGTTCAACGGCTGGTTGCAGGAAAACCACCTGGAGCTGGTCAATGCCGGCCGGGAGTTGATCCTCGATCACTTGGCCTGGCGCCTGGAGCAGAACTACAAACCACGCTCGACCGCGCGGTTTCTCTCCGGTTTGCGTGGGTTTTATCGCTACTTGCTGCGGGAAAAGCTGATTGCGGTGGACCCGACCTTGCGCGTGGAAATGCCGCAATTGGGGCGCCCGTTGCCCAAATCCCTGTCGGAAGCCGATGTGGAAGCGTTGCTGGCGGCGCCCGACCTCAGCGAAGCCATCGGTCAGCGCGACCGGGCCATGTTGGAAGTCCTGTATGCCTGCGGCCTGCGTGTCACCGAGTTGATCAGCTTGACGCTGGAGCAGGTCAATTTGCGCCAGGGTGTGCTGCGGGTGATGGGCAAAGGTAGCAAGGAACGCCTGGTGCCGATGGGGGAGGAAGCGATTGTCTGGGTCGAGCGCTACATGCGCGATGCCCGCCATGAACTGCTGGGCGGGCGTCCCAGCGACGTGCTGTTTCCCAGCCTGCGCGGCGAGCAGATGACCCGCCAGACCTTCTGGCACCGTATCAAGCACCAGGCCAAGGTGGCCGGGATCAACAAGTCCCTCTCGCCCCACACCTTGCGCCACGCCTTCGCCACGCACCTGCTCAACCACGGCGCCGACCTGCGAGTGGTGCAGATGTTGCTCGGCCATAGCGACCTGTCCACTACCCAGATCTACACTCACGTTGCCCGGGCGCGGTTGCAGGATCTGCATGCCAGGCATCACCCGCGTGGCTGAATAAAATCCCCTGTGGGAGCAAGGCTTGTCCGCGATGAACGATAACGCGGCTCCGTTGTTACACCGCGGCGCGGCCATCGTGGGCAAGCCTTGCTCCCACACGCCCGCTCCCACGGAAAAGCCGCCACCAATGTCTTGCGTCAGCGGCATTCGGTCACGCGAGCCTTATGTGGTAGGCTTTGTCGGTTTGCACAGTGGGCGGTTGGAACCCGAATCTGCGGGTCGGCGTTTCCCGTCTCATTTGTTCGCCTCAGGAGTCCCCATGCGTTTGATCCAGATGTTCACCGCCGCCGCCATTGCGTTGGCCAGTACCTTTGCCATCGCCGACGACGCGGCCGACAAGGCTATCCGCAAGAGCCTGGAAAACCTTCAGCTCGAAGTGCCGATCGAAACCATTTCGGCCAGCCCCATGGCCGGCCTGTATGAGGTCAAGCTCAAGGGCAGCCGCGTGCTTTACGCCAGCGCCGACGGTCAGTACATCGTCCAGGGCAACCTGTTCGAGCTCAAGGATGGCAAGCCGGTCAATCTCACCGAAATGACCGAGCGCCAGGGCATTTCCAAGTTGATCAACGGCATTCCAGTCGCAGAAACCGTGGTTTATCCGGCGATTGGCGAAACCAAGTCCCACATCACGGTGTTCACTGACACCACCTGCCCGTATTGCCACAAACTGCACGCCGAAGTGCCCGAGCTGAACAAGCGCGGCATCGAAGTGCGCTATGTCGCGTTCCCGCGTCAGGGCCTGGGCTCGCCGGGCGATGAGCAGTTGCAGGCGGTCTGGTGCTCCAAGGACAAGAAAGCGGCCATGGACAAGATGGTCGATGGCAAGGAAATCAAGGCCGCCAAGTGCGAGAACCCGGTCTCCAAGCAGTTCGCCTTGGGCCAGTCCATTGGCGTGAACGGTACGCCGGCCATCGTTTTGGCCGACGGCCAGGTGATTCCGGGCTACCAGCCGGCGCCACAAGTCGCCAAACTGGCATTGGGCGCGAAATGATCATGGGCGATTCGCTTCTGAAGATCACGGCTCGGCGAAAACCTTCGTCGGGCCGTTAAACAAAAAGTCGCGTTGCTGCGCGGCTGTATTTCACGGCCGACCTTGCGTCGGCCGTTTCATGGGGAGTCAAGAGTGAATCCGGTCAAAGTAGGCATCTGTGGGTTAGGTACCGTCGGTGGCGGCACCTTCAACGTACTTCAGCGCAACGCCGAGGAAATTGCTCGTCGTGCCGGGCGTGGGATCGAAGTGGCACAAATTGCCATGCGCACGCCAAAGCCTCAGTTCCAGACGACCGGTATTGCGATTACCAACGATGTCTTCGAAGTGGCCACGAACCCTGAGATCGACATCGTCATAGAGCTGGTGGGCGGCTATACCGTTGCCCGCGAGTTGGTACTCAAGGCCATCGAGAATGGCAAGCATGTGGTCACCGCGAACAAGGCGCTTATCGCTGTTCACGGTAATGAAATTTTCGCCAAGGCCCGGGAGAAGGGCGTGATCGTGGCTTTCGAAGCCGCCGTGGCCGGGGGCATCCCGGTGATCAAGGCGATCCGCGAAGGCCTGTCGGCCAACCGTATCAACTGGGTCGCGGGGATCATCAACGGCACCGGCAACTTCATCCTCACCGAGATGCGCGAAAAGGGTCGCACCTTCGAGGATGTGCTAGCCGAAGCTCAGGCCTTGGGCTACGCCGAGGCGGATCCGACATTCGACGTGGAAGGCATCGACGCAGCGCACAAGCTGACGATCCTGGCCTCCATTGCGTTTGGCATTCCATTGCAGTTCGACAAGGCGTACACCGAAGGCATTACCAAGCTGACCACCGCTGACGTGAACTACGCCGAAGCCCTGGGCTATCGCATCAAGCACTTGGGCGTGGCGCGCAGCACCGCCAACGGCATCGAGCTGCGTGTGCACCCGACCTTGATCCCGGCCGATCGCCTGATCGCCAACGTCAACGGCGTGATGAACGCGGTGATGGTCAACGGTGATGCCTCCGGCTCGACGTTGTTCTACGGCGCTGGTGCGGGCATGGAACCGACGGCCTCTTCGGTGATTGCCGACCTGGTGGACGTGGTTCGCGCCATGACTTCGGACCCGGAAAACCGTGTGCCGCACCTGGCCTTCCAGCCAGACTCGCTGTCGGCTCACCCGATTCTTCCGATCGAAGCGTGCGAAAGCTCCTACTACCTGCGTATCCAGGCCAAGGACCATCCGGGCGTGCTGGCCCAAGTGGCGAGTATCCTCTCGGAACGCGGTATCAACATCGAGTCGATCATGCAGAAGGAAGTCGAGGAACACGACGGCCTGGTGCCGATGATCCTGCTGACCCACCGTGTGGTCGAGCAGCGCATCAACGATGCGATTGCGGCGCTGGAAGCGCTCCAGGGGGTCGTTGGCCCGGTGGTCCGTATCCGCGTTGAACATTTGAATTAATTTAGCGGCAAGCGGATAAGTTGCAGGCCGCGAACGAAGGCAAACGTGCCTTTGATGTGTAGCTTGCAACTTCTAACGCTTGAAGCCCAAACCGAAGGTTTGCCCCATGCGCTATATCAGCACCCGCGGCCAGGCACCGGCCCTGAATTTCGAAGATGTCCTGTTGGCCGGCCTGGCTACCGACGGCGGCCTCTATGTGCCGGAAAACCTGCCGCGTTTCACCCAGGAAGAAATCGCTTCCTGGGCCGGCCTGCCGTATCACGAGCTGGCGTTCCGGGTCATGCGCCCGTTCGTCACCGGCAGCATCCCGGACGCCGATTTCAAAAAGATCCTGGAAGAGACCTATGGCGTCTTTTCCCACAACGCCATCGCGCCGCTGCGTCAGCTCAACGGTAACGAATGGGTCATGGAGCTGTTCCACGGCCCGACCCTGGCGTTCAAGGACTTCGCTCTGCAATTGCTCGGTCGCCTGCTGGACTACGTGCTGCAAAAGCGTGGCGAGCGTGTGGTGATCGTCGGTGCCACCTCTGGCGACACCGGCTCGGCGGCCATCGAAGGCTGCAAGCATTGCGAGAACGTCGACATTTTCATCCTGCACCCGCACAACCGGGTCTCGGAAGTGCAGCGTCGGCAGATGACGACGATTTTTGGCGATAACATCCACAACATCGCCATCGAAGGCAACTTCGATGACTGCCAGGAAATGGTCAAGGCCAGTTTCGCCGACCAGAGCTTCCTCAAGGGCACGCGGTTGGTGGCGGTGAACTCGATCAACTGGGCGCGGATCATGGCCCAGATCGTTTATTACTTCCACGCGGCCCTGCAATTGGGCGGCCCGGCCCGCTCGGTGTCGTTCTCGGTGCCGACCGGCAACTTCGGCGATATCTTCGCCGGCTATCTGGCGCGCAACATGGGCCTGCCGATCAATCAATTGATCGTCGCCACCAACCGCAACGACATCCTGCACCGCTTCATGAGCGGCAACCAGTACGTCAAGGAAACCCTGCACGCCACGCTGTCGCCTTCGATGGACATCATGGTGTCGTCGAACTTCGAGCGCCTGCTGTTCGACCTGCACGGTCGCAATGGTGCGGCCATTGCCGGCCTGATGGACAGCTTCCGCCAGGGTGGTGGTTTCAGCGTCGAGCCTGAGCGCTGGACCGAAGCCCGCAAGCTGTTCGATTCCCTGGCCGTGGACGATGAACAGACCTGCGAAACCATCGCCGAGGTGTTCGGTCAGAGCGGTGAACTGCTCGATCCGCACACGGCCATCGGCGTCAGGGCCGCCCGGGAGTGCCGTCGCAGCCTGGACATCCCGATGGTAATCCTGGGCACGGCTCACCCGGTCAAGTTCCCGGAAGCGGTGGAGAAAGCAGGTGTAGGAAAAGCGCTCGAACTACCTGCGCATCTTTCTGATTTGTTTGAACGAGATGAGCGTTGCACCGTGTTGCCTAACGACTTGAAGGCCGTGCAGGCCTTTGTCAGCCAGCATGGCAACCGCGGCAAGCCGCTCTGACCGCGTAAATCTGTCACATTTTGAAGCCCGTCTCCTGACGGGCTTTCTTGTTTCTGCATGCCAAACTGGTCGGGTTTCGCCCTTGGAGGAACGGGCGAGTCATCTCGAAGGAAATGCAGATGTCGTTTTTTATCAAAGGCAAGCCCGCCTTGGGCTGGGTAATGGGCCTGGCGCTGATGTACTCGGTGCAGGGGGGGAACGCGGCGCAGTTGGCGGCTTTCGAAACGCCGCCGTTCAATCCTGGCGAGCGCCTGATGCTGGATGCGCAGGAATTGAAGTGGATCAAGGAGAACCCCAGGGTCATCGTGGCGACGATGCAGTTTCCGTTGTACCTGTTCAAGAATGAACAGGGGCAGTGGAACGGACTGAACCACGACATTCTCCAGCGCATCGCGCAAATGACCGGCCTTGAGTTCGTGCATCGGGAGTCGTTCTCCCCCGGCGAGTTGCTGACGATGCTGGAGAATGGCGAGGCCGACATGACGACCCTGCTGGCGATGAATGAAGAACGTAGGGATTTTCTGAGTTTCAGTCATGCATTCGGCGGTTCCGGCTGGGTATTCGTCGGCCGTGACGGGGAATCGTCTCTTCATTCGCTGGAGCAGCTTGAAGGGAAGGTCCTGGCATTGCCGGCACGGCATGCATTGGAAGCGGAAATCAGGCGCGATTACCCGGCGATCAAATTGCGTACGACCAAGACCTATGGTGAGGCGCGGGCGCTGGTAGAGAGCCGGGAAGCCTATGCCACCATCGAAAATGAAACCGGGGTGCATCTCTATCCAGCCGGGCAATTGCAGGTAGGCAGCGGCCTCGAGGGCAAGTGGGAACCGGACTACCTGGCGGTACGCCAGGACCTGTCCGCGCTGTTGAGCATCTTGAATAAAGCCTTGGAAGCTTTTCCGGCCGAGGACATGCGCGCGCTGCGCACCAAGTGGATGGCCGGCATTACGCCGGTCCAGGCGCCATCGATCTGGGAGCGGCTGTCTCGATGGGGTTACTGGTGTGTGACCGTGGTCGTGGTCTTTGGCCTCTTGTCCCTGCTGTGGAACCGCCGCCTGCAGATTCAGATCGATCAACGCCTCAAGGCCGAAGCGGTTCTCAAGGACCAGTTGATGCTCCAGCGGGCCTTGATGGATGCCATTCCCGACCCGATTTTCATCCGTGATCTGGAGGGGCGCCTGATCATGTGCAACAAAAGCTACGAGGACCAGTTTGCGACCCGCTTCGAAAAGCTTCGGGGCACGCGGCTGACGGATTCGGCAGCATTCCCGCCAGCCACCGCGCAGTTGCTGCATGGGGAGGTGATGGAGCAATTGCGCACTGGCCAGTCTCGGTTCTTCGACCGGCAATTGATGTTCAGCGGCCAATTGCGGGAAATCTATCATTGGTCGGTGCCTTTCTATGGGGCCGATGGGCAATTGCGCGGCATCCTGGGGGGCTGGTCCGATGTCGGGCGGCGTTTGCGCCGTTGCGACAGGTTCATGGCTTGATGCCGACCGTCACCACGCAAAGGCTGCTAGAGAAAGCTGTTGTTTGCCTGTCATATTGGACGCGCATGCTCGGTTGAACAGGTTGAAGGCGTGCCGGTTCGGTGCGCTGACGAACTTTCTGCTGCGGCCCACGGTCACTTACTGTGAACATGCAGTTGTTTTCGGACTATTGAAGGGTGAGCGAATGGAAAGTATCAGCCTATTGCTGGGTGAGGCTTTGAGCCCGTATCAGGTCACGCTGACTCCCTCCGGCGCCAAGGGCGAATGCCTGGTAACGCTGAAGAATGCCTCCGGGGCCATTATGGTCGAGCGAGTGTTCAATCAGGCCCAATTGACCGACAAGCGTCAGTTGACGGATGTGGTCGATGGCCTGCATCGCGATGTGCTGATTGCCGAGGGCCGCCTGGAGCCTTGTGTGATTGCGGCGCTGCGTAATCTGGCGCGCGACAAGGTCATGGGCGCGGCGAATTGACCGGGATTTTGTGGGAACCTTCCTACTGCCTAATGAGTCAGACTCTTTACCAACAAGAGCGAGCATTGTGCTCCGGTGCTTGTCGCTTGTTGTACGGACCTTGAATGGTCACGTTTAACCCCGAGTTGTCTCCCCACTTCTCGGGGTTTCTTTTTGCCTGGCGTTTACGTTTTAGCGTGTTGGGGCAGGTGCTGGAGTCTTTGTGGGAGCGAGCTTGCTCGCGAAGGCGGCCTGACAGCCGGCCTGGTTCTCCCGGTCGTACACCAATCCCATTGTGGGAGCGAGCCTGCTCGCGATTGCGGTGTGCCAGTCAACATCAAGTCGGCTGAACCGACGCTATCGCGAGCAAGCTCGCCTCCCACAGTTGATTTTCAGTGGACCGCCGGTTTTCGCTCGCAGCATGGTGCATCAAATGGCGCCGTCGCTGCGCAGCTTGGCGATCTGCTGCGCGTCGTAGCCCAGCTCGCCGAGCACCAGGGCGTTGTGTTCCCCCAGCGCTGGTCCGACCCATTCGGAGGTGCCCGGGGTGTCGGAAAGCTTCGGTACGATTCCCGGCATCTTGAACGCCTTGCCGTCCGGCAGCTTGGCCTGCAGGAACATTTCACGGGCCAGGAATTGCGGGTCGCTGAACATATCCTCGGCACTGAAGATCCGGCTGGCCGGGACCTCGGCCTGGTTCAATTGGTCGATGACAGTATCGAGCGGCAATGAGTTGACCCAGCGATCAATGACCCCGTACAGCTCATCACGGCGCTCGTCACGGCCATCATTGCTGGCCAGTTGCGGGTCGTTGGCCAAGTCGTCGCGGCCGATGATTTGCATGAAACGCTTGAAGATCGCGTCGCCATTGGCGCCAATTTGCACGTGCTTGCCGTCGGCGCTGGTGTGGATGGACGAGGGGGTGATGCCGGGCATGATGTTGCCGGTGCGTTCGCGGATGAATCCGAACACGTCGAATTCCGGCACCATGCTTTCCATCATGGCGAAAATTGCCTCGTACAAGGCCACGTCCACCACTTGCCCGGTTCCGCCGTTGATCTCGCGGTGACGCAGGGCCATCAATGCGCCAATCACGCCCCAGAGGGCGGCGATGGAGTCGCCGATGGAAATCCCGGTGCGCACGGGCGGGCGATCCTCGAAGCCGGTGATGTAGCGCAGGCCGCCCATGGATTCGCCCACCGCGCCAAATCCTGGCTGATCTTTCATCGGCCCGGTCTGGCCGAAGCCCGAAAGCCGCACCATCACCAGTTTCGGGTTCAGTGCATGCAGGACATCCCAGCCCAGGCCGAGCTTTTCCAACACCCCTGGGCGGAAATTCTCGATCAGGATGTCGGCTTCGCCGAGCAGTTTTTTCAGGATCGCCAGGCCTTCGGGGTGTTTGAGGTTCAAGGTCAGGGACTTCTTGTTGCGTGCCTGGACGAACCACCACAGTGAGGTGCCCTCGTACAGCTTGCGCCACTTGCGCAGCGGATCACCGCCGTCGGGCGATTCGACCTTGATGATCTCGGCGCCGAATTCGCCGCAGATGCGCGAGGCGAAGGGACCGGCGATCAAGGTGCCAAGTTCGATGACTTTGACGCCGGCAAGGGGTTTGGCAGTAAGCGACATGACAGATCCTGTAGGACAAAGGCAGAACGAATAGAGCGTTTTATCATAGGCCAAGGCTGGTCGCCGCAGGTTGATGGTCGGCAATTCGTGGATTGCCCGTGTCATCGGTTAGACTTGCCGCCTTTCCTCGTATCAAGAAGCCCGTTCATGGCCCAGCCGTCCACGACTTATAAGTTTGAACTGAACCTCACCGACCTCGACCGCAGTGTGTATGAGAATGTGAAGCAGACCATCGCCCGCCATCCTTCTGAGACCGAAGAGCGCATGACCGTGCGCCTGTTGGCTTACGCGTTCTGGTACAACGAGCTGCTGGCGTTTGGTCGTGGTCTGTCAGACGTCGATGAACCCGCGCTGTGGGAAAAAAGCCTGGATGACCGTGTTTTACACTGGATCGAAGTCGGCCAGCCTGACGCCGATCGCCTGACCTGGTGTTCGCGTCGCACCGAGCGTACCAGCCTGCTGGCCTACGGCAGCCTGCGAGTGTGGGAAGGCAAGGTGATCCCGGCCGTCAAAAACCTGAAGAACGTCAACATCGCCGCCGTGCCTCAGGAAGTGCTGGAAACCCTGGCCCAGGACATGCCTCGCGTGATCAAGTGGGACGTGATGATCAGCGAGGGTACGATTTTCGTGACCGACGACCGCGGTCAGCATGAAGTCCAACTGCAATGGCTGCTGGGCGAGCGTGGTTGAGCCATTGACCCGGTATTGAGTGAACTCATTGTGGCGAGGGAGCTTGCTCCCGCTTGGGTGCGCAGCACCCACAAAAGGGGGCCGCTACGCAGCCCAGCGGGAGCAAGCTCCCTCGCCACAGTCCAGGATTCCAAAAAATAGAGAAATGTCCGTTCCCCCATGCGCATAGAACCCCGCCAGTTACCCGACACCCTGCCATTTCTCGGTGACCTGCCGCCGCTGTTGACCCGCCTGTACGCAGCGCGTGGCGTGCAGTCCGAGGCTGAACTGGACAAGAGCCTGGCGCGCTTGATTCCTTATCAGCAGCTCAAGGGGATCGACGCCGCGGTGGATCTGCTGGTGACGGCGCTGGAAGAACGCCAGCGCATCCTGATCGTCGGTGACTTCGATGCCGATGGCGCGACCGCCAGCACCGTCGGCATGCTGGGGCTGCGTCTGCTCGGCGCGGCCCATGTCGACTATCTGGTGCCCAACCGCTTCGAATACGGCTACGGGCTGACCCCGGAAATCGTCGAAGTCGCGCTGACTCGCGAGCCGCAGTTGCTGATCACCGTGGACAACGGCATCTCCAGCGTGGAAGGTGTGGCGGCGGCGAAAGCGGCGGGGCTCAAGGTGCTGGTCACCGACCACCACTTGCCGGGCCTCGAACTGCCGCTGGCCGATGCGATCGTCAATCCGAACCAGCCGGGCTGCGAATTCCCGAGCAAGGCGCTGGCGGGTGTCGGGGTTATTTTTTACGTGCTGATGGCGTTGCGTGCCCGTCTGCGCAGCCTGGGTTGGTACACCAGCAAACCCCAGCCGAACATTGGTGAGCTGTTGGACCTGGTGGCCCTGGGCAGCGTGGCTGACGTGGTGCCCCTGGACGCCAATAATCGCATTCTGGTGCACCAGGGCCTGGAGCGGATTCGTGCTGGGCGTGCCCGTCCCGGGATCAAGGCCATTCTCGAAGTGGCCAAGCGTGACCATTCGCGCATTACCTCCACGGACCTCGGGTTTATCCTCGGTCCGCGTCTGAATGCGGCGGGGCGCCTGGACGACATGAGCCTGGGTATCGAGTGCCTGCTCACCGACGATGCCGCCCTGGCGCGGGAGATGGCGGCGCAACTGGACGGCATGAACCAGGACCGCAAATCCATCGAGCAGGGCATGCAGCGCGAAGCCCTGGCCCAGCTCAAGGACCTGCCGGTGGAGTCGATGCCATTCGGCTTGTGCCTGTTCGATCCGCAGTGGCACCAGGGCGTGATCGGTATCCTTGCCTCGCGGATGAAAGAGCGCTATTTCCGCCCGACCATCGCCTTTGCCGATGCCGGCGACGGTTTGCTCAAGGGCTCGGGTCGCTCGGTGCCGGGCTTTCACATCCGCGATGCGCTGAGCGTGGTGGCGGCGCAGCATCCGACCCTGATCAGCAAGTACGGCGGTCACGCCATGGCGGCGGGCCTGACCTTGCCAGAAGCGAATTTCCCATTGTTCGCCGAGGCGTTCGACGCGGAAGTGCGCCGGCAATTGCGCGAAGAAGACCTGACCGGTCGGCTGTTGTCGGACGGCACCCTGGCGGTGGAGGAATTCCACTTGGAACTGGCCCGGGCGCTGCGTCACGCCGGGCCCTGGGGCCAGCATTTCCCGGAGCCGATGTTCCACGGCGTGTTCCAGTTGGTCGAACAGCGGGTGGTGGGCGAGCGGCACCTGAAGGTGGTGCTCAAGAGCGAATGCGGTTCGGTGAAGCTTGATGGCATCGCCTTCGGCATCGACCGCGAGATCTGGCCGAACCCCACCGTGCGCTGGGTGGAACTGGCCTATAAGCTCGACCTCAACGAGTTCCGCGGCCAGGAAACGGTGCAGTTGATGATTGCCCATATCGAGCCGCGGTAGATACAAGTGTTATCTATCAGGTGATAGCACTTGTGGCGAGGGGATTTATCCCCGCTCGGCTGCGAAGCAGTCGTGGAACCGGCCAGCGCCGTTTGGCTGAGGAAATGCGGTGCAGGAATATTTAGGGGCTGCTGCGCAGCCCAGCGGGGATAAATCCCCTCGCTACACAGTGACCGACCCAAGCGGGAGCAAGCCCTCTCGTCACACCGTCGGTTTTTAAGTTCTGAACCCTCCCGCCTCCCGGGTTGTCGACTAGGCTCTAAGCACTGCTTGATAGCCGTTGTGACGTCTTGTCGATTTTCGTTGCCCGCGGGGGCGGGTGTTGCACCTTTTGTCACTCGTCGACTTTTCAAACAGAACCCTGGAGCCTGCCCACTGATTCGAGAGGTGCCCCATGAGTCTGCTGCTGGAACCCTATACTCTTCGCCAATTGACCCTGCCCAATCGCATCGCGGTATCGCCGATGTGCCAGTATTCGAGCACCGATGGCCTGGCCAACGATTGGCACCTGGTGCACTTGGGCAGCCGCGCCGTGGGCGGTGCCGGCCTGGTGTTCACCGAAGCCACCGCCGTGACCGCCGACGGCCGCATCACCGCCCAGGACCTGGGGCTGTGGAACGACGAACAGATCGAACCCTTGCAACGCATCACCCGGTTCATCACCGCCCAAGGGGCCGTGCCGGGCATACAGCTGGCCCATGCCGGGCGCAAGGCCAGCACTTGGCGGCCCTGGCTGGGCAAGCATGGCAGCGTCAAACCAGCGGACGGCGGTTGGGTGCCGGTCGGTCCGTCGCCGATAGCCTTCGACCCTCAACACACCCAGCCGGTGCAGTTGGACGAAGGGCAGATCGCCGGCGTGATCCAGGCCTTCGTCGATGCGGCCAAGCGTGCGCTCGCGGCCGGCTTCAAGGTGGTCGAGGTCCACGCGGCCCATGGCTATCTGCTGCATCAATTCCTGTCGCCCTTGAGCAATCAGCGACGCGATCAATACGGCGGCTCGTTCGAGAACCGCATCCGCCTGGTGTTGCAAGTGACCGAGGCGGTGCGGGCCGTATGGCCTGAAGAGTTGCCGGTGTTCGTGCGCGTCTCCGCCACCGACTGGGTCGAGGACGGTTGGAACCCGGATGAAACCGTGGAGCTGGCGCGACGCTTCAGGGCCCTGGGAGTGGACTTGATCGATGTGTCATCGGGCGGCACCGCCGCGAATGCGGAAATTCCCACCGGCCCGGGCTACCAGACACGCTTTGCCGAACGGGTACGCAAGGAGTCGGAAATCGCCACCGGCACTGTCGGCATGATTACCGAACCGGCCCAGGCCGAACACATCCTGCGCACCTGCCAGGCCGACATCATTTTCCTCGCCCGGGAATTGTTGCGTGATCCGTACTGGGCCCTGCATGCCGATGATGACTTGGGTGGACGCAAGGCTACATGGCCGGCGCAGTACCAGCGGGCCACGCATCGGGACCAGCCGATCCATGAGTCGGATTTGCGCGATTGAGTGCTTGGTAAAACCAAAAGCCCCGGTCGTTATTGGCCGGGGCTTTTTGTTTGTTTGAAAAAAATTGGTGCTTGTACCGGCCTCATCGCGAGCAGGCTCGCTCCCTCAGTGGATCTGTTGTGTGGCGCGGATAGCGTTCACAACAAGGCTCAATGTGGGAGCGGGCTTGCTCGCGAAGGCGTCATTCCTGACGCAGCAGGGCTCAGGGATACTTGCGCTTATCCGGTGCCGGCGGGAAGTACTGGTACAACCAGGTCTCGCTCAAGGTCCGGTCCTTGGTGCGAATGAACAGGCGCATCTGCACCGGGTCCACACGGTCGTCGGTCGGGTACCAGTCGAAGGTGATGCGGTAGCCCTTGATCGCATCCAGCACCAGCACGTTGAAGTCCTTCACCTCGCCGTGGGAGCAGGTCACCACCGGTTCGATGCCGGTGCCCGGCGGCAATTGGTCGAGGCCGCCGCCGCTGAAGTCCACGGCAAAGCGACGGGCCCAGACGGTCGGGTAATGCTCGCCCGGCGCCCAGCCCTCGATGAAACCGCCCATGCCTGAGCGGGTGGCGTCGACGTGGGCCAGGTCCGTGCTCACGGGTGGCAGCGCGCTCCAGTAGAGCTTGTAGCCATAGTTCAGCGAGTCGCCGGCAGCCACCGGTTTTTTCGGTGTCCAGAACGCAACGATGTTATCCAGGGTTTCGCCGGTGGTAGGGATCTCCAGCAGGTCAACCGAGCCTTCGCCCCAGGCCGTCGTAGGCTCGACCCACAGGCTCGGGCGCTTGCTGTACCAGTCCACGGTGTCCTGGTAGCTGGCAAAGTCATGGTCGGTCTGCACCAGGCCGAAGCCTTTCGGGTCCTTGTCGGCGTAGGCATTGAACTGCAGGTTGGCGGGGTTGTTCAACGGGCGGCAGACCCACTCGCCGTTGCCGCGCCACATGGCCAGCCGGTCGGAATCGTGGATTTGCGGATGGATGGTGTCGCACATGCGCCGCTCGACGGTGCCGCAGCTGAACATGCTGGTCATGGGCGCAATGCCCAGTTGCTCGATGGCGGTACGGGCATTGATGTGCGCGTCGATCTCCATCACCACCCGGGTCGGCTGGCAATCGATATCAAACCGATAGGCACCGGTGGCGCTGGGGGAGTCGAGCAGGGCGTAGACCACGAACCGGGTGCTGTTCTTCTCCGGGGTTTCGAACCAGAACTTGGTGAAGTCCGGGAATTCCTCACGCTTCTTGGCATAGGTGTCGATGGCCAGGCCGCGTGCCGACAGCCCGTACTGGCCGCTGGCGTCCACGGCGCGGAAATAGCTGGCCCCCAGGAAAGAAACGATGTCGTGCCGGTCCAGTTCCGGCGCCTTGAAGACACGGAAGCCGGCGAAGCCCAGGTCACCCGTCAACTGCGAGGTGTTGACCGTGGTTTTCTCATAGTTGAACAGTTCCGGACGAAAGTGCACCTCACGGGCCATACGCGTCTTCGGGTCGACGCTGTACATGCGCACCGGCTGCTTGAAACCCATGCCGACGTGGAAGAATTGTGCGTCCAGTTGCCCGTCCAGCTCATTCCACAGCGAATGATTGGCGTCATAACGGATGGCGTTGAACTGCAGCGGCGACATTTGGGCCAGGGTCGGTGGCAGGACTTGCTTGGTGTCGACGTAGCGGCTCTCGGCCAGCCGCCGGGCCTGATCCTTCAAACCGTTGAAATCGAAGGGACGGGCTTCGCCGTCGGCAGTCTGATCGGCGGCCCAGGCACGGGCGGCCATGAGCCCGGAGGCCGATAGCCCAGTGTAGGCGGCGAAAGCCATGGAGGCCTTGAGCAGATTCCTGCGGTGCATAAATACAACCTTTCTCGAACAATCCCGAGCCGATCCTGGCAACAGAGATTGGTAAAGGAGTTCGGACATGCCTTTGGCCAAACGCGACGAACGTTAGAACAGATGCCTGAGAGCTGGATCGGTTCACCGAGGCGCAAAATCATAGGGGAAATGCAGGCTTGGAGAGAAAGGGAAAGCGTGGCTTGGTCAAATTTTCTTACAGTTATTTCTTTTTTTATGTCGATTCCAACTTTTTTTGACTAATTACTCTAAAACTCCCTTTTCACGCTTTGAATCCTCCCTATTCTTTAGCGTGATAGACGATTCAACCCGGATTCAGACGGCGCTATCAGGTCAACTCGACGTAAAGAAGGACAGTTCATGACAAAAATACAGGGCATTACCGAAATGCTGGGGATCTTTCCAGGCCTGACCAATGGACGCAGGACACGACGGCTCAGCCTGGAAGAGTTAAGGCTGGTGGAGCGCTATCGGGAACTGTCGGAAAACGACCGCATCGCCATGCGTTACCTGGTGGATGCGATGCGCAGTGTTTCCAGATTCTGATCAAGCGCGGTGATGATGGCCGGGCCAGGAGAGCACCGGCCAAAGTTACTCCATCGACCAGTCCCGGGGCCGTTCGCCGCGCTGGTGCAATATCCGCAGGATTTGCAATTGCCCCTGTACGAGTCGGTAAGGCGCAACGAATGGATAGCGTGTCAGCACCAGCTCTCGAATATCGGGAACGACTGAAGGACGGCCTGAACCGGGAAAACGCTGCAATTGTCGCAGCGTCTCCAGGATGGCGATGATGACATCGTCAGCGCCTTGTGTGCCGATAGCGCTTTGGTAATGTTCATGAATCGAGTCGAGGTCACTCTGTGCTTTATCGGTCAGTACGATGCTCGGCACGTTTTGCCCACTTAGCCTTCACGGCATCCAGATCGGTCAGATTTCCAGCATCGGCGTCTGCTATGCCTTCGCTGATGGCTTGCAGATGCCAGGACTCGGCCTCTACATATCGAACCAGTGCACGCTTGAGGTGATATTGACGGTCGCGGTCGGTGGCGGCAGCCAGCAAATCCAGCTGTTGGGCCAGACCTTCTTCCACACGAAAGGACAAAACGGGCGAGGCCATGGCTAATCTCCAAGCTGTATACGTTGTAGACACCCTAGGTCCTGCCAGGATTTCCGTCAACCGGCGAGCGTGCGCCCGTCGACGAAAACCTTAGCAGCGTGCAAGTAGGGCGGGCGCGAGCATGTGTTGCTAACGTTGTCTTGGCTTCAATGCTTGAACATCACATGCCGCACCACCGTGTAATCCTCCAGCCCATACATGGACATGTCCTTGCCATAGCCGGAACGTTTCTGACCGCCATGGGGCATTTCGCTGACGAGCATGAAGTGCGTGTTGACCCAGGTGCAGCCGTATTGCAGGCGTGCCGACAGGCGATGGGCGCGGCCGACGTCGGCGGTCCACACCGATGAAGCCAGGCCGTAGTCCGAATCGTTGGCCCAGGCCAGCACTTGCGCTTCGTCGAGGAACGGCGTGACGGACACCACCGGCCCGAAGACTTCGCGGCGGACGATTTCGTCATCCTGCTGCGCGTCGGCCAGCACCGTTGGTTCGAAGAAGAACCCGTTGCCGTCCACGGCCTTGCCGCCGGTGACCAGGCGGATATGCGGCTGGGCGATGGCGCGTTCGACGAAGCCGGCGACGCGGTCGCGGTGCTGGGCGGTGATCAGCGGGCCCATCTCGGTGTCTGGCGCGGTTTGCAGGCCGTACTTGATACTGCCCACCGCGGCGCCGAGCTTCTCGACGAAGCGGTCGTAGATGCCTTGCTGGGCATAGATGCGGCATGCGGCCGTGCAATCCTGGCCGGCGTTGTAGAACCCGAAGGTGCGGATGCCTTCCACCGCCGCGTCGATGTCGGCGTCGTCGAAAATGATCACCGGGGCCTTGCCGCCCAGTTCCATGTGCGTGCGCTTGACGCTGTCGGCGGTGCTGGAAATGATGTTCGAACCGGTGGCGATGGAGCCGGTCAGCGACACCATGCGCACTTTCGGATGAGTCACCAGCGGCTGGCCGACGGTTTGCCCACGACCGAACACCACGTTGAGCACACCCGCTGGGAAAATTTCCGACGCCAGTTCCGCCAGGCGCAACGCGGTCAGCGGGGTCTGTTCCGATGGCTTGAGCACCACGGTATTACCAGCGGCCAGGGCCGGGGCGATTTTCCAGGCAACCATCATCAACGGGTAGTTCCATGGCGCGATGGAGGCGATGACCCCCACCGGGTCGCGGCGGATCATCGAGGTGTGCCCCGGCAGGTATTCGCCGCCCGCCGAGCCGTTCATGCAGCGGCTGGCGCCGGCAAAGAAGCGGAACACGTCGGCGATTGCCGGGATCTCGTCGTTCAGCGCGGCGCTCAAGGGTTTACCGCAATTGTCCGATTCGAGCTTTGCCAGTTCTTCGCCGTGGGCTTCGATGGCATCGGCCAGTTTTAGCAGGAGCAGGGAACGGTCCTTGGGCGAGACTTGCGACCAAGACTCGAAGGCGGTGTCGGCGGCGCGCACGGCGGCATCGACCTGGGCTTCGCTGGCTTCGTTGATTTCCACCAGCACCCGCCCCAGCGCGGGGTTGAACACAGCCTGGCCGGGGCCTTCGCCGTTTACCAAGTGGCCGTTGATCAGCAGTTTGGTTTGCATGTGCATATCCTCGTCTGTCGCCGTTTTTCTGTGGGAGCGAGCCTGCTCGCGAAGCTTTTGGCGCCATCAGAAACGCCATCGCGAGCAGGCTCGCTCCCACATTGGGTGGTCATCGTTAGTATCAGATTCATTTCCCGCCACTCCCCGCCACGCTCTCACCCCCGCGGGTCAGGTAATAAGCGCCGAGTATCGGTAGCATCGTCACGATCATCACCAGCATCGCCACCACGTTGGTCACCGGCACGTCGCGGGGGCGGCTGAGCTGGTTGAGCAGCCACAGCGGCAGCGTGCGTTCGTGGCCGGCGGTGAAGGTGGTAACGATGATTTCGTCGAACGACAGCGCAAACGCCAGCATCCCTCCGGCCAGCAGTGCCGAGCCGAGGTTGGGCAGGATGATGTAGCGGAAGGTTTGCCAACCGTCGGCGCCCAGGTCCATCGAGGCTTCGATCAGGCTGTGGGAGGTGCGGCGCAGGCGGGCGATGACGTTGTTGTAGACGATCACCACGCAAAAGGTCGCGTGGCCGACGATGATGGTGAACATGCCCGGTTCGATGCCCAGGGTCTTGAAGGTCGCCAACAGGGCAATGCCGGTGATGATCCCTGGCAGGGCAATCGGCAGGATCAGCATCAGCGAAATGCCCTGCTTGCCGAAGAAATCCCGGCGGTACAGCGCTGCCGAGGCCAGCGTACCGAGCACCATGGCGATGAGCGTGGCGATGGCCGCGATCTGCAACGACAGCTTGATAGCTTCGAGCACATCCGGGCGCGCGAAGGCGACGCTGAACCACTTCAGGGTCAGGCCCTTGGGCGGAAAGCTGAAGGCTGCGTCCTCGGTGTTGAAGGCGTAGAGGAAGATGATCAGGATCGGGAAATGCAGGAACACCAGCCCGCCCCACGCGGCGATCTTCAGGCCCCAGGAGGATTTTTCAGAGTGCATCGAAAGCCCCCAGGCGCTTGACGATAGACAGGTAGATGGCAATCAGCACGATGGGTACCAGCGTGAACGCCGCAGCCATGGGCATGTTGCCGATGGCGCCTTGCTGGGCGTAGACCATGCTGCCGACGAAGTAGCCCGGCGGGCCCACCAGTTGCGGCACGATGAAATCCCCCAGGGTCAGCGAGAAGGTGAAGATCGAGCCGGCGGCAATGCCCGGGATCGACAGCGGCAAGATCACCTGCATGAACGTCTGGCGTGGTCTGGCGCCCAGGTCCGCCGAGGCTTGCAGCAGCGATGGCGGCAGGCGCTCCAGTGAGGCCTGGATCGGCAGGATCATGAACGGCAGCCAGATGTAGACGAACACCAGGAAACGTCCCAGGTGTGAGGTGGACAAGGTGCTGCCGCCCACTCCGGGGATCCCCAGTACGAACTGCAACAGCGGTTCCAGCCCCAGGTGCTGGACGAACCACTGCGCTACGCCACCCTTGGCCAGCAGCAGCGTCCAGGCATAGGCCTTGACGATGTAGCTGGCCCACATTGGCAACATCACTGCGATGTAGAAAAACGCCTTGGTCTTGCCGCTGGTGTAGCGCGCCATGTAGTAGGCAATCGGGAACGCGACGATGGCGCTGGCGATGGACACGACAATGGCCATGCTCAAGGTGCGCAGGATGATGTCGAAGTTCGAGGGCTGGAACAGTGCGGTGAAATTCGCCAGGGTCAGGTCGGGGGTGACCGCCATGGTGAAGTCATCGAAGGTGTAGAAGCCCTGCCACAGCAAGGTCAGCAGCGAGCCCAGGTAGATCGCGCCGAACCAGATCAGCGGCGGCACCAGCAACATCGACAGGTACAGGTTGGGCCGCCGATACAGCAGGTTGGAAAAACGCCGCAACGGTGAACCGGACGCAGGCGTTTGGTTGATGGTCAGGGTGTTCATCTCACACCTCACCGCCGACAGTGTCATGCAGCACGACCATCGCCTCCCGCGCCCAGCGTACGCTGAGGGGCTGGCCAGTCTGGTGCTGGGCGGTGTTGTCGAGCCACTGGGTGTTGGCCTGGCTGAGGTTCAGGGTCTGGCCGTTGGCAAGTTTCAACTCGTAGCGCGTGGCGCTGCCCTGGTACTGGATGTCGTGCAGCAGGCCGTGGACTTCGATTTCATGGGCGGCCAACGGACCTTCGGCGAAGCGCACGTGTTCCGGACGGATCGAGAACGGCTGTGGATAACCGCTCAGTTCCCGGGCCAGTTCGCCGCGAATCACATTGGAAGTACCGACGAACTCGGCGACGAAGGTGGTCGCCGGTTTCATGTACAGGTTGCGCGGCGTGTCGACCTGTTCGATCCGGCCCTTGTTGAACACTGCCACGCGATCGGACATCGACAAGGCTTCGGTCTGGTCGTGGGTGACGAAAATGAAGGTGATGCCCAGCTGGCGTTGCAGTTTCTTCAACTCGCCTTGCATCTGCTCGCGCAGCTTCAGGTCCAAGGCGCCCAAGGGTTCGTCCAGCAGCAACACCCGCGGGCGATTGACCAGTGCACGGGCGAGGGCCACGCGTTGACGCTGGCCGCCGGAGAGTTGCACGGGCTTGCGTTCGCCATAACCGTCCAGGGCCACCATCTCCAGTGCTTCGTCGGCGCGCTTGATGCGCTCGGCCTTGGCGACGCCTTTGACTTTCAAGCCGTAGGCGACGTTGTCGCGCACATTCATGTGCGGGAAAAGCGCGTAATCCTGGAACACCGTGTTGACGTCCCGTTGATAGGGCGGGAGTCCGGCGGCTTCTTCGCCGTGGATGCGGATCGAGCCGGCACTGGGTTGTTCGAACCCGGCGATCAAGCGCAGGCAGGTGGTCTTGCCCGAGCCGGAGGGGCCCAGCATGGAAAAGAACTCGCCGTCCTGAATGTCGATGGAAACCCGGTCAACGGCCTTCACTTCGCCAAACTGACGGGATACCTGGGTGAATTGGACTGCAAGCGTCATGGTGCGGGGCTCCAAAAAGCGCGACTTCCGTTGGATTGTTGGTGGTGGGCCGGACACTGGACCTGTGGGAACAGCGCTGTGGGAGCAAAGCTTGCTCGCGATACAGGCACCTCGGTTCCCCGAAAGACCGCATCATCTTCATCGCGGGCAAGCCTTGCTCCCACACAAGAGCGGTGTTCAGTTTCCTAAGCCGACTGAGGCTTACCGCCCACCCATGATCGCAATGTAGTCCTGGGTCCAGCGGCTGTACGGCACGAACTTGCCGCCCTCGGCCTGCGGGGTTTTCCAGAAGGCGATCTTGTCGAACTGGTCGAAGCCGTTGGTCTTGCAGCCTTCGGCACCGAGCAGTTCGCTGTCCTTGCACGCCGCCGGTACCGCTGGCAACGAGCCGAACCATGCGGCCACGTCACCCTGGACTTTCGGTTGCAGCGACCAGTCCATCCATTTGTACGCGCAGTTGGGGTGCTTGGCCTCGGCGTGCAGCATCGTGGTGTCGGCCCAACCGGTGGCACCTTCTTTTGGAATGGTCGAGGCGATCGGTTGTTTTTCGTTCATCAGGCCGTTGACCTGATACGGCCAGGCGCCGGACGCCACCACGCCTTCGTTCTTGAAATCGCTCATCTGCACGGTGGTGTCGTGCCAGTAGCGATGGATCAACGGTTGCTGGGCCCGCAACAATTCCAGCACGGCCTTGTACTGCGCTTCGTCGAGTTGGTAGGGGTCCTTGATGCCCAGCTCAGGCTTGGCGGTCTTGAGGTACAGCGCCGCGTCGGCGATGTAGATCGGGCCATCGTAGGCTTGCACGCGTCCCTTGTTCGGCTTGCCGTCGGGCAGGTTCTGGGTGTTGAACAGCACGCCCCAACTGGTGGGCGCCTGCTTGAATACTTCGGTGTTGTACATCAACACGTTCGGGCCCCACTGATACGGGGTTCCGTAGGTCTGCTGGTTGACCACGTACCACGGCGCATCCTTGAGGCGCGGGTCGAGGTTTTTCCAGTTGGCGATCAGCGCGGTGTTGATCGGTTGCACGCGCTTGCCGGCAATCAGCCGCAGCGAGGCGTCGCCCGACGCGGTGACCAGGTCGTAGCCGCCCTTGGTCATCAGGCTGACCATTTCGTCGGACGTCGCGGCGGTTTTCACATTGACCTTGCAGCCGGTTTCCTTCTCGAAACCGGTCACCCAGTCGTAGGCCTTGTCGCTTTCGCCGCGTTCGATGTAACCCGGCCAGGCGACGATATCCAGTTGGCCCTCGCCGGCGCCGATGGCCTTGAGCGGTTCGGCGGCCTGGAGGCTGACGCTGGTCAGCAGCGCCGTGGTGATTGCACTGAGCAATACGGTCTTGTGCGCGTACATGGAAATCCCTCTTGCTTTAATTATGGTCGGGGCAGTGTTTCAACGGGGTGAAGCGCCATTGAAGGCCTGTTATTAGAGTAGTGCTGTTATCTACAGATGCTGGCCGTGGCGGGCCATGATGTGGCGCACCACGCTGTAGTCCTGGAGCGAATCGCTGGACAGGTCTTTGCCATAACCGGACCGTTTCAGGCCGCCGTGGGGCATTTCGCTGACCAGCATGAAGTGGCTGTTGATCCAGGTGCAGCCGTATTGCAGCCGCGCCGCTACCTGCATGGCCTTGTCCAGGTTCTGGGTCCATACCGAGGATGCCAGGCCGTATTCGGAATCGTTGGCCCAGTCCACCGCCTGGCTGAGTTCGTCGAAGCGGGTCACGGTGACCACCGGGCCGAACACCTCGCGCTGGACGATTTCATCGCTTTGCTTGCAGCCGGCCAGCAGCGTGGGCTGGTAATAGAAACCGGCACCGGAATGCACCGCCGCGCCAGTGATGCGTTCGATGTGCGGCTGGCCGAGGGCGCGCTCGACAAAACTGGCAACCCGGTCGCGCTGGCGGGTGCTGATCAGCGGGCCGATTTCATTGTCGGCATCGCGCTTGCCGGCAAAGCGCAGGCTGCTGACTGCCGCGCCGAGTTCGGCCACCAGCCGGTCATGAATCGCCCCTTGGGCGTAAATCCGGCACGCCGCGGTGCAATCCTGCCCAGCGTTGTAATAACCGTAGGTACGCACGCCTTCGATCACCGCCTGGAGGTCGGCGTCGTTGCACACGATCACCGGCGCCTTGCCACCGAGCTCCAGGTGCGTGCGCTTGAGGGTTTTCGCTGCGGCCTGGAGGATCTTCTGCCCGGTGACGATATCGCCGGTCAGCGAGACCATGCGCACTTTCGGATGGCTGACCAGATGGCTGCCCACACCTTCGCCACCCCCGCAGACGATGTTGATCACGCCCCGTGGCAGGATCTCGGCCAGCGTTGGGGCCAAGGCCAGGATCGACAGCGGCGTGTGTTCCGAGGGTTTGAACACCAGCGTATTGCCAGCGGCCAGGGCCGGGGCGATTTTCCACGCGGCCATCATGATCGGGTAATTCCATGGCGCAATGGACGCCACTACACCGATTGGGTCGCGGCGCACCATGCTGGTGTAGCCGGGCAGGTATTCGCCGCTGAGCTGGCCGGTCTGGCAGCGCACGGCACCAGCGAAGAAACGAAATACATCCACCGTGGCGCTCAGGTCATCCTGGCGCGCCAGGTGCAGTGGCTTGCCGCAGTTCAGGGATTCGAGGCGGGCCAGCTCGTCGGCGTTTTTCTCGATGGCACTGGCAATCTCCAGCAGCAGGTTCGAACGCTGTTGTGGCGTGGTGCGCGACCAACCATCGAAGGCGTGATGGGCGGCGAGAATCGCGGCTTCGACCTGCTCGGTGCTGGCCTCGGCGATGTGAGCCAACACTTCGCCGGTGGCCGGGTTGAGGATCGGCTCGACAATGCCCTCACCAGGAGCGAGTTCCCCGTCTATCAGCAACGCGGTGCATAACGGGGTTTGCGTGCCTGCCATTTTTTATAGGTCTCAGTGGAAACAAAGAACCTGTGGGGGCGAGCCTGCTCACTCCCACAATGGAATGTGGTGATGCAGCAAGACTAGTGCTCAGCCTCAAGGCCGACAAATTCGAAATACTCAAGGCTTCGTTCGATTAAATAGATGGCTTGCGTCCGCCATGGGGCTGTTCCCGGGCGACGGCCAGGAACGGGTCGACCGACGCCGGTCGCGCCGTGCCCCGGCGCCAGGCCAGGCCGACGTCGAGGGTCTGGTTGAGGTCGGCAATCGGTCGCGCTTCGATGATGTCGCCTTCCAGCGACCATGGGCGGTACGTCATGTCCGGTTGGATCGACACGCCCAATCCCGCCGCCACCAGGCTGCGCACCGCTTCGGTCGAGGCGGTGCGCAGGGTGACCTTCGGTTGCAGGCCGGCACCGCGCCACAGGCGCTGGGCGTTGCGGTCCATTTCATCGACGTTCAACTGGATCAGCGGTTCGCGGGCGACGTCGGCCAGGTTGATGCTGTCGTGTTCCAGCAGCGGATGCTGCGCCGGCAGCCACAAGCGATGGGGCGAATGGGTCAGGACTTCGGTCTGCAAGGCGTGGCGGTCTTCCAGGTTGGACAGGATCAGCACCCCGACATCGATTTCGCCGCTGACCAGCAGATGCTCGATGTAGGGCCGCTCGTCCTCCATGACGCGGATTTCCACGTTGGGATAGGCGCGCTGGAAACGGGTCAGCAGGTCCGCCAGGTAATACCCGGCGACCAGGCTGGTGACGCCGATGGTGACTTGGCCGGCAACCTGGTCGGTGCTTTGTTGCAGGCTGCGCTTGGCGTTGTCGACGGTGGCCAGGATCAAGTGGGCCTGGCGCAGGAATTGGTGGCCCTGGTGCGTCAGGGTCATGCCCTTGGCGTGGCGATTGAACAGGTTGACGCCGATCTCCTGCTCCAATTGCTGGATGGCCAGGGTCAAGGTCGACTGGGAAATGAAGGCCGTTTGCGCAGCGGCAGAGATGGAGCCGGTTTCGGCCACGGCGATGAAATGGCGAATCTGACGCAACGTCATCATGGGGATTACCCGCTGAGCGGTTTTATCGATGAGCTCCAGTGTATATCGTTTTTTTCAATGGGTAGCGAGTCGACAGGCAACATCTCGAAGCAATCTCGCCGAAGGCGGCGGGGCACTTTCGATCTAGGCTGATGGCCTTAATGATCCGGTTACTCCGAATGCGTGGAGGCAGCAAATGAACACTCGTGGATTGCTCGATCAGCTTCTCAAGTCCGGCCAGGAAATGTTGCAGAACAAGGCGGGCGGCTCCCAGGGCAAATCGTCCGGCGGCCTGGGCGGATTGCTCGGCGGCTCCGGCAACCTGGGCGGAATGCTTTCCGGTGCGGGCGGCGGGGCATTGGCCGCCGGGGCCATGGGCCTGTTGCTGGGCAACAAGAAAGCCCGCAACTTCGGCGGCAAGGCCCTGGCCTATGGTGGCCTGGCGGCCTTGGGCGTGATCGCCTACAAGGCTTACGGCAACTGGCAGGCCCAGCAGGGCAGCGCACCGAAAACCGAACCGCAGACCCTCGACCGCGTTCCGCCGGCGCAGGTCGAACAGCACAGCCAGGCGATCCTCAAGGCGCTGGTGGCGGCGGCCAAGGCCGACGGCCATGTGGACGAACGTGAGCGGCAGTTGATCGAAGGTGAGTTCACCAAGCTCGACAACGACCAGGAACTGCAACACTGGCTGCACGCCGAACTCAACAAGCCCCTGGACCCCACTGACGTCGCCCGCGCCGCCAGCACCCCGGAAATGGCCGCGGAAATGTACATCGCCAGCGTGATGCTGGTGGACGAGGAAAACTTCATGGAGAAGTCCTACCTCGATGAACTGGCGCGCCAACTCAAGCTGGAACCGGGGTTGAAGGTGGAACTGGAGAAACAGGTGCGCCAGGCGACCGTATAGAACAGCCCCAACGCTATTCCCTGTGGGAGCGAGCCTGCTCGCGATGGCGCCTGGTCAGTCACAGCATCATTGGCTGATACACCGCTATCGCGAGCGGGCTCGCTCCCACACTGGTTTAGTGTCGTTTGACAGTCTTGTATCCAACGCATTTTCCTGTGGGAGCGAGCTTGCTCGCGATGGCGCCCGGTCAGTCACAGCATCATTGGCTGATACACCGCTATCGCGAGCAAGCTCGCTCCCACAAGGGGGCATTGCTCATTTTGAGAAAACGGTGAACTTCGGCCTCGCCAAAATCACCCCACAGCGCCATACAGATGCGACGCCGCCCTCGGCTATACTCCCCAGCATTTTCAAGTGCCCGAGGTTTTACTGTGAAGAATTGGACATTGCGCCAACGCATCCTGGCGAGTTTTGCGGTGATCATCGCCATTATGTTGCTGATGGTGGTGGTCTCTTATTCACGGTTGTTGAAGATCCAGGACAGTGAAGAAAAGGTGCGGGCCGATGCGGTGCCGGGGGTGTATTACAGTTCCATGATTCGCGGTGGCTGGGTCGACAGCTACGTCTTGACCCAGCAAATTGTCGGTCTCTCGGGGAACCGGGAAATCACCGCCGAGGACAAGGCCCGCTACCAGGGCTTCGAGCAGCACCTGCGCGAAGAAATACAGAACTATCAAAAGCTGATCCAGAACCCCGCCGACCAGGCCTCTTTCGATGAGTTCGAGGCCAATCACCTGGCATTCAACCAGGCCATGGCAAAGGTCCTGGACTTGTACCAGCGCAAGGACTACGAAGGTGCCCGGCTGGCGCTGGATAAAGAGCTGACGCCGGCATGGATCGGCGGTCGCGGGCATCTGAATCACATTATCGAGCGCAATCGTGAACTGGCGGAAGACGCCACCCAGACCATCGGTGATGCGGTGACGGCGGCCAAGGTCGCCATGGGCCTGTCGTTCCTGGTCGCGCTGATTATCGCTGTACTGTGTGGCCTGTTGCTGATGCGCGCGATCATGGCGCCGATGAACCGTATCGTCGAAATCCTCGAGATCATGCGCAGCGGTGACCTGAGCGGGCGCCTGAACCTGGCGCGCAAAGACGAGTTCGGTGCCGTGGAAACCGGCTTCAACGACATGATGGCCGAGCTGACCTCACTGGTGTCCCAGGCCCAACGCTCGTCGGTGCAGGTCACCACCTCGGTCACCGAGATCGCCGCCACCTCGCGCCAGCAACAGGCCACGGCCACCGAAACCGCCGCGACCACCACCGAGATCGGCGCGACGTCCCGAGAAATCGCCGCCACCTCTCGCGACCTGGTGCGCACCATGACCGAAGTCTCCACCGCCGCCGACCAGGCCTCGGTGGCCGCCGGTTCCGGCCAGCAAGGCTTGGCGCGCATGGAAGAAACCATGCATTCGGTGATGGGCGCCGCCGACCTGGTGAACGCCAAACTGGCGATCCTCAACGAGAAGGCGGGCAACATCAACCAGGTGGTGGTGACCATCGTCAAAGTGGCCGACCAGACCAACCTGCTGTCCCTCAACGCGGCCATCGAGGCCGAGAAGGCCGGTGAGTACGGTCGCGGTTTCGCCGTGGTGGCGACTGAAGTCCGACGCTTGGCCGACCAGACCGCCGTGGCGACCTATGACATCGAGCAGATGGTGCGCGAGATCCAGTCCGCTGTATCGGCCGGCGTGATGGGCATGGACAAGTTCTCCGAAGAAGTGCGCCGGGGCATGGCCGAAGTGCAGCAGGTCGGCGAGCAACTGTCGCAGATCATCCATCAGGTCCAGGCCTTGGCGCCGCGGGTGTTGATGGTCAACGAGGGCATGCAGGCCCAGGCCACGGGGGCTGAGCAGATCAACCACGCCCTGGTGCAACTGGGCGATGCCAGCAGCCAGACCGTGGAGTCCCTGCGCCAGGCCAGTTCCGCCATCGACGAGCTGAGCCAGGTCGCCGTGGGGCTGCGCAGCGGCGTCTCGCGTTTCAAAGTCTGATGGGCGAGTTCGAGACCCGGCGTGGTGCCGCACCGACGGCCCGCCAGACGTTGTTCCTGGAGTTCCGCATCGGCAGCGAGCGTTATGCCCTGCAGGCCATCGATGTGGTGGAAGTGCTGCCGCGCCTGCCCCTCAAGCCGATCGCCCGGGCGCCGTCCTGGGTGGCGGGGGTGTTTGCCTGGCGCGGGACGGTGGTGCCGGTGATCGACCTGTGCGCCCTGACCTTTGGCCAGAGTGCCGAGGCCAGGACCAGCACGCGACTGGTGCTGGTGCGCTATCAGGGCGACGCACAACAAACGGAACAGGTGTTGGGCCTGATCCTGGAACAGGCGACCGACACCGTGCGCTGTGACCCGACCGATTTCAAACCCTACGGCCTGGACAATCGGCAGGCGCCGTACCTCGGTCCGGTCCGCGAAGATGCCCATGGGTTGTTGCAATGGGTACGGGTCAATGACCTGCTCGATGAGTCAGTGCGTGGGCTGCTGTTTCCTGCGTCGCCGCTGAACCTCGATGACCTCGAGGCTCTGCCATGAACAACGACCAGCGGTTTTTCGATTTTCTCAAGGAGCGCATCGGCCTGGATGTGACCTCCGTCGGCACCGCGATCATTGAGCGGGCCGTGCGCCAGCGCATCATTGCCGTGCCCGGGCGTACCGCCGATGAATATTGGCAGGGCCTGCAGCATTCGGCCCAGGAGCAGCAGGCGCTGATCGAAGCAGTGATCGTTCCGGAGACCTGGTTCTTCCGCTATCCCGAATCCTTCGCGACCCTCGCCAGGCTGGCCGTCAAGCGCCTGGCCGAGATCAAGCACCTGCGGGCGCTGCGCATTCTCAGCTTGCCGTGCTCCACCGGTGAAGAGCCTTACTCTATTGCCATGGCCTTGCTCGACGCCGGCCTGGGGCCACATCAGTTCAAGGTGGACGGCCTGGACGTCAGCCCGCTGTCGGTGGCGCGGGCCAAGGAGGCACGTTACGGCAGGAATTCCTTTCGTGGTGCGGAGCTGGGTTTTCGCGAGCGGTATTTCGACGCCGAAGACGAGGGCTACCGCCTCAGCGAACGGGTGCGTGAACAGGTGCGCTTGCAAGTGGGCAACCTGCTGGATCCGGCCCTGCTGGTGAACGAGGCACCTTACGATTTTGTGTTCTGTCGCAACCTGCTGATCTATTTCGACCAGCCGACCCAACAGCAAGTGTTCGAGGTACTCAAGCGCCTGACCCATCAGGACGGCGTGCTGTTTATCGGCCCTGCCGAGGGCAGCTTGCTGGGACGACTGGGCATGCGCTCGATCGGGATTGCTCAATCGTTCGCTTTCAGCCGCCAGGGGGCTCCCGAGCCACAACCAGTGCCGGCGTTGATGCCGACCCCGTTGCCGGTTCGGCAGCCACCGTCGCGCGTTGTCCCGCCGGTGATTCGGCCGCGACCGTTTGCGGCGAGCGTGACGCCGATTGCCGAGCCCAAAGGCAGCGATGCCGCGACCTTGCTGGCCAATATCGCCGCCCTGGCCAACGGCGGCAAAAGCGCCGAGGCCCGTGCGACTTGCGAAGAATACTTGCGCAGCCACGCGCCAAACGCCCAGGTGTTCTATTGGTTGGGCCTGCTCAGCGACATGGCCGGCAGCGCGCTGGAAGCCCAGGGTTTTTATCGCAAGGCGCTTTATCTTGAACCGCAACACGCCGAGGCCCTGGTGCATCTGGCGGCGCTGCTGGCTTCCCAGGGAGACGCGGCCGGAGCCCGTCGATTGCAGGAACGTGCCGCCCGCAGCGGGCGCACGGCAGACAGTGAGCACAAACGATGAGTGGTTCGGCTTCTTACACCGTCACCCATGACGATGCCCAGGCAATCGACGACTGCTGGAATCGCATCGGTGTGCATGGCGACAAATCCTGTCCGTTGTTGGCCGAGCATATCCACTGCCGTAATTGTTCAGTGTATTCGGCGGCCGCCACCCGGCTGCTCGACCGTTATGCCTTGCCGCACGATCAGCGGGATTTGTCCCTTGCCCCGGTAGACAGCGATGTGGTCACGCGTTCGCTGCTGATGTTCCGCCTCGGCGAGGAATGGCTGGGCCTGACGACGCGCAGCCTGGTGGAAGTGGCGCCGTTGCAGCCGATCCATTCCTTGCCTCACCAGCGTTCACGGGCCTTGCTGGGCGTGGCGAACGTGCGCGGGGCGCTGGTGGCTTGCTTGTCGCTGGTGGAACTGTTGGACCTGGAACCCGGCGTGGCGGCAGTTTCCGGCGCACGGGTGATGCCACGCATGTTGATTGTCGCGGCCAAGGGCGGGCCAGTGGTGGTGCCGGTGGATGAGGTGGACGGCATCCACGCCATCGATGAGCGCATCCTGGCGGGCGCTTCGCAATCGGCGGCCAAGTACACCCGGGGCGTGCTGCCCTATAAGGGCCGCAGTCTGCGCTGGCTGGATGAAGAACAGTTGCTGTCCGCTGTGGCCCGGAGCCTGTCATGACCCCCGATCAGATGCGCGACACCTCGTTGCTGGAGCTGTTCAGCCTGGAAGCCGAAGCCCAGGTCCAGGTGCTGAGCGCCGGCCTGCTGGCCCTGGAGCGCGATCCGACCCAGGCCGATCATCTTGAATCGTGCATGCGTGCGGCGCATTCCCTCAAGGGCGCGGCGCGTATTGTCGGGGTGGACGCCGGGGTCAGCGTGGCCCATGTGATGGAAGATTGCCTGGTCAGCGCCCAGGAGCGGCGCCTGGTGCTGGGCGCCGAACATATCGACGCCTTGCTGCAAGGCACTGACCTGCTGACACGCATCGCCACCCCGGGCAACAGCGTCGGCGCCCCGGACATCGATGCCTACGTGGCGTTGATGGGGCGTCTTCTCGATCCCAATGCGCCACAGGTCCCGGCGGTGGCGCCACCGATCATCGAGACGCCAGTCGAGCCGGTACGCGTCGAGCTGTCGCAAGCGCCATCGCCCGAGGCAATGGAACCGGCGCCGAAACGCAAGCGGGTCACCGAAGGCGGCGAGCGGGTCCTGCGGGTCACGGCTGAGCGCCTCAACAGTCTGCTCGACCTGTCGAGCAAGTCCTTGGTGGAGACGCAGCGCCTCAAGCCCTGGCTGGCGACGCTGCAACGGCTCAAGCGCCAGCAAGGCAGTGGCTTGCGCGCCCTTGAAGAGCTGAACGTGCACCTCAAGGCTCACCCCCTGAGCCTGCAAGCCCAGGAAGCCCTTGGTGATGCCCGCCGCTTGCTCGCCGAAACCCAGCAGTTGTTGGCGCAGAAAACCGCCGAGCTGGATGAATTCGCCTGGCAGGCCAGTCAGCGGGCGCAGGTGCTCTACGACACCGCACTGGCCTGTCGCATGCGGCCGTTCGCCGACGTGCTTTCGGGTCAGGCACGAATGGTCCGTGACCTGGGCCGCAGCCTGGGCAAACAGGTGCGCCTGGAGATTGAAGGCGAGAAAACCCAGGTCGACCGTGATGTGCTGGAAAAGCTCGAAGCACCGCTGACCCACTTGTTGCGCAACGCCGTGGACCATGGCATCGAAACCCCGGAGCAACGGCTGTTGGCCGGCAAGCCCGCCGAAGGCCTGATCCGCCTGCGCGCCTCTCATCAGGCCGGTCTGCTGGTGTTAGAGCTGGCGGACGACGGCGCCGGGGTGGACCTGGAGCGGGTGCGCCGCAGCATCGTCGAGCGCGGTCTTTCTCCTGAGCAAACCGCCGCCAGCCTGAGCGAAGAGGAGCTGCTGACCTTCCTGTTCCTGCCCGGGTTCAGCCTGCGCGACACCGTCACCGAAGTGTCCGGGCGTGGCGTCGGCCTGGACGCCGTCCAGCACATGGTCCGGCAGTTGCGCGGCGCGGTGGTGCTGGAGCAGGCGGCAGGCGAGGGCAGTCGTTTCCATCTCGAGGTGCCGCTGACGCTATCGGTGGTGCGCAGCCTGGTGGTGGAAGTCGGCGATGAAGCGTATGCCTTTCCCCTGGCCCACATCGAACGCATGTGCGACCTGGCGCCGGAAGACATCGTGCAGGTCGAAGGCCGCCAGCACTTCTGGCATGAAGGCCGGCACGTGGGGCTGGTCGCCGCCAGCCAGTTGCTCAATCGCCCGGCCACGCAGAACAACGGCCAGACCCTCAAGGTCGTGGTGATCCGCGAGCGCGAGACGATCTACGGCGTGGCGGTGGAGCGCTTCATCGGTGAGCGGACCCTGGTGGTCTTGCCCTTGGACGAACGCCTGGGCAAGGTCCAGGACATTTCTTCCGGGGCCTTGCTCGACGATGGCTCGGTGGTGTTGATCGTCGATGTCGAAGACCTGCTGCGTTCGGTGGACAAGTTGCTCGATACCGGGCGCCTGGAACGCATTGCCCGGCAGGACCAGGCCCAGGCCCCGCGCAAGCGGATCCTGGTGGTGGACGATTCCCTGACCGTGCGCGAGCTGCAGCGCAAGTTGTTGCGGGGTCGCGGCTACGACGTGGCCGTGGCGGTGGATGGCATGGACGGCTGGAACGCCTTGCGCTCGGAGGATTTCGATCTGCTGATCACTGACATCGACATGCCGCGCATGGACGGTATCGAGTTGGTGTCGCTGTTGCGGCGTGACAACCGTTTGCAATCGTTACCGGTGATGGTGGTGTCCTACAAGGATCGCGAAGAAGATCGCCGCCGTGGCCTGGACGCTGGCGCCGACTATTATCTGGCCAAGGCGAGTTTCCACGACGACGCCTTGCTCGACGCCGTGGTCGAATTGATCGGAGGGGCACGCGCTTGAAGATCGCCATCGTCAATGACATGCCCCTAGCGGTCGAGGCCCTGCGCCGCGCCCTGGCGTTCGAGCCGGCGCATCAACTGGTCTGGGTGGCCACCAACGGGGCCGAGGCGGTGCAGCGCTGCGCCGAATACACCCCGGACCTGATCCTGATGGACTTGCTCATGCCGATCATGGATGGCGTGGAGGCCACCCGACGGATCATGGCCGACAGCCCCTGTGCGATCGTGATTGTCACTGGTGACAGCCAGCAGAACGTTCACCGGGTGTTCGAGGCGATGGGCCATGGCGCGCTGGATGTGGTCGATACCCCGGCCCTGGGCGTCGGTAACCCGGCGGACGCGGCGGCGCCGTTGCTGCGCAAGATCACCAACATCGGCTGGCTGATCGGTGAGCGCAACAAGCGTGAACGACCCGCGCCAGCGCCGCAGCGTGCGGCAGTGTCGCGCAAGAGCCTGGTGGCCATCGGATCGTCCGCGGGCGGGCCGGCGGCGCTGGAGGTGCTGCTCAAGGCGCTGCCGCGTGACTTTGCCCCGGCCATCGTGCTGGTCCAGCATGTGGACGAGGTGTTCGCCGCAGGCATGGCCGAGTGGCTGGGCAGTGTATCGGGCCATACGGTGCGCCTGGCCCGGCACGGCGAGACACCGCAGAGCGGTACCGTGTTGTTGGCCGGGACCAACCATCATCTGCGTTTGTTGAAGGATGGCACCCTGGCCTACACCGCCGAGCCGGTGAACGAGATCTACCGGCCCTCCATCGACGTGTTTTTCGACAGTGTCGCCCAGTACTGGAGTGGCGACGCGGTGGGCGTATTGCTCACTGGCATGGGCCGTGATGGTGCACAAGGGCTTAAACTCATGCGCCAGCAGGGCTATGTGACCATCGCCCAGGACCAGCGCAGCAGTGCGGTGTACGGGATGCCCAAAGCGGCCGCCGCCATCGACGCCGCCGCCCATATTCTTGCCCTGGACGCTATCGCGCCACGGTTGTTGGAGATTTTTACCCCATGAAGAACCCCGCCAGCTTTGCCCCAGGCCGTATTCAGGTAAGCCACCATGAATGATCTGCAGCTCGACGAATTCAAGCGCGATGAGAACGCCGCCATGGTCTTGCTCGTCGACGACCAGGCGATGATCGGCGAAGCGGTGCGGCGCGGGCTGTCGAATGAAGAAAACATCGACTTCCACTTCTGCGCCGACCCGCACCAGGCCATCGCCCACGCGGTTCGCATCAAGCCGACGGTGATTCTCCAGGATTTGGTGATGCCTGGCCTCGACGGCCTGAGCCTGGTGCGCGAGTACCGCAATCATCCGGCCACCCGTGATATCCCGATCATCGTCCTGTCCACCAAGGAGGACCCGCTGGTCAAGAGCGCGGCGTTTGCCGCCGGGGCCAACGACTATCTGGTCAAGTTGCCGGACAACATCGAACTGGTGGCGCGCATCCGCTATCACTCGCGTTCCTACATGATGCTGTTGCAGCGCGACGCGGCCTATCGCGCGCTGCGGGTCAGCCAGCAGCAACTGCTCGACACCAACCTGGTGCTGCAACGCCTGATGAACTCCGATGGCCTGACCGGGCTGTCCAATCGCCGGCACTTCGACGAGTACCTGGAGCTGGAATGGCGCAGGGCGATGCGCGACCAGAGTCAATTGTCGCTGCTGATGATCGACGTGGATTACTTCAAGTCCTACAACGACAACTTCGGTCACCTGGAGGGCGACGAGGCCTTGCGCAAGGTCGCCACGGCGATCCGCGAGGCGTGCAGCCGTCCGTCCGACTTGCCGGCCCGCTACGGCGGCGAAGAGTTTGCCTTGGTACTGCCCGGCACCTCGCCTGGCGGCGCCCGGCTGATGGCCGAGAAACTGCGCCAGAACGTCGTCGCCCTGAAAATCCCCCACGCCACGCCCGACGGCGGCGAGAACCTGACCATCAGCATCGGCGTCTCGACCTTTACCCCACAGCAGGGTAGCGATAGCCGGCAATTGATCTCGGCGGCGGACAAGGGGCTGTACGTGGCCAAGCACAGTGGGCGCAATCGGGTGGGGGTTGAATAGATCACCCCTGGGTTGGCTTGGACACCTTTGTGGCGAGGGAGCTTGCTCCCGCTGGGCTGCGCAGCAGCCCCAAAAATGGGCGACTCAACCCATCTGACACACCGAGCCGCCTGGTTTCAGGGTCGCTGCGCAACCCAGCGGGAGCAAGCTCCCTCGCCACGGGGCCCGTGCACTGAAGCTCATTGCCCCTAAAGCCGCCAGGCGGGCTGCCGCTGGCGCTTGATTACGTTATACTCGCCGGCTTTCAAAAGTTCGCCAACGAGTGCTGCCCGCCATGGAAATCAACCCGATCCTTAACACCATCAAGGACCTGTCCGAGCGCTCCGAAACTATTCGGGGGTATCTTTGACTACGATCAAAAGCATGAGCGCCTGACCGAAGTCAATCGCGAGCTTGAAGATCCGAATGTCTGGAACAACCCTTCGTACGCCCAGGAACTGGGCCGCGAGCGTTCCGCGCTGGCGCAGATCGTCGAGACCCTGGATGAACTGTCCAGCGGCCTGGCCGATTGCCGCGACCTGCTGGACATGGCTGTCGAAGAGAACGATGAAGGTGCGGTCGGCGATGTCGTCGCCGAGCTGACACGCCTTGACGAGAACCTCGCCAAGCTGGAATTCCGTCGCATGTTCAGCGGCGAGATGGACATGAACAACGCCTACCTGGACATCCAGGCCGGTTCCGGCGGCACCGAAGCCCAGGACTGGGCCAACATCCTGCTGCGCATGTACCTGCGCTGGGCTGACAAACGCGGTTTCGACGCCACCATCATGGAGCTGTCGGCCGGTGAAGTCGCCGGGATCAAGGGCGCCACCGTGCACATCAAGGGCGAATATGCCTTTGGCTGGCTGCGTACCGAGATCGGCGTGCACCGCCTGGTGCGCAAGAGCCCGTTCGACTCCGGCAACCGTCGCCATACCTCGTTCTCGGCGGTGTTCGTCTCGCCGGAAATCGATGACAACATCGAGATCGAGATCAACCCGGCGGACCTGCGCATCGATACCTACCGCTCCTCCGGGGCCGGTGGCCAGCACGTTAACACCACCGACTCGGCCGTACGGATTACCCACGTACCGACCAACACCGTGGTCAGCTGCCAGAACGAGCGTTCCCAGCACGCCAACAAAGACACCGCGATGAAGATGCTGCGGGCCCGCCTGTACGAGCAGGAAGTGCAGAAGCGCAATGCGGCGTCCCAGGCGCTGGAAGACACCAAGTCGGATATCGGCTGGGGTCACCAGATCCGTTCGTACGTGCTCGATGCCTCGCGGATCAAGGACCTGCGTACCAGCATCGAACGCAGCGATTGCGACAAGGTGCTCGACGGCGATATCGATGAATACCTGATCGCCAGCCTCAAACAAGGGCTGTAACGCGACACCCATGCGGCGGGCAGGCACGCTTCCACCAGGGAGCGCGGCTCGCCCGCAAACTCCGGCCCCGGGGCCGGGGGCAACGAACCTGTGATGGAATCCTTAAAGACATGAGCGACCTAGAACTCGACCCGCAAGCCCTGCAACAGGAAGAAAACTCCCTGATCGCCCTGCGCAAGGAAAAGCTTGCTGCCGAGCGTGCCAAGGGCCAGGCCTTCCCCAACGACTTCCGCCGCGACGCCTACTGCGACGTCTTGCAGAAGACGTACGCGGACAAGACCAAGGAAGAGCTGGCCGAGGCGGCGATTCCAGTCAAGGTGGCCGGTCGCATCATGCTCAATCGCGGTTCGTTCATGGTGATCCAGGACATGACCGGGCGCATCCAGGTCTACGTCAACCGCAAGACCCTGCCGGAAGAAACCCTGGCCGCCGTCAAGACCTGGGACCTGGGTGACATCATTGCCGCCGAAGGTACCCTGGCCCGTTCCGGCAAGGGTGACCTGTACGTCGAAATGACCAGCGTGCGCCTGCTGACCAAGTCCCTGCGCCCACTACCGGACAAGCACCACGGCCTGACCGACACCGAGCAGCGCTATCGCCAGCGCTACGTCGACCTGATCGTCAACGAAGACGTGCGCCAGACGTTCCGCGTGCGCTCGCAAGTCATCGCCCACATCCGCAGCTTCCTGATGAAGCGCGACTTCCTGGAAGTCGAGACGCCGATGCTGCAGACCATCCCCGGTGGCGCGGCGGCCAAGCCGTTCGAAACCCACCACAACGCCCTGGACATGGAAATGTTCCTGCGTATCGCGCCGGAGCTGTACCTCAAGCGCCTGGTTGTCGGCGGCTTCGAGAAAGTCTTCGAGATCAACCGCAACTTCCGTAACGAAGGTGTTTCGACCCGACACAACCCCGAGTTCACCATGCTCGAGTTCTACCAGGCCTACGCCGACTACGAAGACAACATGGACCTCACCGAGGAGCTGTTCCGCGAGCTGGCGCAGCTTGTTCTCGGGACCACCGACGTGCCGTATGGCGACAAGGTGTTCCACTTCGGCGAACCGTTCGTGCGCCTGTCGGTGTTCGACTCGATCCTCAAGTACAACCCCGAGATCAGCGCCGCTGACCTGAACGACATCGACAAGGCCCGTGCCATCGCCAAGAAGGCCGGGGCCAAGGTGCTCGGCTTCGAAGGGCTGGGCAAGCTGCAAGTGATGATTTTCGAAGAGCTGGTCGAGCACAAGCTGGAACAGCCGCACTTCATCACCCAGTACCCGTTCGAAGTGTCGCCGCTGGCCCGTCGTAACGACGAGAACCCTAGCGTGACCGACCGTTTCGAGCTGTTCATCGGTGGCCGCGAGATCGCCAACGCCTACTCCGAGCTCAACGATGCCGAAGACCAGGCCGAGCGCTTCATGGCCCAGGTGGCCGACAAGGACGCCGGCGACGACGAAGCCATGCACTACGATGCCGACTTCGTGCGTGCCCTGGAGTACGGCATGCCGCCGACCGCTGGTGAAGGCATCGGCATCGATCGCCTGGTGATGTTGTTGACCAACTCACCGTCGATCCGGGATGTGATTCTCTTCCCGCACATGCGGCCTCAAGCGTAAGTGTTTCAACTAAAAAGCCGCCTGGAAGGGCGGCTTTTTATTGCCTGTCTGGTACAAACGTATCAATTGGTTACTTTTGAAAAAAAGAGGAAGACCTGTCGTGAATCGTGCAATGGCTTCAGAAGGTGCAGCGGGCGTCGCCACGGCTGTCGCTGAAAGTGTTCAGTACCAGGGCCGCAAGGCCAGCCGACAGGGCAGTGAGCAGCGTCGCCAGGAAATTCTCGACGCGGCCATGCGCATCGTGGTGCGCGATGGCGTGCGAGCCGTACGCCACCGCGCCGTGGCTGCCGAAGCCGGCGTGCCGCTGTCGGCCACCACGTACTATTTCAAGGACATCGATGACCTGCTCACCGACACCTTTGCCCAGTACGTGGAACGCAGTGCGGCATTCATGGCCAAGCTGTGGACCAACAACGAAGGCCTGCTGCGGGAAATGGTCGCCTACGGTGACGGCAGCGCCCAATCACGCTCGCAACTGGCGGACGACATCGCCCGGATGACCGCTGACTATGTACAGCACCAACTGGACAGTCGCCGCGAGTACCTGATGGCCGAACAGGCCTTTCGTCAGGAAGCGCTGCTCAACCCACGCCTGGCGGAGTTGGTGCGTTCCCACCAGCAGATTTTGCTGCACGGCACGTGTCAGTTTTTCCAGGTATTAGGCTCCCGCGAGCCGCAACAGGATGCCAAAGTGTTGACGGCGATTATCGGACGGATGGAATATCAGGGCTTGCTCAATGGCGCCGAGCCGGTAGCCGATGAAGATATGCTCGGTATCCTGACCCGCTACATGCACCTGGTACTGGCGTCGGTGTAACCCCGATGGGTTCACCACAGCCCCTGTGGCGAGGGGATTTATCCCCGCTGGGCTGCAAAGCAGCCCCAAAACCAGCCAACTCGGTACATCTGGCTAACTGAGCTGACTGCAAGGGGGCTGCTTCGCAGCCCAACGGGGATAAATCCCCTCGCCACAGAGGACACAGGCAACCTGTGCCATAGGGAGTTCCAATGAAAGCCTGGCGTGCCGTTGTACTGGCCATGTCGTTGCTGCTGCTCGGTGGCTGCCTGGTGTCCTTCAAGGCGCCGTTGCCGGAGAGCGAAGCGGCGCCCAAGGGCTTGCTCGGTCACTGGACCAGCACCAACGCCTGGGGTGAGCCGTTGAACCTGGAGTTGACCGAGATCGGCAAACACCACTACCAGGCCATCAGCTACTTCAGGGCCAGGCCCCACGAGCGCGAAGCCATCCCGCTAACCGTCTCCCGTCATGGCAGCCGCTGGTACCTGTCGGCCAAGGTGCCGGCACGGTATGGCGGGCATTTCGTGATCGCCGGTTTTGAACTGACCGATAAACAGGAGCTGGTGGTCTACAACCTGGACCTGGAGCAGATTAACCAGGCCATCGACCAGAAACGCCTCAGTGGCCAGCCGAACCCGAGCGAAGAAGGCGACGGCGTGCTGGTGGACAGCGACATGAACAAGGTCTTCAGTTACCTCGACGACCCGGCCAATTCCGATGTGTTCTCGGAGGCCGTGCGTTACCAGCGGCTGCTCAAATCCCAATAAGCAACAACCTAATAACAGCAACAAGCGGACGTTTTTTCACAGGAGTTCCGGGTGGACGATTACCAGCAGACGATACGCACCTTGTCCGATCGCATTGTGCTGGCGCAAACGCCGATTCGCATTCTCGACGCGGTGAAATGGGATGACAGCATCCGTAAGGGATTCCTCAAGGCCAAGGGCAAGGAAATGCCCGCCGTGGACCGCGACTATTACCTCAACCGGCCGTTGTCCTTCGATTCCAGCAAGGTGAAGCTGGAGTTCCAGAACATCGAGCGTGACATCACCCGCCAACTCGGGCAGTTCAACCCGGTCGGCCAGATCATGCGGCGCATGTGCAAGGAATACCGCATGGTGGTGCGCATGCTCGAAGCGCGCGGCACCGAGGATTTCGGGCTGATTTCCCAGGAGCTGTACGGTGCGGCTTCCGATGCGTTCCACGCCGGCGACCCGACCCTGGCAGACCTGGGGTTGATGCTGTCCGACTACCTGAACAACATCGATGGCCGTGGCGACCTGAAGGACGAGCCGAAGATCCTCACCGCCAAGGACGCTGTCAGCTTGCTGCAGCATCGGCTCAACCGGGTGTTCGGCGAAGCCGAGGAAACCATCCGCGTGTTCGAGTCCGATGGCATCGTGGCCGATGCGGCGGCGGGGGCGGACTACATCAAGATCCGCACCGATGCGATGTTCAACGAGCGTGACGTGCGGGCGCTGGAGGTCCACGAAGGGCTGGTGCATGTCGGCACCACCCTCAACGGCCTGAACCAACCGATCTGCACCTTCCTGTCCAAGGGGCCGCCCTCATCCACCGTGACTCAGGAAGGCCTGGCGATCCTGATGGAGATCATCACTTTCGCCTCCTACCCCAGTCGTCTGCGCAAACTCACCAACCGCACCCGCGCCATTCATATGGTGGAGGAGGGGGCCGATTTCCTGCAGATCTTCGAGTTCTTCCGCGAGCAGGGCTTTGAAATGGCTGAAAGCTACGGTAACGCCAGCCGGGTGTTCCGTGGCTCGGTGCCGACCGGGCTGCCATTCACCAAAGACTTGTCCTACCTCAAGGGCTTCATCATGGTTTACAACTACATTCAGTTGGCCGTGCGCAAGGGCAAGCTGGAACAGGTGCCACTACTGTTCTGCGGCAAGACCACGCTTGAGGACATGCGCACGTTGCGGCAACTGGTGGACGAAGGCCTGGTCGTACCGCCCAAGTACCTGCCCGAGCAGTTTCGCGACATGAACGCGCTGTCGGCCTGGATGTGTTTCTCCAACTTCCTGAACCACCTGAGCCTGGATCGGATCGAAGCGGATTATTCCAACATCCTTTGAACACAATGCGATGCGGTTAAAGATGTGGGAGCGAGCCTGCTCGCGATAGCGGTGTTCCAGTCAACATTGATGTTGAATGTCCGACCGCTATCGCGAGCAGGCTCGCTCCCACAGGGGGACTGTTTATAACTTCTGATTTTGCGAGGTTTCACCGGATGCGAACCCTCGGCATCATTTGCCTGCTGCTGGCCCTGAGCGGTTGCAGCTCCCTGCTGTTCTACCCCGAGCGCGGCCTGCCGTTCACCCCGGAGAGGGCCAAGCTCGAGTACCGCGACGTCACCCTGACCACCGCCGACGGTCTCAAGCTGCGTGGTTGGTGGCTGCCGGTCAAACCCGGCGTGGAGGTCAAGGGCACGGTGCTGCATCTGCACGGCAATGGCGGCAACCTGGCCTGGCACCTGGGTGGGAGTTGGTGGTTGCCGGAGCGTGGTTACCAGGTGTTGATGGTCGACTACCGTGGTTACGGCGTGTCCGAAGGCGAGCCGAGCCTGCCGGCGATTTACCAGGACATCGACGCCGCGTTCAAATGGCTCGATCAATCTCCTGATGTCCAAGGCAGGCCACTGGTACTGCTCGGCCAGAGCCTGGGCGGCGCGCTGGCGGTGCATTATCTGGTCGAGCATCCCCAGCGCCAACGGCAGCTCAAGGCCCTGGTGCTCGATGGCGTGCCGGCCAGCTATCGCGACGTCGGGCGTTTCGCCCTGAGCACTTCGTGGCTGACCTGGGCGTTCCAGGTGCCGCTGTCCTGGCTGGTGCCCGACGGTGACAGCGCGATTGCCTCCGTTGCGCAATTGACCGGCGTACCGAAATTGATCTACCACAGCCTGGATGATCCCATCGTGCCTCTTTCCAACGGCATCCGTCTGTATCAAGCTGCGCCGCCGCCGCGGGTCCTGCAACTGACCCGCGGCGGACATGTGCAGACATTCGCCGACCCGGTCTGGCGCACAGTGATGCTGCGTTACCTTGACGACCCCCAGCACTTTGACGGCCTGCGCCGCCTGGGCGAAGTCCCGAATTATCCGAAATCACCCGTTGAATCTTCAGAGAGCCCGCAATGAGCGAAGAACGTAACGCCATCCCCCTGATCATCACCGGTATCTGCAGCATCCTCGGCACCGTCGCGGTGCTCTGGTACTACGGCTACCTGCACTTCGCCAAACCCGAGGACGCGTTGCTGCTCAATGAATTCACCATGCTCAAGACCGTGCCGGGCGAGGACTACAAAGTCGCCCTGGAACCGGCGCCGCAGGTGGCCCAGTGCATCGACGGCGTGCTGGTGTTGTTCGACACCGAACAGAAAGGCCTGACCGGCGTGCTGATCAACGAGAAGAAGCGCGCGGTGCGTTGCATGGGGCAGGAAACGCCACAAAAATTGCAGCCATAAGCAACCCCCCTGTGGGAGCGAGCCTGCTCGCGATGGCGGCAGGTCAGCTGTATAGGTGTTTACTGAACCACCGCTATCGCGAGCAGGCTCGCTCCCACAGGGAATATGGCTGGCTCGAAGAATGTGTGCGGGCATGAAAAAGCCCCGCCTGATTAACTCAGACGGGGCTTTTTTGTTGCACTCAGCCGATCAGTTGGCGCTCATGGTCGAACGCGGGGCCACTGGCTGGTTGTCGTTGGAAATGGTCACTTCCACCCGACGGTTCATGGCACGGCCCGAGACACTGGTGTTGTCGGCCACCGGGAATTCCTTGCCGTAACCCTGGGTCACGATACGGGCCGGATCGACGCCCATTTTCACCAGCGCGAGTTGCACGGAACTGGCGCGGCGTTCGGACAGCGACTGGTTGTAGGAATCCGAACCGGTGCTGTCGGTGTAGCCTTCGATGATCACCTTGCGGTCCGGGTTTTCCTGGAGGAACTGCGCCAGTTTGCTCACATTCGTCATGCCGCTGGCGCGCAGGTCGGACTTGTTGGTGGCGAACAGCACGTCACCGAAGGTCACCAGCGTACCGCGTTCGGTCTGCTTGGCGTTCAGGCTGTCCTGCAATTGCTTGATCTGCGCATTACGCGCATCGAGCAGGGCACGGGCGCGTTCGTCACCGGCGTTTTTCAGCTCGGCTTCGGCGTTGCGCAGGGCGATGGTCTGCTTGGCCACTTCAACGCGTTGGTTGGTCAGGTAGGCCAACTGGTCGACCTTGGCTTCGTCTTCCTTGTCCAGGTAGGCCTTGTCGGCCTTGGCCAGGAAGTCGGCGGCGTCTTTGGTTTCCAATGCGGCCACTTTCGTTGCCGCCGGGTCAGCCTGTAGACCGTTGTAGTTGGTGCGAGCCTGTTCCAGGTTCGCGTTCGGGTCGTGGGAGCAAGCGGCCAGGGCTACGCAGGCAGCGAGCAGGGCGGGCATCATCAAGTGTTTGTGCATCATAGTCTGTCGTCCTTTTATCAATGAGAAGTACGTCGTGGCGTGAACGGTTTACTGAACCTTGTTCATGCCTTCCTGACGCAGTTCCTGAACCCCTTTCTGAGAGTCCTTGAGGGCTTGTTCGGCCTTGGCGGCCTGGGCCTTGCGCTCGGCGACGCGGGCGTCCCACTCGGCCTGTTCGGCCAGACGCTTGGCTTCTGCGTAGTTCTTGTCATGCATGGCGATCTCGGCCTGCTTGAGCTTGTCCTGGGCCGATTTCATTTCCACCGCGGCGAATTCGGTACCGCCGGCGCTGACGGCGCTGTTGACCGCCGATTGGGTCACCGCGTACTGCTCCGAAGGTGGATTGCCAGCACACCCGGCGAGGATGAAGCTGCTACCGATAGCCAGGGCAGCCAACTTCAGGCCGCGCAGGCCAGTGGATGAGGGTTTGGCAGTGCAGGTATTCATAGGCTTCAACTCCATTGGAAAACTCCTGAAAAAACTACAAATCCATGCTGGGACCGAAGCTGTGACGTGTGGGTTGGCGCGGGCGCCAAGGCGCGTTTATTTAAACGACCGTTCCAGTATGGTTACTCGGTGTGACCCGAGGCGTTTTTCAAAAGTTCAGCGAGGATGGCCATTCGCCAAAAGAATTACTGACTGATCGGTCAGCGGCAGAAAAGCTGAACTTTCCAGGCGCGCAGCGGTATTGCGACGCAATGGAAAGAGACACAGCGCCGCAAAATCGCAACCTGGAGGGAAGGAAGTCAGTGTTTGGATTTGTCGTTCTGCGAGGAAAGTTCGTGCAGATGCCGACGGGACAATGCGAGGAACCGTGGCGTCGGGCCCACGTCTTCGTACAGCGGGTCGCCTTCTTCATCGGTGGCGACGACTTGCGAACCCTTGATGTAGGGGAAGCTTGCTTCCAGCTCTTCCAGCGCCGCCCCGATCAGTTCGCCCAGCAGCTCTTCGGGCTGGCGCTTGGGGTACATATCGCAGATCGCCGCCAGCCGTGCGGCGGCTTCCACGTCCAGATGGATCGTGTAGCCGGTCTGGGTCAGGCGGCCCTTGGCGTTTTCTTCCCAATGCTGGGCAAGTTCACGAATTTTCATGATGACCTCAATCAGCCTGCTCGTGGCAGGCGCGGTGAGTGACAAGCCGTTGTGTGGCTTACTCATGAGACTAGCTTCGTTGTGTAAGGTTTAAAGTCCCTTCGTCGCTTGTCATAAGCGACGGGCATCGGCACTCTCTAATGCAAGAGCTGTCCGGACTTTTTTGCTGGAGAAATGCTGATGACCGATATCGATGCCCGCTTGCGCGAGGATGTCCACCTGCTCGGCGAACTGCTGGGCAATACCATCCGCGAACAGTATGGGGACACGTTTCTCGACAAGATCGAGCAGATCCGCAAGGGCGCCAAGGCTGACCGGCGCGGTTCCGTGGATGCCGAGCTCAGCGCCAGCCTCAACCAGTTGAGCGAGGACGAACTGCTGCCGGTGGCGCGGGCGTTCAACCAGTTTCTCAACCTGGCCAACATCGCTGAGCAATATCAACTTATCCATCGTCGCGAAGAGTCACAGCCGCAACCCTTCGAGGCGCGGGTGCTGCCCGAACTGCTTGCAAGGTTGCGAGCCGAGGGCCATGGCGCCGAGGCCCTGGCCCGGCAACTGGGGCGGCTGGAAATCGAATTGGTCCTCACGGCTCACCCGACGGAAGTGGCTCGCCGTACGCTGATCCAGAAGTACGACGCCATCGCTGCGCAATTGGCGGCCCAGGATCACCGCGACCTGACCAGCGCCGAGCGCGCGCAGATCCACGAGCGCCTGCAACGATTGATCGCCGAAGCCTGGCACACCGAAGAAATCCGCCGCACCCGGCCGACTCCGGTGGATGAAGCCAAGTGGGGGTTCGCGGTGATCGAGCATTCGCTGTGGCAGGCCATTCCCAATTACCTGCGCAAGGCCGACCAGGCCCTGCATGCCGCCACCGGGCTGCGCCTGCCACTGGAGGCGGCGCCGATCCGCTTTGCCTCGTGGATGGGCGGCGACCGCGACGGCAACCCGAATGTCACCGCTGCCGTGACCCGCGAGGTGCTGTTGCTGGCGCGCTGGATGGCAGCGGACCTGTACCTGCGCGACGTCGATCAACTGGCGGCCGAGTTGTCGATGCAACATGCCAGCGAGGCCTTGCGTGCCCAGGCTGGCGACAGCGCCGAGCCTTATCGCGCCGTGCTCAAGCAACTGCGTGAGCGCCTGCGCGCCACCCGCAACTGGGCCCACGCCTCCCTGACCGCCGCCACGCCGCCAGGCGCCGATGTGTTGCAGCACAACCGCGAGCTGCTGGACCCGCTGGAGCTGTGCTACCACTCGCTGCACCAATGCGGCATGGGCGTGATAGCCGATGGGCCACTGCTCGATTGCCTGCGCCGGGCGGTGACGTTCGGCTTGTTCCTGGTGCGCCTCGATGTACGCCAGGACTCGACGCGCCATACCGCCGCCATGACGGAAATAACCGACTACCTGGGCCTGGGGCGCTTTGAAGATTGGAACGAGGAGCAGCGCATCAGCTTCTTGCTGGAGGAGCTGAACAACCGGCGTCCGTTGCTGCCGGCCCATTTCAAGCCGTCGGCCGACACCGCGGAAGTGTTGGCGACGTGCCGGGAAGTGGCCGCGGCGCCGGCGGCGTCCCTGGGTTCCTACGTGATCTCCATGGCCGGCGCGGCTTCCGATGTCCTCGCCGTGCAGCTGTTGTTGAAGGAGGCCGGTGTATTGCGGCCGATGCGGGTGGTGCCGTTGTTCGAGACCCTGGCCGACCTGGATAACGCCGGGCCGGTGATCGAGCGCCTGTTGCGGCTGCCCGGCTATCGCTCGCGGCTGCAAGGCCCTCAGGAAGTGATGATCGGCTATTCCGACTCGGCCAAGGATGCCGGGACCACGGCGGCGGCCTGGGCGCAGTATCGGGCCCAGGAACGACTGGTGGACATCTGCCGCGAGCAGCAAGTCGAACTGCTGTTGTTCCACGGTCGTGGCGGCACCGTGGGCCGTGGTGGTGGTCCGGCGCATGCCGCGATCCTGTCCCAGCCACCGGGTTCGGTGGCCGGGCGTTTCCGCACCACCGAGCAAGGCGAAATGATTCGTTTCAAATTCGGCCTGCCGGACATCGCCGAACAGAACCTCAATCTTTACCTCGCCGCGGTGCTTGAAGCGACGCTGCTGCCACCGCCGCCACCCACGCCCCAGTGGCGACACCTGATGGACGAACTGGCGGCCGACGGCGTCAGTGCCTACCGCGCCGTGGTGCGGGAAAATCCGCAATTCGTCGAGTACTTCCGCCAGTCCACGCCGGAACAGGAACTGGGGCGCCTGCCCCTGGGCAGCCGTCCGGCCAAGCGTCGCGCCGGCGGTATCGAAAGCCTGCGGGCGATCCCGTGGATCTTCGGCTGGACCCAAACCCGCCTGATGCTGCCGGCCTGGCTCGGCTGGGAAACCGCGCTGAGCAAGGCCTTGGAGCGCGGCGAAGGTGAATTGCTGGGGCAGATGCGCGAGCAATGGCCGTTCTTCCGTACCCGCATCGATATGTTGGAAATGGTGCTGGCCAAGGCTGACGCCGATATTGCCCGCTCCTACGACGAGCGTCTGGTGGAGCCGGGGCTCCTATCTTTGGGTGCGCATTTACGCGACCTATTGTCGCAGGCCTGTTCCGTGGTCCTGGGGTTGACCGGTCAGTCGCAGCTACTGGCACATAGCCCAGCCACACTGGAATTCATTCGCCTGCGCAACACCTACCTTGACCCGCTGCACCTGTTGCAAGCCGAACTGTTGGCACGCTCGCGGCAACAGGATGGGGCCCAGGGCAGCCCCGTGGAACAGGCGTTGCTGGTGTCTGTGGCGGGGATTGCCGCCGGTTTGCGCAATACCGGCTAAGGTTAGGCAGCGCACCGAAACGGCTCGCCCGGCGTCCCCGGGCGTTGTCCGGTGGGGGAGGGAGCAGGTCGGCCAGGCGACAGTTTGTTGCCCGGTTGCGACTCTCGCTACCCCCTCCGAAGGTCGTATCGGGCGCGGGTTCCTCCGACTTTCGGCGGCTTGTGTGGGTCGGGCCTGCTGTGTATCTTGATCAGCCTTTGGCCGTTTGGGCGGTCACGATCCTGTTTTCCGCGATTGGCCCCACGAGGCGAATCCGAGCGTTTACATAAAAAAATTGAGGAGCACATCGATGCGCGTCATTCTGCTGGGAGCTCCCGGGGCCGGTAAAGGTACTCAGGCAAAGTTCATCACCGAGAAATTCGGTATCCCGCAAATTTCCACTGGCGACATGCTGCGTGCCGCAGTCAAGGCGGGCACCGAGCTGGGCGTCAAGGCCAAGAGCATCATGGATGCCGGCGGCCTCGTGTCGGATGACCTGATCATTGCCCTGGTCAAGGATCGCATCGCTCAGCCCGACTGCGCCAAGGGGTTCCTGTTCGACGGTTTCCCGCGCACCATTCCCCAGGCCGAAGCCCTGGTGACTGCCGGTGTCGAGCTCGATGCGGTGGTTGAAATCGCCGTCGAAGACGAGGAAATCGTCCAGCGTATCGCCGGTCGACGCGTTCATGAGCCTTCCGGTCGTGTTTACCACACCGTCTATAACCCGCCGAAAACCGAAGGCAAGGACGATGTGACGGGTGAAGACCTGGTGCAGCGCAAGGACGACACCGAAGAAACCGTGCGTCATCGCCTGTCGGTCTACCATTCCCAGACCAAGCCGCTGGTGGATTTCTACCAGAAACTGTCGGCTGCCAATGGCAAGCCGAAGTACAGCCATATCGAAGGCGTCGGTTCGGTTGAAGCGATCACTGCCAAGGTGCTTGCAGCCTTGAGCTGAAAAGTCTGATCAGTTGCACTAACTACGGCCCGCTTGCGGGCCGTAGTTGTTTATACTGGCGCACTTTTTTCCACCTGATTTACGGACACATCGATGAGTACCTTGCTGGCCCTGGACACCGCGACTGAAGCTTGCTCCGTTGCCTTGCTGCACGACGGCACGGTCACGAGCCATTACGAGGTGATCCCGCGCCTGCACGCGCAGAAGCTGTTGCCGATGATCCAGCAATTGCTCAGCGATGCCGGGACGACCTTGCAGGCCGTGGACGCGATTGCTTTTGGCCGCGGGCCGGGGGCTTTCACCGGCGTGCGCATCGCCATTGGTGTGGTGCAGGGGTTGGCGTTTGCGTTGGAGCGGCCGGTGTTGCCGGTGTCGAACCTGGCGGTGCTGGCCCAGCGTGCCTTGCGCGAACAGGGAGCGCGCCAAGTCGCGGCGGCCATCGATGCGCGCATGGACGAGGTGTATTGGGGCTGCTATCGCGAAACCGACGGTGAGATGCGCCTGGTCGGTGCTGAGGCAGTACTGCCACCCGAAGCCGCGGCTTTGCCGAGCGGGGCCGACGGTGACTGGTTCGGCGCCGGTACCGGTTGGGGTTATGGCGAGCGGATTGCCGTCAGCCTGACCGGCCAGGACGCCTCGATGCTGCCCCATGCCGAAGACCTGCTAACCCTGGCCCGCTTCGCCTGGGCGCGTGGCGAAGCCATCCGGGCTGACGATGCGCAACCGGTGTACCTGCGGGACAAGGTCGCAACGCCCAAGTCCGAGCGGTAAAAAACCTCACCCCATTCTCAAATGAGCAGCGTTGTGGCGAGGGAGCTTGCTCCCGCTGGGGCGCGAAGCGGCCCTAAAGTCTGATTCACATCTTAATCTTGCCAGACTGAAATCAGTTTTCTGAGGGCTGCTTCGCAGCCCAGCGGGAGCAAGCTCCCTCGCCACAAAAGCATTGGCCTTCCCACAGCGGTGCGCTCGCAAAAGTCATTCGCATCTTCAGAAGTCACGCCTGATATTGCCAGTCGTCACTTTTTCAGCCCGTTTTTAAACCTTTTAGGCTTTATGTGTTCTAGTTATCACTTGCGCATTTGCGCGGCTGCGAAAGTGCCGCTAAATTGCCATCATTGATACCGAGCATTCTGTTATGCGTATAGACGGCGTTTCATCCCAGTCCTACCCCATCAAGCGCAAGCCTCGTGCAGGCAAAATCGCTGAGCAGGAGTCCTTCGATGATATCGATGGCGAACTGGAGTTTCCGTCTGAAGAGCAACTGGCCGCCCGTGCCGCCAAAGCCTCCGCGCAACGCCTGAGCAATCTTCCCGCCCGTCAGCAAGACATGCTTTATCACCGTGCGATGAGCCGCAGTGTCGCCACGGCCCTGGCCAGCTACCTGAGCACCGCCGGTTTCGTCGATTGGGATATGGAAGTGCTGGGACTCGATCTCTACATCTGATGGTATTGCCTTACTACCTGGGCTGCCCCTCCTGGAGCGAAAACGCCTGGCGCGATTATCTTTATCCCCAGGACGCCAAAAGCACCGACTTCCTGAATCTCTATTGCCAAGTGTTCAATGCCGTGGAAGGCAATACGACCTTCTACGCCAGCCCATCAGCGGCCGTCGTGCAGCGGTGGGCAGAAACCATGCCCGAGCACTTTCGCTTCACCGCCAAGTTTCCCGGTGACATCAGCCACAACGGTGATTTGCGTGAGCGCCTGACGGCCACCGAAACCTTCCTGCAACTGCTCAGCCCTTTGGGCGAGCGTGTCTCGCCGTACTGGCTGCAACTGTCCAAGGCCTTTACCCCGAATCGGTTGCCGGAGCTGGCGGGGTTCATCGACGCCTTGCAGCGGCCCTTGGCCGTGGAGGTCCGTCATGATGAGTTCTTCGCCAAGGGCGATGCCGAACGACGTCTCAATCGCCTGTTGCTCGATCGCGGTGTCGAACGCATCTGCCTCGATCCCCGGGCCTTGTTCAGTTGCACTTCGCCCGATCCCGCCGTGCTCCACGCACAATCGAAAAAGCCCCGGGTACCGCCCCGGCCTGCGGCGTTCACCCAATGTCCGCAAGTGCGCTTCATCGGCCATCCGGTGCTGGAAGCCAACGAGCCGTTCCTGACGCCCTGGGTGGAAAAAATCGCCGGGTGGATCGAAGAAGGGCGCACGCCCTATATTTTCCTGCACACCGCCGACAATCTGCTGGCGGCCCGGCTCGCGCAACACTTCCACAGCCGATTGATGCGTCGATTGCCTGGCTTGCCGGCCCTGCCTGAGCTATATAGAGAGCCCGCCGCCGAGCAACTGGGTTTGCTCTGAGGCCACTTCCTCTCTGCTCAGGAGCGAACTCATGGATGCGCAAACCCGTCGAGCCCAGGCGTTCAAGGCCTTGCACGAACGCGAAGGGGCTTTTGTCATTCCCAACCCATGGGATGCCGGTTCGGCCAAAATGCTGGCCAGCCTCGGCTTTGAAGCCCTGGCGACCACCAGTGCCGGCCATGCCTTTTCCTTGGGACGGCCCGATGGTGCACTGGGCCTGGATGACACATTGGCTAACGTGCGAGCGATTGTGGCCGCTACTGATCTGCCGGTGGCCGTCGATCTGGAGAACGGTTTTGCCGATGCGCCCGAGGAGTGTGCGCGTAACTTGCTCCGTGCGGCGAAGGCCGGTGCGGTGGGTGGTTCGATCGAGGATGCCACGGGGCGCGAAGACAGCCCGATCTATTGCTTCGAGCATGCCGTGGCGCGGGTCAAGGCCGCTGCCGACGCCGTACGCGGTTTGCCGTATCCCTTCCTGCTGACGGCCCGGGCGGAAAACTTCCTGCACGGCAATCCGGACCTGGATGACACCATTGGCCGCCTGAAGGCCTTCGCGGACGCGGGGGCCGACGTGTTGTACGCCCCGGGGCTGAGCAGCGCCGAACAAGTACTTGCGGTGGTGCGGGCCGTGGCGCCGAAACCGGTGAACGTGCTGATGTCCGGGGCGCTGGACCTGTCCGTCGCGCAGTTGAGCGAATTGGGCGTCAAGCGCATCAGCGTTGGATCGGCGTTGGCCCTGGCCGCGTATGGTGAGTTCTTCCGCGCCGCCGAGGAAATCCAGCAACAGGGCACGTTCACTTTCACCCGCCGCTCGATGCCGTTCAAGCAGGCCAATCAATTATTCAAGGGTTGATGCCCGAGGCATTGTCGTGCGGTTTTGGAAAGCTCTTGCGGTAGTGGCACTGATTGTTGGTTTCGCAGGGCTGGGGGTATGGCGCGGTTGGGTGGCGCTGCCGCCGCAATGGAATCCCTGGGCGCCCCTGGACGTCAATCTCGCGCCCAACCTGCTGACCCGCTTCAAGCTCATGGCCCTGCGCAACGACCCGCAGCTGTGCGATCAGGCCCTCGCCACCTCGGGGCTGCGCACCGCTCGCCAGGCGGACAGCGGCGCCAATTCGACGTGCCCGCTGACCAACGTGCTGAGGGTGCAGGGCGGTGAGGTGGCGCTGAGCAGCAGTTTCCTCGCCAGTTGCCCGTTGGCGGTGGCGTTCGCGCTGTTCGAGCGCCATGGGTTGCAGCCGGCGGCAATGGCGGTCTACGGGCAGAAAGTGACGCGGGTCGATCACCTGGGCAGTTTCGCCTGCCGCAACATGTACGGGCGTGAGAGCGGCGCGCGCAGCCAGCATGCTACCGCCAGTGCGTTGGACATCGCCGGGTTTCGCCTGGCCGATGGCCGCACGGTCAGCGTGCTCAGGGACTGGCCCAAGGATAATGCCGATGCACGGTTTCTACGCCAGGCCCGCGATGGCGCCTGCGATATGTTCAGTGTGGTCTTGAGTCCGGATTACAACGCGGCGCACCGCAACCATTTTCATCTGGATGTGGGTCCATGGTGGATCTGCCGCTAGTGTCCTGAGCGGGTCAGGCGGCGATACGCAGGTTCTGCAGCACGATCGGGCGTGCCCAGCGGATGTCGAAGTCCAGTTGCTTCTGTTGCGCCACCAATTCCTCTTCCGGGAAGGGCGGGAACGGCTTGTCCAGCAGGTCGAGTTCGAACTCGGCAATCGGCAGGTGCAATGGGCGCGGTTGCGGTGCCGGGCCGGGTTCCGGCAGCGGTTGGCCAGCGGCGAGGACGAGTGGGCGAACCCAGTTGCTCTCGAAGGTCTGCTGTTTTTGCTGGGCAGCGATTTCTTCCTCTGGGAAGGGCGGGAAGGGCTTGTCCAGCAGGTCGAGTTCGAATTCGGCGATGGGCAGGAACAACGGCTCAGGCGGCTTGACCGGTGTTTCGGTCACTTCGCAGGTGCGTTGGCTGACGATGTGCTCCAGCAGCTCAGCGCCGAGGGTCGGTTCAACAGCCTCATCGAGGGCCACTGGCTGGTAGCTGCCAGGCGCCGGTGCGTTATCCCCCAGTTGATCGGCCAGGGCCCGGGCAAAAAAGTCCTGCCACAGGTGACTGACGCCGCTCAGGGCTTGGGTGTTACGCAGGCTGTAATCGCCGTAAGGGGAGATAACGCCTATCGATGTGGATTGAATGTCTGACATTTTTCTCGGTCGACGCTCAGCTCTGGCAAAATGCCGTTCACCTTTGTTATCGGCCATTTTTGCCGATCATTAATTTTTTGAGCGTGTTTTTCATGAGTGAGCAACCTGTGGCCTGCCGCATCCATGTCGAAGCCCTGGCCCCGGCCTTCCAGCCGCAGGCCGAGCGTTGGGCGCAGCGGCTTGGCCTGCCTTTGCAGGTGGGCGATGGCGAGTTTGCCTTGCAGGTCGGCGAGCAGGGCCTGCAACTGCAGCAACTGGGCCCGGACGCGCCAGGACCGGTGCGGGTGGACTTCGTCGAGGGCGGGGCGGCTCATCGTCGGTTGTACGGCGGTGGCAGTGGTCAGATGATCGCCAAGGCCGTCGGGGTCGCCCAGGGTGTGCGCCCGCGGGTGCTGGATGCCACGGCCGGGTTGGGCAAGGACGCGTTCGTGCTGGCCAGCCTGGGCTGCGAAATGAGCCTGATCGAGCGTCAACCGCTGATCGGGGCCCTGCTGGAGGATGGCCTGGCCCGTGGGGCGGAAGACTTCGACGTGGCGCCGATCGTGGCGCGCATGCGTTTGCTCCAGGGCAACTCCATCGAAGTGATGCGCAACTGGGAAGGCGAACCGCCCCAGGTGATCTACCTGGACCCGATGTTTCCCCATCGTGAGAAAACCGCCCTGGTGAAGAAGGAAATGCGCCTGTTCCGGCCCCTGGTGGGCGATGACCCGGACGCCCCGGCGCTGCTCGCCGCGGCCCTGGCGCTGGCGACTCACCGGGTGGTGGTCAAGCGTCCGCGCAAGGCCCCGTGCATCGAAGGGCCGAAGCCGAGCCATGGGCTTGATGGCAAGTCCAGTCGCTACGACATCTACCCGAAGAAAGCGCTCAAGGCCTGAGACCGCGGCGCCTGCATCGCGAGCAGGCTCGCTCCCACAGGAATCGCTGGTGAACACAGACTCTGTGAGCCTTCTCGATCAAACTGTGGGAGCGAGCCTGCTCGCGATGAGGCCCTCCCAGCTAGCGAAGGGCCATTGGTCGAGCTAAGGCCGATAAGCCCGCATAAACAACCCCACCACTTCCTGCACATGACTCTCGGCCGCTTCAGGCTCCAGTGGCGCGCCGCAGCCATACAATAGGCGAAAGTTCGCCGCGCCCTTGATCAGACAGAAGAAATGCTCGGCGGCATTGCGCGGTTTGTCGATGCTCAGGGCGCCGCTCTGGTTGACCTTGGTCAACAGACGTTCCATGCCTGAGAGCATCCGCTGCGGGCCGGCTTCGTAGAAAATCGCCGAGAGTTTCGGATCCTGGCTACCCAGGGCCATGATCACCCGATGCAGGTTCACCGATTCCTCGCTGCTGACGAGCTGGTGAAAACCACGGGCAATGTTCAGCAACACGTGTTCGATCAGAACGCCGTCCGGCCATTCGAAAAACAGCGGCGGCACCTGTTCTTCGCACTTGGCGATCACGGCAGCGGAAAACAACGTTTCCTTGTCGGTGAAGTGGCTGTAGACGGTCAGCTTCGACACGCCCGCCTCGGTGGCGACGGCATCCATGCTGGTGCTGGCGTAACCCATGCTCACGAACAGGCGTTTCGCTGCGTCGAGAATGGCCTGGCGCTTGGCCAGATCCTTCGGGCGACCGGGGCCGCTGGGGGGGGAAAGATTGTTCGACATTTCTTCGCTTTAATACTGGACTGGTGAGTTTGCTATTAATAACATACTCGTCAGTATAATTATTCCAAGCACCATTAGCGAAAGGTCACTCGCCATGTTCCGCTATGCCCTGCCCCTCGCCGTGCCAGTCACCCTGGCTTTTTTATTGTCTGCGTGCGGTCATGACGAGCCGGTGCCCGTCGCCGTGCGCCCTGCCATGGTGGTCAAGCCCGAGCCGTCGGCCCAGGCGATGGACAGTTACCCTGGCGAAGTGCGGGCCCGATTCGAGCCCGACCTGGCCTTTCGCATTGGCGGCAAGGTGAGCCGACGGCTGGTCGAAGAGGGGCAGCGGGTCAAGGCCAATCAACCGCTGGCCGAACTCGATCCCGAGGATGTGCGCCTGCAACTGGAAGCGACCCGTGCCCAGGTCGCCGCCGCCGAGGCCAACCTGAACCTGGTCCGCGCCGAGCGTGATCGCTACAAGACCTTGATGGAGCGGCAGATGGTCAGCCGTTCCCAGTACGACAACGCCGAAAACCTTTATCGCTCAGGCACTGCGCGGCTCAAGCAGATCAAGGCCGAGTTCGATGTCGCCAACAACCAGGCCAGTTATTCGGTGCTGCGTGCGCCCCAGGATGGCGTGGTCGCCCGGCGTTCGGTGGAGGTTGGGCAGGTGGTGTCGGCCGGGCAAACCGTCTTCACCCTGGCCACCGATGGCGAGCGTGAAGTGTTGATCAGCCTCCCGGAACAGGGGTTTGGCCGGTTCAAGATCGGCCAGCCGGTTTCGGTCGAACTGTGGAGCCAGCCCAACCAGCGTTTCAGCGGACGCATTCGCGAACTGTCGCCGGCCGCCGACCCCAGGTCCCGTACCTTCGCCGCCCGGGTGGCCTTCACTGCCGGCAGTGTTCCGGCCGAGCTGGGCCAGAGTGCCCGGGTATTTATCCAGACCGCCGACAAGGTGCCGCTGTCGGTGCCGTTGTCGGCCCTGACGGCTGAAAATGGCGCGACCTATGTCTGGGTCGTCAACGCCGACAACACTCTGAAAAAGGTCCCGGTCCGAGTCGGCGCCTTCGGCGAAAAGACCGTTCCGGTGCTTGAAGGCCTCAGCCCCGATGACTGGGTGGTGGCGGCCGGCGTGCATGTGCTCCTCGACGGCCAGCAGGTGCGGCCGGTGGATCGCTCCAACCGCGTGGTCAACCTGACGGCGAAGGAGTAATCCACGATGGGTTTCAATCTTTCCGAATGGGCGCTGCGCAACCGCCAGATCGTACTGTTCCTGATGCTGTTGCTGGCCATCGTTGGCGCGCTTTCCTACACCAAGCTCGGCCAGAGCGAAGACCCGCCGTTCACTTTCAAAGCCATGGTGATCCGTACCAACTGGCCGGGCGCCACGGCCGAGGAAGTCTCGCGCCAGGTCACTGAGCGCATCGAAAAGAAGCTGATGGAAACCGGCGATTACGAACGGATCGTTTCGTTCTCCCGGCCGGGGGAGTCCCAAGTGACTTTCATGGCGCGCGACTCCCTGCATTCGGCGCAGATCCCGGAGCTGTGGTACCAGATCCGCAAGAAGATCAGTGACATCCGCCATACCTTGCCGCCGGGTATCCAGGGGCCATTTTTCAACGATGAGTTCGGGACTACCTTCGGCAATATCTACGCCTTGACCGGCGATGGTTTCGACTACGCCGTGCTCAAGGACTACGCCGATCGCATCCAGATCCAGCTGCAGCGGGTCAAGGACGTGGGCAAGGTCGAGCTGATCGGTTTGCAGGACGAGAAGATCTGGATCGAGCTGTCGAACGTGAAGCTGGCGACCCTTGGCCTGCCCTTGGCGGCGGTACAGCAGGCCCTGGAGGAGCAGAATGCGGTATCGACCGCGGGCTTCTTCGAAACCGACAGCGAGCGATTGCAGCTACGGGTTTCGGGGAATTTCCAGAGCGTGGAAGAGATCCGCAACTTCCCGATCCGGGTCGCCGGTCGTACGTTCCGTATCAGTGATGTGGCGGATGTGCGCCGTGGTTTCAACGACCCACCGGCGCCACGCATGCGTTTCATGGGCGAAGACGCCATCGGCCTGGCCGTGGCGATGAAGGATGGTGGTGACATCCTGGTCCTGGGCAAGGCCCTTGAGGTCGATTTTGCCCGTATCCAGGATACGCTCCCGGCCGGCATGCAATTGCGCAAGGTGTCGGACCAGCCGGCGGCGGTGAAGACCGGGGTCGGTGAGTTCGTCCAGGTGCTGGTGGAAGCGCTGACGATTGTATTGCTGGTGAGCTTCTTCTCCTTGGGCCTGCGCACCGGGATGGTGGTGGCCCTGGCGATTCCGCTGGTGCTGGCGATGACCTTCGCGGCGATGTATTACCTGGGGATCGGCCTGCACAAGATTTCCCTCGGCGCGCTGGTACTGGCGCTGGGGCTGCTGGTGGACGATGCGATCATCGCGGTGGAGATGATGGCGATCAAGATGGAGCAGGGCTTCGACCGGATCAAGGCCGCCAGTTTTGCGTGGACCAGCACGGCGTTCCCGATGCTCACCGGTACGTTGATCACGGCGGCGGGGTTCTTGCCGATCGCCACCGCGCAATCGGGCACCGGCGAGTACACCCGTTCGATTTTCCAGGTCGTGACCTTGGCATTGCTGGCGTCCTGGGTGGCTGCCGTGGTGTTTGTGCCGTACCTGGGGGAAAAACTCCTGCCGGACCTGGCGAAAATTCACGCGGCCAAACATGGCACGGCTGACGGCCAGACCGACCCTTACGGCACGCCGTTTTATCAGCGTGTCCGGCGGATGGTGGAGTGGTGCGTGCGTCGTCGCAAAACCGTCCTCACCCTGACCGTGCTGTTGTTCGTGGGCTCGGTGGTGTTGTTCCGTTTCGTGCCGCAGCAATTCTTCCCGGCGTCGGGACGGCTGGAGTTGATGGTGGACCTGAAACTGCAGGAAGGTGCCTCCCTGAGCAACACCGCCGAGCAGGTCAAGCGCCTTGAAGCGCTGCTCAAGGACCACGCCGGCATCGACAATTACGTGGCTTATGTCGGCACCGGTTCACCGCGCTTCTACCTGCCGCTGGATCAACAACTGCCAGCGTCCAGCTTCGCCCAGTTCGTGGTGCTGGCCAAGACCATCGAAGATCGCGAGCCGTTGCGCAGTTGGCTGATCACTACCCTGAACGAACAGTTCCCGACCCTGCGCTCGCGGGTCACACGCCTGGAAAACGGCCCGCCGGTCGGCTACCCGGTGCAGTTCCGCGTTACTGGTGAACACATCGAAGTGGTCCGGGCCCTGGCACGCAAAGTGGCGACGAAAGTTCGAGAAAACCCTTACGTGGCCAATGTGCATCTGGACTGGGAAGAGCCGAGCAAGGTGGTGTACCTGAACGTCGACCAGGACCGTGCCCGGGCCCTGGGTGTCAGCACCGCCAATCTGGCGAGTTTCCTGCGCAGCTCCCTCACGGGCTCCAGCGTCAGCCAGTATCGCGAAGACAATGAGCTGATCGAAATCCTGCTGCGCGGCACGGTGCATGAGCGCACCGAATTGTCATTGCTGTCGAGCCTGGCGGTGCCGACCGACAACGGCAGGAGCGTTGCCCTGTCGCAGATCGCGACCTTGGAATACGGTTTCGAAGAGGGGGTGATCTGGCACCGCAACCGTCTGCCGAGCGTGACCGTACGGGCCGATATCTATGGCAAGGAGCAACCGGCGACCCTGGTGCAGCAGATCTTCCCGACCCTGGACCCGATTCGTGCCGAACTGCCGTCCGGTTACTTGCTCGAGGTGGGCGGTACAGTAGAGGATTCGGCTCGCGGCCAGAAATCGGTGAATGCCGGTGTGCCGCTGTTCATCGTGGTGGTGTTGACGTTGCTGATGCTGCAGCTGCGCAGCTTCTCGCGCACGGCCATGGTGTTTCTCACCGCGCCCTTGGGGCTGATCGGCGTCACCCTGTTCCTGCTGGTGTTCCGCCAGCCGTTCGGTTTCGTCGCCATGCTCGGCACTATCGCGCTGTCGGGGATGATCATGCGCAACTCGGTGATCCTGGTGGACCAGATCGAACAGGACATCAAGGCGGGGCTGTCGCCCTGGCAGGCGATCATCGAAGCGACGGTCCGCCGCTTCCGCCCGATCGTACTCACCGCGCTGGCGGCGGTGCTGGCCATGATCCCGCTGTCGCGCAGCCTGTTCTTCGGGCCGATGGCCGTGGCAATCATGGGGGGCTTGATCGTGGCGACGGCGTTGACGCTGTTGTTCCTGCCGGCGTTGTATGCGGCGTGGTTCAGGGTCAAGAAGACTTGACGCGATTCGGATAACACTGAAGATCAAATGTGGGAGCGAGCCTGCTCGCGATAGCGATGTAACAGCCAACAGAGATGCTATGGCTGATACCGCAATCGCGAGCAGGCTCGCTCCCACAGGTGTTTTGCGCGCAATCCTAGAGCGTACCGAAAACCTTCTTCGCCAAACTGGTCGCTGCAGCTGCCGGGTTCTGGCGAATGGCGGCTTCCTGCTTGCCGATCATCTCAAACAATCCGTCCAGCGCCTGCTCGGTCACGTAGTTTTCGATGTTGGCGCTTTTGGTGTCGAGCACGCCGAAGGTCGCGGCCTGGCCGGCGAAGGCGTTGTACTTCTGCGCCAGGCCGACCTTGTCGGTGGCTTGCTTGACGATGGGCAGGAACTTGGCGCGGATCTGTTCGCGACTGCTCTTGTTCAGGTATTGCGTCGCCGAGTCGTTACCGCCGCTCAAGATCCCCTTGGCATCGTCCACGCTCATGTTCTTCACGGCATTGACCAGGATCGGCTGGGCCTGGACCACGGCGGCTTCGGCGGCCTGGTTCATGCTGGTTTCCAATTGATCGACCTGGTCTCCCATGCCGAAGGCTTTCATCTTGCTGGCGACTTTGCCCAGCTTGCCTGGCAGTTCGATCTTCACATCCGGGTTGTTGCTGAAGCCGCCGGGTGTACCCAGTTGCTTGACCGCAACCTGTGCGCCTTGGGTCAAGGCATCCTTGAGGCCGCCCGCGGCGTCTTTTTGCGACAGGTCGCCCAGGGACAGGGCCATGGCATTGGCGCAGATCAACAGGCCTGCGCACAGGCCGGTGAAACGGAGGGTAGAGCGAAGCATGATGGCGTCCTTGAAGAAATTTGGAAAAAGCGATCAGCGTGCGGCGTTGACGCGGACCTTCAACGGCTGCGGATCCTTGCCATCGAGTTGTACGGCGTGCTGTTCGGTAGTGATGAACATCAACTGGCCGTCCACTTCGATGCGGGCGCTCACGGCATAACGATGGCCGGGCTTGACCTGGGCGGGATCATAACTGAGGTGGAACGGCAGCGGGACCTGGCCTTTGATCGGGCCGCTCTGCTCATCGAGCACCACGGCGGGGGCGTCGGCCAGGGAAACGTCCTGCAGGCTCACGCTCAAGGTAGCGTTGGGCGGCAGGGCGATGCGTTGCAGGTAGAACACTTCGCCATCCAGGGATGCGGTGGTGGAGGGTGGCGTTGCCGATTGGCAAGCGGCCAGTAACGCCATGGATGCAAGCAGAGCTATTTTTTTCATTGGAAGCACCTTGCCCATTGACGCCAGCAACACACAGGCGTCAATGGGCATTTAGCGGGTTTGCGTCCAAGCACCCATTCGCAACGTTGCGGCTCAGGAGCCGAACGCGGGCGCTTGAACAGTTTCAGCCAGCGATGCTGGCGCCAGGCTCAGGGGGATGTCAACGTGTTGATTGCCGCCATCCCAGGTGAAGGCCTGTTCGGCCTCAAGAAAAAGAGCGGTGTCGGCTCGGTACACTCGTGCCTTTACCAGGAGCTCTTCCCCTACACGCGTCGTCTTGGAATCGACAAGAAAGCGATATTGCCAAGGCTGCTGGGCCCCCGGTTCCTTGGGTGCCACGTTGGAGCCCTGGCCGCCGCTGACGCTGATCTGCGCACCGGCTGCATTTAGAACACTGACTTCGGTGCGGCCGGCTTCGGGAAGTTGATGGCCTTCGGGCAGTTGCATGGTTAACGTGATGATATTCATGCTGAATTCCTTTTCAGTACGTCGACATTGACGTGGCCTCATCCTAGAAGCCTGCTCCAAAGTTCTCTGTAGGTCTTTTCTTCGTTTGACGTCGCTTTAGCCGCTGCGCAGCGTCGGAGTAAGTTCCTTGATGCCCCCATCAGCTCACCGAAACCGCTCCATGGTTCTGGGTGAGTGATCGGAAAGTTTCAAACGCCAGGACTGGCGGCGACCTCCGCCGCATCTTCACTGCGATGCAGCGCCACCTGGCGGATCGACAGGCGAATTTCCGCCGGCAGCACCCGCTTGGCCGCGCCTTCGGCCAGTTCGCCCAGCAGCTCGTGGTAGCTGAGTTTGCCGGCTTCGTCGCGGCGCAGCACATCGAGGTCCAGCATCGTCTGGATGAAGTGGCGGAACAGGCTCTTGTCGAAGAACTCCGGCGCGTTCAGGCCATGCAGGATCGACAGGCGCTGGGCCATGACGGTGCAGAGGTCCTCCAGTTCTTCGGCGCTGATGGTGTTCTGGCCGCTGTTGAGCAGTAGCGAGACGGTCATGTAGAAGCGCTGCAAGGTCTGGGCGATGCTTTTGGACAGCAGGGTCAGCAGCACGAAGTGCCGCGAGCTCGGCGCCGGACGCAGGTACAGGTCATTTTCGAAACGCAGCAGGCCCTGTTCGACGAACGCTTCGAGCCACTGGTCGACCACGCCATCCAGTTCTTCCAGCGACCAGCGAATGAACAACTCCGATTGCAGGTACGGGTACAGCGCATGGGTGTAGCGCAGGATCTGTTCGCGGCTCATGCGCGAGCTGCTCTGGAAGAAACTCGCCAGCAACGCCGGCAGGGCGAAGATGTGCAGCACGTTGTTGCGGTAGTAGGTCATCAGTACCGCGTTCTGCTCGTCCAGGTACAGAATCTTGCCCAGGGCATCACTCTGTTCCGACAGCAGGTCCATGCCCTTCACGTGCTCGATCAGCGCCTGGCCATCGCCTTCGGGCAGGGTGGTGTGGGGCGAGTACGGGACTTTTCGCAGCAGCGCCAGGTACAGGTCCAACACCCGGGCCATGGCGCGGTCGTCCAGGGCTAGGCGACTGGTTGACAGCAGCGCCAGGGCGACGAGGTTGACCGGGTTGATGGCCGCGGCCTCGTTCAGATGTCGGGCCACGCGCTCGCCGAGGCGGTGGGTGGTCGCGTTGAGCCAGGCCGGTTTGAATTGCGGGCCCAGTTCCTGTTGGCGCCAATCCGGCTGTTCGCCGTCGAGGAATTCCGCCAGCTTGATCGGTTCGCCGAAGTTCACCGCCACCTGGCCGAAGCGTTGCTTGAGGGCGCCGATGACCTTGAAGATGTCGAAGATCGATTCCTTTTTCTTGCTGGCCCCGCGCAACTCGCCCAGGTAGGTACGGCCTTCGAGTACGCGCTCATAACCGATGTAGACCGGCACGAAGACGATGGGCATGCGCGATGAGCGCAGGAAGCTGCGCAAGGTGATGGCGAGCATGCCGGTCTTGGGTTGCAGCATGCGCCCGGTGCGCGAGCGACCGCCCTCGACGAAGTACTCCACCGGGAAGCCTTTGGTGAACAGCGTGTGCAGGTATTCGTTGAACACGGCGGTGTAGAGCGGGTTGCCCTTGAAGGTGCGGCGCATGAAGAACGCCCCGCCACGGCGCAGCAGGCCGCCGATCACCGGCATGTTGAGGTTGATGCCGGCGGCGATGTGCGGTGGGGTCAGGCCGTTGCGAAACAGCAGATACGACAGCAGCAGGTAGTCGATGTGACTGCGGTGGCACGGCACGTAGATGACTTCGTGGCCCTGGGCGATGTTCTGCACGCCTTCGATGTGGTTGACCTTGATGCCGTCGTAGATTTTGTTCCAGAACCAGCTCAGCACCACTTCCAGGAACCGGATCGCGGTGTAGGTGTAGTCCGAGGCGATCTCGTTGCCGTAGCGCAGGGCCTGGGCCTTGGCTTTTTCCGCGGAGATTTTTTCCCGCTCGGCTTCCTCGGCAATCGCCTGCTTGACCAGTGGCTGGTTCAGCAGGCCCTTGACCAGGTTGCGGCGGTGGGAAATGTCCGGGCCGATGACCGCTGCTTTCAAATTGCGGAAGTGCACCCGCAGGATCCGCTGGGCCATGCGCACGGTGCGTTCGTGGCCCTTGTCGTGTTCGATCAGTTCGCGCAGATGGATCGGCGCGGAGAACTGCACGCGGGTCTTGCGTCCCAGGATCATGATGCTCAACAGGCGGCGCAGACGCCCGGTGACGGCCCAGCTGTCGGCGAACAACAGCTTCCAGGGGCTCGATTCGCTGTCGGGCGACTGTCCCCAGAACACGCTGACCGGGATGATCTGTGCATCTTCGGCGGCGTTGTGGGTCAGGGCATTGACCAGCCGCGTCAGGGTCGGTGGCGCGCCGCGCTTGTCCTGGCGCCCGATCCAGTCCGGTGCTGGCGTCAGGTAGAAAAACGCCGCCGGTTCCAGCAGGTTACCCACCGAGACTGGCAGCACCGGACGGGGCAGGCCAGCCTTGGTGCATTCGGTGTCGAGCACCGCCAGGTCGGTGAGCGAAGGATCTTGCAGGACGTAGAACACCGGACGACTGCGGTCGAGGTTGAGGGTGAAGGACGACTGGTTGATGGTCTCGGAGCGAACCCAGAGGTACAACAGTCGGCGCAGGGTGCCAAACACAAGACGGCGGAACGGGGAGCGGGTCATACGGCTTCTGCATGAGTGGATAAAACCGAGCGGCTGCTCGGGCTGGCTAGTGTGCCGGATTCATCGAAAATCGGCAAAAAAGCACCGAAGTAAAGTCAGTTGAGAGTTTTTACGTGTGTCATATACTCGGCCAGTGACTGCCACGGCCACCTTTGGACGGCTGGACGGCAGCTAACGTTCGTACGGCTTTCCTTCGAAAAGCCGACTTAAAAAATAAAAATGGGAGTGAGCATCATGGCAGCACGGGAAACCGGCAGTGTGAAGTGGTTCAACGACGCGAAGGGCTACGGCTTCATCCAGCGTGAAGGCGGCGCGGATGTGTTCGTGCATTACCGCGCCATCCGCGGTGAAGGCCACCGTTCACTGACCGAAGGCCAGCAGGTCGAGTACGCGGTTGTGGAAGGGCAGAAGGGCTTGCAGGCTGAGGATGTGGTGGGGTTGTAACCCGCCCTTGCAGTCACCATGAAGACCACTGTGGGAGCGAGCCTGCTCGCGATAGCGGTGTATCGGGCGATACCTAATCGACTGTCACACCACTATCGCGAGCAGGCTCGCTCCCACAGTTGGATCTAGGCTGAGGCTGAGACGGGCGTTACGCCGTCTTCCAGGTAATCTCTTCTTCCCCATCGGCGCTGATGCGAATCCAGCGATCCGCCGACTCTTCACCTTCTTCTTCCACCCACGACCCAGGCGCGCAGCGCACTTCGACATTCAGGGCGGCGAAGGCGGCGCGGGCGCAGGCGATGTCGTCTTCCCACGGGGTCTGGTCGCTTTCCAGGTACAGGCTGTTCCATTTGCCCACGGCCTTGGGCAGCCAGGTCACCGGGATGCTGCCGGCCTTGCACTTGTAGGTCTGGCCTTTCTGTACCCATTCGCTGCATGGGCCCAGGGCCTGGCCGAGCCAGGCGGCGATGGCCTTGTGGTCGACGTCGGCGTCCTTGAGGTAAATCTCGATATCGGGTTGGCGCATGGATGTCCTCACTGCGGTCTTGAAAAATCCATTCGCGGATTTAACTGGCCCCGGACGGTTGCCCGGGCCCGGAAACAAAAGGGTTATTGAAGAACGAAATAATCGTAGCGCATCGACACCGTGACTTCGAACGGCTCGGCCTGCTCGATCACGCTGGCACGGCGTTCGGCACTGGCACGCCAGCCGTGGGGCGTCATGGCCAGCAGGTTGGCGCGGTCCTGGCCGCTGTCGAGCGTCAGCTTGAATTCGAGGGTTTCGCTGTGATCGAGCGCCATGCCCGAAGGCACCAGGGCCAGGTGCTTGTCATCGGTGTACTGGCGAACTTCGTCGTACAGGCGTTCGCGCAATTCCATCAGATGGCCGGCGGTGGGGCCGACTTTCATCAGGCCGCCACCGGGGCTGAGTAAACGCTTGGCTTCCTGCCAGTCCAGCGGGCTGAACACGCTGGCCAGGAACTGACAGCAGCCGTCCGCCAAGGGCACGCGGGCCATGCTGGCGATCAACCAGGTCAGTTGTGGGTTGCGTTTGCAGGCACGCTTGACCGCCTCTCGGGAGATGTCCAGGGCATAACCATCGGCATTGGGTAACGCTTCAGCGATTTGCGCGGTGTAGTAGCCCTCGCCACAGCCGATGTCCAGCCAGCGTCCGGGCGCACGTTCGGCGGCCAGTTCCGCCAGACGCCGGGCGACGGGGGCGTAATGCCCTGTGTTGAGAAAATCGCGGCGGGCTTCGACCATCGCCTGGTTGTCGCCGGGGTCGCGGCTGTTCTTGTGCTGCACCGGCAGCAGGTTCAGGTAACCCTGCCGCGCACGGTCGAAGCGGTGGCCGGCCGGGCACACCACACCGTTGTCCACCGCGTTCAGCGGCTCACTGCAGATCGGGCAAGCAAGCATCAGGCGAGCAACTTGATCAGCGTCTTGTAGTAGATCTCGGTCAGCACCTCGAGATCGGCTGCCAGCACTCGTTCATTGACCTGGTGGATGGTCGCGTTGACCGGCCCCAGCTCTACCACTTGCGTGCCCATGGTGGCGATGAAGCGACCATCGGAGGTGCCACCGCTGGTGGAGGCTTTCGTCTCGCGACCGGTGACATCCTTGATGCTCGAAGACACGGCATCCAGCAAAGCGCCTGGTTCGGTCAGGAACGGCAGGCCCGACAACGCCCAGTCGATGTGCCAGTCCAACTGATGCTTGTCGAGAATGTCGGCGACGCGCTGTTGCAGGCCTTCGACGGTGGACTCGGTGGAAAAACGGAAGTTGAACACCGCCACCAGGTCACCGGGGATCACGTTGGTCGCGCCGGTACCAGCGTTGAGGTTGGAGATCTGGAAACTGGTCGGCGGGAAGAAGTCGTTGCCGTGGTCCCAATGCTCGGCGGCCAATTCAGCCAGCGCCGGGGCAGCCAGGTGAATCGGGTTCTTCGCCAGGTGTGGATAGGCCACGTGGCCTTGCTTGCCACGCACGGTCAGCTTCGCGCCGAGGGAACCGCGCCGGCCGTTCTTGACCACATCGCCCACCAAGGTGGTGCTCGATGGCTCGCCGACGATGCACCAGTCCAGCCGCTCCTGACGGGCCTTGAGACGTTCGACCACGGCCTTGGTGCCGTGGTGGGCCGGGCCTTCTTCATCGCTGGTGATCAGGAAGGTGACCGAGCCCTTGTGGTCCGGATAGTCGGCGACGAACCGTTCGGCCGCCACCACCATCGCCGCCAGACTGCCCTTCATGTCCGCTGCGCCACGGCCACAAAGCATGCCGTGCTCATCAATGACCGCGTCGAACGGGTCGAGCTGCCAGGCCTGCACCGGGCCGGTCGGCACCACGTCGGTGTGCCCGGCGAAGCACAGCACCGGACCGTCATGCTTGCCATGGCTGGCCCAGAAGTTATCCACGTCCTCGATGCGCATCGGCTCGAGCGCAAAACCCGCATTACCCAGGCGCTGCATCATCAGTTTCTGGCAATCAGCATCCACCGGCGTCACGGACGGACGGCGGATCAGGTCGCAGGCGAGTTGCAGGGTCGGCGAGAGGTCGGCGTGGGCCGTCATGGAAACTCCGGGAATATTTAGTATGAACGCAAGGCTTGTGTGGGGGCTGGCTGACACCCACAAAATGGCGGTTATCTTATAGCAAAACGACTGGCATGGGCCCCTGGTGCTGGTCAGTTGGAGCACAAAACCTGTGGGAGCGAGCCTGCTCGCGATGGCGGTGTGTCAGTCAACATCACTGCCACTGATCCACCGCCATCGCGAGCAGGCTCGCTCCCACAGAGGTTTTGCTTAAATTGCCGAGACAAAGCCCTATAATGCGCGCCGGTTTTTGGGGTAATGGTCATGAGTACAGAAGATCCACGGTTTGCCGGTATCGCCCGTTTGTATGGCATCGAAGGCCTGGAGCGCCTGCGGGCGGCCCATGTGGCGATCGTCGGCGTGGGTGGGGTCGGTTCCTGGGCGGCGGAAGCCATTGCCCGTTGTGGCGTGGGCGAGATTTCGCTGTTCGACCTGGACGATGTCTGTGTCAGCAACGCCAACCGCCAGTTGCACGCCCTGGACAGCACTGTCGGCAAGACCAAGGTCGACGTGATGGCCGAGCGGCTGCGGGGGATCAACCCCGACTGCACGGTGCACGCGGTGGCGGACTTCGTCACCCGCGAGACCATGGCCGAATACATCACGCCGAACATCGACTGTGTTATCGACTGCATCGACAGCGTCAACGCCAAGGCTGCGCTGATCGCCTGGTGCAAGCGCCGCAAGATCCAGATCATCACCACGGGCGGGGCGGGTGGGCAGATCGATCCGACGCTGATCCAGGTCTGCGACTTGAACCGCACGTTCAACGATCCCCTGGCCTCGAAAGTGCGTTCCACCTTGCGCCGCGACTATGGTTTTTCCCGCACCGTGACCCGCCACTACAGCGTGCCCTGCGTGTTCTCCACCGAACAACTGCGCTACCCCAAACCGGATGGCAGCATTTGCCTGCAGAAGAGTTTTGTCGGCGACGGCGTCAAGCTCGACTGCGCCGGTGGGTTTGGCGCGGTGATGATGGTCACGGCGACGTTCGGCATGGTCGCGGCGACCAAGGCTGTGGATAAGATCGTGGCGGGTGTGCGGCGGCCGGCGGATCGGCTCAAGGGCGGGCAGTAACGGCCTTTGTGGCGAGGGAGCTTGCTCCCGCTGGGTCGCGAAGCGGCCCTGAAACCGGGCAACGCGGTATGTCAGACAGATTGAGTTGACTGCTTTTGGGACTGCTGCGCAGTCCAGCGGGAGCAAGCTCCCTCGCCACGGTTATTGTGTCAATTCGCGCATCCGCTTTAACACCGCATTCAAGCCATTGCTACGCGACGGCGACAACTGTCGCGACAATCCCAGCTGATTGAACCAATCCGGCAAATCCACCTGCTGCAACTCGTCAGCGGACAATCCATTGACCCGCGCCAGCAGCAACGCCACCAGCCCACGAATCAACCGCGCATCGCTGCTGGCGGCAAACTGCCAATGTCCGTCGTGCAACTGGCCCACCAACCACACCTGGCTCTCACAGCCATGAACGAGGTTGGCGTCGCATTTGTCTGCGTCGCTCAGGGGCGGCAGGCGCTCGCCCCATTGCATCAGCAGCCGGGCGCGTTGTTCCCAGCCCGAGGCGTCCTGGAAAATCTGCAACGCTGCGGCGGCATCGGCGGGTAGATTCATCGAAGCATCTCCAAGGCCTGATCCAGCGCTTCGAAGAAGCGTTCGATATCGGCGGAGTCGTTGTACAGCGCCAGTGACACCCGAATCGCCCCGGACAGCTTCAAATGCTTGAACAGCGGCATGGCGCAGTGATGCCCGGCGCGCACGGCGATGCCTTGTTCGGTCAGCAGATGGGCCAGGTCGGCGTTGTGCACGCCTTCAACCACGAAGCTGGCCAGGGCCAGCCGTGGGTTGCCTACCAGGCGCACGCCGTTGCGAGCCAACAAACCATGGAGCAGGTAGTCATGCAGCGCCGCCTCATGGTCAATGACCGCTTGCGGATCAAGAGTGGACAGGTAGTCCAGGGTCGCGCCCAACCCGATCACGCTGGCAATCGGCGGCGTGCCGGCCTCGAAGCCCAGCGGCGCCGGGCGGAACGTGGCGTTGTGGTAATCGGCCTGTTGCACCATTTCGCCACCGAACTGCCAATGGCGCAGGTTGCCAAGGGCCTCGGTACGACCAAACAGCACGCCCAGCCCGTCGGGGCCGTAGAGTTTGTGGCTGGAAAACACATAAAAGTCGCAGCCCAGTGCCTGAACGTCGTGGCGGCCATGGACCACGCCTTGGGCGCCGTCGATCACTGTCAGTGCGCCCTGGGCCTTGGCCAGCGCCAGCAGCGTAGGCACTGGCTGCCAGGCTCCCAGCACATTGGACAACTGGCTCACCGCCAGCAAGCGGGTACGCGGGCCGATCAGTTCGGCGGCGGCGCCAGGATCGATCACCCCGTCAGCGTCTAGCGGCAACACCACCAGCGTCAACGAACGGCGCTCGGCCAGTTGCTGCCACGGCAACAGGTTGGCGTGGTGTTCCAGGGCGCTGATGACGATTTCATCGCCAGGGTTGAATAGATGCTCCAGGCCATAGGTCAGCAGGTTCAGCGCAGAAGTGGCGCCATGGGTGAAGACGATCTGCCCGCAATCCCCGGCGTTGAGCCATTGCGCCACCTTGAGGCGGCTGTCCTCGAACGCCTGGGTGGCGTGGGCGCCCGGTAGGTGTTGTGCACGGTGCACATTGGCGGCGCCATTGGCGTAGTAATGCGTCAGGGCATCGAGCAGGGCTTGGGGTTTTTGCGTGGTGGCGGCGCTGTCCAGGTAGGTCTGGCCTTGCCGTTGCAGGGCGGCGATGGCCGGGAAATCGGCACGCCAGGGGGATTGGATCAACATGCTTTCGGGCCCTGCTGGAGTTACGCCGGACCCTGTGGGAGCAAGGTTGCTCCCACAGGTGAGGGTGTGAAGCGGCTTAGTTGTGGGCGTGCAGTGCTTCGTTCAGCTCGATGGCCGATTTGTGCGTCTTGCATTCCACCGCGCCGGTTTCCGAGTTGCGGCGGAACAACAGGTCGGGCTGGCCGGCCAGGTCGCGGGCCTTGACCACTTTCACCAGTTGGTTGTTTTCGTCCAGCAGGGCGACTTTGGTGCCGGCGGTCACGTACAGGCCCGACTCCACGGTGTTGCGGTCGCCCAGGGGGATGCCGATGCCGGCGTTGGCGCCGATCAGGCAGCCTTCGCCAACCTTGATCACGATGTTGCCGCCGCCCGACAGGGTGCCCATGGTCGAGCAACCGCCGCCCAGGTCCGAACCCTTGCCGACGAACACGCCAGCCGACACGCGGCCTTCGATCATGCCCGGGCCTTCGGTGCCAGCGTTGAAGTTGACGAAACCTTCGTGCATCACGGTGGTGCCTTCGCCCACGTAGGCGCCCAGGCGGATCCGCGCGGCATCGGCGATCCGTACGCCAGCCGGCACCACGTAGTCGGTCATTTTCGGGAACTTGTCCACCGAGAACACTTCCAGCAACTCGCCACGCAGGCGGGCTTCGAGCTGGTGCTCGGCCAGTTCGCTCAGGTCGATCGCGCCCTGGCTGGTCCAGGCCACGTTCGGCAGCAGCGGGAAGATGCCGGCCAGGTTCAGGCCATGGGGCTTGACCAGGCGATGGGACAGCAGGTGCAGCTTGAGGTAAGCCTCAGGCGTGGAGCTCAGTTGGGCATCTTCGGCCAGCAGCGTGGCGACCAGCGGTTTGTGGCTTTCGGCCAGGCGGGTCAGCAGCGCGGCTTGCGCGGCATCGACACCCTTGAGCGCTTCAGCCAGTTGCGAGGCCTGGGCGGTGGTGAAGGTGATGGCCTGGTTGCCTTCGCTGTAGCCAAGGATCGGCGCGATGGCTTTGACGATGTCAGCCGACGGGTTGAGCAGCGGCTGTGCGTAGAACACTTCCAGCCAGGCGCCTTGACGGTTTTGAGTGCCGACACCGAAGGCCAGGCTGAACAGGGTAGTGGACATGAAATTACCTCTACAGAATGGACTGGGCAGGTTTACTTGATCTCTGCCGCATAAATATCTGGCTTGAAGCCAATCAGGGTTCGGTCACCGAGATCGAGCACCGGGCGCTTGATCATCGAGGGTTGGGCGAGCATCAGTTCGATGGCTTTCGTCTGGTCGAGATCGGCTTTGCGTTCGTCGTCGAGTTTGCGAAAGGTCGTACCGGCACGGTTCAACACCACTTGCCAGCCATGTTCGTTGCACCATTGGGTCAGGTGCTCACGGTCGATGCCGGCAGTTTTGTAATCGTGAAAGTCATAGCGCACCGCGTGCTCATCGAGCCAGGTACGCGCTTTTTTCATCGTATCGCAGGCTTTGATGCCGAAAAGCTGTAAATGCTTGTTTTCCCTGGGCATGAATGCTCCTCCAAAACGTTCCCGGTATCGTCCTGAAAATCAGCGGACGATTATGCCACGTCGTTCCTTTCAGTGCCTTGACTGTCGCGACGGATCGGACAAGGCGGAACCGATAGAAAAGAGGCGACCACACAGCACAGGTAAACCCAACACTTTTGCGCACGAGAGAGCAGCCCATGGATCCTATTTCCCTGACCCCCCCGCTCCATTCAACGACATCGACCACCGGGACCGCCGCAGCCGTCCCGATCGGTCCTGTCACGGCTGAACAGGACCTGGCAAATCGCACTGGTGCAATCAAGGCCCAGCTCATCCGGGTATTCGAGCCGCATATAAACGGTGCCAATCGCGAGGCCTTCGAAGCACTGATCGACGATCGTTCGCGCACCTTGGCCAATGACGGGGAAACCGCGGAAAGCGTCGATGCCGTACTGACCAAAGGCTCTCGGCTGGATCGCGCGGCCCATGACACTGTTGGATTCGTTCGTTCGGTTCCCTTCGGCGTGGCGTCCATTGCGCTGGACTTCGTCCCGGCGGTGACCGGCAATGGCTCGATTACCGCGCCGTTGGCGCTGTCGGCGATTGCCGGCCTGGTCAGCAGCGCCGCCGACACGGTCGGCAATGGCCTGATCCAGCGCGCCACCAGCGACACCCAGTGGCTGGTGGCCGAAGATGCCGATCTGGAACCGGTCATGCGGGAATCCGCCCAGGCGGCGAAGCCGAGCCTGACGACCCGGGCTATCGAAGGCAGCCTGACTTTCCAGACCTTCAGCGCGCGAAACGCGTTGCGCACGGTCGTCCAACCCGTCGTGACGCATCTCGTCGATGCGCAAACGGGCAGCAGGGTGGACTCTGTGATAGCTGCCGTCGGTTCTCCGCTTTCAGGCATGGCCGCCTATGACCTGCAACATTCCATCGATAAATCGAAACACCGGATTGGCCCGCAATACCTGTTGGGGCGTCAAGACTGGCACCAGCGTTACAAGGACCTCAAGAATTATGGCGTAGGAAGTGCTGCGATGGGCATTGCGAAGCGGGTCGGCAGCCTGCCGCTGGACGCGATGCGCGATGGCAGCAAATCGCTGCAAGCCCTGGTTACGCCGACCGGCTTGACCAGTGGTCTTGGAGCGTTGGCCGGCGGGATTACTGCGATCGGCATGGCCCAGACCGCCGCTGTCAATGCAGCCAGGAACGCCGGGATTTCGCCTGCGGGTGTTGCGGCGGCTGGCAAGGCGACGGTTACGGCCACGATGGCCCCGGTGCTCGCCGCCTGGGTGACGACGGGAGTGATGACCCAGCCGTTGGCGGACGAGGCCTCCGCCGCGTTGGACAGGCTATCTGCCGGTCCCGCTCATCCGGATGAGCTGCAGGGAATGTTGCCCTTGGTCGAAATGTCGGCGGCCGAACAGATCGGGGAAGACAGCGACAATGAGGGTGACGGCGTCGATGTTGTCTCGGGCCGCCCGACCCTCAATGCCGCTGAGCGAGCTGTTTAGCTTCGGATAGTCGCCGGTCGCTCCTGCCGCGTGGAGGTTGGGAGCGACCAAGGGGCGACTGCGCACTGACGCCGCTCAGGTGCGACCAATGTGCAACGGCAGCGGTTCACCTTGGCAGTTAATATGGCACTTCACCGGCCAGCTGTTGCCGCAGATGTGTATGGCTGTCATTGGAAGTCCGTTATGCAAAGCGCCTATACCGTCCTGATCCTGTTGATGCTGGTGGGCGTGTCGCGCCTGATCGGACGGTTGATTCCGCTGCCGTTGCCCCTGGTGCAGATCGGCGCCGGCGCCGTGCTGGCCTGGCCCTCGCTGGGGCTGCATGTGGCGCTTGATCCCGAGTTGTTTCTGTTTCTGTTCCTGCCGCCACTGCTGTTCTCCGATGGTTGGCGCATGCCCAAGCGCGAATTCTGGCGCCTGCGCGGGCCGATCCTGACGCTGGCGGTAGGGTTGGTGCTGTTTACGGTAGTTGGGGCGGGGTATTTCATTCATTGGCTGCTGCCCGGTATCCCGTTGCCGGTGACCTTCGCCCTGGCGGCTGTCCTGTCACCGACCGACGCCGTGGCGGTCTCGGCGATTGCCCGGGACCGCTTGCCCGCGCCATTGATGCACATGCTCCAGGGCGAAGCGTTGATGAACGATGCGTCGGGCCTGGTGACCTTCAAGTTCGCCCTGGCGGCGGCGATCACTGGCGTGTTTTCCCTGGCGGGGGCGAGCCTGGCCTTTGTCCTGGTGGCGGTCGGTGGCCTGTTGGTGGGCGTGGTGTTGAGTTGGCTGGTGGGCCGCTTGCGGGCCTGGATGATTGCCCGGGGCTGGGACGATCCGGCCACCCACGTGGTGTTCATGTTGCTACTGCCATTCGCAGCCTATGTGCTGGCTGAACGCTTGGGCGCCTCGGGGATTCTCTCGGCGGTGGCGGCAGGCATGATGCAGAGCTGGCTCGACCTGCTGCCGCGCCAGACCGGCACGCGATTGCTCAATCGCAGTGTCTGGTCGCTGTTGGAATTCGCCTTCAACGGCTTGATCTTCCTGCTGCTGGGCTTGCAATTGCCGGACATCATCAAGGCCGTGACCAGCCATGAGCCGACGTTGTGGCCTACGTTGTTCTATCGCTGCCTGGACGTGGTGGCGATTTTCCTGGTGTTGTTGGTGCTGCGGTTTGTCTGGGTGCAAAGCATCTGGCGCGTGTCCGGGCTGTTGCGCCGCTGGCGCGGCAAGGGCGAGTTGACCCTGGTGCCGACGGCGCGTTCCTGCTGGTTGCTGACCTTCGGCGGTGTGCGCGGGGCGGTGACGTTGGCAGGTGTGTTGTCGGTGCCGTTGTTGCTGGGGGCGGGGGAGGCATTTCCCGAGCGGGACTTGCTGATCTTCATTGCCGCCGGGGTGATTCTGCTGTCGCTGATTGCGGCCTGCATCGCCCTGCCACTGCTGCTGCGGGGTATCGAGAAGAGCCCCGACGACAAGCGTCGCAACGAAGTTCGCGAGGCTTGGCGCAAAACCGCTGAAGCGGCGATCCATGCGCTGGAAGTGGAGGAGCCGACCGAAGCGACCAGTACGCCGGATGCGGCCCAGGCGGCGTTGGCGACCGAGGTCAAGGCGCGGTTGATGTCTGAATATCGCCATCAGTTGGAGGTGTTCAACGACTCCGCCGAAGCCCAGGCGTTGGCGTTCGAGATGGACCTGCTGGAACGCCGGCTGCGCTTGAAGGCTTTTCGGGCGCAGCGGCTGGAGCTGTATCGCCTCAGCCGTCATCACCAGATTGGGGATGACGTGTTGCGTGAGGTGCTGGGGGAGTTGGATCTGGCGGAGGCGAATTTGGGGTTGGGTAAATAACGGTTGGGGTTAGAGCGGAAGGTAGGCCTTCACACCGGCGATCACGCCTTGCATGTCTTCAGAGCCCAGGCGAGGAACGAAGTACTCTCGGCCCTTGGATCGAGTCTTTCTGTGCAGCTTGTCCAGACGTTCAAAACTCACGGTATAAATCATGTCGCACTTCACCCAAAGCTCTTTGTAGCCATCGGACTGGAGGGGGTTGGTGCGGAGCAGGTGGTGCCAGTCCTGCTGAGTTTGTGGAGTTGTGGAGGAAATCGGCACTACGGTACAGAGCTTGCGACTGTGTGTGGCGGTAGGGGAGATCATTACCACCTTGCGGATCTTCAGCATTTCAGGTGCAACAAAGCCCCGCGTGAAGTCGCAAAGAAGAACATCGCCTTGCTTGGAATGGTAATAGAGAGGCATTCCTTATCCTCATAAAAAGCAAAGCCGCCCGAAGGCGGCTTCAATCGACACGCAGTTGAGCTTGCTTCGCCCTTTCTGCGCCGCTGGGTCAACCTCGAGAGGGACCCAGACTCCTGCCAGCTTTCGCTGGTGACGGGGAGGATTATGGCTACAGGGGATAGCGAATTCAAGCCAGCTTGAACCCTCGCAACAGGGTTGAATGAGATCTTTCGGTGTACAAAGTAAGCGAAATCAACGGCTTGGCGTTCGCGGTACGTTTTATGTCTTTTCTTGTCTGAGCAGACAGACCGTGGTCTGTCAGACGCGCCGAAGTTTCCGACAAGTTTTTAAGGTTGTCCGTCGGAAGCGAGGGCTCTAGCCTCTGGGTGTCGCTGCCCAAGGCTTTGGATCGGGTAGAGCTTCGGACTTGATGCAATAAATGCCGGCCTCATCGCGAGCAAGCTTTGCTCCCACAGGATCCGGTATCGATCACAGGTTGTGAGAGCCACACAAGTCCACTGTGGGAGCAAAGCTTGCTCGCGATAAATCGAAAGGCAAACACAAAAATACCTGTGAAGCACTGGACCTGTGGCGAGGGGATTTATCCCCGCTGGGCTGCGCAGCAGCCCTAAAGCAGTGAACTCAATCTTCCTGGCACACCGAGTTGGCTGGCTTGGGGGCCGCTTCGCAGCCCAGCGGGGATAAATCCCCTCGCCACAACAGCCCCGATACAGTCATTAACCCCGACGCTGAATGAACGCGCGAATCCGCTCCGCCGCTTCCACACATTCGGCCAGCGGCGCGACCAGGGCCATGCGCACACGCCCTGCGCCTGGGTTGACGCCATCCACATCGCGAGACAGGTACGAGCCCGGCACCACGGTCACGTGTTCCTGTTCGAACAGGTCACGGCAGAAGGCTGCATCATCGCCCGCCACATTCGGCCACAAGTAGAAGCTGCCATCGGGACGCTGTACATCCAGTACCGGGCTGAGGATTTCCAGCACAGCGTCGAACTTTTCCCGGTACAGCGCGCGGTTGGCGCGCACGTGCACTTCGTCGTTCCACGCCGCGATGCTTGCCAGTTGGGTCTGAACCGGCATCGCACAGCCGTGGTAGGTGCGGTACAGCAGGAAACCCTTGAGGATGTCCGCGTCGCCAGCGACGAAACCGGAGCGCAGGCCGGGCAGGTTGGAGCGTTTGGACAGGCTGTGGAACACCACGCAGCGTTTGAAATCCTTGCGGCCCAGTTCGACGCAGGCGCTGAGCAGCCCTGGCGGCGGGGTCTGCTCGTCGAAGTACAGTTCGCTGTAGCACTCGTCCGCGGCGATGACGAAGTCATATTCGTCAGCCAGGGCGATGAGTTTCTTCAGTACATCCACCGGAATCAGCGCGCCGGTCGGGTTGCCAGGTGAGCACAGGAACAGGATCTGGCAGCGTTTCCAGATGTCCGGCGAAACCGCGTCGAAATCCGGGTTGAAGCCATTCGCGTCCAGGCACGGCAGGTAGTGCGGCTTGGCCCCGGCCAGGAACGCCGCGCCTTCGTAGATCTGATAGAACGGGTTGGGGCTGACCACCAGGGCATCGTCGCCACGGTTGACCACGGTCTGGGTGAAGGCGAACAAGGCCTCACGGGTGCCGTTGACCGGCAGCACATGGCGCGCCGGGTCCAGCCAGCCGTTCGGCACGTTGAAACGGCGCTCGCACCAGCCGGTGATGGCTTCACGCAATTCCGGGATACCGAGGGTGGTCGGGTACACGGCCATCTTTTCCAGATTGCTGGCCAGGGCCTCGGCCACGAAGCTCGGCGAACGGTGCTTGGGCTCGCCGATGGACAACGCGATCGGGCGCTTGTCGGGGTTGGGCGTGACGCTGCCGAGCAAGGCGCGGAGCTTTTCGAACGGATAGGGCTGCAGCTGGTTCAGGGCGTTGTTCATCGGGGGCCTCGTTCAATGTGGGAGCGAGCCTGCTCGCGATAGCGGTATGGCAGGAAACATCTGTGCTGGATGTTCCGCCGTTATCGCGAGCAAGCCCGCTCCCACAGGGGGAAATTTGTTCGTTCAGATGCCGATGCGTGTCAGGTGGGCATCGGGTTCCTGGTTGACGCTCAAATGCCGCACGATCGCTTCCTGCAGGCGGCTGCACAGCTGTGGATCGGACAGCGGTTGGCCATGGGCGTCGGTGATGAAGAACACGTCTTCCACCCGTTCGCCGAGGGTGGCGATCTTGGCGTTCTGCAGCGACAGGTCGAACTCCAGGAAGATATGCCCGATCCGCGCCAGCAGGCCGGGACGATCCGGGGCGCTGAGTTCCAGCACTGTGATCTGACGCTGGGCATCGTTGTGGATCGTCACCTGGGGCGCAAAGGCGAAATGCTTGAGCTGGCGTGGCACCCGGCGCTGGATGATGGTCGGGTAGTCCGCCGGGTTGCGCAGGGCCTCGGTGAGGCCGTCGCGGATCTGCTTGACCCGTGCCGGGTTATCGCCAATCGAATCGCCGTCGGTGTCGAGCACGATATAGGTGTCGAGGGTGAACTGGCTGCTGGAGGTGATAATCCGTGCATCATGGATGTTGAGGTTGAGCTGGTCCATCGCCGCCACGGTCACGGCGAAGAAGTCGTGCTGGTCCGGGGCGTAGATGAAAATCTGCGTGCCGCCTTCGAACTCGCGTTGGGTGGTTTCCTTGATCAGCACCAGCGGCCCGCCGTCGGCCGGTTGCTGGAGGATCGCGTCGCTGTGCCAGGCCACGTCGCCGGCGGTATGGCGCAGGAAATAGTCGTCGCCCAGTTGTGACCAGAGTTGCTCGACGTCGTCCGGGTCGGTACCGCCGCGCACCAGGATGTCCAGGGCTGCGCTCTGGGTCCGGCGGATCTGTTCTTCGCGGTCCACCGGGTTTTCCAGGCCACGGCGCAAGGCCCGTTTGGTCTCGGTGTACAACTGGCGCAACAGGCTGGCGCGCCAGGAGTTCCACAGGGTCGGGTTGGTGGCGTTGATGTCGGCCACGGTCAGCACGTAGAGGTAATCCAGGCGCGTTTCATCGCCAACGATCTGGGCGAAGTCGTGGATCACCTGCGGGTCGGACAAATCCTTGCGCTGGGCGGTGGTCGACATTACCAGGTGGTTCTGCACCAGCCAGACGATCAGCCGGCTGTCCCATACCGGCAGTTGATGGCGCTGGCAGAACGCTTCGGCATCCACCGCGCCGATCTCGGAGTGATCGCCCTGGCGGCCCTTGCCGATGTCGTGGTACAGCCCCGCCATGTAGATCAGCTCGGGCTTGGGCAGTTTGCCCATGAGCTTGCTGGCCAGCGGGAATTTCTCCGAGACCTGGGTGTACTGGAGTTTACGCAGGTGTTTGATCAGGTTCAGGGTGTGGGCATCGACCGTGTAGATATGGAACAGGTCGTGCTGCATCTGTCCGACGATGAAGCCGAACTCCGGCAGATAACGCCCGAGGATCCCGTAGCGGTTCATGCGCCGCAGGTTGCGGTGCACGCCGATCTTGCACTTGAACAGCTCGATGAACAGGCTGGTGTTGCGGATGTCGTGGCGGAAATCCTCGTCGATCAGATGACGGTTTTCCCGCAGCAGGCGAATGGTATCGGCGCGCACGCCCTTGATTTCCGGCTGCTGGGCCATGAGCACGAAGATTTCCAGCATGGCGAACGGCGTGCGGCGGAACACATTGGCGTTGCGAGCTTCGATGTAACCGTCGTGCAGTTGGAAACGTGAGTTGATCGGCTGCGGCGGCTCTTCGTCTTCTGGGGCGAGGATGACCTCCTCGAAGTGCTGGATGATCAGTTCGCTGAGCTGGGCGATGCTCATCACCACCCGGTAATACTGCTGCATGAAGTTTTCGATGGACTGCTTGGCGTCCTGGCCCTCGAAACCCAGCAGGCCGGCGATGGAGCGCTGGTGATCGAACAGCAGGCGGTCTTCGGCACGCCCGGCCAGCATGTGCAGGGCGTAGCGAACCTTCCACAGGAATTCCTGGGACGAGGCCAGCAAGGCGTTTTCGCTTTCCACCAGGAACCCTTCGCCAGCCAGGGCCCGCAGGTTCAGCGTGCCGTACTGGCGGCGAGCAACCCAGAGGATCGTCTGGATGTCCCGCAGCCCGCCGGGCGAGCCCTTGACGTTGGGCTCCAGGTTGTACTCGGTGTCGTTGTACTTGTGGTGACGGGCCTTCTGCTCGGCGTGCTTGGCCAGGAAGAAGTCCTTGCTCGGCCACATGTGCTCCGTGCTGGTGACATCGAGCATGCGCTGGCGCAGGCGTTCGGGGCCGGCGACGGTGCGGCTTTCCATCAGGTTGGTGATCACCGTCAGGTCGGCGCGGGCTTCGTCGGCACATTCCTGCACCGAGCGCACGCTCTGGCCGACTTCCAGGCCGATGTCCCACAGCAGCGTCAGGAACCGCTCGATGGAGTCGCGGAAAACCTCATGATCGGCGCTGTCCAGCAGGATCAGCAGATCGATGTCGGAGTAGGGGTGCAGCTCACCGCGCCCATAGCCGCCGACCGCCACCAGGGCGATGTCGGCGTCTTCGCTCCAGTCGAACTGCTCCCAGGCCTTTTGCAGGATGTTATCGACGAACCAGGCGCGGTCCTCGATCAGCCGACGAATGTCCCGGCCATTGCGAAAGCGCTGGTCGAGCACTTCGTGGGCCTGGCGGATCGCCTTCTTGAACGCCGAGATGGGGCTTGCCTTCAGGGCCAGTTCAGCCTGGAACTGGCCGCGGTCGAAGAGTTCGGGGTCCACCTGCGGCATTGAATGGCTTTCCTTTCTATCTATAGCTATAGGCTGGGTTCGGATCAGGCGGAAACGCGCGGGATGGTGTCATCGCTGCGCAGGGTGAAGATCTCGTAGCCGGTCTCGGTGACCAGCAAGGTGTGCTCCCACTGGGCCGACAGCTTGCGGTCCTTGGTGATGGCGGTCCAGCCGTCGCCCAGCACCTTGGTGTCGGCGCGGCCCTGGTTGATCATCGGCTCGATGGTGAAGGTCATGCCCGCTTGCAGCTCCATGCCGGTGCCGGCACGGCCGTAGTGCAGGATTTGTGGCTCTTCGTGGAACACCTTGCCGATACCGTGGCCGCAGAACTCACGCACCACCGAAAAGCCGTTCTTCTGTGCGTGCTTCTGGATCACTTCGCCGATGTCACCCAGGCGGCAGCCCGGTTTCACCAGTTCGATGGCCATGTACATGCATTCCTGGGTGACTTTCGACAGGCGCTCGGCCCACTCCGGCACGTTGCCGACATGGAACATGCGGCTGGTGTCGCCGTGGTAACCGTCCTTGATGACGGTGACGTCGATGTTCAGGGTATCGCCATCCTTCAACGGTTTTTCGTTGGGGATGCCGTGGCAGACCACGTGGTTGATCGAGGTGCAGATCGACTTCGGGAAACCTTTGTAGTTGAGCGGGGCAGGGATGGCCTTCTGCTCGTTGACGATATAGTCGTGGCAGATGCGGTCCAGCTCTTCGGTGGTCACGCCAGGCTTGACGTAGTCGGCGATCATCTCCAGCACTTCGGCGGCAAGTTTGCCGGCGACACGCATTTTGGCGATGTCCTCGGGGGTCTTGAGGGTAACGGTCATACAGGCTCTCTCTGCGCCCGACGGCGCTGTTCAAAGCGAAATGGGCGGCGGATGATGATTCACGTGGCCCTGAAAGAGGCGATTCTAACAGACGATCAGCGCAAATCCGCGTCCACATGCATCGCTTCTCTCTATAAGGGTGTGCATTCATTGCCCATGAAAGGGCTGTGGGAGGGGGGCTTCACCAGGATTTCAGAATCCGTGTTCCGTTTTCGCCCTTGCTGTGGTATAAAATGCGCCGCTTTCCGGGGATGACCCCGTAAGCTTAAATCCACACACGTGTCGACACGATGACCTGGGTGCCTCGGCTTATATAAGCCGCTGGTTGGTCATTGGGATACGTGGAGGCCAAACCCGACTTATCAAGGAACTATCATGTCCCAAGTCAACATGCGCGATATGCTGAAGGCCGGTGTGCACTTCGGTCACCAGACCCGTTACTGGAACCCGAAAATGGGTAAATACATTTTCGGCGCGCGTAACAAGATCCACATCATCAACCTTGAAAAAACCCTGCCGATGTTCAACGAAGCACTGACCTTCGTAGAGCGCCTGGCCCAGGGCAAAAACAAGATTCTGTTCGTCGGCACCAAGCGTTCCGCTGGCAAGATCGTTGCTGAAGAAGCAGCACGTTGCGGTTCGCCGTACGTCGATCACCGCTGGTTGGGCGGCATGCTGACCAACTTCAAGACCATTCGCGCTTCCATCAAGCGTCTGCGTGACCTTGAAGTCCAGTCCGAAGACGGTACTTTCGCCAAGCTGACCAAGAAAGAAGCGCTGATGCGCACTCGCGATCTTGAGAAGCTGGACCGCTCCCTGGGCGGTATCAAGGACATGGGCGGTCTGCCTGACGCACTGTTCGTGATCGACGTTGACCACGAGCGCATCGCGATCACCGAAGCCAACAAGCTGGGTATCCCGGTCATCGGCGTTGTCGATACCAACAGCAGCCCGGAAGGCGTTGACTACATCATCCCAGGCAACGATGACGCCATCCGCGCCATCCAGCTGTACATGGGTTCGATGGCAGACGCTGTTATCCGTGGTCGCAACAACGTGAACGGCGGCACCGAAGTCTTCGCTGAAGAAGCTCCGGCAGCAGCCGCTGAGTAATCGACGCCCCTGGCGTTGACTCAGTAAGCAAAAAGGGGGCTTGGCCCCCTTTTTGCCACCTCGAAAACCATTTGCCGCCAGCGCAGTGACCTGTTTGTAACCTGCCGCGGCCTATAAGCAGTGGTTTTCCAGGAAGAATTGATCGCCCGTTCGATCGGGTGGAATGGTTGAAAACCTATCCAAGAGGATTTTGAAATGGCAGAGATTACTGCAGCGTTGGTCAAAGAACTGCGCGAGCGTACCGGCGAAGGCATGATGGACTGCAAGAAGGCCTTGACCAAGGCTGGCGGCGACATCGAGAAAGCCATTGATGACATGCGTGCTTCGGGCGCCATCAAGGCTGCCAAGAAAGCGGGCAACGTTGCCGCTGAAGGCGCCATCGCCATCAAGGACGACGGCAAGGCAGCCGTGCTGCTGGAAGTCAACTCCCAGACCGACTTCCTGGCTTTGCAGGATGACTTCAAGGCATTCGTCGCTGCCAGCGTTGAAAAAGCCTTCGCTGACAAACTGACCGATGCAGCTCCGCTGATCGAGTCTCAGGAAGAAGCGCGCCTGGTCCTGGTTGGCAAGACCGGCGAGAACGTCAACATCCGTCGTCTGGTTCGCATTGAAGGTGACGTGGTCGGTACCTACCTGCACGGCAACAAGATCGGTGTTGCGGTTGTCCTCAAGGGCGGCGATACCGAGCTGGCAAAAGACATCGCCATGCACGTTGCAGCGACCAACCCTGAGTTCCTGCTGCCTTCGGACGTTTCGGCTGAAGCGATCGAGCGCGAGAAGAGCGTCTTCCTGCAGCTGAACGAAGAGAAGCTCAAAGGCAAGCCTGCTGAAATCGCAGAAAAAATGGTCAGCGGTCGTATCTCCAAGTTCCTGGCCGAAGCCAGCCTGGTTGAGCAGGCTTTCGTCAAGAACCCGGAAATCAAGGTCGGCGACCTGGCGAAGAAAGCCGGTGCTGAAATCGTTTCTTTCACCTACTTCAAGGTAGGCGAAGGCATCGAGAAGCCGGTCGACAACTTCGCTGAAGAAGTTGCTGCCCAATTGGCTGCTGCCAAGCAATAAGACGGTTCTTACAACTGTCGCCCTGAAGAGGCTGCCCGCTTAACGCGCGCAGCCTCTTTTTGGATGGGGATGCCGATTTTTATTGGTTTCCTGTCGGAACTGGCTTACAAAGCCGTGTTCCGATGGCGCTGTGTCAGCGTCAAACCAGGCTTTGAACGAAAAGGCGCGCAGGCACTTTTCGTTCAAAGCCTAGAGTAGATGCAGGCTGCAAACAGCCTGCAAAAATTTTCGAAAATACGCCGCAGGAGAGATTCGCAATGGCTCAGCAGGGCAGTGGTTATCAGGCTCGCTATAAACGCATTCTACTCAAGCTTAGCGGCGAGGCCCTGATGGGCTCGGAAGAGTTCGGGATCGATCCGAAAGTGCTGGATCGCATGGCCCTGGAAGTTGGCCAGTTAGTCGGGATCGGCGTGCAGGTCGGCCTAGTCATCGGCGGCGGCAACCTGTTCCGCGGCGCAGCGCTGAGCGCGGCCGGCATGGATCGGGTCACAGGCGACCACATGGGCATGCTGGCCACTGTGATGAACGCCCTGGCTATGCGTGACGCGCTGGAGCGTGCCAATATCTCGGCCATCGTGATGTCGGCCATTTCCATGGTTGGCGTGACCGATCACTACGACCGCCGCAAAGCCATGCGCCACCTCAACTCCAAGGAAGTGGTGATTTTTGCCGCCGGTACCGGTAATCCGTTCTTCACCACGGATTCGGCCGCCTGCCTGCGAGCGATCGAGATCGATGCCGATGTCGTGCTCAAGGCAACCAAGGTCGATGGCGTCTATACCGCTGACCCGTTCAAGGACCCGCATGCCGAGAAGTTCGATCATCTGACCTACGATGAAGTGCTGGATCGCAAGCTGGGTGTAATGGATCTGACGGCTATCTGCCTGTGCCGCGACCACAAGATGCCGTTGCGCGTCTTTAACATGAACAAGCCCGGTGCCCTGCTGAATATCGTCCATGGTGGCGCCGAAGGAACACTGATCGAGGAAGTTCAACAATGATCAACGAAATCAAGAAAGACGCTGAACAGCGCATGCAGAAATCCCTGGAGTCCCTGGCGCACAACTTCGGTCGCATCCGCACCGGCCAGGCACACCCGAGCATCCTTGAGGGCGTGATGGTGCCGTACTACGGCGCTGACACCCCGATCAAGCAGGTGGCCAACATCACCGTCAAGGACGCTCGTACCCTGCAGGTCGTAGCCTTTGAACGCAATATGCTGGGCGCGGTCGACAAGGCCATTGGCAGTGCCGGCCTGAACCTGAACCCGACCAACCTGGGTGAACTGCTGCTGATCTCCATGCCGGCCCTGACCGAGGAAACCCGCAGGGGCTTCACCAAGCAGGCACGTGATGTGGCTGAAGATGCCCGTGTTGCCGTACGCAACATCCGTCGCGATGCCAACAGCCAGCTCAAGGACCTGGTCAAGGAAAAGGAAATCAGCGAAGACGAAGAGCGCCGCGCCACAGGTGAGATTGACGACCTGACCAAGAAATACGTGGCTAAGATCGACGCGGATTTGGCGCAGAAAGAAAAAGACCTGATGGCCGTATAAGGGTCTCGTTTTCATGGAAAAGACCAAGCAGGCCGTGCCGTTCGCGGTGCCGCGCCACGTGGCGATCATCATGGACGGCAACAACCGCTGGGCCAAGAAGCGCTTTATGCCTGGCGTTGCCGGGCACAAGGCGGGGGTCGATGCGGTTCGTGCGGTCATCGAGGTGTGCGCCGAGGCAGGGGTCGAGGTGCTGACCCTGTTCGCCTTCTCCAGCGAGAACTGGCAGCGGCCGGCCGATGAAGTCAGCGCCTTGATGGACCTGTTCCTCAAGGCCCTGCGTCGTGAGGCCAAACGCCTCAACGACAACAAGATCAGCTTGCGCATCATCGGCGATCGTTCGCGTTTCCATCCCGAGTTGCAGGCTGCGATGCGTGAAGCCGAGGCCGCGACAGCAGGTGCCGATCGCTTTGTCCTGCAGATCGCCGCCAACTATGGCGGTCAGTGGGACATTGCCCAGGCTGCCCAGCGGTTGGCGCGGGAAGTCCAGGCTGGGCACCTGCGTCCGGAAGACATCACGCCGCAACTGCTGCAGACCTGCCTGGCGACCGGCGACCTGCCGTTGCCGGACCTGTGCATCCGTACCGGTGGCGAGCATCGCATCAGCAACTTCCTGCTCTGGCAGCTGGCTTATGCCGAGCTGTACTTCTCCGACCTGTTCTGGCCGGACTTCAAACACGAAGCCATGCGCACCGCGCTGGCCGATTTCGCTTCCCGTCAGCGTCGCTTCGGTAAAACGAGCGAGCAGATCGAAGCTGGAGCCCGGGTTTAATGCTCAAACAACGAATCATCACTGCCCTGATCCTGTTGCCCATTGCCCTGGGTGGTTTTTTCCTGCTCGAAGGCGCCAGTTTTGCGCTGTTCATCGGCCTGGTCGTGACCTTGGGGGCGTGGGAGTGGGCGCGGTTGGCGGGTTTTCCTGCGCAGTCGGCCCGCGTGGCTTACGCCGCGGCCGTGGCGGCCATGCTGTTCATCATGTACGTGGTGCCCGGCCTCGCGCCTTGGGTGCTGGGCGCTGCGGTGCTGTGGTGGGCGACAGCGACCTTCCTGGTCCTGACTTATCCGCGCACGACCCATCATTGGGCCAACGCAGCGACCAAGCTGGTGATCGGCCTGTTGATCCTGCTGCCGGCCTGGCAAGGGCTTATCTGGATCAAGCAAGGCCCGCTGGGTAACTGGCAGATCATGGCCGTGATGGTGCTGGTCTGGGGGGCCGATGTTGGCGCCTATTTCTCCGGCAAGGCCTTCGGCAAGCGCAAGCTGGCGCCGAAAGTCAGTCCCGGCAAGAGTTGGGAGGGCGTCTATGGTGGCCTGGCCTTGAGTCTGGTGATCACCACCGTGGTCGGCTTCGTGCGGGACTGGACGGTGGCGCAACTGCTGATGGGGCTCATTGGTGCAGCCCTGATCGTATTTGTGTCCGTGGTCGGCGACCTGACCGAAAGCATGTTCAAGCGCCAATCCGGGATCAAGGACAGCAGTAACCTGTTGCCCGGTCACGGTGGCGTGCTGGACCGTATCGACAGTCTTACCGCCGCGATCCCGATCTTTGCCGTGCTGTTGTGGATGGCGGCATCGTGAGTCGCCCCCAGCAGATCACCGTCCTTGGCGCGACCGGTTCGATCGGCCTGAGTACGCTTGACGTCATCGGCCGGCATCCGGAGCGTTACCAGGTGTTCGCCCTCAGCGGCTTCACGCGCTTGAGTGAATTGCTGGCATTGTGCATACGCCACACGCCACGGTTTGCCGTAGTGCCTGAGGCCGGCGTGGCGCGGGCGTTGCAGGACGATCTGCGCGCAGCCGGTTTGCACACTCGCGTGCTGGTGGGGGAGGAAGGGCTCTGCCAAGTGGCCTCAGACCCTGAAGTCGATGCCGTGATGGCGGCAATCGTCGGTGCGGCGGGCTTGCGTCCGACGCTGGCGGCGGTGGAGGCCGGCAAGAAGATCCTGCTGGCCAACAAAGAGGCGCTGGTGATGTCCGGCGCACTGTTCATGCAGGCTGTGCGCAAAAGCGGTTCGGTGTTGCTGCCCATCGACAGCGAGCACAATGCGATTTTCCAGTGCATGCCGCAGGACTTTTCCCGTGGCCTCGGTGCGGTGGGGGTCCGGCGGATTTTGCTGACAGCCTCCGGTGGTCCGTTCCGGCAGACGCCGCTGGAAGAATTGATGCATGTTTCACCCGAGCAGGCCTGTGCGCACCCGAATTGGTCCATGGGGCGCAAGATTTCCGTGGATTCGGCCAGCATGATGAACAAAGGCCTGGAGCTGATCGAGGCCTGCTGGCTATTCGATGCCAAGCCGTCCCAGGTCGAGGTGGTGATTCATCCCCAGAGCGTGATTCACTCCCTGGTGGACTACGTCGACGGTTCGGTACTGGCCCAGTTGGGCAACCCGGATATGCGCACCCCGATCGCCAATGCCCTGGCCTGGCCAGAGCGCATCGATTCGGGCGTTGCGCCGCTGGACCTGTTCGCCATCGCCCGCCTGGATTTCCAGGCTCCCGATGAGCAGCGTTTCCCTTGCCTGCGCCTGGCGCGCCAGGCGGCCGAGGCGGGCGACAGTGCCCCGGCCATGCTTAACGCCGCCAATGAAGTGGCGGTTGCAGCGTTTCTCGATGGACGTGTCCGTTACCTCGAGATCGCGAGTATCATCGAGGAAGTCTTGAATCTCGAGGCCGTGGTTTCGGTCGATGACCTCGATACAGTGTTTACGGCGGATGCCAGGGCTCGTGAGTTGGCGGGCCAATGGCTGCAGCGCCACGGGCGTTGAAGCTGCGATACGTTAGCCAGGGCTACCCTGGACAGGATTGCGGAGAAAACAGATGAGCGCGCTCTATATGATTGTCGGCACCCTGGTTGCCTTGGGGGTGTTGGTCACATTTCACGAATTCGGTCATTTCTGGGTCGCACGTCGCTGTGGCGTCAAGGTCCTGCGTTTTTCCGTGGGCTTCGGCATGCCCTTGCTGCGCTGGCACGACAAGAAAGGCACCGAGTTCGTCGTGGCGGCCATCCCGCTGGGCGGCTACGTGAAAATGCTCGACGAGCGTGAAGGCGAAGTGCCTGCTGATCAGCTCGACCAATCCTTCAATCGCAAGACCGTCCGTCAGCGCATTGCCATCGTCGCGGCGGGGCCGATTGCCAACTTCCTGCTGGCCATGGTGTTTTTCTGGGCCCTGGCCATGCTGGGCAGCGAACAAGTGCGTCCGGTCATCGGTGCGGTGGAGGCTGGCAGCGTTGCCGCCCGCGCCGGGTTGGGTGCCGGGCAGGAAATCGTCGCTATCGACGGCGAGCCGACGTCGGGCTGGGCTGCTGTCAATCTGCAACTGGTGCGGCGCCTGGGTGAGAGCGGTTCGTTGCAATTGATGGTGCGCGAGCAGGGCTCCACGGTGGATTCACCTCGCGAACTGGCATTGGATAACTGGCTCAAAGGTGCCGACGAGCCCGATCCGATCCGATCCCTGGGGATTCGGCCATGGCGGCCAGCGTTGCCACCGATACTCGCAGAACTCGACCCGAAAGGCCCGGCCCAGGCTGCTGGCCTGAAAACCGGCGATCGGTTGCTGGCACTCGATGGCCAGCCGGTCAGCGATTGGCAGCAGGTGGTCGATTCGGTTCGCGTACGTCCTGATACCAAAATTGTGCTGCGCATCGAGCGCGACGGTGCTCCAATCGACGTCCCGGTGACCCTGGCCGCCCGTGGCGAAAGCAAGGCGCCGACCGGTTACCTGGGGGCGGGTGTCAAGGCGGTCGACTGGCCGCCGGAAATGATCCGCGAGGTCAGTTTCGGCCCTGTGGCGGCGATTGGCGAGGGTGCGCGTCGTACCTGGACCATGAGCGTCCTGACGCTGGACTCGCTCAAGAAAATGTTGTTCGGCGAGCTCTCGGTAAAAAACTTGAGTGGACCGATAACCATTGCTAAAGTGGCGGGCGCTTCTGCCCAGTCGGGCGTCGCTGATTTCCTGAATTTCCTTGCTTATCTGAGCATTAGCCTGGGGGTTCTGAATTTGCTGCCTATCCCGGTACTGGATGGGGGGCATCTGCTGTTTTATCTGATCGAGTGGGCGCGTGGTCGTCCCTTGTCGGATCGGGTGCAAGGTTGGGGGATACAGATCGGCATCAGCTTGGTGGTCGGGGTCATGTTGCTTGCCCTCGTCAACGATCTGGGTCGTCTGTAACGCTTCGCTGAATTGCGAATCTGCCGCATTTTGCGGCAGTTTGTTTATTGCCAGTTGGAATAAGAAAGGACTTCATGAAACGTCTGCTGCTAACTGCGGTTCTCACCGTATTGATGATCGCCGAAGTTCACGCCGAGTCCTTCACTATCTCTGATATTCGCGTCAATGGCCTCCAGCGGGTCTCCGCGGGTAGCGTCTTTGGTGCCTTGCCGTTGAACGTCGGCGAGCAGGCGGATGATCGGCGCCTGGTGGAATCCACTCGTGCGCTGTTCAAGACCGGCTTCTTTCAAGATATCCAACTGGGCCGTGACGGCAATGTCCTGGTCATCACCGTTGTCGAGCGTCCCTCGGTCGCCAGTATCGAGATCGAAGGCAACAAGGCGATCTCCACTGAAGACCTGATGAAGGGCCTCAAGCAATCCGGCCTGGCCGAAGGCGAGATCTTCCAGCGCGCCACCCTCGAAGGTGTGCGTAACGAGCTGCAACGCCAGTACGTTGCCCAGGGCCGCTACTCGGCCACTGTCGACACCGAAGTGGTGCCGCAGCCGCGCAACCGCGTCGGCCTGAAGGTCAACATCAACGAAGGCACCGTGGCGGCCATCCAGCACATCAACGTGGTGGGCAACACGGTTTTCCCGGATGAAGACCTGATCGACCTGTTCGAACTCAAGACCACCAACTGGCTGTCGTTCTTCAAGAACGACGACAAGTACGCCCGTGAAAAGCTCTCCGGTGACCTGGAGCGCCTGCGTTCCTACTACCTGGACCGTGGCTACATCAACATGGACATCGCTTCGACCCAGGTGTCCATCACCCCGGACAAGAAGCACGTCTACATCACCGTCAACGTCAACGAAGGCGAAAAATACACCGTTCGTGACGTCAAGCTCAGCGGTGACCTGAAGGTCCCCGAAGACCAGGTCAAGTCGCTGTTGCTGGTGCAGAAGGGCCAGGTGTTCTCGCGCAAGCTGATGACCACCACGTCCGAGCTGATCACCCGCCGCCTGGGTAACGAGGGCTACACCTTCGCCAACGTCAACGGCGTGCCACAGCCCCACGATGAAGACCATACCGTCGACATCACCTTCGCCGTGGACCCGGGCAAGCGTGCCTACGTCAACCGCATCAACTTCCGTGGCAACACCAAGTCCGAGGACGAAGTGCTGCGCCGTGAAATGCGCCAGATGGAAGGTGGCTGGGCTTCGACCTACCTGATCGACCAGTCCAAGACCCGCCTCGAGCGCCTGGGCTTCTTCAAGGAAGTCAACGTCGAGACGCCGGCCGTACCGGGCGTCGATGACCAGGTCGACGTGAACTACAGCGTCGAGGAGCAGGCTTCCGGCTCGATCACCGCCAGTGTCGGTTTCGCCCAGAGCGCCGGCCTGATCCTCGGTGGCTCGATCACCCAGAACAACTTCCTGGGTACTGGTAACAAGGTCAGCATCGGCTTGACCCGCAGTGAGTACCAGACCCGCTACAACTTCGGCTTCGTGGACCCCTACTGGACTGCCGACGGTGTGAGCCTGGGCTACAACGCCTTCTATCGCACCACCGACTATGACGAGCTTGATTCCGATATCTCCAGCTACGCGGTGGACAGCTACGGTGTCGGCGCCAACGTGGGCTACCCGATCAGCGAGACTTCGCGCCTGACGTTCGGTCTGACTGCCCAGCAGGACAAGATCAACACCGGTCGCTACACCGTCGACGAGATCTTCGATTTCGTTAACAAGGAAGGCGACAGCTACCTGAACTTCAAGGCGTCCGCCGGCTGGTCCGAGTCGACCCTGAACAAAGGTGTGTTGGCGACCCGTGGCCATTCCCAGAGCCTGGTGTTCGAAACCACCACTCCTGGCAGCGACCTGTCGTTCTTCAAGCTCGACTACCGTGGCCAGTTGTTCCAGCCGCTGTCTGATAACTACACCATGCGCCTGCACACTGAACTGGGCTATGGTGACGGCTACGGTTCGACCGATGGCCTGCCGTTCTACGAGAACTACTACGCCGGTGGTTTCAACTCGGTACGTGGCTTCAAGGACAGTACCCTGGGCCCGCGCAGTACGCCGAGCCGAGGCAACAACCCAGGCACAATTGCCGACCCGGACCAGGATCCACTACCGTTCGGCGGCAACGTACTGATCCAGGGTGGCCTCGAGGTCTTGTTCCCGATGCCGTTCGTCAAGGATCAACGCTCCCTGCGTACCTCGGTATTCTGGGACGTGGGTAACGTATTCGACTCCAAGTGCAGCGACACCACTAACGCCAACGGCACCAGGTCCAACACACAGTGCAACGACATCAGCCTGAGCAACATGGCCAGTTCCGTTGGTGTGGGCGTGACCTGGGTCACCGCGCTGGGTCCATTGAGTTTCGCGCTGGCAATGCCGATCAAGAAACCGGATGACGCTGAAACCCAAGTGTTCCAATTCTCCCTCGGCCAGACGTTCTAAGTATCTGGCCCAAGATAACGACAATGGATTTTGTAGGAGTACATCGTGCGTAAGTTGACTCAATTGGTTCTCCTGGCGACCGTACTGGTCGCAGGTCCGGCTTTTGCCGACATGAAGATCGCCGTGCTGAATTATCAGATGGCCTTGCTGGAGTCCGACGCGGCGAAGAAATACGCCGTGGATGCGGAGAAAAAGTTCGGCCCGCAACTGACCAAGCTCAAGGGCCTGGAAAGCAGCGCCAAGGGCATCCAGGATCGTCTGGTAGCCGGTGGCGACAAGATGGCCCAGGGCGAGCGCGAGCGTCTGGAGCTTGAATTCAAGCAAAAGGCCCGTGACTTCCAGTTCCAGTCCAAGGAGCTGAACGAAGCGAAAGCCGTTGCTGACCGCGAAATGCTCAAGCAACTCAAGCCGAAACTCGACAGCGCCGTGGAAGAAGTCATCAAGAAAGGTGGTTTTGACCTGGTGTTCGAGCGTGGCGCAGTGATCGATGTCAAGCCTCAATACGACATCACGCGCCAGGTGATCGAGCGCATGAATCAGCTGAAGTAATCCATGACAGCGACTATCAAGCTCGGCCAATTGGCCGAGTTCCTCGGCGCCACCCTGCGTGGCGACCCGGAGAAGGCAATTACTGGGCTAGCCACTTTGCAAGAGGCTGGCCCAGCTCAGTTGAGCTTTCTGGCAAATCCCCAATACCGCAAGTACCTGGCCGACAGCCGGGCTGCCGCGCTGTTGCTCAAGGCCGCTGATGCCGATGGGTTTGCCGGCGATGCCCTGATCGTGCCTGATCCGTACCTGGCGTATGCACGAATCTCCCACCTGTTCGACCCCAAGCCCAAGTCGGCTGCTGGTATTCATCCCAGCGCAGTGATTGCGGCGGATGCCGTGGTCGATCCCACGGCCAGCGTCGGTCCGTTCGTGGTCATCGAAAGCGCGGCCCGAATCGGTGCCGGCGTTACGCTGGGCGCCCATTGTGTCATCGGCGCGCGCAGCGAGATCGGCGAAGGCGGCTGGCTGGCGCCACGCGTCACCCTGTACCACGATGTGCGCATCGGCAAGCGGGTCGTGATTCAGTCCGGCGCAGTGCTGGGCGGTGAAGGGTTCGGTTTCGCCAACGAAAAAGGCATCTGGCAAAAGATCGCCCAGATTGGTGGCGTCACCGTTGGCGATGATGTGGAGATCGGCGTCAACACCGCGATCGACCGTGGTGCCCTGGCCGACACGGTCATCGGCAATGGCGTCAAGCTCGACAACCAGATCCAGATCGCCCACAACGTCCAGGTCGGTGATCACACCGCCATGGCGGCCTGCGTGGGCATCTCCGGCAGCACCAGGATCGGCAAGCACTGCATGCTCGCCGGTGGCGTGGGGTTGGTGGGGCATATCGATATCTGTGACAACGTGTTCCTGACCGGGATGACCATGGTGACCCACTCGATTACCGAGCCGGGTGCCTATTCTTCCGGTACGGCCATGCAACCGGCAGCCGAATGGCGCAAGAGCGCGGCCCGTATCCGCCAGCTCGATGACATCGCGCGGCGCCTCAAGCAGGTGGAAAAGCGTGTAGGGGACGTGACCCCTGGCGGTAATGCTTCATCAGATGGCTGATACCATTTCCATATCAAGTGTGCACAGCCGTTAGGGCTTCTTGATTTGCTAGCGGAGTGCGCGTCACTCGTGCGCTCCCAATCTTTACATAGGCTTCCCCCCGAAATGATGGACATCAACGAGATTCGCGAATACCTGCCTCACCGTTACCCGTTCCTGCTGGTGGATCGGGTGGTGGACCTGGACGTTGAAGGCAAGCGCATTCGCGCCTACAAGAATGTCAGCATCAACGAGCCGTTCTTCAATGGCCACTTCCCCGCGCATCCGATCATGCCGGGCGTGCTGATCATCGAGGCAATGGCTCAGGCTGCCGGGATCCTTGGTTTCAAAATGCTCGACGTAAAGCCTGCCGACGGCACGCTCTATTACTTCGTCGGCTCCGACAAGCTGCGTTTCCGTCAGCCGGTCACCCCGGGCGATCAGTTGATCCTCGAAGCCAAGTTCATCAGTTGCAAGCGCCAGATCTGGAAATTCGAATGCCAGGCTTCGGTCGACGGCAAGCCAGTCTGTTCCGCTGAAATCATCTGTGCGGAACGCAAGCTATGAGTTTGATTGACCCTCGCGCAATCATCGATCCGACGGCCGTCCTGGCCGCCGATGTCGAGGTCGGCCCGTGGTCGATTGTCGGCGCAGGTGTGGAAATCGGCGAGGGTACGGTGATCGGTCCCCACGTAGTGCTCAAGGGCCCGACCCGGATTGGTCGTCACAATCGCATCTACCAGTTTTCTTCGGTAGGCGAGGATACGCCCGATCTCAAATACAAAGGTGAAGAGACCCGTCTGGTCATCGGCGATCACAACGTGATCCGTGAAGGCGTGACGATTCACCGTGGCACCGTTCAGGATCGTTCCGAAACGACCCTGGGCGACCACAACCTGATCATGGCCTATGCGCACATCGGCCATGACAGCGTGATCGGCAACCATTGCATCCTGGTCAACAACACCGCGCTGGCTGGCCATGTGCACGTGGATGATTGGGCGATCCTGTCCGGGTTCACCCTGGTGCACCAGTATTGCCATATCGGCGCCCATAGCTTCTCTGGCATGGGCACGGCCATTGGCAAGGACGTCCCGGCCTATGTCACGGTGTTCGGTAACCCGGCCGAAGCCCGAAGCATGAACTTCGAAGGTATGCGTCGTCGTGGTTTCAGCGAAGAGGCGATTACGGCGCTGCGTCGTGCCTACAAGGTCGTGTATCGCCAGGGCCTGACGGTCGAGCAGGCGCTCGCCGAACTGGCCGAGGCCTCGACGCAGTACCCGGAAGTCGCGATCTTCCGCGACTCCATCCAGTCTTCGACCCGCGGCATCACTCGCTGACCATGGCTAACTTGCGTGTTGCACTGGTGGCGGGAGAGGCTTCCGGTGACATTCTGGGCGCCGGTCTGATGCGGGCGCTCAAGGCGCAGCATCCGGCGGTCGAATTCATCGGTGTCGGCGGGCCGTTGATGGAGGCCGAGGGGCTGACGTCCTATTTTCCGATGGAGCGTTTGTCGGTCATGGGGCTGGTGGAAGTGCTCGGTCGCCTGCGCGAGCTGCTGGCCCGACGCAAGAAGCTGATCCAGACCCTGATCGATGAAAAGCCGGATGTGTTCATCGGCATCGATGCCCCGGATTTCACCCTCAATATCGAACTCAAGTTGCGTCAGGCCGGGATCAAGACCGTGCACTACGTCAGCCCGTCGGTCTGGGCCTGGCGGCAGAAGCGGGTGCTGAAGATTCGCGAAGGCTGCGACCTGATGTTGACGTTGCTGCCGTTCGAAGCCCGGTTCTACGAAGAGAAGGGCGTACCGGTGCGGTTCGTCGGGCACACCCTGGCCGATACCATTCCCCTGGAAGCCGACCGCGATGCGGCTCGCCAGGCGTTGGGCCTGCCCGAAGGGCCTCTGGTGGCCTTGATGCCCGGCAGTCGGGGCGGCGAGGTGAGTCGCCTGGGTGGCTTGTTCTTTGACGCCGCCGAACGCCTTCGGGCGCTGCGCCCAGGTGTGCGTTTTGTCTTGCCGTGTGCCAGTGCACAGCGCCGGGCTCAGTTGGAAGCGCTGCTGGTCGGCCGCGATTTGCCGGTGACGTTGCTCGACGGCCGTTCCCATGAAGCGCTGGCGGCTTGCGATGCGGTGTTGATTGCCTCCGGTACTGCTACCCTTGAGGCATTGTTGTATAAACGCCCGATGGTGGTCGCCTATCGCCTGGCACCGCTGACGTTCTGGATTCTCAAGCGCATGGTCAAGAGTCCCTACGTTTCCTTGCCGAACCTGTTGGCCCAGCGCCTGTTGGTGCCGGAGCTGCTGCAGGACGAAGCGACCGCCGAGGCGTTGGCCAACACGCTGTCGCCCTTGCTCGACGGCGGTGAGGAGCAGACCCGGGGCTTTGACGAAATCCACCGTACCCTGCGTCGCGATGCCTCCAACCAGGCCGCAGACGCAGTACTGACCCTGATCGGCGCAAAACCATGAGTAACTCGAAGCTACAGATGGGCCTGGACTTCAACCTGGTTGCCGAAGTGGAAGAGCTGGTGGCCGGTGTCGATGAGGTGGGGCGTGGCCCATTGTGCGGCGCAGTGGTGACGGCGGCGGTGATTCTCGACCCGAAGCGGCCGATCCTTGGCCTCAACGATTCGAAGAAACTCACTGAGGCTCGTCGGGAAAAACTCTACGACGAGATCTGCGAGAAAGCCCTGAGCTGGTGCATCGCCCGGGCCGAAGTCGAAGAAATCGATGAACTCAATATCCTGCACGCCACCATGCTCGCCATGCAGCGTGCCGTGCAGGGGCTGCATATCACGCCGAAGCTGGCGATGATCGATGGCAATCGCTGCCCGAAACTGTCGATGCGCGCCGAAGCGGTCATCCAGGGCGACGGCAAGGTACCGGCCATCGCGGCGGCCTCGATCCTGGCAAAGGTCAGCCGCGATCGGGAAATGAGCGCCTTCGAGCTGATCTACCCGGGCTATGGCATCGGCAGTCACAAAGGCTATCCAACCCCCGTTCATCTGGAAGCCCTGGCGCGCCTGGGGCCAACGCCGATCCACCGGCGTTCGTTCGCGCCGGTGCGGCTGGCTTATGAAGCGCGTGAAGGTCTGATCGTCAGCAGCCAGTGCCCTGTGTCTTAAGGGCAACACCGCTTTTGTGGCGAGGGAGCTTGCTCCCGCTGGGCTGCGCCGCAGCCCCCTGGGTGAAATTGCAATTGCAGGTGTGGGTGCTACGCACCCAAACGGGAGCAAGCTCCCTCGCCACAAGCAAGCTCCCCTCGCCACGGATTCAATCTCTCAAGTGAACAACATGGGTTGCAGGCTGATGTTTTACCCAAGGCCCGGTACAATCCGGGCCTTGTTGTTTTCATGACTTAACGCAGGATCACTATGCCGGCTTCATTCGTTCATCTACGCCTGCACACTGAATACTCCCTGGTCGACGGTCTGGTGCGGATCAAGCCCCTGGTCAAGACCCTGGTGGGCATGAACATGCCTGCCGTGGCGGTCACCGACCAGAACAACATGTGTTCGCTGGTCAAGTTCTACAAGGCCTCCATGGGTGCCGGGATCAAGCCGATCTGTGGGGCCGACCTGTGGCTGTCGAACAAGGACCCGGATGCCCCGCTGAGCCGTATCAGCCTGCTGGTGATGAACGCCGTGGGTTATCGCAACCTCACCGAGCTGATCTCCCGTGGCTTTATCGACGGCCAGCGCAATGGTTCGATCATCATCGAGCGCGAGTGGGTGGCCGAGGCCAGCGAAGGGCTGATCATGCTGTCGGCGGCCAAGGAAGGTGAAATCGGCCTGGCCCTGCTCAGTGGCAACCCCGAGGAAGCCGAGACCCTGGCCCGTGACTGGATGTCGGTGTTCCCGGACCGCTTCTACATCGAGGTGCAGCGCACCAATCGTCCCAACGACGAAGAGCACCTGCATGCCGCCGTGGCCCTGGCCGACAAGATCGGCGCGCCGCTGGTGGCGACCAACGACGTGCGCTTCATCAAGCAGGAAGACTTCGAGGCCCACGAAACCCGTGTCTGCATCGGTGAAGGTCGCGCCCTCGATGACCCGCGACGTCCAAAGAACTACAGCGACCAGCAATACCTCAAGAGCGCCGAGGAAATGGCCGAGTTGTTCAGCGACCTGCCCGAGGCGCTGGAAAACACCGTCGAGATCGCCAAGCGCTGCAACATCGAAGTGAAGCTGGGCAAGCACTTCCTGCCCAACTTCCCGATTCCCGATGGCATGACCATCGACGAGTATTTCCGCAAAGTGTCCTTCGACGGCCTGGAGGAACGCCTCAGCGTCCTGCTGCCCAAAGACACCACTGAAGATTATGAAGCCAAGCGCCAGGTCTATGTCGACCGCTTGAATTTCGAGTTGGATATCATCATCCAGATGGGGTTCCCCGGTTACTTCCTGATCGTGATGGACTTCATCCAGTGGGCCAAGAACAACGGCGTGCCGGTGGGCCCTGGCCGTGGGTCGGGCGCCGGGTCGCTGGTGGCCTACGTACAGAAGATCACCGACCTCGATCCGCTGGAATATGACCTGCTGTTCGAACGTTTCCTCAACCCGGAACGGGTGTCCATGCCCGACTTCGACGTCGACTTCTGCATGGACGGTCGCGACCGGGTGATCGACTACGTGGCCGAGAAATACGGTCGCAACGCGGTGAGCCAGATCATCACTTTCGGTTCCATGGCCGCCAAGGCTGTGGTGCGCGACGTGGCGCGGGTGCAGGGCAAGTCCTACGGTTTGGCGGATCGTCTGTCGAAGATGATCCCGTTCGAAGTCGGCATGACCCTGGAAAAAGCCTACGAGCAGGAAGAAATCCTGCGGGACTTCATCAAGGTCGATGAAGAAGCCGCGGAAATCTGGGAGATGGCACGCAAGCTCGAAGGCGTGGTGCGTAACGTCGGTAAACACGCCGGGGGCGTGGTGATCGCGCCGACCAAGCTGACGGACTTCTCGCCGATCTATTGCGACGAAGAGGGCGACGGCCTGGTGACCCAGTTCGACAAGGATGACGTCGAGGCGGCGGGCCTGGTGAAGTTCGACTTCCTCGGCCTGCGGACCCTGACCATCATCGACTGGGCCCTGAAGACCATCAACCGTGACCGGGCCAAGGTCGGCGAAGAGCCGCTGGACATCGCCTTCATCCCGCTGGATGACAAGCCGACCTACAGCCTGCTGCAAAAAGCCGAAACCACGGCGGTGTTCCAGCTCGAATCCCGGGGCATGAAAGAGCTGATCAAAAAGCTCAAGCCCGACTGCCTGGAAGACCTGATCGCACTGGTGGCCCTGTTCCGTCCGGGCCCGTTGCAGTCGGGCATGGTGGACGACTTCATCAACCGTAAGCACGGTCGCGCCGAACTGGCGTATCCGCATCCCGACTACCAGTACGACGGCCTCAAGCCGGTGCTGGCGCCGACCTACGGCATCATCCTGTACCAGGAACAGGTGATGCAGATTGCCCAGGTGATGGCCGGCTACACCCTCGGTGGTGCGGACATGCTGCGCCGAGCCATGGGTAAGAAAAAGCCCGAGGAAATGGCCAAGCAGCGTGGCGGTTTCATTGAAGGTTGCGCGAACAACGGTATCGATGCGGACCTGGCCGGTAACATCTTCGACCTGGTGGAAAAGTTCGCTGGCTACGGCTTCAACAAATCCCACTCCGCCGCCTATGGCCTGGTGTCCTACCAGACCGCGTGGCTGAAGGCCCATTATCCAGCGCCGTTCATGGCCGCGGTACTGTCGGCGGATATGCACAACACCGACAAGGTCGTGACCTTGATCGAAGAAGTGCGGACCATGAAGCTGCGCCTCGACGCACCGGACGTGAACGCTTCGGAGTTCAAGTTCACGGTGAACGACGAAGGTCGCATCATCTACGGTCTCGGTGCGATCAAGGGCGTGGGCGAGGGCCCGGTGGAGGCCATCACCGAAGCGCGCCAGGACGGGCCGTTCAAGGACCTGTTCGATTTCTGCGCCCGGGTCGACCTCAAGCGCATCAACAAGCGCACCCTCGACGGTTTGATCCGCAGCGGGGCATTGGACCGCCTGGGGCCGTACTTCCAGGATGAGCCCAAGGCCTACCAGGCCAACATCGACCGCAATCGCGCGGTGTTGCTGGCAGCCATGGAAGAAGCGATCAAGGCCGCCGAACAGACCGCCCGCACCCACGATAGCGGTCACGCCGACCTGTTTGGCGGGCTGTTCGTCGAAGAGGACGCCGATGTCTACGGCAACCATCGCAAGGCCAAGGAACTGACCCTCAAGGAACGCCTCAAGGGTGAGAAAGACACCTTGGGGCTGTACCTCACCGGGCACCCGATCGATGAATACGAAGGCGAGATCCGCCGCTTCGCCCGCCAGCGCATCATCGACCTCAAGCCGGCTCGCGATACGCAGACCGTCGCCGGCATGATCATCGCCCTGCGGGTGATGAAGAACAAAAAGGGCGACAAGATGGGCTTCATCACCCTCGACGACCGCTCCGGGCGCATCGAGGCTTCGTTGTTCGCCGATGCGTTCCACTCGGCGCAATCGCTGCTGCAGACCGACGCGATGGTGGTGGTGGAAGGCGAGGTCAGCAATGATGACTTTTCCGGTGGCCTGCGGCTGCGGGTCAAGCGGGTGATGAGCATGGAAGATGCCCGTACCAACCTGGCCGAGAGCCTGCGCCTGAAGTTGCAGACCCAGGATCTCAAGGGCGATCAGCTACGCTGGTTGGGCGAATTGTTCAAGCGCCATCGCGGTGCCTGCCCGATCACCATGGAGTACGTGCGCCCCGATGCCAAGGCTGTGCTGCAGTTCGGCGAGGGCTGGCGAATCGATCCGGCGGATGCGTTGATTCAAGCCTTGCGTGACCAGTTCGGCAAAGACAACGTCTTCCTCCAATACCGTTGACGGCCAGGGGCCATTCTTGAAACCGGAATGCCCCTGATCTCGACCCGAATTTTTAATCTCGACCTGAACGCGCCTCTCCCTTAAGGTAGGCGCGAATAGACAACCGGCCGGCCCAAGCTCTCTTGGACGTCGACCCAAGACGGACGCCTATGAACCCGAATTTTCTAGATTTCGAACAGCCGATCGCCGACCTGCAAGCCAAGATCGAAGAGTTGCGCTTGGTCGGTAATGACAATTCGCTGAATATCGGCGATGAAATCTCTCGTCTGCAGGACAAAAGCCGCACGCTGACCGAAGACATCTTCGGCAAGCTGACCAGCTGGCAGATCGCCCGCCTGGCGCGTCATCCACGTCGTCCCTACACCCTGGACTACATCGAGCACATCTTTACCGAGTTCGATGAGTTGCATGGCGACCGTCACTTCTCCGACGACGCCGCGATCGTCGGCGGTGTCGCCCGCCTGGAAGACCAGCCGGTGATGGTGATCGGTCACCAGAAAGGCCGTGAAGTGCGCGAGAAGGTACGCCGCAACTTCGGCATGCCGCGTCCGGAAGGCTACCGCAAGGCCTGTCGCCTGATGGAAATGGCCGAGCGCTTCAAGATGCCGATCCTGACGTTCATCGATACACCGGGCGCCTACCCGGGCATCGACGCCGAAGAGCGCAACCAGAGCGAGGCGATTGCCTGGAACCTGCGGGTCATGGCTCGCCTGAAAACCCCGATCATCGCCACTGTGATCGGCGAAGGCGGTTCGGGCGGTGCGCTGGCCATCGGGGTCTGCGATCAACTGAACATGCTGCAATATTCCACTTATGCGGTGATCTCGCCGGAAGGCTGCGCCTCGATCCTGTGGAAAACCGCCGAGAAGGCGCCGGACGCGGCTGAAGCCATGGGCATTACTGCCGAGCGTCTCAAAGGCCTGGGCATCGTCGACAAAGTGATCAACGAGCCAGTGGGCGGTGCCCACCGTGACCCGGCTGCGGCCGCGGCACTGATCCGTGCCGAGCTGAGTTCGCAACTGTCGATGCTCAAGAAGTTCGACAACGACGCGCTGCTGGCTCGTCGTTACGAACGGTTGATGAGCTACGGTCTCTGATCTGACCAAGCTTCCAGCAGTTGTGGGGGCCAGTGTGGGAGCGGGCTTGCTCGCGAAAGCGGTTTAACATTCAACCCATGTGTTGACTGATTCACCGCCTTCGTGAGCAAGCCCGCTCCCACATTTGATTTGTGCCAAGGCTGATACCCATGAACACAAGCATCGACCTGCCCACCCGGCTCCTCACACAGCTATCCCCCTGGCGCAACGCCGCTACCTGGCGCATCGCCTTCTCCGGCGGCCTCGATTCCACCGTCCTGCTGCACCTGCTTGCGTCCCTGGCAAAAACCCAAACCCTGCCGCCCCTGAGTGCTATCCACATCCATCATGGCCTCCAGGCTGTGGCCGATGCATGGCCGGACCATTGTCGTTCGGTCTGCAACGCGCTTGGAGTACCGCTTGAGGTAGTGAGCGTGCAAGTCCAGCCCGGCGCCAGCATCGAGCGCGCTGCCCGGGACGCTCGTTATGGTGCCTTCGTGGCGGCGCTCCGCAGCAATGAAGTGCTGCTTACCGCCCAGCACCGCGACGACCAGGCCGAAACCCTGTTGTTTCGTTTGCTGCGTGGGGCAGGGGTGAGGGGCTTGGCGGCGATGCCGAGGCAGCGTCCGCTGGGCCAGGGCTGTTTGCTGCGACCCCTGCTCGACGTGTCCCGCGCTGAGCTGGAGGCCTATGCGACGCAACAAGGCTTGAGCTGGATCGAAGATCCCTCCAACGACGACCACCGTTACGCGCGCAATTATCTGCGCCAACGGGTTTTTCCAGTGCTGGCCGAGCAATGGCCGCAAGCTTCGGCGACCCTGGCCCGCAGCGCTGCGCACATGGGCGAAGCCCAAGGTTTGCTGGATGATCTGGCGCGGATCGACCTGGCCCAGGCCGCGCCCCCGGACGCGTTCGATTGGCTTGGTCTGCAATCCCTGGCGCTGGCGCCTTTGCGGGCGTTGTCGCCGGCCCGTCAGCGTAACGCGTTGAGCCATTGGTTGGCGCCGATGACCCTGCTGCCCGACAGCGATCACTGGTCGGGCTGGGATTCGTTGCGCGATGCCGCAGACGATGCCCGGCCGATCTGGCGGCTGGCCGGTGGTGAGTTGCGCCGGGCCGCCGGGCGGGTCTGGTGGTTATCCGACCACTGGCTATGTCCGGTGTCAGGCGCCGTCGGCTGGGCGGATCCGGTGGTTGCGCTGTACTTGCCGGGCAATGGTCGGGTGGCACTCAACGGCAAGCCACCTGCGGGACCGCTTTGCGTGCGCTATCGTCAAGGCAGCGAGGTGATGGCGTTACCGGGTCGTGGTCATCGTGACCTCAAGCGTTTGCTCAATGAAAAGGGCGTGCCGGCGTTCGTTCGCGGCCGATTGCCGCTGCTGTATCAGGGCGAGCAATTGCTGGCGGTGGCCAACCTGGCCGGGCTCGATGCGCCGGTTGATGGCAGTTGGCAATTGATCTGGACGCCAGGAAGCCAAGATCTGGGTTTGAGCTGAAAGGGGCTTTCCGGTAGACTACGCTCCCTTCTTGATACAACTTCTGTGGATTCGCCTGAATTGCAGGAGTTGCCGATTACCAAGCAGTCTTTGCTGGGCGATTCCAAAAAATGTGTAGCGAGCAACGTACCGGTGATTTCACTTCCGGTCTGTCCCAACGCGGCGGTTTTTTTGAAAGGTGCACTGTGATTAATGCAGGTGATCGGGGGCTTCGGCCTTCCTTCGCTTTCCCCGGCGGCTCGGACCGCTTTAACGCAGACTTCTAGGGTTTTTCATGACGCGCTACATATTCGTCACGGGCGGTGTTGTTTCTTCATTGGGGAAAGGCATTGCCTCGGCTTCATTGGCGGCCATCCTGGAGGCGCGGGGACTTAAGGTCACCATGCTCAAGCTGGACCCGTACATCAACGTTGACCCGGGCACCATGAGCCCGTTCCAGCACGGTGAAGTGTTCGTCACCCATGACGGCGCCGAGACCGACCTGGACCTGGGCCACTACGAGCGGTTCATCCGCACGACCATGACCCAGAACAACAACTTCACCACCGGCCGTGTCTACGAACACGTGCTGCGCAAAGAGCGCCGTGGTGACTACCTGGGCGCGACCATCCAGGTCATCCCGCACATCACCGACGAAATCAAGCGCCGCATCATCAAGGGTGCTGGCGATGCCGACGTGGCGATGGTCGAGATCGGCGGCACCGTGGGCGACATCGAGTCGCAACCGTTCCTCGAAGCCATCCGCCAGTTGCGTTTCGAGATCGGCGCCAAGCGCGCGATGCTGATGCACCTGACGCTGGTGCCGTACATCGCCACCGCGGGTGAAACCAAGACCAAGCCAACCCAGCACTCGGTCAAGGAACTGCGTTCCATCGGCCTGCAGCCGGATGTGCTGATCTGCCGCTCCGATCACCCGATCGACATTTCTTCGCGTCGCAAGATCGCCCAGTTCACCAACGTTGAAGAGCGCGCGGTCATCGGCCTGGAAGACGCCGACACCATCTACAAGATCCCGGGCATCCTGCACTCCCAGGGCCTGGACGATTTCGTCGTCGAGCGCTTCGGCCTGCAGTGCGCTGGCGCCGACCTGTCCGAATGGGATGCCGTGGTCGATGCCAAGCTCAACCCGGAACACGAAGTCACCATCGCCATGGTCGGCAAGTACATGGAACTGCTGGACGCCTACAAGTCGCTGATCGAAGCGATGAGTCACGCCGGTATCAGCAACCGTACCAAGGTCAACCTGCGCTACATCGATTCCGAAGACATCGAGAACCAGGGCACCGGCCTGCTCGAGGGCGCCGATGCGATCCTCGTGCCGGGCGGCTTCGGCCTGCGGGGCGTGGAAGGCAAGATCACGGCCGTGCAGTACGCTCGCGAAAACAAGGTGCCTTACCTGGGTATCTGCCTGGGCATGCAAGTGGCGGTCATCGAGTTCGCCCGTAACGTATTGGGCTGGAAAGACGCCAACTCCACCGAGTTCGACCGTGCCAGCGGCCATCCGGTCGTGGGCCTGATCACCGAGTGGGAAGACGCCACCGGTGCCGTGGAAATCCGTACCGAAGCTTCCGACCTGGGCGGCACCATGCGCCTCGGCGCCCAGGATTGCCTGCTCGAAGCCGGCTCCAAGGTGCACGATTGCTACGCCAAGGATGTGATCGTCGAGCGTCACCGTCATCGCTACGAAGTGAACAACAACCTGCTGCCGCAACTGATCGAGGCCGGCCTGAAGATCTCCGGTCGTTCCGGTGACGGCGCGTTGGTGGAAGTGGTCGAGGCGCCGGATCATCCATGGTTCGTCGCCTGCCAATTCCACCCCGAGTTCACCTCGACGCCACGGGACGGTCATCCACTGTTCAGTGGTTTCGTGAAAGCCGCTTTGGCTCAACACCAGAAAAAGGCATAAGACGATGGCCCAGAAGATCATTCGTGTCGGCGACATCGAGGTTGCCAACGACAAGCCCATGGTGCTGTTTGGCGGCATGAACGTGCTGGAAAGCCGCGACATGGCGATGCAGGTCTGCGAGGAATACGTGAAGGTCACCCAGAAACTGGGTATCCCTTATGTCTTCAAGGCCAGCTTCGACAAGGCCAACCGCTCGTCCGTGACGTCCTACCGTGGCCCGGGCCTGGAAGAAGGCATGCGGATCTTCCAGGACATCAAGCAAGCCTTTGGCGTGCCGATCATCACCGACGTCCACGAGCCAGTCCAGGCCGCGGTCGCCGCCGAGGTCTGCGACGTCATCCAGTTGCCGGCCTTCCTGTCGCGCCAGACCGACCTGGTGGTCGCGATGGCCAAGACCGGTGCGGTGATCAACATCAAGAAAGCCCAATTCCTCGCGCCCCAGGAGATGAAACACATCCTGAGCAAGTGTGAAGAAGCCGGCAATGACCAGTTGATCCTCTGCGAGCGTGGTTCGAGTTTCGGCTACAACAACCTGGTGGTGGACATGCTCGGCTTCGGCATCATGAAGCAGTTCGAATACCCGGTGCTCTTCGACGTGACGCACGCCTTGCAGATGCCGGGCGGTCGCTCCGACTCCGCCGGCGGTCGTCGCGCCCAGGTCACCGACTTGGCCAAGGCTGGCATGAGCCAGTCCCTGGCCGGTCTGTTCCTCGAGGCCCACCCCGATCCGGACAACGCCAAGTGCGACGGCCCTTGTGCCTTGCGCTTGAACAAGCTGGAACCTTTCCTGTCTCAGCTCAAGGCATTGGATGAGCTGGTCAAGAGTTTTCCGACGATAGAAACCGCGTAACGCGGTTTTCTCCGGTAGAGTACCGCTCGATTATCGCTCTGGCCCGCTGGCCGCACTGCTCTTGTGGGAGCATGGCTTGCCAGCGATGGCGTCCTTGAGGTCCCCATCGCCGGCAAGCCGTGCTCCCACAGCGTTTTCGTCAACTTTGGAGTGTTTACAACAATGGCAAAAATCGTCGACATCAAAGGTCGTGAAGTTCTCGACTCCCGTGGCAACCCCACTGTCGAAGCGGACGTGCTTCTCGACAACGGCATCATCGGCAGCGCCTGCGCGCCGTCCGGTGCTTCCACTGGCTCGCGCGAAGCGCTGGAGCTGCGTGATGGCGACAAGAGCCGTTACCTGGGCAAGGGCGTGCTCAAAGCCGTCGCCAACATCAACGGTCCGATCCGTGAGCTGTTGCTGGGCAAGGATCCTGCCGACCAGAAAGCCCTCGATCACGCAATGATCAAGCTCGACGGTACTGAAAACAAAGCCACCCTGGGCGCCAACGCGATCCTCGCCGTATCCCTGGCCGCTGCCAAGGCCGCTGCCCAGGACCAGGACCTGCCGCTGTACGCCCACATCGCCAACCTCAACGGTACCCCGGGCGTCTACTCGATGCCGGTGCCGATGATGAACATCATCAACGGTGGCGAGCACGCCGATAACAACGTCGACATCCAGGAATTCATGGTGCAGCCGGTTGGCGCCAAGACCTTCTCCGAAGGCCTGCGCATGGGCACCGAGATTTTCCATCACCTCAAGGCTGTGCTCAAAGCCCGTGGCCTGAGCACCGCTGTTGGCGACGAAGGTGGTTTCGCTCCGAACCTGGCCTCCAACGAAGACGCGCTGAAAGTGATCTCCGAAGCCGTGGCCAACGCTGGCTACAAGCTGGGCACCGACGTGACCCTGGCCCTGGACTGCGCCGCCAGTGAGTTCTTCGAAGACGGTAAATACAACCTGTCTGGCGAAGGCCAGGTGTTCACCGCCGAAGGTTTCGCCGACTACCTCAAGGGCCTGACCGAGCGTTACCCGATCATCTCCATCGAGGATGGTCTGGACGAATCCGACTGGGCTGGCTGGAAAATCCTCACCGACAAGATCGGCGAGAAAACCCAGCTGGTGGGTGACGACCTGTTCGTGACCAACACCAAGATCCTGAAAGAGGGCATCGACAAGAAGATTGCCAACTCGATCCTGATCAAGTTCAACCAGATCGGCACCCTGACCGAAACCCTGGAAGCCATCCAGATGGCCAAGGCCGCCGGCTACACTGCCGTGATCTCCCACCGCTCCGGCGAAACCGAAGATTCGACCATCGCCGACCTGGCCGTGGGCACTGCGGCGGGCCAGATCAAGACCGGTTCGCTGTGCCGTTCCGACCGCGTTTCCAAGTACAACCAACTGCTGCGTATCGAAGAGCAGTTGAACGGCAAGGCCAAGTACAACGGTCGCGCCGAGTTTCGCGGCTAAGCAGTAAATGGTAAAAAGACAGCGGATTGTGTCGAAAAGGTCGCCTTGGCGGCGGTTTTGCTTCTAATCTGATGCCTTATCAAGCACAAGCCTGGTTTTTCCAGGCTTCGTGCTATCAGACGTTTCAAAGTTTGGCATGGCTGTCTTTTTTCACTGGATACCTGATATTCGATGCGCAGTCCCAATTGGTTGTTTCTTGTCTTGCTCCTGTTGCTGGCCGGCCTGCAGTACCGCCTGTGGGTGGGCAATGGCAGTCTGGCGCAAGTGGCCGACCTGACTCAGCAAATAGCCGATCAGCATGCGGAAAACGAAGCATTGCTGGAGCGCAATCGGGTGATGGACGCTGAGGTCAGCGAGTTGAAAAAAGGCATGGAGACCGTTGAAGAGCGGGCTCGCCATGAACTGGGCATGGTCAAGGAGGGTGAAACCCTCTACCAGTTGGCCCAATGAGTATCCGTTTGCCGGCCTTCTGGGCCGTGATTCCTGCCGCGGGCGTCGGTGCCCGTATGGCTGCGGACCGTCCCAAGCAATACTTGCAACTGGGCGGGCGCACAATTCTCGAACACAGCCTTGGCTGTTTCCTCGATCACCCGACCGTTAAAGGCGTGGTGGTCAGCGTTGCCCACGATGATCCTTACTGGCCGACCCTGGCCTGCGCCAACGACCCGCGCATCCAGCGCGTGGACGGTGGCGAGCAGCGTTCGGACTCCGTGCTCAATGCTTTGCTGCATCTGCACGAACAGGGTGCCGACGATTACGATTGGGTGCTGGTGCATGACGCCGCCCGGCCCAACCTGGCCCGGGATGACCTGGATACATTGCTCAGTGAACTGGCGAACGACCCGGTCGGCGGCCTGCTGGCCGTCCCGGCGCGCGATACCCTCAAGCGTGTCGACAAGCAGGGCCGCGTGCTGGAAACCGTTGATCGCAGTGTGATCTGGCAAGCCTACACGCCACAGATGTTCCGCCTCGGCGCCTTGCATCGGGCCCTCGCCGATAGCCTGGTGGCGGATGCGCTGATTACCGACGAAGCGTCCGCCATGGAATGGGCGGGGCAGGCGCCACGGTTGATCGAAGGGCGGGCCGATAACATCAAGGTCACTCGGCCGGAAGATCTGGAGTGGTTGCGCCAGCGCTGGGCGAATCGGCATTAACCAGAGATGCGGCACGTCCTGAATCGCCATCGCGAGCAGGCTCGCTCCCACAAGGGATCTTGGCTGTACACAAAATTTGCAGGCACTGAAGATCCAATGTGGGAGCGAGCCTGCTCGCGATAGCAATCGCTCAGACAACCCGAAAAACCAGTGCTACCCTCGATACTCCGGTCGCTGCGCCAATCCCTCCTTCAAGTAATCCACCAACTTGCGCACCTTCGGCGACAGATGCCGCTGCTGCGGATATAGCGCCCACACCGCCGTATTCGGCGGCTGATGAGCCTCCAGCAGCGAGATCAACGCGCCGCTGTGCAGATGTTCCAGCACGTAATAATCCGGCAGTTGGCACAACCCGACCCCTTGCAGCGCCGCATCGAGCACCGCTTGCCCACTGTTGCAGCGCCAGTTTCCTTGTACCCGCTGGGAAAATTCCCGCCCGTTCTGCTCTAACTGCCAAATGTCGGAACTGCCGATCAAGCAATTGTGGCGGCTCAGTTCCGACAAACTATGGGGTCGGCCATAGCGTTCCAGATAAGAAGGTGAAGCACACAAGTACATGCGCCGGGGTGCCAGACGCGTAGCGACCAGGCGCGAGTCCTGCAAACGACCCAGGCGTATGGCCAGGTCCAGTCCTTCATGAACCAGGTCCAGTGGGCGGTTGCTCAGTTCAATATCCACCCGCAACTGTGGATAAAGGCCCATGAACCGCGTCACCAGCGGCACGATAAACCGTTCGCCATAGGCCACGGCGCAGGTCATTCGCAGCATGCCCTTGGGTTCGCTGGTGAGATCGCCCACCGCTCGCAACGCTTCCTCGCGGCCATCCTGCAGGCGCTGGCAGTGCTGCAAAAAAGTCTGCCCGGCCTCGGTGAGGGTGACCCGGCGGGTGCTGCGGTAGAGCAACCGTGTCTGAAGGCGTTCTTCCAGCCGTACGATTTGTCGACTGATATGGGAAGACGAAACCCCAAGACGTTCGGCTGCGGCGGTGAATTGACTGCATTCGGCCACGGCGACGAACTCGTCGATCCCTTCCCAGCGGTTGTCGGACATAACGATTATCCCTGTACAGCAATAATGTTTTGCTTTTGGTTGGATTATTCATCGTCCAGTGGAGGATTACACTCCCGGTCTTGTTTTTATTTGCTGGAGAACCCGGATGATCAAGTCGCGCGCTGCCGTTGCCTTCGAGGCCAAGAAACCCCTGGAAATCGTTGAAGTCGACGTCGCCATGCCCAAGGCGGGCGAAGTGCTGTTGCGTGTGGTGGCTTCCGGTGTCTGCCACACCGATGCCTATACCTTGTCGGGCGCTGACCCGGAAGGAATCTTCCCGTCGATCCTCGGCCATGAAGGCGGCGCCATTGTCGAAGCCATCGGCGAAGGCGTGACGTCGGTGGCGGTGGGTGACCATGTGATCCCGCTGTACACGCCGGAGTGCGGCCAGTGCAAATTCTGTAAGTCGGGCAAGACCAACCTGTGCCAGGCGATTCGCGCCACCCAGGGCAAAGGCCTGATGCCGGACGGTACTTCGCGTTTTTCCTACAAAGGCGAGACGATTTTCCACTACATGGGCACCTCGACGTTCTCGGAGTACACCGTGTTGCCGGAGATCTCCGTCGCGAAGATCCCAAAAGAAGCGCCGCTGGAAAAAGTCTGCCTGCTGGGTTGTGGCGTCACCACTGGCATTGGCGCGGTGATCAACACCGCCAAGGTCAAGCCGGGTGACACCGTGGCGATCTTCGGCCTGGGCGGCATCGGCCTGTCGGCGGTGATTGGCGCGGTGAAGGCCAAGGCCTCGCGCATCATCGCCATCGACATCAACCCGGCCAAGTTCGAAATCGCCAAGCAACTGGGCGCCACCGATTGCGTCAACCCGAAAGACTTCGACCGTCCGATCCAGGAAGTCATCGTCGACATGACTGACGGCGGCGTGGACTTTTCCTTCGAGTGCATCGGCAATGTCCAATTGATGCGTGCTGCGCTGGAGTGCTGCCACAAAGGTTGGGGCGAGTCGGTGATCATCGGTGTCGCCGGGGCCGGCCAGGAAATCGCCACCCGTCCATTCCAGTTGGTGACCGGACGCGTCTGGCGCGGCTCGGCGTTTGGCGGCGTGCGTGGTCGCAGCGAGTTGCCAAGCTATGTGGAAATGGCCGAGAAGGGCGAGATTCCGCTGGATACTTTCATCACCCACACCATGGGCCTGGAAGATATCAACAAGGCATTCGACCTGATGCATGAAGGCAAGAGCATCCGCACCGTCATCCATTTCTGAGGTCGGTCATGAGTCTGGAAAACATTTCCTGCCAGAAAAGCTTCGGCGGCTGGCACAAGCGTTACCGGCACCGTTCCGAAGTGCTCGGGTGCGACATGGTGTTTGCCGTATACCTGCCGCCGCAAGCCGAGCAGGGCGGCAAGTTGCCGGTGCTGTATTGGTTGTCCGGGTTAACCTGCACCGACGAAAACTTCATGCAAAAGGCCGGTGCCCAGCGCATGGCCGCCGAGCTGGGGTTGATCATCGTTGCGCCGGACACCAGCCCACGAGGCGCCGATGTGCCGGGCGATCCGGACGGTGCCTGGGATTTCGGCCTGGGGGCGGGCTTTTATCTGAACGCCACGCAGGAGCCGTGGGCCCGGCACTATCGGATGCATGACTACGTGGTGCAGGAATTGCCGACACTCGTCGAGGCGCATTTCCCGGCCTCGGATAAACGCGGCATCAGTGGTCATTCCATGGGTGGCCATGGCGCGTTGATCTGTGCCTTGCGCAACCCGGGGCGTTACCGTTCGGTGTCGGCCTTTTCGCCGATCAACAATCCGATGGATTGCCCATGGGGCCAGAAAGCGTTCTCTCGTTACCTGGGGGAAGACCGCTCGAAATGGCGCGAATGGGATGCCTGCGCGCTGATCTCCGAAGCCGACGAGAAACTGCCATTGCTGGTGGATCAGGGCGATCGCGATGACTTCCTGGCTAATCAGCTCAAGCCCGAAGCCCTGCAGCAAGCCGCCAAGGCCGCTGGTCATCCGCTGGAGTTGCGCCTGCAACCGGGCTACGACCACAGCTACTTCTTCATCGCCAGCTTCATTGACGACCACTTGCAGCATCATGCGCGCGCTCTAAACGCCTAATGCAGGTAGAATCACGCCCTGACAAAAAACGGGGCGTTTTTTTTATGCGTATTGGCCACGGCTACGATGTTCACCGTTTCGCTGAAGGCGACTTCATTACTCTGGGCGGCGTGCGGATCGCACACGGCTTCGGGCTGCTCGCGCATTCTGACGGTGATGTCCTGCTGCACGCCTTGAGCGATGCCTTGCTCGGCGCGGCTGCCCTGGGTGACATCGGCAAGCACTTCCCCGACACCGATCCGCAATTCAAGGGCGCCGACAGCCGCGTGCTGCTGCGTCATGTTGTCTCGCTGATCCACGCCAAGGGCTGGAAAGTCGGCAATGTCGATAACACCATCGTTGCCCAGGCCCCCAAGATGGCGCCGCACATCGAAGCGATGCGCCGGTTGATCGCCGAGGATCTTCAAGTTGAGTTGGACCAAGTGAACGTGAAAGCCACCACCACCGAGAAGCTGGGTTTCGTCGGTCGCGAAGAAGGCATTGCCGTCCACTCCGTTGCCTTGTTGCTGCGCCCATGACTGAACTGGAACTGTTGGGGCCGCGGGCCTATGGCGAGTCGTTGGGCAGCGCGGTACTCAAGGCCAGCGCTGAAGATTTCCAGGTCGATGAAGTGCTCGACATTCCGTTGACCGGCGATGGCGAGCACCTGTGGATCTGGGTTGAAAAACGAGGCTTGAACACCGAAGAAGCGGCCCGGCGAATCGCCAAGGCCGCTGGCGTGCCGTTGCGCACTGTCAGCTACGCCGGGCTCAAGGACCGCCAGGCCTTGACCCGCCAGTGGTTCAGCGTCCAATTGCCGGGCAAGGCCGATCCGGACTTGTCGGCGGCAGAGAATGACACACTGAAGATCCTCAAGACCGCACGCCACAGGCGCAAGTTGCAACGCGGCGCGCACTCGGCCAACGGCTTTACCTTGCGCCTGACCCAATTCAAGGGCGACACAGCGGCGATCGACGCGCGCCTGCAACAGATTGTCCGTCAGGGCATCCCCAACTATTTTGGCGCCCAGCGCTTCGGGCATGACGGTGGCAATGTCGTCGATGCCCGTGCCTGGGCGGCGCGCAAGGCCTTGCCGGAGCAGCGCAATGTGCGCTCGCGGCTGCTGTCTACCGCCCGCAGTTTTCTGTTCAACCAGGTGTTGGCGGCGCGGGTCGCCGACGGTACCTGGCAGAAAGCCCAGGTGGGCGACTTGCTCGCCTTCACCGATAGTCGCAGCTTCTTCCCGGCCGGCGAGGCTGAGTGCAGCGATCCACGCCTGGCGATCCTCGATCTGCACCCGACCGGGCCGCAGTGGGGCGAGGGGCCTTCGCCTGCCGCCGGTGCGACGTTCGAGCTGGAACAAGCCGTCGCAGCGGGCGAGGCCGATTTGCGCGACTGGTTGATAAACACGGGAATGAGTCACGAACGTCGCATCCTGCGACTGCCCATTGGCGGGCTGTCGTGGCATTATCCCTCGCCTGACATTCTGCAACTGGAATTCGTCCTGCCGGCCGGATGTTTCGCCACTGTCTTGGTGCGCGAACTCGTCGATCTGGTGCCGGTGGGGCAGACGGACAGCCCATGCGTATTCTGATTTCTAACGACGACGGGGTGACTGCACCCGGTCTTGCCGCGCTTTATGCTGCGCTGGCGGATTTTGCCGAGTGCGTGGTCATCGCCCCGGACCAGGACAAAAGCGGCGCCAGCAGCTCGCTGACGCTCGACCGTCCGTTGCACCCCTGCTATCTGGACAACGGTTTCATCAGCCTCAACGGCACACCGACCGATTGCGTGCACCTGGGGATCAACGGGTTGCTGGAACGCGCGCCGGACATGGTGGTGTCGGGCATCAACCTGGGCGCTAACCTGGGGGATGACGTGCTGTATTCCGGCACGGTCGCCGCGGCCCTGGAGGGACGCTTCCTGGAAAAACCATCGTTTGCCTTTTCGTTTGTTTCACGCCAGGTCGACAACTTGCCTACCGCCGCCTACTTCGCCCGTAAATTGGTCGAGGCCCACGGTGCGCTGGACCTGCCGCCACGCACGGTGCTGAACGTGAATATCCCCAACCTGCCGCTCGATCACATCCGCGGCATCCAGCTCACTCGCCTGGGCCACCGTGCCCGCGCCGCCAAACCGATGCACGTCGTCGACCCGCGCGGCAAGGCCGGTTACTGGATCGCCGCCGCCGGTGATGCCGAAGACGGTGGGCCGGGCACCGATTTCCATGCGGTCATGCAAGGTTATGTCTCGATCACGCCGTTGCAACTGGACCGTACCTTCAACGACGCCTTTCGAAATCTCGATGGCTGGCTGGAGGGGCTGCGCTGATGGCTCGTGAGCAAGACGATATGCTGCGCCGCGGAATCGGCATGACCTCCCAGCGCACCCGTGAACGACTGATCCAGCGTCTCTACGAAGAAGGCCTGTCCAACGCCCAGGTGTTGGAGGTGATTCGCCGAACGCCGCGTCATCTGTTCGTCGATGAAGCCCTGGCTCATCGCGCCTATGAAGATACGGCATTGCCGATCGGCCACAACCAGACCATTTCCCAGCCGTACATGGTGGCCCGCATGAGCGAGTTGCTGCTGGAGGCGGGGCCGCTGGACAAGGTGTTGGAGATCGGTACCGGTTCGGGTTACCAGACGGCGGTGTTGTCGCAGTTGGTGGAACGGGTGTTTTCCGTTGAGCGGATCAAGGTATTGCAGGATCGCGCCAAGGAGCGCCTGGTTGAGTTGAACCTGCGCAACGTGGTGTTTCGTTGGGGCGATGGCTGGGAAGGCTGGCCGGCCCTGGCGCCGTATAACGGCATCATTGTGACCGCGGTGGCCACCGATGTACCCCAGGCCCTGTTGGATCAACTTGCTCCTGGTGGGCGGCTGGTCATTCCAGTAGGGGCCGGCGAGGTTCAGCAATTGATGCTGATCGTGCGTGAAGAACACGGTTTCTCGCGGCATGTCCTGGGTGCGGTGCGATTCGTGCCGTTGCTCAACGGGCCGTTGGCCTGAGCATTTATAAACAGACGCTGAATTCTGCGGCATCGGTTGTGTCTTACAGCGGCGCTGCTTTATGAAACAGCGGGCAACGGTATCGAGCAAACGTGTGCGGCGGCACTTGGCGCCTCATTAATAGAGACGCGTTCGCTGCCAGCTATATTTGTATGTATTTCTGCCTGGACAGGCAGTTTCCCATTTTTCAGCCACCACAAAGGGAGCGGCGGGTGAGTCTCACAGTCATTGCGCAGCGTATGGGTATCACGAGCTTTCAGCGCCTGTTGACTGGCCTTGTCTTGAGCACTTTGCTGGTCGGATGTTCCAGTACACCATCGGGTAATGTCCGGGTTGTCGATCGCAACAGTGCAGCACCACAACGTCCTACAGTAACGACCGGCCAGTATGTAGTCCGTCGCGGCGATACGCTGTTTTCCATCGCTTTTCGCTATGGCTGGGACTACAAGGCCCTCGCGGCGCGTAACAACATTCCTGCGCCTTATACGATCCACCCCGGTCAGACGATTCGCTTCGATGGCCGTAGCGGTTCAACGCCTACCGCAGTGGTGACGCAGTCGGGATCGACGGCATCGTCGTCGAGTAAAACCACGGTCATTCGCCGCCCGGCGGGGGCTGCAACGGCGACAGTACCGTCCGTCGCGAGCAAACCGACCCCCGCTCCGATGCCTCCGGCAGGCCCCGCCCCGACAGGCTGGGGATGGCCTTCTAATGGCGTTCTTATTGGAAAATTCTCTTCAAACGGTAGTTTGAATAAAGGAATTGATATCGCCGGGGATTTGGGACAGCCTGTTTTAGCCGCGTCTGATGGCACGGTTGTGTACGCCGGGAGTGGTTTGAGGGGCTACGGCGAACTCGTGATCATCAAACACAGCGATACCTACGTCAGTGCCTACGGTCACAACCGCAGGCTGTTGGTTCGGGAGGGGCAGCAGGTCAAGGTCGGACAGACAATTGCCGAAATGGGATCGACGGGAACGGACCGGGTGAAACTGCACTTTGAGATTCGCCGACAAGGTAAACCAGTAGATCCGCTGCAATTCCTGCCACGTCGTTGATTTGATTGTCAGCCTGTTCCGTCACGTAGAGGGAACAGGCTCCAGCGTTGCCAAGGATAAAGGCGTCGCTTGAGCTTGAGGTCGAACTCACCAAAGGACTATAACAATGGCTCTCAGTAAAGAAGTGCCGGAGTTTGACATCGACGATGAGGTTCTCCTTATGGAGACCGGCATCGCTATGGATTCGATGTCGAATGATGAAGGGGCGACTCCACCTTCCGTTCGTGCCAAATCCAGACACTCCGCTTCACTTAAACAACATAAGTACATCGATTACACCCGGGCGCTGGACGCCACTCAGCTGTACCTCAACGAAATCGGGTTCTCGCCGCTGCTCTCCCCCGAGGAAGAAGTTCATTTTGCGCGGCTGTCGCAAAGTGGCGACCCGGCCGGTCGAAAACGCATGATTGAAAGCAACTTGCGCCTGGTGGTGAAAATCGCCCGACGCTATGTCAATCGCGGGCTTTCGCTGCTGGACCTGATCGAAGAGGGCAACTTGGGCCTGATTCGCGCCGTGGAAAAATTCGACCCCGAACGCGGCTTCCGTTTCTCGACCTACGCCACTTGGTGGATCCGCCAGACCATCGAACGGGCGATCATGAATCAGACCCGGACCATCCGGTTGCCGATCCATGTGGTCAAGGAACTGAACGTCTACCTGCGGGCCGCCCGTGAGTTGACCCAGAAACTCGACCATGAACCCTCACCCGAAGAAATCGCCAACCTGCTGGAGAAACCGGTAGGTGAGGTCAAGCGCATGCTTGGGCTCAACGAGCGGGTGTCCTCGGTGGACGTTTCACTGGGGCCGGACTCGGATAAAACCCTGCTCGACACCCTCACCGACGATCGCCCCACGGACCCGTGCGAGCTACTTCAGGATGATGACCTTTCCCAGAGCATTGACCAGTGGCTTTCGGAACTGACCGACAAGCAACGGGAAGTGGTGATTCGCCGCTTCGGTTTGCGGGGTCATGAAAGCAGCACCCTGGAAGATGTTGGGCTGGAGATTGGCCTGACCCGTGAGCGGGTCCGGCAGATCCAGGTAGAAGGCCTCAAGCGTCTGCGAGAGATCCTGGAGAAAAACGGCTTGTCGAGCGAGTCGCTGTTCCAGTGACATGAAGCTCAGTGCAACAGCGAAAGCCCCGACTGGTTCGGGGCTTTTTCGTTTCTGCGGTGACTGCTTTCCAATCTCATTCTATTTGTAGTTTCAGCTTGTAAGCTTTTGCCTAGTATTGCGTAAGTGTTTGGTTTCCCATTGAAGGGATAGACGGCTATGGAAACCGTAAAATTTTCTGTAGTTTAATGATTTTAAAGGAGAATTTAATTGATGAACGTGGTGTGACAACGTGCGTTGACCGTATCAGGTGAATTGCACTCGTCCGGGAAAACACTAATATCAGTCCTGTGTCGACGGACAGACACACCCGTCAAGGACGATGGGAAGGAAGGACATCGCAGGACGCGATTCATCAGGATGATGAATAGGATTAAAGGGATTAGGGAAAAAATGTGGGCGGGTCAAACCGCCCCTTTTTTTTGCCTGCGATTTTGTTCGAGGCAGCAAAAAGGCCCACGAGGGGCCTTTTCGAGGAGCGCAGGGGTAATCAGCGTTCGAGGTCTGCGATCTTGCCAGGCTTGCCATCCCACTCTGCGGCGTCCGGCAGGGCGTCTTTCCTCTCGGTGATATTCGGCCAGATATCCGCCAGCTCGGCGTTCAGCTCGATGAAGTTCTCCATGCCGGTCGGCACTTCGTCCTCCGAGAAAATGGCATTCGCCGGGCATTCCGGTTCACACAGGGCGCAGTCGATGCACTCGTCCGGGTGAATGACCAGGAAGTTCGGGCCTTCGTAAAAGCAGTCCACCGGACAGACTTCTACGCAGTCGGTGTACTTGCACTTGATGCAGTTGTCGGTGACGACGAAGGTCATTTCTAATTCTCTCCTCAGGCGGCGGCAGCGAATCCCCTTCACGGGTGGGGTCGCCAGGTTCGGGAGCGGTAGTCTGCGAACCAGGCTAATAGTCCGCAGCATCCCAAACCGCGCGAGATTCTAACAGCTTGAAAGCCTGTGCGTTAGATCCGTGTCTTCAATGTATAGAGTAAATCCAGCGCCCGACGTGGAGTCAGGTCGTCCAGATCGAGCTTGGCCAGTTCATCAAGCACCGGATGGGGCAGGCTGGCGAACAGGTCGCTTTGCTGTGGAGCGGCCGGTTTGCCTTTGGTCGGGCGCGGTGCTTCGTGGGGCAGGCTGGTAGTTTCCAGGCGGCTCAGGTGTTCGCGGGCACGGCTGATCACTTCGCTCGGCACGCCGGCCAACTGCGCCACTGCCAGGCCGTAGCTCTGGCTGGCCGGGCCGGGCAGCACGTGGTGCAGGAAAACGATGCGTTCGTTGTGCTCGGTGGCGTTGAGGTGCACGTTGGCCACCAGCGGCTGGCTTTCCGGCAGTACCGTCAGCTCGAAGTAGTGGGTGGCGAACAGGGTGTAGGCTCGCAAATGCGCCAGCCGTTCGGCCGCCGCCCAGGCCAGGGACAGGCCATCGAAGGTGCTGGTACCGCGTCCGACTTCGTCCATCAGCACCAGGCTGCGTTCGGTGGCGTTGTGCAGGATGTTCGCGGTTTCGCTCATCTCCACCATGAAGGTCGAGCGCCCACCGGCCAGGTCATCGCTGGAGCCGATCCGGGTGAAAATCCTGTCTACCAGGGACAATTCGCAGCTCGCTGCTGGTACGAAGCTGCCGATGTGGGCCAGCAGCACGATCAAGGCAGTCTGGCGCATGTAGGTGGATTTACCACCCATGTTCGGACCGGTGATCACCAGCATGCGGGTGTTGTCGTCCAGGCTCAGGTCGTTGGCCACGAACGGCGTGGTCAACACTTGCTCGACCACTGGGTGACGACCCTGGCTGATGCGCATGCACGGTTCGCTGACGAAGCGTGGGCAGTTGAGGTCCAGGTTCAGTGCGCGTTCGGCCAGGTTGCTCAGCACGTCCAGTTCCGCCAGGGCACTGGCGGTGTCCTGCAAGGGCGGTAGTTGGCTGATCAGGTCCTCGAGCAGTGCTTCATAGAGCATCTTTTCCCGAGCCAGGGCGCGGCTCTTGGCCGACAACGCCTTGTCTTCGAACGCCTTGAGTTCTGGAGTGATGAAGCGCTCGGCACCCTTGAGGGTCTGGCGGCGAACGTAGTCCGCCGGGGCCTGTTCGGCCTGCTTGCTCGGCAACTCGATGAAATAACCGTGGATGCGGTTGTAGCCGACCTTGAGGTTGGCCAGGCCGGTGCGGGCTTTTTCCCGGGCTTCGAGGTCGATCAGGAACTGGCCGGCGTTCTCGCTCAGCGCTTGCAGTTCGTCGAGTTCGGCGTCGTAGCCGGTTTTCAGCACGCCACCGTCACGGATCACCGCCGGAGGGTTATCGATAATGGCTTTTTCCAACAGCGCGGCCAGCTCCGGGTAGGTGCTGGTGGTGTGCGCCAGTTGCTGCAGGTGCGGTGCTTCGAGGTCGGTCATCGCCACTTGCAGCTCGGGCAGGGCGCCGAGGGCATCACGCAGGCGCGCCAGGTCACGGGGACGGGCATTGCGCAGGCCGATACGGGCGAGGATGCGCTCGATGTCGCCGATTTCCTTGAGCTGCGGCTGCAACTGCTCGAAGCGATAACGATCCAGCAGGCAGGTAATGGAGGATTGACGCGCCAGCAGCACGGTCAGGTCCCGCAGCGGCCGATTCAACCAGCGGGTCAGCAGACGACTGCCCATGGCGGTCTGGCAGCGATCGACCACCGATTGCAAGGTGTTGTCGCGCCCGCCGGCCAGGTTGGTGTCCAGCTCCAGGTTGCGCCGGCTCGCGCCGTCCAGCACCACCGTGTCATCCAGGCGTTCGTGGCGCAGGCTGCGCAAGTGGGGCAGGGCGGTGCGCTGGGTTTCCTTGGCGTAGGCCAGCAGGCAACCGGCCGCGCCGATGGCCAGGGTCAGGTTCTCGCAGCCGAAGCCCTTGAGATCCTGGGTGGAAAACTGTTGGCAGAGACTTTTCAGCGCCGAATCGCGCTCAAAATCCCACGGCGCCCGACGCCGCACGCCACGGCGTTTTTCTGCCGGCAGGTCTTTGGGCCAGTCATCCGGGATCAACAGCTCTACCGGGTTGACTCGTTCGAGCTCCGCCAGCAGGTTTTCCCAGCCCTTGATTTCCAGCACCGAGAAATTGCCGCTGGTGATGTCCAGCACCGCCAGGCCGAACAGGCGCTCATCGCCCAGGACTGCGGCGATCAGGTTGTCCCGGCGTTCATCCAGCAGGGCTTCATCACTGACTGTGCCCGGTGTGATGATACGTACGACTTGGCGTTCCACCGGCCCTTTGCTGGTGGCCGGGTCGCCGACTTGCTCGCAGATCACCACGGACTCGCCGAGCTTGACCAGCTTCGCCAGGTAGCCTTCCGCCGCGTGGTAAGGAATCCCGCACATCGGAATCGCCATGCCCGCCGATTGCCCACGCGCCGTCAGGGTGATGTCCAACAACTTGGCGGCTTTCTTCGCATCTTCGTAGAAGATCTCGTAGAAGTCGCCCATGCGGTAGAACATCAGCTGGTCGGGGTGCTGGTTCTTCAGGCGCCAGTATTGCTGCATCATCGGCGTGTGGCTGGAGAGGTCGTTCACGGCTGTATTCATGGGTGTCAGGCAGGCTCGTTGAAAGGTTTGGGGCAAAAGGAGGGGCATTGGCCCGGCTTTTCCGCGATGGGCGCAAGGTTAACATGGGCGGTCTGGTGCGACCCATATGTGAGTGGTTTTTGGGACTTTGGTGTGTATGGGATTGAGTGCATATCCGTTGCTGCGGTAACGGCCACTTAGGGTTCCGCCCTGACGGCGGGTCACTTTCGAAAAGCGCGAAAGTAACCAAAGCGCTTCTGCCGGTATGACTCACCCACATGGGTTACAAATCAGTTCACGCACATAGGTAACAGTTTTTAACTGGCAGGGTCGATTTCGCGAGGATCTGACCATGCCCTGGAGAGAGCTGAAACCTATGGACCTCAAAGTGATGTTCATCGCTGAGTATCTGTCTGAAAAGCACAACTTTAGCCGGCTGTGCCGGGACTATCAGATCAGCCGAAAGACTGGCTACAAATGGGTCGAGCGCTATGAGCTGGAGGGGCCCAGTGGGCTCGACGAACGTAGCCGCCGACGGCACAACCAAACCTATGTGGTGCCATTGGTTGTGAGGCAGGCAATCATTGAGTTTCGCTCTACTGGCGAAACGGTTCCGGGCCCTAAAAAGATCCAGAACGACCTGATGAAGCGTTTTCCGGGGCAGGATCCGCCGTCGAAAACGACCATCTACAACATCCTCAAGGCTGCGGACTTGATTACGTCTCGACCGTTGCGTCAGCGTGTCGCTGTCTATCCCAAGCCTTTGCGTAAGGCAGAAACGCCTAATCAGCTCTTCAGCGCAGATTACAAGGGCCAATTTCTCACTGGGGCGGGCGTTTGGTGCTATCCACTGACGATCATGGATCATGCCAGTCGGTTCTTGCTTGCCTGCGAGAGCATGGCCAATACCAATCTCAAGGAGACCCAGCAAACCTTCGAGCGCGTTTTTCGTGAATACGGGATGCCTGAGCGCATCCGCACCGATAACGGCGTGCCGTTTGCCAGCACCGGTCGTGCAGGACTATCGCAGTTGTCGATTTGGTGGTTGCGCCTTGGGATTATTCCTGAGCGAATTGAGCCCGGTCGGCCAGATCAAAATGGGCGTCATGAGCGCATGCACCGGACATTGAAAAGTACTTTCCCCAAACCGCCAGCCATTGCCTGGGAGGCTCAGCAAAAACACTTTGATCGTTTTATGCAGCACTACAATCACGAGCGAGGGCACGAGGCGCTCGGCCAGAAAACCCCGGCTTCCTGCTATACCCCTTCAACCCGAGCTTACCCGGAAAAGCTACCGGAAATGGGGTATGCGAGCCATGTTGAGTGTTACCTGGCTGATAGTTGCGGAATCATTAATCGGGCGGGGCTGCGGATATACGTGGGGAATCTGCTCAGGCATCAAAACATTGGAATGGAGATGATCAAAGATGGAGTATGGAATGTGATCTTCGGTCCGGTGATCCTAGGTCACGTCAATGCCAGGGACGCAAAGAACGGCTACGTTTCAATCAAAGTGTCACCTATGTGAATGTACTTTTTTGTAACCCATGTGGTTGTCCCGTACATGCCCCACCACTCGGTGCCTCGCTTAGGCTCGGCATGCCTGAACGAAGGCATTGCTCCGTGGGCCGCCGCGAAGGGCCATCCATGGCCCAGCGCGGCTAACCCGGCATCCATGCCGGGTTGCCCACTGCGCAATACCTTCGTTCAGCCATCGTGGTTAACGGGGCGCCGAGATCAACGTCCACCGCGAGGCGGCCTGACAGCCGGCCTGGCTCTCTCGGTCGTACACCCATCATATCTGTGGGAGCAAAGCTTGCTCGCGAGGCGGCCTGACAGCCGGCCTGATTCTCCCGGTCGTACACCCATCATATCTGTGGGAGCAAAGCTTGCTCGCGAGGCGGCCTGACAGCCGGCCTGGCTCTCTCGGTCGTACACCCATCATATCTGTGGGAGCAAAGCTTGCTCGCGAGGCGGCCTGACAGCCGGCCTGGCTCTCCCGGTCGTACACCCATCATATCTGTGGGAGCAAAGCTTGCTCGCGAGACGGCCTGACAGCCGGCCTGGTTCTCTGGCTGTACGCCGATCCAATTGTGGGAGCGAGCCTGCTCGCGATGACGGCAGCCAAAACAACTTAGTTGTCACTGGACTACCGCTATCGCGAGCAAGCTCGCTCCCACAGTGATTGCTCGGGCTTCTCTTAGGTCTCGGCTTGCATCATGAATGCTTACCTCACCTCAACCACATCCAACGCCCGGTTCGCCAGCAACTGACTGAGCTCAATCATCTGCTGAACCCCCAGGGCGATATTTCGTCGCGAGCCCTTCAGGTCGAATGCCAGGTCGCTGACCATGGCGTTGGCCGAGGCCAGGGTTTCGCTGAGGTTGGCGAGCAGGCATTCGGCGTCGATGTTCGGGGCGATGATGAAAAGGGTGTCGGGTGTGTCGCCGGTTTCTTTGTCGGCTTTGGGTTTGAGGTAATAGTCCAGGGCACGAGTGGCCGCGTCGTCGAGTTTTTTGGCATTGGCCGATTGGCTGCGGGATGTATGGTCTTTTTCAGGGGGATTCGGAGTTGGTTTGGTCATAGTCTTGGATCCTTAAGTTGGAGCCACTACCAATCCGCTACTAAACGAGATGGGCGGCAGCTGTACGCAGGTTAGTAGACCGGGGATCCAAGAAACCGGCGCGCCCGAGGGCGCCCTGCGCACAGCCACCATTGAGTGCAGGAATAGGAACACCTGACTGAATGGAGCAATGAACATCTTGGATACCGAGCTACTAAACCCGATCACTGATGGGCAGTGACAGGATCAAAAGTACCGATGGGATCCAAGGTGGACAAGCCGGCGGATTCTGGCGTAGTTGTAGGCAGGGGCGCAAGGCGACGTAGCCTCGTGTCGCACATTTGAAGGACGCAGGGTTGGGCCGTTTCTCACGAGGTTGTAGGGGGAATTTCCCGAGTGTCGGAAGGCATGATGCTTGGTCGCAACACCATTCATTTGAGCGTTGGATTGAGTCCGTGGCGAGGGAGCTTGCTCCCGCTTGAGCGCGAAGCGCTCACACAAGTTGGCCGCCCTACGTAGCCAGCGAGAGTGCTGAGGACAGCTTGCATCGGCGTTGAATGTACGGCCGTCATCGCGAGCACGCCCGCTCCCACAGTTTTACCGAGGTGTTCACAGACATCACATGCACCCAAATCCCCTGTGGGAGCGAGCTTGCTCGCGATAGCGGTGGTTCAGCTTGCGTTGATGTTGGGGGGAAGCACTTCGTCGTCGATATGCACGCTTATGCAAAACAGCATTTGTCTTCTGCAAAAAGAACAAGCATCATGCGCGTTATGCAAAAACGCAACGTTTCTACCGTATTAAGAGCATTGCTCGATCAGCACGGGATCTCCCCCACGGAGCTTCACCGGCGTACCGGCGTGCCTCAGTCCACTCTCTCGCGGATCCTCAGCGGCAAGATCGTCGATCCTTCGGATAAACACATCTCGAAGATCGCCGAATACTTCGCCGTGAGCACCGATCAGTTGCGCGGGCGTGCGGACGTTGTGCCCGCCGGCAATGCTCGCCGCGATGAGCCGCATTCCGAACTCAAGGACATAAGCCTGTGGGACGACGAAACACCCGTCGAAGAAGACGAGGTGTCGGTCCCTTTTCTGCGTGAGGTTGAATTGGCTGCTGGATCAGGAAGATTCGTCATCGAGGAAAGCGAGCGCTCTAGCCTGCGCTTTGGCAAACGCAGCCTGCGCCACAACGGTGTGCAGTTCGACCAGGCCAAGTGCGTGACGGTGCGCGGCAACAGCATGTTGCCGGTGCTGCGCGACGGCGCCACGGTTGGAGTGAATGCGGGCAAATGCGGGATCGGCGACATCGTCGACGGTGACCTCTACGCCATCAACCATAACGGCCAATTGCGAGTGAAGCAGCTTTATCGCCTGCCCACCGGCATCCGCCTGCGTAGCTTCAACCGTGACGAGCATCCGGACGAGGACTACACCTTTCAGGAAATGCAGGACGAGCAAATCGTCATTCTCGGTCACGTCTTCTGGTGGGGCATGTACGCCCGTTAACCCCTCCGCTGTCAGATAAAACCCGCCGCCGTGCGGGTTTTTTTTCGCCTCCTGAAAACCCGCAACCTCTGTGTTTACAAGGATTTCATGCATGTGCGCATTCTCAATGCATAAATAAATGCATTTACGCATTGACTGTATATGCATCCATGCATATTCTGTGTCCAAGCCGCTCGACAAAGCGGCTGGCAACAAAGCTCTTTAGTACCACCAACAGGCAGCGATGAACCGGCCTTAACGGTTCAGAGGGTTGGCAACTGACCCGGGTGTGCAGCGTAAAGCACCAGAAGCAGTTATCCGGCGGGCAGGGACCGCGGCCGGAGGAACAATTTGAATGGATCCGTACCGCGCCAGTCGCGCCGAAAGATCAAGCGCATTACTGAAAAGCCTGGGTAACCGGGCTTTTTGGAATGCCTGTGCCGTGAGGTGCTTCAAACCGCCGCCAATGGGAGGGCTTTCAATGCTGAAGGATTTCAGATGCGGTAGCTGCAAAAGGCTTCTGGCCCGCATGGGCGAGAACACCGAACTCCAGATCAAATGTGCCCGATGCGGGACGTTGAATCATGTGAAGGCCCTTGAGCCTCGAGTGATCGCCAGAGAGCGAGATGAGCGCTGTTGATCAACCGCGCGATCAATCAATAACTCAAGAGGTGAATCATGAATCGTTTCAAGAAATACGTTGCCCCGCTGATGCTGTCCATTGCGTTGCTCGGTGTGGGAAGCAACGCTAGCGCCGCCAACCTTCTGGTCAACGGTAGTTTCGAACAGCCAGGCTGCAGTGGCAGTTGCATCCTCGATACCCCGGCGAAAGCCAATTTCATCACCGGTTGGACGACGTTTCTGTCCGGTGCCGAGTACTTCAATATGCCCGCTTCGATCGGGGGTTCCGTGGCTGCGGATGGCGTTGTGATTGTCGACCTGGCCAATTATGTCTACGGCAACGGCGGTGGTATCCAGCAGAACTTCGCCACCACGGTCGGGGCCAAGTACCGATTGACCTTCAGCGCGGGTAATTCGCGCTACGCCAGCCGCTCCGGCGACGGCACCATCCAGGTCAAGGTGGCGGGGCAGAGTGTCACCTTCGACACGCCGTCGGCCAAAGGTACCGCAGTGGAGTGGAGCACCATCACGTATGACTTCACGGCCACTTCGGCCCAAACGACTTTGGCGTTCTCCAATGAGCAGAACCCTTACGCCCACTTCGCCTTCATCGACAACGTCAGCGTTGAGCCACTGTAAACCAACGATTGTCCTGCGAAGACCCGCCGCCCCCAAGCACTCATCCCTCACCCCCCAGGAAGCGTGACATGACAAACGAGCAACAAGCGTTGCTGGACATGCCGATCTGGCTGGTCATCGTGCTCGCCCTGGTGGGTGGGGTGACTGGCGAGATGTGGCGTGCCGACAAGGAGGGCGCCCGAGGCTGGTCGCTGCTACGTCGCCTGGCTCTGCGTTCCGGCGCCTGCATGGTCTGCGGCGTCTCGGCGATCATGCTGTTGTACGCCATGGGCTTGTCGATCTGGGCCGCTGGTGCCTTTGGTTGCCTGACGGCGATGGCCGGGGCGGACGTGGCCATCGGTCTTTACGAACGCTGGGCCGCCAAGCGGATGGGCGTCAGTGAGCTGCCGCCGCGCGATCCCCGTTCCGACCAACACTGATCCCTCGCTGGTGATCTTCGTGCCGCCATAAAAAACAGGAGGCCTTGATGCCTGCCGTCCTCGAAAAACCGTCGCAGCTGTTCGCCGCCGTTGCCCAGACGCTGCGCGCCACTTACCCCACTTTGAAAATCGGCAGCCCCCAGGATTTCGATGGCACCGACGACCAACCCTGGGTGCTGATTGCCCTTGAGCGTGATGGGCCTGGCCACCGTGCCAACGACGGGCGTATCGCCCATGTCCTGACGGTTTCCCTGCAAGTGGTCATGGCTGTTCCGGGCTGGGATGCCTGCGACTTGGCCGCTGAGCTGAAACACCTGGTTGTGGATAACCGCTGGGGGCTGTCGGCCAATCAATGCGATCTGCCCACGGAGCTCGATGGCCTGCCATCCACGTTCATTAACCCGGCGCGGGCGTACACCGCCTGGACCCTTTCCTTCAGTCAAACCCTGTACCTCGGCCCGACGCTGCTGGAGGACCCGCTGGGCATCCCGAAATTTGCCCGCACCTGGGAAGTCTCGAACATCGACGACCCGGACCAATACACCGCACTCGAGGGTTGAGCCATGTTTGATGCGCTATTACGGACGCATCTGGGGCCGATCATCGAGCGGCTGGCACAGATGGAAACCGAGCTGGAGGACCTGCATCGGCGTGCGGAGAGTTTCTGCCGCATCGGCGTTTGCCAGGAAGTCGATGCGGCCAGCAATACCTGCAAAGTCAGCCATGGCGGACTGCTGACCCCGGCGATTCGTTTTTTCAACCCGAGCGCCGGCGCCCAGAGCGAGTCGCGGATTCCGTCCGTGGGTGAGCAGTGCCTGTTGCTGAACCATGGCGGCGGCGAGGGCGGCGGGCAGGCGGTGGCGTTGTTCGGCCTTAACGGCGGTCAGTTTCCTCCCGTCTCGACCCAGGCCACGTTGACGCGTCGCCTCTATCAGGACGGTACGGAAAACGGCTACGACCATGCCAGCCATGTCCTGCACTGGCAAAACGGTCCGGCGGCATTCGCCGGCTCTCGCGAATCCCTCGAATTGAGCATTGGCCCGTCGAGATTGGCGATGACACCCGAGGCCATCGAATTGCAAGTCGGTGCCGTCGGCATTCGGCTCGACGCCTCCGGTGTGCACTTGAGCGGCCCGGTGGTGGATCACCAGGGACGTGTCATCAGTACCGCATAAGAGATTTCCCCATGATTGGAATCGATCGAAATACCGGCGCCACGGTCGACGACTGGCTGCAATTTGTCCAGCGCGCCACTCGGGCGTTGACCACGCCGTTGGGCACTCGCCAGAAGCGCCCTTTGTATGGCTGTGCACTCACGCAATTGCTCGGGCAGAACCTCGGCGATGACTTGCTGATTCTGGCCCAGAGCCACGCGGCCCAAGCGTTCTACAACCCGGACAATGGCATCGGTGATTTCGAGCCGCAGGTCATTGTCGCCAGCCGACAGGGCGCCGGTTTGTTGTTGCGCTTCGCCGGCACCTGGAAAAACCGCAAACAGACTTTCGAGGTGGTGACATGAGCATGTTGATACCCGGCCAGAACCAGTTGGCCGAACCGGCCATCGTCACCGTCGAAGCGTTCGAGGACCTGCTCGCCGAATTCAAGACCTTCGTGGTCGAGTACGTCGGTGCCCGTTCTCCTGAGAGCGCGGCCAAGCTTGTAAACAGCCTGGAAAACGAAAGCGAACTGCTGACCCTGGCCCTTGAGGCGTTCTGTGTTCGGCTGCAAACCCACGAACGCAAATACAACGCGCGCATCAAGCAGATGCTCGCGTGGTGGGCCACCGGCACCAACCTCGATGCGCGCCTCGCGGACATGGGCCTTGAGCGCCAGTTGCTCGATCCCGGCGATCCGGCGGCGTTCCCGCCCATTCCACCGGTCTACGAGAGCGATGACGATGCCCGCTTGCGCTATTACCTGGCGCCCCATGCCCCGGCCGCCGGCTCGCGCATGCAGTATCGGCGGGAGATTTTTACCTTGGGTGAACGGCCCGTGGTGAAGGTGGAAAACGCCTCGGCGGGCGTAGTGACGGTCACCTACACCTTCGACCCGGATGGCCATGCGGCGCAGGTCAAGGACGGCAACGGACGCCGCACCGCGCCGGGCGAAGTCACGGTCACGGTGCTGTCCCGAGAGGGCGATGGCACACCGTCCGAGGCGCTGCTCGAGGGCGTTCGCCAGCATTTCGCCCGGCCTGATGTGCGACCGGAAACCGACCTGGTCATCGTCCAGGCCGCGCAAATCAAACCCTACAAAATCCGCGTCGTGGCGAAGATCAATGCCGGTCCTGATTCAGGTTTGACCAAGGTCGCTGCCGAGCAGCAATTGCGGACGTACGCCGAGGCCTGTCATCGCCTGGAAGGGCGAGTGGATCCGAGCTGGATCGACTACACGCTGCACAGTGCGGGCGCGGTTCAGTTGCAGATTCTCGAACCGCTGGCGCCGATTGTGACGACGGCTTTCCAAGCCCCGTACTGCACGGGCGTCGAGGTCGAGGTGGATACGTTATGAGTGACGACACACCTCGCCCAAGCCTGTTGCCGGCCAACAGCTCGGCGCTGGAAAGGGCGCTCGATCTGGGCTTCGCCCGGTTGCTCGAGCGCGTTGATCCGCCGTTTCCTGAGTTGATGAACCCGGCGGCCACGCCTTTGGCGTTTTTGCCGTATCTGGCGGCGGATCGCGGAGTCAGTGAGTGGAGCACGACGGCACCCGAGGCTGAAAAGCGCCTGACCGTTGAGCTCGCCTGGCCCACCGCCCGCCAGGCGGGAACGCGAAAAGCGCTGGAAAACGCCGCCAAGGGTTTGCAACTGATGCCTGAAGTGCGCGCCTGGTATGAGCAAGCGCCACCCGGCCCGCCCTACAGTTTTTCCGTCAGGGCATTTACCGAGCAACCCTACAGCGAAGCTATCGACGCCCGTCTCGACCGCCGCCTGGCCGACGCCAAAAGCGAGCGCGACACCTTGACGGTGTCTGTCGGCTTGAGTGCCTTCGGCCGTCACGTCATCGGCGCCGCCACGCTGTGCGGCGAGCTGACCACGGTTTACCCGATTGTCATCCAAGGGCTGGAAGCCTCGGGCCAGGCCTTCATGGCCGCTGCGCTCTACACCGTCGAAACCTCCACTATTTATCCACAGGGGTCCTAAATGGCCGACTACTACACCCTGCTCACCGATGCGGGGATCGCCTACGAAACTGCCTGCAAGGCGGCGGGCACACCGATCAAGCTGTCGCAGATTTCCGTCGGTGACGGCGGCGGCACAGAATACAACCCGGCCGCAACGGCGACGGCACTCAAGCGTGAAGTCTGGCGTGGGCCGCTCAATGCGCTGTTCCAGGATGAAAACAACCCGAGCTGGCTGCTGGCTGAGGTCACTATCCCGTCCGATGTGGGCGGCTGGTATGTGCGTGAGGCCGGGATCTGGACCGATACCGGGATCCTGTACGCGATTGTCAAATATCCGGAGTCGTTCAAGCCGGTGTTGGCGACTTCCGGTTCGGGGAAAGAGTTTTATATCCGCTCGATTTTCGAAACCAGCAATGCGGAGTTGGTGACGTTGCTGATTGACGATACGGTGGTCAAGGCGACGCGGGCCTGGGTTGCCAGCTATGTGGCCGACGAACTCGCCAAGCTCGACAGGAAGCAGTCTGTGCGGGCAGCGACGACGGCCAATATTGTCTTGAGTGGTGCGCAGACGATTGACGGTGTTGCTGTGATCGCTGGAGATCGCGTGCTTGTTAAATCCCAGACCTTGGCGAAAGACAACGGCATCTATGTCGCTGCAAACAGCGCATGGGTTCGTGCGAAGGATGCCGATGCGAGTGCCGACGTCACCTCGGGATTGATCGTTTCGGTGGAGGAGGGCGCGACGCTTGCCAATACGATCTGGCAGTTGATTACTGACGGTGTGATTGTGCTGGGTACCACCGCGTTGATGTTTCAGAACATCACTCAAGGGTTTGCGCCGCTTAATTCGCCGGTGCTGGTAAACCCCACAGCAAATACGCCGCCGCTATTTGACAATACGAAGTCGATCGCGACGACTGAATACGTCATGCGTGCCAGTGGCAATTATCGCGGCTTTACTAGCTTGACGTCGGCCACCACGCTGACGGCAACAGCGGTAGGCACTTTGGTTTCGGTGATTGGGACGTTCACACTTACCTTGCCGACGGCCAACGCCCTACCATCTGGTAGTTCGATCCACTTCCGAAACATTGGCGGCGGTGTTGTCACCGTGGCTTGTGTAGGTGCTGATCTAATCAACGCAGGGAACTTCAATCAGCCCAATAGTATTGCATTGCAGCCGGGTACCACCTTGGTGTTGAGCAGTAATGGTGTGACTGCCTGGTGGGCGGAGGGGTCTGCGCAGTTGCAGTACTCCAAATTGTTTGGCGATACCCCGGTGATTTTCGATAGCAGCAGGTTGCTGGCAACTACCGAATTTGTAGAGCGCGCGAAAGGAAACTATCGAGGGTTCCTTAATGCAACGTCTAACACGACCTTGATAGCATCTACGGCGTTCGGCTCCATGATCTCTTGCCTTGGAACCTTTAATATCACTCTCCCTGCCGCCAACAGCGGCGGTGCAGGCGGAACAATAAGTATCCGAAACCGAGGTGCGGGTGTAGTAACCATTCTTTGCCCTGGTTCGGACAATATTAAATCGGGCCGTCTAACTAAGACTACGATGGTTATGCCTGTGGGATCTACGCTGGATCTTACTACTGACGGCGCCAGCGGGTGGTGGGCATCAGGTTCTGCCCAAATTGTGGATTCGGCAGCGATCAACTCCTTAATGGGCAACTATTCGGGCATCAAGATCATTACTGCGTCGACTGATCTGACTGTAAACGATACAGGATGTCTAATTATCGGGTCCGCCGGGCTGACTGGGTTAGATGTCACGTTGCCACAGCTATCAACGACAACACCGGGCCAGTCCATCATTATTTCCGCAGGCGCAGGAAGCTTTAATTTGAAAGCTTTTGCGGGCGATCCTGGGATATCTATCGGATTATCTGTTCTCCCCACCGTCCCTATTGATGTCTTTGAAAGCATCATATTGGTTTCCAATCCTAGTGGGTGGAGGGTGGTTTCAGGCACCGTGCTTAATAAATATTCGGGAATGTTTTCCGCTAGTATCGGCACCAGCGGCAGCCAAGAATATCCGAGCGGACTGATCCGTCAGTGGGGAACTTTCAATGCGCCCTCTATTGCAAGCGGTGCCTACGTCGGGCTGGTAATTACCTTGCCCAAAGCTTTTCCAAATGGGCTTCTTTCTTCCTCAGCTTCAGTTCATAACCAAGGCTTGTGCAGTGCGCAGCCCCGTCCTAACGGGTCTTCAAAAACAACAATTGTCGTCTGTGTTAACAACAATTCCACGTTGGCGCTAACTAACACCACTGGAACCTGGGAATATTGGGGATATTGATAATGACTGTATTTTTTTGCGCCGAAACGGGCGGCTTTTATCCCGGAGGCCCCTATGGCGATGCGGTAGGGAAGGAATGTGTAGAGCTTACCCAGGAGGCTTACCAGGTCTTAAGAGAGGAAATTGATCAAGGCAAAGAAATAACGATTGTCGATGGGTGGCCGGAGGCGATTAACCGGGTTGTACCGCCTGATCAATTGATCGCCTTTGAGCGTAGCTGGCGTGATTCGGACATTCAACGTACCGAATGGTTGGTTGCGCGACACCGTGAAGAACAGGATTTGGGATTGGCTCCTACATTGGCGGCAGGGCAATTCTCTGAGTTGCTTTCCTATCGTCAGGCGCTTCGGGATTGGCCGCAAACAGCGACTTTTCCGAGTGCTGGGCTGCGGCCAGTTGCACCGCCCTGGATTGCAAAACAACCCCAATAAGCGCCCCGCACCATCGGGACGTTTTCCTTCCGCAACACATCACAAAAACCTGACAACAGCCCCGCACACACGGGGCTTTTTCATATCTGGAGAACCTCAAATGGCACCACGCCAAACCTACACCGTACTCCTCCCATTCCCCACCGGGGGAGGGCACTGGTCGAGCGTCGGCCAGGAGCTCGACCTGCTCGACGTTGAGGCCAATGCCTTGCGCAGCGCTGGTCGCCTGGAGCTGAAAAAAACCGAGGTCGCTGAAGCGGCTTCTGCATCCACCCCGGCCAAAAAGGCCACAACCAAAAAGGCTGAATAACCATGGCTGAGGTTTTGAACTTCGAGCACAACGGCATTACCGTCAATGCCACTGAATCTCCCGAGGCCATGGGTGGCCTGGGTGACAACGTCATCGGGCTGGTCGGCACCGCGCCGAATGCCAACTTGCTGATTCCGAAAAACACCCCGTTCCGCATCAACAGCTTCACCACCCAGGCCCAGTTGGACCCGACCGGTGCCGAGGCGGGCACGCTGTTCCAGGCGGTCTACCAGATCCTCAAAGTGGTCAAGGTGCCGGTCTACGTCGTCATCGTCGAAGAGGGCGCGACTCAGGCCGACACGCAGAACAACGTCATCGGCGGCATCGAGGCGCAGACCGGGCGCAAGTTGGGCTTGGCCGCGTTGAGTGGGGTCGCTGAAGACCTGACCATCATCGGCGCGCCGGGCTTCACCGGCACCAAGGCCGTAGCCAGCGAGTTCGCCTCGTTCGGCAAGCGCATCAAGGCGCGCGTGGTGCTCGACGGCAAGGACGCCTCGGTCGCTGATCAAGTGACTTACAGCCAGGAACTGGGCGGCGCGGACCTGGGTTTCGACCGTTGCCTGGTGGTGCACAACATGCCGGCGGTGTACTCCAAGGCGGCGAAGAAAAACGTCTTCCTGGCCCCGTCGAGCCTGGCCATCGCCGCGCTGGCCAAGGTCAAGCAATGGGAGAGCCCGGGTAACCAGGTGACCTACGCCGAAGATGTCTCGCGCACCGTCGAATACAACATCCTCGACACCTCCACCGAAGGCGATCTGCTCAACCGCTACGGCGTCAGCTACTACGCCCGCACGATCCTCGGCGGCTTCTCGCTGCTGGGTAACCGCTCCATCACCGGCAAGTTCATCAGCTACGTCGGCCTGGAAGATGCCATCAGCCGCAAGCTGGTGAAAGCCGGTCAGAAGGCCATGGCCAAGAACCTGACCAAGTCGTTCATGGACCAGGAGGTCAAGCGCATCAACGACTGGCTGCAAACCCTGGTCGCCGACGAAACCATCCCCGGCGGCAGCGTGTACCTGCACCCGGAATTGAACAGCGTCGAGAAGTACAAGAACGGCACCTGGTACGTGGTCATCGACTACGGCCGCTACGCGCCGAACGAACACATGATTTATCAACTCAATGCCCGCGATGAAATCATCGAGCAGTTCCTGGAGGACGTTCTCTAATGTTTACCAACCGCGTAAGACAGGCCATCGCGGCCACCCTGCAAGGCTTGCCGTTGTCGGCGACCGTGGAAGAGTTCAGCCCGCCGAAGATCGAATTCGACATGGAAGATATGCGTGGCGGCCGGTTCATTGGCGAGGAAATGGTCAAGAGCGGCAAGGTGCTGACGGCCAAGTTGACGCTGCAAGGCCTCGGCCCGGAAATCATGCTGGCGCTGGGCGTGAGCGTGGGCGACGACATTCTGCTGAACGTTCGTGAAGCCGGTCAGGATCAGGACGGCAACACTTGGTTCACTTACCACACGGTCGGCGGCAAGTTGAAATCCCTCGAGGAGACGCCGCTGAAAATGAGCGAGAAGCCCAAGACCAACCTTGAGCTGTCCTGCCGCACCTACAACCGTCTGGAAAACGGCGTCCCGGTGATCGACATCGACGTGCGCACCCAGAAGTTCGTGCTCAACGGCGTCGACATTCTCGGCGATGCGCGCCGTGCGGTGTTGTTGCCTTAAACCAAGGCCTGTCGGCTGAACGCAGACCTCCTGTGGGAGCGGGCTTGCTCGCGAAGAGGCCATCAGCTTCAACATCGAAGTTGCCTGACCCACCGCTTTCGCGAGCAAGCCCGCTCCCACAAGGGGTTCGCCCTCCATGATCCACCAAGGAATTCACTTCATGTCCTGGACGCCTCCTGTTCATGTGTTGTTGTCGCCGATCACCGCTAACGACGAGTCGCAGATCGAGCAGCTCCAACTCAAACCCTTGTTCTACGCGGCGCAGAAAGACGCCCTGGCCCGTGCCGGCGATGACGAAGACGATCAGTTTTTCGAGCTGGCCAAATTGGCCACCGGCCTGTCGGTCAAGGAGCTGGATCAGCTCAAGCGCCCGGACTACGTCAGCATTGCCCAGTACGTGCACGACATGTCCACGCGCCCGGCGTCGTATTTTCTGGATGATCCGCAGACCGACCCCGACCAGGTGCAACTGCTGCAACCGCTGAACGTGGCGGGCCGCAGCCTGACGTCGCTGACGTTGGAAATGCCGGTGCTGCGAGCGACCAAGGCGATGAAGAAACTGAAGACGGCCAAGGAACGCGCCGAGTTCATCACCGCCCATTGCACCGGCCTGATGATTCCCGACCTGGACCTGCTGAGCGTGCCCGACTGGACGCAACTTCAGGTGCGCATCGACGATTTTTTAAACAAACCGGCGGACTACTTTCGGAGCGCGACATCGAAGTGATTCTCGATGTGGTGCCGCTCATTTACTCGGTAAGTGAGGCGGAAATCCTGGAGTGGGACGCCGGCAAGGCCTTGCGCCGTTACGACATCGCGATCACTCGCCTTGGCGTGAAACAGGAGTAGAGCGGGATGGCGGACGATAGATATTCGCTCAAATACGCAGCCTTCAATGAGAGTGGGCTGGCGTTCGGTAATACCAGCCTCACCAGTGGCGTGTCGGCACAGGGCGCGTTTGCCAGGGACCAGCTGTCGAGTCTCGATCTGGCGCTGGAAACGCTCGGGCTCAAGCTCGGGCTGCTGACCACGGCGATCGAGTCGCTGACCGTGAAGCTGTCGGCGCAACGATTGTTCTCCCAAACGATGGGCATCGGCGCCAAGGGCGAGTCGGCCAATGAGCCAAAGGGCAAGTCGGGTGGCGGTATCGAACCACCCGAGTTGCTCAAACCCGCGATAGCGATGGATTCGGCCATGGCCGATCTGAAGCTGGCCACCCAGTTTACCCCTCGCCAGATCGCGGAGATGGCTGAGCCGACTCAGCAGATCGCCCGCGCACCGCTGGTAGCAGCCGGCGGAACCAAAGCGGTTGACCTGGTGAGAATCGAAAGCCTGGCAGCCAGTGCTGGCATCGGTCGCGATCTGCCCCATGCATCGGACCGACAGTTCGAACTGTTGCGCTTTGCCAGTGATGTTGGTGTCACTGCATCGGCGTTCAGAAAACCGGCCATGGAAGTCGCCGAGATGATGGTCGGCTGGCGCACCTCCATGAAGCTCAGCGGCGCTCAAGCCTTTGACCTGGCGGATGCCATCAACCAGTTGAGCAAGATCCCCGGTGGGGCGAAACCGGGAGACATCGGCGCCGTCTTGCAGCGTGACGGTGCGGCTGCGACGACGGCGGGCCTGGCTCCTGCGCAAGCGGCAGCGTTGACGGCGGCATTGCTCAATACCGGCACGCAACAGGCTGAAGCCGGCGTGGCGCTTGATCACTTCACGACTGCCCTGGGCAAAGGGGATCAGGCCTCTGCCACCGAGCAAGCGGCCTGGAAGCAACTGGGCCTGGAGCCGAACGCGGTGGCGAGCGGCTTGCGTGACAAGGACACGACGTCTGGCACGGTGATGACGGTGCTCGCGGCCTTGAACGCCCAACCTGCTGATAAACGCTCGACCCTTGCTTCTTCGCTGTTTGGCAGTGGGGATGAATCGGTGCTGCGCATGGCGCAGAAACTGGCCGATGTGAATGAAGCCTTCGGACAAGTGAAAGACCCGGCCCAATACGCCACGTCGCAGTTGGGTGATAAGGGTTCGGTAAGGCAGGACGCGTTGGCGCTGTCGAATACCCAGCAAGGCCAGTGGAATGTCTTGGGTGCACGTGCTGAGCGTCTGTCGGTGACCACGGGCAATGCCCTGGCGCCCGTGGCGGATAGCTCGCTTCAGGCGTTGGGTTCGCTGGCCGATGGCATGAGTGAATTGGCTGAGTCCTCACCTAAAGCCACCGCGGCAATTGTGCTTGTCGCCGCAGCGATCAAACCGCTGGTGAGTGCGTTGCTCAAAGCCGTAGGGGATGAGGTGTCCAATCAGGTGGCCAAGCGGGTGCTGGGTAAGGCTGCCCCGTACCTTCCCGGCCAATTGGGTGAGGTGATCTCCGAAGACTTCAGAAAAAATCCTCGTGGGGACAAGCTGGATCCAAGCAATGCCAGCCAGCGTCCCGAATCCACGGGAAGGCCGAAAATACGCGTCAGTACACGAGGCTCACGGGGGAGCGCAGGGCGTCTTTCACTCGGACCAACGGCGTCATTACGCTCGATGACTCGCCGTGCGCCCGGCCCATTAAAAGTAGTCGGCGCTGTCGCTGACGTGGCCGAGGGTGTGCTTACCGGCGACAAGCGAATGATGGGCGCAGGCCTGGGAGCCGCCGGTGGCGGCTGGGCAGGTGCTGCTGCGGGTTCTGCGGCCGGTGCCGCTTTGGGTAGTGTCGTTCCGGTGATCGGCACTGCCATTGGTGGTGTGCTTGGCGGACTGCTGGGCGGCTGGTTGGGGAGCGATGCTGGCGCGTCTCTGGGTGAAAAACTCGTCGCCCCCGCCGACAGACTCGCCGCTCCAGACCAGGTCAGCAAAGACCTGGCCGGCGCCCAGCCCCCCACACAACAGAACACCATGACCGCGAACATCTACATCAACGGCCAGGACCAGGCCAGCGCCAGTCAATTGGCCAACCTGGTGGTGCAGCAGCTCTCGGGCCAATTCGGCTTAACGACCATGCCCAACACACTTGCCATGCGCAGTGACGCGGCCCTGACCGACGGAGGTACGTGATGCGCCAACAAATGGCATTGGGCAGTTTCATTTTTGGCCTGTCGAGAAATTTTGCCTACCACCAACTGGTGCACACGTCGGACGGTGGCTGGAAAAACATCGACATTCTCACCAGCAAACCCAAGTCGAGCCAGATCGGCCAGGGCCTGCAAGAACTGACGATCACGGGCAAGTCGATGTACGCGACCGCCATGGATCGCCTCGATGAACTGCGCGCCCTGCAGGCACAGCGCATTCCGCTGCCGTTGGTCGATGGCATCGGCCGCAACTGGGGCCTGTGGCAGATCAACAAGGTCACGGAAACCCAGACCGAAATCATTGATGACGGCACGGCGATGGTGGTCGGCTGGGTGGTGGTATTGATGGAGTTCGCCAATGCGTAGGGTTCGAAGTATCGCCGGTGATTCGGTGAATCTGTTGCTGTATCGCGAGTTGGAGCGTTGTGACGACATCGTCGAGGAAGCGCTCTGGCGGCTCAATCCGGGATTGGCTGAGTGGGGCCCGGTATTGCCGGCGGGCGTGTGGGTGGTCTTGCCGGAAGTGGATCTCAAACCCGTGGCAACCCCACCGGTTTCGGCCTGGGATTAAGGAGGCAACATGTCACTGGGTTTCACGCCAGCGGTGGAAATTTATGGTGCGAACGCGGCACTGCTCAACGAACGCTTGCTCAAGTGGTCGCACGTCGACGCGGCGGGGATCGAGTCCGATCAACTCACGCTGACGATCAGCCTGGACGGGCTTGAAGGGATGCCCAGCCTGGGTGGAAAAATCGGCCTGCGGGTCGGTTATCTGGAGTCGGGGCTGGTGGATAAAGGCGAGTTCGTCATTACCGGACGCACGCCGATGCTGTTTCCCCTGCAAATGGTCCTGGTGGCCATGGCCGCGCCGTTCAGCGCGGCGGACCAGAGCGGGTTCAAGCAACGCCGATCCGTCAGCCATGGCCCGACGACCCTGGGGGCGCTGTTTCGGCAATTGACCAGCAGGCACGGCTTTTCTCCTCGTGTCGCGCCGGATCTGTCGCTGATAAAAATCGAGCACGTCGACCAGTCCAACGAAACCGACATGGGGTTCCTGACGCGCCTGGCCCACCGTTATGACGCCGTCGCCAAGCCAATCAACGAGTTGTATGTGCTGGCTCGGCGCGGTCAGGCGAAGTCATTGTCGGGCAAGGTCTTGCCAGAGATAAAGCTGTCGGTGACCACCAATAATCGCCCGGGGGATAACGCCTTTATCTCGGCCAAGCTGGAAGAAACCGCCCGGGCGAAATACCAGGGCTGCAAGACCAGTTGGTGGGACGCGGCGGCCGGCAAAGTGCGTGTCGAGGAGAGTGGCCTCGCGCCGTTCAAGACCCTGCGCCAACGTTTCCAGAGCGCCGACGATGCCCGCGCCGCTGGCGAAGGCGAGGTGCGGCGGATGATGCGCGAGGCCCTCAAGGTGACGATCGAATGCCCTGGCAATCCGGGATTATCTGCTGAAGGCATCGTGCTGTTGGACCCTACCTGGCCGGACTTCATGCGCGGTCGCTGGTCGATTGACAAGGTCACTGCCAGCGGTGACCGGGAAAAAAGCTATCGCTGCAGCATTGAAGCGACCTGCCTGGATGCCAGGGCTTGACGTTCACCCATGAGAGCGGTTTTTGATGGGCGTCTATTTGGACGAGTTGCGACTTCAGGTTGCAAGTATTCGCTTCGCATCATCAACGCTTACTTTCGGGATGATGTGTGTGGGAACCCTGGAGGTGGAGGATAAGTTGTAAACCTGGAAACGGCTATCGATGACGGAGTTCGCCATCAGCTTCAAGGACGGCAGGATTCGGGTGTAATAGTGCTGGTCCAGGCCGCAGGGCGACCGGTTGATCTGGGCCGTTTCATAAAATCGGCCTGCGGCCTGGTTCAAGTCGAAGCCTACGAGGAACACCTTGTTGAATCCCAGGTGGTAGGCGACCTGCAGGGCAAGGTACATGACGGTTCGCGCATCGAAGCAGCCAGCGGCGAGGTCTTTGCTGAAGCCGATGTCTTTGCTGCGTTTGCTCAGGAAAGATGTTTTTCGGACGAGCGACTTTTCTCTGCCAAACAAGGTCGCCAAGAAGGAGGCCCTCGGGGCTTTTTTAAGGCTCAGGGAGCGTCCGCTTGGCGGGGTTTCAATGGCTTCGAATTGATCTTCCCATAACGCGACGTGTTCGCTGAGCCGCATGGCCGTGGCAAACAGCTCAGGTTGCTGACGCGGGAAATCATTGTCGGAGCAGACATAGAAGAATGGTTTTATATCGGTGTGGGTGAACATCGATATGGCGCCATTCATGGTGATCATCGGGATGTCTGAAAACTCATGGATAGGAAAATGCTTCGCCGAATTGCCTGAGGCGATAATAAAGACAGGGCCGCTTTTTACGCTCTTCAGTTCATCAGGGGAGATTTGCCTGGACGGGGCGGCGGGGGGATCCTTGGTGTATGACCTATCTGAGGTTTCCTTGCTCATTTGTCCTTCCTTAATGTTCAGGTCATCGCTTGTGCAACGATTATTCGGACACGTCGCTTTCCAGTTGAGGGGCAGCTTGGATAAAGGCCGGCTTCCGGCTTTTCCATCGGCACGCTCAAAGTGATTCGCGACGTTACGATCTACTAATCGACTGAAATTGTTGCTTTTTGTTCAGTCCGGTTTCGCTCTGAATACGATGCCGATTTCAGCATCCGCCATCGCCATGAGCGATTTTTCGACGATGTCTTTCAATTGCGTTAAGGAGAACGCCATGCCCATCACACAGGCACAACTGCTACAGATCCTCCCGAACGCCGGCACAAACGCCGGCGTTTTTGCACCTGTGCTGAACGTAGCCATGGGCCGTTATCAGGTCATCGGCTCGAAGCGTGTCGCCGCATTCATTGCCCAGGTGGGTCATGAGTCCGGTCAACTGCGCTACGTGCGTGAGTTGGGCAATGATGCCTATCTGTCGAAATATGACACCGGCCCGTTGGCCCTGCGCCTGGGGAACAGTCCACAAGCCGACGGTGATGGTCAGAAGTACCGGGGCCGGGGTTTGATTCAGATTACCGGTCGGGCTAACTATCAGGCGTGCGGCGAAGCCTTGGGCCTGGACCTGGTCAATGAGCCGGCGTTGCTGGAGCAGCCACGGTGGGCCGCTCATTCGGCGGCCTGGTTCTGGGCGGTCCATGGGCTCAATGCTCTGGCTGACGCGGGACTTTTCGACAAGATCACGCAGCGGATCAACGGTGGCCAGAACGGCGCGACGCAGCGTCGGGCCTTTTATACACAGGCGCTGAAGGTGCTGGGATGAACCCCGTCGTAATGAGGTTCGCCCCGGTGTTCATGCTGATGCTTCTGCTGTTGGCGGCCGGTGTAACGTGGAAAGTCCAGGATTGGCGCTACGGCAAGGCATTGGCGGAACAGGCCAGGCTACAGGCCGAAACCCTGCGTCAGTTGACCTTGTCGAGCGCTATTGCACAGCAGCACGAAACCGACAAACGACTGGCTCTGGAGCAGCAACTCTCCACCAGCGAACAAACCCATTACCGAGCCTTGAGCGATGCCCAACGTAACCAGGATCGCCTGCGCGATCGCCTTGCTACTGCCGATGTCCGGCTGTCAGTCCTCCTCGACGCCGACGATGTTGCCGCCGGCTGTGCAGTGCCTGCCGCCACCGGCGCCGGCGGCCTGGATCATGGCGCCCCACGCGCCCGACTTGACCCGGCGCATGCTCAACGAATTATCGCCATCACCGACGCCGGTGATCGCGGATTGATTGCCTTGCAGGCCTGTCAGGCCTATATCAGAGCGCTGGGTCGGTAATCCGGCGAGCCTTGCAAGCTTCGGCTGCTCGTGTACGGTAGGCCCCATTGTGTCGAATCAGGAGAGCATCATGGACGACATTACCGAACTGGCCGCCGAACTGGGCAGGCGCCTGCAATTGCTCAATGCCCATGTGACCACGGCCGAATCCTGTACGGGCGGGGGGATTGCCGAGGCAATCACCCGGATTCCCGGGAGCTCGGCCTGGTTCGAGGCGGGGTTCGTGACCTATTCCAATCGTCAGAAGACCCAGCAGTTGAACGTGCCGAGCGAGTTGTTCGAGACGGTCGGGGCGGTCAGCCGCGAGGTGGTCGAGGCCATGGCGCAAGGCGCCCAGCACAAGAGCCTGGCGCGTTTTGCTGTGGCGGTCAGTGGCGTCGCGGGACCGGACGGTGGTTCGCCGAACAAACCGGTGGGCACTGTCTGGCTGGCCTGGGGCGTTGGCGAGAAGGTCGTCAGCGAGCAGCAATTCTTTCCGGGCAACCGCGACGAGGTTCGCCGACAAACGGTGAAGGCCGCGCTAGAGGGGCTGCTGCAACATGCCGCTGTAGAAATCTCAAATCAGGGGTAGGCGATCCTCGAACGCTGTGGAATAATACTGGCTACTTATACAGGTGTTGGCCGTCAGGCCTTATTGATTACGTGAGGACTTTAATGGACGACAACAAGAAGAAAGCCTTGGCTGCGGCCTTGGGTCAGATCGAACGTCAATTCGGCAAGGGTGCCGTAATGCGTATGGGCGATCAGGACCGTCAGGCTATTCCTTCCATCTCCACCGGCTCCCTGGGCCTGGACATCGCGCTGGGCATCGGCGGCCTGCCAAAAGGCCGTATCGTTGAGATCTACGGTCCTGAGTCGTCCGGTAAAACCACACTGACCTTGTCCGTGATCGCCCAGGCCCAAAAAGCCGGCGCGACCTGCGCCTTCGTCGACGCCGAACACGCCCTGGACCCGGAATATGCCGGCAAACTGGGGGTCAACGTCGATGACCTGCTGGTTTCCCAGCCGGACACCGGCGAGCAGGCCCTGGAAATCACCGACATGCTGGTGCGTTCCAATGCGGTCGACGTGATCATCGTCGACTCCGTGGCGGCGCTGGTACCTAAAGCTGAAATCGAAGGTGAAATGGGCGACATGCACGTGGGCCTCCAGGCTCGCCTGATGTCCCAGGCCCTGCGCAAGATCACCGGTAACATCAAGAATGCCAACTGCCTGGTGATCTTCATCAACCAGATCCGTATGAAGATCGGCGTGATGTTCGGCAGCCCGGAAACCACCACTGGTGGTAACGCGCTGAAGTTCTACGCCTCGGTCCGCCTGGACATCCGCCGTACTGGCGCGGTGAAAGAAGGTGATGAGGTTGTCGGCAGCGAAACCCGCGTCAAGGTCGTGAAGAACAAGGTGGCTTCGCCGTTCCGTCAGGCCGAGTTCCAGATTCTTTATGGCAAGGGCATCTACCTCAATGGCGAGATGATCGACCTGGGTGTGTTGCACGGTTTCGTCGAAAAATCCGGCGCATGGTATGCCTACAACGGCACCAAGATCGGTCAGGGCAAGGCCAACTCGGCCAAGTTCCTGGCAGATAATCCGGAAGTTGCCGCGGCTCTCGAGAAGCAACTGCGTGACAAGCTGCTGAGCCCAGTGGCAGACGTCAAGTCAGTCGCCAACCGCGAGACCGCTGACGACCTGGCTGACGCTGACATCTGATCGATCCAATGACCGCCGTACTCGATACCCTCGTCGCGGTGCGGCGAACCGCGATGGACCTGCTCGCCAGACGCGAGCACGGTCGAGTCGAGCTGACGCGTAAACTTCGTCAGCGTGGCGCGCCTGATGAGTTGATCGACACGGCCCTTGATCGTTTGACTGAAGAGGGCCTGCTGTCGGAGTCCCGTTACCTGGAAAGCTTCGTCTCTTATCGCGCTCGCTCCGGCTATGGGCCTTTGCGCATTCGTGAGGAGCTGGGCCAGCGTGGTTTGCAGCGCCCGGATATCGAACTCGCCTTGCGCGAAAGCGGTATCGATTGGCAGGAGCAACTGACGGACACCTGGCGGCGCAAGTTCTCAGGGCATTTGCCTATCGATGCACGAGAACGCGCGAAGCAAGGGCGTTTCCTGGCGTACCGAGGCTACTCCATGGAAATGATCAACCGCTTGTTCAGCGGTCGCGGTATGGACGATTAAATAAAACGGCCCGCTATTTCGATAGCGGGCCGTTTTTTTATGGGCTCAGGTTACCTTGATCGGCTCCCACGTGAGGGGATGGGGCTTTTGGGCGGGTTGGGCCCAGTTTTCCGGCAAATTGATGAAGTCCACCAGTTCCCTCAAGCGGCCGTGATCGCGGGCATTGAAAGTAAACGCCAGTCGCGTCAGATGACTGAAGCGGAGCTCGTCGTGCTCTTCACCGCTGTACTCATGTTGATGGAAGCAGTCGTTCAGGCACAGGTCGGCAAAATCCGCCTGCATCTGCTGCAATGCCTGTTCGCTTAGCTTGTGATTCATGCGGATCACGAACTGATGCTTGAGCCAGCGACTGGAGTGGAAGTTGCGGTAGAACTGGTTGATCTCTTCCACGGCGTCTTCAGCGTTGTACACCAGGCGCATGAGCTTCATGTCAGTGGGCAGGATGTAGCGGTTTTGCTCCAATTGCTCACGGATAAAATCCAGGGCACCTTGCCAGAACTTGCCCCCTGGGACATCCAGCAGCACCACCGGTACCAGCGGGCTCTTGCCTGTCTGTACCAGCGTCAGGACTTCCAAAGCCTCATCTAGCGTGCCAAAACCGCCGGGACAGAGCACCAGTGCGTCGGCCTCTTTGACGAAAAACAGTTTGCGGGTGAAGAAGAAGTGGAATGGCAGCAGGTTCGGCGTGCCTTCAACGGTCGGGTTTGCGTGCTGTTCGAAAGGCAGGGTGATATTGAAGCCCAGGCTATGGTCACGCCCCGCGCCTTCGTGGGCAGCGGCCATGATGCCACCGCCGGCACCGGTGATGACCATCATGTCCGAACGGGCCAGCGCAGCCCCCAGCTCTCGGGCCAGGCCATACAAAGGATGTTCGATGGGGGTTCGGGCCGAGCCGAAGACGGTGACCTTGCGCCGGCCCTTGAACTGTTCGAGCGTACGGAAGGCGTGCTCCAGTTCCCGCAGGGCCTGTAACGTGATCTTGGCATTCCAGCGGTTGTGATCTTCCTGGGCCATGCGCAGCACGGTCAGGATCATGTCGCGATAAATGGGGAGGTTGGGGCTGTTGGGGGACACCAGGTTGAGTTGCTCTTCGACCTTGCGGGTGAGGTCGTGGCCGTGGTTCTCAAAATGACGACTGAGCAGGTCATTCGGTTTGTAAGGCATTCAACTTCTCCTTCTTAACAGAACCCTGGCCCGAACGAGAGATTCGTCAGGGCCACGACACTCCGTGTGTCGTTGTCGGCCCAGGCCCGTGCCTGGACGTTCGACCTGGCTCGACGCGGTCTGCAACAAAGCGATCAAGCCATCCAACAGGTTCCGTTTTTCCCTTGGATGAAAACAATCACACGGCAAGGTACTGGCAGGGCAGCCTCGTTCTGCCCGATGACAAAAGATACTTCTGAATCTAGCTGATCTTCGTAGCCCTGATCATGGCGCTCAAAAGTGACCGTTGGCAACCGCTGAAATACCCCACCGCTCGTCAGATTAGCGACTGGCTACGTGCCGCTCTGATTTACTGATAACAAGCGTGCCAATGCAATTCGGCGCTCAGGGCTGGGCGTCAGGCGATGGACTGAAGCGGATAGGGCATGGAGGCGGGAGAGATGGCCAGGGTGACTCTGGAACTCGACAGGCAGTTATACCTGACGTTGTTGGAAGCGGCTAAGGCCAATCAGGTAAGTCTTGAAGAGGAATGCTGCCGACGGCTGGAAGGCCGGACTTGGCGCTCGCGTTATCTGCAAGCGCTGGTAGCCGAACTGCGCGCCGACGATGAGCAGCGGCGCGCACGCTTGGGTTGATTACTTCTTCGTCTTGGCCGGTTTCGGGCAGTCCGATTCCTGGAAGCGCTCGGTTGCAACCGGGCGGTTGGTCTTAACTTCGGTGAACTCGTAGCGCATGGTCGCGCCCTTGGCCATCAACTTGCGAAAGCCCGGATTGGTGCACACCGTGGAGCCCAACTGGAAATACACGGCCTTGGGGTCAGCGCGCATTTTCTGCGCATGGCTGCTTTGCACGCTCAGGTGATTGATCAACTCGGTGCCTTCGACGGTATAGCCCTGGTCGAGGATGTCTTCGTTGATCGCCCGTGGCGTACCGACGCTACTTTCCCTGGCGACGTTCTGCAGCATCTTGTTCAGTTCGAGTTCTTTCAGCGAGGCAGCCTGAGCGCTGAGGGACGTTGCCAGCAAAACGGCAACGGTAGGGACGATAAGGCGCAGCATGAAACTCTCCTGGTTCAGTGACTGGTGGTTCGACCGATCACATGACTGTGCGTTCAGTGGCTGGGAATTATAGGGGAGCCAGGGTGGACGGTACAGGCTCGTGCGCTCTGGTAGACTGCCGGCCTTTATTGCCCTGCCGAGTGTCGTTCGTGTCGAGTTTTCCTGTCTGTCGGCGTCACCCACGATGAATCATGCCCCTAACGCCGTAGCCCGCCTGCGCGACCAGCGCATCGACGAAGGAATCAAGCCGATCCAGGCCCGTGGTTGGCGCGCCCCCCGTTGCAGCGCTTGCCGAGTGATCGAGAGCCATTGCCTGTGCGCCTGGCGTCCTAGCGTCGAGACCCGCTCCGGGGTCTGCCTGATCATGACCAACAAGGAAGTGTTCAAGCCGAGCAACACCGGTTGGCTGATTGCCGATGTGGTGCGCGACAATCATGCATTCATCTGGTCGCGCACCGACGTTGATGAACAACTGCTGGCATTGCTGAACGATCCGCAATGGCAACCGTACCTGGTGTTTCCTGGCGAATACGTCGAGCCATCGCGGGTTACCCACACGGTTGACCTAGATCATGGCAAGCGCCCGTTGTTCATTCTGCTGGACGCGACCTGGACGGAGGCGCGGAAGATTTTCCGTAAGAGCCCGTATTTCGACCGGCTGCCGATCCTGAGCCTGCTACCCGACAGACTGTCGCGCTACCGCTTGCGCCGTTCGACCCGTAGCGAGCACCTGTGCACCGCCGAAGTGGCGGCGTTGTGTCTGGAACTGGCGGGGGACACCGACGCCGCGTCGGCCCTGGACGCCTATTTCGATGTGTTCAGCCAGCATTATCTGGGGGCCAAGGGGCAGCAGGAGGTGAACGTGTCGACCCCGGCGCACGCGCAGTTGCAAGCCTTTATCGGTACACCGCAGGCGGTATTGGCCCAATAGTGGCCCATACTGGACACAGGGGCGGCCGTGCTGCTTGACCACCCCGGCTTCGCTGGGCATGCTTGGCGCCGACCCGGGTGCAGCCGATGTTTGAAACGCCCTGTTTGGCGTTGAACGTGCCCCTGTGGATGCCGCTGCATGGCGGTGTCTTGAGTTGTCTTGGCGAGGCGCGAATGCATCGGGCCTGCCATTAAAAACAGGATCATTGGAAAAATGGCCACATACGAAATCCTGATTGCCGATGACCACCCGCTCTTTCGCAGCGCGTTGCATCAGGCAGTGACCCTGGGCCTTGGCCCGGCTGTCCGGTTGACGGAGGTGGCCAGTATCGCGGAACTGGAGGTCCAACTGACGGCGAAGGCCGATTGGGACCTGGTGCTGCTGGATCTGAACATGCCCGGTGCCTATGGGTTTTCCGGGCTGGTGCTGTTGCGCGGCCAATACCCGCAGATCCCCGTGGTCATGGTCTCGGCCCAGGAAGAAGCCTCGGTGATGGTCAAGGCCCGGGAGTTCGGTGCCAGTGGCTTCATACCCAAGTCCAGTTCCCTGGAGATGATCCAGAAGGCTGTGAAAGCGGTCCTGGACGGCGATGTCTGCTGGCCGCCCCAGGCGTTCGAAGCAGTGAGCGTGTCCGAGGAAGCCAAGGCCGCCAGCGAGGGGCTGGCCAGCCTCACGCCGCAGCAGTTTCGGGTGTTGACCATGGTCTGCGAAGGCCTGCTGAACAAGCAGATTGCCTATGAGCTGAACGTGTCGGAGGCCACCATCAAGGCCCACGTCACGGCGATCTTTCGTAAGCTGAACGTGCGCACCCGGACCCAGGCAGCCTTGCTGTTGCAACAACTTGAGTCAATTTCACCGCAGGCTTAGTGTTCTGATTCACGCTTTTTTGACCGGGTTTGAATTAGCTTCTCCACTCCTTTTCGATCAGTTGCCCACTCTATGTCACCTTTTAAAGGCCAGACCGGCCTGAAACGCATCCTCAACGCCTCCGGCTATTCCTTGGACGGACTGCGTGCGGCTTTTGTCGGCGAAGCGGCTTTCCGTCAGCTGGTGCTGCTCAACGTCGTGCTGATTCCGTTGTCATTCTTCCTGAACGTCAGTCGTGTCGAGCAGGCGCTGCTGATAGCCGTGTGTCTGCTGGCATTGATCGTGGAGCTGCTCAACTCGGCGGTGGAGGCGGCCATCGACCGCATCTCCCTGGAACTGCACCCATTGTCGAAAAACGCCAAGGACATGGGCAGCGCCGCCCAGTTCGTCGCCCTGACAATGATCGCGTTGGTCTGGGGCGTGGTGCTGTTGTAGCGGCTCACGCAATGGCCGGCAGCACGATTTCGTCGCTGCGTTGGGCCCCGGCGGTGAACGCTCGGCACAGTTCGAGGAATTCACGCATGGCCGAGGTCTGGTACTTCTGTTTATGCCAGATGAAATAAAACTGCCGCGCCAGGTCCATGTCCGGGGTTTCCACCGCGACGAGGCTGCCGCGGCGGAAGGCGTCGCGCAGGGCCAGGCGTGAAATGCAGCCAATGCCCAGGCCGGACTCCACGGCGCGCTTGATCGCTTCGGTGTGTTCCAGTTCCAGGCGGATGTTCAGCGCACTGCGGTGGTGGCGCATGGCTTGGTCGAAGGTCAGGCGGGTGCCGGAACCCTGTTCTCGCAGGATCCAGGCCTCATGGGTCAGTTCCTCCATGGTCGCCTGGCCGCGCTTGGCCAGCGGGTGTTGGGGGGCGCAGAACACCACCAGTTCGTCCTCGACCCAGCTCTGCACCTCGATGTCCGGATGGCTGCAGTCACCTTCGATTAGACCCAGATCAATTTCATAGTGGGCAACCTGGTGCACGATATTGGCAGTGTTCTGCACGTGCAGCTTCACCTGGCTTTCCGGATGGCGCTGCATGAAGCCGCCGATCAGCAGGGTCGCCAGGTAATTGCCGATGGTCAGCGTGGCGCCGACCGCCAATGAGCCGAAACCGGACTTGCCATTGAGCAGGTCTTCGATCTCCTTGGCCTGGTCCAGCAGCGCCACGGCCTGGGGCAGCAGCTGTTTGCCCAGGGCATTGAGGCTCAGGCGTTTGCCGGCGCGGTCGAACAACTGGCAGCTGGATTGGCGCTCCAGTTCAGTGATGGAGGTGCTGGCGGCCGACTGCGATAGATTGAGCAGGCCCGCAGCACGGGACACACTCTCTTGCTGAGCGACGGCGACGAAGACTTGAAGTTGACGAAGAGTAAATCGCATATCGATATAACCGATAACCCTTATCTTAATAATCCATTTAACAGATATTGTCGCCGCCATTAGAATGCGATGCAATTGCGCAAATTAACGACGCAGGCATCATTCCCCAGGAGTCACCGTACATGAGCAACATGAACCACGAGCGTGTCCTCAGTGTTCATCACTGGAACGACACTCTGTTCAGCTTCAAGTGCACCCGCGATCCGGGCCTGCGCTTCGAGAACGGCCAGTTCGTGATGATCGGCCTGCAACAGCCCAACGGCCGCCCGCTCATGCGCGCTTACTCGATTGCCAGCCCGAACTGGGAAGAGCATCTCGAGTTCTTCAGCATCAAGGTGCCTGACGGTCCGCTGACCTCCCAGTTGCAGCACTTGAAGGAAGGCGACGAGATCATCATCAGCAAGAAGCCCACTGGCACGCTGGTGCTGGACGATCTCAAGCCTGGCAAGCATTTGTACCTGCTCAGCACCGGCACTGGCCTGGCGCCGTTCATGAGCGTCATCCAGGATCCGGAAACCTACGAGCGTTTCGAAAAGGTGATCCTGTGCCACGGCGTACGTTACGTCAATGAAGTCGCCTATCGCGAATTCATCACCGAGCACTTGCCGCAGAACGAGTTCTTCGGCGAAGCGCTGCGTGAAAAGCTGATCTACTACCCGACCGTGACGCGCGAACCGTTCGAGAACGAAGGTCGCCTGACCGACCTGATGCGCAGTGGCAAGCTGTTCCGCGACATCGGCCTGCCGCCGATCAATCCGCAGGACGACCGCGCCATGTTGTGCGGCAGTCCAAGCATGCTCGACGAGACCAGCGAAGTGCTCAACAGCTTCGGCCTGACCGTTTCGCCGCGTATGCGCGAGCCAGGTGATTACCTGATCGAGCGGGCGTTTGTAGAGAAGTAAACCTCGACATCTGCGGTGGCTGAATGATCGCCATCGCGAGCAGGCTCGCTCCCACAATGAATCCTGTGTGAACACAAATCTCGTGTCCACTGCAGATCAAATGTGGGAGCGAGACTGCTCGCGATGGTCGTGACTCGGTCCAGACAGCCAAAAAAAGCCCGCGCTACCTGAAGAAGGCAGCGCGGGCTTTTTCGTTTCTGGCGGTTACGATTTCGCCGGAATCACTTCCAGCACCCGGATCACCCCCGGCTGTGGGTAATGCCAGCGAACGTCCAGGTCCCAGAACTGCGCGCCGTATTCCCGCTCGGCTGTAGGAATCTGGTACGCCGGGCGTGGGTCTTGGGCCAGGCACTGTTCAATCAGCGCCACCAAGGGCTCTTCCAGGCGCGTGGCGTGATCTTGGGCCTGCAGCAGGGCGGTGTCCGCCCATTGCACGGGGATCAGCTCAGGCGCGGCGCTGGCAATGTCGTTGGACGCCGAGTCGATGATGTCGGCGTAGGGCACGTAGGGCTTGATGTCCAGCACTGGCGTGCCGTCCAGCAAATCGATACCCGAGATCCACAGGCGCCCGGCTTCGACCCGTTCCAGCTTCACCACCGACTGGCCGATGCCGTTGGGTCGGTGGGTGGCGCGGGTGGCGAATACGCCCATGGACTTATTTCCGCCCAGGCGCGGTGGACGAACCTTCAACCGTGGCTTGTCTTCCAGGGCCTGATGGAACAGGAACAGCAGCCAGACATGACTGACCTGCTCCAGCCCTTGCACCGCATCTCCCTGATCGAACGGCGCCACCAGCTCCAGCACACCGCGCGCGGCCGGGGCCAGTTGCGGTTGACGGGGGATAGCGAACTTCTCCTTGAAGCAGGAGCGGACGAAGCCGATGGGGGAGACGGTATGGGTCATTGGCTGGGATCAGCCGCGCACGCGCAGCGTCAGGCCCTTGAGGAAGTTGCGCAGCAACTGGTCGCCACAAGGGCGGTAGTTGGTATGTCCGAATTTGCGGAACAGCGCGCTCAGCTCCGGCTTGGACACCGGGAACTCGGCGGCCTTGAGGATGGCGTGCATGTCGTCTTCCTTCAGTTCGAAGGCCACCCGCAGTTTCTTGAGGATGATGTTATTGGTCACCGGCACTTCGATCGGCTGCGGCGGACGACTTTCGTCCTTGCCACGCTTGAAGATCACCAGACCGTCGAGAAAATGCGCCATGACCTCGTCAGGGCAGAACACGAAGCCTTCTTCCTCGTCTTTCTTGAGGTAGCCCGCCAGGTCTGCCAGGGAGACTTCCAGGCCGCCGAGCTTGATGATCTCGATGACTTTCTTGTCGCTGATGTCGAGCATGTAGCGCACGCTGCGCAGTACGTCGTTGTGAATCATGTGTGCAGTCCTGATCAATCGGCAATGGGCGCCCCGGCTCTGCGGGGCGCCGGAAAATTAGAATTTCTCTTTGGCGGACAGGTAGCGCCACTGGCCCAGCGGCACCTTGCCGATGGACACGCCGCCGATGCGGATGCGGCGGATGGCGACCACCTTGAGGCCGACCGCCTGGCAAAACAGTGCGATCACACCCGGTTGCGGGTTTTTCATGGCGAAGCGCAGGCGGTTCTCGTTCTGCCAGCTGGCCTTGACCGCGGGCAGTTCCTTGCCCTTGTAGCTCAAGCCATGGTTCAGGCGATTGAGGCCATGGGCGACCATCTCGCCTTCGACTTCGACCACGTATTCCTGCTCGATCTTGGCGGCGTCGGCGGTGAGCTTGCGCAGGATCTTCCAGTCCTGGGTGAACACCAGCAGCCCGCTGGCGTTGGCCTGCAGGTCGGCGCTGGCGGTCAGGCGCAGGAAGTGGCCCTTGAGCGGCCGCTTGCCGAAGCGATGTTCTTCGCTCAGGGTCTGCGGTCCAAGGGAGGCCATTGCAGTGTCTACATCGGTGCCTGCCGGGACGTTCAGCAGCAGGGTCACCGGCTCCGGCGCGGTGGCCTTGGCCTCGGGGTCGAGTTCGACTTTCTGGGTAGTGACCTTGAACTGCGGTTCATCGATCACTTCGCCATCCACGGTGACCCAGCCGCCCTCGATGAACAACTCAGCCTCCCGACGGGAACAGCCGACGAGTTCGATGAGGCGTTTGGAGAGACGAATCGGGTCAGTCATGACAGGGCCGTAACAAAAAGAGGGTGGGCATTGTACCTGCCTGGCGCGGGTTAATCGCGGGTCCATTTGCCTCGTGTGGCTTTTAGCCGCGTCGGGCCTTCAGGTCCGGCTGTTTGTAGCGCATGTGCAGCAGTGGATAAGGCTGGTTCATGCCGTCCCGTGCCGAGCGCCCAATCACTTCAAAACCCTGCTTGAGGTAAAAGCCCAGGGCTTGCGGGTTCTGTTCGTTGACGTCCAGTTGATCGGCGTTCAGGTGTTCCATGGCGTAGTGCAGCAGTTGTTTGCCCAGGCCCTGGCCACGGTGTTGCGGGTCGATGAAGAGCATCTCGATCTTGCCGGCGGCAACACCGGCGAAACCGGTGATTCGCTGGCGAGTATCCCGGGTGCAGATGAGCATGACCGCATCGAGGTAACGGGTGAGCACCAGGTTTTTCAGCAGCTCGATATAGCTGTCCGGCAGAAAGTCATGAGTGGCCCGCACCGAAGCCTCCCAGACCTGGGTCAGTTCCTGATAATCGCTGGGTTTGGGGGTGTGGATGACCGAATGCTGGCGCATGCCCGTCAGTTCCTTGTGCTGGATGTCCCGGATTTCTTCATACGATAGCCGTAAAAAAGCCCTGCATCTTGTCGCAAGGCAGGGCTTTTCAATTTTTCGGCTTGTGAAAGCATCTGTGGGAGCCGAGCTTGCTCGCGATGGCGTCGTGTCAGCCAACTTTCATGCTGACTGATACACCGCCATCGCGAGCAAGCTCGGCTCCCACAGGTCATGCAGCAGCCTGTAAAGCGCGGCAGATCAACCGATCTGTTCAGCCCACAAGTCGTATTCATCGGCGTCGGTCACCTTGCACCAGACCTTGTCACCCGGCTTGAGGTTGCTGCCATTGTCGATGAAGACATTGCCATCGATTTCCGGGGCGTCGAAGAAGCAGCGGCCCACGGCACCTTGCTCGTCCACTTCATCCACCAGCACTTCGATTTCGCGGCCGATGCGCATTTGCAGGCGGGCTGAGCTGATGGCCTGCTGGTGCGCCATGAAGCGGTCCCAACGGTCCTGCTTGACGTCGTCCGGCACCACGTCCAGGTCCAGGTCGTTGGCCGGTGCGCCTTCGACAGGGGAGTACTGGAAGCAGCCGACGCGGTCGAGCTGGGCTTCGGTCAGCCAGTCCAGGAGGTACTGGAAGTCTTCTTCGGTTTCACCGGGGAAGCCGACGATGAAGGTCGAGCGGATGATCAGGTCGGGGCAGATTTCGCGCCAGTTCTTGATCCGAGCCAGGGTCTTGTCTTCGAACGCCGGGCGCTTCATGGCCTTGAGGACCTTCGGGCTGGCGTGCTGGAACGGGATGTCCAGGTACGGCAGGATCTTGCCGGCGGCCATCAGCGGGATCAGTTCGTCGACATGCGGGTACGGGTAGACGTAATGCAGGCGGACCCAGACGCCGAGGGTGCTGAGGGCTTCGCACAGTTCGGTCATGCGGGTTTTCACCGGCGCGCCGTTCCAGAAGCCGGTGCGGTATTTCACGTCGACGCCGTAGGCGCTGGTGTCCTGGGAGATCACCAGCAATTCCTTGACGCCGGCCTTGACCAGGCGCTGGGCCTCGTCGAGCACATCACCCACCGGGCGGCTCACCAACTTGCCGCGCATCGACGGGATGATGCAGAAGCTGCAGCTGTGATTGCAGCCTTCGGAAATCTTCAGGTAGGCATAGTGGCGCGGGGTCAGCTTGATGCCTTGTGGCGGCACCAGGTCGATCAGCGGGTTGTGGTCCTGGCGCGGTGGCACCACGTCGTGGACGGCATTGACCACCTGTTCGTACTGCTGCGGTCCGGTCACGGACAACACGCTCGGGTGCACGTTGCGGATGTTGCCTTCTTCCACGCCCATGCAGCCGGTGACGATGACCTTGCCGTTTTCCTTGATGGCTTCGCCGATCACTTCCAGGGACTCGGCCTTGGCCGAATCGATGAAGCCGCAGGTGTTGACCACCACCACGTCGGCGTCCTGGTAAGTGGACACTACGTCATAGCCTTCCATGCGCAGTTGGGTCAGGATGCGCTCGGAGTCGACCAGAGCCTTCGGGCAACCCAGGGATACGAAGCCAACCTTCGGATTGGCTGGCGCGGTAGTGGTGGACATGTCTAACCTCGGTGTAGGGGGATCGTCTCTTGCCGAGACAGGGCGCCTGGCGCGCCTCTGATCAAAAAGTGCGCAATTCTATCCATGGCCGACGCACTTGACCAGCTTTATACCGGGAAATGCGACGAGTGCTGCGCTATGCTTCGCGCCTTTGCGTTCTGACGATTGCTACAGTCAACGAAACGTCTGTAACAATACGTAAAACAGCGCATGCTGCTTCAGCAAAACAAAGTGCTTCGTTCAAGAAGACAGGTCTGGGAATCGGGAGTGTTGGATGGGTCATGCAAGTAGTCAGGCGGCGGGTGCCGAGCATTCGGCAGCGAAGCCGCTGAGCATGCTGGTCGCGGCGGTCGGAGTGGTTTATGGCGATATCGGCACAAGCCCGTTGTACACCCTCAAGGAAGTGTTTTCCGGTGCCTATGGCGTGCCTGTCAATCACGATGGGGTGCTGGGGATTCTCTCGCTGATTTTCTGGTCGCTGATCTGGGTCGTGTCGATCAAGTACATGATGTTCGTCCTGCGCGCCGACAACCAGGGCGAGGGCGGGATCATGGCGCTCACTGCCCTGGCGCGGCGAGCGGCGGCGGGAAAGGCACGACTGCGGACATTCCTGGTGGTCTGCGGCTTGATCGGTGCGGCGCTGTTCTACGGCGACAGCATGATCACCCCGGCGATTTCCGTGCTCTCGGCAATTGAAGGCCTTGGCCTGGCGTTCGAAGGCATCGATCACTGGGTGGTGCCGTTGTCGCTGGTGGTGCTGGTGGGGTTGTTCCTGATCCAGCGCCACGGTACCGCACGGATTGGCATCCTGTTTGGCCCGATCATGGTCACCTGGTTCCTGGTGCTCGGCGCTCTTGGCGTTTACGGCATCAGTCAGCAACCGGAAGTGATGCATGCGATCAACCCGGCCTGGGCTGTGCGCTTTTTTGTCGTCCATCCTGGCATGGGTGTGGCGATCCTTGGCGCGGTGGTACTGGCACTGACCGGCGCCGAAGCCCTGTACGCCGACATGGGCCACTTCGGCCGCAAACCGATCGCCCGGGCTTGGTTCATCCTGGTGTTGCCGGCGCTGGTGCTCAATTATTTCGGCCAGGGGGCGTTGCTGCTGGGCGACCCGGAAGCGGCGCGCAACCCGTTCTATCTGCTGGCGCCAAGCTGGGCACTGATCCCGTTGGTGGGCCTGTCGACCCTGGCCACGGTGATCGCTTCGCAAGCGGTGATTTCCGGCGCGTTCTCCCTGACGCGTCAGGCGATTCAGCTCGGTTACATCCCGCGCATGTACATCCAGCACACCTCCAGCGCCGAGCAGGGCCAGATCTACATCGGTGCGGTGAACTGGTCGCTGATGGTCGGCGTGGTGCTGCTGGTACTGGGTTTCGAGTCTTCCGGCGCGCTGGCCTCGGCCTACGGCGTGGCAGTGACCGGTACCATGCTGATGACCACGATCCTGGTGTCCGCGGTGATCCTGCTGTTGTGGAAATGGCCGCCGTTTCTGGCGGTGCCGCTGTTGTTCGGTTTCCTGCTGGTGGACGGCCTGTACTTCGCTGCCAACGTGCCGAAGATCATCCAGGGCGGCGCTTTCCCGGTCATCGCCGGCATTGCCTTGTTCGTGCTGATGACCACCTGGAAGCGCGGCAAGCAGTTGCTGGTGGATCGCCTGGATGAAGGGGCGCTGCCGCTGCCGATCTTCATCAGCAGCATCCGCGTGCAGCCCCCTCACCGTGTCCAGGGTACCGCCGTGTTCCTGACCGCGCGTTCGGACGCAGTGCCCCACGCGTTGTTGCACAACCTGTTGCACAATCAGGTGCTGCATGAGCAAGTCGTACTGCTGACGGTGGTCTATGAAGATATCCCCCGGGTGCCGCCGCAACGGCGCTTCGAGGTCGACGCCTATGGCGAAGGGTTCTTCCGGGTGATCCTGCACTTCGGCTTTACCGACGAGCCGGACGTCCCGCAGGCGCTCAAGCTTTGCCATCTGGATGACCTGGACTTCAGTCCGATGCGCACGACCTACTTCCTCAGCCGCGAGACCGTCATTGCCTCCAAGCTCGAGGGTATGGCCCGCTGGCGCGAGATACTGTTCGCCTTCATGCTGAAAAATGCCAACGGCAATCTGCGCTTCTTCAATCTGCCGCTGAACCGGGTGATTGAATTGGGAACGCAGGTCGAAATGTAAGCCTGGGCAAGAAGCCCCCGTTGCCTTGCGGCGGCGGGGGCTTTTTTGTGGGCGACCCAACTGTAAGATGCTAATGAATCCTTGTGGGAGCGAGCCTGCTCGCGATAGCTGAGGGTCAGTTGACGGTGATGTTGACTGTGCTGCCGTCATCGCGAGCAGGCTCGCTCCCACAGGGGTATGTGTAAATCGAACGACCACAAAAAAGCCCCTGCATCCGTAAAGGCTGCAGGGGCTTCTCGTTAAGCCTGCATCAGGTCACTGGTCGGCAGGCTTGCTCTGGCGCTTGTTGATCTCATCGATCAGGCGCTTGGCCAGGGCCGGGTAGTTTTCGTCAAAGTGGTGGCCGCCAGGCAGTTTGATGGCTTCGCCCACGGCGGTCTTGTCGGTGCAACCGCTTTCGTCAGCCTCTTCGCCGCCATAGATGCACACCACTTTCTCGGCAGGCAGCTTGGCCATTTCCGGGCCGGTGGCCGCCTCGGTGCCGGCGTTGCCGAGCCAGCCTTCGACTTCGATCTCGAAGCTGCCGGTGCGGGCGAAGGCCAGCAGGATGATCGCATCGACCCGCTGTTGTTCGGTGGCTGGCAGGCGATTGTAGATGGCTGGCAGCACGTCGGCGCCGAAGGAGTAGCCGGTCAGGATGAAGCGCTTGGTGCCCCAGATCTGACGGTAGTGCTGCATCAGTTCGGCCAGGTCGACCGCGCTCTGCTCAGGGCTCTTGTGCTGCCAGTAGTAGCGCAGGGTGTCGATACCGACCACTGGGTAGCCGATCTTGGCCATTTCATCGGCCACGTCGCGGTCCAGGTCACGCCAGCCACCGTCGCCGGAGAGGAACAGGGTTACGGTGTCCCGCGCCTGGCTGGCTGGGACTTCCACCACCGGGATGCTCAGGCCACCCTTGCCCTTGTCGGCGCCTACCAGGATCTTGCGCAGTTCGTTGTTCAGCACTTGCGGCAGGTTGATGTCGTAGTCGCTGATGCTGGTTTCGGCATTTTTCTGATCCCGTACGAAACCGGCGCTGGTGTCGTCAGGGTTATCGTTCCACGCCACCAGCCAGTGGCCATGGGCCGCGCTTTTGGGCAGCAAGTGCGTGCAGCCGGGTTTTTCCAGGGCCAGGTCCACCGAAACGGCCTTGGCCTTGTCGTCTTTCTGCTCGGCCAGCCAGCGCCAGGCCAGCACGGCGCCAGGGCCGATGCCGCTAACCAGCGTGGCCGGCCCTTGGAGCTGCCGCAGGCCCGCTTGCAGGGCGCGGCCTTGCAGCATGCAGTCCTTGGGCAGGATCACCTGGACGATCTGTGCCGAGCCGCTGCGGCTGAGGGTCGTCAATTGGGTGTCGCTGAGCTTCTGGTCTTCATTGACCGCCACCAGCACCTGGGCACGTGGCTTGGTGCCAGGGATGACCCGGGTCATTGCCACGCCGTCGGCGGGCGCCAGTTGTTCCAGGGTGGGTTGCGGGGCCGGGCGGTTCCAGTACCAGTAACCGCCACCGAGAATCACCGCCAGCACCAGCAGGGCGGCCACTACGTATCGCCAGGAGCGTTGCATCATCAGCGTTTCACCAGTCCAGTCAGGCCGCCTGCAATCAGGGCGGCAGTATCGGCCAGCGCCACCAGCGGATCGAGTCCGGCGGGCACGGCCATGTAACGAGGTTCCCAGTCAGGCTGGAATTTATCTTTGAAGCGGCGCAGCCCCTGGAAGTTGTAGAGCTGCTCGCCACGGCGGAACACCATCGAGCCTAGGCGCTGGGTCAGCGGCGCGCCACGACGCGGCTGCAGGCCCGACAGTGGGACCATGCCCAGGCTGAAACGGGCAAAGTCATGGTTCTTATAGTGTTGGATGAGGCCGACCATCATGAACTCCATGGTCAGCTTCGGGGCTTCGGGGTGGGCGCGCATCAGGTCGAGGCTGGCCAGATCATGGCTGTGGGTCTCCAGCAGGTTGGCGAATGCAACCGGGCGGCCTTCGAATCGAATCACCGCGATACGAAAGTGCTTGAGGTAGTCGTCGCTGAAACGGCCCAGGGAAAAACCTTTCTCGCGCACGTTCTTGCCGGTCAGCCAGGCATCGGAAATGACCTTGAGCTCATCCATCGGTGCCTGGCCCGGTTCGTGGATCTCCAGCGAAAGCCCGTCACGGGTGCCGCGGTTCCAGGTGTAACGCAAGTCCTTCATCTCTTTGCCCTTGGCTTCGAGATCGAAACGCTTGAGGTCGACCCGTGCTTCCTCGCCCAGCTTGATGGCTGTCAGGCCGATGTCCATGTAGTACGGCAGGTTCTCGGCACGCACCTGGTAGAACACCGGGCGGGCATGGTGGATGTCACACAGGTCACGGAACTGCCAGATCATTTCGGCCCGTTGTTGGGTTGGCCCGATAGGGTCATACAACGCCACCAGGCTGCGACCACGGCGGGCATACATCAGGAAGGCTTCGTCGTTGGGGTGAAACAGCAATGCCTTGTCACCGGTCAGGGCCAGGCCACCGTCGGGTTGCGAAGACGCCATGAGGATCGTCTTGGCCCGCTCCAGTTCTTCTGCGGTCGGCAAATGGATCACCGGCCGGGCGGTGCGCAGCAGCCAGGTCAGGGACACCACCACCAGCAGCACTGCCGCACCCAGCAGCGAGCGCAGGCCACGAGGGGCGTCGGCGTCGAGGGTGAACTGCCACCAGAGTTGATGGCTGTAGGGCACGTCCTGGTAAGCAAACAGCAACAGCCAGATCGACGCGCCAAGCACGCAAAGGCTGGCGATCAGGAACAGTGGGGAAAACGGCAGCTCGGTCAGGCGACTCGGACGATAGAAGGAACGCCGGAATACCGCCAGCAGGGAGGCCGTCAGCGTCAGCAACGTGGCTTCTTCCCAGTCAAAACCCTTGAGCAGGGAGAGCAGGGCGCCCACCAGCAGCAAAATGGTGGTCAGCATCCAGGCCGCCGACAGGCGGCGACGCAGCCCCTGGGCGAGCAACAGGCACAACACGCCCACCAGGCTGGCGCCGAAGTGCGAAGCGTCGACCAGCCGATGAGGGATCAGGAAACCGATGTGCTCCAGGCGGGTGTCGATTTCTGGTGTCACCCCGGAAAACAGCAGCACCACGCCCGAGAGGAACACCAGCACTGCCAGGATCGGTGCCGCGAGGCCCGACGCCGCCCGCAGGGTCTGGCGCGTCTGGAACAGCCGTTGCGCTTCATTGATCAGCAGCAATACGCAAGCCACCAGCATCGGCAGCAGCACGTAGATCAAGCGATACAGCAACAGCGCGGCGGCCAGTGGGGCGGCGCCGAGTTTGTCGGCAAACGCGGCCAGCAGGATCGCTTCGAACACGCCGACACCGCCCGGTACATGGCTGAGCACCCCGGCGGCCAGCGCCAGCAGGTACACCAGCAGGAAAGCGCCGAACGGCGGCGCCTCGGGCAGCAACAGATACAACACGGTGGCGGCGGCGGCGACGTCCAGCGCGGTGATCACCAGTTGCAGGAAGGTCAGGCGTCGGCCCGGCAGGCGCAGTGTGCGGCGCCCGGCCTTGACCAGCAGGCTGTCCCGATGAGGCTGTTCCGGCAGGCGCCGGCGGTAAATACCGATGGCCAACACGCTGGTGAGCAGCAGCACCGCCACGGAAATGGCCCCCAGCAAAGTCGCAGGCAGGTGCAGCGCAGCGGACGCGGCGGGCAGGTTGCTGAGCGTCGCCAGGGCCGCCAGCGGCGGCAACGCGCAGCCCAGGGACAGGCTGGCGAACAGCGTCATGTGGGCGACATCCGAGGCCCCCAGGCCATGACGCGCATACAGGCGGTAGCGCACCGAACCGCCCGACAGCAGTGACAGGCCAATGGCATTGCCGATGGCGAACGCGGTGAATCCGCCCAGGACCATGGTTTGTGGTGGCAGCGTCACTCCGGCGTAACGGCTGGCGGACCATTCGTAGCCCAGGAGAATGATGAAGCCGGCCACCGTGGCGGCGATCGCACCGAGCAGGGCTGGCCGGGGCACTTCCAGAATAGAGTCGTGCAGGGCGTACAGATCGAGCTCGCTCAGCAGGTGGCGGCAGGCAATCAATGCAATCGCAAACAGCAGCAGCGTGACGGCGAGGCCGATGGGCTGGCGGTACTGGCTGATCCGATCCAGCCAGCGCAGTCGCTCGGCCTTGATCGGTTGTGTCGCAGTAGCGGAGTCTTGCGGGTCAGACGAATGGGCGCGCATCAATCACCTCTTGAGCTATGCGCGACAGGATGGGGGTATCCAGCCAAGTTACCAATCCCTGCGGCAGAAAATAATTACAAAACATTTGTAATGAAGTCTTTTTCGCCAGACACAAAAAAGGCCACTCTTTCGAGCAGCCTTTCTTGATATTTGGTTGCGGGAGCCGGATTTGAACCGACGACCTTCGGGTTATGAGCCCGACGAGCTACCAGACTGCTCCATCCCGCGTCTGTGTGGCGGCATTCTACAGGCGAACGCCCGAGTGTCAACCGTTAAAAGGCGATGGGGCCAAATAAACGAGCGATCCACACCTGGTCTTCCTAAATGCTCGGAATGTAAGGGAATTGTCCTACAACTTGGGGGGGCGTGGAGGGGCGCAGGCGGCGACTCTCTGATCATGTAGTCAAAAACGAGCACGCACAAAAAAGGCCACTCTCTCGAGTAGCCTTTCTTGATGTTTGGTTGCGGGAGCCGGATTTGAACCGACGACCTTCGGGTTATGAGCCCGACGAGCTACCAGACTGCTCCATCCCGCGTCTGTGTGGCGGCATTCTACAGAGGATCGCCTTGCTGTCAACCCCGGCGTTATAAAAACCTGTTCCGCTTCAAGCGCTTAGACTTGGTAAAGGGCATTGTGACAGCGCTGTGACGCAGGCCTGGCAAGGGCTGGCGCTCTATCGGATGATTCGCTGCGATTGAATAAATAAATTTATGTAGGCGCTTTCCTTACTGAGCGAAGGATCTTTCAAACTACTGGTGCTATATACAGGTGCGAGTGCGATACTGGTGACCCGATTCGTCGCACACTCCGCTTCTTTATGACGCAACGTAAAATCATCCACGTCGACTGTGACTGCTTCTATGCCGCTATCGAGATGCGCGATGACCCGCGGCTGGCCGGCAAGCCCCTGGCGGTGGGTGGTTCGGCGGATCGGCGGGGCGTGATTGCCACCTGTAATTATGAGGCTCGTGCCTATGGCGTACGCTCGGCCATGTCCTCCGGTCACGCGTTGAAGCTCTGTCCGGATCTCACTATCGTCAAGCCACGAATGGATGCCTACAGGGAAGCGTCGAGGGAAATTCATACGATTTTCAGCGATTACACTGACCTGATCGAGCCGCTGTCACTGGACGAGGCTTACCTGGACGTCTCCGCCAGCGCTCATTTCGGTGGCAGCGCCACCCGCATCGCCCAGGATATTCGCCGACGCGTTTCCAACCAGTTGCACATCACCGTGTCCGCAGGCGTCGCGCCGAACAAGTTCCTGGCCAAGATCGCCAGTGACTGGAAAAAGCCCAACGGCCTGTTCGTCATCACCCCGGACCAGGTCGAGGACTTCGTCTCGGCCCTGCCGGTCAGCAAGCTCCACGGTGTTGGAAAAGTCACCGCCGATAAGCTGAACCGGCTTGGTATCGTCGATTGCCTGCAATTGCGTCAATGGGACAAGTTGGCGCTGGTGCGCGAATTCGGCAGTTTCGGTGAGCGGCTCTGGAGCCTGGCCCGTGGGATCGATGAGCGTCTGGTGCACAACGACAGCCGACGGCAGTCCATCAGTGTGGAAAATACCTACGATGTCGACCTGCCCGACCTGGTGAGCTGTCTAGACAAGCTGCCGGAACTGATGGAAACCCTCAGCGGACGCATGGCGCGGATCGACAGCAGTTATCGGCCGGGCAAGCCGTTCGTCAAAGTGAAGTTCCACGACTTCACCCAGACCACTCTGGAGCAGGCTGGGGCGGGGCGGGACCTGGGCAGTTACCAATTGCTGTTGACCCAGGCGTTCAACCGCGGTGGTAAACCGGTGCGATTATTGGGGATAGGCGTGCGGTTGGAAGATTTGCGCGGTGGGTTCGAGCAGTTGGAGTTGTTTGAGCGGTGAGGCTGACGATGAGTGCCCTGCTTGGCGCGGTCCTTGTGGCAAGGGAATCCTGTGGGAGCAAGGCTTGCTCGCGATGGCATCCTTGAGACCGCCCTCGCGGGCAAGCCCTGCTCCCACAGGTCTCTCCTTCACACAACCTCCTGCCGCAGGAGGTATTTCAATTCACGCCAGGATCCGCCACCAGCCGCCCGCCATCCTTGGTCAGCGCTTTCATGAATTCGGCTTGCAGCTCTGGATCATTGCGGGTCAGTTCGATCAGGCTCTGCTCCAGTTCGCTGGCTTCTTCTTCCAGTCCCAGCTCCGACAGGCGCTTGACTCGATGAACCCACTGGCTCACTTCGTCGTCTTCCAGGTCGTCGTAGATCAACGCATGGGCTTCCAGCAGCTTGCTGCGCAAGGTGCTGCTGATGCTCAGGGATGAGTCGGTGTGCACTTCGTCCTGGGCATCCGTCACGCTGATCTGCAATTTGCCGAACTGGCTCAGATCCTGTTCGGCGAACGGGCTTTCCAGCAGGTTCAAGCGCAGCACGCCGTTACGGTCGGTGCTCAGCTCGAAGGTCTGCCGGGCGGCCTTGACCTCCACCGGGCGTTCGCTCCAAGGCAGGCTCGAGTGTTCCGTGCGCTTGTCGCGCTGGACTTCGTCGATGCCCGCCAGGTTCTGCTGGGCACGACCATGGGAAGGGACGTTCATGAATGGGTTGAGCCCGGCGAAACCATAGCTGATCCAGTCACGGGTCACGGTGTCCGGCAGGCTGCCGAGGGCGAACACATTGACCACGTTCGTGCCGACACCGGCCACCACGGCCACGGCACCCAAGGGGATTTCGTAAATCTCCCGCCAGGGTTGGTACGGCGTGTAGCGATCGTAATGGCGCGTGACCTCGAACTCAGTGACTTCGAAGGTCTTCTGCTCGTTGATTCGCACCCGCCGCTGGGGCAGGTCGAGCACCTTGGGTTCGCCCACATCGATCTGCAGGCTGTGGTCGAGCAATTTACGCTCGACCCGCTCTTCGTGCTCGCTGCGTTGTGACATCTGGTTGGCACAGCCGCTGACCAGCAGGGCGCCGCACAGGGCGGCGCCACCGAGGCCTAAGGTGTTTCGCTTGAACATGACGTCTCTATCTGGTGTCAGCGGCGGATACGGGCCTGGAGGAACGACAGCACGTCGGCGACCGGCAGCGCTTGCGGCTCGGCCTCGGTGCGGCTCTTGTATTCCAGGTTGCCTTCGGCCAGGCCACGGTCACTGACGACGATCCGATGGGGGATGCCGATCAGTTCCATGTCCGCGAACTTGATGCCGGGGCTGGTTTTCTTGTCGCGGTCGTCCAGCAGCACTTCGAAGCCGGCGGCCGTCAATTCGGCGTAGAGCTTGTCGGTGGCTTCACGCACCAGGTCGGTTTCATAGCGCAGCGGCACCAAGGCAATCTGGAAAGGCGCCAGTGTGTCGCTCCAGATGATGCCTTTCTCGTCGTTGTTCTGCTCGATGGCGGCTGCCACCACGCGGGAAACGCCGATGCCGTAGCAACCCATTTCCAGGGTGACCGGCTTGCCGTTCTCGCCCAGCACTTCGCACTTCATCGCCTTGCTGTACTTGTTACCCAGCTGGAAGATGTGCCCGACTTCGATGCCGCGCTTGATTTCCAGGGTGCCCTTGCCGTCCGGGCTCGGATCGCCGGCCACAACGTTGCGCAGGTCGGCCACGGTTGGCACCGGCAGGTCGCGTTCCCAGTTCACGCCGAAATAGTGCTTGTCATCGATGTTGGCACCGATGGCGAAGTCGCTCATCAACGCCACCGAGCGGTCGATGATGATCGGCAGCGGCAGGTTCAGCGGGCCGAGGGAACCGGCACCGGCGCCGATGGCGTCGCGCAGTTCGGCGTCGGTGGCCATGACCAGCGGGCTGGCGACGCCAGGCTGGTTGGCGGCCTTGATTTCGTTCAGCTCATGATCGCCACGGATGATCAGGGCAATCAGCTTGCCGGCTTCTTCCGCGCGGACGATCAGGGTCTTGATGGTCCGTTCGATCGGCAGGTTGTGGCCTTCCACCAACTGGGCAATGGTCTTGGCGTTCGGAGTGTCCACCAGGCGCAGCTCTTCGGTCGGCGCGGCGCGGGAGGTTTCCCGCGGCACGGCTTCGGCTTTCTCGATGTTGGCGGCGTAATCGGAGCCATTGCTGAAGACGATGTCGTCTTCGCCGGACTCGGCCAGTACGTGGAACTCGTGGGAGCCGGCACCGCCGATGGAGCCGTTGTCGGCTTCAACCGGGCGGAATTTCAGGCCCAGGCGGGTGAACACGTTGCAATACGCCTGGTGCATGCGGTCGTAGGTGACTTGCAGCGAGGCCAGGTCGGTATGGAACGAGTAGGCGTCCTTCATGATGAATTCGCGACCGCGCATCAGGCCGAAGCGTGGACGAATCTCGTCACGGAACTTGGTCTGGATCTGGTACAGGTTGATCGGCAGCTGCTTGTAGCTGCTCAACTCGTTGCGCATCAGGTCGGTGATCACTTCTTCGTGGGTCGGGCCTGCACAGAAGTCGCGACCGTGACGGTCTTTGATGCGCAGCAGCTCAGGGCCGTACTCTTCCCAGCGCCCCGATTCCTGCCACAGCTCGGCCGGTTGGGTGCCCGGCATCAACACTTCCAGGGAACCGGCGGCGTCCATCTCTTCGCGAACGATGGCTTCCACCTTGCGCATGACCCGCAGGCCCATCGGCAGCCAGGTGTACAGGCCCGAGGCGAGTTTGCGGATCATGCCGGCACGCAGCATCAACTGATGGCTGATCACGACGGCGTCGGAAGGCGTTTCTTTCTGTGTGGCGAGCAAAAATTGACTGGTGCGCATGGTTGGCCGTTGTCGGTTGCTGATGACGAGAAGTGACGGAGCATTGTACGGGCGAGATGCCCTGGCGTACAGGCGCGTGGCCGGTCGCCAGGTGCGAACGCCGGTTTCCCCGGCGTTTGCTGAAGTTTCCTACGACTCTTCTGCGGGCCGGGTGGGCGCCGGCTCCTCGGTCGGGGGCGAATCTTGGCGCCGGTTCTCCTGGAACCAGTGCAGGGCGATCAGCACCAGGGTCGGCACGCCAAGCAGGGCGGTGATCAGGAAGAAGTTGTGATAACCGAACTTCTCCACCATCACCCCTGAATAACCACCGATCAAGCGCGGCAGCAACAGCATGATCGAGCTGAGCAGGGCGTATTGGGTGGCGGAGAATTTCAGGTTTGTAAGACTCGACAGATAGGCGACGAACGCTGAAGTGGCCAGGCCGGAGCTGAAGTTGTCCAGGGAGATGGTGACGATCAACATCTTCAGGTTGGCGCCCATGTCGGTGAGCATCAGGAAGAGGATGTTGGTTCCGGCCGAGGCGACACCGCCTATGAACAGGATGGGCAGGATGCCGAAACGGACGATCAGCAGGCCGCCCATGCCGGCACCGACGAGGGTCATGATCAGCCCGAAAATCTTGCTGACGCTGGCGATCTGGTCCTTGGTGAAGCCCTGGTCGATGTAGAACACGTTGGCCATGACGCCCATGACCGTGTCGGACATCCGATAGGTTGCGATCAGCCCGAGCAGCAGCAGGGCCTGCCAGCGGTAACGGAGGATGAAATCGTTGACCGGCGTCAGCACTGGCGCCAGTCCACGGCGACCCATGGCCGACAGGCACAGGGCAGTCAGGATGATGTAGAGGATGGCCCGCAGGAACGCACGGTCTTCGAGCAGCAGGTCGAGCAGGCTGACGCCCTCGAACAGCACGCTGGCGAAATCGGTGTTGTAGAGTTGGGTGAACATCGCCGGAACTGACACCAGCAGCACGATGAGCACGAACACCGACGCCAACTGATGAACGAACGTGTAGCGTCCGGCCTGCAATTGGGTGCGCAGCGGCACTGGCGGCTCGCGCATGAACAGCGAGGTCAGCAGCGCCGGGACCATCAATACGCCGAACAGCAGGTAGGTACCGGCCCAGGCCGAGTGCTTGTAGCTGAAGCCGGTGGAGCCAAATCCTTCGGCGAAGAACAGGGCGCCAGCGGTGGCCAATAGCGCGGCGATGCGATAACCGGACATGTAGCTGGCGGCGAGGGCGGCCTGGCGGGTGTCGTCGGCGATCTCCAGGCGATAGGCGTCGACGGCGATGTCCTGGGTCGCGGAGGCGAAGGCGACGATGACGGCGATGGCGATCAACCAGGACAGGTGTTTTTGTGGGTCGCAAAAGCCCATGCCGATCAGGCCGAGGATCACCAAGGCCTGGGAGAGCACCAGCCATGAGCGGCGACGCCCCAGTTTGCCCAGTAGCGGCAGGCGCCATTGGTCGAGCAGCGGCGACCAGACCCACTTGAAGGCATACGCCAGGCCGATCAGGCTCGCATAGCCAATGGTTTCGCGGGCCACGCCGGCCTCGCGCAACCAGACCGAAAGCGTGGAAAACACCAGCATGTAGGGCAAGCCGGCGGCGAAGCCAAGCAGCAACAGCACGAGCGTCGAGGGACTGGCATAGGCGGCGAGGGCGGCGCGCCAGGTTTTACGGGGCATGGGCTGGAGTCTGCCTCAAAAATTGCGAAAACAAAGCGCGCACTCTAACCGCTGTGCTCTACCGGGCGCCAGCCATGGCGCTGAATATCAACACGATTGTTCAGGACACTGACTCCCTCCATGCGCAGGCGCGCGCGCTGTTCATCTCCTGAAGAGCTGCCCACCGGCAGACTGATCCGACCGCCGGCACCCAAGACTCGGTGCCAGGGCAGCTTGGTGTCATTCGGCAATTGGCTGAGGGTCCGCCCGACCCAGCGCGCCGCACGGCCCAGGCCGGCCATTTCGGCGAGTTGGCCGTAGGTGACGACCTTGCCCGCCGGCACTTGTGCCAGGGTCAGGTAGAGGGTGGTGCGGCGGATTTGGGCAGCGTTCTCGGTATCCGCTGGGGTATCAGTCACGTTGGGGGGCTCCTCGGGTGTCCGTCTGTAGATTAATTCCTACAAGGTTGATTGAGAAATGAACTCATCACCCATACACGGGTCAGTCCTTGCTGAGGTGTCATCCTGGGGGATAATGCCGCCTTTTCACCGCAAACTTGAGCCCTTTATCGCTTATGTTGTCTAGAACCCTGCTATGCCTGGCTGTTGCCAGCGCCTCTACGCCCTTGCTCGCCGACACTGTCTGGTTGAAGAATGGGGACAAACTCAGTGGCAAGATTACCGTTTTCGATGGCGGCAAGCTGCTGATCCAGACCGATTACGCCGGTGCGATTCCCATTGACTGGAAACAGGTCAAGACCCTGGAGAGTGACCAGCAACTCCTGGTCAAGCAGGATGCCTATACCGGCGAGAAAGCCAAGGCGTTGCAGGCGGCCGAGGATGGCAAGGTCACTTTGGCCAACGGTGATGCGCCCAAGACCGTCGAGCTGGCCAGTATCCAGCAGATCCTCAAGCCCAAGCCGGTGGTCGAGGACCTGGTGTGGAAAGGCAATATCGATGCCGCGCTGGATTACCAGCGTGCGGAAAACGATACCGACGATTACGACATCGACTTCAAGACCTCGGCACGCCACGGCAGATGGCGGCACACAGCCGAAGGCGAATACAACCGTGAGTTCCAGGATGATGTGGTTTCCGCCGATAACTGGCGCTTGGAGTATTCCCTCGACCGGTTCCTGACGGACAAGTGGTTCTGGCAAGGCCGCCTGAACTACAAGCGGGACAAAGTCGAAGACCTGGCGCGCCAGCGCGTGGTGGGTACCGGTCCGGGCTATCAATTCTGGGATGACGAGCTGGGTGCGTTCTCGCTGGGTTCGCTGTTGAACCGCACCGATTATGAATACCGTGACGGCGGCAAGGACAACTTCTATTCCGTCGCCATGAAGTGGGACTACAACCGCTACCTGATTGGCAAGCGCGTCGAGTTCTTCACCAACGGCGAAGTGGGCAAACCGCTGTCCGATGTGGCGGATTACGCTTACGACGCAGAGATCGGGTTGCGCTATAAGGTGACCGATTGGGCGTCGCTCAACCTCAAGGCCGAGAAGGATGTCATCGAGGGTACCGAAGACAGCGACTTGAGCAAGACGCGCTACACGGCTGGGTTTGGCGTTACCTGGTAGTCCCAGGCTAACCAGCAAACCCATGTGGGAGCGGGCTTGCTCGCGAAAGCGGTGTGTCAGTCAACGTTGATGTTGCTGATCCACCGCTTTCGCGAGCAAGCCCGCTCCCACAGTTTTTTGTGCACAGTAGAAAACTGACAGGCACAAAAAAGCCCCGCTTTTGAGGGCGGGGCCTTTTACTAAAGCAAGGACAAGTTAGATAACTTGAACTTCTTCAGCTTGCATGCCTTTCTGACCGCGGGTAGCGATGAAAGAAACCTGTTGGCCTTCTTTCAGGCTTTTGAAGCCGTCGGATTGGATAGCTTTGAAGTGAACGAACAGGTCGTCACCGGATTGTGGAGTGATGAAGCCGAAGCCTTTTTCATCGTTGAACCACTTAACGGTACCGGTTTGGCGATTAGACATGGTGTAACTCCTTGAACAAAGATAACTGCGACTCAGGAAGAACCCTGGCCGAGACTGAGTGCAAAGAGCAGGAAAAATTCTTGTAGATGGTTGGATCGAAATTCAACATATCGTGTAGAGATTCTCAGTGACACAAGCAGCACAGTGGCGCCACCTTAACCCTTTTTCCGGAACGTGCCAATGGTCTTTGCGAAGGTTTCTCGGATTTAGTGACTGGCGGTGCGCGGTATTGCCGTCAGGACCCGGAAATCAAGGTGGATCGGCGAGAATTGCGTGTCGCGCTTTGAACCCGGCCCCGTGCCCCGGTAAGATGCCGGACGTATTTTTTCCACCTCGCTATTTCAGGAAACCGCCATGAGCATCAAATCGGACAAGTGGATTCGCCGCATGGCGCAAGAGCACGGCATGATCGAGCCCTTCGTCGAGCGCCAGATGCGTGGCGAAGGCGCCGACCGGCTGATCTCCTTCGGTGTCTCCAGCTACGGCTACGACGTGCGCTGCGCCGACGAATTCAAGGTGTTCACCAATATCAATTCGGCTACCGTCGACCCGAAGAACTTCGACGAGAAGAGCTTTGTCGACGTCAAGAGCGATGTCTGCATCATCCCGCCGAACTCCTTCGCACTGGCCCGCACTGTCGAGTACTTCCGCATTCCGCGCAACGTGCTGACCATTTGCCTGGGCAAGAGCACCTACGCCCGTTGCGGCATCATCGTCAACGTCACGCCGCTGGAACCGGAGTGGGAAGGCCACGTGACCCTGGAATTCTCCAACACCACGACCTTGCCGGCGAAAATCTACGCCAACGAGGGTGTGGCGCAGATGCTGTTCCTCGAATCCGATGAAGAGTGCGAAGTGTCCTACAAGGATCGTGGCGGCAAATACCAGGGCCAGCGCGGTGTAACGCTGCCGCGTACCTGAATCTGACGAGCTGCTGGAATTCCTGGGCGGGTAGGCACTCTATTGCGTGTACTGCCCGTTTTTTGTGCGTCAGCGCAGCGGGCCTTCGCTCAGGAGTTGCTCTATGAAGATCGATCCGCGAATCAGTGCCGAACTGGCAAGGCTTGAGCCCAATCAGATCGGCGTCATGGCCTGGTCATTGCTGGCCCATCCTGCCGAAGCGGCGGGTGGCATTCCCGGCCAGCCCGATCCCGATACTCCCAACGAACAACCCAACGATCCCACTGAACCCGGCGAACCGACCTTGCCGGATGAGCCGCCTCCTGCGCCTGTTGCCTGATGAGACGATGGCCCGGCAGCGATAGCACAGCGTGCTTCAGTTGACGGGCCATATTTCGTTATCGCCGATGACAAAAATCCTGCAATCGCTGTCGTGCTCGACTCGATAGCCGCCCGTGAACGCACCGAAGGCCGGTAGCAGGCTGATCTCGCTGCCCAGTCGAAAGCAGGCCAGGCGCAGGCGTTGCCGGCCTTTGCCGCTCAGGTGGTAGACCGGGTGCACGTGACCGGCCAGCACATGGCGGCTGGGGTGCGGGTCAGGCTCGTGTTGTACGGCGAAAGGGCCCAGCAGCAGGGGCTCCGGTACGACGCGAATATTCAGCGCTGGCGGTGGGTCGCCGGCGCGTTTGTCATGGTTGCCACGAATCAGCGTCATGGCCAGGTGCGGATGTCGCTCACGCCAATCGGCAAGGGCCTGCAAGGTGCCGGGCGCGTGGGAGCCCGGGCCGTGGAGAAAATCCCCGAGGAAAAGCAACTGTCGACACGGCAGGCTGGCCAGTATTGCATCGAGTACGGCGATGTTGCTGGCGGTGGTGCCATGGGGTACCGGTTGCCCGAGGCTGCGGTAGGCGGCGGCCTTGCCGAAATGAACGTCGGCCACCATCAGGGTTTCCTGGGCGGGCCAGTACAGGGCTTTTTCCGGGAGCAACCAGAGTTCTTCTCCGGCCAGGCTGACAGGATAGGGCGCTGGCATCAGGCGTCACCGCGATCGGCAGTCTTTTCCAGCTCGCTGACCATTCGCCGGATGCGGTCGGCGAGCTTTTCCGAGCTCATGCTTTCCCGGAACCGCTCCACCAGCAGCGGGAACCCGAGTGGGGTGGGGCGCTTGATCACGTGCAGGTCCAGCGTCAAGGTATCGAGGCGTTGCAAGGTCTGCTCCAGTCGATGGATATCCAATTCTTCACGCAGAACTTCCTCCCCAGCCTGGGCCAGCAACAGATTGTCGGCGTCGTATTGCTTGAACACCTGGAAGAACAACCCACTGGACGCCTGCACTTGCCGGGTGCTTTTCGGCGCACCGGGGTAGCCGGCGAAGACCAGCCCGGCGATCCTGGCGATTTCGCGAAAGCGCCTGAGGGCCAGTTCCCCGGCATTCAGGCTCGCAAGCACGTCGGCGAGCAGGTGATCGACGCTCAGCAGTCCCGGGGTCAGGTACTGCGACCAATCCACTGCCGTGGCACTGAGCAGCTCCAGGCCGTAATCGTTGACCGCAATGGAAAACGTCAGCGGCTGTTGCCGACTGACACGCCATGCCAGCAGGCTGGCCAGGCCCAGATGAACCTGGCGTCCGGCAAATGGGTAGAGGAACAGATGCCAGCCTTCCCGGGACTTGAGGGCTTCGGCCAGTAATGTGCTTTGCGTGGGCAACCCGGACCAGCGTTGCTGAGTCAGCAGCAAGGGCTGTACGGCCTGCATCTCCGGGCCCTCGAAACGGCCCGCGGCGGCTTCGCTCAAACGGGCCACGACGGCGGCCGCCAGTTCGCTGGAGAGCGGCATGCGTCCGCCGTTCCAGCGCGGTACGGCGGCTTTCTTGGCCTGGCTGCGTCGCACGTAGGCGGTCATGTCTTCGACCCGGACCAATTCCAGCAGCCGCCCGGCGAACAGGAAACCGTCACCGGGGCGCAGGCGGGCGATGAAGCCTTCCTCTACGCTGCCCAGGGTCTTGCCGCCTCCGCCCTTGCTCCAGAACTTCAATTGCAGGCTGGCATCGCTGACGATGGTGCCGATGCTCATGCGGTGGCGGCGGGCCAGGCGTGCGTCGGGGACGCGCCAGATCCCGTGTTCGTCCGGCTCGACCCGTCGGTAGTCAGGGTAGGCGGTCAAGGACAGGCCGCCATGACGTACGAAAGCCAGGGCCCAGGCCCATTCGGCTGGGTTGAGATCGCGGTAGGCCCAGGCGCCGCGCACTTCCCGAAACAGTTCATCGGGCACGAAGCCGCCACCCAGGGCCATGCTGACCAAGTGCTGCACCAGGACATCCAGCGGCTTGTGGGGCGATTCGCGAGGTTCGATGCGCCGTTGGGCCACGGCGTCCTGTGCGGCGGCGGCCTCGATCAACTCCAGACTGTGGGTCGGCACCAGCGTCACCCGCGAGGCGCGCCCCGGTGCGTGGCCGGAGCGCCCGGCCCGTTGCATCAGACGTGCTACGCCCTTGGCCGAACCGATCTGCAGTACCCGTTCCACTGGCAGGAAATCCACCCCCAGGTCCAGGCTGGACGTACAGACCACCGCCTTGAGCTGGCCGTCCTTCAATGCCTGTTCCACCCAGTCCCGGGTATCACGCGACAGCGAGCTGTGGTGCAAGGCGATCAGCCCGGCCCAATCGGGCCTCGCCTCAAGAAGCGCCTGATACCAGATTTCCGACTGTGCCCGGGTATTGGTGAAGACCAGGCAACTGCTGCTGGCGTCGATTTCGGCAACGACCTGGGGCAGCATTTTCAGGCCGATGTGCCCGGCCCAAGGGAAGCGTTCGAGGGCCGGGGGTATCAGCGTGTCGACCTGCAGTGCCTTGCCGTCGGCCCCCTGCACGCTGACCCCGTTGCCCTGCGGGATCAATACCTGTTCGGCGTGGGCCTGGTTGCCCAGGGTCGCGGACACGCCCCAGACGATGAGTTCGGGATGCCAGTGCCGCAAGCGCGCCAGGGCCAGTTGCAATTGCACACCACGTTTATTGCCGAGCAACTCGTGCCATTCATCCACCACGACCATGCGCAGGCTCGAGACGGCGACTTGCGCATCGGCCCGGGCGAGGATCAGGGTCAGGCTTTCGGGAGTGGTGATCAACGCGGTTGGCAGGCGCCGGCCCTGGCGGGCGCGTTCGCTGGCACTGGTGTCGCCGGTACGCAGGCCAACGCTCCACGGCAGGTTCAGGTCTGCCAGGGGCGTTTCGAGGGCTTTGCCGGTGTCGGCAGCCAGCGCCCGCATTGGCGTGATCCACAGCACCGTGAGCGGCTCGGCCGGCGGTTTGCGTTTGCGCGGTTTATCCGGCGGTGGGGCCGGTCGGGCGAAACGGTTGAGGGCGGCAAACCACACGGCGTAGGTCTTGCCTGCGCCAGTGCTGGCGTGCAACAGCCCGGACTCGCCCTGTTTGACGGCGGTCCAGACCTGCTTCTGAAAGGCGAACGGCTTCCAGCCGCGGGCGCTGAACCACTGGTTTGCAAAGTTGTTGGATGTCGCCATGCCTGCCGTGTGCGCCCTGAAAGTCCTTCTTCAGTGACCACGGCGAGCGATGAAAGGTTTAATGGGGAGTCAGTGCAGGGGGCCTGTGGGAGCAAAGCTTGCTCCCACAAAATCCCCTCGCCACAAGGGTTATTTCAGGTTGCCACTGAGAAACTGCTTGAGGCGTTCGCTGGTGGGATTGCCCAGCACGTCTTCCGGCCTGCCTTCTTCTTCCACCAGGCCCTGGTGCAGGAACAGCACCTGATTCGAGACTTTGCGGGCGAAGCTCATTTCGTGGGTCACCATGATCATGGTCCGGCCTTCTTCGGCCAGGCCCTGGATCACCTTCAGCACCTCGCCCACCAGCTCCGGGTCCAGGGCCGAGGTCGGTTCGTCGAACAGCATCACCTCCGGCTCCATCGCCAGGGCGCGAGCAATGGCCACGCGCTGTTGCTGGCCGCCGGAGAGGAACGCCGGGTACTGTTCGGCAACCCGCGCCGGCAGGCCGACCTTGTCGAGATAACGACGGGCGCGGTCGTCGGCTTCCTGTTTGCTGACACCCAGCACCCGGCGCGGCGCCATGGTGATGTTTTCCAGCACGGTCATGTGGCTCCACAGGTTGAAGTGCTGGAACACCATGGCCAGGCGCGTGCGGATGCGTTGCAGTTCGTTGGCGTCGGCCACGTGCATGCCGTGGCGGTCCTTGATCATCTGGATCGGCTGGCCGTCCAGGCTCATGGCGCCGTCGTTGGGTTGTTCCAGGAAGTTGATGCAGCGCAAAAACGTGCTTTTGCCTGAGCCGCTGGCGCCGATGAGGCTGATGACGTCGCCGGTCTTGGCCTTGAGCGAAACGCCCTTGAGCACTTCATGTTCGCCATAGCTTTTATGCAGGCCTTCGATGGTCAGTTTGTACATGGAGCATGCATCCTCAAGGCGAAAGTAAGTAGCCGCTGCGGTAGGCTTCGGTGCCGGCGACATGGGCGATGACCATGCCGGCAGTCGCCATGCGGCGCAGCGAGCGGGCGTACATCAGCCCGGCGTTACGGCAATGGACAGGGGTGACAGTGTCGTTGACCGGGTCAATGACTTCCGCCACCAGTTGCCCCGCCTCCAGATACTCGCCGGGCAGGGCGCTGTAGACCAGTAACCCGCCCACGGGCGTCGCCACCGGCTCGACAGCAGCCAGCGGCGTGGCAGGGTAGGGCAGTTCGGGCATTGGCATCGGTTCGCCGTCGATGGCGCCGAAACGGATCAGGTACTCGATCAGGGCCTGGCAGTCGAGGCTCGCCAGCCCGTGGTTGACGTCACCCTGGCCACGCAATTCCACTGTGACCGAAAAGCTGCCCAGGGGGATCTCGTAGCGTTCGCCGAAGCGTTCCTTGAGTTGCCACCAGAGCAGGGTGAAGCATTCGTCGAACGACTGGCCACCCGAATCGGTCGCCAGCAGGCTGGCTTCGGCACCGATGTAGCGCGCCAGCGGCTCGACCTGCGGCCAGGCTTCGGGCGTGGTGTAGAGATGGGCCACGGCTTCGAAGTCGCAATGCAGGTCCAGCACCATGTCGGCGTCGCAGGCCAGCCGTTGCAGGGTCAGGCGCAGGGATTGCAATTGCGTGCCTGGGGTCTGCCGGGCGAGAGCGTCGCGCAAGCTGGTGCGGATCAGCATCAGGTTGTGCTGCGGATCGTCGGTGAGCAGGTCCTGGATGTCGTTGCCGATCTCTTCGCTCAGGTCGACGAAGCGTCGGTTGAAGTTCTGCCCGCTCTCGGTTTCGTAGCGGCCCAGGGGCACGTCCATCAACACCTGTTCGAGGCCGATGGGGTTGGCGACGGGCACCAGCACGATCTCGTGCCGCAGGTGGCCCGACGCTTCGAGTTCGGCCAGGCGCTGCTTGAGGTGCCAGGCGACCAGCATGCCGGGCAGTTCATCGGCGTGCAGGGACGACTGGATGTAGATCTTGCCCTCGGCTTTTTCCGGGCCGAAGTGGAAGCTGTGGATCTTGCGCGCGGTCCCCGGTACGGGACCCAGCAAGTCATGGATCTGGTGGCGCATTTGCGTGTGTGTCCTGGAACAAAAGCCCTAGTGGGTCGGCCCGAGAAAGGCCAGCCAGCGGCGTTCGGCGAGGCGGAAGAGGCCCACCAGCGCAAAGGTGACGGTCAGGTAGATCAACGCGGCGATGCCAAACGACTGGAACGTCAGGAACGTGGCCGAGTTGGCGTCCCGGGCGACTTTCAGCACATCAGGAACGGTAGCGGTGAACGCCACGGTCGTCGAGTGCAGCATCAGGATCACTTCGTTGCTGTAGTACGGCAGCGAACGGCGCAGGGCCGAGGGCATGATCACGTAGGCGTACAGCTTCCAGCCGGTGAGGCCGTAAGCCTTGGCCGCTTCGACTTCGCCATGGTTCATGCTGCGGATCGCCCCGGCGAAAATCTCCGTGGTGTAGGCGCAGGTGTTCAAGGCGAAGGCCAGGATCGTGCAGTTCATCGCATCGCGGAAGAAGCTGTCGAGCAATGGCTGGGCGCGCACCGCTGCGATGCTATAGATGCCGGTGTAGCAGATCAGCAATTGGATATAAAGCGGCGTGCCACGGAACAGGTAGGTGTAGAACTGCACCGGCCAGCGTACGTAGAACTTGGGTGAAACCCGGGCGATGGACAGTGGGATCGACACCACGAAACCGATCAGCAGCGAGGCGCTGAGCAGCCACAGGGTCATGGCCAGGCCCGTGACGTTGACGCCATCGCTGTAAAGGAACGGCCGCCAGTATTCTTGCAGAAGTTCGATCATCGCACCGCCTCCCGGGCTCCGGCGGCGTAGCGACGTTCAAGCCAGCGCAGGACGAAATTGGACGCGCTGGTGATCAGCAGGTAGATCAGTGCCGCCAGTACCAGGAAGTAAAACAGTTGGTAGGTGCTCTTGCCCGCATCCTGGGCGGCCTTGACCAGGTCGGCCAGGCCGATGATCGACACCAGCGCGGTGGCCTTGAGCATCACCATCCAGTTGTTGCCGATACCCGGCAGGGCAAAGCGCATCATTTGTGGAAACACCACGAAGCGAAAGCGCTGGCCACGCTTGAGGCCATACGCGGTGGCGGCTTCGACCTGGCCCCGGGGGACCGCGAGGATCGCGCCGCGAAAGGTTTCGGTGAAATACGCGCCATAGATGAAACCCAGGGTGATCACCCCGGCGCCGAATGGGTCGATTTCGATGTATTCCCATTCCATGAAGTCGGTAAACGAAGTCAGCCAGGTTTGCAGGCTGTAGAAAATCAGCAGCATCAGCACCAGGTCCGGCACGCCGCGAATCAGCGTGGTGTAGAGCTGGGCAGGAATTCGCAGCAGTTTGACGCTGGACAGCTTGGCGCTGGCGCCCAGCAGGCCGAGCAAGACGCTCAGCAACAAGGACAGGGCCGACAGCTTGATGGTCATCCAGGTGCCTTGCATCAACAACGGGCCAAAGCCCTGCAGGCTGAAGGCGGAGAGCCCCAGATTTTGTAGGAGTTGTTCGAACATGAAAGAGGCCTTTGGCAGGAGAAAAGCGCCCATCCGAGGCCGGATGGGCGCCGCGCATTATTTGCCGCTGTACAGATTCAGATCGCCAAAGTGTTTTTTCTGGATTTCGGCGTACTTGCCGTCGTCGTGTAACGCTTTGATACCTTTGTCCAAAAGAGCCTTCAGCTCGGTGTTACCTTTCTTGATACCGATGGCGGTCTTGGCCGGCAGCAGTTCGCTGTCCACTGGCTTGCTGATTTCATAGCCTTCGCCTTTTGGCGATTTCAGGAAGCCCAGCTCGGCTTGCAGCATGTCCTGGATCGCTGCATCGAGGCGGCCGGAGGTCAGGTCGGAATAGACCTGGTCCTGGTTCTGGTAGGCCTGGGTCTTGACGCCGGCCTTGTCCAGCACGGCCTTGGCGTAGGCTTCCTGGATGGTGCCTTGCTCGTAGCCGACGGTTTTGCCTTTGAGCGAGGCAACGTCTTCGCTCAAGCCTGAACCTTTCTTGAACACGTACGCCGTCGGGCCGGAGAACAGCTCGCTGGAGAAGTCGATGACTTTTTCGCGGGCCGGGGTCACGGTCATGGAAGAGATCACGCCGTCGAACTTATTGGCTTTCAGGCCAGGGATCATGCCGTCGAAATCGCTTTCGACCCATTTGCATTTGACCTTCAGTTCCGCGCAGATCGCATTGCCCAGGTCAATGTCGAAACCGACCAGGCTGCCGTCGGCGGCCTTGGATTCAAACGGGGCGTAGGAGGGGTCGACACCAAAACGCAGTTCCTTGTATTCCTTGGCCGTGGCGACGCCAGCGGCCATGCACAACGCCAGTGCAGAAAGGGTCAGCAGTGCTTTTTTCATTATTCAATCCCTAAAACCAATATGAGCGCTTGTGGCGCGTAAGTATTGTTACCGGTGAAGGCGAGAACGGTATGACGGCATAAAGGTAGCAATTTCCGAACCAGAGTGCCGAACAAGTGTTTTAAAAGCTTCGGCGACAGGCAACGGAATGCAATGGTGCGCTGGGATGAGCGTACATCAAAACATGCACCAGGATGGAGCGGACTCGGCGTTTCTGTCGCTTGCAGGCTACCTGCCGTAGGTGGCGTGGCGACTGAGTGCGCAGGGCGGGCCTTTGATGGGAAAGCCAGAGCGGCCTGGCGGTTTTCATCGAGCTTTTTTCAAGCCTCAGTATCAGGTCTCAATACGGGACTGTTGTGCGCGGGTTTGTTGGCAAGCGCTCGGCCAACGGCTTGTCCGGTCATTTCGATATACCGGTAGGTGAACATCGACACCAGGACAACCGATCCCGCTACCAGCAAAGCGATGAGGTTGTTGAGCGGTACGTTACCGAGGTCCAGGTAGCGAGTCCCGTCGATCACAGGTGCAATGTCAACGCCAAGGATTTTTCTCGCCACCATGAACACTGACACTACGCAAAACAGAACGGCTGCATGGGTCAGGTAGATTGAATAAGACAACTTGCCGAGAAAGCTGAAGCCACGTCCCGCCAACAGCCGCGACACGGCGCCGCCATCGAAGGCGAATATCACCACGATGACACCGAACAACAGGCTGGCCAGTAATTGCTTGCCTGCAAAATCGTTGACCACGAACACCAGCGCCGCAGCCACCGCCAGCACTTCAAGCGTGGTCAACAACCAGCTCTGGGCCCGGTTGGGGTGGGGGAACCTCACATACACGGTGTACGCCAGGCAGCCGGTGAAAAAGTAGGCTAGGCCCCGTAGCGACTCGATGGTGAAGAAAGTATTGCCTGCAGACATCAGTGTCAGGGCCACCAGTACCATCGTCGCCCATACCCATGTCTTGATGCCGAAAGCGATGCCCAGAATCAAGGCGAAGATCATGTAGGTGTAGTACTCGATACTGATGCTCCAGGACGGATAGTTGAACGACAGTGGATTGGTCAAATACGTCCAGGATTGCAACAGCAGTGCATTCGGCAGAATTTCAGAAGGGGCGAATTTTCCTGAAAAAGGCGCATTGTTGAAGTCCATGCCTTTTTGGGCGGCCATATACCTACCGCACTCTAGAAGTATAAAGATGCTCAGCATAAATAGGTGCAGGGGCAGTAAGCGGAAAGTCCGTGTTATGAAGAACTTGCGAAAGTTGAACTGTGCGGCGCTGCCGTAGGCATGCGTCAATACAAAGCCGCTCAATACAAAAAAGAAAGACACAAATACTTCGGCATGACGAAATAACAACCATTCGGTGAAACTGCCGCTGACGCGCAAGTGATAGAGCATTACCGAAATGGCCATCAGCCCCCTGAAACTGTCCAGCGAATGAAATCGCTTTTCTGCGCGCATTTCAGGCTCCCTTGCTCGTGTGGGTGGCACGTCTTGGATTTCACTCCGATCACCCTACCGTTGGGGGATGGACTCGCTCGGCTCCACCCTGGGCTAGGTGTCGCCCGCTCCCCGAACGATTGTCTCCCTTCACTGTTGCATGAAGGGTCTGGCGCAGGATCTGGACGATGGGAGGTACTTAAATAGAATCACTGATCTAATGTCACGTTAGCATTGCTCTTTAAAAGAGCAAGTCGGTTTTTTCTTGTTATGGGGAATGTACTAATGACGCAATTACGGCGTCAGAAAAGCTGCTAGCGTACGGCGCGCCAATAGTTTTTTTAATTGCATCGGCACGCAACAAAACACATATCTTTAAATTACCGTTCATCGTCGATTCGCGCTATTTTTCTCACGCATGTTACATAGCGGCTATCGTGTAGGCCGAGTGATGGCAGAGCGCCAAAACTTCCGTGCCGGGATGGACGCATTCGTTTTGAAGTACCGGGTGAAAGTATTTTCGCCTTGGCGTGGAGGGCGTCATGACACGGGCCGAAGTCCAGCCGCAGGAGGGCGCTAACATTTCAGCAGGTCTTGCAGGATTGCCAGCGTGTCGGCTTCTTCCACCGTTTTGTCCTGGCGCCAGCGCAACATTCGTGGGAACCGCACCGCGATCCCACTCTTGTGGCGCTTGGACAGGGCGATGCCCTCGAAGCCCAGCTCGAATACCAGGGTCGGCGTGACACTGCTCACCGGGCCGAACTTTTCCACGGTGGTCTTGCGCACGATGCTGTCGACCTGGCGCATTTCTTCATCGGTCAGCCCCGAATACGCCTTGGCGAAGGGCACCAGGCTGCGTTCGCGACTGCCCGGCGGGTTGTCCCACACCGCGAAGGTGTAGTCGCTGTAGAGGCTGGCGCGCCGACCGTGGCCGCGCTGGGCATAGATCAACACCGCGTCGACACTGAACGGGTCGATCTTCCACTTCCACCACACGCCCATGTCCTTGGTCCGACCGACGCCGTACAGGGCATCGCGGGCCTTGAGCATCATGCCTTCGACACCGAGGCTGCGAGAGGCTTCGCGTTGCCGGGCGAGGTCGAACCAATCCGGGCCGGTGACGATCGGCGATGGCAATAGCACCGGGCTATGGGCGCGGGCAATCAGCGCTTCCAGTTGCTCGCGGCGCTCGACCTGAGGGCGGCTGCGCCAGTCTTCGCCTTGCCATTCCAGCAGGTCGTAGGCCATCACCACCACGGGCGCATCCTCGAGGATTTTCTTGCCCAGGGTCTTGCGCCCGATGCGCTGTTGCAGCAGGGCGAAGGGTTGCACCGCCGGTTGCAGCGGCGCATCCGGGTCGAAGGCGCCTTCGGTCAACGGCTCGGTGGTTTTCCACACGACGATTTCTCCGTCGATGACCGTGCCGTCGGGCAGCGCCTGGGCCAACACCTGCAATTCAGGGAAGCGCTCGGTTACCAGGTCCTCACCCCTGGACCAGACCCAGAGCTGGCCGTCACGCTTGACCACCTGGGAGCGGATGCCATCCCACTTCCATTCCACTTGCCAGTCACTGGCCGGCCCCAGCAGCGCGTCGAATTGCTCCACCGGTGCGGACAACCCATGGGCCAGGAAGAATGGATAAGGCTGGCCGCCGCGCTGGGCGTGCTCATCGGCGGATTCGGCGGCGATCAACTTGAGGTAGCCGGCGGCGGTCGGACGATAGGACAGATCGGTATAGCCCACCAGGCGCTGGGCCACCCGCTTGCTGTCCAGGTTGGCCATGCCGGCCAGGGCCCGGGTTACCAGTAGTTTGGATACGCCGACGCGGAAACTGCCGGTGATGAGCTTGATACACAGCATCAGGCTCGGTCGGTCCAGTTGTGCCCACAATGCTGGCAGCCGCTGTGCCAACACCTCGGGCGATTCGCCGCGCAACGGCAGCAATTTCTCCTCGATCCACAGCGCCAGGCCTTCGTCGGAGCTGTGGGGCGATTCCGGCAATACCAGCGAAATGGTTTCGGCCAAGTCGCCCACGGCCTGGTAGCTCTCTTCGAACAACCACGTCGACAAGCCCGACACCTGCACTGCCAATTCCCGCAGAATCTTGACCGGCACCAGTTGCCGTGGGCGTCCACCGGAAAGGAAATACACGGCCCACGCGGCGTCCTGGGGCGGGGCCAGGGTGAAATAATTTTGCATGGCGGCAAGCTTGGCGTTGCTGGAGGTCGTAGCGTCCAATTCAGCGTACAGCTCGGCGAAGGCTTTCATGACGCCCCCTCGCTGGTGTCGGCACCGAGCTCTTCTTCATCGTCGCCGTATTCGGTGATGAAACCCTGGGCGTCGAGGCCTTGCTCGCACAAATGGCGCACTAGCACGCCGACCGAGCCATGGGTGACCATTACCCGTTCGGCGCCGGTCTGTTCGATGGCCCAGAGCAGGCCGGGCCAGTCGGCGTGATCGGACAGCACGAACCCCCGGTCCACGCCACGCCGCCGACGTGTACCGCGCAGGCGCATCCAGCCGCTGGCGAAGGCGTCGCTGTAGTCACCGAAACGGCGCATCCAACTGCTCCCCCCGGCGGAGGGCGGGGCGATGACCAGCGCCTGGCCCATGATCGGGTCGTTCTTCTTCACGTCGCCGGCATAGATCGTCGGCGGTAGCCGCACGCCGGCCTCGCGGTAGACCCGGTTCAGCGGTTCCACCGCGCCATGGGCCAGGATCGGTCCGAGGCTTTCATCGATGCCGTGGAGAATCCGCTGGGCCTTGCCAAAGGAATAGCAGAACAACACGCTGGCGCGACCGACCGCGATGTTCCCGCGCCACCATTGGTTGATCTCGTCGAAGACTTGCGCCTGGGGCTGCCAGCGATAGATGGGCAGGCCGAAGGTCGATTCCGTAATGAATGTATGACATTTCACCGGTTCGAACGGCGCACAGGTACCGTCGGGCTCGACCTTGTAATCCCCCGATGCCACCCAGACCTCACCTTGGTATTCCAGCCGCACCTGGGCCGAACCCAGTACATGGCCGGCGGGATGGAAACTCAAGGTCACGCCGTGATGCCGCAAGCGCTCGCCGTAGGGCAGGGTTTGCAAGTTGATGTCCTGGCCCAGGCGTGAACGCAGAATGCCTTCGCCGGGTGCCGCTGCCAGATAGTGTTGGTTGCCGCTGCGGGCATGATCGCCGTGGGCGTGGGTGATAACCGAACGTTCGATCGGGCGCCACGGGTCGATGTAGAAATCTCCAGGCGGACAGTACAGGCCTTCGGGGCGGGCAATGACAAGATCCATGCAGTCACCGGGGCGATGGGCTTGTCAGGTAGAGGCTCAGGCGAGAGGGGAAGTTCTATCAGATTTTTGGCGGACAGGATCAGGTGACAGGAGGGAAAAATGTGGCGAGGGGATTTATCCCCGCTGGACTGCGAAGCAGTCCCAAATCAGCCAACTCAATTTGCCTGAAAGATCGAGTTGCTTGGTTTCAGGGCTGCTTCGCAGCCCAGCGGGGCGGTGCGACGTTTCGCTAAATCCCCTCGCCACAGTGGAGAGTCTATTTGCCCGGCACCAGGGTCAACCGCGTCTTGCCATAGGCCCGATCGAAGTTCTGCGGCTGCAAGGGCAGGTTCTGATACTGCCCCTTGATCCACGGATCGATGCCATTGGCATAGTTCGGGCTGACCGGGTTGCCGGACTGGCCGGTGCCGTCCTGGATCATCAGCGGTTCAGGTTGGCCGAAGTCAACGATAAAACGCATGGCCGGTGCCAGGGTGGTATTGAAATCCTGCCCCACGGCGTACGCCGCGGTGTTGAGCGTGGTGGCGTCGCCACCGGCCGGCAGCGGTCCGCGCACGATCTGGCCGTTACTGTTCTTCCACTCGTAGCGATGCAACTTGCCCCACTGCCAAGCCTTGTGGTCACCGCCCAACTGGCTGTCACCGGCGCTGATGGTCGCGGCGAGGCTGCGGGCCAGGATGACGGCCTTGTCTTCCTTCTGCGGTGTCCGCACGTCGTCCCAGAACGGGCTGTCCTCGCGAGCCAGCAGATGATCGGCCTGGGCCGAGTAGGACAATTGGCCATTGGCGATCAGCGCTTTCCACGCCGGGCTGCTGTCCGGGCCCAGTTCGTCGAGGAAGATCTGCTTCATGCTTTCCTGCAGGAACAGCTCATAGATCGCCGCATCGGCGGAGGTCGGGCTGAGCCGGCCATCGAATGCCATCAAGCGGGTATAGGCTTCGCGGGCCTTGGCCCGGTCAGCCACCGGCAGGGCTTCGATCGCCTGTTTGAGCGGTTGGGACATGCCCGGGGCTTCGAAGACCTTCTTGAGTTTGGCGGCGAAGGTCGTGGTCTGGTCGTATTGCATGGCGGTCAGGCTGCGGGAGTCGTGCTTGCCCGCGCTGGCCAGTTCGGCCAGGCGCTCGCCACGCTCCGGTGCGGCCCAGGAGTTGGACAACTGCATGCCGTAGCCGTGGGGAATGACCCGCTGGTTGGCTGTGCCGAGCCAGCCTTGGGCCGGATCCTGGTCGTACGGGTGCAGCATCGGGTCGGCGTAACCGTCCCAATCGTAGCGACCATCCCAGCCTGGGGACGGTAACAGGCCTTCGCCTTCGCGGCGGTTGGGGTAGCGACCGGTGACTTGCCAGCCGATGTTGCTGGCGTCGGCGAATACCATATTCACGGCCATGGCGCGGATTTCCCGGCTGGCATCGGAGGCTTTCTCGACGTTTTGTGCCCGGGACAGGTCGAAGAAGGCATCCAGGGTCTTGTCGTCGCCCAGGCTCGGCATCTGCAACGCCAGGCCAAAGCCGTTGGCCATGGCCGGGCCCTGGGCGCTGTTGAGCAGCGGGCCGTGGCGGGTCTCGAACACCGCTTCACGAATCGGCCGCTGGCCTTTGATGAAATAGGTTTCGTTGCGCACGATTGCCGGTTGCCATTTGCCGTTGGCCTCGTAGGACAAGCCGTTGCCCTGGCGACGGATTTTTTCCAGGAACAGGTCCTGGTTATCGCCCAGCACGCTGGTCATGCTCCAGGCCACTTTGCCGTTGAAACCGGCCAGGATCATCGGAATGCCCGCCACGGAAACCCCGGCCGCCTGGTACTTGGGCGCCCGGATCTGTACGGGGCTCCACAGTCCTGGCATGCCCAGCGGGCCATGGCTGTCGCTGGCCAACAGGCTCTTGCCGCTGCGGCTGCGTTGCGGCGCGATGGCCCAGTTACTCGAAGAGGCAGCACTCAAAAGGTTCAGCCCGGCCAACTGGCTGGTGGCCTTGCTGATCTCGTTCAGGCCCGGAATCTGGCCGTTGAGCCGCACGCCCTGAAGCTTGTCGGCTTCGGCCTGGGGCAGTTGTTCATCTGGATAGGACGGGCTCAGCCAGGCGAGTTTGTCGTTGGTGACCGTCTGGGCCAGCACCAGGCTAGCGATTTCTTCCGGCAGGTTGGCCGATTGGCTGAAATTCAGCAGGCAGAACATCAGCGCCGAGTCTTCCGGTTTCCAGTACTCGGGTTTGTAACCGGTGGCGGCCAAGTCCGCCGGCAACTTGTCGCGGTAGCGGAACAGGTAGGCGTTGACGCCGCGGGCATAGACTTCGAAGAAGCGCTTGAGCCGTGGCGAAGACGCCTTGTACAGCTCATCGGCGTTTTTCTTCAGATTGACGGCGCGCATGTAGCGGTCGACGTCCAGCCGTTCGGCGCCGGACATCTCTGCCAACCGCCCCTGGGCCAGCAGACGCAGGGTCACCATCTGGGTGATGCGGTCACTGGCATGGACGTAGCCGAGGGTGAACAGGGCGTCATGAAAGCTGTTGCTTTCGATCAGCGGCATGCCCGTGGCATTGCGGCGGACCGAGACGTTCTGCGCCAGCCCCTTGAGCGGCTGCACGCCGGAAGTGGGCGGGACAGTGTCCTGGGCATTCCAGGTCTGGCATCCGCTCAAACCGAGCATACTGGCCACCGCGGCGGCAACGCCGAGCCGGGGGATGAAGGAAATAGAGGCTGGCGAGGCCATGGCAAAGCTCCTGCGGGAGGGGGTGGCGGCAATAAAGGCGCTACGTTAGTGAGCAGGAGGGGGGCGCGCAAGCGGGGGCGAGGGTTATTTGTTGATTTGGCGACAAAACCCAGGGCTCGGGTAAGCTCTTTCGCTCGAGGGCTTGCCTGTCAGGAAGAGGTGATGCCCAAGTGTGGAAATTCAATGACTGAGCAAGAGGAAATCGGCATGGAGCTACAGATCAACGCAGCGCTGATCCTCATCGATCAACAAAAAGGCATTCTTCACCCCAGGCTCGGCCCTCGCAACAACCCCGAGGCAGAACTGCGGATGCTGGAGCTTCTGGCTTTCTGGCGGCACACGGTTCGACCGGTGATTCATGTCCACCACTTGTCCCGCTCGCCGGATTCGGTGTTCTGGCCGGGACAGTCGGGCGTGGAGGTCCAGCCACGGTTCGAACCGATGGCCGGGGAGTGGTTGATTCAAAAACAGGTGCCGGATGCGTTCAGTGGCACGCCCCTGGAAGAAGACCTGCGCAGGGCAGGCATCGGGCAACTGGTGATCGTCGGCGTGGCGACGCACAACTCGGTGGAGTCCACGGCGCGTACGGCCGGTAATCTGGGGTTCGACACGTGGGTGGTCGAGGATGCCTGCTTTACCTTCGACAAGACCGACTATTTCGGCAATGCCCGTTCGGCTGGCGAGGTGCACGCCATGTCCCTGGGCAACTTGCATGGCGAGTATGCGACGGTGGTCAGTGTGAAGCGGGTTCTTGAGGCAGTCTGATAGACAGGCATTGAAAGTGCCGGCCTCATCGCGAGCAGGCTCGCTCCCACACTGGACTCTGCACTGATCATGGAATATCGCTTCACCGCAATGCCCTTGTGGGAGCGGGCTTGCTCGCGAAGAGGGTGTGTCAGGTTAATCAATGCCAACTGACCCGCCGCATTCGCGAGCAAGCCCGCTCCCACAGAGGTCGGTGGTGAGCCCCGGCCTTACGAGCGCCGCAGACCCCCTGTGGGAGCGAGCCTGCTCGCGATAGCGATTCAACAGGCGAAGATTATCTGCGCCCGAACCTTCAAGCCCCGTGGCACTTCTTGAATTTCTTGCCATTGCCGCATGGGCAAGGGTCGTTGCGGCCGACATCCTTCAGGGCGTTGCGTACCGGTTCCTGGTGGGCGTGGCCGCAGTTCGGGCCGTGGACGTGGCCGTGGTCATGATCGTGATGATGGTCGTGATCGTGGTTGCAATCAGGGCCGTGGACATGGGGTTGCTGGGTCATCGGGGTTACTCCGCAATAAAATCGGCGGCGATTATCACGCCATTGCGCTCAAGGTGCACGTAGTGGGCGATGAATAATCCGGTTTCCAGCTCACCTTCCAGACGATAGGGGATCTGTTCCCGGGGTTTCTCCAGCAACTTCACCACATCCCGCACCTGCGGCCACAGGTTGGTGCGGATCGGCACCTTGAAGTAGGCACTGTGTCTGGGGCGTACGGTGAACCAGTGTTCATGCTCACCTTCGGTCAGCAACAGGTCGCCCAGGTGGATGCGATACGTCAGGCCGCGAACGGTCAGGTCGCTGTCGCCCGGGTTGTCGACGCGAAAGTGCAGCATGAACTTCTGTTCCAGCAGCCGGGCCCGCACCACCTCGACCTTGACCAGATGCACTTGTGGCTCAGGGGCTTCTTCACCCCACCAGGACGCGCAGCCGCCGAGCCCGACGAATAGCAGCAGGCAGGTGATGCGCAGCAAGAGTGATGGTGGGGTCATGTCCGTGCCTCTGGTTTATCCCCAGTCTAGCCCTATGGGCCGATGGACGAGCGTCGGACGTTTCCGAAAAGTCAGCGATTGAAGTAGCCGGCGCAGCACTTCTTGAATTTGTGCCCGCTGCCGCACGGGCAGTTGTCGTTGCGGCCAGTCTTGACTGGCACGGTCGGGTCGATGAAGTACCAGCGCCCGTTGTTCTGTACGAACGAAGATTGTTCACGGTGGCGGTGCTCTCCCTGGCCGTCGTGCCAGCGCGCCGTGAACGTGACAAAGGCGTGCTCCGGTTGCCCGCCGAACACTTCGCTGCTTTCCACCTCCAGTCCCAACCAGGTGCTGTTGGCGCTCCACTCGCTGATCGACTGGCGATCGAGCCCTTGCTGCTGGGCGGGCAGGGTGGTGGCGACCAGATAATCCACCAGGCCCAGCACGTAGGCGCTGTAGCGCGAGCGCATCAAGGCTTCGGCGCAAGGCGCCGGGTGACCGTCGTGGTAATGGCCGCAGCAGGCGTCCAGTGTGTTGCCACTGCCGCAGGGGCAAATGGGTGTGTGCGGGCTTGTGTTCACGGCTACCACCAATATTTTCCAAAGTTTTCCGGGTTGGCCCAAAAGCGCGAGTTGAGCCAGTCGGGGACTTGCTTGTATTCAAGCAGATCATAGGTAAACAGGGTCAGCACCTGCTCTTCGCGCTGGAATCGCTCGCTGGCTTGCAGGGCCAGGGAAAAAAAGTCCGTCTCTTGCCAGCCGCAGGCGTTGAGGTCTGCCAGCACGGCGATACGGCTGGCGTTGAGATTGCGGATGCCGCCCAACAGGTTCAGACCGTCGCGCTTGGGCAAATGCTCCAGGCAATCGAGCGCCAGGGCCAGGTCAAAACGCCGCGCCGCCACGTCCGCCGGCAGCGCGCCTGGGCCGGCATGGACCACTTCGGTGTCGGGGTGGGCCTGCTGGAACGCTTCGAGTGCGGGAAAGCCACTGGCACCGATCAACAGCAGTTTTTGCGGGGCATAACGGTCAAGCACGGCCGCCAGGGCTTGCTGGGGCGTACGCGAAGAAATGGCAACGGTCATCGAAGTTCCTCAGTCAGAAGCGTCACGATAGCCTGCCCGGACATCCTGGCCTAGAGCGGTTTGTCCCTGAATGGGCGCAAACGTCGCAAACACGGGGCGAAAACCCGCGATTGCTCAGGCTGGCGCAGATCCGCAGACGGGTCTTTACTCCCCTGAATCGGCGCAGAGCCGATCCCTCAAGGAGAAAACCCAATGAGCATAGTTCGGACAGCGTTACCCCTGGTTCTGCTAACCAGTGTGTTGACTGGTTGCGCAGGTTTGCAGAAAACCGACTGGCCGATCTGTGCGGCCACTGGTGGTGTTGTCGGCGCGGGACTGGGCGCCATCGAAAGCAGTTCCTGGATCGGCCCGGGAGCGCTGGTGGCCGGCACCGTTGCGGCGGGCTGGTGCTGGGCCCATGGCGACGGCGACGAAGACGGCGATGGCGTGCCGGACAGCCGCGACAAGTGCCCGGGTACACCGAAGGGCGTGCAGGTCGATGCCGACGGTTGCCCACCGCCCGCTCCAGCGCCGGTGGTTGAAGAACCCGCAGTGGTCAAGGAAGAAACCATCGTGATCCGCGATGTGCACTTTGAATTCAACAAAGCCACGTTGACCCCGGGCGACAAAGAGGTCCTGAGCACAGTCGCCACCCGGCTGAAACAGGAAACGTCCACCGCGCAATTGCGCGTCACCGGCCATACCGACAGCGTCGGCAGCGATGCCTATAACCAACGCCTGTCGGAGAAACGGGCCAATTCGGTGGTGAACTACCTGGTCGATCAAGGCGTGCCTCGCGCCAGTTTCGTCTCGGTGAGTGGTGCCGGGGAAAGCCAGCCAGTGGCCGACAACAAGACCGCCGACGGACGCGCCCAGAACCGTCGCACGGAAATCCGGATAAATCGCTAAAACCCTTGCCATCCGCGGCTTGTAGAGTGGCGGATGACAGTCTTTACTCCTGTGTGACCGGTATGGGCCGGTGACACAGGAGCCTTCACCATGAACGTTCTTATCAAGGCCGTCTTACCGGTGCTGCTGGCCAGCAGCGTGTTGTCCGGTTGTGCCACGCACAGCGATGGCAGCGCCCCCCTCAATCAACGCACCTGGCCGATCTGTAGCCTGATCGGCGGCTTGGTCGGTGGCGGATTGGGGGCCATCGAAAGCAGCGGCTGGGCCGCCGGTGGCGCCGCGTTGGGGCTGCTGGGCGGTGGTTTGATCTGCTACGCCCAAGATGGCGATGAAGACAACGACGGGGTGTTCGACCGCCGCGACCGTTGCCCCGATACGCCGGCCAATACTCCCGTCGAGCATCACGGCTGCCCGCTGCCGCAATACCCGGCCAGCGCCCCGCCGGTCGAGCCTGAAGCACCGGCCACCGAAGTCATCACCCTTAACGATGCCGGCAAGGTGCTGTTCGATTTCGACAAATCCGATCTCACCGCAGAAGCCCGAAGCCAACTCGATGGGCTGATGGGCAAACTCAGCCATGCCAATGTCGCCAGCATCCGGGTGGTGGGGCACACCGACAGTGTCGGCACTGATGCCTATAACCAGGGGCTGTCCGAACGTCGGGCCAGCAGCGTCGTCGAGTATTTGCTGACCCAGGGGCTGGCTCCCGACAAACTCACCAGTGAAGGCAAGGGCGAAAGCGAGCCGGTGGCTGACAATGAAACCGACGAAGGGCGGGCACAGAACCGTCGGGTCGAGCTGCATATCCAGCGTTGAGCCCTGAGCCAGAGCCGTCGGATCGCGAGGAGGGCGGTTCGGCGGTCGCTGGCCGGCGGTAAATTAAATTTGCCTTGCCCTCTGGCTTATCCTGCGCGCAAGCCGTTACTGTGCGGCCAAAGAATAATACTCATCGGAGGGGCATATGAAGGTGTTTTGGGGGCTGGGGCGTTTACTGACCCTACTGTTCTGGCTGGTGGTGCTGGTCAACCTGATTGTGCCGTTCGTCCATCCGTTGCATCTGCTGGTCAATTTCGCCGCAGCGTTTTTACTGGCGCTCCATCTATTGGAACTGCTGGTGTTCAGGGCCAGTTTTCGTGGCCGTCCCGCGCCTGGCCGCGATCGCCTCAGAGTGCTGCTGTTCGGCATCTTCCATCTGCAAACCCTCCCGACCGCGCCAGAGGCTTCCCATGCGTAAATTGTGTCTGCTCGCCGCACTCGTATGCCCATGGGCTTCGGCCCAAGTGGTCCAGGTCGAAAGCCATTCGTTGATGCGTCTGCCCAACACCACTAGTACTCTGACCCTGGAGCGGCTGGATGTGGCCGACTACGGCACGCTGCTGGTGCCTTCCAATGTCACGGAACTGACCATCGACCAATTGCACCTGGGACGTGAAGCACGGATCGCCATCGTGCCGGCGCAGCAGGTATTGGAAATGAAAGTGGCCCAGGCTGAGTTGGCCGAGGGCAGCCAGATCACTTCACGCGGCGCACCGGGTACCTACACCAAGGCGGCGCGGCCGGGGCGGGATCTGAACCTGCGCTTCAATGCCTTGAATGCGCCGCTGTTGTCGGTGGATGCCCGTGGTGGCACCGGTGCGCCGGGTTTCGTCGGCCTGGACGGCGCCAATGGCCAGGCGCCAGGTTGCACCTGGGGGTCGGCCGGTCGCGGGGCCGACGGCAGCAACGGCAGCGATGGCCAGCCCGGTGCGGCCGGTGCGCTGGTACGCCTTGAGCTGCCCCGCGCCTATCCTGCCGAGCAGATCAAGGTGACGGTGGACGGCGGCGCCGGTGGCGCGGCTGGGCACGGCGGCAAACCCGGTGTCGGTGGCAAGGCCAAGGGTTGTCTGGTCTATACCGCTGACGGCGGCAAGAGCGGCCGTCCGGGTGCCGATGGCCAGCCGGGGCCTGCCGGCGCGGCGGGGGCGGTGACGGTGCAGCGGTTCTGAAGAAAATCTGATCCCGACTTGTGGGAGCGAGCCTGCTCGCGATGGCATTGGGTCAGTCGATCAAGTATTGCCTGATGTGCCGCCATCGCGAGCAAGCTCGCTCCCACAGGGTTAGGTGCAATATTTTCAGAACATCGGCCGCGCCGCGCCAATCGCCACCACCAGCAGCCCGATCAGCAAATTGATCCCCACCAGTTTGCGAATTCTCCCCAGCACCGCCGCACCCGTCGGCCAATCCTGCGCAGTCACTGCGTTACGCAACGAAGGCAGTTGCAGGCCCTGGATGCGGATAAACAGCGCCGCCATCACCACATACAGGCCCATCATGATCTGCACATAACGCGGCGCGGTTTCGAAGCCGGCGAAGCGCACGTGGATCAGGCCTACACCGCTGATCGGCAAAAGCACCACCGCCACCCAGACCCAGACGAAAAAACGTTGAAACACTTCTACCCACAATTTGAGCCGGGCAGGGCCCTCAAGTGCCGTCATTGCGGCGGGGCGCAGGATCATCCAGGCGAAGAACATGCCGCCGACCCAAACCAGGGCCGCCAGCAAATGCAGGGTGTAGACAAGGGCAAAGGGTGTCATTGGGTTACTCCGTTCTGCGCAGGATTCATTAGCGGGGTATGATAGCCGCCGATCCGAACCACTGAAAATTTATCCAGCGTTTTTAGCGCCCGACCATTCATGATCAGCACCGAACTCAAAACCACGATCCAGGGCGCCTATTCGCGTTTTCTCGAAGCCAAGAGCCTCAAGCCGCGATATGGCCAGCGCCTGATGATTGCCGAAGTGGCAAAAGTCCTGGGTGACATCGACACCGATGACGAAGGCCGGCGCAGTGGCGAGCCCGCCGTCGTGGCGGTGGAGGCCGGCACCGGTACCGGCAAGACCGTGGCCTACAGCCTTGCGGCGATCCCCACCGCCAAGGCCGCCGGCAAGCGCCTGGTGATTGCCACCGCGACCGTCGCCCTGCAGGAGCAGATCGTCTACAAGGACCTGCCCGACCTGATGCGCAATAGCGGCCTGAACTTCACGTTCGCGCTGGCCAAGGGCCGTGGGCGCTACATGTGCCTGTCCAAGCTCGACATGCTGCTCCAGGAAGGCCAGGCGCAGACCGCCACGGCCCAGCTGTTCGAAGAAGAAGGCTTCAAGATCGAAGTCGATGAGGCCAGCCAGAAGCTGTTTACCAGCATGATCGAGAAACTGGCCGGCAATAAGTGGGACGGCGACCGCGACAGCTGGTCCACGGCCCTGGAAGACGCCGACTGGTCGCGCCTGACCACTGACCATAGCCAATGCACCAACCGCCATTGCCCGAACTTCGGCCAGTGCGCCTTCTACAAGGCCCGCGAAGGCATGGGCAAGGTCGACGTCATCGTCACCAACCACGACATGGTCCTGGCCGACCTGGCCCTGGGCGGTGGCGCGGTGCTGCCGGACCCGCGCGACACGATCTACGTATTCGACGAAGGCCATCACCTGCCGGACAAGGCCATCGGCCATTTCGCCCATTACACCCGGCTACGCTCCACCGCCGACTGGCTGGAAACCACCGCCAAGAACCTCACCAAACTGCTGGCCCAGCATCCATTGCCGGGTGACCTGGGCAAGTTCATCGAGCAAGTGCCGGAGCTGGCGCGGGAAATCAAGACGAACCAGCAGTTCATGTTCACCGCCTGCGAGCAAGTGGCCGACTTCAAGCCCGGCGAAGACGTCGAGGGCCGCGAGCGGCCACGCCATCGCTTCGTCGGCGGGGTGATTCCTGAACACATGCGCGAAATGGGCATCGAGCTCAAGAAAGGCTTCGCCCGCCTGACCGATCTGTTCACCCGCCTGACCGACCTGCTCAAGGAAGGCATGGATGGCGAGGTCAACATCGGCATCGCCAGCAACCAGGCCGAGGAATGGTACCCGCTATTTGGCAGCCTGTTGTCCCGCTCCCAGGGCAACTGGGAACTGTGGACGGCCTTCACCGCCGAGGACCCGGAGGACAACCCGCCGATGGCCCGGTGGCTGACCCTGGCCGAAAGCGGTTCGCTGTTTGACATCGAGGTCAATGCCAGCCCGATCCTGGCGGCGGAAATGCTGCGGCGCAACCTGTGGAACGTGGCCTACGGTGCGTTGGTGACATCCGCCACGCTGACCGCCCTGGGCACGTTCGACCGTTTCCGCATGCGCGCCGGCCTGCCGAAGAAAGCCGTGACCGCGGTGGTTCCGAGCCCCTTCCATCACGCCGATGCCGGCGTGTTGCGGGTGCCAGACCTCAAGGCCGACCCACGGGATGCCGCCGCCCACACTGCGGCGATCATTCGTGACTTGCCGGAATTGGTGGAAGGCTCGCGGGGCACCCTGGTGTTGTTTTCCTCGCGTAAACAGATGCAGGACGTGTTCGATGGGCTTGACCGTGACTGGCGCAAACAGGTGTTCATCCAGGGCAACCTGTCGAAGCAGGAAACCCTGAACAAGCACAAGGCGCGGGTCGACGGCGGGGACTCCAGCGTGCTCTTCGGCCTGGCGAGTTTTGCCGAAGGCGTGGATTTGCCCGGTGCCTATTGCGAGCACGTGGTGATCGCCAAGATCCCGTTCTCCGTCCCTGACGATCCGGTGGAAGCCGCGCTGGCCGAGTGGATCGAAGCCCGTGGCGGCAACCCGTTCATGGAAATCTCCGTGCCGGACGCATCGCTGAAACTGGTCCAGGCCTGTGGCCGCTTGCTGCGTACCGAAGAGGACCGCGGCACCATCACCTTGCTTGACCGCAGGCTGGTAACCCAGCGCTACGGCAAGGCGATCCTCAATGCGCTGCCACCGTTTCGGCGGGAGATTTCCTAGATTCCGGTGATTTGCTTGACGGGGGCTGTGTCAGTCCGGTCAGCCGTCTTGCGGCGGTTCCCAAAAGCCTGAATGGCTGAAACAATGCCAGCACTTTAAAAAGTGTTTGTTTCAAAGGAGTTGCGGGTGCAGATTCAAGGCCATTATGAACTTCAGTTCGAGGCGGTGCGTGAAGCCTTCGCGGCGCTGTTCGATGATCCCCAGGAGCGTGGCGCCGCGTTGTGCATTCAAGTGGGTGGCCGGACTGTCGTCGATCTGTGGGCCGGTACCGCCGATAAGGATGGCAGCGAAGCCTGGCACAGCGACACCATCGCCAATCTGTTTTCCTGCACCAAGACATTTACCGCCGTCACTGCCTTGCAACTGGTAGCCGAAGGCAAGCTGCAACTGGATGCCCCGGTTGCCCGCTATTGGCCGGAATTTGCCGCCGCCGGCAAGCAATCCATCACCCTGCGCCAGTTGCTCTGCCATCAGGCTGGACTACCAGCTCTGCATGAATTGCTGCCGCCCGAGGCGCTTTATGATTGGCAAGCCATGGTCGATGCCCTGGCCGCTGAAACGCCGTGGTGGACGCCGGGCGAAGGCCATGGCTACGCGGCGATCACTTATGGCTGGCTGGTCGGCGAGCTGCTGCGCCGGGCCGATGGGCGTGGCCCGGGGGACTCCATCGTGGCCCGCGTTGCCAAGCCATTGGGCCTGGATTTCCATGTCGGCCTGGCCGATGAGGAGTTTCATCGCGTGGCCCACATTGCCCGTGGCAAAGGCAACGTGGGGGATGCAGCGGCCCAGCGTCTGTTGCAGGTGACGATGCGCGAGCCCACGGCCATGACCACCCGGGCCTTCACCAACCCGCCGTCGATCATGACCAGCACCAACAAGCCGGAGTGGCGACGCATGCAGCAACCGGCGGCCAACGGTCACGGCAATGCCCGCAGCCTGGCCGGGTTCTACGCCGGTCTGTTGGACGGCAGCCTGCTGGAAGGCGAAATGCTCGACGAACTGACTCGCCAGCACAGCCTCGGCGAGGACAAGACACTGTTGACCCGGACCCGTTTCGGCCTGGGTTGCATGCTCGATCAACCGGATGTACCGAACGCGACCTACGGCCTCGGCCCACGGGCATTCGGCCATCCGGGGGCGGGAGGCTCCATCGGGTTTGCCGATCCGGAACAGGATGTTGCCTTTGGTTTCGTGACCAACACACTCGGGCCTTATGTGCTGATGGATCCGCGCGCGCAGAACCTGGCGAGGGTGTTAGCCACTTGTCTGTAAAACGCCATTGAAGGCAGCGGACACCGGAACCTCGTGTCCTTTTCAGTTTCCAAGCGTCTGTTTATGCGGCCCGAACATGGCCTTTTGTTTTTTCATTTAGATCATTTTGTGGATATCCAATGTCATCGAATAAAACCCTCGCTCTGGCGCTGTGCTTCGCTATCACCGGTTGCGCACAAACCCCACAAAATGATGCCGAGGCCGGCAGTAGCTGGTGGCCGTTCGGCTCTTCCGACAAGGTGGTAGCCAAGGAAACGACACCCGCGGCGCCCCTGAAACCGGCCGCCGTCGCTCCGCAAGCCAAGGCCGAGAGCGCTACGCACTGGTGGTGGCCGTTCTCTTCCGATGACGCTGCTGACGTCGCGAAGAAAGATGACGTCAAGCCTCAAGACAAGCCTGAAGCCAAGGCGCCGGCCGTTGCCAAGGCCGAAGCCGAAAGCAACGGCAAGTGGTGGTGGCCGTTCGGCGGCAAGGACCAGGAAACCGCCAAGGCGGTGCCGATGCCCGATCCGAAAGTCACCCAGGCCTGGCTCGACGACTACGAACCGAAGCTGCGCACAGCCATCAAGGACAGCAAGCTCGAACTCGAACGTCGCGACAACGTGTTGGTGGTTACCGCGCCCGTGGACGGCTCCTTCAACCCAGACCGTCCGGCCATGCTGCTGCCCGTGACCCTCGGCCCGTTCACACGCGTGGCGAAGATCCTTGAAGCCGACCCGAAGACCGCCGTGCTGATCCTCGGCCACGCCGATACTTCGGGCGCCGCGCCTGCGAACTTGAAGCTCAGCCAGGAGCGTGCCCAGTCCGTGGCGGCGATTTTCCGTCTCAGCGGCCTGCAACGTGATCGCCTGATGCTGCGTGGCATGGGCGCAGTGGCACCTCGTGCGGCCAACGACAGCGTGGAAGGCCGTGCCTTGAACCGTCGTGTGGAACTGCTGGTCACGCCGGCCAACACCATGGTTGCGCTGTTGAGCAAGTACAACATGCCGGCCCCTGCGCCGGTGACGCTGGTGGCGGCCCAGGACGTGAAGCCCGCAGCCCCGACCCCAGCGCCTGCGGCTAAAAAAGCCGTGACCTCAACGGCCAAGAAGGCTCCGGCCAAAAAAGCCGCGGCCAAGGCTCCGGCGAAGAAAGCGCCAGCCAAGGCCACTACTGCGGCGAAGAAACCCCAACCGGCCAAAGCCGCCACCGATACCAAGAAAGTCGCGGCCGCCGATACTCCCAAGCAGTGATGGGCTAACCACAAGGAACGCGCCATGACCCAACCGCTGGCTGATATGCGCCGCGACTACACCCGCGATGGCTTGACCGAGGCACAAGCCCCGGCCGAGCCGTTTGCATTGTTCCACCAATGGTTCGCCGACGCGGTGAAAACCGAGCAGGCTCCGGTTGAGGCTAACGCCATGACCCTGGCCACGGTGGATGCACAAGGGCGACCGCACTGTCGAATTCTGCTGCTCAAGGGCCTGGATGCCTTGGGCTTCACGTTCTTCACCAACTACGACAGCGCCAAGGGCCAGCAACTGGCCGCGAATCCATTCGCGGCCATGACGTTTTTCTGGCCGGCCCTGGAACGCCAGGTGCGCATCGAAGGCAAAGTGGTCAAGGTCACGGCGCAGGAGTCGGACGCCTATTATCAGGTTCGCCCGCTGGGCAGCCGTCTCGGCGCCTGGGCTTCCCCCCAGAGCCGGGTGATTTCAGGGCGCGCTGAGCTGGACGACTTGCTCAAGGCCACCGAACAACGTTTCAGCGACAGCCAGCCGCACTGCCCGGAGCATTGGGGTGGTTATCGTTTACTGCCCGAGCGCATCGAGTTCTGGCAAGGCCGTCCGAGCCGCCTGCACGATCGCCTCAACTATCGTCTGCAAGGGACGAACTGGATTCGCGAGCGTCTGGCGCCTTAGCCGCGATAACCTGCCGCAGCGGTTTGAAGCCATTGCGGCAAGTCCCGGCGCTTGATGCCTTGCTCCCGGGCGCGGGCCAGTTGTTGCAGCATGTAGGTCTTTTTCCGTTCATCCTGCCCCGCCAGGGACAGCGCCAGGTCGCGGTCCATCCAGCGTTTGATCCGTACGTACAACCACCAGTGGAAGTACAAGCCGGCCACGGTGATCGCGACGATAATGAAATAATCCATGAAAAATCCCCGGGTTGATGACGCAGGTTTTGGAAATTGGCGCTACTGTTGGGTGAATTTTTCCGGTGCGCCTGTATCCCACCTGAATGAAAACAATTTTATCCCGGCGAGACCGTGACAGGCGTCAAGTCGCGGAGTTTAATGAATCCCTGTCTTTTGGAGTTGATGCTATGCGTAAGTCTGTTTTGCTGGTTGCTTCCTTTTCCACGATGGCGATGTTGCTCACTGGCTGTCAGTCGAGCCTGACCGGTGACTCCTATTCCCGTGACGAAGCGCGTCGCGTGCAGACGATTCGCATGGGGACCATCGAATCCCTGCGTCCGGTCAAGATCGAAGGCACCAAGACCCCTATCGGCGGTGCAGCCGGTGCCGTGGTCGGTGGTGTAGGCGGTAGCGCCATCGGTGGCGGTCGTGGCAGCATCGTCGCCGCAGTGATTGGCGCTGTGGCCGGTGGCCTGATCGGCTCTGCCACTGAAGAAGGCCTGACTCGTACCCAGGGTGTGGAAATCACCGTTCGTGAAGATGACGGCAGCATGCGTGCCTATGTGCAGCAGGTTCAGGAAAACGAGGTGTTCCGTGTGGGTGAGCGGGTTCGTATTTCCACTGTGGATGGTACGAGTCGCGTATCCCACTAAGCTGGAATTGTTTGAGAAAACGGCGCCTTGTCCTGGACGGAAGGCGCCGTTTTTTTATGGCTTTGTTTCCGGGGGCGGAACCCTAAGCAGCCGTTACCGCAGCAATGGATATACACACCCCTCAGGCAGCCAGGAATCAGCTTGGCAATGCAGGCTGCTTGCGACTGGACGCCGCTGTCACCGCGTAACCCAACAACGCCGCGAGGATCGAACCGGTGAGAATCCCCATCCGATCCATGCCGGCGTAGTCACTCACGCCAGGCTCGAACGCCAGGGAGCCGACGAACAGGCTCATGGTGAACCCGATGCCACACAGGATCGCCACGCCCAGTACCTGACCCCAATTGGCGCCGGCGGGCAGGCTGGCAATGCCGATTTTCACGGCCAGCCAGGTCAGGCCGAAGACGCCGACGGTCTTGCCCAGTAACAGGCCGATCGCGATACCCATCGGCACGTGATGGGTGAAGCTTTCGACGGTGACGCCACTCAGGGACAGGCCGGCGTTGGCGAAGGCGAACAGCGGCAGGATACCGTAGGCCACCCAGGGATGCAGTGCATGCTCCAGGCTCAGCAGCGGTGAAGATTCGGCATTCTTCGTGCGCAGCGGGATGCAGAACGCCAGGGTCACACCGGCCAAGGTGGCGTGGACACCGCTCTTGAGTACGCAGACCCAGAGAATCAGGCCCACGACCATGTAGGGCCCGAGCTTGACCACGCCCATCCTGTTCATCGCCACCAATGCGGCGATGCAGGCAGCTGCCAGCATGAGCGACAAGGTCGACAGGGCGCCGGAGTAGAAGATGGCGATGATGATAATGGCGCCCAGGTCGTCGATGATCGCCAGGGTCATCAGGAACAGCTTGAGCGACACCGGCACCCGCTTGCCGAGCAAGGCCAGCACGCCGAGGGCGAACGCGATGTCGGTGGCCGTCGGGATTGCCCAGCCGGCGAGGGCGGGGGGATTGTCACGGTTGAGGAACCAGTAGATCAGCGCCGGCACCACCATGCCGCCAATCGCCGCCGCGCCCGGCAGGACGATTTGCGAAGGTTTCGACAGTTGCCCGTCGAGGACCTCGCGCTTGACCTCCAGGCCGATGAGCAGGAAGAACATCGCCATCAGGCCGTCATTGATCCATAGCAGCAAGGGTTTGGCGATTTTCAGCGCGCCGACCTGGGCCACCACCGGGGTGTCCAGCAGGCCGTTATACAGCCAGGACAGCGGCGAATTATTGATGGCCAGGGCCAGTACGGCGGCAGCGATCAGTAGCAGGCCACTGGCCGCCTCCAGCTGGAAAAAACGTGTCAGAGAATTACGTAGAGCCACGATCGCTCTCCATTCATCGAATCAAAAAGATGGCACACCCTAACCCGTACTGTTAGTTGTTAAAACAAAAGTTATATTCTTTTTTGTTATATGGCGTTACAACGCCTGCACGGCGCGGTCGGGCAGTTACGGCGCATATTGGACCTTAGCTGTACCTGTGCGCGCTGTCGGTTTTTTCCTAAGCTTGTGCCTGGTTTTTCCGAGACCAAAGTCGCGCCTGCATGACCGTCAGGTTCCCCGCGTCGAACCGATCCAGTGAGAAAACACCATGAACGACCACCGCCAGTGGGCGCGCGAAGCGATCCGCATCATCGAGGCTGACTTCCAGCGCAGCGCCGATACCCACCTGATTCCGCTATCGCTGCCTGGCCTGCCGGGCATCGAACTGTATTTCAAGGATGAGTCCAGCCATCCCACTGGCAGCCTCAAGCATCGGCTGGCCCGTTCGCTGTTTCTCTATGCGTTGTGTAACGGTTGGCTCAAGCCTGGGGCGCCGGTGATCGAAGCTTCCAGCGGTTCGACAGCCATTTCGGAGGCGTACTTTGCCCGTCTGCTGGGCCTGCCGTTCATTGCAGTGATGCCAGCGACCACCTCCAGGGAAAAAATCGCACAGATCGCCTTCTATGGCGGCCAGAGCCATCTGGTGGACGATCCGACGCAGATCTACGCCGAATCCGAACGCCTGGCCCGCGAGCATGACGGGCATTTCATCGACCAGTTCACCTATGCCGAGCGCGCCACGGACTGGCGGGCCAATAACAACATTGCCGAATCGATCTTCCAGCAGATGCGCTTCGAGCGGCATCCGGAGCCAAGCTGGCTGATTTCCAGTCCCGGCACGGGCGGCACCACGGCCACCCTGGGGCGCTACGTGCGTTATCGCCAGCACGGCACCCGGGTGTTGTGTGCCGACGCCGAGCGTTCGGTGTTCTTCGACTACTACCGCAGCGGCGATGCCAATCTGCGCATGGATTGCGGCTCGCGCATCGAGGGTATCGGCCGACCACGGGTCGAGGCGTCGTTCTTGCCCAAAGTCATCGATGCGATGGTCAAGGTCCCGGACGCCCTGTCACTGGCGGCCATGCATTACCTGGCCGAGCGCTTGGGACGACGGGTTGGTGGTTCCAGCGGTACCAACCTGATCGGTGCGTTGATCGCCGCGAAGCAGATGATGGAGGCAGGGGAGTCGGGATCGATCGTGGCGATTTTGTGTGACGGCGGCGAGCGCTATGCCACGACCTATTACGACCCCGCGTGGCTCAAAGCCCAGGGCTATGAGTTGAGCGGGCTGATGGCGGCCGTGGCGGCGAGTGTGGAGAGGGGAGATGCGTTGCCAGAGAGTGTGTTGCGGGCGAATATCTGAACCTTGAAAACACCGGAATCCCTTGTGGGAGCGAGCCTGCTCGCGATAGCGGCGGACCAGTCAACATCTGTGTTGAATGCCAGGCCGCCATCGCGAGCAGGCTCGCTCCCACAGGGTCATGCTGTTCACTTAAGCAAATTCGGCCTTGAGTGAACAGCATTGCCCTCACAAGGACGCTTCTGTCAGGCCTCCAGCCCCAGGATATCCCGCGCCACCGCCTCGGCAATCCGGATCCCGTCCACGCCCGCCGACAAAATCCCGCCCGCATAACCGGCGCCTTCACCGGCGGGAAACAAGCCCTTGACGTTCAGGCTCTGCAGCGATTCGTTGCGGGTAATGCGCAGGGGCGACGAGGTGCGGGTTTCGATCCCGGTCAGCACCGCATCGTGCAGCGAATAACCGCGAATCTGTTTCTCGAACGCCGGCAGGGCTTCACGGATGGCTTCGATGGCGAAGTCCGGCAGGGCCAGGGCCAGGTCGCCCAGGGAGACGCCGGGTTTGTAGGAAGGTTCGACGCTGCCCAGTGCCGTGGACGGCTTGCCGGCGATGAAATCGCCCACCAGTTGCGCCGGGGCCTCGTAGTTGCTGCCGCCGAGCACGAACGCGTGGGACTCCAGGCGCTCCTGCAACTCGATCCCGGCCAGTGGGCCACCCGGATAATCCACTTCCGGAGTAATGCCGACGACGATGCCGGAGTTGGCGTTGCGCTCGTTGCGTGAATACTGGCTCATGCCGTTGGTCACGACGCGGTTCGGCTCGGAGGTCGCGGCCACCACGGTACCGCCCGGGCACATGCAGAAGCTGTACACCGAGCGACCGTTCTTGGCGTGGTGCACCAGTTTGTAGTCGGCGGCCCCCAGTTTCGGGTGGCCGGCGTACTTGCCCAGGCGTGCGCTGTCGATCAGCGATTGCGGGTGTTCGATCCGGAAACCCACCGAGAACGGTTTGGCTTCCATGTACACGCCACGGCTGTGGAGCATGCGGAAGGTGTCCCGGGCGCTGTGGCCCAGGGCCAGGATCACATGCCTGGAATGAATCCGTTCACCGCTAGCCAGTTCGACGCCGACCAACTGGCCGTCCTCGATCAGTACATCGGTGACGCGCTGCTGGAAGCGCACTTCACCGCCCAGGGCGCGAATTTGCTCACGCATGTTTTCCACTACGCCTGTCAGGCGGAACGTACCGATGTGCGGCTTGCTGACGTAGAGGATTTCTTCCGGTGCGCCGGCCTTGACGAATTCGTGCAGGACCTTGCGACCGAGGAATTTCGGATCCTTGATCTGGCTGTAGAGCTTGCCGTCGGAAAACGTCCCCGCGCCGCCTTCACCGAACTGCACGTTGGACTCGGGGTTGAGCACGCTTTTGCGCCACAGGCCCCAGGTGTCCTTGGTGCGCTGGCGCACTTCCGGGCCGCGTTCGAGGATGATCGGCTTGAAGCCCATCTGTGCCAGCAACATGGCGGCGAAGATCCCGCACGGGCCAAAGCCGACCACGATTGGCCGTTCGCTCAGGTCGGCTGGTGCCTGGCCGACCACTTTGTAGCTGACATCCGGCGCCTCGTTGACGTTACGGTCATCGGCGAACTTGCGCAGCAGGCTGGCTTCATCGCGCACCGTCAGGTCGATGGTGTAGATGAAGCACAGTTCGGAGGATTTCTTGCGCGCGTCGTAGCTGCGCTTGAACAAGGTGAAATCGAGCAGATCATCGCTGGCGATGCCCAGGCGTTGCACGATGGCGGGGCGCAGGTCTTCTTCGGGATGATCGATTGGCAGCTTGAGTTCGGTGATTCGTAACATGGCGGGGTCCGGTTCGCGGGATGCACAACTGCATCAGGGCGTGAACCGGCGATTATAAGCCAAAACCTGTGAGTCAGTCGTTGCGCGCGCCGCCGAAATAGGCGCAGCCGCGCTGGACCTGTCCGTTGACCCGCAGTTCGGCGCTCATGTGTTGCACACTGCCGGTGACGCTGTCGACGCAGCGCTGGGTGGCCAGCCAGAGCTCGACCTTCTGGCCGTTGGCTTCGGTGCTGATGTTGAGGCGACCATCACCCAGTTGCTCCTCCATGTAAGGCACCGCCAGTGGCGGCTGGCCGTCACGTTCGAGCACCAGGCCCTTGCCGCTGGCCTTGAGGTTCCACTCGGGGCCATGGCCGGCGGCGCGCAGGATCAACAGTCTGAAATTTTCGTCATTGCATGCGGTGCTCGACCGTTCCAGGCGATAGAGCTGCTCCACCTCCAGCTGGCTATCGGTGCCGGCCGCCGCGCTGGAGCCGATACGACCGCGCATATCGGCAAACAGTTTGCCCTGTTCATCGGCCAGGCTGGCGGCCTGTTGCAGCACGCTGGTACCACCGCTGTCGTTGACGATGTAGCGGCGCTGTTCCTGGCATGGCTGGAACACCAGCTTGCCATCGGCCGCCGTGAGTTCGCCCTGCATGCGCGTCTGGTCGGCGTGGGAGACGCTCTGGCGCGGGGCGTCGAGCAATTGGCAGCCGGCAAAGAGCGGCAGGAGGGCGACAAACAGCAGGGAGCGGGCGGCACGCATCATTGGGTCTCCAGACAAGTGCCGCCACGTTACTCAGACTGTTCCTGCATCACAAGGGGTGTCAGCCCACGTGAAAGGTCTGACCGGTTTGTAGGCCTTCGACACTCTTGGCGTAGGCCAATGCCACATCGACGGCTGGCACTGGTTTGTAGCCACGGAAGTAGGGGGCGTATTTGCCCATGGCTTCCACCAACACGTTCGGGCTCACCGAGTTGACTCGCAAGCCCCGTGGCAACTCGATTGCCGCGGCGCGCACGAAACTGTCCAAGGCACCGTTGACCAGGGCCGCCGACGCGCCGCTCTTGATCGGATCGTGGCTGAGCACGCCGGTGGTGAAGGTGAAGGATGCGCCGTCGTTGGCGAATTCGCGGCCGATCAGCAGCAGGTTCACCTGGCCCATCAGCTTGTCTTTCAAACCCAGGGCAAAGCTGTCTTCGGTCATGTCGGCCAGGGGGGCAAAGGTGACGTTGCCGGCGGCGCAGACCAGGGCATCAAAACGGCCGGTCTTTGCGAACAGCGCACGAATCGAGGCGCTGTCGCTGATATCCACCTGCAGTTCACCGCTGTGGCGGCCGATCCGAATGATTTCGTGGCGGGGCGACAGTTCCTTATCAATGGCCGAACCGATGGTGCCGTTAGCGCCGATCAACAGGATTTTCATGAGCTGTTCCTCAATGGGTTGAATGAGTTTTCAGTCTAGAGGGGTTCTTTCCTTGGATAATCATGCTAATAGGCAACCTTTGGTTTTCAATTGGAAACAATCCAATGAGCGAAATGGATGACCTGGCGGCGTTTGCCGTGTTGATAGAGGCCGGCAGTTTCACACTGGCGGCCCAACAGTTGGGCTGCAGCAAAGGCCAGTTGTCCAAGCGCATCAGCCTGTTGGAGAGCCGATTTTCGGTGGTGTTGCTGCAACGTACCACCCGGCGCTTGAGCCTCACGGCGGCAGGGGCGGCGTTGTTACCCCAGGCCCAGGCGCTGCTGGTGCAAGTGGAAAGGGCACGTCAGGCATTGGCTCGATTGAAGGATGATGTTTCTGGACCGGTGCGTATGACGGTTCCGGTTTCGTTGGGCGAAACCTTCTTCGAAGGCTTGCTGATGGAGTTCGCTCGCACCTATCCCGATGTGCAGATCGAACTGGAGCTCAACAACGGTTACCGTGACCTGACCCGCGACGGCTTCGACCTGGCGATCCGCTCCGACGCCGCCATCGATGAGCGGCTGGTGGCCCGGCCGTTGCTGGCGTGGCACGAAATGACCTGCGCCAGCCCTGCCTATCTCGAACACTATGGCGAACCCGCGACCCCCCAGGTCCTGGCCGAACACCGCTGCCTGCTCAACAGCCACTACAGCGGCCGGGAAGAATGGCTCTATCACCAGCAACACGAACTGCTGCGGGTCCGCGTGTCGGGGCCGTTTGCCAGCAATCACTACAGCTTGCTGAAAAAAGCCGCCCTGGCCGGCGCCGGAATCGCCCGGCTGCCGTCGTATCTGCTGCATGAAGAATTGGCTGACGGGCGCCTGCGCTGGGTGCTACGCGATTACCAGACTCGGCGTATGCCGATGTACCTGGTGCATCCGTACCAGGGCGGATTGCCCAAGCGCACCCAGGTGTTGGCCGATTACTTGATCGATTGGTTCAAGCGCAGTGGCGAGGCGTTGGATCGGTTGCAGCGATAGCCCGGCCATTGGGCCTCTTGTGGGAGCGGGGTTAGTCAGCGGGCATAGCGCCTGGCGATCAGGTGGTCGATGGACAGCAACCCCGGTCCGCGCGCCATCAGGTAGAGCAATACCGCTGCCCAAGTGCCGTGGGTGGGGTAGGCGTCCGGGTAGACAAACAGCTGAATGGTCAAGGTCATGCCCAGCAAGGCCATCGCCGAGAAACGTGTTGCCAGGCCAAACAGAATCAACACCGGGAATACATGTTCAGCAGAGGCCGCCAGATGCGCCGCCAGTTCCGGCGACAGCAACGGCAGGGCGTATTCGCTTTTGAACAGGGGAATGGTCGAGTCCGCCAGATGCGGCAGGCCGATCTGGAAGGTGCCGTCGAACAGGTCGATGGCCAGGCCTTCGATTTTGGTCTGGCCGGACTTCCAGAACACCGCGGCGATGGAGAAACGGGCAATAAAGGCGATCAGGCTGTGGGGGATTTTCTCCAGCCATTGAATGAAACCAGTAATCAGGGCGTTCATTGGGTTACCTGTTCAGATAGGAGGCCAGTGATGGCCTGGTGGCGGATGAGCCTCCCCAGGAGGTGCTCCAGGTCGAGGTCGGTGTAGCGCTCGATTGCCGCTGTCAGGGGTAGGCCTTGCTGCAGGGAGGTGATGAAGGCATGGGCACCATGGCTGATCGCGAGCACTTCCACGTCGAGGCCATTGCGCAGTACCAGGGCGTTTTGTGCGGCGCGCGGCTCGAACGCTACGAGAGGCTTTTGTTGATGGGCAGCCCAGATCGTGACCACGGCGAAAGGTGATTTCAGCAGGCGCAGCGATGGGTGGAAGGCGATCTTCAGATGCGCTGCGAGGGTGGGGCAGGACAGTAATTCCACGACTCGTTCCGCGCTCATGGGCTGGGCGTCGGCTGCATGCCCGGCCTCGATTTGCAGCCGTTCCAGGCGAGCCACGTCCGCGAGATAGGGCACGCCGGCGGCGGGTTCGAAGCGTTCGATGAAACCGGAAAAATCGGCACCGTAGTCGCTCATGATCGGGCTCCGTGGTGCCGCCGACTGGACATAGACACCGGCCATGCCACGGAAGAATTCCTCGCCCACCAGTTGTGTCACCACTGGATAGTTGTCGGCCAGGGCGTTGATCAATGAGCTGAGCACGTTGTTGCGGTACACCGCGAAGCGGCTCTCGGAATCGGCGCCATTGGCGCTGATCAGGCCCGGCGGACAGGCCTGGCGCGGATCGAGCAGGGCCGCGGCAAATTCGCTCTGGCGGCTCATGGCCGGGCTCCGGCGGCGCTTAGCAGTCGCTCGGCCTGGCGCGCTTCGGCCAGCAGCACCTCGAATGCAGGGACGTGGTTGTCTCGCTCGATCAGGGTGGCTACCGGCCCGGTTCGCGCCAGTGCCTTGCGATACAGCTGCCAGACTTCGTTGGCGATGGGCGCCCCGTGATCGTCTATCAGCAGGCGCTCGCCAAGGCTGTCGGCGTCTTCGGCAAACCCGGCCAGATGAATCTCGCCGGTGGCTTGCAAGGGCAGGGCGTCGAGGTAGACCTGTGGATCGCGGCTGTGGTTGATGCACGAAACGTAGACGTTGTTCACATCCAATAGCAGGCCGCAGCCGGTGCGACGAATGACTTCGCCAATGAAGTGAGGTTCGTCGAGGGTCGATTCCTCGAACGTCAGATAAGTGGCCGGGTTTTCCAGCAACAGCCGGCATTTGAGGCTGGACTGCACCTGATCGACGTGTTCGCAGACACGGTCGAGGCTCGCCTGGTCGTAGGCCAGGGGCAGCAGGTCATTGAGGAACACCGGGCCATGGCTGGACCAGGCCAGGTGTTCGGAAAAGGACTGGGGCTGATAGCGTTCGATCAGTGTGGCCAGGCGCCGCAAATGCGTGACATCCAGCGGCCCTTCGCCACCGATCGACAGGCCGACGCCGTGCAGCGACAGCGGGTACTGTTCGCGTATCCGCCCCAGGTAGTGATGAAACGGCCCACCAGCCACCATGTAGTTTTCCGCATGCACTTCGAAGAAGCCCAGATCCGGTTGGGTCTGGAGTACTTCATGGAAATGCTCGGCCTTGAGCCCCAGACCCGCCCTTGGCGGCAATCGGGTATCAGTGGCGAGGAAAAGCGCAGTGGACATGGCAGTGGGCCTCAGGCAGATGCGATCAGGACTTGGCTTTGAACGCTTGGAGTTGGCCGAAGCCGGTGGGGGAGGTCTTGCTTTCAAGGGTGGTGCAAGTGCCTTTAGGGACCGATTTCCACGCGTTGCCTTGATAGTCCATTTTCGCGGTGCCGGCGCAGGTGGTGCCGGCACCGGCGGCGCAGTTGTTCATGCCTTTGAGGGCGACGCCGAAGCATTTTTCCATGTTGTCGTCGGCTGCGTGGGCGGACGAGACGGCCGTCATGCTCAGGGCAGAACCCAGGGCCAGGATCAGGGCGGTGGCGGACAGGGTGCGAGTCGAAGCAGTCATGGTGATTCTCCAGTTCTTCAGGGAAATGAACCGGCGTTAGCGCCGGTCTGCTGAACTAGAGAAGGGGCGTGGGGAAGTGTTACAGCGGTTCTCGATTTTTTATTTCGAAACCCAATGGGGTGAGGGTAGGTTTTTGTGGGAGCAAGGCTTGCCCCAAAAAAAAACGGCCCGAAGGCCGTTTTTTCATTGCGACAGACTCAACCGCCCAAGTACGCCTCGCGCACTTTCGGGTCGATCAGCAGCGCTTCACCGGTGCCTTGCATCACCACGCGACCGTTCTCCAGCACGTACGCCCGGTCGGCGATTTTCAGCGCCTGGTTGGCGTTCTGCTCCACCAGGAACACCGTCACGCCATCCTTGCGCAGTTGTTCGATGATGTCGAAGATCTGCTGGATGATGATCGGCGCCAGGCCCAACGAAGGCTCGTCGAGCAGCAGCAGCTTGGGCTTGCTCATCAGTGCGCGGCCGATGGCGAGCATTTGCTGTTCGCCGCCGGACATGGTGCCGCCGCGCTGGGTAAAGCGTTCTTTCAGGCGGGGGAAAAGGTGCAGCACCTTGTCCATTTGCTCCTGATAGTCGCCCTTGTCGGTGAAGAACCCGCCCATGGCGAGGTTTTCTTCCACGGTCAGGCGGGCAAAGACCCGACGGCCTTCCGGCACCACCGCGATGCTCTTGCGCATGATGTGTGACGAGTCCTGGCCCACCAGTTCCTCACCCATGTAGCGGATGCTGCCGCTGTGGGCCTGGGGCGAACCGCAGAGCGTCATCAGCAGGGTGGACTTGCCGGCGCCGTTGGCTCCGATCAGCGTCACGATTTCGCCCTGGCGGACCTCCACGTTGACGCTGTGCAGGGCCTGGATCTTGCCATAGAAGGTGGAAACGTTTTCGAACTGCAGCATTTACGCTTCCCCCAGGTAGGCTTTGATCACTTCAGGATTGTCGCGGATCTGTTCCGGCGAGCCGTTGGCCAGGGGCGTGCCCTGGTTGATCACGACGATGTGGTCGGAAATGCTCATGACCAGCTTCATGTCGTGCTCGATCAGCAGCACGGTGACATTGTGCTCTTCACGCAACACGCCGATCAGGGCTTTGAGGTCTTCGGTTTCCTTGGGGTTCAGGCCGGCGGCCGGCTCGTCGAGCATGAGGATCCGCGGACGGGTCATCATGCAGCGGGCAATTTCCAGGCGCCGTTGCTGACCGTAGGCCAGGGTCCCGGCGGTACGGTTGGCGAACTCCTTGAGGTTGACCTTCTCCAGCCAGTACTCGGCGTACTCCATGGCCTCGCGTTCGCTTTTGCGGAACGCCGGGGTCTTGAACAGGCCGGCAAAGAAGTTGGTGTTCAGGTGACGATGCTGGGCGATCAACAGGTTCTCGACCGCCGTCATGTCCTTGAACAGCCGCACGTTCTGAAAGGTGCGCACTACACCCTTGCGGGCGATCTGATGGCCGGGCAGGCCCTGGATCGGCTCGCCGTCCAGCACGATGGTGCCGCCGGTGGGCTGGTAGAAGCCGGTCAGGCAGTTGAACACGGTGGTCTTGCCCGCGCCGTTCGGTCCGATCAGCGCAACCACTTGTTTCTCTTTCACGGTCAGGGCCACGCCGTTGACCGCCAGCAAGCCGCCGAAGCGCATGCTCAAGTTTTCGACTTTGAGGATCTCGCGGCTCATTTGCGCAGCTCCATGTGGGGGCGTTGCATAGGCAACAGACCTTGAGGACGCCAAATCATCATCAGCACCATCAAGGCGCCGAACATCAACATGCGGTATTCACTGAATTCACGCATCATTTCGGGCAGCAGGATCATCACGATGGCTGCCAGGATCACGCCCAGCTGCGAGCCCATCCCACCCAGTACCACGATGGCGAGGATGATCGCCGATTCGATGAAGGTGAAGGATTCCGGCGTCACCAGGCCCTGGCGGGCGGCGAAGAAGCTACCGGCAAAACCAGCGAAGGCGGCACCGAGGGTGAAGGCCGACAGCTTGATCACGGTTGGGTTGAGACCCAGGGCACGGCAGGCGATTTCGTCTTCACGCAACGCTTCCCATGCACGGCCGATTGGCATGCGCAACAGGCGGTTGATGACGAACAGCGCGGCCAGGGCCAGCAACAGCGCGACCAGGTAGAGGAACACCACCTTGCTGACGGGGTTGTAGGTCAGCCCGAAGAACTGGTGGAAGGTCTGCATGCCCTCGGCCGCGGTGCGGTCGAAGCTCAGCCCGAAGAACGTCGGCTTGGGAATGTTGCTGATGCCGTTGGGGCCGCCGGTGAGGTCGGTGAGGTTACGCAGGAACAACCGGATGATCTCGCCGAAGCCCAGGGTCACGATGGCCAGGTAGTCGCCCCGCAGCCGCAGCACCGGGAAGCCCAGCAGGAAGCCGAAGGTGGCCGCCATCATCCCGGCGATGGGCAGGCAGATCCAGAAGCTCAGGCCAAAGTAATGGGACAGCAGCGCATAGCTGTAGGCACCGACGGCGTAGAAGCCCACATAACCCAGGTCGAGCAGGCCGGCCAGGCCGACCACGATGTTCAGGCCCAGTCCCAGCAGGACATAGATCAGGATCAGCGTGGCGATGTCCACCGCGCCGCGGGAGCCGAAGAACGGCCAGACCAGCGCAACCACGATCAACGCGATGATGATCTGGCGCTGGGTGCGAGGCAGGGACAGGAACTGGCTGACCTTGGGCGAAACCAGCGGGCCGCGGTTGGAGCGCAACAGCGTGCCGACCTGTTGGCTGAACAGCACCCGCAGGAACATCAGCACCGAGCACAGGGCAATCACGCTCAATGTCAGGGGACCGGTGCCATGCACTTCAAGGTTGACCCCGACGATGCTCAGCTTGAGGCCCAGCACAGGGAAGGCCACGGCCCAGACCAGCGCGGCGCTGAACAGCGCCTGTTTAAGATATTTGTTCATACTTTCTCAACCTCCGGACGGCCCAGGATGCCGGTCGGCCGGAACAACAGGACCAGGACCAGGAGACCGAACGCCACGACGTCCTTGTACTGGTCGCCAAAGATATCGGCACCGAACGCTTCGGCCACCCCAAGCACCAGCCCGCCGAGCATCGCGCCCGGAATGCTGCCGATGCCACCCAGTACCGCTGCGGTAAAGGCCTTCAGGCCCACCAGGAAACCGGCGTTGGGGTTGATCACGCCGTACTGCATGCTCAGCAGCACCGCGGCGACAGCCGCCAGCGCGGCACCGATGACGAAGGTGAGGGCGATGATGTTATTGGTGTTGATGCCCAGCAGGTTGGCCATCTTGATGTCCTCGGCGCAGGCGCGGCAGGCGCGGCCAAGGCGGGAACGGGAGATGAACAGCGTCAGCCCGAGCATGGCGACCAGGGTCACGATGAACACCAGGATCTGCATGTAGGAAACCAGTACTTCTTCGGCGCCGCCCGGGCCGAAGGAGAAGCTCCCCGGGATCAGGTTGGGAATCGACTTGTCCTTGGAGTCCTGGGACAGCAATACGGTGTTCTGCAGGAAGATCGACATGCCGATGGCGGAGATCAGCGGGATCAATCGGTTGCTGCTACGCAAGGGGCGGTAGGCAACGCGCTCGATACTGTAGCCATAGGCACTGGTTACGATGATCGACGCCACGAACGCGGCGGTCATTAACAGCGGCAGTGAATCGATACCCATCATGGCCAGCCCGGCAAGGGCGATGAAAGCCACGTAGGAACCGATCATGTAGACCTCGCCATGGGCGAAGTTAATCATTCCAATGATGCCGTAGACCATTGTGTAGCCAATGGCTATCAAGGCATAGGTGCTGCCAATGGTCAGGCCATTAACCAGCTGTTGGAAAAAATGATAGATCTCAGGCATTACAGCGCTCCTAAAAACCCGATACGCATTTCACTGGTGGAGTCATGTTCCGGCCCGGTGCTGTGTTCTCTGATCACATTCGCCCCGAGCGTTTGCCAGCGAACCGCTGGTGACGGTTTTAAGATTTTCAGGTGAACCAGCTCCCGGATCGCGGGTGCCTGGCCCATAAACCTCGTAAAACAAAGCCCACTGCTCGCACAGTGGGCTTGTTGACCAGTAAGGCCTGGCTTACTGAGGGGAGACTTCAGTCTTCGGTTTGTTGAAGTGCCATTCGTAGACCACGAACTGGAAGTCCTTCAGGTCGCCCTTCGCGTCGAACGACAGGTCGCCGGTCGGGGTCTTGAAGGTGCCTTTGTGGATGGCCTCGGCGACCTTGGCAGTGTCTTCGCTCTTGGCGGCCTTGATGCCTTCGGCGATCAGTTGGACCGCGGAGTAGGCCGGGAACACGAACGGACCGCTCGGATCCTTGCCGTCGGCCTTGATGGCGTCGACGACGGCCTTGTTCGCCGGATCGGCATCGAAGGACTTCGGCAGGGTGACCAGCAGGCCTTCGGAGGCGTCCTGGGCGATTTGCGAGATGGAGTCGTTGCCGACACCTTCCGGGCCCATGAACTTGGCTTTCAGGCCTTTTTCCTTGGACTGACGCAGGATCAGACCCAGTTCAGGGTGGTAGCCGCCGTAGTAGACGAAGTCGACGTTGTTTTGCTTGAGGCGCTGGATGATCGAGGAGAAGTCCTTGTCGCCAGCGTTCAGGCCTTCGAATACGGCTACTTTGACGCCTTTGGCCTCGAGGGTTTTCTTCACGGCGCTGGCGATGCCTTCACCGTACTGCTGTTTGTCGTGCAGTACAGCGACGACTTTCGGCTTGACGTGGTCGGCGATGTAGTTGCCGGCGGCAGGGCCCTGGGCGCTGTCCAGGCCGATGGTGCGGAAAATCATCTTGTAGCCACGAGTGGTGATGTCCGGGCTGGTGGCTGCCGGAGTGATCATGATCACGCCTTCGTCTTCATAGATGTCCGAAGCTGGCTGGGTGGAGCTGGAGCACAGGTGGCCGACGACGAACTTGACGCCATCGTTGACCACTTTGTTGGCCACGGCAACGGCCTGTTTAGGATCGCAAGCGTCATCGTATTCCTTGACTTCGAGCATCTTGCCGTCGACGCCGCCCTTGGCGTTGATGTCCTTGATGGCTTGTTTCGCGCCAATGAATTGCATGTCGCCGTACTGGGTGACCGGACCGGTTTTCGGACCGGCAATGCCGATGGTGATGGTGTCGGCGGCGAACGAATGGCTGGCAACCCCGGCCAGAACCATAGCGGCAAACAGTTTGGAAATCTGCTTAGTAGCCTTAGTCATAGTGCTCCACTCATGCTGTTGTAGTTTTTATAGTCCTGGCGCCGTAGCAGCAGAACCGGGTCAGATATCTTGGATACCCTCGCGGAAATGCCCCCGGCAACTGTACCGGTACAGTGTAGAGCGCCGGTTGTTGGCAAGGGAAGCTGGCGCTTGGGGGCAAAACCTGAGGGTGTCGCTTAATTGAAAGAAAAAGACAGAATGGCGGCGGGGGTTGTCCGGTCATATCGGCAATCCTTGGCTTTCCTGCGCTTTTCAATCGGTGCTGCAATTACTACCGGGTTTTTCTGCCAGACCACCGACGTTATCATTCGCGCCGATTTCTTTTCCGGACAGGTCCCATGAATCAAGAACCTAGCACCCTCTATGCCAAGCTGCTTGGTGAAACCGCATCCATCACCTGGAAAGAGCTGGAGCCGTTCTTTGCCAAGGGTGCCCTATTGTGGGTCGATCCGGCACTGGATTTGATCGCCGCCGCCGAAGCCGTTGCCCAGGACGAAGGTACCAAAGTCGCTGCCTGGCTGGCCGCCGACCAGCTCGCCAAGCTGTCTGAAACGCGGGCGCTGGATTTTCTGGAGCGTGATCCGCAGCTTTGGGCGGTGGTGGTTTCGCCCTGGATTATGATCCAGGAAAGGGCGTCAAACTGATCAGTGCACCAACTTGGTTCGTGATTTCTGTCGGATGAAAGTGTGTAGGTGAGTAGCGTGATGGCGTCCTGCCGTGGCGAAACGCCACAGGAGAGGGTGACGTATACGTAACGGGAACAGTTTCTGGACCAGCCATGGGGCTGGTTAATTGTTTCTGGATGTTGTTGTGTAGTGTATTTGAGATCGCCATCGCGAGCAGGCTCGCTCCCACAGTAGACCGAGTTTCTTCAGGAAGAACGCGATCAAATGTGGGAGCGAGCCTGCTCGCGATTCGGGGTGACGCGCTCTTGCGCCTACCTCAATAAGTCCTGCCAGTATGGTTATTAAGGGAAATAACCTTGGTCTTGCCAATGCGGTGACGGTAGATCTCGCGCAGGTACTTGATGGACTTCTTCACGCAGTCACGGGACAGGCGGATATCGTTGATCGAGACGAACTTGTCCTTGTCATTGATCAGCTCGCGGTATTTCTTCTCGTACATCGGCTTGATCGCGTACCAGTTGGTGTCGAGGATCTTCGCCGGGTTCTCGAATTCGTTGAGCAGATCGTCGATCCGTTCTTCGTCGAAGTCTTCATTGATGATGAAGTCCAGGATCGAGTTGTCCAGGGTGTCGTCGAAACGGTACGGGGTGCGGGCGAAGCAGCGTTTGATGAAGGCCACGATCAGGGTCAGGAAGTCGTCCGACAGGCACGGGCTCTTGGCGATCAGGGTGGTCAGCGACAGGTTGGCCGAGGCGCCGATCACCAACGCGTAACGCTTGAGGGTCGTGTTGGGGAACAGGCTGTTGAGATGGGTCTTGAGCCGGTTCAGGTCCATGTAGGACAGCTTGTAGTCCTTGGGCAACGAGACGATGGACACCACCGACGAGCAGTTCTTGAAGAAGTGCAGGTCGTGCAGGGCGGCTGCGTCGTAGCCGGAATTCTTGTACTGCTCCAGCGAGGCGCGGTAGCGCTTGGATTCGATCGGCAACAGGCTGATGCCTTCGATGGCCTGGGTGACTTTGTTGAAGTGCGGCAGGTCGATGGAGCGGAAGAACAGGTCGTCGATGTTCAGGCGTGGTGGCTCTTTCTCGAACACCTTGAACTTGTCGCCGCTTGGCGCCGGGGTTTCCGGGACCACGGATTCGGCGTAGGCAATCGCTACCGGCCCGGCCAGGCTCATGAACAGGTCGTTGGCGTCCAGGCGAATGGTTTCGCCGATGTCGATGCCGGCACGCCTGAAGTAGTTCTGGTCGTAATCGGTCGTGACCGCCTGGGCCGTCAGGATGTTGAAGATCTGTTGGGAGATGTACTGGTTGGCGTGCTTCTCCATGGCATTGACATCAATGTTCTGGATGTTGCCGTCATCGCTTTCTTCGGCGTAGCGCATGATGTCGTTGGAAATCAGCATCATCGCGTTCCACGGGCGGATACGGCCCATGACGCTGGCTTCGCTGCTGTCTTCGTTGGCGAAGTTGTACGAGAAATCCCATTCTTCCGACAGGTACTTGCACAGCAGGCGTCCGGCGTTGATGTGCAGGGCCTCGGACATTTCGCTGCGGTGGTCGGAAATGTTCGGCAGCACGCAGATGCCGCTGGTGAAGATCGGTTCGAAGACGAAGGAATGACCGCTCTTGCTGTCGTGTTCGTCCATCGGCTTGGTGTCGAACGTCTTGTTCATGTACGAGTATTGCTGGGCCAGGCCGAACTCCGAGGCCATGCCCGAACCGGTACCGCCGCCGGCACTGAAGATCGAGAAGTACAGGCGCGACTGGTTGGCCTTGATGCCGCAGCTGTCGATCAGGTACGAGTGGATCATTTTCCAGTCAGGGCTGGAGAAGCGCTGGGTGTCCTTGTTCAGGATGATCTTGGCCAGGTACTGGCCCAGGATCGGCGCGTTACCGGCACCACCGGCGTGGACTTCCGACAGGTCCATGATTTTCATTTTGCTGTAGTCGCGCAAAAAGCCGCTTTTCTCACCCTTGCGCGAGAAGCGGATGCGCCCGGCGATGTCCTTGTCCAGGTCGCCGAGCATTACCAGCGGTTCCACCAGGAACACCGGTTTGCTGGCCTTGCTGGTGCCCAGGCGCAGATTGTTGCGGATCCACTGCGCGGGGCTGTAGCCCTTGTCGCTGTAGGCCTTGTCTTCGGCGTTGAATTCGTTGAGGTAGAACTTGCGGGCGTTGTACACCAGCTCGGCCACGTCCAGGGCAATGTTGGAGCCGCAGCGCCCCAGGCCGATCAGGCACACCGACGGGAATTCCTGCTGGGTACGGTCGCTCTCGTCTTCTACCAGATGGGGCGGACGCGGGAACACCGCGTCGCGCAGGCCATCGAGGTTGTCGAGGATCCGATCGGTGTTGGTTTCGGTGAAATACAGATACTGCTGAGTCGACAGGGGACGCGAGCTGCTCGAGGGTTTCGAGACTTCAGGGCCGTTGGCGGCCGGGCTCAGGGTCAGATCGGATACCGCAGTGGCTGTTTTTTTGGAAGTCATTGTGCGCCATATGCCTGAACTGGTTGGTTCGACGAGCGCTGTCATCGAACCGTCGCGGATGGGAGCTCGCGTCCTTGGATGGCGCGAAGGTCGGCCCGAGCGTTCAGGACTGTGCCTGAGCGCCGCTCGGGAGATTCTTTCCTGATAGGTTGAATCGGCCACCTGGAGACGATCTTTAATCAAGAACGGGCAAAATGATGGCAATTGTTACAGGAAATTGACCGCTATCAATAAACACGCCCCTCGCCATGGGCGGGTATCAACCTTGCGAATGATTGGAGACAGTCCACGCGCCGCTGTCTAGATTGCAGACTTCGGGCTCGGATGCCTCGCCGTTGCCCCCATAACAATAAAGAGACGGACCCATGCAGAACTCGACCCAAGCGGCGAATGCCTGGCGCATTCTGTTCCTGCTGTTCCTTGCCAACCTGTTCAACTTCTTCGACCGCACCATCCCGGCGATCATCATCGAGCCGATCCGTATGGAGTGGAGCCTCAGCGACTTCCAGATCGGCATCATCGGCACCGCCTTCACCATCGTTTATGCCATTGCGGGATTGCCGCTGGGGCGCATGGCCGATACCGGTTCGCGCAGCAAGTTGATGGGCTGGGGCCTGGCAGCCTGGAGCGGACTGACCGCGGTGAACGGCCTGGTGGGCAGTTTCTGGGCGTTCCTGGTGGTGCGCATGGGCGTCGGCATCGGCGAGGCCAGCTACGCGCCAGCCGCCAACTCACTGATTGGCGATCTGTTCCCTGCCCACCGTCGGGCGCGGGCCATGGGCATCTTCATGCTGGGGCTGCCGCTGGGCCTGCTGTTGGCGTTTTTCACCATTGGCGCGATGGTCAAGGCGTTCGACAGCTGGCGTGCGCCGTTCTTCATTGCGGCGGTGCCGGGGCTGGTGCTGGCGGTGTTCATGTTTTTCATCAAGGAACCCAAGCGCGGCGCGGCGGAAACCGTGCAGGTGTCCCAGGAAAAGATCGACAGGCCGGTTCGCCGGGTACTGGCGATTCCCACTTTCCTATGGCTGGTGCTGGCCGGGCTGTGCTTCAACTTCGCCACCTATGCTTGCAACTCGTTCCTGGTGCCGATGCTGCAACGTTATTTCCTGATGCCGCTGCACGAGGCGGCCGTGGCCACCGGGATCATGGTGGGTGTGACGGGGCTGTTCGGGCTCACCCTGGGTGGCTGGGTCGCGGACAAGATCCACCAGCGCGTGCCCAACGGCCGGCTGCTGTTCGCAGCGTTCAGCCTGGCGATCTCGACGGTCACCACAGCGTGGGCCCTGCATGCCGGGCGCATTGAAATCGGCGTGTTCGTGGCGGTGTTCAGTGTTGGTTGGCTGTTTGCCTATAACTTCTACACCTGTGTCTACACTGCGATCCAGGACGTGGTGGAACCGCGCCTGCGCGCCACGGCGATGGCGTTGTACTTTGCCGGGCTGTATTTGCTCGGTGGCGGTTTGGGGCCGGTGGTGGTGGGCGGCTTGTCCGACTACTTTGCCCGCACGGCCATGGCAACCGCGGGTGTCGACCAGATGACCGAAGCGTTCAAGGCCATCGGCCTGCACGACGCGATGTACCTGATCCCGGTGGCGCTGCTCCTGACCATGGTGTTCCTGTTCCTGGCGTCACGCTGCTTCGTGCGCGATGCCAAGCGGATGAAGGACGGGATGAGCGCGGAGGTGATGCCGGAGGGTGTCGCGGCGACGGCCTGAAGAGATTTTGTGACAACAATGCTTTTGTGGCGAGGGAGCTTGCTCCCGCTCGGTTGCGCAGCGACCGCAACATTTTTGGGGCCGCTTCGCGCCCCAACGGGAGCAAGCTCCCTCGCCACAGATCGTGTCTTACAGGTTATCCAACCTTTTCATCCCGTCCCCGCAGCAAGCGATCAGGCATCGCCACCGCCGCTGCCAGCCCCAACAGCGACACCGCCGCGCTGATCAACAGCAAGTCCCGGAACGTCGCCTGCAATGCCTGGCGCAAGGCACTCTGGGCCTCGCCCGGGGCGGCGTTCAGGCCGTCCAGCAAGACATTGCCGGAATGCCCTTCGCCGATCAGCGACGAGCTGGCGATCTGGGCGAAGCTTGAATCCTGCAGCAACGCCAGCAGCAACGCCGACATCAGTGCCACGCCCACCGCACCGCCGAGGGAGCGGAACAGGTTGGTGGTGCTGGTGGCGACGCCGATGTCCTGTTGGTCTACGGAGTTTTGCGAACCCACCAACGAAGTGGGGAATTGCATGCCGGAGGCGATGCCAGAGAGCAGCATGAACAGGCTGCTGAGCCAGAACGCGGCGGGCGGGGTGAAGGCCATGCCGAGGATGGCGAGCGGGAAGAGCAGGGCACCGCTCAGGATCATCGGTTTGTAGCGCCCTGTGATTGAGGTCCGGCGTCCAGCGAAGTACGCACCTATCGGCAGCCCTATCGCCAGCGGCAACAAGTGCAACGCCGCGCTATCGGCACCCGCGCCGGTCACGCTCTGGAAGCGCAACGGTACCAGCACGATCAGGGAAATCGCCTGGAAACTGGTGAAGAACACCGTGCACCAACACAGCACCGCGCTGCGGTTGGCGAACAGGTGCATTGGCAGCAACGGTTCCCGAGCCCGGCGCTCGTGCCAGGCGAACACCCCCAGCGTTACCCCCGCACAACCGAGTAACCCCAGTACTTCCTGGCTGTGCCAGGCATGGCCCTGGCCGACCTGGGTGATCCCCAGCAACAGCGCCGTCAGACCGATGATCAGCAACACGGTGCCCAAGTAGTCGATGATCGGCGTGCGTTGCGGCACCGGCAGCCCGACCAGGGTGCGCCGGGCCACCCACCAGGCCGCGAGCCCCAGCGGCAGGTTGATCCAGAACACCCAGCGCCACGACAGGTATTCGGTCATGTAGCCGCCGAGCACCGGCCCGGCCACGCTGGCCACCGCGTACATGCTGCTGAAATAGCCCTGGTAGCGGCCACGCTCGCGGGGCGGGATGATGTCGCCGATGATCGCCTGGCTCACCGAAATCATCCCGCCGGCGCCGATGCCCTGGAAAATCCGCGCCAGCACCAGTTGTTCCATGTTTTGCGCCAGGCCACAGAACAGCGAGGCCAGGGTGAACAGGCCCATGCCGAACAGCATCAGCGGCCGACGCCCATAGAGGTCGCCGAGCTTGCCGTAGATCGGCACCGCCACGGTCATGGCGACCATGTAGCCGGAAATCACCCAGGCCAGCAGGCTGACGTCGGCAAATTGGGCGGAGATGGCCGGCATCGAAACGGCGACGATGGTCTGGTCCAGTGCACCCAGGAAAATCGCCAGCATCAGCGCCACCAGCACGCTGCGGATGGCCGGCTTCGGGGCTTGGAGCGTATTGAACTGAGTCACGGCAGAACCTGCGGGCCGTAGAGGCGAATGAGACAAGGCCCGCAGTTTAAATCGGTAGCCGGCTATTCGATAGCCTCGTAAGGAAGGCCGACGTAATTTTCCGCGATGGTTTTGCGCCCGGCCTCGGAGTCGACGAAATATTCCAGCTCGGCTTCGCTGATGCGCTGGTTGAAGGCATCGTCGTCGAAGCGGTGCAGCATCGAGGTCATCCACCAGGAGAACCGTTCGGCTTTCCAGACGCGGCGCAGGCAGATGGCCGAATACTTTTCAAGCAAATCCACCCGCCCGTCGCGATAGACCTTGAGCAGGATGTTGAACAGCGTGCTGACATCGCTGGCCGCCAGGTTCAGCCCCTTGGCGCCGGTGGGCGGGACAATATGGGCGGCATCGCCCACCAGGAACATGCGTCCGTATTGCATCGGCTCGACCACGAAGCTGCGCAGCGGTGCGATGCTTTTCTCGATGGAAGGGCCGGTCACCAGGGCTTCGGCCAGATCAAGGGGCAGGCGGTTTTTCAGCTCCTGCCAGAAGCGCTCGTCCGGCCAGTCGGCCAATTGCTCCTCGGCGGGTACTTGCAGGTAATAACGGGTGCGGGTCTTGGAGCGCATGCTGCACAGGGCAAAACCGCGGGTGTGACGAGCGTAGACCAGTTCTTCGTGGACCGGCGGCGTGTCGGCCAGCACGCCGAGCCAGCCAAACGGGTAGACGCGCTCGAAGACCTTGAGTTTTTCCGCAGGAATGGACTGTCGCGCCACGCCGTGGAAACCGTCGCAACCGGCAATGTAGTCGCAGTCCAGGCGCCAGGATTGCCCTTCATGCTCAAAGGTCACGAAGGGCTGTTCGGTTTGCATGTCGTGGGGCTGGGCGTTGCTGACCAGGTACAGGGTCCGGGCGCCGGCGGCTTCGCGGGCGGCCATCAAGTCTCGGGTGACTTCGGTCTGGCCGTAGACCATGACGTTTTTGCCACCGGTCAGGCCCTTGAGGTCGATGTGTACCCGCCGATCGTTGAGCACCAGTTCAAAGCCGTCATGGGGCAGGCCTTCGGCGTCCATGCGTTGGCCAACGCCGGCCTGGCGCAGCAGCTCGACCATGCCTTGCTCCAGCACACCGGCGCGGATGCGGCTCAGTACGTATTCCGGGGTTTGGCGTTCGAGGATGACAGTGTCGATCCCGGCGTTGTGCAGCAACTGGCCGAGCAGCAGGCCAGAGGGGCCGGCGCCGATAATAGCGACTTGGGTCTTGAGGGTTTTCATTGTTCTTATGACTCGCACGAAGCACGCGACCAGGGTCGGTGTTGATTATTAGAAATCGAGTGCCTACATTTTTCGCTTGCGGACCTGTCAGTTGAAGGGGAAAACTGAGCCGATACCTGTTCTTTTCGCCAATTGGTGCGATTATCGCCCGCCACCCCAGGCCCGGATCCACGTTATGAAAAAACCTGACCTGCCTTCGATCCCGGTGTTCAAGCTCTACGGTGAAAGCCAGGAATGGCCGACGCCGGACCTGTTGCATTGCGAAACCATCTCCAAGCGCAGCCGCGAGCATCAATGGGAAATCAAACCCCATCGGCATGCGGATCTGTGCCAGTTGCTGTTTGTCTTCAAGGGCCAGGCGGAACTGGAAATCGAAGGCCGGCGCACGCTACTCACCGAACCGGCGGTGCAGATCCTGCCGCCGTTGTCGGTCCATGGCTTTCGTTTTTCCGAGGATGTGGAAGGTTACGTGGTGACCCTGGCTGCACCGCTGGTCACGCACCTGCAAGCGCAACTGGGGCATTCGGTCAATGTCCTGGCCCAGGCCGAAAGCTACCCCGCCCTTGAGAATGCCGAGTACCTCAATAGCCTGTTCAGCGCCTTGCAGAATGAGTACGTGGGGCATCAACCGGCCCGGGAAATGCTGATGCATGCACTGGTCAGCGTGATCATGGTCTGGGTCAGCCGCCAGGTGATGCAGCGCCACACCCAGGCCCAGCGCCCGCAACGGGCCCGGGAATACCTCAACGGGTTCATTCAGTTGGTGGAAGAAACCTATCGCGAGCACGTCAAGGTCGAAGACCTGGCCCATCGCCTGGGCATTTCCGTGTCGCACCTCAATGGCACCTGTCGGGAATTGGCGGGGCAACCGGCGTTGCAGATCATGCACGAGCGTCAGTTGCTGGAAGCCAAGCGGCTGCTGACCTACACCGGCATGACCATCTACGAGATTTCCGAAATGCTCGGGTTTTCCGACCCGACCAACTTCACCCGGCTATTCCGCCGGCGCGTCGGCATCTCGCCCAAGGCGTTCCGGGACCGGCTCAAGACCGATCAACAGGACGACTGACCACGCCTTAGCGCAGGGCGTTCAGGGTCGCACTGTGGGGGATGCAACGTTCGAAGTTGCAACTGGCGTATTCACGGGGCAGTTGCCTGGCCTGCTCGACCCGGTAGGCCGCAGTGCCATATAGCGCAAGCGTGGCGGCGCAGGTGACGAAGATGGCGAGGCGTCTTCTTGTTTTGATGTTCATGGCGGTGACCTCTGAACGAATACCCGGGGGTACTACATTGAGCATAGGTCAGCCGTGGTGGGATGCCAGCCAGGCAGGTGTTGCATTTAACCCGATATTCAGATCGCTGATACTCCCCTGTGGAAGCGAGCTTGTGGGAGCAAGGCTTGCCCGCGATGCAGACACCTCGGTGTAGCGGATAAACCGAGGCGATGCCATCGCAGGCAAGCCTTGCTCCCACAGATCAGTTCCACAGGGGACTGGGGTGGTCTTTTAACCGGGTTATTCCAGGTGTTCAGGCTTCATCGGATCCCCTGGCTTGACGTCCAGTTGCTTGCGCACGTCTTCGAACATTTCGTCGTAGTACTTGTGCATCGAGCCGATGCTGGCGGTCTTGGGCAAGCCGTATTTCTGGGCGATGCGCGTGGCATGACGGGCGAAGTCGAAGGCCTGGTCCTTGGCCAGGAAGAACGTCTCGTCCAGGGGCTTGTCTTCGACGGTGCCATGCACCCGGAACGACATGCCCGTGCCCTCCTTGCCGTCCTGGTCGACCTTGTAGTCGATGCACAGGTTGTAGCTGAAATCATCCTTGTTCAGTGCATGGCGTTCCATGTGCAGGTGACCGGGTTCGAACATGGCCATAAGCGACTCTCCTTCGAAGGCATGGGAGTAGGGCAGACCCTGGATCTGCCCGACAAGTTTCCTGTTATCGATAAGCGATGCCCGGTGTCGCCGTGCTGATGCGGGTGCCGGCCGTGCCCTGGACGATCGCGTCGATGTCCGAGAGTGAACCGATCACCGCGACCTTGCCAGTGTTGCGCGCAAACTCGCAGGCCGCTTGCACCTTCGGCCCCATGGAGCCGGCGGCGAAGCCGAGTTTTTCCATTTCGTCGGGGTGGGCCTGGGCGATGGCTTTCTGGGTTGGCTTGCCGAAGTCGATGAACGCGGCATTGACGTCGGTGGCGATCACCAGCAGATCGCTTTCCAGTTGTTCGGCCAGCAGCGCCGAGCACAGGTCCTTGTCGATCACCGCTTCCACGCCTTGCAGCTTGCCGTCGGCGTCATACATCGTCGGGATGCCGCCACCGCCGGCGCAGATCACGATGCTGCCCTTTTCCAGCAGCCATTTGATCGGGCGGATTTCAAAGATGTGCTTGGGCCTGGGGCTTGCGACCACGCGGCGGAACTTGTCGCCATCCGGGGCGATGGCCCAGCCTTTCTCGGCGGCCAGTTTTTCGGCTTCGACCTTGTCGTAGACTGGGCCGATCGGTTTGGTCGGGTTCTTGAAAGCCGGATCGTTGGCGTCGACTTCGACTTGGGTCAGCAGCGTTGCGAAGGGCACTTCGAAGTCCAGCAGGTTGCCCAGTTCCTGTTCGATGATGTAGCCGATCATGCCTTCGGTTTCGGCGCCGAGCACGTCCAGCGGATACGGTGTGACCGAGGTGTAGGCTGCCGCCTGTAACGACAGCAGGCCGACCTGCGGGCCGTTGCCGTGGGCGATGACCAGTTGGTTGCCGGGGTGGATCTTCGCGATCTGTTCGGTCGCGGTACGGATATTGATGCGCTGGTTGTCTGCGGTCATGGGTTCACCCCGACGCAGGAGGGCGTTACCGCCCAGGGCAACGACGATACGCATGATGCTGTCCTTTCAAAAATGGATCGAACAATGCTGTTCCCTTGTGGAAGCTGGCCTGTGGGAGCAAGGCTTGCCCGCGATGCAAACACCTCGGTGTAACTGATGGACCGGGGCGATGCCATCGCGGGCAAGCCTTGCTCCCACAACTGCATGAGGTTCTAGATATCCGCCAGCGCCGACACCAGGATCGCCTTGATGGTGTGCATGCGGTTTTCCGCTTGCTCGAAGGCGATGTTGGCCGGCGATTCGAAGACCTCTTCGGTCACTTCCACACCGTTGGCCAGGTTCGGATAGCGGGCGGCGATGTCCTTGCCGACCTTGGTTTCGCTGTTATGGAACGCCGGCAGGCAGTGCATGAATTTCACCCGCGGGTTGCCCGAGGCCTTCATCATTTGCGCGTTGACCTGGTAGGGCAGCAATTGCTCGATGCGCTCATCCCAGGCTTCCACTGGCTCGCCCATGGACACCCAGATGTCGGTGTGGATGAAGTCCACGCCCTTGACCGCTTCCTTCGGGTCCTCGGTGATGGTGATGAGCCCGCCACTTTCGGCGGCGAAGGCCTGGCACTGGTCGATGAAGTCCTGATGCGGCCAGAGTGCTTTCGGTGCGCCGATGCGTACGTCCATGCCCAGCTTGGCGCCGATCATCAGCAGCGAATTGCCCATGTTGTAGCGTGCGTCGCCCAGGTACGCGTAGCTGATGTCATGCAACGGCTTGTCGCTGTGCTCGCGCATGGTCAGGGTGTCGGCGATCATCTGGGTGGGGTGGAATTCGGCGGTCAGGCCGTTGAACACCGGCACCCCGGCGAACTTGGCCAGTTCCTCGACGATCTCCTGTTCGAAGCCACGGTATTCGATGGCGTCGAACATCCGCCCCAGCACCCGGGCGGTGTCTTTCATGCTTTCCTTGTGGCCGATCTGCGACGACACCGGGTCGATGTAGGTGACGTGGGCGCCCTGGTCATGGGCCGCGACTTCGAAGGCGCAGCGGGTGCGGGTCGAGGTTTTCTCGAAGATCAGCGCGATGTTCTTGCCCTTGAGGTGCGGCTGTTCGGTGCCGGTGTACTTGGCACGCTTGAGGTCGCGGGACAGGTCCAGCAGATAGTGCAGCTCGCGATTGGTGTGGTGCATCAAGCTCAGCAGGCTGCGGTTGCGCATGTTGAAAGCCATGATTTGGATCTCCTTGGGTTCGGTTATCCCCTGGGCCGGTCTCTGCCGTGGGATGGAGAGCGGTGCCGGTCCAGGCTCAAAGGTCAGTAGTCGATTGGGTCGCGGATGATCGGGCAGGTCATGCAGTGACCACCGCCCCGGCCCCGGCCCAGTTCGCTGGCGCTGATGGTGATGACTTCCACACCGGCCTTGCGCAGCAGGGTGTTGGTGTAGGTGTTGCGGTCGTAGCCGATCACCACGCCCGGCTCCACGGCCACCACGTTGTTGCCGTCATCCCATTGCTCGCGCTCGGCGGCGAAGCTGTTGCCGCCGGTTTCCACTACTCGCAGCGCCTTCAGCCTGAGGGCCGAGGCGACGGTGTCGAGGAAGCTGCCTTCCTCGCGACGTATATCGATACCGCCGGGCTTGCTTTCGTCTGGGCGCAGGGAGAAGGCGACGATCTGGCTCACCACTTCCGGGAAAACCGTCACCAGGTCGCGATCGCAGAAGCTGAACACGGTGTCCAGGTGCATGGCGGCGCGGGATTTCGGCAAGCCGGCGACGATCACCCGTTCCACGGCCTTGTGCTTGAACAGGTTCAGCGCCAGTTGGCCGATGGCCTGGCGGGACGAACGTTCGCCCATGCCGATCAGCACCACGCCGTTGCCGATGGGCATCACGTCGCCGCCTTCGAGGGTCGCGTTGCCGTGATCCTGGTCCGGGTCGCCGTACCAGATCTGGAAGTCAGCCTGGGTGAACTCGGGGTGGAATTTGTAGATGGCGCTGGCCAGCAGGGTTTCCTGGCGGCGCGCCGGCCAGTACATCGGGTTCAGCGTCACGCCGCCGTAGATCCAGCAAGTGGTATCGCGGGTGAACTGGGTGTTGGGCAGCGGTGGCAGGATGAAGCTGGAGTGCCCGAGGAAGTCGCGGAACATCTGGATGGTCTTGCCACCGAAGCTGTCCGGCAGGTCATCGGCCGAGACGCCACCGATCAGGAATTCGGCGATATGGCGCGGCTCCAGGCTGCGCAGCCACGAACCGACTTCATTCACCAGGCCCAGGCCCACCGAGTCGGCGGTGATCTTGCGCTGCAGGATCCAGTCGAGGGCTTCGGGGATGGCGACGATGTCGGTCAGCAGGTTGTGCATTTCCAGCACGTCGATGTCACGCTCGCGCATCTTGGTGACGAAATCGAAATGATCGCGCTTGGCCTGGTTGACCCAGATCACGTCATCGAACAGCAGCTCGTCACAGTTGTTCGGGGTCAACCGCTGATGGGCCAGGCCTGGGGAACACACCATGACTTTACGTAATTTACCGGCTTCGGAATGAACGCCGTATTTCACTTTTTCCGTGGTCATTACAAATCCTCCAGTTAAAACAATCAGCCAGCTACAAGGTCAGGAAGCCGTCGTAGAGCCCATAGGCAGCCACCAGGGCGCCTGCGATCACTGCGGCGAAAATCAGCTTCTCGACAGAGGTGAAAACCGGTTTGCCCAGCTCGTGCTTGGCTTTGGCGAACAGGATCGCGCCGGGGGCGTAGAGCAGGGCGGAGAGCAGCAAGTACTTGACCCCACCGGCATACAGCAACCACATCGCGTAAATCAGGGCGATGGCGCCGATGATCAGGTCCTTGCGGCGTTCGGCCAGGGCGTTTTCGTAGGTCTCGCCGCGTACCGCCAGCAGCACTGCGTAAGCCGCCGACCACAGGTAGGGCACCAGGATCATCGAGGTGGCGAGATAGATCAGAGACAGGTAAGTGCTGGCCGAGAACAGGGTGATGACCAAAAACAGCTGGACCATCGCATTGGTCAGCCACAGGGCGTTGGCCGGTACGTGGTTGGCGTTCTCCCGGCGCAGGAACTCGGGCATGGTGTGGTCCTTGGCGGCGGCGAACATGATCTCGGCGCACAGCAACACCCAGGACAGCAGGGCGCCGAGCAGCGAGATGATCAGGCCGACGCTGATCAGCACCGCGCCCCAGTGCCCCACCACATGCTCCAGCACGGCAGCCATGGACGGGTTCTGCAATTTTGCCAATTCAGGCTGGGTCATGATGCCCAGGGACAATACGTTCACCAGCACCAGGAACAGCAGCACGGTGATGAAACCGATCACGGTGGCCTTGCCCACGTCGGTACGTTTCTCGGCCCGGGCGGAAAAAATACTCGCACCTTCGATGCCGATGAACACCCACACGGTGACCAGCATCATGTTGCGCACCTGGTTCATCACACTGCCCAGATCCGGGTTCTTCAGGCCCCAGATGTCGGCGGTGAAAATATCGAGCTTGAAGGCGAACACCGCGATCAGCACGAACAGCACCAGCGGTACGATCTTGGCGACGGTGGTCACCAGGTTGATGAACGCCGCTTCCTTGATGCCGCGCAGCACCAGCCAATGCACCGCCCATAACAACACCGAGGCGCCAATCACCGCGGCGACGGTGTTGCCCTCACCAAAAATCGGGAAGAAGTAGCCCAGGGTGCTGAACAACAGTACGAAGTAACCGACGTTGCCCAACCAGGCGCTGATCCAGTAGCCCCAGGCCGACGAGAAACCCATGTAGTCGCCGAACCCGGCCTTGGCATAGGCATACACACCGCTGTCCAGATCGGGTTTGCGGTTAGCCAGGGTCTGGAACACGAAAGCCAGGGTCAGCATGCCGACGGCGGTGATGGCCCAGCCGATCAGCACCGCACCGACATCGGCACTGGCCGCCATGTTTTGTGGCAAGGAAAAGATCCCGCCACCGATCATCGAGCCGACCACCAGTGCAACCAATGCACCCAATCGAAGTTTTGCGGGGGTATCAGACATTTGCGAGACTCCAGCGCAGGAGAAGAGAGTCAACAGACTAAGTCGATTTGAAAGTTGAATAGCTGATCTGGATCAGTGCATGGCAACATTCCATTGTTAATGAAGAAGTTAACAGCGTCCGTGGGTGTCTGTAGTGCTTGGAAGGCCCGTTTCGTGCGGCTTCGGCGAGGGTGTTGGAAGTTTTCCTCGCCTTAGGATTATTCACGCTAGTTGATTTTCACTGAGTCGCAACTATTTTGTAGGCTGCCTGCATGACAGAAATAATCGTGCCGCATGGTCTTTTAAATTAACGTCTTGGATAATGGACAGGACATAAGCTTGTGGACTTTGCGGGGGTGACGTTATTCAAAAACGTTATGTCGCTTTATTTACTTATTTAATAGTGAGAGAACATGTCGCAGCCGATTGAAAAGTTGCCACTTGGCGCCCTGGTCGCCCTGGTGGTGGGGTCGATGATCGGAGGTGGGATCTTTTCCCTGCCGCAAAACATGGCGGCTCGGGCCGACGTCGGTGCGGTGCTGATCGGCTGGGCCATTACCGCCGTCGGCATGCTGACCCTGGCCTTCGTGTTCCAGACCCTGGCCAACCGCAAGCCGGAATTGGACTCGGGCGTGTATGCCTATGCCAAGGCCGGGTTCGGTGACTACATGGGCTTCTCGTCGGCCTGGGGCTACTGGATCAGCGCCTGGATGGGCAACGTCGGTTACTTCGTATTGTTGTTCAGTACCTTGGGCTATTTCTTCCCGGTGTTCGGTCAAGGCAATACGCCGGTGGCTATCGGGTGTGCATCGTTGCTGCTGTGGGCGGTGCATTTCCTGGTGCTGCGTGGGATCAAGGAGGCGGCGTTCATCAACCTGGTGACCACGGTGGCCAAGGTCGTGCCGCTGTTGATGTTCATCGTCATGGCCGCCGTGGCCTTCAAGGCAGAGATTTTCACCCGCGATATCTGGGGCGTGCTGAGCCCGGACCTGGGCAGTGTGATGGACCAGGTGCGGCACATGATGCTGGTCACGGTGTTCGTGTTCATCGGTATCGAAGGCGCCAGCGTGTATTCGGCACGGGCAGAAAAACGTGCGGACGTAGGGCGTGCGACGGTGATCGGGTTCCTCGGGGTATTGGCGCTGCTGGTACTGGTGAATGTGTTGTCCCTGGGGGTCATGAGCCAGCCTGAACTGGCGCAGTTGCAGAACCCGTCCCTGGCCGGCGTCCTGGAGCACATTGTCGGGCCGTGGGGCGCCTTGCTGATCAGTGTCGGATTGGCGGTGTCACTGCTCGGCGCTCTGCTGTCCTGGGCGTTGCTGTGCGCGGAAATTCTCTACGCCACCGCCCGGGACAAGACCATGCCCGCGTTCCTGACCAAGGAGAATGCCAACCATGCTCCGGTCAATGCGCTGTGGCTGACCAATGGCATGATCCAGCTGTTTTTGTTGATCACCCTGTTTTCCGCAGGCACCTACACCAGCCTGATCTATCTCGCCTCGTCGATGATCCTGGTGCCGTACCTGTGGTCGGCGGCCTATGCGGTGCTGCTGTGCGCCCGCGGGGAAACCTATGAACAGGCCTCGGCCCGGCGCATGAAAGACCTGTGCATCGGTGGCGTTGCGCTGTGCTATGCGGTGTGGCTGCTGTATGCCGGTGGGGTGAAATACCTGCTGCTGTCGGCGCTGTTGTATGCGCCGGGGGTGATCCTGTTTGCCCAGGCCAAGCGTGAGCAGCGGCAGCCGTTGTTCACTCACATGGAGAAGGGCGTCTTTGCGTGTGTGATGTCCGGGGCGGGCTTGGCGGCTTATGGGTTGTACAGTGGGTTTTTGACACTGTGAGGCGAAGGTCACCTTTGCGGCGGGTTAGAGGCGGCCGTTGTGGCGAGGGGATAAATCCCCTCGCCACAATGTCTTGCTCGCATTGGCGGCTATCACCACTGCGCGCGATGTGCACCCAGTTCAGCCGCCGGCAAGGTCCATTGCAGCGGTGTCCCGGTAATTTTCAAGGGCACCTGCAGGCGATGGGCCGGTCCCCAGGGTGTCTGCTCGACCAGCAGTCCCTGATCATCGGCGGCCTCGGCGCGCAATGGGGTTGTGTCCCCTGCGCCATGCTCGATCAACAGCTTCGCCGTACGCGCGAGTGACAAGCGTGCCGAGCCGCCGTGACCGCTTGCCAGGCGCCGGGACAACAACACTAGGACGCTGGCCGCCAGCAGATAGCCGGTGCCGTGATCCAGCGCTTGCACCGGCAGCGGTGTCGGTTTGTCGGTGTGTGTCCAGCCCATGCCGGCGTCGGCAATGCCGCTGCTCATCTGCACCAGACTGTCGAAGCCGCGCCGGTTCTGCCACGGGCCGCTCCAGCCGTAGGCGTTGAGGCTGACGTCGATCAGGCCCGAGGCTATCTGCCGGCGCTGCTCGGCGCCATAGCCCAGGCGTTCCAGGGCGTCGGCACGGTAGCCATGCAGGAGAATGTCGGTGTCCTTGAGCAGAGCCTCGAATGCCACGCGATCTTCAGCTTGGTGCAAATCCAGGCGAGCGCAGCGTTTGCCCAGGGTGACTTCCGGCACTACGCCGGGTTCGTTCCAGGTCGGTGGGTCGATGCGCAGCACGTCGGCCCCCAGGCCCGCGAGGAAGCGACTGGCGACGGGGCCGGCCAGTACGCGGGTCAGGTCCAGTACCTTGAGGCCCGCCAGTGGCTGGGTCACGGAACCGAGCCAGGGCTTGCGCTGCTCTCCAGGCGTTTCACTCAGGTGCACCAGCGGCTCGGCATTGACTGCCAGGCCTTGAGGGTGGGTTTGCCATGCCTGCCATGAACGCATCTCGGCGGCGCAACCGCCCGCGTCGACCACCGCCTGCTCCAGCTCGGCCTTGTTCCAGCGGGCCACCCTGGCCGCCATGTCGGCGCGGTCGGTGCAGGTGCCGAGGACTTTTTCCGCGGCCAGGCGATGATGCGGCGCGTTGGTGTGCAGGCGAATCCAGCCGTCGGCGCTGGCATAGTCGCCGGCCACCGGGTCCCACATCGGCGGCACGCTCCAGCCGACGGGGCGCAGGGAGGTGGAGAACCAGAACGACGCCAGGCGCCGATCGACCTCCACAGGCGGCAGGCGGCCGGTTTGCTGGTGGATGAGCTCGGCGGCGGCCTGGCCGGCCGCGGCGATGCTGGCGCAAGCCAGCTCCGTGACGGCGAACGCCGAGGGCAGGGCACCGTCGCCGGTGAAGGTGATCGGGGTCGTGGGCAAACCAAGCGCGGCTTGCATGGACGTGAGCAGAACTGACATCGAAAGCCCTCCGGTACGAGAGGGCGATCATAGTTCAAAATCCCGTTGGGGGCTGCTTTGCGGCCCAGCGGGAACAAGTGCCCTGTACCTGTTCCGGTCGCGACCAGATCCACAGGTTGCCCAGGCCCATGCCCAGGAGTGCCAGATAAACCGGCCAGCCGTGGTCAAGCATCACCAGCATCAATCCGGCGCAGAACAGCATGCTGGCGGTGGCACCGAGCTTGGCCCGGCGCGGGATGATTTTTCCGTTGCGCCAGTTGTGCAGCATCGGCCCGAACAACCGATGGTTCTCCAGCCAGGCGCTCAGGCGCGGCGAACTGCGGGTTGCGGCCCAGGCGGCCAACAGGATGAACTCGGTCGTCGGCAGGCCGGGCACGACGATGGCGACCAGGCCGATGGCCAGGCTGGTGTAGGCGAGCAGGGCGAAGAGCAGTTGGGTGAGTTTCGTGGGACGGTTCATCAGTATCTTTCACGCATACGCATGTCCTCGTGGGAGCGAGCCTGCTCGCGATAGCGGTGTGTCAGGCGCCATCATTGGAGCTGACACACTGCAATCGCGAGCAGGCTCGCTCCCACAAGGGACAGCGGTGAATTTTCAGGCCAACTCGACCGCATAGGCATGCTCTAGCAACACCGTAAAGCGGTTGAAGGCATCCAGCGCGCCTTGGTCCGCCTCGGCTTCCTGCTGCTCGGTGAAGGCCAGGCCATCGAGGGTGCGGGTGAAGGTTTTCCAGCCTTCGGCGCGCCCGCCAGCGGGTTCCGCCAGGTGCCGGGCGCCGAAGGTTTCGCTCAGCCCCAGGCCCACGGCACGCTTGATCAAGAATGCGGCGCCGAGCTTGGAGCCTTCGGAGACGAACAGCCAGCCCAGGGCTTCGGCCGGGGTCGGGTTTTTCACCGCTCCGGTCACTGGCGTGGGGACTTCGGTGTCCAGGTCTGCCAGATCCGCCTTGGCCGCTTCTGCCCGGCAACGGGCCGGCAGGTCGGGGATCAGGGTGGACAGTTCGGCATCGTTGTACAGCGCCATCAGTTCCGATTGGAACAGGTACTGGGCCACGACGAAGCGGGCGAAGCTGGCCGGGGTTTCGAAGGGGGCGTGGGCCTTGACCAGTGCGTCGAGCTTGCTGTGGGGCTCGTGGGTGATCTGGTTCAGGCGTTGGGAGCGTGAAGTGGGATGTTGTGTGGTCATGGAAAACTCCTTCGAATTAGAACGGTGTGGCGAGGGGCTGTGGGAGCAAAGCTTGCTCGCGAACAGGCGCCTCGATCTCTGAAAAGACCGCATGGCCTTCATCGCGGGCAAGCCTTGCTCCCACATGACCCTCCTCACTACGGGGATTTGTTTGGCCTGGGCAACCGAGTCAGATATCCCAGATCAGGTTCACCGCGAAGTTACGCCCGGGCGCCGTCAGGCGATCGAGGTTGGCGGGGTTCAGCACCGCCGCTTCGCCGACGCTGTCGTAGCCGCGCACGTCATCCCACAGCCAGTACTTCTTGTCGGTGAGGTTGTAGAGACCGCCGCTGACGGTGATGTCGTCGGTCACCTTGTAGAAGCCGCTCAGGTCGAGAATGCCGAAACCCGGGGTCTTGAACTGGCTGCTCACGCCATCGGGCGAGTTGAAGTTGCTGTCGTCGACGCGGTCCTTTTTCTTGACCAGGGTCCAGCTGAGCAAGGTGCCGTAGTGGTCCTGGTCGTAACCCAGGCCGAACACGCCGGTCAGCGGGTTGACGCTGTTGAGCGGTTCGCCGGTGTCGGCGTTGCGTCCGTAGGCGTAAGCCACCGAGCCTTGGGTGTACAGGCCCTTTGGCGCGCCCAGCACGTCCAGTTCCAGGCGTCCCCTGGCTTCGACGCCCTTGATGGTGGCGTGCTTGATGTTGTTGCTCTGGAAGGTCAACTGGTTGGCGCCGGGGGTGATGGCGTCCTCGTTGATGAAGTCGCGGTACTTGTTGTAGAACACCGCCACGTCGAACGAGCCGGCGTCGAAACGGCCGCGCAGGCCTGTCTCGTAGCTTTTGCTTTTTTCCGGCTCCAGGTCGGGGTTGGGCTCCACGCTGTAGCCAGCGCCGGGGTTGTCGAAACGCCCGTACAAGGCCTTGGCGGTCGGGGTGCGGAAACCCTCGGCGTACTGTCCGTACCAGGTGTACTGGTCGGTCAGGGCATAGGTCATGCCGAACTTGGGCGAGACGCGGTGCCAGGTCTTGTTCTTGTCGCTGACTTCACCGCCACTGGTTGGGTCCACGGTGTTGAGGAACTCCTCGGTCAGGTGGGGTTTGAGGCGGGTGTAGTCGTAGCGCAGGCCGGGTGTGAAGGTCCAGCGGTCCCAACTGATCTGGTCCTGGGCGAACAGGCTGTAGGTGTCGATGGTCGGATCCGGGAAATCACTGGCTTTTGCCAGCACGTCCCGGGTGCTGATGGCGCCCACTGCTGAACAACCCACGCCTACCGCCAGGCACACGCCATTGCCACTGCGCGAACCGGTGACTTTCTGTTGCTTGATCGTGGTGCCGTAGGTCAGGGCGTGATCGGTGTCGGCGACGTTGAAGGCCTTGTCCAGTTGCGCGTCGAAGACCCACTGTTTTTCTTCGTAGAGGGTGTCCCGGGTGCGCAGCACCTGGCGGGTGATGGGGAAGTAGAACTCGGCGGTGCTCTGGTCGGTCTTGGCGATCTGGTAGTTCAGGCTCCACTTGACGTGGTCGGCCAGCAGGCTGTCGAGGGCGAAGCTGTGCTCCAGGCCGAAACGCTCGCGGCTGATGGTGTCGTTGCCGGTGCGCCACTGGTACATGCCGCCGGGCAGCATGGAGGTGGGGATTGTGGGGCGGCCGTTGGAGTAGGGGCCGCCATAGGCGCTTTTCAGATCGGTGTCGCGGTCGTCCTTGTATTTCTCGTAGACCAGGCCCAGGCGCGCGTCGTCGTTGTAGTTCCAGCCGAGCTTGGCCAGCACGTTGTTGGCGCGCACGTCTTCCGGGTTGGCGGCGGTACGGTCCAGGCCGGTGCCGTTGTGGCTGCCGTAGGATTCGGTTTCGTGACCGTCGCGTTGGCTGTAGTGCAACAGGCCGTCGAACGGCCCGCTGCGACCGGCGACGGTGGCGGACTTGAGCCAGCTCTCGTCGGCGGAGCTGTAGCCGGTCTTCAGGCGAGCGCCAACGTCCTGGCCTGGTTTGATGATGTCATCCGGATCGAGGGTGAAGTAGCTGACGGCACCGCCAATGGCATTGCTGCCGTACAGCACCGAGGCCGGGCCGCGCAGGATTTCCACACGCTTGACGATTTCCGGGTCGACGTAGTTGCGCTGGGTCTTGGCATAGGGACCGTTGAAAAAACCATCGGGTACTTCCACGCCGTCGACCTGGGTCAGGATCCGGTTGCCGTCGATGCCGCGGATGTTGTAGCCGCTGATGCCGCCGCGCTGGCCCGCGCCGCCCACCGATACGCCCGGTTCATAGCGCACCAGGTCCTTGAGGGTGTTGACGTTGTTGCGGTCCAGTTCCTGGCGGTCGTGGACAGTGACCGTGCTCGGTACGCTGGTGATGTCCTGTTCCTGGCGGGTGGCGCTGATGGTTACCTGTTGCAACTCCAGCGTGCTGCCGGTACTGCGCTTTTGCAGGATGATGCTGTTGTCGCCCAGCTTGCGGTAGCTCAGGTTGGTCCCCACCAACAGGCGCTCCAGGGCTTTGTCTGGTGGCAGCGAGCCGCTCACCCCTGGCGAGGCGACGCCTTCGGCCAGTTCCGCCGGCATGCCGACTTGCCAGCCTGTGACAGCGGTGAATGCATTCAGGGCCGAGACCAATGGCTGCCGGGCAATGGCAAAGGTGTAGTCGCCCGTGTTGCGTGCGGGGGGTTGCACCGTGGCGGCGGCCAGGGCGAGCGGTGCGGTGCCGGCCATCAGGATGGCGGCGGTGAGCAGTGACAACGTGCAAGAGGGGGCAAGAAACCGGCAAGTAAGGCGAGAGGACATCGATAGCGCTCCGTGTCGCATCTGTTATAGGTGCAGACTCACATCCGTGGATGCGAATCAATTGCATTGGCTATAACGAGACGAACCAGCGAAGCCTATCGAGTAAAAATAATTCTCATTCAGTTCAGGATCACCAGCGCCGGGAACTCCTGGAGCCGCGCCGAGGTGATATGGGCCAGCGAGCGGACCACGTCCAACGGCTGGTCGAGGCGGTAATTGCCGGTCACGGCAACGTTGGCCAACTGTTCGTTGCTGTTGATGATCCAGCCGGGGTAGTAACGGCGCAGCTCGGCCAGTACCTGGCTCAGTGGCCGGTTCTCGAACACCAGCCGACCCTGGACCCAGGCCAGGTCCGTGTTGGCATCGAGCCGGGCCGGGCGGTCGAAGCCGTTGGGACCTATGCGGATGCTTTCGCCAGCGGACAGCCGTACATGGGTGTCGTTGCGGTTGGCCCGCAGGTCCACATCGCCGCGCTGAACCTGGACCTGGGCCACGCCGTCGAGGTAACGCACGGCGAAGGTGGTGTCGCTGACGCTGGCCGTGACGGGGCCGGCATCGATTTGCAGCGGCAAGTTGCGGTTGCCCGGCACTTCGAAAAACGCCTCGCCCTTGTACAGGCGCGCCACGTGCCGTTGTTCATTGAACGTGCTGGAGAAGGCCGAGTCGGTGTTGAGCAGGACCTGGGAGCCGTCCTCCAATTGCAGGCGCTGGCGCTCACCGACCACGGTCAGGTGGTCGGCCTGCAAGCGCAGGGGCAGGTCGCTGAAATTGAACAGGCCGAGAAGCAGCACGGCGGCGGTGGCCAGGGGCTTCCAGTGGGCACGCAGGCGCGACAGCGCGGTGACCCTGGGCGTGGCGTCGAGTCGACGGGCACTTTCCATCACCTGCGGGCCGTTCCAGATCGCCTGGGCCCGGGCGAACGCCTCGCCATGGCGTGGATCGGCCGCCAGCCAGGCGTGGAACTGCCGCGTCTGTTCCTCGCTGGGGTTGTCCAGCAGGATCAGCCAGTCCAGCGCCTGTTCCATGGCATGGGCGGTTTCCTGCGTCGCAGTCGGCTCAGCAGAGCGGTGATTGTCCGTCACAGTGGGATCTCGGTATTAGCGGCACGGGCCCAAGCTACAAGTTGGACGCAGCAAGTGGCAAGTCTGTAGGCAGTTCATGGCCTGAAGCGTGAGGCAGGTCACTGCTCACCGTGGCTGCGTTCCGCCACACCCACACAGATCGCCATGATCAGTTTCAGTTCCTTTTGCACGGTACTCAGGGACACGCCCAGCCGTTCGGCGATTTCCTGATAACTGTGGCCATGCAGGCGGCTGAGGATGAAGATCTGCTGCTGTCGCGAGCTCAGGGCTTGCAGGCTGACATTCAGGCGCTCGAGCAGTTGCTGGGCGTGGGCGGCGTCCTCGGCACTGCTCTGGGGGGCGACGACGTTGTGGACGACTTCCAGCGGCACGTCATCGAGCAAGGTCCGTGACTGGATACGCCGGGCACGCAGATGGTCCCGCGCCAGGTTGCGGGCGGTCTGGAAAACAAAGGGTTCGAGGTGTTCGACCGTGCGTTCGCCCAGTGCGCGGGTCACGCGCAGGTAGGTTTCCTGAAGCAGGTCTTCGGCGGTGCTGGGGTTGCTGACCATGCGCTCAAGGGTGCGCAGCAGCGGCGTGCGCTGGGCGAGGAAGACGTGATGAAAGCGCGATTGACTCACGGTAGGGCCCGATCCGGTTTGAGTAGATGATAATGCTTATCATCTACGGAGCGGGTCAAGCGTTCATTCATTGGCGCCGAAGCAAATGTGGGAGCGAGCCTGCTCGCGATAGCGTCGTATCAGCCAGCACAGTGTTGACTGATAGACCGCTATCGCGAGCAGGCTCGCTCCCACACTACAAGGCGCGGCCGGCTCTGCGAGGATTACTCGGCGTTACACAACGCCAGGCAGTTATCGAGCATGCGGTTGGAGAAGCCCCATTCGTTGTCATACCAGGCCAGTACCTTGAGCAGCTTGCCGCTGACCTTGGTGTGGTTGGCGTCGAAGATCGACGACAGCGGGTTGTGGTTGAAGTCACTGGAGACCAGCGGCAGGGTGTTGTAGCCGAGGATCTTGGAATGCTGGCTGGCGTGGCGCAGCAGTTCGTTGACGTCTTCGGCCGATGCTTCGCGCTTGAGCTGCACGGTGAGGTCGACCAGGGACACGTTGATCACCGGTACACGTACCGCCATGCCGGTCAACTTGCCCGCCAGTTCCGGCAGCACCAGGCCCACCGCTTCGGCGGCGCCGGTCTTGCTCGGGATCATGTTCTGGGTGGCCGAACGGGCGCGGTACGGGTCGCTGTGGTAGACGTCGGTCAGGTTCTGGTCGTTGGTGTAGGCATGAATGGTGGTCATCAGGCCGCTTTCGATGCCCAGTTCGCGGTGCAGCACCTGGGCCACCGGGGCCAGGCAGTTGGTGGTGCACGAAGCGTTGGAGATGATCTGGTGGGACTGGCGCAGGATGTCGTGGTTCACGCCATACACCACGGTGGCATCGGCGCCCTTGGCCGGGGCCGAGATGATCACCTTGCGCGCGCCGGCGCTGATATGGGCCGCCGCTTTGGAACGATCGGTGAACAGGCCGGTGCATTCGAACACAACGTCGATTTTTTCAGCGGCCCAAGGCAGTTCGGCCGGGTTGCGGATGGCGCTGACCGAGATGCGGTCGCCATTGACCGTCAGGCTTTCGTGATCATGCTGTACCTCGGCATCGAAGGTGCCGTGGACGGTGTCGAACTTGAGCAGATGGGCATTGATCGCACTGTCGCCCAGATCGTTGATGGCGACGATCTGCAAGTCGCGACGATAGCCTTGGGTATACAGTGCTCGGAGGACGTTGCGGCCGATGCGGCCAAAACCATTGATTGCGATTCGAAGAGTCATTAACTGCGCCGCCGTCGATTTGTTGTTGGAATTACAAGATTATTCGCATAAAAATAGAAAACAAGCCTTTTTAGTGGCAATATTTTGTTTTATCTACAACGAGTGACCTGAATCAACTGGTCCGAACGGTCAATAAACAGTCTGCCGCCTCGCCTTTACACAGCGTGCGGCGGGCTTTTGACCAGCATAGACAATCAGGTCGCCACACCCGTTAGCCTGGAGTTCTACACATGCATCCCCGCGTTCTTGAGGTCACCGAACGGCTTATCGCCCGCAGCCGCGCCACGCGTCAGGCTTACCTTGCATTGATCCACGGTGCAGCCAGCGACGGCCCGATGCGCGGCAAGCTGCAGTGCGCCAACTTCGCTCACGGTGTGGCCGGTTGCGGCACCGAAGACAAACACCACCTGCGGATGATGAACGCCGCCAACATCGCCATCGTGTCGTCCTATAACGACATGCTCTCGGCCCACCAGCCCTACGAAACCTTCCCGGAACAAATCAAGAAAGCCCTGCGCGAAATCGGCTCGGTCGGCCAGTTTGCCGGCGGTACGCCAGCGATGTGCGACGGCGTGACCCAGGGCGAGGCGGGGATGGAACTGAGCCTGCCGAGCCGCGAAGTGATCGCGCTCTCCACGGCGGTGGCGCTGTCCCACAACATGTTTGATGGCGCGCTGATGCTTGGCATCTGCGACAAGATCGTGCCGGGCCTGATGATGGGCGCGCTGCGCTTCGGTCACTTGCCGACCATCTTCGTGCCGGGCGGGCCGATGGTCTCGGGCATTTCCAACAAGGAAAAAGCCGACGTGCGCCAGCGCTATGCCGAAGGCAAGGCCACCCGCGAAGAGCTGCTGGAATCGGAGATGAAGTCCTACCACAGCCCTGGCACCTGCACCTTCTACGGCACCGCCAACACCAACCAGTTGCTGATGGAAGTGATGGGCCTGCACTTGCCTGGCGCCTCGTTCGTCAACCCGAACACGCCGTTGCGCGATGCCCTGACCCGCGAAGCGGCGTTCCAGGTCACGCGCCTGACCAAGCAAAGCGGCAACTTCATGCCCATCGGCGAAATCGTCGACGAGCGCTCGCTGGTCAACTCCATCGTTGCGCTGCACGCCACCGGCGGCTCCACCAACCACACCCTGCACATGCCGGCCATCGCCATGGCGGCAGGCATCCAGTTGACCTGGCAGGACATGGCCGACCTTTCCGAGGTGGTGCCGACCCTGAGCCACGTCTACCCGAACGGCAAGGCCGACATCAACCACTTCCAGGCTGCGGGCGGTATGTCGTTCCTGATCCGTGAACTGCTGGAAGCCGGTTTGCTCCACGAAAACGTCAACACCGTGCTCGGTCATGGCTTGAGTCGCTATACCCAGGAACCGTTCCTGGAGGATGGCGAGCTGGTGTGGCGCGACGGCCCGATAGAAAGCCTCGACGAAAACATCCTGCGCCCGGTGGCCCGCGCGTTCTCGCCTGAAGGTGGCCTGCGGGTGATGGAAGGCAACCTGGGGCGTGGGGTGATGAAGGTCTCGGCCGTGGCCCTGGAAAACCAGATTGTCGAGGCGCCGGCGATGGTGTTCCAGGATCAGCAGGACCTGGCCGATGCATTCAAGGCCGGTTTGCTGGAGAAGGATTTCGTCGCGGTGATGCGCTTCCAGGGCCCGCGCTCCAACGGCATGCCGGAGCTGCACAAGATGACGCCATTCCTCGGTGTGTTGCAGGACCGTGGCTTCAAAGTGGCGCTGGTGACCGATGGGCGCATGTCCGGCGCGTCGGGGAAAATCCCGGCGGCCATTCACGTCAGCCCCGAAGCTTATGTCGGCGGTGCGTTGGCCCGGGTGCAGGAGGGCGATATCATCCGCGTCGATGGCGTCAAAGGCACCTTGGAATTGAAGGTGGACGCCGAGGAATTCGCCGCGCGCACGCCGGCCAAGGGCCTGTTGGGCAACAACATCGGCACCGGTCGTGAGCTGTTCGGTTTCATGCGCATGGCCTTCAGCTCGGCGGAGCAGGGCGCCAGCGCCTTCACTTCTGCCCTGGAGACGCTTAATTGAAACTGGCTTTGGTCGGTGATATCGGTGGGACCAACGCACGTTTCGCGTTGTGGAAGAACCACAACCTGGAAAACATCCAGGTGCTGGCGACGGCGGATTACGCCTGCCCTGAAGATGCCATCCAGGTTTACCTGAGCGGCTTGGGCTTGAAACCGGGCGCCATCGGTTCGGTGTGCCTGTCGGTGGCCGGTCCCGTGAGCGGCGATGAGTTTCGGTTCACCAACAATCACTGGCGCCTGAGCAACCTGGCGTTCTGCAAGACCCTGCAGGTGGAGAAGCTGTTGCTGGTCAACGACTTCTCGGCCATGGCCCTGGGCATGACCCGTTTGCGTCCCGATGAATACCGGGTCGTCTGCGAAGGTACCCCGGAGCCGATGCGTCCGGCGGTGGTGATCGGGCCGGGCACCGGGCTGGGCGTCGGTACGCTGTTGGATCTGGGGGAAGGCCGTTTCGCGGCGTTGCCGGGGGAGGGTGGCCATGTCGACCTGCCCATGAGCAGCCCGCGGGAAACCCAGCTGTGGCAGCACATCTACGACGAGATCGGCCACGTCAGCGCCGAAACTGCCCTGAGCGGCAGCGGTTTGCCACGGGTGTACCGGGCCATTTGCGCGGTGGACGGCCATGTGCCGGTGCTCGACACTCCCGAGTCCATCACCGCAGCTGGCCTGGCTGGCGATCCCATTGCCCTGGAAGTGCTCGAGCAGTTCTGCCGCTGGCTGGGGCGCGTGGCCGGCAACAACGTATTGACGCTGGGCGGGCGCGGCGGCGTCTACATCGTCGGTGGCGTGGTCCCGCGGTTCGCCGATTTCTTCCTCGAAAGCGGCTTCGCCCGCTGCTTCGCCGACAAGGGTTGCATGAGCGACTACTTCAAGGGCATTCCGGTCTGGCTGGTGACTGCGCCGTACTCCGGCCTGATGGGAGCGGGCGTGGCGTTGGAGCAATCGACCCCCGTTTAAAGTTGAAATGTGGTCTCCTGTGGGAGCGGGCTTGCTCGCGAAGGCGGTGTGTCATTCAATATTTTCGTTGTCTGACACACTGCCTTCGCGAGCAAGCCCGCTCCCACAATGGTTTAGCGATGTTTGTAGTCCTCATCCATCAGGCATAATCGCCGCAATCCAAACAACAAGGACGAGGCCCCGTGAGTTCAGTGAACAAATCGATTTTGTTGGTCGACGACGACCAGGAGATTCGCGAACTGCTGGACACTTACCTCAGTCGTGCGGGTTTCCACGTGCGTACCACGCCCGACGGCGCCGGGTTTCGCCAGGCGCTGAACGAGGCGCCGAGCGACCTGGTAATCCTCGATGTGATGCTGCCCGATGAAGACGGCTTCAGCCTTTGTCGCTGGGTTCGCCAGCACCCACGCCAGGCCCATGTGCCGATCATCATGCTCACCGCCAGTTCCGACGAGGCCGATCGGGTCATCGGTCTTGAATTGGGCGCCGATGATTACTTGGGCAAGCCTTTCAGCCCGCGTGAATTACAGGCACGCATCAAGGCTCTGCTGCGCCGGGCGCAGTTCGGCCAGGAGCGCTCCGGCAGCGAAGTGCTGGCCTTCGATGAATGGCGGCTGGACATGGTCAGCCATCGGCTGTTCCACACTGACGGTGAAGAGGTGATTCTCTCCGGTGCCGACTTCGCCCTGCTCAAGTTGTTTCTCGACCATCCCCAGGAAATCCTCGATCGCGACACCATCGGCAATGCGACCCGTGGGCGTGACCTGATGCCTCTGGATCGGATCGTCGACATGGCGGTCAGTCGCCTGCGCCAGCGCCTGCGTGACACCGAAAAGCCGCCGCGGCTGATTCGCACGGTGCGTGGCAGCGGCTATCAACTGGCGGCCAGTGTGGTTGCCAGCAATGGTCATTGATTGGGTCAAGAAAGTCGCTCGGCGGGTGCCGTTACCGCGCTCATTGCTGGGACGGATGCTACTGCTGACCTTGCTGGTGGTGCTGTTCGCCCAGACCCTGTCCAGCCTGATCTGGGTCTCGCAACTGCGCGCTACCCAGCTCGAAGGCCTGGTCACCAGCGCCCGCAGCCTGGCCCATTCGATGACTGCCAGCGTCAGTTACTTGCGTTCGCTACCCGTGGCGTACCGGCCGTTGGTGCTGGACCAGCTGCGCAGCATGGGCGGTACGCGGTTTGTCGTGACGCTCAACGATAAGCCCCTGGGCATGGACGTGCTGCCGGTCACGCCGCGCAAGCTGGCGGTGCTCAAGGCAGTGGACGATGTGCTGCGGCGCTCATTGGGCAGTAACGCCGATATCTCGGTGAATTTTGTCAGCCCCGACGACCTGCGGATTTTCAACGCCGGGCTCAAGCTCGATGAATTGCCCCGCTCGTGGGCTCACTATGCCCTGACCCTGGAGCCCGTGAACCCCCCGGTGCTGGTCACGCAGATCCAGATGGCGCCAGGCGAATGGCTGTACATCGCTTCGTTGCTGCCCGAGCCCTACACCAGCCTTGAAGAACAAGACTTGCCCAAGCAACAGGTCGGTTTCATCGTGCTCACCAGTAGCTTGTTGCTGCTGTTCATTGGTTTGCTGGTGCATTGGCAGAGCCGGCCCCTCAAGCGTTTGGCGCGGGCGGCGCGGGACATGTCCCTGGGCGCCGAAGTGGAGCCGGTGGCCGAGGGCGGCGGCAGCGAAGTGGTGGAGGTGGGGCGGGCGTTCAATGCCATGCGCGAACGCATCAGCCGTTACCTCACTGAACGCAGCCAGTTGTTCAGCGCGATTTCCCACGACTTGCGCACGCCGATCACGCGGCTGCGCTTGCGGGTCGAACTGCTGGAGGACGAAAACCTGCAAGCCAAGTTCGGCCGCGACCTGGACGAACTGGAATTGTTGGTCAAAGGCGCGCTGCAATGCGTCAAGGACACCGACATTCACGAGAACATCGAGCCGGTGGATCTCAACCATGTGCTCGATTGCCTGGTCGAACCTTACCTGGCGCCCAACGGCAACGGCCGGGTTACCCAGGATGGCCGGGCGCTGGCACCGTATCCCGGCAAGCCGCTGGCCCTCAAACGTTGCATAGGCAACCTGATCGACAACGCGTTGAAATACGGGCAGAACGCCCACCTGCATATCGATGACGATGAAACCGCGTTCATCCTGCACGTCGACGACGAAGGTCCGGGCGTACCGGAACAGCGCCTGGAGCAAGTCTTCGAGCCGCACTTTCGCCTCGCCGGGCAACAGCAGGGCTATGGCCTGGGCCTGGGCATCGCTCGCAACATCGCCCACAGCCATGGTGGTGAAGTGAGCTTGCAGAACCTGCGCGAGGGTGGGTTGCGGGTGACGTTGCAGTTGCCGCGCAGTGTGGATTGATTGGACTGCGTTATCGTTCATCGCGAGCAGGCTCGCTCCCACAGGGTTCAGTGGTGGACACAAAAATTGTGTACACCATGGCGCTCAATGTAGGAACGAGCCTGCTCGCGATGGCGCCATGAACCTCAATACATCTCTCCAGGGAAATGTCACAAGTCGGTGACATAACTCGTCCCTTTCGTTACCTGCCGCCCGTCATCCCTTGTTTAGACTCCCTGCGTCAAAACAACAAAAAAGGTACCTCCCGATGGACACCTTCCAACCGGCCTTCAGCAGTTGGCTGAACGCGCCTGCCCACCAGCGCTGGCTCGCCGACGAAGGCTTGCGGCTGCTGGCGTTCGCCAAGGCCTCGAAGCTGCCGGACGGCTTTGGCAACCTGGACGAGCACGGCCATCTGCCGGCCGACGCCCGGGCCGAAACCATGAACACCGCGCGCATGACCCACAGCTTCGCCATGGCCCACATTCAGGGCCTGCCGGGCTTCGCCGAGCTGGTGGATCACGGTATTCAGGCCCTCAGCGGCCCGTTGCGCGACGCCGAGCACGGTGGCTGGTTTGCCACGACGCGACCCGATGAAGACGGCGCCGACAAGGCTGCCTACCTGCATGCCTTCGTCGCCCTGGCCGCCAGTTCCGCGGTGGTGGCCCAGCGTCCCGGCGCGCCAGCGTTGCTGGACGAAGCGGTGCGGATCATCGACACACATTTCTGGAGTGAAGAAGAGGGCGCCCTGCGCGAGTCCTTCAGTCGCGACTGGAGCGTCGAAGAGCCCTATCGCGGTGCCAACAGCAACATGCACGCCACCGAAGCCTTCCTGGCCCTGGCCGATGCCACCGATGATCCTCGCTGGCTGGCCCGCGCCCTGCACATCGTCGAACGGGTCATCCACGGCCATGCCGCCGCCAACGATTACCTGGTGGTGGAGCATTTCGATCGCCATTGGCAGCCTTTGCGCGAGTACAACCAGGACAATCCCGCCGACGGTTTCCGCCCCTACGGCACCACCCCCGGCCACGGTTTCGAATGGGCGCGGCTGCTGTTGCACCTTGAAGCTGCCCGGGTGCAGATCGGCATGCTGACCCCGGGTTGGCTGGCCCAGGACGCGCAGAAACTCTTCGACCAGAACTGCCGCCATGGCTGGGACGTCGATGGTGCGCCAGGCATCGTCTACACCCTGGACTGGGACAACCGCGCCGTGGTTCGCCATCGCCTGCATTGGGTTCACGCTGAAGCGGCGGCGGCCGCCAGCGCCTTGCTCAAGCGTACCGACGAGGCAAAATACGAAGCCTGGTATCGGCGCTTCTGGGAGTTCTGTGACAAACACTTCATCGACCGCTGCAATGGCAGTTGGCATCACGAACTCGACCCGCAAAACCGCCCCAGCGCCGACATCTGGCCAGGCAAGCCGGACCTGTATCACGCCTGGCAGGCGGTGCTGATTCCGCGCTTGCCCCTGGCACCGAGCATGGCCACGGCCCTGGCGAAACTTTCCAGTCCCGCGCCTGTGTAACCATGTCGTGACATTTACGCGTCCCTTCGTTACCTGCGAAGGGATTTCCCCTGTTTAGAATCCATGCAGCGCAAGCACCAGACTTGCATGCATAACAACAAGAAAGGTACTTCTAGATGAATGCGATTTCTCGCCTCGCTACTGTCATTTCTCTTGCTTCCCTGCTTCCCGTCGCAGCATTCCCTGTCAGCACCCTTGCCGCCGAATCCAAAGGTTCCGTGGAAGTCGTCCACTGGTGGACGTCGGGTGGCGAAAAAGCCGCGGTCGATGTGCTCAAGGCTCAGGTAGAGAAAGACGGCTTTACCTGGAAGGACGGCGCTGTCGCCGGCGGTGGTGGTTCCACTGCCATGACCGTGCTCAAGAGCCGCGCCGTGGCTGGCAACCCACCGGGTGTCGCCCAGATCAAGGGCCCGGACATCCAGGAGTGGGCGTCCACCGGGCTGCTCGACACCGACATCCTGAAAGACGTCGCCAAAGAAGAGAAGTGGGACAGCCTGCTCGACAAGAAAGTCTCCGATACCGTGAAGTACGACGGTGACTACGTCGCCGTGCCGGTGAACATCCACCGCGTCAACTGGCTGTGGATCAACCCGGAAGTCTTCAAGAAAGCCGGTATCACCAAGAACCCGACCACCCTCGAAGAGTTCTACGCCGCCGGTGACAAGCTCAAGGCCGCGGGCTTCATTGCGCTTGCCCACGGTGGTCAACCTTGGCAGGACAGCACCGTGTTCGAAGCCGTGGTGCTCTCGGTCATGGGCGCCGATGGTTACAAGAAGGCCCTGGTCGATCTGGACAACAAGGCGCTGACCGGTCCGGAAATGGTCAAGGCTTTGACCGAGTTGAAGAAAGTCGCGACCTACATGGACGCCGACGGCAAGGGCCAGGACTGGAACCTGGAAGCGGCCAAGGTCATCAACGGCAAGGCCGGCATGCAGATCATGGGTGACTGGGCCAAGAGCGAGTGGACCGCCGCGAAGAAAGTCGCCGGCAAGGACTACGAGTGCGTAGCGTTCCCGGGGACCGACAAGGCGTTCACCTACAACATCGACTCCCTGGCGGTGTTCAAGCAGAAAGACAAAGGCACTGCGGCTGGTCAGCAGGATATCGCCAAGGTCGTGCTGGGTGAGAACTTCCAGAAAGTCTTCAGCATCAACAAGGGCTCGATCCCGGTGCGCAACGACATGCTCGGCGACATGGCCAAGTATGGGTTCGATTCCTGCGCCCAGACCGCTGCCAAGGACTTCCTGGCGGACGCCAAGTCCGGCGGCCTGCAGCCGAGCATGGCGCACAACATGGCGACCACGCTGGCGGTACAAGGTGCGTTCTTTGACGTGGTGACCAACTACATCAACGACCCGAAAGCCGACCCTGCCGATGCCGCCAAGAAACTGGGCGCAGCGGTGCAGGCTGCCAAGTAATTAGCGCCGCGGTCCCTTTGTGGGAGTGAGCAAGCTCGCTCCCACAAAGGGAATGTTTTGTAGTCTTTTTCTCTTGTACTGGATCTTCCCATGAGTTCTGTTGCTGTGTTCAGCAAGGCCTCGCCGTTCGATGCATTGCAGCGCTGGCTCCCAAAACTGGTGCTGGCGCCGAGCATGTTCATCGTTCTGGTGGGCTTCTATGGCTATATCTTGTGGACGTTCGTCCTGTCGTTCACCACCTCGACCTTCTTGCCGAACTACAAGTGGGCAGGCCTGGCGCAGTATGCGCGGCTGATGGACAACGATCGCTGGTGGGTGGCGAGCAAGAACCTGGTGCTCTTTGGCGGCATGTTCATCGGTATCACCCTGGTGATCGGCGTGCTGCTGGCGGTGTTTCTTGACCAGCGCATTCGTCGCGAAGGTTTCATCCGCACCATCTACCTGTACCCGATGGCGCTTTCGATGATCGTTACCGGTACGGCCTGGAAATGGTTGCTCAACCCGGGCATGGGCCTGGACAAATTATTGCGGGACTGGGGCTGGGAAGGCTTCCGCCTCGATTGGCTGATCGACCCGGATCGCGTGGTGTACTGCCTGGTGATCGCGGCAGTGTGGCAGGCCTCGGGCTTCATCATGGCGATGTTCCTGGCCGGCCTGCGGGGTGTCGATCAATCGATCATCCGGGCCGCGCAGATCGATGGCGCGAGCATGCCGCGCATCTACTGGAAAGTGGTGCTGCCGAGCCTGCGTCCGGTGTTCTTCAGTGCGGTGATGATCCTGGCGCACATCGCGATCAAGAGCTTCGACCTGGTGGCGGCGATGACGGCCGGCGGCCCGGGTTACTCCTCCGACCTGCCAGCCATGTTCATGTATTCCTTCACCTTCAGTCGCGGCCAGATGGGCATGGGCTCGGCCAGTGCAATCCTGATGCTCGGTGCGATTCTCGCAATCATCGTGCCTTACCTGTACTCCGAGCTGAGGACCAAGCGTCATGACTAGTCTCGCTGCCAAACCTTCCATCAGCCTGAGCCGCATCGCGATCTACGCGGTGCTGATCCTCGCCGTACTGCTTTACCTGGTGCCGTTGGTGGTCATGCTGTTGACCAGCTTCAAGACGCCGGAAGACATCAGCACCGGCAACCTGCTGAGCTGGCCGACCGTGGTCAGCGGCATCGGCTGGGTCAAGGCCTGGGCCACGGTGGACGGCTACTTCTGGAACTCGATCAAGATCACCGTCCCGGCGGTGCTGATCTCTACCGCCATCGGTGCCTTGAACGGCTACGTGTTGTCGATGTGGCGTTTTCGCGGTTCGCAGTTGTTCTTCGGCCTGTTGCTGTTCGGTTGCTTCCTGCCGTTCCAGACCGTCCTGCTGCCGGCCTCGTTCACCCTCGGCAAGATGGGCCTGGCCAGTACCACCACGGGCCTGGTGTTCGTGCATGTGGTCTACGGCCTGGCGTTCACCACGCTGTTCTTCCGCAACTACTACGTCAGCATTCCCGATGCGCTGGTGAAGGCGGCGCGACTGGACGGTGCGGGGTTCTTCACCATTTTCCGGCGGATCATCCTGCCGATGTCCACCCCGATCATCATGGTCTGCCTGATCTGGCAGTTCACCCAGATCTGGAACGACTTCCTGTTCGGCGTGGTGTTCTCCAGTGGTGATTCGCAGCCCATCACGGTGGCGCTGAACAACTTGGTCAACACCAGTACCGGGGCCAAGGAATACAACGTGGACATGGCGGCGGCGATGATCGCCGGGCTGCCGACCCTGCTGGTCTATGTGGTCGCAGGCAAGTATTTCGTGCGCGGTCTGACGGCCGGCGCAGTCAAGGGGTAATCATGGCAACGCTTGAACTTCGCAACGTAAACAAGACCTATGGTGCCGGCCTGCCGGACACCCTGAAGAACATCGAGTTGTCGATCAAGGACGGTGAGTTCCTGATCCTCGTCGGACCTTCGGGCTGCGGCAAGTCCACGCTGATGAATTGCATCGCCGGCCTTGAGACCATCACCGGCGGCGCGATCATGATCGGTGACCAGGATGTCAGCGGCATGAGCCCGAAGGATCGTGACATCGCCATGGTGTTCCAGTCCTACGCGCTGTACCCGACCATGAGCGTGCGCGAGAACATCGAGTTCGGTCTGAAAATCCGCAAGATGAACCAGGCTGCCATCGACGAAGAAGTCGCGCGCGTGGCCAAGCTGCTCCAGATCGAACACCTGCTCAACCGCAAGCCCGGCCAGCTTTCCGGCGGCCAGCAACAACGTGTGGCCATGGGCCGGGCGCTGGCGCGGCGGCCGAAGATCTACCTGTTCGACGAACCGCTGTCCAACCTCGACGCCAAGCTGCGGGTCGAGATGCGTACTGAAATGAAGCTGATGCACCAACGCCTGAAGACCACCACGGTCTACGTGACCCACGACCAGATCGAAGCCATGACCCTGGGCGACAAAGTGGCGGTGATGAAGGACGGGATCATCCAGCAGTTCGGCACGCCGAAAGAGATCTATACCAACCCGGCCAACCTGTTCGTGGCGAGCTTCATCGGTTCGCCTCCGATGAACTTCATCCCGTTGCGCCTGCAACGCAAGGACGGTCGCCTGCTGGCGCTGCTCGACAGCGGCCAGGCCCGTTGCGAGCTGCCGATGGGCATGCAGGACGCCGGCCTGGAAGACCGCGAAGTGATCCTGGGCATGCGCCCGGAGCAGATCATGCTGGCGGGCAGCGAGCCCAATGGCTTGCCGACCATCCGCGCCGAAGTCCAGGTCACCGAGCCCACCGGGCCGGACACCCTGGTGTTCGTCAACCTCAACGACACCAAGGTCTGCTGCCGTTTGGCGCCGGACGTGGCGCCGCAGGTTGGAGAAACCCTGACGCTGCAATTCGATCCGTCGAAAGTGCTGCTGTTCGATGCCCAGTCCGGCGAGCGCCTGGGCGTGGCCGGCCAGGCGCAAACAGATGCCCGGAGCGCAAACGTCGCGCAGTTCAAAGGCCGATGAGAGGCCTGTGTGGGAGCAAGCCGCTCCAACAGGAAAAGGAGTATGCGGTGAGTGGGGGACCACCCATCGCAATCGTTGTAAACCGCGTTAGATAAAAACAGTTAATAACAATAAAGACGAGGATGTAGGGATGAAGAAGAAAAATAACGCCCAGCTTATCTGCCAGTTGTCAGCCGTTGCGGCGATGATGCTGGCCGGTAGCGCACACGCAGCCGACGCGTTCAGCGCCGATTCGCAGTGGATGACGGGTGACTGGGGTGGCGAACGGACCAAGCTGATCGAGCAGGGTATCGACATCAAGGCCGACTACGTCGGCGAAATGGGCGCCAACCTGCATGGCGGCTACAACAACGACAAGACCGCGCGTTACTCCGACCAGTTTGGCCTGGGCGTAGCGCTGGACCTGGAAAAGCTGTGGGGTTGGGATAACACCCAGGCCAAGATCCAGCTGACCAATCGTAATGGCGAGAACATCTCCAACGACCGTGTCGGCGATCCGCGTGCCGGGACCTTGAGTTCCTCTCAGGAAGTCTATGGCCGGGGTCACATGGTCCGTCTGACCCAGTTGTGGATCAAGCACCAGTTCCTCGATAACAAACTGGACGTCAAGGCCGGTTACTTCGGCGAGGGCGAAGACTTCAACACCTTCCCTTGCGAATTCCAGAACCTGGCCTTCTGCGGCTCCCAAGTGGGTAACTGGGCGACCGGTATCTGGTACAACTGGCCGGTTAGCCAGGCCGCGATCCGCGTGAAATACAACATCACGCCTGAGTTCTATGCGCAGATCGGTGCGTACAACCAGAACCCTTCGCAACTGGAACACGGCAACGGCTTCAAGCTCAGCGGCAGTGGTACCAAGGGCACCGTCATTCCGGTCGAGTTGGTCTGGTCGCCGAAGGTCAACAACCTGCCGGGCGAATACCGTGTCGGCTACTACAAGAGCACGGCCAAGGCTGATGACGTCCGTGAGGACGACAACGGCGACGATGCGGCGACCACCGGTAACGCCTATCGCAGTCACAGCAGCAAGCACGGCTACTGGTTCGTGGCGCAGCAACAACTCACGACCCACAACGGTGACGCTTCCCGCGGCCTGAACATCGCAGCCAATGCGACCTTCCACGACAAGGACACCAACGTCGTCGACAACTACCAGTCGCTGATGTTCGTGTACAAGGGGCCGTTCGACGCACGTCCCAAGGATGACATCGGGATTGGCTTCGCCCGCATCCATGTCAACGAAGACGTGAAGAAAAACGCTGAGCTGACCAACGCTGCCAATGGTGTGTCTGACTACAACGATCCACTGTTCGCGCCGTTGCGTAGCACTGAGTACAACTACGAGCTCAATTACGGCATCCATGTCACCAACTGGCTGACCGTACGTCCTAACCTGCAATACATCACTCATCCAGGCGGTGTGGATGAAGTGGACAACGCGCTGGTGGCCGGCCTGAAAATTCAGTCGGTGTTCTAACGCTGTTGCGATAAGCTCCTCTCTATGTGCGCATATTTGCGGATGGCCAAGGCTGTCCGCTTTTTTTTGGGGTGTGCGTTTGGCTAGCGCAGAACCTGTGGCGAGGGAGCTTGCTCCCGCTGGGTTGCGAAGCGACCCCAAAGCCATTCACTGCGGTGCCTTAGCCTGACCGCATTTGCCTTGTTACGACTGCTTCGCAGCCGAGCGGGAGCGAGCTCCCTCGCCACAAAAAGAACGCGTTGCAACCAGATGAGCAACTCAATGATTTCCAGGACTGCGGCCCATGCATGAGCATCCGCTACAACGCTTTTTCAGATCCTTGCGCGAGCGCCCGGTGTTCGCCTGGGAGCGCTATCGACAGCGCGACGTGTTGGTGATCGATCACCCGTTGTGCCAGGCGGTGTTCAGTCGTCAGGGCGCACAGTTGCTGCATTTTCAGCCCAAGGGCCAGAAGCCCTGGTTGTGGTGCGCGGCCAAGTGGCCGCAAGTCGGGGCGATCCGCGGCGGGGTGCCGGTGTGCTGGCCGTGGTATGGCCGCCATCCGAGCGAAAACGCCTGGCCGTCCCACGGTTGGGCGCGGTTGATCGATTGGAAGCTGCTCGACAGCCGTAGTGACGAAGAGGGTGTGCACCTGCATTGGCAATTGCAGTTGTGCGACTGGCAGGTTGACCTGCATGCGGACCTGGGTGAACGCATGGAACTGCGCTTGAGCACCGAGCACCAGGACAGCCTGCCGTGCCAGTTGAGCCAGGCTTTGCATGCCTACTGGCGTATTGGTGACGTTGGTGAGGTAGCGCTGTCTGGGCTCGAAGGTGCACAGGGTTACGACCAGTTGAACCGTGCGGCTTGTCAGCAGGAAGGCGAGTTGCGCGTCGAGGGCGGTTGTCAGCGGGTGTTTCAGCATGAGGGCGAATTGCAGCTCAAGGACCACGCTTGGCAGCGCGAATTGTGCATCGACACCGGTGACAGCGCCGACACCGTGGTCTGGCATCCCGGCGCGCGGCCGTTGCTGGGGGTGAGTTGGGATGAGGTCAGCGAATTCGTCTGCGTCGAAGCCGCCAGTGGCGGCACCGACAGCCTGTGCCTGGCGCCGGGGGAGCGGGCGCATCTGAGTTTGCAGGCGTGGGTGGGGGCTTAGCTCAGGATCTCTGGTGTGGCGGCTGGCCCCTTCGCGAGCAAGCCCGCTCCCACAGGGGTTTTGTGAACGCCAAAGATCCAGTTGTGGGAGCGAGCCTGCTCGCGATGACGGCCTGTCAGGCAATAAAGCACTCAGGTCCGATCAGTTGAACTCATCCCCCACCGGATACCGGCTGGCATTCAGGCTTTCCTTGATCTTGCGCAGGTGTGGCTGGAAGTCCACGCCTCGGCGCAAGGTCATACCGGTGGCGAGCACGTCCAGCACGGTGAGCTGGATGATCCGTGAGGTCATCGGCATATAGATGTCGGTGTCCTCGGGCAACGGAATGTTCAGGCTCAGGGTACTGGCCTTGGCCAAGGGCGAGCCTTCGGCGGTCAGGCCCAGCACCGAAGCGCCGTTTTCCCGAGCGATGCGCGCCACTTCCACCAGCTCACGGGTGCGGCCAGTGTAGGAAATGATCACGAACAGTTCGCCGGTATGGGCCACCGAGGCGATCATGCGCTGCATCAGCACGTCGGCGTGGGCGGTCACCGCCAGATTGAAGCGGAAAAACTTGTGCTGGGCATCCAGCGCCACCGGGGCGGAGGCGCCGAGGCCGAAGAAGTGGATCTGCCGGGCCTGGATCAGCAGGTCCACGGCACGACTGATCAAATTGGGATCAAGGGCCTGGCAGGCGCTGTCCAACGAGGCAATGGCACTGCCAAAGATTTTCCGGGTATAGGCTTCCGGGTTGTCGTCGGCTTCCACCGCACGGCTGACATAAGCGGCGCCGCTGGCCAGGCTTTGGGCCAGTTGCAGCTTGAGCTCCGGGTAGCCGCTGACGCCGAACGAGCGGCAGAAACGGTTGACGGTCGGTTCGCTGACCGAAGCGGCCTGGGCGAGGGCGGCGATGCTGAAGCGGGTCGCCTGCTGCGGGTTGAGCAGGATGATCTCGGCCACCTTGCGTTCAGCCTTGTTCAGGTCTTCAAGGCGACTCTGGATCTGTTCCAGTAAATTTCGCACGCGGTCCATACAAGATTCCTAGAAAGACGGGTCTTTGATACGACCCTTTGCGGTGGCCTATCCTACTGATGGCTCCGGCGGACCACCACTCGGAATCGGTATTTTCGAAAAATGTTGTGGTTATTACTACATTTTTCCTTGAGTGATACCTTGAAAAAAGGTATTTGTAGTTTAACTTGATAAAAGAACAAACATCATGCCTTCGATTACGGTTGAACTGTGCACCTTTGCCTTGTTCGGCGCGTTGGGCGATCTGGCCTTGCGCAAGCTTTTTCCTGCCCTGTATCAGCTCGATGGCGCCCAATTGTTGCACGAGGACACGCGGATCATTGCGCTGGCCCGTGAACCCGGTAGCGAGCAGCAGCACCTGACATTCATCGCTGCCGAGCTGCGTCGTTACGTGGGTGAAAAAGACCTGGACGAAGCCGTACTCGAGCGCTTCCTGGCACGATTGACCTACCTGCACGTGGATTTCCTCAAGGCCGACGATTATGTCGCCCTGGCCGAAGCGGTCGGTTCGACCCAGCAGGTCATTGCCTATTTCGCCACCCCTGCGGCGGTGTATGGGGCGATCTGCGAGAACCTGGCGAAGGTCGGTTTGAGCGAAAACACTCGGGTCGTGCTGGAAAAACCCATCGGCTCGGACCTGGAGTCCTCGCGCAAGGTCAACGATGCCGTGGCGCAGTTCTTCCCGGAAAACCGCACCTATCGCATTGACCATTACCTGGGCAAAGAGACGGTCCAGAACCTGATCGCGCTGCGCTTCGCCAACAGCCTGTTCGAAACCCAGTGGAACCAGAATTACATTTCCCACGTGGAAATCACCGTGGCCGAGAAGGTCGGCATTGAAGGCCGCTGGGGCTATTTCGACAAGGCCGGCCAACTGCGGGACATGATCCAGAACCACTTGCTGCAGCTGCTTTGCCTGATCGCCATGGACCCACCGGCCGATTTGTCCGCCGACAGCATCCGTGACGAGAAGGTCAAGGTGCTCAAGGCTTTGGCGCCGATCAGCCCGGAAGGCCTGACCACCCAGGTGGTGCGCGGCCAGTACATCGCGGGTCACAGCGAGGGCAAGGCGGTGCCGGGCTACCTCGAAGAACCCAACTCCAACACCCAGAGCGACACCGAGACGTTCGTCGCGCTGCGTGCCGACATCCGCAACTGGCGTTGGGCCGGGGTGCCGTTTTACCTGCGTACCGGCAAGCGCATGCCGCAGAAGCTGTCGCAGATCGTCATCCACTTCAAGGAACCGTCCCACTACATCTTCGCCCCCGAGCAGCGTTTGCAGATCAGCAACAAGCTGATCATCCGCCTGCAACCGGACGAAGGGATTTCCTTGCGGGTGATGACCAAGGAGCAGGGCCTGGACAAGGGCATGCAATTGCGCAGCGGTCCGCTGCAACTCAACTTCTCCGACACTTATCGCAGCGCTCGGATTCCCGATGCCTACGAGCGGTTGTTGCTGGAAGTCATGAACGGCAATCAGAACCTGTTTGTCCGTAAAGACGAAATTGAAGCCGCGTGGACGTGGTGTGACCAGTTGATCGCCGGGTGGAAAAAATCCGGCGATGCGCCCAAGCCCTATGCGGCCGGGTCCTGGGGGCCGATGAGCTCCATTGCACTGATCACGCGGGATGGGAGGTCGTGGTATGGCGATATCTGAAGTGAAACTGCCCCAGGGCGTCAGCGCCCATGAATTCAAGAACCCGGTGCTGCTGGCCGAAGGCCTGGCGCTGAACGTGGCCGAGCAGTTGCGCAACGCGATCGACGCGCGCGGTACGGCGACCCTGGTGGTGTCCGGTGGCCGCAGCCCGGTGGCGTTCTTCCAGCACCTGGCCAAACAGGCATTGGACTGGTCCAAAGTGGTGGTCAGCCTGGCCGACGAGCGCTGGGTACCGGTTGAACACGCTGACAGCAACGCCGGCCTGCTCAAGCGTTACCTGCTGCAAGGCGCCGCGGCCAAGGCCCAGTTCCTCAGCCTCTACAGCGCCAGCGCCAACCTGGAAGCGGCTGCCGAGCAGGCCGATCGTTTGCTGGCCGAGCTGCCGCCTATCGATGTACTGGTACTAGGCATGGGCGATGACGGGCACACCGCCTCGCTGTTCCCTGACAGCCCGAACCTGGCGCAAGCCCTGGATGCCAACGGCACGCGCCGTTGCTGGCCGATGCTGGCACCGACCGTGCCGCACCAGCGCTTGACCATGAGCCGCGCCTTGCTGGCTTCGGCGCAACACAAAGTGCTGTCGATTTCCGGTCAGTCGAAATTGACCACTCTGAACGCCGCGGTGGCGGGTGACGATGTCGCCGAAATGCCAATCCGCGCGTTTTTGCAACCTACGTTAGAGATTTACTGGTGCCCATGAACCAAGGATCAGCCGCTATGACAAACCCATCCCCGACCGTTTCCATGGCGGACAAAGTTGCCCTGATCGACAGCCTCTGCGCCAAGGCGCGGATCCTGCCGGTGATCACCATCGCCCGCGAACAGGACATCCTGCCACTGGCCGATGCCCTGGCCGCCGGTGGCCTGACGGCGCTGGAAGTGACGCTGCGCTCCCAATACGGCCTCAAGGCCATCCAGGTGCTGCGCGAGCAGCGTCCGGAACTGGTGACCGGCGCGGGCACGGTGCTTGACCGTCACATGTTGGAGGCCGCCGAGGTCGCGGGCTCGCAGTTCATCGTCACCCCAGGCATCACCCGTGATTTGCTTGAGGCCAGCGTCCATAGCTCGATCCCGTTGCTGCCAGGTATCAGCAACGCTTCGGGCATCATGGAGGGCTACGGCCTGGGCTATCGTCGCTTCAAACTGTTCCCGGCCGAAGTCAGCGGCGGTGTCGCGGCCATCAAGGCCTTGGGCGGCCCGTTCGGCGAAGTGAAGTTCTGCCCGACCGGCGGCGTGAGCCCGGCCAACATCAAGAGCTACATGGCGTTGAAGAACGTGATGTGTGTGGGCGGAAGCTGGATGCTTGATCCGGAGTGGATCAAGAACGGCGACTGGGCTCGCATCCAGGAATGCACCGCCGAGGCCCTGGCGCTGCTGGACTGATTGCTTTACCGAAACCTCGTTGGGTGTTCTACGGCTTTACGGTGCGCTTGGTCGGCGCGCCGTTTTTTTTTGCCCGGGTTTTTGTGCCGGCACAGATTTCCTGTGGCGAGGGAGCTTGCTCCCGCTGGGCTGCGAAGCAGTCCTGAAACCTGTCACCACGGTCCGCCAGGTCAATCTCATCGTGCCTTTTTGGGGCTGCTGCGCAGCCCAGCGGGAGCAAGCTCCCTCGCCACAACTATGTCTGGCTCAGGCTGATCAGCGCCGCAGTCAACCGCTCGATATCACTGGCCAAGGTAATCAGCCCCGGGGTTATGCGGATGCACGGCCCGACGCTGGTATTGCGCACCACGGTGAAGATCCCGTGCTCATTGAGCAGTCGATCGGCCATCGCCTGTTGATCGACATGGGCGGTGAAGCGCATCGCCGTGATGCCGCAATAGAGACGCCGGTCATCCGGGGTCATGACTTCGATGCCCGGCACATCGCGCACGGCATTCACCCACAGGTCGCGCAGGTAGCACAGGCGCGCGCCTTTGGCCAAGGCGCCGCCCAGGCTCCGGTGTTCTTCGAAGACCAGGGGCAGGGTGAGCAAGGCAGGGATGTTGGGCGTGCTGTGGGGCGTGCGCGAGCGGACGTCGGTGGAGGGGTAGCTGTCTTCGTCCATGTCCGGGGCGATGTCGGCCAACCGCTGCGGCGCGATGTACAGGAAGCCCTGGGAGAGAGGGCCGCCGATCCATTTCTGCAGGTTGAACCCGGCAAATTCGATCCCCAGCTTCCTCAGGTCGAAATCAATCTGGCCCAGGGCGTGGGCACCGTCGAGAATGATATCGACGGCAAATTCCCGGGCGCTCTCGGCAATGGCCTGGACCGGCATGACCAGGCCGGTGAGGTGGTTAACGTAGGTCAGTGTCATCAGCCTGAGACGCGGGTAGCGAATGAACGCTTCGCGATAAGTGCCCACCAGGCTTTCGAAACTGGCAGGGTGCTGGTGGACGATTTCGATCACCTCCACGCCCCGCTGGCGAGCCAGCCAGCGCATTGCGCTTTTGACCGAGGCATATTCCAGATCGCAGATCAGCACTTGGTCGCCCGGCTTCAGACCGTTGTAGTTGCGAATCAGCGTCTGCAAGGCATCCACCGCGCTGCCGGCCAACGCCACGCTCTGGGGGGAAGCGTGGATCAGCCGGGCGATCTGCTGACGAATGGCTTCACCGTGTCCACGGTCGAAATGCTGGCGCACGTACACCGAATTGCCCCGATTGATGAATTCGATATGGCGCTGGTATTCCTCCACCACGGTACGGGACATGCGGCCGAAGTAGCCGTTCTCCAGATTGAGTGGCCCGGCGGGATCGACGTCGTAGCGACCGACAAACGTCTGCCAGAAAGCTTCATCGTGGGCGCGTAGCGTGTTTTCGGGCATGACGGGGGCTCAACTGGTCAGGGGCGAGGCTTGGGTTTGCCGTGTTTGGCGCGCAATGGATCGAGCAGGTCCGACAGTCCGTTATGATCGATTTCCTGCATCAGTGCCAGCAAACCACCCAGTTCACCGTGAGGGAAACCCTCGCGGGCGAACCAGTTCAGGTATTGACCAGGCAGGTCAGCCAGGATTCGACCCTTGTATTTACCGAAGGGCATCTGGCGCGTGACCAGCAGTTCGAGCTTTTCCGGGTTCATGGCAATCGTCTTGATTCAAACAGCTTGGAAAATACAGGCATTCTGCATGCAGGCCAAATGACAGATCATGCAAATAACGCGGATACAGATTTCTTCTTTTTTGATAACTGATTGATTTTAAACAGAATTATATCGATTATTCGGCTGGCACGGCCGATGCAATATCCCTTGCAGGTTTTCTATTCACCAAGCAAAGGAACTGAAAAATGACTGACATCAACAAAGAATCCATCTCCGTCTTGAACGACCTGATCGAGACCAGTAAAGATGGCCAGGAAGGGTTCAAGACCTGCGCTGAAGACATCAAGCATCCTGAACTCAAGTCTCTGTTCGTTCAACGTGCCGCTGATTGCGCAACCGCGGCGGCCGAGTTGCAAGCTGCCGTTCGCTCGCTGGGTGGCGATCCGGAAACCTCCACCAGCGTCGCCGGTGACCTGCACCGTCGTTGGGTGGACGTGAAGTCCATGTTCACCGGCAAGGATGAAGAAGCGGTGCTCAACGAAGCCGAGCGTGGCGAGGACCATGCGCTCAAGGCCTACAAGGAAGCACTGGAGAAAATCACCAAGCACAACCTGGTCGGTATTCGTGACCTGGTTGAGCGTCAGTACCACGGTGTGCAACGCAACCATGACCAGGTCAAGGCTCTGCGCAACCAGGCACGTGCCAGCTAAATAACGCGTCCTGATCCAGAAAACGCCAGCTTGCCTGGCGTTTTTTTATGGGGACGACTCAGGCTCAAGGTGACCACTGTTGTGGCGCCAGATAGAAACAGTGTGTTGTTGAATCCACAATAATCAGCTGTGGACTCTTAATAGGTAGCTAGCTAATAATTGCATCGGCTATCTCCCCGCATTGCATCTATTGTTACTGGCGTCCCCCCAAAGAGTTTTTCGCGTGCCCATAACCTTCCAGGCCTTGTTTGCCCCTGACCGCCTCGCTTTGCAGTTCGCCACCAAGACCGTGCTTGGCGCTGGGCTGGCGTTGTGGCTGGCGTTGCGCTGGGGTCTGGAGCAGCCGTCATGGGCGCTGATGACCGCGATCATCGTCGCTCAGCCCCTGTCCGGGATGGTGGTACAGAAGGGCTTGGCGCGATTGGTCGGCACGCTGGTGGGCACCGTCATGTCGGTGCTGTTCATGGGCCTGTTTGCCCAGGCGCCGTGGCTGTTCCTGCTGGCCCTGGCGCTCTGGCTGGGGTTGTGCACCGCCTGTTCGACGCTGCTGCGCAGTGCCTGGTCGTACTCATTCGTGTTGGCCGGTTACACGGTGGCGATTATTGCGCTGCCGGCCATTTCCCATCCGCTGAGTGTGTTCGACCAGGCGGTGGCGCGCTGCACTGAGATCAGCCTGGGCATCGTCTGCGCCACGGCGGCCAGTGCCTTGCTCTGGCCGTTGCGGGTCGAGCGCCAGTTGGCCGGCCAGGCTTTTGCTGCCTGGCAGAGTGGCATGCAGGCCGCCCGTGCCACCCTGGCTGGCGATGCCCAGGCCCGTAAAGGCTTGCTGGAAATTCTTGGCAGGATTGTCGCGGTGGATGCCCAGCGCGAGCATGCCTGGTTCGAAGGTAGCCGTGGCCGACAGCGAGCCCGGGCCATCAGCGGCTTGAGCCAGAAATTGCTGATGCTGCTGCGCCTTTCGCGTTCGGTGCGCCGGCAGTGGAAACAGCTTGAGCCCGAGGAGGCGCAGGCCCTCCAGCCGTGGATGAACGAGGTGCGGCAAGCCCTCGACGCCGACAGTGCGACCTTGCAAGCCTTGCGCCCCCGGGTATGGGATGCGTCTCACGACCCCCAGATGAGCTCGGCGCAAAGTTACTGCCTGGCACGGTTCGCCTTGTTGCTCGATACCGCCCTGGCCGCCTGCGCCGCCTTGACGGCGGTACAGGAGGGCAGGGAAGCGGCGGATCCGCCGCGAACCCTGGCGCCCCATCGTGATCTGTCCCTTGCTATGGTCTTCGGTGCTCGCAGCGCCCTGGCATTCCTGGCGGTCGCCTGTTTCTGGCTGGCGACCGCCTGGCCCGCCGCATCGGGTGCGCTGGTGCTGACGTGCGTGGTGTGCAGCCTGTTTGCCAGTCGCGAAAACGGCGCGCAGATTGGCATGAGTTTTCTGCGGGGCATCCTGTTGGCCGTGCCGACGGCATTTGTGATCGGTGAGCTCGTGCTACCGCAATGGAGCAGTTTTGCGATGCTCTGCATGGCCATGGGCGTGCCGTTGTTTTTCGGTGCGCTGGGTATGGCCAAGCCGCAGATCTTCGCCACCGCGACATCGTTCTGCCTGCATTTTGTCGTGCTGGTTTCACCACTCAATACCATGAAATACGACGTTGCGGCGTTCTTCAACAATGCCCAGGCAATGATGATTGGCGTAGGCGCGGCGGTGCTGGCTTTCAACCTGCTGATTTTGCGCAATCCGGCCTGGCACAGCCGCCGTCTGCTGGCCGCGACCCTCCACGATCTGGTGCGCCTGACCCGTCGCAGCCTGCGTGGTGCCGAGAGCTGGTTCGGCGGGCGCATGGCCGACCGGCTGTTGCAGTTGGCGCGGCATTACCCTGAGTTGCCTGTGCAGGCGCGCAGCCGTTGGGATGATGGTTTGCTTGGCCTGGACATTGGCGATGAGCTGTTGCATCTGCGCCTGAGCCTGGCCGTCGCCCAAGTACCCGATACCCGGGCGCAGCGGCGTTATTTCGAAGCGCTGGAGCAGGTGCTCGAACGCGGCCCGGCCGGTGACCAGGCCGATGCGTTGGCTGCGGCGAGCACGGAGTTCCTGAACGTGTTGTCGACCCAACCACCCGGTGACGCCTTGAAGCTGGCCCAGGGCGCGGTGGTGCAATTGCAAAACAGCTGGCGCGCCTGGTGCCACCAGCACGAACCTGAACGACGGGAGCACAGCCATGGGCTTGCGTGAGTGGTCGATTGGCGGGGTGTTGCTCAGCCCGTTCCTGATTTATGTGGTGCTGGCGTTGCTGGTGACCGGCGCGTTGCGCCTGTTGCTCAGCCTGGTGCCGGCCGGGCGCTGGATCTGGCATGAAGCCTTGTTCGACTGCGCCCTGTATGTCTGTGTCCTGACCGTTATTACCGTGGTCCTCGGGCCGCTATAGGAGTTGAACATGCGTACCTCCGTACGTGTTGCCGTCACGCTGTGCATGGTGGCCGTGGCGATCTTCGCCGGGTTTCACCTGTGGCAGTACTACATGCTCACGCCCTGGACCCGTGATGCGCGGATCCGTGCCGACGTGGTGGTGATTGCACCCGATGTGTCGGGTTGGGTGCGCGAACTCAAGGCTGTGGACAACCAGCAGGTCAAGGCCGGCGATGTGTTGCTGAGTATCGACCGTGAGCGTTTCGAGGCGGCGCTGGAGAAAGCCCGGGCGGTGGTCCAGACGCGCCAGCAGCAACTGAGCCTGCGCGAACACGAAGCCAGTCGCCGCGCGGCCCTGGGGCCTCAGGCCATCAGTGCCGAACTGCGGGAAAACGCCCAGATCAACGCTGGCATCGCCCGAGGCGAACTGCGCGAAGCCCAGGCCGAGGCCAAGGTGGCCGAGCTCAACCTGGCCCGCAGCCAGGTCCTGGCCCCACGCAACGGCCACATCACCAACCTTCGCCTGGCCGAAGGCAACTACGTGAATGCCGGGCAGCCGGTCATGGCGCTGATCGATGACTCGACGTTCTATGTGCAGGCCTATTTCGAAGAAACCAAATTACCCAGGATTCGTGTGGGCGATCCGGTCAAGATCTGGCTGATGAGTGCCGGCCATGCCTTGGAAGGCCATGTCGAAAGCATCAGCCGTGGCATTACCGACCGCAACACCAACCCCGATGCGCAGTTGCTGGCAGAGGTCGAGCCGACCTTCAATTGGGTGCGCCTGGCCCAGCGGATACCGGTGCGGATCAAGCTGGACAAGGTGCCGGAAGGGGTGAATCTGAGTGCCGGGATGACGGCGAGCGTGCAGGTGCGCGAAGACCAGCCATAAATGTGGGAGCAAGGCTTGCCCGCGATGAAGATGACTCGGTCTCTCAGGGAACCGAGGCGCTTGCATCGCGAGCAAGCTTTGCTCCCACACAGTGGCTCGCCACAGTTCATTCACTTTAGAGGGTGGTAATCAGCCGACTGTGATCGCCGGCAACGTCGGCAAGGTCACGGTCTGCTGTTTGCGCGGGGCGAGGATTTCGGCTTCGCCGTCCACCACCAGTTCATCGCGCTGGTTGAATACGCGCGTGGCGATGCGCACACGGAACTTCGGCATTTTCTCCAGGATTTCCAGGCGCACGGTCAGGGTGTCGCCGATCTTTACCGGTTTCTGGAAGCTCATTTGCTGGCCGATATAGATGGTGCCCGGCCCAGGCAACTCGCAGGCCACCGCCGCGCTGATCAGCGCACCGCTGAACATGCCATGGGCGATGCGCTCCTTGAACATGCTCGCTGCGGCGAACTCGGCGTCCAGGTGCACCGGGTTGTGATCGCCCGACATCGCCGCGAACAGTTGGATGTCACGCTCTTCGACGGTCTTGCTGTAGCTGGCGGTCTGGCCGATTTCGAGGGCTTCGTAAGGGGTGTTGGTAACCTGGGTCATCTGTTTCAGATCCTGTGACAGAGTAAAGGAAAAATGCTGCAAGCCTACTCGCTGCGTGGCGGCCGTTTGTGGCTCAGGGCCTGGGCTATCCAGGCCAGCACATCGGCGGTCACTTCATCGCGGTTGGTTTCATTGAACAATTCGTGCCGGGCCTGCGGGTAAATCGTCAATTGCAGGTGCTGGCTGCCGGCGTCACGCAGAGCGTCAGCCAGATCCTTCAGACGCTTGCCTTCGCTCACCGGATCACATTCGCCACCGATCACCAGCAGGGGCAGGCCCGGATCGATCTGGGCGAGATTGGACGCTTTGCTGATTTGCTGCAACCCGCCGAGCAGATCGACCCACAGTTGATTGGTGCAGCGAAAGCCGCACAGCGGATCGTGGACATACTTGTCGACTTCGGCCGGATCGCGACTGAGCCAGTCGAAGGGGGTACGCGTGGGTTTGAATTTCTTGTTGAAACTGCCGAACGACAGCCACTCGATCAGGGCACTGCGCCCCGTGGCACCCTGGCGGCAGCGTTCGAAGCGGGCGATCAGGCGAGCGCTGCGGTAAAGCGCCACCGGCTGAAAGTTCGAGCCGCTGAGGATCGCCCCGTGCAGGCTGGCGCTGTGATGTAACAGGTAACCCTGGGCGATGTAGCTGCCCATGCTGTGGCCCAGCAGCAGGATGGGGGTATCGGGGTATTGCTGGACGATATGGTGGTTGAGGCTGGCCAGGTCGCCCACGACCTTGGCCCAGCCGTCCTCGTCGGCAAAATGGCCGAGAGTCGCTTGCTCGCCGGTCTTGCCGTGGCCGCGCAGATCCATGGCGCAGACGCCGTAGCCGGCGTCGCACAGCGCCTGGGCCAGGCGTGCGTAGCGACCGCTGTGTTCGGCCATGCCGTGGGTCAGCATGATCACCGCCAATGGGGCGGTGTCGGGCAACCACTGGTTGACGAACAGGCGGCTATGGTCGGTTGCTGTCAGCCAGAACGTTTGGTGGATCATGGCGATTCCTTTGCACAAGGTCAGACGCAGCGTCGCAGCATTGTATAGCGCATCCGTTGCGTCTCGTCTGAACCGAGGCAGGAAGATTCACACAATCTATGACGCAGGTCGCCATATTTGCCTGATTGGCCATAGCTGCTAGTGTCCCAAGAGCTCCGCCTCTGCAAGCGACACAGAAGCGGCCCGGATACGCTCAGGTAAAGAGGACAAAAACAATGCAGCCTGATTTCTGGAATGACAAACGCCCGGCCGGCGTGCCCCTGGATGTTGACCTTGGGGGCTACAAGTCGGTGGTCGAGGTGTTCGAGCGTTCCTGCAAGAAATTCGCCGACCGTCCGGCGTTCAGCAACATGGGGGTAACCCTCACGTATGCCGAGCTCGAACGCTACAGCGCGGCCTTCGCCGGTTACCTGCAAGCCCATACCGACCTGGCACCGGGCGATCGTATCGCGGTACAGATGCCCAACATCCTGCAATACCCGATCGCCGTGTTCGGTGCCTTGCGCGCCGGGCTGATCGTGGTCAATACCAACCCGCTGTACACCGCGCGGGAAATGCGTCATCAGTTCAAGGACTCCGGTGCTCGCGCGCTGGTGTACCTGAACATGTTCGGGCAGAAGGTCCAGGAGGTGCTGCCCGATACGGACCTGCAGTACCTGATCGAAGCGAAGATGGGCGACCTGATGCCCGGCGCCAAGGGCTGGTTGGTCAACACGATGGTGAGCAAGGTCAAGAAAATGGTCCCGGCCTATTCGCTGCCTCAGGCCATTTCCTTCAAGAGCGCCTTGCGCCTGGGACGCGGCCAGGGCATCAAGCCACTGAAAGTCGGTCTTGATGATATTGCAGTGCTGCAATACACCGGCGGCACCACCGGGTTGGCCAAGGGCGCGATGCTGACCCACGGCAACCTGGTGGCCAACATGCAACAGGCGCGGGCTTGCCTGGGGCAGCTCGGCGATGACGGTCATCCACTGCTGCGCGAAGGCCAGGAAGTCATGATCGCGCCGCTGCCGCTTTATCATATCTATGCGTTCACGGCGAACTGCATGTGCATGATGGTGACCGGCAACCACAACGTGCTGATCACCAATCCGCGGGACATCGGCGGCTTCATCAAGGAACTGAAGAACTGGCGTTTCTCGTTGCTGCTGGGGCTCAACACGCTGTTCGTGGCGCTGATGGATCATCCGGATTTCAAAACCCTGGATTTTTCCCACCTCAAGGTCACCAACTCTGGCGGCACTGCGCTGATCAAGGCCACCGCCGAACGCTGGGAGCAGATCACCGGTTGCGGCATTACCGAAGGTTATGGCCTGACCGAAACCTCGCCGGTAGCCTGTGCCAATCCCTATGGCGGCAAGTCCCGGCTAGGTACCGTGGGAATGCCGGTGCCAGGCACGCTGATGAAAGTGATCGACGACGCAGGTGTCGAACAGCCCCTGGGCGAGCGCGGCGAGCTGTGTATCAAGGGCCCGCAGATCATGAAAGGCTACTGGAACAAGCCCGAGGCCACGGCCGAAGTGCTGGACAGTGAGGGCTGGTTCAAGTCAGGCGATATCGCGGTGATCGACCCGGACGGTTTCGTGCGCATCGTCGACCGCAAGAAGGACATGATCATCGTCTCGGGTTTCAATGTGTACCCCAACGAGATCGAAGACGTGGTGATGGCCCACCCCAAGGTGGCCAACTGTGCGGTGATCGGTGTGCCGGACGAGCGTTCGGGGGAGGCAGTGAAACTGTTCGTGGTGGCGCGCGAAAGCGGGGTCAGCCTTGAAGAGCTCAAGGCCTACTGCAAGGAGAATTTCACCGGCTACAAGATTCCCAAGCACATCGTGTTGCGAGAGTCGCTGCCGATGACGCCGGTGGGCAAGATTCTGCGGCGGGAGTTGCGGGATATCGCCTGACGCCAGAGAGGTCCCGTAGAAGACCCTGTGGGAGCGAGCCTGCTCGCGATTGCGGTATATCAGTGACAGAGATGTTGACTGGTACACCGCAATCGCGAGCAGGCTCGCTCCCACAGCTGTTTGTGTATTCAGAGCGATTTAGTGAGTTTTGGAATTTTTACTCTAAAAGTGACCATTGCACATTCTTGAGTCATGTTTATGACCGTTAGGCCCACTTTTGGCTCTAGGCGACCCTTGGCAAAGCTGCTACTCTCGGCGCGCTTTTGTGACTTCTCGGCCTTGATTCAAGCCAGATTCACCAATAAACACACCAATAATAATCGCATCAAATGCGGTGAGAATTCGCGTTGCTGAGGAGTGGGCTTCCATGATCGAAGACTTTTGGAAGGATAAGTACCCAGCTGGGATTGCTGCCGACATCAATCCAGATGAGTATCCGAATATTCAGGCGGTGTTGAAGCAGTCCTGCCAACGCTTTGCCGACAAGCCGGCATTCAGCAACCTCGGCAAGACGATCACCTACGGTGAACTCTACGAGTTGTCCGGGGCCTTTGCCGCATACCTGCAACAGCATACCGATTTACAGCCGGGCGATCGAATCGCTGTGCAACTGCCCAACGTTCTCCAGTATCCGGTGGCCGTGTTCGGTGCTATTCGCGCCGGGCTGATCGTGGTCAATACCAACCCGCTGTACACCGCGCGGGAAATGGAACACCAGTTCAACGACTCCGGGGCCAAGGCGCTGGTGTGCCTGGCGAACATGGCGCACCTGGCCGAGACTGTGGTGCCCAAGACGGGCGTCAAGCACGTCATCGTCACCGAAGTCGCCGACCTGCTGCCGCCGCTCAAGCGCCTGTTGATCAACAGCGTGATCAAGTACGTCAAGAAGATGGTCCCGGCCTACCACTTGCCCAAGGCCGTCAAGTTCAACGACGTGCTGAGCAAAGGTCATGGCCAACCCGTGAACGAAGCCAACCCCACCAGCGACGATGTGGCTGTGCTGCAATACACCGGCGGCACCACCGGCGTGGCCAAGGGCGCGATGCTCAGCCACCGCAACCTGGTGGCGAACATGTTGCAGTGCAAGGCGCTGATGGGCTCCAACCTCAATGAAGGTTGCGAAGTGCTGATCACGCCGCTGCCGCTGTACCACATCTATGCCTTCACCTTTCATTGCATGGCGATGATGCTGATCGGCAACCACAACATCCTGATCAGCAACCCGCGCGACCTTTCGGCGATGGTCAAGGAGTTGTCGAAGTGGAAGTTCAGCGGTTTCGTCGGCCTCAATACGCTGTTCGTCGCCCTGTGCAACAACGAAGCCTTCCGCAAGCTGGACTTCTCGGCACTGAAAGTCACCCTGTCCGGCGGTATGGCCCTGCAACTGGCAGCGGCTGAACGTTGGAAAGCGGTGACCGGCTGCCCGATCTGCGAAGGCTATGGCATGACCGAAACCAGCCCGGTGGCTACCGTCAACCCGATCCAGAACATCCAGGTCGGCACCATCGGCATTCCGGTGCCGTCGACGCTGTGCAAGGTGATCAATGACGCGGGCGTCGAACAGCCATTGGGCGAAATCGGCGAATTGTGTGTGAAAGGTCCGCAGGTCATGAAGGGCTACTGGCAGCGCCAGGAAGCCACCGACGAGATCCTCGACAGCGAAGGCTGGCTCAAGACCGGCGATATCGCGGTGATCCAGCCAGACGGCTACATGCGCATCGTCGATCGCAAGAAAGACATGATCCTGATCTCCGGCTTCAACGTGTACCCCAATGAGCTGGAAGATGTGTTGGCAACCCTGCCGGGCGTGCTGCAATGCGCGGCCATCGGCATCCCGGACGAGAAGTCCGGCGAGGCGATCAAGATCTTCATCGTCGCACGGCCGGGTGTCACGTTGACCAAGGAGCAGGTGATGGAACACATGCGCGCCAACGTCACCGGCTACAAGGTGCCCAAGGCCGTGGAGTTCCGCGACGCGTTGCCGACCACCAACGTGGGCAAGATCCTGCGGCGCGAATTGCGTGACGAAGAGCTCAGGAAGCTGGGGCTGAAGAAGTAAGACCGTTGCCAATGAAAAGCCCGGTTCTTGGCGGCAATGCCAGTCAACTTGACTGACTGGCATTGCCGCCAAGAACCGGGTTTTTTACATTCCCGCCGGTGAACGAAGTGGCGGGTCAGCTCCCTCCTTCACGGCACCTGGAACACTTGCGTTCAGGCTGGCCAGATCTTGGCTCGGGCCGGCTGGCTGTCGAGAGGGAATTTATAGTCCTTGGTGTCCGAGGCCTCGATTTTAAAGTGCTTCAATGCAGCGGCGACCCATACTGCAGAGAGGTCGTGATTGGCATATTTCTCTTTGCTGCAGTAGGTAGTGCGGGTCGATTTCTGCAGAAACGACTGGTATCCCTTAGGCATTTCAATACTCCTTTCAGATAGAGTTTCAGATAGGGGTCAGAGCACACGACTGACGTTACTTGGCGACCAGCGCATTTCCGTGTCCTGGCCACGGTAAGACGCCACTTTCACGCGCCGATCTCCAAAGGCGCGCAGGTCCCAATTCGGCTGGTAAGACAGGCACAAAATGTAGGGGTAGCGCAGGTCCCACAGGTTGATATCGAGATTGGGCACGAAGGGGCGCAACACGGCTTCCTTCTCCTGGGCCGCGCCGCCACTGTCCCATTGCAGAACCCCGCAGGTCTGGGCGTTGATCAGATAGAAGGGGTGCATGCCGTATTTTGGCCCCGCCGGCTGCGCGTACCACAGCGCCTTGGCGCCATCGCCCGCGCTATCGTCTTCCAATGTGATGCGCTCCGGGACATGGGGGTCGACGGCGATCTGCCAGGTGTTCCAATGGTGGCTGCGGAACTTCACGAAGGGGATGGCTTGCCCCTTGAAGATGTCGTTGCAAGTGAACTTCGCCGTACCGTCTTCAGTGGTATAGAGGTCGGCGTCAATCTCCAGCTCCGTGCGCAGTGTTCGTTCCGGATCGCCGAAGCCGATCACGTAGACATCCCCACCTTTGTCATGGGATGTGCCGTTGCCGTAGCCGATCAGCCCATAGCTGGCTCCGGCATAGGGGCATGGCACGCAGCGAAGGGAATCGTCGCGCCAGCGATGCAGTGTCGCCTCCGAGCCGCCGCATTTATTCTTCAGGAACGCGATGATGTGATCCGGCGGGCTATAGCGGCTTTCCCGCGGCCAGAATTGCGTCGCCAGCAGTACGATGGCGTGCTCAAGTCCCATGGACTCGACACCGGACTTGAACGTATTCCAGAACTGGTTGATGTCGGACACGGCGCTACCGATGGCGGGGGCTGCGAAATGCTCTTCCCGGCCCTGCAATGTCTTGCGATCAACCACCCGCACCTTGATCCCGGGCGTGCCGACGGCTCCGCTCGCAAGCGCTTGCCGTGTCACGTTGCCGACGTCGAGGCTGCTGTAGCGCCAGGTCGAATGGACGCTCAGCGAGCGGCCCCTATAGTGTTCCAAGGCCGTCTGTGCCGCGATGCGCCGCTGCTTGTCGGCAATGAAGGCGTAGACAGGCTTGAATTCTCGCCCGACGACTACCGGTTTTTTCCCCACCGAAGCGATCCATTGGTTCGTCTTGCCGTCATACTTTTTCGGCTTGGTGAAGATGACGTCGGAGAAGATGTCGTTGTCGCCGCCCTCAGTGGTGACCGAGGCGTCGCGGCTCTCCATGTATTGCTTGCGCTCGACCGTATCGTCGATCGAACCGTCGGCCGTGAAGAAGATGCCGTACTCGGCCTCCAGTTCGACCTTGATCTTTTCGAGTTCCGTCACTTTGGATTTCTGCACCAGGGCCTGGAAGTACAGATTGCCGCCCAGGGTGATCGAGGTCACCACGTCGGTCCCGAACAGGTCGAAGAACCGATAGAACTCATGCGCGTCCTGGGGGGTGAACGCCGTCGGCAGGCGGGCGACTTCTTCGCTGAACCTGGGCGAGAGCGCCGCGTCCGAGACCGCATCGAGTTTCGCGCCGCCGAAGATGAGGCGCAGGGTCCGCACGGCGGCCGTATTGTCTTGGTGAGAGGTATATTTCTTTTCAAAGTTGAGGTGAAATTCGGCGGAAAATTCACCGTAGCTGGCACTCGAATTGAATTCGGCCTTTGTTGTGTGGCGATAGTCCAGAATCGATTGGAAGAACGATGAGTAATCTTCGCGTCGGGTATCCGTGTGCCGTTTGATGCCGGCGCCGGAGGTCGGGTCAAATACGCGTTCATCCGGTGCCCGGGCTGCGCTGAGGCGGTTTCGACCATAGCCGAGATCGCCGTTGAGCTTGTTGTAATCCGCGGCTTGGAGGACGCCTGGTATATCCATTTTGTTATTCATGGTTTGCTCCTGCCCAATAATGGATTGATAGATGTATGCCTTGTCTTGGCCTTATCGGGTGGAGCCAATATGAGGCGACGACGCTCATGGCGACAGGCCACGGCGGTATCAGCTCGGTATCAGTTTGGTATCAGACGCAACGATGAGAAATGAACGAGCCGCAGCGCGGGAACCGCGTTGCTGGTGCAGGGTTGTTCAAGGGCCTGTTCGAGGGTGTTGGGCAGTTCCAGTGCCCAAGCGAGACGCATAAAAAAATCCGACACCTGGTCAGGTATCGGATTTTTCTTGCAAAGCACAAAACCTGTGAGGAGGGGATTAAGCCCCTGCGCCGCTACCCGCTACAACCGGAACTGCGCAAAATCCAGGTTGGTGCCACCGGGCCGCATGTCTTGCAGGTAGGAATCCTTGTCGGCACTCAGTTCCAGGCTCAGGGCTGCCTTGCGCTTGCCCTGGTTGCGCACTTCCAGGCCTTCCATCTTCTCGCGCAGGAACACGGTCGGCACCTTCAGGTGCAGCAGCTCATCGGTGGCTGGCGTGTGTAGCAACAGATGAATCCATTCGTATTGACCGATGGCCAGGCGCGCCACCGGGATATCGAACCAGAAGATGTTGCGATTGCGGTTCAATTCGCTGAAGTGGCAGTTATTGACGCCCAGTACGGCGCCGCCCAGTTCCTGGTTTCTGCGGGCGATGGCCTGCTTTTTATCGAGTTTCATAACGTTCCTACGAGATTGGAGCTTCAGGGCGCAGCCTGAATACGTGGGGCATTCTCGGGGGTGGATCGGCAAACATAAAGCGCAACCTGCATCTGACGATGAAATGCGCTGCTGAAAAAATGAAACTCCCCGCAAACGGCCTCGGTCAACCCTTATGTAATGACTTTTCGTACAGTTGTTCACAGGAGAAACATCATGGGTAGCACGAGCGATAAAGTGAAGGGCGTTGCCAACGAAGCCGTCGGCAACATCAAGCAAGGCGTCGGCAAGGCCACCGACAATGACCGCATGCGCGCCGAGGGCGTGGTCCAGGAGAAAAAAGGTGAAGCCCAGCAAACCGTGGGCAAGGCCAAGGATGCAGTCAAGAAAGGCGTTGACGAGGCATAACCGGCCTGTTGAAAAATCGATTGAAACGGCCATCTGCGGGTGGCCGTTTTCATGTCGGCTCGAACTTGCACCGGGGAAATTGTTCCAAAGTCGCCAAACAGGTTACTTTTGTCTTGGATAGCAAACCCGTGAGTCGCCAGGCGACCTTCCTTTTTTGCGGCGAAAGGAGACGCACATGATGTTCCCGGCCTTGAAAGGCTTGCCCTTGCATCGTGTGATGATGCGTACCGTGACCGAGTTTCTCGACGACGAGATGTCGACCTACGCCTCGGCATTGGCGTACCAGATGCTGTTCTCGCTGTTTCCGTTCATTCTCTTTTTGATCGCGTTGATCGGCTTCCTGCACCTGCCGGACTTCTTCTCCTGGCTGCGCCTGCAATCGGAGCTGGTGCTGCCACCCCAGGCCCTGGAGCAGGTCAACCCGGTGATCGACCAGCTCCAGCAATCCAAGGGCGGGTTGTTGTCGGTGGGTATCGTCATTGCCCTGTGGACCGCCTCGGCGGGCGTGCGGCTGATGATGAGCGCGATGAACGCCGCCTACGATGTGGTGGAAGGCCGCCCGGCCTGGAAACGCTTTCCGCTATCGATCTTCTACACGGTCGGCATCGCCGGCATGCTGCTGGCGGCTGCGGCGCTGATGGTGCTCGGGCCGCAAGTGATGGGCTGGATCGCGGCCCAGGTCGGCCTGGAGGAGTTCATCGTCACGCTCTGGACCATCGTGCGCTGGCCGGTGATCGTGATCTTGCTGATGGTGGCCGTGGCCCTGATCTATTACGTGATGCCCGACGTCAAGCAGGAGTTTCGCTTCATCACGCCGGGGTCGGTGCTGGCGGTGGTGGTGTGGATCATCGCTTCCCTGGGCTTCGCGTTTTACGTCAAGACCTTTGCCAACTACAACGCCATGTACGGCAGCATCGGCGCGATCATCGTGTTGTTGCTGTATTTCTATATTTCTGCGGCGGTGCTGTTGCTTGGCGCGGAGATGAATGCGGTGATCGAACACATGTCTAGCGAGGGCAAGAACCCGGGCGAAAAGAGCGCGGGCGAGCACGAAAAACAGCATGTGTCGGGCCTGGGCCGCGACCATTCCATTCCTCTCACCCATCCTGACGAAGCCCGACCATGATCCGTGAAATCCTGAAAATGGGCGACGAACGCCTACTGCGCATCGCCCCGCCGGTGCCTGTCGAAATGTTCGACAGCCCAGAGTTGTGGCAATTGATCGACGATATGTTCCAGACCATGGAAAGCGTTGGCGGTGTCGGCCTGGCGGCGCCGCAGATCGGCGTCGACCTGCAACTGGTGATCTTCGGCTTCGAGCACAGCGAGCGTTACCCCGACGCCGAGGCAGTGCCACAGACCATCCTGATCAATCCGTTGATTACCCCGCTGAGTCCACTGATGGAGGAGGGCTTCGAAGGCTGCCTTTCGGTGCCTGGCTTGCGTGGGGCGGTGGATCGCTACCAGCACATTCGCTACGAAGGTTTTGATCCGAAGGGCGAGCCGATCGTGCGCACCGCTTCAGGTTTTCATGCGCGCGTGGTGCAGCATGAGTGCGATCACCTGATCGGGCGCTTGTACCCCTCGCGGATTACGGACTTCAGCAAGTTCGGGTTTACCGAGGTGATGTTTCCCGACCTGGATCCGACTGCGGACGACTGACGAAATCACCAAACACATCCCCTGTGGGAGCGAGCCTGCTCGCGATAGCGGTGTACCTGTCAGCTCATCTGCTGGATGTTAAACCGGAATCGCGAGCAGGCTCGCTCCCACAATGGATTGTATTGAATTTCAGAAGAGTACTTTTGACTCAAGCCCCATCGCAATCATCGGCTTGCTGCGCGCATACCGGCTCAGACGCTCAGCCATCGCATAGGGCAGTTCAGGGTCGAAGCTGAAACCACGTCGCTCATAAAAGCCGCGCAAATCCGGGTGGCAGAACAGCCACACCGGTCCTTCGACACCCTTCACCGCTTCAGCGATCAACCGCGCCGCAATCCCTTGTTCGCGATACGCCGGGTCGACCAACAACCCCGTCAACCAATGCCCGCCCGACACCGGTCGCAAGCACAGTGCGGCGACGATTTCATCCCGCCGCGCCACCCATAGCTGCGCTTCCCGAACCGCTTTCATTGAGGATTGGTGGGTGCGGTAAAACTTGTTCATCAGCGGCCACAGCGGCTCTTGGAGCTGTGTGTAGTGGATTTCGGACATGGCAGGGTCGAGGGCGATAAGGGGAGGGCGATTATAAAAGAACGCGAGTGCGGCGATAGGTGTATACCTGACTTCACATCCCGTATGACTGGAGTACGTATCATGGCCAAAGGCATGGATTCAAAAAAAGCGGCAAAGAAAAAACCGGCGAAGACCGCCGATGAAAAACGCGCCGACAAAAAAACCAAGAAGGTGAACCTGTTCGGTCATTGAACCGCTACCGTCTTGATTGACCTCAGGATGAGCTGGGGCGCTAACCCCAGCTCAAACGCTATGCAATGCGTCGAGGCTCAAAGCGAAGCCAGAAACATGTCCGTGGCCGAGATTTTGTCGTCGGTGCGGCTTTCCTGGGCCTTTTCCACTTGCGCCATCGCCGACTTGTCCTGCATACGCTGGGCAATTTCCTGGCTGACCGCCATCTGCTTCTCGGGCGGCATTGCCTCGAACTCTTCCTCGGTAATGCCCATTTCTTCCAGGATGCTGTCGCGCAGGCGCTCTTCGGGCGTCTTGCTCATGTAGTCCTTGAATGCAGCTGTCGCGGAGCCGCCAAGCGCCTTGGTTTCTTCGGCCGTTGGCGAAGCCACGGTCTGCAATTGTACGCGGGTCTTGGCGAAGGCCTCGTCCACCTTGTCGCTGATGGCGGTGGCTGCGTTGACCTGTTGCGTGGCTTGTCGGGTGAAGGAGTCCTGGACCTGGGCACTGCCCTGGCTCGCCTGGGCCTGGACGTTATCGCGCAACGCCTGCAACGCGGCGCTTTGCAGGCCGCTGGCGGCTTCGGCGGTAGGGTCTTCGCCCGGGCGTTTGAGCGGCAAGACCATCGCTTGCTGTTTTGCACTGACCAACATGATGAACACCTGTGGGTAATGGCTGAGCGATGGGCAGGAGCAATTCCCGTGCCGTCGCCGCAAGGCCTCTGTGTCATGGGTTGTGCGCAGGCGGTCGGCGGGCGGGGCGGCCAACCCTTGCCGGCGGACGGCATGGATCGACCGCGTTTGTGGGTATCAGGTGCTTTCGCGGACCTTGAGCTCAAAGCCCATGTCCACCACCGGCTGCGTGATGCGGTTGCCAGCCATCAACGTCAGCATTTGTTCGGCGGCGCGGCGGCCGATGGCTTCCCGTGGGGTGCTGATGCTGCTCAGGCGCGGCACCATGTGGGCCGAGGCGGGCAGGTCGTTGAAACCCAGGACCGAGACCTGCTCGGGAATCTTGATGCCGCAGCGAAGTGCCTCGAACAAGGCGCCGTGGGCCAGGTCGTCGTTGCCGAAGAAGATCGCATCGACGTCCGGATGACTGGCCAGCAGTTGCAGGAACAGCTCGCCGCCCAGGCCCACCGAGGACGGGCGCGGCGTCAGCACTTCCAGGTCCGGGTCATACAACCCGGCGCTCTGCAGGGCGCGACGAAAGCCTTCGCCGCGCAGCAGGGTGCGCTGATCCAGTTGCGCGCCGATGTAGGCCAGGCGCTTGCGCCCTTTGGAAATCAAGTGCTCGGCCGCCGTTTCGCCGGCCTTGAGCTGGGAAAAACCGACGCAGTTGAGCCCCGCGCCAGGATCCAGCTCCATCATGTACACGCACGGGATATTGCTGGCCTCGATCATGCGTCGGGCGCTTTCGGTGCGGTCGAAACCGGTCAACAGCAAACCACGCGGCTGATAGGCCATGTAGTTGCGCAGCAGGTCTTCTTCTTCGTCCCGGGAATAGTGGTAATTGCCGATCACCACTTCGAAGCCCTTGGGTCGCAGCACCCGATGAATGGCTTCCAGGGTGTCGATGAACAACAGGTTGGACAACGACGGCACCAGCACCACCACCGAATGGCTCTGGGCCGAAGCCAGGGCTCGGGCGGCGGGGTTGACGACGTAGTTGAGCTCCACGGCGGCCTGGCGGACTTTTTCCACCAGCTCAGTGGCGACGGTGCTGACGCCACGCAGGGCACGGGAGGCGGTGATCGGGCTGACACCGGCCAGGCGTGCGACTTCGTTGAGCGTAGGGCGACCAGTGGTGCGTGTATTCTTATCGTTTTTAGGGGCGGTCATCAGGGCGGCTTGCCAAACAAAAATCAAGGCACTAAGGTAGCGCTGTCTCGACGCGTCTGCAAATGCGTGAGTGGGGTTTGCCTGAGCCCCGTCCGTTGGCGTCGTGAACGAACATGCTGCAACCACAAAAATGACAAGAAGGCGTCGGCAACTTCTGCTTTTGCTGCGGTGTCATAACTGGCAAAGGTAGCGCTGTCTGCGCGCTGAGGTGTTACATGAATAATCCCATCTCCGCCCTGGTCATCATGGGCGTTGCCGGTTGCGGCAAAACCTGCGTCAGCCAGGCCCTGTGCCAGTTGAGCGGCGCCACCGCCATCGAAGGCGACACGTTCCACCCCGCGGCCAACATCCAGAAGATGAGCGCCGGTATCCCCTTGAACGACGACGACCGTGCCGGCTGGCTCGACAGCCTCTGCGACGAGTTGCGCCGTGTCGATGCCTTGGGCGAGCGCCCGGTGCTGACCTGCTCGGCCCTCAAGCACAGTTATCGCGAGCGTCTGCGCAGCGCTTTGCCAGGCCTGGGCTTCGTATTCCTTGAATTGACCCCCGAAGTGGCCGCCGATCGCGTTTCCCATCGTCCCGGCCATTTCATGCCGTCGACCCTGATCGACAGCCAGTTTGCCACCCTTCAATCCCCTGTCGGCGAGCCCCTGACCCTGGCTCTGGATGCGTCCAGCCACAGTGTGGATGAACTGGCGCATCAGGCTTACGTCTGGTGGTTGGACCATGGTTTGAAGCTTGCCAGCTGAGTTTCAAAAGTTTGCGTCAGAAAGATAGCGCTACCCCGACGGCTAACCAATAACTGCTTCAATAACAACAACAAATCAGGAGACACCTCCCATGTTCGGCATGTCCCACGAGACGTTCCTGCTGCTCGATGCAGTGGTCACGGTGATCGGACTCATCATCCTCATCACCAAGTTCAAGTTCCACCCGTTCATTGCCCTGACCATCGCTGCCGCGTTCCTCGGCCTGACGTCGGGCATGCCGACCGGCACCATCATCAAGGCGTTCCAGGACGGCTTCGGTGGCGTGCTGGGCTTTGTCGGCATCATCCTGGCGCTGGGCACGATGCTCGGCAAAATGATGGCCGAGTCGGGCGGGGCCGATCAGATCGCCCAGACCCTGATCCGCGCCTTCGGCAAGGACAAGGTGCAGTGGGCCATGATGTTCGCCGCGTTTCTGGTGGGCATCCCACTGTTCTTCGAAATCGGCTTCGTGTTGCTGATCCCGCTGGTGTTCATCGTCGCGCGCCGCACCGGCGTGTCGATCATCAAGATCGGTATCCCGCTGCTGGCCGGTCTTTCCGCGGTCCACGGCCTGGTGCCACCGCACCCGGGGCCGCTGCTGGCGATTGGCGTGTTTGGCGCCGACATCGGCAAGACCATTCTCTATGGCCTGATCGTCGCGCTGCCAACCGCCATCATTGCCGGGCCGATCTTCGGTACGTTCATTGCCAAGCACATCCCCGGTCACCCGAATCAGGAACTGGTGGACCAACTGGCTCGCGAGACGAACTCCGCCGAGCTGCCAAGCTTCAGCATCACCCTGATCACCGTGCTGTCGCCGGTATTCCTGATGCTGCTCAAGACTTTCGCTGACGTGGCGCTGCCGGACGGCAACCTCTTCCGCGCCTGGATGGACATGATCGGCCACCCGATCTCGGCCTTGCTGCTGGCGCTGTTGCTGTCGCTGTACACCTTCGGCTACAAACAAGGCATCGGTTCCAGCCAGATGCTCAAATGGCTGGACGCCAGCCTTGCGCCGACCGCTGCGATCATCCTGATCATTGGTGCCGGTGGTGGCTTCAAGCAGATGCTGGTCACCAGCGGCGTGGGCGATGTGATCGGTCACATGGCGGTGAGTGCGCAGATTTCCCCGATCCTGCTGGCTTGGCTGGTGGCAGCGGTGATCCGTATTGCGACGGGCTCGGCGACGGTGGCGACCATTACCGGTGCCGGGATCGTGGTGCCGGTGGTGGGGATGATTCCGGGCGTGAACCGTGAGCTGCTGGTCCTGGCGACCGGTGCCGGTTCGTTGATCCTGTCTCACGTCAACGATGCGGGCTTCTGGCTGGTCAAGCAGTACTTCAACATGACCGTGGCCGAAACCTTCAAGACCTGGACCGCGATGGAAACCATCCTGTCCGTGGTGGGCTTGATCTTTATCCTGTTGCTGTCGCTGGTGGTCTAACTAACAGCGCATAACAACTGTGGGAGCGGGCTTGCTCGCGAAAGCGCAGTATCAGTCAACAGAGATGTTGAATGTTACATCGCCTTCGCGAGCAAGCCCGCTCCCACATTGGTTTAGTGTCAGGCGCCAGGTTTGTTTATCAAGCCATCCGCCCGGAACATCCCACGGATGCCACGGACAGCCTGGCGAATCCGGTCCTGGTTTTCGATCAGCGCAAAGCGCACGTGATCATCCCCATATTCCCCGAACCCCACCCCCGGCGAGACGCAGACCTTGGCTTCGGCCAACAGCTTCTTGGCGAACTCCAGTGAACCCAGATGTGCATAAGCCTCGGGGATCTTGGCCCAGACATACATCGACGCCTTGGGGTTTTCCACCATCCAGCCCAGTTCATGCAGGCCCTTGACCAGCACATTGCGGCGCTGGCGGTATTGCTCGGCGATGTCGCGCACACATTGCTGGTCGCCTTCAAGGGCGGCGATGGCGGCCACTTGCAGCGGCGTGAAGGTGCCGTAGTCGTGGTAGCTCTTGATCCGCGCCAGGGCGCTGACCAGTTCCGGGTTGCCCACCATGAAACCGATGCGCCAGCCGGCCATGTTGTAGCTCTTGGACAGGGTGAAGAATTCCACCGCGATATCTTTCGCGCCAGGCACCTGCATGATCGACGGAGCTTTCCAGCCGTCATAGACGATGTCGGCGTAGGCCAGGTCGTGGATCACCAGCACGTCGTATTGCTTGGCCAGGGCGATGACCCGTTCGAAAAAGTCCAGCTCCACGCACTGCGCGGTCGGGTTGGACGGAAAACCCAGGATCATCATTTTCGGCTTGGGAATCGAGCCGCGAATGGCCCGTTCCAGTTCGTCGAAGAAATCCACGCCCGGCACCAGCGGCACTGAACGCACCTGGGCGCCGGCGATCACCGCACCGTAGATGTGGATCGGATAGCTGGGGTTGGGTACCAGTACCGTGTCGCCCTGGTCCAGGGTCGCCAGCATCAGGTGGGCCAGGCCCTCCTTGGAGCCGATGGTGACAATGGCTTCGGTTTCCGGGTCGATGTCCACCTCATAGCGGTCCTTGTACCAGCGCGAAATGGCGCGGCGCAGGCGCGGGATGCCTTTGGAGGTGGAATAACCGTGGGTATCTTCACGCTGGGCGACGGTGACCAGCTTTTCCACGATGTGCGGGGGCGTGGCGCCGTCGGGGTTACCCATGCTCAAGTCGATGATGTCTTCGCCGCGCCGACGCGCAGCCATCTTCAGCTCGGCAGTGATATTGAATACATAGGGGGGGAGTCGATCGATGCGCGCAAAGCGGCGCGGCGAACCTTGTTCGGCCATTGTTGCCTCGAGATACGTGAGCGCCCGGAACCGTCCGAGCGACGTTGGCCACTGCGGTGGCCTGTGGCGGAAGATAATGGCGCTGATGGCCAATTGTCCAGTAGCGGCGCGCAACTATTTTCGACGACACTGTCGACCTCGCGCGCGGCCATCAATGACGGCTGCGGGCAGTTGAATGCGCCGCCCTCGATCGAACGGAATGAATGATGGAATTTTCCAGCGGTTTCCTGCTGAGTCTCTCCCTGTGCCTGGACATTGGCGTGGCCAATATCGCGATGATCACCCTGGCGATGCAGCGCGGCTATTTCCAGGGTTTCGCCCTGGGCCTGGGCACCTGCGTGGGCGACCTGGTCTATGCGGTCCTGGCCCTGGCCGGCATGACCGTGCTGCTGCAATACGAAGCGGTGCGTTGGGTGTTGTGGCTCGGTGGCTCGGTGCTGTTGCTGTATTTCGCGGCGAAGATGATCCATTCGGCGATCTATCACAGCGCAGTGCTGGCCGAGGCTGGCGAGGTGCAGGGCAACTCCTCGCGCCAGGAGTTTTTTCGCGGGATTTTCCTGGCCATGTCATCGCCCAGTGCCATTCTCTGGTTCGCGGCGGTGGGTGGTACGTTGATCGCTCGTTCGGGTGGCGGGACCTTGCTCAGTTCGGCGCTGTTTCTCAGCGGTTTTCTCTGCGCCGGGCTGCTGTGGTGTGCGGCTCTGTGCCTGGCAGCGACCCAGGGCGGCAGACTGTTGGGGGATAAACTGTTGCGTTACTCCTATTGGGCATCCGCTGCGATCTTCTGTTATTTTGCGGTGTATGTGATTGTTTCTGGCTACAACGAGTTTGTAGGAAAAACCGTCGCCGGCGCCTTGCCTGGCATCTGATAAGCGAAACGGCCCTGGCAATCACCGTTTGGCTTCTATACTGCCAAGCCCGACTTCAAGTTTTGCTGGAGTGTTGCCGCATGGAAAAGCATAAACGCGATTACACAGCCGAACCACGCTTTGAACAGGGACGTTTCCAGCTCATCGCCGGCTTCGGTGCTCGTTTTACCCAGGACACTGCCCAAGATATCCCTTTGCTTTGGGAAAAGTTCCTGCCCTGGCTCGGCAAGGTGCCAGGGCAGAAAGATGAAGTGACCTACGGTGTGTGTTGCAACCCGGACGAGGAGGGCGGGTTCGAATACATTGCCGGCGTGGAAATCAGCCGGCTCGACGATCTGCCGGAACAATACCATTGGATCGAAATCCCGCCCGGGCGCTACGCCGTGTTCGAACATCGGGGCCCGTTGAAGACACTGCCGCAAACTTTCCAGTACATCTGGAGCGAGTGGTTACCGCAGTCCGGCCACGAAGGGGCCTGCACACCGGAATTCGAACGCTACAGCGAAGACTTCAACCCCAGGACCGGCCAAGGCACCCTGGAGATCTGGATCCCGCTCAAGCCGAGCTGATATCACCCTTTTTGCGCAATGGGAAACCTGTGGGAGCGAGCCTGCTCGCGATTGGGGTGGGCCAGCTTGCATTGAGGTTGGATGTGCCACCGCTATCGCGCTCGCTGCCACAGAAGAGTCATGCCTTGGTCAAAACACCAACCCCATCCGCCGCTCATAACCGATGCGGCCTCTGTAGGCCTCGCCACTGTCGACCCAGCCCAGCCGGGTGTACAGGCCGATGGCCGAGTCGTTGTCGGCGTCCACCGAGAGTTCCAGCCCGCGGATTTCCGGCCAGGCGGCTCGCGCCACGGCGGGTAGCGCCTGCAGGCAGGCCTTGCCATAACCTTTGCCCTGGGCCCGATAGTCGACTTGCAGGGCATGCAGGGTGGCGCTGTGTTCATTGGCCCAGGCGGGCAGTACCGGCGGGCGCTTGAGCAGCAGGAAGGCCACCGGCACCTGCTCAGCCAATAGTGCAAAGCCCCTGACCCCGGGGCCGGGCTTGGACAGCAGCGTGTGCAGGGCACCGTGGATATCGCCGGCGAACTTGATCTGTTCGGGGTGGATTTCGATGGCGCTGACCTGTTCGCGTTGAAGCGGGGTCAGGTCTTCGTAGGGTACGAGCTGAACGGTCACAAAAACGTCCGTTGTCTGCCGGCAGAATTGGATTTGGATTCTAGCGAATTTTTTTCCTTGAATTATTTTTGTTGGGTTGTCGATTCGCTGTTTCTCCAAACGACAAAGGGTGTCTTCAATAAAAACCTGCGGAGAATCACCATGAATACCCAAGCCACTGAAACCCAGATCCAGGCCCTGATCGACACCTATCGCCAAGCCGTCATGGCCAAGGACGTTGACAAGGTCATGGCGCTCTACGACGAGAACATTGTCTCGTTCGACGCCATCCAGGCCTTGCAATTCAAGGGTAAGGCCGCTTACCGGGCCCATTGGCAAGCCTGCATGGAAATGTGCCCCGGCCCGCACAAGTTCGATTTCCACCAGGTCAAGATCACCTCGGCTGAGAACATCGCCTTCGCCCACTGGCTGGCCTATTGCGGCGGCACCAACGACAAAGGCGAAGAACAGGCCTGCTGGATGCGTGTGACGGCCTGCTACCAGCGTGCAGCCGGGCAATGGCGGATCGTCCATGAGCATTGGTCCGCGCCGTTCGATCCGATGGCCGGTACGGCGCTGTTCGACCTGCAACCCTGATCGTCGGTTTTTTCGCCGAGTGTCTTCCAGCCGTTCATAGTTGATCAGTTCGATCACGGAGCCTTCCATGAAGTACCTATGCCTGGTGTATAGCAACGAACACACGCTGCATAACTCGCCCGACAGCCCGGAGGACGCCGAGTGCATGGCCTATGCCGAATCGATCCAAGGCAGTGGGCGCATGCTCGCCGCCGAGGCCCTGGAGTCGGTGCAGACCGCTACCACGGTGCGCATGCGCGGCGGCAAGCTGTCGATCACCGACGGTCCGTTCGCCGAAACCAAGGAGCAACTGGCGGGCTTCTACCTGATCGATGCCAAGGACCTCAACGAAGCTATCCAGGTCGCCGGCAATATTCCGGCGGCCCGGGTCGGCTGCGTCGAAGTACGACCGGTTCGCCAACTGAACCCCTGAACAACAAGCACAAACAGGATTTCATTCATGAACCTTGCAGCTGCCGCTTACGCGTTATCCATCAGCCGGGTGATCGATGCCCCGCGCCAGAAGATTTTCCGCGCCTGGACCGAGCCGGCCTTGCTGGTCCAATGGTGGGGACCCCATGGCATGACCACGCCAGAGTGCGAAATGGACCTATGGGTCGGCGGCCAGTTTCGCACCCTGATGCGTGCGCCCGACGGCAGTGAATACCCTACCATGGGTGTGTTCCTGGAAATCCTCGCCCCGCGGCGCCTGGTGTTCACCGATGCGTTCGTGCCCGGTTGGATCCCCTCCGGCAAGGCCTTCATGACCGCAGAGGTGCTGCTCGAGGAGGTGGACGGCAAAACCCATTACACCGCCCGTGCGCTGCACTGGAGCGAGGAGGACCGTCAGGCGCACGAAGCCATGGGCTTCCATGAGGGGTGGGGCCAGAGCCTGGACCGGCTCGAGGCACTGGTTACCCAAGGCATGCCCGACTGATGTCGGCCGAAACGGTCAAGGCGCGCGTCGAGCAGGTTTATCGGCAAGACTCGCGGCGGATCCTGGCGACACTGATTCGCCTGCTGGGGGACTTCGACCTCGCCGAAGAAGCCTTGCACGAGGCCTTCTTCATTGCGGTCGAGCGCTGGCAGCGCGACGGTGTGCCGGAAAATCCGCGGGCCTGGCTGGTTTCTGCCGGGCGTTTCAAGGCCATCGACAGTTTGCGCAGGCGCGCGCGTTTCGCCGCGTCCCGGCCGATGTTGATCGCCCAGCTCGAAGAGCTGGAGCAGGGCCAGTGGAGTGAGGAAGACGTGGAAGACGATCGCCTGCGGCTGATTTTCACCTGTTGCCACCCGGCCCTGGCAGCTGATGCTCAGGTGCCTCTGACACTGCGAGAGGTCTGTGACCTGACAACCGAGCAAATCGCCCGGGCTTTCCTCGCCGCTCCGGCGGCCATAGCCCAACGCATCGTGCGGGCCAAGGCGAAAATCCGCGATGCCGGGATCCCTTACCAGGTGCCGTCTCGTGCGGAGCTGCCGGAACGGTTGGACAGTGTGCTGCGGGTGATCTACCTGGTGTTCAACGAAGGTTATTCGGCGTCGATGGGCGCTGAGTTGACTCGCGAAGACCTGACCCGCGAAGCCATCCGCCTTGGGCGTTTGTTGATGGAGTTGCTGCCCGAGGCCGAGGTCATGGGGTTGCTGGCGTTGATGTTGCTGCACGAGTCCCGGCGACCGGCGCGAACGTCGTCGACCGGTGAACTGATCTTGCTGGATGAGCAGGAGCGATCTTTGTGGGACGCCGAGTTGATCGCCGAGGGCTGTGGGCTGGTGGAAACCGCGCTGAAGACCCGGCGGTTCGGGCCGTACTGCCTGCAAGCGGCGATTGCGGCGGTGCATGCCGAAGCGCCGACGGCGGAGCAGACCGACTGGCCGCAGATCGTCGGGCTTTATGATGTTTTGTTGCGGGCTGTGCCGTCGCCGGTAATCGAGCTCAATCGCGCCGCCGCCCTGGCCAAGCGCGACGGACCGGAAGCAGGCTTGCGCCTCGTTGACGGGATACTCGCCAGGGGGGATTTGACTGACTATCACCTGGCCTATTCGGCACGGGCGGAGTTCTGTCGGCAGTTGGGGCAAGTGGACGAGGCCAGGGCCGCGTACCGACGTGCGCTCGAACTGACGCAGCAACTGCCCGAACGGCGATTTATCGAAGGGCGGCTTGCTGGATTGCAGCGATGAACCACAAACAACGAAGTTCCTGTGGGAGCGGGCTTGCTCGCGAAGGCTGAGTGTCAGGCTACATCAATGTCGACTGTGCCGACGTCTTCGCGAGCAAGCCCGCTCCCACAGGGTCTGTGGCTGGCATCACTTTTGTGAACAGCTGAAATCAACTGTGGGAGCGAGCCTGCTCGCGATAGCGGTGGATCAGCCAACCGTGATGTCGACTGATATGCCCTCATCGCGAGCAGGCTCGCTCCCACAGGTTTTGTTTCTCGCGTTGATCAGAACTCGTGATCAGCGTTGTCCGGGTTCAGGTCGCTGATGCCCAGCTTGCCCGCAGCCTGTTCGATCGAACCGGTCTGCTTGACCAGTGCGGCGATGGCGTCGCGCACGATCTGATTGCCGGCAGTGTTGCCTGCGGCGATCAGTTGGTCGTAGTGCTCACCCTTGTTGGCGTGATCGACCATGACCTGGATCTTGGCCTCGGTATCCGCCAGGTCGGCCTTAAGCGCGGTGTCGGCGGCCGGGTCGGCCTTGGCCACCAGGGACGAAAGGCTGGCACCGGTCATCTTGGTACCGTCGACGCGGGTGTATTCGCCCAGGTACACGTTGCGCACGCCCTTGGCATCGTAGAAGTGCGAGTTGTGGGTGTTGTCGCTGAAGCAATCCTGCTCGTCTTCTGGCGAGTTGGCCTCCAGGGACACCTTCATGCGCTCGCCCGCCAGTTCGCCCAGGGACAGGCTGCCCATGCCGAACAGCATCTTGCGCAGGCCGCTTTCGGCTGGTTCGGCTTCCAAGGTGGCGCGGTAGTTGTCGGTCACGTTCGGCTTCCAGTTGCCGACCATTTCTTCCAGGTCGCTGACCAGCAATTGGGTCACGGACTTGAGGTAGGCACGGCGACGGTCGTTGTGGCCGCCCGTGGCGCCGGCACCTTGCAGGTAGTCCGAAGCCGGACGGTTGCCCGCGCCAGGGCCGGTGCCGTTGAGGTCCTGGCCCCACAGCAGGAATTCGATGGCGTGGTAGCCGGTGGCGACGTTCGCCTCGGAACCGCCCAGCTCGTTGAGGCTGGCGAGTTTTTCCGGGGTGATGTCTTTCACGTCGACCTTGTCTTCGCCCACCTGGACTTCAGTGTTGGCGATGATGTTGGCGGTGGCGCCCGGGTTGCCCAGGGCGTGCTCGTAGGACTTGTCGACGTAGTCGATCAGGCCTTCGTCCAGGGGCCAGGCGTTCACCTGGCCTTCCCAGTCGTCGATGATGGTGTTGCCGAAGCGGAACACTTCGCTTTGCAGGTACGGCACGCGTGCGGCAACCCAGGCAGCCCTGGCGGCTTTCAGGGTCTCGGCGTTCGGCTTGGCCAGGAACGCGTCGACGGCGGTTTGCAGGGTCTTCGCAGTGGATTCGGCATCGCTGTAGACGGCATAGACGATGTCGGCATAGTGCGCGACAACGGCCTTGGCGGCGGCTTCGTCGACTTTGCCGGCAGCAGCAGGGGCGACCGGTGCCGCGGTGCTGGCGGCAGGCGTTGGCGCTTGCGGCGCGGCGGCCTTGTCTTTGCCTTCGCCGCAACCGGCGAGGGAAATAGCGATGGCCAGCAGACTGGCGGTAGCCAGGGGCATACGAATCATGGCGAACATCCTGCTTCGGTGATGGATGGGACAGGCGCGAGGGTGCGCAAAAACTGCGACATAATGCGAAAGATTTGCATTATGTGTAAAGGGTTATGGTTGTAAATATTTCTTATTTAATGATGCGGATCGCTGCCTTTCGGCAGCGTCTGTAGGCGCCTGGGAGGGGGAAATCAGATGATGGAAACCTTGCTGCGCTCGGCCTGCTTCAGATAAGCGCCCAATTCCCGTGCCGGCAGTGGTTTGCTGTAGTAATACCCCTGACCTTCGTGGCAGCCCTCGGCGATGATGTAGGCTTCCTGCTCGACTGTCTCGACGCCCTCGGCAATGACCTGCATCCCCAGGCTCTTGCCCAATTGGATGATGGCCCGGACGATGGTAGCGTCGTCCTCGTCGTCGAGCAGGTCCTGGACGAAGCTCTTGTCGATCTTGATCTTGTCCAGCGGCAGGCTCTTGAGGTAGCTCAGGGACGAATAGCCGGTCCCGAAGTCATCGATGGCAATCAGCGCCCCGGAACGGCGCAGGCTCAGCAAATGCTGGGCAGCGGTGGTGATGTCTTCCATCAGGCCGGTTTCGGTGACTTCCAGCTCCAGGCTGCGCGGCGGCAGCCGGTACATTTGCAGGAGATTGTTCACCACCCGTGGCAATTCGGCGTGGTGCAGTTGCACCGTCGACAGGTTGACCGCCATGCGCAGGTCGACGAAGCCCTGGTCGTGCCATTCGCGCAATTGACTGCAAGCCTGGTCCAGTACCCATTCGCCAATGGCGATGATGGTGCCGTTCTGCTCGGCCAGGGGAATGAACAGGTCCGGCGGCACCAGGCCGTGCTCGGGATGGTGCCAGCGGATCAGGGCTTCGGTGCCCACCACGCGCAGGTCGCGGTAACTGATCTGTGGCTGGTACACCAGGGAGAACTGCTCGCGGGCCAGGGCCTCGCGCAAGTCTTTTTCCAGTTCACGCCGGCGGCGCATTTCGCTGTCGACGCTGGCGATGTAGAACTGGTAGCGATTGCGTGAGCGACTCTTGGCCAGGGTCATGGTCTGCTCGGCTTTCTGCAACAGTTTCTCGGTGCTGTCGCCATCTTCGGGGAAGAGGGTGATACCGATGGTGGCCCGCAGGCGGATTTGCTGGTCGTCGATGACGAACGGCGCTTCCAGGTCATCGAGGATGCTCTGGGCCAGCTCGGCGGCCTCGTAGGGCTGTTCGATGTCGGCCTGGACCAGGGCGAACTGGTCGCCCCCCAGTCGCGCCAGGGCGCCGAGCCGGCCACTGTGGGCCCGCAGCCGATCGGCCAAGGCCAGCAGCAACTGGTCGCCGGTCTGGTAGCTGAACTGTTCGTTGATACCCTTGAAATCATCCAGCCCCACACACAGCACCGCTACCCGGCGTTGCAGGCGCCCGGCATCCACCAGGATCTTGTCCAGTTGCTGTTGAAGCTGCTGACGGTTGGGCAGGCCGGTGAGAAAGTCGTACTGGGCCATTCGCAGCAGGCTGTTTTCCGCTTCGTGGCGCAGGTGCGTGTTGCGCTCGATGGATTCGAGCAATTGGTTGGCCGTATTGATCCACAGGCCCAGCTCGTTTTGCTCGTGGCCTCGCAACTGCGGGATCTTGTGCTCGCTGGGGCGATCCGGGTTGATTTCAGTCAGGTGCTCGATGATCCGCGACAACGGTTTGGTCAGCAGCCAGTGATAGACCAGGTACAACACCAGGCCCATGGCCAGGGCCCGCAGCATCCCGGAAATGAAGATGATCACCGAGTTGACGATGAAACCCTCGCCGTAGGTGGCGGTGTCGAGCGTAATGCTCAGGTCGCCGTAATATTCACTGTAGGGCCCGCGTCCTACCAGTTGCGTGGTGTAAGTGCGCTCCTTGCCCAGGATCAGGTCGGTCAGCCAGCGGCTTTCGGAGTGCTGCAAGGGCCGGGTTTTTTCGGCGAGCATGGTTTCGCGGGGATGGCCGATGGAAGCCATGCGCACGGCTTTGTCCTGGAACAGGCCCTCGATCACTTGCATGCCCATTTCCCGGTCCAGGCTGTAGACGGCCTGGGTCGAAGGATCGCGGAACATATCGAGGATACGGTGGGCGTCACTGGCGACAGCCTGGTTGGTTTTATAGGCATCGAACACGATCTGGGCGCAGCTCAAGATCATGCCAACGATCAATGCCGAGAGGAGCACGACCCGGAGCAACTTCACAGACAAGCTGTTCTTGAGTTCCAGCTTCAAAGAGTGGTTCCTTGTTCCGTGCGGGTAGCGTCAAGTTGCCATGAGTATTGGCAATCCTGTGATGGCAGTCAAAGGGACAATCAAACACAAGGGTTTTCGCTTGAAACCTGACCGATGTACGTTTTTTCCAGAGTGTTTGCTCTATGACCATTGTGTCGGTTGGAAGGGGCCGCAACTTGAGGCCTCCAGGGATTTTTTCTTGGGTTCCAGACGCGAGGTATTTTGCCTGCGGACATTTTTACCCGGCGAAAAAAACCCGGCGCGGTGCCGGGTTCTTTTGTCTGGCATTGACGCTTAGGCAGTGAAGGCTTTGCCTTCGAATTGCTCTGCGACGAATTTCCAGTTGACCAGGTTCCAGAACGCTTCGACGTATTTCGGACGAAGGTTACGGTAGTCGATGTAGTAGGCGTGTTCCCAGACGTCGCAAGTCAGCAGCGGGGTGTCGCCGCTGGTCAGCGGGTTGCCGGCGCCGATGGTGCTGGCCAGGGCCAGGGAACCGTCAGCCTTTTTCACCAGCCAGCCCCAGCCGGAACCGAAGGTGCCGATGGAAGTCTTGCTGAACTCTTCCTTGAACTTGTCGAACGAACCGAAGGCCTTGTTGATGGCTTCGGCCAGTTCGCCGGTTGGTTGACCGCCGGCGTTTGGCGCCAGGCAGTTCCAGTAGAAGGTGTGGTTCCAGACCTGAGCGGCGTTGTTGAAGATACCGCCCGAGGAAGTCTTGACGATTTCTTCCAGAGACTTGCCTTCGAACTCGGTGCCTGGCACCAGGTTGTTCAGGTTCACGACGTAGGTGTTGTGGTGCTTGTCGTGGTGGAATTCCAGAGTTTCTTTGGAGATGTGCGGCGCCAGTGCGTCGTGTGGATAGGGCAGCGGCGGCAATTCGAAAGCCATGGTGATTCTCCTAATCAGGTCAGTTGCGGTGAGCGCAAGGCCGATCACGGGCGGCCAGACTAGCGCCGGGGAGTTTGTACTCTTTGCGGCGCAGGAGTCGGATCATAGCACCGGGGGTGCGGCATAACCACGCAACAACTGTGTGGGATAGAGGTTCCAGAGCGGTTTGGAATAATCAGCCGTTGACGATCAATTGCACCGCCACGGTAAACATCATCGCCGCCACCAGCAGGTCGAGAATCCGCCAGGTGCTTGGACGAGCCAGCCAGGGTGCCAGCCACGCGGCACCGAAGGCCAGGGTGAAGAACCACAGCAGTGAGGCACTGGCCGCCCCCACCACATAGGCACCGGGGACACTTTGCTGGGCACCGAGGGAGCCGATCAGCAACACGGTATCGAGGTACACGTGGGGATTGAGCAGCGTCACCGCCAGCGCGCTGAGCAGTACGGCCCGTAGCGAGCGCACGGCCTGTTTTTCCCCTTGTTGCAGGCTCTGTTTCGAGCAGGCCCGACGCAACGCCTGGCTGCCGTACCAGAGCAGGAATATCGCGCCGCCCCAGCGAGCGATCGACAGCAGCAACGGGCTTTGAGCCAGCAAGGTCGCCAGCCCGAACACGCCGGCGGCGACCAGCAACGCATCGCAGGTGATACACAGCGCCGCTACCGGCAAGTGATGCTCGCGACGCAGGCTCTGGGCCAGCACAAACGCGTTCTGCGCGCCAATGGCCATGATCAGCCCAAGTGCCACCAGCAGTCCGTTAACGTAGCTTTGCCACATGATTTTTACTCCCCCGTCGATGCTTGAATGCTGGCCATTCTCCGGTGGCAAGCTGTATAAGAAAAACCAATCTTGCTGATTGCTCATTAGGAAAACTGATGTTCGATTACAAATTGCTTTCCGCCCTGGCGGCGGTCGTCGAGCAAGCCGGTTTCGAGCGGGCCGCCCAGGTACTGGGGCTGTCGCAATCGGCGATTTCCCAGCGCATCAAACTGCTCGAGGCGCGGGTCGGCCAGCCCGTACTGGTGCGTGCCACGCCGCCTGCGCCGACCGAGATCGGTCGCCGCTTGCTCAACCATGTGCAACAGGTGCGTCTGTTAGAGCGTGACCTGCAAAGTTTGGTACCGGCACTGGATGAAGAGGGCCTGCCCGAACGCCTGCGCATCGCCTTGAATGCCGACAGCCTGGCGACGTGGTGGGCAGCGGCTGTGGGCGATTTCTGCGCCCGGCATCATCTGTTGCTCGACTTGGTGGTAGAAGACCAGACCGTCGGCCTCAAGCGCATGCGCGCTGGCGAAGTGGCGGCGTGTGTTTGCGCCAGTGAGCGTCCTGTGGCTGGCGCCCGCAGCGTATTGCTGGGGGCCATGCGTTATCGGGCCCTGGCCAGTCCGGCGTTCATAGCCAGGCATTTCCCCGATGGCGCGCGCGCTGATCAGTTGGCCCATACGCCGGCACTGGTGTTTGGCCCGGACGATTTCCTGCAACACCGCTACCTCGCGTCCCTGGGGGTGGAGGGCGGTTTCGAACACCATCTGTGCCCGTCGTCCGAAGGATTCATCCGTCTTGCCGAGGCCGGCCTCGGCTGGGGGCTGGCGCCGGAGCTGCAAGTGCGTGGGCAACTGGAACGAGGCGAGCTGGTGGAGCTGTTGGCAGATAAACCGATCGATGTGCCGCTGTACTGGCATTATTGGCGCAACGGCGGGCAGTTGCTCGGTTCATTGACCGAACAGTTGATTCAATCCTCCCGGCAATGGCTGGTGCCTTGGGAGCCGCAATAGACGTCAAGCTGCAACTAAATAAGCAGCGCACAGATTAATTTGCAGGTTGTAGCTCGAGGCTCGTAACCGCATTTCTTAGGAGCATTCATGAAAATTCTGGTCACCGGCGCGAGCGGCTTCATCGGCGGGCGCTTTGCGCGTTTCGCCCTGGAGCAAGGCCTGGATGTACGGGTCAACGGTCGCCGGGCCGAGAGCGTGGAGCACCTGGTGCGGCGCGGTGCACAGTTTGTCCAAGGGGATCTGAGCGACCCGCTGCTGGCCCGCGATTTGTGCCTGGATGTCGAGGCCGTCGTGCATTGCGCCGGCTCCGTGGGGCTTTGGGGCCGCTACCAGGATTTTCACCAGGGCAATGTCCAGGTGACGGAAAATGTCGTCGAGGCCTGCCTCAAGCAGAAGGTTCGCCGCCTGGTTCATCTGTCCTCGCCGTCCATCTACTTCGACGGCCGTGATCACCTCGGGCTGACCGAAGAACAAGTGCCCAAGCGCTTCAAGCACCCCTACGCCGCCACCAAGTACCTGGCCGAGCAGAAGGTCTTCGGCGCCCAGGAATTCGGCCTCGAAGTGCTGGCCCTGCGCCCGCGTTTCGTGACCGGCGCCGGTGATATGAGCATTTTCCCGCGCCTGTTGAAAATGCAGCGCAAGGGGCGCCTGGCCATTGTTGGCAACGGGTTGAACAGGGTGGATTTCACCAGCGTGCAAAACCTCAATGAAGCGTTGCTCAGCAGCCTGCTGGCGACCGATTCAGCCTTGGGCAAGGCCTACAACATCAGCAACGGGGCACCGGTTCCGCTGTGGGACGCGGTCAATTATGTGATGCGTCAGATGGAAGTCCCACAGGTCCGGCGTTATCGTTCCTACGGCTTGGCTTACAGTGTCGCGGCCTTGAATGAAGGTTTCTGCAAGCTGTGGCCGGGCCGCCCCGAACCGACGCTGTCGCGCCTGGGCATGCAGGTCATGAACAAAAGTTTCACCCTGGACATCAGCCGGGCGCGGCATTATCTGGATTACGATCCGCAAGTCAGCCTGTGGACCGCCCTCGATGAATTTTGCGCTTGGTGGAGGGTCCAAAATGCCCGCTGATCGGCCCGTCATGAACCGAGTGTCATGTTCGGGGTCAATCGGTGCGGCGGGCGAGGGGGTTATACTCGCCGCATCACGCCATCACCGGTTTCTCAAAGGTTGAATCCATGCCCATGCGTAACGATGCCAACGACGACTTCGATGATGTACCGAGCCTGCGGATGCGGGCCGACATTCCCGATGACGATGATTTCCTGCCCAACCGCCAGCCCCACGTGCAAGCGCGCCCGGCGCCCGTGGCTGCGGCCAAGGTCAAGGGTCCCAGCACCGGGCCGCTGTGGGCATTGGTCGGCGCGCTGCTGTGTGCGTTCGGTTTCCTGGCCTGGTGGAGCTTCCAGCAGATTTCCATGATGGAGCAGCAATTGGTGGCTACCCAGGAAAGCTTCGCCCGGATCAGTGAAGATGCGGCGGGGCGCCTGCAGGAGTTTTCCGGCAAGGTCGTCGCCGGTCAGTCCAATGTGATGAGCGACAGTGAGGCCTTGAAACTGCAGATCAAGCAGTTGGAAAGCAAGTTGCAGGATCAGGGCAAGCAATTCGACAACAAACTGCTGGAGCAGTACAAGCAACAGCAAGCCACCTTCGGCCCGTCCGCCGACCTGGACAAGGAACTGGCCCAGCTCATTGCCCAGGCCTCTGAACAGCAGAACACCAACACTCAACTGCAAGCGGCCAACAAGGAGCTCCAGGCCCAGGTCAAGACGCTGGCGACTGAAGTTACCGCCCTGAAAAGCCAGGGCGAGGGCGGTGCCCTGGATGCCCAGCTCAAGAGCATCGGCGCCGACATCACCGCCCTGAAAAGAGCCACCTCCAATTCTGCCATCGACCGTCTGGAACAGGACGTGATCGTGCTCAAGAGCCAGCAGGATAAGGGTGGCAACACCGCCGAGTTCGACGCCTTTCGCGGCCAGGTCACCCGTAACATCAACACTTTGCAAGCGCAGATCCAGCATTTGCAGCAGCAGCTCAACGCTCGGGCTCAGTGAGCCAGTGAAAGTGAGCGTGCCTGCGATAGCGCAGGCCAGTGGCATCATGGGTGAATGTGCCACCGCCATCGCGAGCAAGCTCGCCCCCACCAACGCGGTCCAGTGTGGGAGCGAGCTTGCTCGCGATAGCGCCATCTCAGTCAATGTCCATATCCACTGATTTCCCCCAGCAATCCCCTGAATACTCGTACATCACCCCACGCCGTCTACGCTCTTGAAACACCAACAAGAACGAGGGGCATGCGTATGGGTTTTTTTCACAGGATGGCCTGGCTGGGCGCAATGCTTGTGCTGGGGTTGGCACCGGTTCACGCCGCACCGCCCGACGATGGCCAGGCGGCCCGGACACTGCTGGAAAAGGCCTTGGCTTACTACCATGACAACGGTGACAAAGCGCTTGCCGCCTTCAGTCGTCAAGGGGAATTCGTCGACAAGGATCGCTACGTCTTCGTGGTGGACACCCAGGGTGTGATGCTCGCCAGCGGCGGGCCTTCCTCGGCGCTGATCGGGCGAGACGTTTCCGAAGTGTTGGGACCGGATCTGCGCAAAGCCTTCAAGGACGCCTTGAAAACCCCCGAGGCCAGTGGCATCCAGCAAGCCGAGTACCGTTGGCAGAACTGGGCGGATGGCAAGGTCGAGCGCAAGCATGTGTATTTCCAACGCGTCGGCGAGCGAATCCTGGCCGTCGGCTACTACCTGCCACGGGCCTCTGCCGAGCAGGCCAGGGCCTTGCTCGACAAGGCTTCGAGCGATTTACTGAAAAACGAAAAAGCCACGCTGACGGCGGTTAACTCCCTTAAGGGCGGTTATCTGCAGGATGACTTGTATGTCTTTGTCGTCGATCTCAATACCCGGCGCTATGTCGGCCACGGCACCAACCTGCGATTGATCAATACCGACTTCGCCAAGGTCAAGGACCCCGATGGCAAGCCAGTGGGGGAACCGATCCTGGCCATGATCGGCAAGCAGGACGTGGGGGAGTATGAATATCGCTGGAAGAACCCGGTGACCGGCAAGGTCGAGGACAAGCACGCGTACCTGAAGAAGGTCGGGCATTTCCTGGTGGCGGTGGGGTATTACAGTCCTTGAGGCTGGCACCGAGGCGCGTGTATATGTGGCGAGGGGATTTATCCCCGTTGGGCTGCGCAGCAGCCCCATAATCCATCAACCAACACGATCATCAGTTAGAACGCAGAGGGTTGCTGCGCAACCCAGCGGGGATAAATCCCCTCGCCACAGTGATCATGTCTCCGGTCTAAACAGTTCTGTGTATGGCAGGTTCCACAAAAAAAGGCCCGCATCGCTGCGGGCCTTTTTTCGGGTTGCTGCGGCAATCAGCCCGCTACCAACACCCGAATCGCCTCCAGGCGCAACGCGGCCTTCTCAAGCATCGCCAGGCCCTGCTCACGCTGTTGGCGCAGGGCCACCAGTTCGCTGTCGCGCACGGTCGGGTTGACCGCTTGCAGGGCGGTCAGGCGCGCCAGTTCCTCGTCGGTATCGGCGGCCAGGCGGCGCTGGGCCTCGGCCACGCGTTCGGCATGACGCGGGGCGATTTTCTCTTCACCGGCGTTGATCCGTGGCGTCAGTTGGTCGCGCTGGGCCTGGATGAACTTGTTGGCGCTGGCACGGGGCACGCTTTCGAGCTGGTCGTTCAGGGTTTCGAACGAGACCCGGGCGGCCAGGTCGTTGCCGTTGGCGTCCAGCAGGCAGCGCAGGGCGGCCGGTGGCAGGTAACGGCCCAGTTGCAGTGAGCGTGGGGCTACCACTTCACTGACGTAGAGCAATTCCAGCAACACGGTGCCAGGCTTGAGGGCCTTGTTCTTGATCAGCGCCACGGCGGTGTTGCCCATGGAGCCGGACAACACCAGGTCCATGCCGCCTTGCACCATCGGATGCTCCCAGGTGATGAATTGCATGTCTTCGCGAGACAGCGCCTGGTTGCGGTCGTAGGTGATGGTCACGCCTTCGTCGTCGCCCAGCGGGAAGCTGGCGTCGAGCATCTTTTCACTTGGCTTGAGGATCAGGGCGTTTTCCGAGTGGTCCTCGCTGTCGATGCCGAACGCGTCGAACAGGGTTTCCATGTAGATCGGCAGGGTGAACTGGTCGTCCTGCTCGAGAATGGCTTCCACCAGCGCATCGCCTTCACCCGCGCCGCCGGAGTTGAGCTCCAGCAAACGGTCGCGGCCGGTGTGCAGCTCAGCCTCCAGGCGCTCGCGTTCGGCGCGGGCCTCGTCAATCAGCGCTTGCCACTGGCCATCGTCGGCTTCTTCCAGCAAGGGCAGCAGGCGCGGGCCGAACTGATGCTGCAAGGCGTTACCGGTCGGGCAGGTGTTGAGGAAGGCATTCAGGGCTTCGTGATACCACTGGAACAAGCGCGCTTGCGGGCTGGTTTCCAGGTACGGCACATGCAGCTCGATGGTGTGTTTCTGGCCGATCCGGTCCAGACGGCCGATGCGCTGCTCCAGCAAGTCCGGGTGGGACGGCAGGTCGAACAGCACCAAATGATGGGCGAATTGGAAGTTACGGCCTTCACTGCCGATTTCCGAGCAGATCAGCACCTGGGCGCCGAATTCTTCGTCGGCGAAATAGGCTGCCGCGCGGTCGCGCTCCAGGATGTTCATGCCTTCGTGGAACACCGTGGCCGGGATGCCGGAACGCACGCGCAGGGCGTCTTCCAGGTCCATGGCGGTTTCGGCGTGGGCGCAGATCACCAGCACTTTAGTGCGCTTGAGCATTTTCAGCGTGTCGATCAGCCACTCGACCCGCGGGTCGAAACGCCACCAGCGCTCTTCTTCGCTGGCGTCCGGCTGGGCCTGGAAGCTGACTTCCGGGTACAGCTCGGCATGATCGCCCAACGGCAGCTCGAGGTATTCGTCCGGGCAGGGCAGCGGGTAGGCGTGTAGCTTGCGCTCCGGGAAGCCCTGCACCGCGGCGCGAGTATTGCGGAACAGCACGCGGCCGGTGCCGTGGCGGTCCAGCAATTCGCGGACCAGGCGGGCACTGGCTTCGACATCGCCGTCATTGACGGCGGTCAGCAAGGCTTCGCCTTCGTTGCCCAGGAAGCCGTGGATGGTCTTGTGGGCTTCGGGCGAGAGACGGCCCTTGTCCAGCAATTCCTGCACGGCTTCGGCCACCGGGCGATAGTTTTCGCTCTCGGCGCGGAAGGCCTTCAGGTCATGGAAGCGATTGGGGTCCAGCAGGCGCAGGCGGGCGAAGTGGCTGTCCTGGCCCAGTTGTTCCGGGGTCGCGGTCAGCAGCAGCACGCCCGGGATCGTCTCGGCGAGCTGTTCGACCAAGGCGTACTGCGGGCTGACCTGGTCTTCGTGCCAAACCAGATGGTGAGCTTCGTCGACCACCATCAGGTCCCAGCCGGCGGCGAACAGCGCGTCCTGGGCCTTCTCGTCGTCCACCAGCCACTCCAGCGCCACCAGGGCCAACTGGGTGTCTTCGAACGGGTTGCTGGCATCGCTTTCGATGAAGCGTTCTTCGTCGAACAGCGCGACTTGCAGGTTGAAACGCCGACGCATTTCCACCAGCCACTGATGCTGGAGGTTTTCCGGCACCAGGATCAGTACGCGATTGGCACGGCCGGAGAGCAGTTGACGGTGGATCACCAGTCCGGCTTCGATGGTCTTGCCCAGGCCGACTTCGTCCGCCAGCAACACCCGTGGTGCGATGCGGTCGGCCACTTCACGGGCAATGTGCAACTGGTGGGCGATTGGCTGTGCGCGTACGCCGCCCAGGCCCCAGAGCGAAGACTGCAACTGGCGACTGGTGTGCTCCAGGGTGTGGTAGCGCAGGGAGAACCAGGCCAGTGGGTCGATCTGACCGGCGAACAGACGGTCGCTGGCCAGGCGGAACTGGATGAAATTCGAGAGCTGGGTTTCCGGCAGGGTGACGACTTCGTTCTGCCCATTGAGGCCGTGGTAGACCAGCAGCCCATCGACATCATCGACTTCGCGCACGGTCATTTTCCAGCCTTCGAAGTGAGTGATCACATCGCCCGGGGAAAACCGTACACGGGTGAGCGGCGCATTCCGTAGCGCGTACTGGCGGGTGTCGCCAGTGGCCGGATAGAGCACGGTCAACAAGCGGCCGTCCTGTGCCAGAACGGTGCCTAAACCCAGCTCGGCTTCGCTGTCACTGATCCAGCGTTGCCCCGGTTGATACTGCTGCGCCATGCTGCCTGACTCCCGCCTTGAAAAAGCCGGTTATCTTAACGGAAGGAACCTTCAGACCAAAGGATTTACGCACGCTGATTCATTACCGACGACACGGAACTTAAGCTTGCCCTGCGATCAAACAAGCTCCGCCCCGGGGATTGCAGCAATGCCAACTGGGTCACAAGTTTCAGACCGGCGGTTCAAGCTGCCACTATCCTAGCCGACAACCTGAAGACAGGAGACCTTTATGTTGCCACCCATGCTCCCTTTGAGCGCCGTACCCATCACCGCTCAACAGGATCCGGTTCGCCAGCGACCGGACATACCGCCCGTGGTCCCGGTGCAGCAGAGCTCTAACGAAAGCACCATCGACCTGCAAAATCGCGACCCGGAAGAGGCCGCGCTGCTGTTGCGCGAAGAACAGCGTCGCCAGCAGGAGCGCCAAAGGCGCCGCCGCGAGGCCGATCAAGACCCTGAAGAACACCTAGCCGTACCGGGTACCGAACTCAATGCCGACAACACCGTGCCGGTGGTGCCGCTGATAGACGAAGAGTCCCGCCAGGGCCTGTGGGTCGATATCCAGATCTGATTCAGGCGTTTGCCCTCCCGCACAGGCTGGTCAACGCCGCCAACAGCACGCATCATGGGCACACCGCAATTCACTGCACGATGCCCACACGCCATGAGCCAAGACGACAAGCTGATCGACCTCAGTGCCGAGCGCGCCAAGCGCGTTCACGACCTCAATGAAAAACGCCTCAACGAAGTCCGTCAGGCTTTCGAACAGGCCATGCCTTTGGGCAAGCCCAAGAAAAAGCCGAAAAACAAACCGAAAAAGCGCTGAACCCCCCTCGATTTATTGATGCAGATCAGTTGTTTTCCCACCTTCGCGCCCCGTTGCGGGCGTTATTGACCCCGGTCAATTTTCATCCAGGCCTGATTGGTTAACTTGAACCCATCGCAACAGGGGCAAGACCAGGAGGTCGGTCATGTTTTTCGATAATGTGGTGTTTGCCGGGGTGTTGACGGTCGGCCTCATGTTCGTATTTTTCGCAGGCTTTGGATTATTCATCTGGAAAGACGCACACAAGCGGAAAAAACCGTAGGTCTTTCCGGCTACAACGAGCACGCAAGGCATTTTGGGCGACTTCGGTCGCCCTTTTTTTTGGCGATTTTTCAGGCCTACACCGAACTCCTGTGGGAGCGGGCTTGCTCGCGAAAACGGTGTGTCAACCACTGTACAGGTAGCTGACCCAACGCCTTCGCGAGCAAGCCCGCTCCCACAAGGAAAGTGGTGGTTTTGGGCATAAAAAAAGGTGCGACCCGCAAGGATCGCACCTTTTTTGTAAGCCGCGGGAATCAGCTACCCAAGGCCTTGGACGCCAGCCAGAACAACCCGGCCGACAGCGCCACCGTTGCCGGCAGGGTCAATACCCAGGCCAGCAGGATGTTGCGCACGGTGCCACCTTGCAGGCCGCTCTTGTTCGCGACCATGGTGCCAGCCACGCCCGAGGACAGTACGTGAGTGGTGGAGACCGGCAGGCTGAAGATGTTCGCCATGCCAATCATGCACGCGGTGGTGATCTGGGCCGACATACCCTGGGCGTAGGTCATGCCTTGTTTGCCGATCTTCTCACCGATGGTGAGCACCACACGCTTCCAGCCGACCATGGTACCCAGGCCCAGCGCCAGGGCGACCGCCAGGATCACCCAGAACGGGGCGTATTCGGTGGTACCGGTCAGGTCCTTGCGCAGCTTGTTCAGGTCGTCTTTTTCACGGGCGGCCAAGCCAGGCAACTTGCCGACCTTCTTCGCCGTGTCATCCAGGCAGAGCAGGTAGCGACGTACTTCGATACGGCTTTCAGACGGCAGCGAATGGTAGTCCGCCACACCTTTGAGGGTGCTGAGCAGCGCGTCGATGGTGGGTTCGGTCTGTTGCGGGTTGCAGCGGAATTTCTCCGGCAGATCGCCTTCCACGCTTTTACCCAGAGCCAGGAATTCCCCCAGGGATTCGCTGTTGCGCTGGTAGAACTGGCTCAGGTGCAAGGTCGCATCGCGGGTCCGTTCGATCTGATAGGTAGTGCTGCTCAGGTCGAGGACGAACTGCGAAGGCACGATGCCGATCAGCACCAGCATGATCAAGCCGATACCTTTTTGACCATCGTTGGAGCCGTGGACAAAGCTGACGGCCATGGCCGAGATCACCAGCACCAGGCGGTTCCAGAACGGCGGGTGTTTCTTGTCGTCGATCTTGCGGCGCTGCTCCGGCGTCTTGTGCATCTTCGACAGCGGACGCCACCACTTCAGGCCGATCAGCACCAGGGCGGCGATCAGGAAGCCGGCCATGGGCGAGAACACCAGGGAGGCGCCGATATCGATCGCCTTCTGCCAGTTCACCCCGTCGGCCAACGGGATATCGTTGATCAACGCGTTGGCCAGGCCCACGCCGAGGATCGAGCCGATCAAGGTATGGGAGCTGGACGCCGGGATACCGAAGTACCAGGTGCCCAGGTTCCAGGTGATGGCCGCTGCGAGCAGCGAAAACACCATGGCCAGCCCGTGTCCGGTGTTCACATTGATCAGCAGCTCCACGGGCAGCAGGTGAACGATGGCGTACGCCACCCCCACGCCGCCCAGCAGTACACCGAGGAAATTGAACACACCGGAAAAGAACACCGCCAGATGGGGCGGCATGGCTTTGGTGTAGATAACAGTGGCAACCGCGTTAGCGGTGTCATGAAAGCCGTTGATGAACTCGAAGGCGAGGACAAAAGCCAGGGCGAGCAAGAGGCTCACAAGCACCCAAGCATCCAGTCCGCTGAATAAATCGATCATGAAGGTTTTCTGACCCGGTCGTAAGGGGGCGCGATTATGCCAGAAAACCTTGGCAATCGATGCATTGCCTGCTCATCGGTAACATTCTTCAACGAAATAATTTGTAGGAAAGCCTCTGGTGCCAGGTTTTCCGCGGGGTACGTAACCCTTTGATTCAGGGGCGCAAAGCGCACCCGAACAGGATCGTCGCAAGCTGACGAGCGCCTCACGCGGTTGTATGAAATATCTGAAAGAAGGTCGGCCATAGACGCTTCCCAGCCGTCGGGCGGGGAAAGGATGGCGGCCCGCTCATGGCGGGCGTGCACTACGGTTTCCAGCCTGGGTGGCGACCGGAGACCTCTTCACAAGAACATCTGGCCCAGAGCGTCACTGCTCTTCGGCTTTGAGTTCTTTTTCCATCTTCTGGAGTTCCTGGGTGAAGGCCTGGTCCTGAACGGTGGCGCGCTTACGCCAGGGTTTGCGTTCCGGTTCAGGTTGCGCGGCGTAGGTGGTGATTTCCCCGCCGTAAACTTCCTTGTAACGTTGTTCCTGGCGCTCAAGTTCCGCGCGCAGTTCGTCTTTCGTCACAGTTCTACCTAATTAATTGAAATTGAATCTGGTGATACGCACTGCATGTAGACATGCAGACGGCCACGGCACCAGAGCTGACAGCTGACGTAGCATCAGGGCTTCGTGTTGTTGCCAATACAGGGGAAGCGATCCTTGAAGATGCTTCGGGCACCACGGTATAAACCACGGCGCCTGCGTATGGGAGCGGTCGATTGGCCGCACCGTCGCTGAATTGCATTATAGCGGTCTAGCTGAATAACACTATCGGGAAAAATTTAAAGGGCCTGCTGTTGTGTGAGTCGATGTTTGTATGTCCAAACTTGTGTCAATGAGGTTTCAGAAGATGCTGGCGAGTGCCGGTATCCTGATACCGTTCAAGGCGACAAGTTCAATATCGCCCGCATTCTTCACCTCAAACCGCTGCCACTGTCGCTCAACTTGTTATCGCGAGTTCGCCGGCTGGCGACAGGATTGCGATTATCGGTCGTTGGTTCGATAATCGAACGCTGTTGGCGGTCCGGCTCTTGTCGATCCGTCAGGCAGCCGCTTGTAATAGCCGTCATTCCCGGGGAAGGACCAGACATGAACGACCAATTGCGCAATGCCTTCACTTCAGTCGCGCCACCGATCGTCGCCTCGCCGGCCAAACGGATCCAGGCCCTGACCGGTGATCCCGACTTCATGACGTCCCTGGCCCGCGGGTTGGCCGTAGTCCAGGCCTTCCAGGAGCGCAAGCGGCACCTGACGATCGCCCAGATCAGCCACCGCACGGAAATTCCTCGCGCCGCCGTCCGGCGTTGCCTGCATACCTTGATCAAGCTTGGCTACGCCACCACGGACGGGCGCACCTATTCGCTGCTGCCCAAAGTGCTGACCCTGGGGCACGCCTATCTGTCCTCGACGCCCCTGGCCGTTTCCGCCCAGCCGTACCTGGACCGCATGAGCGAACAATTGCACGAAGCCTGCAACATGGCGACGCTCGAAGGCGACGACATCCTCTATATCGCCCGGTCCGCCACCACCCAGCGCCTGATTTCGGTCGATCTATCGGTTGGCGGGCGTCTGCCAGCCTATTGCACTTCAATGGGCAGGATTCTCCTGGCCGCCCTGGATGATGCATCGTTGCGTGACTACCTCGACCACGCCGACCTGCAAGCCAAGACCAGCCGGACCTTGCACACCCCCGAAGCGTTGCTTGAGTGCCTGCAACAGGTACGGCAGCAGGGCTGGTGCATCGTTGACCAGGAACTGGAGCAGGGCCTGCGTTCGATTGCCGTGCCGGTCTACGACGCTTCCGGCCAGGTGGTAGCGGCACTGAATGTCAGTACCCACGCCGGACGGGTCAGCCGCAATGAGTTGGAACAACGCTTCCTGCCCGGTCTGTTGGGGGCCAGTCGCGACTTGAGCGCGCAGCTGTTCACTTAAGCTGTTCGATAAACGCACACAGTCAGCGGCGATGAATTGACGGTCTTTGCCTGGCCTCATTAATGTCGCGCAGCGTCATCCGGCGAGTTTCGCCGGTCTCTGTCCGTTCGCCTGCGTTTCTTGCGTGGAATAAAAATAAAATGAACCAGCCCCAGACCTCCGTAGGCTCCTGCCTCGATGTGCAGTCCTTCATCAATGCCCAGCCCATTTCGCGCTACCAATGGCGGGTGGTGATTCTCTGTTTCCTGATTGTCTTCCTCGACGGCCTCGATACGGCGGCCATGGGTTTCATCGCCCCGGCCCTGTCCCAGGATTGGGGGATCGATCGCGCCAGCCTTGGCCCGGTGATGAGTGCCGCGCTGATCGGCATGGTCTTCGGCGCGCTGGGTTCCGGGCCATTGGCTGACCGCTTCGGGCGAAAAGTCGTATTGGTGGGCGCGGTCCTGCTGTTTGGCGCATTCAGCCTGGCGTCGGCCTACAGCACCAGCGTCGATCAATTGTTGGTGTTGCGCTTCCTCACTGGCCTGGGATTAGGCGCCGGGATGCCGAACGCTACCACCTTGCTCTCGGAATACACCCCGGAGCGCAAGAAATCCCTGTTGGTGACCAGCATGTTCTGCGGCTTCAACCTGGGCATGGCCGGCGGCGGGTTCATCTCCGCCAAGCTGATCCCGGCGTTCGGCTGGCACAGCCTGTTGCTGATCGGCGGGATCCTGCCATTGATCCTGACGGTCGTCCTGCTGTTGTGGCTGCCGGAGTCGGCGCGTTACCTGGTGGTGCGCAATCGCGGCAGCGACAAAGTGCGCAAGACCTTGGCGCCGATCGATCCGGCCATCGTCGCCCAAGCGGCGAGCTTCAGTGTGCCGGAACAGAAAACCGTGAAGGCCCGCAACGTGCTGGCGGTGATTTTCTCCGGCACCTACAGCGTCGGTACGTTATTGCTGTGGCTGACCTATTTCATGGGCCTGGTGATCGTCTACCTGTTGACCAGTTGGTTGCCGACCCTGATGCGCGACAGCGGCGCGAGCATGGAACAAGCTGCGTTTATCGGTGCGTTGTTTCAGTTTGGCGGCGTGTTGAGCGCTGTCGGGGTGGGCTGGGCGATGGACCGGTTCAATCCGCACAAGGTCATCGGCCTTTTCTATCTGATGGCCGGGCTGTTTGCCTACGCGGTGGGGCAGAGCCTGGGCAACATCACCTTGCTCGCCACGCTAGTGCTGGTGGCGGGCATGTGTGTCAACGGCGCGCAATCGGCGATGCCATCCCTGGCCGCGCGTTTCTACCCGACCCAGGGCCGTGCCACCGGTGTGTCGTGGATGCTGGGTATCGGTCGTTTCGGTGCAATCCTCGGCGCCTGGATGGGCGCGACCCTGCTGGGCCTGGGCTGGAATTTCGAACAGGTCCTGACCGCCTTGGTGATCCCGGCGGCCCTGGCGACCACGGCGGTGGTGATCAAGGGCATGGTCAGCCATGCGGATGCGACCTGAGTTATTCACCTGCACGAAACCCTGAGTCCATACCTGTGGCGAGGGAGCTTGCTCCCGCTGGGCTGCGTAGCAGCCCTAAAGTCAGGGTCGCTTCGCGCCCCAGCGGGAGCAAGCTCCCTCGCCACGGTCTCTGTATGTTTTCGACGTGAGAGTAAATAGATAGCCAAACAACAATCTGTTCGATAAACGAACACTCAGTCGATTATCGGATTGTTCGGCCTTTTCCCGCAGCTTAATCTTCAGTCACTCCGGCGCCTAACCTCGCGCCTTTTTCTTCATGTCGGTCTACTGGAAAACGGGAGCCTGCCCCATGGCTGAAATCCTTTCGCTGCACGACGCGGTGAAGCAATTCGTCAACGACGGCGATACCGTCGCGCTCGAAGGCTTCACTCATCTGATTCCGACGGCGGCGGGTCATGAAATCATTCGTCAGGGCAAGAAAGACCTGACCCTGGTGCGCATGACGCCTGACCTGATCTACGACCAGTTGATCGGCGCCGGCTGTGCTCGCAAGTTGATTTTTTCCTGGGGCGGCAACCCTGGCGTCGGGTCGTTGCACCGCCTGCGCGATGCAGTGGAGAAACAATGGCCGCACCCGCTGGAGATCGAGGAACACAGCCATGCCGACCTGGCCAACGCCTACGTCGCTGGCGCCTCCGGCCTACCGTTCGCGGTGTTGCGGGCCTACGCCGGCTCCGACCTGCCGAAGGTCAACCCGTTGATCAAGAGCGTGACCTGTCCCTTCACCGGTGAAGTCCTGGCCGCCGTACCTTCGGTGCGCCCGGACATCACGGTGATCCACGCCCAGAAAGCCGACCGCAAGGGCAATGTGTTGCTGTGGGGCATTCTCGGTGTGCAGAAAGAAGCCGCCCTGGCCGCCAAGCGTTGCATCGTCACCGTGGAGGAAATCGTCGACGACCTGAATGCGCCGATGAACGCCTGTGTCCTGCCGACCTGGGCGTTGAGCGCCGTGTGCCTGGTACCGGGCGGGGCCCATCCGTCCTACGCCCATGGCTACACCGAACGTGACAATCGTTTCTACCAGGCGTGGGATCCGATCGCCCGGGATCGTGAGACGTTTACTGCATGGATCGATGAATACATCCATGGCACCAAGGATTTCAGTGAGTTCCAGGCCAGACTGGCAGCCGCTTCGCAGGTGAAATCATGACTTACTCCACCAATGAAATGATGACCGTCGCCGCGGCGCGTCGCTTGCAGAACAACGCCGTATGCTTCGTTGGCATCGGCCTGCCGTCGAAAGCGGCCAACCTGGCGCGGCTGACCTCGTCGCCGGATGTAGTGCTGATCTACGAGTCCGGTCCGATCGGTGCCAAGCCCAGCGTGCTGCCGTTGTCCATTGGCGACGGTGAGCTGGCGGAAACCGCCGATACCGTCGTCCCGACCGGGGAGATTTTCCGCTACTGGTTGCAGGGCGGGCGTATTGACGTCGGTTTCCTCGGCGCTGCCCAGGTCGACCGCTTCGGCAACATCAACACCACGGTGGTGGGCGACTATCATCAGCCGAAAGTCCGCCTGCCGGGTGCTGGTGGCGCACCGGAAATCGCCGGTTCGGCCAAGAGCGTGTTGATCATCCTCAAGCAGTCGGCACGTTCGTTTGTCGACAAGCTGGACTTCATCACCTCGGTCGGTCATGGCGAGGGTGGCGATTCGCGCAAGCGCTTGGGCCTGCCAGGTGCCGGTCCCGTGGGGATCATCACCGACCTGTGCATCATGGAGCCGGAAGCCGGCAGCCATGAGTTCGTGGTCACCGCGCTGCACCCCGGCGTGACCCGCGAGCAAGTCATTGCCGCCACCGGGTGGGCGATCCGTTTCGCCGACCAGGTGCAAACCACCGCCGAACCGACCGAGGTGGAGCTGCGCGCATTGCGCGATCTTGAAGCTCGTACCGCGGCGGCCCACGGCCAGGCACCGGGAGAAGCCTGATGCGCGACGTGTATATCTGTGATGCGATTCGAACCCCTATCGGCCGGTTCGGCGGCGGCTTGTCCGCCGTGCGCGCCGATGACCTGGCGGCCGTGCCGATCAAGGCGCTGATGGAGCGCAACCCATCGGTGGACTGGAGCTCGGTGGACGAGGTGTTCCTGGGCTGCGCCAACCAGGCGGGTGAAGACAACCGCAACGTGGCGCGCATGGCGCTGTTGCTGGCAGGTCTGCCAGAGAGCATTCCCGGGGTGACCCTCAACCGCCTCTGTGCCTCGGGCATGGACGCCGTCGGCACGGCGTTTCGCGCCATTGCCAGCGGGGAAATGGAATTGGCCATCGCTGGCGGCGTGGAGTCGATGTCCCGCGCACCGTTCGTGATGGGCAAGGCCGACTCGGCGTTCTCGCGCAACATGAAACTGGAAGACACCACCATCGGCTGGCGCTTCATCAACCCATTGATGAAAGCCCAGTACGGTGTGGACGCGATGCCACAGACGGCGGACAACGTGGCCGACGATTACGCCGTGTCGCGCGCCGACCAGGATGCTTTCGCCCTGCGCAGCCAACAACGCACGGCAGCGGCCCAGGCCGCAGGATTTTTCGCCGAGGAAATCGTTGCGGTGCGCATTGCCCATAAGAAAGGCGAAACTGTGGTCGAGCAGGACGAGCACCCTCGCGCCGACACCACGCTGGAAACCTTGAGCAAACTCAAACCGGTCAATGGCCCGGACAAGACCGTCACCGCTGGCAACGCCTCGGGTGTGAACGATGGCGCGGCGGCGTTGATCCTGGCGTCGGCCGAAGCGGTGAAGAAACACGGCCTGACGCCACGGGGCAAAGTGCTGGGCATGGCCAGTGCCGGCGTGGCGCCACGGGTGATGGGCATCGGCCCGGTGCCGGCGGTGCGCAAGCTCACTGAGCGCCTGGGCCTGGCGGTCGCCGATTTCGATGTGATCGAACTCAATGAAGCCTTCGCCAGCCAGGGCCTGGCGGTGCTGCGCGAACTGGGGCTGGCGGACGATGCGCCGCAGGTCAACCCTAACGGCGGCGCCATTGCCCTGGGCCATCCGTTGGGCATGAGCGGGGCGCGCTTGGTGATGACGGCGCTGCACCACCTGGAAAAGACCGGTGGCAAGAAAGGCCTGGCGACCATGTGCGTCGGCGTCGGCCAGGGTCTGGCATTGGCAATCGAACGCGTCTGACGCGTCGTTCTACTAATAAGAAACCGAGGAATGCTACATGACTGACAAGCCTGGTTATCGTCGCCCTCAAGCGGGCACCCAGCCGGAGTATCTGCACCCGCCGTACCAGTCCACCAACCTGCGCTCGCCATCCAAGCCGTTGGTGTATTTGCCTCACTCGCTGTCGGAGATCACCGGTCCGACCATAGGCGCCGACCGCGTGCAGGAGAAGGACAACGACCTGACCGCCCAGCATGCCGGCGAGCCGTTGGGGGAACGGATCATCATTCACGGACGGGTGCTGGATGAGCACGGCCAGCCGGTGCCGGGCATCCTGGTGGAGATCTGGCAGGCCAACGCCGCCGGTCGCTACAACCATGACCGTGACAACCATGACGCGCCGCTGGACCCGAACTTCACCGGCACCGGTCGCACCATTACCGACGCCGACGGCTGGTATCAGTTCCAGACCATCAAGCCCGGTGCTTATCCGTGGGGCAACCACCACAATGCCTGGCGCCCGGCGCATATCCATTTCTCACTGTTCGGGCCGAGCATTCTGACGCGCCTGGTGACGCAGATGTATTTCCCCGGCGATCCGTTGCTGGCCTACGACCCGATCTATAACTGCGTGCCGGACACCAGCGCCAAGGAACGCCTGATCGCCAGTTTCGACCTGGAAAAAACCGTCCCTCACTACGCCCTCGGTTACCGCTGGGACATCGTCTTGCGCGGCCGCGATGCCACGCCGATGGAGAAATAAGATGACGCTCACCGCCACCACATCCCACACCGTTGGCCCTTACTACCATATCGGCCTGACCTGGCTGAACCGTGAAGACCTGACTGTTGCCCAAACCCTTGGCCAACGCGTGGCGATCACCGGGCAGGTGGTCGACGGCAATGGTGAATTCGTCAACGACGCCATGCTGGAAGTCTGGCAGGCCAACGCCGCCGGTAAATACGCCCACCCCGAAGACGACCAGGACAAGCCCCTGGACCCGCATTTCGAAGGCTTCGGTCGGGTGCCGGTGGACGCTGAAGGGCGCTTTCGCTTCACCACCATCAAGCCGGGCACAGTGCCAGGGTTGAGCGGCACGACCCAGGCACCGCACCTGGTAGTGCTGGTGTTCGCCCGCGGGTTGGTCAAGCATTTGCTGACGCGCATCTACTTCGATGGCGAGCCGACCAACGAAACCGACCCGCTGTTGGCCTGCGTGCCCGAGGAACGTCGTGCCACCATTGTGAGCAAACCCGATGCCTCGGGTGTGTATCAGTGGAACGTGATCCTGCAGGGCACGGATGCCGAGACGGTGTTCTTCGATTATTGAGTGATTACACCTGTGGGAGCGAGCCTGCTCGCGATAGCGGTGGGTCAGCTTGCATCCATTATTGAATGTGCCGCCCTCATCGCGAGCAGGCTCGCTCCCACATGGCGGCGGCACAGGCAATGCAATACTGTGGAACGGGACTGTTACGAAGTGTGTCTAGACTCTGTCCAGTCCCCAACGAGTGAATAGCCCATGACCATCCCAATCAGCCACTACACCGGTGAAGAACGCAGCAAGCGCATCTTCGCCATCGTCGGTGCCTCATCCGGCAACCTGGTCGAATGGTTCGACTTCTATGTCTATGCGTTTTGTGCGATTTATTTCGCGCCGGCGTTTTTTCCGTCGGACAACCCCACGGTGCAACTGGTCAACACGGCAGGTGTGTTCGCCGCCGGGTTCCTGATGCGACCCATCGGTGGCTGGATTTTCGGCCGGGTGGCGGACCGTCACGGGCGCAAGAATTCGATGATGATTTCGGTGCTGATGATGTGCTTCGGCTCGTTGCTCATCGCGTGCCTGCCCACCTATAAAGACATCGGCGTCTGGGCGCCGGTGCTGCTGTTGTTCGCGCGCTTGCTACAAGGTTTGTCGGTGGGTGGCGAGTACGGCACCACCGCTACTTACATGAGCGAAGTCGCCCTTAAGGGCCAGCGTGGTTTTTTTGCTTCGTTCCAGTACGTGACGCTGATCGGCGGGCAACTGCTGGCGGTGTCGTTGGTGGTGATCCTGCAGCAGTTTCTCAACGAGGACGAACTGCGCGCCTACGGTTGGCGGATCCCGTTCGTGGTGGGCGCCCTGGCTGCGTTGATCTCCCTGTTCCTGCGGCGCTCCCTGAAGGAAACCAGCAGCAAGGAAATGCGCGAGAACAAGGACGCCGGCAGCATCGCGGCGCTGTTTCGCGACCACAAGGCCGCGTTCATCACCGTGCTGGGCTACACCGCTGGCGGCTCGCTGATTTTCTATACCTTCACCACCTACATGCAGAAATACCTGGTGAACACCGCCGGCCTGCACGCCAAGACCGCCAGCTACATCATGACTGGTGCGTTGTTCCTCTATATGTGCATGCAGCCGCTGTTCGGCATGCTGGCGGACAAGATCGGCCGGCGTAATTCCATGCTCTGGTTCGGTGGCCTGGGGGCGTTGTGCACGGTGCCGATCCTGCTGACCCTCAAAAGCATCAGCAGCCCGTTCCTGGCGTTCGTCCTGATTACGTTGGCGCTGGCGATCGTCAGTTTCTACACGTCGATCAGTGGCCTGGTGAAAGCGGAAATGTTTCCCCCTGAAGTGCGGGCGCTGGGAGTAGGGTTGGCGTACGCGGTGGCCAATGCGATTTTTGGCGGTTCGGCCGAGTACGTCGCCTTGAGCCTGAAGGCACAGGGCATGGAGAACGCCTTTTACTGGTATGTCACGGTGATGATGGTGGTGGCGTTCCTGTTCAGCCTGCGCCTGCCCAAGCAACCGGCATACTTGCATCACGACCTTTGACTCAACTGCGCCGGCCCTTGAGGCCGGCGCTCCCAAGGACTGTTTATGAGCGACCGACTGGGCAATCAACTGTTCGATGCCTACTTCACCGCCCGCGACATGCGCGAGGTGTTCTGCGATGCGGGCCGGCTCCAGGCCATGCTCGACGTCGAGGCGGCATTGGCCCGGGCCGAAGCGCGGGTGGGTTTGATTCCCCAGAGCGCGGTGGCGCCAATCGAGCAGGCCTGCCGTGCCCAGCTTTACGATTTTTCGGCCTTGAGCGAAGCGATCGCCGGTGCCGGCAATTCGGCGATCCCGCTGGTCAAGGCGTTGGGCAAACGCATCGCCGCCGAGGATGCTGAAGCCGAACGCTACGTGCACCTGGGGGCAACCAGCCAGGACGTGATGGACAGCGGGCTGGTGCTGCAACTGCGCCAGGCGTTGGGCTTGATCGAGGCAGAACTGGCCCAGCTGGCCGGCACCCTGGCCCGCCAAGCCGAACGCTACGCCGCCACTCCGCTGGCCGGGCGTACCTGGTTGCAGCATGCCACGCCGGTGACCCTGGGTATGAAAATCGCCGGTTGGCTGGGGGCGATCACCCGCAGTCGGCAACGTCTGAAAGAACTCAAGCCGCGCTTGCTGGTGCTGCAATTTGGCGGCGCCTCTGGAACGCTCGCCGCCTTGGGCGAACACGCCTTACCCATCGCCGAAGCCTTGGCTGCCGAGCTACAACTGAACCTGCCGGAACAACCGTGGCACACCCAGCGCGACCGCCTGGTGGAGTTCGGCTCGGTGTTGGGTTTGATCGCCGGCAGCCTGGGCAAGCTGGGCCGCGACATCAGCCTGTTGATGCAGACCGAGGCTGGCGAAGCGTTCGAACCGTCGGCGCCGGGCAAGGGCGGTTCGTCCACCATGCCCCACAAACGCAATCCGGTGGGCGCGGCGGTGCTGATTAGCGCAGCGACGCGAGTGCCTGGCCTGTTGTCGACATTGTTCAGCGCCATGCCCCAGGAACATGAGCGCAGCCTGGGCCTGTGGCACGCCGAATGGGAAACCCTGCCGGAGATCTGCTGCCTGGTGTCCGGTGCCTTGCAACAGGCGCGATTGCTGGCCGAGGGGCTGGAAGTCGACGCGGCGCGCATGGCCCGCAACCTGGAACTGACCCAGGGGCTGGTGCTGGCCGAAGCGGTGAGCATCGTCCTGGCCCAGCGGGTGGGGCGCGACACGGCGCATCATCTGCTGGAGCAATGTTGCAAGCGTGCCGTGGCCGAACAACGGCATCTGCGCGATGTGTTGGGGGACGAACCCCAGGTCACTGCACAGTTGTCCGCTGCTGAAATCGATCATCTACTCAACCCCGCTCACTACCTCGGCCAGGCCCAGACCTGGGTCGCCCGAGCGGTGGCCGAACACCTTGCCTTGAACGCCTGAAAGGAGATTGTTGTGGGATTCGTCAAACTCGCCGAGGGCGATCTGAATTACCGATTGGACGGGCCGCAAGACGCCCCGGTGCTGGTGCTTTCAAACTCTCTCGGCACTGACCTGCACATGTGGGATGCGCAGGTCCCGGCTTTCAGCGAACACTTTCGCGTATTGCGTTTTGACACCCGTGGCCATGGCCAGTCGCTGGTCACCGAAGGGCCCTATAGCATCGAACAACTGGGCCGCGATGTGCTGGCGATGCTTGATCAGTTGGGCATCGACAAGGTGCATTTCTGTGGCTTGTCCATGGGCGGGTTGATCGGCCAATGGTTGGGGATCAATGCCGGTGAGCGGCTACATAAACTGGTGGTGTGCAACACTGCCGCGAAGATCGGTGACCCCTCGGTATGGAACCCGCGCATCGAAACCGTGCTGCGTGATGGCAAGGCGGCGATGGTGGCGTTGCGCGATGCCTCGATTGCCCGTTGGTTTACCCCAGACTTCGCCGAGGCGCAGCCTGCGACGGTGAAACAAATCACTGACATGCTCGCCGCCACTTCGCCCCAGGGCTATGCGGCCAACTGTGCGGCGGTGCGCGATGCCGATTTTCGCGAGCAACTGTCGTCGATCCAGGTGCCGCTGCTGGTGATTGCCGGCACTGAAGATGCTGTGACGCCGCCGTCGGGTGGGCACTTTATCCAGGAGCGGGTCAGTGGCGCCGAGTACGCCGAGTTTTATGCCGCGCACCTGTCCAACGTCCAGGCCGGCGCTGCGTTCAGCGCCCGGGTGCTGGATTTCCTGCTTGATTCTGGCCGAGCCTGAGGAGTTTTTTGTGGACGAGAAACAACGTTACGACGAAGGCATGCAGGTACGCCGCGCGGTGCTGGGCGATGCCCATGTCGACCGCAGCCTCAATGCCTTGACCGAGTTCAACAGCGAATTCCAGGAGATGATCACCCGTCACGCCTGGGGCGACATCTGGACCCGCCCGGGCCTGCCGCGCCACACCCGCAGCCTGATCACCATCGCCATGCTGATCGGCATGAACCGTAATGAGGAACTCAAGCTGCACCTGCGCGCCGCCGCCAACAACGGCGTGAGCCGCAGCGAGATCAAGGAAGTGATCATGCAGAGCGCCATCTACTGCGGCATCCCGGCGGCCAACGCCACCTTCCACCTGGCCGAGTCGGTGTGGGATGAGCTGGGTGTCGAATCCCGGTCTTAACATCCACCGCTAATTCCTGTGGGAGCGGGCTTGCTCGCGAAAGCGGTGGGCCAGTTGGCGATGATGTTGGATGGACCACCGCCTTCGCGAGCAAGCCCGCTCCCACACTGGATCTTCAGTGAGTACAAATTTTGTGCCCGACACTGATCCCCCTGTGGGAGCGAGCTTGCCCGCGATAGCGGCGGGTCAGCTTGCATCGATCTTGAATGAGATGACGCCATCGCGAGCAAGCTCGCTCCCACACCGGTACAGCCTCCACCCCATGTTGGCTCTTACAGCAAGCTGATCGGATAGCTGACAATCAACCGGTTTTCATCGAACTCATTAGTGCTGTAGTCCCGACGCATCGTCGAGTTACGCCATTTCACATTCAGACTCTTGAGCGCGCCGCTCTGTACGGTGTAGGCCAGCTCACTTTCCCGGCCCCATTCCTTGCCATCGTCGACCGTGGCGGTGTGCACATTGTCGCCGCTGATGTAGCGGTTCATCAGGGTCAGGCCCGGCACGCCGACGGCGGCGAAGTTGAAGTCGTGACGCAACTGCCAGGATTTTTCCTTGGCGTTGTCGTAACTGGAGTTGTAGCTGTCGTTGGCCAGGGTGCCGCCGCTGGTGCCGTTGACGCGCATCCAGGCATCATCGCCGCCGACTTTCTGCAGGCCGACGTAGAAGGTGTTGCCGCCGTATTTGGCCGAGAGCATGGCGAACGCGGTCTTGTTGTCCAGGTCGCCGGCCAGCGCGCTGCCGTTTTCCTTGCCGGTGAAGTAGCCGAGGTTGGCACCCAGGGTCCAGTCGCCGATGGGCTGGCTGTGGGTCAGGTTGAAATATTGCTGCTGGTAGATGTCGGACAGTTCCGCGTACCAGACGCCGACCTGGGTGCGTTTTTCGTTGAAGGCGTATTCGCCGCCGCCGAAGTTGAAGCGGTCGGACGTGAAGGCGCCGCGGCCGTTCATGGACATGTCTTCCATGCTCGCGTCGTTGCGCGGGCTGTTGGCGCGGAACTGGCCGCCGTAGAGGGTCAAACCGCTGATTTCGGTGGAGGTCACCTGGCCGCCACGGAAGGTTTGCGGCAGGGAGCGGCCGTCGTCGGAGCGCAGGATTGGCAGCACTGGCATCCATTCGCCGACCTTCAGTTCGGTCTTCGACACCTTGGCCTTGAGAGCCACGCCCAGGCGACCGAAGTCGTCGGCCGGGCGGCCGTCATCGTGCACCGGCAGCAACTGCGTACCCGCCGTGCCACGGCCGCCGTCGAGCTTGAGCGAGTACGTGCCCAGCACATCCACGCCAAAACCGACCACGCCCTGGGTGAAACCGGACTTGGCGTCGAGGATGAAACTCTGCGTCCATTCCTCGGCTTTGCCTTGGGCATTGTTCGGGTTGGTGAAGTTGCGGTTGAAGTAGAAGTTGCGCAGGTTCAGCGTGGCCTTGGCATCTTCGACGAACCCCGATTCTGCGGCCAGGACGGGCAGGGCGGTAGTGGTCAGGGCTACGGCAATGAGGCTGGGGAGCAAGTGCTGTGTGGGTTTCATGGCGTGTCTCTGATTTTTATGGGCAAAACGGGTCGTTGCCGCAACCTTGGGTTGCAGACGGTGTGGTGTAACTTGGGTGTTTAGGCGATCGAGGGATCAGCCGGGTGAGGCGGAGCGTAGGGGCATGGCGTCGAACCTGTTGTTATTGGTTTTGTGCGAGGGATGGTGAAGGGCTGCCTGGGATCGCTTCAATTGGCGTTTGCGGGTTTTGGGCGATTATCGAACAGCAAAAAAGGGCCGATTGGCTGGATGAAGAACCTGTGGGAGCGAGCCTGCTCGCGAACACGGCAGTACATCCAACACTGATGCAGGCTGATCCACCGCTATCGCGAGCAGGCTCGCTCCCACAGGGATTTGCGGTGGCCGCAAATTCATAGGTCGCCACTGACCCAATGTGGGAGCGGGCTTGCTCGCGAATACGGCGGTACATCCAACGCTGATGCAGTCTGGTCTACCGCCATCGCGAGCAAGCTCGCTCCCACAGAATTCGTGGTCGGTCTGACAGACGCGGTGACTTTTCCGACGAGGTTTTAAGGTTGCTGTTCGGAAGCGGCATCTCTAGCTTGTTCATGTCGCTGCCAATCCAGCGACCGGGACTGCAAGCCCGCCGAATTCGTTAGGCGCCAGCGCCCGGACCCAACGTCTCGGGCTCCAATTGATGCAGGAGCGCCGTTATGAACAAACACCATCCTTCTTCGCCATCAGAGAGCACCTTCCCCTACAACGACCCCGATCCAGAAAAGCTCCAAGAGGCCGCAGACCGAGCACTCGATTACCATCTGGGCACCCACCCTGATCCCAAACCCAAACCTCAACTCAAGTTTTCACCGTCATCGATACCCTCGACACCGAGTGCCTACTAGCAAATCTCAGCGAAACCCTGGCCTCGGCCAGTGCGATGGTCAACGACCTGGCGTTCGACCTGAAAGGCTCTCGGCGGCATGTCGCGCTCGGCGTGGTGCAGATGATTGACTTGAGTGAGTTGTTGGCCAATCGAGCGCTGGATCTCGTCGACCCGCGTTAACCAAGTATGGCGAGGGGATTTAGCGAAGCGTCGCATCGCCCCGCTGGGCTGTGGGAGCAAAGCTTGCTCGCGAAACAGGCGCCTCGGTTCCTGAAAGACCGCATCGCCTCCATCGCGGGCAAGCCTTGCTCCCACATAGGCCAGCGTTAAAGCGCACACAAACAAAAAGCCCACCTTTCGGTGGGCTTCATGTTCAGCGTTCAAACATCAATCAGAACAGCTTCATCTTCGGCGCTTCTTCTTTCACCGGTTCGTTCTTGCCCGTCTCGGCGTTCCAGCCACCGCCCAGTGCCTTGTACAAATTGACCTCGCTGGTCAGTTGCGCCAGGCGGTCGGTGATCAGCGATTGTTGCGCGCTGAACAGTTGGCGTTGGGCGTCGAGGAAGGTCAGGTTGCTGTCGACACCAATGCGGTAGCGCCGCTCGGCCAGGCGGTAGTAGTCCTGGTTGGAAGCAACGTAGGCGGTCTGGGCCTGCAACTGTTCGTTGTAGGTCCGGCGTGCGGCCAAGCCATCGGAGACTTCCTGGAACCCCGTCTGAATGGCCTTCTCGTAATTGGCAACGTTGATGTCTTTCTGGATCTTCGCGTAATCCAGGCTCGCCCGCAGGCTGCCGGCGTTGAAGATCGGCAGGTTGATTTGCGGAGCGAAGGTCCAGGTGCCCGAACCGCCCTTGAACAAGCCGGACAGGTCCGGGCTCAAGGTGCCGGCGTTGGCCGTCAGGCTGATGCTCGGGAAGAACGCGGCCCGCGCGGCGCCGATGTTGGCATTGGCAGCCAGCAGGTTGCGTTCGGCCTGGAGAATGTCCGGACGACGTTGCAGCAAGTCCGACGGCAACCCGGGCGGCACTTCGCTGAGCAGGTCATCGCTCAGCGGTTGCGTGTTCAGGTTGGCCGGCAGGCCGGTGCCCAGCAGCAGGGTCAGGCTGTTTTCGTCCTGGGCGACCTGGCGGGTGTAGCGCGCCAGTTGCACGCGGGCATTTTCTACCGCGGTGCGCGCCTGGCTCAGGTCCAGGGCCGAGGCCACGCCGACTTCGGCGCTGCGTGAGGTCAGCTTGAAGCTTTGCTCGTAGGCCCCGAGGGTTTCCTGGGTCAGCTTGAGCAGTTCCTTGTCGGCCTGCCAGGTCAGGTAGGCATTGGCGACGTTGGCCACCAGGCTGATCTGGGTGCTGCGACGGGCTTCTTCGGTGGCGAAGTAGCTCTGCAGCGCTTGCTCGCTCAGGCTGCGAACCCGGCCGAACAGGTCCAGCTCGTAGGCGCTGATGCCCAGGGTGGCCGAGTAGGAGCTGCTGATGGCCGCTTCACCAGTTTGCGAGGCCCGTGCCGGCACGCGCTGGCGACTGGCGGAACCGGTGGCCGAGACCGCCGGGAACAGGTCTGCGCGCTGGATGCGATATTGCGCGGCATAGGCATCGATGTTCAGCGCCGCGACACGCAGGTCGCGGTTGTTTTCCAGGGCAACCTGGATCAGCTGTTGCAACGCCGGGTCATGGAAAAACTGTTTCCAGCCTTGCTCGGCGGCGGCCTGGCCGGGCGCATTGGCCGAGTCGTAGGCCAGCCCTTGCGGGTATTGCGCCGCGACCGGTGCTTCGGGCCGCTGATAGTCGGGGATCAGCGAGCAACCGCTGAGCACGACGGCGGCGATGGTCAGGGAGAGTAGCGACTTGCTCATTGGCCAGCCTCTTTGGAAGTTTCAGGAGTGTCGTGCCCATCGGTATTTTTGCGACGGCCTATCGACGACACGGTCACGAAGAACAGTGGCACCCAGAAGATTGCCAGGATGGTCGCGGTGAGCATACCGCCAATCACGCCGGTACCGATGGCGTGCTGGCTGCCTGAACCTGCCCCCGTGGAAATCGCCAGCGGAACCACGCCGAGGACGAACGCCAGGGACGTCATGATGATCGGTCTCAGACGCATCCTACAGGCTTCAATGGCGGCCTCCACCAAGGTTCGGCCCTGTTCATGGAGCTCCTTGGCGAACTCTACAATCAGAATGGCGTTTTTCGCCGCCAAACCGATGGTTGTCAGCAAGCCCACCTGGAAGTACACGTCGTTGGACAGGCCACGCAGGCTGGTCGCCATCAAGGCACCGATGATCCCCAGTGGCACCACGAGCATGACCGCGATCGGAATCGACCAGCTTTCATACAGTGCCGCCAGGCACAGGAAGACCATCAGCAGCGACAGGGCGTACAGCGCTGGCGCCTGGGAGCCCGACAGACGTTCCTCGTAGGACAGGCCCGTCCAGGAAATACCGACACCGGCCGGCAGCTTCTTGGCGATGGCCTCAACCTCGGCCATGGCTTCACCGGTGGAGTATCCAGGCGCCGGGGTGCCGAGGATTTCCATGGCTTCCACGCCGTTGTAACGGGCCAGTTTCGGCGAGCCGTAGACCCACTCACCCTTGGCGAACGCAGTGAACGGCACCATGGTTCCGGCGCTGTTGCGCACGTACCACTTCTTCAGGTCTTCGGGACTCATGCGCGCATTCGGCTGGCCCTGGACGTACACCCGTTTCACTCGACCACGGTCGATGAAGTCGTTCACATAGCTACTGCCCAAGGCAATCGACAGGGTGTTGTTGATTTCCGAAAGGGTAATGCCCAGGGCACTGGCCTTCTCGTCATCGATTTCCAACTGGTATTGCGGTTCATCGTTCAGACCGTTCGGACGCACCTGGGCCAGTATCTTGCTCTGGGACGCCATGCCCAGGAACTGGTTGCGGGCTTCCATCAGCTTGTCGTGGCCGATACCGGCACGGTCCTGCAGGAACACGTCGAAACCGGTGGCGTTACCCAGTTCCATCACCGCTGGCGGTGCGAAGGCGAACACCATCGCGTCGCGGAAGGTGAAGAAGTGTTGCTGGGCCCGACCGGCGATCTTGAACACGCTGTTGTCAGCGTTACGTTCTTCCCACGGCTTGAGCATGATGAACGCCAGGCCGGAGCTCTGGCCACGGCCGGCAAAGTTGAAGCCGGTCACGGTGAACACCGAGGCCACGCCATCGCCTTCGCCGCCGTCCTTGCTGGGTCGCAGCAGGAACTCACGCATCTTGTCCACCACCACCTGGGTACGTTCGGCGCTGGAACCCGCCGGTGTCTGTACCTGGGCAAACAATACGCCCTGGTCTTCTTCCGGCAGGAACGCCGTCGGGATGCGGGTGAACAGCCAGACCATGCCAACCACGATGATGATATAGGCCAGCAGATACGGGGCCTTGTGTTTGAGCATGTTGCCCACGCCCCGTTCGTAGCTCCTGACACCACGGTCGAAGGTGCGGTTGAACCAGCCGAAGAAGCCGCGTTTCGGTGTGCCGTGCTCACCCTTGGGGATTGGCTTGAGCATGGTGGCGCACAGGGCCGGCGTAAAGATCAATGCCACCATGACCGACAGGGCCATGGCCGAAACGATGGTGATGGAGAACTGCTTGTAGATCACACCGGTGGAGCCGCCGAAGAATGCCATCGGCAGCAGTACCGCCGAGAGCACCAGGGCGATGCCCACCAGGGCGCCCTGGATCTGGCCCATGGATTTCTTGGTGGCTTCCTTGGGCGACAGGCCTTCTTCGCTCATCACCCGTTCGACGTTTTCCACCACGACGATGGCGTCGTCCACCAGCAAGCCGATGGCCAGCACCATGCCGAACATGGTCAGGGTGTTGATGCTGAAGCCGAACGCCGCGAGGATCCCGAAGGTGCCCAGCAGTACCACCGGCACGGTCATCGTGGTGATGATGGTGGCGCGGAAGTTTTGCAGGAACAGGAACATCACCAGGAACACCAGGGCGACCGCCTCGACCAGGGTTTCAACCACACCTTTGATCGATTCGCTCACTACCGGGGTGGTGTCGTAGGGGAACACTACTTCCAGGCCTTGGGGGAAGAACGGCTTGAGGTCGTCGACGGTCTTGCGCAGGGCCTTGGCGGTATCGAGGGCGTTGGCGCCAGTTGCCAGCCGCACGGCCAGGCCGGAGGCCGGAGCGCCGTTGAACTGGGCATTGATGCTGTAGTTCTCGCCACCCAGGGCGACATCGGCCACATCGCCGACACGCACTTGCGAGCCGTCCGGGTTGACCTTGAGCAGGATCGCCTTGAACTGCTCGGCGGTCTGCAGGCGGGTCTTGCCGATGATGGTGGCGTTCAGTTGTTGGCCGGGCATGGCCGGCAGGCCGCCGAGCTGGCCGGACGCGATCTGGACGTTCTGCGCGGAAATGGCCGTGCTCACATCCACCGGGGTCAGGTTGAAGTTGTTCAGCTTGGCCGGGTCGAGCCAGATCCGCATCGCGTATTGGGCGCCGAAGACCTGGAAGTCACCGACACCAGCGGTGCGCGAGATCGGGTCCTGCATGTTGGAGACGATGTAGTTGGACAAGTCTTCCCGAGTCATGCTGCCGTCGCGCGACACCACGCCGATCACCATCAGGAAGTTTCTCACTGACTTGGTCACGCGGATGCCCTGTTGCTGCACTTCTTGCGGCAGCAGCGGGGTGGCCAGGTTCAGTTTGTTCTGGACCTGGACCTGCGCGGTATCGGAGTTGGTGCCTTGCTCGAAGGTGGCCGTGATGGTCATGCTGCCATCGGAGTTACTTTCCGAGGACACATAACGCAGGTTGTCGATGCCGTTGAGCTGCTGCTCGATCACCTGTACCACGGTGTCCTGCACGGTTTGCGCGGACGCGCCCGGGTAGGTCACTTGGATCGCGATGGCCGGCGGTGCAATGCTCGGGTACTGGTTGATCGGCAACTTGAGGATCGAGAGAGCCCCGACCAGCATGATCACCAGGGCGATCACCCAGGCGAAAATCGGACGGTCGATAAAGAATTTCGACATGGTTTACTCCCCTTTGCCGCCGGCGGCTTTATCAGCTGCCTGTGCGGGGACCGGGTTCTTGGTGCCAACGTTGGTGGCTTCGGTGGCTTTGACTTCCACGCCAGGGCGTACGAACTGCAACCCTTCGGTGATCAGGCGATCGCCGGCCTTGAGCCCGTCTTCGATCAGCCATTGGCTGCCGACGGTGCGGCTGGCCTTGAGCTGACGCAGTTCGACCTTGTTGTCAGCGCCAACGACCAGGGCGGTCGGCGTACCCTTCAGGTCGCGGGTCACGCCTTGCTGTGGTGCCAGGATCGCCGCGCTGTTCACACCAGCTTGCAATTGCGCGTGGACGAACATGCCCGGCAACAGGGTGTGGTCAGGGTTGGGGAACACGGCGCGCAAGGTCACGGAACCGGTGGTCTGGTCGACCGACACTTCGGAGAACTCCAGCTTGCCTTCGTGTGGATACAGGCTGCCGTCTTCCAGGGTCAGCTTGACCATGGCGGCGTTTTCGCCGGCCTTTTGCAAGCGGCCGCTTTCCAGTTCGCGGCGCAGTTGCAGCAGTTCGACCGAGCTCTGCGTCACGTCGACATAGATCGGGTCCAGTTGCTGGATGGTCGCCAGCGCGTCGGCCTGGCCGTTGCTCACCAATGCTCCCTCAGTGACCGAGGAGCGGCCGATGCGACCGGAAATCGGTGCATAGACCTTGGTGTAGCGCACGTTGATCTGGGCAGTCTGCAGGTTGGCCTCCGACTCCAGGCGATTGGCCACGGCGGTGTCGTATTCCTGACGGCTCACCGCCTGTTCATCCACCAGTTGCTTGTAGCGGTCGGCAATCGACTTGGTGGAGCGCAGGTTGGCCTCGGCGCTCTTGAGGGTCGCTTCATAGACGGCCGGGTCGATCTGATACAGCTGCTGGCCGGCCTTGACGTCAGCGCCTTCTTTGAACAGGCGCTTGAGGATGATGCCGTTGACCTGTGGGCGAACTTCGGCGACACGGAATGCGCTGGTGCGCCCCGGAAGCTCCGAGGTCAGGGTGAAGGGCTGGGTCTTGAGGGTTACGACGCCGACCTGAGGAGGGGGAGGAGCGGGTGCAGCCTCTTCCTTTTTGCATCCGCTGAGCAGCGATGCCAGGGCGATGGCAGTGACCAGAGCAGTAACAGCTGGCTTGAATTGCATGGAAATCCTCGGGTCCAGGCGCGTAACTGGCGCACTTGAAAGGTGGAAGGGTAAAAAAGGAGCATTTTTTCAATTAGTAGGATGCTAAGAAATATACTTACGTACACGGTTGTTTGTAAACAGCCAGATTGCGTAACATCCGGATTTACAAAAGCCTGACAAAGGCCAGCGTAGATCGGGGACGCGTTCCAAAGAGACGTCGCCTCATATTTTGTTCAGCTGATTCTTACGCATTGCTGACCGCATCCTGATTGAGGTGTTTACTGCCATGGTCCGTCGTACCAAAGAGGAAGCCCAGGAGACTCGCAGCCAGATCCTCGAAGCGGCCGAAAAGGCCTTTTTCGAGCGTGGCGTGGCGCGTACGACCCTGGCCGACATCGCGACACTGGCGGGTGTGACGCGGGGTGCCATCTATTGGCATTTCAGTAACAAGGCAGACCTGCTCCAGGCCATGCTCGACACCCTGCACGAGCCGCTCGACGAGTTGGCCCGTGCCAGTGAGAGTGAAGAGGAGCTTGATCCGCTGGGCTGTATTCGCAAACTGCTGGTCCAGTTGTTCCAGCAGGTGGCCCTGGACCCGAAAACCCGCCGCATTAATGAGATTCTGTTCCATAAGTGTGAATTCACCGATGAAATGTGCGATCTGCGCCAGCAGCGGCGCGAGGTCAGCCTCGACTGCAATGTGCGCATCGCCCTGTCGTTGCGCAATGCGATGAAACGCGGCCAGTTGCCGGATGATCTGGACCCTGAAAGGGCCGCAGTCGCCATTCATGCCTACATCGATGGCATTTTGTACCAGTGGCTGCTGGCCCCCGACAGCTTCGCCCTGGCGGGTGAGGCCGAGCGCTGGGTGGAGATCGGGCTGGACATGCTGCGCCTGAGCCCCAGCCTGCGCAAATGAAACAAAATGCGTAATTGCGTCGGTTTGTGTCAATACGAGCGCGTAAGGATGCTTTTATAAACCGACACTGGCGCGGTTGATAGGCAATCGGCGGCGAATTTTGTAGGAAATTTGTTTCGCTCTGGTGAAGGGCGGGAAAAATCCGCTCGGCAGGGTCATCCGAACGGATCGGCCGATGCCTCGCCAGACTGCCCTGGCGAGGCCGGATTTTCAGCTCAGCGTGAGTTCCACGGTAAAACCATAGGGCTCTTCACTGGCTGTGCGAGTGATTCGTGTCGTGCATTGGATTGGGCTCATTCCAATCGAGGTCAGTGTGTGGCTCCGGACGGGTGTCAGCGTCGGTGATATAACACCGAAGGACGTATTGACGCGCAGACCGAAGTCAAAGCGAAAACCAAACTCTTCATCGCCGAACACAATGAAGTGTTTGAACATCTCTTTACTGCGACTGCCCAGGCGTCGGGTATATGCGAGGTCGAACTTCCAGGCTTGGATATCCCAGGGACGAATCTGTGTGGCGTGTTGTTCGTCCGCATTCAACTGCAGCGTGCGTTCACCGATTTCAAAATCCAAGTCGGTATGGTTGATCAACTTTACGATGACACGGGTGCGGTTTGGGTTGATGTGCTCCTGTTCCCAGGCTTGAACCTGCTTGTTGACCTTATCATTCAGGTTCGCTTTCTCTATCAGTGCCGTGAGCATCGGCATATATTCTTGCGTGTCGAGTGATTTGAGGTATTGGTACAACACGGCCAACGGTGCCCAACTGAATTGAGAGGCGATCAGTTCATAAATGCCATTGTCGGTCTGTTGGTTATTTTCAGGGGTGGTGTTCATTTGAAATCCTTTTCAAAGAGAGTGATTGCAAGCGGCAAGACGTGTTGCCTTGTTGTTGGCGATAATATGGATAGTTAGAGAGGTTTTAGAAGTTTGGATGTTTGACTGGTTATTTAGCGCATATAAAAAAGCCCTGGTTCTTTCGAACCAGGGCTTTCGTTTTTTACGACTTAGAGTACGGGGTAATCGATGTAGCCCACCGGTCCCTTGCCATAAAACGTTTCCGGATGCGCTTCGTTCAGCGGTGCATCGGCTTTCAAGCGCGCCGGCAGGTCCGGGTTGGCAATGAACGGCACACCGAAGGCGACGGCATCGGCCTTGCCCTCGGCCAGCCAGGCGTTGGCGCTGTCCTTGGTGAAACGTTCGTTGGCAATGTACGGGCCGCCGAAAGCTTGCTTGAGTTGTGGGCCAATGCTGTCTTCGCCTTCCTTCTCGCGAGAGCAGATGAAGGCAATGCCACGCTTGCCCAGTTCGCGAGCCACGTAGCTGAAGGTCTCCAGGCGGTTCTCGTCGCCCATGTCATGGGAGTCGGCGCGTGGCGCCAGGTGCACGCCCACCCGGCCGGCGCCCCAGACTTCGATGGCCGCGTCGGTCACTTCCAGCAGCAGGCGGGCACGGTTTTCCAGGGAGCCGCCGTATTGGTCGGTACGCTGGTTGGTGCTGCTTTGCAGGAACTGGTCGAGCAGGTAGCCGTTGGCGCCATGGATTTCCACGCCATCGAAACCGGCGGCCTTGGCGTTCTCGGCACCGACACGATAAGCGTCGACGATGTCGGCGATTTCAGCGGTTTCCAGCGCGCGCGGCGTTGGGTAGTCGGCCAGGGGGCGGACCAGGCTCACGTGGCCCTTGGGCTGGATCGCGCTGGGCGCCACCGGCATTTCGCCGTTCAGGTACGACGGGTGGGAGATCCGACCCACGTGCCACAGTTGCAGGAAGATCTTGCCGCCGGCGCCGTGGATCGCCTTGGTGACGTTGGCCCAGCCGCGCACCTGGTCGTTGGACCAGATGCCTGGGGTGTCCGGGTAGCCCACGCCCATCGGGGTGACGGAGGTCGCTTCGCTGAGGATCAGGCCAGCGGAGGCACGTTGCACGTAGTACTCGGCCATCAAAGCGTTAGGCACGCGACCTGCGTCGGCGCGGCAGCGGGTGAGCGGGGCCATGATGATGCGGTTCTTCAACTCGATGTCGCCGAGTTTGATGGGGTCGAAAATAGTCGCCATGGAATACAACCTCGAAAGTGGAAGGATTAAAAGTCAGTGAGTTGCCGGGGCCAGGTCGGCATTGCCGCCCTGGCGGAAAGTGATCAGGGTGACCAGCAGCGCCAACACAGCCAGCGCGCCGGCGGCCAGGGGCACGGAGGTCAGCCCCAGGCCGTGGTCGATGACGCTGCCGCCGACCCAAGCGCCCAGGGCGTTGCCGATGTTGAAGGCGCCGATGTTCAAGGTGGACACCAGGTTGGGCGCGGCTTTGCCGAAGGTCACCACGTTGACTTGCAGGGCCGGCACGGCGGCGAAGCAGGCGGTGGCCCAGAGGAACAGGGTGATTTCGCTGGGGATCAGCGCCACGCTGGTCCAGCTCAGCACGGTGGACACCACGGCCATGGTGAGGAAGACGCCCATCAGCGTGTTCGCCAGGCTCTTGTCCGCCAGCTTGCCGCCGATGATGTTGCCCAGGGTCAGGCCCAGGCCGATCAGCACCAGGGTCCAGGTCACGCCACGGGGCGACACGCCGGTGACTTCGCCCAGCAGCGGGGCGACGTAGGTGAACAGGGTGAACACCGAGGCGGAGAACAGCGCGGTCATGCTCAGGGACAGCCACAGGCCGGCCCCCTTGAGCGCCACCAGTTCCGAGCGCATGTCGAGTTTTTCTTCATCGCGCTTGGCCGGCAGGAAACGGATCAGGCCGATCAGCGCCACCACGCCGATGACGGTCACCGCCCAGAAGGTCGAACGCCAGCCGGCCTCCTGACCCAGTGCGGTACCCAGCGGTACGCCGAGTACGTTGGCCAGGGTCAGGCCGGTGAACATCAGGGCCACGGCCGAGGCGCGCTTGTTGGGTGCCACCAGGCCGGCGGCCACCACGGAACCAATGCCGAAGAACGCGCCGTGGCACAGGGCGGTGACGACCCGGGCGAACATCAGCACGTTGTAGTCGCTGGCAATCGCGCAAAGCAGGTTACCGATGATGAAGATCCCCATCAACACCACCAGGGCGGCCTTGCGCGGCAGCCGCGCGGTGGCCAGGGCCATGAACGGTGCACCGATGGCCACGCCCAGGGCGTAGCCGGTGACCAGCCAGCCGGCGCCAGGAATCGACACGCCCAGGTCGGCCGCGACATCGGGCAACAGGCCCATGATGACGAACTCGGTGGTGCCGATGGCGAAGGCGCTCAGGGCCAGGATGAGAAGTGAGAGGGGCATGATGGGTCCTTGTCAGGTCAGAGCTCTTGGCTCATTTGCTTGAGGAACTGCTGGATCACTTCCTCGTTGCGTTTGAAGAAGTGCCATTGACCGACCTTCTGGCTGGTGATCAGCCCCGCCCGTTGCAATACCGCCAAGTGCGCAGACACCGTGGATTGCGACAGGCCGCAACGCTGGTCGATCTGCCCGGCGCAAATGCCGAACTCGTGGTTGTGCAACTGGTCGGGGAACTGGACCTTGGGGTCCTTGAGCCAGTTGAGGATGTCTCGCCGTACTGGGTGCGCCAGGGCTTTTATTATTTCGTCGAGGTCGAGGGGCATGGTGGCAAGCTCGGTATGGGTAAAACGCTATATCGCGATGGAGCGAACCTTAAATCGTTATTTCGCGATACACCAATATGGATTTGATCTGAATACCGAACAAATCGCTATATCGGGTTATAACGATATGGGCGCGGGGGTGCTAAGCTGCGGGCCATGAACTATCTCGCGCACCTGCATCTCGGCGGCCCTGGCCGGGAACAACTGCTCGGCAGCCTCTACGGCGATTTCGTCAAAGGGCCGCTGCAAGGGCTCTACGATCCACGGATCGAAGCGGCGATTGCCCTGCATCGGCGCATCGACATGTACACCGACCGCCATCCCTTGGTGGATATTGCCCTGTCGCGTTTTTCCATGGTGCGCAGGCGGTATGCCGGGATCGTGCTCGATGTGTTTTTCGATCACTGCCTGGCCCGGGACTGGACGTTGTACGGCGAAGGGCCGCTGCTGGACTTCACGGCCCGGGTGTACCAGGTACTCAATACCGAACCGCAGCTACCAGGGCGCCTGGCGCACATCGCGCCGTATATGGCGGCGGATGACTGGCTGGGGTCTTACCGGGAGTTCGAAGTGCTTGGGCAGGTACTGCGCGGGATTTCCCGGCGTCTGTCCCGGCCGGAGGAACTGGCGGGTGCGATGGAAGAGTTGATCAGGCTCTATGAGCCGTTGAGCGAGGATTTCCGGTTGTTCTACCCACAGCTTCAGGATTTTGCTCAAAACCAAGTCACACCGCAGGACTAATTGTGGGAGCGAGCCTGCTCGCGATGGCGTTGGTCCAGTCAACATCTCTGCTGAATGTTATGCCGCTATCGCGAGCAAGCTCGCTCCCACAAGGTGTCCGGATCAGGCCGCAATGGCAGGTCGCATCGGGGCTTGCTGCTTCTCCGGGATCGCCCCGAACAACGCCTTGTGCACCGCCTGTTGCGCCTGGAACGCCAGCGCCGCACGCTCCTGGCCGTGGCAGGCGATGGGTTGCAGCAGATGGATGTGCACCTCGCCCCGATCATTGGCGAACAGGCGCATCAGGTGCGACAGCAAATCATCATCGCCAATGAACGGTGCCAACGCGTCAGGTTCACCGTTACGCACATAACGGATCGCCACAGGCTGCAAGGCGACATCGGCATCGATGGCCGCCGACAACAAGCGACCGTGGAAGGTGCGCAGGGAGCGACCATCGGTGGTGGTGCCTTCCGGGAACATCAGCAGCGGATGGGCCTGTTCCAGATGGCGGCTCATTTGCTTGCGGATCAATTGGCTGTCACCCGAACCGCGTCGGATAAACAGGCTGCCGGCCTTGGCGGCCAGCCATCCGGCAACCGGCCAGGTGCGCACTTCGGCCTTGGACAGAAATGACATCGGTGTGAGCATGCCCAGCAACGGGATGTCGGTCCAGGACACATGGTTGCTGACCCACAGCATCGGCCGTTGCGGCAGTTCGCCGTGGACCGTCACGAAAAAGGGCAGGGCATGGCTCAGCCGCGCCATGAAGAACCGTGACCAACGCTGGCGACGGACCATGGAGTTGGCAATCCCCAGGCGCTCGAATAGGCCGAACACGCTGGCCATGCTCAGGCCCAGGGTCACCACCAGCAAGACTCGCGCGATACGCGCGTAAACCCGCAACCGGCTCATTACACCGCTGCCTTGAAGTGGCGGGCATAGCGCGGGCAGAGTTCGTCGCGCTTGAGCAGGATGAACACGTCGGCCACCTGGAAATCCTCGTCCCAGCACGGCTCGCCGCAAATCTTCGCGCCCAGGCGCATATAGGCCTTGAGCAGCGGCGGCATCTCGGCAATGACGTTGGACGGTACGTCCAGGCTCGGCAGCGGTTTTTTCGGTACGGCTTGCAGGTGCTCGGTGCACAGGTAGCGTTCGCGCAGGCGCTGCATGATCGCCTGGGCCTGGACGCCACCATCCTGCATCGGAATGCTCGCGCAACCCATCAGGTAGCTGTAGCCGCCTTCGTTCAGGACCTCGGCCAGTTCGCCCCACAGCACGGCGATGGTGCCGCCGTTGCGGTAGGCCGGGTCGACGCAGGTACGGCCGATTTCCAGGATCGGGCCCTTGAGATGGACCAGGCCGTGGAGGCTGAATTCTTCTTCGCTATAGAACCGGCCCAGGCTGCTGGCGGCCTGGTGGTCGAGCAGGCGAGTGGTCGCCACGAGGCGACCGGTGTTCAGGTCGCGTACGCCGATGTGGGCGCAGTGAACATCATAGTCATCCATGTCCAGACCCTTTTCCGCGCCTTTGAGCTTGGCGTTGAATTCGCCACTGAAGACGTTGAAGCGCAGGGCCTGGGCTTCTTGCAAGGCGTGGGCGCCGATCAGGCGTTCGGCTTGCAGGCGGCGTTCATTGCCGGTGTCGCTGATGCGGGCGATCTGGGTCATAGCGAATCTCCGTGCGGGCTGTTCAGTTGCAGCCTGTCGACTTTCTTTATGCAGCCATGTTGTGCAAAGTCAGGCTATGTAGCCCCGGTGTCATCGCCATGAAGCTTTGGTGATGCTTATATGACAGCCCTCAAGGAGTCCCCCATGCCCTGGCACACTCTGATCGAACGCGGCGAGCGCCTGCCTGCCCACCCGGACCTGGCCGAAGGTTATGCGACCTTGTTGCAACGCCTGGGGCCGGTGACGCCGTTCGAACTGGCCGTGGCCGGGGCGCGGTTGATGGCGACACCGGGGCTGGCGTTCCTGGTGGGGTACCAGGCGGCGCTGCGGGTGCTTTGGCCCAGCGCGCCCCAAAGCCTCGGCGCCTTGTGCGCCACCGAACAACGCAGCTTGCGCCCGGCGGACATGCAGACCCGCCTCAGTGATTTGCGCCTGAGCGGGCGCAAGGATTTCGTCACCGCCGGCGACGCCGCCGAGTGGTTGCTGATTGCCGCCCGCTGCGAAGCGCCCGGTGAAACGCCGCGACTGAACCTGGCGGTGGTCTATCCCGGTGAGCCTGGCGTGACCCTGGAAAAACTCCCGGCCATTGCCCTGATGCCGGACGTCAGCCATGGCCGCGTCCTGCTCGATGGCGCGCTGTGCGAGTTGCTGGCAGGCGACGGTTGGGATGCCTACGTCAAGCCGTTCCGCACCCTGGAAGACCTTTATGTGCTCAGCGCGATGACCGCCTGGTTGTATGGCGTCGGACAAGAGTGTGCCTGGCCCCAGGCGTTGCAATTGCGCCTGCTGGGGCTGCTGGCCGGTTGCGCGGAGGTGAGCCGTCACAACCCTTCGAGTGCTGCCGGGCATGTGCTGCTGGGTGGGTTGTTCGCCCAGTTTGACGGGCTCGCTGGCGAGCTGAAGGACGCACTGGCCGCCGGGCCTGCAACGTGGTGCGAGATGTGGACGCGGGATAAGGCAGTGATGGAGATGGCAGCGGGCGCGCGGGCCAAGCGGTTGGCCAAGGCTCTGGAATCTTCATTGGCTTGATGAGCCTCATCGCGGGCAAGCCTTGCTCCCACAGGTTCAGTGTTAAATGACAGTCTGTCGTAGACCTGTGGGAGCAAGGCTTGCCCGCGATGGCGTCGGTACTGTCGGCACAAACATCCAAACTGTCATCAAGCCTGCCTAAGCTCATCAGGTTCAATCCTGCGAGCCCCAAGCATGTCCAAAGGCTGGTTCCTGATCCCACTCCTGTTGCTCACCTTGGGCGCTCACGCCGAAGATTGGCCCAGCGAGCAGTGGCCAACCGCTCCGACCCCTACCGGGCCGGCCATCGAAGCCTTGGAGCAATATGCCTTCCCACCCCGGGACGACGTCACCCGCCGAGGCATCCGCACCGACGCGCTGCTGGTGATCCGGGACGGTCGGCTGGTCTACGAACGCTACGCCGGGCCAACCACTGCCCAGACCCCGCACCTGACCTGGTCCATCAGCAAAAGCCTGCTGGCGACGGTGTTCGGCGTGGCCTACGGGGAAAAGCGCTTTGCCCTGGATGATCCGGCAGCCAAGTACTACCCGCCCCTGAGCCGGCACCCGGGGCTGACCCTGGCCGATCTTTTCCATTGGGCCTCGGGCCTGGACTGGCAGGAAGACTACGAATACGCGCCACTCAACTCCTCGGTGGTGGCAATGCTGTATACCCGTGGACGGCGCGACATGGCGGGATTCACCGCGGAGCATGAAAGCGCCGGTCCGCCAGGCCAGGTGTTTCGTTATTCCAGCGGCGACAGCAACCTGCTGGCTGGCGCGTTGAAAAACATCGTCGGCCCGGCGCGCTACTCCGACTACCCCTGGACGGCTTTGTTCGACCCCCTGGGCATCCGCCATGCCACCTGGGAAACCGATGCCAGCGGCACCTTCGTGGGATCGTCCTACGCCTACCTCACGGCGCGGGACTTGGCGCGTGTCGGGTTGTTGATGCAGCGGGACGGCCGCTGGGGCCAACGGCAACTGATCCCCAGGGAGTGGGTCGCGTTCAATCGTGAACCTTTCGTCCACTTCCAGGCCGGCCAGGACGAGGCCGTGCCCGGCGGGCATTGGTGGCTCAACCGCGCTGTCGACCCGGCAATCCACCCCTGGCCCGACGCGCCGCCGGACACCTTCGCCGCGCTGGGCCATTGGGGCCAGGCGCTGTACATCATCCCCAGCGCCAAACTGGTGATCGTGCGTTACGGCGACGACCGCGACGGTAGCTATCGCCATAACGAACTGCTCAAGCGCGCCATGGCGGCGTTCGCCGCAAAGGTGCAGCCATGAAGCGCAAAATCTTGCTTAGCCTGCTGTCGGTGCTGCTCATTGCCTTGTTCGGTTGGGTCTGGCTCGAGCGGGTGGCGTTGCGGGCCTTTCCCGACATCATCAGTGCCTACACCGCCAAGGAATATTGCTCGTGCCGCTATGTGATGCAGCAACCGGCCGAGTATTGCCGGGGGTATGTGAAGCAGTCAGTGCCCACCAGCGATTTTCTCGAAACCGTTGAAGCCAAGCGCGTCACCGTCAGTGGATTGGGGCGCAGCAACAGTGCGCAATGGCTGGGGAAGCGGCAGGGGTGTCGGTTGGAACTCTGAGCTAACTTTTGGGTGCAAGGTCTGACGCCGTTTCTATTGTGGGAGCAAGGCTTGCCCGCGATGGCGATTCCTAAAACGCCATCGCGGGCAAGCCTTGCTCCCACAAACGAATCCCTTTACCACAGGTTCTGTGTGTTCCTGCAGTTATTGAAACAGACAGTTTGCAAGTGCCCTCGGCCCGGTTAAGGTTCGCCACAGGTTTATGTGCCCTGCGAGTGTGTATGTTCAAGCGGTTTTTCCCTCACGCTGTCGCCAGCTTGCTGCTGGCCTGCGCAGCGCTGCCGGCCCAGGCCGACTGGTACCTGGACGGCGAGTCTTCGCGGCTGTCGTTTATCAGCAGCAAAAATGGCAATGTCTCCGAGGTCCAGCGTTTCCTGGTACTTCACGGCCAAGTGCAGCCCAACGGCCTGGCCCGCCTGGAAGTGGAGCTGGAATCCGTCAACAGCGGCATCCCCCTGCGCGATGAGCGCATGCGCGCCGAGCTGTTCGAGATCAAGCAATTTGCCGAAGCCACCATCACCGCACAAATCGACCTGATGCCGATCCAGGACCTGGCCAGCGGCGCGCAGTTGGAGTTGCGCCTGCCGCTGACGGTGAACCTGCACGGCAAACAGCACGAGTACCCTGTCGAACTGCTGGCCACGCGCCTGGACGAACGCCGCTTCCAAGTGGTGACCCTGGAACCGGTGGTGCTCAACGCGGCGGATTTCGATCTGGCGCCGGGGCTGGAAAAACTGCGAAACCTAGCCGGGTTGTCGGCCATCAGCCTCTCGGTGCCGGTGAATGCGGTGCTGATTTTCACGGCGCGCTGACATGAGCGGCCCGGTATTCCCCTGGCGTGAAGGCAATCGCTTCGAGCTGTTGATCGACGGCCCGCAGTTCTTCCCGCGCATGCTGGTGGAAATCGCCCGTGCCCAGGAGCAGGTCGAGCTGGAGCTGTACCTGGTGGAGGCGGGCGCTTGCGCCGAAGCGATGGTCCAGGCTCTGGTCCAGGCCGCCGAACGTGGCGTTCGCGTGCGTTGCCTGTTCGATGACTACGGCAGCCTGGCGTTTACCCTGGCCCTGCGCAAGCGCCTGACCGAGGCCGGAGTGGAGTTGCGTTTCTACAATCGGCTGAGCTGGCGCCGTTGGGTGCGCAACCTCTACCGGGATCACCGCAAGCTGCTGTTGGTGGACCAGCGCCTGGCCGTGGTCGGTGGCACCGGAGTGACCGATGAATTCTGGAACCCCCTCGACGACCGCAGTGAGTGGCACGAAGTGATGGTGGAAATCGTCGGTCCGCTGGTGCTCGACTGGCAATTGCTGTTTGACCGCCAGTGGCTCGCCAACCGTCATCGGAGAGCCTGGAAACCGGCGTCCAACTTCGGCTTGCCGCGCCTGCCGCGCGTTCCTCCGGTGGGCGAGGGCATGGGGCGTGTGGCGTATGCCGACGCCCGCCAGCATCGCGACATCCTGCAATCGCTGTCCCGTGCACTGAACAGCGGCCAGAAACGCATCTGGATGGCGACGCCGTATTTCTTGCCGACCTGGAACGTGCGCCGTTCCTTGCGCAAGGCCGCCGCCCGGGGTATCGACGTGCGCCTGCTGCTGACCGGCCCGCGTACCGATCACCCATCCGTGCGCTACGCCGGGCATCGTTATTACCCACGATTGCTCAAGGCCGGCGTACAGATCTTCGAATACCAGCCGTGTTTCCTGCACCTGAAGATGGTGTTGGTGGACGACTGGGTCAGCATCGGCTCCTGCAATTTCGATCACTGGAACCTGCGTTTCAATCTGGAAGCCAACCTCGAAGCCCTGGATTCCAGGCTCAGTGGCGCAGTGGCGGCCAGTTTCGAACGGGACTTCGCCCAGAGCCTGCAGGTCAGCCTCGACGCCTGGCAGCGCCGGCCGCTGTGGAAGCGGTTCAAGCAGCGGGTGTGGGGGTTGGTGGATCGGGTGGTGGTGAATCTGTTGGATCGGCGGGGGTAAGCGCAATTCTTTAAAACACTGGGCCCCAATGTGGGAGCGGGCTTGCTCGCGAAGGCGGTGTGTCAGTCGACTCCATTGCTGACTGATCCACCGCCTTCGCGAGCAAGCCCGCTCCCACAGGGAGTTTGTGTTGCCTGAGGGTCAGAGCAACTCAAAACTCTGCTGCTTCACGTCCTGGGAGTCCAGGCCGATCTGCACGTTGAACTTGCCCGGCTCAGCCGCGTACTTGAGCTGGGCATTGAAGAACTTCAAGTCGTCTTCGGTGATGGTGAAGTGGATGACTTTCTTCTCGCCGGCCTTGAGCATCACCTTGCGGAAGTTCTTCAGCTCCTTCACCGGGCGGATGATCGAGCCGGTCACGTCCTGGATGTACAGCTGCACCACGGTTTCGCCGTCACGCTTGCCGGTGTTTTCCAGGGTTACGCTGGCGTCGAGCTTGCCGGTCTTGTTCAGCGTGGTGGATGACAGGGCCATGTCCGACAGGCTGAATTCGGTGTAGCTCAGGCCATAGCCGAACGGATAGAGCGGGCCGGTGGTGTCATCGAAATATTGCGAGGTGTAGTTGCCCGGCTTGCCCGGTGTGAACGGGCGGCCGATGCTCAGGTGGTTGTAGTAGGTCGGAATCTGCCCCACCGAACGAGGGAAGGTAATCGGCAGCTTGCCCGACGGGTTGTAGTCGCCGAACAGCACGTCGGCGATGGCGTTGCCGCCTTCGGTGCCGCTGAACCAGGTTTCCAGGATCGCATCGGCCTGCTGTTTTTCTTCCAGCAACGACAGCGGACGGCCATTCATCAGCACCAGTACCAGCGGCTTGCCGGTGGCCTTCAGGGCCTTGATCAACTCGCGCTGGCTGGCCGGGATGTTCAGTTCGGTACGGCTCGACGACTCATGGGACATGCCGCGGGACTCACCCACGGCGGCCACCACCACATCGGCATCCTTGGCGGCTTTTACCGCTTCGTCGATCAGCACCTGGGCCGGGCGCGGGTCGTCCACCACTTCCGGGGCATCGAAGTTGAGGAAGTTCAGGTAGTCGAGCACCTTCTTGTCGCTGGTGATGTTGGCGCCACGGGCATAGATCAGCTTCGACTCAGCACCCAGGGCGCGAGTCATGCCATCGAACAGGGTGACCGATTGCGCAGGACGCCCGGCGGCGGCCCAACTGCCCATCATGTCGATCGGTGCCTTGGCCAGCGGGCCGACCAGGGCGATTTTCGCCGTCTTCTTCAGGGGCAGGGTCTGGTTGCGGTTTTCCAGCAGGACCAGGCTGCGGCGCGCCACGTCACGGGCATCGGAGCGGTGCATGCGGCTTTCGGCGTAGGTGTCGGCCGGGTCATCCTCGGCCTTGCCGATGCGCAGGTACGGGTCCTTGAACAGACCCATGTCGTATTTGGCCGCGAGCACTTCCCGTACCGCGTTGTCGATGTCGCTCTGCTCGATCTCACCGGCCTTGAGCAGCCCCGGTAGCTCCTTGCCGTAGAGCGAGTCGTTCATGCTCATGTCGATGCCAGCCTTGATCGCCAGCTTCGCCGCTTCGCGACCGTCCTTGGCGACGCCGTGCTTGATCAATTCGAAGATGGCGCCGTGGTCACTGACCGCCAGGCCCTTGAAGCCCCACTCCTTGCGCAGCAGGTCGTGCATCAGCCAGGTATTGGCGGTGGCGGGCACGCCGTTGATGGAGTTCAGCGCGACCATCACCCCGCCAGCTCCGGCGTCGATGGCGGCACGATAGGGGGGCAAGTAGTCCTGGTACATTTTCACCGGGCTCATGTCCACGGTGTTGTAGTCCCGACCGCCTTCCACCGCGCCGTACAAGGCGAAGTGCTTGACGCTGGCCATGATGCTGTCGGCCGCGTTGGCGCCGTTGCCCTGGAACGCCTTGACCATCACCCCGGCGATGCGCGACACCAGGTAGGTGTCCTCGCCGAAACCTTCGGACGTCCGGCCCCAGCGCGGGTCGCGGGAAATGTCGACCATCGGCGCGAAGGTAATGTCCAGGCTGTCGGCCGCCGCTTCCTGGGCGGCGATGCGACCGGAGTGGTAAATGGCGTCCATGTCCCAGCTCGAGGCCAGGGCCAGGGGGATCGGGAAAATGGTGCGGTGGCCGTGGATCACGTCGTAGGCGAAGAACATCGGGATCTTCAACCGGCTGCGCATGGCCGCGTCCTGCATCGGACGGTTTTCATCGCGAGTGATGGAGTTGAACGTGCCACCGATATTGCCGGCGGCGATTTCCTTGCGGATCATCTCCCGAGGCATTTCCGGGCCGATGCTGATCAGGCGCAACTGGCCGATCTTCTCTTCGAGGGTCATTTGCTTCATCAGGTTACTGATGAACGCGTCCTTGTTCTCTATGGGGGCTGGCAGGTTGTCGGCAAATACGGATTGACTGGCCAGACTGACAAACAGGCCCAGCAAACACAGCTTCTTCATGAATAGTTTTCTCGCAAGCCTAAAGGGCGGGGATCACGCCACGCCGGTCAGCCAAAATGTGAGGAGCGGCTATTGTTGTTCAGTTAAATGCAGCACACTTTCGAACCCATTGGGCTGAACTTAGTTTCGCACTGCGCATCTTTTAGCCCATCGACCCGATTCAATCCAGTGCGGCGCAGATTATGCCCCAGACGCCAGTGAGATAGGTGCCGGGTTTTTCCAATGTCATGCCAGGGAGCGCTTCATCCTATGAATCCACGACTGAACCACCTTCGTAGCCTGCCGATGCTGGCCTTGATGCTGCTCACCACGCTGCTGGCCGGTTGCGGCATCAATAACATCCCGACCCTGGACGAACAGGCCAAGGCCGCCTGGGGCCAAGTGCAGAACCAGTACCAGCGCCGCGCCGACCTGATCCCCAACCTGGTGGAAACCGTCAAGGGCTATGCCCAGCACGAACAGGACACCCTGACCGCGGTGGTTGAGGCGCGGGCCAAGGCCACGTCGATCCAGGTGGACGCCAGCACCTTGGACAACCCGGAAAAGCTCAAGCAGTTCCAGCAGGCCCAGGACCAGTTGAGCGGTGCGTTGAGCCGGCTGATGGTGGTGGTCGAGCGTTATCCGGACCTCAAGGCCAACCAGAACTTTCTGGCCCTGCAATCGCAGCTCGAAGGCACCGAGAACCGCATCGCCGTGGCCCGCCGCGACTTTATCCTGGCGGTGCAGAAGTACAACACCGAGATCCGCACGTTCCCGGGACGCCTGTGGCACAGCGTGATGTACAGCGACTTGCCGATCCGCGAAACCTTCGAGGCGACCAGCCCCAATGCCGAGAAAGCGCCTGAGGTGAAGTTCTGAAAAAACTGTGGGAGCGAGCCTGTGGGAGCAAAGCTTGCTCGCGATGAACGATAACGCGGTCATTAGAAAGACCGAGGTGCCTTCATCGCGAGCAAGCTCAGCTCCCACACCCGCTCGCTCCCACACAGGAGTTACGATGCGAGTGTTGAAAATTGGCCTGGTGCTGTTGCTCTGGGTGTTTGCAGTCACGGCCCAGGCCGAATTGAAGTTTCCGGCGCTGACCGGGCGGGTGGTGGACACCGCCCAGATGCTTGACCCGTCGGTGCGCGGGCAACTGGAGGCGCAGCTCAAGGCCCATGAACAGGCCACTGGCGAACAAGTGGTAGTGGTCACGCTGGCGGACCTGCAAGGCAGCAGCATCGAAGACTTCGGCTATCAACTGGGACGCCACTGGGGCATCGGGCAGAAGGACAAAAACAACGGCGCGCTGCTGATCGTCGCCCGGGATGACCGTAAACTGCGCATCGAAGTGGGCTACGGTCTGGAGGATCGCCTGACCGACGCCCAGAGTTCGGTGATCATCAACCAGGTGATTACCCCGGCCTTCAAGACGGGCAATTTCAACAAAGGCATCAGTGATGGCGTCGCGGCGATGCTGGTGGTGTTGGGCGGCAGTCCGCTGGATGAACCGGCGCCGGCATACAGTGCGGACGGGCAGCAGGAGCAGGGTGATTTCGTCGAGCGCCATCCGGGGCTGTTCATCTTTCTGGTGATCCTGTTTATTTTGACGATATTGGTGTGCCAGATGCTCGGTATCCTGCCGAGCGGAAGCGGTGGCTCCAGCCGTTCGGGCGGAGGCGGTGGAGGCTTCGGCGGTGGAGGCGGTGGGGGCTTCAGTGGTGGCGGTGGCAGTTTCGGGGGCGGCGGTTCGTCGGGCGGCTGGTGACAATAATAATGAGCAGGCACTTTTGACCATGGCATTACTGACTGAACACGAACAACGCAAGGTCGCCGAAGCCATTGCCCGGGTCGAGCGAGATACCGACGCCGAGCTGGTCACCGTGTTGGCCGCTCGCGCCGACGACTACGCCTACATCCCATTGCTTTGGGCCAGCCTGTTGGCTCTGGTGGTGCCCGGCGTGGTCCATTACCTCACCGGCTGGCTGGCCATGCACAGTCTGTTGCTGGTGCAGTGGGTCAGTTTCATTGTGCTGTGCCTGGTGTTTCGCATCCCCAGGATCACCACGCACCTGATCCCCCGTTCCGTGCGTCACTGGCGGGCCTCCAACCTGGCGCGCCGGCAATTCCTCGAGCAGAACCTGCACCACACCGTGGGCAGCACAGGCATGCTGATCTTTGTTTGCGAGGCCGAGCGCTATGTGGAAATCCTGGTGGACGAAGGTATTTCCAAGCGCCTCGACAACAAGAACTGGGACGCCATCGTCGCGGCGTTCACCCAGCAGGTCCGCCAGGGACAGACGTTGCAGGGCTTCGTGACGTGTATCGAGGCCTGCGGCGAATTGCTCAAGGAGCACGTGCCGGTGACCCAGGAGCGCAATGAATTGCCGAATCGGTTGGTGGTGCTGGGCTGAAAATTTCCCGCCAGCACAAGCCTGTGGGAGCAAAGCTTGCTCGCGATGAACGATAACGCGGTGAGCCTGCACTATCGCGGCGTATTCATCGCGGGCAAGCCTTGCTCCCACAGAGGCTACTGCTCACCACACGAACTTTTCCGTGCCCTCACTCCCCATCCCCCCTAAAATACCCGCCATTCCCGATTCGCCCGCCCCGAGGCCGCTTTTTTCATGTCTGTCACCGCCACCCCCGCCCGTTCCGCGCCGGATCACCACGCCCAGTTCATCGAGCTGCTGCACACCAGCCTTGTGCAAAACACTTTCATCAAACTGGTGCTGGCCAAGTACGTCGGCGACGAAGCGGACCTGCAGCGGCTGATCATCAAGCAACTGACGGTCAAGGATCAGCCGTGCCTGTCCTTCGTCTACCGTTACAAGACCCGCGACATCACCAAGAATTTCCCGCTGGCCGAAGGCGTGGACACCATCGCCGCGCTGTTGCCAGCGTCGTTCAAGAACGCGCATTTGCTGGCGGTCACCGACGAGGCGCAGTTGGAATACAGCAAAAAGGGCAAGAGTTCGCTGTTCAAGAGCAAGCCCCAGCAACTACGGGAAGTGCCGTCTGCCGAGCACAACCGCGAGAAAAACCGCTTCCTCGACCTGAGCCGGCCTTTTTTGGCCGACCTGGGCGTGACCAACCACAAGCACGAGCTGATCCCGGCGATGTCGCGCAAGTGGAAGCAGATCAACAAGTTCATCGAGGTCTTCAGCCATGCGCTGACGTCTTCGCCGCTGGCCCTGGACAAACCGGTGCGGGTCTCGGATTTCGGTTCGGGCAAGGGCTACCTGACCTTCGCCATCCATGATTACCTGCGCAACACCTTGCAGGCCGAAGGCGTGGTGACCGGTGTCGAGTTGCGCGAAGACATGGTCAAGCTGTGCAACGAAGCCGCCGCGCGCCTGGAACATCCGGGCCTGAGCTTCCAGCACGGTGACGTGCGCAGTGTGGCGCCAAGCGCGGTGGATGTGATGATCGCCTTGCACGCCTGTGATATCGCCACTGATTACGCGATCCACATGGGCATTCGTTCGGGCGCCTCGATCATCATGTGCTCGCCGTGTTGCCACAAGCAGATCCGCCTGCAGATCCAGAGCCCGGCCTTGCTCAAGCCGATGCTGCAATATGGCCTGCACCTGGGCCAGCAGGCGGAAATGGTTACCGACAGTTTGCGGGCGCTGTTCCTGGAAGCCTGCGGCTACGAGACCAAGGTTTTCGAGTTCATCTCCCTGGAGCACACCAACAAGAACAAGATGATTCTGGCCGTCAAACGCGCCGAACCGGCGGACCCCTCCGAGCTGCTGGCCAAGATCCAGGAGCTCAAGGCCTTCTACCACATCTCCGAGCACTGCCTCGAAACGCTGTTGCGGGCGGATGGATACCTCGCCTGATCTACTGACACATTACCCCCTGTGGGAGCGAGCCTGCTCGCGATTGAACGATGACGCGGTGTGCCTGATAAACCGCGCCGCCTGAATCGCGAGCAGGCTCGCTCCCACAAGTTGCATCCAGCCTCCTGCGGTATGCAGCCCGTCAGGTAATCGCCGCTTATCCCTCACCCACCGACGTACCGGTCTACCTTTAATGCGTTAACCACTTACGCATTCCCAAAGGAGCCCTTCCCATGGCGGCCAAGAAAATCCTGATGCTGGTCGGCGATTACGTCGAAGATTATGAAGTCATGGTGCCGTTCCAGGCCTTGCAGATGGTCGGCCACACCGTGCATGCCGTGTGCCCGGACAAAACCGCGGGGCAGACGGTGCGCACAGCGATCCATGATTTCGAAGGTGACCAGACCTACAGTGAAAAACCGGGGCACTTGTTCGCCCTCAACCATGACTTCGCCAACGTCCAGGCCACCGACTACGACGCATTGCTGGTGCCGGGTGGACGCGCGCCGGAATACCTGCGCCTGAATGAAACCGTCCTGCAACTGGTGCGTGATTTCGACCTGGCGGGCAAGCCAATTGCCGCCGTATGCCATGGCGCGCAACTGCTGGCGGCGGCGGGCATCCTCGAAGGGCGCGAATGCAGTGCCTACCCGGCGTGTGCCCCGGAAGTACGGCTGGCGGGCGGAACCTATATCGACATTCCCGTGACCCAAGGCCATGTCCAGGGCAACCTGGCGACCGCACCGGCCTGGCCTGCGCATCCCAACTGGCTGGCGGGGTTCCTGACTCTGTTGGGCACGGCTATCACTTTGTAGTACCGGACTGGCAAGGCAAGCGCAGCGGGTCTTTACTCTCGGGGCATGTCTTCATTGCCAGGAGAAAAATCATGTCCGGATGGTACGAAATCAGCAAAAGCAGCAGCGGCCAGTTTCGGTTTGTGCTCAAGGCGGCCAACGCCGAGACCATTTTGACCAGCGAGCTGTACACCACCCGCAGCGGTGCCGATGGTGGCATTGCTTCGGTGCAGAAAAACAGTCCGTTGGCCGAGCGCTATGAACTCAAGAACACCAAGGACGGCCATCCGTACTTCAACCTCAAGGCGGCCAACCACGAAGTGATTGGCAGCAGTGAGGCGTATTCATCGGACGCCGCCCGGGACAAAGGCATCGCCAGCGTCAAGGCCAACGGACCGACGACGGTCATCAAGGACAAGACCGTGGTTGCGCTCTGACAGGACGGTAATAAGAGGATCTGTGACGAGGGGACCTGTGGGAGCAAGGCTTGCCCGCGATGCAGGCGCTGCGATTGTGCAGGCTAGCCGAGTTATCGCTCATCGCGAGCAAGCTTTGCTCCCACAAGTGAACCCCTTGCCACTCAGGGTTACCCTGCCTTTAAACCTCCACTGGCACCGACAGCTTCGGATCGCCCAGCGGGTGGCTCTTGGCATCGAAGAAGCGCAATTGCACCTCCAGTCCCTGGAACACCTTGGCGTAATGGCGCTTCTGATGCTGGATGAACGCCTGGCTACGGGGATAGATCGAAATCGCCACGGTTTTCGGTGCGGCCAGGCGCAGGGCATGGACAATATGCCGGTCTTGCTCGCCCAGGGCCTGGCCGAACAGACACAAGTTGTCGCCGTGCTGCAGCAACTGCTCATAGCAGAACGACAGGTAGTCGCTGCTGCGGATGGTCTTGAGCTTGTCGGTGCTGGGGCCTTCATTGACGAACAGCGGCACGTCGTCGAGGGTCTTGAGGGTGTTGTTGATGGCGAAACTGCCGAGCAAGGTGCCTTCGGTGGACGTGAGCTTGCGCGCCGTGCCGTCCTGATTACGCACCAGGTGCAGGCCGCCGTGCAAGTACAGCAGGCGCGGTTTGTCCGTGGTCGCCTGGCTCAGGTCGAAACTGTGGTCATCGCCCAGGAACAGGTCGCTGATGGTCTCGGGCGCGAGCTGGATCGCCCAGTAGTTGAGCAGGTCGTAGTTGGTGGTGAACACCGTGCGGTAGCGTCCCAGCTCCTGGTTGAGCGTCGCCAGGGTCGAGGGTTGCACCAGGCGCCATGGGATATGCACCGCATGCACGGTGTTGATCAGCGCTTCCTTGATCGCGTAGTAGCGATTGCGCGGGGCGGCAGAGCTGACGGCCAGGGCCTTGTTGATCCGACTGGTGGTTTTCAGCGCACCGAGCACCTGTTCGAAACTGCGGGTTTGCATCGCGTCGAACACGCTCAGCTCCGACGGGCTCAGGGGTTTTTCTTCGACAACGCGGGCATTTTCGAACAGCGAGTCATAGCCGAAATCGTCCCACACCGCGCGGCTGGCTCCATTGCCCACCAGCAGGCCGCTGAAGGCGGTATCGGCGCGCACGGCCTCCCAGTCTTCGAGCCGGGTGTCGTATTCCTGGAAATCGGTCATCGCAAGGGTCATCTCAAAAACGTGGCAAAGGCAGGTCGCGACTTTATCACGACCCAGTCTTGAGCCAGATCAAGATACGTCATGACTACTGGGTCATTCTGTAGGCCCGCCGATCCGGCCTCTATCCTGGAGCATGACCTCATGAGCAGCACTTTTTTCATTCCCGCCGTGAACATCATGGGGCTGGGCTGCCTCGATGAAGCAATGACCGCCATTCGCAACTACGGCTTTCGCAAGGCCCTGATCGTCACCGACGCGGGGCTGGCCAAGGCCGGTGTCGCCAGCAAGGTGGCTGAGCTGCTGGCACTCCAGGATGTCGACTCGGTGGTTTTCGACGGTGCCAAGCCCAACCCAAGCATTGCCAATGTCGAACTCGGACTGGGGCTGCTGAAGGAGAGCCAGTGTGACTTCGTCGTGTCCCTGGGGGGCGGTTCGCCCCACGACTGTGCCAAGGGCATCGCCCTGTGCGCCACCAATGGCGGGCAGATTCGTGACTATGAAGGCGTCGATCGTTCGAGCAAACCGCAATTGCCGTTGATCGCCATCAACACCACGGCAGGCACCGCCAGTGAAATGACCCGTTTTTGCATCATCACCGACGAGACGCGCCACGTGAAAATGGCGATTGTCGATCGTAACGTGACCCCCTTGATGTCGGTCAATGATCCGGCGCTGATGGTGGCAATGCCCAAGGGCCTGACGGCCGCCACCGGTATGGATGCGCTGACCCACGCGATCGAGGCTTATGTCTCCACCGCCGCCACGCCGATTACCGATGCCTGTGCGCTGAAGGCCATCACCTTGATCAGCAACAACCTGCGCCTGGCCGTGCGCGACGGCAGCGATCTGCCAGCCCGGGAGAACATGGCCTACGCGCAGTTTCTCGCAGGGATGGCGTTCAACAATGCGTCGTTGGGTTTCGTCCACGCCATGGCGCATCAACTGGGTGGTTTCTACGACTTGCCTCACGGTGTGTGCAACGCGGTGCTGTTGCCTCATGTGCAGAGTTTCAACGCCTCGGTATGCGCTGCTCGACTGACCGACGTGGCCCATGCCATGGGCGTCGATACACACGGAACCAGCCCGGAAGAGGGGGCCCGGGACGCCATTGCGGCGATCCGCAGCCTGGCTCATGACGTGGACATTCCGGCCGGTTTGCGTGACCTGGGCGTACGCCTCAACGACGTACCGGTGCTGGCCGCCAACGCCTTGAAAGACGCCTGCGGGCTGACCAACCCACGGGCGGCGGACCAGCGGCAGATCGAAGAGATTTTCCGCAGCGCGTTTTAAGCGACCCGGGGCGGCACGCACCTCACACAGAGCATCGCCGCCGCCCCCAGCAGTACGCACAACGCCGCCAGCGGCCAGGCCTGTTGGCTCAACGACAGGCTGGCCATGGCGCCGATCACCGAGGCCATCAGTTGATGCAGAAACCCGCTCAACGCCATGGCATAGGCGCCGGCCACCGGTGAGCCTTCGTTGGCCAGGGACAGGCTGATGGGGTAGGTCAATGACTGGCCAAACACCGCGAAACAATACGGCAGCCAGAAGAGCAACGCGATGCTGTCCAGGGTAAGGCTGCCTGCCAGCATGGTCGCGCTGCCGCCCAGCACCAGCGCGATGCCCCAGCCCATCATTCGTCGTTGGCCGGTGCGCAGTACAAAAGCGTTCACCGCCAGCGCCCCGAGCAAGTACGCCGCACTGACCGGCCAGCCCAGCAGGCCGTATTCAATGGGCGACCAGTGGAAGCTCTCCTGCAGGATCAGCGGCGCTGCGGTATTGAACGCGACGATCACGCCGTAACCCAGCCCACCGGCCAATGCCGGCAGCAGGAACGCGCGCTGTCGGAGTATTTGCCCGTAGATACCCCACGCCGATTGCCCGTTGCTGGCGTTTACCAGCACCGGGAACCGAGCCCGGGACACCGCTGCCGCCATGGCCAGGCTGACGGCGCCCAAGCCCTGGAAAATCGCTTCCCAACCGAAAGCGGCCTGGATCAGCGAGCCCAGGTACTGGCCGATCCCGAGGGCAATCACAAAGGCGATGGATATCCATGACAGCGCCTTGGCCAACAGGTCGCCGCTGAAACTGTCACGGATCAATACTCGCGCCATCACCGAGATACCGCTGGCGCCGATGCCCTGGATCAACCTGAGCGTCAGGAACGCCTCCACGGTTGTGCCCATTGGAAGGGCCAGGTTACCCAGGCCGTATAACCCCAAGGCCGCCAGCAAGACCGGCTTGCGCCCCAGGCGCTGGCTCAGGCTGCCCCACAGCAACATGGGCAGCGCCATGCCAATCAGATACACCGACAAACCCCAGGAAACCCGGGACGCATCGGCGCCCAGGTCCCGGGCTATATCGGGCAGGGCCGGCAAGTAGATGCTCATGCCCAGTTGTGCCAGGAAGACGGTGGTGCAGGTGACGATCAGGGTTGTACGGTTCTTCATCGAGCGTCCTGTCTCAAGGGCGGATGTCACGCCCGTGGGTCAGCAGCAGTTCGGTGATCTTTTCGCAAAACGAGCGAATCACGTTCGGCTCCATGTCGGCGCGCAGGGTAATGCGAATAGCCGCCTTGCCTTGCGGCACCACGGGGAAAAAGACCGCCGAGGTGAAATACCCCAGTTCGGCCAGTTCGACCGCCAGGCTGTTGGCCAGGGCCGCTTCACCGCAAGGCACCATACGGATTGCCATGGGGTTACCGCGCTGTTCGGTACGCACGAGGCTGTCGAAGAGGCGAATATTAGCCTGTAAGCGCTCCTGCAAGGTGCTGAATTCCCGGCTGCGGTGCAGGCGGATCGAGGCCATGCCGGCGCCGATGGCTGCTGCGTTCAGGCTCTGGGACCAATTGCTCGGCCCACCATAACGCTGCACCAGCGCCTTGTGCCGTTCACTGCCAAACATGACCAGCCCGCCACTGGCGCCAAATGACTTGGCCAGGGAAGCCACGATCAGGGTGCGCTCGTCCACGGCAGGGAGGCGCGAACGGGCCAGGCCCGCTCCGGACTCCCCGACCGCGGACAATGCGTGGGAGTCATCCAGATAGAGAAACAGACCGTAGCGTTGCTTGAGATACATCAGGCTGTCGAGGTCCGCCAACCCGCCCATGCTGTAGGCGCCGTCAGCCACGTACGCCACGCTGCGCTGGCGTTTGCACATGTCTTCAATGAAATCCATGTCGTTGTGGGGGCAGGTGATGACCTGGGTTTCATCGGCGCAGGCGGCCTTGCTGTGGTTCATCGAGTAATGGGCGTGTTTGTCGAACACCATGACGGGCGAACAATTGTTGGTGAACGCACCGCTGGCCAGCAGTGGCAGGATTCCAGCGCTCGCCGCGCTGCACGACAGGGCACTGAGACAACTGGCGCCAAACAGCTCCGACAATTGGGTTTCGTACTGGTCCAGGATCGCCAGCTTGCAGCGATTCTTTGAATTGGCGACCCGAAGGGTTCCGGTTTCCCACAGTGTGGTCATGGCGCCGTCCAGCAACGCGGGGTGGTAGTCCAGGCCCAGGTAGGAAGTGGTGCAGAAGTGATGGAAGGTGCGACCGTATTGGTCGACCAGCACGTTGGGTGTCTTGACCTCGACATTCAGCCCTGAGACTTTTCCGGCCTCGGTGCTCTGCCAGTTCTGGTCTGCGAGGGAAATGACCTTGCGATAGTTGGTGAAGTGGTGGGGCGCTTGAGCAGTCTGGTTCATGGTGCGACTACATTCCTTGGTGAGTGGTGCTGTCCGTGGGGTGTTTCAATAGCGGTGTGTTTCCAGACTTTACAGATTGTTGTGCAGGGCTTTGAATCGGCTGTTTCCGGCGTGTTTGAGTGTCACTGGAGATTTCTGCGTAGGACTTTGCCTAAGGCCTTGGGCGGGGAATCCATCGGCGACGTCGGAGCTTGGGAACGTCATGGGTTCGCCCCAAGCCCGCTGGGTTATCACTATTTTTCTGAAGGTTGCTTGCTGATGCTTTCTGGCCTCAATCATCTGACCCTTGCCGTCACCGACCTGGATCGCAGTGTGGTTTTTTATGGCGAGCTGTTGCAGCTGCGTCTTGAGGCCAAGTGGAACAGCGGGGCCTATTTGTCGCTGCCGGGATTGTGGTTGTGCCTGTCTTTTGACCCGTTGCGCAGGACCGAGCTGGCGTCGGACTACACCCATTACGCTTTCAGCACCAACGCCGAGGATTTCCCGGTGCTGGTGGCGCGGCTGAACGCGGCCCGGGTGGCGTCGTGGCGGGATAATCGCAGCGAAGGGAATTCGTTCTACTTTCTCGACCCGGATGGGCACAAACTCGAGGTTCACGTGGGAGACCTGGCATCCAGGCTGAAGGCCTGTCGGCATGCTCCTTATGCCGGAATGGAGTTTTTTACGGAGCCGTGACGAGGCGGCTCTCTGGAGTCGTGACATCAGGCGATGAGCCCTGCTTATCTCGCGCAGTTTGCATACTGATCACCTACGCTATCCTCATCGTATGATGGGTGCGCGTCGGGTCCGCACGCTGTACCAGCGTGGTGAACCGGCGATCCCCGGTTCACTCACCGCCGCATTGTCCGGATGACCTCCTGCCCCATGGACACTCGAAGCTCCGCGCCGCTGGCCAGCTACATCGACCTTCTGCTGGACGCCGTGTGTGCCGTCGACGGTCAAGGGCGTTTCGTGTTTGTCAGTGCCGCCTGCGAACGCATTTTTGGCTACACCCCGCAGGAGCTGATCGGCCAACCAATGATTGACTTGGTGCATCCCGCCGACCGCCTGCGAACCCTCGAGGCGGCGCGGGAGATCATGAACGGTGAGCCCAAGCTCAATTTCGAGAACCGCTACCTGCGCAAGGACGGTCGGGTGGTGCATATCCTGTGGTCGGCACGCTGGTCGCCGGCGGATCAACTGCGCATTGCCGTGGCCCGGGACATCACCGAACGCAAGCAGGCCGAGTCCCGCCAGGCGGCGTTGTATGCGATTTCCGAGGCGGCCCATGCCGCGGCCGACTTGCTGGCGTTGTTCAAGCGCATCCACCTGATTATTGGCGAGTGGCTGCCGGCGCTGAATTTCTCGGTGGCACTGTATGACGAGCAATGCGCGCAACTGAATTTTCCCTATCACGTTGACGACCGGGAAGGGCAGCCTGAACTGCCGGGCACCGTCACCGGACGTTTGTGCGCCGAGGTGATTCGCAGCGGCCAGCCAATCCTGCTGACGCCCGGTAGCAGCCAGCTGCCGTCGGGGTTCGCCGACCTTGTGGCGCAGCCGGACGCGCCGTGTTGGCTGGGCGTGCCGCTGAACTCGCAAAGCGGCACGATTGGCGCGCTGATCGTCAGGAGTGCGCCGGACACCGAGCGGTATACCGAGCAGGACAAGGAACTGCTCCAATATGTCTGTGCACAGATCACCATCGCCATCGAACGCAAGCAGTTGCATGCCCGGTTGCAGCACATGGCTCAGTACGATCAGCTGACCCAGGTACCCAACCGCGAATTACTCCGTGAACGGTTCAAGTGTGCACTCGCGACCGCCCGCGCTGCGTCCGGGCGCATGGCCTTGTTGTACATCGACCTGGACCGTTTCAAGCAGGTCAATGACACCTATGGCCATGGGGTTGGCGACATGCTGTTACAAGCGGTGGCTAATCGGCTCAAGGGCTGTATACGCGACACCGATACTGTGGCGCGTATTGGCGGAGATGAGTTCGTGGTCTTGCTGCATAGCATCCAGGCCCTGGAGGATGCCCACGGCGTGCAAGAAAAAATCCGTCATGCATTGGTCCAGCCACTGCGTCTGGACGGCCACTGCCTGAGCATCGAACCGAGTATAGGTGTGGCCTGTTTCCCCGACCATGGCACTGAAGATGTCGCACTGTTTCGCCATGCCGACGAGGCGATGTATGCCGCCAAACGCCACAATCACAGGGCGTTCGGTATCCGATAGCGCACCACCGTTCGTCGTGGTGCCGCTGGCTTTTTTCAACCTTTCGAGCGTTGTCCTTTTCAGATGTCAGGCGGGCTCCGCTCGCCGGAAACATCGTCCATGATCGAACGAAGAGGCTTGAAGCGGGTCGCAGAAGTAGGAGAACCCCCCTCGCGGCTGTTGGCAGCTACTCAGCGGAAAGCGAAATCGGGTGGGTTCTGATTCAGGGGCGGGAACCCCGCCAGAACTTTTATCAGAGGAGGGCGCGACCATGAGCCGTATGGCCAGCTTTTTTCGCACCACCAGTGTCATCGTACTGATGGGCCTGGGTGCTAACAGTGCCTGGGCCCAATCGCCTGCCGAATTCATCAACGATGCTTCAGCCAAAGGCATGGCCGACATCGAAGCCAGTCGCATGGCCCACGGGAAAGCCGAATCCAGAGAGGTCAAGGATTACACCATCATGGTGATCAATGACCGTACCACCGCCAATCAACACCTGGCGAAGATCGCCAAGAAGCTCGACTTGCCTGTCGCTCCCCGGGAGGAAGTGGCTGACAAGGCCAAGGCCTTGATGCCGCAGGTCCAGGAAGGCGAGTCCTTCGAGGCTGCTTATGCCGCCAGCCAGGTCAAGGCCACTGAAGAGGCCATCGCGCAGATCCAGCAGCAGGCCCAGACCACCGAAGTGCCGGAAATCAAGGCCTTCGCCGATGAGACCCTGCCTAAGTTGCAGACCCATCTCGAAATGGCCAGGGCGTTGCAAGCCAGCCGCTGATCCGCTGGTTTTTGTATCCAGGACCGGGACGTTCGCGTCCCGGTTGATTTTTGCCTGTCGAAGGAGAACCTTTCAGCGCATCTGCGTCAGCACTGGTTCAGGTCCACTTTGTTCTTTTCTTCCAGGCCTTCAAGGTTCTTGGCTTCGCCCTGGCCCATGGCTTGGTAGTGCTTTCTCAGCGCCTCCAGTTGCTTGAGGTCCAGCGACTCGAGCCCGAGCATTGCATTCTGCGCCTCCTTGGTTGCTCGCAGTAACTCATCGACCTTGAGGTGCAGGATGTCTGTATCGCGGTTCTGCGTGTTTTGGATCAGGAACACCATCAGGAAGGTAATGATCGTGGTTGACGTGTTGATGATCAGTTGCCACGTGTCATTGAACTGGAAAAGAGGTCCGCTAAGGGCCCAGAGCACCAACAACACGATGGCCCCCAGAAATGTCTTTGGGCTTCCCGCCCAGAGAGCCAGTTTTTGAGCGATTTTTGCGAAGGTCATTGCTGTGTTCCTTATGGATGCACCTGTCTGGTGTGACAGCAATGAAACGATGAAAATTCTACTTACATTTCAGTCGCCAACATCCGTCGACGTTCATCGGCCGGCACGATGACAGTCGCAACGATTGCCACTCTCGCAGGTCACTGCTGAAAGCCCTCGGTATCGGAGTACATCATGAATCTCGCCCGCACTTTTTGCCTCGCCTGCGCTTTGTTCGCCCTGCAAGGCTGTTTCGACAACTCGGATAACGAGACCAAGGACAACACTGATGGCACCAAGTCTTCGGTGCAGATGCAAGAGTCTGGAAAGGAGAGCAAATAACGTATAGCTGAAACCTGTGGGAGCTCGCTCCCACAGGTTGTGGCGGTTTTCTCACCGGCCTTGCTGCAACACCTTCAGCGCTGCCGAAGCGAGGAAGCCGGATCGGCTCTTCTCTTCAGGATGGTGCAACACATATTCATCAATACGATTGAGCAGGTAGCCGGGCAGCGTGATGTTGAGTTTCTGCGCCTTGCCCAGGTACTTGGTCACATCGATGTCCACCAGCGCCCAGGTGCAGCCGGCAAATTTCGGATTGGCTGCGTGCAAGGTAACGGTGTTGGCCGGTGGAATCGGCGAACCATCTTCAGCCAAAATCTCGAAGTGTCCCTCAATGGCCTCACGGGCCATTGCCATGGCCTCGTCCAGGTCGTCGCCTGCAGAAAAACAACCGGGAATATCCGGCACTTCAACACCCCAGGCGTGCTTGTCATCGCCCATGGAAATCGCAATCGGGTAAAGCATATTCATCGTCCTCCGGGAACGTCGCGCAACGAGCCGGCTGAAGCAGCGCCTGTTGCAAAATACTGATGGCCGTCTTCTTGAGCAGGTCCTTCTTCGGATGAGGAACCGTGACCAATCCCGGTTTGGTCGGGTGCCTGAAGTGATGGTGGCTGCCCCGAACCCGCACCAGATACCACCCGTCTGCAATGATTTGGCTTATCAAAAATCGGCTATTCACAACACCTCCGTGTGGTGTGCTTGGTGGGTACTATACCTACTGAAAATTAATGATCAACACTATACCTACCAGGGACGCCACTGGTGGGTTCGCGCAGGCATTGCAACGAAGTCTAGAAGCGGTGTTGTACAAGGGCGGCAGAGGGGCAGGGTGGGTTTATTTCGGGATGTGAGACAGGGCGAAAATGCGGGTGGGGCGAGGGAGCTTGCTCCCGCTGGGCTGCTAAGCAGCCCTGGATTACAGCTCAAATATCAGGAGCCACTCCGCGAAGCTGCGGTCGCTATGACTGCTGCACAAACGTCAGCCGTACAGCAAAACCAATCAGAAGACTCCCGAACAACCACTGCTGTACACGCTGGGCCGAAGGCGATCGCTGAAGCCAGCGTCCAAGTGCGACACCCACCAAGGCGTAAGTGCTATCGAAGAGCAGGCCGACGCCGACCAGCACCACGCCCAGGGTCGCGAATTGCCCCAGCACCGGCCCGCCCTGTGGATCGATGAATTGCGGTAACAACACTGAACAAAACAGCAAGGCCTTGGGGTTGAGCAGATTGGTCAGCAGCCCACGCCGAATCGCCTGGTACCAGCGCCGCTTTCCGGCCTCGACAGTGGTGTTTTCAAAACTCGGCAACAACGTGCTCCGCAAGCATTGAAAACCGATCCATAACAGGTAGGCGGCCCCGGCCAGACGCACCATATCAAAGGTCCATGGCGCGGTCTTGAACAAGGCCGAGAGCCCCAACGCTGCCAATGCAACATGACACCCACGAGCAATTCCCAGGCCCACCGCCGTCGCCAGCGCCGCGCCTCTGCCCTGACGGGCTCCGGTTTGCAGCAGCAGGATCATGTCCGGCCCGGGCAACACGTAGACCACCATCAAGGCCATCAGGAACAACCAGAGCTCTGCCATGCCACACCTCCTTCATCGACGCTTCGCAAGCGTTCAGTCTATGGCGTAGGGGCAGGGCAGGTGGTTGCGAAGTCAGCTTCTAAAGCTTCATTAATTGGCATAACCTGCCAGCTATTCGCACCATTCCATCGGAAACTGCCAATTCATGAAACTGGATGCCTTCGATCGCAAAATCCTCGCCGCGCTGCAACGCGACGGCCGCCTGAGCAACGTGCAACTGGCCGAAGAAATCGGCCTGTCCCCGTCACCCTGCCTGCGCCGGGTGCGGATGCTCGAAGAGGCCGGTGTCATTCGCGGTTATCAAGCCATCCTGGACCGTGATGAAGTGGGGCTCGGACTGACGATCTTTGTCGGCGTGAAGGTTGAACGGCACAACGACGAACAAGCCGAAGCGTTTCGCCAGGCGGTCACGGCATTGCCAGAAGTGATCTCGGCGTTCTTGGTGTCAGGCGAATCGGATTTTCTGTTGCAAGTGATGGTGCCGGACCTGCGGGCCTACGACCGATTTCTCACCGGGCGGCTGCTGAAACTGCCGGGGGTGAGCGATATCCGCAGCAACTTTGCGATCCATACGGTGAAGACGCCGGGGGCGTTGCCGTTGGGGCATTTACCGGGCACTGAGCAATGAACGACACAAGTGGGCGGCCAAGATCCCAAAAGCCCCGCTGTGAAAAACACCGGGGCTTTTTGTCTTGTCGTTAGGTGGGAATTTTGCGACTCCCATTCTCAAGCGTTGGGTCTATCTATTGTTTCTCGGCTTTTTTTCTAACTCAACTTTCGGTCTTGGCGTAATGACTAACAACGTAGGCGCGCGCCCTACGCAATTCTCGGATTCTGCCTACAAGCTAAGCGAGAGTCGCCCGCTATCTCCAATTGCTCGGATAGGAAATAGTGCTTCTCCGACGGACTATGCAATGGGCAATGAGTGATTGACGCCCGACAGATTTTGTCGGCGTTGCAGAAAGCGACGCTTGGGGCGGTGTCCCAAACCTTGGAAGGATGATCAATGCTTCAGAACGACCGCGATAATTTAGAGCTCGATAAACTATTGGTCGAAACCCGAAAATTGTTGGCTGAGACTCGCAAGCTTACGGCCGAGGAAACGAAGCTGAAGCACGAAGCCTTCTGGTACCCATACGCAGTAGGGGCTGGAGTAGTGACCGCTATTGTCGCTGTTGCGGGTTTTGGGATTAAAATTTGAGTGCCGGTTCGCCGCAATGCGCCAATACCCACCCTACATGACGGGTACTTGAGCTTTGCAAGCACACGGCTCACATTGCTCGAAATGGTTTACAGACTCAGCACGGCCCGCGACCTCGGAGGAGAATGAGACAATGCCTACCCATCGCAGTTATCAAGCCAGCATCGAGCAATTGCATCAAGAGGTAGAGGCGTTAGCTGAAGAGATGAGGCGCCCGACTCCGACCACAATCCGGGTTACGTTGCTGCCGTTCAGCATCGGTGCTGCGTTCGCCCTGACCCTGTTTACCGTTGTCGCTTTTGTCGCAAAGCATGTTTGATTCCTGGTCGCCCTGTGAGATCGCAAACAAATTATCGGCGTCTATGCACCCTTGCTCTCTTTCATAGATCCTTGGTGTGAGCGTCAGGGGCGCAACCTCCACAAACACCAGACCAAAAAAAACCGGCCACCAAGGGCCGGTTTTTTTATCCCTCGCCAACACACAGCGCGGGACCAGAATTCGATTGGAGCGGGTGAAGGGAATCGAACCCTCGTTATCAGCTTGGGAAGCTGGAGTAATGCCATTATACGACACCCGCTCAGAGCGGCTGACTTTGTACCAGATGTGGGCACGGATTTGAAGTTTTTCTTCACATGGCGTGCGGTCAGTCGTCTATGCGAGCCTCAAACCAGAGCGGTCGTTGGCGGGCAAGCCCCGTTGCTGAAGGCGCAGGATGGGGCTTGCTCGCCAGGACTCGGTTTCAGATGGCCAGTGCATGGTAGCTCTGCACATAGCTATAGCGCGGTCGGCTTTCGTGGTGTTCCGGTGTGAGGAAACCCATCAAGGCGTTGCGGCTGTCGCGGCAGGCGGCTTTGTGTTCCATGTCCAGGAAGTGCCCGGTGGCTTGCAGCGTGCTGAAGGTGCTGTGCTCGACATGGTTGGCGAAGAGCCTGGCGTCGTCGGCCGAGGTGTATTCGTCCCATTCGCCGTTCAGGAACAGCACCGGTACGTTGATTTTCTTGGCCGCATTGATGTAGCACTGCTGGTCGCTGTTGAGCACGTCGGTGATGTGGAAGCGCATCTGCCCGTACTCATGTTCGGCCAGACTGCTGACATGGCGATAGTTGAAGCGCTTGAACAGTGGCGGCAAATGCTTGCCGATGGTGCTGTTGACCAAGTGCCCGACACGGTCGCCGTCCAGGCTGCCCAGGTAATCCACACCGCGTTCAAGGTAGTCGCGCATCGGCGCATTGAGCACTGGCGAGAACGAGCTGATCACCGCTTTTTCGATGCGTCGTGGCCGGTGGGCCAAGGCGCTCAGCGTGGCGGCGCCACCCCAGGAAAACGACAGCACGTGCTCGGCGGCGAAGTGGTCGATCAGTTCCAGGAGGATCTGCCCTTCGACCTCCTTCGTCAGCATTTTCTCGTGCCGATTGTGGGCCTTGGACTTGCCCGCGTAGGGCTGGTCGTACAGCACGACATTGAATTGCGGGTAGAGGTTTTTGGCGGTCTGTGCAAACGACGCGGTGGTGGCCATTGAGCCGTTGACCAGAATGATGGTCTTTTGTGCGGCGTCTGCGCGATAGAACTCCGTGTAAACCCGATACTGACCCTGTATATCCAGCACAGCGATTTCTGGCCTCATGTCATAAGACTCCTGGCAAGCGGGTATGCGCGCAATGAGATTGCACGGGCAATGTGACAGGTAGGCATACGCCTGGAAGATAAGGCCCATGTCGATCCAGAAAAATGGTCGACGGGTGTTGTTATAGGCGGGCAGTTCGCCGGCGGCACAAGGCGGAACCTGAGGGTTCCAGCCGGCAAAAAGTTTCTTGGAAGTATGTTGTGACTCATCGGTCACATTTCGGCCGACGGTTTGATTCAAGCAGGGGGACGAGCGTTGCGCAAGTACCTCTTGGAAAATTGTTCGACACTTCTGCCCAGCGGTAGCGGGTTCAGATGAGATGGACTTCTTCGGAGCTCAGGGCGCGGTATTGGCCCGGTTCGAGATCGGCGTCCAACGTCAGCGGGCCCATGCGCTCGCGATGCAGGCGCAGTACCTTGTTGTTGAAGTGGCCGAACATGCGCTTGACCTGATGGTAGCGCCCTTCAACGATGCTCAGGCGCGCCGATCTTTCCCCCAGCAGCGTCAGTTCTGCCGGTTGGGTGGTGAGGTCTTCGAAGGCAAAGTACAGGCCCCGGGCGAAGGTGTCGGCATATTCGGCGGTAATGATTTGCTCGGTTTCGACGTAGTAGACCTTGGGCAGTTTGGTCTGCGGTTGGGTCAGGCGCCGTGACCAGGTGCCGTCATTGGTGATCAGCATCAGCCCGGTGGTGTTGAAATCCAGGCGCCCGGCGATGTGCAGGTCATCCTTGTCCGCTTCGTCCAGCCAGTCGAGGACAGTGGAGTGTTGCGGATCGCGGGTCGCACTGACGCAGCCGGGTGGCTTGTGCAGCATGAAGTAGCGCGCGGGGCGGCCTGCTTGCAGCACTTCATCGTCGATTTCAACGCGACTGAATTCACGTACGGAAGCATGGGGATCGCTGACGACTTGGCCATCGATCCGCACCCGGCGCTCCACCAGCAACAGGCGTACTTGTTGGCGATTGAATCGCGGCAGATTACTGAGGAAACGGTCGACGCGCATGGGCAGTTCAGGCAGGGCAGCGGAGGGCGGGCATCTTACGCGATTGGTCGAGGCTTGGCGCGCAACTGGGCTTCGACCTGCGCGCAACGCGGGCACAGGCAGGCGCGATCACGCAGCTCGGCTGGCAATGCCTCGAGCACGGCCGGGTCGATGCTCACGCCGAAACACCAGCAGGCCCGGTCGACGGTTCGTGGGTCGGCCAGGGTGCAGTCATTGGCGCCACCGCAGGCCGGGCAAAGGTCGGGTTTATTCATAACTGGAGTGAGGCATTTCCACGCAGGTTCGGTTGCACCCGGTTTGCCGGGCGCGTTGCAGTGCATGATCGGTCCGCGACAGCAGGCTGTGCAAGGTGTCTTTGTCCTGCAAGGTGGTGAGGCCGAGACTGACGGTGACCAGCAGTTGTTTTCCACTGCAGAAATAGCGCTGCTTTTCGATGTACTGACGAATTTTCTCAGCGATTTTCAGACCGGTCTGTCCATCGGTGTCCTTGAGCAGGACGACAAAGGCTTCAGTGCTCCAACGACACACGATGTCCGAATGCCGCAGGCTTTGCGTCAGGTCGCGAGCGAATCCGGTCAGTAGTTGATCGGTGGCGATATGACCATGGAGGGTATCCAACCGTTTGAAATCGTCCAGTTCCAGCAGCAGCGCAGTCAAGGGTTTTGGCTCGCGCTGGGCTTCATGCAGGGCCTGCACAGCCAGCAGGTCGAAGCCACGGCGGTTTGGCAGTTCGGTCAGGCTGTCGAGAGTCGCTTGGGCATCAATGCGCTGTTGGTAGCTGTTGATCAGCCGATAAACGATTGTCAGGACAACCAGCATCACGAGGGCGCCGATCAGCAGGTTCAAGTACAGCGTCTTGAGCATGTGGTCGCGTACTGAGGCATGGGCTGCGTAATAGCCCAGTAATGCAATGATCAGGAATCCTGTACCGAGCAGCGCCGCCACGGCCAGGAGCGGCTTGTGCTGGGAATACAACGGCGAACGGAGCGACATGGCGTTTCCCTTGGCGCAGACCCAATGAAATCAGTTTAGTGGCCCTGTGGGAAAAGGTGCTCGGATTTGCAGGTTTGCAAGATTGTGGCGAGGGGATTTATCCCCGCTGGGTCGCGAAGCGGCCCCAATGCACTCTGTCTGATACACCGCGCTGACAGGTTTTGGGGCTGCTGCGCAGCCCAGCGGGGATAAATCCCCTCGCCACAGAGTACTGTTTACTCAAGGGTAATTTAGATAAGCCCGCCATCCCCCCAAATGACTGATGTCCTGCGCGCCCTCCAAACCATATGCCTCGCAGATGAATCCGCTTTCCCAGCGGCCATCGGCCAGTTGCACCTTGCCCAGTCCCAACGGTGCGGGGATGCCAGTCAGGAATGAGCCCAGTTCACTGCTCGGCAGTTCCCAGACCTCGACCTCGATCGCCACGCCGCCTTCGTCGACCCGAAGCATGCCGGGACGCAAGGGTGGGCCGCCGGCCAAGGCATAAAGGCGGTAGTCCGCCGAGCTTTGGGTGACCTCGATCAGCCGGGCACCGCGTTGCTTGAGCTGCCAGTTCAGCGCCAACCCGTCCAGGTGTGCGCCACACACAACCAGCCGCGCGCGGTCGTGGCGAGCCGGGGCACCGGGAACTGGCAAGGCCTTGTCCCGTTGACGCTGCAAGGCATCGGCCACGCTCAAGAGGTACTGATCGGTGAAGGCTCGACCGAACAGCGTCACTCCCCAAGGCAAGCCGTTGGCCATGAACGCACAGGGAACGGCGACGGCGGCGTAGTCCAGCAGATTCATGAAGTTGGTGTAGTAACCCAGCTCCGAGTTGCGTAGCACGGGTTCGGCGGCCAGTTGGGCGAGGGTCACCGGACGGCCGATGGTGGGTGTGAGCACGCAGTCGAGCGCGTCCATGGCGCGGTCGCATTGGGCTTTGAGCGCTTGCAAACGGTACCGGGCGCGGAAGGTTTGTACGCCATCTACCGTCGGTGCTTTCGCCAGGACGGCGCGGATGACCGGCAGTACGGCCTGCGGCTCGCGCTCTATCAATGGGCCGGCAACGCTGTAGCGTTCGGCTACCCAAGGTCCTTCATAAAGCAACCGCGCCGCTTCCAGGAATGGCGACAAGTCCAGTTCTACGGCTTCGCCGCCCAGGCGTTCGAGCCGCTCGATGGTTTCCATAAACAGTTGCGGACCTTCAGGGCAGCCGAAAAATGCCAGGTCCTGCTGGCGCGGCACGCCGAAGCGAAAGCGCCGGGGCGCGCCGAACGCAGAGCCATCGTTCCACTGCGGGTTGTGGCGGCTGTAGTCGTCACGAGGGTCTGGACGGGCCGTCAGCGCCAGTAACTGGCTGGCTTCTTTCGCCGTGGCCGTGAAGGTCGTGACGCAGTCCAGTGTGCGACAGGCCGGGACCACGCCCGCCGTAGAGATCAACCCCAGGGTGGCCTTCAACCCCACCAGGTTATTCAGTGCTGCTGGCACTCGACCGGAGCCGGCGGTATCGGTGCCCAAGGCAAAGCTCGCCACGCCCAGGGCCACGGCCAGCGACGAGCCGGCGCTCGAACCGCCTGCCGGGTAGTCGGGCAACACGCTGTTGCGGCATGCGCCGTAGGGCGAGCGAGTGCCATTGAGCCCGGTGGCGAATTGGTCGAGGTTGGTCTTGCCCAGGGGGATCGCGCCCAGTGCCAGCAATTGCTCGACGACGGTGGCCGAACGGTCCGGCACGTAGGCAAACGCCGGGCAGGCGGCCGTGGTCGCAATGCCGGCCAGGTCGATGTTGTCCTTGATGGCAAAAGGAACACCGTACAGGGGCAGGCTTTCCAGGTCGCGGCTTTCCAACGCGGCCAGGTAGGGTTCCAGTTCTTCGACCGTGAGCAGGTGGATGAACAGGTGATAGTCCGGATTCAACGCCGCGGCTTTTTCCCGCAGGCCCAATAGCAATGTGCGTGGCGTCAGTTCGCCGCTGCGGTAGGTATTGCGCAGGTCGTCCAAGCGAAGAGAGAGGTTCATGGTGTTAATCCTTTGATTGAGTTCAGTCACGGTCCAGTACCACGACGCGCTGTCCGGCGCGCACCGCCGAACCGGGCTGGACGCGCACTTCGCGCACCACGCCGGCCGAGGGCGCAAGCAACGGGATTTCCATCTTCATCGACTCCAGAATCACCAGCACATCACCGGCGGCGACCCGCGCGCCAACATCCACCTGAACCTGCCAGAGGTTGCCGGCGATGTGACTGTCGACGCTCAGTTGATTCTCGCTCAGCAGTGAATCTTCGCTTGGCGCGATGGCCGCTTCTTCACTGTCGAAGTGCGCCTGGCCACTGGCGATCCAGCGCTCGCGCTCGGCATCGAAGGCGCGTTGTTGCTGCTGTCGGAACGTGGCGATGCTGTCCGCCTCCTGCATCAGGACACGCTGATAGTCAGCAAGGTTCAGCTGGCTGTGTTCGATGTTCAGGTCGAAACGGCCGAGGGGGAACTCCCGGCGAATGCGCAGCAGTTCATCGGCGCTGACCGGGTAGAAGCGGATCTGGTCGAAAAACCGCAGCAGCCAGGGCTTGCCGTCGAATGCGGCGACATCCCGATAACGATTCCACATCTGCAACGTGCGGCCGACGAACTGATAGCCGCCGGGACCTTCCATGCCGTACACGCACATATAAGCACCGCCGATGCCCACCGAGTTTTCCGCGGTCCAGGTCCGGGCCGGGTTGTATTTGGTGGTCACCAGCCGATGACGTGGGTCCAGCGGCGTGGCGACCGGTGCGCCGAGGTAGACGTCCCCCAGGCCCATCACCAGGTAGCTGGCGTCAAACACCGTGCGTTGCACTTCGTCGAGGTTGGGCAGGTCGTTGATGCGTCGGATGAACTCCAGGTTGCTCGGGCACCAGGGCGCGTCCTTGCGCACCGTGGTCATGTATTTTTCGATGGCCAGTTGGCAGGCCGGATCATCCCAGGACAATGGCAGGTGGACGATGCGCGAGGGTACTTGCAGGTCCTGTGCGGCGCACACCGCGTCCCATTCACCGACAATGATGCTCAACAGATCGGCCAGGGGCATTCGTTCGGGTTGGTAGTGCACTTGCAATGAGCGAATGCCCGGCGTGAGGTCGATCACGCCAGGCAGTTGCTTGTGTTCCAAAGCCTGCATCAAGGCGTGGCCGCGAAAGCGCAGTGCCAGGTCCAGTTCGGGGGCGCCGATTTCCAGCAGCAGATGGGTGTCGCCGGCTAATCTCGCCACGAGGCGGGTATCGTCCCGCCCAATATCCAACACCACAGGCGAATCCATCTCCTGTGGGAGCGAGCCTGCTCGCGATGGGGCCATATCAGACACCGCATCAACTTCATCGCGAGCAGGCTCGCTCCCACATTGATCCCATTCCAAGGCCAGTGAGCGGGCGGTCTTCAGGTCCACCGGCACGAACCGCACCTTGTCCCCCGCCTTGAGTTGCCCCAATTGCCAGAGGTCTGCCTCGATCACCGTCACCGGGCAGACGAATCCCCCCAGGCTCGGACCGTCGGGGCCGAGGATGACAGGCATGTCGCCGGTGAAGTCCACGGCCCCGATGGCGTAGGGGTTGTCATGGATGTTGGAAGGATGCAGCCCGGCCTCGCCACCGTCGACGCGTACCCATTCGGGTTTCGGCCCGATCAGGCGTACGCCGGTGCGGCTGGAGTTGAAGTGCACTTCCCAGGCCGTGTCGAAGAATGTCTGGATGTAGCGCTCGGTGAAGTATTCGGGCGCGCCGTGCGGGCCGTAGATCACGCGGACCTGGCGTACGCTCGGCAAGTCCAGAAGCGGCGCGCTCGTTGGCGGCAAGGTCGAGTGCTCATCCAGCTGCGCCAGGTGCAGCACGTCACCGGTGCACAGCGCTCGTCCGCCGTGGCCGCCAAACTGGCCGAGGGTGAAGGTGCTTTTACTGCCCAGGTAATCCGGCACTTGCACGCCGCCTTGCAGGCACAGGTAGCTGCGCGCGCCGGCGCCAGAGATATTGCCGATCGCGAGGGTGGCACCGGCGTCAATCGACAACGGGGTGTTCATCGGCACGGCTTCACCATTGAGCGTGAGGGCAATCGCCGCACCGGTCACTGCCACCCGGGCAGCGCAGTTGAAACGCAGCAGCGGCCCGTTCATGGTGATTTCCAATGCCGCTGCCCCGTCTTCGTTGCCCAGCAGGCGATTGCCCAGGCGCAGCGAACGGCTGTCCATCGGCCCTGACGGCGGAACCCCCACCGCCCAATAACCGAGCCGGCCAGGATAGTCCTGGACGCTGGTCTGGGTGCCGGGGCTGAGGACTTCAACGGTATTGGCGCGATAGACCAACGCTTCCAGGCAACGCGTCCACGGCTGGCCGCTGGCGAACGGCGCGTCGAGGAGAATCTGTTGCAGGTATTGGCGGTTGGTTTCGACGCCGTACAACAGGCTTTCGTCCAGCGCTTGATGCAAGCCCAGGCGCGCCTGCTCGCGGGTCGGCGCCCAGCGAATGACTTTGGCGATCATCGGGTCGAAATAGGGCGGGATCTGGCAACCGGCCTCGACCCACGTGTCGATTCGCAGTTGTGTACCGTCGGCCTGGGGGAAATTCACGGCAGTCAGCAGCCCTGGGCTCGGCTGGAAATCCCGGCCCGGATCTTCGGCGTACAAGCGCGCCTGGATCGCGTGGCCCTCGGCTTTCAGACCCTGGCTCAATTCGCTCAGTGGCGGCAGATCACCGGCGGCCAGTTGCACCATCCAACGCACCAGGTCCACGCCCCACACCTGCTCGGTGACGCCGTGCTCCACTTGCAGACGGGTGTTCACTTCCAGGAAATAGAAGCGTCCCGCGTCGCTGTCGAAGACGAACTCCACAGTGCCGGCGCTGCGGTAGTTCACGGCCTTTGCCAGTTGGATCGCCGCTGCGCAGAGCTCGTCGGCCATGCCCTCGGGCAGATTCGGCGCAGGCGTTTCTTCGAGGACTTTCTGGTTGCGCCGTTGCACCGAGCAGTCGCGCACGCCCAGGGCGATCACCTGGCCCTGGCCGTCGCCGAACACCTGCACCTCAAGATGCCGCGCGCGCTCGATGTACTTCTCGATGAACACCCCGGCATCGCTGAAGTTGTTCTGGCCCAGGCGCTTCACTGTTTCGAAGGATTCGCTCAGCTCGGCGGCACTGCGACACACGCGCATACCGATGCCGCCGCCGCCGGCAGTGCTTTTGAGCATCACCGGATAGCCGACCTGCGTCCCCGCCAGCAGCGCGGCGTCGAGGCTGTCGAGCAGTTCGGTGCCTTCGAGCAGTGGTACGCCGTGTCGGCGCGCCAGGTTGCGGGCGGTGTGCTTGAGGCCGAACACCCGCAGTTGCTCTGGCGTCGGACCGATGAAGGCGATTCCGGCAGCCTCGCAGGCTTCGGCGAAGGAGGCGTTTTCCGAGAGGAAACCGTAGCCGGGATGAATCGCCGTCGCGCCGCTGCTTTTGGCGATCGCCAGGAGCTTGTCCACCGCCAGGTAAGTAGCGGCCGCCGCGCCTTCGCCCAGGCAGTGGGCTTCATCGGCCTGGAGAATATGCAAGCTGGCGGCGTCGGCCTGGGAGTACACCGCGACGCCTTCGACTTTCAGTTCGCGCAAGGTCCGCAGAATGCGGCAGGCGATGGCGCCACGGTTGGCGATGAGGATTTTTTCGAACATGGCATTGCCCCCTCAGGCATGAGCGCTGCCTGAACTGGGATGCGGGCCGTCCCGCAGTTTTCGATGGCCGCCGGGGTCGTCCCTGGCAGCAAACTTCCAAACACCACTGCACCCCTGGTGGGAGCGAGCCTGCTCGCGATAGCGGTGGTACATCCAACATCAATGTGACTGACAGATCGCTATCGCGAGCAGGCTCGCTCCCACAGGGGATTGGTGGTGTTCATAAAATCTGTGTTTATTTAATGCACTGCCCCGACCGGCTCTGGCACAACACAAACAGCCAGCGCCGCAGGCGGCTGAATTTCAGTTCCATATCAAGAGCTCCGCTGGCGTGGGGTTGTAGGCGTTGCAAGGGTTGTTCAATTGCGGGCAGTTGGAGATCAGGACGATCACATCCATCTCGGCCCGCAGGTCGACGTATTTGCCTGGCGCCGAGATGCCGTCTTCGAAGGTCAGGCCGCCGTCGGCGGTGACCGGCACGTTCATGAAAAAATTGATGTTCGGCCCGATGTCGCCCTTGCCCAGGCGCCCGTCGTGGGCGCAGGCCCGCAGGTAGTTGTCACGGCAGCTGTGCATGTAGCGTTTTTCCAGGGCGTAGCGCACGGTGTTGCTTTCCTGGGCACAAGCGCCGCCAAGGGTGTCGTGGCGCCCACAGGTGTCTTCGACGATGGTCAGCATCGGCTGGCCGAGGTTGGAGTACAGGACGCTGCCGGTGCTCAGGTAAACGCTGTTTTGTCGGCGCAGGGTGCGCTGTACGTCATAGCGCTCCTTGGGGTTGGCCAGGCTGTAGAACAGCGTATCGACCGCCTGGTTGCCTTCCAGGTCGAGGATGCGCAGGGTCTGGCCCTTCTTGACTTCCGTCAGCCAGGGTTCCCCGGCGGGAATGGTGGCGCGGTAGATAGCGCTTTCAGGCTGCTTTTGTACGGTGGCGATGGCGAGTGACATGGCAGCGATCCTCAGGCGAACAGGCGGTCGGTGTTGATGAAGCCGCGCTGGTTTTCCGGGCGCGACTGGCGGCAGTGCTCGGCGACGCTGGGGTCAGCGTTCATCCAGCTGAGCTTGAGCGGTTGCGGGGCGTATTGTGGATTCGGGTCCATCGGATGTTGCAGCGCGGTCAGCACCACCAGGGTGTCCATCGGTGCATAGAGCTCGATGTAGTCGCCGGCCTGGGAGTTGCCTTCAACGAAATGAAAGCCTCCGGCCTCATCGACATCGACCCGGCTGAACAGATTGAGGGTCATCAGCAGGTCGGACAGGCCCAGCCCCCATTTGCCCAATTCCACCAGCAGGTTGTCGGTGCCGTTGCGAAAGAAGCCGTTGCGCAGTTCCTGGTAGCGGCCCTGGCCGTATTTTTCAGCGACTTCCTCGGCGCAGAGCACACCGCCCAGGCTGTCGCTCCAGCCGCAGGTGTCGGCGGTGATGGCCGCCAGTACCCGGCCCATGTCCGAATACAGGCAATGGCCGGCGGTGAGCTTGGCGGTGTGTTGGCATTTGAGGCTGTCGGGCAGGTTCAGGCGTTCGGTTTTTTCGTTGGCATTGAGCAGCGTCAGGCTCACGTTGGCTCCGCCGCGCAGATCGGTCAGGCGCAGCAGTTGGCCGCGCTTGAGCACGAAGGAACGGTGGCCGCCACCGGGCAGCAGTTCTTCGGCGAAGGGTGGAAACATAGAGATCGAATCGGTCATGGCAAAACTCCTTTCAAGCGATACGCAACGTGCCGGCCAGTTCGGCAGGCAGGGCGTCGACGGCAGCCCGGGCGGTGCGGCGGTCGCTGTTGAGTGGTATGTCGTAGGTGATGCGCGCGCCATAGGCGCCGGGGGCATGCGGGTCGACGCGGACTTTGTCGAACACCAGCAGGCGTGTGCCGAGGCTGAAACCTTCGGACAGGTCATGGGTGACCATGAACACCGTCAGACGGGTTTCGCGCCACAGCTCCAGCAACAGGGCGTGCATGTCTTTGCGGATGCCCGGGTCGAGGGCGCCGAAAGGTTCGTCCAGCAGCAGCACCCGGGGTTTCATGATCAGCGCCTGGGCAATGGCCAGGCGCTGTTGCATGCCGCCGGACAACTGCGCCGGGTATTTGTCCAGCGCGTGGCCGAGGCCGACCTTTTCCAGCAGTTGCGCAGCCTCTTCACGGGCCTGGCGCTTGGCGTTGCCGAACAGGCGACCCAGCAGCGGCGAGCGGGGCAGTTCCAGGCCCAGGACTACGTTGTCCAGCACGGTCAGATGCGGGAACACCGAGTAGCGTTGGAACACCACGCCCCGGCTGGCATCCGGTTCTCCGGCTAACGGCTCGCCATCCAGGAGAATCTGTCCGCGACTGGCGCGCTCCTGGCCCAGCAGCAAGCGCAGGAAGGTCGACTTGCCGCAACCGGACGCGCCCACGAGTGTGCAGAACTCACCCTCGGCGACCCTCAGGTTCAAGCGTTCGAGCACTACCTGATCGGCGTACTGTTGCCAGACATTGTTCACTGTGATGAAACTCATGCCTTCGCCCCCTCATACCACGGGAACGCTTGCCGGGTCAGGCGCTTGAGGCCCCAGTCCATCAGCCAGGCGAGCAGGGTGATCCACACCACGTACGGCAAGATCACGTCCATCGCCAGGTAACGTCGTACCAGGAAAATCCGATAGCCCAAGCCATCGGTGGAGGCGATGGCTTCGGCAGCGATCAGAAACAGCCAGGCCGAACCGAGCATCAGCCGCAGGGAAATCAACAGGCGTGGCAGCAACTGCGGTAGCACCACCCGCAGCATCAGGGTCCAGGTCGAAGCGCCGAGGGTCTGGGCCTTGATCAGCAGCTCGGGCGGAATTTCCCGGGCGCGCTGTTCCAGATCCCGGGCCAGGCACGGCGTGATGCCAATCACGATCAGCATCACTTTCGACAGTTCCCCCAGGCCGAAGACGATGAACAGGATCGGCAGGATCGCCAGCGGCGGCACCATCGACACCACGGTGAGCAGCGGCGATAACGGCGCGCCCAACAGCGGCAACGTGCCGGCGGCGATGCCCAGGCACAGTCCGGCCAGGGCGCTGATGCCCAGGCCGATGGCCAACCGCCGCAGGCTCGACGCGGTGTCTTGCCAGAGCAGGTATTCGCCGCTGCGGGCATCGGCGGTGAAGGCCAGGCGTTTCACCGCATCGGCCATTTGTACGGCGCTGGGCAGCAGTTTGTCGTTGGGGTTATCCGTCAACCGTTCGGCCGAGCCCATGAAGTAGGCGAACAACACCAGCGCGAATGGCAGGATCACCAGCAACAAGCGGCTGGGCCGATCCGGGTAGCGGTTGATCAGGCGCATGCCAGGTCCTCCGGTCTACAGCTTGGCGTCGGCGGCCAGCTGCACGTAGGTCGGATCAAAGCGCAGCTTGAGGTTGGCCTTGTCGCCGCGGGTCACGCCATTGGCGAATGTCATGCCGACCGCGTCGGTGCTCTTGGCGCCTTCGCCCAACAAGCCGTGCTGGAACGAGAACGCGGCCACCTTGCCCATGGTGGCGGGCAGTTGTTCGCTGGTGGCGAAGTCGAGCGCTTCCTTGGGCGTGGCGAACAGCTTGGTGGTGTCCAGTTGCGATTGGAAACCGGCCAGGTCGGTGCCCGAGGCCTTGGCCATGTGCTCCAGTGCTGCCTTGCTTGCGGCGTTTTTCGCGTTCATCAGGGCCACCACTTCAAACCAGGCACCGCTCAACGCCTTGCCCAGGGCCGGGTTGTCGTGGAGGGTCTGGGTGTTGACCACCATCATGTCCATGATCTCGCCGGGGATCTGGCTGGAGTTGAACACCTCGCTCACGTCGGGTTGGGCCTTGATGTCCGAGAGCATCGGGTTCCAGGTGGTGACGGCCTTGACCTGGTCGGTGTTGAAGGCGGCGGAAATATCGGCGTCGGAGGTGTTGACCACTTTCAGGTCTTTCTCGGTGAGACCGACCGAATCGAGGGCGCGGGCCAGCAGGTAATGGGAGACCGACAGTTCGACCAGGTTGACGTCCATGCCCTTGAGGTCAGCGACCTTCTTGCCCTCACCCTTGAGGACGATGCCGTCGTTGCCGTTGGAGAAGTCGCTGACGATCAGCGCGGTGCTGTCCACGCCACCGGCGGCGGGAATGGTCAGGGCGTCCATGTTGGTCATGGTGCAGCCGTCGAACTGACCGGCGGTGTACTGGTTGATGGATTCGACGTAATCGTTGAGCTGCACGACATCGATCTTGATGCCGTACTTTTTCGCCCACTTGTCGACAATGCCTTGGCTGCCGGCGTATTCCCAGGGCATCCAGCCGGCGTAGATGGTCCAGCAGACGCTGAAGTGGTCTTTTTGTGCGGCGGCGGACGAGAAGCTCATGAGGGCCGAGAGCGCGGCGAGGAGCAGGGCGGACAGACGAAGCTTGAACATGGTGGTTCTCCAGTTGATCAAGGGCGGACAGGAGCAACGCGGCACCGCGAACGGTGGCTTGTCTCCCGGGCTTTTGTCCCGCCGTGTAACCTCAACTGGAGGTCGCCAACTCTCGGACCAGCCACTCGCCAGAAGCGAGCCGGAACCCTAGTCAGCCATTGCAAATTGTGGTGCCGCGAACCTGTGATGACTCCTGCACAGCGTTTGTTAAAGCGAGAGCCGTGCCAAGTCTGCCAAAGGCCCGGGCCAGAGAGGGAAGGTGTTGGGAAGGGATGATTGAGGGCACATTTGTGCTTGCTTGTGGTGCCATCGCGCACCGGAAGAGGGCGACGAACGACATGTTTCTAGTTGTTGCCGCATCGCACCAGATTCCGAATTTGCTGTCTGAATATTCGTCAGTCACACAAAGTTGACTGCCGCCCATCAGCGTCGCTGATGTGGCCCATCCGCGGTCCAGGAGGCCGCCATGTATCGACGACTGCTGCTCATTGCGTTTCTCGGTTTGACTCTTTCGGCATGCGTGCCTTATTACGACGGAGACTCGAGCTACTACCGTTCCGAGGTCTACACCTCACCGGCGCCGGTCTATTACGGTTACGGTGGCGGGAGTTATTATTCGGCACCGCGTGGTTATTACGCCCCGCGGTATTACCAACCGGCGCCGCGCTATTACTCGGCACCGCGCTACTACCAACCAGGGCCGCGCTACTACTCGCCACCGCGAGCGGCGTACCGGTCTTATCCGAATCGGGGTGGCTGGGACGGCCACAACCGGGGCGGCTGGAATGACGACCGAGGCGGTGGTCGAGGCGGGCGTGATCATCGGGGACGCGGCGATCACGATGGACGGGGTGGCCACCGCTGATCTTTGGGCAACAAGAAGCGGCGCATTGAGCGCCGCTTTTTTATGCCTGTAATAAACCCGATAGGACAACGCTTGTGGGAGCAAAGCTTGCTCGCGATAGCGGTATGCCAGTCACAGGGAGGCTGACTGATACCCTGTCATCGCGAGCAAGCTTTGCTCCCACAGATGTCACTCTCCCAGAATGTCACCCGGATCTTTACTCGTTGGACAAATCCGCCAACGGATGCCGCCCTTCCCACGCCTTGTGGAAGTGCGCCTCGACCGCCGCTTCGGGCACATGGTTGATGTCCGGCCAGTGCCAGCGAGGCTTGTGGTCCTTGTCGATCAGACGCGCCCGCACGCCTTCGCTGAATTCGGGATGACGGCAGCAGTTGAGGCTCAAGGTGTATTCCATCCGGAACACACCGGCCAAGGACAAATGCCGGGCCCGGGCGATCTGCTCCCAGACCAGATGAGCGGTCAACGGCGAGCCTTCGGTCATGGTCTTGGCGGCGCGGGCGATCAACGGATCCGGGTGGTCCACCAGCAGGCTGAGGGCTTTCCAGGCGCAGCGCACATCGCTGACATCCAGCCATTCATCGATTTTCTGCCGCCGCGGCAGCCATTGGGCTTCGGGCAATTGGCCGATGGCTTCCTGCTGCAGGGCCTTGAGCAAACTGTTGAGCTGCATCTCGGTCTGCTCCTGCCAGTTGAGTTGCAGCAGGCCTTCGATCAAGTCGTCCTGTTGTTCATCCAGCAGGAAGCGATCGGCCAGGCCCAGGTCGATGGCATCCCGGGCATTCATGTGGGCGCCGGTCAGGCCGAGAAACAGCCCGAGCTTGCCGGGCAGGCGTGACAGAAACCAACTGGCGCCGACATCCGGGTACAGGCCGATGCTGATTTCCGGCATTGCCAGGCGACTGCTTGGCGTGACGATACGGGTACTTGCGCCTTGCAGCAGCCCCATGCCGCCGCCCAGCACATAACCGTGGCCCCAGCACAGCAAGGGTTTTGGGTAGGTGTGCAGATTGAAGTCCAGGCGGTACTCCGCCGCAAAGAATTGCGCAGCCAGCGGCGGTACCTCGCCGGGGTGAGCACGGCAGGCCTCCACCAGGCTGCGCACTTCACCGCCGGCGCAAAATGCCTTGGCACCATTGCCGCGCAGTAACACACAAACGACCTGCGGCTCCCTGGCCCAGGTATCGAGACGATCACGCAAGGCGTTGATCATTGGCAGGGACAGGGCGTTCAGGGATTTTTCGGCGTCCAGGGTGGCGACGCCAATACGAGCACCGTCGATGCCGGTGAGTTCTTCGAAGTGCAGATTCATTCGTGACCTCGATCAGAAATTTGAATGATCAGTATGACCGCTGCGTAGGAAAGTGCCGGTTCTGCGTCAGATCAATTGACAAGCCATGTAGGCTTTCCTAGGGTGCGCCCATTGTTTTTACCGGATGCGACCATGACTGCTGACGACCGTATCAAACTCGAACCGAGCTGGAAGCAGGCACTGCGTGCCGAGTTCGACCAGCCCTACATGGCAGAGTTGCGCGAATTCCTGCGTCGGGAATACGCCGCCGGCAAGGAGATTTATCCACCGGCATCGTTGATTTTCAATGCCCTCAATTCCACGCCGCTGGATAAGGTCAAGGTGGTGATTCTTGGCCAGGACCCGTACCACGGCCCGGGCCAGGCCCACGGTTTGTGCTTCTCGGTGCAACCGGGCGTGCCGACTCCGCCGTCGCTGGTGAACATCTACAAGGAATTGAAGCGCGATCTGAACATCGACATTCCGAATCACGGCTACCTGCAAAGCTGGGCCGACCAGGGCGTGTTGCTGCTCAACACGACCCTGACCGTGGAGCGCGCCAATGCCAACGCCCACGCCAAAAAAGGTTGGCAGCACTTTACCGACAGGATCATTGAAGTCGTCAGCGAACACCAGCCGCACTTGGTGTTCCTGTTGTGGGGTGCCCATGCCCAGAGCAAGCAGAAGTTGATCGATGCGACCAAGCATCTGGTGTTGACCTCGGTCCACCCGTCGCCGCTGTCGGCCCACCGAGGCTTCATCGGCTGTGGGCATTTCAGCCGGACCAACAAATTTCTCCAGCAGCAGGGTGAGAAGCCGATCGACTGGCGGTTGCCACCGGTTTGAACGGTTGGCAATGAAGGCCTCATCGCGAGCAGGCTCGCTCCCACAGGCAACACATATCCCTGTGGGAGCGAGCCTGCTCGCGATGATGGCGACTCGGTCTATAGATCCGAACCCGGCCTGCGCATCCAATACCTGAACAACGGCTCCGCCAGAAACAGCACGAACAGCAATCGCATCACCTGCAACGCCGTCACCAATGGCACCGACAGTTGCAGCGTCTCCGCTGTCAGGCTCATTTCCGCAATGCCGCCGGGCATCATGCCCAGTGTCAGCGAGCGCAGGTCCAGATGGGTCAGGGTACTCAGGCCCAAGGCCGCCAGGGTGGCGATCAGCATCGTCAATACCGTGCCGACCAGGGTGCGCCCCATGAACGATGGTGCTCGACGAAAGAACTGCCGGTTGAAATGACAGCCCAGGCCGCTGCCGATCAGCCACTGGCCGACCTGGCTGGCGCCATTGGGCAGGCCAATGTGCAGGTCCCAACCGATGCTGACCGCCGCACTCACCAGCAACGGCCCGAACAACCAGGGATTGGGTTGGCGCAAGCGCTCCCAGACCCAGGCGAGCAGAGCGCCCGCCGGGAACAGGATCGCCAGCCACAGCCAGTCCACCGTCGTGGCGTGTTGCACCGGCTCGCCTTCGCCCAACAGATACTTGAAGGCCGCCGGCACGCACAGCACCACCACCAGCACCCTCAGGCTCTGGCCCGCCGCGACACGGCTGAGATCCGCGCCGTTGCGGGCACCGAGGTTGACCATTTCGCCGGAACCGCCCGGCATGCTCGAGAAAAACGCGGTGGCGCGGTCCTCGCCGGTGCGACGCATCAGCCAGACACTTACCACGCTGGACACGCTGGTGATCAGCGCGCCGAAGAAGATCAGGCCGAAGTGGCCCAGCACCTGCTCCATCACCAGCGGGGTGAAGTGCAGGCCGATGCCGATGCCCACCACCCATTGGCCGCATTTACGGCCGCCGGGGATTTCCATCAACTGCCACGGCGTGAGACAGCGCACCAGGATGATCGCCAGCAACGAGCCGACCATCCAGGGCAAGGGCCAGCCGATCAGGCTGGCCAGGTAACCGCCGGCCAGGCCGACCAGCGGTGTTCCCCACCATTGTCTGAAAGTTGCTTCAGACATTGGCCAGGGCGCGACGTTGTGCGGCGCGGCGACGCCAGATTCGCAGCAATGGCATGAACAACATGATCGCCGTCAGGATCCAGCAGCCGAAGGTGATCGGGCTCGACCAGAGGATCTCCAGCGCACCGTTGGAGATCGACAGCGCACGCCGCAGGTTCTGCTCCATCAGCCCACCAAGGATGAAGCCCAGCAGCACAGGCGACAGCGGGAAGTCCAACTTGCGCAGGATGTAGCCGAAGATGCCGATGCCGATCATCAGGAACAGGTCGAACGTGGTGGCATGCACCGCATAGACACCGATCCCGGTGATGATTGCGATGACCGGCACCAACGCCCAGTTCGGCACCGCCAGGATGCGGGTGAAGATGCGGATCATCGGGATATTGAGAATCACCAGCATGATGTTGGCGACGAACAACGACGCGATCAGGCCCCAGACGATATCCGGCTGTTGCTGGAACAGCAGGGGACCGGGGGTGATGTTGTACAGCGACAGGGCGCCGATCATCACCGCCGTGGTGCCCGAGCCGGGAACCCCGAGGGTCAGCATCGGCACCAGCGCACCGCAGGCTGCGCCGCCGATGGCGGTTTCCGGAGCGGCAAGGCCGCGCTTGTCACCCTGGCCGAACGTGCCACTGGCACCGGCGATGCGTTTCTCGGTCATATAGGCCACGGCGCTGGCCAGGGTCGCACCGGCACCCGGCAGCACGCCCATGATGAAACCGAGCACGCCGCAACGCAGGTTCACGACGAATACCGACGCCGCTTCCTTGAAGTTGAACATCATCCGTCCGGTGGCTTCCACCGCTTCCTGGCCGCGATGGGTTTTCTCCAGCAGCAACAGGATTTCACTGATGGAGAACAGGCCCAACACCAGCACGACGAACTGAATCCCGTCGGTCAAGTGGATGTTGTCACCGGTGAAGCGGTAGACGCCGCTGTTGGCATCGATCCCGACACTGGACAGGAACAGGCCGATCAGCGCCGCGATGAAGGTCTTGAGTGGTCGGTCGCCGGCCATGCCGCCGAGGCAGACAATGGCGAATACCATCAGGACGAAGTATTCCGCCGGCCCGAACGCAATCGCCCATTTGGCCAGTAGCGGTGCGAACAACACCATGCCGCAGGTGGCGATGAACGCGCCGATGAACGAACTCCACGCCGACAGCGACAACGCCACGCCGGCCAGGCCCTGACGGGCCATCGGATAGCCGTCGAGGGTGGTCATCACAGTGGAGGCTTCACCGGGGATGTTGAGCAGGATCGAGCTGATACGTCCGCCGTATTCACACCCCAGGTACACCGCTGCCAGCAGGATCAGCGCCGATTCCGGCGGCAACCCCAGCGCGAAGGCAATCGGAATCAGCAGCGCCACGCCGTTGATCGGGCCCAGGCCCGGCAGCAGGCCGACCACGGTGCCGATCAAGGTGCCGCTCAGTGCCGTGACGAGGTTGTAGGGGGTCAGTGCAACGCCAAAACCCTGGCCGAGATAATTCAGGGTATCCATATCAATTCTCCAGGACGTCGAGCAGGCCCAGGGGCAGCGGCACGTCCATCAGCTTGTCGAACAACAGATAAAGACCGATGGCCATCAGGCTGATGATCACCACGCTCGGTACCCAGCGACCGCCATACAGGCGCGCCATCGGCACACCGATCAGGATGCTGGCGACGATGAAGCCCAGGGGTTCGAAGGTTCCGGCGAAGACCAGCAGCAGCACCACGCAGATGCCGATCTTCTGCAGGGTTTCACGGTCCAGTTGGGGATCTTCCTCGCTGTGCACGATGGGTGTCGGACGAAACAGCATGTACAGCAACGCCAACCCCATCAGCCCGAGCATCAGCAAGGGGAAGGCCCGCGGGCCGACAGGTTCATAGGAAAAAGCAGCCTGATAGGGCCAGGCCATCAGTGCCAGGCCGATACAGACCAGTAGCAGCACCGCGGCAAAAATACGTTGGATGGTGAGCATGACTAACTCCTGGGCGGCGCCGGCACTGCCAGCGCCGCCGCGAGAACAGAGACGGTTACTGGATCAGGCCGAACTCTTTGGCCAGTACCTTGTAATCAGCCACTTGCTTCTTCACGTAGGTGTCCAGTTCCGGACCGGTCATGGCAAACGGGAACAGCTCGCGCTGGTCACGCAGCTTGGCGAACTCCTCGGAGGCGAGCAGTTTGTCGAAAGCGTCTTTCCACCAGGCATAGTCTTCGTCGCTGACCTTTGGCCCCAGGTAGAAGCCGCGGACCACCGGCCAGACGATGTCGTAGCCTTGTTCCTTGGCGGTCGGAATGTCTTTCATTTCCGGCTCGTCGATGCGTTTCTCGGCAAACACGGCGAGCAGGCGCATGTCGCCGCTCTGGATGTGCGGCATGGAGTCGGAAATATCCGTACTGCCGACCTGGATGTGCCCACCGAGCAGCGCGGTGGCGATTTCGCCGCCGCCTTCGAGGGCCACGTAGCGCAGGTCGCGAGGGTTGATGCCGGCGGCCTTGGCGATGAGGGCGGTCTGCATCCAGTCCTGGCTACCCACGGTGCCGCCGGAGCCGATCACCACCGAGCCAGGATCCTTCTTCAGGGCCTGTACCAGATCGTCGAGGGTCTTGTAGGGCGAATCGCTCTTCACGGCGATGGCGCCATAGCTGGTGCCCACGGCGGCCAGCCAGCGCACCGCGCTTTCATCGAAACGACCGAACTTGCCCTGGGCCAGGTTCAACAGCGAACCACTGGACCAGGCCACCAGCGTGCCAGCGTCGGCCGGGCGTTGGGCAACCACTGCGTTGTAGGCCACCGCGCCGACACCGCCGGGCATGTAGGTGACGCGCATTGGCTTGGTCAGCAGCTTCTGGTTGACCAGCGCGCTTTGTGCCAGCTTGCACGTCAGGTCGAAACCGCCGCCGGGGGAGGCCGGGGCGATGCACTCGGGGCGCTTGGGTTCTTTGGATGGATCAGCGGCGAGCAACTGCCCGGCGAACATCAGGCATCCGGCGGCCAGGGCTACTTTACGCAGTGATAGGTTCATTGTTGTCTCCACAGGAATTGTTGTTGTGTGTGGTGAAAATGTGTCGTGGACGAATCCCCGCCCAGGTCATCGCTGATAGGGTGCACAGGTCGTTACCGGGACTGAATGCAAGGTGGTCTGGTTCAAGCGAGAAGGGCGAGCAGGCACTGGGGCCTGGAGCTGCATGGACAGCATGGTGAATACTCCGCTTTTATTTTTCTTATTAGGACGAAAACGCTTCGTGGCATTTTTCATTCGCGAGCTGGCGTCGCGGCGGGCAGTCGAAACTATCCGTAAAGGGACTCTAATGGCTCAACCTTTCGCTAACCTTTCAAAAGCTTTCAGCGTGTTTTTTGGCTTCACAGCGGCGGATGCGGCTGTAAACTCCGCGCCAAAGAATGGCGCCGGCCATCCCTGAATCGAGGAATAACCCATGCGTGTTCTGCTCGTCGAAGACCATCTGCAGCTCGCCGAAAGCGTTGCCCAGGCGCTCAAGAGCACCGGTTTGACCGTGGACGTGCTGCACGACGGCGTCGCGGCCGACCTGGCTCTGAGCAGCGAGGAGTACGCCGTGGCGGTCCTTGATGTCGGGCTGCCACGCATGGACGGTTTCGAGGTGCTGGCGCGTCTGCGCGCCCGCGGCAAGACCTTGCCGGTGCTGATGCTGACCGCCCGCAGCGACGTCAAGGACCGCGTCCATGGCCTGAACCTCGGCGCTGACGATTACCTGGCCAAGCCCTTCGAACTCACTGAGCTGGAGGCCCGGGTCAAGGCACTGTTGCGCCGCAGCGTACTGGGCGGCGAACGCCAGCAGCGCTGTGGTGGGCTGATCTATGACCTGGACACTCGCCGCTTCACCCTCGACGATGAATTGTTGACCCTGACGTCTCGCGAGCAAGCCGTGCTGGAGGCGTTGATCGCCCGGCCAGGACGGGTGATGAGCAAGGAGCAACTGGCGGCCCAGGTGTTCGGCCTGGACGAAGAGGCCAGCCCCGACGCCATCGAAATCTACGTGCATCGCTTGCGCAAGAAACTCGATGGTCATGCGGTGGCGATCGTGACGTTCCGCGGCCTGGGCTACCTGCTGGAAAACCGCAATGCATAAGCCCGACAGCCTGCGCTGGCGGCTGCTATGGAACCTGGCATTGCTGCTGGTGGTGCTGATGCTCGCCAGCGGCTTGAGCGCCTACTGGAACGGTCGCGAAGCAGCGGACACCGCCTATGACCGGACCCTGCTGGCCTCGGCCCGGACCATCGCCGCGGGCCTTTCCCAGCGCGATGGCAGCCTCAGCGCGGACGTGCCCTACGTGGCCCTGGATACCTTCGCCTACGACAGCGCCGGGCGCATTTATTACCAGGTCAATGACATCGACAAGAAGTTGATTTCCGGCTACGAAAACCTCCCCGGTCCGCCACCCGGAACGCCCCGCACGGACGATTACCCAGCCCTGGCGCGCTTCTATAACGCCCAATACCAGGGGCAGACCGTGCGGGTGGTGAGCCTGCTCAAGGCGGTGAGCGAGCCGAACATGAACGGCATGGCGGAAATTCGCGTGGCGGAGACTGAAGAGGCCCGGGTCAGCATGGCTCGCAGCCTGATGGCCGACACGCTGTTGCGCTTGGGCATGCTGGCCGTGGGCGCGCTGCTGTTGGTGTGGTTCGCGGTCAGTGCAGCGTTGCGCCCTCTGGAGCGTTTGCGCACGGCGGTGGAGGAGCGCCAGCCGGACGATTTGCGGCCGTTGCCGCTGGTGGAGGTGCAGCACGAGTTATGGCCGCTGGTGAGGGCGCTCAACCATTTCACCGAGCGTCTGCGCGGGCAATTCGAGCGGCAGGCACAGTTCATCGCCGATGCCGCCCATGAGCTGCGCACGCCCTTGGCCGCGCTCAAGGCGCGTCTTGAGCTGGGCTTGCGTGCCAGCGAACCGGCAACTTGGCGCGAGACCCTGGAAACGGCCGCCCAAGGCACCGACCGGCTGACCCATCTGGCCAACCAATTGCTTTCCCTGGCTCGCGTGGAAAACGGCGCCCGGGCCATTGCCGAAGGCGGCGCGCAGTTGCTTGACCTGAGCCAACTGGCCCGGGAATTGGGCATGGCCATGGCCCCGCTGGCCCATGCCCGGGGCGTGGCACTGGCCCTGGAAGCCGATGAGCCGGTATGGCTGCGAGGCGAGCCGACCCTGCTGAATGAGCTGCTGAGCAACCTGGTGGACAATGCCCTGGCCCACACCCCCTCCGGCGGCAACGTGATCTTGCGGGTCACCGCACCGGCGGTGCTGGAAGTCGAAGACGATGGGCCTGGTATTCCGCTGCATGAGCGGGACCGGGTGTTCGAGCGCTTCTATCGACGTAACCAGCAAGTGGCCGGTTCCGGGCTGGGGTTGGCGATCGTCGGCGAAATCTGCCGCGCGCACTTGGCGCAGATCACCCTGCATGACGGACAAGAGCGTGGCTTGAAGGTGCGAGTCAGTTTCATCCCAGGCTCAGACTGAGCCGGAGCCAACTCGATTCCGTGGCTGGCTCTATTTCATTGACCGTCAGTCTGGGCTGCCTAATAGAACATCGACCGCGCTTCTTCGATATCCGCGCAGCGAGCCTTGTTGTCCAGGTCGATACCCAGCTTCCTGAAAGCCGGGACGGAGAACAGATCGACATCGCTGAGGGGATGGTCGGTGTCCTTGTAGCAATACAGCGCAGCGACCTGCACGAGGTCGACGTAATCGATGTGCTTCGAGTCCCGGGTGAAGTCCAGATACAGCCCCGGCAGCTTCACCAACCGTTCCGGAAACTCCCAGACACTGAGGAGTTTGTCCCCCAGCACCGGGTGAATCGTCTCGATGACGTGGTTGAGGCTGACCGGGTCCGACAGCAATTCATTGTTGTCTTGGGCATACGTCAGGATCGGCAGCACGCCGATCTGGTGCACCAGCCCACCCAAAGCGGCCTGATCGGGCTTGAGTTGGGTATAACCGCGACACAGGGCATAGCTGACGCCCGCGATCTGCAGGCTCCTGCGCCAAACTTCGCGCATCTTCAGTTCCACCACTTCGGAGCGGGCGTGGAAAATCTGCTCCATGACCAGGCCGATGGCCAGGTTGCTGCTGTAGTTGACGCCCAGTCGAGTGATGGCCGTGTGCAGGTCCGTGACTTCCTGGGTCGCGCGTAGCAGTGGACTGTTGACCACTTTTATCAGGCGTGCCGAGAGAGCTGTATCGCGGCCGATCACTTTGCTCAGGTTGCTGACGCTGATTTCCGGGTCTTCGGCGGCCCGGCGAATCTGCAGGGCCACTTCCGGTAATGTTGGCAGAACCAAGTCATCGTTATCGATGGCCTGCACCAAATCCCGTTGGACCTTATCCGCCAAATCGCTCATTTCGGTTCTCTAGGGTATTGCGGCAAATGCTGCGATCAGCGCTGGATTTCGCGGTCGCGGTCCAGTTCGTAAGGCAGGTCCAACATTTGAAGGCGTGGGCCTTCCAAGGTGCCGAGGTGCAAATTGTCGTCTTCTGCTGCTTCGGCCTGTAATACCGCCAGCAGTTCAATGTTTCCCTCGCCGCGGGCCGCAATCACCACTTCGCCGATGGAGCTGCCGTGCGTGGGGGAGAATAGCGCGGTCCCGGGTTCTGGCAATTGGCTGGCGTCCAGTTGCAGGCGATACAGGCGCCGCTTGAGCTTGCCCAGGTATTGCATGCGGGCGACGATTTCCTGGCCGGTGTAGCAACCTTTCTTGAAACTGACGCCACCGACGGCTTGCAGGTTGAGCATCTGTGGGATGAACAGTTCACGGGTGGCCGGCATGACCTGGCCGATCCCGGCACGGATCTGCCCCAGTAGCCACTGGTTCAGGTCTGCCTCGGTCAGTTCTGCCCGCAGGCGGGTTTGCAGCGTCTGTGCCTGTTCGGCGGGCGCCCATAGTTCGGTGCGGCCGGGAGAGACGCGGATGGCGATCAAGGATTCGTGGCGTGCCACGCTGTCGGTCTCGCTCGGCAGTTCGAGGCCCAGGCCAGCCAGCATCTTGTCGGCGTTTTCCAGGCCGAAGCGAACCCAGGCTGCACTTTCGTCGGTGAGCTTGGATTTGGAGAACACGGCATATTTTTTCAGGTCGGCCAGTTGCGGTTCGAGCAATTCGCTGGCCATGGCCATCAACACGCCGTCACCTTCGAGCAGGATGCGGAAGCTCGATTGCATCCGGCCTTTCTGGGTGCAGCGGGCACCGAGGCTGGCCCGGCTGTCGCTCAGGTAGTCGAGGTTGCAGGTCAATTGGCCTTGCAGGAATTTGCCGGCGTCCACGCCGCGGACCGCGAGAACGCCTTCGTGGGACAGGGTGCAGAAAAAAGCGGAATCAGCCATGGGTCATCGCAGGGTAAAAAGTCTGGTAGACATCATAAGGGGACGCCCTTGAAATGGGTAGTTCACAAAGGATCGGTGGTGCCCGACCAAAGCCGTCTGTTCCAGTGCCGCGGGGCCTGTATACTTGCGCACTATTTGAGGAGCGCTCCATGGTCGAAGATGTTGAACTCAATCGCCTCTACTGGCACAGCCGCCGCGGCATGCTGGAACTGGATGTGTTGCTGGTGCCGTTCGTGAAAGAGGTTTATCCCCATCTCAATGAAGTGGATCGTGCCTGCTATGTCCGCCTGCTCGAATGCGAGGATCAGGACATGTTCGGCTGGTTCATGGAGCGCAGCGAATCCGAAGACCCAGAGTTGCAGCGCATGGTCCGGATGATTCTGGACCGTGTCCAGCCCAAGTAATCGCTTCGAATGCCGCTGGCAGGCCTCCGGGCAACTGCTGGCGGCCTATCTGCTGGCCCAGGTGTTCGCCCTGGGGTCGTTGTTCCTGTTGTCTGTCCCGTCCGGGTTCGCAGCGCTTGGCGTTGTATTGTGCCTGGCCCATGGCGCCTGGGTGATTCCCCGACATTTGTTGCTGACCCATCGCCGGGCCTTTTGCGGGTTGCGTCGTAATGCCGCTGGCTGGCAGCTCTGGAGTCGGGCCGATGGGTGGCGGGCGGTGCAACTGCGCCCCGATAGCTTGGCGCTGCCGATGATCATCGTGCTGCGTTTTCGCTTGCAGGGTGAACGGCGGGTCCGGTCGTTGTGCGTACCGCGCGACGCGCTGGCACCGGATATCCATCGGCGCCTGCGCGTGCGGCTCAGGTTCAGTCGGCGTAGGTGGGCGGCACCAGGATAGTGTCCCGTGCCTCGGGCAGCAGGCTCGGGTAGTCGAGGGTGTAATGCAGCCCCCGGCTTTCCTTGCGTTCCATGGCCGAGCGAATCATCAGTTCAGCCACCTGGGCCAGGTTGCGCAGTTCGATGAGGTCGCGGCTGACTTTATAGTTGCTGTAGAACTCATCGATCTCATCCAGCAGCAAGCGCACCCGGTGCTGCGCCCGTTGCAGGCGCTTGTTGGTGCGCACGATGCCAACATAGTCCCACATGAAACGCCGCAGTTCGTCCCAGTTGTGGGCGATGATCACGTCTTCGTCCGAGTCGGTGACCTGGCTGGCGTCCCATGAGGGCAGGGCGGCCGGAATGACGACCTGCGGTAATTGTTCCAGGATGTCTGCCGCCGCCGAGCGGGCATAGACGAAGCACTCCAGCAGTGAGTTGCTGGCCATGCGGTTGGCGCCGTGCAGGCCGGTGAAGCTGGTTTCGCCGATGGCATACAGGCCTGGCACGTCGGTACGCCCCCGCTGATCGACCATCACGCCACCGCAGGTGTAATGCGCCGCCGGCACCACCGGGATCGGTTGCTTGGTGATATCGATGGAAAATTCCAGGCAGCGCTCGTACACCGTCGGGAAGTGGCTCTTGATGAACGCTTCGGGCTTGTGGCTGATGTCCAGGTAAACGCAATCGATGCCCAGGCGCTTCATTTCATGGTCGATGGCCCGGGCGACGATGTCCCTTGGCGCCAGTTCGGCGCGCGGATCGAAGCGCTGCATGAAGCGTTCGCCGTTGGGAAGCTTCAAGTGTGCGCCTTCGCCACGCAGGGCCTCGGTCACCAGGAAACTCTTGGCCAGCGGGTGATAGAGGCAGGTGGGGTGGAACTGGTTGAACTCCAGGTTCGCCACTCGGCAACCCGAACGCCAGGCCATGGCGATGCCATCGCCGCAGGCACCGTCGGGGTTGCTGGTATAAAGGTAGACTTTCGCCGCGCCACCGGACGCCAGGATGACGAAGCGCGCGCCGTAGGTGTCGACTTCACCGGTGCCGCGATTGAGCACGTAGGCGCCCAGGCAGCGATCACCGTCCAGGCCCAGGCGTTTTTCAGTGATCAGGTCGATCGCGACGCGCTGCTCCAGCAATTCGATGTTCGGCCGTTGCCGAGCCTTGGCCAGCAGGGTCTTGAAGATCGCCGCGCCGGTAGCATCAGCCGCGTGAATGATGCGCCGGTGGCTATGACCGCCTTCGCGCGTGAGGTGGAACTCGAAGCCGCCGTCTTCGGTGCCCGATTGTTCGTCACGGGTAAACGGTACACCCTGGTCGATCAGCCACTGGATGGCTTCCCTGCTGTGTTCCACGGTGAAACGCACCGCTTGCCGATTGCAGAGGCCGCCGCCGGCGTTGAGGGTATCCTCGACATGGGATTCAATGGTGTCGGTATCGTCCAGCACGGCTGCGACGCCGCCCTGGGCCCAGAAGGTCGAACCGTTGGCCAGGTCGCCCTTGCTCAGTACTGCAATGCGCAAATGTGCAGGCAAAGTCAGGGCAAGGCTCAATCCGGCGGCTCCGCTGCCGATTACCAGAACATCGTGTTGAAACTGTTGGCTCATTCGAATGGTTTCCGCTCAAGGCGACCCGGGTCGGGGTTGGCGCAAGACACCGCTTCAACGGGTCAGGCAGCCACGCAGCCCACTAGTATATAGAGGGGGGGATCGGCACAATAGCCGGGCGTACATGGCAATGTGAAACCAGCGTGACAGAAAAGTGGCACGCTTCGTCGGATCGCCGGTTTTGGTGAAAGGGCGATAAGGCCGCCGTTTCGAGGACAGAACGCTGTTTATCTCGTCACGGTTGCCTGATATTCAGTGCACAACGCTATAAATAGTGGGAACTTTTGCCAAGCGCCTACGTTCAATAGACGGTTGTCTGCAAAAGGGAGCAGCGTCGGGTTGGTGCAAGATTTCGATTGGGGTCTCTGCCAGCAGACCCGGTGACAGATTATTCGCGCAGCCGGGGAATCTCCTGCTGCGTTTTTCGTGCGTGCCGAGATCAGAGCGCGCCGGAAACTTGCTTGGAAGGGGGAGAACTTTTGCGAAAAGCCCGAGTCTATGTTTGCAAGCCCGGTCAATTAGTAATGCAAGCCTCCTTCGAGCTTATCGAGGAGTGTTCATGCTAACCCAGGAAGAGGATCAGCAGCTGGTCGAGCGCGTGCAACGCGGCGACAAGCGAGCTTTCGATCTGCTAGTGCTGAAATACCAGCACAAAATTCTCGGGTTGATCGTGCGTTTCGTGCACGACACCCATGAAGCGCAGGATGTTGCTCAGGAAGCCTTCATCAAGGCCTACCGTGCACTTGGTAATTTTCGCGGGGACAGCGCGTTTTACACGTGGCTTTACCGCATCGCCATCAACACGGCGAAAAACTATCTGGTTTCACGCGGCCGCCGGCCGCCGGATAGCGATGTAAGTTCTGAGGATGCCGAGTTCTATGATGGCGATCATGGCCTCAAGGATCTCGAATCACCGGAACGTGCGTTGCTGCGGGATGAGATCGAAGGCACTGTCCATCGAACCATCCAGCAATTGCCCGAAGATTTGCGTACGGCTTTAACTTTACGTGAGTTCGACGGTCTGAGTTACGAAGACATTGCGAGCGTCATGCAATGTCCTGTAGGCACCGTGCGCTCCCGGATCTTCCGCGCCCGGGAGGCCATTGATAAAGCCCTGCAACCTTTGTTGCAGGAAAACTAGAGACAGCGGCGACAGCCAAGAGAGGAACGCCATGAGTCGTGAAGCCCTGCAGGAATCGCTGTCCGCAGTGATGGATAACGAAGCGGACGAACTGGAATTGCGTCGGGTATTGAATGCCTTCGACGATGTTGAAACCCGTGAGACCTGGGCTCGTTACCAGATCGCCCGGGCTGTGATGCACAAGGACTTGTTGCTTCCACGCCTGGACATCGCTGCGGCCGTTTCTGCTGCCTTGGCTGACGAAGCCGTACCGGCAAAAGCTTCTCGCGGACCATGGCGCAGCCTGGGTCGCCTGGCGGTAGCCGCTTCGGTCACCGTGGCCGTGCTGGCCGGTGTGCGCCTGTACAACCAGGATGAGATTGCCGGCGTGCAAATGGCGCAGCAATCCAACCAGCCAAGCCTGGCTGCTCCACAGGTCAAGGGCCCAGCGGTACTGGCCGGTTACAGCGAGAGCTCGGAAACCGCAGGCCCGATGGTCAATGGTGTTCTGCAAGGCCAACCTGGCTGGCATGATCAGCGTCTGCCCAACTACCTGCGTCAGCATGCTCAGCAAGCTGCCCTGAAAGGTACTGAAAGCGCACTGCCTTATGCCCGTGCCGCCAGCCTGGAAAACCGTTAATAAGGAAAACCATTGCGCGCCATACCTCTATTCACGCTTCTGCTTGGTGGCTGGTGTGCGATTCCAGCCTATGCCGATGAGGCACAGGATTGGTTGAACCGCCTGAGTCAAGCCGAGCAACAGCAGAGCTTCCAGGGCACTTTCGTTTACGAGCGCAACGGTAGTTTCTCTACCCATAACATCTGGCATCGAGTCCAGGATGGCAAAGTCCGCGAGCGGTTACTCCAGCTCGACGGCTCGGCACAGGAAGTCCTGCGCATTGATGGGCATACTCAATGCGTCAGCGGCTCCTTGATCGCGGGGCTGGGCAATACACCTGACGGCTCCTCACGTACGCTTGATCCGCAGAAACTCAAGAATTGGTATGACCTTGCCGTCATTGGCAAGTCGCGCGTGGCTGGGCGTCAAGCGGTCATTGTGGCGTTGACGCCCAAGGATCAGCATCGCTATGGCTTCGAACTGCACCTGGACAAAGAGACCGGCCTGCCGCTCAAGTCCCTGTTGCTCAATGACAAGGGCCAGTTGCTCGAGCGTTTCCAGTTCACCCGCTTGAGCGTCGGGGCGCCGACAGACGGTGATCTGCAAGTCAGCTCCGAATGCAAGGCTGTCGCGCAGGATCCTGGCAAGGCCGTCGCGGTGAAAACCGCCTGGCACTCGGACTGGCTTCCTCCTGGCTTCGAACTGACCGGCAGCGCTGCGCGCAAGGACCCGGACACCCAGGTCCAGGTCAACAGCTTGATGTACGATGATGGCCTGGCGCGCTTTTCGGTGTTCCTGGAGCCGTTGAACGGTGCCAACGCCACCGATACCCGTACTCAACTCGGCCCGACGGCTGCCGTCTCCCGTAGGCTCACGACACCCCAGGGTGAAATGATGGTCACGGTGGTCGGTGAGATTCCTATCGGTACGGCGGAACGGATTGCGCTTTCCATGCGCTCCGACGTCACTACGACTCAATAGCTTGCCGACTGCACGGGTGGTTCGATTGCGCGAGAGGCTGATGATGCCAGGGCTTGATCGAAATGCCGAAACTTCCTGTCAGCATTTTCATTTGCAAAAAACCAGCTTTTTTTCTATAGGTCAGAGCCGCTCGGCCCTGGCCTTGTCTGTTCCCGGAACAAAAATACTGGCGTATCTTTTCCCGGTATTCCTTGCTCCATATCGCTTAACCATGCTCGTCGTAACGGGAGCCGTATGTCGATACCACGCTTGAAAACCTATCTCTCCATTTTTGCCACCGTGCTTGTGCTCGGCCAGGCCGTTCCTGCCGTGGCGGTCGAATTGCCCGATTTCACGCAACTGGTCGAGCAGGCGTCGCCCGCCGTGGTGAACATCAGCACCACCCAGAAACTGCCGGACCGTCGTGTATCGGACCAGCAGATGCCGGACCTGGAAGGCTTGCCGCCGATGCTGCGGGAGTTCTTCGAGCGCGGAATGCCGCAACAGCCACGTTCCCCCGGCGGTGGTCGCCAGCGTGAAGCGCAATCCCTGGGTTCGGGTTTCATCATTTCGCCTGACGGCTACATCCTGACCAATAACCACGTGATCGCCGATGCCGACGAAATCCTGGTACGCCTGGCTGATCGCAGCGAACTCAAGGCCAAGCTGATCGGTACCGATCCACGTTCCGACGTGGCGCTGTTGAAAATCGAGGGCAAGGACCTGCCAGTGCTCAAGCTGGGCAAATCCCAGGACCTGAAAGCTGGCCAATGGGTCGTGGCCATCGGTTCGCCGTTCGGCTTCGACCACACCGTGACCCAGGGGATTGTCAGCGCCATCGGTCGCAGCCTGCCGAACGAAAACTACGTGCCGTTCATCCAGACCGACGTGCCGATCAACCCGGGTAACTCCGGTGGCCCGCTGTTCAACCTTGCGGGTGAAGTGGTCGGCATCAACTCCCAGATCTATACCCGCTCGGGCGGCTTCATGGGAGTGTCCTTCGCGATTCCGATCGACGTTGCCATGGATGTCTCCAACCAACTGAAAAGCGAAGGCAAGGTCAGCCGTGGCTGGTTGGGCGTGGTGATCCAGGAAGTGAACAAGGACCTGGCTGAATCGTTCGGGTTGGAGAAACCCGCCGGTGCACTGGTGGCGCAGATCCAGGAAGGTGGCCCGGCTGCCAAGGGCGGTCTGCAAGTGGGTGACGTGATCCTGAGCATGAACGGTCAACCGATCGTCATGTCCGCTGACCTGCCGCACTTGGTGGGTGCCCTCAAGGCTGGTGCCAAGGCCAATCTGGAAGTGATTCGCGAAGGCAAGCGCAAGAACGTCGAATTGACCGTTGGGGCCATTCCTGAAGAAGGCAAGGAGCTGGATTCGCTGCCCAAGTCTGGCGTCGAGCGTAGCAGCAACCGTCTGGGTGTTGCGGTGGCCGAACTGACCGAAGAGCAGAAACGTACCCTGGAACTGCAGGGTGGTGTGGTGATCAAGGAAGTGCAGGACGGTCCTGCCGCGATGATCGGCCTTCAGCCGGGCGACATCATCACGCACCTGAACAATCAAGCCATCGGTTCCGCCAAGGAATTCACCGACATCGCCAAGGCGTTGCCGAAGAACCGTTCGGTTTCGATGCGGGTCCTGCGTCAAGGGCGTGCGAGCTTCATTACCTTCAAACTGGCCGAATGACCGGTTAGCGGCTCATAAAAAACCGCCTCGAGAGAGGCGGTTTTTTATTGCCTGGCCAGTGCTCAGCCCATCATGTCCTTGACCATGCGTTCCTGCTCCATGAGTTCCCGCTGGCGGGCATCGATGCGTGAAGACAGGGGGAAGTTGGTGCCGGCTCGCCGTTTGGCGAAGTCCAGTTGCTGGATGGCCTGACGGTAATCGCCCACCAGGGCGAAGTACTCGGCACGGGCCTGGTGCAGGCCAATGATGTTGCCTGACAGCCCGCGGGTCTCGGCCACCATGTACCAGACGTCCGGATCGTCCGGGCGGGTCTTGAGCAGGGTTTCCAGGGCTTTCTCGGCATCGGCGGGGCGGTTCTGCTTGAGCAGCAGGTCGACGCGCACCTGGTTGAGCGGATAGTTGCCCGGGTATTGGCTCAGCATCCGGTCGACACGGGCCTGAGCGTCGGCCAGCTTGTTGCTGGTGATATCCAGGTCCACCTGGGCGAGGTTGTAGATGATCTCGTTGGGTGATTTGGCCAGCAACGGCTTGAGATTCTCCCGTGCTTCATTCAACTGGCCGCCCTTGATCTGCGCGATCGCCAGGCCATAGCGCGCCACGTCGTTCTTCGGATTCTCATCCAGCTGTGCCCGGAAGCGCTTGGCGCCCAGGCCTGGGGTTTCTTCATAGGTCAGTTGGACCCGAGCGCGAATCAGTTGATAACGCACACTGTCCTCGATGCCCCCCGGCTTGGCCTGTTCGGCGCGGTTGCGGGTGTCGGCGATCCGGGATTCGGTCACCGGGTGAGTCAGCAGGAATTCCGGCGGCCTGGCGTCGAACCGGTACTGACGCATCAGGCGCTCGAACATGGTTGGCATGGAGCGCGGATCGTAGCCGGCTTTCTCCAGGTTCTGGATGCCGATACGGTCGGCTTCCTGTTCGTTCTGCCGGGAAAAACGCCGTTGTTCTTGAATGGCGGCGGCCTGGGTCCCGGCAATGGCCGCGATCCCGGCGTCACCGCCACCGGCGGCGGCAATCACGATGCCGGCCAGCAGTGCGGCCATCATCGGCACCTGCATTCGTTGCTGGGCTTCCACACCGCGGGCAAAGTGGCGTTGCGACAAGTGCGCGAGTTCGTGAGCCATGACCGAGGCGTACTCGCCTTCGGTCTGCGCATTGAGGAACAAGCCGCCGTTGACCCCGACGATTCCACCAGGTGCGGCGAAGGCGTTGAGTTGCGGGCTGTTGATCAGGATGAATTCCAGGCGCCGGTCGTTGACCTGGCTGGTTTCCACCAGCTTATAGACGCTGGATTCGACGTAGTCCTTGAGCTGTGGATCGTTGAGCTGTGAAACCTGGCTGCGCAGCAGGGCCAGCCAGGCGCGGCCCAGTTGGTGCTCCTGTTCTGGCGAGACGATGGCAGAACTGGCGTCGCCAAGTGACGGCAGGTCGTCGGCGAAGCCCGGTGAGGCAAGCAGGCAAGCGAGCGTCAGCAGGGTGGGGCGCAGAAATGTCATGCACGAAGCCTTAGTCGACAAAGACCTTACTGTAGCCGGACACCGGGCCCGGGACCAGATATTCTAGGCCGCTCAACGACCTGCCGCGGAGTGAACCCATGACTGATGCTGTAGCCCACGATGCCGAACTGGACGCCAGCGGCCTGAACTGTCCGTTGCCGCTACTCAAGGCCAAGCTGGAGCTCAATCGCCTGGCCAGTGGCAGTGTGCTCAAGGTAATTGCCACGGATGCGGGCTCCCAGCGTGACTTTCGCACCTTCGCCCGATTGGCCGGTCATACGCTGCTGCATGAAGAAGACGAAAACGGCGTCTACCGTTACTGGCTGAAAAAGGCTTGAAAAAACCAACAGCGTCTCTTAAGGATTTTTAATGTTCAAAGTGTTACGCGACTGGATTCAGCGCTACTTCTCCGATGAAGAGGCTGTGGTCCTGGCGGTGCTGCTGTTCCTGGCCTTCACCGCCGTGCTCACCCTGGGTGGCATGTTGGCGCCGGTGTTGGCGGGGATGGTGCTGGCGTACCTGATGCAAGGGTTGGTCACGACGCTGGAGCGTCTGCGGCTACCCGGCACGGCAGCGGTTGGACTGGTGTTCGCCCTGTTCATGGGTGTGCTGGTGGTGTTTGTCGTGGTGATCGTGCCGCTGCTCTGGCATCAACTGGTGACCTTATTCAACGAGTTGCCAGGGATGCTCGCCAAATGGCAGTCCCTGCTGTTGCTGTTGCCTGAGCGCTATCCGCACCTGGTGTCCGATGAACAGGTGCTGCAGACCATCGAAGTGGTGCGCGGTGAGATTGGCAAGTTTGGCCAATGGGCACTGACGTTTTCGCTGTCCAGCCTGCCGCTTCTGGTCAACATCATGATCTACCTGGTGCTGGTACCGATCCTGGTGTTCTTCTTCCTCAAGGACCGGGAAATGATCGGGCGTTGGGTCCGTGGCTACCTGCCGCGCGAGCGGGCGCTGATTACCCGGGTGGCCCAGGAGATGAATCGGCAGATCGCCAACTACATCCGCGGCAAAGTCATCGAGATTTTCATCTGTGGCGGCGTGACTTATATCGGCTTCGTCGCCCTGGGGCTCAATTACGCTGCCCTGCTGGCGCTGCTGGTGGGCATTTCGGTGGTGGTGCCTTATGTCGGCACCGTGGTGGTGACCGTGCCGGTGGCCTTGATTGCGCTGTTCCAGTGGGGCTGGAGCGATCAGTTCATCTACCTGATGGCGGTCTACGGGATCATCCAGACGCTGGATGGCAACGTGCTCGTCCCGCTGCTGTTCTCCGAGGCGGTGAACCTGCATCCGGTGGCGATCATCTGTGCGGTGCTGCTGTTTGGCGGGCTGTGGGGGTTCTGGGGGGTGTTCTTTGCGATTCCCCTGGCGACGCTATTCAAGGCTGTGCTGGATGCGTGGCCGAGCAAGGAGCCGGTTGTGGCGCCGCTTCTATAGCTGATTCTGATGGCCTCATCGCGAGCAGGCTCGCTCCCACATTGGACTGAGGGTGTTAATCAATTCCCTGTGGGAGCGAGCCTGCTCGCGATAGCGCCAGTCCAGGCAGCAAAAATTTCAGCCTTTGTTGAGGGACTGGGCCGCCGCCAACACCGCATCCACATGCCCCGGCACTTTCACGCCACGCCATTCCTGGCGCAGCACGCCGTTCTTGTCGATCAGGAAGGTGCTGCGGTCAACGCCCAGGTATTCCTTGCCATAAAGCTTTTTCAGCTTGATCACATCGAACAGCTGGCAGACGGCTTCGTCCTTGTCGCTGATCAGTTCGAACGGGAACTCCTGTTTGCACTTGAAGTTCTCGTGGGACTTGAGGCTGTCCCGGGAGATGCCGAACACTTCGGTGTTGGTGGCCTGGAACTGCGCGTACTGGTCGCGAAAACCCTGGCCCTCGGTGGTGCAGCCGGGGGTGCTGTCCTTGGGGTAGAAGTAGATCACCACCTGCTTGCCCTTGAGGGCGGCGAGGCTGACGGTCTGCCCGCTGGTGGCGGGCGCCTGGAAATCGGTAACCGGCTGGTCGACGGCAACGGCCATGAACGCTTCCTTACATTGGGTTTTGTGGGCGCCACGGTTCGATCAGGGCATCCAGGTTCATCGCATCGGCGAAGTCCAGGAACTGATCGCGCAGCCAACTGATCTGGGTGCCGGCCGGCAGGGTCACGGTGAACGTGGCATTGAGCATGGTGCCGCCGGTCTGTGGTGCCTGATAGGTATCGCAGGTCAGGTTTTCCAGCTCGACGTGATGGTCCATGAAGAACTGGCACAGCTCGTTGATGATGTCCGGACGGTAGGCCGAGCTCACATAGGCCACGTAGGGCAGGGCCTGGGGACGGTTCTCCAGCGCGGCGCTACGCACCACGTTGACGGTGAAGGCATGCTTCTTGGCCAGCACCGGCAGGCTGCCTTCCAGGCGAGCCAGGGCGTCCCAGCTGCCGGAAATCTCGAGCACGAGCGCACTGCATTCGCCATGACGGGTCAGGCGTGAGGTTACGACGGCGCAGCGATTTTCATGGCTGGCGCGGCACAGGACGTTAGTCAGCTCCATGGGGTTGGCGCCAAGGGCACTGATAACAAGGAATTGTTCGCGGACTGTGGGGGTGGACATGCAGCATTCCTAAAGCGATGAGCGGTCGGTACTTCTGCAGCTCGACACGGCGTCAGGCCCGGATAAACGAACGACTCAAGCCCTGTGCCTGGGTTGCGCTGCATTCCGAGGACGGCGGGAATGCATCAGGACAAACGCAGGATCGGGGCTTGTGGCGACGAAAACGGAGGCTGGGAACCGGTGAATGAGCTTATCAGTACCGATCAAAGCCTGAAGGGTAGCGAAAACCATCGCCAAGGGGAATGGTAGTTCGCTTGTACAAGCATCTTGGCGCCAGTACCATTACCGCTCTCTTTTTCCGGCAGGAGCGGTTTCATGATTGCGGGCAGTATGGTGGCACTGGTCACACCCATGGATGCACAAGGGCATCTTGACTGGGCCAGCCTCAGCAAACTCGTGGACTTCCACCTTGAGAACGGCACCCATGCCATTGTCGCCGTCGGTACTACCGGCGAGTCGGCAACCCTCGACGTCAATGAGCACATCGAAGTCATCCGTGCCGTGGTCAAGCAGGTCAACGGTCGCATCCCCGTCATCGCCGGCACCGGCGCCAACTCGACCCGCGAGGCCGTCGAGCTGACCCGCAACGCCAAGGAAGCCGGTGCCGACGCCTGCCTGCTGGTCGTTCCGTACTACAACAAGCCGACCCAGGAAGGCTTGTACCAGCACTTCAAGCACATTGCCGAAGCCGTCGACATCCCGCAGATCCTCTATAACGTTCCCGGCCGCACCTCCTGCGACATGCAGGCCGAGACCGTGATCCGCCTGTCCACCGTGCCGAACATCATCGGCATCAAGGAAGCCACCGGCGACATGAAGCGCGCCAAGGCCATTCTCGATGGCGTGAGCAAGGACTTCATCGTGCTGTCCGGCGATGATCCGACCGCGGTCGAGCTGATCCTGCTGGGCGGCAAGGGCAACATCTCCGTCACGGCCAACGTTGCCCCGCGCGAAATGGCCGACCTGTGCGAGGCCGCGCTCAAGGGCGACGCCGAGACTGCACGGGCAATCAACGAAAAACTGATGCCGTTGCACAAGGACCTGTTCATCGAGGCCAACCCGATTCCGGTGAAGTGGGCCTTGGTTGAAATGGGCCTGATGCACGAAGGTATCCGCCTGCCACTGACCTGGCTGAGCACCCCTTGTCAAGAACCGCTGCGGCAGGCCATGCGCCAGTCCGGCGTCCTGGTTTAATTGAGGAAGTACAACGCATGAAGCGAATGGCCGGACTTTCCGCACTTGCCTTGATTATCTCCAGCACCAGCGGCTGCGGATGGATCTGGGGGCCGGAAGGTTATTTCCGCGACCGGGGTAGCGATTACCTGCAAGCGCAACAGACTGCACCGATGCAACTGCCGCAAGACGTCAACGTCGCCAAGCGCCTGGATCCGCTACTGCCGATTCCACGCAACGTCGCCGACGACAGCGTCAAGGGCGAGTACATCGTCCCACGTCCACAGCCGCTGTCGGCCGTGGCCGACGCCAGCGACTACACCCTGCAGAAGAGCGGCGATTCCAGCTGGGTCATGGGCCAGCATCCACCGGCCGAAGTCTGGCCCGTGGCGATCCAGTTCTTCCAGGACAACGGTTTCCGCCTGGACGAACAGCGCCCGCAAACTGGCGAATTCACCACCACCTGGCAGCGTTCCGATGAACTGTCCGCCGCTATGGCCAAGCGCCTGAGCGCCGCCGGTGTCGCGGCCGACAGCGAAACCCGCGTGCGAGTGCGTATCGAGCCGGGCGTGCAGCGCAACACCAGTGAAGTCTATGTGGTCAGCGCCGAGCGACCTGCCGGCAGTACCGCCGACGTGGCCTTCACCAACCGTTCGGTCAACACCGGCCTCGACGCTGCGCTGGTGGACGACATGCTTGCCAGCATGAGTCGTACCGCAGAGCAGGGCGGTTCGGTCTCGATGCTGGCGTCCAAGGAGTTCGATGCGCCGAGCCGCGTCAGCCTGAGCGAAGACGGCAGCGGCAACCCGGTGCTCAACGTCGGCTCCGACCTGGACCGTGCCTGGTCGAGCGTTGGCCGTGCGCTGGAGCAGGGTGAGTGGCGGGTTGAAGACATCAACCGCAGCCTGGGCCTGTACTACATCAACCTGGCCGAGAAAGCCGAGAAGAAAGACGAGAAGCCTGGCTTCTTCGGTAGCCTGTTCGGTAGCAAGCCGGACAAGGAAGAAATCGAAGCCCGCGCCGAGCGTTATCAGGTTCGCCTGAGCAAGGTCGGCGACAACGTCCAGGTCACCGTCGAGAAGAACATCAACACCGTGGCGCCGGCCGATGTGGCCCGCAAGGTGTTGAGTGTGATTCAGGACAACCTGGGCTGATCCGATGCGTTTCGCCGTTCTCGGCAGCGGTAGCCAAGGGAACGGCACGCTGGTAGCCAGCGCTGGTACGTATGTGCTGGTCGATTGTGGTTTCTCCCTGCGGGAAACCGAGAAGCGTCTGTTGCGCCTGGGCGTGCACCCGGCGCAACTGAGCGCGATACTCGTGACCCACGAACATGCCGACCATGTGCATGGCGTGGGTTTGCTGTCTCGACGCTACAATCTGCCGGTGTACCTGAGCCGTGGAACACTGGAAGGCCTGCGCAAACCCATCGAGCCGGCCGGTTTCGTGGCCGGTGGCGAGCAACTGCGCATCGGTAGTCTGGATATCAGCGTGGTCAGCGTGGCGCACGATGCCCGGGAACCGACGCAGTATGTGTTCAGCGACGGTGAGCGACGTTTCGGGTTGTTGACCGACCTGGGTTCGTACTGCGACAGGGTCATGGACAGTTACCGGGACCTCGATGCATTGATGATCGAGTCCAACCACTGCCGCGACATGCTGGCCCGTGGTTACTACCCGTACTTTCTCAAGCAGCGGGTAGGCGGGGAGCACGGACATTTGAACAACCACCAGGCAGCGTTCCTGGTGGCCGAGTTGGGCTGGCAAGGCCTGCAACACCTGGTCCTGGCCCATCTGAGCAGCAAGAACAACCTGCCGCAGCTGGCCCGGCAATGTTTTGTCGACACCCTCGGGTGCGACCCGGACTGGCTACAATTGGCCGATCAAGATTCAGGGCTCGACTGGCGACATATCGCCTAGCCCACTACTTAGCAAGCGGAGCCCATCATGGAAAAACGTGAAGAACTCTACCGCGGCAAAGCCAAGTCGGTTTACAAGACCGACGACGCTGACCGCTTGATCCTGCTGTTTCGCAACGACACCTCGGCGTTCGACGGCAAGCGTATTGAACAGCTGGACCGCAAGGGCATGGTGAACAACAAGTTCAATGCCTTCATCATGCAGAAGCTCGAAGCCGCCGGTGTGCCGACCCAGTTCGACAAGCTGCTGGGCGACAACGAATGCCTGGTCAAGAAGCTGGACATGATCCCGGTCGAATGCGTCGTGCGTAACTACGCCGCCGGCAGCCTGGTCAAGCGCCTGGGCGTGGAAGAGGGCATGAAGCTCAACCCTTACACCTTCGAGCTGTTCCTGAAGGACGACGCCAAGGGCGATCCGTTCATCAACGAATCCCACGTCGTGGCATTCGGTTGGGGAACCGCCGAGCAACTGGCGCGCATGAAGGAGCTGTCCCTCAAGGTCAACGAAGTGCTGACCAAACTGTTTGACGACGCCGGCCTGCTGCTGGTGGACTTCAAGCTTGAATTCGGCGTGTTCAGCGACGGCTCCATCGTCCTGGGCGACGAATTCAGCCCGGACGGCTGCCGCCTGTGGGACAAGGACACCAAGAAGAAGATGGACAAGGACCGCTTCCGCCAGGGCCTCGGTGATGTCATCGAAGCCTACGAAGAAGTCGCCCGTCGCCTTGGTGTGCCGCTGTAATCGACGCAAGCATCTGATAGCACGGAAAAAATTTCGCTCGGGGGTTCGCTTCCGGCGAATGTGCTGGTATGATGCGCGCCACTGGAGAGATGCCGGAGTGGCCGAACGGGACGGATTCGAAATCCGTTGTACTGGCGACAGTACCTAGGGTTCAAATCCCTATCTCTCCGCCATTATTGTTTATGACTAAGCCTCTGAAATGGTTGAACATTTCAGGGGCTTTTTCGTTTTCGTCACATTGATTAGGGCTTTTTAAGGCAGATTCGTGTGTACTTGAGTCCGCTCCAGGCCCGCTCCGGCTGTCTACTACGCCAGAGTGCCTGCCTTGTAGCTTTGCATGTCATTTGTTGGCGTAAGAAGATTCCCTGCTGCAGCAATTGCGTCCCTCACTTTTTATCCCCGGGAAAACAGTGAGACAGACCACAATTATGAGACGGGGCGATTATGTGAACTCAAAGTCGTGGTCCGTCCCTGAGGGATTCCTACCTCACACCCGTTTTTTCACGTAGCCCAGGATTTGGCGCACGAGCCGACAAACAAAGAAATCCTCCCTTATTTGCGTTTAAGCCAGTCATCTGCTTGGCTTGCGCATGGTCATTGGGGTAGAGCGGGCAGTCTGATTGATAACGCCCCCGTCAACGGACAACCGCCCGGCAAGGTGTTTTCGACGGTCCTAAAAGGATTTTCCTGGAGGCTCAACGATGATCTATGGAGTTTTGGCCTACGTACAACAGTTCTACAACTGGCTGACGACGGGCAATAACATGACCCCTCCAGAAAATGCCGGTGGCGCGGCACCCGTACGTGCCCAAGTGGTGCAAGGTGGTGGCCATCTGAATGTCCAGCAGCAGGGCCCGGGCATTCAGCAAAATGCTGGCATACCCCCGCAGAATGCGGGGCTCAACGGTGTTCCGTTTCCGCCTCCGCCGCCCATGAACGGGCTTAACGTCATGAACATGAACGTTGTTCCGGCTGCTCTCAGCTTGCAGGAGGCCCTCGTCAGTCGAGAAGTCCGGGCGTTGCGCGTGCGTGCCAACGTGCGGGCTCGACAGGGCGAGAGCGGTCATGTCCTGGCCCGGCATCATCCATCCCTGACGGACCAGCAACTGATGGACAGGTTGTTGACCGGCCTCGATCCGGAGGGTGAGCCGGCTCCAACCAGCGGTGTCAGTTCGCGTTTTGCCTCCGAGGATGTGTTTTTCGAGTCGTTGCGGATGGTCCATGTCGCAATGACCAGCGCGCTTGCCAAGACGCGTCGCTTGCTCAAACCTAACCTGGATGCCTGTGCCGAGGCCGAAGCGCTGTTCCTTCATGCCGCAGGCGTTCAGCGGGGGCTTGCGCAAACGCAGCGAACAGAAGCCTATAGCGATTTGCGGTTGGCGATTCAGTCACTGACAACCTTGCCTGATCATCTTCCGGTGGAGTGGGACAATGTTCGACGCTGTGTCGTCCTGTATCCCAAATATGTCATCAACCTGCATCAGCGGGTTCAGGCTGGAACGGGGTTCTATGGCACCGGTCCGTTACCCAATACGGTTGTTAATGGTCAACTGCCAAAGGGGCTCGGAAAGCAACGAACGATGCAAATCTATGCGCGTGTACAGCCGTTCAATGGCCCAGCCGACAACACGCTCACCGTCTTCGTCACGCCCGATTCGCCGATGAATGCGTTTGGTCGCAAACACAACGTCGAAAGCTGGGGATTGATTACTCATTACCCCCAATATCATGAGGAAGGTAACGTTCGCATCACTGGTAGCAATTGAAGCCAAATGTGGCGCGGGCGATATCAGAAAAATCCCCCGGTACGCTTGCGTCCAGTCCACCTTTTTATCCCGCCGAACACACTCCGTAACCTGCATAACCACAGCCTTCCCAACACCCAAAGCTTTGTAACAATTGGACAAATGGTCTATAGCTCAAGGCATGGCTGCCGATAGGCAAGCTAACCCCCATGAAAGGAGTGTCACCCCATGTTGCGGTTTTTCGCCGATCTAGGCTTCCGCTGGAAAATCACCCTGCCCATTGCGTTCCTGGCGCTGCTGTTGGTGCTGATGGGGTGGTCGGGCATGCGGGGTATCGGCCAGGTGACGGAGTCCAGCACGCAACTGACCAAGCGCTATCTGCCGGCCATCAGCCTGTTGCTCAACGCCGATCGCGATCTCTACCAGGCCTTTGTTGCCGAGCGCAGTCTGCTTGGGGGCAATGCGGGTAATCATTCCGAGGCACTGCGTGCCAGTCATCGAGATAATCTGAAGCAAGCTTATGATCGTGTGCAGAAATATGCCGCGATGCAACCCAGCGCCGAGGCGTTGGCGCTGGTCAGTCAGTTCAATGATCGTTTTGCACAGTGGTCGCAGGTTTCGCGGCAGGTCGTCGAGCAGGCCGCGAGCAATCCGCAGGCGGCCAGTGCGCTGAGTTTTGGTGACGGCGAAAGTAAGTTCGACACCATGCGTGATGCCATCGATAAGCTGGGTGAGCTGGAAGACGAAGCGTCGCTGCGCGAGGGGCAAGCAGCGATTGACCGTGGCCAGGCGGTTGGGGTGCAGCAGGGCGGTATCTTGTTGCTCGGTCTGCTGGGTTGCATCCTGCTGGTCGTAGCCTTGCCGATGGTGGTGCTGCGTCCAATGCGTCGACTGCTGCACCGTGTCGAACAGATCGCCGAGGGCGGTGGCGATCTGAAGGGGCGTCTCGAAGTGCGTTCAGCTGATGAGTTGGGTCAGCTTGGCAGTGCGTTCAACCGCTTCCTCGATAAGCTTCAGCCGCTGATTGCCGAAGTGGGCCGGGTGACCGGGGAGGTCGATGCCGCGGCCCGCGCCATGGCGAATATGGCCGCGACCAATGATCAACTGATCAGCAGCGAACATGCGGCGCTCGACCAGGTCAGTACCGCCGCGACCCAGATGAGTGCCGCTGTGCATGAAGTGGCACACAATGCCGTGAACGCGTCGGACGCCGCACAGCAAGCCAGCAGCCAGTCTCGCGATGGCACTGAAGTGGTCAGCAGCACCATCGAATCGATCCGTCAGTTGGCCCAGGAAGTGGAGAGCGCCTCGGGCACCATCGAGGCTTTGGCCCAGGAAACTTCCAGCATCGGTGCCGTGCTCGAGGTGATCCGCGGCATTGCCGAACAGACCAACCTGCTGGCACTGAACGCTGCCATCGAGGCGGCACGAGCGGGCGAGCAAGGCCGTGGTTTTGCTGTCGTGGCCGATGAAGTCAGGGCCCTGGCGGCACGTACCCAGGATTCGACCAAGGACATCCAGGTTCGCATCGAGCGCTTGCAAAGCGGTGTCGCCAAGGCCGTGCAAGCCATGCAGGTCGGTAGCAGCAAGGCCCGTGACAGTGTCGAGCGCGCCGCGGGCGTCGATCAGGTGCTCAGTGGCACCAGCGGCTCGATCCAGCGGATCAATGACATGGCCGCGCAAATCGCCAACGCTTGTGAGGAGCAGAGCAGCGTCACCGAGGAGATTGCCCGCAACATTTCCGACATCCGCGACTTGTCCAATGAAGCGGCAGCGAATTCCGCCCAGAGCATGCAGGCCAGCCAACAGCTTTCCACCCTGTCACAAAACCTGGCAGGGTTGATCGGCCGCTTCCGCACCTGAGGCAGGTGCGTGGTGGCCACCAACGACAGTCTCCAAGCGTTGCATCAGGACGGTTTCGTCCTGCTGCCCGCGGTACTGAGTGCCACACAGGTTGCCGACCTGCGCCACGCCATCGACCAGTTGAAGCCCCAGCATTGGGACTACAGCGGCGTCATCGATCATTACAAATGTGTGTTCAATCGTGATCCGTTCTGGCTGCCGTTCCTGGATGTGGCCGGGGTGATCGAACTGGCCGAGGCGGCGCTGGGCGATGATTGCCATGTCATCGGCCAGACGGCCTGGCGCTGCCATCCCGGTTTTGCCGGGGCACCGTTGCACCTGGATCACCTGGCGATGGCGTTGCCGCCCAACCTGTTGGCTGACCCGACCTTTAACCTGCCGATGCAGGTGTTCACCGCGCAGTTTTACCTGGATGACATCGACGCCGACTTGAGCCCGACCCAGGTGATTCCTGGCAGCCACAAGGCCGGTCGAGCACCGCTAGCGGGCGAAACGCAATGGCAAGGGCGCCCCGCGCAGCCAGTACTGTGCAGGGCGGGCGATGTGCTGATTCTGCGCAGCGAACTATGGCATGCCGGCAGTGACAACCGCACCGTCGACCGCACGCGGTACCTGCTCCAGGTGCACTACGGTCGGCGGATGGTCGCGCAGAAGTTCTCACCCTATCTGCACTGGCAGTTCAATCCTGAGGTCCTGGCCGCCGCGACACCTCGCCAGCGGCGGTTATTGGGCGAGCACCAGGAAGCTGAATACGATTGAGCCTGGCTCAGTCAGATCCACACATCGTTGACCGCCGTTCGTTCATTGGTTTCGTCGCCGGTATTGATGACGCCGCGAGGCTCGATCAACAGCAGTTTCACTTCCTGGGCGGCGCAGGGCTTATGCTCCACACCTTTCTTGACCACATACATCTCGCCCGGGCCAATCGTCACCGCACCGTCGCGAAAGTCGATGCGCAGCTCGCCCTCCAGCACGATGAAGGTTTCATCCGTATCGGCGTGGGCGTGCCAGACGAAGTCGCCTTCGAGCCGGGCGATCTTGAATTGGTAGTCGTTCATTTCGGCCACGACTTTTGGCATCCACTGTTCCTGGAACAGGGTGTATTTCTGGGCGAAGTTGATGGGGGCGTAACGGGTCATCGAGGATGCTCCTTGGTGGGTGGTGCGTCCTACTTTATTGCTCGAGCCAACGTCGCGTATTGGATGATCGTGCAGCTTTTCGCGGCGCGCAGTCGCTGTCTTAGCGCAGCATGTTCAGCCAGCGTGCCGGTGAAATACCGAAGGCCTGGGTATGCAATCGGGTCATGTGGCTCTGATCGAAAAAACCACAGGCCAGGGCCACTTCGCTCAAGGGCGTGCCGTGGAAGGCCTGGCGCCGGGCTTCGCTCAAGCGCCGCTGGGTGATGTAGCGATAGGGGCTGGTGCCGTACAGCGCCCGGAAATCCCGGGACAGGCTCCATCGATCCCGGCCGCTGGCCTGCACCAGGTCGTCCAAGGTGATCACCTGGTCGAGGGCGTCGTGGATGAACAGGCGGGCACGCTCTGCCGCCGGGTAGTCGATCAGCCGCCGTCCCCGCCTGTTGCCTGCCGCGATATCCAGTGCCTGGGCCACATCGTAGATGGCGTCTTCTTCTTCCAGCGGGTCGAGGGGATGATCCAGGCTGTTCAACAGTCGACGGGTCGCGATGTTGAGGCGAGGGTCGTTGGACAATCCACCTTCGATAAAGGGCAATGGCTTGCCCCCCAGCACGTGCTGGATCACCGACGGTTCGATGTAGAACATCCGGTAGCGAAAGCCCTCGCGGGTCCCGGCTTCGCCATCGTGCACCTCGTCCGGGTGCAGGACGATGGTGCCGCCGGGCTGGCTGTGGCGTTTGCTGTGGCGATAGTTGAAGCTCTGCACGCCTGAAAGCGTGATCCCAATGGCGTAGGTGTCATGGCGATGAGTGGTGTAGCCGTGCCCACTGAAATAAGCCTCGATGCGTTCCATTTTCCTCGATTCAGGCGCTCGCACCAGCCAGTCGCGGTTGTGGATGGATCGAGTCATTGCACCGGCCTCCTGCTTTTGTCCGTATACCCTACCTGCCTGGAAACTTTCGTCACAGCAAAAAAACGGCTCAGGCTGCAACGCCCGCTCCTTGAGACGATTGATCCTGTGGCGAGGGAGCTTGCTCCCGCTTGACCGGGCTGGCGCTCCAGTGCGAAGCGCTCACCAAAAGGGCTGCTTCACGCCCAGCGGGAGCAAGCTCCCTCGCCACGGTTCAGATCTCTTTTACCGGCGTTTCACCCTGGACATTCTTGATCAGCCCGATGACGTGTAGGCAATCACTCTTGTTCACATAGGATTCGCCACTGGCGATCGTTTCATGGTTGCCGGCTCGCAAACGCCAGCGCCATTGGCCTTTTCCGGTGCTGGGGGTGCCTCGGGTCTGTCGATAGATTTCAAAATACATGGGTTCGCTCCCTGCGATTCATTCAGTCAAGACATGCGTTGGACATGTGGCTGCAAGCCTATCCAAGTGGGTGGTTTTGGCTACGGGGAATTCGTTTCCATTGGTTATCAAATATTGCTGGGTATGAGCCCGGATCGAGTATTCGACTTTATGCGTGGAAAAAGTCATGTTGCGAACATGCAGTCTGCTGAAGTTCCAGTTTGATCCTTGCGTTGCCTTCTCCGGTCCTGCTTAATACGTTTCGACGCCAAGGGCCGGAAGCCCGATGGGACTGAAAACACTATAAGAAAAAGAGCCATCAAGTGACTGAATATCCAGGAGTGGATCTGCAAGGTCGTCTAGCGCTTTCGCTTGTCATTCCGGTCTACAACGAAGTCCAGTCCATCGATGTGTTCATGGCCAGGATCGACCAGGTCTTTGCCCATGAATCGCTGTTGGACCTGGAGCTGGTGTTCGTCAACGACGGCAGTGTGGACGACACATTGGTGCTGCTGCTGGAACGGCAGAAGACCGACCCGCGCATCCGGATCGTCGACCTGAGTCGCAACTTTGGCAAGGAGGCGGCGTTGAGTGCCGGCCTGCAAGCCGCCCGTGGCCAGGCGGTGGTGCCGATCGATGTCGATCTGCAAGACCCTCCCGAAGTGATCCTGGAAATGATCGCCCATTGGCGCAACGGTGCCGAAGTGGTGCTGGGGCACCGGATCAACCGCGACTCCGACTCCTGGGCCAAGCAGGTTTCCGCCAACGGGTTTTACCGGCTGCACAATAAAATCGCCGACCACAAGTTGCCGGAAAATGTCGGCGATTTTCGCTTGATGGATCGCTGCGTGGTCGATGCGTTGCAAACCCTGCCTGAATCGCGCCGCTTCATGAAAGGGCTGTTCGCCTGGGTCGGGTTCCGGACCACCTACGTGGACTACGTCAGACCTGAACGGGCGGCCGGCGTAAGCAAGTTCAATGGCTGGCGCCTGTGGAATTTTGCCCTTGAAGGCATCACCAGCTTCAGCACCGAACCGCTGCGTATCTGGACCTACCTGGGACTTTGCGTCTCGCTGGTGTCCTTTGCGTTCGCCATCTTCATCGTGCTGCGAACCCTGATATCCGGAGTTGACCTGCCAGGTTATGCCTCGCTGATGGTGGCGGTCACCTTCCTGGGCGGGTTGCAACTGATCGGCATCGGCGTACTGGGTGAATACCTGGGCCGCACCTATATCGAATCCAAGCGCCGACCGGTTTTCCTGGTGCGGCGCATCTATGACGCCAAGGACTGACCATGGACCTCAAGGAAACCGACATCCTGGGCCCCGATATCGGGCAGCATTGGTACTACCGGTCGAAAGCGCGCGCCATGCTGCACATGCTCAAGGGCACTTCAGCCAATACGCTACTGGACGTGGGCGCCGGGTCGGGTTTTTTTTCCCATCACCTGCTGACCCATACCGCAACGGCCCAGGCCTGGTGCGTAGACATCAGTTACCCGGCCGACTCCGATGCCAGCACCGCCGGGAAACCGGTGCGTTATCGTCGGGCGGTGGACTCGCTGGACGCCGACCTGGTGCTGCTGATGGATGTGCTGGAGCACGTGGACGATGACGTGGGGCTGCTCAACTCTTATGTCGACAAAGTGCCGTCCGGCAGCCGCTTCCTGATCACCGTGCCGGCATTCCAGTTCCTCTGGAGCGGCCATGACGATTTTCTCGAGCACAAGCGCCGTTACACCCTCAAACAGTTGGAGACCGTCGTGGCACAGGCCGGTTTGCAGGTCCAGCAGGGCGCCTATTACTTCGGCCTGGTATTCCCCATTGCCGCCGGCCTGCGCCTGTTGCAACGCAAATCCCACGGGGCACCCAAGTCGCAGCTTGCGCGGCATCATCCGCTGGTCAATGGCGTGTTGAGGTCACTGTGCAGCCTGGAGCGTCCGATCATGGGCGCCAATCGTATTGCCGGCCTGACGGTGTTCTGCCTGGCGCAGAAGCCGTGACCTGGACGCACTCGCCGTTGCTGCGACGTGCCTTTCGCTTTGCCATGACGGGCCTGGTGGTCACTGCGGTCCATGTGGTGGCTGCCGTGCTGTTCGTGCACCTGATCCTGGAAAACCCGCCGCTGGCCAATGGTTTCGCCTTTGTGGTGGCGACCGTGGTGTCGTACCTGATCAACACCCTCTGGAGTTTTTCCAGCCGCTTGCATGGGCGGACTCTTGGCCGGTTCCTGGTGGTCTCGGCCGGTGGGTTCGGGCTGGCGATGCTGGTGGCCTGGGTGGCCCAGAGCCTCGGCCTGGGTTACCTGGCTGGCATCGCGGCCGTCGCGCTGATCATCCCCGTGTTCACCTTCATCCTGCATAATTTCTGGACGTATCGATGACTGCTCGCGGCAAGCATTACTCGCTTTCCCTGTTGCCCATACTGTTGGGGGCGCTGGCATTTCTGCTGGTGATCGGCCCGCGGGTCCTGGACCCGACGAACATCGCCTGGCTGGGGGAGGGCGATGCGGCGACCCACTACATGGGCTGGGCGTTCTTCCGCAGTTCGCCCTGGACCTTTCCGTTGGGCATGAACCCGTCCTATGGTTTGGAGTTGGGCAACGGCATCATTTTTTCCGATTCCAATCCGCTGTTGGCGTTTCTGTTCAAACCCTTCAACGCCTGGCTTCCCGAGACATTCCAGTATTTCGGTCTCTGGTTGCTGGCCTGTTTCATCCTGCAAGCCTGGTTCGCCTGGAAACTCGTCGGCCTGCTGACACCGTCGGTGTGGATCAGGTTGTTGGGGGCGGGCCTGTTTGTGTTTTCGCCGCCGATGTTCCTGCGCATGGGTGGGCACCTGTCGCTGTCCGGGCACTTCCTGATCCTGGCGGCCCTGTATCTGGCGCTGCGGCCCGGCCTGGAGAAGCGTCGGCTGGCCTGGGGCGGGTTGTTGGCTGCTACGGCGCTGGTGCATGCGTATCTGCTGGCCATGGTGGCGTTGATCTGGCTGGCCGATCTTGCCAGCAGGGCCGTCAAGGCTCGGTTATCCCGGCGCAATGCCTTGGTCGAGTTGTGCGGCTTGTTCCTGCTCGTCGCATTCTGCTGCTGGCAGGCGGGTTATTTCAGCGTGGGCGGCGGGACCGTGGCGGGCGGCTATGGGTTGTATCGCCTCAACGTCATGTCGCTGGTCAACCCCAGCGGCTGGTCTTACACCTTGCGCGACATGCCCCAGGGCCCCGGGGACTACGAAGGTTTCAATTACCTGGGATTGGGCGTCCTCCTGCTGGCGATCTGCGCCGGCGTGGCATTGCTGCAGGGCAACACCGGTCTGGCGAAGGCCGTGCGCCACCGGCGACTGTTGCTGTTGGCATTGATCGGACTGACGCTGTTCTCGCTGACCAACCACCTCGGCATCGGCATGCAGAATATGCATTACTGGCTGCCCAAGCCCCTCGAGCTTCTGGCAAACGTCTTTCGCGCGGCTGGCCGGATGTTCTGGCCGGTGTTCTACGCCATCGTATTTGTCGTCATCTTCGCGGTGATCCGCGGCAACAAGCCACGCGCAGCGGCGTGCCTGCTGGCTATCGCGCTGGTGGTACAAGTCCTGGACACCCGCGCGGGATGGGCCGGCCTGCGTCACAGTCGGATGACGCCGGTCGCCTCGAGTTGGCCCACGTCCATGAATGATCCGTTCTGGGCCAGCGCGGCCCGCCATTATTCGAAAGTCCGGACGCTGTTGCCGCAGAACCAGCCGGACAACTGGCTGCTGACCAGTCAATACGCCCTGACGCATGGCCTGGAAACCGATGGCGTGTACCTGGGACGCATGAGCGACCGGGCGATCGAGCAGGCCCAGCGACACACTGAGCAGATGCTCGCCAGCGGCCAGTACGCGGCGGATTCGCTGTACATCCTCGACCCTCGCGCCGCGCTCCAGGCGACGAAAACCGTCAACCGCCAAACCGACCTGTTGACCCGTGTCGATGGCCTCGTGGTGTTGGCGCCGGGCTGGAAAACGTGCGCCCAATGTCCGCCGTTTACCAACGAGACGCTGGATGTGCAGGTCAAGCTCGGTGAGCGCCAGGTGTTCAGCCGAATCAACGCCATGTTGGCCGACGGCTGGGGGCGCGTCGAGGAGTGGGGCACCTGGTCGGAAGGAACCGAGGCCGAGGTTGTTTTGCGCATACCGCCAGAGGCGCGCGCCATCTCGATCGAAGCGGCGGCGTTCGTGCAGCCCTCGCACATGCGTCAGCGGGTGAAGGTCTCGATCAACGGTGTCGAGGCGCTGTCGACGCAGTTCACTCGCTTGCAAGACAACACCCTTGAACTGTTCCTGACTCCGGCCATTCGTGAAACGATTGGCGCGGATGGGCGGTTGCGCGTGCAGTTCCAATTACCCGATGCCATCAGTCCCAAGGCGCTGGGGTTGGGGAGCGACGAGCGAGTCATGGGGCTGGGACTGAAATCGCTAACGGTTAAGTAGCTGTTCACCGTGGCGAGGGAGCTTGCTCCCGCTGGGCCGGTCCGACGCTTCGGGCGAAGCGGCTCCAAGACTTTGCGGTTGCCGCGCAACCGAGCGGGAGCAAGCTCCCTCGCCACAAAAGCAGGGGGCCTCTTCCAACTCTTTGGATGGTATTGCGCAGGCCATGGGCCTTTTGCGCATAGACGCACGACCCCCAGCATTTCTACACTGCATCCAGTCAAGGAATCAGGGGGCAGTGGATGAACCGCAACGAATTGCGCAAGGCCGACATCAACCTGATGGTGGTTTTCGAAACGCTGATGCTTGAGCGTAACGTGACACGGGTGGCGGAAAAACTGTTCCTGGGCCAGCCGACCATCAGCTCGGCCCTCAATCGCTTGCGCAAGATGTTCAACGACCCGCTGTTCATTCGCGTCGGCCACCGCATGGAGCCGACGGCAAGGGCCGAGGAAATCATCCGGCATCTATCCCCAGCGCTCGATTCGCTGTCGGTGGCTTTGAGCCTGACCCACGACTTCGACCCCTCCAGCAGCACCATGACGTTTCGCATCGGCCTGTCGGACGACGTCGAGTTCGGCCTGCTGCCGCCACTGTTGAGCAGCTTGCGGCAAGAGGCGCCGCAAATCGTGTTTGTGGTCCAGCATGTCGATTACTGGCGCATCCCCGACTTGCTGGCCTCGGGCGATATCACCGTGGGCATCAGCCAGACTCGCGGACTGCCGGCCAATGCCAAGCGCAAGCTGTTACGACACATCCAGCCCCGCGTGCTGCGTGCCGATGCGTCGGACACACCGCTGAGCCTGGACGAATACTGCGCGCGGCCTCATGTGCTGGTGTCCCATACCGCGAACGTCGCCGGTTTTGCTGACGAATGGCTGGCCGAGATCGGACGCAAGCGCCAGGTCGTGCTGTCGGTGCCGCAATACAGCGCATTGCCGGCGTTGCTGGCCGGCACTGACCTGATTGCCAGCCTGCCGGACTATACCGCCGCCGCCATGGCCGCCTCGGGACAACTGTTCAACGAGCCCTTTCCCTTCAAGACCCCGACCCTGGATTTGTCCATGGTCTGGTTGAGCCATGTCGACAGTGACCCGGCCGAGCGCTGGTTGCGGTCGCGGTTGGAGGCCTTCATGGGCGAGCGAGGGGTCTTGGCGCACGCCTGACACCGGCCCGTGGCGAAACAAAACCTGCCTCAATCAAGAAAGTCGAGGTAAGGTTGTGATGGCTGACATCACCTCGTCATATTTTCGAATCGGAGTCGAACACATGCCTCACCTGCACCTGGAGTACACCGCCAACCTGCCTGAGCTAAACGCCGAGGTCGCATTGATGCGCCTGAACAATGCACTGGTGCTCTCCGGTCAATTCGGCGCCGAGTTGGACATCAAGAGCCGGGCCGTGAAGCACGAGACTTTTCGGGTGGGCACGAGTCTGGGCGAGCGGGGTTTCGTACACGTGAAGCTGGCCTTGCTCAGCGGCCGCTCGCCGGAAATCAAGAAACAACTGTCCGCTAGCCTGCTGGCGGTGATCAAGGACCTGGGGCCATGGCCCGCTGAGGTCAGCGTGCAGCTGTGCGTGGAGATCCTCGACATCGACCGGGAGTCGTATGCCAAGGCCTTGATCGGTCAATGACGATCAGGCGTCGGGTGGGACGCAGGCCTTGATGATCTGTTCGCGCAGCCAGGCGTTGGCACTGTCCTGATCGACGGCCAGGCTCCATTGCATGTTCAAGGTAAACCCCGGCAGACCCTTGGGCACTTCGTGGTGATTGAAGATCGCCTCGTTGGCCAGCAGTTTCTGGATGCGGCGGGGCAGGGTCAGGATGAAGTCGGTGCCGGTGATCATCTTCAGTGCGGCACCGTAGCTGTTGGCGCGCGCGGCAATCTGACGTTGGTGCGCCTGTTGCGACAGCCAGCCGTCCACCATGTTGGTCGCTGACGTCCAGGGTGTCGGAAACACGTGTCGGCGCTGTACGAAAGATTGAAGGCTCAGTTGCGGCTCAAGTGGTGTCGCCCGTTTATCCACGACACAAACCAGGTCTTCCTCCAGTAACTGCCGGGATTTGAAATCGGCATGGTTGCTGTGGAAATTCGGGCCGAAGCAGATCACCAGGTCCAGGCTGCCATCGCGCAGTTCTTCGGCGGGAATGTCGGCTTCGAGCTTGTGCACGTTCACCACCACCGGCAAGTTGGCGTAATCGAAGCTTTGCAGCAGTGGCGGCAGGATCAGTTGTTCGCAATATTCCGGTGCGCAGATGTTGAAAGTAATGGCTTGTCGGGTCGGATCGAAGGTTGGCGTACCGGCATGGCACAGGTTGATGCTTTGCAAAATGGCGCGCACGTGATCGTACATGCCCTCGGCCTTGTAGGTGGGACGCATGCCCGTGCGGGTGTTGATGAACAACTCGTCTTCGAAACAGGTTCGCAGTTTCTTGAGGCAATAACTGACGGTTGACTGGCTGACGCACAATGCCTCGGACACGCCGGTGACACTGCTTTGCTCGTACACGGCGCTAAACACCATGAGGTCTTGCATGTCGAGCTTTCTGAGGGAGTTACTGTTCAGCATCCGTTCTGTCTCTCGCTGTGCTCCTTGCGCGGATTTTGCGCAAACCAGGCTGACGATCCTAGCGGAACGATCGTGCCAAGAGAATGCCGGGCAGGCGCTTTCATGGTCGGGAACGGGACAGATAATGTAGGGAACACGACGTCTCGATCAACGACTGATTCGTTGACCTATGTTTAGCTCGCTGTGATCCAAGCTCCATCAAATCCAGGTTTAACCTGCCAGGATGCCGTGGGACGCTTGCCCGATGTGTTTCCTGTGATGCGCTCATGGACGGTTGGCCCCTGGCAGTGCAATACCCTTCATCCGCCGCAGTCGATCCGGTCGGCAGGTTCACGCCTGCCATGGCCCCGACCCTCAGTGCGTTGCCCTCCGAGCTGGCCTTCTGGGCGCTCTGGCATTGCCGTCACGCGCGTCCTCCAGATATTCGTATTTCCTGTTGATCATTCACGGTGCTCGCGCAGTGGCGAGCACAGACTGACGGCGCCTTGTCGCCCGTCCGACATGGAAATACGAGCCTTCTCATGAGCCTTGCCAAGATTTCTTTCGCACCCGTAGAGCACGCCCAGGCGTTCCTTGCCCAGAACCCCGATATTGAACTGTTCGAGCTGTTCATTCTCGACAACAACGGCGTGCCCCGGGGCAAGTTGTTGCACCGGGACGAGTTGCTGGCGGTCTTTGAAAGTGGCCGGCCGCTGCCCAGTACGATTCTCGGGCTGACCATCAATGGCGACGATGTGGAAAATTCCGGGCTGGTGTGGGACGTCGGTGACATCGATTGTCGTGCCTATCCCATCAGCGGCAGCTTGCAGCGCATGCCGTGGCGGTCGATTCCCACGGCTGCCGTGCAGGTTGGCATGCATCCCCAGGAGGGAATGCCGGCGGCCATCGCCGATCCGCGTTATCTGCTCCGCCGGGTGATAGAGGCCTTGCAGGCCGACGGTTATTACCCGGTTATGGCGGCGGAGCTGGAGTTTTATCTGCTGGACACGCAACGCGACAGCCAAGGCCGACCACAGCCGGCGCCGGACGCCGACGGCGGTCGACCGCGCGCTACCCAGGTCTACGGTTTGCGCGAGCTGGAACAGATCGAGCCGTTCCTGGCCGACCTGTACGCTGCGTGCAAGCTGCAAGGCATTCCAGCCCGGACCGCCATTTCCGAATACGCACCGGGGCAAGTGGAGATCACCCTCGAACACCGCAGCGATGCGTTGCAAGCCATGGACGAGGCGGTGCGTTACAAGCGACTGGTCAAGGGGGTGGCCCACAAGCATGGCATGCAGGCGTGCTTCATGGCCAAGCCGTTCGATCACCTGGCGGGCTCCGGCATGCACATGCATGTCAGCCTGGCGGACCGCGATGGCCACAACCTGTTCGCCAGTGAGGCTGGCGACGGCACGCCGCTGTTGCGCCAGGCGGTGGGCGGGATGCTCGACACCTTGCTCGATTCGCTGTTGATGTTTTGTCCGAACGCCAACTCCTACCGGCGATTCCAAAGCAACAGCTATGCACCGCTGGCGGCGACCTGGGGCGTGGACAACCGCACCGTGAGCCTGAGAGTGCCGGGCGGCCCGGCATTCTCGCGGCACATCGAGCATCGCATCTGCGGTGCCGATGCCAACCCTTACCTGGCTGCGGCGGCGATACTGGCCGGCATTCATCGCGGCATACGTGAGCAGTGCGACCCTGGGGAACCTGTCGAAGGCAACGGCTATGCCCAGGCGACTGAGCTGTTGCCCACCGACTGGCTCACCACCCTGCATGCCCTCGAAGCGTCGGCCTGGGCGCGGGAAGCATTTGGCGCTGAATTTCTTGGCGTTTATCTGGCGGTCAAGCGCGCCGAGTACCGTCAATTCATGGGGGAAGTCGGGGAGCAGGATTGGCGCTGGTACCTGAATCAGGCTTGAAAACGGCTGGCCGCCTGTTTCTTAAATAATTATTTAGTAGCAACTTTTTCACGAAAAATTGATGGTGAGCTACCTAAAGTTTGTGTTGCCGTAGGAAATGAATTTTTCACATTTCCTACGGCACTTCTTTTTAAAAGAGCAACTTTCAGGAAGCCGTCAACCATCATGCTGACCATTAAAGCCGTGCGCCCCGAGTGGGTGACGCTGGCCGCCAGTGCCTTTTTATTAGTGGGCTTCAACCTCGTTCTCTGGCAACACTTGCTGGCGATCACGACGGCTGACGCCCGCGGCCTGCTGATGTGCGTGGCGTTCGGCGTGATGATCTTCTGCGCGTTCAACCTGGTGTTGACGCTCGTGGCTTTCCGTCCACTGCTCAAGCCGGTGTTGATGCTGCTGTTCATGATCAGCGCCGGCGTGGCCTATTTCATGGCCCAGTACGGCGTATTGATCGACGCCGGCATGTTTCGCAACTTTGCTGAAACCAATGCCACGGAAGTCCGTGGCCTATTGTCGCTGAAGTTGTTTATCTACCTCGGGTTATTGGGCGTGGTGCCTTGTTGGTTGTTGTTCAAGACACCGATCAACTATCGTCGCTGGCCTAAAGAGTTAATAAGTAAGTTGGTGGTCGGCGTGGCCTCGGCTGCGGTGATAGGCATGGTTGCCCTGGTCAACTACCAAGGCCTGTCTTCGTTGTTTCGCAACCACCACGAGTTGCGCTTGATGGTGGTGCCGAGCAACTACATCGGTGCTTCGCTCGGGTACTTGCGTGAGCAGGTCGCGTCGGCCAAGCAGCCATTCATCACGCTGGGCGAGGACGCCAGTCGCAACCCGGCCTGGCAAACCCATGGCCGCAAATCCCTGACCGTATTGGTGGTGGGCGAGAGCGCCCGGGCCGAGAACTTCGGCATCCTCGGCTATAACCGTGATACCACGCCGACACTGGATAAAGAGGCCGGGTTGATCGCCTTCACCGACGTGCATTCCTGCGGCACTGAAACCGCCGTGTCGGTGCCCTGCATGTTTTCCAACATGGGGCGCAAGAACTACGACGCCAGCAAGGCCAGAAATGAAGAAGGCCTGTTGGATGTGCTCAAGCGCGCCGGGCTGGAGGTGATCTGGCGGGATAACCAGTCCGGTTGCAAGGGCACTTGCGATCGGGTCACGTTGCAGGATGTCAGCAATCTCAAGGACCCGGACCTGTGCGCCAACAGTGAGTGCCGCGACGAGATCCTGCTCCAGGGGTTGCAGCATTTCATCGACACGCTCGACAAAGACACGGTGCTGGTGCTGCACCAAATGGGTAGCCATGGGCCGGAGTATTTCAAGCGCTATCCCAAGGAGTACGAACATTTCACCCCGGTGTGTGAAAGCAACGCGCTGAACAATTGCAGTCGCGAAAGCATCGTCAACGGCTACGACAACACGCTGGTGTATACCGATCATGTGCTGTCGACCCTGATCGATCTGCTGCGGGCCAACCAGGACAAGGTCGACACGGCCATGCTGTACCTGTCGGACCACGGCGAGTCCCTGGGCGAATACAACCTGTTTCTCCACGGCACGCCCTACATGCTCGCCCCGGAGCAACAAAAGCATGTGGCGATGCTCGCCTGGTTCTCCGACAGTTATCAGAAGTCTTTCTCGGTCGATACCCATTGCCTGCAACTGAGCCGGGAAAAGCCCCTGAGCCAGGACAACCTGTTTCACTCGATGCTCGGGTTGCTGGAAGTCAACAGCCAGGTCTACAACCGGGACCTGGACCTGTTCGCCAACTGTCGCGGCGCGGTGATCGACGGTGTCCTGGCGCGGGAGTGATGGCCTGGACCTTTTTTTCACGCGGCGTTGATTAACCTGTCATCCAATCTTTTCCAAGAGCCGTTTGTATGTCCAGGCTACCCCCTTCCACCGTCGAGCTTGAGTTCGCCAGGCAGCATGACCAGGAACATGCGCAGATCTGCTGCCAGCCGGCGCCTCGGCGGTTGCGCCTGGCGTTCTGGCGCGACGAGCAAATGGTGCGCAACGCCCTGAAAGTGGCGGGTGAGCCTGGGTTGGTGCTGGATGTGGCCTGTGGGGCGGGGCGGTTCTGGCCGGTGCTGGCCGAGCACGCCAACCGGGTGATCCTGGCGGCGGACCCGTCGCCGGACATGCTCGAACACGCGCTCACTCACCATGGCGGCGCGTTGCTCCAGCGGGTCAAGACCTTCCCGAGTTCGGCGTTCACCATCGGGCTGTCGGCCAACGCGGTGGATTGTATTTGTTGTCTGCAACTGTTCCGTCATGTCAGCGCCAGCGAACATCGCCTGGCGCTGTTGCGCGAATTTCATCGGGTCAGTCGCGATACGGTCATCGTTTCGCTGCAAATCGAAGGGCGTCTCAAGATTGGCCAGGCGCCGCAACGAAGCCTGGCCGACAAGGCCGATGTCGAAGCCGAGTTTCGCCAGGCCGGTTTTAGCGTGCTCTGGTATCAGGATTTCCTGCCCGGTTTTGCGCTGACGCGTGTTTATGTACTGCGTAAGACCGGTTAAGTCCTGATGTAGGACTATTCTTGCTTTTTCGCAGGCGATTTCTCTTAGGCTGCTGTTCTATGGATGCTCGCAATCGCCGGCGGCGATATATACTGCGCGCCATTCTTCAAGGGAGAGCCGTGTGGCCATCGATATTCACTGGATTCGCGACAACGATAGCCTCGGTCAGTTTTGCGCCGAGTGGCAGCAGTTGCCATTCGTCGCCCTCGACACCGAATTCATGCGGGTCGACACCTTTTATCCTATTGCCGGTTTATTGCAGATCGGCGACGGCAAGCGTGCCTACCTCATCGACCCCTTGACCATCGACAATTGGCAACCCTTGGCCGCGCTGCTGGAAAATCCGGCGGTGCTCAAGGTGTTGCACGCCTGCAGCGAAGATCTTGAAGTGCTGCTGCGCTTGACTGGCAGCCTGCCTGCGCCGCTGTTCGATACTCAACTGGCTGCCGCTTACCTGAACCTGGGTTTCTCCATGGGCTATTCGCGGCTGGTGCAGGAAGTGCTGGGTATCGAGCTGCCCAAGGGCGAGACTCGTTCCGACTGGTTGCAACGGCCGCTATCCGAGACGCAGATCAGCTACGCGGCAGAGGATGCCGTGCATCTGGCAGAAGTTTTCGTACAGCTGCGCCCGAAGCTTTCCGACGAAAAATACAGTTGGGTCCTGGAGGATGGTGCCGAACTGGTGGCCAACCTGCGTCGCGAAGTCGACCCGTACGAGGTCTACCGCGAGGCCAAGCTCGCCTGGAAACTGTCCCGCGCCCAATTGGCCGTGCTGCGCGAGCTGTGCGCCTGGCGCGAACGCGAGGCGCGGGCCCGTGACCTGCCGCGCAATCGCATCATTCGCGAGCATTCGCTGTGGCCCCTGGCCCGCACCCAGCCGGATAACCTCGGCGCGCTGGCGAAAATCGAAGACATGCACCCGCGCACCGTGCGCCAGGACGGCCAGTTTCTGCTGGACCTGATCCAGAGCGCCGCCAGCGTGCCGCCCGAGCAATGGCCACCGGCCGTGGCCGAGCCGTTGCCCATCGAGGCGTCGGCGCTGGTCAAGCGTCTAAAGGCGCTGGGGCAGGCTGAAGCCGAGCGCCTGGGGATCGCCCCGGAGTTGATGCTACGCAAGAAAACCCTCGAAGCGCTGATCAAGAGCGGCTTTCCCGAGGGCCCTTACCAATTGCCCGATTCGCTGCGTGGCTGGCGCCGCGAATTGATGGGCCAGGCGCTGCTCGACAGCCTGGCCACTGCCGGAGAACAGCCTTGAAACGTATCTGCTCCATCTACCGAAGCTCGAAGAAAAACGAGATGTACCTGTATGTGCTCAAGAGCGATGCCTTGAAGCGTGTGCCGGAGCCCCTGATGGCTGCCTTTGGCAAGGCTATCCACGCCTTCGACCTGGTGCTGAGCCCCGAACGGGAGCTGTCCCGGGAAGACATCAACAAGGTGCTGGAAAACCTCGACACCCAGGGTTATCACTTGCAGATGCCGCCGGCCGAAGACGAGTACATCGAGCATTTACCCGAAGAGTTGTTGCGCCGCAACGACCCGGTCTGACGGTAATCGGAGGTGCCTGTTCTGGGGGCCTCTTGAAACACACTGGAATGGTTTATTGACGACGATCGCATGGATGGAGCGACACTCTGTCGGCGGTCGTCTGCACTGTTTTTGAAAGGTTTGATTCATGCGCGTTCTGATTGCCGAACACGACCACGCGGTGTATGCCCAGCTTCTGCGCCAGGCTGCACCCGATATTGAAGTGCTGACCAGCGGCGATTCCGCCGAACTGTCGCGACTGGCCACCGATTGCCCGGTCTGGCTTGGCCAGCCTGATCTGCTGGCCACCCTGTTGCGTCAAGGCCATAAACCCCGTTGGCTGCAATCGACCTGGGCAGGTATCACGCCGCTGTTGGCCGAGGGCTTGACGCGCAATTACCGCCTGACCCGCGCGGTAGGCATTTTCGGCCAGGTGATGGCTGAGTACGTGCTCACCTACATGCTCGGCCATGAGCGCGAGGTACTGGCGCGGTTGGTCAGCCAGGTCGAGCGCAAGTGGGACAACCGCCAGGGGCAAGGCCTGGCCGGGCGCAAGGTGCTGATCGTCGGCACCGGCGATATCGGCCAGCGCGTGGCGCAGTTCCTGGTGCCGTTTGGCGTGCAGCTGTACGGCATTGCCAGCGAAGCCCGGGAGCTGGCGCCGTTCATCGAAGTCGGGGCACTGCAGGATCTGCCGCGCTTGGTGGGCGAAGTGGACTACGTCATCAACCTGCTGCCCAACACGCCCAACACTCATGATGTATACGACGCGGCGCTGTTCAAGCAATTCAAGCCAACCGGGCTGTTCATCAATGTCGGACGCGGCGTGGCGGTAGTGGATGCGGATCTGGTGCAAGCCTTGAAGGAAGGGCACCTGGCCGGTGCGGTGATCGACGTATGCCGCCAGGAGCCGCTGCCGCAGCGCCATCCATTCTGGACCGCCTGGGGGCTGTTGTTGACCGGGCATAGCTCGGCACCGACCTCGCCGACGATGATGGTGCAGTTGTTCCTGGAAAACCTGCGGGCCTATCAGGCCGGCGAAGCGTTACGCGGGGAAGTGGATTTCACCCGGGGCTACTGACACTGCCCCAATCAACTTGTGGGAGCGGGCTTGCTCGCGAAGGGGCCGATACAGTCAACAATTATGTTGACTGACATTTCGCTTTCGCGAGCAAGCCCGCTCCCACAGTTGATCTTCAGCGGTCACAAAATTGGGGTTACAGGCTGAAATCGCCTTCCGCCACCAGTTCGCTCAACGGCCGGCGCGAGCTTGGGACTTCACGGGCCTGGAGGTACTCAGCCAGTGTCGATTTGTCCCCCAGCTTGCCGATCGCCACGGCGGCGTGCAGGTCATAGCCTTGCGGGATCTTCAGTTCCTTGCGAGTCAGCTCCTGGTCGAAACCGGCCATGCCGTGGGTGTGCCAGCCGCTGAGGCTGGCTTGCAGCGCCAGGTGGCCCCAGGCCGCGCCCGTGTCGAAGGTGTGGCTCTGTGCTGGGGTTTCTTCAGTGGCGCCGGGCACGGCGAAGGTGGTTTTCGAAACGACGATCACCAATGCCGAGGCGTGTTGGGCCCAGCCGCGGTTGAATTCATTGAGCAGGCCCAGGAACCGCTCCCAGTTCGGCGTATCGCGGCGCGCATACAGGAAGCGCCACGGCTGCGAGTTGTAGGCCGACGGTGCCCAGCGGGCGGCTTCGAAAAAGCCCAGCAGGGTTTCTTCTGCAATGCTCTCGCCGGTAAAGGCACGAGGCGACCAGCGTTCGATGAACTGAGGGTGGATAGCGTAATCGGCGATGCGGGGATTGGCGCTCATGGGATTACCTTGAAGGGATAGGGAAAGTGGATAAAGCAACCTACGTCCCGGCGCCGAGCCTGACAAGCCCCCAGTTTACCGACAGTCGCCAACGCTTGGCCTGAAGAGGCCCCGGCACTAGACTGTCGGCCTTTTCACCACCTGATGTTGATGCTCGAGCCATGGCCGCCAAAGTCGAACCGTTCTGGATACGCAAAACCCTCGATCAGCTCGATCCGCAGGAGTGGGAATCGCTGTGCGACGGCTGTGGCCTGTGCTGCCTGCAAAAACTCGAAGACGAAGACGACAACAGCGTCTATTACACGCGTATCGCCTGCAAACTGCTGGACCTGAAAACCTGCCAGTGCAGCGACTACCCCAACCGCCGTGAGTTCGTGCCCGATTGCATCCAGCTCACGCCGGGCAAGGCCGATGAGTTCAAATGGCTGCCGCCGACCTGCGGTTATCGGCTGGTCAGCGAGGGCAAGGACTTGCCGTTGTGGCACCACCTGGTCTGCGGTGATCGCGATGCCGTGCACCACGAACGCATTTCCCAGTCCGGGCGTATGCTGGCCGAAGGCAGCGTGCCGGAAGAAGATTGGGAAGATCATCTGATTTTCCGCGCCGGCTGAACCGCCGGGCATCGCACCCTCAGGGAGACCCCATGGCGGCAGGATTGAAACGGATGCTGGCAGTCGGGCTGCTGGCAATGTGCGGGCCGCTGTGGGCGGCGCAGAAAGTCGACCTGGATTATCACGTGCACCTGCTGCCGCAGAGCGATCAGGCTGAGGTGCGCCTGACCCTGGCCCGGGGTTCAGCGGTGCGCAGCCTGGATTTCGACCTCGGCGACGGCAGCCGCTACAGCGACTTCAAGGCCGACGGCCAATGGCTGCTCACCCCCGGCAAGGAGGCGCGTGGCGTCTGGCGCCCGGCTGCCGACAAGGCCAGCCTGAGCTACCGCGTGCGCATCAGCCATGCGCGCAAGAGCGCGACCTTCGAAACCCGCATGACCCCGACGTGGGCGTTGTTGCGCGGCGACGATCTGGTGCCGTCGGCCAAACTCGATCAGCAGGACGGCGTTGAATTGGTGGCCCGTCTCGAAGTTGAATTGCCCGATGGCTGGAAAAGCATAGAGACTCCCTGGCCACGCATCGGCAAGCAACGCTTTCGCATCGACAACCCCTCGCGCCTGTTCGACCGTCCCACCGGCTGGATGCTCGCCGGCAAACTGGGGAGCCGGCGCACACGCCTGGGCGAAACCGAAGTGACAGTGGCCTCGCCCCGAGGCCAGGGCATGCGCCGGATGGATGTGCTGACGCTACTGACTTTTGTCTGGCCGCAGGTGCAGGCGCTGGTGCCGCGCCATCCTGCCAAGTTGCTGATTGTCGGTGCCGGTGATCCGTTGTGGCGTGGTGCCCAGGCCGGGCACGACTCGATTTACCTGCACAGCCGTCCACCGCTGGTCAGCGAGCGGGGCAGCAGCCCGTTGTTGCGCGAATTGGTGCAGGCGCTGGCGCGTATCAACGACCATGATCGCAGCGATTGGATCAGCGAGGGACTGACCGAGTACTACGCCGTCGAACTGCTGCGCCGCGCTGGCGGCCTGAGTGATGAGCGCTATCAGGCCCTCAATGACCGCCTAGCCCGCGACAGCAAAGGCGTCACCACCTTGCGCGGTGAGCGGGTCGGCACCGCGACAGTGGCCAAGGCGGTATTGCTGCTACAGGAGCTGGACCGCGAGATTCGCTTGAAAACCCGTAACAAGCGTTCGCTGGATGATGTGTTGCAGGGGGCGATGCGGCTGGAAACAGTTGATACCCAGGAGTTTGTGCAGCTCAGTGAAAGTGTCCTGGGTGGGAACTCTGCAGTGCTGGATACCAAGTTACTTCAGTAATATCGCTATCGCGGGCAAGCCTTGCTCCCACACTGAATCTTCGCCGGATGAGCTATTGGATACGACTCGATCCTGTGGGGGCAAGGCTTGCCCGCGATGAGGCCATCAGCCCCACCGCAAAAAATCAAAGCCCAACTTTGGGTGAAACCAGCGAATCATTCCCCGTCACCGTAGCCGTACCGGTCGCCGCCTCGGCATTGGCCTTCAGGCGGCTCAGCTCGTCGCCGGCCTGCTCGATGCGGGCGCGGGCGTCGCTGAGGTTCTGACGGTTCTTTTCCAGCAAGGCCTTGGCCGAACAATGCCCGGTGATCCCCCGCGCCAGCGCCATGCCGCCGATCGCCAGTTGGGCCAGGCCGATCACACCACCACGACGCAAGCCCTTGCCCATCATCAGGACACCGCCGGCCAGTGAGCCAATGCGTTCCCAACCATGTACGTTTTGCGGCGGATGAGATTGGAAAGGGGTGGTCTCAATCGGCTCGAACGGGTTGTTATCGCTCATGATCTGTCTCCGGTGTGGGGGTTGGTATAAAACTGACTGCCCGAGCGATTGCCTTGTTCAATTGGATTTAGCGCCGGTCAGCGGAATTGCGGCCCCGAACGGGTGTTGTTGCCTTTGGCCATGCGGTCATACAGCACGACGTTGACCGTGGCGGCCAGGTTCATGCAGCCAGTGGTGGGGATGTACACCACGTCCTCGCACCAATCGCGAATGTCTTTATCCAGCGAACCGTCCTCGGGACCGAAGATGTACAACGCCCGGTCCGGGTGGGTGTATTCGGGCAGTGGACGAGCGCCTTCCACCAGTTCCACGGCCACCGGTACGCAACCCAGGGGCAGGATCTTCTTCAGGTCGTCGATACCGATCAGCGGGATGTCGTAGTGGACTTTCTTGGTGTCGGTGACGAAGTCGGCGGCACGCTCATAGCGCTTGCCGGTGTAGAACACCGACGCCACGCCGTAGCAGCCGGCGGCACGCATGACCGAACCGACGTTTTCCGGTGACTTGGGGTTGAACAGACCGATGCAGCTATAGCGTTTGTTGGCCACGGACGGGGTGCCTTTGGGAAAAGGCGCGATTATACGGGGAATGGGGCTGCGTGTTCAGTTTGTGAGTGGGGACTGATGGTCGGTTACCTATCACGAACCTGACCAATCGGTAACGTCCCCGCCAGCGTCGTGAAAGGCGCCAGTCGTTATGGTTTGCCTGACAAATGACTGCCGGAGTTCCCTATGAAAACCCTTGATGCCTTGCTCGCCGTTTCGATCCTGTCCCTTTCTTCCCTTGCCTTGGCGGAAGGAGGAGGTGACCGGGTTTATGGCCGGATGATCCAGAACAATCAACAAGCCATGGCCCAATTCGCCGCCGAAAACGGCAAAGCCGTCGCCGAAATCGTTCATTACGAATACGGCATGAAACTCGATGTAAAAAAAGTGGTGAGCATTACACCGGCCATTAAAGGCTGTGGTGTCGGACCGTCGCGTATGACTTACGAAGATTCGAACGGCAAGCTCAACACCGTGGAATACAGGCTCCTGGGTGATAACTGTCCGAAGGGCGGCTGATTACCGTCTCGTTTGTTCTCCTTTGGTTTTGAGACGGTCAGGCGCCCTGGTGGCGCCTGTTTTTTATGTGCGCCGGATTATCGTGCTGGCGTGTTACGCAACCTCAAGGCATTGAACACCACCGATGCCGAACTTACGCTCATGGCGATGGCGGCAATCATGGGCGAGAGCAAGTGACCGGTCAGGGGGTACAGCAGGCCGGCAGCCAACGGAATACCCATCGAGTTGTAGAGGAAGGCAAAGCCGAGGTTCTGGCGCATGTTCCTGACGGTTGCCACCGAAAGGGTGCGGGCTCGCAAGATCCCCATCAAATCGCCTTTTACCAAGGTCAGTTGGGCGCTGTTCATCGCGACGTCCGTGCCGGTCCCCATTGCAATGCCTACGTTCGCCCGAGCCAGGGCCGGTGCGTCGTTTATCCCGTCACCCGCCATCGCGACCTGGCGGCCATCGCGTTGCAGGTCCGCCACCAGGTGCTCTTTGTCCTCGGGTTTGACTTCGCCATGGACCTCTTCAATGCCCATCTCCATGGCCACGGCGCGTGCAGTGGTGAGGCCGTCGCCGGTGGCCATGATGATTTTTATGTCGTGAGCCTTGAGGCGGTTGACCGCTTCCCTGGAGGTCGGCTTGATCGGGTCCGAGACGGCCAGTAGCCCGGCCAGCACGCCGTCGATCGCCATGTAGATAATGCTGATGCCTTGGGCGCGTAGCTGCTCGGCCTGTTGCTGCAATGGATAAACGCTGATGCTGACGGCATTCATCAGCGCGGTATTGCCCAAGTGGACCAGTTTGCCGTCCACCCGGCCACTGACACCGATGCCACTGGCGGATTCAAATGAAGCCGGCTTGATCAGTTCAAGATGCTCGGATCGGGCGTGATCGACGATGGCGTGGGCCAGGGGATGCTCGCTGCCCTGGTCGAGGCTGGCGGCCAACAGCAGCACTTGGCGGCCGTCGAAGCCCTGGGTGGCTTTTACGCTGTGAAAAGCCGGGCGCCCTTCGGTCAGGGTGCCGGTCTTGTCGACGATCAGCGTGTCGATCCTGCATAAGTTCTCGATGGCGCTGGCGTCCCGGAAAAGCACGCCCAGGCTGGCCGCCTTGCCGGTGGACACCATGATCGACATGGGGGTTGCGAGCCCCAACGCACAGGGGCAGGCGATGATCAGCACGGCGACGGCATTGATCAACCCGAAGACCCAGCCAGGTTCGGGACCCAACAGCCCCCAGCCGAAAAAGGTCAGTACGGCGATGGCAATCACGCCCATGACGAAATAACCAGCGATCACGTCGGCCATGCGCTGCATCGGTGCTTTCGAGCGTTGGGCCCGGGCGACCATCTGAACAATCTGCGCCAGGACGGTCTCGGCACCGACCTTCTGGGCCGTCATCACCAAGCTGCCGTGGGTGTTGATCGTGGCCCCGATCAGGCTGTCCCCGGCGCGTTTGATCACCGGAACCGGCTCGCCGGTGAGCATCGACTCGTCAACGGCACTTTCGCCTTCGAGCACCGTACCATCGACCGGGACCTTCTCACCGGGCCTGATCCTCAGGTGGTCACCCCGATGGACGTGGCTCAGGGGGATGTCTTGCTCCTGGCCATCGGCATTGATCCGGCGCGCGGTCTTGGGTGACAGCCCCAGCAGCGACTTGATGGCGGCCGACGTCTGTGAGCGAGCCTTGAGCTCCAGCATCTGCCCCAGCAATGTGAGGGAGATGATCACCGCGGCGGCTTCAAAGTAGACGCCGATACGCCCCTCTTGCATGAACGTGGCGGGAAATCCTCCAGGCCAAAACGTGGCGGCGACACTGTAGAGATAGGCCGCCGCAGTGCCCAGGCCAATCAGGGTCCACATGTTCGGGCTGCGCTGGCGAACAGAGGCCACTCCCCGCACAAAAAACGGCCAGCCTGCCCACAGGACCACTGGCGTGGCCAGAAAAAACTCGACGAAATTTTGCGTGACACCGTGGAACAGCGACAAGGCGTGCCCCGCCATGGCGAGCACGGTGACGATCACCGTCAACGGCAGGGACCACCAGAAGCGGCGGGTGAAATCCTTGAGTTCTGGATTGTCCTCTTCTTCCAGCGCGGGCATCACCGCCTCCAGCGTCATGCCGCACTTGGGGCAGGTACCGGGGCCGGGTTGGCGTATTTCCGGGTGCATGGGACAGGTGTATTCAGTCGCCATGTCGCCGCTGAGCGCTGCGGCGCTGTGGTGAAGGTGCGCGGGAGTGTCGGACATGGTCAGCGGCCTTCCTCATCCTTGCCGTCTACGGGTGGCTCTTCATGTCGTCCATGACCGCTGTGGCCGTGTCCGAAGACATGCATCAAGGGACACATCAGGAGAATCAGGTACGGCCAATTCCCCGCGATGTGGCTGAAGTGTTCTCGCGCCAGATAGAAGAGGCCGATGGCCAACAGCATGATCAATACAATGCCGGTCTTGTTCCGCCAGAATGGCGTTGCGCCAGCAGATGGGGGTTGATGAGTGTTCATGGTATCGCTCCTTCAGGCCGGGCGAGCCACCCATAGCCACAGCATAGGCAGGGCGTGCTTTGGCAGATTGACATTCATCAACCTTGGCTTACTTCACCTCTGAATGAGGGAAGCAACGGGCATGCTAAAGGTGCGAGGCTGTCAGCGACCTGACGGGGACATTGCAGATTTGTCAGCGGGTCCATGCGAGCGGCATGGGCAGTCGAGTGGGCCACGTGTGGCGAGGGGGTTATCTGGGCGCAAAACGTTGCAGCGCAAGATAAACACCCTCGCCGCAATGGCTGACTATTCGTCTTTCTTCATCAACCCGGCCAGCGCGGCGAAGGGGTTGTGGGTGGCCTTGGCGATTTTCGGCGTGCTCAGGGAGCCGTCGCCGAAGTATTGCTGGTCGGTGTAGCGCGAGTGCTCGTTGTCGTGGCAGTACAGGCACAGCAGTTCCCAGTTGGAACCGTCCTGCGGATTGTTGTCGTGGTTGTGGTCGCGGTGGTGAACGGTCAGTTCGCTCAGGCGCTTGCCGGAAAATTCGCGGGCGCAGCGGCCACAGACATGGGGGTACATTTTCAGGGCTTTGTCGCGATAGCCCATCTCCCGGTCGCGCTGGGCATCGGCGAGGATGCGGTCCAGCTTGGCGGTGTTGGACGGCGGTGTTGACGAACTCATGGGTCCACCTTTGTAGAAAAGACTGATGACGGTTGGACAGAGTTTAGCTCAGCCCTTGAGCTTCTCGGCAATCCAGATGGTGTGGCGGGTGCCTTTGTTGCCATGGGCGAACACCTGCACCTCTTCGGCCTTGAAGCCGGCTTTCTTCAGCTTGTCGGAAAACTGCCGGTCAGCGCTGGCCGACCACACCGCCAGCACGCCCTTGGGCCGCAGGGCCTTGGCGCAGGCAGCCAGGCCACCGGTCGAATACAGCCAACTGTTGGCTTTCTGGGTCAGGCCTTCCGGGCCGTTGTCGACATCCAGCATGATCGCGTCGAAACCCTGGGGCTCGGCTTGCAGCACCTTGGCCACGTCTTCCATGCGGATCACCGTGCGCGGGTCCGACAAGGGTCGCCCGGCCTTTTCACCCAAAGGGCCACGGTTCCACTCCACCACGCCGGGCACCAGCTCGGCCACCACCACTTCGGCGGTCTTGCCCAGGTGCTTGAGAGCCGAGGCGAGGGTGAAGCCCATGCCGAGGCCGCCGATCAGTACGCGCGAGCCGGGACGGCCGGCGACCTTGCGGCAGGGAATCTCCGCCAGGGCGTCTTCGGAACCGTGCATACGGGTGTTCATCAACTGCCCGCCGTCACCGCCCTGGATCTTGATGACGAAGTCTTCGCCGTACTCGAACAGGCATAGGGCACCGCCGTTATCAGGGATGGGCGTGGTGTCGAGCAGGACGAAACGTTTCATGGAAATCTCGTAGGAGGGCGAACCGGCGCGGCAACGACTAGCCTTAAAGCAGACAATAGCCACGGAGCCATTGATGAAGTACATCATTCTAACGGCCATTGCCCTGGCGACGCTCTCAATAAGTTGCGCCCAGGCCCAACAACCGACGATTCCGGTCAACCCACCCAGTATCCCCGGGTCGCCTGGCACCGCGACCCCGATGCCGTATCCGCCGGTCACGCCCAACGGCATACCCAAGCCCGGTGCTGGAAGTGGTGGGCCGCCGTTGCTGCCACCGATCGAAATGCCCAAGCCACCCAAGGACCAGCCGATACCGGGCATGGAGCCTCAGCCGGTGAAGGCCAAGACGCCCGGGGGATAGGCTTGTAGCCAGTCGGTGAAACAACTGAATGGCAAAAACCTGTGGGAGCGAGCCTGCTCGCGATAGCGATATACCAGTCAACATGGATACTGGCTGATCCGACGCTATCGCGAGCAGGCTCGCTCCCACAGATTCTGTATTTCAACTGGAGGTGAGCTAGACCTGCTGCGACAGCAACTGCCCATCGGCCATGCGCAGACGCTTGGACAAGGAGACGGCGAGCGCGCGGATGATCTTGGCGGCGATCTTCGGGGCGTCGTTGAGCATTTTTTCCAGGGAGTCCTTGCCCAGGTTCAGCAACTGGCAATCACTGGCCGCGATGCAGCTGGCCGAGCGTCGTTCGCCGTCGAGCACGGCCATTTCGCCGAAGGCCCGGCCGCTGCGCAACGTGGCGATGGTCACGGGTTGGCCGTCGGGGCCGGTTTTCTGCACGGCCACTTGGCCGGTGTGGATGATGCACATGAAACTGCCGGCATCCCCTTCGCGGAAAATCGCTTCACCCTCGGCGATGGCGCTGATGCTGAAATAGCCAGACGCCGCGGCGAAGTCGACAGGCAGCAACTGGTCGAACAGACCGCAGTCCATCAGCCAGTCGCGGATTTCTTTGTTCAGTAAGGTCGGTTCTGACATGTTGTCACGGTCTTTTTCTTGTGTTTGTTGCGGTTTCGGGTTGGCCTGGATGTAAGAAGATCCAATGTGGGAGCAAGCTCGCTCCCACATTGGACTGTGGTTGCATCAGAGCCTGCGCATGGAGCTAAGACCCGGCGATCCGATGGAGTTCCTCAACCCAACCCCAAAACTTTCAAGACAAATGCATATTCGAGCGCTACGTCACGCAATCCCTGGTAGCGCCCACTCATCCCGCCGTGGCCGGCGTCCAGTTCGGTCTTGAGCAGCAAAGGGTTGTCATCGGTCTTGGTGGCGCGCAATTTCGCCACCCACTTGGCCGCTTCCCAGTACTGCACGCGGCTGTCGTTGTACCCGGCGATCACCAGCAGCGCCGGATAGGCCTGGGCGCTGACGTTTTCGTACGGGGCGTAGGCCCGGATCCGATCATAAACGTCTGGTTCCTCGGGGTTGCCCCATTCGTCGTATTCAGTGACGGTCAATGGCAAGTCCGGGTCGAGCATGGTGTTGAGCACATCGACGAACGGCACTTCGGCAATCGCCACCTTGAACAGCTCCGGGCGTTGATTGAGTACTGCGCCAATCAGCAGGCCACCGGCGCTGCCGCCGCTGATCGCCAGTTGTCCGGCGGTGGTGAAACCGTTGGCGATCAAATGTTCGGCACAGGCGATGAAGTCGCTGAAGGTGTTGTGCTTGTGCTCCTGCTTGCCGGCGCGGTACCAGGCTTCTCCCAGCTCTCCGCCGCCGCGCACGTGGGCGATGGCAAACGCCACGCCACGGTCGAGCAGGCTCAGCCGCGCGTGGGAAAACCAAGGGTCGAGACTCTCGCCATAGGCTCCGTAGCCGTACAGGTACAGCGGTACGGGCCGGCCGAGGGCTTCGCGCTTGACCACCAGGCTGATGGGCACCTGGGTGCCGTCCGGTGCCGTTGCCCAAAGCCGCTGGCTGACGTAGGCGTCGGCGTCGAACGGGCCTAGTACCGGGGTTTGCTTGAGCACGACCTGTTCGCCGCTGGCCAGGTCCAACTGACGGATCTGCGCCGGGCGGTTCAGGGCTTCGTAGCGCAGGCGAATGCGATCACTGATGAATTCCAGGCTGTTCTGCACATGCAGGCTGTAGGCCGCGTCTGGCAATTGCACCCGATAGGCCGGCAAACCCTGGGGGTGAACCTCGATGATCGGCAGGCCACCTTCACGCAGGCTCAGGGTCATGGCCCCTGCGTTCAGGCTCAGGCCGTCGATCATCACCGTGTCGCTGTGGGGGATCAGGTTCTGCCAGTCGGCCTCGGTCGGCGCGACGCCGGTGTCGACGGCCTGGTACAGGGCGAAGTTGATCCCGTCGCGGTTGCTGCGGATCAACCAGGTCCATTGGCCATCGAGCAGGCCATGGTCGACGTCATACTCGTGGTCTTCCCGCCGAGGCGCCAGGCAGGTGAAGGGCTGTTGCGGCTGCGTGGCGTCCAGCACCCAGACTTCGCTGGTGGTCTTGCTGCCCAGGGACAGGATCAACTGCTGTTCCGAGCTCGAACGATAGCAATGCAGGAAGAAGCGCCCGTCCGGCTCATGGAACACCTCCTCGGCGGCCGTGCCGTCCAGGCGGTAGCGCCAGAGTTTGTGAGGACGGTGGGTGTCGTCCAGCTCGCCAAAAAACAGCGTCAGGCTGTCATTGGCCCAGGTCATGCTGCCGTCGCAATCGTCGAAGGACAGTTCACTGACCTTGTCGTTGGACAGTTCCTTCACGAACAGGGTGTAGATCTCGTCGCCTGTGGTGTCCAGGCTGTAGGCCAGGCGCTGGTGGTCGGGGCTGATGCTGAAGGCGCCCAGGGAGAAGAAGCCGCCGCCGGCCAACGCGTTCGGGTCCAGCAGCAGTTGTTCGCGGCTTTCATCCACGGTCAGGCTGTCATCGGTCGGGCGCGGGCAGCGGTAGTGGCGCGGGTATTCGTCACCGGCCGTGGTGCGGGTGTAATACAGGTACGGACCCCAGGGCGAGGGCAGCGACAGATCGGTCTCGAGGATCCGGCCCTTGATCTCCTGGAACAGGGTTTCGCGCAGTTCGGCCTGATCGGCCAGTTGCGCCTGCTGGTAGCTGTTTTCGGCCTTGAGGTAGTCGAGCACGGCGTCGGTGTCGCGTTCCTGCAGCCAGGCGTACGGGTCAACACCGGGGTCCCTGCGGGCAATCGGGGCGTTGGAAACGTGGGCAGATAGGGACATGAAAGGCTCTCGAACGTTGTACGAAAAGGGGCGCGTGGCCTGGGCAGAAGCAACCACACAGGCCATTCGCCAGACGCCGGGGCAGCCTGACGAGCGAAAAGCCGTTACTATAAGCGTCTCTTTGCCTGCCTTGCCATGGACACCATGACCGAGAATGACTATCTGATCGCCTGGGGCCTCTACGCCTTCGCCGCCCTGGGCTGCCTGCTGGTGTGGATGCGCATGACCCGCTGGATGTGGCGCTGGTTGCGCGAACCGCTGCGGTTGCTGATGGCGGTGTTGCTGTTCAGCCCCACCATCGTCGACCCGGTGAAGGACAAAGTTGCCCCGGCCTTGGCCATTGTCGCCCTGGACGTACTGTTCAAGGTCGGCAACAACGTCTGGCGAGCAGCGTCCGATCTGCTCATGTACGGCATGATTGCCTTCGGCCTCTATCTGGTGATCGTGTTGATCCGCTTCCCCATCGAGCGTTCCGCCAACGCTCGCAAGGAACGGGCCGCCGCCGCAAAAGCCGCCGCTGCGGCCGATGAGCCCGACGATGAGCCGCCGTTCGGCGTGGCCGGTGATGACCGTTACGGTCGCCCGCCCGTGCCGAGTAACCCCCAGCGTTCGCGTATCGAACCGCGCCTGTAGCCGGGCCTGCCCTTTGAAGCGAGAGTTCGAGCATGTGTGAGTTATTGGGCATGAGCGCCAATGTGCCGACCGACATCGTGTTCAGCTTTACCGGGCTGATGCAGCGCGGTGGCAAGACCGGGCCGCACCGGGACGGTTGGGGCATCGCCTTCTATGAAGGCCGCGGCCTGCGCCTGTTCCAGGACCCGGCCGCCAGCAGCGAATCGGAAGTGGCGAACCTGGTGCAGCGCTATCCGATCAAGAGCGAAGTGGTGATCGGGCATATTCGCCAGGCCAACGTCGGCAAGGTCTGCCTGTCCAACACGCACCCGTTCGTGCGTGAGTTGTGGGGGCGTAACTGGTGCTTTGCCCACAACGGCCAGCTCGCCGACTTCCAGCCTGAGGTCAGTTTCTACCGGCCAGTGGGCGACACCGACAGCGAAGCGGCCTTCTGCGATCTGCTCAACCGCGTGCGCCAGGCCTTCCCCGAGCCGGTGGAGGTGGAACAGTTGCTACCGTCGTTGATCCAGGCCTGCACCGAATACCGCAGCAAGGGCGTGTTCAACTGCCTGCTCAGCGATGGCGACTGGCTGTTCTGCTATTGCTCGACCAAACTGGCTCAGATTACCCGTCGCGCGCCGTTCGGCCCGGCACGGCTCAAGGATGTGGATGTGATTGTCGACTTCCAGGCTGAAACCACACCCAACGACGTGGTCACGGTGATTGCCACCGAACCCTTGACCGAAAACGAAACCTGGACCCGCTACGAACCGGGCCAATGGAGCCTGTGGCGACGCGGCGAATGCGTCAGTCACGGTCGGACCGAATAAGGACGTCACGTTATGTTGCTCAGTTATCTACGCCTGGTGTTGTTCGCGGTGGGCCTGCTGGTTGGGGTCCAGGTGCCGGGCTTCATCAATGATTACGCCAAGCGGGTCGAGGCTCACCTGATCGAGGCGCAAACCGGCCTGCAAGGGTTCCAGGGCACCGCCAACCAGTTCTTCAAGGGCGACATGCAGGCCCTGGTGGCCCATTACCGCGCCAGCGAGGACCCGATCTTCCGCAGCGATGCCGACAGCCTGAACACCTTGCTCGTACGCCAGCAGGCTTTGGACAAGCAATTCCAGGCGATGCAAGGCCCGTGGTACATCCGCTTTCTGCAAGTGGCGCTGGCCGCCGACCCGGACATTCGCAAGGAAACCTGGAACGGCTACAGCTACCAGATCCTGCTGACTCCCGAGGCGATGATCTGGGGCATCAGCGGTGCGATGCTGCTGTCGTTCGGCCTGGAATGCCTGTTCCGCCTGATCGATTGGGTGGTGTTGGGCGGCAAGCGTCTGCGCCAGAGCCGGCCGATCGAAGAGCGCGATTTGCGCGGGTTGTAACCACCGCTCGGATCAAAGTTTTTTGTCTGGAGCAGGCATAGGGTCGGCTCCTGTGGCGAGGGAGCTTGCTCCCGCTGGGGCGCGCAGCGGCCCCAAAAACTGACTCCGCGCAGTTTCAGGCAGGTGATATCGCGCCTTTCGGGTCTGCTGCGCAGCCCAGCGGGAGCAAGCTCCCTCGCCACAAAAGCGGTTCGCCTTTGCTGGCGATGTTCTGCCCAATCAAGTTTTTCTTATGACCCAGCCAAGGTTTTATTCGTTGGACGGGATCGGCCGTGCGCTCAAGAATCGGGGCAACGGTCTCCACGTCAGCGTCGTCGAGACTCAAGAACAATAAAACCGTGGAGAACCACCATGAGTGCACCCGACACGCTCGGCGTCCCCCAACCCCAGGCCCGTTCTGGCCCGTTCGATTGGTATCGCAACATCAACCAGCAGGAACGTCGCACCTTCTGGAGTTGCAAGATCGGCTACGCCCTGGACGGCATGGACACGCAAATGCTCAGTTTCGTGGTGCCGACCCTGATCGCGATGTGGGGCATCACCACCGGCCAGGCAGGGCTGATCCACACCAGCACCTTGATCGCTTCGGCCATCGGTGGCTGGGTGGCGGGCATACTTTCCGACCGCATCGGTCGGGTGCGCACCCTGCAGCTGACGGTGCTGTGGTTCGCGTTCTTCACTTTCCTCTGTGGCTTTGCCCAGAACTATGAACAACTGTTGATCGCCCGCACGCTGATGGGCTTTGGCTTCGGCGGTGAATGGACTGCCGGCGCGGTGTTGATGGGCGAGGTGATCCGCGCCAAGGATCGCGGCAAGGCAGTGGGCATGGTGCAGTCGGGCTGGGCGCTGGGCTGGGGCATGACGGCGATTTTATATGCGCTGCTGTTCTCGGTGCTGCCACCGGAGGATGCCTGGCGTGCCTTGTTCATCCTTGGCATTGTCCCGGCGGTGTTCGTGATTTTCGTTCGCCGGCTGGTCAAGGATCCGGAAGTCTATAACCAGACCAAGGCCCGGTTGACGCCGGAAAACCCCGCGAAGTTCTACGAGATTTTTGCCCCCGGCATCCTCTTTACCACCCTTCGCGCCTCGCTGCTGACCACCGGTGCCCTGGGCGGCTACTACGCCATCACGTCCTGGCTGCCGACGTTCCTCAAGAATGAACGTGGATTGAGTGTATTGAGTACCGGTGGCTACCTGGCGATGGTGATCGTCGGTTCCTACGTGGGTTACGTCATCAGCGCGTACCTGTCGGATATCCTGGGTCGGAAAAAGAACTTCGTCCTGTACGCCATCGGCTCGTTCACCATCGTCCTCCTGTATACCCAGGTGCCGGTGAGCAATAACGTGATGCTCTGGCTGGGCTTTCCCCTGGGGTTCTTCGCGTCGGGGATGTTCAGCGGCATGGGCTCGTTCCTCACCGAACTGTTCCCTACACGCATTCGTGGTTCGGGTCAGGGTTTCTGCTACAACATTGGCCGGGCGGTGGCGGCATTGTTCCCGCTGTTGATCGGTATTTTGAGCCAGAAGGTGCCGCTGAGCGTGGGTATCGGCGCATTTGCGGCGGTGTCCTATGGCGTCGTGATTCTGGCGGCCCTGAGCCTGCCGGAAACCCAGGGCAAGCAGTTGGAAGCCGAGTAACTGATAACCTGCGGGGCACGTGCCTCACAGTTAAACAAAGAAAGAACCTACAGGAGCGTTCACCGTGAACCGCCTGCTATTGAACTGCGACATCGGCGAAAGCTTCGGCAGCTGGACCATGGGTCTGGACGCCGAGGTGATGCCCTTCATCGATTGCGCCAACATCGCCTGCGGCTTTCACGCCGGCGACCCGAGCATCATGCGCAAAACCGTCAGCCTGGCCCTGAGCCACGGCGTGCGGATCGGTGCGCACCCGGCCTATCAGGACCTGGCGGGCTTTGGTCGCCGCTCCATGGCCTATGGCGCCCAGGAGTTGCAGGACTTGCTGCACTACCAGATCGGCGCCCTCGACGGCATTTGCCGGGCTCAGGGCGGACGGGTCAGCTACGTCAAGCCTCATGGGGCGATGTACAACGACATGATGGCCAACCCGACGCAACTGCGTGCCGTGATCCAGGCCGTCGCAGCCTATGACCGGCAGTTGCCGTTGATGCTCATGGCGACCCGGGACAACAGTGCCGCCCAGGCCCTGGGCGACGAATACGGCCTGACCCTGTGGTTCGAAGCCTTCGCTGATCGCGCCTATGACAGTGCCGGTCGCCTGGTTTCGCGGCAAACGCCGGGTGCGGTGCACCACGAGCCCGAGGTGATTATCGGGCAGGCCCTGACCATCGCCCGCGGCGATGCGTTGACCGCCAGTGATGGCAGCGCCTTGCACCTGAAGGCCAACACCCTGTGTGTGCACGGCGACAACGCCAGCTCCGTGGCGGCCGTGCAACGCATCCGCGAAGCCCTGGACCGGCAGAGTGCACCATGAAACCACGCTTGGAAGTGGTGGCGGTGGACTGCCTGATGGTGCGCCTGTTCGATGAGATCGCCGAGGCCAACATGCCCTGGATGCTCGCCGCCAGCGAACGCCTGCGGGCGGTGTTTGCCGAGGATCTGATCGACCTGGTGCCGTCCTATACCACGTTGATGGTGCACTATGATTTGCTCGCCCTGACCCCGGCGCAGGCGCGTGATCTGGTCGGCGAGGCGCTGAATAATCTTTCACCGGATGCCCAGGCTGCCGGCCAGTGTCACGTGCTGCCGGTGTGGTACGACCCCCGTGTCGGACCTGAGCTGGACCTGCTGGCGAGCCGCAGTGGCTTGACGGTCGCCCAGGTGATCCGCCGCCATAGCGAGCGCGAGTACCAGGTGTTTGCCTTGGGCTTCGCCCCCGGCTTCGCCTTCATGGGGCTGGTGGACGAGGAACTGGCCGCACCGCGCTTAGGCACGCCGCGCAAACGCGTGGCGGCAGGCAGCGTCGGCATCGCCGAGCGCCAGACTGCGGCGTATCCGGTGGTGTCGCCCGGCGGCTGGAACCTGATCGGTCGCACCCCGGCCAAACTGTTTGATCGCGAGCGCGACGGCTACAGCCTGATGCAGCCGGGGGACACGGTGCGTTTTGCTCCGGTGGACCATGGCGAATTCATCGCGCTGGGTGGCGACGACACACCGTTGGAGGCCCAGGCATGAGCCGCTTGTTGATCGAGGCCAGTACCCCACTGTGCCTGTTGCAGGACGCCGGTCGTTTTGGCGTGAGGCATCTGGGCGTGACCCAGGGCGGCGCGGCGGACTGGTTGTCGATGGCCTGGGCCAATTGGATGCTTGGCAATGCCCTGGGGGCGACGGTGGTGGAAATTACCCTCGGCGGCTTCACCGTAGTGGCCGAAGAGGATTGCGTGCTGGCGCTGGCCGGTGCGGACCTGGGTGCACGGATAGACGGCCAGGCGGTGGCGTCCTGGCGCTTTTTCAGCTTGCGCAAAGGCCAGGTGCTGGCGCTCACCCAGCCCGTGCTCGGTGCCCGGGCCTACCTGGCAGCCCCCGGCGGTTTCAACGCGCCGGCGGTGCTGGGCAGCCGGGCGACGGTGGTGCGTGAGGAACTTGGTGGCCAGGATGGACGAGGGCGGGCGTTGAGTCGCGGTGCGCACTTGAGCTATTCAGGCTCGGCGATGCCTCGGCCCATGCCGCACGCGCTGATTCCGGATTTCCAGCCAGCACAGCCGCTGGACCTGATCCTGGGGGCGCAGAACGGGGCGTTCAGTGGACGGAGCCTGTTCGATGCGTTTAACGCGCCGTGGACGCTGGACAGTCGCGCCGACCGCATGGGCATCCGCTTGCTGGGCACGGCCCTGGAGTATCAGGGGCCGGCGATGATTTCCGAAGGCATCCCCCTGGGCGCTGTGCAGGTGCCGCCGGACGGCCAGCCGATCGTGCTGCTCAACGATCGGCAAACCATCGGTGGCTACCCACGTCTGGGTGCCTTGACCCCATTGGCCCTGGCTCGGCTGGCGCAATGCCTGCCGGGGACGCAGGTGCGCTTGCGGCCAGTGATGCAGGAGGTTGCGCATCGGCAGCAGGTGGAGTGCCTGCGGGGGCTGTTAAACCGCTAAAAGCATCGCGAGCAGGCTCGCTCTCACACTGGATCTTCGTCGTACACAAGACCCCTTGTGGGAGCGAGCCTGCTCGCGATGAGGCCCTGAAGGGTACCAATAAATCTTATTTGGAAAGAAACCGCATTCCTTCCTCCAACCCCCGCAAGGTCAGCGGATACATCCGGTCTTCCACCAACTCGCGCACGATATTGGTCGAGGCGGTGTAACCCCAGGTGTCCTTGGGGTAAGGGTTGATCCAGATGAGCTTCTTGTACTTTTCCATGAAGCGCTGCATCCACACATAACCGGCTTCTTCGTTCCAGTGTTCGACGCTGCCGCCGGCCTGGGTGATTTCATAGGGCGCCATGGCGGCGTCACCGATGAAGATCACTTTGTAGTCGGCGCCGTATTTGTGCAGCAAGTCCTGGGTCGAGGTGCGCTCCGAAGTGCGGCGCAGATTGTTCTTCCACACCGATTCGTAGACGAAGTTGTGGAAGTAGAAATACTCCAGGTGCTTGAACTCGGTCTTGCAGGCCGAGAACAGTTCTTCGCAGATCTTCACGTGGGCATCCATCGAGCCGCCGATGTCGAACAGCAGCAACAACTTGACCGTGTTGCGTCGCTCCGGGCGCATCTGGATGTTCAACAGGCCGGCGTCCCGGGCGGTGTGGTCGATGGTGCCGTCGATGTCCAGCTCTTCGGCCGCGCCCTGGCGGGCAAACTTGCGCAGGCGGCGCAGGGCGATCTTGATATTGCGCGTGCCCAGTTCCACCTGGTCGTCGAGGTTCTTGTACTCACGCTGGTCCCAGACCTTCACGGCCTTGCCCTGGCGCTTGCCGGCGTCGCCGACACGAATGCCCTCGGGGTTGAAGCCGCCGGAGCCGAATGGGCTGGTGCCGCCAGTGCCGATCCACTTGTTACCGCCGGCATGGCGTTCCTTCTGTTCCTCCAGGCGCTTCTTGAATTCTTCGATCAGCTTGTCCAGGCCACCGAGGGACTGGATCTGCGCCCGCTCTTCGTCAGTCAGTGACCGCTCGAATTCCTTGCGCAACCAGTCTTCGGGGATCAGCGCCTGGAGATGGTCGTCGAGTTTCTCCAGGCCATTGAAGTACGCGGCGAACGCCCGGTCGAACTTGTCGAAATGCCGTTCGTCCTTCACCAGGATCGCCCGGGACAGGTAATAGAACTCATCCATGTCGGCGAAGGTCACCCGCTGTTTCAGCGCGTTGATCAGGTCCAGCAGTTCACGCACCGACACGGGCACCTTGGCGGCGCGCATCTCATTGAACAGGTTAAGCAGCATGGCAATCGCCCTCGCTCTTGTTAAACGAAGAGGATCAGCGAGTGCCGCGACGGCTCATGAACGCCAGGCGCTCGAGCAATTGCACGTCCTGTTCGTTCTTGACCAGGGCACCGGCCAGCGGCGGGATGGCCTTGGTCGGATCTCGCTCGCGCAGTACCGCTTCACCGATGTTGTCGGCCATCAGCAGCTTGAGCCAGTCCACCAGTTCGGAAGTGGAAGGTTTCTTCTTCAGGCCCGGCACTTTGCGCACGTCGAAGAACACGTCCAGCGCTTCGCTGACCAGGTCTTTCTTGATGTCCGGGTAATGCACATCGACGATTTTCTGCAGGGTGACGCGGTCGGGGAAGGCGATGTAGTGGAAGAAGCAACGGCGCAGGAACGCATCGGGCAGTTCCTTCTCGTTGTTGGAGGTAATGATGATGATCGGCCGTTGCTTGGCCTTGATGGTTTCGTCGGTCTCGTAGACGTAGAACTCCATCTTGTCGAGTTCTTGCAACAGATCGTTGGGGAATTCGATGTCGGCCTTGTCGATCTCGTCGATCAGCAGGATCACCCGCTCTTCGGACTCGAAGGCTTCCCAGAGCTTGCCCTTCTTCAGGTAGTTGCGTACGTCGTGGACTTTGTCCACGCCCAACTGCGAGTCCCGCAGGCGGCTGACCGCGTCGTACTCGTACAGGCCCTGGTGGGCTTTGGTGGTGGACTTGATGTGCCAGGTGATCAGGCGCGCGCCGAAGGACTCGGCCAGTTGTTCGGCGAGCATGGTCTTGCCGGTGCCCGGTTCGCCCTTGACCAGCAATGGCCGCTCCAGGGTGATGGCGGCGTTCACGGCCAGTTTCAGGTCATCGGTGGCCACGTAGGCGCTGGTGCCTTCGAACTTCATCTGCAATTTCCTCGAACGTGTCGCCGGCCCGGCGAGGCGGGGCGCGCGAAATAAATATCGTGCCCGACTATAACGCGACGCCCCGCCGACTGTGAACGCAGACGCTGTATTCAGTCTCTGAATGGAGCGTCACATGTTGACTCAGTCTTGTGGCGAGGGGATTTATCCCCGTTGAGCTGCGCAGCCCAACGGGGATAAATCCCCTCGCCACAAAAAAGCCACGGACACCTAGTCGGTCGCCGGCGGTGGTTGTTCATAACGGGCATTGAAGGCCTGGACGAAACCGTTGCGCAAAATCTGCAGGAAGGCTTCGAAGGCGCTGATGTCCTGCTGGTGAACATTGCCGCTGAGTTCCACCCGAGTGGCGAATTGGTTCTTGCGCTGGTTCTTGAGGGCCGTTTCGCCTGTGCCGACCAGCGCTTCCCAGACCGAGCGGAAGATGTTTTTGTTCTGGTTTTCCACGTCCTGCTGCCAGTCGAACACATCGACATCACGCAGCAATGGCTTGATGTAGCCGCTGAGCCGGGCATTGTCGGCTTCGGCCTCGACCACCAGGTCGCCGTGGCCGGCGTTGAAATCGAATTTGCCATAGGCCGCGGCGAAGTCGTTAAGGCGCCTGAGTTCGATGTTCCTGGCCCGCAGGCGAAAATCGAAATCTTCGAAATTGCTCAAGGGGTCGAAAGTGGCCTGCATTTCCAGGGGCGCATGTTCGGCCACCAGGGCCTTGCCTTCGAAACGGGCGTCGCGCTTGCCTTTTGTGTCGACCACGTTGGTCAGGTTGTAGAAGCTGGCGTTGACGTCGGTGGCCCGCAGGTTGACCGGTGGCTTGGAATTGAAATTGCGAAAGGTGACCTTGCCATCCCTGATGCGCACTTCGTTGAAGGTGATGGGCAGCAGTTTTTCCAGTTGCTCGCGCCAGTTGGTGCCTTGACCGGTCTGGGAGTTCTGTCGGTTGGCCCCACCGTCGACGAAGTTCACTTCGGGACGGGCAAACTCCACTTCGGCCACCACCGCATGGTCGTACCACAGCGAATGCCAGCTCACGGACAAGTCGATCAACGGCGCATCGACGAACGGCACCGGGACCTTGCCGTCGACCTTGACGATTTTCAGGCCATTGATCCGGTAGGCCCCGCGCCAAAGCGCCAAGTCTACATCGAGAACCTGGCCGCGGTAGTCGCCCATGTCGGCCAGTTTGTCGTTCAGATAGTTGCGCACCAGATAAGGCAGGGTGAAATGCAGGGCCACCAGCACCGCGACGATGGTGGCGAAAACCCACAGTGGCCAGCTGTATCGACGCTTCATGTCAGTCAGTCTCCAGCGTTTGTTGGGGGAGCGCCTTCTACTGCCATTGACTGTCGCAACAATGGGAACGTTCGGTGAAACTGGACGCCCATGGGCAACAGGCATACCTTTAAAGGCTTAAATTCCCGCCGCATTAAGGACCCAGCCATGAGCCGTATATTCGCTGACAACGCCCATTCCATCGGTAATACGCCACTGGTACAGATCAACCGCATTGCGCCGCGCGGTGTGACCATCCTGGCCAAGATCGAGGGGCGTAACCCGGGGTATTCGGTCAAATGCCGGATCGGCGCGAACATGATCTGGGACGCTGAAAGCTCGGGCAAACTCAAGCCTGGCATGACCATCGTCGAACCGACTTCGGGCAACACCGGTATCGGCCTGGCGTTCGTCGCCGCCGCCCGTGGCTACAAGCTGATGCTGACCATGCCCGCTTCCATGAGCATCGAGCGGCGCAAGGTGCTCAAGGCCCTGGGTGCTGAGCTGGTGCTCACCGAGCCGGCGAAGGGAATGAAGGGTGCCATCGAGAAAGCCACCGAGATCCTGGCCAGCGATCCATCCAAATACTTCATGCCGCAGCAGTTCGATAACCCGGCGAACCCGGCGATCCACGAAAAAACCACCGGACCGGAAATCTGGAACGACACCGATGGCGCGGTGGATGTGCTCGTCGCGGGCGTGGGCACCGGCGGAACCATTACCGGGGTTTCGCGGTATATCAAGAACACCTGTGGCAAACCGATCCTGTCGGTGGCGGTAGAGCCCGAGGTTTCGCCGGTGATTACCCAGGCGATGGCGGGCCAGGAGATCAAGCCCAGCCCTCACAAGATCCAGGGGATCGGTGCCGGGTTCGTGCCGAAGAACCTCGATCTGTCGATCGTCGACCAGGTCGAGCGGGTCTCCGACGACGAGTCCAAGGCGATGGCCCTGCGCTTGATGCAGGAGGAGGGAATCCTCTGCGGGATCTCTTGTGGCGCGGCGATGGCCGTGGCCGTGCGCCTGGCGGAGAAACCGGAAATGCAGGGCAAGACCATCGTTGTGATCCTGCCGGACTCGGGCGAGCGGTACTTGTCGAGCATGTTGTTCAGTGATCTGTTTACCGAGCAGGAGATTCAGCAGTAACCGTGAATTCACTGCAAGGGTGAGTGGACCTCGCCACTGGGCAGTAACAAGGTCTGAGGAGAAGGTTGTTTGACAGGCGTCAGCCAAGGTTCAGCTAGCGCCTGTTAGAAAGTGATTGTTGCGTTTCACTCAACAGAAAATGTTGCGTCAGACGGTTTTTACCTGGGCCATGAGGCTTTACCATGGCCCTCGGCTACGTCGGGCAGTTGGCGTTGCGTAAGTTGTTTTTGGACAAGGAGTTGTAAATGACCATTTCGTTTGCCGCCAAGGCCTCAGTGTTGCTGCTGTTTTTGGGTAGTACGCTTTATGTGCATTTGCGCGGCAAGGCGCGTTTGCCGATGTTGCGCCAGTTCGTCAACCACTCGGCGCTGTTCGCCCCCTATAACACTTTGATGTACCTGTTCTCCGGCGTACCCTCGAAGCCTTACCTGGACCGCAGCAAGTTTCCCGAGCTGGATGTGCTCAAGGATAACTGGCAAGTCATTCGCGACGAGGCCATGCACCTGTTCGACGAGGGTTACATTCGTGCCGCCGAGAAGAACAACGATGCCGGTTTCGGCTCGTTCTTCAAGAAGGGCTGGAAGCGTTTCTACCTCAAGTGGTACGACAAACCGCTGCCGTCGGCTGAGTTGCTGTGCCCCAGGACTGTCGAGCTGGTCAACCGGATCCCCAACGTGCGGGGCGCGATGTTTGCCCTGCTGCCGGGTGGCAGCCACCTGAACCCACATCGAGACCCCTTCGCCGGTTCGTTGCGTTATCACCTGGGGCTGTCCACGCCCAATTCCGATGATTGCCGGATCTTCGTCGACGGCCAGATCTACGCCTGGCGCGATGGCGAAGACGTCATGTTCGATGAAACCTATGTGCACTGGGTGAAGAACGAAACCCCGCAGACCCGCGTGATCCTGTTCTGTGATGTCGAGCGGCCCTTGAAAAGCCGCTTGATGACCCGCCTCAACCGTACTATCAGCGCTTTCCTCGGCCGCGCCACCGCGCCGCAGAACCTGGACGATGAACACGTCGGCGGCATCAACCGGGCGTATGCCTGGAGCAAGTCGTTCAGCGACGGCATCAGTGGCCGGGTCAAGCAATTCAAGCGCAAGCATCCCAAGGCGTACCGGGTGATGCGGCCCGTGTTGGCGGTGGTGGTGCTCACGGCGCTTGGTTATTGGTTGTTCGTTTAAACATTGCATAGTCCCTCGGGCGCTGGTTATAGTCAGCGCTCTTCGGGTTTTCGAACCCACCCTTCAAGAGATCGGCTCATGCCTGCATCCCCTGTCATCGCGGTCGTGGTTCCAGCGTTCAACGCTGGCGTCGTGCCGTGTGGGAATCAGCAGCCTGCGCAGATCGGTCAATACCCCCCACCTGTCCGTAGCTCATCGGTGTACGCCGTCGTATCACCGCCGGGTGTTGGCATTCAGGGCTGATCGGCAACGGTTGCCATCCCCTGTGCCCGCCTGAAAAAAAACTACTGGACTTCAGCCTCGGCTGAGTTGGCTTTTTGCCTGACTACAGGTGGTATCCATGTTTTCCCTTTCCAAAAACGCCTTATTGGCGGCGGCTTCCACGAGCCTGTTCGTTTTGCTGTGGAGCAGTGGGGCGATCTTTTCCAAGCTGGGCCTGGCCCACGCTTCACCCTTCGCCTTTTTGCTGATCCGTTTTGCCATTGCGCTGTTTGCGTTGGTGCTGTTGATTCCGTTGCTCAAGTTCAAGCTGCCCAAGACCGGCAAGCCGATGCTGTACGCGGCAACCACCGGGTTGGTGCTGCTGGGCGCCTACCAGATTTTTTATCTGCTGGCGCTGCAAATGAGTGTCACGCCCGGGGTCATGGCAACCCTGATGGGCGTGCAACCGATCCTGACCGTGGTGCTCATGGAACGTCAGCGATCCTGGTCGCGGCTGTTCGGCCTGGTGCTGGGGTTGGTCGGGTTGGTCATGGTGGTGTACCAAGGCATTGGCCTGGCGGGCATGTCCCTGGCGGGAATGGTGTGCGGGTTGCTGGCACTGGTGAGCATGACGGCCGGTTCCATCATGCAGAAGCGCATCACCGACAACCCACTGGGTACGCTGCCGGTGCAATACCTGGCCGGATTGTTACTGTGCGCGGTGTTCGTGCCGTTCCAGCCGTTTCACTTCGAATACAGCACGGGGTTCTTCGTGCCGGTGTTGTGGATGGGGCTGGTGGTATCGGTGCTGGCGACGTTGCTGCTGTACCGACTGATCGCCCGTGGCAACCTGGTGAATGTCACCAGCCTGTTCTACCTGGTGCCGGCGGTGACGGCGATCATGGACTACCTGGTGTTTGGCAATCGGCTGGCGTTGTTGAGCTTGCTGGGGATGGTGCTGATCATCGTGGGGTTGGTGTTTGTGTTTCGTAAAAGTCGCTGAGCCTTGGATGCTCGCTGACTGAACAACCGCTATCGCGGGCAAGCCTTGCTCCCGCAGGTTATGTACAAGCCTGCTCCCACAGGTTATGTGTAGTCCTTGTGGGAGCAAGGCTTGCCCACGATGGCATTTTCAGCCACACCGATGAACTACCGGGCAGACACTTCAGCCGGTTTCGCCGCAGCGGGCTTGAGCACCAACCACAACGCCGCCGCAATCAACACCCCGCCATACAAATGCGCCATCCCCAACGGCTCATCCAGCAGCAACGCCCCCCACAACACGCCGAACGGTGGAATCAGGAAGGTCACGGTCATCGATTTGACCGGACCGATGGAACTGAGCAAGCGGAAGTAAAGAATGTATGCCAGGGCGGTACATACCAGGCCCAGCCCCAGCAGTGACAACCAGACGCTCCAGCCACCCCAGCTGGCCGGTGGCTGGCTGATGACGCTGTAGCCAAACAGCGGCAGCAAGAACACCGTGGCACCGAACATGCTGCCCAGGGCCGAGAGACGGCTGTCCAGGCCTCCTTGGTGATCGAGCCAGCGACGGGTGAGGAAGCCGGCAAAGCCGTAGCAGGTCGTGGCCAGCAGGCAGGCGAGGGCGCCCATCAACAATTGCAGGTCGAACGCCACCGGGCCGGCGCGGGTCAGGATGCCAACACCCAGCAGCCCCAGGCAGACACCGCTGACCTTGGCCAGGGTGAGTTTTTCGCTGAAGAACAAACCGCCGATCAATACCCCCATCAATGGCGTGGTGGCGTTGAAGATCGCCGAGTAACCGGCCGGTAGCACCTGGGCCGCCACTGAATAGAACGTTGCCGGAATGCCCGAGTTGATCAGGCCCAGCCCCATCACGACTTTGAGCTTGCCGCGAAAATTCCAGTCGACGCGCATCAGGGCCAGGATCACCAGCAACCCGACGAAGGCGATGGACACGCGAAAAAAAGCAGTGGGGATTGTGCCAATGACGGGGGCGATAATGCGCATGAACAGGAAACTGGCCCCCCAGATGGCGGCCAGTGACAGTAAACGCAGGATATCGACGAGGTTCACGAGTCATTCCTTCCTTGATCGGGCGGCAAGTGTCGCCGTCCTGAATAGCGATGGCAATGGTTGCGTTGCCGCCTGATTGGCCTCTAAGCTCAGTCGCCAATAACAAGCATGACCCGCCGAGGTTTACCTATGCCGCAGCCATGGCCCGCCATTGAAATCGCCCGTTCGATCCTCGACGGCTTCGACGATTATCGTGAGCATTTCCGGCAGATCACCGATGGCGCCCGCGCCCGGTTCGAGCAGGCCCTGTGGCTGGAGGCGCAAGCGGCTTCGGCGGCGCGCATCAACTTGTATGAAGAAAAAGTCTTCGAAACCGTCGCCAAGCTGCACAAGGCCTTCGATGCCGAAACCCTGATGGATGTGGGCTGCTGGCCGCTGGTCAAAAGCGCCTACATCAGCCTGATCGACCTGCGCTTCGACGATGAGCTGTCGGAAACCTGGTACAACTCGATCTTCTGCGGGTTGTTCAGCCACGACCTGATCAGCGACGGCACCATGTTCATCCACACCACCCGGCCCAGCCTGCGTCGGGCCCGCGCTGCCCAGACCCGCACCTACAAGCCCCAGGGGCAGTTGGACCGGATACTGGCGAGCGTGTTCGCCGACTACCGTTTCAGCGAGGACTACGCCGATTTGCCGGGCGACCTGCAACGCCTCGAAGCGCAGTTGCGCGAGAACCTGCCGGACTGGGTCTGCAAGGATCCGGAACTGACGGTGGAGTTGTTTTCTTCGGTGCTCTATCGCAACAAGGGGGCCTACCTGGTGGGGCGGATCTACACCCGCGACGATCAATGGCCGCTGGTGATCCCGCTGTTGCACCGTGAGGGCCGGGGTATCCAGATCGATGCGCTGATCACCGACGAGGCGCAGGTCTCGATCATCTTCTCGTTCACCCGCTCGTACTTCATGGTAGACGTGCCAGTGCCGGCGGAATTCATCGGCTTTCTCAAGCGCATCCTGCCGGGCAAACACATCGCCGAGTTGTACACCTCCATCGGTTTCTACAAGCACGGCAAATCGGAGTTCTACCGGGCACTGATCAATCACCTGGCGAACACCGACGACCAGTTCATCATGGCCCCCGGTGTGCGTGGCATGGTCATGAGCGTGTTCACCCTGCCGGGCTTCAACACGGTGTTCAAGATCATCAAGGACCGGTTTTCGCCGTCGAAAAACGTCGACCGGGCCACGGTGATCGAGAAGTACCGATTAGTGAAAAGCGTCGACCGGGTCGGGCGCATGGCCGATACCCAGGAGTTCGCCGATTTTCGTTTTCCCCTGAGCAAATTCGAGCCGGCGTGCCTTGAGGAACTGCTGGAAGTGGCGCCGTCCACGGTGTCGGTGGAAGGCGATACGGTGCTGATCCGTCACTGCTGGACCGAACGCCGGATGACACCGTTGAACCTGTACCTGGAAAACGCCAACGACGCCCAGGTGCGCGAGGCCCTGGAAGATTATGGCCTGGCGATCAAGCAACTGGCGGCGGCGAATATCTTCCCCGGCGACATGCTGCTCAAGAACTTCGGCGTGACCCGCCACGGCCGCGTGGTGTTCTACGACTACGATGAAATCTGCTTCCTCACTGAAGCCAACTTCCGCCACATCCCCCAGCCCCGCACGCCGGAAGACGAAATGGCTTCCGAGCCCTGGTATTCCATCGGCCCGCTGGACGTGTTCCCCGAAGAATTTCCGCCGTTCCTGTTCGCCGACGCGGGGCAGCGCAAGCTGTTCGACCAGTTGCACGGTGAGTTGTACAACGCCGATTACTGGAAAGGCCTGCAAGAGGCGATTCGGGCGGGGAAGGTGATTGATGTGTTCCCGTATCGGCGCAAGGACCTGGACAACGAGTAACCCTGCGACTGCTCTCCACAAAAGGCATCCTTGACGCAAATCCCCTGTGGGAGCGAGCCTGCTCGCGATAGCAGTGGATCAGCCAGCATTCATGTCGACTGACACACCGCCATCGCGAGCAGGCTCGCTCCCACAAGGGAACCGCCGGCAGGCTGCCATGTGTCGGCGCAGTAGCCGCAAATCTGCGACAATCGCCCTCTGCTCAAACCGACGACCCTTGCGTACCTGATGACTGACCAAGCCCCCGCTATCGACAAGCTGCTGAAAAACCTCGACCACGCCATGCTCGCCGACCGTCACCGGTTGCGGCGGCAGTTGCTTGAGCTGCGCAAGAAGCCCGACGAGGCCAAGCTGGCCCAGTGGGTGACGCGCATGCAGGCGTCGTGCGATCAGGTGCTGGCGCGCAAGGCGAGCTTGCCGGTGATCCGCTATGACGACAATTTGCCGATTGCCGCCAAGCGCGACGAAATCAAGCAGGCGTTGCTCAAGCATCAGGTGTTGATCATCGCCGGCGAAACCGGCTCGGGGAAAACCACGCAGTTGCCGAAGATCTGCCTGGAAATCGGTCGCGGCCAGCATGGCTTGATCGGTCACACCCAGCCGCGCCGGATCGCTGCCCGCAGCGTCGCCAGTCGGGTGGCCGAGGAACTGGCCACCCCCTTGGGGGCGCTGGTGGGTTATCAGGTGCGGTTCGAGGACCAGAGCGACGCCAACACCCTGATCAAGTTGATGACCGACGGCATCCTGCTGGCCGAGACCCAGAACGACCGCTACCTCGAACGCTACGACACGATCATTGTCGACGAAGCCCACGAGCGCAGCCTGAACATCGACTTCCTGCTCGGCTACCTCAAGACGCTGCTGCCGCGCCGCCCGGACCTGAAAGTCATCATCACCTCGGCGACCATCGACCTGGAGCGCTTTTCCAAGCATTTCGATGACGCGCCGATCGTGGAAGTCTCGGGCCGCACCTTCCCGGTGGAAACCTGGTATCGCCCGCTGACCCTGGAGCAGGACGAAGAAGGCAACCGCGTCGAGGACGACTTGACCGTCGACCAGGCGATTCTCGCCACCCTCGATGAAATCGCCGCCTACGAGCGCAGCGAGCGCCGCAGCCCCGGGGATGTGCTGGTGTTCCTGCCGGGCGAACGGGAGATTCGCGACGCAGCCGAAATGCTGCGCAAGGCCCAACTCAAGCACACCGAGATTCTGCCGCTGTACGCGCGCCTGTCGCCGGCCGAACAGCAACGGATCTTCCAGTCCCATCCAGGCCGTCGCGTGGTCCTGGCGACCAACGTCGCCGAAACCTCGCTGACCGTGCCGGGCATCCGCTACGTGATCGACAGCGGCACCGCGCGCATCAGCCGCTACAGCTATCGGGCCAAGGTCCAGCGCCTGCCCATCGAAGCCATTTCCCAGGCCAGCGCCAACCAGCGCAAGGGTCGCTGCGGACGGGTCGAGCCGGGGATTTGTGTGCGGTTGTACAGCGAAGAGGATTTCCTCGGTCGGCCGGAATTCACCGACCCGGAGATCCTGCGCACCAACCTGGCGGCGGTGATCCTGCAGATGTTGCACCTGCGCCTTGGCGAGATCACCGATTTCCCGTTCATCGAGCCGCCGGACGGCAAGGCCATCAGCGACGGTTTCAACCTGCTGCAAGAATTGTCGGCGGTGGACCGCAACAGTCAACTGACCCCACTCGGTCGCCAGTTGGCGCGCCTGCCGGTGGACCCGCGCATGGGCCGCATGCTGCTGGAAGCGGCGAAGCTGGGCAGTTTGCAGGAAGTGCTGATCGTCGCCAGCGCCATGTCGATCCAGGACCCGCGCGAGCGCCCGCCTGAGCGTCAACAAGCGGCCGACCAGGCCCACGCCCAGTGGAAGGATGCGGACTCGGACTTCGCCGGGCTGGTCAACCTGTGGCGCGGTTTCGAAGAGCAGCGCCAGGCCCTGACCGCCAGCCCGCTGCGCAACTGGTGTCGCAAGAACTTCCTCAACTACCTGCGCCTGCGTGAATGGCGTGATTCCCATCGCCAGTTGAGTCTGATCTGCCGCGACATGCAGTTGAGCCTCAACAAAGACCCGGCCGACTACCCGAAATTGCACAAGGCGGTGCTCTCGGGTCTGTTGAGCCAGATCGGCCAGAAAACCGAAGACGGCGACTACCTCGGCGCCCGTCAGCGGCGGTTCTGGGTCCACCCCTCGTCGGGCCTGGGCAAGAAGCGTCCGCAGTGGTTGATGACCGCTGAGCTGGTGGAAACCACCAAGCTCTACGCGCGCATGGTAGCCAAGATCGAGCCGGACTGGATCGAGCCGCTGGCCGGGCACTTGATCAAGAAAAACCACTTCGAACCCCATTGGGAGAAGAAGCGCGGGCAAGTGGTGGCGTATGAGCAGATCACCCTGTTCGGGCTGATTGTCGTCGGTCGGCGACCGGTGCATTACGGGCCGGTGGACCCGGTGGTGTCGCGGGAGCTGTTCATCCGTGAGGCGTTGGTGCGCGGTGAGATCCAGTCCAAGGCCAAGTGCCTGGACGCCAATACCAAGTTGCTGGAGCAGCTCGACGAACTGGAAGCCAAGGCCCGCCGCCGTGACATCCTGGCGGACGAAGAAACCCTGTTCGCTTTCTACGATGCGCGTTTGCCGGCCGAGATCCACCAGACCGCGACCTTCGACAGCTGGTACCGGATCAACAGCCAGAAAGACCCGCAGCTACTGATCATGCGCGAAGAAGACGTGCTGGCCCGCGAGGCCAGTGAAGTCACGGCCGCGTACTACCCGGACACATTGCGCGTCGGCGATCTGACCTTGCCGCTGAGCTATCACTTCGAGCCCAACCATCCTCGTGATGGCGTGACGCTGCGGGTACCGGCGCCGCTGTTGCCGATGCTGCCGCCGGAGCGCCTGGAATGGTTGGTGCCGGGAATGATCGAGGCCAAGTGCATCGCCCTGGTGCGCAACCTGCCCAAGGCCTTGCGCAAGAACTTCGTGCCGGTGCCGGACTTCGTCAAGGCCGCACTGCAACGCATCACCTTCGCCGAAGGCTCGTTGCCGCAATCCCTGGGCCGCGAACTGCTGCGCATGACCGGCGCGCGGGTCAGCGACGAAGCCTGGGCGGAAGCGGCGCAGCAGGTGGAAAGCCATCTGCGTATGAACCTGGAAATCGTCGACGGCCAGGGCAAGTTCCTTGGCGAAGGTCGCGACCTGGCCGAACTGACGGCGCGCTTTGCCGAAGCCAGCCAGGCGGCCTTGGCCGTGCCGCAAACGGCGAAGAGCCAGGCACCGGTGGAGGCGAAGGTTTTCGCACCGGTGGCGGAGAAAACCCAACAGAAGATCGCCGGGCTGTCGATGACGGTCTACCCGGCGCTGGTGGAAGAGGGCGGCGTGGTCAAGGAAGGGCGATTCCCGACCCCGGCCGAAGCCGAGTTCCAGCATCGTCGTGCCTTGCAGCGCTTGTTGATGCAGCAATTGGCCGAGTCGGCCAAGTTCCTGCGCGGCAAGCTGCCCGGCCTGACGGAGCTGGGCCTGTTGTACCGCGACCTGGGTCGCATCGACAGCCTGGTGGAAGACATCCTGCTGGTCAGCCTCGACAGTTGCGTGCTCGAAGGCGAAGCGAGCCTGCCCCGTGACGGCGCAGCGCTGGCTTCCCTGGCCGAGCGCAAGCGTGGCGGCTGGACCGAACACGCCGAACGCCTGGCGAAGCTGACCCTGGACATCCTCAAGCTCTGGCACGGCCTGCAAAAACGCTTCAAGGGCAAGATCGACCTGGCCCAGGCCATGGCGTTGAACGACATCAAGCAACAGCTCAGCCACCTGGTGTATCCGGGCTTCGTCCGCGAAACCCCGCATCAATGGCTCAAGGAACTGCCGCGCTACCTCAAGGCCATCGAGCAACGCTTCGAGAAACTGGGCAGCCAGGTGCAGAAAGACCGGGTCTGGAGCGGCGAACTGTCGAACCTCTGGGCCCAATACCAGACCCGCGCCAGCAAACACCTCCAGGAAGGCAAGCGCGATCCGCAACTGGAGCTGTACCGCTGGTGGCTGGAGGAGTACCGGGTGTCGCTGTTCGCCCAGCAACTGGGGACCAAGGTGCCGATTTCCGATAAGCGCTTGAGTAAGCAGTGGGGGCAGGTGGAGGCCTGATGCCACAAACCAGATGAACACTACTAACCCCTGTGGGAGCGAGCCTGCTCGCGATAGCGTTGTGTCAGTCGACATAAATACTGAGTAAACCACCGCTATCGCGAGCAGGCTCGCTCCCACAGGGTTAGTTGGTGTAGCTCACTGAGAATGGGCCAAACGCCAGCGTTTGTGGCAAACTTCGCGGCTATAAATGCCGGTCCCGTGGTTTTGAGCTTCAATGCCCGGGCGGATCGGAATAAAGCGATGCCAGGACTGCTTCCCCGGATGGGAAAAGTCCCTTTGTGTATTGGTACGTCGGTGCCAATGCTTTCTGCCTGAACAGATCAGAGACACGACCATGCATAACGTCGTCATCAGCGGCACCGGCCTGTACACCCCGGCCAACAGCATCTCCAACGAAGAGCTGGTGCAATCTTTCAATACCTATGTCGCGCAATTCAACGCCGACAACGCCGAGGCCATCGAGCGCGGTGAAGTCGAGGCGTTGACCGAATCCAACGCCGCGTTCATCGAAAAGGCCTCGGGCATCAAGAGCCGCTTCGTCATGGACAAGGACGGCATCCTCGACCCGCAACGCATGACCCCCCGTTTGCCCGAGCGCTCCAACGACGAGTGGTCGGTGCTGTGTGAAATGGCTGTCGGCGCGGCAAAACAGGCGTTGGAACGCGCCGGTCGCACCGCCGCCGACATCGATGGCGTGATCGTCGCCTGCTCCAACCTGCAGCGCGCGTACCCGGCCATCGCCATTGAAGTCCAGGAAGCCCTGGGCATCGAAGGTTTCGGTTTCGACATGAACGTGGCCTGTTCCTCGGCCACCTTCGGCATCCAGGCCGCGGCCAACAGCGTGCAACTGGGCCAGGCCCGGGCGATCCTGATGGTCAACCCGGAAGTGTGCACCGGCCACCTGAACTTCCGCGACCGTGACAGCCACTTCATCTTTGGCGACGCGGCCACTGCCGTGATCATCGAGCGTGCGGACCTGGCGACCTCGCCGTACCAGTTCGACGTGGTCAGCACCAAGCTGCTGACCAAGTTCTCCAACAACATCCGCAACAATTTCGGCTTCCTCAACCGCGCCGCAGAAGAAGGCATCGGCAGCCGCGACAAGTTGTTCGTCCAGGAAGGCCGCAAGGTGTTCCGTGACGTCTGCCCGATGGTGGCCGAACTGATCGGTGCCCACCTGGAGGAAAACCAGTTGAACGTTGGCGAGGTCAAGCGCTTCTGGTTGCACCAGGCCAACCTGAGCATGAACCACCTGATCGTACGCAAACTGCTGGGGCGTGAAGCCACCGAAGAGGAAGCCCCGGTGATCCTCGACCGCTATGCCAACACCAGTTCGGCGGGGTCGGTGATTGCGTTCCACAAGTACCAGGACGACTTGCCCAGCGGTTCGGTCGCCGTGCTCAGCTCGTTCGGCGCAGGGTATTCGATTGGTAGCGTGATTTTGCGCAAGCGTTGATCCACTGTTGCTACGCCGAAATTTTTTGTGGAGCAAGGCCATGTGGGAGCAAAGCTTGCTCGCGAAACAGGCGACTTGGTTTATGGAAGACCTCGTCGCCTGCATCGCGGGCAAGCCTTGCTCCCACATGAATTCCCATGCCACAACAGCGATCTATCCAGCCATAGGGCGTTGAATGACGGTCACCGACGACACCCACCTGCTCCAACGCCTCCTGGCCGGTGAGCAGCAGGCCTTCAAGGAACTGGTCAGCACCTACCAGAGCCCGATGCGCGCCGTGGCCTATGCCATCGTTGGCAGCCGTCATGCCGACGAAGTGGTGCAGGACGCCTGGCTGTCGGTGGTGCGCAATCTCAGCGGTTTCCAGGGGCGTTCCAGCCTCAAGACCTGGTTGTTGACCATCACGGCCAATGCCGCCAAGGGCCGCTACAAACAGAACCGTCGGGAAGTGCTGCTCGACGATCTGCCGTCGCCCCACGGCACCCTTGGCGATGATCGTTTCGCCGCCGATGGGCATTGGCTGCTGGCACCGTTCGCCTGGCACCAGGACACGCCCGAAGCGTTGCTCACCGAGCGTGAGTTGCGTGATTGCCTGGAGCATACGTTGCTCAGCCTGTCGGAACTGCAAGGCAGCGTGCTGACTCTGCGGGAACAACAGGGCCTGGAACTGGACGAAATCTGTAATCTGCTGGGCATTTCGCTCTCCAATGTCCGCGTGCTGCTGCATCGCGCCCGACTGAAGGTCTTCGCGACTGTTGAACATTTCGAGGAAACCGGCGAATGCTGACCTGCAAGGAACAAGTGGCGCGCTCCAGCGATTATCTCGACGGCCAGTTAAGCTTTCGTGAACGCCTGATGGTGCGCCATCACCTGATGTTCTGCCCCAATTGCCGACGATTCATCCGCCAGATGCGCCTGATGCAGGCGACCCTCAGAAAACTGCCGCATCCGCCGGTTCCCGACCTGGATCACCTCGCCGAGAAACTCGCCGCCGAGCGTCGCAAAACATCTAAGTAATCTTCGATACACCACCGACCCCCTGTGGGAGCGAGCCTGCTCGCGATAACGGCGGATCAGCCAGCGTTGTGTTGACTGACCCACCGCTATCGCGAGCAGGCTCGCTCCCACAGGGGTTTATGTTTGTGTTGGTTATATTCCCATTCGAAGTAAAAAGTTCCGCTGTCATAAAATCTTTATGTGATAGCAACTCGCCTGACACAACCGGCCGCCAAGATCCCCTCCCAACACCAGCGGGCCCAGTTCCGCGTGTTTTCTAACGCATAGACTACCAACAGGGGAATTCTTCGATGATCCGTAAGCACTTCGCAGGTGTTGCCGCCAGCGCACTGGCAATGGCAGTAACCGCCCAGGCTTTCGCCGGCACCGTCACCACCGATGGCGCCGATATCGTGGTCAAGACCAAGGGCGGCCTTGAGGTCGCTACCACTGACAAAGAGTTCAGCTTCAAGCTCGGTGGTCGTGTGCAGGCTGACTACAGCCAGTTCGACGGTATCTACACCGACAACGGCAAATCGGCCGACGCCGCTTACATCCGCCGTGCGTTCCTGGAACTGTCCGGTGTGCTGTACACGGATTGGGCCTACACCATCAACTACGACATGTCCCACAACAGTGGCGACTCCGATAACGGCTACTTCGACGAAGCGTCCCTGGCCTACAACGGCTTCAAGCCGGTGTCGATCAAGGTCGGTCGCTTCGACCCCGACTTCGGCCTGGAAAAAGCCACCAGCTCCAAGTGGGTGACCGCGCCTGAGCGTAACGCTGCCTACGATCTGATCGACTGGGCCAACAGCCATCAGAACGGCCTGGGCATCCAGGCGTCCAGCACCTTCGCCGATTCGTTCTATGCTTCGGCCGGCGTGTTCAGCAAGGACACCGACGACACCGACGGCGACAGCGTCAAGCAAGTCAACGGTCGCTTCGTGTTCGCCCCGATGCACGAAGCGGGCAACGTGCTGCACTTCGGTTTGAACGTAGCCTCCCGTGACGTTTCGGACACCGCGTTCGATGCGCGTTATCGCTCCCGTCTGGGCATGCGTGGTGTTGAAACCCTGGGTGGTAACGACGCCGGTCCTAACGGCAACCGTCCGGTACTGGGCGGCGCCAACAACTCGCCAGCCGGCTCTTACGACACTGATACCGCTTTCGGCCTGGAAGCCGCGTTCGCCATGGGGCCTGCGTCGATCCAGGGTGAGTACATCTCCCGTAAGACCAAGGCTGACAGCGACGCCTTCGAAGACCTCAAAGGCCACGGCTTCTACGTTCAGGGTGCCTACACCATCACCGGTGAGTCCCGTGGTTATAAAGTCGGCAAGTTTGACGCGATCAAGCCTCAGAACAAATCCATCGGTGCCTGGGAAGTGTTCTACCGCTTCGACAGCATGACCGTCGAAGACGACAACATCACCACTGCCTCGGCGACCCGTGAAGTGGGCGATGCCGAAGCCAAGGTGCACAACCTGGGCGTGAACTGGTACGCCAACGAAGCGGTGAAAATCACCGGTGCCTACGTCAAGGCCAAGACCGACAAAGTCACCAACGCCAATGGCGATGACGATGGCGACGGCTTCGTAGTCCGTGCCCAGTACGTGTTCTGAATCGCGCTGACTTGATACACCGCTCTGACTTCATCCGTTAAAGCGCTCCTTTGAACCCCGCCCCTGGCGGGGTTTTTTTTGTGCCCGGCCGCTCAGGATCGGCGATACTCGCCCCATCCGCCGTCTGGATATCGAGGAACCGCATGCCGCTTCACGTCTTGGATAGCCTGTCCGCCATCGCCCCGCACGAGTGGGACGCGCTGGTGCCTGCCAATCAACCGTTCCTGCGCCACGCCTTCCTCGGTACCCTGGAAGACAGCGCCAGCCTGGGCCCGCAATCCGGTTGGCAACCCGAGCATTTGCTGCACATTGAAGACGGTCGTCTGCTGGCAGCCTTGCCCAGTTATCGCAAGTGGCACTCCTACGGCGAGTACGTGTTCGATCACGGTTGGGCTGACGCTTGCGCCCGGGCCGGGATCGAGTATTACCCCAAGCTGCTGACGGCGGTGCCGTTCAGTCCGGTCAGTGGCCCGCGGTTGCTGGCGGCGCGCGCCGAAGATGGCTTGGAACTGCTGGGCAGCCTGCCGGGTTATCTGGAAATCGAAGAGCTTTCCAGCGCCCATATCAACTTCACCGATGCTTTCACCGATTCGGCGCTGGCCGGGCAGGAAGGCTGGCTGCAACGGATCGGCTGCCAGTACCACTGGCAAAATCGCGGTTACCGGGACTTCCAGGACTTTCTCGATGCGCTCAGTTCCCGCAAGCGCAAGCAGATGCGCAAGGAGCGTGAACAGGTGGCGGGGCAGGGCATCGAGTTCGAATGGCTCGAAGGTCATCAGTTGGACGAGGCGCAGTGGGATTTTGTCTACGCCTGTTACGCCAACACCTACGCGATACGACGGCAGGCGCCCTATTTGACCCGGACATTCTTCAGCCTGCTGGCCGAACGCATGCCCGAGGCCATTCGTGTGGTGCTGGCCAAGCAAGGTTCGCGGCCAGTGGCGATGGCGTTCAGCCTGGTGGGCGGCGACAGTTTCTACGGGCGCTACTGGGGCTGCCTGGCGGAGTTTGACCGTTTGCACTTCGAGACTTGTTTCTACCAGGGCATGGACTACGCGATTGCCCATGGCTTGCAGCGTTTCGATGCCGGTGCCCAGGGCGAGCACAAATTGATTCGCGGGTTCGAACCGGTGATTACCCGCTCATGGCATTACCTGCGTCATCCGGGGCTGAAAGCAGCGGTGGCGGATTTCCTCGTGCGCGAGCATGAGGGGGTGCTGGCATATGCCGAAGAAGCGAAAACAGCACTGCCTTATCGGCAGTGCTGATCCCTAAAGGCGTGACTCAGCGGCTTTCCTGGCCTAGCCAGCGGTACGAGATTCCGCCGATGACCGCGCCCAGCAGCGGCGCCACCCAAAACAGCCATAGTTGCTCGATGGCCCAACCACCGACGATCAGCGCCGGACCGGTACTGCGGGCCGGGTTGACCGAAGTGTTGGTGACCGGGATCGAGATCAGGTGAATCAGCGTCAGGGCCAGGCCGATGGCAATCGGTGCCAGCCCGACCGGCGCACGTTTATCGGTGGCGCCGAGGATGATCAGGATGAACATTGCCGTCATGACCAGCTCGGTGACAAAGCCAACCGCCATCGAATACCCACCGGGCGAATGCTCGCCGTAACCGTTCGCTGCCAGGCCGGAAGCGGCCAGGTCAAAGCCTTCCTTGCCGCTGGCGATGAAGTAGATCAACGCGGCGGCCAGCACCCCCCCGATAACCTGGGCGATGATGTAGGCAGGCAACTCCCTGGCCGGAAACCGCCCGCCCACGTACAAGCCCAGCGAAACGGCGGGGTTCAAATGGCAACCCGAGATATGACCGATGGCGAATGCCATGGTCAACACCGTCAGGCCGAACGCCAGGGCCACCCCCAGCACGCCGATCCCGGAGGCAGCCAATACCGCGCTGCCGCAGCCGCCCAATACCAGCCAGAACGTACCCAACAACTCAGTCGTTGAACGTTTGAGTAAAGACATAAGCATCCTTGATAAAACAGTCGTGATAATCGGTTATGCATCCAGCAGAATTACGACAGGTTCATCTCCAGAACCTGAGCTGAGTACAGCAGGGTTTATCGACAAATCCAGCGGCACAAAAAACCGCCAGAGTCAGGGACTGTGGCGGTCTTGGCCGTGGTCGGCGGGGAGTATGTCGTTGCTATGTGGGCTAAATGGATTCTGGACAGAATTTTTCAGTATTGCTGATTCAAACCGGATCCCCGTGGCGAGGGAGCTTGCTCCCGCTGGGCTGCGCAGCAGCCCCAATAAGGCTGGGTGTCCAACCTATTGATTGCGTTGGGGCGCAGATTTGGGGGGCGCTTCGCGCCCCAGCGGGAGCAAGCTCCCTCGCCACAGGGTTTGGCTGTGTCAGGTAGAGCTCAGTCGATCCCCACGAACCCACCCGTCTGATGTTGCCACAACCGCGCATACAACCCGCCATGGGCCAGTAACTCGGTATGGCTGCCGGTTTCGGCGATGCGGCCGTTTTCCAGCACCACCAACCGGTCCATCCGGGCGATGGTGGAGAGGCGGTGGGCGATGGCGATCACGGTCTTGCCTTGCATCAGGGTCTCGAGACTTTCCTGGATCGCGGCCTCGACTTCCGAATCCAGTGCTGACGTCGCTTCGTCCATGATCAGGATAGGCGCGTCCTTGAGCAGCACCCGCGCGATAGCGATGCGCTGGCGCTGGCCACCGGACAATTTCACGCCGCGCTCGCCCACATGGGCATCGAAGCCGGTGCGGCCTTCGGCGTCCGACAGCAGTGGGATGAACTCGTCGGCCCGGGCCTTGCGCACGGCTTCCCAGAGTTGCGCGTCGGTGGCGTCGGGCTTGCCGTAGAGCAGGTTGTCACGAATCGAGCGATGCAGCAGCGAGGTGTCCTGGGTGATCATGCCGATGCGCTCGCGCAGGCTTTCCTGACCAACTTCGGCGATGTCCTGGCCGTCGATGAGAATACGCCCGCCTTGCACGTCATAGAGGCGCAGCAGCAGGTTGACCAAGGTGGATTTACCCGCGCCGGACGGGCCGATCAGGCCGATTTTTTCGCCAGGCCTGATGGTCAGGTTGAGGTCGCCGATCACGCCGCTTTTCTTGCCATAGTGGAAATCCACATGCTCGAAGCGTACCTCGCCCCGGCCCACGGCCAGGGGCTTGGCCTGGTCGCGGTCAGTGACGCTGACGGGCTGGGAAATGGTCTGCAGGCCGTCCTGGACCATGCCGATGTTTTCGAAAATGCCGGTGACGACCCACATGATCCAACCGGACATGTTGACGATGCGGATCACCAGGCCGGTGGCCAACGCGATAGCGCCGACGCTGATCAGCGACTGGGTCCACAGCCACAGCGCCAGCGCCGTGGTGCCGACGATCAGTAACCCGTTCATGCTGGTGATGGCCACGTCCATGCTCGTCACCACGCGGCCGGCCAGTTGGGCCTTCTCGGTCTGTTCCTCGATGGCTTCGCGGGCGTATTGCTGTTCGAAGTTGGTGTGGGCGAACAGCTTCAGGGTGGTGATGTTGGTGTAGCCATCGACAATCCGTCCCATGAGCTTGGAACGGGCGTCGGAAGACACCACAGAGCGTTCCTTGACCCGTGGCACGAAGTAATAAAGGGCGCCGATGTAACCGGCGATCCAGAGCAGCAAGGGAATCATCAGGCGCCAATCGGCTTCGGCAAACAGCACCAGGGAACTGACGGCGTAGATCAGCACATGCCACAGGGCATCCACGGCCTGGACCGCCGAGTCGCGCAGGGAGTTGCCGGTCTGCATGATGCGCTGGGCGATGCGCCCGGCAAAGTCGTTCTGGAAGAAGTTCAGGCTCTGCTTGAGCACGTAGCTGTGATTCTGCCAGCGGATCAGGCTGGTCATGCTGGGGCTCAGGGTCTGGTGCACCAGCAGGTCATGCAGGGCCACGAAAATGGGGCGGAAGATCAGCGCCACCACGGCCATCCAGGCCAGTTCCAGGCCATGGATCTTGAAGAAGTCGACATTGGGCGTGCCCTGGGTCAGGTCGATGATGCGGCTCAGGTAGCTGAACAGTGCCACTTCGATCAGCGCGCCGATCAGGCCGACCACCAGTAGCACGGCGAAGCTGGGCCAGACCTGTTTCAGGTAATACGTGTAGAAGGGCAGGACGCGGTTCGGTGGGGCCGAGGTCGGGGCGTCGCGGAAGATATCGATCAGTGTTTCGAAGCGGCGATAAACCATTTGTAAATGCCCTGGCAGGGGCTCTCCTTATTGCTATGGGCGGCACGGGATCACCGCGCCGCCCAGGCTTGCCGTGTGCCTCTTCAGTCGATGCGCTTGGCCGACTTGATGATCACAGGGTCGACCGGCACGTTTTGCATGCCTTGTTTAGTGGTGGTCTGGGAGTTGACGATGATGTCCACCACATCCATGCCTTTGACCACTTTGGCGAACACCGCGTAACCGGCGTCGCGGCCCGGGTCGAGGAAGGCGTTGTCGGCGACGTTGATGAAGAACTGGCTGGTGGCCGAGTCCGGGTTGGAGGTGCGAGCCATCGACAAGGTACCGCGAACGTTGTGCAGGCCATTGCTGGCTTCGTTCTTGATCGGTGCCTTGGTGTCTTTTTGTTGCATCTGTGCGGTAAAGCCGCCGCCCTGGGCCATGAAGCCCGGGATCACGCGGTGGAAAATCGTGTTGGTGTAGAAACCACTGTCCACGTACTCAAGGAAGTTCTTGGTACTGATGGGGGCCTTGACGGGGTCCAGTTCGATTTCGATCTGGCCGTTGGTGGTGTCCAGCAATACATGGGGTGCCTTGGCTGGCGTGGCGGCCATCAGGTTGGCAGCAAACAGTACGGTGCCGGCGGCGAGGGCGATTTTTTTCAGCATGGGGTCAGTGATCCTGAGTGGTGGAATCGGTTGCAGTCAAAAATTCGAGCAGGGTCTGGTTGAAGCGTTCGGGTTGATCCAGCGGGGTAGCGTGCCGTGAATCGGCGATGACCGCCAGCCGTGCATCGGGCAGCAGCTTTACATAGGCTTCTTTCAGCGCCACCGGGGTGTAGTCGTGGTCGGCGCAGATGACGAGGGTTGGACAGGCGACCTGCGAAAGTCGTTCCTGAACGCCCCACCCTACGATCGCATCGAAGCTGGCGAGATAAGCACGTTTGTCGTTCTTTGCCCAGCGTCGCGCCATTTCCAGGCGTAACTCGGTTTGCTCTGGCTTGGGGAACAACTTGGCGCCCAGGGCCTTGCCGATGGTTTTCAGGCTGAGCAGACGCATCAGGCTCCAGCGCTTGAACCATTGCCAGCAGTCGTCGGGCGTGCGGACCTTGACTTCAGGGGCGCTGTTGACGATGCACAGGCTCTTGATTCGCCCGGGTTCATCCACGGCCAGTTGAAAGCAGATCATGCCGCCCATGGACCAGCCCACCAAGTGCACCGGGCCAAGGTCCAGGTGTTCGATCAGGGCGCTCAGGTCGGCGCTGAAGCCTTTGATGCTGTAGCGCTCCCGTGGTTTGTCGGAGCGACCGTGACCGCGCACATCCACTACGATCAGATGGTAATGGGCGGACAGCACCGGGATCTGCTTTTCCCAGTCCCGAGTGCTGGAGCCCAGCCCGTGGACCAGCACCAGGGGCGTGCCGTGGCCGTATTCCTCGTAGTGCAGGTTGCAACCTTCGTGTTCGAAGTAGGCCATCGGCGAAGTCCTTGTCAGGCTTGTTCAGGGGCGGCGAACGGCGCATCCAGCGGCGCGGTGTCGAAGGTGCGCAGCAATTCGATCAGGATTTGCGTGGCCGGGCCCAGGGGTTTTTCCTTGTTTGAAAAAAGATAGAAGGTCGAGTTGCGGCTGCCTCCCTGTTCCAAGGGTAGACGCTTGAGCAAGCCTTCCTTGAGTTCCCGTTCGATCATGTGCCGGGGCAACCAGGCGAATCCCAGGCCGCTGCCGACAAAGGAGGCGGCGGTGGCCAGGCTGCCCACGGTCCAGCGCTGTTCGGCGCCGAGCCAGCCGACGTCCCGGGGTTGCTGGCGGCCGGAATCGCGGATAACCACTTGCAACTGGCTTTCCAGGTCCTGGAAATTCAACTCGCGATTGAGGCGGTGCAAGGCATGCTCGGGGTGGGCCACCGCAATGAACTCCACATCGCTCAGTTCCGCGCCCAGGTAACCGGGAATGCTGAAGCCACTGATGGCCAGGTCGGCCACGCCTTCGAGCAGCACTTCTTCGACACCCGACAACACTTCTTCGCGCAGCCGCACCCGGCAGCCACGGCTTTGTGGCATGAACGCGGTCAAGGCGCGAACGAGGCGGGCGTTGGGGTAGGCCGCGTCGACCACCAGGCGCACTTCCGCTTCCCAGCCTTGCTCCATGTGGTGGGCCAGGTCTTCCAGTTGGCTGGCCTGTTTCACCAGTTGCCGCGAGCGGCGCAGCAGCACGCCGCCGGCTTCGGTCAACACGGCCTTGCGCCCATCGATGCGCAGCAGCGGTACACCGAGCTGATCCTGCATGCGGGCCACGGTGTAGCTCACTGATGACTGGGAGCGATGCAGCACTTCGGCGGCCTGGGCGAAACCGCCATGGTCGACCACGGCCTGCAGGGTGCGCCATTGATCAAGGGTCACGCGGGGCGCTTTCATAATGAGCTCCTCTTGTCCTAAGCTGGCGGTCCCTTGGTGGAGACTGCCGAATGAAAAAAATCTGTTGTGCGGTGCTGGCCTTGCTGCCGCTGACTGCGTTTGCCTACCCGATCGATGTGGAAAAACACCTCAACGGCCTGAGCATCGACTACAACGCCTATGACACCGATGCCGATATCGGCTCTATCCAGGTGAACAACTACGGCAACGTCGACGCGGCCTGTACCGTGGTCTTCAACAATGGCCCCGAGGCGCCTCGTACCCGCAAGATCGAAGTCGCCGCCGGCAAGTTCAAGAACGCCACGGCCAAGTTCAACCGCAACATCATCAAGTTGCGCATCAAGCTGACCTGCCAGCCGAAATAACCTGGCAGAGGGGCAAGCGACATGGCTTGCTCCGCTTATAAACGAAATTATCGATGCTTTACAGCAGTTATTTGCGCTTTTTCATCGATAAGCTCGCGTTTAACCTTCACTCCATCGACTGACAACATTCTCAGATGGAGCCTACAAGCCATGTCCCGCGTTCTGATCATCGAAAGCAGTGCCCGCCAGCAAGACTCGGTTTCCCGTCAACTGACCCAGACCTTCATCAGCCAGTGGAAAGCTGCACACCCGGCCGACGAAATCAGCGTTCGCGACCTGGCCATCAATCCGGTGCCGCACCTGGATGCCAATCTGCTGGGTGGCTGGATGAAGCCTGTCGAGCAGCGCAACGAGGTTGAAAATGCCTCGCTGGAGCGCTCCAACCAACTGACCGATGAGCTGCTGGCCGCCGACGTACTGGTGATGGCTGCGCCGATGTACAACTTCGCCATCCCCAGCACTTTGAAAGCCTGGCTCGACCATGTACTGCGTGCCGGCGTGACGTTCAAATACACTCCAACCGGTCCCCAAGGCCTGCTGGCCGACAAGCGCGCCTTCGTGCTGACTGCCCGTGGCGGCATTCATGCCGGTGGCAGCACTGACCACCAGGAACCCTACCTGCGTCAGGTCATGGGCTTCATCGGGATCCACGACGTGACCTTCATCCATGCCGAGGGCATGAACCTGGGCGGCGAATTCCAGGAGAAGGGCCTGAATCAGGCCAACGCCAAACTGTCCCAGGTCGCCTGATCCGTTAATCCTCGGGTAATCGCCAGGTGGTCTAGTGTCCTGGCGCTTCCCTTCAAACCGTTTGCGCATCGAACCTCCCTTTGCACTTATTGCTCCTGAGTGCATCAGCCCGATTGAACGCGTTAGCGAGATCGGGCTTTTTTTTGCCTCGATGATCTGCGCCTGACTGGGTTCAGGGTACAAACGCCATGACGGAAACAGGAGAGCCCGAACCCTTTTTCAGTCGAAGCACGCCAATCACCAGCGTCGTGCCTTTCGCGGGCAGTTGATCGAGATTGGTCAGGCATTCCAGGACGATGCCCTCATTTGCCAGGATCTGGCTGTTGGTGGCGTAAACCGTGTCCTGGCTCGGATCGACGCCATGGGTATCGATACCAACGCCAGCTATACGGCGTTGCTCAAGCAGAAATGTGGTGGTTGCGGCACCGATGCCGGGAAAGTGCGGGCCCTTGTCATCCGCATTGATAAAACGCCTGGGGTCGTCCCACAGGGCCTGCCACCCCGTGTAAAAAAGCACGACGCTGCCCTGATCGATGCGTCCGTGAGCCTGTTCCCATTTTTCGATGTCTTGGATGCCGATCACGTAATCTGGATTGTCCCGCGCCTGGATGCGTAGATCGATCACGACGGCCGGCCGGACCAGGGACGCCGGCTCATAGGCATCAATCCCGATGGCATTGGGGTGAAAGCTGTTCGGCGCGTTCATATGGGTTGCACTGTGCTCGCCCATGGCGAAACGGCGCAGGTAATACCCGTCCTTTTCCGGTGATGCCACCTCATCGAACGTCACCGGAGGATCGCCAGGCCAGAGCGGAATGTCCGGGCTGATGATGTGGCTGAGGTCGATGACTTTTCGAAACTCAATACGTTGCATGGAGGGGCTTCCTTATCCTTGGCGAAACTTTGAGCGATGCTGATCGGACAGTACTGCGCTCAGCCTTCCTGTGCATACCCGTGACCCGAAACTTGCGGCCCATCACGCTCGCGCCCATCCCTCAAAACCGCTATCTTCGCCGCCATTCGAAACGAGGAGCTTATGGGCTATCTACTTTTTGTGACGCTGATCCAGGCGTTTTCCTTCAGCTTGATCGGTGAGTACCTGGCCGGACATGTGGACAGTTATTTCGCGGTGCTGGTACGGGTGCTGCTGGCCGGGCTGGTGTTCATTCCGCTGACGCGCTGGCGCCAGGTAGAGCCGTCGTTCATGCGCGGCATGCTGTTGATCGGTGCCTTGCAGTTCGGCGTGACCTACGTGTGCCTGTACTTGAGCTTCCGGGTCTTGACGGTGCCCGAGGTGCTGCTGTTCACCATCCTTACGCCTTTGCACGTGACCTTGATCGAAGACGCGTTGAACCGTCGCTTCAATCCCTGGGCGCTGATCGCGGCGCTGGTGGCCGTGGCCGGCGCGGCGGTGATTCGCTACGACCGGATCAACCCGGATTTCTTCATGGGCTTTTTGCTGCTGCAACTGGCCAACTTCACCTATGCGGCCGGACAGGTGCTGTACAAGCACCTGGTGGCCCGTCACCCGAGCGACCTGCCGCATTACCGACGTTTCGGTTATTTCTATCTTGGTGCACTGATGGTGGCGTTGCCGGCTTTCCTGCTGTTCGGCAAGGCGGATTTCTGGCCCGAAGCGCCGCTGCAATGGGGCGTGCTGGTGTTCCTCGGCCTGGTCTCCACCGCGCTGGGGCTGTACTGGTGGAACAAAGGCGCGTGCCTGGTCAACGGCGGGACGCTGGCGGTGATGAACAACCTGCACGTGCCGGTAGGGCTGCTGGTGAACCTGCTGATCTGGAACCAGCACGAGGAACTTGGGCGATTGCTGCTGGGTGGGTCGGTGATACTGGTGGCGGTGTGGATCAGTCGGTTGGGCGTGCGCCAACCGCTAGTCACACGCTGACTCTCTGTGGGAGCGAGCCTGCTCGCGAAGGCGTCATATCAGTCGGTATATCTGTTGTCTGGCACTCCGCTTTCGCGAGCAGGCTCGCTCCCACAAGGGATCTTGGGTGGTTGAGGGTCAGACCACCTGCTTTTGCGGCTCCGGCAGATGGCTCGCCCCCAGCACCGCCGGCAGCAGTCCCGAGCGCAGGTCCATGCCGCTCGGCTGTTGGTACAGGTTCAAGCCGAACTCCGGCATCACCGCCAGCAGGTAATCGAAAATATCCCCCTGGATGCGCTCGTAGTCGGTCCACGCAGTGGTGCGGGTGAAGCAGTAGATTTCCAGCGGGATGCCTTGGGCGGTGGTCTGCATCTGCCGGACCATGCAAGTCATGTTCGGCTGGATTTCCGGGTGGCTCTTCAAATACGCCAGGGCATAGGCGCGGAAGGTGCCCAGGTTGGTCATTCGGCGACGGTTGGCCGACATCGCCGCGACGTTGCCCTGGGCCTCGTTCCAGGCCTTGAGTTCGGCTTGCTTGCGGCCGATGTAGTCGGTCAGCAGGCGAACCTGGGTCAGGCGCTGCTCTTCCTCGTCGTGCAGGAAACGCACGCCGCTGGCATCGATGAACAGACTGCGCTTGATCCGCCGTCCACCGGATTGCTGCATGCCGCGCCAGTTCTTGAACGATTCGGACATCAGGCGCCAGGTCGGGATCGAGACAATGGTCTTGTCGAAATTCTGCACCTTGACTGTGTGCAGCGTGATGTCCACCACGTCACCGTCGGCGCCGACCTGGGGCATCTCGATCCAGTCGCCGACCCGCAGCATGTCGTTGCTGGTCAACTGCACACTGGCGACGAACGACAGCAAGGTGTCCTTGTAGACCAACAGGATCACCGCCGACATCGCACCCAGGCCCGACAGCAACAACAGTGGCGAACGGTCGATCAGGGTGGCGACGATGATGATCGCCCCAAACACATACAGCACCATCTTCGTCAGTTGCACGTAGCCTTTGATCGAACGGGTACGCGCATGTTCGGTGCGTGCGTATACATCCAGCATGGCGCTGAGCAGGGCACTGAGGCTCAGCACCATGAACAAGATGGTGAAAGCCAGGGCGACATTGCCGAGGAAAATCATGCTGGTCTTGCTCAGTTCCGGCACCAGGTGCAGGCCGAACTGGATGATCAGTGACGGCGTCATCTGCGCCAGGCGATGGAACACTTTGTTCTGGCGCAGGTCGTTGACCCAGTTCAGGGCCGGTTGGCGCCCCAGCAACTTGGCGGCATGCAAAATCAGGTAGCGCGCCACGCGCCCAAGCACCAGGGCGATGACCAGCAGCAACACCAGGGCGAGGCTGGAATGCAGGAGCGGGTGCTGGTCAAGGGCACCCCAGAGGTCTTGGATGTTGACCCAGAGTTGTTTGATGTCCATGGACGAAACGGTTCTTCTATAAAGATGCGACGTGGCGATTAGAGCATTTAAGCCTGCTCAAGTGACCGTTGATGCAATAACGGCTGATAAAAATGCACTGATTTACCGCCGTTTGTATAAAGAAACTCGGCCTTCGCGCTCGAAACCGTTACCCTATGCAGCTGTTTTTTTGCATTTCTTCGAGGTAGCACCCGTGTTTTCCCAATTCGCCCTGCACGAACGCCTGCTCAAAGCCGTGGCCGAGCTTAAATTTGTCGAGCCAACGCCGGTGCAGGCAGCGGCCATTCCGCTCGCGCTCCAGGGGCGTGACCTGCGGGTGACGGCGCAGACCGGCAGCGGCAAGACCGCCGCGTTCGTGCTGCCGATCCTCAACCGCCTGATCGGCCCGGCCAAGGTCCGCGTCAGCATCAAGACCCTGATCCTGTTGCCGACCCGTGAACTGGCCCAGCAGACCTTGAAGGAAGTGGAGCGTTTCTCGCAGTTCACCTTCATCAAGTCCGGCCTGATCACCGGCGGCGAAGACTTCAAGGTCCAGGCCGCCATGCTGCGCAAGGTGCCGGACATCCTGATCGGCACTCCTGGGCGGATGATCGAGCAGTTGAACGCCGGCAACCTTGACCTCAAGGAAGTCGAAGTACTGGTGCTGGACGAAGCCGACCGTATGCTCGACATGGGCTTTGCCGAAGACGTGCAGCGTCTGGTGGACGAATGCGTCAACCGCCAGCAGACCATGTTGTTCTCCGCCACCACCGGCGGTTCGGGCCTGCGCGAGATGATCGCCAAGGTGCTGAACAACCCCGAGCACTTGCAGCTCAACGCGGTCAGCCAACTGAACTCCACCACCCGCCAGCAGATCATTACCGCCGACCACAACCAGCACAAAGAGCAGATCGTGAACTGGTTGCTGGCCAACGAGACCTACGAAAAAGCCATCGTATTCACCAACACCCGGGCCATGGCCGACCGTATCTATGGCCGCCTGGTGGCCCAGGAATACAAGGCGTTCGTCCTGCACGGCGAGAAAGACCAGAAGGACCGCAAGCTGGCCATCGACCGCCTCAAGCAGGGCGGGGTGAAAATCCTCGTGGCCACCGACGTCGCCGCCCGCGGCCTGGACGTGGAAGGCCTGGACATGGTCATCAACTTCGACATGCCCCGCAGCGGCGACGAGTACGTGCACCGCATCGGCCGTACCGGCCGCGCCGGCAACGACGGCCTGGCGATCTCGCTGATCTGCCACGGCGACTGGAACCTGATGTCGAGCATCGAACGCTACCTCAAGCAGAGCTTCGAGCGTCGCACCATCAAGGAAGTCAAAGGCACCTACGGCGGACCGAAGAAGGTCAAAGCCTCGGGCAAGGCTGTTGGCGTGAAGAAGAAAAAGGTCGACGCCAAGGGCGACAAGAAGAAAACCGGCGCCAAGGCCCCGACCAAGCGCAAGACCGCCAACCGCCCGAAGAGCGACGCTCCATCGCTGGTCAGCAAGGACGGCATGGCCCCGCTCAAGCGCCGCAAGCCAGAGGCACCGGCGGCTGAGTGAGTCGGCGTTAGTGCTTGATAAAAAACCGGACGTTGAGTCCGGTTTTTTTATGGGTAACTGAATCTGACGCAAAACCCCGTGGCGAGGCAGATTTGTGGGAGCAAAGCTTGCTCGCGACACAGACGCCTCGATTTCTGAAAGACCGCATCGCCTTCATCGCGGGCAAGCCTTGCTCCCACAAATCCCCTCGCCACCAAAGCGGGTTGTGCGGCTTTGGCTGATCACCCAGCCTTCTTCTCTGCGTTCTTCAACTCTTCCAGACGCTTATCGATCAACTGGCACTTGTCCGGCAAATCCTTGCTGGCGGTTTTCAGGTCCATGTTCTGCAACTCGTCGTTGATCTCCTTGGCCTTGGCCGGGTTCTGCTCGGTGAGTTTGCTCACTTCCTGGGCCAGTTGCTCTCGCTTGGCGGTGGCTTCCTCGGGGGTGCAGGCCCAGGCGGGCAGGGCGCAGGTAAGGGTGGCGGCCAAGGTGAGTTTCAAGAGGGTTTTCATGGCAGGGCCTCATATTCCTTGTTGGGCAGGTAATGGGTTGAGGCCCGGGTTGGCTGGAAAGTTCATCTTGAGTCGCCACCGCTTGAGGTCTTTTTTGGCGTTCTCCTAGCCGATATTAAACAGTCGACTACCATGGAGGATGCGCCTGCCGCACATCCGCTGCAAAACACGGAGCGTGCCTGCAGTCGATGCCTTCCACCCCATGCGTATCCCCGAATAACAACGGAGGTGAGTTGAACCTGGACACTTCGCTGTCGGTATCGATCACGCTTTAGCAATGGAATAATTACCCAGGCACACGTATGGCCTGGAGTAGCCACTCACTCAAGGAATGAATCTATGAGCGTTAAAGCAATACTCAGTCGGCTGATGTTGTGCTTGTGTGGTTTATTTATTATCTCCTCGGCCTATGCGGAGAGTGTGATTGTTGCGACGCCGCAACAAGGCGTGGGGATCGAAGTCAATGTATTTGATAATCCAGATGCCTCAAGTGGCAAACCCTCTTCAACGAGCGTGGTGCGCTACAGTTCATCGTACTTTGTCCCCGTGGTGCAGTCGTTCAAGGGCAAGGTCTACATGTTCTGGGCCAGCAACAATGATCAAAAAAATATCTATTTTTCCTCTTCAGCAGAGGGGAAGGTCTGGTCCGCGCCGAAGCCCATCCCGGTCGATAACATCTACAGTGGCGTCTCCGCCACCGTCTTCAAGCAAAAACTGGTACTGACCTTTGCCGACGCCCCGCGCCAACAGTTAAAGAGCATCAGTTCCGACGACGGCATCAATTGGTCACCTGTTGATTCGATCAATACACGCCATACCGCCCTGAATAACAAAGCCGTCGTGTATAACGGCCAGTTGTTCGTTTTGTATAACGAAAACGGCGGCAAGGCTGTTTACTACGTGACCTACGATGGCCTTAAGTGGAGTCCGGAAAAAACAGCGTTTCAGGAAACCGCCGACACGATCTTGAACCTGGTACCCGTGGTCTATAACGGTGACTTGAGGGTCTATTACACTTTTTTTAACGGCGGCCTGTTCGAACGCACTTATGACCGGGGTGGTAACTGGGGTGCGAAGCAGGGGCTGACCGGTATACCTGAAAAGGGCTTCCTCAACAGCGCTGCGATGGTCAATGAGCGCCTGTTCATCAGCAGTGGCGCCACTACTTTTTATTCAACCGATGGCCTCAAATGGGCGCCCTATTTCGCTTTTTCCGGGCGTTCTGCCTATCCCTCGGGATTGGGCGTTTCCTATGGCATTACCGAAAACGATCTAACCGTACGCAACCCGCAACTACCGTCGGACCTGGCCACAGGCCTCAGCCATACCGACTATGCCACTTTCGCCTGGCGGAGCTTTTTCGCACTGAACAATACGGCCAAGGCGCCGTTGCCGGCCAACCGTGGCGTCGGCAACCCTGCCAGCAGCTTTGCAGATTCGGGCAAGGTGCCACAATCTCCAAGCCCCTTGTTGTGGCAAACCTTCGCCCACCGCACCGAGTTGTTTCCAGCGGGACCAGAAAAAAACACTGCAGGTGGTCCGACGCGTCCGTTTGGTTCTGACCCGCAATACAGCTATATCAAATTCCCCAACGGTATTCGTTTGGCGCCAGGCGCCACCTTTAACCATTACAACAACCTGGATGAAGCAACCCAAATAGGACAAAACGCTATTTTCTTCCCGGTCAATCCGCCAAATGTGGCGAAGACAGGGAGCGATTATGCCCCTTCAAACGACAGCCAGATCCTGTTCGAGGCCAAGGCGAACCCCGTTGTCTACGAGTATGCGAAAGGCCTGAGCAGCTTCCCGGATACTCATGTAGTACTGCCCGACGGCGCGCTGGAGGTCAAGGCGACATGGCGCAAGCTGGCAGACATCCCGGTACAGAATCGTGGGCGCTACCATACGGCGACGGTGGTGACTTATAAGGGCCTCGACAGTGACCCTGTGGCGCAAAACGAAGACTACGCACTGGTCGCCTTGCATATCATCCATAAGACGCCCAACTACCCGACCTTCATCTTCGCCACGTTCGAGCACGAGGACGCCCTGACGCTGGCCGACGGTAAATCACCAACCGGGCTCTACTACATCGCCAACTACAACAAGATTGATTATCCCGGCTTCGCTATAAACAATCCCCCGACCGCCACCTTCTCTGACGGCAACAAGACCTACACGGTTTCCCTGCCGAAGGCGGGCGATGTCGCAAACGCAGCCCTTATTCCGCCGGTCTACTCCGGCAGCAACGGGATCCCCGAAGGGCAGGCCGGCCCGATCCGGGTCGTGCAACCGCTCACCATGCATTCCGAAGTCAAGGCGGTGAACAACCAGGTCAAGCAACTCATGGACGGCAGCAGCGAATTCAACAATTCGGTCTGGAAGCACTATCAGCTCAAAGGGGTGCAGGCCATCCCGTCGAGCACTCAAACCGACCCGGATTATTACCTGGCCAATATCATGGTCGAAAGCAGCCAGCCGGGAATCCAGCTGTTTCGCGGGAGCAACGTATTCCCCATCCCGAATAACAACACCCTGACCAATGCGCGCAACCAACCGAACATCAAGGTGCCGGATTATGATCACAGCACTCAAAGCCTGACCATGGGCGGTTGCATGGGGTGTCACGGCATCGCCCAGAGCTCGCTCAAACAAGGTTTCAGTTTCCTGTTCGATGCCATCAATCCCACGCTCAGCAAAGGTGTCACCGGCTTTGCGGGCCCAGAGACCGTAGGTTTACCTGATCCGCGGACCTCGAAGGCAAGGGCCCTGAAATATTCGTTTGGTCCTCGGAATACGGAGGCAGTCGAGGAGGCAAACAAGTAGTCGTAAACCTCTTCGAAGCAGGAAAACCCCGCTTTCTGAGGCGGGCGCCATAGCCCTTTCGATAAAAAACCGGACCTTGAGTCCGGTTTTTTTATGGGATGGACGAGGGCTATAGCTGAAGCGCGAAACCGTGGACGAGTGCTGCTGGTACGTTTTGTAGGAGGTTTACAGATATGCCTCGGGACCTTTCGTACCTCCGTACCGGAGCGATCTGATTTCAGACGAATGGTTCCAGCAATAGCCTCAAAGCCAAATCCATTTAGTTGACGTCAAAATGATGGCTCACTAATATCGCGCCACTATTTTGATGTCACTTTCTGCTCGAGGGATCGAACATGTCCTCACCCGCCTTTTGGGCGAGGTTGTGCGTGGCTTTGCTGTGCCTTTCTCCACTCACCCAGGCTCACGCCGCCCCCACGCCTGGTGACACGGACCTGATCCGCGAGCGCCAGAACCGTTTGCTCGAAGAGCAGCGCCGTCGCCTGGAGGAACTCAAGGACCTGCCCGGCAAGGAGGCGAAGCCGACCCAGCCGAGCGCACCTGTCGATACCCGTTGCTTCCCCATCAAGACCATCGAGCTCAAGGGTGCCGACAGTCTTTCCGCCAGCGAGCGCGAGGAACTGCTCAAGCCCTACATCGGCCAATGCCTGGGCGTGCCGCAGCTTAACGAACTGCTCAAAGTCATCACCGACCACTACATCGAAAAGGGCCTGGTCACCAGCCGCGCCTATCTGCCACAGCAGGACCTGTCCGGCGGGCATTTGAGCGTGCTGGTGGTGGAAGGGCGGCTCGAAGGTTTGAAGGGCGCCGAGAATAGCCAGCTATCGGACCGAGAGTTGGCAATGGCATTTCCCGGCGCGACCGGCGATCTGGTCAACCTGCGGGAGATTGAGCAGATGGTGGACCAGCTCAACCGCCTGCCATCGAATCAGGCCAAGATGGAGCTGACCCCCGGGCAGAATGTCGGCGGCAGTGAAGTCCATGTGACTAATGATCCACAAAAGCCCTGGCGTGTTGGACTGTCGCGCAGCAACGACGGCCAGCGCAGCACGGGCGAGCAGCAGTGGGGCAGCAGTTTCGAGTGGGACAGCCCGCTGGGCCTGGCCGACCAGTTGATGCTGCGCGGCGGCCACGATGGGATGACCGATCACCAGCACACTTCGCGCAACGCCATGCTTTATTACAACCTGCCGTTTGGCTGGTGGAACGTCAGTTACACCTACAGCCAGAGCGAGTACCGCTCGCAGATCCCTGCCAACGGTTTCAACTTCAAGCAGACCGGCGACAGCCAGAACCATCAGTTGCGGGTCGAGCGGGTGATCCATCGCGACGCCCTGAGCAAGACCTCTCTCAACACCGGCCTGGCTTACCTGCGCACCAACAACTTCATCGAAGACAGCAAGCTGGCGGTGAGCAGTAACCGTCTCAGCGAAGCGCAGTTCGGCATCAACCATGGCCGGCGCATCGGCAGCGCCTTCGTCAACCTTGACCTGGGCATGCAGCAAGGCATCGGTGCCTTCGATGCCCAGGGTGACAACGATCCGGGGCCCGGCCAGGCCGATGCCCGTTACCGCAAATACACCGCCACCCTCAGCTATCTGCAACCGTTCCAGGTGTGGGGCGAATCGTTCAGCTTCAGCAGCCTGATGACCGGCCAACGCAGCGAGGACGTGTTGTTCAGTCCGCAGCGCATGAGCCTGGGCGGGCAGTCGTCGATTCGCGGCTACAAGGACCAATCCCTGTCCGGCGACAGCGGTGGCTACTGGCGCAACGACCTGCGTTGGAGCCGCCCGGTGACGCTGGAATGGCTGCGCCCGGTGTTTGGCGAATACGGCACCAGCCTCGGTTATGACCAGGGCGTGATTCGTGGTGATCGCTACAACGGCGACCAGCACGGGCGCATGTCGAGCAACTCGCTGGAGCTGTTCGCCCGCGGTGAGCACCTGAACACCAGCGTCACCTTCGCCCATTCCCTGGAACGTCCGGATGCCCTGACCGAGCGCGAAGCGCCGATCTACTTCCGCGTGGATGTACTCCTTTAAACAAATTCTGCTGCAACGAGACCTGAACATGGACGATCGCCAATACACTTTCCTGGCCCGCCAACCCTCCGCTGCCCTGCAACCCCGCGAGCAGTTCTGGGGCATGCCCAAGCGCGGCCTGGCGTTCCTGTTGGCCAACGTCATGTTCTGGCAACCGATGTGGGCCCAGGCCGACGGTATCGTGGTCAGTGCGCCGGGCACCGGCCTCGATCGGGCGGGCAACGGCGTACCCATCGTCAATATCGCCAGGCCCAATGGCAACGGCCTGTCTCACAACCAGTTCACGGATTACAACGTCGGCAGCAACGGCGTGATCCTCAACAACGCCACCGCCCGCACCCAGTCCACGCAGTTGGGCGGGATCATCCTCGGCAACCCGAACCTCAACGGCGTGGCCGCCTCCACCATCCTCAACGAAGTCAACGGCGGCAACCCCAGCCAACTGCGTGGCTACACCGAAGTGGCGGGGCAATCGGCGCGGGTGATTGTTGCCAACCCCTACGGCATCACCTGTAACGGCTGCGGTTTTATCAACAGCCCGAAAGTGACCTTGAGCACCGGCAAACCGATCGTGGAAAACGGCCGGCTGGATCGTTATCAAGTCGACCAGGGCAGCGTTGCCATTGAAGGCGTAGGCCTCAACGCCAACAACGTCGATCACTTCGAAATCATCACCCGCAGCGCCAAGATCAACGCCGAGATACAGGCCAAGAACCTGACCATCGTCGCCGGGCGCAACGACGTCAACGCCGACACCCTGAATGTCACCGCCCGCGCCGCCGACGGCAGTGCCAAACCACAACTGGCCATCGACTCCTCGGCCCTGGGCGGCATGTACGCGGGCGCCATCAAACTGGTGGGCACCGAGGCCGGTGTCGGCGTGAAGCTGGACGGCAAACTGATCGCCAGCGGCGGCGACATCCAACTCGATGCCAACGGCCGCCTGAGCCTGGCCGAGACCTCGGCCAGCGGCGCCATCAACGTCAAGGCCGCCAGCCTTGACGCCCAGGGCGCGGTCTACGCCGGCACCACCTTGAACGCCCAGACCCAGGGCAACCTGAACAACCAGCAAACCCTCGCGGCGCGGGACAGCATCACCCTGAACGCGGGTGGGCAGTTGACCAACAACGGCATCATCGAAGCCGGGGTCAAGGCTGATAACACCCGTAACGCAACCGGTGATGTGAGCCTGACGGCGCAGAACCTCGGTAACAGCGGCAGCGTTATTGCCAGCCGCAACCTGACGGCCAATGTTGCACAGACGTTGAGCAACCAGGGCGGGACCTTGAGCGCTGGACAAACCGGCACGGTAAAAGCCGCGACCCTGGACAACCAGAACAAGGGGCGGGTGTTGAGCAGCGGCACCCTGGATGTCACCGCCGATAAGCTCATCAACGCTCAGGGCCTGGTCAGCAGCAATGGCAACCTCACGGCCCATGTCGGGCAACTGAACAACAGCAGCGGCGAACTCAACAGCTTGAGTAACGTTAAGTTGCGCGTTGCGTCTTTGGATAACGTCGCGGGTTTGGTGGCGGCGGGGCAAGGGCTGGACATCAATGCCAGTGGCCGGGTGAACAACCGGGGTGGGCGTCTCACCGCAAGCAAGAGCGTCCAGCTGAATGTCGGGTCGCTGGATAACACGGCAGGTCGCTTGCTCAGTGACGGCGCGCTCACCGCAAGCATCTCGGCGCAGTTGCTCAACCAGGCCGGGTTGCTGTCATCGGCCGGGCTGCTGACTCTCAACGCGGCGAGCCTGGACAACCGGCAGAGCGGCGTCGTCACCACAACCCAGGCCGCCAGCCTCAGCGTAGGCATGCTGGATAACCGAGGCGGCGAAGTGTCGAGCCAGGGTGTCCTGGCGCTGACCGGCACCGAACTGGACAACAGCAACAGCGGCAAAGTGATTGCCTATGGCGACCTGCGCCTGACGCTCGAACGCCTGATCAACCAGAGTAAAGGATTGGTCTCCACTCGTACCGCCCTGACTATCAACGCGGGTCAAGTGGATAACCGCCAGGGATCGCTGTATGCCCGACAAGGGTTGAATCTGGACCTGCGCGGTCAATTGCTCAACGCCCAGGGCAGTGTGAAAAGCGACACCACGGCCAGCGTCAAAGCGGCCGAGATGAACAACGACGCCGGTCAGCTATCCAGTATCGGCGCACTGGCCATCGACAGCGCCTCAACCCTGAGCAACCTGGGTGGTAGCGTAATCAGCGGCGATACGCTGCTATTGAAGGCCGGCCAGGTGAATAACGCCGGCGGTCGCATCGCCAGCGCTAAAGCCTTGGATGCCAGCGTCAGCGGTCTGGATCAACAGAACGGTCAATTGGTCAGCAACACCAGTCTTTCCCTCGACCTTAACCATGGGCAGTTGAACAACCAGGGCGGATTGATCAATGCCCCAGGCAGTCTGCTGCTGAAAAACCTCGCAGCAGTGAACAACCGTGACGGCGAGATTTCCAGCGACCAGGCCTTCAGCCTGAACGCCACGAGCCTGGACAACAGCGCCGGTTCGATTGCCAGCAAGCAAAGCCTCAATCTGGTCGTTGCCCAGGCCTTGAACAACACCAAAGGCCTGATCTCGGCCCATGGCCTTGAGGTACGTGCCGCCAGCCTGGACAACGGCGGCGGTACCCTGGGCAGCGATGCCGACCTGACCGTGAATGTCGACGGGACCCTGACCAACCTCAATGGCGAAATTTCCAGCGCGGGCCTGACCCGGCTCAACGCGATGGCGCTGAATAACGGCAATGGCCAAGTCCTGGGCGACAACGCCTTGAACATTACCCTCGGCGGTGCGCTGGACAACCGCCAGGGTGTGCTGGGTTCGGGCAAGGCCGTGGATATCCAGGCGGCCAGCCTGAACAACAGCAATGGCGGGCAAGTGATCAGCGACGGCACCCTGACCGCGCGCATCAGCGGTCTTCTGAATAATCAGGGCCTGGGCGAAGTGGCGGCCAAAGGCGCACTCGACTTGCAAACCGGCGCCCTCGACAACCGTAGCGGTCGCCTGTCCGGCAATGACCTGCTGACGTTGCACAGCGATTCGCTCGACAACCGGGGCGGGAATATCCGTGCCGACAAGACGCTGCAATTGACGGTTGATCAGCTGGACAACCGGAGCAACGGCATCATCGCCGGCAAGGCTGGCACCTACTTCGAAGGCTCGCGTCTGGACAACAGCGGCGGCCTGCTGACAAGCGCAGGTCCGCTGACCTTGAAGGCCGGCGAAGTGCAGAACGGCCTCGGGCGCATCTCCAGCCAAACCGACCTCATTGCCGTTATCGATACCCTGCAACAACAGGGCGGTGCGCTGGTGGCCCAAGGCAACCTGAGCCTGACCGGCAGCACACTGGATAACCGCAACGGCGGTTTGGTCGGCAGCACAAAAGCGCTGGATTTGCAGGTTGGGCAGATCGATAACCGGGCGGGCGAATTGTCCGCAGGGCTTGGCGTGAAGGTTGGCGGTCAACGGCTGGACAACAGCGCTGGCGGCAAACTCATCGCCGGCACCGATCTGGAATTGAAAGTCGCTCAACTCATCAACCAGAGCAAGGGGTTGATCCACGCTCAAGGCAACATGACGCTCAGCGGCGGCACGCTGGACAACACCGATGGCGCGCTCGCTAGCCTCAACGGCCTGGTGATCACTCTCGATAACGCACTGTTGAACAGCAAAGGCTTGATCAGCAGCGAAGGTGAACTGAGCGTCAACGCAGGCAGCGTCGATAACTCCGCCGGCAACCTGGGCAGCGCCGGGGCGTTGTCGATTGTGAGCAATGGCGGGTTGACCAACCAGGGCGGCTCCATCAGCACCGATGCCGCCCTGACGCTCAATAGCGCCAGTCTGGACAACAGCCAAAAAGGCATTATCTCGGGCAACGCCGCGACCCAAATCACTACCGGCGCCCTCAACAATAGTCAGGGCGGGCGCCTGACCTCAGGCAATACACTCAAGCTCAGCGCCACGCAGGTGAATAACGCCGCAGGCCGTATCGCCAGCAGCCAAGCCTTGACCGCGTCGGTTACCGGGCTGGATCAACAGCAAGGTGAATTGTTCAGCAACACCCGCCTGAGCCTGGACATGAACCTGGGCCAGTTGAACAATCAGGGCGGCCTGATCAACGCTTCGGGAGCGTTGCTGTTGAGCAACCTCAAGGACGTCAACAACCAGGGCGGTGAAATCTCCAGCCAGCAAGCCTTTACCCTGGCGGCGCAAAATCTCGATAACAGCGGCGGTAAATTGCTCAGCAACCAAGGCCTGGTGCTGAGAACCGCCCAGGCCCTGAACAATTCCCGGGGCGTCATTTCGGCAGCGTCGTTGGACAGTCGTAGCAACGGCCTGGACAACAGCGACGGCCTGATCAGCAGCCGCGCTCAACTCGACCTGAACGTGCAAACCGCATTCGACAACCAGCGCGGTTCGGTAATTGCCGACGGTGCGTTGCTGCTGGTCGCTGATCGCCTGGACAACCGCGTTGGCAGCATCGCCGGCAAGACCGGGGTCAACGCTATCGTCACCACCTTGGATAACCGTCAAGGCACGCTGATCAGCTCCACCGATCTGACGTTGAAAGCGTCCAACCTCGACAACCGCCAAGCCGGTCTGATCGGCGCGACAAACGCGCTGGATCTGGACGTTGACGATCTCGACAACCGTGGCGGTGAGCTGTCGGCCAATGCTGACGTCACGCTGGTCAGCCAGAACCTCGACAACAGCGATGGCGGCCAGGTGTTTGCCGGGCAAGCGCTGAAACTGACCGTGGATAAACTGCTCAACCGCACCAAGGGCCTGCTCAGTGCCAAGACGCAGTTGAGCCTCGATGGCGGTTCCCTGGACAACAGCGGCGGTTACCTGATCAGCCAGCAGAACCAGCGCATCAACCTGAGCCGCGATCTGCTCAACGTCCAAGGCCAACTCAGCAGCGAAGGCACGTTGAGTGTCACCGCCGCCAACCTGACCAACACCGGTGGGAGCCTGTCCAGCGCGGCGGACCTCACGGTGAACAGTCTGGGCCGGGTCGAGAACCAGGGCGGCGAACTGATCACCGACGGCGCATTGCTGCTTACCAGTGCGGCACTGGACAATCGCCAGCAGGGCAACATCAGCGGCAAAGGTGCGGTGAGCGTCATCACCGGTGCTTTTGACAACAGCCAGAATGGCCGTCTCAACGCTGGCGGTACGCTGAACCTCACCGCAGCTCAGGTCACTAACCAGGATGGCGGCCGCATTGGCAGTCAGGGCGCGTTGACCGCCTCTGTTTCCGAGCTGGACCAGCAGGGCGGCCAGCTGTTCAGCAATACGTCGCTGAGCCTGGACATGAACCACGGCCAGCTCAACAATCAGAACGGTTTGATCAACGCCCCCGGCACGCTGCTGTTGAACAACCTCAACGGTGTGAACAACCAGGGCGGCGAAATTTCCAGCGCCCAAGCCTTCACCCTGGCGGCTGAAAACCTCAACAACGAAAGCGGCCGGCTGCTCAGCAACCAGGGCCTGACCCTGCGCATCACCCAAGCGCTGAACAATGTCAAAGGCATGATCGGTGCGGCCAGCGTCGATGCCCACGCCCAAAGCCTGAACAACAACGGCGGCACACTCACCAGCCGCGGCAACCTCGTCTTGGGGGTTGATCAACAACTGGATAATCAGGCCCAGGGGCTTATCAGCGCCGCGCAGTCGCTCACGCTCCTAAGTGGCGACCTTAACAACCAGGGCGGCAGTGTGCTGGCGGGCGGCGCCTTGCTCCTCGATGCCATGGCCCTGAACAACAGCGCCAATGGCCTGATCAATGCCCAGGGAAACCTCACCCTGGACGCCGATTCGCTCGACTCCAGCAACGGCGGCGAAGTGTCGGCCAAGGGCGACATGAACCTGACCCTGGCGGCGCTGACCCAGAACGGCGGGCGCCTGCTGGGCGAGAAAGCCCTTACGCTGAACCTGGGTGGCCATGACCTGAACAACCGCAATGGCCTGATCACTGCCAAAGGTCCGCTGACCGTCAACGGGTTGCGCAACCTGAACAACCAGGGCGGCGAAGTTTCCAGCAGCCAGAGTTTCAACCTCAGCGGGCAGACACTCGATAACAGCGGCGGCAAACTGATCAGCAGCCAGAGCCTGAGCCTCAATGGCAACAGCCTGATCAACCAGAGCGGCTTGATCTCAGGATGGCAAGGGCTGCTGGTCAACGGCGCCAGCCTGGACAACCGCAACAACGGCACGCTCTCCAGCCGCAATGGAGACGTCGGCGTAACCCTCAGCGGTGCGCTACTCAACAGCGGTGCCGGTGCGTTGGCCGGCCAGAACAAACTCACCGTCAGCGCTGCCAGCCTGGACAACAGCAGCGGCGGGATTCTGTCCAGCGGTGGTGACCAGACCCTGACCGTCACTGGCGGTCTGTTGAACAACGCCCAAGGCGGCCTGATCGACAGCGGCGCCCTCCTGGTCATGAACGCCATGACCCTGGGCAACGCCGGCGGCACCGTCAACGCGCAAAAAGCCTTGAGCTTCACCGGCACCTCCCTGGACAACAGCGGCGGCAACCTGATCGGCAATGCCGCCGTGACCCTGGACCTGCTCGGCGCCCTGACCAACACCAATGGCAAAGTCGCCAGCGTCGGCCCACTGCGGGTCGAGCGCACCACACAGATCAGCAACCAGGGCGGCCAGATCGTCAGCCAGGGCTTGTTGACCTTGCTCACCGATGGCCTGGACAACCGCAATCGCGGCACCGTCGCGGCCAATGACCTATTGGTCTTGAACACCTCCGGCACGGTGCAGAACGACGCCGACGGCTTGATCTGCAGCCAGAACGGCGGCGTGCAAATCGACGCGGCCAGCCTTACCAACGGCAAGGGTGTAGTGCAAAGCCAAGGGGATTTGAAACTCACCGTCGATGCGGACATCGATAACCAGAGCGGTCGAATCCAAGCCAAGGGCGGCGATGTGACCGTAACGGGTCGCCATTTCGATAACCGTGGTGGCGTGCTCGCCAGCCTGCAAGGTCTGCTCTCTACGCAACTGACCGGCGTGCTGAAAAACGGCTACGACCTGAGCAACAACCGCCAGGGCGGCATCATTCAAGCTCAGCGCCTGGAACTGACGGCCCGGGGCGACCTCGACAACTATGGCGGACGGATTTCGGCGCAAACGGGCGATGCCATCGTCGACACCCGCAATTTCGACAACCGCAACGGCGGCCTGTACGCCAAAGGCAAGGTCAACGTTACCGGTAATAACTTTGATAACAGTGGCGACAACGATGGCCAGATCGCGGGCAGCCAGATCGGCCTGGACCTGACCGGCGCGCTGAATAACCGCCTGGGTATCATTGAGAGTGACAGCACCTTGGTGATCAAAGCCGCTAGCCTGGATAACCAGACCGGACAGCTACGAGCCTTGGGCTCCAGTGGCAAGACCAACTTCCAGATTGGTGGGCTGTTCGACAACCGCAACGGCACCCTGGAAACCGCTAACAGTGACCTGACCCTCAATGCCACGAGCTTCCAGAATCTGGGTGGCAACTTATTGCACGTGGGCGGCGGCACCTTTGATATTTCCACGGCCAACATCACTAATGCCGGTGGCAGCCTCGTTACGCACGGCGGGCTGACGCTCACCGCCGACAACTGGACCAACAGCAGCGTGATCCAGGCGGGACGGCTGACGATCAACGTCAACAACCTGACCCAGACCAGCACTGGGCAATTACTGGCTTCCACCCGTCTGGAGGGCAACGGGGTCAACTGGACCAACGAGGGGCTGATTGCCACTGATGGTACGGCCAGCCTTACGCTGAGCGGCAGTTATAGCGGTAATGGGCGCTATAGCAGCCGGGGTGACCTGGCACTCACGGCGGCCTCGATGAGCCTGGGCAGTGCAGGTAGTGTTGCCAGCGGCGGGACCTCCACGATCGATGTCAGAGGGCAACTCAACAACTATGGTCGGATGACTTCCGCTTCTGGAATGAACGTCGATGCCGGCTCAATCAATAACTTCGGAACCCTGGGCAGCAGCGGCAATCTTCGCTTGGTAGCGTCCAGCCTGCTGAACCAGAACGGCTTGATCTTCAGCGGCGGTGACATGGCGCTGCGCGTCAACAACTTCACCAATCGTTTTGCCGATGTCTATGGCATTGGCAACGTCAGCATCAGCCGCGATGACAATAATGGCTGGAGTGCTTCGATTGCCAATATCTCGGCCTCGATTGAGAGCGGCGGTGACTTGACACTGGCTGCTGATCGTATCGAGAACCGTAAGGATGTGTTTGAGGCTACGGGTGGGTTCGTATCAGGTGCTATCGGGGTTCAGTGTTACTCGTGTTCTTCGTTTGATGGCTTTCAACCGCACTTTCCCGGGTACCTGGTTTGGGTTGAGAACTACCGCTCACAAATCGTTCAGGACTCCGCATCCGCCAGTATGGCCGCAGGTCGAAATTTTACGGGCAACGGTCGAGAGCTGCTCAACAACGCCTCGACCATCAGCGCAGGTAACGACCTGACGTTGAATCTGCAGAGCTTCACCAACCAGGGCGCGGCGGTGGGCGATTACACCGTGCGGCGCTCTCTCTCGGCCCCTGAGGATTTGTCTCGGTGGCGACAAATCATGGATTACAACGCCGCCAATGACCTTTCCTATGACTCGGGAGCTGCTGGGTATCGGGATGGTGATTTTATCAGCCCAAATTTGCATGTATGGAACAGCCAGGGCATCGAGTCCATTTCCCGCGTAGGAGGACGCCTCGCTGGGGGCGAAGCGATGCGTTACTTCAACTTTGGCGGAATATGGGCAGAGTTTGATGGTGGGCATTACAGTTTTACTCCTGCACATTACAGCGACGGCGTGCGCACCGACGCTCCCGCTTTCGTCAAGAATGGTGCCTTCTTCGAAAACACCATCACCTACGATGGCCCTTCGACCTTCGCGAGTGCCGTTGTACAGGCTGGCGGAACGGTACATATCAATGCAACTCAGAACCTTACCAACAGTGTCGTTCGCGAAGGCGTCACTCTAAATGGCGGTGCCTCCAAAGTCGGCGCCACCCAACTCGGCGGTCAGGTAACGCCGTCAGTCATACAGATCAATGGCCAGCTTCCCCCCAATCTCGCCCAACAACAAGTCAACCCACTGACCCTGCCGGGCTTCAGCTTACCCACCGGGCAAAACGGCCTGTTTCGTTTGAGCGGCCAAGGGGGATCGGCCCAGCAAGTGACCCAAGCCAATACCGGGCCACAAAGCTGGAGCATGAGCAGCGCCTCGATCAGCACGGCCCAGCGTCAGCAGGACTTGCCGGATACCCAGGCGCGTAGCGTGCAGATCGGTGCGAGCGCCTCAGTGGCCTCCAGCGACCGACAACTGAGCACGACCACTCGTCAAACCACCGACAGTAGTGTCAGCGCCAGTGCCCTCAATGTCAGTGCGCCCGTCGAAAGCGGCCACTCAACGCCAATGCCGGCCCACAACAGCGGCGCTGTCATCGTCACCCAAGTGGGTGCCGTCAATGTCGATGGCGCCAGTCCGACCCCAACCACCAACCTCGTCCCGCTGGCGGGTAATGTGGTCACCACGCCAACGGCCAGCCAGACCGTCACGCGGGTTCAGGGCTTGCCGGACACCTCGTTCAAAACCAACCCACAGAAATACCTGATTGAAACCAACCCGGTGCTCACCGACCTCAAGCCGTTCATGAGCTCGGACTACCTGCTGGAAAAGCTCGGCTACGATCCGGATGTCAGTGCCAAGCGTCTAGGCGATGGATTCTATGAGCAGAAGATGATCCAGGAAGCCGTCGTCGCCCGCACCGGCCAGCGCTTCATCGACGGCCAGACCTCCAACGAGGACATGTTCAAGTACCTGATGAACAACGCCATCGCCAGCAAGCAAGAGCTCGGCTTGTCGATGGGCGTGACGCTGACTTCGGAGCAAGTCGCGGCGCTGACCCACGATATTGTCTGGCTTGAAGAGCATGAGGTGAATGGCGAGAAAGTCTTGGTGCCGGTGTTGTATATGGCCCAGGTCAACAATCGACTGGCGCCTAATGGGGCGTTGATTCAGGGGGCGGATGTTCAACTGATTGCCGGGCAGGATCTGAAGAATGCCGGGACGTTGCGTGCGACCAATAATCTCAGTGCCTCGGCGGGTAACGATCTGGTTAACAGTGGGCTGATTGAGGCGGGTGATCGGCTGGATCTGTTGGCGGGTAATAACATCGTTAACAAGGCCGGTGGTGTTATTGCTGGACGTGATGTGGGCATGGTCACCCTCTTGGGAGACGTGATCAATGAGCGTTCTGTTAGCGCCACCGGTGACAACACGCATCTGCATCGAGAGTTCGTAGACAGTGCCGCGCGTATCGAAGCTGCCAATGACCTGAGTATCAATGCTGGGCGCGATTTCATCAGCAGCGGCGGTGTGCTCGATAGTGGACGAGACACCAGCATCGATGCTGGTCGGGATGTGAATATCGTCACAGCTGAACAGCGCAACAGCGGAAATCTCGGAAAGCAGACCTCCAGCATCACTCAATACGGTTCCACGCTCGACATCGGCCGGGACCTGACTATCCGTGCGGGTCGAGACCTTGCCGAAATTGGCAGTCAGATCGAAGCCAAGCGTGACATCGGTATGACGGCCGTCGAAAACATCCTGCTGAGTTCCGCAGCGGATGAAACCCACTCCTATTCCAAGTCCAAGAAACTCACGACGCAGGAAGATCACGTCAAGCAGGTCGGTAGCAGCTTGACGGCGGGCGGTGACGTTACCCTCGACGCCGGTAAGGACATGACGCTGATCTCGACCCGCATCACGGCTGGCGACGAAGCCTACCTGATAGCCGGTAACAAACTTGAACTGCTGGCTGCGCAGGACAGTGATTACTCCCTGTATGACAAGAAGAAAAAGGGCAGTTGGGGCAGTAAGCAAACACAGCGTGACGAGGTTACCAAGGTTGTCAATATCGGAAGCGAGATCACGACGGGGGGCGATCTGACTCTGGTGAGTGGAGGTGACCAGCGATACCAAGCTGCCAAGCTCAACAGCGGCAATGACCTGATCGTGGACAGCGGTGGCGACATCACCTTCGAGGCTGTGAAGGACCTGCATCAGGAGAGTCACGAGAAAAGCAAGTCCAGCGCCACCTGGTTCAGCATGAAGGGCAGTGGCCATACCGATGAGACGCTTCGCCAGAGCGAGCTGACTGCTCAAGGCGACTTGGTCATCAACGCGGTTGGCAAGATTCATGCGGACGTGCTGCAGGTCAACAAGCAGACGGTCAGTGAATCCATCGATGCCATGGTCAAGGCCGATCCGAAACTGGCTTGGCTCAAGGAGCTTGATGAGCAGGGTGGTGTTGACTGGCGGCAAGTGCAGGAGATCCACACCAGCTTCAAGTACGCGAACTCGGGCTTGGGGCCGGCTGCGCAGATGATAATCGCCATTCTGATGACGGTGCTGCTCGGCCCTGCTGGTGCCGGCCTGAGCGGTGCAACTCTGGCCGGCGCGGCCAGCCTGGCAACCACCGGTACGGTTGCGACCATCAACAACAACGGCGACCTGGGTGCCGGGTTGAAAGCGGTGGTCAGTAAAGACGGTATTACTGACGCGGCGATTGCGGCCGTCACTGCTCATGTTGCCAAGAATTATCTAGGCGATATGACCATGACCAAGCAGGTCAATGGCCAGACGGTGATCGACCTTGGGTCGATCGAAGCCGTCAGCCACTTTGCGGGGCAGCAGTTGATCAACAACGCATCCGCTGCGGCGATTGCCAAAGCGTTCGGTCGGGACGTCACATTGGCGGGCATCCTGCAGTCGACCGTCTACAACACCTTGGCGGCGTATTCCTTCGATCAGGTGGGTAACCTTGACCTGAAGACCGGCAGCCCGGAGAAGATCGCTCTGCACGCACTGGTAGGCGGCATGATCGCCGAAGCGTCGGGCAGCGACTTTGCTGTCGGTGCGATGGCGGCGGGTGTGAACGAGACGTTTGCTAACCAGTTGCGACGGGTGTCGGCTCAAATGAGTCCGGAGAACCGTGACCACCTGATGCTGATGTCCTCGCAACTGCTGGGCATAGTGGCCGCTGCCGCCGTGGCTGGCGACGATGCGAATAGTCTGCAGACTGGCTCGTATGTGGCCGGCAATGCGACCCAATACAACAACCTCAATCACCACGACATGAGTGACTTTGTCGGGGACATGAATGCCTGTGGTAGCAACGAGACCTGTCAGAAAAACACATGGATTGGGGGGAAGTACGAACAGATCAGTAATGAAATCACCGATTGGTCGGAGAAGGCCGTCAGCGGCGCGTTTGCCAAATCCTTGTTGACTTCGATCCAGGGCGGGCTGACCGCACTGAATGACCTCAATTGCACGACGGCGACCTGCACGCAGTACAAGGACACATTGACTGAGCGGGCATTGGATGACCTGACGAACCTGGCCAAGGTCACTGACCAGTGGGAAAACGCAACAAGCGTGGCTGCGCTAGTCATACCGACCTCCGGCGGTGCTCGTGGAGCTGGTGCTGGCGAAGGAGGGGTTTCGCCTAGGGTGCAGGCGGCTTTGGATAAATTTACGGAAGCCAAGGCTATACGTACGGGAGCGACCCTAACGGCGGAGAAAACTGCTTTGCCAGCAGGCTATCGTGAAGGCAATTCCGTGGGTGCTGCTTTCAACGAGAAGGGTGGATTGCCGGAGGGCTACCGTCGGGTTATCAACACTAAAACTGGTAACACGGAGGTGTTGGCAACGGACGGCAAGCTCTACCTTGAGACCAGTAATGGACTGACACCGAAGGCTGGGGGTAATCTTGCGGGGTTGGTTGATGCAGAGAAAAATATTGCTGGGACAACAAAAGAGGAAGTAGCTAAGCTCCTTGACGATGCTAACCAACAGCTAGAGAAGTACATTGGAACGTTTGGTAAGTATAAGCCGCCAACTGTTGTCGGTGCGGTGGATCCATTGACAGGGAAAATAGTTACTACTTCTAGTGGAGCTGTTCCGAGTACGATTGCACCTGAACTGCAAGCGTATGCGGACAAGCTCGGAGGTTTGGGTATCAAAACAGCATGTGGCAACACCCTGGGTCGTTGTGCTGAGTTTAGAGCTGCTAATGAACTGCTTTTGAGTAATCCTAGCCTTAAGCTCAGTGATATTAAATTTACTCCTGCGATTCGTCCTCGAACAGGAGGCGTAGTTCCGCGTTGCGAGAACTGCACAAATATTTTTGGAGCGGAATAATGGAAATGGATGATGAGTTTTTGGAAGTCAATGATTTAGATTGGTTTGCTTCGTATAAAGATGGGTTTCTTGCGCATTTTGCGACTGGAGGAAAGGGGGAGGTTCCGCTGTCAATAAGAGAGTCACTTTCTAAGTATGAGTTGATATATGAGTATTTTTATTCATTAAAAGAATGCTTTGAGATTGAGGTGGTCGAAGAGAATCTCCCAGTATTCAGCTCTGAAGTTCAGCGGAATAGATACTTGCAGTCGTTTGTTTCTATGGCGAAAAAAGGGCTGTTTAGTCACGATTTTAGTGGGGGTGGGTACAAATTAGTCGCCAAACCCAAAAGTGGTAAAAAGAGATCTGAACTACCAGTAGAAATTTTAAATGTTATCTGCATGCTGTCAGTGGACTCTAGTGAGAGTGTGAAAAGTATTAGCGATTTTTAATGTTAAGAAGAGTAAAAAAGGGATCCCTCAGGGACAGGCCACGTTATCTGTGCAGTTTTTTAGATAGAAAACGTGGTTTGTCCCTTAGGGACTCGGGGTTGACAAGACTTGGAAAAAGGGGACAGATTTATTTTTTGATTCTTTGCTACGCTGAAAAAATTCCACGGACGGATAAGTCATCCGCACCACGTTGTGCAACGTGGCCAAGAGCGGCGAGGTCAGGGTAGGTGGAGGATTGATTTGAGAAAATAAATCTGTCCCCTTTCTCCAAAGCTTTCTCCAGGAACTCAGCAGTTTGAAAATTTCATTAAGAATGGAGTGCTGCGATGAGTCTCACTATTTTAGAGTTTGCACGATCGTTTGTGGCGGGAAGACTGACGGCCGAAATTTTCTCTGAGGCTTATATTGAACTTTGGAAAATTGAGCGAGATAGGAAAGTCCTTCAACTTGATGAGCCATCGTTAAGCGAGTGCTTATCAAGTATTTTTTGTGCTGTGGATATGTACGAGCCAGGTGAGTCAAGGGAAGATTATGAGCTTGACGACGAAATGCTAAGGGCTGAAGTTGCGAACTTGGTGCAAAAAATAGTGTCTGATTAGTTGATTATGGTTGGTTCAAAAGACTCGGGAACTGGAAAAAAATATGAAAAAATAAAGAAAAAGGGGACAGATTTATTTTTTGATTCTTTGCTACGCTGAAAAAATTCCACGGACGGATAAGTCATCCGCACCACGTTGTGCAACGTGGCCAAGAGCGGCGAGGTCAGGGTAGGTGGAGGATTGATTTGAGAAAATAAATCTGTCCCCTTTCTCCAATAAAGCTAAAGGGGCTAAAATTGACTGTGCATAAAATTACGGCGCCTGAGGGGGACTTATTAAATGTGCTCTATGAGGTCAGCCCGCTGGAGTGGCGGAAATATCAACAGCGGTACCCAGAAATTCGGGTCGCAAACCGTTTTCAGAAAGTAGACCGCAGTGGATATCCACCCTATATTTCATTTAGATTTGTAGTTGAGAGTGACGTGGTTATAGCGAAACTGAGGTTGGCAGTAGAGAGCTATCTCGGGAAAGTTTCTTGGAGTTTGATTGAGCATAAGAGAGATGGATTGTCAGGAAGAAACTGGACAATAAAGCCACGCCGAGTCAGAGAGATTGGCGAGGAGGCTTTAAAGCTGGGGCTAGCCCCAGATGAGTATTTTGCCGAATATGAACCGAAGTTTGGGGTAACCGCTTACGACGATTTGGTAGGCCTAACAGAGCATATTCGACAAATTTTTAGTGAGGATGGATGATTTTAAAAAAGGGTGAAACGGGGGCAGACCACGTTTTCTGTGATGGATCCCTCAGGACAGACCACGTTATCTGTGCAGTTTTTTAGATAGAAAACGTGGTCTGTCCCTTAGGTACTTAGGGATTCAAAATTGCCGATCAAATGGGCAAGCGGAGCTGGACGGAAAGCTCTATACGGTCTGTGTGAAAAAGGGGACAGATTTATTTTTTTGTGAAAAAGGGGACAGATTTATTTTTTGATTCTTTGCTACGCTGAAAGCTTCCACGGAGGAGGAGTCAAATATGCCCAGGATGGGACGTATTGTTTTACCGAATTACCCGCACCATATCGTACAACGCGGTCACAACCGTCAAGTGGTGTTTGCCGTTGCAGAAGATTATCAGCGCTACCTCGCGGATCTTCGCGAGCTTAAGGATGCATTTGGCGTTAAAGTCCACGCCTATTGCCTGATGACCAATCATGTTCATCTGTTGCTAGCGCCGGGGGAGTCGGTCGGTGGGTTGGGGCAGTTGATGAAGGCTCTGGCGGCACGTGCGACGCGCTACCGCAATCGGTTGGAGGGGCGTTCAGGTACTTTATGGGAAAGTCGTTACAAATCCAGTGTGGTGCAGTCGGATTCTTATTTGCTTGCCTGTTGCCGTTACATCGAATTGAATCCTGTGCGAGCTCGTATGGTGGCTGATGCTGCGGATTACCCATGGTCGAGCTATAGAATTCGGGTAGGTGATGTGCCAGATGGCCATTGGCTGGATACTGATCCATGTTTTGTAGCTCTGGGTAATACAAGTGCGGAGCGTTGTCGTCGGTATGAGACGTTCGTGCGCCAAGCCGTTCCAGCAGATGAAATCAGATTGATTCGCGATGCTCTGCAGCGAGGTCAGTTGACGGGGACGAGCCGTTTTGTGGACGAGGTAGAGCGGATTGTTGGTGTACGAATAGAGCAGCGAGGGCAGGGCCGGCCAAGGATTGATTTGGAAAAATAAATCTGTCCCCTTTTGTCGTCCCCTTTTGTCCCAACGGATTATTGAGGTCCAGCGTTGACGATCACTATGTTCATGGAAATTGAGACTGGAGCCACGCTGGAAACTATCCGGCATATTGTGCAGGACGTCGCCAGTGCTGTAACGGTGGAGAAAAACTCGTTAGAAGGCTATTTTTCCGATTCGAACAGTTTTTTTTATTTTGAATTGGTTGAGCCGCCTACTACCGTGTCGGCTGAGGGCTGGGTCGTGGATTGGCTTGTCGGTGTTATGGGGGCATTTCATTGCCCCCTGCATGAACTGGGGCAGAGTTGGCGCGAGATTAGACATGTCATGGAGGAATTATCCTTGAGATCTTCAGTGCGCTTCGTGCTTTCTTTTCAATACGATAGCGTCTATGCGTTCAATGAGGGGGACGGTGTGGTGTATAAAAAAAGTATGGTCGTCTAATGGGCGCGAAAAAAAAGGGGACAGACTCTGGGGAAAGGGGATAGATTTGAATGGCACTTACTTAACATGTTTAGCGTGCCCATTTTGGCAGTCCCCTTTTTAGCACCTTTTCGCTTCCAAAGTGATGGAGGGACTATGGTTAACGATGGTTTGGTTGAGCGGTTTATCGTTCAAGAATTAAGTCCCCATGTTCGTAAGGTTTTAAGAGAGGCTCTTCAGCAAAGAGCTGGCTCCGATAAGATTCTAGCTAGGCAGTGTGAATTTAATTGCTTTGATATTGAATTTGATTTTTTAAAAGATGTGGTTGTCGTTCAAGATGTTCTTGGCTCAGGGGAAGAGAGTAGTGTGGAAATGCCGATTTCAGACTTTGTTATTCTCTGTGGTCTGAATGAGCGTTAAGGGGCTGTGCGCTATTAATAATGTGCTTCCTGGCGCGTGCGACCACTTCCATTGCTTTGGCGATATAGTTTGCATCACCGGTTTCCAGGGCATCTCTCATAAATTCCTCAATGGCCTCTGGAGTGCTGAGGTATTCCGCGGGGCCAAACTCTGTAAAAGTCCCAATCATTTTGTACTTTCCACGATTGTGAAAACGGGCGACCTAGAGGTCGCCCGTTTTCATTATTCAGCTGCCTGTGCCCGCAACCGTCTCCCAATCACGTCCATCACATCACACCCATCACGCAACGCTATTGTCAGCATCTTGCAAAAGTCTGAAAGCACCACCGTATCGGAGCTGATATCCGAACGGAACGCGATGTTTTCCAGTAACTGGGTCACGGTGCGGATGCGGTAGTCGGCGGTTTCGAAGAGAACATCGAGCGGGGCTTCGGTGTCGATGAGCAGGGTAGCTGGGGTGCAGTCGATTCCGGTGATGGGCATGTATTTGGTCATGATCAGAGTCTCGAAAGTTGATGAGTTTCTCTGTAGATCGGGTCGCCAAACCCGGCTGCCTTTTTAGGCGACGAGGGACTATAGGGCGATCCGCTCTTGAGCCACAAGACGCCGCTTTCCGTGCTTCATGTAGGACGTTTGGCCTGGCAGTTGTCGGCTTTGGCTGAGGTAAAGCAAACGACTGCTGCGCAGTCGAGCGGGAGCAAGCTCCCTCGCCACAGGGGGCGGTGCTCGACTTGGGTTGGCGTATCAGCCATGGCAGCAGCCATGGGGCTTGGCCTCTTCGTATTTATCGTGATGCCGCACCCAGTCCATGATTTCGTCTTCGTTGCGGCCCTTGGGCGTCAGGTCGAGGTAGTTGTAGGTGCCGACCAATATGTCCAGGCCGCGGGCATAGGTGGAGTAGGTGTGGAAGATGTCGCCGGCTGCGTTGCGATAGAAGACGCTCAGGCCGGGGAGTTCGCCCTCGGTGGCGTCGGTTTTTTCGTAGTTGTAGGTGGCTTTTCCGGTGGCGGTGTCTTCGGTTTTGAAGCTGACGCCGAAGTCGTAGTTGAAGTCGCAGTCGTTGGACGAGACCCAATCGAATTTCCAGCCCATGCGGCGTTTGAAGGCTTGGAATTCGGCGAACGGGGCGCGGGAGACGGCCACCACGGCCACGTCATGGTGGGCCAGGTGTTGGTTGGCGCCGTCGATGTGGTCGGACAGGAACGAGCAGCCTTGGCAGCCTTCGGTCCAGCCGGGGCCGAACATGAAGTGGTAGACGATCAGTTGGCTGCGGCCGCCGAACAGGTCGGCCAGGCTCAGTTCGCCGTGGGGGCCTTGGAAGCGGTAGGGTTTGTCGATTTTTACCCAGGGCAGGGCGCGGCGTTCGGCGCTGAGTTTGTCCCGTTCGCGAGTGAAGGCTTTTTCGTGGGCCAGGTGTTGGCGGCGGGCGGCGAGCCATTCTTCCCGCGAGACGACTGGATGATTCTCTACGTTCATGGTGATTTCTCCTGTGGCTGAGCTGCGAAATCGGCTTTCAACAGGTGGTCGTTTGGCCTTGGCGCAATTCGACAGGCCGTTGGTCGGCTTGAGGCCGAGACCGCCTGGAAACCCGGCTGAACGGCGACGCAGCGCCTCGGTCACACCTTAAGTAGGCATCTCACTCTTTGGAGGATGGACCAGGATGACGACTTATAACTGGGACTTGATCGAACGGTTGTTGCACGAAGTGCAGAACGGCGCCGGCCACAGCTTTACCCCTCGGCCTTATGCGGAGCAGTACGCGGCAGAGAAGGCCGCCGCAGGCGAGGCGATCGAGAACCTCGATCATCTGAAAGCGGTCGCCGGGGAGTACGAAAAGCTGCTGTTGGAGCGTAACTATATCGAGCCGCGGCCGGAGGAAGAGGGCGGTAATGGCGAGAACTTTGTGCTGACACCGCGTGGCTCGCGGTTGTTAAGCCTGATCGACAGCAGCATTCCGGGCAATGATCATCCGCGCCAGGTGCTGGATGAGCAGGAAGATGCGCTGGATGAGTTTACCTTTGATGATTTGGCTTCGAAGGCGCAGATTGCCTAGAGCCGAGCGCAGATCTTGTGGGAGCGGGCTTGCTCGCGAAAGCGGTGTATCAGTCGATATAGTTGTTAACTGACATACCGCTTTCGCGAGCAAGCCCGCTCCCACATTTGGTTCTGTGGTGGGTTAGGAACGTGCCGCTTTCAGGCACTTCAAGTCAGTGAAGTCCTTCTTCACCCCGTCGATTTTCTTCAGCAGCTGTTCGCGCTGGGCTGGGGTGCTTTCGGCCATCAGGTCCACCAGCAGGCTGCGGGCCTGGGCTTCGGTTTTGCTGAAGGCCTCGCGGTAGGCGGGGGTCCAGAGGCTTTCGCGGTTGACCAGCAGTTGCTCGATGCGTTTGGGGAAGTCGGGGCTGTGGCGTTGGGCCACGGCTTCGCTGAACTGGTTTTGCCAGTGGGCGCGGTTGGCGATCCATTGCTGGTTCTGGTCGCCCAGGGCAGTGGACCAGGCCATTACCCGTTGGCGCTGGGCGTCGTTGAGTGGGCCGAGCCAGTCGTCCAGGCGTTTGACCATGCGTTCGCTGCGCTCCTGGATCTGTTCCTGCAACGTCGGCTTGAGGTATTGCTGCTGGCGTTTGCGCTGGTCCTTGACGAAGGCTGCGTCCATGTCGTCGACCTGGTCGTCGCTCAAGCCTTGCAGCAGTTCAATGGCCGAGGGGGTGATTTCCCGGGCGGTCTCGGCGATGGCGGCCTTGGCTTCCCGGGTACGCTGTTGCAGGGCTTCGTCGGTCACCTGGTCGGTTTGCACCATGGTCTTGAGGCGATCCAGCCAGTCGAGGTAGCCGGGCAGTTGCGTGGTGCAATGCCAGCTCAGGTGCTCCTTGAGGCGTTCGTTGAACCAGTCTTTTTTCTCGCCGTTGATCTCCAGGTAGTCGTTGAGGGTCCAGGGGATGATCAGGTCGAGGTTGCGGTAGGCCAGGCCTACACGGCTGCAGGCGGTAAGCGTCAGCAGCAGGGCGATGAACATGGCAGTGCGAGTCAACCAGCGCGGCATGAGCGAGTCCTTGCGAAGGCGTAGGTGCTTTGTTTGAGCATGGCAGGCGCGCGGCAGTTCAGCCGATCGAATAAGTAACGCTTAGTAAAAAGGATGGGCCATCTTGAGGGTCAGCAGGCTGTCGCATTCGCTGTTGTGGCCGGAGTATGCCGAGCAACTGCTGCCGCTGAGGCTTGAGTCGCTGTAGATCAGGTCCAGGTCGATGCCCTTCCATGGCCGGGAAATTTTCAATGACCAGTCGCTGAAACTGCCTACATAGCCGTTCTCGACCGAGACCGGTGTATTGAGTTGGTGGGTGGTGTATTTGGCGCTGATGCCAATGCCGAACGGCACGTTGCCGCCCAGGTCGGCAAACAGCGTGCTGTTCTGTTTGTCCGGATCGTTGCTCAGGGCCGCGCCGAAACGGCTGCCGAGCACGGTCAGGCCGCCGTAGAACTCCTGGCTATCGAGGGTATCGGCGGTGGGATAGCTGTAGTGGATCAGGCCGACCTCGTAGCCCAGGGTCTGGTCGAAGGGTTGTTTAAAGCCCATGTAGGAATCGACTTCCAGTTCGGTGGAAGGTGTGAGGCCGGCGCTGGGTGACCATTGGCCGACGTACCAGCCGCTGTCGTGGCTCAGGTCCAGGCCGCCATGAAACGAACCGGTGCTCGACGGCGTGACCAAACCTTCGGCCATGCTGCGGCTGGGCGTGGTGCCGAGTTTGAGGTCGAAGTCGCCGAGTTCGCGTTGGAACACCTGCCCCTGAGCGAGGGAACATGTCAGTAGGCTGATCATCAGCAGAACGATAGAGCTGCGCATGCTTCCTCCATGAATAGCGAGAAGCAGGATCGGTATTAAGCTGAAACGCTTGAGCTAGAGAGGTGAAAGCATACCGGCGAATGCTCGGCAGCGAAGGCCGTTCGTCGATTCATGGGAAATGGGTGGGGCGGGGAGGGTTCCAGTCCAAGCGCTTCGAAGTTCAAAGCGCCTTGGGACCAGGTGACACGCAGGTTACTTCTTGCCCAGGCTGATCTGCTTGGACGGGCCGAATGTCTGGCCGCTGACGCCTTTGGCAATTTGCTGGATCTCACCGCCGGACTTGAGGAACGCAGCGATCTGGTCGTTGATCGACTCGCTGGTTTCAACGGCTGGAGCTGGCTTCGATTTGCTGTTGGATGCTTTTACACGCATGACGACCATTAACCTGTAAATAATTAATTGGGCCAGGCATCGTACAGTAAATACTTGACAATTGCTTGGCAAATATCCTTCTCAATTATCGCTATGGTGACGGCAATAATGCGCGATTACCCTGCAATTATTGCCCTAAGCCTCTGTTTTAAATAACAACCGTGAAAGAAATAGGGTGCTGATGGCGAGCGGTATGCACCGTCGCCGGCCTGACGAATGGCCGTGTGCCGGGGGAAAACCCAGGAAAATCAATGATTGCGCAGGGGCTTGCCGGCAAACCTTGCCTGCAGCCACGAATCGCGCTGCAAAACCGGGTAGAATGCCGCCCACGCAATGAGGGTATTGGAAATGGCTTTAGTCGGGCGCTACAACAGTTTGCAAGTGGTTAAACACACTAACTTCGGTTTATATCTGGACGGCGGTGCGGACGGCGAAATCCTGCTGCCCAACCGATATATTCCCAAGGATATTCCCAGTGAAGATGAAGATTGGCTCAATGTTTTCATTTATCTGGACAGCGACGACAAACTGATCGCCACCACGGAAAAACCAAAAGTGCAGGTGGGTGAGTTCGCCAGCCTGAAAGTGGTCGAGGTCAACAGCATCGGCGTGTTCCTGGACTGGGGCCTGCCCAAGGATCTGCTGCTGCCGTATTCCGAAGAAAAGCGCCAGATGACCGCTGGCGAATACTGCGTGGTGCATGTCTACCTCGACAAACACACCCGTCGCATCACCGCCACGGCGCGCCTGGATCGTTATCTGGACAAGACCCCGGCCAACTACACGCCAGGGCAGGAAGTGGATTTGTTGGTCGCCGAAGCCACCGACATGGGGTTCAAGGCGATCATCAATAACAAGCATTGGGGCTTGATCCACAAGAACGAAATCTTCAAGTTCATGCGCGCCGGCAAACAGGAAAAAGGCTTCATCAAGGAAATCCGCCCGGACGGCAAGATCAGCCTGAGCTTGCAGCCGGTGGGCCAGGAAGCCGCCACCAGCCTGAACGCCAAGATCCTCGCCAAGTTGCGCGAGAACAACGGCACGCTGGCAGTCAGCGACAAGAGCGACCCGGCGCTGATCAGCAGCCTGTTTGGCGTGAGCAAGGGCAACTTCAAGAAAGCCATTGGCGCGCTGTACAAGAATGGGCAGATTGTCATTCATGCTGATCGCATTGAATTGAGCTGATCTTCAGCCGAGTCACAGCATCCGTGGCAAGTAAGGGTTTATGTGGCCAGGGAGGCCTAGCTGTGGGAGCAAGGCTTGCCCGCGATGAAGGCGATGCGGTCTTTTCTGAAACCGAGGCGCCTGTTTCGCGAGCAAGCTTTGCTCCCACATAATAGCGACGTACTGCGACTTCCCTCTGTATACAAAACCCTGCACCTTTAGCATGCACTCGCGCCCTGTTCGTGGGCGCATGTCTGCTCTTGCTCGCCTTTTACTCCCGCTACACACCCCGGTTTGTCTCACATTTCGCCGCTATGGCACGCATTCTGCGTGGCAACGCGTATACAAACCATGCCGGCTCCCGTGCGCAGTATGGTGAGCAGGTTGATGCGGGGGCACGGCGGTACTCAAAAGGAGCCCCGCAATGTCCGAGCAATTGCCCAACGGCTACAGCCCCCGCCTCTATAACGAGGACTTGGGCCCGCTGCCGCAGAAATGGAATTGGTACAACATCTTCGCGTTCTGGATGAGCGATGTGCACAGCGTCGGCGGTTATGTCTTCGCCGCCAGCCTGTTCGCGTTGGGCCTGGCGAGTTGGCAGGTGTTGATCGCCTTGCTCGGTGGGATTTGCATCGTGCAGTTGATCGCCAACCTGGTCGCCAGGCCGAGCCAGCAGGCGGCGGTGCCGTATCCGGTAATCTGTCGGCTGGCGTTCGGGGTGTTCGGGGCGAATATTCCTGCGGTGATCCGGGGCTTGATCGCCGTGGCCTGGTACGGCATTCAGACGTACCTGGCGTCCAGCGCGTTGATCATCGTGGTGCTGCGGTTTTTTCCTTCGATGGAAGTCTACGCAACGGCGCATTTTGCCGGTTTGTCCTACCTGGGTTGGTTCGGTTTCCTCAGCCTGTGGTTCGTCCAGGCGCTGGTGTTCTGGACAGGCATGGAGTCGATCCGTCGCTTCATCGACTGGGCCGGGCCGGTGGTGTATGCGGTGATGTTTCTGTTGGCCGGCTGGATCGTCTGGAAGGCCGGTTGGAGCAATATCAGCTTCACCTTGGCGGAGAAGTCGTTGTCCGGTTGGCAGGCGTTCGGCCAGGTGATCGTGGCCACGGCTCTGGTGGTGTCGTACTTTTCCGGCCCAACCCTGAATTTCGGCGACTTCAGCCGTTACTGCCGGAGCATGTCTGACGTACGCCGGGGCAATTTCTGGGGGCTGCCGGTGAATTTCCTGGCGTTCTCCCTGGTCACCGTAGTGATTGTTTCCGGGACCTTGCCGGTGTTCGGCGAAATGCTCCATGACCCGATAGCCACCGTGGCGCGCATCGATAACGATGTGGCGGTCTTGCTGGGCGCCTTTGCCTTCGTGACCGCCACCATCGGCATCAACATTGTCGCCAACTTCGTCTCTCCGGCCTTTGATTTCGCCAACGTCGCGCCCAGCAAGATCAGTTGGCGCGCCGGCGGCATGATCGCGGCAGTGGCCTCGATTTTCATCACGCCGTGGAACCTGTTCAACAACCCCGAAGTGATCCACTACACCCTGGACGTACTGGCGGCGTTCATCGGCCCGCTGTTCGGGATCCTGCTGGTGGATTACTACTTGATCAAAAAACAGCAGATCGACGTCGACGCGCTGTTCAATGATGGGCCGAGCGGGCGCTATTACTACAGCGGCGGTATCAACTGGACCGCGGTCAAGGCGCTGATCCCGGCAACGTTGATGGGGGTGGCGATCACCTTCACGCCACTGCTGCAACCGATGGCCAACTTCGCCTGGTTCACCGGTTGCTTCCTCGGCGGGGTGTTGTATTTCGCCTTGGCGCGGCGCGAACCGGTCGCGCACTTGAGTTCATCGCTCAGCCAGGCCTGATCAACGCAGGGCGGTCTGGGCGCAAGGGCTCACCGCGCCCCGGCTGGCGGGCCGCAGCAACAGCCCGCCGGCCAGCAGCAGGCCACTGCCGGCAATGATCAGCGCCGGTTGCAGGCCGCCGCTGAAATGGCTGCTCAACGCCGCCAGCAGTGGCCCGCTGAGCTGGCCCACGGCAAAGCAGGCGGTCAACAGGCCCGCGTTGCGCTGGGTGGCGTGGGGCGCCAGTTCCCGGGAGTGCTGCATCACCAGCTGCATGCAGGCCAGGAACGGTGCGCCACACAGGATCACCCCCAGCGCCAGCCCCGGGCCGCTGCCCAGCAGGCAGGCGAACACCCCGGCGGCTTGCAGCCAGAGCGTACCGATCAGCCAGCGGTCGGTGGTGTTCGGGTTGGGGCGACGCAGGCTGACCAGCAACACGCCAGTGGCGGCGGCCAGGCCGAAGCAGGGCCAGAACAGGTCGGCCTGCCATTGCCCATGGAACTGCGCCGAGGCCATCTGCGACAGGAACGTTGCCGGGATGATGTAGCCCACGCCGTACAGGGCGTACACCACGCCAAGTCGAGCGATGCCACGGTTCGGCGAGGCGCTCACTGGCGCGGCAACGGTCGCGGCTGCGGCGGGTCGCGGCAGGATCGGCAGAATCACCAGCAGCATCGCCAATGCCACGCCGGCATACACCAGCCACAGGGTCGCGGAGGTCTGGCCCAACAGGTTCGAGCCCAGGGCGAGCAAACCGGTCAGGAAAATCCCCAACCCAGGGCCGGCAAACACCAGGGCTCCGAGCCGTGGCCGTCCCGCCGTCGCAGCCAAGGGTTGGCTCAGGGCGGTGATCATCACCAGCACCCAGGCGCTTGCCACACCAGTGCCGAAACGCAGCGCCAAGTGCGGCCAGAAACCCCACGCCCAGAACGACGCCAGTGTCAGCAGCACACACAGCCACAGCCCACCCAGCAAACGCCGGCGCACCTGTTCCGGGCGGCGGGCGAACATGGCGTCCAGCGCGCCGAGGAAGTAACCCAGGTAGTTGGCGGCGGCAATCAGACCGGCGGCGGTCAAGTCGAGCTGACCTTCGCCGATCAAATGAGGTAACTGGGGGGTAAGGGCGAAGCGGCCAATGCCCATGGCCATCATCAGGGCGATGAAGCTGCCGAGCAGGCGAGTAAGAGGTGACATGGTCGTTCTCCGGGTATCGGGGCGAATGACCGTCAGGCTAGGACTGATTGACTTTCATTAAAAATGAATAATAGTTAGTAACTTGTTCTTTTTTGGAGAATGTCGTGGAGTTCAGCCAATTACGGATTTTCCAGGCCGTGGCCGAGGAAGGTTCCATCACCCGAGCCGCAGAGCGCCTGCACCGGGTGCCGTCGAACCTCTCGACCCGGCTCAAGCAGCTTGAAGAGCAATTGGGCGTGGACCTTTTCCTGCGGGAGCGTCAGCGTTTGCAGTTGTCACCGGCGGGAAAAGTCCTGCTGGACTATGCGGCCAAGCTTTTTGCCCTGCACGACGAAGCGCATGCCGCTGTGCAGGGCGGGCAGCCAGCCGGGGATTTTCTACTGGGCACGATGTACAGCACGGCGGCGACGCATTTGCCGGACCTGTTGGCGGCCTATCACCGGGCGTATCCGGCGGTGAACCTGCAAGTGCAATCCGGGCCCAGTGGTGAATTGCTCGAAGGCCTGCTCACCAATCGTCTCGACGCAGCGTTGGTGGACGGTCCACTGGAGCTGGCGGGGCTCGATGGCGTGCCGTTGTGCGACGAGCGGTTGGTGCTGATTACCGAGGCCGATCATCCGCCGGTACGCAGCGCGCTGGATGTGCAGGGCCGCGCGGTGTTCACGTTCCGGCGTGGTTGCTCCTACCGGATGCGCTTGGAAGCCTGGTTTGCCCATGACCATGCGACCATGGGCCGGGCGATGGAAATCGAGTCTTACCAGGGGATGCTGGCGTGTGTGATCGCCGGGTCTGGGGTGGCGTTGATGTCCGAGTCGATGCTGGCCAGCCTGCCGGGTCGCGAGCGGGTGACGGTGCATCCGCTGGCCGAGCCGTTCGCCAGCGCCACCACCTGGCTGATGTGGCGCAAAGGCATGGTCGGGGCCAACCTGAACGCCTGGATCGAATTGCAACAACAGGCCTGGCCGCGAGGGCCAATGATCACGGCACAATCGGCTTGAACTCCGGGAGGTGGATTTGGATCAATTCAGTAACAGATCATTGCAAACTGAGACGAGCATTGCGTAGAACATCGGACTATTATCAGTGCGAAGGGGCCACAGAAATCTGCCGCTCGCACCACCCTGAGGGGGCACCACGATGAAAGAGAAAATCCAGAACTGGCTTCACGACCTGGGTGTCGCGCTGGGGCTGATCGAGCCGCCAATGCAACCGGTACCGATCCGCACCGATGACGAGCAACGCCGCCGCCAACCGCGCCGCCGGTAAATACAGCGCAGAATTTGGAGAGATCGCAGTTCCGGACCATTTCATTGAGATGGGCCGGAACTGCGATCTTTTTATTGCTGAAGACCCCCCCTGTGGCGAGGGAGCTTGCTCCCGCTGGGCTGCGCAGCAGCCCCAAACCAGCCACCTCAACCTAATCGGGTACATCGAGGTGCCTGGCTTTTGGGCGCGCTTCGCGCACCAGCGGGAGCAAGCTCCCTCGCCACGGGGACTGCGTCGTACCGGTCAAACCGCCTTGGTTACCACACCCGGCCGCGGCGCCAACACACTCACCAGCACAAAACTCACCAGCGCCACGCTCAGGCTGTAGTAGATCGGCGTGTTCGCGTCCAGGCCATCCTTGAGCATGAAGAACAAGGCGGTCAAGAAGCCCAGCGACATGCTGGTGATCGCGCCGGCAGTGGTGGCGCGCTTCCAGTAGATGGCGCCGATCAGCGGGATCAGCATGCCGCCCACCAACAGGTTGTAGGCCAGGGTCAGGGCGCTGATGACGTCGCTGACCACCAGGGCGATCACCAGCACCACGGCCCCCATCAGCAGGGTCGCGATACGGTTTTCGTGGACGTCGCCACTGCCGCTTTCACGGCCCTGGCGCAGGCGTGGCAGCAAGTCCTGGACCACCGTGGTGGACGCTGCGAGCAGGCCCGCCGCGGCGGTGGACATCAAGGCCGCCAGGGCCGCGGCGATCACCAGCCCGCGAATGCCGTTGGGCAGGCTGGTCTGGACGACGCTGGCAAAGGCGTTGTTGACGTTCGCAAGGTCCGGCAGCAAGACCTTGGCCGCCATGCCGATCAACGCCCCGGCCAGGCCGTACAGCACGCAGTACAGGCCGGCGGCGGTGCCGGCGACTTTGGCCACGCCTTCGCTGCGGGCGGTGAACACCCGTTGCCAGATGTCCTGGCCGATGAAGATGCCGAAGAAGTAGATCAGGAAGTAGGTGAGGATGGTGTCCCAGCCAATGGCGGTGAAATCGAAGTAGCTGGCCGGCAGCTTGGCCACCATGGCGTCCCAGCCGCCGGCATCGACGATGGACATCGGCATCAGCAGGAACACCAGGCCAACGGTCATGATCAAGAATTGCACGATGTCGGTGAGGGTCAGCGACCACATGCCGCCAATGGTGGAATACAACACCACCACGCCGCCGCCCACCAGGATCGAAACCCAGAACGGCAGGCCGAACAGCACCTGCATCACGGTGCCAATGGCGATGGTCGAGGTGGCGCCGATCATCAGTGCGTAAACCAGCATGATCAGTGCACTGGCCTGGCGCGCGGCCGGGTTGTAGCGACGCTCCAGCACTTGGGTCACGGTGTAGATCTTGAGCTTGAGCAACGGCTTGGCGAGAAACAGGCTGAGGCCGACGATGCCCAGGCCGATGGCGCCGCACAGCCAGAATCCAGAGATGCCGTAGACGTAGCCCAGGCGTACGGTGCCGATGGTGGACGCACCGCCCAGCACGGTAGCGGCCATGGTGCCCAGGTAAAAGCCCGGGCCGAGGTTGCGCCCGGCGACCAGGTAGTCGTCACGGGTCTTGGCGCGGCGCATGCCGTACCAGCCGAGGGCGATCATGCCGGCAGCGTAGATAAGAACGACGATTAAGTCCAAAGCCATGGTGGCGTGTCTCCGATTGTCTTTTTTATAGTGAGTCGGGGTGCTGCCGTCCCTGGCACCTCAACCCCTGCGTGAGCGCGCTTTTTGTGGCGAGGGAGCTTGCTCCCGCTCGACTGCGCAGCAGTCGCCATCAGCGGCCGCGACGCGCCCCAGCGGGAGCAAGCTCCCTCGCCACGGGTCTTTCGTTGATCTCGGGTCAGGCGGTCTGGCTGAGGGAGGGTTTATCGATTGGCTCCGCAGCACCCTTGCTACGCGGATCCCCCGGCCCATACACCGCTGCCGGCTCTGGAAACAGCCACAGCAACACCAGGTACACCACCGAAGCCAAACCCAGGGTCACCGGCAGGCTGATGTCGATCCCGCCGGCCAGTTCCCCCAGCGGCCCGACGAACTGGCCTGGCAGGTTGACGAAGCACAAGCCCACCAACGCGCTAGGGATCCACGCCCCCAGGCCGCGCCAGTTCCAGCCGTGGCTGAACCAGTAGCGCCCGCCGGTTTCGCCACGGGTGAACACTTGCAGGTCATCCGGGCAGTAGAAGCCGCGGCGTATCAGCAGGCCGATGATCATGATCACCATCCACGGCGTGGTGCAGGTGATGATCAGTACGGCGAAGGTGGACACGCTTTGCACCAGGTTCGCGGCGAAGCGGCCGATGAAGATGAAGGCAATCGACAACACGCCGATCAGCAGTGTCGCCTTGACCCGCGACAGCACCCGTGGGAACACGCTGGACATGTCCAGGCCGGTGCCGTACAGCGACGTGGTGCCGGTGGACATGCCGCCGATCACCGCGATCAGGCACACCGGCAGGAAGAACCAGCTCGGCGAGACCGCCAGCAGGCCGCCTACGTAGTTGTTGGCCGCGATGTAGTCCGGCGCCTTGATCGCCACGATGGTGGCGGTGGCGAGGCCGAACAGGAACGGAATCAGCGTCGCCAGTTGCGCGGCGATCACCGCCAGCATGATGCGGCGCTTGGGCGTGTTGCGCGGGATGTAGCGCGACCAGTCACCGAGGAACGCACCGAAGGAAATCGGGTTGCTCATGGCCACCAGCGCCGCGCCGATGAAGGCGGCATAGAAGCCCGGCTGGCCGAGGCTGACGGTGCCGGCGAACTGGCTGTCGAAGGTCGGCGCGAAGGCCACGATGCCCAGCAAGAACAACAGGCTGGCGGCCCACACGGCGATGCGGTTGACCCACAGCATGAAGCGAAAGCCGTAGATGCACACGGTCAAGACCAGCAAGGCGAACAGGCCGTAGGCCAGGCCCAGGCTCAGGTCGGTTTCCGGTACGCCGATCAACCGCTTGGCACCGCCGATCAATGCGTCTCCGGAACTCCACACTGACAGTGAAAAGAACGCGATGGCGGTCAACAGTGACAGGAACGAACCGACGATCCGTCCGTGCACGCCGAAGTGTGCACCGGAAGACACCGCGTTGTTGGTGCCGTTGAGCGGGCCGAACAGGCCCATCGGCGCGAGGATGATCGAACCCACCAATACCCCCAGCACAATCGCCCAGACTCCAGCCTGGAATGACAGGCCGAACAGCACCGGGAAACTGCCGAGCACTGCGGTGGCAAAGGTATTGGCGCCGCCGAAGATCAGGCGAAACAGATCGCCTGGGCCGGCGGTGCGTTCGTGGTCGGGGATCTGTTCGACCCCGAAGGTTTCGATTTGCGTAAGGCTGTTGTCGTTATTGTTATTCATGATCTGCTCCGATCATAAAGGCGCGCTCATCGAGTGTGAGCGTCGCCTGTTTGGCTAAGGGATTGGCAGCCCTTCCGGCATTGCGGACAAATGTTCGTGACAGGCCAGCCATAGGCCTTGTTGTTCTTGGCGAAACACAATGGTTTCGCGCTCCTGGCTAAAGTGAAGCTCCCCTTGCATGCGCAGCTCAGTGGCCACGTCATGGATGAAAACCGCCACGTCCCCTTGCAGGCTGACGAAGGCGTTGCTTGAGGTGCAGTCCAGCACCTCGAAGCCATCCTCGGAGCGCCAGCGGTCCCACAACGCCTGGTAGGCATCGCGTGACAGCAGGGGCTGTTCGAGGGTGTGGAACACGAAACTCGCATCGGCCGTGAACGCGCCGAAGTAGGCGTCACGGTCATTGCGGGCGAAGGCCGACACCAGTTGTGCGGCGGCCTGGCGTACTTGGTCTTGTTGGTTCATGGGCGCACCTCAGCGATGAACCACGCCGGGCAGTACGCAGAGCATCTCGTACAGCAGGTTGGCGCCCAACAGCGAAGTGTTGCCGGTGGTGTCGTACGGTGGCGAGACTTCTACCAGATCGCAACCGACCAGGTCGAGACCCTGGCAGCCGCGCACGATTTCGATTGCCTGGATAGTGGTCAGGCCGCCGATTTCCGGGGTGCCGGTGCCAGGGGCCCAGGCAGGGTCGATGCCGTCGATGTCGAAGCTCAGGTACACCGGACCGCCGCCGACTTTCTCGCGCACTTCGGCCATCAGCGGGGCCAGGGATTTGTGCCAGCACTCTTCGGCCTGGACCACGCGGAAACCCTGGTTGCGGCTCCAGTTGAAATCATCGGCCGTATAGCCCTGGGCCCGCAGACCGATCTGGACCACGCGGTCGCAGTCGAGCAAGCCTTCTTCCACGGCGCGGCGGAAGGTGGTGCCGTGGGCGATTTTCTCGCCGAACATGTGGTCGTTCACATCGGCGTGGGCGTCGATGTGCACCAGGCCGACCTTGCCGTGTTTCTTGTGGATCGCCCGCAGGATCGGCAGGGTGATGGTGTGGTCGCCGCCCAGGGTCAGGGGAATGACGTTGTGTTCGAGGATCTTGTGGTACGACTCCTCGATGATCCGCACCGCATCCAGCAGGTTGAAGGTGTTGATCGCCACGTCTCCGATGTCGGCCACCGACAGCGAGTCGAACGGCGCGGCGCCAGTGGCCATGTTGTAGGGGCGGATCATCACGGATTCGGCGCGAATCTCCCGCGGCCCGAAACGGGTGCCAGCGCGAAGGGAGGTGCCAATGTCCAGCGGCACGCCGACGAACGCAGCGTCCAGGCCGGCAGCGGTCTGCAAATGGGGGAGTCGCATCATGGTGGCGATGCCGCCGAAGCGCGGCATTTCGTTGCCGCCCAGTGGTTGGTGAAGAATCTTGTCCACGGGTAGGGCCTCATCGTTGTTTTATTTATCAGGGGCCGATTCTGCGAAAAGCCTGGGAGGGGAAGAATCGCTGGGGGCAAATACTTAGTTCAGATTTTTCTAAACTAATGTGGGAGAGGGCGATAGACTTCGCAGCAGTGCAGTCCTGGAGGACAGGATGCCCCTGTGGCGAGGGAGCTTGCTCCCGCTGGGCAGCGAAGCGGCCCCAAAACCATTCACCTCGGTGAATCAGACAGACCGCGTCGCCAGGTTTTACGACGGCTGCGCCGCCGAGCGGGAGCAAGCTCCCTCGCCACAACAGCGCGACAAGTGCTATCCATATGTGATCGGGAGACACCCAATGGCCAACGCTCTACCCGACCTGAAACTGCTGCGCATTTTCGTCAGCGTGGTCCGGCACCAGGGGTTCGCCAATGCCCAGCACGAACTCAACCTGTCCACGTCGGCCATCAGCACCTATATGAGCCAGCTTGAATCAGCCCTGGGCCTGGTGCTGTGTCATCGCGGCCGGGGCGGGTTCAGCCTGACCAGCAAGGGCGAGTTGTTCCATCAGGAAACCCTGCGCCTGCTGGGCGAACTCGAAGGGTTCGAGCAGTACGCCGCCGCGCTCAAGGGCGAATTGCGCGGCACGTTGAACCTGGGGGTGATCGACTCCACGGTCAGCGACAAGGCCTTGCCATTCGCCGAAGCCATCGGCGCCTACAGTCAGGAGCATCCGGCGGTGCATTTGCACCTGTCGGTCATGAGCCCTTACGAACTGCAACTCGGCGTGCAGGACAACCGCCTGGACCTGGCCATCGGTGCGTTTTCCACGCGCATGAGCGGGCTGGTCTACATGCCGCTGTACCGCGAGCAGCACTGGTTGTATTGCAGCAACCGCCACCCGCTGTTCAACGAGCGGCGCATCCCCGAGCAAGTCATCACCCAGCAGCGCATGGTCGGGCGCGGTTACTGGAGCCAGGCCGAGCTGGCCCGCCATGGCTTCAAGCACAGCGCGGCGACGGTGGAGAGCATGGAGGCGCAGTTGATCCTGGTGTTGTCCGGCGCCTACGTCGGTTACCTGCCTGAGCACTATGCCCAGGCGTGGGTCGACAAGGGCGATTTGCGCGTGCTGCTGCCGGCGACCTTCGGTTATCAGGCGCCGTTTTCGATGATCGTGCGCCGTGGTCGCAGCCGCGAGCCGCTGATCCAGACATTCCGTGATTTGCTCAAAGCTCAACTGAATCAGGCCTGACCATGTCCAGAACTCAATGCCCGCGCTGCCAACGACCGCAAAGCCATTGCTTGTGCCCGTTGATCCCCAGCCTCGACAGCCGCACCCGGGTCTTGCTGTTGCAGCATCCCAGCGAAGTGAACCATGCCTTGAACACGGCCAGGCTGGCGGCGCTGGGGCTCAACAATGCCGAGTTGATCGTGGGCGAGGTGTTCGAGGACTTGCCCAGGCTGCTCAATCCACCGGGTTATCGGGCGCGGTTGCTGTTTCCCAGTGAGGATGCGCAGCCGCTGCAGGCTTATGTTCCGTCCGAGGAGCCGCTGCTGTTGGTCGTGCCCGACGGTACCTGGCGCAAGGCGCGCAAGCTGCTGCACCTCAACCCGTTGTTGGCGGCGCTGCCGAGGGTGACCTTGGCCGAAGGCGGCGTGTCCCGTTATCGCTTGCGCAAGGCCCCGGGGCCGGGGGCGTTGTCGACGGTGGAGGCGATTGTCCAGGCGTTGCAGACATTGGAAGCGCCAAGCAGCTTCGAGCCGTTGCTCAGGCCGTTCGAGGCATTGATCGAGGGGCAGATTGCGGCGATGGGGGAGGAGACCTTCCAGCGTAACCATGCTGAGAATAGGTCGTGACTGTGCTGGCCTCATCGCGAGCAGGCTCGCTCCCACATTGGATCTGTGGTGTTAGCAGATTTGTGCATGCACTGGAGATCAACTGTGGGAGCGAGCCTGCTCGCGATAGTGGTAGAACAATCAATGAAAGTCTCAGCTCAGGGGCTACCGCTCACGCATCGCCTCGGTCCGCGCCTTCAACACCGGCTTGAGCAAGTAATCCAGCACGCTTTTCTCCCCGGTAATGATATCCACCGTCGCCACCATCCCCGGAATGATCAGCAACGGTTTGGCATCCCCGCCCAAATGATTTTTATCGGTGCGCACCTGGATCAGGTAGAAGCTGTTGCCCTTGTCGTCGGTGATGGTGTCGGCGCCGATCAGTTCGAGCTTGGCGCTCAGTCCGCCATAGATGGTGTAGTCGTAGGCGCTGAACTTGACCATGGCTTTCTGGCCCGGGTGCAGGAACGCCACGTCCTGGGGGCGGACCTTGGCTTCGATCAGCAGGTTGTCTTCCAGGGGGACGATTTCCACCATGTCGTTGCCCGGCTGCACCACGCCGCCGATGGTGTTGACCTTCAGTTGCTTGATCACCCCATGCACCGGCGAGACCACGGTGGTGCGGGTCACGCGGTCGTCGATGGCGATGCTCGAGGCGGTGATTTTTGACAGTTCGGTGCGTTTCTCGTTGAGGTCCTTGGCCGCTTCGGAGCGGAAGGTCTGTTCCGATTCGTCGATCTTGCTCTTGATCTCGTTGATCGCCGATTCGGCCCGGGGAATGGCCAGGGTGGTGGCGTTGAGTGAGCCGCGGATTTCCACCGCGCTGCGCTTGAGTCGCAGGATCTCCACTGGCGACACTGCCCCGGTGCGCACCAGCGGTGCGGACATGTTCATTTCTTCTTGCAGCAAGGCCAGGGCAGAGCTGAACTGGCCTTGCTTGGAGCGAAACTCCGCCAGTTCCTGAGTCTTCTGCCGCAGCTGTTCGGTCAGGGTGCGTTGCTCGCTGGCCAGGCGGCGCTGGCGTTGTTCGTACAACGAGCGTTCATCCTCGGCCACTTGCGGGGCCTTGGCGGTTATCTCTGCCGAGAGTGCGAATGGCCGCCCTTCAGCCTCGGCCGACAGGCGTTCGACCTGGGCGGTCAAGGCATAGCGGTCGGCCTCGCTCTCGCCCTTGTTCGACAGATAGCGCGTGTCGTCCAGGCGCAGCAGGGTGTCGCCCTTGTTCACCATCTGCCCTTCGCGCACGAAAATCTCGGTGACGATGCCGCCCTCCAGGTTCTGGATCACCTGGACCTTGCTCGACGGAATTGCCTTGCCTTCGCCTGTGGTGACTTCCTGCAAGACCGCCAGTTTGGCCCAGACCAGCCCGGTGACGATCAAGCCGGCGGCCAGCCACACGGTGACCCGCGAGCGGCGCGGCGAATCCTGCAATGTGGCGCCGGCGGTTTCCGCCATGAACTCGCTTTCGGCGCTTTTGCTGAAACTGCCGAAGTAGCTTCGGGCGGCTGAATCCGGGGTTTGAGCAGACATGGGGCGGTACCCGTCAGTTAAGTGAAATAAAGCCGAACACATACCTGTGGCTTGAGAGGGTTATCTGTGGGAGCAAGGCTTGCTCCCACAGGTTGCTGTATTGGCAGCTATACCGCCGCAGACCCCACCCGTCCCTTGCGCAATGCATCGATCACCGCGTCCTTCGGTCCATCCGCCACGATCCGGCCGTTGTCCAACACCACCAAGCGATCCACCAGACTCAGCATCGAGGTGCGGTGGGTCACCAGCAGCACGGTCTTGCCCTGTACGTGGGTGTGGAGCTTTTGTCGCAAAACGTCTTCGCTGCTGTTGTCCATGGCGCTGGTGGGTTCGTCCAGCAGCAGGATCGGCGGGTCGAGCAACAAGGCCCGGGCCAGCAGCACGGCCTGGCGCTGGCCTCCGGAAAGCAACTGCCCACGTTCGCCCACTGGGCGGTCGAAGCCTTGGGGGTGTTGGCGCGCCAGTTCCGTGACGCCGGTCAGTTCCGCCACTTCCAGCATGCGCGCATCGCTGATGTAGCGGGCGCCGAGGGTGAGATTGTCCCGCAGGCTGCCGGCCAGCAATGGCAGGTCATGGGCGACGTAGCCGATCTGTTGGCGCAGGTCGGCGACGTCCAGTTGCCGCAGGTCCAGGCCGTCCAGCAGCAACTGGCCTTCCTCCGGCGCGTAGAAGCCCATCACCAGGCGCGCCAGGGTGCTCTTGCCCGAACCGCTGCGACCGATGATCCCGACCCGTTCGCCGGGCTTGAGGCTGAAGCTGATATTGGCCAGCGCGGGGGAGCTCTGGCCGTTGTAATGGAAGGTCACGCCGTTGACCTCCAGCGCGCCCTGCAATTGGGTGCGATCCAGTGGCCGTTGCTTGGCGTCACGCTCCTGGGGCAATGCCATCAAGGCATCGGTGCTGCGCATGGTGAGCTGGGCTTGTTGGTAGCGAGTGATCAGCCCGGCGATCTGCCCGAGAGGGGCGAGCACCCGGCTGCCGAGCATGTAGGTCGCCACCAGCGCGCCGACGCTGAGGTTGCCAGCGATGATGCTGTAGACCCCGGCGACGATGGTCGCCATGCCGGCCAGTTGTTGCAGGAACAAGGTGCCGTTGGTCGCCAATGCCGAGAGGTTGCGCGCATGGCTGTCCAGGCGGGTGAGGGCGCCATGAGTGCTTTCCCACTGATGCTGGCGTTCGCTTTCGGCGCTGCAGGCCTTGAGGGTTTCCAGGCCGCCGAGGGTTTCAATCAACAAGGCTTGGCGCTGGGCACCCAGGGCCAGGCTTTTTTGCACGGTGTCGCGCAGGCGCACCTGGATGATCATCGCGAAGACAATGGTGATGGGAAACGCCACCACTGGAATCACCACCAGCCAGCCACCGAGCAGGCCGATCACCACCAGCATCAGCAGGGCGAAGGGCAGGTCGATGAGGCTGGTGAGGGTTACGGCGGTGAGAAACTCCCGCAGGCCCTGGAAGTCATGGATGCTCTGGGCGAAGCCGCCGATGGTCACCGGCTTGGCCTTCATCGCCATGCCGGTGATGCGCTCGAACAGGGTGGCGGAAAGAACCACGTCGGTTTTCTTGCCAGCAGTGTCCAGCAGATGGGCTCGCACCACCCGCAACACCAGTTCGAAACCAGTGCCGATCAGCAGCCCCACGGCCAGCACCCACAAGGTTGACGTGGCCTGGTTCGGCACCACGCGATCGTAGGTCTGCATGACGAACAGCGGCACCATCAGGCCCAGCAGATTGATCAGGAAACTCGCCAGGATCGCGTCGCTGTACAGCCAGCGCGACAGTTTCAAGGTGTCGCGAAACCACGCCTCGACCCGCGGCACCAAAGGCGAGCGCAGGTCTTCGAGTTCATGGCGCGGCCGGGCGAACAAGGCCTGGCCGCTGTAATCGAGGGCCAGTTCCTCGCGACTGACCCATTGTTCGCCGCCGTCGGCTTCGCTGGGCAGGATCAGCGCCTTGCCATCCTCACCCCAGCGCCGCAATACCGCACAGCGGCCGCCCACCAGGACCAGCATCACCGGTAGGTTCAGGGGCGAGATATCCGCCAGCTCACGACGCAACAGTCGCGCCTGCAAGCTCGCCCGGGCCGCTGCGCGTGGCAGCAGGTCCAGGCTCAAGCGTTGGTGCGCCATAGGAAGCCCGGCGCTGAGGCTGGCGCGGCTGACCGTCGCGCCATGGAGTTTGCAGAGGATCAACAGGCCGTCCAGCAAGGGATCATCGAAATTCAGCCGCGGATCAGCGCCGGGGGTTGCAGGTTCCATGCTGGTCACATTGATCGCTCCCATTTTTCGGGGGGACTACTTCAGTTCCGGCAGTCGGGCCTGATTCTTGACTTCGGTCTGCGCGACCGCGTCGGCCGGCAGCACGATCCGTTGCTTGTGCAACAGCAGGCCCATGTTCGCCAGCACCCGGTACATCGAGTATTCCTCGGTGTAACGCACCTCGGTGTAGCGACGGTTGGCGTTGTACAGCTCGTTTTCGCTGTCGAGCAGGTCGAGCAGGGTGCGCTGACCGAGACCGAACTGATCCTGGTAGGCAGCCCGCACGCGGGAAGTGGTTTCGGCGTATTCCCGGGCGGTAGGCGTCTGTTTGCGAGCGTTGAGCATTGCGTTCCAGGCCAGGCGCGTGTCTTCGTTGAGCTGGCGCAGGGCATTGTTGCGGATGTCCATGGCCTGGTTGATCTGGTGGGCGTTGGAGGCCAGCCGCGCCTTGTCGCTGCCACCGCGGAACAGGTTGTAGTTCATCACCACGCCGACCCGCCAGTTGTTGTCATGGCCTTCTTCGCCACCGATGTTGTTATTGGCGCCCACCGCCGCCTCGGCATCGAAACGGGGGTAGAACGGTGACTTCGCCACTTCGTACTGGCTTTCGGCGGACTGTATGTCGGCCTGGGCCGATTTCAGGTACGGGTTGTTATCCACCATGCTTTGCTGGGCTTCGCGCAGATCGGCGGGGATTTCGCCCTTGGTCGAGGGCGGCATTTCCAACTCATCGGGCATGCGCCCGACCACGCTGTAGAAATTCGCCTCGGCGTCGGCCAAGTCCACCTGGGCGGTGTCGTAGTTGTTTTCCGCCAGGGCCCGACGGGCATTGGATTGGTCGGAGTCGGCGGTGCTGCCCACCCCACGTTCGGTGCGCAGGCCGATCTGGTCGTTGACCCGCAGGTGCGCCTGCAGGTTGTTCTTGGCCAGGGTCACCAGTTCGCGACGCTTGAGCACTTCCAGGTAGACCTCGATGGTACGCAGCGCCAGATCCTGGGCGGTGCCCTGGGCGTAATAGGCCCGGGAGTTGACCACGCCCTGGGTACGTTCCACTTCATTGGCGGTGTTGAACCCGTCGAAGATCATCTGCCGCAGGCGCAGCTCTGATTGGGTGTAGGTCAGGATATTGGTGTGGTGGTTGCCCAAGGCCCGGGTGTTGGTGTTGTCGCTGTAGCCGCGACCGTAACCGGCATTGAGATCCACCGACGGGAAAAAGCCCCCCCTGGCGACCTTGACGTCTTCATTGGCCGACAGACGGCTGTCCACCCGTTGTGCCAGCTCTGGGTGGGTAGCGATGGTGCTCTGGATCGCTTCGGTCAAGGACATGGCCTGCGCCTGAGAAGAGCAGGCCATGGCCAGCAAAACCGCGCTGCAGAGGGGGGTTAGAACGCGCATGGGGTGCATCTCCTGAGGTCTGTAGTGCTTCGTTGTCGCCAATATATTGACGTATTTAAGATCAAAACCGTTTCAACCTTGTAACAACACAGCTAAGAACATCCTGCGCAAAACCTAAGAAGAATTTCTCATAACGCTTATGCCGAAAAAAACTTATGTACTTGAAAAAAACCAGCACATTGTTCAAAGCGAAAGCCTTTGAATTCGCGGGTTCTGACGGCTTTTAGGCGTCAATAAAAGTTCCGTTCAGTTTTTTAAGCGATGTGAAGAAGTGCCGAAAGGGCGATGTGAGAAGCAAGTTTGTGTGACGGTTTTTTGTCGTTTTGGCGAATTGCCAGCACCTTCCGCTTTCACGAAAGCTGGCAGATTTTCCAGCTTTCCCGGTCGCCAACCTGAGGACGGATTCTTCACCCAGACAGGTGCCGATTGCGGTCGGCAACGGAGGAAATGCACATGGCAGCGCTCATCGGTATCGTCAGTAAAGTGGTCGGGCAGGTTTTCGCAGAAGCGGCCGGTGGCCTGCGGCGGCCTCTGGTCGAAGGCGACCGGCTCTATGCCGGCGAACACCTGATCACCGGGGGCGAAGGGGCCGTGGCGGTGCATCTGCAAAATGGCCAGGAATTGACCTTGGGACGCGGAAGCAACCTGACCCTCACCCCACAACTGCTTGCCAACCACGCGCCCCATGTCGACACGCCTGAAGCGCTGACACCGAGTAACGCGCAACTGACCGACGTACAAAAACTGCAACAAGCCATCGCCGCCGGTGCCGACCCGACCCAGACCGGCGAAGCCACGGCCGCGGGCCCCGAGGGTGGTAACCCCGGAGGCGTGGGCGGCGGGCACAGTTTCGTGTTGTTGGAAGAAGTCGGTGGCGAGGTCGATCCGCAGATTGGCTTCCCCACGGCCGGGTTCAACGGGATACCCGAGTTTCCGCAACTGCGCCTGGCCGGTGATCCGGATAACGACGGCGATAGCACCGTGCCGCCAGTCACCCCCGAAACACCAGACAACCCCGTGACCTTGGATGGCGTGGACGTGGAAGGCGGCGAACTGACCACCAATGAGGCCAATCTGGCCGATGGTTCGGCGAGCAACCCAAGTGCACTGGTGCAAAGCGGCACCTTCACGGTTTCTGCCCCCGATGGGCTGAGCAGCCTGAGCATCGGCGGCATCAGCGTGATTGCTGGCGGTGTGCCCGCAGGTTTCCCTCAAACCATCACCTCGGCGCTGGGCAACACGTTGACCATCACCGGCTACAACCCGACTACCGGCGTGGTCAGCTACACCTACACCCTGACGGACAATGAAACCCATCCTGCCGGTGGCGGTGCCAACAACATTACCGAACAGTTCCCGGTCGTGGCCGTCGATTCCGATGGCGACACCGCTACCGGGACCCTGGACGTCAACATCACCGACGACGTGCCCCAGGCGATCGACGACAGCCACGCCAACACAGCCTCGGAAACCCTCGTCACCCTCACGGGTAACGTATTGACCAACGATCACCAGGGCGCCGACCGGATCCCCATCGGCCCCGATAGCGGACCGATCATTGGCGGGACGTTCACCGGTACCTACGGCACTCTGGTGCTAAACCCCAATGGCACGTACACCTACACCCTGAACACCAGCGACCCGCAATTCGTCGCGTTGCACGGTGGCGGAAGCGGCACCGAGACGTTCACCTACACCCTGACCGACGCTGATGGCGACACCAGTACCGCGAACCTGGTGCTGCAGGTGCATAACAACGACGATCCAGTGGTGTTGGTGGGCCTCGATGCCGAAGGTGGAGAGTTATCACTGCAGGAAAAAAACCTCAGCGACGGCAGCAGCCCGGATGCATCGTCCCTGACGCAAAGCGGCACGTTCACCGTGACGGCGTTGGACGGTGTGCAGACCTTGAGCGTCGGCGGCATCAATGTGGTTACGGGCGGCGTGGCAGCCGGTTTCCCACAATCGATTACCACCGCTTTGGGCAACACCCTGACCATCACCGGTTTCAACGCTGCGACTGGGGTGGTCAGCTACAGCTACACGCTGCTGGACAATGAAACCCATCCAAACGCCAACGGTGCCAACAACCTGAGCGAGCAATTTGCCGTCGTTGTCACCGACGACAACGGCACCACCGCCAACGGCAACCTCGACGTGAACATCGTCGACGACCTGCCGAAAGCCGTGGACGACAGCAACGCCAGCACCGCCTCGGAAACCAACCTGACCCTGACCGGTAGCGTGCTGACCAACGACACCCAAGGTGCGGATCATGTGGCCTCTGGCCCAATCACGCCCGGCACCTTCACCGGCACTTACGGCACCCTGGTGCTCAACGCTGACGGTTCCTACACCTACACCCTCAACACTGCCGACGCCGATTTCAAAGGTTTGCATGGTGGCGGCAATGGCAGCGAGACCTTCACCTACACCCTGACCGATGCCGATGGCGACACCAGTACCGCGAACCTGGTACTGCAAGTGCACAACAACGACGACCCGGTGATCATCACCGGCCTCGACACCGAGGGTGGCGAGCTGACGGTCCAGGAAAAAAACCTCAGCGACGGCAGCAGCCCGGATGCGCCGGCCCTGACGCAAAGCGGTACTTTTACGATTACTGCTTTGGACGGTGTGCAGACCTTGAGCGTCGGCGGCATCAACGTCGTCACCGGCGGTGTGGCAGCCGGTTTCCCACAATCGATTACCACGGCGCTGGGCAACACCCTGACCATCACCGGTTTCAACGCTGCGACTGGGGTGGTCAGCTACAGCTACACGCTGCTGGACAATGAAGCCCATCCAAACGCCAACGGTGCCAACAGCCTGAGCGAGCAATTTGCCGTAGTTGTCACCGACGACAACGGCACCACCGCCAACGGCAACCTCGACGTGAACATCGTTGACGATCTGCCAAAAGCCGTGGACGACAGCAACGCCAGCACCGCTTCGGAAACCAACCTGACCCTGACCGGTAGCGTGCTGACCAACGACACCCAAGGTGCGGATCATGTGGCCTCTGGCCCAATCACGCCCGGCACCTTCACCGGCACTTACGGCACCCTGGTGCTCAACGCTGACGGTTCCTACACCTACACCCTCAACACTGCCGACGCCGATTTCAAAGGTTTGCATGGTGGCGGCAATGGCAGCGAGACCTTCACCTACACCCTGACCGATGCCGATGGCGACACCAGTACCGCGAACCTGGTACTGCAAGTGCACAACAACGACGACCCGGTGATCATCACTGGCCTCGACACCGAAGGCGGCGAGCTGACGGTCCAGGAGAAAAACCTCAGCGACGGCAGCAGCCCGGATGCGCCGGCCCTGACGCAAAGCGGTACTTTTACGATTACTGCTTTGGACGGTGTGCAGACCTTGAGCGTCGGCGGCATCAACGTCGTCACCGGCGGCGTGGCAGCCGGTTTCCCGCAATCGATTACCACCGCACTCGGCAATACGTTGACCATCACCGGCTACAACGCCACCACGGGCGTGGTCAGCTACAGCTACACGCTGCTGGACAATGAAGCCCATCCAAACGCCAACGGTGCCAACAGCCTGAGCGAGCAATTTGCCGTAGTTGTCACCGACGACAACGGCACCACCGCCAACGGCAACCTCGACGTGAACATCGTTGACGATCTGCCGAAAGCCGTGGACGACAGCAACGCCAGCACCGCTTCGGAAACCAACCTGACCCTGACCGGCAGCGTGCTGACCAATGACACCCAAGGTGCGGATCATGTGGCCTCTGGCCCAATCACGCCCGGCACCTTCACCGGCACTTACGGCACCCTGGTGCTCAACGCTGACGGTTCCTACACCTACACCCTCAACACTGCCGACGCCGATTTCAAAGGTTTGCATGGTGGCGGCAATGGCAGCGAGACCTTCACCTACACCCTGACCGATGCCGATGGCGACACCAGTACCGCGAACCTGGTACTGCAAGTGCACAACAACGACGACCCGGTGATCATCACTGGCCTCGACACCGAGGGTGGCGAGTTGGCGGTCCAGGAGAAAAACCTCAGCGACGGCAGCAGCCCGGATACCTCGGCGCTGACCCAGAGCGGCACCTTCACCGTCACCGCGCTGGACGGTGTTCAAACACTGAGCGTCGGCGGCATCAACGTCGTCACCGGCGGTGTGGCAGCCGGTTTCCCACAATCGATTACCACCGCGCTGGGCAACACCCTGACCATCACCGGCTACAACGCCACCACGGGCGTGGTCAGCTACAGCTACACGCTGCTGGACAATGAAGCCCATCCCAACGCCAATAGCGCCAACAGTCTGAGCGAGCAATTTGCCGTGGTTGTCACTGATGACAACGGCACCACCGCCAATGGCAATCTGGATGTGAACATCGTCGACGACCTGCCGACTGCCCACGCTGATTCCGCCTCGGTGGATGAAGGCGGGACGGTCAGTGGCAACGTCCTGAATAACGACGAAGGCGGTGCCGACGGGCCGGCCGCGAGTGGAGCGGTGATTGGCGTGCGTGCTGGCAACGACACCTCGACCCCGGCGATTGGCGGCTTGAACACCCAGATCAACGGCACCTATGGCTACCTGACCCTGGACGCCAACGGCAACGCCGTCTACCACAGCAACCCGAACACCGTCAGCGCCCCGGGTGCCACCGATGTGTTCACCTACACCGTGCGCGACGCCGACGGCGATGAAAGCACCACCACCATCACCATCGATGTCCACGATGTCTGCCTCGTCGCTACGCCAGACCAGGAAGTCAGCGTCTACGAAAAAGCCCTCGACCTGAACCAGGACGGCCAGGACCTGGCGCCCGGCACCGTCACCGGCAGCGCCCCGAGCGCCACCAGCGAGACCGCCAGCGGCAGCCTTGTCGGTTCGGTCAGCGGCGCCGTGGGCGCAGTCACGTTCGCGCTAGTGGGCAACGCCACCGGTGCCTACGGTCAACTGTCGCTTCAGCCCGACGGTTCCTATACCTACACATTGACTGCGCCAGCCACCACCACGCCTCACGCCAACGATGGCCCGAACGTGTTGAGCGAAAGCTTCACCTATCAGGCGACGGACTCGTTGGGCAATACCGTCACCAGCACCATCGTCATCGACATCGTCGACGACGTGCCCAGCGCCCATGCCGATGTTGCCTCGGTGCTGGAGGGCGGCACGGTCAGCGGCAATGTGCTGGACAACGACGTACTCGGTGCCGACGGCGGCATGGTGATTGGTGTGCGCGCCGGCAACGACACCTCGAACCCGGCGATTGGCGGCTTGAACACTCAAATCGACGGCACCTACGGCTACCTGACCCTGGACGCCAACGGCAACGCCGTCTACCACAGCAACCCGAACACCGTCAGCGCCCCGGGTGCCACCGATGTCTTCACCTACACCGTGCGTGACGCCGACGGCGATGAAAGCACCACCACCATCACCATCGATGTTCACGAAAGCTGCCTCGTCGCCACATCGGACCAGGAAATCAGCGTCTACGAAAAAGCCCTCGACCTGAACCAGGACGGCCAGGACCTGGCCCCCGGCACCGTCACCGGCAGCGCCCCGAGCGCCACCAGCGAGACCGCCAGCGGCAGCCTTGTCGGCTCGGTCAGCGGCGCCGTGGGCGCAGTGACCTTCGCGCTGGTGGGCAACGCCACCGGAGCCTACGGTCAACTGTCGCTTCAGCCCGACGGTTCCTACACCTACACCCTGACGGCGCCAGCCGCCACCACGCCTCACGCCAACGATGGCCCGAATGTGTTGAGCGAAAGCTTCACCTATCAGGCGACGGACTCGTTGGGCAATACGGTCACCAGCACCATCGTCATCGACATCGTCGACGACGTGCCCAACGCCCATGCCGATGTTGCCTCGGTGGTGGAGGGCGGCACGGTCAGCGGCAATGTGCTGGACAACGACGTACTCGGTGCCGACGGCGGTGCAGTCATTGGTGTGCGCGCCGGCAACGACACCTCGAACCCGGCCATCGGTGGCCTGAACAGCCAGATCAATGGCACCTACGGCTACCTGACCCTGGACGCCAACGGCAACGCCGTCTACCACAGCAACCCCGACGCGGTTGGCGCGCCAGGTGCGACCGATGTCTTCACCTATACCGTGCGCGACGCCGATGGCGATGAAAGCACCACGACCATCACCATTGACGTGCACAACAGCTGCCTCGTTGCGGAAACCGATCACGAGATTACCGTCTATGAAAAAGCCCTGGACCTGACCCAGGATGGCCAGGACCTGGCCCCTGGCACCGTCACCGGCAGTGACCCGAGCGCCACCGGGGAAACCGCCAGTGGCAGCTTGGTCGGGTCGGTCAGCGGTGCCACGGGCGCCGTCACCTTTACCCTGGTGGGCAACGCCACGGGCGCCTACGGCCAGTTGCTGCTCCATCCTGATGGGTCGTACACCTACACCCTGACCTCGCCGGCCAGCACCACGCCCCACGCCAACGATGGTCCGAATGCCTTGAGCGAAAGCTTCACCTATCAGGCCACGGACGCCTTGGGCAACAGCACCACCGGTAACCTGGTGGTCAGCATCGTCGATGACGTGCCAAAGGCCGTTGCGTCCGAGCGTTCGGTCACGGCGGTGGAGATCGATACCAACCTGCTGATCGTGCTCGACGTCTCTGGCAGCATGAAAGATGCCTCCGGCGTGCCGGGGCTCTCGCGGATGGACCTGGCGAAACAGGCGATCAGCGCCTTGCTCGACAAATACGACGACATGGGCGATGTGAAAGTCCAGCTCGTGACCTTCAGCGGCAGCGCCACCGACCAGAGCACCCTGTGGGTGGATGTGGCAACTGCCAAGACGCTGATCTCGGCGCTGAGCGCGCACGGTGACACCAATTATGATGCTGCCGTGGCGATGGCCAAGACTGCGTTCGAAAATCCAGGCCAACTGACCGGCGCACAGAACGTCGGCTATTTCTTCTCCGACGGCAAGCCGACCTTGGGTGAAATCGGCTCGGCAGACGAGGCCGCCTGGAAAGCCTTCCTCGACGCCAACGGCATCAAGAACTACGCCATTGGCCTGGGCAGTGGCGTCAGCAACGCCCACCTCGACCCGCTGGCCTACGACGGCAGCGCCCACACCAACACCAACGCGGTGGTGGTCACCGACCTGAACCAGCTCAACTCGGTGCTTTCCGACACCGTGCAAGGTGCGCCGGTCACTGGCAACCTGCTGGGCGAGGGGGGCTCGTTCGGCGCCGATGGCGGGTTTGTCAAAAGCCTGGTGGTCGACGGCACCACGTACAGCTACGACCCGGCGGCCAACGGTGGCCAGGGTGGACTGAGCGCCAGTGGCGGGGCCAACCACGGCTCTTTCAATACCGTCACCAATACACTGAGCATTGCCACCGACCATGACGGTACCCTGGTGGTCAACCTGGATACCGGTGCGTTCAGCTACACCTCCCAGACTGCCACCAGCACCTTGATCACCGAGCACATCGGCTACACCGTCAGCGACAATGACGGTGACCTGGCGAGCTCCAACCTGGTGATCAATGTCGTGCCCAACAGCCCACCGATCGCTGTCGACGACAACATCATCACCAACGTGCTGTCGGGCAACATTGTGATCCCGGGTGAGCTGCTGCTGGGTAACGACAGCGACGCCAACGGCGATCCGCTCACCGCTTCGCCCACCAGCTTCAATACCGGCTGGGCCGCCAAAGGCGCGGACTTTACCGGCAGTACCGGCACGGTCAGTTTCACCGGTAACAACGTGCAGTCAATCAACCTCAGCCGCAGCGCCTTTGTCGCCAATACCGCGAGCATGACGGCGGCGCTGGTGGTCAGCGGTGCACTGGGGATGGTGTCCAGTAACAACACCAACGATGAGGACCGGCTCAACATCAGCCTCAAGCAGGGTGAAACCCTCACCCTGGACCACAACCTGGCGGCCGGTCGCATTGCCATGGAGTATTCACTCAACGGCGGGCCTTTCATCGCGATCAGTGACGGCGCTTCTTTCACCGCGGCAGCGGATGGCAACTACCAGATCCACGTCACCAACATCCCCAATGCGGGCGGTGGAAACGCCAACGCTGCGGAAAACTATCAACTGACCCTGACCGTCAACTACGCCGGTGCCCAGGACAGCACGTCGGATTACCACGGCAGCTACACCGCCAGCGACAATCATGGCGGCAGTGATAGCGCGTCGGTAGGCATCAGTTACCAGGCCGGCCATACCCTGACGGGCACCGCCGGGGACGATGTGCTGATGGCCGGTGGCGGTGACAACACCCTCAATGCTGGCGACGGCAACGACATACTCAGCGCCGGTTCGGGCAACAATACCTTGCACGGCGGGGCAGGCAATGACTTGCTCTACAGCGGCGCGGGCAACGACCTGCTCGATGGCGGTACGGGCAATGACACCGCGAGCTATGCTCATGCGACCGCCGGGGTCACCGTCAACCTGGGCCTGCTGGCGGCGCAGAACACCGTGGGCGCCGGCACCGACACGCTGACCGGTATCGAAAACCTGATCGGTTCGAACTTCAATGACACCCTCACCGGCGACGGCGCCAGTAACCGCATCAACGGCGGATTGGGCCATGACGTGCTCAATGGTGGTGGCGGCGACGACTTGCTGATCGGCGGCCTGGGCAACAACACCCTGACTGGCGGCAGCGGTGCCGATACCTTCCAGTGGCAAGCGGGTAACAGCGGCCATGACGTGATCACCGACTTCACGCCTGGCCTCGATAAACTCGACTTGTCCCAACTGTTGCAGGGGGAAAACGGCAGTGCGGCGTCACTGGACGATTACCTGCACTTCTCTGTCACCGGTAGCGGTGCGTCGCTCGTGACCAGCATCGACGTCAGCGCCACCGCTGGCGCCACGCCGAACCAGACCATCGACCTGGCCGGCGTCAACCTGGCCAGCCACTACGGCGTCACGCCGGGCGCGGACGGGATGATCGCGGGCGCGGACACGGCGACCATCATTAACGGCATGTTGAATGACCATTCGTTGAAGGTGGACACGGTGTGAGGGCTGCTGTGGCGAGGGGATTTATCCCCGTTCGGCTGCGCAGCAGTCGCAAACCGGTCGGTAGGGGCCATCTGTCGCTGCGCGGCGTCTGGTTTTGGGGTTGCTTTGCAACCCAGCGGGGATAAATCCCCTCGCCACAGGGGAATGCGCCGCACTCATACTCAGGGTTTTCGCAATGTCTTCTGCCTGAGGATATAAACCGTCACCAGCACCGCACTGGTAAGCATGAACCCTCGCGCCCACGGCAAGGGCACCAGGTAGCAGGAAAAGAGGATGCTCGCCCACATCAGCCCGATGGCGTAGACCTTGCCCTTGAGCGGGATGCCGTTGCCGCTGAGGTAGTCGCGGATCCACGGGCCGAGGCGGGGATGTTCCACCAGCCATTGGTAGAAGCGCGGCGAGCTGCGGGCGAAGCAGGCAGCGGCCAGCAGCAGGAAAGGGGTGGTGGGCAGTACGGGGACGAAGATGCCGATGACCCCCAGCACCACGCTCAACCAGCCGATGGCCAGTAGAGCGTAACGCAGGATCAACGGGCGGTTGCCGATGGGCGCGGACACCCGGTTACTCAGTGGTGACGAGGCTTGAGGATCGCCGGTTTTTCGTCCGGTGCGTTGCACAGCAGGTACAGGGCGGTGAGGGCTTCGGGGATCTGGACGATCATGTCGTCCATCAGGTTCGCATCGGCGGCGATGTCGGAGAACTCCGGTTGTTCGTCGAACAGGCCGGAACCGACCATGATCGGCAGGAGCATTTCGCTGACTTCCTCTTCGGCGGTTTCGAACCAGGCGGCTTCGCGCAGGAACACGCCTTCCATGAAACCGATGCACCAGCCACGCAGTTCCGAATCGTCCGGGTCATCGCCCAGGTCCAGTTCGCAGGGCAGTTCGAATTCTTCGTCGGAGGCCAGTTGGCGGGCGATGTGGGCCTTGAGGCCGACCAGCGTGGATTCGATTTCGGCGCGCTGGGCTTCGCTGGCGTAATGCGGCTCTTCGGCGAACAGGGCGTCGATCCACTCACGGTCCGGCACCTGTTCGGAGCAGATGGACAGGGCGGTCAGGTAGCCATGAGCGGCCACGTAGTCCAGCGCTTCATCGTGCAGCTCATCGGCATCGAGGAAGACTTGCAGGCGGGTCAGTTGCTCAGCGAAGGACATTACGGGCTACCTTGGGGAATAAACAATGCGGGAATTCTAGGCCTTCTTGAGCGCCCAGGCCAGCCGCGTGGTGTATTTGCCTTGCCCATGAGGGCAGGGTTGGGGGGCGTACCGAAAAAGAAGGGCTGAACTCGGTCCCTGTGGCGAGGGGATTTGTCCCCGTTGGGCTGCGCAGCAGACCCAAAATGGCCACCTGAGTTTGCGATCCACCTAGTAAGCCGAGAGGGCTGCTGCGCAGCCCGGCGGGGATAAATCCCCTCGCCACACATGCAGTGTTCGGCTTCCTTATCTTCAAAGTCCAAAGAGCCTCTTGTCAGCGACGCCCTTCGCAACGAAGGCCTCGGGTATACTGCCGCGTTTTGTGATGCCCTGCGGCGTCCGCCGGTCTGAAACGCGCACTTACGATTCGCCGGTGCAGCTTTTGCGATTCTGAACCAGCCTTGCAGGGATGTTTCGGTGATTTTTGGAGTTTCTATGCTCGAACAGGCTCAACGCGTCCTCAAGGACATCTTCGGCTACGACAGTTTCCGTGGCCGCCAGGGTGCCATTATTGAGCGCGTGGCCAGCGGTGGTGATGCCCTGGTGCTGATGCCCACCGGCGGCGGCAAGTCCTTGTGCTTCCAGGTGCCGGCGCTGCTGCGCAACGGCCTGGCGGTGGTGGTCTCGCCGCTGATCGCGCTGATGGACGACCAGGTCGCGACCCTCGAGGAGCTGGGTGTCGCCGCCGCTTCGCTGAACTCCACCCTCAGCGCCGAGCAACAGCGGGACCTGGCGACGCGCATCAAGCGCGGCGAAGTGAAGATGTTGTACCTGGCCCCGGAACGCCTGGTGCAGCCGCGCATGCTGGCGTTCCTGCAGAGCCTGGAGATCGCCCTGTTCGCCATCGACGAAGCCCACTGCGTGTCCCAGTGGGGCCATGATTTCCGCCGTGAATACCTGCAACTGGGGCAACTGGCGGAACTGTTCCCCGACGTGCCGCGCATCGCCCTGACCGCCACCGCCGACAAGCGCACCCGCGAAGAAATCGTCGAGCGCCTGCACTTGCAGGATGCCGAGCGGTTCCTGTCGAGCTTCGACCGTCCCAATATTTTCTACCGCATCGTGCCCAAGGAGCAGCCGCGCAAGCAGTTGCTGGCGTTCCTCGCCGAGCGCCGTAGCGATGCAGGCATTGTCTATTGCCTGTCGCGCAAAAAAGTCGATGAAGTGGCCGCGTTTCTGTGTGAGCAGGGGTTCCCGGCGTTGCCATATCACGCGGGCCTGCCCAACGACCTGCGGGCCTATCACCAGAAGCGCTTCCTCAACGAGGAAGGCCTGATCATGGTGGCCACCATTGCGTTCGGCATGGGTATCGACAAGCCCAACGTGCGCTTTGTCGCGCACCTGGACCTGCCCAAGTCCCTCGAGGCGTATTACCAGGAAACCGGGCGGGCCGGCCGTGATGGCTTGCCGGCCGACGCCTGGATGGCCTACGGCCTGCAAGACGTGGTGATGCTCAAGCAGATGCTGCAGAACTCCGAAGGCGATGAGCGCCACAAGCGCCTGGAACAGCACAAGCTCGACGCCATGCTCTCGCTGTGCGAAGAAACCCGCTGCCGTCGCCAGACCCTGCTGGCCTATTTCGATGAAGACATGCCTCAGCCGTGCGGTCATTGCGACAACTGCGTCGATGGCGTGGAAACCTGGGACGCCACCGAGCCGGCCCGCCAGGCCCTGTCGGCGATTTTCCGCACTGGCCAGCGCTATGGCGTGGGGCATCTGGTGGACGTGTTGCTGGGCAAGGACAACGAGAAGATCCGCAACTTCGGTCATCAGCACCTTTCGGTATTCGGGGTGGGCAAGGCCCGCACCGAGAGTGAATGGCGTTCATTGTTCCGACAACTCGTGGCCCGCGGCCTGGCCGACATCGACCTGGAAGGCTACGGCGGCCTGCGTTTGTCTGAAACCTGCCGACCTTTGCTCAAGGGTGAGGTCACCCTCGAACTGCGCCGCGACCTCAAGCCGGCAACGGCGATCAAGAGCAGCAAGAGCCAGGCCAGCCAACTGGTGCGCGGCGAAGAGCGCGATCAATGGGAAGCCTTGCGCGCCTTGCGTCGCAAGCTGGCCGAAGAACACGGCGTGCCGCCGTACGTCATCTTCCCCGACTCGACGCTGCTGGAAATGCTCCGCAGCCAGCCCACCTCCCTGGCGGAAATGGCCCGGGTCAGTGGCGTCGGCGCGCGCAAACTGGAACGCTATGGCGAGGCCTTCCTCCAGGTACTGGGCGGCGAGGCCGAAGCACCGAAAGCGGTGGCCGATGTACGCCACGAACTCATCACCCTGGCTCGCGCCGGCATGACGCCGTTGCAGATCGCCGGGCAATTGCAGTGCTCGGAAAAGAACGTCTACACGATGCTGGCCGAGGCCATCGGCAAACAGCAGTTATCCCTGGAACAGGCACTGGATCTGCCCGAAGAGCTGATGGGAGAGGTACAGGACGCGTTCCTGGATGGCGAAGGCGAGTTACCGCCAGTGTCTGAAGTCGCTGCATTGTTTGTCGGACGAGTTCCCGAAGGCGTGCTGTACTGCGTCAGGGCTGCGTTGCAGTCGGAATTTGAAGTCTGATCAGTCAGTTGCGTTCCTTTAACGATTCAGTGCAAGGCGAACCTTGCTTGAATCCAAAGCTCATGCTTAGCTGACTAATAATTAGTTTTTCTCTATTTCAGATCTGATGAGTTTTTTATGCCGTTAACCGATCAACACCGTTTTGGCATGCAGTTGGCGCAAATGTCTCGCGGCTGGCGTGCCGAACTGGACCGTCGCCTGGCCGGGTTGGGCTTGTCCCAGGCGCGTTGGCTGGTGCTGCTGCACCTGGCCCGTTTCGAACAGGCACCGACCCAACGTGAACTGGCCCAGAGTGTCGCCGTCGAGGGGCCGACCCTGGCCCGGTTGCTCGACAGCCTGGAAACCCAGGGGCTGGTGCAGCGCCAGGCCGTGGCCGAGGATCGCCGGGCCAAGAAAATCGTGCTGTGCGCACCGGCCCTACCGTTGATCGAACAAATCGAAACCATCGCCACGCAATTGCGTCGTGAGTTGTTCGAGGGTGTCGACGAGGCGGACATGCGCGTGTGCATGCGGGTCCACGGTACGATCCTGGCCAACCTGGAAAAATCCTGAGGCAGATCCCTGGCGTCAGACTTTTGAGATTCGCCGGTTAGCGAACTATAACCAGTAGTAAGCGTTCCTATTGGGGGCGTTTACGCCGAGGTTGGTTCTGGTAATCGAAAGGGATGCCCATGCTTGAAAGTTTGCAGTCCACGTTGCGCAGTTGGGTCAACGTGTCGGTCGTCGTGGGTGCCCTGGGGTATTCGGCCTTGGCGTCAGCGCTGGGGCTTGGCGAGATCACGCTCCATTCTGCCCTGAACCAGCCGTTGCGCGCCGATATCGCCTTGGTCGATGTGGCTGGGATCGGCGAGGGCGATCTGTCGGCCAGCCTGGCGAGCCCGGACGATTTCAGTCGTGCGGGTGTGGAGCGGGTGTTCTTTCTCAATAACTTGCGCTTCACCCCGGTATTGCGCGGGGAGCGCAGCTTCATTCGGGTGACTTCCAGCAAACCGGTGGAGGAACCGTTTCTCAATTTCCTGGTGCAGCTCAATCAGCCCAACGGGCGCCTGTTGCGCGAATACACCGTACTGATCGACCCGCCGGGCACACCGGGTATCGTGCCGGCCCGCGACGAACCTGCCGAGGCCCCGCAGCCCGCGATGCCGGCGATCAAGCCGCCCCCGGCGCTACAGGGCAAGCGCTACACGGTGGTGCCGGGAGACAACCCCTGGATCATCGCCAAGCGCCTGCATGATGCCGGTAGCAATGCGTCGGTCAATGAACTGATGCAGGGCATCCAGGCCTTGAACCCCGGCAGCGACCGGCTTTCCATCGGCCAGCGCTTGTTATTGCCTGACTCAGCCGTGCTGCCGACGTCTGCTGCAACCAGCGCCGGCCAGGCATCCGTTGCGTCCGATGAACAACTGGCCGCCAGCGTGCTGCAAAACCAGCAGCAACAGAAAACCATCGAGGAACTGCAGACCCGGCTCCAGGCCCAGGATGAGGAAATCGCTGGCCAGCGCAAGCAGATCAGCGAATTGCAGACCCGGTTGGCCGAAGTGGCGCCAGCCCCCGTTGCAGCGGCGCAACCGCAGCCGCAGCTCCCTGCATCGGAACCGGCACCGGACGCACAGCCCGCTACAGAGCCGGTTGTCGAGCCAGAGGGCATCAATTGGTCATGGGTGGCGGGGTTGGTGGGCCTGTTGGGGTTGCTGGCGCTGTTGCTGGTGGTTCGGCGCCGGCAGCAGCAGGCCGAGTTGGAGCCGATAAGCGGGCGTCCCGAGCCGATGCTGGCGGAGGGCGACGAAACCTTTGCATCAATTCCCGATACGGAGCCGTCCGAGCCCGCGGCATCGTTCAATAATGGGGATGCGCCCTTGGGTGATGTGCTGGAGGGCGTCGGGATTTACCTGACCTACGGTCGTTTCGCCGAAGCCGCGGGGCTGTTGCGCGCCGCGTTGCTGGCGGAGCCGGAACGCACCGACCTGGGTCTCAAGTTGCTGGAGGTACTGGGCAAGCAGGGCGATGTCATCGGTTTCCAGGCCCAGGAACATCATCTACTGGCACAGGGTATCGATGCCGGGATGTTGGCGGAAATCCGTGGGCGTTACCCCAAGGTTGCCGCGATCGCTGCACCGACAGTGGCATCGGCGCAACCTCAGGTACCGGTTCCTGCATCTGCTCCCGAACGTGAGCCGGTGCCCAGTGACGAATTCGAGTTGGACCTGGATGCACTGTCCATGGAAACCAGTTGGGACCTGGCCGATGCCCAGGACAACACTGTCAGAAAAGACGCTGATTCTCCCCTTGCCGCCGATGGTTTGTCGCTTTCAGGCTTCGACGAACCGGACTTGCAATGGGAAGCGCCGCTGGAAACCGAGTCATTGGACGATGCCTTTCTCGACGGTTTTGCCGATGAGGAGCAGTCGCTGGAGCTTGAGCCGCTGACCCTTGAACCTGTTTCCCTGGACGCCATGCCCCTCGAACCCCAGGCTCCGGAACACTCGCTCAAGCTGGAGCAGGCGCAGAATTGCATCGATGATGGGGACCTGAAGACCGCCGTCTCCCTGCTTGAAGAACTGCTCGAAGAGGGGGACGAACCTTTGAAGCAGACTGCGCGAGTGCTATTGGCCGGGATTCGCTGAACTTCGGATTGGTGAACCCCAGCGAGCCCGTGTAGGAGCAAGCCTGCTCGCGATTGCGGTGGGGCAGCTTGTTCGATATTGAATGTGCCGACGCTATCGCGAGCAGGCTCGCTCCCACAATGGATCGGCGGCGGATAATCCAATACCGCATCGCTATCAGAACGTCTGCCCCAGGTTCAGATAAACCGCCTGTTCATCATCGTCGTTAAAGCCATAGCTGAAATTCAGGGGCCCCAGCGGTGTATCGAACCCCAGGAAAATACTGGCGGCGTTGATGTAGCCGCTGTCGAATTCGTTGTCGTTGTTCCAGGCCCTGCCGCGTTCCAATGAGCCGCCGATGTACAGCGGCAAGTCCAGCGGCAGGTAGGCCCGCGGTGTGAGCCGGCGGTAATACACGGCGCGCATCAGGCTGATGTTCTGCCCGGAGACCCCGTCTTCGCGAAAGCCCGACAGTTGCCGTGCGCCGCCGAGTACAAAGCTGGATGTCACGACCTCCGCGGTGTCCATTGTCCGGCCGTAGCGCCCGCCCAGGATGAAGGTGTCCGGGCCGCTGCTCAGGGCCTTGTCCAGTTTGAATTCCCACTGGCGGTAACGCTGGTCGGAACCCAGCCCCGGTTCGTATTGGCGCCAGGTCAGGCCGATGTCCTCCCCTTCATGGGGGAAGTACACGTTGTCGAAGGAGTCGAAGGAGTACTTGAGGTCATAGAAGCCTTCATTGAAGTTTTCGCTGGGCTGGTCGTGATCGCCAATGCGCACATCCGCCTTGCCCCAGGCCTGGCCGACACCCAGGCGGATTTCGCCGCTGTTGCCGATCTGTCGGCCGACGTTCAGGCCGAAGCCATAGCGTTCGACGCGATACTGGGCCACCGGATCGTTGTCCAGGATGGATTCCACGTTTCGCGATTCAAACTGCCCATAAGGGGCGATGAAGTAGCGCGAGCCGACATCCAACGGCTGGTAGAACTCGCTGTACAACTCCTGCCTGTCGCCGATCTGCGCCCGGGTCAGCCATTCGGCGCCCAGGCGGTTGATACCGTTGACCCGATAGCTGGCCCCCAGGTTGAACGCGCTGTCGCCGCGCATGTCGTCCGACAGGCTCAGCCCCAGCCGCAGGTAGTCGGTGCCGGTGCGTCGGCCCCGGGCGCTGATGACCAGTGTGTGGTCCGGGCCCTTGCGGACCACGCGGTATTGCACCTGTTCGAAATAATCCAGGCCGTAGAGCGTGCCCATGTCGGTCTGCAGGCGCCCCAGGTCCAGCGGCTCGCCAATCTGCTGGCGAATGTAATAGCGGATCACGTCATCGCCGACTTTCGAATCGTTCTCCACACGAATGGCGGTGATGACCGGCGTGCGTTCGCTTGGGGTGCGTGCGGCCATGAGTTCGGCGTCGGGCGCTTCGGAAGGGCGTAGAGGGGCCAGGCGCGCCTCGAGTATCCGGGTGGCGCGGTAGCCGGCGTCGATCATCTCCCGGGCCCGGCCGAAGTCAGTGGAGCCGAAGCTTGCCAGGGCCGGCTGGATCAGGACGTCGTCTTTTTTCAGGGTTGCCAGTTGCTCTTCAGAGTTGCGCCGGGTCATCAAGGTGGTCGACTGGTTCAACACGTCGACCACCGTGACCAGTTGCTTGCGGTTGCGCAGGGGCGTACCGATATCGACCACGATGGCCACGTCCACGCCCATTTCCCGGGCCACATCCAGCGGGATGTTGTCGGTCATGCCGCCGTCCACCAGCAGCCGGCCGTCCAGTTCCACCGGGGCGAACACCGCCGGGATGGACATGCTGGCGCGGATGACCTTGGGCAGGTGGCCTTTGCGGAACACCACTTTTTCGCCGCTGGCGATGTCGGTGGCAACTGCACGGAAAGGGATCGGCAGTTTGTCGAAGTCCCGGGTGTCGCTGGCGTGGGCCAGCAGGCTTTCGAGCAGCAAGGCCAGGTTCTGGCCCTGGATGACCCCCAAGGGCAGGCCAAGGCTGCCGTCGTCGCGAAAGCTCAGTTTCTGTTTGACCAGGAAGTCGCGGTCATCCTGTTTGCGCCGGAAGGGCACGTCCTTGCGCGGTGGGGCGTCGGACAACGCCTGTTGCCAGTCGATGCCCAGGGCGAGTTTTTCCAGTTCGTCGATCTTGTAGCCCGAGGCATACAACCCGCCGATCACCGCGCCCATGCTGGTACCGGCAATGGCATCGATCTTGATGCCTTGCTCTTCCAGGGCCTTGAGCACACCGATGTGGGCCAGTCCCCGCGCCGCGCCACCGGACAGCACCAGGCCGATTTTCGGGCGTGGCGTTTCGACGGCCTGGACGAAAAAGGGCAACAGCAGCAGAAGCAGGAGGGGCAGCAGGCGGCGCATCGTCAATCTCGGGGGCGGGCGATCAAAGGCAGGTATTATAACGACGCCTTCGAACCCAGGAGTTCACCCGCAATGACCGAACACAAACCGGAAGTCGTCATCACGTATTGCACCCAGTGCCAATGGCTGTTGCGCGCCGCCTGGCTGGCCCAGGAACTGCTCAGCACCTTCGCCGATGACTTGGGCAAAGTGTCCCTGGTGCCGGGTACTGGTGGTGTGTTCCACATCAGTTGCGACGGCACGCAGATCTGGGAGCGCAAGGCCGATGGCGGTTTTCCCGAAGCCAAGGTCCTCAAGCAGCGGGTCCGCGACCAAATCGACCCGGCGCGGGACCTGGGCCACAACGATCGGGTTCAGTGAGACGCGGCTTGAGCGCCAACCCCCGGTTTCTTCGAACCGCCCAGTTGGCTTGAGATCACGATGGCCGCGATGATCACCACGCCGCCCAGCAGCATGCGCAGTGTCGGGTTTTCATCGAACAGCCACCAGGCCATGGCGATGCCGTAGACCGGCTCCATGGCGAAGACTACCGCCGCTGTGCGGGCCTTGATCACCGCCAGGCTGGCGACGAACAGGCTGTGGGCCAGGCCAGTGCAGAACACGCCGAGCAAGCCGATCCACAACCAGTCGATGGGGCGCACGTCGCTCAATTGTGGCGCGGCCATTGGCAACAGGCACAACCCGACCACCACGTTCTGGCACAGCGCGGCCTGTACGGGCGGCACATGCGCCGAGCCGGCGCGGTTGGTCAATGACAACAGGGAAAACAGCAACCCCGAGGCCACGGCCCACAGCAAACCGGTGGTGGCGCCGCTGGCCAGGTCGAAGTTCGGCGTGACCAACACCAGGCCAATGCTCACCAGCACCACCAGCCAGATTTCATTGGCGCGAATCCGCTCGCGGAAAATCAGCCCCTCGAGCAATACCGTGAAGGCCGGGAAACTGGCGAACCCCAACGTGGCGATCGCCACGCCGGCAACCTTCACGGCAATGAAGAAACTCACCCAGTGCCCGGCCAGCAACAGCCCCCCGAGCAGCAACCGCCGGCCATCCTGTGCCCGCAGTTTTTGCCAGCGGCTGCTGCTGGCAAACCGGGCAAATATCGTCAGGGCGAGTACGGCGAAGACGGCGCGACCGAACACGATGACCGCCGGCGAAGCTGCGGCGAGTTTGCCGAATACACCGGTCAGGCCAAACATGAGTGCGCCAATATGCAGGGCGCCGAGGGCAGTACGGGGCGTCATTTCAATCCTTGTCCAACGGTTGAGCGTCAGGGTATTGAACCTGTTGCCGAGCGCTTCTGTCTGTCGCGATCCTAGCGATTTTTAGCGCGAATCTAGCGCTGACGCCGCAGCTTGCCCGGCGAGACGCCGAATTCGCGCAGTACCGCTGCGGCGAAGGCACTCTGGGAGCTGTAGCCGACCCGTTGGCCGATCTCGCCGATGGGCAATTGCGAATCACGCAACAACGCCACGGCCTTGTGCAAGCGGCGGCTGCGGATGTAATCCATCGGGGTTTGCCCGCACTCGGCGACGAAGCGCGCATGCAGGCGGGCGCTGGAGAGACCGGCGACCTGCGCCAGGTCCGCCACTTGCAGCGGATAGGCCGCGTACCGGTCGATATGGGCGTTGAGTGCGGCATAAGGCAGGCGCCGGCCACCGAGGGTTTCCTGGCGAGCACCATTGAGACTCGCCAGCAGCAGCACCGCGCCTTGCTGGGCGATCACCGGGTCGTCCACCGGGCTGCCGGCCAACCAGGTGACCAACTGGCTTTGCCCCGCATCCAGGGGCAGGCGCGCGGTGTCGTCGAGCAAGCGGCGGCTGGAGTCGGCGTGATCCCCCAGGCATTGCCCGACCCAATCATCACTGGGCACATCCAGCACCAGGCAACGACTGCCATGGGGGCTGCCACAGGCGTGATGCGCACCGGCCGGTATCACCACGAAGCTTTGTTGCACCACCTGGCTGCCCTGGCCTTCGACCTCGAAATCCAGTGCGCCAGACAACCCGAACACCAATTGGGCGTGGTCATGGCTGTGGACGATCAAGTCGTGGCTGTAGTGGCGTAGCGTGAGGATCGGTCTCATCGCGGTCTCCCGTGTCAGGCCGCCAGCATACACTGAGGGCGCAACGCCCGGCGCTGTCATGCAATGGACTTGTGTTTGTCATGGGCCATTAACCGCTGGCGTGCACAGTGGCAAAAACGATCAGAGGGTTGCCCAATGACCAGCGCCGAGCTCGCCAGACCCAGCCGCAAACAGCGTGTTCGCACCCTGTGGATTTCCGATGTGCACCTGGGCACCCGCGATTGCCAGGCCGAGCACTTGTCGCAGTTCCTCAAGGGTTACCACGCCGACAAGATCTACTTGGTAGGAGACATCATCGATGGCTGGAAACTGCGCGGTGGCATGTATTGGCCCCAGGCCCACACCAACGTCATTCGCCGCTTGCTGACCATGAGCAAGCGCGGCACCGAAGTGATCTACGTCACCGGCAATCATGACGAGTTCCTGCGGCGCTATTCGAAGCTGATCCTGGGCAATATCCAGTTGGTGGACGAAGCGGTGCACGTCACCGCCGATGGTCGGCACCTGTTGGTGATCCATGGCGATCAGTTCGATGTCATCACCCGCTACCACCGTTGGCTGGCGTTCCTCGGCGATTCGGCCTACGAGTTCACCCTCACGCTGAACCGCTGGCTCAACCATTGGCGGGCCCGTTACGGCTACGGTTACTGGTCGTTGTCGGCGTACCTCAAGCATAAGGTCAAGACCGCCGTCAGCTTCATCAGCGATTTCGAGGAGGCCATCGCCCACGAGTGTGTAAAGCGCGAACTGCACGGCGTGGTCTGTGGGCATATCCACCATGCCGAGATGCGCAAGGTGGGGGAGGTGGAGTATCTCAATTGCGGTGATTGGGTCGAGTCGTGCACGGCGTTGATCGAGCATTGGGATGGGTCGATCGAGTTGTATCGGTTGGCGGACGCCCAGGCGCGGGAGGCGTTGGTCAAAGCTGAGTTGAAAGTGACCGAACCTGCCTAGGCCGGCCTGACACCGTCTCAAGCAAACATATAACCCCTGTGGCGAGGGAGCTTGCTCCCGCTGGGGCGCGCAGCGGCCCTGTTTTTGGGGGCTGCTGCGCAGCCCAGCGGGAGCAAGCTCCCTCGCCACGGGTTTGTTGGATCTGTCAGGCTGGTGTGTCGTCAGCCATCGCCGCCTTGTAGATCGATTGCTTCGGCGTGGCAAACACCCTTTCCAGCATCGGCTCGAAGAAACTCAACGGCAGTGTGTCGTACTCCGGATCGAACGCCGCCGCGTCATATTTCGCACAAAAGTCGATCGTCGCCTGGTACTGCGGATGTTCGCAAAACTGCTCGCGCAGGTGACGGTCCATGCCCAGGTGATGGAAGAAGTAATAGCCCTGGAAAATCCCGTGTTTCTCCACCATCCATAGGTTCTCGGCGCTGACGAATGGCTTGAGGATCGCCGCCGCGATATCCGGGTGGTTGTATGAGCCCAGGGTGTCACCGATGTCGTGAAGCAGGGCGCAGACCACGTATTCCTCGTCGCGCCCGTCGCGGTAGGCACGGGTGGCGGTTTGCAGGGAATGGGTCAGGCGATCCACCGGGAACCCGCCGAAGTCGCCGTCCAGCAGTTTCAAGTGGGCCAGGACCCGGCCCGGCAACTGTCGCGCGTAGGCGCTGAAATCGGCTGCGATGATCGCCCAGTCTTCCTGGGTGCCGTCCTGCATGTGGGTAAAGCGTGCATGCGTATTCATCGAGGGTCCTTTGGCTCATGGGCATTCAACGCTTAGAACGCCACCTTGCCCAGCAGCATGTCGCGGTACATGACGAAATCGCCAAGCAGGCTGTAGAACGGATGCTGGAACGTGGCAGGCCGGTTTTTTTCGAAGAAAAAATGCCCGACCCAGGCAAAGCCGTAGCCAGCGACGGGCAGGGCGATCAACCACCACCAGGTGCCCGCGACGAGCGCTACGGCGAGAATCACAAAGAGCAGGGAAGTACCGACGAAGTGCAGGCGTCGGCAGGTGCTGTTGCTGTGTTCGCTGAGGTAATACGGGTAGAACTCAGTGAACGTATTGAATCGTCTGGCGTTTTCCACGACTGCGAGCTCTGTGGTCATTGTTGTTTATTGAAGTCTAGAGCGATCATGGACAGCGGCTAGTGACAATGGGCGCCACTCTAGTGTCCTGTGTTACAAATACCCCTTGTTTTTGTAATGAAAGACACTGCTATCCTTCGCCAATCCAGCCGTACCCTGCGGCTCGTCATGCAAGTAAAAACGTCATGAGCGAACGAACGACTTCTTCAAGCTGGGCGATGGGGATCGTCAAGGCATTGGAAATGGACGGCGTCGATTGCCGGGCGCTGTTCAAGCAGTTGGGGCTGGACTTCGAGGCCCTGGACGATCCGGATGCACGTTTCCCCCAAGACTCGATGACGCGGCTCTGGCAACGGGCGGTCGAGTTGTCGGGTAACCCGGCCATTGGCTTGAACATGGGCAAAGTGGTGCGTCCGGCCTCGTTCCATGTGGTTGGCTATGCCTTGATGTCCAGTCGTACCCTGGCAGAGGGCTTCCAGCGGCTGGTGCGTTACCAGCGGATCATTGCCGAAAGCGCCGACTTGAGTTTTCGTCGCTTGGAAGAAGGCTACGGGCTGATCCTGACGGTGCATGGCGACCATCTGCCCCCCACTCGCCAAAGTGCCGAAGCCTCCCTGGCCTGTGCGCTGGCCCTGTGCAGTTGGCTGACCGGGCGTACCCTGCACCCGGTGAAGGTGCTGTTTCAGGGGGCCGAGCCGTTGGACCTGGGGCCTTATCACCGAGCCTTCCCCGCGCCACTGGTGTTCGGCGCGCCTTATGATGCGCTGATTTTTGAACCGACCGACATGGAGGCGCCACTGCCGACGGCCAACGAAGCCATGGCGCAGCTTCACGACCGGTTTGCCGGTGAGTACCTCGCGCGCTTTTCGGAAAGCCGCGTGACCCACAAGGCGCGACAGGTGTTGTGCCGGTTGTTGCCCCAGGGTGAGCCCAAGCGTGACGTGGTGGCGCAGACGCTGCACCTGTCGCAGCGCACCTTGCAGCGGCGCCTGCAAGAGGAGGGTACGAGTTTCCAGAACCTGCTCGAAGACACCCGGCGCGAACTGGCCGAGCAGTACCTGGCGCAGCCGGGCATGACGTTGCTGGAAATCGCCTACCTGCTGGGGTTTGCCGACCCGAGCAATTTTTTCCGGGCCTTTCGCCGTTGGTTCGACACCACGCCTGGTGAATACCGGGCACGCCTGGCGAGCCAGCCTGCACCGGTCAGTGACGCCAGAACGCCGGGATACACAGCACGAACACTGTGATGATCTCCAGACGGCCCAGCAACATGCCCCCCGACAGAATCCACTTGGCTGCGTCCGGCAGCGGTGCGAAGTTGCCCGCCGGCCCGATGGTTTCCCCCAGCCCCGGGCCGACGCCCGACACGGTACTGGCCGCGCCGGTCAGCGCCGTCATCCATTCCACGCCCAGCAGCGACAGCAGCAGGGCGATCACGCAGATGGTGATGGCGAAGAAGAACGAGAACGTGAGGATCGAGCGGACGATTTCTTCGTCGAGGCGATGACCGTTGTATTTCTGCTTGATCACTGCACGAGGGTGGATCAGTTGATTAAGGTTGGCCCGCAGCAGGATGTAGGCGACCTGGAAGCGGAAGATCTTGATCCCGCCGGCCGTCGAGCCTGAACAACCGCCGACGAATCCCAGATAAAAGAACAGCATCAGCGAAAAGTTTCCCCACAGGCTGTAGTCGCCCAGGGCGAAGCCGGTGGTGGTGATGATGGACGTCACGTTCAGCGCCACGTGCCGCAGGGCATCCAGCCAATGCAGGTCGGTGGTTGCCCAATACCAGGTGCCGAGCACCAGCCAGGTCACCAGCAGCACGCCGATAAGCCCCTGGACCTGCTGGTCCTTGATCAGCGCCCGGCGATTACCCCGCAGCGTCGAGACGTACAGGGCAAACGGCAGGCTGCCGAGAATCATGATGACGATGGCGACCCAATGCACGGCTGGCTGGGTCCATTTGGCCAGGGACAGGTCCGAAGTGGAGAAACCGCCGGTGGAGATCGCCGACATCGAATGGTTGATGGCGTCGAACAGGCTCATCCCGGCCCACCAGAGCGCCAGGGTGCCGAGAATGGTGATGCCCACGTAGGACGCCACGATCAGCCGTGCCACCATGTGGGAGCGGGGCATGACTTTTTCCGAACGATCCGACGATTCGGTCTGGAACAGGCGCATGCCACCGATACGCAGCAGGGGCAGGATCGCCACCGCCATGCCGATGAAGCCGATACCGCCGAGCCAGTGCAGCAGCGAGCGCCACATCAGGATGCCCGGGGACATGTTGTCCAGGCCACTGAGGACTGTGGCGCCGGTGGCGGTAATGCCGGACATGCTTTCGAAAAACGAGTCGGTATAGCTGATGTGTTGGGTCAGCAGGAACGGCAGCGCGGCGAAGATACATACCACCAGCCAACTGCTGACGGTCAGCAGGTACATGTCGCGCGGGCGCAGGTGGATGTGTTCCGGGCGCCCGGGAAGCACCAGGGCCAGGCCGGCGACGAAGGTGATCATGCTCGACCACAGGAACGACGGCAGCTCTTGGGTGCGCTCGAAGACCAACAGGGTGGCCATGGGCACGACCATGAAGATCGCCAGGGTGATCAGGAAGATGCCGATGATGAAACCAATGATCCGCAGGGTCGGCAACGCCATGAAGTCCGCTCAGGCTGAAAGGGAAGGGCGCCATTCTACCTGTGGCAAGCGTCATGTAAACCGGCACCCGGCGGCGCTTGCGGGGCGCGGGCGCGTGGCAACGGAATTTGAACTAACGAACTCGCCAAACAGCCACTAGAATAGCCGGACATTCTTTCAGGAGGTGGCCGATGCAGGCTCTCGACGCTTTGCTCAACCGTGTTTCCGTCCCGCGCCTGGTAGACCCGGCCCCCACGTCCGAACAGCGCGAACTCATGTTCGCCGCGGCCATGCGGGCGCCGGATCATGGCCAGTTGCGCCCATGGCGTTTTCTGACGGTCGAAGGGCAGGCGCGGCATCGCATGGGCGAGCTGCTGGCCGAAGCGGCCCGGTTCAGTGACCCGCTGGTACCGGACGCGATCGTGGAAAAGGCCCTCAATGGCCCATTGCGCGCGCCTCTGGTCGTGGTGGTGATTGCCCGTCTGCAGGACCATTTCAAGATCCCTAAATCCGAGCAATTGCTGGCGGCCGGCTGTGCGGCCCATGGCATCCTGCTGGCGGCTTATGCCCAAGGGATTGGTGGCGTGTGGCGTACCGGTGAGCTGGCGTACTCGCCGCATGTGGCCAGGGGGCTTGGCCTTGAAGACGGGGAAGAGGTCATTGGCTTCCTCTACCTCGGCACGCCGCAGAAAGAAGCGCGTACGGCGCCGCAGGAAGATGTCGGGCAGTTTGTCCGCGAGTGGACGGGCGCGTAACCTCGCAAGGGCAGCGGATTGCTTGAGGCTGGATTGATCCACTGTGGCGAGGGAGCTTGCTCCCGCTGGGCGGCGAAGCCGCCCCAAGTGGAACAACGCAGTCTTCCAAGCACACCGCGCCAGGCCAGTTTACGACTGCTGCGCAGCCGAGCGGGAGCAAGCTCCCTCGCCATAAAATCAACAGCCGACGGTGGCGTTATTTACACGCGTCCGCAATCGCCTCGGCCAGCAGGTCCAGGCGCGTGGCGTCGATGCCGGCGACGTTGGCCCGGCCGGTGCCAACCATATAGACGCTGTGGCGTTCGCGCAGGTGCTTGACCTGTTCCGGCGTCAGGCCGGTGTAGGAGAACATCCCGCGTTGCACGCCGATATGGGCGAAGCGCTCGCGCAGGCCATGGGGTTCGAGGGCCTCCAGCAAGCCGCTGCGCAATTGCGCGATGCGCAGGCGCATGGCCTGGACTTCATCGGCCCACAGGCTTTTGAGTTCCGGATTGCCGAGGATGGTCGCCACCACAGCCGCTCCATGGTCCGGCGGCGTCGACCACAGGTTACGGGCGATGTTGGCCAGTTGGCTGCGCACGTCCAGCAGTTTTTCACCGTCCCGGGCGCAGACGATCAACGCACCGGTGCGGTCGCGGTACAGGCCGAAATTCTTCGAACAGGAACTGGTGACCAGCACTTCCGGCAGCGCATCGGCAAACAGCCGAACTGCCCAGGCGTCCTGCTCCAGCCCATCGCCGAAGCCCTGGTAAGCGAAATCGATCAGCGGCAGCAGGTCGCGGCTGCGTACCACTTCCAACACCTGGCGCCATTGCTCATGGGACAGGTCAAAGCCGGTGGGGTTGTGGCAGCAGGCATGCAGCAGCACCACATCGCCTTTGGGCGCTTGGTTCAGGGTCGCCAGCATCGCCTCGAAATCCAAGCGGTTGTCGGCGCCCACATAAGGGTAATGACTGGCCTTGACGCCAGCCGCGGCGAAGATGGTTTCGTGGATCGGCCAGGTCGGATTGCTCAGCCAGACGCCACGGCCAGGCAGGCATTGGGCGATGAAGTCGGCACTCAGGCGCAGGGCACCAGTGCCGCCCGGTGTCTGGGTGGCGCCAGCGCGCTTTGCGCTGATCAGCGGCGAGTCGGTGCCCAGCACCAGTTCATTGATCAACTGGCCGAACGCGGGGTCGCCATGGCCGCCGATGTAGGTCTTGGTGGTCTGGCGATCCACCAGCCATTGTTCGGCCTGCTTCACGGATTGAAGAATCGGCGTCAGGCCCTGGGCGTCCTTGTAGACACCCACGCCCAGGTCGAACTTGCTCGGATTGCTGTCCGCGCCGTAGGCCTCCATCAGGCCGAGGATCGGGTCGCCGGGTACCCGGCCGATGGCATCGAAATGCATTACTTGCGGCCCTCGGCGGTCTTGGCCACGTCATCGGTGCGGGCGGCCATGATGAAGTCGTTGCGGTGCAGACCCTTGATGGAGTGGCTCCACCAGGTCACGGTGACTTTGCCCCATTCGGTGAGCAGGCCTGGGTGGTGGCCTTCGGCCTCCGAGATTTCACCGACGGCGTTGGTGAAGGCCAGGGCGTGCTTGAAGTTTTTGAACAGGAAAACTTTTTCCAGCTGCATCACGCCGTCGCGCACTTCGATGTTCCAGTCGGGGATCTGCTTGATCAGCGCCGGCAGTTCTTCGTCGCTGACTTGCGGGGCATCGGCGCGGCAGGCTTCGCAATGGGCTTGGTTCAGAGTGTTCATGGTGTGTTCCTGGATCGAATATTTGAAAAACGTCGATGCACCCACGCTAAAGCAAAGCCGCGTTGTGCAACAGACTCAATTGAGATTAAAAGACGCGGTTCACGCTGCCTTGGGTGGGAATTTCGGGGCGTGCAAGCCCAGTTCCCGACCGCGCTTGACCATGCCCATGATGTCTTCGTGGGCCAGGTCGAACAGGCGCTTGAGCTCGGGCAGCACGAAATACACCGGTTGCAGGATGTCGATGCGATACGGCGTGCGCATCGCTTCCAACGGATCAAAAGGCTGGTGTTCAGGCTCGTCCGACAGGCAGTAAACGGTTTCCTTGGGCGAAGACAGGATGCCGCCACCGTAGATGCGCCGGCCCTGCGGGGTCTCCACCAGGCCGAACTCGATGGTCATCCAATACAGGCGCGCCAGATAGACGCGTTCTTCCTTGGAGGCCTGTAGGCCGAGTTTGCCGTAGGTGTGGGTGAATTCGGCAAACCAGGGGTTGGTCAACAGCGGACAGTGGCCAAAAATCTCGTGGAAAATGTCAGGTTCTTGCAGGTAGTCCAGTTCTTCGCGGGTACGAATAAAGGTCGCTACCGGAAACTGCTTGCTGGCGAGCAGTTCGAAGAAGGTCTGGAAGGGGATCAAGGCCGGCACCCGGGCGACTTGCCAACCCGTGGTCTCGCCTAGCACCTTGTTGATTTCGCCCAGTTGCGGGATACGGTCGTGGGGCAGGCCAAGCTTGTCGATGCCGTCCAGGTATTCCTGGCACGCGCGGCCTTCGATGACTTTCAGCTGGCGGGTGATCAGCGTGTTCCACACCGCATGTTCTTCGGCGGGGTAGTGGATAAAACCTTGCGCATCGGGCTCGCGGGCCACGTACTGCGTCTGCTTCATGCTGCTCTCCTGCTGATTTCCCTCAGGGGGGAAGGCTGTTTGTTTTTATGTCCAGCGATGCATTAGAGATAACTCGAAGCAGGGATGTGTGCAGCAGGCAGACGAAGGGATGGATTGCGATAAAGGCATGAATTCGTAAAGTTTTCGTTACGTATTGGGCGGTACTCCAGTGTTGTCGAGATTTTCAGCTGGGAAATGGCCTACAGCTGTCACATAATCTTGACGTTTATTTGCGCTGCCATGCAGAAAACCTTGTGGCGAGGAAGCTTGCTTGCGCTGGCTGCGCAGCAACCTCCTCCCCATGCTTGCATACACATCGATATCGGGCCTTTTCATGCGCATCAAAGTCCATTGCCAAAACCGCATCGGCATCCTGCGAGACATCCTCAACCTGCTGGTGGAGTACGGCATCAACGTTGCCCGGGGCGAGGTCGGGGGTGAGCATGGCAACGCGATCTACCTGCATTGCCCGAACCTGATCAACATTCAGTTCCAGGCGCTACGTCCGAAATTCGAAGGCATCGCCGGGGTATTTGGCGTCAAGCGCGTAGGATTAATGCCTAGCGAGCGTCGGCACATGGAGCTCAATGCCCTGCTCGGTGCCTTGGAGTTTCCGGTGCTGTCCATCGACATGGGCGGCTCCATCGTCGCGGCCAACCGGGCGGCGGCGCAGTTGCTCGGGGTGCGGGTGGATGAGGTGCCCGGGATTCCACTGTCCCGCTACGCCGAGGATTTCGATTTGCCTGAACTGGTGCGCGCCAACCAGTCGCGGATCAACGGGCTGCGGGTCAAGGTCAAGGGCGATGTGTTCCTGGCCGACATCGCCCCGTTGCAATCGGAGCACGACGACAGCGAGGCCATGGCCGGCGCGGTACTGACGTTGCACCGGGCCGACCGGGTCGGCGAGCGAATCTATAACGTGCGCAAACAGGAGCTTCGCGGCTTCGACAGTATTTTCCAGAGTTCCAAGGTGATGGCGGCGGTAGTGCGTGAGGCCCGGCGTATGGCACCGCTGGACGCGCCGCTGTTGATAGAAGGCGAAACCGGCACCGGTAAGGAATTGCTGGCACGCGCCTGTCACCTGGCCAGTCCGCGCGGGCAATCGCCATTGATGGCGCTCAACTGTGCCGGGTTGCCGGAGTCCATGGCCGAGACCGAACTGTTCGGCTACGGCCCCGGTGCTTTCGAAGGTGCCCGGGCCGAAGGCAAGCTTGGCCTGCTGGAACTGACTGCCGGGGGAACGTTGTTCCTCGATGGCGTCGGGGAGATGAGCCCGCGCCTGCAAGTGAAACTGCTGCGCTTTCTGCAGGACGGCTGCTTCCGTCGCGTAGGCAGCGATGAAGAGGTGTACCTGGACGTCCGGGTGATCTGCGCTACCCAGGTGGACTTGTCCGAACTCTGTGCCCGGGGAGAATTCCGTCAGGACTTGTACCACCGCTTGAACGTCCTTTCCTTGCACATCCCGCCGCTGCGCGAATGCCTCGATGGCCTGGCGCCGCTGGTGGAGCATTTCCTCGACCAGGCCAGCCGCCAGATCGGCTGTGCGCTGCCCAGGCTGGCGCCGGCGGCGATGGAGCGTCTGAGTCACTACCACTGGCCGGGCAACGTCCGGCAATTGGAAAACGTACTGTTCCAGGCCGTTTCCCTGTGCGACGGCGGGACGGTGAAAGCCGAGCATATTCGCCTGCCGGACTACGGCGTGCGTCAGCCCCTTGGCGACTTTTCCCTCGACGGTAGCCTGGACGACATCGTCGGACGCTTCGAAAAGGCAGTGCTGGAGCGCTTGTATTCCGATCACCCCAGCAGCCGGCAGTTGGGCAAGCGGCTGGGGGTTTCCCATACGACCATTGCCAACAAGCTGCGTGAGTATGAGCTGGGCAAGACTGAGCCGTAGCAGGGGCGTTTTTTCCCTGGTATGGAATCGATCGTTCCCACGCTCCTGCGTGGGAATGTCGCCAGGGACGCTCCGCGTTCCGCTTCTGGAAGGTGACGCAGAGCGTCACGGGATACATTCCTTCGCTGCGAGTGGGAACGATCAAAAAACCGATATCTCGTGGACGTCGCGTGAGTTCCCTGCGCGACAGCGCAGCGTCGGAGACGCGGCGGCCACTCCCTCGCCACGATGAACACACCTTAAGTGGCCCCGACTTATCGGGCCCGTAGGGAGTTGGCCGATTTTTTGCTGGAGTATCCCCACATCAAGAGTCAGCTGTCGGTTTCATGGCGTTGCAGCCCGCCGATATAGACCGCGATGCAACGCCGCGTCAGAGGGATTCCCCAGCCGTGTGCCATTTTTCAGTCACCCGAGTAGTGTACCCATGGCCGATTCCATTACCGTTACCAGCCCGCTGCTACCTCCTCTGGAAGAGTTCACGCCTTACCTGCAGCAAATCTGGGACAGTAAGCGTCTGACCAATGGCGGCCCCTTCCATGAGCAGCTGGAAAAGGAGTTGGCCGAATACCTCGGCGTCCAGCATATTTCGCTGTTTTCCAACGGTACCCTGGCCCTGGTGACAGCCCTCCAGGCCTTGCGCATTACTGGCGAAGTCATCACGACACCTTATTCGTTCGTGGCTACTTCCCACTCGCTGCTGTGGAACAACCTCAAACCGGTGTTCGTGGACATTGATCCCGTCACCAAGAACCTTGATCCACGACGTATCGCCGAAGCCATCACCCCGGCGACTTCGGCGATTCTTCCGGTCCATTGCTATGGTGTTCCCTGTGATGTCGAGGGCATCCAGGCCGTTGCTGACACCTATGGACTCAAGGTTATCTATGACGCCGCACATGCCTTCGGGGTCCGACACAACGGCGAAAGCGTTCTCAACAACGGCGACCTGTCGATCCTCAGCTTCCACGCCACGAAGGTATTCAATACTTTCGAAGGCGGCGCCATCATCTGTCGTGATGAAAAAATCAAGAAACGCATCGATTACCTGAAGAATTTCGGTTTTGCCGACGAAGTCACGGTCATGGCTCCTGGCATCAATGGGAAGATGAACGAGCTGCAGGCTGCATTCGGCGTGCTGCAGTTGCGCTACATCGATGAGGCCCTCAGCCGTCGAAAAAAGGTGTTTGAGTATTATCGCAGCGCGCTGGAAGGCATACCTGGCATCAGTCTCCTGGAGCAACCGCCGGGGCTGGACTGGAACTATGCCTATTGTCCGATCCTGGTCGATGGCGAGCACTTTGGGGTGAGCCGGGACGAGCTGTATGACCGCTACCGCGCAGAAAACATTCTCGTGCGCCGGTACTTCTACCCGCTGATATGCGAATTTCCGATGTACCGCGGCCTGCCCAGTTCGGATCTTTCTCAGTTGGAGAACGCCTACAAAGTGTCCCGCGAGGTACTGTGCCTGCCGATCTATCCGGATCTCGATCCGCAGACCCAGGCGCAGATCATCGAGGTACTGCTCAAGGCCCGGGCGGCATGAGCCAGGCTCTCACCTCGAAGGTGTGCGCCCCGGCAGTTGGCCAGCAGCACCGCATTGCACTCATGCAACCTTATTTCCTGCCGTATCTGGGCTATTTCCAACTGATCGCCGCAGTCGACTGTTTTGTCATCTACGACAATGTGCAGTTCATCAAGAACGGCTGGATAGAACGCAACCGCTATCTGCTGGGACAGGAGCCGAAGTGGTTCCGAGTGCCGCTGGCCAAGGGTAGTCACACTCAGCAGATCATGGAAAAACGTATTGCCGGGACGTTCGACCCTGGCGATATCCTCAACAAGCTGAGCTTTGCCTATCGCCGTGCGCCCCACGCCACGCGCATGCTGGCGTGGCTTGAGGCGTTGCTGGTCGAGCCTGCTTCGAGCATCGCCGAACTCAACGAGCGGATACTACGGGCCTGCTGCGTCCTGATCGGGCTGCAAACGCCGATCATCCGTTCCAGCGATCTGCCGATTGGCGCTGACAACAAGGCCCAGGACCGGGTACTCGAAGTGGTCCAGGCGTGCGCTGGCACCCGTTACCTCAACCCCTTCAACGGCGCTCATCTCTACCAGGCCGAGGCATTCCAGCAGGCCGGTATCAGCCTGGAGTTGCTCAAGGCCACCTTGCCCAACTACCAACAGGGGGAGGGTGAACAACCCTTCGTGCCTGGCCTGTCGATTCTCGACGCCTTGATGTACAACGATGCGCAGACCGTGGGAGCCTGGGCAAGGCGTGGAGAGATTGTCCATGCCTGAGGCCATCGGCGGTTATTTCGAACTGGAGCTGCGCAAAGGGCTCCATCCTTACCCGCAGGCCGTGGCCTTCAACTCGGCTCGCTCAGCCTTCAAGGCACTGGTGTTGGCGCGCAACCTGCGCCGGGTTCATCTGCCAGTCTACATCTGCGATGTCATGCAGGACGTGCTGCGCGGATCCGGCATCGAGGTGTTGCGATATGCGCTGACCGAACGGTTCGAGCTGCCGGACTTCCCGGCCTTGCAAGCCGACGAGGCGCTGCTGTTCGTCAATTATTTCGGACTCAAGGCCGACTACATCAGCGAGGTGCTTGCTGTTCGCTACGGCAAGCACTTGATCGTCGACAATTCCCAGGCGCTGTTTTCCCAGCCGCAATCCGCGATTGCAACCCTTTATTCACCACGCAAGTTCGTCGGAGTTGCCGATGGTGGTTGGCTCGCCAATGCCCCGGCTGATCTGCCGCAAGCGCCGAGCAGCCGCTCCCAGGCGCGTTTTGGTGCGCTGCTGGGGCGCCTTGAAGACGCCCCACAACAACACTATGCGACGTTCCAGGCATTGGAGCAGGCGTTGGAGAACGAGGGCATCAAGGCTATGTCCACCAGCACTGCGCGCCTGCTCGACAGCATCGATTACCACGAAGTCGCCAGGCGCAGGATAGACAACCTGGCGCAACTGCGCCGACGCCTGGACCACCTCAACCGCTTCGCCATCTGGCCCGCGCAGCCCGTTGCCGCGTTGTGTTACCCGTTGCTGGTCAAGTCCGCCGAGACGGCCACCCGGTTACGGGCTCAATTGCTCGACCAACATATCTATGTGCCCGGCTACTGGCGCGAAGTGCTGAGCAACCCGGCAGCACCGCCCATTGAAAGGGACTGGGCACAGTGCTTGCTGCCGCTGCCGATCGACCAGCGATACAACGTCGATGACATGAATCGTCTCGCCGACGTCATCCTTCAGAATACGGGGAAATCATGAGCATTCAAGGTCAACGCATCCTGCTCAGGGCACTGGAGCTTGAGGACTTGCCGCTGCTGCATCAATGGTCCAACGACGAAGCCCTCTGGAGTCTGCTGGGCGGCTGGCATTTCCCTACCTCGCGGGAAGCGCAACGGGAGTGGTTGCTGGGTCTCAAGAGCGACTCGCTCAACCAGCGCTTCGGTATCGAGGTCCCGGGCCATGGCCTGATCGGTACAGCAAACCTGGTCAGCATCGACTGGAAAAACCGCACAGCCGAACATGGCATGATGATTGGCGACGCCTCCTTGCGCGGCCAAGGCCATGGCACCGACGTGATTGCCACGGTGATGCGCTATGCCTTCGACGAACTGGGCCTGAGCCGTCTCTCGACCACCATCATCGAGTACAACGCAGCGTCCCTGGCGACCTACACACGCAAGACCCCTTGGGTCATCGAGGGCGTGCAGCGCCAGTGGTACTACCGTAAGGGCCAGCGCTGGGACCGCGTCATGCTTGGCGTGAGCGCCGAAGAGTACCGTGCCTGGCAAGCCGCGCGGGGAGACGACCTATGAATCCGGTCTTGCGTGATCTGCAAGCGAACGGTTACGTCTGTCTGCCCGCCCTGATTGCCGATCCGTTGCTCGGCCAGCTACGTGAAGACCTGGCGTGTGCCATAGACCGTTGCCGTCGGGTACAGCTGGAGAACGGTATTACCCAGCGAACTGAACAGACCGCGCACCATATCCTTACGCAGGACTCCAGTTTCGTTGAGTTGCTCGATCGATTCGCCGAATGGGGAATCGTCGACGTCCTGCGGCACATGCTGGGCGGTGCTGCGATCCTCAATTCGTTTGGCGGTCTGAACAACCTGAGCAGTACCGACGCCTACGTGCGTAATGTGCACCGGGACGTGCGCTCCTGGTCAGCCGAGTCCATGCAGATGGCCCAGGCGCTGGTGTTGCTCGACGACTTCACCGTCGACAATGGCGCGACCCTGTTTCTGCCAGGCTCGCACACCGCCCCTGAAAAACCCGACGCCCAGGTATTCGAGACTCAGGCCCGCAAGGCCTTGGGCAGTGCCGGTTCGATCTACTTGTTCGACTCACGCATCTGGCATGCCGCCGGCGTCAATCGTACCGACCAGCCACGACGCTGCCTGACACTGACCTTCACGCGAAGCTATTTCAAACCGCAGTTCGATTATTGCCGAGCCCTGGGCGAAGACTTCTGCCGCTCGCAAACACCGAGCATGCAACAACTGCTGGGGTGGTATGCCCGTACTCCCTCGACCCTCCATGAGTGGTACCAGCCTGAAGAACATCGTTTCTACAGGAAAAGCCAGGAATAACGCCATGTCCGTACGTGATTACAACAAAGAGTTTCAGGATAACGCTCACCGCAGCTACTTCTATGACTTCGATGCGCGCCTGCGACGCTACATGCTGGACAGCTTCGGCCCCTGGATGGCGGTGGGGCCAACCCTGGAAATGGGTTGTTTCGAAGGTGCTTTTACGACGCTGTTCGCCGAACGTTTTGCCGACCTGACGGTCATCGAAGCGGCCAGCGACCTGATCGACGTCACCCGGAAAAAGGTCGGTTCAGGCGTCAAGTTCGTTTGCAGTACCTTTGAAGAAGCCGAGCTGGAACCACGCTTCGATAACATTTTCCTGATCCACACCCTCGAGCACCTCGACGACCGCCAGGCGGTGCTCAAGCGCGTGCGGAACTGGCTTGCTCCCGGCGGTCGCCTGTTCATCGCCGTGCCGAACGCCAATGCGCCTTCGCGGCAGATCGCCGTCAAGATGGGCTTGATCGAACACAACAGTGCCGTGACCGAAGGCGAACGCCTGCATGGCCACCGGATCACCTATACCCTCGATACCCTCGATCACGAAGTACGCAGCGCCGGTTGGCACGTGAGCCACCGTGGCGGGGTGTTCTTCAAGCCATTGGCTAACTTCCAGTTGGACAAGGCCCTGGAAACCCAACTGATCGATGACCGTTTCATGGATGCCTGCCATGCGCTGGGCATGGTCTATCCAGACCTGTGTGCCAGTGTCTTCGTCATTTGTGAGCAGCCCTCCAGCCCCAAGGCAACCGTATGATCACCCCGTCCCTGCATGGCAAGCCGCGTCACCCTTACTACATCGCCGCTCCCGACTATCGGGAGACCTCCTCGGGTGTGTGCGTATTGCACTACCTGTGTCACGTTCTGAACTTGTCCGGCTACGAGGCCTATCTCACGCCATGCCAGGTCAATCCGAAACTGCGCACCCCGATCCTTACCGACGAGTTGCGCCGGCACCACCGGTCGCTGGGCTTGGCGCCCATTGCTGTGTATTCCGAGGTGATGGACGGTAACCCGATAGGCGCACCGATCGTAGCCCGTTACATTCTGAACCGTGAAGGCTTCCTCACTGGCCGGGCGATCAAGGCGCAAAAAACGGACCTGTTTTTCTATTACACCCAGGATTTCGGTGGCGACAGCGATAACAGCAACCTGCTCCTGTTGCCGGTCATCGACTCGCAATTGTTTTCACCGCCAACCGAGTCGGTACAGCGCAGCGGCAACTATCTGTATTTGCATCGCATCGACAGGTCTAAGGTCGACTACTCGATGTTGCCGGACGATATCGAAGTCCTGAGCATGGCCAACCCGAAGACGCTGGCCGAGCTGGCGGAGATTTTTCGGACGGCTTCAACACTCTACAGCTACGAAATCTCAGCGACGTGCACCGAAGCCATGCTCTGTGGCTGCCCGGTTATCTACATGCCCGGCGGCCACGTCAAGACCCAGCCATTCGTCGAGCAGTTCGGCAATGCGGGCTCGGCGCTCTATGACGAGCCAGGCGGACTGGAGCGCGCCCGCGCAAGCGTGATGCAGGCGCGCTGGCGCTGGCTGGAGCTCGAAAAAGCTTTCTGGCCCCAGCTGGAGCGTTTCACCGGTATCACCCAGCAGGCGGCCATCCAGCACGCCATTGATGCGCGTGTACCCTCCGTCAAGGACTGGCTGCGCAACCGCGTACTGACGCCGATCCAGCAGCAGCTTGTCGATCAGCGTCGCCAACGGCTCAGCGGAAAAACCAGCCTGACACTGCTGATACGCGATCCCCTGGGGGATTTCAATGCGTTGAGCGATACCTTGGAAAGCCTTGCGCTGTGGCGATCGCGCTCCTCGATCAGCTTGCGCATGGTGGTCCTGAGCGCCTCGCCATCGCCTGTCAATCTGCCCGACAGCCTGCACTGGCTGACCAGTGCTAACCCGGGCGCCGTCGAACTGAACGAGATTCTGCAGGCAGACGACAGCGACTGGATCATGCTGCTGACGGCTGGCGACGAGGTTCTGCCCGCCGGCACGCTAATGCTCGACCTGGAGCTGCCAGATGCCGATGGCTGCCGGATGATCTATTGCGATGGCATGTATCGCTCGGAGAGTGGCCCTCAAGCGGTCTTCCGGCCGAGCATCAACCTCGACTACCTCTTGAGCCTGCCATTGACCATGGCCAGCCATTGGCTGATCCGTCGCGGGTTGGCGCTGGAGATTGGCGGTTACGACCCGCAGGTGCCCGCAGCGCTTGAATTGGACTTGATCCTGCGACTGATCGAAACCGGGAGCATGAACGGCATTGCCCACCTGAGCGAACCGCTGGTAGCCAGCAACACGCCGATCCTTGCCGATAATCCGGATGAGCTGCACGCCCTGCAACGGCACTTGGACAATCGCGGCTACGCGAATGCCAGGGTCCTGCAGGAGCCGGCCCGGCATTACCACATCAAGTACGGTCATGATCAACAGCCTCTGGTGTCGATCCTGATTCCTACCCGGGACCAGTTGCCGCTGTTGCAGCGTTGCGTGGAAAGCCTGTTGTCGAAGACTCGCTACCCGTACTTCGAAATTATCCTGATCGACAATGGCAGCCAGAGTGAAGAGGCACTCGTCTGGCTGGGGGAAATGGAGTCGATCGGGGGGGATAAGGTTCGCATCGTCCGCTTCCCTCATCCGTTCAATTTCAGCGCCATGAACAATCTGGCGGCCAGGCAGGCGCGCGGTGAGTACCTGGTGTTATTGAGCAACGATACGGCAATCGTACGCGAAGACTGGTTGGACGAACTGCTCAACCACGCCTTGCGCCCCGAAGTGGGGATCGTCGGCGCCAAGCTGATTACCTCGACGGGCACCGTCCAGCATGCAGGCCTGATCACCGGCTTGCGCGGGCCTGCCGCAAGCCCCTTCATCGATCAGGCTGCCAACGGCGGCGGCTACATGCAGCGCCTGTTGGTCGACCAAGACACCAGTGCGGTCAGTGCGGCCTGTCTGATGATCCGTACGGCGATCTACCTGGAAGCCGGTGGCATGGACGACGTGCAGTTCCAGGTCACCTGCAACGACTTGGACCTGTGCCTGAAAGTGGCGAACCTTGGCTATCTGAATGTCTGGACGCCTCATGCCGTGCTCTTGCATGAGGGGGGAGGGCTCTGCTCAAGCGTTGGCAAAGACCCGCTCAACCAGCAACGCTTCGCCTTGGAGCAAGAGCAGGCCTTGAGCAAATGGCAGGGTGTCTTGGCCAATGATCCGGCCTACAACAGCAACCTGTCGTTGCGCGGCGCCGGCTTCGAGCTGGAAGCCATCAACGAGCTGACTTGGCGACCGCTGTCCTGGCGACCGCTTCCGGTGGTGCTGGTGCATCCTGCGAAGGCGGAAAAAGCCGCCAAGCTGCGTATTGTCGAGCCGTTCACTGCTTTGCGCGACTGCGGCAAAATCGAAGGCTGCATCAGCAACAGCCTGTTACCGGCAACGACGCTTGCGCGCTACAACCCCGACGTCATTGTCTTCCAGCACCAGGCCGATCCACTGCGTCTGGAGCAAATGCAGAGCATCGGCACGCTCTCCAATGCGTTCAAGGTTCTTGAGCTGGATACGCTGACGCCAGAGGTCCCGGGATGGATGACTTCATTGCAGCAAGCGGCAAGCCTGGTTGACTGCATCGTTGTGGCGACGCCTGCGATGGCCCAGGCCTGTGCCGGGCTGCACCAGGATATTCGTGTCCTCGAAACGCGCCTGGGCAGCAGATGGCGCAATCTCTCCAATGGGCGCCAGACGTTTGGCATCCCTCGCATAGGCTGCGCTATCGACCCGGCGCAGCCCTTTGTCCAGCCGTTGATCCTTGAGTTGATGCAAGCACTGGCCGGTCAAGTGGAGTGGGTACTCTGGGGCGATGTGCCGGTGTATCTGCAAGCGCTCGCCAGCGAGGTTCATGACGACGTTCACGGCGATCCCGATGCCATGGCCGGCCTCAATCTGGATATAGTCCTCGCGCCACAAGGCTTCGGCCAGACCGACGAAGGTGCCAGCTTGCTTCATTGTCTGCAGTATGGCGCTTGCGGCTACAGTGTGATCGGCGGCGATACCGTCGGTTGCCTGGGTGATCTCGTCATCACGCGTGTCGCTGACAGCCGAGGGCAATGGTTGGAGGCGATCAATGAGCACTTGGCTGATCGTCACGCCTCACGGCAGCAGGCCGAGCGCTTGCGCGAGCAAGTACTGGACAACTGGGTCTTCGACGATGCCTATGCGGCACGCTGGGTTCAGGGATGGTTGCCCAGCTGACGGAGAACTGAGAGAGGCGACAGGGGAGTGGCCCCTGCCGCCTGAATGATCAACCCGACCACCCGTGGTCTGCTCGCGCAGGCCACGCCATAGCGCGTTGGAGTCGGAGTGATCAAAGGCTGACACTTGCCACTTACCGGCAGGACACCGCCGGTTTTTCGTCTTCGATACATTTCCATAACCCCCTCACCCACCCCTCAGCCCTTTGTTTGCCGGCCTCTGTGGCGCCAGAAAAAAGTTGGTCTGCAAATTGCTTAAGGCTGTGCAACACAGCAGTGGGCGGCAAACGTCCGGCATGCAGAGGAACGACAGTGGACAAGTACCTTTATGTGGCAATGACCGGCGCCAGCCAGAACGCACTGGCGCAACGGGCCCATGCCAACAACCTGGCGAACATCTCCACCAATGGTTTTCAGAAAGACCTGGAGCAGGCTCGCTCGATGCCGGTGTTTGGCGACAGCTTTCCGGCGCGGGCCTTTGCCCTGTCCGAACGGCCTGCCACGGACTTCACCCCGGGGGCGCTGGTGGAAACCGGTCGTGACCTCGACGTCGCGGTCAGCGGCCCAGGCTGGATGGCCGTGCAGAACCCTGACGGCGGCGAAAGCTACGTGCGCACAGGAAGCCTCAACGTCGACGCCCTGGGCGTGCTGCGCGCCGGCAACGGCATGCCAGTGATGGGCAACGGAGGTCCGATCGCCGTGCCGCCCGAGCAGAAAATCGAAATCGGCCAGGACGGCACCATCAGCATCCGCGCCATGGGCGAAGGCCCGCGGGTGATGGCTGAAGTGGACCGCATCAAGCTGGTCAACCCGGATCTCAAGAACATGACCAAGGGCCTGGACGGTTCGATCCGTACCAAGGATGGCCAGCCGGCGCCCATCGATGCCAACGTGCAGTTGGTGTCGGGCTTCCAGGAGGCGAGCAACGTCAATGCCGTGGATGAAATGACCTCGGTGCTGGCCCTGGCCAAGCAGTTTGAGCTTCACGTCAAGATGATGAACACCGCCAAAGAAGGCGACGAGGCCATGGCTCGGGTCTTGCAGATCTAACCATTAATTAAAGCGTCGCGCCGAAAAACAGGCGTACGAGGAGAATCGAATGCTTCCGGCTCTATGGGTTGCCAAAACAGGTCTGTCCGCCCAGGACACCAACCTGACGACCATTTCCAACAACCTGGCGAACGTCTCGACCACGGGTTTCAAACGTGATCGCGCCGAGTTCCAGGACCTGCTGTATCAGGTAAAACGCCAGCCTGGCGCCCAGTCGACCCAGGACAGCGAATTGCCGTCGGGCCTGCAAGTGGGTACCGGTGTACGCATCGTCGGCACCCAGAAAAACTTCAACGCCGGCAGCCTGCAAACCACCGAGCAGCCGCTGGACATGGCCATCGACGGTCGCGGTTTCTTCCAGATCCTGCAGCCGGACGGCACCACGTCCTACACCCGTGACGGTACCTTCCACCTCGACTCCAATGGCCAGATCGTCAACGCCAGCGGTTTCGCCCTGGAGCCGGCCATCATCATCCCGAACGATGCCCAGACCTTTACCGTGGGCCGTGACGGCACCGTATCCATCACCGTGGCGGGCAACCCGGCCGCCCAGGTGATCGGCAACCTGCAGACCGCCGACTTCATCAACCCGGCCGGCCTGCAAGCGGTGGGCAACAACCTGTTCCTGGAAACCGCCGCAAGTGGCGCGCCGCAAGTCGGCACCCCGGGCCTGAACGGTTTCGGCACCACGCTGCAGAACACCCTGGAAACATCCAACGTGAGCACCGTCGAGGAGATGGTCAACATGATCACCACCCAGCGTGCCTACGAGATGAACTCCAAGGTGATTTCCACCGCCGACCAGATGCTCTCGTTCGTTACGCAGAACCTGTAATCGCGTCGCAACGTCCGTCATTACGTAGACAGGGCGACCCCAGGGTCGCCTGCAACACCAAGAGGTAGGGTCATGAAACGCTTCGCATCTGTTCTGGCACTGAGTGGGATCACCGCACTCGCGGGCTGTGTCGCACCGACACCCAGGCCCAATGACCCGTATTACGCCCCGGTGTTGCCGCGTACGCCGTTGCCGGCTGCGGCCAACAATGGCTCGATCTACCAGGCCGGTTTCGAACAGAACCTGTACAGCGACCGCAAGGCCTTCCGGGTCGGTGACATTATCACCATCACCCTGAACGAGCGGACCCAGGCCAGCAAGAACGCCAACTCGCAGATCGACAAGACCAGCGAGACCAGCGTCGGCCTGACCTCGCTGTTCGGCTCCAGCCTGACCACCAACAACCCGATCGGGAGCAATGACCTGAGCCTCAACGCCGGGTACAACTCTGATCGGGCCACCAAGGGCGATAGCAAGTCCGGCCAGAGCAACAGCCTGACCGGTTCGATCACCGTGACCGTGGCCGATGTGCTGCCCAACGGCATCATCGTCGTGCGCGGCGAGAAGTGGCTGACCCTCAACACCGGTGACGAACTGGTGCGCATCGCCGGCATGGTTCGCGCCGATGATATCGCCACCGACAACACCGTTTCCTCGACCCGCGTAGCCGATGCCCGTATCACTTACTCAGGTACCGGTGCCTTTGCCGATGCGAGTCAGCCGGGTTGGTTCGACCGTTTCTTCCTCAGCCCGAAGTTCCCTTTCTAGGTGGCCCAGTTGAATCTTAAGCAGCTGTTGATCGGAGCCCTGCTGATGTCGGCGGCCTTTACCGCTCAGGCCGAGCGCTTGAAGGACATCGCCAGCATTTCCGGCGTGCGTTCCAACCAGTTGATCGGCTACGGCCTGGTCGTGGGCCTGAACGGCACCGGCGACCAGACCACCCAGACCCCGTTCACCCTGCAGACCTTCAACAACATGTTGTCGCAGTTCGGCATCAAGGTGCCGGCCGGTTCCGGCAACGTACAGCTGAAGAACGTCGCGGCGGTGTCGATCAGTGCCGATCTGCCGGCGTTCGCCAAGCCTGGCCAGCAGGTGGATATCACCGTCTCGTCCATCGGTAACTCCAAGAGCCTGCGCGGCGGCACCTTGCTGCTGACGCCACTCAAGGGTATCGACGGCAACGTCTACGCCATCGCCCAGGGCAACCTGGTGGTGGGTGGTTTCGATGCCGAGGGGCGCGATGGTTCGAAGATCACCGTCAACGTTCCGTCGGCGGGTCGAATCCCTGGTGGTGCGATGGTAGAGCGTTCGGTGCCGAGCGGTTTCAACCAGGGCAACAGCCTGACGCTGAACCTCAACCGTTCCGACTTCACCACCGCCAAGCGCATCGTCGACAAGATCAACGACATGCTTGGCCCGGGCGTGGCCCAGGCCATTGACGGTGGCTCGATCCGCGTCACTGCGCCGCTGGATCCGAGCCAGCGAGTCGACTATCTGTCGATCCTGGAAAACCTTGAGGTCGATCCGGGCCAGGCGGTGGCGAAAGTCATCATCAATTCGCGCACCGGCACCATCGTGATCGGCCAGAACGTCAAGGTATCTCCGGCCGCCGTGACCCACGGCAGCCTGACGGTGACCATCACCGAAGACCCGATCGTCAGCCAGCCGGGGCCGCTGTCCAACGGCCAGACCGCCGTGGTCCCGCGTTCGCGGGTCAATGCCGAACAGGAAGCCAAGCCGATGTTCAAGTTCGGCCCGGGCACCACCCTGGATGAAATCGTCCGGGCGGTGAACCAGGTCGGCGCGGCGCCGGGCGACTTGATGGCGATCCTCGAAGCCTTGAAGCAGGCCGGCGCGTTGCAAGCCGACCTGATCGTGATTTGAGGGGCGAGCCATGGATATGCGCAAGGGCGCTTTGATCAGCGGGGATTCGGGTTCCTACTCGGACCTGAACCGCTTGAACCAGCTCAAGGTTGGCGACAAGAACAGCGACGGCAACCTGCGTAAAGTGGCGCAGGAATTCGAGTCGCTGTTTCTCGGCGAAATGCTCAAGTCCATGCGTTCGGCCACCGAGGCCTTGGGCAAGGACAACCCCATGAATACGCCCGAGGCCAAGCAATACCAGGAAATGTACGACCAGCAATTGGCCGTTTCCATGTCCCGCGAGGGCGGCGGTATCGGCCTGGCCGATGTGCTGCTGCGCCAGATGTCCAAGAACAAACCGCTGGCGCCCGGTGAGGCGGCCACGTTGTCGGCTGCCAAGCAACAAGAGGCGCTGGACAAGGTCGCCAAGGCACCGGTGCCGACACCGGTGGCTGCCGGGACCCTGCCTACTGACGGTCCATTGTCGCGTACCAGCGGCCAACGTCCATTGTGGGCGTCGCGGGCCGTGAGTGCGCCGCAAGGGGCCGAGGGTGTCCACCGCAACGACATGGAATTGCTCAACCAGCGCCGCCTGGCCTTGCCGCCGAAACTGGCTGACCGTCTGCTCGCCGGCCTGGTGCCTTCGGCGTCGGCCAATACCGATGTGCCCGCACAGAACCTGCTGCCGGATCGCACCATCGCCGCCGTCAAGCCGGCCACCGGCGAACTGGCCAATGGCGACTGGCTGGCCGCGCTCAAGGCTGCCGAGCCCAAAGGCGACATGCAGGTCTATGGTCGTGCCGTGGCCCAGCCACCGCTGGCCCCGGCGCGCAAGGCCTTCCGCGATGCCGATGAATTCGTCAACGCCATGCTGCCAATGGCCAAGGAAGCCGCCGACCGCATCGGTGTCGATCCGCGCTACCTGGTGGCCCAGGCTGCCTTGGAAACCGGTTGGGGCAAATCGGTCATGCGCCAGCCCGATGGCAGCAGCAGCCACAACCTGTTCGGCATCAAGGCCAGCGCCAATTGGAAGGGCGATTCGGCGCGGGCGATCACCAGCGAATTCCGCAATGGCGCGATGGTCAAGGAGACGGCCGAGTTCCGTTCCTATGCCTCGTATCGCGACAGCTTCCACGACTTGGTCAACCTGCTGCAAAGCAACAGTCGCTATCAAGATGTATTGAAGTCGGCCGATAACCCGGAACAGTTTGTACGCGAGTTGCAGAAAGCCGGTTACGCCACTGATCCGCACTACGCCAGCAAGATTTCGAACATAGCCCGGCAGATGACGAGTTATCAAAACTACGCTTCCGCAGGCGCCACCACGACTTTATAAGGTCTGAACCATGAGTTTGCTCAATATAGGGATGTCGGGTCTGTCAGCAAGCCAGACTGCGTTGGTGACCACGGGTAACAACATCGCCAACGTCGATACCGCCGGTTATTCGCGCCAGCAGACTGTGCAGACCACCAAGGCGTCGAATCAGTACGGCAACGTGTTCATCGGTTCCGGCACGACCCTGGCCGATGTGCGTCGGGTGTATAACTCCTTCCTTGAAGCGCAACTGAAAACCACTACGTCGCTCAACAGTGACGCGGCGGCCTATCAGGGGCAGATCACCCCGCTCGACTCCCTGTTGTCCGACAGCGGTACCGGTCTCAACGGCGCGCTGACCAAGTTTTTCGCCTCGGTGCAGAACGTCAACGCCAAGCCCGGTGACGATGCCTCCCGTCAGTTGCTGCTCAGCGATGCCCAAGCCCTGAGCAACCGTTTCAATTCGGTTGCCAACCAGTTGACGGAGCAGAGCCAGAACATCAATGGCAACCTGTCGAACATGGTCGACCAGGTCAATAACCTGGCGGCCACTGTTGCGCAGTTGAACAAGAAAATCTCTGAAGTCTCCAACGCCGGTGGCGCCCCCAACGATCTGCTCGATGCCCGCAGCGAAACCATTCGCCAGCTCTCGACTTTTACCGGCACCCAGGTCGTCGAGAACGGCAGCAGCCTGGACATCTACCTGGGCTCCGGCCAACCGTTGGTGATGGGCAATATCGTCAATACCCTGGAAGCGGTGCCGGACAAGAACGATCCGGGACGCGTGGGCATCCAGCTCAACAGTGGTTCCAGCTCCATGGACCTCACCCAGGTGCTTACCGGTGGCGAGATCGGTGGCCTGATGCGCTACCGCAGTACCGTGCTCGACCCGGCCATGAACGAGCTGGGCCGCGTGGCCCTGGTGGTCGCCGACCAGATGAACAGCATCCAGGCTTCGGGCATCGACATGAACGGGGCTTTTGGCGCCAACCTGTTCAGCAACATCAACAGCGCCGCGCAGATCGGCCAGCGCAGCGTTGCCTCGTTGAACAACAGTGCCGGATCCGGCAACTTCAACATCGCCATCAAAGACTCCGGCAAGCTGACCACCAACGACTACAAGGTGACGTTCACTAGCGGCACGGACTACACCGTCCAGCGCCTGCCCGACGGCACCTCGATGGGCGCGTTCAACACCGCGACCACGCCGCCGCCGGTGATCGACGGTTTCTCGATGACCTTTGCCAACGGCACCGCCGCCGCCGGCGACTCGTTCAAGCTCACGCCGACCCGCAACGAGGCGGCCAACATCAAGACCGAGATGACCGACTCCAAGCGGCTGGCGATTGCCGCGCCGCTGGGCGCTGCCATCGTGCCTGGCGGCAGCGGTACGCTGACCATCCCGGCCAGCGGCCAGCCGAGCATGACCACCAAGCTGGACATCTACGATGCCGCCACTACGACCATCATCCAGAACGGCATCAAGAACTCCATGCCGGTCAAGGTGGTGTTCGGCGCGACGTCCGCCGATGGCACCAGCCAGGCCTACCAACTGCTCGATGCCAAGGGCTCCCCGATCAGCAGCGGGACGATCAAGCCCGGCGAAAGCAACACCCTGAGCCTGAGCGTTCCGCTCAAGGACGCCAGCGGCAACCCGATCATGGATTCGTCCGTACCGCCGGTGCAGCGTACCGTCGCGTTCGACATGTCCATAGCCGGTGCTCCGTCCAACGGTGCCTCCATCAATATCAGCCTCAGCCAGGCCGGTAGCCTGGACAACCGTAACGGCACCGTCCTGGCCGGCTTGCAGACCGCCAAGACCGTGGACACCGGTTCCAGCAGCAAGGGTATTTCCCTGAACGATGCCTACGGCAAGCTGGTGGAAGGCGTCGGCGCCAAGGCCGCCCAGGGCAAACTCGACAGCGCCGCCACCGGTGCGATCCTGGATAACGCCAAAAGCGCCCGCGACTCGTTGTCGGGCGTGGACCTGGATGAAGAAACCGGCAACCTGGTCAAGTTCCAGCAGTACTACACGGCGTCTTCGCAGATCATCAAGGCGGCGCAGCAAATCTTCAACACATTGATCAGCAGTCTTTAAGGAGCCGTAGCCCATGCGCATTTCTACCTCGCAGTTTTACGAATCTTCGGCTGCGAACTACCAGAAAAACTTCTCCAAGGTGGTCAAGACCAGCGAAGAAGCCAGCAGCCTGGTGCGTGTGAACACCGCCGCCGACGATCCGGTGGGCGCTTCGCGTCTGCTGCAGTTGGGCAACCAGGCTTCGATGCTTTCCCAATATGAAGCCAACGTCACCACCATCAAGGCGACCTTGGGCACGACCGAAGCGGTCATGACCAGCATCGGCAACGTGTTGCAGCGCGCCAAGGAATTGGCCGTGAGTGCCGGTAACGCCGCTTACACTGACGCAGACCGTAAAGCGGTCGCTTCGGAATTGGGCTCGATCGAAGATCAGTTGCTGAGCCTGATGAACACCAAGGATGAAAACGGCAAATACATCTTTGCCGGTTCCAAAGGCGATGTCGTACCGTTCACCCGCAATGACGACGGCACCTACAGCTATAACGGTGACCAGGTCACCCTTGACCTGCCGATCGGCGACACCATGTCGATGGCCACCAACAGCACCGGCTGGGAAGCGTTCCAGCAAGCCGTCAACACCAGCCGCAGCCAAGTTACCATGACCGCGCCGGCGGTGGATGATGGTCGCGTTGTTTTGACCAACGGCCAAGTGTCGTCCAGCGTGACCTACAACAGCCAGTTCCGCAGTGGCGAGCCGTACACGGTGGAGTTTGTCAGTGGCACCCAGTTGAAAATCACCGATTCGGGCGGCAACGATGTGACAGCCGAAGCCAGCAAGGGCGGGGTCATCGATCCCAACAGCCAGCCTGGGCAGACCGTGAGCTTTCGTGGCGTCGACCTGACCTTGAACGTCAACCTTCAAGCCGGCGACGTGGCAGGCACAGTGTTGCCCGGCCACACGTTCACCCTGGCAGCCAAACCCGATACGTTCACCCCGGCCCGTAGCCCGGGCAACGCCACCGCGACGCAGATCACCGCTAGCCAAATCACCGATCCGGTGGCCTACCATGCCAGTTTCCCGACGGGGTCGGCGGTGCTGAAGTTCACCAGTGCCACCGATTTCGACCTGTACGCCGCGCCACTGACCGCCGACAGCAAGCCGGTGTCCAGCGGCACTCTGGCGGGCAACGTCGCCACCGCATCCGGCGTGAGTTTCACGCTCAACGGTGCCCCAGCCGCCAACGATCAATTCAGCATCGCGGTCAACACACACGAGACGCAAAACATCCTGGATACCGTGAACCAGTTGCGGGCTGCGTTGAACACTCCGGTCGATGGCGACCACATCGCCGGCCAGAAGCTGAACGCGGCACTGGCTTCAGCGATGGGTAACCTGGCCAGCGGCACTGACCATTTGACCAGCGCATTGAGTTCGGTTGGTGGACGTGGCCAGTCACTCGATACCCAGAGCGATACCAATCAGAGTTTTGTCCTCGCCAACTCACAGACCCAGTCGGCGATTCGTGATTCCGATCCGGCCGAAGTGATGACGCGCCTGACCTTGCAGCAGACTATGCTGCAGGCGTCGCAGTTGGCGTTCAGCAAAATCACTCAATTGGGATTGTTCAACAAAATCTGATCCAGGGCAGGGACCGTGACGCTATAAGCGGTCCCTGACCCGTTCCTTTATACGATTCAGGACGTCCTGCTCTCGCCTGAGTTGACGCCCGTCGGTTGAGAGCCATGCGTGTGAAATCAGCTCCTCTTGTCAGCATTGCCATCCCCGCGTTCAGTCCACGCTTTTTCCGTTTCGCCTTGCTAAGTGCGCTCGAGCAAACCTACGAGAACCTGGAGATTGTCATCTGCGACGATTGCCGCAGCGATGAAATCGAGCGGATCGTCCAGGAACTGAGCGTTGACGCCAATGTGGCGGTGCGCTACCTGCGCAACCCGACTCGGCTGGGGTTCCAACAGAACCTGTTGCGCTGCCTTGACGAGTCGCGGGGCGAGTACATCAAGTTCCTGTGCGATGACGACCAGTTGCTGGCGCACTGCGTCAGTCAGCAGGCGGCCATCCTGCAGGAGCATGCGCAAGTATCGCTGGTGATCAACAAGCATCATTTAATCGATGCAGACAACTATGCCTTGCCGGTCCGTGTTGAAAACACGGGCATCACGCAATTCGATGCGCTGTTCAACGGCAATGACATGCTGGCGTACTTTGAAAAAACCACCCGTAATATTCTCGGCGGTTTGAGTGGCGCCTTGATGCGCCGCGCAGATGTCGAGGCCTTGTTGCCAGCGTTGGCGCGACCCGGCGAAGGCTTCGAGGCAGTGCTCGATTTTGCCTTGTTTATCTGCCTGTTGCGCCGGGGTAATCTGGTCCAGCTTTACGCCGAGGGAAGCGGCCAGCGGTTGCATCCGGAGCGCCTGGGGCTTCAGTTCAAGATGCTTGAGGCGGCCACGGTGGAACTGACATGGCTCAAGGAAATGCTGGCCCAGCGCAGCGGCGAGCCGGCGCCGGCCAGCGGCTGGGTGCGTTACCAGTCGTTGGGGCAGCCCAAGGAGCCGGACGCGCCCGAGTGGGAGGAAATCAACGTCTACTCGGTCATTGCGACTCGGCAGGGCGTCATCGGCTCGCAAGTCGGCACTGATATCGAAAGCTACGCAGACCTTTATGCCCAGTGGTTGACGTGTCGACGTTTCAGTCCACTGCGCAAGCAAGTCTTGTCCCGGCAAATCGCCCGCTGGGCCTATCGGCCGATGATCGTTCCCGTCATCATCGATGAGCAGGACGATCCTCATGCGTTGGGTATTACCCTACAGAGTATCGCGGCCCAAGCCTATGCCTGCGAATCGGTGCTGCTGCTGTCCAACGGTCGCCAGGCGGTGGACAACCATGTCCTGCGCCTTGGCCTGCAAGCTGATTGGGCGCAGCAGCTCAATGGGCTGTTGCCTCAACTGGACGGCGCCGACTGGTTTTACCTGCTGCGTGCCGGCGATCGCTTGACCGAGTCCGCGCTCCTGATAATGGCCGACCGGATTGTCAGCTCGCCAGCGGCTGCCTGTCTCTATAGCGATGAAGGTGCGCTGGTGGATGACAAGTCGGTGGAGCCGATCTTCAAGCCCGACTTCAATCTCGATCTGATGCGCGGTTATCCCTATGTTGGTCGGACACTGGCTTTCGAGCGTGCCCGATTCCTGGCCTCCGGTGGGTTCGATCCGAGCCTGGGCGAATTGGCGCCCCATGACTTGATCTGGCGACTGGTGGAGACGGATGGGCCGCAGGTCATCGGTCACATTCCGGAAGTCCAGGTCGAGTCGACGTTTTCGTTTGCCCAGTGGCTGTCGTTGCCGCAAGTCATCGAGCAAAACGCCGGGCTGATCGGCGCTCATCTACAGCGTATCGGCGTGCCGCACCGGCTTCACCCGGGGCCGCTCCTGGCGTTGATCCCGCGCATCGAATACCTGTTCGCCGAGCGGCCACTGGTGTCGATCATCATCAGCGTCAAGGATGACCTGAGCGCGCTGGAGCGTTGCGTCAACAGCCTGATCAGCACGACCGCGTATCCGCACTACGAAATCATCATTGTCGATAACGCCAGTGAAAACGCCGAGCTGCAGCATTGGCTGCGGGCCATGGCCGAGCTGGGCAGTGAAAAGTTGCGAATATTCTTGCACCCGGGAAGCGGCAGCGAAGCGGTGATCCGCAATTTCGCCGCACAGCATGCCCGCGGCGAATACCTGTTGTTGCTCAACCCCAATTGCATCGTGCTGGAAGCCGCCTGGCTGGAGGAACTGCTCAATCATGGGCAACGTCCCGAGGTCGGTATCGTGGGGCCTCGCACACTCAACCAGCAAGGCCGGGTCATCGACTCCGGCATGATCATGGGGCTGGGTGGGTTGGCGGGCAGGGCCTTCGTCAACGAATCGGTAACGTCTGGCGGCTATATGCAACGCTTGCAGACGGCGCAGAACTGGAGCGCTGTCGGCGATCACTGCCTGTTGCTGCGCAAACAGGTGCTGGAGGAGGCCGGTGGGTTCGATGAGTCGATCACAACGCAGCGCATCAACTCTCTGGAGTTATGCCAGCAGGTCGGAAAAAACGGTTACCTGATCGTCACCACGCCGTACAGTGATGTCGTGCTGGCGGTTGGCGTGGAAGCGAGTCGTGATCCTTCGTGGAAACAGCGGCTGGAGCACGAACAAGAGGCGTTTTATCAGCGCTGGTTGCCCAGGATCGCCAACGATCCGGCCTACAACCGTAACCTGACCCTGACCGGGAAAAGCTTCAGTCTTGAACCCGGACCACGCACCGGATGGAATCCGTTGATCACCCGCAACGTACCCTCGATCCTCGGGCTGGCGGTCAATACCTCGGCGGTGGGGCATTACCGGGTCAGCCAACCGTTATTCGAACTGGAAGCGGCTGGGCGAATCGTGGGGCGTGTTGCCTACGATACGCCCTCGATCATCGACATCGAGCGCCAGTCACCGGATGTGATCATCCTTCAGGGTCGCTATAACGTGGGTAAGTTCAAGGACATCACTCAAGTCAAGACTTACTCCAACGCCATGCGCATCTACGAATTGGATGACTACATCGCCAGGGTCCCGGAAAAAAACGAACACCGCCGAAACATGCCGGACAACCTTGAGGACTTGCTGCGCCAGGGGATCGGCCTGTGTGATCGGGTGGTGGTGTCCACCCATCCGTTGGCAGACGCTTTGTCGAGCATGCACCACGACATCCGCGTGGTGCCGAACATGCTGGCTGCCGGCCTGTGGAATCAGCTCAGAAGCCAGCGTGCAACCTCCAGCAAGCCGCGTATCGGTTGGGGTGGCGGCACCAGCCACCGTGGCGACCTGGAGCTCATTGCCGATGTGGTTAGGGAATTGGCCGACGAAGTCGAATGGGTTTTCTTTGGCATGTGTCCGGATTTGCTCAAGCCCTATATCCATGAGTTCCATCCTGGCGTGAGCCTGGCGCTGTATCCGGCAAAACTTGCCAGCCTGAATCTCGACTTGGCCTTGGCGCCGTTGGAATTCCATATTTTCAACGACTGCAAAAGCAACCTTCGCCTGTTGGAATACGGTGCGTGCGGTTATCCGGTCATTTGTTCGGATACCGAAGCTTATCGGGGACACCTGCCTTGCACCCGGATCCTCACCAACAGCGCCGAAGAATGGCTGGAGGCAATCCGTATGCACCTGGCGGATCCGATTGCCAGCTACCGGATGGGCGACGAATTACGTGAAGTGGTGCTGCGCGACTTTATCTTGCGCGGCGATAACCTGCAGTACTGGGCCAATGGTTGGCTACCGGATTGATGAGTTTCAACCGCGAGACTTCCGGTGTCGCTGATGCGGCCACCCACTTGTTAAGGAATGAATATGCAAAGCAATGTTCCAACAGGATCGACTGCGCCGTTGAATGAACGGTTTACCCTGGTGCTGCTCGCCCACGACCAGTCGACTGCCTTGCGGCGGGCGTTGCGCCACTACCGCGACAGTTCGTTCGCGGTGCTGGTGATCGACTCATCGAGCGCGATCGATGCTGAGATCACGGCAGCATTCCCCAGTGTGCAATACCTGCACGCTCCCACGGCGGAAGGTTTCGGCGACAAGGTTCGCCAGGCCGTCGAGCGAGTTGCCACGCCTTACCTGGCGATTACGGATGCCGAAAGTTTCCTGCTGCCCCAAGCGCTCGAACAATCGTTGCGTTTCCTCGAAGCACACGCTGAATACGGCGCCTGCCAAGGCTACAGCCTGGCGTTCGAGGCCCATGCCGACCGTGTCGACTATTACCTGCTCGATCGCAAGGGTTGTGAAGATTATTCCGGCGCATCGGCCGAAGCCCGGCTCGCCGTGTTTGCCGAGGATTGCCCGTCACTGGTGAGCGCACTCACGCGCACTGAAACCCTGCGGCGCAGTTACGCTTCGTTGCCCACAGGTTTTGATTCGCGGTTGCAGGAGGCCGGCCATTGCTTTGGGTTGGTGACGGATGCAAAGGTTCGCTTGCTGGACATTCCTTATGGTGTACACGAGCGTAGTCGCGTGGCGAAGCCACGGAACCCGGTTGGCATGGCGCCTGGTACCGAGGACTTGCGAGCAGTCGCTGAACAGGAACGCATGAGCACGATGCTGGCCAACGCCTTTAGCGCGGCTGCTTCGGCGCGGGAACATGCCCGGGCCATACTCAAGAAGCTGGTCGAGCGTTCGGTGCCACAGGCTGGGAAACTGTTCGAGTCAACCTGGGATTCGCGGCGTGGCGAACCGGTTCGTCGTTTCGAACCGACGCAATACGTTGAGTTGCCATTTTATAGCCAGGCTTTTTTCGACGTGCTCACTTCGCTGGAATTCCTGCTTCATGCGGCGCCAAGCGGGCAGGTGCAGTTGAAGGAACTGGAAGCCGTCATGCTCAAGCAGAAGGAGCAGTCTCGCCCCCAGCGCAACACCAGCGCCGAGCCTCTTGATGAACAGCTAGCAAGGGCTTTCCTGAGCTATGCCTTCAACCAGGATCTGGTGAAGCAACTGCTCGAGGTCATGCGGGCCAAGGGTGACAAGCGCTACGTGCAAATGCTCCAGGCCTGGGAACAACGGCTCAAGGCGGCGGCGTTTGAAAATACCGCGAGGTTGTTCGACGTCACGCGCTCCGGTCAATTGCTGCGCTGGCTCGAGGCGCGTGAACCGAGCGCCAGTGAAGCCCGGAAAGTGTCCAAGTACCTGGCCGCTCGCAACGGTGGCCCGACGTTTGGCATTTTGATCCTGGATTTGGACGCCGACGTCTTCAAGATGCAGGCCACTTTCGACAGCATCATCAATGGCTATTGCCGGGCGTTCAAGATCATCGTGTTTACCACCGGCGACCTGCCCGCCGAGACGACGCCACAGAACGTCCTGCATTTCGTCAAGGTCAACGAAAGCAATTACGTCGACAAAATCAATCAGGTGGTCAGCCAGAGCAATTGCGACTGGATGGTAATGGCCGAGGCCGGCGATGAATTGACACCGGGCGGCCTATTCCGCGCGGGTGTGGAACTGCTGGCCGCTCCACAGTGCCAGGCCGTGGCAATGGATGAGTTCCAGCGCCAGCCTGACGGGACGCTGGTCGATGTCTTCCGACCAGGGTTCAACCTTGACTTGCTGCAAAGCTCCCCGGCCTTGATGGCCCGTCATTGGCTGGTACGCCGCGAGACATTGGTAAGACTCGGCGGTTATTCGCGCGAGTTCAGGAACGCGATGGAGTTCGACCTGCTGTTGCGTTTGATCGAGCGGGACGGCCTGGAGGGGCTTGCCCATCTGGATGAGCCCCTGCTGATTTGCCAGGCGCCTGCGGTGGAAGATAACGCCGATGAGCGCAAGACATTGCTGCGTCACCTGGCGGTTCGGGGTTATCAGGCTGACGTGAGTGCGGTCGTGCCGGGCACGCACAAAATCGACTACCGCTTTGCCGAACGCCCCCTGGTGTCGATCATCGTCCATGGCGTTGGCGATCTACCGACGCTACAGCGTTGCCTGCTCAGCGTGCTGCAGCGCACCCGCTATCAGCGCTACGAGGTATTGCTCGGCGCCGTTGCGGCAGACAGCGCCGTGCTGCGCACCTGGCTTCAGGGGCAGGGGCACCAGGCCAGTCGCGTTCGCTTGTTGGATATCGAGCCGGACATGGCAACCGGGTCCTTGATCAACGCTGCCAGCCAGGAAGCCAAGGGCGAATATCTGGTTACCCTGGCGGCGGACAGCGAAGTGCTCAACGTCAACTGGATCGAATCGTTGCTCAATCAGGCCTTGCGTCCGGAAGTGGGCGTGGTCGGTGCCAAGCTGACCGAACGCGATGGCCGTATCACCCAGGCCGGCCTGATCCTGGGCTTGAATGACGTCGTTGGCTCGGCTTTCATCGGCGAGCCGAAGACCGCCAGAGGCTACATGAACCGGTTGGTCGTCGAGCAGAATTGCTCGGCGGTGTCTTTTGCCTGCTTGATGATTTCCAAGCAGTTGTTCAATGCTGCTGACGGCATAGACAGCGATTTGTTCGACGCGGCCTTGGGTGACGTGGACCTGTGCCTCCGAGTCGGCCAGGCCGGGTACCTGACGGTATGGACGCCACACGTGCAGGTAATCCAGTCCGGCGTGCTGGCGAGTACGCCGCAGGCGCGTGCGGCGCTGCGTGAGAAGTGGTTCGAGGCACTCGCCCAGGATCGTTTCTACAATGGGAACCTGGCGTTGCAAGGTGCTGGTTTTACCCTGGGGCCGGTGCGCAACGTACCCTGGACCGAATTGCTGGCATAACTCCGCCTTGCGAGGCGTTCCATTGACGCCGGCAGGTAAAACTGCCGGCGTTCTTGCTCAATTGCACCGCCATCCTCAAGATTCCTGTCCAGTGTCCAATACCGTCGCGGGAAATGACATGGCTTCGTTTGTCATGAAAAAATGCCTTTCCAGAACAAAACGGCGTGACGCATAGGTCATAAAGTGCATCTTCACTGTATTGTATTCCCCGGAGTGGAGGCCTGTTCGTTTGCTGGACAAGGCGTCCGCCCCTTGGAAAATCAACTATTTTGAAGCGCCCCTGAGCTTTTGGGGGTGAACCTAGTCGCAGTACATGATCGGGAAGCCATGATGATTGGCATAAAAAGCATAGCGAGTTATGTGCCGACCGCTGGTGTGGATAACTACGCTCAGGGTGCCAAATTCGAGAAGGATGAAGAATTCATCCTTGGCAAGATTGGTTCGGCGTTCCTGCCGCGCAAAGACGCTGACCAGGAGACCTCGGACCTGTGTGTCGAGGCGGTGAATGCATTGTTCGCCAACAACCCGCAGCTTTCGCGCGAATCTATCGACGCGTTGATCGTTGTCACCCAGAACGGTGATGAAGAGGGGTTGCCGCATACTGCCGCCATCGTGCAGGACAAACTCGGGCTGCCGACCCATGTGGCGGCGTTCGATATATCGCTGGGCTGCTCGGGCTACGTATACGGCATCTATGCCCTGAAAGGCTTCATGGAGGCCGCAGGGCTGAAGAACGGGCTGCTGGTCACCGCCGACCCGTATTCGAAGATCGTTGATCCTGAAGACCGCAACACCACCATGTTGTTCGGTGACGCCGCCACGGCCACCTGGATGGCCGACGACGCGACCTGGCAGTTGGGCAAGGCCAAGTTCGGCACCGATGGTTCCGGCGCGCCACACCTTAAGGTCAGCGACGGGGTGTTTTTCATGAACGGTCGCCAGGTCTTCAACTTTGCCTTGTTGAAAGTGCCCGCTCATTTGCACGAATTGCTGGACGAGTCGTCACTGCAAGCCAGTGATATCGATGCGTTCTGCATCCACCAGGGCAGCGCGGCGATTGTCGATGCCGTGGCGCGGCGTTTCGAGGGTGAGCCTGAGAAGTTCATCAAGGACATGGTCGAGACCGGCAATACCGTGTCGTCGAGCATTCCGCTGCTGCTGGAAAAGCACGTTCTGGATGCTGACTGGAAACGCGTGGCAATCAGCGGTTTCGGTGTGGGCCTGTCGTGGGGCTCGGCGATTCTTTATCGCGATTGACCGAATTACGTTTTTCCCAATAGCGCTTCAGGCTGGCCTGTGGCGCTATTTTTTTGCCCGTGACTTTGTCCTGCGGTTTCTTGACGCCATTTTTTGGGCCTTTACTCGCCGCTAAACCCTTGTTTTGCAAGGGGTGGCAGTCTGCTAGCAAATATTTTGAAAAAAGCCCTCAAGCAAGTTCCCAATCCGACGATAACTATTACGAAGGTTCTCTAGGCCACACCCCGGCGGTTGCCAAGGGCCGGAAGCCGCAGTACCCAACCAACGAGGAATTCGTCATGGCTTTAACAGTAAACACCAACACCACATCGCTGAACGTTCAGAAGAACCTGAACCGGGCTTCCGACGCTCTCTCCACTTCGATGACCCGTTTGTCTTCCGGCCTGAAAATCAACAGCGCCAAAGACGACGCCGCCGGCCTGCAGATCGCTACCCGCATGACCTCGCAAATCCGCGGTCAGACCATGGCGATCAAAAACGCCAACGACGGTATCTCCATGGCGCAGACCGCTGAAGGCGCGATGCAGGAGCAAACCAACATTCTGCAACGTATGCGTGAACTGGCCATCCAGTCCCGTAACGATAGCAACAGCGCAACCGACCGTGTCGCTCTGAACAAAGAGTTCTCGCAGATGAGCGACGAACTGACCCGTATCGCCAACAGCACCAACCTGAACGGTAAGAACCTGCTCGACGGTACCGCCAGCACCATGACCTTCCAGGTCGGTTCGAACACCGGTTCTGACAACCAGATCTCGCTGACCTTGAGCGCCAGCTTCGACGCCGCAGCCCTGGGTGTTGACTCGGCAATCACCATCGTTGGTTCCGACAGCGCTACTGCTGAAACCAACTTCTCGGCCGCCATGGACGCAATCACCAGCGCGATCGACACCATCAACAGTGCCCGTGCTGACCTCGGTGCTGCACAAAACCGTTTCGCCAGCACCATCTCCAACCTGCAGAACATCAACGAAAACGCCAGTGCTGCACTGGGTCGTGTACAAGATACCGACTTCGCTGCTGAAACTGCACAACTGACCAAGCAGCAGACTCTGCAGCAAGCGTCTACCTCGGTTCTGGCCCAGGCCAACCAACTGCCATCCGCTGTACTGAAGCTGCTTCAGTAATAGCTGGATGAGTTTTAGCGGGGGAGTGCGCTTGCGTGCTCTCTCGCTTTTTCCGTTCAAGAGGTGATGGACATGGATATGAGCGTGAAGCTGAACTTGTCTTATCCAGCGGCGAAGCCGGCACCGACAGTGGTCGACAAGCCAGTGGAGAAGCCTCAAGCCGAGGTTGCTACCGTGACTCCGGTCAAGGAAGCTCCTAAAGACGCTGCCGCCGAGCAGGACAAACTCAAGAAGGCCGTTCAGGAAATCGAGAAGTTCGTTCAGTCGGTCAAGCGCAACCTGGAGTTCTCTATTGATGAGCCTTCAGGCAAAGTAGTGGTCAAAGTGATTGCCAGCGGCTCCGGTGAAGTGATTCGCCAGATCCCGAACGAAGAAGTTCTGAAGCTGGCCAACAGTTTGAATGATGCAAACAGCTTGTTGTTCAGCGCCGAAGCCTGACAACCGGCACGAATTTTGTTGTTATGTTCTTTTGGGCGTTGTAAAGGTCAAAAGGCCGGCGACACACTGAAGGGAGTCCCACATGGCAAGTCCAATTCTACCTGGCTTGGGTCTAGGCTCTGGCCTCGATACCACCGCGATCGTCAAGGCGCTGGTCGACTCCGACAAGGCCGCCAAGCAAGGTCAGATCACCCGAGCGACGACGACGACTTCCAACAGTATCTCCGGGGTGGGTACCCTGAAGTCGTTGTTGGCGGCTTTCAATACCGCGATGAAGGACTTGTCCAGCACAACGACTCCGCAATTCTCGGGTTTTGCTGCGACATCCTCTGCCCCGACAGTGCTCACGGCCACCGCCAGCAACTCGGCGGTGGGCGGGACCTATGCGATCAAGGTCAACAATATCGCGACGGCTTCCAAGGTCACCTCGGCGGCCTTTGCTGGCGGTACTGGCAGTGCCATCCCGAGCGGCACGCTGACCATCGCGCAGAACGGCGTCAACTACAACCTCAATGTGGGGGCCGGTGCGACCCTGCAATCGGTTCGCGACTCGATCAATGCCGACACTTCACTCAAGGCTGCGGGTTTCAGTGCCAACATCATCACCGACTCTTTCGGTTCGCGCCTGGTGCTGGGTTCAAGCACGACCGGCGCCGGTTCCGATATCTCGGTAAGCGGCATCGCGGGGTTGGAGATCGATGGGACGAACGTCGTGGGTGCTGGCGGTGCTGCGCTGACGGCCACTTCGGCGGGCGCCATCGGTGCCCTGGCCCAGGATGCCAGCTTCACCGTCGATGGCATGCTGCTGACCAGCAAGAGCAATACGGTCAGCACGGCGATTTCCGGGTTGACCTTGAACTTGCTCAGTGGCGGACCGAGCGCCAGTTCAACCGTTACCGTGGCGCCGAACAACGATGGCCTGAAAGCCTCGATCCAGAAATTCGTCGATGCCTATAACGCGATCGCCAATAGCATCACCGCACTGACCAAGCCGTCGCTCGACGATGATGGGAAGCTGACGGTGCCGGCAAAATTGACCGGTGACGCGTTGCCTCGCTCGCTGCTGGCGGCGATTCGAACGCCCTTGTCTGAAACCGGCGCTGGCGACAAGCTGACTTCGCTGGCCCAGTTGGGTATTACCACCGATCAGAAGACGGGGGCGCTGAACTTCAATAGCGTTAAATTCACCGAAGCGATGAACGATAAAAAGCTCAGCGGTGAAGTCCAGACGTTGTTCACGGGTACCAACGGCCTGCTGGAGCGCATGGGCAAGGTGATCGACCCCTTCACCCAGACCGGTGGCGTCCTCGATCAGCGGACCACGGCGCTGACCAGGACCCAGACCCGCTTGAAGAACGATCAGGAGGCTCTGGATCGTCGGGTCGAGACCCTGACCGATGTGCTGACTAAAAAGTACAACGATATGGATACCCTGGTCGGCAAGCTGAAGGCCACTGCCAGCAACATCACCTCGATGTTCGAGGCGATGGCGGCACAACAGAAAAACAGCTGATTTCGACTGACGAAAAAAAAAGCCCGGCAACGTTTTGACAACGTTCCGGGCTTTCGGCTTTTCGACCTAAAGTTTTTTGACGCAGCGTCGATACGCTGTTTATACGAACCGAAGATTTTTGATGAGGTAGAACATGAATCCGATGTTGGCCCTTCGCCAATACCAGAAGATTGGCGCCCAAGCGCAAACCTCCGAAGCAAGTCCCCATCGTCTTGTGCAGATGCTTATGGAAGGCGGGCTGGACCGCATCGCCCAGGCCAAGGGCGCGTTGGAGCGCAAGGATATTGCAAACAGAGGCATCCTGATCAGCAAGGCCATCGGCATCGTCGGTGGTTTGCGTGAAGGCCTGGATCTGGAAAACCAGGCCGAGTCGGTCGCTGAGCTGGATGCTCTTTACGCTTACATGATGAAACGTCTGGCTGAAGCCAACGTCAAGGCCGATCCGAAGATCCTCGACGAAGTCGCCGGTCTGCTTCGCACGGTCAAGGAAGGCTGGGATGCCATTGCCACACCTGGTCCGCAATTCTAAGGAGTGCTCTCATGAGTCTTGTCCTGCAGCGAATCGAACAAACCCGTGATGCCTTGGTCGATGCCCTGGCCGAGCGTAACTGGGAGGCCATCGGTCAATTGGACCTGGCTTGCCGTTCCTGCATGGAAGACGTCCTGGGCGAGCCTCAGGTGGATGAGGCAGCCTTGCGGACAAATCTTGAGGAGTTGCTGGGGGTATATCGGCAATTGCTGGAGGCGGCGACGGGGGAGCGTCAGGCGATCGTCGACGAGATGCAACAGATCCATCAAGCACAGAACGCGGCAAAGGTTTACCATCTGTTCGGTTAATGCTCAGTTAATCCGAGCCCGTTGCGCCATAAATTTGACTGTGCACGGTTTTTTGACTTAACTAGTAGCTGTTTACAGATTTAAGGCGTCTACAGGCATGACAAGTCTGCAAGCGTCTAGCTTGCCCCCTAATTTCGGGCATTGGGTTGACTAGGGAAGTTGCTATTGCATGTGGCGTGAAACCAAAATTCTCCTGATCGATGACGATAGCGTCCGCCGCCGCGACTTGGCGGTGATCTTAAATTTTCTTGGCGAAGAAAATTTACCCTGCGGAAGCCATGACTGGCAGCAGGCCGTCGGCTCTTTGTCGTCCAGTCGTGAAGTCATTTGTGTCCTTATCGGGACCGTGAATGCTCCCGCAACGCTTTTGGGCTTGCTAAAGACACTCTCAACCTGGGATGAGTTCCTTCCGGTTTTGTTAATGGGCGAAAATTCTTCCCTTGACTTGCCTGAAGACCAGCGCCGACGGGTACTTTCCACGCTCGAAATGCCGCCCAGCTACAGCAAGCTGCTCGATTCGCTGCATCGCGCGCAGGTTTATCGCGAGATGTACGATCAGGCTCGCGAGCGCGGCCGGCATCGCGAACCCAACCTGTTCCGCAGCCTTGTCGGCACCAGCCGGGCGATCCAGCATGTGCGCCAGATGATGCAGCAGGTCGCCGATACCGACGCCAGCGTGCTGATCCTGGGCGAGTCGGGCACCGGCAAGGAAGTGGTCGCGCGCAACCTGCATTACCACTCCAAGCGCCGCGAAGCGCCGTTCGTGCCGGTCAACTGCGGCGCGATCCCGGCCGAGTTGCTGGAGAGCGAGCTGTTTGGTCATGAGAAGGGTGCCTTCACCGGCGCGATCACCAGCCGCGCCGGGCGTTTCGAACTGGCCAACGGCGGCACGCTGTTTCTCGACGAAATCGGCGACATGCCGTTGCCGATGCAGGTCAAGCTGCTGCGAGTGCTGCAGGAGCGCACCTTCGAACGCGTGGGCAGCAACAAGACCCAGAGCGTCGATGTACGAATCATTGCCGCCACGCACAAGAATCTCGAGAGCATGATCGAGGTCGGCAGTTTCCGCGAAGACCTCTATTACCGCCTCAATGTTTTCCCGATCGAAATGGCGCCGCTGCGTGAGCGGGTCGAAGACATTCCGTTGCTGATGAACGAGCTGATCTCGCGCATGGAGCACGAAAAGCGCGGTTCGATCCGCTTCAATTCGGCGGCGATCATGTCCCTGTGCCGCCATGGCTGGCCGGGCAACGTCCGTGAGCTGGCCAACCTGGTGGAGCGCATGGCGATCATGCACCCGTACGGGGTGATCGGCGTGAACGAGCTACCGAAGAAATTCCGCTACGTCGACGACGAAGACGAGCAAATGGTCGATAGCCTGCGCAGCGATCTGGAGGAGCGGGTGGCAATCAACGGCCACACGCCGGATTTCACTGCCAATGCCTTGCTGCCGCCCGAAGGCCTGGATCTCAAGGATTACCTGGGAGGCCTGGAGCAAGGGTTGATCCAGCAGGCGCTGGACGATGCCAACGGTATCGTGGCCCGCGCCGCAGAACGCCTGCGCATCCGTCGTACCACCCTGGTGGAGAAGATGCGCAAGTACGGCATGAGCCGTCGCGAAGGAGATGAACAGGCGGATGATTGACGCCTGTTTTCCAACCGCCTGATTTTCAGGCGGTTTTTTTTCGGCACGGGTATTGCTATAGCCCTCGCAACGTTCCGTTTAACTGACGGTCAGCCAAGCGAGAGAGCCCGATGACCCAAGCCGCCCAGATGTCTCCTGTCCCCGAGCTGGAACACAGGCCGTCCGCCGAGCAGGCAAGCCGGCTTGGACTTGAGCAGGCATTTTCGCTGTTCAACCAGATGTCCAGCCAACTGACTGATTCCTACAGCCTGCTCGAAGCCCGGGTCACCGAGCTCAAGGGTGAATTGGCCGTGGTCAGCGCCCAGCGCATGCAGGAGCTGGCGGAAAAGGAACGCTTGGCCAATCGCTTGCAAAATCTCCTCGACCTGTTGCCCGGTGGCGTGATCGTCATCGATGCCCACGGCCGTGTGCGCGAAGCCAACCCGGCGGCTTGCGAATTGCTCGGCCTGCCGTTGGAGGGGGAGCTGTGGCGGCATGTCATCGCCCGTTGCTTTGCGCCCCGTGAAGACGACGGCCATGAAGTGTCCCTCAAGGACGGTCGGCGCCTGTCCATCTCGACGCGCTCGCTGGATGCCGAGCCTGGGCAGTTGGTGCTGCTCAATGACTTGACTGAAACCCGTCACCTGCAAGACCAGTTGGCTCGCCATGAGCGTCTGTCTTCCCTGGGGCGGATGGTGGCCTCGTTGGCCCACCAGATTCGTACGCCGCTTTCCGCCGCGCTGCTCTATGCCAGTCACCTGACTGAACAGCAATTGCCGATGGAAACCCAGCAACGCTTTGCCGGACGCTTGAAAGAGCGCCTGCATGAGCTGGAGCACCAGGTGCGCGACATGCTGGTCTTCGCTCGCGGCGAGCTGCCGTTGACCGACCGTGTCACCCCCAAGGCCTTGCTGCAATCGTTGCAGGCCGCGGCGTTGACTCATGTGCAGGATCTGCCGATTCGCTGGCAGTGCGACAGCCATGTCGGCGAAGTGTTGTGTAACCGCGACACGTTGGTGGGCGCGGTGTTGAATCTCATCGAAAACGCGATCCAGGCCAGCGGCGGCGACGTCCGGCTGAAAGTGCACTTGTATACCCGCGACAACATCTTGCGCCTGTGTGTCAGCGACAGCGGCAGTGGTATCGAGCCGGCCGTGCTGGCACGCCTGGGTGAGCCATTCTTTACCACCAAGACCACCGGCACCGGCTTGGGCCTGACCGTGGTCAAGGCTGTGGCCCGTGCCCATCAGGGAGAATTGCAACTGCGCTCGCGGCTGGGGCGTGGCACTTGTGCGACGGTGTGCTTGCCGTTGTTTTCCAATGCGCCAGGGGTGGAGTGAAAGCAATGGCGATCAAGGTGTTGCTGGTTGAGGATGACCGGGCGCTGCGTGAGGCGCTGGCCGATACGCTGGTCTTGGCTGGCCACGACTACGCCGCCGTCGGTTCGGCGGAAGAGGCGCTGCTTGCCGTGGGCCGCGAAGCGTTCGGCCTGGTGGTCAGTGACGTCAACATGCCGGGCATGGATGGCCATCAATTGCTCGGCCTGTTGCGCGCCCGTCAGCCGCAACTGCCGGTCTTGCTGATGACCGCCCACGGCGCCGTCGAGCGAGCGGTGGATGCCATGCGTCAAGGTGCCGCGGATTACCTGGTCAAGCCGTTCGAGCCCAAAGCACTGCTGGATCTGGTCGCGCGCCATGCCTTGGGTAGTCTCGCGGTCGAGGGTGAAGGTCCGGTGGCCATCGAACCGGCCAGTGCGCAATTGCTGGAGTTGGCCGCGCGGGTGGCCCGCAGCGATTCAACTGTGTTGATTTCCGGCGAGTCCGGTACGGGCAAGGAAGTGCTGGCGCGCTACATTCATCAACAGTCCCGGCGCGCCAACGAACCGTTCATTGCCATCAATTGCGCGGCAATCCCTGACAACATGCTCGAGGCGACGCTGTTCGGCCACGAAAAGGGCTCGTTCACGGGGGCCATTGCGGCCCAGGCTGGCAAGTTCGAGCAGGCTGACGGCGGCACGATTCTGCTCGATGAGATTTCCGAAATGCCGTTGGGCCTGCAGGCCAAGCTGTTGCGCGTATTGCAGGAGCGGGAAGTGGAGCGGGTCGGTGCGCGCAAACCCATCAGCCTGGATATTCGCGTGGTGGCAACCACCAACCGCGACCTGGCCGGCGAAGTGGCGGCGGGACGTTTCCGTGAAGACCTCTATTACCGTCTGTCGGTCTTCCCGCTGGCTTGGCGTCCGCTGCGCGAGCGCACCGCCGATATCCTGCCGCTGGCCGAGCGTCTGCTGAACAAGCACGTCAATAAAATGAAGCATGCGGCGGCCCGGCTTTCGGCCGAGGCTCAGGCCTGCCTGGTTGCCTACCCATGGCCGGGCAATGTCCGAGAGCTCGATAACGCCATTCAGCGGGCCTTGATCCTGCAGCAGGGCGGCTTGATCCAGCCGGAGGACTTCTGCCTGGCCGGTCCGGTCGCTTGTGCACCATTGCCTGCATTGTCGCCGGTACCAACAGCGGCCTTCGCGCCCCCGCTGGAAGTCGAGGGTGAGTCGGCCGGCGCCTTGGGCGATGACCTGCGTCGTCGCGAGTTCCAGATGATCATCGACACCCTGCGCGCCGAGCGCGGTCGTCGCAAGGAGGCGGCCGAACGCCTGGGCATCAGCCCGCGCACCCTGCGCTACAAGTTGGCGCAGATGCGCGACGCCGGAATGGATGTCGAGGCCTATCTGTTCGCCAGTTGAGTGATGTGCACCGAATACCCCTTGTGGGAGCGGGCTTGCTCGCGAAAGCGATTTACCAGTCACCGTTGCATTGACTGAACCACCGCTTTCGCGAGCAAGCCCGCTCCCACACGCATTTGTTTTTTGCGGCCATGGAGCTGGCACCCTTGTTGCTAATACCTGAATACCCGCTGAGTAAGTGTCAAAAAAATGCGGGCCGCCAGAGAGAGTAGACCATGAGCCAAGGTATTGAATTTAATCGGTTGATGTTGGACATGCGGGCCATGCAGATGGACGCCATGGCCCAGCCTAAATCGGTCGCGGTCCCCCAGGTGGGTGGCAGCAGCTTTTCCGACTTGCTCGGTCAGGCCGTCAATAAAGTGAACGATACCCAGCAGGCATCGAATCAGTTGGCCAGTGCTTTCGAGATTGGCAAAAGTGGCGTCGACCTGACGGATGTAATGATCTCCTCGCAGAAAGCCAGTGTCTCGTTTCAGGCGTTGACCCAGGTTCGCAACAAACTGGTTCAAGCCTACCAAGACATCATGCAGATGCCGGTCTAAGGAAATTATTGAGTCATGGCAGAAGCAGCCGTTGATAACGTTCCAGCCAAGGCCACTCCGGTAGACGGCAAACCGCCGCTGTTCGGTCTGTCCTTCCTGGAAAATCTCTCCGAGATGACCATGCTGCGTCAGGTAGGCCTGTTGGTCGGCCTGGCTGCCAGCGTGGCGATTGGTTTTGCCGTGGTACTGTGGTCCCAGCAGCCGGACTACCGTCCGCTGTACGGCAGCCTGGCGGGCATGGACGCCAAGCAAGTCATGGAAACCCTGGCTTCCGCCGACATTCCTTATACCGTCGAACCCAATTCCGGCGCCTTGCTGGTCAAGGCTGATGACGTCGCCCGTGCGCGCCTCAAGCTCGCCGCGGCCGGCGTGACGCCTACCGATGGCAACATCGGTTTCGAGATCCTCGACAAGGACCAGGGCCTGGGCACCAGCCAATTCATGGAAGCGACCCGTTATCGTCGCGGCCTGGAAGGTGAGCTGGCGCGGACCATTTCCAGCTTGAACAATGTCAAGGGTGCCCGCGTGCACCTGGCGATTCCGAAAAGCTCGGTGTTCGTGCGCGATGAGCGCAAGCCCAGCGCTTCGGTACTGGTCGAGCTGTATTCGGGCCGCTCCCTGGAGCCAGGCCAGGTCGTTGCCATCGTCAATCTGGTGGCGACCAGCGTACCTGAGCTGAGCAAGTCGCAGATCACCGTGGTCGACCAGAAAGGCAACCTGCTGTCCGATCAGGCGGAGAACTCCGAACTGACCATGGCCGGCAAGCAATTCGATTACAGCCGTCGCATGGAAGGCATGCTGACCCAGCGGGTGCACAACATCCTGCAACCGATCCTGGGCAATGATCGCTATAAGGCCGAAGTGTCGGCCGATGTCGACTTCAGTGCCGTCGAGTCGACCTCCGAGCAGTTCAACCCTGACCAGCCGGCGTTGCGCAGCGAGCAGTCGGTCAATGAACAACGCACCGCCAGCAATGGCCCGCAAGGCGTACCGGGAGCCCTGAGCAACCAGCCGCCGTCGCCGGCCAGCGCGCCGCAGACCACCGGGGGCGCCACCGCGGCCGCTGGCATGGTGCAGCCAGGCCAGCCGCTGATCGATGCCAATGGCCAGCAGATCATGGACCCGGCCACCGGCCAGCCGATGTTGGCGCCGTACCCGGCCGACAAGCGTCAGCAATCGACCAAGAACTTCGAGCTTGACCGTTCCATCAGTCACACCAAGCAACAACAGGGTCGTTTGAATCGCCTGTCGGTCGCCGTGGTGGTGGACGATCAGGTCAAGGTCAACCCGGCCAATGGCGAAACCAGCCGTGCGCCGTGGAGCGCCGACGAATTGGCGCGCTTCACTCGCCTGGTGCAGGACGCCGTCGGTTTTGACGCCAGCCGCGGCGACAGCGTCAGCGTGATCAACGTACCGTTCTCCCTCGAGCGCGGTGAAGTGGTCGCCGATATTCCGTTTTATTCGCAACCCTGGTTCTGGGATGTGGTCAAGCAAGTATTGGGTGTGCTGTTCATCCTGGTACTGGTGTTTGGCGTGCTGCGTCCGGTGCTCAACAACATCACCGGTGGCGGCAAGAACAAGCAATTGGCAGGTTTTGGTGATGTCGAGCTGGGAGGCATGGGCGGCCTGGATGGCGAATTGGCCAACGATCGTGTCAGCCTTGGCGGGCCGCAGAGCATCCTGCTGCCAAGCCCGAGCGAAGGCTATGACGCTCAGTTGAACGCCATCAAGAGTCTGGTGGCAGAAGACCCGGGTCGTGTGGCCCAGGTCGTGAAAGAGTGGATTAACGCAGATGAGTGATAATCGAGCCGCTGTTGCCAAATTGTCCCGGGTCGACAAAGCCGCGATCCTGCTGCTGTCCCTGGGTTCTACCGATGCTGCCCAAGTGCTGCGCCACATGGGGCCCAAGGAGGTCCAGCGCGTGGGCGTGGCCATGGCCCAGATGGGCAACGTGCACCGCGAGCAGGTCGAGCAGGTGATGAGCGAGTTCGTCGACATCGTCGGCGATCAGACCAGCCTCGGCGTCGGTTCCGACGACTACGTGCGCAAGATGCTCACCCAGGCACTGGGCGAGGACAAGGCCAACGGCCTCATCGACCGGATCCTGCTGGGTGGCAATACCAGCGGCCTGGACAGCCTCAAGTGGATGGAACCGCGGGCGGTTGCCGACGTGATCCGTTACGAGCACCCGCAGATCCAGGCGATCGTGGTGGCTTACCTCGACCCGGACCAGGCCGGCGAAGTCCTGGGCAACTTCGACCACAAGGTGCGCCTGGACATCATCCTGCGGGTGTCTTCGCTCAACACCGTGCAGCCGGCGGCCCTGAAAGAATTGAACCAGATTCTCGAGAAGCAGTTCTCGGGCAACTCCAATGCCTCGCGCACCACCTTGGGTGGTATCAAGCGTGCGGCGGATATCATGAACTTCCTCGACAGTTCGATCGAAGGTCAGTTGATGGACTCGATCCGCGAGTTCGACGAAGACCTGTCCGGTCAGATCGAAGACCTCATGTTCGTGTTCAACAACCTGTCCGATGTCGACGATCGTGGCATCCAGGCCCTGTTGCGCGAAGTGTCGTCCGACGTGCTGGTACTGGCCCTCAAGGGCTCGGACGAAGGCGTCAAGGAAAAGATCTTCAAGAACATGTCCAAACGGGCGGCCGAACTGTTGCGCGACGATCTCGAGGCCAAGGGCCCGGTGCGCGTCAGCGACGTGGAAACCGCACAGAAGGAAATCCTCACCATCGCCCGCCGCATGGCCGAAGCCGGGGAGATCGTTCTCGGTGGCAAGGGCGGCGAAGAGATGATCTAAGGTCGTTATGTCTGCCAAGAGTGATGAAGCACCCAGCGACCTGATCCGCGCCCGGGACGTCGGTGGTTTCGACGTCTGGTCGCTGCCCAGCTTCGATCCCCACGTGCCCGAGCCTGAGCCTGAGCCGGAGGAAGAGCTGCCGGAAATGGAGGAAGTGCCGCTGGAAGAAGTCCAGCCACTGACCCTCGAGGAAGTCGAGAGCATTCGCCAGGAAGCCTACAACGAAGGCTTTGCCGTGGGCGAAAAGGAAGGCTTCCACAGCACCACGCTCAAGGTCCGCCAGGAAGCCGACGTGGCGCTGACGGCCAAGCTTCGCGCGCTGGAATCGCTGATGCTCAACCTGTTCGACCCCATCGCCGAGCAGGACACCCAGATCGAGAAATCCCTGGTGGGGTTAGTGCAACACATCGCCAAACAAGTGATCCAGCGCGAACTGGCTATCGATTCGAGCCAGATCGAACATGTCATGCGTGAAGCGCTCAAGTTGTTGCCGTTGGGCGTGGGTAACGTGCGGTTGTACATCAATCCCCAGGACTTCGAGCTGGTCAAGGCCCTGCGCGAACGCCATGAAGAAACCTGGCGCATCGTCGAGGACGCGGCGCTGCTGCCGGGCGGTTGCCGGGTGGAAACCGAACACAGCCGCATCGACGCAACCGTTGAAACTCGCATCAGCCAGATCATGGCCAAATTGTTCGACCAGTTGCACGAACAGGCCTTGCACCCGGCCGCTGCCGACCTGAGCCTGGAGTTGCCGGACGAACCTCCGGTCAGTGCGGATGCCGCGCCGACCGATGCCGGGTTGGATGTACCTGAATTGGACGCTTCTGCACCGGACAGCCGCGATGCGCCTTGAGCGAACCAGCTTTGGCAAGCGCCTGGGCAGCTACGCCGAGGCCAGCGAACTGGCCGGTCAACCGATCCTGGAAGGGCGTCTGCTGCGCATGGTCGGCCTGACCCTCGAAGCCGAAGGCCTGCGTGCCGCCATGGGCAGCCGCTGCATGGTGATCAACGACGACAGTTATCACCCGGTGCAAGTCGAAGCCGAAGTCATGGGCTTCTCTGGCAGCAAGGTCTTCTTGATGCCGGTGGGCAGTGTCGCCGGCATCGCCCCCGGCGCGCGCGTGGTGCCCTTGGCCGACAACGGTCGCCTGCCCATGGGCATGAGCATGCTCGGGCGCGTGCTGGACGGAGCCGGACGGGCCTTGGACGGCAAGGGCGGTATGAAGGCTGAAGACTGGGTGCCGATGGACGGCCCGACGATCAACCCGCTCAAGCGCGACCCCATCAGCGTACCGCTGGACGTGGGTATCCGCTGCATCAACGGCTTATTGACGGTCGGACGCGGCCAGCGCCTGGGCCTGTTCGCCGGTACCGGGGTGGGCAAGAGCGTGCTGCTGGGCATGATGACCCGTTTCACCGAAGCCGACATCATCGTGGTGGGGCTGATCGGCGAACGGGGTCGTGAGGTGAAGGAATTTATCGAGCACATCCTTGGCGAGGAAGGGCTCAAGCGTTCGGTGGTGGTGGCTTCGCCAGCGGATGATGCGCCGTTGATGCGCTTGCGAGCGGCCATGTATTGCACACGTATCGCCGAGTATTTCCGTGACAAGGGCAAGAACGTCCTGTTGCTGATGGATTCGCTGACCCGTTTCGCTCAGGCCCAGCGGGAAATCGCCCTGGCCATCGGCGAACCGCCAGCCACCAAGGGCTATCCGCCTTCGGTATTCGCCAAGCTGCCGAAACTGGTGGAACGTGCCGGCAATGCGGAAAAGGGCGGTGGTTCGATCACCGCGTTCTATACCGTGCTGTCCGAAGGCGATGACCAGCAAGACCCTATCGCTGACTCGGCCCGGGGCGTACTCGACGGCCACATCGTGCTGTCCAGGCGCCTGGCCGAAGAAGGGCATTACCCGGCCATCGATATCGAGGCTTCCATCAGCCGGGTCATGCCGTCGGTCATCAGTGCCGAACACATGAAGCGGGCCCAGCAGTTCAAGCAGTATTGGTCGCGCTACCAGCAAAGCCGTGACTTGATCAGCGTCGGCGCCTATGTGCCTGGCGGCGACCGTGAGACCGATACCGCGATCAACCTGCACCCGTCGATGGCCGTCTACCTGCGCCAGAGCCTGAACGACAACATCGGCATGGGCGCCAGTGAGGCGCACTTGCAGACCCTTTTCGCCCCGATCTCAGGCACTTAACCGACCATGGCCACGAGTCGTGCGGCCCGCCTGGCCCCCGTGGTGGACATGGCGGAAAAGGTCGAGAAGACCGCCGTCCAGCGACTGGCGTATTTCCAGGGCCAGGTCAAAGTCGCCGAAAGCAAGCTGGCAGACCTCGAAAACTTTCGACTCGAATATCAGGAACAGTGGATCGCCCGTGGTGCCCACGGGGTTTCCGGGCAGTGGTTGTTGGGCTACCAAGGCTTTCTTGCGCAGTTGGGTACCGCTATCGACCAGCAGCGCCAGAGCCTGGTCTGGCACCAGAACAACCTGGAGAAGGCTCGCCAGAGCTGGCAAGAGGCGTTTGCCCGGGTCGAAGGGTTGCGCAAGCTGGTGCAGCGCTATATCGATGAGGCACGGCAACTGGAAGACAAGCGCGAACAGAAACTGCTCGATGAGTTGTCCCAGCGCCTGCCGCGGCAGAATCCCTATTGATGCGAAACCGGGATTTTGTCGGCAGATTCTGACAAAACCTTGCTCAGACCTTTACCAGATGCTACACCTTGTATACGTATGTCCATGACAAGGAAGCCGATCATGTCAGTCGTTACCGAAGTATCCCCCGATGGGCACAAGCTGACGATCTCGATCAAAGGTCGATTCGATTTCGGACGGCATCAGGAGTTTCGTGAGTCCTATGAACGGCTCAATCAGAAACCTGACTCCATCGTGGTGGATTTGAAAGAAGCCACTTATCTCGACAGTTCCGCCTTGGGCATGCTTTTGTTGTTGCGCGATCATGCCGGTGGCGACCAGTCGGATATCCGTGTCGTCAACAGCAGCAATGACGTCAAGAAAATCCTCGCGATCTCCAATTTCGACAAGCTGTTCGACATCAGTTGACGGCCATGCAATCGTCGTCGGAGCCGCTGACGGTCCTGATTGCCGAAGACAGTGCCGCTGATCGACTGCTGTTGTCGACCATTGTCCGCCGCCAGGGGCATCATGTGCTCACTGCGGCCGATGGCGCCGAAGCGGTCGATGTCTATCTGGAGCAACGTCCGCACCTGGTGCTGATGGATGCGATGATGCCAGTGATGGACGGCTTTGAAGCCGCGCAGAAAATCAAGCAGTTGGCCGGGGACCAGTTGGTCCCGATCATTTTCCTCACCTCGTTGACCGAGAGCGAAGCCCTGGCCCGTTGCCTGGAAGCGGGCGGTGACGATTTCCTGGCCAAACCCTACAACCAAGTGATCCTGGCGGCCAAGATCAAGGCCATGGACCGCTTGCGTCGGTTGCAGGCCACGGTGGTGGAGCAGCGCGACCAGATCGCCAGGCACCATGACTACCTGCTCAACGAACAACGGGTCGCCAAGGCTGTATTCGACAAGATCGCCCACTCCGGCTGCCTGAGCGCGCCGAACATCCGCTACTTGCAATCGCCTTATGCCTTGTTCAACGGTGACCTGCTGCTGGCGGCGTTCAACCCGGCCGGCGACATGCACGTCCTGCTGGGGGATTTCACCGGGCACGGTTTGCCGGCGGCGGTCGGTGCGATGCCGCTGGCGGAAGTGTTCTACGGGATGACCGCCAAGGGCTACGGCCTGGCGCAGATCCTGCGGGAGATGAATGCCAAGCTTAAACGCATCCTGCCAGTGGACATGTTCTGTTGCGCGACGTTGCTATGCCTGAGTTTCCAGCGGTGCACGGTGGAAGTCTGGAATGGCGGCATGCCCGAGGGTTACCTGCATGACAGCCTCAGCGGCGTGCGCACGCCATTGCCGGCACGGCACCTGCCGTTGGGTGTGCTCTCGCCCCAGCTATTCGATGATCGCACCGAAGTGCACGCCATGTCGTTGGGGGACCGGGTGTTCCTGTTGTCTGACGGCGTAATCGAAACCAGTGACGACCATGATCGGCCGTTTGGCGTGGAGGGGTTGCAGCAGGTGTTTGCAGCCAACCGTGAGCCCGATCTTCTTTTCGAAGATATCCAGCAGGCCCTGCGGGACTTTCGCGGCGAGGCTCGGGACGACTTCAGTATGGTCGAGGTACGGCTGGTCGCACCGACGCAACTCAATCCGCCGCCGCCGGTCTATTCCGATAGCGGCCAGTCCAGCCCGCTGGATTGGTCGGTGAGCTTCGAGTTCCGGGCGCAGACACTCAAGCGCTTCAACCCGATGCCTTACCTGTTGCAGTTGTTGCTCGAGGTCCATGGACTCAGGGCGCAGAGTGGCGCCCTTTACAGCGTCATGTCGGAGCTCTACTCCAATGCCCTGGATCATGGGGTGCTGGGGCTCGACTCGAGCCTCAAGCGTGACGCGGCGGGTTTTGCCCGCTACTACCGGGAGCGCAATACGCGCCTGGATGAACTGAGCGACGGTTACGTTCGGGTGCACTTGCATGTCTCGCCAGATGGCGAGGGTGGTCGCCTGGCCATCGAAGTCGAAGACAGTGGCGAGGGTTTTGATGTCGCCAGGGTGCTGGCGCGGCCCGTTGACAGTGATCGGTTGTCGGGGCGCGGCGTGAGCCTGGTACGCCAGTTGAGCCACCAGGCCAGTTGGTCAGACGATGGTCGTAGTGCGCGCGTGGAGTTTTTCTGGGAGGCTCTGGCATAATCGGGGCCATTCTTGATCAGGGAGCGAACAAGTGAACGAGATTCATCTGGACCGTGACGTGCTCAGCACGTTGAAGGAAGTCATGGAGGAGGGGTATCTGGAGTTGCTGGATACGTTTCTCAACGACTCCGAGGCTCGCCTGCGGGTGCTGCATGAAGCACGGGATGCTGAAAAACTGAGCGCCACGGCCCACAGCTTCAAGGGCAGCAGCAGCAACATGGGCGCCATCCGCCTGGCCGAGCTGTGCGGCGAGTTGGAACAGCGTGCCAAGCAACCGTCATTGGGCGGTATCGAAAAGCTGGTCAACGAAATCGACAATGAATTTGCTCATGTCCGCAAGCTTTGCAGGGAAGAGCGTGAAGGCTTTCACTGCTGAGATTCGACGGTCGGGCAGACGTTGGCCCGTGCCTTGCATTGCCTAGTCTCGACTGTACCTATGATTCCAGTGCAGCGGAGACCCTTTTATGCCTGTTACCCCCAACACACTGCTTCAGGCCTCTGTCCAGGCCAAGCCCCAGGTCGCCGTCAATTCACCGGCAGCGGCCCCGGAACTCGGGGATAGAGCCTCCAGCTTCGCTCAAGTCTTCGCCAAGCAGGCGCCTGCCAAATCGGCTGCGGCCCCTGAGCCATCGGTGAAATCGGTACGCGACAAGGCTGCCGACAACACCGTCAAAAAAGACACTGGCAACCAGACCCCTGCCGCCCCGGAGCCGACGGTTGCCGATAGCGGCAAACCCTTGCCCACGGAAAAACCGGCCAGCGCCGACGATAACGCCGCCAGTGACGACAACGCCGACCCTGCGCAAACGCCAGTTGCCGATGCTGCGCCTATCGATCCGAGCCTTGATCCAGGACTGCTGCCGGACATGGCGGTGCCGGTGGCGACAGCCACGGCGGAACCTGCACCTGTGGCGGTCACGACTGACACCCAGCTGGGTACGGCAGTAGCGGCGCCGGTTGCCCCCTTGGCCGCACCGGTCCAGGTGACCCAGGCGGCGGTCCCGATGGATGATCCCGCCTTCGATCCTGAAGCCGACCCACTCGACGCGTTGCCAGCCTTGCGCTTGGCGATGGAGCAGGGCGGCCATGTTTCCGCCACCAGCCAGGCCCAACCCAAGAGCGCGGCCCCGGCGTCGCTCGATGGTGAGCCGACTTCGGCACAAACCTTTGCCGCCGGTATGGCGAGCATGCTTACTGTGCAAGCCGACCAGAACAGTACCGGGCCCGGCAGCCAGGGTGGCGACAAGGCATTCGGTGGCTTGATCAGCGAAGGCCTCAAGGACCTTGGCGCCGCTTCCAGTGACACTCGCGTGGACGATTTCGCCAACCGCTTGGCCGCACTGACCCAGGCCGCTACGCCCAAAACCGCCAATGCGGTGCCGGTCAACCAGCCTATCGCAATGAATCAGAACGGTTGGACCGAAGAGGTGGTCAACCGGGTGATGTACCTGTCCAGCGTCAATCTCAAGGCGGCCGATATCCAGTTGCAACCCGCCGAGCTCGGGCGCCTGGATATCCGGGTGAACATGGTTCCGGACCAGCAGACCCAGGTCACGTTCATGAGCGCCCACTCCGGCGTTCGCGAAGCCCTCGAAGGCCAGTTGCATCGCCTGCGGGACAGTTTTGCCCAGCAGGGCATGGGCCAGGTCGACGTCAGTGTATCGGACCAGTCCCGTGGCTCGCAGAACCAGGGGCAGCAGGCCCAGCAGCAAGCCCAGGCGGGGCGCACCACGTCGTCCGGTGGGCGGGTGGATTCGGCGGACGACGCTGGCACGGCCAGCATTGCTGAAGCGGCTGTCAGCACGACCAGTGTCATCGGCACCAGCGCGGTCGACTACTACGCCTGACCCAACGATGCTCGCCCCTGTGGGAGCGAGCCTGCTCGCGATAGCGGATTGTCAGTCACCCTTGCGTGGGCTGATCCACTGCTATCGCGAGCAGGCTCGCTCCCACTTTGTTTTTATGGGGATTGAAGATCGCGTCTGCCCGTCATCTTAAGCGCCGACACTTCTGGCATAACACTTGCTCCAGCCTTGCCGTGCAACAGTGAAAACCCCGATTAGTGACGGATTATTGGCATGGCGAAGAGTGAAGCAGCAGCTGTAAAAGACCCTGCAACCAAAGGCAAACTCAAGCTGATCATCATGATCGTGGTGGGTTTGCTCCTGGCGATCGGCGTTTCGGTGGGGGCGACCTGGTATTTCATGCACAGCGCCCAAAGCAAGCCGGCGGTGGCGGTCGAAGCCGCACCAGTGGGCAAGCAACCGGCGATTTTCGAGCCGATGGCGCCAGCCTTCGTGGCCAACTACACCCAGAACGGTCGTCAACGCTACATGCAGGTCAGCTTCACCCTGCTGGGTCGCAACCAGGCTGACCTGGAAGCGCTGCGGGTGCACATGCCGCTGATCCGCAATAACCTGGTGATGCTGTTTTCCGGACAGAATTTCGACACCCTGGCCACCCCGGTCGGTCAGGAAATGCTGCGTCAGAAAGCCACGGCCAGCGTGCAGGAAGTGGCTCAGAAAGAGCTTGGCAAAGTGGTGATCGAACAGTTGCTTTTCACTAACTTCGTATTGCAGTAGGAACACGACATGGCCGTGCAGGACCTGTTGTCCCAGGACGAAATCGACGCGCTGCTACATGGTGTCGACGATGGCCTGGTGCAGACCGAGAACGCTGCTGAACCGGGCAGCGTCAAAAGCTACGACCTGACCAGCCAGGATCGCATCGTTCGTGGACGCATGCCGACCCTGGAAATGATCAACGAGCGTTTCGCCCGTTATACCCGCATCAGCATGTTCAACATGCTGCGCCGCTCGGCCGACGTGGCCGTCGGTGGCGTGCAGGTGATGAAGTTCGGTGAGTACGTGCACTCGCTGTACGTGCCTACCAGCCTCAACCTGGTGAAGATCAAGCCGTTGCGCGGCACCGCATTGTTCATTCTTGACGCCAAGCTGGTGTTCAAGCTGGTGGACAACTTCTTCGGCGGCGACGGTCGTCACGCCAAGATCGAGGGGCGTGAATTCACCCCGACCGAGCTGCGGGTCGTGCGCATGGTGCTGGAGCAGGCTTTCGTCGACTTGAAGGAAGCCTGGCAAGCGATCATGGAAGTGAACTTCGAGTACATCAACTCGGAAGTGAACCCGGCCATGGCCAACATCGTCGGCCCGAGCGAGGCCATCGTGGTCTCGACCTTCCACATCGAGCTCGATGGCGGTGGCGGCGACCTGCACGTGACCATGCCGTACTCGATGATCGAGCCGGTGCGAGAAATGCTCGATGCCGGTTTCCAGTCGGACCTCGACGACCAGGACGAGCGCTGGATCAATGCGCTGCGCCAGGATGTGCTGGATGTCGACGTGCCGATCGGCGCGACGGTTGCCCGGCGCCAACTGCGCCTGCGGGACATCCTGCACATGCAGCCGGGTGACATCATCCCCGTCGAGATGCCGGAAGACATGATCATGCGCGCCAATGGCGTACCGGCCTTCAAGGTCAAGATGGGCTCTCACAAAGGCAACCTGGCGTTGCAGGTGATCGAGCCGATCGAACGCCGCTGAGCGGGGTCGAACCCCTTGAGTTTGTAACGGATTTTACGTTTTTAACTGATTTTTGCCCGCCGAGGACAAATGATGGCTGACGATATGAATACCCAGGATGACCAGGCGCTTGCCGACGAATGGGCCGCAGCCCTGGAAGAAACCGGTGATGCCGGGCAAGCCGACATCGACGCCTTGCTGGCGGCCGACAGTGGCGCTCATGCGTCCAGCCGCCTGCAGATGGAAGAATTTGGCAGCGTGCCGAAGAGTCATGAGCCGGTAACGCTCGATGGCCCGAACCTGGATGTGATCCTCGATATCCCGGTGTCGATTTCCATGGAAGTGGGCAGCACCGACATCAACATCCGCAACCTGCTGCAGCTCAACCAGGGCTCGGTGATCGAGCTGGACCGCCTGGCCGGCGAACCACTCGACGTGCTGGTCAACGGTACCTTGATCGCCCATGGCGAAGTGGTGGTGGTCAACGAGAAGTTCGGCATTCGCCTGACGGACGTGATCAGTCCGAGCGAACGCATCAAGAAGCTGCGCTGAGTGAAAGGTTTCTTCGCAGCAGCCGCGATGCTGCCATTGAGCGTGCTGGCGGCCGAGCCGGTTGCCACGGCCGCCGCTGCGCCGGCTGCCGGCAGTGGCGTGGCCGGGCAATTGGCACAGCTGGTGCTGGGTTTGCTGCTGGTGCTGGGCTTGATCTTCTTCCTCGCCTGGATGCTGCGTCGGGTGCAGCAGGCCGGGCCAGCCGGCAAAGGCCAGGTCATCGACATCATCGGCTCCCGCGCGCTCGGTCCTCGGGACCGGCTGGTGCTGGTGCAGGTCGGCAGCGAGCAGATCCTGCTGGGCCTGAGCCCGGGCACTATTACCGCCTTGCACGTCCTCAAGGAGCCGGTGCAGGTGCCCTCCGCCGAGCAGGCAAGTCCCGAGTTTGCCCAGCGCCTCATGGAACTGTTGGGTAAAGACCAGAAGGATAAAAAGTAATGCCGTTGCGCATTCTGTTGGCATTGGCCCTGATGCTGGCCGCACCGTTGGCGTTCGCCGCCGATCCACTGTCGATTCCGGCGATCACCCTCGGAACCAACGCCGAAGGGGCCCAGGAATACTCGGTCAGCCTGCAGATCCTGCTGATCATGACCGCGCTGAGTTTCATCCCGGCGTTCGTCATGCTGATGACCAGTTTCACCCGGATCATCATTGTCTTTTCGATCCTGCGCCAGGCCCTGGGCCTGCAACAGACCCCCTCGAACCAGATCCTCACCGGCATGGCGCTGTTCCTGACCATGTTCATCATGGCGCCGGTGTTCGACCGGGTGAACCAGGATGCGCTGCAACCCTACCTGGCGGAAAAAATCACTGCTCAGGATGCCGTGGCCAAGGCTGAAGTGCCGATCAAGGATTTCATGCTGGCCCAGACTCGCAGCAGCGACCTGGAGCTGTTCATGCGCCTGTCCAAGCGCACCGATATCCCCAGTGCCGATCAGGCGCCATTGACCATCCTGGTGCCGGCGTTCGTGACCTCCGAGCTCAAGACCGCTTTCCAGATCGGCTTCATGATTTTCATCCCGTTCCTGATCATCGACCTGGTGGTCGCCAGCGTACTGATGGCCATGGGCATGATGATGCTCTCGCCGCTGATCATTTCCCTGCCGTTCAAGATCATGCTGTTTGTGCTGGTGGATGGCTGGGCGTTGATCATCGGTACCCTGGCGGGCAGTTTCGGCGGTGTTTAGGCCTTTTGTGCGGGTAGGACGATATGACGCCTGAAGTAGCGGTAGACCTGTTCCGTGAAGCGCTCTGGTTGACGACCATGATGGTTGCCATCCTAGTGATCCCCAGCCTCCTGGTCGGGTTGCTGGTGGCGATGTTCCAGGCCGCGACCCAGATCAACGAACAGACCTTGAGCTTCCTGCCACGCCTGTTGGTGATGCTGGTGACGCTGATCGTCGCCGGCCCCTGGATGGTACAAACCTTCATGGAATACATCCTGCAGTTGTACGGCAGTATTCCGCAGTTGATCGGCTGACCGCATGTCGATGCTCGAGCTGACGGACACCCAGATCAGTTCCTGGGTGGCATCGTTCATCCTGCCGCTGTTTCGCGTCACCGCGGTGCTGATGAGCATGCCGGTCTTCGGCACGACCCTGGTGCCCCGGCGCGTGCGCCTGTATTTCGCCCTGGCGATCACGGTTGTCATCGCGCCCGGACTCCCGCCGATGCCGCCGGTCCATGCCCTGGACCTCAGTGCACTGATGCTGGTGGCCGAGCAAATTCTCATCGGCGCCTTGATGGGCTTCTCGCTACAGCTGTTCTTCCAGGCCTTCGTGGTGGCTGGGCAAATCATTTCGATCCAGATGGGCATGGCCTTCGCGTCCATGGTCGACCCCACCAATGGCGTGACGACGGCAGTGATCGGTCAGTTCCTGACGATGCTGGTGACCCTGTTGTTCCTCGCCATGAATGGGCATCTGGTGGTCTTCGAGGTCTTGACCGAGAGCTTTACCACCATGCCGGTGGGCAATGCGTTCCTGATCAATCATTTCTGGGAAATCGCCGGCAAGCTCGGCTGGGTCCTGGGCGCGGCGATGGTGCTGGTATTGCCTGCGATCACCGCGTTGCTGGTGGTCAACATCGCCTTTGGCGTGATGACCCGCGCGGCACCGCAATTGAATATTTTCTCCATTGGCTTTCCGCTGACCCTCGTGCTGGGCATGGTGATTTTCTGGGTCAGCCTGGGGGATATCCTCAACCAGTACCAGCCGCTGGCCACCCAGGCCTTGCAGCTTTTACGCGACATGGCGCAGGCACGCTGAACCATGGCCGAGAGCGAGAGTGGTCAGGACAAGACAGAAGACCCCACGGAAAAGCGCCTGCGCGAATCCCGGGAAAAGGGTGAGACTGCCCGGTCCAAGGAACTCAACACGCTGGCGGTGATGCTGGCCGGGGCGGGCGGGTTGCTGGTCTATGGCGGTGGGTTGGCCCTGGACCTGCTGGAAATCATGCGCCTGAATTTTTCCCTGCCCCGTGAGGTGCTGCTTTCTCCCGGATCCATGTCCCAACACCTGCTGCACTCGGGCAAGATCGCGATCCTGGCGGTGCAGCCGGTCCTGATCTGTTTGCTGCTGGCCGCCGTGATTGGCCCGATTTCACTGGGCGGCTGGTTGTTCGCCGCCGGTAGCCTGGCCCCCAAATTCAGTCGAATGAACCCGGCCGCAGGCCTCAAGCGCATGTTTTCTACCTCGGCGCTGATGGAGTTGCTCAAGGCTTTCGGGAAATTCCTGTTGGTCCTGTTCGTCGCGCTGACAGTGTTGCAGGCCGATATCGATGATCTGCTGCGCATTGCTCACGAACCGCTGGAGCAGGCGATTATCCACAGCGTGCAGTTGGTGGGCTGGAGTACGTTGTGGATGGCTTGCGGCCTGATCCTGATCGCTGCCATCGATGTGCCGATCCAGCTGTATCAGAGCAAGCAGAAGCTGATGATGACCAAGCAGGAAGTGCGCGACGAGCACAAGGACTCGGAAGGCAAGCCGGAGGTCAAGCAGCGGATCCGGCAGTTGCAGCGCGAGGTCTCCCAGCGGCGGATGATGGCGGCAATTCCCGATGCCGATGTGGTCATCACCAACCCGACCCACTACGCCGTCGCCCTCAAGTACGACCCCGAAAAAGGCAACGCCCCCGTGTTGCTGGCCAAGGGCAGTGATTTCCTGGCGCTGAAGATCCGTGAAATCGCCGTGGCTAACGAGGTGATGCTGCTCGAATCCCCGGCGTTGGCGCGGTCGATCTACTACTCCACCGAACTCGACCAGGAAATCCCCGGAGGCTTGTACCTGGCTGTGGCCCAGGTGCTGGCGTATGTCTACCAGATCCGCCAGCACCGCGCGGGTAAAGGCAAGCGTCCAGAGCCGCTCAAGGACTTGCCGATTCCGCCGGATTTGCGGCGCGATTCCTGAGTCACGCTGGCGCAGAGAAACATTGGCGTCGATTGAGTGCCTGGATCGGCTTGGAAGGTCTGTACTACGGCCTGCGATAGGCGTCAGGTATCCCCGGTACCTGTCAGTCCTGACAGTAGACAGCCGCTTCCCATGGCAATGTAATGCTTCTGGATGACTACTCAATCCAGGGGTGTGCCATGACAATGCGCGAATACAAAAAACTCGGCGGCATGGAACTGAACTTCGTGTCAGGGGCGGTCGAGGCCAATGCCGGTGAACGAGCCATCGCTTGTGCGTTCACGTTTGACCTGATGCTCGAGTTTGCGCGCTTCAGGGACGCGGCGAACAAGTATGTGCCCAATTACCTGGAGGGTGAGGTCAATGCCATTCGGCCTGAATTGGAGGGCCTGGCTTATCACATTTCCTACGATTACTTCGCTGGTCAGGCCGGCAAGATCGGTAATAACGAGGCGCTGTTCCGTATCTTCACCCACCCTGACAGTTATTTCGATGGATGGTCGAGTGGGGGGCTGGAGCGACGTTATCACAAGCCGATTTTCCAGATCCTTGATGGGAAATTGAGGCTTGCCGCGCGCACGGATTTTCGGTGGGAGGATCCCAAGCAGATCATCACGATCGCGGATCTTCCGATCATCCAGTTTCAATGGGCGCTCAATGTGATGGAGGGCCACCAGATCAACGCGCCTGAAGAGCCCTTGGCCGACGTCAAGGCGCCTTCTTCGATGGTGGTGTTCATGTACGCCAATCAAGACCAGGTTGAAGTCGATGGTGTGCAAATGTTCCGGGGCGCGCGTTACGTCAGGGGCTGGAAATTGAATTTTGGCCCAATCACACCGGCGCAAATACTTACAGCGCAGTGATTCACCGGGTGCATCGCGCCGAATGAATGCACGCCGTTGCGAATCTTGACTGCAAGTTGGAAGGCTTCTTGCAATACCCCGTCTGCGCCCGTCCAGGGCGTCAAAAGTTTGCTTCACAGGAACGGGGAATATTGGTGGATCGCTCTCAGTTACTCAGCACCGCGCGCAGCAATGTCGTAGACCTCAGCCGGGGTAATCTGGGCGTGCCGCTGTTGCTGCTGGTCATGCTCGCCATGATGATGCTGCCGGTACCACCGTTCCTGCTGGACGTGTTTTTCACGTTCAACATCGCCCTGTCGATTGTCGTGCTGCTGGTGTGCGTATACGCCCTGCGGCCGCTGGATTTCGCCGTATTCCCGACCATCCTGCTGGTGGCCACGCTGTTGCGCCTGGCGCTGAACGTGGCGTCCACCCGGGTGGTCATGCTCCACGGCCAGGACGGGCACGCTGCCGCCGGTAAGGTGATCCAGGCCTTCGGTGAGGTGGTGATCGGCGGTAACTACGTGGTCGGTATCGTGGTCTTCGCCATCTTGATGATCATCAACTTCGTCGTGGTGACCAAGGGCGCCGGGCGGATTTCCGAGGTGAGCGCGCGTTTCACCCTCGATGCGATGCCGGGCAAGCAGATGGCGATCGACGCCGATCTCAACGCCGGCCTGATCGACCAGAGCCAGGCCAAGCTGCGTCGCCTGGAAGTGGCCCAGGAAGCCGAGTTCTACGGTTCCATGGACGGTGCCAGCAAGTTCGTGCGCGGTGACGCCATCGCCGGCCTGCTGATTCTGTTCATCAACCTGATCGGCGGCATGGCCGTCGGTATCTTCCAGCACGACATGACCTTCGGCGACGCTGGCAGGGTTTACGCCTTGTTGACCATCGGTGACGGTTTGGTGGCGCAATTGCCATCACTGTTGTTATCCACAGCGGCCGCGATCATGGTGACCCGTGCTTCGGGCTCCGAAGACATGGGCAAGCAGATCGGCCGGCAAATGTTCGCCTCGCCCAAGGCCCTGGCCGTTGCTGCCGGCCTGATGGCGGTGATGGGCCTGGTGCCTGGCATGCCGCACTTTTCCTTTCTGACCATGGCTGCCCTGGCGGCCGGTGGCGCCTACCTGTTCTGGAAGAAGCAGAACGTGCAGAAAGTCCAGGCCCTGCAAGAGGTCAAGCGCCAGCAGGAACTGCTGCCGTCGCCGGCCCGCGCCATGGAAACCAAGGAACTGGGCTGGGATGACGTAACCCCGATCGACATGATCGGCCTGGAAGTCGGCTATCGCCTGATTCCTTTGGTCGATCGCAACCAGGGGGGGCAATTGCTGGCGCGGATCAAGGGGGTGCGCAAGAAGCTCTCCCAGGACCTGGGCTTCCTGATGCCCACCGTGCATATCCGCGACAACCTCGACCTGGCGCCGAGCGCTTATCGCCTGACCTTGATGGGGGTGATCCTGGCCGAAGCCGAGATCTACCCCGACCGCGAACTGGCGATCAACCCCGGACAGGTCTACGGCAGCCTCAACGGCATCACCGCCAAGGATCCGGCTTTCGGCCTGGAAGCGGTGTGGATCGAAATCAGCCAGCGGGCCCAGGCCCAGTCTCTCGGCTATACCGTGGTAGACGCCAGTACGGTGGTGGCGACCCACTTGAATCAGATTCTGTACAAGCACTCCAGCGAGCTGATCGGCCACGAAGAAGTCCAGCAGCTCCTGCAAGTACTGGCAAAAGGCTCGCCGAAGCTGGCCGAAGAGCTGGTGCCGGGTGTGGTTTCGTTGTCGCAGTTGCTCAAGGTGCTGCAGGCGCTGTTGGCCGAACAAGTGCCTGTGCGCGACATACGCAGTATTGCCGAAGCTATCGCCAACAACGCTTCCAAGAGTCAAGATACCGCCGCCTTGGTGGCAGCTGTTCGGGTCGGCGTGTCCCGCGCAATCGTCCAAAGCATTGTAGGCACTGAGTCCGAGCTGCCTGTGATCACTCTGGAACCAAGGTTGGAACAGATATTGCTCAATAGTCTGCAGAAGGCAGGGCAAGGCTCGGAAGAGGGTGTCCTGCTGGAGCCAAGCATGGCCGAGAAGCTGCAGCGTTCGCTGATCGAAGCAGCCCAGCGGCAAGAGATGCAAGGCCAGCCGGTGATCCTGCTGGTGGCCGGTCCGATTCGCGCGATGCTCTCGCGATTCGGGCGCCTCGCGGTCCCGGGGCTGCATGTGCTGGCGTACCAGGAAATACCGGACAACAAGCAAGTGACCATCGTTGCGACAGTAGGGCCCAACGGCTGAGGTAGTGGTTTATGCAAGTGAAGCGTTTTTTCGCCGCCGACATGCGTCAGGCCATGAAACTGGTTCGTGACGAGCTGGGCGCTGAAGCAGCCATCATTGGCAACCGTCGTATCGCCGGCGGTGTCGAGCTGACGGCGGCCCTGGATTACAAACTGTCTGCGCTGGCCCCGCGGGTTCCGAACATGGAACTCGAAGATGAGCTGCGCAAGACCCAATCGCGCATCGCCAGCGCCCAGGCCGAACTGAGCCTGCGTAGCAGCGAAGGCGAGGGTGCCGCGGGCACCAATCGTCAATTGTTCGCCGGTCAGCCACTGACCGCCGGCTTGCCGTTGACCGCTGCCGAGCCGCTGATCGAGCAGGCCCAGGCCGAACCGCGTCGTCCAGAGCCGGCACCCGCCGCGCCTGCCCGTGGGGTCGATCCGCGCGCCCTGGACTCGATGCGCTTCGAGCTCAACAGCCTGCGCGAGCTGATGGAAGTCCAACTCGGCTCCCTGGCCTGGAACCAGTTGCAAGGCAGCCGTCCGGCCCAGGCCAACCTGTGGCGTCGCCTGCAACGCATCGGCCTGTCCGGTCCGTTGTCCCGGGACCTGCTGGCATTGATCAATGGTATCGAAGAACCTCGCCAGGCCTGGCGCATGTTGCTGGCGCACCTGGCGCGGATGATTGCCACGCCGGAAGTCGAGCCGCTGGAAGAGGGCGGGGTGATTGCCATGGTCGGTCCTGCCGGCATGGGCAAGACCACCACCCTGGCCAAGCTCGCCGCCCGCTACGTACTCAAGTACGGCGCCCAGAGCATCGCCCTGGTGAGCATGGACAGTTTCCGCATCGGTGCCCAGGAGCAACTCAAGACCCTGGGACGGATCCTCAACGTGTCGGTGACCCATGTGGATCCGGGCCAGTCCCTGGCCCAGGCATTGGAACCGTTGCTGCGCAAGCGCGTCGTACTGATCGATACCGCCGGCCTGCAAGCCAGCGATCCGGCCCTGCGCATGCAGCTCGAAAGCCTGGCCGGACGCGGCATCAAGTCAAAAAATTATCTCGTGTTGGCAACCACCAGCCAGAAACAGGTTCTAACCGCCGCATACCACAGCTACAAACGCTGCGGGCTGGCCGGCTGCATCCTGACTAAGCTGGACGAAACGGCAAGCCTGGGCGAGGTGTTGAGCCTGGCGATCGGTCATGAACTACCGGTGGCCTACCTGACCGACGGGCCGCGGATCCCGGATGATTTGCATCTGCCGCGCCGTCATCAACTGGTCAGCCGTGCCGTGAGTGTGCAAATGCAGGAAGAACCCAGCGAAGAAGCCATGGCTGATATGTTCGCTGATATCTACCACAGCCCGACCAAGCAGGTTGGCTGAGGTAATCATGAATATTTTTTGTACCTACATCGATGGTCTGCCATGCATTGTTCCGTATGCGAACGCGCAGCCAGTAATGTGGCCTCCGTCTAAGTAAGACAAGGTAAAGAACGAACATGGGCAGCATGCATCCCGTACAGGTGATCGCGGTGACCGGCGGCAAAGGTGGCGTCGGGAAGACTAACGTGTCAGTGAACTTGTCCCTGGCTCTGGCAGAGCTTGGCCGACGGGTCATGCTGCTGGACGCCGACCTGGGCCTGGCGAACGTCGACGTGCTCTTGGGGCTTACACCCAAACGCACCCTGGCGGACGTGATCGAAGGCCGTTGCGAATTGCGCGACGTGCTGTTGCAGGGGCCAGGCGGGATTCGCATCGTGCCGGCTGCCTCCGGCACCCAGAGCATGGTTCACCTGACCCCGGCCCAGCACGCCGGCCTGATCCAGGCTTTCAGCGACATCGGCGACAACCTCGATGTGCTGGTGATCGACACCGCGGCCGGTATCGGCGACTCGGTCGTCAGTTTCGTACGCGCGGCCCAGGAAGTGTTGCTGGTGGTCTGCGACGAACCGACGTCCATCACCGACGCCTATGCCTTGATCAAGCTGCTGAACCGCGACTATGGCATGAACCGCTTCCGCGTCCTGGCCAACATGGCCCAGAGCCCGCAGGAGGGCCGCAACCTGTTCGCCAAGTTGACAAAGGTCACGGATCGCTTCCTGGACGTCGCCCTACAATACGTCGGCGCCGTGCCCTATGACGAAAGCGTACGCAAGGCCGTCCAGAAGCAACGTGCCGTTTATGAAGCCTTTCCACGTTCCAAATGCGCGCTGGCGTTCAAGGCGATCGCCCAGAAGGTCGATACCTGGCCGTTGCCGGCCAACCCGCGCGGGCATCTGGAATTTTTCGTCGAGCGTCTTGTGCAACAAACAGCAGGGCCCGTGCTATGACAGCCAGCGGTTACAACCATCTCTACAAAAAATCGGCACGGGACGCCCAGTACGAATTGATCGAGCGTTACGCGCCACTGGTCAAGCGTATCGCCTACCACTTGCTGGCGCGGTTGCCGGCCAGTGTCCAGGTCGAAGACTTGATCCAGGCGGGCATGATCGGCCTGCTCGAAGTATCGAACAAATACGACGCGAGCAAGGGCGCCAGTTTCGAGACGTATGCCGGTATTCGCATTCGTGGGGCCATGCTCGATGAAGTCCGCAAGGGCGATTGGGCGCCACGCTCGGTGCACCGCAATACCCGCATGGTCAGCGATGCAATTCGGGCAATTGAAGCTAAAACCGGGCGTGACGCTAAAGATCACGAGGTTGCGGCCGAACTCCAGTTGAGTCTCGATGATTATTACGGGATTTTGAACGATACCTTGGGCAGCCGCCTGTTCAGTTTCGACGACCTGTTGCAGGACGGTGGTGAACACGAGGGGCTGCACGAGGATGGCGCGAGTGCTCACATGGAGCCATCGCGTGACCTGGAAGATGAACGTTTCCAGAGCGCGCTGGCGGATGCGATTGCCAATTTGCCGGAGCGTGAGCGACTGGTCTTGGCGCTGTACTACGACGAAGAGCTGAACCTCAAGGAAATCGGTGAGGTCCTGGGGGTCAGCGAATCGCGGGTCAGCCAGTTACACAGCCAGTGCGCGGCCCGTTTGCGGGGGCGTTTGGGGGAGTGGCGAGCGCGTTGACAGGCAGTGTGGGGACACTGCGAACGAGGCTGGCCTGGCAAGTACTGCGCCAGTCTCCATCCGTTGTGCTCCAGACCGTTGTCGAGTGTTGTGCCGGATTGATTGAAATGGCGCGTCCAGGTGCTGGGCGCGTTTAAGACTGCTTGGAGGTCGAATTGGACAAGAACATGAAAATCCTCATCGTTGATGACTTCTCAACGATGCGGCGGATCATAAAAAACCTGTTGCGTGACCTTGGGTTCACCAACACGGCCGAGGCAGATGACGGGACCACTGCGCTCCCGATGTTGCACAGTGGCAACTTCGATTTTCTGGTCACCGACTGGAACATGCCGGGCATGACCGGTATCGACCTGCTGCGTCAGGTGCGTGCCGACGAAAAACTCAAGCATCTTCCGGTGCTGATGGTCACTGCCGAAGCCAAGCGCGAGCAGATCATCGAAGCGGCCCAGGCCGGTGTCAACGGCTATGTGGTCAAACCCTTCACGGCCCAGGCGTTGAAAGAGAAGATCGAAAAAATCTTCGAACGCATCGGTTAACGGCGCCACGGGGGAGCTATGGACAACGAATCTTCAATGGGCGATTTCGAATCGACCCTGAAAAAACATGCCCGCGAACTGGTCGACAGCCTTGAAAAAGGTCGCTTTGGCGATGCGGTTCAAATGATCCATGAGCTCAACCAGACCCGTGACCGCGGTCTGTATCAGGAAGTGGGCAAGCTCACGCGTGAACTGCACAGCGCGATTGTCAATTTCCAGATCGACCCGCATATGCCGCAGGCCGAGGAAGTCTCGCAGATCACCGACGCCACCGAGCGTCTGGGGTATGTGGTCAAGCTGACCGAGGCCGCGGCCAACCGCACCATGGACCTGGTGGAAAGCGCAACGCCGCTGGTCAATGGCCTGAGCGAAGAAGCCCAGGCCTTGAGCACCGACTGGGGTCGGTTCATGCGTCGAGAAGTCGGCGCTGAAGAGTTTCGGGAACTGGCCCGTCGGGTCGACGGTTTCCTGACGCGCAGCAGCACCGAGAACCGCGCCGTAGCAAGCAACCTCAACGACATTCTGCTGGCCCAGGACTATCAGGACCTGACCGGCCAAGTGATCAAGCGTGTGACCCAACTGGTCACCGAAGTGGAAAGCAACCTGCTCAAACTGGTGTTGATGGCCAGCCAGGTCGACCGCTTTGCAGGTATCGAACACGACCGTGAAGCGATGCTTGCTGAAAAAGATCCACAAAAACATCTCTCTCAGGGTGAAGGTCCGCAAATTCATGCCGATAAAAGAGAAGACGTTATGTCCGGTCAGGACGATGTGGACGATTTGCTGTCCAGCCTTGGATTCTGAGTTTTAGCCCTGTTTTAGGAGCAGCCATTAATGAGCTTCGGCGCCGATGAAGAGATCCTTCAGGATTTCCTGGTTGAGGCCGGCGAGATTCTAGAGCAACTGTCCGAACAGCTGGTCGAGCTGGAAAGCCGACCTGATGATGCGGATCTGCTCAATGCAATTTTTCGCGGTTTCCACACTGTAAAAGGAGGCGCCGGCTTCCTCCAGCTCAACGAGCTGGTGGAGTGCTGTCACATTGCCGAGAACGTGTTCGACATCCTGCGCAAGGGTGAGCGTCGCGTTGATTCGGAACTGATGGACGTGGTGCTTGAAGCGCTGGATGCGGTCAACAGTATGTTCAGCGAAGTGCGTGAGCGCTCGCCGATTACCCCTGCCACCCCCGAGCTGCTCGCCGCGCTGTCGCGCCTGGCCGAGCCGCAATCGGCTGACGAAGCGGCGCCGGTTGCCGAGGCAGTGGTCGAAGAACCGGTCGCCGAGGAATCGGGCGACATCACCGATAACGAATTCGAACAACTGCTGGACTCCCTCAACACCGTCAAGGCCCAGGCCGAGGCGCCGGCCGCTCCGGTTGCACCCGCTGCGCCGGCCGCCGATGGGGCTGCCAGCGATGAAATCACCGATGCCGAGTTCGAGTCGCTGCTCGACCAGCTCCATGGCAAGGGCCAGTTCGCACCTGATGCCGTCGTCCCGTCGGCGGCCCCGGCCGCCCCGAAAGCCGCGGGCGACAGCTCGGACATCACCGACGACGAATTCGAAGCATTGCTCGATCAGTTGCATGGCAAGGGCACCTTTGCCGTGGACGCACTGGATTCGGCCATCGCTTCGGCGCCGACACCGGCCAAGCCTGCTGCCGCTGCCGCGGGTAGCGACCTGATCAGCGACCACGAATTCGAATCACTGCTCGATGAGCTGCATGGCAAGGGCAAGTTCAGCGAAGTCGGTACCGCTTCTGCCGCGCCTGCCGCCGCCACTGCGGCAGCACCCGCGGCCAAGGCACCGGAACCCAAGGCCGAGCCCGCCAAGCCCGCCGCTGCTGCCCCGGCACCCGCCCGCGCTCCAGCGGCTGCGCCAGCGGAAAAACCGGCCAGCGAAGCCGAAACCACCGTTCGGGTCGATACCGCACGCCTGGACGAGATCATGAACATGGTCGGCGAGCTGGTGCTGGTGCGTAACCGTCTGGTGCGCCTGGGCCTCAACAGCCAGGACGAAGCCATGTCCAAGGCCGTGTCGAACCTCGACGTGGTCACGGCGGACCTGCAGACCGCGGTCATGAAGACCCGCATGCAGCCGATCAAGAAAGTCTTCGGGCGCTTCCCGCGCCTGGTTCGTGACCTGGCTCGCCAGCTCAAGAAAGAAATCAACCTGGAACTGGTGGGTGAAGAGACCGATCTCGACAAGAACCTTGTCGAGGCCCTGGCCGACCCGCTGGTCCACTTGGTGCGCAACGCGGTCGACCACGGTATCGAGTCGCCGGAAGAGCGCGAAGCTTCAGGCAAGGTCCGCAGCGGCAGGGTGATCCTGGCTGCCGAGCAGGAGGGCGACCACATCCTGCTGTCGATCTCCGACGATGGCAAAGGCATGGACCCGAACGTATTGCGTTCCATCGCGGTGAAACGCGGTGTGATGGACAAGGATGCCGCCGACCGCCTGAGCGACACTGAGTGCTACAACCTGATCTTTGCCCCGGGCTTCTCGACCAAGACCGAGATTTCCGACGTGTCGGGCCGTGGCGTGGGCATGGACGTGGTGAAAACCAAGATTTCCCAGCTCAACGGTTCGATCAATATCTACTCGACCAAGGGCCAGGGCTCGAAGATTGTCATCAAGGTTCCGTTGACCCTGGCGATCATGCCGACCTTGATGGTGATGCTGGGCAACCAGGCCTTCGCTTTCCCGCTGGTCAACGTCAACGAGATCTTCCACCTCGACCTGTCGCGCACCAACGTGGTGGACGGCCAGGAAGTGGTGATCGTGCGGGACAAGGCACTGCCACTGTTCTACCTCAAGCGCTGGCTGGTCAGCTCCGCGGCCCATGTGGAGCAGGGCGAAGGCCATGTGGTGATCCTTTCGGTGGGCACCCAGCGGATCGGCTTCGTCGTCGACCAGTTGGTGGGCCAGGAAGAAGTGGTCATCAAGCCGTTGGGCAAGATGCTCCAGGGCACCCCGGGCATGTCCGGCGCCACCATCACCGGCGACGGCCGCATCGCGTTGATTCTCGATGTGCCAAGCATGCTCAAGCGTTACGCCGCACGGCGTATTTGATTCTGGAGGGGCGGGGCCCAGGGCCGCGCCTCGTCTAACGGAGTGTTTATGGTAGTTAAAGTCCTGGTGGTGGACGATTCGGGGTTTTTCCGCCGCCGCGTCTCGGAAATTCTTTCGGCGGACACGAGCATTCAGGTCGTCGGTACCGCGACCAACGGCAAAGAGGCGATCGATCAGGCCCTGGCACTCAAGCCGGACGTGATTACCATGGACTACGAGATGCCGATGATGGATGGCATCACGGCCGTGCGGCATATCATGCAGCGCTGCCCGACTCCGGTATTGATGTTCTCGTCCCTGACTCATGAAGGCGCCCGGGTAACCCTCGATGCGCTGGATGCCGGGGCGGTGGATTTCCTGCCGAAAAATTTCGAAGACATTTCGCGCAACCCCGACAAGGTCCGGCAGTTGCTGTGCGAAAAGGTCCACAGTATTTCCCGCAGCAACCGGCGTGTCGGTGCCTACAGCGCACCCGCGCCAGCCCCTGTCGTGGCGCCAAGCCCGGCGCCGACGTCGTCGGGCAGCTTCAATCCGGCCCCGGTACGCAGTGCTCAGGCACCGGCTCCTGCCCGTCCGGCGCCCGCCGCCACTGCGTCGTCGCCGGCCCCCAAGCGTAAAGCCTACAAGCTGGTCGCCATCGGCACGTCCACGGGTGGCCCGGTGGCGCTGCAACGGGTCCTGACCCAGTTGCCGGCCAATTTCCCGGCCCCCATCGTATTGATCCAGCACATGCCGGCGGCGTTCACCAAGGCTTTTGCCGAACGCCTGGACAAGCTGTGCAACATCAGCGTCAAGGAAGCCGAGGATGGCGACATCCTGCGTCCCGGCCTGGCGTTGTTGGCGCCAGGCGGCAAGCAGATGATGATCGACGGCCGTGGCGCGGTGAAAATCCTGCCGGGCGACGAGCGCCTGAACTACAAGCCTTGCGTGGACATTACCTTCGGTTCCGCGGCCAAGTCCTACGGTGACAAAGTTCTGGCGGTGGTGCTAACCGGCATGGGGGCCGACGGTCGTGAAGGTGCGCGCCTGCTCAAGCAGGGCGGCAGTGCGATCTGGGCCCAGGACGAAGCCAGCTGCGTGATCTACGGCATGCCGATGGCCATCGTAAAAGCTGATCTTGCCGACGCAGTGTACGGGTTGGACGACATCGGTAGACACCTGGTCGAGGCCTGCCTGTAATGGATGTGCTTAGCCTGATCGGCATCATCATGGCGTTCGTCGCCATCATTGGCGGCAATTATCTGGAAGGCGGTCACCTGGGGGCGCTGGCCAACGGCCCGGCGGCATTGATCGTGCTCGGTGGCACCATTGGCGCTGCGTTGTTGCAGTCGCCCATGAGTGCTTTCAAGCGCGCCATGCAAGTGCTGATCTGGATCCTGTTTCCGCCGCGGGTCGACCTGGCCGGCGGTATCGACCGGGTAGTGAACTGGAGCCTGACCGCTCGCAAGGAAGGCTTGCTGGGGCTGGAAGGGGTGGCCGATGCCGAACCCGACAGCTATTCGCGCAAAGGCCTGCAATTGCTGGTGGACGGTGCCGAGCCGGAAGCCATCCGCAGCATCCTGGAAGTGGACTTCTACACCCAGGAAAGCCGCGATATCGAGGCGGCCAAGGTATTCGAGAGCATGGGCGGCTACGCGCCGACCATTGGTATTATCGGTGCGGTGATGGGGCTGATCCATGTAATGGGCAACCTGGCCGATCCGTCGCAGCTGGGCAGCGGCATTGCCGTGGCGTTCGTCGCCACGATCTACGGTGTGGCGAGTGCCAACCTGGTGCTGTTGCCCATCGCGGCCAAGCTCAAGTCCATCGCGTTACGCCAGTCGCGCTATCGCGAAATGCTGCTGGAAGGGATCCTGTCGATCGCCGAAGGTGAAAACCCACGTTCCATTGAATTGAAGCTGCAAGGCTTCATGGACTGATGGGGAGCATGGACCATGGCACGTCGCAGGTATCGTGAAGAACACGTCAACCATGAACGCTGGCTGGTTTCCTATGCCGATTTCATTACGTTGCTGTTCGCCTTTTTCGTGGTCATGTATTCGATTTCGTCGGTCAACGAAGGCAAGTACAAAGTTATTTCCGAGGCGTTGATCGGCGTTTTTACCGACTCCGACCGCGCCCTCAAGCCGATCCCTATCGGCGACGAGCGGCCCAAGAGCAGCACCCCGGCCAAACCTTTGATCAAGGACAGCGAACAGGTCGATGCCGGTATCGCCGGTGGCAGCGACCCGTTGAAAAGCATCGCCGACGACATCAGCGCCGCGTTCGGTGACTTGATCAGCTCCAACCAGATGACCGTACGCGGCAACGAGTTGTGGGTCGAGATCGAGCTCAATTCCAGCCTGTTGTTCGGCAGCGGCGACGCGATGCCCAGCGACATGGCCTTCAACATCATCGACAAGGTGGCGGCGATCCTGAGGCCCTTTGACAATCCGATCCATGTCGAAGGCTTTACCGACGACCAGCCGATCCGTACTGCGCAGTACCCGACCAACTGGGAACTGTCCTCGGCCCGTTCGGCGAGCATCGTGCGCATGCTGGCGATGCAGGGTGTGAACCCTGGGCGCCTGGCATCGGTGGGCTACGGCGAGTTCCAGCCGGTCGCCAACAACGCCACTGCCGAGGGGCGTGCGCGCAACCGGCGGGTGGTGCTGGTGGTGTCGCGTAACCTCGATGTGCGTCGTAGCCTGACCGGTACCGGTACGGCCAATGCAACCCCGGATGCGGCATTGAAGCGGGCTGGCACACAAACTGCACCGGCTCCGGTCAAGCCGCCGGGAAGACAGAGTGCCGTCAATTCTCCGTCACCCGCTTTATAACCGAGCTATTTCTCGGTCGAGCCTGTTTCGGCCGGGAGGAACGATCCGAATGAGAGTCTGGGCAGTCGCCAATCAAAAAGGTGGTGTGGGCAAGACCACATCTTCCATCGCTTTAGCCGGGTTGCTGGCCGAGGCGGGCAAGCGCGTGGTCATCGTCGACCTGGACCCCCATGGCTCGATGACCAGCTATTTCGGCTACGATCCCGACAGCCTGGAGCACAGCAACTACGACCTGTTCCTGCACAAGGGCGTTGTGCCCGAGGGCCTGCCGGGGCAGTTGCTGTTGTCCACCAGCGACGAGCGAATTTCCCTGTTGCCCTCGAGCACCGCCTTGGCCACCCTGGAGCGACAGTCGCCCGGGCAGAGCGGCCTGGGTCTGGTGATCGCCAAGAGTCTGGCGCAGCTGTGGCAGGATTTCGATTACGCGATCATCGACAGCCCGCCGTTGCTGGGTTTGCTGATGGTCAATGCCTTGGCTGCCAGCCAGCAACTGGTGATCCCGGTACAGACCGAGCACTTGGCGGTCAAAGGCCTGGAGCGGATGGTCAATACCCTGGCGATGGTCAACCGCTCGCGCAAGCAGACGCTGGCCTTCAACATCGTGCCGACCTTGTTCGATCGTCGCACCCAGGCGTCCCTGGGTACCCTGCGTGTGTTGCGGGACATGTACCCGGATGACATCTGGCAAGGCTATATCCCCGTCGATACCCGCCTGCGCGACGCCAGTCGTGCCGGAGTGACCCCTTCGCAATTCGATGGCAAGAGCCGTGGCGTGTTGGCCTACCGGGCGCTGCTCAAGCACCTGCTGGCCCAGCAGCTTGTTCCGCAGCAGGTGGCTTAACGTGACGAGGCTTTCCACTGGCACTGTGTTCGCTTGCGAACGCTCAAGTCCTACCGCATTCATGCCGATAACCTCTTCAAGTGGCGCACTGTTCTCATGAGCCGCCCGATTAAGACAACCTCGCGTCCGCAAATGGCCCTGCAATCCTATCTGGATGGGCTGTTGCAGGAAGCGACCGAAGAATTGCCACCGCAGCCAAGCGTGATCGAGGCGTTGCCCGAGCACGTCGAAGCCAAGGGTGTGCTGGACGAATTTCAAGCGGCCGTGCTCGAAGAGCAGGCCCGTGACGCACAGAAATCAGTAATGGCGGCAGCGGTCGAGGCACCGTTTATCAAGCCTCAGGTGGCGGTAATGGATGCGCCTGCGCCGATCCTGGCGCCGGTCTCCACCGTTGCCCCGCTGTTGCAGGGCCTGGTGACGCCGGTGGTGGAAGTCCACTTGCCGCCGAGCAATCCGCCGCCACCGGTGCCGGGCGACGACCGTCCGGCCTGGGCTGCCGAGCCGTTCGAGTGTTTGTTGTTCGATGTGGCCGGGTTGACCCTGGCGGTACCGCTGGTATGCCTGGGATCGATTTATTCCCTGGCCGGGCAGGAATTGACGCCGTTGTTCGGCCAGCCGGAATGGTTCCTCGGAATCCTGCCGAGCCAGGCCGGCAACCTGAAGGTGCTGGATACCGCGCGCTGGGTCATGCCGGACCGTTATCGCGATGACTTTCGCCAGGGCCTGCAATACGTGATTTCGGTGCAGGGTTACGAGTGGGGGTTGGCGGTGCATCAGGTCAGCCGTTCGCTGCGCCTGGACCCGAACGAGATCAAGTGGCGCAGCCATCGAGGGCAACGGCCATGGCTGGCCGGTACGGTGATCGAACACATGTGCGCCTTGCTGGACGTTTCCGAACTGGCGGAACTGATCGCCAGCGGCGGGGCAAAACACCTGGGCGGCAGCAAGCCGGTCCGGAAACCGAAATAAGACAACCGGTGGCGCGCAGCGTCGCCGGACAGAATACACGCCGCCACAGGCGGTTTTTCGAGGGGTCAGGGTATGAATGATAAGGCGTCGTCTCAAAAGGGTTCTGAAGATCCGATTCTGCAATGGGTGACCTTCAAGCTCGATAACGAAACCTACGGCATCAACGTGATGCGCGTTCAGGAAGTGCTGCGCTATACCGAGATCGCCCCGGTACCGGGTGCACCGAGCTACGTGCTGGGGATCATCAACCTGCGTGGCAATGTGGTCACGGTGATCGATACTCGCCAGCGCTTCGGCCTGATGAATGCCGAGATCAGCGACAACACCCGGATCGTCATCATCGAAGCCGACAAGCAAGTGGTTGGCATCATGGTCGACAGCGTCGCCGAAGTGGTTTACCTGCGCCAGTCGGAAATAGAGACTGCGCCGAACGTGGGTAACGAAGAGTCGGCCAAGTTCATCCAGGGCGTGTGCAACAAGAACAACGAGTTGCTGATCCTGGTTGAGCTGGACAAGATGATGAGCGAAGAAGAGTGGTCGGAACTGGAGAGTATCTGATTGATTCTTGAGGTAGCAGTCATTGTCCTGTTCCTTTTCTGGGCAGGCACGCTGGCGATGTTCCTGGCGTACATACGCGGCCAGCGGCAGATCGCCGCTCAACAGGCCCAGGGCGATGCGCTGCGCGACCAGCGCATCAAGGACCTGGCCAAGCGCGTCGATGATTACCAGAACGGCACCGTGCGCATGGGCGAAGCGCTCCATGAGCTGCGTGCCGTGGTCGCGCCGTTGCCGGATAAACTTGCCCAGCTGGAACAGCGCGACCCCTCCAGCCTGTCCTTCGCCCAGGCCGCCCGCCTGGTGGGCATGGGCGCCAGCGTCGATGAACTGACCCAAGCCTGCGGCCTGACCCAGGCCGAGGCGGAGTTGATGAGCAAGCTGCACCGGGGCGGCTGATCGCTTTACCTCGATCCAACTGTGGGAGCGAGCCTGCTCGCGATAGCGGTGTGTCAGTCAATATCAATGTTGGCTGGCAGGACCTCATCGCGAGCGAGCTCGCTCCCACAGGTTTTTCTAGTGCTCACACACTGATCGTTCCAGCCAGCACACCGCCCTGGTGGCTGTGATCAGTAATCATCGCCACGCTCGGTCACATCCTTCTCGACACTCGGCGCATTCGGGTCATAGCCCTGGGGAAACTTGCCCTTGAGGTTCCAGGCAAACGCGATGATCTCGGCAATCGTGCGGTACAGCTCTTCTGGAATGCTGTCCCCCAGTTCCATCCGCGCCAACAACTTCACCAACTCGGCGTTTTCATAGATCGGTACTTCGCTTTCGCGGGCGATGCGCAGGATTTCCTCGGCCAGGGCTTCGTCGCCCTTGGCGGTGAGGGTCGGGGCGTGATGGCCATCGTACTTGAGGGCGATGGCCTGGCGGGGTTCGGTGTGGGTTGTCATGCGGTTTCGTCCACCCAGCGTTGTTCCAGGCGAGTCTTGGGGCCTTGGGGCGGGGTGCCGAGGTGGCAGTCCAGTTCGCCGACGTTCAGGCCGCAGGTTACCAGGCGCTCGCGTAATGCGGTCAGGTTGTTTTCGATCAGGCTTGCGGTGTACGGCCGCTCTGCCCACAACTGGCTGGACAGGCTGCCGCTGAGCAACTGTGCCTGAACCTGCAACGGGCCGAGCGGTTCCATGTCGAACGCCAATTCCACCCGCCAGAGCTGCTGTTTCGGCTCGCGTTCTTCCCGGCGATCCTGTGGTTGCTCCCGGGGTGGGGTTTCCTCGCGCTGGAACTTGACCTGCAACGGCACGATGTCCTGCAGGTTGCGCATCGGGATTTCCAATTGCCAGGTGCTCATCAGCCGACCGTCGTCGGTCAGGCCGGTCTGTTCCAGGCTCGACAACTGATGGCTTTGCAGGCGTGACACAGCGGCTGCGGCCAGGCGTAGCAGGTGTTCCAGGTCGCCGCCTTCGTCCTGCTCTTTCAACAGGCGCGAGGGCAGTGGAAAGCTGGTAGGTTGCGGTTTGGCGCTGACCTGGCCGAGCATCCCCAGGGCGCTGCGCACGAAACTGGGCAGGACCTGGGCCAGCGTGTTGGCGGCAATGATGGCGCCGAGGTTGGTGGAGGCGGGCAGGGCCGGTGTCAGTTGGGCGATCAGTTTCAGCAGGTCGCCTTTCATGTCCGGCGCCAGGCTCGGTGGTTGCCCGGCGAGCAATTTGCTTTCCAGGAACACCCCGCTGGCGACCATGGCCTGGGCCAGGCCTTTGGGCGTGCTCAGTTGCTGGACATCCGGCAGGCCAGCCAGCAAACGAGTCACCGCGGCGCGCAGCTCGGTGCCGGTGTCGTCAGTGACCGGCAGGTTTTGCAGGGCGGTGATCAGGCTGTCCAGCGAACCCTGGCGGCTCACTTGGGTGACCAGTTGCTGGCTCACCGCCAATTGCTCGTGGCGGTTGCTCAGAGGAACGAATTTCAGCGTCTGGGCATCTTGCACCTGAGCGCTCAAGAGCGTGCCGATGCGCAGCGGTTGCGGGCTGTCGATGTCCAGGGTGCTGCCAGCCTGGGCGGTGTTGAGCAGGCTCACCAATGATCGATAGACCGCCGGCTGCCCGGGCAATGACGGCAGCGCCTGGCTGGTCAGTACCTTGCCTTGCAGCAACGTGCCGACCGGCATTTGCGCCGTGTCGATGCGGGTCAAGGTGGCGACGCTGGAGGCCACGGCCTGTTGCACGGCGATCGCCAGGTTGCTGGCGGACGGCTGGGTCACGGCCAGGCTGGTGCCCTGGGGCAGTGGCTGGCTGCTGGTGGCCTGCACGGTGGTCTGGCGGCCGCTCTCCAGGGTGACCTTGAGCAGCAACTGGAAAGTCTGGTCGGCCTGCTTGAGCGAGAGCACTTCGGCCTGGGCGGTCTGGCCCGAGCTGATCAGGCCTTCGGTCGGCACCAGCAGTTTGAGCAGCTCGCCACTGACCACCGGCGTACGCGTCGTCGCGGTGGGCTGGGGCAGCGGCAGGATGTTCATGTCGCCTGTCATTTACGGTCTTACCTGGGAAAATAAGCCCTCTTTAGAGTAGGGCATGACATGTATAATGCCGCCCGTCTTTCAGGGAGTGGCGAAAACCTTGCAATTGTTTGACGCAGCTCTGTGGAACAGGTCGTCAAAGCATCTATGCTGCACCTCTTTAACGGCCGCTGCACCGCCGACTTGAACCGTATAAGGCCCGCGATCCCTTGACCAGTCCTCTCCTGCAAACCGTTGGCCTCGCCTGTGAGCGAGACTTGCGACTGCTTTTCGAAAATCTCGAATTGAGACTCTCGCGTGGCGATATGGTGCAGATCAGTGGTCCCAACGGCAGCGGCAAGACCAGCCTGCTGCGCCTGCTGGCCGGCCTGATGCAGCCCACCGCAGGCCAGGTGTTGCTCAATGGCCAGCCCTTGCACAGCCAGCGCAGCGAACTGGCCCGTAATCTGCTCTGGATCGGCCATGCCGCCGGTATCAAGGATTTGCTGACCCCCGAAGAAAACCTCAGTTGGCTGTGCGCGTTGCATACGCCGGTCGGGCGCGAGGCGATCTGGCAGGCGTTGGCGGCTGTAGGGCTGCGCGGTTTCGAAGACGTGCCGAGCCACACCTTGTCCGCCGGTCAGCAGCGCCGAGTGGCCCTGGCCCGGTTGTACCTGGACAGCCCGCCGTTGTGGATTCTCGACGAACCGTTCACCGCCCTGGACAAGCAGGGCGTCGCCCAGCTTGAGGAACACCTGGCCCGGCACTGTGAAAACGGCGGCATGGTGCTCTTGACCACCCACCACACGCTGGCGCGAATGCCAGCCGGTTATCGCAACATTGATCTGGGGAACTGGGCCGTATGAGTGTGTTTGGCCTGTTGCTTGCCCGCGAGGCGCGCCTGCTGTTCCGTCGTCCGGCCGAATTGGCCAATCCACTGGTGTTCTTCGCGATCGTCATCGCACTGTTCCCGTTGGCGGTCGGTCCAGAGACTCAATTGTTGCAAACCTTGTCTCCGGGACTGGTCTGGGTCGCCGCGCTTTTATCGGTCCTGCTCTCGCTGGACGGGCTTTTCCGCAGTGATTTCGAAGACGGTTCACTGGAACAGTGGGTCCTTTCGTCGCACCCCCTGGCCCTTCTGGTTTTGGCCAAGGTACTGGCACACTGGGTTTTTTCCGGACTGGCACTGGTGCTGCTCTCGCCGCTGCTGGCGATGATGCTGGGGCTGCCCGGCGCGTGCATGCCGGTGTTGCTGGTGTCGTTGCTGCTGGGCACTCCGGTGCTGAGCCTGCTTGGTGCGGTGGGCGCGGCGTTGACGGTGGGGTTGAAGCGCGGCGGCCTGTTGCTGGCGTTGCTGATCCTGCCGTTGTATATCCCGGTCCTGATCCTGGGCAGTGGTGCCTTGCAGGCGGCATTGCAAGGCATGCCCGCGATCGGTTATCTGCTGTGGCTTGGGAGCCTGACCGCCCTGGCGATAACCTTGACACCCTTTGCAATAGCCGCTGGCCTGAAGATCAGCGTCGGCGAATAATAACGAGGCCTGGTCAGAAACTGACCACTTCTTTGGAAGTAAAGGCCGCCCCGGCGGTTCGTGATGGCGAGCCGCAACCGTGATGGAAACAGTAATGAACTGGACCTGGTTTCATAAGCTCGGCTCACCCAAGTGGTTCTACGGCATCAGCGGCAAACTGCTCCCATGGTTGAGCATCGCGGCACTGTTGCTGATTGGTTCTGGCGTGGTCTGGGGCCTGGCCTTCGCACCGCCGGACTACCAGCAAGGCAACAGCTTCCGCATCATCTACATCCACGTGCCCACGGCGATGCTGGCCCAGTCCGTCTACGTGATGCTGGCGGTGTGCGGTGTGGTCGGGCTGGTGTGGAAGATGAAGCTGGCCGACGTGGCCTTGCAATGCGCCGCGCCCATCGGTGCCTGGATGACCGCGGTGGCGCTGGTCACCGGTGCGATCTGGGGCAAGCCGACCTGGGGTTCGTGGTGGGTCTGGGATGCGCGACTGACGTCGATGCTGATCCTGCTGTTCCTGTACTTCGGTCTTATTGCGCTGGGCAACGCCATCAGCAATCGTGACAGTGCCGCCAAGGCCTGTGCGGTGCTGGCGATTGTCGGCGTGATCAACATCCCGATCATCAAGTACTCGGTGGAGTGGTGGAACACCCTGCACCAGGGCGCGACCTTCACCCTCACCGAAAAACCGGCGATGCCCGTCGAAATGTGGCTGCCGCTGTTGCTGACCGTGCTGGGTTTCTACTGTTTCTTCGGCGCGGTGCTGCTGCTGCGCATGCGCCTGGAAGTGCTCAAGCGTGAGTCCCGGACCAGTTGGGTGAAGGCCGAAGTACAGAACAGCCTGGAGGTCGCTCGATGAGTTTCGCTTCATTCGGCGATTTCCTCGCCATGGGCCATCATGGCCTGTATGTCTGGTCAGCCTATGGCATCTGCCTGGTGGTGCTGGGCCTCAACGTGGCGGTGCCGATCCTGGCCCGCAAGCGGTATCTGCAACAAGAGGCGCGTCGTCTGCGCCGGGAGAACGGTCAGTGAATCCGCTGCGCAAAAAACGTCTTGTCATCATTCTTGCGATCCTGGTGGGTGTCGGTGCCGCGGTCGCCCTGGCCCTGAGTGCCTTGCAGCAGAATATCAACCTGTTCTACACCCCGACCCAGATCGCCAACGGCGAAGCGCCCAAGGACACCCGCATCCGCGCCGGCGGCATGGTGGAAAAAGGCTCGCTGGTGCGCTCCGGGGATTCGCTGGACGTGAAATTCAATGTCACCGACTTCAACAAGACCGTGACCATCACCTATCGCGGCATCCTCCCGGACCTGTTCCGCGAAGGGCAGGGCATCGTCGCCCTGGGCAAGCTCAACGCCGACGGCGTGGTGGTGGCCGACGAAGTGCTGGCCAAGCACGACGAAAAATACATGCCGCCGGAAGTGACCAAGGCCTTGAAAGACAGCGGCCAGTCGGCGCCCGCTCCCGTGAAGGAGGGTTGATCGATGACTACCGGCATCTTTATTCCCGAGCTGGGCCACCTGGCTATGATCCTGGCCCTGTGCTTTGCCCTGGTGCAAGCCGTGGTGCCGTTGCTGGGGGCCTGGCGTGGTGACCGTTTGTGGATGAGCCTGGCCCAGCCGGCGGCGTGGGGCCAGTTCGTCTTTATGCTGTTCGCCTTCGGTTGCCTGACCTATGCGTTCATGGCCGACGACTTTTCCGTCGAGTACGTCGCCAGCAACTCCAACAGTGCTTTGCCCTGGTACTACAAGTTCAGTGCCGTGTGGGGCGCCCACGAAGGCTCGCTGTTGCTTTGGGCGTTGATCCTCGCTGGCTGGACCTTCGCCGTCTCGGTGTTCTCCCGGCAGTTGCCCCAGGTGATGCTGGCCCGGGTGCTGGCGGTGATGGGCATGATCAGCACCGGTTTCCTGCTATTCCTGATCGTCACGTCCAACCCGTTCAAGCGCATCCTGCCGCAGATGCCGATGGATGGTCGCGACCTCAACCCATTGCTGCAAGACATCGGCCTGATCGTTCACCCGCCGATGCTCTACATGGGCTACGTCGGTTTTTCCGTGGCCTTCGCCTTCGCCATCGCCGCATTGCTTGGCGGTCGCCTCGATGCCGCGTGGGCACGCTGGTCGCGTCCGTGGACCATCGTCGCCTGGGCTTTCCTCGGCATTGGCATCACCTTGGGATCGTGGTGGGCCTACTACGAACTCGGCTGGGGCGGCTGGTGGTTCTGGGACCCGGTGGAAAACGCCTCGTTCATGCCCTGGTTGGTGGGCACGGCACTGATCCACTCCCTGGCCGTCACGGAAAAACGCGGTGTGTTCAAGAGCTGGACCGTGCTGCTGGCCATCGCGGCGTTCTCGCTGAGCCTGCTGGGGACGTTCCTGGTGCGTTCCGGCGTGCTCACGTCGGTGCATGCCTTCGCCTCGGACCCTGAACGTGGCGTGTTCATCCTGATGTTCCTGTTGTTCGTGGTCGGCGGTTCCCTGACGTTGTTCGCCCTGCGTGCACCGGTGGTCAAGAGCCAGGTCGGCTTCAACCTCTGGTCCCGGGAAACCCTGCTGCTGGGCAACAACCTGGTGCTGGTGGTGGCCGCGTCGATGATTCTGCTGGGGACGTTGTACCCGCTGGTACTCGATGCGTTGTCCGGCGCCAAGCTGTCGGTCGGGCCGCCGTACTTCAATGCGCTGTTCATCCCGCTGATGGCAATCCTGATGGTGGTCATGGCTATCGGTGTGCTGGTGCGCTGGAAAGACACCCCGCTCAAGTGGCTGCTGGGCATGTTGACCCCGGTACTGCTGGGCACGGCCGCCCTGGCCGTGGTGGCCGGCGTGGCCTATGGCGACTTCAATTGGGCGGTGCTGGCGACGTTCGTGCTGGCGGCCTGGGTGTTGCTGGCGGGCGTACGGGATATCTTCGACAAGACTCGTCACAAAGGCCTGATCAAGGGCCTGCCGACCCTGACCCGCAGTTACTGGGGCATGCAGGTCGCCCACCTGGGCATCGCCGTCTGCGCCCTGGGCGTGGTGCTGTCCAGCCAGAACAGCGCCGAGCGTGACCTGCGCCTGGCGCCGGGAGAGTCCATGGACCTGGCCGGCTATCAGTTCGTTTTCGAGGGCGCCAAACACTTCGAGGGGCCGAATTTCACGTCCGACAAAGGCACTGTGCGGGTCCTTCGCAACGGCGAGGAAATTACCGTGCTGCATCCGGAAAAGCGCCTCTACACCGTGCAGAACTCGGTCATGACCGAAGCCGGGATCGATGCCGGTTTCACCCGCGATCTCTACGTGGCGCTGGGCGAGTCCCTGGGCGACGGCGCGTGGGCGGTCCGAGTCCACGTCAAGCCGTTCGTGCGCTGGATCTGGTTCGGTGGCTTGCTCACCGGCCTGGGTGGGGTGCTGGCGGCGCTGGATCGTCGATATCGAGTCAAGGTGAAAACCCGGGTGCGTGAAGCCCTGGGCGTGACGGGAGCCACTGCATGAAACGTTGGTTGATGTTGGTGCCGCTGGCGCTGTTCCTGCTGATGGCGGTGTTTTTGTACCGAGGGCTGTACCTGAATCCGACCGAGTTGCCCTCGGCGATGATCGGCAAGCCGTTCCCGGAGTTTTCCCTGCCATCGGTGCAAGGCGACAAGACCCTGACCCGCGCCGACCTGCTGGGCAAACCGGCGCTGGTCAACGTATGGGGCACCTGGTGCATTTCCTGCCGGGTCGAGCACCCGGTGTTGAACAAACTGGCCCAGAACGGCGTGGTGATCTACGGCGTCAATTACAAGGACGTCAATGCCGACGCCTTGAAGTGGCTGGCCGAGTTCCACAATCCATATCAACTGGACATTCGTGACGAAGACGGCTCCCTGGGCCTGAACCTGGGGGTCTACGGCGCACCGGAAACTTTCCTTATTGATGCCAAGGGTGTCATCCGCGACAAGTTCGTCGGCGTGATCGACGAACAGGTCTGGCGCGAGAAACTGGCTGCCAAGTATCAAGCCCTGGTGGACGAGGCCAAGCCATGAAGCGCTGGTTAGCGGCTGCCGTCCTCGGCTTGAGCCTGGTCGGTGTGGCCCATGCCGCCATCGACACCTACGAATTCGCCAACGACGGCGAGCGCGAACGGTTTCGCGAACTGACCAAGGAACTGCGCTGCCCCAAGTGCCAGAACCAGGACATCGCCGACTCCAATGCACCGATTGCCGCCGACCTGCGCAAGGAAATCTTCCGCATGCTCGGCGAGGGCAAGGACAACCAGCAGATCATCGACTTCATGGTCGATCGCTACGGTGAGTTCGTGCGCTACAACCCCGCCCTGTCCTCCAAGACCGCGCTGCTCTGGTTCGGCCCCGCCGGGTTGCTGTTGGGTGGTTTCGTGGTCATCGCGGTGATCGTGCGTCGGCGCCGGGTCCAGCGCACGGCCGCCCCGGATACGCTTTCTGTCGAAGAGCGCCAGCGCCTCGACCAACTGTTGGATAAAACCAAGCATGATTGATTTCTGGCTCGCCGCAGGTCTGCTTCTTCTGGTTGCCCTGAGTTTTCTGTTGATCCCTGTGCTGCGTGGTCGTCGCGCTCAACGAGAGGAGGACCGTACCGCGCTCAACGTGGCGCTGTACCAGGAACGCATCGCCGAGTTGCAGGCCGAGCAAGAGGAGGGCGTGCTCAACGCCGCGCAACTGGACACTGGTCGCGCCGAAGCCGCCCGCGAGCTGCTCGCCGACACCGAGGGCGCCGATGCGCCACGGGAGTCCCGATTGGGCAAGCCATTGCCGTTGCTCGCCGCCGTGCTGGTGCCGCTGTTGGGCCTGGCGCTGTACCTGCACTTCGGTGCCAGCGACAAGGTCGAGCTGACCCGTGAATTCGCCCAGGCGCCGCAGTCGATGGAGGAAATGACCCAGCGCCTGGAACGGGCGGTGGCGGCGCAGCCGGACTCCGCTGAAGGCCTTTACTTCCTCGGGCGTACCTACATGGCACAGGATCGACCCGCAGACGCGGCGAAGATCTTCGAGCGCACCGTGGCGGTGGCCGGCCGCCAGCCCGAGCTGCTCGGGCAGTGGGCCCAGGCGCAGTATTTCGCCGATGGCAAGAAATGGTCGGACAAGGTCCAGACCCTGACCGATGAAGCGCTGAAACTCGATCCCAAGGAGGTCACCAGTCTTGGCCTGCTGGGTATCGCCGCGTTCGAAGGCGAGCGCTATCAGGATGCGATCGATTACTGGGGGCGCCTGCTGGTGGAACTGCCGGAGGGTGACAAGTCCCGTGAGGCGCTGCAGGGCGGTATTACCCGGGCCACCGAGAAGCTGCAAGCCAGCGGCGGCAAGGTCGTCCAGGCTCCTGTGACCAAGGCTGCGGCACTGCTCAAGGTGCGTGTCGACCTGGCGCCGGCACTCAAGGCCAAGGTGCAGCCGGGCGACAGCGTGTTCATCTTCGCCCGCGCCGTCAGCGGCCCGCCGGCGCCGCTGGCCGCCAAGCGCATGACCGTCGCCGATCTGCCAATCACGGTGGAGCTGGGTGACGCGGACGCAATGATGCCGCAGTTGAAACTGTCGAACTTCCCCGAAGTCCAACTGGTGGCGCGCATCTCCCGGGCCGGCCAGCCGACCGCCGGTGAGTGGATCGGCCGCAGCCAGCCCCTGGCGAGCAGCACCACGGCGCAGCAACAACTGACCATCGACAGCCCGGACAAATAACAGGAATTCGCACCATGACCGCCATCGCTCGTATCACCCTGCTCACGCTCGTCATGGGCCTGAGCGCTTGTGCGGTCCAGCGTCCGTCGGAGCCCTCGGCGCCGCTGCCACCGATCCCTCCGTCGACCCCGACCACCAAGCCGGTCCCGTCCACACCGCCGGGCAAGCCTGTCATCCCGAACAAACCGGCCAAGCCGGTGCCACGTACCTCCGCCAGTTTCGCCCCGCCGCCGGGTGGCAATAGCCACTGGGACGCCAAGCTTGGGGTTTATGTGTTGGACAACCAGACGAACACGTTCTATCGCCAGCGTACCTATTATCGCTGGAACAACGGTTGGAGCCGTTCAGTCAGCCCCAATGGCCCATGGGAAGACACCACCATCGAAGGTGTGCCGGCGGGCTTGGGGCGGCAATTCCACTAAGCACGGGCCCCTGGAGCCAGAGGGCATCTGTGGGAGCAAAGCTTGCTCGCGATAAAGGCAATGCGGTCTTTCAGAAATCGAGGCGCCTGTTTCGCGAGCAAGCTTTGCTCCCACAGATAAATCCTTTTGCCACAATAGCGTTCGGCTCAACTTCATCAATCGGCCGGGCTTTTTTGTGTTTCCGGATATTCTTTGAACGAAATTTTCACAAAATCTTGCGGACAATCCCACGCGCTTATATCGCCGCCGGTTATTTAATGGCAATGCCATAGCCGTTCGTGCAACATTTGCGCTCTCGCGCAAGCCCCGAGGCCAGGCTTTGGTCAACAGAGGGCGCGCCGTTGTTTCTTTTGTCACTCCAACTCCAATAGGGTCCTTAAACGACATGGCAATCCCGGACGCCCTGAGTCAGCAGCGCAATACGCATCGCCTGCTGCAACCGACCGTCAAATCGCACCTGGCCTATACGTTGCTTTGCGCCCTGGTGATGATGGTCATGTTCAGCCTGCTGCGCGTGGCGCTGCTGGTCTATAACCGCGAGATGATCCTCGACACCCCGGCCTCGACCTTCGTTGAAGCGTTCGTCAACGGCCTGCGTTTCGACCTGCGCCTGGTGGTCTACCTCTGCATCCCGTTGCTGCTGGCATTGTTCAGCGCCAGGGCCATGGCGGCCCGTGGGTTCTTTCGTTTCTGGCTGACCGTCACCTCCAGCATCGCGCTGTTCCTGGGCTTGATGGAGATGGATTTCTACCGTGAATTCCACCAGCGCCTCAACGGCCTGGTCTTCCAGTATGTAAAGGAAGACCCGAAAACCGTGATGAGCATGCTCTGGTACGGTTTCCCGGTGGTGCGCTACCTGCTGGCCTGGGTCGGCGGCACCCTCATCCTGAGCCTTGCTTTCAAGGGCGCTGACCGCGCCACTCGGCCCCGTGGGCCGTTCAGTGGCGGCACCATCGGTACCCGGCAGATCGCTCCGTGGTATGGGCGTGTCGCGGTGTTCATGGTTTGCCTGCTGGTGGCCGTGGCCGCTGCACGCGGCACCCTGCGCCAAGGCCCGCCGCTGCGTTGGGGTGACGTCTACACCACCGATTCGAACTTCGCCAACCAGTTGGGCCTCAACGGTACGTTGTCGCTGGTGGCGGCGGCCAAGAGCCGGATGTCCGAAGACCGCGACAACATCTGGAAAGCCACCCTTGAACAACCGCTGGCACAGCAGACCGTGCGGGACATGCTGGTGATGCCTGACGATAAACTCGTGGACACCGAGACCGCCGCCGTGCGCCGCGACTACACGCCGCCAGCGGACAAGACCCTGCCGATCAAGAACGTGGTTGTGATCCTCATGGAAAGCATGGCCGGTCACTCGGTGGGCGCCCTGGGCGCGCCGGGCAACATCACGCCTTACCTGGACAAGCTGTCCAAGGAAGGCCTGTTGTTCGACCGTTTCTTCTCCAACGGCACCCACACCCACCAAGGCATGTTCGCCACCATGGCGTGCTTCCCGAACCTGCCGGGTTTCGAATACCTGATGCAGACGCCGGAGGGCAGCCACAAGCTGTCGGGCCTGCCGCAACTGCTCAGCGCCCGTGACTACGACGACGTGTATGTCTACAACGGCGATTTCGCCTGGGACAACCAGTCGGGGTTCTTCAGCAGCCAGGGCATGACCAACTTCATCGGGCGTAACGACTTCGTGAACCCGGTGTTCTCCGATCCGACCTGGGGCGTGTCCGACCAGGACATGTTCGACCGTGGCCTGATCGAGCTCAAGGCGCGGGAAAACGGCAAGCCGTTCTATGCCTTGCTGCAAACCCTGTCCAACCACACGCCGTATGCTCTGCCGACACCGTTGCCCGTGGAGCGGGTCACCGACCGCGGCAGCCTGAACGAACACCTGACCGCCATGCGCTACGCCGACTGGGCACTGGGCCAGTTCTTCGAGAAGGCCCGCAAGGAGCCGTACTTCAAGGAAACCCTGTTCGTGGTGGTCGGCGATCATGGTTTTGGCAACGAACGCCAGATCACCGAAATGGACCTGGGCCGTTTCAACGTGCCGATGCTGCTGATCGGCCCGGGCATCCAGGAAAAATTCGGCCAGCGTAACCATACCGTGGGCACTCAAGTCGACATCGTGCCGACCATCATGGGCCGGATCGGCGGGCAAGTGCGCAACCAGTGCTGGGGCCGCGACCTGCTGAACCTGCCGCAAGGCGACCCTGGTTTTGGTGTGATCAAGCCGTCGGGCAGCGAACAGACCACGGCGATCATCCGCGATGACCAGATCCTGGTACTGCCGAAGGAGAAGGAAATGGCGCCGAAGATGTATCGCTATGAGCTGGGCGCCAACCCGCATGCGGAAATCATCCCGGATGCAGCGGATACCGCGCAGATGAAACTCAAGCTCGAATCGTTCCTGCAAACGGCGACCAAAAGCCTGTTGGATAACACCGCTGGCGTCGTTGACGGCAAGCCGGATTGATAAAACAGCGAGCATAAAAAGAGGCCTCTAGAGGCCTCTTTTTTTTGCACTTACTTGGTGGTTTATATCTTGCCCAGTAATAGCAGGACCAACAGCACCACCAACACTACACCAATGATACCGGACGGACCGTAACCCCAACTTCTGGAGTGCGGGAAGACCGGAAGACCACCGATCAGCAGGAGGATCAGGATGATGATAAGAATTGTGCCCATTGTAGATTTCCTTATTGGTCAGTTCTGGGGTGATACAACTTTCAACTGCCAGCGCGCATGCGTTAAATCCGGGCGGCTTAATAAGTCCGACCGTAACGTCCTGTAAAAAATTCAAAGTTTTTTGTGGTCGTATGAAAGTGCAATTGTGCAGCCCAATACCCACAAAGGGCGCTCCTCGATCAAAACCCATTACGGTTTGCCCTCGCCATTCAGCAATCTGATGGAGCGTGGGTCCGCAGAACTCCTTCGCTACACTCGGCCTATCTCTCCCGGAACAAGGCTGTTTGCTATGCAAAATCGCATGATGATCACTGGTGCCGGCTCCGGCCTGGGTCGCGAAATCGCGCTGCGCTGGGCCCGCGAAGGCTGGCGCCTGGCCTTGTCGGATGTCAGCGAGCCAGGCCTTGTGGAAACCCTCAAGCTGGTGCGCGCCGCCGGTGGCGACGGCTTCACCCAGCGTTGCGATGTGCGCGACTACAGCCAATTGACTGCGTTCGCCCAGGCTTGCGAAGAGAAGCTCGGTGGCATCGATATCATCGTCAACAATGCCGGCGTTGCCTCGGGCGGGTTCTTCAGTGAACTTTCCCTGGAGGATTGGGACTGGCAGATCGCAATCAACCTGATGGGCGTGGTCAAGGGCTGCAAGGCGTTCTTGCCGCTGCTGGAGAAAAGCCGCGGCAAGATCATCAACATCGCCTCCATGGCGGCCCTGATGCAGGGGCCTGCCATGAGCAACTACAACGTGGCCAAGGCTGGAGTAGTGGCATTGTCGGAAAGCCTGTTGGTGGAACTGGCGCAGCAGGAAATTGGCGTACACGTGGTGTGCCCGTCGTTCTTCCAGACCAATCTGCTGGACTCCTTCCGCGGCCCGACCCCGGCCATGAAGGCCCAGGTTGGCAAGTTGCTGGAAAGCTCACCGATCAGCGCCGCGGATATTGCCGACTACATCTACCAGCAGGTCGCCCAGGGCCAGTTCATGATCCTGCCTCATGAACAGGGGCGCATGGCGTGGGCCCTCAAGCAGAAGAACCCACAATTGCTGTACGACGAAATGACCGTCATGGCCGACAAGATGCGCGCCAAGGCCCGGCAAAACCTGAATTGACCTGGCTGCCCGATGTCCTCAGGATGGCGCCATTCGGCCTTCCTGATGGACATCTGCATGCTCAATTACCTGTGGTTTTTTCTCGCCGCGCTGTTTGAGATCGCGGGCTGCTACGCCTTCTGGTTGTGGCTGCGCCAGGGCAAGAGCGCCTGGTGGATCGTCCCGGCATTGCTCAGCCTCACGTTATTCGCCCTGTTACTGACCCGCATCGAAGCGACGTACGCCGGGCGCGCCTACGCCGCCTATGGCGGTATCTATATCATTGCCTCGATCGGCTGGCTGGCCATGGTGGAGCGGGTGCGGCCATTGGGTTCCGACTGGATTGGCGTGGCGCTCTGCGTGTTGGGGGCGAGTGTGATTCTATTCGGCCCACGACTCTCGGCGCCCTGAAACCACCTGCGATCCGACAGGGTTTTGCAGGAAGTTTCCGTCAGTCACAGGAGCTTTGCTTGTAGGGCCTTACTGAATTCTCGCGGGTGTCTTGAGAACAGGAAACAGGCCGGGCATGGTCAGGGTCCAGACATTCTTAAGGACAAGAACCATGCTTGTACTAAGCCGCGCTGTAGGTGAGTTGATTTCCATCGGTGACGATATTTCCGTCCGTGTGCTGTCGGTCAGCGGTGGCACCGTGCGTTTTGGCGTGGAAGCGCCACGGCACGTCGATGTCCATCGCTCCGAAATCTACGACAAGATCCAGAAGAGAAAGGCCCAAGCCACTCGCAAGGCCTGTTCAGTCGAATAGGTGCTTGGGCACGTCGTGCTTGAGCATCAGTTGGCACTGTTCACTTTCGGGGTCGAAGACGATCAACGCCTGGCCTTTGGTCAGGGCTTGTCTGACTCGTAGAACCCGTGTTTCCAGGGGCGTGTCGTCACCATTGTCGGTGCCGTCGCGGGTCACGAAATCTTCGATCAGGCGAGTGAGCGTGTCGACTTCGAGTTGGTCGTGGGGGATGAGCATGGGGTACCTCGGCTAGACAATGAGGCGATGCTACGGCCAATGGGCTTTTGCGGCTAGCCTGGGTTTTACGGTTGTTTGTCCCGGCCTCATCGTCGGAACGCCGCCCGGAGCAAGCTCCCCCCAGGGTTTTTGAGTCGCACTGAAAACTCAATGTGGGAGCGAGCCTGCTCGCGATGGCGATATTCCAGGCCGTGAAAATGCTGGGTCAGTTATCGGAACGCTGCCCCACCAGGCTATCCACCGACGGTACCCGGGTATCGCTTTCCATCTGTGCATCGTGCTCGATCTGGTGGCTGAAGCGGTCCAGCGAGCCCTGGGCCGGTTGCGCGTCGCTGGCGAATACCGGCGGGCTGAGGATGTAGGCGCCGAGCAGGCGGCTGAGGGCGGCCAGGCTGTCGATGTGGGTACGTTCGTAGCCATGGGTGGCGTCGCAGCCGAAGGCGAGCAGGGCGGTGCGGATGTCATGGCCGGCGGTGATGGCCGAATGGGCGTCGCTGAAGTAGTAGCGGAACAGGTCGCGGCGTGCGGGTACCTCGTTTTCCTTGGCCAGTTTCAACAAGTGTCGCGACAGGTGATAGTCGTAAGGGCCTCCGGAGTCTTGCATCGCCACGCTGACCGCATGTTCGCTCGAATGCTGGCCAGGTGCGACGGGCGCGATGTCGATGCCGACGAATTCGCTCACATCCCAGGGCAGTGCAGCCGCCGCACCGCTGCCGGTTTCCTCGGTGATGGTGAACAGGGGGTGACAATCGATCAGCAGTTCTTCGCCGCTGTCGACAATCGCCTTGAGCGCCGCCAGCAGCGCCGCGACCCCGGCCTTGTCGTCCAGGTGCCGGGCGCTGATATGACCGCTTTCGGTGAATTCCGGCAAGGGATCGAAGGCCACGTAATCGCCGATGCCCACCCCCAGGCTTTCGCAATCGGCGCGGGTGGCGCAATAGGCGTCCAGGCGCAGCTCGATGTGGTCCCAACTGATGGGCATTTCATCCACGGCGGTGTTGAATGCGTGCCCGGATGCCATCAACGGCAGCACGCTGCCCCGAATCACGCCGGTGTCGGTAAACAGGCTGACCCGACTGCCTTCGGCAAACCGACTGGACCAGCAACCCACCGGGGCCAGGGTCAGGCGGCCGTTGTCCTTGATGGCCCGCACGGCAGCGCCAATGGTGTCCAAGTGGGCCGATACTGCTCGGTCGGGACTGCTCTTGCGGCCCTTGAGCGTGGCGCGGATCGTGCCGCGGCGGGTCATTTCGAACGCGATACCCAGCTCCTCGAGCCGCTCGGCGACGTAACGCACGATGGTGTCGGTAAAGCCGGTCGGGCTGGGAATGGCGAGCATCTCCAGCAGGACCTTTTGCAGGTATTCGAGATCCGGTTCGGGAATTTTGCTGATCATGGAAACTCCTCACGGAACATTAAATTGAAGTAGGGAACCTGTGGCGAGGGAGCTTGCTCCCGCTGGACCGCGGAGCGGTCCCTTTTGAGCTCCAGGTCGATGCAAAAACCCGGAGGGCCGCGGAGAAGGGCCGCTTCGCAGCCCAGCGGGAGCAAGCTCCCTCGCCACGGAAGAAGGGCTAGGCCACCGCCTGGCTATGGGGAAACAACAAATCCACAAAACGCTCGGCGGTGGGTTGTGGTTCGTGGTTGGCCAGGCCTGCGCGTTCGTTGGCTTCGATGAATACGTACTCGGGTTGATCGGCCGCCGGCACCAGCAGGTCGAGGCCGACCATGGGGATGTCCAGCGCCCGCGCGGCGCGCACCGCCGCATCGACAAGGGTCGGATGCAGGATGCTGGTGACATCCTCGAGCACGCCTCCGGTATGAAGGTTCGCCGTGCGTCGTACGAACAGATGCTCCCCGGCGGGCAACACGCTGTCATAGTCGAACCCCGCCGCGCTGAGCGTGCGCAAGGTTTCGGCATCCATCGGGATTTTGCTTTCGCCGCCCGTGGCCGCTTGCCGTCGGCGACTCTGGGCTTCGATCAACGCGCCGATCGTGTGCCGGCCATCGCCGATCACCTCCGCCGGGCGCCGGATCGCTGCCGCCACCACTTCAAAACCGATTACCAGGATCCGCAGGTCCAATCCTTCGTGGAAGCTTTCCAGCAGCACCCGGCTGTCGAACCGCCGAGCCGCTTCGATGGCGCTTTGCACCTCCTCGATGGTGCGCAGGTCCACTGCCACGCCTTGGCCTTGTTCACCGTCCAGCGGCTTGACCACCACCCGTTCGTGCTCGTCGAGAAACGCCAGGTTGTCATCGGCATTGCCCGCCAACTGCTGGGCCGGCAGGTTCAGGCCGGCATTCTTCAGTACCTTGTGGGTCAGGCTTTTGTTCTGGCAAAGAGTCATGCTGATGGCGCTGGTCAGGTCGCTCAGGGACTCGCGGCAGCGCACCCGACGGCTGCCGTGAACCAGGGTGAACAAGCCGGCCTCGGCATCGTCCACCTGCACTTCGATGCCACGCCGGTGAGCTTCTTCGACAATGATTCGCGCATAAGGATTGAACTGCGCTTCGGGACCTGGCCCGAGGAACAACGGCTGGTTGATACCGTTCTTGCGTTTGATGGCGAAGGTCGAGAGGTTGCGAAAGCCGAGTTTGGCGTAGAGGTTTTTCGCCTGGCGATTGTCATGCAACACCGACAGGTCGAGGTAACTCAAGCCACGGCTCATGAAATGCTCGACGAGGTGGCGCACCAGCACTTCGCCAACACCGGGCCGCTGACATTGCGGATCGACGGCCAGGCACCAGAGGCTGCTGCCGTTTTCCGGGTCGTTGAAGGCCTTCTGATGATTCAGGCCCATGACGCTGCCGATCACCGCACCGGTGTCATCGTCTTCGGCCAACCAATAGACCGGGCCGCCTTCATGACGTGGGGTCAGTCGCTGCGGGTCGATGGGCAGCATGCCCCGGGCCTGGTAGAGCTGGTTGATGGCCTGCCAATCGGTCTCGCCCTGGGCCCGACGGATGCGGAACCCGCGAAACACCCGCGTGGCCTGGCGATAGTCGCTGAACCACAGGCGCAAAGTGTCGGATGGGTCGAGGAACAGTTGCGCCGGTTCCAGCCCCAGCACCTGCTGGGGCGCGGCGACGTACAAGGCAATGTCGCGTTCGCCGGGTTGTTCGTTGAGCAGTTCCCGGGCCAGGCTCGCCGGGTCCGGGAAGGTGTGGCCGATCAGCAGTCGGCCCCAGCCGCAATGCACCGCGATCGGGTCGGCGCCCAATTCGCTGCCGTCTTCGGCCAGGCGCGCCTGCAGGCGTTCGTAGGACGGTGCCTGGCCACGCAAGAGGCGTTGGTTGTGAACGGTTGCGTAAGGTTTCATCGATCAGATTCCTTGCTCGCTGAGCCACAGGTTCAGCGCCGCCAACTGCCACAGCCGCGACCCGCGCAACGGCGTGAGCTGGCCGTTGGGGTCGGTCAGCAGGCGGTCGAGCATGGCCGGGTTGAACAGGCCGCGATCCTGGCTCGGATCGAGCAGCAGTTCGCGGACCCAGGCCAGCGTGTTGCCTTCCAGGTGCTTGAGGCCAGGCACCGGGAAATACCCCTTCTTGCGGTCGATCACCTCGCTAGGGATCACCCGCCTGGCGGCTTCCTTGAGCACCTGCTTGCCGCCATCGGGCAGCTTGAATTTCGCCGGGACCCGGGCCGAGAGTTCTACCAAGCGGTAATCCAGGAAGGGCGTGCGCGCTTCCAGGCCCCAGGCCATGGTCATGTTGTCGACGCGTTTGACCGGGTCGTCCACCAGCATCACCGTGCTGTCCAGGCGCAGGGCCTTGTCCACCGCCGCATTGGCGCCCGGCTGGGCGAAATGCTCCTTGACGAAATCACCGGCGGCATCGTTGGCCGTCAGCCATTTGGGTTGCACCGTGGCGGCATATTCTTCGTAGCTGCGATCGAAGAAGGCGGCGCGATAGGCCGCGTACGGATCGCTGGCGCCATCGACCTGCGGGTACCAGTGGTAACCGGCGAACAGCTCGTCGGCGCCCTGGCCGCTTTGCACCACTTTGCAATGCTTGGCCACTTCCCGTGACAGCAGGTAGAAGGCGATGCAGTCGTGGCTGACCATCGGCTCGCTCATGGCACGGAATGCTGCCGGCAGTTGCTCGATGATCTCTTTCTCGTCGATGCGCAGTTGGTGATGACGGGTGCCGTAGTGCTTGGCAATCAGGTCCGAATATTGGAACTCGTCACCGCGCTCGCCGCCGGCATCCTGGAAACCAATGGAGAACGTGGACAGGTCTTCAACACCGACCTCGCGCAACAGACCCACCAGCATGCTCGAATCCACCCCGCCGGAAAGCAGCACGCCGACATCCACGGCGGCGCGCTGGCGAATGGCGACCGCTTCACGGGTGCTGTCGAGCACGCGGTCGATCCAGTCTTCCAGGTTCAGGTGCTGTTCGTCGGCCCGGGGACCGTAGGGCAGGGTCCACCAGGTTTTCTGCTCGGTGCTGCCGTCGGCTTCGATCCGCATCCAGGTGGCGGGCGGCAGTTTTTCAATGCCCGCCAGCAAGGTGCGGGGCGCCGGGACCACCGCGTGGAAATTCAGATAATGGTTGAGCGCCACCGGGTCGAGTACGGGGTTGATATCACCGCCCTTGAGCAGCGCCGGCAACGCCGAGGCGAAACGCAGCCGCTGGCCGGTGCGCGACAGGTACAGCGGCTTGACGCCGAGGCGGTCGCGGGCGATGAACAGCCGCTTGGTATCGCGCTCCCAGATGGCGAAGGCGAACATGCCGTTGAGCTTGGGCAGCAGCGCCTCGCCCCAGGCGTGGTAGCCCTTGAGCAGCACTTCGGTGTCGCCACCGGAATAGAAGGTGTAGCCCAGGCCTTCGAGTTCAGTGCGCAGTTCGGGGTAGTTGTAGATCGCGCCGTTGAAAGCCAGGGACAGGCCCAGTTGATTGTCGATCATCGGCTGGGCCGAGCCGTCCGACAGATCCATGATTTTCAGGCGCCGATGGCCCAGGGCAATCGGCCCCTGGCTATGAAAGCCCCAGGCGTCGGGGCCGCGTGGGGCCAGGTGATGGGTGATTCGCTCTACGGCCGCAAGGTCCGCAGGTTGTTGATCGAAACGTAACTCTCCAGCTAATCCGCACATAAGTCCTTACCGGTTTTTCCGTTGGGGAGGGGTCAAGCAGCACGCGCCGACATGGCGGGTACCCTGAAACTGACCGGGGGGATTGCTGTGAGTTTTAGATCGATGCGTTATAAGGCGACGGGTGGCGGCCGCTTGGTCTGCCGTATAACTCAAGGATATGTGGGAGCGAGCCTGCTCGCGATCGCGGTGTGTCAGTCAACCCAGGTACCATCTGAGCCACCGCGATCGCGAGCAGGCTCGCTCCCACAGGATTTGTGGTGGGGGCAAAAATCGGCGTCAGGCCTTGCCCCGAATCAATGCTCGCAACGCAAACCGGTTCGGATGGCAGGCCTCGGCCACGCTGCGGGGCAGTGGCAGCGGTTCGTTGTCCAGCCAGGCGGCGATCAGTTCGCCCGATAGGGGCGCGGTGATCAGGCCGCGGGAACCGTGACCGCTGTTGATGTACAGGCCATCGAGCCACGGACAGGGGGTATCCGGCACCTGGCGGGCGTCCTTGCCCAGCGCTGCATAAGCCTCGGTAAAGGCCTGGCGGTCGGCCAACGGTCCGACGATCGGCAGGTAATCCGGGCTGGTGCAACGGAACGCCGCGCGGCCTTCGAGGTGTTGCGGGTCCAGGGTGGCGGCGTTCAGGCGCTCCACCAGGTCTTGGGAAATTTCTTCGAGCATCCGCAGGTTGCCGGCGTGCTCGGCGGCGGTGGGGGTCAGGTCGTCGCTGTTGAAGTCGAAACTGGCGCCCAGGGTGTGTTCGCCCAGCCGTGGCGGGGCCACATAGCCTTCGGCGCAAACCACGGTCGCCAGGCTCTGGCTGCGGCTGGTTTGCGGCAGGCGGGTGATTTGCCCGCGAATGCGCTTGAGCGGCAACTCGGCGGCCGGTTCGAAACGCTTGATCTCGGCCGCGCTGGCGAGGATCGCCACCGGCGCACTGGCCAGGCAGCGTTCGCCGTCCCATGCCTGCCATTGGCCGTCGATTCGGCGCAGTTGCAGCACTTCATGATGGGGTTGCACATCAATCCCTGGCTGCGAGGCTTGCCAGCGACACAACGCCGGCGGATGCACCCAACCACCCTCGGGATAAAACAAGCCACCACAGGCCAGGTCGATGCCGGACCGAACCTGCGCCTCCGACTGATCCAGGGTGTGCAGCAAATCCCTTGGGAACGCCTCGGCCAGTTGCGCCTGACGCTCGGCTTCCTTGCCGTTGAAGGCCAATTGCAAGACGCCGCAGGCGTCCCAGTCAACGCCGCGTTGCAGTTGTTCGAGCACGCGCCGGGTGTAGCCGAAGCCGCTGAGGATCATCTGCGATAAAGCGGTGCCGTGGGCCGACAGCTTAAGGTACAGCACGCCCTGGGGGTTGCCGGAGGCTTCCTCGGCCAACCCGGCATGACGCTCCAGCAGCGTCACCTGCCAGCCGCGGGCGGCGAGGCTGGCCGCGCTGGCGCAACCGGCCAGGCCGCCGCCGATCACCAGTGCCCGGCGCTCGCCGATCAGAGTGGTCGGGCGGGCGTACCAGGGTTTTGCCGGGGCTGGTGCGGGTGTCTGCTCCGGCCAGCCAAGAAACACGCCACGAAGGATTTCCCATTTATGGCCGATGCCTGGCGTGCGCTTCATCTTGAAGCCCGCCGCGTTCAGCGATCGACGGACCCAACCGGTGCTGGTGAAGGTGCTGAGGGTGGCGTCGGGTGCGGCCAGCCGGGCCAGTTCGGCGAACAGCTCGGCGGTCCACATCTCGGGGTTCTTCGCCGGGGCGAAGCCATCCAGGAACCAGGCGTCGATCTGCCCGTCCAGTTGCGGCAACTGCTCCAGGGCATCGCCGATCAACAAGGTCAGTGTCACTCGTCCACCCGCCAAAGTCAGCCGCTGGAAGCCCTGGTGGACCGCAACGTACTGCTCAAGCAATTGCTCCGCCTGATGCTTGAGTTGCGGCCACAGTTCCAGTGCCCGGCGCAGGTCCCGGGGGCTCAGGGGATATTTTTCGACGCTGACGAAATGCAGCCGCGCCCCGGTCGGTGCGCACTGCTCGAACAACTGCCAGGCGCAGAGGAAATTCAAGCCGGTGCCAAATCCGGTTTCGCCGATCACCAGCCGCTCGTCATCGGCCAGGGCCGCGAAGCGCTCGGCCAGATTGTTCTGCTCAAGGAACACATAACGGGTTTCGTCCAGGCCCGACTGGTCGGAAAAATACACATCATCGAACACCCGCGAGCGCGGGCGCCCCTGGTCATCCCAGTCGAGTTGGGCGTGTTGCTGGATGGGCGTCATGGCAGGCTCGGTCAAAACTGAGCGGCCATTCTAGCCGATCGGTATGGGCTTGCTTGACCCATCGCAATAGAGCGCGCATCTGGATGGAATCTGCTGCACAGGGCCGCATCCAATCCGCTAGTCTTGGCCCATCCCCGGAAGGAGCTGCCCATGTTTGAATCCGCTGAAATCGGTCATGCCATTGATAAAGACACCTTTGAGGCCGAGGTACCGGCCCTGCGTGAGGCGCTGCTGGAGGCGCAGTTCGAGTTGCAGCAGCAGGGCCGGTTTCCGGTCATCGTGCTGATCAACGGCATCGAAGGCGCGGGCAAGGGTGAGACGGTGAAGTTGCTCAACGAGTGGATGGACCCGCGGCTGATCGAAGTGCGCACCTTCGACCAGCAGACCGACGAGGAACTGGCGCGGCCACCGGCCTGGCGTTATTGGCGGATGCTGCCGGCGAAGGGGCGCATGGGGATTTTCTTCGGCAACTGGTACAGCCAGATGCTGCAGGGCCGGGTCCATGGCGAGTTCAAGGACCCGCGGCTCGACCAGGCGATCGCCGGTGCCGAGCGCCTGGAAAAAATGCTCTGTGACGAAGGCGCGCTGATCTTCAAGTTCTGGTTCCACCTGTCCAAGAAACAGATGAAGGCCCGGCTCAAGGGGCTCAAGGATGATCCGCTGCACAGCTGGCGCATCAGCCCGCTGGACTGGCAGCAGTCCCAGACCTACGACAAGTTCGTCAAGTATGGTGAGCGGGTGCTGCGCCGCACCAGTCGCGATTACGCACCGTGGCATGTGATCGAAGGCATGGACAGTTGTTATCGCAGCCTCACCGTCGGACGGATCCTGCTCGACGGCTTGCGCCAGGCCCTGGACCGGTCGAAGGTCAAGCCGCAAAAGGTCAGTGTGGCGCCGCTGCCGGAGTTGGATGGCCAGATCACCTTGCTCGACAGCCTGGACATGACCCGGCGCCTGGACAAGGCCGACTACGAAGAACAGCTGATCACCGAGCAGGCGCGCTTCGCTGGCCTGTTGCGGGACAAACGCATGCGCCAGCATGCCCTGGTGGCGGTGTTCGAAGGCAATGACGCGGCGGGCAAGGGCGGGGCGATCCGACGGGTCACGGCGGCCCTGGACCCGCGCCAATACAGCATCGTGCCGATTGCCGCACCCACGGAAGAAGAGCGCGCCCACCCTTACATGTGGCGATTCTGGCGGCATATTCCCGCGCGCGGCAAGTTCACCATGTTCGACCGCTCCTGGTACGGCCGGGTGCTGGTGGAGCGGGTCGAGGGGTTTTGCAGCCAGGCCGACTGGCTGCGGGCCTACGGTGAAATCAACGACTTCGAGGAGCAGCTCGCCGATGCCGGCGTGGTGGTGGTCAAGTTCTGGCTGGCCATCGACAAGGAAACGCAGCTGGAGCGTTTCCAGGAGCGTGAGGACATCCCGTTCAAGCGTTTCAAGATCACCGAGGATGACTGGCGCAACCGCGACAAGTGGGACGCCTACCGCGCCGCGGTGTGCGACATGGTAGACCGCACCAGCACTGAGATTTCCCCTTGGACATTGGTGGAAGCCAACGACAAGCGCTGGGCGCGGGTCAAGGTGTTGCGCACCCTCAACCAGGCGCTGGAGGCGGCTTTCGAGCGCAGCGCACGACAGGCTCGCAAGAAGAAGCGCTAGGACGATGAGCACGCATACGCGAGGTGAATGATTGTCGCGGTCGGTTATGCAGTGGATCTATGCTCGATTCACTCTCAACCGACTACAACAATGAGGTACAGCCATGCGTGAAGTGGTGATCGTCGACAGCGTACGGACCGGCCTGGCCAAGTCCTTTCGCGGCAAGTTCAACATGACCCGTCCGGACGACATGGCGGCTCACTGCGTCAACGCCCTGCTGGCGCGCAATGACATCAACCCGGCCAGTGTCGAGGACTGCATCGTCGGGGCCGGGTCCAATGAAGGCGCCCAGGGTTACAACATTGGGCGCAACGTGGCGGTGCTCTCGCAATTGGGCATCGGCACCGCCGGCATGACCCTCAACCGTTTCTGTTCCTCGGGCCTGCAAGCCATCGCCATCGCGGCCAACCAGATCGCTTCCGGTTGCAGCGACATCATCGTGGCCGGCGGCGTGGAGTCCATCAGCCTGACGATGAAAAGCGTCAACACCGACAACCTGATCAACCCGCTGCTCAAGGAGCAGGTGCCCGGGATCTATTTCCCCATGGGCCAGACGGCCGAGATCGTCGCCCGCCGTTACCAGGTCAGCCGCGAAGAGCAGGACCGCTACGCCTTGCAGAGCCAGATGCGCACCGCCAAGGCCCAGGCGGCCGGGTTGTTCGATGACGAAATTATCCCGATGGCGGTCAAATACCGGGTCGAGGACAAGCAGACCGGCGCGGTGCAGATTCTCGATGGCGTGGTCGATCGCGATGATTGCAACCGCCCGGACACCACCTACGAGAGCCTGGCCGGCCTGAAACCGGTGTTTGCCGAAGACGGATCGGTGACGGCGGGCAACTCGTCGCAGTTGTCCGACGGGGCCTCGATGACCTTGGTGATGAGCCTGGAAAAAGCCTTGGCGCTGGGGCTCAAGCCCAAGGCGTTTTTCCGTGGTTTCACCGTGGCCGGTTGCGAGCCGGACGAGATGGGCATCGGCCCGGTGTTTTCAGTGCCCAAGCTGCTCAAGGCCAAGGGCTTGCAGATTGCCGATATCGACCTGTGGGAACTCAACGAGGCGTTTGCCTCCCAGTGCCTGTACAGCCGCAACCGGCTGGAAATCGATCCGGAAAAGTACAACGTCAATGGCGGCTCGATCTCCATCGGCCATCCGTTCGGCATGACCGGCTCGCGGCAAGTGGGGCATCTGGTGCGTGAGCTGCAACGACGCAACCTGCGCTACGGCATCGTGACCATGTGCGTGGGCGGCGGGATGGGGGCTACTGGGTTGTTCGAGGTGGTGAGCTAACCGCAAGCGCTTTTGTGGCGAGGGAGCTTGCTCCCGCTCGACTGCGAAGCAGGCGCCGATCGGTGCGGTTTATTAATCGGCAGGGGGGCCGCTTCGCGACCCAGCGGGAGCAAGCTCCCTCGCCACAAAAATGTTGCGCCAGCCGTGGGAGTGTTTAGCTGGCAACCTGGGTCAGTTGCAGCATGCGCTGCACATACGCCTCCACTTCCCGCAAGGCATCCTCGCGACTGGCGAATGGCCCTTCCTGGGTGCCTTCGCGGGTATTGAAATAGAACTCGCCATTGACCCGGCAGATCCGGTCGCTGCGAAAAATGGTCGTAGGGGCGGGATCCAGGGCGCGTTTGCCAAGCATGTCGGGTCTCCAGGGTGCAGCGAGGTCAGTTTCAAATGAGCATATGTGCAGTCCCTGATTCTCGCCTGTCCAGCCGATCGACGGCTGCGACCCATACAATCCCATGAGCGCCCGACGCCTAACTGTCCCTGTGTCGTGCAGTGATAGACGCCTAGAATGGCCGTTCATGTCTTGAGCTTCGAGGGTTGCATGCACATATCGTCCGGTCGCTGGGTCTATGGCCTGTTCCTCGCCCTGTTGACCGCCTTGCTGTGGGGCATCCTGCCGATCAAGCTCAAGCAAGTGTTGCAAGTGATGGACCCGGTCACCGTGACCTGGTTTCGCTTGCTGGTGTCCGGCGGGTTGTTGTTCATCTATTTGGCGGCCACCCGGCGTCTGCCCAGTCGCAAGGTCCTGGGCCCTCGCGGTGGCTGGCTGGTGGCGATGGCGGTGCTCGGGCTGGTGGGCAACTACGTGTTGTACCTGATGGGCCTGAACCGCTTGAGCCCTGGCACCGCACAACTGGTGGTGCAGATGGGGCCGATCATGTTGCTGGTCGCCAGTCTGTTCGTGTTCAAGGAGCGTTTCAGCGTGGGGCAGGGCATCGGCCTGCTGGTGCTGTTGATTGGCTTCACGTTGTTTTTCAACCAGCGCCTGGGCGAGTTGCTGACGTCCCTGAGCGACTACACCGCCGGGGTCCTGATGGTGTTGCTGGCGTCGACGGTCTGGACGTTCTATGCCTTGGGCCAGAAGCAACTGTTGACGGTGTGGAACTCGTTGCAGGTGATGATGGTGATCTACCTGTTCTGCGCGTTGCTGCTCACCCCCTGGGTACATCCGTTGGAGGCGCTGCAATTGAGCCCGTTGCAAGGCTGGTTGTTGCTCGCCTGCTGCCTCAACACTCTGATTGCCTATGGCGCGTTTGCCGAAGCCCTGGCCCACTGGGAAGCGTCACGGGTCAGTGCGACCCTGGCGATCACGCCGTTGGTGACCTTTGCCGCAGTGGCGATGGCGGCCTGGTGGTGGCCCGACTATGTCCATGCCGAGCAGATCAATCTGTTGGGCTATGGCGGGGCGGTGCTGGTGGTGCTGGGGTCGGCGCTAGTGGCGCTGGGGCCGTCGCTGATGGCCGGGCTCAGGGCCCGACGCGAGCGGCTTGCTGTAGAGCGATAGACGGTCGCATGTCCGACATGAATCCATTGTGGGAGCGAGCCTGCTCGCGATGCGGTCTGACAGTCGATGAAGAGTCGACTCATACATCGCTATCGCGAGCAGGCTCGCTCCCACATGGGGGCCGGCGCTAGCCCTGACTACCCGCCTCCAGCATATTCTCCGGCCTCACCCAGGCATCGAACTCTTCATCGGTCAGGTACCCGAGCTGCAACGCGGCCTCACGCAGGGTCAGCCCTTCGCCGTAGGCTTTCTTGGCGATTTCCGCTGACTTGTCGTAGCCGATGTGCGGGTTCAGCGCGGTCACCAGCATCAAACCACGCTCCAGGTGCGCGGCCATCTGCTCAGCGTCCGGCTCCAGTCCGGCGATGCAATGCTGCTGGAAGTTGCTGCAACCATCGGCCAGCAGGCGAATCGATTGCAGCAGGTTGTGGATGATCACCGGTTTGAACACGTTCAACTGTAAATGACCCTGGCTGGCGGCAAAGCCGATAGTCACGTCGTTGCCCATGACCTGGCAGGCCAGCATCGACAAGGCTTCGCACTGGGTCGGGTTGACCTTGCCGGGCATGATCGAACTGCCCGGTTCGTTGGCCGGCAACTTCACTTCGGCGAACCCGGCCCGTGGTCCTGAGCCCAGCAGGCGCAGGTCGTTGGCGATTTTCATCAGGGTCACGGCGAGGGTTTTCAGTGCGCCGGACAGGGACGTCAGAGGTTCATGGCCGGCCAGCGCGGCAAACTTGTTCGGTGCGGTGACAAATGGCAGGCCTGACAGCGCCGCCAGTTCAGCGGCGATCGCTTCACCGAAACCATGGGGTGAGTTGAGCCCGGTGCCGACCGCCGTGCCGCCCTGGGCCAGTTCGCAGACCGCCGGTAACGCCGCGCGGATCGCCCGTTCGGCGTAATCGAGTTGGGCAATGAACGCCGACAGTTCCTGGCCAAAGGTGATCGGCGTGGCATCCATCATGTGGGTACGGCCGGTCTTGACCAGCTTCATATGGCGCGCCGCCAGTTCCGCCAGGCCACCGGACAGCTCGCTGATGGCCGGGAGCAATTGCTGGTGGACGGCCTGGGCGGCGGCAATGTGCATCGCGGTGGGGAAGCAGTCGTTGGAACTCTGGGAGCGGTTGACGTGGTCGTTGGGGTGCACCGGGCTCTTGCCGCCGCGGGGGTTGCCGGCCAGTTCGTTGGCACGCCCGGCGATTACCTCGTTGACGTTCATGTTGCTCTGGGTGCCGCTGCCGGTCTGCCAGACCACCAGCGGGAACTGGTCGTCATGCTGGCCGGCCAGCACTTCGTCGGCGGCCTGTTCGATCAGGCGGGCGATGTCGGCGGGCAGGTCGCCGTTGCGGTCATTGACCCGCGCGGCGGCTTTCTTGATCAGTGCCAAGGCGTGCAGCACCGACAGCGGCATGCGTTCGTTGCCAATGGCGAAATTAATCATGGAACGCTGTGTCTGGGCGCCCCAGTAGGCGTCGTCCGGGACTTCAACCTGGCCCAGGCTGTCGGTTTCGATACGGCTCATCGGGTCAAACTCCTTAAAGGCTGAATGCGCAGTTTAGGCCCAGATGGGCGGTACCGGTTCCCTCAATCTTCCCTCAATCTTCCCTCAATCTAGGCGTGGCGGATTCGGCCCGTCAATCGGACCCGACAAGCATCGGGGTTGAGGCCCGGCGTTTTTTAGGCGCAGAATGGTCGCCCTTGGGGTTTTACCTCGCCTGTAATGAAAGGAAACTCGATGACCCGTCTTCGTGCCATCTGTACCGCAGTTGCTCTGGTGTGTGCCAGCGGCCCTGTTTTCGCCGATACCGCCAGCCACAACGCCAGCGCCGAAGCGTTCCTGACCCTGGCGCACGCTGACAAACTGGGCACTCCGGTGTACATGCAAGTGCAGCAGATGTTTGCCCAGCGCTTTGAACAGACCAAGGCCCCTGAGTCGAAAAAAGCCACCCTGGAAACCTACCAGGCCAAGGCCAATGCCGCGCTGGACCAGGCCATCGGCTGGAACAAGCTCAAGCCGGACATGGTCAAGCTCTACACCAGCAACTTCAGCGAGTCGGAGCTCAAGGACCTGGTAGCCTTCTACCAATCGCCATTGGGCAAGAAAGTCCTGGAAAAAATGCCGCAGTTGACCCAGCAATCGGCCCAACTGACCCAGGCCAAGCTGGAAAGCGCGGTGCCGGTGGTGAACAAGCTGCTGGCCGACATGACGGCCGAGCTCGAACCAAAAGCCGCTGCCCCTGCCAAGAAAAAGCCGTAAGCGGAGCCCGGTATGAGCATGCAACAACGCATCGAATCGACACTCGGGCTCTTGCAGCCTGAGCACTTGCAAGTGCTGGATGAAAGCCACATGCACAGCCGTGGCCTGCAGACCCACTTCAAGGCCGTGGTGGTCAGCCAGCAGTTCGAAGGGCTCAATCGCGTCAAGCGTCACCAGAAGGTCTACGGCACGCTGGGCGAACTGATGGGCGAATTCCATGCGTTGGCGCTGCACACCTACACCCCTGAAGAATGGGCGCAGATCGACGCCGCCCCGGCTTCGCCGACCTGTGCCGGTGGTAGCAAGCACTGAGCGGGCAACCTGCTTTTGGGTGAACAAGTTTTTGTGGCGAGGGAGCTTGCTCCCGCTGGGCTGCGAAGCGGCCCCCTGAGCGACGGCTTTGCCGTCGAGCGGGAGCAAGCTCCCTCGCCACGATAAGCGCTTCGCTTCAGGGCACTTCGCTCCTAAAGCCACATTGTTTTTGTTAGAATCAGCAACGCGCCGCTCACCCGGCGCGTTTTTTTTCGCATCCGGTTCACCCTTTACGAGGGTAGCCACCTGGAGAAACACCCATGGCACAACCCATTGTCGTGGCGGCACTGTATAAGTTCGTCACCCTGGAAGATTACGTCGAGCTGCGTGAGCCCCTGCTCAAGGCCATGCTCGACAACGGCATCAAAGGCACGTTGCTGATCGCCGAAGAAGGCATCAACGGCACGGTTTCCGGTACTCGTGAAGGCATCGATGGCCTGCTGGCATGGCTCAAGAACGATCCGCGCATGATCGACATCGACCATAAAGAGTCGTACTGCGACGAGCAGCCGTTCTACCGCACCAAGGTCAAGCTAAAGAAAGAAATCGTCACCCTGGGCGTTGACGGCGTGGATCCGAACAAGCAGGTCGGCACCTATGTCGAACCGCAGGACTGGAACGCACTGATCAGCGATCCGGAAGTGCTGCTGATCGATACCCGCAACGATTACGAAGTGGCCATCGGCACCTTCGAAGGCGCCGTCGATCCCAAGACCACCAGCTTCCGCGAATTCCCCGAGTACATCAAAGCCAACTTCGACCCGGCCCGGCACAAGAAAGTCGCGATGTTCTGCACCGGCGGCATTCGTTGTGAAAAAGCCTCCAGCTACATGCTTGGCCAGGGGTTCGACGAGGTCTATCACCTCAAGGGCGGCATCCTGAAATACCTCGAAGAGGTGCCTCAGGAAGAAACCAAGTGGCGCGGCGACTGCTTCGTGTTCGACAACCGCGTCACCGTTCGCCACGACCTCAGCGAAGGCGACTACGATCAATGTCACGCTTGTCGTACTCCGGTCAGCGTCGAAGACCGCGCCTCGGAGCACTATGTACCTGGCATCAGTTGCCCACATTGCTGGGATAAGCTGAGCGAGAAAACCCGGCGCAGCGCCATCGACCGGCAGAAGCAGATCGAATTGGCCAAGGCTCGCAACATGCCGCACCCGATCGGCTACAACTATAAGCAGACATCTTCCGAGGCCTGAACCATGGCGTCACGCTTGCTCTATGTGATGGACCCGATGTGTTCCTGGTGCTGGGGCTTTGCGCCGGTGGCCGAGGCATTGGTGGGGCAGGCGCATGCCGCGGGGGTGGAGTTGCACCTGGTGGTGGGCGGCTTGCGCACCGGCAGCGGTTCGGCGCTGGAGCCGACCACCCGCCGCTACATTCTTGAACACTGGCAGGCCGTCACCCAGGCCACCGGCCAACCCTTCAAGCTTGAAGGTGCGTTGCCGGACGGTTTCGTCTACGACACAGAGCCTGCCTGTCGGGCACTGGTGACGGCCCGCAGCCTGGCCCCGGACCTGGCCTGGAAGCTGTTGAAGCTGATCCAGGAGGCCTTTTATGTGCAAGGCCGTGACGTCACCCACGCCAGCGTCCTGGTGGAGCTGGCCGAACAGGCCGGGCTGCCACGCATCGAATTCGCCGCGGCTTTCGACCGCGCCGACCAACATGTGGCCACCGCTGCGGATTTCACCTGGGTGCAGGACTTGGGCATTGCCGGGTTCCCCACGTTGTTGGCCGAGCGTGACGGCCAGTTGGCCTTGCTGACCAACGGTTACCAGCCCCTGAGCCAACTGTCGCCTTTGCTTGGTCGCTGGCTCGAGCGCGCGGCCTGTGCCTGAGCGGCCGCAAGCTACATCGGCTTCGCCGCGTATCGACCGGTTGAGCTGGACGGAAATCCGTCGCCTGGCCCTCAAGCATAAAAAAGCCCTGTGGATCGCCAACGGCGTGGCTGTGCTGGCGACGCTGTGCAGCGTGCCGATCCCGTTGCTGTTGCCATTGCTGGTCGACGAAGTGCTGCTGGGTCATGGCGATGCCGCCTTGAAAGTCATGAACCATGCATTGCCCATGGGTTGGCAGCGTGCTGCCGGTTATATCGGGCTGATGTTGCTGGTGACCCTGGCCCTGCGCTGTGGCGCATTGCTGTTCAACGTGGTGCAGGCGCGCCTGTTCGCCAGGTTGGCCAAGGACATCGTCTATCGCATTCGCATCCGGCTGATCGAGCGTCTCAAGCGAATCTCCCTGGGCGAGTACGAAAGCCTGGGCAGCGGTACCGTGGCAGCCCATCTGGTCACCGACCTGGACACCCTCGACAAATTCATCGGTGAAACCCTCAGCCGTTTCCTGGTGGCGATGCTGACCCTGGTGGGCACGGCCGGGATCCTGGTATGGATGCACTGGGAACTGGCGCTGTTGATCCTGCTGTTCAACCCGCTGGTGATCTACGCCACGGTGCAGTTGGGCAAGCGGGTCAAGCATCTCAAGAAACTGGAGAACGACAGCACCTCGCGCTTCACCCAGGCCTTGACCGAAACCCTGGATGCCATCCAGGAAGTGCGCGCCGGTAACCGCCAGGGTTATTTCCTTGGCCGCTTGGGGATGCGTGCCAAGGAGGTCCGTGATTACGCCGTGAGTTCGCAGTGGAAAACCGACGCCTCGAACCGCGCCAGTGGTTTGCTGTTCCAGTTCGGCATCGATATTTTTCGCGCGGCGGCCATGCTCACCGTAGTGTTTTCCGACCTGTCCATCGGCCAGATGCTGGCGGTATTCAGCTATCTCTGGTTCATGATCGGTCCGGTCGAGCAGTTGCTCAATCTGCAATACGCCTTTTATGCCGCTGGCGGTGCCTTGAACCGGATCAATGAACTGCTGGCCCGGGCCGACGAGCCTCAGTACACGGGTGTCGTCGATCCGTTCAAGGGGCGTGACACCGTAGGCATCGATATCCAGGGGTTGAGTTTCGGTTACGGTGAAGAACTGGTGCTCGACCAGTTGAACCTGTCCATCTCGCCTGGCGAGAAAGTCGCTATCGTCGGTGCCAGCGGCGGCGGCAAGAGCACCCTGGTGCAGTTGTTGCTGGGGTTGTACACGCCGCAATCGGGCAGCATTCGTTTTGGTGGCGCCACGCAGCAGGAGATCGGCCTGGAGACTATTCGGGAGAATGTTGCAGTGGTGTTGCAACATCCGGCGCTGTTCAACGACACGGTGCGTGCGAACCTCTCCATGGGGCGTGAGTGCAGTGACGACGACTGCTGGCGGGCACTGGAAATCGCCCAGCTCGATGTCACTGTACGGGCGCTGCCCCTGGGCCTGGAGAGTGTAGTAGGGCGTTCCGGGGTGCGGTTGTCGGGCGGGCAGCGTCAACGGCTGGCCATCGCCCGCATGGTACTGGCCAACCCTCGGGTGGTGATTCTCGACGAAGCCACCTCGGCACTGGACGCTGCCACCGAGTACAACCTCCACCAGGCACTGGCGCGCTTTTTGAGTGCACGCACCACACTGATCATCGCCCACCGGCTCTCGGCGGTGAAGCAGGCCGATCGGGTATTGGTGTTCGACGGTGGGCAAATCGCCGAAGACGGCGACCATTTGCAGTTGATTGCCGAGGGCGGTCTCTACGCCCGACTCTACGGTCACTTGCAACAGATACAGCAGCCTTGAGTTTGCGCAACTTTTCTGCGCTTAGTATCGGAAAAAAGCAGGCAAACACGCCGATTTTTCCCAATTCCACGCAAAGCCTGTCGATCTGTTCATCCATTCATTCGAAGGGTTGAAAACTAGCCTAGGCTATTGAGTCAGGAGCGGAATTCTGGCGGGTGTTCGTCCGGCAATACCTGTGCAAGGGACCTCATGAAGCAAAAGCAGACTCTCGGAACACCTCGGCTGCTGGGCATCGTCTGGCCCTTTATCGCCGTTGTGCTATTTCAGGCATTGCTTGGCGGCGTCAGTCTTTACGTGCTGTCCGCCGTTCGCGGCTACGTGGCGGGGGAGAGCCTCTGGTCCAAGGGCCAGAAAGACGCCATCTATTACCTCAATCTCTACGCCGACAGCCGTGACGAGACAATTTTTCGCAAATACCAGCAAGCCATCGCCGTCCCTGAGGGCGGCCATGAGTTGCGAGTGGCGCTGGACCGCGAACCACCGGACCTGAAAGCGGCAAGGGCGGGCATCCTCAAGGGCGGCAATCATCCGGACGATGTGTCCAGCCTGATCTGGCTTTATCTGAATTTTCGTCACTTCAGCTACCTGGAAGAAGCCATCGATCTCTGGACGGTGGGCGACGGCTACCTGATCGAGCTGGACAACGTCGCCCGGCAGATGCACGGCAGCATTAGCGCAGGCCTGGCGTCGGAGCTGGACATCCGTGGCTGGAAGGCCCAGATTTTTGCGATCAATGACTCCGTCACCCCGGCCGCCAAGGCCTTCAGCGATGCATTGGGCGAGGGTTCGCGTTTCATCCTGCGGCTCTTGCTGGTGACCAATTTCGCCACCGCCCTGGGGTTGATCGTCCTGGCGTTGTTGCGTACCCATAAACTGCTGGCCCAGCGACAAGTGTTCGCCAATGCGCTGCAGATGGAGAAAGAACGGGCGCAGATCACCCTGCAATCCATTGGCGACGGGGTCATCACCACCGACGTCGAGGGTGCCATCGCCTATATGAACCCCGCTGCCGAGGCGATGACCCATTGGAAAACCGAACACGCGACGGGCCTGCCCCTGGCCGCGCTGTTCAATTTGCTCGATGACAATGCCCAGACCGAGGGGCTGACCCTGATCGAGCACATCCTCAGCGGCCGGCTCAGCGGCGCCAGCGAGCATTCGAAACTGATCCAGCGCCTGGACGGCAGCACCGTGTCGGTCACCTTGGTGGGCGCGCCGATCCGTCATGCGGGCAAGGTCAGCGGCGCCGTGCTGGTGCTGCATGACATGACCCAGGAGCGTCAATACATCGCCAACCTGTCGTGGCAGGCCACCCATGACGCCCTGACTGGCCTGGCGAACCGCCGGGAGTTCGAGTATCGCCTCGAGCAGGCCTTGCACAACCTTACCCGCCAGGTTGGGCGCCATGCCTTGATGTTTCTCGACCTGGACCAGTTCAAGCTGGTCAACGACACCTGCGGCCATGCCGCGGGCGACGAATTGTTGCGTCATATCTGCGCCTTGCTGCAATCAGGGCTGCGGGAAAACGACACCCTGGCCCGGTTGGGCGGGGATGAGTTCGGGATCTTGCTGGAGAACTGTTCGCCGGAAGCGGCGGAAAAGATCGCCGAAGGGCTGCGCCAGACCGTGCAGAACCTGCACTTTGTCTGGAAGGGGCGGCCGTTCGTGACCACTGTGAGCATCGGCCTGGTGCATATCGCCCAGACGCCGACCACCCTGGAGGCGTCCCTGCGGGCTGCCGACATGGCCTGCTATATGGCCAAGGAAAAGGGGCGTAACCGGGTCCAGGTCTATCACGCCGACGACTCGGAGCTGTCCCTGCGCTTTGGCGAGATGGCCTGGGTCCAGCGCTTGCATATGGCCCTGGAGGAAAATCGCTTCTGCCTCTATGCCCAGGAAATCGCCGCGCTGGGGCCGGGCGATCATGGTGGTGGGCACATTGAAATCCTGCTGCGCCTGCACGATGAAGCCGGGCGGATGATCCTGCCGGACAGCTTCATTCCCGCAGCGGAACGCTATGGCCTGATGACGTCCCTGGACCGTTGGGTGGTGGAAAATGTCTTCAAGATCATCCGCCAATGCCTGAATGATTTGCGACAGGGACCCATGGCGATGTGTGCGATCAATCTGTCAGGCACTACTATCGGAGATCAGGCGTTTCTCGATTTCCTGCGTAAACAGTTTGCGGCCTACTCGATTCCGCCAGAAATGATTTGTTTTGAAATTACAGAAACCAGCGCTATTTCGAATTTGGGTAGTGCGATCCGCTTTATCAATGAACTCAAGAGCTTGGGCTGTTACTTCTCGCTGGATGACTTTTGCGCCGGAATGTCTTCATTCGCTTACCTGAAACATTTACCTGTAGACTTCCTGAAGATCGATGGGAGTTTCGTAAAGGATATGCTGGACGACCCGATTAACCGTGCAATGGTCGAGGTGATCAATCACATCGGTCACGTCATGGGTAAGCGCACGATTGCCGAGTTTGTTGAAACCGCCCAGATCGAGCAGGCATTGCTGGAGATTGGGGTGGACTACGCTCAGGGGTATGTGATCGAACGCCCGCAATTGTTTACCTGCGACACGTTGCAATGTCGGCCGGCCCGGCCCCAGCCGTTGTTATTCAAGGCCCCCGGCACGTTCCGCTGAACCTCTTGTTGATCCGGAAAATCACAATCAAAAGGAGCCCGACAGTGATCGACACATTCAACCGAACAGGCCCGCTCATGGACCCCACGAGCTATCCGAAATGGGCACAGCAGCTCATTACCGATTGCAGCGAGAGCAAGCGCCGGGTTGTCGAACACGAACTGTATCAGCGCATGCGCGACAACAAGCTCAGCGCCAAGACCATGCGCCACTACCTCATTGGTGGTTGGCCGGTCGTCGAACAGTTCGCTTTATACATGGCACAGAACCTCACCAAGACCCGCTTCGCCCGCCATCCCGGCGAGGACATGGCGCGTCGCTGGCTGATGCGTAACATTCGTGTCGAACTCAACCATGCCGACTACTGGGTGAACTGGAGCGCCGCCCATGGCGTGAGCCTGGAAGACCTGCAAGCCCAGCATGTGCCACCCGAGCTTCATGCCTTGAGCCACTGGTGCTGGCACACCAGCTCCTCGGATTCGCTGATCGTGGCCATCGCCGCGACCAACTATGCCATTGAGGGGGCGACGGGAGAGTGGTCGGCGCTGGTGTGTTCCACTGGCGTCTATGCGGCGGCTTTCGCCGAGGAAGATCGCAAGCGGGCCATGAAATGGCTGAAGATGCATGCCCAGTACGATGACGCCCATCCTTGGGAGGCCCTGGAAATCATCTGTACGCTGGCGGGGATGAATCCGAGCAAGGCCCTGCAAACGGAGCTGCGACAGGCTGTGTGCAAGAGCTACGACTACATGTACCTGTTCCTGGAGCGTTGCATGCAACTGGAGCAGTCGGAGTCCGTGGGCAAATCTTCTTCCACCCGTGAGCGCCTGGCGCTGGCCGGGAGCTGATTTCTACCGCTACAGATAGCTGCACCCATGTGGGAGCGAGCCTGCTCGCGAAGAGGCCTGGCAGTCGACGGGGAGGTTGACGGCTAGACCACTATCGCGAGCAAGCTCGCTCCCACAGTTATTTTCAGCCTGCCATCGCCAGCCGATTGCGTCCTTCGCGCTTGGCGACGTACAGCGCGCTGTCGGCCCTGCGTAGCAGGCTTTCCGAGGACTCCCCCGGTAGCAACGTCGCGCAACCCAGGCTCACCGTCAGTTCGATCCGTGTGCCAGCGGCGAAATAATCCTGGGCCTGGGCGGCATAACGTAGCCGTTCCCCCACCATGGCCGCAGCGTCGCGGCTGGTATTGGCCAGCAGAATCAGAAATTCTTCACCGCCGAACCTGAACACCATGTCCACATTGCGCAGTTGGCTCTTGATCGATTCGGCCACGGCCTTGAGCACTTCGTCGCCGACGCCATGCCCATGGTTGTCGTTGATACGCTTGAAATGATCGATGTCGAGCATCAGCAGCGACAAGGGTTGTAGATGCCGCCTGGCCATGTCGATTTCACGAACCAGGGTCTGGTCCATGGCGATGCGGTTACCGGTGCCGGTCAGCGGATCGCGCAGCGCGCTTTGAGTGGCGGCTCGATAAAGCAGCGCGTTGCGCAATGGATACAGCAATGTCGAGAGCATCGATTCCAAGTCGGCCTGTTCCGCCTCAGAGAAGCGTTGGTTGCGCCGGAATACCAACTCGCCCAAGTGTTCGCCTTCATGGCTGAGGTTGTAGCTGAGGGTGTGATGGCCCCGCTGCCCGAGTTCGAGACGCAGATCGCTGGGCTTGTGTTGATAGGCCAATGCATCCAGGGGCACCAATCGCTGAACTTCCCGGAAAAACAGGCCCAGGATGCGTTGTGGTTCCAGGCTGGTCTGCAATTGTTGGCCCAGTTGCTTGCGCAATTGCGAAAGGCTGACCGAGCGTGGCACGAGTGGCGACGGCTGGCCGAAGCCCAGGCGCTGCAACTTGGCGCTGTCGAAGTCTATCGCGTTGATCTGGGTGGGCGTTTTCATTTGGCGTTAGCCCCTAAGCTAAATCTGTCCTGCCGGGCTGGGTGATGCCGCTTAAGGTAGCGTGTCGTACTGATCCTTCAGTCCCGTAGGACATCTGATTTGAGTTTAGACCGCTTTCCCTGTCAGGCGTAAGACTCGTCTCAACGTCCGTTCCCCGCCGAACATGGCGTGTTTGAGGATATTTAGAGCGAAAGTCGTGCCATTCAGTTCATTAGAATAAAAATCTAGAGAAATCAATGAATTGATGCTTATGAGCGAGCGCCGCGCCAGCATTTGGGCGGCGTGGACTTGGCGTTTCGCCTGGCAGGCTATTGAAGGAGCCCGCGTCGCGACGGTAAATCGTCGCGACGCGGAGAAAGGCAGTTATTGCGCGTTGAAGGCTTGGCCGTTGATACCGGTACTGTCCGGGCCCATGAGGTACAGATAGACCGGCATGATCTCTTCAGGCGTCGGATTGTTGAGTGGGTTTTCCCCTGGATAGGCCTGGGCACGCATGCTGGTGCGGGTAGCGCCGGGGTTGATGCTGTTGGCGCGCACTGCGGCGACGGTATCGACTTCGTCGGCCAGGGTCTGCATCAGCCCTTCGGTGGCGAACTTGGACACGCCATAGGCGCCCCAGTACGCCCGGCCCTTGCGCCCGACGCTGCTGGAAGTGAATACCACGGAGGCGTCCTTGGACAACTTGAGCAGGGGCAGCAAGGTGCTGGTGAGCATGAACATGGCGTTGACGTTCACATGCATCACGCGCATGAAGTTCTCGCCGGACAACTGTTCCAGCGGTGTGCGCGGGCCGATGATCGAGGCGTTGTGCAGCAGGCCGTCCAGATGACCGAACTCGGTTTCGATCATCGCCGCCAGTTCATCGTACTGATGAGGCAACGCCGTTTCGAGGTTGAACGGGATCACCGCTGGCTGCGGATGACCGGCCGCCTCGATCTCATCGTAGACCTGGGTCAGGTTGGCTTCGGTCTTGCCCAGCAACAGCACAGTGGCACCGTGGGCGGCGTAGGCTTTCGCCGCAGCGGCACCGATCCCGCGACCGGCGCCGGTGACCAGAATCACCCGGCCATTGAGCAGGTCGGGGCGGGCGGAATAATCAAACATAAAAAAACCTCAACAAGTCAATCTGTTGGCAGACGCTGTGTGGCGAGGGGATTTTCCCCGCTATGTGGGAGTAGGCTGTGGGAGCAGGGCTTGCTCGCGAACAGGCGTCGCGATTTCTGAAAGACCGCATCGCCTTCATCGCGGGCAAGCCTTGCTCCCACAAAAATCCCGTCACCACAAGAACAGTCAGATCAGCAACTGCACAACGCGTTATCCAGCACCTCGCGCAGCGCCAACGGGTGATCGATCACCACATCCGCGCCCCAGTGCCGGGGGTTGTCGTCCGGGTGGATGTAGCCGTAGGTCACCGCGCAGGTCTTGGTGCCGGCGCTGCGGCCGGACTCGATGTCCCGCAGGTCATCGCCCACGAACAACACGCTGGCCGGGTCCAGGTCGAGCAGCTTGCACGCCAGGGTCAGCGGTTCGGGGTCTGGCTTGCTGTTTTTCACATGGTCAGGGCAGATCAGCACTTTCGAACGCTCGGCCAGGCCCAGTTGCTGCATGATCGGTTCGGCGAAACGCACCGGTTTGTTGGTGACCACGCCCCAGATCAGGTTGGCCGCTTCGATATCGGCCAGCACCTGGGCCATGCCGTCGAACAGGTGGCTGTGGACCGCGCAACCCTTGAGGTAGCGGTCGAGGAATTCCTGGCGCAGGTCCTCGAACCCCGGTGATTCCGGGTCCATGGAAAAGGTCACCGCGACCATCGCCCGGGCGCCGCCGGAAATCTCGTCGCGAATGTGCTGCGTGTTCATCGGTGGCAAGCCACGGTCGGCGCGCATGGCCTGGCAGATGGCGATGAAATCCGGCGCGGTGTCGAGCAGCGTGCCGTCCATGTCGAAAAGAACCGCTTTGAGACGCATCGACTTACTCCTCGCGCAGGGTCTGGATCATGTAGTTGACGTCAACATCGGCGGCCAGCTTGTAGTGCTTGGTCAGCGGGTTGTAGGTCAGGCCAATGATGTCCTTGACGGTCAGCCCGGCCATGCGGCTCCAGGCGCCCAGCTCGGAAGGGCGGATGAATTTCTTGAAGTCGTGGGTGCCGCGAGGCAGCAGCTTCATGATGTATTCGGCGCCGATGATGGCGAACAAGTAGGCTTTCGGGTTGCGGTTGATCGTGGAGAAGAACACCTGGCCGCCGGGCTTGACCATGCTAAAGCAAGCGCGGATGACCGAGGACGGGTCTGGCACGTGTTCGAGCATTTCCAGGCAGGTGACCACGTCGAATTGACCGGGCATTTCTTCGGCCAGGGCTTCGGCGGTGATCTGCCGGTATTCCACGTTGACGCCGGATTCCAGCTGGTGCAGTTGCGCAACCGCCAGTGGCGCTTCGCCCATGTCGATGCCCATTACCGTGGCCCCGCGCTGGGCCATGGCCTCGCTGAGGATGCCGCCGCCGCAACCGACGTCGAGGACCTTCTTGCCGGCCAGGTTGACCCGTTCGTCAATCCAGTTGACCCGCAGCGGGTTGATGTCATGCAGCGGTTTGAATTCGCTTTCACGGTCCCACCAGCGATGGGCCAGGGCTTCGAATTTGGCGATTTCGGCGTGGTCGACGTTGCTCATGTGCAGATCCTCGAAAAGCTTGGAAAATCAGGTGCCCCGAGCCGCGGCTCAAGGGGCGTGGTTATTCGTTGTGACCGCTGATGCGGCGACCCCAGGCTTGGGCCGTGGCGATCAGGCTTGATTCGTCCATGCGAGTCAGCCGGCCATCCTCCAGTAACGGCTTGCCGCCCACCCACAGGTGTTTGACGCAATCGCGACCGGTGGCATAGATCAACTGCGACACCGGGTCGTAGATCGGCTGCTGGGCCAGTCCCGACAGATCGAAGGCCACCAGGTCGGCGGCCTTGCCCACTTCCAGCGAGCCGACTGTCGCCTCGATGCCCAGCGCCCGGGCGCCATTGAGCGTGGCCATGCGCAGTGCCCGATGGGCATCCAGGGCGGTGGCCGAGCCGGCGACGGCCTTGGCCAGCAGGGCGGCGGTGCGGGTTTCGCCGAGCAGATCCAGGTCGTTGTTGCTCGCCGCGCCGTCGGTACCGAGGGCGACATTGACGCCGGCCTGCCACAGGCGCTCCACCGGGCAGAAGCCGCTGGCCAGCTTCAGGTTCGATTCGGGGCAATGAATCACGCTGCAATTGCTTTCTACCAGCAAGGCCTGGTCTTCGTCGCTGATCTGAGTCATGTGCACGGCCTGGAAGCGTGGCCCCAGCAGACCCAGTCGTCCCAGGCGCGCCATCGGCCGCTCAGCGGTGTTATCCACAGCCTGCTGTACTTCGAAGGCGGTTTCGTGGACATGCATATGAATGGCCGCGTCCAGCTCCTCGGCGATCACGCGGATTTTCTCCAGGTTCTCGTCGCCCACCGTGTAGGGCGCGTGCGGGCCGAATGCGACTTTGATCCGCGGATGGTGCTTGAGGTCGCCAAACAATTCGATGCCCTGACGAATGGCTTCGTCGGCACTGGCGGCACCGGGGATCGGAAAGTCGAGGATCGGAATGGCGATTTGCGCACGAATGCCACTGTCGTGGACGCACTCGCTGGCGACCTTGGGGTAGAAATACATGTCGGAGAAGCAAGTGATGCCGCCCTTGATCTGCTCGGCGATTGCCAGGTCGGTGCCATCGCGGACGAAATCTTCATCGACCCATTTGGCTTCAGCCGGCCAGATGTGCTGTTCGAGCCAGGTCATCAAGGGCAAGTCATCGGCCAGGCCGCGAAACAGGGTCATGGCCGCGTGGCCGTGGGCATTGATCAGGCCGGGGCTGAGCAGCATGCCGGGCAGCTCGCGGACCTGTGCGGCGTCGCACTTCAGGGCTTCGGCTCGGGGGCCGATGAACACGATGCAACCGTCGCGAATGCCCAGGCCATGGTCCTTGAGCACCACACCGGCGGGTTCGACAGGCACCAACCAGGTCGGCAGCAATAATAAGTCGAGCGCAACGGCAGGCTTGGGCATCGTGGAACGGTTCCATGGGGTATAAAGGATGGCGAAGTATACCCGAGCGTCTTCGCGGAGGGATCGCTATAATCGGCGGCTTTTGTTCATGAGTGCGGGGTGAAGGATGCGCGATCGACTATTGGCTGCGGAGAAGGTGAAAGCCATCGATTGGCGCGATGGCGTCCTGTACCTGCTGGATCAGCGTAGCTTGCCGTTCGAGGAAAACTGGATCGCTTGCACCCGTGCCGCCGATGTGGCCGAGGCCATTGGCTCGAGGGTGGTGCGCGGCGCACCGGTCATCGGCATCAGTGCGGCCTATGGCGTCGTGCTGGCAGCGCGGGCCAGGATGGCTGAGGGGGATGACTGGCAAGCGGCGCTGGAGGCTGATTTTGCCTTGCTGGCCGAGGCCCGGCCGACGGCGGCGAACCTCTTCTGGGCGCTGGACCGGATGCGCGATCGGCTGGGGCGCTTGAAAGAGCACGCCGAGCCGCTGGCTGTGCTTGAGGCCGAAGCCATCGCGATCCACGAGAGTGACCGTGAAGCCAACCTGACCATGGCCCAGCTCGGTGTCGACCTGATCCGCAAGCACCAGGGCAATGCCCAGGCCATCCTGACCCATTCCAACACCGGCGCCCTGGCGACCGGCGGCTTCGGCACGGCCTTGGGGGTCATCCGTGGTGCGTATATCGAAGGCATGGTCGAGCGGGTCTATGCCGACGAAACCCGTCCATGGCTGCAGGGCTCGCGCCTGACGGCATGGGAGATGGCTCGTGAGGGCATCCCGGTGACCCTCAACGCCGATTCCGCTGCAGCCCACATCATGAAGACCAAGGGTGTGACCTGGGTGATCGTCGGTGCCGATTGCATCGCCGCCAATGGTGACGTAGCGAACAAGATCGGCACTTATCAACTGGCGGTCTGCGCCATGCACCATGGCGTACGCTTCATGGTGGTGGCGCCGAGCTCGACCATCGACATGAGCCTGGCCAGCGGGGATGACATCCCGATCGAGGAGTGTGACGGGCGCGAACTGTTGGAAATCGGTGGCAAGTGGCTCGGCGCGGATGTGGATGCCTTCAATCCGGTATTCGATGTCACCCCGGCGGACCTGATTGATGTCATCGTCACGGAAAAGGGCATCATCGAGCGCCCGGATTCCGCGAAGCTGGCGCAGCTGATGTGCCGCAAGCGGTTGCACTGAGCCGCTTGTCGTCGGGCATAACGCTATCGCGAGCAGGCTCGCTCACACATTGGATCGGTGTTGTGTCCTGAATCCTGGGCACACCAAAACTCCCTGTGGGAGGCGAGCCTGCCCGCGATAGAGTCCAGAAAGTCAACAAATGCCTTGCATTTGCCCTTCAATTCTTCATCCACAGCGCTTCTGAGCCCCTCTGGTCCCATATCAGCCTGTCACCGGTCAACTAACTACGCACCATGCGCATCTGGGGGATAGGTGCGTGGCGGCTCTTGTGATAACATCCGGCGGTTTCCAGGGCTGCCTCGCGAGGTGGCCTTTACTGCGCAGATCCATGGCATAACTCGTTGATTTGTCGTAAGTCGCTGCACGGCACTTGTTCTGCAGCGGCGAGCTTCGTTCGTCCCATCTGGATGTGACGAGGTTTCACCAGAAAAAGGAATCAGGCTTCTCATGGGCGAACTGGCCAAAGAAATCCTCCCGGTCAATATCGAAGACGAGCTGAAACAGTCCTACCTCGACTACGCAATGAGCGTAATCGTCGGGCGGGCGCTGCCGGATGCGCGCGATGGCTTGAAGCCCGTGCACCGGCGCGTGCTGTTCGCGATGAGCGAACTGGGCAACGACTTCAACAAGCCGTACAAGAAATCCGCCCGTGTCGTCGGCGACGTGATCGGTAAGTATCACCCCCACGGCGACACTGCCGTGTACGACACCATCGTTCGTATGGCGCAGCCATTCTCCTTGCGCTACCTGCTGGTAGACGGCCAGGGCAACTTCGGTTCCGTGGACGGCGACAACGCCGCGGCCATGCGATACACCGAAGTGCGCATGACCAAGCTGGCCCACGAACTGCTGGCCGACCTGCACAAGGAAACCGTGGACTGGGTGCCGAACTACGACGGCACCGAAATGATCCCGGCGGTCATGCCGACCCGTATCCCGAACCTGCTGGTCAACGGCTCCAGCGGTATCGCCGTGGGCATGGCGACCAACATCCCGCCGCACAACCTCGGTGAAGTCATCGACGGTTGCCTGGCCCTCATCGACAATCCCGAGCTGACCGTCGATGAGCTGATGCAGTACATCCCGGGCCCGGACTTCCCGACCGCCGCGATCATCAATGGTCGTGCCGGCATCATCGAGGCCTACCGCACCGGTCGTGGCCGCATTTACATGCGTGCCCGTTCGACCGTCGAAGACATCGACAAGGTTGGCGGTCGCCAGCAGATCGTCATCACCGAGCTGCCGTACCAACTGAACAAGGCTCGCCTGATCGAGAAGATCGCCGAGCTGGTGAAAGAGAAGAAGCTCGAAGGCATCACCGAGCTGCGTGACGAATCCGACAAGGACGGCATGCGCGTCGTGATCGAGTTGCGTCGTGGCGAAGTGCCTGAGGTGATCCTCAACAACCTCTACGCCCAGACCCAACTGCAAAGCGTGTTCGGTATCAACATCGTCGCGCTGATCGACGGCCGTCCGCGGATCCTGAACCTCAAGGACCTGCTGGAAGCCTTCGTGCGTCACCGCCGCGAAGTGGTCACCCGTCGCACGGTGTTCGAACTGCGCAAGGCTCGCGAGCGTGGTCACATTCTCGAAGGCCAGGCCGTTGCCCTGTCGAACATCGACCCGGTGATCGCCTTGATCAAGGCTTCGCCAACGCCGTCGGAAGCCAAGGAAGCGCTGGTCAGCACTCCTTGGGAGTCCTCCGCGGTGGTGGCAATGGTCGAGCGTGCCGGCGCCGATTCGTGCCGCCCGGAGAACCTCGATCCGCAATACGGCCTGCGCGATGGCAAGTACTTCCTGTCCCCGGAACAGGCGCAAGCCATCCTTGAACTGCGCCTGCACCGCCTGACCGGCCTGGAGCATGAGAAGCTGCTGGCCGAATACCAGGAAATCCTCAACCAGATCGGCGAGCTGATCCGCATCCTCAATAGCGCCACGCGCCTGATGGAAGTGATCCGCGAAGAGCTGGAAGTGATCCGCGCCGAATACGGCGACGTGCGCCGCACCGAGATCCTCGATGCGCGCCTGGACCTGACCCTGGGTGACATGATCCCGGAAGAAGAGCGCGTGGTGACCATTTCCCATGGCGGCTACGCCAAGACCCAGCCGCTGGCTGCCTACCAGGCCCAGCGTCGCGGTGGCAAAGGCAAGTCGGCGACAGGCGTCAAGGACGAGGACTACATCGCTCACCTGCTGGTCGCCAACAGTCACACCACGCTGCTGCTGTTCTCCAGCAAGGGCAAGGTGTACTGGCTCAAGACCTACGAAATCCCGGAAGCGTCCCGTGCCGCCCGCGGCCGTCCGCTGGTCAACCTGCTGCCGCTGGACGATGGTGAATACATCACCACCATGTTGCCGGTGGAGGAGTACACCGAGGGTCACTACATCTTCATGGCTACCGCCAACGGCACCGTGAAGAAGACCCCGCTGGAATCCTTCAGCCGCCAGCGCAGTGTCGGCCTGATCGCACTGGAGCTGGACGAAGGCGACGTGCTGATTTCCGCTGCCATCACCGATGGTGAGCGTGAAGTGATGCTGTTCTCCGACGGTGGCAAGGTGACTCGCTTCAAGGAGTCCGATGTTCGTGCCATGGGCCGTACCGCCCGCGGTGTACGCGGCATGCGCCTGCCGGAAGGCCAGAAACTGATTTCCATGCTGATCCCTGAAGAAGGCAGCCAGATCCTCACCGCTTCGGCGCGTGGTTATGGCAAGCGCACGGCCATCAGCGAATTCCCTGAGTACAAGCGTGGCGGCCAGGGCGTGATCGCCATGGTCAGCAACGAGCGTAACGGCCGCCTGGTCGGCGCCGTCCAGGTGCTCGATGGCGAGGAGATCATGTTGATCTCCGACCAGGGCACCTTGGTGCGTACGCGAGTCGCTGAAGTGTCGAGCCTGGGTCGTAACACCCAGGGTGTGACGCTGATCAAGCTGGCCAGCGACGAAACGCTGGTAGGGCTTGAGCGGGTCCAGGAACCGTCGGAAGTCGAGGGCGAGGAGCTGGAAGGCGAGGATGGCGCGGTGTTCGACGGTGCCCTGGGCGCCGATGTCGACGATGTGACCGGCGACCAATCGCTCGACGCTGCCGCAGACGAAGAAGAACCGCAGGACTAAGCGGACACGCAGGGGGCGGATGAAGATTCGCCCCCTTGTTGTTTGTTCTGTTTGAAATTTCGTATCAAATTGCAGCTTTGTGAGAGCAAGGCTTGTGTGGGAGCAAAGCTTGTGGGAGCAAGGCTTGTGTGGGAGCAAAGCTTGTGGGAGCAAGGCTTGCCCGCGATGGCGGTAGACCAGTCAACATCAATGTTGGATGACAGTCTGCTATCGCGGGCAAGCCTTGCTCCCACACCTTTGCTCTCCCGCCCTAGGTCCACAATGCGCACCACCTGATACCGTATTAATTGCGTGAACCACCAGATCAGAGCGAGATTGGATGTGAGCAAGAGAGCCTATAACTTCTGTGCCGGCCCGGCGGCGTTGCCTGAAGCGGTCCTGAAACGTGCCCAGGGTGAACTTCTCGACTGGCATGGCAAGGGCCTGTCCGTCATGGAAATGAGCCATCGCAGCGATGAGTTCGTGTCCATTGCCACCAAGGCCGAGCAGGACCTGCGTGATCTGCTGAACATCCCGTCCAATTACAAGGTGCTGTTCCTGCAAGGCGGCGCCAGCCAGCAGTTCGCCCAGGTTCCGTTGAATCTGCTGCCGGAAAGCGGCAGCGCCGACTACATCGACACCGGTATCTGGTCGCAGAAAGCCATCGAAGAAGCTTCGCGCTACGGTCACGTCAATGTGGCGGCTACCGCCAAGCCCTACGACTACTTCGCGATTCCCGGCCAGAACGAGTGGAAGCTGTCCAAGGACGCGGCCTATGTTCACTACGCGCCGAACGAAACCATCGGTGGCCTGGAATTCAACTGGATCCCGGAAACGGGCGACGTGCCCTTGGTGGCAGACATGTCTTCGGACATCCTCTCGCGCCCTGTGGATATCTCCCGTTTCGGCATGATCTACGCCGGAGCGCAGAAGAACATCGGCCCGAGCGGCATCCTGGTCAGCATCATTCGCGAAGACCTGCTGGGTCGCGCCCGTTCCCTGTGCCCGACCATGCTCAACTACAAGGTCGCGGCCGACAACGGCTCGATGTACAACACGCCGCCGACCCTGGCCTGGTATCTGTCCGGCCTGGTGTTCGAATGGCTGAAAGAGCAGGGCGGTGTCGAAGCCATCGGCAAGCTCAACGAAGTGAAGCAGCGCACGCTATATGACTTCATCGATGCCAGCGGCCTCTACAGCAACCCGATCAACAAGACCGATCGTTCGTGGATGAACGTGCCGTTCCGCCTGGCCGATGACCGTCTGGACAAGCCGTTCCTGGTCGGTGCCGACGAACGTGGCCTGCTGAACCTCAAGGGCCATCGTTCGGTCGGTGGCATGCGCGCTTCCATCTATAACGCCGTCGACATCAACGCCGTCAATGCGCTGATCGCCTACATGGCAGAGTTCGAGAAGGAACATGGCTGATGTCTGAGCAAGAACTCAAGGCGCTGCGCCTGCGCATCGATGCCCTGGACGAAAAGGTCCTGGAGCTGATCAGCGAGCGCGCGCGCTGCGCCCAGGAAGTCGCCCGGGTGAAGATGGCTTCCCTGGCCGAAGGCGAAGTACCAGTGTTCTATCGCCCCGAGCGTGAAGCGCAGGTGCTCAAGCGTGTCATGGAGCGCAACAAGGGGCCGCTGGGCAACGAAGAGATGGCGCGTCTGTTCCGCGAAATCATGTCTTCGTGCCTGGCCCTCGAGCAGCCACTGAAGGTCGCCTACCTGGGCCCGGAAGGCACCTTCACCCAGGCTGCCGCCATGAAACACTTCGGCCACGCCGTGATCAGCAAGCCGATGGCGGCCATCGACGAAGTCTTCCGTGAAGTGGCGGCCGGGGCCGTGAATTTCGGCGTGGTGCCGGTGGAGAACTCCACCGAAGGCGCGGTCAACCACACGCTGGACAGCTTCCTCGAGCATGACATGGTGATCTGCGGCGAAGTCGAGCTGCGTATCCACCACCACCTGTTGGTCGGCGAGAACACCAAGACTGACAGCATCAGCCGGATCTATTCCCACGCCCAGTCGTTGGCCCAGTGCCGCAAGTGGCTGGACGCCCATTACCCGAACGTCGAGCGCGTGGCTGTATCGAGCAACGCCGAAGCGGCCAAGCGGGTCAAGGGCGAGTGGAACTCGGCGGCGATCGCTGGCGACATGGCGGCCGGCCTCTATGGGCTGACTCGCCTGGCCGAGAAAATCGAGGACCGCCCGGACAACTCCACGCGGTTCCTGATGATCGGCAGCCAGGAAGTGCCGCCGACCGGCGACGACAAGACCTCGATCATCGTGTCCATGAGCAACAAGCCCGGCGCGCTCCATGAACTGCTGGTGCCGTTCCATGACAACGGTATCGACCTGACGCGGATCGAGACCCGTCCGTCGCGCAGCGGTAAATGGACCTACGTGTTCTTCATCGATTTTGTCGGCCACCACCGTGATCCACTGGTAAAAGGTGTGCTGGAAAAAATCAGTCAGGAAGCAGTGGCACTCAAGGTGCTGGGTTCCTACCCCAAGGCAGTTCTTTAAGGGCGGATAGCAAATGAGTGGCAACTTCCTCGCTCTGGCTCAGCCAGGCGTGCAACAACTCTCGCCTTACGTTCCGGGCAAACCCGTGGACGAACTGGCTCGCGAGCTGGACCTGGATCCGGCCAGCATCGTCAAGTTGGCGAGCAACGAAAATCCGCTGGGTGCGAGCCCCAAGGCGCTGGCGGCGATCCGCGACGAATTGGCCGAGCTGACCCGCTACCCCGATGGCAATGGGTTTGCATTGAAAAGCCTGCTGGCCGAGCGCTGTGGCGTCGAGCTGAACCAGGTGACACTGGGCAATGGCTCCAACGACATTCTTGAGCTGGTCGCCCGTGCATACCTGGCGCCAGGTCTCAACGCTGTGTTCAGCGAACATGCGTTTGCGGTCTATCCGATTGCCACCCAGGCCGTCGGCGCCGATGCCCATGTGGTTCCGGCCAAGGATTGGGGGCACGATCTGCCGGCCATGCTGGCCGCCATCGACGCCAACACCCGGGTGGTTTTCATTGCCAACCCGAACAATCCGACCGGCACCTGGTTCGATGCCCAGGCCCTGGACGACTTCCTGCAAGACGTGCCCGCGCACGTGCTGGTGGTGCTGGACGAGGCCTACATCGAATACGCCGAAGGCAGTGATTTGCCCGATGGCCTGGATTTCCTCGCGGCCTACCCGAACCTGCTGGTTTCGCGCACGTTCTCCAAAGCCTACGGCCTGGCTTCACTACGGGTTGGCTACGGCTTGTCCACTGCTGTGGTGGCCGATGTGCTGAACCGCGTGCGCCAGCCATTCAACGTCAACAGTTTTGCCTTGGCCGCTGCTTGTGCGGCATTGCAGGATGAGGATTACCTGGCGGAAAGTCGTCGCCTGAACGCGGCCGGTATGCAGCAGTTGGAAGCGGGGTTGCTTGAGCTGGGCTTGGGCTGGATTCCATCCAAAGGCAATTTCATCTGCGTCGACCTGGGGCGTGTCGCCGCACCGGTGTACCAGGGGTTGTTGCGCGAAGGCGTGATCGTGCGTCCGGTGGCCAATTACGGCATGCCGAACCACTTGCGCATCACCATTGGCCTGCCAGCGGAAAACAGCCGTTTCCTCGAGGCGTTGAGCAAGGTCCTGGTTCGTGGTTGATGTCACCTCGCTGCAACCTGCTGCCCCTATGATCGGTCGCCTGGTGGTGGTCGGCCTGGGGTTGATCGGCGGTTCGTTTGCCAAGGGCTTGCGCGAAAGCGGTTTGTGCCGTGAGGTGGTCGGTGTCGACCTGGATCCGCAGTCGCGCAAGCTGGCCGTGGAGTTGGGTGTCGTCGATCGCTGCGAGGATGACCTGACAATTGCTTGCCAGGGCGCGGACGTGATCCAGCTGGCGGTGCCGATCCTGGCCATGGAAAAGCTGCTGGCGCGCCTGGCGACCATGAACCTGGGGCAAGCGATTCTGACCGACGTTGGCAGCGCCAAGGGTAATGTCGTGCGCGCGGCTACCGAGGCTTTCGGCGGAATGCCGGCGCGTTTCGTGCCCGGTCATCCGATTGCCGGTTCCGAGCAGAGCGGAGTGGAAGCCTCCAACGCCGAACTGTTTCGTCGTCACAAAGTGATCCTCACGCCGCTGGACCAGACGGATCCAGCCGCGCTGGCGGTGGTTGACCGTTTGTGGCGCGAACTGGGCGCCGATGTCGAGCACATGCAGGTCGAGCGTCATGATGAAGTGTTGGCCGCTACCAGCCATTTGCCGCACCTGTTGGCGTTCGGCCTGGTGGATTCGTTGGCCAAACGCAATGAAAATCTTGAGATCTTCCGTTACGCTGCCGGCGGTTTCCGCGATTTCACGAGAATCGCTGGAAGCGACCCGGTCATGTGGCACGACATCTTCCTCGCCAACCGCGAAGCTGTCTTGCGCACACTCGATACATTTCGCAGCGATCTCGACGCCTTGCGCGACGCGGTCGATGCAGGGGACGGGCACCAATTGCTGGGCGTTTTCACGCGCGCCAGGGTGGCCCGCGAGCATTTCAGTAAAATCCTGGCCCGTCGGGCCTATGTGGACGCTATGAACTCCAATGATCTGATTTTCCTGGCACAACCTGGTGGCTCCCTGAGTGGGCGTATTCGTGTACCGGGCGATAAATCGATTTCCCACCGTTCGATCATGCTCGGCTCCCTGGCCGAAGGCGTGACCGAGGTGGAAGGCTTCCTCGAGGGCGAAGATGCCCTGGCGACGTTGCAAGCGTTTCGCGATATGGGCGTGGTCATCGAAGGCCCGCACCACGGCCGCGTGACCATCCATGGTGTCGGCCTGCACGGCCTCAAGCCTGCCCCGGGGCCGATCTACCTGGGTAACTCCGGGACCTCGATGCGCCTGTTGTCCGGCCTGCTGGCCGCCCAGGACTTCGACAGTACCCTGACCGGCGACGCCTCGCTGTCCAAGCGCCCGATGAATCGCGTCGCCAACCCGTTGCGGGAAATGGGCGCGGTCATCGAAACTGCTGCCGACGGTCGTCCGCCGATGACCATTCGCGGTGGCAACAAGCTCAAGGGCCTGACCTACACCATGCCGATGGCCAGCGCCCAGGTGAAATCCTGCCTGCTGCTGGCCGGGCTCTATGCCGAAGGCAAGACCACCGTCACCGAGCCGGCTCCGACCCGCGACCACACCGAGCGCATGCTGCGCGGCTTCGGCTATCCAGTCACTGTCGATGGCGCCACGGCGTCCGTCGAGTCTGGCAGCAAGCTGTCCGCGACCCACATCGAAGTGCCGGGCGATATCTCCTCGTCCGCCTTCTTCCTGGTGGCCGCTTCGATTGCCGAAGGCTCCGACCTGGTGCTCGAACACGTCGGCATCAATCCGACCCGTACTGGCGTGATCGACATCCTGCGCCTGATGGGTGCCGACATCACGCTGGAAAATCAGCGTGAAGTCGGCGGCGAGCCAGTAGCGGACTTGCACGTACGAGCAGCTAAACTCAAGGGTATCGAGATTCCCGAGGCGTTGGTCCCACTGGCTATCGACGAATTCCCGGTGCTGTTCGTGGCGGCCGCCTGTGCAGAAGGGCGCACTGTGTTGACTGGCGCCGAAGAGCTGCGGGTCAAGGAATCGGATCGTATCCAGGTGATGGCTGATGGCTTGCTCGCCCTGGGCGTCAAGTGCCAGCCAACGCCGGACGGCATCATCATCGACGGCGGTCAGATCAGCGGCGGCGAAGTCCATGGCCACGGCGATCACCGTATCGCCATGGCCTTCAGTGTTGCGTCTTTGCGCGCCAGTGCGCCGATTCGCATCCATGATTGCGCCAACGTCGCGACGTCGTTCCCGAACTTCCTGGCGCTGTGCGCACAGGTCGGTATCCGAGTAGCGCAAGAGGCACAGTCGTGAACATCAAGGCACCGGTCATCACCATCGATGGCCCAAGCGGTTCGGGCAAGGGCACCGTCGCCGGAATCCTGGCCAGGCAGTTGGGCTGGAACCTGCTCGATTCGGGTGCCTTGTACCGTCTGCTGGCATTCGCCGCCGCCAACCATGGCGTCGACTTGACCAATGAAGAGTTGCTCAAGGCATTGGCGGCTCATCTGGACGTGCAATTCATCGCGGCGACCGACGGTCAGCTCCAGCGCATCATTCTGGAGGGTGACGAAGTCAGCGACGTCATCCGTACCGAAAGCGTGGGCGCCGGGGCCTCCCAGGTCGCCGCGCTGCCGGCGGTGCGCGAAGCCTTGCTGCAACGCCAGCGCGCCTTCCAGGAGCCTCCGGGGCTGGTGGCTGATGGTCGCGACATGGGCACTGTGGTATTTCCCGACGCGCCGCTGAAGATTTTCCTCACCGCCAGTGCGGAGGAGCGGGCGCGTCGCCGATATTTGCAGTTGAAGGGCAAAGGCGAGGATGTTAGTCTGTCGAGTCTGCTAGATGAGATCCGTGCACGCGATGAGCGTGACACCCAGCGCGCAGTGGCCCCGCTCAAACCGGCGGCCGATGCGATACAGCTGGATTCCACGGAGTTGTCCATCGATCAGGTGTTGCAACGCATCATGAGCGAGATCGCCATTCGCGATATCGCCGGGTGACCAGGAAGCTCCGCAGGGGACCAGTCATAGTCCTGCGGTGCTTCTTTTATATGAAACTAACCCACACCGTCTGGGGTGTGGAGGCGGGCGTATTCTTCGCCCTAATCAACAGGAATTAAAATGAGCGAAAGCTTTGCGGAACTCTTTGAAGAAAGCTTGAAAACCCTGAACCTTCAGGCAGGCTCCATCATCACCGGCGTTATCGTTGATATCGATTACCAAGCTCGCTGGGTAACCGTTCACGCTGGTCTGAAGTCTGAAGCACTCATCCCGCTTGAGCAGTTCTACAACGACGCTGGCGAACTGAACATCAATGTTGGTGATGAAGTTCACGTTGCGCTGGACTCGGTTGAAGATGGTTTCGGTGAAACCAAGCTGTCCCGTGAAAAAGCCAAGCGCGCTGAATGCTGGATCGTTCTGGAAGCGGCCTTCGCAGCTGAGGAAGTGGTCAAGGGCGTTATCAACGGTAAGGTTAAAGGCGGCTTCACTGTCGACGTTAACGGCATCCGTGCGTTCCTGCCAGGTTCCCTGGTTGACGTCCGTCCAGTGCGCGACACCACGCACCTGGAAGGCAAAGAGCTGGAATTCAAGGTCATCAAGCTGGACCAGAAGCGCAACAACGTTGTCGTTTCCCGTCGCAGTGTCCTGGAAGCCGAGAACTCCGCCGAGCGTGAAGCTCTGCTGGAATCGCTGCAGGAAGGCCAGCAGGTCAAGGGTATCGTCAAGAACCTCACCGATTACGGCGCATTCGTCGATCTGGGTGGCGTCGATGGCCTGCTGCACATCACCGACATGGCCTGGAAGCGTATCAAGCATCCTTCGGAAATCGTCAACGTTGGCGACGAGATCGATGTCAAGGTTCTGAAGTACGATCGCGAGCGCAATCGTGTTTCCCTGGGCCTGAAGCAACTGGGCGAAGACCCATGGGTTGCTATCAAAGCCCGTTACCCAGAAGGCACCCGCGTCACCGCTCGTGTTACCAACCTGACCGACTACGGCTGCTTCGCTGAGCTGGAAGAAGGCGTTGAAGGCCTGGTACACGTTTCCGAAATGGACTGGACCAACAAGAACATCCACCCTTCGAAAGTCGTACAAGTCGGCGACGAAGTGGAAGTCATGGTTCTGGACATCGACGAAGAGCGTCGTCGTATCTCCCTCGGCATCAAGCAGTGCAAGTCCAACCCATGGGAAGACTTCTCTGGCCAGTTCAACAAGGGCGATAAAATCTCCGGCACCATCAAGTCGATCACCGATTTCGGTATCTTCATTGGTCTGGACGGCGGCATCGACGGCCTGGTTCACCTGTCCGACATCTCCTGGAACGAAGTGGGCGAAGAAGCCGTACGTCGTTTCAAGAAGGGCGACGAGCTGGACACCGTTATCCTGTCGGTTGACCCAGAGCGCGAGCGCATCTCCCTGGGTATCAAGCAACTGGAAAGCGATCCGTTCTCCGAGTACGTTCAAGAGAACGACAAAGGCGCAATCGTTAAGGGCATCGTGAAAGAAGTTGACGCCAAAGGCGCCATCATCACCCTGGCCGACGATATCGAAGCGACTCTGAAAGCCTCCGAAATCAGCCGTGACCGCGTTGAAGACGCGCGCAACGTGCTGAAAGAAGGCGAAGAAGTAGAAGCCAAGATCATCAGCGTTGACCGCAAGAGCCGCGTAATCCAGCTCTCCATCAAGTCGAAAGACGATGCTGAAGAGAAAGAAGCAATCCAGAGCCTGCGCGACAAGCCAGCTGCTGACATTGCTGCTGGTCCTACCACTCTGGGCGACCTGTTGCGTGCACAAATGGAAAAACAGAACTGAGTTCTGTCAGGCCATAGAAAAAGGGCGACTTCGGTCGCCCTTTTTTGTGGGCGCAATATCTACAAGCGCTCTGCTCCCTATAAGCCGTTGTCGATGGTGGAGTTCATTCGGGGCGTTGCGAAACCAACCTTGCAACCAAGGTGTCTCTTTTATGAAGCAGATCATTAATCCAATCAGGGCCAGGCTCTGATTTGTATAAATGATCGATCCGGGTCTCTGTCTAAAGGAACTGAATGAACAGGCTCTTTTTGGTGTTGGGTGTCTTGGTATTGGCGGGTTGCTCTACGAGCGCCAAGACTCATGCAGTGCGTGGAGTCAGCGGTATCGAGGTCGACTGTTCAGGATTGGGCTCTGGCTGGGAGAAGTGCCATAAGAGGGCTGCAAGGGAGTGCAAGGGTGCTGGCTACAAGGTCATTACCCGATCAGACGATGCCAAGGATGATGATCAGTACCCTTTTGGTTTCAATCCCGCTGGCTATCTGACTCGCACGATGCTGGTCATCTGTCGATAGCTTGAGAAAATCTCCCTATCTGCATGGAAAGAGGCGACAAGGGAGCAAAGAAGAATGTCAATACTTGGGCTGTTCAAATCCCTCCGGTCATGCTAAAACCTTTTCAAGCGATTTTCCTAGCTGCTTGAAAAAGAAGGGAAAAATATGACGAAGTCGGAGTTGATCGAACGAATTGTCACCCATCAAGGGCTACTCTCATCCAAGGATGTGGAGCTGGCCATCAAGACCATGCTTGAACAAATGTCCCAGTGCCTGGCGACGGGGGATCGTATTGAAATCCGTGGTTTTGGCAGCTTTTCCCTGCATTACCGAGCCCCGCGGGTAGGTCGTAATCCGAAGACCGGCCAGTCTGTCAGTCTTGACGGAAAGTTTGTTCCTCATTTCAAACCTGGTAAGGAGCTTAGGGATCGTGTGAATGAGGAGGAGGGGGATGAGCTCTGACGGAGCGCTAAAACAAAGGAATTCTCATGCGGAACTTTAAACGTCTAGCCCTTGTCGTACTTGCGCTGCTCGTGGCCTCGGCTATCGTCCTGTTCGTGCTTGAAAACAACCAGCCTGTCGCACTCCTGTTTCTGGGTTGGTCAGCTCCGCAGCTTCCTGTCTCGGTTTTCGTGATCCTGGCGCTTCTCGCTGGTATGATGATCGGGCCGTCGCTTGCGTGGTTCGTGAGAGTGCGAAGACGACCGAAATAATGGATGTGTGGGCCCAGTAGTCTTGGTGTAAGGATCACGGCCAATAATTTTTTCTGACTTTGGGTGCGTTTTGTTCAAATTTAACTTGATTCAGTTTATCGCTGTGCCCGTCTTGCCTTTTAGAGAGTTGGATGTGTCTGCAGACGCAATGCCAAAAAAAGGAGGCGGGGTCGCCCATGCCAAATAATCGTATTGAAACCCAGGGTGTCAATGAGATCGATCTGATTGCACTTGCGCGCGGGCTATGGGGACAAAAGTGGTTGATCCTTACGGTTACCTTGTTGGTTACCGCAGGGGCAGCTACTTACGCATACCTCAGCAAACCGGTTTATCAAGCCCAGCTTTTTATCATGCCTCCTACCCAGAACGGTATTGCCGAGTTGAACTATGGCCGGGGGAAAAGCACCGAGCTGGATCCTTATTCCATCAAGCATGTCTATGACGTATTTGCCAGGAATCTACAGGGCGAGTCTCTTCGTCAGACATTCTTCAATGAGGTTTATCTTCCTTCACTCGATGAGTCCCAGCGAAAGGGTGCGCTCGACCGTTTGTATGAGCGTTTCTCTCGAGAGCTGGTGATAAGGGGGCCTGGTAAAGATACGCCTGATCGTTATTCGGTAACGGTCCAGGGGGGAGATCCCGTTCGGGCTACGGAGTGGGCGAAAGCTTATGTGGCGCGCGCCAGTGAAGCGGCTGAGTCAGAGCTGATCAAGAACGTTACGGCTGAGGCTGCGGTAAGAGCGCGTAATTTGGAGCAGCGCATTGTCGGGTTGCGCGAGACAGCGCAGCGAATACGTGAGGATCGGATTCAGCAGTTGCGCGAAGCATTGAAGATCGCGGAAGCAATTGGTCTCACCGGCCCGAGTATAAACTCCACGGCGGCTGTTGATATAACCGTGGAAACCGGTAACAAGATGGACTACCAACGAGGCAGCAAAGCGTTGGCTGCGGAGGTGAAAGCGCTGGAATCAAGAGTTTCTGATGATGCCTTCATATCGGATTTGCGTTCACTCCAAATGCGATACAACTTTTACCGTAAATTGAATATTGATCCGGAAAGCATTTCGGTTTATCGACAAGACGGTAGCGTTGAGGTGCCGCAAAGCCCAATCAAGCCAAGAAAGGCTTTGATTTTGCTGCTGGGTATTATTGCTGGCGGGTTGTTGGGTGGTTTTATAGCGTTGATTCGATTTGCGGTTGTTCGGAGTAAGGAGCAGCAGGTTCAGGATTGAGATGGTTGATTTCTCAATTCTAAAATGTTTCCGCAGCGCTTATAGAAGGCGCCTCCAAATGATTACTTAAGCCCGTCTTTGTGAGGATTATCTTCGTGAAGTCGGGTTTTTTGCTGGTATGAAAAATGAATTGGAAGTTGGAACTCCGATCTTGGGCAGGGCGGAAGGTTGGGGCCGAAATATGATGCAGTAGTAGGTGTGCCGAAGCTCCGCCTGTTGTATTCATCGAGCCCGCCAGATTGGGGGGGTTAGATGTCGTAATGATGGCAAAAAAGCAAGCTAGCTAACGGAAGCAAACCCTGAAATAGCTTGCCAGAGATCAGTAAAGTGCAATCCAAGAAAGCCATTTTGCTACACAACAGGCATAATGGCGGTTTGCGAGGGGACGGGATGACCCTGCCGCTCAGCGGTCGCCATCTATGAGTTCTGTGGTGTCTTAAGGCAGAGCATGGTGAGACATCTGTGAGGCGGCGGTAGGGGCCGGATCGTGCTGTCCCTCAATGGGTTTTTGGCCTGGCGATAGAAAAGCTGAGATGCGCCCAGTACCGGTCCGTCGGGCTGAGATGCAGGTTTACCGGGTTTGCAATAGTAGGGGTCAGGCAGATTCAGGCCTGGTTCATAGCGCTGATGAATTAGATAATTTTGACAAGTTAAATGGAGAGTTGGATGTCGAGCATAAAGCAGGCGAGCGTCGCCAAATTTAAAGCAAAAGAGGCCGTCATCGGTATTGTCGGTCTTGGATACGTCGGCCTGCCTTTGATGCTGCGTTATAATGCGATTGGGTTTAAAGTCATTGGTCTCGATATCGATAGTTCGAAAGTTGAACTGCTAAATTCGGGAAAAAGTTACATTGAACATATTCCCGGTGAGAAAATCGAAGTCGCTTGCCGAAGTGGGTTTGAAGCCACTACCGATTTTACCCGTGTACCTGAATGTGATGCGCTGATTCTCTGTGTACCAACACCGCTTAATAAATATCGCGAACCCGATATGAGCTTCGTGATAAACACGACTGATGCGATAAAACCCTATCTAAGGGAGGGTCAGGTAGTTTCTCTTGAAAGTACGACTTACCCGGGTACCACAGAAGAAGAGCTGCTGCCACGTGTCCAGGAGAAAGGATTGCGCGTTGGTGAGAACATTTTCCTGGTTTACTCTCCTGAGCGCGAAGATCCGGGCAATCCGAACTTTGAAACCCGTACCATTCCAAAGGTAATCGGTGGGCACACGCCTGCGTGCCTCGAGGTCGGTGTCGCTCTCTATGAGCACGCGATTGACCAGGTTGTACAGGTCAGCTCTACCAAAGCAGCTGAAATGACCAAACTGCTGGAAAATATCCACCGCGCGGTCAATATCGGCTTGGTGAATGAGATGAAGGTGGTCGCTGACCGCATGGGCATCGATATTTTTGAAGTGGTCGACGCCGCTGCGACCAAGCCCTTCGGCTTTACTGCCTACTATCCGGGCCCTGGTCTAGGCGGTCACTGCATTCCAATCGACCCGTTCTACCTGACTTGGAAAGCCCGTGAGTATGGTTTGCATACACGCTTTATCGAACTTTCAGGTGAAGTCAACCAGGCCATGCCGGAGTACGTTCTGAACAAGTTGATGGACGGCTTGAATGAGCGCGGTAAGCCTTTGAAAGGCAGCAAAATTCTGGTACTTGGTATCGCCTACAAGAAAAACGTAGATGATATGCGTGAGTCGCCTTCGGTTGAAATCATGGAACTGATCGAGGCCAAAGGAGGCGTCGTCGGCTACTCCGACCCGCACGTCTTGAAATTTCCGAAGATGCGCGAGCACCACTTTGACCTTTCCAGTGAGCCTCTGACCGCTGAAGTCCTAAAAGCTTATGATGCAGTCATCCTGGCCACCGACCACGATAAGTTCGACTATGAGCTTATCAGTCAACATGCTCAACTGATCATCGATAGTCGTGGTAAATATCGCGCCCCTCAATCGAATATTATCAAAGCTTGATGACAGGAGAGTTCTGGATGAAACGTTTTGCTCTAATCGGTGCTGCCGGTTATATCGCCCCCCGCCATATGCGTGCCATCAAGGATACCGGTAATACATTGGTGTCTGCTTATGACATCAATGATTCGGTAGGGATCATCGACAGCATTTCACCGCAAAGCGAATTCTTTACCGAGTTCGAGTTCTTCCTTGATCACGCCCACAGCCTCAAGCGCGACCCAGCGACCGCCTTGGATTACGTGTCGATTTGCTCGCCCAACTACCTGCACCACCCGCAAATCGCCGCCGGCCTGCGATTGGGCTGTGATGTGATCTGCGAAAAACCGCTGGTGCCGACCCCGCAGCAGTTGGACCAGTTGGCCCTGATCGAGCGGGAAACCGGCAAGCGCCTGTTCAACATCCTGCAACTGCGCCATCACCAGGCAATCATTGCCTTGAAGGACAAGGTTGCTCGCGAGAACAACCCGCACAAGTACGAAGTCGACCTGACGTACATCACTTCACGCGGCAAGTGGTACCTGCAAAGCTGGAAAGGTGACCCACGCAAGTCGTTCGGCGTAGCCACCAACATCGGCGTGCACTTCTACGACATGCTGCATTTCATCTTCGGCAAGCTGCAGCGTAACGTTGTGCACTTCACTTCCGAACACAAGGCGGCCGGTTACCTGGAGTACGAGAAAGCACGCGTACGCTGGTTCCTGTCGGTAGACGCCAATGACCTGCCGGAATCGGTGAAGGGCAAGAAGCCGACTTACCGTTCGATTACCGTCAACGGTGAGGAAATGGAGTTCTCCGAAGGCTTCACTGACCTGCACACCACCAGCTACGAGGAAATCCTGGCTGGTCGTGGCTATGGCATCGAGGATGCTCGCCACTGCGTGGAGACGGTCAATACCATTCGCAGTGCGGCCATCGTCGTGGCAGCGGACAACGAAGCGCATCCGTTCGTCCAAGCCCTTTCTCGCTGACCGGCGAGACAACACGGGTGGTTTTGCGCCACTCGTTTTCAAGTTCCCCAAGCAGGATCGCGAGCCAGCGTGTCGAACGATAATTTCAACAAGCCAAACGAAGCGGGTGCGATGCGCCACGCGCTCAGTATTCGTTTCGATGTTCAGGGCTTGCGTGCAATCGCGGTGCTGGCGGTCATGCTTTATCACACCAATAGTGGCTGGCTGAAAGCCGGCTATGTTGGCGTCGACATCTTTTTTGTCATCTCTGGCTTCATCATAACGGCATTGTTGACCGAGCGAAGCGACAAGGTCGATCTCGTTTCATTCTATGCCAGCCGCATCAAGCGCATTCTGCCGGCGTATTTCGTCATGCTGGTGGTGGTGTGCGCACTGTCCGCGCTTCTGTTTCTGCCTGATGACTTTGCATTTTTCCTCGACAGCTTGAAGTCCTCGGCGCTGTTTACCAGCAACCAGTACTTCTCTGGCTTCGGCAGTTATTTCGCGCCGCGGGCTGATGAGTTGCCGCTTCTGCATACGTGGTCCTTGGCCATCGAGATGCAGTTCTATCTGTTCTTCCCAGTGCTGGTCATTTGCTTGCCAAAGCAATGGCGTCTCATGGCGTTTGTCTTGCTAGCCGCCAGTCTGTTTGCCTGGAGCGGCTACCGTGGACTGGGCGAATCGCAAGATGGGATGTACTTTGCCCTGTCGGCACGGATTCCCGAGTTCATGGTCGGTGCCATCGTTGCCTTGCTGATGCGCCAGCGCGAGCTACCCATGTTACTTGCAAGCGTGTTCGGTGGGCTGGGCGCAATCTTGCTGGCTTGGGCGGTGCTGGCTATCGATAAGCAACACTTCCCAGGCTTCTGGTCCATCCTGCCTTGTGTCGCTGCAGGGCTGCTCATCGCCGCCCGGCGGGGTCCGGTCAGCGCGTTGCTGGCCACTCGGCCGATGGTCTGGATCGGCGGCATTTCCTATTCGTTGTACCTGTGGCATTGGCCGGTGCTGGCGTTCATTCGCTATTACACGGGGCAGTACGAGCTGACGGCTGCATGGTTACCGATTTTCGTGGCCAGCTCTGTACTGCTGGCATGGCTTTCCTATCGCTTGGTCGAAACACCCGCCAGAAACGCTTCCGGCATGATGCGCCAGGTGCCCAAGTGGGCTGTAGCCGGTGCTGTGGTCGTGCTGGTGGTGTGGGGTGGGCAACGTGTCAACGCCTCGCTGGTCGCTCCGTTGCCTGTGGGACTCACTCGTTATGCTGCTCCAGAGCTTATCTGCCATGGCACCCAAGTGGGCGCGTGCAAGCGCGGCAAGGCGGATGCCGAAGTGTCCGTCCTGGTAATTGGCGATAGCCATGCTGCTCAATTGAACTACTTCTTCGACCAGGTGGGCGAAGAGCAGGGCGTTGCTTACCGTGTGCTCACTGCCAGCAGTTGCGTGCCTATCCCCGGCTTCGACTTTGAACGCCTCCCAGCCTGGGCGCAAAAACCTTGCCGCGCGCAGATCGAGGCCGTGGCTCGTGAGTTGCCGAAGGTGGAGCGGGTGATCATCGCAGGCATGTGGCAGTACCAGATGCAGAGCCAAGTATTCGCCAAGGCGTTTGCTGAGTTTCTCGTCGATACTGCAGGAGCCCATAAACACATCGTGGTGCTTGCTCAAATACCAATGTTTGAAACAGACGTACAGCGGGTAAGGCGCTTTACCGAGATTGGCCTGCCGGCGCCATTGACATTCAATCGCGAGTGGCGGGTTGCCAATCAGCAAGTTCGGGCCATTGTCGAACGCACGCCTGGCGCGCGTTTCCTGGACTTTTCCGATAGCAGCTTCTTTGCCGCTGCGCCTTATCAGCAAGGCTTGCTCATCTACCGTGACAGCCACCACCTCAACGAGGTAGGTGCAAGTCGTTATGGGCACTATGCTGCCGAGCAACTGCAGCGTGCTTTCGATCAACCTCAGTCCAATGTGAGTCTGAAGCCATGAATTACTATCAGCACCCAAGCGCGATCGTCGATGAGGGCGCGCAGATCGGTGAAAACTCCCGTGTCTGGCACTTTGTCCATGTTTGCGGGGGCGCCCGCATCGGTGTCGGCGTTTCGCTCGGTCAGAATGTGTTTGTGGGCAACAAGGTCGTGATCGGCGACCGCTGCAAAGTCCAGAACAATGTGTCGGTCTACGACAATGTCACGCTGGAAGAGGGCGTGTTCTGTGGCCCCAGCATGGTCTTCACCAATGTCTATAACCCGCGTTCGCTGATCGAGCGCAAGGACCAGTATCTCGATACGCTGGTGAAAAAGGGCGCAACGCTTGGCGCCAATTGCACCATCGTCTGCGGCGTCACCATTGGTGAATATGCCTTCGTCGGTGCCGGCGCGGTCATCAACAAGGATGTACCGGCCTACGCATTGATGGTGGGTGTGCCCGCACGGCAGATTGGCTGGATGAGCGAATTTGGCGAGCAATTGCAGTTGAACGAGCAGGGCGAGGCCTTCTGCTCGCATACGGGGGCACGCTACGTGCTGAACGGAAAACTTTTGAACAAGACGGATGCCTGAGCATGATTGAATTCATTGACCTGAAAAGCCAGCAAGCACGTATCAAGGACAAGATCGATGCGGGCATCCAGCGTGTCTTGAGTCACGGCCAGTACATTCTTGGGCCAGAGGTGCAGGAGCTGGAGGAGCGCCTGGCCGCCTTTGCCGGCGCCAAGTTCTGCATCAGTTGCGCCAACGGCACCGATGCTCTGCAGATCGTGCAGATGGCCTTGGGCATTGGCCCTGGCGACGAGGTGATCACTCCGGGCTTCACCTATATAGCCACTGCCGAAACAGTTGCGTTGCTGGGTGCCAAGCCTGTCTACGTAGACATCGACCCACGTACCTACAACCTTGATCCACAATTGTTGGAGGCGGCGATTACTCCGCGCACAAAGGCGATCATCCCGGTCTCGCTGTATGGCCAGTGTGCTGATTACGATGCGATCAACGCCATTGCGGCCAAACATGGTATCCCAGTGATCGAGGACGCAGCGCAGAGCTTTGGTGCTTCGTACAAAGGCAAACGCTCATGCAACCTTACGACCGTTTCCTGCACCAGCTTCTTCCCAAGCAAGCCGTTGGGTTGCTATGGCGATGGCGGTGCGATCTTTACCAATGACGAAGCGCTGGCTACTGTCATTCGCCAAATTGCCCGGCACGGCCAGGATCGCCGTTATCACCATATCCGGGTTGGGGTGAACAGCCGACTGGATACCCTGCAAGCGGCCATTCTGTTGCCCAAGCTTGAAATCTTCGAAGAGGAGATTGCGCTGCGTCAGCAAGTGGCTAGATGGTATGACGTTGCGCTGAGTTCGGCAGGAGTAAATAGCATTCCCTACGTAGCTGAACAGAATGTGAGTGCCTACGCTCAATACACGATACGCGTTCAAGATCGCGACACTGTTCAGGAAAAGTTGAAAGCAGCAGGGATCCCAACTGCTGTTCATTATCCAATTCCGCTTAACAAACAACCCGCAGTAGCCGATTCTTTGGTGTCCCTGCCGGTTGGTGATGAAGTCGCAATGCAAGTGATGAGCCTGCCGATGCATCCTTACTTGGATGAAGCGTCTGTAAGGAAAATTGCTGAGGCTCTTGCGGAATAATATTATGTATTTATCAGCCCGCCTCGATAGCACGGTATTGTTGAATGCTTTATTGTTTTTCGTCTATTTCCTGACTTTGGTATGGGTGAACAATAGCTATGTTTATGTACTTCATGCATACATGGGGGCAGCCTTAAAGCCTATCGATCTCGGGCTGATAGTTTACCTGGCGGTTCTGGCTTCGATATGTGCGTTACTGTGTGGGGCGCGCGTGGGAAGACCAGGAGATCTTGTCGTCAGTCTACTTTTTCTAGTAGTAGTACCTCATGCTCTTGTTCTGAATGCCGCAAACAATTTTTCACCCGATGCAACACCATGGGGTGGTGTATCATTGGGTGTAATGTTTGGGGTGGTGATAATTGCTTTCGCGAACAAAATCAAATTCTACGAAGGACAAAGTAGGCAAAATGATGAACTAAGCCAAAAGTGTTTGACGATTCTAGCATTCGTCAATATTTTGGTGCTTTTTTTTATTGTTTTAAAAAGTACAAGTTATTTTTCTTTTAGTTTTTCTGAACAGTACGTGCGAAGAGCTCTGGCGCGCGATGTATTCCAAGCGAGTTCGGGCGGAGGTTATCTTGCATCTATAGGCACGCAGGCATTTTTTCCTGTGCTTTTTGCATGGGGTGTCTACCGGAAATCGCGTATATACATACTACTGGGGTTGGCAAATGCCCTTGTATTGTGGGGCGCGTTTGGCCAAAAATATCCATTTATGGTGCTACTGCTTATCTATTTTCTCATGCAGTACTTTAGGCGCTACGGTAATGTAAAAATTTCTTGGCTGTTGACTGGTGCAATTATATTTTTGTTGGCGGGAGCGCTTGAGTTTGAGTTATTTGGCTATTCATACCTGAATGACTATTTCGTGCGTCGTGCATTTGTCGTTCCCTCAACATTGTTAGGGGCTGTGGATAATTTTGTTTTATTGTTTGATTATAACTTCTACAGTGACACTCTTCTTAGTTTTGTTATGGGTGTGGCTAAGTCAGAGCCATTAACTTTTCGAATGGGGCAAGAGATTTTCGATAATCCGAGCTTGAATGCCAACGTAAATTTTTTCGCTATTGCTTATTTGCAGGCCGGGTATGTCGGGGTCGCCGTTGAATCCCTATTTGTAAGTGGGGTTGTGCTGTTGTTGAATTTATTGTACGAGCGCTATGTCGCCTTCATCACCATCCCTGTTGCGCTTCTCTTTGCGACAAAGATTCTGGAACAATCACTTTTGACTGTGTTGATGAGTTCCGGTGTGTTCTTGATGCTTGGGTTCATTGTAGTTGTCTCCGTGCCATTTACTCTCGGGGGAAGTAAATTCAATGAGCGCTAGTTTCGTTGGGCGTATCGCTCGTGTCTTACTGGGCACCATGGGAGCTCAGCTCATCACAATGGGGGTCATGCTCCTTCTTGTTCGCCTGTATTCCCCTGCCGAAATGGGCGATTTTAGTGCCTGGCTTTCGTTCGCTACCATTTTTGCGGTGGTGGTCACCGGGCGCTATGAGTTGGCAATCTTCACCACTAAGGCGGAGAACGATTTTCATGCCGTGATCAAGCTTGTATTGCTACTCACCCTATCAATTACCATTTTAGTGGCTGGCGGTCTTGTATTGGCAGCGCCTTTTATGGATGCACTGCCTGCTGTAGTGGGTGATTATTGGTTGGCCTTGGCAATCGTTTCGTTGGGCTTAGGTGCAAACAAACTGGTCCTGTCCCTCCTTACCTTCCAGCGGTCCTTTATCAGGCTGGGTGGCGCACGCATCAGCCTTGCTGCCTGCATCGCAGTCGCCCAAGTGTCCGCCGCTTATCTATTAGGCGGTGTCTCGGGTCTTATCTACGGCCAATTGTTCGGCGTCATCGTTGCCACGGCGCTGGCGGCTATCTGGGTTGGTAAACCGTTGATCGTAGCCTGTGCCGTGACGCCTTGGCGCGCGGTGAGGCAAAGCGCGGTGAAGTACATAAACTTCCCCAAGTTTTCCTTGCCCGCAGACCTGATCAACACGGTCGCCAGCCAGATTCCGATCGTGCTGTTGGCAGCCAAGTTCGGCGGGGAGAGTGCGGGATGGTTCGCTTTGACATTGAAGATCATGGGCGCTCCTATCTCTCTGTTAGCCGCCTCGGTACTTGATGTCTTCAAGGAGCAAGCTGCCCGTGACTATCGGGAGACGGGAAGCTGCCGCGGCATCTTCATCAAGACCTTCAAGCTACTGGCAATACTGGCGCTCCCCCCCTTCGTAGCCTTCTGGTTCGTAGGTGAATGGGCGTTCGCTTTCATATTTGGCGATGCCTGGGCTGAATCAGGGCGCTATGCCGTGTTGATGATTCCGCTGTTCTACATGCGGTTCGTCGTCAGCCCCCTAAGTTACACGATCTATATCGCGCAGCGGCAGAACCTGGACTTGGTGTGGCAGCTGACCCTGCTGGCCTTGACGTTTGCCTGCTTCACCTTGCCGGATACCGTGGATTCGGTGTTGTGGTTCTACTCCATGGGCTATGCAATCATGTATTTCATTTATTTCTGGATGTCCTTCTACTGCACCAAGGGAGATGCCAAGTGATCGTTGTTGTGGATTATGGTGTAGGGAACATCGCCTCGGTCTTGAATATGCTGAAGCGAGTGGGCGCCAAAGCCAAGGCATCGAACAGTCGTGAGGATATCGAGCAGGCGGACAAACTCATTCTGCCAGGGGTGGGCGCTTTCGACGCTGGCATGCAGACACTGCGAAAAAGCGGCCTGATCGAGGTGTTGAATGAGCAGGTGCTGGGCAAGCAAAAGCCGGTAATGGGTGTATGCCTCGGCAGCCAGATGCTTGGCAATGGCTCTGAGGAGGGCAGCGAGTCTGGCCTTGGCTGGATCGACATGGACATAGTCCGTTTCGAGAAGCGTGAGGGACGCAAGGTGCCGCACATGGGGTGGAACGAAGTTACTCCTCAGTTGCAGCACCCAATTCTGACGGGGCTCAATCAGCTGAGCCGTTTCTATTTTGTCCACAGTTATTACATGTTGCCGCGACATGCGGAGAACACCTTGCTGACCGCTAACTACGGTCAACAGTTTACCGCCGCAGTGGTCAGGGACAATATTTTGGGCTTTCAATTCCATCCGGAAAAAAGCCACAAATTTGGTATGCAACTATTCAAGAATTTCGTGGAGTTGGTCTGATGGTCAGGAGGCGCGTAATTCCCTGCTTGTTGCTTAAAGATCGCGGCCTGGTCAAGACCGTGAAATTCAAAGAGCCGAAATATGTCGGCGATCCCATCAATGCCATCCGGATCTTCAACGAGAAGGAAGTCGATGAGCTGGTGTTGCTCGACATTGAGGCTTCAAAACTCAACCGTGAACCCAACTACGAATTGATCGCCGAGGTGGCGGGTGAGTGTTTCATGCCCATTTGTTATGGGGGGGGGATCAAAACCCTGGAGCATGCCGAGAAGGTGTTTGCCCTCGGTATCGAGAAAATTTCCATCAATACGGCTGCGCTCGCCGACCTTTCGCTGATCCGTCAAATCGCCGACAAGTTCGGGTCGCAAAGCGTCGTGGGGGCCATGGATTGCCGGAAGGGCTTCTGGGGCGGGTATTCTGTATACTCGGAAAATGGCACAAAAGATACCAAGCGCTCCCCGGTCGAATGGGCCCAAGCGCTTGAGGCGGCAGGGATTGGCGAAATCTTCCTGAACTCAGTTGACCGTGACGGCACACAGAAGGGTTTCGATACTGCGCTGGTAGAAAGCGTTGTTTCCGAGGTGCACGTACCTGTCATCGCTTGCGGTGGCGCTGCTTCCACGGCAGACCTGATCGAGCTTTTTGACCGTACTGGCATTTCTGCCGTGGCGGCAGGCAGCCTTTTTGTGTTCCACGGCAAGCATCGCGCCGTACTGATCAGCTATCCAGACATCAACAAGTTGAGTGCTGGATAAGCAAAAATGAAATTTCTCAAAGGCAGCGTCTCTTGGAAGCCCTTCGGCTTTACAGGCTCTTCGCTGCCTTGATTGTCATACATATCGGGCCTGCTGCTGGGTTGTCCAATCAGGCAGGCCGATGAAAACGTTTTGGAGGTGGGTAGTGGTGAAGGTCTGTTCGCGCTGTGTCATGGATACATCTGACGCTGAAATCGTGTTCGATGATGCGGGAGTGTGCAATCACTGCCACAAGTTCGACAATGTCCAATCCAAGCAACTGTTTACCGATGCTAGTGGTGAACAGCGTCTCCAGAAGATCGTCGATCAGATCAAGAAAGAGGGCGCCGGCAAAGAGTACGACTGCATCATTGGCCTTAGCGGCGGAGTGGACAGTTCCTACTTAGCCCTGAAGGTCAAGGACTTCGGGTTACGCCCACTCGTGGTGCATGTGGACGCAGGCTGGAATAGCGAGCTGGCTGTCAGCAACATCGAAAAAATCATCAAGTATTGCGGCTATGACCTGCATACCCATGTGATGAACTGGGAAGAAGTTCGCGAGCTGCAATTGTCTTATATGAAGGCTGCCGTTGCCAACCAAGACGTGCCGCAAGATCACGCATATTTTTCTAGTATGTACCGTTTTGCCGTGCAGAATAATATCAAATATATTTTGAGTGGTGGGAATCTCGCGACTGAAGCTGTGTTTCCTGATAGTTGGCATGGCAGTGCGATGGACGCGATCAATCTTAAGGCAATTCATAAGAAGTATGGTGAGCGGCCGTTGCAAGATTATAAAACCATTAGTTTCTTGGAGTACTACTTCTGGTATCCGTTTGTCAAAGGTATGCGGACTGTACGACCGCTTAACTACATGAATTATGACAAGTCCAAGGCGGAACTGTATTTGCAGGAGACGATTGGCTATCGCTCGTATGCGCATAAACATGGAGAGTCTATTTTTACGAAGCTGTTCCAAAATTATTATCTCCCAAAAAAATTTGGTTATGATAAGCGAAAGTTGCATTACTCCAGCATGATCCTCTCTGGTCAGCTGACTCGCGAAGAGGCCCTTGCGAGATTGGCGCAACCATTGTATGACCTTGATGAGCTGCAGTATGATATTGAGTATTTTTGCAAAAAGATGCGAATTTCCACTTCGGAATTTGAAGCGCTGATGAGTGCGCCCATACATGATTATTCTGATTTTAATAATTGGGATTCGCGCAAGAACTGCATGAAGAAGCTTCAGAACATGGTTCAGCGGATTCTGGGTCGGCGCATAAATGTTTACTCTTGAGTTGAAGGATAAATAACATGGCTAGAATTGCTCATGTGTCATCCGTTCACTCTCGTTACGATGTGCGTATCTTTCAAAAGCAATGCAGAACTCTTGTCGAGGCAGGGCATGAGGTATATTTTCTTGTTGCGGACGGCAAAGGTAATGAGGTCAAGGAAGGCGTTATTTTTATCGATGTTGGGAAGTTGCAGGGTCGCCTAAATAGAATATTTAAGACGACCCAAATCATCCGCAAAAGAGCAGCGGAACTTAATGCTGATATCTATCATTTGCACGATCCTGAGCTCATCCCCGCCGGGCTGAAATTGAAAACACTTGGAAAGAAGGTGATTTTCGACGCGCATGAAGATGTTCCCAAGCAGATATTGGGTAAGCCTTATTTAAATAAGGTTTCAAGGGTCCTTATATCGAAAGTCTTCGCTGCTTACGAAACATGGGCATGTCGAAAGCTTGACGCAGTTTTGGCGGCGACGCCCTATATACGCGATAAATTTTCGGCTATCGGTGTTCGTGCACTTGACATTAATAACTATCCTATTATAGGGGAGTTGTCTGGTGGCAGCGTGGACTGGTCAAATAAAAAAGCGCAAGTCGTTTATATTGGCGGGCTGGGAGAGATTCGCGGTATTCGGGAGATCGTCCAAGCGATAGGGTTAGCCTCACCCAGTGTATCCCTTTCAATCGGCGGCGTTTTCACTGAGTCTGCCTTTGAGTCGGCAGTTAAGACTGAGCCAGGATGGCGCAAGGTTATCCATCTCGGATGGCTGGATCGTCAAGGTGTTAAAGAGATACTTGATGGTTCAGTGGCGGGCCTCGTGACACTTCATCCTACCCCGAACTATTTGGATGCATTGCCAGTAAAGATGTTCGAGTATATGGCTGTTGGATTACCAGTGATTGCCTCTAACTTCGCTCTCTGGCGAAATATCATTAACTCCAGTAAGTGTGGCATTTGTGTTGATCCACTAAACGCTCAGGAAATAGCCAAGACAATCGACTATCTGGTTGCGCACCCTGCGGAAGCGGAAGAGATGGGGCGGAATGGCCAGCGAGCTGTTCTTGAGAAATATAACTGGGGTGTCGAGGCGAAAAAGCTTTGCCTATTTTATTCCGATTTGTTAGAGGTTGAGCAGTAAATGAAGATTTTGACAATAATTGGAGCGCGCCCCCAGTTTATCAAGGCAAGTGTCGTTTCTCATTTCATTTCCACGTTGCCGGGAGTCGAAGAAGTTGTCGTTCATACTGGTCAACATTTTGACTTTAATATGTCTGATGTGTTCTTCCGTGAGCTGGGTATGAGTGCGCCTGCCTATCATTTAGACGTTCATGGTGGTAGTCACGGTGATATGACTGGGCGGATGCTTATTGAAGTTGAAAAGGTTTTACTTCTCGAGCGCCCTGATATCGTACTTGTGTACGGCGATACTAACTCCACATTAGCGGGAGCGTTGGCCGCCGTGAAGTTGCATATCCCCGTCGCGCATGTGGAAGCCGGACTGCGGTCTTTCAATATGGCGATGCCTGAGGAAGTTAACCGTATTCTGACCGATAGGGTTTCTCGTTGGATGTTTACCCCTACCGCAACGGCGGCAGAGCATCTAACAAAAGAAGGTGTAAGTAGAGCCAACATAATTCCAGTCGGAGACGTCATGTATGACGTCGCGAAGTTCCATGGCAGACGTGTTGATGCTAGCGGGCGTGTAATGTCTAAACTCGGCCTCAAAGAAGCTGGCTTCGTACTGGCGACAGTTCACCGGGCAGAAAATACCGATGATCCCGCTCGGCTTACGTCGATCGTCGAAGCATTCCGTGACCTCTCTACCGATTTGCCGATCGTGTGGCCGGTGCATCCTCGTACCAGAGCGGTTTTGGAGAAGCGTGGGCAACTGGATGATATACCTCAGCACCTGCACCTGATCGACCCAGTTGGTTATTTGGATATGGTTCAGCTCGAGAAGCATGCCGCACTCATTGCCACTGACTCCGGCGGAGTTCAGAAAGAGGCATTCTTCTATGGCATTCCCTGCGTCACGTTACGGGATGAAACTGAGTGGATAGAATTGGTCGAAGCCGGATGGAATCGCTTGGTATCACCGAAGTCGTCGCAAGAAGTTGCAGCAGCTATTCGCGCAGCGGTGGGCACTAAGGGCCAAGCTGTCCAGCCTTACGGTGACGGCAATGCGGCAGAACTGATCGTACGACGCCTTGTAGAGGATCTTTCGGCATGAAGAATGTCTGGATTCTTAACCACTACGCTCAAGAGCCGGGTGGTGCAGGTGGCACGCGTCACTATCAACTGGCGAAGAATCTGCCTGCGCATGGTTGGGAGGCTTCGATTGTCGCGGCCAGTGTGGAATACCAGTCTGGTCGGCAGCGTCTTGCAAATTCGGAGTCTGCCAGGCTTGATCAGTATGGCGGCGTTCCATTCCTGTGGTTGCGAACATCAGGATATGAGGGAAACGGCGCTGCGCGCATGCGTAATATGCTGGAGTACACTTGGCAGGTTGTTAAGCCCGGTAAACTTACTGCATTGAATAAGCCCGACGTCATCATTGGCTCGAGTGTTCATCCGTTTGCCGCAGCCGCGGGGGCAGTGCTTGCTTGGCGATATAAAGTGCCTTTCGTATTCGAAGTGCGAGACCTATGGCCGGAAACGCTTATCGATATGGGGCGGTTAGAGCGCAAAAGTATAATTGCTCGTTCGCTTCGCGTATTGGAAAAGTGGCTCTACAAACGTGCCAAGCGGATTATCGTATTGCTGCCTAAAGCGCATGAATACATCGTCCCTATGGGAATCGATCCTAAGAAGATCGTTTGGATTCCAAACGGGGTCGATCTTGAAGATTTTCCTCGTCCTGAGGAAAAGGCCGTCGGTGATGAGTTCACGATGATGTACTTTGGGGCTCATGGCTCAGCGAATGGGCTCGATAATGTGTTGCGCGCGCAGAAAATCATCGAAGCCGATCCCGAAATGTCGCATGTTAAACTGCGAATTATTGGCAACGGGCCGTGCAAGGTAGACTTGCTTAACCTGTCCAATGAGTTGGGCCTTAAGCGTGTGAGTTTCGAAGATCCTGTTCCTAAAAGGCAAATTCCGGCACTGGCCGCGCAAGCGGATGCCTTTGTCTTCAATTTAATCAATGCACCAGTGTTCAAGTATGGGATTAGCTCGAACAAACTGTTTGATTTCATGGCGGGCCAGCGTCCAGTTCTTTTCTGCTGCGATGCAGGTAATAACCCTATAGAAGACTCTGGTGCCGGATATACGGTTGAGCCAGGTAACCCCAAGGCGTTGGCTGACGCGATTGTCAGAGTGTCTAGGCTTTCAAGCACCGAGCGGATAAAGATGGGGTGTGCAGGGCGTCACTACGTCGAAATCGAGCATGGTTTCGATAAGCTTGCCAGAAACTTGGCACAGTGCCTCGACGAAGCATGTGAGCCCACCAGATGAAGAGAGTAATCGACTTCGTCGGTGCCCTGGTGGGCTTGATCGTTCTGTCTCCGGTAATAGTTATCGTGGCAATCCTGATCAAGCGCCGGTTAGGGGGGCCAGTGTTATTCCGACAGGTTCGCCCTGGGCGTGGTGGAAAGCCTTTTGAAATGGTCAAATTCCGTACCATGCGTGATGCATATAGTCGCGATGGCGCACCCTTGCCTGATGCGCTACGGATGACCCCGTTTGGTAGCTTCCTACGCTCCAGCAGCCTGGATGAATTGCCGGAGCTTTGGAATGTGCTTAAAGGAGAGATGAGTCTAGTAGGGCCTAGGCCGTTGTTGATGGAGTATCTACCGCTCTATAACACGCGTCAGTACCTTCGACATCAGGTCCGGCCAGGCGTTACGGGTTGGGCGCAAATCAATGGGCGTAATGCGCTGGGTTGGCCGGAGAGATTCGAACTAGATGTGTGGTATGTCGAAAATCGCTCCCTTTGGCTAGATTTGAAAATTATCGCTATGACGATCAAGAAAGTCGTAAAAAAAGACGGCATCAGCGCTAGCGGAGAAGCCACCATGTCCAAATTCACGGGCAACCAGGAATGAAGAAACTTGCGATACTTGGCGCAAGTGGTCATGGCAAAGTAGTCGCCGATACTGCGGAATGTTGTGGCTGGTCGGATATTGTTTTCTTTGATGATGCATGGCCTTCACGAACCACCAATGGTCCCTGGAAGGTAGTAGGCACAGGCAGCGAGTTGTTTGAGCGAATCGGTGAATTCGAGGGTGTTGTTGTCGCTATTGGCAATAACAATATTCGCCAACAGAAGCTTATCGCACTCACTCAGCGAGGAGCTGTTTTGGTGACGCTCATTCATCCTACAGCTCATGTCAGCCGCCACGCCAGTGTGGCGGCGGGTACAGTGATTTTTGCCGGGGCTGTAGTGAATGCCGGCGCCAGTGTGGGTTTGGGCGGGATTTTAAATACCGGATGCAGTGTCGATCACGATTGTGTTTTGGCAGAAGCCGTTCATATCAGCCCAGGTGCTCGGCTCGCCGGCGGGGTCGAGGTGGGTGATCGCGCATGGGTAGGAATAGGCGCTTGCGTAAAGCAAATGGTAACACTCGGTGCTGATGTATTGATTGGCGCGGGGGCGGCAGTCGTGGCTGATGTTGTAGGAGGCTGCGTAGTGGTAGGCGTTCCTGCGCGGGTCTTATAGAATTCCACCCATTTAGTGATGTGGCGGTACACCGCGTTTTGAAGCCGTTTGCATTCTTGCCAGTTTGACGAATCAGGAATAGTTCAATGCTGAATACCCCCTTTTCTCCGTGGCCATCTTTCTCTGAAGAGGAGGCAAATTGCGCTCGCGACATCATCCTGTCCAACAAGGTAAACTATTGGACCGGGCAGGAGTGCCGCCAATTTGAGCGAGAGTTCGCCGATTGGGCCGAGACTGATTATGCGGTCGCAGTGGCCAATGGTACGGTAGCGCTCGACTTGGCGCTTCAGGCACTGGATATTGGTGCTGGTGATGAAGTGATTGTGACTTCCCGAACCTTTTTGGCCTCTGTTTCCTGCATCATTAACGTTGGCGCCATCCCTGTGTTCGCGGATGTAAATGCGGATTCGCAGAATATTGATGCGTCAACCATCAAGTCAGTCCTGTCCCCTCGTACCAAAGCCATCATCTGCGTTCATCTTGCCGGATGGCCTTGTGATATGGACCCCATCATGGCCCTGGCGACTGAGCACGGGATCCGAGTAATTGAAGACTGTGCACAGGCGCATGGGGCCCGATACAAGGGCAAGGCGATCGGGTCGATAGGCCATATCGGTGCTTGGTCGTTCTGTCAGGACAAAATAATGACCACTGCCGGTGAAGGTGGCATGGTTACGACGAATGATCGTGAACTTTGGGCCAAGATGTGGTCGTTCAAGGATCATGGAAAGAGCTGGGAAGCCGTGTATGAGCGACAGCATGCCCCAGGTTTCCGTTGGCTGCACGAGAGCTTCGGTACGAACTGGAGAATGCTGGAGGTACAAGGCGGGATTGGCAGGATTCAGCTGAAACGGATGCCTCAATGGCACCAGTCGCGGTTGGCTAACGCTCGCCGTATCTGGGATTGCGCCAAGGCTTTGCCGGGGTTGCGTGTTCCTGAGACTCCCAACGACATCGTGCATGCAGCGTATAAGTGTTATGTCTTCGTAGAGTCGGATCAACTCGCAGAAGGGTGGGATAGGGACCGGATTCTTAACGAGATCGGCACCTGCGGCGTGCCTTGCTTTTCGGGTTCATGCTCAGAGGTCTATCTGGAGAAGGCTTTCGACAATACTCCGTGGCGACCCGAGGAGAGCTTGCCAGTGGCAGCGCGACTCGGAGAAACAAGCCTGATGTTCTTGGTTCACCCAACGCTGACGGACGCCGAAATGGCCAAGACTTGCGAAGTGTTGACAAGGGTCATGCACGACGCCACTGGAAATGAAGTCCTAGGTGGTATCTAGTGCATGAAAACGTGTGATTGCCGTAACATTTTCAAGGATCACGTTTGCACTGAGTCCGCTACATGGATGAGTCCGCTCTATGAACCCCACATTTCACGCGAATAGCTAACGGCTGATGCTGTGCTCGAGACTTTCATCAGGGGCTCATCATCATGTGCGACCCAACACCAACGTCGAAATAGTGTTTTCTCGGCGTTGTCCTGGGTTTGTTGTCGCTACAGGCGGCTTGGGCGTCATCCAGGCTGCTTTCGATCTGCTTGATCCGCTGGGTGTCTTTATTATCCAGGCAACCGTTACTTCATTACGACGCCTGCTGCGAGGCGGAAAAATTTACCAGGCACATCGTAGCCATGCTTATCAGCTTTCTCCCGGCTATATGGTCGGCATTTGCCAGGGACGTTGGCGGTGGTGGCTATTAATATGTTCTGGTTGTTGCCGCTGGCGGCATGTGCCGTATTGTGGAATGTGGATGGAATGTTGGCTTTAATCATTGCCTACGTGCCTTTGTGCTGCTAGCCGTCAGATTTCATGCTGGCGAGCTTGAGAAGGCCTGGTTTAAAGGTAAAAAATCGTGTTTTTGTTTATCGGTTGTCCAACGGTCGATGATGGAGCCGCGTTTATCAGGAATGGATTGGGTTTAGGAGTTGACCGAGGTGCGTGAAGGGTTTATGGATAAATTAAGAGCAGCGTTGCTGGGACTGCCCCGACGCCACAAGCGCGCGATCCAGGTGGCTATGGACGTCCTTCTCGTGTGGCTCGCTTTGTGGCTGGCGTTTGTTGTTCGGCTGGGTGTCGACGCATTGGCTGCCCCGATCGAGACGCACCTTTGGCTCTTCTCATCCGCTCCGGTGATCGCAATTCCGATCTTCATCCGCTTCGGGATGTATCGTGCCGTCATGCGTTATTTCGGTAACGACGCGCTGATTACAATCTGTAAGGCGGTCAGCCTTTCGGCCTTGTTACTGGCGCTTGTCGTGTATTGGTACAGCAATCACGCCAACGTGGTCCCACGCTCCATCATCTTCAATTACTGGTGGCTCAGCCTGATCATGATTGGCGGGATGCGCCTGATGATGCGGCAATATTTCCTCGGTGACTGGTTCACCGCCGCCCAGCATGTGCCCTTCACCAGCCGTGACGACGGCTTACCCAAGGTCGCTATATACGGTGCCGGTGCTGCAGGTAACCAGCTCGTGGCCGCGCTACGCATGGGGCGGGTGATGCGTCCGGTCGCGTTCATCGATGATGATCACAGCATTGCAGACCGGGTGATTGCCGGGCTGCAGGTCTACCAACCCAAACATATTCAACGGATGATCGATGCGACTGGTGCCCAGGAGATTTTACTGGCGATCCCGTCGTCGTCACGAGGTCGTCGGCGGGAAATATTGACGTTGTTGGAAGGTTTCCCGCTGCATGTGCGCAGTGTTCCAGGCTTCATGGACTTGGCGAGTGGCCGGGTCAAGGTGGACGACATCCAGGAAGTGGATATTGCGGATCTTCTCGGGCGCGATCCTGTGCCTGCACAGGCTGACTTACTTGAGCATTGCATCGCAGGGCAGTCGGTATTGGTTACCGGGGCGGGTGGCTCGATCGGTTCTGAACTTTGTCGGCAGATCCTGTCACTTAAACCGACAACGCTGCTGCTGTTCGAGCACAGCGAGTTTAATCTCTACAGTATTCTGTCTGAACTTGAACCGCGAATCGCTCGGGAATCATTGTCTGTTCGTTTACTCCCCATCCTGGGGTCGGTACGGGATCAGGCCAAATTGCTGGATGTAATGAAGACCTGGAATGTCGACACGGTCTATCACGCCGCCGCTTATAAGCATGTGCCGATGGTTGAGCACAATATTGCCGAAGGTGTCTTGAACAACGTGATCGGGACATTGAACACCGCGCAAGCCGCGTTGCAGGTCGGTGTGTCGAATTTTGTATTGATCTCCACCGACAAGGCTGTGCGCCCCACCAATGTGATGGGCAGCACCAAGCGCCTTGCAGAACTGACCTTGCAGGCCCTGAGCCGTGAACTGGCGCCGGTGCTGTTCGGCGATAAGGCCAATGTCTCGCGAGTTAATAAAACCCGTTTCACCATGGTCAGGTTCGGCAACGTCCTGGGTTCGTCTGGGTCGGTTATTCCGCTGTTCCATAAGCAGATCAAGTCCGGCGGCCCATTAACTGTTACACATCCCAAGATCACGCGTTACTTCATGACCATTCCCGAGGCCGCGCAGTTGGTGATTCAGGCGGGCTCCATGGGCTTGGGCGGCGATGTGTTCGTGCTGGACATGGGCGAGCCGGTGAAGATTGTCGAGCTGGCAGAGAAGATGATTCACCTGTCTGGCTTGAGTGTTCGTTCCGAAAAAAATCCTCATGGCGACATCTCAGTCGAGTTCACAGGCCTGCGTCCTGGCGAGAAACTTTACGAGGAGTTGCTGATTGGCGATAACGTTGTCGCGACCTCGCATCCGATGATCATGAGCGCCAACGAAGATCATCTGCCGTGGGACGTGCTCAAGGCCAGGTTGGCTGAGTTGCTGGTTGCCATCGAACACGATGATTATGCGAGGGTCCGCCAGTTGCTTCGCGATACCGTCAGTGGCTACGCCCCGGACGGTGAGATTGTCGACTGGATCTACCAGCAGCGCCGCCTCGAACCCTGATTTTGTTACACAACCTGTAACGTACACACTTTTGACAGCGCTCCATCATCACCTAAGTTTGAGAAGCAGCTTCGGAAAAGCTGCTTCTTTCTTAACGATGTTATGGAGCGTCATTTATGCGTACAGGCTATTTCTACTCTCTGGTTTTTGCCTTCCTCACCAGCGCTTCTATCGCCGCAACTGCTGCGCCTGTAGAAAATAACGGTACGAAGGCTGCGCCGCAAATTATGGCCCAGACGTCGAAATCGCAGGCTGCCAAAGTGGATCTCAACGTGGCGGATGCTACTACGTTGGAGCGCGAGTTGGCCGGAATAGGTAGAGCCAAGGCTGATGCGATTGTTGCATATCGTGAGAGCAATGGCCCTTTCTCCTCAGTAGAGGAGCTACTGGAAGTAAAGGGGATCGGCAAGGCGATCTTGGACCGAAACCGTGACAAACTTGAAGTAAATTGATTTGATGCAATGAGAGAGACCGGTCATATGACCGGTCTTTGCATACAGGCGTATTGGCGATGGGTACTCCATGGCACGACGTGTTGATCAATAACGGTTTAACGTACGCTCAGCCCGGGTCTGGGGTTTGAAGGGCGGGTTCGAGGAAGGCCATGAGGCAGCGTCGTGCGATCTACGTAGGCAGGAAGCTGAACGGAAGACCTTGATATTCTAGCCTCTCTGACCAGACCTGCACGCTATCGAGGTTTACTTAATGCCGTGGTTAGTTTTCCCACTTATCATAACTGCGTCTTTTATGCTGACGTGGATCCTGCGTCGTTATGCGTTGGCGCATAGCCTTATCGATTTACCTAACGCGCGCAGTTCCCATACGCTTCCCACTCCTAGAGGGGGAGGTGTTGCCATCGTCTTGAGTTTTCTGACGGCCGTGCTGGCTTTGTTTCATTTAAATCTCCTATCTTCCGAATATTTAGCCGCGCTGCTTGGAGCTGGCTCATTCGTAGCCATTAACGGCTTTTGGGATGACCACCGTGATATTCCTGCAAGGTGGCGACTTCTTGGCCATTTTCTTGCCGCATTCTGGGCGTTGTACTGGATTGGCGGTCTTGCTCCTATTTCCATTTTTGGAGTGATTATTGACCTTGGTATTGTTGGTTACGCCGTGGCTGCATTTTTTTTGGTGTGGATGCTCAATCTTTATAACTTCATGGATGGAATTGACGGCATCGCCGGGATTGAAGCGATATCCGTATGCGCTAGCGTCGTCTTGTTGTATTGGCTGGAGGGGAGTTTTCAGATCGAGATGCCACTCATGCTTGCCTGCGCTGTCCTGGGGTTTCTATGCTGGAATTTTCCACCCGCCAAGATATTCATGGGCGACGTGGGGAGTGGCTTCCTAGGCATGACGTTTGGGATTTTCACGCTTCAGGCCGCGTGGGTATCGTCCGAGTTATTTTTTGCGTGGCTGATCCTCCTTGGTGTGTTCATTGTGGACGCTACTCTGACGTTGATACGTCGTTTACTGCGGGGAGAGAAGGTTTACGAAGCTCACCGCAGTCATGCTTATCAATTTGCCTCACGTTATTACGAACGGCATTTGCCTGTGTCATTGGCGGCCGGAGCATTGACCATGATGTGGTTGTTGCCAGTCGCTTTCCTGGTAGTTGATGAGAAGCTGGAAGGTATTGTCGGGTTGCTAGTAGCGTACTTACCTTTGGTGCTGCTGGCGTTAAAGTTCCGAGCCGGTGATGTGGAGGTTCGTTAACTGCCGATTTTTTCGGCAAAACCATCATTAGAGCGCTTCTCGCCCAACCGTTGGATATGAGGAACGATGCCATGTACAAAGACTACCCAGCCGCCTACCAGGTCAGCAAAGGTTCAGCCTTGCAGGTGGACAAACCCTTCTACGACCGCATCCGCACCCAGCAGGACAAGCGCACGCTGATCGAACAGTTCGAAGTACCCATCCGCACCGGCCGCGCCTGGCACGTACCCGCCGGGCATGTATTCCGCGTCACCACACCGGTGGGCCCGCAGGTGGGAGACTTCAACGTCTGGAACGCCCATGACCCGCGGGAACGCCTGTGGGCGGCGCGTACGCGCCAACTTCAGGGTGCCCATGTCAGCACCCATGATCGGTTGTGGTCGAACCTGCCATTCCTGCGGCCATTAGTGACCATCACCGATGACAGTCTGGCCGGCTACGGCATCGATGAGCATGGCGGACGATTGCACGATCTGCTGGGCACGCGCTGTGATCCGTATGTGAACCGGATGCTCACCGGGGAGGATTTCCACCATCATTGCCACTCGAACCTGACCCGCGCGGTGCTGCCCCACGGCCTGACGGAGTTCGATGTGCACGACGTACTGAATATTTTCCAGTGCACGGGGCTCAATCATGACGACATGTACTTCATGAAGGCCTGTCCGGCGCAGAAGGGTGATTACCTGGAATTCTTTGCCGAGATTGATCTGTTGTGTGCCCTGTCCACCTGCCCGGGTGGTGACCTGTCGTTGGCGATGTGGGGGCCGGATGCACAGGATCCACTCAGCGTCTGTCGTCCGCTGGGAGTGGAGATCTATCGGCTGGAGGAATCATTGCTGCAAGGCTGGAGCCAGCCTGAGCGGGCGGCGTACAAGGGGTTGCATGGCTTGCATATCGCCAAGGCGGATTGGGAAAAGTGAAGCCGAAGGCGCGGGCTTTTTGTGGCGAGGGAGCTTGCTCCCGCTGGGCTGCGTAGCAGCCCCAACGGCTAAAACCCGATTAGCCTGACACTCCGCGCCAGCAGGTTTAGGGCCGCTTCGCGCCCCAGCGGGAGCAAGCTCCCTCGCCACAAAAGCACTATGTAGCCGGGACAGGTAATAGCTCAACGATCCTTGGCCTCCTTCGCATCCATTTCCGCGTTGCGCTCGGCAACACGCTTGCGCTGTTCATCTGTCAGTTCGACCTTGGTGGCGGTGTCGCGCAACATCATCAGACCACCAACGATCGAGCCGATTGCAACAATCAGAATCAACCAGGCATACCAGGGCATAGGGCTCTCCTTGAGGGGGCGATGGACGGACGAACATTTCGCCGATCCATCGCACCTACCACTTATGAGCGAAGGTTGTTCGCAGTGGTTCAATACTACGCCCGTTCGGCCGGCTTCACCTCAAAGCCCGGTCAGCATCGCGTCGGCGGGAGCGTCTGCACGCAGTTGTGCGGTGAGGATGAAGTAGACGAAACCCACCACCATGAAGCCGAGGAAGATCAGCCCGATCAACGCGTTGAACCAGGCCATCGCCACCAGGCAAACCACGGCCAATACCAGGGCGACGCCGGGTACAAGTGGATAACCCGGCGCCCGGAAAGTGCGCTCCAGGTTGGGTTCGGTTTTGCGCAGTTTGAATAGGCTGAGCATGCTCATGATGTACATGACGATGGCGCCGAACACGGCCATGGTGATCATCGCCGCGGTCAGGGTCATGCCGCCGAGGTTGATCAGGCCGTCGCTGTAGATCGCTGCGATGCCGATCAGCCCACCGGCGATGATGGCCCGGTGTGGGGTCTGGAAACGGGACAGTTTGGCGAGGGAGGCGGGCAGGTAACCGGCGCGGGCCAGGGCGAAGAATTGCCGCGAATAGCCAAGAATAATGCCGTGGAAACTCGCCACCAGGCCGAACAGGCCGATCCACACCAGCATGTGCAACCAGCCGGAGCTTTCGCCGACTACGGTTTTCATGGCTTGGGGCAGCGGATCGTTGATGTTCGACAGGGTGCGCCAGTCACCGACGCCGCCAGCGAAGAACATCACGCCCATGGCCAGGACCACCAGGGTCAGGATGCCGCTGATGTAGGCCTTGGGAATCGTGCGTTTCGGGTCCTTGGCTTCTTCGGCGGCCATGGCCGCACCTTCGATGGCCAGGAAGAACCAGATCGCGAAGGGGATCGCGGCGAACATTCCGGCGATGGCCGGCGCGCCGAACGTATCGGAACCGGCCCAGCCGTTCAGGGCGAAGCTGCTGAAGCTGAACGCCGGGGCCACGACGCCCATGAACACCAGCAGCTCGGCCACCGCCAGTACGCAGACGATCAACTCGAACGTCGCGGCCAATTTGACCCCGAGGATGTTCAGGCCCATGAACACGATATAGGCTCCGACCGCCGCGTGTTTCGGGTCCAGGGCCGGGAACTGCACGTTCAGGTAGGCGCCGATGGCCAGGGCAATGGCCGGCGGCGCGAAGACGAATTCGATCAGCGTCGCCAGCCCGGCGATCAACCCGCCTTTTTCACCAAAGGCCCGTCGGCTGTAGGCAAACGGTCCCCCAGCATGGGGAATGGCGGTGGTCAGTTCGGTGAAGCTGAAGATGAAGCAGGTGTACATGGCCGCCACCATGAAGGACGTCACCAGGAACCCCAGTGTCCCGGCCACGCCCCAGCCGTAGCTCCAGCCGAAATATTCGCCGGAAATCACCAGGCCGACGGCAATGCCCCATAAATGCAGGGTGCCCAGGGTGGGTTTGAGTTGTGTGTTCATCGGTGGCTCCCCTTGATCCATAGCAAAAGCGCTGGAAGAGGGCAGTGCAGTGGGCGTGCCAGTGTGGCGAGGGCGGTCGTAATGGGTGAAATCGTGTCGTATCGGGGATGTTCCTTGCTTGATGTGCCCCTGTTGTGCGCCAGTTGAGGGCGTTGGCGCTGATGATGCCGCCTTCGCGAGCAAGCCCGCTCCCACACTGGATTTGTGGTGTGCATGAAATCGACTGCTCACCGCAAGTCCAGTGTGGGAGCGGGCTTGCTCGCGAAGAGGCCCTTCCGATCGCCGCCATAACAACGCCATAAGTCATTTTTTACAGATTCTTTATCCCCCACCCCCTCTCTCGATCTCGTTCCTTTACAGCCTCCCTGCCGACAATCACTCCACACACGGCACGACGCCGTACCACGGAGAAATCCCATGAATGTTCTGGACGGGGTGTCGCTGCTGCTGGCAGTGGCGCTGTTCATTTATCTGCTGGTTGCGCTGTTGCGCGCAGATCGGAACTAGGAGCGGCTATGCACGGTTATGACTACGGGCTGATCCTCGCCTTTTTCGCCCTGGTGCTGATTCCGGCACCGTTCCTGGGGCGTTTTTACTATCGGGTGATGGAAGGCCAGCGCACTTGGCTTTCACCGATCCTCGGCCCGGTGGAGCGCGGTTGCTATCGCCTGGCGGGAGTCGATCCCACTGCTGAGCAGAGCTGGCAGAAATACACCCTGGCCTTGCTCGCGTTCAACCTGGCGGGTTTTGTATTGCTGTTTGCGATTCTCCTGCTGCAAGGATATCTGCCCCTCAATACCGAGCAACTGCCCGGCATGGAATGGACCCAGGCCTTCAACACGGCCGTGAGTTTCATGACCAACACCAACTGGCAGTCCTACAGCGGTGAAGCGTCCCTGAGCTACCTGAGCCAGATGGTCGGCCTGACCGTGCAGAACTTTGTCAGCGCCGCCACCGGCCTGGCGGTGCTGGTGGCGCTTTGTCGCGGAATCGGGCGTAAGTCCGCCGCGACGCTGGGTAACTTCTGGGTCGACATGACCCGCGCCACCCTCTACGGGCTGCTGCCGCTGTGCCTGCTGCTGGCGTTGTTCCTGGTCTGGCAGGGCGTGCCGCAGACCTTTGCGCACTACGTGCACAGCGTCACGATGCAGGGCGCCGACCAAGTCATTCCGCTGGGGCCGGCTGCCAGCCAGATCGCGATCAAGCAACTAGGTACCAATGGCGGCGGTTTTTTCGGCGTCAACTCGGCGCACCCGTTCGAGAATCCGACGGCTTGGAGCAATCTGTTTGAGCTTGCCTCGATCATCCTGATTCCCGTCGCGCTGGTGTTCACCTTCGGCCATTACGTCAAGGACCTGCGCCAGAGCCGGGCGATCATCGCTTGCATGCTTGCCCTGTTCCTGATCGGCGGCGCCACGTCACTGTGGGCCGAATACCAACCCAACCCGGCCCTGAATGACGCGGCCGTCGAGCAAACCGCACCGCTGGAAGGCAAGGAAACGCGCTTCGGCACCACCGCCACGGTGCTCTGGTCGGTGACCACCACGGCAGCGTCCAATGGCTCGGTCAACGCCATGCACGACAGCCTCAACCCGCTCAGTGGCATGGTGTCGCTGGTGAACATGATGGTCGGCGAGGTGATTTTCGGCGGCGTCGGTGCCGGGCTCTACGGCATGCTGTTGAACGTGTTGATCGCGGTGTTCCTGGCCGGCTTGATGATCGGTCGCACCCCGGAATACCTGGGCAAGAAGCTCGGCGCCAGGGAGGTGCAACTGCTGGTGGCAACCCTGCTGGTGATGCCCGTCAGCGTGCTGGTGCTGGGGGCCGTCGCCGCGAGCCTGCCCGGGCCGGCCGCAGCGGTGAGCAACCCGGGCGCCCACGGCTTCAGCCAGTTGTTGTACGCCTACACCTCGGCGGGGGCGAATAACGGCTCGGCATTCGGTGGTTTCGGCGCCAACACACCCTTCCACAACTTGATGCTGGGCCTGGGCATGTTGATCGGCCGCTTCGGCTACATCCTGCCAGTGCTGGCGTTGGCCGGCAGCCTGGCCTTGAAGAAGACCGCGCCGATTGGCCAGAACAGCTTTCCAACCCACGGCCCGTTGTTCGTGACCCTGTTGACCGTGACCATTGTGCTGGTGGGCGGCTTGACCTTCCTGCCGACCCTGGCACTGGGGCCGATTGCCGAACACCTGAGCATGGGCTTCTGAGGACCTGATGATGAATATGCCGATGAGCAAAACCGTCGCCGTCAAGGCGCCGGAACAACCGAAGACCCACCTGTCGGCCCTTTGGCGGCCAGCGTTGGTACAAGCCTTCGTCAAGCTCGATCCACGTCAGTTGCACCGCGCGCCGGTGATGCTGGTGGTGGAGCTGACCGCGATCCTCACCACCGTGTTGTGCTTCATCCCCGACAGCGCCGTGCCGACGTTCGTCGCTGCGCAAATTGCCCTGTGGCTATGGTTCACCGTGCTGTTTGCCAACTTCGCCGAAGCGTTGGCCGAAGGCCGCGGCAAAGCCCGGGCCGACAGTCTCAAGGCTGGCAGCGAAGGCCTCCAGGCACGTCGCCAGACCGCCAGTGGGTTTGAAATGATTCCCGCCACCCGTCTGCGCAAGGGCGATGTGGTGCGCGTCGAGGCCGGCGACATGATCCCCGGCGACGGCGAAGTGATCGAAGGCATCGCCGCGGTCAACGAGGCGGCGATCACTGGCGAATCGGCGCCGGTCATCCGCGAGTCTGGCGGTGATCGCTCGGCCGTCACCGGTAATACACGGCTGGTCTCCGACTGGCTGCTGGTGCGCATCACCAGCAATCCCGGCGAGTCCACCCTGGACCGCATGATCGCCTTGGTCGAAGGCGCCAAGCGCCAGAAAACCCCGAACGAGGTGGCGCTGGATATCCTGCTGATCGGCTTGACGCTGATCTTCCTGTTGGTGGTGGTGACGCTGCAACCGTTCGCCCATTTCGCCAACGCCAGCCTGCCGCTGGTGTTTCTGGTGGCGCTGCTGGTCACCTTGATTCCCACTACCATCGGCGGGCTGCTGTCGGCCATCGGCATCGCCGGGATGGACCGGTTGGTGCGCCTGAACGTGATCGCCAAATCCGGCCGTGCGGTCGAGGCGGCGGGGGATGTGCATGTGCTGATGCTGGACAAGACCGGCACCATCACCTTTGGCAACCGTCGTTGTACGGCGGTCTATGCCGCCCCCGGTGTGAGTGCCAAGGAACTGGCCGAAGGCGCGTTGTTCGCCTCGCTGGCTGACGACACGGCCGAGGGCAAGTCCATCGTCGAATACCTGCGTGGTTTGCATCCACAGCCTGAGCCCGGCGTCGACGCGTTGGTGGCCGTGCCGTTCAGTGCCGAAACCCGTTTGTCCGGGGTCGACTATCAGGGCCGCATCTACCGCAAGGGCGCCGTGGATTCGCTGCTGAGCTTTATCGGTCTGGCGAAAACCGAGTTGCCGTCAGCGCTGGCCCGGGAAGTCGACAAGATTGCCCAGAGCGGTGGCACGCCATTGCTGGTGTGTGCCGATGGCAGGCTGCTGGGTGCCATTCATCTGAAGGACGTGGTCAAGCCCGGCATCCGCGAGCGTTTCGCCGAGCTGCGCAAGTTGGGGATTCGCACGGTGATGGTCACCGGTGACAACCCGTTGACCGCCGCCGCGATTGCCGCCGAGGCGGGTGTCGACGACGTATTGGCAGAAGCCACGCCGGAGAAAAAACTGGCGCGCATCCGTCATGAGCAAAATGACGGTCGGCTGGTGGCGATGTGCGGCGATGGTGCCAACGATGCCCCGGCCCTGGCCCAGGCCGATGTCGGCATGGCGATGAACGACGGCACCCAGGCCGCGCGGGAGGCGGCCAACATGGTCGATCTCGACAGCGACCCGACCAAACTGCTGGATGTGGTGCAGATCGGCAAGGAGTTGCTGGTGACCCGTGGGGCGCTGACCACCTTTTCCATCGCCAATGACATCGCCAAGTACTTCGCGATCCTGCCGGCGCTGTTCGCCTCGATTTATCCACAGCTCGGCGTGTTGAATGTGATGCACCTGAGCAGCCCGCAGAGCGCGATCGTGTCGGCCATTGTCTTCAATGCCTTGATCATCGTCGTGCTGATCCCCCTGGCCCTGCGCGGCGTGCGAGTGCAAGCGGCAAGCGCGGCGGCGTTGTTGCGGCGCAATCTGTTGATCTATGGCCTGGGCGGGATCGTGGTGCCGTTCGTGGGGATCAAGGCGATCGATATGTTGCTGACGGCGTTGGGTTTGGTTTGAGCCTGTTAATGCCACCGATGTGTTTTCAACTGAGGAATTCTGGATGTCCACATTAATTCGCCCGGCCTTGAGCCTGCTATTGCTGATGACCCTGATCACCGGTGTCGCGTATCCATTGGTGGTCACCGGCGTGGCACAAGTCGCCTTTCCCGTCCAGGCCAACGGCAGCTTGATCGTCGATGCCGCCGGCAAGGTTCGTGGCTCGACGCTGATCGCCCAGGATTTCACCGGCGATGCCTGGTTTCATCCACGGCCATCGGCCGGTGCCTTTGCCACGGTCGCCAGCGGCGCCAGCAATCTTTCCCCGAGCAATCCGGCCCTGGCCACACGGGTGATCGATGACGCCCGCAAACTCCAGGTGCCCGCTCAGGGCCCGGTGCCGCTGGCATTGCTGACCACCTCCGCCAGCGGGCTGGATCCGCACTTGCCTCCAGCGGCGATTGCCTATCAACTGGCGCGTGTCGCCGCCGCACGCAACCTGCCGTCCTCGACTTTGCAGCAATTGCTCGACGACAACATCGAGCAACCCTTGGTGGGGCCACCGGTAGTGAATGTGCTGGCGCTGAACCTGGCCCTGGAAAAGCTGTAAGAACCTGTGGGAGTGGCGCCTGTGGGAGCAAAGCCAGTGGGAGCAAAGCTTGCTCGCGATGAACGATAACGCGTTCATCAGTTGAACCGTGTCGCCTTGATCGCGAGCAAGCTTTGCTCCCACCGGTCCGGCTCCCCACAGGGTGTTTGATCAATATTTGAAAGAGATTTCCACGTCATGAGCGATTCCGGCCGCGCCGACGCACTGTTAGCCAATCTGCCTCGCAACGACCGTGGCCGGCTCAAGGTCTTTCTGGGCGCGGCCCCAGGCGTGGGCAAGACCTACGCCATGTTGCAAGCGGCCCACAGCCAATTGCGTCAAGGCGTGAAGGTCATTGCCGGGGTGGTGGAGACGCACGGCCGAAGTGAAACCGAAGCGCTGCTCGGCGGCCTGGCGCAGCAGCCGTTGGTGCGCTCGGAATATCGCGGCGTGATGCTCGAGGAAATGGACCTCGACGGTTTGCTCGCCACCCGCCCGACGTTGGTCCTGGTGGACGAACTGGCCCACAGCAATGCGCCGGGTAGTCGCCATGCCAAACGCTGGCAAGACATTCAGGAACTGCTCGCGGCGGGCATCGATGTCTATACCACGGTCAATGTCCAGCATCTGGAAAGCCTCAACGACCAAGTGCGCGGCATCACCGGTGTGCAGGTGCGCGAGACATTGCCGGATTGGGTCCTGCAGGAAGCCGATGAACTGCTGCTGATCGACCTGCCACCGCGCGAGCTGCTGGAGCGCCTGCGTGATGGCAAGGTCTACGTGCCGGAGCAGGCCCGGGCGGCAATCGATGCGTTCTTCACCCAGACCAACCTGACCGCGTTGCGTGAGCTGGCCATGCAGACCGCCGCCGCCCAGGTCGACAACGACCTGGCCCTGGGCTACCGACAACTGGGGCAGGCGGCGCCGGCGGTGCGCGGACGCTTGCTGGTGGGGGTGGACGGCGACGTGCAGGCTGAACGGCTGGTGCGTCATGCCAGTCGCGTTGCCCAGCGTCGACATCTGCCGTGGAGCCTGGTGCATGTGGACAACGGTAGCGCCCGCGACGAGGCCTCGCGCCAGCGCTTGCAGAATGCCCAGCAACTGGCCGAACGCCTCGGTGGCGAAGTGGTGCTGCTGCGGGCCGGTGAAGTGGCCAGGACGCTGATCCAGCATGCCAGCGAACGGCGCGCCACGCTGGTGCTGGTAGGTCAGTCTCGGCCACGCTTGCGCCGACGGCTGTTTGGCGGCGGCCTCGCGTCGCATCTGCTGCGCGATGCCCGGGGCCTGGAAATCAACGTGTTGGACAGCGATGAGCAACCGCGTCCCGCCCGCGTGCACTCAACAGCTGTCCAGACCGGGTTCGATTATGTGCTGGCGTTGCTGGCGACTGTGGCGGCCAGCGCATTGGCTTGGGGGATCTCGGGGCTGCTGGCATTGCCCAATATCTCCCTGGTGTTCCTGATGGCGGTGTTGCTGGTGGCGGTACGCAGCAGCCTCGGCCCGGCGCTGGCCTGCGCAGCGCTGTCGTTCCTGGCTTATGACTTCCTGTTCATTCCGCCGAATTTTTCTTTCACCATCCAGCGCGAAGAGGACGTGCTGACGCTGGTGTTTTTCCTGCTCATGGCAGCCCTGACCGGCAACCTTGCCGCGCGCCAGCGTCGCCAGTTGCAGGCCCTGCGCGATACCCAGCAGGAAACCGGCGAACTGCTCGACCTGTCGCGCAAACTCACCGCCGCCACCGACCGCCAGGCGGTGATCAGCGCCGCCGCGCAGCACCTCAACGGTTGGCACGACCTGCAACTGTGCCTGCTCAACCGCGACAGCCAGGGCGGCTGGAAAGTCGAGAGCGGTGAGCCATTGACGTTCACCGAGGCCGAGCGCGCGGCGGCGGACTGGTCCTGGCAGCACGATCAACCGGCCGGTGCCGGCACCGGAACGCTGCCGTCCGGGCGTTGGTGGTGGTGGCCGTTGTCGGCGGAGGGCGGGCCGCTGGCCTTGTTGGGCGTTTGCCCGAAAGAAGGCAAGCCGCTGAGTGGCCAGCGTCGGCGTTTATTGACGGCCCTCAGCCAACCATTGGCCCAGGCGTTGGCTCGGGCGCAGTTGGCTCAGGATCTGGAAGCCGCGCGTCTGCACGGTGAAACCGAGCAACTGCGCAGTGCTTTGCTGGCTTCAGTGTCCCACGATCTGCGCACGCCGCTGACGGCCATGCGCGGCAGCATCGACAGCCTGCTGGCATTGGGGGAGGCGATCCCGCTGGCCGATCGTCGCGAACTGCTCGAAGGCACCCGCGATGAAGCCGAGCGGTTGGATCGTTACATCCAGAATCTGCTGGACATGACCCGCCTGGGCCACGGCGCCCTGAAGCTGGCGCGGGACTGGGTGGCCCCGGCCGACATCGTCGGCAGCGCGCTGAACCGCCTTCGGGCGGTGCTGGCGCCGCTGGCGCTCAGTGTCGAGGTGCCTGCTGAATTGCCCCTGCTGTATGTCCATGCGGCGTTGATCGAACAGGCCCTGGTGAACGTGCTGGAGAACGCCGCGCGATTCTCGCCGACCCAAGGACGCCTGCAACTGAGCGCCGGGGCGTCCGACAGCGAAGTGTTTTTTGCCGTGGCCGACGAGGGGCCAGGGATCCCTGAACAAGAACGGGAGAAAATCTTCGACATGTTCTATACCGCCGCGCGCGGTGATCGAGGCGGGCAGGGCACGGGTCTGGGCTTGGCGATCTGCCAGGGCATGGTCGGTGCCCATGGCGGGCGCATCAGTGTGGCCGATGGCCTCGACGGGCGCGGCACCTGCATCACGTTGCACCTGCCCCTGCAGGCACAACCGGGCATGGACGATGAAGCTTGAGCCGGGTTGCGATACTCTTTTGTGACCGGCAGCTTGTGACCTGCTTACCTTTCCACCTGACTGCAACGAACGAGCCTCATGAGCCAGACCGCGACCCTTTTGGTCATCGATGACGAACCGCAGATTCGCAAATTCCTGCGCATCAGCCTGAGCTCCCAAGGCTACAAGGTGCTGGAAGCCGGTACCGGCGCTGAAGGGCTTGCCCAAGCGGCGTTGAACAAGCCTGATCTGCTGGTACTCGACCTGGGCCTGCCGGATATGGATGGCCAACAGGTGTTGCGCGAGTTTCGCCAATGGTCGACGGTGCCGGTACTGGTGCTCTCGGTGCGGGCCAGCGAAGCACAGAAGGTCGAGGCACTGGACAACGGCGCCAACGATTACGTGACCAAGCCGTTCGGCATCCAGGAATTCCTTGCCCGCATCCGCGCCTTGTTGCGCCAGGCTCCGGCGGGCGAGCCACAGGAAGCTGCGCTGAAGTTCGGCCCGCTGACGGTGGACCTGGCGTATCGGCGGGTGCTGCTGGACGGCACCGAAGTGGCCCTGACCCGCAAGGAGTACGCCGTGCTGGCGCAACTGGCGCGGCATCCGGGGCGGGTCATCACCCAGCAGCAACTGCTCAAGGACATCTGGGGCCCGACCCACACCGAAGACAGTCACTACCTGCGGATCGTGGTCGGTCACCTGCGCCAGAAACTGGCCGACGACCCGACCCGGCCGCGGTTCATTGCGACCGAGGCGGGGGTGGGGTATCGGTTGTTGGGGGAGGGTGCTGTTTAGCCACAAAGTTTCAAGCCAAGCACTGTTGTGGCGAGGGGACAAATCCCCTCGCCACAGGAGGCCTGCGATCACATTCAGTTCTGGTCACTCTCATACCGATCCAGCGTATCGCTGGCAATCTCCCGCCCCAATGCGATCAACTCCGGCGCCTTGTAGAACTCGAAGAACCGGCACACCCGCTTCGGCACGTTGATCAGCACATCCGGCGGATAACCGGCGATCTTGTACTGGGCCAGCGAGGTCTGCATCACTTCGAAGCTCTGGTTGATCAAGTCCAGCAACGAGGCCGGGCCGACGTTGTCGATGATGAACGAGCCGGTGGCGGATTTTGGTGCGCCTTCGTTTTCTGGCGCGGCAGCCGGTTGTTGGCCTTCGGGCTCGGCCGAGTCGATCCACGGGTTGATGTCGGCGGCTTCGGCCTTCAAGGCTTCCTGTTCCAGGAGCAACAATTGTTCGGCCTGCTTGCGGCGAAACGGCAGGCGCGAACCCAGGGAGCTGACCAAGGTGTCGAAGCGGCGTCTGAATGCGGCGGGGCGTGGGATCACCGGTAATCGATACTGTTTCTGGTTGGTGGCGTTGAGGTTGACCGCGATGATCAGGTCGCAGTGGCTCGACACCACCGGCACGATCGGCAACGGGTTGAGCAGGCCGCCATCCACCAGCATGCGGTTGCCTTGCATCACTGGCGTGAACAGACTGGGAATCGCCGCCGAGGCGCGCATTGCCTGATGCAGGCAACCTTCCTGGAACCAGATTTCCTGTTGGTTGGTCAGGTCGGTGGCCACGGCGGTATAGGGGATGCGCAAATCTTCGATGTTGAGTTCACCGACGATCTTGCGAATCTGCCCGAAGACCTTCTCGCCACGAATCGCGCCGAGGCGGAAGCTGACGTCCACCAGGCGCAGGACGTCCAGGTAATCGAGGCTTTCGATCCAGTTGCGATAATCCTTGAGCTTGCCCGCGGCATAGATCCCGCCCACGACAGCACCCATGGAACACCCGGCGACGCAGGCGATGTCGTAGCCACGTCGTTCGATTTCTTCGATCACCCCGATATGGGCATAGCCCCGGGCACCACCGGAGCCCAATACCAATGCGACACGTTTTGTCATGACCCGGCCTCTTGTCGAACAGGTTTCAACAATGCACTTATCGACAGCTTGGCTCAATCGTTGTGGCGCAAGCGTCGTTTTTTGACACGCCGGCGTGGCATTTGCGTATTCTCATCCACACTGAATTTACACGGTCGGGCCTTGGCACTTTTTCCAGGCGCGACCGTCTTACCAGCACGACTGTTTTCCTGACTTGAGGTGTAATCGATGAAAGCCCGGATCTGCCTGCCCCTGGTGGCATCCCTGATGGTTCTGGCCCTGGCCGGTTGCGCAGGCAAAACCGCTTACCGTGACAGCTGTGGCAGCCAACTCGACAGCGCCTGGCGTGAACTGGACCTGGCCAAGGCCGAAGGTTTTGCCGGCACCGTCAGCTACTCCAAGGCCCTGTCCCTGCTGACGGGCGCCAAGACCCAGCAGCAATTCGAAGCATTCGAAGGCTGTACCAAAAAAGCCGAGAAAGCGCGTTTCTACATCCGCGAATCCCGCGCGGGACGATAAGAACAGCGACAAGCTTTAAGCAGCGAGCTACAAGGAAGGAGCGGGCGACGCGATCCTCCCTTGCAGCTTGAGGCTTATCGCTTGAAGCTGCGTACGGAGTACGTCCATGATCGATCGGCTGGTGGCCCGGATACTGGGCCTGGAAGTCCGCCTGTTGGCCTGTCAGGCCCGCTTGAATGCCCATACCGACAGCGAAGCGCTGCATGACCTGCGGACCACGGTACGTCGTTTGCGCAGCCTACTTCGCCCGTTGCGCGGGTTGCCCGGCGTCCAACAACTGGAAACGGCTGCTTCGGCGGTGGGCACCCTGACCACGCCCTTGCGCGACCGGGAAGTCCTGGCCGCTTACCTTGAGCAGCATGGCCAGGCCGAGGCGGCGCGGCGACGCCAGGTGCAAATGGCCGATGCCTATCCCGCCGTGGCCGCGAGTGTTGAATTGGCGCAGTTGCTGATGATCCTCGATGCCTTCCCGCGCTTCATTCGCGCCGCCCAGCGTGAGGGCCTGCTGAAGGGCTTGCGCAAACGCATTGAAAAGCGCCTGGACAAACAATGGAAGAAACTCGGCGAAGCCCTGCGCGATCCAGCCCATGACCGTCACCGGTTGCGCCTGCTGATCAAGCGCGTTCGCTACGCCCTCGAAGCCTACCCTGAACTCGACCGCCTGCCTGAAGCCGCCATGCCACGGCTCAAGTCAGCCCAGGCTGCGCTGGGCGACTGGCACGATTGCTGGCAATGGCTGGCCCGGGCCAGGGAGGAAACCGATCTGCAATCTTGTGTGCCTACCTGGCACGCCACGATGGAAAAGGCCGAGGCCAAGGCCGACAAGGTGCTCGACAAGTTGATTGCCAGTTGCTTCGAAAAATCCTGAACCTTGCACTTACCCCCTGTGGGAGCGAGCCTGCCCGCGATAGCGGTGTATCAGTCGATAGATAGGCAAGTTGACCCACCGTCATCGCGAGCAGGCTCGCTCCCACAGGGGAGCAATTCAAGATCCTCGGCTTTTCTGTCAGCCTCTTTGGCCGGAATGAGCCCTGTGCCGCCAGCCCAGGCTGGTTAAGATCCCTTCATCCTTTTCCCTGTTTTCGAGGTCGTCATGCGCTTTTCCGATTTGATCGATGCCGTGCGCCGGCAGCCCGGTGCGGTGAGCATCGCGCCTGAATGGGGCCAGGGGCGGGCCAGTTTTGGTGGGCTGGTGGCGGCGCTGCAATATGAGGCGATGCGTGCCAAGGTGCCGGCGGATCGCCCGGTGCGCTCGCTGGCGATTACCTTTGTCGGCCCGGTCGAACCCGATGTGCCTGTCAGCTTCGAAGTCGACGTGTTGCGTGAAGGCAAGGCCGTCAGCCAGGTGCTCGGACGCGCAGTGCAGAACGGCCAAGTGGTGACCGTGGTGCAAGGCAGTTTCGGCGCATCGCGCTCATCGGTGGTGGCGGTGCAGGCCGACCCCGCGCCGGAATTCAAAAGTGTGGAGCAATGCCAGGAACTGCCCTACGTCAAGGGCGCTACGCCGGAGTTCATGCGGCATCTGGCGATGCGCTGGAGCGTTGGAGGCTTGCCGTTCAGCGGCAATAAGTCCCGGAGCATGGGCGGCTGGGTGCGTTTGCGCGGCGATGTGCAGGAGGAGCCACTGAACGAAAGCCATATCCTGGCCTTGGTGGATGCCTGGCCGCCGGCCTTGTTGCCTCACCTTTCGCAAATGGCCCCGGGCAGTACGCTCACCTGGACCATCGAGTTCGTCCAGCCGCTGCTGGAACTCACGACACTGGACTGGTGCAAGTACCTGGCTGAGATCGAGCATGCCCAGGACGGCTACGGCCATGTCGCCGCGAAGTTCTGGAGCGCCGATGGTCGCTTGATCGCCATGAGCCGGCAGACGGTGACCATCTTCGGGTAAGGCCGCTGCGGGCATGGCTTGCTTCGGCTAAGGCTTGTGGTTGTGACGGTGGCGATCCCGCCAGGCGCGCCACCAGCCACCGCTGAGGAAGAACCGCGGGAAAGTCAGGAACTGTTCCACCAACAGGCGCGAGACGGCATCCTTGCGATCGCTGAACGGTTCGCTGGCTTGGGCCTCCAGGCTGTGGCCGTGACGCTGCAAGCCGAGTGCCGCGAGCAGGCCGATGATGCCGATGGCGACATCGCCCAGGCTCAAGCTGAACACCCCCGACACAATCAGCAGAAACGCGACGATGAACAGCGGCACGGCAATCAGGTGCAACACCAGGTTGGTGGGGTGGCGATGATTGTCTGGGTAGGCGCGCCATTGCCAGGCCGGAAGATTGGGGTGACGTTTGCCCATGATGCTATTCCTTGAACGAAACCGAATGACCCAAGGATAGGTCCGGGCGGGCGGGGCGGCGAATGGCGGTTGGCTATCGAAGCGATAGATGGCCATACAGTTTTGCTGTTGTGGCGAGGGGACTTGTTTGTGGGAGCACTGCTGTGGGAGCAAGGCTTGCCCGCGATGGACGCGATACGGTCTTTGGTGAACCGAGCTGCCTCCATCGCGGGCAAGCCTTGCTCCCACAGAGGGAATTCCCTCAGCAGGGAGTCGGGCAAGCCAGCGCTCTACAGTTTCAACTGCCCGATCGCCTTGCTCAACTCGCCCGCCAACGTTGCCAATTCATCGCTGGTGGTGGCTGAATCCACGGTCTGGCGTACGGTGTTCTCGGTCACGTCGCGAATGCTCACCACCGCCCGGTTCATTTCCTCGGCGACGTGGCTTTGCTGCTCGGCCGCGACAGCGATCTGAGTGTTGCTCTCACGCATTTGCGCCACCGCTGCGGTGATCTGTGCCAGGGCGTCGCCGGCCTCGCGGGCCTGTTGCACGCAATCGTCGGCCTTGAGCGAACTCTCCTGCATGAAGTCCACCGCGTCCCGGGTCCCGGCTTGCAGGGCCGAAACCATGGTGGTGATTTCATCCGTGGAGGTCTGTACCCGCTTGGCCAGGTTGCGAACTTCGTCGGCCACCACGGCAAATCCCCGGCCCATTTCCCCGGCCCGCGCCGCTTCGATCGCCGCGTTCAGGGCCAGCAGATTGGTTTGTTCGGCAATGCTGTGGATCACGCTGACCACGCCGTTGATCTTCTGGCTGTCTTCGGCCAGGCGCTGGATCATTTCGGCGGTCTGCTGCACACCCAAAGACAGCCCGGTGATCGACTGTTGCACCCGGCCAACCACATCGTGACCGTTGCCGGCCAGGGTGTCGGCGGTTTTCGACAGGTCGCGGGTGGCGCCGGCATGCTGGGCGATGTGATAAACCGTGGCGGACATTTCGTTGATCGCCGTGGCTGCCTGATCGGTTTCGCTTTGCTGGCCCAGCATGCCGTGGCGCACATCGTTCATGCTCGATGCCAGGCGCGCCGCACCACTGTCCAACTGCCGGGCGGTGCTGGCAACGGTGTCGACCACCCGTTGATAACCGGCCTGCATGGCGTTGAACGCGGCCGCCATCTGACCCACTTCGTCCTTGCACGCCAGGGGAACGCGGGCGGCCAGGTCACCGGTTTTCTCCACGTGCAGCATCACGTCTTTGAGCGTGTTGAGCTGGCTGAGCAAAAAGCGGATCAACAGTTGTGATGCGCCCAGCATCGCCAGCATCAGCACGAACACTGCCACGGCGTATTGGCTGAAGCGTTCACCGAACACTTGACCCAGACTTACACCCTGGGCCAGCACGGCGAGCTGTTGACCGTCCCCTCGACGGATCACTTGGGCGCCCAGCAGCGGATCGTTATCAAGCAGCGACCCGGCATCGAGGTCTACCCAGCCATCGGCCTGCGCCAGCGAAGGCAACGGTTGTTCGTTGAACACCGGCACCTGGTCGCGCTGCAATGCCAAGAGGCCTTCGGCCTTGGGCAGGGGCTGCCCGGCAGGCCAGGCAGCGAGCACGTGGGCCTGGGCCTGGGCGTTCGCCTGGGCCGCATGGTTGCGCGCCTGCTGTTCAAGGTGCACCGCGTAGAGCACCAGCAGCAGGGTAGTGACAAAGGCGACCGCATTGACCGCCCAGAATTTGTATTTCAACGAGATATTGCTAAGCCAGGCACCCATGGAAGGTCTTCTCTGATAGCGGAAACAGCATTGGCAAGGTGCCATTATTCTGCCGCTACTCAGGTGACGGGATTTTGATATGGGTCAACAGACGATATAGGTGTCGGGGATTTTAATAGGGACCAACAGATAACCAAACTCCCTGTGGGAGCGAGCAAGCCCGCTCCCAGAGGGGGATGTGGGTTCATTCGGAAAGGATGGGCAATCCGAAAAACGCCCGGGCGCACGCGGTGCTGTGAGCTGCCAGGTCTTCCTGGGTTTCACCCCGGTGCAAGGCCACTTCGCGCAGGACCTCTGTCAGGTAGGCCGGCTCGTTGCGACCGTTCTTGGGTTTTGGCCGCAGCGTGCGGGGCAGCAGGTACGGCGCGTCGCTTTCGAGCATCAGCCGACCACGGGGTATCTCGCGTACCAACGGATGCAGGTGCGTACCCCGGCGTTCATCGCAGATCCAGCCGGTGATGCCGATGTGCAGGTCCAGGTCGAGATAACTGAACAGCGCCTTTTTTTCACCGGTAAAGCAGTGCACCACCGCTGCCGGCAACTGATCGCGAAAATCCCGGAGGATGTCCAGCAAGCGTTGGTCGGCGTCACGTTCGTGCAGAAAAACCGGTAATTGCAACTGGACGGCCAACGCCAGGTGTTCTTCCAGGACCTTTTCCTGTTGCGGTCGGGGAGAGAAGTCCCGGTTGAAATCCAGCCCGCATTCACCCACCGCGCGCACGCGGCTGTGCATCAGCAGATCCTTGAGGTGCCGGGCGCTGTCGGCAGTCCACTCACTGGCGCTATGGGGGTGAATGCCGGCGGTGGAAAACAGTCGCTCGCCAGTGTCGTCGAGGTGATCGCACAGTTCCAGGGCCTGCTCGCTGCCCTCGATGCTGGTACCGGTCAAGACCAGTTGGCAGACCCCGGATTCATAGGCGCGCTCAAGCACCACCTGGTGTTTGTCGGCGAAACTGGGGTTGGTCAGGTTGACGCCGATATCGATGAGTTGCATGGTGCTACCTCGGCCCAAAGGCCGGAAAGCATATCAGAGCTGTAGATTTATAAGAAAAGCCAAGAACTACAAAGAGTTGAGGCTGTCTGTTAAGGCCGCGAGACACGTCGGGTTGGTATAAAAGCCATCACTGTGCCAGTCTTTCGCACTTTTTCAGCGCCCCAGGCGCTCTGTTTCTGTCGACTCAGCCTCGTTTTTTCACGGAGGCGGTCCGCAGTATTCCTTCCGGAGAGTGGATGACACGTCCCCTGGTGTTGCTACTGTTGTGTTGTTCGCTGTTGTTGCCAATGCCGGCCGAAGCGCGGCTGCCCGGCCCGGTGCAAGCGGTGGCTCCGGGCGCGGTGCGCGACCTGGCGCAGATCCGCAGCAGTCGGGAGTTGAAGGTCCTGGTCAACCAGAGTCGCAACAGCTCCGGTGAAGTCCAGGGGCAACCCATTGGCGTCGAATATCATCGGCTGCGTGCCTTCGAACAATACCTCAACGGCCACGCCCGGGATGGCCAGGAAATCACCCTCAAGATCATTCCCAAGGCCAAGGACCAACTGCTCGGCGCCTTGCAACGCGGGGAGGGCGACCTCGTGGCGCCTGGGGAGCTGCTCGAACCCCAGGCCGGTCATGCGGTCAGCGCCAGCGATCCGATCCGTACCGACGTGCCTTTGCTGCTCGTGGGTATCAAGGGCGAGAAACGCTACACGCGGGTGGAGCAACTCTCCGGCAAGACCCTGGCGCTGCCCAACGGCAGTGCGGCAGGGGATGCGGTGAGCCAGATCAACCAGAAGCTGGCGCTGCTCAAGCTGCCGCCAGTGAAGATCGAATGGGTCGATCCCACCCTGGCTGTAGAGGATGTCCTGGAAATGGTCCAGGGCGGGATTTTCCATTTGACCATCGTCGAGCAACCCATCGCCGAGCGTTGGGGCAAGATCCTGCCCAAGCTGCGCCTGGACCGTCAGGTACTGATCGGCGAGCCGGCTGACGAGTATTGGTTCGTGCGCCGTGACGCCGCCATGCTACGGGCGAGCATCGATCGATTCCTGGCGACCTACAAGGTACCTTCCAACCAGGATGCGGCATTCCTGCGGATCTACCGTCGTTTGTACCAGGTCCACTATCCGTTGGCCCGGGCCGATCGCCAGCGCTTGGAAAAACTGCGCCCGGTGCTGCAAAAACATGCCGAGACCCAAGGCATGGACTGGCTCAACCTGGCGGCCCTGGCCTTCAAGGAATCAGCCCTGCAACCCAATGCCCGCAGCGGCAGCGGCCCCACCGGCCTGATGCAGATCACCCCGGCGGCGGCCCAGCGAGTCGGGGTCGATAACATCCAGAACCTGGATGCCAATGTGCTGGCAGGCGCCAAGTACCTGGCCCTCATCCGCCGCAAGTTTTTTGCCAGCCCCAAGCTCAACGAGCGCGAGCGCATGGCCTTCGTCCTGGCTGCCTACAACATGGGGCCCGAGCGCGTCCAAGGCATGCGAGCCGAGGCCCGGCGGCGGGGGCTGAATCCCAACCAGTGGTTCTTCCAAGTCGAGCGCATTGCCATGGAGCAGGTGGGAATGGGCGCCGTCAGCTACGTTAATAGTGTCAATAAGTACTATTTGGCATTCGATCGTGAACGAGAGTCGCTGGAGCCTGGAGATCAAAAAGTCGCCCTGCGAAAGTGATCTATTAATTCGATTGGTATCTCGCATTTTTTGCGCTTTTAGTACAAGTTTTTTTGATTAATATGGCGACCAACAACCACACATCTAGGGATGAACCCGCATGAGCTCATTGATCAACAAAGTCTTGTTTACCCGCGCCGGCTACGGCCTGACGGTCTTGCGCATCGTTGTCGGCATCGTTTTCGCCGCCCACGGCTCGCAGAAACTCTTCGGCCTGTTCGGTGGCTACGGCTTGGCGGGCACGGCGCAGTGGATGGAAAGCATCGGCCTGACCCCGGGCTACGTGATGGCGACACTGGCCGGCGGTACCGAGTTTTTCGCCGGGCTGGCGCTGATCATCGGTTTGCTCGCGCGTCCCGCGGCATTGGGCCTGGCCTTCCTGTCGCTGGTAGCGATTTTCTCCGTGCACATCGGTAACGGCTTGTTCATGGCCAACAACGGTTATGAGTTTGCCCTGACGTTGCTGGCGGGCAGTATTGCCGTGCTGATCGAGGGCGCGGGCAAGCTGTCGGTCGATCGTGCCATCGCGGATTGATTGCACGATTTGAATTCGAGGCCCGTCTTGTACGGGCCTTTTTTGTGGGCGGTGATTCTTGACACTGGCCGGTCAGCTTCTCTAGGATGCCGCTCATGCGCCGATTTAAACAGCTACTTGCGGGGCGCCAGGTGACTCATCCAGTTGCCGATAGAAGCCGGAGACAAGGCTTCGAAATACCGCTAAAGCGCTGGTTCGGTGTTGCCTCTCACCTGCCATGCAGACTTTTGAGGCAGAGACACGACACGATGAACGCACCCAGCCCCCTTGTACGTCTTGCGCCGATCACGGCGAACCTTGTGCAGCGCAACCCGAAAATTCTCCTGGGCGGTACTCACCAGCCAACGCTCTTGCGCTATCTCGACGGTTGGCCGCGCCGTAACCATGGGCCCGCCGCTTTCCTGATCCAGTTTGTCGAAGACGGCGAGTCACTGGCGCGCTTCGCCAATGACAGTTTTGACCTCGCCGTCATCCAGTCCCCCAGCGTGGCGGACGCTCCTGAAATGATCCGACAACTGACTCGTATCGCGCGGCAGGGCTTGATCACTCGCCGCTGAGATATCCGGCCTGAAGGCTATGGATAAGCGATGTCCACGATGTAGACCCTCTTCTCTCCCGTAGGCGTCTGGACGCTGACCTCGGCGTCCAGGGCCTTGCCAATCAGTGCCCGTGCCAACGGTGAGTCGATGCTGATCAGGTTCTGTTTCAGGTCCAGCTCGTCCGGGCCGACGATGCGATAGCGTGATTCCTTGCCATCCTCATCTTCCACCGTCACCCAGGCGCCGAAGTACACCTTGTTCGGATCGCTGGGTTTTTCACTGACCACTTTGAGCGCCTCGAGGCGCTTGGTGAGGAAGCGCACGCGACTGTCGATTTCCCGCAGCATTTTCTTGCCGTAGGTGTATTCGGCATTTTCCGAACGATCACCCTGGGCCGCCGCCTCGCTGACCGCCTGGGTCACCTGGGGGCGGCGCACATGCCACAGCTCATGGAATTCGGCGCGCATCCGCGCTTCACCTTCGGGGGTGATCAGCGCGGTGCCGGCGGTGCGGGGTGGGCGATAACGGCTCATGGCAACTTCTTGTAGGAGCGAAGTCGGGAGTCTATCAACCCTCGCGCAATACTGTCAGCGGGCTGGCGTTGAGCGCTCGACGGGTGCCAAACACCCCGGCCGCGCCGATCAACAAGGCTCCCAGCAGTGGCAATACCAACAGCCATGGATGTGGATGCCAGGGCAGGTCGAAGGCGTACCGATAAAGCACCAGGCTCACCAGCTCCGAACCCAGGGCCGCGAGCAGGCCACTGACCGCGCCCAGCAGGCCGAACTCGATGCGCCGAGCCTTGACCAGCAAGGGGCGTTCGGCACCCAGTGCACGCAACAGCGCGCCTTGGCGAATCCGTTCGTCGAGGGTCGCCTGCAGGCCGGAAAACAGCACTGCCATTCCCGCCGCCAGCACAAACAGCAACACATACTCCACCGCCAGGGTCACCTGGGCCAGGATGCTGCGCAGCTGTTCGAGCAGGGCCTCGACTTGCAGGATCGTCACCGCCGGAAAGGCTCGGGACAGGTCGACGATCTGTTGGTCGTGGCCCGGCGCCAGGTAGAAGCTGGTGAGATAAGTGGCCGGCAGATCCTTCAAGGTGCCGGGCTGGAAGATCATGAAGAAATTGGGCTGGAAGTTGTCCCAGTTGATTTCCCGCAGGCTGGTGACCTTCGCTTCACGATTGACGCCGCCCACGCTGAAGACCAGGCGGTCGCCCAACTTGATCTTGAGGTTCTCGGCCACTTTGCCTTCCACCGAAACCCCTGGGACATCGTCTGGAGGTTGCTGCGGCCACCAGGTCCCTGCGGTGACGACGTTGCCCTGCGGCAGGTCCGCGGCCCAGGTCAGGCTCAGGTCGCGTTGCAGCGCCCGGTCACCCGCAGAGTCCTTGGTGACGAACTCCGTGGCCGGCTCGCCATTGATGCTGATCAGGCGCCCGGGCACCACGGGGTAGAGCGGGGCCGATTGCGCGGACAATTCCAGCAGCTTGTCGGTGAAGGCCTGCTTGTCGTTGGGCAGGATGTTCAGGGCGAAATAGTTCGGCGCGTTTTTGGGCAGCTGGTTTTGCCAGGTGTCCAGCAACTCGCCGCGCAGCAGCGCGATCAACGCCATGGACAGCAGGATCAGGCCGAACGCCAGGGCCTGGCCGGCCGCCGCCAAGGGATGGCGCAGCAATTGGCCCAGACCCAACCGCCAGGGCAGGGAGGCGCGGGCCAGCAGGCGCCGCAGGCTCTGGAGCAGCAGCAACAACAAGCCGCCGAGTACCAGTGCGGCAACGACACCACCGCCCAGCAAGGCGAAGGTTAGGACCAGGTCCAGGCTCAGGCGCCACATGATCAGGCCCAGGGCACCCAAGGCGGCACCGTAGATCACCCAGGAGCTGGAGGGGATCGGCAGCATGTCCCGGCGCAGCACGCGCAACGGCGGTACCCGGCCCAGCGCCGCCAGTGGCGGCAGGGCGAACCCCGCCAGCGCCACCAACCCAGTACCGATCCCGGCGATTGCCGGCAACAGCCCGCCCGGTGGCACTGCGGTGGGCAGCAGGTCATGCAGCAGGGCGAACAGGCCCAGTTGGGCAATCCAGCCGAGCAGGGCGCCACTGAGGCTGGCGAGCAGGCCCAGCACGGTCAATTGCAGGCTGAACAGCACCATGGTTTCCCGGCGTGACAGGCCCAGGCAACGCAGCAGCGCGCTGGCATCGAAACGTCGGGTGGCAAAACGGTTGGCCGAGAGCGCGACGGCGACACCGGACAGCAGCACCGCCACCAGGCTGGCCATGTTCAGGTAGCGTTCGGCCTTGCCCAGGGCGCCACCGATCTGCCGGTTGCCGTCGCGGGCATCCTGCAGGCGCTGATTGGCTTCAAGGCCAGGCTTGAGCAGGTCGCGGTAGGTTTGCAGCGCCGGTGCCGGGCCGCGCCACAGGTCGCGATAGCTGACACGGCTGCCCGGTTGGACCACGCCAGTGGCCTCCAGGTCCTTGAGGTTGATCAGCACCCGCGGGGTGAGGCTGTAGAAATTGCCGGCGCGATCCGGTTCATAAGTCAGCACCCGGGTCAGGCGCAGGGTCTGGTTGCCGACGTCGATGCTGTCGCCGATCTTCAGGTCCAGTGCCGTCAGCAGCCGTGCTTCGACCCAGGCCTCGCCAGGGTTCGGCCGTCCGCCGGTTTCTTCCGGGGCGAACGGCGCCGGCGCGCTCTTGAGCTCACCGCGCAATGGGTAGCCGTCATCGGCCGCCTTGACGCTGGACAGCTGGATGCCATTGTCGGTGGCCACGACACTGGAAAACTCCACCACCCGAGCGTGGTCCAGCCCCAGCTCGGTGCCGCTGCGGATCTGCTCCGGACGGGCGGGGGAGCTGCCTTCGAGCAGCAGGTCGGCACCGAGGAACTCGGTGGCGCGCATCATCATCGCGCCGTTGAGGCGGGCGCCGAAGTAACCGATGGCGGTACTGGCCGCCACCGCCACCAGCAGGGCGAAGAACAACACCCGCAATTCCCCGGCGCGGGCATCGCGAAGCAATTGACGGATAGCGAGACTGAACAGGCGCAACAGCGGCAAGCGTGCCATCAAGGCTCCAGGGGGGCGACCATCTGGCCGGCTTCAAGTCGGATCAGGCGCCGGCAGCGGTGGGCCAGGCGTTCATCATGGGTCACCAGTACCAGGGTCGTGCCGCGTTCCTTGTTCAGTTCGAACAGCAGGTCGCTGATACGCTCGCCGGTGTGGCTGTCGAGGTTGCCGGTGGGTTCGTCGGCAAACAGCACGTCGGGTTCGGCGGCAAAGGCGCGGGCAATCGCCACGCGTTGCTGTTCGCCGCCGGAGAGCTGGCGCGGCGAGTGGGTCAGGCGCTGCCCCAGGCCAACGCGCTGCAACAGTTGCGTGGCGCGCTCGCGGGCATCCTTGCGGCCGTCCAGTTCCAGCGGCAGCATGACGTTTTCCAAGGCATTGAGGCTGTCGAGCAGCTGGAACGACTGGAAGACGAAACCGACATGTTCGGCGCGGATCCGTGCACGCTGGTCTTCATCCAGTGCGCTGAGGGCCTGACCGGCGAGGGTCACTTCACCGCCGCTGGGCAGGTCAAGGCCGGCCAGCAGGCCCAGGAGGGTGGATTTGCCGGAACCGGACGCGCCGACGATGGCCAGGCTGTCGCCTTTGTTCAGTTCCAGGCTGAGTTCGTGCAGGATGGTCAGTTCACCTTCCGCGCTGGAGACCACTTTGCTAAGGTCCGTCGCGGTGAGAATGCTTGAGCCCATGGAGAATCCGATGCGTGTGTGGTTTTTGAGTGCCGGCCTGGCCCTGATGTGCATGGCCCAGAGCGCAGCGGCGGGTACAGTCCTGATCGTTGGCGATAGTATCAGCGCGGCTTTCGGCCTGGATACCCGGCAAGGGTGGGTGTCGTTGCTCGAACAACGGCTCAAGGCCGAGGGTTTTGACGATAAAGTGGTCAATGCTTCCATCAGTGGCGACACCAGCGCGGGAGGCCAGGCGCGGCTGCCGGCGCTGCTTGCAGCCCATAAGCCGGACGTGGTGATCCTGGAACTGGGCGGCAACGATGGCTTGCGCGGACAGCCGCCAACACAATTGCAACAAAACCTTGCAGCGATGATCGACAGTGCCCGCGCGAGTGGTGCCAAGGTGCTTTTGCTGGGCATGCAGCTGCCCCCTAACTATGGGCGGCGCTACACCGATGCCTTTGCCCGGGTCTACAGCACCCTGGCCGAGGAGAAAAAAGTGCCGTTGGTGCCGTTTTTCCTCAAGGACGTCGGTGGCATTCCAACAATGATGCAGGGCGACGGATTGCACCCGTCCGTCGCGGCCCAGGGCAAGTTGCTGGAAAATGTCTGGCCGACGCTCAAACCGCTGCTTTGACGCTTTTCTACAGGCGGGCTTTCGGCTAATGTGGCGCCCCCGATTTGGAGCCCCCGATGCCGCGTCCCGCCTGGTCCCTGTTTGCCTACCAACTGATCGAGCCTGACGAGCAGCTGGATCTGTTCGCCTGCCAGGAAGTACGGGTGCACCTGGTGACCCGGCAGCTGGAGCTCGGTGGTTCGGCCGACCGGACCCTCTGTGGCAGCCTGCTGCCGGCCCAACCGCGCTGGTCGAGCGTCGACCGCAAGATTTTCCAGGACCATCGCCTGTGCTCGCTGTGCCGGGCAATCCTGGAGTCGCAAAAGCGCGGTACTTCGCCGATCTGGCCGGAGTTGCGGTTCGAGTTGTAATCGCTCCCACAGGTCTCATTTCAGTTCCAGACATGCTGCGCATCGGACGCCTCTGTACCGCTCTCCCCGAAATAACAGGTGGCAGTGTACAATCGCCGCTTTCATACCTCCTGTTCGATCTGCGAAGGATTTCCCGGATGTTGCCGCGCTTGCCTGCCGTCGCCCGCTGCCTGTCTCTTGCCGCCCTGTGTATGGCGGGCCCCGTTGCCGCCCTGGAGCTGCCACTGCCACCGCCGGGTGAAGACATCATTGGCCAGGTACAGGTCATCAAGGCCAAGTACGAAGATACCTTCGCCGACCTGGGCACTACCTATGACCTGGGCTACAGTGAGATGGTCGCCGCCAACCCGGGGGTCGATCCCTGGTTGCCGGGTGCTGGCACCGAGATCGTGCTGCCGACTCGTTTCATCCTGCCGCCGGGCCCGCGCGAGGGCATCGTGATCAACCTGGCCGAGTACCGTCTCTACTATTTCCCCAAGGGGCGGAACGTGGTCTACACCTTCCCGCTGGGGATTGGACGTGAGGGCTGGGGATCGCCGATCGCTCACACCAGCATCATCGCCAAGACGCCGAACCCGACCTGGACTCCGCCTGCATCGATCAAGGCCGAACACGCCGCCGACGGCGACCCCTTGCCCAATGTAGTGCCGGCTGGTCCCGATAACCCGCTGGGCCCCTTCAAATTCACCCTGGGCACCCCGGGCTACCTGATCCATGGTTCGAACAAGAAGTTCGGCATTGGCATGCGTACCAGTCACGGCTGCTTCCGGATGTTCAACAACAACGTACTGGAAATGGCCAGCATGGTGCCGGTGGGCACGTCGGTACGGATCATCAACGACCCCTACAAGCTGGGTTTGAGCGGCGGCAAGGTGTACCTGGAAGCTCACACACCGTTGGACGACAAAGGCAACCCATCGGTGGTGGACAAGCACACCGCAGTGATCAATGCGATGCTCAAGCGTGAAGACATCACCAGCAACCTGCGCATGAACTGGGACGTGGTACGGGACGTGGTGGCGGCTGAAGATGGTCTGCCGGTGGAAATCGCTGTTCCGAATACTTCGGCACCGATGGTCACGAGTGCGCCGATCGACTTGCAGCAGTAAAAAGCTCCAAAACAACCCGCCGACGTTTCGCGATGTCGGCGGGTTTTTTATTGCCTGGGAAAACACCGGGCAATAAAAAGCCGACCCAAAAAATGGGTCGGCTCGGTAACAATCCCAAAGGACTATTACTTGCGGCTAGCTTTTTCCAGCATGCGCAGAGCACGCTCGTTAGCTTCGTCAGCAGTCTGTTGTGCTTTTTGAGCAGCAGCCAGAGCTTCATCAGCTTTACGGTAGGCTTCGTCTGCACGAGCCTGGGCGCGAGCTGCTGCGTCTTCGGTAGCAGTCAGACGTGCTTCGGTTTCTTTCGATGCGCTGCTGCAACCGGTAGCCAGAACTGCGGCCAGGGCCAGAGCAGAGAATTTCAGAACGTTGTTCATCGGTTTCCCCTTCAAGGACTTTCTATTAGTGACTGTCTCCCCAGACTGAGGAGTTAGCCGGCGTACATACTACCCATTACTTGTAGTAAGTAAACTGACGTAGCGCAAGAAGCAAAAAAATTGTAGGCGGTGATTCTTTTTCGAGCAACTTTTCTTAGGGCTGTTTAAAAAATATACAGCTCCAAGCCCTTGGCTGGAGCGCGTCGACGAAAAAAAGTTCCGCAGTGGGGGAGAACTCTTACGGCCCTCGCTAACGTCGTTGTTTATTGATTCACCTACACTTTTGTACATTTTTTGTGCAAATGCCCCAGGCATCTTTATTGGTATTGGCGGTGACTTTAACTACGCGCGCTCGTCTCAAGACTCAACAACTGGCGATGTTCAGCTATTGCACCGTGACCGACTACAGCGCGACGATGGCGCTCAATCGATAAACCCGACGAGGTTTACCCCTTCGATGACAGGCGTGCCTTGAGCATTTGCGTCATTGGTGCCTACTATTCACGACGTGCTCGGGTTTGAGCGGTTCGGTTTTGGCGCTCGGTGACCAGGAAGGCACGGGGTGGCGTAGATGTTCCTTCGCCGGAAAAACATCGGTAAGGTAGGGGTCAGCATTCAGACCCGCGAGGAGTAGTGATGAGCGAGGCGGTTACCATCCACCATGACCAGGCTGGTCATCAGTTCGAGACCAATGTGGACGGTCATCGTGCCTATCTGACCTACATGGACCTGGGCAAGCAGACCCTGGATATCTATCGCACCTTCGTGCCCAATGCCTTGCGCGGCCGTGGCATCGCGGCGGCGTTGACCGAAAGAGCGCTGCAGTACGCCGAAGAAATGGGCTACACGGTGATCCCGTCCTGCTCCTACGTGGAGCGCTACATGGAGCGTCACCAGCGGCACGCGGCGAAGCTCTGAGAAAACGGATTCCCAATAAAAACGCCGGACTGAGAAGCCCGGCGTTTTTTTATGCGTTGCTTTTTATGCGTTGAAGCAGGTCGATCAACTGCGTTGACGCTTTGGCAGCACGTCCTTGAGTTTGGCGTGCATGCTGCGCAGGGTGTTCTCGGTCGCGCTCCAGTCGATGCAGGCATCGGTGATGGATACGCCGTACTGCAAGTCTGCGAGGTCTTTCGGAATCGCCTGACAGCCCCAGTTCAAGTGGCTTTCGACCATCAGGCCGATAATCGACTGGTTGCCTTCCAGGATCTGGTTGGCCACGTTCTCCATCACCAGCGGTTGCAGCGCCGGGTCCTTGTTGGAGTTGGCGTGGCTGCAGTCGACCATGATATTCGGCTTGATCTTGGCTTTGTTCAGCGCCTGTTCACACAGCGCGACGCTGACCGAGTCGTAGTTCGGCTTGCCGTTGCCACCGCGCAGCACCACGTGACCGTAGGCGTTGCCCTTGGTGGTGACGATCGACACGCCACCTTCCTGGTTGATGCCCAGGAAACGGTGCGGGCTGGAAACCGACTGCAAGGCGTTGATCGCTACGGTGAGGCCGCCGTCGGTACCATTCTTGAAGCCTACCGCCGAGGACAGGCCGGAGGCCATTTCGCGGTGAGTCTGGGATTCGGTGGTGCGTGCGCCGATGGCCGACCAACTGATCAGGTCCTGCAAGTATTGCGGCGAAATCGGATCCAGGGCTTCGGTGGCCGTGGGCAGGCCCATTTCCGCCAGGTCCAGCAGCAGTTGGCGACCGATGTGCAGGCCGTCCTGGATCTTGAAGGAGTCGTCCAGGTACGGGTCGTTGATCAGGCCTTTCCAGCCGACGGTGGTCCGCGGCTTTTCGAAATACACCCGCATCACCAGGTACAAGGTGTCGGAGACTTCCGCCGCCAGCACCTTCAGGCGCTCGGCATATTCGTGGGCGGCCTTGATGTCATGGATCGAGCAGGGCCCGATGACCACGAACAGGCGATGGTCGGTGCCGTCGAGAATGTTGCGAATGACTTCCCGGCCCTTGGTCACGGTGCGCAGGGCAGCGTCGCTCAGGGGGATATCGCGCTTGAGCTGGTCAGGCGTGATGAGGGTCTCGTTGGAGGCGACGTTAAGGTCATTGATCGGTAAATCAGCCATCGTGTTACTCGTCAGGTCACGGGTGCCGGCCGCCAGCGATCCCCGCGCGGCGGTGCACAGCGAATGTTAAGCGCGTCGGGGAGCCGAACCTTATCGCGTTCCGAGGTGGCTCGACAATGGGCTGGGGGCGGTTTAATGCCCTACAGGCTGGGGAAAAGCCTTGAAGAGGGGGCAGCAACAGAATCGTGAGCAGATGTAATGGAGATTGCATGCCATGCCGCTCCCGCTGATAGTGTGCAGGGCCGTTTACCAGAGGAGTTGCAAAGATGCAGTCAGGCGTTAAGCCGCGGATCGGGATGATCGGCACCGGGGCGATCGGCGGATTCTATGGGGTGATGCTGGCGCGTGCCGGTTATGACGTGCACTTTTTACTGCGCAGCGAGTTCGGTGCCGTGGCCGAAAACGGTTTGCAGATCGACAGCGCGGTGCATGGCGCGCTGAGCCTCAACCCAGCCCAGGCCTATCGCTCGGCCGTCGAAATGCCGCCCTGCGACTGGCTGCTGGTAGGCGCCAAGACCACCAGCAATGCCGAACTGGCCCCGGCCATTACCCAGGCTGCCGCTGATGGTGCAAAAGTCCTGTTGCTGCAGAACGGCCTGGATGTCGAAGACGATCTCCGACCTTTGCTGCCCGATTCATTGCACCTGTTGGGTGGCCTGTGCCTGATCTGTGTGCACCGTGTCGGCCCTGGCGTCATCGCCCACCAGGCGCTCGGCGCGGTCAACGTCGGTTACCACAGTGGTCCCTGCGCCGATCAGGCGCAACGCATGGTGATCGTCGAAGAAGCGGCGACGTTGTTTCGCAACGCCGGTATCGACGCCCAGGCCATGCCGTGCCTGCAGTTGGCCCGCTGGCAAAAGCTGGTGTGGAATGTACCGTATAACGGTCTTTCGGTTCTGTTGGGCGCCAGTACCACACCGTTGATGGCCAACGATCATAGCCGCGAATTGATCCAGGCACTGATGGGAGAGGTGGTCCGCGGTGCGCAAGCCTGCGGGCATCACATCACGCCGGGCTATGCCGAGTATCTGTTCACGATGACCGAGAAGATGCCCGACTACTGGCCGAGCATGTACCACGATTATTCTCACAAGCGTGCGCTGGAACTGGACGCGATCTACGGCCGGCCACTGGCGGCGGCGAAAGCGGCCGGGTGTGAGCTGCCGAAAATCGAAGCCTTGTACCAGGCGTTGGCGTTCGTGGACCGGTATAACCGTTGAACGGGCGTAAGGGGGAGCGACATGGCAAGTAACATCGACGACAAACTGGTGCTGGCGATTTCGTCGCGAGCGCTGTTCGACCTGAGCGAAAGCCATAAGGTGTACCTGTCGAGTGGTGTCGAGGCCTACCGGCAATACCAGATCGAGCATGAAGACGAAGTCCTCGCGCCAGGGGACGCCTTCGCTCTGGTGCAGAAACTGCTGAACCTCAACGAGCACCTGGGCCGGGCCCGGGTAGAGGTGGTCCTGGTCTCGCGCAACAGTGCCGACACCGGCCTTCGCGTGTTCAACTCGATTCATCATTATGGGCTGGCGATCTCACGCGCGGCTTTCGTTGGCGGGCGCAGCCCTTACCCGTATCTCAAGGCATTCGGTTGCGATCTGTTTTTGTCCACCCACGCTGAAGACGTACGCAGCGCCCTGGACGCCGGGTTTGCCGCAGCAACCATTCTGTCGGGCGGTGCCAGCCGCGCCGCCAGTGAAGAACTGCGCATCGCCTTCGACGGCGATGCGGTGCTGTTTTCCGATGAATCGGAGCGCGTCTATCAGGCCGCCGGTCTGGAAGCCTTCCAGGCCCGCGAGCGACAGGCTGCCCGCGAGCCGCTGCGAGGCGGGCCGTTCAAGGGGTTCCTGGCCGCGCTCAATGCACTGCAGCGCGAGTTTCCCGAAGACGCCTGCCCAATTCGCACGGCGTTGGTGACGGCCCGTTCTGCACCGGCCCACGAGCGGGTCATCAGGACCTTGCGTGAATGGGATATTCGTCTGGATGAGTCATTGTTTCTCGGCGGCCTGACCAAATCGGCCTTCCTCGAAGCCTTCGCCGCCGATGTGTTTTTCGATGACCAGACCGGCCACTGCGAACTGGCCAGAGAGGTCGTCGCCACCGGCCACGTGCCCCACGGTATCAGTAACGAAATTAAGCCCTGAGTGCCTCAGGTCCGGGACGTCAAGCCGCACGTCGCAGTCCCCAAGGCGCTGCTAAGCTGAATCAATCTCCGCCATCTTGGCACGCGAGGAGGTCACATGATTCGTTCGATGCTGTACGCCACAGACCTGGGTCTCTATGCCCCTTATGTGATGCAGCATGCCTTGGCGCTGGCACGGACGTTTGAAGCCGAGTTGTATGTGGTGCATGCGGTAGAACCGATGGGGCTGTTCGCCGAGTCGGTGTTGCAAAGCTATCTCGACGAGCAGGCGCTGAACGAATTTCACCGTCAGGGTCTGAATACGGTGATGGCCAATATCGAACAGCGAGTGCTCGACAGTTTCCGCGAGGAGTTGGGAGAAGGGCAGCAGGATTTGAAACTGATCAAATCGGTCAGGGTGTACCAGGGTGATCCTTCCCAGGTCATTCTGGAGCAGGCTGCGAAACTCTCTGTCGATTTGCTGATCGTAGGCAGTCATTGCCAAGGGGCAAGCGGTGAAACCCCCTTGGGCAGGACGGCTGCGCGGGTATTGCAGCTATCCCGGGTGCCGGTCTACCTGGTACCGCTGGTACAGCGCCGACGCCAGGGAGAGGCTTGAGGCTAAATGATGGCTTTTTATAAAAAGTTCTAGATTTATTGTCGAAACCTTTCATATAGTTATATACCGTCGCTGATGCCCGTGGCGTCCAATTGCTTTGAGGGATACATATGAAGCTTCAACAACTGCGCTACATCTGGGAAGTGGCGCACCACGACCTCAACGTTTCCGCTACTGCCCAAAGCCTCTACACGTCGCAACCCGGCATCAGCAAGCAGATCCGCCTGTTGGAAGATGAACTGGGCGTCGAAGTCTTCGCCCGTAGCGGCAAACACCTGACCCGCGTGACACCGGCCGGCGAGCGCATCATCACCACGGCTGGCGAGATTTTGCGCAAGGTCGAAAGCATCAAGCAGATCGCCCAGGAATTCTCCAACGAGAAAAAAGGCACCCTGTCGATCGCCACCACTCACACCCAGGCCCGCTATGCGCTGCCACCGGTGATCAGCAATTTCATCAAGCAATACCCCGACGTGGCGCTGCACATGCACCAGGGATCGCCGATGCAGATCGCCGAGATGGCGGCCGACGGCACGGTGGATTTCGCCATTGCCACCGAGGCCCTGGAGTTGTTCGGGGACTTGGTGATGATGCCGTGCTATCGCTGGAACCGCTGCGTGGTCGTGCCCCAGGGACATCCGTTGACCAAGCTGCCAAAGCTGACCCTCGAAGCCCTGGCCGAATACCCGATCGTGACCTACGTGTTTGGTTTCACCGGTCGTTCCAAGCTCGACGAAGCCTTCAGCCATCGTGGCCTGACGCCGAAAGTGGTGTTCACCGCCGCCGACGCCGACGTGATCAAGACTTACGTTCGCCTGGGCCTGGGCGTGGGCATCGTCGCGAAGATGGCCGTCGATACCAAGCTCGACAGTGATCTGGTGGTGCTGGATGCCAGCGAGTTGTTCGAATCCAGCGTGACCAAGATCGGCTTCCGTCGTGGCACCTTCCTGCGGGGTTTCATGTGCGATTTCATCGAGAAATTCGCACCGCACCTGACTCGGGAAGTCATGGCCAAGGCCATCCAGTGCCACAACAAGCAGGAGCTCGAAGAGCTGTTCGACGGCGTCGAACTACCGGTGCACTAAAGCTCTCCTAGATCGCCTCGGTGACAGCGAACTGTTGCCGGGCGCCCGCTACCACGATCTCCACTTCATCCCCTTCGAACTTGCCCAGCAGGCCTCGGCCCAGCGGTGAGCGAGGGGTGATGACCGTGATTGGCTGGCCTACCAGCGAGACCTTCAAGCCCGCCGCATCCGGCCCCAGGAACAGCCATTGCTGGCGGCCGTCCTCATCCTCCAGCCCGATCAATGTGCCAACCTGAATGCCGCGTTGATCGTCGTATGGCCTTAGCGTCAGGTTTTGGCAGAGGGCCAGGGCCTGGCGGATTTCTTCCACGCGCCTGGCTTGCCCGGCGGCGAGGTAAGAAGCTTCCAGGCCCAGGGTGTCGTACTTGTTCTCGGCGATGTTTTCTTCGTGGGTCGCGGTTTCGTAGGCGGTCTGGGCGGCGCGTTCGGCGATGTCGAGATCAATCCTGAGCTTGTCGAGAATCAACTGGCGGACGGTCTGTTTGTTCATGGTTATTCACAGAACTGCAAAACGTTGGCGCGGCTTTTTTCGCTGGGCGCGTTCTGGTCCTGTTGCAACCAGAACTGGCACTTGGGGTTGGACAGGTTGCGCGGGTTGTTGCGGGCCTGATCGAGGGCCTGGCGCTGCTCATTCCTTTGCAGGTTCTGCTGATACTGCTCGAACATTGGCGTGGGCGGCTCTGGGGCTGGCTGCACTGCCGGTGGTTGCGCCAGTTGATGGACGGCGGCGGCCACCGGGGCCAGTTGTTCGTTGAACAGGAATCTGGACAGCAGCCAGCCCGTCAATACGATGGCGAGGAACCCCAGCCACAGGCCCAGGGCAATGCTGAGGGTCAATTGCAAAGCCGTAAGGCGCGAGGGGGTCGAGTGATCGGGCATGGCTGCTTCCTGGCAGGGGCATGGAGGCGGTGATTGTCGCATGAAGATTAATCGCCGTCGGCTCTTCTGCATCATCGCTTTATTCGGGACAATCGGGCCTTTGTCACAGGGAGTCGGGAATGGCCGTGCGCTGGGATATTTTTTGCACCGTCGTCGATAACTATGGCGACATTGGTGTCACTTGGCGCCTGGCTCGGCAGTTGGTGGCCGAGCATCGATGCGCGGTGCGACTGTGGGTCGATGACCTGCGTGCCTTCGAGCGGTTGTGTCCAGAAATCGACGTCACCCTGTCCGAGCAATGGCAGCAGGGCGTGCAAGTGCGTCACTGGCCCGGGGAGTGGGTGCCCACCGAAGCCGCCGATGTGGTGATTGCCGCATTCGCCTGCCAGTTGCCGAGTGCCTACATGGATGCGATGGCCGAGCGTCAGACAACGCCATTGTGGATGAACCTCGATTATTTGAGCGCCGAGGACTGGGTGATCGGTTGCCACGGCTTGCCGTCGGTCAAATATAAACATGTGCAGAAATATTTCTTTTTCCCAGGCTTCCAGGCGGGAACCGGTGGCCTGCTGCGTGAGGCCGGTCTTCTGGAGCGTCGTCGGCAATTTCAACAGGATGCCGGGGCGCAACGAATTTTCCTGCAGGAATTGGGTGTCGAACGGGCGCCGGATACTTGCCTGATCTCGCTGTTTGCCTACGAGAACGCCGGGGTGGCGAGTTGGTTTGACGCAATGGCAAGCGATACCCAGGCGTTTCATGTGCTGGTTCCCGAAGGACGGGTACTGGGCGATGTCGAGCGTTGGCTCGGGATCGACGGTCTGAAGGTCGGAGCGTTGCATCGACGCGGGGCGTTGACGGTGCAGGTGCTGCCGTTCGTCCGCCAGGATCAGTACGATCAACTGTTATGGTGCTGCGATTTCAATGCCGTGCGTGGCGAAGACTCTTTCGTCCGTGCCCAGTGGGCTGGCCGGCCGCTGCTCTGGCACATCTACCAGCAGGAAGAAGACGTCCACCTGGAAAAACTCGAGGCGTTTCTCAGGCTCTACACCCAGGGGCTTTCGCAAGCGGCGCAAAAAGCGATCAGCGGTCTTTGGCGGGACTGGAATGCCGGCCAGGACATGGCCGAACACTGGAAAGCCACCCGTGAACAGCAGCAGGAACTGGCCGAACATGCCCAGGCATGGTGTCTGGAACAGGCCTCGCGAGCCGATCTTGCCGCAGCGCTGGTGAAGTTTTATGGAAATTGGATATGATACGCGGCCTAGATTTTTGTAAATCCCATCCAAATTCGGATATTCGCAATGAAAACTGGTAAAGAACTGAAACCCGGGACCGTGATCCGTCTCGAAAACGATCCTTGGCTGGTTCAGAAAGCTGAGTTCACCAAGTCGGGTCGTAACAGCGCGATCATGAAGACCAAGCTGAAGAACCTGCTGACCGGTTACAAGACCGAGATCGTCTACAGCGCTGACGACAAACTGGACGACGTGATCCTCGACCGCAAAGAAGCGACCCTGTCCTTCATCAGCGGCGATACTTACACGTTCATGGACACCACTGACTACACCATGTACGAGCTGAACGCCGAAGACATCGAAAGCGTTCTGCCGTTCATCGAAGAAGGCATGACCGACGTCTGCGAAGCCGTGTTCTTCGAAGAGCGCCTGGTTTCCGTAGAACTGCCGACCACCATCGTGCGTCAGGTTGACTACACCGAAGGTTCCGCTCGCGGCGACACTTCCGGCAAGGTCATGAAGCCTGCCAAACTGAAGAACGGTACCGAGCTGTCGGTAGCTGACTTCATCGAAATCGGCGACATGATCGAGATCGATACCCGCGAAGGCGGTTCCTACAAAGGCCGCGCTAAATAAGCGAAGCCTTGTGTATGAAAAAGCCCGACCATTGAGTCGGGCTTTTTTATTTGCGCTGTCTTCTGTTAGACCGGGGGACGGCGGGAGCTTGTGTGGGAGCAAAGCTTGCTCGCGATACAGACACCTCGATTCCAGAGGCACCGCGCCGCTTTCATCGCGGGCAAGCCTTGCTCCCACAGCCCTCGCCACAAAGGCTCCGGAGCCCAGTTACTTCAAGTGCTGCTTGAGCTCTTCGGACACCTGCAGCATCGCCGAACGCACCGCTGGCACCTGGCTCACCACGTTGAGCAAACCGTAGTCGTGGATCATACCGTTGTAGCGTACGGCAGTGACGGGCACCCCGGCTGCGTCCAGCTTGCGGGCATAAGCTTCACCCTCATCGCGCAAGACGTCGGCCTCGGCGGTCTGTACCAGCGCGGGCGGCAGGCCCTTGAGTTGCGCGGTGCTGGCGCGCAGCGGCGAGGCATAGATCTCGCTGCGTTGCCCGGCATCGGTGGTGTAGTTGTCCCAGAACCACTTCATCATGTTTTTGCTGAGGAAGTGTCCTTCGGCGAACTGGTTGTAGGACGCCGTCTCGAAGCTGGCATCGGTCACCGGCCACAGCAATGCCTGGAAACGGATCGCCGGCGTGCCCTTGTCCTTGGCCATCAGTGCCACGACTGCTGCCATATTGCCGCCGACGCTGTTGCCCACCACGGCCAGGCGCTTGCCATCGACGTTGATTTGCTTGCCGTGTTCGGCCACCCATTTCGTCGCGGCGTAGGCCTGGTTGATCGCCACCGGGTAATGCGCCTCGGGTGAAGGCGTGTAGTTGACGAACACCGCGACAGCGCCCGAACCGGCCACCAGATCCCGAACCAGTCGTTCGTGGGTCGGGAAGTCGCCCAAGACCCAGCCACCGCCGTGGAAGAACATGAACACGGGCAACTCACCCTTGACTCCGGCCGGACGAACAATGGTCAGGCTGATCGGCTGACCATCGACCTGAATGGTCTTCTCACTGACGTCGGCCTTGGGCAGTGTCAGCTTCACACCGGCCTGGGCGCCAACCAATACGGCGCGGGCGTCCTTGGGTGACAGTTGCTCCAGGGGCTTGCCGGTGCCGGCATTGAGCGCGTCGAGAAACGCCTGAGTGTTGTGTTCGACGATGCCATCGGCGAAGGCGCTGCTGACGCTGAGGGCGAGAAGGGTGCCGGTAAGGGCTTTGCTGAGCGTGTTCATGTGCATCTCCTTAAGTTCGGGTCCAGGGTCGGGTCAGACGGTCACGTGCAGGCGCACATCGACGTTGCCGCGGGTGGCGTTGGAGTACGGGCAGACTTGGTGAGCCGCCTCCACCAGGCTTTGCGCGTCGGCCTGGTCCAGGCCTGGCAGGCTGATGTGCAGATCGATGTCGAGGCCGAAACCGCCGGGAATCTGGCCGATGCCGACATGGGCGGTAATCGAGGCGTCGTCCGGGATCTTGCGTTTGCTCTGGCTGGCCACGAATTTCAGCGCGCCGATGAAGCAGGCCGAATAGCCGGCGGCGAACAGTTGCTCAGGGTTGGTCGCCGCACCGCCGGCACCGCCGAGTTCCTTGGGCGTGGCGAGTTTCACGTCGAGAACGTTGTCGCTGGAAATGGCACGACCATCACGGCCGCCAGTGGAGGTTGCGATTGCGGTGTAGAGAGTTTGCATGGTGAGAGCCTCGTTTCTGGGTTGGTTTTTTGCGCTAAATGTTTGCGCGCTAAGTAGGTGTGAAGAGAATGTATAGCGCTAATATTTAGTGCGCAAGTTAAATTTTCGAGACGAGTTCGGTTTTAAACGCTGAAAGGGCGTGTAACCCTTGAGATAGAGCTGTTTCAGAGGGTTGAATTTTTTTAGTGACGCCAGGCTGAACGCAATTCAGGCTCGCCACGATTCTCCTGTGGGAGCGGGCTTGCTCGCGAAAGCGGTGGGTCAGTCAGAGATGATTCAGGATGTGCCGCCGTCTTCGCGAGCAAGCCCGCTCCCACATTGGATTTGTGGTGTTCACAGCGTTTGGGTTTGACTCAGTACCTGTGGGAGCGAGCCTGCTCGCGATAGCGGTGGGTCAGCCTCGCTCTACAGGGAAAGTCAGAGACTGTCTTGCAAATGCCCGCGCAGTGCCTGCAGATCAAGCTGCAGTTTCTTCAACTGCTCCAGGGTCTGGCCGCTGGCGGCGAGGATGCATTGGGGGATGCCGAGGGCTTTTTCCCGCAGGGCACGGCCCTGTTCGGTGAGTTCGACAATCACCACGCGCTCGTCTTCCCGGCTGCGGGTGCGGCTCAGCAGGCCTTCGGCCTCCAGGCGCTTGAGCAGTGGTGTCAACGAGCCGGGGTCTGTCAGCAGGCGCGTGCTGATTTCACCGACGGTCAAACCATCCTTTTCCCACAACACCATCATCGCCAGGTATTGCGGATACGTCAGGCCCAGGGCTTGTAGCAGCGGCTTATAGACCTTGGTCATCAGTAGCGACGTGGAGTGCAGGGCGAAACAGACCTGGTTGTCGAGCAACAGGGCTTCGCAGGCTTCGGGGGTATCGCGCAGGGTGCTCATGGCAAAAACCTTCAATCAATGATCGTGATGAATCTAGCGGGCGAATCTTTAATGCGCCAGATAATTCTGACGTTCTGATCAGATGTTACGTTTCCCCGCTGGTGCCGACTGCGTAGGATAAGCGCCTTGAGGAAAGGGGAATCGTCTTGTTCGAATTTGTGCTGTTTTTGGTGTTTGGTGCCGCATTGGGCACCTTGGGGGGATTGTTCGGGATTGGTGGCGGCCTGATTGCCATTCCAGTGCTAGGCGTCTGGTTCGGTCTCGACCAGCAATTGGCCCAAGGTACGGCATTGGTCATGGTAGTCCCCAACGTGATGCTCGCGTTGTGGCGCTATCACCAGCGCAATCGCATCGAGTTGCGCCATGTCCTGCCGTTGGCTTCCATGGGTTTCTGCTTTGCCTGGCTCGGCTCGATCTGGGCGGTGGGGATCGATGCGGACAGCATGCGGATCGGCTTCGTAGCGTTCCTGATCGCGTTGACACTCTACAACCTGGCGCGGATGTTCGTCGCTACCGCACCGGCTTCGGGGCAGATGCGTTATGGCTGGCCGTGGCTCGGGGTACTGGGGGCCGCATCAGGCACCATGGGTGGTCTTTTCGGTGTTGGCGGGGCCGTTGTCGCGACCCCGATCCTGACCAGCATTTTTGGCACCAGCCAGGTGGTAGCCCAAGGGCTGTCCCTGGCGCTGGCCTTGCCCAGTACCGGCGTGACCCTCGCCACCTATGCGTTTCACCATGAGGTGGATTGGAGCATCGGCCTGCCGCTGGCCGTCGGTGGCCTGCTGAGCATCAGTTGGGGAGTGAAAGTCGCCCACGCCTTGCCGGAGCGACTGTTGCGCGGGCTGTTCTGCGGTTTCCTGGTGCTGTGCGCGGTGCTGCTCGCCTTTAAAGTTTGAAGCCCTCAATGATGTGCTCGGCCAGGCACTCGGTGATCGGCGATGGATTATGCAGGTTGCGGATCAGCATGATGCTGGCCTCGGGCAGTTCCGGCAGGTCTTCGGCCTCGCCCAGTACGCGCATGTCCGGGGTCAGCAGGCTTTCCAGTTGCGCCGTGATTGCCAGGCCGGCGCCCACCACCGCCATGAGCGCCGACAGGCTCGAGCTGTTGTACGCCACGCGATAATCGCGGCCCATGGCATCCAGCGCATTGCAGGCCCATTGCCGGCAGAAACAGTCACTGTTGAACATCGCCAGCGGCAGCGGTGTTTGTTCGTGGACGTTGAAGCAGGCGGCTTCGGCCCAGACAAAGCGCTCCTTGCGTAGCAGCTGGCCGATTTCGTCCCCCGGTTTGCGGGTGACGATGGACAGGTCCAGGTCCTGGCGCAGCAGCAACTGCTTGGACGACTCGCAGTGCACTTCGATTTCGATCAAGGGGTAGAACTGGGCGAAGCGTTGCAGGATGCCTGGCAGGAAGCGCATCACGTAATCGTCCGGCGTGCCGATGCGCACCGTGCCGACCATGTGCGGTTCACGCAGGGTATTGAACACCTCGCTGTGCAGTTTGAGGATCCGCCGGGCGTAGCCCAGCAGCACCTGGCCTTCGGCGGTGAGCTTGACCTGGCGCCCGTCACGCTCGAACAACCGCCGTTGCAACACGTCCTCTTCCAGCCGCTTCATCTGCATGCTGACGGCAGACTGGGTGCGATTGACCAATTCCCCGGCCCGGGTGAAACCGCCCTGGTCGGCGATGGCGACAAAGGTACGCAGCACTTCCGTATCGATGCTCGGGTAACTCGACAATTGATCAATCTCCGAGATGTATTGCATAAGAAACATTCGTTGGATTGATCTTAGCGTTAGCGCGAGACTTGAACCATCCCCAACGGAGGACATCACGATGAAAGGTCAAAAAGGTTATCTACTGATAGACAAACTCTCCCACGGCTTTTCCATCAGCGCCTTGCTGCACAAGTTTAGCCGCTGGTACGAATTGCACCACGAACGTGAACTGCTGGCTGGAATGAGCGACGAGGCGCTCAAGGACATCGGCGTGAGTCGGGCCGACGTGGAACAGGAAGTGGTCCGGCCATTCTGGGATGACCCAATGCACAAATGAGCCATCCTTTCCTACACAAACCCCTTATTGGTGAGGTAGGTTGCGAGCAGACAAGGAGATCTCCATGCCCGCGACTCTGTCCTTTACCCTCAAACAGGCCCGGCGTCTGGCGTTGGCCGCCCAAGGATTCGATGGGCGGTCGCCGCCAGCTTCGGTGCAACCTTCGCGCCTCAACCGCCTGATCGAACGCCTCGGCGTCCTGCAGATCGACTCCGTCAATGCGCTGGTGCGCTCGCATTACCTCCCGCTGTTTTCCCGCCTCGGTCACTACAATCGCGATTTGCTCGACCAGGCAGCCTGGAGCCAGGGCCGACGTCGCACGCTGTTCGAATACTGGGGGCATGAAGCGTCGTTGCTGCCGATGTCGATGTATCCGCTGATGCGCTGGCGCATGAGTCGTGCATCCCGTGGCGAAGGTATTTATCAGCAGTTGGCGCGGTTCGGTCATGAGCGCCAGGATGTTATTCGCCGCGTTTTGGCTTCGGTGCAGGAGCAGGGCGCCATTGGTGCGGGCAGCTTGTCCACGCGCCAGGACAAGGCCGGGCCGTGGTGGGACTGGAGTGCGGAGAAGCATGCGCTGGAATGGTTGTTCGCCGCAGGCGAAGTCACGGTGGCGGGGCGACGCGGTTTCGAGAGGCTCTACGACTTGCCGGAGCGGGTGCTACCGGAATCGATCCTGCAACAACCGTTGCCGGACGAAGCCCAGGCACAACGCGCTTTGCTGGTACATGCTGCCGAGGCCTTGGGCATTGCGACCGAGAAAGACCTGCGCGACTACTTTCGCCTCGACCCGGCCGACAGCCGGGCGCGACTGGCCGAGCTGGAGGAGGCCGGGGACCTGCTGCGCTGCGAAGTGCAGGGATGGAAACAACCGGCCTGGTGCCGACCCGGGGCGAAAATCCCGCGCAAGGTAGCCGCCAGTGCCTTGTTGTCGCCGTTCGATTCGCTGGTCTGGGAGCGAGGCCGTACCGAGCGGCTGTTCGACTTTCGCTACCGGTTGGAAATCTACACGCCTGCTCACAAGCGGGTGTACGGCTACTACGTGCTGCCGTTCCTGCATCACGAGCGCATTGCGGCGCGGGTCGATCTGCGAGCGGAGCGGGCTTTGGGGCGCCTGGCGGTGCATGCCGTGCACGAAGATGCGTCGGGGCTGGACGAGGAGGGGATGCAGGCCCTGGCGCTGAACCTGCGGCGCATGGCCCAGTGGCTGGGGTTGGAGCGGGTTCAGCTTAATTGCCAGCGAGAGAGTGGGGTTCGGTTGGCCCGGGCATTGGCTCAGTCAAGTGATGGCTAACCCGACGCTATCGCGAGCAGGCTCGCTCCCACAAGGGATCTCGGGTGACCACAGCTTTTATGTTCACAGCAGATCCAATGTAGGAGCGAGCCTGCTCGCGATGACAATTTTACCGGCGAAGAAGAGCTTACTGACTCACCGCCGAACCTGCTTCAACGTCTCGGCAATCAAAAACGCCAACTCCAGCGACTGGTCGGCATTCATCCGCGGATCGCAATGGGTATGGTAGCGGTCCGACAGCCCGTCCTCGGTAATCGGCCGTGCACCGCCGATGCATTCGGTGACGTTCTGCCCAGTCATTTCGATGTGAATTCCGCCGGCATAAGTGCCTTCGGCTTCGTGGACCTGGAAGAACTGCTTCACCTCGCCGAGGATCTGCGCGAAGTCCCGGGTCTTGTAGCCGCTGCTGGCCTTGATGGTGTTGCCGTGCATCGGGTCGCTGCTCCACAGCACCTGCTTGCCTTCACGCTGTACGGCGCGCAACAGGGGTGGCAAGTGTTCGCCGACCTTGTTGGCGCCCATCCGGGCGATCAGGTTCAGCCGGCCGGGGTCGTTGTCCGGGTTGAGCACGTCGATCAGGCGGATCAGGTCGTCCGGGTCCATGCTCGGGCCAACCTTGACCCCGATCGGGTTGTTCACCCCGCGCAGGAATTCGACATGGGCGCCGTCCAGTTGACGGGTGCGGTCGCCGATCCACAGCATGTGGGCCGAGCAGTCGTAATAGTCGTTGGTCAGGCTGTCACGGCGCACGAAGGCTTCTTCGTAATTGAGCAGCAACGCTTCGTGGGCAGTGAAGAAACTGGTTTCGCGCAGTTGCGGCGAGCTGTCCATGCCGCAGGCGCGCATGAACGCCAGGGTTTCGTCGATGCGGTCGGCCAGGTGGCTGTATTTTTCCGCCAGGGCCGAATTGGCGATGAAGTCCAGGTTCCACTTGTGTACCTGGTGCAGGTCGGCGAACCCGCCCTGGGCGAAGGCGCGCAGCAGGTTCAAGGTGGCGGTGGACTGGTGGTAGGACTGCAGCAACCGCTCCGGGTCCGGCACGCGGCTTTTCTCGTCGAAACCGATGCCATTGACGATGTCGCCCCGGTAGGCCGGCAGGGTCACGCCATCGATGGTTTCGTCGTTGGCCGAACGTGGCTTGGCGAACTGCCCGGCCATGCGGCCGACCTTGACCACCGGGCAACCGGCGGCAAAGGTCATGACGATTGCCATCTGCAAGAGCACCTTGAAGGTGTCGCGGATCTTGGCCGCCGAGAACTCGGCAAAGCTCTCGGCGCAATCACCGCCTTGCAGCAGGAACGCCCGGCCCTGGGTCACTTCGGCGAACTGACGGCGCAACTCCCGGGCTTCACCGGCAAACACCAGTGGCGGATAACTGGCCAAGGTCTGCTCTACCTGCAACAGGTGCGCGGCGTCGGGGTAGCGGGGTTGTTGCTGGATCGGCAGGGCGCGCCAGCTGTCAGGGCTCCAGGGTTGGCTCATCATGATCTCTAGGTGATTTACGCTCGGACGGCCATGTTATCAGCAAATTAGTGCGTGACCTGTTTGCGTCGCTTCGCGGACAATTGCCCCTTTGTACAACTTGCGTACAGTCCAGCGCGTTGCCGCAGTCCGTCCGGTGACCATCAGGAGATGAAATGACAGAGGAGCGCGTCGAGCATCTGCTCGCCGAAGTGCACGACGAGTTCGGCATGATCCGGGTCTTCGAAGTGGCCGACTACCGGTTTCTTGAGTTCGGCGATGCCATTGAGCAGAGCTGCGTGTTCACGGCTGATCCGAGCTGGCTCGAATACGACTACACCCGCGCCATGCTCATCGGTGCGTTATGCCACGAGCAGCCGGAGAGCGCGCTGTTCCTGGGGCTGGGCGCCGGTACGCTGACCCAGGCCTGCCTCAAGTTCCTGCCGCTGGAAGATGTCGAAGCCATTGAACTGCGCCCTGACGTGCCGCGTCTGGCCATCGAATACCTGGGGCTGGATGACGATCCGCGACTGTACATCCGCGTTGGCGATGCCCTGGAATTGCTTGAAACGGCGGAGCCGGCGGACCTGATTTTCGTCGACCTCTATACCGATGTCGGCCCAGGTGTCGGGCATCTGGCCTGGGGGTTCCTGGAAAACTGCCAGAAGCGCCTCAATCCGGGCGGCTGGCTGGTGATTAACCAGTGGGCCACCGATGACGGCAAGCCATTGGGTGCGGCGCTGTTGCGCGGTTTGTACCACCGGCATTACTGGGAACTGCCGGTGAAGGAGGGCAATGTGATCCTGATCGTGCCGGCGGACCTGGACCAGGAGCTGGACATGCAAGGACTGGTCGCCAGGGCCGAAGGGCTGGCGCCGAGGCTGGGTTATTCGTTGCAGTCGTTGATCAAGGCCATCCGTCCGGCAACGTGATACATGCCAGGTGTGATAAACCCTGTGGGAGCAAAGCTTGCTCGCGATACAGGCACTGCAATTCCCGAGAGTGCTGAGTTGTGTTCATCGCGAGCGAGCTTTGCTCCCACAGGGGAAAGATGAACCGTTTTAGCACCCCACCCCCGCAACGCCGAGCCTTCGCAAAACAAACGGTTGTACCGTTAATCCCAGGGCCCGTGGCAGAGAGCCCCATAACGGGGTCTGGCGATAAAAAAAGCTCCCTTTTCGGGCGAATTCCGGTATAGTGCGCGCCGGCCTTTAGCCGGGCCGCGTCAAGGTAGCGCAATTCCCCGAAGTCAGCTTCGGTTGCATGTCCGCACAACGGATGCTTCCACGACGTTCTTTTTCCATTCATTCGTTTTCGCAAATCCCCGCCGACAAAGCAGCCAGGGCGACTCTTGAGTCTCAACACGGCACGCGCAGCTTTGGAGCATGGGTCTTTGCGGATGCACTTAGAGGCAGACCCATGACCCAGGAAACCGGCGGCTTCGCCGCTTTTAATCTCAACCCGAACATTCTTGCCGCCGTCACTGCGACCGGCTACGAAGAACCTTCGGCTATTCAGCAGCAATCGATCCCGATCATCATGGCCGGCCACGACATGATTGGCCAGGCGCAAACCGGTACGGGTAAAACCGCTGCGTTCGCCCTGCCGATCCTGCATCGCATCGATCCTGCAAAGCGCGAACCGCAAGCCCTGATCCTGGCGCCAACTCGTGAGTTGGCGCTGCAAGTAGCAACCGCTTTCGAAACCTATTCCAAGCAGATGCCTGGCGTTACCGTTGTGGCCGTCTACGGCGGTGCGCCGATGGGCCCACAACTGAAAGCCATCCGTAATGGTGCGCAGATCGTTGTCGCCACTCCGGGTCGTCTGTGCGATCACCTGCGTCGTGACGAAAAAGTCCTGGCCACCGTGAACCACCTGGTTCTGGACGAAGCCGACGAAATGCTCAAGCTGGGTTTCATGGACGACCTGGAAGTCATCTTCAAGGCCCTGCCGGCTACCCGTCAGACCGTATTGTTCTCGGCCACCCTGCCGCAATCGATCCGTGCCATTGCCGAGCGCCACCTGCGCGATCCGCAGCACGTGAAGATCCAGACCAAGACCCAGACCGTTACCGCGATCGAGCAGGCTCACCTGCTGGTTCACGCTGACCAGAAGACTTCCGCCGTTCTCAGCTTGCTGGAAGTGGAAGACTTCGACGCCCTGATCATGTTCGTGCGCACCAAGCAAGCGACCCTGGACCTGGCCAGCGCCCTGGAAGCCAAAGGCTACAAAGCCGCTGCGCTGAATGGTGACATTGCCCAGAACCAGCGTGAGCGCGTGATCGACTCCCTCAAGGATGGCCGCCTGGACATCGTGGTCGCGACCGACGTCGCGGCCCGTGGCCTGGACGTTCCGCGCATCACCCACGTGTTCAACGTGGACATGCCGTACGACCCGGAATCCTACGTTCACCGTATCGGCCGTACCGGCCGTGCCGGTCGCGAAGGCCGCGCGCTGCTGCTGGTTACCCCGCGCGAGCGCCGCATGCTGCAAGTGATCGAGCGTGTGACTGGTCAGAAAGTCGCTGAAGTTCGCCTGCCGGACGCTCAGGCTGTTCTCGATGCCCGCATCAAGAAACTGACCAACAGCCTGTCGCCACTGGTGGCTGACGCCGAATCGACCCACGGTGATCTGCTCGATCGCCTGACCGCCGACATCGGTTGCACCCCGCGCGCACTGGCCGCCGCACTGCTGCGCAAGGCCACCAACGGCCAAGCGCTGAACCTGGCTGCAATCGAGAAGGAACGTCCCCTGGTGCCGAACAGCGCCCCGCGTGGCGATCGTCCTGAGCGCACCGGTGATCGTCCGGACCGTGGTGATCGCGAGCGTCGTGCCCCGATCCCGCTGGCCGAAGGTCGTGCTCGCTGCCGTACCGCGCTGGGTGCCCGTGACGGCATCGCGGCCAAGAACCTGCTGGGTGCCATCCTCAACGAAGGCGGCCTGGCCCGCGAAGCCATCGGCCGCATCCAGGTGCGTGACAGCTTCAGCCTGGTCGAGCTGCCGGAAGATGGTCTGGAGAAGTTGCTGACCAAGCTGAAAGACACCCGCGTGGCCGGCAAGCAGCTCAAGCTGCGCCGCTATCGCGAAGATTGATCGGCTCTTGGGCTGATTGATCGAACATGAAAAATCCCCGACTGGTTCGGGGATTTTTTTGTCTGTTGTTTGGCGTGCCTTCAGGAGAGTGGTGTGGACGCCAATCGCGAGCAGGCTCGCTCCCACAGGGGTTTTGTGAACGCCGAAAATCCAATGTGGGAGCGAGCCTGCTCGCGATTGGAGCGACCCGGTCTATCTGTCAGTCAAACCGATAGATATCCATCCCCAACGTCCCCATCGTGAAGCCTTGATGGGCAACGCTGAACTCCCCACCCGCACCCCGGGCGAAATACAGCGGCAACAAATGCTCGTCGCTGGGGTGGCTGCGCACGGCGTTCGGTGCTTGGCGCCGGTAGTCGTGCAGCGCGGTCTCATCGTCGGTCGCCAACTTCTCGACTATCCAATCACGAAAGGCCTTGGCCCAAGGCTCGATACTGTCGGGGCCAGCGTTCCAGTCCAGGTCGCGCAGGTTATGGGTGATGCTGCCGGAGCCGATCAACAGGATGTCTTGCTGGCGCAGGCTCGCCAGGGCTTGGCCGACCTGTGTCTGCAATGCCGGCCCTTGGCGGCTGGGCAGGGAAACCTGCACCACCGGAATGTCGGCCTCCGGGTACATCAACGACAATGGCACCCAGACGCCATGGTCGGAGGGCCGTTGAGGGTCGAGGCGTGCCGGCAGGTGCGCGGCATTGAGCATGTCTGCCACTTGCGTCGCCAGTTGAGGATCACCAGGCGCGGGGTACTGCACCTCATACAGCGCCGGTGGAAAGCCGCCGAAGTCGTGCCAGGTGCGCGGCTGCGGATTGGCACTGACCAACAGTTCATTGCTTTCCCAGTGGGCGGATACGATGACGATGGCCTTGGGCTTGGGCAATTGAGCGGCCAGGCGAGCCAATGCCGGACCGCTGTCGCCGGGTTCCAGAGCGAGCATGGGTGAGCCATGGGAGATAAACAGGCTGGGCAGCATGAAGGGGCTCCTGAGCGTTAAGATGTGATCATCTTCCGTCAGGTCAATGATCTAAATCTAATATAAGTTTTAGCCCGTTTTGATCGAGTTTTTTGGAGTGAATCATGGAGCCCGAGTTTTGGCACAAGCGCTGGTCATCGAACCAGATTGGTTTTCACCTGCCGGAAGTGAACCCCTACCTGCAACGTTTCTGGCCGCAACTAGGTCTGGCGCAGGGTAGTCGAGTGCTGGTGCCGTTGTGTGGGAAAAGCCTGGATCTGTTGTGGCTTGCCCATCAGGGGTACTCAGTGCTTGGCGTGGAGTTGTCGGAAAAAGCCGCCACTGATTTTTTTCTTGAGCGTCAGCTTGAGCCGAGCGTAAGTGAGGAGGGCGCGTTCAAGGTCTTCCGTGCCGAGGGTGTCGAAATCCGCTGTGGTGATTTCTTTGCCTTGAGTGCTGCAGATGTGGCCGATTGCGCGGCGTTGTACGACCGTGCTGCGTTGATTGCCTTGCCGGTGGCGATGCGAGAGCGGTATGCGGTTCATTTGCAGAAAATCATGCCCGCGTGCGTGGGATTGCTGATTACCCTGGATTACAACCAGGATGAAATGCCTGGCCCACCTTTCTCCGTAGGAAATGATGAGGTGCTGCGGCTGCTGGGAAATGTCTGGCGGCTGGAGGTCTTGCAGGAACAGGATGTGCTGGGGGAAAGCTGGAAGTTCTTGCAGGCTGGAGTGAAGCGGCTGGATGAGCGGGTGTATCGGATTTCCAGTCGTTGAAGTGAGTGTTTGTGCTGGCGTGCCTAAACCAGCAGACAAAAAAAGCCCGCATCGCTGCGGGCTTTCTCTTGAGGCTTCAGTCAGCCGCGACGACGCAGTGCGTCGATACGCTCTTCCAGCGGCGGGTGGCTCATGAACATGCGCGCCAGGCCCTGCTTGATGCCACCGTTGATGCCAAAGGCATTCAGGGTGTCGGGCATGTGCACCGGCAAGCCTTGCTCGGCGCGCAGGCGTTGCAGGGCACCGATCATGGCGCTGGTACCAGCCAGGCGTGCACCGGCGTCGTCGGCGCGGAACTCGCGCTTGCGCGAGAACCACATGACGATGGCGCTGGCGAGGATGCCCAGTACCAACTCGGCGAAGATGGTCGCCACGTAGTAGGCGATGCCTTGGCCCTCTTCGTTCTTGAAGATCACCTTGTCGACGAAGTTGCCGATGATGCGGGCGAAGAACATCACGAAGGTGTTCACCACGCCCTGGATCAGCGCCAGAGTCACCATGTCGCCGTTGGCGACGTGGCCGATCTCGTGGGCCAGCACGGCCTTGACTTCATCGGGCGAGAACCGCTCGAGCAAACCCTGGCTGACGGCGACCAGGGCGTCGTTCTTGTTCCAGCCGGTGGCGAAGGCGTTGGCCTCGTAGGCCGGGAAGATACCGACTTCCGGCATCTTGATACCGGCTTCGCGGGACAACTGCTCGACGGTTTGCAGCAGCCATTGCTCGTGGCGAGTGCGCGGCTGGCTGATGATCTGGGTGCTGGTGCTCATCTTCGCCATCCACTTGGAGATGAACAGCGAGAACAGGGAACCGGCGAAACCGAACACCGCACAGAAAATCAGCAGCTGATTGAGGTTGAGGTCAACCCCGTTGGCCGCCATGAACCCGTTGAAGCCGAAGAGGCTCAGGGTGATGCTGGCAATCAGCACGACCGCCAGGTTAGTGGCCAAGAACAGCAGGATGCGCATCATGGTTGTGGAAATCTCCTCGTGCTAAAGATGTAGCGTTATGCGGGGTATATAAGGTGCTGCCGCAGGCTATTCAACTCACCGACTATTTCAAACTGTGTCCTACAGCTGTCCTAAATGTTTGAAAGACTTTTCTGAAAGTGACTGGGGAAAAGAAATACGGCGCCTGCACCCCGTGAACGTTGAGCCGGGGTGCCCGTTGGCTCTCCAGTCCCTAGTGTAGAAGGCCTGGCGGAGTCGGCAGAACGGATATGTTGCTGAATCAAACAGCGTGCGAGGCGAGGACTCCCCGCACGCTGCCTGGCTTATTGACGGTAGGACTTGAGGAAGTTGCCGATCCGGCCAATGGCCTGGTCGAGGTCATCGACCCGCGGCAGGGTCACGACGCGGAAGTGGTCCGGCCACGGCCAGTTGAACGCCGTTCCCTGGACCACCAGCAGCTTTTCGGACAGCAGCAGGTCGAGGACGAATTTTTCATCGTTGTGGATCGGGCAGACCTTCGGGTCGATCCGTGGGAAGGCATACAGCGCGCCCATCGGCTTGACGCAACTGACGCCAGGAATGTCGTTGAGCAATTCCCAGGTGCGATTGCGCTGTTCCAGCAGCCGGCCCTGGGGCAGGACCAGGTCGTTGATGCTCTGGTAGCCGCCCAGCGCCGTCTGGATCGCATGCTGGCTCGGCACGTTGGCGCACAGGCGCATGTTGGCCAGCATGTCGATGCCTTCGATGTAGCTCTGGGCGTGGTGCTTGGGCCCGGAGATAGCGATCCAGCCGGAGCGGAAACCGGCGACCCGATAGGATTTGGACAGGCCGTTGAAAGTCAGGCACAGCAGGTCCGGCGCCAGGGACGCGGTGCAGACATGCACGGCATCGTCGTAGAGGATCTTGTCGTAGATCTCGTCGGAGAACACCACCAGGTTGTGCTGGCGGGCCAGTTCCAGCATGTCCAGCAGCACTTCCCTGGAATACACGGCGCCGGTCGGGTTGTTCGGGTTGATGATCACCAGTGCCTTGGTATTGGGCGTGATCTTGGCCTTGATGTCCGCCAGGTCGGGGAACCAGTTGGCCTGTTCGTCGCACAGGTAATGCACCGGGTTGCCACCGGACAGGCTCACGGCAGCGGTCCACAGCGGATAGTCCGGCGCCGGCACCAGCACTTCGTCGCCGTTGTTGAGCAGCGCCTGCATGGACATCACGATCAGCTCGGACACGCCGTTGCCCAGGTAGATGTCCTCGATGCCGATCCCTTCGACCTGCTTCTGCTGGTAGTACTGCATCACGGCCTTACGGGCACTGAACAGGCCCTTGGAGTCGCTGTAGCCCTGGGCCGTCGGCAGGTTGCGGATGACGTCCTGGAGAATTTCATCGGGCGCTTCGAAACCAAAGGGCGCCGGGTTGCCGATGTTCAGCTTGAGGATGCGATGGCCTTCCTCTTCCAGGCGTTTGGCGTGCTTGAGCACCGGGCCGCGAATGTCGTAGCAGACGTTGGCGAGCTTGTTCGATTTGCTGACCTGCATGGCGATGTGTTCCCGAAAATGAACGATCCAGGCGGCGTATGAACTACCGTACTGGGGATCCTGCGTCTGTGCCCAGGCCTGACGCGGTAATAGGCGCCACAATCCGTTTGAATGCGCATGACGTGACTGCCAGACTGGCGTCTGACGAGGCGCAATCATACGTGCCGCCCGATCTGCGGAAAAGCATCGGATCGGGCTTTTTCAATTGCCGAGGTAGGACGATGGAAAAGTTGCAGAAAACCCTTGAAGAATGGCGCGCCATGCTCGACCCGGAGCAGTACAACGTCTGTCGGTTGAAGGGCACCGAACGACCGTTCTCCGGTAAGTACAACGCCACCAGGACCGACGGTGTGTACCACTGCATCTGCTGCAATGAACCGTTGTTCGATTCGCGGACCAAATTTGACTCTGGCTGCGGCTGGCCGAGTTTCTACGCGCCGATCGAAGGCAGCGCGGTGGTTGAGGTGCGGGACGTCAGCCACGGCATGATCCGTACCGAGGTGGTCTGTGCCAAATGTGATGCCCACTTGGGCCACGTCTTCCCCGACGGTCCGCCGCCGACGGGGCTGCGGTACTGCATCAACTCGGTGTGCCTGGATCTCGTGCCTCGGTAGGGACTGTTCACCACAATCCTCCTGTGGCGAGGGAGCTTGCTCCCGCTGGGCGGCACAGCCGCCCCAAAACGGCCTGGCATAGTTCTCCTGGCAGACCGCGTCGGCCGGTTTTACGACGGCTGCGCCGCCGAGCGGGAGCAAGCTCCCTCGCCACAAAAGCTCGGAGGGCTGAAGTCATGGTTTCGGACAATTAAATTGCACACAATTGAATCGTTCGCTATCTTCGCCGCCTATCCCATACATTTTCGGAGCCTTGCCATGAGCGACAACCTGCTGAGCATCCCCTGTACCACCATCAAGGGTGAGCAAAAGACCCTTGCCGATTTCGCCGGCAAGGCTGTGCTTGTCGTCAACACCGCCAGCCAGTGCGGATTCACCCCGCAATACAAGGGCCTCGAGGCGTTGTGGCAGACCTACAAGGACCAGGGCCTGGTGGTGTTGGGCTTTCCCTGCAATCAGTTCGGCAAGCAGGAGCCAGGCAACGAGGGGGCGATCACCGAGTTCTGCGAACTGAACTTCGGCGTGAGTTTTCCGCTGTTCAAGAAAATAGAAGTCAACGGTGCCAACGCTCATCCTCTGTTCGTCCAGCTTAAACAGCGGGCGCCCGGCGTGCTGGGGTCCAAAGGCATCAAGTGGAATTTCACCAAGTTCCTGATCGGCAAGGACGGTCAGGTGGTCAAGCGTTTTGCCCCGACCACCAAGCCCGAGGATTTGACCGGTGAGATCGAAGCGCTGCTCAAATGAATGACCTGTCAGTCGATTCGCTGAAGCTCGACAGCCAGTTGTGCTTCAAGCTGTACGCCGCTTCGCGCGCGGTGATCCGTGGCTACAAACCCATGCTCGATCAACTCGGCCTGACCTATCCGCAATACCTGGCGATGCTGGTGTTGTGGGAATGGCAGGACACCGCCCCGCAACAACCAACGGTCAAGGCCCTGGGGGAGCGTTTGCTGTTGGATTCCGGCACGCTGACGCCGCTGCTCAAGCGCCTGGAACAGCTGGATCTGGTCCAGCGCCAGCGTTCGGCCCTGGACGAGCGGGAGGTGCACTTGAGCCTGTCGACTGCCGGGCGAGCCCTGCGTGAACAGGTTGGCCCGCTCAAGGCCCGGTTGTTGTGCGACAGCGGTATCGACCTGGACCGCCTGGGGACGTTGCGAGATGGTCTGGATCACCTGCTGGGCCAGATCAAAGCGCTGACGTAGTGGGCACCCACTGGTCCAGCACCGCCGCCAGCTCTTCGCGGCGGAACGGCTTGGACAGGTAGTCGTTCATGCCGGCCGCGCGGCAGCGCTCACGTTCCTCGGGCATCGCATTGGCTGTCAGGGCAACAATCGGCAGGTCCGACCAGCGCCCGCTGCGGCGGATCTGCCGGCTGGCTTCGTAGCCATCCATCACCGGCATGTTGCAGTCCATCAACACCAGGTCGAAAACCCGCTGTTCCAGTTGAGCCAGGGCTTCGGCGCCGTGGGCCGCGACGGTGACTTCGCAGCCCAGTTTCACCAGCATCCCCTTGGCCACCAGTTGATTGACCGGGTTGTCTTCCACCAGCAGCACCCGTCCACGCAAGGACGGCGCCAGGGCTTCGATCTGTGCGTCATTGATGATGGTCGCCTCGCTCTGCATGGCACGCCGCAGAATCTGGTACAGCGCATGGCGCGCCAGTGGCCGGGCCTGTTGGATCAGCGGCGCGAGGGCGGCGGCTTCTTCGCCGGGCATGAAACTGCCATAGGCGGTCACCAGCAGGATCGGTGCGTCAAAGGTGGGCCGCAGGTTGAACAGGCATTCCGGGCAGTCGGTAATCAGCACGTCGGGCGTGAGCCCCAGCAACCCGTCGTCGATGGAGCGTTGTACATAATCCAGTCCCCATCCCGGCAACAGCATGCCCAGCAACTCGGCCAGCCCGCTGCTGCTGGCGGTGATGGCGACGACGTTGCCGTGCAACGGTTCGACCGGCGGCGCAGGGAGATGGCAAGGTAGGGGCAGGTCGGCACAGAACTGACTGCCAAAGCCGGCTTCGGAACTGATCGTCAACCGGCCCTGCATGGCTTCGCAGAGGTTGTAGGTCAGTGCCAGGCCCAGCCCGGTGCCACCGAATTGGCGGGTAATCCCGGCGCCAGCCTGGGTGAACGGCTGCAGGATTCTTGCCTGGGCTTCCTGGGGGATGCCGATGCCCGTGTCGCAGACCTCGATTCGCACGCCGCCTTCGTAATGGCTCAACTTCACGTCGACCCGGCCGAAGCGCGTGAATTTCAGTGCGTTGGACAACAGGTTGCTGACGATCTGGCGCACCCGGGTCGGGTCGCCCAATACCTGCGCCGGGAACTGCGGGTCGATCAGGCAGGCCAGTTCGACACTGGGGGCCGCGTTCTGGGAAAGCAGGTTGGCGGTGTCCTCCACCAGGGAGCCGAGGTCGAACGGAATGCGTTCGAGCTCCAGTTGGCCGGCGTCGAATTTCGACAGGTCGAGGATGTCGTTGAGCAGTTCGACCAATACCTTGCCCGAGTCATGGGCAATCGATAGCTGCTGCTGTTGTTCGGCCGTCAGGGGGCCGTCCAGGGACAGGGCGATCATTCCCAGCAGGCCGTTGAGCGGTGTGCGGATCTCGTGGCTCATGTTAGCGAGGAACACGGAGCGGGCTTCGGCCATGTCCAGGGCGGTGCGCCGGGCCACCTCCAGCTCCTCGTTGGACTGGCTGAGGCGGGCATTGATGGCCTTGAGTTCGGCGGTGCGGGCCGAGACGATGTTTTCCAGTTGCGCCAGGTATTCAGTGAGGCGATTTTCGGCCGTGCGTCGTTGCTGGATTTCGGTGGAGATATTTTCGAACTGCTGGTTGGCGACGGACACCAGCACGCCGATCTCATCGGACTGGTGGCCGGAAGGGCATTCCAGGCGGTTCTGTTCGCTGCTGCTCGGGTCGCGGCTGCTCAGTTCGCGGATGACCCGCACCAGGGGCTTGGTCAGCATCACGTAGAACAGCGCCAGCAACAGGCCGGTCAGGATCAGGCTGCGGGCGAAGCCATTGAGCAAGGTGACCTCGGCACGGCGCAGGAAACGACTGCCGAACGCATAGGTGTCGACGTCCAGTCGCAGCATGCCCAGGGATTCTCCGGGCAGGTGGTCCAGGTAGAGCCGGTCCTCGAACTGCCGCTGGGCGCCGAACAGGAAGTCACTGATGAACCGATAGCTGCTTTGCAGCTCGGGCCGCTTGACGCTGGCCAGCACCGTATTGTTATTGTCGATCAGCTCGGCCCCGATGATGGCCGGTGAGCGCAACAGGCCCATGGACAGTTCCTGGGCGAGCTCGGCGTCGATGTTGTAGGCGATGCGCGAAGCCGGGTTGTGGCTGATTTCCAGCAGCGAGAGGATTTCACGGTTGATCGACGCGTCTTCACTGGCATAATCGATGCCGATCTGCATCAGGCTGAGCAAGGTGCCCAACACGAAGCCCACCAGGACGGTCAGGCGGGCCTGCTTATAGGAAAGCCGTTGGGTGAATCTGATGTCCATTGAGTGATGAACCACTTACGTTTCCCTTCGCCGGTCAAGCATAGCTGATCATCTCTGAATACCGGTGCAGCCGGTGTGTATTGTGTGAAGTAGACCCGCCATTGGCTACGGCGTTTCGTAGCCCGAGCGCCATCATTACTGTGAACCTGTCCGAGGAAAAGACGTGGACTCGCGATTGAATGCTTTTCTTGAGCGTGCCGATGCCGTGCTGGCCCGGATCGAGCCTTTGCTGCCGGCGCCCCGGCCCGCCATCGATTGGACCCAGACCCTGGCCGCCCGCTGGCAGCGTGATGGACGTAGCGGCTATCTGCTGCCGCTGCAGGTCAGCCTCGACATGCGCCTGTCGGACCTGATCGGCGTGGACCGCCAGGTCGAACAACTGGGCCGCAACACGCGGCAGTTCCTCGATGGCATGCCCGCCAACCATGCCTTGCTCTGGGGCTCGCGTGGCACCGGCAAGTCTTCCCTGGTGCGTGCCCTGTTGGCCGAACATGCCCAGCAAGGCCTGCGGTTGATCGAGATCGAACGCGATCACCTGGCCGATCTGCCCCGGGTGGTCGAGCAGGTTGCGAAACTGCCACAGCGTTTCGTATTGTTCTGTGATGACCTGTCGTTCGAATCCGGTGAGGGCGATTACCGGGTGCTCAAGAGCGTGTTGGATGGATCCCTGGAGCAGGCACCGGACAACGTGCTGTTGTATGCCACCTCCAACCGTCGGCACCTGGTGCCGGAAAAGGAAAGCGACAACGAGAACTGGAAACGGGTCGACGGCGAACTTCACCCCAGCGAAGCGGTGGAGGACAAGATCGCCTTGTCCGACCGCTTTGGCTTGTGGCTGTCGTTTTATCCCTTTACCCAGGAGCATTTCCTCAACGTGGTGGAGCACTGGATCGGCGAACTGGCGACCAAGGCCGGGCTGGCCTGGCAGCGCGACGAAGCGCTGGATGTGCTGGCGGTGCGTTGGGCAACCGGTCGCGGCAACCGCAACGGACGTTGCGCCTACCAGTTTGCCCGTTATTGGGTAGGCCTGAAATTGTTGGAGCACAAGGCATGATCGATTTGAAGGGCACCGGAGTTGGCCTGGACGGCTACGCGTTGTTATCGGCACAGCTGGAATCCTTGCTGGCCGATGAGCGTGACTTCATCGCCAACGCGGCGCAGTTCTCGGCTTTCCTGTCCAGTCAGCTGGACGACCTGAACTGGGCCGGTTTCTACCTCAATCGCAACGAAGAGCTGGTCCTGGGGCCGTTCCAGGGCCAGATCGCCTGCGTGCGGATTCCCTTTGGCCGCGGCGTGTGTGGCACGGCGGCAGCGACCCGGCAGACTCAGCGCGTCGAAGATGTCCATGCCTTCGCCGGGCACATCGCCTGCGACAGTGCGTCGAACAGCGAGCTGGTGGTGCCGTTGGTCAAGGACGGGCGCCTGATTGGCGTGCTGGACCTGGACAGCCCGAAACTGGCGCGCTTTACCGAACATGACCAGGCTGGCATTGAAGCGTTGGCTGCGATATTCCTGCGCCTGACGGATTGCTGATCATGCCTTCAGCCCGGCCTTGACCAGCAGGGCATCGGGGTCGACTTCATCGATCTGGTGCGGGTCGAGGAACTGATTGGCGTAGCTCAGGTAGACCTTTTCATCGATGAAGAGCCCGAACAGTTCGGGATCGATATGGGCGTCACGGCACATGGTGGCCATGATGCCCAGGGCTTCGCTCAGTTTCTTCGCTTTCTTGTAGGGGCGGTCGGCCGCCGTCAGCGCTTCGAAAATATCGGCAATGGCCATCATGCGTGCCGGCAGGCTCATCTCTTCGCGTTTGAGGCGCTTGGGATAACCGCTGCCATCCATTTTCTCGTGATGACCGCCGGCTATCTCCGCCACGTTTTCCAGGTGGCTGGGGAAGGGCAACTGGCTGAGCATCAGGATCGTCTGCACCATGTGATGGTTGATGACGTAGCGCTCCTCGCGGGTCAGCGTGCCTCGGGTGATGCTCAGGTTGTAGAGTTCGCCGCGGTTGTATTTCCAGGCCGGTACGTCGAGCTGGAAGCCCCACGGATTGTCCGCCGGGATCAGTTCGCTCGCGTGGCGCTCGAACAGGTGCTCGGGCTTGTCCGCCAACAGCGGCTCAGTGACTGGTAGTGTCGGCTTGGGCGTGCGGGCCTGGCGACGGTTCTCTTCCCAGGAAACCCCCAGGCGATCGTCGAGGGTCCGGGTCCAGGGGCGTTGGGCAATCTGTTGCAAGCGTTGCAGGTCTGCCTCGGCCATGGCTTCGCTGCCTTGGTTGCAATGGGCGACGAAGGCAAAGTCGTCATCCAGGGCCGCCAATGTCGCGTCGCGCCGTTGCGCCAGGGATGAGGCCTCGCCGCCGCTTGCCACGGCCTGCCAGTAATCGACCCAGGCATCGCGCTTGAGCACTTCGAAACGGGTGCGTATCTCGTGGATCCGGTCGTTCAGGGTTTCCAGCTTGGTGGCTTTGTCGACGACGTATTCGGGGGTAGTGACCTTGCCGCAATCGTGCAGCCAGGCGGCGATGTGCAGGGCTTCCCATTCATCTTCCGTTGGCTGATAGGTGTCGAATGCCGGTGCCTGGCTGGCGGCGGCGGCCTGGGCGAGCATCAGGGTCAGCACCGGCACCCGCTGGCAATGGCCGCCGGTATAGGGACTCTTGGCATCGATCGCGCCGGCCAGCAATTGGATGAATGCGTCCAGCAATTGCTTTTGCCTGGCTTGCAGGCGCTGGCTCTCGATGCTCACGGTGGCGGCACCGGATACGGCCTGCAGGAAGGCGATGCGGTCGGGCTGCAGTTTTTCCAGGTCGGCTTCGGTGCCACTGTCGGTGATCAGCAATACCAGTACGCCGACGGTTTCCTGGTGCCGATTGCGCAGACGGATACCGATCAGGTGGACCCGCGGCGAGTCCAGTTCCCGCAGGACGCCCTGCAAGTCGCCCGCCTGCTCGAAGCCCAGGGATGTCACGAAATTTTCCGAGACGGCCAGTTGCTGGAGCCATTGAGGGCTGTCGCCCGCTTGCAACTCATGACCGCGCAGTTTGAAGTCATCGAGATCCCGAGGTGCGCCGTCGATCACCAGCCCATGTGGCTTGACCCGATTGTCGTCGTTCTCGCGCAGGTAGATCAGACCGGCCTGGGCCTGGCCGATTTTCACGGTTTCAAATAACACCCGCTCCAGCAATGGGACGAAGCGGGTTTCGGCGCGCAGGCTGGCGGTGATTTCAAAGAAACTTGCCAAGGTCTCTTTCATGCGCGCCATCGATACGCTCAATTGATCGACCTCCAGCACCGGGGAACGACGGGACACCGGATAGTTGAAATCAAAGCTGCGAATGGCATCGGCCTCCTGCACCAGTTCGCGCAAGGGCTTGACCAGGATTCTGGACGTCAGCCAGCCCAGCGGCAGGCACAGCAGCAAGGTGGCGAGGGTGATGAGCGCGCCTTGCCAGCGCATGCGATAGGCATTGGCCAGCAGCTCATCCTCAGGGACCAGCAATGCCAGTTCCAGGCCGTGGGGCCCGCCTTCCTGCATATGGCTGCGAGAAACGATCCACTGGCGTCCGGCCGCCTCCAGGCGCGTCGCATCGGTGTTGTCATCGAGCGCAGCGGCGATCGCGGGGCTGAGGTCGCGAGCCTTGATCAGGCGTGCCGACTGGGCATCGACGAGCAGCCGGCTGCTGTCGGGATAACCCACTGCGTTGCCCTTGGGGTCGAGCAAGACGATTTCGGTGCCGCTGGTCACCTTGTGCTTGGCCAGGGTTTGGGACAAGGCCGCCAGGGTCAGGTCGGCGCCAATGACAGCCTGTTCGCCGCTGCGCCGGGCGAGGGTGGTGCCGACGTTATGGATGGAGAAAAAAACGTAGGGCTCGGTGGTGATCTGCTCAGTGCTGCCGACGGCGCTGCGAAACCAGCCGCGGTTGCGTGGGTCGTAGGTTTCACCGGTAATGTCCCGGCGTTCGATGAGCGTCAGGGTTTCATCGTAAAACAGTGATTGGGCGAGTATCGGCGCCTGCTCGGTTGTCCGTTCCACGGTCCAGACCTGGTAGGCCGCCTCGGCCGGTGCCTGCAGGGCGGCTTTGAGGGCAGCGGTGCGCAATGGCCGGACCATCAGGAAGTTGCCGTGACGATCGCCCAGGTACAACGACGCCAGGTTCGGGTTATCCCGCAGTGCCTGGCTGAAGGGCACGAGCAGGGCCAGGCGTTGCGCCATCTGCGGCGTGCGCGTCGCCGGGTAGTCGGCCAGCAGGCTCAGCAGATGGCGGATCGGTTCGTAGGTGTCGTACAAATCCAGGCGCACATCCTGTTCAATGCGGTTGAACAGTTTTTCACTGCTGGAGAGGATGATTTGCGTGGTTTGCCGGTAATTGAAAATACCCAGCACCACCCCGGTCAGCAGCAAAAGCAGGGTAAACATCACGCTGATGTGGACGTGCAGGGGGAACCGGCGTTTTTTCGGACGCGGTGCGCTGGGCATTGCAGTCACTCCAAGTGTCGGGGGGCGTTCTCGATGGGTGTTTGCGCGTGCAAGGGAAACCGATCGAGAACCCCCCCATGTACGCACTGCTGAGCGAACAGCATAGTAAACGCTGGATTATTTTGCCTTGGCGATCTCCGTTTCCAGGGCCCGCTCCAGTTCGCTCATGGCGCGGTCGAGGGCGTCGGCGCAAGCGCTGATTCGCTCAGGCGCCTGTGCCTGCTGACAAGCCTGTTCCAAAGCCTCGCACCGCTGGATCAGCGAGGTCGCCTGGACGATGCGGGCGACGCCTTTTATCTTGTGTGCCGTTTCAGTCAATGCTTGCCGGTTTGTGCCGTGGGCGACGCCCAGCAATTCCTGGCGGTCCGAGCGGCTGCTACTGAGCAGTTCGGCCAACAGGCGCCGGTTGGACGAAGGGTCGCCGCCAGTCAATGCCTGTAGGCTTTGTACGCTGAAAATCGCGGGGTGGCCGGCGGGTTTGACCGTCTTGATCCATTGGCTCAAGGCGCTCAGGCTGATCGGCTTGAACAGGCAATCGTCCATTCCAGCGTCCTGGCAGCGTTGTTTTTCCTCCGGTTGGGCATTGGCCGTGAAGCCCAGGACGGTGCAGGGCGGCCGTTGCTGCTCGGACTCGCTGCGACGAATCGACCGGGCCAGATCGTAGCCGCTCATGATGGGCATGTTGCAATCGGCGATGACCAGATCGAAATGCCCATCCCGCCAAACCTTGAGCCCATGCGCACCATCGTAGGCGACCTGGTAGTGGTGACCCAGATACTCCAGTTGCTGCGACATCAGCAGGCGGTTGGCCGGATGATCGTCCACGACCAGCACATTCAAGGCGGCTTCGGCCGTTTCGATGGCCGGCTCAAGCGCAGCGCAAGCGTTTGTCGGCGCCAGGATGTTCAGGTGCAGGCAGATCCGGACCTGGGTTCCGGTGCCGGGCTGGCTGTTCATGTGCAGGCTGCCGCCCATCATCCGGCACAGGTTGCGACTGATCACCAGCCCCAGTCCCGCACCCGTACGGGCCATCCGGCCGCTATTGTCGACCTGGGCAAAAGGCTCGAACAAACGTTGCAGGTCCGCCGGGCTGATGCCGATGCCGCTGTCGTTGACCTCCAGGTGCATTTGCAGCACGTCGTCCCGGTCGGTTGGAGACAGCCGGACCTTGATCAGAACCTGGCCCTGCTCGGTGAATTTGAGGGCATTGCTGATCAGGTTCGACAGCACCTGCTTGAATCGCAACGGGTCGATCAATACGTCAGGGTTGCCCTCGGCAGTGTCGAATTGCAGCGTCAACGCCAGGTTTTTCTGCCGGGCCACGCCCTCGAATACCCGTATCACCGATTGCAGCAGGGCCCTGAGGTTGACTCGTTCGGGGGCCAGGCTCAGATGGCCTGATTCGATACGCGCGATGTCCAGGATATCGCCTATCAGCTCGAGCATGCCGGAGGCCGACTCGTACGCGACTTCGATGGTCGAGCGGTCGACGTGGCCCTTGTCGGCGTGTTTGAGGGCCAGTTCGAGCATGCCGATCACCGCGTTCATGGGGGTGCGGATTTCATGGCTCATGGTCGCCAGGAACGTGCTTTTGGCGCGGTTGGCGTCATCGGCCTGTTGCTTGGACGCGCGCAGTTCCTCGAACAGCTGGCGCCGTTCACTGATGTCGATCCAGCCGCCGATGATGCCTTGCACTTCGCCGGCGGAGTTTCGGTAGGGCAGGATCCAGTGATAGATCGTCAGTTTCCTGTCCCCGATGTGCAGGGGACGATCCACGATCAGGGCGGTGCCTTCGGCCATGACGCGCTGGTAGTCCGCCTGGTACTCCTGCGCTTCGAAGGCGTTGCTCATGGAGCCCGGCATCAGGCTCTTGCCAATGACGTCTTCGCGTTTTGCGGCGAACGCTTGCAGGTAACTGTCGTTGCAACTTTGCAGGATGCCGTTGCGATCCCTTACGTAGATGGGATGAGGGGTGCCGTTGAGCAGCGAATGCATGAACTCGAGTTGATCATTGAGGGCCAGTTCCGCCCGCTGGCGTTGCCTGATCTGGCGCTGCATGTAGGCGTTCCACGCCAGGGAAAGCAGCAGCAACAGGCCGACGCCCGCGACGATCTGGAAGAACAGACGGTTGTAGGTGCGCCAGGTGTGTTCCGAGGGTGAGACATAACCGCGCCAACGGTTGTTGATGACGCCCAGTTCGTCGGGGTCGATGCTGGTCAGGGCCTTGTCGAGAATGGCATTCAACTCGGTGGCGTTTTTCGCCGTGGCCAGAGCGAACATGGCCTGTTGGGTGCCCACCGTGCTGCTGATTTGCAACCTGTCCCGCAACACGTGGGAGGCGATGAAATAGTTGGCCATCACTTGTGAGTTCACGCTGCCGTCGACCTGGCCATGGGCGAGCATTTCCACGGCGCGCAAGGGGCCGTCCGTTTCGATGATTTGGATGCTCGGGTACTGGTTGCGTAACCATTCAATGACCGGGTTGCCTTTGGCGATTGCCAGGCTTGCGTGGCCGAACTGATCGAGTGTCGTGGGCGTATCGGACTGTTTGCGGGTCAGCAGGACGAATGAACTGGTGATGTAGGGGCGACTGAATTTCAGTTGGAGTTGTCGTTCATTGCTGGGCAACAGTGCAGCGATCATGTCGGCTTGATCGTTCAGGACCGCAGCAATCATTTCGCTGTCGTTCTGGCGGCGCTGGATGTCCAGGCGCAGGCCGGTGCGCAGCCGGATCAGTTCCAGCAGATCGGCACTGATGCCGCGAAAGTCGCCGTCAGAATCGAAGAAGGTGAAGGGTGCGGACGTTTCGTTCACCGCCACCCGGACCACCGGATGCTTCGCCAGCCAGCGTTGCTCGCGTTCGGTCAGTTGTATCCTGTGGTCCGTGAGGTACAGGTCGCTACCTGCGCTCCAGCGCTTGGAGATGGCTGCCTGCTCGGCAATGGGGACCTGGTTCAACGTAGCGTTGATGACGTCCAGCAAGCGGGTATCGCTGCGTCGTACGGCGAACCCGAACCCGTGGGATTCATGCTTGCCGAAGCTGGCCATGCGGATATTGCCCAAGTATCCATTGTTGATCATGTAATGGGTGGAAAGGGTATCGCCGAGAAATACATCGGCCTGGCCGAAGGCGACGGCGTTGATGGCGTTCTGGTAGGAAGGGTAGGTGGTGATGAGTGCCTTGGGGTAGAGTTTTTCAATTTCCTGTAGTGGCAGGTAGTGATAGACCATGCTCAGCCGCAACCCCTCGAGATCGTCGGTCAGGGATCGGCTTTCATTCGTTCGGGTGACGAGAACAGGTTGGTCCACGGCGTACGGCGTCGACAGCACGATGTCGGGGTTGCGGGCTTCGAAACCGTTGGCGGTGCCAAGCATATCGATTTGCCCCTCCATGAGTGCGGCCATGGCCGCCTCGCGGGAACCAAAGCGCAGGACGCTGATGGGCAGGCCGGTGGCCTTGGCGATGATATCGGCATAATCGGCGGTCAGGCCCTCGTAGTCGCGTCCACTGGTGGAGAGGTCGAAGGGCGGGTAATCCGGGGCGGAAGTTCCCAGGACCAGGTTCTGTCGATCCTGTAGCCAGGCGCGCTGAACATCATCGAGCTTGATCTCGGTATGGGTCATGGAGGAACGACCCAGCAGCGTGTATCGCTCGGGCGTATCCGGTGCCGCCGCGAGTACTCCCGTATATAACGCTGCGCTGATCAGCAAGAGGCATTCCGATAGGCGTCTGAGCATCCTTTTTTCTCACACCAGCGCGTTGCGCTTCGCCATTTCAATCAACTCGACCAGGGACTTGACCTTGAGTTTCTGCATCAGCCGTTTCTTATAAGTACTGACGGTCTTATTGCTGAGAAACATTCCCTTGGCTATTTCCTTGTTGGTACGTCCCTGTGCAAAAAGTTGCAGCACCATCAGTTCCCGATCATTGACACTTTTGAAAAGGTCCAGCTCGATACTGCGTGGATCATCCGGGCGCACCGGATTCAGCGCCTGGCTGGGGAAATAGTTATAGCCGGACAATACCGCTTTGATCGCGCTGACAAGTTCGCTGAGGTCTTCTTGTTTGCAAACGTAACCAGAGGCACCGGATTGCATGCATCGAATGCCGAAGAGCGTCGGCGACTGGGCCGTGAGCACCAGCGTCTTGAGCGGAGTCGTCATGGCGTTGAAGCGCGACAGGATTTCCAGTCCATCGAGTTTGGGAATGCTGATGTCCAGGATAACCAGGTCTGGCATGCATTCGCGCACCATTTGCATCGCGTCGACGCCGTTGTCAGTTTCTCCTACGACCTTATAGCCCTCATGCTCCAGAAGCATGCGAACGGCGAGGCGGATGACCGGATGATCGTCGACAATGAAAACGGAGTTCATGAATAAATTACCCTGCGAACTTGAATAAAGCGCGCACCTTAGCCCACTTACCACCCGGGCCGTACGAAGAGACAGGCATGCAACTTCAATTTCAGAAGTTTCCTACAAAAAAAGAGGCAAGATATTACGATGTAATCGGGTTTTTAGTAGGCGATTGAAATAAGACGGTGAGGGTTACTGGCCGTTTGTGAAAGGATATTTCTTTCGACGGGATGTTTATCCAAACAAGTGTGACGGATTTGTTCAATATTGCGTGGAAAGTTTCATGCCGTGGAACTTGTACGATGAAGCCATTGTGGAAGCGGGCTCGCTCGGGAAGGCGCAGGCTCATTCAACATCGTCGCAGCTTGACCCGCCGCTTTCGCGAACAAGCCCGCTCCCACCTATTATTGGCGCGTGCGGCCTGTCATCTCCTGAGCCATTTCGCTGGCGTAGCTGTCGGTCATCCCGGCGATGAAATCGATCATGCGTAGGAAAGCGCCATGCAAGGGGCCGTTGGGATCCGGCGCGTTATTCCCCAGCAGGTCGAGAATGCGACGGTTCTTGAACGAAGGCGTGCGGCCACCGTGCTGTTCGAGGGCGGCTCCGCAGAATCCGTTGAGCAGGATTTCCAGCGTGGTGTAGGCGCCGATTTCATGCAGGGTCTTGCGCTTGTCCTGGAAAATTTTCCGCCGCGCCATGTCCTTGGCATTCAACACGCAGCGTTTTGCCGGGCCATGCATATGCTCCACCAGATCCCCTGGCAGCGTGCCGGCAAGCAGCGCTTCCTGCTGTTCGACAAAAGCCCGGGCGGCGGCGTTGGTCAGGTGTTCGATGGCCTTGCCCCGCAGGATCGCCAGTTTGCGCCGCCGCGAATCCAGTGGCCCAAGCTGCCGGTAGGTGTCCGGAAGATCGTCGCCCACCAGGTCCAGGAGCAGCGACTCCACCTGCGGGTATTCCAGAAGATCCATCTCCACGCCGTCTTCCAGGTCGATCAGCGCGTAGCAGATGTCATCGGCGGCTTCCATCAGGTACACCAGGGGATGCCGCGCCCAGCGTTGATCCTCGATCTGTGGCAGGCCGAGCTTGTGGGCAATCTGCTCCAACAGCGGCAGTTCGCTCTGGTAGCAACCGAACTTGTGTTTCTTGTAACCCAGCGAGTCGGCGTGGCGGGCGGTCCAGGGGTATTTCAAATAGGTGCCGAGGGTGGCGTAGGTCAGCCGGGTCCCGCCGTCGAACTGATGGTATTCAAGCTGCGTGAGGACGCGGAATCCCTGGGCGTTGCCTTCGAAGTTGAGGAAGTCGTTGCGCTCGGCTTCGCTCATGGCATCAAGCCAACCACGGCCGGCGGCCTGCTGGAACCAATAACGAATAGCGTCCTCGCCGGAATGACCGAACGGTGGGTTGCCGATGTCGTGGGCCAGGCAGGCCGATTGCACGACCATGCCCAGGTCGCTGGGCTCACACCAGTCAGGCAGGGCACTGCGAATGGTTTCTCCCACGCGCATGCCCAGGGAACGCCCGACGCAACTGACTTCCAGGGAGTGGGTCAGGCGTGTGTGGATGTGGTCGTTGCTGGAGACCGGATGCACTTGTGTCTTGCGTCCGAGACGGCGGAAGGCGCCGGAAAAGATGATGCGGTCGTGGTCCTTGTGGAAGGGACTGCGGCCCAGCTCTTGCGGACTGTGCAGCGGTTTTCCGAGGCGTTCGCGAGTCAGCAGGGTGTGCCAATCCAAGGCCGGTTACTCCGTGTGATGAGGTCGATGCCCTAGCTTCCCGGTTCGTGGGGCGTCCTGCAAGGTCCAAGGGCTTGTGCAGGGGCGCAAGATGGTCAAGTACAAAACCCTGTGGCGCGAGCCTCAGGGCTTGCGCACACTCTTGGCCAGCTTGATCAACGGCAACAGCGTCGTTGCCAACCGGATCAGGCTGGTCAAGCCGCCGCTGCGACTGCGTTTGCCGGTGATGAAGCCGAGTAAGGTCACTGCGGCCACGCCCCACAGTGGCGCGTGCTTGATGCCGAAACCTTCGTGCCAGCTTTGCGTCAAGCCGCGCACCCGCTGCAAGGGTTGCAGCAACTGGCGGGTTTCCTGACGGATTTCCTGGCGATGCATTTCCATGCGCAGACGCACCAGCGCCTTGCGCATTTCCTGTCGTGTCCGGGCTTGAGGGATATCAGGCAGGCTCATGGCAGCAGGCGCTCCCGGTCATTGGCCAATTCTTCGAGGGTGGCGTTGAAAGGGGAGGACTCGTCATAGATCGCTGCCTTGAGCCGCAGACCGCAGAACAGCGCCGCCAGCAGATAGAACAGGCACAGGCCGATAATGCCCGCCAGGCGATAGGTGTCCCATACCAGGATCAGTACCAACGCCGAAAGCCCGACCAACAGCAGCAAGCCGAACACCAGCGCCAGGCCGGCGAACAGCAGGAGGCTGACGGTGCGTGCCTTCTGTTCCTGCAGCTCCATGCCGAACAATTCGACGTGGCTGTGCAACAAGCCAAGAAACGCCGCGCCGAGGCGGCGTGCAGTCGGTTGGGTGCCCGCTTCGGACGAGCCGGATTCGTCGATACCCATCATCAGCGCCGTGTCGCCAGCAAACCAATCAGAAAGCCAACGCCCGCGGCAATGCCTACCGATTGCCAAGGGTTGGCCTGTACGTATTCCTCGGTGGCGACCACGGCAGCCTGGCCGCGTTCACGCATGGAATCTTCCGTCAGCTTTAGTGTTTCGCGGGCGCGCAAGAGGGTTTCGTGGATCTGGCTGCGCAGTGCATCGGCTTGATCGCCTGCCAGCGTCGCGGTGTGATCGAGCAACCGCTCCGTGTCGCTGACCAGCGTCTGGAAATCTTCCATCAGGATTTCTTGAGCAGTCTTTGCCTGGGTTCTGGCCATCGGTGGATCTCCGTAAGTGACGTCTGAAACGTTCGAGTATGAGCCTTGCGCGAAGGTTCAGTACAAGTGACTGGTACAACTTTTGCTCAGGCTTTTGCCATGTACTGGTGCGTCAGCCTGCGCCAGTGCGCTGAAGCTGGGCGAAAGCCCGCAAAACCTTAACCCAAATAATCAAAACCCGCGAAGCACCTCCAGGCGGGATTTCGTTTTTCCCGTTCTTGCGCACCAAAGCGGTTCATCGGCCTGCGTTCGGCAGATGAGCTGTTTCAACTTGGTGCGCTTGCGGGGTGAGCGAGCCGGTTTGGTGCTTTTTTCAACTTTTTCAGGTCTGCCAATACCATGGAAAATATGCAAAGTGCCGTGGACAGTCTGGTCCACAGCTCCAACACGCTGTTCATCCTGCTTGGCGCAGTCATGGTTCTGGCCATGCATGCCGGCTTTGCGTTCCTTGAAGTGGGAACGGTCCGACAAAAGAACCAAGTCAATGCGCTGTCGAAAATCCTCAGCGATTTCGCGGTCTCGACCCTGGCCTATTTCTTCATAGGCTATTGGATTTCCTACGGTGTGACTTTCCTGCAACCGGCGGCGGCGCTCAGTACCGATCATGGCTACAGCCTGGTGAAGTTCTTCTTCCTGCTGACCTTTGCCGCCGCGATCCCAGCCATCATCTCCGGCGGTATTGCCGAGCGTGCGCGGTTCGCACCGCAGTTGTGTGCTACGGTGCTGATCGTGGCGTTTGTCTATCCGTTTTTCGAAGGCTTGGTCTGGAACGGCAATTTGGGTCTGCAAGCCTGGCTGCAAGCCCGGTTCGGCGCCAGTTTCCATGACTTCGCCGGCTCCGTGGTGGTGCATGCCATGGGCGGCTGGCTGGCGCTGGCTGCCGTGCTCTTGCTGGGGCCGCGTAACGGCCGCTACCGGGACGGTCGCCTGGTGGCATTCGCGCCTTCGAGCATTCCATTCCTGGCCTTGGGTTCGTGGATCCTGATTGTCGGCTGGTTCGGTTTCAACGTGATGAGCGCCCAGACCTTGCCCGGGGTGAGCGGGCTGGTGGCAGTCAATTCGTTGATGGCCATGGTGGGCGGTACCGTGGCGGCATTGATTGTCGGGCGCAATGACCCAGGTTTCCTGCACAACGGCCCGCTGGCCGGGTTGGTGGCCGTCTGTGCCGGTTCCGACCTGATGCACCCGGTCGGTGCGCTGGCCACCGGTGCCATTGCCGGTGCCTTGTTTGTCTGGTGCTTCACTGCGGCCCAGGGCAAGTGGAAGATCGACGATGTGCTCGGCGTCTGGCCATTGCACGGATTGTGCGGGGTCTGGGGCGGTATTGCCTGTGGCATCTTTGGCCAGACTGCCCTGGGTGGCCTGGGTGGGGTCAGCCTGATCAGCCAGTTGTTCGGCACGGTGCTGGGTGTTGTCGTCGCCCTGGCCGGAGGCTTTGCGGTCTATGGGGTGATCAAGGCTGTGCTGGGGCTGCGCCTGACCCAGGAAGAAGAGTATTACGGCGCCGACCTGTCGATTCACAAGATCGGCGCGGTCAGCCAGGACTGATCGTCGCACTAACGAACTAACCACACAGGCCACTAAGGCTCCTTGTCCTGGTTACCGGGATAAAAGCCATGGAGCAGACGGTAACGGTCGTGACGCACCTGATCCACATGATGCCGGACCTGTTGCTCGGGCAGGCCCAGCATGATCAGGGCGTGGGAGGCCAGCATCAGGCTCGACTCCAACAGTTCCGGGACCACTTCGCTGGCCCCGGCAGCCTGCAACTCGGCCAGTTGGCTGTCGTCACGGGTACGCACCAGGATGGGTATCTGGTGGTTGACCTGTCGAGCCGCCTTGAGCACGGTGATAGCGATGTCGGTCTTGTCCACCGCGATCACCAGCAACCTGGCGCGGCTCAAGCCAACGGCCGCAAGCAGGTCACTTCGTCGCGAATCTCCATAATGCACGCAGTTTTCCCCGACGGTGGCTTCCTGGATGATCACCGGGTCGTCATCCAGGGCGACGAACGCCTGGCCTTCGCGGCGCAGGAAGCGCCCGATGGACTGGCCGACGCGACCGTAGCCGCAAATGACTACGTGACCCGACAAGCCGGCATTGAGTGCGCTGATCTGGTCCAGTTGTGCTTCTTCGTTGGGTTTGCGATGCAGGCGCGCAGCGATGCGTGGTGCCGCGCGCAGCAACAGCGGGGTCAGTAGCATCGAGCAGAATGTCGCGGCCAGCAGCAGGCCGCTGATGTCGGCGGGCATGAGGCGGTTTTGCTGCATCTGTGCCATCAGGGCAAAGCAGAACTCACCACCTTGGGCCAGGGCCAGGCCGCTGCGCCAGGCCGTTTCACCGTCGCTGCCGCGCCATTTCACCAGGGCGGCGACCACGCAGCCCTTGATGAGCATCAAGCCGAGGGTCAAACCCAGGATCAACAAGCCGTCATCGAGGAACAGCTGCAGGTCGATCAGCATGCCGATGCTGACGAAGAACAGCCCCAGCAGGATGTCGCGAAACGGGCGTATGTCAGCTTCGATCTGATGCCGATAGTGGCTTTCCCCCAGCAACATGCCCGCCAGGAAAGCCCCCAGGGCCGGCGACAAACCGAGCAGATGGGTCAGCCACGCCGTCAGCAACACGATTACCAGGGCAAGCAGCACGAACAGTTCGGCGGACCGGGACGCAGCCACCTCATGGAACAGCCTGGGCAACAGCAGCCGACTGGTCAGCAGCAGGCCACCGAACAAAACCAGGGTCTTGCCCAGGGTCAAGGGCAGCGCCCAGTACCACGGGTGCTCGCTGCTGCCAGCGAATACCGGCACCAAGGTCAACAACAGCACCGCGACAACGTCCTGGAACAACAACACGCCGATGGCGTTCTGGCCGTGGCTGCTGAAGATCTCTCCCAGGCTGGTCAATTCCTTGCTGACGATAGCAGTGGAGGACAACGCCAGGCCTGCGCCGAGCAGCAACGCGGCGATCACCGGCGCGCCACACAATGCCAGCAATCCCGCCAGGACCGCTCCCGAGCACAGCACCTGCAGGCTGCCCAGGCCGAACACGACCCGACGCAGTTCGAGCATTTTCGACAGGGAAAACTCCAGCCCCAGCGAGAACAGCAGGAACACCACCCCGAGCTCGGCCAGGTCTGGCAATTCTTCGCTGTCGTTCACCCAGTCCAGCGCGGTAGGCCCGACCGCCAACCCGACGCAGAGATAACCCAGCACGGGTGGCAGGCGCAGCCGCCTGAACAAGGCGATGACCACCAGGGACGAGGCAAGGATGATCAGCAGATTGGCAAACAAGGGGAACTCCGTTTCAAGGCTACAACCTACAGCGTAGAGGGGAAAATGCGCCAAGCGTCGCTGGAAAAGCATTTGTGTTCAGTGATTTGCATCAGCGTTTTACCGAAACACCCTGGAGCGAGCCAGCGACTCGACGGTTTCCCGGGGCGGGCCTAGAATGACCGTCTATCTTTTTTGGGTCTACCCACCATGCTTCCTGAATGCCAGCTGTTCGGCACCCTGGGGTGTCATTTATGTGAAGTTGCAGAAGGGGTGCTGATGCCTTTCGTCGAACATGGATTGTTGGTGGAGCTGGTAGACATTTCGGAGCGTGAAGACTGGGTGGACGATTATGCGCTGCGTATCCCCGTGCTGCGCAGGCTGGATACCGGTGCCGAGCTGGAATGGCCCTTTGAGGCCGAACAGATCGTGACCTTCCTCCGTTGAGCGGTTCGTCCGTCAGTTCCTGATACGGCGGTTGGCGAAACTAGCGTGCTTCGGTTACTGTATGTGCATACAGCTATCTGGAGTGTTCCCCCTTGGTCAATGTCGAACAACTGAAAAGCAGTGTAAACAGGATGTCTGCGGACGTTGTGCGTGAGGCAGTCCTGGAACTGCGCCTGGATGGCCTGGTGACCGAAGGCAAGACGCCGTTCAATAAGCTGCATTTCAACACCTGTTTTGCCGAGATCGAAGCGTTGTTCCAGCGCGCCGGCTATCACAAACAATTGGATGTGGTGGGTTACCAGGGCTTGCTCTACGCGCTGTACGATCCAGGTCGCTGGGAGCCGGTGGAGGTGCTGCGCTGGTTGAAGGAGTTCACCGAAGCGGCGGCAAAATCGACGTCAGTCACGGCGTAAAGCAATCATCGCTGGGCTGGCTGGTGCGACTGTCGGATAATGCCGCCCTGCAAAAAATGCCTAAGAGTTTTCAATGTCCGGTCCATCGTTTTCCGCCGCTCATCATCAGGCCAGTACGCTGTATCTGCCGCCCGGTTCCTGGTCGACGGTGTTGGAGTGCCTGTGCGAGCATTTCAGCGCCATCAGTCGCGAGCAGTGGTTGGAGCGGATCGCCCGGGGCCGGGTATTGGATGGGGAGGGCAAGGCCATCCCTGTCGATTTGCCGTACCGCGAAGGCCTGCGCATTCACTACTTCCGTGAAGTGCCCGACGAGAAGCCGATCCCGGTGGTGGAGTCGATCCTGTATGTCGACGAGCACTTGGTGGTGGCAGACAAACCGCATTTTCTGCCTGTCACCCCGGCGGGCGAATACGTCGAGCAAACCTTGTTGCGGCGATTGATCCGGCGGCTGGACAATCCGCATCTGGTGCCCTTGCACCGCATCGACCGGCATACGGCCGGGCTGGTGTTGTTTTCGGCCAACCCGCACACACGTTCGGCCTATCAGTCGTTATTCCCGACGCGGCAGATCGAGAAACGCTACCAGGCCATTGCCCGTGCATTGCCCGGGTTGACCTTTCCCCGGGTGCATAAAAGCCGGATGATCGATGGCGAGCCGTTCTTCCGGATGCAGGAAGGGCCGGGCGAGCCCAATACCGAAACGGCCATCGAAGTGCTGGAGCGCAATGGCGAGCTGTGGCGGTATGGCTTGTATCCGGTTACGGGCAAGAAGCATCAGTTGCGGGTTCACATGAATGCCCTTGGGGCGGGGATTTGCAACGATCCGTTTTATCCTGATGTGCTTCGGGATGTTGAGGATGATTACGCTAATCCGCTTAAGCTGCTGGCTCAGGGGTTGCGTTTCGTTGATCCGGTTACGGGGCAGGAGCGGGTGTTCGAGAGCGGTATTTCGTTGCAGTGGTAGTTTTTTTGTTCAGGGTATGGTGTGTATATCCGTTATTTAGGTAACGGCGGCTTATGGTTCCGCCCTTACGGCGGGTCACTTTTGGAAGAGCGCCAAAAGTAACCAAAAACGCTTTGCCCCACCACTCGGTGCCTCGCTAAGGCTCGGCATGCCCTCACTCCGGCATTGCTCCGTGGGCCCGCCGCGAAGGGCCGTCCATGGCCCAGCGCGGCTAACCCGGCATCCATGCCGGGATGCCCACTCCACAATGCCTGCGTTCGGCCAGCGTGGTTTAACGGGGCCTCAAGATCAAGATCCAAAGCAAGAGCAAGAGCGGGGCACATGCCGGCATCTATGTGGCTGAGCCGCCGCTATCGCGAGCAAACCCAACATCCCTGTGACTGAACCACCGCCATCGCGAGCAGGCTCGCTCCCACAGGAGAAACGCGGTCTCACCAAGAGCCAGGTCGGCTGTTAGGCCGCCTCGCGGTGGACGTTGATCTCGGCGCCCCGTTAACCACGCTGGCTGAACGAAGGTATTGCGCAGTGGGCAACCCGGCATGGATGCCGGGTTAGCCGCGCTGGGCCATGGATGGCCCTTCGCGGCGGCCCACGGAGCAATGCCTTCGTTCAGGCATGCCGAGCCTAAGCGAGGCACCGAGTGGTGGGGCAAAAGCGTTTTGCTTACTTTTGCGCTCTTCAAAAGTGAGCCGCCGTAAGGGCGGAACCCTAAGTGGCCGTTACCGCAGCAACGGATATACACCCAAGCCCCAAGCCCCAAGCCCCAAAAAAAACCGGCGCTTCCCTCTTCAGGAAGCGCCGGTTTTTCCAGCAACATCGGGCAGCAACGTTACAGATTACAAATCCTTAACGGTACGAACCTGATCCTTGTTCACACGAGTCTGCTTGCCATCCAGTTGCTCAAATTCGTAGAAGCCGCTTTCTTCATCGTAATGTGGAGTATCGACGGCCTGGATTTCGCGACCGTCATTCAAGGTGATCACTGTTGGCGATGCGCACCCGGCAAGGGTGGCGAGGCCCAGAGCGAGCATGAACGTGGCGAGGGTCCGTTGTATCATGGTGTTTCTCCGAAATGGATTCTTCAAGTTACTGACCTTCAGACGTATACATCGCGCGCAAGTTCCTGGCTAGTGTCAATCTGACACGCCTTTATGTTGGGCCAGTAACTCCGGCGTGTTCAGGTTGGCCAGCCGGGGATCGTCGGCCGGGCATTGCAATGCAACGGCGTGGAGTGCGCGCATGATTCGGCCGGGGCTGCGTTCGCCTTCGCTCCAGGCGTGTTCGAAGCTTCCTGCCAGGACCAACGGAATGACGCACAGCAGCGGCTCCCAGTGCTCGCCGTGCCGCACCATCAGTGGTTTGTCGGGGTGTTGGCTGGCCATCTTGCGCATGTTGTCGAGCAGGCTTGAGTCGATTTGCGGTACGTCGCATGGCAGCACCAGCAAATATGGATGCTTCGCTGCCTTGAGGCCTGCCCGGATGCCCGCCAGCGGCCCGGGGAAGTCGCCTTCCTCGTCATGCACCAACTGATCGGCATACATCGCATAATGTTGCCTATTGCGGTTGCAAGAGATGATCAGGTCGTCGCTCATGGCGCGGGTCTGGCGATGGAGATGGGCTATCAGCGGTTCGCCCTGCCAGTGCACCAGGCCTTTGTCCTGGCCGCCCATGCGTTGTCCGCGTCCGCCCGCCAAGAGCAGGATGGAGCAGGAGGGCAGTGGCGTGTTCGAGGTCATGGCGTGTCTCCGCACGGGCGAAAAAATGAAGCGCTGTGATATAACACCGGGCTGTTTCCTCCACAACTGGACGAGCCTATGAAAGCCAAGGCTGATGTACCTTTCGTGCCGCTCAATATCGCGGTGCTGACTGTCAGTGATACCCGTACCCTGGAAACCGATACGTCCGGGCAGGTCTTCGTCGATCGGCTCACGGCGGCCGGCCACAACCTGGCAGCGCGGGTCCTGCTCAAAGATGATTTGTACAAGATCCGTGCGCAAGTCGCGACCTGGATTGCCGAGGACGTGGTGCAGGTGGTGCTGATCACTGGCGGCACCGGCTTCACGGGGCGTGACAGCACGCCGGAAGCCGTCACCTGCCTGCTGGACAAGCAGGTCGATGGCTTCGGCGAGTTGTTCCGGCAGATATCCGTGGCTGACATCGGCACTTCCACCGTGCAGTCCCGCGCGCTGGCAGGCCTGGCCAATGGCACGCTGGTATGTTGCCTGCCGGGTTCGACCAACGCGGTGCGTACCGGATGGGATGGCATTCTGGCTGAACAGCTGGATGTGCGGCATCGGCCGTGCAATTTCGTGGCTCATTTGAAACAGGCAGATCCGTGTGAATCCCGTGGCTAAACCGGGCAAGGGCGGTGCCTTGATGGCCGTTGAGGTTGCGTTGGAGCGGCTGCTGGAGATGGCGGCGGCCACACCGATTGTCCAGCGCGAGCATTTGCCTTTGGCCGCAGCGCTAGGGCGAGTGCTGGCTGAGGACCTGGTGTCGACCCTTGATTTGCCGCCATGGCCCAACAGCGCCATGGACGGCTATGCCTTGCGGCTGGCTGACTGGAATGGCGAGCCGTTGAGGGTCAGCCAGCGGGTTTTTGCCGGGCAGGCACCGGAACCGCTGGCCGCTGGCACGTGTGCGCGGATCTTCACGGGGGCGCCAGTCCCGGCCGGCGCCGATTGCGTCGAGATGCAGGAAAACGCCGTGGTTGAAAGCGACCAGCGCGTGCGGTTTACCGAGCCCATGGTCAGCGGACAGAACATTCGCCCCCAGGGACAGGAGGCTACCGTTGGGGAGCAGGTTCTTGCTGCCGGCACTCGCTTGGGGCCGATCGAGCTGGGGCTGGCGGCATCCTTGGGCTGTGCAACGCTGGAAGTGGTGCGCAAGGTCCGCGTTGCGGTCCTGTCCACGGGGGATGAACTGGTCGAACCCGGTCAGGCGCTGGGCCCAGGCCAGATCTATAACAGCAACCGCGTGCTGCTGTGTGGCTGGCTGCAACACCTGGGCTGTGAAGTGGTTGACGCGGGTATCCTCCCCGACGATTTATCGGCCACCCGTGAGCGCCTGGCACAGTTGTCAGATGTCGATCTGATCCTGTCCACCGGCGGGGTATCGGTGGGCGAGGCGGACTTCCTGGGCATCGCCTTGCGCGAGGACGGCGAGCTGGCGCTTTGGAAGCTCGCTATCAAGCCGGGTAAGCCGCTGACGTTCGGGCATTACCGTGGCGTGCCAGTCATAGGCCTGCCTGGAAACCCTGCCTCGACCCTCGTGACTTTCGCGCTGTTGGCAAGGCCCTACCTGCTAAGGCGCCAAGGCGTCCAGTCGGTGGCGCCGCTCAAGTTCAAGGTGCCGGCCGGTTTCGCCTGGCCGAAGGCGGGCAGTCGACGAGAGTATTTGCGCGGTCGCATGGAGAATGGTCGAGCGATCATCTACCGCAATCAAAGCTCGGGTGTCCTACGCAGCGCGGCCTGGGCCGAGGGGCTGGTCGAAGTGCTCGAGGGGCGGACGCTGGTTGAGGGCGATGAAGTGGGTTTCATTCCCTTGAGCGAAGTCCTGGGTTAGCTGTTCTCCGGCCCGAGTCGGGTACCCGGGCCTTCATGCACCTCACCTTCAGCGCGTGAGCAGCATCACCAGTTGATCGAATCGATTGTTGGCAATCCAGCCCAACAGGCCGAGCACCACCGCTGCGGCGCCAGCCGAATAGGCCAGCCTGTGGCGGATCACCTTTACATCGGTGCGAATTTCATCCATGTCTTTGCGGATGTATTTGAGGTGGGTTTCCAGCTCAACGACGCGCGGTTCCAAATCAATTCCTCCAACGGGATTACTGCAACTTTTGCATTCGTTTCGAGTATCGGCCTGCCCGCCCTCAAAGGGCGCGCGCTGCCGGGGCAGCAGCTTGTATTCACGGTTATGCATGGGACGGTTCATCCCTTTGGCCATAACTGTTCGAACGACTGAGCCGACCCCGGCGAGCCGTGATGTATCCATCCATGGGTAAGTGCTTCCTTGTGTGATGAGGTTTTAGCGTTCCAGCAAAACAGAGGGCCAAGGTGTCTCAATACCGCTAGAGGGTCAATTGAGCTGATTCGCCAGGTCTTGTAAGAAAACTCTTCGAATCAAGGCGTACCGATCAGGCGAGCGGCCCAACGGGTTCTCTCCTGGGGCAAACCTCCTGCCCTTTTTAATAAATTGAGGTGCACCGAGACTTTTTCGGTCAAATGAGCGGTCCCATTTCCTGAACCTTCCAATGACGGAGACAACGATGAGCAAAGGCAAGGCACTGTTGATTTTGCATGGCAAGCAAGCGCTCAACGAAGAGGTTCGCACGGCCGTGATGCTCAAGCGCGAGCAGGGCTGGGACCTGGCGGTACGGTTGACCTGGGAGGCCGGTGATGCCCAACGATGCGTCGATGAGGCGCTGCGGGCCGGTTACACGCGACTGATCGCCGGCGGCGGTGATGGAACCTTGCGTGATATCGCCGAAGCGATCGTCCTCAAGTCGAGCGATGCCAGCCTGGTACTGCTGCCGTTGGGTACTGCCAACGATTTTGCCCGGGCCGCCGGTGTTCCGTTGGAGCCTGCGCAGGCCCTGGATTTGCTCGACGTTGCGCCGCAGGCCGTGGATGTGGGTGAAGTCTGCGGCCGGATTTTCCTGAACATGGCCACCGGCGGTTTCGGCAGCCAGGTGACGGCGAACACCTCCGAGGACCTCAAGAAAGTTCTGGGGGGCGCGGCCTACCTGTTCACCGGCCTATCGCGATTCAGTGAGCTGAGTGCCGCCTATGGCGAGTTGCAGGGTCCCGATTTTCACTGGCGAGGCGATTTGCTCGCGCTGGGTATCGGCAATGGCCGGCAGGCGGGGGGAGGTCATGTGCTGTGCCCGCAGGCCTTGGCCGATGATGGGTTGCTGGACATCAGCATCCTGCCGGCGCCTCAGGAAGTGGTCAGTACGTTGAAGGACTTGCTGGCGGGAGGCCTGGGCATCGATAACATGTTTGTCCGCGCACGCTTGCCATGGGTGGAGATCAAGGTCGCCCAAGGCCTGGATATCAATCTCGATGGTGAGCCGTTGCAGGTGGACACCCTGCGTTTCACTGTCCGCCCGAAGGCACTGCGCGTGCACTTGCCGTCCGATTCGCCGCTGTTGGGCGCTGCGGCGGCGCTCAATCGTCCAGGCTGATGATTTTTTCGCGCACGGCGAACAGCACAAGTCCGGCCACGTCGTGGATCTGCAGGCGCTTCATGATTTGCGCCCGGTGGGTTTCGACGGTCTTGATGCTCAGGTTCAGGCCGTTGGCAATTTCCCGGGTGGACTTGCCGCGCACGATCAGCCGCAATATTTCCAGTTGGCGTGCGGTCAGGTTATGGGCCTGGGCAGGGTCCGGCTGCTGCTTCTGGACGCGGATCAGTGCCTGGTTGATCACGGTATGGGCGATGGCCGGGCTCAGGTAGCGTTCATTGTTGCGCAGCGCCTCCAGGGCGTGTTTGAGCTCATTGGCGCTGGTGTCCTTGAGCAGGTAGCCATGGGCTCCGGATTCCAGCGCCTGCATGATCAGTGCTGGATCCGTATGCATGGACAGGATCAGCACCTTGCTATGGGGACGCACCCGCTTGAGCTGTTGCAAGGCATCCAGGCCGCTGGTGTCCTTCATGGAAATGTCCAGCAGCACGATGTCGGGGTTCAGCCGTTCTACCAATTCCACCAATTGCGTGCCGTCATTGGCTTCGCCGATGACGGCATAGCCCGGGATGTCCGTGACCAGCGCACGTACGCCAGCCCTGATCAGGGAGTGGTCATCTACCAGAAGCAAATTACAAATCAAAGGAGAACCTTATTCTTACTGGCTCGCTCCAGGGCACGCGGCGCCCAGGGAAAGCGTGCTTCGATGTGCGTGCCTTTGCCGGCTTCGCTGATGATCTTGAGGGTACCGCCCAATTGTTCGACCCGCTCCGACATGCCGGCCATGCCCCGTTGACCTTCGCGAGCGGGGTGGGTGGCCGGGACAAACCCCTGGCCGTCGTCGCTGATCAGCAGGGTCAGGCCGTCGGGCAGGCGTTGCAAGCGTACCAGCAGATTCGTCGCCCGGGCATGGCGCAAGATGTTGGTGACCGCCTCCTGGGTGATCCGGAACACCGCGACCGACATCTCCTCGGGGATGCCTGTCATGCGCTGTTGGCAATCGAGGCTCCATTTTACCGGGGCATTGGCCAGGGTCTTGAGCAAATGCGCCCGCAGGCTGGCTTCAAGCCCGAGGCTGGCCAGTTCCCTGGGGTTGAGGATCGCCGATACATCGCGGACCTTGTTGAGGGTTTCGTCCAGGGTCTCGCACAGGAGCGCGCACTGGCCCTGCAATTCTTCCGGCATCCGGCGCTTGAGCCATTCGCCTTGCAGTTTCGCCGCAGTCAGCAACTGGCCAATGTCGTCGTGCAGTTCGCGGCTGAGCCGATGACGCTCGTTTTCCTGGACCTCGAGCAACCGCTCGGCCAGTTCCTGCGGCTGGAACTTGATGGATTTGCGCGACAATCGATGGTGGATCCAGACACAGGTCATTGCCGCGACATTCAATGCCAGCAAGCTCAACGGCACCGTATGGGCGTACAGGTAGGTCAACAGGCAGCCGAGGGTCGAGCAGATGCACAATAATAATGTGAAGCGACGGGCGTTTTCTCGGGAGGGAGGCCAGGTGATAAATGACTTGAGGCTGGCGTGCATAGCGGATGGAGCCAATGAATGTTCGCTGCGGGCTGGCCGGTCAGCGCATCTGACAGGCCGGGTCGGGTAAACGTTTCAGGTCGAGGGCTGCTTCGGTTGGCGGCTTTTACGGCGCTGTCTTGAAGTGGCTGACGCGGGAGATAGTACCACTTCACATTTCGTTGGTCGCGTTCGGCATGGCGCGACGAAAGCGCTATGGACCAGGCACTCCGCATTGAGCCGGCATCATCGTATCAGGCTTGTTTCTGGGAGTAGGGTACCAACGCCAGCGGACGTGACGCTGCCAATGCCTGGCCAGGACTCTGGCCTACCTGGAAGGCAAATGCCTCGATCAACGAGATCTGTTCGCTGCTGTCCAGGCTCAGCTGGCCGGTGGTGTGATCGACCAGTTCCAATTGCCAGGCCATCAGGGTGAGGCAATCCTTCAGGGCATCCAGGGCCTGGTCATGCAACTGCATGTGGTTCTGCGCGTGGCTGAGCAAGCCATGGATGTGCAGCGAAAACTCCGAAACGGCTTCCAGCGCCAGGGCATTGGCCTTGTTCGAGAGTTTCAGCAAGGTGCTGAGCATGCAATCGATGGCATCCTTGTCGTTGTTGATCAATTGCAGATGGCTCAGGCATTCCTCCGACTTGGCCAACAGCGTCTCGGCCTCGATCAGAAGCTCGGGAAGACGCTGACTCCAGTTTCTACGATCGTTCGGCATGCTTATCTCCACAACATCATGTCAGGCGAAAGAAAACCGCGTATGGCGAACGGCTGGATCTCAAGGACGACCGCGAACGGACGCACGGCGACATGCCCGGGCCGTTCAGCGAAGGCAAATTCGCTAACGATTGCACGGGCGGGATCGGCCGAGAGGCTGCAAGTCCGATGTCCTGTGGTCGCGCACAAAAGCCTGACTCCGTTCAGCAATGAGAATGGCGTCACATTAATGGCTATTGGATAACGGGAATATCAGGTTGGACCTGATTGTGCCTAGGGGAATCCCTTAGACAAGGGAACTTTGCACGCGAACCAGGGTCGCGCGGCAGGGGAAATTGCAGGTGAAAATCATGAAGCCAGTAAAGCATGATGTTAATGTGACATCAATGCCCCTCGCTCGTATTTTATCCGGGGTCAAGATTCGGTTCGTGCAGCCGATATCTCTTTTATTGGATTCAACCGAACAAGCCCAGGAGTCATCGATGGCCGGCATTCTCGACACAGTAGATCAGCGAACCCAACTGGTGGGTGAGAATCGCCTGGAAATTCTCATGTTCCGCCTCGCGGGTCGACAGTTGTTCGCCATTAACGTGTTCAAGGTCCAGGAAGTCCTGCAACTGCCCAAGCTGACCCTCATGCCGCAGCGTCACCCGTTCGTGTGCGGTGTGGTCAATCTACGGGGCCAGACGTTGCCTGTGATCGACCTGTCCCAGGCCATTGGCATGCGCCCGCTGGTGCCGGGTCCGAACAGCACCATTATCGTGACCGAATACAACCGCTCGGTTCAGGCGTTCCTGGTGGGCGGTGTCGACCGCATCGTCAACATGAACTGGGAAGCCATCCTGCCACCGCCGACCAGCGCTGGTCGCGAGCACTACCTGACGGCCATCAGCAAGGTGGACGATCAGTTGGTGGAAATCATCGACGTGGAAAAAGTCCTGGCCGAAATCGTGCCATACAACGCCAAGGTCTCCCGGGACAAACTCGAAGACCCGGTGCTGGAGCGCGCTCGTGGCCGCGAAGTGTTGCTGGTGGATGACTCCAACGTCGCGCTCTCACAACTGCGCGATACCTTGGGTCAGCTGGGCGTGAAGATGCACATCGCCAGCGACGGCCTGAAAGCGCTGAACATGCTCAAGGCCTGGGCCGATAGTGGCGAGGTGATGACCGATAAATTGCTGATGATCTTCACCGATGCGGAAATGCCGGAAATGGACGGCTACCGCCTGACCACCGAAATCCGCAACGATCCGCGCTTGCGTGGGCTCTATGTGGTACTGCACACCTCGCTGTCCGGCAGCTTCAACGATTCGATGGTCAAGAAGGTCGGTTGCGACAATTTCCTCTCCAAATTCCAGCCGGACAAGCTGGTCGATGTGGTGCGTCAGCGGCTGATGCTCGACTGAAGCTGATGGTGGTTTGCTTCAATGGCCGGCTCGTATAAGGTGGCATTTTTTCGCCACCAGGGAAGTTGACCATGTTGCGGCTGAGCGCGCTGTATCGGTATCCGTTGAAGTCCGGCAAGGGCCAGCCCTTGCAAGGGATTGGCCTGGACAAGCTCGGGCTGGACGGTGACCGGCGCTGGATGCTGGTGGATGAGGGCACCGGTCGTTTCCTGACCCAGCGCGCCGTGGCGAAGATGAGCCAGCTTTCGGCCCTGTGGAACGAGGCCGGCGGCCTGACGCTCAGTGCGCCGGGCCATGAGGCCATCGATGTGCCGCTGCCGCCGGTCCTGGAGGAGCAGCGGCGCGGGGTGATCATCTGGCGTGACACTTTGCGTGTGCCGGATGCCGGTGACGAGGCTGCGGCCTGGGTCAGCGAGTTCATCGGCAATCCTACCCGGTTGGTGCACGTGCCTGTGGAACTGGCGCGCACCACGGCAGCCGGTTATGGCAAGGATGACGACAAGGTCGCCTTTGCCGATGGTTTCCCGCTGCTGCTGATTGGTCAGGCGTCCTTGCAGGACCTGTCGAGCCGGGTCGGTCGCCCGCTGGAAATGTTGCGCTTTCGTCCCAACCTGGTGGTCGAGGGCAGCGAGGCGTTTGCCGAGGACGGCTGGAAGCGTATTCGTATCGGCGAGGTGGAATTCCGCCTGGTCAAGCCATGTTCGCGTTGCATCATGACCACGGTCGATCCGCAGACCGGCGAGCGCGATCCGAATCGCGAACCCTTTGCCGCGTTGCAGCGATACCGTTCGACACCGGACGGTGCGATGTTCGGCCAGAACCTGGTCAACGACAGCGACGGTCGGCTTGAAGTCGGCATGCCGGTTGAAGTGCTCGAATAAAAAAATCCGTGAACAAAAATGCCCGTGTCGTTGGACACGGGCATTTTTCATTACCCCGATGCCATGCCAGGGCTTTTGTGGCGAGGGGATAAATCCCCTCGCCGCAGGGTTATCTGCCGAATCAGCCGCGGTATTCACACAGGTAGGCGGTATCGACGGCCACTTTGAGCTGGAACTTGCTGTTGGCCGGCACATTGAACTGGCTGCCGGCCTCGTAGGTTTCCCAGTCGGTGCTGTCAGGCAGCTTCACGGTCAGGGCGCCGGAGACGACGTGCATGATTTCACGTTGGGCCGTTCCGAACTCATATTCGCCCGGTGCCATGACGCCGATGGTCGCAGGGCCTTCGGCAGTGCCAAAAGCGATCGACTTGACGGTGCCGTCGAAGTACTCGTTGACTTTGAACATGGGCGATTCCTCGAAAAAGGGGCTGAAAAAGGCTGGCCAGTATGCACAAGGCTTCAACATTCGTCATCTGTCGGCCGGTAGGTGGTTGCCGCTCAACCGGGAAGTACCAGGGGCAATAACCGTGCGGTATTGCGGGCATCTTCCAGCGCACGGTGCTGTTGACCGCAGAACTGCAGGCCAGCCAGTTGCAACGCGCCGTTGAGCCCCAGTGGTCGTTCCAGCCGACGGGCCTTGGCGAAGCGTTGCTTGAGGTTCATGTGCGGTACCTGGCCGAGGACACTGTGCAATTGCTGGTGCTGCCATTCCTGAAGCAGTTGCTTGCGGTCGTAATCGCCCCAACTGACCCAGCTTTCCAGATTCGGGTGATACGGCGCCAGCCAGCGCTCGAATGCCGGCCAGACCTCGGTCAAGGGCGCGGCACCGTCGATATTGGCCTGGGTAATGTGGGTCAGTTCGCGACAGAAAGGCGTCAGCAGCGGTCGTCTCAAGGGCCGCACGAAGCGCTGGAAATGATCCACCTCGCGGCCGTCACGATTCACCAGCGTGGCGCCGATTTCGATAATTTCCATTTCGGTTACCGGCCAGCCACCTTCATCGGTGGTGGCCTCCAGATCAATCACCAGCCAGTGAGGCATCGCAGGGTTCCCGGTGTCGGCGTGCTGATGGGTTTGAGCGTAGTCAAACCCTTGGCATCCGACTAGTGGCCTGTTTCGACACGCAACAAAACCTGACGGTTTTTCACCTGATCACCCCGCATGACCTGCAATTGCCTGACCACGCCGTCGATGCCGGCCTTGAGCGGGTGCTCCATTTTCATCGCCTCAAGCACTATCAGCAGTTGGCCTTGGCGCACCGTGCTGCCTTCACTGACCAGCAGCTCGACGATGGCGCCGTCCATTGGCGCCTCGAGTGTCCCGTCGCTGGCACTGGCCTTGGCGGCGATGGGGGCGTGGGTCCGGTCTTGCAAGTGCAGGCCACCGGGGCGGGTAGACAGCCAAAGATCGTGGCCATCGAGGCGCCACCCATGCCGGCGGCGAATCCCGTCGATGACCAGCGTTGCGCCATGGAGGTCAACGTCGAGCAGTTTCAGTTCGATCAAGCGCCCTGCACTGCGGATGCTGAGCCTCCCGCCGGTTTCGGCCACCAGGCTCAGCACCCAGTCGTGCTCCCCAGCGCCGATCCGGTAGTGCAGCGCCGCGCCGATGTTGTTGTGCCATCCGCCCAGGCCAGGGGCATAGCGTGCCTGTGAGGCTTGATAAAACGCCGCCGCGGCGATGGCGAGCTGTTCGGCCGAGGGCTCAAGAGGCAGGAGCGCCGGATGATTGGCCAAGTGCTGCCCGATGAAGCCGGTGCTGAAGTCGCCGTCGATGAACTGCGGATGTGCCAGCAACGCGGCGAGCAATCGCTGGTTGCTCTGGACGCCAAGCAATACGCAATCTTCCACCGTTCGCAACAATTTGCGCCGGGCCTCCTCGCGTGTGGCGCCGTGAACGATGAGTTTGCCCAGCATCGAATCGTAGAACGGGGTGATGGCCTGGCCCTCCAACAGGCCATGGTCGACTCGCACGCCGTCCCGTATGGGCGGCTCCCAGCCGATCAGTCGACCGGTCTGGGGCAGGAAATCCGCCGCCGGGTCTTCGGCGTACAGCCGCACTTGCATGGCATGGCCGCTGAGCAACACCTGCTCCTGGCGCAGGGGTAGCGGCTTGCCGGCGGCAACGTCCAATTGCCAGGCCACCAGATCCAGGCCGGTGATCAGCTCGGTGACCGGGTGTTCGACCTGCAGGCGCGTGTTCATCTCCAGGAAGTAAAACCGGCCGTCCCCAGCGAGCAGGAACTCCACGGTGCCGGCACCGACGTAACTCACCGCGCGCCCCGCCTTGAGCGCCGCGTCGCCCATGGCCTGGCGCAGTTCGGCGGTCATGACCGGGCAGGGCGCTTCCTCGATGATTTTCTGGTGGCGACGCTGGATCGAGCAGTCGCGTTCGCCCAGGTGGATCAGTTGGCCGTGGTGGTCGCCGAAAATCTGTACTTCCACATGACGCGGATCGAGCAAGGCCTGTTCGAGGATCAACTCGTCGTTGCCGAAGCCGTGCAAAGCCTCCGAGCGCGCGCTGCGTAACTGCTCCAGCAGATCCTCGGCGCGCTGGACCAGGCGCATCCCTCGGCCTCCGCCACCGGCGCTGGCCTTGATCATCAACGGGTAGCCGATGCGCCCGGCTTCGCGCTGCAGCGTGTCATCGTCCCGGGCGGCGCCCTGGTAGCCGGTGATACAGGGAACGCCGGCTTCGATCATGGCGATTTTCGAGCGACGTTTGCTGCCCATCAGGTCGATGGCCTCGGGGCTGGGGCCGATGAACACGAGACCTGCCTCGGCGCAGGCCTTGGCGAAGCCGGCATTTTCCGAGAGCAAGCCATAGCCGGGATGGATCGCATCGGCACCGCAGCGCCGGGCTGCATCGAGAATGGCCGAAGGGTCGAGGTAGGATTGCTGCACCGGAGCCGGGCCGATCAGCACGGCTTCATCGGCCATGCGCACGTGCAGCGCGTCGGCGTCGGCTTCGCTGAATACCGCCACCGTGCGATAACCCAGGGCCTGGGTGGTGCGCTGGATCCGGCAGGCGATTTCGCCGCGGTTGGCGATGAGGATCTTGCTGAAGGTGGGCATGGTCACTCCTGGGGTTTGCGGTGGCTATCAGGGCCTCATCGCGAGCAAGCTTTGCTCCCACAGGCGAATGCACTCACCAGGCATTGTGGGAGCAAAGCTTGCTCGCGATGGCAGCCTGGCAGGCGATGTATTCATTATTTTTTCCCCGGCAAAATCCCCATGAGTTTGCAGATGATCCCCAGCATGATCTCGTCCGCACCGGCGCCAATGGACACCAGTCGCACGTCGCGATAGGCACGGGCCACCGGGTTGTCCCACATGAAGCCCATGCCGCCCCAGTATTGCAGGCAACTGTCGGTGGTTTCCCGGGCCAGGCGCCCGGCCTTGAGCTTGGCCATCGACGCCAGCCGCGTGACGTCCTGGCCGTTGATGTACTGCTCGGTGGCCTGGTAGACCAGCGCTCGCAGGCATTCGATCTCGCTGGCCAGTTCCGCCAGGCGAAAATGGATCACCTGGTTGTCGATCAGGGCCGTGCCGAAGGTCTTGCGCTCCTTGCAGTACTCGATGGTGCTGTCGATGCAATGCTCCAGGCCCTTGATCATGTTGGCCGCGCCGAACAGGCGTTCTTCCTGGAACTGCAGCATCTGCATCATGAATCCGGCCCCTTCCTGGCCGATACGATTGCGTTGCGGCACCCGCACGTCATCGAAAAACACTTGGGCGGTTTCCGAGCTGCGCATGCCGAGTTTGTCCAGGTGCTGACCGAGGCTGATGCCGGGGCTGTGCATCGGTACCATGATCAGCGATTTGTTGACGTGGGGTTTGTCATCCGAGGTGTTGGCCAGCAGGCAAATGAAATCGGCGCTTGGTGAGTTGGTGATCCACATCTTGCTGCCGTTGATGACGTAGTCGTCGCCGTCCTTGCGCGCCGTGGTCTTGAGCCCGGCGACATCGGAGCCGGCGCCGACCTCCGAGACACCGATGCAGCCCACCTGTTCGCCGCGGATGGCCGGGCGCAGGAATGCTTCGCGCAGTTCATCGGAGCCGAAGCGGGCCAGGGCAGGGGTGCACATGTCGGTTTGCACGCCGATGGACATCGGTACGCCGCCGCAATGAATGGTGCCGAATTCCTCGGCTGCGACGATCGAATAGCTGTAGTCCAGGCCCATGCCGCCGAATGCCGGTGGCTTGGAAATACCCAACAGGCCCAGCTCGCCAGCCTTGCGGAAAATCTCGTGGATGGGGAAACGCCCGGCCTTCTCCCATTCGTCGACGTAGGGGTTGATGTCATGCTCGACAAACTGGCGAACGGTGCGCCGCAGTGCTTCGTGTTCCTGGGTGAAGATCATTTTTATTGTTCTCCTGTGAGTCGTGGAGCGTCCTCAGAAACGGGCCACGCCGAAGCTGTTGGCTTGCAGTGGCCGGTGCTCGGCCTCGTGACAGATGTCCAGCAAATAGCCCAGTAGCGTGCGGGTGTCGCGCGGGTCGATGAGCCCGTCGTCCCACAGGTTGGCGCTGCCGTAGAGGGCGGTGGACTGGCTGTCGAGTTTCTGCGCAGTGGTCTGTTCGAGCAGGTCCAGCATCTTCGGGTCCGGGGTCAGGCCGTTTTTGAGCTGGGTAGCTTCGGTGACCATGCGCAGCACCTTGCCGGCCTGGGCACCACCCATCACGGCGGTGCGGCTGTTGGGCCAGGCGAAGATGAAGCGCGGGTCGAGCCCGCGACCGCACATGGCGTAATTGCCGGCGCCATAGGAGCCGCCCACCACGACGGTCAGCTTGGGCACCCGGGCATTGGCCACGGCCTGGATCATCTTGGCACCGTGCTTGATCACCCCCTGGCGTTCCGACTCGGTGCCGACCATGAACCCGGTGGTGTTGTGCAAAAACAGCAACGGCGTGCGGCTCTGGTCGCACAACTGGATGAACTGTGCGGCCTTGCTCGCGCCCTGGGGCGTGATCGGTCCGTTGTTGCCGATCAGGCCGCAGGCATGACCGCGAATGTGCAGGTGGCCGCAGATGGTCTGTGGATCGAATTCGCCTTTGAATTCGAGGAAATTCGAGCCGTCGGCAATGCGCGCGATGATTTCCCGCACGTCGTAGGGCTTCTTCGGGTCGTCGGGGATCAATCCCAGCAGTTCTTCGGCTGGATACCGTGGCTCCGCCCAGCGTGGTTCGGACTGTGGCGGCAGTTGCCTGTTCCAGGGCAGCATGCCGAGGATTTCCCGGGCCAGGCGGATGCCGTCGGCGTCGTTCTCGGCCAGGTATTCGGCGGTGCCCGCCACTTGCGCATGCATTTGTGCGCCGCCCAGTTCTTCCTCGGTGGCGACTTCGCCGGTCGCGGCCTTGAGCAATGGCGGCCCGGCCAGGAACAGTCGCGCCTTGTCGCGCACCACCACCACGTAATCCGACAGACCCGGCTGATAGGCACCGCCCGCGGTGGCCGAGCCATGCACCACGGTGATCTGCGGCAAGCCCATGGCCGACATCCGCGCCTGATTGGCGAAGCAGCGCGCGCCTTCGACGAAAATCTGCGCGGCGTAATTGAGATTGGCACCGCCACTTTCGGCGAGGGTAATGACCGGCAGTTTGTTTTCCATGGCGATCTGTTGCAGGCGCAGGGTCTTGTACAGGCCACTGGGGGAAATGGTGCCGCCCTTGATCGCGCTGTTGTTGGCCACCACCAGCACCCGCACCCCGGACACGTAGCCGATCCCGGCGATCAGGCCGCCGCCGGCCTGGCTGCCATCCTTGTCGTCATGAAGTTTGTAGCCGGCCAGGCTCGCCAGCTCGAGGAACGGGGCGCCGGGGTCGAGCAGCAGGTTCAGGCGTTGGCGCGGCAACAGTTGACCGCGCTGGTCGAACTTGCCCTGGGCCTGGGTGGCTTTGTCCACCACGGCCTGTTCGAGCTGGCGCAACTGTTCGACGCCGGCCAGCATCGCCGCGTGGTTGCGCGCGAAGTCAGCGCTGTGGGGATCCAGGTGCGATTCGATGACCGGCATGCAGCCTCCTTTCAAACGGATTAGCGCAGAACCCTGTGGCGAGGGGATTTATCCCCGCTGGGGCGCGAAGCGGCCCTAAATGCGTGCAATGGTTTGAGTTGACTGTTTTGGGGGCTGCTGCGCAGCCCAGCGGGGATAAATCCCCTCGCCACAGATTCAATTCAACCTGCTCATCATGTGTGACTGACATGGGCCATGGCGACCATCCCTTAGTTGACCCGGTCTGCAATGTGCTGCGGCACCGGTATCTGGATCTCCAGCAACTGCTGGGCGAACGCCTTGCCCTGGGGATCGATGCGCAGGCTGGCGACACCGCCGCCACCAAGGGCGTTTTCCAGCAGGAAATTCAAACTGTGAGTGCCCGGCAGGTACCAGCGTTCGACTCGGCCCAATCGCGGGTCGAGCACGTGGCTCATCCAGTCGACCAGCACCTGTGGCGTCAGCGCTTCGGCGATCCAGGGCAGGTATTCGGGCTTGCGGGCGATCACGCCAATGTTGCTGTGGTTGCCCTTGTCGCCGGAGCGCGCCACCGCCAGTTTGACCAGCGGCACGCTGGCATCGGCCCGGCCCTGGGGTTTGGGCAGGTCCGGGGCGACTGGCAGGTCGGCGGTGTCCAGTGGTTCGAAAGTGGGCAGGGGACAAGGGTGGCGTTGGCCGTCGATTTCGATTTCAGGCTGGCAATTGGCTTTATCGATGAGGAACGAGAACAGGCGAATCAACGGGGACACCGTCGGCCGGCCGCCGACCAGGCCGGTCAGCCCTGGCGCCATGCCGGTGGCGGCTTGGGCGATTTCCCTGGAAAACAGCGTCAGTGGCTGCTTGTCCGGGTGCCGTACCGCCAGCTTGATGACGATCTCACGGCTGTCCCGGCGCCGACCGTGCTGACCGTAAGTGGCTTCGCTGCCCAGCAGTTCGACATTCACTTCGCTGTAGGGCGCCCAGCCACGCTGATCGAACATTTGCGAAGTCTTGTTGATGATCGCCTGACTGACTCGGCCAGCCTTGGTCACCGCATCGATGCCGGCGATCAGGCAGGTGGCGGTGCAGCGCCAGCCGTCCGGCCAGGTGGCGCAAACCTTGTACTGGTCGGTGGGTGGCAGGCCCTTGGCCCCGTGGACCCGTACGGCGTGCCTGCCTTGCTGGACCAACCTGACCTGGCTGAAATCACAGATCACGTCCGGCAGAAGATAGCCTTGCGGGTCGCCGATTTCGTAAAGCAACTGCTCAGCAACGGTCAACGGCGTGATCAACCCGCCGCTGCCTTCGGCCTTGGTGACCAGGAACTGGCCGTCGGCGATGACCTCGACGATGGGAAAGCCGATGTGTTCGTAATCCGGTACGTCCTGCCAGTCGGTGAAGTTGCCGCCCGTGCACTGGGCGCCGCATTCGATCAGATGCCCGGCCAGCGCGGCCTGGGCCAATCTGTCGTAATCGTGCCAGGCCCAGCCGAACTCATGTATCAGGGCGGCGCTGACCACGGCGCTGTCCACCACGCGACCGGTGATCACGACATCGGCCCCCAGGCGCAACGCTTCGACGATGCCGGGCGCGCCGAGGTAGGCGTTGATGGAGACGCACGCCGATGGCAGGGACTCGCCACTGAACATTTCACGGATGCCCTGGGTGGCGAGTTGTTCGAATTGCGGTTGCAGGTCATCGCCCAGCAGCACGGCGATCTTCAACGGCACGCCCGCCTGGTCGCTGGCCGCTTGCAGGGCCTTCGCACAGGCTTGGGGGTTGACCCCGCCGGCGTTGCTGATGACGCGGATCCCATCGGCATGCAAACGCTGCAGCAGCGGTGTGAGGACCTCGATGAAGTCCGTGGCATAGCCGCTCAGCGGGTCCTTCAGGCGCGCGCCGGCCATGATCGACATCGTCACCTCGGCCAGATAGTCGAACACCAGGTAATCCAGAGCCCCGCCCTCGACCAGTTGCGCCGCCGCGGTACAGGTATCGCCCCAGAAGGCGCTGGCGCAACCGATACGGATCGTTTTTGGCATGGCGTTGCCTCCGGCAAAGGTGGATCGAGACTACCAAGCAAGCGCTTGGTCTGTAAACGACCGCGGGTTCTTCTGCCGAGCGCTTGCTTGGTTGGCTCGCTCGGCTTAAATTGCCCGCGCCACTGATGATTTGGTGTGCAATGCCCGCGCGTTGGTTGATCGACTGTAGGAGAGAATGGGTGGACGAGCAAAAAGCCCTGGGCGTGATGCGTGAGCTGGTCGACAACGGGCAACTGACCGACCCGGACAGTGCTCGCGGCAAACTGCTCCAGACCGCCGCCCACCTGTTTCGCAACAAAGGCTTCGAGCGCACCACGGTGCGTGACCTGGCCAGTGCCGTGGGCATTCAATCGGGCAGCATCTTTCACCATTTCAAGAGCAAGGATGAGATCCTGCGGGCGGTGATGGAAGAAACCATCCGCTACAACACCGCCTTGATGCGCGCCGCCCTGGCCGAGGCCGATAGCGTGCGCGAGCGGGTACTGGCGCTGATCCGCTGCGAATTGCAGTCGATCATGGGCGGCACCGGCGAGGCGATGGCGGTGCTGGTCTATGAATGGCGTTCGCTATCGGAGCAAGGGCAACGGCAGGTGTTGGCCCTGCGTGATATTTATGAAGACTTGTGGCTCGAGGTCCTGGGCCAGGCCAAGGAGGCCGGGTATATTCGCGGGGACGTGTTCATTACCCGGCGGTTCCTCACGGGAGCGCTATCCTGGACCACCACCTGGTTTCGCACCGAAGGCAGCCTGAGTCTCGATGAGCTGGCCGAGCAAGCCTTGATCCTGGTGCTTGAAGAAAAACAATAGTCGAACAGTGCCTTAAACGATCGTGTGGCTGGCTAAGTGGCTGAAACCGCCTAGCTTGATTGTATTGATGGGGACTTTTGGGGAGTGGGTTATCTTGACGTTTTCATCGATGGGGATGACCTCGCGTCTGCTGCTGGCTGCTCTGGCCGTTTTCCTGGCGTTGCCCATCGAGGCGGCGCAACTGGTGCGGATCGGCGCGGCACATTTTCCGCCTTATACCGTTCGTCCCGAGAACGGCGCCGACACGGGCCTGTTGCCGCAAATGGTGGAGGCCTTGAACCAGTCGCAAACCGACTATCAGTTCGTGCTGGTGCCGACGTCGATCCCGCGCCGGTTCAATGATTTCAAGCAGGGCCGGGTCGACATGGCGATTTTCGAAAACCCCGAATGGGGTTGGCAGGATGTGCCGCATACCTCGGTAGACATGGGCCTGGAAGATGCGGAAGTCTTCGTCTCCCAGCGCCAGGCGGATCGCCAGCAAAGTTATTTCGAAGACCTCAGGGGCAAGCGCCTGGCCCTGTTCAGCGGCTATCACTACGCCTTCGCCCAGTTCAACGCCGACCCCAAGTTCCTCGCTGGCCAATACAACGCCACGCTGACCTATTCCCACGACAGCAACTTGTTGATGGTGTTGCGAGGGCGCGCGGATATCGCCCTGGTGACCCGTTCGTACCTCAACGATTACGTGTTGCGCAATCCTGAAGTCGGCCCGCAATTGCTGGTATCGGAACGTATCGATCAGATTTACCACCATTACGCGCTGATCCGACCGCAGGCGCCCATCTCCAGTGAGGCGTTTGCACAGTTGCTGCAAAAGCTGCGGGATGACGGTCAGTTGCTGAAAATTTTCCAGCCCTACCAGATTCATCTGGTGCCCGCGCACTCCCATTGAAGGTGACACTAAATTTCCCTTCCCGGCTCACGTCCCACGTTGACTACCGACGAATACGCGAGCCCCTTCCATGTCCAACCTCAATCAGCCGACGACGCTGCCCTTGCCTGGCGGTCGTCGTCTCGGCGCCGATGAAACCGAACGCCACCTGAGCCTGATGCTCGAAGGTGCGCCGCTGATCCGGCTGCGCCTTGTGCGCGGCCCGCAGTTGCATGTGCACTTGCAGGAAGTCCATGACCGCCCGGTGGGCCCGGCGCTGTGGGCGGCCTGCTATTGGCTGTTTGCTCGCGATCCCGACTGCCAGCGCCTGACCTGGCACCTCGACGAGCGTCCTGGCGAAGCCTTGCTGAGCGGTTTGTTGACGGGCACCGAGCGCGCCGGTGAATACATTTGCGAGCGCACGATGTTCTGGCAACTGCCGCAGCCCTGGCTGGGGGAATCGTTCAACGGCAGTTACCCACAGCACATGATCATCACCGATGGCCAGCGTCATCCACGCCGGCCCATGAAGCCGCGTGGAGAGGTGTATCGGCGTTTTGATGCGCGGCTGGGGGCCTGGGTGTCCTTGCGTACCTTGGAAATCGAGCAGGACCTGGAGCGTTTCAACCGCTGGCAAAACAGCCCTCGGGTGGCGAGCTTCTGGCAGGAGGAGGGCAGCCTGGAACAGCATCGCGAGTACCTGGGCAAATTGCAGGCCGATCCCCGGGTCTTGACCCTGATCGGTTGTTTCGATGATCAACCGTTCGCTTATTTCGAAGCCTATTGGGCCAAGGAAGACCGCATCGCGCCGTTCTATGACGCCGGGAACTATGACCGCGGTATCCACATGCTGGTGGGCGAAGAGCAACACCGGGGGCCGCACAAGGTGGCGAGTTGGCTGTCGGCGCTGGTGCATTACCTGTTCCTGGACGACCCGCGCACCCAGCGCGTGGTGGCCGAGCCCCGGGCCGACAATGCCAGGATGATTGGGCACCTGCACAACCAGTGTTTCCATTGTGAAAAGGAATTCGATTTTCCCCACAAGCGCGCGGCGCTGATGATCCTGGGGCGTGAGCGGTTTTTTGATCGGTGTGGGTTGATGTGAGGTTCAGCTCGGCACAAGTGGCGGCCGTCAGGACGCTATCGCGGGCAAGCCTTGCTCCCACAGGAGCTCTATCAGGCACCTTTTTGTGAACAGGTAACCTGTGGGAGCAAGGCTTGCCCGCGATGGGGCCGGAACTGCTGCCCGCATTACCGCCGGGCGAAGGTATCCCCCCGAACCCCCGACACCTTGCGGCAATGCACCAGGGCATCGCGGATCATGAAATTCACCAGGGTCGGCGAGACGCCCAGTTCCTTGGCGATGTCCTTCTGTGGCACGCCGTGCAGGCGGTACATCTCGAAGGCATAGCGGGTGCGGCTGGGCAGTTCGGTCAGCGCGTCGGCGATGTGCTCCAGGGTGGAGAAGTTGATGTGGGAGGTTTCTGGCGAAGCACCCTGGATCACCACGTTCAACCCTTCCTCTTCCGGCCCCGAGTATTTCTGTTCCAGCGCCTGCTTGCGGTAGTGATCGATCGCCAGGTTGCGCACGATCTGGAACAGGTAGCTGAGCTGTGCCTTGAACGAGGAGGTGATCTGGGGCGCCGATTGCAGCCGGAAAAACGCGTCCTGCACTACATCTTCCGCGCGGGACCGGCAGCCGGTAATGCGCGCCGCGATCTTGACCAGAATCATTCGATTATCGACGAATGCCTGGAGTAACGGTGAGTCGCACCTGCTTGTGGATACTTGTTCCGTCATGGAATTCACCTTGCTGCAAAAAGTTAGCAGGACGGCCGGATGCCGGACCCGTCCTACACATCGACGGCCAAATTAGGCTTAATGATAATGATTGTCAATTGAGAAGAAGAATTATTGATGCAATAAAGTCCAGCCTCGGTGCCGCGACCCATTGCCGCGGCGCATGGCGGTTGGCTGCTGCGCCGCAGGCTTCGGTGAGAGGGCGCCCCGACTAATTATTTGCCGGCGCTATCCGTTCCCATGGGTGACAACTTGCAAGCCGAATTCAGGCAGGAAACCCCCATGACCGACGCGTTCGAACTCCCCAGCACCCTGGCTCATGCCCTCCAGCGCCGCGCCGCGTTGACGCCGGACCGGGTGGCCCTGCGCTTCCTCGCCGACACCCCCGGGCAGGGTGTGGTGTTGAGTTATCGCGACCTGGACCTGCGTGCCCGAACCATCGCCGCCGCCTTGCAAGCCGAAGCGGCGCTGGGCGATCGCGCCGTGCTGCTGTTCCCCAGCGGCCCGGATTACGTCGCGGCATTCTTCGGCTGCCTCTATGCCGGGGTGATTGCGGTGCCGGCCTATCCACCGGAGTCCGCCCGTCGCCATCATCAGGAGCGCTTGCTGTCGATCATCCAAGACGCCGAACCGCGCCTGTTGCTCACCAGCAGCGATCTGCGCGAGCCGTTGCAAGCCATCGAAGCGGCGCCGCCGGTGTTGTGCGTCGATACCCTCGACCCGGCCCGTGCCGGGCACTGGCGGATGCCGGTGCTGCAGGACGATGACATTGCCTTTTTGCAATACACCTCCGGCTCCACCGCATTGCCCAAGGGGGTGCAGGTCAGCCACGGCAACCTGGTGGCCAACGAATCGCTGATCCGCCATGGCTTTGGTATCGACCTGAATCCCGAGGACGTCATCGTCAGTTGGCTGCCGCTGTACCACGACATGGGCTTGATCGGCGGCTTGTTGCAGCCGGTGTTCAGCGGCGTCCCATGCGTATTGATGTCGCCGGCCTACTTCCTGGCCCGGCCCCTGCGCTGGCTCGAAGCGATCAGCGAATACGGTGGCACCATCAGCGGCGGACCGGACTTCGCCTATCGATTGTGCAGCGAACGAGTCAGTGACTCGGCCCTCCAGCGTCTGGACCTGAGCGGCTGGCGCGTGGCCTATTCCGGCTCCGAGCCGATCCGCCTCGACACACTGGAGCGTTTTGCCGAGAAGTTCGCCCCGTGCGGCTTCACGCCGGACAATTTCATGGCTTCCTACGGCCTGGCCGAAGCGACCTTGTTCGTCGCCGGCACGCCACGTCGCCAGGGCATTCCTTCGCTGCGGGTGGATGACGCGGCCTTGGCGCAAAACCGTGCCGAGCCGGGGCAGGGCAGTGCGGTGATGAGTTGTGGTGTCAGCCAGCCCGGGCACTCGGTGCTGATCGTTGAGCCGGCCACGTTGCAGCCGCTGGCCGACAATCAGGTCGGTGAAGTCTGGGCCGCCGGCCCGAGCATTGCCCTGGGCTATTGGCGCAACCCCGAAGCCAGCGCCAAGACCTTTGTCCAGCACGACGGTCGGACCTGGCTGCGCACCGGCGACCTGGGCTTCCTGCGCGACGGCGAGCTGTTCATCACCGGTCGCCTGAAAGACCTGCTGATCGTGCGAGGGCATAACCTCTATCCCCAAGACATCGAGCAAACCATCGAGCGCGAAGTGGAGGTGGTGCGCAAGGGCCGGGTGGCGGCGTTCGCGGTCAACGACAATGGCGAGGAAGGCATCGGCATCGCTGCGGAAATCAGCCGCAGCGTGCAGAAAATCCTGCCGCCGGAAGCCTTGATCAAAGCCATTCGCCAGGCCGTGTCCGAGGCCTGCCAGCAAGCCCCGAGCGTGGTGCTGCTGCTCAATCCCGGCGCATTGCCCAAGACTTCCAGCGGCAAGTTGCAGCGCTCGGCCTGCCGCACCCGATGGGCCGACGGCAGCTTGGACAGTTATGCACAGTTTCCATCAGCCGAAGTGGATGTGGCTGATGAACCTGCGCCGTCATCCGAGTTGCAAATCCTCATCGGCCAGGTCTGGCGCGAGCAATTGCAGGTCGAGCGAGTCCAGGCTGACGACCATTTTTTCCTGCTGGGCGGTAACTCCATCGCCGCCACCCAGGTGATCGCACGCCTGAGCGAAACCTTGGGGCTGACGCTCAATTTGCGCCTGCTGTTCGAAGCCCCAACCCTGGCCGCGTTCACGGCGGCGGTGGCAAACCTGCAACAGGGCGGTGGCCAGGCCCTGGGCGCGATCAGTGCTTTGCCGCGCCATGCGCCACTGCCACAATCCCTGGCGCAGAACCGTTTGTGGATCACCTGGCAGCTTGATCCGACGAGCCTCGCCTACAACATTCCCGGCGCCTTGCACCTGCGCGGCGAACTGGACGAAGACGCGCTGCGCGCCAGCTTCCAGCAACTGATCGAGCGTCATGAGTCCTTGCGCACGCGCTTCCTGGAACGTGACGGCGTGGCCCTGCAACAGGTCGATCCGGCGGGCGAATTCAAGCTGCATGTAATCGACCTCGGCGACCTGCCTGACGACGTGCGTGAAACCCGGGCGCAGCAGATTCGAGAAGACGAAGCGGCCATGCCGTTCGATCTGGAGAAGGGGCCGCTGCTGCGCGTCACCCTGTTGCGCCGCGACGAGGATGACCATCAGTTGTTGGTGACGCTGCACCACATCATCGCCGATGGCTGGTCGATGAATGTGTTGATCGAAGAGTTCTCCCGGTTGTACGCCGCTGCATCCCAAGGCCAGGTCGCCGGGCTGGCGCCGTTGCCTTTGCAATACGCCGACTACGGCAGTTGGCAGCGCCAGTGGCTGGCCCAAGGGGAGGCCGAGCGTCAGCTGACGTACTGGAAGCAACAACTGGGCGACGAACATCCGGCCCTGGCGCTGAGCACGGATCATCCCCGTAGCGCGCAACACCAGCGCAGCGCCGCACGCCATAGCCTGCGTCTGGATAAAGGTCTCGGTGATGCCCTGCGCCAAGTGGCCCAAGCCCATGACGCAACCCCGTTCATGCTGTTGCTGGCAGCCTTCCAGGCGCTGTTGCAGCGTTACACCGGGCAATCCGACGTTCGCATCGGTGTGCCCAACGCCAACCGTCCGCGCCTGGAGACCCAGGGGTTGATCGGCTTCTTCATCAACACCCAGGTCCTGCGCGGGCAGGTCGATTCGCGTCAGCCGTTCGCTGCGCTGCTGGCCCAGGCCCGGGAAGCCACGCTCGGTGCCCAGGCCCACCAGGACCTGCCGTTCGAACAACTGCTCGAAGCGTTTCCCCAGGCGCGCGAGCAAGGCCTGTTCCAGGTGATGTTCAACCACCAGCAACGTGACCTGGGGGCGTTGCGGCGCCTGCCGGGGTTGCTGGCCGAGGAGTTGCCGTGGCACAGCCGCGAAGCCAAGTTCGACCTGCAACTGCACAGCGAAGAAGATCGCAACGGCCGGTTGACGCTGTCGTTCGACTACGCCGATGAACTGTTCGAGGCGGCGACCATCGAGCGGCTGGCGGTGCATTACTGCAACCTGTTGCGGGCAGTCTGCGCGGATCCGCAACAAGCGATCGGCGACGTGCCGTTATTGACCGCCGATGAACACAGCCAACAGCGTCAGTGGGGCGCGGCTCCGTGCGTGTCGGCCAGCCAATGGCTGCCGGAATTGTTGAACGAGCAGGCCCGCTGCACGCCGCAACGGCTCGCCCTGCGCTGGGACGGTGGTCAACTCGAGTATGCCGAGCTGCATGCCCAGGCCAATCGCCTGGCTCATTACCTGCGGGACAAGGGCGTTGGCCCGGACGTGTGTGTGGCGATTGCCGCCGAGCGCTCGCCGCAACTGCTTATCGGTGTGCTGGCGATCATCAAGGCCGGTGGTGCCTACGTACCGTTGGATGCCGACTATCCGGCCGAGCGCCTGGCCTACATGCTGGCCGACAGCGGTGTCGATCTGCTGCTGACGCAAACCGCGTTGCTCGAACGCTTGCCGGCCTGCGAGGGCGTCAGTGTCATCGCCATGGACGCCCTGCACCTGGAGCAATGGCCGAGCAATCCGCCGGGCCTGCACTTGCACGGCGATCACCTGGCCTACGTGATCTACACCTCCGGCTCCACCGGCCAACCCAAGGGCGTCGGCAACACCCACGCCGCCCTGGCCGAGCGCCTGCAATGGATGCAGGCCACTTACGCGCTGGATGAAACCGACGTGCTGATGCAAAAAGCCCCCATCAGCTTCGACGTGTCGGTATGGGAGTGCTTCTGGCCACTGATCACCGGCAGCCAACTGGTACTGGCCGGCCCTGGCGAACACCGTGACCCGCACCGCATCGCCCAGTTGGTCCAGCAGTTTGGCGTCACCACGCTGCACTTCGTGCCGCCGTTGCTCAACCTGTTTGTCGATGAACCGCTGAGCGCCCGCTGCACCAGCCTGCGCCGGGTGTTCTCTGGCGGCGAAGCCTTGCCGGCCGAGTTGCGCAACCGGGTGTTGGCGCAACTGCCGTTGGCAGAGCTGCACAATCGCTATGGCCCGACCGAAACCGCGATCAACGTCACCCATTGGCATTGCACCGAAGCCGATGGCGAGCGCTCGCCGATCGGTCGGCCCCTGGGCAACGTGCTGTGCCGGGTGCTCGACAGCGACCTCAATCCCGTACCGGCCGGTGTCCCGGGCGAGCTGTGCATCGGCGGCCTGGGCCTGGCCCGGGGTTACCTCGGCCGTCCTGGCCTGAGCGCCGAGCGTTTCGTCGTCGACCCATTGGGGCTGGCCGGTGCACGGTTGTACCGGACCGGTGACCGGGCACGCTGGAATGCCGACGGCGTGATCGAATACCTCGGCCGTCTCGACCAGCAGGTCAAGCTGCGCGGCTTCCGGGTCGAACCGCAGGAAATCGAAGCGCGCCTGCTGGCCCAGGACGGCGTCGCCCAAGTGGCGGTGCTGGTGCGCGCCACCTCGGCCGGCCCGCAGTTGATCGGCTACTACACCGCCCCGGAGGTCGCTCAAGACCAGGACGAGTTGAACCGCCGGCTCAAGACCGCCCTGGCCGCCGAACTGCCGGATTACATGGTGCCTGCCCAACTGCTGCGCCTGGACGCCATGCCCCTGAGCCCGAGCGGCAAGCTCGACCGCAGCGCCTTGCCCGAGCCGCAGTGGCAGGTGCGCGAACACGTCGAGCCGGCCAGCGCCCTGGAGCAGCAAATCGCCGGCATCTGGCGCGACGTGCTGGGGTTGGAGCGTATCGGCCTGCGAGACGATTTCTTTGCCCTCGGCGGCCATTCGCTGCTGGCGACCCAGATCATTTCCCGTACCCGCCAGGCCTGTGATGTCGAGCTGCCGTTGCGGGCGCTGTTCGAGGCCAGTGAACTGGGGGCGTTCGCCGAACAGGTGCGCTTGATCCAGGCCAGTGGCCAGACCAACCGCCAGCCGCCCATCGAGATGGTCGACCGCAGCCAACCGGTGCCGCTGTCGTATTCCCAGCAGCGCATGTGGTTCCTCTGGCAGATGGAGCCCGACAGCCCGGCCTACAACGTCGGTGGCATGGCGCGCTTGCGCGGGGTGCTGGATGTCGGGCGTTTCGAGGCCGCGTTGCAGGCGTTGATCCTGCGCCACGAGACCCTGCGCACCACGTTCCCGAGCGTCGACGGCGTGGCCCGCCAGCAGGTGCACAGCGAGACAGGCCTGCGCATGGACTGGAAGGATTTCTCGATGCTGGCTGCTGACATCCGCGAACAGCGGGTCCAGCAATTGGCCGATAGCGAGGCTCACAAGCCCTTCGACCTGGAAACCGGGCCGCTGCTGCGAGCCTGCCTGGTCAAGACCGCCGAGCATGAGCATTACTTTGTGCTGACGCTGCATCACATCGTCACCGAAGGCTGGGCGATGGACATTTTCGCTCGTGAATTGAGCGCGCTGTACGAGGCCTTCATCGACGACCGTGAGTCGCCGCTGGAACCCTTGCCGGTGCAGTACCTGGACTACAGCGTCTGGCAGCGCCAGTGGCTGGAATCGGGCGAGCGCCAGCGGCAGTTGGACTACTGGACCGCGCAACTGGGCCGCGAACATCCGTTGCTGGAACTGCCCGGCGACCGCCCGCGCCCGCCGGTGCAAAGCCACCGCGGTGAACTGTTCCGTTTCGACCTCAGCGATGACCTGGCCGCGCGGGTCCGCGCCTTCAACGCGCAACAGGGCCTGACCCTGTTCATGACCATGACCGCCGCCCTGGCCGTGCTGCTCTATCGCTACAGCGGCCAGACCGACCTGCGCATCGGCGCGCCGGTGGCCAACCGTATCCGCCCGGAAAGCGAAGGGCTGATCGGGGCGTTCCTCAACACCCAGGTGTTGCGTTGCCAGCTCGACGGACAGATGTCGGTGGGCGAACTGTTCGAACAAGTGCGCCACACCGTCATCGAAGGCCAGTCCCATCAGGATTTGCCCTTCGATCATCTGGTGGAAGCCCTACAACCACCGCGCAGCGCCGCCTATAACCCGCTGTTCCAAGTGATGTGCAACGTGCAGCGCTGGGAGTTCCAGCAGAGCCGCACGCTGGCCGGCATGACGGTTGAATACCTGGTCAACGACGCCCGCGCGACGAAGTTCGACCTCAACCTTGAAGTCACCGACCTCGACCAGCGCCTGGGTTGCTGTCTGACCTACAGCACCGACCTGTTCGACGAACCGCGCATCGCGCGCATGGCTGGGCACTGGCGCAATCTGTTGGAAGCCTTGCTGGTCGATCCGAGCCGACGACTGAGCGAGCTGCCATTGCTGGACGCTGGCGAACAGCAACGGATGCTCGATAGCCTGGGTGTCGAGCCCGGTGCGCATCGCCTGGATCAATGCATTCACCCACTGTTCGACGAACAGGCCAAGGCTCGACCCGACGCGCCGGCCCTGACCTTCGCCGGACAGACCCTGACGTATGGGCAACTGAACAGCCGCGCCAATCGCCTGGCCTGGATGCTGCGTGAGCGAGGCGTCGGGCCGCAGGTGCGGGTCGGCCTGGCCCTGGAGCGCTCGCTGGAAATGGTCATCGGTCTGCTGGCGATCCTCAAGGCCGGCGGTGCCTACGTGCCGCTGGACCCGGAATACCCGCTGGACCGCTTGAGCTACATGATCGAGGACAGCGGCGTCGGCTTGCTGCTCAGTGACCGGGCGATGTTCCAGGCCCTCGGTGCGTTGCCCAAGGGTGTGGGTTGCTGGTGCCTGGAAGACGATTCGGCGGCCCTGGCGCAATACCCGGATCACCCGTTGCCGTTGCTCAACCTGCCGCAGCATCAGGCGTACCTGATCTACACCTCTGGCTCCACCGGCAAGCCCAAGGGCGTGGTGGTGTCCCACGGTGAAATCGCCATGCATTGTCAGGCAGTGATCCAGCGCTTCGGCATGCGTCCCGACGATTGCGAGCTGCATTTTTATTCCATCAACTTCGACGCCGCCACCGAGCGCCTGCTGGTGCCGCTGCTCACTGGTGCCCAGGTGGTGCTGCGGGCCCAGGGCCAATGGGATGCTGAGGAAATCTGCGGGCTGATTCGCCAGCATCGCGTCAACATCCTCGGTTTTACCCCCAGCTACGGCAGCCAGTTGGCGCAATGGTTGACGACCCAAGGGCAAACCCTGCCGGTGCGCATGTGCATCACCGGCGGCGAGGCCCTGACCGGTGAGCATTTGCAACGCATTCGCGCGGCATTCAGCCCGAGTCAGTTCTTCAATGCCTATGGCCCGACCGAAACCGTGGTCATGCCACTGGCGAGCCTGGCCCCGGAGCAACTGGAAGAGGGCGCGACCAGTGTGCCGATTGGCAGTGTGATTGGCGCCCGGGTGGCGTACATCCTCGACGCCGACCTGGCGCTGGTGCCGCAAGGCGCCACGGGTGAGTTGTACGTCGGCGGCGCGGGATTGGCCCAGGGTTATCACCAGCGTCCGGGCATGACTGCCGAGCGCTTCGTTGCCGACCCGTTCGCCACCGCCGGCGGACGCCTTTATCGCACCGGCGACCTGGTGCGCCAGCGTACCGATGGCTTGGTGGAATACCTCGGACGCATCGACCATCAGGTGAAAATCCGTGGTTTCCGTATCGAACTGGGGGAAATCGAAAGCCGCCTGCTGGAGCATGAGGCGGTGCGCGAGGCCGTGGTACTGGCCCTCGACGCGCCCGGAGGCAAGCAACTGGCCGGCTACCTGGTGAGCGACATCGCCAGCCAGGATGGCGAGCAACAAGCAGCCCTGCGCGAAGCGTTGAAAAATCACCTCAAGGCCCAGTTGCCGGACTACATGGTGCCCACCCATCTGATCCTGCTGGCGAGCATGCCGCTGACCGCCAACGGCAAGCTCGACCGCCGCGCCTTGCCAATGCCTGATCCTGAGCTCAATCGCCAACACTACGTGGCGCCGAGCAACGCCCTGGAGCAGACCCTGGCGGCGATCTGGTGCGAGGTGCTGAACGTGGGGCAGGTGGGCCTCAACGATAACTTCTTCGAGCTGGGCGGCGATTCGATCCTGTCCATCCAGGTGGTCAGCCGCGCCCGGCAGCAAGGCATTCATTTCACGCCCCGGGACTTGTTCCAGCACCAGACCGTACAGACCCTGGCCGCCGTTGCCACGCGCAGCCAGCAGGTGCACGCCGAGCAGGGCCTGTTGCAGGGTGAATCGGGGTTGACGCCGATCCAGCACTGGTTCTTCGAGCGCCAGATCCCCAACCGGCATCACTGGAACCAGGCGCTGGTGCTGGAACCGACCTCGGCCCTGGAGCCGCTACTCCTGGAGCAGGCGCTGCGCACTGTCTTCCAGCACCACGATGCCCTGCGCCTGGGCTTCGGCGAAACCGCCGGGCACTGGCGCGCCGAGCACCAACCATTGTCTGACGTTGCGCTGTTGCAGCACCTGTCGGTAGACACCGTGCAGGCTTGTGAAGCGTTGTTTGCCGAGACGCAAAGCCGTTTCAATCTATCGACCGGGCCATTGCTGCGCGCAGTGCTGGCGCAGCTCCCTGATGGTCAGCAACGGTTGCTGATCGTCATCCATCACCTGGTGGTGGATGGCGTGTCGTGGCGGGTGCTGATGGACGATCTGCAAACCATTTATCGCCAGCTCACCGCTGGGCGGGAGGCGCAGTTGCCGGCCAAGACCAGCCCCTTGCGGGACTGGGCCGCGCGCTTGCAGGCCTACGCCGGCAGCGAATCCCTGCGCGAGGAACTGGGTTGGTGGCAAGCGCAGTTGAGTGGCGCGCAGGGGGCGCTGCCGTGCGCGAATCCCGACGGCGGGCTCCAGGAACGTCACGCGCAAACCGTCAGTGTGCGCCTGGACGCCGAGCGTACCCGGCAACTGCTGCAACAGGCGCCGAGTGCCTACCGTACCCAGGTCAACGACTTGCTGCTTACCGCGTTGGCCCGGGTGCTGTGCCATTGGAGCGGCCATGCATCGGTCCTGGTCCAGCTCGAAGGCCATGGCCGTGAAGCTCTGTTCGACGACATCGACCTGACCCGCACCGTGGGTTGGTTCACCAGCGTCTATCCCGTGCGCCTGAGTCCGGCGGCCGAAGGCTTGAGTGCCTCGATCAAGGCCATCAAGGAGCAACTGCGCGCAGTGCCCCACAAGGGCCTCGGCCATGGTGTGCTGCGCTACCTGGCGGACGCGGCGACTCGCGAAGCGATGGCCGGCCTGCCGCAAGCGGCGATCACCTTCAACTACCTGGGCCAACTCGACCAGACCCTGGGTCAAGCTGCGCTGCTCCAGCCGCTGGATACGCCGTTGGGCGCGATCCACGATCCCGCCGCGCCGCTGCCCAATGAACTGAGCGTCGACAGCCAGGTCAGCGGTGGCGAGCTGGTGCTGCGCTGGACCTTCAGTGCCGAGCGCCATGATCGACAAGTCATTGCCACATTGGCCGAGGCCTACCTCGACGAGCTGCAACGCCTGATCGAACATTGCCTGACGGACGAGGCGGGCGGTCTGACGCCATCGGACTTCCCCCTGGCGAAGCTGACCCAGGGCCAGCTCGACAGCCTGCCCGTACCGGCCGGGCAAATCGAAGACGTCTACCCGCTGACACCGATGCAGGAAGGCATGCTCCTGCACACCTTGCTGGAGCCGGGCACGGGCCTGTACTACATGCAGGACCGCTACCGCATCAACAGCGAACTGGACCCGCAGCGTTTCGCCCGGGCCTGGCAGGCGGTGATCGCCCGGCATGAAGCCTTGCGCGCCTCGTTCTGCTGGAACGTCGGCGAAGACATGCTGCAAATCATCCACAAGCCTGGCAGCTCGCCGGTGGAGTATCTCGACTGGTCGCAAGTGCCCGAAGACGCCCAGGAAGCCAAGCTCCAGGCGCTGCTCAAGAACGAGCGCGAGGCCGGTTTCGATCTGTTGAACCAGGCGCCGTTCCACCTGCGGCTGATCCGGGTCGACGCGGCACGCTACTGGTTCATGATGAGCAACCATCACATCCTGATCGATGCCTGGTGCCGTTCGCTGCTGATGGACGACTTCTTCGAGATCTACACCGCCCAGGGTGAAAACCGCGAACCACAGTTGGCCGTGCCGCCGCGCTATCGCGACTACATCGGTTGGCTGCAACACCAGAGCCTGGCCGAAGCCCGGCAGTGGTGGAAGCACAACCTGCAAGGCTTCGAGCGGACCACCCCGATCCCCAGCGACCGGCCGTTCCTGCGTGAGCACGCCGGTGACAGCGGCGGCATGATCGTCGGTGACTGCTACACCCGTCTCGATGCCCGGGACGGTGCGCGGTTGCGGGAACTGGCCCAGGCCCATCAACTGACGGTCAACACCTTCGCCCAGGCGGCGTGGGCGTTGGTGCTGCGGCGAGTCAGCAGTGATCGCGACGTACTGTTCGGCGTCACCGTCGCCGGGCGTCCGGTGGAGCTGCCGCAGATGCAACGCACCGTGGGGCTGTTCATCAACAGCATCGCCTTGCGGGTGCGGATGCCTGAAGACCATCAGCCGTGCAGCGTGCGCCAATGGCTCAGCACTTTGCTGGACAGCAACATGCAACTGCGCGAGTACGAATACCTGCCGCTGGTGAGTATCCAGGAGGTCAGCGAACTGCCCAAGGGCCAGCCGCTGTTCGACAGCCTGTTCGTGTTCGAGAACGCCCCAGTGGAAGTCTCGGTGCTGGACCGCGCCCAAAGCCTCAACGCCACCTCCGACTCGGGCCGTACCCACACCAACTTCCCGCTGACGGCGGTCTGCTATCCGGGGGATGACCTGGGACTGCACCTTTCGTATGACCAGCGCTACTTCGATGAGTCCACCGTCCAGGGTTTGCTCGGCGAGTTCAAGCGCTTGCTGCTGGCGCTGATGGAAGGTTTGCACGGTGACATGGCCGAGCTGCCGCTGATCGGTGCCGAAGAACAGGATTTCCTGATCGACGGCTGCAACCAGAGCGAGCATGCCTATCCGCTGGAGCAAAGCTACGTCGAGCTGTTCGAGGCCCGGGTTGCCGCCCATCCGCAACGCATCGCCGTCAGCTGCCTGGAGGCGAGCTACAGCTACGCCGAGTTGAATGCCCGCAGCAACCGCCTCGGCCACGCCTTGATCGCTGTCGGCGTCGGCCTGGATCAGCCGGTGGCACTGCTGGCTGAACGGGATGCAGACCTGCTGGGCATGATCATCGGCAGCTTCAAGGCCGGTGCCGGCTACCTGCCGCTGGATCCGGGGCTGCCGAGCCAGCGCCTGAGCCGCATCATCGAACTGAGCCGCACGCCGCTGCTGGTCTGCACTCAGGCCTGCCAGGCCCAGGCCGAGGCGTTGCTGGACGAGTTCGCCTGTGCCGGGCGGCCAAAGTTGCTGGTATGGGAAACCGTCCAGGCCGGCGACTTTTCACCACAAAACCCTGGCGTCCGTAGCGGGCCGGACAACCTCGCCTACGTGATCTACACCTCCGGCTCCACCGGCCTGCCCAAAGGCGTGATGGTGGAACAGCGGGGCATGCTCAACAACCAGCTCAGCAAAGTGCCGTACCTGGCGCTGAGCGAGGCGGACGTGATCGCCCAGACGGCGTCCCAGAGCTTCGATATTTCCGTGTGGCAGTTCCTGGCCGCGCCGTTGTTCGGTGCCCGGGTCGACATTGTGCCCAACGCCATCGCCCACGATCCGCAAGGGCTGCTCGAGCATGTGCAGCAGCAAGGCATCACCGTGCTGGAAAGCGTGCCGTCGCTGATCCAGGGCATGCTCGCCCAGGAGCGCATCGGCCTGGATGGCCTGCGCTGGATGTTGCCCACCGGCGAAGCGATGCCGCCGGAACTGGCCCATCAGTGGTTGTTGCGTTACCCGGACATTGGCCTGGTCAACGCCTACGGCCCGGCGGAATGCTCCGATGACGTGGCGTTTTTCCGGGTCGACCTGGCTTCGACCCGTGGCACTTATCTGCCGATTGGCACGCCCACCGACAACAATCGCCTGTACCTGCTCGATGGCGCGCTGGACCTGGTGCCGTTGGGCGCGGTGGGTGAGTTATGCGTGGCCGGCACCGGGGTAGGGCGCGGTTATGTCAGCGATCCGTTGCGCACCGCCCCGGTCTTTGTACCGAACCCGTTCGGGGCGCCGGGAGAACGGCTGTACCGCACCGGTGACCTGGCGCGGCGGCGCAGCGACGGGATTCTGGAGTACGTCGGGCGTATCGACCATCAGGTGAAAATCCGCGGCTACCGCATCGAACTGGGGGAAATCGAAGCGCGCTTGCATGAACAGCCGGAAGTGCGCGATGGGGCGGTGGGTGTGCAGGAGGGCGCCAATGGCAAGTATCTGGTGGGCTACCTCGTTGCCACCGACTCGGCGCTGAAGCCCGCCGAACGCCTGGAGCGTATCAAGCAGCGCCTGCGGACCGAGCTGCCGGAATACATGGTGCCGCTGCACTGGCTGTGGCTCGATCGCCTGCCCCTCAACGCCAACGGCAAGCTCGACCGCAAGGCCTTGCCAGCCCTGGAGATCGGCCAGTTGCAAAGCCAGGACTATCAAGCCCCCGGCAATGAGTTGGAACAGACCCTGGCGGACATCTGGGCCCAGGTGCTGAAAGTCGAGCGGGTGGGGGTGCGGGACAACTTCTTCGAGCTGGGCGGTCATTCCTTGCTGGCGACACAAATCGCCTCGCGGGTACAAAAGGCCCTGCAACGCAACGTGCCGCTGCGGGCGATGTTCGAATGCAGCACGGTGCAGGAACTGGCCGAGTACATCGATGGGTTGGCGGCCAGTGAGATCACTGAGGAGAAGGTGGATCGGTTGAATGATTTGATGGCGCTATTGGAAGGATTGTAGTTTTGCGGCGTCTATGAAGACCTCATCGCGGGCAAGCCTTGCTCCCACAGGGATCGGCTGCGAGCAGATTGTTTGTGTTCAAGCAGCAATCCCTGTGGGAGCAAGGCTTGCCCGCGATGGGGACAGCACAGGCACTGCCGGCTCAAAGGTTGACTGCTCAGCCTGCGCAGCTCAGTCTTCCAAGGCTTTTTTTCCAGACTCAAACAAGGAGGTCACCCATGCCCTTTGCAACGATCGACGGACAACCGCTTCACTACCTGGACCAAGGCCAAGGCCCGGTGGTGTTGCTGGGCAGCAGCTATCTGTGGGACCACACCATGTGGGCGCCGCAGATCAAGGTGTTGTCCCGGCATTTTCGGGTCATTGCCCTGGATCTATGGGGCCACGGTCAGTCCGGGCAGTTGCCTGAGGGCATGACCTCCCTGGACGACCTGGCCCGCCAGGCATTGACGTTGATGGATCACCTGGACATCGACTGCTTCCACCTGGTGGGGCTTTCGGTGGGCGGGATGTGGGGCGCGCGGCTGGCGCTGGCGGCACCTGAGCGCGTGCAGTCGCTGGTATTGATGGACACCTACGTCGGCGTCGAGCCGGAGCCGACCCGCCTTTATTATTTTTCACTGTTCGACAAGATCGAAGCCAGTGGCAGCATTCCCGAGCCGTTGCTGGACATCGTCGTGCCGATCTTCTTCCGGCCGGGTATCGACCCGCAGTCGGCGCTCTATCAACAGTTCCGCGCCACATTGGCCGCGTTGCCGACCGATCGCCTGCGCGACAGCATCGTGCCGCTGGGGCGGATCATTTTCGGTCGGGACGACATCCTGCCGCGCCTGCATGCGCTGGATGCCAAGCGTACAGTGGTGATGTGCGGCGACCAGGACAAGCCACGTCCACCGTCCGAGGCGGCGGAAATGGCCGAGCTGATCGGCTGCCCCCATGTGTTGATTCCGGAGGCGGGGCATATCTCCAACCTGGAGAACCCGGAATTCGTGACCGAGGCATTGCTGGAGTTCCTGGCGCGCAAACACTGATGGCTGGCTAACTGTGGCGAGGGAGCTTGCTCCCGCTGGGCTGCGTAGCGGCCCCAAAAAACAAATGCAGTCAACCTGACGAACCGCTGCGAGAAACCCAAGGGGTGCTTCGCACCCCAGCGGGAGCAAGCTCCCTCGCCACAAGAGCTGTTTTGGGCTTTTGTATCACTTCGGCCCGAGAATCTTCACCAGCTTGTCCGGCGACGGCGCGCCTTGCTGCTGTTGCAGGTCGCCTTTTTCATCCAGATAGAAAATCGCCGGGGTGGCGGACAGTTCCAGCTCGTCCATCAACTGCTGGTTGGCGTCCAGTTTCGCCTGGATGGCGGGCGGTATGTCCTTGAGCGGTTTGAGCGGGCTGCCCTTGCCGGCCTTTTCATGCTCGGCCAGGGTTTTTTCCGGGTCCTTGGCCGCCAGCAAGGCGGCGGATTTGCCTGGGCTGTCTTCGCGGATGATGCCCACCATGATGTGCCGCAACTGCACCTTGCCGGCCTTGACCCAGGGCCGTGCCTGCTCCCAGAACATGTTGCAGTAAGGGCAGTTCGGGTCGCTGAACAGGTACACCGTGCGCGGTGCGTCCTTGTTGCCGTCGGCGATCCAGTTACTGGCTTCCATCTTCGCCCAGATTTGCTTGGCCATCGGTGCATAGACCAGTTTTTGCAGTGGCTCGGCGCTCAGGTCCTTGCCGTCGGCGTCGTACAGGTTGCCCAACAGGACGTGCTGCCCATCCGGGGTCAGGTACAGCGCCATGCCTCGGTTCTGGTATTGCGCCGCGTAACCGCGCAACCCGTCCGGCGCCTCGAAGGTGCCGACGATTTTCGCGCCCTTGGCTTCGATCTTCCTGATGGCCGCAGGCAATTCTTCGGCCTGGAGCAGCGGGGCCTGCGACAGGGTGGCGGCAACGGCCAGGGTCAGCAGGTGGCGGAGGCGGGGCATGGCAGTTTCCTTGTGGCGGAGTGGGGCTTCGTGGACGAGTCCGGCGTTTCGAAGTTTTCCAGGGCACGAGCCAGGCTCGCTTCCGACAATTCACCCAGGTGGCTGCCCAGCAGGCGGCCATCGGCGCTGTAGAACAGGGTGGTCGGCAGGGCCATGGAACCGACGGCCTGGCCGAGGCGGCCACTGCCATCGAACAGCACATTGGTCAGGCTCAAGCCTTGGGTGGCGAGGTAGGTGCTGACGCTTTGCATGCTTTCGGCCTGATTGACGAACAGGAACGTCAGGTCCGGACGCTGTTGCTGGGCTTCTTCCAGCACTGGCATTTCACGCCGGCAGGGCGGGCACCAGGTGGCCCATAGATTGATCACCAGTGGGCCACCTTGGTAATCGGTGAGCTTTACGGTCTCGCCGGTGGCGGTGCGCAGGTTGATGTCCGGCAGTCGGGTGCCCTGTTCATAAATCGTCAGCGACAGGGTCGCCACCAGCCAGAACAGCAGGCCGCTGCCGACGCCGAAGCCCAACGGTCGACGCAGGGCCGGGCGGTGCCGGGCCCACGACAAGGCGCCAATCAGCAGCGCCACGATGCCCGGCCAGGCCAGGAAGCCGCCGTCGCGCAGGTCGACGATCTGCCACGGGTCATCCCGGTAATGTTGCCAATAGGCGGCGACGAAACCGATCCGCGCCGCCAGCAGGCCCAGTAAAAACAGCACGAACAGCACCGACTCGGGGTTTTCGCCACCACGCTTGGCCACCCGCCAGCCCACGAAGGTCGCCAGCGCCAGGGCGCTGATCAGCAACAGGTGGTTAAGGGCGATGGCAAAGGTGCCCAGGGTGAGCGTCAGCATCAGCGCGCGTCCCGAGTGAGGTTCCAGCGCTCCAGGAACACCTTGGCATCGACTTCCCCGGTGATCCGCTGGCTGCGGCGCTCTGCACCGTCGGCACCGATCCACAGCAGGCTCGGCGGCCCCGGCACCTGGTAACGGCTCAGCAGTTCGCGGCTGGCGGGGCTGTCGGCGGTGACGTCCAGACGCAGCAGGCGCACGCCTTTCAGGGCGTCCAGCACCTCGGCGCGGCCGAATACCTGTTTTTCCATGATCTTGCAGGACACGCACCAGTCGGCGTAGTAGTCCAGCAGCACCCATTGGCCCTGGGCCTTGGCGGCGTCCAGTTCCCGTTGCAGGGCGGCGGGCTCGCTGACCGTGACGAACGCGTCATGGGCACTGACGGTCGCACTGCCCTTGGTACCGGCGTACACCTTCAGGGGCTGGAAGAAATCATCGCCACCGCCCGCGGCGCCAATCACCAGCAGGCTGCCCCACAGGCCGAACAGCAGCGAAGCACTGCCGCAGACGTAGGCAATGCGACCGAACCCTTCGGTCTGGCGCCAGGCGCTGTAGGCGGCGATCAACAACAGCACGCCCCACAGGCCGACCCACAACGAGCCATCGATGATCGGGCGAATCATCAGCAGCGCGGTGCCCAGGAACAGGAAGCCGAACACGCCCTTGAGCAGGTTCATCCAGGCGCCGGGCTTGGGCAGGAAGCGGTTGCCCACAGTCACCAGCAGCAACAGCGGCAAGCCCATGCCGATGCCCATGGTGAACAGGATCAGCCCGCCGTGCAGCGCATTGCCGCTCTGGGCGATATACAGCAGCGCGCCGGCCAGCGGAGCGGTCATGCACGGGCCTACCAACAGGCCGGACAGAGCCCCGAGAATACCGGCACCCACCAGGCTGCCGCCGCGCCGCCGGCGTCCGGCGTTTTCCAGGCGGTCACGCAGGGCCGCCGGCAATTGCAATTCGAAGAAGCCGAACATGGGTAACGCCAGCAACACGAATACGGCCGCGAAGCTGCCCAGCAGCCACGGTTGTTGCAGCAGCGCCTGAAGGTTGGCCCCCAGCAGCGCGGCGAGCACGCCCATGGCCGCATACACCAGGGCCATGCTGATCACGTAGCTGCCGGCCAAGGCCAGGCCGCGTCTTGGCCCGGCGCCGCTGCCCACCACCAGCCCGGCCAGGATCGGCAGCATCGGCAGCGAGCAAGGGGTGAACGCCAGCAGCAGGCCCAAACCGAAGAACACCAGCAGGCTCCAGCCCAAGGCCCGTTGTTGCAGGCCGCTGGCCAGGGCCTGGTCTGGCGCCTCGCCAGTGGCCGCCACAGGTGCGTTGCCACCCAGGTCTACCACCTGGGTTTGGGGGGGATAGCACAGGCCCGCGTCGGCGCAGCCCTGGAAGCCAACCTTGATCTTGCCCGTGGCACCGGCGGGTATCTTCAGCTCCAGCGCTTGGCGGTAGACTTGCTGGTCGCCGAAAAACTCGTCGCTGTGGGCCTCGCCCTCGGGCAATTTCGGTTTCTGGGCCTCGGCCAGGCCATCGAACTTGAGCCGCTGCTGATACAGGTAGTACCCATCGGCGATTTGCCAGAACAGCTGGGTTTCACCGGAATCCAGGCGTTCGGAGGTAAACACGAATGCCTTTTCCACCGGCAGGAAGTCCGGTTTGGTTTCGAAGGGATTGGCGGCCTGGGCCAGGCCCGAGATCAGGAACAGCCACAGCAAAAACAATCGACGCATGGATAAAGCCTTAGAACGAAGCGAGTGGAAAACACAATGGCGGCTGGCGATTAACCGTCGATTAACCCGACGACGACCGGCAGGTAGCGATGATCGCCCATGTTTGCCGTACTCGTCGCATAATGTCGGCTTAATCGGCCGGCGGCCTAATGTACCTTTTTCCACGGGGCTTACCCATGCGCGTACTGGTTTGCGAAGACGATGAGTTGATTGCCAGCGGGATCGTTGCCGGCCTTACGGCGCAGGGCCTGACTGTCGAACACGTCGCCACCGCATCGGCGGCGCGGGCGATGGTCGGCGTGGCGGAGTTTGATGTCATGGTGCTGGACCTGGGCCTGCCCGACGAGGACGGTCTCAAGCTGCTCAGGCAACTGCGCCAGCAGGGGCTGGAGACACCGGTGCTGATCCTCACCGCCCGGGACTCGGTGACCGACCGGGTCGACGGCTTGCAGGCCGGTGCCGACGACTATCTGCTCAAGCCCTTCGACCTGCGCGAACTGGCGGCGCGCCTGCACACGTTGCTGCGGCGCGTGGCGGGGCGCAGCGTCAACCTGATCGAGCACGGCCGCCTGACCTACGATCCCAGCAGCCGGGAAACCACCCTGGACGGCCAACCGGTGGATCTGTCCCGGCGCGAGCAATCGCTGTTGCAGGCACTGCTGCACAGTCGTGGCCGGGTGCTGTCCACCGAGCAACTCAAGGACAGTGTCTACGGGTTCAACGACGAACTGGAAAGCAACGCCCTCAATGTCCATATCCATCACCTGCGGCGCAAGTTGGGTAACGGGATTGTCGAGACCGTGCGCGGCCTGGGCTATCGCCTGGGGCCGGCCGACGGTGGAGAAACCTCCAAGTGATGAGCCTGCGACTGCGCCTGAGCCTGACCCTCGGCGCGGCCTTTGCCTTGATCTGGGCGCTGGCCGCGGCGTGGATGCTCAGCGACCTGCGCAACCAGATGATGTTTTCCCTCGATCAACGCCTGGTGGCCTCGGCGCGGATGGTCGCCGGGTTGCTGGAGCAGATGCCGCCGTTGCCCAGCAAGGGCGACGGCACGCATTTGAGCTCCGAGCAATTGAGCATTCCCGGCGGCATGGCCTGCCAGGTCAGCTCCTTGCGCGGGGAGATTCTGGCCCGCAGCCACGGCACCCCGGAACAGACCCTGGAAGCCGAGAAAATGGGCTTTCACGACCAGATGATCGACGGCGCGCCCTGGCGCAGCTTCACCCTGGCCCGGGGCGATCTGCGCATCACCACCGCCGACCGCCAGATCGAACGCGAAGCCTTGAACATGTCGATACTGCTGGCCGCCTCGGTGCCGGTGGGCGTGGCGTTGCTCGGTTGCCTGTGCTTGCTTTGGCTGGGCATCGGACAGGGCCTGGCGCCACTCAATCGCATGCGCGATGCGTTGATGCGGCGCAGTGCCGATTCACTGGAACCCTTGCAGATCCATCCGCTGCCCAGTGAGTTGCGACCGTTGCTGGAAACCCAGAACCAATTGTTCCAGCGCATCGGCAAGACCATCGAGCGCGAGCGCCGGCTGACTGGCGATGCCGCCCACGAGCTGCGCAGCCCGCTGACCGCCATCAAGACCCACCTGCAAGTGGCGCGCATGACCGAGGGCGTCGCCCGCGACCAATCCCTGGCCCGGGCCGAGGAGGGAGCCGACCGCTTGCACCGCACGCTCGAACAATTGCTGCTGCTGGCCCGGGTCGAAGGCAGCCTGTCGTTCGACGATGGCGTGCAATGCAATGCCGAACAGGTGGCGCGGTTGGCGATTCAGGATGCGGCCAGCAGTGATTCCCGGCGAATCAAGCTGCATCTTTCTCCAGGGGTGTCCGACGCACCGGTGCAGATGCCAGCGGTGCTCTCCATCGCCGCCTTGCGCAACCTGCTGGATAACGCCCTGCGCCATACCCCGGTCGATACCGACGTGGAATTGAGCCTGGAGATGATCGGCCAGCGCGTGCGCTTCCAGGTCCGCGATCATGGCCCCGGCATCGCCGCCGACGACATCCAGCACCTGACCCAACGCTTCTGGCGCAACGGCCAGAGCACCGGCTGCGGGCTGGGGTTGGCGATCGTCCAGGCCATCGTCCAGCGTTGCGGCTGCGGCCTGCATTTCGATAGCCGCCCGGATGGGTTGCGGGTCGAGCTGACGATGCCGGTGCAGGTGTTGCCGGGTTAATCCCCTGTGCAAACACAACCTGCCGGTGCCAAACCTGTGGGAGCAAAGCTTGCTCGCGATGCAGGCACCTCGGTCTGATTGCTGAGCAAGGTGATGCCATCGCGCGCAAGCTTTGCTCCCACAGGTTCAATTCCCCCTCGTTTTGCTCCTTCGCATACATCTGCTGTAACGACCTGCCATTGGCGCGCCCACCTGATCCGGGTCTATGTTTTTTTCAGCTCGACTCAAGGACTGAGGAAAACCGCGCCATGGATACCTTCATCGAAATCTGCACGGCCACCCCCAGCGATGCTGGCATCATCAGCCGGATCGCCGAGCGCTCCATCCGGGTCGGGTGTGCCGCCGAACACCGTAACGACCCCGGCATCGTGGCCGCCTGGGTACGCAACAACACCTTCACTCATATCCACCCCTGGCTGGCCGATCCACGGTTGCGCCTGACCGTGGCGCGTTTGCAGGGGCGGCCGGTGGGTGTCGCCATGGCTTCGGTCAGCGGCCGGATCGCCTTCTGCTACGTGCAGCCAGAGTCTTTTCGCCGTGGTGTCGGCGAGGCGCTGGTGCGGGACATCGAGGCGTGGCTGCGCGGGCGTGGGGTGACCCGGGTGCGCCTCAACAGCACGCGTACCAGCCGTGCCTTCTATCGACGCCTGGGGTTCGAGCAGAGCTCGGACGCCTTCGCCATCGGTGGGGTCAAGGCCATTGCGATGCACAAGCCATTGATCGCGCCGACGGCGAAAGTTCTGGCCGAGAGTAAATCCCTTCGCGGCTGATGCGTTTCCACAACAGGAAACCTGCACGTGCGCCTCGACCGGATGCGCACCTGCCCGGTGTGTCGTTTGGGTCATTATTGCGGGGTCGAGAGATGTCAGTCGCCAACAGCCTTATCGAAGCACAACCGGCCCGGGTCAGCCCGGCACCGGCCGAGACGCTCTACCAGTTCAATGAGTCGCCGTTGCTGGCTCGCCAGAGTCGGCAGGAGTCCAATGCCCGCAGTTATCCACGGCGCATTCCCCTGGCCCTCAAGCGCGCCAAGGGGGTGTATGTCGAGGACGTCGAGGGCCGCACCTTCATCGATTGCCTGGCTGGTGCCGGCACACTGGCGCTGGGGCATAACCACCCGGTGGTGATCGAAGCGATCCAGCAGGTGCTGGCCGACGAGCTGCCCTTGCATACCCTGGACCTGACCACGCCGGTCAAGGACCGTTTCGTCCAGGACCTGTTCGGCCTGTTGCCGGCGCAATTGGCCGCCGAGGCGAAGATCCAGTTCTGCGGTCCCACCGGCACCGACGCGGTGGAAGCCGCCCTCAAGCTGGTGCGCACCGCCACCGGACGCAGCACCGTGCTGTCGTTCCAGGGCGGCTACCACGGCATGAGCCAGGGGGCGTTGAGCCTGATGGGCAGCCTGGGGCCGAAGAAACCCCTGGGCGCTTTGCTCAGCAGCGGTGTGCAGTTCATGCCATACCCCTACGATTACCGCTGCCCGTTCGGGCTGGGCGGTGTGGCGGGCGTGAAGGCCAACTTGCATTACCTGGAAAACCTGCTGAATGACCCCGAGGCTGGCGTGCAATTGCCGGCGGCGGTGATCGTCGAGGTGGTGCAGGGCGAGGGCGGGGTGATTCCGGCTGATCTGGATTGGCTGCGTGGCTTGCGGCGAATCACCGAGCAGGCGGGAGTGGCGTTGATCGTCGACGAAATCCAGAGCGGCTTCGGCCGTACCGGCAAAATGTTTGCGTTCGAGCATGCCGGGATCATCCCGGACGTGGTGGTGCTGTCCAAGGCCATCGGCGGCAGCCTGCCGCTGGCGGTGGTGGTTTATCGCGACTGGCTCGACACCTGGCTGCCGGGCGCCCATGCCGGGACCTTCCGCGGCAATCAGATGGCCATGGCCGCCGGTTCCGCGGTAATGCGCTATCTGTTGGAGCACGACCTGTCGGCTCACGCCGCCGCCATGGGCGAGCGCTTGAGTGAGCACCTGCACATCCTGCAGCGGGATTTCCCGCAGTTGGGCGATATCCGTGGTCGCGGGCTGATGCTCGGGGTCGAACTGGTGGAGCCGACGGGTAAGTCGGATGCCCTGGGCCATCCGCCGGTGCATGCGCGACTGGCACCACGGCTGCAACGCGAATGCCTCAAGCGCGGGCTGATCCTGGAGCTGGGTGGCCGGCAGGGCGGCGTGGTGCGGTTTCTGCCGCCGCTGATCATCACGGCAGCGGAAATCGACCGGGTCGCCGAGATTTTCGGACGCGCCTTGGCTGCTGCTGTCGCTGGCGCCTAATTTTCACCCGGTCCCGTACGTTCCTTTCATATCCCGCTGCGCATACGACGTAGCGAACCTCGAGCAACGATGGAGAAACACCCATGACTTCAGTATTCGACCGCGAGGACATCGTCTTTCAGGTCGTGGTCAACCACGAAGAACAGTACTCGATCTGGCCGGACTACAAGGCCGTCCCCGAAGGCTGGCGTACCGTAGGCAAAAGCGGATTCAAGAAGGACTGCCTGGCCTACATCGAAGAAGTCTGGACCGACATGCGCCCGCTGAGCTTGCGCAAGAAGATGGAAGAGCAGGCGGCATTGGCCCAGTAGGTCAGGGATGTTGTGGGAGCGAGCCAGCTCGCGCTGCAGGCACCTCGGTCTGTCAGTCAGGCCAAGGTGATGCTATCGCGAGCTGGCTCGCTCCCGCAGGTGGCGTCCGCTCTTGCTATAAAGTCAATCAACGCCCGCGCCGCCGCCGGCAATTGTCGATGGGGCGGGTAAATGATTGAAAACGGTCGGCTGCGTCCGCCAACGTCCTCCAGCAACGCCACCAATTCCCCCCGCGCGATTCGTTCCCGGACGATGAAGTCATAGGTCTGGCAGATCCCCATCCCGGCCTGGGCCAGGGACACGATACCCAGCACATCGTCGGACACCTGGACATTGCCCGCCGGCAGCCATTCCCGATCTTCATGGTTTATGCGAAACAGCCAGGGTGCGATGCGTCCGCTGCTGGGCATCACGAAGGGCAGGCAGGCGTGGGTTGCCAATTCGTCGAGGTGCCGGGGCGTTCCGGCGCGTTCCAGGTATTGCGGCGCGGCTACCAGGCAAAGGCGGGCGTCTTCGAGCTTGCGGCCGACCAATCCGCTGTCCGGCAGCGGCCCGAGACGAATCGCCAAGTCATACCCCTCAGCCACCAGATCGACATTGCGGTTGGTAATGCTCAGCTCGACCCGTACCTGTGGAAAAGCCTGGCCGAAGCGCGACAGCAGCGATGGCAAGCGGTAATGGCCGTAGGTGGTCGGCACGCTCAAGCGCACGCGACCGGACAGGACGCCGTCCTGGCCCTGGATTCGTCGCTCGGCATCGTCAATCAGGGCAAAGGCCGAGCGCGACTGTTCCAGGTACAGGGCACCGGCATCGGTCAGGTTCAGCCGCCGTGTCGTGCGTCGTAGCAGTTGCACCCCGAGCCGGGCTTCGAGGCGGGAGATGGCGCGGCTCAGGACCGAAGGCGTGGTCCCCAGCGTCACGGCTCCGGCGCTGAGGGTGCCTTTTTCCACGACCGTGACGAAGGCTTCCACGTCGGCCAGGTAATCGAATCGACGGGGCATTGTTGCCTCCAGGGGCCAGGTGATGTTCAGAGGCGCCAGTTTATCGCCGGTAGGCGCATCAATACAGTGAGCGCATCTTTTATCGAAGCGTCCTGGAGTCATCATGAAAAAGCTCACGTCCTTGGCAACATCTGTTGTACTGGCAGGCATCAGTGTCGTGGCCCATGCCGATAACGTGCTGGTGGTCCTGTCCGATTCCGATCATCTGGATCTGAAAAATGGCAAGGTCTTCTCCACCGGGTTTTACCTCAACGAATTGCTGCAACCGGTGAAACTGCTGCTGGATGCCGGTCACCAGGTGACGTTCGCGACGCCCGAGGGCAAGGCGCCGACGCTGGATCGGTCCTCGCTGGACAAGATGTACTTCAATAACGACTCGGCGGAGCTGGAGCGCTACCAGGCGTTGCTGGCGCAGTTGAACATCACGTCGGCCAAGGACTCTCCGGTGATCAGTCTGGCTCGTGCCGAGCAGATCGGCCTGGAGCAGTTCGACGCCCTGTACATCCCCGGTGGGCATGCACCGATGCAGGATTTGCTCACGAGCGCACCGCTGGGCCGGGTGCTGACGCACTTCCATGCCCAGGGCAAGACCACCGCGCTGGTTTGCCACGGGCCGATAGCGTTTCTGTCGACCCTGGCCGACGCCAAGGGCTTCACTGGCCAGTTGGCCGCCAATGGTCAGGCCTCGGCCCAGGCCGACTGGATCTACGCGGGGTACAAGATGACGGTGATCAGCAATCAGGAAGAAGAGCTGGCCAAGGGGCTGCTGGGCGGCGGGAGCATGAAGTTCTATCCACAAACCGCGTTGGAGCAGGCCGGTGGGCACTACAGCAGCAACACCGCGCCGTGGACGTCCCATGTGGTGACGGATCGGGAGTTGATCACGGGACAAAACCCGGCGTCGGCGCTGGAGGTGGGGCAGGCGTTGGTCAAGCGGTTGAAGCGCTGACCAGGAACGCCACAGGTTCTTTTGTGGGAGCGAGCCTGCTCGCGATTGCGGTGGATCAGCAACATTAATGTTGGCTGACACTCGGCTATCGCGAGCAGGCTCGCTCCCACAGGGGGGATGGGTTTATTTGAACCGCCGCTCCACCCCTTTCTCCACCAGGATCTTCGCCGAAATCTCTTCCACGGAAAAATGCGTGGAATTGATATGGGGAATGTTCTCCCGCCGGAACAGGTTTTCCACCTCGCGCACTTCGAATTCGCACTGGGCGTAGCTCGAATAGCGGCTGTTGGGCTTGCGCTCGTTGCGGATCGCGGTAAGGCGGTCCGGGTCGATGGTCAGGCCGAACAGCTTGTGCTGGTGGGCGCGCAGGGCGCTAGGTAGTTGCAGGCGCTCCATGTCGTCTTCGGTCAGCGGATAGTTGGCCGCGCGGATACCGAATTGCATCGCCATGTACAGGCACGTCGGTGTCTTACCACAGCGCGACACGCCCACTAGGATCAGGTCGGCCTTGTCGTAATAATGCGTGCGCGCGCCGTCATCGTTGTCCAGCGCGAAATTGACTGCCTCGATCCGCTCCATGTAGTTGGAGTTGTGTCCAATGGAATGGGACTTGCCGACCGAGTAGGACGAGTGCTCGCTCAGTTCCTGCTCCAGGGGGGCCAGGAAGGTGGAAAAAATGTCGATCATGAAACCATTGGACGTTGCGAGAATCTCACGGATGTCCTGATTGACGATGGTATCGAAGATGATCGGGCGGAAACCGTCGTTTTCGGCGGCTTTATTGATTTGCTGTACCATGGCCCGCGCCTTGTCGACGTTGTCGATGTACGGACGTGTCACTTTGGTGAAGGTAATGTTTTCGAATTGCGCCAACAGGCTTTGGCCTAGCGTTTCGGCCGTGATGCCGGTGCCGTCGGAGATAAAGAAAGCAGATCGTTTCATTTGCGCCTTGGGCCTTAAGCTAGTAACGATTCTTGGATATGATAGGCGCGATTTGCTGGCCGCCAGTGGCCCGCATTCTCACTTATTTTCCAGGTCCAGGCCATATCGCCGGTAATCGCTCCCCTGGAGCCTCCGGTGCCTTGAGCTTTTCCAACACAGTTAGTGGAGAGATCACCTTGGTAGAGTACGTAGTTTCCCTCGATAAGCTCGGCGTCCATGATGTGGAGCATGTGGGGGGCAAGAACGCATCCCTGGGCGAGATGATCAGCAACCTCGCCGGTGCCGGCGTATCGGTGCCAGGTGGCTTCGCCACGACCGCTCAGGCTTATCGTGATTTCCTGGAACTGAGCGGCCTGAACAAGCAGATCCACGATGCGCTCGATGCCCTGGACGTCGATGACGTCAATGCCTTGGCCAAGACCGGTGCCCAGATCCGCCAATGGATCATGGAAGCCGAGTTCCCCGAGAAACTGAATGCCGAGATCCGCACCGCGTTCGCCAAGTTGTCCGAGGGCAATCCCGATGTCGCCGTCGCCGTGCGTTCCTCGGCCACCGCCGAAGACCTGCCGGACGCCTCCTTCGCTGGCCAGCAGGAGACCTTCCTGAACATTCGTGGCGTGGAAAACGTCATCCGTGCCGCCAAGGAAGTCTTCGCCTCTCTCTTTAACGACCGTGCCATTTCCTACCGCGTGCACCAGGGCTTCGACCACAAGCTGGTTGCCCTGTCCGCGGGTGTGCAGCGCATGGTCCGCTCCGAAACCGGCACCGCCGGCGTGATGTTCACCCTCGACACCGAGTCGGGCTTCCGTGACGTGGTGTTCATCACCGGCGCCTATGGCCTGGGTGAAACCGTCGTGCAGGGCGCCGTGAACCCGGATGAGTTCTACGTCCACAAAGGCACGCTGGAAGCCGGCCGCCCGGCCATCCTGCGGCGCAACCTGGGCAGCAAGGCCATCAAGATGATCTACGGCGACGAAGCCAAGGCCGGTCGTTCGGTGAAAACCGTCGACGTGGACAAGGCCGAGCGCGCGCGTTTCTGCCTGACCGACGCCGAAGTCAGCGAGCTGGCCAAGCAGGCGATGATCATCGAGAAGCACTACAAGTGCCCGATGGACATCGAGTGGGCCAAGGACGGTGACGACGGCAAGCTGTACATCGTGCAAGCCCGTCCGGAAACCGTGAAGAGCCGCACCCAGGCCAACGTCATGGAGCGCTACCTGCTCAAGGAAACCGGCACCGTGCTGGTGGAAGGCCGTGCCATCGGCCAGCGCATCGGCGCCGGCAAGGTGCGGATCATCAAGGACGTCTCGGAAATGGACAAGGTCCAGGCCGGTGACGTACTGGTTTCCGACATGACCGACCCGGATTGGGAACCGGTGATGAAGCGCGCCAGCGCCATCGTCACCAACCGTGGTGGTCGTACCTGCCACGCGGCGATCATTGCCCGTGAACTGGGTATCCCGGCAGTGGTGGGTTGCGGCAACGCCACCGAATTGCTCAAGGACGGCCAGGGCGTGACCGTTTCCTGCGCTGAAGGCGATACCGGCTACATTTTCGAAGGCGAACTGGGCTTCGACATCAAGAAGAACTCCGTGGACGCCATGCCGGACCTGCCGTTCAAGATCATGATGAACGTCGGCAACCCGGACCGTGCCTTTGACTTCGCACAGTTGCCGAACGCTGGCGTGGGCCTGGCCCGCCTGGAGTTCATCATCAACCGCATGATCGGCGTGCACCCCAAGGCATTGCTGAACTACGACGGCCTGCCGCAGGAAATCAAGGACAGCGTCGACAAGCGTATTGCCGGCTACAACGATCCGGTCGGCTTCTATGTCGAGAAGCTGGTGGAAGGCATCAGCACCCTGGCGGCGGCGTTCTGGCCGAAAAAGGTCATTGTGCGGCTGTCGGACTTCAAGTCCAACGAATACGCCAACCTGATCGGCGGCAAGCTCTACGAGCCGGAAGAAGAAAACCCGATGCTGGGCTTCCGTGGTGCTTCGCGCTACATCAGCGAATCGTTCCGCGACTGCTTCGAGCTCGAATGCCGTGCCCTCAAGCGCGTGCGTAACGAGATGGGCCTGACCAACGTCGAGATCATGGTGCCGTTCGTCCGGACCCTGGGCGAAGCGAGCCAGGTCGTGGACCTGCTGGCGGAAAACGGCCTGGCCCGTGGCGACAATGGCCTGCGCGTGATCATGATGTGCGAGCTGCCGTCCAACGCGATCCTGGCGGAAGAATTCCTCGAGTTCTTCGACGGTTTCTCCATCGGTTCCAACGACCTGACCCAACTGACCTTGGGCCTGGACCGCGACTCCGGGATCATCGCCCACCTGTTCGACGAGCGTAACCCGGCGGTCAAGAAGCTGCTGGCCAACGCCATTGCCGCCTGCAACAAGGCCGGCAAGTACATCGGCATCTGCGGCCAGGGTCCTTCGGACCACCCGGACCTGGCCAAATGGCTGATGGAGCAGGGCATCGAAAGCGTTTCGTTGAACCCGGACTCTGTGCTGGAAACCTGGTTCTTCCTGGCTGAGGGACAGGCTGCGGTCTGATTGAGTGAAGGGCGGTCAACGGTAATACTGTGTACTGAAGGCTGGTGAAGTTCATTGTGGCGAGGGAGCTTGCTCCCGCTTGAGTGCGAAGCGCTCACAAAAAGGGACTGCTGCGCAGTCCAGCGGGAGCAAGCTCCCTCGCCACGGTTTCACTTATCCTCTTCAATGAGCAGCGTTACAGTGACGCGACCTTTTTGATTGAAGTAGGGCGGGCTCCTGACGGATGCCGCCCTTTTTTGTGCAAGAGCATTATGCAAAGCAGCAGCAACCTCTTTCCTGTCGCTCTGGTCAGCGCCGAGCGGCGCGGTGATCTGAGTGAAGATGTCTATCGCTTGAAACCCGGCAACAGCCCCGACGCCAGCGTCGAACTGGCCGTCACCCGGCTGGGCATGGCCGATGCCAGCGAAATCCGTGGCGTCCCGGTGATCCTGTTGCACGGCAGTTTTTCCAATCGACGCTTCTGGTATTCGCCCAAGGGCCTGGGGCTGGGAGCCTACCTGGCACGCCTGGGCTTCGATGTGTGGATTCCCGAGATGCGCGGCCATGGGTTATCCCAGCGCAACCAGGCCTATCGCAACAATCGGGTGGCCGACTATGCCCGCTACGACTTGCCGGCCATCGGTGCCTTCGTGCGTGAGCAGAGCGGGCAAGTGCCCCACTGGATCGGTCACTCCTTGGGAGGTATTACCCTCGCGGCAGCCTTGGGTGGCCATTACCTGGGCGAACCTGCGGTGGCTTCGGCGGCGTTTTTCGGTACCCAGGTCAGCCGCACCTACTGGCCGTTGAAGATCCCGCCGGTGGAGTGGAGCGGCCGGTTCATCCTCAAGCGCTTTGCCCAGTTGTCCGGCTCAAGGCTCAAGCGCGGCCCCGAGGACGAGCCCATCGGCCTGGCGCTGGAAAGCATGCGCTGGTACGGCCTGTTCGGACGGTTCGGCGATGCCGAGAAGAACTGGTGGGCCGGGCTGGCCGATGTCCAGTTGCCGGTGCTGGCGGTGAGTGCCGCTGGCGATCACCAGGACCCTACCTGGGCTTGCCGCAAGCTCTTCGAGCAGATCGGTTCCGAGCACAAGCAGTTTGTCTGCCTGGGCCAGGAGCAGGGTTTCAAGGGCGATTTCGGCCACGTCGAGATGCTGGTCAGCAAAGCGGCACAGGCTGAGGTCTGGCCTCTGGTAGCCCGTTGGCTGCAAGATCAGCAGGCGCCGTTGCTGGAAAGTCTGCCCGCCCTGGCCGAGGCGGTTTGAGGGAAAGGCTCTGACATGGGCATTTCGCTCTGGTCGGCTTGCGGCTAAGATATGACGCTTGACGCGGTTCCAGTCACAAACGGTTGCTCATTCAGTCCGACGTTCCAGCCTTTCAGGAGTTGTTCGATGAACCATTACCTCACGCCCGACCTGTGCGACGCCTACCCGGAACTGGTGCAGGTGTTGGAGCCGATGTTCAGCAATTTTGGTGGCCGCGACTCCTTCGGCGGCGAAATCGTGACCATCAAGTGCTTCGAAGACAACTCACGGGTCAAGGAGCAGGTTGAACTCGAGGGCAACGGCAAGGTGCTGGTCGTCGACGGCGGCGGCTCCCTGCGTCGGGCGCTGCTGGGGGACATGCTGGCGGAAAAAGCCGCGAAAAATGGTTGGGAAGGGCTGGTGATCTACGGTTGCATCCGTGACGTAGACGTTATTGCCCAGACCGACCTCGGGGTCCAGGCCCTGGCCAGCCACCCGATGAAAACCGACCGGCGTGGCGTCGGCGAACTCAATGTGCCGGTGACCTTTGCCGGCGTGACGTTTCGTCCAGGCGAGTATGTCTACGCGGACAACAACGGCGTGATCGTCTCGCCTAGCCCGCTGAAAATGCCTGAATGAAGCACCACTGCCATAAGGGATGAGGATGTTCGAGGAAGAAAACGCGCAGTGGGGGCTGGTGCATGCCCTGGTGCTGGACGGTAAAGGCGGCGCGCGTTCCATAGCCCGGACCGAACTCGACGATTTGCAGTTGCAGGCCCATGAAAGCCTGTGGCTGCACTGGGATCGCAGTCATCCGCAAACCCACACCTGGCTGCGCAAATCCAGCGGCTTGAGCGAATTCAACTGCGACCTGCTGCTCGAGGAGAATACTCGTCCGCGCCTGTTGCCATTGCCCAACGCCGAGTTGCTGCTGTTTCTTCGAGGCATCAACCTCAACCCGGGTGCCGAGCCGGAGGACATGGTCTCGGTACGGATCTTTGCATCCGCCCAGCGGGTGATCTCTCTGCGCCTGCGTCCGTTGCGCGCTACCGATGAACTGCTGGCGCAGTTGGCCGAGGGCAAAGGACCGAAAAACGCGTCGGAACTCATCCTTTATATGGCGCAGTACCTCACCAACAAAGTGCAGGACCTGGTCACTTGTCTCTCTGAGATCGTCGATACCGAGGAAGAAAAACTTGATACCGACGAACGGTATACCCCCGAGCACGATGCCATTTTGCACATCCGGCGACGGGCCGCCGGACTCAAGCGCTTCCTGGCGCCACAGCGGGACATTTTCGGCCAGATGACGCGACTCAAGCTGCCGTGGTTTTTCGACGATGACAGCGACTATTGGAACGAATTGAACAACAGCCTGACCCGTTACCTCGAGGAACTGGAATTGACCCGAGAGCGCGTGGGGCTTGTGCTGGAGGCCGAAGACCGGCGCCTTTCGGTGCGGATGAACCGCACCATGTACCGCTTCGGCATCGTCACCGGGATTTTCCTGCCGATGAGTTTTCTCACCGGCCTTCTGGGCATCAATGTCGGCGGCATTCCGTTTTCCGAAAGCCCCTACGGTTTCATGATTGCCTGCCTGTTGATGATCTGCGTGGCGCTCGGGCAGTGGTGGTTGTTCCGCCGCTTGCGCTGGGTGTGATGGGGTTTCATGTGACCCGACGAAATTTGATCGCGTCTTCCACAGACATCACGAGAGGTGCGTATGCACGATCCGTTTGAACAGTCTTTGCGCGACATGCTCAAGGCTTCGCCGTCCAGCCGGGACGATGATGCGTGCCTGGGACGTGTACTGAAAACCGCCAACCGCCAGGTCGGTGCGGGCGATCTGTTCAGCCTGCTGGGCCGCTGGTTGCCTGCGCTGATGATCGCCCTGAATAACGGATCGGCCCATGTCTCGCCGGTTTCCCGCCGTAAACCTGTTACTCGCACCGCTGATAAGGCTGATTGAATATGGAACTTGATCTCTGGACCCAGAGCCTCGTCACGGCAATGACTGCGTTGTGGACCAAGGTGGCTAACTTCATCCCGAACCTGTTCGGCGCCCTGGTGGTGCTGTTGCTGGGTTTTGTCGTGGCCAAGCTGCTGGACACGCTGCTGTCCAAGCTGCTCGCCAAATTGGGTCTCGACCGCCTGATGGGGGGCACCGGCCTGACCAAACTGTTGTCCCGTGGCGGCATCCAGGTACCGATCTCGACCCTGGTCGGCAAGATCGTGTATTGGTTCGTACTGCTGATTTTCCTGGTTTCCGCTGCAGAATCCCTTGGCCTCGAGCGAGTTTCGGCTACGCTCGACATGCTTGCGCTGTATTTGCCGAAGGTTTTTGGTGCCGCGCTGGTGTTGCTGGTCGGCGTTCTGCTGGCGCAACTGGCCAACGGGCTGGTGCGCGGCGCGGCCGAGGGCGTTGGGCTGGACTACGCCGCTGGCGTGGGGCGAATTGCCCAGGGCCTGGTGATCATCATCAGTATTTCGGTGGCGATCAGCCAGTTGGAGGTCAAGACTGACCTGCTCAACCACGTGATCGTGATCGTATTGATTACCGTTGGTCTGGCGATTGCGCTGGCAATGGGGTTGGGAAGTCGTGAAATCGCCGGGCAGATCCTGGCGGGAATCTATGTGCGTGAATTGTATGAGGTTGGGCAACAAGTGCGTGTTGGCGAGGTCGAAGGCCAGATCGAAGAGATCGGCACGGTGAAAACCACATTGCTGACCGAGGAGGGCGAACTGGTGTCGCTTTCCAATCGGATCCTGCTGGAACAGCATGTGAGTAGCCGCTAACCCGGCAAACCCTGCTAATGTATGCCGCCGCAAAATGCCCGATACGGCAGGCTGCGGCGCACATTGACCTAGACTGTCGGCCCGACTTGTTTTGAACAAACCCCAATCGCTATCCACGCGCTACGACCCCCGTGATCTCTCCGATGAGGAGTTGGTCGCGCGCGCGCATACGGAGTTATTCCACGTAACGCGTGCATACGAAGAATTGATGCGCCGTTACCAGAGGACATTATTTAACGTTTGTGCACGATATCTCGGGAACGATCGCGACGCTGATGATGTCTGTCAGGAGGTGATGTTGAAGGTGCTGTATGGCCTGAAGAACTTCGAGGGGAAATCGAAGTTCAAGACCTGGCTCTACAGCATCACGTACAACGAATGCATCACGCAGTATCGCAAGGAACGGCGAAAGCGTCGCTTGATGGACGCGTTGAGCCTGGACCCTCTCGAGGAAGCGTCTGAAGACAAGGCGCCCAAGCCCGAGGAAAAGGGTGGACTCGATCGCTGGCTGGTCCATGTGAACCCGATCGATCGGGAGATTCTGGTGCTACGATTTGTCGCAGAGCTGGAATTCCAGGAGATCGCAGACATAATGCATATGGGTTTGAGCGCGACAAAAATGCGTTACAAGCGCGCTCTAGACAAATTGCGTGAGAAATTTGCGGGCATTGCTGAAACTTAGTTCGGCGCAAATATCTCTTACGTGTAGGCAAGTTCTGATAGACTTGCCGCCGAGTTGTCCCCCGGTTTGCGGGACTGCTTCACAATCACCAGATGGGGATTTAACGGATGAAACTGAAAAACACCTTGGGCTTTGCCATTGGTTCTTTGATTGCTGCCACTTCGTTCGGCGCTCTGGCACAAGGCCAAGGCGCAGTTGAAATCGAAGGCTTCGCCAAGAAAGAACAATTCGACAGCGCTCGTAACTTCAAGAACAACGGCAACCTGTTCGGCGGTTCGGTTGGTTACTTCCTGACCGACGACGTTGAACTGCGTCTGGCCTACGACGAAGTGCACAACGCCCGTACTGACGACGGCACCAACGTCAAAGGCGCCAACACCGCTCTGGACGCTCTGTACCACTTCAACAACCCAGGCGACATGCTGCGTCCTTACGTCTCTGCCGGTTTCTCGGACCAGAGCATCGACCAGAATGGCAGCAACGGTCGTAACCGTTCCACCTTCGCCAACGTTGGCGGCGGTGCCAAGCTGTACTTCACCGAGAACTTCTACGCCCGTGCTGGCGTTGAAGCTCAGTACAACATCGACCAGGGCGACACCGAGTGGGCTCCAAGCGTCGGTATCGGTGTGAACTTCGGTGGCGGTTCCAAGCCTGCCGCTGCTCCAGTTCCAGCTCCGGCTGAAGTCTGCTCCGACAGCGACAACGATGGCGTGTGCGACAACGTCGACAAGTGCCCTGACACCCCAGCCAACGTAACCGTTGACGCTGATGGCTGCCCAGCTGTTGCTGAAGTCGTTCGTGTTGAGCTGGACGTCAAGTTCGACTTCGACAAGTCGGTCGTCAAGCCTAACAGCTACGGCGATATCAAGAACCTGGCTGACTTCATGAAGCAGTACCCATCCACCACCACTACTGTTGAAGGTCACACTGACTCCGTCGGTCCTGACGCTTACAACCAGAAACTGTCTGAGCGTCGTGCAAACGCCGTTAAGCAAGTTCTGACCAACCAGTACGGTGTTGAATCGTCCCGCGTTCAGTCTGTTGGCTACGGCGAATCCCGCCCAGTTGCTGACAACGCCACTGAAGCTGGTCGTGCAGTTAACCGTCGCGTAGAAGCGCAGGTTGAAGCCCAAGCTAAGTAATTAGCCCACAGCTTTGGAAAAGCCCGGCTTAGGCCGGGCTTTTCTTTGCCTGCGATTTATTGAAAGAGCCTTGGTGTCGCCACAGTGTGGCTGCTTAAAACACCGAACCTGTGGGAGCAAAGCTTGCTCGCGATGGGGTAGGGCCAGCAACATTCATATGGGCTGACACACCGCTATCGCGAGCAAGCTTTGCTCCCACAGGTTCGGTGGTTGGGTGTTGTTTGTTACAGCGACGAAGCCTGAACCCACGAAGGCTGCGACCCTGCACATTCGGTCGCGCCTGCCACTGCGCCAATCACCAGGATTGCCGGGCTCTTGAGTTGAAAGGTGCCTGCATCGGCTTCCATCGAAGCCAGGTCACTGCGGCAATCACGCTGATGGGGCAGGGAGGCGTTTTCGATCATGGCCACTGGCGTATTCGCCGCCAGGCCGCCGGCCAGCAATTGCTCACGAATCTCGCTCAGTTTCGCCACGCCCATGTACACCACCAGCGTCGTGCCGCTTTGTGCCAAGGCTTGCCAGTTCAGGCTGCTGCCATCCTGAGTGTGGGCCGTCACCAACGTCACGCCCCGGGCAACCCCGCGCAGCGTCAGTGGAATATCGCACTGGGTCGCCCCCGCGAGGCCGGCGGTGATGCCATTGACCAGTTCGACCTCGACGCCATGCTCGCGCAGCCACTGGGCTTCTTCACCGCCGCGACCGAAGATGCAAGGGTCGCCGCCTTTGAGACGCACCACGCATTTACCCTGGCGGGCATAACGCAGCATCAAACGATGAATGAACGCCTGAGGCGTGGAACGGCAGCCGCCGCGCTTGCCTACGGCAATGATGCGCGCATTGAGGCAATGTTCCAGCACTGCGGTATTGACCAGATCGTCGATCAACACCACGTCGGCCTCACCCAGGGCGCGCACGGCTTTGAGGGTCAGCAACTCAGGGTCACCGGGACCCGCACCCACCAGCCAGACTTTTGCGTTCATAGTGTTTTCCTCACGAGATAGCCGCCAGTGGTTGCGCAGTGGCAACCAGCAGGCGCTTGATTTCCGGTACGCAGGAGCCGCATTGCGTGCCACAGCCCAATTCCTGTTTGAGCCCCTGCAAGTCCAGGCCACGTTCAATGCCTGCGCAGATCGCACGCTGGCTGACATTCATGCAGTTGCACAGCGTTTTGCTGCCACCTGTCGTGGTGCCGACATTGCCCGGCGGCGCGCTCAAAGGCGCCAGCAGCCAGCGGCGCAGTTGTTCATCGGCACGACCTTCCAGCCACAGGTTCTGCAGCCAGTGCCGAGCCAGGGTTTCGCCAGCCAGGCGAATGGCGGTGATGCGGCCGTTTTCGATTCGAACCCGTTTACCGATAGAGCGACGGGGATCGTCATAGGCCAGTACCGGCCCATCGATCAGGCCCAATTGCTCGTCGATGGCCTGTAGCAGTTGCGGTTCGGGAGCGACGGCGCTGGCCGCACGAATCAGCAACGCAGGGCGATCACGGCCGGTCAGGCTCAGGCTGACGTAGGAAAACGCCTCACACAGTGGGCGCAGCGCCTCCAGATGTTGTTGAACATCACCTTCGATCAGGGCGAAAAGCTGCCAAGGCAGGTTCACCGGCTCCAGGCGTACGCCGCTGTGCTTGAGTTCCGGTTGTTTCGACAACGGATCGAAGGCCGGTTGAGTCAGAGTGTTGACCCCGCCCTTGAGGAACCGGTCGCCCCAGTGCATAGGCAGGAACGCCTGGCCGGGGCGCACGCTGTCGTCGCTGTCCACGGCCACGATCACGCTGCCACGCCGGCTTTTGAGGCTGACCAGGTCGCCCGCCTGCAGGCGATGCCGGAGCAGTTCGTCGGGATGCAGGCTGAGTACCGCTTCGTTCACATGACCGAACAACTGCGCGGCGGTACCGGTGCGGCTCATGCCGTGCCACTGGTCACGCAAGCGACCGGTGTTCAGCGTCAATGGGTAGCGGGCGTCACGCAGTTCCTTGGCGGCGCGATAGGGGTCGGCCACAAACCGTGCCCGGCCGCTGTCGGTCGGGAAAATCCCGTCCATGTACAGGCGAGCCGTTCCGACCGTCGCACCCTCGGGGAAGGGCCATTGTTGCGGGCCGAGTTGATCGATCAGGGCATGGCTGATGCCGGACAAGTCCAGGTCACGGCCGCGGGTCAGTTGTTTGTATTCATCGAACAGTTCGGCTGGGGCTGCAAAGGCAAACAGGCTGGGCTGCCCCGGCCGCAGGCGTTTCTCCAGGCGTTGTGCGAAATCCACTGTGATTGCCCAGTCCGCACGAGCCTCCCCCGGTGCGCCGATGGCCCGACGGACGTGGGAAATACGCCGTTCGGAGTTGGTCACTGAACCTTCTTTCTCGCCCCAACTGGCCGCCGGCAGCAGCAGGTCGGCAAAGGCTGCGGTCTCGGTGGTGCGGAAGGCTTCCTGCAACACCACGAATGGGCAGGCTTGCAGCGCTTCACGTACCGCCGTCTGGTCTGGCATCGATTGGGCCGGGTTGGTGCAAGCGATCCACAAGGCCTTGATCTTGCCACTGCGAACCTGCTCGAACAGCTCGATGGCGCTCAAACCGATGGTGGCGGGCAGTTGCTCGACGCCCCAATAGCGGGCGACTTCGGCGCGATGCTCCGGGTTGGCCGCTTCACGATGGCCCGGCAGCAGGTTCGAAAGGCTGCCGGTTTCCCGGCCGCCCATGGCATTGGGCTGGCCGGTCAGTGAGAACGGGCCCGCACCCGGCCGCCCGATCTGCCCGGTGGCCAAGTGCAGGTTGATCAGCGCGCTGTTCTTGGCGCTGCCGGCGGTGGACTGGTTCAAGCCCATGCACCACAGCGACAGGAAGCTCGGCGAGGTGCCGACCCATTCGGCGCACTGGTGCAGTTGTTCGACGCTGATGCCGCACAACTGCGCGACCATCGCCGGGGTGTAGTCGCGTACCAGGTTCTTCAGGTCCGCCAGGCCTTCGGTATGGGCCTTGATGAAGTCGCGGTCGACCCAGTCTTCCCACAGCAGCAGGTGCAAAATCCCATGGAACAAGGCGACATCGGTACCGGGCAGGATCGCCAGGTGCAGGTCCGCCAAGTCGCAGGTGTCGGTGCGCCGCGGGTCGATGACGATGATTTTCATCTGCGGTCGGCGGGATTTGGCCTCTTCGAGACGGCGAAACAGGATGGGATGGGCGTAGGCCATGTTACTGCCGACGATCATCACGCAGTCGCTCAGTTCCAGGTCTTCGTAGCTGCAAGGTGGGGCGTCGGCGCCGAGGCTGCGCTTGTAGCCCACCACGGCGGAGGACATGCACAGCCGCGAATTGCTGTCGATGTTGTTGGTGCCCACCAATGCCCGGGCGAGTTTGTTGAAGGCGTAGTAATCCTCGGTGAGCAATTGGCCGGAGATGTAGAACGCCACGCTGTCGGGGCCGTGTTCGGCGATGGTCTCGGCGAAGACGCTGGCGGCGTGATCCAGGGCGCTGTCCCAGTCGCTGCGGGCCCGGGCCAGACCTTTGCCCAGGCGCAGTTCGGGGTAGAGGGCGCGTGCGGCGAGGTCGCCGGTCAGGTGCAGGGTGGAGCCCTTGCTGCACAGTTTGCCGAAGTTGGCCGGATGGGCGGGATCGCCACTGACGCCGAGGATGCGCTCGTCGTCATGCTCGATCAGCACGCCGCAACCGACCCCGCAATAACAGCAGGTCGAGGCAGTGATCTGGCGGTTCATCAGCTTGCGTCCCGCAGGGCCAGTTGCACTCGGCCGTTTTCGACCCGGGCCGAATGATGATGGGCGCAACCCACATCCGGCGCCTGGGCCTGGCCGCTTTCCAGGTCGATCTGCCAGTTGTGCAGCGGGCAGGCCACGCGCTTGCCGTAGACCAAGCCTTGGGACAACGGGCCGCCCTTGTGCGGGCAACGGTCATCGAGGGCGAACACTTCATCGTCGCTGGTGCGGAATATCGCGATATCGCCTTTGGGGCCATTGATGATGCGCGAACCGAGGATGTTGATTTCTTCCAGTGCGCAGATATCCAACCAGTTCATGCCGGCACCTCCAGGTTTTTCACGGGGATGACTTCAAACTCTTTTTTCAGCAGTGGCTGTTCCAGGCGCTGTTTCCAGGGGTCTTGCTCCAGCGAGAGGGAAAACTTCAGGCGTTCGTGGAGGGCCTTGCGCCGCTCGGGATCTTCCAGCACGGCTTTCTTGATGTGCTCCATGCCGACCCGCTGCATGTAGTGCACGGTGCGTTCGAGGTAGAAAGCTTCCTCGCGGTACAGCTGCAGGAAGGCGCCGTTGTATTCGCGCACTTCCTCGGCGGTCTTGAGCTTGACGAAAAACTCGGCCACTTCGGTCTTGATCCCGCCGTTGCCGCCGATGTACATCTCCCAGCCGGAATCGACGCCGATGATGCCAACGTCCTTGATGCCGGCTTCCGAGCAGTTGCGTGGGCAACCGGAGACGGCCAGCTTCACCTTGTGCGGCGACCACATGTTGAACAGGTCGTGTTCCAGCTCGATGCCCAGTTGGGTCGAGTTCTGCGTGCCGAAGCGGCAGAACTCACTGCCCACGCAGGTTTTCACGGTGCGGATGGATTTGCCGTAGGCGTGGCCGGAGGGCATGTCGAGGTCTTTCCACACGCCGGGCAGGTCCTGCTTTTTGATCCCCAGCAAATCGATGCGCTGCCCGCCGGTGACCTTGACCATCGGCACGTTGTACTTATCGGCCACGTCGGCGATGCGCCGCAGCTCGGAAGGGTTGGTCACGCCGCCCCACATCCGCGGAACCACGGAGTAGGTGCCGTCTTTCTGGATGTTGGCGTGGGCGCGTTCGTTGATCAGGCGTGATTGTGGATCGTCTTGAGCCTCGCCGGGCCAGGTGGAAATCAGGTAGTAATTAAGCGCTGGCCGGCAGGTGGCGCAGCCGTTCGGCGTGCGCCAGTTCAGGTAGCTCATGGCCCCGGCGATGGTCAGCAGGTGCTGATCGCGGATTGCCTGGCGGATCTGGCCATGGTTGAGGTCGCTGCAACCGCAGATGGCTTTTTCGCTTTTCGGCTTGACGTCCGCCGCACCGCCGACGGTATTGATCAGGATCTGCTCCACCAGGCCGGCGCAGGAGCCGCAGGAACTGGCGGCCTTGGTGTGTTTCTTCACGTCATCGACGCTGAACAGCCCGTGTTCCTGGATCGCCTTGACGATGGTACCCTTGCACACGCCGTTGCAGCCGCAGACTTCGGCGCTGTCGGCCATGCTCATGGCTTTGTCCTGGCCTTGGTGGCCTACATCGCCCAGGGCGTTTTCCCCGAACATCAGGTGATCGCGGATCTCACTGATGGCGTGGTTCTCGCGGATCTGGCGGAAGTACCAGCCGCCGTCCGCGGTATCGCCGTACAGGCAGGCACCGACCAGCACGTCATCCTTGATCACCAGCTTTTTGTAGACGCCGCCAATCGGGTCGGAAAGGGTGATGGTTTCGGTGCCTTCGCCGCCCATGAAGTCGCCGGCGGAGAATAGGTCGATGCCGGTGACTTTCAACTTGGTCGAGGTGACCGAGCCCTTGTAAGTGGCGAAGCCCAGTTGCGCGAGGTGGTTGGCGCAGACCTTGGCCTGTTCGAACAACGGTGCTACCAGGCCGTAGGCGGTGCCACGGTGGTTGGCGCATTCACCGATGGCGTAGATGCGCGGATCGTAGGTCTGCATAGTGTCGTTGACCAGGATCCCGCGGTTGCACGGGATGCCGGACTTTTCCGCCAGCTCGGTGTTGGGGCGGATGCCGGCGGCCATCACCACCAGGTCGGCGGGGATGATGTCACCGTTCTTGAACTGGACCGAGCCGATCCGGCCGTTGCCGGCGTCGTACAGGGCCTGGGTCTGCTCGCTGAGGCGGAATTTCAGGCCACGGTTTTCCAGGGCGGTTTGCAGCAACTGGCCGCTGGTCTTGTCCAGTTGCCGCTCCAGCAGCCATTCGCCCAGGTGCACCACGGTCACGTCCATGCCCCGCAGCTTCAGGCCGTTGGCGGCTTCCAGGCCGAGCAAGCCGCCACCGATCACCACGGCGTGCTTGTGGGTCTTGGCGGTGTCGATCATGGCCTGGGTGTCGGCGATGTCGCGGTAGCCGATCACACCCTCCAGGGTGTTGCCGGGGATCGGCAGGATGAAAGGCGTGGAGCCGGTAGCGATCAGCAGGCGATCGTATTCGGCTTCGCTGCCGTCTTCGGCGATGACCCGGCGCTTGACCCGATCGATCTCCACCACCTTGCGATTGAGCAGCAGCTTGATGTTGTTGTCGAGGTACCAGCTCAGGTCGTTGAGTACGATCTCTTCGAAGGTCTGCTCGCCGGCCAGCACCGGCGAAAGCAGGATGCGGTTGTAGTTGGTGTGTGGCTCGGCGCCGAACACCGTGATGTCGTACAGCTCGTTGCTCAGCTTGAGCAGCTCCTCGAGGGTTCGAACCCCGGCCATGCCGTTGCCGATCATTACCAGTTTGAGTTTTTTCATCAGGGTTCTCCGCAAGTTCAGGCCCGTTTCATCACGGTGAATGGGCTGGCTCGGCAATTTTTTCGAAAACAAAAAAAGGCGTCCCGCTAGTTGCCTAGCGAGGACGCCTTTGTCCTGGTCCCGTTCTCTCGGGAAGCACCGCCTTCATCGTTGGAGGCGTTGCTTTATGTATGGTGAGAGAGGTTATGCAGTGGTTGTGCCAAGTGGCTTGAGGGCGCGGATTTAGTGGGGGAACGACTGATTGCACGATTGGGGGAGGGATTTATTGCACCGAATCAAAGCGTGTTGCCCGGTAATGGAGCGTGGTCGCGGTGGATGTGTAGTGACAGCCAAGCCGCTATCGCGAGCAAGCTTTGCTCCCACAGCCGATTCCCTGTGGAGCGAATCCTCTGTGGGAGCAAAGCTTGCTCGCGATAGGCGTGACTGGATCTCAGCCGTGAAACACCAAAAACAGCAGCACAACATTCACCACCAACGATACCAGCGCCAACGTCCGCCAGACCTTCAGCGGTTCTCTTTCCAACAATGGCCGGGGCCTGACGCTCAAACTGCGGCGTTCGCCCTGTTCCAACAGCAACAACCATTCCTCGGCGGTTTCAAAGCGTTGGTCCGGATCCGCCGCGACGGCCCGTTCCAGGCTCTGTCCGAGCCATTCGGGCAAGTCCGGCCGATAGCGGCTGGCACCGACCGGCGCGCCAAAACGCGGGCGTTGGAAGGCTTCGATTTCGCCGTAGGGATAATGCCCGGTCAGCAGGAAGTACAAGGTCACACCAACGGCATATAAATCCTGTTGCGCGGTTGGCGCGGTGCCGGCGAAGGCTTCCGGAGCGATGTAACTGGGCGTGCCGGGCAGCACGTTGGCCTGGTCCTCGGACAAGCCCGGGCAGTACGCCAGGCCGAAATCCAGCAAGCGCAACTCCCCGTCGTCACCCAGGTGCAGGTTTTCCGGCTTGATGTCGCGGTGGTAGATCTGCCTTCGATGCAACAGGCCCACCGCCCGCACCAGCCGCTGCGCCAGCTCCAACCATTGGGCGAGAGGTAGTGGCCCGTCCTGGTTGAACAGCTCGGCCAGGGTCACGCCCGAATATTCGCGCATCACGTAGTAGAGATGCTGACGCTGGGGAACGCCATGGACCTCGGGAAATTGTCGCCCGGCGACCCGTTTGAGAAACCATTCTTCCGAGAGCAATGCCTGTCCGGCCCGGCTATCGTCGCGCAACTGAGTCGGCAAGGTTTTCAGCAGCCAGGGCTGGTCCTGACCGTCGTGTACCCGATAGAGCAACGATTGTTGGCTCTGGCCGAGCAGGCCTTCGATCTGCCAGCCTTCGAACACCTGGCCCGGTTTCAATGCCGGCGGCAGGGGCCATTGCTGCAGTTGGATCAGGGCATCGCCGATGCTCGCTTCGCCCACGGCATCGACCCGCACCAACAAGGCGCTGGCGTTGTCCTGGCTACCGGCCAGGTGCGCGGCATTGACCAGCGTCTGCGCCGCAAGGTCCAGGTCCGGCTGGTCGCGAAGAATGCCGGCGATGGCCGTGTCCCCCAGGACTGCCCAGACACCGTCGCTGAGCAGCACAAAGGTTTCGTCGATGCGTAACTCGCCGTCGAGAAAGTCCAGGATCAGGTGTTGATCCAGGCCCAGGGCACGCTTGAGCACGTGCTGCATGCCTTGTTGTTCCCAGACGTGATCCTCGCTGACCCGTTGCAGATGATCGGCATGCCAGCGGTAGACCCGGCAATCGCCGACATGAGCGAGGGTGAAGCGTCGGCCCCGCAGCACCAGGGCGCTGACGGTGGTGAGCAGCGGTTGCCCGCCACCGTTGGCCTGCAGCCAGCGATTCTGCGCCAGCAGCAAGCGGTCCAGAGCCTGGGCCACACCCCAGGTCTGCGGTGTGGAGTAGTAATCCAGGGCCAAGGCCTGCAAGGTCGAACGGGCCGCCAGCCCGCCATCGGCGCATTGGCTCACGCCGTCGGCGATGGCGAACAGGTAACCCTTGCTGGCGGCCAGGGCCGGGGCCGGGGTGACCAGGCGCAGGGCGTCCTGGTTTTCTTCCCGCGGGCCGATGGCACTGGCTTCGGCGAAGCTCAATTGCAGGCTCATGGTTGCAGGTTATACCCGGGCAGCGGTGACAGCGGCCGAACCCCAAGTGGTTCTCCAGCGACGCTTGACGCCGTACAGGCCGAACCAGGCCAGGACCCCGAGGCTGGCGAACAACCACAGGGCCAGTTGATAGCTGCCGGTGCTCTGCTTGATCGCGCCCATGCCCGCCGCCAGAGCAAAGCCACCGATGCCGCCGGCCATGCCGATCAGCCCGGTCATCACGCCGATTTCGCGACGGAAACGTTGTGGCACCAGTTGGAATACCGCGCCGTTGCCCGCACCCAAACCGAGCATGGTGCAGACGAACAGGGCCAGGGCTGCGTAGGAGCTCGGCAGGTTGAAGCCCACCGCCGCGATGCAGACGGCAGCAACGGTGTACATGCCGAGCAAGGTGCGGATGCCACCGAAACGATCCGCCAGGGCGCCACCCAACGGACGCATCAGACTGCCACCGAAGACGCAGGCGGCGGTGTAGTAGCCGGCGGTGACCGGACTCAGGCCGTACTGGTCGTTGAAGTAGCCGGGCAGGGCGCTGGCCAGGCCGATGAAACCACCGAAGGTCACGCTGTAGAAGAACATGAACCACCAGCTGTCCCGGTCGCCCAGGGCCTTGAGGTAGTCGGCCATGGATTTGGCTTTTGGCCGTTCGGGGGCGTTCTTGGCCAGCCAGGCGAAGAGCACCAGGGTCAGCACCAGCGGGATCAGTGCGAAGCCGAACACATTGGTCCAGCCGAAGGCCACCGCCATGACCGGTGCGATCAGCGCCGCGAGCACGGTGCCCGAGTTACCGGCACCGGCAATGCCCATGGCCTTGCCTTGGTGTTGTGGTGGATACCACTGGGAGGCCAGCGGCAGCGCCACGGCAAACGAAGCGCCGGCCACACCGAGGAACAGGCCCAGCAGCAAGGCTTGTTCATAGCTGTGGATGCCCAGTTTCCAGGCGCAGAACAGCGCGCCGATCACGATCACCTGGCCCACCATGCCGGCGGTCTTTGGCGAGATCCGGTCGGCCAGCAAGCCCATGAACAAGCGCAGTACGGCGCCGGCCAGGATCGGCGTAGCGACCATCAGGCCGCGTTGTTGGGTAGTCAGGTGCAGGTCGGCGGAGATCTGTACCGCCAGTGGGCCGAGCAGGTACCAGACCATGAAACTCAGGTCGAAATAAAGGAAGGCCGCGAACAGTGTCGGGGTGTGGCCGGATTTCCAGAAGCTTGAATTCATCGCGCACCTCAGCTGTAAAAGTCTCGAGAAATGAGTCAGTGCTTTGAGCAGTGCGCCGTCTGTGGTCGCACCACCGGCCCCGAGGGGCCAAAACAAAAAAACGCCGCAACCCGGATTGCCAGAGAGGCAAGGAGGGTGTGCGACGTCTTTGTCGTAGGTGGGGCAACCGCCGTTGGTTACCTGTGGGATTGCTTAAGCGAGATCTGTGCCAACCCGGAGATTGTGGGGAGGCCTATCGCGAGCAGGCTCGCTCCCACATTGGAACTTCAGTGGCTACAGGACCTGTGGGAGCGAGCCTGCTCGCGATGGCGCCAGGCCAGGCGCTACAAGGTTTTCAGCCGAGCAACTCGTTCATGGCAATGATCTGCTCCGCCACCTGGATCAGCTTCTGCTGGCGGCTCATGGCCTGGCGGCGCATCAGGGTGTAGGCCTGTTCCTCGTTGCATTCCTTCATTTTCATCAGCATGCCCTTGGCCAGTTCGATGCGCTTGCGTTCGGCCAGTTGCTGGTCGCGGGCCAGGAGTTGGGCGCGCAGGGCCTGGTCGCTTTCGAAGCGGGCCATGGCGACGTCGAGGATCGGTTGCAGGCGCGCGGCGTGGATGCCTTCGACGATGTAGGCGCTCACGCCTGACTTGATCGCCTGGCGCATCACATTGGGGTCGTGCTCGTCGGTAAACATGACGATCGGTCGTGGTTGGTCGCGACTGACCAACACCACTTGTTCCATCACATCGCGCCCGGGTGACTCGGTATCGATCAGGATCACGTCCGGACGCACCGTTTCGACGCGCGCTGGCAGGTCGATGGTCAAGCCGGATTCATCGATGACTTCGAAGCCGGCCTCAATCAGGGCGGCCTTGAGACGGCCGACTTTTTTCGCCGTGTCGTTGATCAGCAGGATACGCAGCATGGTCGTGGCTCCTGTCAGCGGCTGGCGAGAAGGGGAGCCGCATCGCTCAAGGCGTGCAGTTTGAAGCTCTTGGCATACCCGGCCGGGTCCGAGCCGTCCCAGATAGTGCCGTCGATCAGTTGGCTGCTGCGCATGTCCTGGCGCGGGGACGCGATATCCAGCGCCGCGCAGGCTTCACGGTACAGCTTCAGTTGTTGGACTTCCTGCGCCACGGCCAGGTAATCCGGGTCTTCGCGCAGCAGGCCCCAGCGACGGAACTGGGTCATGAACCACATGCCGTCGGACAGGTACGGCAGGTTCACCTCGCCGTTGCCATGGAAGCGCATCGCGTGAGGATCCTGCCAGCTATTGCCCAAGCCGTCGGCATAGATGCCCAGCAGGCGTGGCTCGATGCAGTCCAGCGGCGCGTCGAGATATTCGGGCGCGCTCAACAATTGTGCGGTGCTGCGCCGGTTTTCCGGGCTTTGTTCGATAAAACGACTGGCCTCGAGGATCGCCATGACTAAGGCCCGGGCGGTATTGGGGTACTGCTCGACGAACGCGCGGGTGCAGCCCAGGACTTTTTCCGGGTGGTCGGGCCAGATGGTCTGAGTGGTCGCCAGGGTGAAACCGAGGTTCTGCTTCACCGCGCTGGCGCACCAAGGCTCGCCGACGCAAAACCCGTCGATACGCCCGGCTTGCAGGTGCGCAATCATTTGCGGCGGCGGCACCACCACGCTGTCGACATCCGACAACGGGTGGATGCCCTGGGCGGCGAGCCAGTAATACAGCCACATGGCGTGGGTGCCGGTGGGGAAGGTCTGGGCGAAGGTCAGTTTCGGGCGAGTTTGGTGCACGTGCCGTTCCAGTGCTTCAGGACTGGTCACGCCCTGGGCCTGGAGGCCATGGGACAGGTTGATGCTCTGGCCGTTCTGGTTCAGCCCCATCAGCACGGCCATGTCGGTCGATGCGACGCCGCCGATGCCCAGGTGCACGGCATAGATCAGGCCGTACAGGCTGTGAGCGGCATCGATCTCACCGCTCACCAGCTTGTCCCGCAGGTTGGCCCAGGACGCCTGGCGCTTGAGGTTCAGGGTCAGGCCGTAGGGTTGGGCGAAACCTTGGGTCGCGGCCACGACTACCGGGGCGCAGTCGCTCAAAGCCATGAAACCAAGGTTGACCGCGCTCTTTTCCGGGGCATCGCTGCCGTTGACCCAGGCCAGGGGATTGGCTGGAACTTCATTCATCGCGCATCACCTTCTACATAAAAAAAGCGCCGTACCCGGCCGATTGCCAGAGCAGGGCCGGATGACGACGCCGTTGTCCCTAAAAACAGTGTGGCACTCATTCCGCCATTGGCATGGGCGCCGATGAACAGTAATGGTGCAAGGCATATGCCAGCCCGGTTGCTCATCACCTTTCCATCAAGATTCAAGGCGCCCTGTCTTTCATCCTGTCGCTGCTTCCACCGCCACGTAGCAAAGGAGACGGCTGTGCAAAACAAATCCATTCGCGCCACGGCATGGCCTGATCTGCGCGAACGCGTGCTGTACCTGCGTGTCGCCCAAAGCCCGGTTCGACTGGACGCCGCGGGGCTTGGGCTCGATCGCTGCCTGCCGGTCGGCTGGCAAGGATTGCTGGTGTTGCGCGATTCGCTGCAATTCACCGGCGGCGAGCTACACGTATTGCCGGTTTGCGCAGCGCCGCTGGTGAAGCTGCAGGCTTTTTTCGACATGAGCGATGCCTTCGCCAGCCAGAGAACGGAGGTTGCGCCGTGGGCGGTGTTGCCGTTGGAAGATGAGATCGTTGGATCCGGGGAACGACTCAAGCGCTGGTACATCGAGCAAGCGATGGGCGGTACCCCGGATTATCACGCAGTCGCCAACCTGCTGCGGCATCACGAGAGCTACGGGCTCGTGCGGTTTTTGTTGGAGCAGGGCACCCGCAGCGAAAAACTGCAGACCCTGGCGCAGCGTTATGGCGTATCGGTTTCGCATTTTCGCAGGCTTTGCCGTCAGGCCCTGGGCAGTGCGGCCAAGCCGGCCCTGCGTGGCTGGCGCACGGCCCAGGCGCTGTTGAACATGAGCCTTCAAGGCGGCTCGCTGACCGATGTGGCACTGGAGTTCGGTTTTGCCTCTTCTTCGCATTTCTCCAAGGAAGTCCGCGAATTGGTGGGCTTTGCCCCCAGCAATCTCGCCGACATCACCTGCCTTTCCGGTCATTGATCCGATGAGCCGTCGATGGATATTCCTGTCCCTTTTATCCGTCTGCTTGAGCACCGTGTCGCTGCTCGTACCCGTTGCCGCGCGGGCCGATGTCTATACCTTCGAAGCCCGTGAACAGAGCGCGCGCACCTTCTTCAGCGAACTGTCCGGGTCGTTGGGCAAGCCAGTCATTGTCAGCAAGGCCGCCGCCACCAAGCGGATTGGCGGTACGTTCGATCTGCGCACGCCGCAACAGACTTTTGAACGCATCAGCGTGCAGATGGGGCTGATCTGGTACAGCGATGGCCAGGCGATTTACCTGTATGACGCTTCGGAAATCAAAAGCGCCATGGCCTCGTTGCAGACCTTGACCGTGGCCAAGCTGCTGGGGTTTCTCAAGCAGTCCGGGTTGCATGATGCGCGCTATCCGCTACGCACTGATGGGTTGCGCACCTTTCACGTCTCCGGGCCGCCCATCTACGTCGACCTGGTGCTGCAAGCGGCGGGGTTGATGGACAACCAGCGCTCCGAACTGTTGCTCGGCAAGCAACAGATTGGCGTCATCCATGTGCGCAATACCTTCGTCAACGACCGTCAATATGAACTGCGCGACGATAAAGTGACCATTCCCGGGCTGGCCACGGTGATCGAGGCATTGTTGCGCGGCGAAAAGCACGAGGTCGAGCCGTCGGTGGCGCAAGCCCCCGAGCCGCGAGCGCGGGGAGCGATGCCGGTGTTTCCCCTGGAGGGCCTGGCGAACACATCCTCGGAACAAGATCCAACGGCGCCGCGCATCATTGCGCGCGAGGTGGCTGCCGGCAACATCCGGGTGGTGGCCTACCCGGACACCAACAGCCTGTTGGTCAAGGGCTTGCCGGAGCAGGTGCGCTTTATCGAAAACCTGGTCAATGCCCTGGATACGCCGAAACGACACGTCGAATTGTCGTTGTGGATCATCGACCTGCACAAGGATGAACTCAATCAGTTGGGCATCAACTGGCAAGGCGCCGTGAAGTCCGGGGGCACCTTCAGCGCATCGCTCAACGCGGGCTCGGCGACCACCCTCGATGGCGCATCGTTCGTGACCCAGGTCATGGCGATGGAGCGGACCCAGCGAGCGAATGTGGTTTCGCGCCCGGTCATCCTGACCCAGGAGAACGTGCCGGCGATCTTCGACAACAACCGCACGTTTTATGCCCCGCTGGTCGGCGAGCGCAGTGTCGACCTGCAACACGTGACCTACGGCACCCTGGTGAGCGTGCTGCCGCGTTTCGCCCAGGCGGACGAGATCGAGATGTCGCTCAATATAGAGGACGGCAGCGAAGTCGACTCGGGGCAGGGTGAGCGCCTGGGTGCGTTGCCGACGGTTGGCCGTACCCGCATCAGTACGGTGGCGCGGGTGCCCCAGGGCAAGAGCCTGCTGGTGGGCGGTTTCACCCGCGATGACCACGGCGAACAGATTGGACGCGTACCGGTGTTGGGTTCGATTCCGTGGATCGGACGCTTGTTCAGCTATCGCCAGAACCGTTCGGCCAACACGGTGCGGGTGTTCCTGATCCAGCCCAAGGAGATTCGCGACGGCTTTGAGCCTGCCACCGTCGAACACGGCGCGCAGTTGCTGAGCCCGGAGCAGTACGAGCGCCTGCGCCGCTCCTATTTCCGATTGTCAGAACCATGATCCTGCCGCCGATCTCCCTGGGAGGGCGAGCGGCCCAGGCCCGCCTGAATGCCGAGAAGGCCGCCGAACATCCCCAGCCGCAAATGGAGGCCGAGACAGGGCTGGACGACAGCGCAACGGCGGCGGTGGCGCAGCGCCTCGTGCAGATCAGCGACGAGTTGTCAGCGGCGCTGACGCAATTTCGTGGCCGGCGCTTGTTCGAGCAAAAGTCCGAGGGGTTGACCGACACCTTCGAACGCGTACTGGAGGACGACACCGTGCCCAAGGCCCGGCAGGTGCTGAGCCTGGCGCGGCTGGCGGATAAACCCGTCACCTGGTTGCTGCAAATGACGCGACAACTGTTCCCCGATGACAGCGACCTGGCGCTGGTGCTGCGGGCGTTGCTGCGCCGAAGGACATTGGAGGCGCGCACACGGCAGCGGCTCGAAACGCTCTTGCAGACGGTGATTGCCCAAGGCTCTCCCAAGCGCATGAACGCCGGGATCAACGCCGCGCTCAAGGCCAGGCTGTTCGGCAAGAGCATGGCGGTACGGGCCGGTCTGTTGCGTGAGACCTACCGGGATTTTCTCGAGTCCGACGACGGCCCGCTCAGTTGCTACCAGGACTGGATTGCCCTGTACGGCCCGGCACAACGCATGAATGTGCTGGCCTTCATCGAAGCCGCACTGCTCACTGATATAAGCGCCCAGGACCCCAGCTGCTCGCGCACCGAGTTCGGCCAACTGCTGGGCCGGGTGACCGACCTCAAGCGCCTGCGCTCAGCCGATGAACTGTTTATCGGCGCGCTGCTCGACGATGCACTCATCTGTCGGCACAACCCCGATGAGTCCGACTGGCTGGTGTTCCTGTTCGGCGTGTTGACCTATCCCGACGAACTCGACCAGCTGTTGCTCGGCGCGTTGGGGGAGGGTGTGCTGCTCAGTGCCCACCGTGAACGTTCGACAGTGCTGCAGACCCTGCGCCGGCTCAGCCTGCGATTACCGCCGCCGCTGTTTGCCGACGAAGAGGCGCCGTTGCGCCTGGCCACACAATTCACGCGCCTGGCGGACGTGGCCTATGCCCACGAGTGCATCGACCAGCGCCGCGCCGGCGGTCATCCATGATGTTGTCCCGGAGCCAGTCCTGAATGCTCAATGTATTTTTGCGCAACGTCGGCGCTCGCCCGGAACTGCTGATCCTGACCTTGATGGTGATGATCATCGCCATGCTGATCATCCCCCTGCCGACCGTGCTGGTGGATTTTCTCATCGGCCTGAACATCGTCATCTCGCTGTTGGTGTTCATGGGCTCGTTCTACATCGAGCGCATCCTCAGCTATTCGACGTTCCCGGCGTTGCTGCTGTTGACGACGTTGTTTCGCCTGGCGCTGTCGATCAGCACCAGCCGCTTGATTCTCAGCCAGGCCGATGCCGGCGAGATCATCGCGTCGTTCGGTGACTTCGTCATCGGCGAAAGCCTGGTGGTGGGCTTCGTGATTTTCTCCATCGTCACCATTGTCCAGTTCATCGTCATCACCAAAGGCTCGGAACGGGTCGCTGAGGTGGCGGCGCGCTTCTCCCTGGACGGCATGCCCGGCAAGCAGATGAGCATCGACGGTGACCTCAAGGCCGGCGCCATCGACGCGGCCCAGGCCCGGGAAAAACGCAGCGTGCTGGAGCGTGAAAGCCAGTTGTACGGCTCTTTCGACGGCGCGATGAAGTTCATCAAGGGCGATGCCATCGCCGGCATCATCATTATTTTCGTCAACTTCATCGGCGGCATGGCCATCGGCGTCGGGCAACTGGGCATGGACATGTCCACGGCCCTGTCGACCTACACCCTGTTGACCATCGGCGATGGCCTGGTAGCGCAGATCCCCGCGTTGCTGATCGCCATCGGCGCCGGTTTCATCGTCACCCGGGTCAACGGCGATGACAGCAACCTGGGGCGCAACATGCTCGCCCAGATGCTGGGCAACCCGTTCGTCCTCGGCGTCACCGCGTTGCTGGCGGTGGGCGTGGGCCTGTTGCCGGGGTTTCCGCTGTTGACCTTTCTCTCGATCGCTTGTGTGCTGGGGCTGGTGGTGTTTGTGCGCCACCGCCGATCCTCGCGCCCGGCCGGCTCGGGGGAAAGCCGTACCGCATCCGCCGAGCAGGACGCGTTGCCGAGCGATTCCGGGCTGCTGGAGGATGTCGACAACATTGCCACCGAAACCGTCGCCCTGATGCTGCTGGTGCCCTCTGCGCGCCTGCAAGCGCTGGAGAAGGACCGTTGGACGGCGCGCTTTCGCAGCCAGTTCTTCGTCGATTATGGACTGCGCATTCCCGAACCGCAGCTACGGGCCAGCGAGGCACTGCCGGTCCATCAAGTGGCGGTGCTGATCAATGAAGTGCGTGCCGAGCAGTTCGATATTCATTTCGAGCACTGGCGCCTGCTGGACTATTCCCCGGAACTGGAACCCTTGGGTTTTGCCCTGGTGCGCGGCAACGACAGCAATCGCCTGGGCGGCGTCTGGGTCACCGCAGCCGACCGCGAGCGAGTGCAGCAGTTGGGCTATCACCTGCGTGCGGCAGATGAAGAATGCTATCGCTGCCTGGTCACGTTGCTGGCGCGCAACATCCAGGAGTTTTTCGGTGTGCAGGAAACCAAGCAGTTGCTCGACGAAATGGAGGTGCGCTACCCCGACCTGCTCAAGGAAGTCTATCGCCACGTCACGGTGCAGAAGATCGCCGAAGTGCTGCAACGCCTGATTGGCGAGCGTATCTCCGTGCGCAACATGAAGCTCATCCTTGAATCCCTCGCCCATTGGGCCTCCCGGGAAAAGGACGTGCTGGCGCTGGTCGAGCACGTACGCGGCGCGATGGCCCGCTACATCAGCAACAAGTTTGCCCAGGGCAACGACCTGCGGGTGCTGTTGCTGTCGGCGGAGTTCGAAGACGTGGTACGCCGGGGCATCCGGCAAACCTCGGGCGGCAGTTTCCTCAACCTGGAACCGGCCGAGTCCGAAGAGCTGATGGACCGCCTCAGCGTCGGCCTGGACAGTGTGCACATCGCCCACAAGGACATGGTGCTGCTGTGTTCGGTGGATGTGCGGCGCTATATCAAGAAACTGATCGAGGGACGCTTCCGGGAGCTGGACGTGATGTCGTTCGGCGAAATCTCCGAGACGGTCTCGGTCAATGTCATCAAGACCCTGTGAGGTTGAAAATGCTACCGATGGATATCGCCGGGCGATGAACCTGCGACTGGAAAAGCAGGCCGCCCATCCCTTGCGTTTGAGCGGACCCTTGATCGAAGCGGCGCTGGACGGGGTGGTGATCGGCGAAGTCTGTGACGTGCGCCGGCATTGGCGTTTGCCCGAGGTCACGGCGCGGGCGCAGGTGATCGGTTTCAAACCCGGCGTGGTTTTGCTCAGTTTGCTGGGCGATGCCAAAGGCCTGTCCCGGGAATCGATGATCGTGCCCACGGGCGCGATCCTGCAGCTGACTTGTAGTGATGCCTTGCTCGGCAGTGTGGTGGATCCCCAGGGCACGGTTGTCGAGCGCCTGGCACCGTCGACGGCGGTGGCGCAACAGGACCGTCCAGTGGATGCCGACCCGCCGACGTACCAGCAACGGCGCCCGGTGGCGGAACCCTTGAGCACCGGCATTCGCGTGATCGACGGCTTGCTGACCTGCGGTGTCGGCCAGCGCATCGGCATTTTTGCCGCCGCCGGGTCCGGCAAGACCACCTTGATCAATATGCTGATCGAACACACGGACGCGGATGTGTTCGTGATTGGCCTGATTGGCGAGCGCGGCCGTGAAGTGACCGAGTTCATCGAGCATTTGCGCCAGTCGCCCAAGTGCGCCCGGTGTGTGGTGGTGTACGCCACTTCGGATTTTTCCTCGGTGGACCGCTGCAACTCGGCGCTGCAAGCCACGGCTATCGCCGAGTATTTCCGCGACCAGGGAAAGCGCGTGGTGTTGCTGCTGGACTCGTTGACCCGCTACGCCCGCGCTCGCCGCGACCTGGCCTTGGCGGCCGGTGAAGCGCCGGCGCGGCGCGGTTATCCGGCCTCGGTGTTCGATGCCTTGCCGCGCTTGCTGGAACGACCTGGCGTGACGGCGAGCGGCAGCATCACCGCCTGGTACACGGTGCTGTTGGAAAGTGACGATGAACCGGACCCGATTGCCGAGGAAATCCGCTCGATTCTCGACGGCCATGTCTATCTCAGCCGGGCCCTGGCGGCCAAGGGGCACTACCCGGCCATCGATGTACTGCGCAGCGTCAGCCGCGTGGCGACGCAAGTCACCACGCCGCAGGTCCAGCAACTGGCAGCGTCGACCCGGGAAACCCTGGCGCGTCTTGAGCAACTGCAGGTCTTTCTCGACATGGGCGAGTACAGCCCGGGCGCGGACGCGGCTAATGACCACGCCATGCAGCGTCGCGAAGCCCTCAGTCAGTGGTTGCGCCAGCCAACGGGCGAGTGTTGCGCGCCGGACGAAACCTTGCGAAGCCTGCATGAAATCATTGCCTGACCAGCGGCGGCTGTTGGCCTTCAGTCAGTTCCGCCGGCAACGCGGCGAACAGGCCGTGCTGCGGGTCCAGCGCCAGTTGCAGCCGCTGCTTGCCGAGCGCGCTGGCTTCGAGGAACAGGAGGCCGCGCTGCAACGCTTGTTGGCCAGTCATCGGGCCAATGACTGCGTGCTGGATCACGGGCAGCTGTTGGCGCTGTTGCGCACCCAGGCGGTGATCCGGCGGCGGATCGATCTGCTGCGTGTCGAGCGCGGCCGCTTGGAGCAGCAGTGCCGGCAGGTCGAGCAGCAGTTGCAGGAGCAGCATGAACACCTGCGCTTGCTCCAGCGCAAGCATGACAAGTACGTGCGTTCAGTCCAGCAATTGTTGCATGCGCAACGGCTCGAGGCGGTGCGCCGGGAAGAACGAGAGTTGGAAGAGACGATTGGGGTTCGGCGATGAAAGAAATATCTGTGGTGCCTGCTCGACCGGTGCAAACCCTGGACCCCGTCGATGAAGGCCCAATCGACGAGCTGCAAGACCCGCTCGTCCCAGTGCAAGAGGATGAGCTGCCGCAAGGCGTGCTGGATCTTGTGGTTGCGCTGATTCGGCAGCGACAACCGACGATGGAGAACGCCCGGGCAGTGACGGGGCATTCGATGAACATGGCCCAGACGGCGGTGGATGTCGATCACGATGAAGCACGATCGATTGTCCCGACAACGACGGACGTGGAACCTGATAGAGCACGACCGGCAGCCCGCAATGCGATGCCTTTTCCACACGCCGATCTGCTGTTCAATAAAGCGATGCAACAGGCGTTGCCCCAACGCCTGGAGCCGGGTGCTTCCACCCGCGATCACCTGGCGGCGCCGACATCCCCAGCGTCGGTCGAGCCGATGGCGCTCGATCCTTTCACCGCTGCCGATGCGCGCTCGATACCGCGCTTCGATGAGCCGTTGCCCCAAGCACCGCAGAGCCTTCACGGCACGCTTCATACTCCTTCGGTTTCCCCTGCATCGATCCCGCCAGCGGCAACATCGGCAGCGCTGCCAACGCCCGAAGTCATGGTCGAGCCCTTGTCGGGTGCCGACCGGGGCTTACTGCAAGTGCCTTTCAACAGAGGGGCGGCCAGCGGCCAAGTGACGATCAGTCGGTTGCCCGAGGAACCCACTCGGCAACTGACGCTCAGCCCCAGCAATGCCCAGGTGTTCGAGCAACTCAAGGCGCCTTTCGAACTGGCCCGGGAACCTGCCTGGCGGTTGGCTGATAGTGGTGGCGAGCAGCAGCGCCAGGGTTCACAGCAGCAGCCGGATGAAGATCAGGATGAACAGTCCGGGTTTGAAGCGTGAGCGCATTGCGGCTCCGTCGGATCGATTCTGTCGCCCATGCCCGCGCGCAGGCGATTCAACGCTGGCGGCGCACCGGTCGGGACGCGGGGTTGGGCAAGGTGCCGGTGCGCTCCGGCTACTTGGGTTTTTGCGCAGCGGCTGATGGCGCGGATTGGCGCGGGCTGATCCTCGCCCACGACTGGCTGCATCACACGCTCCCGACCTTGCAATCGTTGCTGGTGCTCGAATGCCCGTTGCCGAGCATCGTCGAACTGTTCCAGGCGGTGCCACGGCCCTTGTTGCTGGAGGTGGAGGAGTTGCGTTACCGCACGCTGACGGACGTCGAATGCGTGGCCCCGACGCGATTGCCAACGCACGACTTGCCGTGGCTCGACACACCGCGAGGGCGCGTTTGGTTGACCCAATTGCCGTCCCGCATCGCCGTGCGTGCTCCGTTGGGTGCTGACTCATGGCTGAGGGACTTGCCGGTGCGCCTGGCGCTGATGCTCGGCGTCAGCCACCTGAGTCTTGCCAGTCGGATGCGCCTGGGTGAAGGCGATGTGCTGCGCATCACCCAGCGGGCTCAACGCTGTTTTCTGGCGGATCGCTGCCTTGGCGTTTTTACCTTTAGCGAAGAGGGTTTACACATGCAATCGACCGTGGCCGATGCCCATCCAGAGAACACGCCCGAACCTGACGTGGACATCGATTTCAGTGCGCTCCCGGTACGCCTGGAGTTCCTGCTCGCGACCCACGACACCGACCTGGCGACGTTGTCGCACATCATCGCCGGGCAACTGATCCCGTTGGCTGAGAACGCCGTGCGACACATCGAGGTTCGCGCCAACGGCAAGCCGATTGCCCTGGGAGAGTTGGTGCAGCTGGACGACCAGTTGGGCGTCGAGCTGCTGAAGGTCTATCGGAACGACGGCGATGAATGACGTCTCGCTGATCGCGCTGCTGGCATTCGCTTCGCTGTTGCCGTTCCTGGTGGCGGCGGGCACCTGCTACCTCAAGTTCTCCATCGTCTTCGTCATCGTGCGCAACGCCTTGGGCCTGCAACAAGTGCCGTCGAACATGGCGCTCAATGCGATTGCGCTGATGCTGGCGATTTTCGTCATGACGCCGGTCATGAAACAGGGCCATGACTACTACAAGCGCGAGGCGGTGGCCTTCACCGACATCGAGTCGGTGGTGAATTTCGCCGAGAACGGCCTGGGCAGCTACAAGGACTACCTGCGCAAGTACACCGACCCGGAGCTGGCGCTGTTTTTCGAACGGGCCCAGGTGGTCCAGGATGAAACCGACGCCGACTGGCCCGCCGATGAAGAACTGGCGCCGTCGTTGTTTTCGCTGCTGCCGGCCTATGCCCTGAGCGAAATCAAGAGCGCCTTCAGGATCGGCTTCTACCTGTACCTGCCCTTCGTGATCGTCGACCTGGTGATCTCCAGCATCCTGCTGGCGCTGGGCATGATGATGATGAGCCCGGTGATCATTTCGGTGCCGATCAAACTGGTGCTGTTCGTCGCCCTTGACGGTTGGGCGCTGCTGTCGACCGGGCTGGTCAGGCAATACCTGACTTTGCTGGCATAGGCCCACGCCCATGAATGAACTGGTCTATGCCGGTAACAAGACCCTGTACCTGATCCTGCTGATGGTGGCCTGGCCGATCATTGTCGCCACCGTGGTCGGCCTGGTGGTCGGCTTGGTCCAGACCGTGACCCAGTTGCAGGAGCAGACACTGCCATTCGGCTTCAAGCTGGTGGCGGTCGCCGTGTGCCTGTTTTTGCTCTCGGGCTGGTACGGCGAAACCCTGCTGGATTTCAGTCGTGAAGTCATTCGCCTGGCGTTGGGTTAGGCGATGTCGGTGACGTTGTTCTTCGAGCTGTACGCCTGGTTCGCTGCGGCGCTGTTGGGCGTGGCGCGCCTGGCACCGATTTTCTTCATGTTGCCGTTTCTCAACGGCGGTGTGCTGACCGGCGTGGCGCGCCAAGCGGTGATCGTCTTGGTCGCGCTGGGGTTCTGGCGCTACGTTGGCGTGCCCGCGCCGGCCCTCGACAGCGTGGCCTTTCTTGGCCTGGTGTTGCGCGAGGCGGGTATCGGCGTGTTGCTGGGGGGGCTGCTGTGTTGGCCGTTCTGGGTGCTGCACGCCATGGGCAACCTGATCGACAACCAGCGCGGGGCCATGCTCAGCAGCACGGTGGATCCGGCCAACGGTGTCGATACCTCGGAGTTGGCGAATTTTCTCCAGCTGTTTGCGGCGGCGGTGTACCTCGAAGGTGGCGGCATGTTGCTGATGCTCGAAACCGTCGGTCACAGTTATCGCATTTGCACGCCGGCGAACGACTGCCAGATACACCTGCCGGCCCTCTATGGTTTGCTCGATGGGTTGGTGAGCAAGACCCTGGTGATCAGCGCACCGGTGGTCGCCACCTTACTGGTCAGCGAAGCGTTGCTCGGTTTGCTCTCGCGGTATGCGCCGCAGATGAACGCCTTTTCGGTGTCGCTGACGGTCAAGAGCCTGGTGGCGCTGGTGGTGTTGATGTTGTATTTCGGCGTGCATCTGCCGGATGAAGTCTTGCGCATGGGCACAACGTCCGATGGGTTGGCCCGCTATCTGGGTGGCGGGGAGGGCGGGCATGTCGTCCAGCGCCTCGAAGACTGAAAAACCCACCGCCAAGCGTCTCCGGGATGCCGCGCGCAAAGGCCAGACGTTCAAGGCCAAGGACCTGGTCATCACCTGCCTGACGTTGTGTGGCATCAGCTACATGGTTTTCAACAGCTCGCTGGGCGAGATCATGGAGGTTTACCGGCGCATCATCGCCAGCGACTTTGACGCGGACCTGCAAGCCTACTCGGCCATGCTGGTGCAGGTCGGCCTCAAGGCGTTGCTGCCGCTGTTGTTGGTGTGCGTGCTGACCAGTGCCTTGCCGGCCCTGCTGCAAAGCGGTTTTGCCCTGGCCAGCGAAGCATTGAAGCTGAACCTCGGTGCGCTGAACCCGATCAATGGCTTCAAGAAACTGTTCAGCCTGCGCACCGTCAAGGACACCTTCAAGGCGCTGTTGTACCTGGGCAGTTTTGCCATGGCGCTGTGGCTCGTCTGGGTCACCCAGCGGCAATTGCTATTCGCCCAACTGTTCGCCCAGGCGCCGGACCTGTTCGCGATCTGGGGACACTTGTTGCTGGTGCTGGTGCTGGCATTCCTGGCCTGCGTCCTGCTGATCGTCGTGCTCGACGCCCTCAGCGAATACTGGTTGTTCATGAAGGACCAGATGATGGACAAGGATTCGGTCAAGCGTGAGCACAAAGAGCAGGACGGCAACCCACAGATCAAGGGCCGTCGCCGCGATCTGCACATGGAGCTGTTGTCGGAGCAGGTCAAGTCCGATGTGCGCAGCTCACGCATGATCATCGCCAACCCCACCCACATTGCCATCGGCGTGTATTTCCGCCCGGAAATCATCCTGCTGCCGTTTATCTCCCTGATGGAAACCAACCAGCGCGCACTGGCCGTGCGGGCGTATGCCAAGGAGGTCGGGGTGCCGGTGATCAACGACGTCGCCTTGGCCCGGCGGATCTTCAAGACCCACCAGCGCTACAGCTTTCTGCAGGTGCAGGAGATCGAGGAAGTGCTGCGGTTGTTGATCTGGCTGGAGCAGGTTGAACAGGCTTGAGGCCCAGCCCAACCCTGGTGGCAAGGAGGGGCTGTGGGAGCAAGGCTTGCCCGCGATGCAGGCGCCTCGTTTCCCCTGAGACCGCGCGGTCCTCATCGCGGGCAAGCCTTGCTCCCACAGAAATCCCCTCGCCACAAAAGCATTCTCGCCAGGCAGGAGGTTCTTGCGCGTTTCAACAACGGCATGAGCGCAATTTGGCAGCGGGCCTCCCGACGTTTTGGCTCAATGGCACCGGTCAGCGACGCTGACTTTTTTCAGGAGTATGGCTGATGAGTCGCGACAACAAACAAGACGAACAGGTGGCCCAGGACGTCGTCGACGCGATGCTCGGTGGGGCGGCGTTGAAAGATGTGCAAGGCCTCAGTGACGAGCACATGGACAGTCTCTATGCCTTCGCTTTCCAGTTCTACGAACAGGGGCGGCTGGACGATGCCGAGAAGTTCTTTCACTTCCTGTGCATCTACGACTTCTACAACAGCCATTACTGGATGGGACTGGCTGCGGTGCACCAGCTCAAGCAAAACCACCAGAAGGCCATCGACCTGTATGCCATCGCTTTTGCCCAAGGCAAGAACGATTACCGACCGATGCTGTACACCGGCCAATGCCATCTGGCCCTGGGCAGGATCGGCAAGGCCCGGTTGTGTTTCGAATACGTGCTTGAGCAAGCCACGCAAGACGATCTGCGAGAGCAGGCCAAGGTGTATCTCGACACCTTGGCCCACATGGAACAGCAATGTTCGGAGGACTGAACATGAGTGAAATCAGAAGCACCCCAAGCCCCGCATTCCAGGGGGGGATGAGTCGCAGCGAAGCCTTTGAAAAATATGGTGCGGCGGCCAGCAAGGCCGTCAGGACCGCCGATTTTCAGGCGGCCGGCAAGCAAGCCCTGGCGGACCTGATGTCGGTGAAATACGAAGGTCAGAATGGCCCGTCCGTCGCCGCTACTGGCCGGCCCGTGCTGCATGCGCCAGCGCTGCGCGCCGATGGCAACAAACAGGAAACCAACGGTGATCTGTTCACGCTGTTGATGGCGATGATCAGTGAGCTGATCGGTGAGGTCGACGTCAAGAAACTGAGCAACCGCTTGGCGATGTTGCAGAGCATGGCCGGTGCCAAGCAGCAGGGCTATGCCAACCTCTCGGCTGAATACGCCGCAGCCGTCCAGGCCTTGGAGGCTGCCGAGGGCCAGGTCGGCAGCAGCCAGGGACACCTCGAACAGTTGCGTGAACGAGTCCAGCAGGTCCAGGGCCTGCTGGAAGACAGCGAAGCGCGCCTGGCGCAGTTGGACCCTGATTCGCCGGAGTACGCCCAGGAGCTGGCCCGTCGCGATCAGCTCAAAGGCGAACTGGCGAGCCATACCCAAGCCTTCAATGTGGCAGTCGACGCTCATCTGAAGCTGATCGAGATCGCCAATGCCTTTGCCAAAACCCTGAGCGGGGTGGTCGCGAAGGTGCTGGTGGTGTCCGGCACCAGCGGCCCCGCCCTCAAGGACACCGATGAAAAAGCCCTCAGCAGCAGTGCCCTGGCGTTGCTCAATCGCTTGAAGATCATCGAACTGCTCGGCGAGGCGGCGCAGAACAAAGAGGAACTCAGCCAGGAGTTGTTCCAAGCGTTGCAGGTCAAGCTTCAGGAACACATGAAGCGGGAGTCGGATAAATACCTGGAAGAAGTCCGCAAGGCCGAGGCATTGCAGAAAACCATGGGCTGCATCGGCAAGATCGTCGGGGCGATCTTGAGCGCGGCAACCATTGTTGCCGGGGTGTTGACCGCCAACCCGGTGCTGATTGTGGTGGGTGTGATTGGCGCGGGGGTGATGATTGCCGATGCGGTGGTCGAGGAAAAAACCGGCAAGTCGTTCATGGCCGAAGCGATGAAACCGCTGACCTTCGTCATGCAGGAAGCCATCAAGCGGTTCTCCGAGATGTACAGCCAAATGCTGATAGACCTGGGCGTTGATGAAGACAAGGCCAAGGAAATCGGGCAGATCGCCGGCATGATCCAGGGCGTCGTTTCGACGCTGGCCGCCGTCGCGCTGGTGGTCATGGTCGGGGCGCAGGTGATCGGGCCGATGATCAGCGCCGTCGCCTCGAAACTGGCATCGGTGGCCGCCCAGGCCGCGCCTGTCGCGATGCAAGCCATGAAGCAGATGGCAACGTCGGTGGGCAACTCGCTGACCCAGATACTCACGCAGTTGCGCGGGTTCATCACCAACGGCGCCGATGCGGTATCGCTGGCCCGTTATGCCGCCAACCTGGAGATCGCCCAGGCCGTCACCGAGTTCGGCAATGTCGCGGTACAAGGCGGGCTGCAAATCAAAAGCGGCCAACACCAGGCCCAGGCTGCCGTGCACCTGGCCAATGTGCGGGTACGCATGGCAATCAGCGAGGAAATCAGCGCCTACCTGACTCAGGTGGTCGAGCACTACGGTCAGGCGATGCACGAACGAACCCGCCAGATCGAGCAGCTATTTGCCGACATGCAACGCAGCCATTCCGTCAGCCTGCAAATGGTTCGGCATGTTTGAAATCACCTACAACAGGTATCCATGATGACCACTATTCACGCTCCAATCAGAATCGCCCCCGTTGTCATTGACCACGATCTGACCAATGACGCGAGGTTGAGCGAGTCAGTCGCTCAAGAGCATCTTTCAAAGGATCTCAAAGCCAAGTCCCTTTTGGACTCTCGGATTTCCGACAGCAGCCTCGCCAGGCAAGTACTCAAGAACGGCGGCTTCATAGCGCCCTCGGCTGTGGAACTGGAGCGTGAAATCAACGGCTACCAGCCCACTGAATCAGACTGGCAGGACTGTCTTTCAGCCTCGATGATGCTCAGCGATGAAGTACGCAACGACCTGATATTCGACCCCGGTGCATGGGAGAAACACGCCAACGTGTTGGTGGCCGCGATCATCGCGCTGAACATCGCCCGAGTGGCCAACGCGCAACTGCGCGGGCATTTCAGCGTCATGGCCTCCGATGCGGCCAAGGCCCAAGGCGCGGCGATTGTCGAGTCCGGCAAGGCGGCGATGTACAGCGCCATCACTGGGGCAATCGTGTCCGGAGCCATTTCCGGATTCGCCCTGCTCAAGACTTTCCAGGGCCAGAAGTTGAGGCATGCGGACATCGACTTGCACAAGCGCAACGCCATGGACGCTCGCGATATCGAACGCGACCTCAAGCTTGAGCGCAACCGTACCGAGTGGAATCCGCAGACCACCTACAAGATCAAGACCGTGGATGACTTCGGTCGCCCGACGACGGTCGATTTCAAACCCAAGGCTTCGTCCCGGTCATCCCAGGATCAAGCCTGGTTCGACAAGCAAATCCTCAACGCGCAAAAGGTCAGTGAGACCTCTGATTGGTTGAGCCAGATGGGCAGCAAGGGGATCGACAAGAAACTGGAAATCGGCCGCGCGCTCAGCGCCATGTCGATGAGCTTGAGTCAGGTGGTGGCGAGCATGGTGCGCCTGACCGAGCACGCCGCCCGGGAAAAAGAAGTGCTGCAGCAAAGTGCGCAGAACAGCCAGAAGAGCCTGAGCGATGAAGTCGGCCAGAAAGACGCGGCCGATGCGGCGCTCTTGCAAAAACTGATGGACATGGTGATGCAGCTTTTTCAAGGGCGCAGCGATGTCATTCGCGCCCTGACGGCTTGAGGAGAAGAGCCCCATGGAGATCGCGCCATTTACTCGTCCCCCTATCGTATTGCTGCCGAACGTGGAGACCATCACTGATACGGCACCGCCTCTCGAGGTACCCGTTGAAGTTCAAACGGTCAGTTCCCTGACCCATCTGCTGGACCGGTCCATGAACGCCATGAATCGCGGCCTCGGCCAAATGCTCAAGTGCCCGTCAATCACCGCCAAGCAGATGGACGGCATGACCAGCGAGGCGACAGCGCAGCCGTTCATCGCGGAGTTTGTCGAACAGATCCACGCCAAGCGTGACCGAGCGCAAATGTTGGCCATGCAGCTGCGCCAGTGCTGTGCCGTGATGACCCACAGTCTGAAAGCCGGGCTGTTGGACGAAAGCCAACTCCAGCAGGTCGATGAGGAACACAACCAAATCCTCCACGCCCTCGAACGACATTTGGAAGAGCACAAGCCCCTTGAGATCGCAGAGGCCTTGGATGCAACGATAAATTCATCGAATGACTTCTTCGAAAAACTCCTTGAACTGATCGACCTGATCAAGAACGGCTACCTCGCCGGTTACGAACATATCATCTCGGCCTATACGGACTTCTTCGCCGCCTTCAATGCCCGAATCACCGCGATGATGAAAAATTGGGTCGAAGGGGCGAACGACGGTAAAGATGTCAGGTTGAACGCGGGTGCACTGCACGCTGCGTTGACGCAACTGATCGCCGATTACAGCCATCCGAACCCGGCCTCCATTCTGTTTCCGAAACCGGGCGAAGAAGCCAGCGAGGAAGAAGCAGACAAATGGCGTCAAGCACTGGGCTTGCCTGCTAATTGCCTTAAACCAAACGGCGACGGTACTTGGTGCGTGGTCATCGATACCGGGCCGCTGACGTTAATGAAAAAAGACCTGCCCTCCAGCGGCACGGTGACCTGGGATACCGCCAAATACAACCAATGGCAAACCGGCTTCAACGCCCAGGAGGAACGCTTGAAAAACATGCTGCAGTCGTTGACGCAGAAGTACTCGAATGCCAATTCGTATCATGACAATTTCAATAAGACCTTGTCGGCGCATTTGAATCAGTTTGCGGATATGTTGAGGGCGATGTTGAATTTCTAGGATTAGCGACAGCGACGATATTGAGTCTGGCTTGGCGTGTACATGTTCCACGTCCGCCAGATTTCTTAGGAAAGAAAAAATGTCAGAAAATCCAATTGATCGGTTTGAAAGTATCCACGCGATCATCAAGTCGTTGGTGGTGGGTATGCCCCTTCGTGGTCGAGTCATTGGCGGTGGTTCGCGGTTGGTCGAAGACCTGTCTATCGATTCCATGAGTCTGGTCGAGCTTGTTTTGGAGCTGAATAACGCTTTCGGTATTGAGTTGTCCGAAGCTGAAGTGAAGGAATGGAGGACGATGCAGGATGTCGTCGATTCGGTGCGCAGGCACATGGAGAGTAGCCCTTGATGGGTACCTGTTCGGGTGGGCAGCGCTTTTTTAAGTGCATCGCTGTGTTTATTCGCCCATCCCGGTCTGGTTAAGTGTTCTAGCTTGATTTTATTGAGTTCCTTCCTACGGTTCTCGTCTCTGTTTCCTACGTTAATAGCATTCAGTACCCTACGGAATCCTCCTACGCATCTTCCTATAGTCACGAAGCTCGTCATCCCGAGCCTGTCACACCACAGGCTCAATCGCGCTTCAGTAACTTTCTATAGAGAAATCCCTGAGTATGGACAGTGCAACTGATCAACCGCCGGTGAAGTCATTCGTTTTTGACCACTGGCTATTGCAAAGCGATGGAACGCTGATGCGAGATGGACAAGGAGTTCATGTTCCTCCCAAAGAGCTGCACGTGCTGCGCCTGTTGTTGACGTCGGCGGGTACGGTCGTGAGTAAGGATTATCTGCTTGATCATGTCTGGCCAAGGATGGATGCGGCGGAGGAGTCGTTGACCCGGTGTATCTATGCCTTGCGCAAGTTGTTCAAGGAGAACAAGGGCTACATTGCGACGGTTTACGGCCAGGGTTATAGGTTTACCGGTTCCGTGGTCGAGCTCGACGTGCCGAGCCAGGCGAGGGTGATGGCGCCTTCGCTGGCGGTCTTGCCTTTTCGCAATCTGGACGAGATCGCGGCGCTGGATCTGCAGGATCTGATGATCCGCCAACTGACCGCGGCGTTCGGTGAGGCGCTGCATGTCATTCCCTCGGGGCTGATCGCGGCCTGCGGGGCGTCGGGCGATGTGCGCTCGTTGGCCGGGCGGTTGTCGGCGGATTATTGCTTGAACGGTCGTTTTATCGGTGCGGGCGGGTTGCAACACTGGTCGATCGAGTTGATTCGTGGACGCGACCAGGCGCTGCTGCATGGACAGACGTTGGATGCCTGGGATCCGGGGGAGGCGCTGGGCGCGTTGACATGTCTGGTGGCGCAGCGCGTACCCGGGTTGCGTCCGGTGGGTGAGCGCTGTGGATCTTATGCGGTGGCGGTGGCGTATCTCAATGGCTTGTGCAGTGTGCAGCAGCACACGGCGCAAAGCCTGCGCGATGCTCTTGTGCTGTTCAGGCAGTGTTTGAAACTCGATGCCGGCTACGCGCCGCCCTGGTGCGGTTTGGCGGATGTGTGGCTGGGGCAGGCGATGATGGGCCTGGGCGACCCGGAGCGCGCCATCGAAGAGGCGCATTCGGCGGTTTCCAATGCATTGGCGCTGGACCCCGGCAGCATCCCGGCATTGACGCGCCTGGCGTTGCTCACCAGTTTGCGCGGCTGCGAGCAGGCGGCCCAGGTGTTGTTCCGCCGCTGCCTGTTGTCGGCCGATCAGGCCGACGTGCTGTACTTTCATGCCTGGCATCACTGGTTCTGGCGGCGCAACGAGCAGGCGGCGGACATGATCGACCAATGCCTGGAGCATGATCCGGGTTGTGTACGGGCGCAGATCATGCGGGTGCGTATTCACGAACAACTGACGTGGATCCGCGAGCGGCGCCTGGCATGAGGTGGCGCAGGAGCAAATGGTTGTGCTGGCCGGTGTGTCTGGGCCTGGGGCTTGGAATGGCCCAGGCGCATGCCTGGTGCTGGAGCAGGGCGGGGCAGTTGCATGCCATCGAACCGGAACTGCTGCAAGCGATTGCCGATGTCGAATCCGGGCAGCGGCCAGATGCGATCAACCACAACCGCAATGGCACCCGCGATATCGGGTTGATGCAGATCAACAGCATTCATCTGCCTCGATTGCGTGCCCGAGGCATTACCGAGCAACGCCTGCTGGATGAGCCGTGCCTGTCGGTGGAGGTCGGTGCGTCGGTGCTGGCCGAGTTTATCGCCCGTCATGGCTACAACTGGACGGCGGTCGGCGCCTACAACGCTGGCAATTCACCCCACCGGCAAGCCGCGCGGCTTCGCTACGCGCGCAAAGTCTGGCAACGCTATCGAGTGCTCACCCAGGCTCGACAATCGGCGCGATGAGCGGGCTGGCGCAGGATTCTGATCCTTTGCCGGAGGCAATCGACAGAATTCGATCAGGAATCCTGCCGCCGGCCTTTCTACCCTGAGTGCTCATTCGACTGCCCTGGAGTTTGGACGGTGACAGTCCCGACGGCCCCCACCCTAAAGCCCTGCGTCCTGCGGATCCTCAATGGTCCGTTGCAGGGCTGCGAATTTGCGCTAGGCCAAGGCACTACCTTGTTCGTGGTCGGCGCGGTGGAGGTGCTCGGGGACGGCGCGTTGTCGGCCAGTGTTCCGGCGGATGCGATCTTCGTTCCCCTGGAACAAGGTGGATGCAATTTTGAGGTGCTGGCCGATCAGGCCACGCCGGACGGCCTGCCGCTGCGGCTGCTCGGCGATTCAGTGGAAGTGCGTCACTGTGCCTTTCAAGCCCGGGTGCAGATTGGCGGCCTGCACATCGCCTTGCGTCCTGATGACCAGCCTTGGGCGCCGGAGCTTCTCGGCCATGGGCCCGGCGCTTCAGCCAAGCCAACCCATTTCATGAAGGGACGTGTCGCGTTGACGCGATGGATCGCTGGCGGTCTGGCGCTGGTGGCGCTGTTCGTTGCGATTGGCTTTTGGTCAACGCCGGGGCCCGTGCCGGAAACCGATATCCGTGCGCTGATCAATGGCGCCAGTGCCCAGGTTCAGGTGTTGCGCGGTCGTGATCAGTCGGTCTACGTCTTGGTGTCTTCCGAGCGTGATGCCGGTTGGAGTCGCCAGGTGTTGACCCGCCACAACAACCTGGACGGCCAGGTGCTGATGATCGACCAGGAGCGTCGCCGGCTGGAGCAGGTGCTGGTCGACCACGATCCGCAACTGGCCTGGCATTTCCTGGACCTCAAGGACCCGTCGGTGCCGCGACTGCTGCTCAGCACCCAACGCAATTTGCTGACGCCCGGCAAGCAAGCCCAACTGCTCGATACGTTGCTCGCGGCAGCACCTTATGCTCGCGACGTCGTGGTGCAGATGCAGGATGACAGGCTGCTCGCCGATCTCGCCCAGGGCGGTTTGCAGCGTCTTTCGCTGGCCTTCAGCCGGGTCGAACACCAGGACAGCGTAACGTTTGCCGTCGAGGGCAACCTGCAGGACGCCGAGCTGGCCGCCGCTCGCCAGTACGTCGACGATTTTTACCGGCAGTGGGGTGATCGCTATGTGCACTTCGCTGTCGAGCTCAAGGACGACGCGCTCAAGGGCAAGTCGTTCCAAACCGGCCCGCAGGGCTACGTCAAGACGAACGCTTCGTCCTGGCTTTTTCTCCAACACGCAGAGTAGGTGACGAATGGCTGGTATCCCGATCATGTTTCCCGAATTCCCCGATGACTTCCTAGGCGAGCAAGCCGCTGCGTTCGAGCGTGGCGCTCAGGGCCTGAAAGAAGCCCTGGACCAAGCGCTGGATGCCCTCAAGCTCGATGCCTCGGACCCCGGAAAACTGGCGGCCTACCAGACCGCATTTTCCTCCTACACCGTGTTCCGCAATGCCCAGACCAACACGATCAAGGGCTTCAAGGACATCGACATGGCGATCATCCAGGCGGCTCGCTGAGGCCTTTTCGTTCACCTGGCCGTTGTTCATGACGATGGCCATTTTCATGAGTGCGTCGTATGTCCATCGAACCTGTTTCCCCATCGGTTGTTGCGCGGTCAGCCCTCGTTGAATTGCGCGGCCCGCACGAAGGCCCGATCGTTTCACTGGAATCGCGATTGATCGGATTGTTTGCCAGTTCCGCCGTCAACAGCGAGCAAGAGGTCTCGGCCATCAATCAGTTGATGCAGCGTACGGATATCACCCACCCTGAAGTACTGACTCGCTTGCAGGAGCTGACCGGGCAGTACAACGTGGAGATCAATCTGCTCAACGTGCTGGTGCGCAAAGGGGTGGGTACGGCAGAAACCTTGTTGCGTGCGTCATGAAGCCAGGTCTGTTGTTGCTGTTGTTGTGCCTGGTGCTGGCGGGGTGTCGCCAGCCGAGTCTGCTGGAAGGGCTGGATCAGCAACAGGCCAACGAGGTGTTGTCGGTGTTGCAACGCAACAACATCGCGGCGATGAAAGTCGACGGCGGCAAAGCCGGTTATACGGTGAAAGTCGATCAACTGGATTTCTCCGCCGCGGTCGATCTGCTCAACCTCTATTCGTTGCCGTCCCGGCCACGCCTGCAAGTGGCCGAGATGTTTCCGTCCGACTCCCTGGTGGCTTCGCCCCGCGCCGAAAAGGCTCGGTTGTATTCGGCGTTGAAGCAGCGCATCGAACAGTCCTTGGGGGTGCTCGAAGGCGTGGTTTCCGCCCGGGTACATGTCAGTTACGACCTGGACGCCGGCGAGGGCGGACGCAAGCCGGCGCCTATCCATCTTTCGGCGCTGGTGCTGCATGAGCGCGATATCGAAGCGCAATTGCTGATCACCGACATCAAGCGTTTCCTCAAGAACAGTTTTGCGGCGGTGGAGTACGAGAACATCTCGGTGGTGCTGTCCAAGCGTTCGCCGACCCAGCATGTCGCGCCGTCGGTGGCCGCACCGAAGGGGCAATCACGCTGGCCTTGGTTGTTCGCCGTGATCGGCGGCGTGTTGCTGGCCGGTGGCGCAGCCTGGGCCTACCGCCAGTCAAACCCAGGGCGGCGCGATGTCGGACCTTGAGCGCCTGCGGCAGATCCTCGCCGAGCCCCTGGCTTATCTGCACCCCCAGCGTCTGGTGATACCGGCGGGATTCGAGGAGGCCGAGGCACGAAGGCTGCTCAATCGCATCGTGCTCGAGGGGCTGGAACTGCAAGGGCCGTGGCCGTCGACGCCGCTGACCGGTGTGGTGCGGCAATGGGTTCGCCATTGGCACCGATTGCCCTATATCGCCTCGCTGATGGGCGCCTATCGCTTGATGCCCGATCTGGCGCGCGGTGCGGCGTTGCGCTGCCTGCCGGTGTCGGTTCGGCGCTTCGCCGGCTACCGCCTCGGCGCGCGAAGCGGCCTGCCAATCAAGTGCTCGCTCGTGGCCATGGAGCAGGTCGAAGCCGCCGGCCTCAATGCGTTATGGAGTTGGCACGGGCAAGTCCCGTCGATGTTGCTTGAGCGCCTGGCCTTGCAATTCTCCGAACCGGTGGTTCGTTTGCACCGGCAATGGCCAGTCTTGAAACCTGATCCCACGCTTTTCTTTTTGGCGGTGCAGCATGCTCGACTCCATCCGATCCCTGACTGACCTGCCGGTTTCCAAGGACGCGCGCCTGCCCCGCGAGGACATCGCTGCCGCCCGTCGCCGTCAGGCCTTGCAACACGAGGCCCAGCGCCGGGCGCGCGAGTGTGTCGAGCTGGCCCAGCGCGAGGCCGAAGCGGTTCATGGGCAGGCATTTCAACAAGGTTACGCCGAGGGCATCCTGCGGGCGACCGGGCATCTGGCCGACGGCCTGCTGAAGGCACAAACCTTGGCGCTGCAATTGCGCAACGAACTCGCCCGAGCTGCGGATGATGTGCTCGCCCAGGCCTTGAGCCGCCCACAATGGTTGGACGAAATGCTTGAACGCTGGCTGGCCGCGCAAGTGAGTGATTCAGAGGCGGTGCTGCACGTATTGCTGCCGCTGCATTGTCGCCCGCGTGGCGATGAACTGCGCGCCAGCTTGCGCGAGCGTTGGGCTGGCGAGCTGATTGTCGAATATCACCGGCAAGACCGCTATGTGTTGCGGCTGGGGGATCAACTGCTGGAATTCGATGTTGAAACGACCCGGCAACGGCTGACGCCAAGGCTGTTGGCGAGCATCGCTGATTTGCCGGAGTCGGTCCGTGTCCTGGACCAGGCTTCGCAGCAGACGTTGAAGGATCTGTGCTTGAGCTTCGTCGACACCCCGCATACCACCTCTGGAGAAGTCCACCATGAAGATTGAATCCATGAGCGTTTCCAGCCCTGTTGAGCACGGCGCCAGAGCATCGGTCGAGACGCTGGAGTCTAGGTTGCTGGCCGCCCGCCAGGAAGCGTCTGGCAGCAAGCGTCCGGACCCTGAGTTCGAGCATTTGTATCAATTGTTGCTGGCCATGGAAGGGCAAGGCGAGAAGGCGATTCACGAGTTTCTCCGCACCCTGCGGGGAGCGGACGGAGCAACCGCTGCATACCCCACCGCCAAGGCGTTGAAGGCGATCACGCAACAGGTTCTGTATCGATTGAAGGAGGAGGGGCTGGGAAAGTCGCAGCTCTACAAGGAAGTCGTCGGGGCCAATGGCCTGGCGTTCGCCATGGAAGTATTTGTCTTGGGCGTGATGCGCGATGTGATGCAGCCAATGGGGGATGACGCTTGGGAGAAGAGTGAGTGGTGAGGTAGGGCAGCACGCTGCCGGCCAATCGAGCGCAACAGAGACTGATTGCTTGTGGCGAGAGAGCAAGCTTTCTCGCCACGGTGAGTGTGCATTCAGGTCAGGAATTGGATGCTGGGCTGGTGCGCTCATTGATGTAGGTCGTGCCGGGACGGACAGCTAACACGACGATGGCGACCACTACATTGACCATATGGTCGACCATTTCCTTGGGAATGGGCAGGCTCGAAAAGAATCGGGATGCGGCGATGACGATGCCCGTGATGATCTGGCCTATGGAGGTTCGTATCGCATTGGTGGACAGCAGTTGATTGCCCGCCTGCTCGGCAGTGGGCATTCGTACCGAGAAAGGGTTGACCCGAAAACCTTTTTCAGAAGCATTTTCTTGCAGGGCCTGCATCGCTTCGCCCATGAGTATTTGGCCGAAGACGTCGGCTCCGGCGTTGTAGACGCCCCGCAATACATCGTCTCCCAGTATCGGGCTCAGGGACTCCACAATGTGCTCGGCCCGGGCCTTGATCGGCTGGTTTGCATCGAGCGGGGTATGGGTCTGTTGTTCTACCCAGGTCGACAGTTGAAAGGCAAAGCTTTCCGCCTCGGAGGGTGGGGGCTTGCTGCCCTGCGCCATCACATACCCGGGACCTGAGTGTGGTGCGGTGTAGTTCATGCAGGTGAAGGACAGGAACTGGAGCACTCCGTTCAGCGCGCCAGCGGCCGCCGTACCGCCAGGGTTGGGTTTTGCATTGTCGCCCGTGGGGAAGAACAGGCTCACCAGGTCCTGGGCAAACGTGTAGAACGCCATTTGCGAGCCGAAGGAGGCCAAGGCCGGCAGCGCGGTTGGAACGGTTACGGCGGCTGTCAGGGCGAGGGCCGATACTGTGAGGGTGATGAGGCGAGCCATGCGTGTTTCGGCATTCGCGGTTCCATTGCACTCGTCCCTGATGGCGCCGAGGATATTCAGCAGTGGTCCGATGCACTGGGCAACCGCGCCGATCACACTGCGTGTCAGTGGCGAGGCCGCATTGGATTGGAGGGTTTTTTCCAGGGCGAACCCGACCAGTTGCCTGATCACTGTGAGGGTGCCGGTGACCAGGCCGGTGCGCAGGCCGGAAATCGTCAGGTTGCTGGCCCAGCGGCCGAGGTCGCCTTCGAATTCGTTGTTGACCAATTTGCCCAGTTGCTCGCCGAGGTATTCCAGGATGATTTGGCCACGTTGTATGAACGAGTCGGAATCTGACGAATGACTTGAGTTTTCGAACAGCGCCAGATTGGGAATTTCCAGAGCGATATAGTCGGTGAGCGCTGGGTCGTCAGAGTCGTCAGAGTCGCCGTCTAGCTGTACTGCGATGGCGTCGATGAATCGCTGGGTAGGGTTGTCGGCTTTACTTCTTTGCTCAGAGATGAGCGCATTGAACGCCTCGTCGACGCTCATCAGCCCAAACTTCACCTGTTCCGCTGAAAGCGAGCTCCTCTGCTCGGCAGGGATGATTTCATCGAGCATTTCGATAACGGTGTGGGCTGGGCGCTCTTTGCTATCAAGGGGGGCCGATGTGGATTCATTTGGAGTGGATCGAGTGATAGGTGAACCTGAGGACGAGATATGCATTGTTGATCCTGCGTGACGAATGGCTACTGGGCTGCTGTCGTTGCAGCTGCATCGCTCTTTTGCAGGCTTTTGGCGCTTGCAGCTATCAAATAACGCTCCAAGGTAAAGGCTCGCGACGCGCCGGCCCAAGGATGGAACCCGGAATCAAAGCGGTTCTCGCCGCTAGCGCTCCTGCTCGGTATAATCCCGTCACTTTTTATTACCCTGAGTCAAACCCACCCATGTACACCCTGGCCCGTGAGCTGCTGTTCAAACTTTCCCCGGAAACCTCCCACGATCTGTCCCTGGACCTGATCGGCGCGGGCGGACGTTTGGGCCTCAACGGTTTGCTGTGCAAGGCCCCGGCGAAATTGCCGGTGACGGTCATGGGCCTGGAGTTTCCCAACCCGGTCGGGTTGGCGGCGGGCCTGGACAAGAATGGCGCGGCCATCGACGGTTTCGCCCAGTTGGGTTTCGGTTTCGTCGAAATCGGCACCGTCACCCCACGCCCGCAGCCGGGCAACCCCAAGCCACGGCTTTTCCGCCTGCCGCAAGCCGAGGCGATCATCAACCGCATGGGCTTCAACAACCTGGGCGTCGACCATTTGCTGGCCCGCGTAGCGGCGGCCAAGTACAAAGGCGTGCTGGGCATCAACATCGGCAAGAATTTCGACACCCCGGTGGAGCGTGCCGTCGACGACTATCTGATCTGCCTGGACAAGGTCTACGCCCATGCCAGCTATGTGACGGTCAACGTCAGCTCGCCGAACACTCCGGGCCTGCGCAGCCTGCAATTCGGTGATTCCCTCAAGCAATTGCTGGCTGACCTGGCCCAGCGGCGCGCGGAACTGGCATTGACCCACGGCCGGCATGTGCCACTGGCGATCAAGATCGCTCCAGACATGACCGACGAAGAGACCATTCAGGTGGCCCAGGCCCTGATCGAGACGGGCATGGACGCGGTGATTGCCACCAACACGACCCTGGGTCGCGAAGGTGTCGAAGGGCTGGAGCACGGTGACGAGGCGGGCGGTTTGTCCGGTGCGCCGGTGCGTGACAAGAGCACCCACACCGTGAAAGTGCTGGCTGGTGAGTTGGCGGGGCGTTTGCCGATCATTGCGGCGGGAGGCATCACCGAGGGCCGGCATGCCGCCGAGAAAATCACCGCCGGGGCGAGCCTGGTGCAGATTTATTCGGGTTTTATCTACAAAGGGCCGGCGCTGATTCGTGAATCAGTGGATGCGATTGCGGCGTTGCGTTGATTCAGGCGCGCTCGGCTCTATTGTGGCGAGCAGGTTTTTTTGTGGGAGCAAAGCTTGCTCGCGATACGGGCACCTCGGTTCCAGATAGACCGTGTCGTCTTCATCGCGGGCAAGCCTTGCTCCCACAGAAGGTGGGGCTCGCCCACAAGAGTGTTTGCAGTCCAGGTATTCACAGTGTTCAGAAAACCCAGGCATTAAAAAGGGCTCCTCGAAGGAGCCCCCTGGGCCGTAGCCCGCCGTCCGGATGGGACGTGCGTGGTTAAATCGATATGGGTGTCAAATTGTCGAGTTCTTGAGTATTAAGCCCTGTGTCAGCCGACGGCGTGAAGTTCGTTGAGTCTATGGATACCCGCAGTGCCGGTCATACCGTCCCAATTGTCGCCGCGTCCTTCTCGCCAGCCATTGATCCAGGCTTGACGTACCGACGGTAGAGTAAAGGGGCAAAGCTCACGGGATTTACCACCAACGCCATATTGGTAACCACGTAAAAATGCTCTTTCCAACGGATCACGCTTAAGTCTTCTCATAGGGTGTTTCCCTCACTTGTTGACTGTTGCTTCGCGTCGACCTCTATCGAGGCCGGGGCAGAATCATTCTGCCGTTGGTGGCTCGTTGCCGGCGTGACGAGCCAAGGTGTTGGCGCCGTTGCGACGTCAACCTGTGTTGAGTTCTAACCAAAGCGTCACATGGATGGAATGATCGTTTTGTCATAAGCACGTAACAATAAAGATGTTAGGGCGATAAGTAACTTGATGTTCGTTGACCGCTTTTGAGCAAGACCCCTGTATGATCGGCCCTGCGCCAAAGGGGCAGTCTTCCTTCGAATGAGAATGTCCCCCTGTTGCACTCAGGTACTATTCGACGAAAGGGTCGAGTTTTCACAATTTGTTGCACAGAATTTTTTATCTGCCTTCGCATCCAAGCTCTTCTAACCTGAGCGGCGAGGGCGGGACGGCACACTCTCGTGCCACGCGGGTGCTCTTGAGAAAAGCACCTGATTGAACCCGACCCGGCAATGCGTTGCCCGGTCCACTTAGCCAAAGGCTCTGGAAATCCCATGTCCGATCGTTTCGAACTCTTCCTCACTTGCCCCAAGGGCCTCGAAGGCCTGCTCATCGAGGAAGCCGTCGGGCTTGGCCTTGAAGAGGCGCGCGAGCACACCTCCGCCGTGCGCGGCATGGCCGACATGGAAACGGCCTATCGCCTGTGCCTGTGGTCGCGCCTGGCCAACCGCGTGTTACTGGTACTCAAGCGTTTCCCGATGAAGGACGCCGAAGACCTGTACCACGGCGTGCTGGACGTCGACTGGCAAGACCACATGCTCGCTGATGGCACCTTGGCGGTGGAGTTCAGCGGCCACGGCTCGGGCATCGACAACACCCACTTCGGCGCCTTGAAAGTCAAGGATGCCATCGTCGACAAGCTGCGCACCCCGACAGGCGAGCGACCGTCCATCGACAAGCTCAACCCGGACCTGCGCATCCACCTGCGCCTGGACCGTGGCGAAGCGATCCTCTCCCTGGATCTTTCTGGCCACAGCCTGCACCAGCGCGGCTATCGTTTGCAGCAGGGCGCTGCGCCGCTGAAGGAAAACCTCGCCGCCGCGATCCTGATCCGCGCCGGTTGGCCGCGTATTGCCGCTGAAGGCGGGGCGCTGGCCGACCCGATGTGCGGTGTCGGCACGTTCCTGGTGGAGGCCGGGATGATCGCCGCCGACATGGCGCCGAACCTGCGCCGCCAGCAGTGGGGCTTCACCGCCTGGCTCGGCCACGTGCCGGCGCTGTGGAAGAAGCTCCACGAAGAGGCGACCGCCCGCGCCGCCGCCGGGCTGGCCAAGCCGCCGTTGTGGATTCGCGGCTACGAAGCCGACCCACGGCTAATCCAGCCGGGCCGCAACAACGTCGAGCGGGCAGGCTTGAGCGAGTGGATCAAGATCTATCAAGGCGAAGTCGCCACCTTTGAACCCCGTCCGGACCAGAACCAGAAGGGCCTGGTGATCTGCAACCCTCCGTACGGTGAGCGTCTGGGCGATGAAGCCAGCCTGCTTTACCTCTACCAGAACTTGGGCGAACGCCTGCGCCAGGCCTGCCTGAATTGGGAGGCGGCGGTGTTTACTGGTGCGCCGGACCTGGGCAAGCGCATGGGCATTCGCAGCCACAAGCAGTATTCGTTCTGGAACGGGGCCTTGCCGTGCAAGTTACTGCTGATCAAGGTGTTGCCGGATCAGTTCGTCACCGGCGAGCGCCGTAGCCCGGAACAGCGTCAGGCCGAGCGTGAGCAGGCCGCCTACGATCAAACCCCGGAAGTGCCGCAAGAGCGCCAGTACAACAAGAACGGCAACCCGATCAAACCGGCCCCGTCGCCAGCCCCTGTGGTCGAGCAGGCGCGGTTGAGCGAAGGCGGGCAGATGTTCGCCAATCGCCTGCAAAAAAACCTCAAGTCGCTGAGTAAGTGGGCCAAGCGTGAAGGCGTTGAGTGCTACCGGGTCTACGATGCCGACATGCCGGAATACTCCATGGCCATTGACCTGTACCACGACTGGGTGCACGTTCAGGAGTACGTTGCGCCAAAGTCCATCGACCCGGAAAAAGCCTCGGCCCGTTTGTTCGACGCCCTGGCGGCCATTCCCCAGGCACTGAACATCGACAAGAGCCGCGTGGTGATCAAGCGCCGCGAGCGTCAGAGCGGCACCAAGCAGTACGAGCGCCAGAGCGCCCAGGGCAAGTTCACCGAGGTCAACGAAGGCGGGGTGAAGCTGCTGGTCAACCTCACCGACTACCTGGACACTGGCCTGTTCCTCGACCACCGGCCAATGCGCCTACGGATCCAGAAGGAAGCGGCTGGCAAGCGTTTCCTCAACCTGTTCTGTTACACCGCGACCGCAAGCGTCCACGCTGCCAAGGGTGGTGCCCGGAGCACCACCAGTGTCGACTTGTCGAAAACTTATCTGGATTGGGCGCGACGCAACCTGTCGCTCAATGGTTTTTCCGACAAGAACCGTCTGGAACAGGGCGATGTGATGGCCTGGCTTGAAGCCAGCCGTGATGAGTACGACCTGATTTTCATCGATCCGCCGACCTTCTCCAATTCCAAGCGCATGGAGGGAGTGTTCGACGTGCAGCGCGATCATGTCCAGTTGCTGGACCTGGCCATGGCGCGCCTGGCACCGGGCGGTGTGCTGTACTTCTCCAACAACTTCCGCAAGTTCCAGCTCGAAGATAACCTCGGCGAGCGTTATGCGGTGGAAGAGATCACAGCCAAGACCATTGATCCGGATTTTGCACGCAACGGTAAGATCCACCGTGCCTGGAAGATCATGTCTCGTTGACTCGTAGCTGATTGGATCCATGAAGCCTTGTATTTCAAGGCTTCTGGCCTCATTTGGGGACTGGTCAAAGTAATGGCTAATAGCTATAACTTAGGCTGTGTCCAGGGCTGTGCCTATGCCTGGCTCCTTTCTGAGTTGTATTTATGGCATTGCATCAGGTGCGCCCCAGGATACTGGGCTTTATCAGCGAAGATGTGTCGGCCTGGCTGGTGGCTTCGTTGGTCCTGCTGGCCGGTACGGTCCTGACCGGCTTGCTGACCTGGGCGATGATGAACCTGTTCAATCAGCAATTGCGCCAGCGCTTCGAGCTGCAAGCAGAGGAGCGTTTCAGCCGCATCGAGGAACATTTCCAGGACGAGGAGTTACTCCTCGACAGCCTGGGACGCTTCTTTGCCAACTCCGAAGATGTCTCCGACAGCGAATTCCATGGTTACGCCGACGCACTGTTGCGCCGTACCCGGGCCTTCGCCTGGGCACCCAGGGTGCTACGCGACGAACGGCAAGCGTTCGAACAGCAGGCGCGGGCCGAAGTGGCCAGCCAATTTGCGATCCGCGAGGCGGATGACAACGGTGGCTTGCGGCAGGCCGCCGAGCGGGACGAATACGCACCGGTGCTCTACATCCACAATCGGACTCCCTACGGGGCACCACTGGGCCTGGATCTGCTTTCCGAACCCTTGCGCCGTGCCACCCTCGAACGTGCCCGTCAGCGTGGCGGGCTGGTGGTCTCGCAACCCGTGGACCTGATGGGCGCCGACCCGGTGTTTACCCGCGGAGTACTGCTGGTTGCGCCGGTTATCCGGGAATCGGCCAGCGAACCGTTCGGATACGTGGTGGCGGCCATCAGCATGCGGCAACTGGTAGGTGACGGACTGCCAGCGTCCGGTCACGACAATCTGTCGATGCGGATCATGGACCTGTCTATCGAAAACGCGGAAGAGGCGCTGTTCGAGTCCCACAACCCTGTGGGCCGTAGTGATTTGTCGGCGACCCGTCTATTGCGCTTGGCCGATCGCGACTACCGGGTGGAGTTGCGTCCCAGCCGGGTGTTCCTGTCGACCAATCATTCGTCGGTCACCAGCATGGTGATACTCGGCGGCTTGCTCAGTCTGCTGCTCAGCGCCTTGCTTTATGTGCTGGTCAGCCAGCGGCAAAGAGCCTTGAAACTGGTGGAGCAACGCACCCTTGAGTTGCGCGCCCGGGAGCAGGAGTTGCGCGGTACCCACGGCCAATTGCGTGGTGTGCTGGATGCCGCGACCCAGGTCGCGATCATCGCCACTGACCTGCGCGGTGTCATTACCACCTTCAATGCTGGCGCCGAACAGATGCTCGGCTACCAGAGCTGTGAGGTCCTGCAAAGCATGACTCTGGAAGGCCTGCATGTACCGCGCGAACTCCAGGCCCGCGCCGCGCAACTCGGCGCGCGCTTTGGCAAACCGATTCCCACGTGTCATGCGATGCTGCTCGAGGGCGGCGAGCAGGGCGGACAACAGGCGCGGGAGTGGACCCTGGTGCGCCGCGATGGCAGCCACCTGACCGTGAACATGCTCGCCACTCCGATGCTCGATGACCAGGGGCTGTGGGTCGGGCACCTGGCAATCTGTATTGACATCACCGAACGCAAGCGTGTCCACGAAGCATTAGCCGCCCGAGACCTGTTGTTGAAAAAGCTCAGCGCCCATGTGCCCGGAGGCATCTACCAGTTCAAAATGGATTTCAACGGCCGTTTCAGTGTGATCTATGCCAGCGACGGCATTCGCGACATCTATGAATTGGAGCCCGATGTGCTGGTGCAGAACGCCGAGGCGATCTTCTCGCGCATCCACCCACTGGACAGCACGCGTGTTCGCGCTTCGATCCGTTCTTCGGCTCACACCTTGAGCCCGTGGCGGGAAGAGTATCGGGTGCAGTTGCCCTTGCGCGGCCTGCGCTGGGTGCGCGGCGAGGCCACGCCCGAGGAACTGCCCGGCGGCGGGGTGTTGTGGCACGGCTATATCTCGGATATTTCCGATCTCAAGCGGGTGGAGGAAGAGCTGCGAGCCTTGTCCGTGACCGACGCCTTGACCGGCATCCGCAACCGCCGCTATTTCCAGGAACGCCTGACCTCGGAGATGGCCCGAGTCGAACGCGGTTCCGGGGGGCTGGCGGTGATCATGCTCGACATCGATCACTTCAAGCGCATCAACGACCAGCATGGCCACGCGGTGGGCGACCGGGTGCTGCAGGTGGTCTGCCAGCGCGTCGCCCAACGGTTGCGTCGCACCGATGTGTTCTGCCGGCTGGGTGGCGAAGAGTTCGTAGTGCTGTGCCCGGACACCGACAGCGACAGTGCCTATTCCCTGGCGCTGGGGCTGTGGGAAGGCTTGCGGGCAGCGCCCATCGAGGATGTGGGTTTTGTCACCGCCAGCTTCGGTATCGCCACCTGGCGCGCCGGGGAGGGCGCCGATGCGTTGCTGCTAAGGGCTGACTCTGGCGTTTATGCAGCCAAGCAGGCCGGGCGGGATCGGGTCGAAGTGCAGTTGGGTTAGCCCCGATTGATCTTCTGCGGGCACAAGTGCGTGTATGACACAGATTCCCTATGGGAGCGAGCCTGCTCGCGATAGCGGTGTGTCATTGAACATCGATGTTCGCTGACCGACCGAATCGCGAGAAGGCTCCCACATTGGGTTTGTGCCGGGTCAGAGCACCGAAGCCGTCTGCGGCAGTTTCGGCTGGCGGTACAGGTCCAGCAGCACTTGGTCCAGTACCGAAGATGCGCCCCAAGGCTTCGGATCGTTGAGAATCGCTACCACCGCCCAGGTATTGCCGTTGATGTCGCGGCTGTAGCCGGCGATGGCGCGGACAGTGTTCAGGGTACCGGTCTTGACGTGGGCTTCACCGGCCATGGCAGTGGTCTTGAGGCGTTTACGCATGGTGCCGTCGGTGCCGGCAATCGGCATCGAACTGATGAACTCCGCCGAGTACGGGCTGCGCCAGGCGGCTTGCAGCATGGCGGCCATTTCCCGGGCACTGACCCGTTCGGCGCGGGACAGCCCGGAGCCATTCTCCATCACCAGGTGTGGCGCGGTGATGCCTTTCTTCGCCAACCACTGGCGCACCACCCGTTGCGCCGCCTTTGCGTCGTCACCGTCGGCTTCGTTGCGGAACTGCGCGCCCAGGCTCAGGAACAGCTGCTGGGCCATGGTGTTGTTACTGTATTTGTTGATGTCGCGGATGATCTCCGCCAGGTCCGGGGAGAACGCCCGGGCCAGCACCTTGGCGTTGCTTGGGGTCGCGGCCAGGCGGTCCTGGCCCTGGATGCTGCCGCCCAGTTCCTTCCAGATCGCCCGCACCGCACCGGCGGTGTAGGTGGCGTGGTCCAGCAGCGACAGATAAGTCTGCGAGCTGCAACCGTCGCCGAGCTGGCCGCCGACAGTCACCGTCACGCTGCCATCCGGCTGCGCCACCGGGTTGTAGCGCACGCCGCCGGCGCATTGCTTGGAGTTGACGGCCTTGACCTGGTTTTCGATGCGAATGCTGGCAATCGGTGGCTCCACCGACACCAGCACCCGGCCGCCGTCATTGCGGGCGACGAAGCGCAGGGCCTTGAGGTTGACCAGCAGCGAGTCGGGCTTGACCAGGAACGGTTTGTTTTCGTCGTTGCCGTCGTCGTTGAACTCGGGCAGTTGCGGCTGGATGAAGAAGCCGCGATCGAGCACCAGGTCGCCGGTGACTTGCTGCACGCCGTTGGCCCGCAGGTCGCGCATCAGCAGCCAGAGTTTTTCCATGTTCAGCTTGGGGTCGCCGCCGCCCTTGAGGTACAGGTTGCCGTTGAGAATCCCGCCGCTGAGGGTGCCGTCGGTGTAGAACTCGGTTTTCCACTGGTGATTGGGACCGAGCATTTCCAGGGCCGCGTAGGTGGTCACCAGTTTCATGGTGGACGCCGGGTTCACCGAAACGTCGGCGTTGTACAGGGTCGGGGTACCGGGGCCGTTGAGCGGGATCATTACCAGGGACAGGGCGTCATCCTGCAGCTTGCTGGCCTTGAGGGCCTTTTGCACGTTGGGCGACAGGGCGGTGTTGATGGTGGCGGCGCTGGTGGTGACAGGCAGGGCCAGGGGAAGAAGAAGGCTGGCCAGAAGCAGTGGACGCAAAGATTTGATCATTTGAAATAAAACCCTACGGGCGAGGGGGAAAAGACGAGGACATGAAAATGAACGTCCTCAACGGTCATGAAAGTGTCGGCATTATGCCCCAAGCCGCAACGGCTTGGGCCGTGCCTGAGCCCTTCGAATGCTATTTTTTACCGACGGTAGGCCGATACGCCCGATCAGTCGGGCAATCGACGCACCAAACTGGTAAAGTGCCGGCCGTTATTACTTATGAGGATTGTTCCAATGGCGACTAACCGTTCCCAGCGTCTGCGCAAAAAACTGTGCGTGGATGAATTTCAAGAGCTGGGTTTCGAACTGAACCTGGATTTCAAAGAAGATCTGGCCGATGAGGCTATTGACGCTTTCCTCGACGCTTTCCTGAAAGAAGCCATGGAAGCCAACGGCCTGGGCTATGTCGGCGGTGACGACTACGGTCTGGTTTGCCTGCAGAAGCGTGGTTCGGTCACCCAGGAGCAACGTGCTGCCGTTGAAGCCTGGCTCAAGGCACGTCCTGAGCTGACCAGCGTGGAAGTCAGCCCGCTGATGGACGTCTGGTACCCGGAAAAGCCGATCAATCCGGTCGCTTGATGTAAAAAAACCGGCAGCCCTTCCGGGCGCCGGTTTTTTTGTGCCTGTCTGTTGGGTAGATGTTGTCCTTCAGGCCGCCATCGCGAGCAGGCTCGCTCCCACAGAGGGATCTGTGTCGTTCACAACAACCCTGTGGGAGCGAGCCTGCTCGCGATGCTTTTAAGCGTTGCGCCAGTTCAGGATCAGCAAGGTCAACACCCCCGCCACAATCCCCCAGAACGCCGAGCCGATGGAAAACAGCGTCATCCCCGACGCCGTGACCATGAAGGTGATCAGCGCCGCTTCCCGTTCCTTCACTTCGCTCATGGCGATGCTCAAGCCGTTGATGATCGACCCGAACAGCGCCAAGGCCGCGATGGACAGCACCAATTCCTTGGGCAGCGCCGCGAACAACGCCGCCAGCGTTGCGCCGAACACTCCGGCGATCCCGTAGAAAACCCCGCACCAGAGCGCCGCCGTGTAGCGCTTGTTGCGATCTTCGTGGGCATGCGGCCCGGTGCAGATGGCCGCACTGATGGCCGCCAGATTGATACCATGGGAACCGAACGGCGCCAGCAGCAACGAAGCGATGCCAGTGCTGGTGATCAGCGGCGAGGCCGGCACGTTGTAGCCGTCGGCCCGCAGCACGGCGATGCCGGGCATGTTCTGCGAGGTCATCGCCACCACGAACAGCGGAATGCCGATGCTGATGGTGGCCGCCAGGGAAAAGTGTGGTGTGGTCCAGACGGGCGTCGCGACTTCCAGGACAAAGCCGCTGAAGTCCAGCAACCCCATCAGGCCCGACAACGCCGTACCGATCAACAGTGCCGCCAGTACCGCGTAGCGGGGCGACAGGCGCTTGACGAACAGGTAGGTGAAAAACATCCCCAGTACCAGGCCGGTGCGATGTTGGGTGGCGATGAAGATTTCGCTGCCGATCTTGAACAGAATCCCCGCCAGCAACGCCGCCGCCAGTGAGGCCGGAATCCGCTTGACCAGGCGCTCGAAACTGCCGGTCAGGCCGCAGACCGTCACCAATACCGCACAGGTGATGTAGGCGCCGATGGCCTCGCCGTAACTCACGCCGCCCAGGCTGGTGATGAGCAGCGCCGCGCCGGGTGTCGACCAGGCGATGGTGATCGGTGTGCGATAACGCAACGACAGGCCGATGGAGCACACCGCCATGCCGATGGAAATCGCCCAGATCCACGAGGAAATCTGCCCGCTGCTCAACCCTGCTGCCTGCCCTGCCTGGAACATCAGTACCAGGGAACTGGTGTAGCCGGTCATCATCGCGATGAACCCGGCGACGATGGCCGAGGGCGAGGTGTCGGCCAGCGGGCGAAGTGGCGTGGTCGTGACTTCGGTCATGGTGCAGAGTGGTCCTTATTGTAGATTTGCCTGGCCTGGTGGAGCCACGGATTGCGGGTTTAAGCCTAAACTCAACGAAGTCACCGATTGCAATACAGCCATGCCCGCAAACAGCCATACAGTCGTGTTGCCATCAGAGGTTGTGTACAATCGAGCTGTTTTTTACGCGATACTTGCCAGCGACCCGCTGTGCCGTATTACAGTCACGGTCAATTCGCCGCAGTTCTCCCGACTCGAGTGCCCATGAACGAACAGTTGCAGCCCCTCAAGAAACAACCGCGAGCAGGTAAAGCCGGCCGCAGCGGAACCCAGGACGATATTGTCTATGCGCATATCTTCGAGGCCATCCTCGAACAACGCCTGGCGCCCGGTACAAAGTTGAGCGAAGAGGCACTGGGGGAGATTTTCGGGGTCAGCCGCACGATCATTCGCCGGGCGCTGTCACGCCTGGCCCACGAAGGCGTGGTGCTGCTGCGGCCCAATCGCGGTGCCGTGGTGGCGAGCCCGAGTGTCGAAGAGGCGCGCCAGGTGTTCATGGCCCGTCGCCTGGTGGAAAGGGCGATCACTGAACTGGCGGTGCAGCACGCCACGGCCGAACAATTGGCTGAGTTACGGCAGATGGTCAGCGACGAACGCGACAGCTTCTCCCGTGGCGACCGCGGCGCGGGCATCCGCCTGTCGGGCGAGTTTCACCTCAAGCTCGCCGAAGCGGCGAAGAACGCGCCGTTGATCAGCTTCCAACGCAGCCTGGTGTCGCAGACTTCGTTGATCATTGCCCAATACGAAAGCGGCAACCGTTCCCACTGTTCCTACGACGAACACACCCAGTTGATCGACGCCATCGAGGCCCGCGACGCCACGCTGGCCGTGGACCTGATGATGCATCACATGGATCACATCGACAGCAAGCTCAACCTCGACGAGGAAAGCGCGTCGGATGACTTGCATGCGGTGTTCTCGCATTTGTTGCAGAGCAAGAAGCCGGGGCGGTCGACGGCCAAACTCTGATGGATTGAGCCAGTTATACCGAGTCGCCTTCTATCGCGAGCAGGCTCGCTCCCACAGTGGATTTGTGTCGTTCACATTCCCCTGTGGGGGCGAGCCTGCTCGCGATTGGCGATCTGACAGGCAACAAGAATCTAGCGCTGATGCACCAACCGGCCAGCCGCATAAGTTTGCGCCACCGTCCGGTCATCCCCCAGCGTCATCAACACAAACAACTTCTCGGCAATGTCCCGGGCCTGCTTGAGGCGATAGCCCAGCAGCGGCGTGGCGTTGTAATCCAGCACCAGAAAGTCCGCATCGGTGCCCGGCTGCAACGTGCCGATCTTGTCCTCCAGGCGCAGGGCCCGAGCGCCGCCGAGGGTGGCCAGGTACAGCGACTTGAACGGGCTCAGCCGCGCGCCCTGCAACTGCATCACCTTGTAGGCTTCGTTCAGGGTTTGCAGCAGCGAAAAACTGGTGCCGCCGCCCACGTCCGTGCCCAACCCTACGTTCACCTTGTGCTTCTCGGCCATAGGCAGATTGAACAGGCCGCTGCCGAGGAAAAAGTTCGAGGTCGGGCAGAAGGCGATGGCCGAACCGGTCTCGGCCAGGCGCGCACATTCGTCGTCGCACAAATGCACGCCATGGGCGAACACCGAGCGCTCGCCGAGCAGTTGGTAATGATCATAGACGTCAAGGTAACCCTTGCGCTCCGGAAAGAGTTCCTTGACCCACTGCACTTCCTGCAGGTTTTCACTGATGTGAGTCTGCATGTACAGGTCTGGATATTCCCCCAGCAACTGACCGGCCAGGGCCAATTGTTCCGGCGTGCTGGTAGGCGCGAAGCGCGGGGTCACGGCATAGTGCAGCCGGCCCTTGCCGTGCCAGCGCTCGATCAGCGCCTTGCTTTCGGTGTAGCTCGATTCGGCGGTGTCGACCAGATAGTCCGGGGCGTTGCGGTCCATCATCACTTTGCCGGCGATCATGCGCAGGTCGAGCTTCTGGGCCACTTCGAAAAACGAGTTCACCGATTGCGGGTGCACGCTGCCGAACACCAGTGCGGTGGTGGTGCCGTTGCGCAGCAGTTCCTTGACGAAAATATCGGCCACCGCATCGGCGTGGGCCTGGTCGGCGAACTGGCTTTCGCAGGGGAAAGTGTAGGTATTGAGCCAGTCGAGCAATTGCTCGCCATAGGCACCGACCATGCCGGTCTGTGGCAGGTGAATGTGGGTGTCGATGAAGCCGGGGGTGATCAGCGCATCCGGGTAATGCTTGATTTCGATGTCCGCCGCCAGGGTCGGCAGCAGGTCGTGGGCATGGCCGATGGCGCTGATCTGGCCGTTCTCCACCACCAGCAAACCGTCTTCGAAATATTCATAGGACGCCTCGATGCCGACTTCGGCGGGGTCGGCGAGGCTGTGGAGCAGGGCGGCGCGGTAGGCTTTGCGTGTCAGGGGCATGGGAATACTCAACGATTGTTCAACGGTTCGCCTGGCTACGGCGCGAGGCCGGCAGCAGCTTGGCAATCGGTTCGGCGCGGGCGGTGTGCTGGCCGAAATCGGCGTTATAGGTGGCGATGATTTCGCCGGCGATAGAGATGGCGATTTCCACAGGCAATTTGCCTTTGACTTCGCCGATGCCCATCGGGCAGCGCATGCGCTGCAAGGTGGTGCTGTCGAAACCCCGATCACGCAGGCGATGTTCGAACTTGACCCGCTTGGTCTTCGAGCCGATCAGGCCGAAGTAGGCAAAATCGTTGCGCTTGAGAATCGCGGCGCTCAGCTCCAGGTCGAGCTGGTGGTTGTGGGTCATGACGATGCAGTAACTGCCGGCGGGCAATTCGTCGACTTCATCCAGCGGGTCTTCAGTCACGATCTTGCGCACGCCGTGGGGCAGGTGGTCGGGAAACTCGGCTTCCCGTGAGTCGATCCAGCGCACCTTGCAGGGCAGGCTCGCCAGCAACGGCACCAAGGCACGACCGACATGGCCGGCGCCGAACACGGCGATCTGCGCCTGGACCTGACCCATGGGTTCGAACAACAACACGGTCACACCGCCGCAGCACTGGCCCAGGCTGGCGCCGAGGCTGAAGCGTTCCAGATGGGTGCTTTGCTGGCCGCTGGCGAGCATGTCCCGGGCAATCTCCATGGCCTTGTATTCCAGGTGCCCGCCACCGATGGTGTCGAACGCCTGGCTGGCGCTGATGACCATCTTCGAACCGGCGTTGCGCGGGGTGGAGCCGAGCTCTTCGATGATCGTCACCAGCACGCAGGGTTCGCCGCGATCTTGCAGGTCGGCGAGGGCGCTGATCCAGTTGTACATAGTTCACCTCAACATTTCTGTTGTCTGTTCGGGCCTCATCGCGAGCAGGCTCGCTCCCACATTGGCTGGTGTTCACAATTCTCTGTGGGAGCGAGCCTGCTCGCGATTGGCTGCGCCACGGTCTTAGAGCGAAGCCAACTCGGTTTCAGCTTCCCCAACCTTCGCCACCCGCAACCCGCGCATCTGCTCGCACCCCCACAGCACCCGCTCCGGTGTCGCCGGGGCGTCGATTTTCGGTTGGTGCTGGTAATCCCCCAGGCTCGCCACGGCGTCCTTGATCGCGCACCACGCGGCGATGCCAAGCATGAACGGCGGTTCGCCCACGGCCTTGGAATGGAACACCGTGTCTTCGGGGTTCTTGCGGTTTTCCACCAGCTTGACCCGCAGATCCAGTGGCATGTCGGCCACGGCGGGAATCTTGTAGCTGGCCGGACCGTTGGTCATCAGCTTGCCCTTGTCGTTCCACACCAGCTCTTCCATGGTCAGCCAGCCCATGCCCTGGATGAAGCCGCCCTCGACCTGGCCGATGTCGATGGCCGGGTTCAGCGAGGCGCCGACGTCGTGGAGGATGTCGGTGCGCAGCATCTTGTACTCGCCGGTGAGGGTGTCGACGATCACTTCGGCACAGGCCGCGCCAAAGGCGTAGTAATAGAACGGCCGGCCACGGGCCTGGCTGCGGTCGTAGTAGATTTTCGGGGTCTTGTAGAAACCGGTGCTCGACAACGAGACCTGGGCGAAATACGCCTGCTGCACCAGCGCCTCGAACGTCAGGATGTGATCGCGCACCCGCACATGGCCGTTGTGGAATTCCACGTCTTCTTCGCTGACCTTGTATTGCCGCGCGGCGAACTCCACCAGGCGCCGCTTGATGGTTTCGGCGGCATTCTGCGCGGCCTTGCCGTTCAGGTCGGCGCCACTGGATGCGGCGGTGGGCGAGGTGTTTGGCACCTTGTCGGTGTTGGTCGCGGTGATCTGCACTCGGTCCATTTCCACCTGGAATACCTCGGCCACCACTTGCGCGACCTTGGTGTTCAGGCCCTGGCCCATTTCCGTGCCGCCATGGTTCAGGTGGATGCTGCCGTCGGTGTAGACGTGGATCAAGGCACCTGCCTGGTTGAGGAAACTGGCGGTGAACGAAATACCGAATTTCACCGGGGTCAGCGCCAAGCCTTTTTTCAGCACAGGGCTGTTGGCGTTGTAGCGACGGATCGCTTCGCGGCGTTCGGCGTACTGGCTGCTTGCTTCAAGCTCGGCGGTCATTTCCTCGAGCATGTTGTGCTCGACGGTCTGGAAGTAGTGAGTGACGTTGCGCTCGGTCTTGCCGTAGTAATTGGCCTTGCGCACCGCCAGCGGATCGAGACCCAGGTGCCGGGCGATGGCGTCCATCACCTCTTCGATGGCAACCATGCCTTGCGGCCCGCCGAAACCCCGGTAGGCGGTGTTCGACGCGGTATTGGTCTTGCAACGGTGGCCGTTGATGGTCGCATCGCCCAGGTAATAGGCGTTGTCGGCATGGAACATCGCCCGGTCGACAATCGACGCCGACAGGTCCGGCGAGCAACCGCAGTTGCCGGCCAGTTCCAGGGCGATGCCATGCAGGCGCCCGGTGCGGTCGAAGCCCACGTCGTATTCGATGTAGAACGGGTGGCGCTTGCCGGTCATCAGCATGTCTTCCACACGCGGCAGGCGCATCTTGGTCGGCTGGCCGGTGAGGTGGGCGATGACCGCGCACAGGCACGCCGGGCTGGCGGCCTGGGTTTCCTTGCCGCCAAAGCCGCCGCCCATGCGGCGCATGTCCACCACGACTTTGTTCATCGACACGCCCAGTACCTCGGCCACCAGCTTCTGCACCTCGGTGGGGTTCTGGGTCGAGCAGTAGACGAGCATGCCGCCGTCTTCGGTGGGCATCACCGAGGAAATCTGGGTTTCCAGGTAAAAGTGTTCCTGGCCGCCGATGTGCAGCGAGCCTTGGATACGGTGCTCGGCGCTTGCCAGGGCCGTGGCCGAATCACCCCGTTGGTGGGTGTGGCTGTCGAGCACGAAGTGTCGTTTGCGCAAGGCTTCGACCACATCCAGCACCGGTTCCAGGTCTTCGTACTCGACGATGGCCGCCATGGCGGCCTTGCGCGCGGTTTCCAGATCCTTGGCGGCGACGGCCAGCACCGGTTGGCCGACGAACTGCACGTCATCGATGGCCAGCAGCGGATCGCCGGGCAGCAACGGGCCGATGTCCTTCAGGCCCGGAATGTCTGCGTGGGTGATGGCGATGCGCACGCCTTCGAAGGCGTAGCAGGGCGCAGTGTCGATGCGCAGGATCCGGGCGTGAGCGCGGTCCGACAGCCGGGCATAGACGTGCAACTGGTTGGGGAATTCCAGGCGGTCATCGATGTACTGCGCCTCGCCGGACACATGCTTGGCGGCGCTGTCATGCTTGACGCTGCGGCCCACGCCGGTGCTCAGGTCGCGGGCGAACAGCTCGGCCAGTTCGGCTTGGGTCTTTTCTACGGCGTGATGGTTAGACATAAGCGGTCACCCGAGTCTCGATGTGCGGCGTTTGCAGTTCGATGAAGTACTTGCGCAACAGATTGCGGGCGCTGAGCAGGCGGTATTCCTTGCTGGCGCGGAAATCCGACAGTGGTGTGAAATCCTCGGCCAGGGCCGCGCAGGCGCGCTCGACCGTGCTGTCGTTCCACTGGGCGCCGATCAAGGCGGCTTCACAATGCGTGGCGCGCTTGGGTGTCGCGGCCATCCCGCCGAAGGCCACGCGGGCGTCGCGGACCACGCCGTTGTCGATGCGCAGGTTGAACGCCGCGCACACGGCGGAAATGTCATCATCCAGGCGCTTGGATACCTTGTAGGCGCGGAACGCCTGTTCGGCACTGGCCCGGGGCACGATGATCTTTTCGATGAATTCGCTTTCCTGGCGGGCGGTGACCCGGTAATCGATGAAATAGTCTTCCAGGGCCAGGGTGCGACGGGTCTGGCCTTTGCACAACACGATCTGCGCGCCGAGGGCGATCAGCAGGGGCGGCGAGTCGCCAATCGGCGAGGCGTTGCCGATGTTGCCGCCCAGGGTGCCCTGGTTGCGGATTTGCAGCGAGGCGAAGCGCTGCAGCAGTTCGCCGAAGTCCGGGTATTCGGCTTTCAAGGCCTCGTAGCAATCGGAAAGCGGAGTGGCGGCGCCGATCTCCAGGCGATCGTCGAAACGCTCGATGCGCTTGAGTTCAGCGACGTTGCCTACGTAGATCATCACCGGCAGGGTCCGGTGGAACTGCGTGACTTCCAGGGCCAGGTCGGTACCACCGGCCAACAGCCGTGCCTGGGGGTAAGCGTCGTAGAGATCGGCCAGGTCGGCCACGGTCAGCGGCACCAGGCAGCGCTTGTCGCCGCTATTGAGCTCGCCGGTCTCGGTCGGGGCGATGGCTTTGAGACGGGCGATGGTCTCGGTCTCGCGGGCGTCGAACTGGTCCGCTGGCTTGCCGCAGCAGGCCTGCTCGGCGGCGGCCAGGATCGGCCGGTAGCCGGTGCAACGGCACAGGTTGCCGGCCAAGGCTTCGTGGGCCTGGTGGGCGTCGGCGTGCTCGCTGTTCTTTTGCAGGGCGAACAGCGACATGACGAAACCCGGGGTGCAGAAACCGCATTGCGAGCCGTGGCAATCGACCATCGCCTGCTGGACGCTGTGCAATTGGCCCTGGTGCTTGAGGTCTTCGACGCTGATCAGTTGCTTGCCGTGCAAGGACGAGACGAAAGTCAGGCACGAATTGAGGCTGCGATAGCGAATGCGCGCCTGGCCTTTTTCGTCCGTGTGCAATTCGCCCACCACCACAGTGCACGCGCCACAGTCGCCGCTGGCGCAGCCTTCCTTGGTGCCTGGTTTACCAACGTGTTCGCGCAAATAGTTGAGCACGGTCAGGTTCGGGTCCAGGGCGTGCTCGCTACGGAGTTCCTGGTTGAGTAAAAACTGGATCACGGAAGGCCTCGCAGACTCATTATTGTTGTACCGACTGGGCCTGAATTTATCAGGTCTGACTTTTCGGTCAACGATTTTCTGACTTAAAGGTCAGGAAAGTTCATTTGGTCGATGAACAGCGCTCTATGGATACTGTAGAACCTGTGGGAGCCGAGCTTGCTCGTGATGACGGCGGTACATTCAGTATGGATGCAAGCTGACAGACCGCTATCGCGAGCAAGCTCGCTCCCACAGGTTCTTCCACAGGTTCTGTTTTAGGATGAGGCTCAAACTTTTTGCTTGAATCGTGCCAAAAACCCGGTGCAGGCCCTGCGCCATGACGTGTCGAGTGCGCTACACTGCGCCGCTTGTGCAGATCGAAGAGTTTGAAGGACAACCATGACGTTCAAGGCCCCGGACAGCCTCGCCGAGCAAATCGCCCATCACCTCGCCGAACGCATCATTCGCGGCGAAATGAAACCGGGAGAGCGCATCCAGGAGCAGAAGGTCACGCTGGCGCTCAACGTCAGCCGCGGCTCGGTCCGCGAGGCCTTGCTGATCCTGGAGCGACGCCATTTGATCGCGATCCTGCCGCGCCGTGGCGCCCACGTCACCGAGCTCACCGAACACAAGGTGCGCAGCCTCTGCGCGTTGATGAGCGAGCTGTACATCCTGCTGGGCAACGCCGTGGCCCATGGCTGGAAAGAACAAGCCGACATGGCGCCGTTCGTGGCGATCCAGCAGCGTCTCAACGAGGCCTACGCGCGTCAGGACATCCGCACCTTCGTCGATGAAAGCTTCAGCGTGATGCGCGCCGCCTATCCCTTTGCCAACAACCCGTACCTGCAGGAAACCGTCGAGAACCTGCAGCCGGCCATGAGCCGTGCCTATTTCCTGGCTCTGGAGCAGCGCAAGGCGGAAATGAGCGAGTTCCTCGACCTGTTCCAGCGCCTGCTTGCCGCCGTGCTGGCCCGTGATTTGCCGCAGATCCGCATCGTGCTCACGGCCTACGCCCAGCGCAGCTGCGATCTGGTGGTTTCTGCCCTGACGGCGGCCTGACGTGCGGCTCAAGTGCATCAAGCTGGCGGGGTTCAAATCCTTCGTCGACCCGACCACGGTGAACTTCCCCAGTAACATGGCGGCGGTGGTCGGGCCCAATGGGTGCGGCAAGTCGAACATCATCGACGCCGTGCGTTGGGTGATGGGCGAGAGCTCGGCCAAGAACCTGCGCGGCGAGTCGATGACCGACGTCATCTTCAACGGCTCCACCAGCCGCAAGCCGGTGAGCCAGGCCAGCATCGAGCTGGTGTTCGACAACTCCGACAGCACCCTGGTGGGCGAGTACGCGGCCTATGCGGAAATCTCCATTCGTCGCAAAGTGACCCGCGACAGCCAGAACAGTTATTTCCTCAACGGTGCCAAGTGCCGACGTCGCGACATCACCGATATTTTCCTCGGCACCGGCCTGGGCCCGCGCAGCTACTCGATCATCGAACAGGGCATGATCTCCAAGCTGATCGAGGCCAAGCCCGAGGACCTGCGCAACTTCATCGAAGAAGCCGCCGGCATCTCCAAATACAAGGAGCGCCGCCGCGAGACTGAAAACCGTATTCGTCGCACCCACGAAAACCTCGCGCGTCTGACCGACCTGCGCGAAGAGCTCGAGCGCCAGTTGGAGCGTCTGCACCGTCAGGCCGAGGCGGCCAAGAAGTATCAGGAGTACAAGGGCGAGGAGCGCCAGCTCAAGGCGCAGCTCTCGGCCCTGCGTTGGCAGGCGTTGAATGAGCAGGTCGGCCAGCGCGAGGCGATCATCGGCAACCAGGAGGTCAGCTTCGAAGCGCTGGTGGCTGAGCAGCGTAACGCCGATGCCGCCATCGAGCGCCTGCGTGACGGGCACCATGACCTGTCCGAACGCTTCAATCTGGTGCAGGGGCGCTTCTATTCCGTGGGCGGCGACATCGCCCGGGTCGAGCAGAGCATCCAGCATGGCCAGCAACGGCTGCGGCAGTTGCAGGATGATTTGAAGGAAGCCGAGCGGGCGCGTCTGGAGACCGAATCGCACCTGGGCCACGACCGTACGCTGCTGCTGACCCTTGGCGAGGAACTGGACCGGCTCACACCGGAACAGGAAATCACCAGTGCCGCCGCTGAAGAGGCTGCCGCGGCCCTGGAAGAAGCTGAGCTGAGCATGCACGGCTGGCAAGAACAATGGGACAGCTTCAACCTGACCTCGGCCGAGCCGCGTCGTCAGGCTGAAGTCCAGCAGTCGCGTATCCAGCAGTTGGAGACCAGCATGGAGCGCCTGGCCGAACGTCAGCGTCGCCTGGCCGAAGAACGCGCCTTGCTCGCGGCGGACCCGGAAGACGCCGCGATTCTGGATCTGAGCGAGCAACTGGCGACCAGCGAAGCCACCCTCGAAGACTTGCAGGCCAGTGAAGATGCCCAGGTCGAACGGCTTGAGCAGCTTCGCCAAGCCTTGCAACTGGCCTTGCAGAACCAACAACAGGCCCAGGGCGAATTGCAGCGGCTCAACGGGCGCCTGGCTTCGCTGGAGGCCTTGCAACAAGCCGCGTTGGACCCGGGCACCGGCACCGCCGAATGGCTGCGCGACCAGCACCTGGCCGAACGTCCGCGACTGGCCGAAGGTTTGAAGGTCGATGCCGGTTGGGAACTGGCGGTGGAAACCGTGCTGGGCGCCGACTTGCAAGCGGTGCTGGTGGATGACTTTGGCGGCTTCGACCTGTCAGGTTTCACCCAGGGCGATCTGCGTCTGCTCAGCCCGGCTGGCGACGGGGTACGAATCCCCGGCAGTCTGCTGGACAAGGTCGAGGCCCAGGTCGATCTGTCACCGTGGCTGGGGCAGGTCAAGCCGGTGGACAGTCTTGAACAGGCCTTGGCCTTGCGCGGGCAACTGGCCGTTGGTGAAAGCCTGATCAGCCGCGACGGGTACTGGGTTGGCCGGCATTTCCTGCGGGTGCGCCGGGCCAGCGAAGCCGAGAGCGGCATGCTCGCCCGCGGCCAGGAAATCCAACACCTGAGTGCCGAGCGCGAAGAGCGCGAGGCCAGCGTCGAAGCCCTGGAAACCGAATTGCAGAACCTGCGGGCGCAACAGCGTCAACAGGAGAACGGCCGCGAACACTTGCGGCGGCTGTTGCAGGACGAAGCGCGCCAGCAAGGCGAGCTCAAGGCGCAGTTGTCGGCTGGCAAGGCCAAGGTCGAACAGCTGGCGCTGCGCCGCACCCGTCTCGAAGAAGAAATTGCCGAGTTGGGCGAGCAGCGGGCGCTGGAACACGAACAGATCGGCGAGGCGCGCCTGCAATTGCAGGAAGCCCTCGATGCCATGGCCCTGGACACCGAACAGCGTGAACTGCTGCTGGCCCAGCGCGACAGCCTGCGCGAACGCCTTGACCGGGTACGTCAGGAAGCACGCCAGCACAAGGATCATGCCCATCAGTTGGCGGTGCGGCTGGGCTCGCTCAAGGCCCAGCACGATTCCACGCGTCAGGCTTTGGAGCGGCTGGAAATGCAGTCCGAGCGTCTTACTGAAAAGCGCGAGCAGTTGAGCCTCAATCTGGAAGAGGGCGAAGCGCCGCTGGAAGAGCTGCGTCTCAAGCTCGAAGAGTTGCTCGACAAACGCATGAGCGTCGACGAGGAGCTCAAGACGGCGCAGATCGCTCTGGAGGACGCCGACCGCGAACTGCGCGACGCCGAGAAGCGCCGCAGCCAGGCCGAGCAGCAATCGCAACTGATCCGCGGCCAGATGGAGCAGCAGCGCATGGAATGGCAGGCGCTGACGGTGCGGCGCAAAGCCTTGCAGGACCAATTGCTGGAAGACGGCTACGACCTTGATGGCGTACTCGCCACCCTGGTGGCCGGGGCGAACGAAAAGGAAGCCGAGGAGGAACTGGAGCGCATTGCCCAGCGCATCCAGCGCCTGGGGGCGATCAACCTGGCGGCCATCGACGAATACCAGCAACAGTCCGAGCGCAAGCGCTACCTGGATGCCCAGAACGACGATCTGGTCGAGGCGCTGGAGACCCTGGAAAACGTCATTCGCAAGATCGACAAGGAAACCCGCAACCGCTTCAAGGATACCTTTGATCAGATCAACGGCGGTTTGCAGGCACTTTTCCCAAAAGTTTTCGGTGGAGGCAGCGCCTACTTGGAACTGACGGGCGAAGATTTACTCGATACAGGGGTGACCATCATGGCGCGTCCTCCTGGCAAGAAGAACAGCACCATCCATTTGCTCTCCGGTGGCGAGAAGGCGCTGACCGCATTGGCCCTGGTATTTGCCATCTTCAAATTGAACCCGGCGCCGTTCTGCATGCTCGACGAAGTCGATGCACCGTTGGATGACGCTAACGTAGGCCGTTACGCACGGCTGGTGAAGGAGATGTCCGAAACGGTGCAATTCATCTACATCACCCACAACAAGATCGCCATGGAAATGGCCGATCAGTTGATGGGCGTGACGATGCATGAGCCAGGCTGTTCGCGGCTGGTGGCGGTGGATGTGGAGGAGGCCATGGCAATGGTGGATGCCTGAAGCGCGGGCTGTAGGGCATTTACCGGGAACGATGTAGGTATTTTTTACCCTTGCGCCTGTTGTTCAATTCACAGTTTGGGCACGAGCCTGTGCGACAGACGGTGTAAAGTTATCTTTGGTCGTGCTAGTTTAATGTCAATTTTTCGTGTGCGTGGGCAAAACGCCATTCAGAACATAGAGTTGGCGCCACGTTTTAAAGCGGTTTGCAAATAGCTAAACCCCTTATTTTTCAGCATTTTTATAGAGGCACGGGATTACATGGAAATCGGTCTGCGCGAGTGGCTGATCGTCATCGGCATCATTGTCATTGCCGGTATTCTTTTCGACGGCTGGCGTCGCATGCGCGGCGGCAAGGGGAAACTGAAGTTTCGCCTGGATCGCAGCCTGTCGAACCTGCCCGATGAGGATGACAACGCCGAGCTGCTGGGCCCGCCCCGGGTGCTGGACACCCACAAGGAGCCACAGCTGGACGAGCACGACCTGCCGTCGATGAGCGCGCCTGCACGTGAGCCGCGGGAGTCGGGTTCCAAGCGCGGCAAGCGCAACAGCGAGCCGTCCCAGGGGGATTTGAACCTGAATCTCGACCTGGATGGTGGCCCGAGCTTCAGCAGTCGCGACAGCGATTTCCCGGACGAGAACAAGGCATCGAGCGCCGACAAAGACCAAGCCCAGGCTGAGGAAGTGCTGGTGATCAGCGTGATCTGCCGCGACCCGGCTGGCTTCAAGGGGCCGGCGTTGTTGCAGAACATCCTGGAAAGTGGCTTGCGTTTCGGCGAGATGGACATTTTCCATCGTCACGAGAGCATGGCCGGCAATGGCGAGGTGTTGTTCTCCATGGCCAACGCGGTCAAGCCAGGCGTGTTCGACCTGGACGACATCGACCATTTCAGTACCCCAGCCGTCAGCTTCTTCCTCGGCCTGCCAGGCCCACGTCATCCCAAGCAAGCCTTCGACGTGATGGTGGCCGCGGCGCGCAAGCTGTCCCAGGAGCTCAACGGCGAGTTGAAGGACGACCAGCGCAGCGTGCTGACCGCCCAGACCATCGAACACTACCGCCAGCGTATCGTCGAATTCGAGCGCCGGGCGCTGACCCAGAAGCGCTAAGCAATGTCCCAGGCTCTCCCTGATCAGAGAGCATCTGTGGCGAGGGAGCTTGCTCCCACAGGGGTGCGAAGCATCCCCTATGTTTTGAGAAAATTGAGCAGCCTCGGCTGCTCTTTTGCTTTATGAGAGAACACCCATGAATGCCGTTGAAACCCGCATCCAACAGCTGCGCACCGAGCTGGACCAGCACAACTATCGCTATCACGTCCTCGATGAGCCGAGCATCCCGGACGCCGAGTACGACCGCTTGTTCCACGAGCTCAAGGCTTTGGAGGAGCAGCATCCGGAGCTGGTGACCAGCGATTCCCCGACGCAGCGGGTCGGCAGCGTGGCGCTGTCGGCCTTCAGTCAGGTCCGTCACGAGATCCCGATGCTCAGCCTGGGCAACGCCTTCGACGAAACCACCATGCGCGAGTTCGACCGCCGGGTGACCGAAGGTCTCGACCTGCCCATGGGCGACTTGCTGGGCGGCGGCGCGGCGGTGGAATACAGCTGCGAGCCGAAGCTCGATGGCCTGGCGGTCAGCTTGCTGTATCAGGACGGCATGCTGGTGCGCGGCGCTACACGCGGTGACGGCACCACGGGCGAGGACATCAGCGTCAACGTGCGCACCGTGCGCAACATTCCCCTCAAGTTGCAGGGCACTGGCTGGCCACCGCTGCTGGAAGTGCGCGGCGAGGTGTACATGTCCAAGGCCGGCTTCGAGCGCCTCAACGCCACGCAGTTGGAGGCGGGCGGCAAGACGTTTGCCAACCCGCGCAACGCGGCGGCCGGCAGTCTGCGTCAGCTGGATTCGAGGATCACCGCCAACCGCCCGCTGGAATTCTGCTGCTACGGCATCGGCCAGGTGACCGCGGACATTGCTGATACCCACATCGGCAATCTCAAGCAGCTCAAGGCCTGGGGCCTGCCGATCAGCCGCGAACTGAAACTCGCCCATGGCATCGACGAATGCCTGGATTACTACCGCGACATTGGCGAACGGCGCAACGCGTTGCCTTATGAAATCGATGGCGTGGTGTTCAAGGTCAACAGCATCGCCTCTCAGCGCGAACTGGGTTTTCGCGCCCGGGAGCCGCGCTGGGCCATCGCCCATAAATTCCCGGCCTCTGAAGAGCTCACCGAGCTGTTGGACGTCGAGTTCCAGGTCGGTCGCACTGGCGCCGTGACACCCGTGGCGCGGCTCAAGCCGGTCAAGGTGGCAGGCGTGACTGTGGCCAATGCCACCCTGCACAACATGGACGAAGTGGCGCGCCTGGGCCTGATGATCGGCGACACCGTGATCATCCGTCGTGCCGGGGACGTGATCCCGCAAGTGGTGCAAGTGGTCACCGAACGTCGCCCGGAAAACGCCCGTCCCGTTGAAATTCCCCAGCAATGTCCAGTCTGCGGCTCCCATGTCGAGCGCACGCAACTGATCAAGCGCAGCAAGGGTCGTGAAACCATCAGCGAAGGCGCGGTGTACCGTTGCGTCGGTCGCCTGGCCTGCGGCGCGCAGCTCAAGCAGGCGATCATTCACTTCGTGTCGCGCCGGGCCATGGACATCGAGGGCCTGGGTGAAAAGAGCGTGGAGCAGTTGGTGGACGAGGGGCTGGTGGGTTCGCCTGCCGATCTGTATGCCCTGACTTTCGAGCAGGTGGTCGACCTGGAAGGCTTCGCCGAACTGTCGAGCAAAAACCTGCTGGCGGCCATCGTCGACAGCAAGAAGCCAAGCCTGGCGCGGTTCATCTACGCCCTCGGCATCCCCGACGTGGGCGAGGAGACCGCCAAGGTCCTGGCCCGCTCCCTCGGTTCGCTGGAGCGCGTGCAGGCGGCCTTGCCTCAGGTGCTCACCTACTTGCCCGACGTCGGCCTGGAAGTGGCCCACGAGATCCACAGCTTCTTCGAAGACCCGCACAATCGCGAGGTGATCAAGGATCTGCTACGCCATGGTCTCGATATCCAGGATCAGGGCGAGTTGGGCGCCGAATTCTCCGCCAGCACCACCCTGGGCGGCTTTCTCGACAAACTGCACATTCCCTCGGTCGGGCCGGGCGGGGCACAGAAACTGGCGGACAAGTTCGGTTCACTCGAAGCCGTGATGAACGCCGACTGGCTGGACATGCGCCAGGCCCTGCCGGAAAAACAGGCCAACGCCGTACGCGAGTTCTTCGCTGTCGCCGCCAATCGCCAGCAGGCCCAAGCTGCGGAACAACAGCTGCGGGACTTCGGCATGCATTGGCAGAGCGAGAAGAAAGTCGTCGAAGGCTTGCCCGAGGCGGGGCACACCTGGGTGTTGACCGGGTCGTTGGAGCTGATGAGCCGCGATGTTGCCAAGGACAAGCTGGAAAGCCTGGGGGCCAAGGTCGCCGGTTCCGTATCGGCGAAAACCCATTGCGTGGTAGCCGGGCCGGGGGCGGGGTCGAAGCTGACCAAGGCCAATGAGCTGGGGCTCAAGGTGCTCGACGAAGAGGCGTTTGTCGCTTTCTTGAGTAAGCATGGCATCACGGTTTAACCGTGAGCGCTCCTTCGGGCAATACTCTGGTTTTTGTGGCGAGGGAGCTTGCTCCCGCTCGGCGGCACCGGTCAGGCAATGCATGGGAACGATCGTGGGCAGAGGATGATCTAGTCTTGCAGGCTCCAGGGAGAGATCGCCATGTACCGCTTCTTCGAACAACTGACCTCACGCATTGCCGCGCCTTTCATGGGCGATCGTTCGCGCAATAGCAAAATCTGGTCGTGTCGCTGCGGCCAGTCGCTGTTTTTTCGCAACAGCCAATGCCTGGCTTGCCTGGCGGCGCTGGGCTATCAGCCTGAACAAAGCCGCCTGTCGTCCTTGCAACCGGGCGAGCAACCCGACACCTGGACGCTGGACGCCGACCCGCAAGCCGGACTGTTCCGCCGCTGCGCCAACCTTGACACCCCGGCGGCGTGCAACTGGCTGTTGCCAGCCAACGGAAATGATGTTTTGTGCATTGCCTGCAGCCTGAATCGCACCATCCCCGATTTGTCGATCCCGGAAAACCCCGAGCGCTGGCGCAAGGTCGAAACCGCCAAGCGCCGGTTGGTGGCGCAACTGATCACCCTCGGCTTGCCGGTGATCCCGAAAACCGTCGATGAACATATCGGCCTGGCTTTCGATTTCATTGGCGTCGATCCCGATGGCACGCCTCCGACCACAGGTCACGCCAGCGGCCTGGTCACCCTCGATATCAAAGAAGCCGACGATGCCCATCGCGAATACGTGCGCCAGCAGATGCGCGAACCGTATCGCACCTTGCTCGGACATTTCCGGCATGAGGTGGGGCACTACTACTGGGATCGGCTGATCGCCAACACTCACTGGCTCGAGGCGTTTCGTGAGCTGTTCGGCGATGAGCGCGCCAGTTATTCCGCAGCCTTGGAGCGGCATTATCAGCAGGGAGCGCCGCTGGACTGGCAAACCCATTACGTCAGCGCCTACGCCACCATGCATCCCTGGGAAGACTGGGCGGAAACCTGGGCTCACTATCTGCACATGATGGATGCGGTGGACACGGCGCTGGGTTTTGGCATGAGTGCTCGGGAAATGGATATCGACTACCAGCCTTTTCCGCCCGAGACCTTGTACGACCCCGAGCACACTGGGGGGACGGCCTTCCTGTCATTCGTCAACGCCTGGATCGAGCTGGCTGGCATGCTCAACGAACTGTCCCGCAGCATGGGCCAGCCGGATTTCTATCCGTTCGTCGTACCCGCCGCCGTCATCACCAAGCTGCATTTCATCCATCTGGTTATTCAGGAGGAGGGTGGTCGGGCGGATGAGGTGCTTATGTAACTTTGTTTTCGCACTAAGTTTGCCTGCCTCGTTGGGAGGCTAGGCAGCGTTAAAGTAATGCTATTTGTTTTGATGGTGGTTTTATATTCAAGTTTTCCTTTACCCTAAGGCCGCCATGGATGATGGCTATATTTATTATGGATAATACGATGAAACATGATGAATCAGATAAAGCGACAACCATTCCCAATGCGCCTCGGAGACTTTCCCAGGCCGGACAGAGCCAATACACCATTATATTAGCCTGGCAAATCTCGGATAATGTCCGGCCCGATCAGATTGCGGGGCACACGTTTAAAGTAACAGCGGTGGCAACTGGACAGCCGCAGTTCGTTCCCGCAACCCAAGTGAAACCGGACGGACGCGGCTGGTACCAGCATGAGATAGGCGTCAGTGGGGGATCCCGACCTGTTTATTTCAATGTTCAAGTTCGGGCTCAAGCTTCCAATGGTGAGTATGGGCCGTTCTGCCCAGTGGTGGTTTGTAATACGTCGTCATGATCGGCCATTTAATATCGACAATGATGCAATGTTTGTAGTTGTTCGTAAGTATTGGTTAAAAGATTCAATCGATTAAAGCTTTACCGCAGTTTTTCCGTGGGAGCGAGCCTGCTCGCGATGACGGAGGTTCATTCAACATCAATGCAAGCTGATCCAGCGCTATCGCGAGCAGGCTCGCTCCCACAAGGGACCTGGGCAGAGCGCTGGATCTGTGAACACTAGAGAACTCATGTGGGAGCGAGCTTGCTCACGATGGCGGCAGGTTAGCTTGCCTTCCTGTCGGATGTGCCGACGCCATAGCAAGCACCCCACAGCAAGTGCTTGAACATCTTCAGTTTTTTTATCTGGTACGAACGGTTGTAACTTCTCGTCAGATAGGTACAATGGCGCGGCTCGCCGTCAGGCGGGCATCGTTATGGTGACCCCATCGGTCCCCCCGCAACGATTACCCGTGAACCTGGTCAGATCCGGAAGGAAGCAGCCACAGCGGGAACATTGTGTGCCGGGGTGTGGCTGGTGGGGTTGCCTCCATAACGCCCAAGCCTTCGTTCGCAAGGTTTGCCAAATTCAGAATTTCCTTTCGTTTTGCTGATCGATATCGATCGGTGCTTTCTGCTGTCCGGGTTTTGGCCGGGCAGGGCAATCGAGCGTCGATAAGGAGGGCGGCCCTGTGCACCGGCAGGACGGGCCCCTACAGTCAGTACTGAGCTTTCACATACTCATTAATCGGCTCTTGTAAAAGATCCTGTGGATGATCCCCGCCGAAAGTCGCCCACTTGCTTTTACCGGACAGGATCGCAGACCCCAGCGGCTGTGTTCCAGTCGAGCCATAAATGGCGAGCTTCACTTCAATCTTGTCGGGGAGGCCCGACCATTCTGTGGCGCGTTCTTCCCAATGGAGGATTTCCGGGATGACGTAGTAGCCCGAAGGGTTGTTCTGCCTCAGGCAGTTCAATTCATGGCACGTGCCCGTTACCGTCACACGGTTGGTGTAATAAGAGAATGCCGTCTTGATGGCGGCAGCTGTCATATCTCCGGAGGCAGTATAGGGTGTCGTTTCGTAGCGGCCGTCAACTGGTGTGGCGATGGTGACTGGCATTTGCCGATCAAGTTTTCCAGGGTTGGGGAATACTTCTTGTTGCGCGTATTTGGCGGTGCAGCCGGTGGCGAGTATCGAAACGAGAATGATCGAAAGTTTATGCACGGTGTCCCCTGGGATTTTATTGTGTAGACGAGTCGTAGGCGTCATAGGGACGCAGGAATCAGCGCGTTGATAGTCCGGGTTCGTGGTGGACGATGTCAACGTGACATTATGTCTTGCGTCGCCCTCGGAATTGGGCAAGCGAGCAAAGAGAAGCCTGGCCTGTCTCGCATTGACAGGCCAGGCTTCTCTTTCATGGCGTCAAGGCTTGGACAAGGCCTGGTCGACCGCTGCGATCAGCTTTCCCAGATCCTTCGGGGTGGCTCTGTGTATGACACCGAATAGATACGCCCGCTGTTCGTCCTCATCGCCCATGTCGGCAAAAAAGGCTTTCAGTTGTACATCCAGCACATTGGCAAGCAGGAACAAGGCTTCGACGCTGGGGGTGTAGGTGCCGGTTTCGAAGCGGCTGATGGTTTTGGGGTCAAAACCGGTTTTTTCGCCAAGTTCAGCCTGAGTAAGCCCCGCTACTTTGCGGTAGCGTCTGATGGCTGGACCCAAACTTGAAATTTGCATCGCTTAATTCCCATTTAGAATCAAGAACTTAACGATAGATTTTCGCATTAGGCAACCGCGTGATCCATCACCTTGCTTTGCAAAGTGTGATGTGTTTCGTAGAATCGGCCTTTGGCACGGGCATTTGGTGACCTGCTTCAGAAGCCTGGGTGTGCGCGCAGACCGGTCCTTGCGTTTCTTGCCGCGATACAAGGCAAGGGCTGAAGCCTTACCTTGGCACCACCAGGACCCGCGCTCCGGCTTTTCTCAAAGTGTTTGAGCCTAGTTGATTTTCGCCTGTCTTGAAGGCGGTGCAACCGCGCGCGACAAATGAGCCTGACTCATGGATGACTGCTTCGATGGATAAGAAGTACCGCAGAGCCGTTGACGCCGCCGCGATTTTTTCCGAAACCGATCTGAGCGGGCGCATCACCTACGTCAACGATCAATTTTGCAGCCTTTTTGGTTACCGGCGCGATGAGTTGTTGGGAGCGAACCATCGCCTGCTCAATTCCGGCCAACACCCTGACGAGTTCTTCAGCGCCATGTGGCGCACCATTGCCCTGGGCCAGGTCTGGAAAGGGGAGATCTGCAACCGGGCCAAGGACGGTACGCTGCACTGGGTCGACACCACGTTGGTGCCGGTGATCGACGACGAGACCGGGCAAATTGAACGCTACCTGGCGATTCGCTTCGACGTCAGCGAAAAGCGGCGCCTGCTGCATTCGCTGCAATGGCGGGTAGGGCACGATGTGCTGACCGGGCTGCCCAACCGCACTTATCTGTCCGAACTGCTGGACCAGGCCCTGGAGTTTTCACGCGCGGAGAACCTGCCCCTGGCGGTGTGCATGCTCGACCTCGATGGCTTCAAGGCCGTCAATGACGGCTATGGTCATGCCAGCGGCGATCGGCTGCTGGTGGAAGTTGCCAGGCGCCTGCGCAGCATTGTGCGTGGCGAGGACGTGGTAGCACGGCTGGGTGGGGACGAGTTCGTGCTGGTGCTGCGCCATGTGCGTGGGATGGATGAATTACATGCTGCCTTGAACCGGGTGTTGATCGCCGTTTCCATGCCTTATGGCATCGACGGCAAGGACATCAAGGTTTTCGCCAGCATTGGTGTCACGCTGTTCCCATGGGACAACGAAGACGCCGAGACCTTGTTGCGCCACGCTGACCAGGCGATGTACGTGGCCAAGCAAAGCGGTCGCAATCGTTTCCACTTGTTCGATGTGTCCCGGGACAAGGAAGTGCGAGCCACTTACCAGACTGTCGAGCGGGTCCGCCAGGCATTGGCCGGTAATGAGCTGCGGCTGCATTTCCAGCCCAAGGTCAATATGCGCCATGGCACCGTGGTCGGCCTCGAGGCGCTGCTGCGCTGGAAGCACCCGCAACGTGGCCTGGTGCCGCCTCGGGAGTTCCTGCCCCTGGTGGAAGAGACTGACCTGATCGTCGAGATCGGCGAGTGGGTCATGGAGCAGGTACTCATCCAATTGCAGCAATGGCAGCAGGCGGGGCAGGGCTGGCCGGTGAGCATCAATATCTCGGCGCGGCATTTCCAGCGGGCGGATTTTGTCGAGCGGTTGCGTCAGGTGCTGGAGCGGCATCCGGCGGTACCGCCACGGCTGTTGGATCTGCAGATTGTCGAATCCGTCGCGGTGGAGAACCTTGCACACGTCAGCGCTTGCCTCCAGGCCTGCCAGGCGTTGGGCGTGGGTTTTTCACTGGGTGGTTTCGGCACCGGCTACTGCTCGCTCAACGACCTCAAGCACCTGCGCACGCAGACCATCAAGATCGACAAGACCTTTGTCCGCGACATTCTCGACGACCAGGACGACCTGGCGCTGACCGAAGCGGTGATCGGCCTGGCCCGGGCGTTTGGCCGTGAGGTGGTCGCCGAGGGCCTGGACAGCCTGGAGCATGGCCAGTTGCTGCTGCGCCTGGGCTGTGAGGTGGCCCAAGGTTACTTCATCGCCCGGCCCATGCCGCCCGAACAGATCCCCGACTGGGTCCTGGGGTTCATCCCGCCGGCGCAATGGCGGCAGCGACCCGGCGATCAGGGAGAGGGTGTGTTGCTGCTGGCCGGCGATACGTCACTGCGACCGGTATAAAGCTGGATGATTGCGTCGATCTCCCCGGATGTCTTCATGGTCAGCAATGTCCTCAGGATGCGTTGCGCCGGGATGCTCGGATCGTTGCGCACGTAACAGCTCAACTGCTGTTCCTGGAGTACCGCCACTTCATGGAGTTGTCGATCGGCGGTATGGCGTTGATTGAACCAGTCCAGTGCCCATTGGTTACTGATCCCGTAGCGATAACGTCCGGCCAGCAGTTTCGCCAGCACTTGTTCCTGGCTGCGGGCGTCGTCGCGGTGCAGTTGGCCGCTGTCGAACAAGGGTTGCAAGGTCGGGTAGGTATAGCCGAGCACCGTGCCGATGGCTTGTTCCGGCAACGTTGCGGGTGTGACCGCCGCAGGGGTGCTTGCCGTGGCGACGAGCAGGTCACGCTGGAAAAACAACGGGATGCTCCACAAATAATCGCCACTGTCCTTCACCCAGTCGGGGCTGACATAACAGCGCAGGTCGATTTCGCCGTGTTTCATGGTGCCGTCCAGCCGGGCGCGGGACAGGACGTGGAATTGCGCCGGCAGCCCTACCTGGGTCGCCAGGCTTGTCATGATGTCGGGAATGATGCCCTGAGTCGGCCGACCTCGTTCGATCTGCACCATGGGCATCGCCCAGCCGTCGGTAACGGCGAAGCGCAAGGGGCCTTCCTCGGCAAAGCAACTGGTACCCAACAACAGCAAAGCCCCCATGGCTGAGCGCATAAACTCTCCTGACTGTACAAAACCGCGTCGACAACCGAGTCCTTGACCAATCTTAGTCAGATTAGACGAGCACACCGGATGCAATTTCGCCCCTGCTCCGCTAGCATTAGCCGCTTATGTTCCTTCGTTGCGACGGTTTTCGATGAGTTATCAGGTTCTTGCACGTAAATGGCGTCCGCGCTCGTTCCGCGAAATGGTCGGCCAGACCCATGTGCTCAAGGCTCTGATCAATGCCTTGGACAGCCAGCGGCTGCACCATGCCTACCTGTTCACGGGTACCCGCGGCGTGGGCAAGACCACCATCGCGCGGATCATCGCCAAGTGCCTGAACTGTGAAACCGGCATCACCTCGACGCCTTGCGGCGAGTGCTCGGTCTGCCGGGAAATCGACGAGGGCCGTTTCGTCGACCTGATCGAGATCGACGCCGCCAGCCGCACCAAGGTCGAAGACACCCGCGAGCTGCTCGATAACGTGCAGTACGCGCCGAGCCGTGGGCGCTTCAAGGTCTACCTGATCGACGAAGTGCACATGCTCTCCAGCCATTCTTTCAATGCGCTGCTCAAGACCCTCGAGGAGCCGCCGCCCTACGTCAAGTTCATCCTGGCGACCACTGACCCGCAGAAACTTCCTGCAACGATTTTGTCGCGATGCTTGCAGTTCTCCCTCAAGAACATGACGCCGGAACGGGTCGTCGAGCACCTGACGCACGTACTGGGCGTCGAGAACGTGCCCTTCGAGGACGATGCACTGTGGCTGCTGGGCCGCGCCGCCGATGGTTCGATGCGCGATGCCATGAGCCTGACCGACCAGGCCATCGCTTTCGGTGAAGGCAAGGTCATGGCCGCCGATGTCCGGGCCATGCTCGGCACTCTCGATCACGGTCAGGTCTATGACGTGTTGCAGGCGCTGATCGAAGGCGACGCCAAGGCGCTGCTCGAGGCCGTGCGTCACCTGGCCGAGCAGGGGCCGGACTGGAATGGCGTGCTCTCGGAAATCCTCAACGTGCTGCACCGTGTCGCCATCGCCCAGGCCTTGCCGGATGGCGTCGACAACGGCCATGGCGACCGTGATCGCGTACTGGCCCTGGCCCAGGCACTGCCGGCCGAAGACGTGCAGTTCTATTACCAGATGGGCCTGATTGGCCGTCGCGACCTGCCCCTGGCGCCGGATCCGCGCGGCGGCTTCGAAATGGTCCTGTTGCGAATGCTGGCATTCCGGCCAGCCGACACGGCGGACGCCCCGAGGCAGCCGCTAAAGCCAGTGGGGATCAGCCAGGCCACAGCTGATTCCGCCAAGCCAGTGGCTGCCGCGCCCGTCGTTGCGCCGGCAGTGGCTTCGGCTCCGGACGCGCCTGTGGCACAACCGACCCCGACACCCGTTGTCACGGCCCCTGAGCCAGAACCCGAACCGGTCGTCGAGGCGGCGCCCGAACCTGTCGTCGAAGCCGTGGTCGACCTGCCCTGGAACGATCCGGTCGAGCCGGAGGTTGTCCAGCAACCCGCCGTGGAGCCGGTCCTGGAGACCATCGCCGAGCAGCCTGAGTTGCCGCCGATGCCATTGCCAGCGCCCGACAGCGTGGTACCCGATGCGCCGGAGTGGGTCGTCGCGCCAGTGCCCGAGCCAACAGTGGCCGACGTCGACGTCGCCACGCCGGGCATCGACCTGGACGATGAGCCGCCGCTGGACGAGGATTACATCGAGCCGGACATGGATTCGGCCTACAGCTACCTGGACGACCTGGCCAGCGAGCACGCCGCCGAGCCGGCCCCGGAGCCCGAGCCGGAACCGGCGGCGATGCCGGCCACCGGGCTGGCCCTGCAATGGCTGGAACTGTTCCCTCGACTGCCGATCAGCGGCATGACCGGTAGCATCGCCGCCAACTGCACGCTGATCTCCGTGGAAGGCGACCACTGGCTGTTGCACCTGGACCCGGCCCACAGCGCATTGTTCAACGCGACCCAGCAGCGTCGCCTCAACGATGCACTGAACCAGTACCACCAGCGCACCCTGACGTTGACCATCGAGCTGATCAAGCCCGAGCAGGAGACCCCGGCCCAGGCCGCGTCCCGTCGCCGTGCCGACCGTCAGCGCGAAGCCGAAGAGTCGATCCACAGTGATCCATTCATCCAGCAGATGATGCAACAGTTCGGCGCCGTGGTCCGTCACGATACTATCGAACCTGTCGAGGCCCCGGTCACCCAGGGCTCATAACTGAAGGCGTCGGGTCCAACGGGCCGGGCGCGTTGTTTATCCAAGTACTTTCGAGGTGATTCCCATGATGAAAGGTGGCATGGCCGGCCTGATGAAGCAGGCGCAGCAGATGCAGGAAAAAATGGCCAAGATGCAGGAAGAACTGGCCAACGCCGAAGTCACCGGCAAGTCCGGCGGCGATATGGTGACCGTGGTCATGACCGGTCGCCACGACATCAAGCGCGTGAGCATCGACCCAAGCGTGGTCGAAGGCCTGAGCGAAGACGACAAGGAAATGCTCGAAGCGCTGTTCGCCGCTGCCGTCAATGACGCGGTGCGCAAGATCGAAGCCAACAGCCAGGACAAGATGTCCGGCATGACCGCCGGCATGCAGCTGCCGCCGGGCATGAAGCTGCCGTTCTGATTCGCCATCCCGGTCGGGATGGGCTACACACAATGCCAGGCATCGCGCCTGGCATTTTTGTTTCTGCTCCAAAGCCTCGGTGGCTGTTAAACCGCTATCGCGAGCAGGCTCGCTCCCACAGTGTCTGAAGGTACTAACAAAATCCAGGTCTGCCACCGTCATCCTGCGGGAGCGAGCCTGCTCGCGATGCTGGCACCGCGGTCCAACGGCAAGAGCATCGAACACACCCCCTTCAAAAGGGTCTGCTCCTTATAAAGAGCCGATCAACGATCAAGGAGACCTTTCCATGTCACAAGCGTCGACCTCCAACCAACGCATCGTCCTCGCCTCCCGACCCAAAGGCGCACCCACCCCGGACAATTTTCGCTTCGAGCAGATCAACCTACCGGACCTGGTGGACGGGCAAATCCTGCTCAAGACGCTGTTCCTGTCCCTGGACCCCTACATGCGCGGACGAATGAGCGACGCGCCTTCCTACGCCGCGCCGGTGGAAATCGATGGGGTGATGACCGGAGGCGCCGTCAGCCGCGTGGAGCGCTCGCTGCACCCGAAATTCCAGGAGGGTGATCTGGTGGTGGGCGCCACGGGATGGCAGAGCCACAGCATCAGCGATGGGCGCAATGTGATGCCCATCCCCGCCGGGCTGCCTAGCCCGTCGATGGCCCTTGGGGTGCTGGGCATGCCGGGCATGACCGCTTACATGGGATTGATGGACATTGGCCAACCCAAGGCCGGGGAAACCCTGGTGGTCGCGGCCGCCTCCGGTGCGGTGGGCTCGGTGGTCGGCCAGGTGGCGAAAATCAAGGGCCTGCGTGTCATCGGCGTTGCGGGCGGCCGCGAAAAATGCAAGTACGTGGTCGACGAACTGGGCTTTGACGCCTGTGTCGATCATAAAAGCGCGAATTTTGCCGAGGAACTGGCGCAGGCCTGCGACAAGGGCATCGACATCTATTACGAAAACGTCGGGGGCAAAGTCTTCGATGCCGTCGTGCCGTTGCTCAATGCCAAGGCCCGGATCCCGCTCTGTGGCCTGATCGCGTCCTACAATGATCAACAGGCACCGAGCGGCCCGGACCGTTTGCCACAACTGCAGCGCACCTTGCTGACCAAGCGCGTGCGGATCCAGGGATTCATTGTGTTTGACGACTACGGTGATCGTCAGCCGGAGTTCATCAGTGCCATGGCGCCTTGGGTGCGCGATGGCAAGGTCAAGTTCCGCGAGGACGTGGTCGATGGCCTCGAGAATGCGCCACAGGCGTTTATCGGCCTGCTGGAAGGGCGCAACTTCGGCAAGTTGGTGGTTCGGGTCGCGCAGGATTGAGTATTTGACGCTAATCGGAGGCGCGGGTATAAACCGCGTCTCGTTGTTATGTCGGACATTTCCTCCATGAGCTTCAGCCCTTTGATTCGCCAACTGATCGATGCCCTGCGAACGTTACCGGGTGTGGGTCAGAAAACTGCCCAGCGCATGGCGTTGCAATTGCTCGAGCGTGATCGCAGCGGCGGTTCGCGCCTGGCCCAGGCTCTTAGCCAGGCCATGGAAGGTGTAGGGCATTGCCGTTTATGCCGAACCCTCACCGAAGACGATCTTTGCCCGCAATGCGCCGATCCGCGTCGGGACGACAGCCTGCTGTGCGTCGTGGAAGGCCCGATGGATGTGTATGCGGTGGAGCAGACCGGTTTTCGCGGTCGTTATTTCGTGCTCAAGGGCCATCTGTCACCGCTCGATGGCTTGGGGCCTGAAGCCATCGGCATTCCACAGTTGATCGCGCGGATCGAAGAGGCGGGTACGTTCACGGAGGTTATCCTCGCCACGAACCCGACGGTCGAAGGCGAAGCGACCGCCCATTACATCGCCCAACTGCTGAACAACAAAGGCCTGATCGCCTCGCGCATTGCCCACGGCGTGCCGTTGGGTGGGGAGCTTGAGTTGGTGGATGGCGGCACGTTGGCGCATTCGTTTGCGGGGCGCAAGCCGATCGCCTTATAACATCAACCCAACAATCCTTGTGGGAGCGAGCCTGCTCGCGATAGCGGTGTGTCAGTCAACATCAATACTGGCTGATTTATCGCTATCGCGAGCAGGCTCGCTCCCACAAGGGTTATGTGTTGTGGGTGAGGATTATTTTTCGCTGAGCGAGAACTGCGTCAGGCAGAACGTCGGGATCCCCATGTCCTCCAGGCGCTGGGAGCCGAGCAATTCTGGCAAGTCGATGATCGCCGCGGCCTCGTGGACCTTGGCGCCCATGCGGCGGATCAGGTTGGCGGCGGCGATCAGCGTGCCGCCAGTGGCGATCAGGTCATCGAACATCACCACCGAGTCCCCCTCGCACAAGCTATCGGCGTGCACTTCCAGGAAGGCTTCGCCGTACTCGGTCTGGTAACCCTCGGCCAGCACATCGGCCGGCAGCTTGCCTTGCTTGCGGAACAAGACCAGCGGCTTGTTCAACTGATAGGCCAGGATCGAGCCGATCAGGAAGCCTCGGGCATCCATCGCACCGATGTGAGTGAACTCGGCCTCGACATACCGGTGGGCGAAACTGTCCATGACCAGCCGCAGGGCGGTCGGGGATTGGAACAGTGGGGTAATGTCGCGAAAGATCACGCCGGGCTTGGGGAAATCGATCACGGGGCGGATCAGGGATTTGATGTCGAAGGAGTCAAAGACCATCGTGGAGGTGTCCTGGCAGGGCTGCAAACGCGGCAGTATAGCGCGGCGAGACAAATCCCTCAGCCGCGCGGGTCCATCAGACTTCGATCGAACCGCCGGCCAGGGCGCACAGTTGGATCGGGTCGAGAATGTGAATTTCCTTGCCTTCGGCGGCAATCAGCTCGTTCTGTTGGAAACGGGTGAACACTCGGGACACGGTTTCCACCGCCAGGCCCAGGTAGTTGCCGATTTCGTTGCGCGACATGCTCAGGCGGAACTGGTTGGCTGAGAACCCGCGGGCGCGAAAGCGTGCCGAGAGGTTGACCAGGAACGTGGCGATACGCTCGTCGGCGGTTTTTTTCGAGAGCAGCAGCATCATTTGCTGATCGTCACGGATTTCCCGGCTCATGACCCGCATCAACTGGCGGCGCAGCTGCGGCAGTTGCAAGGCCAGCTCGTCCAGGCGATCGAAGGGGATTTCACACACCGAGGTGGTTTCCAGCGCCTGGGCCGAGACCGGATGGCTCTCGGTGTCCATGCCGGATAGGCCTACCAGCTCGCTGGGCAGGTGGAAGCCAGTGAGCTGCTCTTCGCCGCCATCGCTCAAGTTGAAGGTTTTCAAGGCGCCCGAGCGCACGGCATAAACGGAGTCGAAGGCGTCGCCCTGGCGAAACAGGAACTCACCTTTTTTCAAAGGTCGGCCCCGCTTCACGATGTCGTCCAGCGCATCCATGTCCTCCAGGTTCAGCGAAAGTGGCAGGCAGAGGGGCGCCAGGCTGCAATCCTTGCAATGGGCCTGGTTATGGGCGCGCAGTTTGACTGGCTCGGACATTTCTTAAATCCTTGTGGGAAATCACACATAAGGCGTAAGGGTACCCCAGCGTAGTCGCCCCGACCAGTGTGCTTTCGTCGTCAAATTGTCGCGCTCAGATGACTCGGGAGAAGCGCTGTCGGTTTTGTTGCTCCAGATAGGCATCGAACACCATGCACACGGATCGCACCAGCAGGCGACCCGCCGGCAGTACTTTGATATGTGTGCTGTCCAGTTCGATCAGGCCGTCCTTGGCCATGGCTTGCAACTGCGGCCACAACGACGCGAAATAGCCACGGAAATCGATGTTGAAGCCTTGTTCGATCTCGGCGAAAGCCAGGTGGAAATGGCAGATCAACTGCTGGATCACCGCGCGCCGCAGGCGGTCGTCGGCGTTGCATATCAGTCCGCGGCTGGTCGCCAGTTGCCCGTCGGCGAGGGTGTTCTGGTAATAGTTCAGGTCACTGCTGTTCTGGCAGTACAAATCACCGATCTGGCTGATGGCTGAAACGCCCAGACCGATCAGGTCGCAATGACCATGGGTGGTGTAGCCCTGGAAGTTGCGCTGCAGCGTGGCCTCTTCCTGGGCGATTGCCAGTTCGTCGTCGGGCAGGGCGAAGTGGTCCATGCCTACGTAGCGGTAACCGGCGGCGGTCAGTTGTTCGATGGTGCCTTGCAGCATCGCCAGTTTCTGCTCCGGGTTCGGCAAGTCCTGGCTGTCGATGCGCCGCTGGGGCATGAAGCGTTCCGGCAGGTGGGCGTAGTTGAATACCGAGAGCCGGTCCGGTTGCAGATGGATGACTTCCTGGACGGTGCGAGCGAAGTTTTCCGGCGTCTGCTTGGGCAGTCCGTAGATCAGGTCGATATTGAACGAGCGGAACTGCAAGGTCCGGGCGGCTTCGACCACGGCACGGGTTTCTTCCAGGCTTTGCAGGCGATTGACGGCTCGTTGCACCGCCGGGTCAAGGTCTTGCACGCCGATACTGACCCGGTTGAAACCCAATTCACGCAGCAGGCCCATGGTCGACCAATCGGCTTCCCGGGGGTCGATTTCAATGCTGTAGTCGCCGGAATCGTCATCCAACAGGTTCAAATGCTTGCGCAACTTGGCCATCAGTTGGCGCAGTTCGTCGTGGCTGAGGAACGTCGGGGTGCCACCGCCAAAGTGCAACTGTTCCACGCGTTGGGTGGGGTCCAGGTGGCAGCCGATCAGCTGGATTTCCTGTTCCAGGCGTTGCAGATAGGCGTGGGCGCGGCCACGGTCCTTGGTGATGACTTTGTTGCAGGCGCAGTAGTAGCAAATGTTCGCGCAGAACGGTATGTGCACATACAGCGACAGCGGCCGCAGGGCCTTGCGGCTGTCACGCAGGGCGTGGAGCAGGTCGAAGGTGCCCACCTGGCCGCCGAACTGTGCGGCGGTGGGGTACGAGGTGTAGCGTGGTCCCGCCAGGTCGTAACGGCGGATGAGATCTGAGTCCCAACGAATGGTGTCGAGCATGCGGGCATTTCCCGGATAGACTGGCATGGGGCGAGTCTAGGGGGCTGTGGGCAAGGCCGTTTTGATTTGCGTCAACGGGGCATCGGTACTGGCCTCATCGCGAGCCCGCTCGCGATTGGCTGCGACTCGGTCAATGCCCCATGAGCCAATGCTGATGCGGTCCGGGCAGTGTCCAGATCCCGAAAATAATCACCAGCAAGCCACCGGCCATGCGCACGCTGCGTTTGCGCAGCAGGGCGGTGACGCGTTCGGCGGCCAGCCCGGTGGCGAGCAGCACCGGCCAGGTGCCGAGGCCGAAGGCGAGCATCAGCAATGCGCTGTCCAGGGCATTGCCCTGGCTGGCGGACCACAACAGGGTGCTGTAGACCAACCCACACGGCAACCAACCCCACAGCGCGCCAAGCAGCAAGGCCCGGGGCAGGCTCGACACCGGCAGTAAACGGTTGGCGACAGGCTGGATGTGCCGCCACAAGCCACGCCCGACGCTTTCGATACGGGTCAGGCCGCTCCACCAACCCGCCAGGTACAGGCCCATGGCAATCAACAGCAGGCCGGCCAGCACCCGCATGATCATCGCTGCCGGGCTGTTGGAGACGGCCCAACCGGCCAGGCCGATCAACAACCCGGCGGTGGCATAGCTCAGGATCCGCCCCAGGTTGTACGCCAGTAGCAACCGGAAGCGCCGGCTGCGCTGTTCCTTGGGAATTGCCAGGGTCAGGGCGCCCATCAGGCCGCCGCACATGCCCAGGCAATGGCCGCCGCCGAGCAGGCCGAGGATGACCGCCGAAACCAACAGGGGCGCCAGGTCAAGCATGGGGTGAGGCCTTGTCGTCCGGCTTGCGGGGCTCGCCACTGGCTTCGTCCACCGCCGCCTTGTGGTTCGGGTCCTGATCGTCGAACAGAATGCTGTGGGCCGGGCCGTCGAGGTCGTCGTACTGCCCGCTGTCCACGGCCCAGAAGAAAATGTACACGGCGATGGCCACGATCAGCAGCGCGGCCGGAATCATCACGTAGAGAGCTGGCATGTCGGAACTCCATGCCCGCGCGGCTCAGGCCGGCAGCGGGCGGGTATCGGGCGTGGCGTCGATAACCTGCACCTTGGGCTGACGGGTCAGCCTCAGCGCATTCAACACCACGGTCAACGAACTGATGGACATGCCGACCGCGGCCCACACCGGCGTAATCCAGCCGAGGGCGGCGAACGGCAACATGAGGCCATTGTACAGCCCTGCCCACACCAGGTTCTCGATGATCACCCGGCGGGTGCGTCGGGCCAGGCTGAAGGCATGGACCAGGGCGTCGAGGCGGTTGGACAGCAACACCGCGTCGGCGCTGGTCTTGGCCAGGTCGGTGGCCGAGCCCATGGCGACACTGATGTCCGCCGCCGCCAACACTGGCACGTCATTCACACCATCACCGAGCATCAGCACCTTGCGGCCCTGTTGGTGCAACTGTTGCAACACGGCCAGTTTGTCGTCCGGGCGCAGGCCGCCCCGGGCTTCATCGATACCCAGTTCGGCAGCGACGCTGGCAACCATCGGCGAACTGTCACCCGACAACAGCAGCGTGCGCCAGCCCCGCGCCTTGCAGGCCGCCAGCAGGGCAGGGGCATCGACGCGCAAGCGGTCATCGAGGACGAACCAGGCCAGCGGCCCGATCTCATCGCCCAGCAACAGCCATTGCCCGGGTTCGTCCGGCATCAGCGGTACGGAAGCGCCACTCAGTTCGCAGACAAAACCGGGCTGGCCGATGCGCAGGCGCTGTGCGGCCACCAGCCCTTCCAGTCCCAGCCCCGGCGTGCTCTGCACCTGCTCGGCGGCCAAGGGCGCGCGGCCGAAGGCGCGGGCGATGGGGTGTTCCGAACGGTTTTCCAGGGCTGCGGCCAAGGCCAGGCATTGATCGCTGTCGAGGACCGCCAATGGCCGAATCGCGCGTAACGCCAGGCGGCCTTCGGTGAGGGTGCCGGTCTTGTCGAAAATGACCGTGTCGATCTGATTCAGGCCTTCCAGCACATGACCGCGCGTCAGCAGCAGGCCGAGTTTGTGCAAGGTGCCGGTGGCAGCGGTGAGGGCCGTCGGTGTGGCCAGGGACAGCGCGCAAGGGCAGGTGGCGACGAGCATCGCCAGTACGATCCAGAAGGCCCGCGAGGCATCCAGCTGCCACCACAACAGGCCGATGGCCGCCGCCGCGACCAGCGAGAACAACAGGAACCATTGGGCGGCACGATCGGCGATTTCCGCCAGCCGCGGCTTCTCGGCCTGGGCCCGCTCCAAAAGCCGCACGATGGCCGACAATCGGGTGTCTTGCCCGAGGGCCAGTACCTCGACCGTCAGGGCCCCCTCGACGTTCAGCGTGCCCGCAGTGACCGCATCGCCCACTTGGCGAGGTTGTGGCAGGTATTCGCCGGTCAGCAGCGATTCGTCGATGCTGGACTGCCCATCGAGGATCTTGCCGTCGGCCGGCAGGACCGCCCCCGGATGCACCAGTACCCGGTCACCGGTGCGCAATTCGCTGAGCAGGATGCGTTCGCTCTGGCCGTTCGCCTCCAGGCGCAGACACGAGGCCGGCAGCAGGTTGACCAATTGGGCGGTGGCGGCGGCGGTGCGCTCCCGGGCGCGGCGTTCCAGGTAGCGGCCGGCCAGCAGGAACAGGGCGAACATGCCGACGGCATCGAAGTACAACTCGCCGACGCCGGTAATCGATGTCCAGATCCCGGCAATGTAGGCGCTGCCGATGGCCAGGGACACCGAAACGTCCATGGTCAGATGCCGGGTGCGCAGGTCGCGCATGGCGCCTTTGAAGAATGGCGCGCAGCTGTAGAAGACGATAGGGGTGGTGAGGAACAGCGCGACCCAGCGCAGGATGGTGTGCATCTCCGGGCTCAGGTCGATGTTGAATTCCGGCCAGGTGGCCATGGTCGCCATCATTGCCTGGAACCACAACAGGCCGGCCACGCCCAATTGGCGCAGGGCCAGGCGGTTTTGTGCGGCGAGTTGCTCGCAAGCCTGGTCGGCTTGGTACGGGTGGGCGACGTAGCCGATCTGGCGCAACTCGGCGAGCAACGTGCTCAGCGGCAATTGGGCGTCGGCCCAGCGTACATGCAGGCGATGATTGGACAGGTTCAGCCGTGCTTCGGCCACGGCCGGCAGGTTGCGCAGCTGTTTTTCGATCAACCAGCCACAGGCGGCGCAACTGATGCCTTCCATCAACAAGGTGGTTTCGGCCAGTTCGCCTTCATGGCGCACGAACGATTGCTGCACGTCGGGGCGATCGTACAGCGCCAGTTCATCGGTCAGTTGGACAGGCAGGGTGTCGGGGTTGGCTGACGCTTCGCTGCGATGCAGGTAATAGCTTTCCAGGCCGCCGGCGACAATCGCCTCGGCCACCGCCTGGCAGCCCGGGCAGCACAGCTCGCGGGTTTCACCGAGGACAACGGCGGTGAAGCGGCTGCCGGGAGGAACGGGCAGGGCGCAGTGGTAGCAGGGCTGTGGAGTGGTCATGGGTATTCACATATTGAAACTTGCTGGCATCTGAAGGCCTCTTCGCGAGCAGGCTCGCTCCCACATTGGAATGTCGTGGTGACATAAACCTGATGTGGGAGCGAGCCTGCTCGCGATTGCGCGAAACGCAGCCGCTATTTCTTCAGGTCTTCAGCGCCTTGCAGCGGTTCATCGCCGAGCAGGATGTCCTGGTCGTGGCTGATCTGTTCTTCTTCGAACAGGCGCCAGGTCTTGTCGTTCTCCACGCCCAGCAATTCGACAAAGCGCCGGCCTTCGATCTTGTCCGTCAACTGGCCGACGTAGCGCCCCGGCTCGCTGTCGTTGCGGGTCAGGACAATTTTGCGATCTTTCTCCGGCTGGGTTGGCGAGATCAGGCTCAGTTCCAGGGTCTGGGGGCGGCTGTCGCCGTTCAGGCGCAGGTTCACTTCGCCGGTCACATCATCCAGTTGCACGTTGGCATGCAGTTGCAGGGTCTGGGCCAGCAGTTCGCGCTCCAGAGAGCGGTTGATGCCCTTGCCGGCTTCGTAATAGTTGTCGTTGACCAGGTTGTCCGGATTCTTCACCGCAATGGTCACCATCGTCAGGCTCAGTGTCACCGAACAGGTCAGGATCGCGATGATGATCCACGGCCAGAGGTGCTTGTACCAAGGGCTGGTGGCGGTTGCTGCAGGCATGTTCATTTCTCTCAACGAGTTTGTGGGCCGATGAACCGGCTCTTGGCTTCGACATGTACGCTGCTGTCATCGGCGTCCTTGAGGATGAAGGTCACCTCGTTGGTGCTCGATGGCAGTTGCTCAGGTGCGCTGGACAGCTCGACCGGCTGGCTGTAGATCTCGCCGGCCGCGACCTTGATCTCCCGGCGGCCTTGCAACTTGAGGTCGGGCAGGCCGGCGGCTTCCAGGACGTACGTATGGTCGCGTTGGTCTTTGTTCATGATCTTCAGGCTGTAGACGTTCTCGATCCGGCCTTCGGCGTTTTCGCGGTACAGCACCCGGTCCTTGCTGACGTCGAAACCCACCAGCGAGCGCATGAAGAACGCCGCCGCCAGCAGGCTGATCATGGCCAGCAGCACCACGGCATAACCGATCAGGCGCGGGCGCAGTTTATGGGTTTTCTGCCCCGAGAGGTTGTGTTCGGTGGTGTAGCTGATCAGGCCGCGTGGATAATCCATTTTGTCCATGATGTTGTCGCAGGCATCGATGCAGGCTGCGCAGCCGATACACTCGATCTGCAGGCCGTCGCGGATGTCGATGCCGGTAGGGCAGACCTGGACGCACATGGTGCAGTCGATGCAATCGCCAAGGCCCAGGGCCTTGTAGTCAACGCCCTTCTTGCGGGGGCCACGGCTTTCGCCACGGCGCGGGTCGTAGGAAACGATCAAGGTGTCCTTGTCGAACATCACGCTCTGGAAGCGCGCGTAAGGGCACATGTAGATGCACACCTGTTCACGCAGCCAGCCGGCATTGCCGTAGGTGGCGAGGGTGAAGAAACCGACCCAGAAGTACGACCAGCCATCGGCCTGGCCGGTGAAGAACTCGAATACCAGTTCGCGGATCGGCGTGAAGTAACCGACAAAGGTCATGCCGGTGACGAAGCCGATCAGCAACCACAGGCTGTGCTTGGCGAACTTGCGCAGGAATTTGTTGGCGCCCATGGGGGCCTTGTCGAGCTTGATGCGTTGGTTGCGATCGCCTTCGGTGACTTTTTCGCACCACATGAAGATCCAGGTCCACACGCTCTGTGGGCAGGTATAGCCGCACCACACTCGTCCGGCATAGACCGTGATGAAAAACAGGCCAAATGCCGCAATGATCAGCATCCCGGACAACAGGATGAAATCCTGGGGCCAGAAGGTCGCGCCAAAAATGAAGAACTTGCGTTCCGGCAGGTTCCACCAGACGGCCTGGTGACCGCCCCAGTTCAACCATACCGTACCGAAATACAGCAGGAACAGGAACGCTCCGCCAAGCATCCGCAGGTTACGGAACAGGCCGGTGAAGGCGCGGGTGTAGATTTTTTCCCGGGAGGCATACAGGTCGACGCTTTTGGTCGCGTCCTTGGCAGGCGGGGTAACGTCATGTACCGGAATCTGGTTGCTCATCAAATGCATCCCACGGCAGTGGAAAAGTGCCGGGGCCAGTACGTGCCGACCACGGTCAGAAAGGGTGTTGCGGTGGCGCAATGATACGCCTGTCGCTCTGGCCCAAGGGTGCGACCTTTGGTCGCGTTGGGGCGGTGCATAGAATGGTGTAGCGGATGTAACAAGTTCATGACCCAGATCAATTGACTATAGACAGCCCGTTGCTCTGGCGAAAAACGAAAGGGTGATTGTGGGCCAGTTAGTAGACAGGAGAAGCCCTCAAGCTCGGTTTGCTGAAGCTTCAGATCTGGTTCTTTTCATCGCCTGACCACGGGTTGAGTACCGCCACGCCGCTGCTCTGGAAATCGCTCACGTTACGGGTCACCACGGTCAGCCCATGGACCAGGGCGGTAGCGGCAATCAAAGCGTCACATTCATTGCTGCGGTCAGGCACATGCAGGCGAGCGCAGCGCAGTGCGACGGCGCGGTCAACGGCCAGGATCCTGCCGGCAAAGGCAGGCATCACGTGATTGTCCAGCCATGCCCGCAGGCGGCTGCCTTGCGCCGGGTCCTTGCGTTCGAAGCGCAGCACACCGGTTTCCAGTTCCAGTACGGTAATCGCCGAGACATACAGGCTGGGAGCGGGAACGCTGCGTGCCCAGGCCTGGACGTTTTTGTCTGCCTGGGATTTGCGCAGTTCGGAAATGACATTGGTATCGAGTAGAAACATTCAGGACAGGTCTACCGAGCGGGGAGTGATGACGGCGCGCTCGGTCTCGAAGTCGATATCCGACGCATCGGGCATGACCAGTAACTCGACAATGCTGGTGCCGATGCCGGTCAGTTTCTGGTACTCCTCAATGCTTAGCAGCACATGGGCCGGCTTGCCACGGTCGGTGATGATAACCGGCCCTTCACGGGTGGCTTTTTTGGCACCACTTGTGTCGTGGTTGAATTCGCGGCTGGAGATAGTAGTGATGGACATGGGGTGCCCTCGTTTTGAATTCCAATGTAGGCACGTTACTACTCGTGTGGAGGGGCGGCAAGCGCAACAGATTTGCCCAGGTTTTTCAGCCGGCAACAAAAAGGCCCCGCCAATCGGATTGGCGGGGCCTTTGGTGTATCAGCTACTTGCCTTACTGGGCGTCAGCGGCCGGAGCCTTTTCGCCGTGTGACAGGCTGTAGACATAGGCCGCCAGCAGGTGGACCTTGTCGTTCCCTTGCAGGTCGGCCTGGGCCGGCATCTGGCCCTGACGGCCGTAGCGGATGGTCTGCTGCAGTTGAGCGAAGCTCGAACCGTAGATGAACGCCGCCGGATGCGTCAGGTCAGGTGCGCCCATGGCAGGCGTACCCTTGCCGGCTGGACCGTGGCAGGCCACGCAGTTGGCCGCGAACAGCTTCTGGCCATTGGCCGGATCGGCCTTGGCGCCTTCCGGCAGTTTGCGACCGTGCAGGCTGGTCACCAGGTAGGAAGCCACGTCGGCCACGCCCTGTTCGCCAACCACGGCAGCCCAGCCCGGCATCACGGCGTGACGGCCGCCCATGATGGTGGTCTTGATGGTTTCCGGCTCACCGCCCCAGCGCCAGTCGGCGTCGGTCAGGTTGGGGAAGCCATAGGCACCCTTGGCGTCGGAACCGTGGCAGACCGAGCAGTTGGAGGCGAACAGGCGGCCCCCCATCTTCAGGGCTTGCGGGTCCTTGGCGACTTCTTCGATCGGCATGGAGGCGAATTTGGCGAAGATCGGCCCGAACTTGGCGTCCGAGCGGGCCATTTCCTTTTCCCACTCATGAACGCCTGTCCAGCCGGTCTGGCCGTTGGCGAAGGCGGTCTGCTTTTCGGTGTCCAGGTAGTTATAGCCGGGCAGCAGGCCTTTCCAGTTGCCCAGGCCAGGGTAGAGCACCAGGTAACCGAGGGCGAACACGATGGTGCCCACGAACAGCATGAACCACCATTTCGGCAGCGGGTTGTCGTACTCCTCGATCCCGTCGAACGAGTGACCGACGGTCTCGTCCGTTTGCTCGGCGCGCTGGCCCTTGCGGGTCGACAGCAACAGCCAGGTCAGGGCGAAGATCGTTCCCAGGCTGAGGACTGTGACGTACAGACTCCAGAATGTAGTCATTCTTTGTTACTCCTAGAAGCTTGCTCGACGTGCTTGATGGCTTCGGGATCATCCGCGAACGGCAGCAAGGTCGCGTCGTCAAACTCCGACTTGCGCTTGGGGCTGAACACCCACAGGGCCAGACCGATGAAGGCCACCATCACGACGACGGTGCCCAGGCCACGAATCATCCCGATATCCATCTAAATCACCGTTTGCTTTTGATGATGGTGCCCAGGCCTTGCAGATAGGCCACCAGCGCGTCCATTTCAGTCTTGCCCTTGACCGCATCCTTGGCACCGGCGATGTCTTCGTCGGTGTAAGGCACGCCCAGGGTGCGCAGGACTTCCATTTTCTTGGCGGTGTCTTTGCCGTCGAGCTTGTTTTCTACGAGGAACGGGTAGGCCGGCATTTTCGACTCGGGCACCACGTTGCGCGGGTTGTACAAGTGCGCACGCTGCCAGTCGTCGGAGTAGCGGCCGCCAACGCGGGCCAGGTCCGGACCGGTACGCTTGGAACCCCACAGGAACGGGTGGTCCCAGACGCTTTCACCGGCCACCGAGTAATGACCGTAGCGTTCGGTCTCGGCGCGGAACGGACGGATCATCTGCGAATGGCAGCCGACACAACCGTTGGCGATATAGATGTCGCGGCCTTCCAGTTCAAGGGCGGTCCGCGGCTTCATGCCTTCGACCGGCTTGTTGGTCACGTCCTGGAAGAACAGCGGGACGATCTGGGTCAGGCCGCCGATGCTCACGGCGATGACCATGAAGAAGGCCAGCAGGCCGATATTCTTCTCTACTGCTTCGTGCTTCATCAGTGAGCTCCAACTACGGCGATCTTGGCGGCGGCTTCAGCTTCAGCCGGGTCAGAGGCACGAACGGTGCGGTACACGTTGTAGGCCATCAACAGCATGCCGCTGGCGAAGAACGCGCCGCCCAGGGCACGGACGATGAAGCCAGGATGGCTGGCTTGCAGCGCTTCGACGAACGAGTAGGTCAGGGTGCCGTCGTCGTTGATCGCACGCCACATCAGGCCCTGGGTGATGCCGTTGACCCACATCGAGGCGATGTAGAGCACGGTGCCGATGGTTGCGAGCCAGAAGTGCGCGTTGATCAGGCCGGTGCTGTGCATCTGCGCACGACCGAACAGTTTCGGGATCATGTGGTAGATGGCGCCGATGGAGATCATCGCCACCCAGCCGAGCGCACCGGCGTGTACGTGGCCGATGGTCCAGTCGGTGTAGTGGCTCAGGGAGTTGACGGTCTTGATCGCCATCATCGGACCTTCGAAGGTCGACATACCGTAGAACGCCAGCGACACCACCAAAAAGCGCAGGATCGGGTCGGTGCGCAGCTTATGCCAGGCGCCCGACAGGGTCATCATGCCGTTGATCATGCCGCCCCAGCTTGGTGCCAGCAGGATGATCGACATCGCCATGCCCAGGGACTGGGCCCAGTCTGGCAGTGCGGTGTAGTGCAGGTGGTGGGGGCCGGCCCAGATGTACAGGGTGATCAGCGCCCAGAAGTGCACGATGGACAGGCGATAGGAATAGATCGGACGTTCGGCCTGTTTCGGCACGAAGTAGTACATCATCCCCAGGAAGCCGGTGGTCAGGAAGAAGCCCACGGCGTTGTGGCCATACCACCACTGGATCATCGCATCCGTCGCGCCCGAGTAGGCCGAGTACGACTTGAAGAAGCTGACCGGCAGGGAAGCGTGGTTGACGATGTGCAGCATGGCAGTCACGACGATGAAGGCACCGTAGAACCAGTTACCGACGTAGATGTGCTTGGTCTTGCGCTTGACGATGGTGCCGAAGAACACCAGACCGTAGGTCACCCAGACAATGGCCAGCAGGATAGCCAGGGGCCATTCCAGCTCAGCGTATTCCTTGGTGGTGGTGTAACCCAGTGGCAGGGTCACGATCGCACCCACGATAACCGCTTGCCAGCCCCAGAAGGTGAAGGCGGCGAGGCTGTCGGAGATCAGTCGCGTTTGGCAGGTTCGCTGCACGACGTAGTAAGAAGTGGCAAACAATGCACAACCACCGAAGGCGAAGATCACCAGGTTGGTGTGCAGCGGGCGCAGGCGTCCAAATGTCGTCCATGGCAGATCGAAGTTCAACTCCGGCCAGACCAGTTGCGAGGCGATGAAGACACCGAGCCCCATGCCAAGGATCCCCCAGACCACCGTCATGATGGCGAACTGGCGGACTACCTTATAGTTATAAGCAGTCGGACTGATTGCTGTGCTCATTCTAAGGTTCCACGGTTTGGGTGTTTTATTAGGATAAAAATCGGTCGCAAGTATGGAGAAAGCGGGGGGTCATTGCAACGCGCCATGACCTGGGTCAATGCTTTCCGAAGCTGATTCTGCGGCCTTTCCATGTTCCGTGTAGGGACAAAAATGGCCCACGGCAAAATGTCGCAACGAAGGAAAGAGGCGAGGGGGGCAGGTCGGTTGTAACGGGGTGTGTTCGAACACAACGTTCGGGTGATGCCAGGCAACTGTCGCAACAGCCGGTATTCACCTGCCTTTGCGGCCTTTTTGACGAACGATTGTCGAACGCATCGGGTCGGGTCGACCTGAAACCGGCAGTCGCCAGCGCACGCAAAGGCAAGCTTAGACGCGATTGCGGGGAACCGAAAGGAAGACTATGGGAGGGGTGCGACAATGCGTCGCGCAGGGACACAAAACAGCCGCATCCAGATGAATGCGGCTGTTTATGCGGTCAGGATTTATTCGCTTTTGTGTTCGGCTTGCAGGCGCTCTGCACCGGCCGTGTGGGACAGGCTGTAGACGTAGGCGGCAAGCAACTGCACCTTGTCATTGCCCAACAACTCACTCTGCGCTGGCATATGGCCCTGGCGACCATGGCGAATGGTCTGCTGCAATTGGGCCAGGCTGGTGCCGTAGATGAAGCCGGCCGGTTGCGTCAGGTTCGGCGCACCCATGGCTTCGGTCCCTTGGCCATTGGCCCCGTGGCAGGCGACACAGGTGGTGTTGAAGGCCTGCTGGCCGGCTTGCAGGTCGGCACCGCTGTCCGCTGGCAGCGGCAGGCCGGCCAAGTCGTGGCGTACGTACGCGGCCACGTTCTTGACTCCGGCCTCCCCCAGCACTTCACCCCAGGCCGGCATTGCCGCCATGCGACCGCCCATGATGGTGGTCTTGATGGTGTCGGCAGCGCCACCCCAGCGCCAGTTGCTGTCGGCCAGGTTCGGGAAGCCGAAGGCGCCCTTGGCGTCCGAGCCGTGGCAGACCGAGCAGTTGGAGGCGAACAAACGGCCACCCATCTTCAGGGCCTGTGGGTCCTTGGCGACTTCTTCCACGGGCATGGCAGCGAATTTGGCGAAGATCGGCCCGAACTTGGCGTCGGCCTTGGCCATTTCCTTTTCCCATTCATGGGCGCCGGTCCAGCCGTTCTCGTAGCCTGGCAGGATGCCTTTCCAGTTGCCCAGGCCTGGATAGAGGACCAGGTAGCCGACGGAAAACACCAGGGTGCCGGCGAACAACAGGAACCACCACTGCGGCAGCGGGTTGTCGTACTCCTCGATGCCGTCGAAGCTGTGGCCCATGGTCTGGTCGACGCTGCCCTTGGTCTCGCCCTTGCGAGTGCCGATCAGCAGCCACGTCAGGCCGATGAGGCTGCCGATGGTCAGTACGCAGATCCACGTACTCCAGAAGGTGGTCATGGCCGGGTACTCCTTGTTGCAGGGTCTTGGGGGGTGGCGATATCGGCGGACGGCTCGTCGGCGAACGGCAGCAGGCGCGCCTGGGCGAATTTCGGCCCGCGCTTGCTGCTGAATACCCACAGGGTCAGGCCGATGAAGGCGATGAACACCACGACGGTGCCCAGGCCGCGGATCATTCCTGTACTCATTTCAAGAACCATGGCTCACCTCTTGCTCTTGATGGCAGTGCCGAGCACTTGCAGGTAGGCCACCAGCGCGTCCATTTCGGTCTTGCCCTTGAGCGAGGCCACGCTGCCCGTGATGTCGTCGTCGGTGTACGGCACGCCCAGGGTGCGCATGGCGCGCAGCTTGCCTTCGGTGTGGCTGCTGTCCACCGCTTGGCTAACCAGCCACGGATAGGCCGGCATTTTCGATTCGGGCACGACGTTGCGCGGGTTGTACAAGTGGGCGCGGTGCCAGTCATCGGAGTAACGCGCGCCGACCCGGGCCAGGTCCGGTCCGGTCCGCTTGGAACCCCACAGGAACGGGTGGTCCCAGACGCTTTCGCCGGCCACCGAGTAGTGGCCGTAGCGCTCGGTCTCGGCGCGGAACGGACGGATCATCTGCGAGTGGCAGCCGACGCAGCCTTCGCGGATGTAGATGTCGCGGCCTTCCAGTTGCAGGGCGGTGTAGGGCTTCATGCCGTCCACCGGCTTGTTGGTCACGTCCTGGAAGAACAGCGGCACGATCTGGGTCAGGCCACCAATGCTCACGGCCAGGACCATCAGCAGCATCAGCAGGCCGACGTTTTTTTCGATTGTTTCGTGTTTCATGGTGGACTCCTCAGGCCATCTGCGCGGCAGCGGCGGCTTCGGCAGGCTGGTAGGCCCGCACGGTGCGCCAGGTGTTGTAGGCCATCAGCAGCATGCCGAGGAGGAAGATCGCCCCGCCCGCCAGCCGTACGATGAAGCCAGGGTGGCTGGCCACCAGGGTTTCGACGAAGGAGTAGGTGAGCGTGCCGTCCTCGTTCACTGCGCGCCACATCAGGCCCTGGGCGATGCCGTTGACCCACATCGAGGCGATGTAGAGCACGGTGCCGATGGTCGCGAGCCAGAAGTGCGCATTGATCAGGCCGATGCTGTGCATCTGTGGCCGGCCGAAGACTTTCGGGATCATGTGGTACAGCGCACCGATGGAAATCATCGCCACCCAGCCGAGTGCACCGGCATGTACGTGGCCGATGGTCCAGTCGGTGTAGTGGGAGAGGGCGTTGACGGTCTTGATCGCCATCATCGGACCTTCGAAGGTCGACATGCCGTAGAACGCCAGGGACACCACCAGGAATCGCAGGATCGGGTCGCTGCGCAACTTATGCCAGGCACCCGACAGGGTCATCATGCCGTTGATCATGCCGCCCCAGCTTGGCGCCAGCAGGATCAGCGACATCACCATGCCCAGGGACTGTGCCCAGTCCGGCAGCGCGGTGTAGTGCAGGTGGTGTGGGCCGGCCCAGATATACAGGGTGATCAGCGCCCAGAAATGGACGATGGACAGGCGATAGGAATACACCGGACGTTCGGCCTGCTTCGGCACGAAGTAGTACATCATCCCCAGGAAGCCTGCGGTGAGGAAAAAGCCCACGGCGTTGTGGCCGTACCACCATTGCACCATCGCATCCGTGGCCCCGGCGTACACCGAGTAGGATTTGGTGAAGCTCACCGGCAGTTCCAGGTTGTTGACGATGTGCAGGATCGCCACAGTCAGGATGAAGCCGCCGAAGAACCAGTTACCGACGTAGATGTGCTTGGTGTTGCGCTTGGCCACGGTACCGAAGAACACGATGGCGTAGGCCACCCAGACGATGGTGATCAGGATGTCGATCGGCCATTCCAGTTCGGCGTATTCCTTGGAACTGGTGTAGCCCAGTGGCAGGCTGATGGCCGCCAGCAGGATCACCAGTTGCCAGCCCCAGAAGCAGAACGCGGCGATTTTCGGCGCGAACAGCTGTGTCTGGCAGGTGCGTTGCACCGAGTAGAACGAACTGGCAAACAACGCACAGCCGCCAAAGGCGAAGATCACTGCGTTGGTGTGCAGTGGGCGCAGTCGGCCGAAGCTGGTCCAGGGCAAATCGAAGTTGAGCTGTGGCCAGACCAATTGGGCGGCGAGAAAAACCCCGAGCCCCATGCCGACGATGCCCCACACCACCGTCATAATGGCGAATTGGCGGACCACCTTGTAGTTGTAGGCGGTACTGATAGAAGTGTTCATGGTTCCCCATCCACGGTTCAGCCGAAGTGAGCGCCTGCGCAAGGCAGTGCGGCGTCTTCGCCTGGAGTTATAGGCAGACTAAAAGCGAGGCAAGCATGGACAAACAGCACAGGGCCAGTATTGACGGGGATCAATGGGTGCGGTGCGTGGAAGAACATGGCTGGCTGTGGACGGCCGCGCAGCCGGGCGTTCGCGCCACGCCCGCGACCCTGATCCTGGCCCACGGTGCCGGTGCTCCGATGGACAGCGGTTTCATGGAAGAAATGGCCGCGCGCCTTGCCGCGCATGGGGTCAACGTGTTGCGTTTCGAGTTCCCCTACATGGCCCAGCGGCGCCTGGATGGGGGCCGGCGCCCACCCAACCCGGCACCTAAGCTGCTGGAATGCTGGCGTGAGGTGTACGCCACGGTGCGGCCTTATGTCGCTGGGCGGCTGGCCATTGGCGGCAAGTCCATGGGCGGGCGGATGGCGAGTTTGCTGGCCGACGAATTGGGGGCCGACGCGTTGGTGTGCCTGGGCTATCCCTTCTATGCGGTGGGCAAGCCGCAGAAACCACGGGTCGAGCACCTGGCGACGTTGAAGACCCGGGCCTTGATCGTCCAGGGCGAGCGCGATGCGTTGGGCAATCGTGAGGCGGTGCAGGGATATGCATTGTCACCCGGCATCGAGGTGATGTGGTTGGTGGCGGGCGATCATGATTTGAAACCGCTGAAGGCTTCGGGGTTTAGCCATGAGCAGCATCTGGAGGCGGCGGCGCAGGGAGTGGCCGGGTTCCTGTCTCAAGACTGATGCTGCCAGTCATGGCCTCATCGCGAGCACGCTCGCTCCCGCAGTGGAATGCATTTGAATGAGCGACCCACAACCCCTGTGGGAGCGAGCCTGCTCGCGATGGCGGCCCGCCAGGCAATAAAAAACCCGGACGCTTTCGCTGTCCGGGTTTTTCTGTTCCAGCCAACGATCAGCGGTTAAACCGCTCCACCAACGAATACTGAGTATTGGCTGTCCGGGTCAGTTCTTCGCTGAGCAGCGCCGAGCTGTGGGCCTGGCCCGAGGTCTGGTCGGCCAGTTCCGAGATGTTGCTGATGTTGCGGCTGATCTCTTCGGCCACCGAACTCTGCTCTTCGGTAGCGGCAGCGATCTGTGTGGTCATGTCGGTGATGTTGGCCACTGCTTCGCTGATCCCCACCAGCGCCGCGTCCGCCTCCATGACCCGCGCCACGCCTTCTTCGGCCTGGCGATGGCCGGCGTCCATGGTCTGCACGGCGTTGGTGGCGGTCTGCTGGAGCTTGGCGATCAGGGCGTGGATCTGCCCGGTGGATTCGCTGGTGCGTTGGGCCAATTGCCGCACTTCATCGGCCACTACGGCAAAGCCGCGGCCCATTTCCCCGGCGCGGGCCGCTTCGATGGCGGCGTTGAGGGCCAGCAGGTTGGTCTGGTCGGCGATGCCTTTGATCACGTCCACCACGCCGCCGATCTCGTCGCTGTCCTTGGCCAGTTGGGTCACGGTCTGGCCCGTTTCGCCGACCACCACCGACAGACGCTCGATGGCGTCACGGGTTTCCCCGGCGATATCGCGGCCGCGGCTGGTCAGGCGATTGGCTTCCTGGGTGGCATCGGCGGTGCGCTGCACGTGGCTGGCGACTTCCTGGGTCGTTGCCGCCATCTGGTTGACGGCCGTGGCGACCTGTTCGGTTTCCACCCGTTGCCGCTCCAGGCCACTGGAGCTGTCATGGGCCAACGTATTGGACTGGCGAGCCTGTTCGTTAAGGTGCTCGGCGGTGTCCTGCAGACGGGTCAGGCAGGTCTTCAGGCGCGCTTCCTGGCTGAGGATCGACATCTCCAGGCGTGCCTGGACGCCGCGGCTGTCGGTGTACATCCGGGCGATCAGCGGGTCGGACGTGGTTTGTTCGGCCAGGCGCAGCAGGCGCTTGATCCCGCGTTGCTGCCATTGCAGGCCCATCAGCCCCAAGGGCACTGACAGCACGGCCGCCAGGGCAAAGCCCCAGTGGGAATTCAGGAAGGCACCCACGACGAAGCTCAGTTGGCTGACCAGAATGAACGGCAGCCAGTCCTGTAGCATCGGCAGCCATTTGTCGCTGCCCGGAACCGCGGACTTGCCTTGGTTGATGCGTAGGTAAAGGGCTTCGGCGCGGCTGATCTGCTCGGCGGAAGGTTTGACCCGCACCGATTCGTAGCCGACCACCTGATTGCCCTCGAACACGGGCGTGACGTAGGCGTTGACCCAGTAATGGTCACCGTTCTTGCTGCGATTCTTGACGATGCCCATCCATGGCAAGCCTTGTTTGAGCATGCCCCACATGTGCGCGAACACAGCGGATGGGACATCGGGATGGCGCACCAGGTTGTGCGGCGAACGGATCAGTTCTTCCTTCGAATACCCGCTGATCTCGACGAACGCATCGTTGCAGTAGGTGATTACGCCCTTGGTGTCGGTGGTAGAAATAAGTCGTTGCTGGGCCGGGAAGGTCCTTTCGCGTTGTGTGACGGGTTGGTTATTACGCATGGTGTGTAGATCCGCAAGGCTTTGAAAGGCTATGAAAGGTTGTCGGCGTCGTCAGGTTTTAGTTGAAGTTATTTTTGCCTGTCGCTATCACGCGAGCATCGGGTAGGTAAATAGGACGAAATGAAGCAGGTTGAGCAGAAAGTGCGTGGCAATCGCCGCACCCAGGCCACCAAAACGATACGCCAGGCCATAACCGACCCCCGCCAAGCCCGACAGCAGCACCCATTGCCACCCTGCGCCGGCGTGTACCAGGCCGAACAGCAGCGAGGCCAGGAGCAACGCCAGAGTGTCGCCATGGGCCAAATGTTTGAAGCGCTGGATCAAGCTCCCCTGAATGTAGCCACGAAACAGCGCTTCCTCCACGAGCGTCACCAATAAAAGATTATTGAGCATCCACAACCAGGCGTGATCCGGCCACTTCGGCGCCCAGTGGACCATGCCCAGCAGCACGGCTCCGCCGAGGGCCAGCAGCGCACTCACCGCCAGGCCCAGCGCCGTGGCCTGGACCGACAGGCGCAATGGGCGCCGGCCGACGATCCAGGGGCAGGCCAGTAACAGCCAGAAACCGATCAGCGGCTTGTCCTGGTTCAGGTACATCGCGAACGGTGCGGCATCGTCGGTCAGGCGTTGCGCCGGGATCACGCGCCCATTGAAGAACCCGGGCATCCAGTGCATGGCCAACGCCAATGCCATCACCGCGAAAAGGACGTGTCCGAGAAACCGACCCACCGGCATCTGCTGTTGACGAACCGCATACCCGGCAAATAGCAACAGCGCAATGGAAATGACCGCGGTCCAGGCCAGCTGGCCGTAGGCCAGGGCCAGGGTATAGCCAATGGAGAGGAGGGCCAGGTAGGGCCAGGGTAGGGCAGGCATATCACATCCTTTTGAGGCTGATGAACAGTTGTAGCGGGCAGGGCGGTCGGAACCGGCGGGATTATAGGCAGGCCCAAACGAAAACACCGCCCTTAAGCGGCGGTGTTTTCGTAGGACAGGTCTTTTTACGCTGCAATCAATTGCCGTAGGACATAGTGAAGGATCCCGCCGGCCTTGAAATACTCCACTTCATTCAAGGTATCGATCCGGCACAACACTTCGATTCGCTCTTGGCTGCCGTCCTCGCGGGTGATGACCAAGGGCAGGTTCATGCGCGGGGTCAGTTCGACGTCATTGAGTCCCAGGATGTCCAGGGTTTCCTTGCCCGTAAGGTTCAGGCTCTTGCGGTTCTGGTCGAGCTTGAACTGCAGCGGCAGCACGCCCATGCCCACCAGGTTGGAGCGATGGATGCGCTCGAAGCTTTCGGCGATCACCGCCTTAACCCCCAGCAGGTTCGTGCCCTTGGCTGCCCAGTCCCGGCTCGATCCGGTGCCATATTCCTGGCCGGCGATCACCACCAGTGGCGTGCCCGTGGCCTGGTACAGCATGGCGGCATCGTAGATCGGCATTCGTTCGCCGCTGGGGATGTAGATCGTGTTGCCGCCTTCTTCGCCGTCGAGCATTTCGTTGCGAATGCGGATATTGGCGAAGGTGCCGCGCATCATCACTTGGTGGTTGCCGCGTCTGGAGCCATAGGAGTTGAAGTCTCGCGGCTCTACGCCCTGTTCGCGCAGGTAGCGACCGGCGGGGCTGTCGGTCTTGATGTTGCCCGCCGGGGAGATATGGTCGGTGGTCACTGAATCGCCCAGCAGGGCCAGGACCCGGGCGCCCTCGACGTTCCTCACGGCCGGTGGCGGCCCGTCGATGTTGTCGAAGAATGGCGGGTGCTGGATGTAGGTCGAGTCGTCCTGCCAGACGTAAGTCGCCGCTTGCGGCACTTCGATGGCCTGCCATTGTTCGTCACCGGCAAACACGGCGGCGTATTCCTTGTGGAACATGCTGGTGTTGACCTGGGCCACGGCGGCAGCCACTTCCTGGCTGCTGGGCCAGATGTCCCGCAGGTACACCGGGTTGCCGTCCCGGTCGTTGCCCAGCGGCTCGCTGCTGATGTCGATGCGCACGGTGCCGGCCAGGGCATAGGCGACCACCAGCGGCGGCGAGGCCAGCCAGTTGGTCTTCACCAGCGGATGCACCCGGCCTTCGAAGTTGCGGTTGCCCGACAGTACCGAGGCCACGGTCAGGTCGGCTTTCTGGATGGCCTTTTCGATGGGCTCCGGCAGCGGCCCGGAGTTGCCGATGCAGGTGGTGCAACCATAGCCCACCAGGTCGAAGCCGAGTTTATCCAGGTACTCCGTCAGGCCGGCCGCCTTGTAATAGTCGGTAACCACCTTGGAGCCCGGCGCCAGGGAACTCTTGACCCAAGGCTTGCGGGTAAGGCCCTTTTCCACGGCTTTTTTCGCCAGCAGTCCGGCGGCCATCATCACGCTGGGGTTGGAGGTGTTGGTGCAGGAAGTGATGGCTGCGATCACCACCGCGCCGTTTTTCAGGCGATGAGTGTGGCCTTCGAACTCGTATTCGGTTTCTCCCACCTGATCGGCGTTGCCTACCGCGACGCCACCGCCACCTTCGCTTTCCAGACGACCTTCTTCCTTGCTGGTGGGTTTGACCTGCAACCCCAGGAAATCACTGAAAGCCTGGCCGACATTCGGCAGCGAGACTCGGTCCTGAGGGCGTTTGGGGCCGGCGAGGCTGGCTTCTACGCTGCCCATGTCCAGCTCCAGTGTGTCGGTGAACACCGGCTCCTGGCCGGGCAGGCGCCACAGGCCCTGGGCCTTGCAATAGGCTTCCACCAGTTTCACCGTTTCCGCTGGCCGCCCCGACAGGCGCAAGTAGTCCAGGGTCACATCGTCCACCGGGAAGAAACCGCAGGTGGCGCCATATTCCGGGGCCATGTTGGCGATGGTGGCGCGGTCGGCCAGGGGCAGGTCGGCAAGACCGTCGCCATAGAACTCGACGAATTTGCCCACCACGCCTTTCTTGCGCAGCATCTGCGTGACGGTCAGCACCAGGTCGGTGGCGGTGATGCCTTCGCGCAGCTTGCCGACGAGTTTGAAGCCGATGACCTCGGGAATCAGCATCGACACCGGTTGGCCGAGCATGGCGGCTTCCGCCTCGATCCCGCCGACGCCCCAGCCCAGTACGCCGAGGCCGTTGATCATGGTGGTGTGGGAGTCGGTGCCCACCAGCGTGTCCGGGAAGGCGTAGGTGCGGCCGTCTTCCTCTTTGGTCCACACGGTGCGGCCCAGGTATTCGAGGTTGACCTGATGGCAGATGCCGGTGCCCGGCGGCACTACGCTGAAATTGTCGAAGGCGCTCTGGCCCCAGCGCAGGAAGGCGTAGCGTTCGCCGTTGCGTTGCATTTCGATGTCGACGTTCTGCTCGAACGCCTGGCTGCTGGCGAACTTGTCGACCATCACCGAGTGGTCGATCACCAGGTCCACCGGCGACAGCGGGTTGATCCGCTGGGGATCGCCGCCGGCCTTTTCCACGGCGGCGCGCATGGCGGCCAGGTCGACCACGGCGGGAACCCCGGTAAAGTCTTGCATCAACACCCGGGCGGGGCGGTATTGAATCTCGCGCTCGGAACGACGTTCCTTGAGCCACCCGGCCAGGGCCTTGAGGTCGGTGCCGGTGACGGTTTTTTCATCTTCCCAGCGCAGCAGGTTTTCCAGCAGTACCTTCAATGACATGGGCAGTTTGTCCAGGTCGCCCAGGCTTCGGGCGGCATCCGGCAGGCTGAAGTAGTGGTAGGTCCTGGCGTCGACTTGCAGGGTTTTAAGGGTTTTCAGGCTATCGAGGGACGGCATTGAAATGACTCCTTTGAGTCCGCACGGCTACGGACTGACGGAACGGACAGAGCCTTTAACCTAGCCCTGTTTTGAGCGTATGACTAATCACTGGACTCTATAGGCAGGTTCGGGGTTCCGAACTCCGCTATGATGCGCCGGTTTTCGTGACAGGCTTTGCTACGGAGTTTCAATGAACACGCTTTTTATGCACTGCCGGCCGGGCTTCGAAGGCGAGGTCTGTTCCGAGATCGCCGAACACGCGGCCCGGCTCAACGTGGCCGGCTACGCCAAGGCCAAACCGGCCAGCGCCTGCGCCGAATTTGTCTGCACTGAGGAGGACGGCGCCGAGCGGTTGATGCGTGGGCAGCGTTTTGCCGAGCTGATTTTTCCGCGCCAGTGGGCCCGTGGCACGTTCATTGATTTACCGGAAACCGACCGTATCAGCGTGATTCTGGCTCACATGGCTGACTTCCCGACCTGCGGCAGCCTCTGGCTGGAGGTGGTAGACACCAACGACGGCAAGGAACTGTCGAACTTCTGCAAGAAATTCGAAGGCCCGCTGCGCAAGGCATTGAGTGGCGCCGGCAAGTTGATGGACGATCCGCGCAAGCCGCGCCTGCTGCTGACCTTCAAGAGTGGCCGCGAAGTCTTCCTGGGCCTGGCGGACGCGGATAATTCGGCGATGTGGCCGATGGGCATCCCGCGCTTGAAGTTCCCCAGGGAAGCGCCGAGCCGCTCGACCCTCAAGCTCGAAGAAGCCTGGCACCATTTCATCCCCCGGGACCAGTGGGACGAGCGCCTGCACAGTGACATGACCGGTGTGGACCTTGGCGCCGCGCCGGGTGGCTGGACCTGGCAACTGGTCAACCGGGGCATGTTGGTGACGGCCATCGACAATGGTCCGATGGCCGAAAGCCTGATGGACACCGGCCTGGTGCAGCATCTGATGGCGGATGGCTTCACATTCAAGCCCAAGCAGCCGGTGGACTGGATGGTCTGCGACATCGTCGAGAAACCGGCGCGCAACGCGGCGATGCTGGAAGAGTGGATTGGCGAAGGGCATTGCCGCGAGGCGGTGGTCAATCTCAAGCTGCCGATGAAACAGCGCTACGCCGAGGTCAAACGCCTGCTCGAACGCATCGCCGAGGGCTTCAAGGCCCGGGGTATCAAGGTCGAGATCGGTTGCAAGCAGCTGTACCACGACCGCGAGGAAGTGACGTGCCATCTGCGGCGGTTGGATACCAATAAGCCCCGTGGGAGCAAAGCTGTGGGAGCAAAGCTTGCTCGCGATGAACGGTGACACGGTCTGGCAACTGAGGTGCCTGCATCGCGGGCAAGCCTTGCTCCCACAGTTTGGCTTTCACATGTTTGCGATTCCACAGGCTTTGCTCTCACCCGACATTGCGCGACAATGCCGGCCAGTTTCAGGAGTAGAACATGAGTGAAATGAACAACACGCCGGTCGACGGCACGCTGGATGCCACCGGCCTCAATTGCCCGGAACCGGTGATGATGCTGCACCAGCACATCCGCGACCTGGCCCCCGGTGGCCTGCTGAAAGTCATCGCCACCGACCCATCGACTCGCCGCGACATCCCCAAGTTTTGCGTGTTCCTGGACCACGAACTGGTGGCCCAGCAGGAAGAGGCGGGCACTTACCTCTACTGGATCCGTAAGAAACTCGCTTAATCCATCGAGCGGCTGAGGCGGATCTGCTTGCGCGCGCTACGTGCCAGGCGGATCGACAGCATCAGCGCCGCGCAGCTCAAGCCCACTATCAGGCCTTGCCACAACCCGCTCGGGCCGCTGGCTGCGCCGAGCCAGTCGGTCAGGCCCAGGGCGTAACCTACCGGCAGGCCGATGCCCCAATAGGCGAACAAGGTCAGGATCATCGTCACCCGGGTGTCCTGGTAGCCGCGCAACGCGCCCGCCGCCGTGACCTGGATCGCATCGGAAAACTGGAACAGCGCCGCGTAGACGATCAGCATCGACGCCACCTCGATCACCACCGGATCGGCGGTATAGATCGCCGCGATAGGTCCGCGCAGTGCGAACATCAGGCTTGCCGACAGACAGGCGTACGCCAAGGCCGTGCCCATCCCCACCCCGGCGGCGAAGCGCGCTTCGCGGGGCTGGCGCCGGCCCAGCGCCTGGCCGACCCGCACGGTGACGGCCATGCCCAGGGAATAGGGGATCATGAACACCAATGAACTGAAGTTCAGCGCGATCTGGTGCCCGGCCACCACCGTGGCGCCGAGGCTGCCGATCAGCAACGCGATCACTGCGAAAATACTCGATTCGGCGAACACCGCGATGCCGATCGGCAAGCCGATGCCCAGCAGGCGCTTGATGACGGCCCATTGCGGCCAGTCGAAACGGCTGAACAACCGGCTCGACTGATAGGCCGGTGCCCACCGGGCCCAACCGGCCATGCCCAGGGCCATGACCCACATCACGATGGCCGTGGCCCAGCCACACCCGACGCCGCCCATGGCGGGCACGCCCAGGTGCCCATAGATGAAGATGTAATTGAGCGGAATGTTCAGCGCCAGCCCGCACAACCCCAGCACCATCGCCGGCCGCGTGCGACCCAGGCCGTCGCTGAAGCAGCGCAGCACGTGATACAGCGCCACGGCCGGCAGGCCCGTGCCGATGCCTCGCAGGTATTCCATGCACGGGCCGATCAATTCAGGATCGACTTTCATGACGTGCAGGATCGGTTCGGCGCTGAACAGCGCCAGCGTCGCGATCAACCCCACCACCAATGCCAACCACAGCGCCTGGCGTACCAGCGGCCCGATCTCGTTGAACGTCCCGGCACCGAAACGCTGGGCAACTTTTGGCGTGGTCGCCAGCAATGTGCCGGTCATCAACAGGAACACCGGCACCCAGATCGAGTTGCCCAGTGCCACCGCCGCCAGGTCTCGTGGACCGACCCGACCGGCCATCACCGCATCGACGAAGCCCATGGCGGTGGTCGCCAACTGCGCGACCATGATCGGCAGGGCCAGGGCCAGCAACGTCTTGAATTCCAGGCGAACCCGGGCCGGGCGGGAGAGGGTGGTGGGGGTGTCGATCACAGGATTCACAGGGCAAGCGTCCGAAAAGGTTAAGCGCAAGGCGGCGAATTCTACGCTTTGACGCAGTGGTCAGGAAAAAACCTGTGTTGTGGATTTGTAATCGCTTTTTCAGTTTTCGAGCACCTGTGGGAGCAAGGCTTGCCCGCGATGAAGCTGATGCGGCCTCCCAAGGAACCGAGGCGCCTGCATCGCGAGTAAGCTTTGCTCCCACATAATCCCTCGTCACAACATCATTCGCTCCGGGTAATGCACAGGTCCAACGGAACGCCTACACTGCCCATCCCGCCAAAGGAGCTTCGCCATGCTGATCGTCGCCGACGAAAACATTCCCCTGCTCGATGCATTTTTCCAAGGGTTCGGCGAAATTCGCCGGGTCCCGGGCCGGGGGATCGACCGGACGATGGTCGAGCAAGCCGATGTGCTGCTGGTGCGTTCGGTCAGCCAGGTCAATCGAGCCTTGCTGGAAGGCAGCAAAGTGCGCTTTGTCGGCACCTGCACCATCGGCACCGATCACCTGGACCTGGATTATCTGGCCGAGGCCGGCATTCGCTGGGCCAGCGCACCCGGCTGCAATGCCCGTGGCGTGGTGGACTATGTGCTGGGCAGCCTGATGACCCTGGCGGAAATCGAAGGCGTGCAGCTTAAGCAGCGCACATTCGGCGTGGTCGGTGCAGGCCAGGTGGGCGGGCGGTTGATCGAGGTGCTCAAGGGGCTTGGCTGGACCGTGAAGGTCTGCGATCCGCCGCGTCAGGCTGCCGAAGGGGGCGACTATGTGAGCCTGGAACAGATCATCGAACAGTGCGATGTGATCAGCCTGCACACACCGTTGACGCGCGACGGTGAGCAACCGACCTGGCACCTGTTCGACGAAGCGCGTCTGAACCAACTCAAGCCCGGGACCTGGCTGATCAATGCGGCCCGTGGGCCGGTGATCGATAACGCTGCGCTGCGCGAGGTGTTGCTGGAGCGCGAAGACTTGCAGGCGGTGCTGGATGTCTGGGAGCAGGAGCCCACCGTGGACGTGGACCTGGCGGACTTGTGTGTGATCGCCACCCCGCATATTGCCGGTTACAGCCTCGATGGTCGCCAGCGTGGCACCGCCCAGATCTACCAGGCCTTGTGTACTTTCCTGGAGCGGCCGGTTGAAGTCAGCCTCAGCGACCTGTTGCCTCGGCCCTGGCTGGGCGGTATCACCCTGGACGCCGAAACCGACCCGGCCTGGGCCTTTGCGGCGCTGTGCCGGAGCGTGTACGACCCGCGTGTTGACGACGCGAACTTTCGTCGCAGTCTGGTGGGCACGGTCAGCGAGCAACGCAGCGCGTTCGATGCTTTGCGCAAGCATTATCCGCCACGGCGGGAGATCGACAGCTTGAAGGTTCGTATCGAAGGGCAGTCCCCGACCTTGCAGCAGATCGTCACCGCGCTGGGCGCCACCCCCCTTTAATGGTGGCGCGCTGTTGTGGCGAGGGAGCTTGCTCCCGCTCGGGTGCGAAGCAGCCGCCGGTTTTTTGGGCCTGCTTCGCAGTCCAGCGGGAGCAAGCTCCCTCGCCACAAGAGCCTTGTCATCAGAGCTCTTGTCACAAGAACCGGGTCATAAGGGCTTGCAAAGTCAGCAGGCATAAAAAACCCGACATCAAGGTCGGGTTCAATCGAGACGGGCTGTATCACTTTTGTTCGGCAGGCTTGACCAGTCGTTTTTCCAGCTCGCTGCAGGCTTTCTGGATCATGTCCTCGGTGATCGGTACTTCGCGCCCTTGGGCATCGATGAACGAGCAGCCCAGAGACTGATCCGGTTGCGTGCGGATTACTTGAATCTTGTCGTCGCTGCTGTGTTGCAAGGACATGGCCTGTCTCCTCATCAGGTTGTGTGCCTACTTTAATGTCGCCAGGTGACCGAGCCATGACACTCCTTGTAGGTTCATGGCGACACCTCCACTCAATCAGAAACACAGTTGCGTTTCCAGCCAGACTTTAGACCGATAACATCTAGCCCCTAGTCGTTGTGGTCATATTTAACCTGACTCATTCTGATTCAAATAGGTTCCGCTGCGCTTTGGCGTCGCTGGCCGGCCTTTTCCCTGCTGCATTAACGGATGCTCTTGATGCTTTCTTCCCGACATCGCCGTGCCATACGCCTGGCCAGCGGCTTCATCGCCCCCTATCGCAAACAGGTCGCCGGCGCTTTGCTGGCCCTGATTGTCACCGCCGGTATTACCTTGTCCATGGGCCAAGGTATCCGCTTGCTGGTGGACCAGGGCTTCATGACCCGTTCACCACACCTGCTCAATCAATCCATCGGCCTGTTCATGGTGCTGGTGGTTGGGTTGGCGATCGGTACGTTTTCGCGTTTTTACCTGGTGTCCTGGATCGGCGAGCGGGTGGTGGCCGATATCCGGCGGCAGGTCTTCAACCATCTGGTGTACTTGCACCCGGGGTTCTACGAAAACAACCGCAGTTCGGAAATCCAGTCGCGGTTGACCGCCGATACGACCTTGCTGCAATCGGTGATCGGTTCGTCGCTGTCGTTGTTTTTGCGCAACGCCTTGATGGTGGTTGGCGGCATCGTGCTGCTGTTCATCACCAATCCCAAGTTGACCAGCATTGTGGTGATTGCCCTGCCGCTGGTCTTGGCGCCGATCCTGGTATTTGGTCGCCGGGTGCGCAGTTTGTCGCGCCAGAGCCAGGACCGCATTGCCGACGTAGGCAGCTACGTTTCCGAAACCCTCGGCCAGATCAAGACCGTGCAGGCTTATAACCACCAGGTCCAGGACGAGCAGCGATTCTCCGTGACGGTGGAGCAGGCCTTCGATACCGCTCGCAAACGCATCGCCCAGCGGGCCTGGCTGATCACCCTGGTGATCGTGCTGGTGCTGGGCGCGGTGGGGGTGATGCTCTGGGTCGGCGGCATGGATGTGATCGCCGGACGGATTTCCGGCGGTGAGCTGGCGGCATTCGTGTTCTACAGCCTGATCGTCGGCAGCGCCTTCGGTACCCTGAGTGAAGTGATCGGCGAGCTGCAACGGGCGGCGGGTGCGGCTGAGCGTATTGCCGAGTTGCTGCGTTCGGAAAACATCATCCAGCCGCCGGCTTCAGGCCTGGTGACCTTGCCGGCGCGGGTCCGCGGCGATTTGCGCCTCGAAGGCGTGCGTTTTTCCTATCCGTCCCGGCCGGACAGTTACGCGGTCGACGGTCTCGACCTGAGTATCAAAGCCGGTGAGACCCTGGCCCTGGTCGGGCCTTCCGGTGCGGGCAAGTCGACGGTCTACGATTTGCTGCTGCGTTTCTATGATCCGGTGCAAGGGCAGATCCTGATCGACGATGTGCCATTGACTCGACTCGATCCACTGGACCTGCGCCGCCACTTCGCCCTGGTTTCACAAAACCCGGCACTGTTCTTCGGCACGGTCGAAGAGAACATCCGCTATGGCAACCCGCAGGCGTCGTCGGAGCAGGTGCGCGAGGCCGCGCAGATCGCCTACGCCCACGACTTCATCGAAAAAATGCCCGACGGCTACCAGACTCACCTGGGTGACGGCGGCCTCGGGCTATCCGGCGGCCAGCGTCAACGCCTGGCCATCGCCCGGGCCTTGCTGGTGGACGCGCCGATCCTGCTGCTGGACGAAGCCACCAGCGCCCTCGATGCGCAAAGCGAACACCTGATCCAGCAAGCCTTGCCCAGCCTGATGAAAAACCGTACGACGTTGGTGATCGCCCACCGCCTGGCCACGGTGAAAAACGCCGATCGGATTGCGGTGATGGACCAGGGCAAGGTGGTTGCCGTGGGCACTCACCAGGAACTTGTCGCCAGCAATGCGTTGTATGCGCGGTTGGCGGCGTTGCAGTTCAATCAGCAGAGTGATGCGGTTCAGTGAGTCTGATGTTGAGATCCTGACGAGTCGAAACCAATGTGGGAGCGAGCCTGCTCGCGATAGCGTCAGATCAGTGACAATGATGTCGACTGTTACACCGCTATCGCGAGCAGGCTCGCTCCCACAGGGTCCAGCACCCAGCCAAGTAACCGACAAAAAATGCCCGTATCTTTCGAAACGGGCATTTTTTTGTTTTTCAGGAACAGCTTGCCGCTAACCCTCACTGATCATCGAAATACCGCTCATGCCAATCCACCAGCGGTTGCGGCGAGTTGAGTTTCTGGCCGTAGATCACCGAGTACGACAACACGTTCTGCACGTATTGGCGGGTTTCGTCGAACGGGATGCTTTCGACCCAGACGTCGAAACTCAAGTGGTCGGCGCCGCGCAGCCACTGGCGCACGCGACCGGGGCCGGCGTTGTAGGCCGCCGAGGCCAGGACGCGGTTGCCGTTGAACTGGCTGTGAACCTGGCTCAGGTAGGCCGCGCCCAACTGGATGTTCTTGTCCGGGTTCAACACTTGTTGGGGGGAGGCCAGGGGAATGCTGAACTTGCGCGCGGTTTCCTTGGCGGTGCCTGGCATCAATTGCATCAGGCCGGCGGCGCCGACGCTGGAGCGGGCATCATCCATGAACGCACTTTCCTGCCGGGTAATGGCGAACGCCCAGCTTGGATGCAAGCCACGGATCTTGGCTTCGCGCACCAGGGTGTCGCGGTGGGCCATCGGGAAGCGGATGTCCAGGTCGTCCCAGTACTTGGCCTGGCTGATGGTGCGAATGGCCGGGAAATACCATTTCAGGTCGTAGGCCAGCTTCGCCTGGGCGACCATCTCGTCCCGGTTGAAATGCCGGCTGACGTGATACCACTCGCGGCGTCCGTCGACAATCTCTCCGCGGGCATGGAACTCCAGCGCCCGACGCACGCCGGGGGTGTTGCGCACCTTATTGATCAATGCCTGGCTCATCACCAGCGGCTTGTTCACCAACGAATACGGCGACTGGGAACGGTCGGCGGCCAGGAAACCATAGAAGTCCCGCTCACGGGCCAGGTGCTTGTAGAGCGTCAGGGCCTCGGGGTTCTGCGGCTGCGCCAACTCCAGGGTACGGGCTTGCCAGTACCGCCAGCGGTTGGTGCTGGCCAGCGACTCGGGCAGGCGGCGGGTCAATTGGTACGCATCGTCCCAACGGGCCAGGCGCAGCAGCAGGCGCAGGCGCCACTCCGAAACGGTGTCGTCGCGCAGTTCCGGGTCGTATTTCGTCATCACGTCCAGGGCCCGACCGTCGAAGCGCTTGGCCAGGGTCAGGCCGATCTCCCGGGCAATCGCGACTTTTTCATCCCGGGAAAAATGCATGGTGCTGGCGTAGTCATCCAACAGCGCCATGGCTTTTTCCGGGTCCTGGCGGGCCAGGCGACGCAGGCCAAGGCTGACGATGTCGGACATCGGTTCATCGGCCGGGCTAAAGCGCGAGGGCTGGTTGAGCAACTCGGGCTTTTGCGCCACGTCCACCAGCAACTTGCCACGGGGGGCGAGGGTGGTCAGGCCGCTGACCAGGCTGTTGGCCAGGGGATAATTGCGCGCCTGGGCGGCCAGTTTTGTCCGCTCCCAACGTTTCTGTTCGGTCAACTGGCCTTGGCCGGCCCACAGGCCGAACAACGCATCACAGGCTTGGGGCAGGGATTTGCCGGTGAGCCACAACTTCTCGGTGTTGGCGTAGCCTTCGGCCTTCAGGCCATGGCTGAGTTGGTACTGGGCGTTGAGGCAGTCCAGTTCGGTGAAATTGAGCTTGGGGTCGTAATACTTGACGAAGGTTTCCCAGTCGCCGCGTTCGGTCAGCCAACGCAACCAGCGCAGCTTCATCCAGTTGGCCTGGGGCAGGTCGCCGTGTTCGGCGAGGAATTTTTCGATTTCCGCGTTGCTGGCGCTCTTGAGGCGGGCGGTCAGTTCGTCATAGGCCAGGTACGGCTCCAGCGGATAATCACGCAGGGCCTGGCTGTAGCGAAAGTAGGGGCCGGAATCACCCTTGGCCAAGGCGCGCTTGGCTTCGTCGTAATACTGGCGCTGGGTGGAAATATCCACCGCCTGAGCGGTTTGAAAGGCAGTGGCACAGATGAAAAGACAAGATAAAGCACTGAAAAGGCGACTGCGCATGATACGTCCGGGCAGAAAAAACATGACAAGCCCAAGGGTTAACCCAGGGTAACTGCCTGTAGCTTAGCCTTTTGCCAGCAGCCGGCGAAAGCTTTGCGGGGCTGTCGGCGCAAGTTCGCAACATTTGTTGTGCAGAGTGCTTCAGTGGCGAAATTGGCGGACCCTTGAGGGCTCATCTCAGGTAGAATGCGCGCCCAGTTTTTGGAGAAGCTCATGACCCTGCTCAAATTCAGCGATGTGTCCCTTGCTTTCGGCGCTATGCCGTTGTTGGACAAGGTGTCCTGGCAGATCGCCCGTGGTGAGCGGGTGTGCATCATCGGCCGCAACGGCACTGGCAAGTCCAGCATGATGAAGCTGGTCAAGGGCGATCAGAAGCCCGACGACGGCTCGGTCTGGCGCGCGCCAGGCCTGAAAATCGGCGAATTGCCCCAGGAACTGCCGGTGGCCGACGAGCGGACCGTGTTCGACGTGGTTGCCGAAGGCCTGGACGGTGTCGGCGCGCTGCTGGCCGAGTATCACCACCTGAGCCAGAACATCGTCACCGATGCCGACCTGGACAAGTTGATGCACGTGCAGCACGACCTCGAAGCCCGCGATGGCTGGCGCCTGCAGCAGCTGGTCGACAGCACCCTGAGCCGCCTGCAATTGCCGGCCGACAAGACCCTCGCCGAGTTGTCCGGCGGTTGGCGTCGTCGCGTCCTGCTGGCCCAGGCCCTGGTGTCCGAGCCGGACCTGCTGCTGCTCGACGAGCCGACCAACCACCTGGACATTGGCGCCATCGCCTGGCTTGAAGAAGCCCTGAAAGACTTCCAGGGGGCGGTGCTGTTCATCACCCACGACCGGTCCTTCCTGCAAAACCTGGCGACCCGTATCCTCGAGCTGGATCGCGGCGGGCTGATCGACTGGAACGGCGACTACGCCAGCTTCCTGGTGCACAAGGAAGCGGTACTGGCGGCGGAAGAGACCGCCAACGCGCTGTTCGACAAGCGTCTGGCCCAGGAAGAAGTCTGGATCCGCCAGGGCATCAAGGCCCGTCGCACCCGCAACGAAGGCCGTGTACGGGCCCTCAAGGCCTTGCGCGTGGAGCGCAGCGAACGACGCGAACGCACTGGCAAGGCCAATATCCAGCTGGAAACGGCTGACAAGTCTGGCAAGCAGGTGATGGTGCTGGAGAACGTCAGCTTCGCCCATCCAGGCGGTCCGTTCCTGGTCAAGGACTTCTCCATGGTCCTGCAACGTGGCGACCGCATCGGCCTGCTGGGCGCCAACGGCACCGGCAAGACCACCTTGCTCAAACTGATGCTCGGTGGCCTGGTACCGACCAGTGGCAAGGTGGAAGAGGGCACGAAGATCGACGTCGCCTACTTCGACCAGTTGCGCCATCAGTTGGACCTGGAGAAGACCGTGATCGACAACGTGGCCGAAGGTCGCGATTTCATCGATATCGACGGCCAGAGCCGCCACGTGCTGAGCTACCTCGGCGATTTCCTGTTCAGCCCCCAGCGGGCCCGCACGCCGGTCAAGGCGCTCTCCGGTGGTGAGCGCGCCCGTCTGTTGCTGGCCAAGTTGTTCAGTAAGCCGGCGAACCTGCTGGTGCTCGACGAACCGACCAACGACCTGGACGTGGAAACCCTCGAGTTGCTGGAAGAGGTGCTGCTGACCTTCAACGGCACTGTGCTGATGGTCAGTCACGACCGGGCATTCCTCGACAACGTGGTTACCAGCACCCTGGTATTCGAAGGCGAAGGCCTGGTTCGCGAATACGTGGGTGGTTATCAGGATTGGCTGCGCCAGGGCGGCTCGCCGCGTCTTTTGGGCGTGACCGAAAGCAAGTCCGGCAAGGCCGACCTGAATTCGGCCGTGGTCAAGGCTGAGCCAGCCCCGGTTACCGCCGCAGCGGCCCCGGCGAAGAAAAAGCTCAGCTACAAGCTGCAGCGTGAACTGGAAGCCTTGCCGGGTGATATCGACGCGAAGGAACAGCAGATCGCAGCGGTAGAAGCCGAAATGGCCGACACCGGGTTCTACCAGCGACCTGCCGCCGAAACCGCCAAGGTGATCGCGCATCTGGAGCAATTGCAGGCCGAGCTGGACGCGCTGGTCGAGCGTTGGGCTGAACTGGACGCTTGATCCATCGTTGAGAAAAATCCCGGCGTTCAGCAATGGACGCCGGGATTTTTACTTGAAACGCTATTCCCCTGTAGGGGGGAGCCAGTGGGAGCAAAGCTTGCTCGCGATGAACGATAACGCGGTCATTCGACAGGCCGGGATGCCTTCATCGCGAGCAAGCTTTGCTCCCACAGGCTCGCTCCCACAGGGTATGGGGTTATGTGCGCTTGACCAGGTGCACCGCCAACACATCGCAAGGCGCCCCATGCAGTACGTCGTTGGCGGTCGAGCCCAGCAACAGTGCCAGGCCATGGCGGCCATGGCTGCCGACGACGATCAGGTCGCAACCCTGTTCCTTGGCCAGGTGATGGATTTCCTGGCGTGGCTGGCCGTAGGTCAGGTGGCTGAACTCCTTCTTCAGGGCCGGGTATTTCACGATCAGTCGGTCAAGGCGTTCCTTGGCCTGGTCGAATTGCTGCTGCTGCAACTGGGAAAGGTCCATCGGCACATCGCCGCCGAAGGCCATGGCCATCGGTTCGACGATGTGCACCAGTGACAGCTGGGTGTCTCGGCCTTCGCAAAGGGCGAGGGCGCGCTTGACGACCGGATCGCATTCTTCAGTGAGGTCAACGGCGACCAGAACGTGTTTGTAGTACATGGAAGGCACTCCAGAGAATTGCGATACGGTAAGTATGGCTGGTTTCAAGCGCATTGACGCGACCTGGGTCAATGGGCTCATCAGAATCGGGGAGTACGAATATGACGGTCTGGATAGTGCTGTCAATCCTGTTGGTGGTGTTAAGTCCACTGGCATGGTTGCGTCCGTCCCGTGTACAGAGCGGGCGCATGGCCTTGCGCATGGAAGCACGACGCCTGGGCCTGGCCATGCAACTGGCGCCGCAGGAGTGGCCGCACTGGCTGGGCCAGCAGCCGCCCAACCCCTGCGCCCAGTACCACCGGCCTCGGCGAGGCAGCCAACCAGCCTGTTGGAGCTACTGGCAAACTGCGCCGGGCGTCTGGGTCAATCAGTGGCGGGAAGTCTGCCTGGATGAATCTCTGCTCAATCATTTCGAAAAATTGCCGGCCAACGTCTACAAGGTCGAAGCCGACCGACAAATGATTGCCTTGTACTGGGGCGAGAAGGGCGAAGCCAGTGTGTTGCTGGCCATTGCCGATGTGCTCAAGGCATTGGCCTGAGACATAAAAAAGCCCGACAGTCTCATCGGGCGGGTTGGCCAGGCAGGCCGGTAATCAAGCTGTGCCAGGGCGTGCGTTCGTAACGCCCTTCATTCCTGAATTTTCAATCGCGCACCCGACAGCGTAGTCGGTTGGATCCGTTATGTGTGGAATTAGGGCGATTTTTCTAATTATTGATTCTATGAATAGCTGCTCATGCGGGGCCGTGTTGCGGATCCGTACGGTACGGAAATGACCGTAAAGTCGCGTTCATGCCTGTGTTTAGGGCGATTGACAATTGTCGGAAATTCCGTGAAGGTGACGTACCCAAATCAAACGGGCGTATGAATTGAGCGTTTGTATTTTCAGAATGCTCCTACAGACCCCGACTATCGCGTTGACGGGTGTGCCTGGCGGATTGGCGTAGCATCGACGGTAAACGTCAATGCCATACCTGCGGTCAGCGTTCAACGTGTACTGTTCAGCTTCCATATCGTGGAGATCAGTTGATGATTTACGAAGGTAAAGCCATCACGGTTAAGGCTCTTGAAAGTGGCATCGTCGAACTGAAATTCGACCTCAAGGGTGAGTCCGTCAACAAGTTCAACCGTCTAACCCTGAATGAACTGCGTCAGGCCGTGGACACTATCAAGGCAGATGCTTCGATCAAGGGTGTGATCGTCAGCAGCGGCAAGGACGTATTCATCGTCGGTGCCGACATCACCGAATTCGTCGACAACTTCAAGCTGCCCGATGCCGAACTGATCGCTGGCAACCTCGAAGCCAACCGTATTTTCAGCGACTTCGAAGACCTCAACGTACCGACCGTCGTGGCCATCAACGGCATCGCCCTGGGTGGCGGCCTGGAAATGTGCCTGGCGGCGGATTACCGCGTCATGTCCACCACGGCCAAGATCGGCCTGCCGGAAGTCAAACTGGGCATTTACCCGGGCTTCGGCGGAACCGTGCGCCTGCCGCGCCTGATCGGTGCCGACAACGCCATCGAATGGATTGCCGCGGGCAAGGAAAACCGTGCTGAAGACGCGCTGAAAGTCGGCGCCGTGGATGCCGTGGTCGAACCTGGCAAGCTTCAGGAAGCAGCCCTTGAAACCGTCAAGCGCGCTATCAGCGGCGAGTTCGACTACAAGGCCAAGCGTCAGCCGAAGCTGGAGAAGCTCAAGCTCAACGCCATCGAACAAATGATGGCCTTCGAAACCGCCAAGGGTTTCGTGGCCGGTCAGGCAGGCCCGAACTACCCGGCACCAGTCGAAGCGATCAAGACCATCCAGAAAGCCGCGAGCTTCGGTCGCGACAAGGCCCTGGAAGTCGAGGCCGCAGGCTTCGTCAAACTGGCCAAGACCTCGGCTGCGCAAAGCCTGATCGGTCTGTTCCTCAATGACCAGGAACTGAAGAAAAAGGCCAAGGCCTACGACGAAATCGCCAGTGATGTGCAGCAGGCTGCCGTGCTCGGCGCCGGCATCATGGGTGGCGGTATCGCCTACCAGTCGGCGTCCAAGGGCACGCCGATCCTGATGAAGGACATCAACGAACACGGGATCGAGCAGGGCCTGGCCGAAGCCGCCAAGCTGCTGGTCGGCCGCGTCGACAAAGGTCGCATGACCGCTGCGAAGATGGCCGAAGTGCTCAATGGCATTCGTCCGACCCTGTCCTATGGCGATTTCGGCCATGTCGACCTGGTGGTCGAAGCCGTTGTCGAGAACCCGAAGGTCAAGCAAGCGGTACTGGCCGAAGTCGAAGACAAGGTCAAGGAGGACACTATCCTTGCCTCGAACACCTCGACCATTTCCATTTCGCTGCTGGCCAAGGCCCTCAAGCGTCCGGAAAACTTCGTCGGCATGCACTTCTTCAACCCGGTGCACATGATGCCGCTGGTGGAAGTGATCCGTGGCGAGAAGTCCAGCGAACATGCGATTGCCACCACCGTCGCCTACGCGAAGAAAATGGGCAAGAACCCGATCGTCGTCAACGACTGCCCGGGCTTTCTGGTCAACCGTGTGCTGTTCCCGTACTTCGGCGGTTTCGCCAAGTTGGTCAGCGCCGGTGTGGACTTCGTGCGCATCGACAAGATCATGGAAAAATTCGGCTGGCCGATGGGCCCGGCGTACCTGATGGACGTGGTCGGCATCGACACCGGCCACCACGGTCGCGACGTCATGGCTGAAGGCTTCCCGGATCGCATGAAGGACGACCGCCGTTCGGCCGTCGACGTGCTCTACGAGGCCAAGCGCCTGGGCCAGAAGAACGGCAAGGGCTTCTACGCCTACGAGACCGACAAGCGCGGCAAGCAGAAGAAAGTCGCCGACTCGTCGGTACTGGAAGTGCTCAAGCCGATCGTCTACGAGCAGCGCGAAGTCACCGACGAGGACATCATCAACTGGATGATGATCCCGCTGTGCCTCGAAACCGTGCGTTGCCTGGAAGACGGCATTGTCGAAACCGCCGCCGAAGCCGACATGGGTCTGGTCTACGGTATCGGTTTCCCTCCATTCCGTGGCGGTGCGCTGCGCTACATCGATTCGATCGGTGTGGCCGAGTTCGTTGCCCTGGCTGACCAGTACGCTGATCTGGGCGCGCTGTACCACCCGACTGCGAAGCTGCGTGAAATGGCCAAGAACGGCCAGAGCTTCTTCGGTTAAGCGCCCAACGACTAGAGCGAGAGAACATTTATGAGCTTGAATCCTAGAGACGTCGTGATTGTCGACTTCGGTCGTACGCCGATGGGCCGCTCCAAGGGCGGCATGCACCGCAACACCCGCGCCGAAGACATGTCGGCGCACCTGATCAGCAAGCTGCTGGAGCGCAACGTCAAGGTCGACCCCAACGAAGTCGAAGACGTGATCTGGGGCTGTGTGAACCAGACCCTGGAGCAGGGCTGGAACATCGCCCGCATGGCCTCGCTGATGACCCAGATCCCTCACACGGCGGCCGGCCAGACTGTCAGCCGCCTGTGCGGTTCGTCCATGAGTGCGTTGCACACCGCCGCCCAGGCGATCATGACTGGCAACGGTGACGTGTTCGTCGTCGGCGGGGTCGAGCACATGGGCCACGTGAGCATGATGCATGGTGTCGACCCGAACCCACACATGTCGCTGTACGCGGCAAAAGCTTCGGGCATGATGGGCCTGACCGCGGAAATGCTTGGCAAGATGCACGGCATCACCCGCGAGCAGCAGGACGCCTTTGGCGTGCGCTCCCACCAGCTCGCCCACAAGGCGACCGTGGAAGGCAAGTTCAAGGATGAGATCATCCCGATGCAGGGCTACGACGAGAACGGTTTCCTGAAATTGTTCGACTACGACGAAACCATTCGTCCGGAAACCACCCTGGAAAGCCTGGCGGCCCTCAAGCCGGCATTCAATCCAAAGGGCGGCACCGTGACAGCCGGTACTTCGTCGCAGATCACCGACGGTGCCTCGTGCATGATCGTGATGTCGGCCCAGCGCGCCCAGGACCTGGGTATCCAGCCGATGGCGGTGATTCGTTCGATGGCCGTGGCGGGTGTGGATCCGGCGATCATGGGCTATGGTCCAGTACCGGCCACGCAGAAAGCCTTGAAGCGTGCAGGCCTGGGTATTGCCGATATCGACTTCTTCGAGCTCAACGAAGCTTTCGCCGCACAGGCCCTGCCAGTGCTGAAAGATTTGAAAGTGCTCGACAAGATGAACGAGAAGGTTAACCTGCACGGCGGCGCGATCGCCCTGGGTCACCCGTTCGGTTGCTCCGGTGCGCGTATCTCCGGCACGCTGCTCAACGTCATGAAGCAGAATGGCGGCACCTTTGGTGTGTCCACCATGTGCATTGGCCTCGGCCAGGGCATCGCCACTGTCTTCGAACGCGTCTAAGCGTTGTGTCGATAGAAGCCGGGGCCAAGTGCCCCGGTTTTTGTTTTTCCGGGTTTAGTAAAAAAGATTTTTGTTTTTATTTTGAAAAGATTTCAGTGAGGGCCAAAGCATGCCGATACAACCTGGGCTCTACCAACATTACAAAGGTCCGCAGTACCGCGTATTCAGCATTGCGCGGCATTCCGAGACCGAGGAAGAAGTGGTCTTCTATCAAGCCCTGTATGGCGATTACGGCTTTTGGGTACGTCCCTTGAGCATGTTCCAGGAGTCCGTCGAGGTTGACGGCGAACAGGTGCCACGCTTTGCTTTGGTGCAGGCCGAGGAGAGCATTTTTTCCAAGCCTTGAGGCCGGTATGCGGGCAACCCTGCGCTTGACCTCACCTTGCAGCCACTATATATAGCGGTGCCGCGTCAGGCGCCAACCGCCTTTCACTTTTTAGAATTCAGGAATTTTCTGATCCATGGGCAAATCGCTGGTCATTGTGGAATCCCCGGCTAAGGCCAAGACCATCAACAAGTATCTGGGCAACCAATACGTGGTGAAGTCGAGTATCGGCCATATCCGAGACCTGCCCACCAGCGGTTCGGCTAGCGCCAGCAAGGAGCCAGCCGCCAAGCGCGGCAAGGCTGCTGCCGGTGAAGCGCCGGCGCTGTCGCCGAAAGACAAGGCGCGCAAGCAGCTGGTCTCACGCATGGGGGTCGATCCGGAACATGGCTGGAAAGCCAAGTACGAGATCCTCCCAGGCAAGGAAAAGGTCATCGAAGAGCTGCGTCGGCTCGCCAAGGATGCTGACACCATCTATCTCGCAACGGACTTGGACCGCGAAGGGGAAGCCATTGCCTGGCACCTGCGCGAAGCCATCGGTGGGGACGACAGCCGCTACAAGCGCGTGGTGTTCAACGAAATCACCAAGAAAGCCATCCAGGAAGCCTTCTCTCAGCCGGGCGAGCTGGATATCGATCGGGTCAACGCCCAGCAGGCGCGTCGTTTCCTCGATCGCGTGGTGGGCTACATGGTCTCGCCACTGTTGTGGGCCAAGATCGCCCGCGGGCTGTCTGCCGGTCGTGTGCAGTCGGTCGCGGTGAAGCTGGTGGTGGAGCGCGAGCGGGAGATCCGCGCGTTTATCCCTGAAGAATACTGGGAAGTCCACGCCGACCTTGGCACTGCCAAGGGCGCTACCGTGCGTTTCGAGGTGGCCCGCGAGAAGGGTGAGGCCTTCAAGCCGCTCAACGAAGCCCAGGCCATGGCTGCGCTGGAGAAGCTCAAGGCTTCCAGCTACAGCATCGTCAAGCGCGAGGACAAGCCGACCAGCAGCAAACCGTCGGCGCCGTTCATCACTTCCACGCTGCAACAGGCTGCGAGCAACCGCCTGGGTTTTGGCGTGAAGAAAACCATGATGATGGCCCAGCGTCTATATGAAGCCGGCTACATCACTTATATGCGTACCGACTCGACCAACCTCTCGGCCGATGCCGTGGCGATGGCGCGCACTTATATAGAAAGCGAGTTCGGCAAGAAATACCTGCCGGACACGCCGAACGTCTACAGCAGCAAGGAAGGCGCACAAGAGGCTCACGAAGCGATTCGTCCGTCCGATGCCAATACCGAACCAAGCAAGCTGTCGGGCATGGAGCGCGACGCCGAGCGTCTCTACGAGTTGATCTGGCGCCAATTCCTGGCCTGCCAGATGCTGCCGGCGCAATACCTGTCGACTACCGTCAGCGTCGGTGCTGGCGACTTCGAGCTGCGCGCCAAGGGCCGCATCTTGAAGTTCGACGGCTACACCCGCGTCATGCCGCAAATCACCAAGCCCGGGGATGACGACGTCCTGCCGGACATGGCCCAGGGTGACGTGATGAAGCTGATCAAGCTTGATCCGACCCAGCACTTCACCAAGCCACCGGCTCGTTATTCGGAAGCCAGCCTGGTCAAGGAAATGGAAAAACGCGGCATCGGTCGTCCTTCGACCTACGCGGCGATCATTTCCACCATCCAGGATCGCGGCTATGTAGCGCTGCACAACCGTCGTTTCTATTCGGAAAAGATGGGCGACATTGTTACCGAACGTTTGTCCGAGAGCTTCTCGAACCTGATGGACTACGGTTTCACCGCCGGCATGGAAGAGAACCTCGACGATGTGGCCCAGGGCGAGCGGGACTGGAAAAACGTCCTCGACGAGTTCTACGGCGACTTCAAGAAAAAACTCGAAGTGGCTGAAAGCGCCGACAATGGCATGCGGGCCAATCAGCCGGTCATGACCGACATTCCGTGCCTGACCTGCGGGCGTCCGATGCAAATTCGCACGGCATCGACAGGTGTCTTCCTCGGTTGCTCGGGCTACAGCCTGCCACCCAAGGAGCGCTGCAAGGCGACGGTCAACCTGGTACCGGGCGACGAAATCGCCGCGGACGACGAGGGCGAGTCGGAATCCCTGGTGCTGCGCGGCAAGCATCGCTGCCCGATCTGCAGTACGGCAATGGATGCCTACTTGCTGGATGAAAAGCGCAAGCTGCACATCTGCGGCAACAACCCGGACTGTGCCGGCTACGAGATTGAAGAGGGGACTTATCGCATCAAGGGCTACGAAGGTCCGAGCCTGGAATGCGACAAGTGTGGCAGTGAGATGCAGCTCAAGACCGGTCGTTTCGGCAAGTTCTTCGGGTGCACCAATCCGACCTGCAAGAACACCCGCAAACTGCTCAAGAGCGGTGACGCGGCGCCGCCGAAGATGGACCCGGTGAAGATGCCTGAACTCAAGTGCGAGAAGGTCAATGACACCTACATCCTGCGCGACGGCGCCTCCGGCCTGTTCCTGGCGGCCAGCCAGTTCCCGAAAAACCGTGAGACCCGTGCACCGTTGGTAATGGAGATCGTGCCGCACAAGGACGAGATCGATCCGAAGTACCATTTCCTTTGTGACGCGCCGCAGAAGGATCCGGAAGGGCGTCCAGCGGTCATTCGCTACAGCCGCAAGACCAAGGAGCAATATGTGCAGACCGAAGTCGACGGCAAGCCGACTGGTTGGAAGGCGTACTACGACGGCGGTAAATGGACGGTGGAAGACAAGCGCTGATCGCCGGAGCTTGTCTGAAGGTTGGGGGCTGTGGCGAGGGAGCTTGCTCCCGCTGGACGGCGCAGCCGTCCCCAACAAGCCCCAAGTGACAGAAGGCCGCATGTTTTCATGCGGCCTTTTGTTTTTGGCTTGCAGTGGCCTCGGTTGATCCACGACACTGTCCCACTTGCTTGAAGCTTTCATTTCGTTGGGGAGACGCCACCATGGCCCACGAACTCTATACCCGCACCAATCAGAAAATTTATTTCGCCGGTCTGTCGCTTGAAGCGCTCACCAGGGCCGAGGATGGGCGTGCGATGAATTCCCCGGCGTTGCTCCAGGCAGGACGCGAATCCGCGCTGTTTCACCTTTACGGTGCGCTGTTGGGGTTGTGCCATGAAATCGCCGGTTTCTATCGCCTGCCGCAAGCGAACGCGTCGCGGGCCGAGTTGTTGTTGACCCGCGAGGTGCTGGAAACCATCGCTATTCCGGAATTGGCCGAAATGGTCGAGCTGGCGCACAATCCGGAAACCTGGCTGGCGAAGCTATTGGCGGCCCATGCGGCGCTGTTCGAGCCGCCCCGGGCCCCGCGCAAGCCCAAGGGGGACGTGACCCAGCCGTTGATCGTGGCGGTCAATCTGGATGAGCAAGAACCTGAGCAGGAGTTGAGCCGGGAGGAGCTGGAGAGCTGGCGCCAGAACCTCAAGAGCCTGGCGATACGCTTTCGTGAAGGGTTGAACGAGTGCTGAGTTTCCCCACGGCCCGTTACGCTCGTTGATGACGCTTGGTCAAGATCCCGAGCGGAGCCTGGCCGATGACTATATAATCCTCGCCTTTCGTGGAGAACAGACTTTTATGCCAACGTCCTTTCTAGAAATTGTCGAACTTCCTGATGGCCGCATCGAGCTGCGCAGGGCTGAGGACGAGGGGTCTCTGGTTACCCTGAACTTCTCCGAAGATGCCAAGGTATTCCTCCAGGGGCAACACGTCGAAGTCGCCAAGGCGATGCTGAGCGTGGGCGTCCAGATGGCAGGTCGCCTGGTTGAAGGCGAATTCAACAAGGAAGAGGGGCCGCGGGTTCTTCATTGATCCCGCCTGTCGGCTTTTTTGAATAGTATGACTGGCCGGCTTCTCTGTCTTGGAGAAGCCCCGCGTTTGTTTTAACCCAATCGAATATTCAGACTTTGTGCGTCCCCAATACGGGCGGCGCTGATCAACTGTTGCCGTGCGGTCGTGGTCAGTGGATTGAGCCAACTGACCACGGTGTGGCTACGGCCCAGGCGCAATGCTTCGCAGGTCAACTGTTGGGCGCTTTGGGTGCCTCGCGGCTGCAACAGTAGAATGCGTTCGCGGTTCAGGCCGGCATCCCGCAGCCAGGCCTGGGTAACGCTGGCCGGCGGCGCGATCAGCGTCAACCAGCGAGCGTCCTGGTCCTGGCTGAGTTCCCGCAGAATCGGCGCCAACAGGTTCAGGCAGTTTCCAGCCGCACCACGTAACGACAGTTCGCTGAAAGCCTCGGGCTCGACGCTCCACGGCGACTCGATGACCTCTTTCAGGACTGGAACCAGCGGTTGAGCCATGAATGCCTCGAACAGCGGAAGTTGTGTGTGTTGTGGTGTGTGAGGGAACTGCATAAAGCCTCCTTTAGCGGCGAATGACGCCGACACTCAAGCCTTCGATGACCAGATCCTGATCTTTCAGGTTCACTTCGATGGGCGCGAACTCAGGGTTCTCGGCGATGAGCCAGACCTTGCTGCCGTCGCGCTTGAAGCGCTTGACGGTCACTTCGTCGCCAATTCGCGCCACTACGATCTGGCCATTGCGGGCTTCGCGGGTGGTGTGGACGGCCAGGAGGTCACCGTCGAAGATGCCGATGTCCTTCATGCTCATGCCGTGTACACGAAGCAGGTAATCGGCCCGAGGATGGAAGAACGAAGGATTGATGTTGCAGGATTCCTCGACATGCTGTTGGGCAAGGATCGGTGCGCCTGCCGCCACCCGGCCGATGATTGGCAAGGTGGTTTCGTCGGCCTTGGCTTCGAAGCCGGGGATGCGAATGCCACGGGATGCGCCCGGGGTCATTTCGATCGCACCCTTGCGCGCCAGCGCCTTGAGGTGTTCTTCAGCCGCGTTGGGCGACTTGAAACCCAGTTCCTGGGCGATTTCCGCACGGGTTGGCGGGTAGCCGTTGTCTTCGAGGCAGCGTTTGATGAAGGCCAGAATCTCTGCTTGGCGTGGCGTCAGCTTTAGCATATTGATCGCTCTGTCTTTTTATACAGTGACTGGGATTATATACAGTGGACGCCGCTTGGCAATCCTCCTTTTTTCACAGGCCGCTGGACGGTCGGTCGGACTGTTGAACGCGTCATGGCTACCACCCGTGAAAAGGTGTGGTTAAATACGTGACCGGGCGTTCGCAAAACGCCCCGGCAGGCTTGACAACCCATGGGCTGAAACGTATGTTTCAAACAAGTGTTTGTCAGGCGGAGTAACCATGGCCCAGTCGGAAACCGTTGAACGCATTCTCGATGCTGCCGAGCAGTTGTTCGCGGAAAAAGGTTTCGCTGAAACCTCGTTGCGTCTGATCACCAGCAAGGCCGGGGTGAACCTGGCAGCGGTGAACTATCACTTCGGTTCGAAAAAAGCCCTTATCCAGGCGGTTTTCTCGCGTTTCCTCGGGCCTTTCTGCCTCAGCCTCGATCGCGAGCTGGAGCGGCGCCAGGCCAAGCCTGACGTCAAGCCGACCCTGGAAGAACTGCTGGAAATGCTGGTCGAGCAAGCGCTTGCCGTGCAGCCACGCAGTGGTAACGATCTTTCCATTTTCATGCGTTTGCTAGGCTTGGCGTTCAGCCAGAGCCAGGGCCACTTGCGGCGTTATCTGGAAGACATGTACGGCAAGGTGTTCCGCCGCTACATGCTGCTGGTCAATGAGGCCGCGCCGCGCATTCCGCCGATCGAGTTGTTCTGGCGGGTGCACTTCATGCTCGGTGCTGCAGCGTTCAGCATGTCCGGTATCAAGGCATTGCGAGCCATCGCTGAAACCGATTTTGGCGTGAACACGTCGATCGAGCAGGTGATGCGCCTGATGGTGCCGTTCCTGGCGGCCGGCATGCGTGCCGAAAGCGGTGTCACCGATGAGGCCATGGCTGCCGCACAATTACGCCCTCGCAGCAAATCGGCCCCGGCCCCGGTGTTGGCCAAGGCTTGACGGGTGGGCGCGGTAGCCTACATCCGCTAAGCTAGCCGCCCATGCCGACTCTCGTTTCGAACCTGCTTTGTATTTTATTCCACAATCGTTGCCTGCCGGCCCTGCAGCCCGGCGGCACGGTCGTGCCTGTGGGGTTCATCGTTATTAAGGAAATACTATGACTGCTGGCCTGCAAGGCTCGTTGATGGTGGATGTCGCCGGTACCTGGCTGACGGCCGAAGATCGCCACCTGTTGCGCCAGCCCGAAGTGGGTGGCCTGATTATTTTCGCGCGCAACATCGAACATCCACGACAGGTGCGCGAATTGAGCGCCTCGATCCGTGCCATCCGTCCCGACCTTTTGCTGGCGGTCGATCAGGAGGGGGGTCGCGTGCAGCGCCTGCGCCAGGGGTTTGTGCGGTTACCGGCGATGCGGGCGATAGCCGACAACCCGAATGCCGAATACCTGGCCGAGCAGTGTGGCTGGATCATGGCTACCGAAGTGCTGGCGGTCGGTCTCGACTTGAGTTTTGCCCCGGTGCTGGACCTCGATTACCAGCGCAGCGCCGTCGTCGGCAGTCGTTCCTTTGAAGGCGACCCCGAGCGCGCGGCGTTGCTGGCCGGTGCCTTCATCCGTGGCATGAGCGCCGCGGGGATGGCGGCCACCGGCAAGCACTTCCCGGGGCATGGCTGGGCCGAGGCCGATTCCCACGTGGCTATTCCCAACGATGAGCGCAGTCTCGAGCAGATTCGCACCAACGACCTGGTGCCGTTCGCCAAGCTGAGCAAGCAGCTTGCGGCGGTCATGCCTGCCCATGTCATTTATCCTCAGGTTGACGCCAATCCAGCCGGATTTTCCCGTCGCTGGTTGCAGGACATCCTGCGCGGGGAGTTGCAATTCGAGGGTGTGATCTTCAGTGATGACCTGTCGATGGCTGGAGCTCATGTGGTCGGCGATGCTGCCAGTCGTATCGAGGCAGCGTTGACGGCGGGTTGCGACATGGGCCTTGTGTGCAATGACCGCGCTGCCGCGGAGCTGGCCTTGAGCGCCGCCCAACGCCTGAAGGTCAAGCCTTCGGCGCGGATCGCCCGCATGCGCGGCCAGGCCTATGCCTCCACTGAATACCGCCAGGACCCGCGCTGGCTGGCGGCACTGGGCGCGTTGAGAGCTGCCCAACTGATCGACTAGCGCTAAGCAATGGGGGAGCGCTGTGGATCAGCGCTTTTCCAGTTTTTCCGGCAGCGGCGCGAACAACGCTTCGATATCGTCGCTCTGCAATTTCCAATCCCCGGCCACGCGTCCGTCCAGCACGCCGGCCGCGAGGTCGGATTTTTCCTTTTGCAGCAGCTGGATTTTCTCTTCCACCGTGCCTCGGGCAATCAGCTTGTAGACGAACACTGGTTTTTCCTGGCCGATACGGTAGGCACGGTCGGTCGCCTGGTTTTCGGTGGCGGGGTTCCACCACGGGTCGTAGTGAATCACCGTGTCGGCCTCGGTCAGGTTCAGGCCTACACCCCCGGCCTTCAGGCTGATCAGAAAGATCTGACGCTTGCCGCTCTGGAATTCTTTGACCGGCGTGCGTCGGTCCCGGGTCTGACCCGTCAGGATCGCGTAATCGACCCCGCGCTTTTTCAGCTCATCTTCGATCAGCGCCAACATGGACGTGAACTGAGAAAACAGCAGCACCCGACGGCCTTCTTCAAACAACTCTTCGAGCATTTCCATCAGGCTGTCGAGCTTGCCCGAGGTGCTGCCTCGGGCAGGCAGGGCGGCGTCGTTGATCAGGCGTAGATCGCAACACACCTGGCGCAGCTTGAGCAGCGCTTCAAGAATGATGATCTGGCTGCGGGCCACGCCTTTGCGGGTGATCTCGTCACGGACTTTCTTGTCCATCGCCAGGCGCATGGTTTCGTAGACGTCCCGCTGGGCATCGCTGAGTTCGACCCAATGGATGATCTCGGTCTTGGGTGGCAGTTCCGTCGCCACTTGTTCCTTGGTCCGGCGCAACAGGAAAGGTTTTATCCGACCGTTGAGGTGCTGGAGTCTGACATCGCTGCCACGTTTTTCGATAGGCACACGGTAATCACGGTTGAAGCTCTTGACGTCCCCAAGCCACCCCGGCAGCAGGAAGTGGAACAGCGACCACAATTCGCCCAGGTGATTCTCCAGTGGTGTACCGGAGAGGCACAACCGCTGGCGGGCGTTGAGCTCGCGGGCGGCCTGGGCGGCTTTGCTGGTGGGGTTCTTGATGTACTGGGCTTCATCGAGAATCAGCACGTGCAATGGCTGCGCGGCGAGACGTTCGACATCCTTGGGCAGCAGCGCATAGGTGGTCAGGATCAGGTCGTAGTCGGCCAGTCGGTCGAAGTGTTTTTTGCGCCCGGCCCCATAAAGCGCCAGCACCTTGAGTTGCGGCGTGAAGTGGGACGCTTCGTCGAGCCAGTTGGGAATCAGGCTGGTGGGCATGACCACCATGCACGGTCGGTCGAGGCGTCCGGCGTTCTTTTCGCTGAGAATGTGCGCCAGAGTCTGTAGGGTTTTGCCCAGACCCATGTCGTCCGCGAGAATACCGCCGACTTCCAGCTGGCGCAGCGATTGCATCCAGCTCAAGCCTTCGAGCTGATAAGGCCGCAGTGTCGCGTTCAGGCCTTCTGGCGCGGTGGCGGTGTAATCCTTGATATCCCGCAGGCGTTGGGCCAGGCCGCGAATGTGTTCGCCACCTTCCCAGGTCAGCGGCATGTCCTGCAGTGGGTTCAGGCGCAAGGCGTCCGCACTGTTGAGGCGCAGTTTGGTGGTGCCGGGTTCTTGCAGGTAAAACTCGCCCAGGGTCGCCAGCACCGGTTTCAGCCGGCCGTAGGGCAGCGCCACTTGCTGTGGGCCGAACTCCGAGTTCGGGCGGTTGGGCAGGTTGACCAGGATCAGTTCGTCGTCACGGCGCCGGGCCAGGCGTTCCGGGTTGAACAGTTCGATGTGCGAACGCATCAGGTTCAGCAGGATCGGCAACAGGCTCAGGCGCTCACCGTTGACGATGATCCCCAGTTCCAGGTCGAACCAGTCCCGCTCCGGCGTTTCCTCGACAGTGGCGTACCACTCGTCCACCGCCGTCAGGTCGAAGCCGAAGTCCTCGTCGATCTGCAATTCCCAGCCCTGGCTACGGAGTTTCGGCAGGTCGTTGAGGGTGAAGGTCAACCAGGCGCTGTCGTTGACCATCTCGTACAGTTCCCCGGCGCTTTCCGGCAAGGCCTTGCTTTGTCGGGTCGCGACCTTGAAACCGAGGATTCGCAGCTGTTCGCGGTAGGACTGCTCCACATCGGTGTGGCGTTTTATCCGCAGCGTCTGGGTTTCCTGGCGAATCAGCACGTCGGTGTTGCGCTGGCCGCTGACGTATTCGTCCAGGTAACTGAAGGACAGGGCCGCGCGGTGTTGGATGTAGCGTTGCATCTTGCCGTTGCGTGGCTCGAAGGCGCTGAACTCGATGCTGGCCAGCCACAGCCGCGGTACCGGCTGCACGTTATCCACCAGCACTTGCGGCGGGGCCTTGGGGCTGCGGTTGTCCAGCACCGCCTGGAGTTTCTCCAGCAACTGCGCGTCTTTTTCGGCGGCCGGGTAGGCCAGGGTTTCCTGGACTTGCAGCAACACTGCCGCGCAATGCTTGCAGTTGATACGCACCGGGCAGGAGCAAGCGGCTTCGAGCAGAATCAGCGCGCCCTTGGCTGACTCTTTAAGGCGAATGGTCTGACGGTAGACGTTGCCGCCAGAGCCTTCGCAACTGGCGGTGATGGTGCTGTCGCCGGCCTCGACGATCCTGACGCGGTTTTCCAGCGCATAACGGCGCCCGCGCTCCAGGCTTTGTTCCTTGAATCGATTGACCCAGGAAGGTGCCAGGGGTTTGCTCAGGGGCGAGGGCATAGGCGCGCCAATCAGTCCGGAATGACTTCAGGTGCCTGCCGTGGCACGGGCGCGGTCAGCGAGGTGATCTTGATCAACAGGCCGAGATGACCGTTGTCGAGGAAGTTCAGTTGGCCATTCTTGGTATGGCTCTGTTGCTTGAGGCGCTCGCTGGCGGTGACCAGGCCATTGGTGTTGATCTGGTTGACCCAGAAATCGGCATCCACGTCGGTGAAACGACCCAGTTTCAGCTCCAGGGTGCCCTCGATAGGGAATTGCCCGAACTGCTCGGCTCCGTCGCTGATGGCGACTTTGCGGCCCTGTTCACCGAGGGTCTGTTGCCAGGCCTTGTGCATCAATACCGTGTATTGGCCGCTGGCGTTGAGTTTCTCGACGATGTTGCCCAGGGCCGGTGTACGCTGGCTATCGGCACCCAGGCGTTGCGCGCCGGCGTCCCAGTCTTCCGGTGCGGCGCGACTGATGATCGCCGGCTCGGCGTTCTGGCGCACCAGGATCATTTCAACCTGATACAGGTCGTCGGCAAACGCCAGGGGGGCGACCAGGGTCAACAACAAGGTCAGTGAGCGAAACAGGCGCATGTGGCGTCCTTCAAGCAGTGGTCGGAGTGAGGCGCTCGAACAGCGCTTCTACGGTATTGAAACGCTCTTCCGGGCGTTCCATGGGCACCATGAACTTGAACATCGTGGCGCCTTCGAACTTGTAGCGTTTGGGTTGGCCCTGGATCAGCTTGATCAGCACCAGTGGGTCGACCGGCGTCTGGGCCTCGAACTCGATCCGGCCACCGTTGGGGCCGCCATCGACCTTCTTGATGCCCAGCTGTTCGGCCTTGAGCTTGAGCAGCGTGGTGCGCACCAGGTTCTTGGTCGGTCCCGGCAACAGGCCGAAGCGGTCGATCATCTCCACTTGCAGGTCCTTGAGGCCTTCCTCGTCGCTGGCCGAGGCGATGCGTTTGTAGAGAATCAGCCGTGCGTGGACGTCCGGCAGGTAGTCTTCCGGAATCAGCGCCGGCACCCGCAGGTTGATTTCCGGCCCGCCGCCCAGGGGTTGGTCGAGGTTCGGCTGTTCACCCTTGCGGATCGACTTGACCGCCCGTTCGAGCATTTCCATGTACAGGGTGAAACCGACGGCCTGGATCTGGCCGCTCTGGCCGTCGCCGAGCAATTCGCCGGCGCCACGGATTTCCAGGTCGTTGGTGGCCAGCACGAAACCGGCGCCGAGGTCTTGGGTATTGGCGATGGCTTCCAGGCGCTTTTCCGCATCCGGGGTGATCTGCTGGCGTGGCGGGGTCAACAGGTAGGCATAGGCCTGGTGGTGGCTACGCCCGACCCGGCCGCGCAGCTGGTGCAACTGGGCCAGGCCGAATTTGTCGGCGCGCTCGATGATGATGGTGTTGGCGCTCGGCACGTCGATGCCGGTCTCGATGATGGTCGAGGCGATCAGCACATTGAAGCGCTTGTGGTAGAAGTCGCTCATCACCTGCTCGAGTTCGCGTTCGCGCATCTGCCCGTGGCCGATGCCGATACGGGCTTCCGGCACCAGTTCGGCCAGGTCGGCGGCGCATTTCTCGATGGTCTTCACGTCGTTGTGCAGGTAATAGACCTGGCCGCCACGCAGCAGCTCACGCAGCAAGGCTTCCTTGACCGTGCTTTTGTTCTGCTCCATCACGAACGTGCGCACTGACAGGCGCCGGGCCGGCGGCGTGGCGATGATCGACAGGTCGCGCATGCCCGACACGGCCATGTTCAATGTGCGTGGGATCGGCGTGGCCGTCAGGGTCAGGATGTCGACTTCGCTGCGCAGGGCCTTGAGCTGCTCTTTCTGGCGCACACCAAAGCGGTGCTCCTCGTCGATGATCACCAGCCCCAGGTTTTTGATCTTCACGTCGTCCAGCAGCAGCTTGTGCGTGCCGATGACGATGTCGATCTTGCCTTCGGCCAGGTCGGCCACGGCGGCATTCACTTCCTTGGTGGATTTGAAACGGCTCATGACTTCCACGGTCACCGGCCAGTCGGCGAAGCGGTCGCGGAAACTGTTGTAGTGCTGCTGGGCGAGCAGGGTGGTCGGCACCAGGATCGCCACCTGCTTGCCACCGTGCACGGCGATGAACGCGGCGCGCATCGCCACTTCGGTCTTGCCGAAGCCGACGTCGCCACACACCAGCCGGTCCATGGGCTTGGGCGCGAGCATGTCGGCGCGCACCGCTTCGATGGTGGTCTGCTGGTCGACGGTTTCTTCGAACGGGAAACCGGCGCTGAAGGTTTCGTAGTCGGCTTTCGGATCGGCGAAGGCATAGCCCTCACGAGCTGCGCGCCGGGCGTAGATGTCCAGCAGTTCGGCGGCCACGTCGCGCACCTGTTCGGCCGCCTTGCGCTTGGCTTTCTGCCAGGTTTCCGAGCCCAGGCGATGCAGTGGGGCCAGGGCGTCGTCGCTGCCAGTGTAGCGGGCGATCAGGTGCAGGTTCGCCACCGGCACATAGAGCTTGGCGCCCTCGGCGTATTCCAGTGTGAGGAATTCAGCGGCCTGATTGTCGATCTCCAGGGTCGCCAGGCCCAGGTAGCGGCCCACGCCGTGGTCGATGTGCACCACGGGCGCACCTTCGCGAAGTTCTGTGAGGTTCTTGATGACGGCGTCGTTGGCGGCGTCGGCGCGTTTCTCGCGACGGCGACGTTGCATGACGCGCTGGCCGAACAACGGGCTTTCGGCGACCAGCGCGAGGGCGGGGTCATCGAGTACCAGTCCTTCGTCCAGCGGGGCGATGGTAATCGCCAGGCGATCCTTGCCGGCGACGAAGTCCGGCCAGTTGTCCACCGTCTTCGGTCGCAGCCTCAGGCGTTCAAGCAGCTCCAACAGCACTTCGCGACGACCCGCGGTTTCGGCGGTGAACAATACGCGACCGGGGAATGTGTCGAGAAAGCCAGCCAGCGCCGCCAGTGGCTGCGTGGCCTTGGCTTCGATGGCCAGGTCCGGCAACGCTTTGGCCGGGAAGCGTTCACGACCGACACCGGTCTCCACGTCCTGCTGGCTCGCCACCACCCGCGGCCAGCTCTTGAGGCGGGCAAAACAGTCTTCCACCGGCAGGAACAGCTCGGCTGGCGGCAATAAAGGCCGGGAAGGATCGACGCGACGCTCTTCGTAGCGGTTGCGCACGTCGTTCCAGAAGTTTTCCGCTGCTTGCTCGATGCCCGGCAGGGAGAACACCTGGGTGTCCTGGGGCAGGTAATCGAACAGGGTGGAGGTTTCTTCGAAAAACAGTGGCAAGTAGTACTCGATGCCGGCGGGAGTAATCCCGCTGCTCAGGTCCTGGAAAATCGGGCAGCGGCGGAAATCCACATCGAAGCGCTCGCGAAAGCGTGCCTTGAAGCGGGTCACGGCTTCCTTCTGTAGCGGGAATTCCTTGGCCGGCAACAGGCGGATCGACTGCACTTTGTCGATGGAGCGCTGGTTTTCCGGATCGAAGGTGCGCAGGGTCTCGATTTCGTCATCGAACAGGTCGATGCGATAAGGCAGCTTGCTGCCCATCGGGAACAGATCGATCAAGGCGCCGCGTACCGCGAACTCGCCGTGCTCGTACACCGTGTCGACGCAGCGGTAGCCACTGGCCTCGAGGCGGGTGCGCATTTGCTCGACATCGAGCTTCTGGCCGATGTCCAGCACCAGGCTGCTACCGAGCAGGAACTGGGTCGGTGCCAGGCGATGTAGGGCCGTGGTGATCGGCACTACCAAAACGCCATGACTGAGCTCCGGCAGCCGATAAAGGCTGGCGATTCGCTGGGAAATGATGTCCTGGTGTGGCGAAAACAGATCGTAGGGCAGGGTTTCCCAGTCCGGGAAATGCAAGACCGGCAAATCCGGAGCGAAGAAACTCAGCTCCTGTTCCAGCCGCTCGGCGCTTTGGCTGTCGGCGGTCAGCAGCAGGGTGAAACGCTTTGCAGCGCTGGCAGCCTCGGCGATGGCCAGGCTCAGGGCGGCACGGGGCAGGTTGCCCCAGTGCTGTTTACCTGCCGCGGCAGGGAGAAGCGGAAGACGCAGAACGGGCACGGAAGGTTGAGCTCCAGCGTTGCGACAAAGTCGGCAATTGTAGCGGGGGAAGGGGGCTGCTGTCAGTCGCAGACTACCCAGGCAGACAGGAAAACCACGGTGCGACAGGCGCGCATTGCTCAGCCGAGGACTCGGCGGCATAATGTAGCCCCTTTTTTCAGCCCCTACATGTGGAAGGTTACCGTGACTCAGAAGCCCGACCAGTGTCTTGGTGAATGGATTGATCGTGAAGCTCTCGCAGAAGCGATGATCCCTCTCATCGGTCAGCTCTACCGCAATAACAGCGTGGTGAGCTCGATCTATGGCCGCAGCCTGATCAACCAGTCTGTCATCGCGATCCTCAAAGCCCACCGCTTTGCTCGCCACCGTTCTTCCGACGACAGCGAACTCTCCGTCCACGAAACATTCCCTCTGCTCAAAGCCATGAGCGAGCTCAAGCTCGGCGCGGCTTCGGTGGATCTGGGCAAGTTGGCGTTCAAGTTCCGCAACGAAGGCAACGGCCGTAGCGCCGAGCAGTTCGTTCGTGAAGAGTTGGCTGATGTGGTTGGCCAGCAGAACGTTTCGGCTCGCAAAGGCACCGACGTGGTCCTGTACGGCTTCGGTCGTATCGGCCGTCTGCTGGCGCGCATCCTGATCGAAAAAACCGGTGGTGGCGACGGCCTGCGCCTGCGTGCCATCGTGGTGCGCAAGGGCGCCGAGAACGACCTGACCAAGCGTGCCAGCCTGCTGCGTCGCGATTCGGTCCATGGTTCGTTCAACGGCACCATCACCATCGACGAAGAAAACAACACCATCACCGCCAACGGCAACCTGATCCAGGTGATCTACGCGAAGAACCCGACCGAGGTGGACTACACCCAGTACGGTATCAAGGACGCACTGCTGGTGGACAACACCGGCGTATGGCGTGACGCCGATGGCCTGGGCCAGCACCTGGCCTGCCCGGGTATCGACCGCGTTGTCCTGACCGCGCCTGGCAAGGGCAAGCTGAAGAACATCGTCCACGGCATCAACCACGGCGACATCACCGCTGACGACAAGATCGTCTCCGCCGCCTCTTGCACCACCAACGCCATCGTGCCGGTGCTCAAGGCTGTGAACGACAAGTTCGGCATCGTCAACGGTCACGTTGAAACGGTTCACTCGTACACCAACGACCAGAACCTGATCGATAACTTCCACAAGGGCGACCGCCGTGGTCGCAGCGCCGCGCTGAACATGGTCATCACCGAGACCGGTGCCGCCACCGCCGCCGCCAAGGCCCTGCCTGAACTGGCCGGCAAGCTGACCGGCAATGCGATCCGCGTGCCGACGCCGAACGTGTCGATGGCCATTCTCAACCTGAACCTTGAGAAAGCCGCCACCCGTGAAGAGATGAACGAGTACCTGCGCTACATGGCGCTGCACTCCGAGCTGCATAAGCAGATCGACTTCGTCAATTCCCAGGAAGTGGTCTCCACCGACTTCGTGGGCTCGCGCCACGCCGGTGTCGTGGATGCTGAAGCCACCATCAGCCAAGACAACCGCGTTGTCCTGTACGTCTGGTACGACAACGAATTCGGTTACAGCTGCCAGGTGGTTCGCGTGATGGAAGACATGGCCGGGGTCAACCCGCCAGCGTTCCCGCGCTAAGCCTTAGCCGCTTGTGAAAACGCCCCGACTTGTCGGGGCGTTTTTTTGTCTGCAGGTTTTGTGTTGGCTGGGCTGGCCTCATCGCGAGCAGGCTCGCTCCCACAGTTGACCGAGTTGTTGCTGATGTATGTGATCAAATGTGGGAGCGAGCCTGCTCGCGATGACGATTTTTCAGGCGCCGCCGACTATCGAGGCTTGTTCAGTGCGCAGTTCATGCCGATTGCCCTTGAACAGCACCAGGGTCGCAATCAACCCCAGCACCGCCGCGCCACTGAGCCATATCCCCGGTGCAGCCTTGTTGTCGAGCACATGAATCAGGTAGGTACAGGCCGCCGGAGTAAACCCGCCGAACGTCGCTGTCGCCAGGCTGTATGCCAGGGAGAAACCGGTGGTGCGCACCTCGACCGGCATGATTTCCGTCAAGGCCACGACCATGGCGCCGTTGTAGGATCCATACAGGAACGACAACCACAGCTCGACGATCAGCAAATGGCTGAAGCTGGGGTTCGCCACCAGCCAGGACAGTGCCGGATAGGCCGTCAGGATCGCCAGGACAGTCGCACCGAGCAACAGGGGTTTGCGTCCGATCTTGTCGGAAAACGCCCCCATCACCGGCAGCCAGAAGAAATTCGACAAGCCGATGCACACCGTGACCAGCAGTGCATCCAGGTCCGACAGGTTCAGCTCGGCCTTGCCGAAGGTCGGTGTGTAAGCGGTGATCAGGTAGAACGATACGGTGGTCATCACCACCAGCGCCATGCCAGCCAAGACGATGCCGAAGTTCTGACCGATGGAGCGGACAATTTCCGACAGGCTAGGACGATGTTTTCTCGCCTGGAACTCAGGTGTTTCCTCCAGTGAACGACGGATCATGAATATTGCCGGCACAATCATGCAACCCACCAGGAACGGTACGCGCCAGCCCCAGTCGCCCATCTCCTGGGGACTCAGCCAGTGATTGAGGCCAACCCCCAACAGGCCGGCAAACACCACGGCAGCCTGCTGGCTGGCCGATTGCCAACTGACAAAGAAACCCTTGCGCCCCGGCGTGGAAATTTCCGCCAGGTAAACCGATACGCCTCCGAGTTCCACGCCAGCGGAGAAGCCTTGCAGCAAGCGGCCCAGCAGGACCAGCAAGGGGGCCGCCACGCCGAGGACTGCGTAGCCCGGTACGCAGGCGATCAGTATGGTACCCATGGCCATCAGCATCAGGGTGATGATCAAGCCTTTGCGGCGTCCGTGGCGGTCGATGTAGGCGCCGAGAAAAATCGCCCCGAGGGGGCGCATCAAGAACCCTGCACCAAACGTGGCCAGGGACAGCATCAGCGAGGCGAACGCACTGTCGGCGGGGAAGAACGTCTTGGCGATGGCCGTGGCGTAGAAGCCGTAGACCATGAAGTCGAACATCTCCAGGAAGTTGCCGCTGACAACGCGAAAAATCGCCTTGCCGTTGCTCGTATTGGAAGGCATGTGTAGGTACTCACTCTGACAATCTTGTATGAAAGCGCCGTATCCCAGTGGAAGCCTTGTGGGAACCTGTGGGAGCAAAGCTTGCTCGCGATGCAGTCGACACGGTTTAACTGCGAGACCGTGTCATCGTTCATCGCGAGCAAGCTTTGCTCCCACAAGGTTCCATCGGCCCCCACAGGTTTTTGCGTGCGCTGAAGCCCATAATGGCCGGCGCGGTTTTGAGGGGAGATGAAGATTTGTTAACTGGACGATGGATTGGGCTTGTGGTGCTGGCCGGCGTGTTGTCCGGTTGCGGCAACGGCGACACGCTGGAACGCTTCGATGGGCCGACCATGGGCAGTCATTATTCCATTCAGTACGTCAGGCATTCCGCCGGGCCGGGTCCGAAAAAGGTTCAGGCCGAGGTGGAAAACATCCTTGCCGAAGTGGATCGGCAATTCTCGACCTATCGCAGCGACTCGGACGTCGAACGTTTCAATGTGTTGCCGGCCAATAGCTGTCAGATCATGCCTGGCCCGATCCTGGAGTTGATCCGCGTGGGCGAGCAGTTGTCGGTTCAAAGCGATGGCTCTTTCGACCTGACCGTGGAGCCGTTGCTGAACCTGTGGGGCTTCGGGCCCCAGTCCCGGGAAGAACAAGTGCCGAGTACCGAGGCGTTGGCCTTGGTGCGCCAGCGTGTCGGTCACGGTCATTTGCGTATTGAGGGCGACCGGTTGTGCAAGGACGCCGCGGTGGAGGTCGACTTCAACAGTATCGCCGCGGGCTATACCGTCGACCGCATCGCCGCCAGGCTCCAGGCCTTGGGCGTCGACAGTTACCTGGCCGAAGCCACCGGTGAGCTCAAGGCCGTCGGGCGCAAACCCGATGGCTCGGCCTGGCGTATCGCCCTGGAAGAACCCCGGGATGATCGGCAAGTGGCCGAGCGTGTCATTGAGGTCAATGGCTACGGGGTTTCCACCTCGGGTGACTACCGCAAATATTTCCAACAGGGTGGCAGGCGTTATTCCCACACGTTTGATGCGCGCACCGGTACACCAGTCCTACACAACCTCGCGTCGGTCACAGTGATTCATCCTTCGGCGTTGATGGCCGATGGACTGTCGACGCTGTTGTTGATTCTCGGGCCTGAACGGGGTTGGGACTATGCCGAAAAGCACGGTATCGGGGTATTTTTCGTGGTGCGCGATGGCAATCGTTTTGTCACCCGCACCAACGATGTGTTTGAACGGATCATTCGTGGAACAAACCAGTGATGTCAGCAATGTTGTTCGCTTAGGGCGTAAATAATCCGTGGCGAGGGAGCTTGCTCCCGCTGGGTTGCGCAGCAACCCTCTTTTTTGAGCGCTTCGCACTCAAGCGGGAGCAAGCTCCCTCGCCACATTGATTCAGGCGAACTTGAGATAAGGTCATGCAATGATGACAGCGCCGTGAAAGGCTACCTGTGGCGAAATAGCGCAGGCAAAACTAGCCTACGACGCGACCAAGGGGTAATGTGCGCGGCGTTGACGCTTCTATAGACTGTGGCCGGGCTCGTGAACCGGCCCCAAATTGTTCCTTCATGCCGCAGGCCGGCATGATTTAGCCGTCGGTGCCAAGTGAGGCGCCACGGCCTGTTCTGAGGAGTACGCATGGCTGTCTACAACTACGACGTGGTGGTACTGGGCTCCGGCCCGGCAGGGGAAGGCGCGGCAATGAACGCGGCCAAGGCAGGGCGCAAGGTGGCGATGGTCGACAGCCGTCGGCAGGTCGGCGGCAACTGCACCCACTTGGGTACCATCCCGTCCAAGGCCTTGCGTCACTCGGTCCGGCAGATCATGCAGTTCAACACCAACCCGATGTTCCGGGCCATCGGCGAGCCGCGCTGGTTCTCCTTCCCGGACGTGCTCAAGAGTGCCGAGAAGGTGATCTCCAAGCAGGTGGCCTCGCGCACCGGTTACTACGCCCGCAATCGTGTCGACGTGTTCTTCGGCACCGGCAGCTTCGCCGATGAGCAGACGGTTGAAGTGGTCTGCGGCAATGGTGTGGTCGAGAAACTGGTGGCCAAGCACATCATCATCGCCACCGGTTCACGCCCGTATCGCCCGGCCGACATCGATTTCAACCACGCGCGCATCTACGATAGCGACACCATCCTGAGCCTGGGCCACACCCCGCGCAAACTGATCGTCTACGGCGCCGGGGTGATCGGTTGCGAATACGCCTCGATCTTCAGCGGCCTGGGTGTGCTGGTGGAGCTGGTGGATAACCGTGGTCAGTTGCTGAGCTTCCTGGACTCGGAAATCTCCCAGGCCCTGAGCTATCACTTCAGCAACAACAACATCACCGTGCGCCATAACGAAGACTATGACCGCGTCGAAGGCGTCGACAATGGCGTGATCCTGCACCTCAAGTCCGGCAAGAAGATCAAGGCCGACGCCTTGCTCTGGTGTAACGGCCGTACCGGCAACACCGACACCCTGGGCCTGGAAAACATCGGCGTGAAGGTCAACAGCCGTGGCCAGATCGAAGTCGACGAGAACTACCGCACTTGCGTACCGAACATCTACGGTGCCGGTGACGTGATCGGCTGGCCGAGCCTGGCCAGTGCCGCCCACGACCAGGGCCGTTCGGCCGCCGGCAGCATTGTCGACAATGGCAGCTGGCGCTTCGTCAACGACGTGCCGACCGGCATCTACACCATTCCGGAGATCAGCTCGATCGGCAAGAACGAGCAGGAGCTGACCCAGGCCAAGGTGCCTTACGAAGTGGGCAAGGCGTTCTTCAAGAGCATGGCGCGGGCGCAGATCGCCGGTGAGCCGCAAGGTATGCTGAAGATCCTGTTCCACCGCGAGACCCTGGAAGTGCTGGGCGTGCACTGCTTCGGCTATCAGGCGTCGGAGATCGTGCACATCGGCCAGGCGATCATGAACCAGCCGGGCGAATTGAACACGCTGAAGTACTTCGTCAACACCACGTTCAACTACCCGACCATGGCCGAAGCCTATCGGGTAGCGGCCTATGACGGGCTCAACCGGCTTTTTTGAGCGGCTCCGGCCGGTGGCCTGAGCCGGCCGGGGAGACCGATTTCAGCAGTTCTCGAGCGTGGCAGTGGCCAAACCGGGAAAGTCTGTAATCAGGCTGTCAGCGCCAAAGTCGGCGAGCCTGCGCATCAGCGCGGGCTCGTTGACGGTCCACACCGACACATGCAGCCCCTGGCGCTGCGCCTTGGCCAGGCGTTCCGGCGTGCACAGGGTCCAGTTCAACGCCAGAATCTCGCAGCCGTAGCTCTGGGCGACCTTCAACGGGTCGAGCCAGGCGTACTCGGCCACCAGTCCGCGAGAGATGTCCGGGGTCAGGTCCAGGGCCGCCTTGAGCACTTCCCGGGAGCTGGAGGTGATGGTGATCTTGTCCAGCAGCCCAAAACGCTGGGCCATTTCACGGATGCCCAATACCGTGGCTGCGGCGCGGGTGCGCGAGGCGCTCTTGACCTCCAGTTGCCAATGCTCGAAGTCACACTTCTCGAACAACTCTTCCAGGCGTGGGATCGGGCACGGCTTGATCCAGCCCGGGCCACCCTTGCGCGCATCGTAGGTCACCAGTTCGGCGGCGGAATGCTCCACCACCTTGCCCCGGCGATCCGTTGTGCGCTTGAGGGTCGGGTCGTGGATCACCATCAACTCGCCGTCCATCGAAAGATGCAGGTCCAGCTCGCAACGGCGTACGCCGTGCTTGAGGCACTCCTGAAAACCGGTCAGGGTGTTTTCCGGCGCTTCGCCCTTGGCGCCGCGGTGGCCATAAATGAGGGTCACGGTTCTTCCTTATTGATACCTGATTCGTTCAGTTCCCGGGCCAGGCGTCGTTCTTGCGCCTGTTTCTGCAGGATGTAGCGGGCCAGCAACTGGCGCTGGGCGTCGGTCGGGCGTTCGAACTCGGTGCCCACGTCGTAGCCGCCGCCCTTGGGGTCGCAGTGGGTGACCCGTGCCCGGAGCAGTAAGCCGAGAGCTTGCGGCATCAGCACCAGTTTGATCGACAGATGGGCGCCAACCGCGATCGGTGTGGGGTACTGGAAGTCGACGCCGCCTTCGGAAATGATCACCGGCTGCGGTTCACCGATTTCGCCGAGCACCGTCAGGGCAATGACCTGGCTGAGCAGGTCGATGCGTTTGTTCATTGCCTTGAGGTACGCCGCGATGCTGCGTTCGCGCTCGCTGATCTGGCGCAGCAGGTGCTGTGACTCGAATTCGCTCAGGTGCAGTTCGCTGAGCAGATTGAACAATGGAGAAGCATCCTGCAACACTTCCTGGCCAGCAGCTTCAGGAATGGACAGGGGCCGAATTTCCAGTGCGATCGTGTCCTCGATACGGTAGTATTCGCGGCGATCTTCTTCATCTAATGTCGACATGGCGAACCCATGGTAGCGGCGGTGGTCTGAGTGTAAAGCTGGTTTGAGACCCCCGCCACAAGGACGTTCCTTTTCCCTCCGAACAAGCCCCGACATGTTCAGACCTCTCTTCGTATTTATCGGCACGCGTTATACCCGTGCAAAGCGTCGCAATCATTTCGTATCGTTCATTTCCCTGACGTCCATCATCGGGCTGGCCCTTGGCGTGGTCGTGATGATCGTCGTACTGTCGGTGATGAACGGCTTCGACCATGAGATGCGCACCCGCGTGCTGGGCATGGTGCCCCACGCGACCCTCGAAACCGGCGAAGCCATCAGTGATTGGCCGAGCCTGGCCGCCAAGGTCAAGCAGAACCCGCAGGTGCTGGCCGTGGCGCCGTTCACCCAGATGCAGGGGCTGCTGACCAACGACGGCAAGGTGTCCAAGGTGTTGCTCAACGGCATCGACCCAGAGCTCGAGCGGCAGGTATCGATCATCGATAACTTCATGCAACAGGGCAAACTCGACGACCTGGCGCCAGGCGGTTTCGGCATCGTCATTGGCGACAAGGCCGCGGCGAAGCTCGGCGTTGCCATTGGCGACAAACTGACCTTCGTCGCCCCGGAGGTCACCGTGACCCCGGGCGGCATGTTCCCGCGCATGAAGCGCTTTACCGTGGTTGGTATTTTCCATGTCGGCGCCGGCGAGCTGGACGGTTACCTGGGCGTCACCAATCTCCAGGACCTGGCGCGCCTGCATCGTTGGAAACCGGATCAGGTCCAGGGCCTGCGGTTGAAGTTCGACGACCTGTTCCAGGCCCCGCGTGTGGCATGGACCATCGCCCAGCAGCTCGGCGAAGACCGTTACTACGCCCGGGACTGGACCCGCACCCATGGCAACCTGTACCAGGCGATCCGCATGGAAAAGGCCATGATCGGCCTGCTGCTGTTGCTGATCGTCGCCGTGGCGGCGTTCAACATCATCTCCACGCTGGTGATGGTGGTGAACGACAAGAAGGGCGACATCGCCATCCTGCGCACCCTCGGCGCCACGCCGGGGCAGATCATGCGGATCTTCATGGTCCAGGGCACGGTCATCGGCGTGATCGGCACGTTCGTCGGCGCCCTGGTCGGGATGTTCGCCGCGCTGAATGTCAGCGCCGCGATTGCTGCCCTCGAAGGCCTGATCGGGCACAAGTTTCTCAACGCCGACGTGTACTTCATCGACTACCTGCCGTCGCAATTGCAGGCCGATGACGTGTTGATGGTCTGCGGCGCTGCGTTGGTCCTGAGTTTCCTCGCCACCCTGTATCCAGCCTGGCGTGCCGCGCGCACCCAGCCTGCGGAGGCGTTACGTTATGAGTGAGTCGGGCATGAGTGAAAAAGCTATCTTGAGTTGCCGCAACCTGGGCAAATCCTACGAGGAAGGTCCTGAGTCGGTGGTGGTGCTGTCGGGCCTGCAACTGGAGTTGCACCCTGGCGAGCGCGTGGCGATTGTCGGCACCTCCGGGTCGGGCAAGAGTACCTTGCTCAACCTGCTGGGCGGCCTCGACACGCCGACCGCCGGCAGTGTCTGGCTGGCCGGCGAAGAGCTTTCGGCGCTGAACGAGAAGGCTCGTGGCCTGCTGCGCAACCGTTCCCTCGGTTTCGTCTACCAGTTCCACCACTTGCTGCCAGAGTTCACGGCGCTGGAAAACGTCTGCATGCCGCTGTTGATCGGTCGCACAGCGATTCCTGAAGCCCGTCAGCGCGCCACGGCGTTGCTGGAGCGGGTAGGGCTGGGCCATCGCCTGGAGCACAAGCCGGCGGAACTGTCCGGTGGCGAGCGCCAACGTGTGGCGATTGCCCGCGCCCTGGTCAACAAGCCTGGCCTGGTGATGCTCGACGAGCCGACCGGTAACCTCGACTCCCACACCGCCCAAGGCATTCAGGACCTGATGCTGGAACTCAGCACCTCGATGCGCACGGCGTTCCTGGTGGTGACCCACGACATGAACCTGGCCCGGCAGATGGACCGCGTCCTGCACTTGCAGGAAGGTTGCCTGACGCCCATCTGACCGACCGAAACCCGGCACTTGAAACCCGTGCCGGGTCTTTTATTTTCATACGGTGCCCCGCGAATGTTCAGACCGTTATCGATCTTTATCGGCACGCGCTATACCCGCGCCAAGCGCCGCAATCGCTTTGTTTCGTTCATCTCCATGACCTCGATGATCGGCCTCGCCCTGGGTGTGCTGGCGATGATCGTGGTGTTGTCGGTGATGAACGGCTTCCAGCGCGAAATGAGCTCGCGCATCCTCGGCATGGTGCCCCACGCTACCATCGTCGGCGTCAATCCGATCGACGACTGGCAACCAGTGGCCGCCGCGGCGCTGAAAAATCCCGAGGTGACCGCCGCCGTGCCGTTCACCGAGATGGAAGGGATGTTGAGCCATAAGGGTTCGATGCAGCCGATCCAGATCAGCGGCATCGATCCGGCCCAGGAAGGCAAGGTGTCCATCGTCGCCCAGCACATCGTTCAGGGCCGTCTCGATGCCTTGAAGCCGGGCGAGTTTGGCGTGGTGATCGGTGAAATCACCGCGCGGCGTTTTCGCCTGAACGTCGGCGATAAAATCACCCTGATCGTGCCGGAAGTCAGCACCGCGCCGGGTGGTATCACTCCGCGCATGCAGCGGCTGAACGTGGTGGGTGTATTCAAGGTCGGTGCCGAACTGGATGGCTCCATGGCCCTGATCCACGTGGCCGACGCCGCGCAGATGCAGCATTGGCAGCCGAACCAGGTGCAAAGCGTGCGCCTGGCGGTGAAAGATTTGTACGCGGCGCCGAAGGTCTCCGGGGACATCGCCACCGGCCTGGGCGCGAACTACAAGGCCGACGACTGGACCCACACCCAGGGCAGCCTGTTCAGTGCCATGAAGATGGAAAAGACCATGATCGGCTTGCTGTTGCTGATGATCGTCGCCGTGGCGGCGTTCAACATCATCGCCACGCTGATCATGGTGGTGAACGACAAAGGCGCGGACATCGCGATCCTGCGCACCATCGGTGCCACACCGCGGCAGATCATGGCGATTTTCATGGTCCAGGGCACGGTGATTGGCGTCGTCGGCACGCTGATCGGCGGCGTGTTGGGGGTGATCGCGGCGTTGAACGTCAGTGAGCTGGTGGGCTGGCTGGAGCGGGTCAGTGGCCAGCACATCTTCAGTTCCGATGTGTACTTTGTCAGCAACCTGCCTTCGGAGCTTCAGCGCGCCGATGTTCTGCTGATCTGCTCGGCCGGGTTCATCCTGAGCTTCCTCGCTACCGTGTACCCTGCGTGGCGTGCGGCGAAGATCGAGCCGGCGCAGGCGTTGCGCTACTCTTGAGGTCGCACAACCTCGTGTCAAATGGATGCTCTCTGTGGCGAGGGGATTTATCCCCGCTGGGTCGCGAAGCGACCCTAAACCCTGGCACCTGGGGGTAGTAGGCAGGTTGAGTTGACTGTATTGGGGCTGCTTCGCAGCCCAGCGGGGATAAATCCCCTCGCCACAGGTTGTGTGCTGCCTTCAATTCTCTTTCGGCAACTCGATCACAAACCGCGTCCAGCCATCGGCTGACTCACAGTGGATCTGCCCGCCATGGGCGCGGATGATCGAGCGGGTAATCGCCAGCCCGAGCCCCGCGTGTTCGCTGCTGCCTTCCTGGCGAGCCGGGTCGGCGCGGTAGAAACGGTCGAACAGGCGCGGCAGCAGGTCCGCTGGAATCCCCTCGCCACTGTTTTCCACGCTTACGCTCACCCCTTGAACCTCATCGACAATTCGTACCCGCACTTCGCCGTCAACGGGGGTGAAGCGCAGGGCGTTGTCCAGCAGGTTGGAAAGGGCCCGACGCAACATATTACGGTCGCCCTCGATGTGGCTTTCGCCCTCGCGACTCAGGCGTACGTTGGTGTCTTCGGCCAGGGGCGAGAAGAAGTCCAGCAGCAAGTCCACTTCTTCGGCCAATTGCAGCGGTTCGCGATTGATCGCCAGCAGGCCGTGGTCGGCCTTGGCCAGGTACAGCATGTCATTGACCAATTGCGCCATCCATTGCAGTTCCTCGAGATTGCTGTGCAATGCCTCGCGGTAATCCTCCAGGGAGCGCTCGCGGGTGAGGGTGACCTGGGTATGGGTCAGCAAATTGGACAGCGGCGTGCGCAACTCATGGGCGATGTCGGCCGAGAACGCCGAGAGTCGCTGAAACGCATCGTCGAGGCGTCCGAGCATGGCATTGATGCTGTGGGCCAATTCCGCCAGTTCCGTAGGCATTTGCTCTTCGGGCAGTCGGGCGTTGAGAGAGCGGGCCGAGACGCTGCGGGCGATGGCGCCCATGCGTCGCAATGGCCGCAAGGCCCGCCGGGCGGCCCAGGCACCGAGCAGGGCCGTGGCCAGGGCTGAGAGGCCGACGGTCAGCCAGATCAGGCGCTGCATGCGTTGCAGGAAATGCTGGTGATGAGTGATGTCCAGCAACAGGGTCAGTTGTGGTGAATTGGCTCGATCGGGATACAGCGGCGCGTTCAACACCCGGTAGTCGTTGTCGGCATCGCTGAGGGTCGACAGGCCGGGCCGCTCCGGCAATTGAGCCGGGATCCGGATCGAGCTGTCGTACCAACGCACACCATCACTGCCCTTGATGCGCAGCGCCAGATCGGCCTGACGGCTCAGTTCATCTTCCAGGCGGCCCTGGATCTGTTCGGCGTCGAGATCTTGCAGGGTCCGGCGCAGGCCGATCAGCTTGCCTTCGAGCAGTTGCTGGTCCAGCTCGATGAAGTGCGCCTCGCTGCCACGGCTGAACAGGATGCCGGCGAACAATGACACCACGGCGGTGCAGGCAGCAAACAGCAGCGCCAGGCGGCTACTCAGTGACCACCGGCCCCTCACAGGCTGCGCTCTTCAAGCACATAACCCATGCCCCGCACGGTGTGGATGAGTTTGCTGGGGAACTCATCGTCAATCTTGATTCGCAGGCGCCGTATCGCGACTTCGATGACGTTGGTGTCGCTGTCGAAGTTCATGTCCCAGACCTGGGACGCGATCAGCGACTTGGGCAGCACTTCGCCCTGACGGCGCAGGAGCATTTCCAACAAGGCGAATTCCTTGGCGGTGAGATCGATGCGCCGACCGCTGCGTTCGACGCGGCGGCGGATCAGGTCCAGGCGCAAGTCGGCCAGTTGCAGGGCGGTTTCCTGTTGTGTCGAGCTGCCTCGACGCAGCAGGCTGCGCACCCGTGCCAGCAACTCGGAAAAGGCAAAGGGCTTGACCAGGTAATCATCAGCGCCCAGCTCCAGGCCGTGGACCCGATCCTGTACCGCGTCCCGCGCAGTGAGGAACAGCACCGGTGTATCTAGCCCGGCTCCGCGGACGGCTTGCAGGATCTGCCAGCCATCGCGGCCGGGCAACATCACGTCGAGGATCAGCAAGGCGTATTCACCGCTCAAGGCCAGTTGCTGGCCGGTGATCCCGTCGGCTACCAGGTCGGCGTTGAACCCGGCTTCGCCCAGGCCTTGGCGCAGGTATTGGCCGGTTTTGGTTTGGTCTTCGACGATCAGCAGTTTCATGGGCGGCTCAATGCTGGGTTGGAACGAGGGCGTTATACCGTGGCAGGCGGGCTCGTGGTGTAACCTGACAAAGTTGTAATCGAACTGTCAGCCGACTGGCAGGCCTGTAGCGATAGAGTTTCCCACAAGCTGAAACTGATTGGAGTATGGACATGTTGATGGGAAACCGCTTGATCCTGGCCGCTTGCGCACTGGCCCTCAGTGCGTCGTCGTGGGCATCGCCGGGCCATTTCGATTTTGGCCAGCCTGCACCGGCAGCCAAGGCCAGTCGCAGCATCGAGGTGGTGATGGGCGACATGACGTTCGATCCCGGTGCCCTTGATATCAAGGCCGGCGAGACGGTTCGGTTCGTGCTGATCAATAAAGGCCAGTTGCTCCACGAATTCAACCTGGGCGACGCCGCCATGCACGCCGACCACCAACAGGAAATGCTCAAGATGCAGCAGAGCGGCCAGTTGATGCCGACCGCGATGAAGCCGGGGATGGACCATGGCGCCATGGGCCACGACCAGGCGAGCATGCGCCACGATGACCCCAACAGCGTATTGGTGGAGCCGGGCAAAACCGCCGAGCTGACCTGGACCTTCAGCAAGGCCACGCGCCTGGAGTTTGCCTGCAATATTCCCGGGCATTACCAGGCCGGGATGAAGGGCGACCTGACAGTCAGTCAGTAAGCACTCAAAGGCTACGGCAAAGGCTGATAGAATCCGCTGATTCTTCAGTCAGGTTTCTGTCATGCATCCCGCAGCCGAACACTCGCCGCTGGGCAAGTCCAGCGAATACATCGCCACGTACACGCCGTCACTGCTGTTTCCGATCCCGCGCACCGCGAAATGGGCGGAACTGGGCCTGACGGCCGAGACCTTGCCGTACAAGGGCGTGGATTTCTGGAACTGTTTCGAGCTGTCGTGGCTGTTGCCGTCCGGCAAGCCGGTAGTTGCCATCGGTGAGTTCGCGATCCCGGCGGACTCGCCGAACATCATCGAGTCCAAATCCTTCAAGCTGTACCTCAATTCCCTGAACCAGACGCCGTTCGCCGATACCGCGAGCCTGGAAGCGACCCTGCGCCAGGACCTGTCGGCAGCCGCCGGCAAAGCGGTGGGCGTGCGGATCCGCAGCCTCACGGATGTGGAAAGCGAAGGCATCGTGGCGTTGCCCGGTACGTGCATCGACGATTTGGACATCAGCGTCGATTCCTACGCGCACCCGCGCCCGGAGCTGTTGCGTTGCGATGCATCGCGCATCGTCGAGCAAAGCCTGCACAGCCACCTGCTCAAGTCCAACTGCCCGGTGACCAGTCAGCCGGACTGGGGCAGCGTGGTGGTGGAGTATCGCGGCCCGGCCCTGGACCCGGCCAGCCTGCTGGCCTACATCGTCAGCTTCCGCCAGCATTCGGATTTCCATGAGCAATGCGTGGAGAGGATTTTTCTCGACCTGCAGCGCTTGCTCAAACCGGAGAAGTTGACCGTGTACGCGCGGTATGTGCGTCGTGGTGGGCTGGATATCAACCCGTATCGCAGTACTGAAGCGGTGCAATTGCCGAACCATCGTTTGGTCCGCCAATGAGTATCTAATGTGGGAGCGGGCTTGCTCGCGAAGGCGGTGTGTCAGTCGACGTCCATTTGGTTGACACACTGCCTTCGCGAGCAAGCCCGCTCCCACACTGGATTGCATTTCAGATTGCCAACATCAAAAAGCCCCGCTAGCGATAGCAGGGCTTTTTGCATTTGAAGGGGTCAGATCCCCATGTTGCCCAAGGCCAGCACGATGTTGCGCAAGGTCCCGGCAAGGGTGGGGTGTTCCACCTCGAAACGTTCGACAGCCAGGTTCACATTGTCGGCGAGGTTGTTGTCCGGTGTTTTGCTTTCCAGCTCAAGCTCAAGTTCGATCTGTTGCATCAGCGCCTGCAGGTCATAGCGCTCGGCTTCGGAAAGTGGTGGATTCTGTTCCAATTGCTCGCGCAGGTTATTGAGCTGTTCTTGCAATTCGCGGGCAGGCATTGGCGTACTCCCTTTATTGATAGGCACAGCCATGGACCGCGACGGCTGGTCAAAAGTCCATGGCTTGCCTTAAGAGTAATCCACCCTCACGCACCCTGCATGATCCCGGTCATGGCTTCTCGCCTTTGAGTCGACGCAGGCTGATATCCGCCAGGCAAGTGTCGAGTTCACCCAGGTGGTCGATCACCGAGTGCACTCCCAAACCGAACAATTGCACAGTGGCCTTGGCGCGCTTGGTTTCCCGTTCCTGTTGGCTCAGCGCCTGCCATTGGTCAGGCGCCAAGCCGCACAGCGAGCCGCAGGACGCCAGGCCGATGGTCCACAAGCCGGCGTTGAGCCCCGACTGCAACAGCCTGGGTTCGCCACTGACCAATACGCAGCCGTCCAGTTGCTGGACGTTCAGCGCCATCAAGGCTTGCCAGCAGGCATGCGGCGCCGGCCAAGGATTATTTGTTGCAGGAAGTTGCGGTGGTTTGATCCATGTCGGCAATGAAGCCGCCAGGGCGTGGCTGATGGCAGGTGGCAACTCGTCGAGCCAGGCGCAGGGGATTTCCTGGCGCTGCAACTGCTGCAAGCTCTCAAGGGCGCCAGGTGTGGGCTGCGCATGCTCGACTGGCCCAGCCCCTGGTTGACGGATGCGTGCGCCGAAATCCACCAGGCATCCGCTCAGGCCAAACAGTACGGCGGTCAGGCTGGAGGCGGGGAGGGGCAGGGCTTCGGCGCGGGGCATGGGAACGTCCTTGAAATAACCAGCAGCCTAATGGGCCTCGATGACAGTCCGGTGACAGTGAGATGAAGGGTGCTGGTCGCGGAAAAGTCCTACGATCTGCGTGCTTTTCGGTGCTGCCTATCTACGCGTTCCGTCTTATACTAGCCAGCTTACCGCCTGGGCTCGGCGCCCTTGCCTGAATAATCCAAGGAGTTTTCCCTATGCGCTGGAGCCATCGTCTAGCTCTGCTGTGTTTATCTGCCAGCGTCTTGCTGGTTCCGTTCGCTGCCCAGGCCGCCACGGAAGAAGATCCTTGGGAAAGCATCAACCGTCCAATCTTCACTTTCAACGACACCCTCGATACCTATGCGCTCAAGCCACTGGCCCAGGGGTATCAATACGTGACGCCGCAATTCCTCGAAGACGGCATCCATAACATGTTCCGCAACATCGGCGACGTGGGCAACCTGGCCAACAACGTGCTGCAAGCCAAGCCGGCCGCTGCCGGTGTCGACACCGCCCGATTGATCTTCAACACCACCTTCGGCCTGCTGGGCTTCTTCGACGTGGGCACCCAGATGGGCCTGCAGCGCAGCGATGAAGATTTCGGCCAGACCCTGGGCTACTGGGGCCTGGGCAGTGGTCCGTATTTGATGTTGCCGCTGTTGGGGCCAAGCACCCTGCGTGACGCGCCAGCCAAGCTGGTCGATGACTACACGGCTCCGTATCGTTATATCGATAACGTCTCGGTGCGTAACTCCATTCGAGGCCTGAACGTCGTCGACACCCGTGCCAGCCTGTTGTCGGCCGAGAAGATGGTGAGCGGTGACAAGTACGTCTTCATCCGCAACGCTTACCTGCAAAACCGCGAATTCAAAGTCAAGGATGGCCAGGTTGAAGACGATTTCTGATTTCGTCTCGTAGATCTGGAAGGCGGCCCGAAAGGCCGCCTTCTGTGCTTTGGAGGTGGTTTGATCCTTCCATTGAGTTACGCTTCGCTCGGTTCTTATAACTCTCTGTACTTTGACAAATAAAGACGGCAAGCGGCTATCTGCATGAGCTTGAAACGCCCGGCGGATGGGAGTACCGTCTGCGCCTTAGAAGGGCACCTCTGATGTATTTGCGTGTAGGGCAAAGGCCTGAAACCGGTACGACAGAGAGGCTAGAAAGCGAATCCAGTAGTGCGTGCCAGGCCAGACAGCCCAGCCCGCTACGCCAACCTAATTCTGGCGCCGTTTGCCCACATGCCAAAAACCAGTGCCACGCTGCTGATAATCGATGATGACGAAGTGGTGCGAGCCAGCCTCGCAGCCTACTTGGAAGACAGTGGTTTCAGCGTCCTGCAGGCCAGCAATGGCCAACAGGGTCTTCAGGTATTCGAGCAAGACAAGCCCGACCTGGTCATCTGCGACCTGCGCATGCCGCAGATGGGCGGACTCGAACTCATTCGCCAGGTCACCGAGATTTCCTCGCAGACCCCGGTGATCGTGGTTTCGGGCGCGGGCGTAATGAACGACGCGGTCGAGGCGTTGCGCCTGGGCGCGGCGGATTACCTGATCAAGCCCCTTGAAGACCTCGCGGTACTCGAACACTCGGTGCGCCGGGCCTTGGACCGTTCGCGGCTGTTGCTGGAAAACCAGCGCTATCGTGAAAAGCTGGAAACCGCCAACCGCGAGCTGGAAGCCAGCCTGAACCTGTTGCAGGAAGACCAGAACGCCGGGCGCCAGGTACAGATGAACATGCTGCCGGTCAGCCCCTGGACCGTCGACGATTTCCGGTTTGCCCACCAGATCATTCCGTCGTTGTACCTGTCGGGCGATTTCGTGGACTATTTCCGGGTCGACGAACGACGAGTGGCCTTTTACCTGGCCGATGTTTCCGGCCATGGTGCTTCCTCGGCGTTCGTGACGGTGTTGTTGAAGTTCATGACCACGCGCCTGTTGTTCGAATCCAAGCGCAATGGCACATTGCCAGAATTCAAGCCGTCAGAAGTCCTTGGGCATATCAACCGAGGCCTGATCAGTTGTAAGCTGGGCAAACACGTCACAATGGTCGGTGGAGTCATCGACGAGGAGACTGGTTTGTTGACCTATAGCATCGGCGGTCACCTGCCTTTGCCTGTGTTGTATACGCCAGACAGCGTTCGTTACCTGGAAGGGCGAGGTTTGCCGGTGGGCCTGTTCAACGAGGCCACCTACGAAGACCACGTACTGGAATTGCCACCGACATTCAGCCTGACGCTGATGTCTGATGGCATTTTGGACCTTTTGACAGAACCTACACTCAAAGAGAAAGAAGCGGCCTTGCCTGAACGGGTAAGCGCAGCGGGCGGCAGCCTGGAAGGCTTGCGTCAAGTGTTTGGATTAGCCACGCTAGGGGAGATGCCGGATGATATCGCCCTGTTAGTGTTGAGCAGGAACCTTTGATGAGTACCGGTAGAATCCAGTTCGCCGAGCAGGACGGCACCTTTGTCCTGAAGTTTGTCGGTGAAGTGCGCCTGACCCTGTGTTCGGCGCTGGATGCGACTATTGAGCGGATCTTCACTGCGTTGAACTTCAGCGCCATCGTGATCGACCTGACCGAAACCCGCAGCATCGACAGCACCACCCTGGGCCTGCTGGCCAAGTTGTCGATCCTGTCACGGCAGAAGGTCGGCTTGCTGCCGACCGTTGTCACCACCCACAACGATATCACCCGTCTGCTGCAGTCCATGGGTTTTGACCAGGTGTTCAACATCGTTGGCGACCCCGTGCCATGCCCTGAATGCCTGGACGACCTGCCTGACCAGGACCAGTCTGAAGAAGAAGTGCGGATCAAGGTGCTCGAAGCCCACAAGATTCTCATGGGGCTCAATGACTCCAATCGTGAAGCGTTTCACGACTTGGTGAATGCGCTGGAGCGGCCCTGACGCTTGAGTCTTGTGTCGGCTAAGCAGGTCCCGTCGCGAGCAGGCTCGCTCCCGCAAAGGACTTGTTTTTGCCGCAATACCTGATTCACTCTGACCCCCTGTGGGAGCGAGCCTGCTCGCGATGAGGCCGTTCCGGCCAGTGCATTCCGTGCGCAAAACCAATAAAAAAGGGCGAACCCACCAAGGTTCGCCCTTTTTCACATGAATCCGCTCAAAGCTTGGCTTGCAGTAACGCCTCCAGCTTCTCCTGGTCCCGGGCAAACTGACGAATACCTTCGGCGAGTTTCTCGGTCGCCATGGCGTCTTCGTTGGACAACCAGCGGAACTGCGCTTCATTGAGAATCAAGCGCGCTTCCCCGGCTTGCCCTGGCGCCAGCTTACGCTCCAGCTTGCCTTCATCGGCGGCCAGTTTTTCCAGCAGGTCCGGGCTGACGGTCAAGCGGTCGCAGCCGGCCAGTTGTTCGATCTGGTTGAGGTTGCGGAAGCTCGCACCCATGACCACGGTCTTGTAGTCATTGGCCTTGTAGTAGTTATAGATACGCGTCACCGACTGCACGCCCGGGTCATCGGCGCCGGTGTAGTCGTTGCCATTGGCTTTCTTGTACCAATCGTAGATACGGCCCACGAACGGCGAAATCAGGAACACCCCGGCATCGGCACAGGCCGCGGCCTGGGCGAAGGAGAACAGCAGGGTCAGGTTGCACTGGATGCCTTCACGCTCCAGTTGCTCGGCGGCACGAATGCCTTCCCAGGTGGAAGCGATCTTGATCAGCACGCGATCCCGGCCAATGCCGGCTTTTTCGTACAGATCGATCAGACGATGCGCACGCTTCAACATGGCTTCGGTATCGAACGACAGGCGCGCATCCACTTCAGTGGAAATACGCCCTGGAATCACCTTCAGGATCTCTTGCCCAACCGCCACGCCGAAACGGTCGCTGGCCAGGCCCACGTCACCCTTGCAGTCCGCGACGCAGGCGTTCAGCAGCTCGGCGTAGCCGTGGATGGCCGAAGCCTTGAGCAGCAGGGAAGGGTTGGTGGTGGCATCCACGGGTTTAACGCGGGCGATGGCTTCGAAGTCGCCGGTATCGGCCACTACGGTAGTGAATTGTTTGAGTTGTTCCAGCTTGGAAGTCATGAGCGTGCTCTGTCCTATGGGTCTGTTGACATTACCCGAGGGCCGGCAGCCACTCAAGGGCGTGAAGAGGTATCAAATGGCCCCGGTGGCAACAACCTGAAAACGGCTGTTTGAAAGGTCGGGGCGGGTATCGGTAGATACGATTCCAAAACAGGCCGCAGGTTCAAAGCAAGTGACGGTCAGCGCCCTTCCAACAATTGTCCCGCCTGATCCAGCAACGCCAACGGATCCTTGGTTTTGTGAATATCCACCGACAATAACTGCCGAAACCGCCGTGCCCCCGGGAACCCGGTACCCAGCCCCAACACGTGACGGGTAATATGGTGCATCGCCCCGCCAGCGGCCAGGTGATCGGCAATATACGGTCGCAATTGCGCCAGCGCCTCGGCCCGGCTGATGATCGGCGCGGTGCTGCCAAACAGTTGCTGATCCACCTCGGCCAGCAGATACGGGTTGTGATACGCCTCGCGACCCAACATTACGCCGTCGAAGGTCTGCAAATGCTCATGGCACGCCTCCAGCGTCTTGATCCCGCCGTTGAGCACAATCTCCAACTCCGGAAAATCCGCCTTCAACCGCGCGGCCACGTCATAACGCAGCGGCGGGATATCCCGATTCTCCTTCGGCGACAACCCCTCCAGAATCGCAATCCGCGCATGCACGGTAAAACTCGTACCCCCGGCCTCACGCACCGTCCCGACAAACTCACACAACTGCTCGTAACTGTCCCGCCCATTGATCCCGATGCGATGCTTGACCGTCACCGGAATCGACACCGCATCGCGCATGGCCTTCACACAGTCAGCCACCAAATCCGGATGCCCCATCAGGCAGGCGCCGATCATGTTGTTTTGCACTCGGTCACTGGGGCAGCCGACGTTGAGGTTGACCTCGTCGTAACCGTGCTCCTGGGCCATACGGGCGCAGGCGGCCAGGTCAGCTGGGACGCTGCCGCCCAGTTGCAGGGCCAGGGGGTGTTCGGCTTCGTGGTGGCGCAGGAAACGTTCGTGGTCACCGTTGAGCAAGGCGCCGGTGGTGACCATTTCGGTGTAGAGCAGGGCGTGTTTGGAGAGGATGCGGAGGAAGAACCGACAGTGGGCGTCGGTCCAATCCATCATGGGGGCAACACTAAAGCGCCGAGACAGCGTAGGCCTTGAATTCACTGGGCTAAAGCTCTGTTTATCTAGCATTTTCTTCAACGTGTTCTGGGCGTTATTTCGGGCGTTTTCAGGCGTTTTTGAAGGCTCGGTGGTACGATGTACCACTTCAAAACTGACGCGTACCACTTTTGACATGGCGACTATCAGGGCAAGAAAACTGGCGGATGGGTCTGTTAGCTACACGGCTCAGATCCGCATCAAGCGCGACGGAGTGCAAGTCTATCAAGAGAGCCAGACCTTCGCCCGTAAACAGGCGGCGCAGGCCTGGGCACGCAAGCGTGAGTCCGACCTGGATGAGCCTGGTGCGATTGAGCGGGCGAGCCGCAAAGGCGTCACGCTCAAAGACATGATCGATCAATATCTGATCGAGGTTGAGAAAGCCCGGCCGCTGGGCAAGACAAAACGAGCAACCCTTACGGCCATCGGCCAAACATACATGGGCAAGTTGGCCGACACTGACATCAACACCCAATGCCTGGTCGATTACGCGCTGTGGCGGATGAGCCCCGAGGGGGGAGGCGTCCAGGCGCAGACCGCCGGCAACGACCTGGCGCACCTCGGCGCCGTGCTTTCCATCGGCAAAGACGCTTGGGGTTATCAGCTCGATCCCATGGCGATGGGTGGGGCACGGCGCGTGCTGCGTAAGCTCGGCTACAACTTGAAGAGCCGCGAGCGTGACCGGCGTCCCACGCTGGATGAGTTGGGTGAGCTCATGAAGCACTACCGGGATATGCAGGACCGGCGTCGCAGCATAATCAACATGATGAAAGTGGTGGGCTTTGCCCTGTTTTCGACGCGCCGTCTCGACGAAATCACCCGGATTCGCTGGGATGACCTCGACGAGGCCGGCCAGCGGGTGTTGGTACGCGACATGAAGAACCCAGGCCAGAAGATTGGCAACGACGTCTGGTGCTACATCCCAGACGAGGCTTGGAAGATCCTCCAGACCATGCCCCGTGCCGGCGAGGATATTTTCCCATACAGCCCCGAATCAATTTCCACGTCATGGGCTAAGGCCTGCAAATTCCTGGAAATCCAGGATCTGCACTTCCATGACCTGCGGCACGAAGGTGTAAGCCGACTGTTCGAAATGGACTGGGACATTCCCCGTGTGGCGAGCGTTTCGGGACATCGTGACTGGAATTCGCTGAGGCGATACACCCACCTACGTGGCAAGGGTGATCGCTATGTGAAGTGGGAGTGGTACGAAGAAATATTGAGGGCGCCCGTCCAACTGGGCGCCGCATCAATGAAGTGGCTCAAAAGGCGTGTTTTAACCCGTTGAGCTGGCTATTCTCCTTAACCGCGGCTGCGCGCTGTAGATCGAGATAAGCGGCCAGGTCGGTGATATGGATCCCCTTGGCCGATTTCTGGCTGCGTTCCAGGCGGGTGATGGGGATCTTGATCTGACCGCTCATCACCTTGCGCTGGAACATGTCAGGCGTCAGGTGCGTGAAGTAGTCCCGGCAGACCTGCTCCAGCGAGATAATCGCCTGGCCGTCGTACTGGGCCATCAGGATAAAGGCTGTGTTCATGATGTCCCTCACATCCGAAACGATTGGTGAATGAGCGTCGGCCGGGCGGTACGTCCTGCAGGTTGCGCCTCGTTCGCCTGAATCTCGCAAATGAACCTGTGCCTATTCCGATTCGTTGCGCTCAGCTCGTTGGTGAGCCGTGGCAACGCGCCGATGCATTGCTCATAGGCATCCGGCCCATGCCAGCTCTGGGCAGGCAAAACCTGGCAGTCAGTACGAGTTGCGTCGCTGCATAAGTACAAAAGCAAGAGGACCGTCATACGTTCCCCTTCCGCCCAAGGCGGGGGAGGACAGGTGTTGGTTTTATCGCTGAAGCCATAGCGACGACCCGCATATCGCTCTCGCTCAGCTCCATCTCCTTACTGCCTGATGGGGTTGCGGGAAATAATCGGTTGGCCTGTACAAATGCGGAGAAGGCCTCGTCGAAGTGCGCGGCCAGCGCGTTTCGCAATGCGTCGTAGTGAAGCTCGAACTCAATTGCCTCAGCCGGTGTAACTTCCACGCCGACCTTCTTTGGTCGGCCCCGGCTGGTGTACAGGCCAGGTGTACATGTGTCGCACACCTTGGACATGATCTGCGCTGCGAGCTTACGTTCGTACACGTTCAAAATCGTAAACCAACGGATTTCTCGGCACTCGTCGTTTAAGTCGTCGATGGTTAAACCGTGACGCGCTAACAAGTTATTCAGCATGCGTTGCGCATTATCCTTCTCGCCGCCTTCGCCACGCTCTGCGAGGGCCATTAGCTTGCGTAGCTTGGCCTGGACCTTCGCATCGCCCCCACGGGGCATGTTTGCTTGCATGGTGCTTCTCCTCGTAAGCGGTGGGGGAGTTGCCGCTCCCCCGTTCCGCCTTTTTTTGATAGTCAGCGTTCGTATCGACGCGTTTTGTTTTGTCTGATCGCTTCCCGCTCGGCCATAAGAGCGGCCCACTCCAGCGATTTGCGCTGCTGCCGAATACGGCTACAGGCCTGGTGCTTGCGGGTGGAGCGCGCTTTGCCACAGATATCGCAGCGGCTGGGCAGGTCGAGGCGTTGACTTGCCATGGCTGGCCGTGTCCGCGCTGGGCTGACAGCCATAATTACTGCCCTCCCATGAGCATGCGTGTCAGGGCGTTGGGTTGGCCGTCCGGTGTCAATTTGTTCAGCGGCTGGGTGGTGGTGCGTCCATTGGCGCTACGCAATGTGGCTGCGTCGCCGTTGATCTCTTCGATCACAGCTTTGCGAGCACTGAAGCGATAGCTGCGACCGCCGCCACTGATTGCCACGTAGCTGACCGTGTCGCCGATAGCCAACGGGGTTGTGGTAGCCTCTGCGGCGCTACCTTGGGTTTGATTCACTTGCATGGTGCTTCTCCTTTGGTGGTAGGTGTCGGGGAGTTGCCGCTCCCCGGCACCGTCTTTTCAGGCCGTTCTGGCCTGGTCTTGCTTGATGATCGCTATGACTTCGTCCCGGTCCTTCGCATACGCGAAAGGCATTTCGCCGCCTGGGCGAGTGATCGGGTATCGCGCTTCAGGCAACCGGCACTCGGCCACGGTGTAGCCGCTATCGGTAATCCAACAGTTCTGTTGCACTTGCCCGTCTCGGTTGCGTTTCGGTGCCCATTTCATGCCCAGACCCTACGCAGGTCCTGCCAGATCTCATCACCGTCGGGGAAATAGGTGTGAACCTCTTGCTCGGGGCTGTTATCTAGCCGCAGGACTGCAATGCAGTCGTCGAACAGGCCAGCGTCGAGACGGCGCAGCTCGGTCAGGTCAAACGGATGTGCCGGGCCGTTGTACAACCCGAGCAGAAAACGCCCGATTACCCCGCTTTGCCCGGTGTTGCGTTGCGCGACCGGCAGCAAGCGAACCAGCGCCTCGACGCCGGCTTTGCGGATGGCCGGACGCTCGGCCTGGTACTGGAACAACTCATCAAAGGCATCTTTGAGCGTTTTGTTGTGCATGGTGCTTCTCCTTGAGTGGCAGGCGTTGCCGCGCCTGGTGTGTGTTGCTGTCGATTGGTCAGGCCTGGAAGTGCCAGCACTTCACGATGGGCTGCTTGGTGATGACCGCGCTGCTGTGCTTGGCCTGGTGAGCCCGCACCGCGCTATCCGTCGCTTTGTTGATGTCGATCAGCTTTCGAGAGCGGGAGTCCTTCAGCCGCTCGCGCAGCTCGCTGACATCGGCAATTTTCTGGCGATGCTCTGCGGCGCACTTCACGAAGTCGTTGAGGTTGATGGCGATGATGTTGTCTTTCTTGCTGTGGTTGACCACGGGCCCATCGGCGTCGAGGCCTTCCAGGTACTCGTACACCTCCCAAAATTCGGCCACGACCGGATGATCGGAACTGATGGAGGCCTGGCGCTCTATCGCCATGCGAATAATCTGGGTGCGGGTGTTGCTGATCTGCGCATCGGTGAGCGAAACCACCATCCGCAGGCAGTCGAGCAATGCGAGCAGTTGGGCGTGGTTCTTGTTGATCCGCTCGACGCGGATGTAGCCGCGCAGCTTGTTGCCGCAATGTACGCAGTCGCTTTGCTCGTCTTTGAAAGGGGTGTCGCAAGCGAAACAGTGCGAGTGCAGGCAGCGCAGTTTCGCTTCGTAGCCGGGCAGGCGCTGTGCAAACAGATCCATGACCTCGGCTTCTTTGCGCACGGCCTGCAACACGAAGTTGCTCAGCGTCGCGCCTTCCAAGGCGTTGAGTAAGTCCGCAGCTGTGCGGCTCTCTGGGGTCACGTTCGGCCGCACGAAGTGCAGTTTGACGATCCGGGTCATGATCGCTTCGGAGGCCACCACCGGCGCGTTCTGGCTGATGGCGATCGTTCCCCGAAAAGGGGGCTCATACGTCTCGTTGCCGGCGGTTTTAACCCCTTTGGTCGCCAGGGTGCCGCCGCCGTAATAATCCTTCAGCTCATCCCATTCGAAAGTTTTGGCGTGTGCCTTATCCTCACCACTTCGGTCGGACTCCAGCAACACGATAGGCATACCTGACACCTGACCCATCAAGCGGCTGCGGCCGGCCTTGGTGGATTTGGACGGGTCGAACCCCTCATACCCATCACGGCCGAGTAGTTTCCATAACAATGTCAGCAAGGTCGTCTTGCCGGCACCGGCTTCACCGGTGGCCTCAAGGAAGGGGAACGACTGGTAACGATGACGGATTTGCTCAGCAAACAGTGAGCCGAACCAGAACGTCAGGGCGACGATGCCCTGGGTACCGAAGCATTGCCACAGTAGATCTAGCCAGCGCGGGTCGTAGTTTTTCGCATCCTTGGTAAGTTGAATCTTCACTCCCTTCTGCAAACTCTTGAGTTTCAGCTTGCCCATCTCGAAAAACTCTTCTTCGTTGATTGTGATCAATTGCCCTTCGCGAACGGCCACATCGTTGAACACGTAGCAGCCGTATTCCCGGCTGTAGCCGACGTAGTCGATGGTCTGGACGGTTTTAATGCCGAACAGTTGGTCTTTCATGATCTTGTCCAGCTGCTGTCCGCTGCCGGTGAACACCGCACCGGCGCCCATGCCGAGAAGTCGTTTCTTAAACTCGCTGGCAGCAGCGACCTGGCCGCCCGTGAAGGTGTTTTTCACAGAGCCACCGTCGTGCGGGAAATCGACGCGGAAGAAATACCAGGACTCGTCGGTTATCTCGTTGCGCTGGAAATACAGTGCCTTGGGGTAGCAATTCGCGATCTCGACCACGCAGCCAGACATGCGCAGTGCCTTTTCGCGAATGGCCTTTTCGTTGAGTAGTTGGTCTTCTTTTTTGTCGCTGTCATCGAGCGCCTGTTTGGCGCTGTTGAACTTGGAAATATCCAACTTCCACCAGTACAAGCGGGAGTCGAAACAGAAGTGAAACTCCTCCCGTTCCCGCCACTGGTACATGAGCAATGCTTTATCGGTGGCGCTCTCGGCGATCAGCAGAGCGCCCTGGTGCTTGGCTTCTTTGAGGTCTTTGTCGATCCGCTGGGCACGTGCCTCGTCACCGTCCAGAAACGCCCAGCGTTGATGCAGATCGTTCCAATCGACCTTGCGAGCATCTGGTTGCGGGATCTGCGCGGCCTCGCAAACGAAGCCCAGCTCGCGAGCCTTCTTGACCCACGACTTGGTGTACTTTTGCGCGCCAGGCTCGTTATCCAGGGCCCAGACCAACTTCGGCGGCTTCCCGCTACGGTCCGCTATCAAGGCCTTTAACGATTCTTCGGGAAAAGCGTTGGAGGACAACGCGGCGACTGCGGAAATGCCGTTATGGATGAGCGCTATGGCGTCGAAAATGCCCTCGACGATCCACAGTTCATCAACCTGGAGAACATCGACACAAGGTGGACACCACCAGTAGCCCTTGTAGCTTTGCTTGGGTTGGAAGCGAGCCTTCTTCTTGCCGAAGCGTGAGGGCTGGTCGATCAAGCGCTCCCAGTACCCGCCATGCTCCAGGGGGAATCGCACCGTGGCCGAGCCAATATTCAGGTCGCGGTCAAAGTAACTTTCCTGGGTGTACCAGCCCTCAATCAGCTCCAGCCGAAAGCCGCGAGCAAAGGTGAGGTATGCCTTTGCGGTGGCTGTCGGCTCATCGTTGGTGGCTGGCGCCTGCTTGCTCCAGTCGTCAAAAAGGTCGGGGTAAAGCTCCTTGACTGGAGCCTGGTATCGGCATTTGTCCTCACGGCCGCAGCGAATAAACCAGGGTTCATCATGGCGAGAAAACAAGCGCTTCTGGTTGCACTGAGGGCAAGTGCCCTTGCGCATGTAATTCGTGCCGACCATGTGTTGCAGGCCGTAATCGGACTCAAGGCGCTGAAGCACATCAGCGCGCAGCTTGTGTTCCATGGGCTTACGTACATAAGTTTTTGAGCCATGGGAAATGTCGAGTCGCTTATTCATCGGGTCTTACTTCACTTCGCCGAGACTGTATTTAAGGGCGCCAATCAGGCGTTTTTGCGCGGCCATCACTGGGAAGGCCGCGAGCAACGAGCCATGCCGCAACCCTTCGGGGATCATGCGAAAGCGGTCGTCGTACCAATGCTCGTTAAACTGCTGGGCGTACTGGTTCCGTAGCGCTTGGAGCAGCGCTTCAGCCTCTTCGCGTGGCAGTTTTGCGTTGATGGCGACGTCGATTTGCATGGTCCACCTCGGATTTCGGGCAAAGCTCACCCAAACCCACGGGAAGCGGGGCAGGGCAGGTTGTTTAAACGGGGATTACTGAGGGTGTTGCTTCAGCGCGTCATCGCGCTGGGCGAGCAGGGTTTGCGGCAGCAGCCTTGCCGGAACCGGATACCGAAGGTCGGCCCGGGTATCGATCAGGTGGACGACCGTGCTGCCTGGGCTGTTGCCCCAGTCCACGCCGATCCACTTGCGCTGGTTGATGACCTGCAATTCGGTCCAGGCGTTGTGTACCAGCTTCTGCGCCATGAACACCGGTACTTCCAGCGCGGTGGTCATGTGCCGAACGCAGTTTTCGTACAACAGATCGGAGTCCACCAGGTGCTGCGCTTCGTGCCGTTGCAGGTAGGCAAACGCCACCCGTTGCATGCTGCTGCGGTAGTCGTGGTCAAGCTCTTCATGGTTCATTGCGCACACTCCATTTCCATTTGGTCGAGCAGGTCGGGGTGATCGTTGGTGGATTTCATCGCGGCACGGCGCAGGGCAATGTCGGCGATGGGCAGCTTGACGGAGGGATTCGCCATGCCGCTGGGACTCATTTCATGAGTCATTTCGAACTCAGCTCGCACCGACCAGCCACAGGCCTCATTGGTGCATTGCAGGTAGGCCACCCGCAGGAAAATGTGTGTACCTTCGCTGGTGCGGATACGCATGCGGCCAAGGCAATGAGGGCAGACCAGCTTGTAAGTGCTCAATGCTTGCGCTCCTTACTGTGCAACTGGATGGTGGCAAGCACTTCGGAGTGGCGCGCAGCCATGTAGCGATTGTGAGCGCCGAGAATCGCCGCGGCCTCGCCTGGCTCAACTACCCCGTCCTCCAGTGCCTTCGCGATGATCTGATCGACGTAACCACGCTTCGCAGCGGCATGTACTGACCGGCTGTACAGGTCGATGTTGTCCAGCGTCTCGGGTTTGGCAAGCGGCACGAACATGCCGCCATACAGGGCGGCGATGTATTCAGGCAGGTGTGTGGTGCCGGCGTCCTGCTCGAGCAAATGAATCTGCTCATCGCTGAGAGGGCGACTGCCTGCGTTCTCGTAAACATGGTTGTCGAACTTCTTGAGTTCATAACCGAGCCGGGCAGCGGCGCACTCGCGCCCGCCGGGGTAAGCGCAAATGACTGCGCTCATTACTTGGCGCTTGGTCGCTAGTATTGGGCGTTTCATCTTCTGGTTTCTCCCTGGTGCCATCGCCCCTACAGTCATTTCATACAGCCTTGCATTCTGTTTGCTCGTTTGAATCCGCCAGGATTCCGGGCAGCACTTCCTTGCCGATCACCTTGGAGAGATCACGCAGAATGCGGAACGACAATCGTCCCCGGGGCAGCGTGTCGTGACCGGCCCAGCGCTGGACTACCTGAGTCACCGTGCGTGGCTCGTAGCCGTGACTGATCGCGAACTGGCGGAAATTGCTGCCGTGCTCGATCAGTCGCGCCTGAATCTGGCGCTTTTCCATGGCTTGGCTCATGGTTGATGTGTTCCTAGTTGGTTAAGATGTACCTGTTTGTTCGCAGTATACGCACCAAAATGAGTGCGTCAACCGGATCATATGAAAAAATGAGTATATCTGAGCGTCTTCGCAGCGTTCTTGATGCCAAAGGCCTGTCCATAAAGCAGGCTGCCGACATCATTGGCATCCCCTACAGGACGCTCCAGAACTACCTTCTGGACGAGAGAGAACCTAACGCAAAGGCCATGTCGGCCTTGCGCACTCATTTGGGTATAAGCGTTGACTGGCTGTTGACTGGTGAAGGGCCGATGTTTCATGACGCGAGGGGGGAGGTTGCCCAGGCTCAGGCTGCTAACAAGCAGGAGGAGGCAATCCTTGAACTGTTTCGCTCGCTTGGAGAGGCGGGCAAGCGGGAGATACAAAGCGCTGCTGAAGAGAAGAAACGCTTAATGGATGTCGAGCAGCGCCTCAAGGATTTGACTGAAGCTCTTGCCGATACCAAACGGCCAGCATAATCTGTACCCATTAAGAACGGGATCATTAAGTCAGGGACGCCAATGATCCACCTCGCCAAGGCCAGGTTACAGGGCAGGCGAGCATGCCTACCGGCGCTACCTCGCAACCAGCATAAGGATGTGATCCATGTCCAAAGCAACGCTTGTCGCTGCTTCACTATCTTTCATTGCCCAGTCTCCGGCGTTTGCTGATGTCCGTTTTATTGACGAACCAGCGATCATAAAAGCCATAAACTCTCCCATCCTTAAACAAGTTCAGGAAGAAGACTCGCCCGGCTGCACAATCACTCGATATACCTTCGGCGATAAAGTTTTCGATATGAAGATCGAGTTTAAATGTGATCGTATCAATGTGGCTTGGACTGGTTCAAAAGAAGAGCAAAACCAATCCAGAAGTGATCGGGCAAAAGAGCTTGCCAAACGTGCTGTTGCGGTCTTGACGCAAGGTGACGGAGTTGAAGTAGAGCGAATTTTGGCGGGCGAGTCATACAGAGGGCGAACTTATCCAAACTCTATTATCGTTAGCGGCTCGTGCGTCCTAAATAGCTGCTTGTTAACATTCAAATAATTCAGAATCACTTACTGTGAGGGGTGGGGCATGGCTCGAGTCAGATCATCTGCAATTCATATCGGTGCGCTAAATATAGTCTTGCAGCCGCACACACCTGAAAAATATATTGAAATGTTACAAAAATTGGCTCGCTATAGATTAAGTGCGCTAGTGCATGGTGATAATGCGGTGCTTTTAGGGTCGTGCCGTTATCTGGATCCAAGCGATCCACTAGCTGGTGTTAGAGGAGATATATATAAGTTCCTGAAGCTTGACTCTGCCGCTCCATGGTTCAATACAGAGAATATGGATGCAGCTACGGAGGACGAAGTGGCGGAAATAAGTATTCCCGATAATCTAAAGCCGCATTTCAAACGGTTTCAGTACATATTCTTTCCAAAGGGTCACAGATTTTATTTTGTAAGTTCTAAGCCGCACCACAGCTTGTCGCCTGGATTAGTAAAACGTTTCTTCGAAAAAGTCTTTACCAATGATGAGTTCGCTGACTTTGGGGCGCTAAGCGTCACGGTTCAGCCCGATCCTAGCGGATTAGGTGAACTCTTGAATCTGAAGCGGATCTCAATATTGAAAATGGAAATTGATCGGCCAAACCCTGATGATTTGGATGAGATGGAGGCAGAGATTCTTAGGCGATTGAACAGATTAAATGCACGGACTGAAAAAATAGAATTTATGGAGGCAAGCAATGAAGGATTGAAGCCTGATGAGTATTTGAAGGCATTGGCATCCGTTGCTAATGACAACGGGTACGTCGCTGTAGAAGGAAAGGATAGTGATGGATTAAAGAAATATCTTTCGACGAAAGATATGCCGCTGCATGAGACGGCAAGATATAATCCGAATTTAACGTCTGAATTTGATGCGCTTTATGATAAAGTAGTCGAGATTCATCGGGAAATTACTAGGTAGCCTAAATTGATAAAGAAACTAAGGGAAGATTTTAAGGGGGTTAGGTCTATATGGGGTAAATATTGGGCCATGTATGGTGGTAGCACTGCGTTGTTCAGTTCTACCTATTTTTATATTGCGCTGGGACTCACGGTTATAAATTTTGGGGCTTGGTCTCATTCTGGTTGGTGGGATGTCGTTATTGCTAGCGTTCCTACTATTCTGGGTTTTACTCTCGCTGGATTGGCTGTATTTTTAGGGATGGATTCTGGCTTTAGTCGGTTTCTCGCGGGTGCAGATGACAACAAGGTTTCGCCTTTCATGACCTTGGTATCGGCATTTGCTCATTTTATTATAACTCAGGCAATTGCCGTTCTCGTTGCCCTGACGGTGAAATCTGCTTCGTTCTATGTTGAGGGGATGCCTCCAATTTACTATGAGGTGATATTTTTTCTGAATCGAATTGCATGGTTTATAGGGTATTTCATTTTCATGTACTCGATGGTTCAAATATTTAGTGCGGTTTTCGCAATATTTAGAGCTACATCGTGGTTTGAGATGTATGCCAGTCAAGACAAAGCTAAAGATAAGGATAAAAAAAGTTAGCTGTCCTTCAGGCGTTTGAACTCCCTGTCTACAGCTCGCTTCGCCGTCTTCTCACTAGCATACAACCACCGCAACCGCTTCGGCTTGCTCTGATCCCCCGCCGTCACAGTCTTTTCCTTCCCTGTTTTCTTGTCGCGGTAGTACGCGATGATCCCTGTGTAATCCCCTTTGTTTTCCTCTGCCAACCCCTCAACCGTATCCTCCGGCAGCTTGCTCTCCAGTTCCAGGCTGACGGTGTATCCATTGTCCGGGCTAAGGGTGTGCTGCACATTGCCGCCATACCAGATGATCTCGTCGATCTCAGGCTTCACGCCCTGGAGCGTGTAGGTCAGTTCGGGAATCAGGTCAGGCCTGCCCCGGGCCAGGGTGTAGCTGAGCGTCGCGCTACCGCGTTGCAACCGGTTGAACTCTGCCCGGGCAGCACGCAGGGCGGACTGGCGGTCGCTGAAGGTGTGGCGCAGGTCTTTGAGGTTTTCACCGCCGCCGGCGATGGCCTCCTGTTTCTTCGCACTGTTCACGTCGTAAAAATAGGCGCGCACACCGTCGTAGCTGTCGCGGTCGGCTTGCAGGTAGCGGTGTTGGTCGCCATCGACGCGGGTGAGGGTGATATGCGGCAGCTCGGCGCCGGTGGCCGTCTTGCCGCCGCCCGCCGGCAGGCACAGCAGGCAACCGGCCTTGACGGTGACCACGGCGTCGAACTCTTCGCCTACGCGGCTGATCAGGTTGGCGTCGGATTCGTTGGCCTGGTCCAGCTGAAGGATGGGCAATCCGTCCAGGGCACCGGCGATGGTGGCGGTGAGGCCGTTGCCCAGGGCGATATCGCCCAGAACATCGCCGAGGGTGGTGTTGCTCCAGCTGCGCTCGCGCTTGGTCTTCAGGCCTTTGCGAAGGTCCGCCGAGCGGGCGCGGATGCTCAATACATCCGGCGCGCCGCTGTGTTCGGTTTCATCGACCGTGTAGGTGCCTTTGTCCACCAGGCCTGTGTCGCTCCAACCCAGCCACAGTCGGATGGTCGCGCCTTTGGGCGGGATCGCCAGCAGCCCGTCGTGGTCGCTGAGGGTGATGCTGAGCTGGTCGGCCTCGATTCCGCGATTGTCGGTCAGCTCCAGGCTCATCAGCCGTGGGCTGATCAACTGGGCGATGTCGTTGCCATCGACCGTGATACGAAACGCCGGTACCGGGTAGGCCGCGTCGCGTCGGTAGCGCTCGGCCAGGCCTTCGACGTAGCCGGTCACCTTGGACAGGGCTGCCTCAATCACAGCAGCGCCCTCAAGATGTTGACACCTGCGCTGGTACCGGCGCCGAGCAGATCGATCCGGTCGTCATCGATGCGCTTGAGGTTGATCGTGAATTCAATACGCCGAGGCGTGCCGTCACGGAAGAACAGCGTTTTGGTTTCGCTCAGTCCATCGATAATCCACAGGCCGTAGATACGGCCGCTGCCTTCAACCATCGGCCACGCCCTGCCGGTGTTTGCCATCAGGCGCAGGGCGTCGAGGCTCAAGGCGCTGCCGGCCAGTTCCGGCAGGATGACGCCTGGCAGGGTGATGGTGTCGTCGCCGCGCCCGACAAACTGCCGAGCCGGAGCGGCGCCGACGCGGCTGTTGCTCGCATGGCGCCATTCGGTTTGGCGTTGCAGCTCCTGGTAAGCGGCGGTGGACAGGCTGAACACGAACATGCCCAAGGCAAGCATCATGGTGGGTTACTCCAGATCTGAAAGTTTGCTGCGCTGGCGGGCAGCCTTTTCGCTGGCGATGCGCGCCAGCTCGGCCCGCACGGCGCGGCTGATCTCCTGGGCGTCCATGCCTGGCGTGGTGTGGATGTTGATTTCGTAGGTGTCGTGACTGTCATGGACAGGTGCCGGGGCAGGGCTGATGGGCGCACGATCATCGATCGACAGCGAAGAGGCAGCGGCAGCCTCGACCGGGAATTGCGGCAACGGCATAGCCGCCAGAGGCATCGCGGTTGCACCGAGGGCCAGTGTGCCGGCTGCCGTGAGTTGTTTGCTCAGGCTTGTCATGGCGCCCAGCGGCCCGTCTTGACTGCCCTCAAGCCCCTGGGCCAGACCGGCCATGGTGAAGCCGCCCAGCTCCGCGAACACACGCGAGGGGCTGTGGATGTCGAGCTTTTCCTTGAACCAGCCAATCACCGCATCGCCCGCCCCGGTGATGGCATCCTTGGCTACAGTCAGGCTGTTGGTGATGCCATTTGCCAGGCCTTGAATCATCTGCGTACCCAGTTCAGCGAATTGTGCAGGCAGGCCTAACAAAAGGCTGAGCATATTGCCGATCACGGCGCCGAAACGTTCGCCCATTGACTGAGCGGCGCCACCAACGTCTTCGACGGGCGCAAGCAGCTGGCCGAACCAGTTGATCAAGGTGCTGACGCCATCTGATATCAGACTGAACAGCGGGCGCGCAATGCTGCCCAGAAGCTCCATGGCCGCGCCGACACCTGGTAGCGTCATGACGGCCTGTCCCAGGTTCAGCAGCGATTGGCCGAGCCCGGCGAAACTATCCAGGACAGGTTGCAAGGCCCCGACCAGACCTTGCCAGAAACCGAGGAAGAAGCCCTTGATCGGGTTCCAATACTTGTAGACCAGCACACCCGCAGCAACCAGGGCCGCAACGGCCGCCAACAGCCAGCCGATGGGCGTCGCCATGATGGCGGTACCAACGGCACTGATCGCGCCGCCGAGCATCGGCAGCACGCTGGCGGCAGCCAGGCGTGCGCTGCTGACAAATGCGGGTAACGCACTGAGCAAGCCGCCCGCCGAGCGTGTCGCGACCAAAGACCGCCAGACTTTCCCAAGCCTGCCGATGTTGGTACCGGCGCCTGCTGCTGCGGTGTGCGTGCCGATCAGCTGGGCCTTAACAATGCCCAGGCGAATGCCAAACATGCCCATGCCGTACCGCACCATGGCGAATGGGCCGAGAAGGCTCGCCATCGTCAATGCCAGGCCACCGAATACGAAGGCCAGGCCGGCCACCGCCGCTACGACTTTGACCATGCCGCCAGCCAGCTTGGGATTCTCGCGAGCCCAGGCGCCGACGTTATTGGCGACCTCTCCCAAGGTTTGGATTACCTCTTTCAGCTCAGGCGCCACGGCGGCGCCGAACTCGGCCATGGCGTTGGTCCAACTGCCTTGAGCGGCTTCCATGACGTTGGTGAGGGTACCGAGCTGTTCGTTGACGCGCTTGCGCAGGTCGGCCTGGTTCTGCAGCTTCTGCTGGATTTCCCGGTATCCGTCGAGCCCCTTGCTCATCATGGTGTTCAAGGTGGTCATGGTTTCGGAGTCGTCACCGAACAGATCCTTGATCGTAGCGGTGCGGTCTTCGTCGTTCAGGGTCTTGAGTTTTTCGACCTGAGCGAACAGATTTTCCAGGCCGGCGAAGTTGCCCTTGTCGTCGGTAAATTTGAAGCGGATGGGCTTGCCTTCCAGCTCCATGATCTTGTTGACGTCCTTGACCCCGTCCTTGTCCAGGCCAGCCTGGAAGATCTTCCGAAAGGCGTTACCGGACGCGCCGCCGTCCATACCGGCTTGGTCCATCATGATCAGCAGCGGGGCCAGCTCGGCAGCGGCGTCGATGCCCGATTTTTTGATGGTGTCCATGACCGGCGCGATTTTGCTGAAGCCCTGGAGCATGTTGGTGGGCTGCACACCTGAGTAGAACCCACGCTGGATGATGTCCATCAGCGACATCATGTCTTTCTCAGATGTTCGGGTGGCGTCCTGCATCTTCGCCGCAAATTCAGCCGCGGCGGTCACGGGCATCTGCAACTGAACGCCCAGGTACGCAGCTGCCTCTCCGGTGCCGCCGAGGATGCTTTGCGCGCTGAGGCCCTGGCGCCGCAGCATGGTCATCATTGCTTGAAAGTCGGCCGTGGTGCCGGGCAGGCGGTCGCCCAGCTTGGTCGCCAGGTCGGTGATTTTCTGAAAATCCTCAGACACCTTGCCGGTGCCGTCCATCATCGAAACCTTGAGTTGCGTGGCCGAGTCTTCGTTCGGCGCGAAGGCACCGATGGTCTTAGCCACCGGCCGACTCGCGGCATATCCCACACCCAGGCCGGCGGCGCCGTTCATAGCCATGTTGCCGGCGAGATTCTGGGTTTTTTCCAGCCTTGCGCGCTCGATGGCAAGGCGCTTTTGCTGAGCATTCAACGCGACCAGGCGTTTGCCCTGTTCGCTGATGCTGGCGTTGGTGGCGCTGATTTGCTCGCGCAGTTGGCGTTCGTGGCTGCTGAGGTTTTTGGTGCTGATACCGGCGCCTTGCAGTTTGCTGCGCAGCACCTGGAGCTGTTCGCCCTGTTGTTGATGTTGTTCCTTGAGTTGCTGCGCTTCGCGAACCGCTGCCCGAAAGTCTTTGGTCATCGCCTTGGTTGGCGCACCGGTGGCAGCGAATTGCTGGGACAGCGCCCGTACTTTATCGCGGGCGGCGACGAGGGCTTGCTCGGTTTGCTCGGCGGCAGCGCGCTGGGTGCGCCAAGCGCTGACATCCTTCTGTTGGGTGTTGAGTTCCTTGAGACGGTCGCGGGCTTCCTTGAGGGCGCGGGCGGCACCGATGCTGCCGTTGTTGATGGCCTTCAGGGGGCCGCTCGCCTTGTCGATGGCGTTGAGCAACACCTGAAGTTTTAAGTCATTCGCCATCGGTGGAACTCCGCACCCGGGCGCGCTCGCGCCACTCCATCAGTTCTTGCAGGCCCAGCTGGTCCATGTCAGCCGGTGCCCAATGGAAAACCACGGCCAGATCGGCCATGGCGTCTTCTACGCAACGAGGGATGCGTCCGTCTTCACCGACTTCTGCAACAAAAAACCAGAGATCTTGCTGCCGCAGGCGAGCAGGTCGGCCGGGTCCATGCTGGCGGCTTCGGGCGCGGTGATGCCGGGGGAGCTGATGCGCGGCAGGATCTTGATGAGGGTTGCTACGTCCATGTTCAGCAGCTCGACCAGCTGCACGCCGCGCAATTCGCCGGATTGCGGTTTGCGCAGATTGATGATGTCGATGACGGTTTTGCCTCGGAGGATCGGGGTGTCCAGGATGACGGTGTTGTCGTCAACGGGTGGCAGCGATTCGAGGGTGTCTTCAGGTTTCATAAATAGCTCCAGTTTGCAGGGTTAACCGCCCTGCGAAAGGGCGGGTAGGGTCAGATGCCGAGGGCTTGGCGCTGCTTCTCCAGCATGTCCACGCCGTTCACGTTCTCGATGAAGTTGAGCAAGTCGATCTCGATGATCTCTTCGTTATCGACGATCAATTTGTAGTAGGTGCAAGTGGTGGTAATGCTGTGCTCGGTGTCTTCGCCTGGCTGCGCATCACCCATTTCGATGGTCTCGTGTCGGCCGCGCATCACGACCTCCACGGCGCTGACTTCAGCGGTATCGTCCTGCTGGAACGAGCCGGTGAAGCGCAACGCGACGCCCGAGGCATTGACGGTGCCGAACTGTTTGAGGGCGATCAGATCCAGGCCGCCGGTTTTCCATTCGAACTGGATGCCGTCGTCCGAGAAACCGAGGTCTGCCTTGACTGGCCCGTTCATGCCGCCGCCGCGATAGGCTTCCATCTTGCGGCCGAGCGGGGGCAGGGTGACCGACTTGACCACGCCCAGGTAGCTGTTGGCGTCGTTGAACAGGTTGAGGTTTTTGAGTTTGCGGGGCATGGCCATGGCGGGGTTCTCCGTTGCTCAGGCACAGGGTCAGCTCCCCTTGCGGGGAGGCCCGGTTTAGCTGTTGATCTTGCTGGCGAAGTCCATCAGGTAGCGGTCAGTGATGCGCTGCCGCAAGGTGAGGTCTTCCAGCGGTGGCACCGGCGTGTAGTCATAGTCCAGGAACAGCTTGCCGGCTTTGAGTGTGTCCTTATCGTTGGCATCTTCCGGATACCAGCACTTGCCGCCGATCAGGTAGCCCGCCGCGATCATTTCGCGGAACTTCGCGTTGACCCCTTCGATGATGTCGCGCACCAGGGAGGCATGCAGCGGCTTGTCCACAGCCCACATGTGCGCCTCGGCCATGGTGTCGGCCAGGATCTGCGCGGTACGGGTGTAGTTCTCGAAGGCGAACAGCGGGTCTTCGCTGGTGGTGCGGCTGCCCCAGAAGCGAAAGCCGCCTTCATTGATGAGTGTGGTGACCTCGTTGCTGTTGAGGTAGTTGGCGTCCGTGGCGGGGTTTTGCAGATCCCAGAACACGTCGGCGCTGATGCCGGTGACGCCGTTGACCGCGACGTTGGACAGAGTTTTGTGCCAGCCCACGTCCTGATCGATCTTGGCGCGCAGGCCCAAAGCTCGGGCCACGGCCGAGGCGGTGACGGTCGCGTTGGTAACGGTGCTCCAGTTCTGGAATTCCGGCCAGATGACCATGGCTTCGCGAGCGCCGAAGTTGTCACGGTAGGCGACCACCTCTTCCTTGGTTTTACAGCCCCAGGCGCTGACGTAAGCGAAGCCACGCAACTGCTGCGCGATGGTGACCAGGGCGGTGGCAACCGGCAGGCTGTCAAGGCCAGGCACACCGAGAATGCGCGGCACCATGCCAACGCGAGCCTTGGCGGCGAGCAGGGCTTTCATGCCGGTGTATTTGCCCTCGGCCGTGGTGGTGCCGATCAGGGCGCTGGTGGTTTCTGCCTCGGTGGCACCTTCCTTCACTCGCACGACGATGGTGTAGGGCTTGGTTTGGTCGGCGATGGCCTGAAGACTCTTCGCCAGGGTGCCCGTGGTGCCGGCTTTGCCGATGGCGGTTTGGACGTTGGTCAGCAGTACCGGTGTGTCGAATGGGAAAACGGTGGCATCAGCGTCGTCGGCCGTGCAGACCATGCCGATAACAGCGGTGGGGATGGTGCGAATGGGGCGGGTGCCGTCGTTGAGTTCGATGACCCGCACGCCGTGAAGATAATCGGTCATGGGTTTGCCTGCGCAGTGATTGGGATGACAGTGCACAGGCTGCCGCGCGCGCGCCGGTTGGGCGAGCGCGGGGGCTTGTAGGGGAGAGGGTTACAGGGAGAAAAGGAGTAGCGTTACTGAATCTGCTCAGCTATCCATGACGGCGCGATGGGTCGGAACTCTATGTTTGGGAAGTCCCCCGTCTGAGGCCAGTCTCGAAGTGCCTGGCGATAGATGAGTAGTTCGGAGTATTGCTCAGAGGTCAGGGTGGGGGGGCGCTCCAAGGCCTGTTCATCACGATGGCGGGTAACCAGCCACTCGGTTGATTGCAGTTCATTGTTGCGCCATACCCGTTCAGCATCGACCAGGTCGGAGGCAGGGACGGTCGGCGGAGGTAGAAATTCATCCTCCTCTATCGTCCAGCCAGACCGTGTCCCCGTGGGACAGGCTTGCCAGAATAAATCCGGGTGAAAGCGCTCGATTGGATCAATGTCGGTAGTTTCGACTACCGTCCCGTTTTCGATTCGTGCCCACATGCTGATCACCACTGAATGATTACGTTACCGGCAGCACCTGCACCACCGTTGTACCCGTAAAATGCACCTGACCCGCCGCCGCCAGGCCCAACACCGGTATTACCTGGGACCTGCCCTTGCGTGGATCGACTACCGGGGCCACCACCTGAACCACCGTATGGCCCATAACTGGGATGTCCGACCCCAAGTGACGTGTTGAAGTCCCCGCCAGTGCCGAGCCCACCACTCCCCGGGCCATTTGCATAACCGGACGAGGCGTTACCAAAGCCCCCGGCCCCGCCAGTAGCAGATAGGTAGGTCCCAAAAGATGATGTTGCACCGGTTTCGCCAACACCCGAATCTACGGTAGCGCCAGCGCCGCCAGCCCCAACGGTCACCGTGACACTGGTCACGCCTGAGAGATCAACTAGCTCTTGTGCCAAGCCACCGCCACCACCGCCACCTGAGCCTGCCCCGGAGACGCCAGCGCGACCGCCGCCGCCGCCACCCCCGATGACCGTAACCCAAGCCTTTTTCACACCAACAGGCACCGCCCAGGTGAATACACCTGCGGTTTTAAATACTTGGGTACCGCGAAAAGGCGCTTGCTCACTGGTGATGCCGAACTGCCAAGGTGTCCACTCCCCAGCGTTCTGCATGGCACGCGAGGCAAATACCGGCGTCTGGCCGCTTCCTAAGCCGCCAGTGATTCGCTGTACCAGGTAGTTGTTGCTCATATAGCCTTCAACAACGACGCTGTAACGAGCCGACGGTGACCAGCCGGGCGGAATGTTTACTAAGCCTGCCATGGGAGTTAGATAATTACCGGGGATCAGGTAATTATTCATATCAACTTCAGTGCTCAAGATACCGCGACCAGCCCCGAAGGCGCCGACCGGCATAAGGGCGCCGGCTGTAACATCGGTCGGATTTGCCTGCCGTTTTACTGCAGTAGAGAAGTACGCCGAATACTCCAGCGAGACGCTGCCGCCAATCAACCGCCACAGCGAGCCGATACGAATAAATTCAGCGGTATCACCTTGAGCCATGGCGATGTTGCCGACGAAGTTAACGGCATCGATCGAATCCCCTGCGGCGGCCTTTACCGTTACCGTTCCCATGCCGCACAGGATCTTGACCACCGCCCCTCGCGGAATTGTCCCGCCTGTCGGGAGAGTGGCGATCATTGCCCCAGCGCCAGCAAACGCAGCCACCTTGCCAATGTCAGCGGCGGTTAGCGTCGCCGTCGCCGAGTAGTTGGTGTAATCCCCGTATTCGAGCCCCACCCTCTTTACAAACTCGGAAGTCGCCAGCGACTTGCTGTTATCAAACTGAGCCGGCGTGTTTGCCGTTGGATTCACCAACGCTGGGGAATTGATGGTTGCAAACCCCTGTGTGATGTTCTGAAAAGTTAACGACGTGGTGCCCAGGACAATCGCCCCATCCGTCACTAACTGCCAGCGAGTGTCGGCCAGCGTAACGCCTTGCTCCACCGACAGAATCATCGCTGAGGTGACCTTAACATTGCTATCAGCATCCGGTGCACGCTGCCATGCCGCGCTGCCAGCGACGTAGATACCGTTGTCCTTGGCGGCCGCCTGGTTCTTAACCAAAACTCGGTCCCCTGCAAGCACCGTTACGCCATCAACGATCTGCAACCCGGTCAAAGCTATGTTTGCCGTGGTGGCTACGCGCACCGATTGCTTGTTGTCGAGCTTGTACAGCTCCTCAAGAATCTTTGAGTCAACGTACTGACGTGTCGCCAAAACAACTGAGGGATCAATCTTCAATTCCACGTTCGCCGTGTTGCTGACGATCAGGTTCATCCGCACAACTTGTGTGCGGCCCGATCCTTGAGTCAGCAACGGCTTGAAGCTTGGCGCGCAGTTCGCCACCGCGACCATGTCACCGTCGGTGTCATACAGACTGACTTCACGAATCCACCAGCCACCGACGTTCTCAGGGATGACCTGCTCGGCGATGATGATGTTTGGGTTGGCGGGGTCAACCTTCAACTGATTCAGCGGTGCGCGGCGGCGCTCATTGATCAAGCGTGTCTGCTGCTCGCTGGGGATTGGGTCGGTGCCATTGGCGTCGCCCACGCCCATTTGCGCGAAGGTCCACGCAACGCCCAAAGCGTCCGCGTTGGCCTGCTTGGCCTTGCCGATGGCAGTGAGGATGGCGAAAAACTGGCTGTTTTGGTCTGTCATGGGTAGATGTCCATGGTGTCGATCTGGTGTTCACGGCCGCCCTGGTGGATGTAGCCCGTGACCTCGATGTCTCGCTGTGTGGGTGGGTAGATATCAATCTCGTCGCCTTCGGTGATGCAGGCGCCGATATGCACTGATCCTGTGGTTTCCAGGCTGATGGCGAGCCCGGTGAGGTGGCGTGTCAGGGGCTTGGCATCGTCGATCAGCCAGGTCAGTTCCTGGTACATCTCCTCGGTGATACCGGTGTCGAGCACGCCGACCTTGAGCCTGAAGGTGGCGCGAGGGCCGACCGGAACGGTCTGCCACCATTCGATGATTTCAATCAGGTAGCCGAGCGGTTCAACCACTCGGCGCAGTGACCCGATAGTGCCTTTGCGCGAGTGGATGTAGTACGCGCTACGGATGGCGGCGCGCTTGGCCGCTTCGGTCCACTTGCTGTCCCAGCGATCCACGGAGAAGGCCCAGGCCAGGTAGGGCAAAAGGGGCAGTGGGCAAAGATCGGGGCTGTAGAGCGTACGCAACGGAATCGGCACACGCTGGATCTGGGCCAGCGCCTGCGCCGCTTGGCGCTCCAACGGCGTCGAATTGCTTGGGAGAAGGGGCGCGTCAGCCATTATTCAGCCCCCAGCGCCAAATCGACGGCCGTGCAGTAGGGCGCCTGGTACTTCGTGGCAACGATGTCCGCCCAGTTCTCCAGCACGACCTTGCGCACCCCCTCAACGTGCAGCGAGGCGTGGATAATCGATTCCGAAACTTCCAAGCCCAGGCGGCGCCGTTGGTGCACGAAAGATAGCAACTGCGCATTGGCTGCCGCGAGAATCAACTCGCTCTCAGGGCCGGACGTCGAGAGAAAAAGCTTGGCCTTGACCTGGTAGTTGATGACCTGGGCGCTTTGCACAGTGAGCCGATCCGCGACAGGGCGGCGGTCGTCGTCGCTGAGGTAGGCACTGACCTTTGCCAGCAGCGCGGACGAGGCGGTGCCGTCACCCAGGATCGATTGCACGGTCACCACCGCCTCGGCCGGGGCGGGGCTCTCGGCGGTGGCGTCGGCGACCTGGCCGTCGGCAGAGCGAGCATGAAAGATGTAACTGTTGCGCGGGCCGGCGGTGCTGAGGCCTTCCCATGCCATTTGAGCCCGCTCCCGCAGGCTGTCGTCGCTTTCCATCAGCAACGGGACCGGCGGCACGGACGAGGGCTTGGCGGCTTGGATGATCAGGCGCTTGACGTTGAAGTTGCCGGCCAGGTTCTCCAGGTCGCTGCCCTTGGCGAGGGCCAGCATGTTGGCGACGGACGCCTCATTGACGCGCTGGCGCCACACCGTCTCGCGGTAGGCGTTCTCCTGGAGCAGTTTGGTCAGGGGCTCAGATTCCAGCTCAAGCCGCGCAGCGATTTCCGCCTGTTCTTCGACGGGCCAGAGGCTGATGGCGTAAGCCTTGCGCTCGGCGAGGATCTGCTCGTAATCGACCTGCTCAACGACCTCGGGCGCAGGGAGCTGGCCCAGGTCAATCGCGACGAATGAGTTCATGCGCTGCCTCCCAGATTCAGAGGCACGCTCAGGCTCAGCGGCTCGTTGCTATCGACGATGCTGCCCTCGATATCCAACGAGGATTGACCTTGCAGCGTGGCGCCCTCGAACTGCACGCGGCTCAGGCTGATACGCGGTTCCCAGCGCATCAGCGCCATGACGGTGGCCGCGTACACCTGCAAGCGCGTGATGTCGTTGAACGGGTGGTCCACCAGTTCGGGCAACAGGCTGCCGTATTCGCGCCGCATGACCCGGGTACCAATGCGCGTGGTGAGGATGTCGCTCATGGATTGAGCGATGCTTTCCACGGTGGTGATGGCGGCGCCGGTATGTCGGTTCATTCCGGTTTCCCCGTCTTGCCGCTGCCAGGCATTACGCCGCCGTGCGGGTGGTCCACCAGGCTGATGCCGGCTGCTACCACGTCTACCGAGACGGTGACCTTACCGGTGACGTTCTGGTCGCCGGTCTGGGTGTAATTGCCCTTGTGCGTGATGTTGCCGACGATGTTGATGCCGCCGGTGCTGACCAGGTTGGTGGTGCCACCATCGGTGAGCGTGGCGTTGAGGTGGTGAGCGACGCTGTCGTACTCGATCACCGTGCCGTCACGGTAGGTGAAGCGATGCAGGCCTTCGCGGTCACCGTTGGCGGGGATCTGGTCGCTGAAAAGGCCGGTAAGGGCGACACCGTTGCCGAGCTGGCCCGAGGGGCTGAACAGCAAAACCTGTTCTTCGACAGTCGGCGGGTTCCACTCCCGGTCAGCACCGGCGCGCAGGGCGATCCACGGCAGCCAGGCAGTGGTCAGGGTTCCGGTTTTGACCTGCACACGCGGGGGCTGCATCTGGACGGCAGCGACGGTGCCGAAGCGGATGAGGTTTTCGATCAGGCGGGCGAGGGTGGCTAAGTCGTTCATGGCGCCCATGTTCGCGTCCCGCGCACGCGTGCACAGCAACCTAAGGTTGTAGGCATTTAAGCTACAAACCCCAATAGACAGGGAGTCATGGAGGGCGTACTTTCCAGCTTTTCCGTTAGGGCAGGAGCCAGTGTTGTGCTTACAGAATTGGTAGCGAAAGCTTCATCAGAATCATTTGTTGGTCTTTCAGGCGTAATTTTTGGATCTCTGCTGACAACGTTTGGTGTCTGGCTTACAAACAATGCAAATGCGAAAAGGCAAATGCAGCAATTGGCACATGAAGAGCGTCTTAGCAGTCAAAAAATAAAAAAAGAACGCTTAGAGGAGCTGTACATTCTCGTATGTCACTGGGGAAACCTTTTCTTCAGCCAATACATGAATTTGAATTTAGTCATGGATGGACATATTGATTACAACGAATACCTTGATAGAACCAGCACCAAAGACTTAGGCGGCTTCGATTTCAGCCGGATTGAAATGATCATCGATATTTATGGTGCTCAGTTAGGACCAGCTTATGAGAAAGTAATGGAAGCACGTGAAGCTATCAATGAGGTAAATGCCGCTCATAAGTCCGCTTATAAACAAGGTCGTGCCGGAGACGTATTCAAGCGCCCAGCTGCCGATGCACAAATGGCGTTTGGTGAAGCCTGCGATGAGCTTAAGCGAGTAATCAGCGAAGCTGCACGAGCAGCATGATTTATTGATTGCTAGTGAACGCAATTAAAAGACTGTCGCGGATCAAATCAAGGTCCGCCTCTGTAAATCCGAGCACTTCACGCTGGTCATATCTCACTTCGGATGCTCCCCGCTCAGCACGATCTTTCAATCCATATTGGTGCACCCTGGCAATCCGGGCAACTCGCCCGGTAAAGCCGATAGAGATGGCACTGCCGTCGCCCTGAACCTTCAAAAATTTCGCCGTGCGCAGCTTCTGAAACATCTGTCCCTTTCGTTTCACTCTCCCTTGCTTCCCACGCAGGTCGCGCTGCTTTCGCGGCGCGTATTTGCTGCCGTCTGGGTTGCGCTGAGCAATGATTCGCTGTTGCTGGCTGCGCCGTAGGGCCTGGCCGATGCTGCGGGCCAGTTTGTTGCGCGATGCCGGTTCAAGCTGCCCCAGCAGGCCGGACGCCCAATCCTCCAGCGTTTCCAATCGGTTGGTCATTTCGGCACGATCCATTCACTGCCTGTGCCTTGCGCGCCAGGTATCCACGCCGGGTCGAGGAATGCGGCCACCTGCCGAGGTTCACCAGGATGGTGGACAGTGGTATTGCCGTCGGCGTCTTTTCCCACAATCACACGCTCGGTCAGCGGCAGTGTCAGGCTCAGGTCCACCTTGCTGTTGTCGAGGATGTCGGCCTCGAACTGGATGCCCTCGGCGGACTTGTTCAGGTTCTCCAGCAGCTCGGACTGGTTCACGCTCAGCCAGCCCAGCAACGGCAACATAACGCTGTCGGGGTGGCCGGCGTAGTCGGTGAGGATGACCTGTAAATCAAAGCTGTATTCGAACGACAGCGAGGCAGCCGCAGTGCAGCGGATTTTGCCGTTGTCGATGAAGATCAGCAGCCGGTCGGGGTTGTGCTTGAGTTCGGCCACTGTGCTCAGCAGATGGGCGCGCAGGCTTTCGGGTTTGTTCATGGGGCTGCCTGTTGATGGTTGAACACCATGTCTACCTGGCCGGCGCATTCAGCCCATGCGGCTTCGACGCGGTCCTGGTCGGAGAGCTGATCGCCGTTATTGAGTGGGCTTGTCGCCGGCAGGGTGCAGGGCACCACGGCCGGACAACCACTGACGATAAGCGTCGGCGCCGGTGAGGGCGGGGCGCTCGCGCAGCCGGCGAGCAAGCTCAGGCAAAGGCTGGTCAGCCCAGTTGCGAAGGTCTTCGTTTTCACGTTTTAGCGCCTCGATGGTTTGCTCGCGCTTTGCCAGGCCCTGGCGCAGCTGATCCTGCTGGGTCCGCAGGGCGGCTTGGGCAACGCGTTCGGCATTCAGGGTGGTTTGCAGCGTGCCGACCGTGGTGCGCAGCCTGTCAGCTTCAGCGCGTGCGGTTTTGGTGTCCTTCTCCGCCAGCTCGGTGTTCTTCTCGGCCACGGTGAGGCGCTGTTCCTGGCCCCAGATCAGCAGGGCCAGGGCGCCCAGCAGGGCAATGCCGTACAGCGCCTGGCGCAGGATGCTCATGCGCGGTACCAGCCCAGTTTGTTCATGTCGCCGACGTCCATCAGCTCCACCGGACCTCGCACGATTACGACCCGGCAACCGGGGCTCATGTAGGCCAGGGCTTCGCACAGCAATTCCATATCGGCTTGCTCGGTATTTTCGGGCACCACCAGCAAGTTGCCGTCCTGCACGTTCAACTGTTGCACGCGTTCAAGGTCGATCATTTTAGGAACTCTCCAAGGTAGAGCAGCCGGAATTCTTCGGGGCTGTACGAAGCGCGGGCCTCTTTGAGAATGTCGGACAAATCGACCGGCCAGGTATATCGACAGAGCTGTCGGTCGTTGGCTTCGATCAGCCCTAAAAGGAGATCGTTTTCTGCTGTTTGCTCGCCCAACGTTCGTAAGAATTTCGGGGTGGTTGCGTAGTAGGCGCCGGCATGGATTTTGGTTGAGTCGAGCCAGTCAAATTCGTCGTAAAACCAGATAACACCCTCATCGTCTTCTCTGCACGGCACCTCTTCGTCATTTCCCCAAATGAATGCGCCAGGCAGGCGGTGGCGGATATCTTCGACCGAACCCTGCAAGGTGACGAAACACACCCTTTTGCCTGCCGCAAGACAAGATTTCGCGTGTTGAACAAGCCGTTCGGTTTTCCCCGTTTGCCTTGGACTGATTTCAAGGTAAGCGATTCGAGGGGGAATCATGCCGCGACCTCCTGGCCGCAGCGGCACTCAGCGTGCCGCTCATAGGCGCGCTGGAGCTTGATGTCGTACAGGTTCCGCTGGTAATCCGGGCCGTTGTAAAGCTTGGCGAATTCGGCCCATTTACGGCCTTTCAAGGCCTTGTGCAGTACCGGGTCGGTCTGGATGAAACGCACGAAGGCGGCGAACTGTTGAGACTCGCCTTCACTCATATCCTCGACCAGCGCTTGCACGCTGGCATAGCCCAGGCGGTGCCAGTGAAAGCCCATGATCTGGAACGCGCCCCAGGAAGCGGATTCCAGCGCGGCGGTGTCATCGATCAGGCGCGCATGGCTCAGGCGCTGATGCTCAGCAGTGCCGCCGGCATAGCCGCCGGACTTCGGATTGACGATGGCCGGATTGGCGGCGGCCAGTTGGTCGGCGTGGCGCTTGAGTTCGTCGGGGTTGTCGCCTTCGTGGCGCGGCGTGGCGAGCTGGCGGTACATGATGTGCCGTTCGAACAGAATCACCGGCTTGCCGTTCGCCAAAAAGCCTTTGCCCTTCGATTCAACCTCGTTGACGGCATAGACGCTAGCCAACGGTACGTCGAGGATCTGTGCGGCCTGCACCAGGTCTTCGTTTCTCAACAGGAGCTGGCAGTCACCGCCGGCCAGACTGGCCTGGGTCTTTTCGCCGGTAACGCCATCGGCGACCAAGCCGACTCTCAACTGATATGCCCTCACGGCCGCCTCGGTGGAATCGCCGTAGTCGCCGTCCACTACCAGCCCGGCGCCATGGTCGTTCAGGTTTTTTTGCAGGATGCGCACCGCCTGGGAGCGGTCGCCGTGGCGAAGCGTCGTCATAGCTGTTCTACCTTGCGAGTGAAAAATTTCTTGGCAGCGGCGCGTGTCCCCTCGACCCCAAGCAAACCGATTACTCCACCGAAGAACGGTGCGGTTGAGGCGGGTATACCAATCAACGCCAGGCCATGACTGGCGGCCAGTGCCAGCGCACCGCAAAGGGGGGCCTCGACTGCCATCCGCCGCAAGGTGCCGCCGCCATACATGATCCGTAGGGCGGCGATGGTCAGAGCCAGGATCCCCGCATAAAGGGCAGGCCAGTTTTGTTCGAGCCAGGCGGCGAGCCAGGCCCAGGTGTCGGGACGTTCAGGCATGCGCTTCATTCCGTAATCCAGGGTTGGTGGGTTCGTGGGCTCGTTGCAGGTTGATCAGTCCCATAGGTTCACCATCTGCCGCTGTGGCGCAGCCGTCTGGGCTTCGGGCATCTGCACGGCCAGGCCTTGGGGCAGGATCGGCCCGTAGTCGGCCAGGCCGGGGTTGGCTTCGAGTACCGCTTCGGTTACGCCAGCGGTGCGGCCGTAGTGACGCCAGCACAAAGCGTCAACGGTGTCGTTTTGAAAGGCTCGGACGGTGACGGGCATCAGATCAGCTCCACGGTCGTGCGGTTGATGCCGAGGAAGTCACGCACGGCCCAGCGCAAGTCCCGGCGGTAATCGTCGATGTTGGGCGTGATGTCCTCGGCGTTCTGGTTGCCACTGTTGGTGCTGTCGTAGGAGCGATAGCGCTCACACACTTCGGCGCCGGTAGCGGCTTCGATGGCGCGGCGGTAGAGGTGCACCAGGACAGATACGTCGTTGATTTTTTCGCCGGGAACGTCTGCCAGTTCGGCATGGCCTGCGGCCTGCTGGATGGCGCGCCATCCGCTCAGCTCACGGTTGACGCTGATGGCGGCGGCAACGGCGGCGGTTTCCAAACGTGGCACGGTGACGCTGGCATCGATCCGCAGGGTGGCTCGCAGCTCGTCGAGATCAATCGAGGGCCAGAAGGCGTCGGTGTTGATATGGCCGCTGGCGACGGGGCCGCTGGCTACGAATCCACTCATGGAACAGCACTCAAAAATAGGTCGCCGGTGGTCGGTGCTTCACGTTCAGGAGGAGCGGCCTGGCCGATCCGCCCCGAGCCGGCGGGGTGCGTGGGGACGCTCGGTTAGCCAGCAGGGCCGGCAAGTTTGTTGAGCAGGCGTTCGGCCCGCTCCAGATCTTTCTTGCCACCGCAGGCGTCATGCAGGGCGATGGCTTTTTTCAGTAGATCCACACCGGCCTGGAGCTGGCCGGGTTGTCCTGGGGCCTCTTCGGTGATGCCTTCCAGCGTGGCGCGGCCCATGGCGAGAAACAGCTTGGCGCGGGCCTGGTCCGGCATGTCTTCGGCGTCGGTAAGCTCGGCGGTGCGGTGCAGGATTGCCAGGTCGAACGGTTCGCCAATCTTCTGAGCCTTGAACGCTGCCGTCGCGACTTCCTCGGCGACCAGGCAGCCCAAGGTGCGGGCGAAGCGGTCAGGCATGACCATCTTGTGTTCCAGCACGTAGGTCGCGATGTCGAGCCCACCGGTGAAGTCGCCGGCATCGAAGCGCCAGACCATGACGGTGGTCAGTACCTCGTCCTGCGCGCCCTGGCCGCCTTCCAACACACCTTGCACGTAGGATTCATAGCTCGGCAGCAACTGGCGCTTGAGTTCGGCCTTGCCCTGGTTGGACTGGACCTGTTTCAGGCGCAGGCGGTCTTGCAGCAGTTGGTTGAGCTGGTGTTCGTAGGCTGTAGCGCCGGCCATGGTTTGGGTGGGTTCGGTCGCTGCCGCCTCAATGGCGGCAGTGACACGTTCAAAGTGGCGGCGGCAGGGGTTAGTCATGATCGCCGCCTCAGTTCAGGGTGATGTTTTCGGCCATGGCCGCGCAGCCCAGGTCTTCGATGACGTAGCTTTCGTTCACCGATTCGTAGTTCTCGATGCGGTCGCGCTTGGCGTTGTCCACAACGGTGCGGCGGCGGGTACCTTCCTGCCAGTACAGCGAGAGGTTATCCAGGCGGGTCACCAGCAAGCCGTTGGCCGGGAAGTGCGGCACGCGAACTGCCGGCAGGTTGCCGAGCCGTTTTTGACTGGTGACGATGTCGGCCGCCAGCATTTCGGTCGGCGCCTGGACCTTGTTGATGATCGGGAAGTACTTGTCGGCCAGCAATTGGCGACCGCAGATGACCACCAGTTCGGTGTCCTCCTGATACCAAGGCTCGATGAACTCGTTGACCATGCTGACGACCAGGGCGTCGATGTTTTCGAAGTCCTTGCCGGCGCCGATTTCGATTTTGCCGCTGCCGGCCACCACCTCATCCAGAACCCGGGCAGGGTTCTCCAGGCGCATCTTCTGAAGCCAGCCGATGTTGACGTCCTGCAACAGCGGGTTGGTGACCGGGTTGGATGTCGCGGCGCGGCTGATGCCGTTCCAGCCAATCATGATCCGGTTGAGGGCCTGGGCTTTGATGATGGCGTCGCGGATGCGTGCTTGGAAGTCCTTAAACTTGGCCCACTGGTCCAGCTTCTGATAGCGCAGACCGGTATCGAAGTTGGTTTGGGTGCAGGTGTACCCACGGTCGTCCAGGCCGCTCGGGTCACGGGGCTCGCGATCTTTGATGGTGGTGTCGGTGGTGCTGGCAATGGTGCCGTCGATGCCGATGCCAATCTTTTCACCCGATTGTTCCTGGACGCCATAGACGTTGATGGCGCTGAGGAAGGTGCTGGATTCCTGAATGCGGGTTTCCAACGTCTGGGCGACGCTTGGGTTCGCGGTGAATTTAGTGGTGACGTCAGTCACCCCATGCAGTTGCGCCAGTTGTTGCAGGTAGGCGTTGAACAGTACTCGGGTGTCGTTACGCATGTTGATCGTCCTTCATGATTCGGGCTGTGGTTGGGCTGACTGTCAGCAGTCGGTCACGACCAAGTCATTGCCGCCGGTTACAGGCGGGCGCGTTTTCTGGCTGTGGTCCTGGGTGGTAGAGAGCTTGTTTTTCAGCTCCGTGAGTTCCGTGCTGACCTGGTCGAGCTGGGTTTTCAGCCCCGCCGAGAATTTCTTTTCGGCGGCCAGTTGATCGGGTAGATCCTTGACGTGTTCGGCGATGGCTTCGACGGCTTCGCCGATCTGGGCGAACTCGGTATCGTCCTTGGCCTGCTTGCCGGTCAGCAGCGCTTGCACCTTGTTGAACAACTGGGCGCCGATGCTGGGCTTCTCTTCGATTTCCTCGAACTTCAACTCGGTTTCCACCGCCTCGGTAAACATCGACGTTGCCGAGTAGTGGCGATCCTTGAAGGGGCTGGCGTCCGGTTTCTGGGCTGAGAACGCCAGGACGTCGGTGCCCAGGCTGGCGGGCGAGTCAGTGACCGCCAGGCCGACGATGTAGGCTTCGCCGGTGTCGGCAAAGCTGTCGTCGATTTCGATGGAGGTGTAAATCTTCTGTTTCGCCTTGTTCATGGCGATCAGCTCAGGGGTGGGCTCAACCTGGGCGAACAGGGCCAGTCTTTTCTGGCCGTTGATGTCCACCTCTTCGGTTTTCACTGCCAGGACATCGCCGTAGGCCTTGAACGGGCTATCGGGCAACAGGCTGCGGAAATGCTCCAGCCAAATACGGGCGCCGTAGGTGGACGGGTTGAAGTTCTTGGCGGCCTGTTCCAGCCAGCTGCGTTTGATGGTGCGCTTGTCCGAAGTAGCGCCCTCGACGGCGACGCGGAACCAGTTGCTGCGAAACTTCTTCATGCCGGGAATCCTCAGTGCGTGGGGCGCCTGCTGGGTTGAGCAGTGCGTTGCAATGAGGGGCATGGTCGTCACGGGCGCGAGCGGCGGCAACGAGGCGGGACTGTAGGCGGGGAGAGTACAAGGGGCAGCGCTATTGAGTCGTCGCCATGGGCGGCAGCATCTCGGCCATGACGACGACCTGCCTGCTGCCTATCGATCCACGACGCCAATCCAAGTTCCTGTACTGGATGGGTTGGCGCATCTGCGAGATTGCCGAGGCTACGGGCGAAAAGGAAAAAACGCTACACAGCTGGAAGGCCCGCGACGAGTGGGACCGGGCCGACAATGTCGAGCGCATCGGTGGCGCCCTGGAAGCGCGCCTGGTGCAGTTGATCCTCAAGGACAACAAGACCGGCGGCGATTTCAAGGAGATCGATCTGCTGCATCGGCAGCTTGAGCGCCAGGCCCGCATTCAGCGCTTCCAGGACGGTGGTACCGAAACCGACCTCAACCCGAACCTCGCCAAGCGCAACGAGGGGCCGAAGAAAAAGTCACCGAAGAACGACATCAGCGAAGACCAGATCGAGCTGCTGCGCGAGGCGTTCATCGACGGCTGTTTCGACTACCAAAAAGACTGGTACCGGGCGGGCAACCAGCGCACCCGCGTCATCCTCAAGAGCCGGCAGATCGGCGCTACGTACTACTTCGCCCGCGAGGCGTTTATCGACGCCCTGGACACCGGTCGCAACCAGATTTTCCTGTCGGCTTCGAAGAACCAGGCCTACCTGTTCCGTGGCTATATCCAGGCCTTCGCCCGGGAAATCATCGGCGTCGAGCTGACCGGTGACCCGATTGTGCTGCCCAACGGCGCCGAGCTGTTTTTCCTCGGGACCAACGCCCGCACCGCCCAGGGCTATCACGGCAATTTCTACTTCGACGAGTTCTTCTGGACGTTCAAGTTCGAGGAATTGAACAAGGTCGCCTCGGGTATGGCGATGCACAAGAAGTGGCGCAAAACCTATTTCTCCACGCCGTCGAGCATGGCCCACGAGGCCTACACCTTCTGGACCGGCGAACGCTTCAACAAGGGCAAACCCGCCGCACAGCACACCAAGGTGGACGTGTCCCACGGCGCACTCCAGCAGGGCCGGTTCTGCGAGGACCGCCTTTGGCGCCAGATCATCACGATCCTCGACGCCGAGCGGGGCGGGTGCGATCTGTTCGACATCGAAGAGTTGCGCCGGGAGTACAGCCCCGAGGCCTTCGCCAACCTGCTGATGTGCGAGTTCGTTGATGACGGCGCGAGCATCTTTCCGCTGTCGGTGTTGCAGTCTTGCATGGTCGATAGCTGGGTGGAGTGGGCCGAGGACTACAAACCTTTCGCCATGCGCCCGTTCGGCGACCGTCAGGTATGGGTCGGCTATGACCCGGCCGAGACGGGCGATTGTTCCGGTCTGGTGGTGGTCGCGCCGCCCCTGGTGCCGGGTGGCAAATTTCGCGTGCTCGAGCGCCACCAATTTCGCGGCATGGACTTCGCCGCCCAGGCCGCCGCCATCAAGGGCGTGTGCGACCGCTACTGGGTCACCTACATCGGTATCGATGTCACCGGCCTGGGCAGCGGCGTGGCCCAGCTGGTGCGCCAGTTCTTCCCGGCCGTCACCACCTTCAGCTACTCGCCCGAGGTGAAAACCCGCCTCGTGTTGAAGGCCTACGACGTGATCCACAAGGGCCGGCTGGAGTTCGACGCCGGCTGGACCGACATGGCCCAGTCGCTCATGGCGATTCGCAAAACCATCACCGCAGGCGGTCGCCAGTTCACCTACACCGCCGGCCGCAACGACAACACCGGCCATGCCGACCTGGCCTGGGCGCTCTTCCACGCATTGCAAAACGAACCGCTCGAAGGGCAGACCGCTGCCAATACCGGGCGAATGGAGATTTTCACATGACCGAACAACTCGCCAGCCAAGAGCTACTGCCGGCCACCCTCGACGCCGCCAGTGCGGGCACCCAGGTGTTCAGCTTCGGGGAGCCGACACCGGTGTTGGGTGGTCGGGAGGTGTTCGACTACTTGGAGTGCTGGTTCAACGGGCGGTGGTATGAGCCGCCGTTGTCGCTTAACGGCCTGGCCCGGTCGGTGGGGGCTAGCGTGCATTTGCATTCGGGGTTGATGTTCAAGCGCAACCTGTTGAGCAAGACCTTTATCCCGCATCCGATGTTGTCCCGGGCGGCTTTTGAACAGTTCGCCCTGGATTTTCTGTGCCTGGGTAATGGGTACCTAGAGAGGCGCCGTTCGGTGCTGGGCAATACACGGCAACTGGTGCCGTCGCTGGCGAAGTACATGCGGGTTGGGCCGGAGGGGCAGTTCTACCAGGTGCAGGGCTGGAAGAATGAGCACGCGTTTGAGCCGGGCAGCATTTTTCATCTGCGCGAGGCGGATTTGCACCAGGAGATTTATGGGCTGCCGGAGTGGATCAGTGCGTTGCAGTCGGCGCTGTTGAATGAGTCGGCGACGCTGTTCCGGCGTAAGTATTACGAGAATGGGAGTCATGCGGGGTTCATTCTGTACATGACCGATGCGGCGCAGACTGAGGCGGATATCGATGCTTTGCGGAAGGCGTTGAAGGAATCCAAGGGCCCTGGAAATTTCCGCAACCTGTTTGTCTATTCGCCAACCGGCAAGAAAGATGGAATTCAGCTGATCCCCGTCAGCGAGGTGGCGGCGAAGGATGAATTCAATTCGATCAAGAATCAGACTCGTGATGACGTCTTGGCGAGCCTGCGGATTCCGCCGCAGTTGATGGGGATTGTGCCGCAGAACGCGGGTGGGTTCGGGTCGGTCAGGGAGGCGACGCAAATCTATGCAACCAACGAGCTGGAGCCCATTCAAGCGCGGATGACGCAAATGAATGATTGGCTTGGTGAGGACGTGATCCGCTTTAATCCATACCAGTTAGCCCCCTCGGAATAGGGGGCGCTTGCCGGGTTACTTTTGTTTTAGCATTTCAATCCATAAGCTTGGATTCTTTACGTCGCTTTGCCTGAGTAGAAAATCGACTTCTGATGACCATTGCTTAATGTTATCTAAATGTTTAAGTTTGGCTGCCGTGTCTAGTTCTGGTGCGGTAGATACATATGTTTCAATGGCTGCCATTGTCTTGTCGCTGTCTAGCGCACTCACATCGCAACCTGGGTGCATATGCGTAGATAATGCGTTAATTTTTTGCACTAACTCTAAATATGCCGGATCATCAGCTTTTATCGGTTGAGGTATTTTGTCCCTCTCCCTGCGTAGCTGCTGCTCAAGTGCATTCAGCTCTTCGGTCACAGGCGCTAACAGTTTGCGGCCCAAATCAGCAATCACAACTGTTACCCATGGATTCAATGCATGGGTAATCGTATTTTTTTCACATTTCAAACTTGTAAGATTGTCTCGGACTTGCTGCGCTAAAAGGTAGCTTTCTTCAAATGTGAAAGAACCTCCCCACCGTCCTACACGGGCGGCTAGAAGCGAAAGCGTATGGCCGGAGATCTCCGCTAATTGTTTTAGTTCTTTTACGACTTCACTAGCTTCGTGTATTTTATCGTCTAGTTTTCTTGTAGTGACTTCGAGGCTCATGCCCTTTAAAGATTCAAATCGTTCAATTGTTGCTGAGAAAAGAAATAGTAGTCCTGCCCCTAACCCAGTGGTTGCTAACGCAACTTCATTGGTGATGAGCTTAAAGCAACCTACAGTGATGCAAATAAGGCCGGCAATTAGCAATATTATGTTTACGATTAAAGCTAAGGTTATTTTTTTTGATTGCATGATGAGTCCGTTTTTTATCTTGGATTCCTAACAGCCTTTGTTCGGCTGTATTAGCTCTGCGCCTTGGTTTTTCACGCTTCCCACATCTTTGCTAACTGCATACCATTCGAAATCCTCAGCGGGCCGGCAGCATTGTTTCGCTATTTCCTCCGCACGACTTGGTTCAAGGTCCTGGGTAAGCCATTCTCGCGCCTGCTCTGGAGACAGTACCAGTGGCCTACGATCATGGATATCAACCATTCCTTGGTCGCTGGCGGCAGTGATGATAACGAATCCATCGCCATCCTGGTCATCAAGCCCAGGTTGAGCCTGTGCAAGAGCGCCGAAGAACATAGGTTTCTGGGTTTTCAGGCGAATGAAATAGGGCTGTTTCTCCTTCGGGTCGTTGGGATCCTTAACCCACTCATACCAGCCCTCGCTTGGAACCAGAGCACGGCCATTCGGCCAAAGGGGTCTGAAAAACTTCCCCGTCGTGACGGTTTCAACCCTTGCATTGATGGGGTCGGGACGTTTTCCCTTCGCCCAAAATGGCGACCAGCCCCACCTGACAGGAGTGATGTGAAGGCCGGCGGCGCTGGTGTGCAGGATTTGCACGCGAGTCGTCGGGGCAATGTTATACCGATTTATCGGTACTGCATCGAAACCGCTGAATAACGGGAGCTGCGGCCCTAGCTCCTCCATAAACACCGCCATCCCCTCGTATTGCACGAATCTCCCGCACATGGGTTGTCCCGCCTGTCAGATTTTTCCTATACAAAATTGACCGCCAACCTTGTACAAAGTTAACTGTATGTTCGTACAGTATCGTGGAACGTGCGTCATGAGCTTTTCAATTCTAGGCCCTATTGCCGAGGGTGGCTTGAAGCTGCCTTTGTGTTCGTTTCGAGTGCCCGCCGGGTTTCCATCGCCGGCGGCGGACCACATCGAAGCGCACATCTCATTGGATGAGGTTCTGAACATTCGCGCCCCGCATGTCTACCTGGTCTCAATCGCTGGGGAGAGCATGCAAGGGGCCGGTATTTTTGAAGGCGATCTCGCGGTGGTGGACCGCGCTTTGGAGCCAGCGCACGGTCACATCGTCGTAGCGCTGCTGAACAACGAGCCCGTATGCAAGCGGCTTTGCATTCGTGGCAGGGAGGTGATTCTCCTTTCGGAGAACCCAAAGTATCCACCGAGGTACGTGCTTGAGGGCGACGAGCTGGTGATCTGGGGTGTCATTACATGCAGCGTACGCAGCCATGTCTAAACCCCAGCCAGTTTTCGCCCTGATCGACTGCAACAGCTTCTACGCCAGTTGCGAGCGCGTGTTTCGACCCGACCTGGCCCGCGTGCCCATCGTGGTGCTGAGCAACAACGACGGCTGCGTGATCGCCCGCAGTTACGACGCCAAGCCCTATGTGAAGATGGGTGAACCGTATTTCCAGATCAAGCACAAGCTGCATAAGCACGGTATCGTCCCGTTCTCGTCGAATTACGCGCTCTACGGTGACATGAGTGAGCGGGTTATGACGCTCATTGAGTCGATGGTGCCCGCCGTCGAGGTCTACAGCATCGACGAAGCCTTTGCCGACATGACCGGTATTGACGGCCGGGATGCCCTCGGGAGGAAGATCCGCAGCCAGGTGCTGCGCTGCACAGGCATCCCGGTCGGGGTAGGAATCGCCCACACCAAAACCCTGGCAAAGTTGGCAAATCACACCGCCAAACGGCTCCAGGTGGAAACCGGCGGTGTGGTCGATATCTGCGACCCGTTCAAGCGTGACTGGGTCTTGCGCAACACCGACGTGTCCGAGGTCTGGGGCGTCGGTCGCAAGATGAAACTTCACTTGGACGCCATGGGTATCAAGACCGCGATGGACCTGGCGAAGGCCGATCCGTGGACGCTACGAAAGAAGTTCAGCGTGGTGATCGAGAAGACTGCCCGGGAGCTGGCCGGCACGCCGTGCCTGGAGCTGGATGAGCCAGACCCGCCGAAACAGGAGATCTGCTGTAGCAGGATGTTTGGCAGGCGGCTCACGGAGCTGGCCCCAATCAAGGAAGCAGTGGCTACCTACATGATGCGTGCCTCGGAAAAACTCAGGGCGCAGAAGTCACTGTGCAAGAAGATCCGCGTCAGCATCCGCACTGGCATGTTCAACCCGGAGGAGGCCAAGTATGCCAACGGCGTATTGATTGACCTGCCGTACCCGACCGACGACGTGCGGCTGCTGACGAAAGCAGCGGTGGACGCTCTCGACCGAGTGTTCCGCCCAGGCTTCAAATACAGCAAGGCTGAGGTGCTGTTGATGAATCTCTGCCAGCCGGGGGAGTACACCGATGATCTGTTTGCCATCTCACAGCCAGCTGACGCCACGAAGTTGATGGCGGTGTTGGACGAGATCAACGGGCGGTGGGGCAGGGGGACGCTTCGATCAGCGAGCGTACCTGTCAATCCGGCCTGGGGAATGCGACGAGAGATGATGAGCCAGAGCTACACCACTAGGCTAGACCAGTTGTGGCGAGTGTCATGTCAGTAACATGTGAGAGCTGGAGATCATGGCCCCCGCACCAGGTCAAAGCGCGGGGGCGTGCATGATTGAGGTACTTGCAAGGGGCGGCCTATTCTTTGGCAACGCCCTGGCGCGCAACATGGCGTTGACCGTCCGCATCCGCCTGTAGCAGCTGGGCTTTTAAGTCTTCGAACTCTTCATGGGTGACGGCCTTGGTGCGCCAGTGCATGAAGACAGCGCCTTGCGCCAGTTGCAGTAGCTCCAGGCGCTCTTCATTTGTCACGGCAAAGCGCACGCCGTCTAACAGCTCCCGTAACGGTGCAAGCAGCTGAGATTTCTCAGGGCTTTCCTGAAGCTCCAGTTTGAACACAGCGCCGTTGTGTTCGAACGTCAGCCCTTCGTCCTTGCCATCGAAAGAGATGGTCCCCACTTCTTCGCGATAACTCGGTGCGCCCTGATAAAGCACACCCTTCACAACCTCACCAATTTTCTCCCCGTCTGGATCAATGACGTTATATCGGCCATTAGGTTCGTATTGCTCACTCATTTGACCAACTCCTGATGATGATGGGTCCGGTCAGAGTAGAGCATCGGGCTCATTTTTGCGTGCACCAAAATGGCGCAAAACGACGGGTTCTGGCGTGCTTCAGACCTGGCGCGCGCCGTCGTCCCCCCACCTCGCCTCCGGTCTAAATAGGTCTTTTTTTCTGCACTTCTGCATCTTCATCCCAATCAAGCAAGCCGGGGGCTGTCGGAGCGTATCCAGGTCATCAAATACCTGCGAAACCCTGCGAAGGAGGGCGCCTTTCGCAATACTCAGGCGCGAACATAGGCGGATGAATTCCGGAGGTACCTCGGGAAAAAGGTTAGGTTTTCTTTGAGTGGGGGGGGATGAGCTGGAACGCCCGTATTTGCTGGGCTTGAGACCTAACTTTGATGGGTTAGGCTGGGTTAGGTCAAAGGTTAGTATTTTATAAGTAGCTGTTTTTAAAGGAATTTATAAATTGAGTATTTAACATCAGTAAAGGTTAGGATATTACCCCAACTAACCAAAAGCTAACCTTGGCAGTCATTCGCAAAGGCTTATCAGACGAGGCTTTCGAGGCGGCGAGCAAAAAACTAACCCTCCTAACCGCATTCCCATGGGTCAACATAAAAACGCCGGATAAGCCGGCGGGCCACCTACTGAAGCTGCGTTCAGAATTGCGCAGTTCTCGCATTCTCACTTACTCACTCGCACGCACTGGTTCACAAAGCGTCAGTCGGTAAGGTTGTGAATGTTGTAAAAAGCGAGGCGGCACCGGTCGCGTGCGCTACGCTCAATGGGATCGCGATATAGAGGAACATCCGTTCGCGCTGGCTGCTTTCGTCAGCCGTTTCTGGCAGAGACAAAATATGATCACTAACTGGGAAGAAATCGGCCCTTTTGAAGGAGAAGTATTGATCGTTGAGAATGATCAAACACTGCGTGTACTCATGGTTGAAATCTTGGAAGACATCGGAGCTGAAACCGTCGCTTTCGGATCGGCCGATGACGCCTTGATTTACCTGCTTCAATCTAAGGTTCAATGTTGCCTTGTAATCGTCGACTACGGCGTTCCTGGGCAAATCAATGGTATGGACTTTATCAAGATGGTTAGGGACAAATGGCCTTCCATCGGTTCGATACTCACATCAGGATATCTATTTCTTCCTGAATCAGTGCCTAGCCCAACCCTATATTTGCAAAAACCGTGGGCCATAAACGACTTGGTAGCCTCGATAAAGGATCTACTTCAGCGCACATCCTCCCCTTAGTAGCTACCAGATTTCTTACCGTAAATGATGGAGCCGCTCCGCTGGCTGGATCGCAGGAAAGGGTACTGAAATTGAGCAGGCACTCCCATGATGTACCGCTCTACTTGCCATTAGGTCCCTGTCTGACGTGTAGCAGATTACTTCCCGTACGATCGATGGGATGCGCTATGGATGTAGCGGCAGGATGCTAAACGCATGAAGCATGCTCAATGGAGGGTTTTCTTCAGCTTTGGCGGAGCCTTAGCATGGAAGGACGAAGGCGAGACCACCTGCACTTTATGAGTTTTTAAGCCTTGGCGAGCCAATTCGATGTCTTCAAAGATGAAACGAGCTAGCTTTCTTAAGCCTGCTTCGCCTCGAAACTGGTGTCTGACCAGGCCGACAACGGCAAAAGATTCTCCGTCATGACCGGCTACTAAAAGCGAGGCGGTTCCGTCGAAGCTTAAGGTGCATTCTATTGAGCACCCAGGCAGTAGATCCCTCAGTGCTGCCTCGATCTCGATCTTCGACAATCTGTCCATTCAACACCCCGGAATTTAGCTAACAAGCATATTCCAGCGGTGCTTTAAGTAAATGGTGGCCTAATGCCTTTTAAAATTCACTCCCCTTTTTGTTAGGCATATATTAGAAGCAGACGCCAAAAGCGGTCCGTTAGCATCGGAAATTCCCGCATATTCACACTCTGCAGTCAGCAGACCAAGCTGCAGCATCTCCCGAATTCCGAACAAAATGATTTCCCGCTCTCCGCTCAGCTCATCCGCCTCGTATCGCATATCGGCGGACATTTGCTCGAGTAAAAAACTGATCAGCTTGGCTGTATTTTCGATGTTCATGATGTGGAATAGCTTGTGATTTTTACTTCGATTTTTTCGTCAAAGCTCCGGTTCCCCGCACCTATCCGAACGGTCATAGGATCGAGCAAGGCCGTGGCCCTCACGAGAGGACGACACCAAACGGGCCCTCTGCGGCTGAGAATCTTCTTGTACAATGAGCTGGTTTTGGAACAGATCATTCAACGTCAATGTCTACAACGCTACGTGACGACGAGGCTGCAACGATGGGTGAAGACCGCAGGGAGCAAGCTATAGCCGCTTGGCGCAAAGCGCTTGCCGAACCTGACATTCGAATGGATGTCGAGAATCAGTATGAGAAGCTGGCTAGGATGGCTGATGATCTCAAGCAGCAGGGGATTATTGATAAGGACGACTGGCGACAAATGATGGGGGAAGCGGTTGGCTATTACGCACGCTCTATCGAAAAGATTGATCCAAGATCGTGACCGACGTCGCTATAGTCGCTCCTGCGATGGGTTGGAGCGACAAGCATAACGGCGCGCCCATGCGCATGAGACAGTTTGCCAAGGTGGCCTTTTACCTGAGAGAGCAAATGGTACGGGCTTTTTGGCTAGGGCTTTACCGCTACCAGTAGGTCCCTAAACAGCCGCTACCGCCATTTAGATGAAATCCGTCCCCCTCAATCGGGCGAGTCCTTGTTTTATATGTCCGGCATTTTCGGTAATGGTGCCAAGTGCCCCTCGGATATTCTCACCTGCCTCCACAGCGTCTTGCTGTTCAGCCCATAGCGTCAGCTCCATTATTGCTGCCTCAAGGGCCAACTGATTTTGATAAATCCTCTCCAGAACATCCGCTAGTGAGTATTCGCTCGCCATGATCGCCAACTCGTTTCGAAAGGAGTTAAGCATAGCAGTAGCACTGCCTAGGATTGGTGGAGCTAGCGAGAAAGGGGCCGGGTAACAATGCATTGGGTCAGGGGATGGTACAAAAATGGTACGGAGCCTGATCCAGAGCGCTACAAGGCTCGTACTACGTGGGCTGTAGAGTTAGAAGTTCCAATCCATCATCGGCGCGACGGAGAAACGTCGAGAGATGGGCTGAGGTGGAGTTTTTTGTAGAGGCATGGGAGATCAGGGATGCAAATTGCGGAGGGGGCACAGTTTATCAGGTATGGGATGGAGTGAACGCGACTGATCTCGCGTCGGGAGGCAAAATAACAAACTGGTCCTTACGTCACTGGCTCATGCTTAAACTAATAATGGTTTCGGTTTGAATTTCTACCAAGCTTAACGCACCATCAGAAAATGAGCAGCCGGTGTCGATATAGACAACATTGCCCAAGCGTATAACACCGGGTACTGAAGAGTGCCCTACATAGAGCCGGTCTATTCCTTTAATGGAAGTGTGATCTTGTTGCTCGATTTTCTCTCTTGAATACAGTGCAGTTTTCAAGGCTTGCCGCTGATGTTGCTCTCCAAAACTTCCAGTGATAGCGTCTTTGGCTTCCTGCCAACCATCGTCACTCCTGATGACAGGGGCTTCGGCATGGACTATTCCAATTGTTTGATCGCTTGATAAATTGATTTCAATGATCAATGGGAGTGCTTGCAAGGCTTTCAAAAGTTCGTGATGGATGGGTGGTTGTAAGTCGTAGAGCCAGGCTCCACCGTTTCGGATATGTCGAGGTATGTCCCCATGGCCGGAGAGACAGTCAATAAGCATCTGCTCATGATTACCGCGCACGGCGTGGAACCACGGCTTCTCAAGCCAACTCAATACGTCTATGGAGTCAGGGCCTCGGTCGATGAGGTCTCCCACGGAAAAAATACGATCCAGTTCGGTGTTAAAGTCTAGTTTGTCTAAGGCCGTTGTTAGAAGTTTGAAATGCCCATGAATGTCGCCCACCACAAAGTCTCGACCTTCCTTGTTAGATGGGAATGATTTCGTCCTGTACATTTTCAGCGGCTTTAGCAGACGTTAATTGACGGCGACTGTATCACTTGGCGAAATAAACCGTAAGGCGCTGAGCGTGCCGTCATGGGGTCAAGGTTGAATCATCTGCCCGATGCACTTCTCAAAAACCTGTTCCATAGGTTCCATGACGCAGTTGTAAGCCGCAATGTTGGCAAAAATCCACTCGTCTTTCTCAATCCCCCACCAGCTGATTTCAAACCCGGCATTCATGATGAGGTGTTCAAACAGGATGCGTTGCGCACGGCCATTGCCTTCGCGGAAGGGGTGTACGACGTTGATGTCGGAATAGGCCTCTGCCACAGCAGCTATCAGCTCAGCCCGTTCCATGCCCTCGAACCAGTTTGCCGCGGCCATGGCTGTGAAGATCTTGCTGGCTTCTTTCTCCATGTATTCGGGTTGGCAAAAACGGGTGGCTTGTTTGGACATGCCGACGGTGCGCAGCTCTCCGGCCCATTCGAACAGGTCAGAAAAGAGAATTCGATGAATGTTTTGAAGGTAAGCCAGGCTGTAGGGGGGAGGGCTGAATTCGACGTTGTCCGCTGCGATGGCCGAGAGTTGTTGTTCGGCTTCGCTTAGGGTCGCTTCGTCATGGATGTCGAGTTTGTTGCGAAGGACCGTGGAGCCGGGATAGCAATAAGCGTCCTCGCCGACCCCATATTTGTCAGGCATCAGGTTCGGGTCTGGGTGAAGGCCTTCAAGACCTCCTCACGGGTTGGCATTTTGCGTTCGCCGTCCGCGAAGGTCACTTTGAAGCCTTCCAGGCGAAGGCTGGCCGCGTAGTTGGATCTGCGCGTCCTGGCGGCATAGGCCTTTTTGGTTTCAAGGCTGACATTGCCCATGGGGCTGGACCTCAATCGCGTTGATTGGCCGATTATAGCCCATCCCGTTGGCATGGCCTACGTCGTGGCCTGGCGACTCATATGAGGCATTGAATTGACCAATGGCGCTTGCATCGCGGCGCGTCTCAAAATACTGTGTTTATATCCAGTATTCGAGATCACTTCATGCAGCTTATCGCCAAGCTCGGCATTCTTGCCGACGCTGCCAAGTATGACGCCTCCTGCGCCAGCAGCGGTGCGCCCAAGCGTAGCTCCCGAGGCCGTGAGGGGCTGGGGGCCACCGATGGCATGGGCATTTGCCATAGCTATACGCCGGATGGGCGCTGCGTTTCGTTGCTGAAGGTGTTGCTGACCAACTTTTGCCTGTATGACTGCCAGTATTGCGTCAACCGTCGTTCCAGCAATGTGCCAAGGGCGCGTTTTACGCCGGAGGAGGTGGTGCGGCTGACTTTGGATTTCTATCGTCGCAACTGCATCAGTGGGCTGTTTTTGAGTTCCGGCATCATTCGCTCGGCCGATTACACCATGGAGCAGTTGATACGGGTGGCGCGGTTGTTGCGCGAGGAGCACCAGTTTCGTGGCTATATTCACCTCAAGACCATTCCCGATGCCGATCCGCTGTTGATCGAGGAGGCGGGGCGGTTGGCTGATCGCTTGAGTGTGAATATCGAGTTGTCCTCCGACATCAGCCTCAAGCGTCTGGCACCGGAAAAGCAGTTGTCGACCATCCGCCAGGCCATGGGCACCATCCACCAGGGGCAACAGGCGGTGGCCGGTGAGCCGCGGGCGCCTCGCTTCGCCCCGGCCGGGCAGAGCACGCAGGTGATTGTGGGGGCGGATGCCACTGATGATCACGCCATCCTGAGCAACGCCGAGTCGCTCTACCTGGGGTACGGTTTGCGACGGGTTTATTATTCAGCGTTCAGCCCGATTCCCGACAGCCCCGCCAGCGTGCCCCTGGCAGCACCGCCGTTGCTGCGCGAGCACCGACTCTATCAGGCCGATTTTCTCATGCGTGGATACGGCTACAAGGCAGGCGAGCTGTTGAGCGAAACCCACAACCTGGACTTGGACATCGACCCCAAGCTGGCGTGGGCGCTGGCCAATCGTGAGGTGTTCCCGCTGGACGTCAATCGCGCCGAACCCGTATTGCTGGCGCGTATTCCGGGTATCGGCCTGCGTAGCGTGCAGCGTCTGGTTGCACTGCGCCGGGAGCGGCGGGTGCGTTATGACGACCTGGTGCAGTTGCGGTGCGTGCTGGAGAAGGCGCGACCGTTTATTGTCACCAGCGATTACCGGCCGGCCGACGATCAGGTGCGCAGTGGCCTGCTGCGGGCGCGGTTGCGCGATCCCCAACGTCCGGTGCAAATGGGGCTTTGGTGATGATTGCCCTGGATTGTGAGGATGATTTCTCCACCTGGCGCGATCAGGCTCGAACGCTGCTTGGCCACGGCATCGACCCGAGCGATGTCACCTGGGCCCAAGGTCCGATGGCCGACCTGTTGGCCATGCCGACGCCGCTGCCTCAAGGGCCGGGTCCGTTTCGTACACGGGTCCCCGCGGCCTTGCTGAGCCAGCTCGAACAGGCTGGCCGTTACCAGGGCGAACAGCGTTGGAACCTGCTGTACGAAGTGCTTTGGCGGGTTGCCCATGGTGACCGCACAGCCATGCTCGCGGGCGACCGCCTGGGCAGTGAACTGCAGCGGCGGATCAAGCAGGTCCAACGCGAGGCTCATCATCTGCATGCTTTCGTGCGTTTTATCCCCCTGCCGCCGGCATTGGCCGAGCAACTGCAATTGGACCTGGTCGCCTTTCACCAGCCGGCCCATGACATCCTCGAAAGCGCCAGCGGTCATTTTGCCGAGCGGTTGGGGCAGCAACGCTGGCTGATCGCAACGCCACGCGATGGCATCCGTTTCGATGGACAGTCGCTGGATTACCAGCGACGTTGCCCCGAGCAGTGGCAGCATTGGGCACGTCACGCCGAAGATCCTGGCGCTGAGCTGTGGCGAACTTATTACAAGCACATCTTCAACCCGGCGCGGCTCAATCCCCTGGCGTTGCGTCAGCACATGCCGGGGCGATTCTGGCAGCACTTGCCGGAGGGAGAATTGATTCCTCGACTGGTGGGTTTGGCGCGGCGAGGCAAGCAGCGGGATGGGCAGGCGTTGGAGGTAGGGGCGCAAGTGGGTAAGCGGATAGTTGTTGGTGCTGTTGTTGAGGATTAAACAAGTTCTGAATCCATCGCCGGACATTCCCATCGGAAGTTTCCCTCACGCTGTGTCGTTCCCCGCTGACTATCCACCCAATCACCCGTGCGCTAAGTTCTCTCCGTCGCTGCAAATTCAGCGACAGGGTGTGGAAGCCCTTATCTTCTCAGGCGCGTAGCGCCGCAAAATTTAAAGCAGGCGCTTTTCTTATGTCTGCTGTTAAATTATGGCGGCTGTACGCGGGGCGTCCTAGGGCGCGCCGGTATCCTGAGTGCTGGTCTTCCACACCCGCGTGCAGCTGCCACCCATCATGTGGAAGTGATGTCGGCAGATCGTTCTATAACTCAGGAAGTTTGCCAATGAAGAAGATCACACCTAATCCTCCGAGTACCGCAGTCAATCAAAAGCGGCTCTCGTCCAGCCTCACCCAATCTATCAATTCCAACCTCCTGCTCAATCCTCGAGCTCCGAATCCGGGCTCGGCCCCTCCATCAGCGGTCCTTCAATCCGCCACTGACTTTCCATCCCCGCAGGAGTAACCCCTCATGTCCCGCTACATGCCCATCACCGGTATCGAAAATAATTTCCACGCGCTCCTGATCGACACGGAAGCGCCGCTGGACGTGCTGCACGACACCGCCGCTTACCGCATCGCCGCCGTCACGCAGTTGCTGGAAAACCTCGCCATGCGTTCCGACATCAGTACGGACGCGGTGGTACTCCATGATTTCGCCCAAGTGCTAGCGATCCCCCTGCGCGACGGGTGTGATTTGCTGGATGTGATCGGGCGGCGATTGCAGGCACAGGTTTTGGCGTCGTAAGGAAAGTGGGTGATCTCATAAGGTCTCCTGCCTGACTCACCATCCCTTGCAGGCAGCGATTTGTGGGAGCGGGCTTGCTCGCGAAAGCGGTGTGTCAGTTTGCAGGATGCTGGCCGTGCCGACGCCTTCGCGAGCAAGCCCGCTCCCACAGGGTTTGGTGGGTACACAAATGTTGCGTACACCCTCAATCCTCTGTGGGAGTGAGCCTGCTCGCGATAGCGGTGGGTCATTTGATGAAAATGTCGGATGTGCTGCGGTCATCGCGAGCAGGCTCGCTCCCACAGGTTAATCAGCGTTTCGATGGGTTTGCTTGTATCCCCCCTGGGGGGATAGGATGGCGGTGTTGATTCACCGAAATCCAGGGCTCAAGTCATGAGTGAGCACGACCACGAACATCCCCACCAAAGCCATGTGGCGATCATCAAGCGTCTCAAGCGCGCGGACGGCCATTTGCGCAGCATCATCGCCATGATTGAAGAAGGGCGTGAGTGCGTGGATATCGCCCAGCAGTTGCATGCGGTGGAGAAAGCGGTGTGCCAGGCCAAGCGCACGTTGATCCAGGATCATATCGATCACTGCCTGGAAGACACCGTTTCGGCGCTGGACAAGGGTGAGCGCGCGCCGCTGGAAGCCTTCAAACAAATCACCAAGTACCTCTAGGCCAGACATGCCCAATTTTGCTGAATTGCTGCAACAGGGTGGCGCTCACGCCTGGCTGTATTTCCCCAGCGCTATCTTGCTGGGCGCCTTGCATGGCCTTGAACCGGGCCATTCAAAAACCATGATGGCGGCGTTTATCGTGGCGATTCGGGGATCGGTCAAACAAGCGGTGTTGCTGGGTTTGGCGGCGACCCTTTCCCACACCGCCGTGGTGTGGCTCGTCGCCGTGGGTGGCATGTATCTGGGCCAGGGGTTGGACGCCGAAACCACCGAGCCTTATTTCCAACTGGCGTCTTCCGCGCTGATCATTGCCATCGCGCTGTGGATGCTGTGGCGTACCTGGCGTGGCGAGCAGATGTTCAGATTCGCGCAAGGTCATGACCACCACGATCATCACCACAAACACGACCACGAGCATCCCGAATCCAAAGGCCTGTCGCTGGAGGGCTATCAGGATGCCCACGAACAGGCGCATGCCGACGACATCCGCAAGCGCTTCACCAATCGGGAGGTCTCCACGGGCCAGATCATCCTGTTCGGCCTGACGGGCGGGCTGATTCCTTGTCCTGCGGCCATTACCGTCCTGCTGTTGTGCCTGCAGGTCAAAGAGGTCGCGCTGGGCGGCCTGCTTGTCCTGTGCTTCAGCATCGGCCTGGCGATTACCCTGGTGACCGTGGGGGCTGCGGCGGCCATGGGTGCAAGGCAGGCTTCCAATCGCTGGCCTTGGCTGAGCACTGTGGCGCGTCGGGCACCTTATTTGTCCAGCGTGTTGATCATCGGCGTCGGTCTCTACGTGGGTATCCACGGCTGGATCGGTTTGTACGCATAGCCTTCAAAGATCAGTTCGTACCTTCTGGCGCAGCGGGTACGCTGCCCGAGCGATGCAACGAAGCCCCCTCCAACGTCTTCCACAGCTTGCGCATCGTCGGATTCCGATTGGCAATCGCACAATACGAGCGAATCTCCAGCCGCGTGCTCCATTCCTCTCTGCCAGCCCGAACCAGCAACCCACGCTCCAACTCATCGGCCACCGCGCTTTGCGGCAGCCAGGCCACGCCGTAGCCCTCGATGGCCATGCGCATCAGCAGCATCGCCATGTCGGCTTCATAGCAACGCTCCAGCGCAGTCGGTGCCGGGCCGTTCTTGATGACGATATCGGCCACGCGGCCCAGGAATGTCGTGGCCGTGTAGGCCAGGTAAGGGACGGGTTTGCCGGAGCGGCCCGGCAAGGGGAACAGCGGTTCGCCTTTAGGGTTGGGTGCACATAGGGGGATGAACGCGTCGTGGCCGAGGGTCAGGCTGCCGAAGCGCTCGGCGTCCAGCAGGATCGGTGCCAGCGGATGGTGGTAGACCATCATCAAATCGCAACTGCCTTCCTCCAGCGCGATAACGGCGTCATGAATATTGGCGGCGACCACCCGAGCGTTGAACTGCTCGGTGTTTTGCTGGAACTGCGAGAGCCATTTCGGCAGAAAGGTCATCGAGAGACTGTGACCTGCGGTGATCTGGATGGAGCGTCCCGGCATCCGTTCTACGTCACGCAGCATCGAGCGCAATCTCAGTAAGCCGGCGAGGGCTTCTCTGCTTTCGTCGCAGAAGGTGATGCCTGCGGCAGTGAGCTGGACGGGATAAGTGCCCCGGTCCACCAACTTGACCCCCACCCATTCCTCGAGGCACTGGATTCGGCGCGACAAGGCCGATTGCGTCACGCAGCGGACTTCGGCGGCGCGGGAGAAGTTTTTCCATTCGGCGATCGCCAGTAGATCGTCCAGCCACTTGAGTTGCATATCAGGATCCCCGCTGTGAGAGCGCCATTTTATGTCGCAACTCCCCGGCCCAGCGCGGCTTTTCGTTAACTATTCCAAAAGCGCATGGAGCTAGCAGGATTACTCATCATCTCCCCGGATCCGCTCCTTAGAATCATTACCGTAGTACCCATGCCGCCAAGAGTATCGGTACATCCACTTGATCCCTGCCAAGTAAAAAACTCCAATAACTACTTGAGGACAGCACCGTGAAGAAGAATAAGCTCCCACGTCGAATTGCAATGGGTATCGCCCTGGGCGTGCTGGTGGGTTGGGCGTGTCACCATTTCGCAGGGAGCGAGCAAAGTGCCAAAGAGATCGCCAGTTACTTCTCGATGGTCACTGATATTTTCCTGCGCATGATCAAGATGATCATCGCGCCGCTGGTCTTTGCGACGCTGGTCGGTGGTATCGCCAGCATGGGTAACTCCCGTTCCGTAGGCAGGATTGGTGCTCGGGCGATGGCCTGGTTCGTTACCGCTTCGGTGGTATCGCTGCTGATCGGAATGGGCTTGGTCAACCTGTTTCAACCCGGTGCCGGGCTGAATATGGACGTGGCCCAGCACGCAACCGCTGCGGTGCCAGTCAACACCGGCGACTTCAGCCTCAAGGCGTTTATCGGCCACGTGTTTCCGCGCAGCATTGCCGAAGCGATGGCCAACAACGAGATCCTGCAGATCGTGGTGTTTTCATTGTTTTTCGGCTTTGCGCTGGCGGGCGTGAAACGGGCGGGTTACACGCGGATCACCGATTCCATCGAAGAACTGGCAAAGGTGATGTTCAAGATCACCGACTACGTCATGGCCTTCGCGCCGATTGGGGTTTTTGCCGCCATCGCCTCGGCCATTACCACTCAGGGGCTTGGCTTGCTGGTGGATTACGGCAAGCTGATTGCCGAGTTCTACCTGGGGATCCTGATCCTCTGGGCGCTGCTGTTCGGCGCCGGCTACCTGTTTCTCGGTCGCTCTGTTTTCCAGCTCGGCAAGCTTATTCGCGAACCGATTCTCCTGGCCTTTTCCACCGCCAGCAGCGAGTCCGCCTACCCGAAAACCATTGAGGCGCTGGAGAAGTTCGGTGCGCCAAAACGGGTGTCCAGCTTCGTGTTGCCCCTGGGTTACTCGTTCAACCTCGACGGCTCCATGATGTACCAGGCGTTCGCCATCCTGTTCATCGCCCAGGCCTACAACATTGATTTGAGTTTCACGCAGCAGATTCTGATTCTTCTGACGTTGATGATCACTAGCAAGGGCATGGCGGGTGTCGCGCGGGCCTCGGTGGTCGTGGTCGCGGCTACGTTGCCGATGTTCAATCTTCCCGAGGCGGGGCTGCTGTTGATCATCGGTATCGACCAGTTCCTCGACATGGCCCGCACGGCCACCAACGTGGTGGGGAACAGCATTGCGACGGCGGTTGTCGCCAAGTCCGAACCACACGAAGAAGCCGCCGAGGACGAGGGGGCACATTCCCCCGTTCGGTCGCGATCCGAGCCGGTGCCGGTGGCTTGAGGAGAGGGTCATGAAGGCTAAAGTGAAGTCGAGCCACAAGGCTTCTGTTGTGCGCAAATTGGGCATCGTCGGTGGGCTTGGCTCACTGGCCGGAGGCGATCTGTTCTACAAGTTGATCAAGTCCCGGGCGGTGCTCGAGGACCAGGGCCGCTATCACTTCCTGTTCGAGCAGCACCCGTTCAAGGATGTGCTGCTGCCACTGGACCAGGGGGCGAGCATGACGTCGCGCAAGTTTTATGTGTTCCAGGTGTGCAAGTCGTTCGAGGAAAGTGGCTTCGATGCGGTGATGCTCCCATGCTTCGCCAGCCATACCTTTCGCGCTGAAATCGAGGAGGAATTGGGCATTCCCGTGCTGGACATGATGGCCGCCTTGACCCGGTACGTCAGCCAAACGGTGCTGCCCCGGACGACGTTGGGGGTGATTGCCTCCGACTTCGTGCGCCACTGCGGATTGTTCGAACAACATTTTGGGCAGCACTTCCAGATTGTTTATCCCGACCCAGAAGCTCAAGCAGGATTGATGGAGGCGATGTACGGCGTCAACGGCATCAAGGACGGCCATCTCGAAGGCATGCCGCTTGAAGCGGTCTACCAGGCATGCCTCTCGTTGCAGGCCCAGGGGGCGACGTTGATCCTGCCCGGCATGACCGAGCTTTCCCTGGTCTGTGCCGACTTGCAGCGCCGCGGGATAACCGTGCTGGACATCAACGAGATCTACGCCGATTTCGCGACGCTGGATCAGCAGCAGCCCAGGCGCCCGCCGTTCAAATTGGGCATCGTCGGCGGTGTCGGTCCTGCCGCTACGGTAGATTTCATGGCCAAGGTAGTGGCCAATACACCAGCGGGAAAGGACCAGGATCACATCAAGATGGTGGTCGAGCAAAACCCGCAGATACCGGACCGGACGGCGAACCTGCTACGGGATGAAACCGATCCGACAATGGCGATGTACGCCACCTGCAAGCGCCTTGAAAGCGCCGGTGCCAATGCCATCGCGATTCCTTGCAACACCGCCCACGCCTTCGTCGAGCGCATCCAGCCGCACCTGAGGGTACCCATCGTCAACATGCTGACCGAGACGGTGGAGTGGATTGTGCACAAGTACGGTTCGGGCAAGGCGATTGGCCTGCTGGCGACTTCCGGTACGGTGCAGAGCCAGGTCTATCATCAGGCGGCGCGCCGTGCCGGGCTTCAGATCCTTACGCCAGGGGTCGATTACCAGGCGATGGTGATGGACGTTATCTACGGGCCGCGGGGTATCAAGGCTGGCTTCACGCAAGGGCTCTGCAGGGAGCAATTGTTGCTGGCGGCTGAGCACCTGTGCGAGTTGGGGGCGGGGGTATTGATCCTGGGGTGTACAGAGTTGCCGCTGGTACTGGCGCATTGCGAGGCGTTCGATATCAATGGGCACACGGTGGCGCTTGTTGACCCGACGATGATCCTGGCGTTGAAGTGTGTGGCGTTGGCGCAGAAGGCACAGCTCTGTGGGAGCAAGGCTTGCCCGCGATGAAGCCGACGCGGTCTCCCGAAGGCCAAGGTGCCTGCATCGCGAGCAAGCTTTGCTCCCACTGATGAATCAAACAGCCTTGGCTGGCTCGCGCAACGCGGCGATGTCCCGTTTGGGCGACAGGCCAAACAAACGGGCGTATTCGCGGCTGAACTGGGAAGGGCTTTCATAGCCCACTTTGTAGGCTGCACTCGCCACGTCCACATGCTCGTTGAGCATCAGGCGCTTGGCTTCGTTCAACCGCAGCCACTTCTGGTATTGCAGCGGGCTCATCGCCGTGAGCTGACGGAAGTGGTGGTGAAACGTCGGCGTGCTCATTTGCACCCGCGCCGCGAGGTCGTCTACGCGCACGGGCTCGGTGTAGTTCAATTTCAACCAGTCGATAGCCTTGGCGATCCGGTAACCCTGGCTATCGACCGAGGAAATCTGCCGCAGCCGGGCCGCCTGGTCGCTGAGCAACAGTCGGTAGTGAATCTCACGCTGGATCAGCGGTGCCAGTATGGGAATCGCTTCGGGTTCATCCAGCAACGCCAGCAGGCGTGCGAACGGCGCCAGCAGGTCAGGCGTCGCGGTGCCGATCCCTGCGCCGATCCCCACCGCTCGATCACGGGGCGGCGACAGGCCGCCCTGGGCGATCAGATCGGCCACCATGCGCAGGTCGAGTCTCAGGACCAGACCCAGGCAGGGCTGTTCCGCGCTTGCCTGCAGCACTTCGGAATTGGCCGGGATGTCCAGGGAGGTCATGAGGAATCGTCCGGGGTCGTAGCCATAGGCCTCGCCACCGATCCATACCTGCTTCACGCCCTGGGCCACCAGCACGATGCTCGGTTCGATCATGCAAATGACCGGTGCGGCCGGCGCTTCCCGTCGAAAGAAGGCGAGGCCGGCGATGGGCGTTTCAACGTCGCCCGGGTGTGGGGTCCGAGCGCCAATGATGGCCGCCAGTGTCTCTTGTACGGGTCTGCGTTGGGTGGCCATGTCGGGTCCGGGTGTCATCTCGGTTCAAGCGCAATAGGCAGAACATTAACCTGCCAAACGAAGCGCTGCCTACGCGCGAAGGAAGAACTCATAGGATCAGGCAAGCATCTCAGCGTAATGCACTACTGGTTGGCCAGGCTGGGCCCTGAAGATGGAACCTCACTCAATCCAGCATGGAGTCTTATGATGCGTGTACAAGCCTATGGCGCCCACGCGGGCGACAAGCCCCTTGAACCCCTGCAGATCACTCGTCGCACGCCAGGCGCGCACGACGTCCAGATCGATATCGCGTTCTGTGGCATCTGCCATTCGGACCTGCACCAGGTGCGTGCCGAGTGGGCGGGTACCCAATTCCCTTGCGTGCCAGGCCACGAGATCGTCGGCCGGGTAGCGGCGGTCGGCGCCCACGTGTCCGGCTTCAAGACCGGCGACCTGGTCGGCGTCGGCTGCATCGTCGACAGTTGCAAGCACTGCGACGACTGCGACAGCGGCCTGGAAAACTACTGTGACGGGATGATCGGGACCTACAATTTTCCGACCCCGGATGAGCCCGGCTGGACGCTGGGGGGGTATTCGCAAAATATCGTGGTGCATGAGCGCTATGTGTTGCGCATTCGTCACCCCGAAGAGCAACTGGCCGCCGTTGCGCCACTGCTCTGCGCCGGCATCACCACCTATTCGCCGCTGCGCCATTGGAACGCCGGGCCGGGCAAGAAGATCGGTGTGGTCGGCATCGGTGGGCTAGGTCACATGGGCATCAAGATTGCTCATGCGATGGGCGCTCATGTCGTGGCGTTCACCACTTCCGAGTCCAAGCGCGAGGCGGCCAAGCAGTTGGGGGCTGACGAAGTTGTCGTGTCGCGCAATGCCGAAGAAATGGCCGCGCACACCAAGAGCTTCGATCTCATCCTGAACACCGTGGCGGCTCCTCACGATCTCGACGCGTTGCTGGTGTTGCTCAAGCGTGACGGCACGATGACCCTGGTGGGCGCCCCGGCCACTGCGCATCCTTCGCCGAATGTCTTCAACCTGATCATGAAGCGACGCACCCTCGCGGGGTCGATGATCGGCGGCATCCCCGAGACCCAGGAGATGCTCGATTTTTGCGCGCAACACGGCATTGTCGCCGACATTGAGTTGGTGCGCGCCGACCAGATCAACGAGTTCTACGAGCGCATGCTCAAGGGCGACGTCAAGTATCGCTTCGTGATCGATAACGCGACCTTGGCCGGCTGAAGATAGCCGCCGGACCGCTCGCCAACTGCTTGCGAAAGCAGCCTGCCTGAGACGGTGATGTCGGTTGTGCCCCTCGTCATCGCGAGCAGGCTCGCTACCACACAAGAAACACAGGATTTTCTCCCAATGACCGATAACTCATTGCCACAAGGTCAGCCCGCCTGGGGCGCGGTATTTGCCATGGCCCTTGCCGCGTTCGTGCTCGTTGCTTCGGAGTTCATGCCAGTCAGCCTGCTGACGCCGGTCGCGGCTGCTCTGCAGGTCAGCGAAGGGCAGGCCGGCCAAGGCATTGCCGTCTCTGGTGCCTTTGCCCTGATCACCAGTCTGTTCATTGCTTCGATTGCCGCCCGGGTCGACCGTAAGTGGTTACTGTCAGGACTGACCCTGTTGATGATCGTTTCTGGAACGGTGGCCGCACTGGCGCCCAACTACGCCACATTCATGGTGGCGCGCGCGTTGATCGGTGTTGCGATTGGTGGCTTCTGGTCGCTGTCGGCGGCCACGGCCATGCGGTTGGTGCCGGACAACCAGGTTCCGCAGGCACTGGCCGTCGTCAATGGTGGCAATGCCCTGGCAACCGTGATTGCTGCGCCGCTGGGCAGCTTCCTTGGGGCGATCATCGGTTGGCGTGGCGCGTTTTTCTGCATCGTGCCCGTTGCTGCCGTCGCTCTGGTCTGGCTGCTGTTACGCCTGCCGGCCATGCCTTCGCAGGCGAAGCAGGGCAGTACCAATGTCTTCAGGTTGATGACCCGGGCTCCGGTCGCGCTGGGCATGCTGGCGGTCAGCACATTTTTCATGGGCCAGTTCATGCTGTTCACGTATCTGCGACCGTTCCTTGAAACGGTGACACAGGTGAGTGTGTCCATGCTTTCCATCCTGTTGCTGGTGATCGGGGTGGCAGGCTTCCTGGGAACATTCCTGATCGGCGCATTCCTGAAAAACGGTCTGTATCGGACGCTCGTCGTCATTCCCCTGTTGATGGCCGTCATCGCCATTGCCCTTGTTTGGTTCGGCGGTTCAGTGACGATCACGGCCCTGTTGCTCGGCCTCTGGGGCCTGGTGGCCACCGCGGCTCCCGTAGGCTGGTGGACCTGGCTGGCGCGTACGCTACCGGACGATGCCGAAGCCGGGGGTGGCTTGATGGTGGCGATCGTCCAGCTCGCCATCGCGGCGGGCGCGACAGTGGGCGGTGTTCTGTTTGATCTGAGTGGCTATCGTGCGACCTTCGAAACCAGTGCGGCCGTGCTGGGCGTTGCCGCTGTCCTTACTGCGCTGGCCGCTCGGTCAGCGGTTCGGGAGTCTTCATCGACTTCGCACGCAACGCCCTATAGCACGATGGGTTGAGGCAAAGTCCGTCAGTCGGGGAGGACCTGGTGCTGCGCCGCGCCAGGAGCATAGGGCGACGGCACTTCGCGGACAGTGTTCTGGGTCAGGAAGGAGGCGATCAGCAACAGGATGCCTATTGCTGCCGGAAGGGCGCCGCGTGGCTTGCGCACACTCAGGTGCGCGGACGCCGACAGCAGCAAATGATAGAGCATGCCTGCATAGGCCAGGTCGCTGAGCGCTACGCTTGTGCGCGACAGAATGGCAACTACTCCGAGGATTTTCAGGACGGTGAGCATCGGTACCAGGTAGCTGGGGTAACCGAGGTCGGCCAGCGCCTGGCCTACCCATGCCTTCTTGGTGACGTATAGCGTTGCGGACGCCAGGTAAAGCAGGGCCAGCGCCGTCGTACTGATCCAATAGAGGGAGTGTTCAATCATGAGTATTTTCCTGAGTGGGCTGGGTTGAATCGACATAGAGCGAGAATGTCGCCTAACATGAAAGCCCGCAAGAAGGATGAAAAAGTGATGGTTAGTATGGAAAACCAGACTAATGAAAATGCCGAGGTCAACATGCACGAGGAAATGCGCCGTGCGTTTGCGTTGCTCTCGGGCAAGTGGAAGCTGGAAATCATGTGGTTGCTGCATCAGCGGATCTATCGCTTCGGGGAGCTGCGCAAGGCCATTCCCGGCGTTACTCAGCACATGCTGACGGCGCAACTTCGTGAACTGGAGAGGGATGGCCTGGTGTCGCGCACTGTCTTCGCCGAAGTACCGCCGCGGGTTGAATACGAGATCACGCAAAAGGCCCGTGGGCTCGGGCCGACGATGGAGGCGCTGACGGCGTGGTGGAATGAATACGGGAAAAGCGTGCCCGTGAAGGCGAATCCACGCGGGCGTAAACCCGTCAACAATGGGCGACCTTAAGGTCGCCCATTGGCGTTATAGCCCGAGACCTTCCTCTATCAGGGAGAGCAGGGCGTCCTCGTCCAGTGTCACTGGGTCAGGTTGTTGCCCGGTCAACCGAAGCGGCTGGAGATGCCATAGCGATTCCCCATGCTCGCCGAGTGTGCGCACGATGCAGTGCTCCTGTCCCTTCATATGGACCTCGATGCATCCTTCTCCCTGGGGAGAAAAACGCGCAATCGGATCGAATGAAATGCGGCGATGATTGCCTTCGATCACCAGTTGATCGATGGCGTAGTTGTACGTCGAACCGCTGGAATGACTTTCAAACACGTGGGTGGGATTGCGCCGAATGTCCAGGCCAGCCTCGCACACCGGCGCCAGCCAGATTTCGATCTGGCGATACAGTTCGTAGACTTGGGCGGGCCAATGCTCGATCGCCAGGTCGGCGCAGTTGTCGGTATCGGCGCGGGTTTGCTGGGTTCTCCGTAGTTTGGCCGCTAGCTCGTCTGCCTTGCTCATGTCGATTCCCTGTCGTGATGATAGGTTGAGCTTAGCTGATGGGGCGGGGTGTTCATTTGCGCTGGGTCATGGGGTGGTGTCGGGAGCGAGCACCTTCGCCCATGGAAGCAGTGCTTGAGAGGTTCTGTTCATTTCGGCAATGCTTAAACGGCTAGGGCGCTGATCACGTGTTTCGGATCATTATGAATCGCCCGCAGCAGTGCTTTAGCGGGGCCGGTAGGCTCGCGTCGTCCCTGCTCCCAGTTGCGAAGCGTGCCCAGTTGGACATCGATCAGTGCTGCGAACTTGGCTTGGGTCAGGCCGGTAGCCTTGCGTATTTCCTTCACTTGCAACGCATCGACGATGAACTCCCGTGACGGCTGGCGTTCGCCTCGGACGATTTCATCCATCTGTTGTACGCTTTCCATCAGCTCATCGAAAAATTTGCTCATGGTTATCTCCAGTGCTCGACAATCAATTTCAATGCTTTGCGTTGATCGACGGTCAAGTCTTGCTGTTCATTTTTCGGATATATCATCAGTAATGCGATCCGCGAAGCATGGACGAAGTGGTAGTAGATCACCCTGGCCCCACCCCGTTTGCCATGGCCTTTGGCTGCGATACGAATCTTTCGGATCCCTCCGGTGGCTTCCATGACATCACCAGCGGAAGGATTGCAGACCAGTATTTTCTGTAGGACAGCGAAATCATCGTCATCCATCAGTTCTTTGACCCGACGGGTAAAAATTGGAGTTTCAATAAAAATCATTGCTAATGTACGCCAGTGGCTTACTTTCGAGCAATCCTATTGAACCCCGTCCCCCGATGCACCCGGTGAGTTGTAACCAAATTCGGACGTGCCCGATGATCAGGGCAGGACACTGCAGCGAGCATCAACCATGCGAATGACAGCTTTGAGCAATAACGACCTGGGATCATTGCGCGATGCGCTTGCCCTGGCCGGTCTACCCGTGGATGACCTGACGTATCCCGGTCGACAGTTCTTCAGCTTCAGCCAACAAGGCGTTGATGTGGCGTTTGGTGGCATCGAGGGGGAGGGCGCCGACCGGTTGCTGCGTTCGCTGGTTGTCCTTGAGGGGCAACGGGGAAAGGGCACTGGTGCGGCGGTGCTGGCCGCTATCGAAGCATTTGCGAAACGTGAGGGGGCAGAACGGCTGCACCTGTTGACCGACAGCGCCGCCGCGTTTTTTACCGACCAGGGCTATCAGGTGCAGGATCGCTCGTTGGCGCCCGCTCCGATCAGGGCGACGGCCCAGTTCAAGACCTTGTGTCCGGCCTCGGCGACGTACCTGAGCAAACGCCTGGTCTAGCGCAGCAAATGCACCGCCAGCCCGGCCAGACCGCACGCCAGCAACACCTGGATCACCCCGCGCTTGTAGCGAAACAGCGCAATGGCCGCCAAGAGGGCGATGATTGCCGACGGCCAGTCCAGGGCACCTGCAAAACCGTTGGGCCAGAGCACGTGGTAACCGAAGAAGCACGCCAGGTTGAGGATCACCCCGACCACCGCTGCGGTAATCGCCGTCAGCGGCGCGGTGAATTTCAGCGTGTTGTGCGTCGATTCCACTAGCGGGCCGCCGGCCAGGATGAACAGGAACGAAGGCAGGAACGTGAACCAGGTCACCAGCGTGGCGGCGACGGCCCCGGCGAGAAAGGCCTGTTCGGGACCGAACACCTGCATCACATAACCGCCGACGAAACCGACAAAGGCCACGACCATGATCAGCGGCCCGGGAGTGGTTTCGCCCAAGGCCAGGCCGTCGATCATTTGTGTCGGCGTCAGCCAGCCGAAGTGTCCGACGGCCCCTTGGTACACGTAGGGCAAAACCGCGTAGGCGCCGCCGAAGGTCAACAACGCGGCCTTGGTAAAGAACCAGGCCATTTGCGTAAGCGTGCCGCCCCAGCCAAACACGGCGGTCAGCAGGCCCATCGGCAATAGCCATAGCAGGGCACCGATGACGGCCAGACGGGTCAACCTGGCGGCGCTGAACCGGGCGTGTTCCGGGGGCGGCGTATCGTCGTCGATCAATGCGGGGCCGAAGGATTGGTGCTGGGAATCGTGACCGCCCAGGCTGAATTTCCCCGGTGCCCAGCGGCCACCGAAATAACCGATGACAGCCGCACCCAGGACGATCAGAGGGAAGGGGAGATCAAAGGCGAATATCGCGGTGAACGATGCCGCGGCGATCGCCCACAACCAATTGTTCTTCAGTGCGCGGGAGCCGATCCGGTGGGCTGCATGCGCCACGATTGCTGTCACGGCCGGCTTGATGCCATAGAAAATGCCCGCCACTATCGGCACCTCGCCAAAGGCGACGTACAGCCAGGACAACGCGATGAGGATGAACAGCGAGGGCAGCACGAACAGCGCCCCGGCAATCACCCCGCCCCAGCTTCGGTGCATCAGCCAGCCCAGGTAGGTCGCCAGTTGCTGGGCCTCTGGCCCCGGCAGCAACATGCAGTAATTAAGGGCATGCAGGAATCGTCGCTCGGAAATCCAGCGTCGGCGCTCCACCAACTCCTGGTGCATGATCGAGATCTGCCCCGCCGGGCCGCCGAAACTGATGAAGCCCAGCTTGAGCCAGAACCAGAAGGCCTCGCGCAGGCTGACGGTGTCGGGTCTGCTCAGGGGCTGTTCGTCATGGGGGCGGATCGGTTTGCTCATGGGCGACGGGCACTTAAAAGTCAAAGGCGATCTACGTTATGGGGCGTTACGCAATTTAGATAGCCCCCGGCGAGGTTTGCTTGTAAAAAAACAACTCTCCAGAGAGTTGAAACACCAAATTGAAACAGTCATCGCCGGATCATCCCGCCTTCGCACAATCGCCCCAAGGAGTGGGTCAATGAAACAACGTCTTGCCGTGGCCGTGCTGATCGTATTGACACTGGGCTGCATGGGAGTGGGCAATGCCCGCGAATCTGGCAATGCACGGGCGCAATCCGTGGCCGGAGTGTTCGATTACTACCTGCTGGCGCTGTCCTGGTCACCGACGTTCTGCCTGACTCACCAGAATGACGCACAGTGCTCCGGTAAAGGCTACGGCTTTGTACTCCATGGCCTCTGGCCGCAATACACCAAGGGCGGCTGGCCGCAATCCTGTGCGCCTCAGGTGCCTTTGACGAGAGAGGAGCAGAAGAAGGGCCTGACCTTGTTTCCTACCCGCAAGTTGATGGCGCATGAGTGGTCCAAGCATGGTACTTGCAGCGGCCTCGGCGCCATGGGCTACCTGGAGGTTGCCGACAAAGCCCTGGGGGCAGTGAAAATCCCACCACAGCTGCAACCGTTCAATTCCTCGTACTATTTTGAAGCCGAGGAGATCATCCGGCTGTTCCGCCAAAACAATCCAGGCATCGCGCCTGATGGCATTGCGGTGATTTGTAGCGGACCGCAGCTGTCGGAAGTGCGGGTTTGCATGGACAAGGACCTGGCGTTCGCCGCGTGTGGAAAGGGTGTCAGGACACAGTGCCGGGCTGGGGAAATCCGAGTGCCGCCTGTGCGGTGACCACCCCAAACCACTGGCCTTTGGTGCGGGAAACTCTGGGCCCTGGAGAGGGCATTTTTATCGGCTGTCAGGCTGGTTTTTGGATCCACTCAAGCCACCCATCGGCTCCGCTGCACAGGCAAATTGCCGCCTCACAAGCGGTAGGCTAAGCTCTCGAATATTGGGGGCTTTGAGCGAATTCGCTCATGTTTTGCCCTCTTCAGGAACTCGCTTGCCTATCCCTATTCTCGATCCTTTCCATGCCCCTGGCGGTGCCTTGAAACGCCTGCCGTTGCTCAAGGCAGCGGTGACGTTTATCGCGGCGGTGTGCCTGTGCCTGTGCGGTTTGCTTTACCTGCAATTGGAGCAGTCTCGCAGCCAGGATCTGGAGTCGGCCCGCATCGCCTCGGCCACTCTTGCCCGGGCCATGGCCCAGCAGGCCCAGGACACCTTTCTCCAGGCTGATCTGGTGTTGGCCAGTTTGACGGATTGGATCCAAGTTGACGGCTTCGGCCCCGCAGTACAGCCACGCTTGCAGCAAACTTTTGCCCGACGCGTGCAGTCGCTTGAGCAATTGCATGGCCTGTTCCTGTTCGACAAGCACGGTCACTGGGTCGTGACCTCCTTTGACAATCTGCACAGGGGGCCAGGGGTGGCGGATCGGGAGTACTTTGCTTTCCACCAACAGAACGCCTCCCTGGTCGCCCATATCGGCCCGGCAATCCGCAGTCGGCAAAACGGCGACTGGATCATCCCGGTTTCCCGACGCTTGAATGATCAGGATGGCAACTTCCTGGGCGTGTTGATGGCCGGCGTCAAAATGTCGTACTTCGACCGATTCTTCAAAAGCTTCAATCTGGATGATCAAGGCGAGATGGCCCTGGCTTTGTCCGACGGGACGCTTTTGGCCCGGCGTCCCTTCGATGAGGGACGGATCGGTCATCCGCTGTCCGAGGAACATATCTACAACCATGCCCTGGCCAGCGGCATGGCTGGCGATGCACTCATCCGTTCCGCCATCGATGGTGTCGTCAGACTTTATGGACATCAACATCTACAGGCTTATCCGCTGGTGGTCACCGCGGCGATATCCGAAGAGGCGATCCTGGCGGGCTGGCATGACAGGGCTTTCCAGTCCAGCCTCATTGTCGGCCTGGTGGTGCTGGGCATTTGCTTGTTCGGCTGGGTATTCGTGCGCCAGGTACGTAATAGCGAACGGATCGAGGCGGACTTGCGCAAGGCCCAGGAAGCGTTGGAGCTGATTGCCACGCACGACAGCCTTACCGGGCTGGCGAACCGCCGCCTGTTCGAGCGGGCCCTGGACATCGAGTTCGGCCGGGGCGCCCGTCAGCGCAGCCCCTTGAGCCTGATCATGCTCGATATCGATTTTTTCAAACGCTACAACGACGCCTATGGACACGTGGCCGGGGATCATTGCCTGGCGGAAGTGGCCAAGGTGCTCAAGAGCAGTTGCCATCGCAAGGCCGATCTGGCGGTACGTTATGGTGGCGAAGAGTTTGCGGTACTGTTGCCCGACACCAATCTCTCGGGGGCCATGGCGTTGGCCGAGCAGATCCGCCGCAGCGTCATCGACAGGCACATCACCCATTCCGGCTCCCCGACCGGCTACCTCACGGTAAGCCTGGGCTGCTATGCCTTTGTCCCCAGCAGCCTGGACAGCATCGAAATCTTCATCCAGCGGGCCGATGCGGCGCTTTACCAGGCCAAGCACAGCGGCCGCAACCGCGTGGCGGTGCTATCGACGGAAGGTGGGCTCGATACGCTGGCGCGCTCGGATCGTTGAGATCGGTTGGAATCTCGATGATGGGGCGCGGGTTCCTGAAGACCTGTGCAACCACTGCGTCCGGTTGTCGGTCACAACTGTGACTTGGCATTTCGGATTCTGGACCTATGAAAAACCTTCGGATCGCGACCTTCAACATCAATGGCATCCGTGCCCGGCTGCCCAACCTGCTGGAATGGCTGGAGCGGGAGAGCCCTGACATCGTCTGTTTGCAGGAGCTCAAGGCCGTGGACAAGGATTTCCCGGCGGCGGAGTTGGAGTCGGTGGGGTATGGAGCGATCTGGCACGGGCAGGCGTCCTGGAACGGTGTCGCGATCCTGGCCCGTGACGCGCAGCCGCTGGAGAGCCGCCGAGGACTGCCCGGCGGGGATGACGACAGCCACAGTCGCTATCTGGAGGCGGCGGTCCATGGTGTGCTGGTGGGCTGCCTTTACCTGCCCAACGGCAACCCGCAACCGGGTCCGAAGTTCGACTACAAGCTGGCGTGGTTCGAACGGCTGATCGACTATGCCCAAGGATTGCAGGCCAGTGATCATCCCGTGGTGCTGGCCGGTGACTACAATGTGGTGCCCACCGACATGGACATCTACAACCCGCGCTCCTGGCTCAAGGATGCGCTGTTGCAGCCTGAAAGCCGCGCGTGCTACCAGCGGCTGCTGGACCAGGGCTGGACCGATTCGTTGCGCCACCTCTATCCGGACGAGCGGATCTACACCTTCTGGGATTATTTCCGCCAGCACTGGCAGAAAAACTCCGGACTGCGCATCGATCACCTGCTGCTCAACCCGACGGCCAGCGCCTACCTGAGCGAGGCCGGCGTGGACGCCTGGGTCCGTAACCAACCCCACCCCAGCGACCACGCGCCCACCTGGATCCGGCTGGCTTCACGCAAGCGGCGGTGAGCGGGCGAAGCGCTCCGGTCGCTTGTTGTCTCTGTGAGGGGAATGTCTTATACCTGGCGCCCAATAGCAGTGCGTATGTCGTGAGCGCTGCGCCGCCCCCGGAAAAGGACACCCTCATGAGTCATTCCCAACTGAGCGACACGGCCCGCTATCTGCGGCGCCTGGGCTTCGATGCGCCCCCCGCGCCGACCCTCGACACGTTACGTCAACTGCAATGGCGCCATACCGCCGAATTCCCCTTTGAAACCCTCTCGACATTGCTGCGCCAACCCGTGCCCATCGACCTTGAGTCGGTCGAGCGAAAAGTGTTCGAGCAAGGACGCGGCGGTTATTGCTATGAACTCAACCAATTGTTCCTGGCGTTGTTGCAGACGTTGGGTTTCGAGGCCCGGGGCATCACCGGACGCGTGGTGATGAACGCGCCTGAGGGCACTTGGACTGCCCGGACCCACCGGCTGAGCCTGGTGACGTTCGAGGGTGTGCGCTACATCACCGACGTCGGCTTCGGTGGCATGGTGCCAACAGCGCCGCTGCTGCTGGACAGCCGTGAGGCACAAGTCACGCCCCATGAACCGTACCGCATCGAGACCCATGCGGACGGTTACCTGTTGCGTGCCAACGTGGCCGACGAATGGCGGCCGATGTACCTGTTCGATCTGCAACGCCAGGAAGACATCGACTACACCCTCGGCAATTGGTACGTCTGCAGCCACCCTGAGTCGCCGTTCATGGGCCGGTTGATGGTCGCCCGCACCGGTGATGGGCTGCGCAAGACCCTGAACGGCAACAGCTATGCCGTGCACCGGATAGGGCAGGAGAGTGAACGACGATCGCTCACCGATGCCGACGAGTTGATCGACGTGCTGGAACAGGAATTCGACTTGCGCGTGCCGCCTCGCGAGCTGTTGCGGCCAGCAGTCGTGGGCTTGCTCCAGCCATAAAAAGGCTGTTGGGCGGGAAGCCTGTGCCTGGGTAGGGTAACAAGTTGTATACAACTCTATGGACATTTGTCCTGAGTTTTGAATACAGTGTGCCCATAACAAAAAACAGGGAATTCCCGAACCATGAAAACGCCCCATGTTTCACTCCCACGGCCCGAGGACGAAAACCTTGGCGTCGGCGCGAATATGGCTTACGGCCTGCAACATGTGTTGACCATGTACGGCGGCATCGTCGCCGTGCCGTTGATCATCGGCCAGGCAGCCGGGCTTTCGCCGGCTGATATCGGTTTGTTGATTGCCGCGTCATTGTTCGCAGGGGGCTTGGCGACGTTGCTGCAAACCCTTGGCTTGCCGTTTTTCGGCTGCCAGTTGCCCTTGGTGCAAGGTGTATCGTTCTCGGGCGTCGCGACCATGGTGGCGATTGTCGGCAGCGGCGGGGAAGGCGGCTTTCAAGCCATCCTCGGTGCGGTGATCGCAGCGTCGCTGATCGGTTTGCTGATTACCCCGGTGTTTTCGCGCATCACCCGGTTCTTTCCGCCCTTGGTCACTGGCATCGTGATCACCACCATCGGCCTGACCCTGATGCCGGTGGCGGCGCGTTGGGCGATGGGTGGCAACAGTCACGCCGCTGATTTCGGCAGCATGGCCAACATCGGCCTGGCTGCGGTGACCTTGGTACTGGTGTTGTTGCTGAGCAAAATGGGCAGCGCCACCATCTCCCGGTTATCGATTCTGTTGGCGATGGTCATTGGCACTGTCATCGCTGTGTTCCTCGGCATGGCGGACTTTTCATCGGTCAGCCAAGGCCCGATGTTCGGCTTCCCGACCCCGTTCCATTTCGGCATGCCGACCTTCCACATCGCCGCGATCCTGTCGATGTGCATTGTGATCATGGTGACTCTGGTAGAAACTTCCGCCGACATCCTGGCCGTGGGTGAAATCATCGACACCAAAGTCGACTCGAGGCGCCTGGGCAACGGCTTGCGGGCCGATATGCTGTCGAGCATGATCGCGCCGATCTTCGGTTCCTTCACCCAGAGTGCCTTTGCCCAGAACGTCGGGCTGGTGGCGGTGACCGGGATCAAGAGCCGTTTCGTAGTGGCGACCGGCGGGGTGTTTTTGGTGGTGCTCGGCCTGCTGCCGTTCATGGGGCGGGTGATCGCGGCGGTGCCGACCTCGGTGCTGGGCGGTGCCGGTATCGTGCTGTTCGGCACCGTGGCTGCCAGTGGCATCCGCACGCTGTCGAAAGTCGATTACCGCAACAACGTCAACCTGATCATCGTCGCCACCTCCATCGGCTTTGGCATGATTCCTATTGCCGCACCGAATTTCTATGACCATTTCCCGAGCTGGTTCGCAACCATCTTTCATTCGGGCATCAGTTCTTCGGCAATCATGGCGATCGTGCTGAACCTGGCGTTCAACCACCTCACTGCGGGTAACTCCGACCAACAGTCGGTTTTCGCTGCCGGCACCGAGCGGGTGTTGCGTTACCAGGACCTGGCGGCGCTGCGCGAAGGCGATTACTTCAGCGACGGCAAGCTGCATGATTGCGATGGTAACGAGATTCCCGTGGTGGCGGAGTCTGTTCACGAGCCGGCAGGGCATGCGCCGATCCGACTGAAAAGCAGCGAGCACGTCTGACCATTACACTGTGGCGAGGGGATTTATCCCCGCTGGGCTGCGCAGCAGCCCCTAAGCAGTCAACTTAACCTGCCTGACACACTGGGTTGTCGGCATTTAGGGCCGCTTCGCGCTCCAGCGGGGATAAATCCCCTCGCCACAGGTTATCCAGCGGACATGAAAAAGCCTGTGATCAAGGATCACAGGCTTTTTTGTGCTGCTCGAAAGAGCTGATTACCAGCGGCCGTAATGGCCCCGTGGTGGGCCGTAGTAGTAGCCCCGTGGTGGCCCGTAATACACCGGTGCCGGGCGATAGTAGATCGGTTGCTCTACATACACCGGCTGTGGCTGGTAATAGACCGGTGGTGGCGGCTGGTAGTAGACCGGCTGCGGCTGGACGTAGACCGGTTGCTGCACATACACCGGCCGATCACGGTTGATGATGGCCGAGCCGACGATGGCCGAACCGACGATTGCGCCAAACACTGCGGGCCCCTCCCAACCACCACGACCGTGGGCGGATGCCTGGCCGGTGACCGCGAGTGCCCCCATGAGCAGGGCGATGATGGGAAGTTTACGATTCATGGCTGTTCCTCGTTTCGGCCCCGGCGCCTGTGGTCTGCAACAGACCCGATGAGGGTCGCGGGGTTACTTGCTATGACAGCGATTTTCTCAAGATTTGCGACGCCGTTGGGTAAATATTGTGTAAGGTCTGTAGCGCTTTTCTTTACCGCGCCGCGTCATCCAGGGGCCGGAGATCGGGCCGGGCCGGGCGGTATCATCATCGAATAAACCTTTCGCGACGGTGTTTCCGTCTGTCCGAAAGTGAACGCAAGGAGACACGCGTGCAGATCAATCCCAACAAAGACACCCAACTGTGCATGTCGCTCTCGGGGCGTCCCGGAAACTTCGGCCTGCGCTTTCATAATCATTTGTATGAACAATTGGGCCTTAACTTCTATTACAAGGCATTCAGCAGCCAGGACCTGCCTGGAGCGGTAGGCGGTATCCGCGCCCTGGGCATTCGCGGCTGCGGCGTGTCGATGCCGTTCAAGGAAGCCTGCATCGCCCTGGTGGACGAGCTGGATCCTTCCGCCGCCGCGATCCAATCCATCAACACCATCGTCAATACCAACGGCCATCTGAAGGCCTACAACACGGATTACATCGCCATCGCCCAGTTGCTGCAAAGCCACGCCGTGCCCAAGGACTCGACCTTTGCCCTGCGCGGCAGCGGCGGCATGGCCAAGGCTGTGGCCAGTGCCTTGCGTGATGGGGGTTACAAGAACGGGCTGATCGTTGCCCGCAATGAAACCGCCGGGCGAGCCCTGGCCGAGTCCCTGGGGTATGAATGGCAAGCTGAACTGGGGAGCCGACAGCCGCAGATGCTGATCAACGTCACGCCGATCGGCATGACCGGTGGCCCGGAGGCCGACCAATTGGCGTTCGAGCCCGGGACCATCGCCGCGGCCGAGACCGTGTTCGATGTCGTGGCGATCCCGTCGGAAACGCCACTGATCGTGCGCGCCCGGGCCGAAGGCAAACGGGTCATCACCGGGCTGGAAGTCATTGCGATCCAGGCCCTGGAGCAGTTCGTGCTGTACACCGGCGTGCGACCCAACCTGGAGCAATTCGAAAAAGCTGTCGCCTTCGCCCGCTCGGCGTAGACGCCGCTATTCCAGCCGCGCCAGGCGTTCTTCCAGTGCCGCGATCCGCGCTTCGAGTTCTTCGATGCGCTCCAGCGAGACACCGCCGCCGGCGCCGCGCTCCACCGGGTGCTGGCGAGCGGCGAGAATCGCTTCGATGTCCGCCGGGTCGCCCATGGCGTGCACATAGCGGTCCTCGCGCTGGCCGGCCTGGCGTGGCACCAGCAGCGCCAACCCACGGGCGATCAGGCGTTCAAGCTGATGCAGCACTTGTTCGACATCTTCGAAGTCGTGCATCCGTGCGCTGCGGGTCAGTAGCTCATTGACCGTTTGCGGGCCACGCAGGAACAGCAACCCCATCAGGACCACCTGGGCCGGCACCAGCTCCAGGGCTTTGTCGACCCGATGTTCCCAACGGTCGGCGCGGCTGCCCATCACCAGTTTGGTAAAGCCGCGACCTTCCAGCGCCCGCAGGCTCTGGCCAACCTGGCCCGGGTTGAGGTTCATCACCGGTTCGCGGCTGGTTTTCTGGTTGCAGGCCAGTACCAGGGCGTTGAGGGTCAGCGGGTAGGTCTCGGGGTTGGTGGCCTGCTTCTCGACCAGTGCGCCGAGGATGCGGATTTCCGTGTTATTGAGCCGTGGTTCTTCAGCCTGCTGTTGTTCTTCGATGCTCATCGCGCGTTCCCTATGCTGTGGAAGCCGCCTAGCCTAATCCTTGCGCAATAAAAGACAAGCCGTGCAACAAGCCGTGGCTATAATCGCAGCCGTTTGATTCATTCTTTCCTGCCACCTGCATGAGATTGCCATGACTATTTCCCTGTACGCCGCTTCCGTCCCGGTTTTCAAGCAGATGCTCAACGCGTTGAGCGACGTTCTGAACAAGGCCGAAGCCCACGCCACCGCGAAGAACATCGACCCGAACGCCTTCCTGCAAGCCCGCCTGTACCCGGACATGTTCCCGCTGGTGCGCCAGGTGCAGATCGCGGTGGACTTCGCCAAAGGTGTGTCTGCACGCCTGGCTGAGGTCGAAGTGCCGAAGTATGACGACAGCGAGACCACCTTCGCCGAGCTGCAAGCCCTGATCACCAAGGTATTGGCCTTTATCGAGGGCATCCGCCCTGAGCAGATCGATGGCAAGGAAGGTATCGAAATCGTTACCCGTCCGGGCACGCCGAAGGAAAAGCGCTTCAGCGGCCAGAGCTACTTGCTGACCTACGGCCTGCCGCAGTTCTTCTTCCACGTCACCACCACCTACGCATTGCTGCGCCACAATGGTGTGGAAGTGGGTAAGCGCGACTACATGGGCGCGTTCTAACCCCGCAGGCATGAAAAAGCCCGGGACGGTGTGGGCCGTTCCCGGGCTTTTTTGTGGCTGTCTGTTACATCCTCGGCGGATGTACCGCCGCTATCGCGAGCAGGCTCGCTCCCACAGGGGGCAACGGTGCTCGCACAATAGACGCTACACAACAAATCTCCTGTGGGAGCGAGCCTGCTCGCGATGACGGCGTCACAGACCTCACAAGAGGCAGGTCGATCCTGATTACGCCGTACGCGCGAGCTTCTCTTCCTCACCCAGGCAAGCCGCCGCCGTGAACAGCACGTCCGTCGACGAGTTCAGCGCCGTCTCCGCCGAGTCCTGCAGGACACCAATGATGAAGCCCACCGCGACCACTTGCATGGCAATTTCGCTGGGAATACCGAACAGGCTGCACGCCAGGGGAATCAGCAACAGCGAACCGCCAGCCACCCCGGATGCACCGCACGCGCAAATGGCCGCGACAACGCTCAGCAGCACGGCCGTTGGCACATCCACTGCGATACCCAGGGTATGCACGGCCGCCAGGGTCAGTACGGTGATGGTAATGGCAGCGCCCGCCATGTTGATGGTCGCGCCCAGTGGGATCGATACCGAATAGGTGTCTTCGTGCAGGCCCAGGCGTTTGCTCAGTTCCAGGTTCACCGGAATATTCGCCGCCGAGCTGCGGGTGAAAAACGCCGTGATGCCACTCTCGCGCAGGCAGGTGAATACCAGCGGGTAGGGGTTGCGACGCAGTTTCCAGAACACGATGAGTGGGTTGACCACCAACGCCACGAACAGCATGCAGCCGATCAACACGGTGAGCAGGTGCAGGTAGCCGAGCAGGGCGCCGAAGCCGGAAGTGGCCAGCGTCGAGGCCACCAGGCCGAAGATCCCCAGCGGGGCGAAGCTGATCACCAGGCGCACGATCACGGTCACGCCGTTGGACAGGTCGTCGAGCACAGTGCGTGTGGTTTCGCCGGCATGACGAATGGCGATACCCATGCCGATGGCCCAGGCCAGGATGCCGATGAAGTTACCGTCCATCAGCGCCCGGACCGGGTTGTCCACCACGCTGAGCAGCAGGCTTTGCAGCACCTCGCTGATGCCGCCGGGCGCCGTGACCGCGACGTCTTGGGTCGACAGCACGAGACTGGAGGGAAACAGCGTACTGGCCACCACCGCGACCACCGCAGCGGCGAAAGTGCCCAGCAGGTAGAGGAACAGGATCGGCCGGATATGGGTTTCCTGGCCGTGCTTGTGGTTGGCGATCGAGGCCATGACCAGCACGAATACCAGGATCGGCGCCACGGCCTTGAGCGCGGAAACGAAGACCTTGCCGATGAATGCGGTGGCTTTCGCCAGGTCGGGCGCCAGCCATGCCAGGACAATACCGGCGATCAGGCCGATGATGATTTGCGTCACCAGGCTGGTGCGTTTAAGGCGTTGCAATGGGGTAACGGACGAAGCTGTCATAGCGGCATCTCTGATTTTATTGTGTGCGACGGTCGACGAATCAGGGCAACAAGCGGGCAGGCCACATGAGCGGACCGAGAGAAAGTACGGCGTTTGCAGGCCGCGGACTTTATCACAGCCGGTAAAAAATCTGACGGACCTGTGACAGTCCGTCACCCTTATCCGGACCATGGCCTGCGTTTGTAAGACGCGCGCATTCTGTTAGGCTTTGCCGTTCTCACCTTCTTACCGCCAGCGGGCCCTTGGGCTAACGCTGGTGTCGTCGTTTCGCTGGAGTTCTGCATGTTGTTACCCATTTTCCTGTTGTCAGCCGCCGGTTTTACCGTGCTGACCACGGAATTCGTCATCGTTGGCCTGTTGCCCTCTATCGCCCGTGACCTGCATGTCACTATTCCCCAGGCCGGGTTGCTGGTGACGTTGTTCGCGTTTACGGTGGCCGCGTTCGGGCCATTCCTGACCGCCTGGTTCGCCCGCTTCGAGCGGCGCAAGTTGTTTATCAGCGTGCTGGTCATGTTCGGTCTGGCCAACATGCTTGCCGCGTTCGCCCCCAACATCTGGGTGATGGCCATTGCCCGGTTGATTCCGGCCCTGGGCCTGCCGGTGTTCTGGGCGCTGGCCAGTGAAACGGCGGTGGACATTGTCGGACCCCAGCTAGCCGGGCGGGCCATCGCCCGGATCGGCTTCGGTATCGTCTGTGCCACGGTGTTTGGCATTCCCGTGGGTACGTTGATTTCCGATGCGTTTGGCTGGCGCAGCGCGTTCGCGATCCTGGCTGTCATTGCCTTCGCCAAGGCCTTGCTGCTGTTTATCTACTTGCCGAAAACCAACCTGCACCAACATCAGGTGAGTTTCCGTTCGCAATTCAAGATCCTGCGCAGCCCGTTGATGCAAGGGCATGTGCTGTTGTCGATCCTGGTGTTCAGCGGCATGTTCACCGCCTACACCTATCTGGCGGATATCCTCGAGCGCCTGGCCGGATTCGACGGCACTCTGGTGGGCTGGTGCCTGATGGGCTTCGGCGCCGTCGGCCTGCTGGGCAATTCCCTGGGCGGCCGTGCGGTGGACCGGCATCCGTTGATCGCATCGATGGTCTTCTGCCTGTTCCTGATCGGCGGCATGGTGGCGTTGGTGCCGAGCATTCATTCGCCTCTCGCGCTGGCGGCGGCGATGGGCATCTGGGGCGTGACCCAGGCGGCTTTGTTCCTGGTCAGCCACGTGCGACTGATGAAGGCGGCCCCACAGGCTCCGGCGTTCGCCGCATCGTTGAACATTGCCGGGGCCAACCTGGGGATTGGCCTGGGGGCGATGGTCGGTGGCCGGGTCATCGATACCCTGGGCCTGGGCAGTGTCGGGTTTGCGGCAGCCGGGTTCATCTTTGTATCGATCCTGCTGGCGTTGCTCCTGATGACCTTCAAGCCCCGGGTTACCTGCTAGGCGCTGAACAACTCGCGTCGGGCGCCCTCGGCAATCGCGACAATGCCCGGGTGGCTGACCTTGCGTTCCACGGAAATGGCGTAGAAGGATTCGCTCACCGCATCGGTCTGGCCGATCACTTCTACGCCGTACTGGCGCTTCACCTCTTCGGCGATCACGCTTGGACCGATGAAAATCCCGCTGCCGGATTGACCGAAGGCCTGCATCAATGCGCTGTCGTCGAACTCGCCGACGATGCGCGGCTGGATCTGCTGTTCGGCGAACCAGCGTTGCAAGCGGCTGCGCACCACGGTTTCCGGCCCGGGAATCAGCAGCGGAGCGTCATGCAGGCCATGGGGGAAATCCTGCCCGTAGCGTTCGGCCAGCGCGGCGGTGGCGAAAAAGCTGATCCCGCATTCCCCCAGCTTCTGGCTGTAGCCCTTGATGTCCAGGTGGGTCGGCATCGGGCTGTCGGAAATCACCAGGTCCAGACGCTGGATCGCCAGGTCCGCCAGCAACCGTTCGAGCTTGTCCTCGCGACAGGTGATGCGTAGCGGCTCGCTCAACTCCATGGTCGGTGCCAACAATCGATAGACGATGGATTTGGGCACCACATCCGCCACCCCGACCCGAAACAGGGTTTGCTGTTCGTTGGGCTGGGCCCGCAGCATCAGCTCCAATTCGCCGCCCAACTGGAACATGTGTTCGGCGTAGGGCAATGTCTGGCGGCCGGCCTCGGTCAGTTCCAACTGCCGCCCGACCCGACGAAACAGCTTGATGTTATAGGTCTGCTCGAACAGGGAAATCTGCCCGCTGATGGTCTGTGGGGTCAGGTTCAACTGCTCGCACGCTCGCACGATGCTGCCGGTTTTCGCCACCACCCAGAAGTAATGCAATTGTCGGTAATTGAGCATGGGTTCACGTTAGTTCGTAAAAAACGAAGTATAACCGCTGAAAATACGAATTTTCCTGAAGTATTCGCGTCTCTAGAATGCCTGGCCATTGGTGGGCCACTTCATGCTCCTTCTATATCTCTCAAGAGGCGTTCATTCCATGACATACAAATCCGTGGGGCTTGCAGCCTTGTTGGCGATGTCCGCAATGACACTGGCGGGCTGTGAACAGGCTGAAAAAAGTGCCCAGCAACTGATGGGGCAAGCTGCGCAAACCGCCAAGCAGGCCATAGACGATACCCACAAAGCCGCCGAACAGGCGATCAGCGAAGCTACCGGCGGGTTGATCAGCCCCAAGAAACAACCGGCTGAAGACGCTGAAAAATCAGAATCCTCTACCGAAACCATCTAACCCGTCACATCAGTCAGGACTGACCCATGGATTATCTTTTACAGCTCGCCGCCAGCCCCACCGCGTGGATCGCCCTGGCAACTCTGGTGGTCATGGAAATCGTGCTTGGCATCGATAACCTGATCTTCATTTCGATTCTGACCAACAAATTGCCGGCTCAGCATCGAGCCAAGGCGCGGCGGATCGGTATCGGCATGGCGCTGATCCTGCGCCTGGGCTTGTTGAGCACCATTGCTTTCATCGTGCAGTTGACCGAGCCGGTCATCGAAATCCTGGGCCAGGCGTTTTCCTGGAAAGACATGATCCTGATTGCCGGCGGCCTGTTCCTGCTGTGGAAAGCCACCACCGAAATCCACCACAGCATGGACCCGGCGCCGGATGATCCCAAGACAGCCACGTCCGGTGTGACCCTGGGCTTTGCCGCGGCAATCGGTCAGATCCTGATGTTGGACCTGGTGTTCTCCATCGACAGCATCATCACCGCCGTGGGCATGACCGAGCATCTGCCGATCATGATCATTGCAGTCGTTGTGTCGGTGCTGGTGATGCTGCTGGCGGCCGAACCGCTCGCCAAGTTCATCAACGACAACCCGACCGTGGTCATGCTGGCCCTGGGCTTCCTGATCATGATCGGCATGACGCTGATCGCCGAAGGCTTCGGTGCCCATGTGCCCAAGGGCTATATCTACGCGGCCATGGCGTTCTCGGCGGCGATCGAGGTGTTGAACATGTTGTCCCGACGGGCCAAGGAAAGGGCGTTGGCCAACAACGCCTGATGCCAGGCAGACAGAAGCCACCCGGGTCCAGGCCCGGGTGGCTTTTTTTGTTTTGAATGGCGAGTGGTCAGTGTGCGGTGGCGTGGCGCCGGGCGGCTTTTGTGGTTTTTTCCGATTGCGCAGCTGGCGCGTGGTGATGGCGCCGGGTGATCCGAAGCACGCCCCACAGCATGGCCGTGGCTACGCTCAGCCAGCCGAATATCAGCATCAGAATTGTCGTTGTCAGGCTCATCTGTGCCTCCTTTTATCCCGGTCCGGGATAACCCACTCAGTACAGTGGACAGTCTAGTCGCTCAAGTGTTGCAGGTAGTCGATCCGTGGCGGTTGGGCACGGATCGGTTCGTTCTATCGCGCTCGTAAAACTGTTGTTATGGCTATACCCAGGGCTGTGCGCGCCTTATGATCGTCGACCCAAGCCTGGCCCGGATGCCGGGTGCCTGAACAAGAGAGTCATCATGTCGCCGGTCATTTCATCTTTTCGATCACTGGTACTGACAGTGTCCTGTCTCGTCGCCCTGGCGGGCTGTGCGGGCAGTGTGTCGCCGCAGATCCAGCGCCTGCCCGAGCGGGTGGAACTCAACAGTGTGCCGTTCTATCGTGGCGAAATGCACCAGGGCGCCCCGCAGTCCCTGGCCGCTCTGTTGACGCTGCAAGGCACGGTAATTACCCCGGGGTTGCTGGAGAAACCATTGCACCTGCCGGGTGGCGAAACCGGTTTGCAGCAGAATATGCAAACCCTGGCGCGCGAATACGGGTTGCTGGTGTATCCCCTCGACGCCAAGCTGCCCGCGCTGTTGGAACAGGTCGCGGCAGGTTATCCGGTGCTGGTGCGCTACATAGACGGTTCGGCGTTCTGGGCCGAGCCTCGGTATGGGATTCTCGCCGGCTACAACCGTCAGAAGCAGACGGTATTGCTGCGATCAGGCATGAACCGGCGGCAATTGATCAGCTTCAGTGCCTTCGAATCGGCCTTCAAGAGCGCGGGTGGCTGGGCGGTGCTGCTCCAGCGTCCCACGCAGCTTCCGGCCAATGTCGATTCACAGCGTTGGCTGAAAGCGGCGGATGAATTGGCTGGGGCAGGGCAGGAGCAAGCAGCCGCACGAGCCACCAAGACCTTGGGTGCGGCACACTGATCGTTCACCCCGTTCGTCACTTGCCGGGCACAACCCGGCAGGCCTGAGGCTCTTATCGTCAGGGTCGGGCATTTTCCGACCGCGATTGGAGGAAGGCACGCATGGCACAATCGAAAACACCTACGGGGCCACATTCGTCAGAGCATTCCAGCGGCGACGACCTGGGTTTCGATCCGGACTCGCCGGATCTTGATGATCCCCAGGTCGATCCGATAGGGCCGGCCAAGGCGCCGCTGGACAAGAAGGATGAGCGCAAGCCCAAGCCCTATGATCCGCTGGGTGACCTGAAGCCATAAACAAGAAAGCCCCGACGAGTCGGGGCTTTTTTATGTCGCGCAATTATTTGGAGGCTTCCACCACGCCAGTCTGACGGCTCTTGAGATTCTTGGCGGCCTTGTATTGCAGGGCCACCGCCGGCACGTCGGCGCTTTTCCCGGTCTCGACCCAACTACGTATCCGGCTGGCATCGGCGAAGTGCGTGTACTTGCCGAACGCGTCGAGGATCACCAGGGCCATTGGGCGATTGCTCATCTTCGTCACCAGTACCAGGCAGTGGCCGGCCTCGTTGGTGAAACCGGTCTTGGTCAACTGGATATCCCAATTGGCCTTATGGACCAAGTGATCAGTGTTGCGAAAGCCCAGGCTATACACCGGTTTGCGGAAGGTAACGGTCTTTTCCTTGGTAGTGCTCAGTTCGCTCAGCAGAGGATACTTGCGTGCGGCGATCAGCAGCTTGGTCAGGTCCCTGGCGGTCGAGACGTTGTGGGTCGACAGGCCCGTCGGTTCGACGTAGTGAGTGCTGGTCATGCCCAACGCCTTTGCCTTGGCGTTCATGGCGGCAATGAACGCCGCGTAGCCGCCCGGATAGTGGTGGGCGAGGCTGGCGGCGGCGCGGTTTTCCGAAGACATCAGGGCGATCAGCAGCACGTCCCGGCGCGACAGTTCGCTGTTGAGCTTGACCCGGGAAAACACCCCCTTCATCTCTGGGGTGTTGGCGATGGTGATGGAAATGTACTCGTCCAGGTTTTGCTTGGCATCCAGCACGATCAGACCGGTCATCAGCTTGGTCACCGACGCGATGGGCACCACCACGTCCGGGTTGCTTGAATAAACGACCTTGTCCGTCTGGAGATCCAACAGGATCGCGCTGCCTGAAGCGACTTGCAGCTTTGACGTATCCCGTGGGGCCGCGATGGTTTCCTGCGCGTAGACATCCTGTGTGGTGAAGGTGCCTGTGAAAACGAAGAACAGGCTGAGGATCGAAAGACGGATTTTCACGCGAGTGGACTCGATAGAGTTGAAGGTGCCGTTGAGCAACGACTTTTAAAAAAACGTCGCATTTTAGGAGTATGGGCGACAGCAGCGCTATATGCCTGTATCGCCAAGGCTTGTGAATAAATAAAGTTTAATGAAGGGCGATTTTGGCGAATCGAATCTGAAAAATTTGTAATTTGCGCGATCCAAAGACGCGGTCGAGGCCTGGCGGCTCAAATCCGACTGCCAAAAACACCTGTGGGAGCGAGTTTGTTCGCGATGGCGGCGTGTCAGTCAACTTGGAGGTTGGCCGGTCCACCGCTATCGCGAGCAAGCTCGCTCCCACAGGGTTTTGATTGGCGCGTATCAGCTGTGCAGCGTTTCGGCCGCGTACAACGTGTTCTCCAGCAGGCAGGCGCGGGTCATCGGGCCTACGCCGCCGGGTACCGGCGTGATCCAGCCGGCGCGGGGCAGGGCGGTCTCGTAGACCACGTCGCCCACCAGCTTGCCGTCTTCCTGGCGATTGATGCCCACGTCGATGACGATGGCGCCTTCCTTGATCCACTCGCCCCTGACCAGGCCGGGTTTGCCGGCGGCCACCACCACCAGGTCAGCGCGACCGACATGACCGGCCAGGTCCTTGGTGAATCGATGGGTCACGGTCACGGTGCAGCCGGCCAGCAGCAGCTCCATGGCCATCGGACGGCCAACGATGTTGGATGCACCCACCACCACCGCATCAAGGCCATACAGGTCCACGCCAGTGCTTTCCAGCAATGTCATGATGCCTTTGGGGGTGCAGGGACGAAGCAGTGGGATACGCTGGGCCAGGCGCCCGACGTTATAAGGATGGAAGCCGTCGACATCCTTGTCCGGGCGGATACGCTCCAGCAGCTTGGAGGCGTCGAGGTGTTCAGGCAGTGGCAGTTGGAGCAGAACGCCGTCGATGTTCGGGTCGTCGTTCAGGCGATCGATCAGATCGGCCAACGCTTGCTGGGTGGTTTCGGAAGGCAGGTCGTAGGCCTGGGAAAGGAAGCCGACCTCTTCACAGTCTTTACGCTTGTGCGAGACATAAACCTGAGAGGCAGGATCGCTGCCGACCAGGATCACCGCAAGGCCGGGCGTACGCAGGCCTTGCTGGCGGCGCTCGGTGACTCGTTGGGAGATCTGCTGGCGCAGGCTGGCGGCGATCGATTTGCCGTCGATAAGTTGTGCAGTCATTGCGCGTGGTTAACCATCGAGAGGGGAAAAAAAGAGAACGCATTCTCGCATGCCGGGGCGCGAGGGCAAAGGCGCTTGGTCTGCAAATTCCCCTAACCCCTTTAATTAAATGAATTTTTTTTAAAAAAGAGTTGACGACCTATCAGGCCGTCTATAACATTCGTCGCACTTGTCGGGCACAGCCTAGCACTGGTTAAGAAGGTTGAGCGGAGTTGGTTGTTTCAACTCGGTAAAACTGAAAGCACTTAGTTTGTAATCGTCCAAGAATACAGATTAAAAAGGCGCCCGTAGCTCAGCTGGATAGAGCATCCGCCTTCTAAGCGGATGGTCGCAGGTTCGAGTCCTGCCGGGTGCGCCAATTAGGCAGCTTTGGCACAAGTAAGGCAACAAGGCAATATGGTGGGCGTAGCTCAGTTGGTAGAGCACGGGATTGTGACTCCCGTTGTCGTGGGTTCGATCCCCATCGTCCACCCCATATTCTAGAAAGGCGCCAGATTTAACGGTCTGGCGCCTTTGCTTTAAAAGCTTGATACGCGGATGTGGTGGAATTGGTAGACACACTGGATTTAGGTTCCAGCGCCGCAAGGTGTGAGAGTTCGAGTCTCTCCGTCCGCACCATACAAGTCGCTATTTAAATAGCAGGAAACGGCGCAGTACCTGAAAAGGGCTGCGCCGTTTTTGTTTTCGGTGGTTCTGTGTTTGGCGTCGTTACGGTTTCTTGGGGTTGTGCGCAGCGGCCGATTCGTCGCGAATATGTTTCGTGATGATGCGCGGTATGTCCGTCGGTCTCCTTGTGAGGCCGGGAGCTGCACCATCGGGCAAGCTGCTTCTATATATAGAAGCATTGGCGCAGAGCCCTGGGCTGAATCGACTGTATTTGCAATCCGGGTGGGGCATGAGCGATTGCCTCGTCCTAAATCCGGCGCCTGTTTCCAGCGTGTTTTCAGTAGGGTGACTTCTTGAGTTTGACCTACTAGAATGCATGCCCTTGGTGCGACACGCGTGGCGTGTCTCCTAAACTTCGAGGTGTAGAGTCATCTTGAAGGGTTTTCGAAAGAGAGCCGAGAGCTTGGGTACCCAACCCCAAGAAACAAAACCCTCCCAGAAGTCCAATGCCTTCAAGGACTTGCCGCAGCGGCGGTGGCAAACTCAAGGTCGATTAGCGCTCGGTAGCTCGACCGCAGTACTGGATTTTCCGGTATTGGAGTGCCTACTACACATCAGCCCTATTCAGGGCTAAACCCATGCGGGAGAGAATCCCCGCTGGGGTTCCCTCCTGCTTTTGAAACAGGAGGTAACAATTCTTTGGGCATGCTGCCTCGGCAGTCCCTGCTCACATCAAACCGGAGACATGAGCGAAAGCTCTGTCTGTCATTGTCCATCTACCTTGCTCGCAAGGTGGCAGCGGACTCGTTGTGCGACCAACGATAGCCTAGGAAGACATGCGTCACTGGTAACGGTGAGGTGTGAAGCTCTTCCAACAATGTAGCCCCCGTATGGGTGCGTCTTCGCCGTGAGGCGGAGCGCAGATGCTCGGAGCAGTACCGGGTTGAGGCGCTAGGCTGGCTGGTATGGGTAACACAAGTGAACTGCTAATAAACGTCGTCAGCATTACGGTGCCTAATCTGCTGATAGGCATTAACCAAAAAAGGTGATGCGACCGGTTGTTCTGGTCAAGGGTCGGAACACGTCGTCACATAAGGTCGTCGGCGAATAGGCAGACTCTAACCCAGTCGTGTGACAGGCAGGGAACGTGGTAAGCCCGTATAGCTGCCTTCGGGCAGGTGAACCGCAAGGTGATCCGTTGGCTGTGCGGGTATGGGATCGCAGAGAAAGCGAAAGCCGGGCTGTAATGGCCCGGATAGGGGCTGGAACATTGCTCCACGGGAAACCGGGCAGACTTCTGCGTGGTCTTTCGTCGCATGAACTCTGAGTGAACCTGTCTCAATAAACCTAGAGATCCAGCTGTAACGGATCTTCTATTAATCCAACCCTGGCGGGAGCGTCCATTCCCGTCAGGGGATGTGTGCGTCTTTCGCTTGGGGCAACTTGAGAGGAAGGCAGCATGTTAGAACATAGCCAATTGGCCGTGTCTGCGCCTTCCGGCGCTCCGCAACAATGGCATGACATCGATTGGTGGCGTGTTCAGCGGAATGTCCGGGCGATGCAGATACGGATTGCGAAGGCTTGTCGGGAAGACAACTGGCGCAGGGTGAAAGCCCTGCAACGGATGTTAACCCGCTCACGCTCGGCCAGATACTTGGCCGTACGGCGAGTCACTGAAAACCAGGGTAAGCGCACGGCGGGAGTCGACCGCGTGCTCTGGGATACACCCGATGCCAAATGGAAGGCGGCAAATGGGTTGAAGCGCCATGGATATAAGCCGCGGCCTTTACGGCGTGTGTTTATTCCGAAGTCAAATGGAAAGGAGCGTCCTCTGGGCATCCCGACCATGACGGACAGGGCTATGCAGGCGCTGTATCTGCTGGCTCTGGCGCCTATTGCAGAAACCACGGGTGATCCAAATAGCTACGGCTTCAGGATCGAACGCTCTACGGCGGATGCGATGGGGCAGCTGTTCGTTTGCCTATCCAAGAAGGTTTCGGCCCAATGGGTTTTGGAGGCGGACATCAAAGGCTGTTTTGACCATATCAATCATGACTGGCTTATCGCCAACGTCCCAACGGACAAAGTGGTTCTCCGGAAATGGTTGAAAGCTGGTGTGATTCATAAAGGCCAGCTACAGGCAACGGATGCCGGTACGCCACAGGGCGGGATTATCTCGCCCACCTTGGCAAATTTGGTGCTGGATGGGCTGGAATCACAACTCAAGCTGTACTGGGGGGTGACAAAGGCCAAGAAGCTGAAAATCAATGTGGTGCGTTATGCGGATGACTTTGTGATAACTGGAACCTCGCGAGAGGTGCTGGAAACGGAAGTCAGACCTTGGGTAGAGCAGTTCCTAGCAGTACGGGGGCTGCAGTTGTCACTCGAGAAGACGCGTGTCGTCCATATAAAGGAAGGCTTTGACTTTCTAGGTTGGAATTTCCGCAAGTACGATGGGAAGCTTCTGATCAAGCCAAGCAAGAAAAACGTGAAAGCGTTCTATAGCAAGGTAAGGGAGGTCATCAGTACCAGCAAAACGGTAAGGCAGGGGGATCTGATCCGACAGCTGAATCCGATACTGCGTGGCTGGGCGTTCTATCACCAGCCTGTGGTAGCCAAGAAAGCGTATAGCCGCATGGATTACATGATCTTTCTGGCTCTATGGCGTTGGGCAAAACGGCGACACCCTAAGAAAACACTCCAGTGGATCGGAGCGAAACACTTTAAACCCATGAAGGGGCGCAAAGGGGTGTTTGCCACCGCGACGATGAATGACAAGGGAGAGATGCGAACGATCGAGCTGTATTCGCTAGCGAGCACTCCGATCGAGCGACACAAGAAGGTGAGTGGGGAGTACAACCCCTTCGACCCTTCTATGGAGGAAATGGGCGAGAAAAGGCGTATGGAACAGATGCTCAAAAGGCTGGCGTACCGTAAGCAAATCTTGAGCCTTTTCCAGAGTCAGAAAGGATTGTGTCCAATGTGTAAGTTACCGATTACGAAGGAGACGGGGTGGCATGATCACCACATTCTGTACCGCACAAAAGGCGGTGGAGACTCCCTAAATAACCGGGTACTATTGCACCCCCTTTGTCACCAGCGGCTACACGCTCGCGGATTGACAGTGAACAAACCGGCTCCCCTTACCGGGGGTTTTGATTAGGCCCGAGCCGTATGCGAGGAAACTCGCACGTACGGTTCTTAGGGGGAGGTGGGCCAGTAATGGCCCATCTCTACCCGACATTCTGGGGTCGGAAACGCCCGGCCAACGTCTGTGCAACGAGGAATATCCATGCAAGTTTCTGTTGAAAATACTTCTGCTCTTGAGCGCCGCATGAGCATCACCGTGCCGGCTGAGCGCATCGAGACTCAGGTCAACAAGCGTCTGCAGCAGACTGCCCAAAAGGCCAAAATCCCAGGTTTCCGCCCAGGCAAAGTGCCAATGAGCGTGATCCGTCAGCGTTACGAAGCTGATGCGCGTCAGGAAGCCGTGGGTGATGTGATCCAGTCTTCGTTCTACGAAGCGGTCGTCGAGCAGAAGCTGAACCCGGCCGGTGCTCCGTCCGTCGAGCCGAAAGTGCTGGAAAAAGGCAAGGACCTGGAGTTCGTCGCCACGTTCGAAGTGTTTCCTGAGTTCACGGTTGCCGGTTTCGAATCCATCGCTGTCGAGCGTCTGAGCGCTGACGTGTCGGATGCCGACCTGGACAAGATGCTGGACATCCTGCGCAAGCAGAACACTCGTTTCGAAGTGACTGAGCGTGCTGCCCAGAACGAAGACCAGTTGAACATCGATTTCGTCGGCAAGGTCGACGGTGAAGTGTTCGCTGGCGGCTCCGCCAAGGCTACCCAGCTGGTGCTGGGCTCCGGTCGCATGATCCCGGGCTTCGAAGACGGCCTGGTTGGCGCCAAGGCCGGCGAAGAGCGCGTTCTGAACGTGACCTTCCCTGAGGATTACCAGAACCTGGACCTGGCAGGCAAAGCCGCCGAGTTCACCGTGACCGTCAACAGCGTTTCCGAGCCGAAACTGCCTGAGCTGAACGAAGAGTTCTTCGCCCAGTTCGGCATCAAGGAAGCTGGTCTGGAAGGTTTCCGCACCGAAGTTCGCAAGAACATGGAGCGTGAGCTGCGCCAGGCCATCAAGTCCAAGGTCAAGAACCAGGTCATGGACGGTCTGCTGGCTTCCAACCCGATCGAAGTGCCAAAGGCCCTGCTGGACAACGAAGTGAACCGTCTGCGCGTCCAGGCTGTTCAGCAGTTCGGCGGCAACATCAAGCCGGATCAGCTGCCTGCCGAGCTGTTCGAAGAGCAAGCCAAGCGCCGCGTCGTGCTGGGCCTGATCGTCGCCGAAGTGGTCAAGCAGTTCGAACTCAAGCCTGACGAAGCCCGTGTTCGCGAGTTGATCCAGGAAATGGCTTCGGCCTACCAAGAGCCTGAGCAAGTCGTGTCCTGGTACTACAAGAACGACCAGCAACTGAACGAAGTCCGTTCGGTTGTGCTGGAAGAACAAGTTGTGGATACTGTTCTGCAGAAAGCTAGCGTGACCGATAAAGCGGTCTCTTACGAAGAAGCGGTCAAGCCGGTGGAAGCTCCACAAGCCGATTGATGGTTCTGCGGTAAGAAATAAACACCCATAAGCCAGCCTTCGTGCTGGCTTATGCGTATTCAAGACATAACTATTTGGGAGTGACTGCGAGACATGTCCCGCAATTCTTTTTATCAGCAGAGCTCTGACATCCAGGCCGCAGGCGGCCTGGTCCCGATGGTTATCGAGCAGTCCGCCCGTGGCGAACGTGCCTATGACATCTACTCGCGTCTGCTCAAGGAACGCGTCATCTTCCTGATCGGCCCCGTTGAAGACTACATGGCCAACCTGGTCGCGGCGCAGCTGTTGTTCCTTGAAGCGGAAAACCCGGACAAGGATATCCATCTGTACATCAACTCACCTGGCGGTTCGGTGACTGCGGGCATGTCGATCTACGACACCATGCAGTTCATCAAGCCTGACGTTTCCACCATCTGCATCGGCCAGGCCTGCAGCATGGGCGCCTTCCTGCTCGCCGGCGGCGCAGCGGGCAAGCGTCACTGCCTGCCTAACTCGCGGATGATGATTCACCAGCCATTGGGCGGCTTCCAGGGCCAGGCGTCGGATATCGACATCCATGCCAAGGAAATCCTCCACATTCGTTCGCGTCTTAATTCATTGCTGGCCCATCATACGGGCCAAAGCCTCGAAACCATTGAGCGCGACACCGAGCGTGACAACTTCATGAGCGCCGAGCGTGCAGCCGAATACGGCCTGATCGACTCCGTGATCAACAAGCGTCAAATGCCTGCCTAAGCCGCTCAAAATGCAGGTGGTTGGGATGACCGGCCGCCTGCGGGCTTGAAAAAGCCCGCAATTGCCTTCATCTTGTGTTGCAAGCCTATCGGATTTGGATCGATCGAATGACTGACACCCGCAACGGCGAGGACAACGGCAAACTGCTTTATTGCTCCTTCTGTGGCAAAAGCCAGCATGAAGTACGCAAATTGATTGCCGGCCCCTCGGTCTTCATTTGCGACGAGTGCGTCGACCTGTGCAATGACATCATCCGCGAGGAGGTGCAGGAAGCCCAGGCCGAGAGCAGCGCGCATAAATTGCCTTCGCCTAAAGAAATCAGCGGCATCCTTGATCAGTATGTGATTGGTCAGGAACGTGCGAAAAAGGTACTGGCCGTAGCGGTGTACAACCACTACAAGCGCCTGAACCAGCGTGACAAGAAAAATGATGAGGTCGAACTCGGCAAGAGCAACATCCTGCTGATCGGCCCGACAGGCTCGGGTAAGACCCTGCTTGCCGAAACCCTGGCTCGCTTGCTGAACGTTCCGTTCACCATCGCCGACGCAACCACCCTCACCGAGGCTGGTTATGTAGGTGAAGACGTCGAGAACATCATTCAGAAGTTGTTGCAGAAGTGCGACTACGATGTGGAAAAAGCCCAGATGGGCATTGTCTACATTGACGAAATCGACAAGATTTCCCGCAAGTCCGACAACCCGTCCATCACCCGGGATGTTTCTGGTGAGGGCGTGCAGCAGGCCCTGCTCAAGTTGATCGAAGGTACGGTCGCTTCCGTTCCGCCCCAAGGTGGTCGCAAGCATCCGCAGCAGGAATTCCTGCAAGTCGACACCCGTAACATCCTGTTCATCTGCGGTGGTGCGTTCTCCGGCCTGGAAAAGGTTATTCAAAACCGTTCCACCCGTGGTGGCATTGGTTTCAACGCCGAAGTGCGCAGCAAGGAAGAAGGCAAGAAAGTCGGTGAGTCCCTGCGTGAAGTCGAGCCTGACGATTTGGTCAAGTTCGGTCTGATCCCGGAATTCGTCGGTCGTCTGCCGGTCCTGGCAACGCTGGACGAGTTGGATGAAGCCGCGTTGATGCAGATCCTGACCGAGCCGAAAAACGCCCTGACCAAGCAGTATGCCAAGCTGTTCGAAATGGAAGGTGTAGACCTGGAGTTCCGTTCCGACGCGCTGAAATCGGTCGCCAAACGTGCCCTGGAACGCAAGACCGGTGCCCGTGGGTTGCGCTCGATTCTCGAAGGTGTATTGCTCGACACGATGTATGAGATCCCCTCGCAGTCCGAGGTGAGTAAAGTCGTGATCGATGAAAGCGTTATAGAAGGCAAGTCCAAGCCACTGTATATCTACGAAAACAGTGAGCCGACTGCCAAGGCCGCGCCGGACGCTTGAGCGTCCCGCTGCCGGAACAAAGAAGGGGCCTTCGGGCCCCTTTGCTTTTAGCGCGTTTTAGACGTGTCTAGTGCTTGTTTTTTTTCAAGGCTGCCCCCATCTTGGTTTCAAGCTTACTTCCATCTGTTTCCGGCCTTAGGGCCGCCGTAGAGGCGAAATCATGAAGACAACCATCGAATTGCCTCTCCTGCCATTGCGCGATGTCGTGGTGTATCCGCACATGGTTATCCCGCTGTTCGTGGGGCGCGAGAAGTCCATCGAAGCCCTCGAGGCTGCGATGACGGGTGACAAGCAGATTCTCTTGCTGGCTCAGAGGAACCCTGCTGACGATGATCCTGGCGAGGACGCACTTTATCGCGTAGGTACGATTGCAACGGTTCTGCAACTGCTCAAGCTGCCTGACGGCACCGTCAAGGTCCTGGTTGAAGGCGAGCAGCGCGGTGCTGTGGAGCGTTTCAGCGAAGTGGACGGCCATTGCCGGGCCGAAGTGTCGCTGATCGAAGAAGTCGATGCGCCCGAGCGCGAATCAGAGGTGTTTGTCCGCAGCCTGCTGTCTCAGTTCGAACAATACGTGCAACTGGGCAAGAAGGTGCCTGCAGAGGTCCTGTCGTCGCTTAACAGCATCGATGAGCCGGGCCGGCTGGTCGATACGATGGCGGCCCACATGGCCCTCAAGATCGAGCAGAAACAGGAAATCCTCGAAATCATCGATTTGTCCGCCCGTGTCGAGCACGTGCTGGCATTGCTCGACGGCGAAATCGATCTGCTGCAGGTCGAGAAACGCATTCGCGGCCGCGTCAAGAAACAGATGGAGCGCAGTCAGCGCGAGTACTACCTGAATGAGCAGATGAAGGCTATTCAGAAGGAACTCGGCGACGGCGACGAAGGCCACAACGAAATCGAAGAGCTGAAAAAGCGCATCGATGCCGCTGGTTTGCCCAAGGATGCACTGGCCAAGGCCCAGGCCGAGCTGAACAAGCTCAAGCAAATGTCGCCGATGTCGGCCGAGGCCACCGTGGTGCGCTCCTACATCGACTGGCTGGTCCAGGTGCCGTGGAAAGCCCAGAGCAAGGTACGCCTGGACCTGGCGCGAGCCGAAGACATCCTCGACGCCGACCATTACGGCCTGGAAGAGGTCAAGGAGCGCATCCTTGAATACCTCGCCGTGCAGAAACGCGTGAAAAAGATTCGTGGCCCTGTCCTGTGCCTGGTCGGTCCTCCCGGGGTCGGTAAAACCTCCCTGGCGGAGTCGATTGCCCACGCCACAAACCGAAAATTCGTACGCATGGCCCTTGGCGGCGTGCGCGACGAGGCGGAGATTCGTGGTCATCGCCGTACCTACATCGGTTCGATGCCAGGAAGATTGATTCAAAAGATGACAAAGGTTGGCGTGCGCAACCCGCTGTTCCTTTTGGATGAAATCGACAAGATGGGTAGCGACATGCGCGGCGATCCTGCCTCTGCATTGCTCGAAGTCCTCGATCCCGAGCAGAACCACAATTTCAACGATCACTACCTGGAGGTCGACTACGACCTGTCGGACGTGATGTTCCTCTGCACCTCCAACTCCATGAACATTCCGCCAGCATTGCTGGACCGGATGGAGGTGATTCGTCTGCCGGGCTACACCGAGGACGAGAAGATCAACATTGCCGTGAAATACCTTTCGCCCAAGCAGATCCAGGCCAACGGCCTGAAAAAAGGCGAGCTGGAATTCGACGAGGAAGCGATTCGCGACATCATCCGTTACTACACCCGCGAAGCCGGTGTGCGTGGCCTGGAACGGCAGATTGCCAAGGTTTGCCGCAAGGCGGTCAAGGAGCACGCGCTGGAAAAACGCTTCGCGGTCAAGGTCACTTCGGACCTGCTGGAGCACTTCCTGGGCGTACGCAAGTTCCGCTATGGCCTCGCCGAGCAGCAGGACCAGATCGGCCAGGTGACTGGCCTGGCGTGGACACAGGTCGGTGGTGAGTTGCTGACCATCGAAGCGGCCGTGGTGCCGGGCAAGGGGCAGTTGATCAAGACCGGTTCCCTGGGCGACGTGATGGTCGAGTCGATCACCGCTGCGCTGACCGTGGTTCGCAGCCGCGCCCGGAGCCTGGGCATCCCCCTGGACTTCCATGAGAAGCGTGACACGCATATCCACATGCCTGAAGGGGCTACGCCCAAGGACGGCCCTAGCGCCGGTGTAGGCATGTGCACGGCCCTCGTCTCGGCGTTGACCGGTATTCCGGTGCGCGCCGATGTCGCGATGACAGGTGAAATCACGTTGCGCGGCCAAGTCCTGGCGATCGGCGGTCTGAAGGAAAAACTGCTGGCGGCACACCGTGGCGGGATCAAGATCGTGATCATTCCTGAAGAGAATGTCCGCGACCTGAAGGAAATTCCTGACAACATCAAGCAAGATCTTCAGATCAAACCAGTTAAATGGATTGACGAGGTCCTGCAAATTGCGCTGCAATACGCGCCGGAGCCCTTGCCGGATGTGGCTCCGGAGATTGTCGCGAAGGAAGAAAAGCGAGAGTCTGACTCTAAGGAAAGAATTAGCACGCATTAGTACGCATTTGCCTGGGGGGCTTTCTTGACAGTTTTTTAGAGCCCTTGTTATAAAGCGGCTCTTAAGTGTCTGCAGGCCATTCAGCACTCGTTTTTTGCTTTCACCAAAAAAACTTAGAATCATCTCAAATAGATATAAGGGGACTTAGAGTGAACAAGTCGGAACTGATTGATGCTATCGCTGCATCCGCTGATATCCCGAAAGCTGCTGCTGGCCGTGCGCTGGACGCTGTAATCGAATCCGTCACTGGCGCTCTGAAGGCTGGCGACTCCGTTGTTCTGGTTGGTTTCGGCACCTTCTCCGTGACCGATCGTCCTGCTCGTATCGGTCGCAACCCGCAGACCGGTAAGACGCTGGAAATCGCTGCTGCCAAAAAGCCAGGCTTCAAAGCTGGTAAAGCACTGAAAGAAGCCGTTAACTAAGGTTTCGTTGAGTTTATCCGGGTCGGGGTCATGCCTGGCTTGGCAGCGGAGCGGTAACACGGCCGGTTGCAACCGGCCTGGCACACCAGGGCTTGCAGGTTAGGGCCCGGTCCGCTCCGCCAGTTACGAGAAGGCGCATCCTCGGATGCGCCTTTCTTCTATCCGGATTCTACCCACGCTCCACGGTTGCCTAAATTTGAAGTTCAACCGTTTCTGGGGGACGCATGCTGCAGAATATCAGGGACAATTCACAAGGCTGGATTGCCAAGACCATCATCGGGGTCATCGTCGCATTGATGGCGTTGACCGGTTTCGATGCCATTTTCAAAGCCACCACCAACAGCAACGAAGCGGCCAAGGTCAACGGCGAAAACATCAGCCAGAACGAGCTGAGCCAGGCGGTCGACATGCAACGCCGTCAGCTCATGCAACAGCTGGGCAAGGATTTCGACGCCTCCCTGCTGGACGAAAAAATGCTGCGCGATTCGGCGCTCAAGGGCCTGATCGATCGCAAGCTGTTGCTGCAGGGCGCACACGATGCCAAATTCGCTTTCTCCGAAGCTGCGCTCGATCAAGTGATCCTGCAAACGCCTGAGTTCCAGGTCGATGGCAAATTCAGCGCCGAGCGTTTCGACCAGGTGATCCGCCAGCTGGGTTACAGCCGTATGCAGTTCCGCCAGATGCTGGCTCAGGAAATGCTGATCGGTCAGTTGCGCGCAGGCCTGGCAGGCAGCGGTTTCGTCACCGATGCCCAAGTGCTGGCATTTGCCCGCCTGGAGAAACAGACCCGTGATTTCTCCACCTTGAACATCAAGGCTGACCCGGCGTCCGTCAAGCTGACCGATGACGAGGTCAAGGCTTACTACGACCAACACGCGAAGGAATTCATGACGCCTGACCAGGTGGTCATCGATTACCTCGAACTGAAGAAAGCCTCTTTCTTCGATCAGGTCAGCGTCAAGGACGAAGACCTGCAAGCGGCCTATCAGAAGGAAATCGCCAACCTGTCCGAACAGCGTCGGGCTGCGCACATCCTGATTGAAGTGAACGACAAGGTGACCGAAGCCCAGGCCAAGGCGAAGATCGAAGAGATCCAGGCTCGCCTGGCCAAAGGCGAGTCGTTTGAAGCGTTGGCGAAGGAATTTTCCCAGGATCCAGGTTCGGCGAACAACGGTGGCGATCTCGGTTATGCCGGTCCAGGCGTCTACGATCCGGAATTCGAAAAGGCCTTGTATGCGTTGAACAAGGACCAGGTCTCGGCACCGGTACGCACCGATTTCGGCCTGCACCTGATCAAGCTGCTGGGTGTCGAGGCGCCTGAAGTGCCTACGTTTGCCAGTCTCAAGGACAAGCTGACCCGCGAGCTGAAAACCCAGCAGGTGGAGCAACGTTTTGTCGAGGCGACCAAGCAACTGGAGGATGCCTCGTTCGAAGCGTCCGACCTGGCGCAACCAGCCCAGGATCTGAAGCTGACCGTCCACACGTCGGCTCCGTTCGGTCGCGAAGGCGGCGAAGGGATTGCGGCCAATCGTGCCGTGGTCACCGCCGCGTTCAGCCCGGAAGTACTGGATGAGGGTGCCAACAGCACCGCCATCGAGCTGGACCCGGAAACCGTCGTGGTGCTGCGTGCCAAGGAGCACCGCAAGCCTGAGCAACTGCCGCTGGACAAGGTGGCAGGGCCCATTCGTGCCCAATTGGCCAAGGAGCACGCCAGCGCAGCGGCCAAGACCCGTGCTGACGAGTTGATCGCCAGCCTGCGCGATGGCAAGACTGCATTGGACAAGCCGATCGAGGGCCAAGGCTGGAAAACCGCCGAGGCAGCCACCCGCAACCAGGAAGGCATCGACCCGGCGGTGCTGCAAGCACTGTTCCGCATGCCCAAGCCTGAATCCAAGGACAAGCCGACGTTCAGCAGCGTGACCTTGCCTGACGGCAGCCTGGTGGTCGTACGTCTGAACGGCGTGAACGAAGCGGCGGCACCGACTGACGAAGAGAAGGCTGAATATCGTCGTTACCTTGCGTCCCGTGTGGGTCAGCAGGACTTTGCGGCGTATCGCAAGCAGTTGGAGAGCCAGGCGGATATCAAGCGTTTCTAATTGCTTGATGCTTTTTCAAACTTGGTTGTGATGCTGTTCAGTTAGAAAAAAACGGCGCTTCTTCAGAAATGGGAAGCGTCGTTTTTTTTGCTTCGTTTTTTCGGAGATGGGGGATATACACACCAAACCAGGTAAAAACCACGCCTCTCGGAGCGGAATGTCAAAATCTTCATTAACCGGCTCTAGTAAACGGCATTAGGCAAAATGCTGGGGTTTTCATATCTGCTTGTTGCCCAAAAGCGGGGGGTATTCGTCGCTCCACCGGACCAGCGTCTTTTTCCTGCAAACAACCCCCAGTAGACTTGTAACCCCCTTGAAACAAGATTAGCCACGCTGCCAGGTCGCGTTCTGTTGCACAATACGCCCCGGACCGTTTTTCTCAGGATGTTCAATGTTCAGATCATTTCACATGCGCACCGTCGGGCTTGCATTGCTGCTGGCCGCCGCAGCCGGTTGCTCGTCGAAGAAAGCCGCCATTTACGAGCACGAGAACTTCGATGACTCCGGCACGTTCTCGCGCACTTATCCAGTGAGTGACGCCGCCACCTGCGAGGCGGGGCGTAGGGCGTTGCTCAGCCAGGGCTACATCATCACCAGCAGCGATCCGAAGCTGGTCAGCGGCCACAAGAGTTTCCAGCAGACCGGCGACACCCACATGGAGATCAGCTTCAACCTGGTCTGTGCCGAAGATGGTGGGGCAGGGCATCGTGCGACCATGTTCGCCAACGCCTTGCAGGACCGCTACGCCCTGAAGAAAATCAACAACTCCGCGAGCCTGGGCGTGGGCGTGCTGGGTTCCGTATCGATGCCGATCGGCTCTTCGGACGATTCGATGGTCAAGGTCGCCAGCGAAACCGTGTCGGCGGCCAAGTTCTATGAGCGTTTCTTTGCCTTGGTAGAGCTGTTCCTGCCGCCCGAAGCGAAGAAGGCTGTCGAGAGCGCCGATAAACCGAAAGCTGAACTGGGTATTCCGGAAACCAAGGTCGAACCGGCCGCTCTGGTGCCTGCACCAGCGCCTGCACCGGAGCCTGTTGCCCCCGCGCCCGCTACGCCGGTGGAGGAGGCCGCGCCGGCCTCTGTCGAAACCGCTCCTGCGGTGTCCGAGCCAGTCGCACCGCCAAGCGAGCCCGCGCCGATTGCGCCCGAGTCGTTCGAGTCTGCGCCGACGACGGAAACCGTGACACCGCCGCCGCCACCGTCCAGCTCGTTGCCACCCCCGACCGAACCGATCCAGCCGCTTCCGGCCTCCTGAGGTGCTGTGGCAGGGAGTTACGCCCTGTCACACTTCACGCGGTAATTTCCTGCCCCTGTGCTACGTTTAATTCATGAAGCCTTTGCTTCATGTTTTGTTCATAAAGCAGCTTTATGCTGATGCCAGCGCCATCAGGCATGGTCTCAATGACAGGGGAAGGACACGTAATGGATGATTATCAGGAAGAGCTGCTGGAATACCAGGCCTATGAACTGGACCCGTTGGAACCCGCCGAAGATGCGACGGAGTTGTAAGGGCGTTGCAAGCTTCAGCTAAACGCTTGAAGCTCAACTCCCTCTGTGACTACGACGAAACTCCCCAGGCGTCTGGTCGTTCCAGCGCTTGAAGGCCCGTTGAAATGCCTCGGCCGAGGCGAATCCCAACAGATAGGCGATTTCGCCGAACGCCAGTTCGGTATCGCGTATGTAGGTCATGGCCAGGTCGCGGCGGGTGTCGTTGAGGATGGCGCGAAACTGCGTGCCTTCCTCGGCCAGCTTGCGACGCAGGGTCCAGGTCGGCAGCTTCAAGCGAGCCGCCACTTCCTCCAGGTCGGGCTCCCGGCCGCCGTTGAGCAACGGCCCCAGCAGTTGAATGATGCGCTCACGCAGGCTGCGGGTGCGGGTCAGTTGTTCCAATTCCCGTTCACACAATTGAACCAGATGGTGCCAGGTGCTGGGGCAATGCTGTGGGTTGCGCTGGGCGAGGCTGTCCAGGCCCAGGCGCAGTTGATTCTGTTCGGCGCCAAACTGGATCGGGCAGTCACCGAGCGTGCGGTAGGCGTCCAGGTACGCAGGCTCCTCGAATTCGATTTCGATGCGTTCGGGCCGCAGCGCGATGCCGCTGACGCTGGACAACTGCGCCAGCCAGCCGGCAAGGATCGAATCCACGACGAAGCGGTTATAGGCGTTATACGGGCTGATGGAATAGAACCGTAGCCAAGCGCCCCGGGCATCCTCATGGAAACTCGATTGGCCGCGATAGTTGGAGCCATACAGTGGTTCGAAGCGGATCATGCAGCGGGCCGCCTCGCGCACGGTCGGTGCCTGGGCCGCGGTAACGCCCGCCAGCCCGGCCTGGCTCAAGCGGCCGAGCTGACCCATGCGCAGGCCCAGGGCCGGGTCCTGGGTTTGTTGGATCGCGGCGTGGCCCAGGCGCATGTAGCGTGGAATCGACAATCGAGCCCCAGGCTCGGCCAGGCGCGCAGCATCGAGACCGTACTGTTCAAGCAAGGGTTGCGGGTCTTGCCCATGGCTGGCGACCGCGTCAGCCAGGCTATGGACGAAGCCCACTGACAAGTCCCCCAGGCGCATCGGCTGCGGTTTCATGTTCACAACCACAGGTTCAGCAGGCGGGCACCACGGGCTTCGCCATCGGGGAAGTGTTGGCCGTCGTGGCTGATGAAGCTCTGGCCGGCGCTGCCGCTGTCCCAGAACTGGCCACGCAGGAACACGCTGACGCCGCCCCGGGCCTGGCTGATGGGCAATTGGCCGGTCAGTGTCAGGCGATGCCAGGCTTGCCCCTCGCTCACTTCACCTGGCTTGAGGCTCACTTCGCTCGGCGTGGACAGGCCTTTGTAACCGCTCCAGGGTTTGTCCCACGTATCGCGACCAATGATGAAGGCAGGTACCGCGATCAGTTGCGCGCCTTGGTCGTTGAGTTGCCGGTAATGGAGCGGGTACCAACTGTCGCTGCCGATCAGCACGCCCAGGCGCCCGGCGGGGGTGTCGATGACTTGCGGGGCGGTCGGATGGTTGGCCCCAAGCACATCTCGCTGTTCGAACACGGGATGACGCTGGCGCTGTGGCTGGCCGATCGGCCGGCCATCGCTGCCGAATACCAGGCTGCTGTTGTACAACGCGCCGCGGCCGATCTTCAGTTCACCCTCGCTGACGCTGGGCTCGGGAAGCACGATGGAACCGGCCACCAGGGTGATACCGAACTCCTTGGCCAGTCCACCGAACAGCGCTTGATAGTCATGGGCCATGCGTTCGGCTTTCATGCGCAGGTAGGCATCGTCCAGTCGGTTATCGCCTTGAGCGCTGACCAGCGCCCGGATAAACGCCAGCGGATTGCTGATCGCCAGCCAGTTCATGGCTTCCTTCAGGGTAGTGGCCTGGTACAACTCGTCTTTTTCGCCGCCGACCATCAACCAGGTGCCGATGTGCTCGGGCAGGACCACCACGGTCTTGGCATTGAGAAAGCCCAGGGCGCGAGCCGTTTGCAGATAGGCCGCCAGTTTGCGATGCAGGCGCTCGGGACTTTGGTAGTCGGTGGGGAACAATTCGGGCTGGATGCCCAGCAGGTTGCCGCGATCGGCGGGCGTACCCTGGTCGACCGCCAGGTTGATCCGCAGGTCTGACAGGTAATGACCCGTCGGACGATCCGTCGTCCATAGCGCGTAGGTGATCAGGGCGGCAATCAAGGCCAGTGTGAACAGCAGGTACAGAAATTTGCGCATGGGGGAACAGTCAGCGGCCGTGTGCAGGTTCGTGATTTTCATCAGGAGCTACGGGGCAGGGTACGGTAAAACAAGGGATTAGCGAAGGGCGGGCGCTGATTTGTACTCACGGCAAGCAAGCGCAACGGCGTCCATGGAGCTATTGGACGCCATCCGCGCTGGCAAGGCGCGCTAATGACTTTTCGCCTTCCTGATCCTGATCAGAATCAGCAGCATGATCAACAGCACTGGCGGTGTCATGCCCAGCAAGGCTTCGCGGGCCGAGAGGTTTGCGCCCAAGGTATGCAGCCCGCTATAGACCAACTTGAACAGGTTGATCAGGTAGTAGGTGATGGCAATGATCGACAGGCCTTCCACCGCGCGCTGGATCTTGATCTGTGCATCGGCACGCGCATTGAGGCTGCGCAGGATCTCGGCGTTCTGGTCCTCCATTTCGACCTGTACGCGTGCTTGCAGCAAGTCGCCCAGGTTGGCGACGCTCATGGCCAGTTGTTCGAGGCGCTGTTCGGTGGCAGCGCAATAGCGCACCGTGGGTTTGAAACGCCGTTCGATGAAGACCCCCAGCCGCTGACAATCCCCCAGGTGACTTTCACGCAACTCCCCCAGGCGCTCGAACACCAGTTGTGCGTAGGCGCGGGTCGCGCTGAAGCGGTGGCGATTCCTGACCGTGCTGCTGACCACCTGGCGAGACAGCAGGGCGATGTCCTCCAACAGCGCCTTGGCATGCACGCCGCTGGCATTGGCGTTGCGTTCGGACAGGCTCACCAGGGTGCGATCGAATTCGTTCAGTTGCGGGTCCAGTGCCTTGGCGGTACTGAGCGACAAGGACGCCATCATGCGATAGGTCTCGATTTCCAGCAGGCGCCGGATCATGCGGCCCTGGCGATACGCATTGAGCCGTCGGTTGATGAACAGCAGGCGATTGGTGCCGTCCTCGGTCAGGCGAAAATCGCTCCAGACCACCGCATCGCCACCGCCCACGCATGAGCCGCAAGGGTCCTTGAAACCGTAGCTGGGCAGGTCGAGACCGGCTTCTGCGCGCACCACCACCTGAACGGCATTGATGAGGTGCTGGGCGTGACCTTCGATACCTCGGGCAAGGCTTTCGGGCAGCGTCGTCCATTGCAACTCATTGCTGCTGGCCGGCACGACCAGGGTCAGCGTGAAGAACTCGGCGTGGCGTTCCCACTTCAGCGGATGTCCTTCCAGGCGGGTGATGCCCTGTGCGGCCTGCGCGGCGACGGTATCAGGGCACAGTCGCTCGAGCAGTGCGTTGCACTGGGCGGTGTCACCCAGAAACGCCAGGTGGAAGACATGGGCCGGTTCGTCGAAATACAACGACGGGCGGGCGTGCAACTCGTTGTGCAGCATTTTTCGTTGGGGATGCATGCAAGGACAACCGTGTTGTTAACGTTATTATTGGTTTGAGCACCTGGACCTGCGTTGATAGGACTGGCGTATCCGGCTGAGAGTCACGCACGACTGAGCGGCGTCCTGCACATTTGGATCATTAAGTTGTCAGTTACGGTCATTGAGCGCCCGAACTCTGCCTCTTACGCTGTGGGCCATGACAGACGCAAGCCGCAGAGCCTGCGCTTTTTTCCGTGATCGCCCGTTGTGGAGTTACCGATGACCGCCTCTCATTACCCGCACCTGCTGGCCCCGCTGGACCTGGGTTTCACTACGTTGCGCAACCGTACCCTGATGGGCTCGATGCACACCGGCCTGGAAGAGAAGCCGGGCGGCTTCGAACGCATGGCGGCGTATTTCGCCGAGCGCGCCCGGGGCGGTGTGGGCCTGATGGTCACCGGTGGGATCGGGCCGAACGACGAGGGCGGTGTTTACTCCGGCGCGGCCAAGCTGACCACTGAAGAAGAGGCGCTCAAGCACCAGATCGTTACCCGGGCCGTACACGAGGCTGGTGGCAAGATCTGCATGCAGATTCTCCATGCCGGGCGCTATGCCTACAGCCCCAAGCAAGTGGCACCGAGCGCGATCCAGGCGCCGATCAACCCATTCAAGCCCAAGGAGCTGGACGAAGAGGGGATCGAGAAGCAGATCAGCGATTTCGTCACCTGCTCGGTCCTGGCCCAGAAGGCCGAATACGACGGCGTCGAGATCATGGGCTCGGAAGGTTATTTCATTAACCAGTTCCTGGCGGCCCACACCAACCACCGTACCGACCGCTGGGGCGGCAGCTATGAAAACCGCATGCGCCTGCCGGTGGAAATCGTGCGTCGGGTACGCGAGGCGGTAGGCCCGAATTTCATCATCATCTTTCGTCTGTCGATGCTCGATCTGGTGGAAGGTGGCAGCACCTGGGACGAAATCGTCCAGTTGGCCAAGGCCATCGAGCAGGCCGGCGCGACGATTATCAACACCGGTATCGGTTGGCACGAAGCGCGAATTCCCACTATCGCCACCAAGGTTCCACGGGCGGCGTTCAGCAAGGTCACGGCCAAGCTGCGCGGTTCGGTGAGCATTCCGCTGATCACCACCAACCGCATCAACACTCCGGAAGTGGCCGAGCAGATCCTGGCCGAAGGCGATGCCGACATGGTCTCCATGGCGCGGCCTTTCCTGGCCGACCCGGAGTTCGTCAATAAGGCGGCCGCAGGGCGCAGCGATGAAATCAACACCTGCATCGGCTGCAACCAGGCGTGCCTGGACCACACCTTTGGCGGCAAGCTCACCAGTTGCCTGGTCAACCCACGGGCTTGCCACGAAACCGAACTCAACTACTTGCCGGCGACCCAGGTGAAGAAAATCGCCGTGGTCGGTGCCGGCCCGGCCGGGTTGTCCGCCGCCACGGTGGCGGCCGAGCGTGGGCATCAGGTGACACTGTTCGATTCGGCCAGCGAAATCGGTGGTCAGTTCAACATCGCCAAGCGCGTGCCAGGCAAGGAGGAGTTCTTTGAAACCCTGCGCTATTTCAAGCGCAAATTGCAGACCAGCCATGTCGAGTTGTGCCTCGGCACCCGGGTGGATGTGGCGCAGTTGGTGGCCGGCGGTTACGACGAGATCATCCTCGCCACGGGCATCGCGCCGCGCGTGCCGGCGATTCCCGGGGTGGAGCATGCCAAGGTGTTGAGTTATCTGGACGTGATCCTGGAGCGCAAGCCAGTGGGCCGCCGCGTCGCGGTGATCGGTGCCGGCGGTATTGGCTTCGACGTGTCGGAATTCCTGGTGCATCAGGGCGTTGCCACCAGCCAGGACCGTGAGGCGTTCTGGAAGGAGTGGGGGATCGACACCCGGCTCGAAGCCCGCGGCGGCGTGGCCGGGATCAAGGCCCAGCCACACGCACCGGCGCGCCAGGTGTTCCTGCTGCAACGCAAGACTTCCAAGGTCGGTGACGGCCTGGGCAAGACCACTGGCTGGATTCACCGCACGGGCCTGAAGAACAAGCAGGTGCAGATGCTCAACAGCGTCGAGTACCTGAAGATCGACGACGACGGCCTGCACATTCGCATCGGCGAAACCGGCGAGCCACAAGTGCTGGCCGTGGACAACATCGTGATCTGCGCCGGCCAGGATCCGCTGCGTGAATTGCAGGAAGGACTGGAAGCCGCGGGGCAGACCGTTCACCTCATCGGCGGTGCCGACGTGGCGGCGGAGCTGGACGCCAAGCGGGCGATCAACCAGGGTTCGCGGTTGGCGGCGCAGTTGTAAGGCACAAAACTGTGGGCGCGACCTTGCTTGCAAATAGAGAAGCCAAGGTCGCCGCCGATGCCAGGTGGGAGCGGGCTTGCTCGCGAAAGCGGCGGGTCAGTTTGCGATGATGTTGGATGTGCCGACGCCTTCGCGAGCAAGCCCGCTCCCACAGGTTTTTGTAGTGCCAGGATCTCCGCGACCAAGCTGTTAAGATGCCGGGCATCTTTCTCCTCGACCTGCCACCATGCTGCTTCCCGCCCTCGACTGGCATCCCCAACCCCGACTTGAACCCCTTCATCTGGACTGGCTCGCCCGTGCCGGTGTTGAAGTGGCAGTGTTGCGCCTGGACCGGATCGACCCGCTGATCAGCGGCAACAAGTGGTTCAAGCTGGTCAATCATTTGCGCACCGCCCATGAGGTCGGTGCCAAGGGGATCATGAGCCTGGGTGGGGCCTATTCCAATCATTTGCATGCACTGGCGGCGGCGGGCAAGCGTTTCGGCTTTCCCACGGCGGGGCTCTTGCGTGGGCACCCCCAGGACACGCCGACGGTGCGCGACCTGAAAGCCTTTGGCATGGACCTGCACTGGCTGGGTTATGGCGGATACCGAGAGCGGCACGCGGCGGATTTCTGGGAGTCGTGGCAGATCCGCTATCCACATTTGCATCCGGTGCCCGAAGGCGGCTCAGGATTACCTGGTGCACAAGGTTGCATGGCTTGGGCGGCCAGCGTCCGTGAACAATTGGCGACGTTGGGATGGGCGGATTATCACGGCTGGTGGCTGGCCTGCGGCACCGGAACGTCACTGGCCGGGCTGGTGTTGGCCGAAGCCGGGCAGCGCCCGGTCTATGGCGTACTGGCGGTGCCCCAGGACCATGGCGTGGCGCAGCAAGTCGAAAGCATCCTGGGGGAAGCGGGCCTTTGCAGTGCGCTTTATGAACTGTTCGACGGCAGCCGTGGCGGTTTCGCCCGGGTCGATGGTGAACTCACCGATTTCATCGAAACCACGGCGGCCATCGAGCTGGAGCCGTTGTACACCGGCAAAGCCTTGCTGTTGCTTAAAGCGCGGGTCGAGGCCGGAGGGTTTGCCCCAGGCACCCGCTTGATCTTCGTCCACACCGGCGGCTTGCAAGGCCGCCGAGGGTTCGAATAACAGCGATCAGCCGCGTTTGGGCATCATCCGCAACAGCGTGTTGTCGCGTACCACATAGTGGTGATACAGCCCCGCCAAGGCATGCAGGCCAATCAACCAATAGCCGATGGTGCCGCCCAGCACATGCCAGCTTTCCAGTTGCTTGGCGAAATCCTTGTCCTGATCGACGAGCAAGGGCAAATCGAAACCGTAGAACATCACCTGATGCCCTTCGGCGCTGGTGATCAGCCAGCCCAGCAGCGGCATGGCGATCATGAACAGGTACAGCGCCCAGTGCATCAGGCGCGCGAGGAAGGTTTGCCACGCAGGCGAGGCCGGGAAAATCGCCGGTGCCTTACCCATGCTGCGGGCGAACAGGCGCAGCCAGACCAGTACGAACACGGTCAGGCCGAGCATGAAATGCGCTTCCTTGATCAGGGTCCGGCCGCCGCTGCCCTTGGGGAAAATCCCCCGGAACTCGATGCAGGCATAGACCACCGCCAGCAGAACCAGCATCAACCAATGCAAGGTCACCGTGACGGTACTGTAGCGGCTTTCTGAGTTTTTCCAGGGCATTGCGGGTATCTCCAACAATCAGGGTAGAGCGCCGTCTAGAGCGGCGTTGTCTGTTTACTGTAAGCCCGTTTCGCTGGGTTTGCATGAGCCAGATCAGTTTTGCCGGGATGAAGCCACAGAGATGAGTCAGGGAGTGAAGTCCGGCGGGTTCAGCAGCCAGTCCAACAGCAGCCCGGCATCATGATTGCCACGGGGCGGTTTCGGTGGCGCGGCGGTTTGTCCGGCACCGGTATCGATAGCCCCCGGGCACAGCACCGGGCGGTCGGGGTCGCCATCGAGAAAACTCACCAGCACTTCGCTGCCGGCCATCAGGCTGGGGCTGTCACCCAGCGTCAGTCGCGATACGGGTAGCGTGATGCCTTCCTGGTCCGGCGCCCATAGGCTGACACTCACCTGGCCGCGTTCATCGGGCCTGGCTGGCTGGCCGGTGCGGCCGAGTACGTGTGCCAGGTGGTACCCGGGGATACAGGGCTTGGGATGCTTGAGGGCCGGCCTGAATACGGTGGACCATGGAATGGCGGTGAACCGGTTGCGGTAGTCACGGGCCGACGGTGTGGCGGGCAAGTCCGGCTCCAGGATCGAAAACTGCCGCCCGCGATGCTGGACCTCGGTGATCAGCCATTGATCGTTGAAGGTGGCAACCGGGTGTTCGCAGATCTGTACGATGTCGCCGCCGTGCAGGGCAGGTTGGGTACTGTGGCCATGGATTTCCCGCTGCCGACAGCGCAGCCGTTCAAGGTGGCGGCGCCCGGCCTGGTAACGGTGAGCCAAGGCCGGGTCGCCGCGCATGGCTTCGTGATCGATCTGTTCAAGGAGGTGATTCGCCGCCGTGGCCCCGGCTTCAGGCATGGCCCGGTCGCTGAAGCCGACGGGTAGGCCAGGCATCCGCGAGTGGTGACGCAAATACAGGCGCTTGATGGCCGGCAGCAGGTTGTCACTCGGGCGCAGGGGCAGCTCGATGGCGCGTGCGGGGAAGCTCTTCGGGTCTTCGGCAAACACCAGGACATGGCCATGGGGGGCGTGTTCGAAGTGGTAATGGATGCCTTCCTCCTCGCACAGTCGTTGCAGGAAGGTCAGGTCGCTTTCGTCGTACTGGATGCAAAACGGGCGACACGGATACTGCCCATGGGGCAGTTCGAAACGGTAACTGTCGGTGGGTAGCGGGTGTTCTTCCAGCAGGCGTTGCAGCACCTGCACCACGCTGAGCTGATGGAAAACCCGGCGCCGCGGGCCTTGTTCCAGTTGCTGGAGGTAGGGAACCAGTGTCAGGCGATAGACAATGAGCTGCGGCGCCTGGGCGTTCAGGCTGACGCTGTGGACAATCCCATGGACCCCCGATTCGCCGTCCAGGCGCAGGAAGGCCGGATGCCCCAATAGCAGGTCGGGGTTTATCGGCGGGGCCAGGCCGATCAGTTCGAGGTCGAAGCGGTACGGCTGGTTGAGGGCTTCGCGGCCATTGAACCGCAATACTTGCAATTGCAAGTCGCTTTGCGTGAGTGTCAGGCTGAAGGGACTTTCCGTGTCGTTGCGCATCGCAGCTCCTACTGGCTGGGAGAGAGGCGCAGAGGGTACGAAACCGTGACGGAGAACGGTGCGTGTGAGTCGCTGTTTCAGAAAAGCCCTACAACACGCTGTGAAAATGTCGATCCAGCAGGGTGAATTTTTGGTCGATCAGCCGGTTTAGGCCGTATAAACTTGCGCCACAGCGCCGGCCGGCAGATGTCTCGGCGCGTCAGACAAGAGAGTGAGTAATGGGCGCACAGTGGAAGGTTAAACACAAAGAAGCGGCTGCCAACGCCAAGGGCAAGATCTTCGGCAAACTGGTGAAGGAAATCACCATTGCCGCGCGCAACGGCGCTGATACCGCTACCAACGCGCACTTGCGCCTGGTGGTCGAACAAGCGAAGAAGGCCTCGATGCCCCGCGAGACCCTGGAGCGTGCGATCAAGAAAGGTTCTGGTCAGCTCGGTGAGACCGTGCAGTACCACCGCGTGACCTATGAAGGGTTCGCGCCGCACCAGGTGCCGCTGATCGTTGAATGCGTGACCGATAACATCAACCGTACCGTTGCCGAAATTCGCGTCGCGTTCCGCAAGGGCCAACTGGGCGCCTCGGGTTCGGTGGCGTGGGACTTCAACCATGTCGGCATGATTGAAGCCGCACCGGACAGCCCGGACGCCGATCCGGAAATGGCCGCCATCGAGGCCGGTGCCCAGGATTTCGAGCCTGGCGAAGAAGGCGCGACCTTGTTTCTCACCGACCCTGCCGACCTCGATGCCGTACAGAAGGCGTTGCCGGAGCAGGGCTTCACCGTGTTGTCGGCCAAACTGGGCTACCAGCCGAAAAACCCGGTCAGCGGCCTGACCGATGAGCAGATGGCTGAAGTCGAAGCTTTCCTCGAAGGCCTCGATAACCATGACGACGTGCAGGACATGTTTGTCGGGTTGGCCGGTTAAGCACTACACCCCCTGTGGCGAGGGAATTTATCCCTGGGTGCGGTTCACTCTGTGGGAGCAAGGCTTGCCCGCGATGAAGACGACGCGGTCTCTGAGAAATCGAGGTGTCCGCATCGCGGGCAAGCCTTGCTCCCACAGATAAATCCCCTCACCACAATAGGCGGCGTGCCTGTTAGTTTGGGGGGCTGGTTTAGTCGATGTGTTTGAACTCGCTCAGCAACCTTTCAATCTCATCGAACTCTGGCCGCACCAGCACATCCGGCTGACAGCAGCGCGCCTGCAGATCCTGCAGCGCTGCCAGGTCCACAGCACTCAGCCCCGGCTCGATCCGCGTCAGCAATTCCCCCAGCAGAATCCCGAAGGCTCGTACCTCGATGCGTTGCAGTGCGCGGGTTTGCTCGTTGTCCGTGGTGGCGTGGAAAGACGCCGCGCCAAAGTCTCCCAGCAGGCAATCGCCTTGGTCGTTGTACAGGATGTTGTGCCCGTACAGATCCCCATGGGTGATGCCCTGGCGGTGCAAGTGCGCGGCCACCGAGGCGATGCCGTGGGCGATGCGCAAGGCTGTTGGGGCGCTGAGGCGCAGCTCGTCGGCATACACGTCGCGGGTACATGATGCCAGGCTCGGCAGCCCGGCGAGATTACGGTAGTTGGGCGCGATCAGCGCCATCACCAGTCCGGCCTGTTGCTCGGGATGCCCGTCAACCTGGCCCAGCACGTCAATCAGGTTCGGGTGTCGACCGGCAGTGATGCAGGCATGCATCTCATGCAGGGGCGAGCCGTCGCTGGTCATCTGGCCTTTGTACAGCTTCACTGCAACGTTTCGGGCAATTTGGCCGGGCGGCTGCCAGAGCGCCTGGTGAATCACTCCCGATGCGCCTTCGCCCAATTGTTGTTGCAAGCGCAACTGCGCCCAGTCGATGGGCGTCGTGGCAGCCAGGGCGGCCGCTTCGGCTTGGGCTTCCAGCGGATTGCCGGCGTAGGCCAACCAACTGAGGCTTGGCAGTTGCAGCAACCATTGCGGCAGTTCGGTCAATTGGTTAGCGGCGATGCGCAGCAGTTCGAGGTGATGACACTGGCCCAGGCTTGCAGGCAATTGCTGCAGACGGTTGCCGGCCAGCATCAGTTTTTGCAGGTGTGGGCGTTGGCCCAGTTCATCGGGTAATTGGCTGACGCGGTTGTCGGTCAGGATCAGCCAGCGCAGCAGCGGTGGCAGGGCGGCGCCAGTGACGCGCTCGATACGGTTGGCCTTGAAACCGACCATGGTCAACGCGCTGCAACGGCCCAGGCATTCGGGCAGTTCTGTGAAGCGGTTATCCGAACAGAACAGCACGCGCAGGTGGGTCAGCCGATGCAGGTCGTCGGGCAGCGTGTCCAACTGATTGCCGCTGAGGTTGAGTATTTCGAGGGAGTCGGCCAGGTCGAAGATTTCCCGGGGAAACTCTGTCAAGCCGCAGGCCAGGTCCAGTCGGGTGATGCCTGAGAGCTGGCCGGCGCGCAGTTGGGCGAGGGTGTGCATGGCGGGGTTCGCTGTTGATCAAGGGGCGGGCGCAAGGTCCGAAGCCAGACAGTTAACCAATAATCAGCCCAACACAAAACCCTGTGGCGAGGGGATTTATCTGTGGGAGCAACAGTGTTGCTCCCTTGGCCACAATCGATCGCCCTAGCGCTCGATACTGCGGTTCCACCGCGCGTTCCAGGCCGGGCGTTGTTCGTTGACCTGGTCCCAATCCACGGCAATCGCCGTTTCCAGGTATTGCTTCATCGCCTCCACCTGGCCGCGGGTCTTGTCGGTGGTCGGGGTATTGGGATTGGAGGGGATCTGGTCGCCTTCTTCCAGGGCAATGGCCTGGGCTTCAGGTGTCAGCAGGAACGCGGCAAGCTTTTGCGCCAGTTCCGGCTGGGTGTTCTGGGCGATGGCGCATTCGGCGACGTTGAGTACCACGGCGCCTTCCTTCGGCTGGGCGTATTCGACCGGCATGCCCTTGAGTTTCAACGCGGTCACCTGGGTCGGCGTCAGCGGAAACAGGGCGGCTTCGTCGGTCTGCAGCATTTCGGATATCTTCGCCGAGCTGGGGATGTACTCCAGCACGTTGCGCCCCACCGTGTTTGGCCAGGCCTTGAAGCCCGGCTCGACGTCGGTTTCGCTGCCGCCCTGGATCCGATTGAACATCAGGAAACCGTGCAGGCCGAATGTGGAGGAGGCCATCGACTGGAACACCACTTTATCCTTGAAACGTGGATCGGCCAGGTCCATCCATGAGGTGGGCGTATTCCAGCCTTTTTCCTTGAACAGCCGCGTGTTGTAGGCCAGCCCCGTCACCCCGAGGCTGACAGCCACGGCCTGATCCTTGATGCGCCCCTTGGCCGGGATCTGCGCCAGGGTCGGGCTGTCCTCGAGTTTGTCGCACAGCCCCATGGCGATGGCGCGATACATGATGCCGTCATCCAGGAACATCACGTGCATCTGCGGGTTGCCTTTACTGGCCTGCACCTTCGCCAGGATATCGGCTGAGGTGCCCGGTACGATGACCACTTTGACGTTGTTGGCTTTTTCGAAAGCAGGCAAGACCTTGTCGGCATAAAGCCGCTCCATGGTTCCACCGTTCATGCCCAGGTAAAGCGTCGGCTCGGCCAACGCCTGGGTGACCGGGAGCAGGGCGCCCAGGCAAGCGGAGCCCAGCGAGCAGAAACCGAACAGTGCACTGCGTTTGACGTTATTCATTGGCGCGACCTTCCTCTATCAAGCAACGGAGATGGAGTGGAACCGGGTGATGGAAAACGCATCCAGCGGCGTGCTCGAAGCCCCGCTGCAGATGATCTCGGTGAGCGCCTGGCCCACCGCCGGGCCGATCTGGAAACCCGCGCCGGCAAAGCCGAACGCGTGCAACAGACCAGACTGGGTGCTGCTGTGGCCGATCACCGGCTGGCGATCGGGCAGGTAACCTTCGGTGCCGCTCCAGGTACGAATCGCCTGGGCGCCCTCCAGGAATGGATAGAGCTCGACAGCCTGGCGCAGGATCTCGATCACTGCGTTCTGGCCGGGACGGGCGCGAGCAGCGTCCAACGCAAAACCTTGGCCGCCCCCCAGCACACAGTTGCCACGCGCGACCTGGCGGGCATAGATACCGCCCCCCTCGACGCCAGTGCTGGCGTCCATGACCAAGGGCAAGGGCTCGGTGACCAGCATCGCCGGGTGCCCTGCATGCATGGGCACCGCTTCGCCGAACTGCGCGGCGAACTGGCTGGCCCAGGCTCCGGCGCAGTTCAGCAGCCAGGGCGCGTGGAAGGTCAGACCTGTCGCGGTGTTTACGGCAAAGCGCTGGCCGTCGTGCACAACGTTACTGACGGTGCATTGTTCGTGGACTTGCGCGCCATGTCGGCGAGCGGCCTGGGCAAACGCTGGTGAGACCAGGCGCGGATTGGCATGGCCGTCATCCGGGCACAGCGATGCCCCGACCGCGACAGCACCGACCCACGGAAAGCGAGCCCGCAGTTCTTCTTGATCGAGCAACTGCAAATCCAGGCCAAAGCCCTGGCTGCTGGCGGCGTAGTCGCGCAACGCTTGCAGATCATCGGCACTGCGGGCCAGTTTGAGATGACCGCTGCGCTGGTACTCACCGTCGATGCCGATCAACTGGGGCAACTGGCTCCAGATTTCATGGGCCCGTTGCGACAAGGGCAGTTGCGACAATGGCCGGCCCTGGCGTCGCACACCGCCGTAGTTCACGCCACTGGAGTGCGAGCCACAGAAGTCGCGCTCCAGCAGCGCTACCCGGCGGCCGGCCTTGCTCAGGAACAACGCGGCCGAGGCGCCGACAATGCCACCGCCAATGATCACCACATCCACTTCGATCATGGCTCGACCTCCAGGCCGAACGGCACTGGCTTGACCGGCGCCTGGGCCCGCAAGCGGCCGATGTCGGAGAGGGGGAGGCCACTTTCGCGCGCAATGATTTCCGCTGCCGCGGCACCGCACATCCGGCCCTGGCAACGACCCATGCCGACCCGGCAATGCGCCTTGACCCGATTGATCTCCCAATGGCCTTCGCCCACCACCCGGCGGATGTCACCCGCGCGGACTTCTTCGCAGCGGCAAATCATCAGGTTATCGGCCGCATCGGCGGCCCAGCGTTCAGGAAAGGCAAACGCGCGCTCCAGGCCTTCCCGGAACCGACCGATGCGTTCAAGGGCTTGTTCCAGTTGCGTGCAACGTTGTGGGTCGGTGGAGTAGCCGCTGTCTTCGAGCAAGGCCAGGGCCGCCCGTTCACCGGCCATTTCAGCTGCGTCCGCGCCCATGATTGCGGCACCGTCACCGGCCAGGTAAATCCCCGGCACGCTGCTACGCCCGGCGTGGTCCCGTCGTGGCAGCCAGGCGCGGTTGAGGGCATTCCAGGCAAACTCGCAACCCAACAGGTCGGCCAGTTGGGTTTCGCTGCGCAAGCCATGGGCGAACGCCACCGCGTCACAGTCGAGGGTGTGTTCGCCGCTTGCGTCGTGCCATTGCAGCGACTGCACCCGGCGTTCTCCATCGAGACGCGCCAGGCTCGCGCCTTGATGCACGGCGATGCCGCGGGCGGTTAGCCAGGCGCGGTAGTAGAGGCCCTTGGCGAGGGTGACCGGTTGTGCCAGCAAGCCGGGCAGGGCACGAACCTGGGCGCTAAAGGGCGAACTGTCGAGGACCGCGACCACCTTGGCGCCGGCCCGGGCGTATTGATAGGCCACCAGATACAACAACGGACCGCTGCCGGCGAACACCACCCGTTCACCAATGGCGCAACCCTGGAACTTCAGGGCGATCTGCGCCGCGCCCAGGCTGTACACCCCGGGCAGGGTCCACCCCGGTACAGGCAGGATCCGGTCGGTGGCGCCGGTGGCGACGATCACGCTGGCGTACTCGAGGCGCGCGGTGCGACCTTCATGCAAGGTATCGAGCAGGCCGGCCTCGGCGTTCCACACCAGGGTGTCGGGACGGTAATCGAGCTGTTCACGCAACGCGTCGAGGGTCTGGTGGATGGCGTTGGCCTTGGACGCTTCAAAGCCATAGAGCTTGGCTGGCGGGCGCTTGAAGTTGGCCGGTTGGCGCCGATAGATCTGCCCGCCACCGCGAGTGGCTTCGTCCAGCAGGACGGGGTATATGCCGTGGGCGACCAGGGTCTGTGCGGCACGGATACCGGCCGGGCCGGCGCCGATGATGGCGACGGGTTTCATGACCACCTCGTTGGCGATGCAGTGAGATTGGCGACATCTTTAAAGACGCCATCGCGAGCAAGCTCGCTCCCACATCGGATTTGCGGTGGACGTGGATTTTGTGGACGGCACAAGTCCCCTGTGGGAGCGAGCCTGCTCGCGATGGGGGCATATTTGGCTACATTGTTCATACCTGGCGCCCCGGTTCGCGGATGATGTGCTGCCCGGCTTCGAGCAGGGTCGAGCAGGCGCGTACGCGGCGGCCATCACCCAGGCGCACCCAGCAGTCCTGGCAGGCACCCATCAGGCAGAAACCGGCCCGGGGTTCGGCGCTGAAGTCACTGCCGCGCAGGTGCTCGCTGCAGGTCAGCACGGCGGTCAACAGGGTGTCCCCCAGAAGGCCGGTGGCGGGCTGGCCGTCGAGGGTAAAGTCCAGGGCCGGGCGGTCGCCTTCGGCCAGTCGTTTCAGCAGTGCCATGACACCCTCATTGTTTGCCTACCAGGACTCGATCCAGGCCATAGACCCGGTCGAGCAGAATCATGGTCAGCGCGGTGAGCCCGATGACCAGCGCCGACACCGCCGCCATCATCGGGTCGATGGATTCGGTGGCGTATACGTACATGCGTACCGGCAGGGTTTGCGTGGCCGGCGAGGTGACGAAGATCGACAGCGTGACTTCATCGAAGCTGTTGATGAACGCCAGCAACCAGCCTCCGGCCACCCCCGGCAGGATCATCGGCAGGGTGATTTGCCGGAACAGCGTGAAGCGCCCAGCCCCCAACGATTGCGCGGCCTGCTCGGCGCTGCGGTCCAGGCCGATGGCCGAGGCCAGCACCAGGCGCAGCACGTACGGCGTGATCACCAGCACATGGGCGAAGATCAGCCAGGCAAAGCTGCCGTTCACGCCCATCAGCGCAAACAAACGCAGTAACGCCACCCCCAATACCAGGTGCGGAATGATGATCGGCGACAGGAACAGGCCATTGAAGAAATCCCGGCCCGGGAACTCGAGCCGGGTGATCGCCAGGGCCGCCGGCACTGCAATCAAGGTCGCCAGCGAGGCCGCGCAGAACGCCAGGATCAGGCTGTTGTAGAACGCGTCGACAAAGTCCGCGCGCTCGAACACGGCGCGAAACCAGCGCAGGGAGAACTCGGTGGTCGGCAGGCTCAAGGTGTTTTCCGGGGTGAAGGCGACGAGGCAGACCACCACCAGCGGCGCGAGCATGAAGATCACCACCAGGGCGTGGAACAGCAGTGCGAAAGGACCGTTTCTGGACATGACCCGTTACCCCAATGACTTCTTGTAGCGGCCTTCGATCATCCGGTTCCACGACAGCATGATCAGCAGGTTGAGCAACAGCAGGGCGACAGCAATGGCCGCACCCATGGGCCAGTTCAGTTCTGACAGGTACTGGTCGTAGATCAACGTGGCGACCATCTTCAAGCGCCGTCCGCCGAGCAGACCGGGGATGGCGAAGGAACTGGCGGCGAGGCCGAACACGATCAGCGTGCCGGAGAGCACGCCGGGCATGATCTGTGGCAGCACGACCTTGCGGATCACCGTGAACTGGCTGGCCCCCAGCGACAGCGCGGCCTGTTCGGCGGCCGGGTCGAGTTTCTGCAACGAGGTCCAGACTGGAATGATCATGAACGGCAACATCACGTGGACCAGGGCGATGACCACGGCGAACGGGGTATAGAGCAGCTTCATCGGTGCGCCACCGAAGGCTTGCAGAGCCTGGTTGACCAGGCCGTCGGCGCCGAGCAGCAGGCTCCAGCCGAAGGCTCGCACCACCACTGAAATCAGCAGCGGCGTGAGAATCAGGATCAGGAAAATCGAACGCCACGGTGCGCCCATGCGGCTGAGGATGTACGCCTCGGGCACACCGATCAGCACGCACAAGAGCGTGGTCAGGGCGCTGATCCAGAACGTGCGCAGGAATATCTCGTAGAAGTACGGGTCCCCCAGCAGGCTGGTGTAGTGGTCGAAGGTAAAGGCGTCGTTGTTGATGCCCGAACTGTAGTCGAAGACGTTGAATGACAGGACGAGCGTCAAGCCCAAGGGAATGACCAGCAGGCCCATGTACAAGGCCAGGGCCGGCGCGGACATCAGGTAACCTTGCCGGCCACGGCGCATCGCATCGATCAGCTTCATGCCGGCACCTCGTCCGTGCTCAGCACCCGCAGCAGCGCCGGATCCCAGTCCAGGCCCACCGCCGTGCCTTCGACCAAGGGCGCGGAGCCGTCGTTGCGGCGTACCACGCAGAGTTCACCCAGGCTGGTGGTGACGCCGTACAGCCATTGGCTGCCGAGAAAGAAGCGGCTGACGAGGGTGCCTTGCAGGCGGCCCGAGCCCGAGGCAAGCAGATCGATTTTTTCCGGGCGCAGGCTCAGGGTCAGGTCAGCGTCGCTCCGGTTGCAGACTTGAACGACGCCCGCGCCATCGCGCAGGCCGGGCAGCAGGTTGGCCTTGCCGACGAAGCCGGAAATGAATTCGGTACGTGGGTGCTCGTAAAGGGTGTACGGCGCGTCGATCTGGGTGATACGCCCGGCCTGCATCACCACGACCCGGTCGCTGATCGACAGGGCTTCGGACTGATCATGGGTCACCATCAGGGTAGTGATTCCGACTTCGCGCTGGATGCGGCGGATTTCGTACTGCATCTCTTCGCGCAAGTTGGCGTCGAGGTTGGACAGCGGTTCGTCGAGCAACAGCACCGGCGGCTCGATCACCAAGGCTCGAGCCAGCGCCACGCGTTGACGCTGGCCGCCCGAGAGTTCCCGTGGGTAGCGTTCGGCGTGTTGGTCCAGGCGCACCAGCTTCAACACTCGATCCACGCGTTGTTGCAGCTCGGCATTGGCGACCTTGCGCATGCGCAGGCCGAAAGCGACGTTGTCCCTGACGGTCATGTGGGGGAATAGCGCGTAGCTCTGGAATACCACCCCCAGGCCACGGCTGGCGGGCTTGGCATGGGTGATGTCGCGGCCGTCCAGCAGGATGCGCCCGCTGCTGACTTCGACGAAGCCGGCGATCATTTGCAGGGTGGTGGTCTTGCCGCAGCCCGAAGGCCCCAGTAGCGAGACAAACTCGCCTTTTTCCACCGACAGGTTGGTGGCGACCACGGCGTCGATGTCGCCGTAACGTTTGCCAAGTCCTTCAAGTTGCACAAAAGCCATAGCTGCGCTCCACCTGGGATTGTTATGCGTCGCCGCAAGGGCGCGCTTTTTTGTATGGGCAGATACGAAAAGGTGCTGCTGGGGTGCGTTGGCGCTCGACCTTGAGTCGGCTGCCGCTGTTGTTCGAATCGCCCCTGTATGGACGCAGAGTAGGACGAAGAATAGGATGGGCTCAATGGACTATTTCACTGAAGCGAAGACTATTTTCAATTTCATTCAGTGAGTAAATTTAATAATGAGAAATAGCATGTTTAATTCCACTGAACGGAATAATGAAAAAGGCGAGGTGGGTGTCGGCGCGGTCTCCAGACTGTTTGCCGTGTTGCGCAGCCTGGGTGACACCGTCGAGGGCGGCGAGCGGGTGACGCAATTGGCCCAGCGCATCGGTTTGTCCCAACCCACCACCCATCGCTTGTTGCGCAGCCTGATGGACGAGGGCATGGTCGAGCAGGACGCTCGCAGCAAGCGCTATCGCCTGAGCCTGGAGTTCTTCGCCCTGGCCGCCCGCGCCGGTAACACCGGCAACCTGCGCGAACTGGTGCGCCCGGCCATGCTGCGGTTGTCGGCTTCCTTGGGAGACTCGCTATTTTTGCTCGCCCGCAGCGGCTTCGATGCCATCTGCCTGGACCGTAGCGAAGGGCCGTTTCCGATCCGCACGTTCACCGGCGACATTGGGGGGCGCGTGGCGTTGGGCGTGGGGCAGGGCAGCCTGGCGATCCTGGCGTTCCTGCCGGAAGAAGAGCGCGACACGGTGATTCAATACAACCTGCCGCGGCTCAAGGATTTCCATTTGTACGATGAAGTCTTCCTGCGTTCGGAAGTGGAGAACGTGCGCACGCTGGGCTACGCCGGGCGCAACACCGGTGTATTGCAAGGCATGGCCGGGGTGGCCGTGCCGATCCTGGACCGTGACGGCCGGGCCGTGGCCGCCTTGAGCGTGGCGACGGTGAGCGATCGCCTGGGGCCTGATCGCCTGCCGACGGTGGTGGACATGCTCAAGCGTGAGGCGGCCTTGATCGGGCCGCGGATCAACCCGTTCGACCCATTGCTGCGCAGGCCTTCGCAGGTGTTTGGGCAGGGGTGAACCGACTCCTCTGAACTATCGCAGAACCCTTGTGGGAGCGAGCCTGCTCGCGATAGCGGTGGTCCAGTCAGTAATGTGCCGGCTGACACATCGCTATCGCGAGCAGGCTCGCTCCCACAGGGGCGGCGGCGGGGATCAGAAATTCAGGGTTTGCTTGAGTCGCTGCGCTGCCGGCATATCGCTGGGTATGACCATCGCATAGTTGTAGCCCGGGCCGGACCAGTACTCGGCTTGCAGCTCGCCGTCACGGCGGCTGCCACGAGGGAGCAGGAAGTTTTTCGGGCCCGGTGGGCGCACGTAGAAGCTGATCTTCTGACCGCTTTGGTCCTGGTAAACCACCATGGCCGCCGCCCCTTGCTCGGTGCTGAGCAAGCGCCCGCTGACCGGCTTGAAGCCCGCGCCCGACAGGTCGGGCAGTCGGTCGGCCTGGGTGAAGTAGCGGTCGAGCCAGCCTTGCATGCTCCGCTCGTCGCCCGTCTGGTAATCGGCTGGCAGGATACCCTGCTGGGCAATCAACCGGTACGCCTGCAGGGCATCGGCCATGGGGGCTGCGGCGCTGAGCAGGGTCATTTGCCGCGCTTGCCAGCCACCGAAGCCTCCCACGCTGACGGCCAGCAACAACATCGCGGCGCTGGCCAGGTGGCGGCGGGAGCGATGTTTCAGGTGCTGGCGAATCATCGCCGGGTCGAGGTCCGGGTTGGGCGGCTGCTGCAAGGTTCCACTCAGGGCCGTGCGCAGGTGCTGCGCGTCCTGTTGCCAGGCTCGGACCCGGGCGGCGACTTCAGGTTGGTTGGCCAGGTAGGCCTGCACCAGGCGCTGGTCGGCCTCGCTCAGTTGGCGATCGACGTAGGCGTGCAGGTCGCTGTCGCTGGGGGGGATGTTGATCATTTGAGTATCCGCAGGGCAGGGCGGGTGATTTCGCCGTCGCTGAGTTGGCGCAAGGCCTGGCGGGCGCGGGACAGGCGGGACATGACCGTGCCGGTCGGCACGCCGAGGATGTCGGCGACTTGCTGGTAACTCAAGCCTTCCACCGACACCCAGAGCAACAGTGCACGTTGTTCCGTCGTGAGCTGATCGAAGGCCTGCAGGGATGATTGTGCGATCACGCTACGCTCGGCCGAAGGATGGGCGTCATCGCGACCGGTGAAAAACTCCAGCATGCGCGCGTACCGCCGGGAGCGGCGATGGCCGTCGAGAAACTGCCGATACAGAATCGAAAACAACCAGGCCCGCAGGTCGCCGTCCGGGCGCTTGTCGGTCCATTTGGACAACGCCCGTTCCAGGCACATCTGCACCAGGTCGTCGGCATTGCTCGGGTTGCGCGTCAGCGACACGGCAAAACGCCGTAGCCTGGGGATGAGTTCGCGCAACTGTTCGTCGAGTGCGTTCATAGGGTGTGGCTTCTGTGGGCAGTCACTGCGCCGGGACTGGAAAGACGACCCACGAACGAGATTATTCCAGGGCAGGAAAAATAAATACGAGGCATGGGAATAAACCTGACGGTCCTTCGTCTGACGGGTCCATTTCCAACGAATGGCCTCGCGCCCTGGAGCTTTCTCATGGTTGATCCTTCATCCTCGTCGAGCCGGCCACCCTTGAGTGCCGCCGCCCTGACATTGCGCCTGAGCGGCATCGCCGTGATTGTTGCCGCGTTGGCCGGGGCGTTTGCCTACGTCAATGGCAGCCTCGACCCACAGCGCCTGACACCGCAGGCGCTGGTCAATGTCCTGGAAAAAAACAACGGCGTTCACCCGGGCTTTCGCCGTAACCACTCCAAAGGTGTCTGCGTCGTGGGCTATTTCCAAAGCACGGGCGAGGCCAGCGCCTATTCCAGCGCCCAAGTGTTCTCGCAGCCGCAAACGCCGGTGGTCGGGCGTTTCGCCTTGCCCAGCGGCAACCCCTATGCACCGGACGCAAGCGTGCCGATTCGCAGCCTGGCGCTGCGTTTTACCCAGGCCAACGGCCAGCAGTGGCGCACCGGCATGAACAGCATGCCGGTGTTTCCGGTGGGCACGCCCGAAGCCTTCTACCAACTGCAGCAAGCCCAGTCGCCGGACCCCGCCACAGGAAAACCGAACCCTGCGGCCGTACCGGCGTTCTTTGCCGCTCACCCCGAAGCCGCGCCATTCCTGCGATGGATCAAGACCGCCAAGCCGTCGGCCAGTTATGCCAGCGAAACTTACAACGGCATCAACGCGTTCTATCTGGTCAACCCCGCCGGGCAACGCCAGGCGGTGCGTTGGGGCGTGGTGCCGATGACTCAGGACGCTGCGGATACGACGCCACCCCAGGGGGCCGACTTCCTCGAGCAAGACTTGGTGAAGCGTCTCGCCGCCGGGCCGTTGCGCTGGCAACTGAACATCACCTTGGCCAACCCGGGTGATCCGGTGAACGACGCCAGCAAGGCCTGGCCCGCTGACCGCAAGGTACTCAATGCCGGCACGCTGGTGTTGGAGCGTACCCAGGCGCAGGACAACGGCGAATGCCGCGACATCAACTATGACCCGCTGATCTTGCCCCAAGGGATCGAAGGTTCCGACGATCCGCTGCTGGTCGCGCGCTCCGCTGCCTATGCCAGTTCCTACCTGCGGCGCACCAGCGAAGTGAACCAATTGCCCGCCCACCAGGAGTCCCGCCCATGAGCGCCCCTCGTCACTTTGCACCGCTGGCTCGGTTGCTGCACTGGCTGATGGCATTGATGATCATCGCCATGCTGTTTATCGGCGCGGGCATGGTCGCCTCGGTGTCCGAGCGCCATGAATGGCTGCTTCAGTTGCACAAGCCATTGGGTATCGCGATTTTGCTGTTGGTGATCGTGCGCCTGGTGGTGCGCTTCAGTACCCGACAACCACCGCTGCCGGCCGATCTGCCAGGCTGGCAAGTGTTGGCGGCGAAGGCTTCGCATGTGTTGCTGTACGCCTTGATGCTGGTTCTGCCGCTGCTGGGCTGGGGCATGATTTCGGCGGCGGGGGATCCGGTGATGCTCGGCAATTGGTTGCAACTGCCCTCGATCCTGCCAGCGCACGCCCAGACGTTCGCGCTGCTGCGCAAGGCCCATGGGTACCTGGCTTACTTGCTGTTCCTGACTGTGCTGGTGCATCTGGCGGCGGCGTTGTTTCACGCGTGGGTGCGTCGGGATGAGGTGTTGGACAGCATGTTGCGCGGCAAGGGTTGATGGTGGGAGCAAAGCTTGCTCGCGATACAGGCGACTCGGTTTCAGAAAGACCTCACCGCCTATATCGCGAGCAAGCTTTGCTCCCACATTGTTCCCACTCAGGGAAGCACCTTGGACAAGGGTTGATCAGGTCATTGGATCAGCGCAACTCGTCGACCATGGCCTCGATGGTGCTCAACACATCCTTGCCCAGTTGCATCGAGCGTTTGCCAGACCAGCCGGTGATCGGGTTCGGGTGATCGTTGTGGTCCTTGAACGGCATTTCCAGGGTCAGGGACAGGCAGTCATATTTCTGCCCGACCGCATTACAGGCCAGGGTCATGTTGGCCTGGCCCGGTTCGTCGCGGGTGTAGCCGTGAGCTGTCTGGAAGTCTTTGGTCTGGTGCTTGAGATGGCTGCGAAAGCGCTCTTCGAGTTTGGCGATGCGTGGCGTGTAGCCTGGGTTGCCTTCGCAACCGGCGGTGAAGACGTGGGGGATTTCCTCATCGCCGTGAGCGTCGAGGAACAGATCGACGCCGTACTTTTCCATTTGCTGTTGTACGAAAAAAACCTCGGGGCTGATTTCCGGACTGGCGTTCTGCCAGGCACGGTTGAGATCCTGGCCCATGGCGTTGGTTCGCAGATGACCGTGGAATGCGCCGTCGGGGTTCATGTTCGGTACCAGGTACAGATCGGCCTTGGCGAGCAACCGGTTCAGTTGCGCATCGTCATGGTGCTGGAGGCGTTCGATCACGCCTTCCATGAACCATTCGGCCATGTGCTCACCGGGGTGCTGCTGGGCGATGATCCAGATTTTGCGTCGGCCTTCGGCACCGTTGCCCTTGCGCAGCAGTTGAATGTCACGGCCTTCCACGCTTTTACCGACGGCCAATAGCTCGGTGCCGGCCTTGTGCTGCGCTTGTTCGATCAGCCAATCATGACGACCGCGGCTGTAGGGTTCGAAGTAGGCGAACCAGGCGTGGGGTTGTTCGGCCTCCAGATGAAAGCGCAGGGCGTCGCCTTCAAACTGGGTCGGAATGCGGAACCAATTGACGTGGTCGTAGGAGGCAACGGTCTGGTAGCCCGTCCAGGCCTTGTTATAGGACGATTGACTGGCGTTGAGCAGGCGGAAGGAATATTCCTGGCCGACATGCAGGCCGCTGGCCTTGAAGTGGAACCACTGGAAATGGGCACTGCGGGTGTCGGGCCTGATCTTGAGCAACGACTGCAACGGGTTGCTGATGTCGACGACCTCGATGTTGCCGCTGTCGAAATTGGCACTGATATCAAAGGAAGATTTAGCCACGGTCACGATTCCTGGAAAGGATTTTCATGCCGTTACTTTACACGCAAGGAAGGCGAATCGAGACGATTTAAGTCACGTAAACGAGGGGGCGTCCTCCCTGGACGCCGAGCCAGCTTAGAGAGTCTGCAATTGATTCTCAAGTGCTGGTTAGCGATAGATTTCGCCTGTGTGGCGGGAGGGCTCTTGTAAACGGATATTCATTTGCTATCATCGCCGCCACCGAATTGGCAGCATCCAAAAAGACTTCATTAGCCTGAAGCCATAAGCCGAAAAATCGGCAAAAAAAGACCCGGCAAAAAGCCGGGTCAAAAACCGTGATTAGCCTGATGAGGAGATATTCCAGAAGTCCGACCTAAGGTCTTCTGGTCTATCGACTGATCTCGCGACCAGCTGATGCAATAATAATCATTATCATTTGCAAGTCAAATGGTTTTATCGCATCGATTGGAAAATTTTTCTCGTCGTTCGCGTTCTCGACGACATTCCCAAGCGTTACTCCTAGCGGGTAGGGTAGCCATCCAGGGATCGGTCAAGCATCACCTTGACCAGATCGATCATGTGCACCACCGAAAATGCCAGGTCACGGCTCGAACCATTCAACTGGTTGGCGGACTCGTGGGCGGTCGCCGCGGCACAACGCAGCAGGTCGCACGCATGAACGAGGGCTTCTTCTGCGCTGATATTGTGGTTGACGTCGAAGAAGCGATGTTCTGCCGGCGCCTGCGAAACACCTGGTTTCAGGTAGTAGTCGAGGGCACGTTTGGCCGCCGGACAATCCTGCAAGGGAGGAAACGTACCGTCGAAAGGGCTGCTGGGCTGGTCTTTGCTGGGTGTATCCATGGTGATGGAAATCTCCGTGTAGGGGGCTGAACTCCTGAATCCAGAATAGTACTTATCGTAATTGTGACGATAATTTAAATACTACAATTTGTGTTTTGAATGGTCACAGTCACCCACGTATCGTGCCGCACATGGATAAATGGATAGAGTTGGTCAAGGCCAAGATGAAGGAGCTGCGCATCACGCAAGTGGTGCTCGCAGAGCGGTTGGGAATGTCCCAGGGCGGCGTCGGCCATTGGCTGACCAAGCGCCGGCAACCCAGTGTCGAAGACATGAACCGGGTCCTGCGGGAGCTGGGGCTGGAGTTTCTGGAGGTGGCAATGGTGATTCGCGAGCCGGACACCTCCACGGACGAAGGCATGGCCCTGGCGCAGAAGTACAACCCGTACTTCCGCTACCCGGTCAGTGAATGGCATGAGGTTGGCGGGGTTCGCGAAGGTGATCCTGGCGCCTACAGCCAGGCGCGCTACGAGCTGACGGACTACCACGCCCTGGGCGATGCATTCTGGCTGGTAGTGGTGGGCGATGCGATGACCGCACCCAGCGGGTTGAGCATTCCCGAGGGCATGTCGATCCTGGTGGATCCGGCCATCGAGGCGGTGCCTGGCAAATTGGTGGTCGCCTGCTTGCCTGGCAGCAGTGACGCGACCTTTCGCAAATTGATCGAAGAGAGCGGTCAGCGTTACCTGGTTCCGCTCAATCCGACTTACCCGAAAACCCTGTACACCGAACAGTGCCGCCTCATCGGTGTGGTGGTGCAGGCTACCATCAGGTTCTGACTGGATCGGCCCTGGGAGCGGGCCGATTTCTATTCTTCGAACGCCACCAGGGCACTGCCCTCGCTGACCATTTCACCTTCCTGGCAATACAGTGCCTTGATCACACCGGCCTTCGGCGCCCGAATGCTGTGCTCCATTTTCATGGCCTCCAGTACCACCAGTTGAGCCCCGGCCTCCACCGTTTGGCCGACACTCACCAATACCCGCACGATACTGCCATTCATGGGCGCAGCCAGGCCACCTTGATGGCTGTGGCTGGCCTCGGCGGCGGCCAGAGGGTCGTACAGGTCGATCCGGTGCAGGTCACCCGCCCATTGCAGATACAGGCTATCGCCCCGGCGAATGGCCCGATGGCTGCGGCGCAGGCCGTGCTGCTCGATTATCAGTTGCTCGCCCTTGAGTTCCGCGCGGCGGGCGCTGATGTCCAGCGTTATCGCGCGATCCTGGCCTTCGCAGCTCAGGTGCAGGGTGGTTTCCCTGGGCAGCCCCAGGCGCAGCCCGGTGGTGCTGGCCCAAGGTGAGTCGGCGTCATCACCGCGTACGCGCGGTGTCAGGCTCAAGGCGAATCCCTGGGCGGCTGCGGACCAGAACGCGTCATCCAATTCGCCAGGCTCTGGAAGTAATTGCCCCTGGTAACGTGGGATAAATCCGGTATCCAGCTCCGCCGCCGCAAAAGCGGGGTGGGCCACGATTCGTCGCAGAAAACCAATGTTGGTTTTCAGCCCGCCAATGGCAAATTCGTCGAGCATGCTCAACAGCCGCAAGCGCGCCTGCTCACGGTCTTCACCCCAGGCAATCAGCTTGCCGAGCATCGGGTCGTAGAACGGCGAGATCTCGTCACCTTCCTCCACACCACTGTCGACCCGCCGCCCCGGCCCCTCGGCCGATTCGCGATACAACGCCAGGCGCCCGGTGGCCGGCAGGAAATCGTTGACCGGATCCTCGGCATACAGCCGTACTTCGATGGCGTGACCCAGCAGCGGCACTTGCGTTTGAGTGATCGGCAATGGCTCGCCTTGGGCGACGCGGATCTGCCAGGCCACCAGGTCCAGTCCGGTGATCGCTTCGGTGACCGGATGCTCGACTTGCAACCGGGTGTTCATCTCCATGAAGAAAAACTCGCCCCGCGCATCCAGCAGAAACTCCACCGTACCGGCCCCGACATAACCAATCGCCTGGGCCGCGCGCACGGCGGCTTCGCCCATCGCCCGCCGCAGTTGCGGGGTCAGGCCGGGCGCGGGGGCTTCTTCCACCACTTTCTGGTGGCGGCGCTGGATCGAGCAATCGCGTTCGTTGAGGTACAGGCAGTTGCCGTGTTGGTCGGCAAATACCTGGATTTCCACATGGCGCGGCTTGAGCAGGTATTTCTCCACCAGCATCCGTGAGTCGCCGAACGAGGACTGCGCTTCACGCTGGGCCGAGGCCAGGGCTTCGGCCAATTGGCTGACATCCTCGACGACTTTCATGCCCTTGCCGCCACCGCCGGCTGTGGCCTTGAGCAAAACCGGGTAGCCGATGCGCTCGGCGGCGTCGCGAAAGGTGTCCAGGTCCTGGGCTTCGCCGTGATAACCGGGCACCAGGGGCACCCCGGCAGTTTCCATCAAGGTCTTGGCCGCCGATTTGCTGCCCATGGCATCAATGGCCGAGGCCGGTGGGCCAAGGAAGATCAGTCCAGCGTCTTCAATCGCCCGGGCGAACCCGGCGTTCTCGGACAGAAAGCCATAGCCGGGGTGGATGGCCTGGGCGCCACTGGCTTTTGCGGCGGTGATCAATTTGTCGATTTGCAGGTAGCTGTCGGCTGCCTTGCTGCCGCCCAGGTCGACGCGAATGTCGGCTTCGCGGCTGTGGCGGGCATCGCGGTCGGTGGCGCTGTGTACGGCAACGGTGGTCAGGCCCATGGCCTTGGCGGTGCGCATCACGCGGCAGGCGATTTCGCCACGGTTGGCCACCAGTAACGTGGTGAGGGAGGGGGCGCTCATCGACGCGGCTCCTTATGACTCGATTCGGCTTGCCAGTTCGGCGCGCGCTTTTGCAGGAAGGCCCGCAGACCTTCCTGGCCCTCCGGGCTGACGCGAATACGGGCGATGGCGTTTTCGGTGTAGCGCCGCAGCGCCGGAGTCAGGGCGCCGTTACCGACTTCGCGCAACAGTTCCTTGCTGGCGCGCATGGCCGCCGGGCTGTTGAGCAACAGATTGTCGATCCATTGCTCGACTTGCTGGTCCAGGGTTTCGGCCGGGTAACTTTCCGACAGCAAACCGATTTCTTTCGCGCGTTGCCCGTCGAAGCGTTCTGCAGTCAGGGCATAACGACGCGCCGCACGCTCGCCGATGGCTTGCACCACGAACGGGCTGATCACCGCCGGCGCCAGGCCAATGCGCACTTCCGATAGACAGAACTGTGCTTCATCAGCGCCAATGGCCATGTCACAGGCGCTGATAAGCCCCAGTGCACCACCGAACGCCGCACCCTGGACGATGGCTAGCGTGGGAATCTTCAGCTTGGCGAGGTTGTACATCAGCTCCGCCAGTTCCCGGGCATCATCGAGGTTGGTGTGGTAGTCGAGCTCGGCCGATTGCTGCATCCAGGCCAGGTCGGCGCCAGCGCTGAAATGCTTGCCGCGCCCGCGGATCAGCAGGAAGCGCAAGTTTGGATCGCTGCTGACGTGGTCCAGGGCAAGGATCAGTTCGCGGATCATTTCGGCGTTGAACGCGTTGTTTTTCGACTCGCGGCTGAGCCACAGGGTGGCAACGCCCCGTGGGTCGGTGTGCAGTTCGAGGGTGTTGAAGTTATCCATGGTCATTCCCCGTTTACATCCGGAACACGCCGAAGCGGCTCGGTTCGATAGGCGCGTTCAGTGACGCGGACAAGGCCAGGCCCAGTATGTCGCGGGTCTGGGCCGGGTCGATGACGCCGTCGTCCCACAGCCTGGCGCTGGAATAATAGGGGTGGCCCTGTTCTTCGTATTGATCGAGGATCGGCTGCTTGATCTCGGCTTCCTGCTGGGCGCTGAAGGGATGGCCGCTGCGTTCGGCCTGCTCGCGCTTGACCTGTACCAGCACGCCGGCCGCCTGTTCGGCGCCCATCACACCAATCCGCGCATTCGGCCACATCCACAGGAACCGTGGGTCGTAGGCGCGACCGCACATGCCATAGTTGCCCGCGCCGAAGCTGCCGCCGATGATCACGGTGAATTTCGGCACTTTGGCACAGGCGACCGCCGTCACTAGCTTGGCACCATGCTTGGCGATGCCGCCCGCTTCGTACTTCTGCCCGACCATGAAGCCGGTGATGTTCTGCAGGAACAGCAGCGGAATCCCGCGCTGACACGCCAGCTCGATGAAGTGCGCGCCTTTCTGCGCGGCCTCGGCGAAGAGAATGCCGTTGTTGGCGAGGATCGCGACCGGGTAGCCGTGCAAGTGAGCGAAACCACACACCAGGGTCGTTCCGAACAGCGCCTTGAATTCGTCGAACACCGAACCGTCCACCAGGCGCGCGATCACTTCCCGGACATCGAACGGTTGCTTGGCGTCGGCCGAAACCACACCGTACAGCTCATCGCTCGAGTACAGCGGGGCGATGGGCAGGTGTTGCTGCAACTGCCCCTGTTTGTGCCAGTTGAGGTTGGCGACGCTACGACGGGCCAGGGCCAGGGCATGTTCGTCGCTGTCGGCGTAATGGTCGGCCACGCCGGAAATCTTGCAGTGCACGTCGGCACCGCCCAAGTCTTCGGCACTGACCACCTCGCCGGTGGCAGCTTTCACCAACGGTGGTCCGGCGAGGAAAATCGTCGCCTGCTGGCGGACCATGATCGCCTCGTCCGCCATGGCCGGCACATAGGCGCCACCAGCGGTGCAGGAACCCATGACCACGGCAATCTGCGGGATGCCCTGGGCACTCATGTTGGCCTGGTTGAAGAAGATCCGGCCGAAGTGCTCGCGGTCCGGGAACACTTCGTCCTGGCGTGGCAGGTTGGCGCCGCCGGAATCCACCAGGTAAATGCACGGCAGGCGATTTTGCTGGGCGATGGTCTGGGCGCGCAGGTGCTTCTTCACCGTCAGTGGATAATAAGAGCCACCTTTGACCGTCGCGTCGTTGGCGACAATCATGCATTCGACGCCTTCCACGCGACCAATGCCGGCAATCACGCCGGCCGCCGGCACATCTTCGCCATAGACTTCGTGAGCCGCCAACGGGCTGATCTCCAAAAACGGCGAGCCCGGATCCAGCAGCCGGTTGATGCGCTCACGGGGCAGCAACTTGCCCCGCGACGTATGCCGTTCCTGGGCCTTGGGGCCGCCGCCTTGGCGCACTTGCGCGAGCAAGGTGCGCAGGGCCTCGACGTGTCCGAGCATCGCATCGCGGTTGGCTATGAACTCCGGGGAGCGTGGGTTGAGCTGAGTGTGCAGCGTGGCCATGGTCAGCTCCGTTAGCGGGTTTCGTTGAACAGTTCGCGGCCGATCAACATCCGACGAATCTCACTGGTGCCAGCACCGATTTCGTACAGCTTGGCGTCACGCAGCAGGCGACCGGCCGGGAATTCATTGATGTAGCCGTTGCCACCGAGGATCTGGATGGCGTCGAGGGCCATTTGCGTGGCGCGTTCGGCGCTGTAGAGGATCACCCCGGCGGCGTCCTTGCGGGTGGTTTCGCCGCGCTCGCAGGCCTGGGCCACGGCATATAGATAAGCGCGGCTGGCGTTGAGCTGGGTGTACATGTCGGCGACCTTGCCCTGGATCAGCTGGAATTCGCCGATGCTTTGGCCGAATTGCTTGCGGTCGTGGATGTACGGCACGATCAGGTCCATGCACGCCTGCATGATCCCGGTCGGACCGCCGGAGAGTACGACGCGCTCGTAATCGAGACCGCTCATCAGCACTTTCACGCCGCCATTGAGCACACCGAGGATATTTTCTTCCGGCACTTCGACGTCATCGAAAAACAGCTCGCAGGTGTTGGAGCCACGCATGCCGAGCTTGTCGAACTTGTTGCTGCGGCTGAAGCCTTTCCAGTCGCGCTCGACGATGAAGGCGGTGATGCCGTGGGGACCTTTTTCCAGATCGGTCTTGGCGTAGATCACATAGGTGTTGGCATCGGGACCGTTGGTGATCCAGGTCTTGCTGCCGTTGAGCACGTAACGGTCGCCACGCTTGTCGGCCCGCAGTTTCATGGAGACCACGTCGGAGCCGGCGTTCGGCTCGCTCATGGCCAGGGCGCCGATGTGTTCGCCGCTGATCAGCTTGGGCAGGTACTTGGTTTTCTGTTCGTGGTTGCCGTTGCGGTTGATCTGGTTCACGCAGAGGTTGGAGTGGGCGCCGTAGGAGAGGGCGACCGAGGCCGAGCCGCGACTGATTTCTTCCATCGCCACCACGTGGGCCAGGTAGCCCAGGCCAGCACCGCCATATTCTTCCGGTACGGTAATGCCCAGCAGGCCCATGTCGCCGAACTTGCGCCACATGTCGGCGGGAAACAGGTTATCGATATCGATCTGCGCTGCTCGCGGCGCCAGTTCGGCCTTGACGAAGGCCTGCACCTGGTCGCGGAGCATGTCGATGGTTTCGCCGAGGGCAAAGTTCAGGGATGGGTAGCTCATGGGACACCTTTGGCTTTTTTATCGGGTGTGGAGAGTGGCGGAATGGCTCTCACCTTTACGTTAACGTAAGCCTGCGACGAGAAGCTGTCAATCGCCCTTTACGTTAACGTCAACTTGAGCGAGAGTAACTGTGCTCTGCATCAGGTTCACCGCTACACCCACTAATAAAGACAAGAGGGGGCGTCATGGATCAACCCGGTTCGCATTCGCAGCTCAGCTACACTCGTGGCTTCCAGGCCAAGGCCTTGTTGGCGCAAACCATCGGCGAGGTTTTCGACCAGACCGTAGCCCGGTATCCAGAGGGCGAGGCGCTGGTGGTTCGCCATCAATCGCTACGCTATACCTGGCAACAACTGGCCGAGGCCGTCGATCTGCACGCCCGCGCCTTGTTGGCGTTGGGCTTGAAAACCGGTGATCGCCTTGGCGTGTGGGCGCCCAATTGCGCCCAGTGGTGCATCAGCCAGTTCGCCAGTGCGAAGATCGGCGTCATTCTGGTCAACATCAATCCGGCCTATCGGGTTTCTGAACTCGAATACGTGCTCAAACAATCCGGATGCCAATGGCTGGTGTGTGCCGGGGCGTTCAAGACCTCGGATTATCACGCCATGTTGCAAGCGCTGGCGCCAGAGCTGGCAGAGCAATCGATCGGCCACCTGCAGAGTGAGCGCTTGCCGGATTTGCGAGGCGTGATCAGCCTCGATCCCCAGCCGCCTTCAGGCTTTCTACCCTGGGCGCAATTGGCAGGCCTTGGCGCGGCGGTTACGCCTGAACAACTGTCCGAGCGTCAGGCCAGCCTGCATTTCGATCAGCCGGTGAACATCCAGTACACCTCCGGCACCACCGGCTTTCCCAAGGGCGCGACCCTCAGCCATCACAACATTCTCAATAACGGTTACATGGTCGGCGAAAGCCTGGGCCTGAGCGCTGGCGATCGGTTGGTGATCCCGGTGCCGCTCTACCATTGCTTCGGCATGGTCATGGGCAACCTGGGTTGCATGACTCACGGCAGCACCATGATCTATCCCAACGATGCCTTCGACCCGTTGCTGACGCTAAAGGCCGTGGCCGAGGAAAAAGCCACTGCACTGTATGGCGTGCCCACCATGTTCATCGCCATGCTGGACCAGCCACTGCGAGGTGATTTTGACTTGTCCAGCCTGCGCACCGGGATCATGGCAGGCGCCACATGCCCCATCGAAGTGATGCGGCGGGTCATCAACGAAATGCACATGGCGCAAGTGCAGATTGCCTACGGCATGACGGAAACCAGCCCGGTGTCATTGCAGACTGGTCCTTCAGACGAACTGGAATTGCGCGTGACCACCGTCGGCCGCACCCAGCCGCAACTGGAAAGCAAAATTATCGATGAGGCAGGCAATGTCGTCCCGTGTGGGGCCGTTGGCGAACTGTGTACCCGTGGTTACAGCGTGATGCTGGGTTACTGGAACAACCCCAAGGGCACCGCCGATGCCATCGACTCCGATGGCTGGATGCACACCGGTGACCTGGCGACCATGGACGAGCAGGGCTATGTGCGCATCGTCGGACGTAACAAGGACATGATCATCCGTGGTGGCGAGAATGTTTACCCGCGCGAGCTGGAAGAGTTCTTCTTCACCCATCCGGCCGTGGCGGACGTGCAAGTGATCGGCATCCCGTGTTCGCGCTACGGCGAGGAAATCGTCGCCTGGATCAAGTTCCATCCCGGCCACAGCGCCAGCGAGCAAGAGCTGCAAGCCTGGTGCAAGGAGCGTATTGCCCACTTCAAGACGCCGCGTCATTTCAAATTCGTCGAGGAATTCCCGATGACGGTCACCGGCAAGATCCAGAAATTCCGCATGCGCGAAATCAGCATCGAAGAACTGCGCAAGAAGGAAGACTAGCCACAAGACCTGTGGGCGCGAGCCTGCTCGCGATGCGGTGTGTCGGTCAAAGCGCTGTGGCTGATACACCGCCTTCCAAACAACCGAAAAACCAAAACCCCAGACAGCACAAAGGGGAGCCGAAGCTCCCCTTTAATTTTGTCGTCGCGTGCTCTTTTTTTATTATTGAGGGGCGGCCTGTTGTTGTTTTTGGCAGCCGTGGCCCTTTACCGCTGTTTTTGGCGATCCCCATCCGGGATCAAGAGCAAACGTATTTTTTTGAGCGCTGATCTGCTTTTTCGCCTTGCGATCCAACCGATTCGGGAGCTACCTGAAGGTAGTTTTATTATTCTCTGCCCGGTTGCGGGTTGCTTCTGGAAGCACCCTGAAAAGCACATCTTCTCCAAAAAAATCTGTTAGCTGCGTCTCTGCCGTGTTGTTTTTGTTATGTCAGAGTCGTTTCGTCTTGTTTTTATTGGGTTTGCTGCGTTTTTTTATTCTTGTTATGCCAGAGATATAGCAGATGGCGTGCCAACTTTTAAAAACTCATATAAATCAATGAGTTGTGTTTTTAGGCTGAAAAAGCTGGCGGGCCAAACCTGACAAATTGTTTCCGTGTTACTCGTTTCGCCGCTGTTACAAAGCCAGCGGTAACACCTCACTGTGCGCTACGGGCCTTGGCGACCCGCGACCCGCTAGGACGACCGAGCACATCACAGATCTGCCGACCCGCGGCAATCAGGGCATTCAGATCGACACCGGTTTCGATACCCAGCCCATCGAGCAGGTACAGCACGTCTTCGGTGGCAACGTTACCGCTGGCGCCCTTGGCATAAGGGCAGCCGCCAAGGCCGGCGATGGAGCTGTCGAACACCGCGATGCCTTCCAGCAGGCTGGCGTACACGTTGGCCATGGCCTGGCCGTAGGTATCGTGGAAGTGTCCGGCGAGCTTGTCCCGCGGCACCTCGGCGCCCACCACTTCGAACATCCGGCGTGTGGCGCCAGCGGTGCCTGTGCCGATGGTGTCACCCAGGGAGACCTCGTAGCAGCCCATCGCATACAGTTCCCGAGCGACCCAAGCCACCTGCTCAGGCTTGACCGCACCTTCATAGGGGCAGCCCAGTACGCAGGACACGTAGCCGCGCACACTGACGCCGTGCTGCCTGGCGGCCTCCATGATCGGCGCGAAGCGCTCCAGGCTTTCCTTGATAGAGCAGTTGATGTTGCGCTGGGAGAACGCTTCGGACGCGGCGGCGAATACCGCGACTTCTTTTACGCCCGCCGCCAGCGCGTCTTCAAAGCCCCGTAGGTTTGGTGCCAGAGCGCCATAGGTCACACCCGGCTTGCGTTGGATCTGCGCGAACACCTCGGCGGAGCCGGCCATTTGTGGCACCCACTTGGGCGAGACGAAACTGCCGACTTCGATGTAGCCCAGGCCGGCGGCGCTCAAGGCATCTACCAGGCGCACCTTGTCGGCGACGCTGATGGGCTGTGCTTCATTCTGCAGGCCGTCACGAGGGCCGACTTCGATCAAGCGTACAAAGGAGGGGAGGGACATGGGGATTGACCTGTGGTGGGGGTGCCAATATATCGAGAGCAATGATGAGCCATTGTGGGAGCGAGCAGGCTCGCTCCCACAGTTTTTTCAGAAAGTGTTACTGGACGATTTCCTCGCCTTTGATCGTTTGCTCCAGCGCCTGGATACAGCGTTCTTCAGCGGTGTCGAGTTCCAGCTTCATCTGTTCGATGTCCAGCAATTGCTGTTCGAGTTGTTCCCGGCGCTCGGCGATTTTCGCCAGCATGCTGTGCAACTGCTTCTGATTGCCGCTGGAGGGATCGTAGAGTTCGATCAGCTCGCGGCACTCGGCCAGGGAAAAACCGATGCGCTTGCCCCGCAGGATCAACTTCAGGCTGACCTTGTCCCGCGGCGAGTAAATACGTTCCTGGCCCCGTCGCTCCGGGCTCAACAGGCCTTGTTCTTCATAGAAGCGGATGGCCCGGGTGGTGATATCCAGCTCGCGGGCGAGGTCGGAGATGCTGTAGGTCTGACTGCTCATGAACGCGCTCGAAACGAAAGGGACTGGCGCTAAGCTAATGGCAGGTTGACGTTCGCGTCAAGCAATGAGGTTTTGCACACGAAACCTGTGGGAGCGAGCCTGCTCGCGATAGCGTCGAATCAGTCGCCATGGCATTGGCTGGTCTACCGCTATCGCGAGCAGGCTCGCTCCCACAATATTATCGTCTTCTAAACCGTATCGAGCTTCTTCTCATGGGCCGTCACCTGCTGGCACAGCTCGATCATCTGCTCGCGCATCCAGCGGTTGGCGGGGTCCTGGTCGGTGCTTTCGTGCCAGTACAAGTGGGTTTCCACCGGTGGCACGTCGTTGACCGGGAGCAGGAAGGCGTGCAAATCGTGACGACGGGCAAAGCGTTCGGGAACGGTCATGACCATATCGGTCTGCTGTAGCACCTGGGAGGCCATCAGGTAGTGCTGGGAGCGCAGGGCGATCTTGCGCTGGATGCCCATCTTGCCGAGGGCCAGGTCGACATAACCCAGGCCGTTGCGGCGACTCGAAATATGCACGTGGGTCTGGGCCAGGTAATCGTCGAGGCTGATCTTTTCCTTGCCCGCCAATGGATGGCCCTTGCGCATGGCGCACACGTAGCGATCTTCCATCAACTTGACGTGGCGCACCTGCGGGTCGGTGTTGAGCGGCGCGTCGACGGCGAAATCGAGGCGGCCGGCGGCCAGTTCCTTGGTGGTTTCACGGCGCTTGGAGAGGAAGCTTTCGATCGCCACGGTCGGTGCCAGGCGGCGCAGGCGTTGGAACAGCAGGGGCAGGATCACGCCTTCAGTGAGGTCGGTCATGCTGATGCGGTAGGTCTTGACCGCCTGCAACGGGTTGAAGATCCGGCTTTCCTGCACCGATACCCGCAGCAGCGACAAGGCGTTGCGCACCGGACCGATGATGTTCTGGGCCATGGGCGTCGGCACCATCCCTTGGGCAGTGCGCACGAAGAGTGGGTCGTTGAAGGTCTCCCGCAGGCGGGCCAGGGCATTGGACACGGCCGGCTGAGTGATGCCGACGATCTGCCCGGCGCGGGTCAGGTTGGCTTCGGTGTAGATCGCATCGAAGACAATGAAAAGGTTGAGGTCGACCTTGCTCAGATTCATGGCGCTGCACTCTTGTTCTTGGGCTTGTTGTGAGGTGCCGGGTGGCGATGAGAATCAGTGAAACATATATCGGTGATGAATGTTAATACACGCCGAGAATAGGTTAGGTAAATTTTCGTAGCTGAACTAGCATCGATTTCATGACCTAAAACAACCTCTGCCCAGAAGGTGCTGCTCATGGATTTTGCGTATTCCCCCAAGGTTCAGGAACTGCGTGAACGTGTCACGGCGTTCATGGATGCCTACGTCTACCCAGCCGAAGCGGTGTTCGAACGGCAAGTGGCCGAAGGCGACCGCTGGCAACCCACGGCCATCATGGAAGAGCTCAAGGCCAAGGCGAAGGCTGAAGGTTTGTGGAACCTGTTCCTGCCAGAATCCGAGCTGGGTGCCGGCCTGACCAACCTGGAATATGCGCCATTGGCGGAGATCATGGGCCGTTCGCTGTTGGGGCCGGAGCCGTTCAACTGCTCGGCGCCGGACACCGGCAACATGGAAGTACTGGTGCGTTATGCCAATGAAGAACAAAAGCAGCGCTGGCTCGAGCCACTGCTGCGCGGCGAGATTCGCTCGGCCTTTGCCATGACCGAGCCGGACGTCGCCTCCTCGGACGCCACCAACATGGCCGCCCGTGCTGAGCGTGACGGTGATGAATGGGTGATCAACGGCAAGAAGTGGTGGACTTCAGGGGCCTGTGACCCGCGCTGCAAAATCCTGATCTTCATGGGCCTGAGCAATCCCGATGCGCCACGGCATGCCCAGCACTCGATGATCCTGGTTCCGGTGGATACGCCTGGGGTAAAAATCGTCCGGCCACTGCCGGTGTTCGGCTACGACGATGCGCCGCACGGGCATGCCGAAGTGCTGTTCGATAATGTGCGGGTGCCGTACGAAAATGTCTTGTTGGGTGAAGGACGTGGCTTCGAAATTGCCCAGGGTCGCCTCGGTCCTGGTCGCATTCATCACTGCATGCGTTCCATCGGCATGGCCGAGCGCGCCTTGGAATTGATGTGCAAGCGGGCCGTCAGCCGCACGGCCTTCGGCCAGCCGTTGGCGCGCCTGGGCGGTAACGTCGACAAGATTGCCGACTCGCGAATGGAAATCGACATGGCGCGCCTGTTGACCTTGAAGGCGGCGTATATGATGGACACCGTTGGCAATAAAGTGGCGAAAAGCGAAATCGCCCAGATCAAGGTCGTCGCGCCGAACGTGGCCTTGAAAGTCATCGACAGGGCGATCCAGATCCACGGTGGCGCCGGGGTCTCCAACGATTTCCCGCTGGCCTACATGTACGCCATGCAACGGACCCTGCGCCTGGCCGACGGCCCCGATGAAGTCCACCGCGCCGCCATCGGCAAGTTCGAGATTGGCAAGTACGCGCCCAAGGAGATGTTGCGTAGCGGGCGCTGAAGACCTGTTTCACCCTGGCAACGCTATCGCGAGCAGGCTCGCTCCCACAGGGGTTGTTGGGCGGACGCAAGATTGGCGTTCACTGCAAACCCCTGTGGGAGCGGGCTTGCCCGCGATAGCGGCAGCACATTCAACACTGATGCAAACTGACCCACCGCTTTCGCGAGCAAGCCCGCTCCCACCATGAATTTTCTGGGTATTCGAGATATTCGATTTACCCACAGATCAATGTGGGAGCGAGCCTGCTCGCGATAGCGTCCTTGAGTATCACCGCAGGCTGGAGGTCAGCTTACTCCTTGACGCTCATGTACTCCTCGGCCCAGCGGATGTAGTCCTCGGGCTGGGTGTAGGTATGAGTCAGTTCGGTGGCGTTGAGGTCTGACGCCTGGGTGAATATCTGCCGTTGTTCGCGAAGGCTGTCATACGTGGCCTTGATCGCGGCGAAATAGGCGCCGTGGCCGTCGATGGTCACGCGCACGCCCAACTCGGCCAGGCGCTTGTCGTCGCGCAGCAGTGGGTTGCCATAAGTGACAAGCATCAGCGGCACCGTCAGGTTTTCGCTGATCTTCTCCAGGTGATCGAAGTCCTGCACGCCCACCATGCAAATCCCGTCCGCCCCGGCACGTTCATATTGCTGGGTCCGGCTGATGATTTCCTGGACCGGCAGAATACCGGCGTTGGTCCGGGCAATGATCGCCATTTCCGAATCGACTCGCGCCTCCAGGGCTGCACGAATCTTGCCGACGCCTTCGGCGACGCTGATCAGGTCGGTGGACTTACGCCCGAACTGGGCCGGCAGCAAGGTGTCCTCGATGGTCAACGCCGCAATGCCGGCACGTTCCAGTTCGACGATGGTGCGCATCACGTTCAGGGCATTGCCGTAGCCGTGGTCGGCGTCGGCAATGACCGGTAGTTGGGCCACGCGGCCGATGCGGGTGGCCTGTTCGGCAAATTCGCTCAGGGTGATCAGGGCGAAGTCCGGCGCGCCCAATACTTGCAACGACGCCACCGAGCCTCCCAGGATGCCCACTTCAAAACCCAGGTCGGCGGCGATACGCGCCGACATGGGGTCAAATACCGATGCGGTGTGGTAGCAGGTCTTGGAAGCCAGCAGTTGACGGAAGTCACGACGCAAATCTTGATGGGAAAGCCTGGACATATGAGTTCCACCAATGGAATGGAAAGGCTTGAGCAAAAGTGTCAACGCCGAAAGATCCAAAGGCTATCACGTGGCAAGCGCAAAGATGATGACGAATGTGTATGGGCGATGCGTTTACGGCATCGAAGAAAGGCCGCAGGCCCGGAAAGTCTGCAGCCGGGTGAAGGCCATCAAGCTATTCAGTCTTCGGTCGGTAGGCTCCAGAGTTGCTTGATCTCATGGATGTTTCCGACGTTGAAGCGGGTGGGGAATCCGGGAATTGTGCAGTGAGTGTCGTTCGTCAATTGGACTGCGGTATCGACCACATCGGTACCTGCCCGCAGCAATGGAGCTTGCTCCCAGTCTTTCATCAGTTTATTCAAGTTTCTTCCTCCTTTCTTTGGTTACTGGACAGTGAAGGGCTACCGGCATCGAGCAGCGACAGCGTATCGGTAAACAACGCGATTTCTTGCGCCGCTACGCCGGGGTATAGAGGGTAATAATTCCTGTCAAAACACCAGGCTTCGTCGATCTTGTCTAAACGTTCGGGATGGATAAGCAGACTGAGGGATGCAGACATTGTGTTCGGGGCTATTTGCTTATGGATTACCCGCAAGGCAGGCATGTACAAGACTTTTCCTGGCGCAAGTTTAAGTCTTCGCGCTTTACCCAAGCGGGGTCTTTTACCTTTTTGCAGGGGTAGATCATCGAGTATTTCCCGGGTAATGGTGGTGTAGCCATCTCCGCTGTAGCCGACCGAATAAATTTCAAAGTCGTGACTGTGATTCAGGTCGTAAATGAAAGTTTCGCGCTCATCCTGCGTCTTTACCGGGGACCAAAACCCCAGGCGAAGGGTGAATGAAGAATTTTTATACAGAACAAAACCATAAGCGTTATAGAGACTGTTGCGTGTACTAAAGCCGTCTTGCTGGAGGGTGGAATAAAGATGATTGCTCAATAAACAACGGTTTGACGCCAACTGACGCAGATCCGCAATGATCCAGGTTCTGTCTCGCTGCAGATCATAGGTATTCAGGCGCTCAATAAAAGCTTCCAGCTTCATGTCGCCTGCTCCAATGGGCGAAGCAAGTTGTCCAGGCGCGTATTTTTGAATTTTTTCAGTAGTGGGACGTAGTTCAGCGCGTTTTGCGGGTCAGCCCGATAAAGCATCTGGAAGGCTTTCCAGGCCACGGCGGGGTGATAGTGGTAGATCAGCTCCCCGGCAACCCTGGCGCCTCCTGGGTCCTGGATTGTTTCGAGCAGTTCGAGGCTCACCAGGTACCGGGCGGCACTGCCGTCATGAGGCAGCCAGGCGGTTTTGCGCAATGAGGCACGGTCAAATACGCTGATGTCCGAACTTCGGTCGGGAAAGTTAATCCTGCCGATCAACCCCGCCTGTTTTCGGCTCTGTTGGGAGTAGTCGAACAGGGTTCGACTACCATCGATGACCAGAGGATTGTTGTTGTCGATGATCCGAGTGTCAGCTTTTTCAAGTTGATGCCCGTCAAGGATGTATTGCTGGACTTCGAAGGGGCGATCCAGTGCGAATAAAATACTCTGGCCGGGCACCGAGTACAGTTGCGAAGAAGTATTGTTGAACGCAAGTGCCTTGATACTGATATTGCCAATGTCCGTGCAGTGCAATGTGAGGGTGCCCGTGTGCGGGTTGGTCATGTTCATGATGGCTGCGCGGCGAGACTGCGCCGTAGCAAAATTTTGTTGAGCGTACAGGTCTTCGATCAATTGCTTGATTTGTGCACTCATGTCTAATGTCGTGATTGTCTGCGCTACGTATTCGGGCGGTAATCTTGTGGCAATCAGATTTCTGATCATGAATATTGCCGTTACAGTGGGGCGGTGCGCGAAAGTATGGGTCTCGAGTTAGTGAGTGGCAATTATGCAATTGTGGAGAAGTATTGCTGCTTAATGATATTGATTATCCAAGGCTGGGCGATACCCAGGGCTACGCCGCCTCCGCCTGCTGCCCCAGCCTGGGCAATGTCACGGCGCGCACCGTATCGCCCGGTTGTACCTGCAGGCGTTTGGCGGTGAGGCGATCGACGAGCAGCTTGTTGCCATGCTGGTGCGCACGGGCGCTGGTGACACGGCAATTTTCCAGGCGTCGATTGTAGATCAGCCAGACCGGTGCCTGTTCGTCCGGGGTGCCAATGACCAGGGTCAGCGCCTGGCTATCGCGTACGGTGCGGATCTTCGACACCGGCGCCTCAATCACCGGGCCACCGTCAAAAATATCAATGTAGCCTTTGTGGCTGAAACCCTCGGCGCTGAGGATTTTCATGGCCGGCTCGGTGTTCGGGTGAGCCTTGCCGATCACCGCCTGGGCCTGTTCGGTGAGCAGGCAGGTATACAGCGGCTGGCGTGGCATCAGCTCGGCGATGAACGATTTGTTGCCCATGCCGGACAACTGATCGGCGTAGCTGAAATCCTTCTTGAAAAAGTGCCTTCCCAGGCTGTCCCAGAACGGCGAACAACCCTGTTCATCGGCATGGCCCCGCAGTTCGGCAATCAGTTTTTCACCGAATAGCTGGGAAAATTCGGCAACGAACAACAGGCGCGCCAAGGACAACAGACGTCCGTTATGGCCACGGCGTTGTTCGGGGTGCAGGAACAACGAGCAGATTTCCGATTGCCCGGACATCTCATTGTTCAGGAACAGGGTCGGGATCTGCCGCTGGATCCCCAGCTCCGGCGCCGAGCTGACGGTAAGCCCGACCCGATAGTTGTACCAGGGTTCGCGCAGCCCGACCGCGCCGGTCAGGGCGCTGATACCCACCACCTGCCGGTCATCGTCTTCGAGCACGAATAGATAATCGGCGTCGGCACGTTCGACTTGCCCGGCAAAGGTCCGCTGGGCCCAGCGAACGCGGTGGGCCAGGCGTTCTTCGCTGGCCGGCAGGCTGGTGAAACCGGGGCCTGCGCAACGGGCCAGGTTCAGCAATGCGGGCAGATCGGTGAGGGCGACCGGACGGACAATCATGATGCAGCTCCTTCATCGTGTCGGCCCGGGCGCCGATGCATGCCAACGGATCGAGTGAGGTTCATAGGGCAACCACCCGGATCCGCTCGCCATCGATGATGTCCAAGGCGGCCAGCATGTCAGGCGACAAAGCCACGGGCCCCTCGGTGTTGACGTCCAGCCCGGCGACGATGGCCCGATAGTTTCCAAGGCGGTCGTTGCTCACCAGGTAATGGCCTCTTGCATCAATCTGCCGGCTTTGCCGCGCCGTGGCGATTCGACTTTGCGTGATGGTGCGGATGTTCGCGATACGGGCATGCACGGTCGGCCCGCCGTCGAAGATATCGACGTAGCTGTTGGTCTCGAAACCCTCGCGCGCCAGGATGTCGAAGGCGTCCTGGCCGTCGGGATGGACCCGGCCGATACAGGCCTGGGCCGCTGGGGGGAGCATGGGCACGTAGATTGGGTACTGCGGCATCAGTTCGGCGAGAAAGGTGCGGCTCTGCAAGCCACACAACCGTTCGGCTTCGACGTAGGGCAGGTCGAAGAAGTGCTGGCCGATGGCGTCCCAGAAAGGCGACTGGCCGTCTTCGCTGCTGAAACCGACGATTTCGGTGATGACCGATTCGGCGAAGCGTTGCGGGTGAGCCGCGATGAACATCAGCCGGGCCCGGGACAACAGCTCCGATTCCGGCGTGCGCACCCGCTCGGCGTCGATGTGGAAGCCCCGCAGCAGCGTCTGCCCGGTGAGGTCCTGGCACAGCGACAGCGCCGGCACGCCATGCTGGATGTTCAGCTCTCGGGACTCGCTGGAAAACGGCCGGTTGCGCAAGCTGTAGAACGGTTCGTTGCAACCGGTGCTGGCGAGAATTTCCGAGCAGCCGACCAGACGCCCGGATTCCTGGTCCTGCAAGACAAAAAAGTAATTCTCTGCGCCAGGGCTCTGCACATCGGCCTCGAACGAGGCGCACGAATCGAGGATCTTTTCCTCCAGGCGCCCGCTATCGTCCGGCAGTGACGTGACGCCCACCAGGCTGTCACGGGCCAATTGTTGCAATTGTGGCAGATCGGTTAATTGAACTGGACGTAAGACCAGCATGGATTGCACTCCTGTTCCAAGAGCCCGGTGACAGGCACCGGGCTTGACAATCACTGTCGATGTCCACGCGTTGTAACCACGGTTGATCGAATCCTTCGACCGCCGGCCCTCACTGACCGGCCGGATCGGGCACGGTGCCAGGGGTGCCGAATTTATTGAGCACACACAGATAGACCACGCCCGCGGCAATCCAGATCAGGCCGAGCTTCTGCGCCGCCACGCCCATGTTGTACATGATGGCCGCGACGATCACGAAGCCGATCAATGGGCAGATCAAGTGGCGAATCAGCTGGCCGGACTGCTGGCGGCGCCAGTAGTGGTTGATGACGGTGATGTGCAGCAACATGAAGCCGCTCAGGGCGCCGAAGTTGACCAGGGAGGTGAGGGTGTCCACGGCGTCGATGAACAGGTAGCAGATCAGCAGCGAGAGCACCGCCACCAGGTAGATGCTCAAATACGGTGTGTTGTGTTTGGGATGGACCTTGGCCAGCACCTTGGGCAACTGGCCGTCCCGGGCCATGCCGAACAACAGGCGCGACACGGCCGCCTGGGAGGTGATCGCCACCGCCACGCCCCAGGCCAGGGCCGTGGCAACCGCGGTCAAGGTAGCTAGCCAACTGCCAGCCGCCAGTTCAGCGATTTCATAGAACGCGGTGTCGGCGGACTTGAAACCCATGCCGGCCGCCAGGTCCGTGGCGATCCAGGTTTGCACCACGAAAATCGCCCCCATCACCAGCAAGGTCACCAGCGCCGCCTTGCCGACGCTGCGGCCCGGGTCGCCCTTGATTTCTTCCGCAAGGGTGGAAATGGCATCGAAGCCCAGGAACGACAATACTGCGATGGACACGGCTTGCATCAGCAGGGCGAAGTTGAAGTGTTCCGGGCTGTACAGCGGCGCCAGGGTCAGTTGGCCGTTTCCAGCCCCACCGTGCAGGGCATTCCAGGCGTAGAACAGGAAAATCCCCAGTACCACCAACTGCGCCAGCAGGAAAATGATGTTCATCCGCGCAGTGAAGGTGATGCCCCGCAGGTTCACGAAGGTCGCACTCACCAGGAAGGCCAGGATGAAACCGACCTTGGGAATGTCCGGGTACAAATGGTTCAGCGCCATGGCGGCGTAGACATAGAGCAGCGGCGGGATCAGTAGATAGTCCAGCAGCATCAGCCAGCCGGCGATGAACCCGACGTGTGGGTTGAGGCCGCGTTGCGCGTAGGAATAGACCGAACCTGCCACCGGAAAGGCTCGGGCCATGCTGCCGTAGCTCAGGGCAGTAAACAGCATCGCCACCATGCCGATGATGTACGCCAGCGGCACCATCCCCGGTGCTTCGGCGTTGACGTAGCCATACACGCCGAACGGTGCGATGGGGATCATGAAAATCATCCCGTATACCACCAGGTCTGTCAGCGACAGGCCGCGCTTCAATTCCTGTTTGTAGCCAAATGCCTCAATGCTCATGAGCCGTTTTCCTTTTCAGCTGTGGGTTGCTCTTGCTTGCTGTCTGTCGCTGGGAGCCTGCCGCTGCCGCGCTACAGCAAAGGTGCCAGGTAGGCACTCCAGGTCCGTACCGCCTCGGGGCTGCGCAACAGGTCGTTGCGCACTTCGATCAATACCGAATCCAGGCCGCGTCCATCGCCGTGCACCGGGACCGTCATGTCGCTCAAGGGGTTGATCTTGTAGGGCTGGTTGCCCGCCGCCCGCAGTGAGTGCCGGCCCAGCCCGTCGACGATACGTTGGGCGTATTCCTTGGCTTCGCCGAACAGCACGCCCGCTTCCAGGGCGCGCGGTTGGCCATAGAACACCGGGGTGAAACTGTGGATGCCCACCACGCGCACCGGTCGGTTGGCGGCCAGGCGCTGGTCGATCAACGCCCGCAATCGATCATGGAAGGGGTGGAACAGGCACTGCCGGCGATATTCGCGAGTGGCTTCGTCCAGGGCATGGTTGCCCGGGACCTGATAGATCTCGCTCTGGGCTGGAATGCTGTCCGGCACGTGCAGTGGGCGGTTGAGGTCGATCAGCAGCCGTGAATAGTTGGCCGACAGCAACGTTGCGCCGAGGGTTTCGGACAGGCGTTCGGCCAAGGCCAGGGCACCGATATCCCAGGCGATGTGCTCCTGGGACGCCGTTTCATCCAGACCCAGGTCATTCAGCGCACCGGGAATGAAGCGGCTGGCGTGTTCGCACACCAGCAGCACCGGATGTTCGGACTCCTCCCGGGCCAGCCGGTAAGGTGGCTTGGTGTAGAGACCTGATTCAGCACATTCAATAGATTCGTGCATAGTGCTCACAACGCTCGGCAGATGACAGCGCCTGGGTCAAGGCCAGCTCCTGGGCCTTCAAGGCGAAGTAGGTTTCGACCAGCGGGCCGGGCAGGGTTTCGAGCAGCGCCCCGCTGTGGCGAAGGCAGTCCAGTGCCTCGGCCAGGGTTGTCGGCAAGGCGATAATGCCACGGGCACGACGTTGTGCTTCATCCAGCTCATCGGGTATTTCATCGGTGACAGCGTTCAACGCCAGTCGTTGCTGGATGCCCAGGCGCCCGGCGATCAACAGCGCCGCCATCGCCAGGTGCGGCGAGGCGCTGGCGTCCATGGCGCGGAACTCCAGGTTGTACTGGTTCGCCAGCGGTTTTCCACCCAGGCTCACGGTCGGGCAGATGCGCAGCGCCGCCTCGCGGTTGCGCTGTCCCAGGCACGCATAGGATGCGCTCCAGTGATGCGGTTGCAGCCGCTCGTAGGACACTGGCGTCGGCGCGGTCAGCGCACACAGCGCCGGCAGATAGTGCAGCACCCCGGCGGCCCAATGCTGGCCGAGGCTGGACAAGCCGTTGCTGCTGGCGGCGTCATGCAGCACCGGGTCTGCGCTCAGGTCTTGCAGGCTCAGGTGCAAATGCACGCCGTTGCACACGGCATGTTCCGAGGTCTTGGGGGCGAAGCTCACGTCCAGGCCCATTTGCCGGGCGATCTCGCGGGTGATTTCCCGTACGTTCACGGCTCGGTCGGCAGCAGCCACGCCCAAGGTCGGGCGGCAAGTGATCTCGTATTGCTGCTTGCCATATTCAGGCAGGAACATTTCCGGCTCGACGCCGCCAGCGCGCAGGGCGCTGAGCAACCACCCGGCGAACCCGGCCTGCTGGCGCTGGGCCTGGAGGCTGAAGGCCAGTCGATCAGGCTGCGCAGGCGTGGTCACCAGGTTGAATTCATGTTCGAACGCGGCGAAAACCTGCAAGCCCAGGTCGGCGCGATAACGCTCCACTTCGTCCTGCAGCAGCGTGCGCGGGCAGGCGCTCCAGCGGCGGCCATCGGTCTCCCGGATGTCGCAATGGATGAAGTCCAGGGCGGGCGCCTGGGCGTCGGGGCCGTTGTTGACGGTTACCCGGCTGGACAGGTCCGGCACCAGTCGCAGGTCGCCATAGGCGCCCCAGGGGTTGGTCGAAGCGATGATGTCCTGGGGCGTCAGCGCGCTGTTGGCCGGCACCCAGCCACAACCGGCGGTGACGTAGTGGGGCAATTCATCGCTGGGAAACGAGCGCCCACGGGTCACGCCGATCAGGTCGGTGGTCACCAGCGTCGTGACGGGCAACGGGGCGAGGATGCTAGCAGTATCGAGGCGGCTCACGGCTGCATCTCCTGCAAACGCGCGAGTACGGTGTCGGTATCGGTGATCCAGCAATAGCCTTTGATCGCGTTCAGGCATGCCAGGTGCCGTTGTTCGGTGTAAGTGGCGCAAGCGTCTTCCACCAGTGTGACCAGGTAGCCGCGGTCGGCGGCGTCGCGCACGGCCATGTCGACGCACTGGTCGGTGACGATGCCGGCGACGATCAGGTGTCGGGTCCGCAGGTTGCGCAGCACGTAGTCGATGTTGGTGGAATTGAAAACCCCGGAGGAGGTCTTGGGCAGCACGATTTCGTTTTCCAGCGGCGCCAGTTCGGCAATGATCTGCGCCTCTGGGCTGCCCTTGGGCAGGTGCATGTCCGACAGCTTGTGATCCAGGGAACGGTCGCGGCCATCGGCGGTGAGGCTTTCGATGTGGGTGTGCAACACGTTGTGCTGTGCTTTTCGCATCGCATTGAGCATGCGCTGCTGGTTGGGGATGACCTGCTGGCGCGCCCGATGGATGAAGTACTCGGCCTCCCGGGTGTGCAGGTGGGCATCGAATTGCGGTTCCAGCCAGGCGCGTTGCATGTCCACCAGCAGCAATGCGGTGTGGTCGCGAGTGAACGGCAAATCCCGAGGGGAGCGGTGGGGGAGCGAGAACATCCTTATTTTTCCTCCAACAGGTGCGTGTTGAATTCCGTGCGCAAGGCGTCGATGCCTTCCAGGCGTTCGGCCAGTTCGGGGCATTGCAGGGTCAGGCAGGCGATCAGTGCCTCGACCTGGGCCAGCGCCGGCACCAGGCTGTCGAAGGCTGAGATCGATTCCACCGGGGCGCTGATGATCAGGTCGGCCAGCTCGCGCAAGGGCGAGGCATAGACGTCGCTGAACAGCACGACGCGGGCGTGGCGCTCCTTGGCCGCGCTGGCCACGCGCAGGGCTTGGGCCTGGTAGCGACGGTAATCGAAGATCAGCACCACGTCCTGGCGTTGCACGTCGAACAGCCGGTCGGGCAGTTGGGCGTTATCGTCCAGGGCGAAACAGCCAGCGCGCAGCAGACGCAAATGGTTGAGCAGATAGTGGGCCAGGAAGCTGCTGAAGCGCCCGCCGAAGCAATGCACCTGATGGCGGCTGTCGAGCAGCCACTGCACAAGAATGCGCACGTCTTCGGGTTGGGTCAGGGCCTGGGTGTCGATGAGCTTGCGTTGACTGGCGGCCAGGTACTGGCTCCAGGTATCGCCTTGCTGCAATTTGGCCCGCGGTTGCAACAGAGTGCGTGGGGAGCGCAGGCGATGGTCCATGTCACTGAGCAGAGCATCCTGGAATTCGGCATAACCGCCAAACCCGAGCTTTTTCACCAGCCGCACGATGGTCGGGTCGCTGACGCCGGCATGGTCTGCCAGGCGTGACATCGGACCGAGGCCATTGCGTGGGTAGTGATCGAGCAGGGCACGTACGACCTTGCGTTCCGACGGCGTCAAAACCAGGCCGGGATCAGTGATCAGGTCTCTGAGGGGTGGCATCCGTGCTCCTTGCCGGGATGGGTGTTGAATTTCTTTCATAACTCCTGAAAACAGTATTTATGTAGCTGGTGCTACATGTCCAGCGGTTTTTACGTTCCGTTTAAAATGCTCCAGAATTGTGCGAAACCCCTGTAGGAGTTGGTCCTGACTGGGTAGACCAGGTATGTCAGCCGATGCTTCTGGTGATGTCGGATATAGCGCCTTTTTGTCTCGGTTATTTGATTTCGTATAAGGTGCTGTACAACTAAATGCATGAATATCCCGTCCATGCGCCCCTTCCGATTGCCTGAGTATCCAGCGTGCAAGCCACTCGACTGACCTTGATCTGCCACGCTCGCACCGTCGCCCAGAAGCAGGCGAGCTTCGGTCTGGACGAATCGTTGGACGCCGAATGGCTGGCGCGTTCAGCGCAGGTTGCCCAGCGCTACCGAAATGTCCGGCAACTGCTGTGCGGGCCGGAGTTGCGTACTCGTCAGACCGCCGCCTTGTTCGGCGACGAACCCCGGGTGGACCCGGCCCTGGTCGATTGCGATCTGGGACGCTGGCGCGGGCTGTCCATCGATGAGTTGCTCAAGGCTGAACCGCAAGCCGTGCAAACCTGGCTCGACGATGCCGAGGCGGCCCCCCATGGCGGTGAATCTGTCGCCCAGTTGTGTCGCCGTGTGGCTGATTGGCTGACCGACCTGGAAAACCGACCAGGACATCTGCTGGCCGTCACCCACCCCTTCGTGATCCGTGCAGCGCTGGTGAATGTCCTGGGTTGCCCGGCCGCCACATTCAACCGGATCGACATTGAACCGTTGTCCACCCTCGAACTGCGTTTCAACGGCGTATGGCGATTGCGCACCCAGGGACCTGGCCAGGAGTAGCCGCGATGAAGAAGTTGTCAGTCATTGGCATCGGGGCCGGCGATCCGGACCACTTGACGATGCAGGCGGTGAAAGCCTTGAACCGCTTGGACGTGGTCTTTCTCATGGACAAGGGCCCGGCCAAGGACAAACTGTTGGACCTGCGGCGTGAAATCTGTCGACGCTACATCGTTGATCGCACCTACCGTTTCGTCGAAGCCGACAGCCCGGAGCGCCAACGCGGCGACCTGGACTACAAGGACAGCGTCGAAGCGTTGAACCGAGCTAAACAGGCCACCTTCGAACGCTTGATCGATGAAGAACTGTCCGACGGTCAGTGGGGTGGTTTTCTGGTGTGGGGCGATCCGGCGTTGTACGACAGTACCGTGCGCATCCTGCAGGCGATCCTCGATGCGGGCCGCTGCGTTTTCGAATTCGAGGTGATCCCCGGTATCACCAGTGTCCAGGCCCTTGCCGCCCGGCACAAAGTGCCGTTGAACAGCATTGGTGGTGCGCTGGAAATCACCACTGGACGCCGGTTGGCGGCAGGGCAGGTGGGTGATGCGGCGAGTATGGTGGTGATGCTCGATGCCGAGGACGCCTATCGCCAGGTGAGCGATCCCGATACGCAGATTTACTGGGGCGCCTATGTGGGCACGCCAGATGAAATCCTTATCGCCGGCCGACTGGGAGACGTGGCCGATGACATCGAACGCACCCGCAAGGCTGCGCGCAAGGCGAATGGGTGGATCATGGATACGTATTTGTTGCGTAAGCCCCAATGATGCCGCCCATCAACCTGTGGCGAGAGGTATGTGGGAGCAAGGCTTGCCCGCGATACAGGCGATGAGGGCTTCCAGAAATCGAGGCGCTCATATCGCGAGCAAGCTTTGCTCCCACATATATTCGCTCGCCATGACAGCGTTCGACAATTCCATCACCAATGGGCTACTTACCCCCGCCCAAACCGCTCCCGATACACCGACGGCGCCAACCCCACGACGCTGCGAAACGCCACGCGAAAGCTTTCCACCGAGCGGTAGCCACACAGTTGTGCGATGTTGTCGGTGTTGTCCCCGGTGCTTTCCAGTAGCTCACGGGCCCGGGCCAGGCGTTCATGTTGCAGCCAGGCCTTGGGCGACACACCGCAGGCCTGGGTGAAATGGCGCAGGAAGGTGCGTTCGCTCATGGCCGCCTGGCTGGCCAGTTCGCGCACGCCGAGTGGTTCATGCAGGCGTTCGCGAGCCCATTGCATGACGCTCGACAGGTCGCTGCGTGGCGTGCGGCTGACCGGCGAGGGAATGAACTGGGCCTGGCCGCCCGTACGTTGCGGCGACATCACCAATCGGCGCGCCACGGAGTTGGCGACCTGGACACCATAGTCCCGTGCCACCAGGTGCAAGCAGGCATCGATACCGGCGGCGCTGCCCGCCGAGGTGATGACCTGTCCTGAATCCACATACAGCACATCCGGGTCTACCCGCACGGCGGGAAAGCTTGCGGCCAGTTCGTCGGTGTAGCGCCAATGCGTCGTGGCGCCCAGGCCATCGAGCAGCCCGGCGGCGGCGAGTACGAAGGCACCGGAGCAGATCGACAGCAGGCGCGCACCACGGGCGTGGGCCCTGCGCAGCGCCTCGAGCAACGCCGGGGACGGTGGCTCGCTGCGGCTGCGCCAGCCTGGCACGACAATGGTCCGAGCGGTTTCGAGCAGTTCCATGCCGCCATCGGCCAATACCTGGAAGCCGCCCATGGCGCGCATCGGCCCTTCATCGACCGCGACGATCCGATGCACGTACCAGGGGAAATCGAATTCCGGTCGCTCCAATCCGAAGATCTCGACGGCAACACCGAATTCGAAAGTGCACAGGCCGTCGTAGGCGAGGATCGCGACCAGACCAGGAGTAGGCTGCATTTGGCGGAAAATTCCCACAGAGTGTCTTGTGCGCCACTGTAGCGGTAAGCACCAGGGGGATAAAGTCTCTTCATGCCTTATCTATCCTGGAGTACACACCCATGACCAGCCTGGTTCGCGAAGTGCCTGCTGCCCCGTCCGATATCGCCCTGCAGCATTTCAGTAGTCGCCTGACATTCGAAACGGATTGTTCCGACGTTCATGCCAGCCAACAGGTCGGCAACGTTGATTTTGTGTTGGTGGACGTACGCGGACCACTGGCCTACGAGCGCGGCCATGTACCCGGGGCGATCAACCTGCCAACTCGCACGATCACCGCCCAGGCACTGGCCGCCTACGCCAAGACCACCCTGTTCGTGGTGTATTGCGCCGGCCCCCATTGCAATGGCGCGAACAAGGCGGCGGTGCGTCTGGCAACCTTGGGTTACCCGGTGAAGGAAATGATCGGCGGCGTCATGGGTTGGCTCGATGAAGGCTTTCGCCTGACCGGCTCAGTGGAGCGCGTGGCGGACCAGGCCATTCGCTGCGATTGCTGAGGCTGGCCGATCCGCTGTCCGGTGGCTTGCTCAGGGCATGATTCGAACGAGGTCATCCATTGCCGACAGGAAACGATGAACGTCGTCTTCAGAGGTGTACTGCGCAAGGCTGATCCTGGCCACGCCGTCATGCTCGTCAATGCCCAGGGCGCGAACGGTCTGCGGGCTGAAATGATGACCATGCCAGAGACGAATGCCTTGTTCGGCCATGTGCCGGGAAATCATTTCGCTGGGTGTCGACTCCAGGGTAAAGGAGACGGTCGGCACCCGGCGCTCCCGTTCATGTGACGTTCGGTAGCCGTGGATATGAACACCCTTGAGGCTGCTCAATCCTTCCAGGGCTGACTGCACCAGCCGCTGCTCGTATTCGACGATGGCGTGCATCCCCGCGACAATCTGCTGTCGCTTGCCAGTCTGCTCGCCGCACGCTCCGAACTCGCGACCGATCCATGCCAGATGATCGATGGCCCCCAGGATTCCGGCGATCGCCTCTCGGCTCTTGCTCCCGGTTTCGAATTTATAGGGCGGCTTATCGGCAGTGGGGCGAGGTTTGTAGGGCATGAGCCTTTCGAGCAACGCCAGGCGACCCCAGAGGATTGCGTGATGGGGGCCGTGGAGTTTGTGCGAGGAACACACCAGGAAGTCACACCCCAGGGTCTGCACATCGATCACCCCATGGGGGGCGAACTGAACCGCATCGACATAGACCATTGCGCCTTTGCGCTTGGCCAGTGCGGCAACCGCGGCGACATCATTGATCGTGCCGGTGACGTTGTTCGCATAGCTCAACGCGACGACCTTGGTACGTTCCGTAATGATCGACTCCATGTCGGCGGTGCTGAAACCGTAGGTAAGGGGATCGAACGGCAGCCAGCGAATTTTCAGTTCCAGGTCTTTCGCCAATTCGAGCCAGGGCGAAATATTGGCTTCATGATCTGACTGGGTCAGGACAATCTCGTCGCCTTTGCCAAGGCTTCGGCCGAGGCAACGAGAGAGATGAAACGTCAGCGTCGTCATGTTCTGGCCGAACACGATTTCCTCGGCACAGTGGGCATTGACCAGTGCGGCTGCTGCGCACCGTGCCTGGCCGATGGCTTTTTCTGCAATGACCGATGTCGAGAAATGGCCGCCCAGGTTGGCATTGTTTTCAATCGCCGCCTCGACGCTCGCCTCCAGGGCGCGCTTGCACATCTGGGTCCCGGCGGCGCTGTCGAGAAACACGCTATTGCTCGCCGATGCCAGGGAGAAAATCGGAAACTGTTGCCTGATACGCTCGATATTCAAACTGTCGTTCCTTCGTGGTGGCGACTGAGGCCGTTCAGGCCTTCAGGTCGCTGAGGCTGATGCCCTGGGCCAGCAGCAAATCCCTGATTCGATCGGATTCCGCCCAGTTTCTTTCGTTACGGGCAACGTTACGCGCCGCGATCAAGTCGCTTTGTTCCGATGTCAGGCGGGTGGCCTGAGTGTCGAATAAACCGATGTCCAGCACCGCATTGAAACTGCGTAGCAGGTCGATGCGTTCCGACTCAGTCAGTTCATTGGACTTGATCACCCACCAGAACTCAGCCATGGCGCTTGGCGTGTGCAGGTCCTTTTCGAGCGCAGCGAAGAACCTTCGATAGGACGCGGCGTGCAGTGCTGAAAAAGCTTCGCCGGGAGGGCTGTTGTTCTCCAGGGCACTGCTGATCCGTCGCCGAGCTTTTTGCAATGCCGTGGCGACGTCATCCAGGGCCTCCCATGAAAAAGCCAGGGCGCTGCGATAATGCGAGCCCAGGACCAGCAACCGGAACGCGCAGGGGTCGTAGCCTCTGTCGACCAGCGAGTCCACAGTGAGGAATTCCCCGCTGGACTTGGACATTTTCTCTGCCTCCACGTTGAGAAACTCGCAGTGGAACCAGTAGTTGACCCAACGGTGACCGAAGCAGCATTCCGATTGCGCGATCTCGTTGGAATGGTGGACGTTGATATGATCGATACCACCGCAATGGATATCGACCCTTTCACCCAGGTACTTGCTTGCCATGGCTGAGCACTCGATATGCCAGCCGGGAAATCCCAGGCCCCAGGGAGATTCCCACTTCATGATCTGACCAGGAAACTTCGAGGTCGAAAACCATAAGGCGAAGTCCGCTTGCGACCGCTTCAATGGATCGTGACTGACACGCTCAGTGGCTCTTTGCTCGTCCAGCACCAGTTGTCCAAGTTCATGATAGGCAGGAAATTTTTCCACGCTGAAATAGACATTGCCGGCACTTTCATAGGCCACGCCTTTTTCCAGCAAGCGTTCGATCAGCGTGATGATTTCGGGAATATGCTGCGTCGCCCGGCAGACCACGTCAGGCCGGGTAATATTCAACAGGCCGCAGTGACGAAAAAACGCTTCTTCGTAGAATTGAGCGACCTGCCAGGGGGTCTTGTTCTCGCGAGCGGCACCCACCATCAATTTGTCATGGCCGGCGTCGGCGTCGGATTGCAGGTGCCCGACATCCGTGATGTTCATGACGTGCTTTACCACCAGCCCTTGATGACGCAGGGTCTTGGCCAGGACATCTTCGAAGATGTATGTGCGCATATTCCCGATGTGCGCATAGTGGTAGACCGTGGGGCCGCAGGCATAGAGGCCTACATGGTTTTCAACGATCGGAATAAAGGGGACGACAGTCCTTCCAAGTGTATTGAATAGTTCCATTTCCAACTCTTGCGTTGAGGGGGCATTGACGCCCCGGGCCAACCGGGCTCAGCGCCCGGAGGAAGTCGTATTGCCCTGTCGGTCGAGATCCAGCCATTGATGGACACTCTCGCGATCCCACGCCCGAAGCGCATAATGCTTCAACGTCTCGGGAACCGGGTCGCCGTTGTAGATGAGCCTGTTCAACATGCCGGCGGCATCGACGTCGGCGATGCTCCAATCGTCGAAAAGAAACGATCTCCCGTCCCGAAGGCTATGGGACAAGGTCTCGACCAGCCGCCGGGCATCGGCCATCGCCAATGGCCCCAGCGGTTCCTGCGACGGTGCGATGAAGATGGTCTCCGTGGGCCGGTTGCCGCGCAGGTTGAAGAAGTCGCTCCTCAGCCAGGCCTGGACCTGCCGGGCTTGGGCGCGGGCCTGAACGTCAACCGGGAACAAGCGGGCGCCCGGCGCAATGTCGTTCAGGTATTCGGCGATGGCGGACGATTCAGCCAGCGAAAACGTCCCGTCCACCAGCGTCGGAACGCGGTGGGTGAGCGAGATCCCGGTAAATGGCGGCCGCTGGTGATCGCCTTGGGAGAGGTCGAGGTAGTGCAGGTCAAAATCGAACCGGCACTCCTTGAGCGCTACGAACGCGCACATGGCAAAGGGCGACGTGCATTGATGATCCACATATAGCTTCATTGAGTCCGCTCCATCCCGATCAAAGTCAGCAGGCTTGCGCGACAGCTTCCTGGCTGAGTTGCACGTCGAAAAAGCCGGTGGCCTCGGCCTCCTTTTCCCGGATCCACAGGTAATCGGCATAGGTAACCGCGGGGTCTTCGTGAACCAGATAGATAAAGCCGTAGTTCGTCGAGATGCCGATGGTAGGCGCGACGCTGTCGCCAATTTCAGGGGCCCTGATCATCTTGAAGAAACTTGGCCTGGCGCTCAGTTCATCGAGCCAACGGCGATGGATCACCTGGCCGGCGACGCTGTTGATCATCCCGATGACTTCGCACGTCGCGTTCGATCGGTTGACTTTATCCAGCATCGAATAGAACACCTCGGGATCGGCATAGCAGGCCGCGCAGAGATTGACGGCGTTGACGCCGCGCACGCGAGTCATCGCGCTGAGCTCCTGGGTCCCCATCATCCGGGCTGCCCACTCGATCAGCATCGGTCCGTTGGCCGTCACCATTACTTCCAGGAACGAGGGGCCGATGTTGACGCCGAATGCATTCAGGCACTGGTGAACATAAGCGATGATGGGAGCCGCTTCTTCCGAGAGCAGGTCGATCAGCACCTCACGATCGTTGACCACCCCGGCGCCTGGAACGGGCTTGCGATTGTCGCGCCAGATCTCGAAGACGAAATGTTCACCGTCGCGGGAAACAGCCTGTACCAGGTACTGCTGGCCAGCCAGGTATTCCATCGCCAGCAGCGTGTCGTTGATGAGCCCCATTTCGTTGAGTCGGCCCAGCTCCTTGTCCACCGCGTGACGCACCTGCACCATCTCGTAGCAGAAATGAATACCGTCCGCCCCGGCGCTGTTGACCGGCTTAATGACCACCGGCCAGCCGTCGATCGTCTCGATCGCGGCCTCGACCTCACTCATCTGGTGAATCAAGGCGACCCGTGCCGCCGGGATATCCATCTGATGCAGCCGCTTGGCCATGTGCCATTTATCCCGGCGGCAGGCTGACAGCGCCGTGCCGTTGCCAGGCGTGCCCATCAACTCGCTGAGCTGGTCGGCCAGCTCAACGCCGGACTCGCATCCGGGAATGATGAACGCCGGTTCGAATTCAGCCAATTTGTCCGTCAGCGCCTTGAGATCTTGCGTCGCGACAAACCGCTGCTGGAAATCCTCTGGCTTGTAGCTGTCCACGTCATATTCGAGAATTTCGGCGGATGTCTGCACATGGATGCAGGTTATTCCATACAACTTGAGTTCGTCCGCAAGGCTTGCCCCGGTCGAGTAGGCATCGACGATCACCGCGTATTTCATGTTCTAACTCCTTCGACTGAAAGGCGACTAAGGTGGCAATAGCCGTTGTAGGTTGCGGCCAGGCAGATCAGGGCCACTCCCGCGAAACTGAACACTGAAAAGGCCAGTCTCGAATCAACGGTTTGAAAAATGATGGTGAACAAGGGAGCGGCCGCCAGGATGGCTTCCGTGGTGACGGGTTCGCAGCGCTTTATCCCTTCCTGCAGCAATAACAAGGGCAGGATCACGCCAACGAACGCCAGCAGGACCAAGGCGTCGAGATGATCGATGACGGCGGCGATCTCGCTCAGGTTCAAAGAGGTGTAGATGCCGGTAACCGCCAGCAAGAGATAGAACCGATGGGCATAGAGATAGTGACTCGACGCCCCGTGATCCGCGACGACCTTCGAGAGAATGCTGGTCAATGCCATCGCGACACCGCACACGAGCATCATCAGGTAGCCCAGCAGCACCTGGTCGCTGTCGAACTCATCCCTGACGGCGGTGCGTCCGTCCATCGAGACCCACCCCAGGTAGACGCTGGCCAGTGCGATGACAAGGGCGGCTATATAGTCGGCCCGGATCATGATCGCGGTCGGACGCAACAGCTTGTTCAGCACGAGCGTCGAAATTATCCCGACCCCGCCCACCAGCGCACTGACGATGGCCGGCTCCACCCATTTCAATGCCAGCAGAAAGGAGATCCAGAGTGCGGCGGAGCTGACGTTCAACATCAGCAGGCAACGTCGGATGGAGGCCTTTTTTTCCGGATTCGAAAGCAGGGCAGGCGTCGAGCGTTTCCGGGCCATGTAGCCGAGAAAGAACACAGGCCAGGCGACGGCGAATAACACGAATGTCGCGATGACACTGTCGAGGCGTTGCAGCAGGATCCCGAAATACACCTCCTTGAGCCCATCGATCACGTTGACAAGCATCAACGCCGTGATCCCCACAAACAGAGCTTGTGCAGTGCGCATGGTACGGATTCCAATCAAGAAAGCGGTCATAGGGAGGTAAGTGTGCGAATGTTCCCTTTCCTCGATTGCTTGTAGCGTTGGAGCAGCGCTTCTGCCGGCAATGTCCTGGACAACTTCGCGACTTCGTCCAGGCCGCTCTGTATATCGCCCAGGATGCGCTGGAGTGCAGACTCCGACAGCGTATCGAGCGGGTGAGCCCTGAGTCGTTCGTCCCCATGCAAACGGTCCAGCAGTGCATAGGTAATGATGTCGGCAACAGTCGGCGGGTTGATCACGAAACCGATGGAAAAGGACTCTTCGTGGGCCACCGTGGCATGCCAATAACCCCGGGGCATGAACGTCGTGGTGCCGGGTTTGACCAGCCGCTCCTCGTGGCCTTCGGGCATCGTCAGCGGCAATTTGGCGCCGGTGTAGGGATGCGTACCTTCCTGGTAGAAGCGGTTCGGGTTATTCGGGAAAAATGGATAGATGGGATCTGGTAGCGAAGTGTTTTCGGCGAACCTCCAGGTCTTCTCGCCCTTGATCTGGATCATGAAGTTGGTTTCATGATCGAAGTGCGTCGCCACTTCCACGCCATGGTTGGCCGCGAACGCCTCGCAGCTGACATAGTGCCTTGGGATGTCGAGTATCTTCGCCAGTTCATCGCAGGCCAGGGATATCGCCGGGAGCGCTTCCAGATCCTTCATATAGACCATCGCGGCGCCATCGTTGTACGGAGCGAGGGCATCGGCGGACCTGGCCACGGTAATACGCTTGCCACCTGGAAAGAGCAGGTCGACGGGCCCAGGCAGCGCATTGAACAGCTTTCGAATGTCCTGGAATTCTTCCAGGGCCGACAATTGCGTAAAGCGGCTCATTGCACCGTCGGCGACGTATGAGCGCTTGGGCCAGCACGTGTCGAGGAACACCTCGGTTTGGTCGCCAAACATCTGCTGCAGAATATTCATCACGCATTCCATCCTTGAAGCGGCGCGCATTGCGCGCCGCATTTTTTCATTACACGGCCGCGGCTACTGGCTGAGTATTCGACGTGGCGTAGGAGGCGTTTTCGCGCTTGTAGAGGTAGCCCTCGTAGACGCGGGCAAGCTCATCGCTGCGGGTTTTCAGTTGGCTGGCGGCGCTGGCGAAAAGCGCTTGCTGCTCGTCTCGCGACAGGCCCACCATTTCACCCTCGGCGCGACCCAGTGCGTTGAACAGGAGCTTGGCGAGCAGTTCGGTTTCCGATCGTTCATGGCCGATTCGCTGGCAAATGGTTTCGACGACCGCGGCATGATCGTGGAAGTGCCAACCCAGTCGGCAAAGACGGAATTTCACCGAGACAGGCGAGTCTTCCCACCAGTTCAGCGAGGCGTCGAGTTCGGCGTCGGTGATCCCGGAGAACTCCTCCACCAGCTGTTGGTGGCGTTTTTCCCAGAGGGTCAGCAACGACTGGATGCTGCCGAAGTTGTAGGGGGCCGGGCCATGTATCTTCCAGTTGAGCAGCGCCGGGCTGACGTCCTGGGAGTGGCGGATGCCCGTCCGGCTGGCTTCCAGGGTAGAACGGATAGCAGGGGAGTGCGCCCAGAACTCGGCCATGACGCAGTGGACGATGTTGTTGCGAATCGTCCGCTGCTTGCCGAGGGTGTAATTCTGATGCAGGTGCTGCTGATCGTATTCGGACCCCTTGAGACCGATGAGGCTGGCTTGCAGGTCTCGGAAGGAAATCTGCCAGTCCCGGATGATCATTTGCGCACGGGTCAATCCGCGGCCTTGTGCCGCGCGCTTGTGCGCCGTTTCGGTCGCGACATCCAGCAGCATCTGGTAGATGCCCAGGCACAACTCACGCAGGCAGTCAGTGTAATGGGCCCAGCCGCCTTCGCCCTGGACGCCCGGCCAGTCGGCCATCAGTTCATGGTCCGGCACCTGGATCAGCGTATTGCAGAAGCGGCGCACTTCGCGGGCAATGGCTGTCTGCGCGATGCCATCTTCGGACAAGCTGTCTTCAGGGTATTGTCCACGGGCCTGCACAATAGGCAGCCAATACGCCGCTTCCCGCACCGCCACGCTGGCCGTACTGCTGGCGTTCAGCGCCTTTCGCAATTTCGATTCGGCGATGGAATAGTTGAAGCTGGCCATGGCCTGCTTGGCCAGGCCTACCGAGAGTTGGGAAACGGTTTCGCTGGCATCGATATCACCCTCGACGTCGTGATGCACACGGCAGTACCCCAGGTCGAGTCGGGTATGGAGCGGAGCGCCGAGGAATTTATGGTAGATGTCACCGTCGCTGGATATGAGTTGGAGAACCGGCGACATGATGAAGATGTGGCTCCCGACCAACTCGGAGATGCGTGGATCGGGTTGGGAGTTCTCTACTTCAACCCACACCGGAATCGTTGACTCATTGACCGCACCGATAAGCTGGGGGTCGTTGAAAACGCTGTCCACCAAGCGATTACAGCCATTACAGGACTGGCTATGGAAATAAATCAGTATCGGCTTGCCAGTCGATTTGGATTGCTCAATGGCGTGGACGTAGGACGTATGGTGGACCCAGTCAATCTTGTTGGTTTCGCTCATTTCTATGCTTCCATTCACGGTGGTTGAACACTTATTTGACGGATTTCAGTACATCTTCGAGCAACTGTGTCCGCGTCGCCGGATTCATCCAGAGGGCTTGGGCGTCTGCGGTCAGGGTATGGAGCGGGTCGCAGTAAAGAAAAACCTTGTCCTCCTTTACGGCCGGCGCGCGATAGGCGGCGATACCCAGGTATTGGTCGTAGTAGTCGTAGCTATGGATATCGCGCTTGCCGCCACCGCCGGGCAGATCCACGATGAAATGCGGCGTGTTATGCCCGGCAATCAGGCCACGGGTGGATTTTTCCAGGGCGATCGAATCGCAAAGGCTGGTTCTGAGTGCCTCGACACCACGAATCATGTCCCCTTGAAAACAGTAGTAGGGACGCACGTTCAGGTAGGCAAGGCATTCGTTCAAACGGTGCATGGTCTGCGGGTTGTCATTGACGCCTTTGAGGATGACGGCCTGGTTCCTGACCTCGACGCCACGCTCATAGAGCATTTCCAAGGCCTTGGCGGTGATCGCCGTTATTTCGTTCGGATGGTTGAAATGAGTGTGTATCGCAATGGACTTGTGCATCTTCCTCGCCCGGTCCGACAAGCGCGAAATGGCATCGGTCCAGTCGTGATCGCTCTGGATCTTCATCGGCAGTACCGCCAACCCCTTGGTGGCGAAACGCATGCGTCGTACATGGGGAACGTCCAGCAGTCGTTCACCGATCTCGGTGATCTGCCGGGCCTTGAGTCGATAGGCATCGCCGCCCGAGATCACTACGTCCTCGACACTGCAATTGGCTTCTATGTAGCGCAGGGCAGGCTCCCAGCGCTCGCCGGGGGCGTTGATCTTCTTCTTGGTCACCGCATCGGTGTCCAGCCCCACCGCATAGCTGCGGGTGCAATACCGGCAGTAGACCGGACAGACATTGGTCGCCAGGAACAACACGCGATCCGGGTAGCGGTGGGTCAGCCCCGGGGCCGGTGAATCATCCTGCTCGCCCATGGGGTCAAGCTTCACCATGGGATGATCGATGGATATCTCCGAGGCCAGGGGCAGGAACTGGCGCCGCAACGGGTCCAGGTAAGGGTTGTCCCAGTCAATCAGCGAGAGGATATAGGGCGTCAGCCGGATAGACATCGGAGCCATCTGATGACCTTCTTCAAGGTCTCTCAGGAACGCGGCACTGATTCTGTTCTTGATCAATGCACCCAGTGCACCAACGCTGGTAATGGCATTTTTTTCTTGCCACAGATGATTCAGAAACAACTGGGCATCAATGTCTTTCCAATGATCCAGGTCGCGCCAGAATTCATCACTTCGAAAGGCATATCGCAGCGACAGTAATGGTTTCAGACGTTGGCCCTGAGAAGAATGGGCAATCAATGACTTTAATGGAATGTCAGCAAAGTCATAATCCACAATGTTACTTGACATTTGGTGTCGTCCCTTTCAGATGGCTGCGTCCATAGACTGACAATACTTAATATTTATCTTAAATCAAGGTGCTGGTTTATTTATTTATTCAGTACTTTTCAAAGGCGAAAGTGTACGTACTGCAAATTTTTTAATTGCAGTTTTTTGTCCCGAGCATAACCAGGCCAAGCGCTATTGTTGAGCGCGTATTGTTCTACGCTGCTCTATCGGCGCCTGAAGCGGTTAATGAAATGTATATAGGAGCACGGTGAATTCAGTTAGGCACGCTGCCCGACTTCACTTCTTGATGAATGAGTGCTGTGGAGGACGCGACAACCCCCGGTTGAGGCTGCGCCGTGCCCGAAGACTGGACCAGATATTGCGCCACGTTGGCGATGTCCTGGTCGCTGAGGGACTTGGCCACAGTCACCATCACAGGAGATGGACGCGAGGCATCACGGAAGGCTCGCAGTTGTGTTTCCACATACTTGGCAAACTGACCTGCCAGTTTTGGGTACTCGGCGTTTTCAGAGGCGCCAGCCGTGCCGTGGCAGGAAGAGCAGGCTACGATGCCGCGGGCATGATCGCCGGCGTTGAAGAGCCGTTCCCCAGCGCCAACGTCAACGGTCGCAGCGACAGCGGGTTCGTCGAACGGGCAGGCGTCTGGCTGGGCTTTGACGACGCCGCCCATCTGCGTGCAGGTGCCTTTGGGCACAGCGACCCACTCAAGTGGATCGTTGTCGACCTTGCTCATTTCCGAGCAGTCGTGCAGGCAACTGCTGTCGGAGCAATCGTTATGACCTGCCTTGGCTACGCCGTAGCAAACCTCGGTCTCTGCTGTTTTATCAGTTGCCACATCGGCCAGCGAAGCACTGCTGATGGAGGCCAACGCGGTGGCTACCAGAATATCCTTTAGATTCATCACGCAAGTTCCCGGTCAAGGTTTTATACAGTCATTAATTTTTATGAGTCTTTCGCACACACGAACGGACCGTATTACAGTCAGTCTGTAAACATGTATCAGGCGTTCAGCGGATTATTTGATTTTTAAATGGGTTTTTAACGGTGCCCGCGACAAGCGAACTTGACCAGCAAGTCGTGCCGGAACTTCGTATGCAGGGAGTCATGAAGGTCGAGGGGCAAACAGCGATAAGAGGACGCCGTGTGCGCGGAGTTGATTCGCTCAAGTAACTGTTTGGATACATTTACCGCTCCCTTTTGGTACAGGCCGCGTCTGGCGACTTGTTCGGAATCCGTTCCTGTCAGGTTACACAGCACTCGTTGTCTATCGAAAGTGCTATGTGCCCGTCGTATCTTCACCGCGAAATCGAATCTATTGCTGGGGAGTTTGCAAGGTGCTTTCTATTTGTAGCCCACGACCAGAATATTTCTAATCGATATAAGCTTATAAAATGATTCAAGATGTAACAGGATGTCGCCGGCTGTCTACAATGGGGGGTCGGCCCCAGCAGTACGCGACCACGGAGACAGAATTGCCCGATACAAGTGTTTTGGCAGGGCTCAGGGAACGGCAGTCAGCAGGCCATCATTCAACCAGCGGGTGACCAGGGTAGCGCTATCGACCAGTTGGGGCTGACCCAGCGCGCTGTAACGCTCCTGGGCGGCGATCAACGCTTCGCCCAGGGTCGTGCCCTGCGCCAAGCGCTCCAGCGCCGCGGCTTCCCAGGACTCGACCTCGCGTGCTTCGACGCTCCAGCCGTTTCGATAGACGAGAGCGGTGCAGGCGTGGCGGTTCACCGACGGTAGAGGCTGGTTCTGCTGGCGATGGGCGGCCCATATCTTGACCACCGGCCATTCGCAGGGCAGCAGTCCACAGCCCGGCGACAAGGTGAATCGTTGGATATCCAGCTCGGCGCTGCTCATTGTGGCCAGTGCCCGAGGATCGAGTGCCGTGGCTTTTCGGGCATGAGAGGCAAGGTGGAGGGCCCATTCCAATGAGGCCACCGCCGCAAAATATGGGTAGGGCGCTACGGAAGGATATTGATCGAGGAAAGTCGGCAGGCGCTCGCCGAACATGCCCAGGTCTGGATGTCGCGACGGATAGCGCCGCCCATAGTCATAGGCGAGCGAGCGAAAAAAATGATCGCCCACCAGCGCCTTGATGACGGGATAGGTCAAGGCCAACGACTGCTCCTGATGCCGCCACAGCCCGCTGCGATAGCGTGCGAAGCGTCGCCGGTCGCCAGCGCTTGCCGTCTCCAACCATCCTTGTGGCAGGACAGAGGGCGATGATGAACTATCCAGCGCCTGGGTAAAGCTGATCTGCAGCGCGGCCAACTCTTCACGTGTCATGCAACACCTCCCGGGCAATCGTCCGAGCGATCTCGACCTGATCGAGCAACTCGCCCAGCGGCGGCAGGCGTGTGTCCCATTCAACCAGTACCGGTACCGGGCCAAACCGGCGCAAGGCATTGCGATACAGTGCCCAGACCGGTTCCGCCACCGCGCTGCCATGATCGTCGATCAACAGGTCCTCTTCCTGGCTATGGCCCGCCAGATGAAATTCGCGAACAGCCGATTTATCCAGAGCCTCCAGGGCGGCGAGTGCGCATTCACCATGGTTGTACTGATTGACGTGGAGGTTATTGAGGTCGAGTAGCACTGCACTTCCGGTGCGTGCCACCACTTCGGCGAGGAACTGGGTTTCGCCCAGGGTATCGCCGTGGTAGCGCAAGCTGGTGGAGATGTTTTCGAGCAACAACTGTTGGCCCAACGTATCCTGGACCTGGTCGACCCGGTCACAGACCAGGTCCAGCGAAGCTTCAACCAGGGGTAGCGGCAGCAGGTCGTTGAGGCATCGTCCTTCAATCGCCCCCCAACTCAAATGCTCGGATACCAGGAACGGATTTACGTCCGCAGCCAGGCGTCGTATGCGTTCGACATGGGCGCTGGAAAAACCATGGACCGAGCCGATGCCCAGTCCGACGCCATGTAGGCTGATGGGATATCTTTGCGCCAGGCATCGCAGAACATGCAGGTCCTTGCCGCCAGGCCCCAAGTAGTTCTCCGTATGAACCTCAAGCCAGTCGACGGCGGGATGGCCCTCCAGGAACGCTTGATAATGAGGGGCCCTGAGGCCAACACCAATCCGTGGTAATGGACGCACTTTTTCTGACTCGCTTGTCGATGGTCGCCGCTGATCATAGCGCAGTGTCGGATCGAATTGAGCAACCACTGATAACCGCTGTCTACCGCCGGCACCGTGTCTGCTGTGCGGCTATCGAACGATGGAGGAAGATTGATGTTTAAAGCGCTCACCCTGTTTCTGTTGCTGGTCTCGTCCGGGTTGCAGGCCCAACCCTCGCTGCACACGGACTTGCCGCTCAACTACCTGGCCCAAGTCGATGGGCAAGCCGGTAACCGCCCGCTGGTGATCTTCCTGCACGGCTCCGGCAGCAACGAACAGGACCTGTTCGAACTCAAGGACGAACTGCCCCGGGATTACAACTACCTCTCGGTGCGGGCGCCGAAGAGCATGGAGCAGGACCGTTACCAGTGGTTCGCCAAAAAGGGCGAGGGCGCCTATGACGGTGACGCCTCGGACCTGAAGGCCAGCGGCCAGGTGCTGCTGGATTTCATCGACAAGGCCCGGGCCAAATATTCGACCGACGCGAGCAAGGTCTATCTGGTGGGGTTCAGCCAGGGGGCGATGATGAGCTACGAGGTGGCCCTGCGACACCCCGAAGCTGTCGGCGGCATTGCCGCGATGGGTGGGCGTGTCCTGTCGGTGCTGCGGGCAGAACTGACGCCCGACGAGTCGCGACGGGCACTGGCGATATTCATCGGCCACGGTACGGCAGACCCGATCATTCCCTACCACGATGGCACCGAGGCCAACACATTCCTGAAGACCCTGGCGCTGGAACCGGAATTCCATGCCTACCTGGGCCTGGGCCACAGCATCAGTGCGCAGGAGGTGCAGGACCTGCGAGCCTGGCTGGAGCGACTCAACCCCTGACCCGCTGTAAATCCCTGTGGGAGCGAGCTTGCTCGCGATTGAGGGCTATGCGGTGCCCGTCACTGACCACTGGCGATCTGTTTCACCAACGCTTCATGACCGGTCTTGTCGCTGGCCCGGGAGATGATCTGCACCACCGCCATGCGCGTGCCGGAGGCGCCTATCAACGTGGTGTCCAGGGTTGGCCCGCCGCCCTGGGTGGCGCTGGTATCGAGCTGGCGCAGACCCAGGCCGGTGCCTTTCTGGGTCAGGCTTTTTTCGCCGAGGATCTTGGCGTCCGGCAGGGCCTTGGTTTTCTGAACGGCGAAGTCGGCGAAGGTGGTATCGAGAAAGGCATTGTCGTTGTCCTTCACATTCGCGCCGTTGACGATGGTGTTTTCAGCGGTGATCACCACGGTTCTGCTGGCGGCATTGCTGTACATCGTGCCCGTTGCCCCGGCCGTGCCCTGGGTCAGTTCACCGGCGGGCAGCGGCGTCGCCGTGAAACCCTTGGGCAGGGTGAAGTTAAGCTTGCCACCCAGCATCGAAACCTTCTGTGCCGGTGCATCGCCAGCGGTTTTGGCCGGAGCGGCATGGGCAGGTACCACGACCAGGCTGGTGATGGCCGCCAGCAACAGGGCGGTGGCTTGTTTACTCAGCAATGACATTAAAACGCTCCACGGAGGGTCGTGCTCGGAGGCTGATCATCCCATGGGCGCTGCACTGGATTCCAGCGCGCAGAAACGCTTGGCCAGCCCTTCGCGTTCGAAATGTTCAGTGATGAAGTCAATAAAGCCCCGGGTCTTGGCGGGCATCAATGTGCGGCTGGGGTAATACAAGGAGATTGCGCCAAGGTCCATGTACCAGTCCGGCAGTAACCGCACCAATTCGCCCCGTTCCAGCCAGGGCAGCACGTCCGGCACCGTCAACAGTGAGATACCCAGGCCCAGCAGGGTGGCTTCGCGCATGGCGACGGGGTCGTTGAGGACGATGGATTCGGGCAGCCGCAGCGCCGATTCAAGCCCGGCAGCGTTGCGCATCACGGCCTGGCGCACGCGACCGGTCAGGCTCGAGCGCAGCACGATGTTATCGAAGTGGGCCAGGTCTTCTGGATGCGCGGGCCGGGGGTGTGTAACCAGGTAGGCAGGACTTGCCACCGCGATCAGATGGGCCGGTGCCAAGGTGCGCGAGACGACGCCGGGCGTCAGTTCGAAGCCGCCGCCAATCGCCGCGTCGAAGCCTTCGGCGATCAGGTCTACCCGGCGGTTTTCGAAATGCCATTGTGGCCGGATCAGCGGATAGCGAGCCAGGAATTGCGGCATCAGCGGCAACACATGCCCGATGCCGAAACTCGGTGACAGGCTCACTCGCAATACCCCGGCCGGTTCACCCCGTTCCGTGGTCACGGCGCCGATGGCCGTCTGCAAGGCTTCGAGGTGAGCGCCGATACTGGCCAGGAAGTGTTCGCCGTTTTCGGTCAGGGACAATTTTCGGGTCGAGCGCTGGAACAGGCGCACGCCCAGGTTGCGCTCGAGCATCGCTACGTTGCGGCTGACGGCGGCAGGCGTCAGGCCCAGCAATCTGGCGGCAGCGGAAAAACTCCCCGTCTCGGCACTGCGGGCGAAGCATTCAAGGTTGGCGAGGGTTTCCATGGCGTTCTGCCTGATAGCAATGCTTGAAAATGATTCAAGCTATTACCGGCTAATCAGGCGGGAATGACAAGAGCAATATGCACCCCAACGGCGGACATCACCGCCAGGCTTATCCCAACCTTTGAGGACAGACGACATGAGTATCGAAACCATTGGCATCATCGGCGCCGGCGCCATTGGCAGTGCTTTCGCCCGCGCCCTGGCCCGCCAGAACATCAACGTGGTGATTGCCAACAGCCGTGGCCCGGACAGCCTGGCCGGGCTGGTCGCCGATCTGGGGCCCACCGTGCGTGCCGGCACCGTGCAGCAAGCCGCGGCCCAGCCGATGGTGTTGGTGGCCGTTAATTGGTCGAGGCTGCCGGAGGCGTTGAGTGGTTTGCCGGACTTTGCCGGGCGCATCGTGATCGATGCCAACAATGCAATCAAAGTCCCGGAGTTCGAGGCGGTTGATCTGCAGGGCCGGGCTTCCACCGAGGTGTTCAGTGAGTGGGTGCCGGGCGCACGGGTGGTCAAGGCCTTCAATCACTTGCTGGCGCGCCTGCTGGAGGCAGATCCGACGTCCGAAGGCGGCAAGCGGGTGCTGTTCCTGAGCGGTGACGACGTGCAGGCACGCGATGAGGTCGCGCAGTTGATCGAGCGCTTGGGATTCTTCGCCGTGGACCTGGGGCCCCTGAGTGTAGGCGCACGCTTGACCCAGTTCCCGGGCGGCCCTCTGCCGGTGCTGAACCTGGTCAAGTTCGACTGAGCCTAACAGTGCGCTCAGCGATCCCAATAGGGCACTTCGCCAAAACACTCCAGGAAAAAATCGATGACCGTGCGCACCTTCACCGACAGGCGTCGGCTGCCCGGCCAGAGAATGGCGATCTGCTGGGGTTCGAGGCTGTTGGAGGCCTGGTAATCCTGCAATACCGGGAGCAGCGTGCCATTGCGCAGCGCTTCGCCGATCAGCCAGGATGGAAACATCACCAACCCCAGGCCTTGTTCGGCGGCCTGGGTCAAGGTGTCGGCGTGGTTGCCGGTGATCGGGCCCTTGACGCTGTAGGGCGTCCAGGCCTGGCCAGGGCGGCGGAAGAACCAGCGCTGCTGGCCGGTCACGCCTTTGTAGGCCAGGCATTGATGGGCCGCCAGATCCTGGGGTTTGAGCGGCACGCCGTGGCGAGCCAGGTAGGCGGGGCTGGCCGCGATCTGAAAACGATGGGGGGCGACGACCCGCGCCTGCATGCCTGAGTCATGCAGCGGGCCGATCCGAAACAGCAGGTCGGCGCCTTCCTGCAGTGGGTCGACGTAACTGTCGGTCTGCTGGATCTCCAATTGCAGCTTTGGGTAGCGTTCGCACAACTGGCCCAGCCACGGGGTCAGGTGGCGCTGGCCGAATACCACCGGGGCGTTGATCCGCACCAGTCCGGAGGGCTCGCTGTGCTGTTCCTGCAAGGCTTGTTCGGCTTCCTCCAATTGCACCAGTAGCAGCCGAGCATGATGCCCCAGTAGGCGGCCGGCTTCGGTGGGGGACACGGCGCGGGTGTGCCTGTAAAGCAATTGCTGGTTCAGGGCCTGCTCCATCAGTTGGATCTGCCGGGAAATCGATGACGGAGCCAAGCCTTCGCGCCGGGCCACCTCCGAGAAACTGCCGTGATCGAGCACCGCGACAAACAAGCGAAGCGCCTTGAAGCCGAGTTCATTGAGGCCGTGCATGGGGTGGCGGTCCTGTGCGTATTGCGCAAAAGTGTTGTCGGGATACTCCCATTTATCGCACAGGGGCACCAGCCGATAATGCCGGCCATCCTTTTCCAAACAGGTTCTGAGCATGCAGGTTTCCTCATTGAACGAAGCCGGTCCGGTGACGGCTGCCCAACCACGGTCGTTCTTGCGCTGGCTATTGTTGCCCGTGGTGATCCTGGCCGGCATGGGCTTGTCGGTAGAGGCCGGCCTGCTGGGGCCGCTTGGGAGCCAGGTCGGGCATTTGTGGGCCACCCTGAGTATCTTTGGCGTCGGCTCGGCGATTCTCTTCCTGCTGTTACTGCTCAGCGGTCGGCAACAAGGTCCGGCGCTGAATGAACTGCCACGCTGGCAACTGATCGGCGGTTTCCTGGGGCCCATCTACGTGGTGGTGCTGACGCTCGCCACGCCCCACATCGGCATCGCCATGACCATGGTCGCGATCCTTTCCGGCCAGGTGGGCAAAAGTGTCTTGATCGACCATTTCGGCTGGTTCGGTGCGAGCCGCAAACGGGTCAACGGCGAACGTTGGCTGGCGTTGGCACTGATAGTCGTAGCCCTTGTCCTGATTGCCCGAGGTTGAATATGAGTCTGTTCATTTTATTGCTGGTGGTGGTCGCTGCGGGTGCGGTGCTGAGTGTCCAGGCGGCTATCAACGGCCGCCTGGGCCAGACGGTCGGTGTGCTGCGCAGCAGCCTGCTGACCTTTGCTGTGGGCGCTGTGGTCACCGGGTTGCTGATCGTATTTTTCGAACCGGCCCACGCGGTCACCTTGCTGGATGTGCCGAAATGGCAGCTCAGCGGTGCGTTGTTCGGCGTCGTCTACATGATGGTGATGGTCGGTGCGGTGCCGCGGGTCGGGACGGGCGTGGCGACGGTGGCGGTGATCGTCGGGCAATTGGGCATGGGTATGTTGATCGACAACTTCGGCTGGCTGGGCAACCCGGCCATCGGGTTGTCCGGTAGCCGGATCCTGGCCATGGCCTGCCTGGCCTTGGCGCTGGTGTTCATGTATCGCAGCAGTGTGCAGCAGGCCTGAAGGGCTCAGTTGCTTTCGACATTCAGTCGCAGGCTGCCATCGTCCAGGCGCTCGGTGCTTCGGACGATGCCACTGGTTTGCCGGCCTTCGGCGCTGAATACTACGATCTGGGCTTTATCCAGGTCGTCCGGCATCGGTGGGTGTACGTGCAGTACGAACCATGGCGGTTCGGCGTCGTCGAAGCGTTTGACGTCGAACTGGCAAGTGGCATTTTGGGTCTGGTGCCCAAGTAGCGCGTCCAGGCCGTAATAGAAGTGAGTGCTGTCGGCAGCAAGGGGCATGTGCATCGTCGGTCTCCTGGGGACGCTCGGTGGATGTTCAAGTGATCCTGCCTGGAATGGAAAATTCCATCGGGTGAGCTATGGAAACTAGCTCACCACCCCTGCACATTTCCTGTGGTGTGAGCTTCGACAGATCACAAAGCAGGCACACCGTTTTCCCACACCGACCAGTTTTTCACGATGTCCTGCACCACCGGGTTGCCGGTGCGGAAGAGGTTTTCCAGTGCAGGAACGAACGCGCCCTGGTCAGCGTATTTGAGCAGGTTGTCCACTTCGTTGCCGCCGGGTTCGGGACGATCGAAGTCGGACCCGGCCCGCAGTACGGCCAGCCGGTTGATATCGACCCGACCTTCACGACTGGCTCGCAGCAAGGCCTCGTAGGTGGAGTTGTCCTCCTGTTGGGTGGTGCAGTAGACGCCTTTGTTATCCGTGAGCAGGCGGGTCCAGACCTCGGCGCGTTCGCTCAGGCGCGTACCGGAGAACCAGGTGTTGCCGGCCAGGGTGTCGCAGCGGGTCACCACCGGTGGCTGGTTGGCCGGTGCATACGGATATTTCAAACGCCAGGCGGCTGACTCCTTGCTTTCAGTCAGGGCCACTTTCTGGCTGAGCGCAAATGCCTTGGCTTGCAGGGCCGGGTTGAGTTCGAAGACTTCGGTCTTGTAGTCCAGCGGCGGCTTTTCATTCGGCCCCTTGGTGTTGATGCCCAGGTAGCCGGTGGGCCAATCCTTGGGTACATCGCGCGAATCAAGCTCCCATTGGGTGCCGAATTCCACCAGGTAATGGGCCCAGGCAGTCGTACCGAGGGTGCCATGGTGCGGGTTGATCCCGGCGATCCCGGCCACCAGGAAATAGCTTTTGCGCAGGTCGACGGCTGGCGAGAGCGCCAGAGCCAGTGTCGAGGCCGCGGCGTTGGTCTGGCCCATGCCGGTGATCAGCAGGCAAACCCGCTCGGCATTGCAGCGGATCGTTGGATACTCGGCGGACAGCCCTGGTACGCGGATCTCATTCTTGAGTTGCAGGCGTTCGATCCAGTTCTGCGCTTCGGGAGCGAACATCGTGATCAGCAGCACTTTGGGTTGAAGCGGCGGTGTGGCCCCGGCGGTTGAGCAGAACAGGGCCAAACCGATTGAAGCAAGCAGGCGATTGGTCATGAATCGTTACCTCCATGGATTAGAAAAGGGCGAGCAGGGGCTCAGAATTGATAGCCGACACCCGCGTAGTATCCCCACCCATCGGAGCGGGCGCGGAAGTTACCGTCGCCAAAGTTAAGCTCACTGCCGTCCTGCCAGTTGCCGCCGTTGTGAAAGTAACGGCCCACCAGGGTGAAGCGCAGGTGCGTGAACGAATACAGCAAGACGTTGGTGGCGACTGTGGCATTGGCGGTGCGGGCCGGGTTGTCCTTGTGCAGGTCTGAACCGAAATCGAAGTTGGTAAAACCGATGTAAGTCAGCGACGCGCCGTTGCTGAACTGGCTGATCGGCACGATATATTTGAGTTGGGCGCGATAGCCATCCCAGGAATATTCATTGCTGGCGCCGTAGTTTTCCCATTGATAACGCCCGTAGAAGTTGGCCGACAGGTTGACCCGCGAATGGGTATCGATGTCGGTGCCCAGGCCGCTGTACAAGGTGTTCGCGCGATTGGCGCTATTGCTGCCGTGATCGTAGATCCAGTCGAACGCCACATACCACTCCTTGAATGGCCCGATGGCCAGGCTGCGGCCAGTCATGTAGTCGATGGAAATACGCGGTTCATGCTCCATGAACACCGGCGAGCCGTGATCCCACACGCCTTTGTCGTGGCTGTTGCCGATATCGAAGATCTTTGGGATGTCGATATAGCCATACAGCTCGAACGGCCCCTTGCGTCCGAAATATTCGTATTCCAGATAGACGTCGTCGACGGGTTGCGGGCCGAAGCTGATGTCCTTGCTGCCGATGATCGTCAGGTCCTGGTTGTACCAGTCGGACAGGTAGACACCTTTTTTCGAGGAAGTGGCTTCAGGGCTGAGCGCCTCACCTTGGGCGGATGCTTCGCTCGTCTGGGCCTGGCTGGTGGTGCTGAGTAATCCGGTAACGGCGGTCAGTAGCACAGCGGCTGCGAATACGCCGGGCGCGGCGTGACACCGAGGATTGAAGTCCATGGAAAGTCCTTGTTCGTGCGGGTCGAAACCCGGGTTCCGTGATTGAAAAAACGCGACTCGCTTCGGCGTTGCGAGTGATTTCGCAAACGTTTGCACATCCTGTACCAGTTTTTCGTACTGGCTTGAAAAACATGTGTTTAGGACATTTTTCCTGTCCTTATGGTCAGGCGTCGTGCACGACCTGTTACCCGGTTCCTTGAAGGGGCACCAAAAGGTGGCAGGGCGTAAGGGGGCACTGTCGTGCAGCGACACAGGACCGTCGGCGTTGCTGGTAGACTCGTTCCAATTGACTGACACGAGGTATGCCCATGAGCGAGCCGATTCGCCTGACCCAGTACAGCCACGGCGCCGGTTGCGGCTGCAAGATTTCGCCCCAGGTGCTGGAAGTGATCCTGGCCGGCAGCGGTGCGCAAAACCTTGATCCCAAGCTGTGGGTCGGCAACGCCTCCCGGGACGATGCTGCGGTATACGCCATCGACGAGGAACGCGGCGTGGTCTCGACCACCGATTTCTTCATGCCGATTGTCGATGACCCGTTCGATTTCGGTCGCATCGCCGCCACCAATGCCATCAGCGACATCTACGCCATGGGCGGTGACCCGCTGATGGCTATCGCGATCCTCGGTTGGCCAGTCAATGTATTGGCCCCGGAAATTGCCCGGGAAGTGATTCGCGGTGGTCGTTCAGTGTGCGACGAGGCGGGTATCCCCCTGGCTGGCGGACATTCAATCGACGCGCCTGAGCCGATTTTCGGCCTGGCGGTCACAGGGCTGGTGCAAAAGCGCCACATGAAACGCAACGACACGGCTACCGCCGGTTGCCGCCTGTACCTGACCAAGCCCCTGGGCATCGGCATCCTGACCACGGCGGAAAAGAAGGGCAAGCTGCGCGCCGCCGATGTTGGCCTGGCCCGTGACTGGATGTGCACCCTCAACAAACCCGGCAGCCGCTTTGGCAAGCTCGACGGTGTGACGGCGATGACCGACGTCACCGGTTTCGGCCTGCTCGGGCATCTGGTGGAAATGGCTGACGGCAGCCAACTGACCGCGCGCATCCGCTATGACGCGGTGCCGCGTTTGCCGGGCGTCGAGTACTACCTCGACCTGGGTTGTGTGCCGGGCGGTACGCTACGCAATTACGACAGTTACGCCAGCAAGGTCGGTCGGGTCCAGGAACTGCACAAGCGCGTGCTGTGCGATCCGCAGACCAGTGGCGGCCTGTTGATTGCTGTCACCGCCGAAGGCGAGGGCGAATTCCTGCGGGTTGCCGCTGAACTGGGCCTGGCACTGGAGCCCATCGGCGAACTGGTCGAGCGACAGAGCTACGCGGTCGAGGTGTCTTGATGGCCAATGACATCACCGATTACCGCGACATCTTCCTCAATGACCGGCCGATGATGGACACCCGTGCCCCGGTCGAATTCATCAAGGGGGCTTTCCCCGGCGTGGTCAATTTGCCGTTGATGACCGACAGCGAACGGCAACGCGTCGGTACCTGCTACAAACAGCAGGGACAGCAGGCCGCCATTGTCCTGGGGCATCAACTGGTGTCCGGTGAAACCAAGGCCCAGCGCATCCAGGCCTGGGCCGAGTTCGCCAAGGCCCATCCCGACGGTGTGCTGTATTGCTTTCGCGGAGGCTTGCGTTCGCAGATCGTCCAGCAATGGCTCAAGGACGAAGCGGGCATTGACTACCCCAGGGTCGGGGGTGGCTACAAGGCCATGCGTACGTTCTTGCTGGACACTGTCGAACAGGCGGTGAGCCAGTGCGACCTGGTGCTGCTGGGCGGCATGACCGGCACCGGCAAGACTGAAGTGCTGGGTCAGTTGGGCAACAGCCTGGATCTGGAAGGGCATGCCAACCACCGTGGTTCGAGCTTCGGCAAACGCGCCACCGGCCAGCCTTCCAACATCGATTTTGAAAACCGCCTGGCGGTGGATGTACTGAAAAAGCGCGCCGCCGGCATCGAACAATTTGTCCTTGAAGATGAGAGCCGTGCAGTCGGCAGTTGCGCCTTGCCGCTGTCCTTGTACCAGCGTATGCAGGAGGTTCCGATGGTCTGGCTGGAAGACAGCCTCGAGCACCGGGTGGAGCGGATCCTGCGCGATTACGTGGTCGATCTGTGTGCGGAGTTTGTCGCCGTGCATGGCGACGAAGGTTTTTCGCTGTTTTCCGAGCGGTTGCTGGCAAGCCTGGACAACATTCACAAGCGCCTGGGCGGCGACCGTCACCGGCGCTTGATGAATATCCTGGAAACCGCCCTGGCCGAGCAGGCCAGCAGCGGCGCCGTCGACTTGCATCGCGGTTGGATCGAAGGCTTGTTGCGTGAGTATTACGACCCGATGTACGCGTTCCAGCGGGAAAAGAAGGGGCGGCGGATCGAGTTCTCGGGGGAGCAGGCGGCGGTGTTGGAGTATCTGCGTGAGCGGGTGGTTCGGGGAGGGTGAACTCGCAAGTTCGGGCTCATGATTGGAAAATACTAACCCGGTGGGAGCGAGCCTGCTCGCGATAGCGGTGCATCAGTCACATCAATGCCAAATGGGGCCAACGCTATCGCGAGCAGGCTCGCTCCCACAGGGGGGCTTTTTGGTCAAGTCGGGCAGGCTTCCTGGCCGTTGTCCAAGCCTTGCTTGTAGCTCTGGCTGGTGAGGCTGGCCTTGCCGTTGTGCCAGGTCAGGGTCAGCACATACAGCGAATCATAATCGCCGGATGCCCAGTCATCGGTAATGGTCTGCTTCTTGCCCACGGCCTCGCCGGCAACCTTGTTGATCAGCTCCGGCAAGTAGCCATGGGACCAGGCGGTATAGATGGTCGAGTTGTGGTACTTGTCATGCAGCAATTCGTCCGCCAGGTCGCCGGTATCGTTGGCCGAAAAATTGATGTTCACCGGCAACCCGAGCTTGATGGCACTGGGGCTGATGGTCATCAGCGGGCGAATATAGCTATAGGAATTGTCCAGCTCACCCTCTTCGACATTGCGGGTAGGGTTGGCTGCGAACACGTAGTCGGCCTTGCCGAATTTTTCTGGCAGCAGGGTCGCCAGGTCGATGGCGCGGTTAAGGCCCTGGCAGTTGAGCTGGCCCAGGCCTCCGGCGGGTTTCTCGGCGTGGCGCAGGAACACCAGGGTCTGGATGCCATCGACTGGCTGGGCGCGACTGACGCTCGATTCCAGCGACAGCACCAGGCCACAGGTCACAAGCAGCGTCGGCAGCAACAGCCACGAACGGCGTTTGAAGCGTCTGGCGAAATTCAGTGGGTTCATCATCGAATAAATGTTCTTTTGAACTCTCTAGTCAGGCTGACAAACCTGGGGCACCGGGAAGCGTTGGCCTCGGGTGTTTTTCCGTGTCGTTACTCCGCTTCGGTTCCAAAGGGGCACTGCTCAGAGTCTCTTCGTGCCCTTTGGTTCGATCTCGGTTGATCCCGTGCACTGTAAGGCCTCCTGTTTGGAGGTCAGTCGAATCTTAGCGACAGGATGTTGCGGAATTAAGAACGGTCGGTGTGAAACCCGTGATGCGCTGGTGCTGTCTGGCACATCTTGGATTATTCTCAGGCCTTTCCTTAATTGCCGAGCCTGTCCCATGCCCGACTTGACCTCATTCCCCATCAGCCAGAAATGGCCCGCCCAATACCCGGAGTGGCTCCAGCTCTACTCCCTGCCAACCCCCAACGGCGTGAAGGTCTCGATCATGCTGGAAGAGATCGGCCTGCCATACGAGCCCCACAAAGTGGACTTCGCCAGCAACGATCAGCTGTCGCCCGAGTTCCTTTCCCTGAACCCGAACAACAAGATCCCGGCGATTCTCGACCCTCATGGGCCGGGGGACCAGCCGTTGGCGTTGTTCGAGTCGGGGGCGATCCTGATTTATCTGGCGGACAAGAGCGGACAGCTGCTGGCCCAGGAATCGGCGGCGCGCTACGAGACGATCCAGTGGTTGATGTTCCAGATGGGCGGGATCGGGCCGATGTTCGGGCAGCTGGGGTTCTTCAACAAGTTCGCCGGCAAGGACTACGAAGACAAGCGGCCGCGCGATCGCTACGTCGAGGAAAGCAAGCGCCTGCTCAAGGTGCTCGATGGCCGTCTGCAAGGGCGGGACTGGATCATGGGCGAGCGTTACACCATTGCCGATATCGCCACCTTTCCCTGGGTACGCAACTTGATCGGTTTTTATGAGGCAGGTGATCTGGTCGGTATCCAGAACTTCCCCAATGTGACGCGGGTGCTGGAGCGTTTCCTGGCCCGACCGGCTGTGGCACGTGGATTGAAGATCCCGGAATGAGTAACCCGCCGCCCCGCCGATTCGATTTCAAGCAACTGGATGTGTTCAGCGACGTACCCCTCAAGGGCAATCCGTTGGCGGTGGTGCTGGGGGCCGATGGGATCAGTGATTCGCGCATGGCGGCTTTTGCCAACTGGACCAACCTCAGCGAAACCACGTTCCTGTTGGCGCCGCAGCACCCGCAGGCCGATTACCGGGTGCGTATTTTCACCACCTCGACCGAATTGCCGTTTGCCGGGCATCCGACCCTGGGCAGTTGTCACGCCTGGCTGGAAGCTGGAGGCGTGCCGAAAGGGCAGGAGATCGTGCAGGAGTGTGGCGTTGGCCTGGTCAGGATTCGCCGCAACGATCGTGGGTTGGCATTCCTCGCACCGCCCTTGCTCAAGTCCGGTCCGCTGGAGGCCGACCTGCTGGAGCGGGTGCGCAAGGCGCTGGGGCTCGCCGCCGAGGCGATTGTCGAGGCGCAATGGGTCGATAATGGTGCTGGCTGGCTGGCCTTGATGCTCAAGGATCGCCAGCAGGTCCTGACGCTCAAGCCTGATTATCATCAATTGCTCGACCTGGCCGTGGGCGTGATCGCACCTTGGGATCGGGCCGTGGATGGCGATGAGGCACACTTTGAAGTGCGCGGCTTCATCGCCGGTGACGGCATGCCGGAGGACCCTGCTACCGGCAGCCTGAACGCCGGGCTCGCGCAATGGATGCTGGACAAGGGCCTGGCGCCTTCGTCCTATGTGGTCAGCCAGGGCTTGACCATGGGCCGGGCCGGGCGGATTCATGTCGAGCAAATAGGGGAGGAGATCTGGATTGGCGGCGCGGTGGTGACTTGCATCAATGGCTCGCTGACCTTGTGAGGCGATTATTGCCGCGCCGGTAACACTCTGTTTTCCTGTCGGCGTTTGTGCCCTGGTCGACCAGGGCATAAGCTTTGCCCCCTTGTGATCGAGCATCCATTTGCCAGGAGTCCCATGACCAGTCAGTTCCCCGAAGCCCGTCCACGCCGCCTGCGTCGCAATGCGAGCCTGCGCAGCCTGTTCCAGGAATCCGAGTTCACGTTGAACGACCTGGTGCTGCCGATTTTCGTCGAAGAAGAAATCGATGACTTCGTGCCGATCAACAGCATGCCGGGGGTGGTACGCATTCCTGAATCGAAGCTGGCCGGCGAGATCGAGCGCTATGCCCGTGCCGGCATCAAGGCGGTGATGACCTTTGGTGTGTCCCATCACCTGGACAACGACGGCAGCGACACCTGGAGCGAGCGCGGCCTGGTGTCGCGCATGGCCGGGATCTGCAAGGACGCGGTGCCGGAAATGATCGTGATGTCCGACACTTGCTTTTGCGAATACACCGATCATGGTCATTGCGGCGTCCTCCACGGGCACGAAGTGGACAACGACCGGACCCTGGTCAACCTGGGCAAGCAAGCCGTGGCGGCGGCCCGCGCCGGTGCCGATGTGATCGCGCCATCGGCGGCCATGGACGGGCAGGTCCAGGCCATTCGCAAGGCCTTGGACGAAGCCGGTTTCAGCCAGACGGCGATCATGGCCTATTCCACCAAGTTCGCCTCGGCGCTCTATGGTCCGTTCCGCGAGGCCGGCGGCAGCGCGCTGAAAGGCGATCGCAAGAGTTACCAGATGAACCCGATGAATCGCCGCGAAGCCCTGCGCGAATCCTTGCTCGATGAACAGGAAGGTGCCGATGCGCTGATGGTCAAGCCGGCCGGTGCCTACCTCGATATCATCCGCGACATTCGCCAGGCTTCGAACCTGCCGCTGTCGGCTTATCAGGTCAGTGGTGAATACGCGATGATCAAGTTCGCCGCCCAGGCCGGCGCCATCGACGAAGCCCGCGTGGTGCGCGAAAGCCTCGGCGCGATCAAGCGCGCGGGGGCAGACCTGATCTTCACCTACTTTGCGATGGATCTGGCGTTGAGCGGGATCTGATCAGCGCTGGATTTTCGCTGGGAGCGGGTGTTCACACATCCGGCGTTCACCCCAATCCCTGTGGGGGCTGAGCTTGCTCGCGATAGCGGTGGGTCAGCTTCGGTGATGTTGGATGTGCCGCCGTCATCGCGAGCAAGCTCGGCTCCCACACTGATTTGATTGGACGCGAGTTTTATATTCACCGCCATTCCCCTGTGGGAGCGAGCCTGCTCGCGATAGCGGTGGGTCAGTTGGCGGCGATGGTGAATGTGCCGTCGGCATCGCGAGCAGGCTCGCTCCCACATTGGGTTTCTGGGGCTATCGAGCCGGTTTCCTTCCAGGACCATTTCGGTGCTCTGCGCGATAGAACATAGCCCGTACCCGCTTTTGATCGTATGGTTGCTCCGGAATAACAGACCTGATGGAGCACCATGCAACTCAATCGATTGATGATCAGCGTCGCCGCATTGCTGGCCCTTGCCGGTTGCGGCAGCCGCCAGGTCCAGGAGCCTGAGCGCCAGCCCGCCGAGGTCAAGGCGCAGATTGTGCGATTGCTGCCGGCCAAGACTGTGGATCGCGAGGGCTGGGCGACTGATATCTATGTCGCTTTCGCGGCTCAGCAGATCCCGACCACCACGCAGAACATCTGTGCTGTCCTGGCGGTGACCGAACAGGAGTCGACGTTCCAGGCCGACCCGCCGGTGCCGGGGCTGGGCAGGATCGCGCGTCAGGAGATCAACCGCCGTGCGGCGAAGGTGCACGTTCCGGAGCTGTTGGTCAGTGGTGCACTCCAGGTACGTTCGCCCAACGGCAAAAGCTACAGCGATCGGCTCAACGCGGCGCGTAGCGAGAAAGAACTGAGCGAGATTTTCGACGACTTCATTGGCATGGTGCCGTTGGGCAAGACACTGTTCGACGGTTTCAATCCGGTGCACACGGGTGGGCCAATGCAGGTCAGCATCGCCTTTGCCCAGGCCAATGCGCGAAATTATCCCTATACGGTAGATGGCTCGATTCGTCGCGAAGTGTTCAGTCGTCGTGGCGGGATGTACTTCGGTATCGCGCATTTGCTGGGCTATCCGGTGAGCTACACCGAGCCGTTGTATCGTTTTGCCGATTTCAATGCCGGGTGGTACGCCAGTCGTAACGCGGCTTTCCAGCATGCGGTAAGTGTAGCGTCGGGCATTTCCCTGGCGCTGGATGGCGATCTGGTTGCCCATGATTCAATCATGCCAGGCAGCACGGAGTTGGCGGTGCGTACGCTGGGCAAGTCGCTAGGGATGCGCAACCCGACCATTCGCGATCAATTGGAGCAGGGTGACAGCCTGGCGTTCGAGGACAGCAAGCTTTACAAACGCATGTTCGAGCTGGCTGAGCGGGCCGAGGGCAAGGCGTTGCCGCGGGCGGTACTGCCGGGGATCGTGCTCAAGAGCCCGAAGATTACGCGCAAGCTGACCACCGCGTGGTTCGCCAAGCGGGTGGATGAGCGTTATCAGCGGTGCATGGCGCGGACGTCGGGGCGTTAGCCAAACACAGGCCAAGTAAAAGCCCGGCGGATAAGGCCGGGCTTTACTGGGATGGTGTGGGGGCGGGCGCTATCTGGAACGTTGTGACGACGGAACAACTCATACGCGGTTTTCGATCAAGCGATCAGAACCACCCTCGGCGACGCGACGTTCCAGCAGACGATCGGCACCGCCTTCAGCGACGCGGTTTTCGATCAGGCGATCAGAGCCACCTTCGGCGACGCGACGTTCCAGCAGACGATCGGCACCGCCTTCAGCGACGCGGTTTTCGATCAGGCGATCAGAGCCACCCTCGGCGACGCGACGTTCCAGCAGCCGATCGGCACCGCCTTCAGCGACGCGACGCTCCAGCAGACGATCAGCCCCGCCTTCGGCAACGCGGTTTTCGATCAGGCGATCAGAACCGCCTTCGGCGACGCGACGTTCCAGCAGGCGATCGGCACCGCCTTCAGCGACGCGGTTTTCGATCAGGCGATCAGAACCGCCTTCAGCGACGACGGGTTGCGAGGAGGCGGCAAATACGTTGGCGGCCAGTACAGAGAAAGCGAGGCTGAGGATGACTTGGCGTTTCATGATGGTGTGCTCCGGGGTGCAGTAGGTTTGTGTGGGGCCATTGTTGTTCCGGGCGATCATCAAGAGAACTTCATTGACATGATGGTGAACATCGACGGCAGTGATAGCTCGTTGGGCCACTGCCGGTCAGCTCGATGGAACACTGATAGGCTCCCAGGCTCTACCGGCTAACCCTTATGCAGGAGGTGCGTCCATGTATCAGTTATTCGGTTACAGGCAATCCGGTTCCTCGGCGGTGGAGGTTGCCCTGTGTCTTTGTAAGGTGGCTTATCGGCGGGTCGATGCCTATTCGACCGAGGACAGCGATGCAGCGAAAGAGCTTGAGAAACTCAACCCGCAGAAGCAGGTGCCGACCCTGCTGTTGCCGGATGGCTCGGTGCTGACTGAGGCGGCGGCGATCCTGATCCACCTCGGGTTGACCTTCCCCGCATCGAAGCTGCTTCCGCAAGATCCGGCCCAGCGTGCGCAAGCCATACGGGGCCTGGTTTACATCGCGGCCAATTGCTACACGCCCATCGGCATTATCGATTTTCCGCAACGCTGGCTGGAGGATGCGGACGAAGCGACTCGGCAGCGTTTGATATCCGGCACGCAGCAACGGCTGTATCACAACTGGGCGCTGTTTGCCGACCAGTTCCCGGCCCGACCTTTTCTCAGCGGTGCCGAACCGGGGGCGCTGGATATCCTGGCGGCCGTGATCACGAAGTGGAGAGATACGCGGGCGGCGATGCTAAACGCACGTCCAGCGTTCTACGAGTTGTTGGAGCGCATCGATCACCATCCGCGTGTTGCGCCTGTGCTGTCGCTGCATTGGCCTGAGTGAATCAAGGGCACATCTTGCGTGCGGCCGCCTGCTCGACGAGGCCGACAAATTGCCGGACATTCTCCTGATGCGCCGTCACCAGCTCGTCGATACTGGCGCCCGTCGGCGTCTGCAGGCTGCTGCGGCAGGTGAGGGGGCGGGCGTCGTTGCCCGGGTTGCGCAGTCGCCATTGCACATCCATGCGGGCATAGCGGCCAGGGATCGAATCAAAGCGTTGCACGTCCACCCGCAGCAATGCTTTCGGCGCGCCGGGGTTGCCCAGTTGTTCGTCCAGGCTGCTGCGCAGTTCATCGGCCAGGCTGGCGCCCCACCATTGCGTTTCCAGGATCGCCAGCCCGCTGTTGCCCTGGCGTATGACGATCTGGGTGCGGTCCACCTGGGGCGGCACGCTGACCTGTTCGATCTGGATGTCCACGCCGGAGCGCGACTGGCCGGCCGGTTGGGCCGGGCTCAGGGTGTGGTAGTGGATCGGATCGCTGCGGCAGGCGCCCAGTAGCAACGCCACGGCAACCAGGGTGAGTTTCAGCGTCATCGGCATGGGGCGGGCTCCTGTGATCATTCTTTCACCGGCAATGTGAGGTTCTGTGCCGGTGCGTCCTTGGGACGACCGCGAAGCAGCGATTCGGGGTGGCGGCTCAGGTAGTCCGACAGTTCGCGCAGCGAGCGCGACATGCGCCCCAGGTCGTCCAGGGTCTGGGTCAGTTGTTCGCGCTGGGGCGAATCTTCGGCGAGGGTCGAATTGGCCGATTGCAGGGTCTTGCTCACGTCCTGCAAGGTGCTTTGTACGCCCGGCAGGGTCTTGCTGTTGAACTGGGCCAGGCCTTTGCGCAGCTCTACCAGGTTGCCATCCAGGTTGCCGGCGATGCTCTCCAGTGGCAGTTTGTTGATCCGCTCGATCATCGCCTGCAGTTGTTCCTGCAGTTGTTGGAGGCTGCCCGGGATGGTCGGGATGCGCACGGGGCGGGCGCTTGGGTCGAAGGCGACTTTTTCCGCCTTGGGGTAGAAATCCAGCGAGATGTACAACTGCCCGGTCAACAGGTTGCCGCTGCGGGCCTGGGCGCGCAGGCCGCGTTCGACGAAGCTGCCGATCAGGCGGGCGCCGGCGGCTTCGTCGTCCGGGTTGTGATTGAGGCTCTTGAGCAGCTTCTCATGGGCCTTGCCCAGGCGCTGCGGGTAGATCACCACGCCGACGTTGACCGGAAAGCTGCGCTGTTTCTCATCGAAATCCAGATTGATTGCCACCACCCTGCCGACTTCCACGCCGAGGAACTCCACCGGCGCCCCGACTCGCAAGCCGCGCAGTGCCTGATCGAACCGCAGGGCCAGGTACTGCGCCTTGCCATCGGGCGGGGCGAGGGCGCTCTGCTGGTCGGCGAACAGCTCGAATGTCTTGTCTTCGCTGGCAGGGGTGTCGTTGGGGCTGTATTCCGGCGCCCGGAACGCGATGCCGCCCAGCAGCAGCGCCGAGAGCGATTCGGTCTTGACCGCGAAGCCGTTGGCTCCGACGTTCACATCCACGCCGCTGACATTCCAGAACCGGGTGTTTTCGGTGACGTAGACATCGTTGGGCGCGTTGACGAACACGTCGATGTCGACGCCTTTGCCCTCGGCGTCCAGGGCATAGGACACCACTTGGCCCACTGGGATCTTGCGCAGGTACACCGGCGAGCCGATATCCAGCGAGCCGAGGTCCTGGGAGTGCAGGGTGAAGCGCTTGCCCGGTTCGCCATAAGTGATGGGAGGCGGGTTCTCCAGGCCGGTGAAGGATTTGGCGCGCACTTTCGATTGACCGGCGTCGGCGCCGATGAAGTCTCCTGACAGCAGGGTGTCGATTCCCGAGATCCCACCGGCCCCGATCCTTGGCCGCACCACCCAGAACACCGAATCCTCGTGGGTGAAGGTGTCGGCAGTCTTGGCGAGCTTGACCGTGGCGGTGACGTTCTTCTGGTCATCGCTCAGTTGCACGTCGGTGACCTGTCCGATGACCACGTTGCGATATTTCACCTGGGTCTTGTTGGCGGTCAGGCCCTGGCCGGTCTTGAAGGTGATGGTGATGGTCGGGCCTTCCTGCAGCCAGTTGTGGACCACCAGGGAAATGCCCACCAGCACCGCGATGATCGGCACGATCCATACCAGCGACACCGTCCAGCGACGGCTGGTGACGTGGGCACGGCCGGGTGCGGGTTGTTGCCCGTCAGTGGCTTGCGACTTCATCCATGACCTCCTCGGATGGTTGAGTGTCCCAGATCAGCCGGGGGTCGAAACTCATGGCCGACAGCATGGTGAACAGCACCACGAGGCCGAAGAACAGGATCCCCGGCCGCGGTTCGATATCGCTCAGGGCCTGGAACTTGACCAGTGCTGCCACCAGGGCCACCACCAGCACATCGAGCATTGACCAGTAACCGATGACTTCCACCAGCCGGTACAGCTTCGCCCGCTGGACCTGGGCCCAGGTGCTGCGCCGCTGCGCGGTCACCAGCAACAGGGTCAGGACCACGAACTTGATGCCCGGTACGGCGATGCTGGCGATGAAGATAATCAGGGCGATGTCCCAGGCGCCGCTTTGCCAGAACTCGATGACGCCACTGATGATGGTGCTGTCGGCGCCTTCGCCGAGCATCTGGGTATTCATCACCGGTAGCAGGTTGGCCGGAATGTAGAACACCAGTGCGGCCAGCATGTAGGCCCAGGTCCGGGTGATGGCGTTGGGTTTGCGTCGGTGCAGGGCGGCGTCGCAGCGGGGGCAGGCCTGGGGGTCGTCGGTCATGTCACAGGCCAGGCCGCAACTGTGGCACAGGCACAGGTCCAGGTCGCGGGCCTCTGGTGGGGGGGCCAGCGGCTGGTCGTTCACAGGTTGTCCCACAGGTCGCGGACATCGCGCCCGGCAATGCGGATCATCAGCAGGCTCAAGGCCGCCAGGGCGAACAGGCCGATCCCCGGGAGCACGTCCAGCAGCCCGGCGAGCTTGATCACCGCCACCAGCGCGCCGAGTAGGCATACCTCCAGCATGCTCCAGGGTCGCAGGGTTTCCAGGCTGCGCATGCACAGGTTGAACCCCGGCGCCCGCCGCTGGAGGTAGGCATGGCCCAGCACCCAGAGCAGAAGCACCAGTTGGAAGGCCGGTGCAATGATGATTGCCACCGCTGTCACCAGGGCGATGAAGGTGATCGGCCCCTGGCTCAGCGCCACGATGGAGTCCCATAACGTCGCGCTGTTGCTCAGCCCCTGGAGGCGGATGCTCATGACCGGGTAGATGTTGGCGAAGGCCCACAGCACCGCGGCCGTTGCGCTCAAGGCCAGGCGCTGCTCGATGGTCAGGCCGTTGTAGCGCTGGATTACAGCGTGGCAGCGCACGCACGAGGCTTTCTGGTGCGGGGCGAGCACAACCGGCTCGTACACCGCATCGCAATGTTCACAAATGATCAGTCGGGCGGCGTCGGCCATAGGGATGCTCGGCAGGAACAACCCCTTCAATATAGAAGTGCGTTGAGAATGAGCAACCCGTCCGGCAGGCGGTGGGGAAATTCGCTACGTTTCACACCGCCTGCCGAGGGCTCATTCGCCGCGAATGTATTGCTCCAGTTGTCGGATCAGGTCGGCCTGCTCGGCAATGGCTTCCTTGACCAGGTCGCCAATGGACAGCAGGCCGACGAGCTTGCCGTCCTCGACCACCGGCAAATGCCGCAGGTGCTTTTCGGTCATGATGCTCAGGCAGGTTTCGACATTCTGGTGCGGGTCTATGGTGATCACCGGGGAGACCATGATGTCGCTCACTTTCGTGCCCACCGAAGAGCGGCCATGCAAGACCATTTTGCGCGCATAGTCGCGCTCACTGATGATGCCCAGCACTTCATCGTTTTTCACCACCAGCAAGGCGCCGACGTTTTTCTCGGCCATGCGCATCAGGGCCTGCAATACCATGTCGTCCGGTGAGATGGTGTGCACTTGCTGGTTCTTCTCATCTTTTATCCGGAGCAACTGCGCGACGGTTTTCATGGAGGGAGCCTCAGGTGTTGTTTTTGCGGGTGATTAAAGAATCGTAGACCCAACGGCGCAGAGCAAGCGGTAAAGCGGCGGCCAGTCGTCCAAAAGCGTCATTGTCGGTGAATTTCCCTCGAACTATGGGGGCGCGCTGTTGTGGCGAGGGAGCTTGCTCCCGCTGGGCTGCGTAGCAGCCCCGGTTTTTGGCACTAGCCCGATATACCGAGGTGGCCGGTTTTGGGGCTGCTTCGCACCCCAGCGGGAGCGAGCTCCCTCGCCACAGGAGCAGGTCACTTGGGCAGGTGAAGTTCTCTCGCCGCAGGTAGAATCGTCGCCTACGCAAAATTCGAGGTTGCAGCGGTGGATTTACAGCAGGGCTTCGTCCTGACCCGGCATTGGCGCGATACCCCGGCCGGCACCGAAGTCGAGTTCTGGTTGGCGACTGATGCCGGCCCCCGACGTGTGCGCCTGCCAGTGCAGCCGTCGGTGGCGTTTGTGCCGCAGATCCAGCGCGGCCAGCTCGAAGCCCTGCTGCAAGGGGAGAAGGACATAGAGCTCCGTCCCCTGGACCTGCTGGATTTCGAACACCGTCCGGTGTTGGGGCTGTATTGCCAGCAACACGCCCAGTTGATGCGCCTGGACACCACCTTGCGCCGTGCCGGTGTGGAGGTGTTCGAGGCGGATATCCGGCCGCCGGAGCGCTACCTGATGGAACGCTTCATCACCGCACCGGTCTGGTTTGGCGGTACGCCGGCCGCCGATGGCCTGCTGGTCGACGTCCAGATGAAGCCGGCGCCCGACTACCGGCCGCCGTTGCGCCTGGTGTCCCTGGACATCGAAACCACCGCCCAGGGCGAACTGTACTCGATTGCCCTGGAAGGCTGTGGTGAGCGCCAGGTCTACATGCTCGGGCCAGCCAACGGCGACGATAGCGGCGTGGATTTCCAGCTGGAATACTGCGAATCACGCACGGCGCTGCTGAAAAAACTCAACGACTGGTTCGCCCGTTTCGACCCCGATGGGATCATTGGCTGGAACCTGGTGCAATTCGATCTGCGGGTGCTGCATGAACACGCCCGGCGGCTGGCGGTGCCGTTGCGCCTGGGGCGCGGTGGCGAAGAAATGCAATGGCGCGAACACGGTACGCGCAACAATCACTTCTTCGCCTCGGCCGCTGGCCGGCTGATCATCGACGGTATCGAGTCCCTGCGCTCAGCCACTTGGAGTTTCCCCTCGTTCAGCCTGGAAAACGTCGCCCAGACGCTGCTGGGGGAGGGCAAGTCCATCGATAACCCGTACCAGCGCATGGACGAGATCAATCGCATGTTCGCCGAGGACAAGCCGGCCCTGGCCCGCTACAACCTCAAGGACTGCGAGCTGGTGACGCGGATCTTCGCCAAGACCGAACTGCTCAAGTTCCTCCTGGAACGGGCCAGCGTCACCGGCCTGCCGGCGGACCGCAGCGGTGGTTCGGTGGCGGCCTTCACGCACCTGTACATGCCGCTGATGCATCGCCAGGGTTTCGTCGCACCGAATCTTGGCCAGCGTCCACCCGAAGCCAGCCCGGGCGGCTTTGTCATGGACTCCCAGCCGGGGCTCTACGAGTCGGTGCTGGTGCTGGACTACAAGAGCCTCTACCCATCGATCATCCGTACCTTCCTGATTGATCCGGTGGGTTTGATCGAAGGCCTGCGCCACCCGGATGAGCAGGAATCGGTACCCGGCTTTCGCGGGGCGCGCTTCTCTCGTAGCCGACATTGTCTGCCGGCCATCGTCGCCCGGGTCGCCGAAGGCCGGGAAACCGCCAAGCGCGAACACAACGCGCCGCTGTCCCAAGCGCTGAAAATCATCATGAACGCTTTTTATGGCGTGCTCGGTTCCAGTGGCTGTCGCTTCTTCGATCCGCGCCTGGCCTCGTCCATCACCCTGCGTGGTCACCAGATCATGCAGCGCACCCGCCAGTTGATCGAAGCCCAGGGGCATGTGGTGATCTATGGCGATACCGACTCCACGTTCGTCTGGCTACGCCGGGCCCACGGCCAGGAAGAGGCGGCCAGGATCGGCCGCGAGCTGGTGGCGCACGTCAACCAGTGGTGGTGCGAGTACGTACGTGACGAATTCGGGCTGGAGAGCGCGCTGGAGTTGCAGTTCGAAACCCACTTCAAGCGCTTCTTGATGCCGACCATTCGGGGGGCCGAGGAAGGCAGCAAGAAACGCTACGCCGGGCTGGTGACACGCGCCGACGGCAGCGACGAAATTGTCTACAAGGGCCTGGAAACCGTGCGCACCGACTGGTCGCCGCTGGCCCGGCAGTTCCAGCAGGAGCTGTACGGGCGGATCTTCCACCGCCAGCCCTATCAGGATTATGTGCGCGATTATGTGCGGCAGACCCTGGCCGGCGCGTTCGATGATCGGCTGGTCTACCGCAAGCGCCTGCGCCGGCCACTGGAAGACTACGAACGCAATGTCCCACCCCATGTGCGGGCCGCGCGCCTGGCCGATGAGTTCAACCAGCGTCAGGGCCGGCCGCGGCAGTACCAGAACGGCGGCTGGATCAGCTACGTCATCACCGTCGCCGGCCCTGAACCTTTGGAAACCCGCAATGCACCCATCGATTACGACCACTACGTGACCAAACAGCTACAGCCGGTGGCGGATGCGATCCTACCGTTTGTGGAGGATGATTTTTCGACGTTGGTGGGTGGGCAGATGGGGTTGTTCTGAAATCCCCAGGTATTCAGGCCGAGCTGTAATCAAGGCCTATCCCCGGTGGGAGCAAGGCTTGCCCGCGATGAAGACGACGCGGTGTCCTGGGGAACGAGGTGTCCGCATCGCGGGCAAGCCTTGCTCCCACAGAAAAACTCCATCGCCACAGGTCGGTGTGAACCCCAGGATTGGGTGTCAGACCATCGCCAGCCGCTGCTTTCCTTGAGGCTGGGGAAATATCAGGTCCAGCGCGGCCAGGTCCTGCGGTTCAAGCTTCAGGTTCGCCGCCTCGGCATTCAAACGCACATGCTCGGGCTTCACGGCCTTGGGAATCGCAATGACATTGTCCTGGCGCAGCAACCAGGCCAGTGCTATTTGCGCCGGTGTGGCGCGATGGCGTTCGGCGATTTGTCCCAGGGTGTGATCCTTGAGCAGGTGCCCGCCCTGGCCGACCGGGCAGTAAGCCATGACTGGCATGGGCCGTTTCTGGCACCAGGGCAGCAGGTCGAATTCGATACCGCGTTCTTGCAGGTTGTACAGCACCTGGTTGGTCGCGCAGGCCGGTGCGGCCAGTTCTTCAAGGTCCGCCACGTCGAAGTTCGACACGCCCCAACGGCCGATCTTGCCTTCTTCACGCAGGCGCTCAAAGGCTTCGACGGTTTCCTCCAACGGGTACTGACCGCGCCAGTGCAGCAGGTAAAGGTCGATGTAATCGGTGTCGAGCCGGCGCAAGCTGCGTTCGCAGGCCAGGGGAATGCCTTTGCGACTGGCGTTGTGGGGATAGACCTTGCTCACCAGGAAAACCTGGTCGCGCAGGCCGGTGATCGCTTCGCCAACGACGGTTTCGGCTCCGCCCTCGGCATACATCTCCGCCGTGTCGATCAGGGTCATGCCCAATTCGATTCCCAGCCGCAGGGCCGCTACTTCTTTCTTGTGATGGGACGGTTCCTCACCCATGCGCCAGGTGCCTTGGCCGATCACCGGTACGGACACGCCGGCCAATTCCAGAGTCTTCATGGCTACCTCCTGTTGTTTAGACCGATAGTGCTGTGGCAGCAGGATAGACCAGGTGTTCACCTGATGAGCGTTCCCACGTTCTGCGTGGGAATGCTTTCCGGGATGCTCCGCGTCCCAAAGGCGTGACGCGGAGCGTGGGAACGGTCAGTCGGCGGGGACGTTATTTTGCCGAGAACTTCAGCACCATGGTCTGGGTGTAGGTCTGGCCTGGATCGAGCCGCGTCGAGGGGAAGTTCGGCTGGTTGGGCGAGTCGGGGTAGTGCTGGGTTTCCAGGGTGAACGCGCCCCAGTGCGGATAGACCTTGCCTTGCTTGCCCTTGACGGTGCCGTCGAGGAAGTTGCTGGTGTAGAACTGCACGCCAGGCTCGCTGGTGTAGAGCTGCAGGCGGCGTCCGGAATCGGTGTCATACACCTCGGCGGCCAGTTTGGTCACGTCGCCCTTGGCGTCCAGCGCCCAGTTGAAATCGAAGCCACCCTGTTTCGGCTCGGCGAATTTGAGTTGTGGGTGATCGGCCTTGATATGGGTGCCGATGGCGGTGGGTTGGGTGAAATCCATCGGTGTGCCGGCTACGGGGGCCAGTTCGCCGGTGGGAATGAGTTTTCCAGTGACCGGCGTGTAATGGGCTGCGTGCAGAGTTGCGATCTGCTCGAGTATGTCGCCGTTGCCGGCGCCGGCCAGGTTGAAATAGCTGTGGTTGGTCAGGTTCAGCACCGTGGGTTTGTCGGTGGTGGCCTTGTACTCGATGCGCAACTCGTTCTGTTCGTTGAGGCTGTAGGTGACGTCGGTCTTTAGTGCGCCGGGAAAGCCCATCTCGCCATCAGGTGACAGGTAGGTCAGGGTGACACCCACCGAGTCCTTGGCATTATGGGGCTCGGCCTTCCAGACGCGCTTGTCGAACCCTTGTGGGCCGCCGTGCAGGGAGTTGCCATGGTCGTTCTGCGGCACCTGGTAACGCTTGCCGTCCAGCTCGAAAGCCCCGTCGGCCAGGCGATTGCCAAAGCGGCCGATGGTCGCGCCGAAATACACGCTGCCGTTCTTCTGGTAACCCTGCACATCGTCGAAACCGAGCACGATGTCGGCGGCCTTGCCGTTTTTGTCCGGCACGCTCAATGACTGCAGGATGCCGCCGTAGGTGATGACCGTGGCCTCCATGCCGTGGCTGTTGCGCAGCACGAATTTTTCCACCGCCGTGGCGTCGTCGGTCTTGCCGAACGTACCGCGTTCGTTGGTCAGGCCGGCAGCCTGGGAAGCCGAGGTGGCGATCATCAGAGACACTCCGAGGGCCGTGAGCAGTTGTCTGGATTCAAGCATGGTATGACCTTCCTTCCTGTTGTTTTGTTGTTGTTTTGAACGCGGGGCGAGTCCGTTACTGGTCGGACAGCGCTGAAGGTTTTTCGGGTTAGTAGTCTTTCTATTTGTGGGTTGAGAAGGGATTTATAGTCATTAATAGAGATTTATCAATTAAAAAGTAAGACTAATTGGGTTTTTGAGTTGTCGTGGAAGGCTGCGGGTTTTCACCGGACACTGCACTTTTGCGTTTTTTACCGCTCTATCCTTGGCCTGGAAGCGGCGACCCCCATCGCTTCCCCATGCCCAGACCGAGACTCGATGGCCGGTGTTTTTTATTCTGTGATGAGGTTGCGCCGCCGCGGCATGGCGTTGTTGGTCGGTGTGTCGGTGCTGTTCAGCGGCGGCTGCAGCCAGCAGCAGGGGCAGGACATGGTCACGCAGTTCAGCAACGCCAGGCCCCAGGAGTTCTTGCAGACCAGCGTCGACCGCATGGCCACGCTGTCGATGCACGACAACCTGCAAAGCCTCTATTTGCTGATGAGCAAGCTTTACCTGCGCAACCCCGAGGAACTGCGCAAGTCCGGCTTTCTCGACGCCCGCACCGCGGAAAAACAAGTGCGCATGGCCATCGAGCAGCAACAACCCTTACCGACCCTGGGCGGCAAGAAGGACCTGGCTGCCCTGAGCTATGCCATGAGCCCGGAATTTCTCGGTGATCGGGTCGGGGCGTTCATCTATGCCATCGGTAGCATGCTGGTCACTGCTCACGGCAATCGCCTGGAGTTCTACATGACCGACACCATCGATCCGCGCTTTGTCAGCAATGCGGCGCGCAATATCGAAAAAGCCACTTGGCTGCTAAGTCAGCGGCAGAACAAGGAGGGCAAACCGCTGCTGTTTTCCAATGAGATTTCGGAGGAGGGCAGCAACCTGAGTTTCGCCGTGGAGTTCGGAAAAATCGTCGCCCGGCTGGACCTGCTGACCCAGATGCTCGACGAACGCTACCGGCGGATCGGCTTGAATTATGCCCAGAGCCTGCTGTTCCTCAACTTCCTGCCGGTTCAGTGATGTGATGATAAAGGAATAAAGATAGATCATATCGATATAGGGGGTTATAAGAAAAATCGCTATGCTCGCGGCCAGATTTTTCATGCGGTTGTGTTGAGACGGGTTTAATGGATTTCGGTAATGTCGGTTTAGTCGTTGCGGGCCTGGTGGTCGGCTTCATCGTTGGGATGACCGGCGTCGGCGGTGGTTCGTTGATGACCCCGATCCTGTTGTGGTTTGGGATCAACCCGGCGACCGCGGTGGGTACGGACCTGCTGTATGCGGCCATTACCAAGTCTGGCGGTGTCCTGGTTCATGCCAAAAACCGCAACATCGACTGGGCCATCACCGGCTGGCTGACGTTGGGCAGCGTGCCGGCGGTCGGCTTGACGCTGTGGTTCCTCAGCAGCCTGCACAGCTCCCCCGACGCCATGAACGCGGTGATCAAGCAGGCCCTGGGCTTTGTGTTGTTCGCCACTGCCCTGGCGATCCTGTTCAAGAAGCGCCTGCTGCAATTCGCTCATGATCGTGCTGGCGGCCACTACAATCCCTCCGGTTCGCAACTCAACGTGCTCACGGTCATCACCGGCCTGGTGCTGGGTACGATGGTCGCGTTGACCTCCATCGGTGCCGGCGCGCTGGGTACTGTCGCGCTGTTCATCCTCTATCCGTTCCTGGTCACCAAGCGCCTGGTGGGCACCGAGATCGCCCACGCCGTGCCGCTGACTCTGGTGGCTGGCCTGGGCCATGCGAGCATGGGCAACATGGACTGGCACATCCTGGGGTTCCTGCTGGTAGGTTCGTTGCCAGGGATCTACCTGGGCAGTCATTTGTCGGGCCGCATCTCCGACGAACTGCTGCGCCCGTGCCTGGCGGTGATGTTGGTGATGATCGGGTTCAAGCTGGCGTTCTAGAACTGGCACCGAGATCCATTGTGGGAGCGAGCAAGCCCGCTCCCACACTCGTTTGCGGTGACTGTACTTCTAGCAGTCATACCTCTCCCTCCCATACGCGTTGGCTGGTTGCGCAATGACCCCCCTGGCCTAAGCTTCAAGTCAGGCAGGCGCAGTATCGAGCGACTCTCGCGGAACAATCGCCGCCCTGTGCAATCAGTACAGCGTAAATATCAAAAGGAGAGGCGCATGCTCATTCGGTCGTTGACCTTCGCTACCTTGCTGGCCATCGCCAGCCCCCTGTTCGCTGCCGATGGAGACTCACCCTTGGTGGCGGATGCAGGCAGGGCACGTCCCCTGATCGTCATCGCGCCCAGTACGGTCGACCCTGCCTGGGTGAGCCTGAAAAAGGCCTTGGATGAGCCGGCAGGCAAGCAGGGCTTTTCTGAGCGCAACATGGTGCTCTATACCGTGCTCAATACCATTGGGCAGCGCGATGGCAAGGACCTGGACCCGCAAAGCACCATGGCGTTGATTCGCTCGCTCAAGTTGGGCGCCGGTGCGCAGACCAAGATCATCCTGGTGGGCAAGGACGGGGAAAAGAAGCTTGAGCATTCCGGGGCGATCGAACTGAAAGACCTCTTCGACACCGTCGATAAACTGCCTGCGGCCGAAAAAGAGGCGACACCTCCAGCCCCACCTCCCGCGCCAGAGCCTGCACCGGCCAAGGATACGAAAGGTGCCAAGCCTGGCAAGGCAGTCAAGCCGGCAGGGCCGCCGAAGCCGCTGGATGATTGACTTCCAGTAACGATGAGGCTCCCTGTGGCGAGGGGATTTATCCCCGCTGGGCTGCGAAGCGGCCCCAGCATTTCTGCATGTCAAAGAATCCGGCGAGTGCTACGCACTCGAGAGGGGATAAATCCCCTCGCCACAGGTAACCCCGCCGATTTACTTCCCGTCCAGTGCAGTGAGGATCCGGTGCGCGGCTTTCACCCGTTCCTCGTTCGGGTAGTTCCTGTTGGCAAGCATGACGATCCCCATGTCCTTTCCGGGCACGAATGCCACGTAGGCACCAAAGCCGCCGGTGGAACCGGTCTTGTTGATCCAGGCGTTGACCGGCGCAGGGCGAGGCGGATCCAGCGGTTCGACCTTGTTTGGCGTCATCGCGACTTGCGTCGAGTTGCCAGCCAGCAGCGCATCCACGGTGAGCGGGTAGGGGTAGAACTCCCAACCCAACCCCTGGGTCATTCCACCGACCTTATAGAACCCGGTATGAGTCGTGGCGATGGCTTGGCGCAGGTTGGCGTCCAGTTTTCCGGGGCGCAGGTTGGCCTCGACGAAGCGAATCAGGTCCGATGAGCTGGTCTTCACCCCGTAAGCCTCGGAGTCCAGGGCACCAGGCCCGACCCGGACAGGCTTGCCGTCCTTTGCATACCCTTGGGCGTATCGACCCGACTGATCCTGTGGCACCCGCACATAACTGTGCTTGAGGCCCAGCCCTGGCATCAGTGTGCGCTCCATTACCTCGTCAAACGACTGGCCCATGCTGCGGGCTGCCAGATAGCCGAACAACCCGATGCTCGGGTTTGAATAGAGCCGCTGGGTGCCGGCCGGGTAGAGCGGCTTCCAGGTCGTGTAATAACTGAACATCCGGTCTGGATGGTCTGCCTCGTCGGGAAACTGCAACGGCAGGCCGCCGGCGGTGTAGGTGGCGAGGTTGAGCAGGCTGATGCCGTCGAAGGCGCTGCCGCGCAGCTCGGGGGCGAAGCGACTGGCCGGGTCCGTCAGGGACAGCTTGCCCTGGGCCTGGGCATAGGCGCCGAGGGTGGCGGTAAAGGTCTTGCTGATCGAGCCGATTTCGAAGAGGGTCTGGTCGGTGACCGGTTTTTTCGTGTCCTTGGAGGCCTCGCCGTAGTTGAAGTAATGGCGTTGGCCCTTGTAGGTGATCGCCACAGCCATGCCGGCGATGTCCTGTTGTTTCATCAATGGCTGGATCGTGGCATTGACGGCCTCTTCAATACGATCCTGGGCAAAGCCCGGAGCCGCCCCGTAGAGCAGGAAAAAAGTGCCTGCGAGTATCGATTTAGCCATGTGCATGTCGGACCGTCTCCTTGGATGGCGGTGGTTCAAGCCGCTCTGCATCCGGCAGCTTGCGATGCCTGGGGCATCTTGGGGCTGGTCAATCTAGGAGGTTTTCGGTTGCTCGGCAATTGGCTGCTATCGGGCTCAGGTCAGGTTCCGAGTCGTCTGACTGGCTCGCGGGAGTCTTCCTACGAAAATCTTTTGGCAGCCGCCCTCGGTGTCGCATGGCAAACCCCCACGGCTGCCGGGTAGACTTGTGCCCTTTCTAAAGGAGTTCACATGAGTTACTACCAGCCCGGCATTCTCGCCACCCCTGTTCCGCCTCAGGCCCGTCATTTGTTTTTTGCCCTGGAATCGGTCGAGGCACTGCCGGCTGCGATAGACAAACTCCAGTCGTTGCTCGATGGGCGGGCCGTGGTCGGCTTCGGCGAATCGCTGGTCCAGGCGCTGGGCGCCCAGGTCGAAGGCCTGCGGGCCTTTCCTGCGTTGGCCGGCGTGGGCGTGGACAACCCGTCGACCCAGCACGCGCTGTGGTGCTGGCTGCACGGCGAAGACCGCGGCGAGCTGATGCACCGCAGTCGCGCCATCGAGGCCGCGCTGGCTCCGGCGCTGCGCCTGGTGCAGATGAACGAAACCTTCCGCCATATGACTGGCCATGACCTGACCGGCTACGAAGACGGCACCGAAAACCCTCATGACGAAGCGGCCATCGCCGCCGCCCTGGCCCAGGGCGCCGACGGGGTACGCGGTGGCAGTTTTGCCGCGATCCAGCAGTGGCAGCATGACCTGGACGGTTTCGCGGCGATGCAGCCCCACGAACGCGACAACATCATGGGCCGCCGCCTGAGCGACAACGAAGAAATCGACGACGCGCCGGAGTCGGCCCACGTCAAGCGCACCGCCCAGGAAAGTTTCGCCCCGGAGGCGTTCGTGGTACGTCGCTCCATGCCGTGGATCGAAGGTGACCGTGCAGGGCTGATGTTCCTGGCGTTCGGCTTCTCCCTCGATGCCTTCGAGGCACAACTGCGACGCATGAGTGGCCTGGAAGACGGTATCACCGACGGCCTGTATCGCATGAGCCGGCCAATCACCGGTGGTTACTACTGGTGCCCGCCGCTGCTGGACGGACGCCTGGACCTACGGGCGATAGCCCGCTGAACAGGCGTTTTGGTCCGCTGAGCCGGGCGTTTTGTGCAAACGCATCGGTCAACGCTATTCTTGGGCCGGACGTCTATCCGTGGAACGGGGGAAGCAAACGTGGATAAAGTCATCGTCATCACCGGTGGCGGTCGCGGCATCGGGGCGGCCACGGCGCTGTTGGCTGCCGAGTTGGGTTATCGGATCTGTATCAATTACCAATCGGATGAAAGTGCCGCGCAAGAGGTGCTCGAACAGGTGCGGGCCAAGGGCGCACAGGCGATGGCCGTGCGCGCCGACGTGAGCATCGAAGATGAGGTGATCAGCCTGTTCGACCGGGTGGATGCCGAGCTGGGACGTGTCACCGCCCTGGTGAACAACGCCGGCACGGTGGCCCACAAGTCCCGGCTCGATGAAATGTCCGAGTTCCGCATTCTCAAGATCATGAAGACCAACGTGCTGGGTCCGATCCTCTGTGCCAAGCACGCGGTGCTGCGCATGTCGCCCCGGCATGGCGGGCAGGGCGGCAGTATCGTCAACGTCTCGTCGGTGGCTGCTCGCCTGGGGGCGCCGGGTGAATACGTCGATTACGCAGCCTCCAAGGGCGCGCTGGACACCTTCACCATCGGCCTGTCCAAGGAAGTGGCTGGCGAAGGTATTCGCGTCAACGCGGTACGTCCCGGCTACATCTACACCGACTTTCATGCCCTGAGCGGCGACCCGGATCGGGTCAGCAAACTGGAGTCGGCGATTCCCATGGCCCGGGGCGGGCGTCCGGATGAAGTCGCCGAAGCGATTATCTGGCTGCTGTCGGACAAGGCTTCGTATGCGACCGGGACGTTTGTGGACCTGGGGGGCGGGCGCTGAGGTCTGGGGTGTCTGTTCCGCCCTTATCGCGAGCAGGCTCGCTCCCACATTGGAATACGGTTCCCTGTGGGAGCGAGCTTGCTCGCGATGATGTCTGCATCCGTAAATCGCCATTGGAACGGTTGGACTATTCCCTTCGCTCTCATCGGTTATTGCTGCTGGACGATTTCAATATCATCAAACCCGATACCCTGTGGATAATTCACCTCATCTTGGTACGCCCATATCCGTACCATAGGAAGTTCTGAGCTAGGAGGAGGGGGTAGGACTGCTTCGCACGAATGCCATTGGTCATCGCTTTCCGGAACAGCCAAACTCGTGAGGCCATTCATGAATCCACAGCTCAAATATTTCAGGGATACGGTCTTGGGAACTTTGATTTTGAATTTTATCGTGACTGGACTTTTGTCCTCGAAGGGCAACTTGAAGATTTTCTGTAAGCCGTAATCAGTTACATACTCATCGCCGGTGAGGTAATGATTACCACCCGCTTCCGTTACTATCTTTCCGTCACTTTGGATAAATTTCCAGCCGTCTTGGTCCTTCTCGAAATCTTGAAAGTAGTTCATGATTTTCTCCTTAGGTAGATTTTTTGCTAACGCGTGACGCTCATTCGGTCAGCCATCGCTACGCTAAGACATTTCCGGAGGGTGTTCTACTGTCAGAGTTGACAGGTCATTCTCAATGCTCGTGCCTGCTTACCAACGACCGAATAATCCGCCCCAACGTCTCCATGGCTGTTTCCGAGACCTCGGTCCACGGGCTGCCATAGTTCAGGCGGATGCAATTCCTGAAGCGCCGGGTCGGTGAAAAGATCGGTCCCGGCGCGATGCTGATGCCCTGGGCCAGGGCCATCTGGAACAGTTTCAGCGAGTCCATCTGCTCCGGCAGCTCCAGCCACAGGAAGTAACCGCCTGCCGGTTGGCTGACGCGGGTCTGGGCCGGGAAATAGCGGGCGATGGCGGCGAGCATCGCGCTTTGCTGTTCTTCCAGGGCGTAGCGCAGTTTGCGCAGGTGACGGTCGTAGCCGCCGTGTTGCAGGTAGTCGGCGATGGCGGCCTGGGCTGGCATCGAGGCGCACAGCGAGGTCATGAGCTTGAGCCGTTCGATCTTCTGCGCAAAGCGCCCGGCGGCGACCCAGCCGATGCGATAGCCCGGTGCCAGGCTCTTGGCGAACGAACCGCAATGCATCACCAGCCCTTCGGTGTCGAACGCCTTGGCGGGCTTGGGGGCTTGTTGGCCGTAATAGAGTTCGGCGTAGACATCGTCCTCGATCAGCGGCACCTGATGGCGGCGTAGCAGTTCCACCAAGGCCTGTTTCCTTGCCTCGGGCATGGTTGCGCCCATGGGGTTCTGGAAACTGGTCATGCACCAGCAGGCCTTGATTGGATGGCGCTCCAGTGTCTGCTCCAACACTTCCAGGTCGATACCGTCGCGCGGGTGGACGGGAATCTCCACGGCCTTGAGCTTGAGCCGCTCCAGTACCTGCAGGCTGGCATAGAATGCCGGCGCCTCGATCGCCACCAGGTCGCCGGGCTCGGTCACCGCTTGCAGGCACAGGTTCAAGGCTTCCAGGGCACCGTTGGTGACCAGCAGCTCCTCCATGGGCAACATCAACCCGCCGACCATGTAGCGCAGCGCGATTTGTCGACGCAATTGTGGATTGCCTGGCGACATGTCCGTGACCACCATTCGCGGGTCCATGTCCCGTGTTGCGCTGGACAGCGAACGGGACAGCCGTTGCAGTGGGAACAGCGTCGGGCTGGGGAATGCCGAGCCGAAGGGTACGGTGGCCGGGTCCTTGATCGAATCCAGTACCGAAAACACCAACTCACTGACGTCGACTTCGGTGGATTCGTGCACCTGGCTACTGATCGCAGGCTCGGAAAACGGGCTTGGCGCATGGGCGTTGACGAAGTAGCCGGAGCGCGGCCGGGCCCGGATCATGCCGCGTCGTTCCAGCAGGTAATAGGCCTGGAATACGGTGGACGGGCTGACGCCGTAGGTCTGGCTGGCGTAGCGTACCGACGGCACTCGTTGACCCGGCCCCAGCATGCCCGAGCGGATCAGTTCAGCGATGTCGTCGGCGAATTTTTCGTAGCGTTTCATGGCTGGCCCAGTCTTGAGTGACACATGGTTTTCGCTTTTTAACGGTGGGAAAACCCGTGGGAGCAAAGCTTGCTCGCGATGCAGGCGACACGGATCAATCGTCAGGTCGCGTCATCGTTCTTCGCGAGCAAGCTTTGCTCCCACAAGCCCGCTCCCGCAGGTGCCCGGCATCTTAAAGCTTCAGCGATTCATCGGCGCTACAAAACGACTTTTGGCGAGGCTGTAGATTCCCGGCTCATCCGTGTCGGCGATCTTGAACGTCATCTCCTGGGAGCTTTTGCCCGGCCGTTCGCTGAGCATCGCTACCGACACCGGCACATCGACGATTTCCCCCGGGGCCAGGCTCAATTGCGTCTTGCCTTGCAGGACGAAGCCGTCGCCGTCCACCAGGGACAGGTGATAATCCTGGCGCTGTTGGGTCTTGTTGATGACTTTCAGGCTGTAGATGTTCTCGATCTGGCCCGCGCTGTTCTCGCGGAACAGGCCACGGTCCTTGCTGACGTCCAGCGACACCATGGGCCGCTGCACCAGCGCCACGGCCAGTGCGCCGATCATCACCAGCAACACGGCGGTGTAGCCGATCAGCCGAGGTCGCAGCAGATGAGTCTTGCCGCCTTGCAACTGGTGTTCGGAGGTGTATTTGATCAGGCCACGGGCATAACCCATCTTGTCCATGATCGAGTCGCAGGCATCGATGCAGGCTGCGCAGCCGATGCATTCCATTTGCAGGCCATCGCGGATGTCGATGCCGGTGGGGCAGACCTGTACGCACATCTGGCAGTCGATGCAGTCGCCCAGGCCGATATTCGCCGGGTTTGCTTCGCGTTTGCGCGGGCCGCGGATTTCACCGCGGGCCGTGTCGTAGGAAATGGTCAAGGTGTCCTTGTCGAACATCACGCTCTGAAAGCGTGCATAAGGGCACATGTGCATGCACACCGCTTCACGCAGCCAGCCGGCGTTGAGGTAGGTGGCTGCGGTAAAGAAAAGTACCCAGAACAAGCTCACGCCGCCGATTTGCAGGGTCAGCAGTTCTTCGGTCAATGGGCGGATCGGTGTGAAGTAGCCAACGAACGTCAGGCCGGTGAGCAGACTGATGGCCAGCCACAACGTGTGCTTGGCGCTGCGGCGTACGAGTTTGTTCAGGCCCCAGGGCGCTGCCTGCAGCTTGATCCGCTGGTTGCGTTCGCCTTCGGTGATTTTCTCGCACCACATGAAGATCCAGGTCCAGGAGCTCTGTGGGCAGGTGTAGCCGCACCACACGCGCCCGGCGAACACGGTGACGGCGAACAGGCCGAAGGCAGCGATGATCAGCAAGGCCGACAGCAGGATGAAATCCTGGGGCCAGAAAGTCGCGCCGAAGATGTGGAATTTGCTTTCGGAAAGATCCCAGAGCACCGCCTGGCGGCCACCCCAGTTCAGCCACACCGTGCCGAAGAACAGCAGGAACAGAACCCCGGCACCGCTGATGCGCAAGGTACGAAACAAACCGGTGAAGCTGCGGGTGTGGATCAGGTTATCGGTGGTCCTGGCCTTTATCTTCGTTGGCGCAGGTTCGAACGTCTGTATCAACTGGACGGGGATTCTATCGCTCATGGTCGGTCGCTCATCAGCCTCTATCTGGCCGGCGCACTATGACCATGGAACTGTTTGCATAACAGACTCAGGTGTTTTGATAAAAACCGGATCAGATGCTGCGAAACCCAGGCGCTGCGACACTTTGATGCACCCGAGGGAAAGCGAACAACATCTGTGCCAAGGATCTGTGGGAGCAAAGCTTGCTCGCGATACAGGCACCTCGGTTCAAGAGGTATCGTGTTGTTCTTATCGCGAGCAAGCTTTGCTCCGACGGATTGAATACCTCGCAGAGGCGTCAACGGGCTCAGATCGCCGAGCCGCTGTCCGTGGCCTTCAGGTGCTTGCGCCCGTCGGTCGCGCCGGCCACGGTCAGGGCATCGGCTTCGGCCTCGGTGATGTAGACCAGGTCGCCATTGATCTTCACGGCTGACATGGCCTTGTCCGGGTCGGTGATGATGGTCAGCTGGCTGGCGGGGCGCTGTTGCGGGCCACTGGCACTGTTGAAATAGCAGGTCTGGTTTTCGATACGTATAGGCATGGCAGCACTTCCTCGTTATGTCCTGAACATTAGGCGTAGCCCGGTAGCCAGGGTTCGTCGCGCCTGATCAGCGGTCGAGCGCACCTCTGGCTTCGCTTGCGGTCCATCATGTATCGAATGGAAAAGAGGACGGTCCATGGAAGCCTGGTGGCATGAAGTCTGGATGACCCTGCAGGAGGAATTCGCCGACATCACCGATGCCCAGCAGATGACCCGGGTCACGGTGCGCCTGGTCATGGCCGCATTGCTGGGTGGCATCCTGGGGTTCGAGCGCGAACACAAGGGCAAGGCGGCCGGCGTGCGCACCCACATGCTCGTGGCCCTGGGGGCCGCGTTGTTCGTGCTGGTGCCGCAGATGTCCGGATCCCAGGCCGACGCCATGAGCCGGGTGATCCAAGGCATTGTCGCCGGCATCGGTTTTCTCGGCGCGGGCACGATCCTGAAGAACAATGATGGCGACGAAGGTCATGTAAAAGGCCTGACCACCGCTGCCGGCCTGTGGATGACCGCCGCCATCGGCGTCGCCGCCGGGCTGGGCCGGGAGGCGACGGCGGTGCTCAGCACGGTACTGGCGCTGGCGATCTTCAGTGTGATGCCGGTGATCGTCCGGGCGCTGGAGAGGCAAGACAAGCCGTGACCCGCCTATCAGCCTGAACACTCCAGCCTGTGGGGGCGAGCCTGCTCGACGCGGAGTGTCAGTCAACGTTGACTCTGGCTGAGCTACCGAATCGCGACCAGGCTCGCTCCCACAGGGTTTTTCGTCATCCAGTCTCTTTATTACTACTCTTCAATCAAACCCGCTCCGGCGGCGTCTCGCTGGGCGGGTCGCCCTTGGGGGGTTGTGGATCCAGCGGAGGATCTTCCTCTGGAATCGGTTCTGGATCAGGACCGGGTGGAGGCAAGGTGGGGTCGTCGATGTTCGGGTCAGGTGTTTCAGCCGGGATGGGAATATTCATCGGGACGGGTCTCCGTGACGCACATGGCTTGAGTCGTGCTTATTGTTGTTGACCACCTTGCATCGGCTTTTGATCCCCGCGATGCATCGGGGCAAATCCCTCTGAACTTTTAACCGCTGATTCGGTTCGGAGTTTAAGTGAGTTTTTTTCAGGGACCCGTTGGGCCTTTACCGCCACAAGCGCGTCCATGGGGCGTAAAAGGAGCGATGCTCGATGATTGCCGAATACCCGACCGACCTGGCCTACAACCCGCATCTGCCGCTGTCTCAAGCCTTGCTGTTGCCGCGTATCGCTATTGAAAACACCATGCCGGTGATCGACGGCGGGCAGTTCGCCGCCAAGGCCGTGGTCGGGCAGGATGTGACGGTAACCAGCAAGGTCTTCGCCGATGGCCACGACAAGCTGGCCGTGCGCATCCGCTGGCGTGCGCTGCAGGACGAAGTATGGAACAGCGAAGTCATGAGCGACCTGGGTAACAACGGCTGGCGTGGCCAGTTCAATGTGCCGGAACAGGGCCGCTATGTGTTCTGTATCGAGGCCTGGATCGATCAGTTCGCCAGCTTTCGCTATGAGCTGGAAAAGAAATTCGGGGCAGGGGTGCCGATCAGCCTGGAGTTGCAGGAAGGGCGCAACCAGGTGCAAATGGCCGTCGAGCGCAGCACGGGAGAGTTGAGCGAGCAACTGGCGGCCTTGCACCACGAGCTCTCCGGTTTGCTGCCAACCGAGCAGGTGGAGCTGTTTCTGGCACCGCGCAGTGCCGATCTGATGTCCCTGGCCGATCATCGCCCGTACTTGAGCATCAGCCCTGAATACCCGTTGGATGTGGAGCGCAAGCTGTCCGAGTTTGCCAGCTGGTATGAGCTGTTTCCCCGCTCCATCACTGACGATCCCCAGCGCCACGGCACCTTCAACGATGTGCATTCGCGCCTGGCGGTGATCCAGGACATGGGCTTCGACGTTTTGTACTTCCCGCCGATCCACCCCATCGGTCGCAGTTTCCGCAAAGGCCCGAACAATTCCCTCACCGCCGGTCCCGACGACCCGGGCAGCCCATATGCCATTGGCAGCGAGGAGGGTGGGCACGAGGCCATTCACCCGCAATTGGGTAGCCGCGAAGACTTCCGGCGCCTGGTGGCGGCGGCCGCTGATCACGGCCTGGAGATTGCCCTGGATTTCGCGATCCAGTGTTCCCAGGACCACCCTTGGCTCAAACAGCATCCGGGCTGGTTCAGCTGGCGACCGGACGGCACGATCAAATACGCCGAAAACCCGCCGAAGAAATACCAGGACATCGTCAACGTTGACTTCTACGCGGCCGATGCGATTCCCAGCCTGTGGACGGAGTTGCGCGACATCGTGGTGGGTTGGGTCAAGGAAGGCGTGAAGATATTCCGCGTCGACAACCCTCACACCAAGCCGCTGCCATTCTGGCAATGGCTGATCGCCGATGTTCGAACCCAATACCCTGAAGTGATCTTCCTGGCTGAAGCGTTCACCACGCCGGCCATGATGGCGCGGCTGGGCAAGGTCGGTTATTCCCAGAGCTACACCTATTTCACCTGGCGTAACACCAAGGCCGAGCTGGCGACCTACTTCAGCGAACTCAATGAATCGCCTTGGCGCGAATGCTACCGGCCGAACTTTTTCGTCAATACGCCGGACATCAACCCGGCCTTTCTCCATGAGTCAGGGCGCCCGGGTTTTCTGATCCGCGCAGCCCTGGCGACCATGGGCTCAGGTTTGTGGGGCATGTATTCGGGCTTCGAACTGTGCGAATCGGCACCGGTGCCGGGCAAGGAGGAGTACCTCGATTCAGAGAAGTACGAGATCCGCCCCCGGGACTTCACCGCCCCGGGCAACATCGTTGCCGAGATCGCCCAGCTCAACCGCATTCGCCGGCAGAACCCGGCCTTGCACACGCATTTGGGCCTGAAGATCTACAACGCCTGGAACGACAACATTCTCTATTTCGGCAAGCGCACGCCCGACGGCAGCAATTTCATCCTGGTGGCGGTGAGCCTCGATCCGCACACCCCCCAGGAAGCCAGTTTTGAATTGCCGCTGTGGGAGATGGGCCTGCCTGACGACGCCCAGACCCAGGGCGAGGATTTGATGAACGGACATCGCTGGACCTGGTACGGCAAGTACCAGTTCATGCGGATTGATCCGGCGTACCAGCCGTTCGGGATCTGGCGGATCAGCGTGGCGTAAGGCTGTGGGAGCAAGGCTTGCCCGCGATGAAGATGACGCGGTCTCCTGAGGAACGGAGGCGCCTGTATCGCGAGCAAGCTTTGCTCCCACAGAGCGGTACGGTTTCGCTGAATCCCCTCGCCACAAAAAGACCTCACAAGCCTGTATCCCGCGGCTTTATTGAATTCATCAGGAGTTGCAAATGGCGAAGAAACCCCGGTCTGCCACCTTTATCAAAGACCCGCTCTGGTACAAGGACGCGGTGATTTACCAGGTCCACGTAAAATCCTATTTCGACTCCAATAACGACGGGATCGGTGACTTTCCCGGCCTGATCGAGAAACTCGACTACATTGCCGACTTGGGCGTCAACACCATCTGGCTGCTGCCGTTCTATCCTTCGCCCCGGCGCGATGACGGTTATGACATTGCCGAATACCGTGGCGTCAGCGCCGACTACGGGACCATGGCCGATGCGCGGCGCTTCATTGCCGAAGCCCACAAGCGCAACCTGCGGGTGATCACCGAGCTGGTCATCAACCACACCTCGGACCAACACCCCTGGTTCCAACGCGCGCGCAAGGCCAAGCCGGGTTCGAAGGCGCGGGACTTCTACGTCTGGTCCGATGACGACCACAAGTACGACGGCACGCGGATCATTTTCCTCGACACCGAGAAGTCCAACTGGACCTGGGATCCGGTGGCGGGCCAGTACTTCTGGCACCGTTTCTATTCCCACCAGCCCGACCTCAATTTCGACAACCCGCAAGTGATCAAGGCGGTGTTGTCGGTGATGCGCTACTGGCTGGACATGGGCATCGACGGCCTGCGCCTGGACGCCATCCCGTACCTGATCGAGCGCGACGGCACCAATAACGAAAACCTGCCCGAGACCCATGACGTCCTGAAGCTGATCCGCGCCGAGATCGACGCCAACTACCCCGACCGCATGTTGCTGGCCGAAGCCAACCAGTGGCCGGAAGACACGCAGTTGTACTTCGGTGATGTCGACGCCCAAGGGCTCAACGGTGACGAATGCCACATGGCCTTCCATTTTCCGCTGATGCCACGCATGTACATGGCGCTGGCCCAGGAAGATCGCTTCCCGATCACCGACATCCTGCGCCAGACTCCAGAGATTCCCGCCAACTGCCAGTGGGCGATTTTCCTGCGCAACCATGATGAGCTGACTCTGGAAATGGTCACCGACAAGGAGCGCGACTACCTGTGGAACTATTATGCGGCTGACCGCCGGGCGCGTATCAACCTGGGCATTCGCCGGCGCTTGGCGCCGTTGGTGGAGCGCGATCGTCGACGCGTAGAGCTGCTCAACAGCCTGCTGCTGTCGATGCCCGGCACGCCGACGCTGTACTACGGCGATGAAATCGGCATGGGCGACAACATCTACCTGGGCGACCGCGATGGCGTGCGTACGCCGATGCAGTGGTCCATCGACCGCAACGGCGGTTTCTCCCGCGCCGATCCGGCCAGCCTGGTGCTGCCGCCGATCATGGACCCGCTGTATGGCTACCAGTCGGTCAACGTCGAGACCCAGGCCGGCGATCCGCACTCGCTGCTCAACTGGAACCGACGCATGCTGGCGGTGCGCAAACAGTCCAAGGCCTTCGGTCGTGGCACATTGAAAATGCTCTCGCCGAGCAATCGCCGGATCCTGGCCTATACCCGCGAATACACCGGCCCCGACGGCAAGCACGAAATCATCCTGTGCGTGGCCAACGTGTCCCGCAGCGCCCAGGCCGCCGAACTGGACCTGTCGGCCTACGCCGGCATGGTCCCGGTGGAAATGCTGGGCGGTAATGCCTTCCCACCGATCGGTCAGTTGAACTTCCTGCTGACCCTGGCGCCGTACGGCTTCTATTGGTTCGCCCTGGCGGCAGAAAACCAGATGCCGAGCTGGCACGTGGAACCGGCCCAGAGCCTGCCGGACTTCACCACCCTGGTGCTGAAAAAACGCCTGGAGGAATTGCTCGAGGCGCCATCGCGCACCACCTTGGAGCAAACCATCCTGCCGAGCTGGTTGCAGAACCGGCGCTGGTTCGCCGGCAAGGACAGTGCGATCGAGAAGGTGGAGATTGTCTATGGCGTGCGCTTCGGTGATCCGCAGCATCCGGTGTTGCTCAGCGAAATCGACGTCACCAGCGCTGGCCAGACCCTGCGCTATCAACTGCCGTTCGGCCTGCTGCCTGAAGACCAGGTGGGCGCGGCGTTGCCGCAACAATTGGCGTTGTCCCGTGTACGTCGGGTTCGCCAGGTCGGTCTGATCACCGATGCGTTCAGCCTGGAGCATTTCATACGCGCCGTGCTGCAAGGCATGCAGGCCGGTACGGTACTGCCATGCACCGAAGGTGAATTGCGGTTCGAGCCCACCGAAGGCTTGACCGCGTTGAACCTTGGGGCCGAGCCGGAGGTTCGCTACCTGTCCGCCGAACAATCCAACAGTTCGGTGGTGGTGGGGGGCAGCCTGGTACTCAAGCTGATCCGCAAGGTCGCTTCAGGTGTACACCCGGAACTGGAAATGAGCGCCTATCTCACCGCTGCCGGCTTCGGCAACATCTCACCGTTGCTGGGCTCGGTGGTTCGCCGCGACGCCCAGGGTGAGGATTCGTTGCTGATGATCGCCCAGGGTTACTTGAGCAATCAGGGCGATGCCTGGGAATGGACCCAGAATAACCTCGAGCGCGCTTTGCGCGATGAGCTGGCGGACGCGGTGTCCGAGCAGGAGCAACATTACAACGCCCTGGGCGAACTCAAGGACTTCGCCGGCATGCTCGGCCAGCGCCTGGGGGAAATGCACCAGTTGCTGGCCCAGGCCACCGACAACCCGGACTTCGCGCCGCTGACCACCAACGCCAAGGAAACCCAGGCCATCGGCAAGGATGTGGCCGCCCAAGTGGAAAATGCCTTGCGCCTGCTCAAGCAGAACCAGGGCCAATTGAATCCTGTGGACCAGGCCATGGTCGCACGCTTGCTGGAGCACAAGAAAACCATCCTGGCCCATGTCCAGGAGCTGGCTGGCAAGGCCGTCGGCGGCTTGCGCATCCGCGTCCATGGCGACCTGCACCTGGGTCAGGTGCTGGTGATCAAGGGCGATGCCTACCTGATCGACTTCGAAGGTGAGCCGGCGCGACCATTGCATGAACGACGGGGCAAGCACAGCCCGTACAAGGACGTCAGTGGCGTGCTGCGCTCCTTCGATTATGCGGCGGCCATGGCGATCCACTTGCACACCGTCGACAGTACGGCCGATGCCGATGCGGCGCGGCAACGGGTCGCCGATCGTTATTTGAAAGAGGCTCGCCAGGCATTTGTCGAGGCATATCGGCTGGCGGCAGCTAGTCTTGCCCATGAGTGGAAGGATGCTGAAGGCGAAGACGCCGCGCTGGCGTTGTTCGGCCTGGAGAAGGCGGCCTATGAAGTGGCCTATGAAGCCGAGAATCGCCCCACCTGGCTGCCCGTGCCGTTGCATGGTCTGGTCGGGTTGTTAAGTGGGCTGCAACCCTTTTCCGACGTAGCCGGACCGATTTAGTGGAGAGAATCATGAGTGTCTCGAACAAAGAACCCCAGGGGCAGGCCAAGGAGTCATTGCTGCCGGCCCCCCATGACATCGACGCGCTGGTGCGTGCCGAACATCACGACCCGTTTTCCATCCTCGGCCCCCATGGCGACGGTGCCGGCGGGCAATTCATCCGCGCTTACTTGCCCGGTGCGCTGAGCGTGCAGGTGCTCGCCCGTGACGGCGGTGAAGAGCTCGGTGAGCTGCAACAGACCGAAACCCCGGGCCTGTTCGTCGGCCATTTCGATCATGCCCAGGCGTACTTGCTGCGCACCCGTTGGGCCGGCGGCGAGCAGGTGGCCGAAGACCCCTACAGCTTCGGTCCGTTGCTGGGGGAGATGGATCTCTACCTGTTTGGCGAGGGTAATCACCGCGACCTCAGTTCCTGCCTCGGTGCGCAACTGACCACCGTCGATGGTGTCGACGGCGTGCGCTTCGCGGTCTGGGCGCCGAACGCCCGGCGCGTTTCGGTGGTCGGGGATTTCAACGTCTGGGACGGGCGTCGGCATCCGATGCGCATCCGCTATCCATCCGGCGTGTGGGAGTTGTTCATTCCGCGGCTCGGTGCGGGCGAAGGCTACAAATATGAAATCCTCGGTGCCCACGGCATCCTGCCACTCAAGGCCGACCCGGTGGCCCTGGCCACGCAGATGCCGCCAGACACGGCGTCGAAAGTCGCCGCGCCCTTGAAGATCGAGTGGCAGGACGATGAGTGGATGCAGCACCGTCGCGAGCGCCAGCTCCCGGGTGCGCCGCTGTCGATCTACGAATTGCACGCCGGTTCCTGGCAGTGCGAAATCGACGAGGCGGGGGAGGTGGCCCGGCAATACAACTGGCATGAACTGGCCGAGCGCCTGATCCCGTACGTCAAGGACCTGGGGTTCACCCACATCGAGCTGATGCCGATCATGGAGCATCCATTCGGTGGCTCCTGGGGCTATCAGCCGCTGTCACAATTCGCGCCGACGGCACGCTTTGGCTCGCCGGACGATTTCGCGGCGTTCGTCAACGCCTGCCACCAGGCCGATATCGGGATCATCCTCGACTGGGTGCCGGCGCATTTCCCCACTGACACCCACGGCCTGGCCCAGTTCGATGGCACCGCGCTGTACGAATACGGCAACCCGCTGGAAGGCTTCCACCAGGATTGGGACACGCTGATCTACAACCTGGGCCGCACCGAAGTCCACGGTTTCATGCTGGCGTCGGCGCTGCACTGGCTCAAGCATTTCCACATCGATGGCCTGCGGGTGGATGCCGTGGCCTCGATGTTGTACCGCGACTATTCGCGCAAGGCAGGGGAGTGGGTGCCCAACCGCCACGGCGGGCGCGAAAACCTCGAAGCCATCGATTTCCTGCGCCATCTCAACGATGTGGTGGCATTGGAAACCCCTGGCGCACTGGTCATCGCTGAAGAGTCCACCGCGTGGCCGGGCGTCAGCCAGAGTACACAGCAGGGAGGGCTGGGTTTTGCCTACAAATGGAACATGGGCTGGATGCACGATTCGCTGCACTACATCCAGCAAGACCCGGTGTACCGCGCCCATCACCATAACGAACTGAGTTTCGGCCTGGTGTATGCCTGGTCCGAGCGCTTCGTCCTGCCGATTTCCCACGACGAAGTGGTCCATGGCAAACGCTCGCTGATCGACAAGATGCCCGGTGATCGCTGGCAGAAATTTGCCAACCTGAGGGCCTATCTCAGCTTCATGTGGGGTCATCCGGGCAAGAAGCTGTTGTTCATGGGCTGTGAGTTCGGCCAATGGCGCGAGTGGAACCATGACCAGCAATTGGACTGGTACCTGCTGCAATACCCCGAGCACCGTGGCGTGCAGAGGCTGGTGAGCGATCTGAACCGACTCTATCGCGAAGAGCCGGCGCTGCATGACCAGGATGATGCGCCCCAAGGCTTCCAGTGGTTGATTGGCGACGATGCGCTCAACAGCGTCTATGCCTGGCTGCGCTGGAGCAAGGATGGCCGGCCGGTACTGGTGGTCGCCAACTTCACCCCGGTGCCGCGCGAGGCCTACCGGGTCGGCGTGCCATTCGCCGGGCGCTGGGTGGAACTGCTCAACAGTGATGCCGACACCTACGCCGGTTCCAACTACGGCAACGGCGGCGGTGCCTCCACCGAAGAGGTGCCCAGCCATGGCCAGGCGCTGTCGCTGGAACTCAATCTGCCGCCGTTGGCGGTATTGATCCTGCGGCCGGAGGGCTAGCCACGCAGTCCCCTGTGGGAGCGAGCCTGCTCGCGATGCGGTCTGCCTGAAAAGGTGATGTCGGATGTGCCGCCGTCATCGCGAGCAGGCTCGCTCCCACAAGGAGTCATGGGTGACTCCAAGCTCATGGGCACCATCGACCAAGTGTGGGAGCGAGCTTGCTCGCGATAGCGGCGTGTCAGTCAACATCAATGTGGCTGATCCACCACCATCGCGAGCAAGCTCGCTCCCACAGGGGGGCAGAGTTGTTTCAGCGGACGAGACACGGCCGCTTGTTGTTGAACGTCCAGCCCGGAATCAGGTACTGCATCGCCATTGCATCGTCCCGCGCCCCTAGTCCCATGCCTTTGTACAGCTCATGGGCCTTGGCCAACTGGTCCGTGTCCAACTCGATCCCCAGCCCCGGTTTTTTCGGCACCTGCACGCAGCCGTCCTGGATCTGCAAGGGCGCCTTGGTCAGCCGCTGGCCGTCCTGCCAGATCCAGTGGGTGTCGATGGCGGTGATGTCGCCCGGTGCGGCGGCGGCCACGTGGGTGAACATCGCCAGGGAAATGTCGAAATGGTTGTTGGAGTGCGAGCCCCAGGTCAGGCCCCATTCATTGCACATCTGCGCCACGCGCACGGAGCCTTGCATGGTCCAGAAGTGCGGATCGGCCAGGGGAATGTCCACTGACTGCAAGGTGATGGCGTGGCCCATCTCGCGCCAGTCGGTGGCAATCATGTTGGTGGCGGTCTTCAGGCCCGTGGCACGGCGGAACTCGGCCATGACCTCGCGACCGGAATAGCCGTTCTCGGCACCGCAGGGGTCTTCGGCGTAGGCCAGCACTTTGTGCTGGTCGCGACACAAACGGACCGCTTCCTTGAGTGACCAGGCACCGTTCGGGTCCAGGGTGATGCGGGCCTGGGGAAAGCGCTCGGCCAGTGCGGTGACCGCTTCGATTTCCTCATCGCCGTTGAGCACACCGCCCTTGAGCTTGAAATCCTGGAAGCCGTAGCGAGCGTGGGCGGCTTCGGCCAGGCGCACCACGGCGGCGGCGTCCAGGGCTTTCTCATGGCGTACACGGAACCAGTCGTTGTCGGCGTCCGGTTCGCTGCGATAGGGCAGGTCGGTCTGCTGGCGATCACCGACGTAAAACAGGTAGCCGAGCATCTTCACCTCATCGCGTTGCTGGCCTTCGCCGAGCAGGGCGGCGACCGGTACGTCCAGGTGCTGGCCGAGCAGGTCCAGCAAGGCCGCTTCCAGGCCGGTCACCGCGTGGATGGTGATGCGCAGGTCGAAGGTCTGCAGGCCACGGCCGCCGGCATCGCGGTCGGCGAAGGCGTGGCGCACGGTGTTGAGGATCTTCTGGTACGTACCGATGGGGCTACCGACCACCAGCGAGCGGGCGTCTTCGAGGGTCTGGCGAATGCGCTCGCCACCGGGGACTTCGCCCACGCCGGTGTGACCGGCGTTGTCCTTGAGGATGACGATGTTGCGGGTGAAGAACGGGCCGTGGGCGCCGCTGAGGTTCAGCAGCATGCCGTCATGGCCGGCCACGGGCACGATCTGCATGCTGGTGATGATCGGGGCTTTGCTGGCTTCTGGAGGAGTCATGTGCACTTATCCTTGAACGAATCGAGTAATCAAACGTGGCTGGCGGCAGGGTTGGCCGGCGTCGGTGCCGACTTGGGTTTAGGCGTATTGCGCGCGGCAAACACAATGATCGCGGCAACGATCGAGGTGGCTGCTAGGCCATAGAGGCCGCCCTGGATCGAACCGGTGTGCTGTTCCAGCAGGCCGAAGGTGGTCGGGGCGACGAACCCGCCGAGGTTGCCCACCGAGTTGATCAGGGCAATCACCCCGGCGGCGATCCGGGCGTCCAGGTAGGCCTGGGGAATCGGCCAGAACAGCGACGACGCCGACTTGAAGCCCAGGGCCGCGAAACAGATGGCGACAAAGGCGAAGATCGGCCCGCCAGTGGTGGACATGAACATGCCGGCGGCGGCGATCAACAAGGCTGCGGCGACCCAGGCCTGCTGAAACTTCCATTTGGCCGACAGCGAAGCGAAGGCGTACATGCCGACGATCGACAGCAACCACGGGATCGAGTTGAACAGCCCGACCTGGATGTCGCTCAGGTCGCCCATCTTCTTGATGATGCTCGGCAGCCAGAACGTGGCGGCGTAGATCGTCAGCTGGATGAAGAAGTAGATCAGGCAGAACAGGATGATCTGGCGATCCTTGAGCAACTTGCCGATGGACAGTTTGATCGGCGAGGCGGCTTCGCGCGCTCGTTGTTCATCGTCGATGGTCTTGACCAGCACGTCTTGTTCTTCACGGCTCAGCCATTTGGCGTCATGGGGCTTGGAATCCAGCCAGAACCAGACGAACACGCACAGGCAGACGGAGAACATCCCTTCGATGAAGTACATCCACTGCCAGCCGTGCATGCCCAGGCCGTTGATCTGCAGGAGCAGCCCCGACAGCGGGCCGGAGATCAGCGAGGCAATGGCCGAACCGCTGAGGAAGATGGCGATGGCTTTGCCGCGCTCGACACCCGGCAACCAGCGAGTGAAGTAGTAGATCACCCCGGGGAAGAAACCGGCTTCGGCCACGCCCAGCAGGAAACGCAGGATGTAGAAGTGGGTTTCGTTCTGGATGAAGGCCATGCCCGCTGCCACCAGGCCCCAGGTGAGCATGATGCGGGTCAGCCAGATGCGCGCGCCGATTCTTTGCAAGAGGATGTTGGACGGGACTTCGAACAGCGCGTAGCCGATGAAGAACAGGCCGGCACCAAAGCCATAGGCCGCGGCACCGATACCCAGGTCGTGCTCCATGTGGGCGCGCACGAAGCCGATGTTCACGCGGTCGATGTAGTTGACGATAAACATGATGACGAACAGCGGCAGGATGTGGCGCTTGACCTTGGCGATGGCCGACAGCAGTACCGGATCCGCTCCGGCATTCGCCTTGAGGCTGGATGTGTTCACTGGTTTTTCTCCCACTCGTTATTTTTATGCGGGGCATCGTGCAGGTGCCGATGTTGATAGACATCATACAACTTGATTTTTTTGGATGACAAGCGGTTTTTCAGCATTATTGGATTGGGTGCATGGCTTTTTTATGCCGTATTTGCTGGGTTTTTCCAGTCTTTCTGATTTTATTCAGCGTCTGCCTGGCCTGGGCTAAGCAGTTTTTTGAAAGGGTGATCAGCGCTGAGAAGGACCGATCTTGAGTGTTGTCATACAAGTTGGAGGCGTGACGATGAGATTTCCCACGCCCGCTGGTGATACGATCAGTCAGCCTGTTTTCGAGGAACCCCGGCGATGCCGCAAGACACCGACGCGCCCCTGCGCAAGCGTACCCATAACCTGGCCCATGACCTGGTGGCGAAGCTGAGCCAGAGCATCTTGCTGGGGCAGTTGAAGCCGGGCGAGAAGTTGCCATCGGAAGGTGCCATTGTGCAGGCCCATGGCGTCAGCCGGACGGTGGTGCGTGAGGCGATTTCCAAATTGCAGGCTTCGGGGCTGGTGGAGACCCGCCACGGCATCGGTACCTTTGTGCTGGCGCAGACCGGCGAGCCTGGGCTGCGGCTCAATGTCGACACTGCGGCGGGTGTGCGGGCCATCCTGGAACTGCGCCTGGGCCTGGAAACCCAGGCAGTCGCCCTGGCGGCCCAGCGCCGCAGCGAACGCCAGTTGCAGCAGATGCGCCAGGCCCTGGATGACTATCAGCGCTTGTCCAGCAGCAACGACAGCTGTGTCGAAGCCGACCGGCGTTTCCATTTGCTTATCGCCGAAGCCACGGACAACGCCTGTTTTGTCGAAATCATGCAGCATCTGGGCAGTGCGATGATCCCCAGGACGCGAGTGAATGTGGCCGAACGCGGCCAGGCTGACCTGAGCAAACTGGCGCAACTGGCCAACCTGGAGCACGAGGCGATCTTCAACGCAATCAAGCGCCAGGACCCGGACGCCGCCCGCGCTGCCATGTGGTTGCACCTGACCAACAGCCGTGACCGGTTCGGCGCGGGTACCTGAAGGCTCATCGTCGCCTGACCTACCGCCATCGCGAGCAGGCTCGCTCCCACACTGGATCTGTGGTGAACACCAATCTTGCAACCGCCCGAGATCCCTGTGGGAGCGAGCCTGCTCGCGATGAGGCCGGCAGCCCACGCTCAAAACCGGCGGGCAAAAAAAACCGGCGCAACCGAGATTGCGCCGGTGGTGGTGCCAGCGGTCGTGCGGATATTCGTGGGTCCGCACAACCACCGTTGAACCTGTGTCGGTTACGCCCGCTCCAGCGCCAGGGCCACGCCTTGGCCGCCGCCGATGCACAGTGTCGCGAGGCCTTTCTTGGCGTCGCGCTTGATCATTTCATGCAGCAGCGACACCAGGACCCGGCATCCCGATGCGCCGATAGGGTGGCCCAGGGCGATGGCGCCGCCATTGACGTTGACCTTGTCCATGTCCCATTTCAATTCCCGGGCCACGGCCAGCGACTGGGCGGCGAAGGCTTCGTTGGCTTCGACCAGGTCCAGTTGCTCCAGCGACCAGCCGGCCTTGTCCAGGCAGCGACGGGTGGCCGAAACCGGGCCAATGCCCATGATCGCCGGGTCGACGCCAGCATTGGCATAGGCGCTGATCTTTGCCAGCACGGGCAGGCCCAGGGCCTTGGCTTTTTCCGCGCTCATCAGGATCACCGCGGCAGCGCCATCGTTCAGCGACGAAGCGTTGCCGGCGGTGACGCTGCCGTCCTTCTTGAAGGCAGGCTTGAGCTTGCCCAGGGATTCGGCGGTGGTGCCGGCGCGTGGTTGTTCGTCGGTGGCGAACGCCACGGGATCGCCTTTGCGCTGGGGAATAAGAATCGGCGTGATCTCATCGGCGAACCGACCACCCTCGATGGCGGCCACGGCCTTCTGTTGGGAAGCGGCGGCGAAAGCGTCCTGCTCCTCACGGCTGATGCCGTACTTGTCCACCAGGTTCTCGGCGGTGATGCCCATGTGGTAGTCGTTGAAGGCATCCCACAAACCGTCGGTGATCATGCTGTCGATCATCTTCGCGTGGCCCATGCGCAGGCCGGTGCGGGCGGCCGGCAGTACGTAGGGGGCCAGGCTCATGTTCTCCATGCCGCCGGCGATGATGACCTCTGCGTCGCCACAGCGGATCGCCTGGGCGCCCAGGTGCAACGCCTTGAGGCCCGAACCGCAGACCTTGTTCAGGGTCAGCGCCGGCACCGCGTGGGGCAGGCCGGCGAGGATCGACGCCTGGCGCGCCGGGTTCTGTCCCGAGCCTGCGGTCAGCACCTGGCCGAGGATCACTTCATCGACCTGCTCGCCGGACAGGCCGGTTTGCTCCAGCAGGCGCCGAATCACCGCGGCACCGAGCTCCGGTGCGGGGATGGAAGCCAACGAACCCTGGAAACTGCCGATGGCGGTACGGGTAGCGGCGACAATCACGACTTCTTGCATCGAATCTCTCCTCACTGGGCAGCGAACTGCATTTCAGGCACATGGTCCGGCACGATCAATTTGCCGGCGGTCTTGGCGACGATTTCCTCGACGCTGACGCCCGGGGCACGTTCTTTCAGGATGAAGGCGCCGTCCTGGATTTCCAGGTAGGCCAAGTCGGTCAGCACGCGCTTGATGCAACCGGCGCCCGTCAGCGGCAGGCTGCAACGTGGCAGCAGTTTCGACTCGCCGTCCTTGGACGCGTGGGTCATGGTAACGATGATGTTCTCGGCGCCGGCCACCAGGTCCATCGCGCCGCCCATGCCCTTGACCAGCTTGCCGGGGATCATCCACGAGGCAATGTTGCCTTCCACATCCACTTCGAACGCGCCGAGCACGGTCAGGTCGATGTGGCCGCCACGGATCATGGCAAACGATTCGGCCGAAGAGAAGATCGACGCGCCGATGCGCGCGGTGACGGTCTGCTTGCCGGCGTTGATCATGTCGGCGTCGACTTCGGCTTCGGTGGGAAACGCGCCCATGCCAAGCAAGCCGTTTTCCGATTGCAGCATGACTTCCATGCCTTCGGGGATGTAGTTGGCGACCAGGGTCGGAATGCCGATGCCCAGGTTCACGTAGTAGCCGTCCTGCATTTCGCGGGCGACGCGCTGAGCCATTTGTTCGCGGGAAAGTGCCATGTTGTTATTCCTTCATTCGGGCCGGGGGCAGGGGATCACTTACGCACGGTGCGCTGTTCGATGCGCTTCTCGAACGTGCCGCAAATGACCCGGTCGACGTAGATGCCAGGGGTGTGGATCTGTGTCGGGTCCAGCTCGCCGGGTTCGACGATTTCTTCGACTTCCACCACGGTGATCTTGCCCGCCGTGGCGGCCAGCGGGTTGAAGTTCTGGGCGGTGTGGCGATAGATCACGTTGCCGAAATGGTCGGCTTTCCAGCCTTTGACGATGGCGAAATCGCCGGTGATGGATTCTTCCATCAGGTACTGGCGGCCATGGAATTCACGCACTTCCTTGCCTTCGGCCACTGGCGTGCCGACGCCGGTGGCGGTGAAGAAGGCCGGGATGCCGGCGCCACCGGCGCGCATTTTTTCGGCGAGGGTGCCTTGGGGGGTGAGTACGACTTCGATTTCGCCGCTCAGCAGTTGCTTCTCGAAGAGGGCGTTTTCGCCCACGTAGGAGGCCACCACCTTGCGGATCTGCCGGTCTTCCAGCAGCACGCCGAGGCCGAAACCGTCGACGCCACAGTTGTTGGAGACCACGGTGAGGTCGCGGATGCCCTTGCGCTTGATCTCGGCGATCAGGTTTTCCGGGATACCGCAGAGGCCGAAGCCGCCGGCGATGACGGTCATGCCGTCCTTCAAGCCTTCCAGCGCCTCTTCATAGGAACTCACGCGTTTGTCGAAACCTGCCATAGACACCTCTTTTATTCTTGATGGGGTCGCAATGAGATGCAGTGTTGCGCCAACTCATATATTTGTTAAGTTGATTTTTAGATTGGATTGATTGATAAAACTCAATAGTTCTCCCTTCGACACAACCGGACACCGAGCGCCCATGACCCTTAAGCAAGTCCGCGCCTTCCTCGCCGTGGCCCAGAGCCTGAGTTTCGCCGTGGCTTGCGAGCGATTGCATCTGTCCCAGTCAGCCCTGAGCCTGACCATCAAGGCCTTGGAAGAAGGCCTGGGCGGACGCTTGTTCAGTCGCAATACCCGTAACGTCGCACTGACCCCTGAAGGCGAATCCTTGTTGCCCCTGGCCCGGCGGCTGATCGCCGACTGGGACAATGCGGAGGACGAAATGCGCCAGCGCTTCACCTTGCAGCGTGGTCGCGTGACGTTGGCGGCGATGCCGTCGTTTGCCGGCAACCTGTTGCCACCGATCCTCAAGACCTTCCGCGCCCGTTATCCGAATGTCAACGTCACGGTCAACGATGTGATCAATGAACAGGTGCTGGAAATGGTCCGTGACCGGCATGTCGAATTGGGCGTGGCGTTCGAACCGATGCAGGGTTCGTCATTGGCGTTCACGCCCTTGTATCTCGATCGCTTCGTCGCGGTGGTGCCGCTGGATTCACCGCTGGCCCAGTTGCGTGAAATCCACTGGCAGACCTTGCTGGAACAGCCGTTTATCACCTTGCAACGGCCATCCACCGTGCGTGTGATGCTGGAAGAACATCTGCGGGCTCGGGGCATGAAGCTGCCCGTGGAGTTCGAGAGCCATCAACTGGCGACCGTCGGGCGGATGGTCGCCAGCGGGTTGGGGGTCAGTGCGGTACCAGCGTTGTGCGTCGGCCAGATGCACGAGCTGGGCGCCCGTTGCATCACCTTGAGCGATCCGGTGATCGAACGGGCCATCGGGGTACTGACCAAGCCGGGGCATGAACTGTCGGCGGCGGCGCAGGCGTTGTTCGATACGCTCAGGGATCAGGATCTTGGTGCACAGTTGGCCATACGCTGAGTACCGAGCTTTTGTGGGAGCGGGCTTGCTCGCGAAGACGGTGGAACATTCAGCATTGATGTCGACTGATACTCCGCTTTCGCGAGCAAGCCCGCTCCCACAGGGGGGCTGGGTTGTTCGTTAGAACTGGCGATGTGTCAGTAAAGGCAGCAACTCCTCGCATGGCTCCTCCAGCTTCAAATCCAGCAACTCATCAGCCCGGGTCCTGCCCCGGTTGATCGCCAGCAGCGGCTTGCCCTGGTCCTTGATCGCCCGGCACAGGCGAAACGCCGACCAGGCCATCAACGACGAGCCCACCACCAGCAGGCCTTCCGCTTCCTCGACGGCCCGGGTGGCGCGCGCGGCGGTGGCGGCGGCAACGTTCTCGCCGAAAAACACCACGTCGGGCTTCAACCGCTCGCCGCCGCAGTGGGGGCAGCGGGGTACCTGGAAGCGCGCCTCGAACGCCGGGTCCAGCAGGGTGTCGCCGTCCGGAGCCTGCACTGCATCGACTCCGGCCAGATAGGGATTTTGCGCTTCCATCAACAATTGGATCTGCTGCCGTTCGCTGCGCTGCTCACAATCCAGGCAGAGCACACGGTGCAGGCTGCCGTGGAGTTCGATCACGTCCTGGCTGCCGGCCTGGTCGTGCAATGTGTCGACGTTCTGGGTGATCAGACCACTGATGCGCTGTTCGGCCTGTAGCGCCGCCAAGGCCTCGTGGGCTGCATTCGGCCGTGCTTGTCGCACCCGTGGCCAGCCCAGCATGGCCCGCGCCCAATAGCGTCGCCGCGCCTCGGGTTTGGCGAGGAACTCCTGGTACATCATGGGTTGTCGACCCCGGCGTACACCGTCGCTGTCGCGGTAATCGGGGATGCCCGACGGTGTGCTGATACCGGCACCGGTGAGGACCAGGAAATGGCGCCCGGCCATGTGTTCTCGCAACTGATCGATCGGTTCACGGTGAAGATCGTCGGGCATGTGGGTGTCTCCGCTGGCCTGGAACCGTTGAGGTTAGCACTGCGGTTGTCCAGGGAAAGCGCGCTGACGCCTTTCGTCGCTCAGCGCGACGGTTGCTTCAAACTTTCCCCGGCCCGGCGACATCCACTTCTATGTGCGGTACCTCAGAATCGTCGCGCTGCGATGCAGTGGCGACCACGGCTAAGGAGAAGGGAATGGCAACGCCAAAAGAGAACCTGCTGGACTGGCTCAACGATGCCCATGCCATGGAGCAACAAGCGGAAAAAATGCTCAAGGCCCAAGCGGAACGCCTCGAACATTATCCAGCGCTCAAGGCCCGGATCGAGGAGCACTTGCAAGAAACCCTCGGCCAGCAAAAGTTGGTGGAGCAATGCATAAAGCGCCTGGGCGGGAGTACCTCCACGCTCAAGGACCTGGCCGCCAAGCTCATGGCCTTCGGCCAGGCGGTCGGTGGCATGACGATGAGTGACGAAGTGGTCAAGGGCGCCATGAGTGGCTATGTGTTCGAGAACCTGGAAATAGCCTCCTACACCGTGCTGATCGAGGCAGCGAAAGTGGCCGGCGACGTGGAAACACAACGGGCCTGCGAACAGATCCTGCCCCAGGAAATCGCCATGGCCGAGTGGTTGCGCGAACACCTGCCGGAGATCACCCAGGCGTTCCTCGAACGTTCGGCCAGTCCGCATACCGAGGCTAAGCGCTGAGCATGAAAGAGCATCCGGACGCTTATTTGCGGACACCTGGGGCGCCGCCGAAAAAGGAGAAATACGAGCGGACCACCGGTGAAGTACGCGCCATCAATCGTCAGAGTGCGATGGTGGGCGTGTATGTGGACCAGGAGGATGGCCATACCGTTTTCGAGCTGAGTTCGGCCAATGACATCGATATTGGTGATGTCATCGCGTGGGACAGCGGCACCGCCCTGGGCACACAGCCCTATCACAACTTGACCAAGGGTTGGACCGCTGACGTGTATGTAGCGAATCACGGTGTGGCGGCGGCAAATCTGGAGGTGCAGTTGCTGGCGGGGTCCTCTTGAACGCAACGTCGATCCATTCAGGAGAAAGACATGAGCGAATTAAAGTGTGGCTGTCCCGATTGTCATTGTGATGTCGATCCACAGCGGGTCTTCAATCACGACGGCGAGGCTTATTGCAGCCAGGCCTGCGCCGAACAGCACCCCAACGGTGAACCGTGTCCGGCACCGGACTGCCATTGCGAGCGCAGCGGCAAGGTCGGTGAGCGCGATATCACTGACAATCAACTGGATGATGCACTGGAGGAAACCTTTCCGGCGAGCGATCCGATTTCACCCTGAGCATTCTTGAATCCGGGTCTCGGCGACAGGGGATCCGGACACCGCAAGCCGGTCAGTGTGGTGGTGCAGAACAACACCGGCAGCCCGCGAGTTTTGGCTTCCTGGAACGGCGCGAGGCCAGGGTGACGAGACCGGTGCAATGGGGTGCTGGCGGCACCCGGCCTTTGGCGGACAGCGTGGAAAGACACGCACTGTTTTTTCCGTGGAACCATGTGGGTTTTTCGTTGGATGAAGTTTTAGTGTTAAGGCTGTTAATCGGTCGCCGCTTGTTTAATAGCCTGTTGCAATAACTATCAAGGCTTCGGTGCAAATAGAAGTATTGACCATTCGTCGCCGTTTGACACGTTCTCTTAAAACCTTGGTGGCGTCATGTTTTCCGAATAAGACGAGTCAACGAGACTCGTTGATATCAACTAAACGAGGTGAATGAAATGGCTAACACAGGTAATAACAACCCTGGCAATTTCGCTAACGATCGTGAGAAGGCATCGGAAGCCGGGAAAAAGGGCGGCCAAGCATCAGGAGGCAATTTTGCCAACAATCCTGAGCGCGCTTCCGAGGCTGGACGCAAGGGTGGCCAGGCCTCTGGCGGCAATTTTGCCAACGACCCGCAGCGCGCCGCAGAAGCCGGACGCAAAGGCGGGCAAGCCTCGGGGGGGAACTTTGCCAACGACCCAGAACGGGCTTCTGAAGCTGGCCGAAAAGGTGGCCAGGCCTCGGGTGGCAACTTTGCCAACGACCGGGAAAAAGCCTCCGAAGCCGGCAGGAAAGGCGGCGAAAACAGCCGCGGTGGCGGTCGTAATTCCTAATGTTTCGTAGTCTCGCAGGTCCCGTGCGATTGGGCTGGGACCTGTTTCGGCGGTGATATTAAGTCGGGTATTCATGCCCGACTTCGCTGATGGATTTATTGTTTGAAAAATAAGTGCGTGTGCTTGCGTTGCAATAAGCCACTCGTCTTCTGTTTTGAATAAAAACTAAATTTTATTCATTTAATTTCTTCAGACTTTCATGGGCCTGCCGTCGGCAGTGTTCTCATGCCGTGTACCTGAACGAGGAGTTCAATCATGTTTCTACATAACAAACGATTGCAGTACACCGTGCGTGTCGCTGAGCCCAATCCCGGACTCGCCAATCTGCTGCTCGAGCAGTTCGGCGGGGCCCAAGGGGAATTGGCGGCGGCATCGCGTTATTTCACCCAGGCCTTGTCCGAGGACGATCCAGGTCGCAAGGATTTGCTGATGGACATTGCCACCGAAGAGCTCAGTCATCTGGAGGTGATCGGTTCGATCATCGTGATGTTGAACAAGGGTGCCAAGGGCAGAATGGCTGAAGGCGTGGAGAAGGAGGGGCAGTTGTACCGGGACATCAACGGTGCCGGTAATGACTCGCACATCACCAGCCTCTTGTATGGCGCCGGCTCGCCGCTGACCAACTCCGCCGGTGTGCCCTGGACTGCCGCCTATGTCGACACCATCGGCGAACCAACGGCGGACATGCGCTCGAACATTGCTGCTGAGGCCCGGGCGAAAATCATCTATGAACGGTTGATGAACCTCACCGATGATCCCGGGGTAAAAGAAGCGCTCGGCTTTTTGATGACCCGTGAAATCGCGCATCAGTTGTCGTTCGAAAAAGCCTTGCACTCGATCCAGCCCAATTTCCCGCAAGGCAAATTGCCGGGTATGCCGGAATTCAGTCATGTGTATTTCAACATGTCCCAGGGCGAACCTACCGTGCGTGGTCCATGGAACCAGGGCGATGACTGGGAGTTCGTGGAGAATCCAACGCCAGCGGTGGACGGTGGCGATGGACTGGCCAGCGTCCAGTTGAGTAAAAAAGACGAAGCGCTGTTGATGGACATGAAGGCGCGGACCATGTCCAACCCCGATAGCGACCCCACCACCGGCGCCGACTTGGGTTCAGGAATGCAAGGTGACAAACTGTAGGAAACCGGCGAGGGGGCCCGGCTCCCTCGCCTGAGAATTCTGTTTGACCGCTCAACCAGTTAAGGACTTTCAATGGACCAGCCCACTTCCCGGATCCGATCACCCTGGCGTACCTGGCTGGATCCTGTGCAAAACAATCTGGTGCTAGGGGTAACCTTCTGGCTGGGGTTGGCGTTGGTTGCCGCGTTGTTGCTCTACAGCGGCTACAACGCACTGGTTGGGGCTGATCGGCAAAACCTGGGGTATGCGGTACTGGGCGGCACGTCCGGCTTCGCCGCCACCGCATTGGGGGCTGTGATGGCGGTGGTATTGCGGGATATCTCCTCCCGTACCCAGGACATCATGCTGGGGTTCGCCGCGGGCATGATGCTCGCCGCCAGTTCCTTCTCACTGATTTTGCCGGGGATCGAGGCGGCACAGGTCATTTGCGGTAATCAGTTGCTTGCCGCGTTTGTCGTCGTGGTGGGATTGGGGCTGGGCGTCGCCTTGATGATCGGTCTCGACCGTTTCGTCCCCCACGAGCACGAGTTGAGTGGCCGGCGCGGTCCGCAAGTCGAACGCATCAATCGTGTCTGGTTGTTCGTACTCGCCATCACCTTGCATAACTTGCCAGAAGGTATGGCCATCGGCGTCAGTTTTGCCGACGGCGATTTCAAGGTCGGTCTGCCCCTGACCACCGCCATTGCCATCCAGGACATTCCCGAAGGCCTCGCCATTGCCATGGCGCTGCGGGTCACCGGCATCAGTACCTTGCGTGCCGCGCTGATTGCCGTGGGCTCGGGGTTGATGGAGCCTCTAGGGTCGGTGATCGGCCTGGGCATGTCTTCGGGGGTGGCCGTGGCCTATCCCATCAGCCTGGGCCTGGCGGCCGGGGCGATGATCTTCGTGGTGTCCCACGAAGTGATTCCCGAAACCCACCGCAACGGCCATGAAACACCGGCCACCTTGGGGTTGATGATGGGGTTTGCGGTGATGATGTTTCTAGACACGGCGTTGGGTTGAAGGCCAGCCAAATACCTGCTGGATTACATCCTGTGGGAGCGAGCAAGCTCGCTCCCACATTGGTTTTGTGTGTCTAGCCCGGATCCCTGTTTCTCGCGACCTATACTCAACCGGTAGATGACCTGAACCCGGAGTAGCGCGACTGTGCTGCGTGCGCTGATGTTGGCCATTGTGCTCGTTCTGGCGGGGTGCGCCACGCCACAGCGCGGTCAACAGGCGGCCACGGTGGCAATTTCCCAGGAGACTTGGCGACAGGTTGACCAGCAGATCATCGCGGCTTCGAAAAGCGCTATCGAACAGGCAGCCCTCTACGCTCGCGGGTCGATGGAGCATTGGCGTGTGTTGGTCTATGAACGCACCGAGGCTCAATTCATCCCCTGGTTCAGCAGCTACTGGACTCAGGAATGGCTGGCGGTGAAGGTCAGTTGGTATGCCGCCAGTGCCAAGGGCGAGGAGGATTCCTCAGCCAGGCGTCTGGCGGTTTACCTGCAAGAGCAATATCGCGAGCAGGTGCTGGAACCCGTGGCGATGGAAATTGATCCCGAGGCGATCAGGGCCGCCGCGACGGACTACTACATTCGCCAGCTCAATCAACAGGTCCAGGTTGTCGCCCAGCGGCATCGAATCCCGAACGAACTGATGAATCGGCGCCTGCACGGTATTCCTGCTATCAACCTGGGGCCGCCGGCGGCGCGTAACGCTTCGTTGTACGAGGTGATTCATGCCGAACCGCTGAACACACTGCCGGCTTATGCGGCCCTGATCGATCACGTCAACAAGGCCGCTACCACAGGTGCCGGGCCATCAGAGGCGGTGATTGCAACGGTGGCGCAACGCACCAGCGAAAAAATCGAGGCGCAATTTGCCACGCGAGGCGCGACTGGCGCGGCGGCGGCCGTGGCGGGGAAGGCGGCCGGGGCATTGATTTCGGTGGGCGTGGCGGGTATTCGCGCGATCATTCACGAGGGCGAGCGGCCGGAAATGGAGGCGCAGATCCGCAAAAGCCTGAGCGCTGCGTTCGATGAGGCGTGGTTCAAGTCACTCAAGCATCCCCTCAGCGGGGTAATGGCACCGGTGTATTACCTGGACGAAGAAATAGAAGGCAGCCTGGTGGAGGCGGACCTGGCCAATCGAGCGGTGGCATTGCCGGACATCAAGCCGTGATGGGCCAGCTCATTCTGAGCCAAGGGTGACGCGACAACCTTTGCGATGGCGGATCTGCTCGTCCGATGGGCGCTCCTTGATGAATTCGAAGCGCGGCTCGCCTTCGCTGTAGATCACCAGCCAGCCCCATTCCAGCTCGCTTTCATCCTGCCCGGGCTTGGGTGGCGAGGCCCACCAGGGTTCTTTTTGCATGATCTGTCGCATCGTCTACTCCTGCCGATTGATCCTTTGAACTATAGACCGCTCGATTCGACGACAAGCGTCCATGAAAACGCCCACACCCTGTGGGAGCAAGGCTTGCCCGCGAAGCAGGCGACTCGGTTCCAGATAGACCATGTCATCTTCATCGCGGGCAAGCCTTGCTCCCACAAAGTCTGCACCCACAGCTCCCTTGCTACAGGGTTGTGTGCCTGAAGCTTGATAATCAGTGTGCTCTGATCCCGCCTACCAGCGTCTAGCGTCTGTATCCCCGCACTCGAACGGGGAATGACTGGACCCCGCGCATATGCAAGTACTGTTGAACGAGATCCTTGATGCGGTTCGCCCCCTGATTGGTCAGGGAAAGGTGGCCGACTATATCCCGGCCCTGGGCACTGTGGCGCCCAACCAGTTGGGTATTGCCGTGTATGGCAACGACGGCGAGATGTATTGCGCTGGCGACGCCGAAACAGCGTTTTCGGTGCAGAGTATTTCCAAGGTGTTCAGCCTGGTGCAGGCCATCGGGCATTCCGGCGAAGCGATCTGGGAACGCCTGGGCCATGAGCCATCCGGCCAACCTTTCAACTCCCTGGTGCAACTGGAATTCGAACGCGGTCGGCCGCGCAACCCGTTCATCAACGCTGGCGCCTTGGTTATCTGCGATATCAACCAGTCGCGTTTCGCCGCGCCGGCGCTGTCGATGCGCGATTTCGTACGGCGGCTGTCGGGCAACCCGCAGGTGATGGTGGATGGCAAGGTCGCCGAGTCGGAATACCAGCACCGCGCCCGGAACGCGGCAATGGCGTACCTGATGCAATCGTTCGGTAACTTTGAGAACGACGTGGAAGCGGTGTTGCGCAGTTATTTCAGCCACTGTGCCCTGCGGATGAGTTGCATCGACCTGGCACGGGCTTTCTGCTTCCTGGCCAACGATGGGTTCTGCAAGCACAGCGGCGAACAGATTCTCAGCGCTCGGCAGACCCAGCAGGTCAACTCCATCATGGCCACCAGCGGCTTGTACGATGAGGCCGGCAATTTCGCTTATCGCGTCGGCTTGCCGGGCAAGAGCGGTGTTGGCGGCGGGATTGTCGCGGTGGTACCGGGGCGGTTCACGGTGTGCGTGTGGTCGCCGGAACTCAACGCCGCCGGTAACTCCCTGGCCGGCATGGCGGCGCTGGAGTTGATGAGCCAGCGGATCGGCTGGTCAGTGTTCTAGGCATCACGAAAAAGGGCCCGCTCCTGGTTGAGGAGCGGGCCCTGTTTCATTCATGTGCAATCAGCAGAGGCGGTCGATGACTCGCACTTGCGAGGTGTTCTGCATCGACTCCCAGGCCTGGGTCAGCGTCTGCAGGACGCGTCCCATGAAGTCCTTGTCCGCGGCGGCCTTCTTGCCGACGTAACCCTGGCCGCGACGGTACATCTTCAGCCGGGCACACAGGTCTTGTGTGTTCTTATCGAACTCGTCTTCCTGGGTATAGGGAGACAGGCAGTCCATATGCACCTGGCCAGTCTTGCTGATCCACAGGATATGGCTGTCGAGAGTGTCCTTGTGCGCTGCGAACATGCGAGCCAGTTCATCAATAGATGGTTGATTATTCAGATTCATGTGTAAGCCCCTTGACCATTTGGTTGATCTGTCTGGTGGTTCGCAAAAACTTCGCTTCTCGGTAAGTGGCACCTGATACCGAAACCAGGTCGTCAGCATTCGTCCGTCGAACTTCGGCGGGGTCATGCATCGGTTGTGTAGTGTTTATCGAAGGGCCGCTACGCAAATGCGCTACAACGAAGAGAAACAGCGAAGAATCTTCAGCCAGTGTCAACTTTCGAGGGTCGACCACGTGCGTCATGAGGATCTTCGCCGACGTTTCTCGTCCTTGTTACCGGACGGTCATGCCAGGTCAGCACCTTCAATCTGCCTTGTGGGCAGTCCCTTATCCAAAAAACAGCTCGGCGGTCAGACGAGCTTGCTCAAACAGTTGCCTGTACTCCCGATCGGGGAGACGTCTGCATCATGCAAGGGCAAATCGGAGGCGTCAACGGTTTTGTAGTGATTATTTTTGGTCACTACATATTGTCGGACAAAATGGTTTTGTTATGAGAATTCTGGCTCAGGGCAGATATCCCTGTGGGAGCGAGCCTGCTCGCGATGACGGTGTACCAGTCGATATCCAAGGTGATTCAAGTAACGCTATCGCGAGCAGGCTCGCTCCCACAGGGCGACACGGCGAACACGTATTCATCAGGTCGCTTTGGCTTTAGTCGCCTTGCGCGGTGCGCCGCCTGTCTTGCGCTTGGCTGGCTTGCGCTTGTTCTTCCACGGCGTTGCGCCGCGCCCGGCGGGGCTGGCCGGGCCGTTGATGGTCAGGCTCATGCCCTGGCAGCGGGCGACATGCTTGCTCATCCAGGCGGCTTGCCGGGTCACGAATTCTTCCAGGCTCATTTCCCCGCTTTGCACCATGTCCAGCGCCTGTTCCCAGATGGCGGTGGTGCCCGGGTCGGCGATGGCCCGGGGCACGGCGTCGATCAGGCTGAACGCCGTCGGGGTCGCGGACAAGGCCTTGCCGTTTTTCACCAGGTAACCGCGGTCGAGCAGCCCCTGGATGATCGAGGCCCGGGTCGCTTCGGTGCCGATGCCGGTGGTGTCCTTGAGCTTTTGCTTGAGCAGCGGATCCTCCACCAGTTTGGCGACGTTCTTCATTGCCTTGATCAAGTCGCCTTCGGTGAAGGGCTTGGGGGGTTGGGTCCACAGGTCCTTGGGTTTCACCTCATCCACCGCGCAATCGCGACCTTCGGCCAATGCCGGCAGGGTTTGCGGTGCCGGTGCTTCACGGCCCCGTGCCGGCGCCAGCGCTTCGGGCAGGGCGCGTTTCCAGCCGGGTTCGACGATCTGCTTGCCCACGGCACGCAGCGCCTGGCCGGCACAGTCGAAGTCGGCCTGGGTCCGGTCGTATTCGTGGTTGGGCAGGAACTGCGCCAGGTAGCGCGCGCGAATCAGCGTATAGACCGCTCGCTGTTTGCCGGCGAGCTTGTCGAGGTTCTTGGCGGCGGCGGTGGGAATGATGCCGTGGTGAGCACTGACCTTGGCGTCGTTCCAGGCCCGGGACTTGCGCTGCGGCTGCAGGTGCTCGCGCAGCGGCGCCAGGCTCGGGTCGGCCTGGGCGAGGGCGGCCAGGATGGCCGGTGCTTCACTGTGCTGGCTCAAGGGCAGGAAACCGCAATCGCTGCGCGGGTAGGTGATGAGCTTGTAGGTCTCGTAGAGCGACTGGGCAATGTCCAGGGTTTCCTGGGCACCGAGGCCAAGTTTCTTCGAGCAGACCTCCTGTAGCGTGCCCAGGTCGAAGGGCAACGGTGCCGCTTCGCGCAGGCGCTCGGTGCGCACCTTCAGCGTCCGGGCGGTGGCGGCGTTGCCCATGGCTTGGGCGGCGTCCCGGGCCAGGGCCTGGTTCAGGCAGCGCTCCTGGTCGTCGCAGGCATCCGGATCGGCGCGCCACTGGGCGATGAATGCCGTACCTTCGTGGCTCAGTTGCACGTCGATGGCCCAATAGGCGACCGGCACGAAGTCGGCGATGCTGCGGTCGCGGTCCACCACCAGCCGCAGCGTCGGGGTCTGCACGCGCCCTACCGGCAACACACCCTGGTAGCCGGACTGGCGCCCCAGCAGGGTGAACAGGCGACTCATGTTCATGCCGATCAGCCAGTCGGCCCGGGAACGGCCCAGGGCCGAGTGATACAGGTTGAAGGTTTCGATGCCCGGCTTGAGGGCGGCCAGGGCCTTGCGGATCGACGCTTCGTCCAGGGCCGACAGCCATAGCCGTCGGATTGGCCCGCGATAGCGGCAATGTTCCACCAGCTCCCGGGCGATCATTTCGCCTTCACGGTCGGCGTCGGTAGCGATGACCAACTCCTTCGCTTCCCCCAGCAGGCGCTTGACCGCTTTGTACTGACTGGCGGTTTTCGGCTTGACGGTCATTTTCCATTGCGCGGGCACGATGGGCAGGTCGGCCAGGACCCAGCGCTTGTAGCGGGCATCGTAGGCATCGGGCGGGGCGGTTTCCAGCAGATGGCCGATGCACCAGGTGACCGTGACGCCGGGGCCCAGCCAGCAACCGTCGCCACGGCGCGTGGCGCCGAGTACAGCGGCGATGTCCTTGGCCTGGGACGGTTTTTCACACAGGTACAGCTGCATAGCACCCTTTTTCCTGAGCAGATTTCATGGGGCTGTAGCATGGTCATGGATGCGCGTCAGGGCAAGTTTTATCTGTATGGATATACAGATAAAAACGTTGCGCTGCGTTGCCAAGAGGGCTGGCGTGACATTCGGCGGCCAGTTGGCACGCAGAATGAATTTCTCGCAGGGGCATCGCTCATAACTTCAAGGCGGTTGATCCCGCAAAGAAGGTTTATGAGGTCAAGGAGAGTCACTTTCATGAATTCGATGCCAAATGGCAATGGTCAGGCGACTACACGTTTGATTCTCGTCGTGGAAGACGATCCCACGATCCTGGAGTTCCTCTGCGAGATCCTGGAGGAGGAAGGGTTCGTCGTGGAGCCTCGGGAAAGCGCCGATGCGGCGCTGACGTTCCTCGAAGAGAGCGCCCACTACGTGGACCTGCTGCTCACCGACATCACCATGCCCGGCAGGATCGACGGCGCGGACCTGGCCAACCTGACCGGAGACCGCTGGCCGCAGATACCGTTGCTGATCATGTCCGGTTACGAGACGCCGGAAAGCGCTGGAATCAAGCACCACGCATCGTTCATTGCCAAACCCTGGGCCCTGGGACAGATGCTGGACCTGGTGGAAAGCACGGTGAAAAATCATTCCATCAACTGATTGATTCCAGAGGATGAAGGCGGTCGGGGCACGTTTGGGTTGCAAGCGGCGATGGTGTCTATGACAATGCGAGTCATTATCAGTCGCGAATTATTCCATTGCCATGCCCGCCAACGATCTGTCCCTACGCAGTGCTGTCGACGTTCTGTACAGTGATCATCACAGTTGGCTCCAGGGCTGGTTGCGCAAGCGCCTGGGCAATACGTTCGATGCCGCCGACCTGACCCAGGATACGTTTGTGCGGGTCATCAAGGCGCGCACCGCGCTGGATATCCGCGAGCCGCGACCGTACCTGTCGATGATCGCCAAAGGGCTGCTGATCGACCTGTTTCGCCGCCGCTCGCTGGAACAATCCTACCTCGAAGCATTGGCGGCCATGCCGCAAGAGCAGCACCCGTCACTGGAAGAACAGGCGATCCTGCTCCAGGCCCTGATGGAGATCGACCGCCTGCTCCTGGGGCTGGGGCCGCGCGTCAGGCAGGCGTTCATCCTGTCGCAGTTCGATGGCCTGACGTACCCGCAGATTGCCGAGCGCCTGGGCGTCAGCGTACGCACGGTCAACAACCACATGGCCAAGGCCATGGAACATTGCTGCCTGATGCAGATTCAATTGCAGCTTTCATGAACCTGCCTGCCGAAGAGTTGCAAGCCATCCGTGTGGCAGCGCGCTGGTACGCCCGGCTTCATTCCGGCATTGCGACCGACGCGGACCGGGCCGATTGGCGCGCCTGGCTGGCTGCCGATCCGTTGCACGGCCAGGCCTGGCAGCGCATGGCCGCGGTGGCCGAGCAGATGGCGAGTGTGCCGGGGGCCCTCGCGGCGCCGACCTTGAGCGACACCCACCAGCGCTCCCGCCGTCAGGTGTTGCGCAGCGCCTTGCTGCTGACGTCCGCCGGCGGCCTGGGCTGGCTGGGCTGGCGCAGCCAGGCAACCCAGAACCTGTTTTGCGATCACCGCACCGCGGTGGGCGAGCGTCGCGAGTTCCAGCTGGCCGATGGCAGCACGGTCCTGCTCAACACTGACACCTCGATCAATGTGCGTTTCGATGGACAGCAGCGGCGCCTGGAGCTGTTGCGGGGTGAGATCCTCGTGACGACGGCGTTCGATCCCTTGCGACGTCCATTCAAGGTGGTCACTGGGCCGACCGAAGTGCTTGCGCTGGGCACGCGGTTTATCGTCCGTAGCCAGGCGGGGGGCGGCGAAGTGGCGGTGCTTGAGAAAGCGGTCGAGGTAAGCCTGCTGGCGACTGGTTCAAGGATGCGGGTCGAAGCCGGCCAGCGCCTGGATTTCAATGAGCGGTCGTTGGGGGCGCTGCGTGGCAACGATGTGTCGGTCGGTGCCTGGCAGAAGGGCAGCATCATCGCCATTGACCGTCCCCTGGCGGCGCTGCTGGATGAACTGTCGCGCTACCGTCCCGGTGTGCTGCGCTGGGCCCCGGCGATTGGCGACTTGAAGGTTTCCGGTGTATTTCCCGTCGATAACACCGATCTTGCCCTGGCGGCGCTGGAAAGCGGTTTTTCGCTGCGGGTGACCCGCTACAGCCGATTCTGGGTCCAGGTGTCCGGTGGCGATCGGCGCTAATGCCGCGTAATAAAAAAACCAGCCCCTGCACTTTTCATCCTCATCGTTCGGCTCTTCCTCAGTGAGTTTTTATCGACCGTTTGGGGGAGGGAAAGTATGACGTGGGTGAGCGCGCCGGGCCGTCTGGTGTTTGCAGTGAAAATAGGTTTGCTGGCGGTCACGACCGCCGGCGCCACGGCGGTGAATGCCAGCCCGGTTCCAGCGGCTGCGGCGCAGCAGCGCGCGGTGCAGGCCTACGATATCGGCGCCGCGAGCCTGGTGGATGTGCTGACCCGTTTCTCCAGCGCCGCCGGTGTCGCTATTTCGTTTGATGCCCGGCAACTCGAAGGTTTGCGATCACCCGGCCTGAGCGGCTCTTTCGGCGTGGGCGACGGTTTTGCGCGCATTCTGGCTGGTAGCGGCCTGCAAGCCGCCCTCCAGGCCAACGGCACGTACGTGCTGCGCCCCGTGCCGGTCAGCGGTTCGGCACTGGAACTGGACGCAACCACCATCGAGGCACAGCGGCTCGGGGCGACCACCGAGCACAGCAATTCCTACACGACGGGCGCGGTCACCATCGGCAAGGGCGAGCACTCCCTGCGCGAAACGCCGCAGTCGGTGACGGTGATTACCCGCAAGATGCTCGATGACCAGAACCTCAATACCATCGATCAAGTCATGGAAAAGACCCCCGGCATTACCGTCTACGACTCGACCATGGGCGGCAAGTATTTCTACTCCCGCGGGTTCCGGATGTCTGGCCAGTATCAATACGACGGCGTTCCGCTGGACATGGGCAACAGCTATGTCCAGGCCGACAGTTTCAGCAGTGACATGGCTTATTACGACCGTGTCGAAGTGCTGCGCGGCGCCGCCGGGATGATGAAGGGGGCGGGCGGCACGTCCGGCGGCGTCAATTTCGTCCGCAAACGCGGTCAGGCCATGGCCCAGACGGAGCTCAGCCTTTCGGGCGGTACCTGGGACAATTACCGTGGGCAGGTCGATACCGGTGGCCCGTTGAATGACTCGGGCACCGTACGGGGCAGGGCGGTGATCGCCGAGCAGAGCCGACATTATTTTTACGACGATGCCCGGCGCAAGGACCAGATCTATTACGGCGCCCTGGACTTCGATCTGTCGCCCGATACGACGCTTGGCGTGGGCGTTGCCTATGAAGACGTCGATGCAAGCCCCTGCTGGGGCGGGCTTCCGCGCTACCGGGACGGCAGCGATCTGAAACTCAGTCGTTCCACTTGCCTGGACCCATCGTGGAACACCTGGCGCAGCCAGCGGACCACGGTGTTTGGCGATCTCAAGCATCAGCTCAATGATGACTGGGCCGTGAAGGTCGCCAGTGTCTATACGAAAAATACCCAGGACATCAAATACGCGTTTGCATCGGGCTCGGTAACGCCCGGCACCTCGACCACCAACATGCTGGGTAGCATGTACGACTATGACCAGGTCGATTACGGCCTTGACGCCTACCTGGACGGCAAGTTCGACGCCCTGGGGCAGCAACATGAGTTGATTGTCGGTTTCAACGCCAGCCGCTCGGACAAGGATGACTTCTTCTCGGTGGCGCTGCTGCCACAGAAGCAGAATGTGTTCGAGCCGGATCGACATATTCCCGAACCGGACGACAGTTACTTCATCGAGAACTCGACGCGCGGTGGTCCGGTCAAGACCATTACCGAGCAGCGAGGGATGTATTCGACCCTGCGGCTGAAGCTGGCGGACCCGTTGACGTTTGTCGTCGGCAGCCGAGTGAGCTGGTACAGCTCCAAGACCGACTCGGTGTTCCTCACCGGCGGTACGGAACACGCCAAGAGCACGGAGACGGGACAAGTCACGCCGTTTGCCGCTGTGTTGCTGGACCTCAATGAGCACCTGACGGCCTACGCCAGTTACTCGGATATCTTCACGCCCCAGGGCAACTATCGCTCCGAAAGCGGCTCGGCACTCAAGCCCCTGGTGGGCGAGAGTTATGAGCTGGGGATCAAGGGCGAGTGGTTCGACGGACGCCTGAACAGCGCTTTCAACCTGTTCCGCACGCTGCAGAAAGACCAGGCCCAGACCGACTACTTCTCCAGTTGTGCGTCCTCGGATGGTTTCTGCTACGAGAATGCCGGCAAGGTGCGCGCCCAGGGTTTCGAAGCGGAGATCAGCGGTGAAGTTATCGAGCGCCTGCAATTGCTGGCCGGCTACACCTACACCCAGACCAAGACCCTCGACGACATCGACACCAGCCTCAACGGCGGCTCGTTCAACAGCTACGTGCCGCGCCATGTGCTGCGTCTGTGGGGCGATTATGTCCTCGGCGGGGCGTTGGAACGGTTCAGTGTCGGTGCCGGGGTCAATGCACAAAGCGACAATTTCCGCGTATCGCCGGTTAGCGGCGAGAAGATCACCCAGGCCGGTTATGCCGTGTGGAACGGTCGCGTGGGCTACCGCATCGATGACACCTGGTCGGTGGCCCTCAATGGCAACAACCTGTTCGACAAGCGCTACTACACCACCATCGGCACCGAGAGCTTCGGTAACTATTACGGTGAGCCGCGCAACTTCACCATGACCGTGAAGGCGAGCTTCTGAGTCGGTGGCGAGGGCGCCAATGCCCTCGCCACGGTTTTGCCCTCAATTGGTATCCAGATCCACGTTCCTGGTTTCCCGCAGGCAAAGCATGCCCACCACCAGGCTCACTCCGGTAATCACCACCGGATACCACAGCCCATAGAAGATATCTCCGGTGTAGACCACCAGGGCAAACGATACGGTGGGCAGGAAACCGCCAAACCAGCCGTTGCCGATGTGGTAGGGCAGGGACATGGAGGTGTAGCGGATCCTAGTCGGGAACAGTTCGACCATCAACGCCGCCAGCGGTCCGTAGCACATCGCCGAGATGATGATCAGCGCCACGATCAAGGCCACGATCATCGGCCGGTTGATCTGCTGCGCATCGGCCTGCTGCGGGTAGCCGGCCAGGGTCACCGCACCGCGCAGGGCGGCTTCGTCGTACCCTTCGAGTTTCACGTCACCGACACTGACCTGCACCGCGCTTCCGGCTGGGGCCGCGACGCTGCTGTAGGGCAGGCCCTGCTTGACCAGGAAGGTCTTGACCTTGTCGCAAGGGCTGTCGAAACGCGCCTTGCCCACCGGGTCGAACTGGAAGGTGCAGGTGGCCGGGTCGGCGACCACGGTGATCGGTGCCTGGCGGCTCGCCAGGTCGATGGCTGGGTTGGCGTAATGGGCGAGCGTCTTGAAGATCGGGAAGTACAGGGCGGTCGCCAGCAGCAGGCCGATCATCAGCACCGGTTTGCGCCCGACCTTGTCCGACAGCCAGCCGAAAAAGATGAAGAACGGTGCGCCGATCACCACGCTCACAATCAGCAGGCTGTTGGCCAGGGCCGGATCCATCTTCAGGAACTGAGTGAGGAAGAACAGCACGTAGAACTGCGCGGCGTAGAAGGTCACCGCTTGCCCGGCGTTGATGCTGAACAAGGCGATCAGCACCACCTTGAGGTTTTCCCATTTGCCGAACGACTCGCGGATCGGCGCCTTGCAGCACTTGCCTTCCTCTTTCATTTTCAAGAACGCTGGTGACTCATGCAGGCTCAGGCGAATCCAGGTGGAGATGCCCAGCAGCAGGATCGACAGCAGGAACGGAATGCGCCAGCCCCAGACTTCGAACTGATCGCCGGTGAAGTAGCGGCAACCCAGCACCACCAGCAGCGACAGCAGCAATCCGAGGGTGGCGGTGGACTGAATCCAACTGGTATGGAAACCGCGCTTGCCCATCGGCGCGTGCTCGGCGACGTAGGTCGCCGCGCCACCGTATTCACCGCCCAGGGCCAGGCCCTGGAGCATGCGCAACACCACCAGGATGATCGGCGCGGCGATGCCGATGCTGGCGTAGTTGGGCAGCAGGCCGACGCAGAACGTCGCCAGGCCCATGAGGATGATGGTGGCCAGGAAGGTGTACTTGCGCCCGATCATGTCCCCCAGCCGGCCGAACACCAGCGCACCGAATGGCCGCACGATGAAACCGGCGGCGAACGCCATCAGGGCGAAGATGAACGCCGTGGTGTCGTTGACCCCGGCAAAGAATTGCTTGCTGATCACCGCCGCCAGGGCGCCATAGAGGAAAAAGTCGTACCACTCGAACACCGTCCCCAGGGACGAGGCGAAGATGACTTTCTGGGTTTCCTGGCTGGTGCCGGCGCTGCGCGTGGCTTCCAGGGGCTGAACATGTTCAGACATAGCGGTATCCCTCACAGTGATTGTTTTTGTTGTTCCACTGCGACGCCGGGGTGGCGTCTCCTGATTTGACACACTTTCCTTGAATCGACTCATCTCCCTTGTGGGAGCGAGCCTGCTCGCGATGACGGCTGCACATTCAACACATATGTGACAGATAGATCGCTATCGCGAGCAGGCTCGCTCCCACAGGGGATTCTGTTGTTCTTCAGGCTGTGGCCGGCTCCTTTTGCGGCATGATGATTCTGGTATCTGCCTCGAGCATCATCCTCGCCGCCTTCTCGGCAATCATCAGCGTCGGCGAGCAGGTGTTGCCCGAGGTGATGCGCGGCATGATCGAGGCGTCGGCGATGCGCAGGCCCCTGATGCCATGGACGCGCAGTTGCGCATCCACCACCGCGTCGTGGTCCTGGCCCATGCGGCAAGTGCCGACCGGGTGGAAAATCGTCGTGCCAATCCGGGCGGCGGCCTGGTGCAGTTCTTCTTCGGTTTGCAGACTGGGGCCCGGCAGGTATTCCACCGGTTTGAACGCGCTCAGGGCCGGGGCGGCGACGATGCGTCGGGTCAGGCGGATGGCGTCGGCGGCAACGCGCAAATCTTCGGGATGGCTCAGGTAATTGGGTTGGATCAGCGGCGCTTCGTGCGGGTCGGCCGAACGAATGTCCACCCGGCCACGGCTTTGCGGGCGCAGGTCGCAGACCGACGCGGTGAACGCCGGGAAGCTGTGCAGCGGTTCGCCGAAGCGTTCCAGGGACAACGGCTGGACGTGGTATTCGAGGTTGGCCGAGGTCTGCTCCGGACCCGAGCGGGCGAATGCGCCGAGTTGGCTGGGGGCCATGGACAGCGGGCCGCTGCGGTCGTACAGATAGCGCAGGCCCATGCCCATCTTGCCCCACAGGGTGCCGGCGATCTGGTTCAGCGTGCGGGCATTTTCCAATTGGTAGATCAGTCGCAATTGCAGGTGGTCCTGCAAGTTGCCACCCACACCAGGCAGCTCATGGGTCACGCCGATGCCCAGGCGTTGCAGCAGGCTGCGCGGGCCGATCCCGGAGCGTTGCAGGATGCCCGGCGAGCCAACCGCCCCGGCGCACAATACGATTTCCTTACGGGCCTTGAAGGTCATGCCCTTGCCTTGCCAGCGGGCGCTGACAGCGTGGGCGCGGTCATCACGCAATAACACACGGTCCACTTCGACGTCAGTCAACACCGTGAGGTTGGGACGCTGGCGAACCGGCTTGAGAAAGGCCTTGGCCGCATTCCAGCGTACCCCGGCTTTCTGGTTGACCTGGAAGTAGCCGCAGCCTTCATTGTCGCCGCTGTTGAAATCGTCGACGTTGGGGATGCCGCTCTGCTCGGCGGCGCTGCGGAAGGCATCGAGAATCGGCCATGACAGGCGCTGGCGTTCGACCCGCCATTCCCCGCCGGCACCATGGAATTCGGAGGCTCCGGCAAAGTGATTTTCGCTCTGGCGAAACAGCGGCAGAACGTCCTTCCAGGCCCAGCCAGGGTTACCCTCTGCGGCCCAGCCGTCATAGTCCGCAGCCTGGCCGCGCATGTAGATCATGCCGTTGATGGAGGAGCAACCGCCCAGGACCTTGCCGCGGGGATAGCTCAGGGCGCGGCCTTGCAGGCCCGGTTGTGCTTCGGTCTTGAAGCACCAGTCGGTGCGTGGGTTGCCGATGCAGAACAGGTAGCCGACCGGGATGTGAATCCACGGATAGTTGTCGCGCCCGCCGGCTTCGAGCAGCAGCACCCGGTGTTGCGGGTTGGCCGAAAGCCGATTGGCCAGCAAGCATCCGGCAGGGCCGGCGCCCACGATCACGTAATCGTATTCATCGACGACAGGTTGCATTCGCGACCTCATTCTTGTTGTTGTGGGATCCATCCTAGTTGTTAGTTTTCGTCAAAAGAATGTTAGTTTTTGCGCAGCGGCTGTGCGTTTATAAACAGTCGTGCCTTCAGGTGTGTTCAAGGATCGCCTCATGTTCGACTGGAATGACCTGCGCTATTTCCTGGAGCTGCAACGCAGCGGGCGTTTGCTGACGGCTGCACGGCGGTTGAACACTACCCACGCCACGGTGGCCCGGCACATCGAGGCCATCGAGAAAAGCCTGGGCACCGCGCTGTTCGTCCAGCATGCGCAGGGTTATGAACTGACCCCGGCTGGCGAGACGCTGCTCAAGCACGCCGAAGCCATGGAGAACGTGGCGTTGCTGGCCCAGGAGGACATCACCCAGTCCAGCGCACCGCTGGGCAAGATCCGCCTGGGGGTGACCGAAGGGCTGGGCATCATGTTCCTGGCCAGCCGCATGGAGGGGCTGTTCCAGCGTTATCCGGGGCTGGAGGTGGAGCTGGTGGCGGTGCCGCGGTTTGTCAGCATCCTCAACCGCGAGGCGGAAATCAGCATCCACCTCGAACGCCCGGCGGCCGACCTGCTGGTGACGCGCAAGCTCACTGACTACAGCCTGGCGCTGTACGCCAGCCAGGCCTACCTGGACCGCTCGCCAGCACTGCGTAGCCGCGAGGACCTGGCTCGCCACGCCTGGATCGGCTACGTCGATGACTTGCTGTTCAGCCAGGAACTGATGTTCCTCAACAGTTTTTGCCGCAACCCCCGGGTGGTGTTCCACAGCACCAGCGTCATCGCCCAGCAACAGGCCGCGCGCTCGGGGCTGGGGATCGCTGTGCTGCCTTGCTACATGGCCAACGGCGACCCGGCGCTGGTGCCCTTGCTGCCGGACGAAACCATCCGCCGCAGCTATTGGATCAGCACCCGCCGCGAACTGCACAAATCCGTACGCCTGCGGGTGCTGTGGGATTACGTGGTGCAGTTGTGCGAGCGCGAGCAGGGGTTATTACTCCCCTGAGCACGCAATGCCCGTGTGGCGAGCCGCTCTGGGGGAACAAGGCTCTGTGGGAGCAAGGCTTGCCCGCGATGAAAAACACACGGTCTATCTGGAACCGAGTCGGCTGCTTCGCGGGCAAGCCTTGCTCCCACAGAACTCATAGAGCCCACAGATAAATCCCCTCGCCACAAAGGTCATTGATAGGCCAGCAGCTGGCCGCCCAAGCCCCCTTTTATGGCCCCCAATGACCTCAAGTCGACGCGCTGGCGTGCCTTAGTGTTGACCCACAACAAGAAAGCGCCGCCAAGAGGTCCCTATGCCGGCAACGACACCTTCAACTTCAATCTGGCTCAAGCCAGCCTTCATCCTCCTGCTCGGCACCCTGCTCACAGGCTGCGGCGAGGAGGCCAAGCCGCCCGCGCCCACGGTGTTCACCGCCATGCCCAGCGATGCGGCGCTGGCCCAGGTTTATGACAGCAGCTGCAAGCTCTGCCACGCCAACCCCGGTGCCGGAGCGCCGTTGACCGGCGACACGAACGCCTGGGCCCCGAGGGTCGCCCAGGGCGCCGACACCCTGCTGGACCACGCGATCAACGGCTACAACGGCATGCCGCCGATGGGCCTGTGCATGCACTGTTCCCAAGAGCAGTTCCTGGCCCTGATCGCCTTCATGTCCGGTCAACATTTCCAATAATAAATACGAGTACTACGGCATGACGATGGACTACTCACGGCGTCGCTTGTTGCAACAGGCCGGCGTTGTCGCAGCCTTTACCGCGCTGGGCAGTCAGGGTGCCCTGGCCGAGCTGATGCGCGCGCCACGGTTGATTCCGTGGCGCAACTGGTCGGGCGCGCAGAGCTGCCTGCCAGCGGCGCGCCTGGCCCCCAAGGACCTCGATGAGCTGGTGCAGGTGGTGCGCCGCGCTGAAGGGCGGATTCGTCCGGTGGGTTCCGGCCATTCCTTCAGCGCCCTGGTGCCCACCGACGGCACCTTGTTGTCGCTGAGCTTTTTCAGTGGGCTGCTGGATCACGACGGGGCCAGCCTGCAAGCCGAGTTCGGTGGCGGCACGCCCATGTCCCGCATGGGCCCGGCGCTCAAGTCCATCGGCCAGGCGCTGCCGAACATGGCCGACGTGGATTACCAGACCCTGGCCGGAGCCATCGCCACCTCGACCCACGGCACCGGCAAGGCTTTCGGCTCGTACGCGTCCCAAGTGGTCGGCCTGCAACTGGTAACGGCCAGCGGCGAGGTGCTCGATTGCGATGCCCAGCGTCATCCTGAAGTGTTCAAGGCTGGCCGGGTGTCCCTTGGCGCGTTGGGGCTGGTAACCCGCGTGCGCCTGCAGAACCGTGTCGCCTATCGCTTGCGCGAGCACCAGTGGGTGGCGAAGACCGAGGAGTTGCTCGAGGACGTGGAAGCCAACACCCGGGACAACCAGCATTGGGAAATGCAGGTCGTCACCCATTCCGATTATGCGTTGTCGATTACCCTGAACGAAACCACGGACCCGGCCACGCCGCCGATCAGCCCCGAGGAGGAGGGCGGCAACGAATTCGTCACGCTGATCGAAAACCTCGACAAGTATGGCAGCGACTTTCCCGCGATTCGGCGAGCGCTGCTCAACAGCCTGCGGCTGGTGGCTGATTTCGATGACCGGGTCGGTGACTCCCACGACATCTACGCCAATGCCCGCACCGTGCGCTTCAATGAGATGGAGTACTCGGTACCGGCCGAGCACGGCCCGGCATGCTTGCGGGAAATCCTGGCACTGATCCGCGACAAGGACCTGCGCACCTGGTTTCCCATCGAATACCGCTACGTGAAGGCCGACGACATTGCCCTGAGCATGTTCGAAGGCCGGGACAGTTGCTCGATCTCGGTGCACCAGCATTACCAGATGGACCATCACAACTTCTTTGCCGCCATCGAACCGATCTTCTGGAAATACCAGGGCCGTCCGCATTGGGGGAAATTGCATTCCCTGAACGCCAAGGCGCTCCAGGCGCTGTACCCGCGCTGGACTGAATTCACCCAGGTGCGCCAGGCGCTGGACCCTGGCGGCAAGTTCCTCAATGGGCATCTTTCGTCGATTCTGGGGGTGAGCTGATTGGCTTCAATCGTCGCGGGTCGAGCGCTGACTGGCCTGCAGCTGATGCATTCGTGTCAGGCACAAAACCTGTGGCGAGGGGACTTATCTGTGGGAGCAAGGCTTGCCCGCGATGAAGAACACACGGTCTATCTGGAACCGAGTCGCTTGCTTCGCGGGCAAGCCTTGCTCCCACAGATAAGTCCCCTCTCCAGAAGTGCTGTGAAACGCTATTAGAACGCAAACGGAATACTGATCTTGGCCCAGAGCATTTCCCCTTCGGGGCGGTTTTCCACGTCGAATTCCTTGGCCCAGCGAATTTCGGCGCTGGCGTATTTGAGGAAGGTGAAATGCAGCGCCGGGCCGATGGCAAACACCTGGCCGCGCACACCATCATCCACGTCCTGCCCGGCGAATTGCACCGTGCGACCGTATTGTTTGTCGTCGGTGGTCTGTTTGAGGTAGTAGCCGTTGAGCCCCAGCCGCAGGTTGTCGGTCAGGCGGTAACTGGCGGAATAGTCGAAGTGAAAGATCTGCCCTGAACGGTAGTCGGTGTCCTTGTTCTCACGGTTGAAGCTGTAGGTGGTTTTCATCGATAGCTCGGTGTTTTCCGTGGGCAGCCAGGTGAAGGAAAACAGCGGCTTGTAGGTGTAGAAATTGGTGCTGGTATTGGCCAGGCGATCCTTGCTGTATTCGCCGGTCGGCACGGTGATTTCCACCGCCGCGGCCAGGGTCAGGTTCTTGCCCATGTCCCACAGCACGATTGGCGAAATGGTGGTATCGCCCATGCCCTCGCGGGTATCGCTCAGGCCGAACACCGCGACTTCCTGCTTGATCCAGGGTTGGGCGATGTAGATCCCCACGCGTCCACCGGCCACTCGCAATGGGCTGAGGTAATCGATACGCGGGACCACCGCCGTGGATTCTATTTCGACATTTGGCACTTCGCCGCCCAACGAGCTGATGTTGAATTTCCGGGCCTTGTAGTGGTTGTAGTAGAGGTTGAACGCGACCATGTTGTCCGGAAGGCTGTCGACTTCCAAGGGCAACACAAAAAAACCGTCGGTACCGGGGCCGATGTTATCGACTCCGGTTTCGGTAGCCCACGCGGGCAGGGCACAAACGCCGGCCAGTCCGAGGGTCAATTGCAAGGCGAATGTCGTGCGGATCGGGTTCATGTGGGGGCTCATTATTATTGTTGGAGATACACCGAAGGTCCGAGCCATAGAAATAAGCCGTTCGCCGCCGACAGGGCAGGGTATTGGCGGCCAGACAGGGGACTTGGGCGGCCAGATTTTTGTGCTCCTCGATTCGCTTGGGCATGCTAACTTTATGAAATAACCGGTTACAAAAACGCCGCCTAACGTGCTCCGGAACCCGCCCCATGCAGATGAAAGTCATCGACCCCACCTATGAGTTGGCGCTGGTATCGCCGTTCCTGCTGCAAACCCTGGCCGAGGTGGTGGCTGACAAGGGCTTCGATGCCGCCAGCCTGTGTCGCGGCCTGGGGTTCGGTCTTGACGATCTGCAAGATCCCGCCCAGCGCATTTCCTATCGTCAGGCGGTGGTCATGATCCAACGGGCGCTCAGACTGTTGCCCGACCAGGGCCTGGGATTATGGGTGGGCGACCGTAACGTGCTCGGCACCCTCGGCCTGTTGGGCCACGTCTTGTCGCTGTGCGAAACCCTGCGCGATGCCTTTGCCCTGGGGGTTCGTTACCAGCACACCACCGGTGGCATCGCGGTGACCAGTGTCGAAGAAGCCACTGACCGGATCATGGTCGAGGCGACCTGCCGCCTGCCTTTCGCCGAGATCCAGGTATTTGCCGTGGAGGAGTTCTTCGCCAGCCTGATGGTCTATGGGCGGGCGCTGGCGGGGGCCGATTTCAAGCCTCAGGCCGTGGAGTTCATGCACGCCGCGCCGTCCTATGCCCAGCAATACCAGCGGATACTGGGGCCGGATGTGCGCTTCGGTTGCCGGCACAATCGCATGCTGATCGATGTGCGCTGGCTGGATATGCGCCTGCCCAATCACCACCCGTTGGCCTTGCGCCAGGCCTTGGCCTTGCTGGAGCAGGAGGCCACCGAGGTCCACCAGAAGATCGACCTGATCCAGGCTGTGGAACGGGCGATTGCCCGGGACCTGACCCGTGGCAGCCACATCGAGAAAATCGCTGGCGACCTCAACATGAGCAGCCGCACCCTGCGTCGGCGCCTGACCGAACACGGCCTGACCTTCGAGGCCTTGCTCGAACAGGTGCGCCGCGGTCGGACCCTGAGCCTGCTGGCCAACCCCGGGCTGTCCATCGAGCGCATCACCGAAGAAGTCGGCTACAGCGATGTGCGCAGTTTTCGCCGGGCGTTCCGGCGTTGGACCGGTATGAGCCCCAGTGCGTTTCGCAATGAGGGGCAAACGTTGTAGCCACGACATTCAGGCTGGGCCTGATTAAACTCCTGTCTTTTTTGAGGGGGCTTCATTGCGGAGCCAGATGGCCTTGATTCCATGAGTCAAACGATGAGAACGGTACGCTGGGGCATGATCGGTTGTGGCAGCGTGACGGAGCGCAAGAGTGGGCCGGCCTTCTACAAGGCACCCGGCTCAGCGTTGGTAGCGGTGATGGGGCGACGTTCGGAGGCAGTGTCCGATTATGCTGAACGCCACGGTATCGCCAGGTTCTACACTGACGCGCAGGCACTGATCGATGATCCTGAAGTCGATGCGGTTTACATTGCGACGCCGCCCGACAGTCATTTCAGCTATAGCATGCTGGTGGCGGCCGCCGGCAAGCATTGCTGCGTTGAGAAACCCATGTCCCTCAATGCCACGCAGAGCCGGGAAATGCAGAGAGTATTCGACGCCGCGGGGGTGCATTTGTTTGTGTCCTACTACCGGCGCTCACTGCCGCGTTTTCGCAAGGTGCGGCAATGGATCGAACAAGGATGCATCGGTGACATTCGGCATTTGACCTGGACGCTCACCAAGCCCGCCTCATCGGCGGATATCAGCGGAGCGATCAATTGGCGTACCGATCCGACGATTGCAGGCGGAGGTTATTTCACTGATCTGGCCTGCCATGGCCTTGACCTGTTCCAGTTCTTGTTGGGGGACATTGTCGAGGTAACGGGTTTCGCCGCTCGCCAGGGCGGTTTGTATCAGGCAGAAGATGCGGTCGTGGCCCATTGGCGATTCGCCTGCGGGGCCACAGGCATGGGCTGTTGGAATTTCGTCGCTGACCGACGTGAGGACCGTGTGGAAGTGATCGGCAGTCAAGGGCGAATCAACTTCTCGGTGTTCAATGATGAGCCACTGCAACTGTGTACGGACACATCCATCAGTCTCGACATCCCTCATCATCCTGAGCATATCCAATGGCACCATGTACTCGGCATGAATGCCCATATCCGTGGTGAGTCGCAGCATCCGGCCATTGCCGAACAGGCATTGAAGACCGACTGGGTGATGGATCGCATTCTCCAGCGCTGCTGAAGCGAGCCCTCGTGGGCATAACCTAATGCTCAAAGAGTATTTCCCAAGCATTGGACGGGTTTTCTAAGATCACGTCATAACTCGTTATGACAAGTGATGAAGGCCATGTCCGACAACGTTCTTCCCCTCAGCAGCGTGCCGCTGCACACGCAACTACGAGACGTGCTGCGTGCGCGCATCCTCGATGGCCAATACCCCCAAGGCAGCCAGATGCCCTCGGAAAGCGAGCTCGGTGCGCTGTTCCGTGTCAGTCGTATCACCGTGCGCCAAGCGCTGGGTGACCTGCAAAAGGAAGGGCTGATTTTCAAGATCCACGGCAAAGGGACGTTCGTGGCCAAGCCCAAGACCTTCCAGAATGTCAGCACCCTCCAGGGCCTGGCCGAGTCCATGACCGGGCGCGGTTTCGAGGTGATCAACCGCCTGCTCAGTTTCAAGTTCATCGCGGCCGACAAACTGGTGGCCGAGCGCCTGAAATTGACTGAAGGGGAAGAGGTGGTGCAGATCAAACGGGTGCGCTTGATCAATCGCGAACCGGTTTCCCTGGAGATCACCTACCTGCCCAAGGCCCTCGGCGAGCGCCTGGAAAAGGCCGACCTGGTCACCCGCGACATTTTCCTGATCCTGGAAAACGACTGTGCCCTGACCTTGGGCCATGCGGACCTGGCCATCGATGCGGTACTGGCCGACAGCGACCTGACCCAGGCCCTGGAGGTCGAGCCGGGTTCGCCGATCATGCGCATCGAGCGCCTGACCCATGATGCCAGCGGCCAGCCACTGGACTTCGAACACCTCTATTACCGTGGCGATGCTTTCCAGTACCGCTTGCGGATCGACCGGCAAAAAGGAACGCAGGCATGACTCGGAGCACCCTCGAACAGGAATACGACATCGTCGTCATCGGCGGTGGCACCGCCGGCCCCATGGCGGCGATCAAGGCCAAGGAGCGCAACCGTGATTTGCGCGTGCTGCTGGTGGACAAGGCCAACGTCAAGCGCAGCGGCGCCATCAGCATGGGCATGGACGGCTTGAACAACGCGATCATTCCCGGTCATTCCACCCCCGAGCAGTACACCAAGGAAATCACCATCGCCAACGACGGCATCGTCAACCAGACGGCGGTGTATGCCTACGCGACCCACAGCTTCGAAACGATCGAGCAACTGGACCGCTGGGGCGTGAAGTTCGAGAAGGATGAAACCGGCGACTATGCGGTGAAAAAGGTCCATCACATGGGCGCCTACGTGCTGCCAATGCCGGAAGGGCATGACATCAAGAAAGTCCTGTATCGCCAGTTGAAACGGGCGCGGGTGAGTATCACCAATCGGCTGGTCTGTACCCGTTTGCTGACCGACGAAGCAGGCGCGGTGAACGGTGTGATGGGCTTCGATTGCCGTACCGCCGATTTTCATGTGATCAAGGCCAAGGCGGTCATCCTCTGCTGCGGTGCGGCGGGACGCCTGGGGTTGCCGGCCTCCGGCTACCTGATGGGCACCTATGAGAACCCTACCAATGCCGGGGACGGCTATGCCATGGCCTACCACGCCGGTGCCGAACTGGCGAACCTGGAATGCTTCCAGATCAACCCGCTGATCAAGGATTACAACGGCCCGGCGTGCGCCTATGTCACCGGTCCCCTGGGCGGCTATACCGCCAACAACAAGGGCGAGCGCTTTATCGAGTGCGACTACTGGAGCGGGCAGATGATGTGGGAGTTCCACCAGGAACTCGAAAGTGGCAATGGTCCGGTGTTCCTCAAGCTCGATCACCTGGCCGAGGAAACCATCCAGAACATCGAGGACATTCTGCACAGTAACGAACGACCCAGTCGTGGTCAGTTCCATGCCAACCGCGGTACTGACTACCGCACGCAGATGGTGGAGATGCACATCTCCGAAATCGGTTTTTGCAGCGGTCACTCGGCCTCGGGCGTGTGGGTCAACGAGCGGGCCGAAACCTCGGTCAAGGGCCTGTACTCGGCCGGTGACATGGCCGCCGTGCCCCACAACTACATGCTCGGTGCGTTCACCTACGGCTGGTTTGCCGGGCACAACGCCGCGGACTTCGTGGCCGGGAAGGATTTTTCGGCACTGGACGCCGGGCAGATCGAGCGGGAGAGGGCTCGTGTCTACGCGCCCCTGGACCGCGAGCACGGCCTGCCGCCGGCCCAGGTGGAATACAAGCTGCGCCGCTTCGTCAACGATTACCTGCAACCGCCGAAGGTCACCAAGAAAATGCAGATCGGCCTGCAACGCTTCAGCGATATCCAGCGCGACCTGGACCAGATCAAGGCCCACAACCCTCATGAATTGATGCGCGCCATGGAGGTCAGCGTCATCCGCGACTGCGCCGAAATGGCCGCTCGCGCCTCGCTGTTTCGCGCCGAAAGCCGTTGGGGCCTGTACCACTATCGGGTCGATCATCCGCAACGCAACGACAGCGACTGGTTCTGCCATTGCCACTTGAAGAAGGGCGAAGACGGCGCGATGACCTCATTCAAGAAAGCCGTCGAGCCCTACATCATCGCCCTCGATGCCGACGAACTGCAGGCCTACGACCGGCTGCGGGTCGGCGCTGACGCGGCGTGAACCTTACACCCAGAGAGACCGCCCATGGCTTATCAACCCCAGGAAATCTTTTTCCGCTCCAATGCCCCCGTCACCGTGGACGAGGACAAATGCATCGCCCACAAGGGCTGCACCGTTTGCGTCGATGTCTGCCCCATGGACCTGCTGGCGATCAACCCGGCGACCCAGAAGGCCTACATGGCGTTCGACGAATGCTGGTATTGCATGCCCTGTGAAAAGGACTGCCCGACGGGGGCGGTGAAAGTCGAGATTCCGTACTTGCTGCGTTGATTGACAGGACGCCCTCGCGAGCAGCTCGCTCCCACAATGGATTTGTGGTGAACGCTGAAAAAATGTGGGAGCGAGCCTGCTCGCGATAGGGCCAGCCCAAACACCACAAAAGCCATCCGGCCACCCCCGGACGCAGATTCAGAACACCCCTCGTTTCCCACCGCGCCCTGATCGCGGCGGAGACGAACATCCAATAAATGATTCGAGGGGACACACCCATGTTATTGCGTGCAGCACTCGCCGGTCTGGTACTGGCTTCATTGACCTTGCCTGCCCAGGCAGAAACCATCCGTATCGCCATCGGCACCCAGGACACCACCATCAACTGCGCCGCCGGCGGGTTGCTGATTCGGGAGCTGGGCCTGTTGGATAAATACTTGCCCCACGACGGCGCCTACAAGGACGCCCAGTACGACATCCAGTGGAAAAACTTCACCAGCGGCGCGCCGCTGACCAACGAGATGGTCGCCGGTAAGCTCGACTTCGGCGCCATGGCCGATTTCCCCGGGGCGTTCAACGGCGTGGCGTTCGAAACCGCCGGCAAGCACAGCCTGTTCATCAGCGTGCTGTCGGGCAGCACCCGGGGCAGTGGCAACGGCATCGTGGTGCCGAGTGCATCGGGCGTGCAGTCGTTGGCTGAGCTCAAGGGCAAGACCATTTCCGTGCCGTTCGCCTCCACCGCCCACGGCATGTTGCTGCGTGCCGTCGCGGCCCAGGGTTGGGACCCGCTCAAGGACGTCAATATCATCGCCCAGCCGCCGGAAGTGGCCGGCTCCGCGTTACAAGCCGGCAAGATCGACGCCCACGCCGACTTCGTGCCGTTCGCCGAACTGTTCCCCAGCCGCGGTTTCGCCCGCAAGATCTACGACGGTGCCCAGGCCGGTGCGCCGACGTTCCACGGTGCGCTGGTGGATCAGGCCTACGCAAGGAAATACCCGGAAATCGTCGTCGCTTACCTGCGCGCGAGCATCGAGGCCAATCAGTTGCTGGCCGCCGAACCTGAGAAGTACAGCGAGTTGATCGCCAAGGTCACCGGCGTGGATGCCGAGGTCAATTACCTGTTCCACGGGCCGTTGGGCGTACAGACCCGCGACCTGACCTGGAAACCGGAGTACCGCCAAGCGGTCGGCACCGCTATCGATACCCTCAAGCTGCTGAAGAAAGCCGATCGTGGCCTGGACCTCAATACCTTCATCGATGACCAGTACATCCGCGCCGCGTTCAAGGCGTCGAATCTGGACTACACCGCGCAACTGGCTAATTACGCCCAGACACCGCTAAGTACGACCGATGCCCTGACCGGCAAAGCCATCAGCGATTTCAGTCGCGTGGCCGAGATCTGGGTACGCGGCGAGCCGAAAGTGCGCCATTACGCCTCGGCCCAATCGGCCTTCGCCGCGCTGGCGAGCCTCAAGCAGGAAGGCAAGGGCATCCGCGCCGTCTATGCCCAGGCCAGCGACAGCGGGATCAAGCTGCTGGCCGAACAGGCGTGGTTCGCCAGTGACGCCAAGGGCCAGCTCAGCGCGTTCCTGCTCAAGGGCCAGGCCCAGCAGTTCGCCACGGCCCAGGGTGGCAAGGTCTTGGACTTCAGCGAGGCCACCATCCAGGCGGTTGCTGCCCGCTGACCTGACTCGAGTGAAAGCAAAACCTGTGGGAGCGAGCCTGCTCGCGATGGCGTCAGATCAGTTGAAGTTGATGTGATTGACACACCGCTATCGCGAGCAGGCTCGCTCCCACAAGGGATCTCCATAACTGAGGAAGATATCAGTGTATCCATCACCCAAACGCTGGCTCCTGCGAGCCGCTTCCCTGCTGCTCTGCCTGTTGTTCTGGCAACTCGCCGCCAACGGCCATTGGGACCTCGGCCTGGTGACCTTCGCCAACGTCCCGACCCCATTGGCGGTGGTCCAGGCGGCGCTGGGTCTGGGGGACTCCGGCAATCTCGCCCGGCACCTGGGCAGTAGCCTGGGACGGGTCTTTGCCGGTTACGGCGCGGCGTTGTTGATCGGCGTGGCCCTGGGCCTGGCCATCGGCCGTTCGAAATGGGCCGAAGACCTGTTGCTACCGCCGCTGGAAGTGCTGCGGCCGATCCCGGCGGTGGCCTGGATTCCCCTGGCGATCCTGATGTTTCCTTCGTCGGAGCTATCGATGGTGTTCATCACCTTCACCGGCGCGCTGTTCCCGATCCTGCTCAACACCGTGCACGGCGTCGAAGGAGTGGACCGGCGGCTGATCGCGTCGGCGAAAAGCCTGGGAGCCGGGCGCCGGGCGATCCTGTTGGAGGTGATCCTGCCGGGCGCCGCGCCGAGCATCATCACAGGCCTGGCCATCGGCATGGGCACGTCCTGGTTCTGCCTGGTGACGGCGGAAATGATCGCCGGCCAGTACGGCATCGGCTACTACACCTGGGCTTCCTACACCGTGCAGAACTACGCCGACATCGTCGTCGGCATGTTGCTGATCGGTGTGTTGGGCATGGGCAGCAGCTTGTTGATCAAGCGCCTGGGCGGGCTGTTCACGCCTTGGCACCGACCACGAGGAAAAGCCTGATGAGCGTGATGCAAACCCCCGAAGGACGGATCGATATCCGTCAGTTGTCCATTGTCCTGGGCCAGGGCGCCCAGGCCTTCGAAGCGGTCCAAGGGCTCGATTGCCAGATCGAGGCGGGCCAGTTCGTCTGTGTCCTCGGGCCGTCCGGTTGCGGCAAATCCACCTTGCTTGGGGCCTTGGCCGGGCATCTGCAACCGCGCACCGGCAGCTTGAATGTCGACGGCTTGAGCGTTTGTGGCCCGTCGCCCCAACGCGGCATGGTGTTCCAGCAACACACGCTGTTTCCCTGGCGCACCGTGCGTGACAACGTCGCCTTCGGCCTGAAGATGCGCGGCCTGGGCAAGGTCGAACGGCACCGGGCCGCCGATGAAATCCTCGCGCTGGTGGGCCTGGAAGGTTTCGCCGGGCACTGGCCGGACCAACTCTCCGGGGGCATGCAGCAACGAGTGGAGATCGCCCGGGTGCTGGTCAACCGTCCACGGCTGCTGCTGATGGACGAACCCTTCGGCGCGCTGGATGCCTTGACCCGGTTGAACATGCAGGAGCTGCTGCTGGACATCTGGACGCGCATCCGCACCACCGTGGTGTTCGTCACCCATGACATCGACGAAGCGCTGTTCCTGGCCGACCGCTTGCTGGTGATGAGCCCGCGTCCCGGTCGGATCATCGAGGATCTGCGCCTGGACTTTCCACGGCCACGCACGACCGCACTGGTGACCCGCCCTGAATTCTCCCGCTTGAAGGGCCACTGCCTCGAGCTGCTGCGCCATGAAGACGGCCGGCAGTTGCCGCGCCTCAACCCACTCGGGCTTCCCCCTGAAACCTCCTTGCCGCGATTTGCCCTATGACCTCTCTATTCGAAGACACTGATAACGACGACATCCTCGCCCTGCAACCGCGCCTGACCGACGAGGACCCTGGCGTGCGCCGCATCGCCCTGATCGAGCTGGCCGACCTTGAGGAACCTGAAGGCCTGCTGTGGCTGGTGGATCGCCTGGCCGAGGACCCCAGTGCCGAGGTGCGCGCCGAGGCCGCACGATTGCTCGAAGCCTGGGAAGACGCACCGGTGGTGGCGGCCCTGTGCGTGGCCCTGACGGATCCGTCGCCGAGCGTGCAGGCCGCTGCCGCCCAGAGCCTGAGCCTGCTCAAGAGCGAGGCGGCAGGAAGGGTGATCCTGCCCTGGACGGCCCATGCGGATGCCGGTGTGCGCGTCGCGGCGTTCAGGGCCTTGCGCGAGTTACGCCTGCTCGACGCGGCACCGGCTGCAATCATCGCCCTGGCTGACGGCGATGCCAGCGTGCGGCGCGAGGCGGTCGGCGTGCTGGGTTGGCTCAAGCACCTCGACGCCTTGCCGGCCCTGGCCCGGTTGGCCAGTGATGATCCAGACACCGAGGTGCGCCGCGCCGCCACTGGCGCCCTTGGCCTGGCTTCGGACGCGCAAGTCTTGCCGGCGCTGCGCCAGGCGCTGCGGGATCCGGCCTGGGCGGTGCGCGAAGAAGCCGCCACCACCCTGGGCAAGGTCGGTCACGCCGATGCCGGCCCGGCCCTGGTCGAGGCGCTGGCCGATGATTATTGGCAAGTGCGTTTGCGGGCGACCCGCAGCCTGGGGCGTTTGCGCTATGTTCCGGCGTTGGCGGCCTTGATCGAGACCCTGGGCCATCGGATCAGCAATTTGCGCAAGGAGGCGGCCCTGGCCTTGGGCGAATTGAACGATCACGCTGCCATCCCGGCGTTGCAGGCAGCGCGGGACGATGGCGACCCGGAAGTGCGCAAGGCTGTGCGCATTGCCCTGGGGCAGTTGCAATGAGTCCGCTGGCGATTGGTAATTCCCAGGGCACAGGGCAACTGAGGCTTGACTGGCCCGATGGGCGTGAACAGCGTCTGGATCATGCTCAGTTACGCCGGCAGTGTCCTTGTTCTCAGTGCCGGGCGTTTCGTTTGCAGGGGCTGACGGTTCAGGTTGATACGCGGGTTCGGGTGGTTGAGGTCAATGCCCAGGGGTATGGGGTGCAATTGGTGTTCAGTGATGGGCATGAGCGGGGGATTTTTCCCTGGGCTTATCTGGCGGGGTTGTAGCCCTCTCCACAGATCTCTTGTGGGAGCGGGCTTGCTCGCGAAGGCGGCCTCACAGCCGACCTGTCTCTCCGGTCATACCCCGATCCAACTGTGGGAGCGAGCCTGCTCGCGATGGCGGTGGGTCAGCTTGCATGGATGTCGAATGGGCTGATGCTTTCGCGAGCAGGCTCGCTCCCACAGGGTCATGCCGTTCACTTGAGGAAAAGTGTTGATACCTGTGGCCAGAGATTGCTCCCGCTGGGCTGCGCAGCGGCCCCGAGCGGTGAACTGACTGGCGGCGCTTGTCAGAAAAATCCTTAAAGAGTACAAATGTACTCCATGACGACTCTCACCCCCCGCCGTACCGCCATCCTGACCTTCATCCGCGAGCGCATCGCCGATCAGGGTCAGCCTCCCAGCCTCGCTGAAATCAGCGAGGCGTTTGGTTTTGCCTCGCGCAGCGTGGCGCGCAAGCATGTGCTGGCGCTGACCGAAGCCGGGTTTATCGAAGTCAATCCGCACCAGGCTCGGGGTATCCGCTTGCTGAACCAACCGCCGCGTCCCGAGCTGCTGGACGTGCCGGTGCTGGGACGGGTGGCCGCCGGCCTGCCGATTGGTGCCGATGCCGAGGTCCACAGCCGCTTGATGCTGGACCCGGCGATGTTTACCAAGGCACCGGATTACCTGCTGCGGGTCCAGGGCGATTCGATGATCGAGGACGGTATTCTCGACGGTGATCTGGTGGGCGTACAGCGCACGCCCCAGGCTTCCAACGGCCAGATCGTCGTGGCGCGCCTGGACGGTGAAGTCACCATCAAGCGCTTCGAGCGGATTGGCGAACGTGTACGTTTGCTGCCACGCAACCCGGCCTACCAACCGATCATCGTCGAAGCCGACCAGGACCTGGCGATAGAAGGGGTGTTCTGTGGCCTGTTGAGGCAAGGCTGATGGGCGCCGTCGTTGCATTGGACACGCTGTTCAACGGCGGCCAGGTCTGGAAGGGCCGGCCTGCGCCGCCGGCCGCCAGCCCGCAACCTACTGGCCATGCTGCTCTGGACGCGGCATTGCCCAGTGGCGGCTGGCCGGAAGCGGCGTTGACGGAGCTGCTCATCGCCGCCCCAGGCGTGGGCGAGTTGCAACTGGTGTGGCCGACCCTGGCGCGGCTGTCGGTGGCGGGGGAGCGGATTGTGCTGGTGGCGCCACCGTTCGTGCCCTATCCCCAGGCCTGGCAGAGCGCCGGTATCGACCTGCGCCAAATGTCGGTGATCCAGGCTGATGAACGCGAGGCCCTGTGGGCTACCGAACAATGCCTGCGTTCGGGCAGTTGTGGCGCGGTGCTGTGCTGGCCTCGCCAGGCGGACGACCGGGCCTTGCGCCGCTTGCAAGTGGCGGCGGAAACCGGTCAGACCCTGGCGTTCGCCTGGCGCTCGATCCAGGAAGCCATCAACCCGTCGCCGGCGGCCTTGCGCATTGCCATCGATACCCGGCCAGCGCAATTGCGCGTGCTCAAGTGCCGGGGCGGGCTGGCCCGTTCGGCACCGATCGCTTTTTCCCCACAGACAGGGCATTGAGGTTGCGATGCGCTGGGTGTGTATTCTTTTTCCGCAATTGGCGCTGGACGCCGCGCTGCGTCAGCGCCCCGATCCTGACGAGCCCCTGGCCCTGCTGAGCGGTCCGGCCCAGCGCCGGGTGCTGCAAGCGGTGAACGCGCCGGCACGGGCCCTGGGCTTGCGTCCCGGTCAAACCATGACCGCCGCCCAGGCCTTGAGCAAAGGCTTTGCCACCGCCGAATACGATGCGGCGCAGATCGAACACTGGCAACAGTTCCTGGCAGCCTGGGCCTACCGTTTCAGCTCCCAGGTCAGCGTGCATTACCCGCGTACGCTGCTGTTCGAAATCGAGTCGAGCCTGGGCCTGTTCGGGCCCTGGCCGGTATTCGAGGCGCGCTTGCGGGCCGAACTGACCGAGCTGGGGTTTCGGCATCGCATCGTCGCAGCGCCCAATCCGGTGGCGGCGCGGGTGTTGGCCAATGCCTATGACGCCTTGGTGGTGCCCGACGCCGAGACCTTGCAACAGTACCTGGGGCACATGCCCGTGGAGCGGATCGGCCTGGAACCCGACGTCGCCACGGCGTTGTCGCGCATGGGCCTGCGCCGCCTGAGCCAGGTCCAGGCCTTGCCTCGGCAGACCCTGGCACGGCGCTTCGAGGCCCAGGTGCTCAAGCACCTCGATGCGCTGACCGGCAGTCGCACCCTGGCGCTGTCGTTCTACCTGCCGCCAGACCGTTTCGATGTGCGCATCGAACTCAACTATGACGTGCAATCCCATCAGGCGCTGTTGTTCCCGTTGCGCCGCTTGACCGGTGACTTGTCGGCCTTCCTCTGCGGTCGCGACAGCGGTGTGCAGCGTTTTGACCTGCATCTGGAACACGCTGGGTTGCCGGACACGCTGATCAAGGTCGGCCTGCTCAGCGCCGAACGGGATCCGGCGATGCTCTTCGAACTGGCCCGTGGCCGCTTGGAGCAGGTGCAGGTCGAGGCCCCGGTGCGCGGCTTTCGCTTGTGTGCCGAAGACCTGCCGAGCTTCGTGCCCCAGCGCCTGGAATTGTTCGATGAACGCCCGCAGCAGTCATTGCCCTGGGAGCAACTGCGTGAACGCCTGCGGGCCCGGCTGGGGGATGACGCGGTGCAGGGCCTGGGATTTCGCGATGACCATCGGCCTGAATGCGCCTGGCAAATGACAGCCCAGCCCCGGCCCCAGGCCTGCCCGGTGCGCGATGGCGTGCAGCGTCCCGGCTGGCTGCTGAATGAGGCCCAGGTATTGCAGGAAAGCCAGGCTCGAATCCTCATGGGCCCCGAGCGCATCGAGTCCGGTTGGTGGGACGGTGCGGATGTGCGTCGCGACTACTACCTGATCGAAACCCGCAGTGGACAACGAGGCTGGGCCTATCGACCGGCGGGCGAGGGCGGGCTGCTGTGGCTGCAGGGCTGGTTCGCATGAGCGTTGAGTATGCCGAGCTGCATTGCCTGTCGAACTTCAGCTTCCAGCGCGGCGCCTCCAGTGCCCTGGAGTTGTGCCGTCGCGCCAAACAACAGGGCTATCAGGCCCTGGCGATCACCGACGAATGCACCCTGGCCGGGATCGTTCGGGCCTGGCAGGCGGCCAGGGAGCTGGAGCTGCAACTGATCGTCGGCAGCGAAATCCAGGTCGAGGACGGTCCGAAACTGGTGTTGCTGGTGCAAGATCTGGAGGGTTACCAAGCCTTGTGCCGGCTGATCACCCGCGCCCGGCGTCGCAGCGAGAAGGGCCACTACCGCATCGTGCGCGAAGACTTCGACCAGCCTTTGCCAGGGCTATTGGCGTTGTGGGTAGCCGAGGGCAAAGACGCCGAGGAACACGGGCGTTGGCTCCAGCCGATCTTTGCCGGGCGCCTGTGGCTGACGGTCCAGTTGCACTGCGGGCAGGACGACCGCCGCCGGTTGGCCGACTCATTGGTGCTGGCCGAGCGCCTGGATCTTCCGACCGTGGCCAGTGGCGATGTGCACATGCACGTGCGTGGCCGTCGTGCCTTGCAGGACACCATGACTGCCATCCGCCACCATGTCACAGTGGCCGAGGCCGGCCAGCGCCTGCACCCCAACGGCGAGCGCCACCTGCGCAGCCGCAAGGATCTGGCCGATCTCTATCCTCGCGCCTTGCTCGACGAGACGCTGCTCATCGCCCGGCGCTGTACCTTCGACCTCAGCCAACTGCGTTATCAATACCCACGGGAACTGGTGCCTGACGGCCATGATCCGGCGTCCTGGCTGCGGGAACTGACCGAGCGCGGCATGCGTGAGCGCTGGGAGGACGGCGTGGAAGAGAAGGTCCGGCGGCAAATCAACGATGAATTGGAACTGATCGCCGAACTGGGCTACGACAGTTATTTCCTCACCGTGCAGGACGTCGTCAACTTCGCCCGCGGCCGAAACATCCTTTGTCAGGGACGCGGTTCGGCGGCCAACTCGGCGGTTTGCTACGCCTTGGGCATCACCGAAATCGACCCGAGTCAGACCAACCTGCTGTTCGAGCGATTCCTGTCCCGGGAGCGCAACGAGCCGCCGGACATTGATGTCGATTTCGAACATGAGCGTCGTGAGGAAGTGCTGCAGTACGTGTTCCAGCGCTATGGTCGCCATCGTGCGGCATTGACGGCGGTGGTCAGCAGCTACCACGGCGCCGGGGCGGTGCGCGATGTCGCCAAGGCCCTGGGCCTGCCGCCGGACCAGGTCAACGCATTGGCCGATTGCTGTGGCCGCTGGAGTGACGAGGCGCCGCCGGTGGAGCGCTTGCGTGAAGGCGGTTTCGACCCGGACAGCCCGGTGTTGCGCCGAGTGCTGAGCCTGACCCAGCAATTGATCGGTTTTCCCCGGCATCTGTCCCAGCACCCTGGCGGTTTCGTGATTTCCGAACAACCCCTGGACACCCTGGTGCCGGTGGAAAACGCCGCCATGGCCGAGCGCACCATCATCCAGTGGGACAAGGACGACCTGGACGCGGTCGGGCTGCTCAAGGTGGACATCCTGGCCCTGGGCATGCTCAGTGCGATTCGCCGCTGTTTCGATTTGATCGAGCGCTACCGGGGCGAGCGCTATGCCCTGGCGTCGTTGCCCAAGGACGATCAGGCGACCTACGAAATGATCAGTCGCGCCGACACCATCGGTGTATTCCAGATCGAATCCCGGGCGCAGATGTCGATGTTGCCTCGGCTCAGACCCAAGAGGTTCTACGATTTGGTCATCGAAGTGGCGATCGTGCGGCCCGGGCCAATCCAGGGGGGGATGGTGCATCCGTACCTGCGGCGCAGAAACAAAGAAGAGGCGGTGACTTATCCCTCTGAAGCGCTGGAAAAAGTGCTCGAGCGCACCTTGGGCGTGCCGCTGTTCCAGGAACAGGTCATGCAGATCGCTATCGTCGCGGCCGATTACACCCCCGGCGAAGCCGACCAGTTGCGGCGCTCCATGGCTGCCTGGAAACGTCACGGTGGGTTGGAGCCGCATCGGGAACGCCTGGCCCAGGGGATGAAGAAAAACGGCTACACCGCCGAATTCGCCGCGCAGATCTTCGAACAGATCAAGGGCTTCGGCAATTACGGTTTCCCCGAATCCCACGCCGCCAGTTTTGCCTTGCTGACTTACGCCAGCAGTTGGCTCAAGTGCCACGAGCCGGCGGCGTTCGCCTGTGCCCTGATCAACAGCTGGCCCATGGGTTTCTACAGCCCGGACCAGATCCTCCAGGACGCTCGCCGACATCAATTGCAGATCCGTCCGGTGGACGTGCGCGCCAGCGACTGGGATTGCAGCCTCGAACCCCTGGAAGGCCGGCAACCGGCGATCCGTATGGGCCTGCGACTGGTCAAGGGTTTTCGCGAAGAGGATGCCCGACGTATCGAAACGGCCCGCCGGCAGCGAGTGTTCAGCGACGTGGCCGACCTGGGCGAGCGCGCGCAACTCGATGTCCGGGCCCTGGCGCAACTGGCCGACGCCGGCGCCTTGCAGGGCTTGGCCGGCGATCGTCATCGGGCCCGCTGGGAAGTGGCCGGGGTGCAGAAGCAACTGGGTTTGTTCGCCGGCCTGCCCAGCCAGGAGGAACCGCCCGTAGCCCTGCCAACACCCACGGTGGGAGAAAACCTGTTTGCCGATTACACCATGCTGGGCACGACACTGGGGCCCCATCCGCTGGCCTTGCTGCGTCCCGAACTGCGCGCCCGGCGCTGCCGCAGCTCACGGGAATTGCAGGCGGTGGAGCATGGCCGCAACGTCAGCGTCGCCGGGCTGGTCACCGGCCGCCAACGCCCGGGCACAGCCAGCGGCGTGACCTTCGTCACCCTGGAAGATGAGTTCGGCAACCTCAACGTGGTGGTCTGGCGCGACCTGGCCGAGCGCCAGCGCAAGACCCTGGTGGGCGCGCAATTGCTCAGGGTCGACGGGCGCTGGGAAAGCGTCGGCGAGGTCCGCCACTTGATCGCCGGGCGCTTGAGCGACCTGACCGAGTTGCTGGCGGGCATCAATGTTCGCAGTCGCGATTTCCACTAACGCCGGCAGCCATACCGCAACCCCTGTGGCGAGGGGATTTATCCCCGCTGGGCTGCGAAGCAGCCCATGATTCATCGGCCACCGTGGTGTGTCAGACAGGACAGAGGGGTTGCTGCGCAACCCAGCGGGGATAAATCCCCTCGCCACGGGAAGCAGTCCCGATCCAGACAGGTCGTCGTCATCATCTCCCCATGAAACCAAACGCCAACCCAACGCTCGAAGCTCTGAGCGCAAGGCACTCGTGGTATACCAGTTCCCTGCAAGCATTCTTGAGGTTCAGAGTCGACCCATGCAGTTCTTATCCCAGAATCACGGCTGTCCCGGTTGGGGCGGTGAGATGGCCGGACGTATCCGGGCGTTCGATTGGAGCCAGACCGAACTGGGCGCTATCGAGCAGTGGTCCGCCAGTTTGCACAACGCTGTCCAGGTGCTGCTGGCTTCGCCCTTGCCGATGGTCATGTTGTGGGGGCGCCAGGGCTTCATGATCTATAACGATGCTTATGCCGAGTTCGCTGGCGGTCGTCATCCGTACCTGCTGGGGTGCGCCGTGGAGCTGGGCTGGCCGGAAGTGGCCGAGTTCAATCGCCATGTCCTGGACGTCTGCCTGGCCGGTGGCACCTTGTCCTACCGCAGCAAGGAGCTGGTGCTGCTACGCAATGGCAAGCCCGAAGATGTCTGGATGGACCTCTATTACAGCCCGGTGCCCGGTGATGACCAGGCCCCGGCGGGTGTGTTGGCGGTGGTGGTGGAGACCACCGAACATGTGCTGACCGAGCGGGCCCGGCAAACAGCTGAACGCAGTTACCGCGCCGTCAATGAGCGTATCCAGCTGGCCCTCTCGGCCGGGCCCTTGCTGGGATCGTTTGTCTGGGATATCCGGACTGACACACTGTCCGGCGATGAGCGTTTCGCCCGTACCTTCAATTACCCGCCTGACACTCCACTGGACGCACTGCCGATCGAGATCGCCCGCCAGAGCATCCATCCGGATGACCTGGAAGAAGTGAACCAGCGGGTCGAATTGACCTTGCGCACGGGCACGCCCTACAGCGCTGAATACCGGGTGCGTCGCCTGGGCGGTGATTACCTGTGGGTACAGGCCAGCGGACGGTGTGAGTTCGATGCGTTGGGCAAACCCCTGCGTTTCCCGGGGGTACTGATTGACATCAACGAACGCAAGACCGCCGAAGCGTCGTTGCTCAAATTTACCCGCGACCTGGAGCAGCGCGTTGCCGACGAAGTGCAGGCGCGGCTGACGGCAGAGGAGCAGTTGCGTCAGTCGCAGAAGCTCGAGGCCATTGGCGGCCTCACCGGCGGCGTGGCTCATGACTTCAACAACCTGCTGCAAGTGATTGCCGGCAATCTGCACTTGCTGGCCCGGCACGAGCGGGACAATGCCAACGTGCAACGGCGGGTCAGTGCCTCCCTTGAAGCCGTGGAGCGTGGTGCGAAGTTGTCATCGCAATTGCTGGCCTTTGCTCGACGCCAGCCATTGTCACCGGCGGTCTACAACCCGCGGCGCATCTACGATGGCATGGGTGAACTGCTACAACGGGCCCTGGGCGAAACCATCCAGATCGAAGTGTCTTTGCCCGATGAGCCCTGGTGCATCCACGTCGATCGCAATCAACTGGAAAATGCCCTGTTGAACCTGGCGATCAATGCGCGCGATGCCATGCACGGCGAGGGCACCATTCGCCTGATCGGCGAGAACATCGTGCTCGATGAGTCGTCCTGTGTCGGCAAGGGCATTCCGGCGGGCGACTATGTGCGATTGTCGGTGATCGATCGCGGCGTAGGCATGCCGCCCGATGTCTTGAATCAGGTATTCGAGCCGTTTTTCACCACCAAGACTGATGGCCAGGGCACTGGGCTGGGGCTGAGCATGGTGTTCGGGTTCGTCAAGCAGAGCGGCGGCCATATCGAGATTTCCAGCAGCCTGGGAGAGGGCACGCGGGCGCAGATGTATTTCCCCCGCAGTCTCCAGCCGGAAGCCGGTGAAGAGGCGCAACACGACCCGCTCCAGTTGGGTGGGCAAGAGATGATTCTGGTGGTGGAGGACAATGAAGAGGTGCGTGGTGCGTCAGTGGAGTTGCTGGAGCAGTCCGGTTACCGGACCCTCACTGCCGCCAATGGTGACGAGGCGATGAAACTGCTGCTGGAGGGGCGCGCGGTGGACCTGATCTTCACGGATGTGGTCATGCCCGGGCTGATCAAGAGTTCCGACCTCGCCGCTTGGGCCAAGGTGCAATCACCACCGGTACCGGTGCTGTTCACCTCGGGCCACACCCGGGACATCATCTCCCGGAACCACCAGTTGAGCCCCGACACTCATTTGCTGAGCAAACCCTACGGCCCGGACGCGCTGACCCGGATGGTGAGAACCGTGCTGGGGCGCTGAGCGCGGCAGCGTAAACAAATGGAACCGAAGCCGTTGCGTCACTTTCGAATGACAAGACCGGTCATCCATCCGGCCCTGCCAAGAACGAGGTGCCTATGAACGACGATCCTGCCACCACCCAGCAACAAGGCCAGACACAAAACCCGACCCCACGTAACGACCCGGCCATCGATCCCCAGGTGCCGACCACCTCGACCGGCACCCAGCCAGTCAGCCCCGCCGGGACGGACCAGGCCCAGAGCGCCGACAGCGAGATCGATCAGAAGCAACATCATCAAGACAATGACAATACCTTCAGCCCCGGCTTCAAGCCTGACCCGGACCGGCCAAAGTCCGATGACAGCACTGATGCTGATATCGACACCGACGGTGGCTAGCCGTTACCCGATTCGTGGAACATCGAGTGTGACCCGCCCAGATCGATGAGTGACTGGGCGGACGGCGGCTGTGGCGCCCCAGCGCTTGCCTTTCCAGCGATCCAGCGCAACCAGCACCAGTGACATCCCCATGAATCCCAGCAGCACCATCACCGCGTTGATGAACATCCGTGGATAACCCAGTGTGTCCACTTCGATGAAAGGGTAGGGTAGGAACCGATAAAGTGCCCCCGCACCAGGGCATAGATGAAATAGACCAGTGGATAGATCAGCCATGGCCAGACATCCCGCCATTCAACCCGAAAACAGGCGACTCGAGAGTGCTGGCGCATCGGCGGATGCGGGTGACTGGAGGTGTTCTTAGGCCTTGAACAAGGCCATCTTCATGGAGACGGCCTTATTCGATGCTTCAGGATTACTTGCTTGGGTGAGCCGCCTGAAGTTTCTTGGCCCCTTCCAGGTGATGCTCCAGGTCTGGCAGCATCTTCTGGGCAAACGCCTTCAGTTCGGTATTGCCAGCCTTTTTATCGTCGGTGACGGTCTCGGCTTCTTTCTTGAACAGGGCGATGGTTTCTTCGTGAGCCTTGACCTGGTTGTTGGCATAGGCTGCATCAAAGGACTCGTCCCGCAGGTCGAGGATCTTTTCCTTGGCCTTCTTCACCAGCGTAGTGTCGTCTGGCACTTCGATGTCGTGTTTTTTCGCCAGTGCTTTCAACTCTTCATTGGCCTTGGTGTGATCGCTAATCATCTTCTCGGCGAAGGTCTTGACGTCCGCCGAGGCGCTTTTTTCCAGGGCCAGTTTGCTGGTTTCGATTTCCGCGATGCCACCGGCTGCCGCGTTGTCGACGAAGTCGTTGGAAGTCGCGGCCCAGGCCGAGCCCATGCTGGTGCTCAGGGCAACTGCCAGGCCGAGTTGACGCCAGGTAAATCCGTCCATTGATAAGTCTCCACACAGGTTGAAAGAGCGATTCGTTTCGTCTCTGTTCAATGGAGAGCGGCGCGCCAACAAAGGTTTGATTGGAAGATATCCCGTTACGACGAACGGTCACCGCTGGTCGGATTGGCGGTCGACAGAACCCCGTCGACGAGGCCATCCTGATCATCGACGAGCGCCGTAAAGGCGTCTGCCACCGACCCACTGAAGGAGGTGTTCCATGCCGGTGTCCCACGATTTGTGCCAGGATCTCAACTGCACAAAAGACCACATCCAGCAAAAACGCAGCGAGGATCCAAGGCTCGACTCGTTACTTCAAAAATATTCCCAACTTGATGCCGAGGTGGTCGACGCCGAGAAGCCATCATCGGCGGCACTGTCCGACGATGCCCTGGAGACACTCAAGAAGAAACGCTTGTTGGTCAAAGATAAGATCGCGGAGAAATTGAGGTAGCCGTCAGGCTGGCCTGCTTGTGAGGGGCCTTTATGAAGGGCCCTGAACTATGTCGATGAGCCTGTGGCGAGGGAGCAAACGCCCTCGCCACAATGGGTTTTACAACACCATTCGAAAATCCATCAGGTCAGCGGATCCCAGCGCTGGGACCAGTCGCTGCCGGCCTTGACGATTTCGCGCAGCACTTCGAACGCCTGCTGCAACGCCGCCGAATCCCGGTCCCGGGAATAGACCAGGTAGGTCGGGTAGTTGAACTCCGGTGCCTTGGGCACCCGTTCCAGGATGCCGCTGTCCAGGTAGCTCTGCACCACCCGAGTGCGAAAGTAGCCGCTGCCGCCGTTCTCCAGGATGTACTGCAAGGCCAGGGGACCGAGGTTGAACGTCACGGCAGCCTTGGCCTTGTCCGGTAGGGCGGTGTCGTGCTGGCGACGGAAGTCGGCGCTCCAGTCGATGTACACGTAGGGCTCGGGACAGGTGGCCAGGCGTACCAGGATGAGTTTTTCTTCCAACAGTTGTTCTACTTGCAGGCGCGGCCAATATTCGGGCTGGTACACCACCGCCGCATCCAGCAAGCCCAGCTCCAGCTGTTGCAGCAGCTTTTCACCGTCGCGGATGTCCATGCGCAGGGCATGGCCGGGGATCTTCTGCCGCAGTTCCCCGGCCCAGGCGAGCATCAAGGGGTTGCACAGGCTGACCTCGCCACCCAGATGCAGGACGTTGCGATAGCCCTCAGGCAATGGCAGGTCCCGGCGGGCCGCTTCCCAGGTTTGCACGAGTTGATTGGCGTAGATCACAAAGGCCTCGCCATCTGCGGTCAACCGCGCACCGGCACGGTTACGCACGAACAGCGCGCAGCCGAGCTGGCTCTCAAGCTTCTGCACCCGCGCGGTAATCGCTGTCTGGGTGACGTGTAGCTTGTCGGCCGCGGCGGCTAGGCTGCCGTGGCGGACGATTTCCAGGAAGGTGCGGGCGAGGTCGATGTCCATGGTCAGGCCGATGCGGGGGAAGCGGGCATTGTAAGAGCTGCCACGCCTCCCCGATACCGGGAATCATGGAATGGCTTGCGCCTCCGCCATTCGCGCCCAAGGGGCGATCAGGCGTTCGGGTGTGCGGCAGGCCCTGTGCTTGAGCACGAAGCTGCGGCACTTCTCGGCGAAGCCATGGCGATTGCCCACCATGTCGCGGCGCATCTGCGCGAGTTCGCCGTCGCGACACGCCTGGATCGCCGGCAGGCTGCGTTCGGCCTTGCGAACTCGCAGGGTTTCATAGGCTGGATCGAGCAGCGCACTGTTGGCCCGTTGCAACAGCCATAGGCTGAACTCGTCGGGGCACCGTGGTCCGATTTCCTGGACCATGCCGTAGCGCAACGCTTGCAGGGCGCTGATGGGCAGGCAGTCTTGGGTGAGTTTCCAGGCCTGGTCCGGGCCGACCGCCCGGGGCAGGCTGTAGGTCCAGTACTCGGAGCCATACAGGCCCATGGTTGCGTAATGGGGGTTGAGCACGATGTCACTGCGTGCCAGCACGATATCGGCTGCCAGGGCCAGCATGACACCGCCAGCCCCGGCGTTGCCCGTCAGGCCGCTGACTACCAGTTGCCGGGCGCGGAACAACTCCAGACAGACGTCATCGATGGCCTGGATGTTGGCCCAGGCTTCCAGGCCGGGATCGGTGGCGGCCTGGATCACGTTCAGGTGTACGCCGTTGGAAAAGCTGCCGCGTCCACCGCGAATCAACAGCACCTGGGTGTCCCGGGACTTGGCCCAGCGCAGCGCCTGTACCAGGCGCTGGCACTGTTCGGTGCTCATCGCGCCGTTATAGAACTCGAACGTCAGTTCCCCCACATGGCCGCATTCCCGATAGCGAATGGGCTGATAGGCCTCATCGCTGAACGGTTGGCGGGCCAGGGAGCTGTCGAGCACCGGGATTCCGTCAAGGCGCTGCGAGAGCACATGGCGTGCCGGTCGCTTGAAGGTCTGTTCGCCGGGCTGCGGCTTGTGGCGCAGGGCGCCGATCCACAGGCTTGCATCCCCTGTCGCCACCAGCACCGCATCGTCGCGTACGGCCAGCAGTTCGCCGGGCAGGCCGCGGCGAACGTCTGGATGGGCGTCGTACAGGTAAAACTGTTCACCGGCCAGGCTCGCGAGCACACCAGGTTGACCGTCGGCGGCGTCGATGCGGCGCTTGATGAACCCGGTGCTGTCGTGCCAGCTGAAGGTGCGGTCGTCCTGGGTCATGTTCGGCTGCAGGCGCCCGATCACCTCGTGACGGCTGTAATCCAGCGGCACCGGGACGAAGCCGGCACGGAATTTGTCCACCACTTCGCGAATGCAACGAATGGCCGCGTCACTGACCGGGCCGTTATACAGCTCCGATTTGCGCAGGCCTTCGGGCAGGTTGAACTCGCAGGTGGCCCACACGGGCCCGGTGTCCATTTCCTCCACCGCCTGCAATGCCGTGACGCCCCAGCGCTCGGGTTGTCGGGTGATGGCCCAGTCCAGGGCGCTGGCGCCGCGATCGCCGACAATTCCGGGATGAATGATCACCACCGGGCGCCGTGGATTGCGCCACAACTGCTCGGGTACGCGGTCCTTGAGGAACGGGCAGATCACCAGGTCGGCGCGGCTTTCTTCGATTTGTCGGCAGACCGAGGCCGGGTCGGTGAACAGCACCACGCTGGGGTGATAGCCGGCCTCGCGCAGGTCCAGCCAGGCGCGTTGGGTCAGACCATTGAACGCGGTCGATAGCAGAATGATCTTCAGTGCGGGCATGAAATTCTCTTCCTTGAGATGAACGGACGCAGGCTCCCGATGAGCCGTCCCTGGCTTTGATGGAAGCGCTAAATTAGCGGTTGTGGGGCGAGTGGCTACTGACGAGGGTCAAGGTTGCGTGTGTTGCGCGGAATCATCGGAGGGTAAAAACACGAATCCCGCCACGGGGCGGGATTCGTTTGCAGCCAAAAAGGCCCGCGAAGAACGCGAGCGCAGTCTCAGCTTGGGAACAGCTCGGACAGTTTCATGGCCAGCATCATGTCGCCTTCGGCGCGCAGCTTGCCGCCCATGAACGCTTGCATGCCGTCGGTTTCACCGCTGACGATGCCCTCAAGGGTTTCGCCGTCCATCACCAGGGTCACCTGGGCGTCCGGGTTTTCCCCTTCCTGCAGTTCGCAGGTGCTGTCCTTGACGATCAGCGAGAAATTCTTGGTATCGTCGATGCGGAAACCGAATACCAGGTCCAGGCCGGCAGCGGCGGCTGGGTTGAACTTGGCTTTCATGGCTTGTACGGCGTCGGCTACGGAGGTCATGGTTTCGATCCTTATTTGGGTGGTACAGCAAGGGTCTACAGTAATCCGGACTCAGCGAAAGGTGATGAGGTCCGGGGCCTTCAGCAGTTGCAGGTGGGCATGGCTGTTGAAGGAAGCCAGGGCCACCTCGCGGCCCCTGAATTTCAGGTGGTTGAGCGAGGTGTTGACGATTTGCCAGTTCAGTTCGAAGGCCTGTCGGGCCGGTATCTGGGTGATCAGGTGGAGCAGGGCAGTGATGGTGCCGCCGGAGGTGAACACGGCGATCTTATGGCTGTTGTCGGCTTGCTCCAGGATGCGCTGCAGGCCCGCCTGGACCCGCTCGACGAAACCCAGCCAGCTTTCGAGCCCTGGCGGGTCATATCGACCGCTGAGCCAGCGCTCGACGATCAATGCGAAGATGCGCTGGAATTCGGCGCGATTCTGCGCGGCGTTGCGCAGGATATTCAGCGCCTCGGGCTCCTGGGGGAGCATGTCCGGCAGCAGGGCCCGAATGACCGCGTCAGCGTCGAACTCATTGAACGCGGCGTCGATTTCCAGCCCGGGAACCGGCAATCCGGCGGCGGACATCTGGCCCAGCGCACCGATGGCGGTATCCTGTTGACGACGCAGGTCACCCGAGAGGCAGCGATCGAATACGACACCGAGTTCTGCGAGGTGGCCGCCAAGCACTTGCGCCTGGCGTACGCCATTGGGCGAAAGGACATCGTAGTCGTCCGCACCAAAGGAGGCCTGGCCATGTCGAATCAGATAGATACTGCCCACGTCCGCGTCATCCCGGTACGTTGAAGGTTTGGCGAGGTTATGGGGATGGCGGTGAGCTGTCAATGAAAAAACATACGCTTGTTTGAAATGCCCGTTGCAGCCTTGCCCCGTCTCGCTCGCATCAAGGTAACCACAGGTTTCTTGGCTGGTCGCGGCGCAGACGCATGGGTATGCTGGGGCCGTTACGCGCCTGCGTTCAGTGGCGCATTGCATTTAAGGAGTTGCTGTGGAGTTTTTCATCGAATACGCCGGTTTCCTGGCCAAGACCGTGACGTTGGTGATCGCCATCCTGGTGGTGCTGGCCAGTTTTGCTGCGTTGCGCAGCAAGGGGCGGCGCAAGTCGGCCGGCCAGTTGCAGGTGAGCAAGCTCAACGATTTCTACAAGGGGCTGCGCGAGCGCCTGGAACAGACGTTGCTCGACAAGGATCAGCTCAAGGCCTTGCGCAAGGCCGAAGGCAAGGCTGAAAAGGCCGGGAAGAAGCACAAGGACAAGTCGGCGGCCAAGCCGCGGGTGTTCGTGTTGGATTTCGACGGTGACATCAAGGCTTCGGCCACCGAGAGCCTGCGTCATGAAATCACCGCGCTGCTGACCCTGGCGACGCCGAAGGATGAAGTGGTGCTGCGCCTGGAAAGTGGCGGCGGCATGGTCCACAGCTACGGCCTGGCTTCTTCGCAACTGGCGCGGATCCGCCAGGCCGGCGTGCCGCTGACCGTGTGCATCGACAAGGTGGCGGCCAGCGGCGGCTACATGATGGCGTGCATCGGCGAGAAGATCATCAGCGCTCCCTTCGCGGTCCTGGGCTCCATCGGCGTCGTCGCGCAATTGCCCAACGTCAACCGTCTGTTGAAGAAACACGACATCGATTTCGAAGTGTTGACCGCCGGCGAATACAAACGCACGTTGACGGTGTTCGGCGAAAATACCGAGAAGGGCCGGGAGAAATTCCAGGAAGACCTGGACATCACCCATGAACTGTTCAAGAACTTCGTGTCCAGCTACCGCCCGCAACTGGCCATCGATGAAGTGGCGACCGGTGAAGTCTGGCTGGGTGTCGCGGCGCAGGGCAAGGGTTTGGTTGACGAACTGAAAACCAGCGATGAATACCTGGCCGAGCGGGCCAAGAGTGCCGAGCTGTACCACCTGCACTACGCCGAACGCAAAAGCCTGCAGGAACGCATCGGTATGGCGGCCAGCGGTTCGGTGGACCGCGTGTTGCTCAGTTGGTGGAGCCGTCTTACCCAGCAGCGTTTCTGGTAATTCGGGAGCGGGTTCACCGCTAACCCCTGTGGGAGCGAGCCTGCTCGCGATAGCGGCGACACTTCAACATAGATGCAAGCTGGCCCACCGCTATCGCGAGCAGGCTCGCTCCCACAGTGGTTCTGAGGTGGGCTGAAGCTCCGAGTCACCGCCATCCCTTCGTGGGAGCGAGGTGGGTTCAAGTCATCGGAAACAAAAAAGCCCTGAACCGGTACAACCCGGGTCAGGGCTTTTTCATGTCTCAGGTGTCAGCGACGACGGAACAGCGGCAGCGGCTCGTCAGTGGCGGCCTGGTAGGTCACCGAAAAATCCTTGAGGCTTTCGAGGGCTTCGTAAGGGTCTTTGTCGGCGCGCAAGGCAAAGGCGTCGAAGCCGCAGCGGCGCATGTAGAACAGCTGGTCGCGCAGGACGTCGCCAATTGCCCGCAATTCACCCTTGAAACCATAACGGTCACGCAGCAGGCGGGCGTTGGAGTAGCTGCGCCCGTCGGTGAAAGCCGGGAAGTTCAGGGCGATGACCTGCAACTGGTTGGCGTCCTCGCCAATTTCCTCGGCTTCCTCGTCGGCGTCCAGCCACACGCCCAGGCCGCCGTCGCGGGCCTTGAGGGCGTGGGCATGATCGCGCCACAGGGCCAGGGGCACGATCAGGTCGTCACAATTGGAGATGCCATCGAGGGTCGCGTCCTTGGGCAGCAGGTGCCAGGTTTCGTCGATGACCTCGTTGTTCTTAATGATTCGCTGCATAGACGCGTTCCTTGAAGAGGTCGATGCCAATACGTTGGTAGGTGTCGATGAAACGCTCGTCTTCGGTACGTTGTTCGATGTACACGTCGATCAGCTTCTCGATCACGTCAGGCATGTCTTCCTGGGCAAACGACGGGCCGAGGATCTTGCCCAGGCTGGCGTCGCGGCTACCGCTACCGCCCAGGGAGACCTGGTAGAACTCTTCGCCTTTCTTGTCCACGCCCAGGATGCCGATGTGGCCGACGTGGTGGTGACCACAGGCGTTCATGCAGCCGGAAATGTTCAGGTCCAGCTCGCCGATGTCGAACAGGTAGTCCAGGTCGTCGAAGCGACGCTGGATCGATTCGGCGATAGGGATCGACTTGGCGTTGGCCAGCGAGCAGAAGTCACCGCCAGGGCAGCAGATGATATCAGTCAGCAGACCGATGTTCGGCGTAGCGAAACCTTGTTCGCGCAGCTCGCCCCACAGGGTGAACAACTGGCTCTGTTCAACATCCGCCAGGATGATGTTCTGCTCGTGGGAAGTGCGCAGTTGCCCGAAACTATAGCGCTCGGCCAGGTCCGCCACGGCGTCCAGTTGCTTGTCGGTGATATCGCCCGGCGCGACGCCGGTCGGTTTCAGCGACAGCGTCACGGCAACGTAGCCCGGCTTCTTGTGGGCCAGGGTGTTGCGGGTACGCCAGCGGGCGAAGCCGGGATGTTCTTTGTCGAGGGCTGCCAGTTCCGCGTCCTGGTTGCCCAGCGCTTTGTACTGCGGGTCGACGAAATGCTTGGCGACGCGATGCACTTCGGCTTCGGTCAGGGTGGTCTGGCCGCCACGCAGGTGAGCCATCTCGGCTTCGACCTTCTCGGCGAACACTTCAGGCGTCAGGGCCTTGACCAGGATCTTGATCCGCGCCTTGTATTTGTTGTCGCGACGGCCGTAGCGGTTGTACACCCGCAGGATGGCGTCGAGATAGCTCAGCAGGTCCTGCCACGGCAAGAACTCGTTGATGAACGCGCCGACCACCGGCGTACGCCCCAGGCCGCCGCCCACCAGCACACGGAAACCCAGCTCACCGGCCGCGTTGTAGACCGTCTCCAGGCCGATGTCGTGGACTTCGATGGCCGCACGGTCCGAGCTCGAGCCGTTGATGGCGATCTTGAACTTGCGCGGCAGGTAGGCGAATTCCGGGTGGAACGTGGTCCACTGGCGGACGATCTCGCACCACGGGCGCGGATCGATCAGTTCATCGGCGGCGACACCGGCGAACTGGTCAGTGGTGACGTTGCGCAGGCAGTTGCCGCTGGTCTGGATTGCGTGCATCTGCACGGTCGCCAGCTCGGCCAGGATTTGCGGCACGTCTTCCAGGGCAGGCCAGTTGTACTGGACGTTCTGCCGGGTACTGATGTGGGCATAGCCCTTGTCGTAGTCGCGGGCGATTTGCGCCAGCTTGCGCACCTGACGCGAGGTCAGTTGGCCATAAGGCACGGCCACCCGCAGCATCGGGGCGAAGCGCTGGATATACAGGCCATTCTGCAAGCGCAGAGGGCGGAATTCTTCTTCGCTCAGCTCGCCTGCCAGATAGCGTCGGGTCTGATCACGGAACTGCTTGACGCGGTCCTCGATGATCCGCTGATCGTACTCGTCATATACGTACATATAAGTCTCGGTCTCAGGCTTGGGCCGATCAGAAACAGCTGCATGTTGGCTCGCTGGAATCGGGTTCTGCCTCGGCAATTCTGCGCGCACGGCCGCGCACTCCTAGAGGAGCCGGTGCACGATACCTGTTTTGAGTTATGCGCAAAAGTGATGTTTGAGTATATGTAAAGAACCAAATCTACTAATGAGATTGATTATTGCCTAACCCACATTTGTCGTGCGGGCAATCATCGTCTTAACTGTGGACGAGTCCCTATGCAATCACCTACAAAACCGACAAGAGGCGATGCAATGAGCAATCCGACCAAAGCAAGGAAAAGCGACAGTACCGTTGATGCCTGGGCCATTCTGTTCCTGATTATCCTGGTGGTGGGCACCGCAGTGTTCTGGGTCAGTCATCAATAAGTTCGAGTCGTTGCAGGCTACATGAAGGTCTCGCGTGCATGTGCCCGTTCGCCACCCGGGTCGTTATACTGGGTGGCGTATTGTTTGGGGCGGGCGGGATGTCGAAGTTTATCTGCAGGCTACTGGGGCTGTTATGCCTGTCATTCTGGGCGCACGCCCAAGCCGCCAATGCGGCGTCTTCTTCGATCGAGGCTGTGGCTGCCAGGCCGGCGGCTCCTTCAGTCGTATTCCTTAACCCGGGGCATTCCACCGAAACCTTCTGGGTCAGCTATACCGAATTCATGCAAGCGGCGGCCAGCGGACTGGGCTTGCGGCTGCGTGTGGAATATGCCGAACGCGACCCCCAGCTCATGATTCGCCAGGCGCGCGAGGTTATTACGGCGCAAGACCGTCCGGATTATCTGGTGCTGGTCAACGAACAGTATGTCGCCCCGCGAATCCTGCAATTGGCGCAGGGCAGTGGGGTCAAGCTGTTTCTGGTGAACAACACGTTGACCAGCGATCAGAGTCGCCTGTTGGCGGAGGGCGGTACCCTGCCTGCCGAGTTGCTCGGCAGCCTGGTGCCCAACGATGAGCGCAGCGGCTACCTGATGCTCAAGGAGCTGTTGCGTCAGTACGGGCCGCTGGCGCCTGGGCAGACCCTCGACTTGCTGGCATTTTCCGGGAAGAAACTCACCCCTTCGGCGCAACTGCGCGAGAAAGGCTTGCAGCGGGCGCTGGCCGAGCACCCGCAAGTGCATCTGCGCCAGTTGGTCTATGGCGAGTGGAATCGCGAGCGGGCTTATGAGCAGGCGAGCCAGTTGGTCAAGCGTTATCCACAGACCGCGCTGGTCTGGTCGGCCAACGATGAAATGGCCCTGGGCGCCATGCAGGCATTCGAGGAGGCCGGTCGCCAGCCAGGCAAGGACGTGTTGTTCAGCGCGATGAACAGCTCCAGGGCGGCGCTCCAGGCTCGTATCGACGGGCGCTTGAGCGTCCTGTTCACCGGGCATTTCAGCCTGGGCGGCTGGGCCATGGTCATGCTCCATGATCATGCCCAGGGCGTCGACCTCGCGCGTCATGGCGGCTACAACCAGCAGCTCGACCTGATGCAATCGCTCGATCCGGCCCGCGCCCGCGCGTGGCTGAACATGAATCCTGCCAAGGACTACCGCCTGGACTTCAAGCGCTTCAGCCTGGTGTCCCACCCGGATGGCGAGCGCTATGCCTTTTCGCTCGATGCATTGGGGCGGCGCTAGAGCGGCTCAGATCGAGGCTGGCGAGACGGGGAATATGACTGTTTCGGTTCGAAAGAGAGACCTGGTTCCATACTGTGCAGATACGCTCTATACGCCCGCAAAGTACAACACCAGATTGACGATCCCATACAACGTCAACCCGAAAATCACCGTAAACAGGATGCCGAGGATGATGAAGTGGCTCGGCTTGCCATGGGTGAAGTCGCGGGCGCGGTTTTTCCCGCTTTGCACGCCAAAGGCCGCAGCTCCCACGCTGTGCAGCATTTGCCAGAGGGTGGGCGCCTTATTTTCGGTCGGTTCGTCCATGATGCTCTCCATACACAAGGTCGTATGTGGAGAGCATAGTCAATTGCTGCGGACTTAGTTGTCGTAGCCCAGGTTCGGTGCCAGCCAGCGTTCGGTCACGCTCAGGTCCTGACCCTTGCGTGCGGTGTAGCTCTGGACCTGGTCCTTGTCGATCTTGCCCACGGCAAAGTACTGCGCCTGGGGATGGGCGAAATACCAGCCGCTGACCGCTGCCGCCGGGAACATGGCGTAGTGTTCGGTGAGGAATACGCCGCTGCGTCCGGCCTTCAGTTCGCTGGCCTCGGGGTCGAGCAGGCGGAACAGGGTAGCTTTCTCGGTGTGATCCGGGCAGGCCGGGTAGCCGGGGGCAGGGCGGATGCCGGTGTACTGCTCCTTGATCAGCGCCTCGTTGTCCAGGCTCTCGTCCTGGGCATAACCCCAGTGCTCCTTGCGCACCTGTTGGTGCAGCCATTCGGCACAGGCTTCGGCCAGGCGGTCGGCCAGGGCCTTGACCATGATCGAGTTGTAGTCGTCGCCGGCTTCCTGGTAGGCCTTGGCGACTTCTTCGGCGCCGATGCCGGCGGTGGTGATGAAACCGCCGACGTAGTCGGTCACGCCGCTGTCTTTGGGGGCAACGAAGTCAGCCAGGGAGAAGTTCGGCTTGCCGTCGGTCTTGATGATCTGTTGGCGCAGGTGATGCAGGCGCGCCAGTGGCTTGCCATCGTCGCCGTAGACTTCCAGGTCATCGTCATGCACCTGGTTGGCCGGCCAGAAGCCGAACACCGCACGGGCGCTGATGAGCTTCTCGTCGATCAGCTTGCGCAGCATCGCCCGGGCGTCGGCGTACAGCGCGGTGGCCGCTTCGCCGACCACTTCGTCGGTGAGGATGCGCGGGTATTTGCCGGCCAGGTCCCAGGAAATGAAGAACGGCGTCCAGTCGATGTATTCGGCCAGGACGTTCAGGTCAATGTTGTCCAGCACCTTGGCGCCGGTAAAGGTCGGCTTGACCGGCTGGTAGCTGCTCCAGTCGAACTGCGGCTTCTTGGCCACGGCGGCGGGGTAGCTCAGGCGTTCGGTGCGGGCGCTGCGGTTGGCCGTGCGTTCGCGCACGTCCATGTAGTCCAGGCGGGTCTTCTCGACGAATGCCGGCTTGAGTTCCTTGGACAGCAATTGGGTCGCCACGCCCACGGCGCGGGAGGCGTCGGTGACGTAGATCACTGCGTCGTTGCTGTACTTGGGCTCGATTTTCACCGCCGTGTGGGCCTTGGACGTCGTCGCGCCGCCGATCATCAAGGGCAGGTGGAAGTCCTGGCGCTGCATCTCCCGCGCCACATGCACCATCTCATCCAGGGACGGGGTGATCAGGCCGGACAGGCCGATGATGTCGCACTTCTGCTCCTTGGCTACCTGCAGGATCTTCTCCGCCGGAACCATCACGCCCAGGTCGACGATGTCATAGCCGTTGCAACCGAGCACCACGCCGACGATGTTCTTGCCGATGTCATGGACGTCGCCCTTGACCGTGGCCATGAGGATCTTGCCCTTGGCCTCCGGCTTATCGCCTTTTTCCGCCTCGATGAACGGGATCAGGTGGGCCACGGCCTGCTTCATCACCCGGGCGGACTTGACCACCTGGGGCAGGAACATTTTGCCGGCGCCAAACAGGTCGCCGACGATGTTCATGCCGGCCATCAGCGGGCCTTCGATGACCTCGATCGGCCGGGCGAAAGACAGTCGCGATTCCTCGGTATCTTCAACGATGTGGGTGGTGATGCCCTTGACCAGCGCATGTTCCAGGCGCTTGTTCACTTCCCAGCCGCGCCATTCCTCGGTTTCCGCTTCCTTGACGCTGCCGTCGCCCTTGTACTTGTCGGCGATGGCGAGGAGGGCGTCGGTGCCTTCGGGAGTACGGTTGAGGATCACGTCTTCCACGGCGTCGCGCAACTCCACCGGGATCTGGTCGTAGATCTCCAGTTGGCCGGCGTTGACGATGCCCATGGTCAGGCCCGCGCGGATCGCATAGAGCAGGAACACCGAGTGGATTGCCTCGCGCACCGGATTGTTGCCGCGGAACGAGAACGACACGTTGGACACGCCACCGGAGGTCAGCGCGTAGGGCAGCTCATCGCGGATGTAGGCGCAGGCGTTGATGAAGTCCACGGCATAGTTGTTGTGCTCTTCGATACCGGTGGCAACGGCGAAGATGTTCGGGTCGAAGATGATGTCTTCCGGCGGGAAGCCGACTTCGTTGACCAGGATGTCGTAGGAGCGCTTGCAGATTTCCTTCTTGCGCGCCTCGGTGTCGGCCTGGCCGGCTTCGTCGAAAGCCATCACCACCACGGCCGCGCCGTAGCGCTTGCACAGCCTGGCGTGATGGATGAACTGCTCGACGCCTTCCTTCATGCTGATGGAGTTGACGATGCCCTTGCCCTGGATGCACTTGAGGCCGGCTTCGATCACTTCCCATTTCGAGGAGTCGATCATGATCGGCACGCGGGAAATGTCCGGTTCGCCGGCAATCAGATTGAGGAAGGTCACCATGGCCTTCTTCGAATCGAGCATGCCCTCGTCCATGTTGATGTCGATCACCTGGGCGCCGGCCTCGACCTGTTGCAGGGCCACTTCCAGGGCTTCGGTGTAGTTGTCCTCGCGGATCAGCCGGGCGAACTTGGCCGAGCCGGTGATGTTGGTCCGCTCGCCGACGTTGACGAACAGCGAACTGCGATCGATGGTGAACGGTTCCAGGCCCGACAGGCGGCAGGCCCGGGGGATCTCCGGAATCTGTCGCGGTGCGTAGCCGGCCACGGCCTTGGCGATGGCTTCGATGTGCGCCGGGGTGGTGCCGCAGCAGCCGCCGACGATGTTCAGGAAGCCGCTCTGGGCGAACTCCTCGATGACTTTGGCGGTCTGGGCGGGTAACTCATCGTATTCACCGAACTCATTGGGCAGGCCGGCGTTCGGGTGGGCCGAGACATGGGTGCCGGCCTTGTTCGACAGCTCTTCGAGGTACGGGCGCAATTCGCTGGCGCCCAGGGCGCAGTTCAAGCCCACGGAGATTGGCTTGGCGTGGGCCACGGAGTTCCAGAACGCTTCGGTGGTCTGCCCGGAGAGGGTGCGGCCGGAGGCGTCGGTGATGGTGCCGGAGATCATGATCGGCAACTCAACGCCCAACTCTTCGTAGACCCCTTGCACGGCAAAAATCGCTGCCTTGGCGTTCAGTGTGTCGAAAATGGTTTCGATCAGGATCAGGTCGGCGCCGCCTTCGATCAGGCCCTTGGTGGCCTCGGTGTAGTTCTCCACCAGTTCGTCGAAGGTCACGTTGCGGTAGCCGGGGTTGTTCACGTCCGGCGACAGCGAGCAGGTGCGGCTGGTCGGGCCGAGCACGCCGGCGACGAAGCGCGGTTTGTCCGGGGTTTCCAGGGTCTTGGCGTCGGCCACCTTGCGGGCCAGGCGGGCGCCTTCCAGGTTCAGCTCGTAGGCCAGGCCCTGCATGCCGTAGTCGGCCTGGGACACCTGGGTGGCGTTGAAGGTGTTGGTTTCCAGGATGTCGGCGCCGGCATCCAGGTAGGCTTTTTCGATGGCGCCGATCACGTCGGGACGGCTGAGCACCAGCAAATCGTTGTTGCCCTTGACGTCGCTCGGCCAGTCGGCAAAACGCTTGCCGCGATAGTCCTGTTCTTCCAGCTTGTAGCTCTGGATCATCGTGCCCATGCCGCCGTCGAGGATCAGGATGCGTTCCTTGAGGGCTTGCTGGAGAAGATAAAGGCGAGCGCTGCGATCGGACATAGGACTACCTGGAAAAAAGACCATTACGAAGGCCGGGATGATAGCAAACCTGTGCAGGATTTGATCATGATGGGGTTTTGCATGAATATCGCTCATGTTTGCAAGGCGATGCTGGCCCGGTAGAATCGCCGGACTATCTCTTAGGGACCCGAGACATGCCGTACCGCGTCTTATTCGGCAGTCTGTTGCTGCTGTTGTCTATTGCCGCAGCCGCCGGGAGTCCCGCTCCCGCGATCTCCTACACACGCGACATCCAGCCGATCTTCACGGAAAAATGCGTGGCCTGCCATGCCTGCTACGATTCCGCCTGCCAGTTGAACCTGGGCAGCGGCGAAGGCGCGGCACGGGGGGCGAGCAAGCTGTCGGTGTATGACGGTGAGCGCCGTCAGGCTGCCGATCCGACCCGTTTGTTCTATGACGCCTCCGGGCAGCGCGCCTGGCAGCGCAAGGGTTTCTATTCGGTGCTCGACGCCCAAGGCAGCCAGGCAGCCCTGATGGCACGCATGCTGGAGTTGGGCCACCGCACGCCGCTGCAGCCCAACGCCAAGCTGCCGGAAGACATTGTGCTGGGCCTCAATCGGGAAAACAGCTGTGCGCTGCCGGATCAATTCGACGAATACGCAGGCGCCCATCCCAGGGAAGGCATGCCTTTGGCCGTCACCGGCCTGACCGACCAGCAATACCAGACCCTGCAGCGCTGGCTGGCCGCCGGCGCTCCCATCGATCAGCAGGCCCTGGCCCCGAGCGCCGCCGAAGCCTTGCAAGTGGTGCAATGGGAAAACCTGCTCAACGCCCCGGGTGCCCGGGAGAGCCTGGTGGGCCGTTGGCTGTTCGAGCACTGGTTTCTGGCGCATATCTATTTCAAGGACGGCGAACCGGGGCATTTCTTTCAATGGGTGCGTTCGCGCACTCCCACCGGCCAGCCCATCGACCTGATCAACACCCGCCGTCCGAACGACGATCCCGGCACCCGCATCTATTACCGGCTCTGGCCGGTGCAAGGGGTGATCGTGCACAAGACCCACATCACCTATGGCTTGAGCGCGGCGAAGATGGCGCGGATCAAGAGCCTGTTCTACAGCGGCAAATGGCAGGTCAGCGCCTTGCCGGGCTATGGGCCGGAGCGCCGGGCCAATCCGTTTTCCACGTTTGAAGCGATTCCGGCGCAGGCCCGCTACCAGTTCATGCTCGATAACGCCGAGTATTTCGTGCGCACCTTCATTCGCGGACCGGTGTGCCGGGGCCAGATCGCCACGGACGTAATCCGTGACAATTTCTGGGCGCTGTTCCAGGCTCCCGAACATGACCTCTACATCACCGACCCGAACTACCGCGGCCAGGCCACGCCGTTGCTGGCGATGCCCGGGCAGAACGATGACGTGGGCAGCGTCCTCAGCCTGTGGCTCGACTACCGGGACAAACGCAACGAGTACGAAGCCTTGCGCCGCGACAATTACGCCGAGCTTCCGGCGCCGAGCTGGTCGACGCTATGGGCTGGCAATGACAATGCGCTGTTGAGCATTTTCCGGCATTTCGACAGTGCTTCGGTCACCAAGGGGTTGATCGGGGAGGTGCCGCAGACGATGTGGCTGTTCGATTTCCCGTTGCTGGAGCGTACCTATTACCAGTTGGCAGTGAATTTCGATGTGTTCGGCAACGTCTCCCACCAGGCCCAGACCCGCTTGTATTTCGACCTGATCCGCAACGGCGCGGAGCAGAATTTCCTGCGCCTGATGCCGGCCGACTCCCGGGAAGGCTATCTCGACGACTGGTATCAGGCCGGCGGCAAGTTCAAGATGTGGCTCGATTATGAGTCCATCGACGACGACAAGCCGACCGCCCTCAAGCTCGACGAACGCGACCCCAAGCGCGATTTCGCCCAGCAACTGCTGGCCCGTTATGGCGACCTGAATGCGCGGCCCGATCCGATCAACCGTTGCGACGGCGCCTACTGCTCGCGGCCGAACATCGATCCGACGTTGCAAAACGCCGAGCAGGCCCTCAGTCGGCTGGTGTCGCGCCCGGCGGCGGGGCTCAAGGTGATCGACCAACTGCCGGAAGCGACTCTGCTGCGCGTCGAAACCGCCAGCGGCCATCGTGAGGTCTACAGCCTGCTGCGCAACCGTGCCCACAGCAACGTGGCGTTCCTGCTGGGCGAGGAGGCGCGCTACCAGCCGGGGCTGGACACGCTGACGGTCTATCCGGGCGTGCTCAGCAGCTACCCGAACTTCATCTTCAACATCCCGGCCGGGCAAGTGCCGGCGTTCGTCGATGCCATGGAAAACGCCCAGGATGCGCCGGCGTTCGAGCGGATCGTCGAACGCTGGGGGATTCGTCGCAGCCACCCGCAGTTCTGGGACTACTTCCATGATCTGGACCGGTATATCCAGGAAACGGAGCCTCTGGAGGCCGGTGTGCTGGACATGAATCGCTACCAGAACCTCTGATCGGGAGGCCCGGCGACGGAACCCGTCGCCGCTGGCTGCTTTCCCGACAAAAATACTGGGACTTTGTCCGGCGCGTCGATTGGCGTAAACTGCCGGCAAGCCTGCGAGGAGTTCCCATGACCGCTATTACGATTACCGATGCCGCCCACGATTACCTGGCCGACCTGCTGTCCAAGCAGAACACCCCGGGTATCGGGATCCGCATCTTCATCACCCAGCCCGGCACCCAGTACGCTGAGACGTGCATTGCCTACTGCAAGCCGGGGGAAGAGAAAGCCGAAGACACCGCGCTGGGGCTCAAGAGCTTCACCGCGTACATCGACTCGTTCAGCGAAGCGTTCCTGGACGATGCGGTGGTCGATTACGCCACCGACCGCATGGGCGGCCAGTTGACCATCAAGGCGCCGAACGCCAAGGTGCCGATGGTCAATGCCGACAGCCCGGTCAACGAGCGCATCAATTACTACCTGCAAACCGAAATCAACCCGGGGCTGGCCAGCCACGGCGGCCAGGTTTCGCTGATCGACGTGGTGGAAGACGGCATCGCCGTGCTCCAGTTCGGCGGCGGCTGCCAGGGCTGCGGCCAGGCTGACGTGACCTTGAAGGAAGGCATCGAGCGCACCTTGCTCGAGCGCATTCCAGAGCTCAAGGGCGTGCGCGACGTGACCGACCATACGCAGAAAGAAAACGCCTACTACTGATAGGTGTTCGCTGCGGATATAAAAAACGGTGCCCGTGAGCACCGTTTTTTTATGGGCGCAGATCCGACCGCCGCCAATCCCTGTGGGAGCGAGCTTGCTCGCGAAGGCGTCGGCACATTCAACATCGCTGCTGGCTGATCCACCGCTATCGCGAGCAAGCTCGCTCCCACAGGGGATCCCGGTTGGCTCTTGCTGATCGAGTCAGGGCCTGTAGAGATGCGCATGTCCGGCGCGGTACAGCGACGATTCGCTGAACACCTCATTACCCAGCACGCGCCCCACCAGAATCAGCGCCGTACGGCGAAAACCCTTGGCCTGCACCTTCTCGGCAATATCAGCCAGCGTCCCCAGCACCCAATCCTGATCCGGCCAGGTGGCCCGGTGAATCACCGCGATTGGACAATCGGCGCCGTAGTGGGGCAGCAGTTCACTGACGATCTTTTCCAGATGATTGACCCCAAGGTGAATCGCCATGGTCGCCCCGTGCTGCGCCAGGCTGCTGAGTTCTTCCCCAGCAGGCATCGGGCTTTTGTCTGCGTAGCGGGTGAGGATCAGGCTTTGGGAGATGTCCGGCAAGGTCAGTTCGGCGCCCAGCAGGGCGGCGCAGGCTGAGGTCGCGGTGACGCCTGGGATGATTTCGAAAGGGATGTCCAGTTCCCGCAGGCAACGAATCTGCTCACCGATGGCGCCGTACAGGCTCGGATCGCCGGAATGCACCCGGGCCACGTTCTGGCCCTTGAGATGGGCGCTCTTGATCAATTCGATGATCTGTTCCAGGTGCAGCTCGGCGCTGTTGATCACCTGTTCTGCACAATGACCTTCGAGCACGGCCGTCGGCACCAAGGATCCGGCGTAGATGATCACCGCGCAGTTGCGGATCAGTCGTTGGCCTTTGACTGTGATGAGGTCCGGGTCGCCGGGGCCGGCGCCGATGAAGTAAACGGTCATGACCGGCTCCTGTAGAAGGTGGGTGAGCGCTGCCCAGATGAAAATCGCTCATGATCCTGGGGGCGGATTATCGGGATTTACGCCACAACCGCCAATGCCAACGTGCTCTTTGGGCCTTTTTGGCGAGCGATCAGCAGCGTTGCGGACGTCGCGCCCAATTGGTCGGCCAGGGCCAGGGCGGCGCTTTCGGCGATGCCGTAGCAACCGGTCCGCTCGAAGGCGATCTCCGAGCGGTGACTGAGTCGCCCCTGGTAACCGGCCAACTGCTCGGCGCTGAAGCACGTCAGTGGCAGTGCCAGTTGCCCGGCCAGTTCCAGCAGGCCCGGTTCGTCACGCTTGAGGTCGATACTCGCCAGGGCCTGCACTTGATCAAGTGCGATGCCGTGGGCCAGCAACGCCTCATCGAGCAAGGCCCGCAGCGTACTGGCCGGGCAGCCGCGCTGGCAGCCCAGGCCGATCACCAGGATCGGCGCGGTGGTCATGCGTCGTGGTGGGCTTGGCTATCGCGGCGAAACAGCCAGGCGCTGATCAGGCCCAGGGCCAGCCAGAACGCGACGTTGGTCAACTGCGAGGCAATCTTGAACTGGCTCTCAAGCGCTTCGGGCGCCAGCATCGAGTGGACTTCGGGCTGCGGCGCACCAATGACGTGGGGCACCAGCAACGTCGCCACGCCCAGCACCTTGAGCAGCCAATGCCGGCCGAAGGCGATCAAGGCAATGCCCACCGCCGTGGATGCCGCGGTGCCGATCCACCACATCTGCCGCTGGGCCAGATCGGCCGCCGCCGTACCAGGCAGTTCCGGCGGCAAGCCGAGGGTCGGCGCGAGGACAAAGGTGGCATAACCGGCCAGGCCCCAGAGCAGACCCTGGGAGGTGCGAGTCGGGGCGCGCAAGGTGTACAGGCCCGCGAGCATCAGGGCAAAACCCACCGCGACCACCAGGTTGCCGCCGGTGGTGGACAGCACGCGCTGCCAGCCATCTTCCGGTTCCCAGGCCTCGGCATCATGGGTGTGAGCCACGCCGTCGGCGTGTTCATGGACCTCGGTCGCCGGGGCCTTCTCGAAGGTTTCCGCCTGGAGAATCAGCGGCGATACCCAGAAACTTTGCAGCAGGGTCAGCAGCAGGGCGGCCAGCAAGCCGCTGAAACCCGCGGTCTGGGCGATACGCTTGATCATGTCGTCAGGTCTCAATGGCACGGGAAGGCAGCGCTGTGGCGGGTGTCGTGGGCGGCGTTGTGCACGGCTTCGATGTGGGAGAAACCGGCGAAATAGACCAGGCCGGCACCCAGGATCGAGGCGAAGATCGCAGCGCTCAGGCGTTGGCTCAGGGTGGTGGTGCTGCTGGCGGTGCGGGCGGTGCTGCTGATAGTCGACATGGCGCTTCCCTCTGTTCTTGTTCAGTGGGTGATTCGAGCGCAATGAAACCCCGGGCGAAAGCCCGCCAAGGTTCGAACAGCGCCCGCCCACCGCGGGTTTGTTGATGCATGAGTCATGGGCCGGTCTCCGGGCTTGCGAGGGGCCGGGCTTGTGCCTGGCCTGCAAGCGTCACCTTCCCATGTCGAAAGACACAGTGGTTCAGACGCTTCGCTCGCTTACCGTTGCGGGGGCAGCACCGGACTGACGTGGCTTTGAAGTAAAGCACACGATTCACCGGTTTCCCGTTTCACCCTGTGAAGGGCACCCGTAACTAGGCGTACAGGAGAGCATGGGCGGGGGCGGGGCGTCAATTGGCAGGGGTTTCCAGATTGACATCGAGTTGAACCCATCGCGAGCAGGCTCGCTCCCACAATGAATTGCGCCGTACACAACATCCGTGTTCAACCAAGATCAACTGTGGGAGCGAGCCTGCTCGCGATGACGGCAGCCCATGCACCGCAGAACGCTCTGGAGATTGACCCGCCCCCACACCCTGCGTAGCCTTGCGCCTTCGAGGTTCTTCGGCCTGTGCCGAAGCTAAGAAGGGAACGCGGTCCAAGCCGCGGCTGCCCCCGCAACTGTGAACGGTGCTGTTTCTGCAAGGCCACTGTGCATGCCCATTACAACAGGCGCACGGGAAGGCGCAGCAATCGCCAGTCAATGACTGGCCCGCCGTCAGCCAGGAGACCTGCCTCGACACAGATTCTCACTACAACCGGGCGGGGTGATCCGGTGGCGAAATCTTCCGCGCGTGCCTTGCCTGCGGTTGTCGTCCCGTTTGCCCGCCACTTTGCCAAGGGGCATCGGATGAAAACACTGGCCAAACTTCCCGTCACCATCGTCACCGGTTTCCTCGGCTCGGGCAAAACCACCTTGCTGCGGCACATGCTCGACAACGCCCAGGGCCGCCGCATCGCTGTGATCGTCAACGAGTTCGGCGAGCTGGGCATCGACGGCGAGATCCTCAAGCAGTGCTCCATCGGTTGCACCGAAGAAGAAGCCAACGGCCGCGTTTACGAACTGGCCAACGGCTGCCTGTGCTGCACCGTGCAGGAAGAGTTCTTCCCGGTGATGCGCGAACTTGTGGCCCGGCGCGGCGATCTCGACCACATCCTCATCGAAACCTCCGGCCTGGCCCTGCCCAAGCCGTTGGTCCAGGCCTTTCAATGGCCGGAAATCCGCAGCGCTTGCACCGTCGATGCGGTAATCACGGTGGTCGACAGCCCGGCCGTGGCCGCTGGTACCTTCGCTGCCTTCCCTGACCAGGTCGATGCCCAGCGCAAACTCGATCCGAACCTGGACCACGAATCACCGTTGCACGAGCTGTTCGCCGATCAACTGGCCAGCGCCGACCTGGTGATCCTCAACAAAGCCGACCTGATCAGTCCGGAAGACCTGGCCAAAGTCCGCCTGGAAGTGGCCGAAGAGCTGCCGCCGGCGGTCAAGGTCATCGAAGCCAGCAGCGGTCGCCTGCCGCTGGACGTGTTGATCGGCCTGGGTGCTGGTTCCGAAGAGCACATCGACGGCCGCCACAGCCATCACGACCATCACCACGATAGTGACGATGACGACCATGATCATGACGCCTTCGATTCCATTTCCATCGAGTTGCCCCAGGCCGACGAAAGCCTGTTGCTGGACGCGCTGACGCAACTGGTGGTCCAGCACGGCGTGCTGCGGGTCAAGGGTTTCGCGGCGATCCCGAACAAGCCGATGCGCTTGCTGATCCAAGGCGTTGGTACGCGGTTCGACAAGCATTTCGACCGCCAGTGGGGCGCCGATGAAGCGCGGGTCACCCGGCTGGTGCTGATCGGCCAGGCGCTCGATGCCGCGCTGCTTGAAGCGCAGTTGCGCGCCGCCCTCAGCGCCTAAGCCATGCACCTGCTCAGGACCCAGCCCGGCGGCTTTGTATCGGACGACAACATTGCCGACCTGGGGCAAACCCCCGCTGAACTGGTGATCCTGTGCAGCGGCGACTCCAGCCTGGCGCTGCTGGCCGAGGCGGCCAGGCAATTGCCGGACGATTACCCGGAGTTTCGTCTCGCCAACCCGATGCAGGTGCAGAACCACGCCTCGGTGGACCTGTACTTCGAGGATGTACTGCGCCACGCCAAGGTCATCCTGTTGTCGCTGCACGGCGGTATCGGCTATTGGCGCTACGGCATCGAGCGCCTGATGGAGCTGGCCGGGCGTGGGGTGAAGCTGATCCTGGTACCGGGGGACGATCGCCCGGACCCGGAACTCAGTGACCTGAGCAACGTGCCCATCGAGGATCGCGACCGGCTCTGGCAGTTCTTGCGCCAGGGCGGGTTGGGCAATGCCCTGGACCTGTTTCACAACCTGGGCAGCCTATGGTTCGGCCGCGATTATCCGTGGGGGGAACCGCAAACCCTGCCGCGCACGGCGATCTATCACCCCGCAAACACCAACGCCAGCCTCGGCGATTGGCAAGCCGACTGGCAGGCCGATCTACCGGTGGCGGCGGTGCTGTTCTATCGCTCCCACCTGCAAGCGGCTAACACCGCGTTCATCGACGTGTTCTGCCAGCGCCTGCAAGGGGCGGGGCTCAATCCGTTGCCGATTGCCGTGGCCAGCCTCAAGGAACCCGGTTGCCTCGCGCTGGTGGAAGATTGGCTGGATGAGGTCGAAGCCGGCGTGATTCTCAACACCACCGGTTTCGCCCAATCCAGCCCTGAAGCGCCGCACCTGCGGCCGTTTCGCCGCAACATCCCGGTGATCCAGGCGATCTGTGCCCAGGACAACGAACCCGGCTGGCGCGCCAGCGAACAGGGCCTGGGCCCGCGGGACCTGGCGATGCACATTGCCTTGCCGGAGTTGGACGGACGGATCATCAGCCGCCCCATCAGTTTCAAGGACCTGGCCTGGCGCAGCGAGCGCAGCCAGAGCGATGTGGTCTGTTACCGGGCCGTGCCCGAACGCATGGATTTTGTTGCCGAACTGGCCCGGCGCTGGACCACCCTGGCGCGCCTGCCCAACGCCGAAAAGCGCGTGGCGCTGATCCTTGCCAACTACCCGACCCGGGACGGGCGAATCGGCAACGGTGTCGGCCTGGATACCCCGGCGGCGGCGCTGAATATCCTGCGCGCCATGCAGGCCGAGGGTTATCCATTGCCGGGCGAACTGCCAACCAGCGGTACCGCGCTGATCCAGCAATTGCTCGGTGGCGTCAGCAACGACCTGGACAGCCTCGACTTGCGTCCCTGTCACCAGAGCCTGGCCTTCGACGCTTACCAGGCCATGTTCGAGGCATTGCCCAAGGCCAACCGCCAGGCGGTGCTGGAGCGTTGGGGCTCGCCCGAGCAGGACCCGATGTTCCGCGACGGGCGCCTGATGGTCGCCGGCCTGCGCCTGGGCCTGACCTTTGTCGGCATCCAACCGGCCCGGGGTTATCAGGTCGATCCAAGCGCGGTGTACCACGATCCTGACCTGGTGCCACCCCACGGTTACCTGGCGTTTTATTTCTGGTTGCGCCACACCTACGGCGTCCACGGGGTGATCCATGTCGGCAAGCACGGCAACCTCGAATGGCTGCCGGGCAAGGGCGTCGGGCTGTCGGAGAGTTGCTGGCCCGATGCATTGCTGGGACCGCTGCCGAATATCTATCCATTCATCGTCAACGACCCGGGTGAGGGCGCCCAGGCCAAGCGTCGTACTCAAGCGGTGATCATCGACCACTTGATGCCGCCGCTGACCCGCGCCGAAACCTACGGTCCATTGCGTAACCTTGAGCTGTTGGCCGACGAATACTACGAAGCGCAATTGCTCGATCCGCGCCGCGCCCGGGAACTGCAACGGGACATCCTGGATCTGGTGCGTGAGACGCACATCGACCGCGAGCTGCAACTCGATGCCGTGCTCGACAGCGATGCCGACGCAGCGATCTGGCTGCCGCGCCTGGACACCTATCTGTGTGATTTGAAGGAATCGCAGATCCGCGATGGCCTGCATATTTTGGGTGAATCGCCCAGCGGACGCCTGCGTATCGACACGCTGCTGGCGTTGCTGCGCATACCCCGTGGCGATGGCAAGGGCGCGCAGTCGAGCCTGCTGCGAGCGCTGGCCAAGGCGTTCGGGCTGGGTTTCGATCCGCTGGATTGTGCCTTGGCCGAGCCCTGGACTGGCGACTGTCCCGAGGCGTTGCGCCGGGTCAGCGCCGAGCCTTGGCGCACCGCTGGCGATACCCGAGAGCGCCTGGAGTTGTTCGCTGCGCAGTTGATCGAGCAGGCCCTGGATGGCGCGGTCGAACAATTGAATGTCTCGGGTTGGGAGGCGGTCAGCAGCATCATTGAAAACCTGCGATCCGTCGTGGCCCCACGCCTGGACGCCTGCGGCCCGGCGGAAATGCGCGGCTTGCTCGACGCCCTGGACGGGCGCTTCGTCCCGGCCGGCCCCAGCGGCGCGCCGAGTCGTGGCCGCCTGGATGTGTTGCCCACCGGGCGCAACTTCTTCTCCGTGGACGTGCGTAACCTGCCCACCACCACGGCGTGGCGTATCGGTTTCCAATCGGCGAACCTGATCCTTGAGCGGCACTTACAGGATCATGGTGACCATTTGCGTCAGCTCGGCCTGTCGGTGTGGGGCACCGCCACCATGCGTACCGGCGGCGATGACATCGCCCAGGCCATGGCGCTGATGGGCGTGCGCCCGGTGTGGGCCACCGGCAGCCAGCGGGTCGACGATTTCGAGATTCTGCCGTTGAGCCTGTTGGACCGACCTCGGGTCGATGTGACGCTGCGGGTGTCAGGTTTTTTTCGTGACGCCTTCGCCAACCTGATCCGCCTGTTCGATGCGGCGGTGCAGGCTGTCGCCGCCCTCGATGAGCCGGACGACATGAACCCCTTGGCGGCCAAGGTGCGTGGCGAGCGCGAAGCCCTGCTGGCCTCGGGGCTCGAACCAGAGGTTGCGGCTCGCCAGGCCGGTTGGCGGATCTTCGGCGCCAAGCCTGGTGCCTATGGCGCGGGCGTGCAGGGCGCGATCGACGGTCGCTTATGGCAGAGCCGCGAGGATTTGGCCGAGGTGTACCTGAACTGGGGCGGCTACGCCTACGGCGCCAGCGATGAAGGCACTGCCGCCCGGGAGCAGTTCTCCCGGCGCTTGAGCCAGGTGCAAGCGGTGTTGCAGAACCAGGACAACCGCGAGCACGACCTGCTCGATTCCAACGATTACTACCAGTTCCAGGGCGGCATGCTGGCCGCGGTGGAGACCCTCAGTGGCGACGTGGCGGCCAGCTACCATGGCGATCACAGCCAGCCGGATTTGCCAAAGATCCGCACCCTGAAGGAAGAACTCAACCGCGTCATCCGCTCCCGCGCGGCGAATCCGAAGTGGATCGACGGCGTGAAGCGTCACGGCTATAAAGGTGCGTTCGAACTGGCGGCGACGGTGGACAACCTGTTCGCGTTCGACGCCACCACGCAATTGATCGACGATCACCAGTACGCCTTGCTGGCCGATGCCTACCTGCTCGACCCGGACACCCGGGATTTCGTCCGCCAGCACAACCCCGATGCCCTGCGGGACATGACCGAGCGCATGCTCGAAGCGCAGCAGCGGGGGATGTGGCAGGAGCCGGGCGAGTATCGCCAGGCGCTGGAGGGTTTGTTGTTGGACATAGAAGAAGACAACTGACATGAGGATGACAGACGCGCATTTGTGGCGAGGGAGCTTGCTCCCGCTCGGCTGCGCAGCAGTCGTCATTCTGAAACAGCACTGGGACCTCAGATTCTGGGGGCCGCTTCGCGCCCCAGCGGGAGCAAGCTCCCTCGCCACAGGGAACCTCGCACATTTCATGAGACATTCAATATGACCGACACCCCCCATTTCCCGCTCTCCGCTGTGGTCGGCGCCGATGACTTGAAGCTCGCCCTGTGCCTGGCCGCCATCGATCCGAAGATCGGTGGCGTGCTGATCGAAGGCCCGCGAGGCATGGCCAAGTCCACGTTGGCCCGAGGCCTGGCGGATCTGCTGGCCAGTGGTCAATTCGTCACCTTGCCCCTCGGTGCCACTGAAGAGCGGCTGGTGGGGACCCTCGATCTGGACGCAGCTTTAGGAGAAGGGCGCGCGCAGTTCTCTCCCGGCGTGCTGGCCAAGGCCGACGGCGGCGTGTTGTACGTCGATGAAGTGAACCTGCTGCCCGATCACTTGGTGGATCTGCTGCTCGATGTGGCCGCCAGCGGCACCAACCTGATCGAACGCGACGGAATTTCCCACCGACACCCGGCGCGTTTTGTGTTGATCGGCACCATGAACCCGGAAGAGGGCGAACTGCGTCCGCAATTGCTCGACCGTTTCGGTTTGAATGTGGCTCTCGACGGTCATACCGCACCGGTTGAGCGTGGGCAGATCATTCGGCGGCGGTTGGATTTCGACAGTGATCCGGCGGGGTTCTGCGCGGAATGGGAGATGGCCCAGCAGCAGCTGCGCGAACGTTGCCAGCAGGCGCGCAACCGCTTGGCCGCGATTGCCCTGGATGACGCGGCGCTGGCGCAGATTACCGAGCGCTGCTTTGCCGCCGGGGTCGATGGCTTGCGCGCCGATCTGGTCTGGCTAAGGGCTGCCCGGGCCCATGCCGCTTGGCGTGGAGCGGATGTCATCGCCGCTGAAGACATCGATGCTGTCGCCGAGTTTGCCTTGCGTCACCGTCGACGCGGGCATTCGGCACCGACACCGTCCCAGGCGCCGCAAACACCTGTCAATGCAACGGCTCAGCCCAACGAAGGCCAGGGCCAGTGGGGTGATTTGCCGGCCCAGGCATTGCCGACGGGTGCCCGGCGTGAAGTGCCGAGCTGGCCAAAAAAGCCCTAGGCATTCGCCCCCGTTCACCGGCGGGGGCGAATGCCAGACCCCGTGCCGGACGGCTCGACCAGGGGCGCCAGGGCCGGAGCAAAGCGACGACCAGTGGTGTGGTGAACTGGCCGGGCACGTTACTCAATGGCCGTCCACGCCTGCATGAAGACCTGCGTTTTCACGGTCGCCACCGCTCGGCCCATGAGCTGTGGCTGGTCATCGTCGATGCCTCGGCCTCGACCCGTCGGCATCGAGCCCTCAGCGATGGCAAAGGCTTGCTGGCGCAACTGTTCGACGACGCCTACCGACAACGCGCCCGCTTGGCCCTGCTGACGGCCAGCGGCACTGCGCCGAACTGGCGGGTGCAAGGGCTCAAGGCCTCCGCCGGCCTGCGCAACTGGCTCGATGGCCTGGGCGCCGGTGGCGGTACGCCGTTGCTGGCGGCGCTGAACGAGGCCGGGCGCTGGTTGACGGCGCGACGCAAGCGTTTCCCTGCGGAGCAGCAGCGGGTGTTGGTGATGACGGATGGGCGAGTGAAAGAAGGGCTGGCACTGCCATGCCTGGATTGCCCGTGCCTGTTGATCGACATCGAGCGCGGCCCGATTCGCCTGGGTCGGGCCCGGCAACTGGCGGGGCAGTTGGGGGCGGAGTATCGGCATATCGATGAAGGGCTATCTAGCTGAGATTTACGGTGTTGGATCGAGCCTCATCGCGAGCAGGCTCGCTCCCACATGGATTGTGTTTTGAACACATGACGACTTACCACCAATGGCCCCTGTGGGAGCGAGCCTGCTCGCGATGAGCGTCACCTCGATCCCGGATCTGCCCCCTTAACCCGCATCACTGCACTATGCTCAGGCGGCCCCCTCACAGGAGTGAACCATGCGCGTACTCGTCACCAACGCCCAGGACGATTTTCGGGTCAAGGCCTATGCCGGCACCAACGGCGTGCTGCTCGCCATGGACCTGGCCGAACCCCGGCGCAAGGGCTTGCTGGGTTTTGCCATCGAGAAGCAGCAGGGCGACAAACCCTGGCTGTTCCTGTTCAACAGCCTTACCTTTCCTGACAAGGCCCACACGTTCCCCCAGTTCCACGCCACTCCCAGCGACAAGGCCCCGTTGCAGAAATTTCGCTGGGCCGACTACGCCGTCAACCCCGGCGTGACGATCCACTACCGCGTGCACCTGGCCTACGGCAGCCCCGATGCACCGCAGTTGGGCGAGTCCCTGGAAGTCACGGTCACCAGTGACGACGGGCAGCCGGCCAATCAGCGGGTGATCTTCAATCGTGCCGTGGCCGCCAGCCAGGCGTTCCAGCGCAAGTTTCCTGAAGTGGACGCGCTGATCGGCGCCAACAAGCACCTGTCCATCGATGACTGGCCCGACGCCCCGCGTCGCTGGTTGGAAAATGGCTTGCTGGGGCGCCTGACCGGTTTTATCGATCGGGCGCTGGATGCCAACTGGGCGCTGGATGTCGCCATCTATGAATACGAACTGCCGGTGATCGTCGACGCGGTGACCGCCGCTCACGCTCGCGGCGCCCAGGTGCGAGTGCTGTACCACGCCGAGCCGGGGGACGACACCACGGCGCGCAACGAAGCCAGCCTCGAGAAAATGCCAGCAGCCAACAAGCGCGGACGAGTCACCCATAACATTTTCCACAACAAGTTCATCGTGCTGAGCAAGGTGGAGGGCAGCGGTTCACGACAACCCGAAGCCGTGCTGTGCGGCAGCACCAACTTCACCGCCAACGGTGTCTACCGTCAGGCCAACGTGGTTCATGTGCTGGACGACCCTCGGGTGAGCAGCAGCTACCTTAAGGTATTCGAGCAAATCTGGGCCGCGCCCCAGGACGTCGATGCCACTCGCCAGTGGCTGACCCAAAACAATGCCATGGCCCCGCAAGAGGCGTTGTTCGCCGGGTTCTCGCCGCGCACCGGGGAGCGCGATCTGGATCGCTTCGTCGACATCATCAAAGGGGCGCGAAAGGACCTGTTGTTCGTCACCGCCTTTGTGCTGCCCGAGCGCATCCTCGACGCCTTGCTCGGCGCACCCAATGACGACGTGTTGCGCTACGGGCTGCAAAACACCAAGAGCCGCATCACCGGCTTTCACGCCGACCGCACCGCCGAATTCGCCGCCACCGCGCTGCTCAACACCGGCCTGGAAGGTTGGCTCAAGGAAACCATGAAGGGCCAGAAGGGCAACCTGCTGGTGCACACCAAAGCCATCGTCACCGACTTCACTAGCGACACGCCGACCATCCTCAGCGGCAGCCATAACCTGAGCGCCGCGGCCAGCAGCGGCAACGACGAGAATTACCTGATCATTCAGGGCAATACCGACCTGGCCGACCGCTACGGGCTGGAGCTACTGCGTTTCTATGAGCATTACCGTTTTCGCTACTTCGCGAAAAAACTCGCCCTCAAGCAGGTCAAGCCGCTGGCGGTGGATGACAGCTGGAGCGATGACTATTACCGCAAGGGGGATTTGCGGATGTTGTCCCGGGTGAGGTTTTGCGGGCGTTAGGCGCGGTGGATGATGCGGTGCTAGCATAGAGCCATCTATCAGCCTGGAAGCTGCCATGAATCTCTGTCACGGACCGTCTGCTTTACTTCGCACCAGTGTTGCGGTTCTGTTGTTGGCCCTGTGTTCTTCGGCCATCGCCGCCAATCAACCGTGCTCGGGGCGCAAGGGCGGGATTGCCGGGTGTGACGGCGATACCTTTCTGTGCAACGACGGCTCCATCAGTGCTTCGAAGAGGTCCTGTTCCGCTGTGCTGGGGCTTCGGAACGAGGCCCGTCCGCAGTCGTTGCTCAAGTCCGCCGACGGTTGCCAATGCGGCAGTGGCAATTACTGCGTCGGCCCCCGGGGTGGGGTCTATTGCCTCACGCCTGGTGGCAGCAAGAGCTACAAGCGCAAATAGCCCAGGAACACCACTGAACCATTGTGGGAGCGAGCCTGCTCGCGATGGCGTCTGGTCAGTCAGCGGCATTATTGACTGATACACCGCTATCGCGAGCAGGCTCGCTCCCACAGGGTATGTACTTACAATTCCACAACGGCGCCGTTTCGGTGCGCCAGCCCCGGTTTGGGGCCTTGCTACCCGCACGCGGTGGCCAATGGTAGCAATCAAGCCTCGGCCTTCGGGCGTCGTTATTCCCTGCGTTTTCCCATCCCTCTGATTTCATTCGCTTTCCATTTCTTCCCCCATGGGTATCAAACCTGTGGCACACTTTCTGCTGTCTATTCCGTTGTTACATACCATGTTCCGGTATAGCGGAATAAACTCACTCTGGAGTGCTTGCCATGCAACGCCGACCTTCCTTGTTCAAAGCGTGTGTTTTTCTCTTCGCGGCCACGACGGCCGCCATGGGTGTCGCCCAGGCGGCCGACAGCAAGCTGGACAGCGTGCTGCAGCGCGGGAAATTGATCGTGGGCACGGGCAGTACCAATGCGCCGTGGCACTTCCAGGGAGCGGATGGCAAGTTGCAGGGCTTTGATATCGACATCGCACGGATGGTCGCCAAGGGCTTGTTCAATGACCCGGAAAAAGTCGAGTTCGTGGTGCAGTCTTCCGATGCGCGCATTCCCAACCTGCTGACCGACAAGGTCGACATGAGTTGCCAGTTCATCACCGTCACCGCCAGCCGTGCCCAGCAAGTGGCGTTTACCTTGCCGTACTACCGCGAAGGCGTGGGCCTGCTGCTGCCGGCCAACAGCAAGTACAAGGAAATCGAAGACCTCAAGGCCGCCGGCGACGGCGTCACCGTGGCGGTGCTGCAGAACGTCTACGCCGAAGAACTGGTGCATCAGGCGCTGCCCAAGGCCAAGGTCGACCAGTACGACAGCGTCGACCTGATGTATCAGGCGGTGAACTCCGGCCGTGCCGATGCCGCTGCCACCGACCAATCCTCGGTCAAGTACCTGATGGTGCAGAACCCTGGTCGCTATCGCAGCCCGGCCTACGCCTGGAGCCCGCAAACCTATGCTTGCGCGGTCAAGCGCGGCGACCAGGACTGGCTGAACTTCGTCAACACCACCTTGCATGAAGCCATGACCGGCGTGGAGTTCCCGACATACGCGGCGTCGTTCAAACAGTGGTTCGGCGTCGAGCTGCCATCGCCAGCGATCGGTTTCCCTGTCGAATTCAAATGACCCTGTGAGCCCGGGGCGCCACTTTCGGGCGCCCCGTTGAAGGTACTGTCGACCATGAATTATCAGTTGAACTTTGCCGCCGTCTGGCGCGATTTCGACACCTTGCTGGCGGGGCTCGGCCTGGGGCTGTCCCTGGCGCTGGTGTCGATCGCCATCGGTTGCGTGATCGGCCTGGCGATGGTGTTCGCGCTGCTGAGCAAGCATCGGCTGTTGCGGGTGCTGGCGTCGGTGTATGTCACGGTGATCCGCAATACGCCGATCCTGGTGCTGATCCTGTTGATCTACTTCGCCTTGCCGAGCCTGGGCATTCGCCTGGACAAGCTGCCGTCGTTCGTCATCACCCTGTCGCTGTACGCCGGTGCGTACCTGACCGAAGTGTTCCGTGGCGGGCTGCTGAGCATTCACAAGGGCCAGCGGGAAGCGGGGCTGGCCATCGGCCTGGGCGAGTGGCAGGTGAAGGCCTACGTCACCGTGCCGGTGATGCTGCGCAACGTGTTGCCAGCCTTGTCGAACAACTTCATCTCGCTGTTCAAGGACACCTCCCTGGCGGCGGCGATTGCCGTGCCGGAGCTGACCTATTACGCCCGCAAGATCAACGTGGAAAGTTACCGGGTGATCGAAACCTGGTTGGTGACCACAGCGCTGTATGTCGCGGCCTGTTACCTCATTGCCATGGTGCTGCGGTATTTCGAGCAGCGCCTGGCGATCCGCCGTTAGGAGTGTTCCATGTACGAATCCCCCAGTTGGTTGCATGAGTTGTGGGTCGCCCGGGACACCCTGTGGGCCGGTTTCCTGACCAGTGTGCAGTGCTCGGTGCTGGCTATTTTGTTGGGCACCCTGATCGGCCTGGTCGCCGGACTGGTGCTGACTTACGGTCGGACCTGGATGCGTGCGCCATTTCGCTTCTACGTCGACCTGATCCGCGGCACGCCGGTGTTCGTGCTGGTGCTGGCCTGTTTCTACATGGCCCCGGCGCTGGGTTGGCAGATCGGCGCGTTCCAGGCCGGTGTCCTGGGTCTGACGCTGTTTTGTGGCTCCCACGTCGCCGAGATCGTGCGTGGCGCCTTGCAGGCATTGCCCCGTGGGCAGATGGAGGCGAGCCAGGCCATCGGCCTGACGTTCTATCAGTCGCTGGGCTATGTGCTGTTGCCCCAGGCGTTGCGGCAGATCTTGCCGACCTGGGTCAATTCCTCCACCGAGATCGTCAAGGCCTCGACCCTGCTGTCGGTGATCGGCGTCGCCGAACTGCTGCTCAGCACCCAACAGATCATCGCCCGGACCTTCATGACCCTGGAGTTCTATCTGTTCGCCGGTTTTCTCTTTTTCATCATCAATTACGCCATCGAATTGCTCGGGCGGCACATTGAAAAGCGGGTGGCCTTGCCATGACTGACGTTTCGAATCTCTCCAATACGGAGCTCTCCAACACCCAGCTCTCCAACACCCAGCCGCTGCTGGACATTCGCGGTCTGCGCAAACAATACGGCCCGTTGGAAGTGCTCAAGGGCGTGGACCTGAGCATGCAGCGCGGCAACGTGGTCACGCTGATCGGCTCCAGCGGCTCGGGCAAGACCACGCTGCTGCGCTGCGTCAACATGCTCGAAGAATTCCAGGGTGGGCAGATCATGCTCGACGGTGAGTCCATCGGCTATGACGACATCGACGGCAAGCGCGTGCGTCACCCCGAGAAAGTCATCGCCCGGCACCGCGCCATGACCGGCATGGCCTTCCAGCAATTCAACCTGTTCCCGCATTTGACCGCGTTGCAGAACGTTACCCTGGGCCTGCTCAAAGTGAAAAAGCTGCCCAAGGACGAAGCGGTGGCCCTGGCCGAGAAATGGCTGGAGCGGGTTGGCCTGTTGGAGCGACGCAATCATTTTCCCGGCCAGTTGTCCGGTGGCCAGCAACAGCGTGTGGCCATTGCCCGTGCGATCGCCATGAACCCCAGCCTGATGCTGTTCGACGAAGTCACTTCGGCCCTGGATCCGGAACTGGTCGGCGAGGTGCTCAACGTGATCAAGGGCCTGGCCGAAGACGGCATGACCATGCTGCTGGTGACCCACGAAATGCGCTTTGCCTTCGAGGTCTCCGACAAGATCGTGTTCATGAACCAGGGCCGGATCGAAGAGCAAGGGCCACCCAAAGAACTGTTCGAGCGGCCGCAATCGCCGCGTCTGGCGGAATTTCTCAAGAACACGCGTTTTTAACTTTCCATTCAATAAGGAGATAACCCATGAGCATTACCCGATACGGCACCGGCAGCACCGCAGGCGGCGGCCAGCCACGGCCATTCGCCCGCGCCGTCGAGGCCGATGGCTGGCTGCACGTGTCCGGTCAGGTGCCGGCGGTGAACGGCGAGATCATTGTCGGCGGGATCGTCGAGCAGACCCACCAGACCATGAAGAACCTGGTCGCCATTCTCGAAGAGGCCGGTTACGAGCTCAAGGACGTGGTGCGTTGTGGCGTGTGGCTGGAAGATCCGCGGGACTTCTGGAGTTTCAACAAGGTGTTCGGCGAGTACTTCAGTCCGGAACACGCCCCGGCCCGGGCCTGCGTGCAGGCCAGCATGATGGTCGATTGCAAGGTCGAGATCGATTGCATTGCCTACAAGAAAAAGGCCTGAACTACGGGGGCCTCATCGCGGGCAAGCCTTGCTCCCACAAGGGAACACATTCTTCTGTGGGAGCATGGCTCTTGCCCGCGATAGCGATCTATCAGGCGGCGCAGCAGTCTGGTTAAACTCCCGGCCAATTGAATGGGAACCGAAAACATGACCGAAGACACCATCAAACGCCGGGCCCGGGGATTGGATCGGGCGTTCGATATCCTCGACTTCCTCAAGGAAATCGGCCAGCCGCTGCGCCCGAATGATATTGCCAGTGGCATCGGCAGCCCCAAGTCCACGGTCTATGAACTGGTGGCGTCGCTGCTGGAGCGACGCATCCTCGAACCCGTGGGCAAGGACGGCCACGTCTACCTGGGCCGCCAGTTGTATTTTCTCGGGCAGGCACACCTGCGGCATTTCGATTTGAGCCGCGAGGCTGACCAGGCGTTGCAGGAGATCGTGCGCCAGACCCGGGAAACGGCGCAGATGTGCCTGCTCAACGGGCGCAAATACACCGTCGCGCTGATGAAGGAAGGCGAGCGGCATTTCCGCATTTCATCGGACATCGGTGAGAACGCGCCGATCCCGTGGACGGCGTCCGGACGCCTGCTGCTGGCGCATTTGAGTGACCAGCAGATCGTCGACCTGATCGACCCCGACGACTTCATCCTGCCGGATGGCGAGCGCCTGCCCCTGGAGCAATTCCTCAAGGAAATCCGCCAGGCCGGCCTCGATGGATTTTTCTCTTTCGACAGTGTCGCCGACACCTTCACCCATTGCTTCGCCGCACCGGTCAAAGACCCCAATGGCGTGGCCATCGCAACCCTGTGCATCGTCGCCCCACGGGCCGACGCCAAGAACAATTACGCCGACTACCGCCGGGTGCTGATCGAAAGCGCCAACAACCTGGCCAGGCGCATCAATGAATAGACAGCCACGGCACTAGCGGCCGTGTGCGAGGAGTTCGAACATGTCATCCGCCATTCCTAATGCCAGCGTCGAGAAAGGTGCCGCCACCGTCGGTGCACATTTGCTACGGGACGTCAGCCTGCCGGCGCTGGTGTTGCATCGCCAGGCATTGGAGCACAATATCCGCTGGATGCAGGCGTTCGTCACCGGCAGTGGTGCCGAACTGGCGCCCCACGGCAAGACCAGCATGACCCCGGCGCTGTTTCGCCGCCAGCTCGACGCTGGCGCCTGGGGCCTGACCCTCGCCACTGCTGTGCAGACCCATGCAGCCTATGCCCACGGCGTACGTCGGGTACTGATGGCCAATCAATTGGTGGGCGCGCCGAACATGGCGTTGATCGCCGATCTGCTGGCCGACCCGACGTTCGAATTCCATTGCATGGTCGATCATCCCGACAACGTGGCTGACCTGGGGGCGTTCTTCGCCGCTCGTGGCGTGAAGCTGAACGTGATGATCGAGTACGGGGTGGTCGGCGGTCGCTGTGGTTGCCGGACCGAGGCTGAGGTGCTGGCCCTGGCCGAGGCGATCCGGGCGCAACCGGCGCTGGCGTTGACCGGTATCGAAGGCTACGAAGGGGTGATCCACGGTGACCATGCCATCAGCGGCATCCGCGCGTTCGCTGCATCGTTGGTGCGGCTGGCGGTGCAGTTGCAGGACAGCGGCGCGTTTGCCATCGACAAGCCGATCATCACCGCCTCGGGTTCGGCCTGGTACGACCTGATCGCCGAATCCTTCGAGGCCCAGAATGCCCACGGGCGTTTCCTCAGTGTGCTGCGTCCCGGCAGTTACGTGGCCCATGACCATGGCATCTACAAAGAAGCCCAGTGCTGCGTGCTGGAGCGTCGCAGCGACCTGCACGAAGGCCTGCGCCCGGCCCTGGAAGTCTGGGCCCATGTGCAATCGCTGCCGGAGCCGGGTTTCGCGGTAATCGCCCTGGGCAAGCGCGACGTGGCCTACGACGCCGGATTGCCGGTGCCGCTCAAGCGCTACAAGCCCGGATCGGATTCGGCGGCGGGGGAAGACGTCAGCGGTTGCAAGGTGACGGCGGTGATGGACCAGCATGCGTTCATGAGTGTGGCGCCGGGGGTTGAGTTGCGGGTCGGGGACATCATTTCGTTCGGTACTTCCCATCCGTGCCTGACCTTCGACAAGTGGCGGGTGGGTTGTCTGGTGGATGAGCAGTTGCGGGTGGTGGAGAGCATGGAGACGTGTTTCTAGCCTTTGGACCGAGTCGTGGCCATCGCGGGCAAGCCTTGCTCCCACACTGATCGACTGTGAACACAAAATGGGTGTTCACCCAGGATCCCCTGTGGGAGCAAGGCTTGCCCGCGATGGCGCCCTGCCAGACACCACCGAATATCAGGATCACCTATGAGCAATCCCACCCAGAAACCCCGCATCGCCCTGATCGGCGAATGCATGATCGAACTGCAACAACGCGCCGATGGCAGCCTGCAACAAAGCTTCGGCGGTGACACCCTGAACACGGCGGTGTACCTGTCCCGCGCCTTGGGTGACAGCGGCGCGGTGGATTACGTCACTGCCCTGGGCGACGACAGTTTCAGCGACGCCATGTGTGAGCGCTGGGCCGAAGAAAACATCGGGTTGCAACGGGTCCAGCGCTTGCCTGGACGCCTGCCGGGTTTGTATTGCATCCAGACCGATGCGACGGGCGAGCGGCGATTCCTGTACTGGCGCAACGAGGCGGCGGTACGTGATTGCTTTACCACTCCGGCCGCCGGGCCGATCCTGGCCGCGTTGCTGGATTACGATGTGCTGTATTTCAGCGGCGTCACCCTGGCGGTGCTCGGCGAGCAGGGGCGGCTCAAGCTCATCGAAACCCTGGTCCAAGCGCGTCGGCGCGGGGCCCAGGTGGTGTTCGACAACAACTATCGGCCAAGGCTCTGGGCCTCGGTCGAAGCGGCCCGCGCGGCTTATCGCGGCGTGCTGCCCTACGTGGAGCTGGCGCTGTTGACGGTGGAGGACGAGCAGGCGCTGTTCGGTTATGCCGACAGTGAGGCGGTGTTCGCCGCCTATGCGCAGTTTGGCACGCCGGAAGTTGTGCTCAAGCGCGGTGCCGAGGCCTGTCTGATCCGTTGCGATGGCCAGTTTTATGAAGTGCCTGCCCAGCGGGTCGAACGGGTGGTGGACACCACGGCGGCGGGGGATTCCTTCAGCGCCGCGTACCTGGCGAGTCGCTTGCTGGGCGGCAGTCCGCAGGAGGCCGCCGAGGCCGGGCATCTGCTGGCGAGCCAGGTGATCCAGGTGCCTGGGGCGTTGATGCCTCGGTAACGCAGGATACACAGAACCTGTGGGAGCGAGCCTGCTCGCGATGGCGTCGGATCAACCATATTTGCATCGGCTGATGTACCGCCATCGCGAGCAGGCTCGCTCCCACAAGTGTCTCCTACAGGGCGTCTGGAGTTAAATTCAATCCCGGTAGAACACTTGCACCAAGTGATACCCGAACTTGCTCTTGATCGGCCCATGCACCACCCGCAGCGGCTTCTTGAAAATCACCGCATCAATCGCGCCGACCATCTGCCCCGGCCGCACTTCACCCAGGTCGCCGCCGCGCTTGCCGGAGGGGCAGGTGGAGTATTTCTTGGCCAGCACATCGAAGGCTTCGCCCTTGGCGATGCGTTGCTTGAGCTGTTCGGCTTCTTCGGCGGTTTTCACCAGGATATGGCGGGCTTGGGCTTTCATTGCAGCGGTGACCTGAGCGGTGCGACGGGGCGGCGATTATGCCTCAAGTCAGCTGTCATGGTTGATCATCGTCCGAATCTTGTTGGCCAGCAGATCGAGGGTGAACGGTTTGGCGACCATATCCATGCCCTGTTCGAGGAAGCCCTGGCGTTCGGCGGCTTTCTGCGCGTAACCGGTCATGAACAGCACCTTCAGCCCGGGCCGGTGCTGGCGGGCGATTTCCGCCAGTTGCCGGCCATTCATGCCCGGCAGCCCGACATCGGTCACCAGCAGGTCAATGCGCTGGTCCGATTCCAGCACGGGCAGCGCGGTCACGGCGTCCCGGGCTTCCAGGGCGGTGTAGCCCAGGGCCTGCAGCAGGTCGAGCACCAGCATGCGCACGGCGGGTTCATCCTCCACCAGCAACACGGTTTCTCCGGCGATGGCCGGCGGTGCGTCGATCGCTTCCGGTGTGGCGGGTTGTTGGGCGGGGGAAATGTGCAAGCGCGGCAGGTACAGCTGCACTCGCGTGCCCTCGCCCGGCACACTGTCCAGGTTGAGGTGCCCGCCGGACTGTTGGGCAAACCCGTAGATCATCGACAAGCCCAGGCCAGTGCCCTGGCCGATGGGTTTGGTGGTGAAGAACGGATCGAAGGCCTTGGCCCGCACGGAGGGCGTCATGCCGCTACCGTTGTCGCTGACGGCAATCATCACATAGTCCCCGGCCTTCACGGGCTCCAGGCTGTTGATGTCAGTACCGTCGAGATAGACATTGGCGGTTTCGACGATCAATTCGCCGCCGTCGGGCATCGCATCGCGGGCGTTGATCACCAGGTTGAGCAGGGCGTTTTCCAACTGGCTGGCATCGGTGCTGACCAGCCATAGCTCGTGGGTCAATTGCAGCCGCAGCACGATGTGATCGCCGGTGGTACGGCTCAGCAGGTCTTCGAGCGAGCGCACCAGGTCATTGGCGTCCAGCGGTTTGCGGTCCAGGGACTGGCGCCGGGAAAAAGCCAGCAGCCGATGGGTCAGGGCGGCGGCGCGGTTGGCCGAAGACACCGCCGCTTCGGTGAAGCGCCCGATCTCGGCGGCGCGACCGGCGGCGATGTAGCGTTGCATCAGGTCGAGGCTGCCGAGGATGCCGGTGAGCATGTTGTTGAAGTCATGGGCAATGCCACCGGTGAGCTGGCCCACCGCTTCCATTTTCTGGGCGTGGCGCAGGGCTTCTTCGGCGCGCTCGCGTTCGAACATCTCGCTTTGCAGCCGTTGGTTGGCTTCGGCCAGTTGGTGGGTACGGGCGATGACGCGTTCTTCCAGTGTTTCGTTGAGGTTGCGCAGGGCTTCCTCGGTTTTCTTGCGCTCGGTTTCGTCGATCACAAAGATGTAGAAACCGTTCACTGTGCCGTCCGAACCCTGGCGAGGCAGGTAGTTGATCAGTGCATGGCGTGGGCGACCGTCGCGATGGTTTGACTGCACGGCGAAGCTGCACGGTTTGCCGGCCAGGGCGTCGGCGATCTGCTGGGCGCGGGCGGCGTAGGCCTCTTCGCCAAGTACTTCGCGGATGCTCTTGCCGTAGAGTTCCTGCGGGGTCAGGCCGTACCAGTCCAGGTAGGCGCTGTTGTTCAGCCGGAAACGCTCTTCGCGGTCCACGTAGCTGATGAGGATCGGCATGGCATTGATGATCAGCTGCAGCTCGGTCTGGCTCTGGCGCAGGGCTTGCTCGGTGCGCTTGCGTTCGGTCAGGTCCAGGGCGGCGCCAAGAAAGCGCTTGGGCCGGCCGTGGCGATCCTTGTAGCAGCGACCACGCACGTATACCCAGCGCAATTGATCGTCGGGCTGCAACAGCCGGTATTCCTCGGCGTATTCGGTGCCGTGGGTGATGCAGTGCTTGATACTGCGGGCAACCATCGCCCGGTCCTCGGGGTGCACGCCTTCGAGGTAGGCGCTGATGGGCAACTGGCGTGACAGGCTGGGATCGACGCTATGCAACAGGGCGAAATGTGCATCGGCAATAAAGCGATCTTCACTGATGTCCCAGTCCCAGGTGCCCAGCGCGTCAGCGGCGGCCAGGGCCAGTTGCAGGCGTTCTTCGCTTTCGTGCTGGGCCTTGAGGCTGGCCTCGGAGCGTCGTTCGAACTCCATGGCCAGGCGGCGCCGTTCGCTGGTCTCGATGGCGGTGACCAGGATGCCTGCGACGGTGCCGCTTTCGTCGCGCACCGGGCTGTAGGTCAGGTCCAGCCAGACATCGCAGAGGCGCCCGGCGAAGGGCACGCGCCATTGTTGATCACGGCAGGTGTGCGTCTGGCCTTGCAACACGCGGTGATAAATCCCTTCGGTCGCGCCTTTGAGTTCGGGCCATGCTGTATGGGTCGGCTGGCCGAACGCCCGGGGATGCTTGTCACCGGTCAGGCGGCCGAAGGCGTCGTTGTAGAGGTGCGACAGTTGCGGTCCCCACAGCAAGGCCATCGGCATGGGCGAGTGGAGCACGATGTCCACGGCGGTGCGCAGGCTCTGGGGCCAGGTTTGGGCAGTGCCCAGCGGGGTCATGGCCCAGTCCACTTGGCTGAGCAGGCGCTGTGTATCGCTGCCGGCGGGTGTCGCGCTCATCATGCAATCCCTGGCTGTCGTGTCTGTGCCACGGCGTCTACTATCCTCAGGGAAAGGTAAGTGCAGGTTGGTCTGACGGGTTTCATGTTCGGCTCGGCTTGTTTCATTGATGTCTCGCGGAAGTTTCAGTCCATGGAAATCGATCCGTTGTTGCGAATCCTGGCGAGCCAGAATGGTTCCGACCTTTACATGTCCACGGGGGCGCCACCGTGCGCGCGTTTCGAGGGCGTGCTCAAGCCCTTGGGTAATGAAGCATGCAAGGTCGGCGACATTGCCAGGCTCGCCGAGTCTTTGATGGACGCCGAACAGCGCCTTGAGTTCGATCGGGAGCTGGAAATGAACCTGGCGATCTCCCTGGCCGGCGTCGGGCGTTTCCGGGTCAATATCTTCAAACAACGCAATGACGTGTCCATGGTGATACGCAACGTCAAGCTGGACATCCCGCGTTTCGAAGACCTGAAACTGCCACGGGTGCTGCTCGATACCATCATGCAGAAGCAAGGGCTGATGCTGTTCGTCGGAGCGACGGGGTCGGGCAAGTCGACCTCCCTGGCGGCGCTGATCGATTACCGCAACCGCAACAGCAGCGGCCACATCATCACCATCGAAGACCCGGTGGAGTATATCCATCGGCACAAGAAATCCATCATCAACCAGCGGGAGGTCGGTGTCGACACCCGCAGTTTTCATGCCGCCCTGAAAAACACCCTGCGCCAGGCGCCGGACGTGGTACTGATCGGCGAGATCCGCGACCGGGAAACCATGGAGCATGCCTTGGCGTTTGCCGACACCGGGCACTTGGTGATTTCCACGTTGCATGCCCACAACGCCAACCAGGCCCTGGACCGGGTGATCAACTTCTTCCCGGAAGAGCGTCGGCCGCAGTTGCTCAACGACCTGGGCAACAACCTCAAGGCCTTCGTTTCCCAACGCCTGGTGCGCACCCGTACCGGCCAGCGTCGGGCGGCGGTGGAGGTGATGCTGGGCTCGCCCACGGTGGCTGACCTGATCCGCCGCAATGAGCTGGGCGAGCTCAAGGGCATCATGGAAAAGTCCGAAGAGTTGGGCATGCAGACCTTTGACCAGGCCTTGTTCAACCTGGTGGCAGAGGGAGCCATCGATGAGGAAGAAGCGCTGAAAAACGCTGATTCGGCGAACAACCTGCGCTTGCGGCTGAAGTTGCATGCCGAGTCGGGCGCGGCGCCACCCGCCGATCCGGCGGCGGGTGAGTGGGGGTTGATGGATTGATCGTGTCGGGCACGCTCCTGTGGCGAGGGGATTTATCCCCGCTGGACTGCGAAGCAGTCCCACGTTCAGTCAACTCACTCCGTCTGACACACCGAGATGTCAGGTTTTAGGGCTGCTTCGCAGCCCAGCGGGGATAAATCCCCTCGCCACGGGAGTTGCTGCGCTTAAGTGGCCAGTTCTGGTCGTCCCCGAAACTGCTCCAGCGCCTCCGGATTGGCTAGGGCATCGGTGTTCTTCACCACCTCGCCATGCACCACATTGCGCACCGCCAGTTCGACGATTTTGCCGCTGATAGTCCGGGGAATGTCCGTCACCGCCAGAATTTTCGCCGGCACGTGCCGTGGCGTGGTGTTGGCCCGGATGACTTGGCGGATCTGCTGCTCCAAGGCCTCATCCAGCTTCACCCCGTCCCGCAGGCGCACAAACAGCACCACTCGCACATCGCCTTGCCATTGCTGGCCGATGGCGACGCTGTCCAGCACCTGCTCGACCTTCTCCACCTGCCGATAGATCTCCGCCGTGCCGATGCGCACGCCACCGGGGTTGAGCACGGCGTCGGAGCGGCCATGGATCAGGAAGCCACCGTGGGCCAGTTCTTCGGCGTAGTCGCCTTGGGCCCACACACCGGGAAACTGGCTGAAATAGGACGCGCGAAGTTTCTCCTGTCGTGGATCGTTCCATAGACCAATGGGCATCGCCGGAAAATGCCGGGTGCACACCAGCTCACCTTTTTCGCCGATGACCGTTTGGCCGGCCTCGTTCCAGACCTGCACGGCCATGCCCAGGCTCTTGCCCTGCATCTCGCCTCGACGCACCGGCGACAGCGGGTTGCCGTTGACGAAGCACGAGACAATGTCGGTGCCGCCGGACATCGAGGCCAGGCAGACGTCGGGCTTGAAGTCGCGGTACACGTAATCGTAGCTATGGGGCGCCAAGGCCGAGCCGGTGGACAGAATGGTCTTCAGGCTGCCCAGGTCGTGACTTTGCCGAGGCTTGAAGCCCTGACTCTCCAGTGAGGCCAGGAACTTGGGGCTGGTGCCGAACACGCTGATGCGCTGCTGGTCGATCAGGTCGAGCAGGCGCTCGGGGCTGGGATGGAACGGTGAGCCGTCATAGAGCACCACCGCACTGCCGACGGCGAGGGCCGACACCAACCAGTTCCACATCATCCAGCCGCAGGTGGTGTAGTAGAACAGCCGATCCTCGGGGCCGAGGTCGACATGCAGGCCATGTTCCTTGACGAGTTGCAGCAACACGCCGCCGGTGCCGTGGACGATGCACTTCGGCACGCCGGTGGTGCCGCTGGAGTAGAGGATGTACAGCGGATGATCGAAGGGCACGCCAGTGAACTGCGGTTCGCCGCCGCTTTGATAAAACGCGTCCCACAATGCGACGTTGGCCCGGGTCTTGAAATCGTCGACGCTTGCATCGGGTCGGGCATAGGGCAGCACGATCAACTGCTGCAGCGACGGCAGTCGCTCGAGGACTTCGTTGACCTTGGGCCGCTGGTCGATGACCTTGCCGGCATAACGATAACCGGCGCAGGTGATCAGTACCTTCGGCTCGATCTGGCCGAAGCGGTCGATAACCCCCTGGGTACCGAAATCCGGCGACGAACAGGACCAGATCGCCCCCAGGCTGGTGGTGGCGAGCATGCCCACCAGGGTCTGCCAGGTGTTGGGCATGCAGGCGGCCACCCGGTCGCCCTGTGTTACGCCAGCGGCTTTCAGGCTCGCTTGCAGGCCGGCGACATGGGCGGCAAGTGCGCTCCAGGTCAGTTGTTCCTCACCGCCGTTTTCGTCGAGCGCCACCACGACGACGGTGTCATCACGGCGGCGCAGCAGGTGTTCGGCGAAGTTCAGCGTGGCGCCTGGGAACCATCGGGCGCTGGGCATTTGCGAACCCTCCACCAATACCGCGTCGGGGGCTTGGTGAAAGCGAATCTCGAAGAAATCGACGATGGCCTGCCAGAAGGCCTCGCGCTGGTCGATGCTCCAGGCGTGCAGGGCAGGGTAGTCGTGCAGTTGCAGGTGATGTCGCGCGTTGACGAACCGGCGAAAGGCGTTCATGCGCGACTGGGCGATGCGTTCGGGACTGGGTTGCCAGAGGATGTCGGACATGGGGTGCCTCTTATTTTTTTATGCACACACACAAACTATAGAGCGGCTCAATCAGGTGTGGGAGCAAAGCTTGCTCGCGAAACAGGCGCCTCGATTCTGAAAAAGCGCATCGACTTCATCGCGGGCAAGCCTTGCTCCCACAGGGCTTCGCAGGAGCCTACTGAGCCAACCACCCACCATCGATATTCCACGCCGCGCCGCGCACCTGGCTGCCGGCTTCGCTGCACAGGAACAGCACCAGTTCCCCCAGTTGCGGGGGAGTGACGAATTCCAGGGACGGCTGTTTCTCGGCCAGCAGGTCATGCTGCGCCTGTTGCGGATCGACACCGGTAGCAATGCGGTCGTCGATCTGCTTCTGCACCAGCGGCGTCAGCACCCAGCCGGGGCAGATGGCGTTGCAGGTGACGTTGCTGGTGGCGGTCTCCAGGCCGACCACTTTGGTCAGGCCAATCACCCCATGCTTGGCCGCGACATACGCCGCCTTGCCCACCGAGCCGACCTGACCGTGCACCGAGGCGACGTTGATGATCCGCCCCCAACCCTTGGCGCGCATGCCCGGCAGGCTCAGGCGAGTGGCGTGGAACACCGAGGACAGGTTGATGGCAATGATCGAATCCCAGCGTTCCACGGGGAAATCCTCCACGGCGGCCACATGCTGGATCCCGGCGTTGTTCACCAGGATGTCCACGCCGCCGAACTCGCGCTCGGCGTAGGCGAGCATGTCGGCTATCTGCGCCGGGTCGCTGACGTCGGCTGGATGGTGGCCGACCTGGCCGCCGAACTGTTTCACCTCGGCAATCACCGCCGAGGCATCGCCAAAGCCGTTGAGGATCAGGTTGGCGCCGGCCCTGGCCAGGCTCAGGGCGATGCCCAGGCCAATGCCGCTGGTGGAACCGGTGACCAGGGCAGTCTTGCCCGAAAGAGTGGTTGTCATGGAAACCTCACACAATGCCAGTGGCGTAGAACACACCGATCACGAAGAACACCGCGAGGGTCTTGATCAGCGTAATGCAGAAAATGTCTTTGTAGGCTTCGCGGTGGGTCAGTCCGGTCACTGCCAGCAGGGTGATCACCGCGCCGTTGTGAGGCAGGGTATCCATGCCGCCGCTGGCCATGGCGGCCACCCGGTGCAGCACTTCCAGGGGAATGTTGGCGGCGTGGGCGGCGTTGATAAAGGTTTCGGACATCGCCGCCAAAGCGATGCTCATGCCACCCGAGGCGGAGCCGGTGATGCCCGCCAGCAGCGTGACGGTCACCGCTTCGTTGACCAGCGGGTTGGGAATGCTCTTGAGCCAATCGGCCAGGACCAGGAAGCCTGGCAGCGAGGCGATCACCGCGCCGAAGCCGTATTCCGAAGCCGTGTTCATCGCCGCCAGCAAGGCACCGCCCACGGCACTCTTGCTGCCTTCGGCCAGTTTGCTGCGAATAGCCCGGAAACCGAACAGCAGGACCATGATGATGCCCACCAGCAACGCAGCCTGTACCGCCCAGATCGCGGTGAGCTTGGCGATGTCGCTGGTGACCGGCGCGGCCATGCCCGGCAGCGCCAGGCTATGAGTCTTGCCGTACCACTGGGGAATCCACTGGGTGAACATCAGGTTCATGATCCCCACCGCCAGCAGTGGCGAAACAGCGATCCATGGGTTCGGCAGCTTGATGTCTTCGGCGGTTTCCGGCTCGTTGCGCAATTCGGTGCCGTAGCCTTCGCCCACACGCTGGGCCTTGTTGCGCTGGCGTTGCAGGAACAGCATGCCGAGGCTGAACACGAAGATCGTGCCGATCACCCCCAGCCACGGTGCGGCCCAGGCGGTGGTGTTGAAGAACGTGCTGGGGATGATGTTCTGGATCTGCGGCGTGCCGGGCAGGGCATCCATGGTGAACGAGAATGCGCCGAGGGCGATGGTGGCCGGGATCAGACGCTTGGGGATATTGCTCTGGCGGAACATCTCGGCGGCGAACGGGTACACCGCGAACACCACGACGAACAGCGATACGCCGCCATAGGTCAGCAAGGCGCAGACCAGCACGATCACCAGCATGGCCTGGCGCGTACCCAGCAAGCGAATCGCGGCGGCGACGATGGAGCGGGAGAAACCCGACAACTCGATCAGCTTGCCGAATACCGCGCCAAGCAGGAACACCGGGAAATACAGTTTGATGAACCCGACCATTTTTTCCATGAACACCCCGGTGAAGGCAGGGGCGACGGCGGACGGGTCGGTGAGCAGGACGGCGCCGAGGGCGGCGATGGGGGCAAAGAGGATAACGCTGTAGCCACGGTAGGCGGCGACCATCAGCAGCGTGAGGGCTGCCAAGGCAATGATCACACTCATGGTGTGTCTCCTGGGATTGTTATTGTTGTGATGAAGCTGTGGAGGAGGCTTTAGCGAGTTTTGTGCCAGGTGTGTAACTGGCTGAAATATAAGGAGATTGTTTGGATTTGTTGGAGTGGCCTAAAAATTTAGTCTCTGTTTAGAGATTTTCGGAGCTGTGCGGGCCTCATCGCGAGCAGGCTCGCTCCCACAGGTTGACCGTGTTCGACTGGAAAACGCAGTCCACTGTGGGAGCGAGCCTGCTCGCGATGAGCGCGAAGCGCTCCAAAAGAAGTTGTCTAAATATAGAGACGGAAGTCTCTTTATTGAGACTCCGCAATTCCCAACGCCACCATCTTCTTGTACAACGTCGACCTCCCCAGCCCCAGCCGCTCAGCCGCCTCGACCACCTTGCCCCCGCATTGCGCGAGGGTGGTTTCGATCAGTTGCCGGTCGAATCGCGCGCGGGCCTGGCTGAAGGTTTCATGGGGCAGGGATTCGAAGCTAACGTCCGCCGCTCGCGTCACCGGCATGAATGTGCCGATGGCCGCGCGAATGTCCGCTGCCGTGAGCACCAGGTCATCGCTGAGCAGCGCGGCCCGCTCCAGCACATTGCGCAGTTCGCGGATGTTGCCCGGCCACGCGTGTTGCCGCAGCAGATCGAGGGCGTCGTGGTTCAGTTCGTGCTGGCTGCGCAGTTCTTCGAGGATCGCCTCGCTCAAGGCCGGCAAGTCATCCAGGCGTTCGCGCAACGGCGGGACCTGGATCGGTAGCACGTTGAGGCGGTAATACAGGTCGGCGCGGAACTCCCCACGTTTGATCGCCGCTTCCAGGTCCATGGAGGTGGCGGCGATCACTCGCACATCGCTTTGCAGCACCTCGTTGGAGCCTACCGGTTCGTATTCCTTTTCCTGGAGCACCCGCAGCAGTTTGCTTTGCAGCGGCAGCGGCATGTCGCCGATCTCGTCGAGGAACAGCGTACCGCCCTGGGCGATCTGCAGTTTGCCGGCGCGGCCCTTGCGATCAGCCCCGGTAAAAGCCCCTGGCGCGGTGCCGAAGAATTCGGCTTCCAGCAGCGCTTCGGGAATCGCCGCGCTGTTGATGCTGACGAACGCCTTGTGCGCGCGCGGCGAAGCGCTGTGGATGGCCTGGGCCAGCAGTTCCTTGCCGGTGCCGGTTTCGCCGAGCAGCAGCACTGGGGAGTCGGCGCTGGCGCTGCGTCGGGCGCGGCGCTTGACCTCCAGGCCGGCGTTGCTGGTGCCGATGAAATGGGCAAAGTTGTACTTGGTTTGCCGCGCCCGCAGCAGCGAGCGGGTGGAGGCCAGTTCTTCCTGCATGCTCAGGTAGCGCTTGAGCATCGGCGACAGGCTGCGCAGCTCGTCGAACAAGGCAAAACCGATGGCGCCGATCACCGCACCCGCGCTGTCGTGGATCGGCAGGCGCATCACCACCAGCGGTTCCTTGGGCGTGTCCTGCATGTCCAGCAGAATCGGCCGCCCGGTGCGCACCACTTCACGCAGCAGGCTGCCCGGGATCACGCTCTCGCACGCCCGGCCTATGGCTTCCTGGGCCGAGTTCAGGCCGAAGCGGCGGGCGTAGCGTTCGTTCATCCAGACGATATTCGCATCACGGTCGACAATCACCGTGCCTTCGCTGGACTGCTCGATGATTTCGAACAACGAACGGATCGCCAGCGTGCGCACGCGCTTGTAATCCTTGAGGCTTTCGGTGGGGTTCATCGATATTGTCCCGAATAGGTGATGTCAGTGCCGCCGTCATCGCGAGCAGGCTCGCTCCCACACGGGCCCGCGTCGCTCCAGTGTAGGAGCGAGCCTGCTCGCGATGGGGCGACACGAAGCTCTGCCATGCGCCGGATTATGCCCACCCCGGATGCGCCGCCGCCAACAGCTCCTTGGTATAAGGGTGCTGGGGCGAATCGAACACGTCATGACTGGCACCTTGCTCGACCACTTTACCGTCCTTGATCACGATCATGTCGTGGGCCAGGGCGCGGATCACCGCCAGGTCATGGCTGATGAACAGGTAGGTCAAGTCGTACTTCTCCTGGAGCTGGCGAAGCAGGGCGACTACTTGTTTTTGCACGGTACGGTCCAGGGCCGAGGTCGGCTCGTCCAGCAGGATCAGGGCCGGCTTGAGCACCAGCGCCCGGGCAATGGCGATGCGTTGGCGCTGGCCCCCAGAGAATTCATGGGGGTAGCGATGGCGGGTCAGCGGGTCGAGGCCCACTTCCTTGAGGGCCTGGATCACCCGGGCTTCACACTGTTCGGGGCTGGAGGGCTGGTGGACCTCCAGGCCTTCGCTGATGATCTGTTGCACCGACATCCGTGGGCTGAGGCTGCCGAACGGGTCCTGGAACACCACCTGCATCTGCTTGCGCCATGGTCGCAGCGCCTTGTGCGACAGCTGATCGAGGGCCTGGCCCTGAAAGCGGATGCTGCCTTCGGACTCGATCAGCCGCAGGATCGCCTGGCCGAGCGTGGACTTGCCGGAGCCGGATTCGCCGACGATGCCCAGGGTCTTGCCGCGCTGGATGGACAGGCTGATGCCATCCACGGCGTGCAAATATTCTTTGCGCCGGAACAGCCCACCGCCGAGGGGGAAACTGACGCGCAGGTCCTGTACCTGCAACACGTCTTCGCGTTCGTCCCGGGGCAAGGCTTCGCCTTCCGGTTCGGCGTGCAGCAGCTCGCAGCTGTAGGGATGTTTCGGTGCGCTGAACAGGGTTTCGCAAGGCGCCTGTTCGACGATTTCCCCAGCCTTCATCACGCACACCCGTTGGGCGATGCTGCGCACCAGGTTGAGGTCGTGGCTGATCAGCAGCAGGGACATGCCGAGTCGTTGCTGCAGTGACTTGAGCAGCAGCAGGATCTTGCGCTGCACGGTCACGTCCAGCGCGGTAGTCGGTTCGTCGGCAATCAACAGTTCCGGCTCGCAGGCCAGCGCCATGGCGATCATCACCCGTTGGCGTTGGCCGCCGGACAGTTGATGAGGGTAGGCCTTGAGGCGTTCGGCGGGTTTCTGGATGCCCACCAGGGCCAGCAGTTCCAGAATGCGCTGGCGCGCGGCTTTGCCGCCCAGCCCCCGGTGCAGCATCAGGGTTTCACCGATCTGCTTTTCGACGCTGTGCAGCGGATTCAGCGAGGTCATCGGCTCCTGAAAGATCATTGCGATCCGGTTACCGCGCAGTTCGCGCAAGGTCTTGGCCTCGGCGCCCAGCAGTTCCTGGCCGCGATAGCGAATGCTGCCAGTGGTGCGGGTGCCGTTCTCGGGCAGCAATTGCAGGATCGAATGGGCTGTCACCGACTTGCCGGAACCCGACTCGCCTACCAAGGCCAGGCATTCGCCAGGGCGAATATCCAGGCACAGGTTGCGCACCACGGTGTTGTCGTTGAAGGCCACGCTCAGGTCGCGGATTTCGATCAGGTTGTCGCTCATCTCAAGGTTCCGCTTCATGGCTGTTTTCAAGAGCGTGGGTCGAACGCGTCTCGCAACGCCTCGCCGATAAATACCAACAGGGAAAGAATCAGCGCCAGGGTAAAGAACGCCGTCAGCCCCAGCCATGGCGCTTGCAGGTTCTGCTTGCCCTGGGCGATCAGTTCGCCCAGGGAGGCGCTGCCGGCCGGCATGCCGAAGCCGAGGAAATCCAGGGCGGTGAGGGTGGAAATCGCGCCGGTGAGGATGAACGGCAGGTAGCTCAGGGTGGCGTTCATCGCGTTGGGCAGGATATGCCGCACGATCACCTTGCGGTCGCTGAGACCCAGGGCCCTGGCGGCTTTCACGTATTCGAGGTTGCGCCCGCGCAGGAACTCGGCGCGCACCACGTCCACCAGGGCCAGCCAGGAAAACAGCGCCATGATTCCCAGCAACCACCAGAAATTCGGTTCCACGAAGCCGGACAGGATGATCAGCAGATAAAGCACCGGCAGGCCCGACCAGACTTCCAGCAAACGTTGCCCGAGCAGATCCACCCAGCCGCCGTAATAACCCTGCAATGCACCGGCGGCGATGCCGATCAGCGCGCTGATGGCGGTCAGGGCCAGGGCGAACAGGATCGACACCCGCGCGCCGAAGATGACCCGGGCCAGTACGTCCCGGGACTGGTCATCGGTGCCGAGCCAGTTCACCGATGAGGGCGGGCTCGGCGCCGGCTTGTTGAGGTCATAGTTGGGCGTGTCGTCGCTGAACGGGATCGGTGGGAACCACAGCCAGCCGCCGTCCTTGTGGATCAGGTTTTGCACGTAGCTGCTGCGGTAGTCGGCCTGGAACGGCAACTGTCCGCCAAATTCCTGCTCGGTATGGCGTTTGAACACCGGGAAATACAGCGAGCCCTGGTAGCTCACCACCAGCGGTTTGTCATTGGCGATCAGTTCGCCGCCCAGGCTCAGGATGAACAGGCCGATGAACAGCCACAACGACCACCAGCCCCGACGGTTTTTCTTGAAGCGCTCCAAGCGCCGGCGGCCCAAGGGAGAAAGCTTGAACATCAGGCGTTCCTCGCGGCGAAGTCGATGCGCGGGTCCACCAGGGTGTAGCAGAGGTCGCCGATGAGTTTGATGAGCAGGCCGAACAGCGTGAAGATGAACAGCGAGCCGAACACCACCGGATAATCCCGGGATACCGCAGCCTCGTAGCTCATGCGTCCCAGGCCGTCGAGGGAAAAAATCACCTCGATCAGCAAGGAGCCGGCAAAGAACACGCTGATGAACGCCTGGGGAATGCCCGATACCACCAGCAGCATCGCATTGCGGAACACGTGGCCATACAGTACCCGCCGTTCGCTCATGCCCTTGGCTCGCGCGGTAACCACGTATTGGCGGGTGATTTCATTGAGGAACGAGTTCTTGGTCAGGATCGTCAGGGTGGCGAAGCCGCCGATCACCAGCGACGTGACCGGCAGAACCAAATGCCAGAAGTAATCGGCGATCTTGCCCAGCGTCGACAGCGACTCGAAGTTATCCGACACCAGCCCGCGCACCGGAAACCAGTTCAGCGAGGTGCCGCCAGCGAACACCACGATCAGGAACATCGCGAAGAGGAACGCCGGCATGGCATAGCCAATGATGATTGCTGTGCTGCTCCACACATCGAATGCCGAGCCGTGACGCACCGCCTTGCGGATGCCCAGGGGGATCGATACCAGGTACGTGATCAAGGTCGCCCAGAGCCCGAGAGAGATGGTCACCGGCATCTTTTCCAGGATCAGGTCGGTGACCGTGGCGCCGCGGAAGAAGCTCTTGCCGAAGTCCAGGCGCGCATAGCTGCTGAGCATCAGCCACAGGCGCTCGTGGGCCGGCTTATCGAAACCGTACTGTTTCTCGATGTCCTTGATCAGTTGCGGGTCCAGGCCGCGACTGGCACGGGAGCTGCCGGTCATGGCGTTGCCCGAACTGCCGACGCTGGCGCCGCCGATGCCCTGCAGGTGGGCGATAGCCTGTTCCACCGGCCCGCCGGGCGCAGCCTGCACGATGACGAAGTTCACCAGCAGGATGATCACCAGCGTGGGGATGATCAGCAGCAGGCGCCGCGCGATATAAGCCCACATCAATGCGGCCCTCCGGGTGTGCCGCGCCTGAGGCGTTCGGCGCGCATCTGCTCGTTGGTCAACGGTGTGCTGCTCACTTCCCACCAGCTTTCGATCGCTTCCTCATTGCTGGCCTGTACCTTTGGAATGCCGAAGCGGTTCCACCACACGGTCGAGCTGCCTGGCGGGTAATAGTTGGGGATCCAGTAGTAATTCCATTGCAGCACCCGGTCCAGGGCGTGGGCATGGCGCAGCATGTCGGCCTTGGTAGTGGCCTTGACCAGCCCGTCGATCAGCGTGTCCACCGCCGGGTTCTTCAAGGCCATGTAGTTGTTGGCGCCCGGATCGTTGGCGGCCGCCGAACCGAAGTAATTGTAGAGTTCCATGCCTGGCGATGTGCTGACGGGGTAGCCGGTGATGATCATGTCGTAATCGCGGCTCATCAGGCGATTGACGTACTGGGACGCGTCGATACGACGGATGCTCATGTCGATGCCGATTTGCGCCAGGGTGCGCTTATAGGGCAGCAGCAGGCGGTCGATACCGTTCTGGCTGTTGAGAAAGGTGAAGCTCAGCGGCTCGCCTTCGGCATTCACCAAGCGGTCGCCGTCGGGTTTCCAGCCAGCCTGTTCCAGCAGCGCCAGGGCTTGCAGTTGTTTGTCGCGGATCACGCCGCTGCCGTCGGTTTTCGGCGCCTCGAACACCTGGGTGAAGACTTCGTCGGGTATCTGCCCGCGCAGCGGCTCGAGGAGCGCCCGTTCGCCGGCATCGGGCAGTTGTCGGGCGGCCAGGTCTGTGTTGGAGAAGTAACTCTGCTGGCGCACATAGAGGTTGCGCATCATCTGGCGATTGCTCCACTCGAAGTCCCAGAGCATGGCCAAGGCCTGGCGTACGCGGCGGTCCTGGAACTGCGGTCTTTGCAGATTGAAGACAAAACCCTGTGCGGTCTGGGGGGCCTCGGTGGCCAGGTGGGCCTTTTGCAGGCGACCATCCTGCAGGGCCGGGCCGTCATAGCCGATGGAGTAGGCGGTGGCGGAGAATTCGCGGTTGTAGTCATAGGCGCCGCCGCGCAGCACCTGGCGGGCGACGTCGGTGTCGCCAAAATACTCGATGCTGAAGTGGTCGAAATTGTAGAGGCCACGGCTGACCGGCAGGTCCTTGCCCCACCAGTCGGCATTGCGTTCGAAGGTAATGCTGCGCCCGGAATCGACCTTGCTCACCCGGTAGGGACCACTGCCCAGTGGGGCCTCGTAGCCGCCGCCGTTGGCGAAATCGCGGGTCTTCCACCAATGTTCGGGAAAGACCGGCAGGGTGGCGATGTCCAGGGGCAGGGTGCGGCTTTCATTGTTCTTGAAGTCGAAGCGAACGGTGCGCTCGTCCTCGACCACGACGTCCTTGACCGCCGCGAATTGGGTGCGATAGCGCAGGCTGCCCTGGGTCATCAACAGCTCGAAGCTGTAGCGCACGTCCTGGGCGGTGATGGGCTTGCCATCGGCGAAGCGCGCCTTGGGGTTCAGGTAGAAGCGCAGGGACAGGCTATCTTCGCCACGCTCCATCTTCTGCGCCACCAGGCCATAGACGGTATAGGGCTCATCCAGCGAGCGCTGGGCCAGGGGCGAATACAGCATCCCGTCGATCTGACTGACCCCGATACCTTTGTCGATATACGGCAGCACATGGTCGAAATGGCCGATCTCGATGGCCGAGCGGCGCATGGTCCCGCCTTTGGGAGCCTGGGGGTTGGCATAGGCAAAGTGGCCGAAGCCTTCGGCGTATTTGGCCGGTTCGCCATAGACGGTCAGGGCATGTTGCGGTGCTGCCTCGACGCCGGCGGCGCCTGTCAGCAGGACCACGGCAGTCAATAGCAGGGAAGGGAACGCCAGTCGCATTGTCAGCCTTAAAGCCGGGTGATCGATGACCACGATTTGTACGCGAGCGGCGCGTGGATCGCCAGTCCTTGTGGCGAGGGATTATCTGTAGGAGCAAGGCCTGTGGGAGCAAGGCTTGCCCGCGATTGCTGCGCCGCGGTCCAACAGCTGTTCCGCGTTATCGTTCATCGCGGGCAAGCCTTGCTCCCACAAGGGACCATCAATCCTGGCGGCTGGTCACTTCCAGCAGGTGGTAGCCGAACTGGGTCTTGACCGGCCCCTGGACCACATTGATCGGGGCGCTGAAGACCACGGTGTCGAACTCCTTGACCATCTGGCCCGGGCCGAACGAACCCAGGTCGCCGCCTTGACGGCTGGATGGGCAGGTGGAGTTGGCCTTGGCAACTTCAGCGAAATCGGCGCCGGCTTCGATCTGGGCCTTGAGTTCGTTGCACTTGTCTTCGGTGGAAACCAGGATGTGGCGGGCAGTGGCTTTGGCCATGGGGGAAATTCCTTTCGATATATTTAAAGGTGTTGAGCCTACCGGATTCATTGACCGGTTGTTGTCAAAATTGCGTCAAAACCTTGGGGCCGGCGATCAAAGGCCGGCTTTGCGCAGGCGCTCGGCGTGGCGCAGGTAAAGCTCTGTGGGGTTAGGCGCCGTGGGGGCTGTACCCTTGCGCAGCGTGCCGTCTCCTGGATTGATGGTCTCCATATGGTCCATTGGATAGTCGGAACGAATGACCTTGCCCAGGTGCGAACTGAAACGCCCGACCAGGCCGTCGTTCTGCCCGGCTTCGGTGATGAAGTATTCGGAAAAGGCGCGGCAGAAAACCTGCGAAGGCTCCAGTTCTTCCTCTGTCGCCTCTGGCAACGTGCCGCTCCATGAGTAGTAGCGCACGCCGTTGACCCTTTCCGGGCCGTTCCCGCCCCAGTTCTTGGGCAGGCCCTGGGGGTATTTGTCATTGAAGGCGCCCACGCCTTCGGTGGTCAACGTCGCCAGCGCGGCCACGGCGGTTGGCGGTAGGTGCTCCTGTCCATCGAGCAGCGAGATGAAATCGGCGAACAGTGTGGCGACGCTTCTTGCCACATGTCCTGGCAGCCGTCCTGGAGTAAGGGCCTTGCGCAGGAAGTCAGCCAGTTCGGAACCATGGTTGGGACCGCTGACCGATGTGACCGAGGCAACTTTTTCGGGGGCCAGCGCGGCGGCATATCGGGCGGTCAGCGCACCCTGGCTGTGGCCGATCAAGTTGACCCGGGCCGCGCCGGTGCCAGCCAGGACCCGATCGATCTGCACCAGCAGTTGTTCGCCTCTGGCCTCGTTGCAATGGGGGGCCGACAAATACGGGATGAACACCCGGGCGCCGCCTGCGCGCAGGGCTTGTTTGATGCCATGGAAAAGTTCGAAACCGCCGATCCTGTCAAACCCGAACAACCCATGGACCAACAGGATGGGGAATTGAGTGGTTGCATTCCGTTGCATGTTCGTACCTTTTTCGAAGAGGTTCACCTTGAGTTTGCGACTTCACTCTAATCCAGGCTCGTAAGCGGCGGTGTAGGAAGAAACCGCGCTAAACCAGGGAAACCGGAATAAAAAAAGTGGGAATAATGGGAAGTGACCCGGCTGTGACTAAAGGTGTAGGAGGTCTCCTATAATCTCAGGCGTTTGCAGCTACAGCTTTGAACGCCAGAGACCACTGCCTTTGTCGCCTTGTCTGGCTGTGGGTTTGGGGCGAGCCGGTTTTAATGGCTCCATCGGGTGCCGTTATGCGAACGGTGCCTTCATCCAAGGACTGGAGCCTGCACATGATCATCTACCCATCTCTTCAACGATCCCGTTCAACGTCAGGAACAAGACTGCCGCCCCCGATCCTGGCAGCGGCCAGGGAAGGGGTGATAGACCCCGCCTGGCGCAAGACCCTGATCACCGTCAAACCTTATCCAATGATGACGTGCGGAGATGAGGTGCTGCTGCGCTGGCATGGGCTGAACAACGAAGGTGGGCCCTACCGGCATGAAGTGGCCGGGTTCGTCACGGAGCGGCAAGTAGGGCGGGACGTGGTGTTCGTCGTGCGCGAAGCGCATATCGCCGAGTTGGACGGTGGTTCGCTGGAGATCTCCTACCAAGTAACGGGCAAACGATTGCCCGACACCCTGGTTTCTGAGCCCCTGCAACTTGAAGTCGGCGATGTGTCACCGCAACTGCTGCCCGCCATTGCCAACGATGCGGTCGGTGGCTGCCTTGATCCGAATCGGGTGCCTGATGGAACCTGGGTGACGATTCGGCCCTACGCCAGGATGGCGGTCGGCGATCGGTTGATCCTGACGGCCAACAAGGATTCCAAGGCGCTTTGGCGCGATGTGCTCGAGATAGAAGCCCATGCTGTCGGTCGTGAGGTGTCGCTCTGGATCGATCATGCGCTGATCGCTCCCCATGCGGGACACACCTTGGCGCTGGTCTATGTCGTCAGGCGTGGACATTCAGTGCGTCGCGCCGAGCCCTTGTCGCTGCACATCGGTCCTCTGCTGCGTCCCGCGTTGAAGACGCCTCGGATTCGGGAGGTGAACGACGGCTGGCTGGATGTCAGCGACCTGCAAGAGGGAGTGACGATTGTCATCGATGATCCCGGGCTTGAGGCGGGAGAGCTGGTCTGGTTGCAGTGCAACGGCAACTCCGCTTATGTCCTGGAGCGCGAAATCACCGAGGCCACGGCAGGCCAGCCGCTCGTTTTTGTGATTCCCGCGGCGTATTGGCGGGGTCAAGGCAACAGATCGGTGGGCGTGTTCTATCAGGTCGAGCGCCTGGATGACGTCAGCCAGCGTTCAGAGGGCGTGACAGTTCAGGTGCGTTCCACGGTGTCAGGTTGAGCGAAGGTTCCCACAAGGCCCACGCCGACCCCTGGTTCCAGGGGAAGGCGTGTTCGCGACTCAGGTTGGTAATTGCAGCTTTTGATGGGCCTCGCGCAACAACTGCTCGGTGGACTCCCAGCCCAGGCAACCATCGGTGACCGATACGCCGTAGCGCATCGATGGACCCAGTGGCTGGCAGCCTTCGAACAAGTGGCTTTCGAGCATCATGCCGATCAGGGAACGATTGCCTTGCAGGCGCTGTTCCAACACGTCATTGAACACCTGTGGCTGGCGCAGCGGGTCTTTGCCGCTGTTGGCGTGGCTGCAATCCACCATGATCCGGGCCGGTATCTTCAGGCGGATCAGGTCACTGTGTATCTGCGTGACGCTTTGGCGGTCATAGTTCGGTCCGCGATGGCCACCGCGCAACACCAAGTGAGTGTCGGGGTTGCCCGGCGTCTGGATGATCGCCGGATGCCCCTGGCTGTCGACACCGAAATGCCGATGGGGGTGGGCGGCAGAGCGCATGGCGTCGCAGGCAATGCCGACCCCGCCGTCCGTGCCGTTCTTGAACCCTACCGGCATGCCCAGGCCGCTGGCCATTTCCCGGTGGATCTGCGATTCGGTGGTGCGCGCACCGATGGCGACCCAACTGAGCAGGTCGTCGAAGTAACTGGCGGCCATGGGTTGTAACAGTTCGGTGGCGACGGGCAAGCCCAGTTGGAGCATCTCGCGCATCAGCTCCCGGGACAGCGTCAGGCCGGTGGCCATGTCATCGCTGCCATCCAGGCCGGGATCGTAGGCCAGGCCTTTCCAGCCCACGGTGGTGCGAGGTTTTTCCACGTAGGCGCGCATGACCAGCAGCATGCTGTCGCTCACTTCATGGGCCACGCGAGCCAGGTTGGCGGCGTATTCGAGGGCGGATTTCGGGTCGTGGATCGAGCAGGGGCCGACGATGACCAACAGACGGGAATCCTCACCATCGAGGATCGCGCGGATGGCCTGGCGATGGGCGCTCACCTGTTGGCTCAGCGCGGTGCTGAGGGGCAGTTGATGCTTGAGCTGCAACGAGCTCGGCAGACGCAGGGTCAGGGCTTCATTGGCAGGGTTGAGCGTGGACAGCGGCAAAGCGGAGACGGACGAATTCATGATCTGGCTTCCTGGACGGGGGGCGGGTTCGTTCCCGCGCGCCGGTCCTAGTGGGGTGTTCGACAATTGGCCGTATTGGCCCGCAACTGAGGCTTGCCACCGGTAGGTGACCGATCGGAGGCGGCAGGCTGTCCCGAGCGGTGGCTGGTAAATCGCCAGGCGGAAAAACTGTCGTAACGGTAATAAGTGGCGTAGTTCATGGCTCAATCCTCAAGTTGTCGGGTGTTGCAAATGTTTTGGGGCCTGAAAAACAAAACCCCCGGTCGGGAGGCCGACCGGGGGTTTGGAAAACTCTGGAAGGCGACCCGTTTAAAGTGGGCGCCGGTTGGGTATCAGGCGCGCCAGTGGCTAAACCAATACCCAAAATAAAAGCTGACCGGAGTTTGAACGCTGTTCGCCCGGGCAGCCGCAACCGAGCGCGGGGCGCTGGCGGTTTGAAGCGGTGAGAGGGCGTTGAACATGATCTGTCTCCGATGAATGGCCCCGAGCTTACTAGAGGGCGGTGCGCCGGTTCAATCAGAAAATTCTATCGAGGGCATGCAATTGTTCGCCCTGGCTTGAGTCCGCCGGGCTTTATGACAAACTTCAGGTTTGCACTGTCTCTTCAGGAAGCCCCATGACCGCTCCAGCCTTCGCCGCCGCCCAATCGATTTCCATCGCGGGGGACGTCCGCGCCAACCTCTCGTGCCATCAGCGTTTCATGCAGGTGGCGGCTGAGCAGGGAGTACAGTTGCTGGTATTTCCCGAACTGTCGCTCACCGGCTACGAACGCGGCCTGGCGGCGGATCTGGCCATTTTGCCGGAGGATACCGTACTGCAGCCGCTGCGTGACTTGGCGCGTGAGCTTGGCCTGACTGCCGTAGTCGGCATGCCGATTCGGCTGTCGGCGGATGGCCCGGTATTGATCGGCGCATTGGTTCTTGGCGCTGACGGTGCCCTTGGGGTGTACAGCAAGCAGCATCTGCACCCGGGTGAAGAAATCGCCTTCGCCCCGGGGCAGGGCGGCTCGATGTTGGCGATGGGGTGCGATTGCATCGCGCTGGCGGTATGTGCCGATTTTTCCCACGCCAGCCATGCTGCTGCGGCAGCCGGGCGGGGCGCTACGCTGTATGCCGCGGGGGTGTTGATTACCGAGGGTGGCTACGTGCCCGATACGACGTTGTTGCAAGGATATGCCACGCAGCATGCCATGACCGTGCTGATGGCAAATCATGGCGGCGCCACCGGAGGCTGGGAATCGGCTGGCCGCAGTGCCATCTGGGGGCCGGACGGTGCGTTGCTCGCGGCGGCGCCAGGCACGGGTGAACTGTTGGTGATTGCCCGCCGCAACGCCAACGGCTGGGAGGGGCAAGTCGTGCCGGTGGCAATGGGGTGATGAGGTCTTCATGAGCTTCGAGTGGCGTGCCGCAACGGCCGGGGACATCGGCTTCGCCCGGCAATTGACTTGCAACAATATGCTTGTCTATTACCTCAAGCATGATTTGCTCTGGCAGGACGAAGCGTTCGACCTGGCCTGGATCATTCGCCAGAACTGGATAATCAGTCGTGCGGGCCAGGCGCTGGGTTTTGTCAGCCTCAGTCGTGATGCCCGGGCGTTGTATATCCGGGAATTGCAAATAGGGGAGGCGTTCCGCGGACAAGGTGCAGGTACCTGGGCGATCGGACAGGTTTGGGACATGGTAAGGTTGGAGCGTCGGCCGGCGCTGCGCCTGACGGTGTTCAAGGATAATCCGGCCAGGGTGTTGTACGAACGCATGGGCCTGCGCATTGTGGGCGAGGATGAATGTTTCCTGAGGATGCAGCGGGATGTTGGCGCTTGAAGCTTAGGATGCCGTGCTGATAAAGATGTGTTGTAACTTTTATCTGTCCCTTTGCGCTAGGTCTGTCGGATGCTTTTTTGCTAAGGTGTGGGGCAACCCAAATAAGACCAAATCGTGAGGTGTCTGCTTGATTAGGGTGTTAGTGGTCGATGACCATGATCTCGTCCGTACGGGCATTACACGAATGCTGGCTGACATCGATGGCCTGCAGGTAGTTGGCCAGGCCGAATCCGGGGAAGAAGCCCTGATCAAGGCTCGTGAATTGAAACCCGACGTGGTGTTGATGGACGTCAAGATGCCCGGCATCGGCGGTCTTGAAGCCACGCGCAAGCTGCTGCGCAGTCACCCGGACATCAAGGTGGTCGCGGTAACTGTCTGCGAAGAAGATCCGTTCCCTACCCGGTTATTGCAGGCGGGCGCAGCGGGTTACCTGACCAAGGGTGCCGGCTTGAACGAGATGGTCCAGGCCATCCGCCTGGTATTCGCCGGGCAACGCTACATCAGCCCGCAAATCGCCCAGCAGTTGGCGATCAAGTCATTCCAACCGACCAACGATTCGCCTTTCGATGCGCTGTCGGAGCGGGAAATCCAGATCGCCTTGATGATTGTCGGTTGCCAGAAGGTGCAGATCATTTCCGACAAGCTGTGCCTGTCGCCTAAAACCGTCAACACCTACCGTTACCGTATCTTCGAGAAGCTTTCGATCAGCAGTGACGTCGAATTGACACTGTTGGCGGTGCGCCACGGCATGGTCGATGCCAGCGCCTGATAATGACTGAATTGTTTGATCCAAGCGCTTTCCTGTCTACATGCAGTGGCCGCCCAGGCGTGTACCGCATGTTCGATAGCGAAGCGCGCCTGCTGTATGTCGGCAAGGCCAAGAATCTCAAGAAACGTCTGGCCAGTTACTTCCGCAAGACCGGCCTCGCACCGAAGACCGCTGCCCTGGTGGGGCGCATCGCGCAAGTCGAAACCACCATTACCGCCAATGAAACCGAGGCGTTGCTGCTCGAGCAGACGCTGATCAAGGAATGGCGCCCGCCGTACAACATCCTGCTGCGTGATGATAAGTCTTATCCGTACGTGTTCCTGTCCGACGGGGCGTTCCCGCGCCTGAGCATTCATCGCGGGGCGAAGAAGGCCAAGGGCCGGTATTTCGGCCCTTACCCCAGCGCCGGGGCCATTCGTGAAAGCCTGAGCCTGCTGCAGAAGACCTTCTTCGTTCGCCAATGTGAAGACAGCTACTACAAGAACCGCACCCGGCCTTGCTTGCAATACCAGATCAAGCGCTGCAAGGCGCCGTGCGTCGGGTTCGTCGAACCCGAGGTCTACGCCGAGGATGTGCGTCACTCGGTGATGTTTCTGGAGGGGCGCAGCAATGCACTGACCGATGAACTGTCAGCGGCGATGGAAGACGCGGCGGTCAACCTTGAATTTGAACGGGCCGCCGAACTGCGAGACCAGATCGGCCTGCTGCGCCGGGTACAGGACCAGCAAAGCATGGAAGGCGGCAGTGGCGACGTCGATGTGATCGCCGCGTTCATCAACCCGGGTGGCGCCTGCGTGCACTTGATCAGTGTGCGGGGCGGTCGCGTATTGGGCAGCAAGAACTTTTTCCCCCAGGTCGGTATCGAGGAAGACGTCGCCGAGGTCATGGCGGCCTTCCTGGGCCAGTACTACATCAGCAGTCCGGAACGCGACCTGCCGGCCGAGTTGATCGTCAACGTGGTCCATGAAGACTTTCCGGCCCTGATCGAAGCCATCGACAAGCTTCGTGGTCGTGAACTGACCATCAGCCATCGCGTGCGCGGCACCCGTGCCCGTTGGCAGCAACTGGCCGTGACCAACGCCGAACAGGCCCTGGGCGCGCGTCTGGCTAACCGCCAGCACGTGGCCGCGCGGTTCGATGCCCTGGCCGATGTCCTCAACCTGGACGAGCCGCCGCAACGGCTGGAGTGCTACGACATCAGCCATTCCAGTGGTGAGGCGACGGTAGCGTCCTGCGTGGTGTTCGGTCCTGAAGGCCCGATCAAGTCCGATTACCGCCGTTACAACATCGAAGGCGTCACCCCCGGAGATGACTATGCGGCGATGCATCAGGCGTTGATGCGCCGCTTCGGCAAGCTGAAGGACGGGGAGGGCAAGTTGCCGGATATCCTCCTGGTGGACGGCGGCAAGGGCCAGTTGTCCATGGCCCGCGATGTGCTCAATGAGCTGATGGTGCCCGACCTGATCCTGCTGGGCGTGGCCAAGGGCGCGACGCGCAAGGCCGGCTTCGAGACCTTGTACCTCAACGATGCCGCCCATGAGTTCACCCTCAAGGGCGATTCGCCGGCGTTGCACCTGATCCAGCAGATCCGTGACGAAGCCCACCGTTTCGCCATCACCGGGCACCGTGCTCGCCGTGGCAAGACGCGCCGTACGTCTACACTCGAAGGTGTGGCAGGCGTCGGCCCGACACGCCGTCGCGACTTGTTGAAACATTTTGGTGGATTGCAGGAACTGTCTCGTGCCAGCATCGAGGAGATAGCCAAAGCACCCGGTATCAGTAAAAAGCTCGCTGAGTCGATTTATGCAAACCTGCACAGCGAGTAGAATGCCCGTCAACCTCGCAGCCAGTTGTGCCGATGAATATCCCAAATCTGATTACCGTCCTACGCGTCCTGCTCATCCCGATCTTCATATTGCTGTTTTATTTGCCGTACCACTGGAGCTACGTGGCCTCCGCCTCGGTCTTCGCCTTCGCCGCCGCGACGGACTGGTTGGATGGTTACCTGGCCCGACGCCTGGAGCAGAGCACGCCGTTCGGTGCCTTCCTCGACCCGGTGGCCGACAAGCTGATGGTCGCGGTGGCCCTGGTGTTGCTGGTGCAGGAACACGGCAACCTCTGGCTGACCTTGCCGGCGGCGGTGATCATCGGTCGCGAAATTGTCGTCTCGGCGCTCCGTGAATGGATGGCTGAGCTGGGCGCCCGCGCCCAGGTTGCCGTGTCGAACCTCGGCAAATGGAAAACCGCCGCGCAGATGCTGGCGCTGGTGATCCTGCTGGCCAACCCGTCAGACTTCAGCTTCTGGGTGCTGCTGGGCTATGCATTGCTGCTGGTTTCCGCCGGCCTGACGCTGTGGTCGATGGTCCAGTACCTGCGCGCCGCCTGGCCACATCTGCGGACGGATGTAGAGCCGAAATAAAACTTTTTTGAATCAAAGGGTTGACGGCGTAATCTGAATCTATAGAATGCGCCACACCAAGACGCGGGAATAGCTCAGTTGGTAGAGCACGACCTTGCCAAGGTCGGGGTCGCGAGTTCGAGTCTCGTTTCCCGCTCCAAATATTGCGCTACAGAGTTCCACTGAATTCTGTAAGTGATTGAAATCAGGGCCTTTAGGCCCTTTTTTCGTTCCAGCGGGAACCACTGAAATCCAGCACTATCCGGTGCGTTTAAGTCCAGAATTGAGTCCAGGATTCTGACGAGCACTGAATCGGTTAAATGCTGGAGCAGATTGTGTAGCGAGATGAGCATCTGGCCCTGACTCTGTTCAGGAGCTCGCGATGGCACTCTCAGAAATGACAGTTCGGCATGCCCGAATCACCGGTAATGATTACACCCTCGGTGACAGCGATGGTCTCACGCTCAATGTGACGGCCAGAGGCGGAAAAGTCTGGCTCTTCCGTTACTACTGGACGGGCAAGCAGAAGCGCATGTCCCTCGGTAGTTACCCCCAAATTGGGCTTAAAGAAGCCCGTACCCGTCGTGATGAAGCCCGTACCTTGGTTGCCCAAGGCATCAATCCCTATGAGCATCGCAAACAACAGCGGCTTGCTGTTCATGCTACGAAGGAGCACACCTTCGAGGCCGTGTTCAATCAGTGGGTGGAGTTTCGCAGGTTAAGCCTGAAGGAAGGGCGCCAGAGCACGCTTTCGCAGATCTTGAGAATCTTCAATAAGGACGTCCTGCCCACGCTGGGCGGACGCTCCATCTACGATATCAATCGTCACGATCTATTGGATTTGCTGAGCAGGATCGAACAGCGCAAGGCCTTAACGACTGCCGAAAAATGCCGGACCTGGTTCAACCAATTGTTCCGCTATGCGCTGGTGAAGATCGAGGGGCTGGAACACAACCCAGCTTCAGACCTTGATGTAGTTGCACTCCCCAAACCTCCGGTTACGCACAATCCATTTCTTCGTATGGACGAGCTTCCGGGATTGATGGTTGCTCTTCGAAATTACGGTGGCGCCAGCCAAACGCGGCTTGGCCTTCGGTTGTTGCTGCTGACCGGTGTCCGCACGGGCGAGTTGCGGTTGGCGACACCAGACCAGTTCGATCTGGAGAAGCGCTTGTGGGTCATACCGGCGGAAGTGGTGAAACAACTCCAGCTAGCGATGCGGAAGCCAGGTAAGCAGATTCAAAATGTGCCGCCGTACATTGTCCCGCTGTCGGTTCAGGCGCTGGAGATCGTGCGTCACTTGCTGGACCAGGTTGTCCCCGCACAGCGCTACTTGTTTGCGCATCGAAGCGACCTGAGCAAGCGCATCAGCGAAAACACGCTGAATGGCGCGCTACGCCGGATGGGGTACGCCGATCAACTCACCGGTCATGGAATGAGGGCGACGATCTCGACGGCGCTGAATGAGATCGGGTATCCGAAGGTTTGGGTGGATGCTCAGCTTTCGCATGCCGATCCGGACAAGGTGAGTGCGGCCTACAATCATGCTGAATATGTCGAGCAGCGTCGGACCATGATGCAGGATTGGGCGAACCGTCTGGATCTGTGGGGGCAGGGTCAGCTGAAAGCGGCAAGCTCTCCGCTTACCATCCGTTTGGAAGGGGCCGCTTCGCTGCCGTCATTGGAAAACGCGAGCGCAAATTCAATTGAGTTTAATGGCACCCTTCCAGTGACAACGGCCTTGGTGCCCAAGGCTTCGGTTAGCGACGAACCGGCTCTTGTCGTGTCGCACCAGTCGCCTGTCGTACCTTTTTCGGTCCCGACTGAAAAGCCGCATATATCTCACGTGTCGGATATCCAGCGTGAGCGCGCCGAGATGCTTGCCATTTATGAGGCCGCTAGTAATTTGCCGTTACTGGTTTTCGCGAAATTGGCTGGCAAATCCCGAGATCAGATCAGCCGTGATATCAAGGCTCGTCGTCTGCTGTCTTTGAGCCTCGGGAATCGCGGTCAGCGCATTCCCGATTGGCAGCTTGATCCACTGCGGCACAAGTTGGTACTTGCAGCACTAGCGCGATTTCCGAATATCGATGCTTGGATGCTTTATCGGACGGTCTGTGAGCCTCATGAGCGACTGAAGGGGCGTTCGCCAATCGATGGGCTCACTACGGATAATTTCGAATTTACCGTGCGTATCGTCTGCGGATCCCTGGGTCCGAGATAACGTTCCATCTTCGGGGAAATGACGGGGCTTGCCACTGAATTTACTGCTTTCGGTGAGCTCCCGTCATCACTTGGGTGTTTGTTGGTGGGCGCGCGCGCGAAGGTCGATGGTCCGCTGAAGATCAAAGTGTCCATCGCATGGCAGGTGCTCCAGCTCACCATGAAGCTGCCCTGCAAATGCAGAGGGCCCACGCAGATGGCGTACTGGACTCCGAGGAGGTCTCAGGTTTGTTCTTTGGTGGCCCGGGTCTTGAGTTGATTGCACGCGAGGTCATCCAGCCGATTTTACCGGCGCGCCCTAGCCAATAACCTTCGACCATAGGTCATGGGCCGTTGGATTCGCTATCACAGCCTTCAATCCTGGTGCGGATGGGGCATTCCAATGACCAAGCCGCACCATCTATTATCGGGTAATCGCCAATCACTCGGTCGAGGATTAACCAGGGCAATGTTGGTCCATACTGGCAGGTTCCGTCTAGTTCAACCTCGCAGCCGTGGCGAATGCCAAGCCAAGAAACATGCCTTGATTAAATCGGCGAGCGGCTGACCAGCCCCCAAAGCCGTCATACACCCGCATTTTCACCCGAGTGGCGCGGCGGTTAGCGAACAGATAAGCAAAGTGCGGCTGCGCCGCACCGAGCACGGCGATCACTCGGGCCAATGCTGTTTCAGTGATGCACGCATGTCCATGGGCTCGGTGGTTAGTTTGCATTCCGCAGGGGCACCGTTGTGATGTTCCTTGGATCGATGAGCAATTTCAGACCGGAGGCGTTCGCTTGGTCGAGCCCATATTCTTCCAAGTCATCGACCTTCGGTCGAACATCAAGGGCCTCGAAGCGGGTGGATCGATATTGCCAGTCAGGATCTTCGGTCTTTACAAAGAACACCTTCGCGCTGAAAGCGATGCTGGTATCGGCAAATGACGCGATGTTGAAATACAACCCTTCCGCAGGGGGAAATGCCTCTTCAATTTCTATAGCTTGGAATTCAAAGCGCGCGTCGGGCTGCGGGTTTAGCAGCATGTCCACGGCCATCCGTGCTTCATTCGCCTCCCAGAAAGCATCGAGCGTCAAACTAGCAGTGGAGCGCATGCCAGCGTTTGTTAGAAGACGCAACCACCCGTCCGCGAATGTGGAAATGAGCGGCAGTTCTTCGATGTACGGCCCTGTGACCGGTTGATCGACATGCAACGTGATCGCGGGAATTTTTCGGTTTCCGGTAATCGTCAAGGTCGCGCGACCAGATGACATGAGCGTGAGCGCGCGAAGTAGCTCTGCCCATTTCTCCAAGGTTTGCTGCATATCATCGATCGAGCCGATGCTTTCAAGTTTCAGTCCCGTTGGAGTCAGACGGATGATCATTTCTGCGGAGCGGATCAGAAGCTCCGGTCCATGAAGTTCTGAAAGCGGCGGTCCGATAAACATTTCAGCGTCGAACCGTGCAGCTTGTCCGAAGCCTAGGCCACGTATCGAAATCTCGCAGAAACCCAGGGCGGGAGGCGTAAGATAAAGCGACTCGATGTCGTCAAAAAGTGTGCCTTGATAGGGAAGGCGTATACCAAAACGGCTATCGAACACTTGGAGATGGCGCGGTTTTAACGGCGCAAGGCCGAGTAGGATATTGCTGAAATGCTCCGGCCCTTCGATTTGAATAATGGCTTCTGCCTCGTACCGGCCATTCTCATAACCGAGTTTGACAAGCTGCCGCTGCTTCTCGATTGTGTAGGCGCTAGGATTTTGCCCACACGCGTCACTCAGCGCGGCCAACAAGCCCCCGGGTGTCGGTTTGAAACGTAACCCAATTTTTTCGTAGGCGTAGCTGATATCGGTGTGGTTGATGTCATGCGCCTTACGAGCCTCCGCGAGCCTCAACCGTTTAAGAATGCGTGCGAGCTCTTTCCCTATAAGATGGACGAGATACGCGGTGTGGATTTCGCCGTCACTGCTCAGGCAAAACACGATGATGAGGGCGGGCCGAGGATCCTTGGCCAGGCGTTCAATGGCCGAAAGGCTTAGACGGACACGGTTCCCGGTGCGGCCGAGCGTTGATTTCAACTGAACCCGAGCAGCATTGGTTAGACGTTGATCGAGAGGCAACGACGGTTGCCCGACCAGCGCCATCGGGAATTCGACGATAAAGTCCCAACCCATGACGTCGATGGCGCTCTGATTGCAACAGAGAGCAGCGCGTTCGCAGAGCAATTCGAACTGTCGCTCCCCAATGCGGCCGATGCGATCGGATTCTAGTTCGCTTTCCATTTAGCTCTCAATACCTCTAATGATCATGCGCGTGATAGCACTTGCGCCATGTCTAAGCGTCGATGAATCAGAGAAACGATCGACATCAGGTCTTGTGCGTCTTCCTTGGTCATCGCCCAATGTATTCGGGCCTCATGCGCGGTCGGATTGCGAAACATGCCGAATGTACCGCGGACAAGATTGGCAAACCCACTCTGCTCGCTACGTTCGCTAGCCGTCGACAGCGCGTTGATAGCCATGAGAGGGGGATTGCCAGAGAGAACACGATCCACCAGAGCAGATCCGTCATCGGCTATTCCGGTGCGGGTACGCATCTTGTCAGCAACGCTTTTGACAGCTTCTTGCGCCGCATGAAAGTAGTTGTCAACGAGAAGTTCGGCGCGGCAGAATTTCAAGACATCTGGGTGAACCCCTCGCCCTTCAAGGTCCGCGCGCAAGTCGCGAGCCCTCTGCAGAGCTTCTGGCAAGGTCTTGGCTACATCCGCCGACTTCAGCTCGCCGGCCTCATCGACCACAAGCCCGGCGAACACAAGCGCCTGGTTCAGGCGAGCCCGCATTGGCTCGTAGCGGTTAGGCTCGTGAATGTAGCGAGCGGGCTTCATGGCGCGCCGAATGAACTCGAGGATGTTGGTACGGTTTCGTTTGGTGTTCTGGCATTCTGCAAAAGCGTTGTAGATACGTACGCGCTTCGTCATAGGTCCGGGATCGGCAATCTTGCACGAGGCCAGCAGGTGCTCGATCTCAGGTCCGCTCAGACCCTCTGTGGTATCGCCAAGCGCGCGGGCGATCGCATCTAACTGATCTTGCGAGAAAAAAGCCATGGGCATCACCGGCCGTTTGATAGGCGGCGCAAGAAAGTCCTCGCCGTAATGAGCACTACATGTAATCGGAAGGTGCTGTGATCCTCGTCGGAAAGGCCCGGATGGGAGCCTTCCGAGTGGAGCATCTTGAAGAGACCGTTGATGTAGTTCTTTCCATCCTGCGTCCATTCGTTACGGTCCACAGCAAGAAAACCGATCTCCGCAAGGAGTGCGCGCCGGTTCTCAGAGCTTGGGCGCTGAGCCGCCTCTAGCGGCCGGATATTACGGGCTATCTCGTCCAACAGGCTTTCGAAGAACGTCCGAAGCTGGCTATTGCAAGCCGCCCAGTCGCCGCGTGTGTGGGCTTCAATCGCCTGGTCAATATGACCGAGAGGAATAACGAACCCGAAAAATTTCAGGAGGCGGTGGACCTCGTCGTCGGTTTCAGGAAGTAGGACCTCGCCGGGCAGAGCGGCGCGAATGGAGGCGTTTAGCCCATGGTCATCAAAGACGAGCACATAGCCGTCCCGCGCTAAGCTCCGCGCGAAAGCTGCATGCAAGGATTGAGTTTGATCCTGTTGCTCCAGCTGCGCGGCCTGTCGAATTACGGCCTCACCCAAGCTCATGGTGCCATCAAGCGTCTGAACCACGGTCTCGGCGCGTTGCACCACGATGCGGCCGAAGAGATCGCATTTCTTGGCCACGCTAAGGCTAGTGCTTGAGGTGATTTCATCCTCAAGGCCAAGCCGCAGCACAACCTGATTAAAGCGTGCCTGCGTGTTCTGCTCTAGCAATTCGACTGCAGCAATGAGTGTAGGTCGAGTAAAAGGCATGGATCGCATAGGGTATGTTCACATTCGCATCAGTACTTCTAATCGGGTACCAAGATGGGCAGGGCACAGGCATCGCATCGTTAGCGTCCAGCCCGTAGATCGAGGTGATCAAGCTCTTCTAAGGTGTGAACTACTGACTCCACAAGCTCTGCATCAAAATCATCGCGGTCAGCTTCTTCGTGCGTTCCCTTGTTAAGGTAGGTCCACACTAGGTTAGTGGCAGGGATTCCCAAAATGCGATCATAGGCGGTCAATAGGGGGCCTTTGTTGGCATGGTTGAATGTTTGTGCATCCCGTAACTTCTTGACCAGTGCTTCACAAAGGTTTCTCAACCCGGGCTCGGCACCAACCCCGGCGAGCATGATATTTAAGACACCCTGGTCGTGACTGCCGAGCCAACGCCATACCTTTTCAGACAGCATTTCTAAGGCTTGGCGTGACGCTGCTAGGGCATCTCTATCATTCAGGGCCTCTCTTGCGGCCCTAGCCTTCGCGATGTAGTTTGCGCTAGGTACGTTTCCGGTCACTCTGGGTTGATAGTTGCCGTCATGATGGCGTAGCAGATAGACTTGGCAGCCATTGCGTCTCTGGACGGGGAGATGTTGCTGGATGTCCTTGATGAATTCGTTGCTGTGACAGGTGACGATTAATTGAGTTTGAGCAAAGTGGTCACTTTCAAAGATTGTTTCTCGGATACCGCCTCGATGATCGTGGTCGATTGCATTAATGGCGTCGTCGAAGACGATGACAGGGCATTCTATGCTTTTCGCCTTAGCCATGAGGATTGCCAACCCGAGGCAGCGAATATGGCCTTCGCTAAGTATGTGAAGTGCATCGACCCGAGCTCCCGGATTACCTTGGAAGCAGATCTCAATCTTCCCTTCACCTCCAATTGGAAGGTGCAGTGCGAATAATTTGTCCTCATCCCGATCATTGCGATTGAATGCGTTGTAAAGATCCTTGGCTGCGTCGTTGAGTCCCGCTATCAACTGCCCCGGGAGCTGATCCCTGTAGGATCTTAGTTCTACAAGAAATCGGTCATAAGTCCCCTTGAAGGGGGTATCCCGCTCTATGTCGAGAATCTCTTGGTTCGCTTGGGCGATTAGCTCAGCATTTGTTTCGTCGAATGCATTGATACGGCTATTTGCAGCCTCAACGTTCTCTTGCAGTTGCTGTCTCTTAAGATCCTGGGCTTGAACCTTGAGCTGGAATTCGTTGAGCCGTCGACGCTCCGTAATGTGCGGCTGGCGATCCTGCTGAGCTTGCAACGACGCAACGTCTTGGGATGCCATGCGATCCACCACAGACAGGATTTCATCAAGGGACGGTAGTGCATCTTGAATCACCACCTTTTGGGGGTAGATGCTTGACCACCAACGTTCAACCGGTTCTTCTGGAAGCTGACCAATCAACTGGGAAATGGCCTTATTTTCTCCGAGCTGGGCATCGATGAAAGCGGCGACGGGACTGAACATTTGGCGCAACTCACGTGACGCTTGCCCAAACGTGGTCTGCGTAACCTGCTGCTGCTCCTGGAGAACACCAAGCTCTTCAAGCTGTTTAAGCCCTTCACCCGCCCTTAGATATGGATCTGCAGCTACGTGAGTCTGACCTTTCAGTGGGGTGTCACAGGCCGGGCACCGGTCTCCCACGACTTCTTGTAGGGCCAGGACCGAGTCATAAAGCGCCTTAAAAGAGACTTGGTCGCTTCTGGCGCGAAGAGCTTCAACGATGTCTTTGAGCTCCTCATCACATTTGTGTGTTTTCTCAAAAGCATCTAGAAGGCCCTGGCGCGTTACGCCGAGCACATTAAGCGGTACCGCTTCCAAAATCGCTTCGAGTTCCTGAAGGCGACCCGGAGTTTCGGCGGTACCGATAAGCTCTTTAAGCACGTCATATGTGATCTCGGCGTCGTACTCCTTCGCTAGGGCTGCCTCTTCTTCCGCCAGTGCTTGCTGGGATGCTGCTTCATTTTCAACGGTCGTTCTATCTGCTGCCAACGCATTTCGGCGAGCAGTCAATGTGGTCTGTTGTTCGCCGAGAAGGATAAGCTGCCCATCGATGCTCTCATTGAAATGGCCCACGAACTCATTGAACTGATCCATGCCGAAGAGAGTGGCAATGAGTTCCGCTCGTTGGGCATTGGGGCGTGCGGCGATTCTGGAAAACGCGTCGATCCGGTTCTTTTCTACGAAGCAGAAACGATAGGTGTCAGCGTTGGCAACGACATTTACTTCTCGCCCTTGCTGATCGGTCGCTTTCAGTATTGGTGCCTTGAATCGCCCATCATGGACATTGGCGAGATAAGTGCGGGCTGCAATGCGCTTGCTTCCCGCCTCTTCGACATCTCCCAAGAGCGCGTACTCCAGTCCTTCGCACAGACTGGTTTTGCCGCTACCGTTGGGGCCGTAGAAAAGGACGATTTGCTTGGTGAGGTCGAATGGCTCGGCTGCTCGAAAGCCTCGAAATGGACCGAGTGTCAGATGTCGAAGTTTCGCCCAAGGCCATGTCCCGAGATCAGCCTGAGCAACTGCGACCGGAGCAATATCTGCGGTACCCTCGAGTTCTCGTCGAATCAGCTCAACTAGGTATATGGATCGCTGGCTTCGTTGACGCGAGGTCCCAGCCAATTCATCGAATTTCGACAAAACCAAGGCAGCTAGACGACGGACATCCGCAGGGATGTCTTTTTCAGGCTGATAAAGCCATCCCACAAAACGCTCAAAATCCTGCCTGGCCGATGCCATATCCTCTCCTTTGGTACCGCCTCGTTGCGTCCAGCTTAGCGTAATATCATCTTGATGGCGTCTTCATTTGCAATGTATGAAATTCAAGCGCCAGGCAGAATATTGGGTACGAACTGCGATGCCTCGAGCCGTCCGATACGAAGCTCCAAATCTACAGATAAACGAGTATTTGCAGCCATGCTGTCGCTGCTTGAAGCGCACAAGCCTGAATGGGCGGCTTTCCTGGGCTACTCCATAAGCCGGTGCATACGGGACCCCTCATATCTGGAGGCTTTTCGAGGTATATCGCGAGGCGCCTGTTTAAGGTCGTTCTAACCTAGCGGTGTGGTCCTCATGCTTTCTCCATAATGCTCCTGTGCCGCGGCTCTAACGTTGCGAGGGTAGGCGGTTGAGGAATAGGGATAGTCGGCCAATTGCCATTAGTGGTAGCTTCCGTACTAACACGCGCGTCTGCTATCCCTAAGTGACTCAGGATGCCGACGTGACCGGCTCGATTCAAGCGATACAGGGACGTCATGGTGCTTATCAATATCCCATCGAACAAAGGTGGGCCTGCGGCAAGGCAAGGTTTCAAGTACCAGGATCACGTTGCCGTTTCCTTCATACTGAAGATGCTTCGCGATAGCAGTTACCAGCACGTCGAGTGTGAGACTGCTGACGACATCGTGCTGGTCTCTCGCCAGTCTGGTGAGACGGTTAACGAATATATTCAGGTAAAAACCACCGAAGGTGACAGCAAGTGGAACCAGAGTGAAGCAACAGCTCTGGACAGCGGTCGGGCTGACACTTCTCTACTGCAAAAGTCACTGCTATGTGACTGCCGCCCTGGAAAAGCTCTGTTTCGAATGGTCACCAAGCGCGATACCGCCAAAGCTTTGAGTTGCTTCAAGTTAGAGCTTGAAAAGCGAACTCAGCCTGATCTTGCGACCAGTCGTGGGGCAGCCCTTGCTAAGAAGTTTAAGAAAACACGATCACCCATGGGGCGTGACTTTTGCTATTGGGCGGATAATTTTGTGTGGCAGATCTGTGGCGATGTGGACGCGCTGGAGTCAGTGAATCTGCGTAAGCTTGCAGAAATAATCGACATTCAAGGCTCGTGGCCTACGCACAAACAACAGCAGGCAATTTACGCGGAATTTCTGAGCTGGGCAGATGATGCGGCAACCGCAAACGTCATCTCAGAATCTATCCAAAAGGTCATTACGCGCGCGGATGCCATGGATCGCCTTGATGCACTCTTGGCGGCGGCTGATAGCAAAAACATCACTTACTCGAAGCCCTATAAATCCAAGCCTCCGCCGTTTCTGGTCGAATTCCATGCTGCAACCGACGAGGGATTGCTACGAAGCCTGACTGGGTACGACGTTCAGTATGACTTTGGCGAGTGGAGGCATAAGGAACTTGCTGAGCACCTGGTTCAGTGGCTTCCCGAGTTCTGTTTACAAGCCAGCGAGATTGTGAATTTTCAGGTTCACCATGCCCAGACGATTCTGTCGAAGGCGATTGCTACGTTCACTCAGAATGGTATGGAGCGCGATAAGTTAATTGCAGAACTAATCCTGCATGTGATTTTGAGAAATAAGGAAAATAGCGAGCCTATAGCGTGCAAAGTATTTTTTGCCTCAAAGACAGGCCTATCCGAGTTCGGGAACGCCCATATTGTTCAGCGCTCAGGCGAGGTTGATCAACTCTGGTTGGGGTTGGCGAGGATGATTACTGTGGGAACCATGGCCCAGACTGTGGCGCAGGTTTGCAGTACTCTGGATTCGACAATTAACAAAGCCGCACTGACCAACGAGCGCGAGATCATTATCTCGCTGCGCGAACCGAATCACCTTCGCTCCAATTCGGAGGAGTTGAACAAAGCATTAGAACGAAACGCGCCTGCTGAAGAAATGCTGAAGGTGCTGTGCTTTCCTGTGTTATTGGCTTATGACAGTGATGCCTTATCCTCCGGGTACCTCTCTGACTATATTGATCGGCTGAAGCACGAGATCAACGATCACTATAGTTCATTGAAAGTCCATCTGCCGAAGAAAATGGATCAAATCCGAATTGCTGTGTTCCTTGTTCCTATCGAAAGCATCCAGAACTTGATCAAAGAGTTTAACTCACGTTGTAGGGTTTAGGCTGATATGAAATATGAAGTAGTTAAGGAACGACTCGAACGGCTCGGTGAAGATTCAAGCTCCAGGATCGAGCTTCTCCAAGCTATCAGTGTTGCCGTGAACCGGGGGAACCCAGAGTGGGAAGGACGGGACCTCGTCATCCGTGCGCTGGATAAATTCGCCTTGTTTGGTGAAGTTGAGCAATCCCTTTTGCTGAGTATGATCCGCGCGGTGGGCCTATTCCCTTACATCACTCCGTACCTCGATGGAATATCGATTTCAGACCGTCTGGCCTATGAGGTACATCGGGTGGACGGAGTTGAAGCGGGCATGGTTTTTCATCGGCTGCAGGCTCATGTGTTCAGCTTGCTGATGCAAGGACGCAACGTCGTGCTGAGTGCCTCAACAAGCGTCGGTAAAAGCTTGGTGATAGACGCCGTTCTGGCCCAGGAAAAATTTCGCAAGATCGTGGTCATCGTCCCAACCATCGCCCTCATCGACGAAACGCGCCGACGTCTGGTCAAGCGCTTCAAACAGAGGTGCAATGTCATTACGCATCCGACTCAGGAAGCCGACGACGCCCGAGTAAACGTTTACCTGCTGACCCAGGAGAGAGTCCTCCAGCGTGACGATCTACAGGACGTCGGCTTTTTCGTCGTAGATGAATTCTATAAACTTGACCTGTGCAGTGACTCAGAAACTGGCAGCCGTGCAATTGATTTGAGCTTGGCTTTCCACAAGCTGGCAAGACAGGGGGCGCAGTTCTATCTACTCGGCCCGCATATCCAAAATATCCACGGTCTCGACGCTTATGAGTACAATTTCATCCCCTCCAACTTTTCCACAGTGGCCGTCGATGTTGAGTATTTCAATTTGCCGACCAACGGAGATGCACGCAAGGACAAGCTCCTAGAACTCTGCCGCAAAATTGCCACCCCCACGCTCATCTACTCTCAGTCGCCAGCAAGCGCTAACAAGGTTGCACAGCTCCTTATCGAAAAGGGTGGGTTTTCGCCGCTCGCGCAGACCCAAGACATTGCTCAATGGATCGCGAAGGAATACCACCCCCAGTGGAACGTCGCTAAGGCCATATCGCTTGGTATCGCCATTCACCATGGTGGCGTCCCTAGAGCGCTGCAACAGTATTTTGTGAAGCTCTTCAACGAGGGGACAATCAAGCACATCATCTGCACGTCAACGATGATTGAGGGGGTCAATACCTCAGCAGAAAACGTCATCATTTATGACCGCCGGGTTAGTAACACGCCGTTCGATTTCTTCACGTTCAAGAACATTTCTGGCCGCGCGGGTCGCATGAACCGCTACTTCATCGGCAAGGTTTACATGCTGGAGGCTCCGCCGGAAGAAAAAGATCTCACTGTTGATTACCCGATCGGACTGCAGAACGAAGATTCTCCGATGGGGCTTTTGATGAAGCTAGAGCCGGAGTACCTCACGGATATCTCCCGTCAACGGCTGGATCGGGCGTATGCGACACCGTTGTTGTCTACTGCGACCCTCGTCGAAAATCGGCATATCCCGGTTGACCGGCAGATAGAGATCGCCGAATCAATTATCAGGAATCTTGCAGTGAGTCGCCGAATGCTCACTTGGAAAGGAAACCCTGAACAAAACCAGCTCGAATACGTGTGCACCTTAGTCTGTGATCACCTTCAGACCAAACTGATGGATTATGGAATCATTTCAGGCCCTCAGCTCGCCTTTCATATCAACTCTGTCCGAATGGAGAAAGACTTCTCGGCGTATCTGCAGAACGCAATCGACACTAACCGAGCGGGCACCACTGCGAGCGAAGCGATCAACCTTCGTCTCAAGTTTATCCGTAACGTCCTGTGCTATCGCCTTCCTCGTGATTTTATGGCCATAAGCAAGATCCAGGCGGATATCTTCACCCAGCGCAATATTGAGCCAGGAGACTTCAGCTTCTTCTCTGAGCAGATGGAGAACCTTTTTCACGATCCCTTACTGACGGCGCTGGACGAATATGGGATTCCCACGCAGGTCTCGACGCGTATTAAGAGTTCAATTCTTCCATCTGACAACCTGAATGATCTGCTGAACAAGTTACGGCACTTGGCGATCCGCCTGGATGGGATGCAGCTGTCCCCGTTTGAGCGAAATATTATGAAATGGGCGATTGCCGAGATGTAGCTCTAAGGCGCTGGCAGGGAGCATCTGCAGGGTCAAAGCGTGGTGCGTTCGGCTTTGACTTGTGCTCTGTGAGATGTATTTAAATCGTTGAGCTGGCAACAGGGACTGACGCGCAGTGCGCAATCCTTCGCCTGGTTGCCTGAGTCGAGTCTGGGATGTTACGGACATTTAAGATTTTTCAATTTTTAAAAAAATATTGTCCGAAGGCACCGGCGTAGCTTCGAATAATAGTTTTGGTTTTTCTAGCAAATAGCCCTGGAGTTTTCCTTTCTTCCGAGGACCTTCCACCTGACAGACCCAAATATTTAAACCATTGTCGCGCTTCCTGTGGACCTTCAGTTTCTCAAACTGCTTCTGCACCCAACGCCATTCTTCAATCTCTTGGCCGCTATTCTTGGCGATGCCAGGAAACTCCTGTACATAACGTTGGAAGAGACCAGGCGTGACCAGAAATACGCTTCCATCCACTGTGTGGATTTTGGCCTTGCTGTCATTGATGATCAGCTTGTGACTCCGGATGCCTTTCTTGACCCAATTCAGGAATACCTGGCCTGGGTCATCCGATGGAAGCGTTGAAGTTTTGTCAGCACTTTCGGACAGTGCAACAGTGGCCTCACGTTCTTCCAACTCGAACATGTCCAGCAGCGAGCCGAGGTAATCGGCGTCCTCTAGCGCCATGGGTTCCGGCTGCGGTTGGCTATGGTCTGATCCTACACGGACTGCCTCGGGCGCTGGTGTTGGTACCAGGGTATCAGTATCAGTTGAGTGGTCATGGGTTGCAATGCTCACCGTTCCGCTGAAAGCCTCAGGCCGGTCTTCGTTCCCCCAAATCAGTGCGGGTTGAAGGCGCAGGAAGGTGAAGCTCTGCTGCCAGTTGCCTTGTGCCACAAGCGCGGTCCAGATGGCTTTGCCTTCCGGCGTGGACTCAACCAATCCATGTGACTGCAGCTCGTCAAACACTGTGAGGTTGGACGAGGGAATCCCTTCAATCGATTGCGACAGCAGATAGGCTCGCAGCTTGTCTGTGACCGTCTTGCTGACGAGCCAGAGTGCGTCCCGGGTCAGCCATCCCGCGGCACCTGGCTGGTTGAGTTTCAGCTCGTGTTGAACCAGATGACGCAGTCCGCTGATCAAGTGATGTTGCAGCGAATGAATCGGCGCTTGTAATGCCTTGCTTGGGTTGCCACCGATGTTCTGTGCGGTGGAAACGCGGTCGGCCTGAGTCACCAATTCGCCCAGCACGCCGGCACGTTCGTACTGACCCGCCAGGACATACAGCAGGTTGGCCCAGAGCGATGGGAACCCACTGAGCCAATCGAAGATCGGGCGGTCGAGAATCTGCGTGTAAAGCAAGCCTGCGGCCGCGCCGTGCAGGTGGTAGTCGCGCCCCTTGAGGTAGCGAAAACGGTAGGGCTGATCTAGGGATCCCTGCCAAGGATGCCAGACACGGCCATCCTGGCGTTCGACCAGCAGGTCCACGGCGATTTTGCCGATGTCATGCAGCAGGGCTCCATAAGCGATGCCGGCGGACCAGGCATCTGTCTGTGCAGCTTGGTCTTCGGGCGCAGCGCCTGTGGGAAGCAGATACGACTGACGCAGTTTCAAACTGCAAGCGACCAGCTCCAACCCATGGTCGAGCATGCCGCCAAGATAAGCATGGTGGTGCGTCTCGCTGGCTGGAAGCTGTTGGACCAGCTCGGCGTAGCGATGGATCGGATTTAAATAGAGTTGGTTGAACTGAAGATGGGAGAGGGCGGTGTACTGCCAGATGCGATCGAGCAACTGGCGGCGGTGCTCGGCCGCTAACAAGCTTTGGGACGACTCAATGGGCAGGTAACCTTCGGCAACGCTTACGGTGGGTGGCGGAGGGGGCTTCTGCCTTTTGTGGCGAAACAGACTGAGCATCATGGCCTCCCAGGAAATGGCAGGGTCAGCTACATTTTAGCCTTTTTGGATAGGGCTCTTACCCTTGACTCCCCATTCCCTTCCAACCCTTACCGGTCCTTTTGACGCGTTTCCCTTTGTGCGGCAATCGGAATATCGATTTGTCCTGGTGCCGTTTTGTTGGATGCGCATGCTGGTACGAAAAAGGAAAGTGTCGGTACACTGCGGTGCGAATTTTATCGGGTCTTGTCATGAACCTCACTGACGCCACGCTCATATTGCTGCTCGCAGCACGTATCCATGGAACAGACGAAGCCGTCAGGGCCTCGGCGAAGAGCGTGGTCAAGAAGCTACCGCGCAGCAAACGCGATCTGATCTACAAGGTGATCGACAGCCGGAGTCCGCTCGATCTGGTGGATTACCTGGCGGAGAATCTGGATACGTAACGGCGTACTGCGGTTACGGGATTACCTCATGTTCTTTGCGTCAGAGCTCCGCAGTGTGGGGATTTTTCTGGGCATAGAAAAGGGTCCAACTCGTGTTGGACCCTATGAAGCGTTTGCAGCGGTGAGGTGACGATCAAGCTCCATCTTTCATGCATCGCGAGTCATCCATTACCGTCTGCTTCCGTTGCTGCTCCAGGTTGAGCACATACTCCGAAGCGCATCGGGCCTGGCCACTGGCGCGGAAAATCGCGCGGTTGTCAGCCTTGAGCAGGCCGAGCCAGGAGTCGATGTAGCCCTCGTGCCGAAGCTCTCCCCGTATACCGGCGTAGGCACATAAAAAAGCGGCCCCCATTTCGGCGATCAACTCTTCAAATGCATAGTCTGGCGAGCCAAATGGACACGGAGAGGTTACGCCTTCGCGCTGCAATCGAGAGTAGTGTCCGGTCCAGTGCGTCAGCTCGTGAAGCGCGGTGGCGTAGTATCCACCTTGATCGTGAAACTGCGCTTTTGTCGGCAGTTGGATGAGATCCCTGATCGGGTGGTAAAAGGCTTCGTCGGAAAATCGATGAATGATATTTGCGCCCGAACTTAGCAACAAACTTTCTGCAGCAGCGTTGGGGAAGAAGGGATCGCTCGGTTCCGCCTCGAGTAAAGTTTCGTTGAGCGTTTCGAGCCCTTCCGTTTGCTCGATGTTGAACAGAAAATGCGTCCTGAGAATGCCAAAGTGAGCGATCTTGGGCTGACCGTTCTCATCAAGTACGGGTTGGCCTGATTCGGTCTGTTCCTCGCGCTCCATCGGCTTGTAGAGCACTGCCAGAGTGCTGTGCTCACCCTTACGGATGTGCCCTCCGGCTTTTTTGGCTTGGTTGAAGGTGAGCCAACGATCTTGAGTGAACCCCTGCAATCGGGCCTCGGCCCAGAGCAACGGTAAATTGATGCCCGAATAGGGACGCTGGGTGATGGCGTTGATGGGGTAGGGTTGGTGATGACCGACGTCAGCTGAGCCACTTGAGGACCAGGGTTTGATCCAGGGCGCTACGCCTTGGTCCAACGCGGTAACGATCTTGTCAGTCACGTCTTGGTAGATATTGCGCATGGCATGTACCTCGAAAAACCGGAGGAACGCCTTGCCCGTCGGGGAGGGTTCCCCGGTGGGTGTTGATTGGATTGGTACAGGACTGCGTATAGCCTGGGTTGGATCAGTGGCCGGGTATGGCCGTTTGCGTTCAGCGTTGCTGCTCTTCCGCAAGCGCTATCAGTAAGGCGTTAGGTTGGTCTGATGCCTGAAGCAGGCTGAGGCTCAGTCGCAGCAGTGGTTCATGTTCTGCATCACTCACTGAGCCGAACTTGGCTATCTCGAACACCAGGTAGGGTGCGTTTGGATCGGCCAGGTGAGCTTTGAAGGCTGCGCGTACCACGTTGCTCAGCCTGTCGAGCTGCAGCTTTTCAGGATGACTTGAACCATCGAGCAATACTGCGTGTTGCCACGCGTCTGGAGTGAACACAACGGGCAAGTGCAGAGTGTTCAGTACTTCGGGTGTGAGTGAGTCGGACATGGTGTGCCTCCGTTGATAGCGCGAAGAAACCTGTCCCATAGGGGAAAGAATTCCCCGCGGTGGGTTGAAGAAAAACAAGAGGGGTTAGGACGAGCCGAGCTCGAAAGACGCTCGGGAGAGCAGTAGGCGTTCATCACCGTGAAGCGTGACCGTGCGAGCCACCGAACGCTAATCGCACTTGGGGGGAACCATCACCGGAGTGACGTAGCTTTGAAGGCTCTGGCTACCTGGGAAGGTGCTGTCGATAACAGCGATCCGTACCCTCTATGTAGCTGGATGATATGCATGGGTCAACGGCCATAGAGGCGCTGGTGCACGAGCTGCGTCTTCTGTCTTCCAGTGAAGAGTTTTCGGCTAGGTAAACTGATAAACGGTCAGGCATGGGCGGTTTTCGGTAGTAGGCTATTACTCCTCTCTCAACCATGAAAACGCTCAGAAGAGGGCGAGACCATGCCGACTCAAAACCGTGTTGAGGTTTCCCGCGTCCACCACTGGGCATATACCTGTGGCATGTCGATAAAACGCGGGTATCGCAAGTTGAAAGCATTGGAGTCCCGCACGGCTGAGCGTGCGGTGACGGCAGGTATGCCCGCAGGCAAGCTGCTTGTTCGCGGGAGTTTTTTAATCTTCAAGTTGGCAGTTGCTGCAGGACTGCTTCTAGTTAGCTTATGGCTCACAGTGTCGGTGATAATCCTTATCGCCTTGTGTTGGGCCATCGCGAATGGAACACCTATCAAACCTAAGGATGCTCTCCGTTACAAAGCATATGGCGATCCATATGGTGAGTATGAGTATGGTCGCGCACCCGGTCAGCCTGATTTAAAAGACCTTTAGTCGAGCTCTTCACTCCCTACTTTAAGGCCTTTCCAGCAGACATCAGAGCTCCAGTGCCCTTTGCACCAGCGTCCTGCGCTTGAGCTGCTCCTTTGCTAAGCATGCCGTCGGCGATTGAGCCAACGCTATATCCTGCCCAGCTCATTGCAGCCAAAAACAACATCGGAAGCACGACGAACATTGCCCCCATCACATACTCAATCACCTGTGCCGTGACGGTCCCATCCATGAAGCCAGATGTGGGCAGCGACAAGAGCACCTGACTGGACGCCGATACTTGGTTGTACAAGGTATCGAGCATGCTGGAGTCGACCCAGCGGGCCAACTCCCACCAGAAGGTCAGCATGTGCAGCGTGAACAGCGCGAACGTCACCGTCATGACGGTCTTTAGCTGGTAGGTGCTGACCAGCAGGATCAGTGGCAAGCTGATGATGACGCCCATGATTAGGAAAGCCTGCACCATCGGCAGGGCAGCGCGTAGTGCATTCATTGCTGGGAAGTAGCTGAATGAACCAAGGGCCAGCCCAGTATTGGTTGCCAGGTTATTGAGCCCCTGATTGATCGACCCGCCGCGAGCGCTGGAGCCGTAGTCCTGGTACACCTGTCCTGGCGACATGGACATCGATTGCTGGCGCGGGCTGACCAGCTCGCGCAGGGTGGCATTCTCAATCTCATTACTCGAACGGCCAGTCAACCAACCTTTTAGCTGAGTCAGCACTGAAGGATCGACTTGCTCGATCAAGCGCTCGCGCAACCCGACACCGTTGTCACTCCACCACTGTCTGCAAGTGGGGTAGCCCGCGCCATTCTCCAACCGTGGTAAGGAAGTATCTCGGGTTTCATCATAGGGCCAACTGGCTCGCGGTGTCCGTGAGCGATCGGTGTCGTAGTAGCCCGGAGTGTCGAGAAAATAGCTTGAGCCGATCCAGGACGCATCATGACTTTGCACCTTGTCCAGCTGTGGACGATTGGTGAACAGCCGAGAGCGGGAATAACCGTAGCAGTCGCGAGTGAAGTCGGCGACTTCCTGTAGCAATACCTGGTTATCGATGCGAGAACTGTCGATCTCCATGCGCATCTGTCGGATATCCGGTGCGCAGGGGATGGCCGCGGTGGCCGCTGCGGTCACTCCTTTGCTCAGGGCGTGCACCAGAAACCACCAGATTGGCACGTTTGCAGAGCGTTCGCCGATGGTATTGAAAGTGGTACCCCAGGCAGTTTCTGCTGGCTTGGCCACGCTGACACCGCAGCGTTGGCTCGCTGCATCATCAAACGCCATTGAAGCGAGGTTTAGCGGAAAGACCGGCGCGCAGCCGAACAATACGACAATGTAGGCCAGCCAAAGCCGGTTCTCGATTCGAGGTACCGAGAGCAATCCCTTGTTGCCTTCATCTGCGCCTTGCTGACGGGCCGACAACCATTCTTGCAAGATGATCGCGCCGAAGGGCGCGGCGAACAATCCGGTATCGGATAGGATGTTCCAGATACCGTTGTTGATGATCCAGGCCAGCAGGGAAAGGTAAAACTCCAGATAGCTGTTAGTGCTCATGAGCATGGTGGTGACCTCACAACCGAGTGAGCTCGACGCAGGTAAAGAGCAAGAGCCCTAATGTCCCGGCGCGTTTCACGCGCAGTCGGTCCTGTGGTCGATGTCGGTAGCGCCTCAGCAGGTCCCACCAGAGTGCAAAGAGGACGCCGTAGAGCAGGACACGCCACCACCGCAGATAAGGCCGTATCGATTCCAAGGCTTGCTGCCAGACCCCGAAACTGCCCAGCGCAGTGCCGCCGATCCAGGCGATCAGTGCGGCGGTCAGGATCATCCCTGCGGCGATCCCTAGACTTGAAAGCAAAGTGTATAGCAGTGAGCGTTTCATGGCTCACTTGCGCCTGGCGTCAGCGTCGTTGAGTCGGCCAGGTTCGGGGTCGCCTTGCTCGACGGTGCGCGACGCATCGGCACCTCCGGCATGTCGATCGAGCACGAGGCTGGCGGTATTGGTTGTGAGCATCTGCCGGACCTGCAACTCGGTTTGTAGCAGGCGTATCTCGCGCTCCAGTGTGTCGATGTTTTTCGTCAAGGCCATTTGGGCCGGTTCGGCGGAAGCGATGTTAGGTTCGTGGCTGCCTGCCAGCAGCGTGCGCAATAGCAGGAGCGCTTTGTCGAGCACGCTGGACAGGGCCGTCTCACTGGCCAGGCGCCGCGCCAGGAGTTCCTGATCAGGATCGTCGCGCAGGGCTTCGATCACACCACGGGTCACTGGGAGCATCGGGCTGGAGGCTTTGCTCAGATTGTCAGGGGTAGGCGGCAGAGAACCGGACAGCAATCCTTGCAGGGTCTTGAGATGTTCGCCGTAGGCCTCCTGGATCAGCGGCGTCAGTCCGCTGCCAGCGGTAGCCCGCAGAGTCTCGCAGGTGTCGCAGGTTGCGACTTCGGTCTCGCCCAACACTCGAACAGCCCATTCGGATTCCTCTTGGGGTGAGGTCCATGCCTGGCAAATAGCGCCGCCCAGGCAATCACTGCTACTGATCGAGGCGCTGTCATCCACGGACCGGTTATGCAGCAGGTTGTAGCCCGCGCGCACCACATCGGAGGTTGCCCGGATGGGTGTTTGTCCGCTACCTCCAGCCTTCTGCCCGCCGACCCATGACACCCCATTATTGCCGTTACGGGCCTCGGTGTTTTTCACCGCGGCCACCGCATCACCGCCGGTTTTTTCGAGGTTGCCCTGCATCTCCTGGTTCTTGGCCAATGCGCCCCAGCCGGCTTGGCCGACCTTGTCAGCCATCTTCTCGGCCATGGCCTGGCAGGTCAGTTTGGAGCGGTCGAAGTCGATACGCCCTTGCATCACCCCGTTACTCAACAACTCATAAAGCCCGGGGTTGGCGCGCTGGATGATCAACGCAGGCAGCGACATCACCGCTTGGGTCGCGTTCTGCACAATGCTGCCCATGATTTGCTGGAACCCTTCGGTGACGCCGTTCAACTGGTTTTGCAAGGTGTTGGTGAGGCTCATGTTTCCGCACATCATGTTGGCTTGCCATGAGCCGCCGACACCGAGCCCGTTGGGACGGTAGAGTGAACTCGGCGAGCCCGCTGCCGAGCCGCCACCGATGGTGTACATCACCCGGTCGTCGAGCACTTCACCTTGAGTGCCTAGGCGGTAATCATCCTCGACTGCATGAGCATGAGTGGCCACTGCGAGCAGTCCACAGAGCAACAGACTCATCGCGTCGAACGAGGATCGTATGAGAAGCAGGCTCATGAAGCACCGCCTTCGAAGTCGATGCTGAACAAAAAGGTCTGTCCTTCACGCTTGCAGCAGCTATAGGGACGCCACAGCGACCAGGCGTAGCCGCCATCCGCGCTCTGCACCGAATCGCTGGGGAAGATGGCACATGTGGGTTGAACCACGGGGGAGAGCAATTGCCATTTGTGGGTCGAAGCGTCGTTTTCAACGATTGGGCCAGGCGGCCAATACCCCTCGCGTGGTACGGGCATGAGCGGGACATACACGTGCGGTTGCCAGTTGCGGGTAATGACATCACCCGCCCGCTGCACCATCACCGCAGCGGCTTTGAAATCGTCGGGTTGCACCAAAAACCCTTGCCGGGGATAGACGTTGCCCCACATGTTTCCCGCGAGCTGACGACCGATTTCACGGATCCCGGGCACAAGCGACTCGGGGTAGAGGCTTTCCGGGATGCCATGACGCCAGGCCAGTGAGTCTAAAGTGCTCAGGTAATAGGGCATGAACGCAGTGGCGCCGCTGGCGCAGGCGTAGCCGGATTGTGAGGCAAGTTGCGTGGCGGCCCAGCCACCGGGATGGCCGATGCCATCAACGTTTTTGAAACGAGGCAGGTTGTCGCGTTGCGTGTTCGGCGTGATCAGGTTACCACCACCTTCCGCACCGCTGATGGGAGAGGAAAGTGCGGCCATCTCGGTCCAAGGATTGGCACCGGTGGTGGCATAGCTCGAGACCACCAGCTCAGGAATGAAGTGACGAACCTTGGTTGAGGTTTTCACAGTGCAGCCGAAGGGGGTGCAGAGCAACCAGAAGCAGATGCCGACGACCTTGTATTCGAGACAGTCCGGAGTGAGCACGGAGGCGGCAATGTTGCCGGTATCCAACGCTACGCTTGGCCCGGATGCCAGCAGAATGCTCAGCACCAAAGGATGCAACTTCTGGGGCGAAATGTGTGGGCAGGCAGCAGACATGATCCAGGCTCTGGGTGTATGGCCTGGACAGGTTCAATGATCGAAAGGAGGGTGTCAGTGAGAAAGCCGAACGCAGGATTGTCGGTTTACAGCGACCTTCTAGATCAGCAGAGGGTCATTCAGCGCTCAGCGTACGAGCAAGCGCGTCAGACTCGATGAGTAACTGATCCGTTTTGATCTCGAAAATGTTGGCGAGTTTGCAGAGGACCAATAGCGACGGGTTGCCTACCCCTCGTTCGATTTGACTCACATAGGTACGATCCACCTCGGCCATGAGCGCCAATTGCTCCTGGGTAAGGTTCTTCACGCGTCGCATCGAGCGGATGTTTTCCGCGAGTTGCAGACGGAGCTGTTCGAAGTCTTGAGTCATGCGCGCAAACTGCGCCTTGAGGGACTCTCAATCCACGGGATATAGTCTACATTGGCTTGATTCGGGCTCTTTTTTGATGCTTAAGCGAAGTGCCAGTTTTGTTTCTATGCTGCTTGGAACAGACCCAGCATTAATAATTAAATCGAAAGCTAAGGTGTCTATGGACGAAAATTACGTTTCAATTCCGGCGGCGGACGGCTGCCCGAGTCTTTTGACGCCGTGGGGCAGCGAATTTGCGCCCATGATCGAACGTGGCGTCCAATGCGCCCAGGTCTGGCTCGATACGCCCGGTGAGATTCCACTGTGGTGGGAGCTGGCGCAAACACGCAAGACCTTTCCTGTCGGTGACTGCCAGGATGCTTTTGAAGCCGGATTTTTGTTGAGAATTCAGCAGCGGCTTCGAGGTGTGTCTAAATGACTTTGTGCGCGAGTACCTGGTGTTGTTAGCCAGGGTGATGCGGCGGCATTTCATAGAACCTTGCGGTTTCAGGGATCGGAACAAAAGGAGATGGACCATGACCGTGTTTAACGTGAACTTCGCTGTCGATGACATGGAAGGCAAGACCGTATTGGTCTTTCTCAAACCGCAACAGCCACAGCGTAACTACCGAATTCACTCTTGGCAGGTATTGACCGGTTTGGCTGGCTCCACCGAGTCATTCAGCTACGAGGCGATCATCGAAACCAATGTGACTACAATCGATGAAGCTGATATCCCGATTGTGTCGGGGCGTCAGGGTATTTCGCCTGGTACGCTCTTGCAGGCGATCAGTCCGAGCGGAATGTCGCCGTATTTGGAGCCGGTCCCGATATCGCTGGCGAGGGAGAAACTGACACCAGAGCAGTGTGGGGTGATCAACAAGATCAACCCTTACATGCAGTTTGACTGCAACTGGTACGTCAACGGACACCCGGTGGTGACCATGCCCAACGTGGATTCGTCGATGACGGTGAGCTTCGAGTACCTGCCGTGCTTCTACTTCATGGTGACGGCACCACCGATAGTCGGTCAAACGTACATCGTGCAGAACTTCTCTGACATGACTCAGTACATACCCCCCATTACCGCCACTGAGGTGGATGTCATCCTGACTCGTCCCTACGGCCTGTGGAACTTCGACTTCAGTGCCAAATGACCCAGGCTCGCTACGGCGCACGGTTCCGTCACGTGTTCACTTCCGGGAAACGGAAATGTCACTTCTTGATCTGACCCATAGACGGGAAGCCAGGCTTCCCGTTCCTCCGCCCAGTGCTGTCAACCGATCTTCCTCTCCAACATCGAGTCTATCCGCAGTTGTGCCCGCTTAATCAGATGCCCACACCTACTGTAGCTTTGTGATTCGGACCGCTCAGGTTACCGGGACTCTCATAGGCCGTGGCCGTGGCCGCTACCTGTGTCTGCCGCGCCTAATGGAGGAGCTGAGCCTGGCCCATGGCGATGCGCAACGGCGCGATATGCATGAGCTGCTGGACGACCGCTACGGCAACCGCTCGCTGGTCACCAGCTAGATGCCAGTGAAAAAATAGCATGCGCTGAACGGCGATCCGATTGGGCGACGCGATCCTCGACCGGCTATTGCATAACGCTTATCGAATCGAACTGAAGGGGGGAATCGATGTGCAGGCGGGCAACGAAATTGACGGCAATAGGAACTTCAAGCTAACAATGCAAACCTGTGTCGCTGCGCTCCGGCTACCTGTCGGAAGGAGCGTGAAACGAGTGTCCGGACGTTGGTGGCTGAGTGTCCGGATGGCGTTGAATCCGCAGCCAAGGCCATAAATCATCTGAAACAGAGACTCAATGAACCACGAAAACGTTGTTACCCCGGAACAAGCGATGGAAGAGATGCGGCGCTTGGCAAAGAAAATCGAGCGCAGCTCTTCGAAGTCTCTGGACGCGATGAAGGATATACAGCGCGACTGCCAGGAGAAAATCCAAGAACTCAAGTACGAGTTGAGCACGGATCTGATCGCAAAGGCCAACGAGCCCGTCGCGAGAGTAGTTAGCGTTCTTAACTGGATCCTGCTTGCCGTGGTGGTGATCGGTGGCGCGCTCGCCTGGCTGACCACCAGTAGCCTCAAGTCCACCTTGGAAACGCTCATGACACAGAGGATTGAGTCTTGGTTGTCACTGGACGATCAGCACTCGCCGGCTAGCAAGACCTTTGATGCTTACCGGACCCGTGCCTTGCTTGACTCCTACATGATCCAGCTCGCTAGGCAGAAGTCGCAGCACAGCCCCATCGTCAATCTACGCTTCAAGGTTGGCGACCAGAAACGTCTGATGGCGATAGTTCGCTCGCCATCATCTGATCACCAAGATTTTTACGATGCCCTGCGCTTGTTGGCAGTGGCTGGTGGGGAGTGGGGCGTTATCGTCGGTGAGAACGAATTAGGGCGCGATCTTGTCGGACTAATTGAAGACCCGCACTTCGACTCAAGGAGAAAGCTGGACATACTGCAGATCCTTTCGCGCAATAAAAATCTGGTGGACGTCGAAGCGAGATACCTACAGGACGCCTCGGCACCCGAGGCCCTTCGTTACCAGTCCTATCTCAACCTCAAGGACTATGACAAAGGTTCGCCCCTCGGTGAACTCGCACTAAAATACGCTACCAACCTTTTGCAAAGTACCTCCCGTTACAAGGTTGAGGAAGCGCTCGAACACATCGCAGCGGCCGATCCGTTCAATGCCGACCTGGCGGCATTCCTTCAGTCGCTGCCGGAGCTACAGCGTGATGCAAGGATGGACTACCGTCTGGCAGTAGCCAAAGGCTGGATTACCCAACTGCCTTCTCCTGACATGATGAGTTTCTACCTCCCGGAAGAAACTGAACCGGTGGATCGGGAGGCTATTCGGGCGAGGGTCGCGACTTTGATTAGCGATCTGCTGGAGGATGGCCTAATGCTGGGAATGGATAATACGCTCAGTGGAAGGTCTCACCTGGCGATTCGTTATGCGCAAGTCACGGGTACCGCCATCATCAAGTCTTTTCCACTGGAGCGGTTACTGGGGGATCAACAGCTCATGCAGGCAATTTATGAGCATCAGTATCCCAAGGGCTTAGAGCGCTTTGCCCGGTTCTTCTCGGTAGCCGATAGAGGTGAGGTCGTCGCGCTGGCGAAGCTGACAGTGCTTGCAGACGCATTGGGTGTCGGGAGTGACCCATCACAGCCCAAGGAAATTGTCGGGCGGTTTGAGTTCGTGCCGGACGCAAAACTTCGATTTACTTGGAGGGACAGTCTGGGGGATTGGCAGAGTCGCAGCATCGACGCGCTGGAAAAGGCGAGGGTCAGCATGGTGTTCGACAAGGACGCTATTTCCTATAAGGGCGTTGACCCAACCGACTGGATCTTCTGATCGTCCATCTTGCTGAACGGGGGCGAGCCGGTCTGACGCAATCGCTATACCGGCTCTATTCCTCTGATTCGATCGATCCTTTCAGCCACCCAGTAGGCAGCTTCCAGCTCCGAGCAACCGTTGTCCTGCATCAATTTCCAACGCTCGGCTTTTTCCTCCGGCTCCGTCATGGCCAGGGCGAGATAGAGGCTAGGCGGCACAGCCCGAAACAACGTTTCGAGCTTCTTCGATAGCACGACACCCTCAGTGTACTTTCCCGATTCTTTACTGGCGGAGAGCAGTAAGGCTTTCTGCGCCGATGTGAGCTTCTTGAATCGCGCGATTTCCTCGATTTCAGCTGGTGGCATGTTTAAACAAACCCACCATTCGATCATGTTGAGCATGGTCTGCGCAGCAATGGGAAAGTCGGCAAGGTTCTGTGTGGCCAGCCAGAACCAGGCGCCGAGCTTGCGCCACATCTTCGTGCCCTTGACCACGAATGGCGCCAACAGCGGGTTTTTGGTGATGATATGACCCTCATCGGTAACCATGATAATTGGTCGGCCCAGGTACTGATCGCGCTCGGCAAGGTTATTCACAGTGTTCATCAGGCTGATGTAGCTGATGGACATCTGGGCTTCGTAACCTTCACGAGCATAGGTGGCCAGGTCGACAATGGTCACATCGCTCTCGGGCCAAGGCGTGCCTTCACGATCGAACAGTTCACCCTCGAAACCCTGGCAAAACAGGTCCATGGACTCACCCATTTCCTGGGCACGCTCACGACGCTTCTCCGGCAAGTGCGTGTCGGCGGCGACGCGCAGCAACGCGTCCCGCACGTCGCGGGTCAGCACCTGCCGGCCTGCGGCGACGCAGGCCTGCGCCGCGTCAAGGATGCACTCGCGGATCAAGCTGCGATCGGCTCGACTCAGGCGCGCCTCTTCCTTGGCCTCGCCGCCGGTGATCATCAGGCGGGCAGTGATTTCCAGTTCGCCTAGAACATCGCGCTGGTTTTCGCGACTGGCTACCGTCTCATCGTCCAGCTCATCGATCGACAGACTCGCCACCTGATCCGGCTGCTCGACCAGGCGCCAGGCATCGGCGAACGGGGCGAGGCTGATCGCGGTACCAGGTTTCAATTGGACCATGTTGGTCGACAGGTCTTGCGTCGCGAAGTAGTCGCCCTGCAAGCCAAATGAGTTGCCGGCCTCAACGATAAACAGGCGAGGGCGGTACACCGCCATGACCTGCATCAGCAGGGTGACCAGGGTGGCCGACTTGCCGGCACCGGTCGGACCGAACAACAGCAGATGGCCGTTCATGGCCCGGTCCAGGCGTGACAGCGGATCGAAGCTCAAAGGCGAGCCACCACGATTGAACAGGGTGATACCAGGGTGACCGGTGCCGGTGCTGCGGCCCCAAACCGGAACCAGGTTCGCCAGGTGCTGGGCGAACATCAGGCGCGTGTACCAGTTGCGTGTGTCGCGGGCCGGGTTGTAAACCATCGGCAACCAACGCAGGTAGCTGTTGCAGGCGGCGACCTCATCGCCTTCACGTACAGGTTGCAGCCCCGCGCCCAACAGCGCGTTGGCAAGGCTGACCGAGCGCTGGTGCAGTTGCTGTTCATCGTGACCACGCACGTAGAAGGCCAGGGTTCCCCGGTACAGCTTGTGCTGGCGGCCGATGACCGCGCGAGCCTCTTCGACATCCTGACGGGTCTGGGTCGAGGCCAGGTTTTCACCGATGGCTTTGCGCGCCAGGCGGTTCAACTGCTCCTCAAGTACATCCTGCGGTTTGACCACCAAGGTTAGACTCATGACTGTACCTTCAGGTAACTGGTCGAACAGTGCATTCACCGCGTCACCTTTGCGGGTTTCTCCGGTGAGTTGACCAATCAAGGGCGCTCGGCGCAGCTTGTCCACCACCATGACCCGATGGGGTTGATCATCGAAAAACCAGAGCCCGTGCTGGACATCCGAGCGCGGTTCGTTGAAGAACAGCCGCTCGGCGAAGTCATGATCGAAGGGCAGTTCCAGCGACTCGCCGTCGCCCGACTCCGGATAGGCCACGCGGCGGTAGAATTCCTCGGGGTCTTCGTCGGTGAGCCTGGGTGCGGGATTGAACCAGGGCAATAACCAGGCATACAGACCTCGGCCATCGACTCGCGTCGATTGCACCCCGCATGCCTGCAACGAAGCCACGATACGTTCGCAAGCCTGCTGCAGGGATTGCACTGGACTGAGTCCCATCTCCTCGGCGCCAGACTCAATCCAGCGATAGATCACCAGGCGCACCCGTCGATTATTGCCGCGCCAGGGTAGGCGCGTGACGGCCTTGTCCTCGAACAGACCTCCCGGCTTGGCGATGGTCTTCAAATGGCGACGACTGAGTTCCAAAAACGTCTCGGTGAAGACCGTGCCTCGCGCGCTGTCTTGAATATAATCGGTGAGCCGCGTCAGGTAGGGGGCGAAGTCGTTGTCGTCCTGGCAGAAAAACTGCGCCACCCAAGGCGCTTGATCCAGTTCGTCAAAGCTATCCTGCAGGGTGTCTTCGAGGGCATCGCGGGCGGCCATCAGCCAATCGGGTTCGCGCCCTTCGGTGCCGATGGGCAGCAACTCGAACACCGCACCCACCGAGTGATTGTCGTCCAGTAGAAAGCATTGTTCTGTATCGAGGTATTCGACCCAAGGCAAGTGGTCGGTGAAGCTGGGGTTGTGCGCATAGAGTGCAGCTTCATCGGCCAAGGTGGCGCGCGGGCGCAATGGGTGGCGCCAGGCTTTCCATGCAGAAGTGCGGTTGCCCGCATCGCTGGTACGCACTACAAGTCTTCCTGACGTTCACCGGGTAATGCGTACTGCACACGTTGGTAGAACGGAAAGACGGTCGAGTAACCAGGAACCGGTGCCTGCTCGGTACCACTCAAATGCGGATACACGTACAGCACCAGATCGGGATTGGGCAGGCGCGGGAACAGGTTGCGGATCTCGTTCGCCGCTGTGCGCGTGTACGGTTCCTGGAGAGCCGCGGAGACATCTGCCTGAGCCAGCGGGCGGCGTAACTGCTGTCGAGCCTCCAGCAGTTGCTGCTGAGTACCTTGTGAACCGGCGCCGTTCCAGATATCCATCATGGTTTGCTCGCCATGGGGCAGCAGCGTGTCTTTGTCGGTGGTACACCCCGTCAGGACCCAGCAGAGCAAGCTAATCCAGGTCAGGCAGAGAGGCATGGTCTTTTTCATGGCGAACGCTCCGGCCCTTGGGCTCGTAGTCGATGGTGATCTCATGGTCGAGGTGCAGCGCGACTTGGGCGGCCGGTGGCACGTACACGGCAGCGAAGGTCTCGCCATAGAGTTTGTTGATCCACTCACGGATGTCGCTGACCCCACCACTGAGAATTGAATTCAGCGCGCTATTGCCACTGCTGCTGGTGACCCCGAGCGTACTGCCGCTCGAACTGATCACGCTGCTGTTGTTCTGCTCATCCCCAAGCAAGGCGGCGACACCGGCGCCGACGGCAGTGATCAAGCTCTGGCTGCCGAGGTACTGTTGAGCGTTTGAGCGGCGCTCACCAGCGATGCAAGGAATGCCATACGGATCGGACAGGTAACCGAGTCCGCCACGAATCTTGTCGATGTTCGAACTTTGGGCGGTGGAGGCGTTGCGGCTGGCTACTGCCCTCGGCTGAGGCACCGTGCGGATAGTGCCGTCGGTAAACACGAAGGTGATTGACTCGACCTGACCGCGTACGCAAGACAGGGTCCAGTCGCCGGACGCGGTGCCGCTCATTACGGCGCCAGCAACGTCCGGCAGATCGATGCCGTTGGCTGTCAGGTTCTCCGGACCAACCAGCACCTTGAAGGGGTAGGGATCATTCACGGTGCCGTCCACCGGGACCCGGCCGATCAGCGCGGTCATGGCGACCGAGCCCATCAATGTCGCGTTTTCTGGAATGGTGTAGACCGGCTTCGCGCCTTCGGTACGATCAGCGGAGCGTGTCAGGTCACGTTCACCCTTGGTGACCTCGCGTAACTGCTTCTGGCTGCGGTCGATGGCATTGTCCTTCAAACCCTCCAATGAGCTGAAGGCAGTAGGCAGACTCAGAGCGGACGCGGTCTTGGTTTTGCCCTGGGGGGCGGTGGACAGAGCATCCGAGGGCTCAATCCACTGCAGTGCATCATTGGCAGAATGCTGCCGTTCAAACTGGGAGCCGTCGCCCGGCTCAAGCCCCAGTCCGATAGGCATATCCTTGTCTTTGTCGGTCAGCCCCGACAGCTGCTCCTGCAATTGCGTCAGCAGACCACGGGCCTGGCGACTGTCTTGTTCCGCTTTGAGTCGAGCCTCGTTGGCTTGTCGGCGACCTTCGTCGACCTGTTGAGTCACGCTGCCAAGCGCCGTCTGGATTCGCGAATCAACACTGTTTTCCCGCTCGCGCAGGCGGTTGTTTTCCGTCTGCAGCGAATCGTTGTGTTTCTTCAAACCGAGCATGTCGCTGCGCATGGCCTTCACCTGGCCGACCAGGGTGGCGACCGTATCGCGGGGGGTATCGCCCGCAATACCGAGCGACTTGGCTTGCTCGGCGGATAACTGAAGATTGCCTTGATCAACCGACTTCTCTGGAGAGGAACTGCTGCCACCCGCGACCCAAGTTTTCAGGATAATCAACACCACGCCCAGCAGCGCAGCCGGTACCAGCCATTTGAGCAAGGCGTTAGCTTTCATCGCCAGCACCTCGCGAAACGGCCGGGAACAGCACGGCTTGCTCAAGGCCGGCACTGCGGGTGACAAGGTAGGCGATCGTGGTGTCTTCAGCGCTGCCGACAGGTCCGAGAAAAGCATGCTGGAAAGCCGCGGCGAATAGCTTGGCCTGAAGTCGACGTGGATCGAGTTGCACCGTCTCTGAACCACGATTGCGCAGCTTCACGGCCGTCACCCAGTAATCACCGAGTCGCCAGGCGGCGATGGGTGTGCTGGACACGTTTTCGGTCGGCAGCAGGGTTGGCAGTTCGGTGCGCAGCTTGAGCGGGACGCGGCGTACGCCGGGCAGGGACTCCACGGTGCGTAGCGGCGCGTACAGGCTTTGCGCAGCGTAGCGCGTCAAAGCGACTGGAATTGGCGTACGTTCTGGAACAGGGAGGGTGCTAGATTCAGCCTCGGTAGGCTGCCGCTGAGCATTCTTGATAATACGCACAGGTTCCAGCGGTTGCTCGCCAGGCGTGGCTGCAATGTCCAAGAGGATGATCTCGCCCGTCGCGACCGATTGCAGTTGTAACCGGGTAGGTGCAATGGCTTCTGACGCGCGCAGGTACAGCGTTCCGCCGGTAGATTGCACGCGCAGCTTGCCGGTCAGAGTTGAGGGGACGCCGACTCGGACATCCTCATCGATAAAGACCACCCGCTCCTGATTGATCACCAGCGGGACCGCGAGAGGGAGGCGTTCCCAGCGCATCAACTCGACGGCCTGCGCTGCAACTCCCCATAGCATCAGTGCGATGGTGAGCCCCAGGGTAGAATTCCGCGTCATGGCTCACCTCCAGGCAGAGCGATTTTTTGCGGAGTGCCCTGATAACAATCCAGTGCCAGCCCCCACTTGTTGCGTTCGGGGTCCAGATCAAAACGCACCACGCGCAATGGATAACGCACCACCACCCGTTTCACCGGTTCGGCGGCGTAATATTCATCGGCGTTGAGATCGAGGGTGACCAGCCAGCTGTCGCGATCGAGTTGCTTGACCCTGAGTTCCGGATCTTCGCTATAGCCTCGGCCCAGAATTTCGTAGACCCCGCGCACTCGCTGGCGCAGTTCACCGGCGGCCTTGCGGTATTCGTAGTCGCCGTCGAGGAAGGCCTTGCAGGCAGGTGTCAGGTAGGACTGCAAGCCATAGATGGCGCGGCGATAATCCTGCTCGCCATCCGAAGGCCAGCGGTTGAGCTGACCAAAGATATACAGGGCAAAGGCATAGATATTTTCTGAGGGGATATCCCACCACTTGCGAGTGCTGCCCGAGCGCAGATCTGGTGGTACATGCACGGTCAGATCGGTCGGTGCCGAGCGCCAGCCGTACCAGAGCCCGGCACAGACTAGCGCAAGGATCATTACCGCCAGGCGCAGGCTGAAGATATGGGCCTGTTGGGCATCCACCTTGTTCCGAAAACGGCTCATGGCAACCACCGGGGCAGCGCAGGACGCAGCCGACGTGAACGGCGGACCGTCCAGGCGCCGGAGTGGAGGATCAAACTGCCGCGACCCAAGCGCCAACGGCTAGCCAGTACCCATTCGAGTTTGCGGTACAGCCAGGTTTCGGGGCGGGCTCGTTTGGCCCGACGCAGTAGCGCCCCACCGGCCAATAACACTACCGCCATGCCTGCGATCATGCTGGTTGGCGCCACGGCAATAGAGGCGGTGGCAATCGCCAGAGGAGCTCCCGGCACCAGCCCAATGATTGCGCCGGTACCGAGCGCTACCCACATCTCATCATTAGTCAAACCGCGCAACACGGCAGGATCACGATTGAGTCGCTCAGGCAGAAAGACCAAGGTGCCGTCGGCAAGGCGTTCGATAGTGTCGTTCATGTCGACCTCACAGAATCGCGGCTGCCTTGTTCAGGAACCAGATGATGATCACCACCAGCAGCGCTCCAATGCCGACCACCGCACCCAAGTCCTTCCAGGTCTTGCGCTGGTTCTGCACGTCGGCATAGACGGTCAGCGAGTGCCATGCTACGCCGAGAAAAGCGAGCAGGGCGATCAGCAGGCCGAGGAGAATGCCGCCGTCGTAGGCGTAGTTTTTGATCGTCTCGATCAACCCAGAACCTTCACCACGTGAAGGGGCTTCCATGGTAGGAAGCTCGGCAAAAGCCAGGCTTGGACCGAGCACCAGCAGCAGACCAATCAAGCGCTGACTGGCACGATCACGCAGGTTGTTTTTCAGGGGGACAAGGCACTTGAGCATGACGGCGATCTCCTGGTTTAGGAAAGGGTGAAGAACATCAGAACCAACAGCGCGAGCAACACGCGTGCAGTGCTGCCACCGAAGGCACCGAATCGCACGCTGCCTGCGGCCCAACCCCGGTAAGCCGTCCACATCACCCAGGCACACCACAGCAAAGCCAGAGCGAGGACCATGGACAGCCACAGCGTCGAACTGCTCTGCGGTGAGAAACCGGATGCGTTTTGGAACGCGGAGTTCTGAGCGTCAGTCATGCTCATGGCGACGGCTCCGCTGACGGAGTGTCAAGGCGGTAATCACCAACCAATTCAATGGGGTCGCGGGGCTGAGCGCGGGAAGGGGACAGGGAGTCCTGTACTCCGTGGCGGATGCGCTGGATGTCCTGAGTCAGCCGGGGATAGTCGAAGCGATAGCGTTCGTCGGGTTCAGACCTGTTGGTTGTCTCGGCTCGTGCCGCTAGACGTTCTATAGTGTCGAGTTGCTGCTTCACTAGGCTGAGCTGTTCCTGCTCATGAGCAGATGCGGCATAACTGCTGTCATCGACGATAGCCAGCGAGAACAGTAACAAGCAACGAAAGACGGTAGTTGGCATGATGCTGGCCCATATGGATATGGGAACAGAATCAAGTTAGAGGTCGAATAATTCTGTAAGAAATCTGAGGTCTGATAAATCGTTTTTTTGGGGAAGGACTGAGGATGCTTACATTGCAGCTAATATGGCCCTTCGACCTTGGGTAGGGGAGTTTTTGAGGCTCTAGGAACCTTCAGTTTCAATGAGCTTAGTTGGTGACGATATCGTCAAAATCGACTTCTCCCGGCTCATTCCCAGGGGCACAGACCACGCTCTTCAGCTCTGAACCGGGCTTTTTTTGAAAAGCTAAAATGGATTGTCAATTATCAGTCAAGCGGTGGAGAGACACAGCATGCCCATTGATCTGTTCAACCAGTTGACGGCCGAAGACCAACAGCATCCGATTTTTCAGATGATGCTGCGAGAGCCGTATGGACCGGAACGTGAAGTGCTTAATCAATGGGCCGAAGGCTTCGAGGACCGGGATGGAAAATTCGTCAAAGAATTCCAAAAGACCTTTGAGTCCTCATTTTGGGAACTGTATCTGCATGCGGCTTTGAAGGCATGGGGTCTCTCCATCGATCTGCGGCACCATGCGCCCGACTTCCTAGTTGGCGGGCCTATTCCGTTTTGCCTTGAAGCGACAATCGCGAATCCGCCTGCTGGTGGACAACCTGCATATGGGTTCTCACACGTCAAACCGCCTGCTGACTTCACGGTGTTTAATATCGAGTCCACGCTGCGCATCTGCAATAGCTTCGACAAGAAAGTGAAGAAATACAGGGACCAGTACTCGAAGCTCGCTCATGTCAAAGACAAGCCGTTCGTCATTGGCATTGCTTCATTTGATAGGCCACACGCACACTTTGCCGCCGGGCGTCCAATCCTGGCGGCACTCTACGGCCTCTACCATGATGAGGCGGCAACAATGGCAACCGATACGCACGTCCCGTCTTACAATGTCTCGGCAGCTCCCAAGAATGAAAATACCAACATCGAAGTGGGCCTGTTCTGTGATGACAGCTATCCAGAGGTGTCGGCAGTTGTCTACAGCAGCCTGGCTACATGGGGAAAGGTTCGGGCTCTGGCCGACAACCCAGATGCAATGACTGCCTATACAACCCTTCACCCCAATCCAGGAAAGCTTATTCCGGCGGTGCGGGCCGCGCTAAAGCGTGACTACAGCGAGCATCTGATGGATGGGCTGTTTGTGCTTCATAACCCATTTGCCAAATACCCGATACCGCGAGGCTTCTTGGGCCATCCGCGTCTTTGCGAAGTAATAGTAGCGGATGATGGTGAACTGCTCATGGACGCCCCAGATGATTTCTTGCTGCTGAGACTGCTGAACTCCTTCATTCCAGCTCAGTAACGTAATGGCTAGTAGTGATTGGCTAGTAGGTTGCCCGAACCGACAGTGATTTAGGTCAAACGCCCAGTTACATTACCGGCTTGTAAGATAGCACCGGTCTGCTTAATGGCTGATCCACAGCGTAGAGATATAGGATAAGGCCTGTCCGAGTACTGTTCGGACGGAGATGAAAATGCTCAGGTACACCACAAGCTAGCGTTGAGGTGCGCGACCAAGGCAGTAGTGCGTGCATTTTTGCGTCTGCGGTGCTGATTGAAACAGTTCAACTAAGCACTTAGAGATATTTTTTGAATGTCGTCGATGTAATCGCTACTGCTGCTCCAAGCAATACTGCACAAGGCAAAAGAATAGTGATGGGGTTGAGCGAAAACGGTAGGGATAGGTAAATGATCCAGGGCACGATCAGCAGTGGTATCACTGCGCGCTTGGCGCGGTGATAGACAAAACTGCTCTCACGCCCCGCGCCAAATTTGCGCAGGTCACGGCGCATCAACCCATCTACAAAACCAGTGAACATGGCCAACAGAAACAAGGGTGTTGCCAGAACCAGAATAGTCAGGCGCACCACGAAGGTGAAAGTGACATACACCGTTGCCAGCACGAAATTCTCAATGCTCACGTATAGCTGATTGGTCCAACTCCAGAAGCCGTTGCCCTGGCTCGACACCCGCGCCTGCTGGGCAAAATCCGTAAAGCCAGTCTTGACCAGCAGCCACTGATTTAGAAAGTCCAGCCACTGGACAATCGTGTGTCCGGGTTGTTGGATGATGAGTGAAGATTTGAAATGCTCGCTCAGCCAGGCCAGTTCGTTCGTCAACATGGCTTGGCTGTGCCGCCAACCCTGATCGCCCCAAAACAGTAGCAGCCCGACGAACTCGATCAGGATCGAGAACAGCAGCGAGGCGATCAGCAATCCGATGATGCGCAGGACCAGACTGATCGCCGAGACGATCAATCCTGGATGCTGGATCGGCTGTGGCGGCGTGTTCTGGGTGGAAGTCGCCATTGTTCGCCCCATTGCGCGCTACAGAGTTGATGTGGTCACGACGTCTTCTAGATAGTTTTCTGCTAAATAAAAATCCGTAACGAGGGCGGGCTACCCCACCTGATCCAAATCGAAGTTAGTTGTTGGACCGCCACCGCTTGCGCTCCACCATTGCCCTGCCTGTTCGTTATAGGTGGCCCGCATCCGTTGAGTAAGCTCCTGCAGATTCTTGGGCATGGCGTCGTCGTTGGAGGGCTTAGGTAAAGGCATGCGGACTTTCCAGAGCTGACCACCGGTCTGGAAGCAGAACATCTGCCCCTTGGGCAAACTGACGATATGCGCTGGTTCGATCAGCGGCACACTGGTGCTGCTGACACGGTCCTGTGAAGAGGAGGTGAAATCCGTGTTGGCCTCAGGATCCGAGGTGTCGGTGGCGCCCGACACGAGCGTTTTGGTCAGCACATTGACCTTGGGCAACTGCTGGGTGAGCAGCTCCGCAGTGGCGGTTTCGCGTACGCGGAGCATCTGCAAGGTGTTGAAGTTACCAATGACCTGGCCGGCCTTGGCGCGGTTACCAATTCGCGCTTCGATATCGCTGAGGGTTTGGGTGTAGGCCGTCACCTGGATGCCGGCGCCACCGCCCTTGTTGATCAGAGGAATGAATTCGTCGCCCATCAACTCGTTGAACTCATCGGCATGCAGGTTGATCGGCAGCTTGTCACTGCTGCTGCTCGATGCGGGCAGGCCATGGTCAATGCCATGTTTGTAGATGTGGCCCGCGACCGAGACCAAATCGGCAAACATCGAGTTGCCCACCGCGGCGGCCACCTCGGCATCGGTCAGCGCATCGAGGCCGACATAAACGATGCCGCGTTTTCGGATGATTTGCATCCAGTCGAAGATTGGCCGCGGGTCATCTAAATCGGTGTAGTTGGGCGCCAGTAACTGAGCGGTCTTACCAGTGGTAAGTTTCTCTAGCAGCGGCAGTAGCGAGGCAACGATTTTGTCGAAATAAGTACGGTCATAGCGTACCGCCGAACGCAGTCCGTCCAATACCGGATCAAATACCCGCTTCACCGCGAGGTACTGCTCGATGGCCACCACACGCTTTTCGCGGCCTACCATATGCCGGGGAATGTTCTTCTCGGTGAGCTTGGCTTCAAGCTGGACGATCACTTCCCACGCTTTTGGATCGGTTCTGGCGAAAAACTGCTGGGCATATTCGATGAACAATGCGTCGATGTTGACCACATGCCGTTGGATTTGCAGATAGTCCGGACGTCGGCCCAACTCGATCAGGGCGCGGGCGATGATGTTGACGAAACGCCAGGCGAACTCGCGAAACGCCGCCGAGTTACCTTCACCACTGAGCTGCCCAGCGATGCGCGACGCCACTTCCGAGATGCGTCCGAAACGTCCCACGGCGTTGTAGCGGGCGGAGATCTCCGGCCAGCCTAGATGGAAAACATAGAACTCCTTTTCTCGACCTGCACGTTTGGCTTCGACGTACATGCGTTTGAGCAGATCGGCATCGCCCTTCGGATCGAAGACGATCACTACCTCGTGTTCAATGCGATGGATGTCTTGGGTGATGTACACCTCGGCGAGCCGGGTCTTGCCAACACGGGTCGTGCCCAGCACGAGGGTATGTCCGACTCGTTCTCCCAGCGGCAGACTGACTTCCGTTTCGTCGGGCTCGACCCCATGCAACAGCGGTGAGCCACCGACTGGAGGTAAAGGGCGCAACGGATTAAAGGCGCTGTCCCAGGCCGTGACACGGGCCAGTGTCGAGAGCGGAAACGGTGCATGTTCTAGGCGACGTTCGAGTCCACGTGCCAGGCGGTAACGGGTCGGTTGGTCGACGTAGTGAGCGACGGCCGGATCCTGGGCCTCGACTAAGCGCTGGGTGTGCAAGCGGGTCCAGCGAAAGCCGCGGCCCATGAACAGACGTTTGCGGCTCACCGGAATCTGCCGGCTGGTCAGTTCGTAACGAGGCAGCCGGCGGATATTGCGCCGATAGCGCAACACCTCCCAGGCTTGTCGGAGGCGGATCAAACCGAACAGGGCATAAGCCAGCGCGGCAACCAATCCTATGTCGGGTGACAGCGCCACGGCCCAGGGCGAATAAACGCATAACACCGCCGCGGCGACGCAGATCGCCACGGTATACAGCTCGACTGCGGGCCGGAGTTTGGACTCCATCGCATGCTCGGCCATGACCCAGACTCACTGTTCCAGTGAGGTGGCTGTGATTAAGACAGGGTAGTGCTCAATTTTCAGGCGAGAGGCGATGTCGTTACCGTTGACCGGCAGGATGGTGATGCCCGGCGCGGCAGCTCGAATTCGGGCCAGGGCTTCAGTATCGGTCACTTCGACGGCGAGGCCGGCCGCCCCCATTTCTTGCAGTTCAGTCGCACGCTGATGCAGCCAAGCCAACGATTGGGGATCCTCCCCGACAAGGAAAAATGGCTGCAAACCCGGCATGTCCAGGGTGCGAGTTGTGATTTGGCCTGGGCTCAAGTGAGAGCTGCGCACGGGCAGTATCCAGGTTTCATCGGCAAATGCAGATAGGTCTGCATGTATGGCCCGAGCAGGCTGGGTCTTGTTGTTTACTGGCGGCCTGGATGCTTCAAACTGGGGGCGGGTGAAACCGCCAGGCTGAACTTCTGCAAACGACAGTCCCGGCTGGGCGAGCGCAGCCAAGAGCACGGCGAAGTAATACGCACTGGGAATTCGCTTCATGGTGGTGTGCCCTGTTTAAAGGAAACCTGCAGTCGTTCGAGTTGTTGAGAAAAGCCGGCGCGGTAACGCGCGGCCGGCGTTCCTCCTGCCGGACGGTGATATCGGCCAGCAGCTGACACCCAATCACCGGTGACGGCGTGATGCTCTTGCAGCAGCGCGGCAGTTACGGCCAGATTGCGGTAGGGTTCGAGGGCTTCGCAGGGACTGGAAAAATGCTGTCCGTGATAACCCAGGTTGATTTGCCCAAGCCCAGCATCGACGCGCTTGGCGTCATACCGAGCAAGCGCCTGAAGCAAGGCATGACAGGCGGTCTGACGATTGGCGAAACGGTAAGGGCTACCGGCAATATTTAGCGTCCAGGGCCAGGGCAGCAGTCGACCACGGAGGCGGGCGCCACTCTCCTGCAGGGCAATCGCGAACAACACCGTGGAAGGGACGTTGGCGTCATGCGCTGCCAGTTGATAAGCCGGAGGTGGAAGTTCGTCCGCCCGAACGGCGAGCACTGTCAGCAGGGGCGCAATAGCAATCAATCGAGACGTTGCCATTGTCCATTCACCTGTTTAAATGTGACGGGTAATGGTCTCGGGGCTCCCAGGCTGAACCAGCGACCACGGTCATGGTTCAGGGTGATCTGCCGGCGTTGGACCTTGGCCGGATCGATGTCCGCTTGCCGAGCCCAGCGACGGACGCGTTCATCCTCGCCTTGGCTGCCCACCAGATAAATATCAAGCGCCGTATCACTGCTTTGCAGACGCTGCGCTTCGGCGGTGCACGCAGGGCAATGGTCTTCGACAAACAGAGCACGGCGCGGCTCTACCGGTGAGCTAGCAGCGGGCGGGGATGCCATACCCTGAATCGGCAACAGTCCAGGAAACAGCTTGGCCCAAGCTGCGGTGTAGGCGTTTTGGTAAGCCAACTCGCGCTCGGCACGTTTGGCTTCCAGCGCTACCTGCAATTCGGCATAGCGCTGACGCTCTTGGTCGGTCTCTGCCTCGACGCCGAGCGCGGTCAGCGGGTCCAGGTTCGGGCTCCAGAAACCACGCGGGCCGGCTTGGATCTGTTCGAAGCGTGTCCATTCCTGTTCCGTGATACCCCAGCTTGCCGCCTGTTCAGAGTGCGAACGCGCCAGCGGAGCGGACTGCGTGTCCTGGGTCCGTGACGGTGTCGTGACGGGGTTGCCCAGCGCAGCGCCTATGCTCAGCAATGAAATGAAACAGACGATGGGGCTCAGCGGAGCTCTGTTCATGATCGCTTCTCAAGGGAGGTGCACGGTCTGGTCTGGGTGAGCGGTCACCGCGAAGATAGCCGCGTTCGGCTCCAGCACCTTCAGTTGCCATGTGCCGAACTGCTCGCCGTTGTGCAGCAACTGGATATCCTTGAGCGAGCGACTGTCAGGAGGTGCGACCGCCAGAAAGCGCTCGCCGCCACCGCGGTACTCGATGCTCAACACTGAAAATGGCGGCAGGAGCGAGGCAGGCTTGGGCTGAGCGGTTTTTTTCGGCTTGGCCGTGGAAGGCGTCGGTGGTGGGAGTGGTGGCTGGCTTTTGAGGTCCAGGAGTTGCTGCTCGACGTGCTCAAGTCGTGCGCGTAGCGCGATCATATCGGCTTCGGTGGCACGGTCTGCCAGACCGTCGCGTAGCTCCTGTATCTCTTGCGCCCATTGATCCAACATCGGATCGAGGGTATTGGCCTGTTGCTCACCGGTATCGACCATCTGCTTCAGGTCTTTCAGTGCGTACTGCAGCTTCTCCTGTGCATCCATGAGGGCGCTTGAATCACGTTGCAGGGTATCCAGGGTCTGCAGGTGTCGGGCGTTCGCATTTTCCAGCTCGGTCACGCGTTGATACTGGTTATACAAACCACCACTCAGCCCGGAGACCGCCAGGCAAAGTGAGCCGACAATGAGGGTTTGAAACGTCGAGGCTTTCATGGGCGTGCCTCCGACTGATGGGACGAGATTGATGTGACCTGCACGGTGCCAGCGTCATTTTTCTCCCGTTCGAAGCAGACCGAACGGCTGACCTCATCGGTCGTGAGTTGCCAGGCGGGGCCAGCCAGTACCTGCAGTGCGCTGCGTAATGGGATCGGGCCGAGCCGGTAATGGGCTGCGGGCAGAGGCCGGGTAAACAGTATCTTTACTGGTTCGGCAGCAGGGCAGAGCGAATAACCTGAGCGCTGCAGCACGTAGTGCATCGCTTCCTGTACCGAAGGATTCAGGTTGGACGGAATGCTCACGTCAACGATTTGAGCGAGAAGATTTCGTTGTTCCGTGGTGGGCTCGGTGCTGACCAGCGTATAGCGGCCATAGCGGAGCTCTGACGGATGGCTTTCGTCGGCCGGGCTCCTCGATAACTGGGGCCGATTGGAGCCACCGTCAGTCGCTGGATTAGTCGGCAATGGGGTTGGGTTTAGCGCGGTGCAGGCACTCAGCAAGCCCAGCAGACAGACAGGCGTGAAAAAACGCTCCATGGAAAAAACCTCATGTCAGATTCAGTGCGGAACCTGACATGAGGTGAAGGAGCGATTCAGTGAGAAAGTTGATTCAAGGCGAGTCGTGTTAACGCTGAAGACACTGCTACTCATCAAAAATGGCTAGCCCATCCAAGACGGCAGCGTCGGGGTCGAAGATCAACAATCGCACATTGGCCAGTGCAGCAAGGTACAGCAGGTTGACCAGGGCTTCCGGTGTGCCAGCGTCGAGCTGCTCCTGCCTCAGCGATGCGTAAGGACGGCCCTCCATCTTCATCAGGTTCTCGTCGGTCCAGGGCGTGCCGATCAGCTTACACCCGAGGCCATTGCAGTCTCTCAGGGCGAAGGGTTCAAACAGCAGTCCGGTTGCTCCAGCGTTCAAACTGCCAGCCCGATGTTCCAAGTAGCGCAATGCATCTTCAGTGAGGTGTGCGGTACTGATCTCCCAGGCTCGACTGTAGTGTCCTGTGTCAAAGCTCAAACGATGGACCAAGGCTTGGGCTTCTTCCCGGGAGTAAAGGTCACCGACATGATGTCGTTCGTTGAGCATTTCGCCCGTCACGGAGTAAACCACTTGGCGCACCAGCCCGGTGGACGGACAGCATTCATCCAGCTCATCCGGAATGAATTGGCCTTCGCTGATCAAGGCGAAATCATCGTTGAAAAGGCAGGGGAACAGTTCCAGCGCATCGTCGGGTAGATGAGCTTGTGAGTCGTGTATGGAGCGAAAGCAGGGAGGGCAGTCATTTGCGTAGGTGATCTGTAGCAGTCGTTCGATATGCAAGTTGTCGTAGCCGCGAGCAAATGTGTTTGAGGTTTCCACCAGAGCTGGGGGTAGGGGTGAAGGGTTCATGAGGGTTCTCCAGGAGGAAATGAATAAGGCGTCCGAAGACGCCTATTGGGGGGTTAAAGCCAGCCATGTTCGGCAAGGGAGAGAGGACGACCTTCGCCGACGATGAAGTGATCCAGTACGCGCACTTCGATCAAGTCCAACGCCGCTTTCAATCGTGCGGTCAAGGCACGATCCGCCAGGCTGGGTTCCGTGCAACCGGAGGGATGGTTATGAACAACAATGGCAGCTGCTGCGTTATGTGCGAGGGAGCGCTTGACGACTTGGCGGGGATAAACACTGGCGCCGTCGATACTGCCGTGAAAGAGGATCTCGAATGCCAGAACGCGATGGCGGGCATCGAGAAAAATCACACCGAAAACTTCATGCTCTTGTGGTGCAATATGCAGTTTTAGGTATGAGGCTACGGTGTCAGGTGAAGTCAGGCCGGGGCCGCGGGTGAACAGCCGATGATCCAGAATCTCCAGCGCTTCGTCGATCAGCCGGTTTTCCTGGGCGATACGATCAGCTTCGACATCCGAGGTTTCAATCAGGGTGAGTGGGGTGCTCATGGGGTACCTCCGATGGGAACAGTCCGGGGGTACACACCCGAGGGGAGTGGTGTCCCCGAGGTGGGTAAGTTACGGGCATTGCCCGATGACGCGCTGTTTACAGCCGAGTGAATCGGTGGCGTTGTCCGTGTAGGTGTGAATCACAACCGTCGCAGGGCAATTGAGAGAGGTTTTTTATTCCACGGCCAGTTTCGGGGTCGAAGTCGGCACTGATGGGCATTAGTCGAACCAGTCCCTGATGGAGACCGGAGATACGTTTCTCTATCTCCTCCGTCGTGTAGTAGAGCGATAACGTGCTGTAGTCCTCGTAAGCCGCAGCGAAGAGGCAGTCGTCGCAAAGCCAGAAGGATTCCATACTGGTTCTCCTGTGCGGATTGAAGAAAAGGCGCTCGATTGAGCGCCTGATGTAAAACATCTCGGATCGTTCAGGCGGACTGAACAGCATGTGTGGCGACACGGCGGGCCGTGCGAGCCGTGCGGGGAGTGGGTGCAGATTCAGGCTCAATCCTGGACTTCGCTGGGTTGTCGGTATCCTCAGCTTCGGCATCAGCCGACGTTGGGGATGGCTCACTGTTTGGCGCTTGCTCAGCAGGTGCTGTTGCCTCCTGCCTGGCAGGCGCTTTGTATTCGAACGTGCCGTTGACCTTGATCCAGTCGATGTACAGCAGACGACCTTTCAGGCTAGCGCCCGGTTGGCCTTGTTTATCGCCTTTCTCATAGAGAAATGGGTCGATCCACAGGTCGCCGATACGGAACGACAGCAAGACCTTTTTCTCGGCTTTGACGGCGTCCATATAGAGACGAATCAAGCGTTCAGCTTCGCCCCCAGCGACTTTGCAGTCGAAGCGGGTGTACTCGACCGCATCGGTGGCACCGTGCAGGGCGGCGATATCGCAGGCCATGAATGGCTGGCCGCGGCGGACTTGTACTTCACGAACACGGTTGAGGTAGCCAATACCGACGGTGTGCAGATTGAAGTAAGTGGTCGCTTCTTGGGATTGGTTGGCGTGGGCCATGATGGTTCTCCTTTCAAGGGAAAACGGCGACGCACAGCCCCTGACGGGGAAGTGAGCCCCGTCAGGGTGGGTAAGGTGAAGGCGGGCGATGAACGACACGCCGCCGGCAAGCCGATGACGATCAGAACGATGCGCCTGGGGAATAGCGATGCAGCAGAAGAGGATCCGCAGTAGTGGTTTTCGGATCTGGGGATAGTGGGCATTCATCACCGCTGAAGCGGTAATCGTGCGAGCCTCCGAATGCTGATCGCACTTGGGTAAACCACCACGAGCGTGGCGTAGCCTTGAAGGTTCTGGCTACCTGGGCTGCCAACGACAGCGAACTACGCCTTTTGTATAAGCCCGACAAAGGAGAACGTCAAGGCATTGCAATCCGCTTTTTTTAGTCCAGAACGCAGTGGCAGTGATTGGAATGAAAAAGCGAGAAGTTGACCGGTCGGACATTTTTAAGGAGGCAAAATTTGATAGTTTGAGCGCACCTGACTGGACGCAGTGTCTCAGCGTTTTGTGATCCGAAATGGAAATACGATGGTCATGGACTATCCAGATTACCGGCCTCATGCCAATCTGATAAAGACCTCCGCCCGTACGAGGTCGGGCTGATCGTTGATTTGAGGTGAGGGCCGCATGAAAAGAGTAAAGCTGGATCGGATCAATCGGGCCATCCTCGAGAATCTGCAAAATAACGCACGGATCAGCAATCTAGAGTTGGCCGAAAAGATCAACCTTTCCCCTAGCGCCTGTCTGCAAAGGACTAAGGCACTGGAGGATGCAGGGTATATACGGGCGTACATGGCTTCGATTGACATTGATGCAATCTGCATCAACGTCATGGCGTATGTCATGTTCAGTCTGCGTGATCACGCGGGACATTTGCGCCTTCAATTCGAGCGTTTCATCGCCAAGCGCCGTGAGCTGGTTGACTGCCTTAAGGTAGACGGTGAGTTTGATTACATCGCCCTAGCGACGTGTTCGACAGTGACGGACTTCAACACACTCTGTGAGCAGCTTCTGGATGAAAATCCAAATATCCTCAAAATCAGCAGCAGTATCATCCTTGATAAAACCAAATGGTTTGCAGGCTATCCTTTGGAAAACCTGATGTGGCGTGAATGATCACACGCATTCTGCATAATCTGCGGTAAGGGCGGTGGCATCCCGCAGCATGTTCAACGCTAACCGGTTATCTCGATTTTTTACGCTGTCTTCTTTGCGGACAATGGTGGTTTTATCCTGAGGGAGAACAGCCATGTCTACACCTATGTACGTCACACTAGAAACTGTTCTGGGATGTTTTACCGTCGAGTTGCATGGTGAGCAGGCACCGCTGAGCACTGCAAACTTTCTAGCCTATGTAGACAGCGGTCGCTATGACGGCAGCAGCTTTTTTCGCATCGTCAGTCCGTCTAATCAACAACCTGAAGACCCGGTGCGCATTAGTGTCATTCACGGTGGCACGCGACCATTGGACCCAAATAATTTTCCGATGATCGAACTCGAAAGCACTCTGCAAACCGGGCTGACCCACCGTCACGGGAGCTTGTCGTTAGGGCGTGATGGTCCAAACAGTGCTGAAGGCGATTTTTTCATTTGCCTGGGGGACCAGCCGCACTTCGATCATGGAGGTGCTCGCCATCCCGATGGTTTGGGATTCGCGGTGTTTGGACAAGTCTGCACAGGCATGGAGGTAGTTGAGGCGATCTGGGCATGTGCTGGGGAGAAAGAGTATTTGCCTCCTGGGGGCGAGATCGCGATTGTGCGAGCTTACCGCCAACAGCGAGGTGTGTAATGGATCGCTATGCGTGTGTGCGGGCAGTCATGGCGACTCATCAGTTCGACGCTTTTTTATTGCCTAGAAGTGATATCTATCTGAATGAGGACCTTGAGCCTGCCGATGAACGTTTGCTCTGGTTGACCGGTTTCAGTGGCAGCGTGGGACTGGCCGTGTTGACACAAAAGAGTGCCGCGCTACTGATCGATGGCCGCTATACGGAGCAGGCCCGCCAGGAGTGTGGCGCGCAGCTCGATACGCTGACACGGAGCGATACAAGTCTATTCAACTGGCTGCGTGAGCAGCTTCATCCCGGTGCCACCGTTGCCTGCGATGCAAGGTTGCACAGCATCGATGAGTATACCCGTTGGCAGGTTACGGCTACGCAAGCGGGTTTCATCTGGCAAGACACTCTCGAAAATCCAGTGGATGAATGCTGGTCGGATCGTCCCGCAGCGTCGGCCAGCCCGGTGGTTGCCTGGGCACTTGAATATGCCGGTGCTGCTGTTGAAGACAAGCTCGGGCAACTCACTGACAAATTGCGCGAATCACAGTGTGATGCTTTGTGGCTGCCTTCGCCGGATATGTTGGCCTGGCTGTTGAATGTGCGTGGGCAGGACATTGCTATTGCGCCATTACCGTTCAGCTTCGGGATGTTATACGCCGATGGCAAGCTTGATTGGTTTATTGATGCAGCCCGGCTCCAACTGCCTGAAGGATGGCTGCCAGAGGCGGTGACGATACGCCCACCGCAGATGCTGAATACACTCATTCAACACCTCGTTAACGTCGGTTTCCGGCGGGTATTGATTGATCGTCGTAGTTGCACGGCAGCTGTCTACCGCTTGTTTGAGTCAGCAGGCTGTTCAATTTCTGATGGGCCGAATCCTCTGCTTTTGCAACGGGCCTGCAAGCAAGTGGCCGAACTGCAAGGCAGTCGTGAAGCGCATCGTATCGATGGGCTTGCGCTGTGCCGGTTTCTTTACGAGTTCTACCACCGATGCGAAAGGTTTCTCGGGCAGAGCGAGCTGTCAGTAGTCGAGTCTCTAGAACGCTGGCGCAACCTGCACTCTGATTACCGCGGCGTGAGTTTCGAGACCATTGCTGCTGCCGGCGCCAATGCTGCGCAGCCGCATTACCTGCCCAAACCAGGGCGGGCCGCAAAACTGAAAAGAGGGGAGCTACTGCTTATCGATTCCGGTGGCCAATACCCGCAAGGTACCACCGACGTAACCCGGGTGTTGGCGTGCAGTTCCCCCACCGCAAGGCAGCAGTTTCTCTATACCACCGTTTTGCGCGCACAAATTGCCTTGGCGACTTGCATCTTTCCCAAGGGAACCAGTGGTCAACAGCTCGATAGCGTTGCGCGTCAGGTGATGTGGCGCGAAGGTTTGGACTATGCCCATGGCACGGGGCATGGAGTAGGCAGCTACCTGCATGTGCATGAAGGACCACACAGAATTGCGACCCACGCCAGTGCGGTGCCTCTTCAAGTAGGGATGGTGACATCCATTGAACCAGGCGTTTATCTGCCCGGTGAGCTAGGTATTCGTATCGAGAATCTCTATGAAGTGGTTGAAGTCGAGAAGCATCCCGGTTTTTTTGGCTTCCGCATTTTGACCTTAGCCCCGCTGGCCAATGAACTGATTGAGCGTGGAATGCTGAGCCAGGTCGAGGCACAGTGGGTCGATGACTATCAACGCAGTGTCTGGGTTGCCTTGGCTCCGGATCTGGAGTCGGAAGTCGCAGGATGGTTACTTAGGCAAGTCCCACCGAACAACCTGCAGTTTCGTATTGAATAACCGTTGAAAATTTTCGCTGGCCCCCGCAAAAGCGCAGTTAGATTTCCCGGCGGGCTGGCAAGATATTTCCAGCGTTCGCGAGCGCCTCATAGCAATTCTAATAATCAGTTTGCCTTCTGCTTATCGTGGAAGATCAGACATTGCCAGTATAGGGGCGAGCATGAGCAGCACAGAAAAAGCAACTCCTGACGGGTATGATCGCAGACCCGTCCCCCAGTCTGAAACAGTTTCCGGGACCGGCCTGGCGCTCATTACTTTCGGGATTGGAATGACCTTGCCAGTGTTCTGGCTAGGCGCTGATGTGACTCAGAAAGTCGGCTTCTCCACCGCATCGCTGGTTTTTTTCGGAGTATGCGCAGTGCTTGGGTTGCTCTGTGCATTGACCGCGTTGGTCGGTGTGCGGACACGGCTTAGTACCTACATGATTCTCCAGTTTTCCTTCGGTCGCCATGGTGCAAAGCTCATCAACCTGACCATGGCCGTCACGTTGCTGGGGTTCTATGCCGCTACGGTAGATATCTTCGGCAGCACCATATCCAGCGCTTTGCAGAGCGCCTGGGGTCTAGGCACACCTGCGTGGGTCCACTGTATATGGGGCAGCGTTCTGATGACACTCATGGCCATTTACGGATTGCGTGGCCTGGATCGTTTGTCAATTTACTCGGTGCCGCTAATGGCGCTGTTCATGCTGTTTGCGCTTTATCTAGGGTTGCAGCGGGCGTCGTCGGGCCAACTTGCGGGCTTCATGGGGGCTGGTGATAGCCTCGCACTGGCCATCGCCAGCACTATCGGCATGGTCATTCTCACACCGGTACTGATGCCGGATTTCACCCGCTATGCCCGTACGGAAAAAGATGCGTTGATCGCCATCCTTGGTATGGCCGTAGGCTTTCCCTTCGTGCTGATCATCGGCGGTTTGCTGTCGATCATCACCAATCAAACCGAAATCATGCTGATCATGGCAAGTCTGGGCGTGTTGTTGCCGGCCCTGACGGTACTGGTGTTCTCCACTTGGATTACCAACACCGCTAATCTTTATTCCGCGACGCTAACACTGGCGACGATTAGCCGTACCGCAAGCTGGAAATTGACGGTAGGTGGAAGTCTGCTCGCGACTGCACTGGCGGTGGGTGGATTCATGACGCATTTCCTGGATTTCGTCATGGCGTTGAGCATCGTGATTCCACCATTGGCGAGCATATATGTGACAGACTTTTTCCTGATGCGTCGCCAGCGCTATAACGTCGAGGCTCTGATGCAATCAGCAGCGTTTGGCTGGCCTGCGCTGCTCAGTTGGGCATTAGCCAGCGGTGTCGCTTGGATGACATCCTTTGAAGGGTGGACATTGACTTCGCAACCCACGCTAGATTCGCTGCTGGTTGCACTTGTGGCGTACCTGATGCTTTGCAGGTTGCACCCCGTTTCTGCGTCCCTGTTATCTCGTTAGCAAACTCGCCCCTTAAGCCAACCCTGTGACCCGGGACTCGTCCCGAGCGAAGCCGTGCCCATCTTTCAGTGAATACCTAAAAAGAAAGTTTTAGACAGGCTCGTCTTGTCCTTTTTCTGCCAACCGTAACGCATAAAAAAACCTAAAAGTTCAGGAGCAGATCCTTTGAAAATCATTCGATTCGTGTTGTTGGCGGTGCTGACATTCAGCAGTGCTGCTCATGCAGAAGTCTCCAGTACGCTTGCATTGACCTCCGAATATCAAACCCGCGGTATCGGTTATTCCGGTAAAAAACCGGCCTTGAGCATGAGTCTGGACTGGACCGCCGAAAGCGGTGCATTTGTTGGCACCTGGGTTTCCAGCACCGATAGTTTCAAGAGCGGCGATCCCTACGACGATGGCGCGAATGTCGAGGTCGATCTCTACGGTGGCTATAACGGTCAGTTGGAAAACGGGCTGCGTTATGGCGTGATTGGCTACTACTACTATTTTCCGTCGACTAACTACAACATCGATTATCCAGAAGTTGGATTCAGCCTCGGCTACGGCAACTTCAATGCCTATTACTACTACTCCAACGATTTAATCAGTTCGTCCAAGGCGTCCCGCTACGTGGCGGCTGATTACACCTTCAATCTTCCGCTGAAAATCGATCTGACATTCTTGGCCGGACATTCCTACGGCGAGTATTTCCGCGACAGTGAGGTCACTGGCGGCCACGAATACACAAACTGGGAGATCGCTCTGAAACGCAGCTTTGGCCCGGTGAATACGAAATTGAGCTGGGTCGACACCGACTTGTCGGGCCGTTTTGCCAACAGTGGTGAATACCTACGTAACGACGGACGATTGATATTCGCCATTTCTCACACGTTCTGATGCCCCAGGAACCGGCAGGCTCGCCTGCCGGTTTGATTTGAATGTTACGCCGGAGGACCTATGACCATTCGTGTGGCTACCGATATCGGTGGCACTTTTACTGATCTTGTTTACCTAGAGAACGGCGTGATCCATGCGGTTAAGGTCGACACCACGCCGCCTGATTTCGAACAAGGCTTGCTCAATGCCGTTGCAAAAAGCGGTGTCAGTTATGCCGACATAGCATTTTTTGCCCACGGCTCCACAGTGGTGATCAATACGTTGACTGAGCGCAAAGGCGTTAAAACAGCCTTGCTCACCACCCGTGGATTCCGTGACGTGCTAGAGATCGCTCGTGGCAACACGCCGGATATATTCAACGCCTACTACCGCAAGCCGCCACCTTTCGTCCCGCGTCATCTACGCCTCGAGATTTGTGAACGCTTGAATTATCGCGGCGAGGTAATCACCGAGCTGGATTTGAAAACCCTGCCGACAATGCTCGATACCTTACGCGAGGAGGGCGTTGAAGCTATTGCGATCTGCCTGCTGCATGCCTATTGCAACCCGGTGCATGAGCAACAGTTGATGACCGCCGTGAAACAACTCTGGCCGCAGGTCGCGGTAATTGCGTCGCATCAGGTCAGCCGTGCCCTACGTGAATACGAGCGTAGCAATACCACTGTGTTATCGGCCTATGTAATGCCCGCTACTCGGGACTATCTGGATAACCTGTCCAGGCATCTGTCAGACAGTGGCCTCCAACCTGTTCCGTTCATCATGAAATCCAACGGCGGAATCTCTCCAGTCAACGCCGCCAAGCAGGACCCGATCAGCCTGGTGGAGTCCGGCCCGGTCGGTGGCATCCTTGGGGCTCAGGCTTACGGCCAGTTGATTGGCGAAAACCAATTGTTGGCACTGGATATCGGCGGTACCACTGCCAAGTGCTCTCTCATCCATCAGGGCCAAGTGGAAATCAGCAACGATTACGTCATTGAGAAAACGGCTGTCAGTGCCGGTTATCCGATAATGACTCCGGTGGTTGATATCGTTGAAATCGGTAACGGCGGAGGCAGTCTGGCCTGGATCGATGCAGCGGGCAGCTTGCGGGTGGGACCTCAAAGTGCCGGTTCGACTCCTGGCCCTGTTGCCTATGGGCGAGGTGGAGTGGCGCCAACTACAACGGATGCCAATCTTTATACCGGTCGGATCAACCCGAACGGCTTTGCAGGTGGGGAAATCACGCCGGATACCTGCGCCGTGGAGAGGGCTTTTGCTCAACTGGGCGAACGGATCGGTGTATCACCCAAGCTCCTGGCGCACGGTGTACTACAGATCGCCAACGCCAACATGGTCAACGCACTCAAGCTGATTTCGGTCAATCGTGGTCACGATCCGCGCGACTTCGCCTTAATGGCCTTCGGTGGCGGCGGGGCACTGCATGCCTGTGCTCTGGCTGCTGAGTTGGGGATTCCGAAAGTCATCATTCCGCCATTCGCCGGAGTCTTTTCTGCTTGGGGCATGCTGATGCTCGACTCACGCCGCGATTACATCCAAACCCATCTTCAACGGCTCGACGACGAGAGCTTGCCGCATCTGGTCGAAGCCTTCGCCACGCTCGAGGCAAAGGCTGAAGCAGAATTTGATAACGATGGAATGTCTCGCGAAAAGCTTCGTTTCGAATGGCACATTGACGCGCGATACGCCGGACAGGAACACACCGTCAAGGTCGCCCTCGAGGAGCCGCATTTACTGCCGATACTTGAGCGTTTTCACGCTCGACACGAGCAGGCTTATACCTTCCGTCTGGACTTACCTGTGGAGATAGTCAACCTCCATCTGGTGGCGTTTGGTTCTGTACCTAAAACACCTATGGCCCCCATTGGCGTGAGTATTTCGGGTACTGCCGAAAACGCACTGAGTGGAAGACGCTGGGTCGAGTTCGAACCTGAACAATCGATTAAAACACCGCTCTACCAGCGTACGGCCTTACTCAGTGGCATGCAGATAGATGGCCCGGCGATTATAGAAGAAGCGACCACGACCACGGTGGTTCGTCCGGGTGATCGGCTTGAGGTCGATATATACGGCGGCCTTCATATCCACATCAATGTGCAGGAGGTTCTGGCATGAATAACGCCAACCCGTTTACACGCGAGATCATCAAAAACGCCTTGGTTGCTATCGGTGAAGAGATGTTCATTACCCTCAAGCGCACCAGCATGAGCCCAATCATTTATGAGGCGCTGGATTACGGCATCGGCCTCACCGATGCACGTGGGCAATTGATTTCACAAGGCAACGGGATCCCGGGCTTCATCGGCACGCTGGATGGCGCAGTGCGTAGCGTGATGGAAAAATTCTCTCCGGCTGACATTCTTCCGGGCGACATGTTCATCACAAATGACCCATACGGCGGCGGCGGGACGCATCTTTCCGACGTGTCGATGATCATGCCGGTGTTCCATGAGGAGCGATTAATAGCCTGGACCGCCAACAAGGCACACTGGACTGAGGTTGGCGGGAAAGACCCTGGCAGTTTCAGCTCAGATGCGACAGAGATCTATCAGGAAGGTTTGCAGTTTCCTACTGTAAGGATCTATGACCGGGGGCGCATCAATCAGGCCGTGGTAGACATGATTGCGGCCAATGTACGCTTGCCAGACATGACCCTTGGCGATTTGCATGCCTGCGCCGCCGCCTTGCGCGTAGGGGAGCGTCGACTTCTGTCGATCGTGGCTAAATACGGTGAAGAAACCACTCTTGATGCCATCGAACGGTTGCTGGAACACGGTGAAGCGATGGTGTTGGCGGCATTTGAGAGTCTTCCTAAGGGGACCTTTCATGCCGAAGATGTCATTGATGAGGATGGTCTAGGCAACGGGCCGTTCACGGTAAAGGTCGAGGTGGAAATAGGTGAGGGCCGCTTCATTGCTGACTTCACCGGCTCAAGCCTGCAGGCACAAGGGCCGATCAACAATACTTTGTGCGGTCTTCAGTCCGCCGTGCGTGAAGTGTTTATGGGGGTCGTCCGGCCAGGGATTCCAGCTAATGCCGGGTGCTTCCGCCCAATCGAAGTGATCTGCCCTCCCGGCACTATCTGCACGGCTCAGCGCCCGGCGCCGGTGTCAGCGTACTTCGAGTCGATGGTTGCGGCCGCCGATGTGTTGCGCCGGGCACTGGCGCAATTGCTGCCGGATCGCTTGATCGCCGGGCAACTTGGTTCCGTATGCTCAATGGTCCTGAACGGTCGGCATTCTATTACCAATGACGAATATCTATTGGTCCAGCCATTGGTAGGCGGTTGGGGAGCGGGCCATGACAAGGATGGGGAGAGCGGTCAGTTTTGCGTCGGTAACGGTGAAACCAGCAACATTCCGGTAGAGCTGACGGAGCGCTGTTACGAAGTGCTGGTCGAGCGGTATGGATTTCATCACGAAGAGGGTGGGGCGGGTCGTCACAGTGGCGGAAGAGGCGTGATGCTCGATTATCGAATCTTGTCACCCAAGGCATGGGTCTCGACATTTTTCGGGCGAGGTTCTACTCCGCCATGGGGGGTTGATGAGGGGCAGGAAGGCTCATGCAATTTTGCTGAGGTCATTCGTATACAAGGGAAAACGGAGCGATTCAGTAGAGCCAATCGTGTGGCGCTTCAAAAAGGGGATTTGTTGCGTCTGGTCACCGCCAACGGCGGTGGCTGGGGCTCGGCTCATAGACGGAGCCTTGAGGCGATCCAGGACGATATTAAAAATGAGTACATCTCGGTTGAACAAGCCTGGCGGTACTATCCCCAACAAATGTCTTTGGCAGCAAACAAACGGGCAGATCTTTAAGTTTCAGACAGTCTAGATTGGCCTGGACGTGTCCTTGTTCCTTGTATGGAACTGTCACCAGGAAGTTTCAAGGCGCCATAGACCGATTTAGTAAGATTGCGGGAGAGGCAATCAGCGGAAAAGCGAAGCCCGGCAGAGTGCCGGGCAACGAACAGAAAAGCCACCTTAGGCGGTCTGATGCAGTCGACAAGCTCCTCGCAAAACTTGATTTAACTGCGCCATGATTCGCCAATCGACCCTTGTCGTGGCCTGGGTCGGGACATGCTGGCACGCATCCGCGCACAAAGGGTGCCCAGTGTTTCCCCGGCGAGCTCCGGGACTGAATACGATCGCTGAAGCGGATGACCACTATTGCCTGGTAGAGGCAACAGTGGTCATCCGCTACTGCGATCAGGTCGAGCACAAAGCGGGAATGAAATTCCGCGGAAGAGAAGGCTCCGAACTCCAGGAGTCCGACCGAGCTGCCCGGAGCGAATCGGTCTTGGGTCGCCGTTGGCGATGATCCTGAGGCACTACAGCAGAGAGGGTGGGATGTCGTCAAGGCAGAAGACATCCTTCAGAGCCTATGACGAACGCGAGTGAATGAGCTCACTTAGTGGCGAGATGAGCAGCCAATTGTTCGACGGTAGCCAGGATAAAAGCGCGGTCTTTTTCCTTAAGTCCGCTCAGCAGCCCCGCGATTATCTGGCCTTGGTCATCGGGTCGATTGCTCGACTCCCTCAACAGTTCATCCACCCGGCAGTCGAAGATGTCCGCTAGTTGCATCAGCTTAACGACAGAAAGCTCCACTACACCTCGCTCCAGGCGCGATATGGCTTCGCTACCGATTCCTAAGCGTTCAGCGACCTCTTCCTGGGTCAGATTACGCTGGGTGCGGTGCTTCGCGATCATGCGCCCAATTTGGGCTTGGGTTGGATGTTTATGTGCCAAGTGATGAGTTCTCCAGTTCAACCCGAATGGTTGAGCAAAGACCCGCTGACATGAACATCCTTAAAGGTTGAGTATCGACTTTAAAGGTTGTTATATTGGCTGAAATAGCTGTGTAATACGACGAGGGTTCTGTTCCTCCAGGATCAGACTCCAAGATGGCCAGTGAGAATGAACGGTCTGATAAGGACAAGCTGAGGATTGGTTGAGCATGGAAGAGGAGAGCAAGGATGTTATGGATCGGATCTGGGATCGAACACTGGAGCTGTTCATCAAGATTCATGATTGCCCTGAGAATCCCGAGCATTTCGACAGCCTGGTCCATTGGCTCAACGAAGATCCTGCTCACCTGGAAGCGTTCAACGAACTGGGGCAGATATGGATTGCGACAGGTCTCGCCTTGGCCCGTGAAATTGGACAACCACTAAGTGAGTTGGAGAGGGATCAGCCGCCGTTAATGATGCACTGATCCTTCAGCGCCCCAATCTCATGTTGATCTCCAATGACGCTTCACGGGCGACGCGTATCTTTTCTGATCGGCACAGTGCCCTTACAGTCCGGATAGTGCGAGCATGACCAGAACGGCCCTGATTTTCCCTTACGCCTGAGCATTGAGGTATTGCAAATGGGGCAGACCGGACCGGCTTCGATAGACATGGCTAAAGTAAGTGAACCGCAGCGTGCGACCAGTTGCGCTATCCAATTCGCTTGCTTGGCGACGAACGCGTCTAGGGTCAATCGCCCCGCTTCGATTTCGTCCAGGGCCTGCTCCCAGATCGCGGTCATACCCGGATCCGCGACCGCAACGGGTACAGCTTCGATCAGGGTATGGGCCGCTGCCGAGGCCATCAAGGCGCGTTTTTTCTTTAGCAAATAACCGCGCTCAATCAATCCCTTGATGATGCCGGCTCGTGTTGCTTCGGTACCGATACCGGTGGTGTCCCGAAGTTTTTGTTTCAGGCGTGGGTCGTTGACCAGCTTGGCCACATTTTTCATCGCCTTGATCAGATCGCCCTCGGTGAGAGGTTTGGGAGCGGCAGTGCGCATGGACCTGAGTTCGACGTCGTCCACGGCGCATTGGGTACCCTGCTGCAAGATCGGTAAGACTTGGGACTTGTGACTGGCCTCATCCTCTTCGGTGTGTTCGTAGAGCAGGCCTTTCCAGCCCTGGACCAGAATCTGTTTGCCCACAGCAGTCAATCGTTCTTCGCCACATTCCAGTTCGACCTGGGTCCGATCAAACTCATGATGTGGAAGAAACTGCACCAGGTAGTGGCTGCGAATCAGTTCGTAGACTTGGCGTTCTTGTTCAGACATCCGCGCTAGGTTCACCGGCTCGGTGGTGGGGATAATGGCGTGGTGCGCGGTGACCTTGGCATCGTTCCAAACGCGTGAGCGCAATGATTGATCGAGGCTTCCGAGCGCAGGTCGTAGCGCGGGATCCGTTTTGAGCAGGGCATCGAAAACTGTGGGTACCTCGTTAAACATACTCTCCGGCAAATAGCGGCAATCGCTGCGCGGATAGCTGGTGGCTTTGTGCGTTTCATATAGGGCTTGGGCTATGTTCAGGGTTTCTTGAGCGCCAAGCCCCAGCTCGCGTGAACAGACTTCTTGCAGTGTGCTGAGGTCGAAGGGAAGGGGCGGTGCCTCGCGCAAATGCTCAGTCTGCAGCGAGAGTACTGTGGCGGTTTTACTGCTGGAGATCGCTTCGACGGTCTGACTGGCAAGCGCCTGCTGTAGGCAACGGCCGGCCTTGTCACTCCCTGAGCTGGGTGGTAGCCACGACGCGATGAATGGTTGTCCCATTGAGGACAGGTGCACATCCACTTCCCAGTAGGGCACCGAGACGAAGCTGGCAATTGCACGATCTCGATCGACCACCAGACGTAACGTGGGTGTCTGGACGCGTCCGACCGACAAGACCCCGTCGTGACCTGCCCGCCGTCCGAGGAGGGTGAACAGACGACTGAGGTTCATGCCGATCAGCCAGTCAGCGCGGCTGCGGGCAAGGGCTGAGTGGTAGAGCGGCAAGGTCTCCTGACCAGACTTCAAGGAGGACAGTGCTTTGCGAATCGATGCCTCGTTGAGTGCGGATAGCCATAGGCGCTGGACGGAGCCTCGGTAATTGCAGAGCTCCAGTAACTCGCGGGCAATCATCTCTCCTTCGCGATCGGCGTCGGTGGCGATGATGACGGTGCTAGCTTCGTTGAGTAGGCGTTTGATGACTTTGAACTGTGCCGCAGTTTTTGGTTTGACCTGCACTTGCCACTGAGTGGGAATGATCGGTAGATGATCCAATGACCAGCTCTTGTACTCAATGCCATAGGCTTCGGGTGGGGCCGTCTCCAGCAGATGGCCGATACACCAGGTGACGGTTAAGTCGATCCCGATCAGGCAACCATCACCGCGTCGGGTGGCTCCAAGAACCTTGGCGATATCACGACCTTGGGAGGGTTTCTCACAGAGAAAGAGGCGCATAGAGCTGCTCCGGATTGAGTTCGGAGCAGCGTTGTTGAAAACAACGGTAGTGAGATATGAGAAACCTGAATGACAGGTTCCTCATATTTGTAGATAAAGGCAGACATGGATAGGCCGGGCCTAGGTGTGGCGTGGGCAGTAAGGCGGATCTTCACGAGCAGTGAGTAATAATGGCCAGAAACTTCGCGTAGGCGCATTTTTTATGCCTAATTTCCGTCAACCTGGAGACGGCGGGTCTCTGCGCTTTTTGGACTTCGACGCAGACGACCTGGCATGGTCTGTAGTTTGCCCAGCATCTGCCGCAGATGAGGCCGGTTCACTGGGTCGTTCCGGCATGACCACGCTGTGTATCCGGTGGGGTAGGATGCCGACTCGACGGGCCTCTATCTTGAAGGTAACCCGCGCATTGTCTTCGCTGTCCTCCCACACATCGCGCACTGTGCGGCCTTCGACTAGCACGCGCATGCCTTTCTGGTACAGCGTGCCCCAGTGTTCTGCCTCGCGGTGCCAGAGCTCAACTGGTGCCCAATAGCCGCCCCGATCTTCAAAGCTGCCCTCGCGTGGCACCGGGTTGTCGAAGTACACATTCAGCCGTAGCAAACGCCGTGGCTCGTCATTGCCTGATGAAAATTCCTGGAACTCTGGCGCACTGCCAATGTTGCCTTCGCCGACAAAAAAAGTACTCATCCTGATACCTCCACTGCGGTTGTGAGTTGGCGCAGCAGCCGTTCGGCACTGGCCATTTTGATCGCGCAGGTCGATGCCTGGCGGTAGAGCGAATGCACCACGCTCATCTGCAAGTTCAGCGCAATGCGCTCGTATTCGAAACGGTGCAATCCCTCGCGTGTGGTTTGCGGCAAGGCCTTGTTGGAGACTTGGCGTTCCCAGACCGCAACCCCCATACGAGCGAAGTCACGGGTACGCCAACGCAAAAAGGTGCTGCCTGCACTGGTGTTCTGCAGCACCAATCGAATATCCAGCAGTGAGTAGGGAGGTTGTCCGGCTTGCTGCACCACAGCCTCCATCAGGTGATACAACTGCGCCTCGATTTCCCTCGCCATCTGCGCCAGGTGTTCCAGCTCCCCCTTACCCTTAAAAGGTTTTAAAAGGCCTTTTAGGGAGGCAGCGTGTTCGAGCTGTCGATAGGCATCCGGTGTGAGTGTTTCGAGGGGGATTGGCTGAGTCGAGCTAATGCGCTTCATGCTTCGTCCTCCGGCTCATCTACTGTCTCAGATGGCTCTACCGCGTTCTCCCCCAACGCATCAGCGTCATCCACTGTCACAGCGCCACGACGAATGATCGGTGGCGCGAACTGGGAACGGCGATGTCCCTCAAGGATGTCCGTGGGGGGCAATCCAAACTTCTCCATGGCCGCCATGGCGCGGGCATTGTTTGCGGCCATGTCATCGCGTGTGACACCTGCAAGTCGATAGCGCTGCGCCTGGCCAAACAAGCTGCGCAGCAAATGGGCACCGTCGTCGATCCAGGCTTCCATGTCTCTACGACCGATCAAGGCGGTGTGATGGGCCAACAGGATGTGGCGCACCAGGGTGTCGTAGTCAGTTAGCAGGTAGACGGCGAGAAACCCCAGTTGGCTACCGATATACAAGGGCAAGGTGACCGGGTGGATATTGAGGTTATCGCTCATGTCGATCTGCGTCGGCAGGTCCTGTCTGATCCGATCCAACTGCTGGGTCAGTTCCAGCATCCCAGCCTTGGCTCGCATCAGTTTTTCTTCGAGCTGCACGATCGCCCAGTCGGCGTAAGGGTCGTCCTGCGCTGCGGCTTGTTTGATCAGGTTGGTGACACTGATGTAGCCGGTCATGCCCATGATCGAATGGACGCCTTCACGTGCGGTTCTACCTTGCCAGATACGGGCGGCGTGGTGAGTGTGCAGTGTCAGGGTGATGCTGCTGCGCAATGAGCCCAGGTTGAGTTGGTAGTGATCGGCCACGGTGTTGTCCTCGCATAGGCTTGGACGAGGACGTTGCGACAGATGAAGGCCAAGGACAGCCAAAAAGCTGAATGCGATCTGTTCGGTTTGGTTCGAGACGGCTAATTTCTGAGACGCTCGACAATGATGCCAGTGGCATCAAATCTACTGACGTCCAGGGCGTTTGACGCGCAGCTGGCGCAACTCATTCAGGCACGCCTGGGCCAGGGCAGAGGCGGGTTCGCCCTGTTTCCTTGCTCGGCGTGAAGGGTCGGGTGGCGGTTCTGCAATGGGTAACGATTCAGCCTGACCTGCCCAAGGACGAAAGTCGCCTTTCAGCGCTCGCTGGACCAGGCCCATCAGATACGCCGCTGGCTTACGGATACCGCCGGCCGCACATCGTGCGCCCGCTTCGTTGAGCACTGCCTGCCGTTCCGCTGGTTTGAGCTTGTTTAGCGCCACGGCGACGGCCTGACGTTCGTTTGGGCTCAAGTGCAGCGGATCGGGCCAATGCAGGTTATCCACCGTTGGGGTCGCGCGCGGTACAGTACAAGTACTTTCTTTTAATACAGTACAGGCGGCGTTCGGTTTCCGAACTGTGCCGGAAACATTGGCGTTCAGGCCCGGTTCGAAATCCGAACGAGGTCTCACACGATTCCGAACGCTGCGGTCGCCACCCATTTCGGAATCGTGTAACGCTTCATCGGTTATCTGATCCCATTCTTGCGGTGTCCAGTGTTCGCCCCAGTGCTCAAATCGGGTAGGGAGTCGACCCTGATCGATATCCGTGTCTTGGCGGATATCTTCCACAATGTGCTGCGCGACAATACGCACAGCCTTGGTTGCATGATCGAGGGCATGTCCGACTAGCTCTAGGTAATCTTGATCCAGCTCCATGGCTTCGGCGGGTGTTAACGGTTCATCGTGCAGGACATACAGAGAGCCTTGTAGGCGCCCGCTGAGTTGATCGCGGCCACGGCTCACCAAGCTGAGCCAGCGGGTCAGCCTGAGCATCGTCAAGACGCGAGCGATGGTTTCACGGGAGGCTGATACACCATAGGGTACGCTGGACAGGTAAGGTTGCAGATCTTCATAACGTGGTGTGACTACTCCCTGGCCTTGCAGCATAAGTCGAAATACTTGCCATGCGTTGCGTTCCAGAGGAGTCAGCCGACAATCCAGGAGCAGGCGACGCGGCACGACTTCGTGTGATTGGCCGCTGAACAGAAAGCCAGCCTGTAGAGTCTGGTTGGAGGGTGGTTGAGTGCTCGGACGTGCAGGCCAGCGTTCACTCAACTGCTGGGTGCATTGCTTCAGAACTCGCTGCCAGCGACTGTAGGGGGCGGATTTCATGTTCCGTTGCTGTATTGGTCGATCTGCTGCCAAACAATGGTCAAGCTGATCTGTTGCTCCTCCGCCAACATCATCATGGCGTCGAGCTGATCCTCAGCACCGTCCTCAGCGCGTAGCTGGCACCAACGCTGCCAGAGCGCGTGTTCCTGCGCTTCACTCAAGTTCTGTGGGCGCCCCTTACGGGTCTCTATCTTGAGCAGGCGTCGGCGTAGGGCGGTTTCCGAATGTGCCAAGCCGAAGCACTTATACATGATGGTACTGCTGGCTCCAAGCTTGAGCGCTCGGTTGATCAAGCGCTCATTCTGCTCGTCGCGTTCGGCCTGCTCGATCAAACGATGTAGCACTGGCGAATCAATCTTGACCTCAACCCAGGGGACGGTGGCATGGGCCAGGCGTGACAGCGTGGTAGGCGGCAAAGATTGCAGCAGGTAGATGTCCTCTTCACCCAGTCCGAGTGCCTTGCAGCGTTGGAGGTTGCCCAGGCGCACCTCGTGAAGGACCTGGGTCAACATGGCCTGGTTGAGCACGTTGAAGGACAGGTTCATGGCAGCTCCCTTGGTGAGTCGTCTTCAGGGGTAAGCGTTAAGTCGATCAGGCGCCGGGCTAAGCGAATGAGGCGATACAGTTTTATCAGTAGAGCGTCGGGCAATCGCTCCAGTCCTACGTCCACAGCGGGACGATCTGTCAGCGGGAGTTGATACACCCCCAATAGCAGTTGGCCGAACAGGGCTGAGGGCAATTGCTTGCGATCTTCCCAGTTCACTTCGTCTTGAGCGCGCAGTAGGGCAAGGAGCATTAGGTGAACGCCGGTTGCACGAGGCGCCGAAAGATCCAGTTGCTCCATGTTGAGGGCGAAGCCCAAACCACATTTCTGATCGATGATGCTCTCGGGATGTCCGGCATAGGCCGCCATTTCTCGAGCCAGTCCAGATATGGCAAATCGCAGCTGCTCGGGGGTATCCAGTGTTGGGGCGATGAACCAGATATCGTCGATCGTGCAGGTTTCGACGGTTGGTGCTGGTTCGGGGGCGGTGTCGCGATCAATCTGTTCGCGAATCTGCTGGACTCGTGACGGAGGATTGACTGCTGCTGGTGGGACATTCACTTCGGACCGTGTGAGCGGCTCCTCTTGCGCTGTTTCGGTCTGGGTTCTGATCTCAGTTGATTTGGGTGAGAGACGGCCTGTGGTGGCTTCTTCAGCCCCCGGCCCCGTGGGCGTAACGACAACATCGGGCGTCCGGATGCCACGCTGTGTGTCGCTCAGCTCTAGCGCCAACATGCGGTAGGTCTGTCCGAGTAAGCGGCTCATGCGTTCGAGCAGTTCATCCTGTATTTTCTCAAGATCGAAGGACTCGGGAGCGGCATCAAATTGGCCCAAGGTGTCGAGCCAAAACTCGGGAAACGCAATGGCATCGGTCGGATAACGATTCCACGTTTGTTCAGCCTGGCTACGCAGCCCAATCAGGCGTTCAATTTTGGGTTTACCCAATCCGGCATACAAGGTTTGTGGAATGGCGGGCAGTAGGTATTCGAGGGTGTCGAGCATCCGGCTGATGTGCGACTGTGAAATGGGGTAGCCCCCAGCGGCGAGACGTCGTGCCAGCTCGCGTTGCGAGAGCGTTGCTCCATCTGGTTCGAGCATGGTCTTGAGTTTGGCTACAGCCAGAGCACGTTCGATGAAGGTGAGCTGGCCGTGCAGATCGCTTTCGGCCAGATGGCCGAGTAGGGTGGTGACTTCATTGCTCCAGGGCCGGAACAGGCAATGAATGCGAAAGAAGCGCTCATCGTGGGTTTCCTGCCATAGCTCGCCGAGAATCGCCAATCGCGTATTACCGCCGTTGCGGATGATGAAATAGGTTTCACCCGGGCGACGGGTAATCGGCGGCGGTTGATCCAGCCCGCGTTCACGGATCGAGGCTTTTATGTCGTCATAAAGTGGATTGCGGATGAAGCGTGGGTTGTGTTCGTAGGGCCTCAGTTGCTCCAGCGTGACCAGCATGGGGGTGTCAATGACCGGATCGGACAGTCGCTCCAATTCTGGACCCCGAGGAAAATGGTCCTGGTGCAGTTTGTCGATGATCTCCTCCTGACTGAGCTTCTTCATTGGAAAAGCCTCAGTTAACGCCTGTTACGCAAATGGTCACCGACCTCGAACTTAACGATCTCGGCTGTTCTCGAACCTTCGAAATACCGAGACAGTGCCGCGAGAAACCAACCCATGACCGATCTCCCACGCTGCAGGCGAAAGACCACGGTGCAGTATTCCTCGCTAGGTGGATGATCTTGTCGAATGGATGGCTGAACGATGATGGGAAACTGATCCAACATTAAAAGACTCCTCGCCAACGCTGTTGGCCTCAAGTTTGAACAAACAAAATGGCCTGGGGGGAAACACCGGTTTCGGGATTCGCCTTATCGAACCTCTGCGTATCTGCTCACTTTAGAAATCAGTTCACGCCATTCTGGAAACAATTCGATGGCTAGAGCTTGCATGGTTTCCAGCGCTGGTCGTGAGCGTCGTTGACCTGACTGGCGAATCTCGATTCGGTGGGCAGGTAGGCCAAGGGAGGCGGCGTTGAGATAAGCCACTCGGTCTGGAACTACTGTGTCTAGGACAGAGACGTTGGGAGCCCCAGTAAAGGCGTCATGTAAGCCACGGATGATCATTCGCGTGTCTACTCGGATGCTATTTACTTGGTTCAGCAGCAGTCGTAACAGTGGCAGCGTGATGCCCAGGTGGCGAAATGGCTCGAGCTCACCGAACAGCCTCAAAGTGCCGCGGCGCAGTTCGCGGGCGGCTAGCATTTCCGGTGTGATGGGGGAGAGGGCTGTATCGCAGGCGAGAATGGCCATCTCCAGCAGCACGCTGCGTGCGCCTTGGGTGTCGATCAAAAGCAGGTCATAACGAGGGCGGAAATCGTCGAGCAGATTGCGCAGCCGTAATCGCCCGTCAGGGGCGTGCATCAGCAAAGTACTCAGTCGGCCGTGGTCGTCGTTCGAGAGGATCAGATCCAGACCGGCAACCACCGTCGTGGAATTTATCTGCGCAGGATCTGTCTGGTTGAGCGCAATGAGTTCGTACGCACCTGCGTCAGCCTTCTGGTTCAAAGCGTAATAGCTGGAGAGAGTGGGTTGAATATCCAGATCGAGCAACAGGACGCGTAGACCAGCATCCGCCAGCAGACCGCCGAGATTGGCAGCCACTGGGGTTTTGCCTACTCCACCTTTGGTGGACACCACCGAGACCACACGCATGGCATCAGACCTGCTGCGCCAAACGCTCAGTGATCCATCGTTCGATCTCCCGTGAGTCCCAGCCGACGGCGCGCAGTCCAATGCGTTTGGCCTGAGGGAATTTACCTTCCTTCATCAAGTTATAGATGTGCGCACGCTTGAAGCCGGTTCTCCGCTCCACTTCGTCGCGCCGCATGATGTGACGGTCAGCAGGTGGTTGAGGGCTGTCAGCGGGCGAGACGGATGTCATGTTGGTCACTCCTGGCGCCGCCTGGCGCGTGGTGGGAAGTGACCTGATTGAATATCAGAAAAGCGAGGGAGTCATTGCAATGCAAGTGAAGTAATTGCATTGCAATGCTCATCTTTTGGCCTCAGCGAGGCTGCGTCTGGCGGCCGCAAATTTTTCATCCAGTGAGCGCTTGCTCAGTCCCGTGACGCCGCCGTAGTGCGCGGTTATAGAGTCGACAATAGAAGCCTGACTATCGAAGATTGAATGCTTTCTTCCTCCCCTTGACGAACCCAGCATGATATTGACCAGCGCTCCGATAACGTTGAGGAAGCTGGCTCTGCTGTTGTCGCTGAGCTGCTGCTTGTTTTCGGCAAGCACGCGGAGACTCTCAAGTTCCATTCCCGTAGCGTTTAGGTCGCTGATCAGCGATTGAAGCTTGGCCTCGGTAGCTTTTAACTGTATTTGTAGGGCATCTCGATCTGCCTGCAAAATCAAGTAGGTGCTGTAGTGGATCGTTTCTTGATCAGCTACGTTTTTATGAAAGAGAAAAGATGGTCGCTGGTCTGGATGGTAATAAAGCATCCACCGCTTTAAGTCTGAATGCCTAACGGTAAGCAATCTGGGATCGATTTGTATGCCAGGAGGAACCGTGATCCCTAAGGCTCCGTAAGGTATTTCCTGATTTCGAATGGCATCCAGAATCTTTTCTAAGTTTGCGTACAAGCGTGGCCATTGCGGAAAAGCGTGGCGGAGTCGATCCGGCATATCCCATTCGAACTGTAAAATCTCAGTCTCATGAGCGATTAAGTCGCACCAGCGAATTGCCGCCTCAATGGGTCTGTAGAACAGCTTTTCGATGGGACTCAGTCCTTTAGGTTCGTACATAGAGGTAGCCTCTATAGAAGGGCAGACCCCGCCATGTACTGTCTAAGATAGACCTACGCTTCCGTGCGGTTGCTGTCCTATAGTTTCCTGATACTCTGCGACTCTCAGTGCCCTGGTTCTATTGATAAGCGATTTTTTGTAGCATCGCAATAAAGTTTCTACATAACGATATGCGAAACAGTGAAGTCATATCTCTGTATCTGGAAGTGATCGCAGTCTGGAACTTCCAGCAAGCTCACCACTTGCCCTGCCGTTAGGCAAGCTTCAACATATTCGAACGATGGTTTCGGGGAAAATCAGCATGCGCCCCAGGGGCAATGCACGTGTGCGCTTCATTCTACGATTCCATACTTGTTCAGGCACTTTCAGGTGAGATTCAGAACATGTTCACGCTAAGATTCGTAACTGAATGCTGCCGATCCGCTCGCGGAAAAGCCAAGCGCCATTTTGGAGTATCAATGTGTCATCGAATGCACCCACAAGGTGTGGAGGTGTCGCCACTCCGGGAGTCACATCTCCTGATGCTGAAACCAATAGAATGTTACTAACGGCTTTGGCTTCGGTCTCAGAGATAAGTTCGACGACCGTATTGCATACAAAATGAGCGCTTACCCTCGATGGGCGACTTTTGAAAGCATCTAAGATGGCTCTCTTTCCCTTCACTGGTGCATCAGGGCTGCTTGGCCTGATGAACAGGCCGTCATCAGTGAATAGTTCCACTAACTTTTCATAATCACCCGCGTCATTTAACGTTGCAAATTTTTTTATTTGCCGTTCGCACGCATGTTCGGCCAACATGCGTTCTATTGGGTTTTCTAAAAACATAATAACTCCCATTCATTAAATACTAATCAGAAAACGTGTGTCAGCCTGAGGAACCCTGTGCCATCAAATTTATATCCGCCATCAACTTCTAAATCGCGCGCAAACTCAGCATACAACTGGGTATCAGGTCTAACCCAATAACCGATACCAGCGCGTGCCCGTAGGGAGTCGGTGCGTCGTCCTGTATCGATCCCTTCGAGCTCCGAATTCCCTCCCCATGTCTTCGTGAAACCCAAAGAAGTTGTTATTTTATTTTGGAGCGTGTAACTGAACCAAGGCTGCAGAACATAAGTAGGCTCTTGCTCCAAAGTTTTGTGATTGACAGTCGACCTCTCATTGTCACCATAAAACGTCACGTCAGCATTAACGTCTAATCTCCACGCCCCCCATGCCTCCGAGTAGCCAATCTGCCCAGCTGTTGAATACCTATTCGTACCCATGTTCAATGCATGATCACTCTCGTATGCGTCAAGAGGCAGAAACAGATAACCGGAAACACCAAGGTAACGCTTGTTTTTTGGATCATTGATGGGCCAGGCAGTAACTGCCACAAAGGGATCGGCAAATCCGCTATCGCTGCCGATTTTTCTTCCATTCAATTTTAGGTCTTGAGATCCATAAGGAATTGCAACTTGCAGTTGGACACGTGTCTCTGAGACGTCCAGCATATAAAACAAACGAAGTAGCGCTGATTCCGTCTTCAGTGTGGTGTCATGGGTAATATCGCTGCCTTCCTCAGGATGATATTCTGATGCTTGCCCCCCGCCAAGATAAAACATCGCTATTGTCTTGCCAGCTGGAGCTGGAATATACGCTCCAGGAGACACGTCTACCGCGAATGCTGGCGTAGCAGTAAATAAAGATGTCAGCGCATAAAAAATAGTGCTTTTCATAGTTTGTGATTGACGCACATGATTTTTAATGCACGGATTGCCGCTCTCTATAGTCATCTTAAACCTCAATGTTATTTTTGTTATAAAAGTTTAATAAATTGTAATTTCTTTTTATGAGGCACGTCTGCAATGACGACTGCAACCCATTTTTAGGTTATTTCAAGCAGTTGTTGTTAACCAATCCCGCATGGAGGCGTTGACAGCTACTGGGGCCTCATAAGGAGCCATATGTCCGCTTCTCTCGAAAATTACTAAACGAGAATTATCAATATTGCCGGCCATTGATTCGTGCTGTGCCGGATTGCTCCAAGTGTCTTCCCGACCGACCCCGATTAATGTAGGACACTGGATTGAAGAGAGTTGAAGGCTTGCGTCGGGGCGGTTGAGAAGAGCTCGAACCTGTCCCTCGAACGTCTCAACGCTCATGCTCCGTACCATTGATTTCAATGGTTCCATTAATGACGCATTTAAAGCGTTCGCTGGACTCATCATTGGAGGAAGCCACTGTTCAGCGAGTGCCCCCATTCCTTGTTCGCGAGCAAGGTCGATCAATTTTTGACGAGCTTCTTTCTCGCCTGTTTTGACTGGGTGGGTACCTGTATCAAAAAGAGCCAGCCGTTCTACGCGTTGAGGGGCTAGGCGCAAGATTTCTAGTGCTACTCGTGCGCCCATGGAGTGTCCAACCAGCGCAAAGACATCGGGTGCTTGGTCCAGAACGCTCTCAGCCATGACCGTTAAATCGTCAAAACCTTGGAAATCCACAGCTCGGACATCGCGAATGTCTTTTAACGCATTTATTTGAGCCTGCCAGACAGTTTGGTCACACAGCAGTCCGGATAGTAAGTACAACGCCGGTTTCATATTCCTACTCCTCAATTCAGCTTCACGGTTGGGTTAGCATCCGCGGGTGCGCGGACACTTGGAGTTTCGTCCTCTCGAGGGGAAACGTTGTCAATAAAGATGGGTGTGGAAGACTGACGTAACCAGATGAGAGAGAAGGCTGCCACCAGCATCGGAAGAGCCAGGACGAGAATGTAAGCTGGCCGTGACCATTCTTTCGCCATCAGCATTCCTGCAACAAACGGCCCGGAAACAGCTCCTATCCGACCCACGCTCATAGCCAAGCCAGTACCTGTGCTTCGCAACATTGTGGGGAAAACTTGAGGGACGAGTACGTACAAGGTATTGATGGACGTGTACAAGCAGAACCCTACTGCCACCGAGGTCATCAAGAGTACGACTGCGGCCGCCGGCGCTAAAGAGAAGAGAATTGCTGTAACGAACAACCCAATCATGAAGGCTGCTGCTAGACGTCTCGGGCCTAACTTAGGAGCAAGAAAACCGAACAATAAACATCCCACCATTCCGCCGATATTAAGCAATAAAGACCCCGATATTCCTATGGATTGGCTCAAACCCAACTCTGTCAGCATTTTAGGCATCCAGCTGAGCAGAAAATAGGACGTCATCATTACGCAGAAATATACGGCACAAGCGGCGAAAGTCCTGGAGGCGATCTCGGGCTTTAATAGCAATGAGAAATACTTTCCGGAATTATTTTTCTGGCTGGGTGACAAAGGTGGAAGTGAGTCGAGTTCTTCCAGATGCATAGCGCGCAGTATTTTGTTCGTTTTTTTCAGTGCGTTATGAGGTTGACGTGCCCATAGAAAATCGAGGGATTCCGGTAGTTGCCACAGAACCCACGGTAGTATGAGGGCAGCGACGCAGCCACCAAAGATATACACCGACCGCCAGCCGTGATCATTAATCAGGTACACCGACAATAACCCGCCCAGCGTAGCGCCGATCGGATACCCCATCGCCATGAGTGATATGCAAAGGGCACGCCTTTTGTTAGAAGAATATTCGCTCACAACAATATTGATGTTGGCTAGGATGCCACCGATGCCCAAACCAGTAACGACTCGCATTACCGCTAATTCTTCCACCGACCGGGATAAGGCCGAAACGAGCATTCCCAGGCAGAGGATTAACATGCAAATGATTACTGCTGGTCGCCTGCCTAGCCAATCACCCAGTGGGGCGACAAACAAAGCGCCGAACCCCATTCCGGCGAGCCCCGCGCTTAGTAACAATCCGATCTGAGCAGGCCCTAGGTGCCACTCGGCGGATATGGCCGGGGCTGTGTAAGCCACAACCAATACGTCGAAGCCGTCAAGGCCGGCAATCAACATGCATAGTGCAATAATACCAATTTGAAATCGGCTCATGTTGCCGTTCTTAATTAGCGCGAAACCCGAGTCATCAGTAGTATTCATTATCATTGTCTACCTGGTTTTTGAGTTGCACAGCACGACATTACTTCTGTTTGCAAATGATCTAATGGTGTTTCCAATGCAGAAACTTACGGCGCACCTAAGGCGTTACAAGAAAGTTTTTATTGTTGCGATTTTCAGGCGTTTCAATTTTCTAGCGCAAAACCGGGTCGCCACGCCAAGCAGGATCTATGGTCACAGTTCCTCCCGCTACTCGGGATACACAAGCGCACATTCTTTTGTTTTGTTCATGTTGCTCGTCACTGAAAAAAACATCTCGATGGTCGATTTCACCTGCTAGATCCGTAATGTCCATCGCACACAGACCACACTCACCTCTGCGGCAGTCAAATAGCACCTCAACACCTGCTTCATTCAATGCATCCAGCATTGAGCGATCACGTGGTACTACAACTTCGACGCCGAGGCGCGGCACTTTTACAGTGAACTCTTGGGGAGCGAACCTACCGCTCGATCCAAAAGTCTCATAATGCAAGCGTGCAATTGCCCGTCCGCTTTCCGCCCAAGCCTTTCGAACCGCATCCATCAGACCGAGCGGGCCGCAGATGTAAAGCTCCGCATCGGGATGCAATCTTGCGATTTCTTCGGTGGCGTTTAAAAAATCACCTTCCTCTGCAACATAGACTTGCAGACGAGTGTCGAGAACATCCTGGAGCGCTTCAAGATAGGCGAGCTCTTCGCGCGTGCGAGCTGCATAAATCATCGTGACAGGATGCCCACGGTTCATGAGCGCCTCCGCCATTCTAATGATCGGAGTGATACCAATGCCCCCTGCGATCAACAGATATTCTTGCGCTCCAAACGTCAACTCGAAATCGCAAGCGGGAGGAGTAATCATCAACCTCGCGCCCGGTTGCAATGTCCACATGTATTTTGATCCGCCCCGGCTATCAGGTAAAAGCTTGACGGCGATAACAACGCCTCCGCCGTCGAGTTGGCGCACAACCGAATACGAACGGTGATCAGGGCGACCATCAACCATAATCTGTACGTTGACGTGTGCACCAGGAGCACAGGAACCGATAGATGGGGACAGAAGCTGAATTTCTCTCACCGTAGGAGTCAAGTCAGACACAGCCACAACTTGGGATTCCACCCAGTTAACTAGATTTCTCATGGAGCCCCCCTATGCGACTGACACGACATGGATACGCGTTGAGTTTTCTTCAGCGATCATGTCGTTGATCCGACGACGCGCCCACAAAGAGCCGGAGTCAATATTTAGATTGTTGAAATCCCGCCCTGGGTTCTTGTTGATAGCGCGCTGCTGAGCTTCGATGATGTCCTCATCTTCTCTGAGGATGCCACCAGCCGAGTCCATGATCCGACGGGTCAATCCTTGATCATGGATGCGATAATTGCGTAAATGGCACCAAAAGTAATAACAGGTCTTCTCCGTGGATGGAGTTGGGATATGGATCACCCACATGCTCACACCTTGGCTGCGGTCACCCTCAGGAGCGCCGGTACCTGCAGGCGCAACACCAACATCAAGTACTACAATTGATGGTGCAAGAAAGTGGATGTATTGCCAGCGATCAACAGGGCCAGGCTTACCAAGCTGCGCGGCCCAAAACGGAGGTGCCTCTTCATTCAAGACCCATCGAGTAATGCTGGCGGTTTTCGCACCATGGCTAGGTTCAAAAGGTGCTTCAGCCAATGCTTCGTTGCCGATCGAAGACGAATGAACATACGTCTCGTGAGTCAAATCCATGAGGTTATCGATCACCAACCGATAATCCGACTCAACCTCAGTCATGCGCCCATCACCTGCCCAATCCGGATCATCAAACCAACCGAGATCCGGAATCAGTCCCGGATCGGCCAATGCAGGATCACCCGGCCAGATCCAAACAAAACGATGACGTTCCTGCACCGGGTATGAGCGCACGCAAGCGGCAGGATTCAGCGTTTCTTGAGAGGGCATATGTGTACAACGACCAGAATCGTTGAATCGCAGACCGTGGTACCCACAAATAACCTCGTCTCCGACTAGGCTGCCAACTGAGAGCGGTACCAACCGATGCCAGCAAGCGTCTGCCAACGCAGCGGCGCGACCGTCCAAGCGCCGGTACAGTACGACGTCTTGGCCGCAGATCGTCCGCGCCAGAAGATGACGACCAACTTCTGCATCCCACGCGGCTACGTACCAAGCGTTGTTGGGAAAGGTTTGGGTTGCATTGTTATTATTCATATCAGGCCTCTACTTTCTTAGCGCATTTCGGGGACGCGTCGCGTCTTAAGAAAGTCTTCAAGGGACTCGCCCCGCATGATCGCGTACACCTGCATGTTGCTAAGCTTCACAACGCGGGCAAATTTTTCAACAACGAAAAAATTTGCCCCGTGCTGAATAAGGCCTAGCCAATCCCGGCAACGAACCATTTCTTTCTCTACGTCCGTGAGGCCTGCATCCGACATGAGCTTTTCCTCGTCCTCAAGAAAGCGCTCCCGCCACTTTGGTGTGATCATCTTCCAGAAAAAAAGGTTGAGCTTTAGCGTCTTATTGCTTACTCGTAAGTCAAAGACATAGGTGCCGCCGAGTTCCTGCATTCCAATAACTTGCGGGTTCATATGGGCTCCTCAAGCGACCGACTTTGAGTCAGTCGTCTCGGTAACAGGTTCATAAAGTACGACTGTCATCGCGGTGGTCGTGGCCAGGTAGTAATTTTGGTGAATTTTGCGTATAGGCCCTTCTACTGCGCCCCGCATCGCCAGCCACATGATCTGCTCTACGCTCTCGGCACCGCCTAAACGGACGTATTCGGCGTGTGTCATTCGAGTTAACTGTTGAGGGTCGTGTTCTAGAAGCTCTAGAAACTCCATGTCCCACTCAGTGTTGTTAAATCCGGTACGCTCTCCATGAATCTGATGTGACAGACCACCGGTGCCCACAACCACAACATTCAAGTCTTCTGGGTAAGATTCAACGGCTCGACGAATGGCTTGCCCCAGTCGATAGCAGCGCTGCGCGGTAGGCAGCGGGTATTGCAGTACATTGATCGCTACCGGTACGACCACTCCTGGCCAGTCAGGGTCGTGCGGCCACAACAGAGGCAGGGGAGCTGCGCAGCCGTGATCGATTGGTTTGTCCTGGAATACGGTGATATCAATTTCATCATTGACGAGCGATTCGGCGATGTGAGCTTGAAGCGCAACGTTCCCACGAATCGGTGGTAACGGTCTCAGGCCCGCGCCTTCATCCGCAATTTGAAAACTTTCCCCTACGCCCAAGGCGAACGTTGGGTACATATCGAAGAAGAACGTCGTGCAATGATCGTTATAAAAGAAAACCAGAACGTCGACGTTTTTCTCTTTCAACCAAGATGCGACAGGCTTGTAGCCCTCAAACAAGGGCGCCCATGCGGGATCGTTCTGCTTTCCTTTATCGTAGGCGAGTCCGATGGTAGGCACATGTGATGTGCCAATCGCGCCAATGATCTTAGCCATTATATTTCTCCTGAGACGGTGTTCTGGCTGTAAGCTTTCTCAGCTTCTGCGGCTGCCAAGCGATGAAGGTTGCGGCGCATAAGAAGCCCGGGTTTATCCGGTGCAAAGTTAAGGTCAAATTGAGGGTCGGCATCTTTCTGCACGACTTCTGATATCCATTCCAGTGCATCGACGTCTTCCAAATAGGCCTGTTCTGACGCCTTGATCATGAAAGCATCGACTTCAACATCGTCATGCTTGAAGTCACGGGAGTTAAACCACCAGTAATGGATGGTGTTGTTTGTTTCAGGGGTAATGATGTGCGTAATGTTGAAGCGGTACTGAGTCGGGGCACCTGCGTCAGGTTGGTGATCGACAATTCGAGCAAAAGCAACATGCATTGCCGGAGAAACAAATCGCGCCTCTGACAAGCGATCCACCGATTTATGCATGATGCCAGCGGGCACGCCGTAAATACCTGGCGGTGGCGAGTTTCTTAACGCGCGATCGATAACTACTTCCATTCCTTCTTCTCGGACGTCCAGCTTTGAGCGCGCATACGCTGGAGTGCCGACGGTTCCGGGATGCAGAAAAGGAAAATGCGTCTGATCGAGTAGGTTTTCGTGCATGGCCACGTAGTCGGATTTCATGTAGAAATTACCGGTGACGCTTTTGAATTCATCACTGCTTAGCCAATGGGTGTCCGGCACTAGCTCTTCATCAGCCAAGTCGGGATCGCCCATCCAGATCCATAACAATGGGGCCCTCTCCACAATTGGGAAGGAACGAACATTGGCATTGCTGGGTACCAACGGCATGGACGGCATGTTGACGCAACGTCCGGATGAATCGAACTGCATGCCGTGATATCCACAAACAAGGACATCCCCGTCCAACTTCCCTTTGGCAAGCGGGAAAGAACGATGGGGGCATCGGTTGCGTACAGCGACAGGCGCCCCGGCTAGCGTGCGGTACATGGCAACGTCTACGCCTAAAATCCGACGGTGCATTAGTTCTCGGGAGACTTCCTCACTCCTCCCAGCGACGTACCAGCAGTTGCGCACCAGAGGCGTGTTTTGATCGGCGTACCCTGAAGAAACGATCAAATTGTCGGGTTGTTGAAATTGGTGAATGTTGTTCATTATTTCTCTTCCTAAGACTCAAACGTCTAGTACGAGGGTGCCGCCGCGAATTCGGGACACGCAGAGGCACAGGGTTTTCCCTGAGTCTTTTTCCTCTTGTGATAGGTATCGATCTCGGTGATCAATCGGCGAGTCGGATTCGAGCACTGTTAATGGGCACAGACCACATTCTCCGCGGCGGCAGTCCGAAAGCAGGTCTAGCCCAGCAGCAGTAAGGGCGTCGAGAATTGATGTGTCACGTCCAACTTGAACCCTGCGCCCTGAACGCTGAAGACATATTTCGAATGCTTGGTCGTCTGGGCTACTGGCGATGCCAAATTGCTCGCTTCGGATGCGATCAATCGCCCAGCCTAAATTGGCCCCGACTCGATACGCCGCGTCGATCATTGGTTTCGGGCCACAGATGTAAACAACGGTGTTGCCATCCTGTTGTTCAAACAATGACTGCAGGTCCAGGTGATCAACTGCAGGATCACCACTTAGGTGAATCGTTCCCCGGTCACCGGCCATAGACATGGTTTCATCACGATAGGCGAGCGTGTCGAGAGTACGACCGCTGTATACAAAGCTGAAATCGCGCTTACGGCGCGCAAGACTTCTAAGCATTGAATAAATAGGTGTAATTCCTATACCGCCGGCTATCAGGAGCACTCGAGGCTCATTACGGCCAAGTACGAAATTGTTCTTCGGCCAAGAAATGCTGAGCTCGGATCCCTCAACCAAATTTTCATGAATAAAAGCAGACCCGCGTTTGTGATCTTCGCGTTGAACGGCGATTCGGTATTGGTACGCGGGGTCGATATCAAAGCCATCCCCGCCAATCAGGGAATAGTGACGGACAAACCGCCCGTTAATCGGAGAGGAAAGGTGGAGCTCGATATGCGAGCCAGGTTCGTATCTCGGAAGAGGCCCGCCGTCGCAAGAAATAAGCAGGTATTCATTGATACGAGGGGTGAGTCGGCGGACGCCTCCCACCCGAACGTTGAGTGTCGGACTATGCACGGGTCAGCTCCTGATTGTTTTATTTTTGTGTTGGGATCCCGTAAGCGGGTATCCGGACAGGATCTTCAGGAAAAATGGCTTTATTGGGATCCTATACTAGGTTTGGTGATCCCCTGAGTCAATCGTTTTGCCGTGAATATTTTTCTTTGGGATCCCAAAATGGAAAAGTTCAAATTTCTGGGTACACTGGGGCATTCGTCACCGCAACGTGAGCCCTATTCCCAATGTCCAACGTCGTTGAATCAAGCTCGTCGCTTCAGAAACAACACGCTCTTGCAGCTCATAAAATTCGAGAACTGATTTTAAGGGGGGTGCTCGCACCTGGCGAAAGACTCACTGAGGCCGCTATCTCGGAACGGCTTGGGCTATCACGCACCCCAGTGAGGCAGGCCCTGCCTACTTTGGCTCAGGATGGCTTGCTCGTCCCGGTCGGGAAAAGAGGGTATGCCGTCAAGGTTTTCACTCATGACGAGAGCTTGATCGCACTGGAAGCGCGAGCGGTTCTCGAAGGTATGGCTGCTCGCATTGGCGCAGTTAAAGGCCTGACAGACGAATTGGATGAAGCATTTCAAGCCTGTCTGGATGAGGGCGACCGAATTGTTCATGAGCCGCATATAAATGAAGAGGTTGAGCAGGCATACGGTGTGATGAACCAACGTTTTCACGAATTGATCCTGCAGGCTGCCGGAAAACCGCTCCTCGAAGAGCTCGTTGCTCGTTGTCACTCAGTTCCTTTTGTACACCCGTCGGTGATGACGTTTAACGACCCGAACGTAAGGCTGATAAGAGACGACTTGATCTATGCGCACCGTCAGCATCACTCAATTGTTGAGGCACTGCGCAGGCGTGAAACGACTCGCGTAGAAATGCTGTTGAGGGAGCATGCAGCAATCCAACGTCACAGCATGAATCTGTGACGTTGATTAAGGCGGCTGTATTGGGCGTAGGCAGTTCCTTCTCATACGCACGCTGCAATGCCAGCGAGCGTTTTAGTGAGAGCTCTCGCTTAGCTAAATGTGCCGTGGGGTCGGCACTCAGTAATGTGAGGATTACTCTTCGGAAGATGAGCCGCGCTCCGCCGCGCGCACTTGCGCTGAGGCCTCTCGGGCAAATGGACTCCCATAAAGTGAGTCGACCAGTGATGTCCAGTCGAATGGCTCGAGCTTTTTGTAATCAACATCTGCATCGATCATTGCATCGACGAGGTTACGCTGGGCATAGACGATGGCTTGGCTCATGCCTGAAGCCACCCCTACATCACGACAGGTTTTTGCGACCTCTTTCATTTCTTCAGATCGCCGTCGGCCGTGCTCAGCAACGCGGCTGATCAAGTAATTCGGCAGCCCATCATTCCACCCCATATGAGGAAAGCTTTGGTGGAGTGAGGACAAGACTTCAAGTTCGGCCCCATACTGCCGAGCAGTACTGAGACATTCGGTGGTAAGAGCTTCAAGGCCTTTTATCATGATGCTGCGGCACATTTTTATCGCTGAGGCGATGCCAATTTCGTCCGCTATTGGGCGTACATTCATACCTAGCTGATTCATCTGCCCAGCCACGAAACCGGCCCTTTCGCCGCCTAACAAAATGGGTGTTTTCAAGCGCTGAGGCGGTATCGGAGCCATGACGGCGGCCTCGAGATAACCGATGCTATACCTCTGCATGATGGCGAAGGCTTCCCGCTTGGTAGAGGGGGCAACCGAGTTAATATCGATGAACAGTTGGTCCGGCTTCATTAGCGGAGCTGCAGTGCGAACGACATCCAAGGCACAATCCGCTGTCACAGCTGAAATTATCCAGTCCCCTGATGCGATTGCTTCAGTGATGCTTTCGCACAGTTGCACTCTGGATTGACTGGCCTTGATGTGCATCGCGTCTCGCGTGCTTTGGGTTTCCTGCAGTCGATCGTAGGCATAAACCTTCAGACCTAGAGCAGCAAGATCCTGACCCAAAATGGCGCCTGCCTCGCCGAAGCCAATCAGAGAAACGGTGGTCATGACTAATTCCCCTTGTTGTCCCAGATGGCCCTAGGGATGCAAACATTACCGTCGAAGATTAATCGTGCTGTACGTAACAGACCGCATCCGGCTGGCTTGCCGTCTTTGAGGCGCAGTTCGACGGTAAACTCGCCACTTGGATGTTCCACTGACAACTGAAGTTGCTCCCCATCCGCCACGTGCGCCAACCCACTGACGACCGAGTGTTGGATTGCGCAACCGGTTGCCACACTCACCGCACCAAACACCCCGATTGAGGCATGACAGCGATGCGGAATGAAGGTGCGAGTGCAGATGGCGCCACCGTCACGAGGAGGGGCAATCAATGACATTTTTGGCACTGTGCGATCAGTAACATCGCCCAGGTTCATCAAGAGGCCTGCCTGCAATCGTATTGACTCAAGCGCTGTTTTGAGCTCGATGTCAGCGTCCAATTGCTCCGGACTTTCATACCCACTGCGACCGACATCGTTGGCCCGAATAAGCACTACCGGCATGCCATTGTCGATACAGGTCACCTCAATGCCATTTATACGGTCAACCGCATTACCAGTCGGTAACAGTGCTCCGCAACTGGATCCGGCAATGTCCTCAAACTCGACAATCAGTTGAGCGCTGGTGCCGGGCACGCCGTCTATGCGGGCGTCTCCTACATAGTTGACGACTCGGTCTGGTGTGTTAACGCTGATCACAGCAATCTGACCAGTGTTCTGCATGAAGATACGCACAGCCGTCACCCCGTCCTGAGGATCGACGAGACCGCGCTCGATCGCATAAGGGCCTACGCCAGCCAGAATATTTCCACAGTTCTGGCCGTAATCGACCTGAGACTGATCAACCTGTACCTGACCGAACAGGTAGTCTACATCTGCGTCCGGGCGAATGGAGGTTTGGATGATTGCGACTTTGCTGGTTAGTGAATTTGCGCCGCCTATACCATCGATTTGCTTCGCATCAGGCGAGCCCATCACGGCCAAAAGCACCTGGTCTCGTACAGGCCCAGGTGCGGGCAGATCTTCTGCAAGAAAGTAGGCGCCTTTGGATGTGCCGCCACGCATCATCAGGCATGGAATCCTGGTCTGGCTCATGGCGTCACCCTTGCAAATGCTCGAGGCTGTCGTAGTAGGTAAGGCCACGCTCTGCAAGTTTCTCGCGCATAGCGTAGATATCCAGACCCAATTCACCAGCCGCCAGCCTTAGTCGCTTCTGCTCTTCGAGATCGGAACGCTTTCTGCTGGTGTCGACAACTGTTTGTAGCTCTTCGCGGCGCACCACTACCACACCGTCGTCATCCGCAATGACAATGTCTCCGGGCTCGATATATTGACCTGCACAGATAATCGGGATGTTGACCGAGCCTATGGTCTCTTTGACAGTGCCTTGTGCATGCACCGCACGTGACCAGACCTTGAAACCCATCTCTCTTAGAGTGCGAGTATCTCGAACGCCGGCATCGATGATCAGCCCTTTTACTCCTCTAGCCATCAATGAAGTCGCAAGCAGGTCGCCGAAATATCCGTCAGTGCAAGCAGAAGAGGTTGCTACAACCAGCACATCCCCAGGCTGGCATTGCTCTACCGCAACATGAAACATCCAGTTGTCACCCGGGGCGACCAGAACGGTTACCGCAGATCCACTGATACTATGATTTTGCTGAATGGGACGAATGGTCGACGCCAACAAGCCTTTACGGCCTTGGGCCTCATGTACGGTAGCGACACCGAAACGATCCAGCTCGTCGATCAGTTCTGAATTGGCGCGGGGAATATTGCGCACTACGACGCCAGTTCTTCCGATTAATCCGCTCATGCCAAGTTCTCCGTCACTCGTGGGAAGATGCTTTGGTAGCCTTCGGCGTAAACGATGTTTCGAGTCGAAGAGATACCAATGTTGCGCTTAGCCTGCACACCACGTTGCAACGCGACACGCGTGTAGTATTCCCAGAGATGCTCCTGGCCCGCCATGCACTGGATGGCGGCGTATTTCTTGTCCCAGACCTCAGTGATATCTAGCAGAACATCTGGACGCCATTCGCATTGCTCAGGCTGATGAGGCTCGAAACTGTAAACGGGTGGGGCGCCCACAATTTTTTCGCCAGGTTTATAGCCCTCCGCCTGGGCGATAATGCGTGCTTCCTGAGTAAGGTTCATCGCTAATGGGTGATCGTAGTTGTAAGGGTCTTTTATCGAGTGACTGAGGACGAACTCTGGTTGCACCTGACGAAATACATCCGCCAAACGAAACAGCGTTTCTTTGTCTGCGCGCATTGGGTAATCGCCGATGTCGAAGAACTCCACGCTCGCGCCAAGGATCTCCGCTGCGGCTTCAGCCTCGCTGCGACGTGCGGTTTTGACCTTTTCTTCAGACATCTCGCCTTTGCGCCAGAGCTTGGCTGACTCACCTCTCTCTCCATAGGAAAGACACACGATGTGAACAGCGTGCCCTTGTTGGGCATGCAGGGCGATGGCACCACCTGCTCGCCAGACGAAATCGGCAGAGTGGGCGCTGACAACCAGTGCAGTTTTTGTTTTATTGATCATTGGAGGGCTCACGTTACGGCTGTTTGTTAGCCCACGTTCGCATTTCAAGCGGGTGATGAATAATGCGTTCGGCAGTAGAAGCTATGCATTTTACTTATCGTGATAAATTCTGCATGCTACCAAATCGCTTTCTCGAAAACTCGGCAGGTAGAGATGTACAGTCCTGAGTTGCCCAATCTGATGCAGATTAGAGCTTTCCTTCGTGTTGTCGAATACGGCAGTGTATCCAAGGCGTCCGCCGTGCTTTTCCGTGCTCAGCCAGTCGTTACTCGGGCCATCCTTGCCTTGGAGAAATGCCTCGGGGTTTCGTTATTTGAGCGCAATGTCAGTGGAATGCGTCTGACCGATTATGGTGAGCGCGCGATGCCTCGGGCGAAGCGGGCCATGGATGAATTACTCCTCGTACCGTCTTTGCTGGGGCGGGCGCGGGCTGACGCCGCCGAGCCAAGTTACCTATTCCAGACCAGGCGTCTGGAAGTGTTCGTGAATCTCTGTGAAACCCACCATATGCCAACTACGGCGATTACCCTTGGCGTTTCTCAGCCAGCGATTAGTGCTGCCATTAAAATTCTTGAGCAAGGTTGTGGCGCTAGCCTGTTTGAACGCACCCGCCATGGCTTACTTCCCACTCGCGTCTGCCTTGCGATGCTGGTGCGTGTGCGCCGAGCATTGAATGAGCTGCGTCATATCGATGCGGACATTGCAGCGTTGAAGGGCACTCTTCAAGGTGCGGTGCACGTAGGGGCTTTGCCTTTGGGGCGCACGGGAATATTGCCCGAAGCCATCGTAGGTCTAACCCAGGAACACCCTCACGTACGGATTGTCACAAACGAAAGCCCGTTTGAATTGTTGGCCAGTGACCTACGCGCTGGCGACGTAGATTTTGTCCTCGGCGCACTACGCCCTTCCGCCTACGCCTTCGACCTACAGAGCGAGGCCTTGCTGCGAGAGGAAATGGTCATTCTTGTACGCCGAGACCACCCTTGGTTAAAGCGGACTCTAGTCTATGAAGACTTGAGTGCGGCCCGTTGGATCTTGCCCCGTGCCGGTTCCCCGGCGCGACAGCTGCTGGACACATTTTTCGCCCATATTGGCATTACCCCACCCAGCCCCGTGCTTGAAACGGGTGACTTGGCTATTTTGCGCGGCGTGTTGATGCGCTCAGACATGCTCGCAGCCGTTTCGGCGCATCAACTGGAACATGAAATGATCAGTGGTGACCTTGTTCAACTGCCGCTTTCCCTAAGCCATACCACTCGGCCAATTGGTTTCATCTCAAGGACGGGAGTGCTTCAATCGCCAGCAGCGCAGGCGTTGATGGACAAGATTCGGGAGGTGGTGAATGAGGCAGCGGTGAAAGTTACAGCGCCGATCTGATGCAGTGGCGAAGCTGGCTACCTGAGGGCAACGAAGATCTTAGAATTACATCAACAATTATGAGCTCATGGTGGAAGCTGTTGATTGGCTTTGGTGGCAAAGTAACAAGCGTTACCGGGAGGAGCGTTCAATGGAAATAAATTCTGATCTGTGTCCCCACCGGGCGTCAAATTGCTATCTCTCAGCCCCGTGCCTGGTGGGAGTGTGGCATCCATCATGAGTCGAGCACTAGTGAGTATGCTACGAATCGTAAGGGATGCCATCTTCCAAAATTAACAGACTGGCACAAAATCTATCTGTTAGGGCGTGGCTTGATGCGTTTATTCAATCTCTGTGGTCCTGCGTAGCGTGCTGCTTGTTCCGCCTACCACAGTTTTACCGTTTGTCTGCTGGTCTAAATCCTGCTTCACTAGCGTGTCTCGCCAATCTGACTGATACGGCCGGCTTTCCAGAATAAATACCGACATCAAAGCCTGACGGAGAATATCTTCGTTTGCAGTCATTTCAAGGAAGTTGCGTTCATCTTCCAGGCGTCGCTCGGGGTCGCTTTCCTGTGTCCGTCGTTTGAACTCAATGGCCGTAGGATTAGCCACTTCGAGGAAAATACGGCGGCGCTCATAAGCGTACCAGTCGAGAGTATCGTCATTCGCATGTTCATTAATCACGCTGCTTAAGCAATCAATTAGCGTTAATGCGTCTTGAATTCCCGAGGTAAAACCCATCCCACCTATTGGATTGGTAGCATGAGCCGCGTCTCCGGCCAGAAGTACTCGGCCCACCCGATAGGAGGATGCTGAACGTTGGTGTACACGGTACGAGTTTGCTCGCTCTAGAGTGTACTCGGCTCCTTCCGGCAGCCAATGACGTAGACGCTGATCCACTCTGGCTAGGCGCTGCTCTTCGCTTAGCTCACTATCCTCACCATATGCTACGCGCCAAAGCCCGGTATTGTCGATCTGTGCAATAACAGCCCAATTTACTGGATCCGATATCATGTTGGATGGGACATATCCGTGGAGGCCAAAATCAAAGTAAATATTTGCGGCCATGAAAGTATCGGGCCAAGTAAAGCCATCAAAGCTAGCGCCGATCAGTTTTCGAACAGTGCTTCGTGCTCCGTCTGCACCTATGAGCCAGTCGGCTTCCAGGGTTTGCTGGCCATTCGGTGTATCAACGACGGCTACCACTTTTTCATCGTTTTCTGCGATTTCAACGAGATTAGTGCTCCAACATATCTGCGTGTTCGGTAATGCAAGGAAACGCGCAAGTACCATTTTAGCTAGAATGTGTTGGCCGAAATGAAGAATAAAATGATAAGGCGTCAGGTCTTCGACGAGTTTATGGCTCATGCGGCCAACATTACCGGTCAGCGCAAAAAAACATTGGTAGTCATAAGTACTTGGGCCCAATGTTTTAGCTTCTTCAAGAAGGCCCAGGGTATCAAGTGCTTTACAAGTAGAAGGCAGGTAAATCGTGGCCCTAGGAGAGCTGACTACATCGGCTTCTCGGTCAATGATAGTGACATGTGCACCTTGTTTCGCTAGCCCATAAGCTGTTAAAACACCGGCTGGGCCTGCACCTACGACTATGACTCGCTTGCCTTTACTCATTATTATTTTGCCTCTGGTTGATAACGCGGGGTAACGACGGACCTGATCTGGCAATACGTTTCAGCACTGATGGAATGTTTGAGGATGAGGGAGGCGGGGTCTCCTATCTAAAGATTGAGATCGGGAAATTTCATATTTCGTTGTGTCCTGCAATGCAGGACAAACCTTCCAAGCTCAGAGTTGAAACGACTAGCGTTCTCCAAGAAGGGAGCATGTCCCGTTTGAGGGTACAGGGACAGTCGAGAACTCTTCATATGAGCATTTAGTCGCGCCCCAAGCAGTGGAAGTACAAACTGGTCTTGCTCACCATGGCTGATCAGCACTGGTAGATCTAATTTCTGTAATAACTCATCATAGCAGAGAGTTCGGCTGCGTAACCATGTCCGCAGTATAGGCGTGGTTTGCGCCAGAACTTCAAAAAAATCTATTTCGGAGTTATTGAGTTTTGATGGAATAACATTTTCTATGAATTTCCGTACTGCATACTGTTCGGAGCAGGTATTTTCACTGCATAGATCTGCTAGAATGTGATGTGCAGGCCCTACAAAAGCGGGATCGGAGAGAGTCGCCGCGGCGATATAGTTAATGCCTATAAGTTCCTTAGTTCCCCGAAATTGCAAATAATCGTTGAGCATACGACCTGCATATGACCATGCGACAACTGTTATTTGATGTGCGTCAGCGGCGGTCAAAACAGCTGCGAGATCGTCCGCCCATAGACGGCCGTCTATATAAGCTTCTTTATTATTCGGTTTACTTGAAAGCCCATGGCCACGAATATCTAAGGCGATAAGATGAAAGTTTTTTTGAAGGTATGGGTCTTCTAGTTGAGCATGCCAAACTTGATGGTCGAATCCAAAACCGTGAAGAAATACAATTGTTGGAAGTCGCCAGTCGCCTATTGTCCAGTAAGCGATCCGGCAGCCATCCACCGAATAGGCAAAATTTGGGGTGCTTGCTATGCTCATGATCTATTCAAACTTGGTTGAACCAAAATGTTTTTCACGTTCCTCATTCCAGGCCGCCATGTCTTCATCGACGGTCTGATATTTGTCTGCGAAGAAACGCTCAGTAACAGATACATTGGTCGCAAATTCTACCCTCATTCCGTTCGGGTCATAAAAATAAATAGAGCGGCAGTAACCGTGATCAATTTCAAATACATCTACACCTGCGGCTTCAAGTTTATGCTTATAATCATCAATGGTCGCATCGCCACCCGTAACCTCCATAGCAATATGGTGGCCAAATTGATCTACCTCTGGGAAATCACTTTCAGTAAAGTGAGCAGGGTAATCAAAGAATGCCAACGCGCTGCCGTCGGCAAGCTCGAAGTACATATGTGCGTATGGTTTTGCTTCGTTTGTTAGGGGGTCGATGGGCTCCAAGCACATTGCGACAAGTGGAAAACCCAACAGTCCTTCATAGAATTCGCGTGTTTGTTGGGCATTACGGCAACGAAAAGCGTGATGATGTAGCATTTTTACTTTGTTAACGGATCGTCGAGCGAAAGTTGCGCGTCTGGCTGCATCAATGTCAATGTTTGTTGTTTTCCAGTTCGACAGACTCATTTCGGTTCTCCATTGCTTGTCTTTGAGTTTGAGTTGAAACTTTTGTGCTGTTTCGCCTTATTCAAGAACTCTGAATAGAGAGCGGCAGGTGCCACCCTCTAGGTTGTTGACAGTATTTAGAATTTCTTCTTGTTGCTATCGCGCAGATGTTTAGGCCATATGCCATATCGCCCAGGTGAAAGGATGCCGTTTGGATCGATCGCGTCCTTAACCGTTTCATGGAAGCGAAGGAGGGCATGGTTATTGAAGGAATAGGTGTCCATAACGAGATCTTGAAATGCGACCGGGGTTCGATATTCACCCCAACCGTTCTCGGCTGCTTTTCTCACCATATATTCGAATGCGGCGCGGGTACGTTTGTTTACTTCTTGGTCTTTGGAAATCCAGAACAAAATTACAAACGTGAATGAGCGTTCCCACGAAGGCACTGGTGCGTTCATCGCAAAAGGGAGCGGTACATTGAATTTTCGCGCTGCTTCGCCTAACACTTGGTTGATTTTTATCACTTCTTCAGCGCGTCGGGGGATAATCGGAGAAAATCCGATATGCCCGTCGCTTGCCGGTGCGGGGCTCCAATTTGAGCGTGTACCGATGATAAAGCCACGTAAGTTTGGTATGCCGTACATTGCAGGGAATTCAACTTTCGCCTTATCCGCTTCAGTTAACGGTGTTGTAAATGATTCGACAATATTAAATTTTGCATTTGGTATTGCTTTTCGGAAGCGTTCCTGTGTGTGTTCCCACTGCGCCTCAATAACTTTTTTAGGCCCATAATAAGTGAAGATCATTCGCCAATATGGGAGATTGTTCTTTATAGCGTAAGGTTCATACTCTTCTGGCTTAGCGCCACGTTGTAGTAGCTGGAGAAATTCGGGGTCTGCACTAGAAGGCCCGTTAACCATAAACTTGTGAAGACCTTCAAGGCCTGGATTACCCAATACCGGGCTAAAGAAGTCTGGGTAACCGTTGAAAACTCCCTTATTTTCGAGTTCTGTCATGAGTGTGATCATGGGATCAAGATCACTCAGTTTGCTGGCATCTACCGTGCAGCGCAGCACGGCATCTGGCTCAGGCATGAGCCAAAAACCCATTTTTGTGACAATACCAAAGTTTGACTGGCTGAACATACCGTCCACCCAAGGGCCAAACCCTGTTTTATATAGGCCCCATGTCTTAGCCCCTGGAAGGGCCCCCATTCCGGTTCGCATGAGTTCACCATTTGGGAGAACTACTTCCATGCCGCAATGTGCATCGAAATGATTTCTGAAACGCGTGGAGGTGTAGCCTGCACCTCTATCTAGCGCATTGCCAACCAAACTCCCCCAGCCCGGTTCTGGACAATCGATCCAAAGCTTTAACTTATGCTCCTGTAGATATTCGTAAAGGTCAAAGTAACTGACCCCGGGCTCCACGATACAGAATGCTTGCGATTCATCTACTTCAATGATTCGGTTCAATCGCTTGAGATCTACTACTACTGACCCGCTATAGCTTGGAGCTGCGCCACCGTAACCAAGGTTTTTTCCCGTTGAGATTGCATACAGAGGGATTCGGTATTTATTGGCAACGCGGACGACTTCCTGCACTTCCTCCGCGGTACCCGGAGCTACGGCAGCCGATGCAACGTATTCTTGAGACTCGCCACCAAAGGGAGAATAAGCATCGCGGTATAGTCTTACGTCCTCTTCTTTACTGAATACCCATTCGGTGCCAATTGCTTTCTCAAAAGCGCGTAATGCGTTATTGAAAGTATCTTGAGTAATTCCAGCGGGAAGTGTCATCTTTGGCCTCTTTGTACTTTTGCTTATTGAGGTGTAGCTGTCTTCTTTGATTAAGCCCTGTTGCTTGGCGCTGCGATGATCCAAGCTACAAGGGGTTCCTTGCTCGCAGTCGATACGTTTAACTTCTCTAACTGCCCCTCAAGAAGGGTGTCTAGTTTAGCTTCCCAATATTCGCCACTCCCCCCGCAAACTGCTGGAATACCTGCCAAACAATTTGTGGGGTGTAGATCGCGTCGCGCTACAAGTCGCATGCCTTGATCACGAGCAAGCATTTCCAAGCAGAACAATGCTTGCAAGTTGGTTATTCCGGCCACTGTGCTTTTTTTATCCCGCCAAAGTGGGCGCAAAATGGTGCGCCAGAGACCTGTAGGATCGCCTTGTACGCCACGGGTGACATAGTTTAGGTTTGTTGCTTTTTGAATGAATCGTTGACCTTGTTGGTAACGGACGTCGGCGATAACCAGTTCGAAGGATCCAGTGGGGGAGGCGAATAGACGAGTGCTCGCTATTGTCTTCCCAGCAAGAAACGTCAGAGGTAGTAATGCACTGCCTTGAAGAAGAGTTCTGCGCTTCATGTCGTTGTCCTTTCACTTATACCCTTCGACGGGATTCAGTCTGTATAGCAATTGTGGTTTTTGCTATCTCAATGCTATTGGCGGGTTATGACGTTATTTTCTGCGTCAATCATCGCTTGCATCATCCTGCGCCCAGCGGTTCCATTAACGTCGCTGCGTACTAGCAACTCCTTAGGAGGAGTTCCACCGATTCGCTGCAGCATTTGTTCAATTTCTTCACTAGCGAATACGTCTTCTTGAATGACAGCTTTAAGGTACTCGAACATGATATCGAGACCTGCCTCATTTGTGCTTCCCATCCCAAAGAAGTAGTTCGTTGTGTTCAGCCGGCCAGGAGTTACAGCATGAAAAACTCGCCCCATAATCACTCGTTCGCCGCCTCTAGTTGGGTGGTCGACAGGAATGAAAGTATCATCTAGCCCTGCATGAAATCCTGGTAGATAAAAGTTCATCCCTGAAACACGGTCGACGTTGCCTTTGTAGCCGAAGTCAAGTAAGTGCATATAATTGACTTGTTCGATGTTGCGCATCCATCTGCGACTAAGCAGAACCCCAGGGCGTTCTTCTCGTTCCTCTTGAGCGGAGGCGTTTTCCGGTGCACCGAAAGTGGTTCCGTGGAGATAGGCGATATGCGTTAGATCAAGGAGATTGTCGTTCAAAAGTTGATAGCGGCATTTAACTTCAAGTTGATAAAATGGTCTAAAGTGAACCCCAGGGGTGTTGAAACCGAGTTCTTCCATGTTCGGGATAAGTGATTCATCGGCCTTATCAGGATCACCAGTCCAGATCCACGCCCATAGGCCGCGCTCAACGATCGGGTAGCTTTTGATTCGATAACCTGGGAGTGCTTTTCCTCCCAGCGATGGGATACCGGTGCATGAGCCGTCAGGCCCGAAGGACATACCATGATAGCCACATACGATGTCATCACCGCACACTTGGCTTTTGCCCAGCGGGAAGTGGCGATGAGGGCAACGACCCTGGATGGCTACCGGTGTTCCGTCTTCCTTGCGATAAAGTGCTACCGGCTCATTTAAGATCCAGCGTTCGAATGGAGTGCGGGTGATCTCATCTGGCCAAGCCGCGACATACCAAGCGTTCTTAATTGCGAAGGAGCCGTCTGTGAATGGGTACATGAAGTGTCCTCTGATATTTTAATGATGGACTCGCTAGCCATCTCTTTTTGTTCAGAGTTGGAAGGATGATCACGTCGAACCTGAACTCTCACCCATTTTTTAGCCTGAAGAGGCTAGCATCACCTGCCGAAAGATAGGCCGCACTAGGTTTTCGAGTGGGCTACCTCGCGAATGGCTTGCTGGGAAATCTGGGGCTGGGAAAGCTAGTGCTATGGGTGGGCTTGGGGTGTTTGAATAAGTAAATGGCCTTCGGATTAGTGGCGATAGTGGTGATTTCCTATTTGCCAGCCATAAGGTAAGCATAGAAGAGCGACGTCAAGTCGATGCAGTTCCATCATCATGATTTTTTCAGGCGCCTTAATACCTATCTCTGGATAGGTGATTGCTTGTGGTTCTTATAGGAAGGTCGGGATTTCACAAACCTGCTTTTGCTGACAAGGTGCTTTGATATGAATCAATCTGACTACGAAAATTACCTTAAGCTTTTCAATGCTCGTGATTACGATGGGGTGATTGAACATTGGGCTGACGAATTTGAGTTGGTCTTCTCCGGCTACGTTTTTCGTAAACCTGAGGAGATCAGAAAGCTATACGCCTTTCTTCATGCTCACGTAGAAGAAAAAGTTACGCTTAAGAAATTTGTATCTAACGACACGATGGTTGCACTCGAAGCCGATGTTAGAATTGAAGCGTTCAAAGACATGACCTTGGACGCGTTGAAAGAAAATGGTTTGGAGCGCTTAGGTGAACTAAAGAAGGGGCAGTTCATTATCATGCCGCAGTTTATCCACTACCACTTGAAGGACGGTAAAATTGTTAAAGGTATGTGCGCTATCTACGAGCCGCCACATGAATAACTTGTGGGTGTAATAGGCGTTTATATTTGGTGATGTAAAAACTTCCTAGTCAAGGCCGTAATTTTATTACGGCCTTGACTATTTTTAGGTTGTAAAAACCATTACAAGCTATGGCGTATGTGATTGTCAGACTTATTAGAAATAAAACTTCACTGTCAAGTCTTCAGGGTTGGGTCGGTTAGATAATAGAAAGGAGTTTGGTCTACACCTTTTCGAGGTGTTCTATCAAACTTTTCCAGACGCTAGCAAGTATTTCGCCCTAAGCGTGGGGCGCCTAGTCAGGGTTGATCAGTTGAGGATTAGCTATTTCGGAGATTTGGATACGTTTTCGAATGTTCGCTTGTATAATTTTTCCGACTACATCGACTGATAATCCCTGCTTAAGGGCGGGGAACTAAGATTATTTGCTCATAAATACTACAGCTGGGGCTGTATCGGCATACTCTCTGATTTGATGTATAAGGCCATTTCTTACTATGAAAAGGAAGTGGTACTGATTGTTGTACGTCTTCCCATTCGTCAGCTCGGCGCTCCCGGTAACCTCTATCGCTATGCGATCAGATTCTTCTGTTATGCCGTCGATATTGAATTTTGTCGAAATTACGAGCGGCGAAATATGAGAGAAAAAATCGGCGTATTGAGTTTTACTTAGGTTGCCGCTTGCTGGGAACCAAAAAGTTGCATCATTACTGGTCAGCTCCAACGCTGCTGGAACATCGCCAGACTCCATGAATGACAAATATTTGAGTGCAAGGTCTCTAGTTTTTGAATTAGACATTTCAAGCCCTACCTGCGAAATAACATACTGATCAAAAATATTACCAACTTCAAGTTGAGAAGTGTGAGTCCATCACGCAACTCGCTCGGATGAAGTTGAGCGATTATCCGCATAACCCCGAATGCATTGCCCTTGAGTATCAGGCGATCACCATCGCGCTCTAGGGTGTCTATCTTCATAAGCTCACTGCCATCGGGTGAAAAAAGTTTCATTTGACTATGCCTTGTTGAAGTCTAATTTCAAGCAGTTCGAAGGAGGTCTGTGCGTTGAAAGCTCGGCGATGTGCGCTGACTATCGAAAGATAGTTGGTGTTTCATTGATTTCTACACGTTAAGCTCAAGAGTCGGTGTGCGTGAGCGTGAAACGCATATCATCATACGTTTTCCGCTAAGTTTCTCTTCGTTTGTTAAGACAAGGTCGCGATGCTCCGGGTCTCCGCAAACTACATCAGTTTCACATGCGCCACAGATACCTTCTCGGCAGGCGAACGGGACGTTTACACCATTGGCTTCGAGAACGTCAAGGATGCTTCGATCAGCTGGAACATCGAGTTCCAATCCTGACGAGCGAGCGATAAGCCGAAAGCCTTTATCTTCACTGGAATCAATTTCTTGTGCATTAAACCACTCAAAGTGAGCACTGATATCGGGTCGTTGGGCTGCGGAAGCTTCTACACCTGACATCAATGGCGCGGGGCCACAGCAATATAGATGGCTGTTAGACTCAAGACTGGATATGCATGATTGAATATCGAAATGGCGTCCAGCTTCGTCGTCAAAGTGATTATGGACATTTTTTCCTGGCAGACTTTGAAGCGTTTCATAAAACGCCGCACGCTGTCGGTTTCGTACCAGGTAATACAGTTCCCATTTTTTGTTGTTCGATTCACACCATCGAATCATCGATAGGATCGGGGTAATGCCGATGCCGCCAGCGATAAAAACATAGTGGCTGGCTGAATCAGACAGCGGAAAATTGTTCCGAGGTGGACGGCTGCGCAGAACGCTACCAACTGCTATTGACCCGTGCAGAAAGCGAGATCCCCCTCGACTTTCCCGCGCCAAACCAATGCCGACGTGATAATGCTTCCTGTCTTGAGAGTCGCCGCATAACGAGTAATGTCGAACCAGTCCGTTCGGAAGATGTAACTCCAAGTGTGCGCCAGGTTCGAATGGAGGAAGCGATTGCCCTTGAGGATCAACCAGTTCAATAACGATGATGTCCTTTGCCTCGGCGACTATGGATGCGACCTTAAGGTCGAGAAACTCGCTGCTCATGGATTACTCCGCTTACGCCTCAGTAGGGGTTTTTCGATCAGAAAGCAAAAAGTCGAGAACTGCATACCGTGCGTCGGCGGATTCATCAAGGGGCAAGTGGCCTACTTGATCGAACACTTTTAGCTTCGCATTTTTAAGATGGCGCTCCCATGATTCGCCTTGGCCCACGGGAACTATTTTGTCTTGATTGCCCCAGACCAGTAACGTCTGATGGTTAATGCGTTCTAATACCGATGGCATTTCAGGATTAATCATGCTGCCATTATGCAAAATGCGTATAGCTGCGTACCCTTCCCGGGCGCGCATCGCAGCAAACTCCTCATCATCTTCTGTGGGGAGATACGGGTGTATCGTTTGAAGATCGTGAACCAAATAGGTTGGAAAGCTTTCAGGTGGAATCTTTGAAAAATTAGGCTGTGGGTGTTCCGGTACGTCGAGTCCGGCTGGAGCGACGAGTACTAATTTATTCACCCGGTCGCCATGCTGAGCGGTGAATTCGGCTGCCATTCTTCCGCCAAGTGAGCTGCCGACGAGATCTACACGCTCCAAATTTAAAGCGTCCAGCAGCTCAACGTAATGGTCAACATAGCCCTGTATTGAATTGATCCGAGGATTGTTGGCGGACTGGCCGAAGCCCGGGTGATGAGGGATGAATACTTCGAAATGAGCTGGCCATCCCTCGGTGTACGCCAGGCCGTGCCATGTGCCTCCACCATGAAGGAATACCAGCGGCGAGCCTGAACCAACTGAATGAACTATCGTTGACGTTTCGTCGATCATTAACTCTTGTCGACGAAACGCTGTGAAGTCGACTCGACGATCTCCAAGAGGGACAAATGTCATGGCTGCGCTCTCACGTTCAATTGTTGTTATGGGGTGGCTAGGCGCCGTCAGAATGCACGGGTGGGAGACTCTGCCGCACCTATCCTTGGATAGCCTCTACGGTAAATGATAATTATTTCGAGTTTGAGCGGGTTCCTCGTGTGTAAGGAGCACCAGCTAAAGGTCGGTCTACTCAGATGGAGGGAGTATTGTTTCCCCCCTTACCAAGCGATCTGATCAAATTGATAGTGTTGTTTGCGTGGCCTTTGAGGTTCTGTATGATACTTTGGTTCAGTGTTTTTCTATTGTTTAGCCTTTGTCAAAAAATTTGCTAGCTCATTAAGTTCTACGTCGCTAATTTCTGTCTTGCGAAAAGTGGGCATAATTGAAACGCCGTTGCGCACAAAATATTTAATGAGGTCTGGACTAAGATCTTGCCGCTCTATCAGTACATCAGGTACTGCTCCTTTATATTTTGCACGCAAGGCTACTGTTCCTGGAAAATCATCCCCAGCAGCATGGCAGGTTGCGCACCAGCGTTCGTACGTGTGTTTTCCGGGTGGGGTATCAGCGGCCTGTACTGCAGTTGTAAGCATTGCAACTACTAATGTGCTCAGTGAGGCAATGTAGATCATGATGCGTCTCCTGTGTGAGTAATTAATTTTTGTTCGGAGTGCCATAGCCCAGGCGAAGCCGCGCCTGTTGATAGCTTCCCTGTTAAGGTATGAAGGTATGTTTTTTCTAGCCTAGGTGTTGTGTTTCAAGAAATCGTCGCCTGTAAATCTGATGCCAGGCACCTACCAAAAGATAGTTTTTTGGAGTGAGTGCCTCCCGTGTTCTGAGTCTTCGTGCGCATTCCCCCGATAGGAAGGGCAGATCTTTCCGCAGAAAGTCGCCTGGTTGAGTAGGAGTTTTGGTGTGTTTCTTTTTGATTGTCCGGTCAAAGTAATTAATTTGAATGTCTCGACCGCTATCTTTCGATAGGTGTCAGATTGTTTTATGTCCATATAAATAGCAATTTCGCGATTTTTAAGTTTTCAAGCTCAGGCGACCGCGTCCTATACATCTTGAGCATGCGTGAACGCTTTAGCTCTACGAGCATTTCTCTTTCGACTTTTGGAGGTGTCTAGCTGTTTTTGACGGTTCTCATAAAACAGGGTGCTGTTTATTAACTCGATAGATGCTGGTATCAGCAATTGCGGTATAAGACTTTCTTTGTGTGCAAAGTCAAGTGCATATGTAAGCGATAATTCTCTATCGCGTTGTTTGGAAACGGGTAGGAAAGGATCGCGCGTATTTTTAATAAATTAGACTATATTTAATAAAGGGTTTCTTATGCTGCCGATAGAAAGTGGGCTATTTCGTCAAAAGGCCTACATCGATGGGGCCTGGGTTGATGCTGACAGTGGTCTGACCATCAGGGTTAACAATCCGGCAACGGGCGAAATTCTGGGTACCGTGCCGAAAATGGGCGCTGCCGAAACCCGTCGTGCGATCCAGGCCGCTGACAAAGCGCTGCCGGCTTGGCGTTCACTGACCGCCAAGGAACGCGCAGGCAAACTGCGTCGTTGGTTCGAGCTGATGATCGAGAACCAGGACGACCTGGCTCGTTTGATGACCATGGAGCAAGGCAAACCATTGACTGAAGCCAAGGGCGAAATCGTTTATGCCGCTTCGTTCATCGAGTGGTTCGCCGAAGAAGCCAAGCGCATCTACGGTGACGTGATTCCAGGCCATCAGCCAGACAAGCGCCTGATCGTGATCAAGCAGCCTATTGGCGTGACCGCGGCCATCACCCCGTGGAACTTCCCGGCGGCGATGATCACCCGTAAAGCCGGCCCGGCCCTGGCTGCCGGTTGCACCATGGTGCTCAAGCCTGCTTCGCAAACTCCATTCTCCGCTTTGGCCCTGGCTGAACTGGCCCAGCGTGCTGGCATCCCGGCTGGTGTGTTCAGCGTTGTGACTGGCAGCGCCGGCGACGTCGGCAGCGAGCTGACCAGTAACCCGATCGTGCGCAAGCTGTCCTTCACCGGCTCGACCGAAATCGGTCGTCAATTGATGTCGGAATGCGCCAAGGACATCAAGAAAGTGTCCCTGGAGTTGGGCGGCAACGCGCCGTTCATCGTGTTCGACGACGCCGACCTGGATAAGGCCGTCGAAGGCGCGATCATTTCCAAATACCGCAACAACGGCCAGACCTGCGTCTGCGCCAACCGCTTGTACATTCAGGACGGCGTATACGACGCGTTCGCCGAGAAGCTGAAAGTGGCCGTCGCCAAGCTGAAGATCGGTAACGGTCTGGAAGAAGGCACCACCACTGGCCCGCTGATCGACGAAAAGGCTGTTGCCAAGGTGCAAGAGCACATCGCCGACGCACTGAGCAAAGGTGCGATCGTACTGGCCGGTGGTAAGGCGATAAAAGGCAACTTCTTCGAGCCGACCATCCTGACCAACGTGCCGAAGAGCGCAGCCGTGGCCAAGGAAGAAACCTTCGGTCCACTGGCGCCGCTGTTTCGCTTCAAAGACGAAGCCGAAGTGATCGCGATATCCAACGACACCGAGTTTGGCTTGGCCTCGTACTTCTATGCCCGCGACCTGGGCCGTGTGTTCCGTGTGGCCGAAGCCCTGGAATACGGCATGGTCGGCGTCAACACCGGGTTGATTTCCAACGAAGTCGCGCCGTTCGGCGGCATCAAGGCATCTGGCTTGGGCCGTGAAGGCTCCAAGTACGGCATCGAGGATTACTTGGAAATCAAATACCTATGCTTAGGAGTCTAACCTTGATTTTTTTCGCAATATAGGACGTCAAGCATATAGCCCGGCTATCGAAGGATAGGTGCGTTCGAGTTTTCTATGAGATTGAATGAACGTGCCATATTCTTCAATAGGTTGCGGTCATGAAAATAAAAATAACAATTATAGTGGTTTCTTGTTTGCTTCTGGTCGCCGTAGTGGCCGTTGTTCTCGGTCGTGACTATTCTAACGATGCAGCAGCTAATCCTTCCAGGGGTTGTCCGTTAAGTAATTATGGTTGTTCTTACTTGCCGCCAGGTTTCAAAGGTTGGCCGGATTTTAAATAGTTGTTTTCAGATCCAAATTTACAATTTTAATGGTGTTGAAGCGGGAGCCATGAATGGAGCTATTTGGGATTAAATCAAGGCGTTCTGAATAATCTGTACCCCAAAAAACCTTATTTCAGAATTGACGTTACTCTGGCCGATAATTTGTGGTGCGACATACGGTGGTACACTATTCATCGTGCGTATCCAGCGTATTGGAACGATCGCGACATGCTGCTAAGGGATGCGTAGCAACGCCCCTCGCGCTAGGTCGATCTCTCCTTCGCAAATAATATGTTCACGATTAAGGTATACATGTCCTTCGACTACTGCCCCCATATCATGGAATACATCCAGGGTGTCTTGGGTTCTTTGTAAGGGCACCCAAGGATCGTAATCGCTATTGCTAAGTAATACAGCTGTACCATCCAAGCAGCCGGATTTACTCCATGAGGTACCTTCTGGGCCGATTAACCCGCCGGTAAAGGCTATTAGCCCTCCCCAGCGCTGTGGATGGTGATAGATATACTCGCACGCTAAGCATGCGCCTTGAGAGAAGCCAATCAGGACGATTTTTGCACGTGGTAGTCCGTGTGCTGCTATTTGTTCGACCAAAGCGTCAAGACACTCAAGTGCGGAATCCAGAGAGGGTTGATTGCTTTCTCGCGGCGCCATGAATTTTTCCGGATACCAGGAGTTATTTGCTGCTTCTATTGCAGCGTAGGACACCGCTGGTAAATTAATGCGATCGGCAACGGCAAACATGTCGTCCGTACATTGGGCACGCCCATGAATGAGGATGGCCACCTTATTAGCCTCGCTTAGCGCCGGGCCAGAAAATCGAGTCTGACGGTTTGGGTGCTTCTTATTGCTCATGCTGTTTAGCCTCGGTACTTGAAGGATTGATGTTATGTCCCGGCTTTTTCTCTACGGTTGTCCGTTTGCTGTAATGCTGATTGGTCTCGCCAAGATTAGAGACTCTAAGTACAAATCGCCCTATGAGAGCCGTTTCCGATTGTTTCTATATTGGATAGCAGTGCTCGACCGCTTTCGCCAAGCATTGTGAAGATAATTTCCGGGACTACGTAGTCGATCCAAAATACGTCTGGCACGATTAGCCCCAACGTCTACGTGTATGTCTATCATTTCCCTGTTTGGAAAACGGCACATGTTGCGGTATTGAGCCTCGATTACCACCTTGTCTTCATCAAAGGTCAAACGAGTCTGTTCAACGACCTTTTGCTTCACCGCTTCTGGGTTGCTCTTAGGGTTTGTCGCGATCGTCCAAAAATAATGGCTAGAGCTTTCCGTTTCCGGGGTAACGCCATGAAAGCCGCGCATATGAAAGCCGCCGCGATCTTTGGCATCCAATGGCTCAGTTCCAGCATCGAGTGCGCCAGTCCAGATACGCAGATGGTTCACGTGAAATTCAACTTCCTGCCATCGATCAACACGGCAGGTAAATGGATAGGCCGCAACGTAGGTGGGCGGCGGCGTCGAGTCCAGCATGTGTCGTACTACACGGACTGTATCGCCTTCACTTTCTACGGTCATTTTGGCGTGCATATGGGTTTTTGCATCGCCACCAATGGTGTGGAGATGTACATAACCCAAGTGGCTTAGATCCAATAGATTATCGTGGATCAGCTGATAGGGGGCATCGTAGTGACAGGTGTCTCCCTCGAATAGGTACAGCCCACTACTATGAACATCATAAACCGGTGGTTCTGCTGTTGGTTCTACATCGGGTTCACGGGCAAACCAGATCCAAACAATCTGGTCACGCTCGCGTACCGTGAAGGCTGCTACTCGCGCTTTACCAGGGATTTTGGTTTGCCCCGGTATCTCGATGCATTGGCATTGACAGCATCGGTCTTCAAGAGCTGCGACTTTTCCTTCTGTGGGTCGGAAAAGCACTACAGAATGTCCAAGTAGGGTGCGTGCTAATGGCTTTTCCTTGAGCTCCCAGCTAAATGCCACCACATACCACTGATCGAGGGGGAAGGTTGAAAGTGGTATCGGGGAGGTTGTGGATGACTTCATCGGGTCGACGGTCACTACGCTCATTTTTATTCTCCTTCCGCGTGTGAGTAGGGGTTGCAAACCCAGCGCTGGTCGTGATGGTTGATCCGTGTGAAACAAACGGTGTTTACCTCTCACCCACATTCAGGGGGGGCAAGAGATGATACGAATGGGGAGGGCCTACGAGCGCCTATCTTTCGAGAGGCGATTCGCAGCTAAAGATGACGGGAACATGGATCACCATAATAAAAGGAGAATCCCATGTATCAAGCCATCTCTCGTGATGAGCGTATTGCTGCCGAATGGGCATGTGAACGCCTTATTAAGCAATTTGCTCAATTTAACGATGCCCAAGATCACGACGGTATAGCAGAGCTATTTGTTGAAGATGGCCGCTTTTCGCGACCTTTGGCTCCGGACGATTACTTCGAAGGTCGTGAAGCAATCCGTGCAATGTTTCGTGACCGACCAAAGCGGTTGGCACTGCACATCATGACCACCATTTTGATTGAGCAGACATCCGCGTCGACTGCACGTGGTCGCTGCTATCTGGCTTACGTCTCGAATGGAGATGCATCTGCTGCTCAGCCTGCTCCTATTGAAGGGGGGCCAATGTACGGCCAATTCGATGATGAGTTCGTCCTGACCAGTGAAGGATGGCGGTTCTCGTCGCGCCGTGGAAGCATAGTGATCAAGGGCTGAGGGGCTTGCTATGACAGCTCAGAACTTTCGACGTTGGCAAGTGGGTGAGGTACGGATCACGCGTATCGTCGAAACGGCACCCGTTAGTGCGCCCGTTTCGATGATGTTCCCCGAGGATGATGAATCGCTAATCGCCCCTCACCTGGATTGGCTCAAGCCTCACTTTGTTGATGCTGACGGCCAAATGCTTGTTGCCTGGCAATGTTTTGTCGTTGAAACACCTGATCGCCGAATCATGGTGGATACCTGTATTGGCAATGATCGCAAGCGCTACTTTGATATTTTCAACGACATGCACAATCCGTTTTTGGAGGATTTGCGTAGCGCAGGTTATCCGCCAGAAAGTATCGATACCGTCCTTTGTACGCATCTGCACTATGACCATGTCGGGTGGAACACTCGAATGGTTGATGGAAAATGGATCCCGACTTTCTCGAATGCTCGCTACTTGTTCGAGCGAGTGGAGTGGGAGTACATGCTGGGGCTTTCAGAATCGGGGGACTGGCACCACGCCGGGCACGTTCCAGATTGCCTGCTACCCATTATGGAAGCTGGTTTAGCAGATCTGATCGATACCGACTTTGAGGTTTGCGAACAAATACGTTTGCTTCCTACACCTGGCCACACGCCTGGCCACATCAGCATTCACATCGAGTCCCAAGGGCAAGTCGCGGTAATAACTGGCGACATCATGCATCACCCTCTTCAAATGGCGATTCCGGACAAACCGTGTGCGTTCGATCATGACAAAGCACAAGCCTGCTGCACTCGCCGTACGTTCCTAGCGCGCTATCAGGATAGCGACGCTTTGGTAATCGGTAGCCATTTCCCTGAGCCCACGGCCGGCCATGTAGTTAGTGATGAAGCTGCATGGCGTTTTGAAGGGCAAGTTATCGATAGTGAAATCACCACAATTGGAGAACCTGACGTGACCAAAGCTGCCAACGCGAATGAACAATTGGTGCTCGATTTTTTTAAGACGCTGAGCACGGGCGACCTTGTGAAACTCGACACTTTCATTGATGCCGATACTACATGGACACCAATGATTGAAGATGTCCCTGGCGCGGGAACGCATACGGGGAGGGCAATTTGTGAGGAGTTTCTTGCCCCTGTTCGTGGCCTATTCGTCGATGGTGATCCTAAAGTGCACGTTGACAGCATTGTCTCCAGTGGGGACAAGGTGATGTGTGAGACGCGGGGTGTTGGCAAGCTGCGCGACGGGCGACCTTACAGCAACCTATACGCATGGGCATTTCAAATCCATGACGGTCGCATCAAGGCTATCCGTGAATACATGGATAGCAACTATGTAATGGTCAATGTCATTGGTGGGCGGTCATGAGTCACGACTTCTCGAGCTTCAATATTTTTATTTCCGGGGCGGGAAGGGGACTTGGGCGTTCCACCGCGCAGCACTTGGCGAGTTTGGGGGCCACAGTCGGAGTCGGAGACATTGATGCAAGAGGATGCGGGGAAACGGTAAGACTTATACGAGAGGCAGGTGGCAAGGCTCATGGCTACGTGGCTGATCTATCTTCTCGTAATGAGTTTCTTCGCGTTGCTTCGGAATTTTCGAGCTGCGTCGGAGCGATCCATGCAGTACTTAATAACGCTTCGATTCTTCAATATGCACCTATTGACACTATCGACGAGCAGACCATCGATCTAATGATAGGTGCGGGTCTCAAGACGGTGTTCTGGGGGACGCAAGCATTACTCGAGAACATGGATTCAGAGGTTGGCGGCTCAATCATCAATTATGCGTCGCCAGTTTCTCATCATGGCTTTGCAAACACATCGGTATATACCGCAGTGAAGGGGGCTGTACACGCAGTGACCCGTTCGATGGCCGCTGAGCTTGGGCCCCGTGGTGTTCGAGTGAATGCTATTTCTCCAGGCTCGGTGCCAACGCCTGGAGCTGTCGCATATGTCTCTCAAGAGGAATATGCCAAGCGAGCCGCTTACATTCCTTTGCGGCGCTTGGGTGAAGACGCCGACATCGCACAGGCAATTGCTTTTCTACTCAGTCCTGACGCCGCATTTGTTCATGGCGCCATCCTTTGTGTTGACGGCGGCATCGTTGGCGCGGCCTGAAAGCGATTTACACTATTCGAGGTGCATATGAATGCAATTAAAGTTGAGCGTCGTTTTGATGAGGAGCGCCTTCAAGAGCTCCGTGGGGTAATTGAGCGTGACGTTAATCGAGGCGACTATCACGGAGCCGTAATTCGCGTTTCATTGGGTGGTACGACTGGTTTGGAGGCTGCTATCGGCTGTGCCGACGCAGATCAGACTAAGCCCCTGTCTTTGGACTCTGTCTTCAGCATCTTCTCTCTGACCAAAGCCTTCACTAACGTATTGGCATTGCGTTCGATTGAGCTCGGCCGTTTAGCGCTGACAACTCGTGTTGTCGATATCATTCCGGAGTTTAAAGGCGCACCACGAGATCAAATAACTTTGTATCACCTGCTGACCCATACTACTGGCATGCCCGGTGTGTGGACTCCTAAAGCAGATATGTACCACGATCGCCTTGATGAGTTGGTACAGGCCGTTTGCGAAAATATTCATGGTAGCGTTCCCCCAGGTGAGCGCTGCGATTACTCACCGATAGCCAACCAAGTGTTGATTGGCGAAATGCTTCGTCGTACAGACCCGAAAGGACGAAGCTTCAGTGACTTGGTTCACGAGGATCTTTTTAAGCCGCTGGATATGCGTGACTCTCACATGGGAGTACGCGCTGATTTACGCGAGCGTAAAGTCGTGCCGGACATGCGAGGTGTCATACCAATCAAGTGTCTGGGCCGTACTCAGCCTGGACCTTTCAGCCTTTTTGAGGAAGAAGTGTGTGAAGCACCCCATGTAGGTGCTGTGTCGACGGTTCGCGATATGTGGCGGTTTGCAGAAATGCTTCGCTGCGGTGGTGAGCTTGATGGGGCTCGTATTCTTTCACCTCGTATGATTGAAGTTGCACGACGCAACCAAACAGGCGATCTGTACAACGAGCTTTACAGAGGAGTTGCTTTGCGTGCGGGATGGTTCACACCGCCACCTGCGTACATCGGGCTTGGATTCAGTGTGCGCGGTGAAAAAATCGTGCATCACCAATTCGGTACCCTGACCTCAAAAGAGACATTTGGCAACTATGGTGCCGGCACGACTATGTTTTGGATTGATCCGACCTTGGATCTGGTTTTCTCTTGCCTCACTGCTGGTGTCATGACTCAAGCAGCCAACATTGAGCGTTTTCAGCGATTGTCCGATCTCGCAGTTTCGGCCGTGGTGTGAGCTAATCCTATGAACGATATTTTCGATTATGTGATCGTAGGGGGTGGGTCGGCTGGCTGTGTTCTAGCTAATCGCCTGTCTGCGGATGGTCGCCACACCGTAGCGCTGATTGAGGCGGGCCCGAAAGACGATCATTGGATGCTGAAAATTCCTACCGCTGTGGCAGCAGCTTTGAGCAAACCGCAATTCAGTTGGGGTTATGAAAGTACGTCTCAGCCTGGTTTGGGAAACCGTCCTTTCCTAATCCCTCGCGGCAAAGTATTGGGTGGTTCAAGCTCCGTGAACGGTATGGTCTATTTCCGTGGCCACCCCGCTGATTTTGACGACTGGGCAGAGAAGGAGGGGGCTACTGGTTGGAGTTATCGGGAAGTACTTCCGTACTTCATCCGCTCGGAAGATAATCCAACGTTCGCTACTTCTCCTTATCACGGTGATAAAGGAGAAATGCGTGTCTCAAGTCCACCACGTCCAAACAAGCTAGTACACAGTTTTCTGGAGGCTAGCGGTGAGATGGGGTTGCCGAGTTGTGAGGACTTCAACGCAGCTGATCCTGAGGGGCTTGGCCTGCGTCAGGCGACTATCCGCAAAGGTCGTCGTGAGTCCATGTCTACCGCGTTTTTGCATCCTGCGCTGAAGCGTAAGAATCTGACGGTGATCACTGATGCCTTGGTCGACAAGGTCGCGATCGATAATGGTCAAGCTGTTGGTGTGAGCTTTCTGGTCAAAGGCGAGCTTCTCAATGTGCGCGCACGTCTTGAAGTGATTCTGTCTGCTGGTGCATATGGCTCGCCTGCTGTGTTACTGCGCTCTGGCGTAGGAGATGTTAAAGAGCTCGAACGCCATGGAATTCCTGTTCGGCATCACCTTCCAAGCGTCGGGGTTGGGTTACGAGATCATCCTAGCGCTGCGGTGCAAATGTACACGGATAAAGACTACACCTCGTATGGCGTATCGGCTCGGTCGATGCTGCGTAACATTGGTAACGTAGCTGAGTACATGCTTTGGCGTCGTGGGCCGATTGGTGGCAATATTTTTGAGGCCACTGGCTTTTTACGGACTTCTCCGGATTTAGACCGTCCAGACGTGCAGCTTGTATTTATGCCTGCTCACCGTGGGCCAAAGCCGACATTGCTTCCTATCGGCCACGGATATGGTGTTCTGTCTATTGCGGCTCGTCCGAAGAGTTATGGCCGAGTGACCTTGGGTGATGCAAATCCAAAGACGAAGCCACTCATTGATCCGGAGTTTTACTCGCATGAGGGCGATCTTGCTGTCGTTCGTCATGGACTGATTTTGGCACGGAAAATTCTTGGTCAGTCTGCATTTGATCGATATCAGGCCAGGGAAATTCTCCCAGGTGCGGATGTCCAGCACGACTCGGCACTGGATGACTATATCCGTCGTACTACGGTGACAGTTCACCATCCTGGTTGCACATGTAAGATGGGCAGTGATCCGGCGACGACTGTGGTGGACCCTCAACTCAAGGTTCGTGGTATTCGGGGGCTTAGGGTAGTCGATGCATCGGTATTTCCTACGTTGATCGCCGGGAATACCAATGCAGCTGTAGTCATGATCGCAGAGAAGGCAGCGGATATGATCTTGGGTAAGCGAGCTCCCGCGCCCATCGATGTACCGTACGCCAAGTAGATCATATTTCCAGGAGCACTGTTCATGGTGCTCCTGCTCTTCTCCGGACTAATTCGAATTCTTCGAGGGGGCTCTCAGTAGAGACCTACTATGTGGAGTAACGATTATGTTCGCTTCATTCGCATCCATTTTTTCTGGCTTCGCGCTTAGCAGTGAGGCAAATTCTTGGGTGCACGAAAAGCGACTCCCGGACTAATCCGGGAGTCGCTGCGCAGCGGGTGAGCCGGACTTAGCCGACAAGCATCTTGTGCGGGTCGATGACGAATTTTTTCGGCACACCTGCATCGAATTCGCCATAACCTTTCGGGGCATCATCAAGGCTGATGACCTGCACCCCTACAATTTCAGCAATGTTTAGGCGATCCCACATGATTGCCTGCATCAGTTGACGGTTGTACTTCATCACTGGAGTTTGACCGGTGTGGAAGCTATGGGACTTCGCCCAGCCGAGGCCAAAACGGATGCTCAAGCTACCAATTTTTGCTGCGGCATCTGTTGCGCCTGGATCTTCGGTCACATAGAGGCCGGGAATACCAATCTTGCCTGCCACACGTGTGATCTGCATCAGTGAGTTGAGTACTGTTGCCGGGGCTTCTTGTTTGGCGCCTGCATGGCCATGTCCTCGTGCTTCGAAGCCAACAGCATCGATAGCGCAGTCAACTTCGGGTTCGCCAAGCAGTGCAGCAATCTGCTCATGCAGCGGAGTATCTTGGGAGAGGTCAGCAATCTCAAACCCAACGGACTTCGCATGGGCTAGACGTACAGGGTTCACGTCACCCACGATAACCACGGCAGCACCCAACAACCGAGCAGAAGCTGCCGCGGCCAAGCCAACTGGGCCAGCGCCAGCGACGTACACAGTACTGCCAGGGCCAACACCGGCAGTAACTGCGCCGTGGTAACCGGTCGGAAGAATGTCGGACAGACAGGTGAGGTCGCGAATTTTTTCCATTGCCCTGTCACGGTCTGGCAGCTTGAGCAGGTTGAAGTCCGCATAGGGCACCATGGCATACTCGGCCTGGCCACCTGTCCAGTCACCCATGTCTACATAACCATAAGCGCCACCGGCCCGTGCAGGGTTGACTGTCAGGCAGACCCCGGTGTGTTGCTCCTTACATGAGCGGCAACGGCCGCATGCAACGTTGAATGGAACTGATACCAGGTCACCGATATTCAGGTGCTCGACATCACGCCCTTTTTCGATCACTTCACCAGTAATTTCGTGACCTAGTACTAGCCCTACTTGAGCCGTAGTGCGACCACGCACCATATGTTGATCTGAGCCACAGATGTTGGTGGAGACGACCTTCAGTATGACCGCGTGCTCGATCTTCTTACCGCGGGGATCTTGCATTTTCGGATAGTCGATTTTTTGAATTTCCACCTTCCCGGAGCCGACATAAACAACGCCACGATTACCAGACATACAGATTACCTCTTCTTGTTGTTCGGCACCGAAGGGGGCCGACTTATTGAGTGTTGGTGTGCATAGGGTGGGGCTAGGAGGGCAGCCAATAACTGAGATGTTTGGTTGCAGGTTTCCTAGTGCCCACAGTTCAGTCAGGCTGCCTTGAAGCAGTAGACCGCCAACTTGTTACCATCAAGATCACGTGCATAGGCGGCATAAGCATTCGGTGCCCAGCCACGTGGGCCAGGTGCACCTTCATCCTTCCCACCGGCAGCCACAGATGCGGCATGGAAGGCATCGACCGCCGCGCGGCTAGGTGCCTCAAAGCTAACAGTGACACCATTACCGACTGTGGCAGGATCACCGTTGGCGGGGTTTAGCACAAAGAAGGATGGTGCGCTTTCGCCCCATATCGAGCCGTTTTCTTCGAGGTCAGCTATGCGCTTTAGTCCCAATTGACCCAGTACATCGTCGTAAAAGCTCCGGGCTTTTTGCAGGTCATTGGTGCCGACAGTTACGTGCGTAAAAACGCTCATCTATGTCCTCCAGTTTGGCATTGGGTGGGTAAGCGAAACTCACCTGCATACAGCGGAAAATTACCGAAATATGCGCGTGATGTTCACCATTCCACCGTGCCGAAGGAACGGAAGAGGAGCACCTATCGTTGGATAGCTTTGAAGTGCTCAAGCTAACGGTATGAGCTTCTGCGGGAAAAATGAAAAATCCCGGCAACATGGCCGGGATTATAAACGGTTCAAATCGTTGACTTCTGCGAAGCTGCAGCGTTCCCATCAAACAACCATCTGGTCAGGGTTGGAACGCTTCTATAGCGGGTGCGGTGTCAGTGAACTCTTTCACGTTGTGTAGCAGACCATTTCGAATGATAAATAGGAAATGGTAGTGATTTTTGTAGACTCGCTCGTTGGTCAACTCGGCACTCCCATCTACTTCGACGGCAATGCGCTCTCCGTCTTCTGTTACTCCGCGAATGGTAAGCTTCATTGTGCGAATGGCTGGCAAGACGGCGCTTAAGAAGCCCGCGAAAGCTGCTTTGTCCATATCACCTGTGTTCGGCATCCAAAATACAGCGTCGTCGCTGGCGAGTTTCATAGCAGCAGGTAAGTCGCCGGCTTCGATGAATGCCAGGTATTCAAGTGCGAGCAAACGATTTGGAGAGGTTTGCATGACAATCTTCCTATCGTTTTACCAGCATGCTAATCAAAAAGAGAGCCAGTTTCGCGCTCAGGAGCCGTAAGCCACCGCGAAGTTCCTCTGGGCGCAGTTGCGCAGAGATTGGCATAGCGCCGAATGCAGTGCCCTTCAAAACCAGTTTGTTACCATCACGTTCAAGGGCCTCGATCTTCATCAGTTCGCTGCCATCAGGGGAATAAAGTCTCATTGCGTCACGCCTTATTAAATTGACTGAAATTCATCTTGAGGTCGTCAAACATACGCATTGCGGCTGCCCGACCGGCACCGAACACACCGCCACCTGGGTGCTGGAATGGGCCGACAAGATAAAGTCGATCAACACCCGGAACAGTGTTGCGACCCAGATCTGGCGTTGGTCGATGAGAGCCAAATTGGTGTTGGAGTCCGGCTATTCCGTGCAAGTCGCCGCGTTGGAAGCTGGGAGAAGTCCTTTGCATATCAAGAGGGCTATCGACGTGCCGCCCAATAATCAAATCGCTGCTCAAGTTGTTGAAGAAAGGTGACATACGCTCAAGCAACTGGTCTGCGTAGGCTTCCTTGATCTCGTCCCAATATGTAGCCGGGCGGTTGTCCACTTCAAATGGTGCATAGGCCCAGGCATGCATGGTCGCCTTGCCAGCGGGCGCGCGTGTTGGATCGATATTGGTTGGTGAGGCGAGGGCGAGAAGCGGATCTTTAGGAAGCTGGCCATACCGCACATCATCGAAAGAGCGACGAAAGCGCGATTCGCTGACCGGCAGAAGCTCAATGAAAGCTGCTTGGTCAACATGGTTGCCAGCTTTGAACTGAAGCTTTTCATGCAGTGAGGCGTGAATGGTTATGCAGGCACAAGGAGAGGTAGTCGTCCGCTCTGCGCGCTCAAACACTTGAGGTGCGACACCGGCATCTTGGAGGTAGCCTCGAAGCAGGTGCGGGTGGATGCCTCCAATGACAGCATCCCGAGCTTCATAACGGCGCCCATCGTGTGTCTGTACGGCGGAGGCACGTCCACCTTTTGTTTCGATTATCGATACATCTACTTCCGAGATGACCTCTCCACCATGGTCTTCGATGCAGCGGATCAGTGCGGCGGTGAGGGCACCGCTGCCGCCAACTGGAATCCCGATACCGTACTTTTCCATGAAAGCAAGAAACATGAACAGGCTAATGCCAGAACCCAGCTCCTCTGGGCTAGCCAAGTTCTCGCCGACCATTCGTGCAAAATGCAGACGAATTTTTTCATGCTGAAACCACTCGGTGATGATCTCCCAGCTGCTTTTCATCATGGTGGCGAACATTTCCCGGCCTTCCGGGCTCTGATCCATCATGGCGAACTGAGCGCCCATTGGCACTGGAGCGGAGTAGAGAGTGCCGATCAGCATCGGTAGATAGTGGGCTGCTACCTCAGAAAACTTCAGATATGCCTCCGCATCTTTCTGCGAGAATTTCGCCAGCTCCTGATAGTTGCGCTGGCGATCCCGGTAGAGGCTCAAAGTCGTGCCGTCATCGAACACCGTGATGAGGGGAACCTCAGGATAGATGTACTTAAGGCCGTACTTGCTCAGTAGGCCCAACTCATCATTTCGGATCAGCGGATTTGCCTGAATAAAGATATGACCAACGCTATGTTGGTCATGTTTGAACCCCGGGACTGTGAGCTCGCGCGTGACTACGCCGCCACCAAACCAGGCGTTACGTTCGAGTACCAGGACTTTTTTACCAGCTGACGCCAGATACGCAGCGGCCACCAGACCGTTATGGCCGGAGCCAATGGCTACAACATCGTAAGCCGTGGACATACTTGGTTTCCTCTTGTTTTTATCGAATCGATTGAGTTCACGATGCGATAAGCAATCAGGCCAAGCACCTATCCATGGATAGCGAAGAGCAGGGGAGCAACGCTGCAAGCAAAGCTTGCAGCGTTAATTATCGAAGGATGCCCAATTGGCGTGCCCTTTCTGCCGCCTGAGAGCGACGACGAACACCAATTTTGTCGTAGATCTGTTGGAGGTACCATTTGATGGAACCCTCAGTCATTCCAAGCTTGATACCAATCTCACGATTCAGCATGCCAATGCTAACCATCTCCAAGATGTCCAGTTCACGGCTGTTCAGAGCACCGAAAATTGCGCTGCCTTGTTCTGGTGTGCCCGCTGTTGGTGTATTGGAAATGGGGAGTTCACCATCCACCCTTTTCAGCAGATTGCTGGCGAATACATCCGCAGGTTCACCCTCAAGTTTTGCTGCCTGCAGTTGATCACGTAGCAAGCGCACCAACCATTCGCCCTCATCAAGGAATACGCGAATGAAACCGCATGGTGCTGCCTGAAACAATGCTCGGCGCAGGACACGTTGCGCCGCTCGTTGATCTCCAGTCAACAGCGAAAGATGCGCGATAATGACATTCCAGCGAAGCGCGTTACGGACTGCATTGGCGGCTTCAAGATGACGACTCCAGAGTTTTGCAAGGCCGAGAGCCTCCGGAAGCCGATCCTCCGCCTGGGCAGCCCTGACCCAGCAAAGTGCTCGAGCTTCATCGCGAGTGCTAACGTTCTTGTGTGGGGCTACATCGCTAGCCGGCCCACGCAGTTTATTTTTTCGACCAAGTCGAATGACTTCATCGACTTCGCCTTGGCGCAGGAGCCATTTCATACGCTCAGCCAAGCTGAAAAGACGTAGTCGTTCGAAACCATGTTCATTGGCAAACACATCCGCCTCATCGAGCATGCGAAATGCGTTTGCCTTGTCACCATCAATCATCGAAACACGAGCGCAAGTCAACCACCCTACAATGGCCTGGTCGACGAAACCGATGTAATTTGTTTGGTGAATATATTGCTCTAGCAGTACGCGAGCTTGCTGAAGCTCGTCGCGTTCGTAGTGCACCTTGGCCAAATGAACGGCGATCATCGCAGGCAAAGGTGAACCATGGCCCGAAATTTTTATAGCGGAACGCAGAGCTGTAGTGAGGGCTTGAATAGCCGCGTGTGTACGCCCAGCCATGAGCCTGGCGGGCGCAAGAACAGCGTTGTGGAAAACATGAGCAGCTTCGTGAGGCAGGCGTTTGAGGCATTCCAAGCTCAAGTTGTTTAAGCGCTCAACCTCATCGAGTTGGTAGTGTTCACGACGAGCATAAAGCTCTGAACTGTAAAAGCTACCTTTGACCAGTTGAGGTGCGTCTTTATAATGCTCTTGCAAGTACTGTGATTGAGCTTGAATAGCAGAGGGATCGTCGCCCATCATGCCTAGCATCAACTCCCGATGTAACCATTCATTGCGTAGGTACTGGATACGATCTCGAGGGAGAAGTTGATCGCGTTCTATCTGGTTCAGACGAAGACGAGCTTTTTCAAGCAACGTTCTGGATGTCTCGAATTGCCAGCGCACTTCCAACTGCCAGATATGACTCAGGATAATGGCAGGAAATCGCATGACGATATCTTCTGGCAACATCTCCACAAGTGCCCAGGCATTTACACTGGACGAGAATATTTCAACGTTGTAGGTATCTATAATCTCGGCTGCACGAAGATAGTCTTTCGTTGCGAAAGCTTGCTTAAAGGCCCCCTCATAGTCACCCGTTTGGATCAACCATTCGCTGGCTACCATGTGAAGTTGGAGCATGAGCTTCTCATTAGACTGACGAAACTCACGCTTCAGGAATTCAGCGAAGAGGGGATGATACCGGTAGTTTCTTTGCTCCTCGTCGATCCCCATTAAGAACAGGCCGCGACTTTCGCACTCACGTAGCATTGCTTGACTGCCCAATTGGCCTGTAAGGGCGTCGCAAACGTCTGCATCAAGGCGCTCCAAAATGGAGGTGCGGAGCAAAAAGTCGCGAATTTCCTGCGGTTGCCGAAACAGTACGTCCTGAAGAAAAAACTCAGAAAACTGGCGTCTCTCACCAGAAAAATTGGCGAGGTTGTAAACCTGTTCAGGATCATGACGCAGCAATAGTGCGGCTAAGACTAGGCCGCCAGTCCAGCCTTCCAAGCGGCTTTCGAGTTGATTGAACTGTTCCTCGGGAATAGATTCGACTTCTAGGTGTTTGAGAAGTAAGGCCGCTTCGTCGCGATTCAGACGCAGCTCACGCACGTTTATGTCAGATACCCAACCTTGCATCCGCTGCCGGGCAACGGAAAGGCATGGCTCTCCTCTGAAACTAAGAATGATGTGAAGATGGGGAGGTGCCCGCTCTGTCAGCATGGACAGGCATCGAACAGCGTCGCTGCCCGCAAGGTGGTGCACATCGTCGATAAAAAGATAGATCGGTGTCAGATCACCCTGCAAGAGCTTAAGGAGTGCCGTGAGAGATTTACTGAGGTTTGTCTCTCCAATGCGAGTCAATACGCCATTCACGGGGGCTGGTTGGTCAACGAGTTCCAATGCCGCTTTGAGATAGGCGCTGAAGTGGGGCAGTTCTCGATCCCCTTCTTCCAAAGATAGCCAGGCAGTTCTCGCTCCGTCGTTCTTTAGCTGCTGATAATGTTGCTTTAGAAGCCCGGTTTTTCCGTAGCCTGGTGGAGACTGAACAAGTGTGAGCGGTGTCAGGGATGACTCCATCATGCGCTTGAGGAGGCGTGGAAATGACACCAAATTGACGCTGGCACTCGGTGGAGAGAGTTTAGAAGCGATCAGCGATATTTGCAGCGGGGCATGCTGGGTTTGGAATAGGCTATTCGTGTGACTGCGCATGGAGCAGTTTCTCCGTGGCTAGGGTCGATTATTCGACCTCTTGTTACTTTTGAGCCCCTCGAAAGAGGCGCTAGACCTCGTTATCGCTTATTGATGGGCCTTTTGTCTACTCGGCTTTTGGGGGTAGGTGCAGCGCAACGATGTCATCCATCGGATCCCCGTGAAACGGGTAAATTTCACGTACTCGAGGATCGTGGCCGGGCACAATATGATCGGAGGAACTTGCTAGCGCACGCAGCTTTCGATAGCCGTCGAGCATTGCCCCTACGTCCAGGACGACAGGGAATGGAGAGTCCTCCTCCATGTTCGCGTAGTAATGGCTAGCATCAGACGCGAGCACGACCCAGCCCCGTGCGGTATGCACTCGCACAGCTTGCAGACCTAAGGTGTGGCCTCCGATGTGAACCAGCTCGATGCCCGGGGCTAGCTGTACATCACCATCGTGAAACACCACTCGTTGTTGGTGCACGCCTCGAACAAGATTGACAACGTCCTCCACGTTGAAGGATTGGCGTAGCGGGCGATACAGCATGTATCTGCCGGTGGCGAAGCGCATTTCAGACTCTTGCAGATGGAATCGTGCGTTTGGTAACAGATCCACATTTCCTGCATGGTCGTAATGCATATGGGTGATGATCACCTCATTGATATCAGCAGGCGTCAGTCCCAGCGCTTCGAGCGCGCGTACAGGGCAACGGAGAAGCTGGCGTCCACGAGCATCTGCTGCGCTTTGATTGAAACCTGTATCGACCAGAAAAATCTGATCGTCTTTGCGAATCAGCCAGACGAAATAGTCCATCGGCATCGGTAGATCATGTGCATCATGACTATCAATGAAGTTGTCTCGACGCAGGCGATCAACATAGGCATATCGAATCGCGAATACCTGGTAGTCGGGTAGTGCGTTCATGGTGCCTCCAGATTGTGTGGGAGCCGCCGATCAAAGATCGGCGGCTAGAGGATCAGGCGTGCTCTGCTTCCCAAGCTTTGATCGCCTCGCTTGCAACTCGGAATGCGGCCAATGCTGCAGGTACTCCGCAGTAAATAGCGGCTTGCATCAGTACGGCACGGATTTCTTCCTTGGTGACGCCATTGGTGAGGGCGCCTTTCACATGCACACCTAGCTCATGATGCTGGTTCATAGCAGTCAGAGCGGACAGGTTGATGATGCTGCGTGTTTTAAAAGGGAGGGTGTCGTCGCCCCAAATTGCACCCCAGCAATACTCAGTGACGAGTTCTTGCATCGGACGATTGAAGTCATCGGCTGCAGACCAGGATTTTTCAACATGCGCGGCACCAAGGACGGCTTTACGGTTGGCAAAGCCTTTATCAAATAGCTCTTTGCTCATTACGAGATCCTACTTTCAATTGGAATTAAGTGGACGTGTTGGCACTTCGATGCCCGCCCATTGCTCTATCAAGCATGTGATACGAGTGAAGTCAGCGTTGTCGCCAAAAGCTGCGCGAGTCATGTTGAGCACTTGGCGAACGCTACTTCCCACAGGCATAGGAACGCCCATCGCCTCAGCCTCATCAAGGCAGAGACGGGTATCTTTCAGAGACAGTGCTGTGGTGAATCCGAAATCGAAGGTACGAGGCAGAACCGCGCGAGGCAGCTTGTCCGCGGTAGCACTGTTACGTGCGCTGCCGGCATTGAATACATCGAGCATGACCTGAGGATCCAGCCCTGCTTTTACACCCATGACCAGCGCTTCGCAGGAGACCGCCAATGCGGTAACGGAAACCAGGTTATTCACCAGTTTCATAGTCTGGCCAAGCCCCGGGGCTTCACCACAGAACAGTGGTTTTCCGATGTTCTTCAAGATAGGAAGAAGCTGCTCATAAGTGGCATTTGGACAGGCCACCATCAATGCGAGTGTGCCTTTCTCGGCGCCTGCCGCACCACCACTGACAGGGCAATCGACGGCCACTATGTTTTTGGCTTGGAGCCCATGGGCAACTGCTTTTGCTGTGCGGGGGCCGGTGGTCGACAAATCGACGAAAACGCGAACTTGCTCACCACTGATCACGCCACCCTCGCCGAGCGCTACCTTTTGGACGATTTCCGGAGTGGGCAGACTGGCAAATACGATTTGTGCGTTGTCCGCGACAGTTTTCGGATCAGATGCGCGGGTGGCGCCGAGCGCTTGCAGACGGTCGACGGCTGCTTCGTTGAGGTCAAACACTGTGAGTGCGTAGCCGGCCTGAACCAGGCGACGAGCCATCGGTTCACCCATGGTACCTAAGCCAATAAATCCAAGCGTTGGAGTGGACATTTAATACAGTCTCCAGTCATATGCCATTCGGGCAATAATTTTGTTGGACGTAAGCAAGCGATGCAGCAGCGAGCGCGCAAGATTGATCTCTTCATCGGTTACCAAATGTGGCCGATCTTGGAACACGTTCAGCTGAACTTCTTCGGCTCCCATCTCTTTGAATACCTGGGAGGTTTCGGTTGTCCGCCGCAAGGGAACCCAATCATCTAGGTTCCCGTTGCTCAATAGAATAGGGGTGCCCGCTAAGCGGCGAGGGGTCGACCATGTCGTGCCTTCAGGGCCGATGAGGCCTCCGGTCAGCGAGATGAGCCCGCCGTAGGCGTCTGCATTTCGATAGACGTATTCACAAGCCAGACACGCACCCTGGGAGAATCCCATGAGAACGATGTTTTCTCGCTTGACCGACATCTTCTCCAGCGTGGTTAAGACGGAAGTAATGCTGTCGAGGGCGAAATCTAGCCAAGGATTATTGTCCGCAATGGGTGCCATAAATCGGTTTGGATACCAAGTTTTGTCGGCTGCTTCCAAGGCGATGTATGGCATCTCATCTAAGCCAATACGTTCAGCCATAGCGAACATGTCCGAGGGCTGTTGACTTCGACCATGGATCAGTACTGTGGCCACACCGATGTCCTCGGGCGAAGGCCCAAGGAAGTGCACTGGCGTTGAAAGATGCGGGTTGTTGGTCATGAGCCACCTCAGTACTTCAGTGGCTCAAGGTACGCGGCGATCTCTTGAGCGCGAGCGCCCAGTCGAGGAGGAATCTGGATGGTTTTGCCAAGGTCTTCAAATGGTTCATCTACCAAGAAACCTTCGGGCTTGGAAACCGCCGCCTCGAACAGTGCTCCACCTGGGGTTCGGACATATATCGAGTCGAAGTAACCGCGGTCTTTGCGCTCGGAAACATCGGTGTAGCCCATACCTTCCAAGTGAAGCTTCACGCTACGCTGGACATCAAGGTCGGTTACTTCGAATGCACAGTGGTGAACCGTACCCTCGCCATATGTCCATGAGCCTTGGGGCAAGTTTGGCTCCAGTTGGAAATCAATGATCGTGCCCGAGCCACCATTGCCCACCTGGTAACGAGAGAAGGCGCCATCTGTGTCGAGTAGTTTGCCTGTCCAGCCGTAATGCATGAATTCGGCTGAGTTTTCCATATCGCGGACTGATACGGTAATACCGTGTGTACCGCGGATACCAAATTCAGAAGGAACGACACCATTGGAATGGGGTTTGCGGTTGTCGTCTTTGATACCGACAAGTTCATACTCAATTCCGCAGGGATGTGCGAAGTGCAGCAGGCGCTCACCAAATCGCTCCACGAGGACAGGTTTGAATCCATGATCGCTTAGGTGACGTGCCCAGAAGGGCAGTGAGGACTCCGGTACCGAAAGAGCTAAAGTCTTTACCTGACCGCTTCCTCGACGGGCTTTTCTACCGGACTGACGCATTGGAAAGCATGTGACCAGCGTGCTTTCTTCGCCGATGTCATTACCATAGTAAAAGTGGTAAATCGGTTCGGCGCCGTCATACAGACCTGTTTTTTTAATGCTTTTCAAACCGAGTACTTTGGTGTGAAAGTCGTAATCTTCTTGTGCGCCGCCAACATTCAGGGTGATGTGATGATGGCGAAGAATGTGCGGGTTCAGCTCCATAGTGTTCTCCAGGATCTTAGATGCTAAAACGCCTATCAAGGGCGGCGGCCGAAAAACGCTTTATCGAGTAGCTGTGTAATGCCCTCCACCTCAATCGGCCGTGGATTCCAGTACGGAGAGGAACAGGCAATTTCTACGGCGCGCGGCAGGTCTTGCTCCCGTAGGCCGATTTGTCCAAGTCGGGTCGGTGCGCCAAGGCTGGTTGCCAAGTCATGGAGCCCTGCTGCTGCATCACTTACGCCTCCCAGTGCGCGACAAATACGAGCCATTGCATCGGGTGCAGCTGCTGCGTTGTAAGCCGTAGCGTGAGGGAGGACGATGCTGTGTGTATCGGCGTGAGGCAGGTTGAAGCTGCCACCCAGCGTATGGCAGAGTTTGTGATGGATCGACATTCCCACCGCACCCAAGCAGACACCGCACGCCCAAGCTCCGAACAACGCATCGGAACGGGCATCAAGGTCTTCAGGTTTTTTATGGATTCGGGGAAGGGCGCTCGCCGGGGCGGCAATGCCTTGTTCTGCTAGTTGCGAGATCAGGGGGTTCGCATCTTTGGAGTACAGAGCTTCCACCGCGTGAGCAATAGCATTGAGCCCGCTTGTAACGGTGATTTCTGGCGGAAGAGTGACTGTCAGGTCAACGTCGTAAAGTACAACCTCTGGCAGCACTTTCAGCGTGCGCTGCGTAGTCTTCAGACCATTCTCGGTTTGGCCAATAATCGGTGTAGCTTCGGAGCCGGCATAGGTCGTCGGAATGACGATCTGCGGTAAGTCAGTATTGAGTGCAATGGCTTTACTAAGGCCAATGGTTGAACCTCCACCTAAAGCCACTATGCAATCGACATTAGTGCTAGCAACGACCTCCAAAGCGTCAAGCGTCACTTCGACCGGCGTATGCATGGTGGCATTGGCGTAAATCCCAACAGCCAAGTCTCCCAACTGCTCACACAGACGTTCACCCTCGCGCTGTTGATGCTTGGTTGTTAAAACAAGCGCTCGAGAGGCACCCAAGGCTCTGATTTCGTCGGCAAGCTGCGAAATCGTGCCTGAGCCGAAAATCACTCGACTCGGTAGGGCGTTGTAAACAAAAGGTTGCATTGAGGCTCCTGGTCGCTGTGCAGTTTTAATTGAGTTTTGCGATTGACGAGGCCTAGGGCACCTGCCGAAAGATAGTGCCTCGGCTAGTCTTTGTTCAGGAGTCCAATACGACTTGGCGCGCTTCGGCGGATTCATTGGGCGGTAGGTGGCCAATCTCTTCGACTATCTCAAGCTCAGCGGCGGCAATGAGTTTTTTCCAATGCTCCGCTTTTCCTACGGGAATAATTTGGTCTAAGTGCCCCCAGAGGATTAAGGTGGGCGCGGTAATGTGTTGTAAATTTCTGGCATGTTTGGGTTGTCTAGGCCTGTCTGGCCTACAAGCTTCATAAACGCTCCACATTCTCTAGTCCGCATGCTAGTAAATTTTTCGTCTGGCCCATCCGGAAGGAATGGGAGAAGAACTTGCATGTCGTTCACCAGGTAGGAAGGGAAATCCTGGGGCGCTACAGTCGATAGATCGGGAAGAGGATGTTCTAGAACGGCAAGGCCACCGGGAGCAACAAGTACAAGTTTGCTCACTCGAGCTGGATATCGTGCAGCGAATTCTGCGGCGATGCGGCCTCCCAATGAGGTTCCAATGAGATGGAAGCGTTGGAGGTCGAGAGTCTCGAACACTTTTTCGTAGTGCTCGACGCAGGCTGAAACAGAAGTGATCTTGGGGTTGTCTTCGGACAGGCCGAAACCTGGATGGTGAGGCAGGTAGACTTTGAAGTAATCCGTCAGACCAGCTGTGAACCCCAATCCATGCCATGTTCCGCCGCCATGCAGATAAACAACGGGAGTGTCTTCGCCAGCACTATGGATCGCAATGACCGCATCATTGATTTGATAGTACTGGCGATGCCAGTCCGAAAAATCGACACGACGATCCCCGCTGGGAAGCATGCTCATAAATACCTTATTTTTATGATTGTGATATCTGAATAGTGCGAGATTGCTGCTGGCGGTACCGCCCTTCACCTATCTATGGATAGTGAGGGCAGTTGACAGTGCCTTGGATAGCTGTCTTGTAGCATCAGGCTTGAAGCGAACTTGAAAGCGTTTGTTCGCAGCCGCGCGGTGACGATTTTCAAACTCAATCACGAGCTCGCCAGTTTCGGGGTCTTGTATAACCCCTATTGTGCCGTCCACGAAGGCGAGCTGGAAGATCATTTTCTCCATGTTATTCGACCAGATTTAACTGCCCTTTCATCAAGACCGAGTGGCCAGGAAAGGAGCAGAAATATGTGTAGTTCTCGTCAGGTGAAAGCTCGCTGACGTTGAAGGTGACGTTGGCGCTTTCACCTCCGCCAATCAATCGAGTTTGGGCGATGATTCGCTTGTCTCCGGTATTCAGGAAGCTATTCGCACTACCTGCTGCAATACCTTGCGTGGTGATGCTTTGAACATCAGGGGTTTTGCTCAGAACCCAGTTATGACCCATTGGTGCGGCGGGCATTCGCCCTGTGTGCTGAAGTGTCACGGTGAACTGTTTGCAACTTCGGCTCACGGAGATTTGATTTTGCAGGAACGTCATTTGGTCAGTTGACCCAATGGTGACTTCACACTGCTGGGCGAATGCCGGTGAAGCCGCTGCTAGCAGTGCGGCGAGTAAAAATCGACTCAACTTAGTGCCTCCCATAATGATCACGGCTTGGTCGGCTGCTTGGTGAGGAAGTCAGCCATCGCATTTAGTTCGGTGTCAGAAATCTCAGTCTTGCGGAAGAAAGGCATGATGGTGATCCCGTTACGGACGAAGTACTTGATCATCTCAGGACTCAGATCGGTACGTTGCTCCAATACATCGGGAAGTGCTCCCTTGTACTTGGCCCTTAAAGCCAAGGTTCCTGGATATTGATCACCAGGGGCATGGCATGGTGTGCACCACTTTTGATACTCCTGCTTTCCAAGATCCGGATTGTTATCGCCGGCGTAGCTGTTGGTGGCGGCCACCAACAATGTGGCCATGATCATTGAGCGCGTCATGCGGAGTCGCCTCCTTTATAGCGATGCTTATCTCGAAGGTGTTTTGGCCAGATGCCGTATCGGCCTGGTGACAGAATCCCTTTGGGATCAATCGCGTCCTTAATGGACTCGTTAAAACGCTAAAGTGCATGATCGCCGAACGAATAGGTGTTCACTCGCATGAGCACTTTCATGCCGCGATCCCATGCCAGGCGTTCCAGGCAGAAAAGCTGATCCAAGGTAGTTAGGCCCATGACAGAAGCTTTACCTTCGCGCCAAAGTGGATCGAGATGCTTTAGTCAGACTGCAGTTATGTAGCCGTTGCTGATGAAATGGGGAATTCCCATTGCGGTAGCCTGGAGTCCGAAGGTACTGCTAATCGGAAATCGGCGGTCGGACAGAATGGCCTTTAGCTGAATATCGGTTTGGAGATCGAATGCCTTAGCGAAACCGCTGAAACCAAGTAGGGGTAGCATGCTTGTAGCCAATCCTGCCTTGAGTACGCTGCGCCGCTTCATTTGATATCTTCCAATGAGCGGTCGGTATGTAAGAAATGATCAGGCATTACGGCGTGCTCCGATGAGTTTTTGGTCGAGATCCTTCCTGGATCATTTTCATCGGGATGTTTACGTGAGCTTGTTTGTGCAACACCTACCCAAAGATAGTCATTACTTTCTAGCTCTTTTCTGAGTGGTGTTTAGCGTAGTCGCGGGGAGGCATTCCAAAATGGCGAATGAAGAGGTTTCGAAACGCTCTTTCGGATTGATATCCCACAGCTTCAGCTATTCGAGCCACACTATCGCGCCCTTGAAGCACGAGCTCTGCGGCTAATTGCATCCGGCGTTCAATCAGGTACTCGATCGGTGTATGACCAGTACGTTTTGAAAATAACCTTCCGAAACTGAATCGTGACATTCCGGCTTGTTCGGCCAGTCGTTCCAGCGTCCATGGTTGCTCTGGATTGCTATGAATCGCTGCAAGTGCACGGCTGATGCGCGGATCGTTGATTCCGCTGAGCCAACTGCTATTTCCAGCCGGCGTACTAAGAACGTAGGCCCGTACCAAGCTTGTGAATATCAGCTCCGCCAGGTGCGATGCAGTCGCCGTGTAACCAGGTGTAGTTGCGCTCTGTTCGACCGTCAGAAATTCCAGCAGCGATGGAATCCAAGGAAACTGCCCTCGGGCAGTGCTTTTCAAGGTGATCAAGTCGGGAAGGGCTCGAAGGAGATGGTTGTCGGTGGCCCCCCCGATGATGAGTCCCATTGTCAGCACGCGGTCATTGCGAGGCGGAACACCTAAGGTTAGGCCATGCAAAGGGGTGTTCTGGCGAGACCCAGCGGAGAGACTGGGAAGTTCATGGGATTCCCAATACTCTTCGAGAGCAACACATGGGGCGTTAGGGGATGAAGCAAACGAATACCTTGGCCCATGCAGGATTAACGCAGCGTCCCCTGGTTCGAGGAGTTGGGGCGTTTGGTTTTCGAGCATTAGCCAGAAGGGGGGGTCGATCGCGCAGAACATGTAGGCGTTAGCCTGAGTCATGGCTGGAACGTCCATTCCCCATGGCGGCCCGCAATGGAAGATACCGACTGAGTTGGCGCCGATTTTTAGAGATAAAAGCACCTCGCCTAAGAGATCCATTTTCGACTCCGGGTGTTAGATACAGCCGATTATTAGCTAAAATCGGCGTAGTTGCGTCGTAATTCTTTGGATACCTTGAATGCTGTCGATCAATGCCACAAAAACAACAAGGCCTATGAGGTGATCCATGTTTATCCGTAACTGCTGGTATGTCGCGGGTTGGAACGATGTTTTGAAGGGGGAGGAATTGTTCTCCTGCCAAATCGCCAACGAGCCAATTGTCATTTACCGAAAGGCAGATGGAACGCTCACTGCGCTTCAAGACCGCTGCTGTCACCGTGCTGCTCCACTGTCCATTGGACGTCGTGAAGGTGATCACTTACGTTGCCTCTATCATGGCATGCGTTTTGACGAGAGTGGCATTTGTGTGGAAATCCCAGGGCAGGATCGAATCCCTCCTCAAGCTCGTGTACGCAGCTTCGCAGTCGTTGAGCGCAACAATTGGATCTGGGTTTGGCTTGGCGATGCGGCAGAGGCGGATCCAGCTCTCATCCCGCCTACGGTGGCCTTGGATGACCCTAATTGGATATTCCGCCATGGATACATGGATTATGATGCTAGCTACCAGTTGGTACATGACAATCTGCTTGATTTCTCTCACCTGACTTATGTACACCCCGACAGCTTTGGCGTTGGCGAAGATTGGGCCCTAACGCGACCCAAGGTCACTCGTATGGAGCGCAGTGTGAGGGTGGAGCGTTGGCTGTCGGATCAACCATTGCCAAATCACCTCCGGACGGAAACTGACGCCGCTGCCTTAGATGTGTGGATGTACTACGATTTCTACATCCCAGGCGTGATGGTGATGTATTCAGAGAACTATCCGATTGGCACTTCGAAGCGTTTAAATGGTGAGCCTCCGATTGGGATTGAGCCAATCACACGGGAGGTTACCAATCAGGCGATTACACCGATGAGCGCACAGCGTTCCCGATATTGCTATTCGTGGGCTCCACAGCTAAAAGGTGGAAGTTCTCAGCTGGCTGACGGGATGATAGCTATCGCCGAAATGGCGTTCGGAGAGGATAGAGAAATCATTGAAGCTCAGCAGCGTTCCTTGAATCTGGCACCTGATGCCGTTCTTGTTCCAACCAGCTCAGACACCGCTTTAGGGCAGTTCCGGTGGATCCTTGAGCGGATGTTGAAGGCTGAGCAAGAAGCCAAAGGTGATGCGGTTGTTCAGTTCGCCGCAGCCGAGGGTTAGATCAAGCTCTATGATTTACAGTTGCTTCTGAAACTGAACCACCCGGCGTTCATTTAAACGTCGGGTGATTTCATTTCCTGGTAGTGAATCGACGGCGCGGATGACATTTCGATGTGCCCAGCCCCTAAAATAAAAAAAATGTGCGCGCTAGAGGCCTGAGGCCTTTGGTGAGGGGGGCGCACGCTGGGCAAATCCTCGTGACCTTTGACGGTATAACCTATCTGTAGACGGTGGTACCTATCTCTCTATCTTTGGATAGGTGCCCCTGAGTTGGGGCGTCTCTAGTTTGCATCCTAAGGATCAGAGCCTGATCCGTTTGTAATGACTGTTAGGGGACTCCGATTAGGGCTCTCTGCGTAGACATACAACAACAACCGGAGAACAACAATAATGAACAAAATGACCCTGCCTGCTGGCCTTGCGCCTGAATCACCTCTAGTCCTATCTGCGTTGGTTGGGGCGATTTTTTTTGCATCCAGTAGCACAGCTTTTGCGGTTGAATTTGAGAATGGTGATCTTAAAGGTAGCTGGGATAACACCATGAAATATTCGTTGGGGTCACGGCTCAGTAACCCCAGTGACACTAACCTCAAAAATGCCAATGCCGATGATCCAGAGCAAAACTTTGACAAAGGTTCTCTGATAATGAATCGCTTTGACTGGCTGAGCGAGTTGAATGCCCGCTATCAAAATTACGGCCTGAGTCTCAGTGCCGCTGTCTGGTACGACGACGTTTACAATCGTCACAACGATAACAATTCGCCCGGTACCTTCAACCCATATTCAGTGTCTAATGATGAGTTCACAGATGACACTCGCAAGTGGGCGGGCGGTAAAGTTGAATTGATGAACGCATTTGTATCTGGACAGTTCACGCCCTTTGATGTACCGGTAAGTGTGCGTTTGGGCCAACACACTCTACTATGGGGTGAAAGTTTGTTCTTTACCGATAACGGTATTGCTTCAGCCATGGCACCTGTCGACGCCTATAAGGCTTCTAGTGTTCCCAATACCAAGGCACAAGAGCTTTTCCTTCCCACCAAGCAGATATCGGCGAGCGCGATGTTTGAAGGCGGATGGACGGTCGAAGGTTTCTATCAATTCGAGTGGGAAAAAACCCGAATTCCTCCGGTTGGGGCTTTTATGTCCTCAGCAGATATTCTTGATGAGGGCGGTGAACGGATCATCGCTGGGCCGGGCGCCTTTTTCTATCGCGGTAAAGATCATGATCCAGATGGAGAGCAATTCGGCGTATCGCTGCGCTGGCGTCCACAGACAGTCAATCTTGACTTGGGGATCTACGCTGTTCAATACGACGAAAAAACTCCCCAGCTCGTGGTCTCCCCTTCCGGTGGTTTTGATCCAACCAACGGCTCAATCGGCACTTATTCTTTGCGGTACCAAGAACGGGTCAAACTCTATGGTATCAGTGCTAATACCACGGTAGGACAATTGAACATCGGTGGCGAGATTTCCTATCGTGAAAATGGGTCATTGCGTGCTAATACTGATGTGCTCGATCCACACGTTTTGGGCGACACGGTTCATGCGCAGATCAATGCCATCTATGTAGGTAACGCCGGCGCTCTGTGGGATGGATACTCTCTCGCGGGTGAACTCGCCGGGCACCACCTGACAAAAATCACCAAAAACAAGTCTGAATATGACGAGAGTCTGAATGACACGGCGTATGGCGCCCGCGGTACAGCTACGCTAAGTTACTATCAACTGACGCCAGGTTTGGATTTGGACGTCCCTATCGGTCTTGGGTATAACTTCAAAGGGCAATCTCCAGTTTCTCCGGCATTTAATAGTTATGGTTCTGACCGTGGCGGTGACATAAGTGTTGGCGTGGTGGCAATCTACCAACAAGATTGGAAGTTGGGCCTGAACGTGACTCACTTCTTCGGCAGTGAAGATAATAACTATTATAGTGGGCGAGATTTTGCTATAGCGTCGCTGACTCACACGTTCTGATCGAATCTAAATAAATAGGCTATTTCTCTCTTTGTCTAGATTTCGGTTGTTTAGGGGCACTTGTACTTGTCTGTTGGCTGGTAGGCGGTAATTCGGCTGTCTGGACGTAGTCTCGTGCCCTGAAACTGTTGTGGAGGTCATATGTCAAAAAGTATTATAAGCGCGCTTCGCCAAACTACCCCTGCTTACCACCCGGGCTGGTGAGGCCCCGAATACACGTCTTGGCAAGATGAACAGCTCTCATGGAAAAATGGTTTTTATTGGCGAGTGGTCGTTTTTTGTGGGATGTAGAATTCGAGGGTAAAATGCTCTCAAGCTATTTCGCGATATTGGAGTAAACAGTTTTGAGAAATTTGCTATCGGTCAAGCCAAGCATTTAGTTCAGTGCGATAGCAACGGTAAGGTAGTTGATGAAGGGATACTGATGCGTTTGGGAGAGAATCGATTTTTTTCCCAGGGCGGTACCGCTTTCTGGTCTTCTTTCCAATTACGGAAACGTGGTTATGACGCAATTTTGAGTGGGTGTCAAATCTTGCAGCTGCAGGTCTCTGGGCCAACAGCACTCGCGGGGTGCCAAGCAAATTAATATTCGAGTTACTGTCGCACCTGCGCCATATAAACAGGACAAGCGAAGAGATCCTTTGCGTTAATGCTCGGAGCTAATCATATGGCGCGATATTCTTGGAATTAAACATACTTTAAAGATACTGCCCGGGTGATTCATGGATAATAAATGGTTGTCGGTTATTCTGATCTATGCGTATGGCTTAATAGGGGCATCTGCCCTAGGCATGATGGGCCCGCTCGCAGCAGATATTGGTCGCACGTTCAATGTGACACCTTCAGATATTGGGGTTGCCATTGCAGGTCAATTACTTCCACTGGCCTTTGGTGGTTTGTTGATGGGGTGGTTGAGCGATCGCATTGGTCCGCGACCGCTCTTGATTATCGGGATTCTCGCAATGGGAGTAGCAAGCCTGGCGAATAGTTGGCTTGGGAGTTTTGAGCTGTTGCGCATTACCCTGCTAGTTGAAGGAATTGCTCTAGTTGCGCTAAACACCGCTGGACAGGGATTGCTAATGATGTTTACTTCTGGAAAGCGGCAAGTGCAAGCGCTAACTCTTTGGTCGACAGTGATGCCTGTTGGATATGCCGTGGGCCTTTTGCTGGTTTCCCCTTATGCAGGCACTGAGTCTTGGCGCGAAGCCTTCCTGTGTCATGCGGTCATTTCTGCAGTACTGTTCCTTGCATTTCCTTTTATCCCTCGGATACGAATCGTTTCGAATGGTAAAAGCCTCTCTCATGTGGTTCGCAATAAGCGCGTCGTGCGCTTTGGCATTAGTTTAAGCCTATCTGCATTGGCTGGGGTTGGTAGCAGTGCCGTCGGTGCAGTCTATCTCAACCAAGTCCATGGTTTGGCCATGGGACTCGCGGCACAGTCGATGGCGGTCGCAAGCTTTTGCGGCGTTGTAGGTAGTATTCTTACTGGGGTGCTTCTTACGAGGGGGTGGAGTAGCACTCATGTCGCATCCTTCATTCTTTCTTGCGCCATTCTAGGCGGGATTACCTTTTATTGGCCGGGTGGGATTATTCCTTTAGCCATTGTGGGAGCGATACTCCTTCAATTGAGTGTGGGTGGTTTCATCGCTTTGGTCTTTTCTCTACTGCCAGGCGCGTTATCGAATCCTGGGCAATCGGGATCTGCTGCTGGATTAGTTGGGCAAATCACAGGAATCGGCGCAACCATCTCTGCACCATTGTTTTTCGCAGCCTTAGAAACTGGGAGCTGGTATTACTTCTTGGCGATTACTGTTGTTGCTTGGGTGTTTAGTTACGCAGTTTTACCTGTGCGCAGCCAGGGTATGAGAGTGGTTGCAAAAACTTAGCGTTATTTAGCGGCAGTTTTATTGTGAAGTTAGAGGGAGCTGCGTTATGAATAGCAATCAAAAAGCAATGGCGGAAGGGACTGAGTGCGTTAGTGCTAACCTGCGTTTTACCGTGCCGCAAGATGGCAGGCAGATTGTGTATTTGGTTGATTATCAGAGCACCACCGTAAGGTTGGAATCTCACACAATTGAGATTGTAAATGGCCGGTCAAGTCATGAGGCATTTAGTATCGAGACCAACGGCTTTGAACTGATAAAGTACACCAGCGAATTAACGGACGTCCGGAGCTCGGAAGCGGTTAATAGGGTCTTCCGGCCTGAAGCTGAAAAGCTATTGAAGCGACTGACTGGTGCCAGTCGTGTGCTGATGTTCCATCATTTAGCTCGTGACATGCGTGAGGAGCCATCTGATGATAATTTAGGAGCCGCCCTCAATGCTCATGTCGACCATGACCAGGCGACCTATGAACACAACATTAGACGTTGTTTGCCAGCTGGTGAGGCCGATGCGCTTCTCAGTCGGCGATGGGCGGCTTTCAATATTTGGAAGCCCATTGCGCCAGTTGAAAAATTTCCCCTCGCAGTGTGTGATGCTCGCACAGTATTTGCGGATGATCTAATTCCCACGGATGTTGGTACACGCCCAGGTGAACCACTTCTGCCAAAAACTGGTCTAGGGTTGGTGTTCAATCCCAAGCAGAGGTGGTTCTATTTTCCCGATATGACTGCAAAAGAGGCGTTAATTCTTAAGATGTGGGATTCCGAAAGTGACCGCCCTCAATGGGCAGCACATTCCGCATTCGAAGATCCCAACAGTAAAAAGGACGCCAATCCGAGAGTAAGCCTCGATGCAAGATTCATTGCTTTTTACTGAGGTCTGTTTTTTTATAAATAATGACGCATCTGGCGCGCTGCCAGCTTTGCGTTTGGTGCGAGCCATTTAGTCCTTTGTTCTAATTCTAGGCTCGTGCCAACTACGGAGTTCGCATGTGGAAAGCACTTGATAACCTTTCAGTAGGTAAGAAGCTGTTTTGCAGCTTTGGAATCACCGTATCGCTAGCACTTGGCGTGGCCGGTGCTAGCTTTTATTCGGCCTTCGCTCTCTTCCAGATAGGTGACTTGATGACCGGTGTCTCGGAGAGTCAGATCCTGCTCTTGAAGGCAGAGGTCGCGGGGCAAAACTATCGCATCGATGGTGCATTGGAGGCTGCTCAGAGTGCAACAGAGACACTCGATGCAGTGCAATCCAGATTGGGCGGGCTCATCGCAAAGCATCCAGAAAGCGATCAGCGTCCTATCCTCGAAGAAATGCAACGCGCAGCCGCGGACTATCAAACCCTTTTCGAAAAAATCAGACAGACCCAGGAGTTAGAGCCTGCAAGTCCTGCAGAGGTTGAAGCATTAGGACAGCAGGCTAAAAGGCTTATAGAAAAGGGTGACTCCGCTTATCTCGCACAGGGCTTAAGTTTGCTCACAGTTAGCCAGCGCGTGTTAGCGATGCTCGGCATAAGCAGCTTACTGCTCATCATCATGGCGCTTTTTTCATCTGTTCTACTGCGCCGTCAGATTGTCCATCCGCTTCTTCGATCGGTAAGTGCATTACGTGCGATTGCTAATGGTGATTTGCGAGCGGAATTTGATGACCAGCGAAAGGATGAACCAGGACAGCTACTTGCCTCTATGCAGATCATGACCCAAGGATTGCGTGGAATGGTAGAGCGGGTTGGTAAAGTGGTTGAGCAGCTGGGTGAGGTGGCTGCAGATTTCTATGGTGTGAGTACAAAGGCAGGTGTTACTGCGCAGCGGCAAACTGATGAGGCTGAACAAAGTGCTTCAGCCATGGTTCAGATGGCTGCCAGTGTTCACGAGGTTGCTGGGCACACTCAACGTGCATCACAGGCTGCGCGTCAGGCGGAGGGGCAGGCTAAATCAGGCGCGAAGCTTGTGGCTGACGCTGTAAAGCGTATCAATCATCTCGCGGAGGGCGTGACATCAACCAGAGCAAGCATGGTTGACCTCACCCACGAGAGCGATCGTATCGGAAGTATTCTTGAGGTCATCCGATCCGTTGCCGAGCAAACCAACTTGTTAGCGCTCAATGCCGCGATCGAGGCCGCTCGGGCTGGTGAGCAGGGGAGGGGTTTCGCAGTAGTGGCGGATGAAGTTCGTGCATTGGCGAAGCGAAGCCAAGGCGCGACGATGGAGATTTCCACAACCATCGATTCACTACAAGCCCTCATTCGGCAAGCACTAGCCCACAGTGAAAGCTGCCTGGACCAAGCACGTCAGGCTGTCGATCAAGCGAGTCTTGCGGATTCGGCACTTCAAGCAATTACCGAGTCAGCATCGCTGATTGGTGAAATGAGCGATCAGATTGCGACTGCGGCAGTCCAGCAGAGCAATGTCGCGGAGCAGGTCAGTCGAAGTGTGATGAGGGTTCGTAATGAAGCGGAAGCTGGTGTTGTGAGTGCTCGTGAAAGCGGGCACTACAGTGAGGAGGTTAAGAACCTCAGCGTTGAATTGCGTCAGTGGGTAAACCGATTCCAGAGTTGACGACCTAAAGCCCAAAAAAGTGCACCTTGCGGTGCCCTAAACCCGACGGTGTTCGGAAAATATGAAGTTAATCGGCGGTTAGCTTGGATACGTCCGCACCCATACGTTCGACGTGAGATTTTCCTCAGCCTATTTGAAGTCATATCTGATGAGCAAAGGCCGCTGATAGCAGATCTTTGTCGTCCAGACACAGAGTGACGCTGGATGATATCCATGTCGATTTGTTGCAATAATCATGCGTCTAACTGGGTCGTCGCTTGGTAATGGGTATTATTGCGGCAATACACTGCATGCTCGATAGCTTTCTTTCGAGTCGTTAGTGAAGCTACTGGGCATTTCCATGGTCTCTTGACTATAAAGCCGGGTGTCGACCAGCCATCAGCCTAGCTCTCTGTTCGATTGCGTCGGTGGCGAGGCCAACAATCTTGTCGCTCATCGGAGAGACCCTAGATCGGCGCCTTTTTTCCGTACGTTTCGATAATGAAAAGCCCTCATTCTCAGCAATTACTTTGCGATGATTCAGGAGTCATCGACTCCTACCGAAAGATAGCAATCGGGATCCTGGTGCGCAGAGATAGTGTCGCTATCTTTCGATAGGTGTGCGCACGCGGCGACGGAAATAGGTTTAGTCATCGGTCTATCTGTAAGGCCGACGACGGTAGACGGCCTGATGCTTCTTGGTCGATGCCTCGGGTGCATTACCTGATAGCGCCCGCGGATCTCGCGGCTTGGAATGGAAAGGTCAGTCAAGTTTCGAACTTCGCATCCATAGTGATTGCGATTCGCGAAACGGCACCGGTACCAGCTTTTGCTATAACAACAAGAGAACCATACGCATGAACAAGAATAAGATGGCTTTGCTGCTGCTATTCCCGCTTTGTATGGCAAGCGGTGCTTACGCTGCTGTTAGCCCCGAGGAAGCGAAGCAACTAGGTACCACGTTGACACCTGTTGGCGCCGAGATGTCAGGAAATGCCGATGGTACCATCCCAAAATGGACTGGTGGCTACCAGCAAAAGCCAGTTGGGCACCAGCCGGGTTCGTTTTCCCCTCTGCCGTTCCCGGATGAAAAATCGAAGTTTCAGATCACCGCTGCTAACGCCGATCAGTACAAGTCAAAGCTATCGGACAGCGTGTATTACATGCTTAAGAACTACCCGGACTACCGGCTAGATGTCTACGACACTCACCGTACAGCTTCAGCTCCACAGTGGTTCTACGACTATGCGGCGAAAAACGCTGTGAGCGCCTCTTCTACTAAAGATGGCTTGGCCTTCGAAAACGCTTACGGCGGTACTCCGTTTCCGATTCCGAAGACTGGTAGTGAAGTGCTGTGGAATCACCTGCTCTCTTGGAAGGGAACTGCAATTGACACCCTCTATCGGCTCTACATGGTCGATGGCAGTGGTCGTCGCGCCCTGACATCCGTGATCGATATCAACGAACTTTTCCGCTACTCGCTGCCTGGCGGTGAAAAAGATTTTGATGGTTGGTGGTGGTGGCATCGCGCAAAAACCACTGCTCCAGGACGTAGTGCTGGCGAAGCTTTGGTTGGCCTGTTTCCGAATGACTACGTAGATCGTCAACCCGGCTCTTGGCAGTACATGCCTGGACAGCGGCGCGTTCGCAAACTTCCAAACGTGCAGTTCGATACGCCAAACTTCTATGTTTCGGGTCTCGCTCAGTTTGATGAGGCGTATGGCTTCTTCGGGTCACCAGAGCAGTACGACTGGAAGCTGGTGACGAAGCGCGAAATGTACATTCCATACAACACGAACGCATTACTTGCCTCCGATCCAGAGAAAACGTTGGGCGGAGTATTTATTGATCCATCTGTAGTTCGCTGGGAATTGCATCGGGTTTGGGAGGTGCAAGGCACTCTCAAGGCTGGCAAGCGTAACGCTGCACCTACCCGCAAGCTCTACATGGATGAGGACAGCTGGTCCATCGTCGCGTCCGACCTTTTCGATGCTCAGGGCAAGCTGTGGCGTGGCGGTCTTGGCTACACCGCTGTGAGCTATGATCTACCAGGTGTACTGACTCTTCCATATCAGAGTATTGACTTCCAACAACGCGCGTACACGATTGCTGGTTATGTCAAAAACTACACTCCAGTTGAGCCACGCCCACGCTCTTACTTCACCGCTGAAGCATTAACTCAGGACGCCCTTCGTTAAGAGGATTAGAGAGAGGGCAGCAGCGCTCCGCGCTGCTGCTTTGCGGTTGCTTTTTCATCGGTGAATTGTATGTCTAAGAAAAAAGTAGGACAAATCGCGACAGCAATCTTGCTGAGCTGTATGGGGTGTTTCGCCCATGCAGATGTGCTCTCGTTGCCTGAAGTGCTGAATGAGCCAAGTGTCGCAGCCAATCATCCGGAAAAGGGTTATCTGCTCAGCGTTGTCAGAGCGGGTGATCGTCTTGTCGCTGTTGGTGAAAGTGGGCGAGTGATTCTTTCCGATGATAGTGGTAAGACCTGGCGCCAAGCTGAAGTCCCTGTGAACGTTCTGCTGACCCAAGTACGTTTTGCTACTGCCAAGGAAGGTTGGGCGATCGGCCATCTAGGTGTGGTTTTACATACTGCAGACGGTGGCGACAATTGGGATGTCCAACTCGATGGCGTGAAGGTTGCCCAACTGTTTGTGGAGCAAGCGCAACGCGAAATATCCCAAAAAGGCGATCAAGATGAGGATGCTACAAAAGCCCTTCATCAAGCTGATTTCTTGCTACAGGACGGCCCAGATAAACCTTTTTTAACTATGCGAGTAGAAGATGCCCAACGGATTACCATTTTTGGTGCGTTTGGCATGGCGTTGCGTAGTCTTGATGGCGGAAAAACCTGGTTGCCATTGCAGACGAAGAATTTCAACCCAGGATCGCTTCACTACTATGGTAGCGCTTCGCTCGGAGGGCATGACCTTGTCGTAGGCGAGCAAGGCCTACTTATTCGCAGGCTCGATAGCGGCATTTATCAATCTATGGATCAGCCATATTCCGGCACTTTCTTTGGTGTCATTATGAGTGACGGCGTCTCGGTGGCGTTTGGTTTGCGGGGTAATGCAGTTCGCTCACTTGATCAAGGTGAAAGTTGGCAGCAGATAGAAACCGGGACTTCCGCATCTATTCAGGGCGGTTTGGCTCTGAAAGATGGGCGCATTATTCTCCTTGCTGAAAATGGTCAGATCGTAATGGGGAGTCAGCATTCCGATAATTTCCATGCTCTCGATAGACAGCTTGCGCCAGCCGCGGAAGCGATTCAGATCAGCGACGATCAATTATTGTTAGTTGGCCCAAGTGGGGTGCAGACCCTAAGTCTGTCGGCAGGGGAGTCCGCACAATGAAAGTCGAAATTCAAAACTCAAACGAGCCTTTTGATCCTGCAGCTGGGACAGTTTTGGAGCGAGTGTTATTTAGCAATCGTGGCCTGATCGTGCTTCTGTGCCTGCTCGTGACATTGTTCCTGGCTTTCCAAACGCGACATTTGGAGTTGAACGCAAGTTTCAAAGCCGTAATCCCAAATGATCACCCATATATCCAAAACTATCTTACGCATGAGGATGATCTCAAAGGATTAGGTAACAGCCTGAGAGTCATTGTTGCCACCGACAGTGGCAATGTTCTTGACCCGAAATACTTGGGCACGCTGCAGAAGGTCAACGATGAATTGATACTTCTTCCGGGCGTTGAGCGCTCCTTTGTCCAATCACTTTGGACGCGCGGCGTTCGGTGGATGGCTGTAACTGAAGAAGGGATCGACGGCGGCCCAGTCATGCCTGACTCTTTTGATGGGTCAAAGGCAAGTGTGGAAGAGCTTCAGATCAACATCATGCGATCTGGAATTGTCGGGCGCCTTGTAGCTTCGGACTTCCGCTCTAGTGCGATTATCGTTCCATTGCTGGATTACGATGCCCAAGTTGAGCAAGCACTCGATTACGGCTTGCTTTCGCATCGTCTCGAGACTATCCGAGCCAAGTATCAGAAAGACGGGATTAGTATTCACATCGTTGGCTTTGCCAAGGTCATGGGTGACCTGATTGACGGCCTGCTCCAGATCCTATTCTTCTTTGGGATCGCGGTAGTCATCGCTACGGCAATGGTTTTTTGGTTTACACGTTGCCTGCGTAGTACCGCTATCGTGGTGGCCTGCTCATTGATCGCAGTGGTATGGCAGCTCGGGTTTCTGCCTATGATTGGCTTTCGCCTCGATCCTTATTCGATCTTGGTGCCGTTCCTCATCTTTGCCATCGGGATGAGTCACGGTGCGCAGAAGATGAATGGTGTAATGCAGGATATTGGTCGTGGTATGCATCGCGTGGATGCAGCCCGAAACACCTTTCGCCGTTTGTTTATGGCTGGTTTTACTGCGCTCGTTTGCGATGCGGTCGGTTTTGCAGTTCTGATGCTGGTAAATATCGAGGCAATTCGCCAGTTGGCGATCACTGCGAGTATCGGTGTAGCAATCCTCATTTTTACCAATCTGATTTTGCTTCCAATTCTGCTGACTTACACCGGCGTGAATAAACTGGCAGCTGCCCGAGCGTTGGCTCAGGAACAGGCAGCGTTGGGTTCGCCAAACGGTTTCTGGCGGTTCCTTGATCTTTTCACTCAACGTCGTTGGGCGGCGTGTGCAATAGCGGTTGCAATTGCACTGGCGATTGGTGGAGCAGCCATTTCCACTCACCTTCAAATCGGTGACTTAGATGCTGGAGCGCCGGAGCTTCGTGCTGACTCTACTTACAACCGTGACAATGACTATCTGACCAAGCACTACGCAACCAGTAGCGACCTATTGGCGGTCATGATTACCACACCAACAGACAAATGCGCTGACTATGCGACCTTGGTGAAGATGCGTACGCTTCAGCAACGGTTGGAGCAGCAGCCAGGTGTGGTACTCAGCAATTCCTTTGCTGACTTGGCGAAGCAGTTGGGTTCTGCCTTCAACGAGGGAAGCTTTAAATGGGCTGAGATTGTACCTAACCAGCGCGTGCTCAACTCCATTGTGACTCAAGCACCAAGGGGATTGTTTAACGAAGACTGCAATCTGCTCTCGTTATACGTCTACCTGGCTGACCACAGAGCTGCCACTTTGCAGGGGGTTGTTTCAGAGATTGAGAGCTTTGCTCAGGAGCACAACACCGACGATGTGAAGTTTCTCTTGGCTGCAGGTACTGCCGGCATCGAAGCCGCCACAAATCAGGTAGTGAAGCACAACAACTACCTAATGTTGTTTGGTGTGTATGCGGCAGTGGTCTTGTTAAGCCTGCTCGCATTCCGCTCTTGGCGTGCCGTGCTCGTTGCCGTACTTCCTCTGTTGCTAACCAGTATTTTGGCTGAGGCATTGATGGTCATTCTGGGTATCGGCCTCAAGGTGGCAACGTTGCCAGTGACAGCTCTGGGTGTTGGTATTGGCATCGACTACGCACTCTACATCCTCAGCGTTACGTTAGCTTGCCAGCGTGCTGGTGCCGATCTCTCTGAGGCCTATGCCAGATCGCTTCTGTTTGTTGGGCGGGTGGTGATGCTTACTGGCCTGACGTTGGCTGCCGGTGTTGCTACCTGGATGTTTTCACCGATCAAGTTCCAGGCAGATATGGGCTTGCTGCTGGCATTTATGTTCTTGGTCAATATGTTTGGAGCCTTGATCTTGCTGCCTAGCCTGGCGGCGTTTCTTCTGCCGGGTACAAAAAACAAAGTTGAGGCTTCTCAATCTGCAAGCAAGCAGGAGGTAGAAAAACAACATCGTTATATGCTTAAGGAGCAAGCATGAGCAATATAAAGTTCGACTTCTCTGGCATGACGGTATTGGTAATCGGTGGTACCTCCGGTATTGGATTAGCCACGGCAGACCTTTTTGCAAACGCTGGTGCTCGAGTGATGTTGGCGGGCCCCGATGAAGTACAAGGCCATGAAGTTGTATCGAACCTCACCGGAGACGTTTCTTTCCTAGCAGTTGATGTACGGGATGAGGCTGCGATCGAGACACTCATTAGAGCAACGGTTGAGCGTTGGGGACGCATCGATATCGCCATCAACAATGCTGGTATCGAGGGGCCGTTTGGCCCCGTGGAAACACTCTCTGCGGAGGATTGTCAGCGCATATTGGACATCAATCTAAAGGGAATCTGGCATGGCATGAAGTACCAGATTTTGCAAATGCATGTTCAAGGCGGCGGCGTCATTGTAAATACAGGCTCCAGTGCGAGCCTTCGTGCTATTTCCAACGTAGCGATGTACAGCGCCAGCAAACATGCCATCGCAGGGTTAACCAAGGCAGCGGCGGTGGAGCAGGGTAGGAGCGGTATCCGCATTAATGCGGTTGCTCCTGGCCCAGTACGCACAGGGTTGTTGGAAAGGATGGTAGGCGGACAAATTGCTCTTGATGACATCGCCAACATAGTGCCAATGGGACGGATTGCCGATCCATCAGAAGTCGCTACTGCTATCGCTTGGCTAGCTTCCGATGGAGCGTCGTTTGTCACTGGTCATATACTTGCAGTAGACGGTGGGCTTACCATCGCCTAGCCATTTTTAGTGATAGAGGATACATTGATTTCGCCCCCATTTCGGGGGCGAACTGCCAGCCTCGAATTTTTTCAACGACGCTCTTCGTGGTTCTCATTCGGCATTTGGTTTGATCGCCGCTGCGATTACACCCTTATTTTCTACGATACTTTTTTATTACCGTTTCAATGTTGGCCGCGGAAGAGGCGGCTGGTCGCTAGCTTTCTAAAGATAGGTTCAAACCTACCTTGGAAAGGATCAAATAAAGGCTGAAATCCTTCCCTTGTGGAGCGGCGAGATGAAAATAATAAAAATGTTCGTTGTAGTATTTTGTGTGGCTTTGTTCGTTATCGTATCGGTGGGTGCGTTGCCCACCCGAAAAGAATACCGCCCTACAGGTGTAGCATGCCTGAATCCTCACTACCCATGTGCAAGTCTGCCCCAGGGTTTTACGGGATGGCCAAATATTCCATAACTAAAGTTTGTGTTGGTTACGACTGCCTCAGGCGATTTCATCGCGTGTATGTTTTGTGCTGACCTCACTCAGGTAGCCGGCAGTTCACAACCTAGCAATTCAGCGAGCAGGCTGATGTATTTTTGCGTGCCCGAGGTATTGGTTTCAGTAGTGCTTTAGGAGTATTAAACTTGAACGGCGAAAAATATATTATGCTGCTCTCTTGCCCGAATAAGGCGGGTATTGTTGCTGCTGTTTCCAGCTATTTATTTGAACAGCGTTGCAATATTCTTGATGCGCAGCAATTTGATGATATCGACACCAATCGTTTTTTTATGCGAGTGGTTTTCGATTCCCTTGATCCTCAGGTTTCCGTCTCCCTGTCTGAAATTAAGGAAGGCTTTGAAGCAATTGCCGATCACAACAATATGGAATGGTCATTGCGTGCTCAGACTGAGCGCAAGCGCGTGATGCTCCTGGTTTCCGGCTTTGACCATTGCTTGCGTGACCTACTTTATCGGAGCCGGATCGGCGAGTTGCCAATGGAAATCTCTGCGGTAGTGGCGAACCATCCTCAGGAACGGTATCGCGGCGTAGATTTGCAGGGCATACCTTTTCATTACCTCCCCGTTACTCCTGAGACCAAGGTCGACCAAGAGGCAAAGCTCTGGGATCTTGTGCAGTCGACCAAAACAGACCTCGTTGTACTGACTCGTTACATGCAGATTCTCTCCGATGACCTTTCACGCAAGCTGGAGGGACGTTGCATCAATATTCATCACAGCTTCCTTCCCGGCTTTAAGGGTGCTAAGCCCTATCACCAGGCTCATGAACGAGGCGTGAAGTTAATTGGGGCAACCTCCCACTTCGTCACCTCGGATCTTGATGAAGGCCCAATCATCGAACAGGACGTAGAGCGTATCTCACATCGTGACTCTGCGGATGATTTGGTACGTAAGGGGAGAGATATCGAACGTCGTGTTTTGGCTCGGGCTGTCCGCGCTTATCTTGAGGATCGTGTCATTCCTAATGGACGTAAAACGATCATCTTTGAAGGGTAAGCCCTAAATAATAGTTCGTGATAAAAGGAGAAGCCAGATGTTACCAAAAAATTTTAGAAAAACCCCTGAGGGTTACTTTACTTCTCGCTGGGGTATGCCGGAATACACCGATTGGTTGGATGAAAGCATGTCTTGGAAAAATAGTTGCTATATCGGCGATTGGTCTTTCCTTTGGCAACGGCGCTATCGTGGACCAGATGTCCTGAAGTTATTCTCCGATACTTCAATTAATAGCTTTGCCAAGTTTGACATAATGCAATCCAAACATGTAACCCACTGCAATCGGGACGGGAAAGTCATTCACGAGGGTATCTTAAGTCGGTGGGGTGAAGACGACTACATGCTTTTCGGTCGTGGTAGTTTTCTCATGGATTTCCACTTGCGTAAGGGCAACTATCGAGTTACTTCAGAAGTTGTCGAGGGTTTCAACTTTCAGGTTGCAGGTCCTCACGCAGCCGCTGTAATTGCGAAGCTGACAGGCGTGTCTTTGCATGATATCAAATTCATGCATTCTCAAGTGGTCAAGATTGCGGGGCACGACGTGTATGCGCTGCGTCAGGGCATGTCGGGTGAACCTGGAGTTGAACTTCAAGGCCCAGCCGAGCACGCAGCCGAAGTTTATGAAGCTGTATGGCAAGCAGGCCAGGAATTTGGCATGCGAAAGCTGGGTGGTCGTGCGGCAGTCATCAACCATCTTGAAGCTTGCTTTCCAACCATCGTCACCGATTACCTCCCAGCAATCTTCAGTGAAGACATGGCTGAATATCGGGCGGAGTTTGTGGCCGGTCTGCCGGCGTTCGCATCGACGTTCAATGTCTCTGGTAGCTTCGAAGCAGATGACGTAAGTGCTTGGTACCGCAGTCCAGTAGAACTGGGATGGGGGCGCAACATTAAGTTTGATCATGACTTCATCGGCCGCGAGGCGTTGGAGGCTGAAGTCGCAAATCCGCGCCGCGTGATTCGAACCTTGATTTGGAATCCTGATGACGTTCTGCAGGTGTTCGCCTCATTGTTCAAAAAAGGTGAGCACTACGCATTCATGGAATGGCCGCGAGATCAGCGTGGATTCATGTACGCCGATAAGGTTCTTCTCGACGGTCGTGAAGTTGGTGTATCGACTTCGCGTGGCTACAGCTACTTCTTCCGCGAGATGCTTTCTCTCTGCGTCATTGATGTCGCATCGGCAGAGATTGGAACTGAGGTGACAGTTGTTTGGGGGAACCCGGGAGAGCCACAGCTTCCGATCCGCGCCACCATTGCGCGGGCTCCTTACAAGACTGATAACCGCCGTACTTGAGCGGTTTTAGCGACAACTGGCGGAATGAAAATGTCAGCTCAATTGATTGATGGAAAGGCTACGGCATTGCGATTGCGTGAACAGGTCGCAGTCGAAGTACGTGATTTCGCAGATCAATACGGTTACGCGCCTGGTCTGGCAGTAGTTCTCGTTGGTAGCGATCCGGCAAGTGACGTGTACGTTCGGAACAAGGTAATAGCGACTGAGGCTGCCGGTATGCACTCCTTCGAATTTCGACTGCCTGCCGATGTAGCCGAAGAGGAGTTGCTGAGTCGCATCGATAGCCTCAATGCCGACGAGTCTGTGCATGGGATCCTCGTGCAATTACCTTTGCCTAAAGGAATTGATGTGAATCGAGTAATCGAACGCATCGATCCGAATAAGGACGTTGACGGTTTCACCGTTACCAACACAGGTCGTCTGGCTGCTGGCTTGGAGTCACTTGTGCCTTGCACGCCAGCGGGCGTGATGCTGCTAATCAAAGATGTTCGCCCCGAGCTTGTGGGATTGAGCGCATTGGTCGTAGGAGCCTCCAACATCGTGGGCAAGCCTATGGCCCGACTGCTTTTGAAAGAACGCTGCACCGTGACAATCGCTCACAGCAAGACCATAGATCTCCGAGAGCGGTGCCGGGAGGCGGATATCTTGGTGGTGGCAACAGGGATTCCGCAGATGATCTCGGGTGGATGGATAAAACCGGGTGCCACGGTCATTGATGTCGGAATCTCTAGAATCAATCTTGAAGATGGCCGTACTCGATTGGTCGGCGATGTGGATTTCGATGGTGCATGCAAAAACGCGGGTGCCATCACTCCTGTGCCTGGTGGAGTAGGGCCGATGACGATCGCCTGTTTGCTTGTGAACACACTCATCGCTGCGAAGCGCCAGATCGAATCGTCTTCTCTCAGGCAAGTCGCGGTGTAGTTTTTAGTGCTTCGTTGCGCAGGCCCGTAAGGGCCATTTTGAGGCAGTCTTTCGACTGCCTCTTTTTTTTATGCGCCAGGCATGACGCGTCACGCGCTAGCGCAACCAATCTGGCTGTGGTGACATTGCTGGTGACGTGAAGGTGGAAGTCCTTTGAACGGCTTCAAAAAGCTCTGGTGTCAAAGCTAATACTGCGCTGGTGATAAAGCTTCACCAATCGATGGATAGAAGCGCTGCCTTTTGTTGATCTCAATCGTATAAAGAATGCTGGTAGTCGTGAGGCATCATTTGGCCAGGCATTCAAGTTTGCGCGCGATTGAAAAAACCAAGCCCCACTCAAGAGCGGGGCTTGTTTGAAACGCAGGGCAGCCTTCACTGCTTATTTTCGGTTAAAGATCCAAGACAAGGCAGGCAGATTTTGCTCTAGAGCAACATGGCGTGAACTGATCGTTCTTTGCTCTCTCTTCCGGGCTAAGGTAATAGTCCCGGTGATCCGGCTCGCCATCCAAGATCTTCGTGACGCAGGTTCCACAGATACCCTGTTCACAAGAGAACGGCACGCAGATGCCACCTCCATCCAAAATCTGGATTACGGTTTGATCCGCGGGCACTTGGAGCACTTGGCCAGTGCTTTGGATTTTCACTTCGAAGCTACCGTCATCGCTTTTCGATGTCGGAGCTGCGGCGAAGTATTCCTTGTGCAGGTGTGATTCGAGCCACCCATTCTCTCTTGCAGTACCCAGAACGAAGTCCATGAAACCTGTAGGGCCACACACATAGATATGGCTGTCCTTGGACTCCTGGGTGAAAAGCGCTGGGGCATTCAGTTTTTGATCGGCTGCGCCGGAGTCAAAGTGGAAGTGCACCCGATCTGCAAAAGGAAGTGTTTTTAGCTTTCTTACGAACGCTGCTTTTTCCGCAGCCCGGGCACAGTAATGCAGCTCGAAGTCCAGATTATTCTGAGCCAGGCGTTGAGCCATGCTTAGTATCGGCCTAATTCCGATTCCTCCAGCAAAAAGCACGCTGCGTTTTGCGCTCAGATCGAGAGGGAAGAGATTGCGAGGTTCGCTAATCTGGACGATCTGCCCTACACGCAGTTGCTCATGCACCGCGCTAAAACCACCACGGGAGGCTGGATCTTTCAGGATGCCAATGCAGTAGCGGTGGGTTTCGTCAGGATGGTTCCAAATGGAATATTGACGAATGATCCCTCCAGGCAAGTGGATGTCGATATGCGATCCGCATCGAAAATTGGCATCAGTTGCCCATCAGTACGGACTAACTCAACGCTGATGATATCGTCAGCCACAAGCCGAATTGCCGAAATCACGACTTGCATCATGATGCGCCACCTACGATGAGTTCTCGCTGCGAGGATTCTTTTTCAGCCGCAATAATTCGATCCAGAATCCGTCGAGATTGAACACCTCCGGCGTCGATGTTCAGTTTGAGCAGAGCGCGCTCAGGGTAGGCAATAATGTTGCGCTGTTGCTGCTCTAGCATGTCCAGGTCTTCAGAAAAGATTTTCCCTTGCCCGATACGGATGGTTTCGGTGAGCTCATCGTCCTGAGGTTTAAAGTTTCGCGCCATCCCCCAGAAGTACCAGATGGAAGTGTCTGTCTCAGGTGTGATGAAGTCGACGACGATGCTGCCCGCTTTGTGTGCTGCATCAGCGTCGTATCCACCCTTGCCGGCATGCGCGACTCCTACTTCGATTAGGACATGGCTGGGCGGCGAGAATCTGCAAATCTGCCATCGATCAACGGGGGCGTCGTCCGCCAGGCCATTGCCACGTAGTGCAGACTTCCAAAAAGGAGGAGCCATCACGTTTTCTAAGAAGCGGCTGGTAACTACCTCTTCACCTTCAACGCGTGTATTTACAGGCGCCTCGTCGATTTCTTTCTGACCGATGCTAGAGGCATGGACATACGTCTCATGGGTCAAATCCATGAGGTTGTCGATCATGAGTCGGTAGTCACACGCGATATGGTAAAGACCACCACCATATGCCCAGTCAGGGTTCTCAGCCCATTCAAGATGGTGAATGAGAGCGGGGTCAGCTTTTTCTGGTTCGCCTGGCCAAACCCAGATGAATCCATAGCGCTCTTCCACTGGAAAACTCTTGATGCATGGGAAGCCCTGAACTCGCTGATTCGGCATTGAAACTGTTTTGCCGTCACAGCCCATCACCAGTCCGTGATAACCACACACAAGCTTGCCATCTTCGACTGATCCAAGAGAAAGGGGAGCACCGCGATGTGGGCAAAAATCTTCAAGAGCCGCGACTCGGCCTTCGGGGCCTCGATAGAACACGATCTTTTCGTTACATACACGTCTGCCAAGCGGCTTCGTTGCAATCTCGTCCGGGGTGCAGGCTACATACCACGCATTTTTAGGAAACATCATCGGGCTCCTGTTGTTGTTCTCACTGGATCCAATGGTGGAGTGTTTGCTGCGCGCGTTAATACTATCTTTCGATAGCGAGATGGCCTTCGAATCGGCCATAAATCGAAGATTTGTCGGACTCTGTGGTTGCACATCCAAAGATAGGTGGGGTTAAGGTTCCGGTTGTGTAACGTCTAATTTATCTTCATTGGATCCAGCGGGTGGTATATGAGCGGGCCTGGGCAGCGTGTGTTGAGCTTGCTTAGAAAGATGATCATGGACGGCGAGTTGGTTGCCGGGAAAAGGGTGTCAGAGATTCCCACCGCGGAGCTGCTCGGAGTCTCACGGATGCCTATTCGAATGGCATTTCGAGTACTGGAGCAAGAGGGCTTGCTCGTTCGTCAAGGAGGCCGTGGTTTTACCGTGAGACCAACGTCATTGGATGATTTAGCTGGAGCAGTGGAGGTTCGCGGCGTACTGGAGGGGCTGGCTGCCCGGCAGGCCGCAGAACGAGGCGTTACCACAGAGGCCAAGATAGTCTTGTTGCAGTGTCTCGATCAGGGTGATCGACTGTTCGAGAAGGGCTACGTGACGGAAGAGGATCTGGCCGAATATCACGACATCAATAAGCGCTTTCATCAAACCATCGTCGAGGCAAGTGTGAACTCGGCAGTTGCAATGGCTCTAGCACGGAACTCTCACATACCATTTTCTTCAGTAAGCGCGCTGGCTGTGGATCGTGACAATTTGCGGCAAGAGTATCGACGATTCAATTTCGCGCACATGCAGCACCATGATGTCGTCGAGGCGATCTTACTAGGGCAGGGGAGCAGAGCAGAGGCCATAATGCGTGAGCACGCAAACGTGACCTTACGGTATGCACGCCTAATGCACGGATGATTAAATTCATACGCAGCGTTCAGTTACGGGCCGCGCCGGATTCGGAGCGGCACGCTCGTTCAGCGATTAGTTTTTGGTAGGCGCAGTCAGCCGATCCTGGCTGCTGAAGCCGACCATCCAGCCTGGCTACTCAGCGGGCATTGCGCTTGTTTCATCCAAGAGAGCGAGATCTGCGCTTTTTCTAATGTCAATTCTGTGGCACCCAGGGCGAGCTCTGAAACGAACAGGCCGGTACGGCCCAGCAGGCGATAGCGCATGAGGGAAAGTCCAAGCATTTCGATGTTGTTATGGTCGCCTTGCTCGGTGACATGGAAGCGAGCTGGTTCGAGTGTCAATCCGAGGGGATGGTGTTCACCTACCCAAAGATTGGGCGCAATCGGCCATCTCTAACACTGTTCCAAATGCCGCGACGCGATCAGATGAAACGCCTACGCGCGTGCTCAGGGTTTCCGCGCTACTGACGTGAGGTTATAAATGGTGTAATAAAAGTGGCCATTGAAGACTGGGATGTCCATCCAGTAGTCTCATAACCAAGGTAGGTCGCGCTGGCGTACCGCCTCGAACTCGCGAATTTTTTTGGCATGCTTGAGCGTCAATTCAATATCATCCCAGCCATTGAGAAGCTTTTGCCGCACGCTCGATTCAATGGAGAAAGAAATCTGTGTGCCATCAGGTTTTTTGACAGTACCAGTCTCTAGGTCGACACAAATTCTATACTCGTCGTGTGCACGTACTTCCTCGAATAATCGGTCGATGGTCTCTGCGTCCAGCGTTATAGGCAAAATTCCATTTTTTAAGCAGTTTCCTTGAAAGATTTCGGCGAAGCTTTGCGCAATGATGACCCTGAACCCGTACTCTAGAAGAGCCCAGGGGGCATGCTCACGCGATGATCCGCAACCGAAATTCGCCCGCGTTAGCAGAATCGACGCCCCTACGAATTTTGGCTGATTAAGTTCGAACTCCTGATTTAGCGGGCGTTTCGAGCAATCGATTCCCAAGACACCCGCGTCTAGATATCGCCACTCATCAAAAGCGTGCTGGCCGAAGCCGGTGCGCTTGATGGACTTCATAAACTGCTTTGGCAAGATTGCGTCTGTGTCGACATTGTTTCGGTCTAGGAGTGCCAGTTGGCTGGTTTCTCTCACAAACGGCTTCATGACATTACCTCTGAAACCTCGCTGAGGTGACCGGCCAACGCGGCAGCAGCGGCCATCGCCGGGCTTAGTAAATGACTTCGGCCACCCATGCCTTGGCGTCCCTCAAAATTGCGGTTGGAAGTTGAAGCGCATCGCTCCCCTGGGTTCAGGCGGTCGGCATTCATTCCAAGGCACATTGAACAGCCTGGCTCTCGCCACTCAAACCCAGCATCAAGAAAAATCGAATCTAATCCTTCCAATTCTGCCTGTCTTTTTACCGATCCTGATCCGGGTACTACCAAGGCTTGCAGAATACGGCGGGCGACTTTTTTGCCTTTTACGATCTGAGCCACTATACGCAGGTCTTCGATTCGAGCATTTGTGCACGAGCCAATGAATACCTTATCGATTTGGATTTCTCGCATCGGGGTACCAGGAACGAGATCCATGTATCGCAAGGCGCGTTCCAGTCCCTGACGCTTGATAGCATCCTGTTCAGTTTTCGGGTCGGGCACGTGGCCTAGGATGCTCACCACCATCTCTGGTGATGTTCCCCAAGTGACCATAGGCTTCACACGACTAGCATCGATGGTTACCGTGCGATCAAAAGTGGCCAGGTCGTCAGAATGGATGCTCCACCAGTAATCAACGGCAGCGTTCCAGTTCGATTCATCTGGAGCAAAGCGCCGACCCTTCAAGTACTCAATGGTCACATCGTCGACAGCAATGAGACCTGTTCGGGCGCCTGCTTCGATTGCCATGTTGCAGAGCGTCATCCGCGCCTCCATTGAGAGCTGGGAAATCGTGCTTCCCATAAACTCTATGGCATAGCCTGTCGCCCCTGCGGTTCCTATCTCAGCAATGATCGCTAATGCCAAATCTTTTGCATAAACGCCAAGAGGTAATTCGCCTTCAACCTTGATGGCGAAATTCCGGGACTTATGCATCAAAAGCGTTTGGGTGGCCAGCACATGCTCTACATCGGAGGTGCCAATTCCAAAGGCCAACGCAGCGAAGGCGCCATGAGTGGAGGTGTGTGAGTCTCCGCAAACGATAGTCATACCTGGTTGGGTTGCCCCGAGCTCAGGCCCAACGACATGCACGATTCCTTGGTCAGCTGCCTGAAATGGGAAATATGCCAGCGAGCCGCTCTCTCGAATATTGCGATCCAGTGCTTCGACTTGTTCTCGAGCCATTGGATCTTCAATGCCACGCTCCCAATGATCGGTGGGCGTATTGTGGTCGGCGGTCGCAATGATGCTTGCATGGGCCCATGCTTTTCGGCCAGCATCCCGCAGTCCTTCAAATGCCTGTGGGCTGGTAACCTCATTGATTAGATGGCGATCAATGTAGAGCAGGCATTCGCCACTGTCCTCTTGGCACACCACATGGCTGTCCCAAAGTTTGTCGTATAGGGTTGAAGGCATGTTCGGTTACCGTTTGAGCCAATCAAAAGCAATCTCGCCAGCAAAGCCCATTCGTAGTCCGGTTGGCATGGATGCATTCTGGAAACGATCACACCGTAAACATCAAGCTGGATGCTCGCCGTTTACCGGCACATTTTTCATGCCTTTTTGAGATCGGCTGCGCGATATTTATCGCGTATCTCCGCATCGTATTCGCCCAGAGTAGGCGGCGCGGTTACCTCAAGCGAGCGCTCTCCATCGAAGCTGACGGGAGATCGCACGGTGCGCCATTCCCCGCCAGTTGGATGAGGTGCACTAATCTCCAATTGCAGATGTTTAGCCTGAGGATCTTCCAAAGCTTCGCTGGTGTCATACATCGGTGCATGCGGCACGTCTTCCAACTCAAGGCGATTACACCATTCGGAGCGATCAAACTTCTTGAATGCAGAACCGAGGAGATCGATCAGTAACTCTTGATTCTTGATGCGCATCTCGCGATTGCAGTAGAGAGGATCTTGGAACAAGTCCGGACGCCCGATGGCATTCGCCAAGCCTTGCCAAAACTTCTCAGGAGAAGACATGTGCAGTGCGATCCATTTGTCGTCGCCGCATTTCAGAACGTAGGACTGGGAGACGCTAGGGCGGCTGTACGGCCCCATGACTTCATCTGCCGAGAAGTAGTGCGTAAAAGCGTCCAGGTTGAAGTGACACATTGACTCCAGCATCGAGACCTCTACGGTACGACCGACGCCGGTAGTGTTGCGCTCATGCAGCGCGCCTAGAATTCCATAGGCTGCGTAAAAGCCAGTCAGCGAGTCTGCCATCGCAGGCCCGACAACACGAGGGTTCGCCGGGTTGATCAGCAGGTTCAGGAAACCGCTAGCTGCTTGGGCGACGGTGTCATATGCCGGGCGCTTGGACGCTGGGCCATCCTGGCCAAACCCACTGATTGCGCAGTAAATCAATCGAGGATTGATCTCACGCAGTCGCTTTTCCCCTGCACTCAAACGTTCTGCAGCGCCTGGTCGGAAGTTTTGGATGTAGACGTCGGCCTCGCGAATCATCTGGTCAAAGATCTCAAGATCCTCTTCCAGTTTGGTATTGAGCGTTACGCTGCGCTTGTTGCGGTTGTAAGTCTGGAAGTGGGGGCTATAGAGACCGCCCTGAAATGCGCGGAAAGGGTCGCCACTGCCGGGTTGTTCAACCTTGATAACTTCCGCGCCCAAGTCGGCTAGCAGCATGCCAGCGTTGGGGCCGGTGATGAATGTACCCTGCTCAATAACACGAATGCCTGAGAGTACCTTGGCCATTTTTTATCTCCTGATGCTCACCGGAGGAGAGCGATAAAACGTAAATAATGTGGTTCAGTTCGCGACGCACACGTGGCTTACCGATCAATCGTGAGGTATGAACCCGGCAGGAACCTCGCCTGTGTATTCAAATTCACGGGTGGCTTGATAGGAGAGAGCAAAACCAATGGGTGACGTTTGTTCTTCATACAGGTGGGCAACCAAACCTGCACTGCGAGCCAGGATAGGTACGCCCCGCAGTGCTTGGAGTGGGAAACCTGCTCCCAGAAGTACCGAAGGGATGGCTGCCGAGACATTCAATTTCAGCTCACGGCCATAGATTCCCGGGATTACGCTTTCAATAGCTTCAGCGATTTTCACGAAGGTAAGATCTGATCCAGATTGCTCAGCGGTGCTGAACAACGCCTCAACTCGGGGGTCACGTGCTTTGTGCAATGGATGGCCGTAGCCTGGTAGAGGGCGTTTTGCGGCACGGTATTCAGATACCACCGCGTGAGCGGCTTCAATCAATTCTGCACCGTTATCGATGCGCTGTTTGACCTCGTCCAGCAACACACCTGCATCAGCCGAAGCACCCAAAATCACTGAGCCGCAGCCCAACAAACCGGCAGCTACTGCTCCTTGCATAGCCTCAGGAGAGGCTGCATAGGTCATGCGTGCTGCCTGAACGCTGGGTACTAATCCATGTTCAGTAATCGCGACGAGTGTGGCGTCCAGAACAGCCAAAGTGGAAGCGCTTGGCTTCTTACCGGTGAGCAATGTGAAGAAGTACTCGCTGAAAGAGAATTTGCCAATGACGTCGTTGCAGAGATCCAGTCCACGTACAACAATTGTGTCTTCGTTCGAAGTGCAAATGGCGCTGCGAGGAATGGTTTCTTTGCCGATTTTCATATGTGTTTTCCTGAAAAAATGATGGCTTAAGCAGCGGTCAGACGGAAATCAAATGGCACGCTGTAGTACGTAGAATTCAAGTGCTTGCCATCGGGAGTGATCCCCGCTGCGTGTTCTATGTAATTGACGATCAAACTGGGCTTCACACCAAACACACAGTCAGATTCCAAGTACGGCCCATTGGCAACGAAGAGCTGGGTGTTGACTGGGTAGAAACCGTCAGCACTGATCTTGAAATGGACATGCCCGGGGCGATTCGGGTGCCGCTCGAGCTTGCCTTGCATCAGCCCAGCTGGCCCGTCTTGTGGAATTGGGTAGTAGCTCGGTTTGATCGACCAAAACGAATAGCGACCTTGCGCATCGGTGCGAAATTTCCCACGAGCAAGCATTTCAGTCTGCTCAGGCAGTTGCATGTCGTAGTTGCCATCACCGTCACCCGACCAGACGTCTAGAAGAGCATTCGCAACTGCGCAACCATTTGCATCTAGAACTTTGCCGTAGTAATAGGCTTTCTCACCGCTCACACCTGTTGAGATATCGGCCCCTAGGGGCAACTCAGGGGCACCCTTCCAGTAAAAAGGGCCTTCCACAGTCTCCTCCAGGCAGTCGTCACCACGGTGTTGATTAATACCAACGGTGAGGGTCGACACTCCCAGTAGATCAGAAAGCAAAATGAATTCTTGACGCTTATCGGTGCAAATGGCCCCAGTGGCAGTCAAGAATTTTACGGAGCTTATCCACTCTTCGGGTGACAGCTTCAGCTCGGCAACACAGGCATGTAGATGCCGCACTACGCTCGTCATGATTTCTTTGAAACGGGCATCTTCACAGTGACTGAAACTGTCGAGAACCTCTTGAAGGTGGGCGGCAGTATTAAATTCGGCCATGGGGATCTCCCTCTTGTTATTGGCTAGTCACGGTTTCGATCGTGTGAATCCAGATTAGGGGCTACCAACCACATATAAAAATGATAAATTTATATGGAAACAATCGATGACATCACTGATTGAGGCGCTCATGGAACTCCGACATTTGCGGTATTTTTCTGCCTTGGCAGATACGCTGAATTTCACCCGCGCAGCGGATAGATGCCACGTCACTCAGTCGACGCTTTCGCATCAGATCAAGCAGTTAGAGGAGGAGCTGGGCGTACAGCTGTTTGATCGTATCGGCAAACGCGTTGTCATCACCGAGGCGGGAGACAACCTTCTGGCCCAAATCGCGCCGGCGCTGCGTCAAATTGACGTTGCAGTTAACTCCCTCAGCACCCCTGCAGGATCGATGGAGGGGAATATCCGAATCGGGGCAACCTACAGTTTCAACACTCGATTGGTACCCCAATGCATCGCTAGCTTTATTGCGCCCAATCCAGGGATCAGAGTCATAGCGGAAGAGCTCTCCCAAGCAAAGATTGTGGAACGTCTAGAGTCAGGGGACTTGGATTTGGGGATCGCTTACAGGCCCCAAGGTACACACGATTTATGGTTTGAGCCGCTGTACAATGAGGAAATGGTGCTGGTGGTACGCAGTGATCATCCACTCGCCAAACGCAAGCGAGTGCGCATGGTTGAGTTGCAGAATGTGCGTATGGCATTGCTCCCAAAAACATTTAGCACGCGGCAACAATTGGACGAATGTTTCCGGGCCTGTGGGGCGCAGCCCTTGGTAGTCGCTGAGATGAATACCATCATGCCAATGATTGAGTTGATCAGGCAGACGGAGCTGGCAGGCATTGTGGGTGAGACGGCTGTTGAGGTCGTTGAGGGGCTGAGTATTGTCGCCTTGGAAAACCCTACTCCTATTCGAACCCCGGGTCTCCTATGGAAACGTGGGGGAACTGAGGACTTTGCTATCAAGCAATTTGCGGCTGTGGTGCGACGCGCGACCGAAGCACGTGCGGACGGATAGCGCGACGGGGATGATCCTCGTCCTGATTGCTGTGCGTATTGCTTGGGTAAGCGATAGACCCTTTGCGCCGGTTCCCTATGCCGATATTTACAGACTCAGGATCAAGGCCGTCGTGTCTTTGACAATATATCGACCTGGAGACCGGAAAAATATGCAGCCCCAATCAGCTCAATTTGAAAAAGACAACGGCCCTATCGCAGTTGTTAGCAGCTCAGATGTCGTATTCAGCTCAGCGGCTCAAATGATTCAGGCGTCGGCGTAAGCGTCAAAAGCGTACCGCCTTGCCGAGCAGAAGCGTAGGCTGCGTCCATGACCTGCATGATTGCCTCGGCGTCTCGTAATGATGCAATGGGCTTGGCCCCGTTACGGCACTCAGCAAGCACTTGCTTGACGAAAAGTGGGTAATAGACGTCAGTGTCCAGTTGCAGTCGGCGGCTTCTAGTGCCAGCGGCAAGGTTCTGTCGATCCCTTATTTCGATGCGGTCAGGACCGGATTTGGCGTACATGTGAACGGACGAAAGGGTGAAGGAAAACTCGCGCTGCTCATCAACGGTACTGGGGAAACTGTATCCCGTTTCCACAACACCGATCACGCCATCTTCAGTCTGCAGGGTCAATAACGAATAGTCTTCGACGGCACCCCGATGCGTCAGTGAATTCATGACGGCAGAGACTCGCGAGACCTCCTTGCCGGTCAATAGCCTGAAGAGATCGATGAAATGCGTGGCCACGTTGATCGTCGATCCACCTCCAGAAAAGGCGGGATCGATGGCCCAGTCGTCATGCTACTTACACTCATGGGGAGGTCTCGGCATGGTGAAAATTGATCGTCGCTTTTCCTGTTATATAGTATCCGCGAGGGACCCACTTGAGGTCAAAACAATGGCTGGGTCATGAAGGTTTTTTGAGACGGGCCAAACCTTGCTTGATGCGACCGGCGTTCTCGCCGATTGCGTAGGCGCTCCGACGTTGTCGCCGACTTCCGTAAGTCCCTGAGCTTCCACGCTGAAGCGTCAACTCATTAGAGCTGCCTCAAGGAGAGCTGGTTTTGGAACATCCTGTCCAAAATATTGGCAGTGGGTATTCGGCCACAACGCAAGTCTCGGCTGGGCTAAGAAAGTTCAGCCCAGCGAGTAGGGCGTGATTACGATTTTGTAGGCAGGCGCTGAGGCTTACAGTATGGCAGGAATTAATCCAGAATAATTTCAGTGACCCACGCGATCGCCGGAAGCGTATCCCAGTGACATGTTTGGTTATAAGGGTGAGTGGCACGGCGTCGATATTGGCGTGGTGCGGACGTTTCTCGAAAAGCGGCGGTATTGAACATCTCGTTCGCCTGGTGTGAAGCAATGCAGACCCTGCGCTATCGATTGGGCCTCATCCAACGGCGTCGCCATGCCGACGACTTCGTGCCCCAATTCGGTAACCATGTCTTCAATAAGCACTGCTACAAGAGCTTCGTCTTCGACGATGTAGGCCCTTGTCCATATCACGAGCCAGAGGCGCACGGATGTTGCACCGCATACCGTCCGGTTGAAATGGAAGCGTGGCTTCGCCTTCCAGCTCTGATGCCAAGTATCGCCGGATCAGTCTGGTACCGAACCCAGGCGGGTTAAGTAGCTGATGGAGTCGATCGCCTTAGCAATACTTCTCCGTGGCGCACTGGGTGTACGTAATCGAGCCGTAAATAATGAATATGAAAAAGGTGCTACCGTTCTGTCGCGGGGTAATCAGGGTGAAGTAGACCGGTTATAGAGCTGATTAGGTCTTTCATAGACCAAGGTTTTTGCAGATAAACCGTAGGAGAAGGAACGGTTTCACGCATCAACTCATAGCCGGACATGAGTATCGTTTTTGTTGAAGGCCATTTATCTCTGACCATTCGTATAAACTCCATTCCATTTATTTGGCCTGGTACCCCGTAGTCAACAATCACAAGGGTACAAGGCCGTCCTGATTGCAGCAAATAAACCAACGCTTCATCGGCGGTTTCAAATGCTACTGTCTTCGCACCTATTTCTTCTACAATTTGCTGTGTAAGCGCACGCAGAGTCGAATCGTCTTCTACGACCAGAATTTCCCCTTCGATTTGTTGTAGGGTTTCCTGATTAGCGGTCATAGCTGGCCTTACGCGGACGAATGGTAGGTACGAGAGTGTACGCTCAATTCGTCTACCATGCCTCGGCTCGCTTACCCCACCAGCTGCATCGTCGCTAGGAATCGGCATGCGCACAGGAGGCTCCGGCGTTCACTTTTAGGCGGGCGTGGGGCTCGGTCAAATGAGACGGGACTTCAATAATCATTCGCTGGACTGCAGGTGAATTTGTCTCTGCGTTATTCGCAGCGGGTAGAGGGGCACGGTCGAGAATCTGGAATTGGATCTTGCCTTCGATTGCAGGAGGCCTGGGTTTGCGTGGTCGCAGCTTTTCCCGCTTTGCCCAGTAGCCCCGACCGGGGAGAGGGATGCCTGCTTTGCGGCGAGTCTTGGCGACGGCGACGTCGGACACACCGATGTCCTGAGCCAATTTGACCATCGGCGTTTCCCATACCTTCTCGAACAGTTCCGCAATGGTGAAACATCACTTATGTATACATGCAGTCCGCCATTTCCAATCTATCGCGAGTTTAGGTCAACCTGTTCGGAGCCGATGTAATCAATCATTAGGCAAGTGCAACTGCATTTCCATGGCGTCATGAAGGAGTCGGACGACCTCGATCACGTCGTCGTTTGCCACGCGATATAACACGACATGGCGCGGGCTTTTGACCGTTCCATGGGCGTATTTAGCCTGCTGGCGTGAGTAGATGAGGTGATAGCTGCGAAGGCCCGATGCAAGCTCATCGCGGTCGTGGCTGCCGATGCGATAGGGCGTATCGGCGATAGCTTGTAATGCGGAGAGGATCAGCGCCTGGTAGCGTTGGCGTGCTTGATCGCCGAACTGCGTCTGGGAGAGCCTGAGGATGTCGACAATGTCGGCGCGCGCCGCGTTGGAAATCCGATACTGCGGCATGCTCAGTGTTTCTCGCTCGCGGGGAGGGTTGCCTCCAGACTCAAGCCCTCGAGGTAGAACTCCAGATCCCCTTCGTTCAACCGCGTAAAGCGCCCGCGTTCAAGGTCCATGATGCCGATCGAGGTCGCCTGACGCAGGGCCTCAATTTTGGCGGTGTCTTCGGCGACGCGCTGCTCCAATAGACGCAAACCTTCTCGCATCACTTCGCTGGCATTCTGATAACGGCCGGACTGCACCAGGTCCTGGATAACCTGTTCCTGGTGAGGGGTAAGCACAACATTTCGCGTCGCCATTATTAGCTCCAACTCTGGGTAAACAGACTTTTTAGATCATTGGCATATTATGCCATTTTTCCCGGGGGCACATAGCTTGAGAGCTGTATCTGACGAACTGTGTCGTACGGGGTCATCCTTCGTGCCGAACAGCGCGTGAAGGCTTTGGACGCGATAGCGCCGCCCGAACCTCAGTGCGCAGCCTTGCAATCGGAAACAGGATTATTGTTGTTTAAACGCGACATCATGGAAGCCCGTATTCGCGACCCTTCTAGGTGTAAACCTTATTCAGGACGGGACAGCCTCTTGAAACTACCGTGGCCTACGAACAGGTCGCCATCGAAGTGACGGCCGCCGTCGCTCAGAACGAGCCCGATCCTTATCAGGCGCAGACCTATCGTTTTGGCCTGCTGGAAGATTTCGACCACCTCTACCGTTACTCGGCCATGCTTGATCGATTGGAAGGCAAAGACGCCAACAACATCCTGCAAGGCTACACGGACATCGTGCCCGGCCGTCCTACCAGCGAGCACCACCGTGCCCCCGGCGATGACCTGCGCGACAACTACAAGAAGGAGAACGCCGCGCTGATCACCAAGATCCATGCGGCGCTGATCACCGGCGCGGAATACCAGACCCACGATTACTACATGAACATCGGCCCATTGTTCGCCGACCCGGTGGCGCGCGCGTTGTATGCCGAGATCGCCTCGGTGGAAGAGCAGCATGTCACCCAATATGGCTCATTGCAGGACCCCAGCGAAACCTTCATGGAGAAGTGGCTGGTGCATGAGGCCATGGAGGTCTACACCTACGCCAGCTGCGCCGAGCAGGAAGAAAACCCACGGATCAAGGCGATGTGGGAACGCTTCGTCGACTACGAACTGGGGCACTTGAACCTGGCCTGCGAACTGTTCAAGAAGTACGAGCGACGCGACCCCGCCGAAGTGCTCAGCGGTCAGTTGCCGCGCATGATCGAGTTCAAGAGCCAGCGTGATTTTGTCCGTGAGACGCTGTCCCGCGAAGTGGACCTGCGCGCCCACGGCATCGACTACGTGCCCAAGGAACGTGAAGGCCACGCCTCCCTCGATTACCGCGCCCAGCTCAACAGCGAAGGCGTGCCTGCCAACATCGTCTCCGCCGGCTACACCTTCAAGCCCGGCACCGAACTCAACCCAGTGGGAGAACAGCAATGAGCGAACGTCAAGTGACCATCGGCATGAATCGTACCGGCGCCCAGATGTCTCCCGAAGACACTACTCGCCAACTGGAAGCCACCCGCCTGTTTCCGGCGGATGTGCCGGGCGACATGAGCGACTACACCGCAGAGCGCGAGCGCGCCATTCGTGAGGCCGACCTGATCGGCTCGGTACCGGCACCGGGTTCGGTCAAAGGCATGGTCAAGACCGCACTGGACAAAACCATCGGCAAGGCGCCGGAAGTGCTGCTGGACAAGCTCGGCGAACGCCTGGCCTTCGAACGCACCGGCGTGCGGTTGTATGAAGCGATGGTCGCCAAGGCGACGTCCGCCCCCGGCGCCGATCCGGCGTTGGTCGAGACCTTGCGGCAGATCCAGGCCGAGGAACTCGAGCACATGAACATCGTGCGCGAAGCCATCGAAACCCTCGGCGGCGACCCGACGGCCATGACGCCTTGCGCGGACGTGGCGGGCGTTAAGGCGATGGGCGTGCTGCAGGTATTGACCGACCCACGCACGACCGTGTCCCAATCCATGAGCGCGATCCTGACCATCGAACTGGAAGACAACGCGGCTTGGGAGTTGCTGATCGAACTGGCGAAGAAGGGTGGTCATCCGCTGATCGCCAAGCGCTTCGGCCATGCCCTGGAACAGGAGGAAACGCACCTGGCCACGGTGCGCAACTTCATCAGGCAAGATCTGCTCGCGCAAGTAAGCTGAGCTTGCTTCCACCTAGCTCCACCCCGTCTGGGGTGGACCGCCGGTTCGAACTTTAAAAGGACAACAGCCCATGAGTGATACCGACCTTGAGATGGAATTGAAAGCCTGGCGGCTTTTGCTCGAGGACGATGCGTATCGCCTGGACTTTCCCGAGGATTATCGCAACACGCTGATTCGGCGCGCCGATGAGTTGGTGTTGCAACAATTTATCAGCCTGGAGGATTGGCAACTGCTCAAGGATGCGGCCGACCAGGCTTATCAACTGGCGGTGGAAATGCTGGCGCGCAATCAGCGCGATTGTCTCACCTAGCCTCGTTGTGCCTGCTTGGGAAGGGAGGGACGGGGGAGCGCAAGGAATGCGTAGGGTCGTCTATCCTCGTACAACGTATGAAAAAGTGAGCGGCTAAGGCTCGGTGTGAGGGGGCGTCGTGGGCGCCAATCAGACGCAAATGTAACTGCTGATATGCATGGCATTCGCGGCGCGGACGATGCACTCGTGACCTCCGAGCTGGCCGGATTTCGCCGATGGGTTCTGGATCATTTGACAGGATGATTGTCCAGAGCCAAGGCACCCGTCCTATTGGCTATGGGTCTCATGAGTTGGCGCAGCCCGGCATCACTCCTCTTGGCCTTGATACTCCCCAAAAACAAGTCCAGAATTGAGTCTTTTCCTGCTCCGGCAAGAAAAGAAACCCCTTAGATTTCAATGGGTCGGACACCAGATACGAGTCTCGTTTCCCGCTCCAAGATTCAGAAAAAAGCCACTCAGATGAGTGGCTTTTTTTGTGCCTGTGAAATACAGACCCAATGCAAGCTCGCCACAGTTCTGAGTCCTGGGCGGCAAAGCATGTTGGCAATAGCTTGCGGTGGGATGAGAATTAGCGGTTTTCAGAGAATAATCCTACGCGCAACTCAGTTGCGCCTAGGATCTTCGTACTTTCAGTACGCGGCCACCAGACCATCCTTCCGGGGATCAGTGCCACCCACATAACCATGAGTGGTGCGCTGGATAATCTGCGCGCCGCCAAAGGCGAATACGCCGTTAGGTTCTTCGATAACTATGTCGTGGCCTTTGGCACGCAAGGCTTCGACCACCTGTGGGTCGAATGCACGTTCCACTGCGACTTTCAGGCCAGATTCGAGCCTCCAGCGCGGTGCGTCTGCGGCGGCTTGCGGGTTCTGTTTGTAGCGCAGGATGCGCATCATCATCTGCAAGTGACCCTGTGCCTGCATCGGGCCGCCCATCAGGCCGAAGGACATCAACGGCGTGCCGTCGGCGTTCATCACAAAGCCGGGGATTATGGTGTGGAACGGACGTTTGCGCGGTGCGACGTAGTTGACGTGCTGCGGATCCAGGGAGAAGCCCGCGCCACGGTTTTGCAGGCTGATGCCGGTGCCAGGCACCACAACACCTGAGCCGAAGCCCATGTAATTGGACTGGATGAACGAGATCATCATGCCGCTTTCATCGGCCGCCGACAGGTAAACGGTGCCGCCCGGTTTAGGCGAACCATGCCCCGGATTGGCGGCCTTGTCGGTGACGAGACCGGCGCGCTCCATCAGGTAGGTTTTGTCCAGCAGATGCTCGGAAGGCACGCGCATGTGGTCGTTATCCGCCACGTGTTCGTCCAGGTCGGCAAGGGCCAGCTTCATGGCTTCCAACACTGGGTGCACGGTTTCCAGGCTGTCCACTGGATGCTCGCCGACGCCCAATGCTTCGAGCATAGTCAGGCCGGACAGGGTAGCGATGCCCTGGCCATTAGGTGGCAATTCATGAACGACGGCGCCGGCGTAGGGCACCGACAGGGTGTCGATCCAGTCCACAGTGTGGGTCGCCAGATCGTCGAGGCTCATGACGCTGCCATTGGCGTTGGCATGGGCGATGATGGCTTGGGCCAGTTCGCCGCGATAGAACGCTTCGCCTTTGGTTTGGGCGATCAGCTCCAGGGTGTGGGCGTGATCCTTGAGCCGGATTTTGTCCCCGGCCTGTGGTGCTTGGCCGTCGGGCAGGAAGCACTCGGCAAAACCCGGCTGATCCTTGAGCCGTTCAGCGCCGAGCTTCCACAGCTGGGCTATGATCGGGGTGACTTGGTAGCCATCCCGAGCATAGCCGATGGCCGGTTCAGCCAGGCTGGCGAAAGGCAGTTTTCCGTAACGCTCGGACAGCTCGACCCAGGCCGAAACCGCCCCCGGCACAGTCACCGCTGGCCAGCCGCGCTGGGGCATTTTGCTCTGCCCGGCGAAAAACTCAGGGGTCCAGGCTTGCGGTGCGCGACCGGAAGCATTCAGGCCCTGCAACTTGCTGCCGTCCCAGACGATAGCGAAAGCGTCGCTGCCGATCCCGCAACCGGTGGGCTCGACCACGGTCAGGACCATGGCGGCTGCGATGGCCGCGTCGACGGCGTTGCCGCCCTTGCGCAGCATGTCCAGCCCGGCCTGGGCGGCCAATGGCTGGGAGCAGGCGACCATGTTACTGCCCATCACTGGCGAGCGTGCCGAAGCGTAGGGTTGGCTGTAATCCAGATCATCAAACATTAGCGTTTCTCTTTGGCAGAAAAGTTAGCCCTTGGGGTCCAGCGCATCACGCAAACCATCCCCCAGCAGGTTGAAACACAGGACCGTAATGTAGATCGCCACGCCAGGCGCAATCGACATCCAGGGTGCCTGCTCCATAAAGTTTTTCGCGGTGTTGAGCATCGATCCCCATGAAGGCGAGGGCGGTTGCTGGCCCAGACCGAGGAACGACAGACTGGCTTCAGCCAGAATCGCCGAGGCGATGGTCAAGGTGGCTTGCACAACCAATGGCGACATCACGTTGGGCAGCACGTAGCGCAGGATGATCCAGCGATCCGGCAAGCCAATGGCACGAGCACCTTCCAGGTAATCTTCGTGTTTGATGGCCAGCACCTGACCACGGGTCAGTCGGGCAAAGATCGGCATGGCTGACAGGCCGATGGCGATCATTGCGTTGGTCAGGCTCGGGCCGAGGAAGGCGCCCAGCGCAATCGCCAATACCAGAAACGGGCAGGACAACAGCGCGTCCATGACACGGGAAATCATCGCTTCGAGTTTGCCGCCGAAATAACCGCCCAACAGGCCCAAAGGCACGCCGATGGCCATGGCGATGACCACCGAAACACCACCGGCCAGCAACGAACTGCGTGCGCCCCAGAGCAGGCGGGAAAACAGATCGCGACCCAGTTCGTCAGTGCCCATCCAGTAGATCAGCGATGGTGCCTTGCGGACCGCGAGAAAGTTGGCTTTCAGCGGATCATGGGGCGCAATCCAGGGCGCCAGCAAGGCCGCCAGGATAAACAGCAGCAACACCGCCGCGCCGAGTACCGCGCCTTTGTTGGCGAGGAATTTCTTCACGAACGGCGAGCGGCTGCGGGGTGCGATCACGCTATGAGGGAGGCTGGAAATAGCGGTCATGAAGCAGTCCTCAGACGTGGATTAATCATCCGGTACAGCACGTCGGCGAGCAGGTTCAGCAGCAGGAAGCCAATTGCGATGCACAGCACCACGCCCTGCACCACGGCGTAATCACGGTTGAACACGGCGTCGACAATCATCTTGCCGAAGCCAGGGATGCTGAAGACTTGCTCGGTCAGCACTGCGCCGCCGAGCAGTTCACCAAACAGCAGGGTGGTCAGGGTCACAATAGGCATCAATGCATTGCGCAGGGCATGCTTGAGGATCACCGTGCGCGGGCGCAGGCCCTTGGCCCGGGCGGTGCGCACGTAGTCGGTGCGCAACACTTCAAGCATGGCGCCGCGGGTATGGCGCATGAGAATCCCCGACAACCCTGCGCCGAGCACGAAGGCCGGCAGGATCAAGGTCTTCAGGTTTTGCCCGAAGTCCTCGCCCACGGGCACGAAACCCGAGGCCGGCAGCCATTGCAGTTTCACGGCGAAGACCATGATCAGCAGGATCCCCAGCCAGAAGTGCGGAATCGAGATCCCCGACAGCGCGATGACATTGGCCCCGTAATCCACGACGGTGCCTTTGCGTACGGCCGAGATAATTCCAGTGGGGATGCCGATCAGCAGTGCGATCAACAAGGCCAGCACTGCCAGCTCCAGGGTCACCGGCAACTTGGACGCCAACAGCGTGGTCACCGGTTGTTCGGTGCGCAGCGAAGTGCCGAAGTCGCCGGTCAGCACATTGCCGACCCAGTTCAGGTACTGCACGGGGATCGGGTCGTTGAGTCGATACTTGTCGCGCAGGTATTCCATCACCGCCGGATCGCGCTCTTCACCGGCCATGGCCAGCACCGGGTCACCCGGCAACAGTTTCTGCAGGGTGAAGACGAAGAGCGAAACCAGGATCAGTGTCGGGATCGCACTGAGCAGGCGTCGCAGGATAAACATCAGCATGCCGGACCCTCGTTTTTGCGGTGATCATTCACAGTCATGGCTTGAACGCGACGCTGTTCAGACGAATCAGGCCATCCGGGCTCGGCACGAAACCAGTCACGTTGTTACGCATGGCCATGATTCGCGGATCGAAATACAGATACGCGGTCGGCACTTCGTCAGCCAGCAAACGCAGGGCTTCGTTGTACAGGGCCTGGCGCTGGGCAACATCGTTGACAGTGCGGGCCTTGTCCAACAGCTCGTCGAGTTTGGCGTTGCAGTATTTGCCGTCGTTCTGGCCGCCCTTGCAGGTCACGAACTGGTGAATGTCGCCATCCGGATCAGGACGGCCCGACCAGGCGCTCATGCCGATCTGGAAGTTGCCGCTTTGCTGTTCGCTAAGCATGGTGGCGTATTCAGTGGCAATCAGATTGACCTTGAAACCCGCTTCTTCAGCCATGGCCTGAATGATCTGCCCGACCTGTTGTGCGATAGGGTTGTTGGCGACTTTCAGGTCCACTGCCAGTGGCAGCTTCACGCCTGCTTCGGCCAGCAAGGCCTTGCTCTTTTCCACATCGCGGGTCGGGATCGGCAGATCCTTGTCGTAGTACGGGCTGTTTTTCGGAAACGGCTGGGCGCTTGGCGCATACAAGCCTTCGAACACCACCTGGTTGATCGCATCGCGGTCGATGGACAGCTCGAATGCCTTGCGCACGCGCTTGTCTTTGCCCATCGGCGAGTTGGCCTTTTCGCCGTTGTTAATGTTGAACATCAACTGCATGTAGCCAAGCCCAGGCGTGTTATAGACCGCCAGCTTGCTGTCCGCCTTGGCGGCTTTCACGTCGGTGGGGGCAACCCGTTCGATGATGTCCAGATCGCCGGAACGCAGGTTGGCCAGACGCACCGAGGTGTCCGGAATCGGCAGGAAAATCACCTTGTCGAAGTGATAAGCCTGCTTGTTCCAGTAATTGTCGAAGCGCTCCAGCACAATGCGATCCTGCTGCACGCGCTGGACGAATTTGTAAGGGCCGGAGCACACCGGTTTGGAGGCGAACTCACCCTGGGCGGCCTTCGGCGCAAGCATCATTCCGGCGCGGTCCGAGAGTTGGGAGACCAGGGTGGCGTCCGCTTGCTTGAGTTTGATGGCAACGGTTTTGGCGTCGATCACTTCAACACTGTCCACCGAGGCCAGCTCGCTCTTGCGCAGGGAGTCGGGCAGGGTGCGAGCGCGGTCCAGGTTGAACTTCACCGAGGCAGCATCGAACGCTTCGCCGTCGTGATAAGTCACGCCTTCGCGCAGAGTCATGGTCAGGGTCTTGCCGTCTTCGCTCCAGTTCCAGGCAGTGGCCAGTTGTGGGGCGTAGGTCAGGTCCGGGTTCACATCCACCAGCTTGTCGCACAGTGCGGTATAGACCAGACGGCCCGAATAGGTACGCGAACGATGCGGGTCGAGCCCATCAGGATCGTCCTGAATGCCGATGCGCAGGGTGGATTCGGCAAAGGCGGCGTTGGCGGCCAGCAATAACAAGGTTCCTGTCATGACGCGTGCAATTTTCATGGCTGGCTCTCCACTGCAAGGGATTGATGGTTCTTGAACAGATTCAGGCGCTGGGTGTAGGCAGCGCTGGGTGTCGGCAAAATCAGGGTGCCTGCACCGGCATTGGCGATTTCACGCCAGAAGTGGCACGCCACCTGACGCTCGGCCTCGACGGTTTCCATCACCGGCACCACTTCTTTGCACAGCGCCCGGGCGTGCGGGCAGCGGGTATGGAAGCGGCAACCCGATGGCGGGCGACTCGGGCTCGGCATGTCGCCGCCCAGCAATGGGCGCGGCCGGCGCAGGTCCGGGTGGCTGACCGGCACGGCGGCCATAAGCGCCTGGGTGTAAGGGTGCAGAGGGTTTTCAAACAGGCCGTTGACCGGCGCCAGTTCGACGATTTCCCCCAAATACATCACGGCTACCCGGTCGCTCATGTGGCGGATCACGGCCAGGCCGTGGGCGACAATCACCAGGGTCAGACCGAATTGATGCTTGAGGTCTTCCAGCAGGTTGACCACTTGCGCCTGTACCGAAACGTCCAGCGCGGACACGGGTTCGTCACCCAGAATCAAACGCGGGTCAGACGCCAGGGCTCTCGCAATGCCGATGCGCTGACGCTGGCCACCGGAGAACTCGTGAGGGTGGCGGCCGCCGTGCTCGGGCGCCAGGCCCACGGTGCGCAGCAACTCGGCGACTTTGGCCTGGCGGTCGCTGCGGCTGGCATCGCTGTGCAGCCAGATAGGTTCACCGACGATGGATTCCACAGTCATGCGCGGATTGAGCGAGGCAAACGGATCCTGAAAGATGATCTGCAAATCACGCCGCACCTGGCGCAGCTTTTCCGGGGTCAGATTGGCCAGGTTGCGGCCTTCATAAATGATGTCGCCCGCCGTAGGTTTGAGTAGGTTGAGCAGTAGACGGCCGAGGGTTGATTTACCCGAGCCGGACTCGCCCACCAGCGCCAGGGTTTCCCCTTTGCGCACCGACAGATTGACCTGATTGACCGCTTGCACCGGCGGCTTCTTGCGCTGGAACAAGCCGCTTTCCACCCCGAAGTGTTTGCTCAGGTCGATGCCGTCGAGAATGATTTCAGGGCTTGCACGCTTAACTATTTGGCGTTCAGAAAGGCTCACGCGCTGACTCCCATATGCTGTTCCAGTGGCGCACGAATGCACGCGGCGAAATGTCCGGGGGAAAGCTCAAGCAGCGGCGGGCGCGTCTCGCGACATGCCTGAATCGCAAAAGGGCAGCGCCCGGCGAATCGGCAACCGGTAGGCATTTGCGCAGGCGTCGGGACGCGACCATTGATGGTTGCCAGGCGACCTTCACGCGGGCCAATCGATGGCATCGAACCCATCAGGCCGATGGTGTACGGGTGCTGCGGGTCATCGAACAGGGTGTTTACCGGGCCGCTTTCCACCACTCGTCCGGCGTACATCACCATCACGTCGTCAGCGACTTCGGCGACCACGCCCAGATCATGGGTGATCAGGATCATGGCCGTGCCGGTTTCAGCCTGCAGATTGGCGATCAGCGACAGGATCTGCGCCTGAATGGTCACGTCCAGAGCGGTGGTGGGTTCGTCGGCAATGATCAGCGCCGGATCGTTGGCCAGGGCCATGGCAATCATTGCCCGCTGCCGCATGCCGCCGGACAGTTCATGGGGGTAGGCGTCCAGGCGTTGCGCGGCGTCAGGCACGCGGACCTTTTCGAGCATTTGCAGGGCGCGCTGACGGGCGTCCCTGGCCGACAGACCCTGATGGCGGATCACGCTTTCGGCGATCTGCTCGCCAATGGTGAAGACCGGGTTCAAGGAGGTCATGGGCTCTTGGAAAATCATCGCCATGCGGTTGCCGCGCACATCCAGCAAGCGCTCGTCGGGCATGCCCAGCAAGGCTTCATCGAGCAGGGCGGACGTACGGGCGGCGATCTTGGCGGTGTCGGGTAGCAAGCCCATCAGTGCCATGGACGTAACGCTTTTACCACATCCGGACTCTCCGACGATGGCCAGGGTCTTGCCGCGCTGGACCGAGAACGAGACGCCGTCCACGACATTGGCGGGTGCGCCTGCAAAGCACACGGTCAAGTTGCTGACACTCAATACCGTGTCGGTGGCCTGAGTTGTGGTGCTCATGAACTTGCCTCCAGATCTTGATTGATGACGTTGTCCAGCGCTTGTTGCAGCGCGCGCAAATGGCCACGCATGGCCGTGGCGGCCTTGATCGGATCACGGTTTTCGATAGCGTCGACAATGTCGTTGTGGTCGTGGCTGTAGGTGTCGAGGCGATCGGCGTTGCGAGCCCGCTGACGCAGGTCACGCCAGGCCGGGTCGAGCCGGATCGCATCGAGCATTTCAAAGATATCCAGCATCAGGCGGTTACCTGCGGCCTCGGCGATCCCGCGATGCAGGGCGCTGTCCCACAGCTCAATGCCCTCGGCATCGGCAGGCTCGGCGGCCTGTTGGTGTCTGGTGCGTTCGGCAAGGCGGCGCAAAATTGCTATCTGGTCGCCGTTGGCTCGAACCGCCGCCAGGGACGCCAGTGCCGGTTCCAGATGCAGGCGCGCTTCCATAACCTCGCTGAAGTTGGTCCGCCCGGACAACCGCGCAAAGCTCATGGCCGCACTCGGTGGCGTAGGGCCGACGAAGGTTCCTTTGCCCTGGCGCCGCCAGATCTGCCCTTCGGCTTCCAGCACCGCTAGCGCCCGCCGGATGGCCCGGCGACTGAGGCCAAAATCGGCGGCCAGATCCCGCTCGGTCGGCAATGCCCGGTGCGGGAAGGCAGCATGTTGCGCAACCATCTGCCGCAAAGCATCCAGCGCTAGTTTCGAAGTGTTGTCGATGGGTGTGTCAGGGTCGAACCTTTGCATCGTGGTACTCGCGCCAGAATATAAAAAACGGCTCCGAGCTGACTGTGGGCAGGAGATCGAGGCAAAAGGGTGAGTGCAAGCGCGATGCCAATTGAAATTGGTTCGCCTCGGGATTAGCGCTATGTACTTAGCTATTACTCAGGAGCAGCGGCGGCGGGGGCCGATAAGCAAGGGTTCGTCGAGTTGGTTCAGGGGATTAAAGAGGATTGGTTCGTGGATGATTGAACCAATTTCCGCAGCTTATGCAGATTGTGCATCGATTCGTGCGTAGTGCGCCGGGGTGGTGCTTGGTATTGATCTGGGAAATTTTGTGTTCGGGCATAACATGCTGAAGAGGTGCACGTATGCCAACCAAACCCGTAAATACGACCTGCACTATCGGGACCTTGAAGGCGATATCGAGGCTGAGGTCGTGATCATCGGGGGTGGTTTTCCTGTATCAACACGTTGCTGGACCTGCCTGAGCACAATGAGCGTGCCTGCAACCATTAAGGTTGTGCCGCCAGCCCATCAGCTTTGGGAATTCTCCGATGTCACAATCTGCAGCGGAACATGCACCCGGTGACGCACAGGATCGAACTGCTCCGCAGTCTGCAATTCCACCAGTAGATCCACTAGCGCCGTTGCAGTCTGGCGCGGCTGAGAGTCGATCACCACGTCGACCAAGCCCTGGGCCAGGGCTTGGCGTGACAGCTCGGTGGACTCCTGCAAAATGCAGCACAACGTCGGGCGCTTGGGCAGTTGCGCCAACGCGTTGATGATCCCGTCGCCACCGCCACCTACCACGCATAGCCCGCGCAAATCGTCATGCCGAGCCAGCAGGTCGAGGGTTGCTTCTTCGGTGATGTCGCAGTTGTCCAGATTGATCAGCGGCTCCAGCGGGCGCAGCCCAGGTGCGTGTTCGGCCAAGTAACTGTGCAAGCCTTCGACCCGCGCCTGGTGGCCAAGAAAGCGATGACCTCCGAGCAGAATGCCGATGCTGCCTTTGCGCGCGCCACAGGTGCGGGCCAGCAGCCAGCCCATCGTGCGCCCGACTACCTGATTGTCCTGGCCGACATAGGGCTCGGCCGCCGCCTCATGAATGCCCGACAGCAGTGCCACCACGGGCACGCCGGCCTCGCGAATCTGGGCAAGGGCGGCGTTGATCTGCGGGTGGGCGAAGCTGACCACCGCCAGGCCGTCGCACTGCACCGCCAACTGTTCGATCTGGGCAATGATGGCGCTGGGGGTGCGATCAAAAACGTATTCGAATTGGCAGGTCAGGTTGGCCCCGGCCTGGCGCTGCGCGGCCTCGGTGATGGCTTGGGCCAGGTTGGCGTAGAACGCCTGGGCGGTGCCCAGCAGCAGGATGCCGAAACGGTACGTGGGGCGGCGTTCGAGAATGCGCTGGCCGATCAGCCGCGCAGCAAAATAGCCCACGGCTTCGGCGGCCTGAAGCACCTGTTCGGCAGTGGCTGGATTAACCGGGGCGCGAGCGTTGAGCACGCGGTCGACGGTGGCGACACTTAAACCTGCGTGTTCGGCGACCGTGGCGATGGTGGGGCGTTTATTGTTATTCATGATGAGCCTTCAAAGCGTCTTGATAGAAAACTATCAAGCCCTGCAGGAACTGGATGATAGCTTGATAGGGAATGTATTCAAGACCTTGAGGGTACCTTCCACGCTCTCTATATTTTTTTACGCAAAGCACCTGACATCTCACGCTTGCGGAGAACAATAACAATGCCTCAAGACAACTTAGCCTCTCCCCGGGACTATCGCCTGACCGGCCCTGAAGCTGCCCGCGCGGCCGAAAAAGGTCTTGTATCGGCCAGTTGGTACCAGTCGCCCATTTCCCGTCAACGCATGAAGCAACTGATGCAACGCCGCGACGGCCCGGCCTTGCTCGACACCGCCATCTGGCTGCTGACCCTGGTGATCACCGGATTCGGCGGCTACTGGTTCTGGGGCACTTGGGCTTGTGTGCCGTTTTTCCTTGCGTATGGGGTTTTGTACGCCACCGCCTCCAACCCGCGCTGGCATGAAGCCGGTCACGGCACCGCCTTCAAGACCCGCTGGATGAATGATGCGCTCTACCAGGTGGCGAGCTTCATGTGCATGTTCGAGCCCCATGTGTGGCGCTGGAGCCATGCCCGGCACCATACCGACACCATCGTCGTCGGCCGCGATCCGGAAATCGTCGAACCGCGTCCACCGAGCTTGTTCATGATGCTGCTGAGCCTGTTCCAGATCCCGTTGCTGCTGAAGACGATGGGAGGCGTGTGCCGGCACGCGGTTGGCAAAATGGATGCCCAGGAACAGACGTTCATTCCTGAGTCCGAATGGTCCAAGGTGTTCCTGGCGGCCCGTATCTGGCTCGTGATTTACGCCGTTGTCTTTGGCGCGGCGCTTTACCTGCACAGCTGGTTGCCGCTGATGTATATCGGCCTGCCCATCCTGTATGGCGGCTGGTTGTCCTACCTGTTTGGCCTCACCCAACATGTGGGCCTGGCGGAAGACGTGCTGGACCACCGCAGCAACTGCCGCACCATCTATATGAACCGGGTACTGCGCTTTCTGTACATGAACATGAATTATCACCTTGAGCACCACATGTACCCGATGGTGCCGTACCACGCCCTGGCGCAACTCCATGAAGAGATCCGCCACGATTGCCCGCCGCCTTACGCCAACATAGGCGAGGCCTTCAGGGAAATCATTCCGACCCTCTTGAAGCAGCGTAAGGACCCGACGTATTTCGTGCGACGCCCCGTCGGTAGCTCAAGGCCTGCCACCGACGCTCATCCACAGGCTGAAGCCACGCTGGGCTGACACCTTCCGGCTGTATCCCGAACAAGAGAAAACGCCATGAACGATCAATGGATCGATGTATGCGCCGTGGGCGAAATCAATGAAGAAGACGTCATTCGTTTCGACCACGGTCCGCATACCTATGCCATCTACCGCTCTGCTGACAACGAGTTTTTCGCCACTGCTGGCCTGTGTACTCACGAGTCGATCCACCTGGCTGACGGCCTGGTGATGGACCACGTCATCGAGTGCCCCAAGCACAACGGGCGCTTTGACTATCGCAACGGCAAAGCCTTGGGGGCGCCAGTGTGCGTCAATCTCAAGACCTATCCGGTACGGGTCGACGCGGGACGGGTTCTGCTCGCCATTTCGGCTTGACCGCCAGGAGTGCACGCCATGAATGCTCCACTGATTATCGTCGGCGCCGGCCATGCCGGTGGCCGCGCGGCACTGACCTTGCGCGAGCAGGGTTATACCGGTCGGTTGATCCTGATCGGCGATGAACTCCATCGGCCGTACGAGCGTCCTCCGCTGTCCAAGGGCTTGCTGCAGGGCACGATGGACCTGGACGATTGCAGCCTGTGGGGGGAGAGCCGGCTCACTGAACTGAACATCGAACACCTGGCGGGCAACCCGGTAAAAAGTCTGGATCCGCAGCACCACCGCCTGCAATTGAGCGACGGACGTTGGCTGTTCTACAGCCGATTACTGCTGGCGACCGGAGGGAGAGCGCGTCGCTTGTCCCAGGTGCCTGAATCTCTGGCCAACGTGCTTTACCTGCGCACCCATGACGAAGCCCTGGCCCTGCGCAGCGCATTGAGGCCCGGCACGCGCCTGGTGATTGTCGGCGGTGGCTTTATCGGCCTCGAAGTCGCGGCAACGGCTCGAACCCTGGGCTGTCAGGTGACGTTGCTGGAGGCCGGGCCACGACTGGCCGGGCGAGTCTTGCCTGAAGCCATATCCCAGGCCTTGTTGGAGTTGCATCGGCAACAGGGCGTGGACGTGCGGCTGAACGTAGCGCTCGAATTTGTACAAGGCATTGAACGCGCTGAGGCGGTGCAATTGGTGGACGGCCAGGTGCTGCCCTGTGACTGGGTGGTGGTCGGTATCGGCATGCAACCCAACATCGAATTGGCCGCGGCGGCGGGGCTTGAGGTGGACCAGGGAATTCGAGTCGATGCCCAGTTGCGCACCAGCGCGCCAGACATCTTTGCCGCCGGCGATGTGTGCGAGTTTCGCCTGCACGCCGACGCGTTATTCCAACGCCAGGAAACCTGGCGCAATGCCGAGACCCAGGGCCGTCACGCGGCATTGAATCTGTTGGGCGGCGAGTTGCCGTTCGAGGGAGTTCCCGGCTTCTGGTCTGATCAGTACGACTGGGGCTTGCAGACGGTGGGCGTGATCTCACCGACGCCACCTTCGGCCATTCGCACCCTGGCGGACGGTGGTCTGCTGCTGTTCTACCTGGACACCGAGCAACGTTTGCAAGGCGCCTGCGGTTGGGGGCAGGGCAACAGCGTTGCCAAGGACATCAAGTTGTGTGAACGGCTGATTGCCAACTTGACCCCACTCTCTGTGGACGCATTGGCCGACGCCGATGTGTCGCTCAAACATCTGCTAAGGCCCTGACATGCGTGAATTCCTGGTATTTCAGTCCCTGTGGGCCATGCAAGATCACCGTGGTCAATGTGATCTTTCCCTTGAGGCGCAGGTGGAGAAGATTGCCGCCGCTGGCTTCGATGGGATCACCGACCACTTCTGGATTGCGCCACAGGCCGAACGTCTGCATGCCGCTGCCAAGGCGCAAGGCCTGCAAATCGAAGGTCAACTGTTTCCCCGCACCGTGAGTGACTTGGCGCAAGCGCTTGAGGTTGCCTCCCGCTACGGCTGCCACCACCTCACGCTGCAAGCCGACGTCCGGCCGCGCACGCTGGCTCAGGCGATCACTCTGATCGAGGGCTGGCAGCGTCTGGCCGAGCAGGTGGACTTTCCGATCCTGCTGGAAACCCACCGCTATCGTCTCACCAGTGACCTGTTGTTCACCCTCGACTTGCTCGCGCAGATGCCCGACCTCAAATTGTTGGCTGACTTGTCCCATTACGTTGTGGGCCGCGAACTGCCTGAGTCGGCCACTGCCGAAGACGACGAACAGATTCACACCATCTTGCGACACAGTTGGGGTTTTCACGGGCGGGTCGCTAATAGTGAACAGGTCCAGGTGCCCTTGACCTTCGCCCAGCATCGCCCTTGGTTGGACCGGTTTCTGGGCTGGTGGCGTTACGGAATCAAGGATTGGCTGGCGCGACCGAACACACCCGCGAGCCTGTCCTTCACCTGCGAGCTTGGCCCGCCACCCTATGCGATCACGGGGAGTGATGGGCGCGATATAACGGATCGCTGGGGCGAGGCGCTGATGCTGAAGGAACTGATGCGTGGTGTTTGGGATGAGTGTCAGGCGGGGCGCTGATCTAAGGCATGATGGGTTGACGGTCTGTATCAGTGGATAAAACGGCTGAGGTCCAGATTGGAAGACCGCAAGATCCTGTTCCTCGTTTGGGGCAGCCAAGTCAGGGGGCCGACAGATTTCAAAAGTCTTGCAGGTCATTTTGGTACGCACGGCGAGTGCGCGTGTTATCCAGTAGCCGCTTAGTGTTCATTTTATCAAATCCTTTGGAACGCTTTTTCCGGCACGGCCACTCAGGTGCAAGGATGTCGCCGCTCATAGCGGGGTCATTTGCATTCTTCTATCTGCCGATCACTAAGAGTGATAACGCCATGGATACGCCTAATGTACGTGCAAGCCGCGAGCTGACTCGTGTACCTGATGAGATACAGCAGGAAGCAACGCAACAGGCCTCTCACTCGCCTGACCTCGGCGCTATCGGGTTAGCGATGAGCGTGCGGCTTCAAAACCATTTCGAGGCTCACCTTGAAACAGAGGCTGGCTCCGATCAACCCGCTGCCTCTGCTTCAAGCGCCCGCAACGCGGAGCTGAACGCCATTCGCGATGACCGTGCTCAACGGTTAGAGGCGGGGGGCTATAACGTCCATGACATGGAGAAGGCGGAAAAAAACGCAGCCAGAGCCGACAGACTGTTTGCGTCGATAAAGTCAGGAATGGGCGGGACGCCCTTTGCGGCGCTTACCGAGGCCGGTAATTTCGAGCCGTCCATCCTTCAGGTCGCGGGCAAGCATGGCAATACAGTGCGCGAAGCGGCGATAGAGAACGCCATGTCATGCTTGTATGCCGGTATGGCGGATGCTGCCGGTAACAAGATGATTGCAGGCTTTAAGCCTGGTTATTACCTCAAACCCGAGAGCGATACGCTGCACCCGGCGCTTCAAGCATCAGTGGCGGAAAAGCTGCTGGCGTTGGACAAGGGGCCATTGCGTAATGCCTTCGACGAAGCCAATAAGTGGCTCACCGGGTTTGCCGTGCGTAATACGGCAATGTACGCATCAACGCTTGCCATGACGGCTGCTGGCAAAGAGAACCTGGATGCAATCCTGCAACCCGCTTTACGACCGGTCACGGCTATCATCGTGGGTATAGCAATTGAGCATTACAATGTAAGCCGCGATCGCACTAACCATTTAGCTGACCCTGCAATGCTCTATGGTCGTCGGGATGCTGTACCGCAAGGGCAGCCTCATAAGCCTATTGATCAAGATATCGAATGGCTGGATGACTTCGAGACTTTGAAGGATCTCGATGCCACTGCCCTGGTTAAGATGGTTTCCGCGCGGCTTGGTGAAGGCGCGGCTACGGCTCTGAATGCGGTCATCAGCGGCGACGCCTTGAAAGAGATACTGGACCCGGTCAGTGTTGTAGGAAATGGCCTCCTGATTGGCGGTTTTTCTGCAATGGGCGCGGCTACAACCGCCACAGCTAACTTGGCCAAGTCTAAGGAGCTGGGAAAAATGGCAGCTACCGCCGCCTCGGAGGGTGTAAAAAACGTATTGGGTACCCTGGCTTTCGGGCTATGGGCAGCTGGCGCCTCGCTAGGTGGGTCAGTGCCGAAAAAAGCCATCGCTGCTGTCGATGCCCATGTACCAAAAGCAGTCGAAGGGGGCGCAGATGCCGCTGGCAGGGTGGCGGTCAAGGGCGGTGAGCTTGCACTCAAGACATCGCTCACCGGTGCCAGATTTGTCAAAGAGACAGCTGTTTCAGCGACCCATCACACAAAAAGTGCAGCTCAAGCGGCAGGGGATGGAGTCATTAGTGTTGCCGGTGCCATTGGCAGCACCTCCCAATCGGCCTGGGACAAAAGCATTGGAGCCCTGAGGCAACGCGCCGCGGCCACCTCTCAAAGCCAAACCGCTCATGGTCAGAGCATGCCCATGCAGCCGCTCGCGGTTACGCAGGGTCAAGCATCGTCCTCAGCGCCCGCGCGTCCGCCTGCTCAGGATGATGGCGATATCGTGTAGCAGCCTTGAGGTGTCCATGACCAAAAGTTGGAAGCCCGGATCGCCCGTCTCGTCTCCCTCTCCAGGATTCACAAAAAAGCCACTCAGATGAGTGGTTTTTTTGTGCCCGAAAACTCGCAGACATCCTCATCAGCATTGAGCGTCCCGGCGCGGGTCGCGTGCTTATCGATGCGCGTTACGGTAAAGGCACATACTCCAAGCACCGCCGGGCACAAGGCCAATACCGCAAAGCTCTTCACCACGGGCATCCCGCTGTTGAGCACATAGGCACCCAGTAGCGGCCCGCAGATCGACCCGAACTTGCCCATGGAGGCCGCCCAGCCAGCGCCGTTGCCGCGAATGGCACTGGGGTAGAAAATCCCGGCGATGCTGGTGATGCCGTAGTGACTGCCCTTGACGAAAATGGCGCCGACCATGCTCAGTACAATGAAGACGTTGCCCTGCGGGTCGCCAATGCCCAGCACCAGCAGGAAGGGTAATGAAAGCAGGGGATAAATCATCACCGCATAAGGCCCCCGGGTGTCGACCACTCGCATCAACACAAGCCCGGCCATGGCGCCGCTGAAGGACGCGAAGGAACTCACCCAGGACGCGGTAGCCCGGTCGAAGCCCGCATACTGATACACCAGAGGGCTCCATGAGGCGAGGAAGTACATGGCCATGGAGCTTGCACCAAAGCCGATCCAGATCATGGGCGTGATCCATTTCAGTTTGCCGATGAACAGCTGTCCGACCCGAAATGGTTGGCGGCCGATGTCGATTTCATCGGCCAGAAAATAGCGGTCCCCAGCACGCAAATCGATGTCGGGATCCAGACGCCTGAGGATTCGCACCACGGTTTTCGGTTGCTTCTGCTTGCTCACCAGAAACCGCACTGATTCCGGCAGGGTGAAAAACAACAGGGCGCTGGACAGCAGCGTGGCGATGCCGCCCAGCACGAACACACTGGCCCAGCCGTACTGAGGTGCGAGCCATACGGTCAGTGGACCGGCTGCTGCGCCCCCCAGGCTGAAGCCGACCATGATGATGGTGATCACGCTGGCACGGTAGCGCTTGGGCACGAATTCGATATTCAGTGCCCAACACAACGGCAGCATGGCGCCCAGGGCAAAACCGTTGAGAAAACGCAGCACCAGCAGCGAGGCGTAGCTGTCGGCAAAGGTGAACAGCAGCGTCAGGACACCAAAGGCACTGGTGGACAGAATGATGGTTGGGCGGCGGCCGATCCGGTCGCCGAGATAACCGAAAAAGAATCCCCCCAGCATCATGCCGAACAACCCGATGGAAAAAATGTTGCCCAGTTGCAGTTTGTCCAGGCCGATTTCGTCGGCCATATAGGCGGCGGTATGGGACAGCATCAACAAATCAAAGCCATCGAGGAACGTGATCAGCACTGACACACAGATAATCAGATAGTTGAAACTCGACAGTTTGCGCCCCTCGATCAGGGCGGCGATATCAATTGCGCGTGACGAAGTCATGAGTGCTCTCCACACAATAAGACGCAAAGGAGCAGATTGCCGAGGACGGGATTCACCACAGTTTCCAGGTGTAAGCCACGATCAGGCGATTCTCGTCGAGCTGCTGGGTCAGGCCATCTCCGGAGCGGAAGGTGAGGTTGCGCCAACGCACGTTCAGGCCTTCCAGGGCACCGCTCTGGAAGACGTAAGTCAGGTCGGTGTCACGTTCCCATTCACTGCCGTCAGTGACGGCGCGCGTGCGGATATCGTCGCCTTTCACGTAACGGGTCATGAACGTCAGGCCGGGTATGCCGAGTGCGGCGAAGTCATATTCGTAACGCAACTGCCAGGATTTCTCGTTGGCCTTGATGAAAGAGTTGTAGGTGACCAGGTTCACCACATAGGGGGTGCCGGTATCGATGACAGGAAACGCACTTTCGCCCGACAGGCGCTGGAACGCTGCGGAGAAGCGCTGGGCCCCGACGGTCAAGGTGAACATGCCGTTGAAGTTGCGGTTGTCGATCTTCCCGGCTTTCCCGACGCCAATGTCATTGCTGTCGACATAGCGCAGGTCGGAGCGCAGGCTTACGCCCTCGCCCAGGGGCAGTACATGTATCAGGCCAGCGAACTGCTGACGGTAGATGTCCTGCAGCTCGCCGTGGTGGTAGCGCAGGGTCAGCTGTTTGCCAATGGTGTAATCGCCGCCGAGCAGGTCCAGGTGATCGCTGCTTTGGCCGGAATAGCCGATGTCGTCGTTACCGGCTGAGTCGCGGCCGTTGGCTTTGGTCAGTCTCGCTGCGGTGACAGTCAGGTTGTCGAGTTCACCGGACGTCAGGTAGGCGCCAGTGAAGGTCGAGGGCAGCAGTCGGGTATCGCTGTAATACGCCAGCGGATGAATCGGCATCAGGGTCCCCACTTTGAGCTGGGTCTTTGACGCGCGCATTTTTGCCGTCAGGCCCAGTTCGCTGTAATCGTCCACGGGTTGGTTGCTATCAGGGCCATAGGGCAGCAGACCGGTGCCGCGACGGCCCGGGCCGGAGTCGAGCTTGATCCCCAGTTCACCCAGGGCATCGAGCCCGAAGCCAACGGTGCCGTCGGTGTATCCAGACTGAAGTTCGGCGATGAAGCCCTGAGTCCATTCTTCGGCCTTGGCCTGAGGGGCACCGCTCTGGCGGAAGTCGCGATTCAGATAAAAGTTGCGCGTCGTCAGCGTCGCGCTGCTGTCTTTGATGAAATCCGCATGGGCGTAGGTGACTTGGCCGCAGAGCATCAGGGCTGTGGCGAGGGCGAGATTCCTGTTCATTTTTATTGGTCTCAGGATAAGTAGGTTTATTCAGGACGAGCGTTGCCTGACCGCGCCGATGACGACGCGGTAAGGGCTGCCTGCTTCAGGCGTTGTGAATCAGCCGGGGACGTTCAGGTTTGTGATGAGGCGGGCAACGGGGCTGCTGCCGGGTGGCGGCGAGTCAGGTGACCGATGACAAACGCGCAGGCTGCCAGCACGGCAGGGCAGATCGCCAGGACCAGGAAACTCTTGACCACCGGCAGGCCGCTGTTAAGTACATAAGCGCCCAGCAATGGACCTAGGATCGAGCCGATTTTGGCGATGGAGGTGGCCCAGCCGGCGCCATTGGCGCGAATGGCACTGGGGTAGAAGATCCCGGCAATGCTGAGGATTCCATAGTGGGAGCCTTTGACGAACACGCCGCCGACCAGGCTCAGCATCAGGAACGCGGTGCCCTGCATGCCGGTGATGCCCAGTACCAGCAGGAAGGGCAAGGCCAGCAGCGGATAGATCATCACCATGTACGGTCCACGGGTATCGACGAAGCGCATCATCGCCAGGCCCGCCATCGCGCCGCTGAACGAGGCTATGGAGCTGACCCACGACGCTGTCGCGCGATCGAATCCTGCGTATTGATAGACCAGAGGGCTCCAGGAGGCGAGGAAGTACATGGCCATGGAACTGGCGGAGTAGCCTAGCCAGATCATGGGTGTGATCCATTTCAAGCGACCGATGAACAACTGGCTGACTCGAAATGCCTGGCGACCGATATCCGGCTCGTCCAACAGGACGAACTGGTCAGTGGGCCGCACATCCAGCTGCGGATCCATGCGTTTGAGAATCGCCGCGATTTTCTCCGGTGCCTTACGCTTGCTGGCCAGGAAACGAACCGATTCGGGCAGGGTGAACCACAACAGCACCCAGGCGAACAGCGTGACCACGCCGCCGAACACGAACACGCCCTGCCAGCCGATATGCGGCGCCAGCCATACCGTCAGCGGGCCGGCCATCGCACTGCCGAGGCTGAACCCGACCATGATGACAGTGACCACCGTGGAGCGATAACGCTTGGGGACGAACTCGATGTTCAGGGCCCAGCACAATGGCAGCATGGCGCCCAGGGCGAAGCCATTGAAAAAACGCAGGACCATCAGCGATTCGTAGCTGTCGGCCATGACAAACAGCAGCGTCAACAGGCCGAACGAGCACGTGGAGAACAGAATCGTGGGACGCCGTCCGATGCGATCACCCAGATAACCGAAGAAAAAACCGCCCAGCATCATGCCCAACAGGCCGATGGAGAAGATTTCACCCAGTTGGATCTTGTCCAGGCCGACCTCATCGGCGATGTAGGAGGCGGTGTGCGAGAGCACCAGCAAATCGAAGCCGTCGAGGAAGGTGATCAATACCGAGACCAGAATCACCACGTAGTTGAAGCGTGACAACTTGCGGCCTTCTATAAGTGCCGCGACATCCAGGGTACGGGGCTGTGACATGTGCGTTCTCCACTGCATTTTTTATTGTTGTTGGAGTGGCGCCCGCTCTGCACGGCGGGCGCGTCGAACCGCTTGAAACTATTCCAGATTGAACGCCAGCCGCTCACGCAATGCCTGGGCGGGTATGTCACTCAACCTGCCGTCGGGGCCTGCGAGATCCAGCGCATGAGCGGCGGCGGCCCCCATCGCGATACACGGCCCCATCACGCGGACGCTCGACAGCGCGGCTGCATCGGCGTCTATGCAGCGGCCGGCGACGACCAGGTTATCGCTGCCTTGGGGAAGCATGCTGCGCAGCGGCACGCTGTGGATGTGATCGTCACCAAAGGGCTCCCACTGGTAACCGCTGGTATTGCCGTGTAATTCCACTGGCCAGGAGGTACGTGCTACCGCATCCGGGAACATCGTCGCAGCCCGCACTTCGTCAGTTGTCAGATGGTGATGTCCGACGATCCAGCGAGTCTGGCGAATGCCTGGCAACGCATACGCCCGCACTTTGGCCTTGCCATAAGCCTCGGGGTACTCCGATTGGAGGAAGTGGATCACTTGGTCCACCTGCTGGCGCCCGGCGATGGCGACGTGAGAGGCGGCGACGGGGTCCAGGGGCGTTTCGATGTGTGTCATGTTGAAGGCCGCCGTGCCGCGTCCAGGAAATTGGAAGAACAAGCCGTCATCGCGTTCGATCCCGTAGCTCTTGGCCTTTTGCTTGACCCGTTCGGTGAATTGCGCACGGGTGGGCAAGTGGGCTTCGTTGATATGTTCAAGGACGAACATTTGGGTGCCATAGATTGGCGTATCCGGCTCGCGACAGGCGAGTCCCGCGTTCCACACCAGTGCCGCATCACCACTGGCATCGATGAAACCGTTGGCCGCCACGCGCACGTCGCCATAGCGTGTGGCCAACTCCACTTCCTGGACCCGCGTGCCTTCGCGCACTACATCACGTAACACCGCACCGAGCACTACGGTGATGCCTGCGTCGAGCACCTTTTGGCCAATCCAGCGACCGAGGGCGACTTCGTCGTAGTAAACCACTGTGGTCAATGGCCCGATGGCCTGGTGCAAGTCTCCCGAGGCACCCAGGTCGCGAAGGATACCGTCGGCAATGCCATGGGTCAGCAGTTGGCGGTTCGGACCATTGGAGAACAGTCCGCAGAAGGTGCCGATGATCGAGCCGACCGCTTGGCCGCCGAGCATCGGCAGGGCGTCGAACAGCACCACGCGCTTGCCGAGCGCGGCGGCCTCGAGGGCGGCTGAAATACCGGAGATACCGGCCCCGGCGATGCATACGTCGGCCTGCAAGCGTTGGGCGGTGGGGGCGCTGGTACGGCGTACCGTGCGAATAACATGAGCCATAAAACTACCTTTGAGGTGTCAACAGGGTAGCCGAGCCCGAGCCCGTTGACCGAGGGTCACGGGAGCAGGTGCTTCGGCAGTCATATTCGGGTTACGACGGGTTTCGCGTTCGTTCCAGGCCGGGCGGCTGTGGCTGGATGGATAGATCGGTACGCGATTGACGTGGGATCACTTCGACGGTCCCGGCGTCGGCATCGACGCGGACCCAATCCCCGGTGCGAATCCGGTTCAGCGGGTCTTCGTTGAAGTCGGTCATGGCTGGCGCATGGACGACAACGGCACCAAGGCCCATTTTCGCCGTCATTTCATTGAACAACATGGCGCCAGGCGCGACGCCAGCGAGACGGGCGACATGGAACTGCGAGGACCAGCCGGAAGACCCCTTGGCGCCGGGAAACACGAGGACCTTGCCGGCGAAACTGATGCCCTTGAGCTCGTGGCGCGTCTCGATGACGGTGCCGCTGCGTGGGTCGATGCCACCCCAACCGGAGATGCGGTCATGGGTCACCAAGGCTTCGCCTTCGAAGCAGCCGCCGACAACCTTGCGGCCTCGGAGCGTAAAGGTTGCGCTCATTTCAGTACTCCTTTCCAACGGCCATCGATGGCCGCCTGGACGCATTCTGCGGTGGTGCCGAACCACGCCTGGATGCCCATGATCGCCGGCAGGTAATGGGCCTGCTTGGCCGAGTCCACGGCCGCCACGCGCGTGCCCTTGGGCAGCACCTTGCCGATTGCCGAGCAGGTATCGGTCATCACATGCCCACCTGCCTGCTCAATGATGTGGGTGTAACCGGCCACGTCTGCCAGTTGCTTGATCGACGCGGCGGTAAATATCCAGAGCTCGGTGTTCGCACTCAGGCGCTGGCCTTCCAGCAGTTGGCAGACTTCCCAGATTTGTTCGAGGCTGTAATGCGGGCAGCCGAGCATGACGAAATCGACTTGTGCATCGCGCGCCGTGACGTTGACTTGCTCGTAGGCCCAGCGCCGTTCGGCTTCACCAAAGCGCAACGTGGCTGAAGGCCGGGAGGCGCCGAACGCTTGCTCGCGAGTGCGGGCCTCAGGTGTGACCCCGACCAGGTGGTACATTTCCACGCCACCGCTGGAAGCCGCCGCCGCGCCAAAGTGCTTGAGACGCGCCAGGTTGGGCTGATGGCTCACGCCTTCGATGACCGGGATGCAATCCTGCACCTGTTCACCGACCCAGTAGCCGAGCAGTCCCCAGTCGGCCGTGGTGCTCACGTCTATATCCAACTGGATCAGGTGGGTACCGCGACGGTTCTCGTCCAGGTGCAGGCCCCAATAGGGAATCTTGCCGGTCAGCATCGCTGCGCCGGTGCTTTCGCGGCCCTCGGCATTGGTGCGGGCGCCGAGTACTGAGTTGATGTAGATCACGGCGGAGGATTCCATCCACGCGCAGTGCTCGCCTTTCACTGGTACGTTGCCGACTTGATAGGGCGTGCAGGTATTCAACGGTTGCACACCCAGGCCGCTGCTATAGGCCTGGCCGGTTTCATAAATGCGCACCACATCCTGCGAGATGCCTTGGCGTTCGGCATGCCGAGGGTCGATGCCCTGTTGCAGGTGACTGCTGAAGACCTTGACCTTGGGGATTTTGACTACCTCGGTGCTGTCGAGATTGAACTCGCTGAACACCGCGTCCATGCCACCCTCGCGCTCGGCGTACTGACGCAGGAACGGGGTGGTGGCACCGATGGTTCCGGCCACATTGCGCGTGTCCACCAGACATTCTGCGTCCAGGGCCTCGCCATAACGCACCAGCAAATCCATGGCTTTTTGCACCGCCGGACCTTGGTCGCCGGCGAGCATGGCTTTCTCGTCGTCGCGCAATCTCATTGCGGCTGTTCTCCCGAACGGCTGATGTCCAGCGGTTTGATCAGGACCGCGCCGTGCTCCATGGAGGACACGTTATTGCGGTAGATGTCCAGCCAGCCGCCGCCGAACTGTGGCGCCAAAGGCCGCCAACGGGCACGCCGTGCTTGCATGTCGGTTTCGCTGATATTGGCATCGAGGGTGTTGAGGTCCAGGTCGATGGTGACGATGTCGCCGTCCTCGACCAGCGCCAACGGTCCGCCGACGGCCGCTTCAGGAGCGACTTCAGCCACGACCAGGCCCTTGCACACCAACCCTGAAAGATGACCGTCAGTCAGCATGGCCACGTGGTCGCCCAACCCGGCGCCGTCAATGGCGAATACCACTTTCGAGGCGCCGCCGCCCATGGCCGGGCCGCCGCGCACTCCGGCGCCGCGCATGACCACCACATGGCCGGGCTGGATGCGCCCATCCTGCAAGGCTTCGATGGCATCGGCGGAGCGTTCGAAACAGATCGCAGGCCCCTCGAAGCGGCGCATCTTCTGCGGGTCGATGCCGTATTTGACGATGCCTGCCTGGGGCGCGATATTGCCGCGCAGCATCACGATGGCTGGTTGGGTGGCGAAGGGGTTGTCCAGCGGGCGGATCACTGCATCGTCGCTGACGATCACCCCGTGCAGGTTCTGCCTCAGGGTTTTGCCGGTGACCGTCAATGCATCGCCATGCAGCAAGGGCTCCAGGCGCTTGAGCAGCCCACGCCCACCGCCCGCGGCTTCCATTTGCTCGATGCTATGTTCACCCACCGGCCGTACGCCGACCAGCACAGGCACCTGTTTGCCCAGGTCCCTGAAGAGCTGGTAGATGTCCACGTCGACTCCGCCTTCGGCTGCCACCGCCTGCATATGCTTGATGGTATTGACGGAGCCGCCCGCGGCGAGAATGGTCGCCACTGCGTTGGCGAAGGCCTCTGGGGTGAGGATATCGCGAGGTTTTAGGTCTTCTTCGACCATTTCCACAATGCGTTGTCCGGCTTGGTGCACGAAGTCGAACATCTGCCGGCTGTTGGCCGCGATGGGCGCGCTGCCGGGCAAAGCCATGCCAAGGGCTTCACACACCAGGTGCATCGAGTTGGCGGTGCCCATCCCCGAGCAGACCCCAGGGCCCTTGATGGCATTGCGGGCCATGCCGGCCAATTCCTCGACCGGTAGCTTGCCTGTGACCACGTGCATGGAACTGATGAACACGTCTTCGATATCGACATGCTTACCGTTGTATTCGCCACTCGGCTGGTAGCCACAGACCACCACCAGCGTCGGAATATTCAGGCGGGCGGCGGCCATCAGTTGACCGGGTACGGTCTTGTCGCAGGAGGCCAGGCAGATCATGCCGTCGAGTTGAGCCCCTTCGACCGCGACTTCGATATCATTGGTGATGAGGTCGCGGGCGGCGAGCATATAGGCACCCCCGGCACCAGCGCCGGTAATGAAGTCACTGGGAGCGGCAGTACGAATTTCGAAGGGCAGGGCGCCGGCATCGCGTATCGATTGCTTGAGGGCATTGGCGATGCCATCCAGATGGCTGAAGCAGATCGCCAGGTTGGACGACGAGTTCACGATAGCGATCTTGGGTTTCTCCAGCTCGCTCTCATCGATCCCCAAGGCGCGCCACTGGGCGGCGCGCACAGCCCACAAATAGGACCCGTAAGGGAAATTGCTGCGCAGCTTCTTGGGCATGGGGTGCTCCGTTATTGTTATAAGAATGCCAATCCGGTTAATCGCGTTAACCATCTTGTGCCGAGTCTAGGCGTCGGCCTAGAATCCGAAAACCTTATTTCACTTATAGATAAAATCCAAAATATGGATATCAAGGACGTCGACCTCAACCTGTTGAAAGTCTTCGATGCGTTGCGCAAAAAGCAAAGCGTGACCCTGGCCGGGGATCTCATGGGGCTCAGTCAACCTGCCATGAGTTTCGCCTTGGGCAAGTTACGGACGCTATTCGACGATCCTTTGTTCATCCGTACCTCCCATGGTATGCAGCCCACCGCGAGAGCCTTGCAGATCGCCGAGCCGGTGCAACGCATTCTGGAGATGGTCAGCAGCGAGGTACTGCCGTCCACGGGATTCGTCGCCGAACACTCGGATCGCCAGTTAGTGTTGTGCATGTCGGATATCGGTGAAATGGTGTTCCTGCCACGGCTGATGCGCATGCTCGACAAAACGGCGCCGAAGCTGAGAATTCGCACTCAGGCGTTGTCCTCCGAGCAATTGGAAGAGGGCTTGGACGCTGGCGAGGTCGACGCGGCCATTGGCTATTTCCCTCGTCTGCTCAACACCTCGATCCGGCATCGGGCGCTGTACAGCCACTCTTTCGTGTGCATAGTGCGCAGCGATCATCCCACCATCGGCGACACCATAAGCGCCGAGCAATACCAGGCCGCCGTGCATGTCGCCGTCCAGGCCGAGGGGCGCGGCATGGGTGTGCTGGATAAGGAGCTGGCCTCCCACGGCGTAACACGACGGGTGCGGTTCAGCCTGCCACGGTTCATGGGTGTGCCGTTCCTGGTGGCCGAGTCCGACATGATCGCCACCGTCCCACTGGCAGTCGGCCGGCGGTTCTCCGAAATTACCAATGTGCGCCTGGTCCCGCTGCCTTGGGCTATCTGCGGATATGACATACACCTGTATTGGCATACGCGCTTTCATCATGACCCGGCTAATCGTTGGTTGCGTCAGTCCTTCATTGAGTTGCTCGGTGACTTTTCTCCTAGCGAGCAGATGTCGATTTGATTCATGGAGCAATGGTTAATTTAAATAACTGATTCCGCCCGGTTGGGTTCTGCTCGTCCAGGCCGGTCCAGCAGATCGGCAGCTCTTCGGGCCCCTCATCGCGCCTTTGGGTTTTGTGAGTCGCACGTAAGCCCTTAACGGCGTGCCCCCATTTGGCTGACCTTAATAGACCTGAGGCACGATGAGTTCCGGCGGCGTGGGGCTGCGGGAATAATCCTCCTGCCTGACGCGTTGCGGCAGTTCGATTACCGGCATTTCCACCTCTTCGTAGGGCATCTGCCCGAGAAGGTGATGGATGCAGTTGAGCCTGGCTTTCTTTTTGTCATCAGCTTGTACCACCCACCACGGCGCTTCGGCGATGTGGGTGCGTTCAAGCATGATTTCCTTGGCCTTGGTATAGGCTTCCCAGCGCCGACGGGACTCCAGATCCATGGGGCTGAGTTTCCATTGCTTGAGCGGATCATGGATGCGACTGAGAAAGCGCAGATGCTGTTCCTGGTCGGAAATGGAGAACCAGTATTTGATCAACTGGATGCCGGAGCGGGCGAGCATACGTTCGAACTCCGGTACAGTACGGAAGAACTCCTCGTACTGATCTTCGTTGCAAAACCCCATCACTTGTTCCACCCCGGCACGGTTGTACCAACTACGGTCAAACAGCACGATTTCGCCCGCCGCCGGCAGGTGCGAGACATAGCGCTGGAAGTACCACTGAGTACGTTCCCGGTCGTTGGGGGCGGGTAGGGCGGCGACCCGGCAGACCCTGGGATTCAGGCGTTGGGTGATACGTTTGATCACACCGCCTTTTCCGGCTGCATCACGCCCTTCGAACAGGATCACGACTTTGTGGCCCGTCTTGACCACCCAGCTTTGCAGCTTTACCAGTTCGCCTTGCAGGCGGAACAGTTCGCTGAAATAGGTCCTGCGAGCATCCTTCTCGGTACCTTCCTCTACGTGCTCATCGAACAGCGCGTTCAGGTCATGACCGTCTTCGGATAATTCCAATTCCAGCTCTTCGTCACTGTGATCAAGCAGTTCACGGTGGATGCGCTGGATTAAGGTGGCTTCTCTGGGAGACATAGGAGGGAGGCTCGCACGAGGATGGGGTGGCAAAGTGTTAGGCGTAATTTGTTACGAACCAATTACATTAAGTCCCTACCGGGCCATATGGAGAGTGAGCGTACTGCTGCCATTCAACTTTCATGAGAACGTAACAAAACTGCTGCAAAGTTCGGGAGCCCGTAATCACAAGGTGTTCCCCTAATGAAAAGTTTGATGAAGTCTGCTGCGCTCGCCATTGCGGTTTCTCTTTGTGCCACCTCGGCGTCCTACGCTGCAGAGAGTGTCCGTCTGACGGGGTCCGGGGCGAGTTTCCCTGCACCGATCTACCTCACTTGGTTCAAGGATTTCAGCAAGAAATCTGACGGTGTCACTGTGGATTACCAATCCAAGGGTAGTGGCGCGGGTGTACAGGACTTTCTGAACAAAACCGTTGATTTCGCCGCCAGTGACTCGGCGATGAAAGAGGAAGATATCGCCAAGGTCGCCGAAGGCGTGCAGTTGTTGCCGATGACCGCAGGTGAAATCGTGCTGGCTTATAACCTGCCGGGCAATCCGAAGGGGCTCAAACTGCCCCGAGATGTGTACTCCAACATTTTTCTGGGCAAAATCACCCGCTGGAACGATCCGAAGATCGTCGCCGCCAACCCGGATCTGAAACTCTCCGATACGCCGATCACGGTTGTTGTGCGTGCAGACTCCAGCGGCACGACTGCGGTATTCACTAAGCACCTGGCGACAATCAATCCGGAGTTCAAGCAGGCGTTGGGGGAGGGCAACACCGTCAACTGGCCGGCTAGCGACAAGTTCATCAAGTCGCCGAAGAACGATGGTGTCACGGCCACTGTGCGCCAAACCCCGGGCGCGATTGGTTACATCGAATACGGCTTCGCCAAGCTCGCCAAGGTTGACTTCGCTCAACTGCAGAACAAGGCCGGTCAGTACGTCGTGCCAAACGCCGAAAGCGGTGCCGAGGCCCTGGCGGCGGTGAAGATGCCGGAAAACCTGGTGGCCTGGTTGCCTGATCCGGACGGTGCCAAGTCCTACCCGATCACGTCCTACACCTGGATGATTTTCCGCAAGGACAACGGCAATCCGGCCAAGGCCAAGGCCATGCGTGAAATGGTCGAATACAGCCTGGCCGAGGGACAGAAGATTGCCGATTCGATGGGTTATATCCCATTGCCGCAATCGGTCGTCGAGCAGGTTCGCAAAGCGTCCGCCAACATCCAGTAACGCCGTGAGGTCTCTCTCGGAGTGTGCGTCTGCGCCACGCCGGGAGAGTTTTCCCCCTTGTTCCGGACTCAGCCCATGAACAAACCTTTTGTCGTACCGGTTAATCCGGACTCTGCCTGCCAACCACCTTCGAGGAAGGATTTCCTGGTTGATCGCACCTTTCGTGCGCTTGCGCGTATCGGCGTGGTACTGATTCTGGCGTTGGTATTTGCGCTGGTGTTCGAGGTGGGACGCAAGGCACTTCCCGGCATGGAGAAGCACGGCTTTGATGTGCTTTTGGGCAGCGTCTGGGACGTTAACCAGGGCAAATACGGCATCCTGCCGGCTATCTGGGGCACGCTCTACAGCGCCTTTATCGCATTGCTGATCGCTGGTTTTTTCGGCGTCAGCATGGCGATTTTCCTGACCCAGGATTTTCTGCCGCCCAAGCTCGCCGCCATCTTCCGTACCATCGTCGAACTGCTCGCGGCCATCCCCAGCGTGGTCTATGGCCTGTGGGGGATCTACGTGGTGATCCCGGCGATTCGGCCGCTGACAACCTGGTTGAACAGCGAACTCGGCTGGGTACCCTTTTTCGGCACGACCCTGAGCGGCCCAGGCTTGCTACCCGCAGCGCTGGTGCTCGCCATCATGATTCTGCCGACCATTGCCGCCGTTTCGCAGGACGCGCTCACGGCTGTGCCGATGAAAACCAAGCAGGCCGCCTATGGCATGGGGACTACTCATTGGGAAGCGATTCTCAAGGTGATGGTGCCTTCCGCCGCCACCGGCATCTTCGGCTCTCTGGTGCTGGGCCTGGGGCGCGCCCTGGGTGAAACGATGGCGCTGGCCATGCTGGTCGGCAATGCCAACAACATTTCCCTCTCGCTGTTTGCACCGGCCAACACGCTCGCCGCCCTGCTGGCGTTGAACTTCCCCGAAGCCGGGCCGAACGAGATCGAGGTGTTGATGTATGCCGCCCTGGTGTTGATGTTGATTACGCTGATCGTGAACATTTTCGGTTCGATGATCATGATGTACGCCCAACGGGGTAATAAGTGATGACTGATCTCACTGCTGCAACAGACCTGACGTCTCCAACAGGCGCGATGCCCAGCCTGCAGCGCAAGTTCGAAGGCCGTGCCCTGCGAAGCCTGATCTTGACCACCCTGGTCTGGGCTGGTGCGCTACTGGCCAGTGTGCCGCTGATCTCCGTGCTCTACATGCTGATTACCCGCGGCGGCGCGCGTCTCAACCTGGAAGTCTTTACCGAACTGCCGCCGACGGGCTTCGAGATGGGTGGCGGTTTCGGCAACGCGATGGCAGGGACCTTCGTGATGGTCGGTATCGCGGCGGCGATCGCGGTGCCGGTCGGCATCATGGCGGCAATCTTCCTGGCTGAGCTGGGACCGGACAGCAAGCTGGGGAACGCAGCGCGTTTTGCCGCCAAGATGCTCACGGGCCTGCCGTCGATCCTGGCCGGGGTGTTTGCCTACGCCCTGGTGGTGATGACCACCGGTACGTATTCGGCGCCGGCGGGTGGCGTGGCGCTGGCGGTCCTGATGCTGCCAATCGTCGTGCTGACGGCGGAAGAGTCGATGCGGATGGTGCCCAAGATCATGAAGGATGCCGCCTATGGCATGGGCTGCACCCGCTCGCAGGTGATCTGGAAAATCATTTTGCCGACCGGCATGCCGGCCATCCTGACCGGGGTCATGCTCGCTGTGGCACGTGCCGCGGGCGAGACGGCGCCGCTGCTGTTTACCGCGCTGTTCAGCAACTATTGGATTTACCACCAGGGCAATCTCGAGGTCATGAACCCGACCGCCTCGCTGGCGGTGCTGATCTACAACTTCTCCGGGATGCCTTTCGACAACCAACTTGAACTCGCGTGGGCGGCCTCACTGGTGCTGGTGATGATCGTGCTGTTCGTGAACATCATCAGCCGTATTTTCGGCAAGCCCAAATATTAAGAACGGGAGCATCTGATCTTGAACGTATCCACTGCGCAAATAGCCGCTCCGTTTGTCACCCAGGCGCCTGTAGTCATGGACTGCAAACTGGACAAGATTTTCTATGGCAACTTCATGGCGGTACGTGACAGCCATGTGCCGATCGAAAAAAACAAGATCACCGGGTTCATCGGTCCTTCCGGCTGTGGCAAGAGCACCGTGTTGCGTAGCCTCAACCGGATGAATGACCTGGTGAAGGGGTTCCGTTTCGAGGGCCACGTGCATTTTCTCGGACAGGACGTCTACGGCAAGGGCGTTGATCCGGTGGTCGTGCGCCGCTACATCGGCATGGTGTTTCAGCAGCCGAACCCGTTTTCGATGAGCATTTTCGACAACGTCGCGTTTGGTCTGCGCCTCAATCGCTACAAAGGCGACATCGGCGACCGGGTCAAGCATGCGCTGCAAGGCGCCGCGCTGTGGGACGAAGTCAAGGACAAGCTCAAGGTCAGCGGCCTGTCGCTCTCCGGTGGCCAGCAACAACGACTGTGCATTGCCCGCGCCATCGCCACCGAGCCGGAAGTCCTGCTGCTGGATGAGCCGTGTTCGGCGCTCGACCCGATCGCTACCCGGAGGGTCGAGGAACTGATGGTGGAGTTGAAGAAGGACTACACCATCGCGCTGGTCACCCACAACATGCAGCAAGCCATCCGCGTCGCCGACACCACGGCTTTCTTCTCGGTGGACATTTCCCAGGGCACGCGAACCGGCTATCTGGTGGAAATGGGCCCGACCACGCAGATTTTCGACAACCCGCGTGAACAGATGACGGGAGACTACATCAGCGGCAAGTTCAGCTAAGCATCACATCCGGTCAAGGCCGCATACCTGCAGAAGCCAAACGGATTTGGCGGCATCCGGTAGACATTTGCCAAACGTTTTCAAGGAGCACCAATGCCTGTTACGCACCGCCTTGATTTACCTGCAATTGAACGCGCACTGCGTGAAGTTCAGGGCCGCTTCGTAGAGCTGAGCCGGTACTTCACCGAGCCACGCGACCCCTTGACTGACGAAGTGCTGCAGAATGTGCTTGAAGGTTATGCATTGGTTGACGACTATGTTGCCCGCGGCGTCGACCTGTTCGATCTTCAGCAACTGAACCTGATGCTGGAGATCAATGCCACGGTGCTGTGTGGCCGAGATCCGGCGCGCCGTTTGGAATACGCCCAGCACCTGGCAGCCACCGAGGCGCATTTCTTCAACAATGTTGAGGGAGGCATCAAGGACTTGTACAACTGGTATTGCGCGTATCGCAGCGAATCCGTCTGGAAGCGTGCGGCCGGCGTCTATGTACGCATTCTCAGCAAGCCGCAGCTGTTCATCGAAGGTAACAACCGCAGTGGCTCGCTCATCGTCAGCTATTTGCTCATGCGTGCGGGTTTGCCTCCTTTCGTGTTGACGCTGGAAAACGCAAAGGGCTACTTCAATCCGTCCTCAGTCATACGCAACTCCGCCAAACACGGCGTCAAGGCGTTGTACGAATTGCCCAAGATCAAGAAAAAATACGCAGCTTTTTTAGAAGAACAGGCGCCCGATCCCATGAAGTTTTTTCTCAAGGACAAGTCCTTGCCCATTTATCAAGGTGGCCATTGATGAGCGGGTATCCAGCGTTCGCCAGGTGCAAAACCTTCGGCAGCCGGGTAGGGCGGGCCATCCGCCGCGTTATGCCGACGCGGTTGTTCAAGCGGCAACGCATACGAATTTCATTCGATATCGATGACACGCTCGCCTGCCAACTTCACCATTGTGCCGTCGAGCAGAGCAGGCTGCCGGCCTGCGTTCATCGTTGGTTGGGTGAGCCTTTGCGCATGGGCACACGCCCCCTGATCCGAGAGCTGCGCCGCCAGGGCTGCAGTATCTGGGTCTACACGTCGTCCGGGCGCACGCCGTCCTATATCCGGCGTTGGCTATTGCTGTACGGCATCCGCGTCGACGGCGTGGTCAACAGCGTGCTGCACAACCGTGCCCTGACGGTGCATGGGATGTTGAATGCGCCTTCGAAATATCCGCCGGCGTTCGATATCGATTTGCATGTCGATGATTCCGAGGGCGTGCAGATTGAAGGCAAGGATCATGGGTTTCGCGTTGTCGTGGTGCATCCGGAGGATGACCGCTGGACGCAGAAAGTCCTGGAGGCGGTCGCCATTGTCCAGGCGCAGCTCGCCTGGCAGCAAATGTTCAGACAGAAAGAGTCGGTGCAACAACGGGCAGACGCTTTCCTCGAGCCTCTCAGTTAAGGTGGTACGACTCCGCTACTAGTTGCAGTGCAGTTGCTCAACCGTGCGGGCGTGTTCCCTAGTGCCTTTTTTGAACATTGTGATAAAGGCGTTGACCGAGCTATAGCCCAGCTCGGCCGCAGCGTTCTGCACCTTCGCACCACTGGCCAGTTCTCGCAGCGCAACGACAAGGTGCAACTGCTGCCGCCAGCGTCCAAACGTGAGGCCCGTCTCACGAATCATCAATCGCGACAGCGACCTCTCGCTCATCGCCACGCGTTTCGCCCATTCGGCTGACGTACTGCGGTCGGAAGGCTCGAGCGTCAGTGCATTTGCTATCGCACGAATTTTAGGATTGCCGGAGATGGGTAGGTTGAAGCGCTCACGCGGCATTTCGACCAGTTCGTCGAGGATCACTCGTGCAAGCTTGGCGGCATGGCCAACCGAAGGATAATCGGCAGGCTCACGAGCCAACCGGTTAACCATTTCCCGGATCATTGGGGAGATGGACAGCGTGCAGCACTCCTCGGGTAGCTTTGGCGGCGACATTTACCTGGGGGCGTCTTGCGCAACGGATTCCGGTTCGTATCCACATCGATAGGGTGCCACCAGGCGTTGAGCTGGCGGCAGGTATGACAGCGAGTGTCGAGATCATCCCCCCCGAATACCTGGCTCGCTAGGCATTCCCTGTCAGGCGCTGACGCTGCGAAAGTCCCTCACCGTGTTCACTACATCGAAGTGGACCTTCGTAGGTTGCACCACAGGAACGCGCGTGCCGCGATCAATCAAGGCGATCCCGCGCGCATTCCTGGCCGTGCGGCTTGCCTGTTGAGTCAAGTCTTCCCTGGATAACGGGTCTCCATCACGATCGACAGTGCGTCGGGGCGCCAGAATTCCTGGTCGAACTCCACGGCCTGGTCCTCTTCGCCGAAGTTCAGGCGTTCCAGGTAGACGCTGGTCGAGCCTGGGGAAAGTTGCAGCAGTTCTGCCTGATCCTCGTTGACGGTGCCAATGTGCATCTCCAGCTCGCAGCGTGATTGCACCCGCGAAAAGCGCTCGCGCAGGACCCGAGTCAGGGAGGTGTTCAAATCAGCGTCGAGCAAGCCCGGACACCAGCTCGCCAGCAGTGCGTTGAACTCCAGCAGCACCGGGCGCCGATCAATCCAGCGTCGACGTTGGAGGAAAAATACCGGCTCATCTTCCGAACTCAGGCTCATGCGTCTGGCCAGCCAGGCGCCGGCAGGGCGCAGTTCGGCCTGCAGACATTCGGTTCGCGGTGTACGGCCTTGGGCACTGACATAGTCCATGAAGCCGCTGATTCGCGTGGGGTCGTATCGTATTCGCCGCGGGCTGACGAACCAGCCGCGACGGTTTTCCCGGTACACCAAACCTTCGGCTTCCAGCTGTTGCAGCGCCTGGCGCAAGGTCACCCGGGTACAACCGAAGCGTTCGATCATTTCCCGCTCGGAGGGAAATTTTTCATCGGCCTGGGGCGTACCTGTGGCGATGTCGTAGGCGATCTGCTCGCGAATCCGCTGGTAGTGTGGTGAAAGAGGATCGAAAGGCATTCGGTAGTGCGTCCGTTGGCGGATCGATGAGGGAGGGCGTCCGTGGACGCCATCGATAAGCTGCTTACACTAACGAATCGGCTCGCCAGCCGTCGAGTTGTCTGCGAGCACACTGTCACCGGCATCCGGTTGCAGCCCCTGGCGCGCCAGATCCCGTTGCCAGGTCCGCAGACCATACACCGCCAGCAGCACAAAGCCTGCGTACAGCGCGGCCGTCAGGCGCAAGTCCTTGAACAGGAACAGGCCGACATACAGGCAGTCGAGGACGATCCACAGCCACCAACTGACCACGTACTTGCGTGCCGCCCAGACACTCGCCACCAGGCTGAAGGCGGTCAGCAGCGCGTCGAGCCAGGGCACTGCGGCGTCGGTGAAGCCGTACATCAGGGCGCCGAGCAACACGGCACCGAGAGCGCCGAAAAGCAGGCCGAGCAATCCCTCACGCAAGGGCAGCCTGGCCACCCGGACCTTGCCATGGGTCAGGCCGCCCTGGCTCCAGCGCCACCAGCCGTAGCCTTGCAGCAGGGCGAAGATGCCCTGCAACAGCGTGTCGGAGTAGAGCTTGGCCTGATAGAAAATCCAGGCATACAGCAACACCGCCAGCACACTGACAGGCCAGCACCAGCGGATGCGTCGGGCGGTCAGCCAGACGCCGAGGATGTTGAGCACGACGGCGATGATTTCAAGATCGGACATAACGTGTTCCTCAACTGAAGCGATAAGGGGAGCTATCAGAAGTTGATCGAGGCACTCAAGCGGGCGGTCAGTGGTGCGCCCTGGAACAGGTAGCCATCGCCCATGTATTCACCGGCGTCACGCCAGTAGCGTTTGTCGAACAGGTTGTCGACGGTCAGTCGGAACACGGTGTCGTAACCGTCGATACGGGTGCTGTAGCGGCTGCCAACGTTGAAGATGGCGTAGGCGCCAGTCTCGACCTCGCCCTGGCGATTGGCGTATTTGCTGCCGCTGTATTGCACACCGCCGAGCAGGGCAAGCCCCTCGACCCAGGGCAGGGCGTAGTCACCGTAGAGACTGGCGCGCAGTGTCGGCACGTTGATCGCTTGGTGACCTTCATAGGCCGGTGTGCCGCTGTCGCTGACCCGTGCACGGATCGCCGCGACACTGGCCGAAATCTGCAGGCGCTGACTGGCCCAGCCATTGGCCGAGAGTTCCAGTCCGGTGTTTTTCTGTTCACCCTGCTGGGTGAAGGTGAACGTGCCGTCGTCATTCGGCCGGGAGTACTCGTATGCCTGGCGGATCTGGTACAGCGCTGCGGTCAGGCTGATACGTTGCCAGTCATACTTGATGCCCGCCTCGATCTGCCGGGATACGGTGGGCGCGAGGATTTCATAGGCGTTGGTGGTGAACCACGCCGCTTCGCCGCCCAGTGACAGGCCCTTGCTGTAGCGGGTATACAGCGACAGGTTCTGCACCGGCTTGTAGATCAGTGCAGCCTGGGGCAGGAACACGTAGCGTTGAGTGTGTCGGGTGGTATCGCCCTGGCTGTCGAATGTCTCCTCATCCAGACGCACTTCGCGCCCGCCGAGCACGGTCTGCCATTGTTCGTTGAAGCTGATCCGGTCATTGAAGAACAGCCCGTACTGGCGGCTGTCCAGGCGTCGATAAGAGTCGTTGAGCGGACCGTCGTAGCGTGCGAAATCTGCCGGCTCGCTATCGATATTGGCGCTGCCGATCATCACGTTGATGGCGTCGCGTTTATCCACCACGCGACGAAACGCGCTGGTGCCTACGCTCAGTTCGTGACCAAGGCCACCGGCGTCGAAGGCGCCATTGAGGACAGCCTGTACCTCGTCATTGCGGCGGGTATCGTCAGGGCTGCGGAAGTCGTAAATGTCGTAGTCGCCTTCCGGGCTGAAGTAGTTGGGCACAGCCGCGCCGGCGCAACTGGCGGAGCCGTAGCAGCCCCAGGCGAACGAGCTGTAGTCATCGATCACCACACGGCTGCGCGCTGCACTGATGTTGCCTTTCCAAGTGTCGCTGAAACGATATTCGAAGCTGCCGTTGAGGTTCAGTGCATCGGTGGTAACGGGCTTCGAGCCGCTCTGGTGTGCCAGCAGTTTTTTCGGTGAGGCATGGTGTGGCAGGCTGGAGCCGCCGAGCAATTGATATCCCGGTGCCGAGCGTTGTTCCTTGGTCTGGTACTCGGCATCCAGTTGCAGCAGGGCATCGGGGCTGATGTTCCAGTCGAAGGCCAGGGAGGCGAAGTCGCGCTGACCATTGGTATGTTCGACGTAGGAATGCAGGTCTTCATGAGCCACGTTGGCACGCAGCCCGAACTGCTGTTCGCTGCCGAAGAATCCTCCCACGTCTGTCGCCAGGTAGCCGCTGCCGCGATCGTCAGTGGCCACCGTGACCGAACGCACATCGGTCGGCCGTTTGGTCACGTAATTGACCAGTCCACCAGGCTCGGTGACGCCGCTCTGCAAGCCGGAAAGCCCCTTGAGTACTTCAACCTGTTGCTTGTTTTCCAGCCCGACGTTTTGCTCGCCGGTGATGGTGCGGCCGTTGATCTTGTAGCTGCTGGCGGAGTTCAGGGAGAAGCCACGTACGACGAAGTTTTCGTAGTAGCCAACCGGCGCGTAGCTTTCACCCACCGAGGCATCGTTCTTCAGAACTTCACTGAGCAGGCGAGCCTGCTGGTCGTTGATCAAGGTCTCGTTGATCACCGAAATCGACGCCGGTGTATCCAGCAATGGCGTGGCATCGAAACCGCCAACTGAAGCGCTTTTGACCTGATAGCCAGAGGTGTCCTCGCCCGTTACGGTCACCGCCGGAAGTTCGGTGTCGGCGGCCTGCGCGGTATGCACCGTGTTGGCCAGCAGCAGGCTCAGGGTCAGAAGATTGAGCGTGAATCGTGGGGCGGATACTCCCTCGCGGGACGTCCGGTAAAGCATATCCATGAATACTCCTCGACGATTGCGATCCCGGGACCGGCGAACACCGGGCACAGGTGCCCAGGCGCGCTCCAGGAACGAGCCGTGCTGTTAATACAGGAAAAAGCAATGTGTGCCCTGGGGGCGTCAGGCCGGAGTTGCTCCGGTGGTCATTGGCAAGTTTGAATCCGCGGCCCACTCTTGAAGCGAGCCATCATACAAGAGGACGTTGTCACGTCCGACCAGTGTCATCGCCAGGGCCACTGCGGCAGCTGAAATACCGCCGCCGCAATAGAGCACCAGAGGGGCTGGCGTCTTGAGCAGCTCGTCACCCAGTTGGTCTTTCAGTTGCGTGCTCGGCAGGTATTTGCCCTGTGGGTCCAGCAGGTTACGGGCCGGCAGATTGAGGCTACCGGGAATATGCCCGCGTCGGGCGTAGCGGCTTGGGGCGGTACCGCTGAACAAGGCTGAGGACAAGGCGCAGACCAGTACCCCGGGACGCTCGCCGGCCAGCACTGCCTGCACGCCTTGACGGTCAATCCAGAACCCCGGGCTTTGCTGCAACCGCAGTTCGGCCATTGGCACGGGTGATTCATTGCCCTGGCGCTGAGGCAAGCCGGCAGCACGCCAGGCATTGAAACCGCCGTCCAGCACCTGAGCCGCAATGCCCACGCTGCGTAGCATCCACCACAGACGCGCGGCCCAGAAGCCGTCGGTGCGGTCATAAATCACGATGTGGCTATTGGCTCCGACGCCCAGTCTGGCCAATGCGCTGGCGAAGTGATCGGCGCAGGGCAGGGCAAAACTGAATGAGGCCTGAGGCTGGGCCAGTTCTTCGAGCAGGTCCGCGTGTAGCGCACCGGGTATATGGGCCTGGAGCCAACCGTCGCGACCGCTGGCGACGCGATAATCCTGATCGAAACGCGGCGTCGGCAATTCGACGCTGGCGTCGAGAATTCGCAGATCGGGATCGGCCATGTACCCGACTAGCGTTTCGGGGCTGATCAGGATGGGGGCTGCGGTGGCGGTCATGATCCAGAACTCCTGGTTAAGGCAAGGCGCCGTAAATGATCGAGCAGAGACTGGCCCGGTTCAGTGGAAAACCAGCGCGTGTGGCCTAACAAGTAGGCGTGGTACGCCACGTCGGCACTGGCGGTGGAACCCACCACACCCTGGAAATAGGCAATTTCGGACAGGGCGAAATCCACATGGACTAGTGGCAACAAGGCCGCCAGCGTCAGTAGATCGGCCGAGGACAAGGGTTTTTCGCTGGCATAGCCATCCAGCACGGCGTCAATGTCGTCCAACGCGGCCTGGGCACTGCCGCCATCGTCCAGCTCCAGCCAGGGAATGCCATTGCGCTCGATGGCTGTGGCCAGGTCGAAGAGGGCGAATGTGCGGTCCGACAGGCCGAAGTCCAGCACGCAACTCACCGCTGCGTCGACGGCACTTGAGCTCCATAGCAGATTGGAGCCGTGCCAGTCGTTGTGGGTCCATAACCCGGGCTGCTGGCCAAGCAACGGTTGCAACTGGCGATGCCAGGGCAGTAGCAGCGGCAGCAATTCGCCGCGCCAGTCGTGCTGACTCATGTAGTCGGTGAGTACGGGGTCCAGGTGTATGGCCTTTTGCAGACTGGCACGCAGATCCTGGCAGGTGCAGAGTTTGAAGTTAGCCAGAAGCACCGGGGTTTGGCGGGGTGCGGCCTGATAGTCCTTGGCGGCGAGGTGCAATCGGGCCAGGGACGCGCCGGCGGACCAGGCGTGTTGCTGACTGAAAAACGGTGTCCAGGACAACGACTCGCGATACAGATCCTGACCTTCCGCCAGCCCATGCACTTCATACGTCCATTCGCCCTGGGCGACCGCCGTTTCGCCGTTGCGGTCGGCCAATACCTGACTCACCGGTACACCACGCTGACGCAAATGCGCCATGAACCGATGCTCCTCGCTCAGCCAAGCGGGGGTGCGAATTCGCTGATGGTGGCGTTTGATGAACACCGTTGCGGCGCGAGTCTGTACCAGGCTGGCCGCCGAAAATGGTCGGGGGCTATGCCAATTGAGGCTGAGTAGCGGCCCGAGTTGCGGGTAGCCGAGCAACAGTTGTTCGACATCGCGGGTATCCAGTGGCGGCCAGTCCGCAGCCACCGGCTCGTGGCTCAAACCGTGCACCATCAAGGCTTCGACGGTGGCCATCAGACCGTCTCCGGCAAGTAGGCGTTACTGGTTGCCTGGCGCCATGCTTCGGCATCGTCAAGCACGCCGTTGTCTTGCAGCCAGTGAGCGTAAGGTTTGAGCAATTCATCCCGTTGCCGGCCCCAGGCGCCCTCGTGCAACCAGGTCGGGGCGATCTTCTGCAGTGATTCCGCCAGCAGCTCACGGGGAAAATAGGGGGTGACAGTCTCATAGGCTTGCAGGGCGCTGGCGGGATCGGCAGCAGTGGCCAGGTAACCTCGGGCGGTGGCTGCCAGGAAGGCGCGAGTCAGTTCGGGTTGCGTTTCCAGCGTCCGCTCATGGGCGCCCAGCAGGTAGCTGTGATAAGCCGGTGCTCCGAGCTCATCGACCGGCCAGACTACGCGCCGTTCAGCTTCGACCGGGCTGGACATTAGCGCTTCCCATGCCCAGTAGCCGCCAAAACTTGCATCGGCGACACCGGCAGCCAGTTGTTCGGGGCGCAGTTCGCGGGTACCACTATTTACCAGGATTAGCGCATCGGGATCACCACCATCGACCCGCACCAAATGCCGGACCATGGCCAGGCCGCGAGGGGTGGGATTGAGTGCCAGACGCCGTCCCACCAGGTCCCGTGGCCGCTGGATACCCGAATCGGTGAGGGTCTGGATTGACTCCAGGCCACGGTGGTTGATCGCTGCCACTCCCCGCAACGGTTGCCCCAGACTGCGGCGTACGAGCAGTCGGTTGCTGGGGAACACGCCGAAGTGCACAGCCCCGGACAGTAAATGATCCAGAGTGTCGCCGCGCCAAGGGTCATGCACCACCAGCTCGACATCCAGCCCAGCCTCCTGGTACCAGCCGCGTTCGCGAGCCAGATACAAACCTGCCGAATTAGGCCAGGGATGAAAGTACTCCAGCATTACCCTTACAGAAATCATCGCTATCGACTCCAGCCTGACGTCGCGTATGGACGCAAGGCACTGTGTTTGATTGCGGCGATTTATAGCGAGGCAATCTGGTATATACCAATATCCTTTATTGCTATGGATATGCCTGGAATGTTCAACGCGGGAGCAAAGCCACGCAGATCCTGGCTTCGCCAGGGTTCGTAGGTTTTGCGGGTGTGATCATGTCGCTGGGGGCGGCTCAGTGCGCGAATATACGGCTAGGTGATCGGGCGAGTGGCGGCCGCAACCCGGATCAACAGATCAGGACTGAGAGCGGGCGCCAGTGAAGGCGCACCGAAGGGGAGAAGAACTACGGTCGTGAACTAGTGGGCAAAGAACACCAATGCACGCAATTCGATACTGCGCCTTGGAGGGGCATCACGTGGCGTAGAAGGATCATCGAAAGCGGTGTGTGCACCCGCTCGTGCCACACCATCGGTGCGCGAATCGAAGATCTTGAGCAGCAGCGCTTCTTCAGGTCGTAGGCGGGGGTAGTAATACCAGCGATGATTCGGGTTTGCGCGCACGGAAAAAGTTTCCCCGACTTTGTCGCGATACACCAGGTCGCTGGGCAGGAAGTCGGCAGGATCGATGGTGCTGGCATCGCACAGCGCTAACGGTGTGGTAAAGACCGGTCCCCCGATGGGACGCCACAAATTGATGATTGCAAAGCGTTTGAGCAAACGTTGCTCGGCTTCTTCCGGGGGCAAGTGATCGCGCACACGGCGCACGGCGGAACGCTCAGTCTGGTCGTTATGAACATAACGCACCGGTTCGCGCATTCCTGCAGCCTCTCTGCCAGGCTGATCAACACGAATGGTGTGGTCAAAGATCACGGTTTTGATGGCGCCCGTTTGCTCGCGAATCAGTGCGTCAGCCTCGGGGTAATAGAGCAGGCGAACTTGCGTTTCGTCTTCCAGATCAGGCACCGCACTTGGACGCTCGATTCGCTCAAAGCCTTGCACATCGAGGGTGGCGGGAGTGTCGAGCAGGCGTGCGTTATGAATATTGACCCGAGTCGGCTGCAGGACACCCGTGCGTTGTGGTTGGCCGTCGGGCTGCGCGAATGCGTAATTGACCGGACGTATGCCATTGTCCAGCAGATAGTTGAGCTCGCCGATTACGGATACAGGTGCAATGTCTTGCTGATGGGTTCCCATAAGAACTCCTTGGCTCGAGGCGAGCCGCTTTAAAATGATTCCTTGAACGGCCGCAAATCCAATTCCTGCGTCCATGCGCTGCGCGGTTGTGTATGCAGGTACCAGTAAGCTTCGGCGATATCCTCAAGCTGTAATGCGCCCTCAGCGCCTAGCTGCTCAAGACGCTGCGGAGCATGGCTGCGTAAGCGTTCGCCATTGATGCCGCCATCTATCACCACGTGCGCGACGTGAACATTTTGCGGGCCGAACTCACGAGCGAAAGACTGACTCAACGAGCGCAGTCCGGCCTTCGCCGCTGCAAACGCCGCGAACGGTGGCTTGCCCCTCAAGGAGGCCGTGGCCCCCGTGAACAGCAATGTGCCGCCACCGTTTTCAAGCAACGCGCGGGTGGCTTCTCTGGCGAACAAAAAACCACCCAGCGTCGAAGCTCGCCAAGTTTGTTCGAACAGGTCGGCGCTGAGCTCAAGGCTGGGGGATGACACCGAGTTACCCACATTGAAGATCGCGACCTTCAGTTGACCAAGCCCCCTGACAGCTTTAATCGCGGCCAGGATGTCGGCTTCATTGCCTGCGTCTGCCGGCAACGCCACCGCATCGCCATCCTGTGCCTGGATGCTCTCGACGACGGCCTTGAGCTTATCGGGGCTGCGACCGCTCACGGCGACCTTATATCCACCTTTGGCGAATCGTCGTGCCAGCGCCGCGCCTAATCCTTCGACAGCACCGACCCCGTTTACCCAGGCAACTTCTGCGGTTAATGACATGGTGGCGTCCTTCAAGGGCAAGAAGGAACTTACTGTAACGTCCTATTTAAATCGCAGATTAGAATTTTGGACGCTAACGATAGATCGGATTAGTGACTGTGATGGCCACGTAAGTGCTCAGCCTTCACCGCTAGCGACCCATCACCGCGCTCAACTAGTTCATGAACGTCATATTCATGAATAACTCGAACCTGCTCTCGCGTCGCGTCGATGCTCGGGATCATCTTGAACACGGAGTTTTACCTTGTGCTGATCGGCCCCACTTGCCCACGTCAGGACCAAACGCTTAAACAGGAATAACCTTAGCGTTATATGATTCTTTCATAATCTTTCATCATTAATATAATCGTTGGTGCTTTCAGCCTCGACCTTCGAGTCTTGCTGGACGCAACACTGCTGACTCGGTTTTTTCCCTCAGCCACGCCGCCCCACCCCCTATAAAGGCCTTTCATGACGTTTAAAAAACTCATCATCGCCGCCAGCCTGTTGTTCGCCGCCGCCGGGGCACATGCCCAGCAAGCCATTGATATCAGCTACCAGCGTTCATCGACCTTATGGATATTGCTCAAGCAAAACGGCCAACTGGAAGAGCGGCTGAAGCCCTTGGGCTTCACTGTCAACTGGCATGAATTCAGCACCGGCCTGCTCAGTTCCCTGAACGCCGGCAGTGTCGATTTGCATGCCGACGTCGCCGACGCCTTTGCGCTGTTCACCCAGGCTGCCGATGCGCCATTGACCTACTACGCCCGAGAAAACCCATCGCCCGGCGCCCAGGCCATCATCGTTGCGGACAACTCACCCATCCACAGCGTTGCCGATCTGAAAGGCAAGACCGTCGCGGTTTCCAAAGGTTCGGGCAGCAACTTCCTATTGATTTCGGCGTTGAAAAAAGCCGGTTTGACGCTCGCCGATATCACCCCGCGTTACCTGGAAGCACCGGATGGCGGGGCGGCATTCGCCAACGGCAGTGTCGATGCCTGGGTTATCTGGGACCCGTTCCTGGCGACCCAACAACTGGATCATCACGTGCGCGTGCTGGCTGACGGCAAGGACGGCGTGGCCGACTACAACCGCTTCTACCTGGCGACGACAAAGTTCGCCAACGCGCACCCGGACGTGTTGCAGGTTACCTTCGATACCCTGCGCGAGACGGGACAGTGGGTCAAAGCGCACCCACAAGAGGCCGCGAAGATACTCGGCCCGCTGTGGGGCAACATTCCTTCCGCCACTGTGGAACTGGCCAATACCCGCCGCAGCTATGACATCGTCCCGGTCAAGGTTGATGAACTGGCCGAGCAGCAACGTATCGCTGACACCTATTACGCGGCGAAGCTGACGCCCAAGCCGTTGAAGGTTTCCGATATCGCAGTCTGGACGCCGAAGGCGAAGTAGGGGGGCGTTGGCATGAGTCGTCAAATTCACCTGTCAGCGTTCTTGCTGACGGGGCCTGTCGTTCACAGTCACGCCGTCTGGCGTCACCCTGAAACCGTCGGCAATTACCTCGATCCCGAATATTACGCGCGCGTCGCAAAAGTCGTGGAGGAGGGGTTGTTTGATTTTCTGTTCTTCGCCGATCGCCTCGCAGTGGGTGATCAAATGGGCGGCTCCCGGGATCTGGCATTGCGTTATGGCGCTCAGGATGCGACACGCCTGGACCCACTTCCGATCCTGTCTTACCTGATCGGGCAAACGAGCAAGCTCGGCCTGGGTGCAACCCGCTCCACGACCTATTACGAACCCGCGCACATCGCCCGGGAGTTCGCCACTCTGGATCACCTGTCCAAGGGCCGCGCGGCGTGGAACATCGTCACCTCGATGAACGACAGCGAAGGTCGGCTGTTCGGCAAGGACAAGCATCTGGAGCACGACCTGCGTTACGACCGTGCCGACGAGTTCGTCGAAGTGGCGTTGAAGCTATGGCGCAGTTGGGAACCTGGCGCGCTCAAGCTCGATCGCGAAAGCGGGGAGCTGGCCGATCCATCGAAGATCCAGTCGGTGCAGCACCGTGGCGAGTGGTTCAAGGTCGAAGGCCCCCTGAATATTCCGCGCACGCCCCAAGGAAGACCGGTGCTGATCCAGGCCGGTTCGTCCGGTCGCGGTCGGCGTTTCGGGGCGCGTTGGGCGGAAGCGATCTTTACCATTCATCCGCACCTGAGCGCCATGCGCGCCTTCCGCGACGACGTACGTGCGCAGGTCGTGCAACAAGGGCGCGAGGCTGACAGCTGCAAAGTGCTGACAGCGGTCATGCCGTTCATTGGCGGCACGGAAGCCGAAGCAAGGACCAAACGCGATCGACACAACGCACTGGCACGTCCCGAATTGGGGCTGGTCACGCTGGCCTCACAGCTCAATGTCGACCTGTCACCGTTTCCGTTATCCGCGACGCTGGCGCAGATAGCCCAATCGCCGCTGATCCATCCGGCGGCGGCCGAAAAACTACTGATGCAGGGTGCCGAGACCACGCTGGAGCAACTGGGGCGGATCTTCGCCAGCAGCGTTCGCGTTCCGCAACTGGTGGGCACCGGCGCGCAAATCACCGACCAACTGGCCGAGTTGTTCCAGGGCGAAGGTTGCGACGGCTTCGTGATCTCGCCGGGTTACCTGCCGGGATCGTTCAGCGAATTCGTCGAAAGCGTGATTCCCCATCTGCAACGCAAAGGCTTGTTCCGTCGCGCTTATGAAGGCTCGACCTTGCGTGAGCACCTGGGGCTCGGCGAGCTGAAGAACTGAACTTTTCTACCAACCAAAGGGATATTTGAATGGCTGTTTTCGAACGTTTGACCCGTCGTCACCTGCTGGGGCTGGCCAGTGTTGCCCTGGCGAGTCCGTTGTTGATGTCGCTGCCGCGTTTTAGCCGGGCGGCGGATGAGCACGCCGGCCATGTTATCGATAGCTCCAGCGAGCCCGCCGGCACGGGCGAATTCATTCGCCTGGATGCCCCGCGCGCGCTGAAACTGGCGGTCAACCTCAATGCGGTTTGTCTGGCGCCAGTGGTCATCGCCCACGGTCAGGGTTTCTTCAAGAAGCACAACCTCGATGTCGAACTGGTCAACTTTGGCAACTCCACCGAAGTGCTGCTTGAAGCCATCGCCACCGGCAAGGCCGATGCTGGAGTCGGCATGGCATTGCGCTGGCTCAAGGCGCTGGAGCAGGGCTTCGACGTCAAACTCACCGCCGGCACTCACGGCGGTTGCCTGCGTTTGCTCAGCGCAGTAAACGGCAACGTGCATAAGCTTGAAGACCTCAAGGGCAAAACCATAGGCGTCACCGACATGGCCAGCCCGGACCGTAACTTCTTCTCGATCCTGCTGAAAAAGCACGGCATCGATCCGGTGCGGGATGTGGAATGGCGACTGTACCCGGCCGACCTGCTGGGCACAGCGCTGGAGCGTGGTGAAGTACAGGCAGTCAGCGGCAGTGATCCGTTCATGTACCGCCTGATCAAGACCGGCAAAGCCCAGGAGCTGTCCACCAATCTGGTCGAGGAGTACGCCAACCTCAGCTGCTGCGTCGTCGGCGTCACCGGCAAACTGGTGCGTGAGGACAAACGCGTGGTCGCAGCCCTGACCCAGGCGATTCTCGAGGCCCACGACTATTCGGTGAAAAATCCCGGGGCCGTGGCCAAGGGTTTCCAGGCCTATGCGCTCAATACCTCCACCGAAGAAGTCGAGGCGATCCTGCACGACCATACCCACGGCCACCATGCCGTTGGCCCGTTGCTGACTAAGGAGATCACCACTTACGTCACCGACCTGAAAACCGTGGAGGTGATCAGTCAGGGGACCGACGCCGGAGCGTTCGCCAAGGAGATCACCGCCGATGTCTTCAGCTGATGTTTCGACGTTGGCCGCATCCGCCAGGCCGTGGGTATTCAAGCTTTGGCGCCAAGGTGCGGTCGCGGTGACGGCATGGGTGGCGGTTGCGTTGTTGATCAGCTATTGGCCCAACGCCACGCGCCTTTGGCCGATGACCCAAGGCCTGGCGAATCTATGCCTGGCCGTGGCGACATTGATCGGGTTGCTGGGCATCGTCGGTCACTGGTCGGCGAAGCTCGCCGCGCGCCTACGGGCAGCAGGCGCCTGGTTGATCGCACTGCCCATTCTGCTGGGCATCTGGGAACTGCTCACCGCCAAGCTGGGCCTGCTGCCGGTGCCATTCTTTGCACCGCCGCAAGCGTTGCTCGCGGTGTACGTCGATGACTGGCCACGCCTGGCCGACAGCTTGCTGCATTCGGCACTGTTGCTTGGAAGTGGAGTGGCGCTGGGGGCCGCGACCGGTTTTGTGGCCGGAGTTGCGATCGGTTGGTCGAGCAGTATCGGCTACTGGTTGCACCCGGTCCTGCGCATTCTCGGGCCGGTGCCTTCGACGGCGCTGTTGCCACTGTGCTTCTTTCTGTTTCCCACCAGTTGGAGTGCCAGTGTCTTTCTCATTGCTCTGGCAACCTGGTTTCCGGTGACGGTGTTGACGTGGTCCGGTGTGGCCAGTGTCGACAAAGCCTATTACGACGTGGCCCGGACGTTGGGCGCGAAGCAGGGCTTTCTGATTTTCAAAGTGGCGATCCCGGCCGCTTTGCCCCACGTGTTTGTCGGTTTGTTCATGGGGTTGGGCGCCTCGTTCTCGACCCTGGTGGTCGCGGAAATGATGGGAGTCAAATCTGGCATCGGCTGGTACTTGCAATGGGCCCAGGGTTGGGCGGCCTACGCCAATATGTACGCGGCATTGTTGATCATGGCACTGGCCTGCTCGGGGTTGATCTCGGCGCTGTTTCTGATCCGTGACCGGTTGTTGGCCTGGCAAAAAGGAGCGATGAAATGGTAGCGCTGGCACGCGCAGCAACGGCCTCGGCAGGGTTGGCCCTGCGCATTGACAACCTGAGCCACGGTTTTGCCCTGGACGGTCAGCACTTGCCGGTACTGGATCGGGTTTCCCTCGATGTGGCGCCCAGCGAGTTCGTCGCGCTGCTCGGGCCTTCAGGGTGCGGCAAGTCCACATTGTTGCGCCTGGTGGCGGGGCTGGAGCCTGCCAATTCGGGCGCTTTGCTGGCTGATGGCCTGCCGATTACGGGGCCGGACCCGAGCCGTGTCGTGGTGTTCCAGGACCCGACGCTGTACCCGTGGCGGCGCGTGTGGGACAACGTCGCCCTTGGCCTTGAGGCCCAGGGCCTGCTCAAAACCTATTCCGCCAAGGTCGATGAGGCACTGGAAAAAGTCGGCCTCAGCCCGTTCTCCCGAGCGTATCCACGGCAGCTGTCAGGAGGGATGGCCCAGCGTGTTGCGTTGGCTCGGGCGTTGGTCAACGAACCGCGGCTACTGATTCTCGACGAGCCATTAGGCAAGCTGGATTCGCTGACCCGCATTGCCATGCAGAAAGAGTTGATCGATTTGTGGCAACGTCAGGGTTACACCGCGCTGCTGGTGACCCATGATGTTGAAGAGGCTTTGCTGCTGGCCAATCGAGTGATCGTATTCAGTGACCGACCGGCAGCGATTAAAGCGCAATTGACCATCGAACGGCCTTATCCGCGTCATCGCGACGATCCTTATCTGGTGGATCTGAGACGCCAGATCATGGGGTTGCTGGGGCTGGGTGAGAGCTGGTAATTATTGGTTGAGTGCCCGAGCACTCTTTGCAGGACAACAGAGCACAATGTGGGAGCGGGCTTGCTCGCGAAGAGGGACTGGCATTCAACATTGATGGCGACTGACACACCGCTTTCGCGAGCAAGCCCGCTCCCACATCAGATCTGTTGCGTGCTATCGACCGTATTCCATTGGGAGTTCATCGCGCCATGAGTTTCACTTCACTGCATTGGGGCGCGTACCGTCCGCAGGTCGTCGACGGAAAACTGGATGCGATGGTACCTGTTGAATGGGACTCAGATCCGTCGCCCATCGGTGCTTCGATTCCCGGGGCCATTACTTCGCCGACGCGGATCATGCGGCCGGCGGTGCGCCGCAGTTACCTCGCCGAGCCCGGATCTCACCCCGAGCGGCGCGGTCAGGAACCCTTCGTCGAAGTGTCATGGGAAGTGGCGCTGGACTTGGTCGCCCGGGAGCTGAAACGGGTCAAGATCGAGCATGGCAACCAGGCGATTTTCGGCGGCAGCTACGGCTGGGGCAGTGCCGGACGCTTCCATCACGCCCAGAGTCAGCTGCATCGCTTCCTCAATCTGTTCGGCGGTTACGTGTTCAGCATGGACAGCTACAGCCTTGGCGCCGGGCGGGTGTTGATGCCGCATATCGTCGGCAACATGGATTGGTTGCTGGCCGCGCATACCTCATGGCAAAACCTGGCGCAGCATTGTGAGTTGTTTGTCGCTTTCGGTGGCCTGCCGGCGAAAAACGCCCAGACCAGCCCCGGCGGGGCCAGCGAGCATCTGTTGTCTCGAGCACTCGAAAAGATGTCCGAGGCCGGCGTGCAGTTCGTCAACGTCAGTCCCTTGCGCGAAGACCTGGTTGGGCCGACAAATAATCAATGGTTACCGGTGCGCCCCGGCAGCGACACGGCGCTGATGATGGCGTTGGCCTACGTGTTGGTCAGTGAAGGTTTACACAATGAGGACTTCGTCCGGCGCTATACGGTCGGCTATGAGCGGTTTCGCCAATACCTGCTCGGTCATGTCGATGGCCAACCCAAGGATCCGTTATGGGCGCAGACCCTGACAGACATCCCGGCACCGCAAATCATCGACCTGGCGCGGCGCATGGCCCGCCAGCGCACCATGATCAACATTGCCTATTCCTTGCAGCGTGCGGTGCACGGCGAACAGCCGTTCTGGATGACGGTAACGCTGGCCGCGCTGCTTGGGCAGATCGGCCTGCCTGGCGGCGGATTCGGCCTTGGCTATGGCTGCATGAACAACACGGGCAGCGGTCGCAAAGCGTTTTCCGGGCCGCGCTTTTCCCAAGGGGTCAATCCAGTCAAAGACTTCATTCCGGTGGCGCGAGTGACCGACATGCTGCTCAATCCAGGAGCCCCGTTCGACTATAACGGCAAGCGGATGCATTACCCGGACATACGCCTGGTCTATTGGGCGGGGGGGAATATTTTCCACCATCATCAAGACCTCAACCGTCTGCTGGAGGCCTGGAAGCGACCGCAAACCCTCATCGTCCATGAGCAGTTCTGGACTGCCCAGGCCAAGTATTCGGATATCGTGCTACCAGCCACGACGGCCCTGGAGCGCAACGATATCGGCAGCTCCGCGTCGGACCGCTTCATGATCGCAATGCGGCAAGCGATCAAGCCGGTGGGCGAATCCCGGGACGACTATTGGATTCTGGTGCAAGTCGCCGAGCGTCTGGGATTCGGTGAGTCATTCACCGAGGGGCGTGACGCCGAGGCATGGCTGCGTTTTACCTATGACGAGTCCCGGGGCAGGGCGCAGGAGCAAGGGATTGAGTTGCCGGACTACGACACGTTCTGGCGAGATGGCCTGTTCGAAATTGCCTACCCCGACACCGATACGGTATTGCTCAAAGCCTTCCGCGAAGACCCCGAGGCCAATCCGCTGCCGACGCCTTCGGGACGGATCGAAATCTTCTGCGAACGCATCGCGAGTTTTGGCTACGCCGATTGTCCCGGTCACCCAGTGTGGCTGGACAAGCCGGTGGCGCAGTACCCGTTGCAACTGCTGTCGAACCAACCGAAAACCCGTTTGCACAGCCAATACGATCACGGCGCCTACAGCCGCTCCTCGAAAATCCGGCAGCGTGAGCCCTTGACCCTCAACACGGCGGATGCGCACGCCCGGGGTATTGTCGATGGCGACGTGGTCAAGGTGTTCAACGAGCGCGGGGCTTTTCTGGCCGGGGCGATTGTCAGCGATGGAATCCGCCAGGGTGTCGTGCAGATCGCCACGGGTGCCTGGTTTGATCCGTTGGTGAACGGTGAGCGAAACAGCCTTGATAAACACGGCAACCCGAACGTGATCACCGCTGATGTCGGCTCATCGAGTCTGTCCCAGGGCTGTTCGGCGCAAACCGCCTCGGTGGACATTGTGAAGTGGGATCAGGCGTTGCCGCCTGTAACGGCTTTCGAGCCACCGTCGATGACTTGACGGTTGTCGCTGTTGGGGATGTCGTCGAGCGTGTCAGGGCAGGATTGAGCCGCGTGCCATGAAACGAAGACCTAAACCTTACCCCATGCTGATGAAAACACGTCGATCAGCAAGGACTGAGGTCAGGAGGAATGGACACCCGAAGAAGGTCAGGTAGGCGCCATTCAGGTATTGATCTCTTTTTTCGTTCTCGCGAAACCCGCCTTGCGTTAGTTCATGGATTTCTGAACTAACTATTTGCTACAGCCTATTCAATCATTTGTCACGATGGCCTTAGGATCCTCCACACGGGACCGACGCCATCAGAGCAGCAGCCCGCAGCGGCCCCTTTTCGACTGCCCAGCAACGCCACCAGCCCAATCCGCTAGTGGCCCGAAGCAGTCGAGAGGAATGCATGAAGCTAGAGATTTTCCGTACCTTATGGGGCTATACCGCCAGCCATTCATCCGCGCTGGATGAACTGCTCGTCGCCGGTTTTGATGGGATCGAAGCACGCCTGCCACTGCAGGCCAATGAGCGTGGCGAGTTCGGCGCTTTCCTGCGCAGCAATCACGTCCCCTACATCTGCACCCTGTTCAGTGCCTACGATGTCCTGCCTGATCAGCGCGCTACGCCTGCCCAGCACTTGGTCGACATCGATCGCAAGCTCGGCTGGGCCACGGAGCTGACCCCCCGTTTCGTCAATCTGCTTGCGGGCAATGATCGCTGGCCTCTGGCGCTGCAGGTCGAGTTCTTCGGTCAGGCCCTGGAACTGGCCGCCAGGCATGGGGTGTTCTGCAGTTTCGAGACTCACCGCGCCCGCTCCCTGTACAGCCCTTGGGTGACGCTGGAACTGATTCGCCAACTGCCGGAACTGCGTTTCACCAGTGACATCAGCCATTGGGTGGTGTGCTGTGAGCGATTACTGGACGACCCGGCCGACGATCTGTCGTCCTTCGTCGAGCGCGTTCATCACATTCAAGCTCGGGTCGGTTATGACCAGGGCCCGCAAGTTCCCCATCCCGCCGCTCCGGAATATGCCCGTGAACTGATGTTTCACCAGCATCACTGGGAGGCGATCTGGGCTTCTCAAATTCAGCGTGGCTATGCAGTCAGCACCCTGACCCCGGAGTTCGGTGCCGACGGGTATCTGCATCACTTGCCCTTCACCAACATGCCGGTGGCCGATCTCTGGACCTTGAACCAGTGGATGGCGCGAACCGAGCGCGAACACTTCAACCGTTTTACCTGTGAAGGAGCCCGCCATGAATAAGACTTCGCCGACCCAGGCCAACTTCAATAGCATTCCAGTGGTGAACATCGCTGGCCTCTTCAGTATCGAACTGGAGCATCGCCTCGCCGTGGCCGAGCAACTGGGTCGTGCCGCCAGCGATGTGGGGTTTCTGTACATCACCGGGCACGGCATTGATCCGGCACTGATCGAGGGCCTGCGCCAGGCGAGCAAGGATTATTTCGCGCAGCCCCTTGAGACCAAGATGCGCCATTACATCGGCGCCTCGGAAAGCCACAAGGGCTTCGTGCCCGAAGGAGAGGAGGTGTACTCCAAGGGCAAGCCGGACCACAAAGAGGCCTTCGACATCGGATTCGAAGTGCCGGTGGACGATCCGCTATTCCTGAGTCGAACGCCGCTGCTGGGCCCGAACCACTGGCCCGACGTGCCGGGTTTTCAGGTTGCGGTACAAAATTACTATCAGGCCGTGTTTGCCCTGGGCCGTCGATTGTTCGATGGTTTCGCCCTGGCTCTGGGCCTGGAAGAGGGCTACTTCGAGGCACTGGTCACCCGTCCGCCTTCCAAGCTGCGGCTGATCCATTACCCCTTCGACGCCACTGCCGTGGATGCTCCAGGCATCGGCGCGCATACCGACTACGAGTGCTTCACCATCCTGCACGCCGATCAGCCAGGGTTGGAGGTGCTGAACGACCAGGATCAGTGGATCGATGCACCGCCAATGCCCGGTGCGTTTGTGGTGAACATCGGCGACATGCTGGAAGTCATGACCTCCGGGACCTTCGTGGCCACCGCTCACCGAGTGCGCAAGGTGGCTCAGGAGCGCTATAGCTTCCCGCTGTTTTACGCCTGCGATTACCACACGCTGATCAAGCCGTTGCCGGCATTCATCAATGACGCTCAGGTCTACGAGGAGCTAACGATTGGTGAACACATGTGGAGTCAAGCCCTGCAGACCTATCAGTACCTGCGCAAACGCGTCGAGAACGGCGAGCTTGAGCTGCCATCCCGAGCCCGCAAGCCATCGAGCTTCGGTCGCCTGAAAAACACTGCCTCTCATTCCTAAAAAAACCAACGGAGCTTCCCATCATGAAAACCCCCTACGCCTTGACCCGACTGAGTCTGCTCGCCGCTGGTCTGTTCTGTGCCAGTGCCGCCTTCGCCAGCACCGCGACGCCGGGTGTATTGAAGGTCGGTATGGAAATCACCTACCCGCCGTTCGAATCCTATGACGCCAACAAGAACGTGGTCGGCTCCGACCCGGAGTTGGCCCATTCTCTGGCCAAGGCAATGGGCGTCAAGGCCAACTTCGTCGACACCAAGTTTCCCAATCTGCTCAACGGCCTCAACGCCGGGCATTACGACGCAATCATCTCCGGCATGTACATCACCCCGGAGCGCCAGGCCCAGGCCCGGACCATTGCTTATGCCAACACCGGCGCGGCGATCATGGTGCCCAAGGGCAGTGAGCTGAACCCGCAGGTTCCCGAAGACCTGTGTGGCCTGAAAATCGGGCTGGAGCAGGGCACCACCTGGGTCGGCAAGTTCCGTCAGTTGTCCAGCGACTACTGCGTCCCGAACAACAAGGGCGCCATCACCGTCAGTGAGTTTCCCTCGGCACCCGAGGTGACGCAGGCGCTGCTGTCAAAGAACATCCAGGCTCAAGTGGAAATTGCCGGTGCCGCGCACATGATCGCTCAGCGTACTAACGGCCGTGTGATCGTCAGCTCGCAGAAGTTGGTTTACCCGCAAACGTTGGGCATCTACGTCAAGAAAGACGCCGACGCGACCTATCAGGCGCTGGTCAAGGCGTTGGCTGAGAGCAAGGCCAACGGCGAGTACGCCGCCATTCTCAAGGCGTATGACCTGGAACCGGTCTCTGAGTAATGCCTGAAACCGCGCCCTCGATCGGGGGCGCGGCTTGCGCGAGGTGTCTATGCAATTCGATTGGGATTACTTTTTTTCGCTGTTCACCCTGGCTGACTTCTGGGCGGCGAGCCTGACCGTCATCGAACTGAGCACCCTGGCCTGGTTCCTGGGCATGCTGCTGGGTTTCGTCCTGGCCTCGGCCAAACTGTCGAGCGTGCGCTGGCTGCGCATACCCGCATCACTCTACATCTGGTTCTTTCGCAGCATTCCGCTGCTGGTGCTGGTGGTCTTCGTCTACAACCTGCCGCAGTTGCTGCCCGGTGCCGGGCCGGTGCTGTCGGTGCCATTTTATTCCGGTCTGTTGGCGCTGGTGGTCACTGAGGCCGCCTACATGGCAGAAATTCATCGTGGCGGGCTGATTTCGATCGCCAAAGGCCAGAAGGAAGCGGGCCGTGCCCTGGGGCTCGGGCTGCTTGGCGTGCAACGTCTAATCGTCATCCCTCAAGCGTTTCGCATCTCACTGCCGACGTTGATTAACGAATACATCACGGTGGTCAAACTGACCTCGTTGATCTCGGTGATTTCACTGACCGAACTGCTGACTGTCGGCCAGCGCCTGTATGCCCAGAACTTCCTGGTTATGGAGACCCTGGCGGCTGTGGGCCTGTACTACGTGCTGATCGTCACAGTGTTTGGTTTCGCCTTGCAGCGTCTGGAACGTTACCTGGACCTGAACCTGCGTACACCGCAAACCCTGGAGAGCGCCTCGACACAAGTGCTGCGTGACAGTCTGGCACCTAGGGTATCGAGCAAGGTCAGTCTCCCAGCCAAAGGTGCGGCCCCGGCCCTGCACCTGCAGGACGTGCACAAACGCTACGGCGATCATCATGTGCTCAAAGGTATCGACCTGAAGGTGCAAAGCGGCCAGGTGATTTCCATCATCGGCCCGTCCGGCTCCGGCAAGACCTCGTTGATCCGCACCATTAATGGCCTGGAACGCATCGATCAGGGTGAAATCCTGTTGTTCGGGGAGGGTTTCATTAATGCCGAGGACAAACCGGATGGGCGTCGGGTTCGTCAGGGTGTGCAGCGCATCGGCATGGTGTTCCAGAACTTCAACCTGTTTCCACACCGGACACTGTTGGACAACATCAGCCTCGCCCCTCGTTATCATGGCGTCAGCCGCGCACTGAGCGAGCAGCGGGCCTGCCAGCTGCTCGACAAGGTCGGCCTGCTGGCCCACGTTCACAAATATCCGCATCAACTGTCTGGCGGCCAGCAACAACGTGTGGCGATCGCCCGGGCCATGGCCATGGACCCGGACATCCTGCTGTTTGACGAACCAACCTCGGCGCTGGACCCGGAACTGGTCGGCGAGGTACTTACGGTGATCGCCGACCTGGCTCGCGAAGGCATGACCCTGCTGATTGTCACTCACGAAATGGAATTTGCCCTGTCGATCTCTGACCGGGTGATTTTCATGGAGAACGGCAACGTGCAGTTGGATGCCTCGCCAGAGGCGATCCGCGCAGGGCATGGAGCCCAACGGGTGCGACGGTTTATCGGGTTGGAAGAATCAGAGGAGGAGCGTTGCCTGTTGATGAGCTGAATTGAGCGCGTTTGGTCGCACGATCCGCTTATCGTGGTCACATCGCTCTCGGGCCAAGGCGTGCCCGCGCGATTGAACATTTCACCCTCGAAATCCTGGCAAAACAGGTCGATGGACTCGCCCATTCCCTGGGCACAAGTTAGCGGTGTCCGTACAGGTTTGGAGGCCGTTGCTTTCGGTGGTCCTAGTCCTGAAACCGGTGTAAGCCTATTTCAGAACTGGACACTTTCAATTCACTGGCGTTTGGCCTCGTCCGCGGGGCAGCATCACTCGGTTTTCGCCGCCATCAAAGCGTTCAATTCGCCGTATGTGTGGGCTTTCAAGGTTTGGGTGTCGAGTTGGCCGTTGTCCAAGAAACTGCGGGCCAATGCCCCCATGGCGCTATGCCACGATCCGATCCGCGCGCTCGGCCCAGGGAATTACCGCCCGCGCTGGCGCCGAGGGTGTCAGGACGCTTGCTGTATCGAGGCGGCTGATGTGCTCGGGTGAAAGCTCAAGCGACAGCGCGCCGAGGTTGTCGGTGAGCTGGGTCATTGAGCGTGGCCCGATGATCGGCACTGCCCCGTGGGTGCCTGCCCAGGCAATGGCGACCTGACCCGCGCTGGCGCCGATCTCGCCCGCGATGGCAATGACGGTGTCGAGGATTTGCGTACGCTGCGCCGAATTCTCCGGCTGGAATACCCGGCCGCCCAAACCTTCGGCGCGACCTTTCTCCCCTTGGCGGTACTTGCCCGTCAGCATGCCGCCGCCCAGCGGCGACCAAGTGACGATGCCAAGACCCAGCGCGTGCGATGCCGGGAACAGGTCGGCTTCGGGCTCGCGATGAACCAGGCTGTGCTCGAACTGCGCAGCCGCGATGGGAACGGTACGAGTCAGTTCGGCCAGAGTCACTGTACGGGCGAGCCGCCAGGCGGAGAAGTTCGAAAGGCCTGCATAGAGGATCTTGCCCGCGCGCGCCAAGTCCTCGAAGCCACGGACGATTTCCTCGGCTGGCGTGAGGCCATCGGGATGATGCACCCAGTAAATGTCAATCCGATCGGTCTTGAGTCGCTTCAGGCTCGCTTCCACGGAGGCGACCATGGCCTTGCGGCTGTTGCCGGTGACCAGCCGATTGGCATTCGGCTGCGCGCCGTTGCTGTACTTCGTCGCAATGACGAAATCTTCGCGCCGCCCCTCCAGCAAGATGCCGATCTGTTCCTCCGATTGTCCGAACTGGTAGACATCCGCTGTATCGATGAAGTTGCCCCCAGCCTCGGCATAGGCGTTGAACATCGCTTTGCTGGTATCGGGGTCGGCGCCATGGCCCCAACCCGTGCCAAAGTTGCCCGTGCCGAGCGCCACCTGCGAAACCCGCAGGCCGGTCTTGCCAAAGGATGTGTATTTCATGACTTTCTCCATTGTCGGGCCGCAGCGCGGAGAGCAATGTCAGACTTGCTCATGTTGACGCCTCGGGGAAGGTGCAGGGAAATCGAAGATCAAGCATGTCGTGGTGGCGTGCGCGTACAGCTTGCCGTCGGGGCCAACGATTCGGCCTTCGGCCGTGGCAATCCGGCTTCCCGCATGGATCAACTTTCCCTCGGCGCGTACTAGCGGTACCGCGTCGGTCAAGGCGCGGACCATGTTGACTTTCAGCTCCAGCGTAGTGAAGCCCTTGCCTGCGGGTAAGGTCGAATGCACGGCGCAACCCACCGCCGAATCGAGCAGCGTGGAAAACCAGCCGCCGTGCACGGTGCCCAGCGGGTTGTAGTGCCTTCGTTGCGGTCGACCCTGGAAGATCGCTGTGCCTGGTTCCATGTGAATGGGCAGGAAGTCGAGCGTGTCGCCGATTGGGGCGGGCGGTAGTTCCCCGGCAAAAATTGCCTCGAACAACTCCATGCCTGTCAGGCTGGTGATCTGTTTGTGCGTTGCGGCGTGGGAAGTGTTCCAACGGGCACGAATCGCTTTTTCCTCTTCGTCCCACCGCGCAACGACCTGGTCAGCCTCCATCACGGACTCCTTCATCATTCCAGATACTTGCATATGCAATACTTGTAGATACAATCTATACCATGAAAAATATGACCAAGCCACAGGGCTGCACCAATCTGAAGATTCGCCAGCTCAATCGCATGGTGACGCGTCACTACGATCGCTATATCGCCGAGTCCGGATTAAAAAACACGCAGTACGCATTGTTGTCCCACGTCGTTCGACTGGGTCCCATTCGCCCGAGCGATCTGGCTAGGCGAATGCAAATGGAGGCTTCGACGTTGACACGGAATATGCAGCCACTGGTCACTCAAGGCTGGCTGACGGTCGGGGCGGGTGGCGACGCGCGCAGCCGCCTTGTCCAGGTGACCGAAGCAGGACTGGAAAAGCAAGCCGAAGGGCGGCGCGCCTGGAAAGAGGCGCAATTGGCACTTAATGAGCGACTCGGCGTGCATCGCGTTGCGGCGCTCCATGAATTGCTGGATGCATGTATCGAGTGCCTTGATGATGAGCTTGAAACGTGTACGGACCCGTCACATGGTTGACAGCTGTGCGGGGACACCGTTCGAGATCGAGGAGTTTCCCAACTACGTCTCGGCGCTGGATTTGATCCAGCGTATGTCTGTCGGATAGGAACATTAATTGGGATTTTGGCCGCGTTTGCCGCAACGGGTTCAGGTAGTGCGTCCATTGTTGAGCCGCCTCCCGGCGTTGCACTAATGCATCAACAGTTGCCCGAAAACGCTTGAATAGCCACTAAGCTACGGCGAGAAAATCAGATCTGACAGGCATCCTGAAAATGCGGGCGACTGTCAGATCAAGTAGGGCTCACGGCATCAAACTCCTAGCGCGAAGGGTAAAATGCTGATGTTTTTTTAGCAGGCTGCAAGTATTCAGTTAGTCCCTGGAACCACATCACTTCAACAAAGTCACCGCGGATAACCAAGTCCTCTTTGCGCAGTCCTGTCAAAAATGCATCTTTACTATCTTTGGCAGCCAGAATGGCGAAACCCTTTGCTGCATCTCTAAATGACAGGGTGAATTTTGGCTTTTCAGTCAACCCGGCAGAGGATTTTATCTTGCCGTTTTTCAGGGTGAAGTAGCGACCCACACCGTCATGCGTTTGGATTTGAAAGACCAGCTCCTTGCCTTTAACGTATTTTGCACAGTCAGGACTTTTTTTGATTGTTCTCTGTAATAGCTTGGTCAATGCCCATAATAAAAATTTAAACTTCAGCATGGTGAGCTTGCTCCGCAGGGTGGGACTCATCAAGGAATTGAATGGCGTGTTTGAGAAAACGCTCAGGGTATTGGAATTGAGCACCATGACCGGCATCCGGGTACAGGAACAGTTGAGCGTTCGGGATGTTCTGAGCCATGTACCAGGAATTTACCGTTGGAACCATAACGTCATTCATACCGTTCAGAATGAACGTCGGCTGTTTGATCTCGCGCAGATGATTGAAAGGATCGTTCGGGTCCAGTTTTGGCAAATAGTACATATTTGCTTCGATCTGGGCCTGGATCACTTCAGGAGAGCTGGGTGGGTCCTGGTCGGCACGCTGATGACGGCGCTCCCAGAAATCACGCCCGGCCTGCTGCGCCGCCGTGGATCGACCGAAGAACAGAAACAGAAAGTCGTCGAGGGTTGGAACGGGGCGCGGTGCGGCTTCCAGCACTCCAGGGTCTGAATCCGGATTGCCGCCACGAGGTCCGGTGCCGAGCAGCATCAGCTTGCGAACGAGGTCGGGATGGCGTCGTGTCAGGTCCTGGGCCTGAAAACCACCCAGTGAGAAGCCTAGAACATCCACCTTGGACAGGCCTAACGTGCGGATCACCGCAGCCGCGTCATCGGCCATATGTTCGATCCGGTTACGCGGTTTGCCGGAAGAAGAGGCAATCCCTCGACCGTTGTAGAGGATGACCTCGCGCCCCGCAGCCAGGCCATCCGTCATAAGTGGGTCCCAATGATCCATCCCGCCGCGAAAATGTTGAAGGAAGAACAGAGGGGGTTGGCCTGTCGCAGTGTTGCCCCAGCGGCGATAGGCAAATTGGTCACCATCAACTTCCACGAAGCGAGTAGGGGTGGTGAAATGGGTGTCGGTCATGTTGAGGTCTTCCAAGTGGTTATTGTGGCGATGCGAGCGAGCCTCGGGCTCAGGCCCGTGCGCGCATGCGCCGCGTACGGAACGTGCCCCAGCCGCTTTTCATCACTGATTTCGAAAATGCCCACAGCCCACTTTCGTTGGGACGCGGATCACCGCCATTGGCGATTCGTTTGAGCTGCAGCGTGTACCAGAAGATTTCCATGACGCCCATCTGATCGATTTGCTTGATGCCTGTGGTGATTGGCCGTACACGTTGTGAACTGTCCCGGCCTTGCAACAGGGCCGCCGGTGCCTCGGGATCAATGGCCAGTAACCGCGCGAGGCCAATGACATCGAGCGCTCCGGAACGCAGCGCAGCGTTCATGGCGGCGGCACTGCGAAAACCGCCAGTGACCATCAAAGGCACCTTGATCGAGGCGCGCACCTTTTCAGCAAACTCAAGAAAGTAAGCCTCGCGCGCTACGGTGGATGCTTTTTTCGTCTCCTGGAGCCCGCCGCTCATGGCTGGAGCCTCATAGGTGCCCCCCGAAATCTCAATCAGGTCGATGCCTGCTTCGGCAAGTGCATGAATCGTCGCCATTGATTCCTCTTCGGTGAAGCCTCCACGCTGGAAATCTGCTGAGTTGAGCTTGATGCCGACGGGAAATTCAGCGCCGACCTGGCGGCGAATCTCGGCGTAAACAGCCAACACGAAACGTCGACGCTTTTCCGGGCTGCCACCCCATGCGTCCGTACGCCGATTGTGGTGTGGCGAGAGGAATTGGTTGATCAGATACCCGTGCGCACCATGGATTTGCACGCCGCTGAAGCCGGCCTCCTTGCAGATGGCTGCGCTGCGGCCAAAGCGCCGAATGATGTCTTCGATCTCGGCTGTGGTGGCTTCGCGTGGAGTCTCGAACAGTGCGGCCATGTCCTCGCGGAACGGGACCGCTGATGGCGCGAGGTTGCTGTCATTCAGGCCTTTGGTCGACTGCTTGCCAGGGTGATTGAGCTGCACCCAGATCGCCGCTCCCTGCTCGGTTGCAGCACGGGCCCACTGGCGTAGCACAGGCAAGTCAGCTTCATCCTCGATGACCACGTTGCCTGGTTCACCGAGTGCACGCCGGTCGATCATCACATTTCCGGTGATGAGCAAACCAATGCCCGACGCGGACCAGCGCCGGTACAACTCGACCAGTTTCAACGTCGGGTGATTGTTGTAGGTGCCCAACGTTTCGCTCATGGACGCCTTGGCGAGGCGGTTGCGAAAAACGCTGCCGTTCGGGAGTTGTAAGGGCTGGTTCAGCAGATTTTCTTCAGGCGAGGAGGCGGTCATGGTGAGTTCTCAATAAGGGCTGTTTCATGATTGAAGGGGGTGCAGCGGGATGGAGTCCGATATCCGCCGGGGTTACAGGAAAGGCACTACTGAGAGGGTTGTCTGCCGTATGACGAGCACAGGCTCACCACCGGGCAACATCGGATTCGGGTGGGTAAAGGAGAAGAGGTGTGGCTCGCAGCCAAGACACCAGGCCGGAGTTGACTGGCTCCACGGTATACAGGGCTGGAAACGACCCGTTCATACAGGCCTGCCATCCTCCGACTCACATGATGCGAGGGATGGAGGGTGAGGGCTTGCGGTCTTAGGGCTTGTACTCGAGTACTTTGAACACTCGCGTAAACGCTGGACGATCCCCTTGCAGCAACGTTACGTGCCCTTCGCGAAGCGCACGCGTTGGAGTGATCTGGCGCAGGACCAACGCGATGAAGGTTTCCATGTCGCACTGTATCTTGACGTCGGCGGGCTCTGCGCTCGGCCCAGACCGCGCCAACAGGTGCCCGTCGTTTACTTGAACATGGAAGACCTCTGCTTCCACCTGGAACTCGTACAATTCCTGCAAGCCTGCGCTCGCCGCCGAATCGTTCGCGCCTGTCAGGCAAAGTGCTATGAGCTCCGCACGAGCGCTGGCCGGATCGATGCGCTCGTCGATCGGCAGACCCAGTCCCCAGAATCCCAGCGCGAGCACTGGCTTGCGTAGTTGCTCGCCCAAAGCCGTCAGCTCGTAAGCTGGCGTAGCTGGGGGCGTGCGTAGCGTAACTTGTTGAATGACGCCGTTCTGCACCAGCATGGCCAGGCGTTCGGACAGCCGGTTTGTACCCATTGCAGGCAGAATCGCGAGCAGGTCTTTGAATCGCTTCGGACCCAAGAGGAACTCGCGAATCAAGAGCAGCGTCCAGCGATCTCCCAGTACGTCCAGCGACCGGGCTATTGGGCAGAGTTGACCGTAGGTTTTGTTTGTCATGTCTCATTGTACATATTTCGCTCAGCCGATACGCGGCGCAATGCGCTAGCCGATAGCCAAGCTGGAAACTCTCCAGCAGTTCAAGGCCAGAAATCTTGCCCTCAGGCAGCGCCGCTAACCGTACCGCCCCCCAATGGACAGGGGGCAGCGCTTCCGCGCCTTTTGCCGCTGATCTCACAGCCGTTGTCATGTATCGCTCACTGCTTGAGTTGGTTGGGAAGCTTTGTGAACTATACATATCATATAGTTTTAATGCTATACGAAAAATATAGTTAAGTGACTGCTGAGGGCGTTGTCCGGGAAGGCGACATCGCTGATTGCTCATGGGGCGGCTTTCACCTGCCGAACAAGCCTTCAGTGATGTCTGACATCTGCGCGATGAGATTGGATGTGCTGTTACACGTGCTGGGCCGCACGCTGACATGGGGTTGCTTACCAAGAACCAACCCATGTCAGATAGAGCGTTGTGCTGGACTCAAAAACGATACGTCAGTTGCGCCACCAGGCCGTTGGCGCTGTTCTCGTACTTGGCGCTGTAGGCTGGCTGGAGTCCGGAGGTGTTGGCCTGGCTAACCGAACTGCTGCCTTCCCACAGGTAGGCGTAGGCGAGATCGACGGTGAGATCCTCGTTGGGGGAGTAACCGGCTCCCAAGGTCAGGGCTCGGCGATTGCCTACAGGAATGCGCACTTCCCGGTCTGCATTGGTGGTCGGTGACGGATCATAGGCAAAGCCCGCACGCAGCACCCACTGCTTATCAAGCTGATAGGACGCACCCACTGCCACCGAGAAAGTATCGTGCCAGTTCAGCTCTTCGCCAATGGTGTCAAAACCGAGTTGCTGTCCGAGCGCCGGCACACCTTTATTCTTTGCCTCGAGCTTTGGCAGACGACTCCAGCGCGTCCAGGTGGTACCCAGGTAACCGGTCCAACGTTCGTTGAAACGATGGGTGAAAGAGGTATTCACCGACTCCGGAAGGGTCGCATCCATCGATGTCTTGTACTTGCCGTTCAGGCCGAACGCGCTCGGAGAGTCGCTCACTTCAGTATGACCTGTGAGGTGATAGTCGACCTTGGAATGGTAAGTGATGCCCCAGGTGGTGGCGTCACTCAGATCGACCATCAGACCAACGTTGTAGCCGAGTGCGGTATCGTCGCCCTTGATCTTGATCTGGGTGTCCGTGCCGGCATTCAGTGCGCCGGTGGCCAGTTCGCTCCGCAGATCGCCTTCTATGCGATTAATGGTTGGACCGCCGCCGATGGTGATGCGCTCGTTGATACGATAAGCGAGCGTCGGCTGCAAGGTGATCACCTGTACCTTGCTGTAGGAGCCATGATAGCGGCCTTGGAAGTTGCGTTCATAATCGTTGACCAGGCCTTGGGGGACATAAAGACCCATTCCGAAGGTGAAGTCCTGATTGATCGGCGTAGAGAAGTAACCGAAAGGCACCGTAACCAGTGGTACTGAGTCGCCTTTGTTGCTACCCGAAGCACTGCTCTGAGCGTCACTGATATTGACCTTGGCACTGATTGCCGCAAAACCGCCACTGACCTCGGTGCGCTTGAGTTTGCTCAGGCCGGCGGGGTTGCCATAGACAGTGCTGGCATCCAGCGCCGTTGAGGCGCGGCCGGCATAGGCAGTGCCGGCGCCGCTGGCGCTTTGCTCGTTGACGGCCAGGCCATTGGCAACAGCGGTGGCGCAAAACGCGCAGGCGGTCATTGCGAAAGTGCTTTGGAGAATAATCTTGTTCACTGCTTTTACTCCGAACAGGGTGACAGCGTGGTTCGTCACCACTTTGAGGCGATTACGTTTTCCGTCGTGCACAGGTGCAAAGAAGCGGATCTGGTGTAACCGTCATGAGTGCTCATCTTCATGCTGTCCAAGGCTCACAAAGGGCTCTGGATCAGCGATGGCGGCATTGGTGGTCTTGACAGATGGGTGGGTAAAAAATGGGCTGTGCGATGAGACGTCGATGGGACGGGGAAGGAGGGGTAGTGACGAGCGTTGGTGCATACATAAGAGATCTCCGGTAGCGCCTGGATTATTGTTATGGCAATGGCGCTTACGGAGTTGATGGTAGGGTGCGTTATTGGGAGGAAACGTCTTCCAGATTACATTGTGTAAGCTATTTTTCAGGCGCGTGTCAGGAGACTGCGCGAATGCTTGAATTGACTCTCGCTGATATTGCTCGTGTAACTGCCCAGACCCATTTGCTTCGCCCCATTTTTTGAAAGCCACTGATAGCAGTCACCTTCTCTGATTCCGGCTTACATTGTGTAGGCTATCGTTCGTTCAAGCGGTGATGCTCTCGAACGTAGCGGTTCAGCCCTGGCAGGTCCTTGATGATGATCTTGCCGTAGAGCGGCTCTATCAGGCCCAGCCCCCTCAGTTCGTTGACCACTCGATTGACGCTTTGGCGTGTGCTTCCAACCATGAGACCTATATCTACTTGAGAAAGCAGTAAATCGATCCCTCGATCAGAAGGCTTCTGCAGGTCACTGAGTTGAGCAAAGCGGGACGCGATTCTTGCCGCGACCGGCAAGGTCAGCAGCTCCTCGATCAACTGAAGTGCTACTCGCAAGCGACGGTTGATCTGGCATGCGAGTGCCGTTTCAACTTCATGATGCTGTTCGCGCAGCAGTTTCAAGTCACTCGCCGACCAGACCCTCAATTTGGTTTCTCCCCGGGTAGTCAGCGTGACGGGGGACGGCTCGTCATCCGTCACGGGAGCATCGGCTACTATGTCGCCGGGGCCGTAGACATAGAGCAGAACCTCCTGGCCATCCTCGGTGAGAATGCATTTGCGGATGGCCCCGGAAACGATCTGGAAAATTTCCGTTACACGATCGCCGTTTTGATACAGGATCTTCGAATCGGCAACGGTTCTTGGGTGAGCACATCGCAGAACGGTATCCCGTACTTGAGGGCTCAGTTCATCGATCCAGTTGAAGCCTTTCATTTTTGGCGGCAGCTCCATTGTAGGCAATGTGCATCGGAATCCTGCTGGAAAGCGCTGTCGATCCGGGCCTGGTCGGTCGCGCTTTCGGATGTCTCGTCCTGGTTCGTTTTCGAGAGTTGTAAACCTCTCCTTTATCGCGCAATGCGTTGGACGATCCAGCGGCTGAGGGCCGGTGGCGCGAGACGCGTGGCGATGGCTAGAAATCCGGCTTGCAGGCCGACAGTCCAGTGGGGGTTGTGGATGCATCGTTTTGCCGTCGCGCAAGCCCATACCGTGGATGCGACGTCATGTGGCGTGAGCCGAATGCCCAGCGATTTGGCGCTGGGGATACGACCGTAATCATCAGCCATTGCGGTCTTTACGAAGCTCGGCCAGATATCACTCACGCGGATGCCGAACTTGCTCCATTCGAGGTCGAGCCCTTCGGTGAATCCGCGTACGGCGAACTTGGTCGCCGAGTAGGTTGCCAGTTCAGGCTGGCCATAGATTGCAGTGGCCGAGGCCATATTGATGACATGAGAGGAGGGCGTTCCTCGCAGGTATTGGAAGGCACTGTGGCAGCCGGTGATCATTCCCAGAACGTTCACGTCAAGCATTGCATGGTGTCTGGTCAGTGAAACGGCTTCAAACTGCCCGGCTGTGAGAACCCCCGCATTATTGAGCAGCACGTCAAGCCGCTGGCCACTTTGCGCCCAGAAATCCGTCAGTACCCGTTCCCATGCTGCAGGATCGCTTACGTTGAGAGCTCCAGAGATGGCGTTTCCCTCTCCCAAGGTCGCGGCGACCGCGGCGACACCCTCTGAATCAATATCGTATAGACCAACGAACCAACCACGCTGCGCAAATAACTCGGCGCAGGCACGACCGATTCCGGAAGCTGCGCCTGTGACGAGGATTGCTGGTCTCCATTCTGGAAGGGGGGATTCAGACGGATTTCTGGTGGCCGGATCAATCTGTACCAAAGTGATGTGCGGTTTCATTTTATGAAGTTCCCTTCAGGTGCGGGTTGGTGCATGACTCGGGGAGCGAGCCTAAGAGTACATATTGCGATGGTAATATAACAGTGTTATGTTCGCCCTATAACAGTGTTATTTCCTCCGGCTGATTTGATGACTGTCCGGAGGCTATTGATGGAGGGCGCGCTTGCTCTCCACGCTTGTCCCGGAGGATCTAAGAGATGACGAAGACGCATACGCCGCCCGAGCACCTTGAAGTGGAGCCCCGAGGCTCTGTCCTGGTTGCGCGGCTGGATGGAGGTCCACACGGGCTAATGGGGTTGGAGATGGCCAATGAGCTTTCGCAGCTAATGGACAAGCTAGAGTCCGATACCACGGTAAAAGCGGTGGTGCTCACTGGAACTCATCCTGAGCGTTTCATCGGTCATGCAGACGTTCGTTGGCTACAGGAAGGTGGAAAGAGCATCCCGTCGGTCGGGCGCACTGTGGCCTCGGCTATCGCTCGAACTGCAAAGAGCGTGCGCGGAGTTCCGCCTTTGGCGGCAGCTGCGTCTCTGACACCGCTGGAGGGCGGGATGCAGCTTGACAAGCTGCACGACACTTTTCTGCGGATGAACCGCAGCGGCGTCATTTTCATCGCCGCTCTGAACGGCTCTGCGCTGGGGCTGGGCAGCGAACTCGCGCTCGCCTGCGACGCCCGTCTGATGGCGGATGGCGATTTCTTCATCGGGCAGCCAGAGGTGCTTCTCGGCATCCTTCCCGGTGGCGGGGGGACTCAGCGATTACCACGGCTGGTCGGTGCCCATCGAGCGCTTATGCTGATGCTCGAAGGCAAGCCGGTGTCGCCACGCAAAGCGCTCGAAATAGGGTATATCGACGAAGTGGTTGCTCCGGATGCGCTGCTTGAGCGAGCCATTGAGCTGGCCCGGTATCTGGGCTCTCGACCCAAGGGTGCCATTGAGGCTATCAAGCGAGCTGTGTACTTCGGCGGATCAGCCACTCTCGATGAGGGGTTGCACATGGAGCGCACCGAGTTCATCAAGATCTCGCCTTCCGAGACTGCGCAATCGCTGATGGTCGAATACCTTGAGCGCACCGTTCGCGACGGTAATGTGCCGTTCTACAGCCCGGCCATTTTCGAGCAAACGCTCGAGCAAGGCTCCTTGCCCCTGCAAGGCGGGGGAGGCAGGAAATGAATCAAATGTCACAGCCTTCCTACCCATTCACTCGCCAGGACATCCGCTTTGACTCGGGTGAAACCTACTGTTCGGCCTGGCTCTACCTTCCGGTCGGAGTAGAGAAACCGCCGATTGTAGTCCTCGGTCACGGACTCGGTGCGGTTCGCGAGATGCGCCTCGACGCCTTTTCTGAGCGATTCGCCGCTGCGGGAATCGCTACATTGGCCTTTACCTACCGTTATTTCGGAGACAGTGGTGGTCGCCCCAGGCAGTTGATGTCTGTGAAGCGGCAACTGGCTGATTGGGATGCAGCGCTGGACTTCGTCAAAGGCTGCACGGATGTCGATGGGAGACGGGTTGCCGTATGGGGAAGCTCGTTTGGGGGAGGGCATGCGATCACCGTGGCCAGTCGGCATCCCGAGTTACTGGCTGCCATCAGTCAGTGCCCCTTTACCGACGGTCTGGCCTCCGCCGCGGCACTGGGTGTGAAGGGATCGCTGCAGGTAGTCCCGGTGCTCTTGCGTGATTTTGCGGCCAAGCTGCTGGGTCGTCCGCCAGTGATGGTGCCAATCGCTGCCACACCCGGTCAGCCGGCCTTGATGAATGCCCATGATGCCCTGCCGGGTTATCTGGCCTTGGTGCCGAAAGGGATGGTGTTCGTCAATCACGTCGCCGCGCGGGTGCTCCCGGAGATCATGGCTTATCGACCCGGACGCTCGGCCTCCAAGGTGAAGTTTCCCATCCTGTTTTGTGTCAGCACCACTGACACCGTCACGCCCCCGGAACAGACGATTGCCCTGGTGCGCAAGGCGCCGCATGGAGAGACCAGGCTTTATTCCGCTGGGCATTTCGAGTTCTACATGGGCGAGGCGTTCGAAGAACTGGTGAAGGATCAGACCCAGTTCCTGACGAAACATCTTCTCGGCTCTTCACCCTACTGATTCAAGCGTTTTCGTCAATTTGCAGAGAGAACAACAATAATGTGTTTTTCCACGCTTTCAGATTTACGCGCGGTGTCAGCGCCCGATGGTCTGTGCATCGCTGACGACAGCAGCAACCTGACTAACCGGCAATTCCATTCCCGGGTCCTCGCAGCGGCGGGAGTCTTCGCGGATAGGGGGGTAGGCGTTGGAGACGTCGTCGCCATCATGTTGCCCAACCAGGTGGAGTTTGTCGTGGCGATGTTCGCCGCCTGGCGTCTGGGGGCGGCGGTTACGCCGATCAATCCTGGGCTGACCAGCAAGGAAGCAACCCATCAACTGGTTGATTCGGGGGCGAAGCTGCTTATCAACGTCAGCGGCGAAGTGATAGTTCCGAATCTGCAGTCCCTGCCTGTCGCCATTCTGGAAACGGGGGCGTCCTACACCGGCGTACCTTTTGAAGAGCCTGGCGCACTGGCACTGCTGATCTACACCAGTGGCACTACCGGCCTGCCGAAGGGCGTGATGCTCGATCACGCCAATATTGAAGCCATGACGGAAATGGGACGAAACTCACTCAAGGTCACGGCAGCAGACCACTGTTTATTGATACTTCCACTCTTTCACGTAAACGGCATTGTGGTGAGCACGCTCGTCCCGCTATCAAGCGGTGGTCGGGTTTCGATTCGCAAGCGTTTCAACGTCGACACGTTTTTTGAGGATGTCGAGTGGCTTCGACCCACGTACTTCTCTGCAGTGCCCACCATCTACGCAATGCTTAACGCGTTACCTCGCGAGGTCAAACCTTATACCTCCAGTCTTCGGTATGGCATCTGCGGCGCGGCGCCTGCATCGGCGGAACTACTGAAAAAATTTGAAGCTCGCTTCGGTTTTCCGCTGCTTGAGGGATATGGCCTGTCCGAAGGCACGTGCGCTTCGACCATCAACCCCTTCGACGGCCTACGCAAGGTCGGTACGGTCGGGCTGCCCTTCATCGGGCAACGCGTTGCAATCGCCGACCCGAACGGTGTGCATTTGCCGCAGGGCGCCACTGGCGAGGTGCTGGTTCAAGGTCCTAACGTCATGCGTGGTTACCTTGGCAAGCCCGAGGAAACAGCGAAGACCATCGTTGATGGCTGGCTGCACACCGGCGACATTGGTCGGATCGACGAAGACGGTTATCTGGCCATCGTCGGACGCCTTAAAGAGATGATCATTCGTGGTGGAGAGAACATCTATCCGAAGGAGATCGAAGATGTGTTGTTCGAATTTCCAGGCGTTCTCGAAGCAGCAGTGATCGGTGTTCCCGACGAGACCTTCGGCGAAATTGTGCTGGCCTACGTCGCGTTTCGTGCGGGATTCGCCGGTACCCAGGAGGGCTTGAGCGAGCACTGCGCTGACCGGCTGACGCGTTACAAAAGACCTTACACGATCAACATCATCGACAGCCTGCCAAAGAATGCCGTGGGCAAAGTCGACAAGCTGAGGCTGCGCAAGATGTGGACCGAATATGTCGATTGACAGGTAATGACCTGATGGACTTTAGGCGCAAGGCAATCGGCACGTAGAAGGGGACATATCATGAAAAGCGCAGACTTCGACTGGCTGGTGATCGGATCGGGATTTGGCGGCAGCGTCTCGGCGCTGCGCCTCGTGGAGAAAGGCTATCGCGTCGGGGTACTCGAGCGCGGCCGTCGCTATCGCGACGAAGACCTCCCCAAGTCGGCCTGGCAGTTCAACAAGTATCTGTGGGCACCCGCGTTGGGTTTGAAGGGCATCATGCGCATGTCGCTGTTTCGCCATGTCTTTTTTCCCAGCCAGTCGGGTGTCGGTGGCGGCAGCACCGTGTATGGCGGTGTGTTGTACCGCGCCAAGCCAGAGTTCTTCGAAAACGTGCAGTGGCGGGAGCTTGGCCACTGGGAAAGGCTATTGCAGCCTCACTACGATACGGCCGAACGCATGCTTGGGGTACAGACGGTGCCATTCGACTCGACGAACCAGCAACTGGCCCGGAAGATGGCGCAACACTTCGGAACCGAAGACACATTCACTCGAGCACCCACTGGAGTGTTCTTTGGCGAACCGGGCATAACCGTCAAGGACCCCTATTTCGGTGGGGAAGGGCCTGACCGTACCGGGTGTATACGTTGCGGCGCCTGCATGGTGGGATGCCGCGTCGGTGCCGTGAACTCGCTGGTGAAAAACTACCTGTGGTTCGCAGAGAAACGCGGCGTGCAGATATTGGCAGAGCGTGAGGTCGTTGATGTGAGCCCACTCGGGGCAGCCGATGGTAGTGACGGCTACCGTGTGACCACCCAGCGTCCCGGCGCCTGGTTCGCCCGTGATCGCCGTACTTACACCGCCCGCGGAGTGATCTTCGCCGGCGGGGCTCTCGGTACCAACGAATTATTGGCCAACTGCAAGCACGGCGGCTCGTTGCCCCGGGTCAGCGATCGCCTTGGTGAACTGGTGCGCACCAACAGCGAATCGGTTCTGAACGTGCGCTTGCCCGAGGACCGCAAGACCTGGAACGATGTGACCGCCAGCAGCAGTGTGCACGTCGATCAGAATACCCACATCGAGTTTCTCACCTACGGTCGCAACGCCGACTTCCTCAGTTTGCTTTGCACGTTGCTGGTCGGTAAGGGTAGCCGCGTGACGCGGCCGCTGAAGTGGCTGGGGAATATCGTGTTGCACCCAGCGCGATGGCTCAAGTCGCTATGGCCATGGGGCTGGAGCCGACGCATGGTGATGCTGTTAGTGATGCAGACATTGGACAATGCGATCGCACTTCGCCCCAGCAAGCGTTGGCTGGGTCGCGGCTACCGCCTTGTCACCGAGCAGAATCGCGACAAGCCAAATCCGACTTACATCGAGATGGGCAACCAGGCAGCTCAATGGTTGGCCAGGCACACCGGCGGTATTGCTCAGAGCAACGTACTGGAAGCGCTGGGCAACATTCCGACAACAGCCCATGTGCTGGGCGGTGCCGTGATCGGCGCCGATGCCCGAAGCGGCGTGATTGATCAGAACCTACACGTATTTGGTTACCAGAACATGTTGGTGTGTGACGGCGCTGCGATGCCTGCAAATCCTGGGGTTAATCCTGCGCTGACCATCACGGCACTCGCCGAGTACGCAATGGCGCAGATTCCACAGGCCCGCAATAAGGAAGGTGTTCATGAGCGAGGTGAGGAGTTGCCTACCCGGCAATGACGCCAGCGGTGGAAGATTCCACTTTTTCGCGCTTCGCTCCCAAGCCGACAACAATGTTGTTACACGTCGCTACCAGGATCTGCGAAGCGGGATTGGCCGTGCCTGCGAAGTGGCCAGCGAGTTCGAGCATGATGAATCCATGCGCGGCACTCCACAGCTGTGGCGCGATGAGGGCAGGATCGATTTTGCGAACGCATTTGGCATCAACCAAGCGAGCGCATGCGTTGACCAGAATCGCGTATGTCGCCTTGAAGGCGTCCGATTGCCCATCCGTAATCGACTTCATGGCACCTCGTGAGGGGCTATATCTGCCGTCAATCGAAAGGCCAAACATTAAGTCGTACAGATGGGGATTGCTTCGTGCAAGGTCTCGGCAAGCCAGGAGCATCGCACATAAGTCGGTTATCGGATCATCGGTGATTGGCACACGCTTGAAGACTGCAGCCAACCGCTTGAATCCCTCGTCAGCGACAGCTTGTAGAAGTTCCGGTACGCCGCCGAAGTGTGTGTAAACCCCCATCGTCGACAGGCCGGCTTCATTCGCTACCGAACGGGCCTTGACCTCGGACGGGCCGCTAGTCGCAAGCACACGGATGGTTGCCTCGACGAGGCGGGTGGGGGCATTAGGGGGTGAGTTATCAGTGGTCATGTTGCAATACTGCCATAACGGCGTTATGTTAATCAAATAACAGTGTTATATGTCTGGCACGACTGGAATCAATGAACATCCGCTCAATCACGAGGATTCAGGCAATGCGTACTCTTAAAAAAGCGGGTGTCTTCGGACTCGCCCTGGCAGCAGCAGTCATGTCATCGGCACTGTGGGCAGACGATAATTCGCCCGTTGGTCTGTGGCAAAACATCGACGACGTCAGTGGCAAGCCGAGGGCATTGATTCGAATCACCGAGTCCGATGGCACTCTCAAGGGCGTTATCGAAAAAGCGTTTCCCGCCCCGAGCGAAGACCCGAATCCGAAGTGCGGTAAATGTGATGGCGTGAACAAGAATGCGCCGATTGTAGGCCTGACCATTCTCACCGGTTTGCGCAAGGACGGCGAAGAATACACCGATGGCGAAATCCTCGATCCGGATAACGGCAAGGTCTATAGCAGTAAAGTCCACCTGATCGACAACGGTAAAAAACTCAGCGTGCGCGGCTACATTGGCACGCCGCTGCTGGGGCGCTCACAGACCTGGGTACGCCAGGAGTAAGGAAATACGATGAAAGCATTCATTATCTGTGAAATAACGAGACGACCCCATGTTCGAAAACTTCGAAACGCACCAGATTACTGTAGGTGATGTGGAAATTGCCTGTGTTGCAGCGGGTAAAGGCGAACCCATCCTGATGCTCCACGGGTTTCCGCAGACCATGGCGCTCTGGGCACGTATCGCACCTGGGTTGGTCGCGCGTGGCTATCGGGTTGTCTGTGCTGATTTGCGTGGGTATGGGGCATCGGATAAGCCGCCGCTTCAAGCGGATCTGTCAAATTACGGATTTCGCGCCATGGCCGCGGATCAGGTCGGACTGATGCGTGTGCTCGGACATGAACGGTTCCATCTTGTTGGACACGACCGTGGCGCGCGCACGGCCTACAGGATGACACTGGATCATCCAGACGTGGTGGCGAGCGTCACACTGATGGACATCGTTCCTACGGCTGTGATGCTGACAGATCTGCGCAAGGACATAGCCCACAGTTACTGGCATTGGTTTTTTCTTTCTCAGCCCGCACCCTTTCCGGAGCGCATGATTGCGGCGGATCCCGATTTCTTTTTCGAGAGCTGCCTTTTCGGCTGGGGTGCCGCAGGGCCGGAGGATTTTGATGCTGACCAACTGGCGGCGTATCGGAAAGCCTGGCGTGATCCGGCAACGATCGCTGGGTTTTGCCACGACTATCGAGCCGCACTCACTGTAGATCTGGCGGACGATGTATCCGATTCCGGACGACGCATCACCGCGCCCGCGCTGATCCTCTATGGCGCCTCAGGTGCGATGGCCAAGCACTATGATTTACCCGCCACCTGGGTGGATCGCTGCACGATGATGGAGGCTTCTGCGATAGCGGGCGGACATTTTTTTGCTGATTCCCGGCCGGACGAGGTCATTGAGCGAGTCGCCACATTTCTGGCAAGCCATTCCTTGCTGGCGACAGTGCTTGGTCAGTCCTCCATGGGTAACTGAAACCTGGCTCGATAAGCGCCCGGAGTGAATCCCACGCGCTCACGAAACAGGCGTGCAAACGAGCTGATATCACTGTAGCCGACATAGTGAGCAATTCGCTCGGTGCTCAGGTCGCCGGCCTCCAGCAAAGCTCGCGCCGTATCAATGCGCAGGTTCTGCAGGTAAGTGAGCGGTGACTGCTCAAGCACCTTATTGAAGCGGCGTATCAATGTACGTTCGCTGACGGCCAACTTCTGCGCCAGGTCAGTCATGCGTACCTGTTCCACCAAGTGCTCCTGAAGCCACTTTTGCGCGCGTTGAATCAACGGATCATTGTGGGTCTTGTCGGCGATAAGCGGCTGGAAAGGTGTCTGCGTCGTTTGGGTCAAATCGATCAGCATGCTGCGGGCGCATTGCCTGGCGATGGCCTCTCCGGCGAATTTGTTAAGCACGTGAACCGCTTGCAGCAAAAATGTGGCATGTGCGCCACCGCATACCAGACGGTCAGATTCAGTCACCACTGGACGCATTTGCAGATCAACCTTCGGGAATCTGCTGCGGAAATGCTCCTCGAGCCACCACGTGGTGGTCGCCACTTGGTTATCAAGCAACCCCGTCTCGGCAAGTAGAAACGTGCCCGTGCAATTTGCGCACAACCATGCGCCATTTCTCCATTGCTTAACCAGCCAGTCACGCACAGCCCCCTGTTTTTCCAGGAAGCCCTGGAAATGTTGCCAGCCGCGATAATGCAGGCTGGGAATAAAGACCAAATCATAATGCTGGTTCTTCGGCAGCGCCCGCATGCCAAGCTCGAGGCCATTGCTCGCGCGCACAGGCCGGCCGTTCTGCGATATGAAGTGCCATTCAAAAAGCCCCGACGACGGCATCCCCTGTTTTGACATGTGCGCGTTGGCGACCTGCAGCATGTCGGCAAACCCTCCGACTACGGAGGCATAGGAATCGTCAAACCCTAGAATCGCAACGGTGGTCATAGCAGAACCCTTTTATCAGGAGATGGCGATATTCGCATATTTACAGTCGTTTTTGCCTATTACGCCATCCCATCAGGTTGCCTACTGTTCACCCACGTTGCTTCCCAGACTACAGAAGAGATAACCATGACCCTTCTTGCCAACACTCCGGTCAATGCGACTGTTGCGCGTCACCAGGATCGCCTGTATCACGACCTGGATACCCCGCAGGAAATCCTGACTCTGCGCCAAGAGATTCGACGCTTCGTTGATGAGCATGTCGCCCCGGCGGCCTACGCCATTGGCCACACCGAGGAATCCGTTGCAGCGTTCCCGCGTGACTTGTTCGCCAAGATGGCGAAGGCAGGTTTATTCGGCATTCCCTTTGCCGCCGAAGTTGGCGGACGGGGTCTCAAATACCCCACCGCAGCCACTGCGGTAATGATCGAGGAGCTGGCCTACCATTCGAACTCGGTGGCCGCCATCGTGGACGTGCATTGCATCCTCGCGGGTAATGCGCTGAACCATGGGTCGGACTCAATCAAGCAACGTTATCTCAAGCCCTTGCTCAACGGCGACAAGATCGGGAGTTTCGCGACTACCGAGCCGGATGCCAGTACCGACTTGAGCGTTGAAGCCATGGGCACCCACGCTACGCGCACCGAGGACGGCTACATCGTCAACGGCCGCAAGCGTTTCATTTCCAACGCCCCAGTTGCCGACTTCGTCGTATTGCTCTGTGTCGATGGCGCGCGCATGACTGAGCTGGTGGTCGAGTTGAATTGGCCAGGTGTACGTGTTGGCGAACCCGACAAAAAAATGGGCAATCATGGCCAGCTGACGGCGGATATCTACTTCGACAACGTCAAAGTACCCACGGCGAACGTCGTGGGCCAGCCCGGTGAAGGTCTCAAGATAGCCTTGCAAACACTGACGTTCGGACGCATCGGGATTGCCGCCAGCGGGACCGGCATGGCTCAGGCATTGTTTGATCACAGTATCGCGCGGCTCAAGACGCGTCGGGCGTTTGGCAAAGCCATTGCACAGTTCCAACACTGGCAGTTCAAGATGGCCGAGCGCGCCACTGAAATCGAGAACGCCCGCAATCTGTATCTCAAGGCGGCGTTGCGCATGGACGAAGGACTCGCTTTCCCGGAGCCCGAGGCCGCGATGGCCAAATGGTACGGCACCAACCTTGCCGGTGAATTTGCCCGCGACGCGGTACAGATCTTTGGTGGCTATGGCTTTATGCGCGAGCTCGCGGCGGATGGTTCGCACTACCGTGTCGAAGAGATCTATCGCGATTGCAAGATCGCCGAAATCTATGAGGGTACCAATGAGATTCAGAAGCTAGTCATCGCACGTGCCATCTTCGGTAAAGACATCACCGGTTGATGGGCTGGCCAACCCGAGCCCAATGGAGCGCTGCCCAATGCACATTCTCATCATCCATGCGCACAACGAGCCGCAATCGTTCAATGCAGCCATGAAAGATCTGGCGGTCGAAGAACTGCGGGGGCAAGGGCACTCTGTCGAAGTGTCTGACCTGTATGCCATGCGCTGGAATCCGGTCGCCAGCGCGGATGACTTTGGCAGCCGCGTCAATTCCGAGTACCTGACGTATGCCTTGGAGCAGCGTCACAATTGCTCGCAACACACACTGGCGCCGGATATCCAGGCGGAGCTGGACAAGTTGCTGAAGGCCGATCTGGTGATCTTCAACTTCCCAATCTATTGGTTCTCGATGCCGGCGATCATGAAAGGCTGGATAGACCGGGTATTGGTTTCTGGTGTCTGCTATGGCGGAAAGCGTTTTTACGACCAGGGCGGCCTGGCTGGCAAGAAGGCCATGCTCGCCATTACTGTCGGCGGCCAACCACACATGTTGGTGAGCGGCGGCGTGCACGGTGAACTCAATGACATGCTCCGGCCTATCTTGCGTGGAACGTTGGCCTATACCGGGATGACTGTGCTTGCGACCTTTGTTGCCTATCACGTACCGTACATTTCCCAGGAAGCACGTGTCACTCAGTTGGCGATGTATCGACAGCACCTGCGTTCACTGGACACACTGCAAGCGCTTTCATTCGTCTCACTTGATGAGTTCGATGAGCAATTGCAGCCGATTTCCGCTGAACCTGCTTTCAGCTCAGTTTGGTCAGATATTCCGGCACCTGTTGCTCAGGTAGCACTGACAGAACTTTCAACCGTTGCAACATGCGTTGGCGGGCGCGGTGGAGATGTTCCTTGAGGTTCAGCGCTGCTGCGTCGAATGCGCCATGCAATAGCAACTCTAAAATCAAACGGTGTTCGGCCAGCATGGCTTCGTCGGGGCCGAGGCCCAACTGACTGTAAAAAATCCGACTGATGATCCTGGGGCTCTGGGCCTGCCGGATCAGCGTAGCGATCTTGCGATTGTTTATTCCGGCGAGGCAGTGGTAATGCAGGTCTTCTTCAAGTTGCTCGATGCATGCCAGGCTGCAGCGTAGGTTGCTCTGTGCCTCTTTAACCCGCGACAGCATGGCTTCAAGGGATCCCCGGCTGAGCCCGGGTGCGCTCTGGCGTAACGCCTCAGGTTCAAGGCACGCGCGCAGCTCGTAGTCTTCGGTGATCTCCCTGGCGGTGAGCGGGCCGGCCAGCCATTGGGAGTAGGGTTCCTTTTCCACCAGGCCGCGGTCACGCAGACGCATCAATGCCTCGCGTATCACCGCCCGACTGACGCCGTAATGCTCGGCGGCCATTTGCTCGTCGAGTCGATAGTGCCCGAAAGCAATACAGGTCGATAAGGCCGAACCAATCTCGTCGAACATCCGCTCGCCCAGCGGCCGGGTATCGACCAGTTCTTCGCTGCTATCAAGACCGAGTTGCTTGTGGGTTACGGCCAGCCGCAGTGGCTCCACTTCAACCCCCTTTGGGTTGACCAGATAACCACGACCATCGAATCGACTGATCAAGCCTTCCTTATGCAACAGGTCCAATGCTTTGCGCACCGGTACGCGGCTGGTTCCGAACAGGTCGGCCAGAGGCGCTTCGAGCAGGACAAGTCCTTGGGCCACCTCTCCATCAACGATGGCGTTGCGCAGGACCTGGCGGATCATGGCGTAGCGGGATGCAGTGCGGTAATCCTCGGCGGTCATCGATCTCATACGCTTCTCGAAAGGCGGGGGAAGATTCTCGCACAAGTCGGTTGTCACCGTGGACCACGTCCTTTGTGCGCGTTCCTGGGGCCGTTGTTACTGTTCTGCACCAAAACGGATATTTTTTAATTAGTACATTATTTGTGTTGCTGGCTGGTCCCGCATAAAAGGCTCCGCAAAATGGAATATCTACCCGTTTGGAAAGGCGTCTAGTCCGTAGGCTAGACGCGGATTGCTTTCGCCTTGGCGTTCCTTAAGCACTCAGTTTGGCACGCTATCTGCTGTATAAAACGTACATTTTAATAATGAATACGTTTTTGGTGGATCAGATGTCCTACGCCAGTCCTCAATTACCGCTTGAAGCCGATGCATTGGCCATGGCGGATGCATTCGCCTCGGGTAGCAGCGACCCGGTCAAGGCGTTGGAAGAAATGCTGGCCAGGGTGGCGGAAGTCGATGACGTGTTCATCTCTCTTTGTTCGGCGCGTGCCTTTCGCGAAGCCCATTCATCAGCTGCGCGCTGGAAGGCCGGACAACCGGCAAGCGCCCTGGATGGCGTTCCCATTGCTTGGAAGGACATGTTCGACGTCGCAGGCAGTCCAACTACCGCAGGCGCAGCCGTGCGCCGCGACATTACGCCAGCGCTGCTCGACGCCAATGTCGTAGGTCTGCTGGCACGAGCCGGAATGGTCAGTGTCGGGAAAACGAACCTTAGCGAGTTTGCTTACTCGGGCCTTGGACTCAATCCCCATTTTGGAACGCCGCACAATCCTGTCGGACTCGACCAGCCACGCATTCCGGGTGGCTCGTCCTCAGGCTCAGCGGTCGCGGTCGCGGCGGGAATCGTGCCGATTGCGATGGGCACGGATACCGCTGGGTCTATCCGAATTCCAGCGGCCTTCAATGGGGTGGTGGGATTTCGCAGCAGTTGCAGGCGCTATAGCCGTGAAGGTGTCTTCCCGCTTGCACATACCCTCGACAGCGTGGGGCCTTTGACGCGCAGCGTGCGCGATGCCTTGGCTATCGACGACATCCTGTGCGGGCGTACGAAGTCGACCTCACTCATCCCCCGCGGTCTGGCAGGGCAGCGTTTTTGGGTTGACCCGTCGGTCCTTGATGATCCACGCGTAGAACCTGCGGTGCGTGACAACCTGCTGAACTGCTTGAGCGTGTTGAAAACTCACGGTGCGCAGATTGACCTGCGGCCTTCGCCAGCCTTCCAAGCGACGCTCCATCTCATCGAGCAACAAGGCTGGCTTGGCGCCCCTGAAGCTTTCGCGTTGCATCAGCCGCTGCTCGACAGCGAGGCGGCCGCCCGACTCGACCCGCGCGTGCGGCGCCGTCTGGAAAGCGCACGTACATTCCCCGCCAGCCAGTTGGTCAACCTCTACAGCGCACGCGACCGGCTGCAGCAACAAATCGCCGATGAGCTGGATGGGGCGTTTTTGATTACGCCAAGCGTATCCCATGTCGCGCCACCCCTGGCGCCATTGGAGGCCGACGACGAACTGTTCGTGCGCACCAATCTCGCTACGTTGCGCCTGACCATGCCCGGTAGCTTGCTGGATCTGCCGGGCGTGTCCCTGCCGAGCGGCTGCGATGCGCTCGGTTTGCCCACCGGCATGTTGATCAGCGCGCCTGCGGGCGAAGACTTTCGATTGTTGCGCGCGGCGCTGGCAGTGGAAGCCGCGTTGCGCCAGCCCTGAAAAATCCCATGACTGATTGATAAATCCGCAGGAGAACAATGATGGCTAAAGAAATTCTGTGCGCCTTCGGCGTCGATGTAGACGCCGTGGCAGGCTGGCTGGGCTCATATGGTGGGGAGGATTCGCCTGACGATATTTCCCGCGGCCTGTTCGCTGGCGAAATCGGCGCCCCGCGCTTGCTCAAGCTGTTCGAGCGTTACGGCTTACGTACCACCTGGTTTATCCCCGGCCACTCGATGGAAACCTTTCCCGAGCAGATGAAGGCGGTGGCCGACGCCGGCCATGAAATCGGCGTGCACGGCTACAGCCATGAAAACCCCATCGCCATGACCGCCGAGCAGGAAGAAATCGTCCTCGATAAATCCATCGAGCTGATCACCCAGGTCACCGGCAAACGACCCACCGGCTACGTCGCGCCGTGGTGGGAATTCAGCAAGGTCACCAACGAGCTGCTGCTGAAAAAAGGCATCAAGTATGACCACAGCCTGATGCACAACGACTTCCACCCCTACTACGTGCGCAAGGGCGACAGCTGGACCAAGATCGACTACAGCCAGCACCCCGACACCTGGATGAAACCCCTGGTGCGCGGTGAAGAAACCGATCTGGTGGAGATCCCGGCCAACTGGTACCTCGACGATTTGCCGCCGATGATGTTCATCAAAAAGGCCCCCAACAGTCACGGTTTCGTCAACCCGCGCCATCTCGAGGAAATGTGGCGCGACCAATTCGACTGGGTCTACCGCGAGCATGAATACGCGGTGTTCACCATGACCATCCACCCCGATGTATCCGGTCGGCCGCAAGTGTTGCTGATGCTTGAGCGTCTGATCGAACACATCCAGAGCCATACCGGCGTGCGCTTCGTCACTTTCGACGAAATCGCCGACGACTTTATCCGCCGCCAGCCGCGTACCTGATACCCACCCACCTTCCGAGGCGCGATTCATGTCTATCTACAACAAGCTTGACCTGACTGGCTGGAAACCCCGGCAACTGACGTCCCAGGAAGTCCGCTTCGCCACCTGGATCGCCTTCTTCGCCTGGGTGTTTGCGGTGTATGACTTCATCCTGTTCGGTACCTTGCTACCCGAGATCGGCCGGCACTTTGGTTGGAGTGAAGTGGAGCAGGCCGAAATCGCGACCTGGGTGGCGGTGGGTACCGCCGTCGTTGCGTTGGCCATCGGCCCGATCGTCGACAAGCTGGGGCGGCGCAAAGGGATTATCTTCACGGTGGCCGGTTCCGCCCTGTGCTCGGCGCTCACCGCGATTGGCGGGGCGTGGGGCAAGTCGCCGCTGATTCTGATCCGTTCGTTGGGCGGCCTGGGCTATGCCGAAGAAACCGTCAACGCCACCTACTTGACCGAGTTGTATGGCGCCTCGCAAGACCCGCGGCTGACCAAACGTCGCGGCTTTATCTACAGCCTGGTGCAGGGCGGCTGGCCAGTCGGTGCGTTGATCGCGGCGGGTTTGACCGCGCTGCTGCTGCCGATCATCGGCTGGCGGGGCTGCTTCATCTTCGCCGCGATCCCGGCGGTGGTGATTGCGATCCTGGCGCGCAAGCTCAAGGAGAGCCCGCAGTTTCAGATCCATCAGCGTATCACTGAGTTGCGTAAAAACGGCGCGGTGAAAGAAGCGCAAAACGTCGCCGTGACTTACGGCGTGGACTACGACGAACACAGCAAGGCCGGCCTCAAGGCCGCGTTCCGTGGTCCGGCCCGTCGCGCCACCTTGGTGATCGGCGCCGCGTTGTTGCTCAACTGGGCGGCGATCCAGGTGTTCAGCGTGCTCGGTACTTCAGTGATCGTCAGCGTGCACCACATCTCCTTCGAGAACTCGCTGATCATCCTGGTGCTGTCGAACCTGGTGGGTTACTGCGGTTACCTCAGCCACGGCTGGATGGGCGACAAGATTGGCCGCCGCAACGTGATTGGCCTGGGCTGGATGCTTGGCGGCCTGTCGTTTGCCGGGATGCTGTTCGGCCCGAGCAACATGGCGATGGTGGTCGGGCTGTACAGCCTGGGCCTGTTCTTCCTGATCGGGCCCTATTCGGCGGCGTTGTTTTTTATCAGTGAAAGTTTCCCTACCAGCATCCGCGCCACCGGTGGCGCGATCATCCATGCCATGGGCCCGATTGGCGCGGTGGTCGCAGGGTTTGGCGCCACTCAGGTGTTGTCCGCCGGCAGTGACTGGCAGACCGCCGCACTGTGGTTCGGTGCTGTGCCGTGCTTCTTGTCCGGTGCGCTGATGTTCGCCGCACGCCACGTGCGTCCGGAAACCGTTCAGTGAGGATCTTCAGATGAGCCGTAAAGTTGCCTTGATTACCGGTGCCGCTAGCGGCATCGGCCAAGCCCTCGCTGTGGTCTATGCGCGCAATGGTGTGGCGGTCGTCGGCGGGTATTACCCGGCCGATCCCCATGACCCGCAGGCCACGGTGGCCTTGGTGGAAGAAGCCGGTGGCGAGTGCCTGATGTTGCCGCTGGATGTGGGTGATACCGCCTCGGTGGATGCACTGGCCGAACACGCCGTGCAGCGCTTCGGCCGCCTGGATTACGCCGTGGCGAACGCTGGTTTGCTGCGCCGTGCACCGTTGCTGGAAATGAGCGATGCGCTGTGGGACGAGATGCTCAACGTTGACCTGACGGGAGTGATGCGTACCTTTCGCGCGGCGACTCGGCATATGGGCGAGGGCGGTGCGTTGGTAGCGATTTCGTCGATTGCCGGCGGCGTGTATGGCTGGCAAGAGCACAGCCATTACGCAGCGGCCAAGGCCGGCGTGCCGGGCTTGTGTCGTTCGCTGGCGGTGGAGTTGGCAGCAAAGGGCATTCGTTGCAATGCGGTGATCCCAGGGTTGATCGAGACGCCACAGTCACTGGATGTGAAAAACTCACTGGGTCCGGAAGGTTTGGCCAAGGCGGCGAGGGCGATCCCGTTGGGGCGGGTAGGGCGCGCGGATGAAGTGGCTTCATTGGTGCAGTTCCTGACCAGTGATGCGTCGAGTTACCTGACCGGGCAGAGCATCGTCATCGACGGTGGCCTGACCGTACGCTGGCCCGACTGACTGTACTCAATTCAAATGTGGAGCGGGCTTGCTCGCGAATGCGGTGTTTCAGATAAATCAGGTGTGACTGACAGACCGCATTCGCGAGCAAGCCCGCTCCCACCTGGGACCTGTGTTTGCTTCAGGAGATTCTACATGCCTCAACTTATCAACCGCCGCGCCGTCATCACCGGCGCCGGCAGCGGTATCGGCGCTGCCATTGCCCGTGCCTATGCGGCTGAAGGCGCGCGCCTGGTGCTGGCCGACCGCAATGCCGTCAGCCTCACCGAAACCGCGATCACCTGCCGCAACCTCGGCGCCGAAGTGGTGGAGTGCCTCGCCGATGTAGGCACCGTCGAAGGCGCCCAGGCCGGTGTCGACCGTTGCGTCGAGCACTTCGGCGGCATCGACGTTTTGGTCAATAACGCTGGCATGCTCACCCAGGCACGTTGCGTCGACCTCACGATCGAGATGTGGAACGACATGCTGCGCGTCGACCTTACCAGCGTATTCGTCGCCAGCCAGCGCGCCTTGCCGCATATGCTCGCCCAGCGTTGGGGGCGGATCATCAACGTGGCCTCGCAACTGGGCATCAAGGGCGGCGCCGAGCTTACCCATTACGCCGCGGCCAAGGCCGGGGTCATCGGTTTCACCAAGTCCTTGGCGCTGGAAGTCGCCAAGGACAACGTACTGGTCAATGCCATCGCTCCGGGGCCGATTGAAACGCCATTGGTCGCCGGGATCAGCGCTGACTGGAAACGCGCCAAGGCCGCCGAGTTGCCCCTCGGTCGGTTCGGCCTGGCGGATGAAGTGGCGCCCACCGCCGTGCTGCTGGCCAGCGAGCCGGGTGGCAACCTGTTCGTTGGCCAGACCCTCGGCCCGAATTCCGGCGATGTCATGCCATGAGTGAGGTGTAGCCATGTGTGGACTCTGCGGTTTGCTCGGCGAGGATCTGCACTGGAGCGATCCCCTGAGCGATGAGCTGCCCAGGCGCCGCGAACGCCTGCGCCGCATCGCCGCGATCAATCAGGTACTGGCGGTGTTCCGGCTCAAGGTCGAAGACTTTCAGGGCGCCTCTTACCTGCTGCTCGGCGCGACCGGTAAGCAAGCGCTGGCGAGTGGCCTGGATCAGCTCTGGCGAGCGGCCGAAATCATGCTCGGTCGCCCGTTGGATCCCTTGGACCCGCATCTGTTGGATCACTTGGAGTCAGCCGTATGAGCATCGCTCTCAATGTCATCACCGGCTTTCTCGGCAGCGGCAAAACCACCTTGCTCAAGCGCCTGCTGCAAGGCGAAAGCCTCGGCGATACGGCTTTGCTGATCAACGAGTTCGGCGACGTCGGCATCGATCACCTGTTGGTGGAAGAAGTCGCCCCGGATACCGTGCTGCTGCCCAGTGGCTGCGTCTGTTGCTCGATTCGTGGCAAACTCAAGGAGGCATTGCTCGGCCTGTTGCAACGCCGTGAGCGCGGCGAAATCCCGGCGTTCAAACGGGTCATCCTGGAGACCACCGGCCTGGCCGACCCGGCTCCGATCCTCGCCACCTTGAACAACGACGCGCAACTGCGCGGGCGTTTCCATATCGGCCTGGTGATTACCCTGGTGGATGCCAGCCACGCCACTCTGCAAGAGCGCTTGCATCCGGAATGGCTGGCCCAGGTCGCCGCCGCGGACCGCTTGCTGTTGAGCAAGACCGACCTGGTGGAGGACTGCGCCCCACTGCACGCGCACCTGCAAGCGCTCAATGCCGGTACGCCGGTCCTCAATACCTGTGACGTCCATAGCGGCGATCAACTGTTGCTGGGTGAAGGTTTGCGCAGCGCCGAACCGACAGTGGAAGTCAGTCGCTGGCAACTGCATCGCAGTACCAGCGCCACCCACGGCGCCGCGCAAGTGTGCAGCCTGACTTTCGACCAGCCGTTGGATTGGGTCGGCTTCGGGGTTTGGTTGTCGATGCTGTTAAGATGCCACGGCGAACGAATTCTACGTGTCAAAGGACTGCTCAACGTGAACAGCAGTAACGCCCCGATCGTCATTCATGGTGTGCAGCATTGCCTGCATGCCCCCGTGCACTTGCCTGCCTGGCCGGGCACGGATCGGCAATCGCGCCTGGTGTTCATCCTGCGTGGTCTCGACCCCGCGCTGCTGCGGCGCTCCTTTGCCGTGTTCTCTCAGCGGTTCGCCGCATGATCACACTCCGCGTCCTCGGCACTTCAGTGACCTTGCTCGAATGCCTGCGTGTTCGTGCCGAACAGGAATTGGGCATTCACTTGGTGTACCAGGTGCACGATGTCGAGCAGGCCCAGCGCATCGCGGTGATGCAGCCCGACAGCTATGACCTGTACGATCAATGGTTCCATAACGTCGACTTCGTATGGCCGGCCCGGGCGATCCAGCCCATCGACACGCGGCGCATTGCGTTGTGGCATGAGATCAACGACCTGCCCAAGCGCGGCCGCCTGTCCGCGAATGATCGATTGGGCAGTGGCAGCGTGCCTAGCGAGCGCTTGTTCGTGCAGCACGATGGCAGCCTCGGCAGCACGGTCACCGAGCGCATCAGCATGCTACCCCTGACCCATAACGCCGACAGTTTCGCCTACCGCCCCGAGCGCTTGCCCGAGGGTTTTCGCCCCGACAACGAAAGCTGGGGCTGGCTGCTGGACCCGGCCTGGCGCGCGCGCACCGCACTGCAGAGCGACGCTGCCATCGGTGCCCTGGATGCCGCGCTGGCGGTGCAGGGCGCGGGACTGGCGCGCTTCAAGGACATCGGCAATATGAGCATCGAAGAGATCGATGTGCTGGCCGATATCCTGGTGCGCAAACAGAAGGAAGGTCACTTCGCGGCGTTCTGGTCCGATGACGAGGAGGCCGCGCAATTGATGCTCAGTCCGAACATCGATATCCAGAGCCTGTGGTCGCCGACGTTGATGCGCCTGCATCGCGCTGGGGTGAAATACCGTCTGGCAGTGCCTCGCGAGGGTTACCGCGCCTGGTTCGGCGGTTTGTCATTGTCGCGCCACGCCCAGGGCCCGGTGCTGGATGCGGCCTACGCCTACCTCAATTGGTGGTTGTCTGGCTGGCCCGGCGCGGTGATGGCGCGCCAGGGTTACTACATCGGCAACCCGGCGCGCAGCCGCGACCATCTGAGCAGTGCCGAGTGGGATTACTGGTACGCCGGTCAACCGGCGCGGGAGGAGTTACTGGGCAGTGATGGTTTGCCGCTGATTGACATTGGTGACGTGCGCGATGGTGGTTCCTATGAGCAGCGCATGGGCCATATCGCCGTGTGGAACTCGGTGATGGATGAGCACAATTATCTGGTGCGGCGCTGGGGCGATATTTTACGGGCGGGGTTGAAAAACTTTCCCAGACGGTGAGTTTCCAACCTGCACGGTCAACGAAGAGCCGGAGAAATCAAGCGTTTCCTGTCGGTCGTGGCCGTCAGAAATCTGCCATGAACGGCCACTCAAAACCCTCTCAGGACGAAGCAGTCACCCATGTTCCGCTGCCAACATTGACCTGAATTGAGAAATGACCTCTGCAGATAACCCGGCGCTTTCGAACACTGCGCAGGTGAAGCTAACGGGTGCGGGGCCTGGAGCCGTTATGATGCGGTCTACGACCACGGCTACCGGGCTGCTTCGATAAAGCGCCTGCCCTGCATAACCTACGGCATTGTGTTGCAAGAACTCTGCGCTGTTCGAGGTATGAGCAACCGTGTCGAGCAAGCCGGCCCTCGCAAGCGCCAGCGTTCCCCCGCAGATACCGGCAATCGTCGCGCCGCTTGAGCGACTGGCATGAAGAAAGTCTCGAATATCGGGCGCTTCTGCACGTTCCCAGATCATTCCTCCAATGACGACGACAACGTCCGGCTTCCAGTCCAGGCATTGTTGCAAACTGCTATCGACCGTTACGGCCAATCCACCCTGCGAGCGGAATTGCCCTGTGGCAGAAGTGAAAAACCTGGTGTCGATCCCGTAAAAAGGAGAGGCAGTCCCTGCGATGAAAGCATATTCCCAGTCCGCAAAACCGGGTGTCAGTATCAAACCCACACGTGCCATCAGTCAGAATCCTCCATGAATGCCAATAACATAGGGCGACGAAAAACGGACATCAAGGGCTGCTTCGGGCGGTCAATGATCGCCCAAACCGCCCATGCCTATTCCACTGCCTCAACCACCCCTTGATCCTCGCCCAGAAATCCGCCGCTCTGGTGATGCCACAACCGCGCATAGGTACCGTTTTTCCCGAGCAGTTCCGTGTGGGTGCCTTGTTCTATGATGCGCCCGTCATCCATGACGATGAGCCTGTCCATGGCCGCAATCGTGGACAGGCGATGGGCGATGGCAATCACGGTCTTGCCCTGCATCATGTCATCGAGGCTTTCCTGGATGGCCACTTCGACTTCCGAGTCCAGCGCGCTAGTGGCCTCGTCCAGCAGCAGGATCGGGGCGTTCTTGAGCATCACCCGGGCAATTGCGACGCGTTGACGCTGGCCGCCCGATAGTTTGATACCTCGCTCGCCGACCAGGGTGTCGTAGCCGCAATGGCCATGCTTATCGCTCAGTTGGCTGATGAAGCCATCGGCCTGGGCGTTGATGGCGGCGCTGCGGATTTGCTCGTCGGTTGCATCGGGGCGACCATAGGCGATGTTGTCGCGAATGGAGCGGTGCAGCAGGGACGTATCCTGAGTGACCATGCCAATGGCGCTGCGCAGACTGTCTTGCGTGACGTGCGCGATGTTTTGCCCGTCGATGCGAATCTCTCCGCTGTCCACATCGTAGAAGCGCAACAGCAGGTTGATGAGCGTGGATTTTCCGGCGCCGGAGCGACCCACCAAGCCAATTTTTTCCCCCGCGCGGATGCTCAGGCTCAGCCCATCGAGCACCTGGCGTTCGCCGTTGTAGTTGAAGCTCACGTTGTCGAAGGTCACCGCTCCGCCAGTGGTCACCAGCACTTTCGCATCCGGCGCGTCCTGCACCTTGGGGCCGCGGGTCAAAGTGGCCATGCCATCCTGCACGGTGCCGATGTTCTCGAACAGCGAGGTCATTTGCCACATGATCCAGTGCGACATGCCATTGATGCGCAACGCCATGGCGGTAATCGCCGCCACGGCACCCGCGCCGACTTCGCCCTGGTGCCACAGCCATAGGGCATAGCCGCCCGCACCCATGATCAACGCGACCACCAGTGCCTGGTTGACGATTTCGAATTGGCTGACCAGGCGCATCTGGCGCAAGCCGGTCTGCTTGAAATCCTCCATTGCCGCGCGGGCGAAGTGGGCTTCGCGTTTGGAGTGCGAGAACAGCTTCACCGTGGTGATGTTGGTATAGGCATCGGAGATGCGGCCGGTCATCGATGACCGCGCATTGGCCTGTTCCTGCCCGACTTTTCCCAGGCGGGGTACGAAGTAGCGCATGGCCAGGCCGAACAACGCGACCCAGGCAATGAAAGGCAGCATCAGCTTCAGGTCGAAGCCGCCAGCCAGGGCGATGATCGCGATGAAGTAAACGCCGATCCCCGGTGCGATCTCGATGAGGGTGAACAGCACCTCGCGCACCGACAGTGCCGTCTGCATCACCTTGGTGGTGACGCGGCCGGAGAACTCATCGGAGAAGAACGAAAGGCTTTGTCGCAGCATCAACCGATGGAAATCCCAGCGCAGCCGCAACGGTAGGTTGATCGCCAATATCTGGTGCTGCACCATCGTGCGCAACGCGACCAGCCCGATACTGGTCAGCAATACGATGCCGATGCCCCACAGCACGCGACTTTCCTGTATCGCCGCATCGCCGCCGGCCTGCCAGGTCGACAGCAGGTCCACGACCTGCCCGAGGAAAGAAAACAGCCAGGCTTCGTAAATCGACACACCGGCACTCAGTAGCGCAAGCGCGAGAATATAACCGCGGGCGCCGCGCGTGCAGGCCCAGAGAAATCGCGACAAGCCTTCAGGCGGTGGCGGTACTTCGTCGGGCGGGAAGGGGTCGAGCCATTTTTCAAACGTGCGAAGCATGGTGGTCTCCAAGACGATCCAGTGAGGAGATTCTGGCACGCATGGGCTGCTTTGAGGGTTTTGTGAGGGGACAGGGTTAATCGCCCAGGACTTTTTCCATGATGATGGTGCGCTCGGCGCCGTGAAATTCGTCCCTGATTTTCAGGAAACCCAGGGCAAGATAAAACCCTTCTGCCGTGATCGAGGAGGGGACACGCAACAGCTTTACGCCGCTCTGCACGGCCATTGATTCAATAGTCGCCATCAGTCGACTCCCTAGGCCTTTCCCCTGATGAACCGGGTCGACGAATAGGCTTCGGACGGTGTTTCGATCGAGACTTGCGGTTGCGACGACATGACCGTCAATGCATGCGACATACACCTGACGCTGGGTTAGAAGGTGCAGGATCGCCGAAGGTGAAAAGCTCAGTTGCACTCGTTTGATGATGTCTGGCGAATAATCTTGAGCATTGGATTCACGCAGCGCGGCCACTACGATCTGGCTTATTGCTATGGCGTCCGTGCTCATTGCGCTTCGAATCATACAGTCCATTGGGTACTCTTCCGTGCGTGTGTCCAGTTCATTAGTGTGGGCCGTTCAGCAGGGCGTTGTGGGAATGACTGCTTATGGCCGACCTCTGCGTAAATAAATCTGAGAATCCATATTCGTATCGGGCCAGTGAGCGCAAGCGTCAGTTGACCCGATGACTCCTGGCATTGTGAACGCCTTAGAAAGCAGGATCACCTATAGCAAAAGCCGCTCCCTCAATGTGATAGACCTGCGGTTCCTCCGAGAAGTATTTCTGCAGGCCCATCATGAACACCCGATGGTCTTCACTCGCTTCGAAGCCCGGAGTGTGATCCTCGAGTGATTGCCAGCGCACGATCAGGTTGAATTGTTGCGGGGTTTCGATCCCTTGGGCCAGCATGTGCCCGCAGTAACCTTTAGCGCGGCAGAGCAAAGGAGCCACCTCGGCAAATGCGTGCCTGAAGTTTTCAATGTGTTCTTTGTAAACGGGCAGTAGAGCGATCTCATAAATCATGGGATTCCCCTGAAGTGGGTTCAACGCTTGCGAGATGAGGCGACGGCGTGACTGCAATCGCGACTTTTCCTTGAAGACCGTTGTTGGGGCTCTCCAGCCGCGCATGGGCGAGCGCAAGGTCGGCAAGTGAATAGACGGCGCCAACGTGCGGGCGCAGCTGACCGCGCGCTACCAACGTGCTCAACTCATCCAGCTTGCCGCGGTTTTGTCTGGTGAAAACGAAGTGATAACTCGCGTTCTTGCCCCAGGCCTGAACGAGGTTCTGTGGCTGGGCAATGTCCACGATGCTGACAACTCGGCCAAGTTGGGCGAGGGCATCCGGGCTGCGGGATAATGTGTTGCCGCCGATGGTGTCAAACACCACATCGACTCCGCGGCCTTCCGTTTCCCGATTGATGACGTCGACGTAATCCTCCTTTTCGTAGTCGATGATCACATCGGCACCCATGCTGCGTGTGAACTCAAAGTTTGCTTCGCGCACGGTCGTGAAGACCCGCGCTCCAATGGCTTTTGCCAACTGGATCGCTACATGACCTACGCCTCCCGCGCCGCCGTGTATCAGAATGCTTTCGCCCACTTTAAGCGCCGCTCGCACGGTCAGTGCTTCCCACGCTGTTCCACCGACCAGGCTCAGGCTTGCCGCCTCGAGATGGCTCAGCGAGGCGGGCTTCTTCCCGACAATGCTTTGGGCAGCAACGTGGTATTCGGCGTAACTCCCCGGGCCGTCAAATATTTGCGGGGTGTACCAGACTTCGTCGCCGGGCGCGAAAGCCGTCACACCCGGCCCGACTTCTTCGATAACGCCAGATACGTCGTGACCGGTAATCGCCGGAAGTGGTACCAGATCGGAGTAATCTCCGCGTCGGACCTGATAATCCAAAGGATTGATGGAGGTAGCGTGTACCCGAACCAAGACTTGTCCCGTTTGCGGCACAGGCTTGGGCACGTCGCAGAGTTCGAACGATTCCGGGCCGCCAAATGATTTAAGCATCATCGCTTTCATTGTAAATCCTCGTATCGACAAAAAGGGATATCGAGATATCTCGATATTTTGCAGTAAAAAATTACAGCTCTTTCCCTATGATCTCGGCAAGAGCACTGATGGTTGCTTCGTTCCGCTTGTAGTAGGTCCACTGGCCGATGCGCCTGACTTCGACCAAGCCCACCCGTTGCAGAGTGGCAAGATAGCCAGACACCGTTGACTGTGACAGTCCGATACCTTCTTGGATACTGCTGACGCAGACTCCCACCGTGAGAACGTCACCTTCATCCTGCGCAGGGAAGTTCTTTGCGGGATCCTTCAAACCTTTCAAGATTTCAAGGCGTGTAGGGTTTGAGAGGGCTTTGAAGATTTCGATCAATTCCATAACCTGATCATATCGAGATTTATCGATATGTCAATACGGTAATCAACACCGGCCGTACTAATGAAGATGGCGCCCGCATAGCGGGCCCCACCTTCTTCACGTATCAACGGCTAGGGGCGTCTCCAGTCTTTTCCTGACCGGCCTTTTCGGCGTTAAAACCGTCGGCACTTTCGAATACGCCCATGAAACCGGGGATAGTCGACTCACGCGACCAGTCGCGCTGGAGCTCGCAGTACATCTGCACACGGCTGATGAGTTTCGCGCCCGCTTGCTCGATTCGGCGAAGGGCTGCCTCATGTGCGGCGGGTGACGTGCCTCCGACCGCATCGACCGGCACATACACTTCATAGCCTTCCTGGATCGCGTCCAGTACAGGGAACGTCAGGCAGGCCTCGGTCCAGAGCGCGGTCATGATGAGCTTCCGACGGCCGATTGCCTTGACCGCCTGTTTGAACTCGGTGTCCTCCCAGCTGTTGATAGAGGTGCGGTCATAAGTCGGTAGATGACCGAGCACGTCCTGCAGTTCTCGAATCGGCGGCTTGTTACGGCCGGTAGCGACGTTAACGGTCGAATGAATGATAGGCAGGTTGTAGTTGACGGCCGCCTTGGCAACGCTCGTGATGTTGAAGACGAGTTCGTCGCGGGACATCGAGCGAATCGAGGAGACCTGGATCGGCTGATAATCGATGATGATCAGCGCCGAATTTTCAGGCGATAAGAGCTGGTCGGTATGGGGGTTGCGTATAGTCTCGCTTGTCATCTGTAGGTCCTTTTCTCAGTGATGCACGCGTGTCGGAGGGCCAGCGCATGTTCGGATGGACAGGCGCGACCGTGACGACACGTCCACTGATGTTGTTAGTAGATTGGGTTTTCCGGGAAACGTGCGCCAACGGCGACGCTGTCAGGAAGGGAGGATTATGCTGTTCCCATTTTCGACGCAGTAGTAGCATTCCGAGGCTAGCTGTGTCGCTCAAAGGGGAACGCTGATTTGGATATCGAAGAGCTGCAAACTTTCGTAGAAGTCGCTGATGCTGGAGGTGTTTCACCTGCGGCACTCCGGCTCGGAGTCTCCAAGTCGATCGTCAGCCGCAGGCTCGCCCGGCTTGAAGCGGAACTTGGCATCCAGTTGCTTGCACGATCCACCCGTGGGGCAGCGCTCACTGAAGCCGGGGCCACATTCCGAGACTATGCAGCCAGGGTCTGCGCCGAGATTGATGCCGCCAGAGAAACGATCCTGCCGGCGGGAGTCCTTCGTGGCCGCTTACGAGTTGCGGCGCCGCTCTCTTTTGGCCCTACGCATTTCGCTCCCATGCTCGCGGAAATGGCACGACGCCACCCCGAGCTTCATATCCAGACCTGTTACAGCGATCGCTTCGTTGATCTCATTGCCGAGGGGTTCGATTGTGCGATACGAGTCGGCTATCTTCCGGACTCTAATTTGATCGCAAGGCGTATCGGCCCGATTTACACGAAGCTCGTTGCGAGCCCGGGCTACATAAAAGCGCATGGGGTACCAGAGTCACCGGAACAGCTCGCTACCCATGAGGCTCTCCTGCAGGGCACCGAAGCGTGGCAGTTCATGGATGGCGACAAGATCATCGCGGTTCGCCCGCAGGGACGCTTCAAGGCTGACAACGGCATAGCGCTCGTGGCTGCCGCAACAGCAGGACTCGGGCTCGCGTACCTGCCAGATTGCCTGACCTACGAACATGTGACTTCGGGGGCGCTTGTGCCGATCATGACTCGGTATCCACCACCCCCGGCAGGTGCATATGTCGTCCGTCCGCCAAGCCAGCATCCCACGCGCAAGATACGAATGCTCACGGACCTGCTGATCGAGTCTTTCGGACAGTCTTCGCACTTTGCGGGGCCTGCCCGGATCTGATCAGGCTTTGACCTGAGAGACGTGGCCAGGCTTGCCAGACAGCCTTTCGATTGAACGGTTAGCCCTCAGGCGCACACAGCGCTCTGAGCCTTAGGGGCAGGTAGCCAGAGGCCAACCGATGCGTGCTGCACGCAGGAGGCTGGCTTTAACAACCAAGCGGTGAAAGGGCGCAATCACGAAGATGTAGGCCCGGCCTAGACGGTTGTGGCAGTGGACCACGGTGGAAAAAACGAGTTGGCGACTGCCTTCTGGCTCTGCCTCTGCAGAACAGAGGATCGATATCCGGAAGTCGAGGTGCTTGTCGTCCTCTCCCAACACGATTTCAGTCTGGTTCGTGCTGTAGACCTTGAAGATTTCAATCCGATTAGCCAGTGTTGCCAAATGTCTGGCTGTCTTGAGACCAAAACAGGCAACGATAGTGTCTCGGACTTTCATGAGCCATCCGATCCAGGCTGGCTGGTGGGAAAGGATGAATCGAGCTAGTAGAACTGGATCGCTGGAAGTGCCCGCAGGGAGCCGAATTGCAAAAGCGTCCGCCAGGTTCAGCGACTTGTAAAGGTGGGTGATGCCGGACCTCGAGGGGACTGGCACAGACAGGATGAGCTCAAATTCCCGGGGCATCGGTGATCTCTCCTGAGTTCCAACTACTGATTGGACGACATGCCATGTCGCGTTCCTTTGCGGTGGTTTATCGATGTCCACGCCTTGAGGCCCAGGGCCTCGCTGAGCGAGCATGGATTAACTGGATGTTGTTGAGGTGCCAACTTCTCCTTGTCGGAGACTGAGCCCGATCAAGGCATCATAGAGCGCTTGCTGCCCGGCGGGTAGAACAGGGAGCAACGTCGCACGGCGCTTGTCGACACCGAACCAGGACTCAACCAACCATCCCACCAGATAGAGTGCCGAAAGGCATCCGCCAGCGGTTGCCACGTTACCTTGGCATACAAGCGGCTGGTCCATGGGCTCAAGCCCCAGAGCCTGCAAGCTCGATCGCGCATCCGGGTGTGTGGTTGCCTGGCCGTTGAGCAGCCCAAGCCGTTCGAGAATGAAAGCTCCGGCGCATATGGAGCCGATTCGCTGGCGCCTGGGGTCAAGTTCAAATGACGGCAGGAAATCCGGCGCGGCAAGTGCAGCGGGTATCCCTTCCTTGCCGCTGACGAACAATACCGCGTCGGCACTATTGGCTTCGCAAAGCGGACCGTGCACCGAAACAGGCAGGCCGTGCGCCGATCGCACGATAGCGCTAGAACCCAATATTCGGACGTGCCAGTCCTGCGTGTTGCGGCCTAGAATGTCCCACATCAGGAATAGGTCGATATCGGTGAATTGGTCGAAAGCAACCAGAACGATTTTCTTCAAGGCGAACTCCATGAAAAGTGCTGGCGTGCAAAACGCAACGGCCATCTTTGCTGGTGTTCGCAGCGTATCAATCGGTTGCGCACCATACACAGTCTGTATGGCGCCAGATCTGGAGCGAAATAACGGGTGAGAAAACTAACGCGTCACCATTGGATCGCGGCAGGTTTTGAGGCCCTCGACCAAATAGGGTATATCGGTGTTTCGGTCGAGAGTCTCTCGCGCCGATTGAATGTGACCCGCGGATCGTTCTATCACCATTTCCGCAATCGCGAAGACTTTGTCCGCACCTTGCTGGCCGCTTGGGAAGAAGACTACACCGAGCGCATGCTCGCTTATGCGGCGCAGGGGCGTAGCGCGGGCGAAACCTTGCAACGCTACTTGAGTATTGCCGCGGAGAAACAACCAGGGCGGGAAGTTTCCATCCGCGCCTGGTCGTTGCACGATCCGTTGGTAGGCGAGTTTCAGCAGCGTGTTGACACAAGACGACTGGACTTCGCGATACGGACATGCCGCCGTTTGGTCCCTATGCCAGGCCAGGCAGAAGTGATTGGTCAGGTGGCCCATCTGTGCCTGATTGGTGGCCAACAGGCAGGGCTGCGGCGTGATGCCGCGCGCTTCAACAGTTTCCTGCATGGAGCCTTTTCACTTTTCGAAGGGGCTCTTGCGCCGTGGCGGCCTAAGTCGTGAGCTGAAATTTCGCCGCAAGGTTGGAAGCTGTCGAGTGAGTGGATGCAACTGAAAGAAGCGTGAAGTCTGGCTTCGGACAGATCAAATGTTCACTCCGCGAACATCTCGTCGTATCGCCTGGGGAGGAACGCCAAAGCCGCGAATGAACACTTCGCGCATATGGCGTCGATCACGAAAGCCGGTTTCCTTGGCGACCACGTCCAGTGAATGACGGCTCTGTTCGATCATCACCCGCGCGGCCTCCAGGCGCAGACGCTCGATGGCCTTGGCCGGAGATTGCCCGGTTTCCGTCGTGAACACGCGAGTGAACTGCCGCGGGCTAAGGTGCACGGCCTCGGCCAGATCCTCAACGCTGAGTGGTTTGTGCAGGTTCTGCCGGGCGTAGTTCAGCGCGTTCTGGATACGGTCGGATTTCGGAGCGAGGGTGAGCATCTCCGAGTGCTGCGATTGCCCGCCCGAACGACGCTGGTGCATGACCAGCTTATGCGCCACCGAACGTGCCACTTCCGGGCCCAGATCCTTCTCCACCATCCCGAGGGCCAGATCCAGGCCGGCAGTCATGCCGGCGGACGTCCAGACGTTGCCATCGATTATGAAGATGCGGTCATCCTCGACGCTGATCTGTGGATACAGACGACGCAGTGCCGCGCCATAAGCCCAGTGAGTAGTCGCGCGACGCCCATCGAGCAGGCCGGCCTGGGCCAGCACGAAGCCTCCAGTGCAGATACCGGCGACGCGGCGCGCTTGCTGCCCGGCCTGGTGTACGAATGCCAGGGCCGCCTCACTCGGCGGCGTTTCCAAGGGCTTGTTGACCCCGACAATCATCCAGGTGTCCGCCAGGCCAGGGGTGTTCAGGGCGCGGGTTTCGATACCCAGGCCCAGGGACGAGCGCACGATACCGCCGGCGACGGAGAAGAACTCTATGGAATAGAAGGGCGCCTCGGCCACGATGTTGGCGTACTCGAAGACGGTCTGGGTGGCCAGCGACAGCACCTGGAAGTCGTCGGAGAGCAGGTAGCCGATTCTGTGCATGGTCGGATCTCATGTTGGTCGTGTCCTGAAACATGACTGTATACGTCATTTAGGTCTTTTCCAATCCTCGCCATGATGTGTCCCAAGCCCACCCCACCTGGAGACATAACATGAGCAACGCATCTAAAGGCACCGCACTGGTCACTGGTGCATCGTCGGGTATCGGCGCCCTTTACGCCGAGCGCCTGGCCCAACGTGGTTACGATCTGGTCCTGGTCGCCCGTAACCGCGAACGCCTGAATGACCTGGCTCGCCGCATCACCGATGACACCCAGCGCGTGGTCGAGGTGCTGCAGGCCGACCTGGGCGATGCCCAGAGCCTGGCCAGTGTCGAGGCCAAGCTCAAGGAAGACGCGAGCATCACCCTGCTGGTCAACAACGCCGGCATCGGCACCCACACGCCGCTGCTCGACAGCGACGTCGGCCTGATGACGCGGATGATCGGCCTCAACGTGACTGCACTGATGCGTCTGAGCTATGCCGCCGTCACCGGGTTTGTCGAGCGTGGCAACGGCGCCATCATCAACATTTCCTCCATCGTCAGCATCGCCCCGGAGTTGCTCAACGGCGTGTACGGCGGCAGCAAGGCCTTCGTCACCGCCTTCAGCCAATCGCTGCATCACGAGCTGGCCGACAAGGGCGTGCGCATCCAGGCCGTGTTGCCAGGGGCGACCGCCACCGAGTTCTGGGACAACGGCGGCCTGCCGCTGGAGCACCTCGACCCCGCCATTGTGATGCCGGCCAGCGCCCTGGTCGACGCCGCGCTGATCGACTTCGATCGCGGCGAATTGATCTCCATTCCCTCGTTGCATGACGCCAGCCAGTGGCAGGCCTACGAGTCGGCGCGCAAGGCCATGTTCAGCAAGCTTTCCAGCAACCAACCCGCGCCGCGCTACAGCGCCGAGCGTTGATCGACCCCTCATAAGGAGAGACAGCATGAAACTCAACGGCAATACCATCTTCATCACTGGCGGCACTTCGGGTATTGGTCGCGGCCTGGCCGAAGCCTTCCATCAACGTGGCAACAAGGTGATCATCGCCGGCCGCCGCCAGGCCCTGCTGGACGAGATCGCTCGGGCCAATCCCGGTATCGACACCGTGGTGCTGGACATCAACAATCCGCAGCAGATCAAGCAGGTGGCGCAGCAGGTGATCGAGCGTCACCCCGACCTCAACGTGGTGATCAACAACGCCGGCATCATGCCGTTCGATAACGCCGCCTCGGGTGATCTCGACGACGAGCAGGCGGTGGGTCTGCTGGCCACCAACCTGCTCGGCCCGGTGCGCGTCAGCGCGGCCTTCGTCGAGCACCTCAAGCGTCAGCCGGATGCCACCATCATCAACAACAGCTCGGTGCTGGCGTTCATTCCGATTGCCGTCACCGCGCTGTACTCGGCGACCAAGGCGGCCATTCACTCCTATAGCCTGTCGCAGCGCTTCATGCTGCGTGACACCAGCGTCAAGGTGCTGGAAATCGCACCGCCATGGGTCGACACCGATCTGGTCCACAAGAGTGGCGACCCGCGCGCCATGCCGCTGGATGCCTTCATCGCCGAGACCCTGGCCAAGCTGGAAACGGCCACCACCGAAGTGATCGTCGATGGCATCGCCGCGTTGCGCGCCAACGTCGGGCCGAACGAGTACGCCCTGGTGGAGCAGTTCAACCAGTCGATCGTCGACAATCCCATCCCTGTTGCCTGAGCCCTGCGCCCGACCTCACTGGGAGGTCGGGTATTTTGATGTTTCTGCTGCTTGCCTTCGTCAGCCTGCGCTTCTCCGAGTGGCGCGTCCGTGTGCAGGTATCCGCGCCCGGGCTGCGCTGATCAGCGGCTGCCTCTTACACTGGTAATCTCGCACGCCATACTCTGCCAAAGAGCGGCCGCCAGGGGCGCAGTTCACGGCCTTTCCCGATGACAGACGTCCATGAGCCGCGCCAAGGGAAGGATTACGTTGCCACCGCCGACATGAGCAACTTGCGAATTTCCCCTGTAATCGCACTTTTGGTGCCTTGTTCCAGTATCCCCACCCGGCGTACCGCCAGGTCGCCCGGCAACGGCAGCACACGCAGGCTTGGGTCTTTGTGCCAGTCGAAGTTTTTCAGCAACGGCACAATCGCCACTCCGACTTGCTGGCGCACCAGGTCGGCGATTCCGATGATCGAGTTCAGTTCCAGGATCTCCAGCGGTTCGACCGATTCACTCTTGATGATCGACTGCACCTTGCGACCCACTGCCGTGGACCTGTCGTAGCGAATAAACGGCTGGGTTCTCAGCAACTCCACTGCGTCGTCGATGCCGGCGGTCTGGGTGGCATTGGCGAGCATGACGATCGGTTCGTTGTAGAGCAGGGTCCAACTCATGCCATCGAAGTTTTGCCGCGCAGTCTCGATCAGCAGCGCGGCGTCGAGTTTGGCGGCCTGTACCAGGTTGACCACTTCGTCGGAACGGGCGGTCATCAGGTTGACCGATATCCTGGGGTGCAGCTTTTTCAGTTGTACCAGGCAATTGGCAAGCAGGCCCATGCCAGAGGTAATGCCGCCAATCGACACTTCGCCCTCCATGGCTTCACCGTCGGGGGCTTCGGCGATCATTTGCTCGTAGTCCGCCAGCAGACGCTTGGCCTTGGGCAGCAATAACACACCATCGCGGCTCAGCTTGATTTGCCGCTGGCTGCGGTCGAACAGCGGCCGGCGCATTTCCTCTTCGAGTGCGCGCATTTGTTGGCCGACGGCGGCGTTGGTCAGTGCCACGCGGTCGGCAGCGGCGGCAAAGCTGCCGTACTCGGCGACGGCGATAAACGTCTTGAAAAAACGAATGTTGCTCATGGGTCAACTCGCAGCCATGGGTAGAGCTTGATCGTAAAGGTTTTGTTTGTTCTGGATAAAGTTTAATTAGTTTTTCTTTTTATAGCGCCCGGCCAATACTCAAGTCCGAACTGACTCGGCGAACTTTCCAGATGAGCAATCCAGATACCAACCCCATCGACGCGGCCTTGCGTGCGGCCAAAAACGTGTATCACCTCGGCGCTACCACGGTGTACTCGCACCACGAGGACAGCCGTTTTGCCTACACCCTCTATGTGCCCGAAACCATTGAAGACAGCTCCCGGCCCGTGGATCTGGTGGTGTCGCTGCACGGCTCGACCCGTGCGATGGAGATTTATCGCAATGGCTTCGCGGAGTTTGGCCGCTGGAACGATTGTGTGATTCTCTCGCCGCTGTTCCCGGTCGGCGTGCTGGGTGACAGCAACGGCGATGGCTACAAGCAACTGGTCGAGGGCGATATCCGTTACGACCAAGTATTGCTCGACATGATCGCCAGCGTCGGCAAGCGCTACGGTCGTCGCTTCGATACCTTTGCGCTGTTCGGCTATTCCGGCGGCGGGCAATTCACCCACCGGTTCTGCTACCTGCACCCCGAGAAGCTCTGGGCGGCGTCCATCGGTGCGCCGGGCTCGGTGACCTTGCTGGATTTCGAGCAGGACTGGTGGGTCGGTGTGCGGGACTTTGCGACGCGCTTCGGCAAACCGTTGAACCTGCAAGCCTTGCAGCAACTGCCGGTGCACATGGTGGTCGGCGATTCAGACCTCGAAACCTGGGAAATCACCCACCGCGAAGGGGGCAAACACTACATGGCCGGTGCCAACGCTGCCGGACGCACGCGCCCGGAGCGCCTGGCCAGCTTGAAGGCGAGTTTCGAAGCCGCCGGCGTGCAAGTGCACTTCGACCTGTTGCCCAACGTCGCGCACCAGGGCATCAAGGTGATGCCCGCTGCCCAGGACTTTTTCGCCAAGGTGTTGCGCCGCAAGCGCAGCCTTGGCTGATACACCGCTGGTAGATGCACTCAGAACAGGCCGTACAACAATAATCAAGGATTCACTCATTCTGATGCCGGTCCTGCCTTGGCTCCCGCCACTGACCGGAAAATTTCTTCAAGGAGTCTTTCTCCCGTGAATAGTTACGTAAAGACGGCACTGGCCGTCGCGATGTCGGCGTGCACCTTTTCCATGGCCGTCGCGCAAGACAAGGTCATCAGCGTTGGTCTCAATGGTGATATCCGCAGCACCGACCCGGGCGTCAACCGCGACGACAATACCGATGCGGTGATGATGCACATCGTCGAAGGGCTGGTGGCGTATCGCGAAGACACCAGCATCGCGCCGATGCTGGCCAGTGCAGTCGCTGTCTCGCCGGACGGCTTGCGCTACACCTTCAGCCTGCGAGACGGCGTGCACTTCCAGAATGGCCAGCGGTTGACGGCCAAGGATGTGCAATGGACTTGGCAGCGCTACCTGGACCCCAAGACCCAGTGGCGTTGCCTGGCGGAGTTCGACGGGCGTGGCGCAGCCAGGATTGTCGATGTCGCCACCCCTGACCCGAAAACCGTGGTGTTCACGCTGGACCAGGCCAACGGCTTGTTTCTCGCGGCGATGGCTCGCCCGGATTGTGCCGGCAGCGGCATCCTGCACCCGGACTCCCTGGCCGCCGATGGCAGTTGGCGTGCACCGATCGGCACCGGGCCGTTCACCCTGGGCAAATGGCAGAAGGGCCAGTACGTCGAACTGGATCGCTTCAAGGAATACACGCCGCGTGCCGAGGCCGAGGCGGACGGGTACACCGGCAACAAGCAGGCGTTTGTCGACAAGGTGCGTTTCCAAGTGATCCCCGATTCGGCCTCGGCCAAGGCCGCGCTGCTCTCGGGTGGCGTCGACCTGCTGCCGGACGTGACGGCAATGGACGCCGCACAACTCAAGCAGGACAAGAATCTGCAGATCCAGGTCAGCCCGATCATGACCATCAGCGGCTTGCTGTTCCAGACCCGTGACCCGTTGCTCAAGGACGTGCGCATTCGTCGCGCGGTGGCGTTGTCCCTGGATTACGCACAGATGGTGGCGGCCTTGTCCGATGGCTTGTCGGTGGTCAACAACTCGGTCATCCCCACCGCCAGCCCGTATTACGACGACACCGCGCGCCAGGGCTACACCTACAACCTCGACGAGGCCCGGCGCCTGTTGAAAGAGGCCGGTTACGGCGGCGAAAAAATCCGCATGCTGGTCAACAAGCGCTACCCGCAGATGTTCGACATGGGTTTGCTCAGCCAGGCCATGACTCAGGCGGCGGGGCTGAATATCGAGATGGAAACCCTGGAGTGGGGCACGCAGCTGGAGCGCTATCAGACCGGCAGCTACCAGATGATGTCGTTCTCCTATTCGGGGCGTTTCGATGCGGCGCAGAGCTTCGAATCAGTGATCGGCGACAAGCAGAAGGAGCCGCGCAAGATCTGGGACAACCCCGAAGCCTTGGCGATATTGCGCGAGGCCCAGCGTGAGGTTGACCCCGCCAAGCGCCAGCCGCTGTTCGACAAGCTCCACACCTTGATGCTCAAGGATGTACCGATGGTGGTCATCTACAACGGTACCGCCATCGGCGCGATGGGCAAGCGCGTTGAAGGTTATCGCTCCTGGCCCGTTGCCAAACCGCGCCTGTGGGGCGTGAAGCTGGCCGACACTTCCAAGTAAGGCGTACCGCTATGTTTCGATTCATATTGCACAGGCTCGGCATGGCGGTGCCGACCCTTCTGTTGATCTCGGTGATTGTATTTGCCTTGATTCGCCTGATCCCCGGCGACCCGGCGTTGTTGATGCTGGGCGACATGGCCGACCCCAAAAGCCTTGCCGACATGCGCAGCAGCCTGGGGTTGGACCACTCGGTGGTGACCCAGTACCTGATCTGGATCAAGTCGGTGCTCAGTGGCGACCTGGGGATGTCCATCAGCAGCCGCCAGCCGGTATTGGAGTTGCTGATCGAACGATTCAGCGTCAGTGCCACAGTGGTGCTTGTCGCGGTGTTACTGGCGACCCTGCTCGCGGTGCCGGTGGGTTTGCTAGCGGCCTGGAAGCAAAACAGTGTGCTGGACTTGGGCCTGGTGGCTACGGCGACGTTGCTGCTGTCGGTGCCGAGTTTCTGGTTGGGCTTGTTGTTGCTCTATGTGTTTGGCATCCAGCTCGGTTGGTTGCCGGTGATCGGTTACGTCGGCTTTGCCAGCGACCCGATGAAAGCGTTGACCTATGTGGTGCTGCCGATCATCACCCTGACCCTGGTGGAGTTCGGCGCCATTGCGCGGATGGCGCGGGCCAGCACCATCGAAGTGCTGCGCCTGGAGTATATCGCCCATGCCCGGGCCAAGGGGTTGTCGGAGGGGGCGGTGCTGTGGAAACACGCTCTGCGCAATGCGTTTGCGCCCACCTGGACCTTGATTGGCCTGATTCTCGGCAATTTGCTCGGCGGCATTGCGGTACTGGAAACCGTGTTCACCTTGCCCGGTATCGGCCGCTTGATGGTCGATGCGATTTTCTCCCGTGACTACCCGGTGCTGCAGGGTTGCCTGCTGCTGGTCACCTGCATCTACGTGTTGGTCAACCTGTTGGTGGATCTGTTGTATCCGCTGTTCGATCCAAGGGTGAAGCTATGAACCTCAAGACTCCTGCCTTGCCGACAGGGCTGGATACCCAGCCTCGACGTACCTGGCGTTACCCGCCGTTGAATGTGTTGATCGGCGGCGGCTTACTCGCGGCACTGGTATTGCTGGCGCTGCTCGGCGTGGTGTGGACACCTTATGACCCGCTCAAGCTGGACTTGTTGTCGCGCCTGCACGCGCCCAATGCTGCGCACTGGCTGGGCACCGACGAATTCGGCCGTGACGTGTTCAGTCGACTGATTATTGGGGCGCGCACCAGCCTGTGGATCAGCCTGCTCTCGGTGAGCGTGGCGGTTATCTGCGGCACGGTAATCGGTATGCTTGCCGGTTACCTGCGCGGCTGGACCGACCGCGTGCTGATGATGTTCAACGATGCTCTGCTGGCGTTTCCGGGCATTCTCATGGCCCTGGGCATCATGGCAATCATCGGTGCAAGCCAGTACGGCATCGTCCTCGCCCTGGGCATTGCCTATACCCCGTCCGTGGTGCGGGTAGTGCGGGGCAGTGTGTTGTCGTTGCGCGAACTGGAGTTCATCGAGGCCTCTCGGGTGATCGGCAACTCCGAGCTGTACACCATGTTCCGCCATATCACCCCCAACTGCCTGGCGCCGCTGTGTGTGCTAGGCACGAGCATGTTCGGCTGGGCGTTGCTCTCGGAGAGTGCGCTGAGTTTCCTGGGGCTGGGCGTTCCGCCGCCGGCCGCGACCTGGGGCAGCATGCTCTCGGCGAGCCGCACCTACATCTCGACGGCGCCGTGGCTGGGGATCTTCCCGGGCATTTTTATCAGCTTGACGCTGCTGGCTATCAATCTGTTCGGCGATGCCTTGCGTGATCGTCTCGACCCGCGCATGAGGAAATGAGCATGAGCGTTCCAGTCCCATTACTGGCCGTTGAAAATCTACAGATTCGCGTCGGTGCAGACGGTCCGCTGGCCGTCGATGATTTCAGCTTCACCATGGCCCCCGGCGAGATTGTCGCGCTGGTCGGCGAATCGGGCAGCGGCAAGACCATGGCCGCACGCGCTGCCATTGGCTTGCTGCCGGCACCGATGCGGGTGTGTGGTGGGCGCATCACCTTCCAGGGCGAACCGCTGGACAGCGGCAACGCCAAGGCGATGCGTAAGGTGCGCGGAGCAAGGATCGGCATGGTGTTCCAGGAACCGATGGTCTCGCTCAACCCCGCGCTGACGATTGGCCGGCAGATGAGCGAGGCGCTCAAACTGCATACCGCGTTGGATGCGGCGACGATCCGCGAGCGCTGCAGTGCCATGCTGCAACGCATCGGTATCAAGGATGCCGAGAAATGCCTGGAGTCCTACCCGCACCAGTTCTCCGGCGGCATGCGCCAACGCATCATGCTGGCTTCGGTGATGTTGCTGCGTCCGGCGCTGCTGATCGCTGACGAGCCAACCACGGCGCTCGATTGCCTGGCACAACTGGACGTGATCGAGTTGATGCTGGAGCTGACGCGCGAGCAAGGCACCGCGATTCTGTTCATCAGCCACGACTTGTCCCTGGTGGCGCGTTATGCCCACAAGGTAGTGGTGATGCGTGCGGGCAAGGCGGTGGAGCAGGGCCGTATCGAAGACATCCTGTTCGCGCCAAAGGCCGACTACACCCGACAGTTGCTTGAAGCGCTGCCACGGCGCGGCGAACTGGCGCCATTGCCGGCCACCGACAACGCGTTGTTGCAGGTCCGGGATGTGTGCATCGAACACCCGGGGCTGCGCAGTTTCTGGGGGCGCAGCGTACCCAAGCGCGTGGTGCATTCGGTGAACCTGAGCATTGCACCGGGCGAGACCTTGGCCTTGGTCGGTGGTAGCGGTTCGGGCAAAACCACCCTTGGGCGTGCAGTGGTCGGGTTGGTCACGCCCTGCGCTGGGGCCATCCTGTTCCAGGGCGTGGATATCCTCAAGGCCGCCAACCGTGCACACCGCCTGCAATGCCAGATGATTTTCCAGGACCCGTATTCATCCCTCGATCCACGCATGACCGTCGGCCAGATCATTGCCGAGCCGCTACGCCATGAGCCGGGGCTGACGGCCGCGCAAAAACGTCAGCGGGTCACCGAGACCCTGGTCGACGTCGGCTTGCCCGAGCAGTTCCGTGAGCGCTTTGCCCATCAACTCTCCGGTGGCCAGCGCCAGCGCGTGGCGATTGGCCGGGCGCTGGTCCGGCGGCCCAAGCTGGTGATTGCCGATGAGCCGATTTCGGCGTTGGACATGACCATTCAAAAACAGATTCTCGAATTGTTCGAGCGCTTGCAACGCCAATACGGGTTCGCCTGCCTGTTCATCTCCCATGACTTGTCGGCAGTGGAGCGCATCGCTCATCGCGTGGCGGTGATGAACCAGGGCGAGGTGGTTGAAATGGGGCCGCGTAACGCCATTTTCGACACCCCACAACATCCCTATACCCGCCGGCTGCTTGCAGCGGCCAGCCCCTTGGAGAAACGTGCGGATGGCAGTTACCGCCTCCGTACCGGTGTGATTTAGGTACTGCTGCACCCCAGGCCATGTTTGAAACCCATCCCTTCGTCAATCGGTGATTGGCGAGGCGGGCGAAGCCATGGCCGAAGAAAACAAAAACAACCCCACTCAACCTGTCTGCCAGGAAGCTACACATGAATAACCGCATCAACAAAGTTGTCAGCAGTGCCAGCGTCATGGGCGTCGGTTTCATGCCCTTGTTTGCCCAGGCCGACTTTGTCGCCGACAGCAAGGCCTCGCTTGAATTGAAGAACTATTACTTCAACCGCGACTACCGCGAGTCCAGTGGACAGAACAAGCGTGCCGAATGGGCGCAGGGGTTCATTCTCAACCTCCAATCGGGCTTTACCGACGGCACGCTGGGTTTTGGCCTGGACGCGGTCGGCATGCTGGGCGTGAAGCTCGATTCGAGCCCGGATAACTCCGGCACCGGGTTGCTGGCGCGCTCAAGCGTGGCCGAACCGGGCTCTCCCAGCTATGCACGCCGTGCCCATGACAACTACTCCAAACTCGGCATCACCGGTAAGGCGCGCATGGCTCAAAGCGAGCTGCGTGTGGGCTATATGGTGCCGGACCTGCCCACCCTGCAGCCAAACCTCAGCCGTCTGTTCCCGCAGAGTTTCAGTGGCACGGCGCTCACCTCCAAGGACATCGACAACCTGACCCTGACCGTGGGCCAACTGGACCAGGTCAAGCAACGCGACTCGACCCACTACGAGGACATGGGCCTTACCAGCCAGTACGGCGCCTACAAAAGCAGCGCCAAAAGTGATGAGTTCCGCTACGCCGGCGGCGAGTACAAGCTCACGCCCACCACGGTCGTTACCTATCAGTACGCGCAACTGGAAAGCCTCTACCAACAGCACTACCTGGGTTTGAAAAACAGCTTCAAGTGGGGCCCCGGTACGTTCAAGACCGACATCCGTTACTTCAACGCCAGCGAAGACGCTGCGGCCCTGGCCGGCAAGGTGGATAACCGCGCATTGAGTACCCGTATCGGCTACAGCCTCTATGGCCACAACCTCAGCGGCGGGTACCAGGAACAGTACGGCTCGACGCCGTTCACCTACGTGGACGGCACCAACACCTACCTGTTCACCGAGTATCAACTGGCCAACTTCTCCCAGACCGGCGAGCGCGTGTGGCATGCCCGCTATGACTATGACTTCGCCTCGCTGGGCCTGCCGGGCCTGCTGTTCTCGACGCGTTACGCCAGGGGCGACAACGCCAAGGTCATCGGCTTCGAGGGCGAAGGACGCGAGTGGGAGCGCGATTTCAGCTTCGGCTACGTCGTGCAAAGCGGCACGTTCAAGGATGTGTCTGTGCGTTGGCAGAACGCCAGCGCCACCAGCAACTTCACCCGTGACACCAACGAAAACCGAGTGATCCTGGGTTACACCGTGGCGCTCTGGTAGCGGTAACGGCGTGCAACAGGGGCAGCCTGTCGCACGCCAAGGCAGTGGAAATGAGGGGATAGATCAGATGACGAGTTTGCCGTTGCGGCGGGCACTGCCCAGCCAACAACGCGTATCGGCGCGTGGCGTGAGTGATTTCATTGATGCGGTGAACGCTGCGGGCCTGGAGTTGCACAGTTTCATGCTGTACCGCGACGGCGCGGTGGTGGCCGAAGCGTTTTGGGCGCCTTATAGCGCCGAGCGGTTGCATGTTCAGCATTCGGTCACCAAAAGCTGGGTATCCATGGCCGTCGGGCTGTTGGTGGATGACGGCGTGCTGTCGCTGGACGCCAAGGTGGTGGATTTTTTTGCCGCCGATTGCCCGGTAACTATCAGCGCAAACCTGGCAGCCATGACCGTGCGCGATTTGCTGACCATGCGCACCGGCCATCGCCAGGGCATTTCCGGCGGGGCCTGGCGTGGGCGCAGTGAAAGCTGGGTCAAGCTGTTCCTCGATGAACCGGTTGAAGACCCACCCGGGCAGCACTTTATCTACAGCAGCGCCTCGAGTTTCATGCTCTCGGCGATTGTCAGCGTGGTCAGCGGCCAGACGGCCTTTGAGTTGTGCAACGCACGTATCTTCCAACCCATGGCCATGGAGAGCATCAAGTGGGACCTGGCACCTGGTGGTTTCAACACTGGCGGCAATGGTCTGAGTTGCAGCACCGAGGACTTGCTCAAGTTCGGTGTGCTGCACTTGCAACAAGGCAACTGGGAAGGGCAGCAGTTGCTATCCCGGGAATGGGTGGCCGAAGCCACCCGTGGGCATGTCGATGATGTATGGATGGGGGCCTTCGACGGCAAGCGCTACCAGGGCCGCGATTCGAGCGACGCGGGTGTCACGCGCCGCGAAGGCTATGGCTACCAGTGGTGGATGACCCTGCACGGTGGCTACTACGCCTCTGGAGTATTTGGCCAGCAGTGCATCGTCTTGCCACGCCATAACGCGGTGATTGCGTTTACCGCCGGGCTGCCCTTGGGCGAGCGGCGCTTGCACAGCCTGCTCTGGGAACATCTGTTGCCGGCGCTGGGTGTACCCGCCGACGGCGCGGCGGATGCCGAGTTGGCGGCGCTGTTGGCACGCCAGCGGCGGCCGGCTCTCTCTGGGGCGTCGACCTCGCCGCGTCACGCCGAGTTCAACGGCACGTTTGTGGTGGAGGCCAACGAAGATCAAGTCAGCGAAATACGTTTGGTGCTTGGCCCTGACCACTGCGACTTCTACCTCACCGACCCCCGTGGCACCCACTGCATTCGCGCCGGCATTACCAACGGCATCGAAAGCCAGACCAGCATGACCGGCCATTATCTGCATCACCAATACCAGCCGGAACTCACCCCGGTGGTGGCGCAGGCACGCTGGACCGACGACGGGGTATTAAGCATGACCTGGCAGTTTGTCGAGATGGCGTTTTGTGACCGTGTCAGCTGCCGTATTGAGCACGGCAAGTTGTATGTGGACCGCAGCGTCAACGTTAACGCCGGCCCGTTGCAGCGCCCGACGCTGATCGGCCACCCAAGAACCGCTTTGCAGGAGTCGCTATGAACGATATTTCCAACCCGACAGCTTCCAAGTGTGGCGCGTTCTGGGCACCGTTTACCCCGATGCGCCAGTTCCAACAACAACCGATGATGTTCGCCAGTGCTGACGGCATGTACTACACCACCACCGATGGGCGTCGCGTACTCGATGCAATGGCGGGACTCTGGTGCGTCAACGCCGGGCATGGCCAGCCGAAAATCGTCGAGGCCATTCGCGAGGCAGCGGGGCGCCTGGACTTTGTCTCGTCATTCAAGATGAGCCACCCCCACGCCCTGGAGATGGCTGAGCGCCTGATCGACATCAGCCCGGCCGGCATGGCGCAGGTGTTCTTTACCAACTCAGGTTCCGAGGCCGTCGACACCGCGTTGAAGATTGCCCGGGCGTATCACCAGGCCCGCGGCGACAGCCGCCGTACCAAGTTTATCGGCCGTGCCAAGGGCTATCACGGCATGGGTTTCGGTGGGCTGTCGGTGTCGGGTATCGGCCGGCAGAAGCGTGACTTCGGTCCGTTGTTGGGCGAAGTGTCACACCTGCCGCTGCCTTACGACGCGGGTATGCGTTTCAGCGCCGGGCAACCGCAGCAGGGCGAAGGTTACGCCGACGCGCTGACACAACTGTTGGACGTTCAGGATCCGAGCACTGTGGCCGCGGTGATCGTGGAGCCAGTGACAGGCTCCGGCGGCGTGTACCCGCCGCCCCAGGGTTATCTGCAGCGCTTGCGCGAGATCTGCACCCGGCACGGCGTGCTGCTGATTTTCGACGAAGTGATCACCGGTTTTGGCCGCGTCGGCGCCAGCTTCGCCGCCCAGGCGTTCGGCGTGACGCCAGACTTGATCACCACCGCCAAAGGCCTGACCAACGGCGCCGTGCCCATGGGCGGCGTGCTGGTAAGCGGGGCGGTGTACGAAGCGTTCATGGCCGGGCCGACGAACGTCATCGAGCTGATGCATGGCTACACCTATTCGGCGCATCCGCTGGCGTGTGCGGCCGGGTTGGCGACCATCGAGGTGCATCGCGAACTGGGCATCAACCAACACGTCAATTCGGTCAGCGGGCCCTGGCAGTCGGCCGCACTGGCGCTGCAGGGTGTGGGGCCGGTGCTGGACGTACGCACCATCGGTTTGCTCTGCGCCGTCGAACTCGAGCCGCGCCCCGGTGCCGCCGGCGCGCGTGGCAGTGAAGTTGCGCAGTGGTGCTTTGAGCACGGCGTACTGGTACGCGGTTCGGGCGACACCATCGTGATTTCGCCGCCTTTGGTCATCAGCCAGCAGGAGATCGCCCAGGTGTTCGACACCTTGGCGGCTGCCTTGAACCAGGTTGCCTGAAGGGAGTCGATGGTATGTACGATTTGTTTGAGTTCTACATTGACGGCGCCTGGGTCAAACCCCACGGCGAAACCGTCGAGACCGTGGTAAACCCGTCCACCGAGCAGGGGGTTGCGCGCATCATCCTGGGCGATGCTCGCGATGTAGACCGTGCGCTCGGCGCCGCCCGGCGGGCTTTTCCGGCGTTCGCCGCGACTTCGATCGAGGCACGTATCGACTTGCTGCAGCGCATCATCGAAGCCTACAAACGCCATAGCGAGGCGTTGATCGAGGCGGTTCATCTGGAGATGGGCGCGCCGCTGTCCTTGGCCCGAAGCGCTCATGTCCCGGCAGGCCTGGGCCATCTGACGCAGGCGCTGGAAGTGCTGCGCGAGTACCGCTTCGAACGGCGCCTGGGCCAGACGCTGGTACTGCGTGAGCCTATCGGCGTGTGCGCCCTGATCACCCCCTGGAACTGGCCACTCAATCAACTCACCTGCAAGCTCGCACCCGCCCTGGCGGTGGGCTGCACGGTCGCACTCAAGCCAAGTGAGTGTGCGCCGTTGTCGGCGTATATCGTCGCGCAAATCCTGCATGAGGCCGGGGTGCCGAAAGGGGTGTTCAACCTGGTCAACGGTAATGGGCCGGAAGTTGGCGCTGCGCTGGCCAGCCATGCCGAGGTGGACATGGTGTCGTTTACCGGCTCGACCCGCGCCGGCATCGTAGTGGCCAAGGCGGCGGCCGATACAGTGAAGCGTGTGTCCCAGGAACTGGGCGGCAAATCCGCGAACATCCTGCTCGACGATGCCTACCTGCCGAGCGCGGTGCGCCACGGGGTACAGGCGTGCATCCGTAACAGCGGCCAGTCGTGCAATGCGCCAACGCGCCTGCTAGTACCGCGCGCGCAACAACCGGCGGTGATTGATATCGTCCGGGAAGTGCTGGCGCAGGTGTGCTTCGACGACAGTAACCCGACCTGCGCCATCGGTCCCGTGGCGAATGCCCTGCAATTCGAACGGGTACAGGCCATGATCGCCCAAGCCATCGCCGAGGGCTCGCGATTGATCGCCGGAGGGCTGGGACGACCACAAGGGATTGAGCGCGGCTACTACGTGCAACCTACGGTATTTGCCGACGTCACCCCGGACATGCTGGTGGCGCGGGAAGAAATCTTCGGCCCGGTCCTGGCGATCATGCCGTACGACAGCGAGGCCGAGGCGATAGCCATCGCGAACGACAGCCCTTACGGCTTGTCAGGTTACGTCACCTCGACCAGCCTCGAACGCAGCCGCAGGGTTGCGCGGCAATTGCGCACCGGCATGGTCCATCTCAATGGCGCCCGGGCCGACCAGGCCGCGCCGTTTGGCGGCTATAAGCAGTCGGGTAATGGGCGCGAGTGGGGGGAGATGGGGTTTGAAGAATACCTGGAGAGCAAGTCGCTGTTCGGGTATTAATGGCTTCAGAGGTGCGCGACGGGGCGACAGATAAATCAACGGTCCCTTTGTGCGCGGGTTGGCGCTCATATGAGGTCATAGTCGAGCTTTGGATAGGCTGCTTTCGGTCAAGAGCGGACTGCCCTATAAATAAATCCGTCCCCCTTTTCGCGAATATCTTCGTTAGCAGCCCGCTTCAGGCGCAGATGGTCAATGTCCTGTTGTTCTGTTATCGATCGCGGTAGTTGGGGCATACGCAGAGTGCGGCGAGCCCTCTAATTCAATGCCCAACCCGATATACGCGACCGCTCTGCACGCCTTCAACGCTGCGTCGATAGGCCATTGCTACACGCGTCGCCGGCACGCTTTCGTAGCCAGGAAAGTACGGACCAAACCGGTCCATCGATTCCGTCAGCACTGTCGGACTAACTGCGTTGATGCGGATGCCTCGTGACAGATCGCACGCAGCTGCGCGCACGAACCCTTCAATCCCAGCGTTCGACGCTGCGGCATTGGAACCCTGCGCAATCGGATCGTCGACAGCGATGCCTGAGGTCAGCGTGATCGACCCGCCGTCGTTCAGGTAATGCTGGCCAACCAGCGCGACGCGCACCTGACTTAGCAGCTTGTCCTGCAAGCCTTTGTTGAAGTCGGCCGCCGTCATCTTTTCGATTGGAGCGAGGATTACATTGCCTGCGGTAGCAATGATGGCGTCGATTTGTCCGATCTTCTTGAACAACGCACCCACGCTGTCATCACTGGCGATGTCGACCTGATAGTCACCTTGGGTGCGACCGACGCGGATGATTTCGTGTTTGCCGCCACGTGCAAGTTCATCTGCCACGGAACGACCTACATCACCACCGGCGCCAATTATCACAATCTTCATAGAGCACTCCTTTTCGAATTCAGGTTGGAACGCCGCTATTGTGTATCGAACCATTAAGGTGATAAATGTGCTCTAAATTCAAACTCTACGAACCTATAGTTAGCAATATGGACAAACTGCGAGCCATGGAAACCTTCGTTGCCGTCGTGGAGGGTGGCAACTTCACCGAGGCGGCGCATAGACTTGAAATGTCGTCGGTAATGGTTGGAAAGTATGTGCGCGAACTGGAAGGACGCCTTGGTGCGCGCTTGCTTGAGCGCACCACGCGACGCCAGAGCCTGACTGATGCTGGTCGCGTTTTTTACGAAGACGCCAAGCGTGCGCTTGAACACGTACGTATGGCCGAAACCTCGATCGAACGGTTGCGCGCTTCGCCATCCGGCACGTTGCGCATTAGCGCTCCAATCACCTTTGGCTCGTGTGTCATCGCTCCTCTGGCTGCGACTTTCCAGCAGCTATATCCGCTCGTGCGCATTGAACTGGAATTGAGCAATCGCGTCGTTGACCTCATTGACGAGGGTTTTGATCTGGCTATCCGCATTGGTGATCTGGGCGATGCCGACCTGATAGCAAGGCCGCTAACCATGTATCGCATGGTGATCTGTGCGTCACCGGACTACCTCGCGCGACATGGCCGCCCAGAGACACCACAGGACCTGAGCGCGCATCACTGCCTTTCTCACACAGTGTGGAACAGCCGCAACGGCTGGAAACTCAGAGGCTGGGATGGGGTGCAACTGCCGATGGACCCAGTCTTCACATGCAATGATGGCAACGGATTGCGCATCGCAGCGATCGCCGGTGCGGGATTGTTGCTGCAGCCCGAAGTTCTGGTGGCCCATGATCTGGCAAGCGGGACGTTGGTGCCTGTCCTGCAAGCCTACTTGCCCGAGCCACACCCTATCCATATCGTGCATCGACACGATCGGCGACCGCTGCCAAAACTCACCCATTTTATTGCGCATTTGCTCGCGCATGTGGCGGAGCAGGAGTCGTCCTAGCGCGCTTCCCCCGGATTCTGGCGCCCACAAAAGGTGTTGTTGCCGCTTCAGCTGTGAGAGCCCCTTTGGACGACAGCGTAGGCATATGCTTACTCAGACACGATGGACGCTCGCCTGAACGCCGGTCAGTCGTGACAGGCAGAAAACGGCCAAATGCAGACATCTAAACTACTAACCAAATACACTTTCGTGATGATCGCACTCAAAATTTTGTGTATGTGTTTAGACGGGAAAAAGGGATTAATGATGAGTCTTGATCTGTTCTTGGAAGCTGATAGTGCGCTCACTATTTCAGCGCTGAAAAGCGCCCTTGAGAATGCTGGCGCTTGGGAAATAGAGGTAGCGGGTAATGGCTTGTCCGCTGCATTTGCCTCGGGGCTTAGGTTGAGCGGCGGTGATGTGTTAGATGACCCTACGATCTATGCTGAGAATACAAAGGGTGTCGACTTTCCTGTCGCTGTGCGTTGTACCATCAGAATTAAAGGGCCCTATCCAGAGGGGGAGTCGCCTATGGAAGATTTGGATAGAATCGCTCGGTCCATATCTCAGTCTTGTTCGGCCTTCTTTCTTATTAGCTTTCAGTTCGAAGAAACCTTGTACTGGCGGGATACGACAGGGCTGCATCGTCCTTGAGGTCGGTGCCAGCAGGTCTTCTTTCAGCCATTTCTGAATCGTGCTTTTTCGGACGAATACGCCCCTGAATTGAGGGGCCGCTTCTGGCCCAGAGTGTGTAAAAACACAACTACGCTCAAAAGCCCTGTATCGAATTTTTATTTCGTTGTACGTTGAAGCCGCGGACGGCTTTGAACTGAATGATGACCGTCCCCGGCCACAACACTCGCAAAGGAATGCACATGATCGATGGTTCCGCCGTTTTGACAGTCTTTTTGGTTTACCTGGCCGGTGTCGTTATTCCAGGGCCAAATTTCGTTGCAGTAGTCCACAAAGCGGTAGCTGCTACGCGGTCAGAAGCTTTGGCCTTGGTAGCAGGCATCGTATTGGTCAATTTGTTCTGGGCCACCTGTGCAATCGCAGGTATCGGCGTTGTATTTGCTGCGTTCCCTTGGGCAGCGCTGATCGTAAAAGTTCTGGGGGCTGCCTATCTGATGTGGTTTGGATTCCGACTGCTGCTCAAGGCCGGGAAGAGCGCGCTTGCCCCCTGCAATAATTCTGTCGTCGGAAACTTTCGGCAGTCATTCATTCAGGGGGTTGTTACGAACATTGGCAACCCTAAATCCATGGCCTTCTATGCTGCTATTTTCTCAGCAGCAGCCCCCACCCACGTTTCACCAAGCACGTTTTTGTCGATGCTGGCAGTCGTAGTGGTGGTTTCGATGACTTGGTATGGGGTGGTCGCAATCGCTCTTTCGCAACCTGAGATTGCTTCAGCGTATCGAAAGAGGAAAAAAGCTATTGATCGATTATGCGGTGGTTTGATTTTGTCTCTAGGGATCCGGCAGCTGGTTCAATAAGTCTACGATTGAGTATCTATCCAGCCCGAAACCCTTGCTATGATTTCTGAGGATTTCATCGCAAGGATCGCCCATGAAGCGCTTTATTCAAGGCGAACAGCGAGGCCAAGGCACCTTATTTCCCGAGAGTCTCGACGACTAAATCAGCGATACCAACCCGGTGCGCGTAGTCGACGTCTTTGTCGATGAACTTGACCTGGTCAATCTGCGTTTTGAAGGTGTCATCCCTGCCGATGCTGGCCGGCCTGCTTACCATCCCTCGGTCTTGCTGAAGATCTACATCTACGGTTATCTCAACCGCATCCAGCACTTTCATGCGATTGGCGCGACAACTCGCGCCAGAGCGGTTTCAGTGCCGACGCGCATGTCCATGGGCTCGGTGGCGAGCCAGATGAAGTCGATGCGGATCATCGCAGCAGGTCTCGCAGGAAAGCTTAACGGGGTGAGTGCAGAGATGAGCGTGAATGTGCTCGCTTACAATCTGAAAAGGGTTATGAAAATCATCGGCACCACTGGCTTGATGAAAGCGTTAACGGCGTGAAAACCGGTCTTTTTTACCCCATCCAAAAGACTTTAAGAGGTTGCTGAGCCGTTTTAACTGTTCCTGGAAACGTCGTGACCTTGATCCGTTTGCGAAACGTGAGCACGGTCTCCTGGCGTCGATATAGAAAACCCAATCTGACGTTTTTACACACTCTCGGCCGAGAGCGGACTGGCTGCTCTAAATAAATCCGCCCCTTTTTCGTGCGAGTGGCGCGCCCGTGTGCAGGTATCCGCGCCCGGGCTGCGCTGATCGGCGGCTTGCTCTCCCGGGAGCTTCATCTGGAGCTCTCTCCTAAGAGGGGATACGTGCAAGCGGGCTTCCCGCAGCCACTTGCACCGAGATGGGAGCGCTCGATTGTCCTTTCAAAATGGCTGCTTGAATGGCTCGGGTAACGGCCTCAATGGCGACTTACAGCCCCCCTCACATCATCACACCACCGCGGCTGAAATCGTTCTGGAGCGCCAGGCAAAGGCCAACACCATCAGCAGCCCCAACCCCGCCATTGCCGCCCCGGCCAGGGAAATCGCCGGATAACCCAACCCTGCTTTGATCACCGCTCCGCCCAGCGCCGCACCAATCGCGTTGCCGAGGTTGAAGGCGCCGATGTTCACCGCCGAGGCCAGGTTGGGCGCGTCCTTGGCCGCTTCCATGACGCGCATCTGTAGCGGCGGCACCAGGGCGAAGCTGGCGATACCCCATATCAGGATGGCAACGGCGGCGGGCAGCGGCCAACGCATCAGTGCGGTGAACGCCAGCAAGACGAGAATCAGCACGCTCAGTGAAACGATCAGAGTGCGGTCTATCGAGCGATCTGCGGCCTTGCCGCCCCACATGTTGCCCAGCGTCAACCCCACACCGAACAACACCAGCATGGCGGTGATGTACGCGGTGGACGCATGGGTCTCGCTGCTGAGGATCGGCGCGATGTAGGTGAAGACGGTAAACATCGCACCGGAGCCTACTACGGTCAGGGCCAGCGCCCCCAGCACCGGGCCACGGCCCAGTACCCGAATTTCGGCCAGTACACCGACGCTTTGCGGCGCCGGCAGGTTGGGCAGGGCGAACCACAATGCGGCCATGGTCAACACGCCGAGGCCGGTAATTCCCCAGAATGCGGTGCGCCAGCCGAACAGTTCGCCAAACCAGGCGGCCAGCGGCACACCGCCGATGGTCGCCAGGGTCAGGCCCATGAACATGGCCGCAACCGCACCGGCACGTTTCTCTGGGGCGACCACGCTGGCGGCGACGATGGAGCCAACGCCAAAAAACGCACCGTGGTTCAGTGAGGTCACCACCCTGGCGACCATGAGGCTGTAGTAATCGGTAGCCAAGGCTGACATCAGATTACCCAGGGTGAAAATCGCCATGAGTCCGATCAGCAGATAGCGCCGGGGAATCCTGCCGGTGGTCAGGGTCATCAGCGGCGCGCCAAGCAGTACGCCCAGGGCGTAAGCACTGACCAACAGACCTGCGGCGGGAATGGAAACGCCGAGATCGGCAGCGATGCCCGGCAACATGCCCATGGGGGCGAACTCAGTAACGCCGATGCCAAAGGCACCAATGGCGAGTGCGACAAGTGGTGGATTGATACGCATGGAAGGCTCCTTATCTATGCCGTCAATGCTACGATCCAACCTTTTCAGGCGGTAGATAGCGTTTTTGGCAATCACCTTTGCGTAAGAGGCACAAATGGACTTCAACGGCAGGTCAGGTGAAATGGACGTGTTCGTCACAGTGGCACGGGAGGGCAGCCTGTCGGCCGCCGCACGTGCACTGGGGCTGACGCCCTCGGCGGTCAGCCGGATCATCGCGCGGACCGAACAGCGTCTTGGCACCCGCCTGCTGTTGCGCACCACCCGAGCGATCACTTTCACCGCCGAGGGTGAGGCGTTCCTGCGCGGCGCCCGGCGTATCCTGGCCGACATGGCCGAGGTCGAAGAAGCCATTGCCGACCAGGGCGTACCGAGGGGCCGCTTGCGGGTCAGCGCTGCCCTTGGTCATGGACGGCTGGCCATCGTTCCCTTGGTGGCAGCATTCAGCGCCCGTTACCCGAACATCGTCGTCGACCTCACCCTCGGCGACGAAGTGGTCGACATCCTCGGCGGCCAGGCCGACGTGGCGGTACGCTTCGGCCACCTGCCCGACAGTCCACTGACCGCGCGCAGGATCGGCGACACCGGCCAGGTAGTGGTGGCGTCGCCCGAATATCTGCAGCGCCACGGCACCCCCCAGGAACCGGAAGACCTGCTACGGCACAACTGCCTACGCTTCAACTTCCGACGTGCCGAACCCAACTGGCCATTCATCCGCGACGGACGAGAGTTCTCCCTGAAGGTCAGCGGCAACATCGAATGCAGCAGTGGCGAAGCCCTGGCACAACTCGCGCGAGTAGGTGCCGGCATTGCGCGTATTGGCGAGTTCACCGTGAGCGAGGACCTGCAGCGCGGCGACCTGATACCGCTGCTGGAAGCCTGGAACCCCGGTGACCGGGAACCGATTCATGCGGTGTTCGTAGGGGGCTCGGCAATGCCGGCGCGGGTGCGGCTGTTTGTGGATTTTTTGCTGGAGCATCATCGGATGTGAGAGGGGCAGTTGATTCTTGCGATGTGGTGAGGCAGGTCGCATTAAGCAAGTAGTCATGTGCTATCGGTGGGTGGGCTGCGTCATTGGAGCAATCGGGAGCCATAGCCGATTTCGGCCAGAAGCGGTCAGTGACAATATTCGCAAAGGCTACCGCTCAGCTTCCCGAAGACCGATCTCGACTATTCGTTAAGTACAGCACCATCGCTGCACGAGCCGCATCTTTGATTGCTGCTCCGCGCAGTGCTGCAATGGGGTCACGTTATCCGCATAGGATGTTGATCCATGCGAGTGAACCTCCAATCACTCCCGACGCGATACCTTCAGCCTCAACCAAGGTGATATTCGCGCCTTTATCAGCCAGGTGATACGCCAGCGAAGCGCCCACGATGCCGGCACTAATGACAACGACTCGTTTGTCCAGAGCATTTCCCATATCAACCTTCACTCTGTCGACCTGAAGGCGGTTTCAGTGTCTGCCTCTGGTCGATTTCTGCTTGTCGTAACGGGCAGCAGTTGTCGTCCAGAAAGCAGATGTAGATTTGTCTGAAGTGGCGAAATAGCTGCCAAAATCATCGTGTTAAAACGCCGCCTGAAATGGCAGCAAGATAAGCGCGTGAGTGTTGTTGGCACTGGAGGGTACCGAAAATTCGCTCAGCTACTACGGTAAGCGTCATCAACGACTATAGTCATTGGTGAGCCAGAGCGAATCCGACCATTCCCTGCCAACCTGGCCTAATCCAATTCCGCGATTACACGGCGGATCTTCTTGTGTTCCTTGATGCGGAACGGGAACGTTTCGCTGCCGAAATCACTCAGGCTCAGGCTGAGATCGAGGCAGCGTTGTCTTTTTTTGAACCCATTGATGGTGGATGGAGTTATCCCGCCGGGCACGTCGCATCCCACTGAGCACGTCCCAACCACCCATCTATCAAGGTTCAAGCAATGAATACTTTAGAGTTCGATGATGCACAAAAAACCAATGGCGACCTGGTTCAGGGTCCGCTGCCGGCCGGCACTGTCGCGCCCGACTTCACTCTTCACGCAACCCCTGATCAACAGTTGTCGCTGCGTGAGCTAAAGGGCTTCGCTATGACGGGGTCCCAGAGTTCAACGAGATGAGTCAGATGATTGAGCTTCTGTTAGTGCGCGGACGAAATCGCTAGATAGCCACATCGGCCTGGCATCACCCACACCAGAGCCGAGGGCAAACCAGCGTTAGCTTCCTTCTACATTAAAGAGGTGTACACGGAGCCGGCAGCTAATGAAATCTTTGAAGTATTATGAAAAAAATCGACACGCCACATGGTTGGAGTTGTTTTTCGACCTGACTTTCGTTGTTACGATAGGCCAGGTTACGCATACTCTCGGACATGTTCATGAAGGCCACTTTGAACATAAGCAATTATGGATATTCTTACTGCTTTTTGTACCGTTGTGGTGGATCTGGTCCAGTCACACGATTTACTCCAACAGGTTTGATACAGACAGCAATATTCACCGTTTGGCAACATTATTCATAATGCTCCTGCTCATTGTGCTATCGGCACGGATCGGGGAAGACCTGGAAGTGAACTACCCGCTTATTATTGCCTGCTATTTTGGCATACGTGCCATCATCAGCATCATGTACATTTCGTCCATAAGTAAATTCGATTCCCGCGGCGAGCTCTCCTCCAGGCTCGGCTTCGCCCTGTTAATTAGCGCAGTCATTAGTCTCTCATCGGTTATTTTTGACCCGCCCGTGCGTTACCTTGTCGCTTATGTTGGAATTATTCTCGATATTCTGTTTCCTGTATTTTTCTGGACTAAACTCAAGCCACTGCCAGCCCATACAGAACACTTGGTTGAACGCATAGGCTTGCTCACCCTCATCTTGTTGGGTGAGTCAGTGATCAGTCTTTCTGGAGGTTTATCTAACATTCAATGGGATCGTTATAATGTGACGGCGGCAATCACCGGATTCATCATGATTTGCAGTATCTGGTGGATCTATTTTGATAGCTTTTACCTGCTGAGCAAAAATCACAGCAGTATGAGTGGGCACGCCTTGATCTACTCGCACCTTTTTCTTTTTATGGGGCTGGCACTCCTGGCAAATTTGATCAGGCATGCGATCCTGAATGACATTGCGATGCGCGATTTCCAGATCATGTCGATCATCGGCATGGCATTGTTTTTCCTGGGGAAGCAATATGGCTATTTCGTAGCCGTGAGTCGAATAAGGAAATACATACTGCAAAACACCTTGATCGTGTTTTCTTTAGGTGGGTTAGTTATATTTCTACCGCGTGTCGAGTACATATTGGTCGGCCTGACAGTAACCATGATCTGTTATGTTCTCTTGAATTTCAGATATCGTTGAGTCTTTATTATCAGGCCACAGCTCGGGAAAAGTGATCAAGCGGCTGGTCTGCGGCTTGCGCGCTGCCCACTACGTCATTCTCAGTGTCCGAGCGACATGCGACGCTACCCTTGGTCTCTTTGGGTTTGTAATCCTGGTGTCGTCGACCATAGTTAATAGCCGGATGCCCCTTTTAGCTATTGCGACCAGATAGCACCAGCCGCATCGTAACAACAGGAGCCGCGTCATGGTCAAAGTAGCGTTGTTCGTTCGTCTGGAAGCAAAACCTGGGAAAGAGAAAGAGGTGGAGCGCTTTCTCTTGAGCGGCCTTCCATTAGTGGAGGAGGAGCCAGCCACTACAGCCTGGTTTGGAATCCGCTTGGGGCCGTCCACCTTTGGCATCTTTGACGCATTCCCGGATGAAGCGGGCCGGCAGGCTCATCTTTCGGGCAAGGTCGCGGCGGCGCTTATGGCAAACGCTGCCGAGCTGTTTGCCGAACCGCCATCAATCGAGAAGGTTGACGTCCTTGCGGCCAAGCTGCCCGGTTAAGCAAATCCAACAGGAAGTTCCATTCAGTTCGGGGAGGCTCACGATGTCTTGTATGAAAATCGGGATCGCCTGGGCCTGCTGCTGTCCCGGGCGGTGATCAATTAAAACACTTGTATTTAAGATAAATGTCATGGCTAAAGTGCCGTGTCCAGGATTCATGCCATGCTTGCGCGCTCGGTATAAGTGAAAGGATGCGCGCGCAAATCGTGTCCATGGACGGCGTGGAAGCCGCACAGAATCTGCAAGGCAATGTGCTCATCATTGGTTTAGGCCGGGTAGGGTAGATTGCTTGCCGGGCACCGGTCGCTCATGGCGCGAAGATCTCCATCATTGATATAGATCCGGAGGTCATCCGCGCCGTGACACCTTATGGTTTCGTCAAGTGAGCTTCGTCGGCGTAGCAGTGACCGATGTTCAATGCGCTGCCGGACGCGGCTGCACTCCGAACTGCGCAACGATGTGCGTACCCAATTCCTCAATAACCTCCGCCGCAGGGCGCTTGCCATATTTGAGATTGAGAATGACGTGGTCCACGCCGATTTCCTCAAGCGACTCCAGCAAAAACCGTAGATGGTAACGTCCAAGTCTGAACCCCAAATGGATACGTGTGGGTGGCGTGGACGGATTCTCATCGAGATCGATGTACAGCGACTGAGTAAAGGGCTTGTACACAGAGCCACATTGCCTGGTGACCTCCAGCCGCCAATCTTCCACGACCAGCCGCTGCATATTCGGTATGCGTGGATAGTTGATCCATCCGTTGCTCTCACGCGCGATCCAATCCAGTGACTGGCGACTGTTGCCGGTAACGAACATTGGAATGAATTGGGTGGTGGGTTTCGGAATCAGGTCTGCGCCTTGCATTTCACCAGTGCTCCAGTGGATGGGCTCAAAACTGGTGCTGTGGGCGCGGCGAATCACCTCGTAGTGTTCTCGAAAGATCTCTCCACGCTTTTCGGGATCGACGCCAAACGCCGAAAACTCCACTGGCCGATCTCCCGAAGCAACCCCCAGAATCAAGCGACCAGTGCTCAACTGATCGACGCTGGCTGACGCCTTGGCCGTGTGCAGGGGATGGTGCAGCGGGATGGCGATGGAGGCGGTGCCAAGTGCAATCTCCGAGGTATGGGCGGCCATATAACCCAGGTAAACCCAGGGGTCGAAGACTTGGCCGACATCGCCGAAGCCAGGGTCGCGAAGCGGCACGTCGCGAAACCAGAGCGCGCAGAAGCCCAGCGCCTCGGCTTGTTTAGCCAGTGTGGCCTGGTTGAGCATGCTCGGAGTGTCCCCGTCGAACGCCTCCATGGGAAAGAATAATCCAAGGCTCAAATGCCCCTGAGTGAAGGTTCGGTTGAACCCTTGATGCTGCTGGTAAGGAATCGTGCTCGGCCGATACATACGGATTGACCTCATGGCAGAACGTGAACAGCGCCCCCGTTTCCAGCGGTGCTGCGGCATCGGTCGCTTTTGAACGACAGGTGGGGGGACTGGGTCTGGCTTTTACCCGTTGCGCCGTACTGCTGGTCGTGTGGACCGGATTCAGGGGCCAGTTGCTGGCGATAGGCGCGGGTTGGTCCGGGTGGGTGTTAAGCGGCCGGTCAAAGGAAGTCAGATCTCTCGGCTCTATACCACCAGATGGGCAAGGCGTTCGAGGAATCATTCTATAAGCGTAGGCGGTTTTGCAGCTCTCCGCCATATTCTTACGAACGAGCCGCTTCCGGGCGAAAGTTGCGTATCGAAGACAGTTATCGGTCGTTTCCTGCCATTCCAGAACGGCCGCTATTGGCCGATTCTGTTGAAAAAGTCGGCTTCGAATTCCACTGCAGAAAAGTACGCACCTGAGATTGAAGTCTGAGTTTTGGGCAGAAGGTTCAGGACTCGGATTTCACGTAGCAGCGTGCAAAAGAGGTGTTTTCATCCATCAAAATTCGAGCGCTTTGGGAAAACCGACTTTTTCAACAGAATCGGCCGAAAGCAGACTTTGACGAACGTCTGCACATAGCCACTCTCTGCCGGTCATAGGTGGTCAAGTCCGATACAAATGGCAGGTAAGGTCGAATTAACGCCGCAGGGGAAGTCCGTGCAGAACCTATCTGGTAGATAAGCAGAAACGGGCGCTTTATGCGCCCGAAGCGCTATCAACTTTCAACCTGCGCCTGAAGCCGCCGACCAATCACCTCCAGCAAATCACACCCATCTCGCAACGCGATCACCAAAAGCTGTGCAAAGTCCGAAAGCACCACCGTATCGCTGGTGATTTCAGAGCGGAATGCAATGTTCTCCAGTACCTGAGTCACCACACGGATGCGGTAATCGGCGGTGGCGTGCAGGACGTCCAGCGGGGCTTGGGTATCAATGAGGAGGGACGCGGGGGTGCAGTCGATGCCGGTGATGGGGACATATCTTTCCATGGGATTTCTCCGATCAGGTTAAAAAGGCTGATCCGATCCTCAGGTCGCCAAACCTGATCGCCATTGAGCGATGGGCATCACTATAGGTTTTGTCGGATTGGGCGGGGAAGGTGATGGGTTCCTAAAGCTTCGTAGGAGCTGTGATCGTCTTTTGCCGGAGGGATCTGACAGGGTCGAATCGACTTATTCAAACCATCGACAGATCGACCGTGGTGTTGGTTTGCGGTCGGCTTCGCCGGCCAGAGGGCGGTGCGACGTTTCGCTAAATTCCCTCGCCACAGGGGAGGGTGGTGTGGCTAGCCTTCGAACTCAGCCCCACCCCCCAAGCCCCCCGACATCAGGTATTCTCCGCCCTCAAACACCATCCCGGCCTGCGGCATGCAAATCGCCTGTCTCAGCCCTCGAACGGTCTGAAAGCGGCGCACCAGGAGGCTTGCATATTGATTGGATATCGGTTCGAGCGCACCGCGCAGGACGACTTGCACATCCACTCGCGCAACCTGGTGCAGAGCATATTCGTGCTGCTGACGGGCGCGTTGGCCTTCATCTTGCCGGTGGCGTTCGCCGTATTTGTGATGGCTGATGGTCTCTCGCCGTTGGCTGACGCGGATCCGCTGTCCTCTCTGCTGATTGTTCTCGGGCTGCTGCTGATTCCTGCCCTTGGCCTTTTACTGCTGGTTTACACCGGCATCCGCGAGACCTTGGTGTTGTCGCGAGTCGACGGTGAGGGCAAGCGCCTCACTCGAAACTTTTTTGGACGCCGCGAGCGGGTGCAGTCGGTCTTTCGGATCGATGCCGCCAAGTACCTCGAGCTACGCCGCCGTCCACAGGCTGAGCGAGCCCACACCCAGCTGTGGCTGATGCTGCGCGACGGCACTGCGCACCGCTTGACGTCCGACAACGTTCCGGTCGTGCCGGGAAGTCAACGCACCGACTTATGGTTGCGCGAGTTGGCCGACTACCTGAACGTGGCGGTGCCCGCCGAGGTCATCGAGGGGTTGGCGCCTGGTGTGAAGGCACCCTATAGGCCTGCCCCAGCGCCCACCAGCGGTAAGGCGGTGAGGGAAGCCAGGCAGCGCCGAGGAAAGGGGGCTACGCCGGCGCCTGAGCCGACCGAGAAGTTCGGTATTCCCGCGCGCGTCTTGCTCATGCTGGTGGGCACTTTCCTGGCTGTGCTGGAGCTGAGCCAGGTTATCGCATTGGTTCCGGCTCTGTTTGCCGGACGGCTGCGTGTCGGTGGCTATCGCTCGACGACCTTCTACTGGGCCGAGCAACCGTTGAGCTTTTCACTCAACCTGTTTGTGGGCATCGCCGAGGTATTGATCGTCGGCGTCGTCGCCTGGGGTTGCCTGCGCACGGCGATCCAGGGCCGGATGAAATCCAATCCCTGAATGCGGTTTTTAGACATCTACAGAGGAGATGAGCATGGAACGCGATAACGACAGCAGCGCCTACATCACGACCACACAAGCGCTGGAAAGCCTTTACGGCCCCGTCGCGGCGCCCTCGATTCTCAAGGAAGTCGACCATATTCATCCGGTTTACCAGCCCTTCATAGAGGCTGCTTCCTTTGTGATCCTCGCTTCCTCAGGCCCTGGAGGGCTGGATGCCTCACCTAGGGGCGACGCGAACGGGTTCGTTCATGTCCACGACAGCAAGACCCTGTATTTGCCCGACCGCCGTGGCAACAACCGCATCGATTCGCTGCGCAATATCGTCGAGGATCCCCGGGTTGCACTGCTCTTCCTTGTGCCTGGCGTAGGGGAAACCTTGCGCGTGAACGGCACGGCCAGGATATCGGTCGAGCCAGCGCTGTTGGCTCGGTTCGCGGTAAATGGGCAACTCCCTCGAACGGTGCTGGAGATCACCGTAGCCAGCGTTTACTTCCAGTGCAGCAGGGCTGTGATCAGGGCGGGGCTGTGGGATGTGACGCGGCAGATCGAACGCAGCGCACTGCCCACCGCAGGCGAGGTGTTCAAGCGCATCTGCCCATCGAAAGTGGATGGCGACGCGTACGACAAGGCCTTGCCAGGGCGTATCGCGAGCACGCTTTACTGACGATTTCGCCGAGCCAGGGGGCAGTTGGCTAATCCCGCGCTTTGGGTATTGCATACCTCCAGACGCCTTGCGCCTCCAAAGTTCCGCGCATTCGTGGATTTCATATGCGCCAGATACCCCGACTTGTCTGTGGTTTTGAGTGGATAGAGCAGTCTTCAGAGGATTCAGGATCGAAGCAGGCTGCTGGATTGCGCGCTATCGGTTGGGGCGTCTTGCTGTTCGGCATCCTCGTCGTGTTTATCAAGCATTGTCATGACTCTCTCACTTAAAGAGCTAATTCCAAAATGGACTCCCTGTCATCCTGCGGTTTGGGCTTACATGCGACTAAAGCTTACATCTCGATTTAGCAGTCGATCACCTAGCAGCATCTTGGGATTGCTTCGCAATCCAGTGGGGACGGTAGGACGTTTCGCTAAATCCCCTCGCCACAGGGGAGGGTGATGCGGCTAGCCTTCGAACTCCGTCTGCAACATCGCCAAAAACGCCTCCCGGGCAGGATGCCTCCCAGCGTTTTCATGCCAGTAGAAAAGGTTATCGATCCCCGTCAACTCAGGGAATTCATACCCCGTCCAACCCGCCCCCTGGCGGTATTGTTCATAGATCCCCCGAGGCACCAGCGAGACACCTGCACCCGCACTGACGCAGCCGACGATGGCGCCATAACTGGCGATGCTGATGATCGGTTGCACTTGGTCATGACGCAGCAGCCATTGCTCCAGCGCTAACCGGTACGGACAGCCTGTGGGCCACATGAAGATTGCCTTGCCTTGCAAATCTGCGGCGCTGCGCAATGGGCCGTGAGATTCGGAGGCGATGAGCATCAGGTCTTCACGGTACATCACGGCTCGCTTGAGTCCAGGCCGTTCCATGTCTACCGCTACGATCGCGCCGTCGAGCCGATGATGCTGGATATCGTCCAGCAACTGCGCCCAGGTGCCGGTGCTCAGCTCCAATGACACTTGCGGGTACTGCGCGTGGTATCTGGCCAGCAACTGGGGCAGGCGCCCCGTGGCGCTGGACTCGATCGCGCCAATGCGCAACGGGCCGCTCGGTGCGCGGCTGGGGGCTACTGCGCGGCGGGCCTCTTCGGTCAGGTTCAGTATTTTTGTCGCGTATTCCAGAAACACTTCGCCCGCAGGGCTGACCCGCAGCCCGCGACCCTCGCGGAAAAACAACGGCGTGCCGAGCTCCCGTTCCAGGGACTTGAGGCGTGCAGTGATGTTGGACGGTACGCAGTGCAGCACTTCGGCAGCGCGGGCGATGCTGCCGGTGTCGCAGACCGTCTTGAGCATGCGCAGTTGAGACAGTTCCATGGCTCACCAAAAGTGAATGATGAACTGAGTTTAAGTCACTTGTGCTGAGGGGAGGTGGTTTCGATACTTCCAGGCAAATAGGCCAGGCGCTCAGTGAGCAGGAACTCTAGATGGAAACGCGTTGTGTGCCGTTTGAAGGTTTTTCCAGCAAACCTGGTGCGAAAATTATTCTGGCGACGCTGTTCGTGATTTTTTGCTGGGCCTATTCGCCGATTGGCATTCGCATCGGCTTGCAGGCTTACGAGCCCGGTCAACTGGCATTGATGCGGTTTCTCATTGCTTCGGCGTTCATGGCTCTTGTCGCGATGGTGAAGGGCATTTCCCTGCCGCGTATCAGGGATCTGCCATTGCTGGCGGTGTTGGGTTTCTTTGCCGTCAGTCTGCATCACATCGCCCTCAATTACGGCCAGCGGGGCGTCAGTGCCGGGGCGGCCAGTGTGCTGGCCCAGTCCACGCCTTTGTTCAGCACGTTACTGGCGAGTTTTGTTTTCAAGGAAAGAGTCGGCGGGTGGCAGTGGGGGTGTGTACTGTGCGGCTTGCTTGGCGCCGGCGTGGTGGTTGCGGGGGATCGTGGCTTGGGTGACATGGACGCCCATGGACTATTGATCCTGTTGGCGGCGCTGTCCTGGAGCCTGTATTTCACTTTGCAAAAGCGCCACTCCCATCGCTATGACGGATTGACCCTGGTTTGTTACACCGTCTGGTCGGGCACGATCCTGTTGTTCATTTTCGCGCCAGGAATGTCGAGCGCGGCGCGACAGGCTCCGGTTTCGGTGAATCTGGCGATGTTGGTTCTCGGTATTTTCCCCAGCGCGCTGGCGTACCTCGCTTGGGCTTATGTGCTGGCGCACAGCAACGTGAGCCGCGCCTCCATGGCGCTTTACCTGATACCGCCAACGGCGATGTTGATGGCTTCTTTGGTGCTGGCCGAGCGCCCGTCAATGATGGTTGTTGTTGGGGCGGTGATTGTGTTGATGAGCGTGCTGGCGTTGAGGCTTGAGCCGGGGAGTGGGGCAAAAGTTGGTTGATTCTGTCGTGTATATGGGCAATGACGTTGGATGTTGTCGCCACACGGAGTGCCACGAAACCCTGTCCTACGGACAGGTGATCACTTTGGGGAAAGTCGAGGAAATCTCTGACAACTTTTTAGGGTTGGCCTTCGGAAGTACCGCACTTACGATCTGGCGTTGCCTCGGTGCTCCGTGTGGTATCCGGCATGCTCAGCTTCGTTTTATATCGTGAGGACAGATCGATGCCTGAAATCCCATATGCCAAGGCCTTGGAGCACGCCGCCAATGTTTTCGGCTGCCCGGCGCACTATTTCTTGACCGGGTAATCCTGCCCCCACACCCGTACGGTGCTGACCGCCTCATTCATGCCTTCGAACACGAATTTCTGCCGCACGGCGGTCTTCGGCGGAATGGTGACTTCATCCGGGTTTTCCAGGCCGGTGAGGCGGTTGGAGTAACCCGCCTGGTCAATGGCCAGCAGCACGCCGGTCTGGCCGAGGTTGACCACGCGCAGTTGGGTGTCGGTGCTGTTCTTGAAACCGAGGGTAATGCTGACGTTATCGTCGCTGGGTTCGAGCTTCAACACTTCAACGGCGATGCGGTCTTTCATTTGCTCGCCGGAGGAAATGATCGCGGCGCCATCGGTGCCTTGGGCCGACTCGCGGCCATCGAGCACGCCCTCGCTGACACCGCCAAGCAGGTTTTTGCCGGCAGTAATGAACGTTGAGACGGCTGCTTTGGTCGAGTCCTTGATGAGGCTGCCGTCCGTCGGCTCGCCTTCGGCAAAGCACAGGGAACTTAGCAGGAGGCTGGAGACGAAGAGGGTGGAGCGTGACGGCAGAAGAGTCATACCTGAGTCCTTGAGGGGGGCTGCGACATCGCCCGTCAACTGGGCGAACGGCAATGATAGCCGTGATCAGGGGCCGCTAGCGATCTGCTTCCTTGAGTTTTTCCGACATCTTCACCAGCGTTGCCAACGAGTCCGCATTCATCTTGCGCATCAACGACCCGCGGCGCACTTTCACGGTCACTTCGCTCAAACCCAGTTGGCCGGCCACCTGTTTGTTCAGCAGCCCTGACACGACTAACTCCATCACCTCGCGTTCGCCGTCAGTCAGCCCGGCATGACGGCGTTTCAAGTCGTCGACCAGCGCCGAGGCCTTGCGCCGTTCCTTGTCACGGCCCAGGCCCAGGCTGATTGCATCGAGCAGGTCCTGTTCACGGAATGGCTTGGTCAAGAATTCGAGGGCCCCGGCCTTCATGGCTTTGACCGACATGGGGATGTCGCCATGGGCGGTGATGAACACAACCGGGACGCGAATATTCAATCGGGTCATTTCCTGTTGGAAATCCAGCCCGCTCAAACCCGGCATCCGCACATCGAGGATCAGGCACGCCGGGACATCCGGCAGATCGGCGTCCATGAACTCGCGGGCCGAGCCGAATGCCCGGCTCGCCAGGCCTACGGAGGCCAACAGGTCTTGCAGCGATTCGCGCACTGAGCTGTCATCGTCGACGATGTAGATCATCGATTCGGCCGGGTCGTGAACGTCAGTTTGGCTCATCGGATTCCCTTGTGACGGCTGGCAGGGTGAAGTGGAAAGTCGCGCCGGTCTGTGGGTCGCTTGAGGCCCAGAGACGACCGTCATGGGCTTCGATGATTGAACGGCTGATCGCCAACCCCATGCCCATGCCATCCCGCTTGGTGCTGTAGAAGGCCTCGAACACTCGCTCGCGATCACTTGCCGACAGACCGCTGCCCTGGTCGGAAACCGAAAACAGCAGTTGCTGGCGTGACTCCAGCGCCACATCAAATTGCAGGATCCGACGCTCGAGGTCTACCTGGCGCATCGCCTCGACCGCGTTCATCGCCAGGTTGAGGATGACTTGTTGGATCTGCACCTCATCGGCGAGCATCGGCGGCAGGCCTTCCTCGACATGCACGCGCAAGGTGACGTTCTGTTCGTTCAGCTCTCCCGCCAACAGCCGCAGCGCGGCGTTGAGCGTGTCAGCGACGTTCAGCCATTGCTTGGTCGGCGCTTGATGCCGAGCCATGCCGCGCAAGCGGGCAATGATGTCGCTGGCCCGGTGGGTGTCGGCGATGATCCGCTCCAGCGCTTGCTGGGCTTTGATCAGGTTGGGCGGCTCGGTGGCCATCCAGCGCAGGCAGGCGCCACTGCTGGTGGCCACCGCAGCCAATGGCTGGTTGACTTCATGGGCAATCGAGGCGGCGAGTTCGCCGAGCATGTTGATGCGGGTGATGTGCGCCAGGTGGGCGCGGGTCTGATGCACCGTACGGATCGCGGCGGACAGGCGCAGCGCCAGATACGTCGTGCCGGCGATCGCCGCAAGGCTGATCAAGACATTGATCAGTCCGGCCTCGGTGTCGCCAAAACGGGTGAACCGATAACTCAGGATCGTCAAAATCATGCAGACGATCGAGACGCCGGCCACCGCCCGCGTCGGCAGGATCCGCACGGCGATCAGCACCACGGCGATCTGGAACACCCCGACCGCAATTTCCAGATCGGTGACGGTATCGATCGCGGCAATGCCCAGCGCCAAGCCCAGTAACAGCAGCAGGCGAAGCGTCATCCGGGTGCTTCTCATGGGGTGTTCATCTCGCATCGCTCCAACGCTTGGGCCTGATCCACGCAGTTTATACCGCCCACTCAGGATGGATTGTCGAGGCTGAACAGATCGGCCACTTCGTCATAGGCGAACAACTCGGCGTAGCGTCCCCATTGCGTGACGCAATCCAGGGTATGGGCGGCGTCGTGCTCGGACATGAAATCTTCCAGTTGATCGCGGAAACGCCTGGCCGGTGCCGTGCGGGTAGGGCGCTCGTCCAGCACCCTGCGGATATGACCCACCAGCGGCACGTATTTAAGCAGGTGCTGGGCAAACAGTTGCTTGCGCTCATCCACTGTTGAATCGGCGTAGCGTTGCCCGGCCGGCAGCAGCGTTATGTGGCCGTCCTGCATGTCGGCCAAACGCATGAGTTGCAGTACCTCAGCCACCGGAAACAAATCACTGGCGGTGTAGCGTAACACTCCGGCGAGCTCGCGCAGATCCGCCTGGCCGGCAAACGGCTGAGCCTGCACCGCCTCGATCAGCCCGGCCAGGGCGTTGGTGGAAATCGCCGGCAAGACCATGCCCGTGCCGGTGCCGGCAAACATGCCCTGGCGTGGTGAACCGACGTTCGTTCCCCCTGCCATTTGTACATAGATGTGTTCGACCAAGGCTTGGAAGGCCGGGTCCGTGCGATTGCGCGGCTGACGCAGGTCCACGCTGATTTCTTGCATGACCCGTCCCGGGTTGGAGGAAAAAATCAGGATCCGATCACACATCAGTACGGCTTCTTCGATGTTATGGGTGACCATCAATATCGATTTGATCGGCATCCGTCCTTCGCCCCACAAATCCAGCAGGTCAGTGCGCAGGGTTTCGGCGGTCAATACGTCGAGCGCGGAGAACGGCTCGTCCATCAACAGCACATCCGGGGCGACCACCAGGGCCCGGGCCAGGCCGACGCGTTGGCGCATACCGCCGGACAATTCTTTCGGGAAAGCGCTTTCGAAACCATCGAGACCGATCATGTCGATGGCGGCCAAGGCCCGACGCCGGCGCTCCGGGGCCGCCACGTCCAGGGCCTCGAGGCCGATCTCGACGTTCTGCAGTACGGTCAGCCAGGGGAACAGGGCGAAACTCTGGAATACCATGCGTACCGAGCTCGAAACCCCTTGAGCGTTGGCCGGAAAATCAACCATGCCGGTGGTGGGTGAAATCAGGCCCGCGATGGAGCGCAGCAGGGTCGACTTCCCAGACCCCGAACGCCCCAGCAGGCCGACGATTTCCCCGTCGTCCAGGCGCATGCAGACGTTGTCCAACACTACTCGCTCGGCACCGCCCGCCGTGCCATAGACGTGTCCCAGTTGCTGCACGTCGACGAGGCAACGCTTGTCTATCACTTCCATTGCTTGACCCTCAATCAATTCGAAGCCGACGCTCGGCAAAACCGTACAGCGGACGCCATAGCAACCGGTTGAAACCCACCACGAAAATCGACATGACCGAAACCCCCAGCGCCACCCGTTGCAGATCCCCCGCCGCGGTGGCCTGGGCGATATAGGACCCCAGCCCGGAGGCGTAGAGATGCTCGTTGCCCCAGGAAACCGCCTCGGCGACGATGCTGGCGTTCCACGAGCCGCCCGCTGCGGTGAGGGCGCCGGTGATGTAGTAGGGGAAAATGCCGGGCAGGGCGAATTGGCGCCACCACTGCCAGCCGCGCACGTGGAAGCTGCGCGCCGCCTCGCGCAAATCGGTGGGCAACGCGCTGGCTCCGGCGATCACGTTGAACAGGATGTACCACTGGGTGCCCAACACCATCAGCGGCGACAGCCAGATATCCGGGTTGAGCTTCAGGGCGACGATGGCGATCACCGCAAACGGAAACAGGACGTTGGCCGGGAACGCCGCCAGCAGCTGTGCGACGGGCTGCAAGCGCTCGGCCCAGCGCGGGTTCAAGCCGATCCAGACACCGATGGGCACCCAAAGCACGCTGGCCAGGACGATCAGCACGGCGACTCGCAGCAGGGTGGCCAGGCCCAGGCCAAAGGTGCTGATCAAGTCCTCCAAACCCAGGGTGCTGCCAATGAAGCGCGACAGTTGCAGGATGCCAGCCATACAGGCCGCGATGACCAGGGCGATCCAGATCAAGTCAGATGCACGGTTGAAGCGGGCACTGCTCTTGAACCCGATCCGAGGCATCCGGGGAAGTTTGTCCAGGAATAACGAAGTCTTGATGCCGGCCAGTGCTTGCAGCACCCAGGGCACAAGACGCGTCGAACGCAGCAGGTCGTAGACCCTGGACCGTGGGCGCTTCTGGGAGGCGGTCTGTTCGAAGCGAAACCTGTCCGCCCAGGCGACGATCGGCCGGAAAAACAGCAGGTCATACGCAATGATCACCCCGACCATGGCCAGCACTGCCCAGGCAATCGCGGCGATATTTTGCTGCTCGATTGCCAGTGCCAGCCATGAGCCGATACCTGGCAGGCTGACGGTGGTATCGCCGACGGTGATGGCCTCGGAAGCGACCACGAAAAACCAGCCGCCCGACATCGACATCATCATGTTCCACACCAGGCCCGGCGTGGCGAAGGGCAGCTCCAGCCTGATGAAGCGTTGCCATGGGGAAAACGAGAACTGTCGGCTGACGTCGTAAAGATCGTTGGGCACAGTTCTCAACGATTGATAGAAACTGAAGGTCATGTTCCAGACCTGGCTGGTGAAGATGGCGAAGATGGCCGCGCATTCCACGCCCGTTTCCTTGCCGGGGAAGAGCCCCATGAAGAACACGACGGTAAACGTGAGGAACCCAAGTACTGGCACCGATTGGAGAATATCCAACGCGGGCAGGATAACGATTGCCGCCTTGCGGCTTTTTGCGGCCAGCGTGGCGACGACCAAGGAAAAAACAAACGAAGCGAACAAGGCAATGAACATGCGCAGAGTGGTGCGCAAGGTGTATTCCGGCAGGTGGACCAGATCCAGGGACAACGGCGAGGAATCAAGGGCGCCGAGGGGCTGGCTCATTTGATCGAGGCCATACACTATAAACGCCGCCAAGAGCAGCAGAATGCTGAATAGCGCAATATCCGCCCACCAGGAAGTGGTTGCGGCTTGCTCCCTGTTTCTCAGGGAAGTAAGTGCCGGCGCAGGGAACGAAGGGCGCATTGAACACCTCTGTTTACACGATTAAAAGCCAGGGCTGCGACCTCGCCAGCAGTCATTGGAAGTCATGAAATTAAAGTGTGCTCGACCTGGCGCGTTAAATGTCCGGCTAGATTAAGAGGCGTCTTCGAAGATCGCCAGAATGCCTTGGGACATGGAAATATACTTTGGTATATCGGAGGGTAAGTTCCCTTGGTTTAAGGTCCCTTGGTTCTAGCCGAAATTGTTCATTGGCCTTTCTGGACGATCCTTGCAAGCAAGGGCCTCCCGAAGAGAGAATGCCGACTTCTAACCACGGTCGCAGGCTTTGCTCAAGCGTCTGCTGCCCCTGATTCAGATCTGATTTTTACACCAAGGCCACATGAAAACGAAAATGAAAAAATTATTCATCGTTTCGCTAGGAATGTTATCGCTCATTCAAACATCGTTATCCCTCGCCGATAATGCCAATGGGAAAAAACTCTATTTGCAAAGATGTGCCATGTGCCATGGAGCGGATCTCAAGGGAACAGGGCCGTTGGCTAATAAAAGCAATCCTCCCACGCCTGATCTTACAACGTCCGTTTTCAAGAAGCGGCTGAATGATTATCCGGGTGTAATCGTGTCCTCGATAATACTTCGTCCAAATGGAGACTTGATTCCAAGAACTTTGCGAGAGAATGGTATAAAACTACCGCCGCACGCCTGGGGGGTTGAGAGCTTGCGCGATTTAAATCAGTACATGAGTGGTGTGATTGCAAAAAGTCGATGATTTTGAGATGAGGCAACTTCTTTTTCCTATGAGTACCCGCGACGTGGTGATTCAGCGTCGATGAAAAACCATGTAGAAAACCGGAGTCGCGCAGGCCAGATTGGCTCACAAAAAGCTGCGCGGCGAGGGCTAGGTTTTTCGTCTGATCTGTATTTTGCTGTTACAGCTGCCTCTGTAATGAACCCAATCCCCAGCCCAGAATAACCACGCGGTTTGCCTATCAGACCGCCCGTGTACTGCAATTTTTTGCTTCAGGAGTGCTCATGGCGAAGATGGCGATTTTTCTAGGTGGGTTTTTGGCCCTGACTCTTTTGATCGGCGTGCTGGCGACGATTTCGCCGGTGTAGCCACCGGCCCACAGACAAGGCAACCCAATACTGAAGCGAACCCTGTGGCGAGGGGATTTATCCCCGTTGGCAGCGAAGCAGCCCTAAAGCTCATCCCCCGATCCACCGGTCGATCAGCTGCAAGCCTCTTGGGCTGCTTCGCAGCCAGCGGGGATAAATCCCCTCGCCACAGGTGATTGGTGTGTCGGGCGAATGGATGTGAACTCAACTGTTTTTGTGGCAAGGGGATTTATTTGTGGGAGCAAAGCTTGCTCGCGATAGCGGTGGGTCAGCTTGCATTCATGTTGAATGTGCCAATGCCATCGCGGGCAAGTCTTGCTCCCACAATGAGTTCTGTGTGGATCGGGGGAACAGTCCTCAGCTCCTTACTTATGCAAAATCACCTGCGCAATCTCTTGCAACCCCATCACCCGCTGTGCGGCGTTGAGTTTGATCGCTTCCTTGGGCATGCCGAAGACCACGCAGCTGGCTTCGTCCTGGGCCACGGTGCTGCTGCCGGCGTCGAGCATTTCCTTCAGTCCACGGGCACCGTCGTCGCCCATGCCGGTCATGATGATGCCGGTGGCGTTGCGGCCGGCGAATTTGGCCACGGAGCGGAACAGCACATCCACTGAAGGACGGTGGCGGTTGACCAGTGGGCCGTCCACCACCTGCACGTGGTAGAACGCCCCGCTGCGGGTCACCATCATGTGTTTGCCACCGGGGGCGATGAGCGCCAGGCCGGGGTGGATGCGGTCGTTGTTGCGGGCTTCGCGCACTTCGATCTGGCACAGGCTGTTAAGCCTGGCGGCGAACGAGGCGGTGAATTTTTCCGGCATGTGCTGGACGATGACGATGCCCGGGCACACCCGTGGCAGGGCGGTGAGCACCGCTTCCAGGGCCTGGGTGCCGCCAGTGGAAGTGCCCAGGGCGACGATTCGTTCGGTGGTCTGCGCCATGGCGTGGCCGTTGGCGGCGGGCAGCATGGCGTCGGCGGTGAGTTTGGTGGCCGGCGTCAGTGCGGTCGGGGCAGGGCGCTTGCCCAGGTTGCGCACATTGACCTGGGCGGCGGCGCGGATCGCCGCCACCAGTTCCGGCGCCGATTCCAATAGAAAGTTCTTCAGGCCGGTGGTGGGCTTGGTGATGATTTCCACCGCGCCGGCGGCCATCGCCTGCAAGGTGGTTTCCGCGCCCCGGGGCGTCAGGGACGAGCAGATCACCACTGGTGTCGGGCGCTCGCTCATGATTTTCTTCAGGAAGGTGATGCCGTCCATGCGCGGCATTTCCACGTCCAGCACGATGACGTCGGGCCATTCCTTGGCCAATTTGTCCATGGCGAAAATCGGGTCGGACGCCGCGCCCATGACGTGGATGTCCGGCGTGTCGCTGAGGATTGCCAGCAACACCTGGCGAACCACGGCGGAGTCATCCACCAGCAGTACATTGATCTTTTTTGACATGGTTAATGCCGGGTCCTTATCGGTTGGTGCCTGACCCACACATCGCCGCTGCAAAGGTCGAAGATGATGCTGCGGTGGCCGGTGCTGCCCATGTCCTGGGCGATCAGGTCCAGGCGATAGAGGGCGGCGATTTCCAGCGCGGCATTGACGTTCATCCGCGCCACATCGCCGTAGGGCACGTGGCGTTGCAGTTCAGGGAACATTTCGCCGCCGCCGAACAGCTTGAGCTGATAGTCCTCGGGTTCAGTGTGATGGGCCTTTGCCTGGCGCAGGAACAGTTCGATGGCTTCGTCGGCGTACATGCCATTGAGCGCCTTGGAGCAGCGCATCCGACTGGGCAACATGAAGTGGCACATGCCGCCGATCCTGCGTTCGGGATGCCACAGCGTGATCGCCACGCAAGAACCGAGGATGGTACGCAGCCGGGTCGGGCAGGTGGCGAAGCGAAACTCCCCCGGCGCCAGGTACATCTCGGCCACTTCCCTCATCGCGACGCTCATGGTTTGCGATAAATCGAAGGCGATACGAGTTTCAACGCATCGGACACGCCGTTGAGGCTCTCCGAATGGCTCACGATAAAATAGCCGCCGGGCTTGAGCCGGGGGATCAAGCGGGCGACCACTCGGCTTTTGGTGGGTTGGTCGAAATAGATCATGACATTACGCAGGAAAATCACGTCGAACTCCCCCAGCTCCGGCAAGGTGTCGTTGAGGTTGACCTGGATAAAGTGGACCCGGTTACGCAACGCCCGGTCGATGAGGAACGTGCCTTGCTGGCTGCCAGTGCCCTTGAGACAGTACTTCACCAGCAGCGGATGGGGCAGGTTGCTGGCGCGTTCCATTGGGTAGTGCCCTGAGCGTGCCTTGGCCAGCACCTGGCTGCTGATGTCTGAACCGATGACCTCCCAAGGCGTGGTGCCCAATCCTTCGGCCAAGGTCATGGCCAGGCTGTAGGGCTCTTCGCCCGATGAGCTGGCCGCGCTCCACAAGCGAAAGGTCTTGCCCGGTGTCGCGTGGGGCAGCACGTGTTGGCGCAGGAAATCGAAATGCTTGGGTTCGCGGAAAAAATAGGTCTCATTGGTGGTGAGTAGGTCCAGCGCCACCTGCAATTCATCGGTGCGCTGGCCGTTCATGATCAGCTTGAAATACTCGCCGTAGCTGTCCAGCCCATAGTGCTTGAGGCGCTTGAACAAACGCCCGGCCACCAGGGCTTTCTTGGCTTCGGACAGGCTGATGCCGGCGGCCTGGTACAGCCAGGACTGGAACTGACCGAACTCGCGGTCACTGAGCGCCAGTGAATTCACCGTGCGTTCCTTGCAGGTATCGGCGTTCACTGGGCATCCACTTCCAGCGCGTTCGGGCTGGTTTCTGCGAGTTGGGACATTTCGTCGATGGACAGTACGCGATCCACCTCCAGCACGATGACGAACTTGCCATCGACCTTGGCCATGCCACTGATGAAATCGGCGCGGATCTTCGCCCCGAAGCTCGGTGGCGGCTCGATCTGCGAGGCCGGGATTTCCAGGATCGCCGAGACCGTGTCCACCAGCAAGCCAATGTCCTGGGCCTGGCCGTCCGCACTGGCCGCCTCGATGATCACCACGCAACTGCGCCGACTGATCGCCGAGTTCGGTCGGCCGAAACGGGCCGACAGGTCCACAACCGGCACCACTGCGCCCCGCAGGTTGATCACCCCGCGCACGAAGGCCGGCATCATCGGCACCACGGTGAGGTTGCCGTATTCGATGATTTCCTTGATGCACAGGATGCCGATGGCAAACATCTCCGTGCCGAGCATAAACGTCAGGTACTGCGCTTCTTCCTCGACCGCGATGGCGGTTTGACGTGTGGTCGCGATGGCGCCCATGCCTTTATCTCCTTTAAGCGAGCCTGTGGGAACGGACCGTCAGAACCGGGTGAATTCGGATTCGTCCGGAGCGCTGGCCATGCTGTAGGCAAAGGCCTTGGGGAGCGCAGGCACGGCAGCTCGAGCCGGCTTGCGGCTGGACGGCCCCGGCGTGTTGTCCACCTTCAAGGGCTGGCTGGCCGATTTCGGCGGCGTGTCCAGGGTGAAGAAGCTCATGGCCTGTTGCAGCTGTTCGGCCTGGCTGCTCATTTCCTCGGCGGTGGCGGCCAGTTCTTCGCTGCTGGAGGCGTTTTGCTGGGTCACCTGGTTGAGTTGGGTCATGGCGGTGTTGATCTGCGCCACGCCAGCGGCCTGTTCTTCGGAGGCGGCGCTGATTTCCTGCACCAGGTCCGACGTCTTGTTGATCGAAGGGACCATCTCGTTGAGCAGGTTCCCGGCCTTTTCCGCCATATCGACGCTGCTGGACGACAGCTCGCCGATTTCCTGGGCCGCGACCTGGCTGCGTTCGGCCAGTTTGCGCACTTCAGCGGCGACGACGGCGAAGCCTTTGCCGTGTTCGCCGGCGCGGGCCGCTTCGATGGCCGCGTTGAGCGCCAGCAAGTTGGTCTGGTAGGCGATGTCGTCGATGATGCTGATGCGCTGGGCGATTTTTTTCATCGCCACCACGGTCTGCTGCACCGATTCGCCGCCGTCGGTGGCTTCCTTGGCAGCCTTGCTGGCCATGCCGTCGGTGACTTTGGCGTTCTCGGTGTTCTGGTTGATGCTGGCGCTCATCTGCTCGATGGACGCACTGGTTTCCTCGACGCTGGCCGCCTGTTCGCTGGTGGCCTGGCTCATGGATTGCGCAGTGGCGCTGACTTGTTCCGAAGCACTGGCCAGGTTATCCGCGGCGTTGCGCACTTCACCGATGATGTGCGAGAGCTTGCCGACCATGTTCTGCATGGCGTTGAGCACCATGCCGGTTTCGTCCTTGGAGCCGCCTTCGATTTTCGCGTTCAGGTTGCCTTCGGCCAATTGCTCGGCGACGGTTGCGGCCTGTCTCAATGGGCGGGAGATGATGCGCGAAATGAACAGCGCCAGGCCCAGGCCCGCCAGCAAGGCGGCAACCAGTACCACGATGATCGACAGGCGCGCTTTTTCATACAGTGCGGTGCCTTTCTCGCTGGCGGCGCCCGCACCGGCGTCATTGAGTTCCACCAGTTTTTGCAAGTCGGAGGTCACCAGGTCGAACTGACGCTTCGACTCGCCCTTGAGCAGCGCGTGGGCCTGCTCGGTCAGGTTTTGCCGAGACAGCGCGAGCAGGTCTTTGCTGATGGTCAGGTAAGTGTTCCAGTCGTTGCGGGTGGTTTCGAACAACTGGCGGTCTTCGGCGTTGGACAACAGTTTTTCATACGTCGCCAAGCGAGTTTCGAATGCCTTTTTGGCTTCGTCGGCTTCCTGTTCAAGGGTCGCGCGCTCCGGCTCGGAGTCGGCGGTAATGTGGCGATTTTCCTTGAGGCGGTAGCTTGCGCCAAAGAAGCGCATGCCCGAGGCCGCGCGCATGGAGGGCATCCAGTTTTCGCGGATTTCAAGGGCGGTGTCGTTCACCTGGCCCAGTTGGATAATCGAGAACACTCCCATGACGGCTGTCAGCGCCAGCACCACAAGAAATGAAGTGATCAGTTTGGTGGCGATTCTCAGGTCGTAGAACCATTTCATTGGGAAGTACCTCTCCATGGAATTGCTAAAGCGTCAGCGAGCGTTGGCTTGTTGTAATTGAGTTGGGGTGTAGCGGTTTTCCACTTGGGCGATCTGGGTGAGCAGCGCCGGCACGTCGAGAATCAACGCCACGGCGCCGCTGCCCAGGATGGTCGAGCCGCTGATGCCGCGAAGGGCGCCGAACAGCTTGCCCAGCGGCTTGATCACGGTCTGGAATTCACCCAGCAAGTCATCCACCACCAGCCCGGCCTTGAGTTCGGCGTAGCGCACCACCACCACGTTCTGCCGGCGCGCGGCCGGGCCTTCATGGCTGAAGTGATCGCGCAGGTAAACCAGCGGCAACACCTCGCCGCGCAGGTCGAGGTAGCCTTGTTCGCGGCTGGCGAGTCCATCGTCTTCGCTCAGCTCGATGCATTCCTGGACCATGTCCAGCGGAATGACGTAGGTCGACTGACCGATGCCCACCAGAAAACCGTTGATGATCGCCAGGGTCAGCGGCAGGCGGATGCGCACCACGGTGCCCTTGCCAGGTTGGCTGTCCAGGTCGACGGTGCCGCGTAGCAGGGTGATGTTGCGCTTGACCACGTCCATGCCCACGCCGCGCCCCGAAAGGTTGGTCACGGCCTGGGCGGTGGAGAAGCCGGGCTCGAAGATCAGGTTGTAGATTTCCTGGTCGGTGGGGCTGGCCCCCGGCGTCACCAGGCCACGCTCCTGGGCTTTTTCAAGGATCCGGTCGCGGTTCAGGCCGGCACCGTCGTCGGCGATCTCCAGCACGATACTGCCCGAGTCGTGATAGGCGTTGAGGTGCAAATGCCCCTTGGCCGGTTTGCCCGCCGCCCGCCGCGCCTCGGCGGTTTCGATGCCGTGGTCCATGGCGTTGCGCAGCAGGTGCATGAGCGGGTCGCCGATTTTTTCCACCACGGTCTTGTCCAGCTCGGTCTCCGCACCGCTGATGATCAGGTCGATGTCCTTGCCCAGTTCCTGACTGACATCGCGCACCACCCGACGGAAACGGTTGAAGGTTTCGCCGATGGGGATCATGCGCAGGCGCAGGGCGCCGTCGAGAATTTCTTCCACCAGCCCGGACACGGATGAGGTGGCTTCCTGCAACGGGTCGTTGTGGCAGGTGCGGGCCAGCAGGCTGGCGCCGGCGCTGGCGATGACCAGTTCCCCCACCAGGTTGATCAGCTCGTCGAGCTTGTCGGCATTGACCCGTACATAGGTGCCGTCCTTGGCCTTGCTGTCACTGGTCACCGCCTGTTTGTCGGTGGCGATCTGGGCGGGCATGCGCGGCGTCTTGCGCTGGTCGGACAGCAACTCGCCGGTGGCGACCAACGCGGTGGTTTCCTCGGCCGGTTCCGGCGATGTGGTCACCATGCCAGTGTTGGCTTGGGGGGCGACGTCGTCATCCAGGGCAACGATCTCGATCACGCAGTCTTCCCGGACGAAGTCGAACACTTCGTTGATCGCCCCATGGCTGGCGGCGGAGCGAAACTCGATGTCGAAGCCCAGGTAGCAGGACTCGGCGTCCCAGGCGTCGGCGGCGGGCAGGGCGTCGGTCAAGGTGACGATGTCGACGATTTCACCCAGGGTTTGCAGATAACGCAGGAATGACAGCGGGTCCATGCCGTTGCGGAACACGTCGTGGCCGAAGCGCAGGGAAATGTGCCAGAGCCGTGTTTCGCCGGGTTCGCTGGTTGCGGTTTCATGGGCAGGCGTCGGGGCCGCAGCGGGCGAGGGCGCCTGGTACTCCTGCAGGATCTGGCACAGTTCCACTTCCCGCTGCAGGGCCGGTGGCGGCAGCGCTCCACCCTGGTTGGCGGCCACGTTGATCAGTTCCAGCATGTGATCGCTGGACTTGAGCAGCACCGCGATCAGGCCGGCGTCCACCTCGACGCTGCCGTTGCGCAGGCGATCGAGCACGTCTTCGACGATGTGGGTGAAGCTGACGATCGGTTCCAGGCCGAACAGCCCGGCCGAGCCCTTGATGGTGTGGGCCGCCCGAAAGATCGCGCCGATGGCGTCGTCGTCGCCGGGGTCGGTTTCCAGTTGCAGCAGCGACTCTTCCATCGCTTGCAACTGTTCCCGTGCCTCGACGATGAAGGTCTGCTGTGCCTGATCCAGATTGATGCTCACGCTCATATCCTTTGTCGTGTCCGACGTATTGCAGCCCTAGGCAACCAGGTTGCACAGGGCAAGTGTTTGCGTAACGGCCTTGCTTTGGCCGGTCAGTGTCAGCTGGGTCCCGGCCCGGGACGCCTCGCGCTGCACCATCAGCAGTAGTTGCAGGCCGGCCCCGTCCATCTCGGTGATCTGCGACAGATCGAGGGCCATTCGCGGTGTTGCGCCCAGGTGCGGTAACCATTGCGCGGCCAGGTCGGCGGCGGTGTAGATCGTCAGCTCGCCGTCGATGTGCACCTGGGCGGTGTCATCCTGTGTTTCGTAGTGCAACGGCATTGGAGCCTCCGGTCATCAGGGAAGAATCAGCTTGGATACCGCTGCCAGCATCTGCGCCGGCTGGAACGGCTTGACCACCCAGGCCTTGGCCCCGGCGGCCTGGCCTTCCTGTTTCTTCGATTCCTGGGATTCGGTGGTCAGCATGATGATTGGCGTGAACTTGTAGCTGGCCAGCTTCTTGACCTCCTTGACGAAGGTGATGCCGTCCATGTTGGGCATGTTCACGTCACTGATGATCAGGTGCACTTTCTGGCCATTGAGCTTGCCCAGCGCATCCTTGCCATCGCTCGCCTCGATCACGTCATAGCCGGCACTTTTCAACGCGATGCCGACCACCTGCCGAACGCTCGCGGAGTCGTCGACAACCAATACACTTTTAGCCATGAAAGGCTCTCCTAAAAGAAGGTTATTTCCTGTGAAACCTGTTGCGCACTCGAGTCGCCGTGGTGGTTGCGGCGTTGCTCGTCGGTGGCGTAAGTGGTCTCCATGCGCGCCAGCCATTGGCGGGCATCGATGGAGACGGCCTGGTCGGGCGACTGACTGGCCTGATGCAGGTGCACATGCAGGTCCTCGATGTTGTCGCGCACGTGGCTGAGGATCTGGCTGACCCGATCCTGGAATTGCAGGCTGACCAGCACTTCGGTGAGTTCATCGCGAATGCCGAAGCTTTCCCGCTGCAGCATGTCGGCCGAGTCGGCCAACCGGCCGGTGACACTCTTGAAGCGCTCCAGCACCTGCTGGATGCTTTGCTCGGAGGCACTGACCGAATGGCTGTCCTGGTCGGCTCCGCTGGACGCGGCATGGACCAGTTGGGTGATGGCGGTGTTGATGATGTCGACCTTGGCCGACATCTGCTGGCCGGTCTCGCTGGACTTGCTCGACAGGCTGCGCACGGCGTCGGCCACCACGGCAAAGCCACGCCCGGCTTCGCCGGCACGGGCGGCTTCGATGGCGGCGTTGAGCGCCAGCAGGTTGGTCTGTGCGGCAATCGCCGCGACATCGGCGGCCATGGTCCGCAGCTCGCCGGTATAGGCCGTCAGGTTACGCACCTGGGCCAGGGTTTCATCGCGGCTGGCCTGGGTGGCTTTCAGCGAGTCGATGACCTTGACCAGTTCACCTTCGCTCTGGGCCAGTACCTGCACGGCGCCGCCACTGCTGCTGCCGGCCAGTTCACCGGCGGCCAGTTGCGAAGCCTGCACGGTGTCTTCCAGGCGTGACGAAATGCCGGTGAAGCGGCTGGTCAGGGAGACGATTGCGGTTTCGGTCTGTTGCCGGGAGCTTTCGACCTGCTTGGCCCAGATCGGCATGGCCCCGAGAATGACTTCGTTGAGTTGTGCGTGGGTTTTATGGGCCAGCTGCTCGCTGCCTTGCAGGTCGTGGTGGGCCATGGCGGCGGCCAGGGCGCTGTCGAACTGCTGGCGTTGCGAACGCGCACCCCATACGCCAGCACCGACGCCCAAGGCCAGGATCGCCACGCTCAAACCGATGTTTTGCCCACTCGCACCATTGAGCGCCAGCACGCCAATGCTCGCGGCAATGGCCACTAGCACAGCACTCCAGAGGATGCGTGGTTTTGATTGGGAAAGGGGATGACCGTGAGAATACGACGTCATGGTTCGGTCCTTGAACAGTGTTGCCAACAGGTTATTTGCGAATAACTGGTTATCTGCATAGCCGACGCAGTCTTGAGGACCAGTCGTCCGGTTTCGATAAAAATAATGGCACAGTGCTATCTAAGAATAGACGAGATTGGGAAATTGTCGAGATGGCCTGACCTGTGGAAAGCCTGTGGCGAGGGGATGAATCCCCTCGCCACAGGAGCAGCGTGCGCCGAATCTTCTGAAACGATTTGTATGGATTGAGCTAAATTACCCCGCATCGGATTTTCGAACCTGCCATCAGAGTCCCCATGCCCACCCAGCCCCTCTGGAAAACCTATCTCCTGTTCCTGATCCCCATGGTTCTGTCCAACTTCCTGCAGTCCATGTCCGGCACATTCAACAGCATCTACATCGGCCAGATGCTTGGCACCCAGGCCTTGGCGTCGGTGTCGGGCATGTTTCCCATCGTGTTTTTCTTCATCGCTCTGGTGATCGGCCTGGGCGCGGGGGCGGGGGTACTGATCGGGCAGGCCTATGGCGCCGGCGAAACCGGCACGGTGAAGGCGATTGCTGGTTCGACCTTGTTGCTGGGGGCGATCATCGGCCTGGTGGCGGCGGTGCTGGGCAGCGTCTTTGCGCGCCAGGCGTTGCAAGGGCTCGGCACGCCGGCCGATGTGCTGGAGGACGCCGTTTCCTATGCCCGGGTGATGCTGTGGATCCTGCCGATGTTGCTGGTCTTTGTGCTGTTCACCCAACTGCTGCGCGGGGTGAGCGATACGGTGTCACCGATGTTGGCGTTGCTGGTGTCCACCAGTGTCGGGTTGATCCTGACGCCAGCGTTGATTCGCGGCTGGCTGGGGCTGCCGCAGATGGGCATCCAGAGCGCGGCGTTGGCGGGGCTGGCGGGGACGACGTCGGCGATGCTGATGCTGGCGTGGCGCCTGAACCGTCGTGCGCATGCCTTGGCACCGGACCGTGCGTTGTTCGCGGCGATGCGCCTGGACATGGACATCCTTGGCAAGGTGCTGCGCATCGGCCTGCCCACGGGGTTGCAGATGGTGGTGATTTCGTTGTCGGAGCTGGTGATCCTGGCGCTGGTCAACCGCCACGGTTCCCAGGCCACGGCGGCTTACGGCGCGGTGACGCAGATCGTCAACTATGTGCAGTTTCCGGCGCTGTCGATTGCCATCACCGCCTCGATCCTCGGCGCCCAGGCCATCGGTGCCGGACGCCTGGAGCGCCTGGGGCCGATCCTGCGCATGGGGCTTGTATTCAACCTCTGGCTCACCGGTGGACTGGTGCTGCTGGGCTATCTGCTGTCCCACTGGCTGCTGGGGCTGTTCATCACCGACCCGGCGGCCCGGGTCCAGGCCGAACACTTGCTGCATATCATGCTCTGGAGCTTGCTGGTGTTCGGCTTCCAGGCGATTGTCGGCGGCATCATGCGGGCCAGCGGCACGGTGCTGGTGCCGGTCGCCATCTCGATCTTCTGCATTGTCGGTGTGCAGGTGCCAGCGGCGTACCTGTTGGACGCTCACTTCGGGCTGCAAGGGGTGTGGATGGCGTTCCCGGTGGCTTACCTGGGCATGCTGTTGTTGCAGACGCTGTATTACAAGCTGGTGTGGCAGCATCAGCCGATCGAGCGCCTCGTTTAGATCGCCGTTTTGTAAAACAACACAAACGCCCTGTGTGCGAACCTGTGGGAGCAAAGCTTGCTCGCGATGACGTCGTCACATACAACGCCCCCCATGGGCTTTGAAACCGCTATCGCGAGCAAGCTTTGCTCCCACAGGTTCTGCTCCCACAGGTTCGGTGCCTGGCGATGTTACAGTGGCTGTTATCCACCCCTTCATCATTGAGGATCCGATGCCAGACCACCGTTCCTACCGCGCCTTCCTCTTCGACATGGACGGCACCCTGCTCAATTCCATCGCCGCCGCCGAGCGCATCTGGACACGCTGGGCCCTGCGCCACGGCGTGGACGTGGCGACGTTCCTGCCGACGATCCATGGCGTGCGCGCCATCGACACCATCGCCCGCCAGCATCTGCCGGGGGTGGATGCCCAGGCCGAGGCTGAGCAGATTACCCGGGAGGAAATCGAGGATGTCGAAGGCGTGGTGCAAGTGGCCGGTGCGGCTGCGTTTCTGAAAGGCCTGCCGCCTAGCCAATGGGCGATTGTCACCTCGGCGCCGATGGCACTGGCCTTGCGGCGCATGGACGCCGCCGGGATTCCACGCCCCTTGGTGATGGTCACTTCCGAAGATGTCAACGATGGCAAGCCCAACCCGGCCTGCTATCGACTGGCCGCAGAGCGCTTGCAAGTGGCGTCGCAGGAATGTCTGGTCTTTGAAGACGCAGATGCCGGCATCCGCGCTGGCGAGGCATCAGGGGCCGACGTGATGGTGGTGACGGCGACCCATACGCACCCGGTGGTCACCCACCATCCGCAGATCAAGGATTACCTTGGGCTTGCTGTTGAGATGAATGAAGCCGGCCTGATACGGATTCAGTAACCGCACAAGTCCTCTGTGGGAGCGAGCCTGCTCGCGATAGCGGTGGGTCAGCTTGCATCAATATTGGATGTGCCGACGCCTTCGCGAGCAGGCTCGCTCCCACAGGGGGAGCGAGGACTTTGCGGCTCAGGTCACCACGCGATAGCACGGCACATACGCCGCGCCGCCCGGCAGTTTCATGCGGTGCTGGGCGACGAAGGCCTGGAGCAGGCGGTCGAGGGGTTCCATGATGGCGGCGTCGCCGTGGATTTCGTACGGGCCGTGCTCTTCGATCAGGCGGATGCCCTTGTCCTTGACGTTACCCGCCACGATGCCCGAGAACGCCCGGCGCAGGTTGGCCGCCAGTTCGTGGGCGGGCAGGTCGCGGCTCAGGCCCAGGCTGGCCATGTTGGCGTGGGTCGGGTCGAACGGGCGCTGGAAACCTTCGTCGATCTTCAGCAGCCAGTTGAAGTGGAAGGCGTCGTTGCGCTCGCGGCGGAACTGCTTGACCTCCTTGAGCCCCTGGGTCATCTGCCGTGCCACTTCGGCCGGGTCGTCGATGATGATCTGGTAGTGCTTCTGCGCCGCCTCGCCCAGGGTCGCACCGACAAACGCATGCAACTGGTCGAGGTACGGCGCGGCGCTTTTCGGCCCGGTGAGGACCACCGGGAAGGGCAGGTCCTGGTTGGCCGGGTGCATCAGGATGCCCAGCAGATAAAGGAATTCCTCCGCCGTACCGGCACCGCCCGGAAAGATGATGATGCCGTGGCCGACGCGCACGAAGGCTTCCAGGCGCTTCTCGATGTCCGGCAGGATCACCAACTCATTGACGATCGGGTTCGGCGCTTCGGCCGCGATGATGCCCGGCTCCGTCAGGCCCAGGTAGCGACCGCCATGGATGCGTTGCTTGGCGTGGGCGATGGTGGCGCCTTTCATCGGGCCTTTCATCACGCCGGGGCCGCAGCCGGTGCAGATGTCCAGGCTGCGCAAGCCCAGTTCGTGGCCGACTTTCTTGGTGTATTTGTATTCTTCGGTGTTGATCGAGTGACCGCCCCAGCACACGACGATTTTCGGCTCCACGCCAGGGCGCAAGGTGCGGGCGTTGCGCAACAGGTGGAACACGTAGTCGCTGATGCCCTGGGACGAGCTCAGGTCGATGCGCTGGCTGTCCAGTTCGTTCTCGGTGTAGACGATGTCGCGCAGGGCGCTGAAGAGCATCTCGCGGGTGCTGGCGATCATCTCGCCGTCGACGAACGCATCGGCCGGCGCGTTCAGCAGCTCCAGGCGCACACCGCGGTCCTGCTGGTGAATACGGATCTCGAAGTCCTTGTAGGCTTCCAGGATGGTCTTGGCGTTATCAACATGGGCGCCAGTGTTGAGGATGGCCAGGGCGCACTGGCGGAAGAGGGTATAGATACTGCCGGAACCGGCTTCGCTCAGTTGCTGGACTTCGCGCTGGGACAAGGTCTCCAGGCTGCCCTTGGGGCTTACCGAGGCGTTGATTACATGTCTTTGAGTCATTCAGCTTTCCTTGAAAACGATGCCATGCACACAACGACGGCATCTTGAAAAAAACGTCCACGCAGAAAGATCGCACGATCCTTGCGCTATCGCCATGGACTTTGATCCGGACCCGGCGAGTCGGTTGCGCTACAAAATGAGCCCCAGCATAGCTAAATCGACCGGGCAGGCGATAATGCGTGACTCTTTTGATGCCGTACAAGGAAATTGCACCGCGATGTTCGAGATCAAACCGTGGGATGGCGACACCTACCGCAAGCAGACCCGCCGCAGCACCCTGATCATCGCGGTGGTGTTCCTGGCCCTGGCGATGCTGCTGTCCAGCCTGGCGGTGATGCTGTTCGGTACGCCGGGGGGCGATAACTTTCGTTTCAATCTCGGCGGGGTGATTGTCGCGGTGCTGGCGATGGCGGCGCTGATGCGCCTGTATTTCTGGTCGCAGCCGTGGATGGCCGCGGCGGTGTACGGTTGGCAGCTCAAGCGCAGCCTGATGAAAATCACCAACGTGATGCATCAGGTGACCGCCGGCGTGCAGGCCCAAGACCCCACCGCCATGAAATTGCTGCGTTTCTACCACCTGGGGTTGGCCCAGATGCATCAGTTGGATGCCAACTCCAGCGCCCAGGGCTCGCTGGCCCGGGAGGCCGACGCGCACTTGGCGAAGATGCAGGCGCTGGGCCTGGATCCTGAACAGTCGCGCCTGGACCCGAGCTGGATCGAGACGCTGAAGCAGGCTTATCGCGCAGGTTGATCGCTCAGAGGGTGCCGATGCGGTCGAGCTCGGCTTTCAAGGCCTGGGCGTCGAGCTGGTCGAAGGGCAGGGCGAAAAAGGCTCTGCAGCGGGTTTCGATACGGTCCAGCGTGCTGTGGAAAGCCTGGCCGATCTGATCGTCGCTGCCTTGGATTTCCGACGGATCCGCCAGGCCCCAATGGGTCTTGATCGCCGGGCCAAAGTACACCGGGCAAGCTTCATTCGCGGCGTTGTCGCACACCGTGATGACGATGTCCGGCGGGTTGCTTTCGAAGGCGTCGTTGCCCTTGCTGCGCAAGCCTTTGATGCTGATGCCGGCCTCCTGCAAGGTACTCAGGCTGCGCGGCAGCACCTGGCCCTTGGGGAAGCTGCCGGCGCTGACGGCTTCGAACTCGACGGGAGCCAGGTGGTTGAACATCGCTTCGCTGAGAATGCTGCGACAGCTGTTGGCTGTGCACATGAAGAGGACTTTCATCGATCGGCTCCGATAAGCGCAAGGTAGGGCTGCGCCGGAGTATATGCGGACAATCGAATATATGGAATTTCGTATTTGTGATGAGGATATGAGCAGATAGCGCCAGGGCGCAGGATGCCTGCGCCCCAGCGGTTGGGAGAGTTACGATTTTCTGCCGCCGCCTTGGCCGCGTTCACTGCCTTTGTTACCGGCGCCGGTGCCTTTTTGCCGGTCGTTGGCAACGTTGCCGCCCGACGCTTGTCCGCCTTTCTTGCCGGCTTCAGATGCCTTTTCACGATCGTTTGCGAAGTTGCCTGGGTTTTTGTTTCCGCTACTGGCCATCTCGAGAATCCTCATTTTGGTTGAGCGAGCAACGTGCCTCGCATTATTTGGGAAAGAAAATGGCCGGGGGAAGTTTAAAAAAACTCTCTGGCTGGCGACGAATGGTCAGCCCGTGGATGTGTAGTTCTAATCCTCGCCGCCGCTGACTTTCCAATGCTTGGCATCTGTCGGAAAAACCACTTGCTCGACTCGATGGGCAATGCCGAATGCCAGGGAGTTTTCCGCCGGAATGACCCGTTCCTCGGCGCACAGGCATTTGAAGATATCCAGCTGTGTCGCGGCGCCGGCGGTCTCCTTGACGTAGATTTCCACATAGCGCGCCACGTCGTTGTCCAGGCTGGACAGGTATTCGCGCAAGCGTGAATGGTCCACCGATTTCTGGCCGAAGTACCAGTTCATGGGGTGGATCAGAAAACGCGAGTGCGGGGTGGTGGTGCGGTCGCTGGCGGCCAGGTACATGACGATGCCCATCGACTCTATGTTGCCGGCGTTCACCGCACGTACTGGCACCGGAAGGGACTTGATGAAGGTGTAGAGGGTGAAACCGAAGTTGGTACTGCCACCGACCGTGGAGAGATTGAGCATCAGCGAATCGGCGCCTTTTTCGATGGCTTCCAGGCAATTGTCCCGGAAGCGTTCCGTGGTGCCCTGATCGATCTGGCAATGGAAATGGACAATGTGTTCGGACATCTGAAACTCCTGTCGACTTCATCCGTTGACGTGCCTGCGCAACGGTGGCGCTGTACAGTTGGGAGTCCAGCGGTCTGCGGATGTTCCTCATCCAGGGCTAGCAGCCCATGGACGCATCAAGCCGGTTGCTGTTGTTCGCACGCCTGGGCGGCGTCTCTCATGCGCTGCAGGAACAGCGTCAACCCGGCTTCTTCCTCACTGAGGCCTTTGCGTGCCCGGGGTTTGGGCAGTTCCCCCAGGGCGCCGAGCAGGAAACCCTCGACCACTGCAGGATGAATGTAGCACTTGCGACAGACGGTCGGCGTGTTGCCCAGTTGCCGGGCGACGTACCTGACCATCTCGGCCACGTGTTTCTTGGCCTCGGTCTCGGTTTCCCAACGCAGCGTCCGCAGCCCGGCCAGGGCCGCCGCACTGCCGGCCCAGGTGCGGTAGTCCTTGGCGGTGAAGTCCGCACCGGTGAGGGTCTTGAGGTAGGCGTTGATGTCCGAAGAAGTGATGGCGTGGCGCTCGCCGTGTTCGTCCAGATACTGGAACAGGTTCTGCCCGGGGATCTCCTGGCAGCGCTTGATGATCCGTGCCAGGCGCCGGTCTTTCACGGTGATCTGGTGTTCGACGCCGCTCTTGCCGCGGAACTGGAAGGCGATGGCGCTGCCGTTGACCTCGACATGTTTGCTGCGCAGGGTCGTCAGGCCGTAGGAGCGATTGTCTCGGGCGTACTGGGTGTTGCCGACGCGGATCAGGGTTACGTCCAGCAAGGTGATGACCGTGGCCATGACCTTGTCGCGGCTGAAGCCGGGCTGGGCCAGGATCTCTTCCAGGCGTTTGCGCAAGCGCGGCAGGGTGCGGCCGAATTCGAGCATGCGCGAGTATTTGTCCGCATCGCGCACTTCACGCCAGCGCGCGTGGTAACGGTATTGCTTGCGGCCCCGGGCATCGCGACCGGTGGCCTGGAGATGGCCGCGTGGGTCGGTGCAGATCCACACATCGGTGTAGGCAGGCGGTACGGCCAAGGCGTTGATGCGTTGGATTTCGGCGGCGTCGGTAATCCGCTGGCCCTGCGGGTCGAAGTAGCAGAACTTGCCGCGCAATTTGCGCCGGGTGATGCCCGGGGCGGTGTCGTCGACGTAATGCAGGTCGGCCGGCAGTGCGTCCGGGGGCAGGGTGTCGGGCATGAAAAAAGTCCTTGGCAGCGAATCCGGTGGCCTGTGAATTCATTGACCACGGGCGGTTGCGGTCGTGCCAAGTTTCTGAAGGGGACAGGAACCCCTGTGGGAGCGAGCCTGCTCGCGATGGCGTCAGACCAGCCCACATCAATGTTGACTGAACCACCGCTATCGCGAGCAGGCTCGCTCCCACAGTGACATCATCTGGCTACAGGGTCCTACGCCAACACCGCCACCGCCTTGATCTGCGCCCACAACCTCTGCCCCGGATGCAGCTTCAACTGGTCGCGCGAATACCGGGTGATACGCGCCAACAGTGGCGTGCCGGCGGCTTCCAGACGGATCAGCACATGGGCGGCGTTGTCGGCGGCCTGTTCGCTGACCACGGTCACTGGCAGGCGATTGAGGATGCTGGTCTGGGCGTCGTCTGCCAGGCTGAGGCTGACGTCCCGGGCCTGGACCTTGAAGCGCAGCGGTTGGCCGAGGGCCAGTGACGTGTGGGCCACACGTACGTTCAGTTGGCTGCCGGGCAGGTTCAGGGTCAGCAATTGATAAGTCGGGTCATAACCGCTGACCTTGCCCTCGATCACCACCCCAGCGTCATCCCCCAGGGCCAATGGCAGGTCGAGCCGGGCCAGGGTCTCACCGATGGGGCCGCTGGCCTGAGCGCGGCCAGCATCGAGCAGCACGATGTGATCGGCCAGGCGCGCCACTTCGTCCTGGGAATGGCTGACGTACAGCACCGGGATATCCAGCTCATCGTGGAGCCGTTGCAGATACGGCAGGATTTCGTTTTTGCGCCGGGTATCGAGGGCCGCCAGCGGCTCATCCATCAACAACAGCCGCGGGCTGGTGAGCAAGGCGCGGGCGATGCCCACCCGCTGGCGTTCGCCGCCGGACAGGTTGTGCGGCGGCCGATCGAGCAAGGGGCCGATGCCCAGCAAGTCGGTCGCCTGGTCCATATCCACCCGTCGTTGAGCCGGCGCAATGCGCTTGAGGCCGAACGCCAGGTTGGCCCGCACCGACAAATGGGCGAACAGGCTCGCCTCCTGGAACACATACCCCACTGGCCGTTTATGGGGCGGCACGAATACACCGTGTTCACTGTCCTGCCACACGTCGCCATTGACCTCGATAAAACCACGGGGCGGCCGCTCCAGTCCGGCGATGCAGCGCAGGCAGGTGGTTTTGCCGGAACCGGAAGGCCCATACAGTGCGGTCACGCCACGGCCTGGCAGTTGCACATCCAGGTCCATTGAAAAAGCCCCATGGTCGAGCTGCAAACGCGCGTGAATCATCGATCAGCTCCAACCGGCACGGGTTCTGCGGCTGGAGTACAGCGCCAGCAGCACAACGAATGAAAACACCAGCATCGCCGCCGCCAGCCAGTGGGCCTGGGCATATTCCAGGGCTTCGACATGGTCGTAGATCTGTACTGACACCACCCGGGTTTTCTCCGGGATGTTGCCGCCGATCATCAGTACCACGCCGAATTCGCCGACGGTATGGGCGAAACCGAGAATCGCCGCGGTGATAAAACCGGGGCGAGCCAGGGGCAGGATGACGCTGAAGAAAGTATCCCAGGGACTGGCCCGCAGGGTGGCGGCGACTTCCAGGGGGCGGTTACCGATGGCGGAAAAGGCGTTCTGCAATGGCTGCACCACAAACGGCATGGAATAGATCACCGAGCCGATCACCAACCCGGTGAAGCTGAAGGTGAGGGTGCCCAACCCGAGGGTCTGGGTGAGCTGGCCGATCCAGCCGTTAGGCCCCAACGCCAGCAACAGGTAAAAGCCGATCACCGTGGGCGGCAATACCAACGGCAACGCCACCACCGCACCCACCGGCCCGCGCAGCCAGGAGCGGGTGCGCGACAGCCATAAGGCGATGGGCGTGCCGATGAGCAGCAGGATCACCGTAGTCAACGACGCCAGTTTCAGGGTCAGCCAGATCGCTGCGAAGTCGGCACTGGTCAGTGGCATTTAGCGTTGATAACCGTAGGCTTGGATGATGGCGGCGGCTTTCGGTCCCTTGAGGTAATCCACCAGCGCCACGGCGGCCGGATTGTTACGGCCTTTGCCAAGGATCACCGCGTCCTGTTTGATCGGGTCATGCAGTTCGGCCGGGACGATCCAGGCCGACCCCCCCGTTACCTTGCCGTCCTTGTACACCTGGGACAGTGCAACGAAGCCTAGCTCGGCGTTGCCGGTGGAAACGAACTGATAGGCCTGGGTAATGTTCTGGCCTTCGACAATCTTGCTCTTGACCTGCGCGGCCAACCCCAGCTTGTCCAGTACCTGGGTCGCGGCCAAGCCATAGGGCGCGGCCTTCGGGTTGGCGATGGACAGGTGCTGGAAAGCGTTGCCCTTGAGGACCTGGCCCTGGCCGTCGACATAACCGTCCTTGGCCGACCACAGCGCCAGCGTGCCGACGGCATAGGTGAAGCGCGAGCCCTTGACGGTGTCGCCTTCGCTTTCGAGTCTGGCCGGGGTGCTGTCGTCGGCAGCGAGGAAGACCTCGAACGGCGCGCCGTTCTTGATCTGCGTGTAGAACTGTCCGGTCGCACCGTAGGCGGCCACCACTTTGTGCCCGGTGTCTTTTTCGAAATCGGCGGCGATGGCCTGGAGCGGGGCGGTGAAATTGGCGGCAACCGCCACTTGCACCTCATCGGCCTGGACGGTGCCAACGGTAAACAGTGTGGTCAGCAGCAACGGCGCGAAGCGGGGAAAGGGCATGGGGACGGCTCCATAGGGTCATATTCGCTATATACCAGAATATATAGCGAATGACTGGCAAACGGAACGCGGCAATTTGTCGGGGACATTGGTGTGAGAGGACTGCCGCCATCGCGAGCAGGCTCGCTCCCACATTGGATTTCGAGTGTTCGCAAGGTCTGTGCCCAACACCAACCCTGTGGGAGCCGAGCTTGCTCGCGATAGCGGCAGCACATTCAGCACTGATGCAAGCTGATCCACCGCCATCGCGAGCAAGCTCGCTCCCACAGGTCTACCAAGTGCTGTGTTCGCCACAGATCCTCTGTGGGAGCGAGCCTGCTCGCGATGGCGGCCTGACAGGCGATGATGAGTCAGGAACTGCCACGGCTGTTCAATCGGGCCAATGTCTCCTCGGCCAGCCGCCGGGTCAGCTCGGCGCTCGACAACTCGCGACCCAGGGGAAACGCCTGGCCGGCCCAGAGGTTGCTGAAGTCCGCTTCATCCTTGGCGCGCAACGGCATCAAGGCCCCGCCGGCCAGGGGAAAGGCCGGGGCCAGCGGGCTCATCGGGCCCACTTCGCGCATCACCCGGTTGACGATGCCCCGGGCCGGGCGGCCGGTGAACAGGTTGGTGACGGCGGTCTGGCTTTCCTTGGCTGTGCGCAGCGCCCGGTGATGGGACGCGCTGATCTTGGCCTCGGGCGTGAACAGATAGGCGCTGCCCAGTTGCACCGCCGAGGCGCCAAGGGCAAACGCCGCGACGATCCCCCGCGCATCGCCAATGCCGCCGGTAGCGATCACCGGCACCTTCACCGCGTCCACCACCTGCGGCAACAAGGCGAACAGCCCGACCTGGGTGTTGAGGTCGTCACTTAGAAACATCCCGCGATGCCCGCCTGCTTCATAGCCCATGGCGATGATCGCGTCACAACCGTGCTGTTCCAGCCAGATGGCTTCCTCGACGGTGGTGGCCGACGAAAGGATTTTCGCGCCAGTGGCCTTCACCCGATCCAGCAAGGATTTTTCCGGTAGGCCGAAGTGGAAACTGACCACTTTCGGACGCATCTCCTCCAGCACGCGACAGGCCGCATCATCGAACGGCGTGCGGTTGGACACCGGCGTCGGCGTGTCGAAGTCCGCGCCCAGCTCCTGGTAGTACGGCTTGAGCCGCTGCTTCCAGGCCTCGGCCCGCTGTTCATCGAACGCCGGCGGCTGGTGACAGAAAAAATTCACATTGAATGGCTTGTCGGTCTGTTCACCGATGGTCGTCAGTGCCTGGCGCAGTTGCTCGACATCCAGCATCGCCGCCGGCATCGAACCCAGCCCGCCGGCATTGCAGGTCGCCACCACCATGGCCGGCCCGGTCACCCCGGCCAGCGGCCCCTGGATAATCGGCAGCTCGATTCCGAGCAGGTCAAGAATGCGCGTATCTGGCCACTGGCTCATGTGCGGGTCTCCGACGGCAGAAAGGAAACAGCGTTTTTAGCAGGTGTACCCCGGCCAAGGCCAGTCGAGTTTTCAATGGCGCACCGTAACTTGATCCCCACGACGGGAGGGTTACCATGCGGCTTCATTCATCAAGGAGCCTGACTCATGGAAGTGAAACTCAAGACCGTCGAACCTTTCACCGTGGCCGGCCTGCAGGTGCGTACCCGCAACACCGACGAGCAGCAACCCGACACGGCCAGGATCGGTCCGATGTGGCAGCAGTTCTTCACCGAAGAGCTGTTCGACACGATTCCGGCCAGGCAGTCGGAGTCGTTCGTCTACGGGGTGTATTCCAATTACGAGTCCGACGCCACCGGCTATTTCGACGTGACGGCCGGGGTGCAGGTGGATGCGACCAGCGCAGGCTACCCCGCCGTGGACATCGAAGGCGGGGACTACCTGATGTTTGCGGCCAAAGGGCCGATGCCCGATTGCGTAATCCAGACCTGGGGCCTGATCTGGGCGTACTTCGCCGATAACCCGCAGACACTGCGTCGCTTCACCACCGATTTCGAGGTCTACAGCGGCGACGAATCCGTGGCGATCTACATTGGCGTTCAGTCCGCGGACGAGCGTTCCAGCGCCAGCAACTGACGCTTGCGTTCCACGCCCCAGCGATAGCCCGACAGGTTGCCGTCGCTGCGCACCACCCGGTGACAAGGGATCGCCACCGCCAGGCTGTTGGCACCGCAGGCCTGGGCCACGGCGCGCACGGCCTTGGGCATGCCGATGCGCTGGGCGATCTCGGCGTAGCTGGCGGTGCTGCCCGGTGGAATGTCCCGCAGGGCTTGCCAGACCCGCTCCTGGAACGCGGTGCCGCGCAGGTCCAGGGGCAGGTCCAGGCCCAGCGCCGGGGCTTCGATAAAGCCCACTACTTGGGCGATCAACTGCTCGAATTCGCGGTCGGCACCGATGAGATTGGCCCGACGGAATTTGTCTTGCAGGTCCCGGACCAGCGTGTCCGGGTCGTCTCCCAGCAGGATCGCGCACACGCCACGTTCGCTTTGCGCCACCAGGATCGCCCCGAGGGAGCATTGGCCGACGGCGAAACGGATGTCGGTGTTCTGGCCCTTGGCGCGGTAGTCGGTGGGTTTCATGCCGAGGACTTTGTCGGCGGCTTCATAGAAGCGGCTGTTGGAATTGAAACCGGCGTCGTACAGCGCATCAGTGATCGTCCCACCATCGGCCAGGCGCTCGCGCACCCTGCGTGAGCGATGGGCGGCGGCGTAACCCTTGGGGGTCAGGCCGGTGATGGCCTTGAAGATCCGATGAAAATGGAAGGGGCTCAAGCCGGCGCTGGCTGCCAGTTCATTCAGCCCCGGCAGCTCCTCGGCCGCCTCGATCTGCCGGCAGGCCGCCGCGACCCGGGCCGCTTGTTGGGCGGCGACCTGGGTCTGGTCCCTGGCCGCGCGCTTGCTGGGGCGATAACCGGCTGCCTGGGCTTGTTCCGGGGTGTCGAAGAACTCGATGTTACGCGGGTTGGGCAGCCGCGACAGGCTGCTGGGGTGGCAGTAGATGCCGGTGGTTTTCACGCCATAGACGAATTGCCCATCGGCGCGCGGATCCCGGGCGAGCACGGCGGCCCAGCGCGGATCCAGTTCAGGGGCGAGATTGTTCGAAGTGCTGTTCATGGTCGTTATGTCCATTGGCCCGTTTTGTCTACAGTAGCGAGCCTGTGGGGTGGCAACACTCCGGGTCTTGCGGTTGAATTCTGCACCGTCATCCGGCGGTGCGAAACGTCAGGTTGATCCGCTGGCTGCCCAGGCGTGGATGCTGTCCTTCCTTAAGGGGCAGCACGCCGTGGTAACGCAAGCGGTCCACGCCGCCCCAGACCACGATGTCGCCGTGCAGCAACGGGATGCGCAGGCTCTTGTCGCTGCGCTCGAAGCCGCCGAACTGGAACACCGCTGGCAAGCCCAGGGACACCGAGACGATGGGGGCGGCGAGGGAACGTTCGTTCTTGTCCTGATGCAGCGACATCCGCGCGCCGGGCACGTAGCGGTTGATCAGGCAGCTGTCGGGCTCGAAATGCTCGAACTGTGCCTGCCGGGCGGCGGCCTGGGCCAGCTCGCGAAACACCGCCGGCATCTCGGGCCAGGGCTGGCCGGTCTGCGGGTCATGGGCGGTGTAGCGATAGCCGCTGCGGTCGGTGGTCCAGCCCAGCGCGCCGCAACTGCTCAGGGCCACCGACATGGTAAAGCCGCCGGGCGTGACCATCTGCCGGAACGGCGCGGCCTGCAAGACGCTTTCCAGGGCCGGCAGCAAATGCTCCAGCCAGGGCAGGGCGAACCCGCGTAGCACGAAGGATTGTTGGCCGATCTGTTCGACCTGGCCGGGCGTGGTGGGCGCCTGGTCGGCGAACAGGTCCAATGTGAGCGGTGTGTCACTACTGCGCATCATGAAAAATGATTCCCAAGGTGTGCCGCCTGCCGCTGTGCACGCAGCTGACGCCATGACGCATGTTCACCCGATAATAACCGCGAACGCCTTTGACCGGCCGTTGATGCACGGCAAATACCACTGCATCGCCCTGTTTCAGATCGATGACCTGCGGCCGCGATTGCATGCGCGGGCGTTGCTCGGTCAGCACGAACTCACCGCCGCTGAAGTCCCGGCCCGGTTCCGACAACAGGATCGCGACTTGCAGTGGGAACACCTGCTCGCCGTACAGATCCTGGTGCAGGCAGTTGTAGTCCTGGGGGCCGTATTGCAGCAACAGTGGCGTCGGGCGCTGTTGTCCGGCGGCATGGCAGCGCTGGATAAAGTTGGCGTGCTGGTCGGGATAACGCATTTCAAGGCCCATGCTCGCGTTCCAGCGGTTCGCCAGTGGCGCCAGTCGCGGATATAAGGATTGGCGCAATTGCTGGACCAGGTCGGGCAGCGGATAGCGAAAATACTGATACTCGCCGCGCCCGAATCCATGGCGGGCCATGATCACCCGGGAACGAAAAAGCCCGGGTTCGGCGTACAAATCACTGAGCAGCCGGCATTGCGCTGGCGGCAGCAGGTTGCGAATGATTGCACAGCCGTCCTGGTCGAGGCTCTGTTCCAGGGCGGGCCAGTCAAGGTCGGCGAGGTGTTGGGGCAGGGAAGGCGTAGGGGGCACGATAGCAATCCTGTTGGGAAGGACTGTTCAGTCTGCGTAGTGCTGCGTTGCCGGGCACTCCGATTCTTGCGGTGCGCAGCCATTCCCTGTGGCGAGGGAGCTTGCTCCCGCTGGGCGGCGAAGCCGACCCAAACTCACTGACGCATTCTTTCAGGTAGACCGCGCCAGCAGGTTTTACGACTGCTGCGCAGCCGAGCGGGAGCAAGCTCCCTCGCCACAAGAGCATGGCGTTCACTGGCCATGGGGCCATCAGCTGAAATCAATCGGGATGAGCCGTTACAGCGCTTTGCTGACACCGATTTCGCTGATCACATCGTCGGTTTCGCCATGCAGTTTCTGCAACGCGGCCTTGGCTTCTTCCTCGGTGCCGTTTTCCAGTTGCGCGAATTCGAAGCGGCGTTCGCCGTTGAGCTTGTACTTGATGACGTATTTGGTCGTCTGGGCCACGGTTTTACCTTTCTTGAAGGGGCGATGCTCAGCTCAGTTTCGAGCTGGAACGCCGGATGATTTTGATCTTGTGAGTCAGGTTCGGCTTGCGCGTGACGCTGATTGCACGGCGGTTGACGGTGTCGATGGTGATGTTCCAGAAACCGGTGCTAGGGGCGGTGATCCTGGCCGGGAAGGTGTCGAACGCGCCGCCGTGATAAGTGTGCCGGCCGCCGTTCTTGAAGCTGCGGAAGTTGGCGTCGTTCATCAAACGGATGTTGCACATTTGGGAGCATTCGATGACGACGATGTCGTCTTCGTTCAGGTGCTCGCGCTGGTGAATGAATTTCATGGGGCGCCTCCAGAGGGCTTTTTCTACCAAATCAAAACGATAGCAAGGGCAATGATGCGCAGTTTATCAGCCCCGAGTGTTAATATCCGGCCCGCGCTCCAGGCTTTGTTCATTTATCGCAGGAAGCGGGATAAAAAAAGCGGTGCGGTACCGGAGAAAAACGGCATCTGCACTGTCGGAGGGTCTTTATTGGAGGAATCATATGAAGCGCAGCGTGTGGGTGTTGGCATTGGCCATGAGTGGATGTGCATCGGTATCGGACATCAACCAGACGCCGCCCACCATGAGCGTCATTTCCGGAAAGAAACCCCACGAATATGCCAAGTGTGTTTCTGACAAACTGGCCAGCAGCCGTGGTCCATTGCAAGTGGAGCCGCACAAGAATGGTGGTGTGCGGCTGATCGTCCCGGGCAAACTGTCGACCCTGCCGGCTGCGGTGTTCGACATTGACGAGCGCTCCAGTGGCAGCAGCATCAAGCTGCACGAAAGCATGTCCAACGTACCGGTACGTCCGGGCGACGTGCAGGATGCGGCCAACGCCTGCATTTCCGGCTGATCGCAGGCTGCGCCTGACGAGCGGGCCGGGCATCGGATAAACTGTTGCCCTCGACAAAAAATGCCGCCACGGTCAACGTTGGCGGCATTGTCATTTATGGAGTCAGTCGATGAAGCGCGAGCAGGTGCGTGAGCGCCATGCAGAAGGTCTTATATCTGCCACTCATGTGATCCAGAATCCGGCGAGCCCGGGCGAATGGATCGTGTTCTTCAAGAAAAGCGCCGGGCGCAGCTTTTTCCTGGTGGATGAGCAGGACGAAGTCGAATCCTTCAGCAGCCTCGACGAACTGATCGAGACCATACGCGGCCTGGGTATCAAGTTCGCCGAGATCCACATGTAGTTCTTACTTGCACACCACCACGACACTGCGGCTGGTGTAGTTGCCGACGTCGACACCCAGGGTCTTTTCGCTTTCCTTGGCCTGCGGTGTGCCATCGGTGCCGACGATGCGGTAGCCGGTGCCGGCACAGGACGCATCGGCTTTTTCATAACAGGTGGCCCAGTCATTGGCTTCGCCGGAGCAATCGATGGCCAGTCCCTGCTCGCCATTTGCCAGGTAGGTTTTTTCGGCAGAGGCACAGCCCGCCAAGGCCAGGACGGCAAACAGCGCCAAAAGTGTTTTCATGGAATCGTCATCAGGAAGGGAGGGCAGGCGCGAGAATATAGCGAATGGCCATTCCGGTACAGATAAACAAAGCCCCGTTCAATGCCGTGCGTCATTTACTTGAGGCTTGTCTGTTTACTTCTTGCGGCGGGGGCTGCGTGCGGGGGCGGTGTCGCGTTCTTTCGCCGCAGGCGCGGCGCGTTCGTCCTGGAAAACCGCGGCCACTTCCACGGCCATGGCCTTGCTGGGCAAGGGGCCGGCGACCTGCTCACCGTGGTAGTTGATAATCCACCATTGGCCGTCCTTGTCCTGGCTGACCGAATAACCGTTTGCGTTTCTTGTTGCCGACATCTAGTTGCCTCATTGGCGTGATCAAGGCCGCCATGATACGTCAAATGCTCGCAAACAGCGCTCACTGGCGTAGAGTGGGGCCGCTGCAGCCATCGAAACGAAAGGCGATTGAACTATCCGTCGTTTTTTATTTCTCTATGATGGCATCGGTTGGCCAGTGCGGGCATTGTAAGGTGCCCGTCGCCTGATTAGACTGCGCCGAAACTCGTACACACCGCCTTTTCAAGGACTTATATGATCAAGAAATGCTTGTTCCCAGCAGCCGGTTACGGTACTCGCTTCCTGCCAGCGACTAAAGCCATGCCCAAAGAAATGCTGCCGGTGGTGAACAAGCCACTGATCCAGTACGGCGTCGAAGAAGCCCTCGATGCGGGCCTGACTGAAATCTCCATCGTGACTGGCCGCGGCAAGCGCGCGCTGGAAGACCATTTCGACATCAGCTACGAGCTGGAAAACCAGATCAAGGGCACCGACAAGGAAAAATACCTGGTCGGCATCCGCAAACTGCTGGATGAGTGCTCGTTCTCCTACACCCGCCAGACCGAAATGAAAGGCCTGGGCCACGCGATCCTGACCGGTCGCCCACTGATCGGTGACGAACCGTTCGCCGTGGTCCTGGCGGACGACCTGTGCGTCAACCTCGAAGGCGACGGCGTACTGACCCAGATGGTCAAGCTGTACAAGCAGTTCCGCTGCTCCATCGTGGCGATCCAGGAAGTCGATCCGCAGGAAACCAACAAGTACGGCGTGATTGCCGGCGAAATGATCCGCGACGACATCTACCGCGTCCACAGCATGGTTGAAAAACCAAAACCTGAAGACGCACCGTCGAACCTGGCGATCATCGGTCGCTACATCCTGACCCCGGACATCTTCGACCTGATCGAACAGACCGAGCCAGGCAAGGGCGGTGAAATCCAGATCACCGACGCCCTGATGAAGCAGGCCCAGAACGGCTGCGTCATGGCCTACAAGTTCAAGGGCAAGCGTTTCGACTGCGGTGGCGCCGAAGGCTACATCGACGCGACCAACTTCTGCTTCGAGAACTTCTACAAGACCGGCAAGGCTTACTGATAGCCTGCGCCGCGCCTTGAAAAACGCCCCGACTGGTTCGGGGCGTTTTTTTTCTACAAATCGCAGGCACTGAAGATCCCGTGGCGAGGGAGCTTGCTCCCGCTGGGCGGCGAAGCCGACCCAAACTCACTGACGCGTTCTTTCGGGTAGACCGCGCCAGCAGGTTTTACGACTGCTTCGCAGCCGAGCGGGAGCAAGCTCCCTCGCCACTAAGGCAAGCTGCGAAAGATGCCGTTTGGCTTTTCAGGTTCCGCCCCCATAACCATCGCAACGCTGCCTCAGGTGAAAACAGCAGGTATGCTGATGACCTGCCGAAGGAGATAGAAGATGGCCTACGATTTTGACTTGTATGTGATTGGCGCCGGTTCCGGTGGTGTACGGGCGGCGCGGTTTGCCGCTGGTTTCGGGGCCAAGGTTGCCGTGGCGGAAAGCCGCTACCTGGGCGGCACCTGCGTGAACGTGGGCTGCGTGCCCAAGAAGCTGCTGGTCTACGGCGCGCATTACGCCGAAGACTTCGAACAAGCGTCGGCCTATGGCTGGACGGCGGGGGAGCCGAGTTTCGACTGGGCCACGCTGATCGCCAACAAGAACCGGGAGATCAATCGCCTCAACGACATCTACCGCAACCTGCTGGTCAACAGCGGCGTGGTGCTGCACGAAGGTCACGCCAGGATCACCGGGCCCCATGAGGTCGAGATCAACGGCCAGCGTTACAGCGCCAAGCACATCATGATCGCCACCGGCGGCTGGCCGGTGATCCCGGACATTCCGGGGCGCGAGCATGCCATCAGCTCCAACGAGGCATTTTTCCTCAAGGAACTGCCCAAGCGCGTCATCGTGGTGGGCGGTGGCTACATTGCGGTGGAGTTCGCCGGGATTTTCCACGGCATGGGCGCGCAGACGTCGTTGCTCTACCGCGGTGAGCTGTTCCTGCGCGGCTTTGACGGTGCGGTGCGCATGCACCTGGCGCAAGAGCTGACCCGCCGTGGCCTGGACCTGCAGTTCAACGCCGATATCAAATCCATCGAAAAACTCGACGATGGCAGCCTCAGTGTCGAGCTCAAGGATGGCAAGACGTTGATCACCGATTGCGTGTTCTACGCCACCGGCCGGCGGCCGATGCTCGACAATCTGGGGCTGGAAAACACTGGCGTCACGCTGGATGAGAAGGGCTTTGTCCAGGTCAACGAAAAATACGAGACCACTGAACCGTCGATCCTGGCCATTGGCGACGTGACCGGTCGTGTCCAGCTCACCCCCGTCGCCCTGGCCGAAGGCATGGCGGTGGCGCGACGTCTGTTCAAGCCCGAGCAGTATCGCCTGGTGGATTACCGGATGATTCCCACCGCCGTGTTCAGCCTGCCGAACATTGGTACGGTGGGTTTGACCCAGGAGCAGGCCGAGGAGGAGGGCTATACGGTAGAGATTTTCGAAAGCCGCTTCCGGCCGATGAAGCTGAGCTTGACCGACTGCCAGGAGCGCACCCTGATGAAACTGGTGGTGGATGCCAAGACCGACAAGGTGCTGGGTTGCCACATGGTCGGGCCGGATGCCGGGGAAATCGTCCAGGGGCTGGCCATTGCCCTCAAGGCCGGCGCCACCAAGCGCGACTTCGACGAAACCATCGGCGTGCACCCGACCGCCGCCGAAGAGTTCGTGACGATGCGTACCCCCGTGGCCTCCTGATCCCTGCCGAACTGATGGCGAGCGAGTCTGCTCGCCATATTAAGTTTTCTTCTATCTATTTAGCTGCTGATAGCCAAAACCAATCATTCACATGAGGTTTGCCAATGAGCCAGCCCGGGGATGAGTGGTTAAGATCCTCTCCATCAACTTTCAACCCTGACGGAGAAACATCGATGCCTATCATCAACAGCCAAGTTAAACCGTTCAACGCTACCGCTTTCAAAAACGGCGAATTCGTTCCGGTATCGGACGCCGACCTGAAAGGCAAGTGGTCTGTAGTGTTCTTCTACCCAGCCGACTTCACCTTCGTTTGCCCAACCGAGCTGGAAGACCTGGCCGACAATTACGCCGAGTTCAAGAAACTGGGCGTCGAGATCTACAGCGTGTCGACCGACACCCACTTTGCCCATGCGGCCTGGCACAACACTTCGCCAGCCATCGGCAAGATCCAGTACACCATGATCGGCGACCCAACCCACGTTATCTCCCGCAACTTCGACGTGCTGATCGAAGAAGTTGGCCTGGCTGACCGCGGCACTTTCGTGATCAACCCAGAAGGCCAGATCAAGATCGTTGAACTCAACGACGGCGGCGTAGGCCGTGACGCTTCCGAGCTGCTGCGCAAGATCAAGGCCGCTCAGTACGTTGCCGCTCACCCGGGCGAAGTCTGCCCAGCCAAGTGGAAAGAAGGCGAGGCCACCCTGGCTCCGTCCCTGGACCTGGTCGGCAAGATCTGAGTCTGTGAGTCATCCGAGGGCGATTCGCTCTTAATCAAGTAAGCCGCTTCGCCCCAAAAAACGCCCGGGCGAGATTCGCTCGGGCGTTGTTTTTTCTGAAATTCAAAAAATGGAAATCGCCCGTATGTTGGACGCCAATCTTAAAGCTCAGTTGAAGTCATACCTGGAACGGGTCACCCAGCCGATCGAGATCGTCGCCTCCCTCGACGACGGTGCGAAATCCCAGGAAATGCTCGCGTTACTCCAAGACGTCGCCAGTCTTTCCCACCAGATTACCTTGCTCGACAACGGCAGCGATGCGCGCAAGCCTTCGTTCTCGTTGAATCGCCCGGGAGCCGATATCAGCCTGCGTTTTGCCGGCATTCCCATGGGCCACGAATTCACTTCGCTGGTGTTGGCCTTGTTGCAAGTCGGCGGTCACCCTTCGAAGGCCAGTGTCGAAGTCATCGAACAGATCCGCTCCCTCAAGGGCGAGTTCAACTTCGAGACCTATTTCTCGCTGTCGTGCCAGAACTGCCCGGACGTGGTCCAGGCGCTGAACCTGATGGCGGTGCTGAACCCGAACATTCACCACGTCGCCATCGACGGCGCGCTGTTCCAGGCCGAAGTCGATGAACGTCAGATCATGGCCGTGCCAAGCATTTACCTCAATGGCGTGAACTTCGGCCAGGGCCGCATGGGCCTGGAAGAAATTCTCGCCAAGATCGACACCAGCGGTATCGAACGCCAGGCCGAGAAAATCAGTGCCAAGGACGCCTTTGATGTGCTGGTGGTCGGCGGTGGCCCGGCTGGCGCTTCGGCGGCGATCTACGCGGCCCGTAAAGGCATCCGCACTGGCGTGGCGGCCGAACGTTTCGGCGGCCAGGTGCTCGACACCATGGCCATCGAGAACTTCATCTCGGTCCAGGAGACCGAAGGGCCGAAACTGGCCGTCGCCCTGGAAGAACACGTCAAGCAGTACGACGTGGACATCATGAACCTGCAGCGCGCCGACGCCCTGGTGCCGGGCAAGGACGGCGGGCTGCATGAAATCAAGTTCGCCAGCGGTGCGAACCTCAAGGCCAAGACCGTGATCCTGGCGACCGGTGCCCGCTGGCGCGAAATGAACGTGCCGGGCGAGCAGCAGTATCGTAACAAGGGTGTGGCGTACTGCCCGCACTGCGACGGTCCGCTGTTCAAAGGCAAGCGCGTGGCGGTGATTGGTGGCGGTAACTCCGGCGTCGAAGCGGCTATCGACCTGGCCGGTATCGTCGCCCATGTCACCTTGCTGGAGTTCGATGTGCAATTGCGTGCCGACGCGGTGTTGCAGCGCAAACTGCACAGCCTGTCGAACGTCACCGTGATTACCAACGCCCAGACCACTGAAGTGACGGGGGATGGCCAGAAGGTCAATGGCTTGCGCTACAAGGACCGCCCGAGCGGTGAAGTACGGGATGTGGCGCTGGAAGGGATCTTCGTGCAGATCGGCCTGTTGCCCAACACCGATTGGCTCAAAGGCACCGTCGAGCTGTCGCCGCGGGGCGAGATCATTGTCGATGCCCGTGGTGAAACCTCGATCCCTGGTGTGTTCGCCGCAGGTGACGTGACCACCGTGCCGTACAAGCAGATCGTGATTGCCGTGGGCGAGGGCGCCAAGGCCTCGTTGAGCGCCTTCGATCACCTGATCCGTACCTCTGCGCCGGCTTGAACAACCGATAGCAGCAAAAACAAAACCCCATGAGCCTGGCTCATGGGGGTTTTTATTGGCTATTTCACGCACTCACCACTAACCGATGTGGGAGCGAGCCTGCTCGCGATAGCGGTGGGTCAGCCTGCATCAATGCTGAATGTGCCGCCGTCATCGCGAGCAGGCTCGCTCCCACAGGGGATTTGTGCGGGGCGAAAAATCCACGTCACTGACAATCAAATGTGAGAGCGCTGGTGAGTGTTAAAGCGGCGCAGGCTGGATGATTTCGACCCAGTAGCCATCCGGGTCCTTGATGAAGGCCAGGCTTTTCATACGGCCATCGTTCAGGCGCTTCTGGAAATCGCAGCCCAGTGCTTCGAAGCGCTCGCAGGCGGCGACGATGTCCGGTACAGAGATGCAGATGTGGCCGAAGCCGCGTGGGTCGCTGTTGCCATTATGGTAGGCGAACGCCGGGTCGCTTTCGGTGCCATGGTTGTGGGTCAGTTCGAGGATGCCAGGGATCGACTTCATCCATTCGGTACGTGCTGCGGCATCCGCTGGGATCTGGCTTTTATCCACCAAAGCCAGGAAATACAAGCTGAATTCGGCTTCCGGGAAGTCGCGTTTCTCCACCAGCGAGAAACCCAGCACGCGGGTGTAGAAATCCAGCGACTGGGTGATGTCCTTGACCCGCAGCATGGTGTGGTTGAAGACGAACTTAGCTGTGGCGGCGTCAGGTTGGGCGGTGACGCCCGGGAAAGTATTGAGTTCGTGCAGGCTCATGGGCCCTCCGGAAAATAAGTGGGGCAAACGACGCCGCAACCTTGCTGCGGCGGTTCCTGGGCTTGCGTCAAACGGCGTCCTTGCAGGTGCGCCCATGATACGCAAGGGGCGCGGCATCGCCAAACCGCGTGTGGCTCTTGCCTGGTCCTGCCTCGAGCTTCAGACTTGACGATTCGTCCCTGGGTGCCAACGCAATGATTCGACCGTTCCTTTCGCTGTTTGTCCTGCTATTTGCCTGTGTTGGTGGCGTCCAGGCGGCCGAACCGCAGGTCGCTTGGCCCCAGGGTTGGGTTGTCGAGCCGCTGCCCGCCGATGTATCGGCCTCTGCGGCGCCGGCCCCCCAGCGACAACGTGCAACCAAGAGTGATTCGGCAGGCAATGCCGTGATGGTCATGGAACTGACCACGACCACCGTCGAGCCCGATCATCAGGTCAACTTACAGGGCGTATTGTTGGAAATGCGCAAATCAATCCAGAAGGATTTTTTCCAGGGCGGTTACCAGAGTGTGTGCACTAAGATCCATGCTTCCATGTTGGGCGGCGTAACTGCATTGGAAACCACTTGTACGATCACGCAAAACGGGCGACATGTATTGTCTCAGGCCCTCGTCGCGGCACTAAATGAGGGCAAGGCTTATGTGCTGTCCTATGCAGGGCAGGCGCAGGTGTTTGTTGAAAGCCAGGATGAAATACAGTCGGTGCGAAACAGTTTGAAACTATAACGCCGTCAGCGTAATACACCCGGGATTTAATCCAGAAGTTTAGCCCATAAAAAAGCCCTGAGTGTATTCAGGGCTTTTGCAGGGAGGCTGTCAGCCACGCATTATCAACCACGCAACCAGGAATCGACGGTCGCTGCACCGTATTGTTCTTTCCAGGCTTTCAGGCCGCGGTGATTGCCGCCTTTGGTCTCGATCAACTCGCCGGTGTGCGGGTTCTGGTAAACCTTTACCACTCGCGCACGGCGGGTCTTGGTGGGTTTGGTCGATTGCAGGCTTGCCTTGGACGGGTTCGGGTCGAGGATCGCGACGATGTCGCGCAGGCTCTTGCCGTAGGTTTTCATCAGTCCCTGGAGCTTTTCCTCGAATTCGATTTCCTTCTTGAGCCCGGCATCGTTCTTCAGCGACTCCAGCTGCTTGAGCTGTTCTTGAAGGGCCTTTTCGGCTGCACGAAATTCAGCGAGTCTGGACAAAATCGTTACTCCAATCAAAATATTTGGCTGATATCAACCGCAAACAAAGCTATAAGCTAAGCGCCTTGAAGCGACTCAGTGTTAATGACTCTCCTGCTATCTGGCACAGGTAGAAAAAATTGTAGTAGTTAATCCGGAAAGTGTAAATCGTAACTTTTTCGTTATGTAACAACAGCAAACGTTTTTACCAGTTGGCGCATCGTCGTCAATAGATCGGCGGCGGTTAACTGCCATTAATGCCGGCCAACGTCTCAATGAACGCCTGCCCGCTAATCGGTCGACCAAATAGGTAACCCTGTAGAAAGTTCACCCCATGGGCGCTCAGGTAGTCGCTTTGTTCGACGGTTTCGACACCCTCGGCAACCATGTCCAGGCCCAGCTTGCCCGACAGTTCGATAATGCTGTCCAGTAGGTGCCGCGACAGGGTATCGGCACCGATCATCGCGACAAAACTCTGGTCGATCTTCAAGAAGTCCACATTGAACTGACGCAAGTACGCCAGGCTGGAATGACCCGTGCCGAAATCGTCGAGGGCGATCTTGACGCCCAGTTCCTGCAGTTGGCCAAACAGTTGCTGGGTAACGGGCGTAGGTTCGATCAGTTCGCGCTCGGTCAACTCCAGTACCAGGGTAATCGTACCTGGCGCGAAGGCACCGAGAAATTCGCGACAATCGTCCACCAGTGCCAAGTCCTGGCAGTGACGGGCGGTGATGTTGATGCCGACATGAAATGGCGCTTCGAGTCGAGGCGCCAGCGGCACCAGCAGGTGCATGGTCTGCTGCATCAGCGCCCGGGTCATCGCTACGATCAGGCCGCTGTGTTCGGCGAAGGGAATGAACAGGTCCGGGCGAACCAGGCCTTCCTTGGGGTGGTTCCAGCGCATCAGTACTTCGACGCCGGCCCAGCGTTTGCTATCGCTGTGCACGACCGGTTGCAGATACGGAACGAACTCGCCGGCTTCCAGTGCCCGTTGCAGTTCACGGCTGGGTGACGAGGCGCGTTTTTGCAGCCAGTGCCCGAGCGTCCCAGCAACGACGCCAAAAAAGATCAGCAGGCTGAACAGCGGTGGATATTCCCGGGCCATGTAGCGCCAGGTTTCACCCTTATCGAATCCGGCTTCCACATTGAAGGCGTAGCGCGATGACCCCAGCTCATGCCGGGCGACCGGCAGCATGGGCAACGGGGCTGGGCGGACCTTGCCGTCCGCCGTCAGCCAGTTCGGCCCGACTTGCAACCGTAGGCGGGTCTGGCGACCGATCAAGCGCAAGACGTTGGCCAGGTGATACCCGTCAAGCGTGGCCAAGGCGCCTTGATGGCCCACGTTGAGCCGATAAACCAGCAGCGCGGTATCCGGCGTGACCGGGTTGCCGTCCATGAGCCACAACGTGCCTTGATGGTAGTCGCCCGGGTTGACCCGTTCCTCGAAGGCCCCGAACAGCGAGCTGCAATACAGGCTGTTGTCCCAGATAAGATTGGTCGAGCGGACAAAGGGCCGGCGTGTCACTTGCTCGCGTAATGCCAGCTTTACCGCTTCGCAGGGTTGGCCGGCCAGGGGCAATAGTTCCCGAGCCGCCAAGGCGGTATTGTCGAGCATCAGTTCGATCTGCCTGACCGATTCCTCGGCAGTCTGCCGGGTTTGTTGCGCCAGCGTCCGTTCGGCCTGCATGTACAAAATGGCCAGCCCTGACAGTATTGGCACCAGGCCGCAAAGCAGGGTGACTAGATAGCGACGGGGCCGGGTGTGCGAGCGGGTAGCGGTCAAGGGCATCGGCACAACCTGGAAAAGGGGATGAGGGGGAAACGTTGGATGCCGACCATGATAGATGGCCTGTCGGTTACTTGCTGACAGCAGTGTGACTGTGGGAGCGAGGTCTGTGGGAGCAAGGCTTGCCCGCGATGAACGATCATGCGGTCCACTTGGAGAACCGAGGTGCCTTCATCGCGAGCAAGCTTTGCTCCCACAGGTTCAATGCCAGGCTCCCACAGGTTCAGTGCTGGGCTCATGGCTGTCGGGCCAGTTCGATGAACGCCAGGGTGGCGGGCGAGGCCTGGCGGCTGTCCAATACCGCCAGGCCAATCTGGCGCGGCACTCGCGGTGACAATGGCCGCGCGACGAAGCCCGGGCTCTCGACGTCCGGCAACGAACCTTCGGAAACCACGCTCACCGCTTCGCCACGCCTGACGACATCCAGGGTGCTGAGCAGTTGCGAGCAACGGAAACGCACGTTCGGCGTCAGCCGGGCGGCATTGAACAGGCGAGTGACCAGCTCCGACGATCCTGCCTCGGTGAGCACGAAGGGGTCGTTGCACAGATCCTTGAGGCTCAGGCTGGCCTGGGTGGCGAGGGGGTGTGAAGTGGGCAGCAGGGCGACCATCTGATCTTCCAGCAGCATGAACGTATCGAAACGGTCCTCGGGCAGCACCACGAAGCCGACGTCGATCCGCCGTTCGTCCAACCACTGGATGACCTGCCTGTCAGGCCCTTCATCGATGTGTACTTCGATTCCTGGATGCAAGTCTCGATAGCGCCGCAGGATACCGGGCAACAGTTTCATCGATGAAGTTGGCCCGAAAGAGCCGATGCGCAAGGTACCTCGGCGCATGCCCCGGGCATCGGCGGCTTCCTGGCGCAAAGTGTTGGCCAGCCCGAGCATGGCCCGGGCCCGCAGCAGCAACTGCTGGCCAATGTCGCTGAGCTCCACCGCCGACTGATGGCGCCGGAGCAATTCCACTCCCAACTCCTGTTCCAGGGATTTGATGGCGTGGGAGACCGCCGACTGGCCGATGCCCAGGCGCATTGCCGCCGCCGTGAAACCACGGAGCTCGGCGACCAGGGAGAAGATTTCGAGTTGGGTGAGAGTCATGAGGGATTGCTCATTTTACGATGATCAAGCATGACCCCAATACTGACGTATCTGACCTGAATCAGGAAGCAGCATCGCCCTGGTGTGGGGGCTGTGGGAGCAAAGCTTGCTCGCGATGAACGATGACTCGGTTTGCCTGCTGAATCGCGCCGCCTCCATCGCGAGCAAGCTTTGCTCCCACAATCAATCCCTTCACCACAGGTTGTGTCGTTCTCATTAGCGTGCCGTGGTGAAACCATGAAAGCCCTCGAACAACCCGTCCCAATCCCATCGGACCTGCCGGTCTATCTGAAGCTCGCCATGGTCACCATGATCTGGGGCGGGACCTTCGTGGCCGGCCGGATCCTTTCCGATGCCTTGGCTCCGATGTTTGCCGCCAGCCTGCGTTTTCTGCTGGCCAGTATCGCGCTGCTGTCGTTTCTCGCCCTGGCCGGGATCCCGCTGGTCAGGCCCAGTGTGAAGCAGGGGTTGCAATTGGCCGCCCTGGGGTTCTTCGGAATCTTTTTCTATAACCTGTGCTTCTTCTATGGCTTGCAGTACATCAATGCGTCGCGGGCGTCGTTGATCGTGGCCTTGAACCCGGCGGTGATCGGACTGGCGTCCTGGTGGTTGTTCAAGGAGCGGCTGAGCCGCTTGAAAGTGGTGGGCATCGCGCTGTGCATCGGCGGAGCGGGACTGGTGATCGTCAGTCGTGATCCGGCCTTGTTGCAAGACGCAGTACAGGGCTGGGTCGGTGACCTGCTGATTTTTGGCTGCGTGCTGGGCTGGGGCATCTATTCGCTGTTTTCCAGGAACCTGAATGAAAGCCTCGGCCCCTTGCAGACCGTGACCTGGTCGATTCTGCTGGGCACGTTGATGTTGTGGCTGGCCTGCGCAACGGCGGGGGAGATCCGCCTCGAAGCCTTGCGCGCGCTGGACATGGAGCAATGGCTGAGCCTGTTGTACCTCGGCGTGCTGGGCTCGGCCCTGGCTTATATCGCCTGGTACGACGGCATTCGCCGGATCGGTGCGACCCGGTCCGGCGTATTCATCGCGCTCAACCCGCTGACGGCGGTGTTGCTGGGGGCGCTGCTGCTCGACGAACGGCTCACGGCCTTGATGTGTGTCGGCGGGGGCGTGATCCTGATGGGCATATTCCTGTGCAACAAACCCCTTGCGCGGCTGAAGGAAAAGGCGATTTGATACAGAAGGCGGACAAACCTGGTTACGCTGTGTAGAATCGGGTTACGCATATAAGAATAACGTCTTCTGGCAGCAGAAGCCTCGCCCGCAAGAGCCTTGGGTCGACAATGAAGATACTTGGGTTTCAACTGATCTATGGCGATTTCCTCGCCCGCAGCGTTCGTGGCATTTCCTGCGCGCCGCCCCGTGTCCCCAGCATCGCCTGCAACTAACTTTTTCTGTTAATTGACCAGCATGATGAGGCGCCGACATGGCAGATCTATACGAAAACCCCATGGGCCTGATGGGCTTTGAATTCATTGAATTCGCATCCCCCACACCCAACACCCTGGAGCCGATCTTCGAGATCATGGGCTTCACCAAAGTGGCCACGCACCGCTCCAAGGACGTGCACCTATATCGCCAGGGCGCGATCAACCTGATTCTCAACAACGAGCCCCACAGCGTGGCCTCGTACTTCGCGGCCGAGCACGGTCCGTCGGTGTGCGGCATGGCGTTCCGGGTCAAGGATTCGCAACAGGCCTACAAGCGCGCCCTGGAACTCGGCGCCCAGCCGATCCACATCGAGACCGGCCCGATGGAGCTGAACCTGCCGGCGATCAAGGGCATTGGCGGCGCGCCCCTCTACCTGATCGACCGTTTTGGCGAAGGCAGCTCGATCTATGACATCGACTTCGTCTTCCTCGAGGGCGTTGACCGCAATCCGGTGGGCGCGGGCCTGAAAATCATCGACCACCTGACCCACAACGTCTATCGCGGGCGCATGGCCTACTGGGCCGGCTTCTACGAGAAACTGTTCAATTTCCGCGAGATTCGCTACTTCGACATCAAGGGCGAATATACCGGCCTGACCTCCAAGGCCATGACCGCCCCGGATGGCATGATCCGCATCCCGTTGAACGAAGAATCGTCCAAGGGTGCCGGGCAGATCGAAGAGTTCCTGATGCAGTTCAACGGCGAAGGCATCCAGCACGTGGCTTTCCTCACCGATGACCTGATCAAGACCTGGGACAAGCTGAAAAGCATCGGCATGCGCTTCATGACCGCGCCGCCGGACACCTACTACGAAATGCTCGAAGGCCGCCTGCCGAACCACGGTGAACCCGTGGCGGAACTGCAATCGAGGGGCATTCTGCTGGATGGTGCTTCCGAGCAAGGCGACAAGCGCCTGCTGCTGCAGATCTTCTCGGAAACCCTGATGGGGCCGGTGTTCTTCGAATTCATCCAGCGCAAGGGTGATGATGGTTTCGGCGAAGGCAACTTCAAGGCGTTGTTCGAGTCCATCGAGCGTGACCAGGTGCGTCGTGGCGTGTTGGCGACCGAGTAAAGCCTGACCCATGAAAAAGCCCGCCTGACGTCATCGCCGGGCGGGCTTTTTTGTTGCCATACGCAGATCAAAATGTGGGAGCGAGCCTGCTCGCGATTGCGATCTGGCTGGTACATCAATGGGGCATGTGCCACCGCCATCGCGAGCAGGCTCGCTCCCACAGGGTTAAGTGGTGACCTTAATTCCGGCGCTGCTGCCGCACCAGGTGCTTGAACCCTTCGAACACCAGCACTGCCACCGCCATCCAGATGGGGATGTAGGTCAGCCATTCACCGGCCTCGATGCTTTCGCCCAATAACAGCGCAACGCCCAGCAGCAACACCGGTTCGACATAACTCAACAACCCGAACAGGCTGAACGGCAGCAGCCGGCTGGCGACGATGTAGGACACCAGCGCGCTGGCGCTGATCACCCCGAGCAACGGGATCAGCAGGGACAGCCATGGGGACTGATCGAAAACGCCGAGACCCTGTTCGCCGCTTTGCACGAACCACAGCGCCACGGGCAGCATCAGCGTCATGTCCAGCCAGAGCCCGCCCAGGTTGTCGGTCTTGATGCGTTTGCGCAGGATGAAATAGATCGGGTAGCCGATCACCACCAGCAAGGTCGCCCAGGAAAAACCACCCACCTGGTACAACTCGTTGAACACGCCAAGGGTGGCGAAGAACACGGCGACTTTCTGCAAGTAGGACAGGCGCTCGCCATAGACAATGCGCCCGGTCAGGACCATCGACAGCGGCAACAGGAAATACCCCAGCGACACGTCCAGGCTGTAGCCATTGAGTGGCGCCCACATGAACAGCCACAGTTGCGCACCCATCAGGGCCGAAGAGGCTATCGCTGCGATCAACAGCCGTGGCGTGGCGATCAGGCGTTGGATAAGCGCCGTGACCAGGTTCCAGTCTCGCGTCACCAGCAGGAAAGCGGTCATGCACGGCATCGTCAACAGCATGCGCCAGCCGAAGATTTCCACGCCGGTAAGGGGTGAGAGCAGAGAGGTGTAGTAGTACATGACGGCGAACAGCGCGGAGGCCGAGACCGATAGAGCGATGCCTTTGGACACAGTGATTCTCTTGGGGGCGATCAACCAACACCCTACCTGTGGCAGGGTGTTGATTGTGGGAGCGAGTCATGTGGGAGCAAGGCCTGCGGTAGCAAAACCTGTGGGAGCAAGGCTTGCCCGCGATAGCCACGCCGCGGTTCAACAGGTGAACCGCGTTATCGTTCATCGCGGGCAAGCCTTGCTCCCACAGGCACGCGCCCCGGCACGAAATGACTCACATCATTGAACCCCGGCGTCGAAGCATGTCCCGGCGTCACCAGCGAATCGATGAAGGCTTCGTCTTCCGCGCTGATCTTCACTGTCTGTGCCTTGGTGTACGAATCCCACTGCTCCTCAGTACGCGGCCCGACGATGGCCGAGGTCACGGCGCTGTTGTTCAGCACCCAGGCGATGGCGAACTCGACGATGCCCACGCCCCGGCCCTGGGTGTACTGCAGGATCTGCTGGGCGATGCGCAGGGACTCGATCCGCCATTCGGTTTCCAGGATGCGTTTGTCCTGGCGTCCGGCGCGGCTGTTGGCGTCGGGCGCCACATCCGGCGCGTACTTGCCGCTGAGCACGCCGCGGGCGAGGGGGCTGAACGGCACCACGCCAAGGCCATAGTTCTGCGCTGCGGTGATCTGCTCGGTTTCCGCCTGGCGGTTGACGATGTTGTACAGCGGTTGGCTGATCACCGGTCGGTCGATTCCCAGGCTGTCGGCGATCCGGATCACCTCGGCGATGCGCCAGCCACGGTAGTTCGACAGGCCCCAGTAGCGGATCTTGCCCTGGCGAATCAAGTCGCCGATGGCCGACACCGTGACAGGCAGCGGCGTGTTGTGGTCTTCGCGATGCAGGTAATAGATGTCCAGGTAATCGGTGCCCAGGCGCGTCAGGCTGGCCTCGATCCCATTGAACAGGTGCTTGCGGCTCAGGCCGCTGCGGTTGGGCACGCCGTCCGCCGGACCGAAGCCGACCTTGGTGGCCAGCACCCATTCCTGGCGGCGACTGGCGATCGCTTCGCCGACGATCTCTTCAGAGCGGCCGTTGGTGTAGACGTCCGCGGTGTCGATGAAATTGATGCCCTGGTCCCAGGCCTTGTCGATGATCCGCAGCGAATCCTCGGTGCTGGTCTGTTCGCCGAACATCATGGTGCCCAGGGTCAACGTCGAGACTTGCAACCCGGAATGGCCTAGCGTGCGGTAGCTCATGACAAGATCCTTTTATCCATGGGGAAAGGCTCAATCAAATACCAGAACCGTCGCGTGGATCCAACCGTTTTCTCAACCCCACCAAAATCCACTGTGGGAGCGAGCCTGCTCGCGATAGCGTCAGGTCAGCCAACATTTATATCGACTGATACACCGCCATCGCGAGCAGGCTCGCTCCCACAGGGGGCACAGGGGTGTCAGGCCCGCAGGGTACGGGTCATGCGCAACGCCAACAGGCTGCCGCAGACAATCACCCCGGCCAGCAGGTACAACGCCGCGTCGGTCGAGCCGGTGGCGTCCTTGACCCAGCCCACCAGGTACGGGCTCAGGAACCCGGCCATCTGACCCATGGAGTTGATCAAGGCCAGCCCACCGGCGGCGGCACCGGCGCTGAGCAGGGCGGTGGGCACCGGCCAGAACATCGGCAAGCCAGTGAGGGCTCCCATGGTGGCGATGGACAGGCCGATGATGGCGATGGCCGGGGTGGTCGCGAAGTTGACGGCGATCAGCAGCCCGGCGGCACCCATCAGCATTGGCACAACCAGGTGCCAGCGGCGTTCCTTGTGCAAGTCCGCCGAGCGACCCACCAGCAACATGAACACCGCCGCCAGCAGATAAGGGATCGCACTCAGCCAGCCGATCACCAGGTTATCGCTGAAGCCCAGGTTCTTGATGATCGACGGCAGCCAGAAGTTGATCGCGTACACGCCGCTCTGGATGCAGAAGTACACCAGGCCGAAGGCCCAGATCGACGGGTTCTTGAACACCGCCAACAGCGAGTCGGTGGCAGTCTTTGGCTTGTTGGCCAGGTCTTCGGCGTGGTCGGCGGTGAGCACGGCGCGTTCCTGGTCGGTCAGCCATTTGGCGTTGGCGAAGGTGTCGCTGAGCAGGAAGAAGGCCAGCGCGCCGAGGATCACCGTCGGAATGCCTTGCAGCAGGAACATCCACTGCCAACCCGCCAGGCCGCCCTGGCCCGCTGCGAAGTGGTTGAGGATCCATCCGGAAAACGGGCTGCCCAGCAGGCCGGACACCGGAATGGCCGACATGAACAAGGCCATGATCCGGCCACGTCGGAACGTCGGGAACCACTGCGAGAGATAAAGCACCACACCTGGAAAGAATCCGGCTTCAGCGGCGCCGGTGAACAAGCGCAAGGTATAGAACTCGGTGGGGGTGGTGACAAACAGCAGGCAAGTCGACAGGGTGCCCCAGGTGATCATCATCAGCGCGATCCAGCGCCGTGGGCCGAATCGGGTCAGGGCCAGGTTGCTCGGCACGCCGCACAGTACGTAGCCGATGAAAAAAATCCCGGCACCGAGGCCGTACACGGTTTCGCTGAATTTCAGGGCATCGAGCATCTGCAACTTGGCGAAGCCAACGTTGACCCGGTCGAGGTAGTTGAACAGGTAGCAGATGAAAATGAAGGGGATCAAGCGCAGGGTGATGCGCTTGTAGACGGTATTTTTTTCGTCGGGGGTAGCCAGGAGGGCTATTGCGCTCTGGGACATGGCGGGTCTCTCTTTATTATGATTTTCGCGAGCCAAGGGGTAACGTTGACCGCCCCTTGAGTCTCGGCCAGCCCAAGGCCCCGTGTCTTTGTGCCTGAGCACAGGGTCTGCATTCAAACCCTGTGCGCCTGACCAAACCCACGCCTAAAACAACAATCCACGCCGCTTGCAAGGAACACCGCCCATGTTCGAACTCGATCACGACCTGGCGCAGGACATCGTCGACCGGGCGATGGCGATCCTACCGTATAACGTCAATGTCATGGACAACCAGGGCCTGATCCTCGGCAGCGGGGAGCGCGAGCGGGTCAATACTCGGCACGAGGGTGCGCAACTGGTCCTGGCCAACGGTCGGGTGGTGGAAATCGACGAGCACACCGCGATGCACCTCAAGGGCGTGCAGCCGGGAATCAACCTGCCGTTGATGCTCGATCAACGGCTGATCGGCGTCCTGGGCATCACCGGCGAGCCTGAGCAACTGCGTACCTACGCCGAACTGGTGCGAATGACCGCCGAAATGCTGGTGGGCCAGCGTAACCAGCAGGCCGAGCAGCAATGGCGTCGTCAGCGCTGCGATGACTTGCTGGCGTTGCTGCTGGGGGACGCCGGGGACTCGCCGCGATTGCTGGACGAAGCCCGGCAAATGGGCCTCAAGCCGCAATTGTCGCGGGTGCCATATCTGTTCGAGCTGGGCCTGGAACATGGGCCCGGCCAGACCGTCGAGACGTTGAGCGCGTGGTTGATGTCGCGCTACCCGGACAGTTGGTGCCTGACCTCGTCCAAATCTTCCTTGCTCTGGTGTCGCCCGGTCACCGCCTCGGTGGAGAACGAGCGGCTACTGGGCAAGCTCGATGGGCTGGGCTGGAACATTCTGCGCATCGCAGTGGGCGGCCAGGCGGAAGGGTTGGCGGGCCTGCGGCGTTGCTATCGACGGGTGGCGGACTTGCTGGCCTACGGGCGCGATGTGTTGCCGCAATCGCGCTTGCTGAGCCTCAGCCGCTACCGCCTGCCGGTGCTGCTCTGGCGCCATCGCAGTGACGATGCCCTCGACGAGTTGCTGACCCCGTTGCGCAAGGTCATCGCCAAGGACAGCAACGGCCAGTTGCTCGCCACCCTGCGCAGTTGGTGCGAACACGACGGCCAGAGCCAGGCCTGTGCCGAAGCCTTGGGTATCCACCGCAACAGCTTGCGCTACCGCATGGAGCGCATCGCCGAACTGAGCGGCGTGGATCCGTTGCGGTTGGATGGGATGCTGGCGTTGTACCTGGGGGTGCAGCTGCTACCCCAGACCGCCGATAAACCCACGTGACCCCCTACTGTGGGAAATGCCGCTCACTTAAGGTTGTCGACAAACCTGTGGCGAGGGAGCTTGCTCCCGCTTGAGTGCGAAGCACTCACAGAAAGGGCCGCTTCGCAGCCCAGCGGGAGCAAGCTCCCTCGCCACGGGGTGCAGCGTTTTTCTTGAGTGAGCAGCGTAACGGTGGGAGCGAGCTTGCTCGCGATGAGGCCCTTACTTTCGACCACAATCCCCTTGGCCAACCGATCTTTGTGAAATTGAACAATAATGCCCGGTGTCTTTTGTGCGGCGGACCGGCGTCATGGCTGCGGTCAACTGGCAGCATGCTGTGCATCGGAACCGGAGAATAATATGAAAATAATCATCGCCCCCGACTCGTTCAAGGACAGCCTCAGCGCCCAGGGCGTCGCCGATGCCATCGCCCAGGGGCTGGCCGAGGTCTGGCCGGATGCGCAGTTGATCAAGTGTCCGATGGCCGACGGCGGGGAGGGGACGGTGGAGTCGGTGCTAGCAGCCTGCAACGGTCAATGGCGTCACACCTGGGTTCGCGGGCCCCTGGGGGTGAGTGTCGAGGCGCGCTGGGGCTGGTTGGCCGAAAGCCGCACCGCGATCATCGAGATGGCCGAGGCCAGTGGCTTGCAATTGGTGCCGCCGGGGCAACGCGATGCCTGTGCCAGCAGCACCTACGGCACCGGCGAGTTGATTCGCGCCGCCCTGGATGAAGGCGCCGGGCGGGTGATCCTGGCGATTGGCGGCAGTGCCACCAACGACGCGGGTGCCGGTGCGATGCAGGCCCTGGGCGTGGCCTTGCTGGATGACCAGGGCCAGCCCCTTGCACCCGGCGGTCTGGCCTTGGCGAACCTGGCGCGCATCGACCTGAGCGATCTGGACCCACGCCTGGCCCACGTCAGTTTCGAGATCGCCGCCGACGTCGACAACCCACTGTGCGGGCCCCACGGCGCTTCCGTGGTCTTCGGTCCGCAGAAGGGCGCCTCGGCCCATCAGGTGCAGGCGTTGGACCGGGCCCTGGGGCATTTCGCCGAACAGTGCGCCCGAGCGTTGAGCAAGGATGTGCGCGACGAACCGGGCAGCGGTGCCGCCGGTGGCCTGGGGTTCGCGGCCAAGGCGTTTTTGGGGGCGCGGTTTCGTACCGGCGTGGACGTCGTCGCCCAATTGACCGGGCTGGCCGAGGCGGTCAGTGGCGCCGACCTGGTGATCACCGGCGAAGGCCGTTTCGACGCCCAGACCCTGCGCGGCAAGACCCCCTTCGGCGTGGCCCGCATCGCCCGCCGGCAGGGCGTACCGGTGCTGGTCATCGCCGGCACACTGGGGGAGGGCTACCAGGCACTGTACGACCATGGCATCGATGCCGCCTTTGCCCTGGCCAACGGGCCGATGACCTTGCAACAAGCCTGCGTCGACGCCCCGCGCCTGCTGAGCGAGCGCGCCCGGGACATCGCCCGGCTGTGGCGGGTGGCCGCCCGGTAACACGATCCAGTGGCGAGGGAGCAGGCGCCCTCGTCACAAAAGCCTCGCGAAATATTTTTGCAGTCCCCCCCTGTTAAAAGCCTAAAGCCCGGCCGATAACGAGTCAGGCGCATCCATAATTATTTCAACCAGTGCGCTGATGGCATGGATGCTCGACTCCAACGTCGCGAGGTCTTCCCATGTCTCTACGCAGTCTGAATATCGCCCCCCGAGCCTTTTTAGGCTTCGCCTTCATCGCTTTGCTGGTGGTCGCCCTCGGCGTGTTCGCCGCCAATCGCATGTCAATCATCCGCCAGGCTTCGTTGAACATGGAGCAGAACCAAGTGCCCAGTGTCGGGTACCTGGGCAACGTCATGGAAAGCGTTCTGCGTATGCGAATTCTCTCGTTTCGGATTTTGGTCAACCGGGATCCGGCCAGCCTGAAAGAGGCCGAGACCCGCATCAACGTGCTGGTGGAGAAACTGCACAAGGCCAATGACAGCTACGCCGCACTGCAGGCCACACCAGAGGAGGCCGAGCTGTACAAGGCCTTTTCGGCCACCCTGGAAAAATACCTGCAAGCCCAGCAGGAAATGCTGGAGCTGTCGCGCCAGGACAAGGTCGACCAGTTGCGCACCCACATCAATACGCGCATCAAGGAAGGCACCGACCTGATGGGTGAGCAGCTCAACAAGCTCATCGCGATAAACGTGGCAGGCGCTGGCGAAGCATCGGCCAAGGCGGGTGAGAACTACAATAGCGCCATCACCGGTATCATCATCGTCTCGATCATCGCTGCGTTGGCCACTATCGTGCTGGCATTGTTGCTGACTCGCAGCATCGTAACCCCGCTCAATCGTGCACTGGAGGCGGCCCGGACCATCGCCGGCGGCAACCTGGTACAGGTTATCGCCGACGATGGCAAGGATGAGCCCGCCCGCTTGCTCCAGGCCCTGGCCGCCATGCAAGGCAGCCTGCGCCAGACCATCGAGCAGATTGCCGGCTCCGCCAGCCAACTGGGGGCTGCGGCCGAAGAGCTGAGCGCGGTCACCCAGGAATCCTCCCGTGGCCTGCAACAGCAGCACAACGAAATCGAACAGGCCGCCACCGCCGTCAACGAAATGACCGCCGCTGTCGAGGAGGTTGCCCGTAACGCGGTGTCTACCTCCGAAGCCTCGAACCAATCGACCCAAGCTGCCCAGGAAGGTCGCTCGCGGGTGGTGGAAACTGTCGACGCGATCCAGACCATGACCCACGACGTGCAAGTCACCGCTTCGATGATCGAAGGCCTGGCGGTCCAGGGCCGCGACATTGGCAAGGTGCTGGACGTGATCCGCGCCATCGCCGAGCAGACCAACCTGCTGGCCCTCAACGCCGCCATCGAAGCTGCCCGTGCCGGGGAAGCCGGACGTGGTTTTGCGGTGGTGGCCGACGAAGTCCGGGCCCTGGCCCATCGCACCGCGCAATCGACCCAGGAAATCGAAAAAATGGTCGCCGGCATCCAGAACGGCACCGGCCAGGCCGTACAGTCGATGCAGCAAAGCAACCAGCGCACCCAAAGCACCCTGGAAATGGCCCGGGCCGCTGGTGTGGCGCTGGAGCAGATCACTCAGTCGATCAACCAGATCAACGAACGCAACCTGGTCATCGCCAGCGCCTCGGAAGAACAGGCCCAGGTTTCCCGTGAAGTGGATCGCAACCTGGTCAACATCCGCGACCTGGCCACCCAGTCGGCCAGTGGTGCGAAACAGACCAGCGACGCGACCCACGAACTGTCGCGCCTGGCGGTGGGTTTGAATGCGATGGTGGCGCGGTTTGTGATTTGAGATAGGGTTGAGGCTGGACATCGCGCAATCAGGAGACGTACATGCGCTTTTCAGCTTTGACCCAACGCATCACCGGCGATGGCGCCGCCGCCTGGCAGATTCACGACCGGGCGCTGGCCCTGCGCGAACAGGGCGAGGATGTGCTGTTGCTGTCAGTGGGCGATCCAGACTTTGACACGCCGCGTGCCATTGTCGACGCCGCCGTGGCCAGCCTGCGGGCCGGGGAGACCCACTACTCGGACATCCGCGGCCTGCACACCTTGCGGGCCAGCATCGCCCGGCGTCATCGCCTGCGCTGCGGCCAGCCGGTGGGAGCCGAACAGGTCATCGTGCTGCCAGGGGCGCAGTGCGCGGTGTATGCGGTCGCGCAATGCCTGCTCAACCCTGGCGACGAAGTCATCGTCGCCGAGCCGATGTATGTCACCTATGAAGCGGTGTTCGGTGCCTGCGGGGCGAAAGTGGTGCCGGTGGCGGTTCGCCCGGAGAACGGTTTTCGGGTCGAGCCTGCGGACGTTGCCCGTCTTGTGACCCCGCGTACCCGGGCGATGCTGCTCAACAGCCCGAACAACCCGTCCGGTGCCAGCCTGCCAATGTCCACCTGGCAAGCATTGGCGCGGCTGTGCATTGACCATGACCTGTGGCTGATCAGTGACGAGGTCTACAGCGACCTGGTCTACGAGGGCGAACACATCAGCCCGGCCAGCCTGCCGGGCATGGCCGAGCGCACCGCGACAATCAATAGCCTGTCCAAGTCCCACGCCATGACCGGTTGGCGCATCGGCTGGGTCGTGGGCCCCGAATCCCTCACTGACCATCTGGCGAACCTGTCGTTGTGCATGCTGTTCGGCCTGCCGGACTTCGTCCAGCGGGCAGCCCAGGTGGCCTTGGAACAGGATTTTCCGGAAGTGGCGCAGATGCACGAGGAGTATCGCCAGCGCCGGGACCTGGTCTGCGCCATGCTCGATGACTGCCCGGGCCTCAAGCCGGTGCGGCCCGATGGCGGCATGTTCGTGATGGTCGACGTGCGCCAGACCGGCCTGGGTGCCCAGGCTTTTGCCGAGCGGCTGCTGGACGACTACGGCGTGTCGGTGCTGGCCGGCGAGGCGTTCGGGCCGAGTGCGGCGGGGCATATTCGGATTGGGTTGGTGGTTGATCAACTGAAACTGACGGATGCGTGCCAGCGGATCGCCTTGTTTGCCGCACAGGTACTGCGTAGCCGAAATTCCTGACAACGGTTCAGCGTCCACATTGTTGCAGATAGAGGCTGATGACACTCGGCCTCAGCTCTTTTCTTTGTTTCATTCCAATCCAGAAAACCGATAAACGGTCAACCGACCTGTCAATCCTGACAGTAGGCAAGGTCGACGGACAAGTATTAACTCTGAATCAACGCGATAGGTGGTCTCCACATCCAATTCAGTAGGGGGAGGTTATGTCGACATCCGGTGACGGTAATAACGGCACGAACATTCCACGTCCTGCTGACCCACCGCTGGTAGATGATGTGCCCCCCAGTGGACAGGTTCCGGCCTCGATTTTGTTGAACGGCGGGCAAACTCGCATTCCGCGCTGGCCTATCTATGCCGACCAGATCGGCGAAACGGATCAGTTGCGTGTCTATTGGCGCCGAGACGGTGTGACCACCACCGTTTACGATGAGCCTCACGATGGACCGATCACGCAAACGGAGTTCCTGATTCCGTTACCCGTCCCATTATGGGCCGGAGATGGAGTGGCCTATCTCTATTACGAGGTTGAACCCATAACGCCGCCTGGAAATGCGTTTGAATCGCGTGAAAGAGAGCTGTTTATCGATCACAGTGTTATTCCACTACCTGTATTGAAGTTACCCCGATTTCCGAATGCCAATGCGGCAGGTTATCTGCTTTGCGATACGGTCCCTCCCATTTGGGAAGGGGTACATATCAAGATCCCCTACCAAGGCTTCGAAAAAGATGATTCATGCGTGCTGACTTGGCGTGCCTACACCAGTTTGAACGCCTCGGAAGGGTATATCGACGGCACGGAAGGGGTATTCACGTATCAACTCACCCAGGCGGATGCCGAAAATCCAGAGGGGTTCGAGATGCCGCCCATTCCCTATGAACCTCATGTTAAACCTCTATTTTATGGTTCAGGAGGGGTGACTTACAAGATAAGTAGGGGCGGCGTGTTCATTGGTGAATCAAGGTTAGGCACGGTGAAGGTCGATCGGTTTGTTTCCGGGGCGACGGAACCGTGCGGTCCTTTGTGAGGTTTAACAACGCTGGTAATTAACTATTGGCCGGTGGTCTGGTAGTTGCTATCAGGGTGTTTGTGTACGGCGACGCAGTGAGCACGGATGAACGTGCGGTCTGGATATTATTGTGGAGAGCGTGAAATGAATGCAAAACAGCAAATAGCCAATATCGACCGGGAACGGGTACGCCGCGAGCGTGCAGCGGCAGAGCCTTTAGCGGGAAATCCTCCTGAGTTTCCAGGTGTTATTGTCAGCGACGCCGACAGGCGCGTGTATATCGAGTACCTTCGGCCAGGTGCAAAATTACCGGTTACACTGCGGCGATGGCCAAACGAAGATGACACTGATGAGGTCTGGGTTTATATCGCCCGAGAACCGGCCGTTCCAACGGATGATCCAGTTTGGGAAGAAGTGGACACTTTTCCTGCTGGTCCTATCGCTGACCGCCCTTCGGTATTTGTGGCGGGTATTCCGACGGAAAAGTTGACTGACTATAATCCCGCCGGAACGCCTTCTGTTTGGTTGGTTAAATACGAAGCGATGCCTCCTCTGGGGAATGAGTGGGAATCAGATCCGGAAACGATTGTAATCGATAGACGAGCCCACTACCAACCGAACCCTGGCGGACCCAAGAACCAGCCACCGTTGACCACCGCCACTCCGACCTATCCCCCGGACAATATCATCGACAACGCTTACCTCAGCAGTCTACCCAACGGTACCTGGGAATTGGTCGTTGGTACCCAGGGGTTGGCATCAGGTGATAAATGTTATTTTTATATCAGCCGAAATTATACGGAGCTTAATACCGATGAGCCCATTAATCCTCCACCCTATACGTTGCCTTTAACGGGTAAGTTTGAGGTCGATTCGGGGACTTTGCGCGGTCTTCCTGCGGGAGCGGTTTATGTTTATTATCGGCTCGTAGATGCCGTCGGGAATGAAAGTAGGTTGTCGGTTCCTAAAGGCCTGAAGATTATGTTTTCGCCGTCGCCAGTACTTGAGGCGCCCCGTGTTCCCTTGGCAAGCTCCGGCACTGATCGTCTTATCGATTTGAAAGACTGCGCGGTGCCCGGCGGCGTTACAGTGGAGGTGGACAGGGTTGACAATGTGGAAGATACGGATGAAATTCAAATTAATTGGAATAACACTGTTGTCGATACAAAGGCTTTCGGTACGGCTACCAAGTTGGTTTTTCCAGTGTCGTTTGACATTATTTCTGATGACTATTACAAGGATGGGGACGATACCCAAGAGGATGTTCCGGTTACTGTGAAGGCCACTTTGCTGCAAGGGGCAACGCCACTGAGCGAATCATTCGTGGATATTTTTTCAAATATCTACGTCCCTGGACCGACTCCGGTTGATCCAGGGCCCAATGATGGACTCAACGAGCCCAATGTTACAAGTACGGACGTGGACAACGTTATTGAGATTGAAGATTATGGCGTCGATCAGATAATCACTATCGTTTTGTGGACCGATCCCGATAAACCCGTAAAAGACGGACAGCAAATTATTGCTGCGTACGAGGGCGTAAGACTTCCTGATGTCGCGTTTTTGAATGCGGGTGACACCTCTGTAACGATTGAATTGCCTTGGACGGTCATTAATGGCGCCGGGCTGGGCGATAAAAGCCTTCAGTATTTCCTGTCGGATATTGGCGGAACCAATGAAAATCCGTCACCTATCCAAACGGTTACCAATAACGCGCTTGTTGTTAACATGGACCCTCCGGATATAACCACGCGATATCCGAACCTGGTGCGTTGTGGGGACCTGCAGCGGAACACATTTAACGCGGTGTTCACGATTCCTGGAAATACTGAGCACCTTCTAGTGGGCCGGGAAGTTACCCTGCATGCGCAAGGATATAGGGATGCCGCTCACACCGAGGAAGCCCCGGATACCGATTTCAGCTCTCCTACGCCTCACACGATTGTCGACGGTGAGCCGGAGAGTGGGTTCACCATGACCGTTTCACCTTATGATCCCGTTATCCGCAATATTCCTGAACCGCCTCCTGATCCGGTGGAACCTGGGGACTACATTGGCTACTGGAAGGTCTGGTACACGGTGAAGATCAATGCAACGGATCATCCCTCGGCGGAGTATGACGCGACGGTCAGACTAGTGAATGCAAATGGTGAATATTGCGAAGATGCTTGAGGTGAAATCTGGCTTGATGTTTCCCTTCACGGCAGCGTTCTGTTGGGGGGCCGTGAAGGGGCTGGATTTGTCCTGCTTGCATATCAGAATTATCTGAGTCGTTTTCAGAATATTCCTACATTTGATTTTTGGCTTCATCAGTAGTCTTGCGCGTCTTCTCGATGTTGATCAAGGCGATCAGCAAGCCGGCCAATTTCAAATTGCATTTCTGGGGTACTTCATATGCGCGCAGCACAATTTTCTCTACTGAAAGGTCATGGCCATCATTGGCGATATCCATCAGCCCTGGCGCTTGCGTTCTTCATCCCTTACACAGAGGGGCGGGACCTGATCCCCGGCGAAACGGAAACCATCGTGCCTTCGCCGATAGTAGAAAGTTGGCGCATAACACCCGGTGCGACGCTTAACGTCAACGGCGCCGACACGCTGGGCATCACTGCCCAGCGCGGCACGTTGAACGTCAACACCGGGACGACCCAGCAGATTGCCGCAACCGCGGGCTCGACCGTGAACCTGACCGACGCAACAGTGACCGGGGCAAGCGGGTTCGTCACCGTCTCATTGGTCAACAGTAACGCCAACATCAGCGGCAGCACGATATCGGGACTCGATTATGGGCTTCAGGCGGTGCGTAATACTTCCACGACGACCGGTTCCAGCGCCACATTGTCGGGCAGCACCGTTCGTGGCGATTTGGGGGGCGCGTTCGTTACTTCCTACAGCACCCTGGACTTGAATAACAGCACCCTTGAAGGCACCGGCAGTTCCAGCTTTGGTTTACAGCTCGCCGGAGGGCAAGCGACCCTCAGTAACGAATCCCAAATCATTGGCGGCCTCAATGGCGTGACGTTTGGTCTGGATCGGACCGACGAGCAGATCAGCAAACTGATCCTGAACAACTCCAGCGTAGAGGGTAAAAGCGGTTCGGCTATCGTCGCCAATGTGGGGGCCAACCCGTTGGGCTCGCTGGAGATTGAGGTCTCGGACGGCTCGACGCTGATCGGCGGTAATGGCACGATCCTGGAAGTGACAAACGGCACGAACGTCAATTTCAACGTCAATAACAGCGTGCTGCAGGGCAACGTGGTGGTCGAGGCCGGCAGCAACGTGAACACCTCACTCAACAACCGGGCCTCGCTGACCGGGGATGTACAAAACGTTGGCCAACTCAAACTCGATAACCAGAGTACGTTTACCGGCACCATCAAGGGCGATGCCGGGCACACCACCAACGTGGTGCTCGACAATCATTCACACTTCACCGGCGGCATCGAAGGTACCACTGACCTGGACATCAACGGGCAGTCCACCTGGACCCTGACCGGCAGCAATAGCGTGAATAATCTGTCGCTCAATGGCGGCACGGTGGATTTCGCGCCGGGGGCAACGTTCTACACCCTCAACGTCCGGGAGCTCTCCGGCAGCGGTTTTTTCAACATGCACACCGATTTCAATACCGGTGAAACGGATTTCCTCAACGCAGAAACAGCGTCGGGCGATCACGTCGTGTCGGTGAGCGCCACCGGTGAAAGAGCCCGGGCCAATGGCTTGATCCAGATTGCGGACCTGGCCGAGGGCAATGCACAGCTGGCGCTGAACAACGGTTCTGTGGACGTCGGGGCCTTGACCTACAAGTTGGTTCAGGAAGGTACCGGCTGGTATCTGCGCCCCGACGAAGGGCCCAGCACCAGTGCCCGTTCGGTGCTGGCGATCGCCAACACGGCCCCCACCATTATCTATGCCGAAAGCACCCTGTTGAACTCGCGCATGGGCGACCGCCGATTGACGGGAGCCAAGCCTGGGCTCTGGACCCGGGCCTACAATAATCGGTACAGCGTCCAGAATGCCTACGCGGGCGGCTATAGCCAGACGCAGCAGGGCCTGGTCATCGGGGCCGACGCAGCGCTGGGTGACAGCGACTGGCTGGTTGGCGGCATGGTTGGTTACAGCCGCACGCAGTTGGACCTCAAGTACGGCAGTTCGGGCTCGGTGGACAGCTATTCTATCGGCGGCTATTTGACGAAGTTCGATCCTCAAACGGGTTTCTATGTCGATGCGGTGACCAAGATCAACCGCTTCGACAACCGCCTGGACGTGAGCATGAGCGATGGCGTGAAAACCAAGGGGTCTTATGACGCCTACGGTGTGAGCGGCTCGCTGGAAGTGGGCTTTCAAGACCAATTGGGGGGTGGTTTTTTCTGGGGGCCTTTTGCTCAGGTCGCCGCGGCAGTGGTGTCTGGTGAACATTACAGACTGGACAATGGCCTGGAGGTCGATAGCGAACTGACCCGGTCGTTGGTGGTCAAGGGCGGCGCTTATATCGGCAGCGAGATCGACCTGGGTAACGGCCACAAGCTCCAGCCGCGGGTGCGTGTCGCCATCGGCCAGGAACTCATCAAGCGCAACGAAGTTGGGGTCAACGACAGTTCGTTCAACAACGATAGTTCTGCCACCAGTTTGGAATTGGCGGGGGGCATCAATTGGGCGCTGCCTCACGGGCTTCAGGTTTTCGCCGAGGCTGGCTCAGCCCAGAGCAAGACAGTCAAGCAGGATTACAATGTCAGCGCGGGCCTCAGTTTCAACTTCTGATGGGCTGTCGATAAACATTTGATCATTCAATAAAAAAGCTCCGGATTGAAAAATCCGGAGCTTTTTTTGGGGTGCTTGCTGGGCTCAACTTTAGCGAACCCCCGAGTCCGCAACCAAACTGAAACTCATCGTCAGGTCATGGAATTTTGCATCCTCCAAGCCATTCTCGACGTGGGCGTCTATCGTTCCGCTGATGGAAAGGGTTTGCGGGTCAAACGTCAGCGCCGTTGCGGTATCGAGTGTCGAATATTCCGCAGGCGGATCCTCCGCTGTATCCGCATAAAAAACCTTCACACCCGAGGTCGTTCGTGGGGTGTTATCGACAGGATCTTCCAGGAAAACGACCCTGATACTCTTGATGTGGAAGCTGGTTGGGTCGCGAAGCGTCGCGGTGATGGTCAGGTAATCACCATGGGTGGGGTAGCTCACGCGGGAAAAGGTTGCTCTGAACGATGCGGGGGGATTTTGATCGATGGAGGCTTCGAACTCATTGGCGAGGATGGATTTTCGTGCTGTATCGACTGACAGTTTTCGTGCTGCGCTCATTGTCATGATCTCCATTTGGATATCGCAAGGCTGTACCGACAGTGCAGAGAGTTATCTGACCATGGGTCGTGCCATCTGAGCGCGATTCCTGTGCGCTGTAAACTGTCAGATATTACAGTTTACAGCGACGCTCACTTATGGAGCGCAGGATGATCGGCTGTATCGAGCGTGCTCGCGATAGCGGCCCCACCAGCGCCACAGCACTTTTCTGGAAGCACCCATGCCCAACATTCTCCTGGTCGAAGACGACACCGCGCGCTCCGAACTGATCGCCAGTTACCGGAACGCAGCGGCTAATAGGTCAGTGTGCCCAGCCGTAGCGATCATGCACGTGAGCGGACGCGGGTCGATCCGCTGATCCTGATGCTCACCGCCTGGGACGACAGCCACGACCAGGTCCTGGGCCTGGAGATGGGTGCCGACGACTACGTCACCAAGCCTTGCGAGCGGGCGTAGCCATCCTGAACTCAGACCACGGATGTCCCTACCGTTCGTCGAAACTCCCCGCCGACCTGTTAGTTCCGACAGTAGCCGATCCGGCTGATGTGGTGCCAAATCCAACCTATCGCGTTGCGATCTGAAAGCCACCGTATCGTGCTGGATAAAGGAACTGGCCATGACCTCTTTTCGCCTTTATTTACCGCCTCCCAAGTCTTCCACCGACGGTCAATTGTCAAACTGGGCGCTCATCATCGCGGGCATGGCCAGCCCCATCGTGGACGGTGACGGCGGTATCGGCCTGGGCGTGGTCGAGGACCACGAAGAGGGGGCTTTTTGCATCATCGATCCGTGGAGCGCGCCCATGCAGGCGGGCGATATCGTCGATGTCTATCTGGATGCGAACGTCGTCTGGCATCACGAACTGCTGGTTGGCCAGGAAAACGAGCGTCTGTTCTTCTTCGTGGGCAGGGAATGGTTTGTGCCCGGCTGGATCGAACGCTGCTATTACGTGGTGCTGCGCAAGGGTGAGACGATCCCTGATGATCCGTCCTCGACGTTGCGCTTGCTGGTCAAGCTGGACCGACCCGGTGGCCGCGACAAGAACCCGCACCTGCCAGGGCACTCGGAACTCAAGATTGTGCAGTTGCCGGCCGAGGTGATCGCTCAAGGTGTCGATGCCCAATGGGCCGCCAGAGGCGTGCCCATGGCGATCGAGCCTTACCCCAACATTGCCGTGCGCGACGTTATCCAGGTGAAATGGGGCAGTGTCTTCCTCGACGCCCTGGAACTGACCCAAGAGCAGGTCGAGGGCACACAGCCCATCGAAGTCATCGCCGACCAGGCCAAGATCCTGGCCGGCGGCGACAGCAATGCGCTGCTGGTGCAGTACGAAGTGCATGACGAGGTGTGGAATTACTCGGAAAAATGGTCGATGACCACCACCGTGAAAGTCGATGCCGGGGCCTGGCGCCTGGTCGCGCCGATCATCGAGGACGCGGTCGACGGCGTCATCGATCTCAAGGCGTTGAACCAGCAGGATGTCACCGTGCAGATCCTTCTCGCGACGCAAGAGTTCGAGGTCGGTGATACGGTGACCATGACCTGGATCGGCACGCCACAAGTCGGCAAGCCGCTGATCCATACCCAGGCACACGAGATCACCAATATACCCAGCATCCTGCCCTTGAAGGTGCCTTACGCAGAGGTCCGCGCCATTGCTATGGGCTCGGCCGAGGCTTCATATGTGCTGACCAAGAAGAACGGTGATCCACCCCTTTCGTCCAAGCGCGCGTTCGCCAGTGTGGTGGGCGATGTTTATGCGCATCCCGCTCCGGTCCTTCGCGAGCAGGTGGGCGATAGCCTCGATCCGGACACCCAGATGGCCAACGTGCTCATCTCGTACCCGGGTATCGCCAATGGGGATTTCATCGAGCTGATCTGGGAAGGCACGCGAGCTGACGGCACACCGTATGCGTATCCGCAAACCCACACCGTCAGCCGGAATGAAGCCGACGACAAGTCGGTCACGCTGTACGTCGGTGCCGAACACATCAGCGTGCTTGCCAACGGCCGCCTTGACCTGTGGTACCAGGTCTCCAATGATCAGGCGGCGATTTATGGGGTGAGCGAGTCCGAACATCTATTGGTCAAGGTCCAGGCGCCTGGGGCGACGCTACCGCCCCCCAAGGTTCCGGAAGCCCCGGACGGGGTCCTCGATCCGTCAAAGATCTTCGATAAGGTCAAGGTATTGGTCGACTATCGGGGCACGGTCAAGGGCGACATCCTGACCTACTACTGGACCGGTGCCAACCCGCTCGCCAGCACCAGCAGTTGGATACCGATCACGGCAGTGTCTGCTGGCGAGCCTGTGACATTTCGCGTGGATGCCGATTTCGTGACGGGTAATATCGGCCAGACCGTCAAGGTCCGCTACACCCTCAAACACGCCAGCGGAGCGTACAGCTATTCGGAAACGCTGGACCTGTTGATCGGTTTCCTGGTCGGCGAGTTACCCCCACCCAAGGTGATCCAGGCACCCGACACGCTCCTTGATCCCATGAACGCGCTCGCGGGTGTCGATATCGAGATCGGCTATGAAAGCATGGATCCGGCGCTGGATACGGTCATCTTGAAGTGGCTGGGCACCCCCGGTCCCGGTTCTTCCGAGGATCAGGAACAACCGGGGGATCAAAGCGGCAAGGTACGGTTTCATCTGGACGCGTCGTTCGTCGGGCCCAATATCGGCCGAGTGGTCAGCGTGGGTTATGAGGTCCAGCGCTACGGTTTTTTCACGCCTTCTGAAAGCCTGCCCCTGACCATCAGCGCCTTTGCCGACCCGGAAACCCAATTGCCGCATCCGCGGGTTACCCAGGCGAATGCGGATCGCCAGGAGCTGAACCTGGCGACCTTCAGCGGCAACGCTGAGGCCACGGTGGGCAAATGGTCGTTCAGTGCCGCCGGGCAAAAGGTCTGGTTGCGTCTGGAAGGGCAGACCGATAACGCCACGTCCTACGATATTGTGCTGTTGGCGGGCGCGACCATTTCCGCAGGGCAGGCCAGCAATGGGCTGCGCGAGTCGGTACTGCGCAACGAACTGGAGAAGCTCGGCCACAATACGCCGCTGAAGGTCGTTTGCCGGGTGAGCTTTTCCGGTGAGGCGGATGAGGCCGCTGCCATCGAATGCCCCATCACGCAATATACCTTCAAGGTCAGGCATGACTGGGTCGTGCCCGATATCCAGAGGGTCTACGACACCTGGGGCGATATCAGCGAGGGTGACTATACCGTCGATACCCGCGTGACCCTGAGTGGTGTCGCCACGCCGGAGTCGACGCTGGAATTCTTCGATGACTCCGCCGGGGTGGGGACGGCTTCCGTGGCATTGGAGAGCGACTGGACGTTTCCCCTGAGTGGATTGCAGGCCAAGGATTATCGCCTGACGGCCCAGGCCCGGGACGGCAGCGGCAATGTCTCGAACCGTCGGACCTTCACGGCCGTACGCCTGGTGCCGCCCACCCTCGACTCGGTGACCGACTCCCGAGGCGAGCTCGCCAATGGCGATACCACCGTCGACACCCGCGTCACCGTGGCCGGCAAGGCCAGCGCCATGCAACGGGTGGAAATCTTCGACGACGCCACTGCTTCACTGGGCGACGCGACCGCCAACGCCGCTGGCGACTGGACCCGGGACCTCAGTGCATTGAGTGTCACCCGCCACAGCCTGACCGCCAAGGCCCTCTACGGCGCCGGTGTCGTTTCCGGTGCCCGGACGTTCACCGTCACCGCCCTTATGGCACCCTCGATTAACTCCGTACAGGACTCCAAGGGCGAGCTCAACAATGGCGACACCACCGTCGACACCCGCGTCACCTTGACCGGCAAGGCCAGTATCGAGCAGGAAGTGGAAATCTTCGACAACCTCACGGCGTCCCAGGGCCGCAAGAAAACCGACAGCAACGGCAACTGGGACCTGGTCATCAGCGGCTTGAGCGTGACCGGCCACAGCCTGACGGCCAAGGCGCTTTATGGCACCGGCCAAGCGTCTGCGGCGCGGACTTTTACCGTTACCGCGCTGACCGTTCCCTCGATCACCTTGGTGCGCGATTCCAGGGGCGAGCTCAACGATGGTGACACCACCGTCGACACCCGCGTCACCCTGACCGGCAAGGCCAGCATCGAGCAGGAAGTGGAAATCTTCGACAACCTCACGGTGTCCCATGGCCGTAAAAAAACCGACAGCAGCGGTAACTGGACCCTGGACATCAGCGGGTTAAGCGTGACCGGCCACAGCCTGACGGCCAAGGCCCTCTATGGCAGCGGTCAAACGTCTACCGCGCGGACCTTTACCGTCACCGCCCTGGCCGTTCCGTCAATTACCTCAGTGCGGGACTCCAAAGGCGAGCTCGACAATGGCGACACCACCGTCGATACCCGAGTCACCCTGACCGGCAAGGCCAGCATCGAGCAGGAAGTGGAAATCTTCGACAACCTCACGGTGTCCCATGGCCGCAAAAAAACCGACAACAACGGCAACTGGGACCTGGTCATCAGTGGGTTGAGCGAGACCGACCACAGCCTGACGGTCAAGGCGCTTTATGGCAGTGGCGCAACGTCCACCGCGCGGACCTTTACCGTCACCGCCCTGGACAGACCGACTATCGCGTCGGTGCGGGACTCCAAGGGCGAAGTCAGGAACGGCGGTACCACGTTGGACACCCGTGTGACCTTGGCCGGCAAGGCCAGTGTCCGACAAGAGGTGGAGATTTTCGACAACCTCACGGTTTCCCATGGCCGTAAAAGGGCTGACGATAACGGCGACTGGGATATGGTCGTCAGCGGGTTGAGCATGACCAACCATAGTTTCACCGCCAAGGCGATCTATGGCGATGGCGCCAGTTCCGAGGCGCGGACCTTCAAAGTCACCGCCGTCCTCACCCCGACGCTCACCGACATCACCGACAGCCGAGGTTCGGTGGTCGGCAAGGCCACCGTCGAGACCCGCGTCACCGTCACCGGCACGGGGAGCAGTGGTCAACGTATCCAGCTACGGGACGCAGAGGCCAATATTGGCAGCCCGATCGACATCCCGGACAGTGCCACCACCTGGACGGCTGATCTCACGGGGCTGACGGTCAAGGGCTACACCATCAAGGCCAAGGCGCTCTATGACAATGGCCAGGAATCGGGGCCGCTGGCCTTTTCCGTGACGGCCAGCGTGACCCCGACACTCACCGATATCACCGACAGCCAGGGCTCGGTGGTCGGCAAGACCACCATCGAGACCCGCGTCACCGTCACCGGCACGGGGAGCAGTGGTCAGGGAATCCAGCTACGGGATGCCAATGCCAATATCGGCAGCCCGATCGATATTCCGGCCAATGCCACCACTTGGACCGCCAACCTCACGGGGCTGACTCCCAAGGGCTACAGCATCAAGGCCAAGGCGCTTTATGGCAGCGGCCAGGAGTCGGGGCCGCTGGCCTTTTCCGTGACGGCCAGTGTCACCCCGACAATCACCGATATCACCGACAGCCGGGGCTCGGTAGTCGGCAAGACCACCATCGAGACCCGCGTCACGGTTAGCGGCACAGGCAGCAGCGGCCAGAGTATCCAGCTACGGGATGGAAACGCCAATATCGGCAGCCCGATCGACATTCCGGCCAACACCACCACCTGGACAGCCATTCTTACAGGGCTAAGTGTCAAGGGTTACGACATCAAGGCCAAGGCGCTCTATGGCAGCGGCCAGGAGTCAGCGGCGAAGGCCTTCTTCGTGACCGCCAACATCAGCCCCACGCTTACCGACATCCGTGACAGCAAAGGCAGCGTGGTCGGCGGCATCACCGTGGAAACCAGCGTCAGGGTCACCGGCACCGGCAGTTCCGGGCAAAGGATCCAGCTACGGGATGGAAATGCCAACATCGGCAACCCGATCGACATTTCCGCCGTCGGGACGAACTGGGAGGCCACCCTCACGGGGCTGTCGGCCAAGGCGTATGGGCTCAAGGCCAAGGCACTTTATGGCAACGGACAGGAATCGGCGGAGAAGGGCTTTACCGTCACCGCCGTCAGGTCGCCCACCATCACTTTTATCAGGAACGCCGCCAACGTCGATATTCCCCCTAACGGCTCCACCACCGATACCCAGGTCACCGTGGTGGGCAACGCGAGCAGTCTTCAGCACGTAAAGATCCTGGACAATGGTGGCGACAAGGGGGATGCCCAGGCAAACGCTGCGGGCGATTGGAGCAAGGTGTTGGCAGGCTTGGCGGTGGGCGCTCACCCCATGACAGTCCGGGCCTTGTATGGCAGCGGAGTGCCGGATTCAGCGGTGAGAACCTTCCACGTGGCGCAGGCGTTGCCGCCGCTGGTGTTCAACACTTCGCCGGTTACGCTGAGCGGCAGGATTTATATCATCTACGGGTCGCATGTCCTGCCGACTTTTGGCGCGGGCACCTCGGTGCTCCATCAAGCCAGCGGTGGCCGGCCCGGCTACAGCTACAGGTCCAGCAATGCGGCCGTCGCCGTGGTCGATGGCAATGGCTGGGTGACAGTTCGGTCGAGGGGGCAAACCACCATTACCGCGCGCGATGCCGCAGGCCAGGAAAAAAGCTACAGCGTCTCGGTCACCGGGGTCATTCTGTGCGAGGGAGTAGGGGGAGGAACATGGCCCCAGATCAACAGCAATACCGCCGCGCGCGGCGCACGGATGCCGTCCATGGGTGAGCTTCGCGAAATCTACAATACCTATGGCAATCGCTGGCCGCTGGGTAACGGCTATTACTGGTGCAAAGACGTAGCCGCCACGTGGCCGGTGACCCGGTACTACATGAAGAATCTGGTCAACGGCACGGAAGCCCATGTCCAATACTATGGAAATGCCTTCGGTGTCGGCTTGAAATAGTTCGTCCCGGACTCACTCGGCGAAAGGCCCGTGGCACTCACCTGTGGCGAGGGAGCTTGCTCCCGCTCGGCTGCGCAGCAGTCGTAAAACCGGCTGAGGCGGTCTGCCTGAAAGACCGCAATGTCTGGTTTGGGGCCGCTGCGCAGCCCAGCGGGAGCAAGCTCCCTCGCCACGGGTGGCGGTGTTCGGCCAACCCCGACCATTCGTCTGCAACCCGCTCAAACCTGTCAGCTCTGACAGTAGTCAGCGAACACGTCCCACGGCATAAATCACTCTGTTGCCCCTTCCGTGAGCGGAGTGCCTGCCATGCTGATTCAACCCAAAAAAACACCTGCACCGCTGGCCCTGCGTGCCCCGGATATCCCCGGGCGCACCGAGCAGGACCTGCCTTCGGGGGAGTGGGGCCTCAACTTCGCCGCGGTCCAGGGCAATTTCCCCGACAAGGGGCTGAAGGTTTATATCCTCGACTGGACGGGCATGGGGATCGGCGACAACGTCAAGTTGCTGTTGGACGGTGGTGCAGTCGATCAGCATACGATCACCGACAACACCGAAGTGGGTGAGCGCGTGACTTTATGGGTCCCTGCGGGGCGCTTGCTGACCGGCTCCCACGAGCTGACGTATGTGGTCAAGCGGCCCAGCCAGCAGGATGAAACCTACACCCCACCGGTCAGGCTTTACGTCAAGCTGGAGCTGCCCGGTGGCCAGGACACCGACCCGGACCCCGGTTCCCATTCCGAGCTGTACATGTACATCGACCCCGCGCTCGTCGAGGATGGCGTCGACCAGGATGCTGCCGAGAACGGTGTCGACATCACCGTCCGGGCCAAGCCGGGCAGCTCGAGCCCGTTGCCTTACCCGAACATTGCCGAAGGAGACCTGATCCACTTGAGCTGGGGCGGCGAGCCGGTAACGTCCGCTCCGGTCACCCAGGCGCAGATCGACCATCCGGCCAGCAACCCCATCATTGTCCACGTCCCCAAAGAGGTTATTCGCGATGTCATAGGGGACTCAGGTCCCGAAGGCCTGGTCGTGACCTTCAAGATCCACGACCTGGTGAACAACGTATCCGAGGACTGGTGCCCGGAGACACGCCTGGTGGTCGACACCGGCAGTTCGCGGCTGATGGCGCCGATCCTCGAACAGGCCGACGGCAACGTGCTCGATCTGGACACGCTCGGCGATGAAGCCCTGCAACTTCAGGTATGGGCCGACGACACGGCATTATTCGCCAAGGAAGACGTGATCATCATGCGCATCAAGGGCACTACCCTCTACGGCGACCCGGTCGAGGACACTGCTCGCCAAGCGATCGAGGAAAACCCGCCCACCGTGGTCAATGTCCTGCTGGACAACAGCAATGCCCGCGTCCTCGCCAAGACCCAGGCAGTGTTCTCCTACAAGTTGGAGCGCGGCGGCACGGTCATCCAGCAGTCCAAGGGCCGTTTCGTCAACATCATCGGCGAGCCCACTCAGCTGGCGGCACCCATTGCCGAGGACGCCCAGAACGGCGCGCTCGATCCAGACCTGACCAGCACCCGCATCCGCATTCCGTTCGATGAGCGCATCGAAGAGGGCATGGCCATCGAGCTCAAATGGTTCGGGACCCGTGCCGACCTGAGCAGCTACGAACCGGAGCTGGACTGGTACTTCCCCAGCAAGGACGAAGTCGATGCCAAGGAGGATTTCTTCATTCCCGTCGAGGGCCGCCATCTCAAGACCCTCGAGGGCGGTACCCTGGACCTCTCGTACAACCTGCTCAGCGACGAAAATGGCGAGATCGTCAGCCGCTGCTCGCGTCATGCGACGCCGTTGAACGTGGGTGAGCCATGGCTCGAATTGGTCAAGCCCATCGTCGTCGGCGAACAGGACGGCGCGCTGGAACCTGGCGACCTGCCCAACGGCACCAGCAAGGTCATCTGCCCCGATCCGGTCAACAACCCGACCAAACCCAAGGACGAGGTGACCTGGCAACTGCTCGATGCCCAAGGCGTGCAACTGTTCGAGGACTCCAAGATCCTCAATGCGCTGAACGCCGGCAGGGATGTGGAGTTCCCCCTCAACGCTGCCTTCGTGCAGCAATATTTCGAAGCCCATCGCGGTGAAGAACTGACCGCCGACTACAACATCCTGCGGTTCGAGACCGGCAGGTACAGTTATTCAAACCCCTTGGAGTTTGTGATCGGGACGGCGCTGGACCTGCACGCGCCATCGGTGAAAGAGGCCGACGGCGCGACGCTGAACCCGGTCAATGCCAAAGACACGCTGACCATCGAAGTGCCGGTCAACGATGACCTGCTGCCCACCGACAAACTGAAGGTCACCTGGACCGGTGCGCCGGGAACGCCTGCCGAGGGTTCATATACGTCGGGGGAGTCGTTGGTCAGCGATGGGTTGGCTATCGAAATCCCCAACAGTGTGGTGGCCTTCAACCTGGACAAGTCTGTGACGGTTTCCTATGTGATTATCCGGGGTAGCGAGGATCCCATCCCTTCCCCTGATTTTGACTTGGCGGTGCAGCCCCTCAAGCAGGACGATCTGTTGATGGCTAAGCCGAAGATTCTGCAAGCCGCTGGCAATGGCGAAGGGCTTGAGCTGGATCTGAGTGCCATCCATTCCGATGTCATTTGCGGGCTGGGGATCTGGCCGCTTATCGCAGTGGGTCAAGATGTCTGGCTGCGTCTGAAGGGGACGAAAGCCGACGGTACCGCCAATTACAATTGGATATCTGGGCACCACCACCCAGAGGGCCGAGGGTCGATGAAGAGTGGGTGGACAACGGGGTAAAACTTGCCCCGGCGACCGCCTCTTACAGCTATTTGAAAGAGCTCAAGCACGGTAGTGAACTGACGGTAGAGTTCAAAGTGGACTTCAGCAAAACCACCAACGAGGCCGAGGCGCAGATTTTCCCAATCCGAACCTATGTCGTTAACGCACTGCCCGACGTATTGCCGCCGCCGGACGTTGTCGAAGCCGATGCCAATCATGCGGTCGACCCCAGTGTGTTGCCCGGCGGGATCATTGTTCGGGTCCAGCCATTCGAAGGCATGGTCATCGGCCAAGACATCACCATGACCTTCGAAGGCACCGCTGATGGCAGTGCCACACAGACCAAACGGGTCGAGCGCATCGAGCCGATCGACTACGCAATTACCCAGGCGACCCTGCTGCCCAACAGCGATCGCACCGTGAATGTGTTCTATCAGGTTTTTCGCAATGGCCAGCCAATCACCGAGCAATCCCTGCGCTATCCGCTGAAAGTGCTGGGACTGGAATGGAACAATTTCGTGGTCAATGGTTGGAACACGCCTAATTTCCAGCCCACTACGGCTTTCTACGGTGCATCCTTCCAGCGAACCGTCCGTCGCGCGGTCGGGACGGTCACCTACAGCTCCTCCGACTCAGACCTTGTCAAAGTCGACTCAGCGACCGGGGTGGTCTCCTTCGCCCTGCGTGGGACCGTGCCAACCACTGTTACTGCCCGCGATGGGGTTATGCGAACAATTATTTACACGCTCAACGCGCCTGCCAAGTATTTCGACTTGACCACGCTGGCAAAACGGGATGTACCTGAGCACTACGCGTTTGTACAGGCCAATGCAGGGAAGGGGTATCGGCCAGCGCTGCACGAGGACTGGAGTTCTAACACCTCTACTCGGAAAATCGGATGGCTTTGGAACGAGTGGGGCAATCTTCACGCCTATTATCCATACTGGCCGGAAGACACTGGACAAGATCAACCCATCTGGCTCGTCAACGATCCGGGCGGGACCGTTGGCTGGCGTGGTGGTTCGTACCTCGGACGCCCCACTCATTGGTCGGCCAACAGTGCAGGCCAAGGGCGTCGCTGGACGATCTGCTATGTTCTGAAGACATAGACGATGGCCAGGTCTTAAACCGTATAAAACCACAACCTGTGGCGAGGGGATTTATCCCCGTTGGGCTGCGCAGCAGCCCCAAACCAGGCGCTGCGGTCGCCAAGGTGAGACCGCGCCAGCCGGTTTTACGACTGCTGCGCAGCCGAGCGGGAGCAAGCTCCCTCGCCACGGGGGGGCGTTCATGTCCTTGCCCAGACAGGGGGGGCCAGCAAACCCCGACCATTCGTCTGCAACCCGCTCAAACCTGTCAGCTCTGACAGTAGTCAGCGAACACGACCCACGTCATAAATCACTCCATCGTCCCTTCCGCGACCGGAGTGCCCGTCATGCTGACTCAACCGAAAAAAGACGTCTCAATCCTGGCACTGCTCCCTCCAGACATCCCCGGGCGTACCGAGCAGGACCTGCCTTCGGGCGAGTGGGGTCTCAACTTCGCCGCGGTCCAAGGCAATTTCCCGAACAAGGGGCTGAAGGTTTACATCCCGGCCTGGACGACGACCATGGGCAAAGGCGACAACGTCAAGTTGCTGTTGGACGGCGGAGAGGTCGATCAGCACACGATCGTCGACGACACCGAGTTGGGTGAGCGCGTGACTTTGTGGGTGCCGCCGGGGCGCCTGTTGACCGGGCCCCACGAGCTGACGTATGTGGTCAAGCGGCCCAGTCAGGCAGATGAAACCTACACCCCACCGGTCAGGCTTTACGTCAAGCTGGAACTGCCTGGGGGCCAGGACACCGACCCGAACCCCGGTTCGCATTCCGAGCTGTACATGTACATCGATCCTGAGCTCGACGGTCACGTGGACCAGGAGACTGCTGAAAAGGGTGTCGACATCATTATCGAGGCCAAGCCGGGCAGCCCGAGCCCGTTACCCTATCCGAACATTGCCGAAGGCGACGTGATCCATTTGAGCTGGGGCGGCCAGCCGGTAAAGTCCGCTCCGGTCATCCAGGCGCAGATCGACGACCCGGTCAGTAACCCCATCATTGTCCACGTCCCCAAAGAGATTATTATCGATGTCATAGGGGACACAGGCCCTGAGGGCCTGGCCGTGACCTTCAAGGTCCACGACCTGGTGGACAACGTCTCCGAGGACTGGTGCGCGGAGACGCGCCTGGTGGTCGACACCGGCAGTTCGCGGCTGGACGCGCCGATCCTCGAACAGGCCAACGGCAACGTGCTCAACCTTGACACACTCGGCGATGAGGCCCTTCGCCTGCAGGTCTGGGCCGACGATGTCGACTTGTTCGAGAAGGACGATGTAATCATCCTGCGCGTCAAGGGCACCACCCTTGACGGTGACCCGGTGGAGGAGACGGTTCGCCATCCGATCGAGAAAAACCCGCCCGTCGTGGAGGTTGTCCTGTTGTCCAACAGCACCGCCCGCGCCTTGGCCAAGACTCAGGCTGTGTTCTCCTACAAGTTGGAACGCAATGGCATCGTCATCCAGCAGTCCAAGGGCCGTTTCGTCAATATCATCGGCGAGCCCACTCAACTGGCGGCGCCCATTGCCGAGGATGCCCAGAGCGGTGCGCTCGATCCCGACCTGACCAGCACCCGCATCCGCATTCCATTCGACGAGCGCATCGAGGAGGGCATGGCCATCGAACTCAAATGGTTCGGGACCCGCCCCGACCAGAGCAGCTACGAGCCGGAGCTGGAGTGGTATTTCCCCACCTGGCAGGAAATCAGGGACAAGGAGGACTTTTTCATCCCCGTCGAGGGTCGTCACCTGAAGACCCTCGAGGGTGGCACCCTGGACCTCTCGTACAACCTGCTCAGCGACGAAAACGGCGAAATCGTCCGTCGCGGTTCGCGCCATGCGGCGCTCTTGAACGTGGGCGAGCCACAGTTCGAGCTGGTCAAGGCCATCGTCGATGGCGAACAGGACGGTGCGTTGGAGCCGGGCGACTTGCCCAGCGGCATCAGCAAGGTCACCTGTCCCCCTCCCGTGGCGACGCCGACCGTCGCCAAGGACGTGGTGAGCTGGCAATTGTTCGATGCCCAGGGTGAAAAACTGTATGAGGACTCCAAGGAGCTCAATGCGCTGAGCGCCGGCAAGAAAGTGGAGTTCCCGCTCAACGCGGCCTTTGTGCAGCTATACTTCGAAGCCCATCGCAATGAGGAACTGACGGTCAAATACGACATCCTGCGGTTCGCGACGGGCAAGTACAGCTATGCAAATCCCTTGGTCTTCGTCATCGGCGAAGCGCGCCAACCGTTGCTTGATCCCGCCTCGGTCCGCGAGGCCGTCGATGACGTGCTGGATCCGGCCAATGCCCTCAACGGTGCCCACATCGACATCGAGCCCAACGATCCGGAAAACGCTGGGGATCGCTTTTACGTGACATGGACCACCGAGGATGGCGAGCTTCGATTTGCAGATGACAAGCGGATCACGGGCGCCCAACAAGGCCAATTGGTCGAGTTCCCGGTGCTCCGCAGCGTGGTGCTGGCCAGCGTGGACCAGACGGTCACGATCAGTTATTGGGTCGTACTGCTCGAAGGGGACGAACAGCCTGGAAAGGATTACGAACTGTTGGTACAGGCGCAGGCGTTCCGGTTGCCTGAAGCCACGTTCAAGGAAGCGACGGGGGAGCAGGAAGACCAACTCAACCCTGACGATGTTTTTCCTGGCGGCGCCACTGTGGTCATCAAGGCCTCGGCTCTCCTGAAGACCGATGATGAGATTACCGTGACGGTAGTAGGACAGAGCACGACCCATTACCCGCACACGGTCCTGCCTTCGGAAGCCGACAAGGAGCTGAGTTCGATCAAGGTGCCCCACGCGGTGATCAACGCCAATGACGGCCACAGCATTTCCTTGAGCTATACGGTCGTGCGCAAGGCCGGGGGCACGGACGGGCCGTCCACCCCCACCGAGTACGACGTGCGCAAGGTGATCGGCGCTGGAACCTTGAAGGTCATGGGCGCGCGCTACACCCGCAGCACCTACCGGGCCTCCGGCGCCAGCCGTGTCTTGAGCGCATTCAATGCCACCACCGGCCAGCCTGTCCAGGCGCAGTGGAAGTACGCCACCGACAGCCAGTGGGAGACGGCCGCCACCTGGCGCGATATCGCCCCGCATCAACCGTTGCAGGTGCGTACGGCCGACGATCAACTCACCCTCAATCCGGCCAATATCATCGGCAACGGGATAGACACAACCGTGACCGGCCAGGCGGCCTTCGTGGCCCATCGCGATGTCGGCGACGTGCTCGGTTGGGGCAATGCCGCCTATGGCGGCGCCATTCCTCCCACCATCATCACCATGGATGACATCGTTGAAGTGAGCTGTACCCGTAGCGCCTATGCGGCCCGCCGGGCCAACAGCGCCGTGGTGACTTGGGGAACCAGCACCGAAGGCGGGCTCATGACCGGGGTCGATCCGTTGAACTTTACTCAGGTCGTGGGCAATGCCACGGCGTTCACCGGTTTGAAAACCACGGGTCGCGTGGTCGCCTGGGGCACGGCAGCCAACGGCGCTACCGTTCCCGCGGCGATCGGCGACCTGGTCGACATTGAAGAGGTGGTCGCCGCTGGGCAAGCCTTCGCAGCCCTGCGCACCACTGGACATGTCGTCGCCTGGGGGCTGGCCGCCAACGGCGGAACGGTGCCGACAGACATCGCAGGCCTCACGGACATCAAAGTCGTGCTCGGCAGCTATGGCGCTTTTGCCGCCTATCGAGGTAACGGTCGAATCGTCGCCTGGGGTCATGCCGACTATGGTGGCAGCGTACCAGCAGACATCGCGGCCATGACCGACATCATCGAACTGAGTTGTGCCAATGCCCGGGCCATTACCGCCCGGCGCGCTACGGGCCAGGTCGTCGCCTGGGGAACCGCGGCCTATGGCGGCACGATCGATCCGTTGATTGGAGGGCTGACGGACATTGTCGAGGTCTGCTCCACCTGGCGTGCCTTCGCGGCACGGCGACGCAATGGCCATGTGGTGGCCTGGGGCACCCCGGCGGAGGGGGGCGAGGTACCCGCGGATATCGCAGCCCTGGATGACATCGTTCAGGTAACCGGTTCATCGATGGCCTTCGCCGCCCTGCGAAAAAACGGCACCGTGGTGGCGTGGGGCAATGAAACGGTTGGCGGCGATACCTCGGCGGTGGTCGGGCAACTGACGCAAGTGCAAGCGCTCTACAGCAATACCCACGGTTTCGTGGCGCTGACCGCCGACGGTCGGGTGGTGACCTGGGGACATGCCGCTGGCGGGGGCGACAGCAGCGCGGTGCAAGACCGACTGGAGGGCAAGGTTTCCTACAAGGCCAGCGCGGCCTCAAGGGGGCGGGCACTCCAAGCCAATCGGTTGGCCGGCCTGGTCCGCTAACCCCCGCCGACACTTGGACATCCGGCGGGCTGCCGGATGTCCATCCCTTCAGGGAACACCGTCATGTCAAACACTTTTGATTTGCAAGAACCCTCCGTGGACGAAGCGCCAGGGGACGTGCTGGACCCGGCAAATATTCCGCCCGGGGGCGCGACTGTCCGGATCAAGGCCTATGACCCCATGGAGTTCCGTGACAACGTCACGTTGCATTTTTATGACCAGCTCATCGACTTCGTTCCCATCGGCGCCAATGATGTCGACAAGGACGTGGAGTTTCCCGTCAGGGCACAAACGTTCCTCGATCACGCCCGGGACAATGTCGTGCTGGTGCGCTATGAAGTGCAGTTCAAAGGCGTCGGCACGCCGGAGAAATCAGCGGTACTGACATTGACCTTGAGCGCCGGCTTCGAAGCCGACGCTACCCTTGACCTGAGCGACAAAAACTACATCGCCGCCGTTGAAAAACCACCCCTGCAAGTCCCCGATTTCGCACGCCTGACGCGCACGGCAGAGTGGGGTAGTGCTCCCTATACGTTCAGCAGCAGCGACCCGCAAATCGCCAGTGTCGATGAGCGCAGCGGCGAGGTCACCGCCCGGCGCAACGGCCAATGCACCATCAGCGCCACCGACAGCGGCACGCCGGCGCAGACCCAACGCTTTTCGCTGACCGTCAGGGGCATTCGGGAGCTGCATTTCCTGAGCCCTGACGCTCACTGGGAAGGCATGCAAAACGTCTGTACGGCGGCCGGTCTCGAACCCGTGACGCTGGCGCAGATCAAGCAATTCTGGACGCTGTACAGCGCCGGGTTACAGGAGGGTGTTGGGACCTACCTGGGCTGGTTGAACTACCCCGTATGGACCGGCACCCTGGTCGGGGCCGGAACGGCCTGGCACTACGATCTCAATGGCAACGACGTCAACGAAAACGCCAGCAGCTCGGACCTCGTCACACACCACCAGGCGGTAGGCATTTCCCGGCCATGAACACCTGTGTGAGTCGCCTGATGCATGCGCTGTCGGTATCGATTGCCATGCTGATGGCTGTGCCAGTCGAGGCGGCCACGGGGCCGGAAGTGGCGCAACTGCTCAACCGTAATTTCCAGCTCACCCCTGGTGAATGCGCCGCGCAGAAACCGGCCCATGCTTGCAGCGGTGTGTTGGCGCGGGGCAGTCCGTCATCGGGGCCGTTCTGGCAACCCGACCCGGTGTCGTCGCAATTGGGTGCGCAAAGCTTTACCTACCTGCGCGCCGACCTGGGCACTCGCTCCCTGGGGCAGCCCAATGGGGTGCTGCTCAGCGACGGGTTCACGGCCATCAGCCAGGGTAAGACGCTGGACGTGCTGTGTGCCTATCCTTTTTCATTCACCTTGCAAGGCGATCGTCCCGACTTCGGTTGTGGTTGGGGCATGGCCAATGCCACGGCGGACGCCTCCTCGTGTGCGGCCCAAGGCGTTAGCGATGCCCAGGGCTGGCTCGAACACTTCCGCCAGCAAAACCAGCAACCGACGGCCCAATGCTCCTTGAGCACCCTTGAACCTGAACCGTTCAAGGCGAGCCTGGTGGCCCATGAAGGCCTCGACAGCACCTGGTCGGTTCAGCCTATGCAAGTCCAGGTCAGGAACTGGGACGCCAGCGCGCCGAAGCAGATACCGATGCTCGGCCTGTTCTACGACGTCACCCAGGCTGACGCCTTGCTCGGTGCATTGAAGGACCAACGTGATTACTTCAATGCCACGGGAGACTGGTTGCCGATCCTGCGCATGGATTTGAGCCAGGCGCCGGAGGCGGTGTTCGGTTTCAATCTTCAGGATCAGTTGTACGTCGGCCATCAGGTTGCCGCGACGATGAATGCGCGTTTTAGCGCTACCGCCGCAACCTGCCGGGATGAACAGCCGGCGTTCAAGTGCAACGGGGTCCTGATTCGGGCGGCGGACGCATCGCCCAATTTTCATGCCTGGAACCCAAGCCAGAATTCGATCGGGCGCAATGGTATTTCATTTTCCTACATCAGAGCCGATGTCGGTACGGTACGTTTAGCGGGTACGCAGGGTTACACACTCAAGGAAACCTTTGCACCGACAGGTCATCCGGTGACCCTGCGCTGTGCTTATCCCGCCAATGCCGGGACCAATGCGATTCCCGACAGTTGCCGCGCCAGTTGCAGGTCGCAGGGTGTGATAACCGTCGACACCTGGCGCACAAGATATGCCAGTAACCCACCCACCAGCTGCGCGTTTGAAACGACGCCCGAGGCATTTCAGCTCAGCATCGACGTGCGCCAGTCCATCGCTCATTCGTCTTACATAGGCGCCTGGAACGAAATCATCGTTGCGGTCTGGCCCGATGACATTCCCCGGGAACTGCCCATCGAAGCGTTTTTCTACACGTCGGGAAACGCAACGGGATTGGCCAATGCCAGGTTCATCCAGCGCGACTATCTGGAGCAGGCCGCGCTGTTCCTGCCCATTGTGCGCTTGAACCTCGCCGCCCCTCAGGTCCATCCATTTGCCTTCGACGCGCAGGATCAAACGGTCCAAGGCACATCGATGCGAACGCTGACCGAAGGTATTACACCCAACCCGAACCCTGAAGGGTGGTGATGGCTGAATGAAAAGGTATCCGGCCGCGCCCAGGCTGAAGTCGCTGCGACCCCATCGTATGGCCCAGGAACCCTGGAGTAGCCAGCTCATGTCGTTAATCCGCACCCTGGTGCTTGTCCTGCTGTTCGTGGGGGAACCGGCGCTTGCCGTCACCGGCCCGGAAGTCGCGCAGTTGCTCAATAGGCATTATCAGAACACCGCGACGCAATGCGTGGGGGACAACCCGGCGTATTTCTGCAGCGGTGTGCTGGTGCGCGCAAGCCAAGGCGTGGACGAGTTCTGGAAACACGGCGCTGTGTCCACTCAGTCAGGCGCCGAGGGCTTCGCCTACCTGCGGGCTGACCTCGACACCCGTGAACTGCCGCAGGCAAACGGCGTGATCTTCACCGACTCGTTCACCGCCATCGGCCAGGGCAAAACCCTCGACGTGTTGTGTGCCTATCCCTTCGAGCTGACCCTTACAGGCAACCGCCCCGACCATGGTTGTGGCTTGTCAGCGGCAACCGTCGCCACGCAAGACGTCAGCTCATGCGCCGCGCTAGGGATCGCCGATGTTTCTGGTTGGCTCGCGCATTTCCAGCAACAGAATCAGCAGCCCGAGCGGCAATGCTCGCTGAGCAGCAGCGATCCGGCACAGTTCAAGGCCAGCCTGGAGGCCCATCAACTGATCGATGACACGTGGTCGGCCAAGCCGAATCTGCTGCTGGTCAGGAACTGGGATGCCCAGGCCCCCAAGCAGATGCCTGTGCATGGCTTGTTCTATGACGCGACCCAAACGGGCGCCTTGCTGGGCGCACAAAAGGATCAGCGCGACTACTTCAACACCACGGGTGATTGGTTGCCGATCCTGCGGATGGACCTGACCCAGGCGCCGGATGCGGTGTTTGGCTTCAATCAGCAGGACCAGCTCTACATCGGTTATCAGGTCGCGTCGAGGCTCAATGCTCGGTATGCCGATACCGCCATGGCCTGTCCCGGTGACACCCCGGCCTACAACTGCAATGGCGTGCTGATTCGAACCACCGATGCTTCATCGGCGTTTCGTGCATGGAATCCCAGTGACGGTTCCATCAGCCGAGATGGCGTTTCATTTTCCTACATGCGGGCGGACGTCTATGTGCCCAGGCTCGCCTGGGCCAAGAACCAGGGGCTGATCATGAAAGAGCTGGCGGCCCCCACCGCGTATCCGCTCACGGTACGCTGCGCCTATCCGTTCGACGGCGCCACGTTTTATCGCTCGAACAGTTGCAACGAACATTCCGGCGCACCACAAGTCAGCAGACCCTGCGCCGAACAGGGCATTACGACCGAACACGAATGGCTGGCGCACTTCAACGGGCTGGCCAGTAAATTTACGTCGTGCAGCTTCACGGGCGAAACCATACCCTTTGCCGTCAGCCTCAAGGGCAGGGCTTTACTGGATGACTCGGTGCAGAGGGGGCAACACAATGAACTCATCATCGCCAACTGGCCGCAGAACATTGGAGAGCAGCTTCCCCTCGAAGCTTTTTTCTACGTGGCTGAAGCGGCCAGGCCCAACGCGGTATTTTTTCAGCGCGATTACTTCCAGCACACCGGGCGCTACCTGCCAATCGTGCGGGTGGATCTTGCCGCGACGGACGCAAAGGTCTTCAGTTTCGATCCAGAAGACCTGGTGCTGCCCAAGCCGAAGATTCTGAAAGCCGCCAACAATGGCGAAGGACCTGAGCTGGACCTGAATCAGGTAACAGGCGGCGCCAGGCTGAACATCGACGGCTGGCCGCACATGGCGATAGGTCAGTACGTATGGTTGCGCCTGAAGGGGGAACAGGCTGACGGCTCGCAGCATGACTACCCAGTGTGGGTCGCCCCGTCGCGGGTCACGCAGTCGGAATATGATCGCGGCTATCTGTATACCGACATCCCGTACAGTTACCTGCAGCTACTGCGCGACGGCAGTACGCTCACGGTGGAGTTCAAGGTGGCGTTCACCTCGAGCACCGACGAAAACCTGGCTTTTCCTTTCCCGCTGCGCACCTACACCGTCAACGGGCAGGTCGTACCGCTCGCCCCCTCGGTGAAAGAGGCCAATGGCACGACCTTGAACCCGATCAATGCCACGGACTCATTGACCGTCGTGGTGCCCGCCGACATCGCCCTGCTTCCCGATGACAAACTGAAGGTCACCTGGAGCGGTGCGCCGGGAACCCCTGCCGGGGGTTCATACACCTCGGGTGAATCGTTGGTCAGCGCCGGGTTGCAAATCCCGATCCCTGGTCGTGTGGTGGCCTTTAATCTGGGCAAATCGGTGAAGGTGTCCTATGAGATCATCCGGGGCAACGAGGACCCCATTCCCTCGCCCGAGCTCACCCTGGCGGTGCAGCCCATTGCCCAGGATGACCTGCTGGTGGCCAAGCCGAGGATATTGCAAGCGGCCAATGAGGGTGAGGGGCAGGAGCTGGACATCAACACGCTGACCGGCAACGCCACCGTGCGTATCGACAGCTGGCCCCACATCGCGGCGGGCCAGTACGTGTGGCTGCACCTGGCGGGCACGAAAACCGATGGTTCGGCCTATGAACGCACGCTCTGGGGGCAAGCCAATGGGAGCCGGGTTTCCGATCAATGGGTCTCAGCCGGTTTTGCAACCAACACCGCATTGATTAACGAACTACGGGAATTGCGCGACGGCAGCACGCTGACGGTGGAGTTTAAAGCCACCTTTGACCAGAGCATCGTCGAAGCCGAGGCGGTGACGTTCCCGTCTCGATCGTACACCGTTCGTGGACAGCGGCTGCAGGATCACTACACCTCTTTTGACGGCGGAAACAAGCATGGCTGGTCCGAGGGACAACTGTTTGAGGTCGTGCAGGAAGCCGGCAACTACTTTGGGCGTCTGGGAGCGGGGCCGGGGGGAAGCGGGGCCACCGGGGTTGCCCGCCTGCAACTGCCATTGCAGCCGGATGTGCGCTATGAGATCAGCTTCGTTGGCCGTTCGCCCTCCGGTGCCAACCCTTTGGTTTTTGCATCGAGTTACTCAGCGGGCGAGACGGTGCTTTATTTCAATCTTTCCAGTGATTGGGCGCCCTATTCAAAAGACTTCACCTTCAGTCAATTACCCGCCTACGTGTTGTTTAGTTCGGGCTATAGCCAAGGCGGCATGGTCGACCTGGATAACATTCGTATACGCCAACCATAAGGTTCCAGGAGCCACGTGGCCCGTTGATTGAACTGGGCCAACGCGCCCAGCCTTTGTGGCGAGGGAGCTTGCTCCCGCTGGACTGCGCAGCAGGCCCAAGTTTTGGTTTGGCACAAAATGCTTGGGGCCGCTTCGCGACCCAGCGGGAGCAAGCTCCCTCGCCACAAAAGCTTGGGCTGTCCGACCATTCATCAGCAATCTGCCCCTACCTGTAAGTTCTGACAGTAGACGGCCTCCCTTCAGCACGCGTTAATTCCCTCTCCCTCGCGCCTACCCGTCGTATTGGCACGCCCCTCGACCGCTGAGCTCAGGTTCCCATGAAAAAGCGATTTCCACCGCGCTACTCGCCTGAAAACCGTCCGCTGGAAGGCCTTGATCCGCCATGGATTCCCGGCTGGACCCAGCCTGTCGAGAACTACGATGGCGGCATTCCGGCGCGGCTGGCGGAGGGTGGTTTGCTCTGTGTCGTCGATCCCTGGACACAGATGGAAGTGGGCGACACCTTCAAGTTCTACTGGAATGACACGAGCACCCCCGTCTGGAACACTGAGATCGACCTGGCGCAAGAAAATCAGCAACTGGTGTTCCGCATCGATGAGGGCCATATCGTCCGGGGCGATGCTTTTCCGGTGTTCTACAGTGTGCTGCGCGTCGGTGGGACGCGCCCTGAAGAGTCCGATCCGCAGTGGAAGCTGCTGGTCAAACTCGACCCGCCTGGTGGTTTCGATGAGGAGCAGGGCACCCCGGGCCATTCGGGCCTGCGCTATTCGATTCCCCAGGACATCGTCGACAACGGTGTCGGGCCGGGTGACACGGGCGGTGTACCGGTCACCATCAAGCCTTACCGGTTCATGCGTCGCAATGACCGGATCAACGTGGCCTGGGGTTCAGAGAATGTCTATCACACGGTGGCCGATGGTGAGGTGGACCAAGAGATCACGGTCACCGTGCCCCAGGAAGTCATCGAGCGGGCCGGCGACAGCGATGGTATTGCTGTCGCCTATCAGGTGGTGGATGAATGCGGCAACTATCCCGGCGGGTACTGGCGCTGGTCGGCGACGACCCCGATCCTGGTGGATTTGAACAACAACCGGCTCGATCCGCCGTTGGTGTTGGTCAACGGTTTCCCCACCGAGGAAATCGACCTCGAGGAATTGGCCGCAGAGCCGGTCACTGTGCGGGTAACCGCCAACCGCTACGAACATGCCGTTGGCGATATTTTGCGCCTGACCTGGCGCGGCACGTCCGCCGACGGTTTTCCAGTGGACGTCGGCCCTCTGGAAAAAACGGTCGAGACCATCCCCTATTACTACGACTTCACCATCCCCTATGACGACGTGGCCGCCATCGCCCGGGGCCGGGCTTCGGTCGCCTATGTGCGGATCAGAAGCGGTGAAGCCGATCGTCCCTCGAAGAGCTCGGCCGTGACCGTGGTCGGCGATAACCGGCGCTATGGCCCGCCCAGTGTCGTGGAGGCGATCGGCAATACGTTGGACCCGGACCTGAATTTTTACACCCTGTCCGTTCCTTACTATGCCGGGCGCAACCCCGGCGATCAGATCATCATCGTGTGCGAAGGCCTCACTGCCGCCGGTCATCCGACTTACCACGATGTGCCTGTCATCGTAGCCGGGGAGGCGGTTGGCGCCCCTGTACTGGGTAACTTGCCAAAAGCGCAGGTCAAGCGCCTGGATGGTGGTTCGCTCAAGGTTTATTACAGCGTGAACGGTCAACCCGATTCGGATGTCCTGGAGCTGACCGTGGGCGTCGCGGTGCCTTCGCTGCCCATCCCGACCGTCGTTGAAGCTCCAGACGATGTGCTGGACCCGGACGGCGTGAACCCGGCCATTGGGGCCAACGTCATCGTGCCCTATACCGAAACCCTGCCCGAGGATGTGGTCGTGTTGCGCTGGCGCGGCTCGTCGAGCAATGCCCCGGACCAGCCAAGAACCTTGACTGCGAACACCGCGGGCCATCCGGTGCCCTTTACCGTGCCGTTCACTTACGTGAGTGGCAACCTGAACGGGACCGTGGATGTCAGCTACTCTGTTACCCGTGGGACTACTTTGTTGGGCAACTCTATCGTTCGGCACCTGAGGGTGGGTTCGGCTCAACTGGTTGATCCAACCATCGACTCGGTCAAGGATCCGCACCAGGTCCAAATCGCCAACGGCGGGTACACCGTCGAGACCAGCGTCACCCTGAGCGGCAAGGCCGCGAAGGGCCAGAGGGTGGAAATTTACGATGGCGCCAACTTGAAGGGCACCGCCAATGTCAGCGAGGACGATGAATGGAGCCTGACGGTCAGTGGCTTGAGTGTGGATCCTCATATCTTCACCGCCAAGGCGCTCTACGGTGATAATCCAGTGTCGGGGCCTTGGGGAATCAATGTGGTTGCCGTCGAGCAGCCGAGGATCGTCTGGGTCAAGGATCCCAACCAGGTCGACATCAGCAACGGCGGTTATACCCTCGCCACCAGCGTCACCCTGGGCGGCAGCGCTTCCTTGGGCATGCAAGTACAGATCTTCGACGGTGCCGACTCGAAGGGCATCGTCGATGTCGATGGCAATGGTCACTGGAGCCTGCCGTTGAGCGGGCTCGCCGAGGGGCCCCACATCTTCCACGCCAAGGCGCTGTACAGCAATTATCCAGAGTCTGAACGTTGGGGCATCAATGTCGCGAAGCCGCTGGTGATCGATACCAGCCCCGTATACCTCAACGGATTTTTCCTATACATCGGACAGCCACGAAACGGTACTCCAATGCCGGCGGGCACAACAGTGACTCGCACGCCCATAACGGGAAATCCTGGGTACACCTACTACACGTCAAACGGCAATGTCGCCCGCGTGAATGTCTACGGTACGGTTGAAGGGTGGGCCAACGGACAGGCGACGATCACGGTCGTCGATGTCTCCGGGCAAACAGCGTCCTATGCGGTGATCCGCTCGAACGCCTGGCATCTGGCCATGATCCCCAGCATTACAGGGGGAGAAGCGCCCGCCTGGGCAAACTCCCAAGGGGCAGCGAACTCATTTGCCGAACCCCCGCGTCCGGACGGCGGCACCATGCAAGCCATTCGAACTTATTACGTTGTTCCCATCGGGTTTAACTACAGACACTGGACCGGCGCATTCGAGAACGGCAATCCCCTGTGGCCACTTTGGGCGAACCCCTACACGGGGGAGATCAGTACGGCGGCGATTCAGGATTATTTAGGTGCCTACTGTCGAATCCCCTATAACTCGGGCCAGGTGCTGGCAAGTATTCCAGACTCACAACCGGACAGTGGGCAACGTTGATCCACGTAACCGATATACCCATGCGCGGGCGGTGTTCCCTGCGGGCTATCGATCTCAGCCTAGGCCGGTAAAGCTTTGTAGGCAGTGTGTGAAATTGTGTAAGGGGTTTGCTCGTAGGTGGATGAGGGCGTATATCCTTGGCAGCTTTGAGATCCTCTGCGCCTGACAGGCCTTATCGCGAGCAAGCTTCGCTCCCACAGAGATGTTCGGTACGACACAAAGCCACTGTGGGAGCGAGCTTGCTCGCGATGAGGCCCTGCCAGGCGCCACAGCACTTTTCTGGAAACACCCATGCCCAACATCCTCCTGGTCGAAGACGACACCGCGCTCTCCGAACTGATCGCCAGCTACCTGGAACGGAACGGCTATCAGGTCAGCGTGCTCAGCCGTGGCGATCATGTGCGTGAACGGGCGCGGGTCGATCCGCCGGACCTGGTGATCCTCGACCTGATGTTGCCAGGGCTGGACGGCTTGCAGGTCTGCCGCTTGCTGCGGGCCGACTCGGCGACCTTGCCGATCCTCATGCTCACCGCCCGGGACGACAGCCACGACCAGGTCCTGGGCCTGGAGATGGGGGCCGACGACTACGTCACCAAGCCTTGCGAGCCCCGGGTGTTGCTGGCGCGGGTGCGCACCTTGTTGCGCCGCAGCAGCCTCACCGAGCCGCAGACGGCGAACGATCGCATCCTCATGGGCAACCTGTGCATCGACCTGTCCGAGCGCACCGTGACCTGGCGCGGACAGCCGGTGGAATTGTCCAGTGGCGAATACAATCTGTTGGTGGTGCTGGCCCGGCATTCCGGCGAAGTACTGAGCCGCGACCAGATCCTGCAGCGCCTGCGCGGCATCGAATTCAACGGCACCGACCGTTCGGTGGACGTGGCGATTTCCAAGTTGCGGCGCAAGTTCGACGACAACGCCGACGAAGCCCGCAAGATCAAGACCGTGTGGGGCAAGGGCTATCTGTTCAGTCGTTCCGAGTGGGAATGCTGAGCCGATGTGGAAGCTGCTAATTCGCCTTTACCTGGTCACCATCGTTTCCTACAGCGCGGCGATCTACCTGATGCCGGAACTGGTGATCCGCCTGTTCCACGAGCGTTTCCTGACCTACAACCTCGATTACTCCCGTGGCCTGCAAACCTTGATGGTCAAGCAGTTCCGCGCGGTGCCCAGCGAGCAGTGGCCGGCGCTGGCGGCGCAGATGGACCAGGAGTTCGCGCCGCTGCGCATCGAACTGGCCGCTGTCGATGACGGCGGCTTCAGCGTCGATGAGCAAGCGCGGCTCAAGCGCGGCGAGAATGTGGTGCGCCTCGGCGACTGGGCCTGGCGAACCCTGGCGGCGGCGCCACTGGATGAGCGCACAGCGGTGAAGATGGTGGTGCCGCCGGACCCAGCTGATGTCAGTTGGTTGTACTGGAGCATCAACGTGTTGATCGGCGCGACGATGCTGGCCTGCCTGTTGCTCTGGCTGCGGCCGCACTGGCGCGATCTGGAACGCCTCAGGCGCACCGCCGAGCGTTTCGGTAAAGGTCATCTGGGCGAGCGTACGCACATCGCCTCCAGTTCGAACATCGGCAGCCTGGCCCACGTGTTCGACACGATGGCGGGGGACATCGAGAACCTGCTCAACCAACAGCGGGATTTGCTCAATGCCGTGTCCCACGAACTGCGCACGCCCCTGACGCGGCTCGACTTCGGCCTGGCCCTGGCGCTGTCCGATGACCTGCCGGCGCCCAGTCGCGAGCGTCTGCAAGGGCTGGTGGCGCACATTCGCGAGCTGGATGAGTTGGTGTTGGAACTGCTGTCCTATAGCCGCTTGCAAAACCCGCAACGCTTGCCCGAACGGGTCGAAGTGGCGCTGGACGAGTTCATCGACAGCATCCTGGGCAGCATCGACGAGGACCTGGCGGCACCGGACGTGGTGATCGACGTGCTGTTGCATGGGGCCCTGGAGCGTTTCGTGCTGGACCCACGCCTGACCGCACGGGCGTTGCAGAACCTGCTGCGCAATGCCATGCGTTATTGCGAAAAGCGCATCCAGGTCGGCGTGCGGGTGGGTGAGCAAGGCTGCGAGATCTGGGTCGACGACGACGGCATCGGTATTCCCGACAGCGAACGCGAGCGCGTGTTCGAACCGTTCTACCGCTTGGACCGCAGCCGCGACCGCGCCACGGGCGGTTTCGGCCTCGGCCTGGCCATCAGCCGCCGGGCCCTGGAAGCCCAGGGCGGCACACTGACCGTCGAGGCCTCGCCACTGGGCGGCGCGCGCTTCCGGTTGTGGCTGCCCACACCGTCCTGAGGTTGCCTACTCTCTATTGCTCGACGCTGACCCTGTGGCGAGGGAGCTTGCTCCCGCTGGGCCGCGAAGCGGCCCCAATGCTCTTCACCCAAACAAACCCGCCGCAATATTGATCGAAAACCCCAGGATCGCCGTATTGAACACAAACCCGATCAACGATTGCGCCAGCACGATCTTGCGCAACTGCCGCGTGGCGACCCCCACGTCGGAGGTCTGCACCGCGACCCCGATGGTGAACGAGAAATACAGGAAATCCCAATAGTTGGGCGTGGTCAGCCCTTCGGCAAACCGCAGCGCCGGCTCCTTGCCCTCCCAGGTGTAATACAACCGCGCGTAGTGAACGCTGAAGATCACCCCGATCAGCAACCATGAACCGATCACGGTCATTGCCGTGAAGCCGTAATGCAACAACTTGCCGGCGGCTTGCAGGTCGCGGCTGCCGGCCAGCTCGAAGGTGATGGTCGCCAGGCTGGCCAACGCTGCGACGCAAACCATCAATAGCACCAGCCCGGCATTTTCATCTTCGATTTCGGCGATGCGCTTCACATCGGGCGCCTTGGCCCGCACGGTCAGCCAGAACATCAGCACCAGGTAGGTCCAGACACCGACATTCCAGCCGATCAGGATTTTGCTGATGACCGAATCCACGGGCACCAGGATACCCACCGCCAGGCCAAGGACCGTGGCGCTGGAAAGACGTGGGTGGGTACGGGCGAGGAAGGGCATGGAGACTCACTGTCCGGAAAGGAGATGCCTAGTATGAGCCATCAAGCGAAGGGCCGACCGTCTATCGCGCTGGACTCGATCAATTGCACGCCCGCTTCCTGCATCCGCCGGATCGCCGCCGCCATCGAGCCCTCCCGATCAATGCCCCGGCAGGCATCCAGCACCACAAATGCGTTGAACCCGGCCAGCCGGGCATCCAGCGCCGAGAACATCACGCAAAAATCCAGGGCCAGCCCCACCAGGTACACGGTGTCGATGCCACGCTCCTTGAGGTATCCGGTCAAACCGGTCGGGGTCTGATGGTCCGCTTCCATGAAGGCTGAGTAGCTGTCGATGTCCGGGTTGCAGCCTTTGCGGATGATCAGCTTGGCATGGTCAAGCTTGAGCGCCGGGTGCAACGCGGCACCGTGGCTACCCTGCAGGCAGTGGTCGGGCCAGAGTGTCTGCTCGCCGTAGGGCAATTGGACAGTGCCGAAAGGTTGCTTGCCCGGGTGGCTAGAGGCAAACGAAGCATGCCCGGCCGGGTGCCAGTCCTGCGCGAGAACAACGTGCCTGAAGGATTGGCCGAGCCGGTTGATCAACGGCACGATCTCATCACCCCCTGGCACAGCCAGTTGGCCGCCGGGGATGAAGTCGTTCTGTACATCGATCACCACGAGTGCGGTGGTCAAGGCCCGGTTGGCTGAAACGTTCATGATTGGATCCTCCTTGAAGTGGTTCTTCGAGAGTAGCTGAACGGCCCGGGCCCCGCGTACAGACTGACCCACCGCCATCGCGAGCAAGCTCCAACAGGGGGATTTGGGCCGGGCACAGGATTTGTGTTCACTGAAGATCCATTGTGGGAGCGAGCCTGCTCGCGATGGCGGCGACACATTCAACACTGATGCAAGCTGACCCACCGCTATCGCGAGCAGGCTCGCTCTCACAGGGATATCTGGGCGGGCACAGGATTTGCGGTGAACGAATGATTGATGGCTTCAAAATTTTTCACCCTGTTGGGAGTAGTGTCTTTCGTCGAAAATACTCTCGAGTTGATGGCTTTTTGACATTTGGCTCGTGCGTCCCTGTCACGATTAAGTACAATCGCCGGCCTCCAACCGGGCATGGAAGCAGTCCGGTTCTCCAATTACGAGAAAAAACCATGCTCATCGGCAGTTATTCCCCCGCCCTGGTTTCAATTTCCTTGTTTGTTGCCGTGCTGGCTTCCTACACCGCGCTGGACCTGGCCGGGCGTATCGCGACCGCCCAAGGGCGCGCGGCGCATTTGTGGATGGTGGGGGGCGCATTGGCGATGGGGGTGGGCATCTGGTCCATGCATTTCATCGGCATGCTGGCGTTCACTTTGCCGATCGAGCTTGGCTACGACGTATCGATCACCGCGTTGTCGCTGCTGACCGCCATTCTCTCCAGCGGTTTTGCCCTGTGGCTGGTCAGCCAGCCGCGATTGCCGGCGTGGCAACTGGCTTTTGGCGCGCTGATCATGGGCGCTGGGATCAGCGCCATGCATTACACCGGCATGGCTGCACTGCGGATGCAGCCAGGCATCGATTATGACCCGACGCTGTTCGGGGCTTCGCTGGTGATTGCCGTCGGCGCGTCTGCTGCGGCGCTGTGGATTGCCTTTCGCCTGCGCCAGAACACTCCCCACGTGCGGTTGGCTCGCGCGGGGGCCGCGGTGGTCATGGGCATTGCCATCGTCGGCATGCACTACACCGGCATGGCCGGGGCACGGTTCAGCGAGGGCAGCTTTTGTGGCTCTTTGGACGGCTTGAGCGGCAAGGGCCTGGATAATCTGGTGTTGATCACCACCCTGGCGGTGCTGGCCATTGCCTTGCTGACCTCGATTCTCGACGCGCGCCTGGAAGCCCGGACCGCCGAGCTGGCCCAGTCCCTGACCCAGGCCAACCGGGAACTGACCCAGTTGGCCCTGCACGACCCTCTCACCGGACTGCCCAACCGTGTATTGCTGGCCGATCGTATCGACCAGGCCATGCACCTTGTGCAAGAGCAGGGCGGTTGCTTCGCCCTGATGTTCATCGACCTCGATGGTTTCAAGCCGGTCAACGATGCTTTCGGCCATCACATGGGCGATTTATTGCTGCGGGACGTAGCCCTGCGCCTGCGCGAAGACCTGCGCAGCCAGGATACCCTGGCGCGGATCGGCGGTGATGAGTTCGTGCTGCTGGTGCAACTGGTCGAGCCCGACGATGCCCTGCGGTTGGCGGCACGTCAGGTCGGCTTGATCGGACGCACGTTCCGGGTGGCTGACCATGACTTGCAGATATCCGCCAGCGTCGGCATCGCCCTTTACCCGGGCAACGGCCGGAGCGCCGAGGAACTGCTGATGAATGCCGACGCGGCGATGTATCACGCCAAGGGCGCCGGCAAAAACGGCTACAGCTTTTTCGACGCCTCGATGAACAGCAATGCCCGCAAGCAATTGCAACTGTTGCAAGACCTGCGCACGGCCGTCGAACAGCGGCAGTTCAGCCTGCATTACCAGCCCAAGTTCGACGCGGCCAACGGCCGTCCGGTGGGGGCCGAGGCCCTGTTGCGCTGGACCCACCCGACCCAGGGCCTGTTGATGCCCGACACGTTCATCGACCTGGCGGAAAAGACCGGCTTGATCATCCCGATCGGCGAGTGGGTACTGAACGAAGCCTGCCGGCAGATGCGCGAATGGTATGTGCTCGGTTATACCGACTGGCGCATTGCGGTGAACCTATCGGCCTTGCAGTTCTGCCACACCGGCCTGGTGCAGAGCGTGGCCAAGGCGCTGGAGACGCATCAGCTGCCGGCCAACAGCCTGACCCTGGAAATCACCGAAACCACCGCCATGAGCGATGCGGACGCGAGCATGACGGTGCTGCAACAGCTCTCGGACATGGGGGTGGACCTGTCCATCGACGATTTCGGTACCGGCTATTCGAGCCTGATGTACCTCAAGCGCCTGCCGGCCAACGAGTTGAAGATCGATCGCGGTTTCGTGCGTGACCTGGAACATGACAGCGATGATGCAGCCATCGTCTCGGCCATCGTCGCCCTCGGCCAGGCCCTGGGCTTGCGGATCGTCGCCGAAGGCGTGGAGACCAATGTGCAGCAAGACTTCCTGACCCAGTTGGGCTGCGATTCGCTACAGGGCTATCTGCTCGGTCATCCGCTGCCGGCCGAGCGTTTCCTGAAGGAGATACGCCAGGCCAAACGCGTAGCGGTGGTCTGAGGCACCTTCAGGGGACGATATCGAACGCCGTGCTACCCATTCGCTCGCCGTTGACCAGCAGGTGCACGGCATGCCGGCCCGCGTAATGCTTGCGGGTGGTCAGCTCGCGAATGTGTTGGGAGCGACTGAGGTTGACGCAGCCCCGGGCGGGCAGGTCGAAGGTCTTGAGCTTGAAGACTTTGGCCGAGGTGCCGCCCGAGGCTTTCACGTAGTCGACGGCGTAGTCGATCACCAGGCGCTGGCTCTGTTCAAGGGTTGATTGCACCTTGAAGGACAGCGTGACCTGTTCCCCCAAGCGAATCACCGCAGGCGTCACCTGCAAATCCAGTACCTGGACCTGCGCCTTGCCGCCCACCCCGATGATGCCCAGTGCCCTGGGGTTGCCTTGTTTGATCAGGCTACGCAGGGCATGTCGGGCGATCCACGCCGTATGGCGGTCTTGCAGAGGCCAGCCTTCGATCCGGTCCAGCACCCAGTCCGGATGCTGCTTGGTGACGTCGTTGAGGTGGTTGGCCACCGATTTGCGTACATAAAGGCTGTCGTCGGCCTTGAGCGTGTCGAGGATCGCGGCGGTGAGGTCAGGGTTGGCCTGGATCGGCTCCAGGTGAAACGACCATGGCAAGCGTGGCCGGCTGCCTTCGCTGGCCAGGCGACGTACGTGCTCGTTGGCGTCCAGCGCCCAGCCGTGCATGACCTTGAGGGTGCGTTCCAGGTCGTCGCGCAGAAAGTGCCGCACGGCGAACTCCGAGGAGCCGAACCGGGTGAAATACTTGAGTGCGTCCAACGACACGTCGAAGCGATGCCGGCCGTAAGACGCTACGTAGTGAGGCAGGAACATACTGACGAACATGCTGTTCAGGCGCGGGGCCACGGCGCGCAACACCTCCAGCGACGCTTCATAATCGAGGGGCAGCACCGCATGCAGGCATTCACTGACTCGGGCCATGCGCTGCATCACCGACAATTGGGCCAGCCCGTCGTTGGCCATGTGCAAGAACGCCTTGGCGTCGAATGCCGGATACACCGCTCGCATTTCGCCGGCGATGTGCTCCAGGCGGGCGCTGTTGAAGATTTCCTTGAGGGCAGGGGAGGAGGTGGTGGTGCTCATAGAGAGGGCGTCCGGCGAGTGTTGTAGTTCCAGGCTCGTCACTATGCCATGCGCGACCCGTGGCGAGGGAGCTTGCTCCCGCTCGGCTGCGCAGCAGTCGTAAACCCGGTGAGAGCCATATCACTGGATGACCGCGTCGCCTGGATTGGGGCTGCTGCGCAGCCCAGCGGGAGCAAGCTCCCTCGCCACGGGGGATGGCGGGCTCCCAGCTTCAGTCGTTGCAGTAAAGGGAATGATTCGCCGCCCGCGAAGTCCCAGCTTCAGTCCCTTGAATAACTGGAGTTTTTTCTATGCGCAAACCCACCCTGATCGCCAGTCTGGTCCTGATCGCCGGCCTCGGAGCCCTTGGGCCTGTTGCGCAGGCGGTCGAGAAAACCGGAGACGCCCTGGAGCATTCGCCGAGCAATGGTCGTCGGCTGGTGGAGAATGACCGGGTACCGGCGGACTACCAGCGCGCGGACAGAGCCATGAAAGACTGGAAACAGAAAAAACTCGAGCAGCCGACAAAAGAGCAGCAATGGGTGCAGATCGACGACAAGTACCTGCTGATCGAAACCGTGTCCGGCGCCATCGTCAAGATCGTTCCGGCCACACGTTAAATCTCAGAGCACTTCGCCTTTGTCCCACAGGTGAACCAGTTCGCCGGGTGCCTGGTCCTCGGGCACCTGCAGCACCATTTCGTCGTCCTGGTCGTTGGCGCGATAACGCACCTCGATCTGGAAAAACCGCTGGTCGCCGCGCCCAGGCGTGGAGGAGGTCAGCGGCAGGCAGCCCTCCAGCACCGAGCAGATACGTGTGCGCTGGTCGAGGTCGCACTGGGCGAACTCGATTTCCCGTGGTCGGGTCAGCGCGTGGATGGCGGCCACGCCGCCCTGGCGGGACAGCCGTACCACGGCCTTGTCGTCGAGGTCTGGAAGGGTTTTCATCAGCTCTCCTGTGTCAGGTCGACGCCAACCTGGGCCCAGCCGTTCTGCACCGCTTGTACTTCCCGCGTGCCGAAGCGCTGGCGGGCATGCTCGACGGTCAAGCGGGCGAAGGTACTGAAGGACGCGTCGTTGGGCAGTCTTCTGTCGCACAAGGTTTCATACCAGATCCGGCCGGCCTTTTCCCAGGCAAATCCGCCCAGCGTGGTCGCCACCAGATAAAAGGCCCGGTTGGGGATGCCGGAGTTGATGTGCACGCCGCCGTTGTCTTCACGGGTAATGACGAATTCGCGCATGTGTGACGGTTGCGGGTCTTTGCCCAGCAACGGATCGTCGTAGGCGCTACCGGGGTTGGACATGCTGCGCAGGCCGTCGCCGTTGATCTTGTCGGTGAGCAGGTCGGCGCCGATCAGCCAGTCGGCCTGGTCGGCGGTCTGTTCGAGCACGAACTGCTTGACCAGCACACCGAACACATCGGAGATGGACTCGTTCAGCGCCCCGGACTGGTTGGCGTAGATCAACCCGGCCTCGCTTTCGGTGACGCCATGGGCCAACTCGTGGGCGACCACGTCCAGGGAGCGGGTGAAACGCTGGAAAATTTCGCCATCGCCGTCGCCGAATACCATCTGCGCGCCGTTCCAGAAGGCGTTTTCATAGCCCTGGCCATAATGCACGCTGCCCACCAGGGCAAAGCCCTTGTTGTCGATGGAGTCGCGCCCCAGGATTTTCCAGAAAAAATCATAGGTGGCACCGAGGGCATTGTAGGCTTCGTCCACGGCCGGGTCACCACTGGCCTGTTGGCCTTCCAGGCGTACCGGCTGGCCGGGCAGCTCCATGGTGTTTTGAGCGTCATGCACGCTGCGCTGTGGGTGTCCGGCCTTGCCGGGCTTGGGCAGCGCCGCGGCGACGGGCGGGGTGCTGGGCGGACCGGGGTTGTGCCGCAGGCTGCGCACGTGGGTCAAGGTGCCGAGGGCGCTGGAGCGTTGCTGTTCGGAGCCGTGGGCGATGATGCGATTGAGAATGTAGGGAGGAATGAAACCGTGGAGCGGGCGAGAGTCGATCATCAGAAAATCCTTATCTGAAATGCAGGGTCGATACCCATGTGAACCGAAGAGTCCTTCGCGGTTCCCTGCTGCATGGCAGACAACGTTTGCCATGCGTCCTGATTTCTGCGAAAAACCCGCGCCTGGATCACAAGAGCGATACGCCATGAACGAAGAACTGCAAATTATTGACCTGGAACAGGGCGACGGCAAAAGCGTAGTCAAAGGTGCGCTGATTACCACCCAATATCGCGGCACCCTTGAAGACGGCACCGAATTCGACTCGTCCTACAGCCGCGGCAAACCTTTCCAGTGTGTGATCGGCACCGGTCGCGTCATCAAGGGCTGGGACCTGGGCCTGATGGGTATGAAAGTCGGTGGCAAGCGCAAGCTGCTGGTACCGGCGCACCTGGCCTACGGTGAACGATCCATGGGCGCTCACATCAAGCCCAATGCCAACCTCATCTTTGAAATCGAGTTGTTGGAAGTCCTGACCCGAGACGATTGAAAGGCTCTGTTGCTACTATCTCCAGTCGATGCATGGCTTGATTCGTCGAGGAGCGAAATATGAACGCAGAGCAGCATGATCTGGGCGTGTCCCAGGTGGCCGCGGCCATTGCCGAGCCGGCCCGCACCCGAATGCTGTGTGCACTGATGGACGGCCATGCCCGCACCAGTACCGAGTTGGCGAGCATCGCCGAGGTCAGCGCCTCGACTGCCAGTGCTCATCTGGCGAAACTCAAGCAAATGGTCTTGGTGCGCCTGCACGTCCAGGGCCGTCATCGTTACTACAGCCTCGCGGACCCGCGCGTCGCCCAGGCACTGGAGGCGTTGATGGTGATCGGCCAGGGCGCCACGCCGACCTTCACGCCGCGTACACCGGATCGCCTGCAATTCGCCCGCACCTGCTACGACCACATGGCCGGCACCTTGGCGGTGCGCCTGCATGACCGGATGATCGAGGCCGGGTGGCTGGTGGCGTTGGAGGGCGAGGGCTATCGATTGAGTGAATCCGGCGAGGCGCTATTCGAGGGATTGGGCGTCGATGTCCAGCACCTCGCCACGCAACGCCGCCGATTCGCCTGTCCCTGCCTGGACTGGAGCATGCGCCGCCCGCACCTGGGCGGAGCCTTGGGCGCAGCGTTGCTGCAAGTGGCGATCAAGCGCAAATGGGTGATCCAGGACCTGGACAGCCGGGCGCTGGGGTTGACGGCCAGTGGCCGCAGGGAGATGGCGGGGCGGTTTGGGATCAGTGCCGAAATCGAGGTCAAACCCACTGGCGCCATCGCGAGCAGGCTCGCTCCCACAGTGGATCTGCGGTGAATTCAATATCCATGAACATCCCAGAATCCCTGTGGGAGCGAGCCTGCTCGCGAAAGGGCTCTCACATCCAACATCCATGCAAGCTGACCCACCGCCATCGCGAGCAGGCTCGCTCCCACAATGAGCCTGCGGTGAGCGCAAAACTCATGGACACCCAAGACCCCCTTTGGGAGCGAGCCTGCTCGCGATAGCAATCCCAGCATCACCCTCGTCATCCAGGCATGTGCCTGCGCCGATATTCATCCGGGGTGGTGCCCATCATCTTGCGAAACATGCTGATGAATGCCGAGGCGCTGCTGTAGCCCAGGTCCAGGCCGATGGTTTCCACGCTCTGACCACGTTCGAGCAGGGCCAGGGCTTCAATGACTCTCAGGCGCTGGCGCCATTCCACCAGTGACATGCCCAGGTCCCGTTGCGCCCGGCGCATCAACGTGCGTTCGGTGGTGTTGGCGGCGCGGGCCAGTTGCGGCAAGGAACGCGGATCGCTGGGGTTCGCCTCCAAGGCCCGCAGCACGGGGCCCAGCAGTGGATCATCCGAGGACGGCAGGTAGCTGCCGGCATGGGGCGCCCGCGCCAGCTTGTCCACCAGCACCTGCAACAAACGCTGCTGTTCGGGCGTCTGTGGCTGGCTTGGCGGGTCGCTGCGCAGTTCTTCCAGCAACGCGCGAATCAGCGGGCTCAAGGTCAGCGCACAGGGCACGGCAGGCAGTGCGTCGCACAGTTCGGCGGCCAGGTACAACGAACAATGGCAGGCCTCATGCCGATTGAACCCCACGTGTTCCATGTCCGGTGGCAGCCAGATGCCGTACTGCGGTGGCGCCAGGTAATGATGCTGGGCGATCTCGATTTCCATCACCCCGCTGTAGGAGTAGACGAACTCACCCCAGGCATGCCTGTGCCGGGGGTAAGTCGCATGGGCCGGCATGCAGGCGCTGCGAAAGAAAATCGGCGAGGGCAGGGCTGCGTCGAACGGAGGAATCTTCAGATGTTGGGCTGGAGGCTGCATATCGACCGCAATGGCGGATTACCGGGATGGCTTGTCGGGTAATCACTATATCCAGCAAAGGTGTCAGGCAGACAATCCTTTCATCTATTTCTGCCCAAGGATCTTCCCATGACCCCCCGCCGCGCCCTGGATGGCCAGGTCTGCGCCCTGATGACTGGCCTCTGTGCCATCTGGGGTTTCCAGCAAGTCGCAATCAAGGCCGGCGCCGCCGACATGGCGCCGATGCTGCAACTGGGTGTGCGCTCGGCCATCGCGGCGGTACTGGTCTGGCTCTTGGTGTTGGCCCGGGGTGAGCGCCTGTCTCTGACCGATGGCAGTTGGCGCCCAGGCATGCTGGTTGGGTTGTTGTTCGCCCTGGAGTTCGTGATGGTAGGCGAAGGCCTGCGTCATACGACGGCTTCACACATGGTGATTTTCCTGTACACCGCACCGATGTTCGCCGCCCTCGGCTTGCACTGGAAACTGCCGAGCGAACGCCTCAAGCCGGCGCAATGGCTAGGCATTGCCGTTGCATTCGCGGGGATCGTGGTTGCCTTCAGTGGAGGGGCGGGTGCGGCGAGCAGCAGCTCATTGCTCGGTGACGGCATGGGCTTGTTGGCTGGCGCGCTGTGGGGCGCAACCACGGTGACGGTGCGTTGTTCGCGGTTGACGAATCTGCCCGCCAGTCAGACGCTGCTGTATCAATTGATCGGCGCCGGGCTGCTGCTGATCGGCATGTCGGCAGCTCTGGGGCAAACGACGATCAACCCTACGCCACAACTCATCGCCAGCATGGCATTCCAGGTGTTGCTGGTGTCCTTCGCCAGCTTCCTGATCTGGTTCTCCCTGCTGCGCCGCTACCTCGCTTCGCAACTGGGGGTGCTGTCGTTCATGACGCCGTTGTTCGGCATTGGCTTTGGCGTCTGGCTGCTGGACGAACCGCTGGAGCCGAACTTCATCGTGGGTGCGACGCTGGTGCTGGGCGGTATCGCCTTGGTCAGTGGCTACGGGTGGTTTCGCCAGCGCTGGGGGCGATGGGTCGTAATGCGCCAAGGTTAGCCCAACGAGCGCGCAAAAGCCTACCTGTGCCGGCCATTCGTTGCTGCTCTATAGCGGTGCGAGCGTTTCGGCACAATGATCGAGCATTTCGGCACAGTAATCATTCTGCGCGCTCTCTAGACTCGTGCTTCACACCGATTCAATGAGGTCACGATGAACACCAGAATAATTCTATCCGTATTGTCCATGGGCGTTGTCCTCGCTGGACACGCTGCCGACTTCTCGCTGACGAGCCAAGACATTGCTGAAAACCGCCCGTTGACCAGTCGCGAGGTGTTCCAGGGGTTCGGTTGTGAAGGGGGGAATACTTCGCCCGAGCTTTCCTGGAGCAATGCCCCGGCGGGTACTAAAAGTTATGCTGTCACCGTCTACGATCCCGATGCTCCGACCGGCAGTGGCTGGTGGCATTGGACGGTGGTCAACCTGCCGGCTTCAACCAAGAGTTTGCCAAGAGGGGTCGGTTCGAACCTGCCTGCCGGTGCGGTACAAGGGCGAACCGATTATGGTCAACCGGGATTTGGTGGGGCTTGCCCACCTGTAGGGGATAAGCCACATCGCTATCAATTCACCGTATGGGCGTTGAAAGTCGATAAGCTGCCCCTCGATAACCAGGCCAGTGGTGCATTGGTGGGCTACATGCTCAATGCCAACGCCTTGGCCAAAGCGACCATCACTTCAACTTACGGACGTTAAACGATGCACCCAAGTATTGGCACGCAGCACCGGGAGAGCGTCGTCGATGCGTGTGTCATACGGGCGCGACAGCCCCATACATTGCAGCGGGTGTCGATATTCGCGACCACCTTGTGTCGGGTACGCCAAGGGGAAAAACTGCTGCAATGGGATGACCGGGAGATGCGTGTCGGGCCGCGACATCTGATACTGATGCCGGCCGGACGCGAACTGGGTATCTCAAATTTTCCTGGTCCTCAAGGTGACTACATCGCCGATGCAGTGACCTTTCCCAGTTCGATACTGCGTAATTTCAACCTCCGCTATCGACAGCAGATCGTCAGCCGCCACAGAACGCTGAACACAGATCTGTGTGTCCCGCTGGACAGGCACACCACACAGGCATGGGATCAGTTATTGGCCGCCATCAATGCGGGCGCCCCGGATGCATTGCGCACACACTACGGGGAGGCGGTTCTTCTGAGCCTGGGTCTCGGCGGTTTGGCCGGACCTCTGCTGATGGATCGCAACGATCCACTGTGCGAGCGCGTGCAGCAGTTGGTAATGAGCAGCCCGGAGAGCGACTGGACGGTGGCTGGCGTCGCCCAACACCTGAACCTGGGGGAGTCGACGTTGCGCCGCCAACTGGCTAATGAGGGGGACAGTTTCAGGAATATTCTGGAAAGCGTTCGACTGGCAATGGCGTTGCAATGGTTGCAAACCACGTCTCGTTCCATCGGTGAAATTGCCGGCGCCAGCGGCTACGCTTCGGCCTCGCGTTTTGCAGTGCGCTTTCGCTCACACTACGGCCTGTCGCCACGGGAATTGCGGGCGGTGATTTAGGTGGTTGGGTGAGAGGGCCGCGGTCCTTTTGTCGCGTCATTCTGGAAACCCCCTCTGTCCTGGAGGGGGCAGTAAGCTTCCAGTTCGTCTTGTTTCTGCCTGGCGTCAGACTGTCGTTCCATCCGTTGCCTGCCCGGAAAACTCCTCCATCGCGTCCAGCAAAGCCTCCCGGAAATACGCTTTCGACGCCCGATCACACAGAATGTGCAAACTCGCCTGCTGCGCGGTACTGGAGTTGATCACGATCACATTGATGCGGGCCGCCGAAGTCTGTGCCACCGCCCCCGGATCGAACGCCTGCGGGCTCAGATCGACCCCACAGAGCTTGGCCATCACTTCGCTCAGGTGCTCTCCGGTCAGTTGGAAACAGGCATGACTGTCCTGACGAGGCAGCAGATAGTTGGCTTGGTGATCGAGTTCCCAACGGGCTTCTTCGTCGGCAATGCGCTGGCCTTGGTCTTCGAGGCTGCCCAGCAACAGATATTCGGTCTGCGACAGGCGCGCCACTTGGCTACCATCGGTCTGGACCTCGGCGCGATTAGGGGCGTGCGGCAGAATGAAATGGCGACCTTGCAAGTACGCGGCACTGTGAGCACCACGAAAACCCACCCGAGGCAGGTCAGTTAAGTCCGCCAGCGTGCACGTGGGCAACGGCACGAGAGCCTGTTGCCCGCCGGTGTGTTGTTCTTTCAGACTGGTCATGGCTCAAAGCTCCTGGCGTTGGTTGTCGGGATCAAAGAAGGGCAACTGCACCACCTCGGCCTGGACGACGATGCCGCCTTCGACCCGGATCGGGATGCGTTGCCCCGGGATGCTTTGGTCGATGCCGGCGTAGGCCAGGCCAATGATCTTGCCGAGGGTGGCGGAATATTCGCAGGACGTGACATTCCCACTGATGTCCGGCCCGTTGAGCACCAGATGTCCTTCAAGTGGTTGCGGGCTGTTCTTCGGTAGGCTGAAGCCCACCAGTTTGCGTTTCAGCAGCTGGGCTTCGAGGATGTCCACCGAGCGCCGGCCGACGAAGAACGGCTTGCTGCGGCTGACCGCCCAGCCCATGTCGATTTCCGCCGGATGGGTCATGCCGTCGGTGTCCTGGCTGATGATCACGTGGCCTTTTTCCAGGCGCAGCAGGCGCTGGGTTTCGACGCCGAAGGGGCGGATGTCATGGGCCTTGCCAGCCTCCATCAGCGCGTCCCAGAGCATGAGCCCGTGGCGCGCCGGTACATGGATTTCATAGCCCAGCTCGCCGACAAAACCCACTCGCAGCAAACGGGCCTTGATGCCGGCCACGGTGCCCTGGCGCACGCCCAGATAAGGAAACGCTTCGGCGCTCAGGTCCAGGTCGGTGCAGACCTGTTCCAGTACCTTGCGCGAATCGGGTCCGGCGACGTTGACCGCGCAGATGGCCGCGGTGACGTTGGCGACATCCACGTCGAGGCGCCATTGCGCGTTCCACTTGAGCATTTGCTGATAGATCCGGTCGACGCCACTGGTGGTGGCGGTGACGTAGAAATGGTTCTCGGCAAACCGCGCGCAGACACCGTCATCGATGACCACGCCGTGCTCGTTGGTCATCAGCGCATAGCGGGAGCGGCCGACCGGCTGTTTGAGGAAGGCAAAGGTGTACATGCGGTTGAGCAGCTCGGCGGCGTCCGGGCCACGTACATCGAGGCCGCCCAATGTCGAGACGTCGATGAGGCCGACCTTGTTGCGCACATGCAGGGCTTCGGCCTGCATGCAGGCCTCACGCGCCTTGGCATCACCGTAGTAGGCCGGACGTTGCCAGATGCCGGCGGGCATCATTTTCGCCCCGGCTTGCAGGTGACGGGCATGCATCGGTGTTTGTCGGTAGGGATCGAATGCGCGACCGGCGACATGCGCCAGCTTCTCGGCCACAAACGGCGGTCGCGCCGTGGTCACACCGGTTTCGCTGATGTTGCGTTGCGTGGCCCACGCCACCAGCCGGGCGGTCGGCAGCGCCGAGTGACGCCCCTGAGACGGTCCCATGCCGACGGTGGAGTAGCGCTTGACCAGTTGCACATCGCGATAGCCGATGCGGGTGGCGTTGACGATGTCGGCCACTTGCAGATCCTCGTCGAAGTCGACGAAGTCCTTGCCTTTGGGGTGCGGGAAGATGGGCCAATTGAAATTGACCCGAGCCTCACCAGTCAATGGCACGCGTTGCGTGCTGACGGTCAGGCCTAGCGCGGAGGCGGCTTCGGCACCGGCATTCACACCATCGGCAATCACGTTATCCAGATGGTGCCGGCCGTTGACCGAGCCGGCGACATTCAGATTCCTTGGCAGGCCGCTGAGCGTGAACTCGGCCCGTTGATCGTCGTAGGCCAGTTTGCCACCGGCCTGGCACAGCAGTTGATAGACCGGCATATAGCCGGCGGACATGCACAGTAAATCGCACGCCAGATGTTGCCCACTCTCGGCGACCTGGCCTTGTGCGGTGATCTGGCGCACGTCGACGCCGTTGATATGGCGCATGCCTTTCTCGTGCTGGGCTTCATAGACGGTGCTGTTGCCCTGATGGCAGATCTTGCGTTGCGCCAGTGCGCGCAGCAGGGCTTCGTCCGCAGGCCCTTGGCGCAGGTCCACCACCGCGACGACCTCCACGCCCTGGTCATGCAGATCAAGCGCGGCGAGGTAACCATCGTCGTTGCCCGTCAGCACCACGGCGCGGTTACCCGGTTTGACCGCGTACAGCTTCATCAACCGTTGCACAGCGCTGGTCAGCATCACGCCCGGCAGGTCGTTGTTGCGAAAGATCACCGGCTGATCGAACGCGCCGCTGCACACCAGGCACTGGCGAGCGCGGACCTTGTACAGGCGTTTGCCCTGGATCACCGGCAGGTAGTTATCGGTGAACCAGGCGTTGCACGTGGCTTCGGTGAGGATCTGGATATTGGCGTGCTGCTCGATCGCCGCGAGCAGTTCGCGGCGCAGGTTTTCAGCCTTGTTGCCGTCGATGTCGAAGCGGGCATAGGTCAGCGACCCGCCGAGAACCGGCTGTTGCTCGATGAGCAACACCTTGGCTCCGGCGTTGGCGGCGGTCAGGGCGGCGTGCAGCCCGGCGGGACCTGCACCGATGACGGCGACGTCGGTAAACAGGTAGGCCTTGTCGTAGTAATCCGGCTGGAACTTCAGGTCGAGTACACCGAGGCCGGCCTTCTTGCGAATGATCGGTTCCCAGACTTTCCACATGCCCTTGGGCTTGTAGAACGAGCGGTAGTAGAAACCCACCGGCATGAATTTGGAGAACTTGCCCAGGTAGGCGTCGCGGTCGTTATCCAGCGAGCCGCTGACGTTCTGCGCCGTCACCTGCAAACCCGCGGACAGCGCGTGAGCATCGGCCAGCACATTGGGTTCCTGGGGCAGTTGTACCAGGCTGTTGGCGTCCTGGCCGGCCATGGTCAGCGGGCCGCGTGGGCGATGGTATTTGAACGAGCGGGAGATCAGGAAACGCCCGTTGGCCAACAGGGCGCTGGCGATGCTGTCGCCTTGCAAGCCTTGGTAGCGCTGCCCGTCGAAACTGAAATCCAGCGGCTGATTACGGTCGATCAACAAGCCCATGGGGGCGGGTAGGCGCTTCATCCTGCGATCTCCTTGGCAGCGGCGTTGAATTCGACACGGGTGCTGAAGAGTTCCTTGGGATCGAAGGTCCGCAGGATTTCGTCGGTGACGGTATGCCGCTCGGCGAGAAACCAGTAGCTGGAGGGGGTGTGCATCCACCATTCACGCACCACGCCGGCGAGGTTGTCGGTGTTGAACACGTAGTCCGCCCATTCGCCGTCGCTGCACGTGACCGGGTCGGGCATGGGTTTGAATTCGCCGCCATAGGTGAACTCGCTGATATTGCGCGGCCCGTTGAGCGGGCAATTCATGATTTTCATAGTCTGCTCTGCGTCAGTGACTGGCCGCCGTGGCGCCCATTTCGTTGACTTGCTGGAAGGTCGAGAAACGTTCGAGGCCGAAGGGTTTGATCAGCTCCGGCACCTTGCCGCCGCTGGCGACCAACTCGGCCATGGTCTTGCCGCAGATCGGCGTGGCCTTGAAGCCCCAGGTGCCCCAGCCCGCGTCGAGGTAGTAATTGTTCACCGGTGACAGGCCCATGATCGGGCTGTAGTCCGGGGTCATGTCGGTGATCCCGGCCCATTGGCGCATCAGCTTGGCGTTGGCCAGGAACGGGAACATCTCGATGGCATGGGCCAGCAGGCTTTCCTTCAAATCGAGCGTGGAACGGGTATTGAACAGCGGATAGGGGTCGGAACCGCCGCCAAACACCACCTCGCCACGACTCGTTTGCTGCACATAGCAGTGCAAGGCAGAGGAGCTCACCAGAGGATCGAGAAATGGCTTGAACGGCTGCGTGACCATCGCTTGCAGCGGAAAGGTCTGGATCGGCGAACGAATCCCGGCCTTGGCCATCAGCAGCGAACTGTGCCCGGCAATCGCCTGCACCGCGCAACCACACTTGATGGTGCCGCGGTTGGTCTTGACCGCGGTGAGGGTGCCGTTTTCGATGATCAGGTCCTGGACTTCGGTGAGCTGATGGATTTCCACGCCACGCTTGGCGGCTTGTTTGGCGTAACCCCAGGCCACAGCGTCGTGGCGGGCGGTGGCGCCGTCGATGTGCCACAGGCCGGCGAGTACCGGCAAGTGGCCGGGATCGAGGTTGAGACTGGGCACCAGTTCACGGATCTGCTGGCGGTCGATCATCTCGCTGCGGCCGCCGAAGTGCTTGTTGACTTCGGCGCGCTGGCGGAACGACCGCACCGTGGCGTCGGTGTGGGCCAGGGTCAGTTGGCCGCGCTCGGAGTACATGATGTTGAAATCGAATTCGTTGGACAGCGATTGGAACATCCGCACTGACTCGGCATAAAAGCGCACGCCTTCGCTGGTCAGGTAGTTGGAGCGGATCACCGCCGTGTTGCGCGCGGTATTGCCGCCGCCCAGGTAGGACTTCTCCAACACCGCGACGTTGGTGATGCCGTGGTACTTGGCCAGGTAGTACGCGATGGCCAGGCCGTGGCCACCGGCACCAATGATCACCACGTCATAGCTCGACTTGAGTTCGCGGGGTGGCGGCAAATCCACTTCCACCGGGTACTCCGAACTCAGCCCGTATTTCAATAGATTGAATGGCATAGGGCCTCCGATTGGCTGCGTTGGGCCTGGTGTTGTGCAAGGGCTGCGGTGACAGTGTTTTTCATCAGGAAGGCAATGGTCATCGGGCCGACACCACCGGGCACCGGGGTGATCGCCGCGACATGGGCCAGGGCGCTGTCGAAGTCGACATCGCCCACCAGACGGCTGCGGCCATCGTCTTCGATGCGGTTAATGCCGACGTCGATCACCACGGCGCCAGGCTTGAGCCAACTGGCGTCGATCAGCCGGGGACGACCCACGGCGGCGATGACGATGTCGGCCTGCCGGCACAGCGCCTGGGGATCCGGGCTGCGCGAATGCAAGACGGTCACCGAGCAATCGGCCTGCAGCAACAGCGCGGCCATGGGTTTGCCGACGATGTTCGAGCGGCCGATCACTACTGCGTGCTTACCGCGCAGATCACCACAGGTTTGCTCCAGCAAATACAAACAACCACTGGGGGTGCAAGGTGCGAGTACCGTACGACCCTGGCTGAGGCCGCCGACGTTCTGACTGTGGAATCCGTCGACGTCCTTGTCCGGTGCGATTGCCTCCAGTGCCCGTAATTCATCGATATGAGCGGGCAGTGGCAGTTGCAGAAGAATGCCGTGGATCGAGTGATCGGCATTCAATCGGGCGATCAGAATGAGTAACTGCTCAGTGCTGGTATCCATGGGCAGCCGATGTTCCAGCGAGCGGATACCCACCTCTTCGGCGCGCAGGATCTTGTTGCGCACATAGACCTGGCTGGCTGGATCGCTGCCCACCAGGATCACCGCCAGCGCCGGTTGAATGGCGCGCTCGCGCAGACGCGCTACGTCCTCGCGGACCTGCACCAGCACGCGGGCGGCGGTGGCTTTGCCGTCGATCAGTTTGTGCGTGTTCACCGGAAGATCACCGTTCTGTCCTGATTGAGGAAAACCCGGTGCTCCAGGTGGTATTTGACCGCCTTGGACAGGGCTACGGTTTCGGTGTCACGGCCGGTGGCCACCAGGTCGTCAGGCAGGTAGACGTGGTCGACGCGCTGCACTTCCTGCTCAATGATCGGTCCCTCATCGAGGTCGCTGGTGACGTAATGAGCGGTGGCGCCAATCAGTTTCACGCCACGCTGGTAGGCCTGGTGATAAGGCTTGGCGCCTTTGAAGCCGGGCAGGAACGAATGGTGAATGTTGATCGCCCGGCCCGAGAGTTGCCTGCACAGGTCATCGGAAAGAATCTGCATGTAGCGCGCCAACACCACGAGCTCGGTGCCGGTGTCGTCGACGATCTTCATCAGCTCGGCTTCCTGCCGGGCCTTGGTCTCCTTGGTCACTGGCAGGTAAATGAAGCGAATACCTTCGCGTTCGGCCATCGGGCGCAGGTCGAGGTGGTTGGAGACGATGGCAGTGATGGTCATGTCCATCTCGCCCTTGTGGTAGCGGTAGAGCAGGTCGGTCAGGCAGTGGTCGAACTTGCTGACCATCAGCAACACGCGCATCGGCTCGCGGGTGTCATGCAATTCCCAGGTCATGTCGAAGGCTTGGGCGACCTGGGCGAAACCGTCCTTGATCTGTTGCAGGTCGCCTGAGTGGCCGTCGTTGAAGCGAAACACCGCACGCATGAAAAAACGACCGCTGAAGTCGTCGTCGAATTGCGCCATCTCCCCGATGTAGCAACGGTTGTCCGCCAGATAGGTGGTGACGGCAGCGACGATGCCGGACACCGCAGGACAGGTGATCTTGATGATGAAATGGTTTTTTTCGTGTTGCATGACACGTCCTCGGGATGATGGCGGCAGCTCATCGCATAGCGAAAAAAATCATCAACGGGCGGCAGGCTCATCCATGAGCTTATTTTCTTGTTGGGAATAAAATATTCCTGAAATGGCTTTATAGGGGAGTGGAGGCTGGACGTCTAGAGGTTTGGGAAAGTTTTTTAACTGAGGGGAATTTTTTGCGAAGGAAGGCGACTCGTTTCCGTCGGTCGAACGCGGTCAAAAATGTGGGAGCGGGCTGCTCGCGAATGCGCTCTGTCAGTTGATATAGATGACAACTGACACATCGCATTCGCGAGCAAGCCCGCTCCCACAGGTTGATCTTCATGCATCGGGAGGGAGGCGTTACTCTTTGTCGTTGCCGTAGTTCATGATCGACAAAAGGCGGATAGGCACCTGCACCAGTTGCTCGGGGCCGTGGGGGATTTCGCCTTCGAACGTCAGGCTGTCGCCGGCTTCCATGCGGTAAAGCTGATTGCCGTGACGATAGATCAGTTCGCCTTCGAGCAAGTGAAGGAATTCGGTGCCGGGGTGAGAGAAGGTCGGAAACTCCTCACTCGCGTCATCCATGCTGACCATATAGGCCTCGAAGCTTTTCTTCGGCCCGCGGGTATGGTTGAGCAGATGGTACGTATGGCCTTTCTCGGTGCCACGGCGCACCACTTCCATGCCCTGGTCAGCCTTGACCAGAAGCGCACTGCCATCTTGCTGGTCGTATTCGCTGAACAACTTGGACAGAGGCAGGCCGAGCACGTCGCACAGACGGCTCAGGGTGTCGAGGCTGGTGGACACCTGGGCGTTTTCGATCTTGCTCAACATGCCTTGGCTGATATCGGCAATCTTGGCCACGTCAGACAATTTCAGATCCTGGGCCTGGCGCTGGCGCTTGATCTGCAAGCCCAGGTATTGCTCAAGCTTGAGGCGCGGGGCGGTTTCGGTCGGCATAGTCATCAAATCCTGCACACTTTCCGTTCAGTAATATTAGTTTCGCACTGAGAAAGTGCAAATGGCGGCGTTCGGCTCGCGTCTGTCGAGCGATATTCCCACTGGGAAAAGAATTTTCCCATATATACAGCACAAAAGCGCTTTTCTGGGAGCGACGGCGCTTCACTCGCGAATCTGGCAAGGGCCTTGCATTCCTATTGGGAAACTAACTTTCTTTTTAGGAATAAAAAGTCAGTCAAGGCCATCCACACTGTTTTGCCTTTCGCGAGGAGTGACGAGCAATGTTGCCAGCAGAAACCCAGCGCATCATCGACAAGCACGCAATCAAGTACGTGCTTGCGCAATTTGTGGATATTCACGGGGCGGCCAAAACCAAGTCGGTGCCTATCTGTGGGCTCAAGGCCGTGGCTGAAGAGGGGGCGGGTTTTGCCGGATTCGCGATCAGCGGCATGGGCATGGAGCCCCACGGGCCGGACTTCATGGCCCGCGGTGATTTGTCCACCCTGACCCCGGTGCCCTGGCAGCCGGGTTACGGGCGAGTGGTGTGCATCGGTCATGTCGACGGTAAGCCCCATCCGTATGACAGCCGTTATGTGTTGCAGCAACAAGTGCAGCGCCTGGCAGAAAAGGGTTGGACGCTCAACACCGGCCTGGAGCCCGAGTTCAACCTGATGCGCCGCGACGCACAGGGCAAACTGCAACTGGTGGACCCCAGCGACAACCTGGACAAGCCTTGTTATGACTACAAAGGCCTGTCGCGCTCCCGTGTTTTCCTGGAGCGGCTGACCGAAGCCTTGCAGGCAGTGGATTTCGAGGTCTATCAAATTGACCACGAAGACGCCAACGGCCAGTTCGAGATCAACTACACCTACAGCGACGCCATGACCTCGGCGGATCGCTTCACGTTTTTTCGCATGGCTGCCGGCGAAATCGCCAATGACCTGGGCATGATCTGCTCGTTCATGCCCAAGCCCGACCCGAAACGCGCCGGCAATGGCATGCATTTTCACCTGTCGATCAGCAGCGCCGAGAACAAGAACCTGTTCCATGATGCCAGCGACCCCAGCGGCATGGGCCTGTCGAAAATGGCTTATCACTTTGCCGCCGGCCTGCTGGCCCATGGCCCGGCGCTGTGTGCCTTCGCCGCGCCGACGGTCAACTCCTACAAGCGGCTGGTGGTCGGTAATTCGTTGTCCGGCGCGACCTGGGCGCCGGCCTTTATCGCCTTCGGCGCCAACAACCGTTCGGCCATGGTACGGGTGCCTTACGGCCGCCTGGAGTTCCGCCTGCCGGACGCCGGCTGCAATCCCTACCTGGTCAGCGCCGCGATCATCGCCGCCGGCCTGGATGGCATCGATCGCCAGTTGGAAATCGACCATGTCTGCAATGAGAACCTCTACAGCCTGAGCCTGGAACAGATCGCCGCGCGAGGCATCAAGACCCTGCCGCAATCGCTCAAGGAAGCCTGTGACGCCCTGGAAGCCGACCCGCTGTTCGCTGAGGTGCTGGGCCCGCAGATCGTAGGTGAGTTCATCAAGCTCAAGCGCATGGAATGGGTGGAATACAGCCGCCATGTCTCCGACTGGGAGATCCAGCGCTACACCGAATTTTTCTAACCCAGTGTTTTGACAACCATTCGGGCACCCGGCACGGCGTCGAGTGTTCACTGCCTCCGAAGGAGACTTGATATGTGTGGGATCGTAGGTCTTTACCTGAAAAATCCGCAGCTGGAGTCCCAGCTCGGCAAGCTCTTCGAACCAATGTTGCAGGCCATGACCGATCGTGGTCCGGACAGTGCCGGCTTCGCCATTTATGGCGATGAGGTGGCCGACGGCTGGATCAAGCTGACCCTGCAGGCGACCACCGACGGTTTCGACTGGAAAACCCTGATGGGTGAGCTGGAAGGGCGCCTTGGCTGCTCGCTGGACTGGTTCCAGAACGCCAGCGCTGCCGTGCTCAAGGTCAATGCCGAAGAGACGGCGGTACGTCTGGCCCTCGCCGAACTGGCGCCAAACGTGCGCATCATGAGCGCTGGCCAGAGCATCGAAATCCTCAAGGGAATGGGCTTGCCCCAGGAAATTTCCCAACGCTTCGGCCTGGCCGGCATGAAGGGCAGCCACATCATCGGCCACACCCGCATGGCCACTGAAAGCGCGGTGACCATGGAAGGCAGTCACCCGTTCTCTACTGGCGCTGACCTGTGCCTGGTGCACAACGGCTCGCTGTCCAATCACTTCCGCCTGCGTCAGGAACTCAAGCGCGAAGGCATTCACTTCGAGACCGACAACGACACCGAAGTGGCCGCCGGCTACCTGACCTGGCGCCTGCAGCAGGGCGACTCATTGAAAGAAGCGCTGGATCATTCGCTGGAGGATCTGGACGGTTTCTTCACCTTCGCCATCGGCACCCGCAACGGTTTTGCCGTAATCCGCGACCCGATTGCCTGCAAGCCGGCGATCCTCGCCGAGACCGACGATTACGTCGCCATGGCCTCCGAGTATCAGGCCCTGTCGAGCCTGCCGGGTATCGAGCATGCCAAGGTCTGGGAGCCGGTACCGGCCACTATGTACATCTGGGAACGCGAGTCAGCTTAAGGGGCGCACACATGAAAACCATCGATCTTTCCACTGCCACTGTGCGTGAACTCAATCAGGCGTTGCACGACCAGGTCAGCAACGTTGAAGACCGCGAATGGGTGGTGACGCATTCGGACGGCAAGCACAACCTCGCGGTCGGGGTGAACGAAGTGCTGTCCATCGATATCCAGGGTCACGCCGGCTACTACTGCGCGGGTATGAATCAGAAAGCCTCGATCACCGTCCACGGCAACGTCGGTGTCGGTTGCGCCGAGAACATGATGTCCGGCTACGTCCGCGTCAAAGGCAGCGCCTCCCAGGCGGCCGGTGCCACGGCCCATGGCGGGCTGCTGGTGATTGAAGGGGATGCCGGCGCGCGTTGCGGAATTTCCATGAAGGGCATCGACATTGTCGTAGGCGGCAGCATCGGCCACATGAGCTGCTTCATGGGCCAGGCCGGGCGATTGGTGGTCTGCGGTGATGCCGGCGATGCGCTGGGTGATTCCTTGTACGAGACCCACATCTACGTGAAGGGCAATGTGGAGTCCCTGGGCTCCGATTGCATCGAGAAAGAGATGCGTGCCGAGCACCTCCAAGAACTCCAGGACCTGTTGAACCGTGCCGGTTTCGCGCACAAGGCGGCTGACTTCAAGCGCTACGGTTCGGCCCGTCAGCTGTACAACTTCAAAGTCGATAACGCGTCCGCGTACTGATCCGCGCGAGGAGAACAGATATGAGCGACCTCACCAGCCAAAAAGCGGCACCCGTACTGCGCGAGTCAGCCACCTTCGATCGTCTGACCATCCAGGAAATCCAGCGTGCCGCCGAGACCGGCATCTACGATATTCGCGGCGGCGGCACCAAGCGCAAGCTGCCGCACTTCGATGACTTGCTGCTGCTTGGCGCCAGTGTTTCGCGTTACCCGTTGGAAGGCTATCGGGAGAAATGCGGCACCGATGTGATCCTCGGCAACCGCTTTGCCAAGAAGCCGATCCACTTGAAGATTCCGGTGACCATCGCCGGCATGAGTTTTGGTGCGTTGTCGGCCAATGCCAAGGAAGCCCTGGGCCGTGGCGCGACCATCGCGGGCACCAGCACCACCACCGGTGACGGCGGCATGACCCCGGAGGAGCGCGGCCAGTCGCAGCATTTGGTCTATCAGTACTTGCCGTCGCGCTACGGCATGAACCCGGACGATCTGCGCAAGGCTGACGCGATCGAAATCGTCCTGGGGCAAGGCGCCAAACCCGGTGGCGGCGGTATGTTGCTGGGGATGAAAGTCACCGAGCGCGTCGCCGGCATGCGCACCTTGCCGATTGGTGTCGATCAGCGCAGTGCCTGTCGTCACCCCGATTGGACCGGCCCGGATGACCTGGCGATCAAGATTGCCGAGATCCGCGAAATCACTGATTGGGAAAAACCGATCTACGTGAAAATCGGTGCCAGCCGGCCGTACTACGACGTCAAGCTGGCCGTGAAGGCCGGAGCGGATGTGATCGTGCTCGATGGCATGCAAGGCGGGACAGCGGCGACCCAGGAGGTCTTTATCGAGCACGTGGGGATTCCGATTTTGTCGGCCATCCCGCAAGCGGTACAGGCTTTGCAGGAGATGGGCATGCATCGCAAGGTCCAGCTGATCGTTTCTGGCGGAATTCGCAACGGTGCCGATGTGGCCAAGGCCATGGCACTGGGCGCGGATGCGGTGGCCATCGGCACCGCAGCACTGATCGCGCTGGGCGACAACCACCCGCGCCTGGATGAAGAGCTGAAGAAGATCGGCTCGGCGGCCGGCTTTTATGATGACTGGCAGAACGGTCGCGACCCGGCCGGGATCACCACGCAGGACCCGGAGCTGTCCAAGCGACTGGATCCGGTGGAGGGGGGCCGCCGCTTGGCCAACTACCTGCGCGTCCTGGTGCTGGAAGCCCAGACCATGGCCCGGGCTTGCGGCAAGTCGCACCTGCACAACCTCGACCCCGAGGATCTGGTGGCGTTGACGGTGGAGTCAGCGGCCATGGCCCGGGTGCCGTTGGCGGGGACCAACTGGGTTCCAGGCTCTGGTACCGGTTATTGACAAAAACCTGTGGGAGCGAGCCTGCTCGCGATGACGGCGGCACCGTCAAAACTGCTGCAAGCTGACCCGCCGCTATCGCGAGCAGGCTCGCTCCCACAAGGGATCTGTGGCGTGCGCGATGCCTGTGAACGCCCCGGAAAAACCTGTGGGAGCGAGCCTGCTCGCGATGACGGCGGCACCGTCAAAACTGCTGCAAGCTGACCCGCCGCTATCGCGAGCAGGCTCGCTCCCACAAGGGATCTGTGGCGTGCGCGATGCTTGTGAACGCCCCGGAAAAACCTGTGGGAGCGAGCTTGCTCGCGATGACGGTGGCACAGTCAAAACTGCTGCAAGCTGACCCACCGCTTTCGCGAGCAAGCCCGCTCCCACAAGTCCTGTTCATGGCATTTATATTCGAGAGGCCGAAAAGGCCCGTATCTCATTCTCTATTGCTCGCTGCCCGACACTCACCTTTCTTTGCAGGAGCTTTGAACATGGTCAATCGTCTTCTCGGCAAATCCCTTCTCGGTTTATTGGCGGCCGGTGCATTTGCGCCCTTGGCCCAGGCCGCCGATGCACCCGCCTTGAACACCGGCAGCACCGCCTGGATGGTCACTGCCGCGGTGCTGGTGCTGTTCATGTGTCTACCGGGACTGGCATTGTTTTACGGTGGCTTGGTCCGGGCAAAGAACATGCTTTCGCTGTTCACCCAATGCTTCGGCATCGCCGGCCTGGTCGGCGTGCTGTGGGTAATCTATGGCTACAGCATGGTGGTCGACAGCACCGGCATGATCGAGGGGCAGGTGACGTTCAACAGTTTCGTCGGTGGTTTGAGCCGGGCCTTTCTGGCGGGCATGACCCCGGAGAGCCTGGTTGGGGATATTCCGGAAGGTGTATTCGTGACCTTCCAGATGACCTTCGCGATCATCACCCCGGCGCTGATTGCCGGTGCATTCGCCGAACGCATGAAGTTTTCGGCGGCGCTGTGGTTCATGGCGTTGTGGTTCACCCTGGTGTACGCCCCGGTGGCGCATATGGTCTGGGGAGGCGCGGGCGCTTTGATGCACAACTGGGGCGTACTCGATTTCGCCGGTGGCACCGCCGTGCACATCAATGCCGGTGTCGCCGCTTTGGCCGCGTGCCTGATTCTCGGCAAGCGCAAGGGCTACCAGAACACGCCGATGCCCGCCCACAACCTGAGCCTGACCATGGCCGGTGCGGCGATGCTCTGGGTGGGCTGGTTCGGTTTCAACATCGGTTCCGGCGGTGGCCTCAACGGCACTTCTGGCATCGTCATGCTCAACACCCAATTGGGGGCGTGCGCCGGTATTCTCGGCTGGATGTTCACCGAGTGGTTCAAGGTTGGCAAACCGAGTGCTTTGGGCTTGGCCAGTGGTGCCTTGGCGGGTCTGGTGGGCATCACGCCGGCGTGCGCGTATGTCGGCGTCGGCGGTGCGTTGGCCATCGGTTTGTTGTGTGGAGTGTTCTGCTACCTGAGTGTCACCGTGCTCAAGCGGCGCTTCGGTTATGACGACAGCCTCGACGTGTTCGGCTTGCACGGCATTGGCGGGATGATCGGCGCGGTGTTGACCGGGGTGTTCTGTGTGCCGTCGGTGGGGGGATTGGTCGAAGGCGTGACCATGGGGGCTCAGGTCGTGGCGCAAATCAAAGGCGTACTGCTGACGACGGTTTACTGTTTTGTCATCAGTTGGGTCATTCTCAAGGTGATCAACGCGGTGATCGGTTTGCGCGCCGATGAGTCGGTGGAGGAGATGGGGCTGGACCTGGCTGAACACAACGAGCGTGCTTACAACCACTGATAGTTACGGTTGTTTTTGGCTTTATTTGAGAAGGCCCGATATTTATATGGTTTGGCGTGCATATCCGTTTTTGCGGTAACGGATATACACACCAATCCCACCCAAAAAACACGCTAGGAACGGAAGATCAGAATCTCCGGGAACGATCAAGTAAACAGCATTACACCCTCGAACGGGTCGTACGCATTGTGCTCAACTCACCACCAGATGGCTGGCAGATGTCTGCCCGCGGGCCTGGGCCGCATGCTGCAACTGGCTGGCGATCAGGGTGTTCTTCAGCAGATAGGCAATGGTCATCGGCCCGACGCCACCGGGTACTGGCGTGATTGCGCTGGCGACGGTGCGCGCGCTGGCGTAGTCGACATCACCCACCAGATGGCTGCCGGATTCGTCCGTAATGCGATTGATCCCGACATCGATCACCACGGCGCCAGGCTTGAGCCAACTGGCATCGATCAGCCCGGGACGGCCTACCGCCGCGACGACGATATCGGCCAGTCGACACAACGCCGGGGCATCGACGCTGCGTGAGTGCACCACGCTGACCGAACAGTGAGCCTGCAACAACAAGGTCGCCATGGGCTTGCCGACGATGTTCGAGCGCCCGACGACCACGGCGTGCAAGCCGCTCACATCGCCGCAGGTTTCGTGCAGTAGACGCATGCAGCCGCTGGGCGTGCAGGGTGTCAGCACTTCCATGCCTTGCACCAGGCCGCCGACGTTCTCGCGATGAAAACCGTCCACGTCCTTGACCGGGTCGATGGCCTGGATGACTGCCGCTTCGTCGATATGTCCCGGCAACGGCAACTGCACCAGAATGCCGTTCACCGTGACATCGGCGTTCAGGTGGGCAATCAGTTCCAGTACCTGGTGCTGGCTGGCATTGGCTGGCAGACGGTACTCCAGGGAGCGAATGCCGACTTCCTTGGCCCGCAGCAATTTGTTGCGCACGTAAACCTCGCTGGCCGGATCTTCGCCCACCAACAATACAGCCAGGGCGGGGTAGATGTGCCGGTGCGCGAGGGCCAGAACCTCTTCTCGAACCTCGTCGAGAACCAGGGCGGAGATGGCCTTGCCGTCGATATCGCGAGCAAGTGCGGGGGTGGTGCCGATCAAAAGAGTCACCGTTGTCTTGGATGATAGAGGGGCGAAATAATCACCGAGGCGTCGTTGCGCCTCGATGATTCATCAGGGATCTGCAAGCAAAGGGTGTTCAGACTACCAATTGATGGCTGCCGTACACCACAAGAACACCTGCGACCAGCGTGAGGTAAGGCAACCAGCCCGCGCGTTTTTGACCCGTATCAGCCTGGACGTAGAGATCGTTAAGCATGGCTTCGGGGAAGTGTCCGTTGTCCTGCACATAGTGGCGGTAGCAGAACACTGGCAGGATCAACAGCGCCAGCAGCAGGCCGGTCATCAGGGTTCCCGCGCCCCAGATATCGGCGCCCAGCCCCATGCAGGCCAGGTTGACGAAGCTCAGCACACCACCGGCCGCCAGGAGCACGGTAGGGGCTTTGTACGGGCGTATCCAGTCGGGACGATCCAGACGATGGATCCAGCCTGCGTTGAGATTGAGGAAGTTGAAGATGATGTAGCTGACGTTGGACGCCGCGAGCACGAAGACATAGTCGGACATCAGCAACAGCAGCAGGTTGAAACACAGGTCGGTCCACATCGCGGCGGTGGGCGCGCCGTGTTCATTGGTGCGGCCCAGGTACTTCGGCAGCCAGCCATCCACCGACGCCTGGTACAAGGTGCGCGATGAGCCGGACATCGACGTCATGATCGCCAGCAGGGTGGCCAGGACCAGCATGATCAGCACGATGTTGGCGACCAGTTTACCGCCGCCGATACTGTCCGCCATCACCTGGCCGACGCCCATGCCGCTGTAGATCGCGGGCGACAGCAGGCCGCTGTAGACTGCCGGCGAAACCACTGCACCGCTGGCGTCCAGCACGGCCGGTGTCACCAGTTGGCCGAGTCCCAGGCTGCCTTGAAACGCCAGGGGTACCAGGGTGAACACCAGAATGCACAGCAGGCCCGCATAGAAAATCGCCTTGAACGTGTCGCGCTTGGGGTCTTTGAATTCCCGTGTGTAGCACACCGCCGTTTCGAAGCCGTAGGTGGACCACGCGGCCATGAACAGACCGCCGGCCATCAGTGTCCAGCCGGACAGATCCCAGGGCCCATCGATCACTTGCCCGGCATCATCATGGGCCAGGGGGTACAACGGCAGGAAATTGGCCTGGGCCGCATCGCCGGTGAGCAACGGCACCACGCCCACCAGCAGCAAGGGGATCAGCGATGTCACGCCGAGCACCAGGGTCAGGCGCGCCGAGCGCAGAATGCCGCCATGCTGCACGGCGAACACCGTCAGCAGGATCAACAGACCGATGGCGAATGTCGCGTTGATCCGCAACGACAGGCCGCTCTTGATCCAACCCAGATCGAGCAGGGTCAATTGCCAGGTATTGATCAACGCGTCGGCGGGAAACAGTGCGGTGAGTATGTAGCCGGCTGCCAGCCCTGAACCGATCGACAGCACCGGCGACCAGGCCAGCCAGTTGCACCACACCGAAACCGGTGCGATCAGCTTGCTGTAGCGTACCCAGGCGACTGCGCCATAGACCGAGGCGCCGCCGGATTTGTGCGGGAACAGTCCGGCGATTTCGGCATAGGTGAAGGCTTGGATAAACCCGAACAGGATCGACACGATCCAGACGATCCAGGCCGGTTTGCCCACTGTGGCGGCAATCGCGCCGATTGAAAACAGCACCAGCGCGGGCACGCCACTGGCAACCCAGAAAGCCCCGCGCCAATCGATCTTGCGGTGCAGGCTGCCAACTGAGCTGGCGGCCTGCGGTACGGTCTCGAACGTAGTCGCTTCCATCTTCGTATTCCCATGTCTGAGTAGCGGAGTAGTGGGGGCAGTCAAAGTTAGGGTGGCGCCCAGGTCCGTCTGGTCGATCAACTGCGCACCCGGCTCTTTTGCGGGTCGTAGAAAATCGCTGCGGTGACCTCGGCGCTGATGCGCTTCTGCAGGCCATCGACTTTGCCGATCTCAAGCGTCGTGCCGACGTCGGCGCAGGCCACGTCGACCCGGCACAGCGCGATGTTGCTGGCCAGCAGCGGCGAGCGGCAGGCACTGGTGATGACCCCGACCTGGGCCCGGCCGCGATACACCGGGTCACCGTGGTGGGCGGCTTCGTTGCCACTCAGTTGCAGGCCCACCAGCTTCTGGGCGGGATGGGCACTGCGCCGCAACAGCGCATCGCGGCCGATGAAGTCGTCGGTTTTGCTGTTCATAGGCACAGAAAAACCGATACCTGCCTCGAAAGGATCGGTCTGGTCGCTGAACTCGTAGCCGGCGAAAATCAGTCCGGCTTCGATGCGCAGCATGTCCAGTGCTTCCAGGCCCAGCGGTACCAGGCCCAGCGGTTGGCCCAGTTGCCAGATCCGGTCCCAGACCCGCTCGGCATCTTCGGGCTGGCACCAGACTTCGTAGCCCAGTTCGCCGGTGTAACCGGTGCGCGAGATCATCAGCGGGCAGCCGTCGTAACCATCCAGGCGGCCCACCAGGAAGCGGAACCAGCCGAGGGTTTCCAGGCTCGGTTGGGTCGCTGGGGTCCAGACCATCTGCTTTAGCAGTTCACGACTCATCGGGCCCTGGACGGCCAGGTTGTGAATCTGCTCGCTGGCGGATTTGACCCAGACCTTCATGCCGAGCCTTTGCGCCTGTTCGCGCAGCCAGACTCCGGCGTAATCCTCACCGCAGATCCAGCGGAAATTATCCGGGCCCAGGCGCAGCAGGGTGCCATCGTCGAGCATGCCGCCATGCTCGTGGCACATCGCCGAGTACACCACTTGACCCACCGCCAGGCGCCGCACATCCCGAGTCAGGCAGTACTGCAACAAGGCTTCGGCGTCGGGGCCGAGGATTTCGAATTTGCGCAGGGCGGTCAGGTCCATCACCGCGACGCGTTCGCGGCAACCGAGGTATTCCTCGATGGCGCCATAGCCGTCGTAGCGCAGCGGCAGCCACCAGTTTCGGTAGTCGGTAAAGCTGCCAGTCAAGGCGCTGGTGCGTGAGTGGAACGCGGACTCACGGGTGAGGATCGGGTCGGCATCGGCCGTGGTTCGAGTACTCATGGCGATGGAAAAACGCTCCTTTTCGCTGTAGATGCGGACATGGATATCGGTCGGGTTCCAGCCGTTGGCCGGGTCGATGTCATCCGGGCATGAGGTGCTGCCACACAGCAGATCGGTCATGGCCCGCAGCAGCACGTAATCGCCGGGACGCGACCACGGTTCGTCCAATGTCATCTGCTGGTGGGCGTCGATCCCGGTGTTGAAGAACAAATTGATCGCCGGCCAACCGCTGCGAGCCTCGACCCCATGGGGCGCCAAGGCCCGGCTCAGGTTGTCGCTGCAGTTGTCATGCCCGAAGTAGCCATGGCTCTCGTAGTAGCGCGCGGCGCAGGCCAGGGCGAAGGAATCGTGGCGGCCGACGGTGTCATGCACCACCTCCAGCATCGGTTGCATCTGCCGGTCGAAAAACTTCGAGAACAGCCCCGGTGCCGGGTAGGCGCTGCCGTTCAAGGTGCGGGTAACGGTCTGGTCCAGGTCCAGTTCCTGGCCGCGATCCAACGCCCGCCGATCGAGGGCGACGAAGTCCGAGCATTGGCGGCCGGCGACGTCGAGCACCTGCACGTATTGCCCTTTGCCGACCGTGTAGCTGTGGGCGGTGCCGGCGTGAAGAGTGAATTCGTCGAGCAACTCGCCCAACGGTTCGGGTAATGCCGGGAGCAGCAGCGACGAGGGATTGGCCCGAGTCACCCACAACCGCAGCTCGCTGGGCCGGTATTGCCGATCGACGGACGTGGGACCGGCGGGCGCGGCGACAATCACCAACAGTTCATCGCTGGCGACAAACTGGCGGCTGAAGTCGGCAGGGCTGTCCTCGTCCCAGAGTGAAGCGGCACTGGGCAACTGGTACGGATCAACGCCGCGTCGGCGCAACGCCTGGTGGATACGTCGAGCTTGCAAGGTCGGTTCGGCGAGCCGTGCGCCGATGAATTCGCAGGCCGCCGAACCGCTCAACGCCCAGGCCGCCAGCGCGCTGTGACCGTGGGTGTCCACGGCCAGCAGTTCACAGGATTGCTGACCTTCAAGGTCGATCACTTGCAGGCTGTCGCCGGGCTGCAAGGCCACCAGCGTCAGGCCGCCGGCCGCCACCCGATAGCGCTCCAGGGCCGGGGCCCGGGCAAAGAGTCCGGGCTCGCGCGGATGGGAAACACGAGGTGCGTTCATGGTGGGGCTCCCGGGTCAACCGATCGACTTGACGGACATCGGCGGCTCAGCGAGGTACGCCGCCATCGAGTCGTCCAGCGCATGCAACCAAGGGGTGTGGTGCGGCGGTGACTGGGTTCCGGTCATCAACGAGCGATAGGACTTGTCGCGATAACCCATGATGTTCTCCGCTTTGTCGTGCTTCCAGTGCAGGAAGGTTTCATTGACGGCGGCGATGTCGAAGTTCGGGTAGTCGGTGGCGTCCACCAGGTGCTGGATGTAGGCGCCCTGGTATTCGAACATTTGCTGGTTGGTTTCCAGTGTCTGTTCCTGTTCGTGCCATTGCCGGCTGTCGGCGATCATTTCGGCCTGGCCGGGCAGTTGAATGCGCCCCAGGATGACATCGCGGGCGTACCAGGCTTGGGCGTCGAACATGTTGAACGAGTACCACTGATCCTGCATGCCGAGGTAGATCAGTTGCGGGTTGGGCTCCCAGAAAATGCCTTTGTACAGATTCATCGGCCATAGCCGGTTATCGGTCTTGAGGCACAGTTCGTCCGGCAGGAAGGGGAAGTGATGTTTGTAGCCGGTGCAGAGGATCACCGCATCGACGTGCTTGTGGGTGCCGTCGATAAAGTACGCGCGGTTTTTTTCCAGGCGCTGCAACAACGGTTTTTCTTCCCAGTTGGCGGGCCAGTCATAGCCCATCGGCGCGGTGCGGTAGCAACTGGTGATGCTGCGGGCGCCGTATTTGTAGCACTGGGAACCGATGTCTTCGGCAGAATAGCTGCTGCCGACGATGAGCAGATCCTTGCCCTTGAACTCCAGTGCATCGCGGAAATCATGGGCGTGGAGGATGCGCCCGCCGAACTGCTCGAATCCGGGGAAGTACGGCATCTTCGGCGTCGAAAAGTGCCCGCAGGCGTTGATCACGTAATCGAACTGCTCCGAGGTCTGGGTATCGCTGCCGTGGTCGTGGGCAACCACCGTGAAGCGGCGAGTCGCTTGGTCAAAGGTGACCTGGCGCACCACGTTGTTGAACCGGATGAAATCCCGTACCCCGGCTTTTTCGACCCGGCCCTTGATGTAATCCCAGAGCACTTCCCGCGGCGGGTAAGAGCCGATGGGGCGGCCAAAATGCTCTTCGAAGGTGTAGTCGGCGAATTCCAGGCATTCCTTCGGGCCGTTCGACCACAGGTAGCGGTACATGCTGCCATGCACCGGTTCGCCGTTCTCGTCCAGACCGGTGCGCCAGGTGTAGTTCCACATGCCGCCCCAATCCTGCTGTTTTTCAAAGCACACCAGTTCGGGAATGGCGGTGCCCTGGTCGCGGGCTGACTGGAAGGCGCGAAGTTGAGCCAGGCCGCACGGGCCGGCGCCGATGATTGCTACGCGTAGTGTCATGAGCGTGCCTCCTGAAGGGTTTCAGCGAAAGATCACTGTCTTGTCCTGATTGATGAACACCCGGTGTTCCAGGTGGTATTTCAGGGCTTTGGAAAGGGCGACGGTTTCGGTGTCGCGGCCGATGGCAACCAGCGAATCGGGCAGGTGCGTGTGGTCGACGCGCTGGATTTCCTGCTCGATGATCGGCCCCTCGTCGAGGTCGCTGGTGACGTAATGGGCGGTCGCGCCGATCAGCTTCACGCCCCGGTCATACGCCTGGTGATAGGGTTTGGCGCCCTTGAAACCGGGCAGGAACGAGTGATGGATGTTGATGGCCCGACCGGACAGTTGCTGGCACAGGCCGTCGGAGAGAATCTGCATGTAGCGGGCGAGCACCACCAGGTCGGTCTGGGTGTCCTCGACAATGCGCATCAGCTCGACTTCCTGGCTGGCCTTGCTGTCCTTGGTGACCGGCAGGTAGATGAAGCGAATGCCTTCACGTTCGGCCATGGCCCGCAGGTCCAGGTGATTGGAGACCACGGCAGTGATGTGCATGTCCATCTCGCCCTTGCGGTGGCGGTACAGCAGGTCGGTCAGGCAATGGTCGAATTTGCTGACCATCAGCAGCACTCGGGTCGGCTGGCTCGAGCAGAACAGTTGCCACTGCATGTCGAAGCCGCCGGCCAGGTCGCCCAGGTCTTCACGCAGGGCGCCAATATCGCCGGTCACGCCGGTGTTGAAACGAAAGACCGCGCGCATGAAAAACTGCCCGGTGAACTCGTCGTCGAATTGCGCGAGCTCACTGATGTAGCACTGTTGCCGGGCCAGGCAGGCACTGATCGCGGCGACGATGCCGGACGCCGCCGGGCAGTTGATCTTGAGAATGTAGTGTTCGCTGGAGGTGTCCATCGGGGGCTCCCTGTGCAAAGTGGTGGAGGCTCAGCCCTTGGCCGTGCGCTTGGTTTTTTCCGGGTCGTCGAAGGGAAGGGCATGGGTCACCGCGGCGCTTTCCTGGCTGCCACGCACCTGCAAGGCAATCCCGGGAACCGAGCAGGTGACGTTCATGCGGGCGATGGCCATGGAGCGTTTGCTCAGGCGCGAATACATGCCGCAGGTGATCACCCCGACTTGCTGGTTGCCCTGCCACAGGGTGTCGCCAGCCTCGGCGGCGCGCACACCGTCGAGCAACACGCCGGTGATCTTGAAACGCTCCTGGCCACGCAACCGGAAGTGCTCCTCGGCGCCACGAAATTCGCGTTTGTCTGGAGAAACGGTGAAATCCAGGCCCATTTCCCACAGGGTGTCGCCGGCCTTCTGGTCGGCGAAGGGGTACATCTGCGAGTTGTCGTAGGGAAAAAACATCAGCGAGCTTTCCACCCGCCGCCAGTCCAGGGCGGTAAAGGCGCAGGGGATGATGCCCAGGCCCGCGCCCTGTTCGAGGATCTTGTCCCACAGCGCCGGAGCATCGGCTGCCTTGCAGAAGATCTCGTAGCCGCGTTCGCCGGTGTAGCCGGTGCGAGAGATCATCACCGGGCGATCGAACAGGCGGGTTTGCAGGTGATGGAAATAGGGCAGTTGGCGAATCCCGGGGACGTGCTCGGCGAGAAAGTCCACCGCCAGCGGCCCTTGCAGCGACAGGTCGTGCAGGTCGTCGTCGAACAGCACCGCCACTTGCCGGCCCTGGGATGAACGCACCAGCATTTCGTGACCGCTACCGGCGCCGTGGACCACCATGAACGCGTTAGGCCCGGTGCGGTAGACGATGCAGTCATCGACGAACTTGCCTTCCTCGTCGAGCATCGAGGCATACACCGATTTGCCGGGGTAGAGCTTGGCGATGTCGCGGGTCGTGGCCCATTGCAGCAGGCTTTCGGCATGGGGGCCGACGTAGTGGACTTTCTTCAACCCGGAAACGTCCATCAGCCCGGCGCGGGTGCGGATCGCTTGATGGTGATCGGCCAGGTCGCTGGCATAGGTCCAGGCAGTGCCCATGCCGTTCCAGTCTTCCAGGTTCGAGCCGAGTGCGCGGTGCCGTTCGGCCAGTGCAGAAATACGCCATGAATGAGCCATGTGAGGATCCTTGTCGGTGAAAGTGGGTCAGGGTTCAGGCCTGGTCGAAGCGGCTCAGCCACTGGACCAGGGTCTGTCGGTAGCGGCTCATGCCTTTGTAGTCGGCAATCGGCTCGGGCAGGTCGCGCAGCACGCGGTGCAGGCGACAACCCCAGCCGGGTTGAGTGACCAGTTCGTCCATGCTGATCAGGTAGGTGCGAATGCTGAACATCACCGCGTGACTGCGCGGCAGACGGGCCATCACTTGCATTTCGACGCGCAGATGCACCTGTTGCCCGACGTTTTCAGCGCTGATGCGGCCGCGATCGGCGCCCCATTCATGGAAAGTTTCGGGCGAGGAGTCCAGGCGCGGGTTGATCGTCAGCGTCCAGTTCAGGCGCCGCACCGGTTGGCCCACTTGCAGGTTGAGCAGGTACTTCAGCGCACGGTCGAACACGCCCATCTGATGGGCCATGGGCACCGGTGAATGCCACTGCTTGAAGCTCATGCCGGCGTCGAAGGCCAGGGACCAGTCGGCCGGGCTGGTGACCAGGCCGGCGTCCATGTACAGATCGCCGTCGCGCTGATCGAGCAGGGCAAAATCGCCCTGCACCTGGCGGCCGATGAATTCCAGCGGCTCGCAGGGCAAGCTGGTGGCGTCACCGAAGACAAAGTGCTGATCGATATTGAGCAGCGTGTTGTGCCAATGCCAGTGATCACCGTCACGCGCCAGCTGGAACCACTGCGGATAGTCGGCGGCGAGGTGTTCCATGAGCATCTGCAGCGCATCCCAGGCGGCCACTTGCATGTGCGGCATCACCAGATAGCGGCGCGGATCCTTGTCCAGCACCAGGGCGCGTTCGGCCATTTCCGAACGGTAGTGTTCATCGATATCGAAGCCGTGCTGGTAAACCGAGCCCGGATCCCGGGAAGTCGCCGGTTCGATGTTCACCGAGTACAGGTAGCTGTCCTCAGTGAAGGGAAAGGGAAAACGGCGGATGGCCGCGGGGCTGTTGCGAAAACTGAAGTCGTCTCGGTAACTCTGCACGGGGCTTGATTGAATGGTCATGGTCGACTCCTAAAGGTCCAGCGAAACGCAAGGGCCGCAGCCGCGGGAAACACAGGGCATGAGAAATTCAGCCTGTTCGGCGGGGCTCAGAAAGCTGTCGCGGTGTTCGATTTTTCCGCCCACGTGGCGGGTCATGCATTGGCCACAGACGCCACCGCGACACAGGTTGGGGATTTGCAGTCCAGCGGATTCCAGGGCTTCGAGCAGGCTTTGTTCGCCGCCGACCCGCAGGCGTCGGCCACTGCGCAGCAGTTCCAGGTCAAAGGGCTGGCCTGGCTTTGCGGCACTGAAGGCTTCCCAGTGCACCCGGCCGGGCGGCCAGCCAAGGACACTGGCCTGATGCCGAACCGCATCGAGCAACGGTTGCGGACCACAGGTGTAAACGTGGCTGCCCATCGGCCGATCCCGCAGGATGTGGTTCAGGTCCGGGCGGCAGGCGTAGGTGTGCAGTCGCGATCCCAGCCGCTGTTGCAACTCCTCGACATAGGCATCGCTCAGGCCCGGGCGATAGAGGTAATGCAACTCGAAGGGGGCTTGGCTTTGTTCCAGGGCCGCGATGTAGGCCATGAACGGCGTGATGCCGATGCCTCCGGCGATCAGGATGTGCAGGCCGGCGGTCGAGTGCAGCGCGAACAGATTGGCCGGCGGCGAAATCTGCAGCGTGTCGCCGATCTGGACGTGCCGATGCAGGTAGTGCGAGCCGCCGCGAGAGGCTTCCTGCAGGCGTACGGCGATGCGGTAATGCCGATTGTCCGCAGGGTCGCTGGTCAGCGAGTAGGCATTGCGCACCTTGCCTTCGGTCAGCGGCAGGTGAACCTGCACGTGGCTGCCGGGGGAGAATCCTGGCAGTGGTCCGGTGCAAGCTTGCAGGGTGAATTCGCGCACCACCGGGGTGAGCATTCTTGCCGCGCTGACCCGCACCTCAAGCGCGACGCTCATGGCCTTACTCCGGCGTAAGGCTGGTCGGGGTTGCTGTAAACGCCAAGGTATGCCCCCAGGCGTTGGGAAAAGTGTTCGCGCACTTCCAGCCCGACGTCGCAACCGATGCAGGTTAACCGCGGTTCCGGCTCGGCAGCCTGGGTCAGGCCACAATGCACGCAATACACCAGGCGCGGGCCAGGTAACGTGCGGGTGATGTCGATCTCGGCATTTTCCAGTCCGGCGCTGCGGGCCTCGCCGTGGATGCGCCAGATAAAGGCCTCGTCGCCCATGATGTAGAGATGGCTGCCGACGGTGGCGTTGACCAGCACCTGGTGCAAGCGCCGGGCAAAGTCGGCGTTCTCGCCGTTCAGTACCAGGGGCTGTTCCAGTGTGCCGACAATGGGGGAACAGGCGGCCGCCGATTGCATGACCACGATGTGCCGGGTGGCGCTTTCACGCGGCAGCGGCTGGCGATAGCACGGGAGGCTGTGAAGTCGGTCCGGGGCGGCGCAGTGTCTATCCGTCATGTGGGCTTTCCTGGCTGATCCGCGCCTGTCGAAGGGCGGGAAAGGGCGTGTTTGACTGGAAAAATGTTTCCTGTTGGGGAAGATACTTTCCTATGGGGAAAATCTTCTCAATCCGGAAAAAGGGCTATGCCTTTGGAGATAAGCCTTGTGCGCCCGCCTGATCGGGGCATGGAAGTTGCTGGTCTTTGCCCAGGGCTGAGCAACCGGACGGGGAGTTATCCATAGTGCGACTACGACCGCAGTGGTGGCCGCTCTGGTTGGGGCGTATCCGCCCCGACCAAGCGCGCAGCGTGCGAAAACTACTGACAGGATTGCCCTTGTGTCAGGCGCACGCTGACGGTGCTTTGTCGGGTTTCCTGGACCGTTTCGAAGCACTGCTACCCAGTTGCAAACTCAATCTGATCCTGGGCGGCGAAGACCTGGGGCCGGCGCGGCGCGGATTGCTCGAAAGCTGTCAGGGCGTAGCGCGTTGCCCTTGGCGTGACTCGACGCTGACTGAGGCGGCGCAGGTCTGTGGCGCTTGCCGGCAACGGGGTGTACATCGCCTGCTGTGTGCCTTGCCGCCAAGTGACGACTCGGGCAAAGGGCTGTTGTTGCTCGATACCCCACAACCGGTCCACGCCAGTTGGCGCCTGTTGCTGGAGGAGGCGGCGCAGGCGGTCGGCGTCACCGTGCGCTTGCGCTGCTACACCCGCGAGCAACAGCGCAAACAGGCCACGTCCCGGCACGGCGCGTTGGCCCGTGAGCTGCACGATTCGGTGGCTCAGCAGTTGGGTTACCTGTCGTTCCAGGCGCGTTTACTGCAATCGCAGTTGGGCGAGCCGGTGCAGGCCAGCGCCGGGTTGCAGGAACTGTGCGTCGGCTTGAGCCAGTTGCAGCGCCAGGTGCGCGAGCTGATCACTAACGCTCGCCTGACCATGGACGGGCGCTCGCTGCGCCAGGCCCTGGCCGACTCCATCGCGGAGTTTTCGCGACGCTGCATCATTGTTTTCGAACTGGACAATCGCCTGGCTGACGATGCCTTGAGCCCCGGCACCGAGCTACAGGTTTTGCAGATCATTCGCGAAGCACTGGCCAACGCGGTGCGCCATTCCCATGCGCGGCATGTACGCATCGAGTTGCGGCAAAACCAGGACGGTGATGCCTCTATTTCGGTGGAGGATGACGGCATCGGCCTGAGCCCGGCGTCAGGGGAGGAAAACCACTTTGGCCTGGCGATTATCCGCGAGCGCGCCGCGAGCATTGGCGCCCGGCTGACAATTGAAGCGATCCGCCCGCATGGGGTCCGCGTACACCTTGGCCTTCGCCGCCACCAAGACCTGCCAGAGGGGAGTTTCGATGGACTGCACGACCTTATTACTGATCGATGATCACCCATTGTTTCGCAAAGGCCTGGCGCAGCTGTTCGACGCCAGTGACGACTTCGAAGTGGTGGGGCAGGCGGCCAGCGGTCGCGAAGGCATCAACCTGGCCGTGAGCCTGGCGCCGCAGCAAGTCTTGCTCGATCTGCACATGCCCGGTTTGAGCGGTTTGCAGGTACTCGACGAACTGCGTCAGTTGCGCCTCGACTGCCAGGTGGTGGTGCTCACCGCGTCGATGGATCGCGCCGAGCTGCTGACGGCCTTGCGCCTGGGGGCCAGTGGCTACGTGCTCAAGGAAACCGAACCCGATGCGTTGTTGAGCTACATGCGCAATTGCCACAAGGGCGCGATCGTCCTGGATTCAACTCTGGTGGCCCTGCTGGCCGATCAGGGCGGGTCGGTGAGCCGGACCACTCACGATCTGGACCTGCCAGACACAGGCAACCTCACCGAGCGCGAGGGGCAGACCCTGGCCCTGATCGGCGCCGGCATGAGCAATAAACAGATCGGTCGGGAACTGGGGATCAGCGATGGTACGGTCAAGATCTATGTGAGGAATCTGTTGCAGAAGTTCAGCCTGCACTCTCGCCTGGAGCTGGCGGCGTGGGTGCACAACGGTGCGTCGATGAGACACGAGGAGCGTCATTAGATGATGGAACGACCAGAGGCATTTGTGCAGACACTGCCCTTGCACCTGATGGATCGCTTTCCGGCGGCGTTGCTTGAACTGGGCGACAGCGGCCAGATTGCCCACTTCAACCTGGCCTGGGTCGAGCTGATGGACCTGCCAGGCACGGAACGCAACCTCATCGACTATGTGCACCACGAAGACCGGTCGTTGTGGCGTCAGGCCCTGCATGAACTGCGTCGACGCCCCGAAACCTCCTTCAACCAGCGGCTGCGTTTTGTTCACCCTTCGGGGGAACTGCGTTGGTTCGAGGTCAGCCTGAAGCGCGGGCCCCAGGGTTTCTATCTGGTGGCCGGCGACGTCACTGCGCACAAGCGGCGCGAGATTGCCTTACAGGCGAGCCAGCGCAGCAGCATGAGCCTGCTCGACAGCATGCCGGGGCTGATCTATCGCGGTCGCAACAACCGTGACTGGACCATGGAATTCGTCAGTGCCGGTTGCCTGCAACTGACCGGGTATCCGCCGGAGCGGCTGGTGGACAACCATGAATTCACCTACAACAGCCTGATCCTGGCGCAGGATGCCGATTACGTCTGGCGCGAGGTGCAATATGCCTTGTCGCGGCAGGAGCCGTTCGAACTCAATTACCGGATTCGTTGCGCCGATCAGTCGATCAAGCATGTCTGGGAAAAGGGCGTCGGGATCTATGCCGACACGCGTGAAGTGTTGGGTATCGAGGGGGCGATTTTCGAGCGCAGGGCGGATCGGCCCAGAGCCGACAGGTGACGGCAGAGGCGCTCTCCTTTTTTGAATCCTGAAGCACTTTGTAGCGAGGGGATTACCCCCTCGCTACAAAGAAGCGCCTAAGTGCTACGGATGGGCCTGGCTCAAACCTTGACGATCCAACCCGCTGGCGCTTCGATGTCGCCGGTCTGCACGCCAGTCAGCTCTTTGTAGAGCTTCTGGGTGATCGGGCCGACTTCGGTTTCGCTGTGGAACACGTGCAGCTTGTCCTTGTAGCTGATGCCGCCGATCGGGGTGATGACCGCGGCGGTACCGCAGGCGCCGGCTTCCTTGAAATCCGACAGCTTGTCGATGAACACGTCGCCTTCGATCACTTCCAGGCCCAGGCGCGATTTGGCCAGTTCGATCAGTGACAGGCGGGTGATGCCCGGCAGGACCGAAGGGGAGTTGGGGGTGACGAATTTGTTGTCGTGGGTGATGCCGAAGAAGTTCGCCGAGCCGACTTCCTCGATTTTCGAATGGGTCATCGGGTCCAGGTAAATGCAGTCGGCGAAACTGGCCTTCTTGGCCTGGGAGCCGGGCATCAGGCTGGCGGCGTAGTTGCCACCGACCTTGGCCGCGCCAGTGCCTTGTGGGGCGGCACGGTCGTAGCTGGAGATCAGGAAGTTGTGCGGGGTCAGGCCACCCTTGAAGTAGGCGCCGACCGGGATGCAGAAGATCGAGAAGATGAACTCGGGTGCGGTGCGCACGCCGATGTTGTCACCCACGCCGATCACGAACGGGCGCAGGTACAGCGCGCCGCCGGTGCCATAAGGCGGGATGAAGCGCTCGTTGGCGCGGACCACTTGCTTGCAGGCTTCGACGAACTGCTCGGTTTCGACGTGCGGCATCAGCAGGCGCGCGCAGCTGCGTTGCATGCGGGCGGCGTTCTGGTCCGGGCGGAACAGGTTGATCGAACCGTCCTTGCAGCGATAGGCCTTCAGGCCTTCGAAGCACTGCTGACCGTAGTGCAGGGCGGTGGAGCCCTCGCTGATGTGCAGCACGTTGTCGTCGGTCAGGGTGCCGGCGTCCCACGCGCCATCGCGCCAGTGCGACAGGTAGCGCTTGTCGGTCTTGATGTAGTCAAAGCCCAGTTTGTCCCAATTGATGCTCTCGTTACCCATGACACCCTCTATTTCTTAACAACCGTCGAAACGGTTCAAGGCTTCTGACGTTTTTTGGATGGGGACAACAATACTTCATTCCGGGGGTGTTTCGCAGCCCGCTCGATAGGTGACAGGCAGATTTTCTGCCGACTTCCCCGTGGCGAGGGAGCTTGCTCCCGCTCGGCTGCGAAGCAGTCGTAACCCGCTCAACGCGGTGTGGCTGAACGATCCTGGTGCCCGGATTGGGGCCGCTTCGCAGCCCAGCGGGAGCAAGCTCCCTCGCCACAGTGAAACTCACGCCTACAGATGCGCTGCACGTCTATAGATGCAACGCATGCCCCAACGCCCGCAACGCCGCTTCCTGCACCGCCTCGCCCAGCGTCGGGTGGGCGTGGATGGTGCCGGCGATGTCTTCCAGGCGTGCGCCCATTTCCAGGGACTGGCCGAACGCGGTGGACAGCTCCGAGACGCCGACGCCGACGGCTTGCCAACCGACGATCAAGTGATTGTCCCGGCGCGCCACGACCCGTACGAAACCGCTTTTCGATTCCAGGGTCATGGCCCGGCCATTGGCGGCGAACGGGAAGCTCGACACGATGCAATCCAGCCCGGCGGCCTTGGCGTCGTCCGGCGTCTTGCCGACCACCACCAGTTCCGGGTCGGTGAAGCACACCGCGGCGATGGCGGTCGGGTTGAATTCCCGGTGCTGGCCGGCGATCAGTTCGGCGACCATTTCACCCTGGGCCATGGCCCGGTGGGCGAGCATTGGTTCGCCGCTCAGGTCGCCGATGGCCCAGACGTTGCGCATGCTGGTCTGGCAACGGTTGTCGATTTTTATGGCCGAACCGTTCATCGCCAAGTCCAACGCTTCGAGATTCCAGCCCTGGGTGTTGGGTTTGCGACCAACGGCCACCAGCACCCGGTCGGTGTCCAGGTTCAGCGTCTCGCCATTGGGATCACGCACTTGCAAGGTGCTGGCCTGGGCATCGAAGCCTTCGACGCTGTGCTTGAGGTACAGCTTCACGCCCAATTGCTTGAGCGCTTCGTGCACCGGTTGGGTCAGTTCGCCGTCGTAGGCTGGCAGGATCCGTTCCTGGGCCTCGACCACGCTGACTTCGGCGCCGAGCTTGCGGTAGGCGATGCCCAGTTCCAGGCCGATGTAGCCACCGCCGACCACCACCAGGTGCTTGGGCACCGAGGTCGGGGCGAGGGCTTCGGTGGAGGAAATGATCGGCCCGCCAATCGGCAGCATCGGCAGGTCGACGCTTTTCGAACCGGTGGCCAGCAGCAGGTGTTCGCACTGGATGCGGGTGTCGCCGACGTCAACGGTCTTGCCATCGATCACCTTGGCCCAGCCGTGAATGACCTGGACCTTGTGCTTTTTCAACAGCGCCGCGACGCCGGTGGTCAGGCGATCGACGATGCCGTCCTTCCATTCCACGCTCTTGCCGATGTCCAGGCTTGGCGCCGACACCGTGATGCCCAAGGCCGAGCCTTGGCTGTGGTGTTGCGTCTGGTGGAACTGCTCGGCCACGTGAATCAAGGCCTTGGACGGAATGCAGCCGATGTTCAGGCAGGTCCCGCCCAACGCCTGGCCTTCCACCAGAATGGTCGGGATGCCCAACTGGCCGGCGCGGATCGCCGCCACATAGCCGCCGGGGCCGCCGCCGATGATCAGCAGTGTGGTGTTCAAAGTCTGCATCGCTTACTCCACAAACAGGGTGGCGGGTTGTTCGAGCAGGCCACGCAGGGCCTGGATGAATTGCGCCGCGTCCATGCCGTCGACCACTCGGTGATCGAAGGAACTGGAGAGGTTCATCATCTTGCGGATCACGATCTGGCCCTTGATCACCATGGGCCGTTCGACGATCTTGTTCACGCCGACAATCGCCACTTCCGGCAGGTTCAGCACCGGGGTGCTGACGATGCCGCCCAACGCACCGAGGCTGGTCAAGGTGATGGTCGAGCCGGATAGCTCATCACGACTGGCCTTGCCATTGCGCGCTGCGGTGGCCAGGCGCGAGATCTCCGCCGCGCTGTCCCACAGGCTGCGGGCTTCGGTGTGACGCACCACCGGCACCATCAGGCCCACATCGCTCTGGGTCGCGACGCCAACATGCACGGCGCCCGAACGATGGATGACCTGGGCTTCGTCGTCGTAGCGGGCGTTCATCTGCGGGAAATCCCGCAGGGCCACGACCAACGCGCGGACCAGGAACGGCAACAAGGTCAGCTTGCCGCGACTGGCGCCGTGTTTTTCATTCAGGTGTACCCGCAGTTCTTCCAGGGCCGTGACGTCGATTTCCTCGACGTAGCTGAAATGAGCGGCGCGTTGGGTTGCTTCCTGCATGCGCTGGGCGATCTTGCGACGCATGCCGATCACTGGGATCTGCTGCTCGTCGTGGCGTTCGGCATAGCCCGAACCGCCCTTGGCCTGGGTCGATGGACCCTGAGCCAGATAAGCCTCGAGGTCTTCATGCAGGATACGCCCGGCGGGACCGCTGCCCTGGACCAGGCGCAATTGAATGCCCAGGTCCAGCGCGTGCTTGCGCACGGCCGGCGAGGCCAGTGGGCGTTCTTCGGGATCGCGGGCCACCGGCGCTTGCGGGGCGCAGCGTGGCGCAGTGGTCTTTTCCACCACGGGTTCAGGTGTTGCCACCGGCGTCGGCTTTGGCGTCTGTGGAGCCGCCTGTGTCGCCGCAGCTGGCGCCGGTTGTGCCGATTCTTTCAGGTTACCCGCACCTTCGACTTCGATGCGGATCAGTTCACTGCCCACCGCCATGACTTCGCCCGGCTCGCCACCCAGGGCGATGACCCGGCCATGCACCGGTGAGGGAATGTCGACCATGGCCTTGTCAGTCATGACATCAGCCAGTACCTGGTCCTCGACCACCATGTCGCCGACCTTGACGTGCCACACCGACAGTTCAACTTCGGCGATGCCTTCGCCAATGTCCGGCATCTTGATAACGTGCGTGCCCATTCAGACCTCCATGACCCGTTTCAACGCCGCGCCCACACGGGACGGCCCTGGGAAATACGCCCACTCCTGCGCATGCGGGTAGGGGGTGTCCCAACCGGTGACACGCTCGATGGGCGCTTCCAGGTGGTGGAAGCAATGTTCTTGTACCAACGACACCAGCTCGGCGCCGAAGCCGCAGGTGCGGGTGGCTTCGTGGACGACCACGCAGCGGCCGGTTTTTTTCACGGATTTGACGATGGTCTCAAGGTCCAGCGGCCAGAGGCTGCGCAGGTCGATGACTTCGGCGTCTATGCCGGTTTCTTCGGCCGCCACTTGGGAGACGTAGACCGTGGTGCCGTAGGTGAGAACAGTCACGTCCTTGCCCGGGCGGGTGATGGCGGCCACGTCCAGCGGCACGGTGTAGTAACCGTCTGGCACCTGTGCCGAGGGGTGTTTCGACCACGGTGTCACGGGACGATCGTGGTGGCCGTCGAACGGGCCGTTATACAGGCGCTTGGGTTCGAGGAAGATCACCGGGTCATCGTTTTCGATGGAGGCGATCAGCAGGCCCTTGGCATCGTAAGGGTTCGAAGGCATGACGGTGCGCAAGCCACAGACCTGGGTGAACATCGCCTCGATGCTCTGGCTGTGGGTCTGGCCGCCGTAGATACCGCCGCCGCAGGGCATGCGCAGGGTCATCGGCGCGGTGAACTCGCCGGCCGAGCGATAGCGCAGGCGCGCGGCTTCGGAAATGATCTGGTCCGAGGCCGGGTAGACGTAGTCGGCGAACTGGATCTCGGCCACCGGCCGCAGCCCGTAGGCGCCCATGCCCACGGCCACGCCGACGATGCCGCTCTCAGAGATCGGTGCATCGAATACCCGCGAGGTGCCGTACTTGTTCTGCAGGCCTTCGGTGCAGCGGAACACGCCGCCGAAGTAACCCACGTCCTGGCCGAACACCACGACGTTGTCGTCGCGCTCGAGCATGACGTCCATGGCCGAGCGCAGGGCCTGGATCATGGTCATGGTGGTAGTGGTCATGGCGGTGTCCAGCGCAATATTGTTGTTGTGATCGTTCATGTCAGATCCCCAACTGCTGACGCTGGCGCTTCAAGTGCTCCGGCATCTCTTTGTAGACGTCTTCGAACATGGTCGCGGCGCTTGGAATCTGTCCGCCGGCGAGGGTGCCGTACTGCTCGGCTTCTTTTTGCGCGGCGATTACCTCGGCTTCGAGTTCGGCAGTGACGGCGGCATGTTCCTCTTCGGACCACTGGCCGATCTTCACCATGTGCTGCTTGAGGCGCGCAATCGGATCGCCCAGCGGGAAGTGGCTCCAGTCGTCGGCGGGACGGTACTTCGAGGGATCGTCGGACGTGGAGTGTGGGCCAGCGCGATAAGTGACCCATTCGATCAGCGCCGGGCCGAGGTTGCGGCGGGCGCGTTCGGCGGCCCAGCGCGAGGCGGCGTAGACCGCCATGAAATCGTTGCCATCCACACGCAGGGAGGCGATGCCGCAACCGACGCCGCGTCCGGCGAAGGTCGTGGCTTCACCGCCGGCGATGGCCTGGAACGTAGAGATCGCCCACTGGTTGTTGACCACGTTGAGGATCACCGGCGCGCGGTAGACGTGGGCGAAGGTCAGGGCGGTGTGGAAATCCGATTCGGCGGTGGCGCCGTCGCCGATCCAGGCCGAGGCGATCTTGGTATCGCCTTTGATCGCCGAGGCCATGCCCCAGCCCACGCCCTGGATGAATTGCGTGGCGAGGTTACCGGAGATGGTGAAGAAACCGGCGTCCTTGACCGAATACATGATTGGCAACTGCCGGCCCTTGAGCGGATCGCGCTCGTTGGACAGCAGCTGGCAGATCATGCCCACCAACGGCACCTCGCGGGCCATCAGGATGCTTTGCTGGCGATAGGTGGGGAAGCACATGTCATCGATGTTCAGCGCCAGGGCCTGGCCGCTGCCGATGGCTTCCTCGCCGAGGCTCTGCATGTAGAACGACATTTTTTTCTGGCGCTGGGCGACCACCATGCGGTTGTCGTAGATGCGCGTCTTGAGCATGGCACGCATGCCTTTGCGCAGGATTTCGAGTGGCACGTCTTCGGCCCATGGGCCGTGGGCATTGCCCTGGTCATCGAGCACGCGGATCAGGCTGCGGGCCAGGTCGGCGGTGTCGGACGGTTCGACGTCGATGGAAGGTTTACGCACTGTGCCGGCATCGGACAGATGCAGGTAGGAAAAGTCGGTCTTGCAGCCGGGACGGCCCGAGGGTTCGGGGACGTGCAGGCGTAGCGGTTCGTACGCTGGGTTCATGGCTTTCTACGCTCGATCTTGTGAATTTCTTGTAGTGGGCGCGCTAGCTGACGAATTTCCCCGGGTACGGGAAATTGTCCTACAACAATCATAGGCTCGACGCAGAAGAATATTTTTCTCTGTTGGCTTGCTGTTCAGATCATTTGCAGATAAAAAATCTGCACAACGATAAAAAACAGGATTATTTGTCTCATGCGTAAATTGGATCGCACCGACATCGGGATTCTGAACAGCCTTCAGGAAAATGCCCGCATCACCAACGCCGAGCTTGCCCGTTCAGTCAACCTTTCTCCGACCCCGTGCTTCAACCGCGTCCGGGCCATGGAGGAGCTGGGAGTGATCCGCGAGCAGGTCACGCTGCTGGACGCCGACCTGCTGGGGTTGCACGTCAACGTGTTCATCCATGTCAGCCTGGAGAAGCAGGTGGAGGAGGCGCTGCAGCACTTCGAAGAGGCGATTTCCGATCGACCGGAAGTGATGGAGTGCTACCTGATGGCCGGCGATCCGGATTACCTGATCCGCGTGCTGGTGCCAACCATCCAGTCGCTGGAGCGGTTCATGATGGACTTCTTGACCAAGGTCCCGGGTGTGGCGAATATCCGTTCCAGCTTTGCGCTCAAGCAGGTGCGCTACAAGACAGCGTTGCCGTTGCCGGCCAATGGGCTGACCTTGGGTACCTGATCAAAAGACCAGTCCCTGAGGGAGCTAGCTGTCATTCAACAATGATGCAAGCAGACCCACCGCCATCGCGAGCAAGCTCAGCTCCCACAGGGATTTGTGGTGTTGCCGGGTACTGCGACCGCCGCCGATTCTTGTGGGAGCAAGGCTTGCCCGCGATGGCGGCGGCACATTCAATATCGCTGCAAGCAGATCCTCCGCTGTGGCGAGGGAGCTTGCTCCCGCTGGGCTGCGCAGCAGCCCCCAAGCATCTAGAGCTGGTTGATCGGAATCTTCAGATACGTCACGCCATTGTCCTCCGCCGGCGGCAGGTGGCCCGCCCGCACATTCACCTGGATCGCCGGCAACAGCAGCGTCGGCATGCCCAGTGTCTTGTCGCGCTGGGTACGCATGGCGACGAACGTGGCTTCATCGATGCCGTCGTGGACATGGATATTGTGCTGGCGCTGCTCGCCCACGGTGCTCATGCATTGGGGCTCGCGTGCATCCGGTGGATAGTCGTGGCACACGTAGAGCCGCACCCCGGCGGGGAAGGCCAGCAGCTTGCGGATCGAGGCGTAGAGCTGATGGGCGTTGCCGCCGGGGAAGTCGCAGCGGGCGGTGCCCACGTCGGGCATGAACAGCGTATCGCCCACCAGGATCACGTCGCCATCAATCAGGTACGCCATGTCTGCCGGGGTGTGGCCGGGCACGTGCAGCGCCGTGGCCTTGAGGTTGCCGATCAGAAAGGACTCGTCGGCGGCGAACAGGTGATCGAACTGCGAGCCATCCACGGCAAATGGCGCTTCGAGGTTGAACAGGGTCTTGAAGACGCTCTGGACCTGCCCGATGGCTTGGCCGATGGCGATCTTGCCTCCCAGTTCCCGGCGCAGGTACGGCGCGGCGGACAGGTGATCGGCGTGGGCGTGGGTTTCCAGCAGCCATTGCACCGTCAACTGGTGTTCGCGTACGAAGGCGATCACCCGGTCAGCCTGGGTGGTGGCGCTGCGTCCCGAGGCCGGGTCGTAGTCGAGCACCGGGTCGACCACCGCGCATTGCCCGCCATCGTGTTCAAAAACAACGTAGGTGTAAGTCTTTGAGGCGGGGTCGAGAAAGCTCTGGATCTGCGCGGGCATGACAGCGAACCTATACGGGAAGAAGCGGTTGCAACGCTCGAGGTTTACAACATATGGTCCGCAGCTTAGTGAGGGCCAAGGCGTCCTGCAAATGCGATCGCACCTGCCAACAGGTGTGCGCGGCTTGAGAGATCCTGAATGTTACTGGCAAGTTTGTTTGGCGTGGTCATGGGCCTGGTTCTTGGCCTGACGGGGGCGGGCGGTGGCATCCTGGCGGTGCCGGCGTTGGTGTTGGGCCTGGGCTGGAGCATGACTCAGGCCGCGCCGGTGGCGTTGTTCGCGGTGGGCAGCGCGGCGGCGGTGGGTGCCATCGATGGGCTGCGCCATGGCCTGGTGCGCTACCGCGCGGCACTGCTGATTGCGCTGCTGGGCGCGGTGTTTTCGCCGCTGGGCATCTACTTCGCCCATCAGCTTTCGGAAAAAATCCTGATGATGCTGTTCAGCCTGTTGATGGTGCTGGTGGCGGCGCGCATGTTGCGCCGGGAAACGCCGCAAGCGGGGCCCAGCGATCACGGCGCCGCCAGTTGGGGCCAGAAGAATTGCATGCTCGACCGCGAGACCGGGCGCCTGGCCTGGACCGCTCGCTGCACTGCCACGCTGTCGGCATTGGGTGCGGTGACGGGTATGGTCTCGGGCTTGCTTGGGGTGGGTGGCGGCTTCCTGATCGTGCCGGCGTTCAAGCAACTGACCGACGTGCAGATGCGCGGGATCGTCGCGACATCCTTGATGGTCATCAGCCTGATTTCGTTGATTGGCGTGTTGGGCGCGTTTCATGCCGGGGTGAGCATCGACCGGGTTGGGGCGGCGTTCATTGCGGCGAGCATCATCGGGATGGTGCTCGGGCGGCGAGTGTCGGCCAAGGTCCCGGCCCGGGCATTGCAAGTGGGGTTCGCCGGGGTGTGCCTGGGGGTGGCGGTGTTCATGCTGCTGCGGGCGTAGCTACGACGAATCAGGATTACACTTGCCTTTGTGGCGAGGGAGCTTGCTCCCGCTCGGCTGCGCAGCAGACGTCCTGGGCCAAGACCGTATGGGCCTGCTGCGCAGGCCAGCGGGAGCAAGCTCCCTCGCCACGGTATAGCGTGCCGCTTACAGTTCCCGACACTGCATCGAAAACCCCAGCGCCACCGATTGCCCTTGCTCCAGCAGGCGCAATCCTGGCCGTCCAGGCAGGTGATGGGCATTGACCGGATGGCTGACCGGTTCGATGCAGAAGAAATCCAGGCCCACGGGGCAGTACAGCAGGAAGTATTTGCTACCGCTGGCGCGGCATTGCAGTTCATACCCCAGGTCCGGTTGCTGGATCAGGCAATCGCCGTCCCAGCCACCGAAGCCATTGTCCACCAGCGTGTCGGGCAGCGCCCGCGCTTGCTGGAAATCCCATTCGGCAGGAAGGGCGCTCAGCTCTGTCGGCAGTTTACTGGCATCGCATTTCCAGACGTCGGTCGCGCGGGTTTGCAGGCGCGTGCGGGCGGTACGTGGAAAATACGGATGCAAGCCCAGCCCATGCCAGGCGGGTTGTCTGGCCGTGTGGGTGACGAGCATTGCGATCTGCAGCTGGCCGCCACTCAAGCGGATTCGCAGGCTGGCGCAGTAGGCGAACGGGTATTGGCTGTCGAGTTGGAGCAAGGCTTCCTGGGCACTCTGCTCGGTCACTTTCCACGGTTGTTGCCAGGCACTGCCATGGATCGGGAACGGGTCGTTGGGGCTGTTGGCGTCCAGTGCCAGCCAGCCGCCGGGGCAGTCGAAACCGCCTTGGGCGATCCGGTTTGACCATGGGATCAACGGGAAGCAGCCAAGTTTACCCGGCAAGCCATTTTCCAGCGCTTGCGGCGCGGGAGGGCGTAGCAGGGGAGCACCGGTGCTGCGCAAGGTCCATTCTACGAGACTGGCACCCAGGTGCGGAGCCAGTGTGAGGCGGGTCAGTTCGTCTTCGAGGTACAGGAGAGGCTGCGTCATGGTAGTCGCTTCTGTTCGGGAGGGGGGTAGATCGCTTTTGTGGCGAGGGAGCTTGCTCCCGCTCGGCTGCGCAGCAGACGCCCGAGTCCAAACCGGATGGGCCTGCTGCGCAGTCCAGCGGGAGCAAGCTCCCTCGCCACAAGGGGCTTGCTCGTCCTTGGGGTTACAACACCAGGTGCGGCAACCACAGCGACAGAGCCGGCACATAAGTCACCAGCATCAGCACCAGGAACAGCACGGCATAGAACGGCAGCAAAGCCTTGACGGTGCTTTCGATACTGACCTTGCCCACCGCCGAACCGACGAACAGCACCGCGCCCACAGGCGGCGTTATCAGCCCGATGCCCAGGTTCACCAGCATGATCATGCCGAACTGCACCGGGTCGACACCGATGCCCAGGATCACCGGCATCAGGATCGGCGTCAGGATCAGGATCAGCGGCGCCATGTCCATCACCGTGCCCAACAGCAGCAACATCACGTTGATGCACATCAGGATCACGTAGCGGTTGTCCGACAGGGTCAGGAACATCGTGGTGATCTTCGCCGGGATCTGCATCAGCGTCATGATGTAGCCGAAGCTGGCGGCGAAGCCGATCAGGATCATCACGATGGAGATGGTGCGCACCGTGCGGTGCATCAGCTTCGGCAGTTCACGCCACTTGTAGTCGCGGTAGATGAACATGGTCACGAAGAACGACCACAGCACGGCGATGGCCGCCGATTCGGTGGCAGTGAAGATGCCCGACAGGATGCCGCCGAGGATGATCACCATCGCCATCAGGCCCCAGAGGGCTTCGCCGACGATTTTCAGCGCCTGGCGCATCGGGATCACTTCGCCCTTGGGGTAGTTGCGCTTTTTCGCGAAGATCAGGCACAGCACCATCAGGCACGCGCTCATCAGCAAGCCCGGCACGATGCCCGCCATGAACAGCGAGGCAATCGAAACCGTGCCGCCAGCGGCCAGGGAGTAGAGCACCGAGTTATGGCTAGGCGGGGTCAGCAGGGCTTGCACCGAACCGCTGACGGTCACGGCGGTGGAGAAGTCCCGTGGATAGCCCTTGCGTTCCATTTCCGGAATCAGCACCGAACCCACCGAGGCGGTGTCGGCCACCGACGAACCGGAGATCGCGCCGAAGAAGGTCGAGGCGACGATGTTGACCAGCGACAGGCCACCGCGCACAAAACCCACCAGCACCCCGGCGCACGCCACGAGCCGGCGGGACATGCCGCCCTCGGCCATGATCGCGCCAGCCAGGACGAAGAACGGGATGGCCAGCAAGGAGAACTTGTTCACCCCGGATGCCACTTGGATCATCACGGCCTGGAACGGGATGTCGATCCACCACGCACCGATCAGGGCGGCGGCGCCCAACGCGTAGGCGACCGGCATGCCGATCAGGATCAATGCGATAAAACTGCCCAGCAGTATCAGAGCGTCCATTAAGCGGCACCTTCACTTTCTTCGACCAGGTCGAACTGCACGACCCGACGTTTGCTCTGGTCACCGAGCAAGAGTTTTTCCAGGACAAAAATCAGCGTCAGCAAGCCGCCCACGGGAATGGGCAGATAGGTCACGCCAACCCGCAGATCGGGCAGGGCGGCCATGAACTGGTTCCAGGTGGACATGCACAGCTTGAAGCCCCAAATGGTCATGAAGATGCAGATCAGGCCCATGAGCAACTGGGAAAAAATCGACGCCGCGGATCTCAGGTGCGGCGGCATGCGGTCGGTGAGCATGGCCACGGCCATGTGCGCACCGGCGCGGTAACTGGCGGCGGCACCGATGAAGGTGAACACCATCATCAGCAGGATCGCGGTGGGCTCGGGCCAGCTCGAACCGGTGCCCAGCACGTAGCGGGCGAATACGCCCCAGGGAATCATCAGGGAAATCGCCAGGACGGAAAGGCCGGCGACCCAGATGCACGTCATGTAGATCTTATCGTTGATACGCAGCAGCAAATTCTTCATCGGGTTCCACCGTAACCGGGCGCGCCTCGAACATCAGGCGCGCCGGGCCTTTTCATGGGTACAGAGCGGGAGGATTACTGAACGGCTTCGATTTTCTTGATCAGGTCGGCATATTTCGCGCCGTACTTTTCGCGCACCGGTGCGGTGGCGTCGTAGAAGGGTTTCTTGTCGACCGTGATGAACTCGACGCCAGCGGCCTTGAGCTTTTCTTCGCTGGCAGCGGACTTCTTGTCCCACAACACACGCTCTTCGGCCTGGGCGGCCTTCGCGGCTTTCTTGACCAACGTCTGTTGGTCCGGGGTCAGTTTTTCCCAGGTGATTTTCGACATCACGATCGGCTCTGGCAGGATCAGGTGACCGGTCAGGCTGTAGAACTTGGCGTTCTGGAAGTGGTTGTGTTCGAGCAGGGTCGGCGGGTTGTTCTCAGCGCCGTCGATCACGCCGGTCTGCAGGGCGCTGAAGATTTCGCCGGTGTCCATCGCGATGCCGTTACCGCCCATGGCGTTCATCATGTCGATGAACATCGGGTTGCCCTGGACGCGGATTTTCATGCCCTTGAGGTCTTCGAGCTTGCGTACCGGCTTCTTGGTGTAGATGTTGCGCGTGCCGCCGTCCATCCAGGCCAGGGCCACCAGGCCGAATTCGGAATTGGTGATTTTGTCGAGGATCTCATCGCCCACCGGACCGTCGATGACGTTGCGCATGTGCTGATGGTCACGGAAGATGAACGGCATGTTGAAGACGTTCACGTCCGGTACCACGGGCCCGACGATACCCAGGCTTACGCGCGAGAGCTGTACCGCGCCGACCTGCATCTGCTCGATGACTTCCTTTTCAGAACCCAGGACACCGCCCGGGAAGTACTTGAACTTCAGCTCGCCATTGGTCTCCTGGGTCAGGGTCTTGCCCATGTTTTCCTCGGCGACCACGGTAGGGTAGCCGGCGGGGTGGATGTCGGCGAACTTGAGTTCCAGGGCGTGCGCCGCCTGGGCCAGGAAGGCCAGGGGCAGGGCTGCGATCAGAAGCGTGCGTTTGAAGTTCATGGTCAATCTCCAGTCTTGTTGTTTTTTTTATGTGCTCATCCAGTGAAGCGGCAGTGCAGATCAGTTCGCGGAGTGTTTCAGTCCTCCAAACGCGGGTTCAGCCAGGCCCTTGACGCCGGGGTTGAGGGCGAACACGCCGCCGGCCAGGGATTGTGGGTCGGTGTCGTCACCGGGGCGGATCGAAGTGACGAACAGGGTGTCCAGGCGACTGCCGCCAAAGGCGCACATCGTCGGTTTTTTCACCGGCACCGACAGGGAGCGATCCAGCCGGCCATCCGGAGTGAAACGATGGATGAGGCCGGCATCGTTGGCGCAGATCCAGTAGCAACCCTCGGCGTCCACTGCCGCGCCGTCCGGGCGACCGGCCAACGGCAGCATGTCGACGAACAGCCGCCGGTTGGACGGCGTGCCGCTGTCGATGTCGTAGTCGAAGGCCCAGATCTGTTGCACCAGCGGGTGTGAGTCGGAGAGGTACATCGTCCGACCATCCGGGCTGAAGCCCAGGCCATTGGGCACGATGAAGCCGCTCAGTTGCGCCTCGACCGGGCTGCGTTGCCCGGCCTCATAACGGTACATCCGGCCTTCGTCGGCGTTGGCCCCCATGTTCAGCACCATGCTGCCGGCCCAGAAGCGGCCCTGGCGGTCGCAACGGCCATCGTTGAGGCGCATGTCGGTGCGGCTGTGTTCGACGCTGGCACAGAGTTCACTGTCCAGGCTGCCGTCGTCATGGGGGTACAGGCGAAAGAAGCCGCTCTCCATGCCGGCGATCCAGCCACCGTCCTGGTGACGGGCCAGGCAGGCGAGCATTTCCGGGGCTTCCCAGCCCTTGAGTTGGCCGGTCCCGGCGTTCCAGCACTGCAGGCCGCCACTGGGAATATCCACCCAGTACAGGGCGTTTTCCTCGGGCACCCACACTGGGCTTTCCCCGACGGCGTTGCGTGCATCGACAATCAATTCGGCTTGCATGGTGATTCCCTTGTGCGTTCGTATCCCATGAAAAACAGGCGAATCAGTCGTCGAACGGGCCGGCCGCTACAAAGGCTCCGCCCTGGTAGATCCTGGCCGGGTCATCGGCGGCCGGCATTGGCTGCGCTTCGACCTTGGCGCGGAAAATCTCGGAAGTGTCCTTGGGCTGGTAGCCCAGGTGCGCGGCCTGGCTGTTGTCCCACCAGACGTCGCGGTTGGCGGACATGCCGTAGACCACGGTGTGTCCCACGTTCGGGGTGTAGAGCGAGCACTCGATCAATTGCGTGAGGTCGTCGTAGCTCAGCCAGGTGCTCATCATTCGGCGGTTCTGCGGTTCGGGGAACGACGAGCCGATGCGAATGCTCACGGTTTCGATGCCGTAGCGATCGAAGTAGAAACTGGCCACGTCCTCGCCGTAGGACTTGGACAGGCCGTAGTAGCCATCCGGGCGGCGAGGAGAGAGGGCGTCGAGGGCCTCGTCCTGTTTGTAGAAGCCGATGACATGGTTGGAGCTGGCGAAGATCACCCGCTTGACGCCGTGTTTACGCGCGGCTTCATAGATGTGGAACACGCCACTGATGTTGGCGCCGAGGATCTCTTCGAACGGGCGCTCCACCGAAACACCGCCAAAGTGCAGGATGGCATCGACACCTTCCACCAACTGGTGCACGGCCTGTTTATCCGACAGGTCGCACGGCACCACTTCTTCACTTTCGTCGATGGCCGGGGTCATGTTGGCGATGTCCGACAGGCGAATGTGGCGGGCGTAAGGCTTGAGGCGTTCGCGCAAGACCTTGCCAAGGCCGCCGGCGGCGCCGGTCAATAGCAGGCGATTGAAGGGGTGGCGAATCTGTGTCGTGGTCATGGCATTACCTGAGCAAACAATGAGAGGTGTAGTTGTTATAAGTTGTCGTACGACCGAGAGGGAATATCCTTATCCTTCCGCTACCTTGTCAACGTTTGATCGACGAACCGCTCTGGATCGGCGTCCTTGCCGCAGGTTGCCATGGGATGCGCTCATGGCTATGGGTCCTGTTGTTACAGAAGCGAGATCGGATAGCTGATGAAAATACGGTTCTCGTCGAACTCGTTGGTGCTGTAGTCGCGACGAATCGAGGCGTTACGCCATTTGACGTTGAGACTTTTCAGCGCGCCGCTTTGCACGGTGTAGGCCAGTTCGGTTTCGCGGCCCCATTCCTTACCGTCATCGACCGTAGCGGTGTGCACGTTGTCGCCGCTGATGTAGCGGTTCATCAGGGTCAGGCCCGGCACGCCGACGGCGGCGAAGTTGAAGTCGTGGCGCAACTGCCAGGATTTTTCCTTGGCGTTGTCGTAACTGGAGTTGTAGCTGTCGTTGGCCAGGGTGCCGCCGCTGGTGCCGTTGACGCGCATCCAGGCGTCATCGCCGCCGACTTTCTGCAGGCCGACGTAGAACGTGTTGCCACCGTATTTGGCCGAGAGCATGGCGAACGCGGTCTTGTTGTCCAGGTCGCCGGCCAGCGCGCTGCCGTTTTCCTTGCCGGTGAAGTAGCCAAGGTTGGCACCCAGGGTCCAGTCGCCGATGGGCTGGCTGTGGGTCAGGTTGAAATATTGCTGCTGGTAGATGTCAGACAGTTCCGCGTACCAGACGCCGACCTGGGTGCGTTTTTCGTTGAAGGCGTATTCACCGCCACCGAAGTTGAAACGGTCGGAGGTGAAGGCGCCGCGACCGTTCATGGACATGTCTTCCATGCTCGCGTCGTTGCGCGGGCTGTTGGCGCGGAACTGGCCGCCGTAGAGGGTCAAACCGCTGATCTCGGTAGAGGTCACCTGGCCGCCACGGAAGGTTTGCGGCAGGGAGCGACCATCGTCGGAGCGCAGGATTGGCAGCACTGGCATCCATTCGCCGACCTTCAGTTCGGTCTTCGACACCTTGGCCTTGAGAGCTACACCCAGGCGACCGAAGTCGTCGGCAGGACGGCCGTCATCGTGCACCGGCAGCAACTGGGTGCCCGCCGTGCCACGGCCGCCGTCGAGCTTGAGCGAGTACGTGCCCAGCACATCCACGCCAAAACCGACCACGCCCTGGGTGAAACCGGACTTGGCGTCGAGGATAAAGTTCTGGGTCCATTCCTCGGCTTTGCCCTGGGCATTGTTCGGGTTGGTGAAGTTGCGGTTGAAGTAGGCGTTACGCAAGGTCAGCGTGGCCTTGGCATCATCGACGAAACCTTCGGCGCTGGCGGTCGTTGGTAGAAAGGTGGCGAGGCTGCTGCAACCGAGCAGAAGCAGCGTGGGGCTGGCGTTGAGAAGAGTACGGCGGTTTGGACGGTGGACGGGCGAAAAACGGACACGTGTGCTCACTATGACGCTCCCTACTTTTATTGTTGTTTTTATTTGTTATACGTCGTCGTACAACATGGAGGGGATTATTTGGAAGCAACTGCTCATTGTCAACTGGCCATTATTGGAATTATCCAACTCGGGTGTGCCTCAAAGTGAGGCGTTTCAATGGATGTCGCTGGCCGAGGTCAAGACCGCAGGCCGTGGCGCCGGGCAGATGCGAGGTTTGAGAATAGCGGTGGGGTGTCTGGTTGTGCGATGACTGGTCTAAGACATTAGTCGCATGTCGGCGATCGGAAGGCTTAAGCGGGGCTCTTGTGGCGAGGGAGCTTGCTCCCGCTGGACTGCGAAGCAGGCCCCCGTTTTTTGTTTCAACGCAGAATTTCTTGGGGCGGCTTCGCCACCCAGCGGGAGCAAGCTCCCTCGCCACAGAGATGTTGTTAACCCAGGTCCCCAGTCCAACCAGGGGACTGTGTTTATCCAGATGTAGGATCGTTCGGGTTCGGGCTACGTTGTCTTGCGCCATTCCCTACAACTGCGCCAGAATCCGCCGGCTTGTGCGCCTGGGGGCCGGGGTTCTATCGTTTCCGGGTCGCTGAGGAATCGGCGATCGGGTTTGGTAGCCCGGTTTCTACATGACGCACAGCTCACTTTTTGCAGGTGCCATTCAGCATTTGTATTCAATGGTGGCCATGCGTAGGGCGCCCTCGGGCGCGCCGGTGTTCATGTGGACCGGTCTACCAACCTGCGTATGGCCGCCACCCTTCGTTTGGTAGCGAGGGTGATGGCTCCTTCAATTCCACATGAGATTTCAACTATGTTCAAAGTAACGCCTAACCCGCCAGACACCGATCCCAACTCAAAAGCCTTCGACAAAGCCGCCGACCGCATCCTCGACCACTACCTCAAGCCCAAACCCAGCAAACCCGAAGCCGAACCCGGCCAACTCTTCACCGTCGCCCATGGCGTCGACACCGAAACCCTGCTCGCCAACCTCAGCGAAAACCTGGCCTCGGCCAATGCCATGGTCAATGACCTGGCCTTCGACCTGGAAGGTCCCAGGCGCCACATTGCCCTGGGCATCCTGCAACTGATCGAACTGAGCGGACTGCTGGCGAACCGCGCGCTGGATAACGTCGAAGCACGCCAGCCGAGATAACGCAGGGGGCAACACCTGTGGCGAGGGAGCTTGCTCCCGCTGGGCTGCGCAGCAGCCCCAAATGGGCTGACGCGGTCTTTCAGGCAGATCGCATCAGCCAGTTTTACGACTGCTGCGCAGCCGAGCGGGAGCAAGCTCCCTCGCCACGAGAGTCCCCTGCGTACACATTTATCTGAACAGAACCACCGTCACATTGTGGGAGCGAGCTTGCTCGCTCCCACAGGGATCCCCAGTGTTTTCAGAAGTGGGTGAATGCTAGTCTTGATCAACGCTGTTGCCAGGGAGCCCTCATGGGCAATCACAAGATCGAGATTCGTCGCAGTAACGTCGAGAAAATCCTGCTGGCCGCCGAGAAGGTCTTTGCCGAGAAAGGCTTCGGCAGCACCGCCATGGCCGACATCGCCGCCGAAGTGCAATTGCCGCGTTCCAACCTGCATTACTACTTCAGCACCAAGAGCGAACTGTACAGCGCCGTGCTGTTCGACCTGCTGGAAGTCTGGAAACAGGACGCCTTGTGCTTCGAGATGTTCGACGACCCAAGGGTGGTGCTCAGCAGTTACATCCGCGCCAAGATGAACCACTCCCGCAGCCGGCCCTACGGCTCGAAGGTCTGGGCCAACGAAATCATCCACGGCGCCCCGACGCTGGGCCAGGCGCTGGATGCCAGCCTGTATGACTGGGCCAAGATGAAGGAAGCGAAAATCCGCCAGTGGGTGGAGGACAAGCGCATTCTGCCGGTAGAGCCCTCAAGCCTGCTCTACATGATCTGGGCCTCGACCCAGCATTACGCCGACTTCGACCATCAGATCAACATCCTCAACGACCATCAGTCGCTTTCCGACATGCAATTCGAAAAGGCGGTGCAGACCGTGACCAGTGTGATTTTGCGGGGGATTGGGTTGGAGCCTTGAGGTTTTGTGGTGAAGCTGATGGCCCCTTCGCGAGCAAGCCCGCTCCCACATTTGATCTGCAGCGAACACAATATTTGTGGACGACAGCGATCCAGTGTGGGAGCGGGCTTGCTCGCGAAGAGGCCAGTCCAGACACCCCAACCCTCAAGCCGTTACATGGTAGGGATTACGCGGATCATGGTTCCAATCCAGAAACGGCTTACCGGTGTCCACCGTCACCATCTCGATGCAGTCCTGCACCGGGCAGGTGATCTGGCACAGGTTGCAGCCCACGCATTCTTCATCGATCACTTCATATTTACGCGTGCCGTCCGCCTGCTTGAGGCTGGCGATGGCCTGGTGCGAGGTGTCTTCACAGGCGATGTGGCAGCGCCCGCAGCCGATGCAGGCGTCCTGGTCGATCTTGGCGATGACCTGGTAGTTGATGTCCAGGTACTTCCAGTCGGTGGTGTTGCCCACCGCGCGACCGGAGAACGCTTGCAGATTGGCATGGCCCTGGCTGTCCATCCAACGCGACAACCCGTCCTTCATCTCTTCGACGATGCGAAACCCATGCAGCATCGCCGCCGTGCACACTTGCACCGCGCCGCTGCCCAGGGCGATGAATTCGGCGGCGTCGCGCCAACTGCCAATGCCGCCGATGCCGCAGATGGGCAGGCCTTGGGTCTGCGGATCGCGGGCGATTTCGGCGACCATGTTCAGGGCGATGGGTTTGACTGCCGAACCGCAGTAGCCGCCGTGGGTGCTCTGGCTGCCGACGCTGGGCAGGGCGACCATGCGGTCCAGGTCGACGCTGGTGATGGAGTTGATGGTGTTGATCAACGACACCGCGTCCGCTCCACCGCGATGGGCCGCGCGGGCGGCGACGCGGATGTCGGTGATGTTCGGTGTGAGCTTGACGATCACCGGCAGCGAGCAATAGGTCTTGCACCAGCGGGTCACTTGCTCGACATACTCCGGCACCTGGCCGACCGCCGCGCCCATGCCCCGTTCCGGCATGCCGTGGGGGCAGCCGAAGTTCAATTCGATACCGTCGGCGCCGGTGGCTTCCACCAGGGGCAGGATGCGTTTCCACGATTCTTCGACGCAGGGCACCATCAACGACACGATCAACGCCCGGTCCGGCCAGTCCTTTTTCACCTGGGTGATTTCCCGCAGGTTGATCTCCAGGGAACGGTCGGTGATCAGCTCGATGTTATTGATGCCCAGCACCTCGCGATTGGCGCCGTAGTGGGCCGAGTAGCGCGACGACACGTTCACCGCCGCCGGGTCTTCCCCGAGGGTTTTCCAGACCACGCCACCCCAGCCGGCCTCGAAGGCGCGGACCACGTTGTAGGCCTTGTCGGTGGGTGGGGCGGAGGCCAGCCAGAACGGATTAGGGGCTTTGATGCCAGCGAAGACAATCGACAGATCGGCCATTTACGCAGCCTCCACGTTGAGCATCAGTTGGGCGTTGATCGCCTCGGCGGCGAGTTTGCCGTGCTGCACGGCCTGCACGGTGAGGTCCTGGTCCAGGCTGGTGCAATCGCCGCCGGCGTAGACGCCGGGAACGCTGGTGCGCAGGTGTTCGTCCACCAGGATCCGCCCTTCCTGGCGCTTGAGTTCCCGGGCCAGAGGGTCCACCAGCGCGTTGTCGTCGAAGGCCTGGCCGATGGCTTTGAAGATGGCGTCGGCAGGCAGGTCGAAGGTTTCGGCGCTGGTGACCAGCCGCCCGTTTTCCAGATGGGTACGGGAAAAGCGCATGCCGCGCACATGGCCGGCGTCATCGAGCAACACCTGCTGCGGCTGAGCCCAGGTCAATAGGCGCACCTGATTGGCCTTGGCGATGTCTTGCTCGTGCAAGGTCGCGCCCATGTCCTCGAGGCCGCGACGGTAGACCAGGTTGACGTCCCGGGCGCCGAGGCGGGCCATTTGCACGGCCATGTCGATGGCGGTGTTGCCGGCGCCGAGGACGATGCAACGGTCGGCCAGCGGCAACTGGCTGAGGTCGTCGGCCTGGCGCAGTTCGCGGATGTACTCGGTGGCGGGTAGCAGCCCCGGTGCCTGTTCGTCACTCAGGCCCAGTTGTTTGCTGGCGGCCAGGCCGAGGCCGAGGAACACCGCGTCGAATTGCTGATGCAGGTCGCTCAGGCTCAGGTTCTCGCCAAGTTTCTGGCCATGGCGGATTTCGATGCCGCCGATGTCCAGCAGAAAGTCCAGTTCGCGCTGGGCGTAATCGTCCACCAGTTTGTACTTGGCGATCCCGTATTCGTTGAGGCCGCCGGCTTTCTCACGGGCTTCGAAAATCACCACGTCATGGCCATGCATCGCGCTGCGGTGCGCACACGACAACCCCGCCGGCCCGGCGCCGACCACGGCGATGCGCTTGCCGGTGGCGGCGGCCCGTTGGAACGGGTGGCCGCTGAAGTGGGCGTTGTCCACCGCGTAGCGCTGCAATGAGCCGATCAACACCGGTGCGCATTCATGGGCGTTGTTACGCACGCAGGCCTGCTGGCACAGGACCTCGGTGGGGCAGACGCGCGCGCAACTGCCGCCGAGGATGTTGGCCGAGAGGATTTTCTGCGCCGCGCCTTGGACGTTGTCCTGGTGGATGTTGCGAATGAACGAAGGAATGTCGATCTCGCTCGGACAGGCGTTCACGCAGGGCGCGTCGTAGCAATACAGGCAACGGGACGCTTCCAGGTGGGCCTGGCGCGCATTGAGTGGCGGCGCCAGGTCGCTGAAGCGGGCGGCGAGGGTGGCCGGGTCTTCCTGGGAATGGGGGAGGTGACTCAAGGGCTGGATCATGTAATGAGCCTCACGGTGTTTGAGGTGCTGCCTCTGGTGGGCAGTGGTTTTTTTCGGTGTCTGGACTAGCCTCATCGCGAGCAGGCTCGCTCCCACACTGGATTTCGGGTGAGCGCGAAATCTGTGTGCACAGCAGGCCCTGTGGGAGCGAGCCTGCTCGCGATAGGCCGGAGGCCGCTCTCAGCGTTCCACGGCAACCGGCCTGTGCAACTCCGCCCGCTTACTCAGCAAATCGAACACCGCCGGATACGCCGGCCGTTCGATGTAGCGCCCGGCACCGCGTTCGGCACGCAGGTCGCCATCGGCCCAGACCAGCCGACCCTGGCTGATGGTGTGGCTGGGTACGCCGCGTACGGTCTTGCCTTCGAAGATGTTGAAGTCCACCTGCTGATGATGGGTCTTGGCGGAAATCGTGCGGCTGCCCTGCGGGTCCCAGAGCACCAGGTCGGCATCGGCGCCGACGCGGATCGCGCCCTTGCGTGGGTAGAGGTTGAAGATCTTCGCGGTGTTGGTGGAGGTGAGGGCGACGAAGTCCTGCATCGACAATTTGCCGCTGTTGACCCCTTCGTCCCAGAGCACCGCCATGCGGTCTTCGATCCCGGCGGTGCCGTTGGGGATCTTGCTGAAGTCGTCGCGGCCGGCGGCTTTTTGCTCGGCGCAGAAGCAGCAGTGGTCGGTGGCGGTGGTGTGCAGGTTGCCCGACTGCAAGCCGTGCCAGAGTGCTTCCTGATGCCCGCGTGGGCGGAAGGGCGGACTCATCACGTAGCCGGCGGCGGTCTGCCAGTCCGGGTCGCGATAGACGCTGTCGTCCAGCAGCAGATGCCCGGCCAGCACTTCACCGTAGACCGGTTGGCCCTTGCTGCGGGCGTAGGTGATTTCGTCCAGGGCTTCTTTGGTAGACACGTGCACCAGGTACAGCGGCGTGCCCAGGGTCTCGGCAATGCGGATGGCGCGGCTCGCGGCTTCGCCTTCCACTTGCGAGGGCCGCGACAGCGGATGGGCTTCCGGCCCGGTGATGCCCTGGGCCAGCAGCTTGCGTTGCAGGTGGTAGACCAGCTCGCCGTTCTCGGCGTGCACGGTGGGCACCGCGCCCAATTCCAGGCAGCGCTCGAAGCTCGCGACCAAGGTGTCGTCGGCGGCCATGATCGCATTCTTGTAGGCCATGAAATGCTTGAAGCTGTTCACCCCGTGGTGGCTGACCAGCTCGGCCATTTCTTCGCGGACCTGTTCGCTCCACCAGGTGATCGCCACGTGGAAACCGTAGTCGCTGGCGCTTTTCTCGGCCCAGCCGCGCCATTGATGAAAGGCTTCCATCAGCGACTGCTGGGGGTTGGGAATCACGAAGTCGATGATCGATGTAGTGCCCCCGGCCAAGCCCGCTGCCGTGCCGCTGAAGAAGTCTTCACTGGCGACCGTGCCCATGAACGGCAACTGCATGTGCGTATGGGGGTCGATGCCGCCGGGCATCAGGTATTGACCACTGCCATCGAGCACTTCGACGTCGGCGGGAACATCCAGGTTGTCACCAATGGCCTTGATCACGCCGTCGGCGCAAAACACATCGGCGCGATAACTTTCATCATGGGTAATAACGGTGGCGCCACGGATCAACAGAGACATTCCGAGTTCCTCGCAGGCATGACCGACTGTTGCCGGTTCTTTATGTTTTATCGATCACGGTAGGTAAAGTCGTGCCGGTTTATATTCTTGTCACTACTGTCAGGATTAGAAGCTAGCTGGAGTTATTGAAATGAGCAAGATTATTTTTTATAAGCTTATTCGTTAATTAACTTATTGAAATTAAAGAAATAAATTATTAAATCACCAAAATGGTGAGCCTGCTCACCATTTTGACGCACTTGACAGGATCGTTATTTGAGCGAGATTTGTCATGGTAAATCAGCGGCTTGAAAGTGCTGGAAGTGCGGTCTAGACGCCTCGCGTTGATCCGGGGTGCACCACTTTGAATCTCTCGCTCGACAGGGCGTGAAGGTCATCTAGCCTCAAGGGCGACAAGCAGGGATTGAAACAAGGCAATCACGTGGCTTTAAAACGTTAAACATCAAAAGGTTGAAAGGGTTATATCGATCATCCGGTCAGCTCGACGCATTATCCGGCACGGTTATTGAGTGCCGTCGTGGGTCTGGCGGGGTGGTCGGTAGCACGCGTGCAAGTACTCCGGCCATCGCCAGTCGATGAGCAAAAATAATGAAAACAGTGGAGCGGACATGACCAGATCAACAGTGACTGAGCGCGACGGATTGTTCGAGCTTGAAGCCGGCAGCGACGTCCTCGACAGCCCCCGTTACAACCACGACATCGCGCCGACCAAGGTGCACGAGCGAACCTGGAACAAATGGCACATCACCGCCCTGTGGGTCGGCATGGCGATCTGCGTGCCGACCTACACCCTCGGTGGCGTGCTCACCGCCTACTTTGGCCTGACGGTGGGCGAGGCGTTGCTGGCGATCCTGTTTGCCAACATCATTGTGCTGATTCCCTTGACCCTGAACGCCTTCGCCGGAACCAAGTACGGCATTCCGTTTCCAGTGCTGCTGCGCTCGTCCTTCGGTGTCATCGGCTCCAACGTCCCGTGTCTGATTCGCGCCCTGGTAGCGTGTGGCTGGTTCGGCATCCAGACGATGTTCGGCGGCCTGGCGATCCACCTGTTTCTCGGCTCGGTGTTCGACGGCTGGAAGAGCCTCGGCGGAACCGGCGAGGTGATCGGCTTCATGGTGTTCTGGGTCATGAACCTGTGGGTGGTGTTGCGCGGTGCCGAGTCGATCAAATGGTTGGAAACCCTGTCCGCGCCGCTGCTGGTGCTGGTAGGTGCCGGCCTGTTGGTGTGGGCGTTGCCGAATGTCTCGTTGACTGAATTGATGGCGGTCCCGGCCAAACGCCCAGAGGGTGCCAGCGTGATCGGTTACTTTCTTGCCGGGCTGACCGCCATGGTCGGTTTCTGGGCCACGCTGTCGTTGAACATTCCAGATTTCAGCCGCTACGCCAAGAGTCAGAAAGACCAGGTCGTAGGGCAGATCATCGGCCTGCCGCTGACCATGTTCCTGTTCGCCTCCCTCGGGGTGGTCATGACCGCCGCCTCGGAAAAACTGGTGGGGGTGACCGTTTCCGACCCGGTGACCCTGATCGGGCACATCCAGAGCCCGGTGTGGGTGGCGCTGGCCATGGTACTGATCATCGTCGCCACGCTCTCGACCAACACCGCCGCCAACATCGTCTCGCCCACCAACGACTTCCAGAACCTGGCGCCGAAACTGATCGGCCGGACCAAGGCCGTGATGCTCACCGGCCTGGTGGGGTTGGCGCTGATGGCCCATGAACTGCTGAAAAAGCTTGGCCTGATCGTTTCCGAGGTCAGTCTGGAGTCGGTCTATTCCAACTGGCTGCTGGGCTATTCGAGTCTGCTGGGGCCGATTGCCGGGATCATGGTGGTGGATTATTTCCTGATCAAGAAACAGCAACTGGACCTCGCCGGCCTGTACCGCGACGACGTTTACCCGGCGTGGAACTGGAACGGTTTCATCGCCTTTGGCGTGCCGGTGGTGCTGACATTGCTGTCCCTGGGCAGCGATGCGTTCAGTTGGTTCTACAGCTATGGCTGGTTCACCGGCTCGGCGTTGGGCGGGGTGATTTATTACGGGTTGTGCGGTATGCGAGCGAGCCCGTCCGTCGCTAAAACTGCGGTGTGAAGGCGGGCCTCATCGCGAGCAGGCTCGCTCCCACAGGGGGATTTGCTGTGCACACAGATTTTGCATCCACCCCAATCCAGTGTGGGAGCGAGCCCGCTCGCGATAGCAGCCTCAAGACACCAACAAAATGCCTGAAAAAATGGAGATCCCCATGAACGCCGCCATCGACGTCCTGCAATCCACCCACCAGCACATCAACCGCGACCGCCTGTGGCAATCGCTCATGGACCTGGCCCAGCTCGGTGCCACGGTCAAGGGCGGTGTGTGTCGGCTGGCCTTGACGGATCTGGACCGCCAGGCTCGCGACCTGTTCGTGCAATGGACCCAGGCGGCGGGCTGCACCGTCAGCATCGATGCGGTGGGCAATATCTTCGCCCGGCGCCCAGGGCGCAATCCGAACCTGCCACCGGTGATGACCGGCAGCCACATCGATACCCAGCCCACCGGCGGCAAGTTCGATGGCTGCTTTGGCGTACTGTCCGGGCTGGAAGTGCTACGTACCCTCAATGATCTGAACATCGAAACCGAGGCCCCCCTGGAAGTAGTGGTGTGGACCAACGAAGAAGGCTCGCGCTTCGCCCCGTGCATGATGGGCTCCGGGGTGTTCGCGGAAAAATTCACCCTCGAAGAAACCCTGGCCAAGGTCGACGCCGAAGGCATCACCGTCGGCCAGGCGTTGAATGCCATCGGCTATGCCGGCACGCGCCAGGTCAGCGGGCACCCGGTGGGCGCATATTTCGAGGCGCACATCGAACAGGGGCCAATCCTGGAAGACGAGGGCAAGACCATCGGCGTGGTCATGGGCGCCCTGGGGCAGAAATGGTTCGACTTGACACTGCGCGGTGTGGAAGCTCACGCCGGCCCGACCCCGATGCACCTGCGCAAGGACGCCCTGGTGGGCGCTTCGATCATTGTCGGCGCCGTCAACCGCGCCGCCCTCGGCCATCAACCCCATGCCTGCGGCACGGTCGGTTGCCTGCAAGCCTATCCGGGCTCGCGCAATGTCATCCCCGGTGAAGTGCGCATGACCCTGGATTTCCGTCACCTGGAACCGGCACGCCTGGATTCGATGATCGCCGAGGTCAAGCAAGTGATCGAAGACACCTGCCGCCAGCACGGCCTGACCTTCGACTTGAAACCCACCGCCGATTTCCCGCCGCTGTATTTCGACCAGGGCTGCGTCGACGCTGTACGCGGCGCGGCCCAAGGGTTGGGCCTGTCCCACCTGGACATCGTCAGCGGTGCCGGTCATGACGCGATCTTCCTCGCCGAACTGGGCCCGGCCGGGATGATCTTCGTGCCCTGCGAAGGCGGCATCAGCCACAACGAAATCGAAAACGCCGCCCCGGATGACCTCGCCGCCGGCTGTGCGGTGCTGCTGCGGGCGATGCTGGCCGCTTCACAGGCGATTGCCGAGGGGCGCATGGCGGCGTGAAGGGCCGATGCACTATTGCAAACCCATGTGGTCGTAACTTTCAACGCATCCATGCTTGAACCCTACTGACCACATGGAGACCCAATGAATCAGCAAGTCCCGACCACCGATACCAACCGTCGTCAATTGCTGCAGATCATTGCCGGACTGTCCGACGGGGTGATGTTGATCGAGGTCGACCAGACCATCGCCTGGGCCAACGCAGCGGCCTTGACGATGCACGGGGTCAAGGACCTCAGTGAGCTGGGCACCACGGCCCGGCAATATGCCCGGCGCTTCAATCTGCGTTACCGCAACAATCATCCACTGACCGAAGACAACTACCCCATCGCCCGGGTTGCCCGTGGCGATGAGTTCAGCGATGTGCTGGTGGAAGTCACGCCTCAGGCCGATCCCGATCGCACCTGGGTGCATCGGATCCGCAGCATGGTGCTGGCTGACCGCAACGGCGAGCCGGAACTGCTCGTGTTGATCCTCAGCGATGCCACCGAATGGGCCAGCGCCGAGCAGCGCTTCGAGAAAACCTTCGGCGCCAATCCGGCGCCGGCGGTGATCTGCCGCCTCAGCGACCTGCGTTACATCAAGGTCAACCCGGGGTTCCTGGAGATGACCGGCTACAGTCGTGAGCAGGTGATCGGGCGTTCGGTGTATGAACTGGATGTGCTCGAAGCCGCCGAGAAACGCGACCTGGCCATCGAGCGCCTGGGGCAGGGCGCGACCATTCCACAAATGCAGGCCGAGTTGAAGTTGCCCGACGGCACCAGCAAGCAGGTGATCGTCGCCGGCCAGCCGCTGGATCTGCACGACGAAGACTGCATGCTGTTTTCCTTCATGGACATGGAGCCGCGCCGCAAGGCCGAAACGGCGCTGCGCCAGAGTGAGGAGCGCTTTGCCAAGTCGTTCCGCCTGTCACCCGTGCCCACCCTGGTGTGCAGCGCCGAGCAACAGTTGTTGGAAATCAACGAAGCGTTCCTCCAGACCACCGGTTACGCCAGCGAAGAGTTGCTGGGTAAAACCGTGGAAGAGATCGGCTTTCTCGACAAAGACGCCAGTGCCGCGCTGTTCGCCCGGCTGGAAAAGGCCGCCGCGGTCTCACGCATCGACGTCAAGGTGCACAAGAAGGGCGGTGAACTCATCGACTGTGAGGTCGCCGCCGATACCGTGCTCATCCAGGACAAGCCTTGCTATCTGCTGGTGCTGATGAACATCACCGAGCGCAAACGCTCGGAGCTGGAGTTGGTGGCGGCTATCGAGGAGGTGATGAAAGACGCTTCCTGGTTCAGTCGGACCCTGATTGAAAAACTGGCTAACGTGAAGAGTATCAACGCCCAGGTGCCCAGCGTGTCATTCACCGAGCTGACAGCCCGGGAGCGAGATGTGCTGGGGCTGATTTGCGAAGGCCTGGCCGACAAGGAAATCGCCGCGCGCCTCAAGCTCGCGCCCAACACCGTGCGCAATCACGTGGCGACCCTGTATTCGAAACTGGATGTCCATAGCCGTAGCGAGGCAATTGTCTGGGCCCGGGAGCGGGGGTTGTTCGCTAACGAATGGCGGATGAAGGCACCATGATAGCCAGTGCAAATGCACCTGGCGTGCTGGTGCAAATTCGGGTTTTGCAGGAAGGGGCGGTTCCTTAGGCTGTCAGGGTGCGACATCGTCCATGATGTCGCGTCCCCACGAAACACGTAAGGAATACGCCACAATGTACAGCGAACGAACCCAGTATCAGAGCGACAGGACGTCTACGCGGACCAGGAGGTCGGAGCTGTCCACCGTTCATTTGCGCCCCCGGGGCTGAGGTGCATCACATGACCCATCTGGCCCCCTTGCGCGCCCGCCTCGAAGAAAGTTTTACGCCGCTGGCCTGCGAATGCAGCCTCAATGGTGACGGCACCCTCACCGTGCGCCTGTATCACCGCGAAAGTGGAGAGGTGGACCTGGTGGTGAGCGGTATGAGCGTCGACAGCGTCCGCTCGGAAGAAAGCATCGCCAAGTTGATCGATGAGCTGCGGTATGAGTTGCATAACACGCCGCTGCATCGCAGTGATGCCTGATAGATAAAGATCAAGCACACCAAACCGTGGCGAGGGAGCTTGCTCCCGCTGGGTCGCGTAGCGACCCCAAAACCTGCCGGACGCGCATGCCAACCAAACCATGTCCACCGGTTTTGCGACTGCTTCGCAGCCGAGCGGGAGCAAGCTCCCTCGCCACAGATGCTGCTCCAGCCCTATGACTACAACAACGTCCCCCGGCAATCGAGCACCAGCCGCGCGCCGCCGTGTTCGCTGCTACCCACCTCCAACGTGAACCCATGCAGATTGACGATCGCCGCGACGATCGACAGACCCAGGCCAAACCCACTTTGCTGGCTGCTGCCCTCGGCGCGGTAGAAGCGGCGAAACACGGCCTTGCGCTCCGCTTCGGGGATGCCGGGGCCGGAGTCGAGCACTTCGATGCGGGTGCTGTCGCCCTGATCGACCCCACGCAGGGTCACCTTGCCCCCCGGCGGGGTGAACTTGATGGAATTGCTCAGCAGGTTCGACACTGCCTCGAACAGCAACGCCCGGTCGCCGTTGAGCAGGGGCAGGGCGTCGGGCACTTCCAGGGTGAACGTCAGTTCGCCTTCTTCGGCCAGCGGCAGGTAAAAGTCGTGCAGTTCCTGCAATAACTGCAACGGATCGAGGCGCACGAACCCCGAGCGGCGCTGCTGGTCTTCCAGTTCGGAAATCCGCAACAGCCCTCGAAACCGAGCCATCAGGGTGTCTGTCTCGGCGATCACCTGGTCCATCTGCAAGGCCTCGGGCGAGCCGTCCGGGGCCTCTTGCTGGATGCGATACAACTGGGCGCGCAAGCGGGTCAGCGGGGTGCGCAGGTCATGGGCGATGTTGTCGCACACGCCCTTGACCTCGTTCATCAAGCGTTCGATGCGGTCGAGCATGGCATTGACGATCGCCGCCAGCATGTCCAGTTCATCACGCCGGCTCGACAGCGGCAGGCGATGGGTCAGGTCGCCGGCGACGATGGCTTCGGCGCTGGCCTGCAGTTTGCGAATCCGTCGTAACGGTCGGCGGCGCAACAGATGCCAGCCAGCGATGCCCGGCAGGATCGTCAGCGATACCCCCCAGAACAGCGCATGCAAGATGATGCGGGTCACAGCGAACAGTGAGCCGTTGTCCCGGGCCAGGACCAGCCAGCGGCCGTCCTGGGTGCGGGTCGCCACCGCGTCACAACTGTCGGAAGGTACGCTCGGATCGTCGGAATCGACGCAGCCGCCGAGCATGTGGATCTTGCCATCCAGCGGCAGGTCGGTGGGGATTCGTTGGATCGGCCCGCCCAAATGCCGCAGTTGCGGATCGAACAGGCCGTAGGCATCGACGCCGCGCTCGTCCAGCGTCAGGCTGGCCATGAGCGCGTCTTCCAGTTGATCGCCATGGATCCGGGCGAACAGATGCTGGCGCTGCATCAGGGAGTGCTTGGCCAGGCTGTCGAGGTAGCCGAATACTTCGTAGTACATCACCCCCATCAGGATCGCGCTCCAGATCACGAACAGCGAACTGTACAGCGCCAGCAGGCGGCTGCTGGAGGAGCGCCAGCCCTTAGCGGGGTTCAGCAATGACATAGCCGGAACCCCGTACCGTGCGAATCAGCGGTTCCAGGCCCGGCGGGTCGATTTTCTTGCGCAGGCGGCCGATGTGGACGTCGATCAGGTTGGTGCCGGGGTCGAAGTGATAGCCCCAGACTTCTTCGAAAATCATCATGCGCGAGAGGATCTGCCCGCTATTGCGCATCAGGAATTCCAGCAGCTTGTATTCGGTGGGCAGCAGGCTGAGCAATTGGCCGTTGCGGCTGGCTTCGCGGCTGATCAGGTTCAGCTCCAGGTCGGCCACCCGCAGCACGGTCTCCGGCTCGCGGGCGCCGTTGTTGCGCCGCAGCAGCACTTCGACCCGGGCAGCCATTTCGTCGGTGGCGAACGGCTTGGTCAGGTAATCGTCGCCGCCGGCTCGCAGGCCGCGAACCCGCTCATCCACGTCCGAGAGGGCGCTGATCATCAGGATCGGCGTGGCCACGCCCATGGTACGCAGGGTGGTGACGATCACCAGGCCGTCGAGCTCGGGCAGCATGCGGTCGAGGGTGATCAGGTCGTAGTCGCCGCTGACCGCTCGTTCCAGGCCTTCGCGGCCGTTGTCGACCCAGTCGACGTCCAGGCCGTTGCGGGTCAGCTCGGCAACGATTTCACGGGCGGTCACGGCGTCGTCTTCGATGGTCAGGATGCGGTTCATGGGCGGTACCGTGTGGGGAAATTGGAGCGATTGCGCAGCATTTTGCCAAAGAATACCTGTCGGCTTTCTGAAAAAAAGTTCATGAGCCGGCGAGCCGATTCGCTGGCCTGGATCAACACTTGGTCACAAATAATCCCTAACATAAATTTCGCGCGCACTATCCTGTTGCATCTTCATGCCCCGCTTTGGCGCACCGTTGCTATAGGGTATCGACGTAAACGGTGAGGGTGTGCCGCCAGGAGCCTAGACCTCAAAGAACCTTCAAGGAAGAGCAGTATGATGCAACCTCAAGACTCTCTACGCCGAAAATTCGATATCCAGCCGTTAGCCCGGGCCGACATGACAGTGCGCCTGGACGGGCAGGCTGTCAGTGCCGCCCAGGGTGAAACCGTCCTCACTGTCATTCAATCCCTGGGCCAACGTCAGGTGGCCCGCAACGATCACGACCAGATCAGCGGTGCCTACTGCGGCATGGGCGTGTGCCAGTGCTGCCTGGTCAAGATCGACGGTCGCCACAAGCGCCGCGCCTGCCAGACCCTGGTACGCCCTGGCATGCAGATCGAAACCCGGGCCAATCGCATCACCGAAACGGAGGCACCATGAGCCTCGATCCGGTGATTGTCGGCGGTGGGCCGGCAGGTATGGCGGCGGCCATTGAATTGGCCTCGCACGGGGTGCGCTGCACCTTGCTCGAAGAAGCGCCGCGCCTGGGTGGCGTGGTGTATCGCGGACCGTTGCGCGATGGCGTGCGCCTGGATTACCTCGGCCCGCGCTACAGCGAAGCCCTGGAGAAACTCCATGGTGAATTCCAGCAACACGCCGGGCTGATCGACGTGCGATTGAGCAGCCGGGTCATTGGCGCCGAAGGCTTCCGGGCGCTGATGCTGCTGGACGCTGACGAACGCTTGCGCGAGGTGGCCTATTCGCACCTGATCCTGGCGGCCGGCTGTCACGAACGCAGCGTGCCATTTCCTGGCTGGACCCTGCCGGGGGTGATGATGCTCGGTGGCCTGCAATTGCAGATCAAGAGCGGCGTGGTCAGGCCGCCGAGCCCAGTGGTGATCGCCGGCACGGGGCCGTTGCTGCCGCTGGTGGCCTGCCAGCTGCACGCTTCGGGCGTGGCGGTGGCGGGTGTCTATGAAGCCTGTGCGTTCGGCCGGATCGCCAAGGAAAGCCTGGCCCTGCTGAACAAGCCACAGCTGTTTCTCGATGGCCTGAGCATGCTCGCCTATCTCAAGCTCAATCGCATTCCCGTGCGCTACGGCTGGGGCGTGGTCCAGGCGGACGGCGAGGGTGAGTTGAGCCATGTCACCGTCGCGCCGTATTCCAGTACCTGGGAGCCGGACCTGAAACGCGCCGAACAGATACCGGCCCAGACGCTGGCGGTCGGCTACGGGTTCATCCCGCGCACTCAATTGAGCCAGCAGATGGGCCTGGAGCACGGTTTCAGCGAGGACGGCTATTTGCGGGCGGTGTCCGATGCCTGGCAACAAAGCAGCGAAGCGCACATTCACCTGGCCGGCGACATGGGCGGGATTCGCGGTGGTGAAGCCGCGATGCTGAGCGGACGCATCGCGGCGCTGTCGATTCTGATGCAGCGCAATGTGCTGGACCCGTCCACGGCCCTGGCACAGCGCGAACGCTACCAGGGGCAACTGGAGCGGATCATCCGCTTTCGCGCCGCCGTGGATCGCTATACCCAGCGTGGCGCCGGGCAAACCACATTGCCGGCGGCCGATACGGTGATCTGCCGCTGCGAGCACGCCACCCGCGCCGACATCGACCGGGCGCTGGAACAAGGCGTCCAAGACATGGCCAGCCTGAAGATGCGCACCCGCGTGAGCATGGGCGATTGCCAGGGGCGGATGTGCGTCGGCTATTGCAGCGATCGCCTGCGCGAAGCCACCGGGCGGGCCGATGTGGGCTGGCTGCGGCCGCGTTTCCCCATCGATCCGATTCCCTTTTCAGCGTTCCAGAACGTCGGCACGGAGGCCGTTTCCCATGATTAAGGACTATGACGTGGTCATCGCCGGTGGCGGTGTGATCGGCGCCTCTTGTGCCTATCAATTGTCCAAGCGCAAACACTTGAAGATCGCCCTGATCGACAGCAAGCGCCCCGGCAATGCGACCCGCGCGTCGGCGGGTGGGCTGTGGGCCATCGGTGAGTCGGTGGGCCTGGGGTGCGGGGTGATCTTCTTTCGCATGATGTCGGCCAACCGCAAGCGCCAGACCCAGGGCGCCGCCGTGGCGGTGGATGCCAGCACGCCGCATATCCTGCCTCAGTCGTTCTTCGATTTCGCCTTGCAGTCCAATGCGATGTATCCGCAGTTGCACCGCGAGTTGATCGACAACCACGGCATGGATTTCAAGTTCGAGGAGACCGGGCTCAAGTTCGTGATCTACGACGACGAAGACCGTATGTACGCCGAGCACATCGTCGCCTGCATTCCGCACCTGGCCGACCAGGTGCGCTGGCTTGACCAGGCGGCCTTGCGAGAGGCGGAGCCGAATGTCAGCCATGAAGCCCTGGGGGCGCTGGAGTTTCTCTGCGATCACCAGGTCAGCCCTTTCCGTCTGGCCGACGCCTACACCGAAGGCGCCCGGCAGAATGGCGTCGATATGTTCTTCAACACCAGCGTGACTGAAGTCCTGCGCAGTGGTTCGCGGGTCACCGGGGTGAAAACCGCCGAGGCCGGGACCTTCATCTGCCGGACCCTGATCAACGCGGCCGGTGCCTGGGCGGCGGACCTGAGCGAACAGGCCACTGGCGTACGGATTCCGGTCAAGCCGGTCAAGGGGCAGATCCTGCTGACCGAGCGCATGCCGAAAATCCTCAACGGCTGCCTGACCACCAGCGACTGCTATGTGGCGCAGAAAGACAACGGTGAAATCCTCATTGGCAGCACCACCGAAGACAAAGGCTTCGATGTGACCACGACCTATCCGGAGATCGAAGGGCTGGTGCAAGGTGCGGTACGGTGCATCCCGCAGTTGGCCGACATCAACCTGAAACGAACCTGGGCCGGCCTGCGCCCGGGTTCTCCTGATGAATTGCCGATCCTGGGGCCGATGCGCGGCGTGGAGGGCTATCTCAATGCCTGCGGGCATTTCCGCACCGGCATCCTCACCTCGGCCATCACCGGGGTACTGCTGGACAAGCTGGTGAACAACGAGCCGTTGCCGCTGGACATCACGCCGTTCCTGGAGGATCGCTTCGAAGTGGCGCCGAAGGCCGTTGAAACAAAGGAAGTGGAACTGGCCTGAGAATAAGCCTTCTCTACCTACAGAGATTTGTAGTGAACCCTGTGGGAGCCGAGCTTGCTCGCGATGACGGCGGCACATTCAGCATCCATGCAAGCTGACCCACCGCTATCGCGAGCAAGCTCAGCTCCCACACTGTTCTGGATGTTCACAAATCTGGCCTTCACCCCAAATCCCCTGTGGGAGCGGGCTTGCTCGCGAAAGCGGTCCATCTGAGACGGTGATGTTGAATGTGCTACCGCCTTCGCGAGCAAGCCCGCTCCCACACAAGTCGCGCTCGTCCGCTATTCCATCGGCGTGCTGACAAACGCCTCCAGCCCTTCGGCATAAGCCGTGAAGGCACTGATCAACGGGAAAGCCTTGCCCTGCACCTGGTCCGGCACCACGAGGTTGGTGAAACTCCACGCCACTGCCACCGTGATGCCAGCCTGATCAATCGAGCCATCGGTGCTCAACGGCTGTTTCTCCAGTTCCTGCTCCAGCATTCCATAGGCCGCCGCCAGTTGGCCTTCCACGCGTTCAACCCAAGGTGCGTGCTGAATTTCCGCCGGCCGCAGGTTGCGCTCATAGTAAATCTGCACCGATTTCTCGCACGCCGCCAAGGCCAGGCCGAGCAGGCGCAGTGAGTGCACTCGTTGCCCAATGTCGGCCGGCATCAAGCTTTTCCCAGGCGCGGCCAAGGCCTCCAGGTAGTCAATGATCAACGTGGAGTCCATCAGCACGGTGCCGTCGTCCAGCACCAGGGAAGGGGCTTTGACCGTCGGGTTGATGCGTTGGAATTGTTCGAAATGCCTGAACACCGAAACCGACTCGTGCTCCAGGGCAATGCCCAGGCATTTGGCGGAAATGGCGACGCGGCGTACGTAGGGTGAGTCCAGCATACCGATCAGTTTCATGGCTTCTCCTTCAGCGATTCATGGGCCGGGGCGTTAATCCTCGAACCCGACCTGTTCATGGATTTCATCGACCTTGAGTTCCAGTCGGTAAGCCACGGCGATGAACAACGCCTGGCACAGGCACAATGTGGCACTCAACGAGCGGAAGGCGAACGAACTGCCTTCGTTGACCAGCAACACCGCGTTGGCTCGTTTAGCCAGGGGCGAGAGGTTGCTGTCGGTGATGATCAGGGTCTTGGCCTGGTGGTGCTGGGCGATGCGCAGGCAGTGCTGGGTTTCCTTGCCGTACGGCGTGAAGCTGATGGCGATCACCAGGTCGTTGGCCCGCACGCTACGCATCTGCTCGCGGTAGCTGCCACCCAGGCCGGATACCAGGTGAATGCGTTTATTGGTGTGTTGCAGGTTGTAGACCAGGTAATCGGCCACCGCGAACGAACGGCGCACGCCCACCACATAAATATTGTCGGCATTGACCACCAGGTCCACGGCTTTTTCGAACGCCTGGTCGTCCAGCTCCAACCCCAGGCGCTCGATGCCTGACAGGGTGGCATTGATGCACTCGCGAGCCAGGTCGCCGCCGCTGGCTTTCTGCGACTTGTTGGCGATCATGCTGCGGATGCGCTGCTGGTAGTTCTGCACCGGCGTGGTCTTGTGGGTGTAGGCCTCGCGGAACAACGCCTGCATTTCGCTGAACCCGCTGAAGCCGAAGCGCTGGGAAAACCTGACGATGGCCGAGGGGTGCACTTCGCATTCGCGGGCGATGTCGCTGATGCGGTCGACCATGATCCGGTCGCTCTGCTGGCTCATGTAGCTGGCGATGCGTTTGAGTTGGCGCGGCAGGCTTTCGTATTCATCGGTGATCAGTTGCAGCAGGCGCTCGGCATTGATCGGTGGGCTGGAGAGGGCGGGTTCGGACGCGCTCTCGGACGGCGCCGGCAGATCATCGGGGCGGGTCATAGAAAATCCTTCTGGCTTGTTCTTATAGGGCGGCCCGAAAACAGGCCGGCCCTCGACAATAGGTTGGCTGGTCGCAGTCTACAGCGTAGGCGTAGGGAAAATCATGTGCGGACAAATGTTGCAGCAGGTGCTGAAACGATGCACTGCGCCTGGGTGGCTTCGCTCATAGCGTATTGGAAAAAATATTCCACGTAAAAAATTTATAGAATAATTATTGATTATTGCCTGCTGCTCGTTTTAGTCTGCATTCACCAACAGCGTTGTCGCCGGTTCGGGCGACAAGCGCAGGCTGATAAAAATAACAGGAGCCAGCATGGGCCAGACTCGTTTTGCCAGTGGGCGTCAATTGGATGTGATCTGCCTGGGACGCCTGGGTGTCGACCTTTACGCGCAGCAAGTCGGCGCGCGTCTGGAAGATGTTTCGAGCTTCGCCAAGTATCTGGGTGGTTCGTCGGCCAACATCGCCTTCGGCACGGCGCGATTGGGGCTCAAGTCAGCGATGCTGAGCCGGGTAGGCGACGACCACATGGGTCGCTTCCTGGTGGAGTCCCTGGCGCGCGAAGGCTGCGATGTCAGTGGCATCAAGGTCGACCCCGAACGCCTGACGGCCTTGGTCCTGCTGGGTATCAAGGACCGGGAAACCTTTCCCCTGGTGTTCTACCGGGAAAATTGCGCCGACATGGCGCTGCGCGCCGAAGACATCGACGAAACCTTCATTGCCTCCAGCAAGGCGCTGCTGATCACCGGTACTCACTTCTCTACCGAAAGCGTCTACAAGGCCAGCACCCAGGCGCTGGATTACGCCCAGAGACACAACGTCAAGCGCGTCTTGGACATCGACTATCGTCCTGTGCTCTGGGGCCTGGCGGGCAAGGCTGACGGGGAAACCCGCTTTGTCGCCGACCAGAAGGTCAGCCAGCACGTGCAAAGCATCCTGCCGCGTTTCGACCTGATCGTTGGCACCGAAGAAGAATTCCTGATCGCCGGCGGCAGCGAAGACCTGCTGAGTGCGTTGCGTACTGTGCGCTCGCTGACGGCGGCGACCCTGGTGGTCAAGCTCGGCCCGCAGGGTTGCACGGTGATCCACGGCGCTATCCCGACACGACTTGAAGACGGCGCGATTTACCCGGGTGTGCGGGTCGAGGTGCTGAATGTATTGGGCGCCGGTGATGCGTTCATGTCGGGCTTTCTCGCGGGTTGGCTGGAGGACGCCAGCGATGAACGCTGCTGCCAATTGGCCAATGCCTGCGGTGGCCTGGTGGTGTCGCGCCATGCCTGTGCTCCAGCGATGCCGACCCGGGCCGAACTCGACTATCTATTCAAGAGCCCGGTGCCGATTACCCGGCCGGACCAGGACGCCGTGCTGCAACGACTGCATCAGGTCAGCGTCCCCCGCAAGGCCTGGAAACAGCTGTTCATCTTTGCTTTCGACCATCGCTGGCAACTGGTGGAACTGGCCCAGAAGGGCGGTCGTGACCTCAGTTGCATTGGTCAACTCAAGCAACTGTTCATCCAGGCGGTGGAGCGGGTCGAAGCCGACTTGCGGCGTCAGGGCGTCGAGGCTGACGTCGGCCTGCTCGCCGATCAACGTTTCGGCCAGGATTCGCTGAACGCCGCGACCGGACGTGGCTGGTGGGTGGCGCGGCCAGTGGAAGTACAGAATTCGCGGCCACTGGCGTTCGAACACGGGCGCTCCATTGGCAGCAACCTGATCGCCTGGCCCCGGGAACAGATCATCAAGTGCCTGGTGCAATTTCACCCCGATGACGAACCGCTGCTGCGGCTGGAGCAGGAAGCGCAATTGATGGGGCTGTACAAGGCCTCCCAGGTCAGCGGTCATGAATTGCTGCTGGAAGTCATTCAGCCCAAGGATCATCCATCGCCGCACCCGGACGTGCTCTATCGTGCCCTCAAGCGCCTCTACAACCTGGGTATTTTCCCGGCATGGTGGAAGATCGAAGCCCAGAGCGCGGATGAGTGGAAACAACTCGATGAGCTGATCCAACAGCGCGATCCGTATTGCCGGGGCGTGGTGCTGCTGGGTCTCAACGCCCCGGCCGCCGCACTGGCCGAAGGTTTCCGCCAGGCCAGCCAGAGCAGCACCTGCCGCGGATTTGCCGTGGGTCGCACGATCTTCCAGGAACCGAGCCGGGCCTGGCTGGCCGGGGAGATCGACGATGAAACGCTGATCCGGCAGGTGCAGGGGACGTTTGTGGAATTGATCGAGGCGTGGCGCAGTGCCCGTGCTTGATGGACAGGGCTTTTGTGGCGAGGGAGCTTGCTCCCGCTGGACTGCGAAGCAGTCCCAACGTCAGCCACCCCGATTCGACAGGCAAACCGCATCCATAGGTTTGCGACTGCTTCGCAGCCGAGCGGGAGCAAGCTCCCTCGCCACAGGTGATCGGTTGAACATTAGAGACAACAATAAAAGGTGCAGCCATGCCCGCTATTCGAATTGGCATCAACCCGATTTCCTGGAGCAACGATGACTTGCCGTCCCTGGGCGGCGAGACGCCGTTGAGCACTGCGCTGAGCGAAGGCAAGGCCATCGGCTACGAAGGCTTCGAACTCAACGGCAAGTTCCCCAAGGACGCCAAGGGCGTTGGCGATGTGCTGCGGCCTTATGACCTGGCGCTGGTCTCCGGCTGGTATTCCAGTCGCCTGGCCCGGCGCTCGGCGGCCGAGGAAATCGACGCCATCGCCAGCCACGTGGAACTGTTAGCGCAGAACGGCGCGACGGTGCTGGTGTATGGCGAAGTTGCCGATTCGATCCAGGGCCAGCGGATCTCGCTGGTCGAACGGCCGCGCTTTCACACCGATGAAGCCTGGCAGGCCTACGCCGACAAACTCACCGAACTGGCGCGCTTCACCTTGTCCCAAGGTGTGCGCCTGGCCTATCACCACCACATGGGCGCTTACGTCGAATCGCCCGCGGACATCGACAAGCTGATGGCCCTGACCGGCAGTGAAGTGGGTCTGCTGTTCGACTCGGGTCACTGCTACATGGGCGGTGGCGAACCGTTGCAGGTGCTGCGCAAACACATCGAGCGCGTTTGCCACGTGCACTTCAAGGACGTGCGCAAACCGGTGGTGCAACTGGCGCGCAACAACCTCTGGAGTTTCCCCGACTGCATCATCAACGGCACCTTCACCGTGCCGGGGGACGGCGACATCGACTTCGCCGCGTTGCTCGATGTGTTGCTGGCCGCTGATTACCAAGGCTGGCTGGTGGTGGAAGCCGAGCAGGACCCCGCCGTAGCGCCGAGTTATGTCTACGCCAAGAAGGGCTACGACACCCTGCGCGCCTTGCTGCAAGAAAGGAGTCCGTCATGAGCCTGTTGATCAAAAGTCAGTCCAGCGGCCGGACCATGGTCCAATTGCCAGCGGGTGAGTTGGAATACGTCGGGTTCGCCGCCTATCGCCTGAGCCTCGGCGAAACCCTGCCGGTCGCTGCCGGCGACAAGGAATTGTGCCTGGTGCTGCTCAGTGGTCGCATTGGCCTCAAGGGCGAAGCGCCGGGGCAGGGCGCCTTCGATTGGGACAACCTCGGTGATCGCCAGTCGGTGTTCGAGGACAAGTCGCCTTACGCAGCTTACTTGCCGCCCGGCAGCCAGGCCCAGGTCACCGCCCTGAGCGATGTACAGATAGCTGTGTGTGCCGCGCCGGGTTCTGCGCAAAACGGTTACGGCCCACGGCTGATCCGCCCGGACAGCATGAAGCGCAGCGTGCGCGGCAAGGGCGCCAACACCCGCTATGTCTGCGACATCCTGCCGGACAGCGAACCGGCCCATTCGCTGCTGGTGGTGGAGGTGCGCACGCCGTCGGGGCATTCGTCGAGCTATCCGCCGCACAAGCACGACACCGACGACCTGCCACACCAGAGCTTTCTCGAAGAAACCTATTACCACCAGGTCAATCCGTCCCAGGGCTTCGTGTTCCAGCGCGTCTACACCGACGATCGCAGCATCGACCAGGCCATGGCCGTGGAGAACAGCGACCTGGTGGTGGTTCCCAAAGGCTACCACCCGGTCAGCGTGCCCTATGGGTACGAGTCGTATTACCTGAACGTCATGGCCGGCCCGAAGCGGGTCTGGCAGTTCCATAACGACCCGCAGCACAGTTGGCTGCTCGACCTCTGAATTCCACCCTTTGCACGGAGAACAAGAACAATGAGTGACGCCCCGGTAGTAGGCCATTACATCAACGGCCACGTGCAACACAGCGACGGCGCGCGGTTCAGCCAGGTCTTCAACCCGGCCACCGGCGCGGTGCAGGCCCGGGTGGACCTGGCCGAGCCGGGCACCGTCGATGCGGCAGTGGTCTCGGCGCTGGCGGCATTTCCAGCCTGGTCCGAGCAATCGTCCCTGCGCCGTTCGCGGGTGATGTTCAAGTTCAAGGAACTGCTCGATCGGCATCACGACGAACTGGCGCAGATCATCAGTCGCGAGCACGGCAAGGTGCTGTCCGATGCCCACGGCGAAGTCACCCGGGGCATCGAGATCGTCGAGTACGCCTGTGGTGCGCCGAACCTGCTCAAGACCGATTTCAGCGACAACATCGGTGGCGGCATCGACAACTGGAACCTGCGCCAGCCCCTGGGCGTGTGCGCGGGTATCACGCCGTTCAATTTCCCGGTGATGGTGCCGCTGTGGATGATTCCCCTGGCGCTGGTCACTGGCAACTGCTTCATCCTCAAGCCTTCGGAGCGCGATCCGTCCGCCAGTTTGCTGATGGCCCACCTTCTGACGGAAGCCGGCTTGCCTGACGGGGTGTTCAATGTGGTCCAGGGCGACAAAGTGGCAGTGGATGCGCTGTTGCAGCACCCGGACATCGAAGCGATTTCCTTTGTCGGCTCCACACCGATTGCCGAATACATCCACCAGCAGGGCACGGCGAACGGCAAGCGCGTGCAGGCCCTGGGTGGCGCCAAGAATCACATGATCGTCATGCCCGACGCCGACCTCGACCAGGCGGCTGATGCATTGATCGGTGCGGCCTACGGCTCGGCCGGCGAACGCTGCATGGCGATTTCCATTGCCGTGGCGGTGGGGGATGTGGGCGATGAACTGATCGCCAGACTGCTGCCACGCATCGATCAGTTGAAGATCGGCAACGGCCAGCAGCCCGGCACCGACATGGGGCCGCTGGTCACTGCCGAGCACAAGGCCAAGGTGGAAGGTTTCATCGACGCCGGCGTGGCCGAGGGCGCTCGCCTGATCGTCGATGGCCGTGGTTTCAAGGTGCCCGGGGCCGAGCAGGGGTTCTTTGTCGGGGCGACGCTGTTCGACCAGGTCACCACCGAAATGAGCATCTACCAGCAAGAGATTTTCGGCCCGGTGCTGGGGATCGTTCGCGTGCCGGATTTCGCCACGGCGGTGGCGCTGATCAACGCCCATGAATTCGGCAACGGCGTGTCCTGCTTCACCCGTGACGGCGGCATCGCCCGGGCGTTCGCCCGCAGCATCAAGGTCGGCATGGTTGGCATCAACGTACCGATTCCGGTGCCCATGGCCTGGCATTCCTTTGGCGGCTGGAAGCGTTCGCTGTTCGGCGACCACCATGCCTATGGCGAGGAAGGCCTGCGCTTCTACAGCCGCTACAAAAGCGTGATGCAACGCTGGCCCGACAGCATCGCCAAGGGTCCTGAATTCAGCATGCCAACTGCCCAATAACTCATTTTTGAATGACTGCCGGAGGGAGAACAACAATGAACAAGCCCCTGCGTTTTGCCCTGAATCGAATGGTTGCCCCACGCCTGTCACTGCCCGCTTTCATCGACTTGGCCCTGGCGTTGAAAACCGACGCCATCGAGATCCGCAACGACCTCAAGGGGGTCGAGATCGAAGATGGCATGCCGCCGGCTCGCGTACGTGAGTTGTGCGAGGAGCGCGGCATCAAGGTGCTGTCGATCAACGCTCTGTACCCCTTCGATGTGTGGAGCGAAGAACGTCGCGCCCAGGCCGTACGGTTGGCCGATTACGCCCGTGAATGCGGCGCCGAGGGGCTGGTGATGTGCCCACTCAACGACCGCGCCGACCCACGCAGCGAAGCTGAACGCGCGGCGGGGCTGCGCACGGCTCTTAGTGAACTGGCGCCGATCCTGCGCGCCTTCGGTATCTACGGCTTCATCGAACCCCTGGGTTTCGAGGAGTGCTCGCTGCGGCGCAAGCGCACGGCGGTGGAAGCGATCAAGAGCATCGGTGGGCTCGATGTGTTTCGCCTGGTGCATGACACCTTCCACCATCATCTGGCGGGCGAGCAGGAATTCTTCCCCGAACTGACCGGGTTGGTGCACATCTCCGGGGTCGAGGATGCCCAGGCGCCGTTGGCGACGATCCGTGATGGTCATCGGGTGCTGGTGGGCGAGGCCGACATCCTCGGCAATGCCGCGCAGATCGAGGCGTTGCGGGCCGGTGGTTACGAGGGCTACCTGTCCTTTGAGCCGTTTGCCGAGAGCGTCCATGAACTGGCCGACATCCGCCAGGCGTTGGGGGCGAGCATGAATCACCTGCAGAACCAACAGGCCTGACACAGTCATCAGAATGATGAAGTCCCCCTGTGGGAGCGAGCCTGCTCGCGATAGTGGTAGCACATTCAACACATAGGCGCCTGACACACCGCTATCGCGAGCAGGCTCGCTCCCACAAAGGGCTAAGTCAGCTGCAAATTTTGCATTCCAGACAAGGTGCAAGCATGACCACAACACGACTGACCATGGCCCAGGCCCTGGTGAAATTCCTCGATAACCAGTACATCGAGGTCGATGGCGTCCAGAGCAAGTTCGTCGCCGGGGTCTTTACCATTTTCGGCCACGGCAACGTGCTGGGCCTGGGCCAGGCGCTGGAGCAGGACAGCGGCGACCTGGTGGTCCATCAGGGCCGCAACGAACAGGGCATGGCCCATGCCGCCATCGGCTTTGCCAAGCAGCATCTGCGGCGCAAGATCTACGCCTGCAGCTCGTCGGTCGGCCCGGGGGCGGCGAACATGCTGACCGCCGCCGCCACGGCGACGGCCAATCGCATTCCATTGCTGCTGTTGCCCGGTGATGTCTACGCCAGCCGTCAACCGGACCCGGTGCTGCAACAGATCGAGCAGTTCCACGACCTGAGCATCAGCACCAACGATGCTTTCAAGGCCGTGAGCAAATACTGGGATCGCATCAACCGCCCCGAGCAATTGATGACCGCCGCGATCCATGCGATGCGCGTGTTGACCGACCCGGCCGAAACCGGCGCGGTGACCCTGGCGCTGCCCCAGGACGTACAGGCCGAAGCCTACGATTACCCGGACTATTTCCTGCAAAAGCGTGTCCATCGCATCGACCGTCGCCCGGCCACCGAGGCGATGCTCGGCGATGCCCTGGCGCTGCTCAAGGGCAAGCGCCAGCCGTTGATTATCTGCGGAGGCGGCGTGCGGTATTCCGGAGCGAATGCCGCGTTGCAGGCCTTCGCCGAACGCTTCGATATTCCTTTCGCCGAGACCCAGGCCGGCAAGAGCGCGGTGGTGTCCAGCCATCCGCTGAACGTCGGTGGCGTCGGTGAAACCGGTTGCCTGGCGGCGAATCTGTTGGCCAAGAAGGCCGACCTGATCATCGGTATCGGCACTCGCTACAGCGATTTCACCACGGCGTCGAAATGGCTGTTCCAGCATCCGGACGTGCAATTTCTCAATCTCAACATCAGTCCGTGCGACGCCCTGAAACTCGACGGCGTGCAACTGCTGGCCGACGCGCGTTCGGGCCTGGAGGCACTCTCGGCGGCGATGGGCGACTATTGCGCCGAATGGGGCGGGCAGGTCGCCGATGCCAAGGCCCAGCTGGACGCCGAAGTGGATCGGATCTATCAGGCCGACTTCCAGACCGAGGATTTCGTCCCGGAAATCAACGACCACATGGACCCGGCGGTGTTTCGGGAGTTCATCGAACTCACCGGTTCCTGCCTGACCCAGAGCCGCGTGTTGGGTACGCTCAATGAAACCCTGGCGGATGACGCCATCATCGTCGCCGCCGCTGGCAGCTTGCCCGGCGACTTGCAACGCAGTTGGCGCAGCAAGGGCGTGAACACCTATCACCTCGAGTACGGTTATTCGTGCATGGGTTACGAGGTGAATGCGGCGCTCGGGGTGAAACTCGCCGAGCCCGACAAGGAGGTCTACGCGTTGGTGGGCGATGGCTCCTACATGATGCTGCACTCGGAGTTGGCGACCTCGATCCAGGAGCGGCGCAAGATCAATGTGGTGCTGCTGGACAACATGACCTTCGGTTGTATCAACAACCTGCAAATGGAACACGGCATGGACAGCTTCGGTACCGAGTTCCGCTTCCGTAACCCGGACACTGGCAAGCTCGACGGTGGGTTTGTGCCCGTGGACTTCGCCATGAGTGCCGCGGCCTATGGCTGCAAGACCTACAAGGTCAAGACCCTCGACGAGTTGCGCGCGGCCCTGGCCGATGCGCGGTTGCAGACCGTCTCGACGCTGATCGACATCAAGGTGCTGCCCAAGACCATGATCCACAAATACCTGTCGTGGTGGCGGGTCGGCGTGGCGCAAGTCTCTACCAGTGCCCGCACCGATGCGGTGGCCAAAACCCTCAATGAACGACTGGCCCAGGCCCGTCAGTACTAATTGCCCCAACCCTACGAAAGGAGTTTTTCCATGTCTTTGAAGCTGGGCGTCATCGGCACCGGGGCCATCGGCCAGGACCATATCCGTCGTTGCAGCCAGACCTTGCTCAACAGCCAGGTGGTGGCGGTCACCGACATCAACCTGCAACAAGCGGCCAAGGTCGTTGCCGATCTCAAGTTGACCGCCGAGGTCTACCCCGACGGTCATGCGTTGATCAAGGCGCCGGATGTGGAGGCGATCCTCGTCACCTCCTGGGGCCCGAGCCACGAAGAATTCGTGCTGGCGGCGATTGCGGCGGGCAAACCGGTGTTCTGTGAAAAGCCCCTGGCCGTCACGGCCGAAGGCTGCCGCAAGATCGTCGAGGCCGAAGTTGCCCACGGCAAGCGCCTGGTGCAGGTCGGTTTCATGCGCCCGTACGATGAAGGTTATCGGGCGCTCAAGGCGGTGATCGACAGCGGCCAGATCGGTGAACCACTGATGCTGCACTGCGCCCACCGCAACCCGAGTGTCGGCGAAAACTACAAGACCGACATGGCCATCACCGACACCTTGATCCATGAACTGGATGTGCTGCGTTGGTTGCTGGCCGATGACTATGTTTCGGTGCAGGTGGTGTTTCCGCGCAAGACCAGCAAGGCCCACGCCCATTTGAAAGACCCGCAGATCGTCCTGCTGGAAACCGCCCGAGGCACGCGCATCGACGTGGAAGTGTTCGTCAACTGCCAGTATGGCTACGACATCCAGTGCGAAGTGGTGGGGGAGACCGGCATCGCCAAACTCCCGGAACCGTCCCAGGTGCAACTGCGCAGTGGCGCCAAGCTGTCCAACGCGATTCTGATGGACTGGAAGGACCGCTTCATCGCGGCCTACGACGTCGAATTGCAGGCCTTCATCGATGGCGTGCGCGCCGGGCAGGTGGGAGGGCCGTCGGCCTGGGATGGCTTCGCTGCGGCGGTGGCGGCGGATGCCTGTGTCCAAGCGCAGCAGAGTGGGCAGATCGTCAGGGTCGAACTGCCTGAGCGGCCGCGTTTCTACGGCTAAATACATCCCAGAGTCGACCGCGTACTCTCGCAGGTATGCGATCCAACTGTGGGAGCGAGCCTGCTCGCGATAGCGTTGGGTCAGTCGACATTAATGCTGGAGGACCCACCGCCATCGCGAGCAGGCTCGCTCCCACAGGGGTTGCATTCATTCAGTGATCAATAAGGAGCTTTCATGCGAATCGGACTAGTCGGCTACGGCAAGGGTGGGCGCTTTTTTCATGCGCCGCTGATCAGCAGTCTGCCCGGGGCTACGTTCGTCGGTGTAGTGACCCGGTCCGCCGAGCGCCGCCAGCAACTGGCCAGCGATCACCCGGATGCCCAGGCCTTCGACACCCTTGAACAACTGGTGGCGGCCGGCGTCGATGCGGTGGTGGTGTCCACGCCTTTGGACGGTCGTCCGGCCATTGTGATGCAAGCCATCGAACTCGGTGTGGCGGTGGTCAGCGACAAGCCATTTGCCCCTGACGCCGCCCAGGCCGAGGCGATGGTGCTGGCCGCCGAACGACGCAACGTGCCCTTGAGCGTGTACCAGAACCGTCGCTGGGATTCGGATTTCCTCACCCTGCGCAAGCTGCTGGCCTCCGGTGCCCTGGGGCAGGTCATTCGTTTTGAATCCAGCGTCGAACGCTATTCGCCGACCTCGGTGGGCAAGGGCAGTGGCGGCGGATTCCTGCGCGACCTGGGCAGCCATCTGGTGGACCAGGCGTTGCAACTGTTCGGGCCGGTGACGCGGGTTTACGCCGAGTTGGACTACCGACAACCAGGCCAGGTGTTCGACAACGGCTTCTTTATCTCCTTGACCCATGCCAGCGGTGTGATTTCCCACTTGAGTGGCAATTGCGTGCAAAACGCCCCGCGTCCGCGCTTTCGGGTCAATGGCACCCAGGGCTGCTATACCGTCGAAGGCCTGGATGGCCAAGAAGCCCAGGCGTTGGCGGGATTGAGCCCGGCGACCGAGGGCGAACGCTGGGGCGCTGAAGAGCATCGGCGTTGGGGCTGGTTCGAACACGGCACCGAGCGCGAGCGGGTGACCTCGGAGCGCGGCTGTTGGCTGGCGTTCTATCAACGCCTGCAAACCGCGTTGCAGGGCGCTGGCCCGCTGCCGGTGGAGGCCCGTGATGCACTGGCGACCACGCGCGTGCTGGACGCGGCCAGGCAGAGTGCCGAGCAGGGCGAAGTGGTGTGTTTGTCCACGCCTATCGGTCATGGAACAAAAAACGAATAAAATTCTAAAATGAGTTGATATGGAAAATATTTTCCAATAAAGTCGATTCCAGGTTACCGACAATCCTGTCCACCTCCTGCCAGGCCCAGCCTTGAATGGATGAAGGACGAAACAAAAACAAGAAACACAGCTAGGTACCGTCGATGAAAACCTTCAGCCGCTCTGCGTTTCACCTGCCACATCTGCTGCGCCTGTCCGCAGTCCTTCCCCTGTTCGAATCCCTGTGTATCCAGCGCAAGGGCGCCGTGGTGTGTTGCATGCCCGGCGCGCCCATCGTGCCCTTGCCCCGTTCCTGATCCGCTACGCCTTATCCATAAGACCAACAAAAAAGTGGAGAAAGACCGTTCATGAAGACCAAGACCCGTATCGCCTCGCTGGCCCTGTCGTTGATGCTCACCAGCGGCGCAGCCCTGGCGGACCTGAAGATCGGCGTCAGCATGTCCCAGTTCGATGACACCTGGCTGACCTACCTGCGCGAATCCATGGACAAGAAAGCCAAGTCATTCCCGGACGGCGTCACCTTGCAGTTCGAAGACGCGCGCAGTGATGTGGTCAAGCAACTGAGCCAGGTGGAAAGCTTCATCAGCCAGAAGGTCGATGCGCTCATCGTCAACCCGGTGGACACCGCCGCGACCCAGCGCATCACCAAGGCCGCCGTGGCTGCCGGCATCCCCCTGGTCTACGTCAACCGCCGCCCGGACGATCCGAAGTTGCCGGAAGGGGTGGTCACCGTGGCCTCCGATGACCTCGAAGCCGGGCGCATGCAGATGCAATACCTGGCCGACAAGATGGGCGGCAAGGGCGACATCGTGATTTTGCTGGGCGACCTGGCCAACAACTCCACCACCAACCGCACCAAGGGGGTCAAGGAAGTACTGGCCAAGTACCCGAACATCAAGATCGAACAGGAGCAGACCGGCACCTGGTCTCGCGACAAGGGCATGACTCTGGTCAACGACTGGCTGACCCAGGGCCGCGACTTCCAGGCCGTGGTGTCAAACAACGACGAGATGGCCATCGGTGCCGCCATGGCCCTCAAGCAAGCGGGCACCAAGAAGGGCAGCGTATTGATTGCCGGGGTCGACGGCACGCCGGACGGCTTGAATGCCATCAAGAAAGGCGAAATGGCGGTCTCGGTGTTCCAGGACGCCAAGGGCCAGGCCGATGGTTCGATCGACACGGCGGTGAAAATGGTCAAGAAGCAGCCGGTCGAGCAGGCCGTCTGGGTGCCGTACCGCCTGATCACGCCGGAAAACGTCGATCAGTTCAAGTGACGTTCAACCCGGTCCCATCACAACAATAAGCAGGCAAGGTTGCCACGCCGACCTTGCCGAGGGAGTACCTGATCATGTTCGCTTCAGCGACTGCTTCGAGCGCCCCGGCGATGACTTTCCAGCCGGACGTATTACTTGATGAGCCGTACCTGCTGGAAGTCGTCAATGTCAGCAAGGGCTTTCCCGGCGTGGTGGCCCTGTCCGATGTTCAATTGCGGGTACGCCCCGGTTCCGTGCTGGCCCTGATGGGCGAAAACGGTGCGGGCAAATCCACCTTGATGAAGATCGTCGCCGGCATCTACCAGCCGGACGCCGGCGAACTGCGCCTGCGCGGCAAGCCGGTGAAATTCGACACACCCCTGGCAGCCTTGCAGGCCGGGATCGCGATGATCCATCAGGAACTGAACCTGATGCCCCACATGAGCATCGCCGAAAACATCTGGATCGGTCGCGAGCAGCTCAACGGCCTGCACATGGTCGATCACGGTGAAATGCATCGCTGCACCGCCCGGCTGCTGGAGCGCCTGCGCATCAACCTCGACCCCGAGGAGCAGGTGGGCAACCTGAGCATTGCCGAGCGGCAGATGGTGGAGATTGCCAAGGCCGTGTCCTACGACTCCGACATCCTGATCATGGACGAACCAACCTCGGCCATCACCGAGACGGAAGTCGCCCACCTGTTCTCGATCATCGGTGACCTCAAGGCCCAGGGTAAGGGCATCATTTACATCACCCACAAAATGAACGAAGTGTTCGCCATCGCCGATGAAGTGGCGGTGTTTCGCGATGGTGCCTACATCGGCCTGCAACGGGCCGACAGCATGGACGGCGACAGCCTGATTTCGATGATGGTCGGGCGCGAATTGAGCCAGTTGTTCCCGGTTCGGGAAAAACCCATCGGCGAGCTGGTGCTGTCGGTGCGCGACCTGAGCCTGGACGGCATCTTCAAAGGCGTGTCCTTCGACCTGCATGCCGGGGAGATCCTCGGTATCGCCGGGTTGATGGGCTCGGGCCGGACCAACGTGGCCGAGGCGATTTTCGGCGTAACCCCGAGCACCGGCGGCGAAATCCTGCTGGACGGCCAACCGGTGCGCATCAGCGACCCGCACATGGCCATCGAGAAGGGCTTCGCGCTGTTGACCGAGGACCGCAAGCTCAGCGGCCTGTTCCCGTGCCTGTCGGTACTGGAAAACATGGAGATGGCCGTGCTGCCCCATTACGTCGGCAACGGCTTCATCCAGCAGAAAGCCTTGCGCGCCTTGTGTGAGGACATGTGCAAGAAGCTGCGGGTCAAGACCCCGTCGCTGGAACAGTGCATCGACACCTTGTCCGGCGGTAACCAGCAGAAGGCGCTGCTGGCCCGCTGGCTAATGACCAATCCGCGCATCCTGATCCTCGACGAACCGACCCGCGGCATCGATGTTGGCGCCAAGGCCGAGATTTACCGGCTGATTGCCTACCTCGCCAGCGAGGGCATGGCGGTGATCATGATTTCCTCGGAACTGCCGGAAGTATTGGGCATGAGCGACCGGGTCATGGTGATGCACGAAGGCGACCTGATGGGCACCCTCGACCGCAGCGAAGCGACCCAGGAACGAGTGATGCAACTGGCATCGGGCTTGTCCTGATGCCCGTCAGTCCAGATAAAAAAGGTGAATGGTTATGAACGCGATACTGGAAAACAAACCCGCTGCGGCACCGGCCAGGACGCGCCGGCGGCTGCCGACGGAACTGAGTATCTTCCTGGTGCTGATCGGCATCGGCCTGGTCTTCGAGATGTTCGGCTGGATCATGCGCGACCAGAGTTTCCTGATGAACTCCCAGCGCCTGGTGCTGATGATCCTGCAAGTGTCGATCATCGGCCTGCTGGCCATCGGTGTGACCCAGGTGATCATCACCACCGGTATCGACCTGTCGTCCGGCTCGGTGCTGGCGCTGTCGGCCATGATTGCCGCCAGCCTGGCCCAGACCTCGGACTTCTCCCGGGCGGTGTTTCCCTCGTTGACGGACTTGCCGGTGTGGATACCGGTGGTGGCGGGGCTCGGCGTCGGGCTGCTGGCTGGGGCGATCAACGGCAGCATCATCGCCATTACCGGTATCCCGCCGTTCATTGCCACCCTTGGCATGATGGTCTCGGCCCGGGGCCTAGCGCGCTACTACACTGAAGGCCAGCCGGTGAGCATGTTGTCCGATTCCTATACCGCCATCGGCCATGGGGCGATGCCGGTGATCATCTTCCTGGTGGTGGCGGTGATCTTCCACATCGCCCTGCGCTACACCAAGTATGGCAAGTACACCTACGCCATCGGCGGCAACATGCAGGCGGCGCGGACCTCGGGCATCAACGTCAAGCGCCACCTGGTGATCGTCTACAGCATTGCCGGGTTGTTGGCGGGGTTGGCCGGCGTGGTGGCCTCGGCGCGGGCTGCGACCGGCCAGGCGGGCATGGGCATGTCCTATGAGCTGGACGCGATTGCCGCGGCGGTGATCGGCGGCACCAGCCTGGCGGGCGGGGTGGGGCGCATCACCGGGACCGTGATTGGGGCGCTGATCCTCGGGGTGATGGCCAGCGGCTTTACCTTTGTCGGTGTCGATGCCTACATCCAGGACATCATCAAGGGGTTGATCATCGTGGTGGCGGTGGTCATCGACCAGTACCGCAACAAGCGCAAACTCAAGCGCTGATTCCTCGAAGGTTGCGACAAAGCGCCACGCCTGACCCGCGTGGCGTTGCCATTTGTCTTCTTAATACAGCTATTGCACCGAATTTCTTGTTATAAACGCACTCCGATGACTGCCAAAAGCCTGTCAGAGAACATTTGAAGGGGTTGTCGGACATTTTCCCTATGTTTTCAGTTGCTGAGGCCTCGACTCGGCCTTAGACTGCCGCCCCTCGTAAATTGAGTGCCGGGTGGCGCTTGGAATAGACGGCGCCTTCCCGATGAGCGTGGCAGCTGCGCTGCGGGACGCTCCATAATTCGCCTTAATGCACGTTTTTTTATAGAGAAATCAATGACAAAGGAAAAGTTGCTGGCCATGCCGGCGGATGACTACATGAATGCCGAGCAGCTGGCTTTCTTCACCAAGCTGTTGCAGAACATGAAGGTCGAAACCCACGAGCGCATCGAACAGAACCGAATCGCCATTGAGAGCCTGGACACCCCGGCCGACCCGGCGGACGCTGCTTCCGTAGAAGAAGAGCGTACCTGGCTGGTCAACGCCATCGATCGCGACCAGCGCATGCTGCCTCAACTGGAGCAGGCCCTGGACCGCATCAACGACGACAGCTTCGGCTGGTGCGACGACAGCGGCGAGCCGATCGGCCTCAAGCGCCTGCTGATCAGCCCGACCACCAAGTACTGCATCGAAGCCCAGGAACGTCACGAACAGATCGACAAGCACCAGCGTCAGGCCTGATTCGCGTTTTGCGCAAAAAGATCGCGACCTTTTGACGAAGGCCGCGATCTTTTGCTTTCGCCCGTGCTCGTTCGTCTACTCCCGTTGATCTGCTGCAAGAACACGACTAATGGACCATGGATAATGGCTCTGTAGTGGCGTTTAATGCAGTCATAACAACGAGAGTGTGGGTGACGAACATGGCGACAGACGGAACGCTGGCGGGTGCGGTGCCGGCCTCGGTACCTGAGACAAAAAGCACGGCGCGCTGGCTGGCGCCGACCTTGCAGAGTCTCGCCCTGGCATTGCTGCTGTGTGGCATGGCCCTGGGCGGCTGGTCGCTGTACCTGGGCTTGCCGCTGGTCATGCTCATCGTCTGGTTGCCGCGCCTGCGTTCGCGCCTGGCCACTGCGCCTGCTCCCACGACCGACAGCCTGGCCGAATTGACCCGCGACCTGTCCTACACCACCAGTCATAACGCGCTATCAGCGGCCGGTGTCGCCTATTCGGTCAAGCAACTGGCCGGCAGGGTTCAGTCCCAACTCGACGCGGCGGCGCAGATCGTCAGCAACGCCGAATCGATGATCGCCACCGAACAAGCCACCTCGCAACTCAGCCAGCAAGCCCTGGGCGCCGCCAGTGAAGCCCATCGCAGTAGCGTGGCCGGGCGCGGCGAGCTGGTGGAATCCATCAGCCGCATGCACCAGCTCAGCCAACGGGCAAACGACAGCCGTGAGTTGATCGAAGCCTTGAGCGTACGCAGCGATGAAATCCAGCGGGTCAGCCTGGTGATCCAATCGATCGCCAGCCAGACCAACCTGCTGGCGCTGAACGCGGCCATCGAGGCGGCACGGGCCGGTGAGCATGGCCGCGGTTTCGCGGTCGTGGCCGATGAGGTCCGTGGTCTGGCCGGGCGTACGGCTGCGGCGACCGGTGAAGTCGGGGTGATGGTGGCGGATATCCAGCAACGCACCGCCCAGGTGGTGGAGCAGATCCGGCAATTGGCCGCTGACCTGGACAGCGGCGTGCAGCAGGTCGAGCACACCGGCCAGCATCTGGAAAACATCGCCCGGCTTGCAGAAGGCGTCGAAACCCAGGTCAGTGCCATTGCCCAAGGCACCGACACCAATCGCGAACAGCTCGACAGCCTGTTCCACGCTATCGAGCAGATGCGCAGCGACCTGTCCGTCAGCGACCAGCAGACCCAGCGCCTGGCCGATGCAGCGGTGCAAATGGAAGGTCAGGCCGAAACCATCAGTGAACGCTTGGCCGAGGTGGGCCTCGACGATTATCACCAACGGGTCTACGACCTGGCACGGGAAGGCGCGAGTCAGATTGCCGCGCAGTTCGAGGCCGACATCGATCAGGGCCGTGTCAGCCTGGAGGATCTGTTCGACCGTAACTACCAGCCGATTCCCAATACCCAACCCGCCAAATTCCAGACCCGTTTCGACCGCTACACCGACCAGGTGCTGCCGGCGATCCAGGAGCCATTGCTTGCCCGCCACGAAGGCCTGGTGTTTGCGATTGCCTGCACCCAGCAGGGTTATGTGCCGACCCATAACAAGGTCTTCAGCCAACCGCTGACCGGCGACCCGCAGGTGGACACGCTGAACAACCGCACCAAGCGCAAATTTTCCGATCGCACCGGGATCCGCTGCGGTAGCCACCAACAGCCGGTGCTGCTCCAGACCTACACCCGCGACACGGGTGAGTTGATGCACGACCTTTCCGTACCGATCATGCTCAAGGGGCGGCATTGGGGTGGCTTGCGCTTGGGCTACAAACCCGAGAAACCGCGCTAGGCCTCAACGCCACTGATTGGCAACGGCGCTTTTGTGGCGAGGAAATATCTGTGGGAGCAAGCTTTGCTCCCACCAATCTCCTAGCCACAGGGGACTCATGGTTCTTGGCGCTACTTACCGTCGTGCAGGCGCACATTCAGTTCGTCTACCAACAAAGCTTCTTCGCCGTCGGCGAGCAGCCATTCCTGAAGCAGGTCTTTCTGCTGGTCCGACCAGAAATCGGCTTCCACCAGCTTGATCTCCGGTGCCAGCGGGTGCGCCATGATGAAGTCGTCGATGGCTTTGTCGTCCGAGGGCAGGCCGAGTTGGGCGAATAGGGTATTGAGTTCGTAGGATGGTTGTTCCATGGGGGGCTCCTTTGGGCGGGCGCCGTCATGGCGCCCCGACTGCTTCCCTTTATCTGAGGCAAGCGCTCGCCAGGAGTTCGATCACGTTCAGGCTTTCAAGGCCCCTTCATCCACTGCGGCCTTCAACGCCTTGGCCGCTTCCCTGGCCGCCTCGGCAGCGATCTCCGCGGTCTTGAACCAGCGATCCTTCTCCACCTGGTGGCAACTGACGGTGGTCAAGGGTGGCTTGGCGCGCATCAGGATGACGGCCTGGAACTCGCCTTCGACTTCTCTGGCTTCGCCCCGGATAAAAAATTCGCCGATATCAAATTCCGTCACGTCGCGCCTTCTCCTCAAGCTCATATCATGGATGCGCGATCGCCGATGAACGACGCTCTTCGCTGGGCGAGCAGTATGGCAGCAGTTGCCCGTCGGTGGCTGAGTTAAGTCATGGACGGGCACATTATGAGCTCAGGCGCTGCCTTCTAGACGCCTGGCCAGGTGGCAGGCCTCGTTATGGTCAGTTCGGAATCCTCTTACAAGTCCAGTCGATGTTTCTTCTATGTGAAAAAAGCACTTGCCGGCCAGAACGACCCGATAACGCGGTTGAATCAACGAAATGGACGGGCCGTCGGCCGCGTCAAAGGTGTCATCTGTGTCCACGATGCAAGGGGATACGGTGTGGGGCAGGGGTGTGAAAGCGGCCATGCGAATTCCTTTTCTATGGTTTACCGACGAATTGTCGAGTACTTCGAGTAGTCTCCACGCCTTCGGCTGCTCTAGAATCGGCAGTGTCGTGTGGACGGTTGCGCCTATCTAAAGCAATTTTTTTTGGGCTCGATGTCAGAAAAATGCTTTTTTAAGTGAGAAATTTCCCTAAAGTTAGTAGTCCCATCTTTTCCGATGCTCAGAGTGGCTTTTTCCTTCAGCCTCTGGCGACCCCCCGGGAAAGACGGCGAGAGCGGCAACCTTTAGTCTGCTCTCGGCCCGGGACAGGGCGCGCCGTTCACTTCGAATTTCAGTTACAGGTCCATTACGACAATACAGTCGGTACGGGTTCTCGTGGTCCGTCCTTTGTGCAGGGCGGGCCTTTTTCAAAAATGGGGATGTTTCCTTGGCAGTAAGTAATCTCGACATGCATGCGTTATTCGTACTTGGTGACCTGCGGGCAAAACTGGTCAAACAATTCCAGTCACGTTTCGTCTACATCACCGAGCAGAACGCCGAAGGTATTTATGTCGCCGAAATCGACACCGAGTCGGCGTTGGTGGTCGATGACAAGCCCAGGCTCGAGCTCAAGGTCGGTGATCATTTTCGCGCAGCGGTATTGCCCAGCCGCGAAGGCGGCAAGTTTGAAATCCGCTTTCGCGAAATCAAGCTGACGGTCTATGGCCTTGGCGATTACGCCTTCGTCACGACCCCCGCTGGTCATGCCATCCTGTTCAAGGAAGGCCACAGCGTGGTGACCGTGTTTGCGGCAAACGAACAGTTGCAGGAAGGCTTGACCAAGACCCTGAAAGCGGTCACCGCCAAGGCGGCGAAGTGGCGCAAGGGCGAACTGGTGACTTTCAAGGCCAGCGAGTGACCATTTCAGGGCCGGTGAAAAGCGTGTAGGCATCGGGCTGGCAAGGGCTTTGCGCCCAAACCGCTGGCAGTTTTCGCAAGATCTCGCTGGAACCTCGGCTACAGTCAATTGACTGAACTATTCAGGGCTTGCGTTTGGTTACGCAGGGCCGTTCAGCTATTGCTGTATCTGCATGAGGTGCAAAGCATGAAACGAGTTCGACAGTGGCTGGCTGCCTGGGCCACCTTCGCTGTGTTGGTTTCGCCACTTCCGGCGTCGGCCGCTTCAGCGCCGATCCACTTCGCCGATCTGAACTGGGAAAGCGGCAGTCTGATCACCGATATCCTGCGAGTCATCGTCGAAAAGGGCTATGGATTGCAGACCGATACACTGCCCGGCACCACCATTACCCTGGAAACCGCCCTGGCCAATAACGACATTCAGGTGATCGGTGAAGAGTGGGCTGGGCGTAGTCCGGTGTGGGTCAAGGCCGAGGCCGAAGGCAAGGTGATCGCCCTGGGCGATACGGTCAAGGGCGCGACGGAAGGCTGGTGGGTGCCCGAGTACGTCATCAAGGGCGACCCGGCCAAGGGCATCAAGCCCCTGGCGCCGGATTTGCGCAGCGTCGAAGACCTGGTGCGCTATAAACATGTGTTCAAGGACCCGGAGAGCCCCGACAAGGGCCGCTTCCTTAACAGCCCCATCGGCTGGACATCCGAGGTGGTCAACAAACAGAAGCTCAAGGCCTATGGCCTGTCTGACAGCTATGTGAATTTTCGCAGCGGTTCGGGGGCGGCGCTGGATGCGGAAATCAGCTCGACGATCCGCCGGGGCAAGCCGATCCTGTTTTATTACTGGTCGCCCACGCCACTGCTCGGGCGCTTCAAGCTGGTGCAGTTGCAAGAGCCGCCGTTCGATGCCGAGGCCTGGAAAACCCTGACCGACGCCGATAACCCCAACCCGAAGCCGACCCGCTCACTGGCCTCGAAACTGTCGATTGGCGTTTCCGCGCCGTTCCAGAAGCAATACCCGGACATTGCCGAGTTCTTCAGCAAGGTTGACTTGCCCATCGAACCGTTGAACAAGGCCCTGGCCGACATGAGCGAGAAGCGCACGCCACCCCGTGAAGCGGCCGAAGCGTTCCTCAAGGCTCATCCACAGGTCTGGCAGGCCTGGCTGCCCAAGAAGGTGGCAGACAAGGTGTCCGCAGCCCTGTAGGACCGCTCGCGTGCCAGCGGGTTGAACTCTTGATCCTGGGCAATGAGTCATTCACTGGAAACTGGCAACCTGCGCCCGTCCAGCGAAATGCCAAATTCGAGCTAGGATGATTGTTCAACCTTTTTCAGGAGGCTGGCGAATGACGCTTTTATTGGCTCGGTCGCTGGTCGCAGTGTTTGCGACCATCAGCTTGATTCATTTGTATTGGGCCCTGGGGGGGCGATGGGCGGCCCTGGCGGTGGTGCCTCAGGTGCCGGTGAAGCAAGGGGGGGCGTTGCGACCGGCGTTCGACCCCTCGGGCTGGCTGACCTTGTTGGTGGCTCTGGCGCTGCTGCTGATTGCGCTGCTGGTGTGCCTACGAGTCGGCCTGCTGGCGCAGCCGGTCACCCATCGGGCATTGCAGTGGCTGATCAGCGCGATCGCTTTGCTGATGTTCGCCCGGGCCATTGGCGAGTCGGAGCTGGTGGGCTTCTTCAAGGAGGTCAAGGGCTCGACGTTCGCCAAGCTCGACACCTGGGTCTATTCGCCGTTGTGCGTGGTGCTCGGGGCTGGGTTGCTGGCGGTGGCCTGGGCCTGACGCGACGCAATTTCTAAAGGTGAACACCATTGTGGCGAGGGAGCTTGCTCCCGCTGGAGGGCGTAGCCCTCCCAAAAAACCGGACACAATCGGCCTGACACCGAGGTGACAGGTCTAAGGGCTGCTGCGCAGCCCTGCGGGAGCAAGCTCCCTCGCCACAAGGGTGTTCGCCACAAGGCAGCGGTCAGCCGTCCTGCCCGGTTCGGCGACTGCTCACTTCCGCCGGCACATCATCCCCGGCCATGCGCTTGCGGAACAACGCCGCCCGGGCCAGCAGCAGGGTGGTCACCGGGACAGTGATGGACAGCAGGATCGGTATCAGCCAGGCATGCAGTACTGGCCCGGACTTGAGCGCCGAAAAATACACGATCGAGGCCAGCGCCACGCACCAGGCCCCCAGGGTAGACGCCAGGGCCGGTGGGTGCATACGCTGGAAATAATCCTTGAGCCGCACCAGGCCGATGGCCCCGACCAGGGCGAACAAGCTGCTGAGCACCAGCAGGATCGCCACCGGGATTTCCACCCACATCGACAGTTCGCCGGTCATTCGATCACCTCGCCACGCAACAGGAACTTGGCCAGGGCAAACGAGCCGACAAAGCCGAACAGGGCGATCAGCAGGGCCGCCTCGAAATAGGTGTCGCTGGCATAACGGATGCCCAGCACCAGCATCATCAGCATCGCCACGATGTACAGGTAGTCCAGGGCCAGTACCCGATCCTGGGCCGACGGGCCTTTGAACAGCCGCCACAGGGTCAACACCATCGCCAGGGAGAACAGGAACAGGCTCAACAGGATCGCATTGGACAGCAATGGGCTCATTCGAAGATCTCCATCAGCGGGCGTTCATAGGTGGCCTTGAAATGGGCGATGAATGACGCCTCGTCTGCCAGATCGAACACGTGCATCAGCAGGATGCTGCGGTCCAGGGCCAGTTCCGACCAGACGGTCCCGGGAATCACCGTGGTGATCATCGACAGCGCGGCCAGGCCGTTGGCATCGCGCAGGTCCAGCGGCACTTTGATGAAGCGCGAGCGAGGTGGGCGGCGCCCGGCGTTCAGCACACCCCAGGCCACCGCCAGGTTGGACACCAGCACGTCGCGGCCCACCAGCAGGAACAAGCGCAACACCACCCACGGCCGACGGATACGGATGGGCCGCGGTCGCAGCGGGCGCATCATCAGCGGGGCCAGAAACCCTAGCGTGGCGCCCAGCAGCAGATGGCCGGCGCTGAGGGACACGTTCAACACCAGCCACAGCACGCACAGCGCCAGGGACAACCACGGAGCGGGGAACAGGCGCTTCATGGCTGCACCTCCCGCAACGCCGCACGGGCTTCGGGGTTGGGCACGGGGCGGGTGGCGAGTACCGACATCACGTAATGTTCCGGGTTGTTCAGCGCATCGGCAGCGGTTTGGGTATAGCGCAGCAACGGTTCGGCCTTGAAGGTCAGGGCGATGCCCAGGCCCAGCAGCACGATGATCGGCAGGCATTCGAACGGCCGCAGCAACGGTGACGGGCGTTCCTGGGGCGTCCAGAAACGTTGGATGCCCAGGCGTGAAAATGCAATCAGCGAAGCCAGCCCCGAGAGGATCAGCAACGCCAACAAGCCCCACGCCTGATTCGAGACCGACGCCTCGGCGCTGGCTCCGAGCCCTTGAGGATTGAGCAAGGCGCTCAGCAGGCTCAGCTTGCCGATGAACCCCGACAGCGGCGGCATGCCGATGATCAACAGTGCACAGAAAATAAAGCTCAAGCCAAGGAAGGCCATGGTCCAGGGAATCACTTGCCCGACCACGGCTTTCTGCTCGTCATCGAGGTTGATGCCCTTGGGCGGTTGCAGGGATTCCAGCGGTCGCGGCAAGGTGTCGAAGTCGTCGTCCAGGGACAATTCATTGGCCGAGCGCGAACGTTCGATCAACTCCGCCAGCAAGAACAGCGCGCAGAGCGCCAAGGTCGAACTCACCAGGTAAAACAGCGCCGCACCCACCAGGTTGGGTTGGGCGAAGCCGATGGCCGACAACAGGATCCCGGCCGAGACCAGGATGCTCAAGCTCGCCATGCGCTCCAGGCGTTGCGCCGCCAGAATGGCGATGGCGGCGCAGACGATGGTCGCCATGCCGCCGTAGACCAGCCAGTCGGCACCGAAATAAGCCGAGGCGCCGGCCTGGCCGGAGAACAGCAGCGTCCACAGGCGCAGGATCGTGTAGACACCGACCTTGGTCATGATCGCAAACAGCGCCGCCACCGGTGCGCTGGCGGCGCTATAGGCCGGCACCAGCCAGAAGTTCAGCGGCCACATGCCGGCCTTGGCCAGGAACGCCACCGCGAGGATACCTGCCCCGGCGTGCAGTAGGCCGCGGTCGGCTTCCGGCACCAGCGGGATCTTCAGGGCCAGGTCGGCCATGTTCAACGTGCCGGTGACGCCATAGATCAGCGCGGCGCCGATCAGGAACAGTGACGAAGCCAGCAGGTTGATGGATATGTAATGCAGGCCCGACGACACCCGCGCCCGGCCCGAGCCATGCAACATCAGGCCGTAGGAGGCCGCCAGCAGCACCTCGAAGAACACGAATAGGTTGAACAGGTCCGCCGTCAGGAAGGCACCGTAGAGGCCCATCAACTGGATCTGGAACAGCGCATGGAAACTGGCGCCGGCACGGTCCCAACGGGCGGTGGCGAACAGCAGGGCGCTGACGCCGATGATGCCGGTCAGCACCAGCATCAACGCCGACAGGCGATCGACCACCAGGACGATGCCGAACGGCGCCTGCCAATTGCCGGGCAAGTACACGCCAATGGACGCGGGCAGCGCCTGGTCCTGGGTCCAGTACAGCAACAGTGCGGCGATGCCCAGGCCCAGCAGGCTGGAAAACAGATTGATCCGGGCCTTGAGCGGACGGTGCTTCTCGCCCAGCATCAGCATCAACGCGGCGGTCAGCAGCGGCAGCAGAATGGGCGCGGCGATCAAGTGGGGCGTCAACATCATTCCTTGGGCTCCCGACCGTCCACATGGTCAGTCCCGGTCAGGCCCCGGGAGGCGAGCAGCACCACCAGGAACAGCGCGGTCATGGCGAAGCTGATCACGATGGCGGTCAGCACCAGGGCCTGGGGCAGTGGGTCGGTATAGTGCAGCAGATCCTGGGGCACGCCGTCCTTGATGATCGGTTCCTTGCCGATGAACAAACTGCCCATGCTGAAGATGAACAGGTTGACGCCATAGGACAACAGGCACAGGCCCATGACCACCTGGAAGGTCCGTGGCCGCAGCACCAGCCAGACACCGGAGGCGGCCAGTACGCCGATTGCGATTGCGATGACTTCTTCCATCAGGCGGTGGCTCCTTTGACGGGGGCGATGGGTTTGGCTTGCAGGCCCGGTTTATGGGCTCGTACCGACTGGTGAGCCAGGGCGGTAAGGATCAACAGGGTGGAGCCGACCACCACGGCGTACACGCCGATGTCGAAGAACAGCGCGCTGGCCACATGGATATCACCCAGCAGTGGTAAGTCGAAATGCCAGGTGTGGGTGGTCAGGAACGGATACCCCACGGCCATCGCCCCCAGGCCCGTGACCGTGGCGAACAACAGCCCGGTGCCCATCCAGCGCAGCGGCCGCAGGCTCATTTGCGCCTCGACCCACTGCGTGCCGGCGACCATGTATTGCAGGATGAACGCCACCGACATCACCAGCCCGGCGACGAAGCCGCCGCCGGGTTGGTTGTGCCCGCGCATGAACAGGTAGAACGACACCACCAGGGCGATAGGCAGCAGCAGGCGCACCAGCACCGACGGCACCATCATGAAACCCAGGGCGGTGTCGCTGGCATGGCGCGGGTTGACCAGGTCGGTGACCACATCCGGTGCCAGCAGGCGCTGTTGCGCCGGTAGCTGCATGCTTTCCTTCGGTGGGCGGAAGCGTCGCAGCAGGGCGAACACCGCCAGGGCCACCGCCACCAGCACGGTGATTTCCCCCAGGGTGTCGAAGCCACGGAAATCCACCAGCATCACGTTCACCACATTGCTGCCGCCGCCCTCGGGCAGGGCGCGGCTCAAGTAGAACGACGAAATGTCGTTGGGCGTCTGCCGTGTCAGCATCGCGTAGGACAGCAGCGCCATGCCGCCACCCACGGCGATGGACAACAGCAAGTCCCGCAGGCGGCGGATGCGTGCGCGCCGCTCGCTGTTGGGCAGGGGCGAGGCATCCTCGATCCGTCGAGGCAACCAACGCAGGCCCAACAGGATCAGCACTGTGGTCACCACTTCCACCACCAGTTGCGTCAAGGCCAGGTCCGGCGCTGAGAACCAGACGAAGGTCACACAGGTCATCAGGCCGCAGACGCTGACCATGGTCAGGGCCGCGAGTCGGTGATACTTGGCCTGCCAGGCCGCCCCCAGGGCACAGGCGATCGCCAGCAGCCACAGAGTGACGAACACGATGGAGCCGGGGATTTTCGGCCGGTCGCCCCAGACCAGCGTGCTGTGCAGCATCGGGATCAGCCCGGCGAACACCGCGGCCAATACCAGCCAGAACAACTGGGCCTGCAGGCGACGGGTGCTGATCCGTCGTTCCAGGCGCCGGCTGTGGCGCATCATCAGCACCAGGCAGCGTTCGAACAGCCGCTTGCCGTTGAGTCGGCCAATGAATGGCGGGTGCTTGATGTGCCCTTGCCTGAATTGATTACGCAACAGCAGGTACAGGACGATGCCGCCGGACATCGCCACCAGGCTCATGATCATCGGCGCGTTGAGGCCGTGCCAGATCGCCAGGCTGTATTCAGGCAGCGTGCCGCCCACCACCGGCAACGCGGCGGCAGCGAGCAACGAGCCGACCACCTGGGCCGGGAAGATCCCCACCAACAGGCAGGTAAACACCAGCAACTCCACCGGGGCGCGCATCCAGCGCGGTGGTTCGTGGGGGGTATGGGGCAGGTCGGTGGCGGTGGGGCCGAAGAACACATCCACGGTAAAGCGCAGGGAGTAGGCGACGCTGAAGGTCCCAGCGATGGTGGCGATGATCGGCAGCGCCAGCTCGACCCAGGCCGTGGCGGAGATAAACACCGTCTCGGCGAAGAACATTTCCTTGGACAGGAAACCATTGAGCAACGGCACCCCGGCCATCGCTGCGCTGGCGACCATGGCCAGGGTCGCGGTGAACGGAATCAGCCGCACCAGGCCGCTGAGCTTGCGAATGTCACGGGTGCCGCTTTCGTGGTCGATGATCCCTGCGGCCATGAACAGCGAGGCCTTGAAGGTTGCGTGGTTGAGGATGTGGAACACTGCCGCCACTGCCGCGAGCGGGCTGTTCAGGCCCAGCAGCAAGGTGATCAGCCCGAGGTGGCTGATGGTGGAGTAGGCCAGCAGACCCTTGAGGTCGTTCTGGAACATCGCGCAGTAGGCGCCCAGCAGTAACGTACAGGCTCCCGCGCCGCCGACGATGTAGAACCATTCTTCACTGCCCGACAGCGACGGCCATAACCGCGCCAGCAGGAACACCCCGGCCTTGACCATGGTCGCCGAGTGCAGATACGCCGACACCGGCGTAGGGGCGGCCATGGCATGGGGCAGCCAGAAATGGAAAGGGAATTGCGCGCTTTTGCTCAGGGCGCCGATCAGGATCAGCGGCAGCAGGATGGGGTAGAGGGCATGGGCACGGATCAAGTCGCCGGCGGCCAGGACCTTGTCCAGGTCATAGCTGCCCACCACATGGCCGAGCAACATCACCCCGGCCAACAGGCACAGACCGCCGGCCCCGGTCACCATCAATGCCATGTAGGCGCCGCGCCTGGCGTCGGTGCGGTGGTGCCAGTAGCCGATCAGCAGGAACGAGAACAGGCTGGTCAGTTCCCAGAAAAACACTATTTGGATCAGGTTGCCGGAGATCACCAACCCGAGCATGGCACCCATGAACGCCAGGAAAAAGGCGAAGAAGCGCGGCACCGGATCGTCCGGCGACATGTAGTAGCGGGCGTACAGCGACACCAGCGTGCCGATGCCCAGCACCAACAAGGAAAACAGCCAGGCAAAACCGTCCAGGCGCAGCACGAAATCCAGGCCGAGGCTGGGCAACCAGGAATATTGCTCACGGATCACGCCGCCGTCGGCGATCTGCGGGTACAGCAAGGCCACCTGGACAGTGCCGGCCAGGGCCACGAGGCCGGCCAGCAGTGATTCGGCGTTACGGGCGTTATGCGGCAGCAGTGCCGCGACACAGCTGCCGATGAAGGGCAAAAGCAATAGAACTATCAGTGACATAGGCTTCTATTCGGCGGGAGGTTGTGAGGGATCATACGTGGCGTATTGCGGATCACCAACCGCGAGGGTGTCGCAGAATCCTACAAGGTTGGTTGAGTTTTCGGACTTTGCGTTGTTTGGGGGAGGGAGGCAGCGTCAGAATCCACCACGGTACTGGGGCCGCTGGGCCGATGGTTGGAGGTAACGCAATAGCGCGCCATGCGCATCACCCGTGGCGAGGGAGCTTGCTCCCGCTGGGCTGCGCAGCAGCTCCCCAAACCAGCCGACTCGGTGTGCCAGGAAGATCGAGTCAACTGATTTAGGACCGCTGCGCGCTCCAGCGGGAGCAAGCTCCCTCGCCACAGGGTCAATCACCATTGCAGGTGACCGGCCTCACTGCTCGCGTTCGAGTGCTTCATCCACCTCGACGACATCTTTGCTCCGAGTCTTTAACTCACTGACAATCACCGCCGCCACGATCAGCGCCGCGCCGAACAACGCGATCGCTGGCAGCCGCTCACCGGCCAGGCGCCCGGCGATGCCGGCCCACACCGGCTCGCCGGCATAGATCAGCGTGGCGCGGGTGGGCGAGACACTTTTCTGCGCCCAGTTCATCGCCACCTGGATCGCTGCGCTGGCGGCCCCCAGGCCCACGGCACTGACCAACAGCAGCCAGGAGAAATCCGGGATGGTTTCCTGGGTCGGCACTACCATCAGGAATGCCAGCACCGCCGTGCTTGCCAGTTGCACCACGGTCACCCGGCGCACATCGACCTGGCCGGCATAGGCGCTGATCAGGATGATCTCGGCGGCAATCGCGATGGCGCTGATCAGCGTGGCGATTTCGCCAGCGCTGAAATTCAGCGACGCGCCCGCCGGACCTGACACCAGCATCAGCCCGGTGAACGCCAGCATGATGCCGATGCTGGGCATCAGGCCAGGGCGACGGCCCAGCACCAGCCATTGCAACAAAGGCACGAATGGCACGTACAGCGCGGTGATGAAGGCCGATTGGCTGCTGGGAATGGTCTGTAGGCCGACGGTCTGCAAACCGTAGCCGAGCATGATCGCCACGCCGATGAAACAGCCGGCCTTGAGTTCGAACAGGGTCAAGTCGCGCAGGTGGCGCCAGGAGAACAGCGCAACGAATGCGGCTGCGGCGGCAAAGCGCAGGCCGACGAAAAACATCGGTCCGCTGACGGTCATGGCATGCTGCACCAACAGGAACGTCCCGCCCCAGATCATGGTGATCAGCACCAGCACGCATTCGGCCTTGCTGAACCTTGAGAAACGGGAGGAAGCTTGAGGAGAGTTCACCGATGCCATGACCTTGCGCGCCACTTGAGGCGGACGCACAATGCGCCCGAAGAAGGTGGGCAGTATAATGCGCAACCCCAGCAGATGAGCAATATAGTGCACAAAGAAAACGCTCAGCGGGCATCCGTCCTGCAACACGTCAGCCAGAACGTCCGCCGCCTGCGGCACGCCGCACAGCTCAGCCAGACCGCGCTGGCGGAATTGTCCGGGGTCAGCCGGCGCATGCTGGTGGCTATTGAGGCCGGCGAAAAGAATGTCAGCCTGACCACCCTTGACCGTGTCGCCGAAGCCCTCGACGTGGCCTTCAGCGACTTGATCCAGGCCCCCGATGCGCGCGACCCGAGTCGCATCAACGAATTGGCCTGGGCCGGTACCATCGCTGGCAGCAAAGCCGTATTGCTCGCCAAGGCCACCGCCAGCCGTGAGGTCGAACTCTGGGAATGGCGCCTGGAGCCCGGCGAGCATTATTCTTCCGAACCCGACGCCGACGGCTGGAGCGAACAGCTCTATGTGTTCGAGGGCAGCCTGACCTTGCTGCTGGGCAGCGACGAGCGCCGGATTGGCGCCGGTGAGTTTTTCATGTTCGCCAGCAACCAGCCCCATGCCTATCGCAACGATGGCCCGGTGGCGGCGAGATTCGTACGCAACGTGGTGATTTGATGCCTGGGGAGGGCGGTATGGACACAGCGCTGGAGCGACAGGGCAGCGGGCTCATCCGCGAAGCCGATATCCTGATCATCGGCGGCGGCTTGAGCGGCGCCATGCTGGCGGCGCAGTTGTTGCGCCTGCCGGGCCGACGCGAGGTGCTGATCGTCGAGCCACGCAGTGAACTGGGCCGGGGCGAGGCCTACAGCGCCGTGGAGTTGGGCCATACCTTGAACGGCAACGCGGCACGGATGAGTGTCGACCCGGACAACGCCGATGACCTGACCCAATGGCTCACCGCGTTCATCGAGGCCGGCGGCTGGCCCGAGTCGGATCAGCAGCACGTGCCGATCAGCGAGTTGTTCCCACCCCGAGGGATATTCGGCCTCTATGTGCAGCAACGCCTGGCCGAGGCTCGCGAGTTGGGCGCACAAAATGGTTCGACGGCTGAACATGTGCGCGGGGAGGCTGTTGACCTGCGGCTTGTCGACGATGCCGTGGTGCTGACGCTGGGTGACGGCCAGGTCCTGCGTGGCCGTTTCGCCGTGCTGGCCACCGGCATGTTCCCCGCGGCGCGGACCCCGCAAACCCAATCCAGCGGCTTGAACGCCGCGGCCCTTGACCCTTGGGATGTGACGGCGATGCGTCAGCTTGATCCGCAGTCCACAGTGCTGATCATCGGCTCGGGGCTGACCATGGTCGATGCCGTCGTGTCGCTGGAACAGGCCGGCCATCGTGGCCCGATCGAAGTGTTTTCCCGCCACGGCCTGCTGCCCCATGTACGCCGCCAACCGCCGGCCTGGGTGGATTTCCTCGCCGAGGATCACAGCCTGCGTTCGGCACGCCAACTGATGCGGGCACTGCGCGAGCAATGCCGTCAAGCCCGGGCCCAAGGCATCGATTGGCAGGCGCCGCTGGATACGGTGCGCGCGCACATCGGGCGATTGTGGAACCAGGCCAGCGATGTGCAGCGCCGGCAGTTCGTCCGGCATGTACGGCCCTGGTGGGAGAGCCATCACCATCGTTCGCCACCGTTGAGCGCGGAGCTGGTGGCCCGTCTGCACGAAGAAGGGCGGTTGCGGATCCACGCGGCGTCGTTCAAGGGCTTGGCTTCCACTGCCGAGGGGGCGCTGGCTATTCACATCCGTCGGCGGGGTGAGGTTGAGCTGACGGTGGTGCAGGGCGCGGCGCTGATCAATTCCAGTGGTATCGAATATGACTGGCGCCGGGTGGCGCGACCGTTGCCGCAGCAGTTGCTGGCCCGAGGCCTGATCCAGCCGGGCCCATTGGCCCTGGGTATCGCCGCCCGGCCTGACGGGACGGTGCTGGACGCCCAAGGCGAGCCTGCCGAGCGCCTGTTCGCCATGGGGCCGCCGTTGCGCGGGATGTGGTGGGAAAGCACCGCGGTGACCGACGTGGCGAGCCAGGCCAAGGCGCTGGCCGCGCGCTTGGCTGAATTGCAAACCCAACATCGAAACTGAACAGCTCTCCTGTGGCGAGGGTTACAAGGTGCGGCAAAAGAGCGGTCACAGCTCGCTGATTTTCACCCACCGCTGCTCCCGCGCCGCCACACGAATCGCCGCCGCCAGCCGCTCCACTTCCCAGGCTTCTGCAAAGTCGGTGCCGCTGCCACCCTGGTCTGCGAGGGCCATGACCAGTTCCTGCACCTCCAGCGTCTTCAATTCGTTGTACCCCAACTGATGCCCGGCCGCCGGACTGAACGCGGCATACCCCGGTAAATCCGGACCAGCCAGCAGCCGCTGGAAACCTGCCTGACCGACGCGGCACAGGCGCAGTTCATTGAGCCGTTCCTGATCGAACGCCAGCGTGCCGAGGGTGCCGCTGATCTCGAAGCTCAGGTGGTTCTTGTAGCCGTGCTTGAGCCAACTGCTGCTCACCGTGCCTCGGGCGCCGTTGGTGAAACGCAGCAGGGCGTGGACCTGGTCGTCCACCGCGATGGCGCGTTGTTCGGCATTGCTGGCGCTGGCGGGACGCTGGCTGTGCACGGTCTGGCTGTCGGCGCACACCGCTTCGACATCGCCCAACAGGTACCGGGCCATGGCCAGCAAGTGACTGCCCAGGTCGGCCAGTGCGCCACCGGCGTGGGCGGCTTCGCAGCGCCATGACCATGGCGAGGTCGGGTCGGCCATGAAGTCTTCGCTGAATTCGCCCTGGAAACTGATGATCTGCCCCAGTTCCCCGCGCTGGATCATGTCTCGCGCCAGTTGGATGATTGGGTTGTGCTGATAGTTGTAGCCGACCCGCGTCACTACGCCGGCGGCCTTGGCCGCCTGCTGCATCTGCTCGGCCTGCTCCAGGGACACTGCCAGGGGCTTCTCACAATAGACCGGCTTGCCCGCTGCCAGCGCCGCCATGGCCATGGGGAAGTGCAGGTGGTTGGGTGTGGTGATGGCGATCAGGTTGACCTTCGGGTCGTCGATCAGTTGCTGCCAGTCACTGTGGGCCGTTGCAAACCCCCAGCTTTGGGCGCATTGCTGGGCGCGCTGCGGGTCGGCGTCGGCCAGGGCCGCCAGTGTCAGGTCCAGGGGGAGGTTAAAGACCGCCTTGGCATTGTGGAAAGCCAAGGCATGGGCACGGCCCATGAAGCCGGTGCCAATCAGACCGATGCCGAGTTCACGCATGAGAAAGAGCCCTTTGAATTGTTGTTTTCAGGAGGGCTATTTATGGAATAAATATTCTCTAATTGCAAATCTTGGAATAAATATTCATTTCTGAAATCACTGAAGATCCTCTGTGGGAGCGGGCTTGCTCGCGAATGCGATGAGTCAGTCATAACTGTATTAACTGATCCGGCGCATTCGCGAGCAAGCCCGCTCCCACAGGATGAATGTCGATATCAGGAGAGGAAACCCCCATCCACATTCAACGCCACACCCGTGGTGTAGCTCGACGCATCACTGGCCAGGTACAACACTGCGCCGGCCATTTCGCTCGGGTCGGCCACGCGCTTGAGGGGGATTTGAGCCAGGGCGGTTTTCAGGATCGCATCGTTCTTCACCAGCGCCGAGGCGAACTTGGTGTCGGTCAGGCCTGGCAGCAGGGCGTTGCAGCGGATGCCGAACTGCGCGCATTCCTTGGCGAAGACCTTGGTCATGTTGATCACGGCGGCCTTGGTCACTGAATAGATGCCCTGGAAAATCCCTGGCGAGATGCCGTTGATCGAGGCCACGTTGATGATGCTGCCGCCACCGTTCTCGCGCATCAGCTTGCCGGCTTCCACCGACATGAAGAAATAGCCGCGAATGTTCACGTCGACGGTTTTCTGGAACGCCCCCAGATCGGTGTCCAGCACATTGCAGAATTGCGGGTTGGTGGCGGCGTTGTTGACCAGGATGTCCAGGCGCCCGAACTGCTCGCGGATGCCAGCGAACACCTGACTGATCTGCTCCATTTCCCCGATGTGGCAGGCGATGGCAGTGGCCTTGCCGCCGGCGGCGATGATCGCGTCGGCGACATGCTGGCAACCGTCGAGCTTGCGGCTGGACACGATCACGTGGGCGCCTTGCTGGGCCAGCAGTTTGGCGATGGCCTCGCCGATGCCACGGCTGGCGCCGGAAACGAAAGCGATTTTACCGTCGAGGTCGAACAACTGAGTCTTGGACATGCTGTTTCCTTGTTATAGGTGCGCTCAAAGCGTGGATTTGCCGATGACCTGCAGGCTCATCTGTTCCAGCAGCTTGTTCATCTGAACGAACTGCGCGAAACGTTTGTCCTGGGTCTGGCCGTGGAAGAAGCGGTAGTAGATCTGCTGGACGATCCCGGCCAGGCGGAACAGGCCGTAGGTGTAGTAGAAGTCGAAGTTGTCGATGCGAATCCCGGCGCGCTCGGCGTAGTAATCGACGAACTCGCGGCGGGTCAGCATGCCCGGGGCGTGGCTGGGCTGGCGACGCATCAACTGCACCGGCGCCGGGTCGTCGGCTTCGATCCAGTAGGCGAGGCTGTTGCCCAAGTCCATCAACGGATCGCCAATGGTGGTCAGTTCCCAGTCCAGCACGCCAATGATCTGCATCGGGTTTTCCGGGTCGAGGATGACGTTGTCGAAGCGATAGTCGTTGTGGACGATGCTCGACGTCGGATGGTCGGCGGGCATCTTGTCGTTGAGCCAGGCCTTGACCGCTTCCCACTTTGGCGCATCGGGGGTCAGGGCTTTTTCGTAGCGGTCGCTCCAGCCACGGATCTGCCGGGCCACATAACCTTCGGGCTTGCCCAGGTCAGCCAGGCCGCAGGCGTTGTAGTCGACCCGGTGCAGTTCGACGAGTCGGTCGATGAAGCTCTTGCACAGCGCTTCGGTGCGGGCGGCGTCGAAACCCAGTTCCGGCGGCAGGTCGGAGCGCAGGATGATGCCCTTGACCCGTTCCATTACATAGAACTCGGCGCCTATCACCGACTCGTCGGTGCAGTGCACGTAGGCTTTGGGGCAGTACGGGAAGCCTTCGCGCAATTGATTGAGGATGCGAAACTCACGGCCCATGTCGTGGGCGGACTTGGCCTTGTGGCCGAACGGCGGCCGGCGCAGGACGAATTCCTGCTCGGGGTATTCCAGCAGGTAGGTCAGGTTCGACGCGCCACCGGGAAACTGGCTGATCCGCGGCATGCCGGTAAGGCCTGGAATGTGGGCCTTGAGGTACGGGTCGATCAGGTTGGCATCGAGTTCTTCACCGTCGCGCACGCGGGTGGACTGATCAGTAAACGCCATGCTTATCCCTTCTGCTTATTTTGGAGGCCATCGATCATTGGCTAATCTAATGGCGCGTGGGAGGCGTCACAAGCACGCCAGGGTCTTATAGGTTAGCGTGTTGCAGGATAATCAGCGGGCCTGATGCACGCGGGCGATGGGCGAGCTATGGTTTACGGGGTCTGTCGCTTTCAGGGAGCAATCGCGATGGGATGCCCGCAAGTGTGTGGCACCGCAACCTTGCAATGCAGCTTCGGCGTCGCCCCGGCGGTGCTCAATGTACTGCCGGTCAATCGCCTGCTGACCGGCGGGATGCCAGCGGCGAACATCATGGATCACATCCCGCTGGTGAACATCACCACGTTCGGCATGTGCCAGAGCCTGGCCAACCCGACCGTGGCTGCCGCGACCGCTGCGGCATTGGGTGTGCTGACCCCCATGCCGTGCATTCCCGCCACGGCGACCCCATGGATCCCCGGCGGCGCACCGACCTTGTTGTTGGGTAACATGCCGGCCATCGACGCCAACAGTACCCTGATGTGCACCTGGGCCGGGGTGATCAAGATCGTCGTGCCGGGGCAGGTGCAGATGCTTATTCCCTGATGGGTGCGACCCCCAAAAGGTATGGACGATCCCCCTGTGGGAGCGAGCCTGCTCGCGATTGCGGTGGGTCAGTTGGTGGTGATATTGACTGTGAAGCCGTCATCGCGAGCAGGCTCGCTCCCACAGGGGGGAAAGGGGAAGACAATAGTTATGCCTGCGCCGGGTCATTCCAACGCCTGAACCACCAGCGCACCCGGGAGATCGGTTTGCCCTCGGCATCCAGCGGTCGGCCGTCTTCGGCGTAGGCGTGGGCCGGTTCCAGCAGTTGGCCGTTGAGGTAGCGGGCCTCGACCGCCGGGTTGCCGTTGGGATGCAGGCGCCGATAGCGGCCGTCGCGTACGCCGTCGCGATAGAATTCGGCCTCGGCCAGTTGCCCGTCGGGGAAGTAGTTGTTGGCCTCGCCGTGCAGTAACCCATTGCGATACGTGGCCTGGCGCTGCAACCCGCCTTCGGCGGCGTAAAAGCTCGCTACACCCTGCAATTTACCTTTCACGAACGGCAATACCGCCGAGACCCTTCCATTCGGGTGATACAGGGTACTGGTACCGTGCAGTTCACCCTGGCTGTAGTTGAGTTTTGCCTGGGGGCGCTGAGCCTCTTCAATCTGCAGCGAGCCGTCGAGCCGGCCGTCGAGCAACTGCCCGCTCAGTTGGCTGTCGCCACGCTCCACGTCGAGTTTTTTCGAGGCCATTGGAGCGCTCCTGTCAGTTGACCTTCACCAAGCCACCCTTGATCGTCAGCATGCCGCCGCCATCCACGGTCTGTTCGGCGGCGGCCTTGTTCACCAGGCTGATACCAGCGTCGTTGGTCAGGGTGGTGCCGGCCTTGTTTTCCAACGACGTGCCGGCCTGGTTGCTCAGGGCCGTGCCAGCCTTCTGGCTGATGGAGGTGCTGGCCTGGGCCGCCAGGTCGGCGCCGCTCTTGATCGCGAAACTGCCGCCGCTTTGCAGGGTCAGGGTGCCGCTGACCTTGATGGTCAGGTTGCCGTCCACCGTCAGGTCGTAGTTGCCGGTGACCTTGTGCGTGTAGTTGCCGCCGGTGCTGTGGTTCTGGTCCGAGCCGACGGTGACGGTGCGGGTGTCTTTCACGTCGAGGCTGTCGCTGCCGGTCTGGATGGTCACGCTACGTTTGCCTTTTTCCAGGGTAACGGTTTCGTCGCCGTCCTTGACCGTGCGGGTGCGGGCGTTCTGCACCGTGAGGGTTTCGTCATGGCCGACCGTGGCGGTGGTGTCGTTGAGCACGTTGATGTTGAAGTCTTTCTGGGCCTGGAGAAACACCTCCTCGGCGTCCTTCTTGTCTTCGAAACGCAACTCGTTGAAACCACCGCCGCCCTTGGACGAATTGGTCTTGATCCCGGACTGGGTCTGGTTCGCCGGCAACGCATAGGGCAGGGCGTTGTCGCCGTTGTAGACGCAACCGGTCACCAGCGGACGGTCGGGATCGCCGTCGATGAACGTGACGATGACCTCCTGGCCGATCCGCGGTACGAACTGCATGCCGAAGCCCTTGCCGCTCCAGGGCAACACCACCCGTACCCAGCAGGATGAGGTTTCGTCGTTCTTGCCGGTGCGGTCCCAGGGGAACTGCAACTTGATCCGGCCGTATTCATCGGTCCAGATCTCTTCGCCGGCCTTGCCCACCACCAGTGCCGTCTGGGTGTGCATGCGTGGTTTTGGCGTGATGCGGGCCGGTCGATAAACCGTGGCCTTGGGGATCGCTTCGAAGCGATTGCGATAGCTGTCGTGGCTGGCTTCGTGGCTGACCGAGGTCACCACCCAATCGATATTCAGCGTCGTGTCTTCGTGGCCGGCGAGGGTGAACCAATATCCCGGCACCAGCCAGCGGCAGTCGCTTTCGCCGACAAAACGCTTCTCCTGGCTGCGCAGGCCGTCCACCCGCAACTTGGTCAGGGCATCGCCCTGGGCCTTGGCGGTATAGCCGCCCGGATGTTCGTACATCGAGCTTGGTCCGGCCACGGCTTCGGCCTGGCTGTATAGCGATGTCGTCGGCGTAGTGAATTCGTAATCGGTGGCCTGGTAAACCCCGCTCACCGCTTGCAGGCACACTTGCCCGCTGCGGATGCCATGCAGTTCCCGCTCACCCAGTTTCTGCCCGAGATAATTCACCGTCGGTCCATTGGGAATGGGCGCGAAAGCGTCGTTGCTGTCGGCCAGCACCAGCGTGTGTGTGCCGTCTTCATGGGTGAAGAACCAGAAGATCCCGTCCTCTTCCATCAGGCGCGAGACGAAGGCCAGATCGGTTTCGCCGTATTGCACGCAATATTCGCGTGGGGTGTAGCTACCGGTGAGTTTGAGCTGGAAGTCGGTGAAACCATGGGCCTTGAAAATCGTGGTGACGATGTCCGAGGTGGCGAGGTTCTGGAACACGCGGTTGTTGCTGGCAAGGCTCAGCCACCAGAGCCACGGACGGAGCATTAGTTGGTAGCGTTCGGCGGTGGCGTCGGCGGGGAGCTGGCGGATTTCAGCCACCAGCCAATCCAGCGGACGCAGCAAGGCGTCCTTGTGCAGCGTGGTGGTCACGTGGCTGGCGACCGCGCTGGTAAGCGTCAGCGGGGCGCCGTCGACGACGCCGTTGAGAATATGCGAGCCCAGGGCATTGAGGCTTTCCTCGCCGGACAGGGATTCAGGATACAGCGCCGACAGCGAGGCGGCGCTGAGGGAGAGGGTGGTGTTGTTATCGGTGGCGCGAGGCATTGAAATGGCCTTTTATCGAATCGTTCTGTGTTTCAGCGCCCTTGAGATATCGTCGTATCTATCCGGGCTAGCTCAGGGGTCATAGTCCAGTCCGATATCCCTGGCGTAAGTCAACGATGGCGGAAATCGATGTTCGTAGTCCTGCCACAACGCTCTCGCGGCATCGGGTGTCGCGGCGTTGCAAATGCCGTCGATCCAGGGGGAAAGATGGATATCCAACGAGCTGATGTAGCCTCGGCCGACCTCTGCCAGGTGTGTAATGACCGCCAGTGCCTTGAGTTCGTCCGGTAAGTCTGAAAGCGTCGTGTCATCCTCCGTATACCAGTCTCGGAATTTTCGGGCTGCGGCAACGCCACCATCACGATGTCCGGCAGCCCAAATTGCGACATTGTTATACCGATGGCATTTATTGTTTGTTCGTATGACAGGATCGTGAGGTTGCCATCCTCTTCCCAGTTTTATCGGCAGGTTCGACGCGGCGAATTGCCCATTGGCCTGCTTGATGACGGCATCTCGCCCATTGGCGTCATTGGCAAGTCCAGCGCTGGCCCACCAGAACTTACCGAAAGTGATCAGTGCGTCTGCCTCTTTTCTGGACATATTGTTTACTCCAACACCCACTCCGCCAACTTTCCCGTCACCTGGGTCATCAATACATTCTCCACATCCCTTGCTCCAGCCGCGCTGCACTTGGCCAGTACCGCCTTGACGATTCCGGCATCGAACTCGAATTGCTTACCGGTCGCCGCCTTGTAGCGTCCGCGCAGCTTTTCCAGCTTCGCCAGGACAATCCCCTCCAGCGTCGCTTCATCCAGCGGTCGATACGCCACCACCGTCATGCGCGCCAGGAACGCCGGGCGAAACGCTTGCAGCAGCACTTTGTGCAAGGCTTCGTTGAAGGCGTCGCTGCCCAGTTGCGCAGCGGGCGTATCCAGCAGCAGTTCGGCGCCGACGTTGCTGGTGGCGAGCATCACCGTGTTCTTGAAGTCCACCACCAGGCCGGTGCCGTCTTCCATCAGGCCTTTGTCGAAGACGTTGTAGAACGCTTCGAGCACGTCCGGGTGGGCCTTTTCGATCTCATCCAGCAATACCACCGAATAGGGTTTGCGCCGCACCGCTTCGGTGAGTACGCCACCGCTGCCATAGCCGACGTAGCCGGGCGGGGCGCCCTTGAGTTGGCTGACGGTGTGGGCTTCCTGATATTCCGAGAGGTTGATGCTGATCAGGTTGCGTTCGCCGCCATACAAAGCGTCGGCCAGGGCATAGGCGGTTTCGGTCTTGCCCACGCCAGTGGGGCCCACCAGCAGGAACACGCCGACCGGTTTCTGCGGGTCGGTGAGGCCAGCGCGGTAGGCTTGCAGGCGTTGGGCGATGGTGTTCAGCGCGGTGCCCTGGCCCATGACCCGCTGGCCCATGCGCTGGCCGAGGGTGCGCACGGCGTGGGCTTCGTCGGCGAGCATCTTGCCCACCGGAATGCCGGTCCAACCGGCGATCACGGCGGCGACTGTCTTGCTGTCCACCTGTTCCGGCACCAACGGATCGTCCTGGCGAATGGCATCGAGGCCGGCTTCCAGGCGCAGCAGCTCGGCGGCCAGATGATCGATGCGATTATCGATCTCGGTGTCGGGTTTTTCGCTGTCGGCGCGTTCGCTCAGGGCGAGCAATTCGCGCCGAGTGTCGAGCAGTTCGCGCACCGCTTCACGCTCTTCGCCCCAACGGGTTTCCAGCTCGCGGATGGCTTGCACATTGCTGGTCGATTCACCTTCGAGCAGCGTGATGCGTTCGCGGTGATCCAGCCCGGTGGCCTGTTCCCGGCGCAGGCGTTCGACTTCATCCTTGAGGCTGTTCTGCCGGTGGCGCAGGCTTTCCAGGGGCGGCGGCACGTCGTGCTGGCCGAGGGCGACCCGGGCGCAGGCGGTGTCGAGCACGCTGATGGCTTTGTCCGGCAACTGGCGCCCGGAGATGTAGCGGTGGGACAGTTTCACCGCCTCGTGGATGGCCGCGTCCAGCACCTGCACGCCGTGGTGCTGTTCCAGTTTGCTCGCCACGCCACGGAGCATTTCCACTGCGGTGAGCTCGTCCGGTTCCTCGACTTGCACCAGTTGGAAGCGGCGCGCGAGGGCCGGGTCTTTCTCGAAGTATTTTTTGTACTCCAGCCACGTAGTGGCGGCCAGGGTGCGCAGTTCGCCCCGGGCCAGGGCCGGTTTGAGCAGGTTGGCCGCGTCGCTGCCGCCTTCCGCACCACCGGCACCGATCAGGGTGTGGGCTTCGTCGATGAACAGGATGATGGGTTTTTCGGCGCTGCGGACTGCGTCGATCACGCCTTTGAGGCGTTGTTCGAACTCGCCTTTGACACCCGCGCCGGCCTGCAACAGGCCCAGGTCCAGTACGCGCAGGGTGACCTCCTGCAACGACGGCGGCACATCCCCGGCGGCGATGCGCAGGGCCAGGCCTTCCACCACGGCGGTCTTGCCCACGCCCGGCGCGCCCACCAGGATCGGGTTGTTTTGCCGACGGCGCAGCAGTATATCGATGCACTGGCGGATCTCGCCGTCGCGGCCGACGATGGGGTCGATGCGTCCGGCCCGGGCGTCGGCGGTCAGGTCCTGGGTGTACTGGTCGAGGACCGGGTCCTGTTTCTGTGGTGCCTCGCCGGGTTTGGCCGGGCGCACGCCACCGACGTGCTCGCGGGAGCTTTCGGTCCATTCCAATAGATGGGCGCGCAGGGCGTCCCGAGGAATACGCAGTAGCGACGAGGCGCTGTTGAGCAGCAGGCTGCGACGCTCATCGCGGTCCAGCAGCGCCAGCAGCAACAGCCCGGAGCGGATGCTGTCCAGACCCAGTACGCTGGCCTCGACCACGGCGTCTTCCAGCAGGCCAATGGTTTGTGCCGACAGGGCGGGTGTACGGGTGCTGCCGGATTTGAACAGGTCCAGGGCCTTGTTGGTTTCCGCCGCCACCGCATCACGCTCCAGGCCGAAGCGCGGCAGCAGACAGGCGAAGTCGCCACCCTCGATGTCGAGTAACTCCAGCAGCAGGTGTTCGATTTCCACGTAATGATGGCTGCGTTGCATGCAACGTTGCGCGGCCCGTTCCAGGGCGCGACGGTTGTCCGGGTTGAGCCGTCCGATCAGGCTGGCCAGTTCCATTTCAGGCGATCTCCGGCTGACGAAGGCGGGTTTCGATCCGTTGCACGGCCAGGCTCGGTTGGCGCTGCAGGCCACCGTTCCAGTTCAGCCGTGGCGCTGCCTGGCGCTCCAGTTGCAGGGGGCCGGCGCCACGGATCAGCAGCACCAGGGTGCAATCCAGGTCGGGGCCGAAATACAGGGCGTAAAGGCTGGCGAGTAGCGGATGAGTCTCGCCGTTGGGCAGCAATCCGCTGGCCTGGGTCGTGCTCAGCGGGCCAAGGGTCAGGCGCACGCCGGCATGCTCGTCCCAGACGCGGGTGCCGGCCACCGCGTTGCGGCCCAGACACAGGTTGCGACCGCCTGGCTGCAAGCGGCTGCGACTGGCCGGGGGGATTTCACGCCAGCCACCTTCGTAGGCGCTCAGTTCCACCGGTAGTGCGAACTGCTCACGGACAATCGCCGCGAACCCGGCCAGTGAGCGCCGGCCATCGGCATACAGCGCGGTGCAGGCCAGTACCGCCGAGTCGGGTGCGGCCTGGCGCTCCTGCAAGGCCTTGGGCAGCAGGCCGGTCAACGCCCGTAGTTGCGCGTGTACGGCGGATGCGCCGGGGGCCGTGAAACCCAGGGCGATGCGATGCTTGCGCATCACCTTGTAAAGCAGGCTGAGCAGTCGATGCTGGAACAGGTCGAGGAATTCCGCCGGGGCATGATCTTTCGCCCGTGCCCGTTGTTGCAGCCATTCCTGGTAGGCGTAGGGCAGCGGGCCGTCCGGGCCACCGAGGCCGAAGATCGGCGTGGTCAGGGTTGGCGGCAGGCCCTGTTCCTGGCCCAGGCTTTGTACTTCACTGGCGGCGAACAACGGCGTCAATGGCCCGCGCAGACGCAACGCCTCGGCATGGGGCGCGGTGCCGCTGCCCAGGGGTTCGGCCTGGGGATGTTCACGTTCGAGCAACAGCAAGGCCTGGAGCCATTCGAAGCGTTGCGGGTCGCGCCGCAGGCGCTGGCTCAGGTTCAGAGCACCAGGGGCTTGCCGGCTTGGGGTTGCCATGTCTTCACCTCCTTGTCGGACTGGACCAGCACGGTGCGCACAAAGCGATTGGCGGTGGCGTAAAGGGAAAAGAACTGCGCCAGTACCCCGGAGAACAGTACGGCGCTGCTGCCGACAAAGTGTTGCGGATCCAACTGCAGGCGCACCTCCAGCCCATTGCGCCAGCCGCGCCAGGCGTCTTCGCCGACATGGGCGATGACCCGGTCGCAGCCCAAACCCAATACCCCTTCGATCTGACGATGGGCGCTGGCTTCATCCCGCAGGTTGTGCAATTGCAGAATCTCGCGCAGTGCATCCAGTGCTTGGGGGCCTTCGACCAGTGACAAATGGTTGAGGGTCAATTGCGACACCAGCCGCCAGCGCGACTCACCGTCCAGGCGTGGCAGGCTCTGTGGGCTGGGTGGGTTGCGCAAGCGGGCCCAGGCCACCGGCCCCGGTCGCTCGAAACCCAGCGGCGTGCCAGCCGGAAGGCTTTGGGCCAGGTGACGGTTGGTGCACAGCAGTTCGGCGGTGAGGCTGTAGTCGCGTGTGTCGGCTTGCGGGTCGAACTGGGTGTCCACCAGGCTCACCATCAAGTCGCTGCCCAGTCGGTTCGGGCTCATGCCGCTGACCCGGCGCGCATGCCAGTAAAGGGACTGGTCGCTGCCATGCTGGCTACCATAGTAGGCCGGTACCTTGCGCACGCCCTGGCTGGACATGGCGCGCATGCCACGGATGCTGTGGATCTCGACGCTGTTTTCCCGATGACTGTCGGCCACCAGCCGGTACTCGCTGCGGGTGCCATCCGGGCGCAGTGGCTCGGAAGTCCGGGGAAACAGATTGATCACCGGCGTGCAGCCCAGGACGATGTCGCTGGCCTGGATTGGCAAGCGGCTGGGGGGAGGGCGGTCGAAAACGATGTACAGGTACAGGGACGGGCTGTCGCTGATGGCGCCGGCCAGTGGCAGGTCGAAGAAACCGAATTTATCCGGGAAGGCAAAATACTCGGCCAACAGGCGCATGCCTGGATGTACGCCATCCTCGTCCGGCAGCAAGACCTGGTCGCTGGCGAAGCCGACGATCTGCGGCAAGCCGGCCAGTGGTTCCGGCACGCTACCCGGAGCGCCGGCCAGGACCTTGATGGCATGGGCGCCAAGCAGGTCGTACAGGACGGCGTTGATGATCGGTGATGCCGCCAGGTGCACCCGCAGCGAGTCGATTCCCAGCGTCGACCACTGGCTTTCGCCCAGGCACCGCAGCTCCAGGCGCAAGGCCGAGCGGGCCTGGACCACCCCAGTCAGCGCCTGGGCCTCGTCGCTGCCCAGCAACAACGCCTCGCTGACTTCCACCGGCCACAAATGCACGGCGGCGGTGGTGCGAAAATGAATGCTCTGGCCCTTGTCCGTGGTGACGAACAACGGTGTGTCGCGGGGCAGCGGGTAGCCCTCGTTCAAATTGCCTTTGCTCGGGTCGGGCTCGAACTGCACGATGGCGCACGACGGCAAGGGGCGCATGGCCAATGGGTACAGTTGTTCGAGCAGGGCGTCGCTGAATTCGGCGTAGTCGTCATCGAGCCGGCGTTGCAAGCGCGCGGCCAGTAGCGCAAAACCTTCCAGCAGGCGCTCCACGTGCGGGTCGGGGCATTCGCCAGGAGACAGTTCAAGGCGCCGGGCGACTTTTGGGTAACGCTCGGCGAACAGGCTCCCGGCATGCCGCAACCAGGTCAGTTCGCGCTGGTAATAGTCCAGCAGTTGCGGGTCAATCGAGTCGCTCATGTCGTACCTCAAGGCCGTCGCCGGCGTGCTCGATGACAAATGCCACGGGCCAGGCGTGCAGGTCGCCGCGCAGCTCGCCCGACAGCCGTATGCACAATTGCTGCGGATGGCCCGGCACCGGGCAGACCTCGACCTCGCCCAGGCGCAGGCGAGGTTCGAAATGGCTGATGGCCTGGCGGATTTCCCGGGTCAGTTGACGCCTGTCATCGCTGCGCTGCTGTTGCAGCGCGGTCCAGTCGGCGATGCCGTAGTCGAGGATGCTCGGTGGTTCGGTCAGTGCCCGTGGGCCGCGTCGGGTGTTGAACAGGCGCGACAATTCGGCATGAACCGAGTCTTGCAACGCCTGTCGGTCAAACGCCCGAGGGGTATCGTCCGCCTGGCTGGCCAGGCGTTCGAACAGGGGCGGGCGCAGCCCGAAGCCAGCCATGGGCGGTGCTTCCTTACTTGGTCATTTTGTTGGCGGCCAGGTCCCAGGTCGTGCCCGCCGTGCCTTCCTTGGTGCCGTCGTCTTTCTGCGCGGTGAGCTCCCATTTGATCTTGGTGAAGTTCAGCGACAGGGTTTCCACCGGTTTACCGCCGGTGCCGCCGCTGACGCTGACGTTGGACAGCACCACGTTGGTCAGGGTGTAGATGATGAACGGCATGAGTTTGCCGCTGCCCTCGGCGGCGTTGCGGCCAATGGTGATGACAGCTTGTGGGATCGGCTTGCCGGCGCAGCAATACTCGTTGAGGGAAGGGGTGGAGCTGTCGATGAATTTGGTCAGGGTGAACTCGCCGATGTGAGGCCGGCCGGAGGTGCGCTCCGAGTTGCTGACGTCATTGGTGACCTGCATCGCCACGTTGTGGCTGTAGGACATGACCTCGATCTTGTCCGTGAAACCCTCCAGCAGGCTGTCGCCCTTGATGTCGCCGCCGAGGTCGAGAATGATTGCATCCATTGTGTGGAACTCCTGAAGAAGACGAATGAGGTAGTGCCCGATACCGATGAATTAACCTGTGGCCAGGGAACTGCTGTGGCTAGAGCTTTTTGTGGCGAAGGAGCTTTTGTGGCGAGGGAGCTTGCTCCCGCTGGGGCGCGAAGCGGCCCTGTTTTTTGGGACTGCCGGGCAGTCCAGCGGGAGCAAGCTCCCTCGCCACAAAAAGCTCCAGCCACACAGCCACACCGTGGTCAGGCAGCCACTGGTGGCGGCAGGGTCGCCACCAGGCGGATCGAGGCGGTCAGTTCCTCAAGCTGGAAGTGCGGCCGCAGGAATACCGTGGCCTTGTAGGCCCCCGGTTTGCCTGCCACTTCCGTCACGTCCACTCGCGCTTCGCGCAACGGGTATTGCGCCTTGATCTCTTGCGGCGCGTTGTCGTTGATCAGCACGTAGTCGGCGATCCAGTTGTTGAGGTAGGTCTGCACGTTATCGCGGGTCATGAAGCTGCCGACCTTGTCGCGCATGATCACCTTCAGGTAATGGGCGAAACGCGAGGCCGCGAGGACATACGGCAACATCGCCGAGATCCGCGCGTTGGCGTTGGCCTCGTTGGTGTTGTAGAGCTTGGCCTTGTTGGTGGTCTGGCCGCCGAAGAACACCGCCACATCGCTGTTTTTCTTGTGGCACAGGGCGATGAAGCCCAGGTCGTTGAGTTCTTTTTCGCGGCGGTCGGTGATCGCCACTTCGGTCGGGCACTTGAGCGACAGGTCCCCGGAACTGGTACGGAAGGTATGGGCGGGCAGGCCTTCGACCGCGCCGCCGCCCTCGGCCCCGCGAATCGCCGCGCACCAGCCATATTTGGCGAAGGCTTCGGTGATGCGTTGCGATAGCGCCCAAGCGGCGTTGCCCCACAGGTATTTGCTGTGGTCGGTACCGTTGACGTCTTCGACGTAGTTGATGCCCTCCACCGGCAAGGTGTCCGGACCATAGGGCAGGCGCAGCAGGAAATGTGGCAGCACCAGGGATACGTAGCGCGAGTCTTCGCTTTCACGGAAGGCGCGCCATTTGATCAGTTCCTGGCTCTCGAAAATCTTCGACAGATCCCTGGGTATCGCCAGTTCGGTGAAGCTGGTCATGTCGAACAAGCGCGGGCTGGCGGCGGCAATGAACGGTGCGTGCGCCGCCGCGGCGACGTTCGACAGTTTTTCCAGCAGGCCGATGTCCTGGGGGTGGCGGCCAAAGGTGTAGTCGCCCACCAGCAGGCTGAACGGATGTCCGCCGAAGGTGCCGTATTCTTCCTCGTAGATTTTCTTGAACAGCGCGCTCTGGTCGAATTCGACGGCTTTTTCCAGGTCGTTCTGCAGTTCTTTCTGGGTGACGTTGAGCAGGCGCAATTTGAGCCGGGTGCTGGTTTCGGTGTTCTGCACCAGCAGGTGCAGGCCGCGCCAGGAGGCCTCGAGTTTTTGCAGGTCGGGGTGGTGCAGCACTTCGTTGAGCTGGGCGCTGATCAACTGATCGATCTGGCTGATGCGGTCGTTGATCATCGCCACGGTGTCCTTGTCGATGGCCATGCCTTCGTCGAGGACCTGGGTAGCAAATTCAGCGAGCATGTCGCGGGCGTAGTCCTGCTGGCTGTCGTCGTGGGCCATGCGGCCTTCGGCGATGATCTTGTCGAGCAGGGACAGGGTCTGGGTCGTGCTCTCGCTGGTTTGAGCGCTGGATGAAGCGGGCATGGCTTTATCTCCCTTGAATGATGAGCACGATCAGGCCTGTGGTTCGGTCGGGGCCGGGTCATCGTTGGCGGCCACCGTCGGCAGCTCTTGCGCTGCATCCTGGGGCCGCGCCGACTTGATCTCTTGCAGGCCTTCGGTGTTGGCGATCACGTCGCGCAGCAGCTTGTCGAGGTCGTCGTTGCCATCGAGCTTGGTCAACAGGTCCCGCAGGCGTTGACGAGCTTCGAACAGCCGGCGCAGCGGCGTGACCTGCTCCACGACCTTGACCGGGTCGAAGTCATCGATGTGACGGAAGTTGAGTTCGATGTTGAGCTTGCTGTCGTCGCCGCTGAGGGTGTTGTTCACCTGGAGCGTGGCGCGGGGGGAGATGGAAGCGAGTACCTCGTTGAAATTATCCCGATCGATTTCCGTGAAGCGCCGCTCGTTGAGCTTGGGCAGCGGCTCCAGTGGCTTGCCCGAAAGGTCGGCCAGAATGCCGACCACCAGTGGCAATTCTTTTTTCTCAATGGCGTTGCCGATTTCCACGTCATAGGTGATCTGGACGCGGGGAGGACGGACTCTGTCGAGCTTGTGCTGGGTACTTTCTGCCATGGCGGCCGACTCCGATGCATGTGGGGGAGCAATGCATCGGGAGGCCCGCTCATCGCATTCCCTTGCTGATCCGCAGGTTGCAAATGGGCGGCAGAAAACCTGTCATTCCCTTGACGAACCTGGTCCATTCAACCCTGTGGGTCGAACTATCCAAGACGCTAGAACAGGTCTATAAAAAAGCAAGCAAAAACAATTTTTGACCGCCGAGAAAAGGAAGATTCATTTTGCGTGGTTTTTTTTGCGGATTTTTTTTGAGCCTGGCGCTCACCGGGTGCTCGCTTTTTGCCCCCAGTGTCGACCTGGACAGCCTGACCCTGGACGTCGCGCCCCGTGCCAATGACGACACGCCGATCGCGGTGGATTTCATCGCCGTGAACGACCCGGACCTGCTCAAGCAGCTATCGGGTATCACCGCCAGCCAGTGGTTCGCCGAGCGCGAACAGTTCCAGCGCGACTATCGTCAACTCATGTCGGTATGGGGGCTGGAGCTGGTTCCAGGGCAATTCATCGATCGCCAACCCTTCCCGCTGGAGGGCCGGCGCGCCGCTGGACTTTTGGTCTTCGCCAGCTATAACACTCCCGGAGCCCACCGGCTTCGGCTGGACGATCAGCACAAGGCCTGGCTGAAGTTCGACAGTCGCGAGATGACCCTCGTGAATGACGGCCAGCAGGGTGACAGTCAGCCTTGAGTAAACCGCGGGCCGCCACGGGCGGCGACATTGGGATGTCGAAGGGAGTCGTATGAGTCTGTTACCTGACGCGGTGTGTTGGCATGAGGGCATGCAGTTACTGCCCCAGCATTTTCAATTACAAGGGCTGCGTGCCGAGGCCTTGGCCGCGCATTTCGCCGGAGCCTGCAATCCCTGGTTCTGGGGTGTCAGCCAATTGGAGGTCGACCCTTCGGCTCTCAGCGCCGGCCAGGTACGACTGTTGCAACTGCAAGGCACCTTGCCGGATGGCTTGCCGGTCAACCTGCAGGCCGGCGTCGGGCCGACCCTGGAGCTGGACATCGGCGAGGCGGTCAACAAGACCGACGACGCCACCGTGACCGTCTACCTGGCCATCAGCCCGCTCTGGCGTGCCGGGCAATTGCTGCCGCTCAAGGGCCGGTTGCAATCGGTGGTCGGCGAGGCGTTGCCGGATCTCACCAGTGGCGAATTTCCTGAATCGATCACTGTCTGGCGTCCGAACCCACGGCTGTGCACGCAACTGAGCAAAGCCGATTCGATCTGCCTGCCGCTGTTGCGTATTCGCAAGGAGGGTGGTGGCTTTTTGCGGGTGCCCTATACGCCGCCCACGCCCGTGCTGCTGCCAGAGTCGGAACTCGGTCGGCGCGTCGCCGGGCTGTGTGCCCGGGCCCGGGAAAAGTGCCTGTTTCTCGCCGGTCGGCTGCGTCAGGCCCAGGCCGCCGGGAACCAGGACGATGCCATGGAAATCCGCCGGCAATTGACCGCGTTGTGGGCGCGGTTGCCGGAAATCGAAGGCGCACTGAACACCCGGGTGGCGACCCCGCAATCGCTCTATGGCTTGCTGCTGGGGTTGGCCGGTGCTTGGTCGGCCCTCGATCCACTGGCGGGCGTGCCGGCCTTCGCACCCCTGGATTTTCTGGAATTGCAGCGCGGCTACGAGCCGCTGCTCGACTGGTTGGAAGACACCCTGGAGCTGGTTCGCGCCGGCTATCGCAGCCTGGCCTTCGAGCGCAATGAGCAGGTGTTCTCGATCCAGTTGCCCGACGATCAGCCGAACCAACGCCTGGTGATCGGCCTGCGCATGCCCAACGGGGCCAGTGAGCAGGCCGCAGCCGAGTGGTTGCGTGGGGCGATCATCGCGTCCGCGCCGCACGTGCCGTTATTGAGCCGCCAGCGCATGAGTGGCTTGCCCCATCAGGCCATGAGTCGCAACGAACAGGTGGCCTACAGCGTGGGCGATGACACCCGGTTGTTCGTGGTGGCCGCCAGCGGGCAATGGTTCGACGGGCAGTTGCCGTTGCACATCGTGGCGCCGGCGTCGGCCCTGGCCAGCAGCCCGTGGCAAGTGGTGTTGTTTGTGGCGCAAGCCGGTGAAGGTGCCTGATCGCAAAAGGGGAGTCGTATGCCTGACGGAAGTGGCGGGGCGGTTCGGAGTCTGCATGAGGCGCCGCTGAGCAGCGCTTTTCGTCAGGCTTGGCTGAAGTGGTCCCAGGACTGGCAGGACTTGCCCAAGGACAGCGACCCTGCGGTATTGGTCAATCGGGTGGTGGAGTTTTCCGGACGCAGCGCCCAGCGTCTGTGGCGGGTGGCCTTCGCCACCGTCGGCGATGCCGCCACCGAGCAGGTCAAGGCGCTGGTCTATGCGTTCGTGGCGCTGGTGGACGAAACCTTGCTGTTCACCCCCTGGCCGGGACAACTGGCTTGGCAGCAGCACCCGCTCGAATCGCGTATGTATGCCAGTCGCCAGGCTGGCGAGCGCTTGCCTGCGGCGATCAAGAAACTGCTCGACGAGCAGATGCCCGGTACCCGGGACCTGGCGAATGTCTATCTGCAATGCCTGATCCTCGGCTTTCAGGGGCGGCTGCGCGGTGAGCCCGGTCAGGTCCAGCATGAAAAATGGCGCCTGGCGTTGTTCACCTTTGCCTGGCAGCACGACCCCGATTATGTCGATGTCAGCCAGCGCCTGGCGCTGCCTTCGGCGGCAGCGCCGATGCGTATGCCGGGGCAACAGTCACTGCCGGACGGGGTTCGCCTGGGGCTGGCGATCCTGGCAATGGTGCTGCTGCTGACCGGGCTGGGACAGGTGTTCTGGCGCGATATTGGTTCGGCCCTCGAACCGGTCCTGCAACTGAACGAGTCGGCGGTCCAGGAGCATGATTCATGAGTCCCCTGAGCGTCTTCTCCCTGGTCTTGCTCGCCATCGTCCTGGTGCTGTTGGTCGTGGCCGGGATCTGGTGGCTGCGTACCCAGGGTGGAGCGGCGATCCGCAGTTTCTATGGGGCGGTGCGCCACATGGAGCAGGAGCAGGGCACCCGGGATCGTTATCAGATGCCCTGGCTGATGATGCTGGGCAACGAAGCGGACGGCGCGCAGCTGTGTGCCCAATGGCGTTTGCAACCCACCGACAAGGTCGCATGGTTCGGGCGCTGGTGGTCGGATACCGAAGGCGCGGTGCTGGTGGTGCCCCAGGCGTTGTTCTTGCCCGATGAAGGCATGAACCGGCAACGGGGCAATTGGTGGCGCTTGCTGGGATTGATTCTGCGACTGCGCAGCAGACGGCCTCTGGACGCGGTGATCTGGACGGTCCCGTTCGGCAAGCTCGATGACATCGAACATGCCACTGAGTTGAGCCTCAAGGCCCGGCGCGGTTTTATCGACCTTCTGCAACGCTTCGGTCTCAGCCTGCCGGTGTACGTGGTGGTGACTGGGATGGAGCAGTTGCCCGGATTCCAGGAACTGGTCAGCGCGTTGCCTGCCGAGGCCCGGGAATCGACGTTGGGCTGGTCTTCGCCCTACTTGCCGGATGCGGCCTGGCAATCGCAGTGGAGTGACCAGGCGTTGGATCAGGTCAACGCTGCGCTGTCGCAATCGATCATTGAGATCGGTGCGTTGTCGGGACAACTGAGCGCCGATCTTTACGGGTTGCCCGAGCGTTTCGAAGGTTTGCGGCGGACCCTGCAGATTCTGCTGGAGCCGGTTTTCCAAGGTAACACCCAGGGCGAAGCACCGCGTTTTCGGGGTGTCTATTTCACCGCCAGCCAAGCGCCGGCGGTTACAGGAGATGGGTTTGCGGCCACTGACAACGTTCTGCGGCAGACGGTTTTCGCTCGGCAACTGTGGTCACGTCGCTTGGTGGCCGAGCGTGGCCTGGCCCAACCCGTACCGCGTCTGCTGCGTTTGCGCCAGCGCTGGCATCGACTGGCCGGCGCGGTCGCGTTGGTGGTCGGCCTGGTCTGGCTGGGGGGCATGTTGTGGGTCTGGCACGATTCGGTGGAGGAGGCCGAGGAGCTCTCGCGGTTGATCCTCAGTGCCCATAAGAACCATCTGGTGGTCGACTCGGACGAGCCACAACTGGAACCGACCCGGCACAACGTACAGAACTACTGGAACGTCTTGGAAAAAGCCCCGCGCTGGCGCTTCGTCTCGGTGGTCTTTCCCACTTCGTGGTTCTCCTCGGTGGACACGCAATTGGAGCAGGGCTTGCGCCTGACCGCCCGGCACCATTGGGTATTGCCGTTGCGTGACCTGCTGAACTGGGACCTGGAACAACTCAAGTCCATCCGCAACACCGAGCGCCGGGGCAACGTGGAAAGTGAAGACCCGGCGCAATGGCAAAGCTACGTGAAGGCCAAGGATCTGGTGGAGCGGGCTGTGCGCCTGGAGCAACACAATCAGCTGTTCAGCCAGGCGATAAACAACCCCAAGGCGCCGCTGGATGAGCTGGTGCAACTGAGCAACAACGCCCTGTCATTGAACCTCAACACGGGAACCTTGAGCCGGGCGCGGTTCTACAACCGGGTGCTGTTCGATGCGCAAAACACCGACTTGAAAGGGCTGGACCTGAACGCCGTGCGTCCGGCGATTTCCGATAATTTCACCGGCCTGATGCAGCGCTGGCTCGATCATTATTTCCTGGCGGATAACTTTGTGCGCCAGGCCGGCTACCTCAAGCTGCATCTGCAACGGTTGGAGGCGGGGAGTGGTAACTCCTTGAATGAGCTCGAAGACCTGATGGCGTTGATCGATGACTTGCAGACGCTGGTCAGCCTGACCAATTCGGCCTGGGGCCGGGGCAAGGGCCAGGATTTGGTGCCCGGTTACACCCAGATGATGGACAAGGTCAGCCACAGCACCTTGCTTGGCCCGGATATCGAACAGGACCTGGAGAGCCAGGCGGCGAAGTTGCAGCAGAGCTTTCGTGACCAGTGGATCGTCCAGACCGGTTCCCGGGACAATCTGCTGGTGCAACAGGGCAGTGGCCTGCTGGTGCTGCAAGACCATGTCACGGCGCTGGACGGTGCGGTACAAGCCTTGTTCAAGCGTGATTTCGTGGCGTTGGCGTTGCAGAAGGATCCCTCGGGCAGTAATGCCGATTCGATGGGCCAGGGCGACGGCAGCGATGATTTCAGTGTTGCCCTGAACTACTTCGCCAGCTACAAGAGTTACGCCAACGAGGAGCTGCCGCGCATCCCGCCGGATTACCGTGACGCGCTGATGCAGGCCGCTGAAGGCGCCGCGGCCCGGGCCATGTGGTTGAGCCTGGACGAAAGCGACGAGTCGTTGCCCGGTATGGGCTTCAATGTGCAAACGGCCCAGGCGGTTGCGCTGCAAAAAGCTTTCATGGACGTGCACCGTGGCGACCTGGCGATACGTTTCCAGCGTCTGCTCAATCGCCGGGCATTGGCACAGATCAAGAGTGGCCTGGACGAGATCGATGCCCAGCCGCTGTTCAGTCAACGGGCCGATATCCAGCGTTGGGACGGCTCGAAAAACTTCGGCTTGCTGCTCTACGGAGCCAGCGATCCACAAGACCTGAAGCTGAACCTGAACCAGCAATTCGGCGCGATGCTGCAGATCGCCGAGCAGCGAATGCCCGCGCTGGAATGGCTGATCGTCCAGCAGGACAATCTGTCGGCCCTGGAGCACGACCAGGTGGCTCGCTTCATGGCCCTCAACGATGAATTGCTCAAGTACAAGAACCAGAACCCGGCCAGCTCGGCGGCCCAACTGGAACAATTGGTGAGCCGGGACTTTATCGCCATGGACACCACCTCCTGCGCGCAGATCCTGCAGACCTCCAGTTTGCCCGGCGGGCGCGGTGACCTGGCCCTGCGCACCGTCGCGTTGCAGCAGGGCGCCCTGCAACGTTGCCTGTACCTGCAACAGAACCAGGCCGCGACTGCCTGGAATGACCTGGCCAACTATTTCAATCAATACCTGGCCGGGCGCTTTCCGTTTTCCCAGGATGTGCGGGCCAGCGATGCCGACCCGGCGCGGGTCCAGCATTTGCTCGAGCTGATCGAAACTCGCCTGCCCCTGGCCCAGGCCGGGCTGACGTTGAGCCAGGTGCCGGAGCGATTGGCGGCCGAGGATTTCCTCAACCGTTTGAAACAGGCCGGGGCCTGGCTCGGGCCGCTGTTCGTGCGCGACAAGAGTGGCATCCTGGGTGTGGAAATGGACGTGCGCTGGCGTACCGATCGCGATGAAGAGCGCGGCGCCGACCAGGTGATCGCCTGGAGCCTGGACGCCGGCAACCAGCAGATCAGCTACCCCGGCGGCGGCCAGCAGAACCTGCGCTGGATGGTCGGCCAGCCCGTGCGCCTGACTTTGCGTTGGGCCCGCAACGGTTACCAGCGTCCGGCCAACGACCCGTTGCAACCGAACCTGGTGGTGCGCGACCTGGAGGCCGGTTGGGAATACCAGGGGCCATGGTCATTGCTGCGCCTGATGCGCTCGTTGGTGTCGAGCCAGCGCCAGCCGAATGTCGACTACACCGATTTTCCCCTGGCCCTGCAATTGCCGGTGACCGCCCAGACCCAGGCCCGCACGGCGCAGCAAACGTTGATGTTCGTGCGCCTGTCGTTGATGAGCCAGGGCTCCAAGCTGCCCTTGTCGATCCCACCGCTGCCGACGCGGGCGCCCCGTTCACCTTTCATGGCGACCTCATCGAGTCCCGCCATCGCCACTCGTGAGGAAGGCTTGTGAGCTTGCCGATATCGCCTTTACCTGAACTGGTCAGCCAATTGCTCGAGCCGATCAGCGCTGAATCGCCTTGTGGCCAGGACCTGCGCTACGAACCGGAATATGATCAGTTGCGCGAATTGCGCCGGGAGGACGACACCAGCCTGCCCACGGGCGTGTGGCAGTCTTCGATCAAGCGCGCCCTATGGCCAGACCTGGAACGACTGGCAACCATGTTGCTGCTGGAGCGCAGCAAGGACCTGATGATCAGCGCCTGGCTGGGGGAGGCCTGGTTGCATATGGCCGGGCTGGAGGGGTTGCCGGGTAGCCTGGCGCTGGTGGCGGGGCTGTGTGAGCGCTACCCGGAGCAGTTGCACCCCCAGGCCGATGAAGGCGACCAGTCGTGGCGGGTGATCCCGCTGGAATGGCTGGCCCGTCGCTACAGTGAGGTGTTGCTGACGCGCGTGCCATTGCTCGATGGCCGGGACCAGGAGTTCTCCGGTTTCTGTCTGGACGACTGGCAACGCTTGCAGCGCCAGCAAGTGTTGGGCAACGACAGCAAGAACGCCAAGGCGTCGGCGGAAGCGGCGCGCAATGATCAGAAGAAACTCAGTGAACTGATTCGCAGCACACCCTTGTCATTCTGGTTGCATCGCCAGGGCAGCCTGATGTTGAGCCTGCAGCACCTGCAACGGCTCGAAGCCTGGAGCGACGCTTACTTGGGCAACCTGGCCCCAGGCTACAAATCCCTGCGGGACGTGATTCAGGCCTTGCTGGCCCTGGTAGAGGAGTTCATCGCGATGAATCCACAGCAACCCACTGTCTTGCCGGTGCAAACTTCACCCACGGTTACGCTTGAACCTGACCGGGCGCAGGCGAACGTGGCACCTGCCCAGGTTTTCCAGGAGCCGGCCAATCGTGAGGAGGCCTATCGACAGCTACTGGTCATCGCCGGTTACCTGGCCCGTACAGAACCCCACAGCCCGGTGCCCTATCTGATCCGGCGCGGCGTGGAGTGGGGCAACAAGCCGTTGAGCGAGTTGCTGGGGGAACTGATCAGTGCCGATGCCGAATCCCGGCGGTTATGGACATTGCTGGGGGTGCTTTAAGGCTGCGCGTCGGGTAACGGTACTGGCGTCAACACCGGCTTGCCGGAAAAAAACGCGTTCAGGTTCTGGCCCACCAGCTCCACCGTGCCACGCGTTGCTTCCGGCGACAGGCCGGCCACATGGGGCGTCAGCACGACGTTGGGCAGATGTTTCAGCGCGTCTGGCACTTCGGGCTCGTGATCGAACACATCCAGGGCCGCGCCAGCGATTCGCCGTTGCTCCAGGGCGCTGATCAGGTCGGCGGTGGCGACCACGCTGGCACGGGCGATGTTCACCAGGAAACCATTGGGTCCCAAGGCATCGAGGGCCTGTTTGTTGATCAACTGCCGGGTGTCCAGGCCGCCGGGCGTGGCGACGATCAGGAAATCCGAGACGCGGGCCAGTTCCGTGGGCGTGGCGCAGTAGGTGTAGGGCACGTCGTTGCGCATCTGGCGATTGTGGTAGCTGACGCTCATGTCGAACCCGAGGGCGGCCCGCTTGGCGATCGCCATGCCCACCGCGCCCAGGCCCAGCACGCCCAGGCGCTTGCCGGCCAGGGAAGGGCGCATGACCTTGGGCCATTCGCCACGGCGCACGCATGCGTCGGCCCGGGGAATGTCGCGCACCAGCGCCAGCAGCAGCGCCATGGCATGGTCGGCCACCGACGAGGCGTTGACTCCGGCGCCGTTGGTTACCACGATGCCCCGATTGCGCGCGGCCTGCAGGTCCACTTGTTCGTAACCGGCGCCGATCACGCAAATGATCTGCAAATTGGGCAGGGCGGCGATTTCTTCCGCCGTCAAACCCAGGGGGCCGCGGGTCAGCACCGCGCTGAAGCGTTCACCGTGTTCGAAAATCGCTGTCTTGCGTTCGGCAGGCGTGGGCGCCAATTCCAGGTGATACCCCTGCCGCTCGAGAATCGGCAGGTACTCATTGACGGTTTCAACCAGTACCAGAACGGTTGCAGTCATGCTGGGCTCCTGTGGGTGCTGGGGCGATTGCAAGTATTCAACCTGATTGTAGGAGCAGAGGGCAGGGGGTTGCGGCTTTTTATGTGCATTTCGGTTTTGGTGTCGTTCTTGCGGGGGATTGCTCGCTGTGGCGGCCTGACAGCCGACCTGGCTCTGGCGGTCGTACTGCAATCCAACTGTGGGAGCGCGACGGTACATCCAACATGAATGTCGATTGATCCTTCGCTTTCGCGAGTACGCTCGCTCTCACAGGGAATGCGGGGGCATCTTTTATGACAGTAATCTGATCCGCATAACCGCTCCTCAGCTAAGTCTTTGCTTCTGCTCGCTAATCCCGGACAATCGCGCCCCTGTTTCGGTCGGGGCGCTGCCTGTCGGGTTTTTCTGACTCGTCCCGACCGGGTGCATGTGACCGGAATACGGAGATCCGCCCGGATGAATGATCAGGCCAATAGCGTCGAAGAGCGCTTTGAAACGACTGTCCCAGCCACCCTCAGCCAATGGAGTCGTCAGGACACCACGTGGATGCTGGGTCTGTTTGGCACCGCGATTGGTGCAGGTACGCTTTTTTTACCGATCAATGCGGGCCTGGGCGGCTTTTGGCCGCTGCTGATCCTGGCGTTGCTGGCGTTCCCCATGACGTTCTATGCCCACCGGGGCCTGACCCGTTTTGTGTTGTCCGGTCGCGACGGTGCGGACATCACCGATGTGGTGGAAGAACATTTCGGCCTCAAGGCCGGTGCGTTGATCACGCTTTTGTACTTCTTTGCCATTTTCCCGATCCTGCTGATCTACAGCGTGGCGTTGACCAACACGGTGGGCAGTTTCCTGGAGCATCAGTTGCATATCCAGGCGCCCCCTCGGGTTGTGCTGTCGTTGGTGCTGATCCTGGGCCTGCTGGCGGTGGTGCGCTGCGGCGAGCAGGCCATCGTCAAGGCCATGAGCCTGATGGTCTACCCGTTCATCGTTGCGCTGTTGTTCCTGGCGGTGTTCCTGATTCCCCACTGGAGCGGCGGCATCCTGACCACGGCGTCCACGCCGCCTGAAGCTTCGGCGTTGCTGCATACCTTGTGGCTGGCGATCCCGGTGATGGTGTTCTCGTTCAACCACTCACCCATCATCTCGGCGTTTGCGGTGGACCAGAAGCGTCGCTATGGTGCCAACGCTGAGGAGCGCAGCTCGCAGATCCTGTCGCGCGCCCATGTGCTGATGGTGGTGATGGTGCTGTTTTTCGTGTTCAGTTGCGTGTTGACCTTGTCCCCGGCACAACTGGCTGAGGCCAAGGCGCAGAATCTGTCGATCCTGTCGTACCTGGCCAACCATTTCAGCAACCCGACCATCGCTTTTGCCGCGCCGTTGATTGCGTTTGTCGCCATTTCCAAATCGTTCCTGGGGCACTACATCGGCGCCAGTGAAGGCCTCAAGGGCCTGATCGTCAAAAGCGGTCGTCGCCCGGCGCCCAAGACCCTGGACCGCCTTACCGCTGCGTTCATGCTGGTGGTTTGCTGGATCGTCGCCACGCTCAACCCGAGCATCCTGGGCATGATCGAAACCCTGGGCGGCCCGGTCATCGCGGCCATCCTGTTCCTGATGCCGATGTATGCCATCCGTAAAGTTCCGGCCATGGCCCGCTATCGTGGCCAGGCGTCGAATGTCTTCGTGGTGCTGGTGGGCCTGGTGGCGATTACTGCGCTGGTCTACTCCCTCTTGGCCTGACCGGACCCTTGTGGGAGCGGGCTTGCTCGCGAAAGTGGTGGGGCGGCTTGCATTGATGCTGGATGTGCTGCTGTCATCGCGAGCAGGCTCGCTCCCACATGGGGTTGCGGGTGTTCATATATTCTCCATTCACCACATATCCCCTGTGGGAGCGAGCCTGCTCGCGATAGCGGTAGCCGGCTAGCATCGGAATCCCAAGCATAAAAAAACGCCGCCCCTCGCAAGAAGGGCGGCGTTTTTAGTCGGGCGTTGAAGCGTTAGGCTTGAACGACCGGGATGTTGGCGTTTGCAGCGGCTTCACGGAACTCGGCGATCTGGTCGAAGCTCAGGTAGCGGTATACGTCCGCTGCCATGCTGTCGATCTTGCCGGCGTATTCCATGTACTCCTCGACGGTCGGCAGGCGACCCAGGATGGACGCAACGGACGCCAGTTCGGCCGAAGCCAGGTAGACGTTCGCGCCGTCACCCAGACGGTTCGGGAAGTTACGGGTCGAAGTCGACACCACGGTGGAGTTCGGCTCGACGCGTGCCTGGTTACCCATGCACAGCGAGCAGCCTGGCATTTCCATCCGTGCGCCGGCCTTGCCGTAGATGCCGTAGTAGCCTTCTTCGGTCAGTTGGTGAGCGTCCATCTTGGTCGGCGGCGACAGCCACAGACGGGTTGGCAGTTGACCCTTGACCTGATCCAGCAGCTTACCGGCAGCGCGGAAGTGACCGATGTTGGTCATGCACGAACCGATGAACACTTCGTCGATCTTCTCGCCAGCAACGCTGGACAGCAGGCGGGCGTCGTCCGGGTCGTTCGGCGCACAGAGCACAGGCTCGCTGATGTCGGCCAGATCGATTTCGATGACTTCGGCGTATTCGGCGTCGGCATCGGCTTCCATCAGTTGCGGGTTGGCGATCCAGGCTTCCATCGCTTGGGCGCGACGCTCCAGGGTACGTGCGTCACCGTAGCCTTCGCCGATCATCCAGCGCAGCAGGGTGATGTTCGATTGCAGGTACTCGGTGATCGACTCTTTCGACAGCTTGATGGTGCAACCGGCAGCCGAACGTTCGGCCGAGGCGTCGGACAATTCGAAAGCCTGTTCCAGGGTCAAGCCTTCCAGGCCTTCGATCTCCAGGATGCGGCCGGAGAAGGCGTTTTTCTTGCCTTTCTTCTCGACGGTCAACAGACCTTTCTGGATGGCGAAGTACGGAATGGCATGAACCAGGTCACGCAGGGTGATGCCAGGTTTCATTTTGCCTTTGAAGCGCACCAGGATCGATTCCGGCATGTCCAGCGGCATGACGCCGGTGGCAGCGGCGAACGCGACCAGGCCGGAGCCGGCCGGGAACGAGATGCCCATCGGGAAACGGGTGTGCGAGTCACCACCGGTACCCACGGTGTCTGGCAGCAGCATGCGGTTCAGCCACGAGTGGATGATGCCGTCGCCCGGACGCAGGGAAACACCGCCGCGGGTCATGATGAAGTCAGGCAGGGTGTGGTGGGTGGTCACGTCGATCGGCTTTGGATAAGCCGCGGTGTGGCAGAAGGACTGCATCACCAGGTCAGCCGAGAAGCCCAGGCACGCCAGGTCTTTCAGTTCGTCGCGGGTCATTGGACCGGTGGTGTCCTGGGACCCCACGGTGGTCATTTTCGGTTCGCAGTAGGTGCCAGGACGTACGCCTTTGCCTTCTGCCAGACCGCAAGCCTTGCCGACCATCTTCTGCGCCAGGGTGAAACCCTTGGTGCTTTGAGCGGGAGCTTCAGGCTTCTTGAACAGATCGAAAGGTGGCAGGCCCAGCTCGGCGCGAGCCTTCTCGGTCAGGCCACGGCCAATGATCAGCGGAATACGACCGCCGGCACGGACTTCGTCCAGCAGCACCGGAGTCTTCATTTCGAAGGTGGTGATGACTTCGTCGGTACCGTGCTTGCAGACTTTGCCGGCATGCGGGTACAGGTCGATCACGTCGCCCATGTTCATGTTCGAAACGTCGAACTCGATAGGCAGTGCGCCAGCATCTTCCATGGTGTTGTAGAAGATCGGAGCGATTTTGCTGCCGAAGCAGAAACCGCCAGCGCGCTTGTTCGGCACATAAGGAATGTCGTCGCCGAAGAACCACAGCACCGAGTTGGTCGCCGATTTACGCGAGGAGCCGGTACCAACCACGTCGCCGACGTAGGCGATCGGGAAGCCTTGGCCGCGCATTTCTTCGATTTGCTTCATCGGGCCGGTCTTGCCTTGCTCGTCCGGAACGATGCCGTCACGGGCCATTTTCAGCATGGCCAGGGCGTGCAGCGGGATGTCAGGACGCGACCAGGCGTCTGGAGCAGGGGACAGGTCGTCGGTGTTGGTTTCGCCGGTCACCTTGAATACGCGCAGGCTGATCTTGTCGGCCAGCACCGGGCGCTTCTTGAACCACTCGCCTTCGGCCCAGGATTGCAGCACGGCCTTGGCGTGAACGTTGCCGTTCTTGGCTTTTTCAGCCACGTCGTGGAAGGCATCGAACATCAGCAGGGTGTGCTTGAGTTCTTCGGCGGCTACCGGCGCCAGCTCGGCGTCGTCCAGCAGCTCCACCAGGGTCACGATGTTGTAGCCGCCCTGCATGGTGCCGAGCAGTTCAACGGCACGTTTCTTGTCCAGCAGAGGGGATTGGGCCTGGCCCTTGGCCAGAGCGGACAGGAAGCCGGCCTTGACGTAGGCAGCCTCGTCGACTCCAGGCGGAACGCGATTGGTGATCAGGTCAACGAGGAAAGCTTCTTCGCCAGCCGGAGGATTTTTCAGCAGCTCGATCAGGCCTGCGGTTTGTTCGGCGTTGAGCGGCTGGGGAACGATACCCAGGGCTGCACGCTCTTCGATATGTTTGCGGTAGGCTTCAAGCACAGTTATTACCCTCATCAGTGGTCCCAAATGGGTGTCCGGGACGCTCATCCAGAAACCCACGGTACTCATGCGCGTCGGAGGCTTTTTGAGCCACCACGCCAGAGTTTCCGTAAGTTCCTCACAGAAGCTGCTTTCAAAGTTTTACGCCTGCAGAACGGGGAGCTGATGAGGGTTGGCGTTGGGCTTTCCCCGCTGGAAAGACCCTTCGCCAACACCGCTCTGAAGGAACGACTGTGCTCGTGACGCTTTGAAAACAGCTTCTAACGGACATTGGCGCCTTAAAAGGCTGGCTGATTCTACGGGAAAAAAAAATTAAAGGTAAGTTGGGCCTGGAAGTTTGAGGGGTGATCAATCTTAGACAAAGGGCTAACATGCCGGCCTGTCCTGCTTTTGCGTGTGCTTTTCCTTATGCCCAACCAGCTCATCAAGACCCCCTGCGTCGGCCTTTGCTCCACTGTCTACGGTGACCTGGTGTGCCGTGGCTGCAAGCGGTTCCACCATGAAGTGATTCACTGGAACGGCTACAACGAGGAGGAGAAACGCGCGGTGTGGATGCGCCTGGAGCAACTGCTGGTGCAGGTGATGGTGGCCAAGTTGGAGGTTTTCGACCCAGGATTGCTGCGCCAGCAACTGGAATCGCGCAAGATCCGCTTCGTGCCGCATCAGTCGGAGTATTGCTGGGCCTATCAGTTGATCGCCCGGGGCGCGCGGGTGATCAACAACCTGGAGGCCTATGGCATGGTGCTGATGCCGGAGTTCCGCGACTGGGAACTGCCGGACCTGCGCGATGCCATTGATCGGGAATTCTTCCTCCTGTCCGAAGCCCATTACCAGCGTTATATCGCGCCGGGGTTCCTGAAGGATGCGATCGGCGGCTGAGCTTTAAAGGCATCGCGAGCAAGCTCGCTCCCACAGGGGATTTGTGGGTTTCCTGGGGCCAGTGTGGGAGCGAGCTTGCTCGCGATGGCGATCTTGAGGACACAAAAACCTCAATCCTTGGTCGCCAACTCCACCAGATGATCCTCGACTTCCTGGGGCTTGAGCACCAGCACATCGCTTTCCAGCGTATCGAGTACGGCCTCGGCGGTATTGCCAATCAGGACCCCGGACAACCCTGAGCGGGCCACGGTGCCGATCACCGTCACCGCCGCCTGCAGCTTGCGCGCCATGTAGGGAATCAAGACGTCCGCCGGGCCTTCTTCGATGTGCAAATGCTGGTCGTCGATGTCGAACTCAGCCTGGAACGCGCGGCATTGTGCGCGGTACTTGGCCTCGATGGTTTCCTTGAGTTGGAACGTCGGGTCGGCGGACGAAAGCATCGGAGTCGGGTGGGCACTGATCACATGCAGGTGCGCCTTGGCCAGCAGGGCAATGTCATAGCCGTGATCGATGATGGTGTTATGCAAATGGCGGTGCTCGCCATCGGCATTGCCGACATCGACGGCCGCCAGTATCACCTTGTCTTTCCAGGAACCGGCGGTTTTCACCAGTAGCACCGGGGTCGGGCAGTGGCGCAGCAGCTTCCAGTCTGCCGGGGTCAGCAGGGCTTTTTTCAGCGGGCTGTCGGGGAAGTGCTGCTTGATCACCAGCCCGCAACCTTCGGCCTGCTGCACGTCGATGATGGTTTCGTAGAGACTTTCGTTCCAGGCCTGTTCGGTGGTGACACTGTAGCCGTCCGCCAATAGCGCGGCCTTCAGCACGCTAAGCATGCCGGCATGGTCATGCTTTTTGTCACACACCAGCAGGTGCAGGTGGGCCTGGGTCACTCCGGCGATCAGTTTGGCGCGCTTGAGCGCCAGGCTTTCCGAATGTTCGGGCTCAATGACCACCAGGATGCTGCGAATGGCTTGCATGATCGGCGTTCTCCTGCAATGAAAAGGCTGGCGTTGCTCAACTGTAGTTATTGTTGAACAGTCTAGTTGCTCTGGGTGAGTCGTCGACTTGACGCATATCAACGGCGGTGGCTGGTGGTCTGGGGGCAGGCCGGTATAATCGGCGCCCTTCGCTCGACTACCTTTTCCCGTGAGCCCCATGAATCTTCCCGAAATTCACGAATTCCTCGGCTGCCGCACCCCCGATGCCTGGGTCCAGGCCGCGCTGGCCGACCAGGAAACGTTGCTGATCGACCACAAGAACTGCGAGTTCAAGGCCGCCAGTACCGCCCTGAGCCTGATCGCCAAGTACCACTCCCATGTCGACCTGATCAACCTGATGTCGCGCCTGGCCCGGGAAGAGCTGGTGCACCACGAGCAGGTCATGCGCCTGATGAAAAAGCGCAAGATTGGCTTGCGCCAGCTCTCCGCCGGGCGTTACGCCTCGGGGCTGCGCAAGGTGGTACGCAGCCACGAACCGGTCAAGCTGGTGGACACCCTGGTGGTTGGCGCTTTCATCGAGGCCCGTAGCTGCGAGCGTTTCGAGGCCTTGGTGCCGCACCTGGACGAGGAACTGGGCAAGTTCTATTTCGGCTTGCTGAAAAGTGAAGCCCGGCATTTCCAGGGTTATCTGAAACTGGCTTACCAGTATGGCGACGCCAAGGACATTGCCCAAGTGATCGACAAGGTCCGCGACGCCGAGCGGGAGTTGATCGAGTCACCGGATGTGGAGTTTCGGTTCCACAGTGGTGTGCCGACTTTGTAGTGCTGGGTTACCTGGGCTGACGCCATCGCGAGCAGGCTCGCTCCCACAGGGGATTTTCTGTGTACACACTATTTGTGAGCACTGAAGATCAAATGTGGGAGCGAGCCTGCTTGCGATAGGGCCGTTTGCAGCTCTGCCTCTTAACCGGTCAGTCCCAGGCGCTCATGCCAGTGGGCAATCGACTCCTTGGGGTAGACCTCGAACCGCTGATCGCCAGGATGCGCCTCGACTTCCACCCATGGCGCCTTGGAGCCGAGCATCAGGTGGGTGTGCTCCGGCGGCACCGGCAATGGCGTGTCGATGGCTGAGGCAAAGGGGTGAACCAGTTCCGGCCATTCAGGGCTGAATAGCCAGAGCCCCGAACCGCACAGGGCACAGAAATGCCGTTCGGCACTGCTGCGGTGGGCGCGTTTATCGCCTTCGTTCTTGAGTCGCGCATGATAGATCGAGATGTGCTTGCGCCCGCGCACCTTCAGGCTTCGGGCATCGCCCCCCAGATTGATCGCAAAACCGCCGCCACCCTGGGTCTTGCGACAGATCGAGCAGTAGCAGCGCTGGTAGGGGTAGGGATGAGCGCTGTCGAGGGTGAACGACACCGCGCCGCAGTGACAGGAACCTTCTAGCTGCATGGGAACCTCCAATTGGGGATTGGAATGACTCCGGACAGCCTAGACGGTCGGTGTCTTGATCGTTGAATTGAGAGTGACCATGCGACCGCCTTCGCGAGCAAGCCCGCTCCCACAGGGAGTTTGTGTCGGTCGCAAATGTTCTGCCCGCTCTCGGTCAGTGTGGGAGCGGGCTTGCTCGCGAAGGCGTCGGTACAGCCAACATTACCTGGGCACCCGCCACAAATACCACGCCGCCACCGTCCGATAAGGGCTCCACGCCCGCCCGATCTCAACCATCTGCTTGCGGCTGGGCTGTTGCTCCAACCCTTTTAGTCGGCGATAACCTTCGCGTACGCCGAAGTCATCGGCCGGCAGGATGTCGGGTCGTTCCAGGCTGTAGATCAGTAGCATTTCCACGGTCCAGCGCCCGACGCCGCGCAAGCTGACCAGGCGCTCGATCAACGCTTCGTCTTCCATCGCCCGTGCGGTGGCGTAATCCGGCACCACCCCGTCCAGCGCCGCTTGGGCGATGCCCTGGATCGTCGCGATCTTGCTGGCGGAAAACCCACAGGCGCGCAGCTGTGCGGTGTCTGTCGCCAGGATCTGCTCGGGCCTGGGGAAGGTCTGCGCCGGGAACAACGCCAGCAACCGCCCCAGAATCGCATCGCCGGCCTTGGCGTGCAGCTGCTGGTAGGCAATCGCCCGCACCAGGGCTTCATAGGGTTCGCGGGCTGGCTTGGGCAGCAGCAGGCAAGGGCCGATCGCTTCGACATGGCGTCGCCAGTCTTTGTCCAGGCCTGCCAGGAAGACACTGGCGTCGTGGTAGGGCACAGGCATCAGGTGTTCGTACTCCGGAGCGCTCAAAATGCCAGGGGCAGTGAAACCTGCACCGCGGCTTTTTCCAGCCGCAGCAGAAATGCCTTGCGCGGTTGTCCGCCACCATAGCCGGTCAGCGAGCCATCGGCACCGATCACTCGGTGACAGGGAATGACGATGGCCAGGCGATTCTGCCCATTGGCCAGGCCCACGGCGCGGCTGGCGCCAGGGCTGCCCAGGGCCGTGGCGATACCGCCATAGCTGCGGGTTTCGCCGTAGGGGATTTTTTGCAGCTCAGCCCAGACCCGCACGGCGAAGGCGCTGCCGGGCATGTGCAACGGGACCTTGAATGCCGTGAGCTTGCCGGCGAAATACTCGGCCAGTTCGGTTTCGATCTGTTGCAAATGCGCGTTGTGGCCCGGCGCAACGGTGTAGCCGTAGCGTTGTTGCAGCTCTTCCAACTCCTTGGTCAGGGCCGGGCGGTCGAGGAATTCCAGCAGCACCAGGCCCCGTCGTTCGGCCATGGCCAGCATGGGGCCTAACGGTGTGGTCAGGCGGGTGAACAGCAAGGGTTCGCTGAGGGCCGCGCGACCCGGTGTGATATGAAAGGATTTCACGAAGGCGTCACGAAAACCGCTCAATGACTCATAACCGGAATCGAACGCGGCATTGTCGATGGAGGTGCCTTCCTTGATGCCGCCCAGGGCAATGCCCAGGCGGCGGGTGCGCAGGTAGGCGTGGAAGGTCATGCCGAAATGTTGCTTGAACCAGCGGCGCAATTTCAGCGGTTCAATGCCTTGCTCCAGCAGCAGGGCGTCGGTCCAGCGCAGGTCTGGCTCGGCGTCTACAGCCTTGAGCAGGGCCTGGATCCAGTCCGGCGCGATGGCCGCGGCGTCCAGTGGCTTGCAACGCAGGCAGGCCCGGTAGCCGGCCGACAGGGCTTCATCGGCATGGGCGAAGAACTCCACGTTCTCCGGTTTCGGCTTGCGCGCCGTGCAACTGGGGCGACAGAAAATGCCGGTGGTCTTGACCGCGGTGAAGAACACCCCCTCGTAGGCGGTGTCGCGTTCGAGCATGGCGCGGACCATCTCGGCATGGGGCGGGAGCAGCGAGTCTTGTAGGTTCATGGGCCGAGCATAGAACCGTGCCCGCCATGACTCCACCGAAAAATCGACAGTGAATTCCCCGCGCACTTGGTCGGATGCTCACGAACAAAAATTGAACCTCTGAGTCTTAAGGGTTCAACCGTTGTTTTTGTCTTTCGGAGACATCATGTCCAAACATAAGAAATCCCTCATTGCCGTTGCTGTCTGTGCCTTGGCGCTGGGTGCCTCGGCCTTGCTGCCTGCCGACCTGTCGCCTATCGGTTCGAGCTACGCCGCAGGCGGTGGTAACGGTGGTGGTGGCGGTAATGGTGGCGGTAATGGTGGCGGTAATGGTGGAGGAAACGGCGGCGGTAATGGCGGTGGCCACGGCGGTGGCATTGGCGGCGGTATCGGTGGTGGCCAGGGCCACGACAAGTCCGGCGACTCCAGCGGCCTTGGCAAAGGCTTGGCCAGCGACCACGTCGGCACTCGTACCCGTGATCATGGCCTGAGCGGCAAGCACACCGGCACCACCCGAACTGACCGTACCAGCAAGGCTTCGCTGACCTCGAGCATCGCCAAGGACCGTGATACGCGCGGCCTGACCAAGGCCTCGGCGATTTCCACCGCTACTCCGGGTACCCATAACACCAAGGGCCTGACCAACGCGACCAGCTCTTCGACCAAGAACGATCGCTGATCGCCTGAACAAGCCGCGATGCCTGATCGAGGTGTCGCGGCTTTTTTGTGGGCGAGGGTTTTGCTTTTTCCTCATTAGGCAGTTTTCTTCAATACCCGCCGTAACGGGCCACTTACCCTGATCGCCACCTCACAGACATGAAAGAAGGTATGCGATGAGTCTGATATTTTCCATGGCGGCGTTTGCCCTGGTCGCCTCCATCACGCCGGGACCGGTCAACATCGTGGCCCTCAGCTCCGGGGCGCGGTACGGGTTTCGCGCCACCTTGCGCCATGTGGGCGGTGCGACCCTGGGCTTTGTCTTGCTGCTGGTACTGATGGGGCTGGGGTTGCATGAAGTGCTGCAACGCTGGCCTGGGCTCACGCGGGTGGTGCAGCTGGGCGGCGTGGGGTTTCTATTGTTCATGGCCTGGAAACTGGCGATGGATAACGGGCGCCTGGGCGACGAAGAGGATGGGCGGGCGCCTTCGATGTTCTATGGCGCGCTGATGCAATGGCTCAACCCCAAGGCGTGGCTGGCCTGCGTGGCGGGGATGGGGGCATTCGTGGCCGATGGCGAGGCGCGGCTGGTGTGGCAGTTTGCGGCGATCTACCTGGTGATCTGCTACGTCTCGGTGGGTTGCTGGGCCTACGCCGGGAGTTTTCTGCGCACCTGGCTGGGGAATCCGGCGACCATGCGTCTGTTCAACCGGGCGATGGCGGTGTTGTTGGTGGCCAGTGCGGTGTATCTGTTGTTGCCTTGAGTGGGGCCGAACGCAAGTGTGATTCAGCCGCGATACTGGCCGGGCGTAGCCGCCAGGTGTTGCTTGAAGGCGCGCTGGAAATGCGCCTGGTCGGCAAACCCGCTGTCCAGCGCCACGTCAGCGATCAGCTTGCCTTCACGCAACTGGCGTCGGGCAAACTGGATCCGGCGGTTGACCAGGAAGGCGTGGGGCGTCATCCCGTAATGGCGCTTGAAGGCTCGGCTCAGGTAAGACGGCGACAGTTGCGCGGCAATGCAGATGTCCTCGAGTTTCAAGGCTTCGCTGCAGTGGTCGTGGATAAACTGTGCCGCACGCATCAGGCCGGGATGGCTGCCCCGGTCTGGGCGGCCGGCAGGGTTGAGCCGTAGTTGCAGGTCAATGAAAAACGCCTCGGCGGCGGCGTGCTTGCTGGTCGCGTCGAGCTGCTCGTCCACCAATTGCTCATACAGCCGTCCCAAGGCGGCAAACAGCTCCACATCGCGACTGTGGGTGGTGGTGAAGCCCTGGAAATCCAGGTTTTCGTCAAAGCCGATACGACGCTGCAGGTCCCGAAGCCACTGGGTGTCGACGTACAGCATCAGGTAGGACCATGGCTGATCGTCGATCGGATTGCACGCATGGACGTCGCCGGGGTTCATCAGCACCACCGTGCCGCTCTCCACCTGGAAATTCGACTGTTCGTGAATGTATGTGCTGCGCCCGGCGGTGATCGCGCCGATGGAAAAATGGTCATGGGAATGGCGCGAATAGCAGACCTTGCGCCCGTCGTCGATGGCCCGGGCTTCGATGAAGGGCAGGGCCGCGTCGCGCCAGAAGCGAGGGGCGGCGTCGTGGGGGGCGTGCTTCATCGGTCGGCGTCCTCGTCTTGAACCTGGGTGGCAGTGTATTAGCCCTGGCCGACAAATGCCCGTTGGATTTAGCCGTTCGATTTGAACGGCAGGGGGCCTGGACTAGACTTCATGAAGTCCCGCCAATGGAGTTCCCGATGCTTGCGCCACGCAAACCGGACGACGAAGCCGCTCGCCTCAAGAGTCTGCACTCGCTCAAGCTGCTTGATACCGCACCGGAAGAACGGTTTGACCGCCTGACCCGCCTTGCCCGCCGTCTGTTTGACGTGCCTATCGCGCTGGTGTCACTGATAGACGCCAACCGGCAGTGGTTCAAATCCAGCGCCGGCTTGGACATTAGTGAGACCCCGCGGGAGATTTCCTTCTGTGGGCATGCGATTCTGCAGGATCGGATCCTGGAGATCTGCGATGCGGAGCAGGACGAGCGCTTCCACGACAACCCACTGGTCACGGACGCGCCTGGCATTCGTTTCTACGCCGGGCATCCGCTCGAGCTGGAGGATGGCAGCAAGCTCGGCACGTTGTGCCTGCTCGACACCCGGCCGCGCAAGCTCAATGATGAGGAACGCGAACTATTGCGCGACCTGGCGCGCATGGCCGAGCAGGAAATGGTCGCGGTGCAGATGGCGAGCATGGACGAACTGACGCTGCTGTCCAATCGGCGCGGCTTCAGGACGTTGGCCCAGCATGCATTGAATGTGTGTGATCGCTTGTCGCGCCCGGCGACGCTGCTGTACTTCGACCTCAACGACTTCAAGCCGATCAACGACCGTTATGGACATGCCGAGGGTGACAGCGCGCTGAAAACCTTCGCCGATGTGCTGCGTATCGCCTTTCGCGAAAGTGATGTGATCGGTCGCCTGGGCGGTGATGAGTTCGTGGCGTTGCTCACCGGTTCGTCCCATGTCGAGACCACGGCAATCATGGCGCGGCTCAAGGAAATCCTCGATGAGCGCAATGCGATGTTGCAGCGTGGCTATGACATTCGGTTCAGCGTCGGTCAGATCGAGTACGACGCCCAGCGCCATCGGTCAATCGACAACCTGCTGGCTGACGCCGATGCGGCGATGTATGCGCAGAAACAGGCTCTTCGCAGCTAGCACTGGCCAACCGCCGATCCCACAGGGAATGCGGTTCGCTTAAGGCCGTCGACAAACCCGTGGCGAGGGAGCTTGCTCCCGCTGGGTCGCGAAGCGACCCCAAAACCTGCCGAATATGAAGCATCAGGCACACCGCACCCGCCGGTTCACGACTGTTTCGCAGCCGAGCGGGAGCAAGCTCCCTCGCCACAAGTCCATTGTTTTTCTTAAGTGAACCGCATTCGCTCCCACAGGGGATTTGTAGTGGGCATAAAAAACGCCGCTTGGCCTTTCCAGGGCAAGCGGCGTTTTTGCTGCGGCGTGAAGATTACTCTTCGATGTTGCCCATGGCGGTGGTGTTGAAGCCGCCGTCCACGTACATGATTTCACCGCTGATGCCCGATGCCAGGTCCGAGCACAGGAAGGCGCCGGCGTTGCCGACTTCTTCGATGGTGACGTTGCGACGCAGCGGGGTTTGCGCTTCGTTGGCGGCCAGCATCTTGCGGAAGTTCTTGATGCCGGAAGCGGCGAGGGTGCGGATCGGGCCGGCCGATACGGCGTTGACGCGGGTGCCTTCCGGGCCCAGGGAACCGGCCAGGTAACGCACGCCGGCTTCCAGGGAAGCCTTGGCCATGCCCATGACGTTGTAGTTCGGCATGGTGCGCTCGGCGCCCAGGTACGACAGGGTCAGCAGGCTGCCGTTGCGGCCCTTCATCATTTCGCGACCGGCCTTGGCCAGGGCGACGAAGCTGTAGGCGCTGATGTCGTGGGCAATGCGGAAACCTTCGCGGGTGGTGGCTTCGGTGAAGTCGCCGTCCAGTTGGTCGCCCGGGGCGAAGCCCACGGAGTGCACGATGCAGTCCAGGCCGTCCCACTTCTTGCTCAGTTCTTCGAAGACCTTGGCGATTTCTTCATCGCTGGCCACGTCGCACGGGAAGCACAGCTCAGGGCTCGAACCCCAGCCTTGCGCGAACTCTTCGACACGACCTTTCAGTTTGTCGTTCTGATAAGTGAAGGCAAGCTCAGCGCCCTCGCGATGCATGGCGGCGGCGATGCCGGATGCGATGGACAGCTTGCTGGCGACACCGACGATCAGTACGCGCTTACCGGCGAGAAAACCCATGTGTTGCTCCTCTTTCAGGTTATTCGGCAGTCGTTGGGGCCAGGAAGGCGGCCTCCAGCAACTGCTGTGTATAGGGGTGTTGCGGCGCGGCGAATATGCTGCGGGCATCACCTTGTTCGACCACTTGGCCATGCTTGACCACCATCAGTTGGTGGCTCAGCGCTTTGACGACAGCCAGGTCATGGCTGATAAACAGGTACGTCAGGTTGTACTTGGTTTGCAGCGACCGTAACAGCTCCACCACCTGGCGTTGCACGGTACGGTCCAGGGCCGACGTCGGCTCATCCAGCAAAATCAACGCCGGCTTGAGCACCAGGGCCCGGGCAATAGCGATACGCTGGCGCTGCCCTCCGGAAAATTCATGGGGGTAGCGGTTCCGGGTCTCCGGATCCAGGCCTACCTCCTTCAATGCCGCGATTATCGCTTGTTCCTGTTCGGCTGCGGTGCCGATCTTGTGGATCCGCAGGCCTTCGCCGACGATCTGGCTTACACACATCCGTGGGCTCAGGCTACCGAACGGGTCCTGAAACACCACTTGCATCTCCCGCCGCAGCGGCCGGACCTGTTGCTGCGTCAGGCTATCGAGCTGTTTGCCTTCAAAGCGGATCCCGCCCTGGCTGCCGATCAACCGCAAGATCGCCAGGCCCAGGGTGGACTTGCCGGAGCCGCTTTCGCCGACGATGCCCAGGGTCTGGCCCTGGGGCAGGCTGAAACGGATCCCGTCCACGGCCTTGATGTAGTCTACCGTGCGTTTGAACAGACCTTTCTTGATCGGGAACCAGACTTTCAAGTCCTCGACCTGCAACAGCGGCTGGCCGACCACATTGGTTGCCGGGGTGCCGCTGGGTTCGGCGCCTAGCAGTTCCCGAGTGTACGGATGCTGCGGCGCGCGGAACAACTCTTCGCACGACGCCTGTTCGACGATGCAACCGCGCTGCATGACACATACGCGATGGGCAATTCTGCGCACCAGGTTCAAATCGTGGCTGATCAGTAGCAGCGACATGCCTAGTCGTGCCTGCAGTTCCTTGAGCAATTGGAGGATTTTCAGCTGGACGGTGACGTCCAGGGCGGTAGTCGGCTCGTCGGCGATCAGCAATTCCGGCTCGTTGGCCAGGGCCATGGCGATCATCACCCGCTGGCGCTGGCCACCGGACAATTCATGGGGCAGGGCCTTCAGGCGCTTGTGCGGTTCGGGAATGCCAACCAGCTCCAGCAACTCAAGAGTCCGGCGGGTCGCGACCTTGCCGCTCAAACCCTTGTGGATGCCGAGCACTTCATTGATCTGCTTTTCAATGGAGTGCAGCGGATTGAGGGAGGTCATCGGCTCCTGGAAGATCATCGCAATCCGATTACCACGGATGTGGCGAATGGTCTTTTCTTTCAGCCCCAGCAAATCCTGGCCGGCGTACTGGATGGTCCCGGTCGGGTGATGGGCCAGCGGGTAGGGCAGCAAACGCAGGATCGAGTGGGCGGTGACCGATTTGCCCGAGCCGCTTTCGCCCACCAGGGCCAGGGTTTCGCCGCGCTTGATATCGAAGCTGACCCCCTCGACCACACGCTGGCGGCGTTCGCCGACAATGAACTCCACCGCCAGGTCGCGCACTTCGATCAGATTGTCCTGGTTCATATCACTTCCTCGGATCGAAGGCATCGCGAGCGGACTCGCCGATGAACACCAGCAGGCTCAGCATCAGGGCCAGCACGGCGAACGCGCTGATGCCCAGCCACGGCGCCTGGAGGTTGGATTTGCCCTGGGCCACCAGCTCGCCCAGGGACGGCGCGCCCGGCGGCAGGCCGAAACCGAGGAAATCCAGGGCGGTGAGGGTGCCAATGGCACCGGTGAGGATGAACGGCATGAAGGTCATGGTCGAGACCATGGCATTGGGCAGGATGTGACGGAACATGATGGCGCCGTTCTGCATGCCCAACGCCCGCGCGGCGCGCACGTACTCCAGGTTGCGCCCGCGCAGGAACTCGGCACGGACCACGTCCACCAGGCTCATCCACGAGAACAACAGCATGATGCCCAGCAGCCACCAGAAATTCGGCTGGACGAAACTGGCCAGGATGATCAGCAGGTACAGCACCGGCAGCCCGGACCAGATCTCCAGGAAGCGCTGGCCGGCCAAGTCGACCCAGCCGCCATAGAAGCCCTGCAAGGCACCGGCGATCACGCCGATGATCGAGCTGAGCAGTGTCAGGGTCAGGGCGAACAGCACCGAGATGCGGAAGCCATAGATGACCCGGGCCAGGACATCGCGCCCCTGGTCGTCGGTGCCCAGCCAGTTTACGGAGGAGGGTGGTGCCGGGGCCGGGACCTTCAGGTCGTAGTTGATGCTCTGGTAGCTGAACGGAATCGGCGCCCACAGTACCCAGGCGTCCTTGGCGGCCAGCAGTTCACGGATATACGGGCTCTTGTAGTTGGCTTCCAGGGGGAATTCGCCGCCGAACGTGGTTTCCGGGTAACGCTTGAGGGCCGGGAAGTACCAGCCGTCGTCGTAATGCACCACCAGTGGCTTGTCGTTGGCGATCAACTCGGCGCCCAGGCTCAGCCCGAACAGGATCAAAAACAGCCACAGCGACCACCAGCCTCGCTTGTTGGCCTTGAACAGTTCGAAACGGCGGCGATTGAGAGGAGACAGGTTCATCTCAATGCTCCCGGCTTTCGAAGTCGATGCGCGGATCGACAAAGGTGTAGGTCAAGTCGCCGATCAGTTTCACCACCAGCCCCAGCAGGGTGAAGATGAACAGGGTGCCGAATACCACCGGGTAGTCGCGGTTGATCGCCGCTTCGAAACTCATCAGGCCCAGGCCGTCGAGGGAGAAGATCACTTCCACCAGCAGCGAACCGGTAAAGAAGATCCCGATGAACGCCGAAGGAAAGCCGGCAATCACCAGCAGCATGGCGTTGCGGAAGACGTGGCCGTAGAGCACCCGATGGCGAGTCAGGCCCTTGGCCTTGGCGGTGACTACGTATTGCTTGTTGATTTCGTCGAGGAAGCTGTTCTTGGTCAGCAGGGTCATGGTGGCGAAGTTACCGATCACCAGGGCGGTCACGGGCAGGGCCAGGTGCCAGAAGTAGTCGAGGATCTTGCCGCCCATGCTCAATTCGTCGAAGTTGTTGGAGGTCAGCCCGCGCAACGGGAACCAGTCGAAATAACTGCCGCCGGCAAACACCACGATCAGCAGGATGGCAAACAGGAACGATGGGATCGCGTAGCCAACGATGATTGCCGAGCTGGTCCACACGTCGAAATGGCTACCGTGTCGCGTAGCCTTGGCGATCCCCAGTGGGATCGACACCAGGTACATGATCAGCGTGCTCCACAACCCGAGGGAGATGGACACTGGCATCTTTTCCTTGATCAGGTCGATGACCTTGGCATCGCGGAAGAAACTGTCGCCGAAGTCCAGGTGGGCGTAGTTCTTGATCATGATCCACAGGCGTTCGGGCGCCGACTTGTCAAAGCCGTACATGCGCTCGATTTCCTTGACCAGTCCCGGGTCCAGGCCTTGGGCGCCGCGATAGGAGGAACCCGCCACCGAAACTTCGGCGCCGCCGCCGGCAATGCGGCTGGTGGCGCCTTCGAAGCCTTCGAGCTTGGCGATCATCTGTTCCACCGGCCCGCCGGGCGCGGCCTGGATGATGACGAAGTTGATCAACAGGATGCCGAACAGCGTCGGGATGATCAGCAGCAGTCGCCGGAAGATATAAGCCAGCATCGGGTTACTCCACGCTCGCGGGGGCAGCGTTGATCTGTTGTTCCATGACTTGTTTCTCTACTTCGATGGCAGGCTTGGTGTCCGGCTTGACCCACCAGGTCGTGGTGCCGATGTCATAGGTCGGCGTGATTTTCGGGTGACCGATGTGATTCCAGTAGGCCACGCGCCAGGTCTTGATGTGCCAGTTGGGGATCACGTAGTAGCCCCATTGCAGAACCCGGTCCAGTGCCCGGGCGTGGGCAACCAGGCTCTTGCGCGAATCGGCGTTGATCAGTTGTTCCACCAGTTGGTCCACGGCCGGGTCCTTCAGGCCCATGGTGTTGCGACTGCCGGGTTTGTCCGCGGCGGCGGACATCCAGAATTCGCGTTGTTCATTCCCCGGCGAGCTGGATTGCGGGAAGCTGCCCACCACCAGGTCGAAATCCCTGGAGCGTACGCGGTTGATGTACTGGGACACGTCTACCCGACGGATGACCAGTTCGATGCCCAGGTCGCTCAGGTTGCGCTTGAACGGCAGCAGCACCCGCTCGAACTCGGTCTGGGCCAGCAGGAATTCCAGCACCACCGGTTTGCCTTGGGCATCGACCATTTTGTCGTTAACGATGCGCCAGCCGGCTTCTTGCAGCAATTGGTAAGCCTTGCGCTGCTGGTCGCGGAGCATGCCGCTGCCGTCGCACACCGAAGGCTGGAAGGCTTCGGTGAAGACCTGCTCGGGAATCTTGCCGCGCAGGGGCTCGAGAATTTTCAACTCGTCTTCGCCGGGCAGGCCGGTGGCGGCCATTTCCGAATTCTCGAAGTAGCTGCGGGTACGGGCATAGGCGCCGTTGAACAGTTGCTTGTTGGTCCACTCGAAATCCAGCAACAGGCTCAAGGCCTTGCGCACCCGCACATCCTGGAAGATCGGACGGCGCAGGTTGTAGACGAAGCCCTGCATGCCAGTGGGGTTGCCGTTGGGAATCTGTTCCTTGATCAACCGGCCTTCGGTCACGGCCGGGATGTTGTAGGCATTGGCCCAGTTCTTGGCGGTCATTTCCAGCCAGAAATCGAATTGCCCGGCTTTCAAGGCCTCGACCGCGACGGTGTTGTCGCGATAGTAGTCGGTGACCAGCACGTCGAAATTGTAGAAGCCGCGATTGACCGGCAAGTCCTTGCCCCAATAGTCCTTCACCCGTTCATAGCGGATCGAGCGACCGGCCTTCACTTCGGTGACCTTGTAGGGACCGCTGCCCAGGGGGATCTCCAGGTTGCCCTTGCTGAAGTCGCGCTCGGCCCACCAGTGTTTCGGCAATACCGGCAGTTGGCCGAGGATCAGCGGCAGCTCGCGGTTATTGGTGTGCTTGAATTTGAACAGCACCTTGAGCGGTTCTTCGGCGATGACTTCGGCGACGTCGTTGTAATAGCCGCGAAACATCGGTGCGCCGTCCTTGGTCAGGGTCTGGAAGCTGAAGACCACGTCTTCGGCGCGCACCGGATGGCCGTCGTTGAACCGGGCTTCGGGGCGCAGGTAGAAGCGCACCCAACCATTGTCCGGGGCTTTCTCGATTTTTTCGGCGATCAGGCCGTATTCGGTGAACGGTTCGTCCAGGCCCTGCTTGGCCAGGGTGTCGTAGATCAGGCCGATGTCATCGGCGGGCACGCCTTTGCTGATGAACGGGTTGAGGCTGTCGAAGCCACCGAAGCCGCCCTGGCGAAACACGCCGCCCTTGGGTGCGTCCGGGTTGACGTAGTCGAAATGCTTGAAGTCGGCCGGGTATTTCGGTGGCTCGTTGTACAAGGTCACGGCATGCTGTGGCGCGGCACAGGCCAGCCCGGCGAATAACAGGCTGCTGGCCTGCAGGAGCAGGGCGCGCAAAGGCTTCATTGATCTTTCTCCGAAGATTTCAGCCACCATGCGCTCAGGCCCAGGGTGTAGGGCGGCGTGGTGACGAAGGCGAACCGGTTGCGGTACGCCAGGCGATGATAATTGAGATACCAGTTGGGGATGCAGTAATGCTGCCACAGCAGCACGCGATCCAGGGCCTTGCCGGCGGCGACCTGTTCGTCGCGGGTCTGGGCGGCGAGCAGCTTTTCCAGCAGATGGTCGACCACCGGGTTGGCAATCCCGGCGTAGTTCTTGCTGCCCTTGACCCCGACCTGGCTGGAGTGGAAGTACTGCCATTGCTCAAGGCCCGGGCTGAGGGTCTGGTTCAAGGTCAGCAGGATCATGTCGAAGTCGAACTGGTCCAGGCGCTGCTTGTACTGGGCGCGGTCCACCGTGCGCAGCCGGGCCTGGATGCCGATACTGGCGAGGTTCTCGACGTAGGGTTGCAGGATGCGCTCCAGGTTCGGGTTCACCAGCAGGATTTCGAAGCTCAGGGGCTGGCTGTCGGCGTTCAGCAGGCGTTGGCCGTTGAGGGTCCAGCCGGCTTCCTTCAATAACCCCAAGGCTTTGCGCAGGGTTTCCCGGGGAATGCCGCGCCCATCGGTCCTGGGCAAGCTGAAGGGTTCGGTGAGCAGTTTGGCCGGCAGTTGTTCCCGGTAGGGCTTGAGCAACAGCCATTCATGGCCCACCGGTAGGCCGGTAGCGGAGAATTCGCTGTTGGGGTAGTAACTGAGGGTGCGCTTGTAGGCGCCGCTGAACAGGGTGCGGTTGGTCCACTCGAAATCGAACATCAGCCCCAGGGCTTCACGCACCTTGACCTCGGCAAACGTAGCGCGCCGAGTGTTCATGAACAGGCCCTGGGTCTGGGTCGGGATCTGGTGGGGAATCTGCGCCTTGATCACGTCGCCACGCTTGATCGCCGGGAAGTCATAGCCGTTGGCCCAGTTTTTGGCCTGGTGTTCGATGTAGATATCGAACTCGCCAGCCTTGAAGGCTTCGAAGGCCACTTCGCTGTCGCGATAGAACTCCACGTCCATGCGGTCGACGTTGTATTTGCCGCGATTGACTGGCAGGTCCTTCCCCCAGTAATCCTTGACCCGTTCGAACACCAGTTGGCGGCCTGGCTGTACTTTGGTGATGCGATAAGGTCCGCTGCCCAGGGGCGGGTCGAAGGTCGTCGCCTTGAAGTCGCGGTCTTTCCAGTAGTGCTGGGGCAACACCGGCAGTTCGCCCAGGCGCAGGATCAGCAACGGATTGCCCGCGCGCTTGAAGACAAAGCGGATTTTCAGCGGGTTGAGAATGTCGACCCGCAGCACTTCCTGCAGGTTGGTGCGGTATTGCGGATGGCCTTCCTTGAGCAGCGTCCTGTAGGAGAACGCCACGTCATAGGCGGTGATCGGCACGCCATCGTGAAACCGTGCTTCGGGTCGCAGGTTGAACACCACCCAACTGCGGTCTTCGCTGTATTCCACCGATTGGGCGATCAGGCCATAGCTGGACGTCGGCTCATCGCCGGACGGGGCGTATTGGCCGGTGCCGACCATCAACGGTTCGTTCAGCTCATTGATGCCGTATTGCAGGAAATTGGGCGTGGAAACCGGGCTGCTGCCCTTGAATGTATAGGGGTTGAGCGTATCGAAGGTGCCGAATGCCATGACCCGCAAGACTCCGCCCTTGGGCGCTTGCGGGTTGACCCAGTCGAAGTGGGTGAACCTGGCCGGATACTTGAGCGTGCCGAACTGCGCATAGCCATGGCTTTCGCTGATGGTTGCGCTGGCGGGGAAGCTCAAGGCCAGGCTGATCAGGAGCAGGAGGAGGGGACGTGTCAAATCTGAGATCCGAACCAGGCGGCTTGGGCTTTTATGACCTGTACAGTAACAGCTTGTATCGGCAGGAAAAAGGCGGGGTTTAGAGGGGGGTGCCAGTCGGCTAAGCGGATACCGGCCGAGCGCAGAACCTCTGGTGAGGGGATTTATCCTCTTTGTGGGAGCTTTGACCTGTGGGAGCAAGGCTTGCCCGCGATGAACGATATCGCGGTTCAACTGTTAAACCGCAGTGTGGCCATCGCGGGCAAGCCTTGCTCCCACGGATGAACCCCTCACCACACAAAGCTCCCCGGTCACCTTAGTGCGGGGAGTAGACCGTCAACATCTGCCCAGGCTTGAGTGCCTTGCCCATTCGCGGGTTCCAGCGCTTGAGGTGCTGCATTTCCACGTTGAAGCGCTTGGCTACCACATACAGCGAGTCGCCTTGCTTGACCTTGTACTGGGTCTGCTTCTTCTGGTCCTTGGTATTGGCGGCTACCACGGTGCTGATGCGCTTGCCGGTGGCCTTGTTCGGCTTGGCGTCCTGCATCACCAGGGTCTGGCCGACCTTGAGCTTGTTGCCGCTGAGTTTGTTCCAGCGTTGCAGGTCTTTGGTCTGGACGTTGTTGGCCTTGGCAATCTGGGCCAGGTTCTCGCCGCGCTTGACGCGGTAGGTGCGTCTTGCGCCTTCCACTTCGCTGTCGTCGACATTTTCAAAGACTGGTTTGAGCGAGCGCTGGCTGATCAGCTCTTCCGGGCGCATGGTCGAGAGGCTGGCGGTCAGCAACTGAGCCTTGGATGTTGGCACCAGCAGGTGCTGCGGGCCGTCGATGGTGGTGCGCTGCTTGAAGGCCGGGTTGAGCTGGAACAGCTCGTCTTCGTCGATATTGGCCACTGCCGCGACCTTGGAAAGGTCCATGCGCTGGTTGATCTCGACGACCTGGAAATACGGTTCGTTGGCGATCGGGTTGAGGTTCACGCCATAGGCATCGGGCGACAGCACCACCTGGGACAGCGCCAACAGCTTCGGCACATAGGCCTGGGTCTCGCTGGGTAGCGGCAGGTTCCAGTAGTCGGTGGGCAGGCCGAGCTTCTCGTTGCGCTCGATGGCGCGGCTGACCGTGCCTTCGCCGGCGTTGTAGGCCGCCAGCGCCAGCAACCAGTCGCCGTTGAACATGTCATGCAGGCGCGTCAGGTAGTCCATGGCGGCCGTGGTGGAAGCGGTGATATCGCGACGCCCGTCATAGAAGCGGGTCTGGCGCAGGTTGAAGTAACGCCCCGTGGACGGGATGAATTGCCATAGGCCCACTGCGTTGGCCCGGGAATAGGCCATGGGGTTGTAGGCACTCTCGATCACCGGCAGCAGCGCCAGCTCCAGCGGCATGTTGCGCTCTTCGAGGCGTTCGACGATGTAATGGATGTACAGGCTGCCGCGCTCACCGGCGTTTTCCAGGAAGGAGGGGTTGCTGGCGAACCACAGGCGCTGTTGCTCGATACGTGGATTGACCCCGGCGGTTTCCTGCAACTGGAAGCCCTGGCGCATGCGCTCCCAGATGTCCTGGGGTACTTGGGGGCTGGGTTTTTCAGTGAGCCATACCGGCTTCTGTTTGGCGCGGGCGGCGATATTCGGCGTGTGGGCCGCGTCGGTCTGCGGCAGCTGGCTCGTGCTCTGGCAGCCCGCCAAGGTGGCGGACACAGCCACCGCGATGGCTTGAGCCAAGCGGGTCAATGTGTCTGACTGGACGGACCTGCGTATAGATGACGACATTGGCTGGAAGTAAGTTCCGGGCAAAAATGTCGGCCGATTCTAGGAAGCGCACCCCAACAGGTCAACCTTTCAGAATTTTTGTATCAATCGATAGCTGCCTTAGAACGTATCTTTCCAAGCCCTCAAGGCCGCAAAAACCTCACTCGGCGTCTGGTTTCGCTGGCCGATCCGTTCGTCTGCTTTTTGTTTAACGGATGTTTCAGTCGTGCGCAGGAACGGATTGGTGAGCTTTTCCAGGGCCAGGGTCGAGGGCAGCGTCATGATGCCTTCGCTGCGTTGCCGGCTGACTTTTTCCAGGCGGGCGGCGATGTCCGGGTTGCCTGGCTCCACCGCGGCGGCGAATTTCAGGTTGCCGAGGGTATATTCATGGGTGCAGTAGACCAGCGTATCTTCAGGCAGGGCGGCGAGGCGACTGAGCGAGTGGTGCATTTGCGTCGGCGTACCTTCGAAGAGTCGGCCGCAACCGGCGGCGAACAGGGTGTCGCCACAGAACAGCAGGCCATGGTGGTAGTAGGCGATGTGCCCCAGCGTATGGCCGGGCACGGCGTAGACATCGAAGTCCCAGCCGAGCACGCTGACCGTGTCGTTGTCATTGAGGGCCTGGTCCCGCGCCGGGATGTTTTCGCTGGCCGGGCCATGGACGGTGGCGTTCGTCGCATTTTTCAGCGCCTGGACGCCGCCGACATGGTCATGGTGATGGTGGGTGACCAGGATGTCGCTCAGGACCCAGCCCGGATGGGCTTCGAGCCAGGCCTGCACTGGCGCGGCGTCACCCGGGTCGACCACGGCGCAGCGCTGGGTGGCATGATCCTGTAACAACCAGATGTAGTTATCGGTGAATGCGGGCAGGGCACTGATCTGTATCATCGTGGAATTCGCCAAGCGGAAAACAAAGGCGCATCTTAGAACTTCCTGACGCGTTGGAGAATGCAATGACCGATGAAGCGTTCGCTCAGGCTGATCCTGACTGGCTGGCGTTGATCAGCGCCGCCCGTGAATGGCTGTCCGGCCCTGTCGGGCAATTTTTGCTGGAAGAAGAACGGCGCATGCTCGAAGACGAGTTGGGTCGGTTCTTCGGCGGCTACCTGGTGCATTACGGGCCTTCGGCCCAGACCCCGCCGTCGGCACCGCAGGTCCAGCGTAACGTGCGCCTGGGCGCGCCGTTGCCCGGGGTGGAGATCGTCTGCGAGGAGCAGGCCTGGCCCTTGAGCGAACATGCCGCCGACGTCGTGGTCTTGCAGCACGGCCTGGACTTCTGCCTGTCGCCCCATGGCTTGCTGCGTGAAGCCGCCAGCAGCGTGCGTCCTGGTGGCCATCTGTTGATCGTCGGTATCAATCCCTGGAGCAGTTGGGGGTTGCGTCACGTGTTCGCCCACGACGCCTTGCGCCAGGCCCGCTGCATCTCGGCCTCAAGGGTCGGCGATTGGCTCAACCTGCTGGGCTTCGCGCTGGAGAAACGCCGCTTCGGGTGCTATCGTCCGCCGCTTGCCTCGCCCAAGTGGCAGGCGCGCCTGGCTGGGTGGGAGCGCAAGGCTGGTGACTGGCAACTGTCCGGCGGCGGTTTCTATCTATTGGTGGCGCGCAAGATTGCGGTCGGGCTGCGCCCGGTACGCCAGGCGCGACGCGAGCCGATGGGCAAGCTGATTCCCTTGCCGATGGCCAAGGTCAATCGTCGCCACATCGAGCCGTAACCTTTTCGATGGTTCTTGCCGGCATTGGGCTGCGGGTGTTGTCGGGCCCGATCGGCGGGTCTTCGCATTTTTTTTCTGGATAGATTGGCATGAGCGATAGCGTAGAACTCTTCACTGATGGCGCCTGCAAGGGCAACCCCGGTCCGGGTGGCTGGGGCGCGTTGCTGGTGTGCAAGGGCGTGGAGAAGGAACTCTGGGGCGGCGAAGCCAATACCACCAACAATCGCATGGAACTGATGGGCGCGATCCGTGGCCTGGAAGAACTCAAGCGGCCTTGCGATGTGCTGCTGGTGACCGACTCGCAGTACGTCATGAAAGGCATCAACGAGTGGATGGCCAACTGGAAGAAACGCGGCTGGAAGACGGCGGCGAAGGAGCCGGTGAAAAACGCCGACCTGTGGAAATTGCTGGATGAGCAGGTCAATCGCCACAACGTCACCTGGAAATGGGTGCGCGGCCACATCGGCCACCACGGCAATGAACGGGCCGATCAGTTGGCCAATCGTGGGGTGGATGAGGTGCGGGGTTACAAGCAGGCTTGATTCTCGGTTGCGCCCCTGTGGCCCGGGCACTTGTGTGGGAGCAAAGCTTGCTCGCGACACAGGCGCCCTGGTTTTCCTGAAAGACCGCATGATCTTTATCGCGAGCAAGCTTTGCTCCCACAGTGTTTGCTCTCGTTCATCACTTGCTTCCAGGAGCCTGGCTCCCAGGTAAATCCCCTTGCGACAAGAGCGTGTTAAGATCCGCGCTTTTGCAAGACTGCCCGTTGAGAGCTGAACACTGATGGCCAACAGATCTGTAGTGCTGGATACCGAAACCACCGGCATGCCGGTGACCGATGGTCACCGGATTATTGAAATCGGTTGTGTCGAGCTGATCGGTCGGCGCCTGACCGGTCGCCATTTCCACGTTTACCTGCAACCGGATCGTGAAAGTGACGAGGGCGCCATTGGCGTGCACGGCATTACCAACGAATTCCTGGTGGGCAAGCCGCGTTTCGCCGAAGTGGCCGATGAGTTCTTCGAATTCATCCAGGGCGCGCAGTTGATCATCCACAACGCGGCGTTCGACGTTGGGTTCATCAACAACGAATTTGCCCTGATGGGCCAGCACGACCGGGCTGACATTACCCAGCACTGCACCATCCTCGATACCCTGATGATGGCCCGGGAGCGTCACCCGGGGCAGCGCAACAGCCTCGATGCCTTGTGCAAGCGCTACGGTGTCGACAACTCCGGCCGTGAACTGCACGGCGCCTTGCTCGACTCCGAGATCCTGGCCGACGTCTACCTGACCATGACCGGTGGCCAGACCAGCCTGTCCCTGGCCGGCAACGCCTCGGACGGCAATGGTACTGGCGAAGGCTCCGGCAACCAGGCCACGGAAATCCGCCGTTTGCCCGCTGACCGTCAGCCAGCGCGGATCATCCGTGCCAGCGAAAGCGACCTGGCCGAACATGCCGCGCGTCTGGAAGCCATCGCCAAGTCCGCAGGTGCTCCGGCATTGTGGACGCAGTTGGCCGAGGCGCAGGCCGCGGCGAACTGATGAACCCCTGTGGGAGCGGGCTTGCTCGCGAAGGTGTCGGTACGCTCAGCACACATGCAAGCTGACCCACCGCTTTCGTGAGCAAGCCCGCTCCTACTAAAGGATGCCACCAACCAATTGTTCATTTCTCGCCACAATCGCCACGACCTTCTAACCTGAGGTAACGGGCAGGCTATGGATCCCGCTTGATGTGTGAAGACTTGAAAGGCAAGGGCAATGGATGGCAATACGCCGTTGGTTGCCTCAAGGAATGAGGACCTTCCCCAGTATGCAACCGGTCATGAATCCCAAGCACCCGGGGTTGTCGGTGCGCGTTGTCGATGATGGCTTCGCCGCCTATATATGGGGCAGTGATTTCAGTTTCGAAGTCAGCGACTACGGTACGGCGCAGATAGGTCGGCCCGTGAGCCAGTGGCCGGTGACGCCCATCGTTCCCTATCGCAAGTGCTACGGCATCGATCCCGAAGAGTTCAGCAGCTTTCGCGATGCCCCGGACAGCGAGATCTTCATGGCCTATCTCGACGATCAGCCAGTGGGGCACATCGTGGTCAGTACCAACTGGAACGGTTTCGCTCACATCGACGAACTGGCGGTGCATGCCCCGGCGCGGCGCCACGGGGTGGCCAAGGCGCTGCTCGACGTCGCTCACTTCTGGAGTCGCAAGAAGAAACTGCCGGGGATCATGCTGGAAACCCAGAACAACAACCTGGGGGCCTGCCGGCTCTATGAGCGCTGCGGTTATGTGCTCGGCGGCATCGATCACTTGCGCTATCGCGGCATTGACCGACATACCGCTGAAGTGGCGTTGTTCTGGTATCGGCTGTTCGACGATCCGTTGGGCATGTCGATCAGTGGCCCAGCAACGCCTCGGCTTGTTCCGTAACCCGTTCCAGCAGCGATTGAACGGCGGGCGAGGGCGTCGTGCCGTTCAGGCTCAGGGCATAGAGACCAATCGGGATAGCGGGCGACACCGGGCAGACGTCCAGGCCACCGTCCTTGGCGCCCGAGGCGGTGAAAGGGTCGACGATGGCCAGGCCTTCGCCGGCCTCGACCATGGCGCGCATCATCTGATGTGTCTGTACGCGAATCTGGATCACCGGTGCCGGGCGTAGCGCCGCCAGTTTATGCTCGAACGCCGGGCTTAGCGGGTCATGGCCATCGAGCCCCACCAACGACTGGCCTGCCAGGTCCTGTAGCGAAACGTATTTCTGCCGTGGTTGCAGCCAGCCGTGGGGCGCCAGCAATTGCAGTTTGCCCTGGGCGATCATCTGGCAATGGATGTCGGGGTGTTCAGGGGCGTGCAGGCTCAGTCCCAGGTCGGCTTCACGCAATAGCAAGCTGTGGACGATGTCGCGGGTCGGTTGGCTGAGTAAGGTGCAAGGCGCATCCGGATGACGTCGACGCAGGGCGGCGATGCTCTGGGGTAATAATTGTTGGGCCAGCGGCGGGGTGCAGATGATACGCAGAGGGGGTGCCTGATAGTGCTTCAGGCTGCTGGCCAGCCGCTGCACCGGCTCGAGGGTGTCGTACACCCGCGTGATGCCGTCACGCAGCTCAAGGGTTTCCCGGGTGGCCTGCAAGCGTCCGCGCACGCTGGCAAACAGCATGAAGCCCAATTGGGTCTCGGCATCGCGCAGGATCGCCTCGACCTCCGCCACCGGCAGTTGCAGCCATTCGGCCGCCGTGCCGAGGTGGCCGGTCTGCAGCAGCGCCTGGATCACTTCGATGTGGCGTAAACGCATGCAAGAAGTCCATGTTCGGCGGGTGAGCCATTGAATGGCTGAATCCTAACCCAAGTCCGGGCATGACTTCTGCTCATAACCAACTGGTTACAGCGCTATTTGCGTTTCGGGTTCGCGCGTTAACTTGATGCCGGTCTGCACCAATTCAAACTCGTCCTCGTTGAGTTTCTTGACTCGATCACCGATCGCCAGCTTATAGGTGGTGACAGGCTCCTTGCCGTTTCCGTCGGGCGACGGGGTCGATTCCTGAAACTCATGCACTGAATAGACGCGACCTTCGGCGTCCCTCGCATGAAATTGTCCGACAAGTACTGCTGCCATTGCTTAGAACCTCTGGAAATAAATCACTCGATTTGCGGTTCTGTAGACCCTGGTCAAGCGCGGTAAGTTTTCCTACATGAAAAAAATAGTCCAGCCGACCGGTTTTCGTCGTTCCACTGGTCCAATTGTCCTCCCGATCATCTATAACTGAAGGCTCCTTTGAGCCGACAGTCGAGAAGCCTCTCATGAGTAATGTCTACACAGTGGCCGTTTTAGTGGGCAGCCTGCGCAAGGCATCGATCAACCGCAAGGTCGCCCTGGCACTGGCTGACCTGGCGCCAGCCAACCTCAAGTTGAACATCGTCGAGATCGGCGAGTTGCCGCTTTATAACGAAGACATTGACGTAACACCGCCGGCAGCCTACACCACATTCCGTCAACAGGTGGGCGCGGCTGATGCTTTGTTGTTCGTTACGCCTGAGTACAACCGCTCGGTGCCGGCACCGTTGAAAAATGCCATCGACGTCGGTTCGCGTCCCTACGGCCAGAGTTGCCTGAGTGGCAAGCCGGGTGCGGTGATCAGTGCTTCGCCGGGTGCCATCGGCGGTTTCGGTGCCAACCATCATTTGCGCCAGTCGCTGGTATTCCTCGACGTTCCCTGCATGCAGCAGCCGGAAGCCTACCTGAGCGGTGCCGGGACGGCGTTTGACGAGGCGGGCAAGCTGTCGGAGTCGGTGCGGCCTTTCCTGCAAACGTTCATCAATGCCTATGGCAAGTGGGTCGAGCAACACAAGAAGGTTTGATGCCCCGAGATTTCAGGTAAACCCTGTGGCGAGGGAGCTGGCTTGTGGCGAGGGAGCTTGCTCCCGCTCGGTTGCGCAGCAACCGCTCCAGGGCCTGCTTCGCAGTCCAGCGGGAGCAAGCTCCCTCGCCACAAGTGCGCCCCCCTTCAATCCGCGCTTTACTGAATATTCGAATCTCCATATATTCGCCCTTCGCTCATCCAGGCTTTCTATCGCCATGTCTGATTCCCACAACCCCGTCGATGTCTTCAAGGCCCTGGCCGATGACACTCGTACACGCATTGCGCTGCTGTTGGCCCGCGAAGGCGAGTTGTGCGTCTGCGAGCTCACCGCCGCGCTGGGCCTGAGCCAGCCGAAGATCTCCCGGCACCTGGCGCAGCTGCGCAGCGCTGGCCTGCTCAGCGATCGGCGCCAAGGGCAATGGGTCTACTACCGTCTGCATCCGCAGTTGCCGTCCTGGGTCAGCACCTTGCTGGAGCAGGCGTTGGCCGCCAACACGGCATGGCTGATGGCCGATGTCGAGCGTTTGGTTGCCATGGTTGATCGTCCGGTGGCGCGTTGCTGCTGATTTCCTCTTTTCAAACCTTCTTTCAAGGCTGTTGCGCATGCTCATCGCGTCGTTGATTTTCCTGCTGACCATTACGCTGGTGATCTGGCAGCCCAGGGGGCTTGGCGTTGGCTGGAGCGCGACGCTTGGCGCGTTGCTGGCCTTGTTGAGCGGGGTGGTGCAGGTCGGTGACATTGCGCTGGTCTGGCAGATTATCTGGAACGCCACCGGGACCTTTGTCGCGCTGATTATCATCAGCCTGCTGCTGGACGAGGCGGGCTTCTTCGCCTGGGCGGCCTTGCATGTGGCCCGTTGGGGGAAGGGCAGTGGGCGCAAGCTGTTTGCGTTCATGGTGCTGCTAGGGGCGCTGGTGTCGGCGCTGTTTGCCAATGACGGGGCGGCGCTAATCCTGACGCCCATCGTGATTTCGATGTTGCTGGCGTTGCGTTTTTCTCCGGCGGCGACCCTGGCGTTCGTGATGGGGGCGGGTTTCATTGCCGATACCGCGAGCCTGCCGCTGGTGGTGTCGAACCTGGTGAACATCGTCTCGGCGGACTTCTTCGGCATTGGGTTCAATCGCTACGCGGCGGTCATGGTGCCGGTGAACCTGGTCAGTGTGGCGGCGAGCCTGGCGATACTGCTGTGGCTGTTTCGTCGCGACATCCCGCGTGACTACGATCCGCATCAACTGGACGATCCGGCGACGGCGATCCACGACAAGGCGACGTTTTATGCCGGTTGGGTGGTGTTGGTGATCCTGTTGTTGGGCTGCTTTGCCCTGGAGCCGCTGGGGATTCCCATCAGTGCGATCTCCGCGGTCTGTGCGGCGTTGCTGCTGGCAGTCGCGGCCCGCGGTCACAAGATTTCCACCCGCAAGGCGATGAAGGAAGCGCCCTGGCAGATCGTGATTTTCTCCCTCGGTATGTACCTGGTGGTCTATGGCCTGCGCAACGCCGGGCTGACCGGCTACCTGGCCCACTGGCTCGACGGTTTCGCCGAATATGGCGTGTGGGGTGCGGCGATGGGCACCGGCGTGCTGACGGCGTTGCTCTCGTCGGTGATGAACAATTTGCCGACGGTGCTGATCGGCGCCTTGTCCATCGATGCCAGCCAGGCCACCGGGGTGGTGAAGGAGGCGATGATCTACGCCAACGTCATCGGCAGCGACCTGGGCCCGAAAATCACACCGATTGGCAGCCTGGCGACGTTGCTGTGGCTGCATGTGCTGGAGCGCAAGAATATCCGGATCGGCTGGGGGTATTACTTCAAGGTCGGGATCGTGCTTACGGTGCCGGTGTTGCTGGTGACGTTGGCGGCGTTGGCTTTGCGGTTGTCACTTTAAACCGTAGCGGCCCCTTCGCGAGCAAGCCCGCTCCCACAGGAGAATGCATTCCAATGTGGGAGCGGGCTTGTTCGCGAAGACGGCTACCCAGGCACCACAAAACTCACCCATTCCCCGGCACATTCGGCCAAAGATCGGCCACCAGGAATACCCGCTCGGCTTCCTCCCACTCCCCCTCGGCATTTTCAGTCAGGCGCACCATCAGCTGCGCCGGCGCCACGGGCTCGAGGGCCATTCGCCAGGCTTCCAGTTGCGAGGTGTCCCAGGTCTGCTCCGCCGGATAGTGGGCCGGGGCCAGCCAGGCGGCGCGGGGCAGGGGTTGCCAGCGCCCTGGTGGACGTTGGTCGACGAATGCTGGCCAATCACGCTGATGCAGCCAACTGCCCCGTAAATGCCGAGGGTGCGCACCGGTTGGCGGGTCGGCCCGGCCCGGCCAGGGATAAAGCAGGTAGCCGCCGAGCCAGAGCTCGGAGCGAAACGACTCGAGGCCGGCCGGTTCAATGCCCAAGGTCGCCAAGGCCTCACGGCTTTCCGGGCGGGCCGAGATCGGCAGTTGGTGTTCGCGCAGATGCGCCAGTTTACGGTCGAGCCGGTCGTGACAGCCCGGCCCGAGCCACTGCGCGGCGTCCCGGCCATTGCCGTCCTGCGGCCCGAGGTACAACTTGATGGCCAGCTCCAGGTGGTGGATGCCGTCGCGATCGCGCAGCAGCAGGTCCAGTTCGCCCAGCGTATGGCCTTCGCGCCGGATCGGCAGATTCGCGGCGATCAATTCGATGCCCGGGGCATGCTGCACGGCAAACTGCCAGAGCCTTTCGTAATACAGGCCCAGGCGTCGTGTCCGCCCTTGGGACAGGCAGTGCAGCAATGGGTAGCTGTCGCGGTCCAATTGCCGCAGCCAGTGTTCCAGTCGATGGGGATCCTGCACCCAGTCACTGCCGGCCAGGGGATGGCGCTGGGGCCAGGGCGTGTCGATGAGCATCGGCGGGGCGATGATCGCCCACGCGAGGTCGCGCACTTCGGGATGGCGTAGGCGGCGGGGCAAGTCCAGCAATTCAGGGAACAGGATCATTTTGCGAGCATAGCCTGTGGCAAGGCTTAAAGAATTTTGTCTATGGAGCGCTTTCGCCCATAATCGTGGTTTTCGCCCGCCGCAGACCCTCGCAGGAGCCTCATGGAGCAATTTCGCAATATCGGCATCATCGGTCGCCTGGGCAGTTCGCAGGTGTTGGACACCGTTCGCCGTCTCAAACGTTTCCTCCTGGAGCGGCACCTGCATGTGATCCTCGAAGATACCATCGCCGAAGTGTTGCCGGGCCATGGCCTGCAGACCTCGTCGCGCAAGATGCTCGGCGAAGTCTGCGACATGGTGATCGTGGTTGGCGGCGACGGCAGCCTGCTGGGGGCCGCCCGGGCCCTGGCGCGGCACAATATCCCGGTGCTGGGGATCAACCGGGGCAGCCTGGGGTTCCTCACCGATATCCGCCCTGACGAGCTGGAGACCAAGGTCGCCGAGGTGCTGGACGGCCATTACCTGGTGGAAAACCGCTTCCTGCTGCAAGCCGAGGTCCGCCGTCACGCCGAGGCCATCGGCCAGGGCGATGCCCTCAATGACGTGGTGCTGCACCCCGGCAAATCCACGCGCATGATCGAATTCGAACTGTACATCGACGGTCAGTTCGTCTGCAGCCAGAAGGCCGACGGCCTGATCGTCGCGACCCCGACCGGTTCCACGGCTTACGCGCTTTCAGCCGGCGGGCCGATCATGCACCCCAAGCTCGACGCTATTGTGATCGTGCCCATGTACCCCCATACCTTGTCTGGGCGACCGATTGTGGTCGATGGCAACAGTGAGCTGAAAATCGTCGTGTCCAAGGATATGCAGATCTACCCGCAAGTGTCTTGTGACGGCCAGAACCATTTCACCTGCGCGCCGGGTGACACCATCACCGTCAGCAAGAAAGCGCAGAAGCTGCGCCTGATCCATCCGCTGGATCACAATTACTACGAAGTCTGCCGGACCAAGCTCGGCTGGGGCAGTCGGTTGGGGGGTGGAGGCGACTGATGCTCGATCCTGCGCGCAGTTACGATTTGATCGGTGACGTGCACGGATGCGCCCTGACCCTGGAACACCTGCTGGACCGACTCGGTTACCACAAGCAGGGCGGGGTCTGGCGGCATCCGTCGCGCATGGCCGTGTTCCTGGGGGACATCATCGACCGTGGCCCGCGGATTCGTGAAGCGCTGCACATCGTCCATGATATGGTCGTGGCCGGCCAGGCGCTGTGCATCATGGGCAACCACGAGTTCAACGCCCTGGGTTGGAGCACACCGGCCTTGCCCGGCAGTGGCCAGCGCTATGTGCGCGAGCACACGCCGCGCCACGCCCGCTTGCTCCACGAGACCCTGACCCAGTTCGAGCAGCATCCCGGTGATTGGCATGACTTCCTCGAATGGTTCTATGACCTGCCGCTGTTTGTCGATGCCGGTCGGTTCCGGGTGGTGCACGCCTGTTGGGATGCGGGCCTGATCGAACCGTTGCGTGGGCTGTTCCCGGACGGTTGTGTCGACGAGCATTTCCTCCAGGCCTCGGCGCAACCGGGCAGTTTTGCCTGCACGGTGTTCGATCGTTTGCTGCGCGGCACCGACATGCGCCTGCCCCATGGCCTGACGCTGACCGGTGGCGATGGCCTGACCCGTTCGTTTTTCCGCACCAAGTTCTGGGAAGACAACCCGCAGACCTACGGCGACATCGTGTTCCAGCCCGACGCCTTGCCGGAGCCGGTGGCCCGTACGCCGCTGTCGCCGGATGAAAAAAACAACCTGTTGCGCTATGGCGCCCATGAACCCTTGCTGTTCGTCGGCCACTATTGGCGCAGCGGTAAACCCGCGCCGATTCGTCCGAACCTGGCCTGCCTGGATTACAGTGCGGTGCTCTACGGCAAACTGGTTGCTTATCGCCTGGACCAGGAAACCCGTCTGGACCCGCACAAGTTTGTCTGGGTCGATGTCGAGCGGCCGGAGGTGGTGCAGTGAGACTGTCTGTCACGCGAACGCATTTTTTGAGGAAGTGCCATGGATGATTCGACGTTCGACCAACTGGAGGCCGCGCTCCTGGCTGCCCCCGGTAACGTCGCGCTGCTGACACTGTTGCTCGACGCCAGTGTCGAGCGCAGCGAGTACGAGCGCGGGCTTGGGTTGTTGCCTGCCGATCTTGAGCAATGGAGCGATGCCCAGGCCTTGAAAATGGCCGCGGCCAGGTTATGTATCGCCGCGAGCCAGGCGCAACGGGCCCTCGGCCTGATTGAAGGCAACGAGCCTGCCGCGCGGATGCTCAGGGCGCGCGCCTTCGCAGCCCTTGAGCAGATGAAGGAAGCCCAGGTGGAATACCGTGCCGCGGTAGACGCCAACCCGGCCCTGGAAGACATGGCGCTATGGCGTCGCTTGAACGTATCCGTGACCGACTTTTCCGCTGCGCAAGGGCGTCCGCGCTTGCGCGTGATCTCCAATGACAACACCGACCAGACCGAGGTCCGGCGCCTGTTGGTGCCGGAAAAGGAAGCCCTGTCCTTCGATGACATCGGTGGCCTGGACGAGCTGAAGAAAACCATTCACAAGAAAATCATCCTGCCTTACCAGAAGCCCGGCCTGTTCCAGCGCTTTCGCAAGCGGGTCGGCGGGGGCGTGTTGCTCTATGGGCCTCCGGGATGTGGCAAGACCATGCTGGCGCGGGCCACGGCCGGGGAGTGCAAGGCGACGTTCTTCAACGTGGCCATTTCCGATGTCCTGGACATGTACATCGGCGAATCCGAGCGCAAGTTGCACGCGCTGTTCGAACAGGCCCGTGCCCAGGCTCCGGCGGTAATGTTTTTCGATGAAGTCGAGGCCTTGGGTGGCAAGCGTTCCAACACCCGGGACTCGACCTCTTCGAAGCTGGTCAGCCAGTTCCTGTCCGAGATGGACGGTTTTACCAAGGACAACCACGGCGTACTGATCCTCGCCGCGACCAACGTGCCTTGGTCGGTGGACTCGGCCTTCAGGCGCCCGGGGCGTTTTGACCGGGTGTTGTTCGTGCCACCACCCGACCGGCCAGCCAGGGAAGCCATGCTCAAGCTGATGATGGAAGGTCGTCCAACGGCCGAGGACATCGACTTTGCCTTCCTGGCGAAAAACACCTCGGGCTTTTCCGGTGCGGACCTGGGTGAGTTGGTGGAAACCGCCGCTGACGAAGCGATCGAAGAGTCCATCAGCGGCGCGAGCGAGCAACCGATCTGCGACCGGCATTTCAAGCAGGCGCTCAAGGAAGTGCGGGCAACCACCCTGGAATGGCTGACCACGGCGCGCAACTACGCGCGCTATGCCAATGAAGGCAACCAGTACGACGAAGTGCTGGCCTTCCTCGACAAACACGGGAAGGGTCGCTGATGGCGCAGTACGGTGGTTATCGCATTGAGGACGAGCCACGTCCGGGCGCCCTGGCCAAGTGGGCCGTCTCGCCTTTCTGGCCGCTGCTGGGGCTGATGTTGGGGGGCGCCTGGCTCGGCTTGCCGTGGTTTGTCTTCAACGCCATCGCGGTGGGCAGCCCGACCCGGGTGCGTGAATGGTTGCTGGCCGGCCTTTGCCTGGTGGGCAGCCTGCTCATCGGTTTGGGATTGCTGCAATTGGTAGAGGCGGGGTACATCCAGAGCCAGGCGCAGATTCAGTACGCCTTGTTGACCTTGGTGGTGTGGAAGCTTGCCATCGGCTATCTGCTGTTCATGCAGCAGAACGCGACCATCGAGATCTACCAATACTACGGTGGCGTGCTGAACCGCTTCGGTTTGCCAGTGGTGTTGATTGGCGCGTTCGTGCTCAAGGGCATGGTCATCAAGTGGGTGCCTGCCACTCTCTGGTATCTGGTGGTGAGCTGATGAATACCGATTATCTGCTGCAACTGGCGTATCAACGCTTGCAGGCCGACCATTACGACGGTGCCATCGATGCGCTGCGCCAATTGCTGGCGAGCGATCCGGACTCGGCCGAAGCCCATGCGTTGCTGGCGGTGTGCCTGATCAATCTGCGCCGCGTGCATGCCGCCAGGCGCGAGGTGCAGTTGGCGCTGCTGGCCGATGCACAGTTGCCGCTCGCCCATTACGCTGCCGCCCAGGTTGCCATTGCCTTGCGCAAGTTCAAGCTGGCCCAGGAACACTTGACCCAGTTGCTGGATATGGAACCGCTCAATCCGGTCAACTACCGCACGCTGGCCGACCTTTACCAGTTGACCGGCCGCCTGGAACAAAGCCGCGAACCATTGGAAAAAGCCCTGGAACTGGCCCCCGACGATGCGTCCAACCTGGTGGCCATGGCCCAGTTTTATCGTGCCAGCGGCCAGTGGGGGCAAGCGCATCAGTTCGCCCGCCAGGCCTTGCAGGCCGAGCCAGGGCATACCGGGGCCGTGGTGGTACTCGGGCACTTGCTATTGCGCGAAGGTGACGTCGAGGGCGCGCGCGAGCACGCGATCTGGGCCTTGCAGGAAAACGCCAATGACCGGGCCGCGCTGCACTTGCTGACTGCCGTCAAGGCTCGCAGCAGTCTGTTTCTGGGAACATGGTGGCGATTCAACAGTTGGATGAGCGAGCGCAGCGCCAGTCGCGCCATCGTGGTGTTGTTGCTCATGTTCGTGGTCTATCGGGTGGTGGTCATCACCCTGACGGCCCAGGGCTACCCGCAGGTGGCCCAGGTGATTGATTGGCTATGGCTGGGGTTTGCCGCGTACACCTTTGCCGCGCCACAGATATTCAGGCACTCGCTGGAAAAAGAGCTGGCCCAGGTCAAGCTGTCCAGGGAATTCTAAACAGCGAGTGCCCACACGGCGGTCAGTCGTGCTTTGCCTTGGAACCCGCGACATTATTGGAGATTGCTTAACATGTCGTCTTTTGCAGAAATGATCGAGAACATCACCCCTGACATCTACCAAAGCCTGAAACTGGCGGTGGAAATCGGTAAATGGGCCGATGGCAACAAGCTCACCGCCGAGCAGCGCGAGTTGTCGCTGCAAGCGATGATCGCCTGGGAGATCCAGAACCTGCCCGAAGACGAGCGCACCGGCTACATGGGCCCGCAGGAGTGCCAGTCGAAGTCGACCACCGTCCCGAATATCCTGTTCAAGTCGGACGCCATCCATTGATCGAGATTGGCCGCGGTGCAATCAGCAAGATGTCGGCGCGCCTTGACGGGCCGACTGTTCAATACGCCTTTCGCCTGGGCGATGCCGAGGTGCCGGTCAACCCGTTGATTGGCAGCACGGTGCGCCTGGAGTTTCTCGGTGCGATCCACTGCACCCATTGCGGGCGCAGGACCAAGACCAGCTTCAGCCAGGGCTATTGCTACCCTTGCATGACCAAGCTGGCCCAGTGCGACCTGTGCATCATGAGCCCCGAACGCTGCCATTTCGAGGCGGGCACCTGCCGTGAGCCGGCCTGGGGCGAGCAGTTCTGCATGACCGATCATGTGGTCTACCTGGCCAATTCCTCGGGCGTGAAGGTCGGCATTACCCGTGCCACGCAATTGCCGACCCGCTGGCTGGACCAGGGCGCCAGCCAGGCGCTGCCGATCCTGCGGGTCGCCACGCGTCAGCAATCGGGGTTTGTCGAAGACCTGTTCCGCAGCCAGGTGGCGGACAAGACCAACTGGCGCGCATTGCTCAAGGGCGACGCCGTGGCGGTGGACCTGCCGGCGATCCGTGACTCGCTGTTCGAAAGCTGCGCCCAGGGATTGCAGGGTTTGCAGGAACGTTTTGGCTTACAGGCGATCCAGACCATAGCGGACGTCGAGCCTATCGAGATCCGTTATCCGGTGGAGCAATACCCGGCCAAGATCGTCAGTTTCAACCTGGACAAGAACCCGATTGCTGAAGGCACGCTGCTGGGGATCAAGGGCCAGTACCTGATTTTCGACACCGGCGTGATCAACATTCGTAAATACACGGCCTACCAGCTCGCCGTGCATCAGTAGAAGGACTCGACCCATGCGCACCGAACAACCGAAGATGATCTACCTGAAGGACTATCAGGCCCCCGAATACCTGATCGACGAGACGCACCTGACCTTCGAGTTGTTCGAGGACCACAGCCTGGTCCATGCGCAACTGGTGATGCGCCGCAACCCCGAGCGCGGGGCCGGGCTGCCACCGCTGGTGCTCGATGGCCAGCACCTGGAACTGGTTTCGCTCAAGCTCGATGACGCCGACCTGGGGCAGGGCGACTACCAGTTGGACGACAGTCATCTGACCCTGCAGCCCAAGGCCCAGGCCTTCACGGTCGATACTACCGTCAGGATCCACCCGGAAACCAACACCGCCCTGGAAGGCCTGTACAAATCCGGCAGCATGTTCTGCACCCAGTGCGAGGCCGAAGGTTTCCGCAAGATCACCTACTACCTCGACCGCCCGGACGTGATGAGCAAGTTCACCACCACCGTGGTGGCCGAGCAGCACAGCTATCCGGTGCTGTTGTCCAACGGCAACCCGATTGCCAGCGGTCCTGGCGAAGACGGCCGCCATTGGGCGACCTGGGAAGACCCGTTCAAGAAGCCTGCCTACCTGTTTGCCCTGGTGGCCGGTGACTTGTGGTGCGTCGAAGACACCTTCACCACCATGAGCGAGCGCACCGTGGCCCTGCGCATTTATGTCGAGCCGGAAAACATCGACAAGTGCCAGCACGCCATGACCAGCCTGAAGAAGTCGATGCGCTGGGACGAGGAAGTGTACGGGCGTGAATACGACCTGGACATCTTCATGATCGTTGCGGTCAACGATTTCAACATGGGCGCCATGGAGAACAAGGGCCTCAATATCTTCAACTCCAGCGCCGTGCTGGCCCGCGCCGAAACCGCCACCGATGCCGCGCACCAGCGGGTCGAGGCGATCGTCGCCCACGAATACTTCCACAACTGGTCGGGCAACCGCGTGACCTGCCGCGACTGGTTCCAGCTGTCGCTCAAGGAAGGTTTCACGGTGTTCCGCGATGCCGGGTTCTCGGCCGACATGAACTCCGCCACCGTCAAGCGTATCCAGGACGTGGCCTACCTGCGCACCCACCAGTTCGCCGAGGACGCCGGCCCCATGGCCCACCCGGTGCGTCCGGACAGCTTCATCGAGATCTCCAACTTCTACACCCTGACCGTGTACGAAAAGGGCTCGGAAGTGGTTGGCATGATCCACACCCTGCTAGGGCCTGAGGGTTTCCGCAAGGGCAGTGATCTGTATTTCGAACGCCATGATGGCCAGGCCGTGACCTGCGATGACTTCATCAAGGCCATGGAAGATGCCAATGGCGTCGACTTGACTCAGTTCAAGCGCTGGTACAGTCAGGCCGGTACGCCACGGCTGGCGGTGAGCGAGTCCTACGACGCTACGGCCAAGACTTACAGCCTGACCTTCAGCCAGAGCTGCCCGCCGACCCCGGACAAGCAGGAAAAGCTGCCGTTCGTGATTCCCGTCGAACTGGGCCTGCTCGACAGCAAGGGCGCCGAAATCCCGTTGCGCCTGGCCGGTGAAGCCGCTGCGAGCGGCACGTCCCGGGTGATCTCGGTGACCGAAGCCGAGCAGACCTTCACCTTTGTCGACATCGCCGAACAACCTTTGCCATCGTTGCTGCGGGGTTTCTCGGCACCGGTGAAACTGAGCTTCCCGTACAACCGCGACCAACTGATGTTCCTGATGCAGCACGACAGCGACGGTTTCAACCGCTGGGATGCCGGCCAGCAATTGTCGGTGCAGGTGTTGCAGGAACTGATCGCCCAGCATCAGCAGGGCACCAGCCTGTCGTTGGATCCGCGTCTGGTCAGCGCCTTGCGCACGGTGCTGTCGGACGAATCCCTGGATCAGGCCATGGTCGCGGAAATGCTGTCGCTGCCGAGTGAAGCCTATCTGACGGAAATCAGCGAAGTGGCTGACGTCGAGGCGATCCATGCTGCTCGCGAGTTCGCCCGCCAGCAATTGGCCGATAACCTGTTCGAAGCCCTGTGGCTGCGCTATGAAGCCAACCGCGACCTGTCGAAACGCACGCCATACGTGGCCGAGGCCGAGCATTTCGCCCGTCGCGCATTGCAGAACATCGCATTGTCGTACCTGATGCTTACCGACAAGCCCGAGGTGCTGAGCGCGACCCTGGAGCAGTTCGATACCGCCGATAACATGACCGAGCGCCTGACCGCGCTGGCAGTGCTGGTCAATTCGCCGTTCGAAGCCGAGAAGGCCAAGGCTCTGGAAGTGTTCGCGGAAAACTTCAAGGGCAACCCGCTGGTCATGGACCAATGGTTCAGCGTCCAGGCCGGCAGCCCGCTGCCGGGTGGCCTGGCGCGGGTCAAGGCTTTGATGGAGCACTCGGCGTTCAACATCAAGAACCCGAACAAGGTGCGGGCGCTGATCGGTGCATTCGCCGGACAGAACCTGATCAACTTCCACGCCGCCGACGGTTCGGGCTATCGCTTCCTGGCGGACCTGGTGATCCAGCTCAACGGTTTCAACCCGCAGATCGCCTCGCGGCAACTGGCGCCGCTGACCCGCTGGCGCAAATACGACAGTGCCCGCCAGGCGCTGATGAAAGCCGAGCTGGAACGTATCCTGGCGTCCGGCGCGCTCTCCGCCGATGTGTTCGAGGTGGTGAGCAAGAGCCTGGCGTGACCTTGATGCCGCGGTCTGCCTGGCGGACCGCGGTGCCTTCATCGCGAGCAGGCTCGCTCCCACAGTAGGTCTTCAGTGAACACATATTTTGTGCTCAACAGAGATCCATTGTGGGAGCGAGCCTGCTCGCGATAGCGTCAGATGCTTCACCGCTAGTTACTCAGCCATCACTCCACCGAATACCCTGCCATTCACCCCCAGCGCCAGCCCTCCCGGTTAACAAAAGATAACGTGGCGTCGATTGTCAGACCTTTCGAAAGCCCGATAGGATAGGTCAGCTTCCGAAGTGGCTCTAGATTGCAGGTTTCAGGACTATGCTCCAAGACTGGCAACGTACCAAGCCATAACAATAATAATGGGGGAAAGGTCTATGAATGAGCCTGTCATGGCTGTGGGCCGCAGCCGGCCGCCGATGCTGCGCAGGGTCGCGTTGCTGGCTTCGGCGCTCTCGCTGCTGGGCTCTGCCGTGTTATCGGCACCGGTGATGGCTGTTGCGGCGTCGACATCCGATGTCATCTATTCCGTCGAATCGGCCAAGGCCAGCAAAACCCTGATGCTCGATGTAGTCCACGCCGGCCAGCGCCTGGTGGCGGTCGGTGATCGGGGCCACATTGTCTATTCGGACGACCAGGGCAAGTCCTGGACCCAGGCCAAGGTGCCGACTCGCCAATTGCTTACCGCGGTATTTTTCGTCGATGACAAACACGGCTGGGCCGTGGGGCACGACGCGCAGATCCTCGCCAGCGATGACGGTGGCAGCACCTGGACCAAGCAATTCGAAGACCTGACCCGTGAAGCGCCGCTACTGGATGTCTGGTTCAAGGATGCCAGTAACGGTTTCGCCGTGGGTGCCTACGGTGCGCTGCTGGAAACCACCGACGGCGGCCAGCACTGGGAAAGTGTCAGCGACCGCCTCGATAACGAAGACCAGTTCCACCTCAATGCCATCGCCGCTGTGAAAGATGCCGGACTGTTCATTGTCGGCGAGGCCGGCAGCATGTTCCGCTCCGCCGACTGGGGGCAGACCTGGGAAAAGGTCGAAGGCCCTTACGAAGGCTCGCTGTTCGGGGTCATCGGCACCGCCCAACCCTCGACGCTGCTGGCCTACGGCTTGCGCGGCAACCTTTATCGCTCCACGGACTTTGGCGGTACCTGGGAACAGGTCGAGCTCAAGGCCGCTCGGGGCGCCCTGGAGTTCGGTCTGTCAGGCGCCACGCTGTTGGCGGACGGTTCCATCGTGATCGTCGGCAACGGCGGCAGCGTGGTGCGCAGCACCGACGACGGCGTGACCTTCAGCGTGTTCAACCGTCCGGACCGGATTTCCGTGGCAGCCGTTACGGCGGCAGGCAACGGCAACCTGATCCTGGCGGGGCAAGGCGGCGTGCGTGCCACCACGTCCACCGGCGCCGAACTGAGCAAATGAGTCAGGCCTGCAAGAAGGGCATAAAAACAAGAAGGCGGAACCCATGAGCAGTCATCACCAAGACAAGGCGACGTTCCTCGAGCGCCTGATTTTTAACAACCGCCCGGCAGTGATCGTCATTTGCCTGTTGGTCAGCATTTTCCTGTTCTGGCAGGCCACGCTGATCCGGCCATCCACCAGCTTCGAAAAAATGATCCCCCTCGAGCACCCCTTCATCCAGAAGATGCTCGAACACCGCAACGACCTGGCGAACCTGGGAAATACGGTGCGCATCTCCGTGGAAGCCACCAATGGCGACATTTTCTCCAAGGAATACATGGAGACCCTGCGCCAGATCCACGACGAGGTCTTCTACATCTCCGGCGTTGACCGTTCCGGGCTCAAGTCATTGTGGAGCCCGAGCGTGCGCTGGACCGAAGTGACGGAGGAGGGCTTCGCCGGTGGCGAGGTGATCCCCCAGAGCTATAACGGCTCGGCCGACAGCCTCGATCTGCTGCGCAACAACGTGCTCAAGTCCGGCCAGGTCGGGCGCCTGGTGGCCAACGATTTCAAGTCGAGCATCATCGACATCCCGCTGCTGGAGTCCTATCCGGATCCGCAGGACCAGGGCAAATTGCTCGCCCTCGACTACCGGAAATTTTCCCACGAGCTTGAAGACAAGATCCGCAACAAGTTCGAGGCCCAGAACCCGAATGTGCAGATCCATATCGTCGGCTTCGCCAAGAAAGTCGGCGACCTGATCGACGGCCTGGTCATGGTGGTGCTGTTCTTCGGCGTGGCGTTCGTCATCACCTTGATCCTGCTGTACTGGTTCACCAACTGCATGCGCAGCACCATTGCGGTATTGACCACTACCCTGGTGGCGGTGGTCTGGCAATTGGGGCTGATGCACGCCGCCGGTTTCGGCCTGGATCCGTACTCGATGCTGGTGCCGTTCCTCATCTTTGCCATCGGCATTTCCCACGGCGTGCAGAAAATCAACGGCATCGCCTTGCAGTCCAGCGAGGCGGACAACGCCCTGACCGCGGCGCGGCGCACTTTCCGGCAGTTGTTCCTGCCGGGGATGATTGCGATCCTGGCGGACGCCGTGGGCTTCATCACCTTGCTGATCATCGACATCGGTGTGATCCGCGAACTGGCTATTGGCGCCTCCATCGGTGTGGCGGTGATTGTGTTCACCAACCTGATCCTGCTGCCGGTGGCGATCTCCTACGCTGGCATCAGCAAGCGCGCGGTCGAGCGCAGCAAGAAAGACGCGACCCGCGAACATCCGTTCTGGCGCATGCTGTCGAACTTCGCCAGCGCCAAGGTCGCGCCGGTGTCCATTGCCCTGGCGGTGATCGCCTTTGGCGGTGGCCTCTGGTACAGCCAGAACCTGAAGATCGGTGACCTCGACCAGGGCGCGCCGGAACTGCGTCCAGACTCGCGCTACAACCAGGACAACAACTTCATCATCAGCAATTACTCCACCAGCTCCGATGTGCTGGTGGTGATGGTCAAGACCAAGGCCGAAGGCTGCTCGCGTTATGAAGCCATGGCGCCCATCGACGAGCTGATGTGGAAGATGCAGAACACCGAGGGCGTGCAGTCGGCGATTTCCCTGGTGACCGTGTCCAAGCAGATGATCAAGGGCATGAACGAGGGCAACCTGAAATGGGAAACCCTGTCGCGCAACCCTGATGTGCTGAACAACTCCATCGCCCGGGCCGATGGTCTGTACAACAACAGCTGTTCGTTGGCGCCGGTACTGGTGTTCCTCAACGACCACAAGGCCGAGACCCTGGATCGCGCGGTGAAGGCCGTGCAGGACTTCGCCAAGGAAAACAACCGTGACGGGTTGGAGTTCATCCTCGCCGCCGGTAACGCCGGCATCGAAGCGGCCACCAACGAAGTGATCAAGGAATCGGAACTGACCATCCTGATCCTGGTGTACATCTGCGTGGCGACCATGTGCATGATCACCTTCCGCTCCTGGGCGGCGACGCTGTGTATCGTGCTGCCGCTGGTACTGACCTCTGTACTGGGCAACGCCCTGATGGCCTTCATGGGCATTGGCGTGAAGGTCGCGACCTTGCCGGTGGTCGCCCTTGGCGTGGGGATTGGCGTGGACTACGGGATCTACATCTACAGCCGCCTGGAGAGTTTCCTGCGCGCCGGATTGCCGTTGCAGGAGGCCTACTACCAGACCCTGAAGTCCACCGGTAAAGCCGTATTGTTTACCGGCCTGTGCCTGGCCATTGGCGTGTGCACCTGGATCTTCTCGGCCATCAAGTTCCAGGCCGACATGGGCTTGATGCTGACGTTCATGTTGCTGTGGAACATGTTCGGTGCGCTGTGGCTGCTGCCGGCGCTGGCACGGTTCCTGATCAAGCCGGAGAAGCTGGCGGGGCAGAAGGGTAATTCGTTGTTTGCACATTGATCGAGGGCGAACCTGTCCAGTACAGCCCTAGTGGCGAACCCATGTGGGAGCGAGCGTGCTCGCGATAGCGGTGTGACAGTCAATGAAGGTGTTGAATGTCCGTCCGCCATCGCGAGCAAGCTCGCTCCCACAGGTTTTCTAGTGACCCACAGACTGATCATTCCAGCCAATCTGAGGTGTGCCACGTCGGGTGGTTGCCAGGGGGGGATCAGGAAGGATCGGCGCCCAGCACCACATTCAGCGCGCTACGGGCATCGTCCAACTGCACTAGGGTGGCATGGCGGGCGCCGAGGGCATCGCGGTTTTCGATGGCGGTGAGGATCGCCTTGTGCCGCGGCATCGCCAACTCGTGCAGGTTGGGCCGCTGGTTGGAGTGCTTGAGCGCTTCGGCGATGGCCACCGACAACATGTTGCACAGGTTAGCGAGTAGATCGTTGTGGGTGGCGTCGGCGATGCGGCTGTGGAAGTCCAGGTCCGGTTGCAGCACGGCCTCGGGGGTCGGTGCCGCTTCCATGCGCTGGTAGGCTTCGCGGATGGCGGCGATGTCGCTGTCGGTCGCGAATTGCGCAGCGAGGGCGGCAGCGGCCGGCTCGATGATACTGCGCACGCTGGTCAGCAAACCGAAGAATTCGTTTTGCGGGCTGCTCTGCATCAGCCAGTGCAGCACGTCAGGGTCGAGCATGTGCCATTCCCGGCGGGCCTTGACCACCGTGCCCACGCGCGGGCGCGAATACACCAGGCCCTTGGCGACGAGCACCCGTGTGGCTTCGCGCAGCACCGGGCGGCTGACCGCATACTCTTCGCACAACAAGGCTTCGGCGGGCAGTTTGTCATCCGGTTTGAAACGCCCGGAGACGATCTGCATACCCAGTTCCTGGACGATGCGCGCGTGCATGCTTTTGCGGTCGGAGGGTTTACGGTAATCCATGGGGGATGGCGCGATCCTGTGCGAAGGGGATGCTGCGCATGATAGCAGGCGCAGCGATGGCGGGTCGCTAGTGCGATTTTTTGAGGTGGATGCAGACCCCATTGTGGGAGCTTATGTGGGAGCTGAGCTTGCTCGCGATGAGGCCCTTCCAGTCAATATCTCTGTTGTCTGGCACACCGCAATCGCGAGCAAGCTCAGCTCCCACAAAAGCTTGCATCCCACAGGGGGATGCCACAAGGGGATGGATGGAGTCAATGGGAGTGGCGAGGCACCTCGGCGCCACGGCAGCCCACCAGGAAGTCGAAGTCACAACCCTGGTCCGCTTGCAGCACATGGTCGATGTACAGCTGGCGGTAGCCGCCCACCAACAGGTTCTGCGGTGGCGGCAGGTCGGCCAGGCGCGCGGCAAGTTCGGCGTCCGGGATGTCCAGGTGCAGGCGGCCGCTGGCGCAATCGAGCTCGATCCAGTCACCTTCCTTCACCGCGGCCAGAGGTCCGCCAGCAGCGGCTTCCGGTGCCACGTGCAGCACCACGGTGCCGTAGGCAGTGCCGCTCATGCGTGCGTCGGAAATCCGCACCATGTCGGTCACGCCCTGGGCCAGCAGCTTGGCCGGCAGGCCCATGTTGCCGACTTCGGCCATGCCCGGATAACCCTTCGGTCCACAGTTTTTCATCACCAGGATCGAGTTGGCGTCCACGTCCAGTTCCGGGTCGTTGATGCGGGCCTTGTACTCGTCGAAGTTCTCGAACACCACTGCGCGACCGCGATGTTGCATCAGCTCCGGCGTCGCGGCGGACGGCTTGAGCACCGCACCCAGCGGCGCCAGGTTGCCGCGCAGCACGCAGATGCCGCCGTCGGCGCGGATCGGGTTGTCCAGGGTGCGGATGACTTCGTCCTGGCCGTAGATCGGTGCGTCCTTGGTGTTCTCGCCGAGGCTCTTGCCGTTGACGGTCAGGGCGTTCGGATGGGGGATCAGGTTCGCTTCACCGAGACGGCGCAGCACGGCGGGCAGACCGCCGGCATAGTAGAACTCTTCCATCAGGAAGCGTCCGGACGGCTGCAGGTCGACGATGGTCGGCATGCCACGACCGATGCGGGTCCAGTCGTCCAGGTCCAGTTGCACGCCGATGCGCCCGGCAATGGCTTTGAGGTGGATCACCGCGTTGGTCGAGCCACCGATGGCGGCGTTGACGCGGATGGCATTCTCGAAGGCTTCCTTGGTCAGGATCTTCGACAGCTTCAAGTCTTCACGGACCATTTCCACCGCACGCATGCCGGACATGTGCGCCAGCACGTAACGGCGCGCGTCCACGGCTGGAATGGCCGCGTTGTGGGGCAGGGACGTACCGAGGGCTTCGGCCATGCAGGCCATGGTCGAGGCGGTACCCATGGTGTTACAGGTGCCGGCCGAGCGAGACATGCCGCCCTCGGCCGCGAGGAAATCGTCGATGGTGCTGGTGCCGGCCTTGACCTGCTCGCTCAATTGCCAGACCACCGTGCCCGAACCGATGTCCTGGCCCTTGTGCTTGCCATTGAGCATTGGCCCGCCGGTGACGACGATAGCCGGTACGTCGCAACTGGCGGCGCCCATCAGCAGGGCTGGAGTGGTCTTGTCGCAACCGGTGAGCAACACCACGCCGTCAATCGGGTTGCCGCGAATCGCCTCTTCCACGTCCATGCTCGCCAGGTTGCGGGTCAGCATGGCAGTGGGGCGCAGGTTCGATTCGCCGTTGGAGAACACCGGAAATTCCACCGGGAAGCCCCCGGCCTCGATCACGCCGCGCTTGACGTGCTCGGCGATCTGCCGGAAGTGCGCGTTGCACGGCGTCAGCTCCGACCAGGTGTTACAGATGCCGATGATTGGCTTGCCATGGAACTGATGGTCGGCGATGCCCTGATTTTTCATCCAGCTGCGGTACATGAAGCCGTTTTTGTCGGCGGTGCCAAACCATTGGGCCGAGCGCAGGGAGGGTTTCTTATCAGACATGATCGATTCTCTTATTGTATGACTATATTGTTCGAGCTGAAGCGTAACATAAGCGCAATTTACGCGGTTTGGAAGTGTTGTTGGGTAAATAGTATTACTATATAGTCCGATTCAACGGAGGGATTGTCCTGGCTGTCATTGGCGAGAGAAATCCCCCGAGGTTCCATAACAACAACAATCGGAGACCGGTCCCATGAGCCAGGAATTGCGGCTTATTCGTCGCATCACGCTGAAACTGATTCCCTTCCTGATCCTGCTGTACCTGATCGCCTATGTAGACCGCTCTGCCGTGGGCTTTGCCAAGCTGCACATGGGCGCTGACATCGGTATTGGCGATGCCGCCTACGGCCTGGGCGCAGGGCTGTTTTTCATCGGGTATTTCCTGCTGGAGATCCCCAGCAACCTGATGCTCGAACGCTTCGGAGCCCGGCGCTGGTTCGCCCGGATCATGATCACCTGGGGCGCCATCACCATCGGCATGGCGTTCGTCCAAGGCCCGCATAGCTTCTATGTGATGCGCTTTTTGCTGGGCGCGGCCGAAGCCGGGTTCTTCCCGGGCGTGCTGTACTACATCACCCAATGGTTTCCGGTGCGCCATCGCGGCAAGATCCTGGGCCTGTTCATTCTTTCCCAACCCATCGCGATGATGATCACCGGCCCGGTGTCCGGTGGCTTGCTGGGCATGGACGGCATCCTTGGCCTGCACGGCTGGCAGTGGCTGTTCATCGTCATCGGCCTGCCAGCGGTGCTGTTGACCTGGCCGGTGCTGCGTTACCTGCCGGATGGCCCGCAACAAGTGAAATGGATGGACCAGGCCGAGAAGGACTGGCTGACCGGTGAGCTGAAAAAAGACTTACAGGAATATGGTCAGACTCGCCATGGCAACCCGCTGCACGCCTTGAAAGACAAGCGTGTCTTGCTGCTGGCACTGTTCTATCTGCCGGTGACCTTGAGCATTTACGGCCTGGGCTTGTGGCTGCCAACGCTGATCAAACAGTTCGGCGGCAGTGATTTGGTGACCGGCTTCGTGTCGTCGGTGCCGTACATCTTCGGCATCGTCGGCCTGCTGATCATTCCCCGCAGTTCCGACCGCCTGAACGATCGCTACGGTCACCTGGCCGTGTTGTACGTGCTGGGCGCCATCGGCCTGTTCCTCAGCGCCTGGTTGTCGGTGCCGGTGTTGCAATTGGCGGCGCTGTGCCTGGTGGCGTTCGCGCTGTTTTCCTGCACTGCGGTGTTCTGGACCTTGCCCGGGCGATTCTTTGCCGGCGCCAGTGCGGCGGCGGGTATAGCGCTGATCAACTCGGTGGGCAACCTGGGTGGTTACATCGGGCCGTTCGTGATCGGCGCGTTGAAGGAGTACACCGGCAACCTGGCTTCCGGGCTGTATTTCCTGTCGGGTGTGATGGTCTTTGGCCTGGTGTTGACCGGCGTGGTGTATCGGTTGCTGGAGCGCAAGCATGTGCTGCCGGCGGATCAATTCGCGGCCAGCGCCCGGGGGGCAACGCGTACATAAATTTGCGGGTCGACCCCGATCAAACTGTGGGAGCGAGCCTGCTCGCGATAGCGGTTTTACATTCACCCATGATGTCGACTGTGAGATCGCATCGCGAGCAGGCTCGCTCCCACAGGGGACCGCACCGAATTCAAGTTTTGTTTACAGGGAGAAAATCCATGCGTTTAGTTCAGTTCGAATTGCCTGACGGCGAGCGCCGCGTCGGTGTGGTCGATGGCGAGCAAGTACGGGAAGTGCAGGGCGCCGGGAGCGTGCGCGACCTGGCGCTGGCGGCCATCGAGGCCGGTGTGAAGCTTGAGCAGCAGGTCAACAGCCTGGGCTTGGGCGCCAGCCATGACTACGCGCGGTTGCTCGCTGAGCTGCGCATCCTGCCTCCACTGGATCACCCGGACCCGGCGCACCTGCTGGTCAGCGGCACCGGCCTGACCCACCTGGGCAGTGCCTCGGCCCGGGACAAGATGCACCAGCAGGCTGGCGACGAAGCGACCATGACCGACACCATGCGCATCTTCAAGTGGGGTGTGGAGGGCGGCAAGCCCGAGGCCGGGCAGGCCGGTGTGCAACCGGAATGGTTCTATAAGGGCGACGGCAGTATTGTGGTCCGTCCGGGCCATCCGTTCCCGCTGCCGCCGTTCGCCGAAGACGCGGGCGAGGAGCCGGAAATCAGTGGCCTGTATGTCATCGGCCATGACGGCAAGCCGTATCGCCTGGGCTTTGCGGTGGGCAACGAGTTTTCCGACCACGTGATGGAGCGCAAGAATTACCTGTACCTGGCCCATTCGAAATTGCGCAGTTGCAGTTTTGGCCCGGAACTTCGCGTGGGTGAATTGCCTCAACATCTGTCCGGGACCAGTCGTATCCTGCGCAACGGCGAAGTGCTGTGGCAGAACGAATTCCTCAGCGGCGAGGCGAACATGTGCCACAGCCTGGAAAACCTGGAATTCCACCATTTCAAGTACAGTCAGTTCCTGCGCCCGGGGGATGTCCACGTTCACTTCTTCGGCACCGCGACCCTGTCGTTCGCCGACGGCATCCGCACGCAGCCGGGGGATGTGTTCGAAATCAGCCAGGCTGAGTTCGGCGCGCCGCTGGTCAACGGCATTGCCCCGGTGGACGCGGTGTTCAACCCGGGTACTATCGGCACACTTTAAAGGAGACTTGCGATGAACCAGATCCTTGGCCACAACTACATCGGCGGGGCGCGCAGCGCGGCCGGCCAGACTCGCCTGCAGAGCGTCGACGCCAGCACCGGCGAAGCCTTGCCCCATGATTTCATCCAGGCCACGGCAGAAGAAGTCGACGCCGCCGCCAAGGCCGCCGCTGCTGCTTATCCGGCCTATCGCAGCCTGAGCGCGGTGCGTCGCGCCGAGTTCCTCGAAGCCATTGCCGATGAACTGGATGCCCTGGGCGATGAGTTCGTCGCCGTAGTCTGCCGTGAAACCGCATTGCCGGCGGCGCGGATCCAGGGCGAGCGCGGTCGCACCAGCGGCCAGATGCGTCTGTTCGCCAAGGTCTTGCGCCGTGGCGATTTCTACGGTGCGCGCATCGACCGGGCCTTGCCGGAGCGCACGCCGTTGCCCCGTCCGGACCTGCGTCAGTACCGCATCGGCCTGGGCCCGGTGGCGGTGTTCGGCGCCAGCAACTTCCCCCTGGCGTTCTCCACGGCCGGTGGCGACACGGCGTCGGCCCTGGCCGCCGGTTGCCCCGTGGTGTTCAAGGCCCACAGCGGGCACATGGCGACCGCCGAGCACGTGGCCGATGCAATTATCCGTGCGGCTGAAAAGTCCGCGATGCCGGCCGGTGTGTTCAACATGATCTACGGCGGTGGCGTCGGCGAGTGGCTGGTCAAGCATCCGGCGATCCAGGCCGTGGGCTTCACCGGCTCCCTCAAGGGCGGGCGTGCCCTGTGCGACATGGCGGCCGCACGGCCACAGCCGATTCCGGTGTTTGCCGAAATGTCGAGCATCAACCCAGTGATCATGCTGCCGCAAGCGCTGGAGACCCGCGCCGAAAGTATCGCTCGCGACCTGACCGCTTCGGTGGTGCAGGGCTGCGGTCAGTTCTGTACCAACCCGGGCCTGGTGATTGGCATTCGCTCGCCGCAATTCACGGCCTTCACCCAGCAGGTCGCCGCGCTGATCGGCGACCAGGCGCCCCAGACCATGCTCAACGCCGGCACGCTGCAAAGCTACGGCAAGGGCCTGCAAAAACTGCTGGCTCACCCGGGCATCGAACGCCTGGCCGGGCGCGAGCAGCAGGGCAACCAGGCCCAGCCGCAGCTGTTCAAGGCCGACGCCAGTCTGTTGATCAAGGGTGACGAAGCGCTGCAAGAAGAAGTGTTCGGCCCCACCACGGTGTTTGTCGAAGTCGCCGACCAGGCGCAACTGACCGCCGCGCTGAACGGCCTGCACGGTCAACTGACCGCAACGATGATCGGCGAACCGGCGGATTTCGAACGCTTCAGCGAATTGACGCCGTTGTTGGAACAGAAGGTCGGTCGCATCCTGCTCAACGGTTATCCGACCGGGGTGGAAGTGTGTGATTCGATGGTTCACGGCGGGCCTTACCCGGCGACGTCGGATGCCCGTGGTACTTCGGTGGGGACTTTGGCGATCGATCGTTTCCTGCGTCCGGTGTGCTTCCAGAACTATCCCGACAGCCTGTTGCCCGAGCCGCTGAAGAATGCCAACCCGTTGGGGATCCTGCGGTTGGTGGATGGGGTGCCGGGACGCGAGGCGCTCTGACCTTCGCGGTGAGGCAGTTGCTGCAGCCATCGCGAGCAGGCTCGCTTCCACAGGGGATCTCTAGTGAATACAGAGTTTGTGTTCGCTGAAAATCCAAGTGTGGGAGCGAGCCTGCTCGCGATGGCGATCTGGCAGGCGAAAGTGCTTTCGAACCTTATGGCCCAAGGCCCACTCCCACATTGGGTTATCATGGCAACTTTCCCAATGACCGACTGATCACCATGACTGCCGTAACCGCCCCCCTCCTGCTCGCCCTCGAATCCTGCGACATGCTGATTATCGACAGGTTGCACGCGTTCGATTTTTACCTCGACGAGCAGGAGCAATTGCACGTCGAGTGCATGAACGGCCGCACCCGCGAGCACTGGCGTTTCACGCCGACGCAAATGCAGGCCGCGACGTTCGACAAAGCCGAGAATCACTGGATCATCACCAGCGATTCGGGCGACCACCACTTGGAGTGCGTGGAAGCGACCAGCGGCCACGACGATGAGGATGAGGAACATGAAGATGCGTAGTTTCTGGCCGCTGTTGATGGCTGGCAGCTTGGGTGCCATGGGCGTTCAGGCCGATACCAACGAACGTCATCAACTGCTGGTGGGGTCCTACACCGCCGGCCAGAGCCAGGGCATCTACCGCTTGCAATTCGACAGTCGCACCGGCCAGCTCGATGCCAATCCCTTGCAAGTCATCAAGACGGACAACCCTTCGTGGTTGACTCTCTCGCCCGACCTGACGCGGCTGTTCGTGGTCAACGAAAACGGTCCGGGCCAGAGAGACCCGGTGGGCAAGGTCAGCAGTTACACCATCGACCCGAAGACCCACGAACTGAGCCTGATCAACCAGGTGCAGTCCCTGGGCAACGAGCCGACTCATTCCAGCCTCAGCGGCGATGGCCGTCATTTGCTGGTCAGCAACTATTCGGTGGTGGAAGACCCGGGTGGCACCCTGGCGGTGTTGCCGGTGGCCGCTGACGGCAAGTTGTCACCCCCGGTGCAGTTGAGCAGCCATCAGCCGAGCCGGGTCAATCCCGAGCGGCAGATGTCGGCCCATGTGCATGCCGCCGTGTCCTCTCCAGATGGCAAGTACGTATTCGCCAACGACCTGGGGGCGGACAAGGTGTTCATCTACCGCTATGACCCCAAGGCCAATCCCGAACTACCGTTGACCGCCGCCGCCCCTGCCTTCGTGCAGTTACCACCCGGCAGCGGCCCGCGTCACCTGCTGTTCAGCGCCGATGGCAAGCATGCCTGGCTGACCATGGAAATGAGCGCGCAAGTGGCTGTGTTCGATTACCAGGACGGACACCTGACCCAGCGCCAATTGGTGGACCTGGCGGCTGGCAAACCTCAGCCGGGTAGGGCGGCAGCCGCGCTGCATGCTTCCGGGGACGGGAAGTTTCTCTACGTCAGCAATCGTGGCACCACCAATGAAATACTGGTGTTCGCCATCGACCCGGTCGCCGGCACGCTGAAAGAGCTTCAGCGTCGCTCGGTCGAAGGCGATCATCCTCGGGAGTTCAGTCTCGATCCGAGTGGCAAGTTCCTGCTGATCGCCAACCAGAAGAGCAACCAGATCGTGGTGCTCGAGCGCGATTCCAAGACCGGCCTGCTGGGTAAAACCGTGCAGAAATTGCCGGTGGATGCCCCCAGCGACCTGAAGTTCATCGTCCGTCAATAGACCGCAGGCCGCGTTTTTCGTGGCCCGCGCCGTTGTATCAACGAGACTGATATTCGCTAGTACTACAAAGCATTTCAAGACGAGACGCCTCGGCGCGTAAGTTTGCTTCACGGCCCAACCGGGCAAGCCAGCCAACTGAATCCGAGGTCTACCGCCATGAATCTGAATCTCTTCTCTGTAATCGCCGCTTCCGCTATCTCCGCCACCGTGGCGCTGCCAGCCAGTGCCAACATCGAGATCAGCGACAAAAGAAACCGCACCCAGAGCTACACCGAGAAATACCTGCAACAAAGCGCCAACTTCTATGCCGCGTTGGACCACAAGACCCAACACTGAAATATCGCCCAACGACAGAAGCCTGCGATCTTTTCATCTTCCCTGACGTTCAGGTGGAGAGAAAAGATCGCAGGCTTCGCCGTTTCCAGTGAAATCCTACTGTAATATCACTTGGCCATGTGTTTAAATTTGACGCTGACAAATTGACTCCTTTACCGATAAGGATCGACACCATGGCGATGCGTCTGGCAGTGATGCTGCTGTTTCTCTACTCGACTCCAATTGTTTCAGCCGCTCAGCCGGATTCCGCTGAGTTGGAAGTGGCGCGTGAGCGATTGTTGAGTTTGCTGAGTGACTGAGTGGGTCTGCTTAGAGATTTTGCGAGAGCAAGGCTTGCCCGTAGTGGAGGTTGATTTTCTCTGTGGGAGCAAAGCTTGCTCGCGATGAACGATGACGCGGTTCTTTTCAGGGACTGAGGCGTCTGCATCGCGGGCAAGCCTTGCTCCCACAGAAGTGCCCCTCGCCACAGGGCTGTGTGCAGGCAGTTACTTGGCCATTATCGCCATGAACAGCTCGGACTCCAGAAACCTTTGCAACCAGTCCTGTAGCCGCGGGTAGGGCGCCTGGGCGAACCATTCACGGTCGACATGGGCGAACTGGCGCACGAACGGCATCAGCGCCACATCGGCCAGGCTCTGGTGATCCGCCGCCAGGAATGGCCGGGTTTCAAGTAATGCTTCCAGCCGGCGCAGAAAGACCTCGCCCTCGACCCGATAGTGCTCCACCGAGTGTTCAGGATGGCGCTCAGGGTATTTGTAGCGGTTCAGATGCAGCTTGAAGACCTGGTCGTTTTCCTCGATCAACGCTGCCGTCAACGCCTGGCCTTCGGGGTCGCCGAGCAATCTCCAATTATCCGGGTCCTGCTGCGCCAAGGCCCAGCGCATGATATCCAGGCTTTCATCGATCACCCGACCATCGACCTGTAGCACCGGCACCGTGCCTTTGCTGGAGAGTGCGAGCATCTCGGCTGGCTTGGCCTTCAGGCTGACCTCGACAATCTCCACCTCGACCGCGCTATAGCGCAATGCCATGCGCGCCCGCATCGCGTAGGGACAGCGCCGGAAGGAATAGAGCGTGGCGTGGCTCATGTCACCTCCACCGTGCTCAAGCCGTTGCCCTGACGCCGGACCTGGATCTGTACCGGGATCCGCTCGTGCATTTCCTGCACGTGGGAAATCACCGCGACCTTGCGACCTTGGGCCTGCAGTCCGTCGAGGGCGTCCATCGCCAGTTGCAGGGATTCAGGATCGAGGCTGCCAAAACCTTCGTCGATGAACAGCGATTCGATCTTCAGGGTGCTGGACGCCATCGAGGCCAGGCCCAACGCCAGGGCGAGGGAGACCAGGAAAGTCTCGCCGCCGGACAACGAATGCACCGAGCGCAGTTCATCGCCCATTTCCGTGTCCATCACCAGCAGCCCGAGCATGCTGCCGCCACGCTTGAGCCGGTAGCGGCGCACCAACTGCCTCAGTTGGGCGTTGGCGTGGTGCACCAGCAAATCGAGGTTGTAGGCCTGGGCCAGCTTGCGGAAGCGGTCGCCGGTGGCCGAGCCGATCAGCGCATCCAGGCGTGCCCAGCGTTGGTACTCGGTGTAGGCCTGGTCGATCTGCTGGGCCAGGGCCTGGTTGGCGTTCTGTCGGCGTTGGTCCTCGGCCTGTTCGGCGCGCAATTCGGCGCAACGCTGTTCGCTGACGGCGAATTGGGCCTGCAAGTCGGCGAGGGCCTGGGCGAGTTGTTCGGGCGCCAGGTTGCCGTTGTGCTGGGCCTGGTGGTTTTGCAGGCGCTGCTCGCGTTCGGTGAGCAGTACGCGGGCCTGTTCGATGGCTTTCTCGCTGTTGAGCAAGCGTTGGCGCAACTGGCTGACGGGCTGTTCGTCGAGGCTGAGCAGGGCCTCGAGAGAGGCGTCGTCCAGTTCGGGATGGGTCGTGCGCCATTGCGCGATGCCCGTTGCCAGGGCCTGGAGTTCGCTGTCTAGGGACTGGGCCTGTTCCTGCCGGGCCTTGAGTTCGGCGGCCAGTTGCACGAGGTTGTTGCGCAATTGCTGCAGCTGTTGATTGGCCGCTGCTTCGCCAAGACGAGCCTGTTCCAGGGCCTGATCGAGTTGTTGCTGCCACTGTTCGGCGCTGGCGTGTGAGCCCAGCAGGTGTGTGAGTTTTTCCTGGCAAGCGTGATGTTGTTCGGTCAGGGCCTTGAATTGCTGCTGCGCCGATTCCAATTGCTGCACGCGGGTCTGCTGGCGGTCCTGTTCCTTCTCCAGGGTTTGCTGACGCTGGAGTTGTTCGCCGAGCTCGTCACGCTGCTGTTCCAATTGCTCCAGGCGTTGGGCGATCTGCTGGTCGAGCTGCATGAAGGTGGCGGCGGGCTCGGTGCGCAAGGCCTGCAACGTGTCTGCTGGCAACAAGGCGCTGAAGTGATGCAACTCATCGTCCAGGCGCTGGCGATCACGGGCCAGTTCCTGCTGCTGGTTGCTCAGTTGCTGTGATGCCTGCTGGCTGGCCGTTTCGGCATTGCGCAGTTGCTGCGCCAGGCGCGCGGCGTCCTGTTGCAGGGTCAGCAGGGCGGTTTGCCGTTGTTCGTCCTGGTTGATGTGCTGGTGCAACTGGCTGTTCTGCTGCGCCAGCCAGGCGTCGCGTTTGTTCGAATCCTGGGCCAGCAATTGCGTCGACAGCGGGTGGGCTTCAAGGCTGGGCGCCAGGCTTTGTTGCTGGGCGGCGAGTTGTTCCTGCTGCTGCTTGAGCTCCTTGAGTTGGGCGATGACGCCACTGTATTGGGCCCGCAGGTCGATGACTTTTTCATTGAGCAGGTCGACGGCCTTGCGGACGTTGGCCTCTTCGGTTTCATCGAAGCGCCCGAGGCTTTGCAGCAGGGCTTCGGGCTGATGGTAAGGATGCTCGACGCTGCCGCACACCGGGCACGGTTGCTCGTCCTGCAACTGCGCGCGCAGTTGCTCGACGCTTTCACTGCGGGCCAGGCGCTGACGCTCCAGCAGTTCCCGGGTGACGGTCAGGGTCTGTTCGGCAATGGTCAGTTCGGCCTTGGCTTCGCCGCCTTCACGCACCAGCCGGTCACGTTCCTGCAGCGCTCGTTGCTGGCGCTGCTCAAGCTCGGCCCCGCGTTTGTCCAACTCTTGCTGACTGGCCCACAACCGGGTCAGGTCTTCGAAGGCGCGTAGTTGCTTGCGGTTGTCTTGCAGAAGGTTGCCGAGCAACTGGATCTGTTCGGCCACCGCTTCCGGTTCAGCGCCGGCTTCTTTATAGAGCACTTCGAGGTTTTGTCGCTGGTTTGCCAGCGCCTCGACGGCGCGCGCGGCGCTTTGTTCCAGGGCGGTGAGTTCGGCCTGGCCCTTGTTCAAGCGATTGCCGATCAGCATCAGTTGTTGGAGGCGATCGCGATAGGCGTTCCAGGCATCGCTCAGCGGTGCCAGGTGCGTGCTTTGTTCAAGCTCGCCGGCGATCCGCAGCAAGCGCTCGGCCACCAGCCTTTGCTGTTCGAGCAGGCTGTCAATCGTGCGTTGGCCTTCGCTGCAAGCTTGTTGCGCCTGTTCCTGGCGCTCGGCGCTCTGGCTGACGTCCCTGGCGAGGCGGGCGAGGGTACTTTGCTCGTCGAAGGCCTGACGCAGCAACGGCGCGCTGTCGCTGCTGTGCTGGCGAGCGGTGGTCAGTGCCAGTTGCGCATTGGCCAGGTCCTTCTCCAGCGTGGTCTGCTGTGCCTGCAAGTCGATCTGCTGCTGGGTGAGTTGCTGGATCTGCACCGCCAACGGTTCGAGCTGGCGGGTCAGTTCCGTCTGACGAATGAACTGATGCCGCTGGGGCGCCAGTTGTTCCAGGCGCGTCAATTTCAGGCGTTCGTCGGCCAGCGCATCCCAATCGACCTGGGCCTGTTGCAGTTGTTCGGCGGCGCTGGCGTGTTCGTCCTGCAACTGGCGCAGGTCCTTGAGCCAGGTGTGTTGCAGCTCCAACTGCTTGAGTTGTGCCTGTTGGGCCTTGAGTTGCTGCTGGGCGTCGTTGAAGCGCTGATCCAGTTCGGCCCGGGTCTCCGGGGCCAGCGGTGTCACGCCGGTAGCCTGGTCCTGCAACTGCTTGTGGGTTTCCTTGGCTTGCTTGGCCTTGTCGAAGGCACGGCGGCCGAGGCGGGTGTACAGGGCGGTGTCGGTGAGTTTTTCCAGCAGTTCGCTGCGGTCGTTGTCATCGGCCTTGAGGAACGCGCTGAACTCGCTCTGGGCCAGCAGCACGGCGCGGGTGAACTGTTCGAAATTCAGGCCCAGGGCGGCTTCGAGCTGGGCCTTGTACTCGCCTTTCTGGCTCGCCAGCAGTTGATCGTTGTCCAGGTCCCGCAGGCTCTGGCGGCTGGCTTGCAACTTGCCACCGGCCTTTTCCCGGGCGCGATTGGCTTCCCAGCGGGCCCGATAGCGGCGCCCGTCGATGCCGCGAAAATCCACTTCGGCATAGCCATCGCCGGTACCACGGCGCAATAGCGTGCGCGGGTCGCCTGTGGCGATTTCGCCATCGACGTCCGGCACCTTGGCGTCGCGTCCGGTGTTATTGAGACGTGGCACGGCGCCGAACAGCGCCAGGCACAAGGCGTCGAGCAGGGTGCTCTTGCCGGCGCCGGTGGGGCCGGTGATGGCGAACAGGCCGGCGCTGGCCAAGGGTTCGGCGGTGAAATCGATTTCAAAAGGCCCGGCCAGGGACGCCAGGTTCTTGAGGCGGATCGCGAGAATCTTCATGGTTGCTCGCTCTCCATCTGCACGTCTTGCAATAGCACGGCAAAATCCTTGAGGGTCTGTTCGTCCACTTCGTTGCCGTAGGTGTCCAGCCAGGCGCGGCTGAACAGCTCCTGCGGGCTGAGTTGATCCAGCTCCACCAGCGCGCCGCCGTCATCAGCACTGCCGGTGCCACCGTTGCCGGCGTATTCGGCAGCGATCCGTACCAGGCGTACGGCCTTGCCTTGCAACGCGGTTTCAACCTGGTGACGCAGGTCGGGTTGCGGTTCGTCGAGGCGCACCCGCACTTCCAGCCAGGGTTGACGATGGATGTCGGCCAGCAGGTCGATGTCGGGCAGGTCCTTGAGCTGCGCCAGGATCTCGGCCAGCGGTGCCGGACCCAGGCGTTGCAGGTTGACGGCCCGGGGAATCAGGCGTGGCTCGACCTTGACCAGGGTGTCGCCGTCCAGGGTGATGTCGAGGATCTGATGCTGATAGCCGATCTCCGAGAATGACAGCGGGATTGGCGAGCCACTGTAGCGGATGCGCTCTTCACCGTTGACCTTCTGCGGCTTGTGCAAGTGGCCGAGGGCGACGTAGCTGATGGTGGGGCCGAACAGGCTGGCGGGCAGGGCCTCGGCGTTGCCGATGATCAGGCTGCGTTCGGAATCCTCGGACACCGAACCGCCGGCCATGTGTGCGTGACTGATGGCGATCAGGGCCTGGCCTTTCTTGCGCTTGCTGTTGGCGGCGGCGATCAGCCATTCATGGACCTGGCCGATACCGCGCAGGTAGTCGTCACCCAGTTGCGCGCCGGTGACTTCGGCGGGGCGCAGGAACGGCAGGGCCAGGCACCACGCCTTGACCTTGCCCTTGGCGTCGGGCAATGGCAGCAGCAGGCGCTCGACGTCCAGTTGCCCGTCGTCCAGCCACAACACCCGACCCAAGGCATGGGTACGCAAGCGGCGCATCAGCGGCGCCGGCAACTCGATCCGCGAGCCGGAGTCATGGTTGCCAGCGATCATCACGATGGTCAGGTTGGCGTTTTGCTCATGGGCGCTGACGATGAAATCGTAGAGCCGCTCCTGGGCTTTGACCGGCGGGTTGACGGTGTCGAAGATATCCCCGGCGATCAGCAGTACGTCGGGTTTTTCGTGGGTCAGCTGACGCAGCAGCCAGTCGAGGAAACAGGCGTGTTCGAAATCGCGCTCCTGGCCGTGCAGGTTTTGCCCCAGGTGCCAGTCGGAGGTGTGAAACAGACGCAAGGTAAACTCCAGGAAACAGATGATGGCCGCGGTGAAGAGAAGGGCGGCTAAAAGAAGCAGAGTTTACTGGGAAACTGGGGGGAGGACTTGTTCAACTTCGAGGTATCTGCTGCAGCGCAATCCTGTGGCGAGGGAGCTTGCTCCCGCTGGGCTGCGCAGCGGCCCTTGTTTTGCGATTGCTGCGCAATCGAGCGGGAGCAAGCTCCCTCGCCACAAAAGCTCAAAAGCTCAAAAGCTCGAAAGCTACAAAAAGGAGCGGTTTATTTAGGATAAAGCGGCGGCAATCCCGAATCACCGGCCGAATCCAGCGCCCCTTCGGTGGGCGGGATGGTGCGAATGGCCCGCCACAGGTCTTCGCCTTGCCAATGCTGGCCGGTTTCGCTGTAGAGCGCGCCGTTGAGGCCGTCGAGGGCGTCGGACAACGGCACGAACCGCGCGGCCATGTCGGCCAGGGTTTCCGGTTGCTGCCGGGCCCAGGCGTCCAGGGCCTGGCGGGTGGCGTGTGGATCGTTGGCCAGGCAGGCGCGCTTGAGGTCGTCCAGCAGAGTGCGCGGGCTCGGCCCGGCCTGGGTCGAGCGCAGGATGGCCGGTTGCCAACGGGCGCGCCACCACAAGCCAAAGCCGAGCAGTGTCGTGCAAGCCAGGATGAAAGTGCTCAGTTGCCAATACCACAGGGTCTCGCTGTCGACCGTCGTCACGATCTGCGCCGTACCCGCCGGCGTATCCACCATCAGGCTTGGGTTATTCGCCACTTGCAGGGTCCGCGCCGGCAGGCTGGTGCGGTCCAGGTGGTCTTCCAGGGTGTTCCACCAGACCACTTCCACCGGTGGCAATTCGATGGTGCCGCTGCGGTTGGGCACCAGCGCCTCGCGGTCTTCGCGGCTGCCCACCAGCCCGCGTTCACTGCTGCGGCTGCTGAGTACCGGCTGGTCCGGATAGCGCCGCAAGCCATTGATCTCGGTGGCCGGGAGGGGCGGCAACTGGGCACTGGCCAGGCCTTCGGCTTCCAGGGTCAGGCTGCGGGTCAGGGAATCGCCGACCTGGCTGTGAGTCGGTTCGGGGCTCCAGCTCTCGCTCAAGGACAGACTGCGTGCTGGCAGCCAGGGCACATCGGCTGGGTAGCTGGCGGGCTTGGGGTTGACGGTCAGCCGCAGTTGCTCGGAACTGACGCGCATCAGTTGGCCGGGTTTCGGCCCCGAAGGCACCGCGTCCTGGGCCACCGGCTCGACCAGGGTGGCGCTGAAGGTCTGGGCCGGAATCGTCAGTTCACCGCTGCGCTGCGGATAGATGCCGTAGCGCAGTTCGATCACGCCGTGGCGCACATCGTTGATGACCTTTTCATAAGTGCGCGATTCGCCCAGTTGTTCGGTGCGAGCATCGGGGATGTGCAACGGCGTCAGGCTGCTGTCGTCGTACAGCGACACCGAATGGTAGATGCGCAGGGTCAGGATCGCCTGGGCCTGCACGTACACGTGGGTCTGGTCGAGACTGGCCTCGATGAACACCGGCGCCAGGGTCCCCGATGCGTTGCGGGTTTCGCTTTCGATCACTTGCAAGGTGATCGGCTGGCTGGTCACCTCGCCCAGTTGCAGCGGGGGAATGATCACGGTGCCGCTCTGGCGTGGCAGCAGGGTAATGATCCAGCGGGTGGTGGCGCGGTTCTCACCGTCGAGGGTCGTCAACTGGTTGACCTGGCGGGTGCCGCGCACGTCGAACAGGGCCTGGAGCGGGCCGAGGTCGGGTTTGCCGAACAACGTGGCATCGTTGGATTCCAGGGTCAGTTCCACCGTTTCCCCGGAGTTCAGGCGGCTGCGATCGACACTGGCAGTCAGCTGTGCAGCCTGGGTTCCAGAGGCCCAGAGCAGCAAGATGAGTAGGTAGGCGGTGAAGCGGGTCATGGGGTTTTTCCCTGGGCCTGATGGCTTTGCTGTTCATACCAGAATTTACGCCTGAGCAGCTCGCCAGGATTGTCCGGGATCTGGCGCAGCCATTGTTCCAGGGCCTGGCGTTGTTCTTCTTCATTGCGCTGGCCGGCGGCGGGGCGCAGCGGCGGGGTGGTGGTCTGCTCGTCCGGTAGCTCGCTGCCCGGTACATCCTGGGCGGTGGGCGGTTGTGCCGTTCGCGGGGGCTGGGATTCGTCCGGCGTCGCGGTTGCCTCGGAGGAGGGCTGCCCCGGTTCGGAAGACTGGCTGGGTGAATCGGCATCCGGCGCTTGCTCGGCGGGGCCCGGTTCCTTGCTTTCGTTGGGCTTGGGTTCTGGCGCCGGCGGTGCCTGCTCGTTCAACAGGCTCTGCACCAGGGCCCTGTTGGTCTGGGCAGGGCGCAGGTCGGGCTGCAACTCCAGGGCTTGCTCATAGGCATCCAGCGCTGCTTCCAGTTCACCGCTGCGGGCCAGGGCGTTGCCACGATTGTAGTGCGCGCGGGCGTCGTTGCCTTCGGCGAAGCGCCGGGCGGCTTCGCTGTATTGGCCGGCTTCGTACAGGGCAACACCTTGCCACTGGCTGTCCTCGAAATGCGCGGCGGCCTCGGCGGGGCGTTTTTGCTTGAGTAAGTGCTGGCCCTGTTGGTCGGCGCGCAACCACAGGTCCTGGAATTCGAAGGCGTGGCCAGTCTGCGGCAACACGAACAGCAACGGCAGGCAGAACAGCCAGCCTCGCCGCCCGGCGCAGGCGGCCAGCAGCAACAGGGGCAGGAGCAGCCAATAGCCCTGGTCGGCCCAGGTGTCCAGGCGCAACGTTTGCCCATCGCTGCGCAGGTGGCGAGGACCGTCCAGCAGGCCCAGGCCACGCAGGTCGCTATCGTCCAGCCGCGCCGGCCGGTAGCGGCCGTCCAACTCGTTGGCGAAGGCCTTGAGGGCCGGGCTGTCCAACCGTGGCACCAGGATCGCACCCTGGGCATCCTTGAGGTAACTGCCATCTTCCTGGGCCACTGGTGCGCCTTCCCGGGTACCGATACCCAGCATCAGCCATTGGGTGGCGGAACCATCCAGTACCTGGCGAATGCCTGCACGTTCCTGCTCGTTCAGCGACGAACCGATCAGCAGGATCCGGCCGTGGCCGAGCTCACCCTGATCCAGCAGGGCCATGGCCTTGTGGACCGCCAGGTCGGCACGATGACCGCCTTGGGGCATGATCGACGGGGCGAGGGCTTCGAGCAGGTTGGCGCTGGTGGACAGGTCGTCGGACAGCGGCACCAGCGTGTGGGCGCTGCCGGCATAGACGATGATCGCGGTCTGGGCATCGCTGCGGTTGTGCAGCAGGTCCAGGACCTTGCGCCGGGCTTGTTCCAGGCGCGTGGGCGGGACATCGGTGGCGAGCATTTCCGGGGTCAGTTCCAGTACCACCACCAGCGGGTCGGCGGGTTTCTGGCTGGTCTGTTCGACCCGCGCCCAGCTCGGCCCCAGCAACGCCAGCACGATCAACAGCCAACCCAGGCCCAGGGCAATCCATGGCAACCGGCTTTCACGGCCGCTGCCACCGCTGAGCAGCACGGCATGGAAGGCAGGCGGCAGGATCATCTGCCAGCGGCCCACCCGTTTCTGTCGATGCCACAGTTGCCAGAGCAACCAGCCCAGCAACGGCAGCAGCAACACGAACCAGGGGCGCAGCCAGTGTGGCCAGAGGGCGATCATCGACGCCTCCGCAAGCGCAGGCGCTTGAGCCGCTGGCGCCACTCGGTGTGTTGGGCCGGCTGGAACAGCGGCTGGTTGAACAGGCGCTGCAACGGATTGTCCGGCCAGCGCGCCCGGGCCACCAGCAACATGCTCAGCAGCAGGGCCACGGCCAGGGGCCAGTGATACAGCGCCAGGGCAGGGCGGGCCTGGGTCGGTTGCTGGGTCACCGGTTCGAGCTGGTCGAGGGTGGTCTTGATCGCCAGCAATTGCTCACCGTCCTGGGCCCGAAAATAGCGGCCGCCGGTGGCCTGGGCGATATCCTTGAGGGTCGCTTCGTCGAGGTCCAGGCTCGGATTGACACCGAGAAAGCCTGCCGTGCCGCTTTGTTCCGGGTCGGCACCGATGCCGATCGGGTAGATTTTCACGCCTTCATCGGCGGCCAGGCGCGCGGCGGTCAGCGGATCGATTTCGCCGCCGTTGTTGGCACCGTCGGTAACCAGGATCAGTACGCGACTGTGGGCCGGCCGCTGGCGCAGGCGCTTGAGGGCCAGGCCAATGGCGTCGCCGATGGCGGTATTCTTGCCGGCAATGCCGATGCGCGCCTCATCGAGCCAATGGCGCACGGTGCGCCGGTCGAAAGTCAGCGGTGCCTGCAAGTAGGCCTGGCTGCCGAACAGGATCAGGCCGACCCGGTCACCTTCGCGCCCTTCGAGAAAGTCCCCGAGCATATGCTGGACCAGCGCGAGGCGACTGACTTCTTCGTCTTTCCACTGCATGTCGGGAAAGTCCATGGAGCCCGAGACATCCACCGCCACCAACAGATCACGGCCGCTGGCGGCAATGGGCAACGGCTCCCCCAGCCACTGCGGTCGTGCCGCGGCGATCAGCAACAGCAGCCAAAGCAGGATAAAGGGCGCCTGTTGCCGCCAGGTCGGCAGATTGGCCCGGGCTCGACGGCCCACCAGGCCTTCCAGGTCCCCAAGGAAGCTGACCTTGAGCGCCGGCTCGCCACTGTCGGCCGCCGGCAGCACCAGGCGCATCAGCCAGGGCAGCGGCAACAGGGCGAACACCCACGGCCAGGCGAACTCAAACATGTTTGCGGATCCAGATTTCGACTGCCTGGGTCAGGCCGGCGATGGCTTTGTCGTCGAGCTTGCATTCGGGCTTGTAGGCGCCTTCCACCAGTACCATCCAGCGCGTCAGGCCGGCGGCCGGGCAACGGTTATCCAGGAAGGCCAGCCATTTACGCCCGTTGAGGGTGTGGCTCTGGCTGTAGGGATAATGGTTGCGACACAGGCGCTTGAGCAGTCCGTTGAGCTGTTGCAGCCAGGCACCGGCCGGTGCGCCGTCGTAGGGCTTGGGCAGCCGGGCGAGTTCGGCCAGGGCGGCCAGGCGCACCGGGTCCAGGGGTTGTTCGCTACGGACGGTGGTGCGCTGGGTCGGAATGAACCGGCGCAATTGCCACAGCCCCAGACCCAGCAACGGCAATACCACCAGCAGCAACCACCAGCCTGGCGCGGGCGGCCAGAAACCAATGGGGGGCGGTGCCATCAGCGGCTGCAATTGATCCAGATTGCTCATCGGCTTTTCCCGGCCCGCTTGGGGTTCAGGTATTCACGCAGTTGTTCGACCATGTCGCCCTGGGTACTCAAGGGCATCATCAGGATCCGCAGTTTCTGCGTCAGCAGTTCCCAGCGCTCCTGGCGCGCCTCGGCCTGGGCGCGATAGGCCTGGCGCAGTTCGAAATTCAGGGTGTCGAGCTCCAACTGTGAACCACGTTGGGCGAAACGCAACAGGCCGGCGGCGGGCAGGGCATGGTCCAGTGGGTCCGACAACGGCAACAGCAGCAGGTCGCAATGGCGAGACAGCAGGCTCAGTTGCTGCTCGGCGCTGTCGGACAACGCACGCTCGTCGCAAATCACGATCACCAGGCTGCCGGGCCGCAGCACTTCCCGGGCCCGGCGCAGGGCGATGCCGAACGAGTCGCGGTCCGGCTCGCCCTCGGTGTGCAGTGATTGATTGACCCGCACCAGCCGGTTGAGCAATTGCAACAGGCTCTGTTTGCTGCGCCGCGGTTTGACCTCGTAATGGGTGTTATTGCCGAACACCAGGCCGCCGACCCGGTCATTGTGTCCCAGCGCGGCCCAGCCGATCAGGCTGGCGGCCTGGGCGGCGAGCACCGATTTGAACATCAGCCCCGAGCCGAAGAACAGCCGGTGGCTTTGCTCGATCATGATGAAGATCGGTCGCTCGCGTTCTTCGTGGAACAGTTTGGTATGCGGCTCCTGGGTCCGGGCGGTGACACGCCAGTCAATGGTGCGCACATCGTCGCCGGCCTGGTAGACCCGTACCTGGTCGAAGTCCACCCCGCGTCCGCGCAGCTTGGAGTGATGCAGGCCGATCAACGGGCTGCGCTGGCCTGGTGTCGAGAACAACTGCACCTCGCGCACGCGATGGCGCATCTCGATCAGCTCCGAAAGGCTGACGCGGATGCCCGGTGCGGGCGTCAGTGGGTTATTCATGACTCATGCTCAAGCGACAGCGACGACGTCGAGAATCCGCTGCACGACCCGGTCCTGGTCGATGCCGGCGGCTTCGGCTTCGAACGACAGGATGATGCGATGGCGCAGCACGTCGAACAGCACGGCCTGGATATCTTCCGGGCTGACAAAGTCGCGTCCGGCCAGCCAGGCATGGGCACGGGCGCAGCGGTCCAGGGCAATGGAGCCCCGCGGGCTGGCGCCGTAGGCGATCCACTCGGCCATTTCCGGATCGAACTTGGCCGGATTGCGGGTGGCCATGATCAGTTGCACCAGGTACTCCTCCACGGCGTCGGCCATGTACAAACCGAGGATTTCCTTGCGCGCCGAGAAAATCGCCTGCTGGCTCACGCGGCGTTCGGGCTTGGTCTCGCCGTTCAGCGCTTCACCCCGGGCCTGCTGGAGAATGCGGCGTTCCACCGTGGCATCGGGAAAGCCGATCTTGACGTGCATCAGGAAGCGGTCGAGCTGGGCTTCGGGCAGCGGGTAGGTACCTTCCTGCTCGATCGGGTTCTGCGTGGCCATCACCAGGAACAGTGGCGACAGTTCATAGGTACTGCGCCCGACGCTGACCTGGCGCTCGGCCATGGCTTCGAGCAAGGCCGACTGGACCTTGGCCGGGGCGCGGTTGATTTCGTCCGCCAGCACCAGGTTGTGAAAGATCGGCCCTTGCTGGAACACGAAGCTGCCGGTCTCCGGGCGATAGATTTCCGTGCCGGTGATGTCGGCGGGCAGCAGGTCGGGGGTGAACTGGATGCGATGGAATTGCGCTTCGATGCCCTCGGCCAGCTCTTTGATGGCTTTGGTCTTGGCCAGCCCAGGCGCGCCTTCCACCAGCATGTGGCCGTCGGCGAGCAGGGCGATGAGCAGGCGCTCGATGAGTTTTTCCTGGCCGAGAATCTGCGTTGAAAGAAAGGTTCGCAGCGCCAGCAGCGCTTCACGATGTTCCATCGATGACTGTTCCTGGAAAGGGTGGCCCAGGCGTTCGGATAACGCCGGGGCTGGGGGCGTTACTTTAATGCATGGCGGGGGGTGGCGACTAACGGGATTTTGTCTGGTGTGCGGATTTGTGATTGGTTTGGATTCATTGTGGGAGCGGGCTTGCTCGCGAAGGCGGTGTGTCAGTGGACGAAAATGTTGCCTGACACTGCGCCATCGCGAGCAAGCTCGCTCCCACAGGAGAGTTGGCGGGGGACGCGGGGTCAAGGAACACCACAGATCCATTGTGGGAGCGAGCCTGCTCGCGAAGAGGCCGGCACATCCAGCCGCATCGTCTCAGACAGACCGCTATCGCGAGCAAGCTCGTTCCCACAGAAGTTTGTGGTGAACACCGATTCCATGAACACCCGAGACCAGTGTGGGAGCCGAGCTTGCTCGCGATGGCGGCGATACGTTCAACTTCAATGCAGGCTGACCCACCGCTGTCGCGAGCAAGCTCAGCTCCCACAGGAGTTGGCGGTGAATGACTCAGCCCTTCCACGCTCTCGGATTCACCAGATTCACCGGCCGCTCTCCCGCCAACGCCATCAGCAGATTATCCACCGCACAACGTGCCATCGCTTCCCGGGTCTCGTGGGTGGCCGAGCCCATGTGCGGCGTTGCCACCACGTTGTCCATCTGCAACAACGGTGAGTCCGCACTCAAGGGTTCGCGCTCGAAGACATCCAGCCCCGCGCCACGGATCTGTCCGTCGCGCAGGGCGTCGATCAGTGCCGCTTCGTCAACCACCTTGCCCCGGGAGATATTGATGAAGATGCTTTCGGGGCGCATCTGCGCGAACGCTTGCGGCCCGATCAGCCCTTGGGTCTCGGCGGTCAAGGGCAAAGTCAGGCAAATGAAGTCCGCCTGGCGTAACAGCGTCTCGAGGTTGCAGTAACGAGCGCCGAACCGCTGCTCGACCGCGGGCTTGGGCGAGTGACTGTGGTAGATCACCGGCATGCCGAAACCGAAATGTCCGCGCTGGGCCAACGCTTCGCCGATACGGCCCATGCCGATGATGCCCAGGGTCTTGCCGTGGACATCGCTGCCAAAATGCTTGGGGCCGATACTCTGTTGCCACTGCCCGGCGCGAACCAGGTTGGCCAGTTCCACCACGCGTCGGGCGGTCGCCAGGATCAGGGCGAAGCCGGTGTCCGCAGTGGTTTCAGTCAGTACGTCCGGGGTATTGGTGAGCAGGATCCGGCGTTCGGTCAGGTAGTCGATGTCGTAGTTGTCGACCCCCACCGAGACGCTGGCGATGGCTTGCAGGTTCGGCGCCAGGTCCAGTAGTTGCGCATCCAGCTTCAGGCTGGCTCCCAGCAGGCCGTGGGCACCAGGCAAGGCGTCGCGCAGTTGGGCCAGGCCTTGCCCATCGAGACGCTCGATGAGAGTGACCTGGGCCTGCGCTTGCAGGCGGTCCATCAGTTGCGCCGAGAGCGCTTTGTACAACACCACGTGCTTTTTCATGGGGGGCTCGATTCAGGAGTGGGCGGGGGCCGATTGCGGCGTCGCGGTTTTCGATTCGGTCCGGTCACTGGCGCCGGGCTTGAGAGCGAGGGTCAGCACCACCGACAGCAGCAACGCGCCGCTCATCAGCAGGAAGGACATGCCGGGGGAGCCGGTGGTGCCGTTGAGGTAGCCCACCAGGTACGAGCCACCGAACGAACCCAGCGCGCCCATGCTGTTGATCAACGCCATGGCGCCGCCAGCGACATTGGCCGGGAGGATCTCCGGAACGATGGCGAAGAACGGACCGTATGGCGCGTACATGCAAGCGCCGGCGAGCACCAGCAAGCCGTAGGACCACCAGAAATGCTCGGCCCCCAGCAGGTAGGAGGCGTAGAACGCGATGGAGGCGATCAGCAGCGGCGGCCAGACAAAACGCTTGCGCTTTTGCGCCTTGTCCGACGCCCAGGACACCACCAGCATGCCGATCACCGCCGCCAGGTAAGGCAAGGACGACAGCCATCCGGCCTCGACCATGTTCATCTGCAGGCCAGCCTTGAGGATCGACGGCAACCACAGCACAAACCCGTAGACCCCGATGCTCCAGCAGAAAAACTGCAAGGCGAGGATGATGACCTTGGGCGAGCGGAAGGCTTCGGCGTAGTTCTTCACGGCCTTGATGCCGACCTGTTCGGCCGCCAGGGCGCTTTCCAGGTCGTGTTTTTCCTGGTTGCTGAGCCACTTGGCCTGGGCCGGACGATCATCGGCCAGGCGCCACCAGACAAAGGCCCAGAGCACCGCCGGCAGACCTTCGATGATGAACATCCAGCGCCAGTCGAATTGCTGCACCAGATAACCCGACACCACCGACATCCACAGCATGGTCACCGGGTTGCCGAGGATCAGGAAGGTGTTGGCGCGCGAGCGTTCGGCCCGGGTGAACCAGTGGCACAGATACACCAGCATCGCCGGCATCACGGCAGCTTCGACCACGCCGAGCATGAAGCGGATCACGATCAGCCAGTAGGCGTTGGAGACCACGCCCGTCAGCGTCGCCAGCGATCCCCAGAGGATCAGGCTGACGAAGATCAGTTTCTTCACGCTGTGTTTCTGCGCGTAGATCGCCCCCGGTACCTGAAAGAAAAAGTAGCCGAGGAAAAACAGGGCCCCCAGCAGCGACGACAGCCCCGGGGTGATCATCAGGTCCTTGGCCATGCCCGAGGCAGCGGCAAATCCATAATTGGCCCGGTCCAGGTAGGCCAGGCTGTAAGTGATGAACACAATGGGCATGATGTACCACCAGCGGCGGGTGGCGAGGTTGGGCGTTTGCATATCTTTGACTCCTGAGCTTGTTGTTTTTGTTGCAGCAGGTGTATTTGTGGTGGCTTTATCGCGAGCAGGCTTGCTCCCACAGGGTTAACGTCAACCGCTGTGGGAGCGAGCCTGCTCGCGATGGGCGGTTTCAAATTCAGTCGATAACTCAATGCGAGTAGGCAATCCCTCCATATCCCCGCGGCTCTGCACCGCGCGGCTGCCAATCCAGTTGGCGCGCTGCACGGCTTGGGTGATGGCGCGGCCTTCGAGCAGCGCACTGATCAGGCCGACCGCGAAGCCATCGCCAGCGCCCACGGTGTCCACCACCTGGGCCACCGGCACGCCGGCGATAACGCCCTGGTCTAGCTGCGTGCGGAAATAGGCACCATCCGCGCCGAGCTTGATCACGACGATTTCGGCCCCTTGGCCAAGATAGAACGCGGCAATGTCGGCTGGGTCGTCGAAACCGGTCAGCAAGCGACCTTCGCCGAGCCCCGGCAAGACCCAGTGGGCGAGGGCGGCGAGGCGATTGATTTCACGAATCATCATCGACTCGCTGGCCCACAGGCTCGGCCGCAGGTTGGGATCGAAGGACAGGCTGCGGCCGGCTTCGCGCATCCGCATCATTAATTCAAAGGACATCTCACGGGCCGTGACCGACAACGCCGGAACGATGCCGGTGGCGTGCAAGTGGCGGGCTTCAAGCAGCGCGGGCGCGATGGCGTCGATCGATAGATGACTGGCCGCCGAACCACGACGGAAATACTCGACTTGCGGGTCGCTGCCATCGTCGCTACGGGATTTGAACTGGAACCCGGTGGGGTGGGCTGGATCGACCGTCACGTGGCGACAATCCAGGCCTTCGTTTTCCAGCGTCTGCACCACGAAGCGTCCCAGGGAGTCAGCACCGACCCGGCTCAGCCACGCCACTTTGAAGCCCAGTCGCGACAGACCGATGGCCACGTTGCTGTCGGCCCCGGCGATGCGCTTGTGGAACTGCTCGACACTGGCCAGGTCACCGCACTGGTCGGCCACCAGCATCGCCATGGTTTCGCCGAACGACAACACATCGAACTCAGGCATGGGCAGGCTCCCGGCGCGATTGCCCGAGGTGGGCAAGGGTGGCGACATGGCCAGCGGTCAATTGCAGCAAGTCATCGCCTTGCAGCGGGTATTCGGCGGCGCGCATTACACCGGCGGGCATGTGTTTGAGCAGTTGTTCCCACAGGTGCAGGTCGGTCATGGCTGGAGGCACCGCGACCAGTTTGCCGTCGGCGCGCCTGGCCACGGCCTTGCAATGCACATAAGCGACATACCGCCCGAGCTGTCGGGCGGCCACGGCAGCCGATTGGTCCTGCCATTGCCAGTTGCCGATGTCGAAGGTCATGCCGATGGGCAATGTCTGCTGCTCTACGGCGGTGAAGAAACGTTGCAACGGTTCGATCCGCCCACCTTGCAAGGTCTGGTCGTTTTCCACCAGCAACTGCACCGGGCTCGTGGCAAGTACGTGGGCCAGTGCCGACAGGTCATTGGAGTCGGTGAAGTGCCCGAGAGAGACTTTCAGCCACGCCGAGCCGAATGCTTCGCAGCGTTGCAGGGCAACGGCCAGGGCGGGGTTGGGCCTGGACTGGCCGGCGAGCCACAGCTCCAGCGGCGACGAGAAAATACTCTGCAGTCCCTGGGCACGGGCGCGAGCGGCCAGCTCGGCGGGTTGTTCGGTGGTGAGCAATTCTTCGCGCCATTCAATGCGCGAGGCCCCGGCGGCGGCCAGCAGGTCGATGAAGCTGCCTTGGCCGTGTTGCCGTACCATGTCGGCGCCGTAGCTGGAAAGGCTGATGGAGACGGGTGGGTTGTGCATTGTTTTTATACCTCTGAAACCGGTTTCAGTTTTGTCCAAAAAAAAGGTTGTGCCTGAGGGGGCTATCGCGAGCAGGCTCGCTCCCATAGGGGACTTCCAGTGGCGCAGATCCAGTGTGGGAGCGAGCCTGCTCGCGATAGGGGCTCATCACCGACCATTTCCCCGCGTCGACCCACGCTCGATCAGCCGCGCCGCAAAATCCAGGGTTCGCACCGGCCCGTTATCGCCGCGCAAACGCTTGAGCAAACACTCGAACGCGCTGGCGCCGATCTCGGCCGTCGGTTGGGCCAGGGCGGTGATGCCGCTGCCCACCAGTGGGTACCAATCCAGGTCATCGAGGGCGATCAGGCCTACGTCGTCGAACAAGTGGCAACCCAGGTCGCGCAATATCGTCGTGGCGGTCAGCGCGGCAATGCCATTGGCACAGAACAGTGCCTTGGGGCCTTGGCTCGGCTGGTCCAGGAAGGCCTTGATGCGTGCGGTCAATTGGTTGCAGGTTTCCACCACGGCGCCGGTCAGGGCAGGGCGTCGCTCGATACCGGCCTTGAAACTCTCGACCCGCTCGATTCGCGAACTGGTGCCATCGAACGGCTCGGTCACCAGCAAAAGATCACGGTAGCCCCGTTGTTCGAGGTGATCGAGGGCCATCTCGATGGCGGCCGGGTTGTCGAGGCCGACCAGATCGCTGTCGAGCCGATCGACCTTGCGATCCACCAGCACCAGAGGCATTTCGCTGCGCAGTTCAAACAGTTCGTCGCGGTGATGCCCCAGGGTGTTCACGATCAGCCCTTCGATGTTGTAGGCGCGCAGCAACGCCAGGTGCTGGCGTTCCTGCTCGTCATCGCGGTCGGTGTTGCACACCACCAGGCTGTAGCCATGGCGCCGGCAGGCGGTTTCCACGCCATGCATCACGGCAATCGAATAAGGGTTGCGGATATCGGCCACCAACATGCCGATCAGGCGTGTGCGCCCACGCTTGAGGCCGCGGGCCATCTGGTTGGGGCGGTAGCCCAGCTCGCTGATGGCCTGCTCGATACGCCGGGCAATAGCCTCGGAGAGCAGGGCGCGGTCCTCGCCGATGAAACGCGAGACACTGGCCTTGGAAACCCCGGCACGTTCGGCGACGTCAAGCATGGTTACGCGGCTGCGCTGGGCGGCGGAGAAAGAATTCACGGATTGAAACCTGCTTATTGGATTTATTAGTGGCTCTGAAACCGGTTTCAGGAAACATCAGAATGCGGTCGGTCGTCAAGGGCGACGTGTCAGAGGCACGACCGGCGGTGGTTCGCTTCAGTCGAACAGGGGCGACGATCCATCAGGGCTGGGCCATCCAGGCGATTTGCAGCGGGCCAGGCTGTGTGGTTAGCTGCCTGCCTTCCTCAGCGCCTTGACTGCCGAAATCACTATGAACTTTACCCAGCCTCGTTTGCGATTGCTGTCGATACTGAGTGTGACCTTGTTGGTGGTGGGCTGTGCGTCCTACTACCTGTTTCGCCACAGCGGGGCGCCGGCAGATGAAGGTTTCGCCGCCGAGCAACTGAACGAAGGGGGTATGGAAGACATCGGCACGCTGGCACCGCCCGAGGTGGAAAAACGCCTCAATTACTTGATTCAGGACACCGGTGAAACCCTCAGGTCCCTGGAACTGATCAGTGACGCCCAACTGAGTCTGACCCTGTCGACGACTGAGCCTGCTGACGAGCAGCCATTGCAATACGAGCCGCTGTTTGTCCCATTCACCAGTGCGCAACTGAAAGCTGAACTGGCGACGATCCAGGGCCTGCGTTTTGCCCAGAGGTTATTCGCCGACGGTTCCGAAGTGAGGCTCGACACCAGCAGCCTTGATCCGCTCTGGAAACGCGCCGCTACGCCGGATGAGCCGGCGGCCGAGCAGTACCTGCCGCAGCGCCTGCGGTTTCGCGATGGCAGCGAAAAAACCTTCGCCGATCTCAAGGCGCCGCCCAAGGTCGAGTCCGACGACGTGATCTCGTCCCATGACACTTTCCCGCTCTCGGTCAACAAACCCTTGGCGAGTCTCGGCCTGACGGTCGCTTACCGCAGCTATCCGGCGTTCAAGAAAGTGGTGCTGGACAAGGATCACCCGAAAGTGACCCTGGACGACGGTCAGTCCTTCCAGCTCACTGCCCTGGGTGATGACAGCGCGTCCGTGCGGTTGAGTACACCGAAATTGTCGACCTTCGTGGTTCAGGGGCTGGATGATGCGGGCAGGGCGCTCTACAGCCACGGTAACAACTCCCGGGCGTTTCCCTCCGATGGCGATATCGCGGCGTTGCAGGGTTATTACAACGCGCTGCTCCAGACCAAGGACGATCTCGAGCAGCTCAAGACCGGCCAGGCGGTACAACAGCAACTGGAGCGCCTGACCGAGGCGCTGGCCGCTCAGGTGGGGCCGTTGAAAAACACCGAGGTCGACTATCAATTCGAGGCCACCCCGCAACGTATCGTCATCCATGTGCTCGATCCGATGGAAGACAACTCCGTGGAGTTCACCCAGGTCGACAACGTCCTTGCAGCACAAACGCGTTACATCGCCCTGGACCGGAACGCCGAGCGCTACGGCTTCATCGACCAGGCCGGCCAGTGGTTGATCAAGCCCCGTTGGGTGCAGGTGCAAGATAGCCAGATGGCCGATACCTACACGTTGTTTTCCCCGGAGAAGTCCAGCGACCCGAATTCGGAGTGGCAGGCGTTGCGCAGCCAGCTCGCCTATTTTCCTGCCGGCAGCAACAAGCTCGTGGACCTGCCGTTCGAATACATCACCGAGGCGTTGAGCAATGGCCTGCTGTTGGTGGAGCGGGAAACCAACGGACCTTATGGGCTCTACGATGCCAAGGGGCATCGTTTCGTATTGCCGATGAAATTCGTCAACCCCACCGTGACTGGCAACGTATTCATCGCCCGTCTCGGCAAACGAACCGATGTCATGGAAGGCCTCTACGGCGCCTATACCCTGGACGGCAAGGAAATCCTGCCGGCGCAGTTCTCAGGCATCGAGCACAGCGAGGGTTTGCTCTACGCCAGCTCTGCCGACCGGAGTCGTCAGGACGTTTTCGACCTGGACGGTAAACGGATCAACCTGCAGGGTGACAACGTGATAGGCCGGTTTGTCGGGCAACAACCGCTGTTGGTGCAGGACGCTAAAAGCAGGAAATTCGCTTTTATCGACCGCCAGGGTGAGCGGCTACCCATCAAGTTGCCGTATGACGAGGTGACGCCGTTTTCCAATGGCATGGCGGTGGTGGGACGCGAGGGTAGCTACGGTGCCATCGACCTGGCGGGCAGATTGCAGGTCCCGCTGGATTACGACCAGATCAGCGCGTTCCAGACCCGTTACGCCGCGGCCATCCCGGCCGGTGGTGGTTCCGGGCTGGTCTTGATCAGCCAGGACAACAAGGTGACCAAGGAACTGGGATCCTACACCAGCATGAAGGTGCCGGATAACGGCAATGAGGCCCGTTACTACGTGAGGGATCCGAGTAACAGTGACGAGTATCTGGTCTATGACGCCGATGGCAATCTCGTGCAGAAAGACGAATAAGAGCTGGCGCACTGATCCTGTGGCTAGGGGATAAATCCCCTCGCCACAGGGAGCGGTCGCCTTGGGAGTCAGAGCTGGCTTACATAGGTCCCCGTTCCCTTGAGGATGTTCTGCAACGTCAGTTCCACCTCCGCCAAATCCGCCACATCGGTGTTGTGAGTGATCTCCAGCACGTCATCCCCATTCAGCGCATCGGCGTCCGCCGCGGCGATTTCGATCTTCAGCAGGGTCGGGCTCAGCGTCACCTTCACGCCGTCAAGTGTCGAAGGCTCGCCGTCAAGGGCGATTTCCAGTTCGTCTTCATCGGGGTAGCGCGTCATCAGGAACATTTCGCCCTGGGCGCTATGGCAGCAGAGCATGGCCATGTTGTCCTCTTCGTCGTCGCATGGGTTGGCGATCAGAAGGGTGGTGGTCATTTGCATGGTGATGGCTCCTGGCTCGATGAGCCCTGCGGGTACGAAAAAGGGGATTTTGCCAGCCTGGAAGAATTTCTGCTGGGTTACCTGGATCCCGGACGATTTCACGCTGCCAGGTGCCGTTTGTCCCTCGGGCTGCTAGGGTTGTTCGAGGCGTACCGCTAGCCGATGACCGAATATGTCGCAGCGCTGCAAGCAGGCAGGTTGTCGCACTCGTTAAGCTGCGCAACGGATGTGCACCTGCAAAGGCCACCCCAGGGTGTGTTTTGCAGGTGTCCATGACATGAAATTACATGGAAAAGGATGTGACCTGCAGGTCCCGTCCAGCTTCACCCACCTGTCATCCTGTTTCCTCTGCCCGAGAATCAGGAACGGGATGGCCGACAGCCCCGCAGGGGTGGGGTTGCACGCGACGCTTCAATCAATAACAAGCCCAAGCGGAGTACCACAGATGGCGTTCTTCACCGCAGCCAGCAAAGCCGACTTCCAGCACCAACTGCAAGCGGCACTGGCGCAGCACATCAGTGAACAGGCACTGCCACAAGTGGCGCTGTTCGCTGAACAATTCTTCGGCATCATTTCCCTCGATGAACTTACCCAGCGCCGGTTGTCCGACCTTGCCGGCTGCACCCTGTCTGCCTGGCGCCTGCTTGAGCGCTTCGATCACACGCAACCGCAGGTGCGCGTCTACAACCCCGATTACGAACGCCATGGCTGGCAGTCGACCCACACGGCCGTGGAAGTGCTGCACCACGACTTGCCGTTCCTGGTGGACTCGGTCCGCACCGAGTTGAACCGTCGCGGCTACAGCATCCACACCCTGCAAACCACCGTGCTGAGCGTGCGTCGCGGCAGCAAGGGCGAGTTGCTGGAAATCCTGCCAAAAGGCACCCAGGGCGACGGCATCCTGCAAGAGTCGTTGATGTACCTGGAGATCGACCGTTGCGCCAACGCCGCCGAACTCAACGTCCTGAGCAAGGAACTTGAGCAAGTGCTGGGCGAAGTGCGCGTGGCCGTGGCTGACTTCGAACCGATGAAAGCCAAGGTCCAGGAAATCCTCGACAGCCTGGACAGCAGCGCCTACGCCATCGACGCTGAGGAAAAGAGCGAGATCAAGAGCTTCCTGGAATGGCTGGTGGGTAACCACTTCACTTTCCTGGGCTATGAAGAGTTCGTGGTTCGCGACGAGGCCGACGGCGGCCACATCGAGTACAACCCCGATTCGTTCCTGGGCCTGACCAAATTGCTGCGCGCCGGCCTGACTGCCGAAGACCTGCGCATCGAAGACTACGCCGTCAATTACCTGCGCGAACCGACGCTGCTGTCGTTCGCCAAGGCCGCGCACCCGAGCCGCGTGCACCGTCCGGCCTACCCGGACTACGTGTCGATCCGTGAGATCGACGCCGACGGCAAGGTCATCAAGGAATGTCGCTTCATGGGCCTGTACACCTCTTCGGTGTATGGCGAGAGCGTGCGGGTCATCCCGTACATCCGCCGCAAGGTCGCGGAAATCGAGCGTCGTTCGGGCTTCCAGGCCAAGGCGCACCTGGGCAAGGAACTCGCCCAGGTGGTCGAAGTGCTGCCCCGTGACGACCTGTTCCAGACCCCGGTGGACGAGCTGTTCAGCACCGTCATGTCCATCGTGCAGATCCAGGAACGCAACAAGATCCGCGTGTTCCTGCGCAAAGACCCGTATGGCCGTTTCTGCTACTGCCTGGCCTACGTGCCACGTGACATCTATTCCACCGAAGTGCGCCAGAAGATCCAGCAAGTGCTGATGGATCGCCTGAAGGCCTCGGACTGCGAGTTCTGGACCTTCTTCTCCGAGTCCGTGCTGGCCCGCGTGCAGTTGATCCTGCGGGTGGACCCGAAGAACCGCATCGACATCGACCCGTTGCTGCTGGAAAAAGAAGTCGTGCAGGCTTGCCGCAGCTGGAAGGACGACTACGCCAGCCTCGTCGTCGAGAGCTTCGGCGAAGCCCAGGGCACCAACGTGCTGTCGGATTTCCCGAAAGGCTTCCCGGCCGGCTACCGTGAGCGTTTTGCCGCGCACTCGGCCGTGGTCGACATGCAGCACCTGCTGAGCCTGAGCGAAAAAAATCCGCTGGTGATGAGCTTCTACCAGCCGCTGGGCCAGGTATCCGGCCAGCGCGAGCTGCACTGCAAGCTGTATCACGCCGACACGCCACTGGCGTTGTCCGACGTGCTGCCGATCCTGGAAAACCTCGGCCTGCGCGTGCTGGGCGAGTTCCCGTACCGCCTGCGCCACACCAATGGTCGCGAGTTCTGGATTCATGATTTCGCGTTCACCGCCGCCGAAGGCCTGGACCTGGACATCCAGCAACTCAACGACACCTTGCAGGACGCCTTCGTCCACATCGTGCGTGGCGATGCCGAGAACGATGCGTTCAACCGCCTGGTGCTGACCGCCGGCCTGCCATGGCGCGACGTGGCGTTGCTGCGTGCCTACGCCCGTTACCTGAAGCAGATCCGCCTGGGCTTCGACCTGGGTTACATCGCCAGTACCCTGAACAACCACACCGACATCGCTCGCGAATTGACCCGGTTGTTCAAGACCCGCTTCTACCTGGCGCGCAAACTCAGCGGCGACGACCTGGAAGACAAGCAACTGCGCCTGGAACAAGCGATCCTCTCGGCCCTGGACGACGTCCAGGTGCTCAACGAAGACCGCATCCTGCGTCGCTACCTGGACCTGATCAAGGCCACCCTGCGGACCAACTTCTACCAGACCGATGCCAACGGCCAGAACAAGTCCTACTTCAGCTTCAAGTTCAACCCGCACCTGATCCCGGAACTGCCCAAGCCGGTGCCCAAGTTCGAGATCTTCGTCTATTCGCCACGGGTCGAAGGCGTGCACCTGCGCTTTGGCAACGTTGCCCGCGGTGGCCTGCGCTGGTCCGACCGTGAAGAGGACTACCGCACCGAGGTGCTGGGCCTGGTAAAAGCCCAGCAAGTGAAGAACTCGGTGATCGTGCCGGTGGGCGCCAAGGGTGGTTTCCTGCCACGTCGCCTGCCGCTGGGCGGCAGCCGGGACGAGATCGCGGCCGAGGGCATCGCCTGCTACCGCATCTTCATCTCGGGCCTGTTGGATATCACCGACAACCTCAAGGACGGCGCGCTGGTACCACCGGCCAACGTCGTGCGGCATGACGACGATGACCCGTACCTGGTGGTGGCGGCGGACAAGGGCACTGCGACCTTCTCCGACATCGCCAACGGCATCGCCATCGACTACGGCTTCTGGCTGGGCGATGCGTTCGCCTCCGGCGGTTCGGCCGGCTACGACCACAAGAAAATGGGCATCACCGCCAAGGGCGCGTGGGTGGGCGTGCAACGTCACTTCCGCGAGCGTGGCATCAATGTCCAGGAAGACAGCATCACCGTGGTGGGCGTTGGCGACATGGCCGGCGACGTGTTCGGCAACGGCTTGTTGATGTCCGACAAGCTGCAACTGGTCGCGGCCTTCAACCACCTGCACATCTTCATCGACCCGAACCCGGAGCCGGCCAGCAGCTTCGCCGAGCGTAAGCGTCTGTTCGACCTGCCGCGTTCGGCCTGGACGGACTACGACACCAGCATCATGTCCGAAGGCGGCGGTATCTTTTCGCGCAGCGCGAAAAGCATCGCCATCTCACCACAGATGAAGGAACGCTTCGACATCCAGGCTGACAAGCTGACCCCGACCGAGCTGCTCAACGCCTTGCTCAAGGCGCCGGTGGACCTGTTGTGGAACGGCGGTATCGGTACCTACGTCAAGGCCAGCACTGAAAGCCACGCCGATGTCGGCGACAAGGCCAACGATGCACTGCGGGTGAACGGCAACGAACTGCGCTGCAAGGTCGTGGGCGAGGGCGGCAACCTGGGCATGACCCAACTGGGTCGCGTCGAATTCGGCCTCAATGGCGGCGGTTCCAACACCGACTTCATCGACAACGCGGGCGGCGTGGACTGCTCCGACCACGAAGTGAACATCAAGATCCTGCTCAACGAAGTGGTGCAGGCCGGCGACATGACCGACAAGCAACGCAACCAGTTGCTGGCGAGCATGACCGACGAAGTCGGTGGCCTGGTGTTGGGCAACAACTACAAGCAGACCCAGGCCCTGTCCCTGGCGGCGCGCCGTGCCTTCGTGCGGATCGCCGAATACAAGCGCCTGATGAACGACCTGGAAGCCCGGGGCAAGCTGGACCGCGCCATCGAGTTCCTGCCGACGGAAGAGCAACTGGCTGAACGTGTCGCGGCGGGCCATGGCCTGACCCGTGCCGAACTGTCGGTGCTGATCTCCTACAGCAAGATCGACCTCAAGGAAGCGCTGCTCAACTCCCTGGTGCCGGACGACGATTACCTGACCCGTGACATGGAGACCGCGTTCCCGCCGACGCTGGTGAGCAAGTTCTCCGAAGCCATGCGTCGCCACCGCCTGAAGCGCGAGATCGTCAGTACCCAGATCGCCAACGACCTGGTCAACCACATGGGCATCACCTTCGTTCAGCGGCTCAAGGAGTCTACGGGCATGAGCCCGGCGAACGTGGCGGGCGCTTATGTGATCGTGCGCGACATCTTCCATCTCCCGCACTGGTTCCGCCAGATCGAAGCCCTGGACCACCAGGTTTCCGCTGATGTGCAACTGGAGCTGATGGATGAGCTGATGCGCCTGGGGCGTCGCGCCACGCGCTGGTTCCTGCGCAGCCGCCGCAACGAGCAGAATGCTGCCCGTGACGTCGCGCACTTCGGTCCGCACCTGGCGGCGTTGGGCCTCAAGCTCGACGAATTGCTGGAAGGCCCGACCCGCGAAGGCTGGCAGACCCGCTACCAGGCCTACGTCGCCGCCGGCGTGCCAGAGTTGCTGGCGCGCATGGTTGCCGGCACCACGCACCTGTACACCTTGCTGCCGATCATCGAGGCGTCCGACGTGACCGGGCAGAACGCCGCCGATGTGGCCAAGGCCTACTTCGCCGTGGGCAGCGCCCTGGACATTACCTGGTACCTGCAACAGATCAGCGCCTTGCCGGTGGAAAACAACTGGCAGGCACTGGCCCGCGAAGCGTTCCGCGATGACGTCGACTGGCAGCAACGGGCGATCACCATCTCGGTCCTGCAAGAGGGGGATGGCGCCCAGGACGTGGAAACCCGCCTGGCGCTGTGGCTCGAGCAGCATCACGACATGGTCGAGCGTTGGCGTGCCATGCTGGTGGACATCCGTGCCGCCAGCGCCACTGACTACGCCATGTACGCGGTCGCCAACCGCGAACTGCTGGACGTTGCTATGAGTGGTCAGGCGGTTTTGACGGCCAACTGATCCGGCGTTGAACGAAAAAGCCCCGCATTGAGAGATGCGGGGTTTTTTTATTGGTGCGGTTGCTCCTTAGGTAAAAATACTCTGTGGGAGCAAAGCTTGCTCGCGATAGCGTTGGATCAACAGTATTGATGTAACTGACCGACCGCTATCGCGAGCAAGCTTTGCTCCCACAGAGGCGCAGCGGTGTGGCTGGTTAGTTTTTCAGCGGAATCAACACCGCCTCATCCTCACCCATCACCATGAATACCAGCAATTTCGCCGGCTCGGTCGCGCTGGCATTCTTCGAAACCAGGTGCTCGGACCCCGCCGCTTCGTACCAGAACTCCCCGGCCTTGTAGGTCGTCGCCGACTCGCCCTTGACCTGGGAGGTGATAGCGCCTTCGAGCACATAGGCCATGGCCGTGCCTTCATGTTTGTGGGCGATGGACGCCTGGCCGGGAGCATAGTCGACGGTCAGCATCATGGCTTTTTTACCGGGAACGTTTTTCAGCATCTGCTCCTGCAACACCTGGACCTTCTCCGAAGGCGCCGCTTCGTGGGCGTAGGTCTGGGTCATGGGCAGCAGGCTGAGGGCGGCGATCAGACAAAGTGTTTTCATGAAGGTACGACCTGTGTGGTTTCGAGTGATTTCGCGCTGTCGCGGCGATGGATTCACCCTAAGCCCAGAGGTGGGGCGAGCAAACGTCCAATCTTTCGGAAGGTGGGTAGACCAATTGGCTGGGCTACAAATGGATGTGAGCAGGCGAGCTTTTTGTGGCGAGGGGATTTATCCCCGTTCGAGTGCGCAGCACTCGCCAGATCCGTCGCCGATAGGAAGATTTTGGGGCTGCTGCGCAGCCCAGCGGGGATAAATCCCCTCGCCACAACTTGGCTAGGCAGGAATGAAGTTGTGAGTCTCAGACAACCGGAAAACTATTGAAATCCACGCTTCGGGCCAGGCGATTGTCGATCAGGCTGATGAAGCCTTGCACTTCCGGGCAGTTGAAATGGGCCTGCATGGCCGCTTCCGATTGCCAGCGGGCGCTGACGTTCCAGCGGTCGCCATCGTCCGGGCAACGGTCGACCATGTACGCATCGCACCCCGGCTGTGCACGCAGGGTTTCGACGATTTGCTGCAACTGCCGGCCCAGTTCTTCCGAGCGACCGGCGGCGGCTTGCACCTGTACGGTATTGATCACTTGGCGAGACATTGTTCAGGCTCCTGAATCAAGTCGGAGGGGTTTGCTCAACACCAATCACACCCGTGCAGGATAGGCCCGGTGGCGCACGGCTCAAACAGCCAATGGGCGGATAAATGCCCAGTCCAATCCTCAGGCCACCTGCTGCAGAATGTCGCGCAAGCGGTCCAGGGCGATGTCGATGTCCAGGGTTTCGATAGCGCCGAAGCCGAAGAACAGGCCCGGTCGCACGGGCGCTTCATTGAAAAAACCAGCGAGGCTGTAGAGCCCGACTTCGGCTTTTTTCGCCAGCTCGATCACCAGCGCCAGGTCCATCGGGACCTTGCACAACACCGCCATGTGAAAGCCCGCCGTGGTGGGCACGGCGTCGAACCAGGGCGACAAGTCCCCGGCCATGCGTGCCAGGATTCGCTCGCGGCGGCCAGCGTACAGGGTGTGGCAGCGGCGAATGTGCTTGAGCAGGCACCCCTCGGCGATGAACTTCGCCAGTGCCCACTGGGGCAGGGTGGAGGTGTGCTGGTCGGTGAGGCGCTTGGCCAGGATCACCGCTTCAAGGATCGCTGGCGGCAGGATCGCATAGCCGAGCCGCAGTTCCGGCAACAAGGTCTTGGAGAAAGTGCCGACGTACGCGACGATCCCGCGTTCATCCATGCTCTGCAACGAATCGGCGGGTCGGCCTTCGTAGCGGAACTCGCTGTCGTAGTCGTCTTCGATGATGATCGCCCCCAGCTCATAGGCCCGCGCCAGCAAAGCCTCGCGGCGGGCCTGGCTCATGGGCATGCCCAAGGGAAACTGGTGGGAGGGTGTTACATAAATCAGTCGCGTGCCATCGGGGATCAGGTCCACGCGCAGGCCTTGCTCGTCCACCGGCACCCCGACCACCGTGGCGCCCTGGGAGCCGAACAGCAACCGTGCCGGCGGATAGCCCGGATCTTCCATGGCTACCAGGCTGCCGGGACGGGTCAACACCCGCGAGATCAGGTCCAGGGCCTGTTGCGCGCCGTTGCACACCACCACGTCGTCGTCCTGGCAATTGACCCCGCGAGAAAATGCGATGTGCCGGGCAATGGCATTGCGCAGCGACGGCAGGCCTTCGGGCTGGCTATAGAAGCCTTTGGCACTGGCAATCTGGCGCAGCGCGTGGGCGGTGCAGCGCCGCCAGTCGTCCAGCGGAAACTGACCCTTGCCGGTGGCGCCACCGATGAAATCGTAGCGCAATGCACCTTCGAGGGTGGGATGGCGCATCAGGTCCGGCATGGTGCGCCAGGCTTCGACAACGTCGGCACCGGCCAGCTCGCGGTGGCTCTGTTTGCGCACGATCCTGGCCGGTCGCGCATTGACGTAAGTGCCTTTGCCGATGATGCCGGTGAGGAAGTTTTCGTAGGTCAGTTGGGCGTAGGTGTCGGAGACGGTCTTGCGCGAGACACCCAGTTGCTCGGCGAGCAAGCGGCTGGGTGGCAGTTGTGTGCCGGCCGCCAGGCGACCGCTCTCGATGGCGCTGCGCAATTGTTGATACAACTGGCCCGAGAGGTCCTTGCGGCCGTTGATGACAACATGAAGTTCCATACCCGCGAGCTCCTGGGCGATTGTTGGCGGCCAGCGTCAAAGGCGCAAGGTTACCCGCATTGTGCGACTGCGTAGAAGTTGCGTGGGGAAAATCCCGCCCATTGGACTTGTCCCCGGGTTTTTCGGCGAATTGGACCTGTCATTGATCGGTCCCGGGGCCTACCGTGAAGGTCTCGAATGCCACGGAGCCCGCCATGAGCCCGCGTCTGGATTACTACACTGCGTCCCCTGGGGCGATGAGAGCCATGATCGGCCTGGAAGCCCTGACCAGTCGCCTGAGTATCGAACCGGGGCTGTTGCACCTGATCAAGATCCGCGCTTCGCAACTCAATGGCTGCGCCTTCTGCACCGACATGCACTCGGTGGAGGCGCGCCGCCAGGGCGAGACCGAGCGGCGGCTCTACGCGGTGGCGGTATGGCGTGACAGTGGCTTTTTCACGGCCCGTGAACGCGCTGCCCTGGCCTGGACCGAGGCGGTGACGCTGTTGGCTGAAAGCCAGGTGCCCGATGACGTCTATGCCCAGGCCCGGGCCTGTTTCAGCGAGGAGGAACTGGTGGACCTGACCCTGGCGATCAGCACCATCAACAGCTGGAATCGACTGGCGGTGAGTTTTCGCCAGAGTCCGGGTGGTTGATCCGCGAGAGCCAACTGTGGGAGCAAGGCTTGCCCGCGATGAACGATGATGAGGTGAATCTGGCGGACCGTGTCGCCTGGATCGCGAGCAAGCTTTGCTCCCACAGAGCAGGTCTGTCGTTTGCCTCTATTTATTTCCATTGGGCAACGGCGAGTTGTTAGCCGGAACCGGCGGCCGCTGGGGTTTGACCGAGGTACCAAAGGTATTGCCCATGCGCACCCCCGTGGCCGCCGGGGTGGCCAGGCCGATGCTGTTCGGCGCGCGTTCATTGACCGGCACGTTCATGGCCTCCTGGGCCTGTTGCGCCGCCTTCGCGGCCTGGGGGTCGTTGCCCATCTGTCGGCTCAGGCAGTTGTAGTCGGGGGTCTTGTAGCCACCGACGGTCACTTCGATACACGCCGGGGCCTCTTCACCCTGGGCCCAGGGCAGGGCCATGAGCAGGCCGAGGCCTGCCGTCATCGTCATCCACTGCTTCATCACCGACCTCCTGGCCCGCCGCAGCGGACGGTTCGTTGTCTGGGCATCAGTCTAGTGTGGCCTTGAGGATTTGTATCAGTTGTCATACGACATTCATAAACACCCCTCAGGATGACGGTTTTCAACGGATACGTCAGTCGTGCAGCAGGGCAGAGCCGGGGGCGGACGCGGGCGTGGATTGATCAGGGCGCCCTTGCGTTGGCTGATGGTGTTGTTGTGTCTGTTGGCCGCGCCGATCCAGGCAGTCGGCCTGGTGGACCTGGACATCGCGCCCCAGGAACTGACCACGGCGCTGGAGCAGTTCAGCCGTGCGACGGGCATGGCGGTGCTGGTGGACCACCAGTTGTCGAGCCAGCGTCATACGCTGGGCGTCCAGGGGCAGTTCACACCCTCGGAAGGGTTGCGGGTGTTGCTCAGCGGCACTGGGCTGGCGGCGCACTATGCCCGGGCGGATGCGTTCACGTTGCAGCCGGTGCGGGTCCGTGAGGTGCCGCTGCCTCCCGGTGTTACTCCGGGCTTGAGTGACAGCAACTACGCGGCAGCCATCCAGGCGGTCATCCAGCGCAACTTGTGTCGTTCACCGTTGACCCGCCCGGGCAGTTTTCGGGCGGTGCTGCAAGTGTGGATCGGCCGGGACGGTGTGGTCCAGCACAGCCGCCTGGTCAGTTCCACGGGCGATCTGGTGCGGGACAAGGCCCTGGTCAACAGTTTGCAAAACCTCAGGATCGACCGCCCGGCGCCCAGTTCGTTGCGCCAGCCGGTGACCCTGCTTTTGTTACCCGACTCATCAGGAAGAAGCATGGAATGCACAGCAGGGGAAGGGGTGTCCGGGCGATGAAAGACTCCGGTCGCAGCCCGTTGGTGAAGTTGTTTCTCACCTCTTATGAGGATTTCAAGGTGCGCCTGCGCAAGCGTCTGGGCTCCGAAGAGCTGGCCAACGATGTGCTGCATGAAACCTATCTGCGGGTCGATCGCATGGTCGATACGCAGGAGATCGCCCAGCCCAACGCCTATTTGTATCGCATGGCCCTGAACATCGCCGCCGACCGTCGACAGGCCGATGCGCGCCTGCTCACGGGCGATGAAATCGAGGAGCTGCTGCAGGTCTCTGATGAAGCGCTGGACCCGGCCCGGGTGGTGGGTGGGCAGAAGGAGTTGCAGACCCTGCTCAAGGCCTTGTACGAACTGCCGGCGCGCCGTCGCAGGATCTTTATCGCCGCACGCCTGGAAGAGGCGCCGCACCTGGAAATCTCCCAGCGCTTTGGTATCTCCACCCGCATGGTGGAGAAAGAAATCAAGGCTGCGCTGGGGCACTGCGCCCTGCGCCTGGAAAGAAAAGTCATTCAGCGGTTCGGTCCCGGCGCGGGAAAACCGTCTTGAGAGTAGAGACCCGACCCTTTCGTGAGTGTGTGTGCGCTTGAACATCTTCAACATCGCTTCCCCTGACGCCACGCCCCAGGCCCGATTGGCCAGCGAGGCCCGAGACTGGCTGATCCTGCTGACCTCGGGACGCGCTACAGTGGCCGATGCCCGGGCCTTGCGCCTGTGGTGCGGGCAAAGCCCCGAACACGCGCAGGCTTTCGAACAGGCCAAGGCGCTGTGGCATGGGCTGCAACCCGCCGCAGCGGCATTGCAGGCGCCCCAGCATTTCGGGCGGCGGGCGTTGCTGGGCGGCGCAATCGCGGCGTCGGCCGGTTTCCTGTTGATCCGCGCCACGGTGCCCGGCGGTGTTTCCGGGCTGGGGGCCGATTACATCACTGAGGTGGGTGAGCAGCGCCGGGTAGAGTTGGCCGAGGGCGTCAGCCTGGAACTCAACACCCAGACCCGCCTCAGCCGTCGCCCGCTGGCCGATGGCGGACAAGGGTTGCAATTGTTCAGTGGTGAGATTGAAGTGCAGGGACGCAGTGCGCAGGTGGTCAGCGTCCAGGCCGGCACCGGTTGGATCAGCGCCGCCCGGGCACGCTTCAACATTCGCTACACCGACCAGAGTGTTTGCGCCACCTGCCTGGAGGGCGTGGTGCAGGTTGAAGTGCAAGGCCAGCGGTTTCGCCTGGAGCCGGGCATGCAACTGACTTACGACCCTGGCCGGGTGGGCGCTCCCAAGCGTGCCGATGTGTCGGCGGCCGTCGCCTGGCGCGAACAGGTGCTGGTGTTCAACGACGCGACCCTGGCCAGCGTCATCGATGAAATCAATCGCTATCGGCCCGGTATGTTGCTGCTGCTCAATCGCGAACTGGGCCAGCGCAAGGTCCAGGCGCGGTTTCGCCTCGACCAGCTGGCGGGCGTGGCGCTGTTGATCCGCGATGCCTACGGCGCCAAATGCACGGAATTGCCAGGTGGGGTGGTGGTGCTGAGCTGAGGCCGGCGGCGCCTGGGCGGGCCTCATCGCGAGCAGGCTCGCTCCCACAGAGGGCCTGTGTTGTGCCGAAATATTGAGGTCATCCAATAACCCTGTGGGAGCGAGCCTGCTCGCGATGGGGCCGGCACATTCGACATCACCTCTAGCAGACCCACCGCTATCGCGAGCAGGCTCGCTCCCACAGAGGGCCTGTGTTGTGCTCAAATCTTCAGTTCACTCCATAACCCTGTGGGAGCGAGCCTGCTCGCGATGGGGCCGGCACATCCGAGATCACCTCTAACAGACCCACCGCTATCGCGAGCAGGCTCGCTCCCAAAAGGGACTGTGTTGTTTGGCTTATTCCAGCGGCCCTAGCACCTGTCGATACTTCTCGACGCCTTGAGGTGTCTGGCGGGTCAGGCTGACCTCGATGCCCATCGGGTTTTCCTGACGGTTGCCGCTGAGCTTGCGCCAACCTTTTTCCGTGTCCCAGAACCGTAGCCCGGCGTCGCTGACGTCACTGAGCACGGCCACGCCCGGGCCGGGTGCTGGCAGTGGGTAGCGATCGCGGGCCTGGCCCTGGGCGCGGTAAAGCGTGTCGCCTTTGAGCCACCAGCGCACTCGCTGCAACTCGCCTTCCCGGGCCGCCGCCACGCGGATCACATCCAGGCGAAACCCCCGGCCTTCAGTGCTGCGTACGGTGAGGGCGGGCGGGGCGGTCGAGGGCTGGTCGTCGACGTCGGGTTTTACCGGTTCACTCAGTTCGATGCTGGCGCGCAGGGCGACGTCGCGTTCCAGTTGGTTCAGCACTCGCAGCAAGGCCTCGGTCTGTTCGGTACTGGCCTGCAAGTGGCTGTCGGCACGGGTCACGCTGTCCAGCCCGCGCCAGGCGATCAGGCTGACCACCGCCATCAGCAGGATCGCTACCATCACTTCCAGCAAGGTGAAACCCGTCTGCCGCGTGCTCATTGGAGTTGCACCCGCCCGGCGGCACTGCGTTGCACAGTGAGACTGTTCAGGCCGTCTGAGAGGCGGATCTGCAAGGGTTCGCCGATCCATTCGGCATTCAGCACGACCCGCTGCCTGGGTTCCACGCGAACCTCCATCGATGGGCTCTGCCAGCGCCGTGGATGCAGTTGCGGGTCGTCCTTGAAGTGATCCACCCCGGCGCCTTGATCGGCGCGACGACTGAAGCCAAAACCCTTGGCGTCCCAGCGCCAGGTAATCGGCCGCCCGTCGGTGCGCGCTTCGGTCTGGGCCAGTTGCAACAGCTGCACCAGCCGTTCGCCATCCTGACGCAGCAACTTCAACGGATCCGGCTTGATGCTCAGGCTCACAGCGGCGCTGGCGATGCCGATGATCACCAGCACCACCATCAGTTCGATCAGGGTGAAACCGCGTTGCTTGCCGAGGTTCATGGGCGCTCCTTTGCGTGAGAGTCATCCTGCACGGTGAAGATGATAGGGATGTGAAATAAAACGGAGAGAATTGGCGCGTACGCTGCAGGCTGGAATCAAAAAGGAGATTCAGGCCATGGCGTTCATCGAGCGTGTGTCCCCGGCGCAAATCGTTCAGGCGGTGGGCCTGTTGGCGGCGTTGGCCGGGGTGGCGACCTGGTCTTCGCTGCTGCTGACATCGGCCGAGTCGCGCACGCCGGATGTCGCCCCGCAACGCCTGGCCGAGCGTTCCGATAACCCGGCGCTGCAATGGTTCTCCAACCAGCCGGCACCGGTGGATATCAAGGTCAGCGGCGTGATGGCCGGCACTCGCGCACCCGTGGCGATCCTCAGCCTCAACGACGGACCGCCGCGCAGTTTCCTGGTCGGTGAACGCGTGGCCCAAGGGGTACGGTTGGTGGCGATCGAGGCACAGGCGGTGGTCATCGAGCGGGGTAACGAGCAGACCCGGCTGGTCCTCGCCCGGTTGCCGGACTCAGTGAACTTGCCTTCCCTGTGGGAGCAAGGTTTGCCCGCGATGAAGACGACGCAGTCTCCGAAGAAATGAGGCGCCTGTATCGCGGGCAAGCCTTGCTCCCACACAAGCCTTGCTCCCACAGATAAACCTCTCGCCACAGAGGATGTGTTAGCCCACACCGCTCAAGGTTTCTCTCGGCTGACCAACGTCTCCAATCGCGCCAACGGTGGTGCTTCGCGACTGCGGTCCGACACGGTCAGCTCAACCCGCAACATCCGACCATTTTCCGCCGGGCGCAGGTTCTGTTCGCAACGCAGCAACAGTCGCCCCTGGTCACACTCGAACACTTTCGAACCCTGGGCAAACCGTCCTTCCAAGCGCAACTGTGCCAGTTGGCTGCGGGCGGCCAACAAGGCGATGGATTTGTCGCGCAGCAGGCCGTTGCTCTGGGTCATCACTGCGGCCACGCGCACAGCGGCCGACATGGCCACGGCGATGATCGCCAGGGCCACCAGCACTTCGATCAGGGTGAAGCCGGCTTGTAGCGCAGGGCGTGGCATGGCGCGGGCTCGATGGGCGAAGGCAGCCCTCAAGGCTAGTCCACGTTCATGACCGATTGACGACGCAAGCTCCTGAGCAATTTCAATATCACTGACATATTTTCTTGCAACACTGCGCCTCGAATCGAATCCAGCGAAGGACCGTCGAGATGCAGATCGCCCGTTACAACGCCCGTTCCCAAGGCCCTCGCGGGCAACTGGGGTTCACCTTGATCGAAATCATGGTCGTGGTGGTGATTCTCGGCATTCTGGCGGCGATGGTGGTGCCCAAGGTCCTCGATCGTCCCGACCAGGCCCGGGCAACGGCGGCGAAACAGGACATTGGCGGCCTGATGCAAGCCTTGAAGCTGTATCGCCTGGACCACGGCAGTTACCCGAGCATGAACCAGGGCCTCAAGGTGCTGGTGGAAAAGCCGGCCGATGCGAAAAACAGCACCTGGCGCTCTTATCTGGAGCGCTTGCCCAACGACCCATGGGGCCGTCCTTATAACTACCTCAACCCCGGCGCCAACGGCGAAGTCGACATCTTTTCCCTGGGGGCCGACGGCCAGCCTGACGGCGACGGCGTGAATGCCGACATTGGCTCCTGGCAGTTGTAAGGGCCGTGATGCGAACGGATTCGCCCCTCGCGGCGAAGCAGCGCGGCATGGCGGTCATCAGTGCCTTGCTGATTGCCGCTGTGGTAGCGGTCATCGCTGGCGGCATGCTGACCCGCCAGACCCTGTTCACCCGCAGCCTGGAGGCCGAGCAGTTGCGCGTCCAGGGTACAGCGCGGTTGCAGGGCGGCCTGCAACTGAGTCGCCAGTTGCTCTGGGACGCCCGTCAGCGCGATCCACTGACGCGCTTCGGCCAACCCTGGGCGAAACCTATCGTGATGCCGGAATCAGGCCAGATCGACACGCCGTTCGAAGGCCAGCTGGAAGATGAGCAAGGCAAGTTCAACCTGCGCAACCTCGTCGCCAATGAACAGGTGGATGAGGAACAAGTGCGCGCCTTCGAACGCTTGTGCGAGCAGCTTGGGGTTGCTGCGACGGTCCGCAGGCGCATCGTCGAAAGGGTCGTCGAGGCTTATCCGCGCCTGTTGAATCCGCAGCGGGTGGAACAAGCGCCAAAGGGCAATACCTTCGACAGCGGCCGGGACACCTCGCCCCAGGCCGCCAACAGGGCGCTGGCGCCGACGCGCCCGATGCTGCGCACCTTGCAAGACCTGCGCAGCGTCAAGGGCGTCACGGCGCGGTTGCTGGAAACACTGGCGCCTTACGTGACGATCCTGCCGACCAACACTTGGCTCAATGGCAACACCGCCAGTGCTCCGGTGCTGGCCGCCTACGTGCCGGGGTTGTCGCTGCAACGGGCCGAGGCGCTGGTCCGGGAGCGCGACGGCGGTCACTGGTTTATCAATCGGGGCGATTTCGTCAATCGCCTGCGCATGCCGGAACTGGACACTGCCAGCGTCAAGGTCGGCATCACCAGCGACTGGTTCCGCCTGCGCGGCCAGGCGCGTAGCGGTCAGCGGCGGGTTGAACTGGAAGCCCTGCTGCAACGCACCCAGGACCGCTTGCCCCAAGTGATCTGGTCAAGGGTGGGCGTATGACGCGCTTGCGCATCGCCCTGGCGCCGCTGGGCAGCCTGGATCTCGACAGCGAGATGGCATTCGCCTGGCTGGATCGTCAGGGCCAGGTCCGCGAACAGGGCCGCGGCAGCCTGCGAGCATTGGGCCAAGGCGCCAAGAATATTTCGGTGGAATGCTTCCTTCATCCCCGCGACAGTTTGCTGACCCGCCTGGAGTTGCCACTGTTGCCAGCGGCCAAGATCACCGCAGCGGTGACGTGCGCGGCCCAGGCCCTGATGCTCGGTGCCAGCGAGCAGATGCAAGTGGCGCATAGTCCGCGTGGGACCGACGGGCAGGTACAAATCGCCTGGCTGGACCGTGAGTCGCTCGCCCACCTGGGCCGGCTTGTGCACCAGGCCGGCATGAAGCTGCGCGGCCTCTATCCGGCGGCCTACGCCTTGCCGGTGCTGTCGGGGCCGGTGGCCTGTATCGAGGACGGCCACCTGCTGGTGCGCCATGATCTTCAGTACGCTGTGGTGCAACCGTTGCAGGAAGAGGCGCTGGATGAATGGCTGCTGGAAATTGGGGCCGGGTTGCATTGGGTTGCAGAGGCGCCGCCGCAACCGTCGATCAGTACCTTGGCCGACACCCAGCGCTGGACTGGTCCGGCGCCGGGCTGGGGCTTGCATGCCGGTCTTTCACGCAATGCAGTCGAGCGCGGCGGTTGGGGCCGGGCGGCGGCAATCTGCGCGACAGCGCTGGCGGTCTGGGTGGTCGGGCTGAACCTCTACGCCGCCCGCGAAGCGGCCCAGGGCCAACGGCTCAAGGTGCAGATGAGCCAACGGGTGAAGCAGGCGTTTCCCGAGCTGCCGGTGATCCTCAACCCGTTGCAACAGGCGCGCCAGCAAATCGCTGCGCGCCAGAGCGGTGCGGCGAGCGACCCGGCCCAACGCTTCTCCAGCCTGGTGCAACAGGCGGGCAGCGCCATGCCTTTCATGAGCGGCAATGTCCAGGCACTGGTGTTCGAGAACGGTGAATTGCGCCTGAATGTCGTGGCCGAGGCGCAGAAAACCACCGCCGAAGAGGATTGGAAAATTCCCCTGGCCCAGGCTGGCATCGACGTCGTTGCCATCGACCAGGGCTGGACCCTGCGAGCGGCAACGGTCGGCCAGGGCAGTCAGGACGCCCCCGACGAGAATCCGGACGCCGATGATGAATAAGCACTCCCTGGCGCTGGCGTGGGGGCGCTGGCAAACCGTTCGCACGCGATTGCGCACGTTCTGGCAGGGACTTGCCGTGCGCGAACAAGCCGCCGTGGCCCTGGCTGCGTTGGTGTTGGGCGGTTGCCTGGTCTGGCTCGCCCTGATCCAGCCGCCGCTCAAGACCATCGCCTATTGGCAAGCCGAAACCCCGAAGCTGCGTTCACAGGCCGAAGCCCTCGAAGTGCTGTTGCGTGACGTCGCTGGGCCTGCACCAGGCCAGCCCCTCGAAGCCGCCTTGCGCCAGAGCCTGGACGCCAGTGGCTTGAGCCAGCACTACCAACTGCAAACGCTCGGCACCGAGCTCCCCAATGCCTGGCAGCTCACGTTCGACAAGGCCCCCGCCGAGGCTGTGATCAGCTGGCTGTTGGGCAACCCGCGGCAATTCTCCCTGGAAGTGATCGAGGCCCGCTTGCAGCGTACCCCGACCGATTCCGACCACCTCGCTAACCCCGACAACACCGCCGGCACACTGTCCGGAACCGTTCGCATGGATCAGGCGCAAGGCGCTAAGGAAGCTTCATGAAAGGGGCCAGATACCCACGTCATTGGCGCAAGGCTGCACCGTTGTTATTGCTGGCGCTGAGTGCGTGCAACAGCACGCCGCCCGCGTCGCAACCACCGTTGCTGGTGGACAGTGAACTGGGCATTCCGCTGGGCAGTACCCAACGCAGTGGCGATGCACTGCTGGATCGCCAGCGGGCCCAGGACCTGCGTGAACGCAAGCCAGCGGTGCGGCATCAGGTCGATCTCACCGCCCGTGCCCGAGAGCCACGCAGCAGTGCGCCGGTACGCACGCCCCTGGGTGACCAACCGGTGACGCTGAATTTCGTCGAGGCGGATATCCAGGCAGTGGTGCGGGCCTTGTCCCGCTCCACCGGCCAACAGTTCCTGGTAGACCCGCGGGTCAAGGGCAACCTGACGCTGGTTTCCGAAGGCCAGGTCCCGGCTCACCAGGCCTACGACATGCTGTTAGCGGCGTTGCGCATGCAAGGCTTCAGCGTGGTGGATGTCGGCGGCGTCGCCCAGGTGGTGCCGGAGGCCGACGCCAAGCTGCTGGGCGGGCCGATCTACAGCGCCGACAAACCGGCCGGCAACGGCATGCTGACCCGCACCTTCCGCCTGCAATACGAAAACGCGGTGAACCTGATCCCGGTGCTGCGCCCGATCGTGTCGCCGAACAACCCGATCAATGCCTACCCGGGCAACAACACCATTGTCGTCACCGACTACGCCGAGAACCTGTCACGGGTGGCGCAGCTCATCGAAGGCATCGACACCCCGAGTGCCATCGACACCGACGTGGTACCGGTCCACAACGGCATCGCCGTCGACATCGCGCAAATGGTCTCTGACCTGCTGGAGACCCAAGGCGGTGACCAGACCCAGAAGATCAACGTGATCGGCGACCCGCGCTCCAATTCCATCATCATTCGCGCGGGGAGCCCCGAGCGTACGGAACTGGCGCGCAACCTGATCTACAAGCTCGATAACGCCCAGAACAACCCGAGCAACCTGCATGTGGTGTACCTGCGCAACGCCCAGGCCGGCAAACTGGCCCAGGCCCTGCGCGGCTTGCTCACCGGGGAAAGCGAAGGCGAGGGCAACGACAACTCGCGCTCGGTGCTCAGTGGCATGGGTGGCAACACCAACGGCCAGAGCGGGCAGGGCAGCAGTGGCGATGGCACCAGCAGCACCACCAGCGGCAGTGCGTCGGCCAGCGGTAACGGTTACGCCCAGGGCAGCAACGGTTCCACCACCACTTCGACGAATAACGAACAGGGCACCGCCTTCAGCGCTGGCGGCGTGACCATCCAGGCCGACGCCACCACCAACACCTTGCTGATCTCGGCGCCGGATCCGCTGTACCGCAACCTGCGGGAAGTCATCGACCTGCTGGACCAGCGCCGCGCCCAGGTGGTGATCGAGAGCCTGATCGTCGAGGTTGGCGAGGACGACGCCAGCGAATTCGGCGTGCAATGGCAGACCGGCAACCTCGGTGGCAGCGGGGTGATCGGCGGGGTCAACCTTGGTGGTACCGGGCTCAACCTCAACGGCAAGACCAGCATCGACGTGCTGCCCCAGGGCCTGAACCTTGGTGTGGTGAATGGCACGGTGGACATTCCCGGCATCGGCAAGATCCTCGACCTCAAGGTCCTGGCCCGGGCGCTGAAGAGCAAGGGCGGCACCAACGTGCTGTCGACTCCAAACCTGCTGACCCTGGACAACGAAGCGGCGAGCATTTTTGTCGGCCAGACCATTCCCTTCGTCAGTGGCAGCTACGTCACCGGTGGCGGTGGTACCAGCAACAACCCGTTCCAGACCGTGACCCGCGAGGAGGTGGGCTTGAAGCTCAATGTCCGGCCGCAGATTTCCGAGGGCGGTACGGTCAAGCTCGATATCTATCAGGAAGTCAGTAGCGTCGACAACCGCGCCTCGAGCACCACGGGGATTGTCACCAACAAGCGTGCCATCGACACCAGCATCCTGTTGGACGACGGGCAGATCATGGTCCTGGGCGGGTTGCTGCAGGATGGCTACAGCCAGAGCAACGACGCGGTGCCGTGGCTGTCGACCATCCCCGGTATCGGTGCGCTGTTTCGCAATGAGCGGCGACAGATCACCAAGACCAACCTGATGGTGTTCCTGCGGCCCTACATCATCCGCGACACGGCGGCGGGCCGTGGCATCACCCTCAACCGCTACGACTTCATGCGCCGCGCCCAGGGCCTGCTGCAACCGGATCGCAGCTGGGCGTTGCCGGACATGCAGGCGCCGCAACTGCCAGCCTCGGCCCGGGCGATCCCGGGGGCGGCGCCCGTGAGCCTGCAAACGCCCAGGGCGGTGATCAAGGCGGTGCCGGCAACGGAGCCGGTTGGACAATGAGTACCGTGCCGAGGGAGCTTGCTCCCGCTGGGCTGCGCAGCAGACCCGAAACCTGGCGCCTCGGTGCGTCAGGCAGATCGTATTCAACCTGTTTGGGGTCGCTGCGCAACCCAGCGGGAGCAAGCTCCCTCGCCACGGGGTGCATGTCAGTCATAGAGGAGGCGTCGGCATGAACACCCTCCCATACGCCTGGGCCAAGGCCCAGCGCCTGGTGTTGCGCCAGTCCGACGAGGGCGCGGTGCTGATGGTGTGCCCGTCCACGCCGGGCTGGTCCATCAGTGAAGTGCGCCGGCAGTTCGGCGAGGTGCGGCTGGAGCGGGTACGTGACGAGGAACTCGACGGGTTGCTCAACACGGCCTATGCCGACACCGGCAGCGCCGCCGCCGTGGTGGGCGCGGCGGAAAACGAAGTGGATCTCGACCGGCTGATGCAGGACATCCCCGAGATCACCGACCTGCTGGACACCCAGGACGGCGCGCCAGTGATCCGCATGATCAACGCCTTGCTGACCCAGGCCGCACGGGACGAGGCCAGCGACATTCACATCGAACCCTACGAAAGCCATTCGGTGGTGCGCTATCGGGTCGACGGCACCCTGCGCGACGTGGTTTCGCCACGCAAGGCGCTGCACGGCGCGCTGGTGTCGCGGATCAAGATCATGGCCCAGCTCGACATCGCCGAAAAACGCCTGCCCCAGGACGGCCGCATCGCCTTGCGCGTGGCCGGACGTCCGATCGACATCCGGGTTTCGACGGTGCCCACCGGCCATGGCGAACGGGTGGTGATGCGCCTGCTGGACAAGCAGGCCGGGCGCCTGCAACTGGAAACCCTGGGCATGGACCCGGACGTGCTGGACAAGCTCGACCACCTGATCCGCCAGCCCCACGGCATCGTGCTGGTCACCGGCCCCACCGGCAGTGGCAAGACCACCAGCCTCTACGCCGCCCTGGCCCGGCTGGACGCCAGCGTGCACAACATCCTCACCGTGGAAGACCCGGTGGAGTACGACCTGCCGGGTATCAGCCAGATCCAGGTCAACGCCAAGATCGACATGACTTTCGCCCTGGCCCTGCGCGCGATCCTGCGCCAGGACCCGGACATCATCATGATCGGTGAAATCCGCGACCTGGAGACCGCGCAAATCGCCGTGCAGGCCTCCCTCACCGGTCACTTGGTGCTGGCCACGCTGCACACTAACGATGCGGTGTCGGCCATCAACCGCCTGATCGACATGGGCGTCGAGCCGTTCCTGCTGGCCTCGTCGATGCTCGGCGTACTGGCCCAGCGCCTGGTCCGCAGGCTCTGCCCGCAGTGCAAGCAGCCCGATCCGGCCACGCCTGGCACGTGGCGTCCGGTGGGCTGCCCGAGCTGCAACCAGACCGGCTACAGCGGGCGCACCGGCATCCACGAACTGTTCTGCATCGACGACGACATCCGCACGCTGATCCACCAGGGGGCAGGGGAGCAGGCCCTGCGCGCCGCCGCCCGCCAGGCCGGTATGTTCAGCATGCGCGAGGACGGTGAGCGCTGGGTGCGCAGCGGCGCCACCGCCCCTGAAGAAATCCTGCGCGTGACACGGGACGCCTGATGAATCGCTACCGTTTCGAGGCCGCCGACGCCCAGGGCAAGATCGAATCCGGACACTTGGAAGCCGACAGCCAGGGAGCCGCTTTCAACCTGTTGCGCAGTCGCGGATTGACCGCGTTGCAGGTGCAGTTGGAGCGCAACACGACGCAGGCCAATGGCGGTGGACTATTCAGCGCCAAGCTATCGGACAACGACCTGGCCTGGGCCACCCGGCAACTGGCGAGCCTGCTGGGGGCGAGCCTGCCGCTGGAGGCGGCGTTGAGCGCCACGGTGGAGCAGGCCGAGCGCAAGCACATCGCCCAGACCCTCAGCGCAGTGCGCGCCGATGTGCGCAGCGGCATGCGTCTGGCCGAAGCCTTGGCTGCGCGGCCACGGGATTTTCCGGAAATCTACCGGGCGTTGATTGCCGCCGGAGAGGAGTCCGGCGACCTGGCCCAGGTGATGGAGCGGCTGGCGGATTACATCGAGGAGCGCAACAACCTGCGGGGCAAGATTCTCACGGCGTTCATCTATCCGGGTGTAGTGGGGTTGGTGTCGATCGCCATTGTGATTTTCCTCCTCAGCTACGTCGTGCCGCAGGTGGTCAGCGCGTTCTCCCAGGCCCGACAGGACTTGCCCGGATTAACCTTGGCGATGCTGACCGCCAGTGACTTCATCCGTGCCTGGGGCTGGCTGTGTTTCGGCATTTTGGCCGGTGGGTTCTGGGGTTGGCGGATGTATTTGCGCAACCCGCAGGCACGCTTGAGCTGGCACGCAAGGGTGTTGCGCCTGCCGCTGATCGGGCGTTTCGTGCTGGGCCTCAACACCGCGCGCTTTGCCTCGACCCTGGCGATTCTTGGCGGCGCCGGGGTGCCGTTGCTGCGGGCCCTGGAGGCGGCGCGCCAGACGCTGTCCAACGACCGCCTGAGCCTGAGTGTCAGCGATGCCACGGCCAAGGTCCGCGAAGGGGTCAACCTGGCCGCAGCGTTGCGGGTGGAAAAAGTCTTCCCGCCGGTGCTGATCCACCTGATCGCCAGTGGCGAGAAAACCGGCTGCCTGCCACCGATGCTCGAACGCGCCGCGCAAACCCTGTCCCGAGACATCGAACGCCGGGCCATGGGCATGACCGCGCTGCTGGAGCCGTTGATGATTGTGGTCATGGGCGGCGTGGTGCTGGTGATCGTCATGGCGGTGTTGCTGCCGATTATCGAGATCAACCAGTTGGTGCAATAGCCGCCGCGCAAAAACCGTGGCGAGGGAGCTTGCTCCCGCTGGGCTGCGCAGCAGCCCCAAAACCTGACACCTCGGTACATCAGGCGAAGCGCGTTCGACCTGTTTGGGGTCGCTTCGCAACCCAGCGGGAGCAAGCTCCCTCGCCACAAAAAGCAGCCAGTTATTTTGCAGGGATGCAACACCTCCCGAGCCTTCCCGTTGCCAAACTCGGGTTCCTCGTTCTGTCATCTTCCGCCGCCCGCCAACCGTCCGCCGCAACCTCCACGACCAGCCCTTGCCATCCCCTCGAAAAATCCGCCTGAACCCACGGTCCAGAGCCCTCGAACACCCGAGGAAAAAACCCGAAAAACAGCCCTCAGCTCCCGAGGTTTTTTCCTTTATCTGTCACCGGAAACTGCGAATTTCTAACCCATGGCCTCACCCCATCGCCATCGGCACAGGACCGAGCGCCATGACGGCAAGCACGCGTTACCCAACCTACGTACGAACACGATGAAAGGAGATTCTTCATGTTTAAGCGCAACGTTCTCGCGGTATCCCTGACCCTCGCCGGCCTCTGCGCCGCTCAGGCCGCCATGGCTGATGTCAATGGCGGTGGTGCTACCTTGCCTCAGCCGCTGTACCAGACTGCTGGTGTACTCACCACCGGTTTTGCCCCTTACATCGGTGTGGGCAGCGGTAACGGCAAACTGGCTTTCCTGAACAACGACTACACCAAGTTGGTGCCTGGCGACACCAGCGGCAAGAAAGTGCACTGGGCAGGCAGCGATTCGAAGCTCAGCCAGGCTGAATTGGATGGCTACGTTGCCAATCATGGTACCGCCTGGGGTCCGTTGATCCAGGTGCCTTCGGTCGCCACTTCGGTTGCCGTTCCTTTCAACAAGACCGGCACTGCTAACGTCAACTTGAGCGTTGATCAGTTGTGTGGCGTGTTCTCCGGCCGTCTGAACGACTGGAGCCAGATCACCGGTTCGGGCCGTACTGGCGCAATTACCGTGGTTTATCGTGCTGAGAGCAGCGGTACCACTGAGCTGTTCACTCGTTTCCTGAACGCCAAGTGCGCTGAACCTAACAACGCTAAGTTCGCAATCACCACCAACTTCGCGTCCAGTTTCAGCGGCGGGCTGCCCTCCGGTGCCGTTTCCGCCACTGGCAGCCAGGCTGTGATGACTGCTGTGAACGCTGCTCAGGGTCGTATCACCTACATGAGCCCGGACTACGCCGCCACCACCTTGGCCGGCTTGGACGACGCCACTAAGGTCGCCCGTGTTGCCGGTGTTTCCCCAGGCCCAGCTAACGTTTCGACTGCCATCGCTGCTGTTCCAGTACCAGCCGCCGCCAACCGCGCCAACCCGAACGCCTGGGTGCCGGTGTTCGCTGCAACCACCAACCCTAACGATCCGAGCGTCGTGGCTTATCCAACCACCGGCTATCCGATCCTGGGCTTCACCAACGTGATCTTCAGCCAGTGCTATGCCAACGCTGCCCAATCCACGCAGGTGCGTGACTTCTTCACCCGTCACTACAACGCCACTGCGGCCAGCAGCAACGATGCGGCTATCACCGCTAACCGCTTTGTACCACTGCCAGGTGCTTGGAAATCCGCCATCCGTGGCAGCTTCCTGACCACTTCCAGCGCGCAAAGCATCGGTAACACAAACGTCTGCAACGGTATCGGTCGTCCGCTGTAACACACCACGCCTGAGCGACACGCAATACCAATCAGCAACGGCGCAAGCCGTTGCTGATTTCCTCGTAGTTAATGGTGCTCGTTTCGCCCCTTTCAGCTGCGCTACAGCCCGAACGACTCGGATAGGGCGCAGCATTTCAAGACAGGAGTCTTGTCATGTCCAAGCATTTTTTCCGAACGGTTGCAGTGTTGTGCAGCGGCCTATGCGCGCCGTTGGCAATGGCGGATATCAATGGCGGTGGAACGACCTTGCCTCAGCCGCTTTACCAGACAGCCGGAGTGTTGACCGCTGGTTTCGCTCCCTACATCGGTGTGGGCAGCGGTGCGGGCAAGATCGCTTTTCTGAATAACGATTACAGCAAGTTCGTGGGTGGCATTACCACCAAGAACGTGCATTGGGTCGCCAGTGACTCAAAGCTCAGACCCGTCGAGTTGGACACTTATGCCTTCGCTCATGGCGCGGCCTGGGGTCCATTGATCCAGGTGCCTTCGGCTGCCACTTCAATCGCCATTCCGTTCAACAAGGCCGGCGCGGCAGGCATCGACTTGAGTGTCAACCAGTTGTGCGGTGTATTCTCCGGTCGTCTGATCGATTGGAGCCAGATCACCGGCTCTGGCCGTAAAGGTCCAATCACTGTGGTTTACCGTGCCGAGAGCAGCGGAACCACGGAGCTATTCACCCGCTTCCTGAACGCCAAGTGCGCGGAAACAGGCACCTTCTCCGTCACCACCAACTTTGCCTCCAGTTACAGCGGTGGGCCGCCGGCCGGTGCTCTATCGGCCGTTCATAGTGAAGGAGCCATGTATGCAGTGAGCGCGACTCAAGGTGCTATCACTTACATGAGCCCGGCGTATGCGGCATCGACCTTGGCTGGCCTGGATGACGCCACAAAAGTGGCCCGGGTTGCCGGTGTTTCTCCTGCGCCAGCGAATATTTCGGCAGCTATAGCCGCAATCGCTGTTCCTGCCACCGCTAATCGCTCGAATCCAAACGCCTGGGTGCCGGTATTCTCCGCGACTACCAGCCCAAATGACCCAAGCGTGGTGCCTTTCCCAATCACCGGCTACCCCATTCTTGGCTTCACCAACGTGATCTTTAGCCAGTGCTATGCCGACGTCGCCCAGAGCACACAGGTGCGTAACTTCTTTACCCGTCACTACAACGCTTTCCCTACCATCAATAACGACGCGGCTATCACCGCCAACCGTCTGGTGCCGTTACCAGCCGCCTGGAAAACCGCAATCCGCACCACTTTCCTGACGGCTGCCAACCCCTTAAGCATCGGTAACCCTAACGTATGCAATGGCATAGGTCGTCCGCTGTAAAACCATGCTGGGAGCAACTCAAAACATCGATCAGCAACGGCGCAAGTCGTTGCGATCTTTGCCTGACATCCGTACCGACACAGCCACATGAAATTTTCATGACAAGCGTTCGGTCCCGCCCCTCTGTAACCGCCTATCCCCTATAACCAACGCTGGCAGCTTGATGGCACTGCGTTGCGCCCCTTAGAGCGAACCCGAAAGGATGAGTAGGATGCTGCGCTGCAAACCCCAGACGAACCTGAATGCTCCACGTCGCGATGGCGAGTTGTCGATGTTGCGGCTCAAACCGCTGGCCCAGGCCATTGCCCTGCTGATGGTGGCCGGTAATGCCCACGCGGCCACGGCGTTCAGTTCGGCCTGGTTTGCCGCCAAGGGGGCGTCCCAGGCCGGTGGCGCGGGGCGGCCCACGACGGCGCAGCCAGGCATGCCGCCGCCCCTGGCGCAGCAGCAACGGGCCAATGCGCAGTTGCAGCGGTCGTTGACCAATCTCAACAACACCGTGGCCGCCATCGCGGCCCAGCAGGCGGCCCAGGCCGCGGGACGCCAAGCGGCGTTCGGGCAGGTGCAGACCGTGCCGGACGGCTTGGGCGAGGGAGGGCTCAAGGTCGACAACAGCCTGACCCAGGGCTGGCTCAACGCCAAGGGGCCTAAGCAGACCCAGGTCGGCGGCAAGACCACGGTGACCATCGAGCAGACCGCCGACAAGGCGATTCTCAACTGGGAAACCTTCAACGTCGGGCGCAATACCACGGTGGATTTCCAGCAGCAATCGGACTGGGCCGTGCTCAACCGGGTCAACGACCCCCAGGCCCGGCCAAGCCAGATCCAGGGCCAGATCAAAGGCAACGGTACGGTGATGCTGGTCAACCGCAACGGCATCATTTTCAGCGGCAGCAGCCAGGTCAACGTGCGCAACCTGGCGGCGGTGGCGGCCAATGTCAGCGATGAGCAATTCAGCAAGCGTGGCTTGTACGTCGATGCCACCGGCAGCCAACCGACCTTCACCGACGCCGCCGGCAAGGTCGAAGTGCAGCAGGGCGCACTGATCGAAACCCATCGTGCCGCCACCTCCACGGCCGGGGGCGGCTATGCCTTGCTGCTGGGTAGCGAAGTGGAGAACGCCGGCTCCATCATCACCGCCAAGGGCCAGACCACCCTGGCGGCGGGTGACAGTTTTTATATCCGGCGCGGCCAGGGCACCAGCGGCAACCTGCGTTCTACTACCCGTGGCAACGAGGTTGCGACATCTCTCAAGCCCGGCAGCAGCGCCGGCACGGTGATCAACAGCGGCCTGATCCAGGCCAGCACCGGCGACATCACCCTCACCGGGCACCGGGTCGAGCAGAACGGCGTGGTTGTCGCCACCAGCTCAGTAGACACCCGTGGCACCGTGCATCTACTCAATGCCTTCAACGACAGCACCGGCAGCGTGACCCTGGGGCGGGGCAGCGCCACGGCGGTGCTGCTCGATACCACGGGCGGCAGCGCCCTGGACAGCCAGCGCAATGCCGGACCGGCCGGCCTGGATGGCACGCCGAACAACCTGATCACCGGTCAGTTCAACAACCTCAGCAGCGTGGTGGACCGCAGCGACCAGTCCCGGGTCGAGATCGTCAGTGGCGGCAGCGTCGACTTCCAGAACGGCTCCATCACCCTGGCCACTGGCGGACAGGTCGCGGTCAGCGCCGCCGGTCGCAGCCTGGTGCGCGATGGCGCGGTGATCGATGTGTCCGGCGCCATCGGCGTCAAGGTGGCGATGGAGTCCAACTCCATCAAGGTCAACGTCCAGGGCAACGAGCAGCGCGACGCACCGGTGAACCGCGACGGCGGCAAACTGACCAACAACGATGTCTGGGTCGACGTGCGTGACTTGATCTACGTGCCGGCGGGCACCAACGGCTACGCCACTGACCGTTGGTACACGGCGGGTGGGTTGCTGGAGGTCGGCGGTTACCTGGGCACTCGGGGCCACAGTGTCGGCGAATGGGCGGCACAAGGCGGTACGCTGACCTTCACCGGCAACGACGTGGTGACCCAGCAGGCAGCGCAGTTGAACCTGTCTGGCGGCACCTTGGATGTGCAGAGCGGCTACTTGCGCCAGTCCTGGCTCAAGGGCGCCGATGGGCGTTTGTATGAGTTGTCGAAGGCGCCGGGGGACATCCTCTACACCGGCATCTACAAAGGCTACGAAGACCACAGCCAACGCTGGGGCCAGACCGATTACTACTACAATCCACTGATCGCCCCACGCGAGCGCTTCGAAGCCGGCTACACCGTCGGCCGCGATGCCGGCAAACTGGTGGTATCGACCCGCAACGCGGTGCTGGAAGGCCAGGTTGTCGGCGAGGTCTATCAGGGCGAACGCCAGACCCAGGCGCCGAATCTCAACCTCGACGGCTACCAGCAATCACAAAACGCCGTGGCCCGCCGGGCGCAGTTGTGGGTGGGCAGCTACACGCCGATCTACGACAAGACCAGCGGCGTGATCAACAGCGGCCTGAACCCCACCTTCGATCAGGTCACCGTCGGCAAGGTCACCGAGAAGATTGCCGCGGGCCTGGACCTGACCTCGGCGGTCGGCAGCGACCGGCAAGGCAAGTTGGTGCTGGATAACGAACTGCTCAATGGCTTCCAGTTCGGCGCGGTCAAGGTGGCAGCGGCGCAAGGCATCAAAGTCGATGGCACGCTCAAGGTGGCCGATGGCGGGGATATCACGCTTTATGCGCCGCAGGTGGAAGTGAACGCCGACCTGACCGCCCGTGGTGGGCGTATTGCCTTGGGGAACGTGCTTAAACAGGTCAGAGCCGATAACTTCCAGATGGGAGACGTCGTGCTTTCGCCTGTCACCGGTCAGCGTGCTGTGGTCACGTTGGGCGAGGGCGTGACGTTGAACACCGCTGGCCGGTGGAGCAACCTGCTACTCGACGGCAACGATCGCCAGGGCCTGCCGTTCCTCAATGGCGGCACTGTATCCGTGCGCAGCAGCGGCGACATCGATGTGCGCCAGGGCAGCCTGATCGACGTCAGCTCCGGTGCTGCGGTCATGGCCGATGGCAAGACCCGCGGTGGCAAGGGCGGTGACCTGACCCTGACCGCCAGTACCGGTACATTCTCCGGTAACGGCGCCTTGAACCTTGACGGTGAACTGCGCGGCACCGGCGTGAATGGCGGCGGGACCTTGACGCTGGCGGCCAGTAAAGTGCTGATCGGCAACAGCGGCTCGCCGCTTGAACCGGGTACCCTGCAACTGGGCGGTGATTTCTTCGACAAGGGTTTCTCCGCCTATGACATTACCGGTAACCAAGGCCTGACCGTGGCCGACGGAACCCAGGTCGATGTGACGATGCCGGTGTACCGTTTTGGCGAGCAGGCGTTGAGCACCGGCAGCGATGCAGAACCGGTCGAGGCTTTGCAGCGCTGGACGCCGGAGCTGTATCAGGAAGATGCGATCAAAGGCGTCCTGACCCAGCGTCGCGGCGCGAGCCTGAGCCTCACTGCCGGTTCCGCGAACGCCAGCGCCGCCGACATGGCCAGCACGGTGTTGAACCTGGGCAAGGGCAGCGTGATCAGCGTCGATCCGGGGCAGGGCATCGACGTGCGCAGCATCGGTCAATTGACTGCCAACGGTACCCTTAATGCGTGGGGTGGGCGGGTCAGCCTCACCGGGTTGAGCGTTATTGGTGCGGACGGCGAAGGGGCCAATGCCCAGGGCCACGGTCGTTCCATTTGGCTCGGCGAACAGGCGCTGATCGACGTCTCCAGTCGCGCCGTGACCGCCCAGGATATGCGCGGCCAGACGTACGGCCTGGTGCGCGACGGCGGGCAGATTGTCATCGGCGGCCAGATCGATGCCGCGAAGGGTTCGGCTTCCGCATCCGAACTGTTTGTCGTGGTGCGCGAGGGTGCGCGTCTGCAAGCGGATGGCAGCCAGGCCGTGCTGGATATCGCCGGCCAGGGCCGCACGGCGGTGGCGAGCAATGGCGGCAGTATTTCCCTGGCATCGGCCAATGGTTTGTACCTGGATGGCGATTTCAGCGCTCGTTCGGGTGGGGCAGGGGCGGCGGGCGGCAAGTTGTCGGTGGCACTGGAAACACCTTACTACGTGAAAAATGCAGCCAGCGACCGAGTGATGAAAGTGCGTGAGCTGGTGCTGGGACAAACCGCGCCTGCGAGCTTGCTGGAAGGTAATGCCGAGACGGCGGCGGACTCGTTGGTCTACGGTTACGGGCGATTGGGCGTTGATCAGGTCCAGTCGGGTGGCTTCGACAGCCTGGCGCTGTTGAGCAACGGGCTGCTGAGCATCGAGGGTGACGTGTCGCTGTCCCTTGGCCAAAGCTTGAGCCTGTATGCCCGCAGTTTTGTAACGAGTGCAGACGCGCCAAATGCCCGGGCTCAACTCAATGCTTCCCATGTACTGCTGTCGGGCCCCGCGGCCAACCTTCTAAACAGGGACAACTATGTCCGGCCGGTGGTCGATGGCGGCGTATCGTTGCAAATGAACAAGGCCGTGTTTTCTGTCAACGCAGACCTGCTGGATGTGCAGGGTAACGTGACCTTCAGTAGCAAGGGGGCCGTGCGGCAGGCCGACGGCAGCACCGTCGAGTTGGAGCGCGCCGGTTTTGACCGGGTTCAGTTAAGCAGTCGGGGGGATGTGCGATTCCTGGCCGGGTTCTCGGGCGAAGGGTTGCCCGAAGGTTTCACCACTCAACTGGTGACGTCTGCGGACATGATCTTGCAGGCGGCCCAACTGTACCCAGCGACCGGTGTAGGCGCTCGTGTTTTGGCCGGGTATGGCTGGGGGCGCGATCCTGTTAGCAACATCCCCCTGTACGATCCGACGCGCAGCTTGGTGATCAGCCGTACCACCCAGGTCGTCCCCCAGGTACCTTATTCGGTGTTCGGTCGCTTGCAATTGGGCAGCGCGAAGATCGAACAAGGTGGGGTCGTACGTGCGCCGTTGGGGTTGCTTGAAGTCGGTACCAACAACAGCTTGGCGGGTGTGTCCGCCCGGGTGGACTTGCTGCCGGGCAGCTTGACGTCGGTCAGTGGCCAGGGTCTGGTCCTGCCTTATGGCGGCACGGTCGATGGCCAGAGTTATCAGTACGCTGGCAAGAAGGTTGTGTTGCTGGGGCAAGGCGCGGTGCCTTCCACCACTGGCGACCTTAACATCGGCGTGATTCTGGGCGGTAAGTCGGTGGCGGCCCAGGAAGGTTCGGTCCTTGACCTTTCGGGAGGCGGTGAACTGCTCGGCGCCGGTTTCATCTCTGGCCGTGGCGGTTCCACCGATGCGCGTTTCAACCCGTTGGTCCAGATTGGCGCCAACGGCGGCTTCACCCTGCCGGGACTGTCCACCAATCCGGTCTACGCCATCGTGCCAGGCAACCAGAGTGCTTATGCGCCCGTCGCCCCGGAAGGCGGTGCGGTGGATCCGCGGGTGGGCCAGCAGATCACCATCAGTGCCGGTGTTCCCGGGTTGGCGGCGGGTACCTATACCTTGATGCCTTCCACTTATGCTTTGCTGCCGGGGGCATTCCGAGTCGAGGTCAATGGCTTGGCGGGGCAAGGCTCCACAACGGGCGCGCAGCAGATGCGCAACGGCTCCTGGACCACCGCCGGGGTGCTGTCGGTCGCCAATACCGGGCAGCGTAACAGTTTGTCCAGCCAGGTCATCCTGACGTCGGGAGAGGTGCTGCGTCGTTACTCGCAATACAACGAAACCAGCTACGCACAATTCGCCATGGCCGACGCAGCACGCCTGGGCGTGCCTCGGGCGATGTTGCCGATAGACGCCAAGACCCTGAAGTTGAGTCTGTCCGCCGGGGCCGGAGACCAGGCGTTCTCCTTCAAGGGTATCGGTAAGTTCGCGCCCCAGAAAGGGGGCTACGGCGGTATCGTCGCAGTGGTTGGGAGCACCGGCAGCGCACTGGAGGTGGTTGCTGATGGACGAGGGGCCACGGCCGGTTTCGAGGGCGTGACCCTCAATGCCGAAAGCCTCAATGCGCTGAACGCTTCGCGTCAGGTGATCGGTGGGCTATTTTCGATTAGTTACGGCCAGAGCGGAAACTATGTCATCCCCCAGTTTGATATGTCGCGCAATGTGATTTTGCGGGAAGGGGCGACGCTGGCGGCGCCGGAGGTTTTCCTGCTTGCCAGTGGCGGTGAGGTGTTGGTGGAACAAGGCGCCGCCATCAATACCATTGGTCGTGGAGCAGCTGCTTACGATGCCCGTGATGGCTTTATTTATAGCTTGCTTAAAGACTTCAACATGCTGGCAGCCTCCAATGGCTTGCTCAATGTGTTGGCACCTCCGTCGGGTAGCAGCGGCTCTGTCAACATAGGCGGCTGTAGCCTGACGTCGTGCAGTGGCGTCACGCGGATTCACTCCGAAGGCAGCATTGTCGCCGCCACCGGCGGCGGTCTGCAGTTGAACGACCAAGTGCGCTACGGTACCCGCCACCTGACCCTGGCCCTGAGCAACATCAACGTCGGCACTGCCCAGGCACTCAGCGACGCGGCGACGCGCCAGGTCTTGCCGGCAGGTCTGACCCTGAGCCAGACCGTGCTCGATCGCCTGTTGCGCGGGGATATCCAATACGGTGCCCCGGCACTGGAAACCCTGGAACTGTCGGCCCGTGAGGCGCTGAATTTCTACGGCACCGTCAGTCTCGACACCTATGACCCGACAACAGGCAAGTCGCGCCTGAATAACCTGATGCTCAGCGCTCCGGCCATTTATGGCGCTGGCAGTGCCAATGACGTGGCGACCATTCGCACCGCCAACCTGATCTGGAACGGCGCTGTCGGCGCGCCGGGGGCGGTGATTGCCGGTGGGGCCGGCACCGGCGCCGGTCGCCTGGACATCCAGGCCCAGCGGATCGAATTCGGCTATGGTGACTTTGCCCAGCCCAGCTCGGTCACCACCCTGAACCGCCTTGCCCTGGGATTCGCCAACGTCAACCTCAGCGCCAGCGAACGCCTGACGGCCAACCACAAAGGCAGCTTGGCGGTGTATCAAAGCCAGGGGGCCTATGACGCGAAAACAGGCTACGCCTACAACGGCGGCAACCTGAATATCCTCACCCCATTGCTGACTGGTGAAGCCGGCTCGGTCAACCGCATCACCGCGGGCGGCACGCTTAACGTGACGGGTGCGAGCGCTACGCCGAGCACCGTCTCCGGGCTTGGAGGCGAGTTGTCCCTCAAGGGTGCGAGCCTCAACCTGGCCAGTGCGGTGGTACTGCCCAGCGGCAAGCTGACCCTCAGCGCGACGGATGATCTGACCCTGGCCGATGAGGCGCTGATCGACGTGGCAGGCCGCACGGTCACCTTCAACGATGTGACACGCTACAGCGCCGGTGGCGAAGTGATCCTGCAAAGCCAGAACGGCAACATCCGCCAGGCGGATGGCTCAAGCATCGACCTTTCGGCCCGTAACAATCAGGCTGGCCGGCTCAGTGCCGTGGCCCTGGACGAGGCCGCCGGGATCGTTGATTTGCAGGGGCGGATTCTCGGCAGCAGCACGGGCGAATATGACGCCGGCGGCACCGCCATGCCGTACCTGGCCGGCGGTGTGGAGATCCAGGCCCAGCGCCTGGGCGGCAGCGGTAGCCTCAGTGAGCAGTTCACGGCGTTGAACCAACGGCTGAACGACGGGCAGGTATTCGGTTCCCGTGGCTTCCAGCTCAAGCAGGGTGACCTGGTGATCGGCAACGAACTCAAGGCCTCCACCCTCAGCGTGTCGCTGGACAATGGCAGCCTGCTGGTCAACGGCAAGGTCGACGCCAGCGGTGAGCGGGTCGGCAGTATTTATTTGGCCGCCCAAAATGCCCTGACTTTGGGCAGCGGCGCGGTGCTCGACGCCCATGGTCGACGCCTGCGGGTGGACAGCTACGGCAAGATCATCGAATCGCCGAACCGTGCCATTGTCGACTTGACCGCTCGGGAAGGCCTCCTGAGCTTGGGTAACGGCGCCCGCATCGACCTGCGTCACGGTACCGAGGTCGCGCTAGGCGGTGCGCCCGGCATGAATGACGGTCGTGCTCGCGGCACGTTGCAGCTCAGTGCACCACGATTGGGTGGCGTGTCGGGTGGCGACGTGGCAGTCGATGCCAGTGGCGCCCTGGATATTCAAGGTGCCCGCTCGATCTCGCTGGTTGCCATGTGGCAATACAGCGACGCGCCGCTGATTGACGTGCCGGCGGCCAGCGGCAAGCCTTATCAGGTCATCAATCAAGCGTGGCTGGATGATGTGCATGACGACAACGCTGTTTTTATCACTAACGCCCTCGACAACGATGATCTGTTGCAGCGCAAACTCGTCGGGTTGAACAACAGCCGCTATCGCGACGTGTTGCATCTGCGCCCCGGTGTGGAGGTGGTGAGTGCGACGGCCGACGGTGACCTGGTGGTCCAGGGTGACCTGGACCTGTCGCGCTATCGTTATGAGAGCCTCAATCCGCATAGTGTCCTGAGCGGAGTCTACGGCTCTGGCGAATCCGGCAGCCTGACACTGCGGGCCGGGGGTGACCTGAACATCTACGGCAGCATCACCGACGGGTTCGCCCAGCCGCCCGGCACCAACGACGACAAGGGCTGGGTGCTGTTGCCGGGCATTGATTTCGCGGCGGGCGATATTGTCGTGCCCGGTACCGGTGTGACCCTGGCGGATGACACGGCGTTTCCGGCCGGCTCCGTGCTCAACTTCGACGTGCCGCTCAAGGGCGCCACCCTGGCGGCGGGAACACGTCTGCCTGTAGCCGCGACGCTGGATCAGCCCTTGGTGCTGCCGGCGGGCACTGTGCTGGCGGCGGCGGTACATGACGCCTCGGGTAACCTGTTGTTCGCGGCCGGCACGTTATTGGCTTCGACTCAAACCCTTGAAGCGGGCACAGTATTGGGGGCGGGCAGTTTGCTGGGTAGCAGTGCAACCATTGGCAGCCTGATCTGGCCCAAAGGTGTTGCCTTGCCAGGCATTGCGGACGCGAGCAATGGCTTGACCAATGTCCTGCGGCTCAACGGTACCCTGGCGTTGAGTGTGGGGTCGAAAATCCCGTCGGGTACCGACATCAAGTTGCCGGCCGGAGTGGAGTCGGTGCAGTTGCGCCCGGAAGTGGCGGGGAGCAACTGGGCCATCGCGCCGATGCTGGCCGAAGGTTCGCAGTCTTGGTCACTGCGACTGGTGGCCGGTGCCGATACGCGGGCGGCGGACAGTCGGGTCGTGCAGCCTGTGTTGGCGGGTGGTGATCTTCATTTGGCCGATAGTCACTACGGCATGTTTGGCAAGGCCGGGGCTGGGGGGTTGGTGTGGACCGAAGAAGGGGCGGAAAACTTCGGAGACCCGAGCCTGGCAGGCAAATTCATTGATTTTGAGAACGTTGCTTACCCGGGAATGTGTGAAGACAGCCCGTCATTTTGCAAGGCCAGTAGCGGTTTTGTCTGGACGGAGGAGGGGGCGGAAAACTTCCTGGGGGATCCGAGTTACGCGGGTCAGCCGATTGATTTTGAGAACGTTGCCTATCCGGGAATGTGTGATGAAACGCCATCGTTCTGCAAAGCTGTAGGGCAAACAGAATATAAGCCTGGCAGCCAACGTTGGAGTGTCATCCGTACCGGCGCGGCAGACCTTGAGCTGCTGTCGGCAGGTGATCTGAAAATGGATTCGCTGTACGGCGTTTATACCGCCGGTAGTTCAGCCAGCGAGACTTATGCCAACGACCCGTACAATCAGCCCAAGGCGCTGGGGGCGGCGGGTAAGGTGCTCAATGATGCGCTGGGTGAAAACGAGCAGTTTGTGGATGGCGGTACCAACAGTCTTTATCGTGCCTGGTACCCGGACTTCGGCGGCAACCTGACTTTGAATGTCGGCGGTAGTCTGACCGGCAATACAATGGATGTGCTGACTGGCAGCGGTAACACACGACCTAATCCCGGTGACTTGGGGTATGACACAGCCAGTGTCGGAAATTGGCTGTGGCGCCAAGGCAATGGTTCAGTCTCCACCGGTACCCAGGCACAACCCGCTGCCTGGTGGATCAATTTCGGGAGCTATACCGCAGCACAGAATGGCAAGGCTGACTTGATGGTCGGATTTACGGGGTTTGGTACCTTGGGCGGCGGTAACCTGAATGTTCAGGTCGCGGGCGATGCCGGGGTGCTTGAAAAAATGGCAGGGAGTCTCCTCGACCCGCGCAGCAACAGCCGCAGCCAAGGATTGGTGTTTGCCGTGGGCAGCACTGGTCGCGTGGGCACAGATGGCAGCCTGCAATTGACCGGCGGTGGTGATCTCAATCTGCGTGTAAGTGGCGCCTTGAACCCCAATAGCGTGTTCGCGACCGGGCACCTCAATGGCGCGGTCATCAATTTGCGAGGACACGCCCAAATCGATAGTGGCGCCATTGGTCGTATCGACCTGCTCTACGGCAACAGGGCCCCTGTGCAATCTCCTGGAGAAACGCGGGCCTACGACTCCTTCAAGTCCACACGAGGATCTGCAACCGGTGGACTGACCCTCATGCCAGGTGATGCTACCTTCGATCTGCGTACGTTGGGCGACCTGGTCGTGATGGACGTTGCCGACCCGGGCCGGGCGCCGATGATGAGCGTCTCACCCTTCAAAAGTAGTGCGACGAACGGATCGGGTACGAGTTGGTTTACTTTGTGGACCGCCAATACGGCGATTGATTTGTGGTCATCCGGAGGCAATCTGACCCCTTTGGTGTCAGAAATCGAGACGGACCTGGCGGTGGTTTATCCGTCGATCCTGCGAGCTGTAGCAGCCAGCGGCAGTCTTTATTATGGCGAGGCCATGCGTCTGGACAGGGGGAACTATGACGGCAGCAATCGCCCTGCGTTGTTGCTCGCACCCGGCATCAATAGTGAACTGCAGTTCCTCGCCGACGATTCCATCTATGGCGGCGACCTGACGGTCAGTCGCTCCGGCGCCTCGTCTACAGCCATGGCCACACCGCTGCGACCAGCCTTTATGGGACGCGTCAATGGCAGCGTGGTGGTCAGCAATCTCTCCGCCGATGCTAATCGTGTTCCTCCAGACGCAAGTACGTTGCCCTTGTTTGCCTTTGACAGCAGCAGCGCCTCCAGCGAATGGGCCCTCAACTCCGATCCAGCTCGTTTCTACGCGATCAAGGGCGACTTGCTGGCCGTCAATAGCGGGCGGGCGATGACGTTTACCACCACGAGCGACAGCCGACTCGGACAGACTTATTACGAAGGCACAGGCTCTGTGCGAATGATGGCCGGACGAGACATCGTCAGCAGCGGTACACCGCTGAGTGGTGGTAAAGGAGGTCTTCCCGACGTAGGGGCCTACACCAGCGCCGGCAACCTCTTCATCCACAACAACCCCACCGACATCTCCATCGTGTCAGCCGGGCGCGACATCCTATACAGTAACTTCAACGTTGCCGGCCCCGGCCTGCTGGAAATCACCGCCGGGCGCAATATCCTGATGGACGACAAGGTCAGCATCACCAGCCTCGGCGCCGTGGTGCCGGGGGATTCGCGCCCGGGCGCGAGCCTGGTGCTGCAAGCCGGCGCGGGCCTCAACGGCGCGGATTACCAGCGCTTCGTCAAGGCTTACCTGGACCCGGCCAACCAGGCCTTGGCCGGTGTGCCCCTGGCGAACCAGAACGGCAAGGTCGCCAAAACCTACGAGGCCGAGTTGGTGGACTGGCTGGAGAAACGCTTCGGCTTCAGCGGTGACACCGAGCAGGCCCGCGGCTTCTTCGCGGCGCTGCCGGCCGAGCAGCAGCGGGTGTTTGCCCGGGATGTGTACTTTGCCGAACTCAAGGCCGCTGGCCGTGAGTACAACGAAGCCGGCGGTGTGCGCCAGGGCAGCTACTTGCGCGGGCGGGAGGCCATCGACTTGTTGTTCCCGAGCAAGGATGTGGCGGGTAACGCGATTACCTATAAAGGCGATATCACGATGTTCGGCGGAGCGGGTGTGCATACCGATTTCGGTGGCAGTATCCAGATGCTCACCCCGGGTGGCGGGCAAACCTTCGGCATCGAGGGCAACGCGCCGCCGTCCACCGCCGGGGTCATCACCCAGGGCGAGGGCGATATCCAGTTGTATGCGCAGAACAGCATCCTGCTGGGGCAGAGCCGGATCATGACCACCTTCGGCGGTTCGATCCTCGGCTGGTCGGCCCAGGGCGACATCAACGCCGGCCGTGGTTCGAAGACCACCGTGGTGTACACGCCGCCCAAGCGCTTGTACGACACCTGGGGCAACGTGACCCTGTCGCCATCGGTGCCGAGTACCGGCGCGGGTATCGCCACCCTCAACCCGATTGCCGAAGTGGCACCGGGGGATATAGACCTGATCGCGCCGTTGGGCACCATCGACGCGGGCGAGGCGGGGATTCGGGTGTCGGGCAACGTCAACATTGCGGCGTTGACCGTGGTGAACGCGGCGAACATTCAGACCCAGGGCAAATCCACCGGCGTGCCGCTGGCGGCCTCGGTGAACACCGGGGCCATTACCTCGGCCAGTTCTGCGGCGTCTTCGGCGACGCAGGCGGCTGAAGACGTGGCCCGCCAGCAGCAGAACGCGGCGCGGCAGAACCAGGCGTCGGTGTTCACCGTGCAGGTGGTGAGTTTCGGCTCCGAGCAACTGGCCCCGTCCCGCGACGGCGCCAGCCGCGAGGCGCCTCGGGCCTACGACCCGGCCAGCCCGGTGCAGGTATTGGGCGCAGGGCCGTTGGACGAGCAGAACCGCCAGCGGTTGACGGAGGAGGAGCGGGGGCGGTTGAGCTTGTAAGGGGATTTGAGCTTGCAGCGAGGGTGGCTGTGCCGGCGTCATCGCGAGCAGGCTCGCTCCCACGGGGTACTTGAGGTGTTCATGAGTTTTGCATGCACCACAAGGTCCATTGTGGGAGCGGGCTTGCTCGCGAAGACGTTGGCACAGCCAACCTATATGCCAGCAGGTCCATTGCCTTCGCGAGCAAGCCCGCTCCCACAGGGTCATTGGGTGACCTCAGGTTTTGGGTCCGATACAGGCCCATTGTGGGAGCGAGCCTGCTCGCGATAGCGGTGGGAAGGTGAGTTACAGCCACCGTGGCGTGGTGAAGAACAAGGCCATTTCCGAGCGGGCCAGTGCCGCGCCGAAGTAGGGGCCCTGGACATGGTCGCAGGCTACGTTGCGCAGTTGGCTGAATTGTCGGGCGTTTTCGATGCCTTCGGCGGTGACCATGAGCCCTACGCTGCGGCTCAACCGGATCATCGCCAGGACGCCTTCCTTGTCGTCCTCCAGGCCCAGCTGCGAGAGGATGTTGCGATCGAAACGGATGCCATCGAACGGCTGGTCCAGTACCTCGCGAAGGGAGGCGATGCTGGTGCCGAATTTGTCGATGTTGATCCGCACGCCGAGGTCCTTGAGCGCATGGAGGGTGCTGGCGACGGTCTTGTGGTCGGCGAGCAGGACCCCTTCGGCCACTTCCAGGGTCAGCCGGTGAGGCTCCAGGCCACTCGCTTCGAGGGCCTCTTGCACCTGGTTGAGCAGGAAGCTGCTGTTGAACCAGCGGGGTGAAACCGCGATGGAGACATTGACGGCGCTCGGCCAGGTGGCGGCCTCTTCACAGACGTTGATCAACATCCAGGTGCCCAGTTCTTCGAGCTGGCCCGAGGTTTCGGCCACCGGTATGAAGTCGGCCCCACCCAGTTCACCTTTCTCGGGATGGTGCCAGAACGTCTGGGCTTCGAAGCCATGCAACTGCTCGGCGCTCACATCGAAGCGAGGCAGGTAACGCAGTTCCAGCTGGTCCCGTTGCATCGCATCGCGCAGTTGCTGTTCGTACCGCCGGCGGTCGCGGGCCAGGTTGCCCATCGCTTCAACATACACGCGCCAGGTATTGCGGCCGGCTGCCTTGGCCGCATACAAGGCGATATCGGCGCGGCGCAACAGTTCATCGGCACGTTCGTCACCGGGCTGTGACCAGGCGACACCGATGCTCACTCCCAGGTACAGCGTATTGCCGTCCAGGTGCATGGGCCGTTGCATGCAATCGATCAGTCGTTCACAGAGTTGATCGAGAGCGTCGGCATCGCCCGGATCGGGCATGATAATGACAAATTCATCACCGCCCAGGCGCGCTACCAGATCAGTGCCGCGCACGTTTTGCTGGAGGATATGCGCCACTTCCTTGAGCACTTTATCGCCCACGGCATGACCCAGGGAGTCGTTGACCGGCTTGAATCGGTCCATGTCCAGGTTCAGCAGCGCCAGGGGCGGGTGATCCGGGTGGCCCAGGTGTTCGCGCAGGCAATCGAACAGACGGTTTCGGTTCGCCAGCCCGGTCAGTGGATCATGCAGGGAAAGATGCTTGATCTGGGCCAGCGCCCGCAACTCATCGGTGATGTCGGTGGCGGTGCCGCGAAAGCCCAGGGTGCCGGCTTCGATGGCCCGTACCGAGAGTTTGCAGGTGCGGACGCGCTGGTTGCGCGCGGTGTACTCGCACAGCAGCGGCGCCGAAGAGAGGCTGTTGGCACCGCCGAGCAGCCATTGGGCAATCGAGATCGAGCCGCCATGGGGGTGGAGCAGCCGGTGCAGCGGTTTGCCCAGCCATTCCGTGGGGCTGAACCCGGTCACTTGTTCAAAACGTTCCGACAGGTAAGTCAGCGTTCCGGTCGAATCGACTTCCCACAACCAGTCAGAGGACACTTCGGCAATGTCGCGGAAACGCTCTTCACTGCGTTCCAATGCCTTGCGGTGGGCCAGCAGGCTGGCGTACTGGCGCTCCTGGGCGCGGAGCATGGCCAGGGCATGGCGTAGAACGGCCAGCGCCAGAATCCCCAGCACCAGTAACGCCAGGGCCAGCAAGGGCAAGAGGATCTTGCGCAAGTCCTGGCCCGGGGTTTGCGGTCGCCAGGCCAGGGCTTCCAGGGTCAGGTTGTCGAGCAGCAGTTGGGCGGTATCGGCCGGGCCCGGGGTCCTGGCGATATGGGCATCGGGCAGGGCGAAGTCCCGCGCCAGGTTTTGCAGGGAGGCGGGATCAAGCACTTTGACGAAGAGCATCAGGCTGGGCGGGCCGGGAATTTGCGCCACGCTGTTGTCCGTGCCGGTGGTGATGGCGGACACGGCGACGAACGCCGGGGCGTCCTGGTGGTGCAGCATCTCGACGACCACTTCGTCGTGATTTTCCGCAGTGCTGGCTTTGTTCCACAGGGCGCGCAGGTCGCCGGTCAGCCAGGTGTCGGCATCGACATCGCTCATCTGGCCATCGATCACCGAATAGACGGTCTTGCCAGTCGGAGAAATGACAAACACCGCCTGGTAACCGTAGAGCGAATACACGCTGCTACCGACGTTTTCCTGGTCATAGGCCCATTCCTTGTCGACCTTGACATGCAGGTGCCGGTAGGCGTCGCTCCACTTGGAATAGTCGCTCAGGTCCCGGCCGATGCCGGTGCGGATCCCGTCGATGGCCCGCTGGGCGAAAAACAGGCTCTGTTCACGGGCGCGCCGGTCCTGGGCACCGGTGATGTTGAGCAGCACGGCGATCGCCAGTGCAGACATGACAAACAGCAGGAGCATGATGGCCGGGAACGTGCGACGGGTGAAGCTTCGGGTTGGCGAGCCCGGGGAAAGGACAGTCGAGTCATTGCCAGTATTTTCAATCATAAAGATAAGTCATCAGCCAAAAAGCGATTTCACCCGCACCTGTCTTATATCGGCGGGTAGGCTGAATTACTTAGTCGTGTTAACGAAGGGGCCGACAGGCTGTGTTGTCTTCATCATGTGCGGGCCTTGAAGCGTGAGGCCCACTCGAGGGCGAGATCCCGTTGACGCAGGTAATTGACCCCGGCGGCGGCCAGTAGGGCGATGAATGCGGCAAGCGCGGCCAAGGCCATGTCCTTTTGCGAGTCCCACGGGTCTTGTTGGGCGCCGACAAAGGCCTTGGCGGTGTCGCCGCCGATATAGGCACCGCCCAACCACTCGATGATCTCGTAAATGGCCGACGACGCGAGGATCAGGCTCCAGGCCAGGAAATAGCCCCTGAACCCCGTTGCTGGCGCAACCCGCAGCAAAACCTCGCGCAGCGGATAGGCCAGCAGCAGGCCGTAGCTGAAATGCACCAGCCGATCGAATTGGTTGCGCTGGAAGCCCATGAGTTGGTCCAGCGACTGGCCCCCGGTCAGGGCCTGCCACCATTGGTTGTAAGGCACCTTGGCATAGGTGTAGTGGGCGCCGACTTCATGGATGCAGAGGAACACGAACAGCAGTGTGGCGGACAGCCGGGAAAAGCTGAATCGCCGATGAACGCTCACCAGGACGATCAATAACGCAATGACCAGCAGGTTCTCCGCCAGCCAGTCGCTGCGTTTCAGCGGCGCGATGGCCAGCCATCCCCACAGCACGCAGAACACCAGCAGCAGGGACCGTTCATAGCGACGATGCAGCTCAACGGTTGGCATCGCGTCACGCCTCACTTTTTCTCCGTGGGATGGCCCGGCAGCAGGCTGCTCAATACCTGCTTGGCGGTCTCGACCACGATGCCTCGCTCGTTCGGGTCGCCCTGGAGCAGGGTCGAGGCAAACTTCTTCGCCTGTTCCAGCTTGATGTGCGGCGGCAGCGGTGGCACGTCGGGGTCGGTGCGAAACTCGATCAACACCGGACGGTCCGCCGCCAGCGCGGTTTCCCAGGCCGTGGCCACGTCGTCCTCATGCAGCACCAGAATGCCCTTCAAGCCAATGGATTCGGCGAACAGGTGGTAGGGCACGTCGGGGATGTCCTGGGAGGCGGCGAATTTCGGATCGCCCTCCATGACCCGCTGTTCCCAGGTGACCTGGTTCAAATCCCGATTGTTGAACACCGCGCAGATCCAAGTGCCGTTGGCCCAGGTGCGCCAGTATTTGGCGACGGTGATCAGCTCGGCCATGTTGTTCATCTGCATGGCGCCATCGCCCACCAAGGCGATCACCGGTCGCTCCGGATGACAGAACTTCGCCGCGATGGCATAGGGCACGGCCGCGCCCATCGACGCCAGGCCACCGGACAGTGAACACATCATGCCGCGGCGGATCTTCAGGTCCCGGGCGAACCAGTTGGCGCAGGAGCCGGAATCACAGGTGATGACGGCGTGCTCCGGCAACCGTGGCGACAGTTCGAAGGTGACCCGTTGCGGGTTGATCGGCTTGGCGGATACTCGGGCGCGTTTTTCCAGGGTCCGGTCCCAGCGTTCCCGCCAATGTTCGATTTTCTTGCGCCAGCTGCGGTCGGTTTTTTCCTCGATCAACGGCAGCAGGGCGCGCAAGGTATCGACGCTGTCGCCGTGCAGGTTGACCTCCATGGGATATCGCAGGCTGAGCATGTCCGCCTGAATGTCGATCTGCACGCCCCGGGCCTGGCCTTCAGGGGGCAGGAATTCGGCGTAGGGGAAGCCGGAGCCGATCATCAGCAGCGTGTCGCAGCCGGCCATCAGGTTGTCGCTGGGCTCGGTGCCGAGCAGGCCGATGGTGCCGGTGACCCAGGGCAGGTCATCCGGTAGGGCGGCCTTGCCCAGCAGCGCCTTGGCCACGCCGGCGCCAAGCTTTTCGGCGATGGCGATCACTTCGTCGGTGGCATGCAGCGCTCCGGCACCGACCAGGATGGCGACTTTCTTGCCGGCATTGAGGACCTCGGCGGCTTTGCGCAGGTCCTCTTCGTAAGGGACGACGCTGGGCTTGCGGTAGCCGACGCCGGAGTGAACCGTACCGTGCTTGTGGCGCGGCGCGGTGTATTCCATGTCCTGGAGGTCGTTCGGCAGGATCAGTGCCGTGACCTGGCGCTCGCCCACCGCCGTGCGTACGGCGCGGTCCATCAAGTGACGCACCTGGGCGGGCACGCTGGCTTGCTGTACGAACGCCCCGGCCACGTCCTTGAACAGGCTGACCAGGTCCAGTTCCTGCTGGTAATGCCCGCCCAGCGCGGCGCGGGCCTGCTGGCCGCAGATGGCGAGCACGGGCATGTGGTCCATCCGCGCGTCGTAGAGGCCGGTCACCAAGTGGGACGCGCCGGGACCGGAGGTGGCGATGCAGACCCCCAGCTCGCCGGTGAACTTGGCGTGGGCACAGGCCATGAACGCGGCCATTTCCTCATGGCGAGCCTGAATGAAGCGGATTTTTCCCTGGGCGCGGTTCAAGGCGCCAAAGACGCCGTTGATGCCATCGCCCGGATAGCCATAGATACGGCGAACCCCCCATTCATAAAGACGTTCCACCAGAAAATCACCGACGGTCATGCTCATGTCTGTCCCTCGTTCCAGGCCGCGGTCGCTTGGCGCGACGTGCAGCGATTGACGTTCATACAGGACTTGACCGGTGCAGGCCTTCCAAGGTTTCGATTTTTTCATTGCCAGGGACCTGAGGCTGGCCGGGCGTGTATCGCAGTGTGTACCGCGCGGGCCCGGATACATCGGCTTGAGGAAGACCCGGAGCGGCGACACAGGCCGGATACACATCGGCGATTAACTACGCCAGCCAGCTGGCACCGAGCCTCGGTGCGGGTGACTGGCGTATTGATCGTTCGAGGACTACCCCATGCTCAACTTCTCCCGAAATTCGTCCCTTGCACTCGGCCTGGCCCTGGTCGGCGGCCTTGGTCTTTCCACGGCGGCTTCGGCCTTGACCATGAACGACCTGGCCCAGGGCTACACCCTGGCGGCAGCCGATACCGTGAAGAAACCCGCCGAAGGCAAGTGTGGCGAGGACAAGTTCGCCAAGACCGATACCAACCACGATGGCAAGGTCTGGCGCGACGAGTTCATCGCCGCGGCACCGGAGCGCGCCGCTGAATTCGACAAGATCGACGCCAACCATGACGGCGGTATCTCGTTGCCGGAAGCCAAGCAATACCTGTCGGCCCAGGCGAAGACTGCGGAAGGCAAATGCGGCGAAGGCAAGTGTGGGGCGGCTATCGAGTCCTGATTCGCCCGGTGGTGAGCCTGATGAGCTGATGCCAGCCCACTGATGCGGCATCGGACAAAGGACCCGTGGCGAGGGAGCTTGCTCCCTCGCCACGGGTGTTCGGTTTCCATCGAGTGGTGGGGGATCGCTCCATGAGGCTCTCCACATCTCGTTTCCCAGGAGATGTGTCATGTTGAATTTACCTCAACCCTCTGCAGGCCTCGGCCTGCGCCGGGCCTTGCTCGCTGAACTGCGCCAGGCGCCGGCCGGGGATTTCGACTTTCTCGAAGTGGCCCCGGAAAACTGGATCGGAATCGGCGGCGCCCATGGCGCCGCCTTGCATTCGCTGGCCGAACGTTATCCGTTGACGTGCCATGGCCTGTCATTGTCCCTGGGTGGACCGGCACCGCTGGACTTGGCGTTTCTCGGCCAGGTGCGTGCTTTCCTCGAACGTTTCAACGTGCCGTTGTACAGCGAGCACTTGAGCTACTGCGGCGATGAAGGGCATTTGTACGACCTGCTGCCGCTGCCTTTTACCGAGGAAGCGGTGCATCACGTGGCGGCGCGGATCCGTCAGGCCCAGGATGTACTGGAGCGGCGCCTGGCGGTGGAAAACGTCTCCTATTACGCCGCCCCCCAACACGACATGAGCGAGCTGGAATTCACCCGGGCGGTGTTGCGCGAAGCCGATTGCGACCTGTTGCTGGACGTCAACAACGTCTATGTCAACTCGATCAATCACGGTTTCGATCCCCAGGCGTTCCTGCAGGGCCTTGAACCGGGGCGCGTGGTGGCGATGCATGTGGCCGGGCACTACGACGAGTCCGACACATTGAAGATCGACAGCCATGGCGCGCCGGTCAAACCGGTGGTCTGGGCACTGCTGGAGCAGGCCTATGCCCGTTTCGGCGCGCAGCCGACCTTGCTTGAACGGGATTTCAACTTCTCGCCCTATGCCGCGCTGGTGGCTGAGTTGCAGACGATTCGCCAGTTGCAACACCAGGCCGTCACCCGGCAAGCGGTGACCCATGACTGAAGTCCGGCAGACGCTACACCAACAGCAACAGGCGTTGACCCGTTACCTGCGCGATCCTGAACAGTGCCCGGCTCCGGCCGGCATGGATGTGGCGCGGGCGCAGGTGTACCGCGACCTGATCTTCGAAAACATGCGCTCGCTGCTCAGTGGCACTTTCCCGGTACTGGTGAGCGTGCAGGGGCAGGACAAGTGGCGTGCCTGCGTGCGGCGTTTCTTGCGCGAGCACCGCTGCGTCACGCCCAGGTTCGGTGAAATCGCCCAGGAGTTCGTGGGCTACCTCGCGGCCCACCCGTCGCCGGACTGGCCGTCGTTCGTGGCGGAGCTGGCGCACTATGAGTGGGTCGAGATGGTGCTGTTGCAAGCCGAGGCCGAGCCGCTGTCGAGCCATGACGAGGCCTCCTTGCTCGACTCACCGCTGCGTGTCTCGCCCCTGGCCTGGCCGCTGGCGTACCAGTGGCCTGTGCATCGCCTGGCGCCGAACTACCAGCCCTCGACGCCACCGGCCGAGCCGACGCTGTTGCTGGTGCGGCGCACGCCTGGGTTTGAGGTGCGCTTTTCCGAACTCAGCCTGTTGGCCTGGCGGCTTCTGCAGCGCATCGAGGAGTATCCCGGGTTGGCGGGGCGAGAGCAGTTGCGGGCGTTGGCGCAGGAGGCGGGGGTGAGTGGATTCGATTTCATGGACAACGCCGTGGCGCTGTTGCGGCGGATGCAGGAAGAAGGGGTTGTCGGGGCAAAACCGTAATAATCGAAATCCTTGTGGGAGCGAGCCTGCTCGCGATGGCGGTGGATCAGCAATGTTGCATTGACTGGAACTCCGCTATCGCGAGCAGGCTCGCTCCCACAGTGATGGGCATGATGTCTTATCTGCGGCGCAGCCCAGTCATGAGCACAGCATCCACACTCAACTTCCCAGCCCCCTGCAACACCAACGGTAACAACGCCACCAGGTAGATCAACGGCAGCTTGAAGTTGCCATGGCCTTTATTGGTGATCGCATAGCCCTGGGCCAGTTCGCTCAAGCTCGACCAGTCCGCCGGCCAATGCACGGCAGCAGTCGCCACCACGGTGACGATGATCAACACCAGCGCCGACAGGCGCGTGCCCAGGCCGATCAACAGGGCGATGGCACAGACCAGTTCGGCCCACATCGACAGTTCCCAGTTCCAATGGGCCGGTACATGGTTGAAGGGGAAAGGGAAGGCGGACTGGATTTCGGCGAACCAGTTCGTGCCGTTCCATTTCTCCAGGCCGGACTCGAAGAACTCCCAGGCCAGGAACAAGCGCAGGCCCAGCGGCGCGAGCCATGCTCCGGCGTGATCGAGCTGGATGGGCAGGGTTTTCAGGCTTCTTGCAGACATGATGATCTCCCAGGGCTCAGGCCGCACGTTGCGGGGTGTGGAGGCGCTTGTTGGCCTGGGCCAGCTTGCCCACCAGGCGGATGGCGGTGGCGGCGCAGATCAGGCCGAAGGGCAGCACATACCAGGCGCTCATGGGGATGCGTTTGAAATTGGAATAGGCAAAGATCGCCGCCAGCACCCACATACCGGTGACATGCAGGCGTTTCCAGGCCTTGAAACCGATCAGGCGCGTGGTGCTTTTGAATGAGGTCAGGGCCAGCAACAGGATGAACACGTAGCCCACGGTGCCGGGCACGTTGCCGAGGGTGGTGCGGCCGGGCCAGAACTCGGTGTTGAGCTGGCCGTAGCTGTAGATCAGCACGGCATGGACTAGATGAGAGAAGGCAAAGGCCAGCCCGATGAAGCGTCGTTCACGCACCAGCGACCGGCTCAGGGGCGCGGGAACCAGTACCGCGAAGGCCGAGGCGGTGAAGGCCAGCAGGAACAAGGCGAAGGACGAGCGAGCCGTGGCGCGGATGGCACTGCGCACGCCTTCGGTCAGGTCCGGATTGAGGACCAGGATCAACCCGGTCATCAGCAGCACCAGGGCGGCGAGCAGGCTGAACAGCGACCAACCTTGGTAACGAAAGGGGGATGCAGTTGCGGTAGACATGTAAAAGGCTCCTTGGATGTCGAGGCCCGGTCGTGATAGTCGCCGGGGATACGAGGGAGTCTTTCAAGCCGGTGTAAGTGGGGTGTGTCCGCAATGCAGGACTGTGCAAGTTTGTGTATGCCGATTAGCCGCAGACACACTGGCATACAAACCCGCATCCAATTAAATACCCAACCCCTGTGGGAGCGAGCCTGCTCGCGATGGCGCCAGGTCAGTTGAATGAGTGCAGGCTGACACACCGCTATCGCGAGCAAGCTGAACTCCCACAAGAGGCTGTGTCAGCTTGCGAATGCCAGGCGCAACTCGGCGCACAGGCCGCCGCCGTCGCGGTTGCTCAGGGTCAGTGAGCCGCCCATGGCGATCGCCAATTGCTGGGCGATGGCCAAGCCCAGGCCGGTGCCGCCGGTTTCCCGGTTGCGCGAGCTCTCCACCCGGTAGAACGGCTTGAGCACCTCGGCCAGCTCCTGCTCGCTGATGCCGGGGCCATGGTCCAGCACCTGGATCGCCAGTTGCCCGTTGTCGGTCTGTTGCACCTGGATCTGCGCTGCGCCGCCGAATTTCAAGGCGTTGTCCACCAGGTTGACCAGCACCCGGCGCAAGGCATGGGGGCGGGTGTCGATCACGGCGGCGTTTTTCCCGGACAGTTGCACGTCCTTGCCGGTGTCCTGGTAGTCGAACACCAGGCTGTCGAGAAATGCATCCAGGCTGATCCGGCAACTGGCCTCGGTGGCGCCGTGAATGCTACGGGCATAGGCCACGCCTTCACGCACCAGGTGTTCCATTTCGCTCAAATCGCTCCACAATTTGTCCCGTTCGATCCCTTCGTCCATGAATTCGGCGCGCAATTTCATGCGCGTGATGGGCGTCTGCAAGTCATGGGAAATCGCTGCCAGCAACTGCATGCGCTCCTTGAGGTAGGCGGCGATGCGGTCCTGCATGGCATTGAACGCCTTGGCCGCATGTACCACTTCGGTCGGGCCTTTTTCGTCCAGGCGCACGCTATGGGCGTTCGGGTCGAGGGTTTCCACCGCCTGGGCCAGCCGGGTCAGGGGACCGACGGCGATGCGCACGGCCAGCCAGGTGCAGCCGATCAGCAGCGCCAACTGCCCCAGCAACACCATCGGCAGCCAGGGAGAGAGGGGTGTCATCGCCGGGCGTACGTCGATGGTCAGCGGGCTGCCGTCCCTCAGGCGCAAGTGGGCTTGATAGTGCATGTTCGGCCCGGGAATCTGTTGGAAGGTCAGGCCATAGGCCTGGCCGATGGCTTCCTGGATCGAACTGACCGAGATCGGCGCGTCGGCCAGGTCCATCGGTTGGCCGGGCTGGCCTTCATCGAGCAGGTAGCCATAGTTGCGCCGGGCCAGTTTTGGCAGCCAGGCCGGGCGCTCGGCGGCAGGCAGGCGGTCGAGAATGGCGACGGAGGTCGAGACGTCGGTTTCCAGGTTGCCGAGCATGGTCGATCTGGCGCTCTGGTAGCGCTCGTAGTACTGGACGCCGAAGGACAGGCCCTGGGCCAGGATCAGGCCGATCAGGAAGATCAGCGACAGCCTGGAGGCGAGCGTCCGCGGCCAGCGCAGCGACAGGCTCATACCGATGCCTCGAGGATCTCCACCGGCAGCGAGAACACGTAGCCTTCGCTGCGCACGGTCTTGATGTAGGCCGGCTCCCGGGCATCGTCCAACAGACGCTGGCGCAGGCGGCTGACCAGCAGGTCGATGGAACGATCGAACAGGTCGGCGTCCCGGCCCTGGGTCAGGTTAAGCAATTGGTCGCGGTTGAGCACCCGTTGCGGATGGTCGAGAAACACCCGCAGTAAACGATACTCGGCACCACTCAAGGCCACCATGGTGCCGTCAGTGTCCAGCAGGTGGCGGGCGGTGGTGTCCAGGCGCCAGCGCCCGAACGCCAGCAGGCGACCGCTTTCGGTGACCACCAGGTTGGGCGGCAGCATGCGGGTGCGGCGCAGCACGGCATTGATGCGCGCCAGCAGCTCGCGGGCGGCGAAGGGCTTGACCAGGTAATCGTCGGCGCCCATCTCCAGGCCGATGATGCGGTCGGTCTCGTCGTTGCGGGCGGTGAGCATCAGCACCGGCGTGGCCTTGTGCTTGCCGGCACGCAGTTCCCGACACAGCACCAGGCCATCATCGCCGGGCATCATGATGTCCAGCACGATCAGGTCCACCGGGGTGGTTTCCAGGAAGGCGCGCATCTGCCGGCCATCGGCAACCACGGTGGTGCGCAGGCCGTTCTTTTTCAGGTAATTGCCAACCAGCTCTCTGATCTCGCGATCGTCATCCACTATCAACACGTGATCGACATGATCCATGGTGTTCAGCCCCCTCGGCGTTTCGTTGTGATCAGTCTACAGACGCCGGCCGGCCCGGCTCGCGGCGGTTTGTATTGCAGTGTATCTGGCGCACGGTGGATACACAGCGATGCAAAAAGCCCCTCGGCTCGATACAGGCGTGATACCTGCGCGGCATTCAATGGCACCCATCGAGGCGACACAACAGGCCTCGGCAGATAAACACCCATTGAATCGAGGAATCGCCATGAACACCAAAGCCATCTACGCCGCCTGCCTCTTCGCTGCACTGAATATTTGTACGCTGTCGGCCCGGGCCGAAAGCAACGTGCCGGCGCAAACCTACACCTACGGCACCCACCTGGACATCCAGAAAGTGCTCTCCCTTAGCGAAGACGCCCAGCCGACCTGCGGTGTGGTCAACGCCCACATGACCTATCTGGACTCCACGGGCCACAAGCAAGCGCTGAACTATCGCAAGCTTTCCGATAACTGCAGCAACCAGAACTGACCTGTTTTTGTGGCGAGGGAGCTTGCTCCCGCTGGGGCGCGAAGCGGCCCCCTGTATGGGTCTGACACACCGTGTTGTCAGTCACTTTCGGGGCCGCTTCGCAGCCCAGCGGGAGCAAGCTCCCTCGCCACAGGGTTTGCGTCGGCCTTTTATAGTGAGGTATTGCCATGCTTCTGATCGCTTTTCTCGGCGGGATCCTGACGATCCTCAGCCCCTGTATTCTTCCGGTGGTGCCGTTTCTGTTCGCCCGGGCCGATCGCTCTCGCGGCTCGGTGCTGCTGACCCTCGGCGGCATGGTGCTGACGTTTGCCCTGGTCTCCAGCCTGGCGGTGGTCAGCAGCGAGTGGGTGGTGCGCGCCAGCAGCGTCGGCCGGCAAGTCGCCTTGGCGGTGATGGTGGTGTTCGCCTTGTCGCTGATCTTCAGCCGGGTCGGAACCTGGCTGGCGCGGCCGCTGGTCAGCTTGGGCAATCGCCTGGACGCCGGTGCCGGGCGCATGGCCGGACCCGTGGCGTCAGTGCTGATCGGGGTGGCCACCGGGCTGCTCTGGGCTCCGTGCGCCGGACCGATACTCGGAGTGATCCTGACCGGGGCCATGTTGCAAGGCGCCAGCACACAAACCAGCCTGCTGTTGCTCGCCTACGGCCTGGGCAGTGCCTTGTCCCTGGGGACGTTGATCCTGGCAGGGCGGGGACTGGTCGGTCGCCTGAAACTCTCGCTGCCGATCACCACCTGGCTGCGCCGGGGAACGGGAGTGGTGGTGTTGCTGGCGGCCGTGGCGATTGGCACCGGGACGGATGACCGGTTGTTGGCGGCGACTTCATCTCAACAGTCGACCACCTTGGAAAAAAGCTTGCTGGAAAACGTGCCCAAGGCCATCGACTATGTGGTGAGCAAGGCCGGGGCGAGTTCCATGCCGACCCTCGAATCCCAGGGCACCATGCCCGCGTTGGACGGTGCGGTGCAGTGGTTGAACTCGCCGCCATTGAGCAGCGAGTCACTGCGGGGCAAGGTGGTGCTGGTGGATTTCTGGACCTATGACTGCATCAACTGCCAGCACACCTTGCCCTATGTGAACGGTTGGGCGAAGAAGTATGAAAAGGACGGGCTGGTGGTGATCGGCGTCCATACCCCGGAATACGGCTACGAGAAGATCATCGACAACGTGCGCGAGCAGGTGCGCAAGCTGGACATCCACTACCCGGTGGCGATCGACAATCAGTATGCGATCTGGCGTGCCTTCAACAACCAGTATTGGCCAGCCCATTACTTCATCGATGCCAAGGGGCAGGTGCGCTACAGCCACTTTGGCGAGGGACGTTATGACGAGCAGGAGCAGGTGATCCAGCAACTGCTGCAGGAAGCGAAGGCGGGCTGATGAACCGTGGCGAGGGAGGTTGTCCGCTGCTTATCTGACATATCGAGTTGTCAGTGCTTTCTTGGGGGCTGCTTCGCAGCCCAGCGGGAGCAAGCTCCCTCGCCACAGGATAGGTATTTTTCATTAAAATTGTTTTATTTCAACTGGTTAGTAATTTGCTCTCTACCATTTTCTAGATTTTCGCGTCACTAGGGTAGGTAGTTGGAATTCAAGTTAAATTTGTTTATTTTCAATAAGTTAATCTAATAACCTCTACCTGTTTGTAGGATGGCTATCGCCTGGGCAGCCATTGCAGTGGATGAAGGCAAGCCAATACCCGTGGCGAGGGAGCTTGCTCCCGCTGGGCTGCGAAGCGGCCCCAGGAACGCAACGCCAACGCGGCGTGCCAGGCAGATAGGGGGCCTGTTCAAATGCTGGCCCCTTGCTCATTTGTATACGGTCAAACTTCTTTCCTTTCAGAAAGTTGGGCGACAAACCTATGCGTATTTCTATGTGGGTCGTAACGACGTTTCTCCTGGCCGCCGTCTCGCTTGAGGCCCAGGCCAGGGCGCTGACGCAGAACCAGCAATCGGTGTGCCGCTGGGGTTCGGACATTGCGGCGGGCGCGCAGGCGTCGAAGCTGTCTGGCGTCAGCCTGTACGGCGCGCGGAAGAAGCTGCAAGTGCGCAAGTTTCCCCGGCCCTGGATGCGCATGACGGCCCTGGGCATTACCGAACAGACCTACAACAGCGCGTCGCGTCTCAAACCCGCGGCGGTCAAGCAGACCTACTACGAACAATGTGTCCGGCATGAGCTGGCGCGCCGGTAGGCCCTCAGGCCGGGCTGCGGCCAGGCATTTCGATGCCGTGCTGGTGCACCCGTCGATACAGGGTCGCCCGGGAAATGCCCAGGGCCCGGGCGGCGGCGGTGGGTTTCCAGCGATGACGCACCAACGCATCGAGCAAAGCCTGGCGTTCCGGGCTGACACTTGGCTCCGCCCCATGATCGGTGGCGTCAGCGCTGTGCATTGATTCGGGCAGGTGGCTGAGTTGGATCACGCTGGCTTCGCACACCGCGCAGGCATAGCGCAGCACATGGCGCAACTGGCGGACATTGCCCGGCCAGTGGTAACCGAGCAGACATTCCAGGGCTGCGCCGCTCAATTGCACCGTTTCTCCGCACAGCGCTGACTCCTCGACAAGAATCCGATTGATCAGCGCCAACCGATCGCTGCGCTCGCGCAACGGTGGCAGTTGGAAGCGTGCGCCGCCCAGGCGGAAATACAGGTCCTCGCGAAACTCGCCGGCGGCCACCAGTGTTTCCAGGTCGCGGTGGGTGGCGCAGATCACCTGGATGTCCACGGCTTTACGGCGCGATGCCCCCAGCGGCGCCACTTCACCCTCGGCCAGTACCCGCAGCAGGCGGGTCTGCAAGGCCAGCGGCATGTCGCCGATTTCGTCCAGGAACAAGGTGCCGCCATCGGCCTGTTGCAACAGGCCCTGCATGCCTTTGGCCGAGGCGCCGGTGAAAGCGCCGGCGACGTAGCCGAACAATTCGCTCTCGATCAGGCTTTCGGGAATGGCGGCGCAGTTCAACGCCACGAATGGACGATCACGACGCTGGCTGGCCTGGTGCAACTGGCGGGCGAAGACTTCCTTGCCGGAACCGGTTTCGCCCTGGATCAGCACCGGCAGGTTGCGATCCTTGACCCGCACCGCCAGGCGCAGGCTGTCGGCCAGGCGCGGGTCGATCTCGGACGGGTTCAGCGCGACCCGCGGACGCACACTGGCCCGATGGCGTGGTGCGCTCAAGCGGCCATGCATGGCGTGGTCGAGCGGGCAGAGGCTTTCGTCCCGGGCACGGTGCAGCAGTTGCTGGTCGAACACCTGGCCGATGTGTTGCGGCAACTGCCCGTAATGTTGCAGCAGGTACTGGCGGGCGGCGGGGTTCAGGGCTTGCAGGCAGCCGTCGTCGTCCCAGGCGAACAGGAAGTCCGGCTGGCTGTCGACGTAGCCGGGGTTGCGATGGGCCCGCAGCACCCAGTAGCCCTGGGCGCTGCTCATGAAAAACGCCTGTTCGATCTCTCGGGCGCTCTGTACCACCATTTGCCGTATCAGGTGCTGCGAGCGTCGATCGTCCGGCGAGCGCACCGCCGAGACGTCCAATACCCCGAGCAATTCACCCTGGGGGTCGAACACCGGCGCGGCGGAGCAGGTCAGGCCAATGAACGCCGCGCGGAAATGGTCGCGCTTGTGCACCGTCACCGGGGCCTTGGCCGTGAGCACCGCCGCCACGCCACAGGTGCCTTCTTCGCCCTCCGACCAACAGGTGCCCAGGTACAAGCCGGCCTTGCGGCAGTCGTTGCGGATCGTGGTTTCCACTCGATAGTCGATGGTCTGGCCCTGGGCATCGGTCAGTAGCACGCAGTAGTCGGCATCGCGCACTCGGCCATGCAGGCGGGCGACTTCTTCGCTGGCGATATTGAGGAACAGCTCGGAGCGTTCGCGGCATTGCTTGAGCACGTCCTGGGACAGGATGCGCGGACCCTGCAACGAACCGGGGTCCAGGTGATGTTGCTCCAGGGACCGGCGCCAGGAATCGAGGATCAGGTCCGGGACGGGCAGTTGTGGCAATTGGTTCGCGTTTTTCACCACGCGACTGACGCAATCCACGTGCGCCCGGGAGTGAGCGGAAAGCATAGGGGCCTCCGATTCAGCTTATTATCGTTGTGCGCACATTAAGCGCCGTTCGCCGGGGACAGACAAGCTCGACCGGTTGTTCGGCCCGTGTGAGACGCCACGTCTCAGGGTCTCGCCGAAGCCTCGTGCAACCTGACATGGAGCGTCTCACCAGAGCTCGCTCCGCTGCATTGAATAAACCGATGGGACCGCTCTGGTCCGGGCTTTTCGAAGACTTTTTTCGTTACTGGCACCGCCCTTGCTCTACCTCTGCAACCCGCTCGACGGGGCATCCAATAATAACAACGAGGTGCCTATGTTTTCCTGCCCAGGGTCTGGCTGCCCAGACCGTTCGCCTATCCCCGCCACGGTGGCGCCATGAGTCGCCGGCCACTGACCGTGGGCATCATCGCCAACCCCGCATCGGGCCGTGACGTGCGGCGCCTGACCGCCAACGCCGGGCTGTTTTCCAGTACCGACAAGGTCTCGGTGATCCAGCGCCTGCTGGCCGCGTTCGGCGCCACCGGCATCGAGCAGGTGCTGATGCCCACCGACATGATCGGCATGGCCGCCGCCGTACTGAAGAACAGTCACAGTCGTCAGGCCCGCAGCAGCCATTGGCCGGCCCTGGAGTTCCTCGACCTGACCCTGCGCCAGACCGTCGAAGACACTCGTCGGGCCGCGCGTCTGATGGCCGAACGCGAGGTGGCGCTGATCGCCGTGCTCGGCGGCGATGGCACCCACAAGGCGGTGGCCGCCGAAGTGGGAGACATCCCGTTGCTGACCCTGTCCACCGGCACCAACAACGCCTTTCCTGAATTGCGCGAGGCCACCAGTGCCGGACTGGCCGGCGGGTTGTACGCCAGCGGACGGATACCGACGCAGATCGGTCTGCGACGTAACAAGCGCCTGCTGGTCTGCGATGCCGGCCGTGGCTTGCGCGAAGTCGCCTTGGTGGACGTGGCCGTGTCGCCGCTGCGCTTTGTCGGCGCCCGGGCCATCAGCCGGGCACAGGACCTGGCCGAAGTGTTCGTGACCTTCGCCGAACCGCAATCCATCGGCCTGTCGGCGCTGTGCGGGTTGTGGTTCCCGGTGTCACGCCAGGCACCGGGTGGTGCCTGGATGCGCCTGGACCCGCAATCGCCCGAAGCGCTGTTGGTGCCACTGGCTCCCGGCCTGTTGCAAGGCTGTGGCGTGCTCGCCGCCGGCCCCTTGGAACCCGGCGTCGCCCACGGCCTGTCGCTCTCCAGCGGCACACTGGCCCTGGATGGCGAGCGGGAAATCGAATTCAACGTCCATGACCGGCCCACGGTCACCCTCGATGCCGGCGGCCCGCTGAGCATCGATGTCAATGCGGTACTGGCCTACGCCGCGCAACAGCGTTTGTTGGCCATTGGCCGTGAACACCCGCAACACCCTCTGAATCTTCAAGAAGACACCTCGGGAGAATAAAAATGTCGACACCGCTCACCCACGATCAATTGCTGCACGCCTACCAGGTGATGCGCACCATCCGCGCTTTCGAAGAGCGCTTGCACGTGGAGTTCGCCACCGGCGAGATTCCCGGTTTCGTCCACTTGTATGCCGGCGAAGAAGCGTCGGCCGCCGGCGTCATGGCCCACCTGGGCGATGACGATTGCATCGCGTCCAACCACCGTGGCCACGGCCATTGCATCGCCAAGGGCGTGGATGTCTACGGGATGATGGCCGAGATCTACGGCAAGAAAACCGGCGTCTGCCAAGGCAAGGGCGGCTCGATGCACATCGCCGATTTCGAGAAAGGCATGCTCGGTGCCAACGGCATCGTCGGTGCCGGCGCGCCTCTGGTGGTCGGCGCTGCCCTGGCGGCCCGGCTCAAGGGCACCGACAGCGTCGCTGTGGTGTTCTTCGGTGACGGCGGCTCCAACGAGGGCGCGGTGTTCGAAGCCATGAACATGGCCTCGGTGTGGAACCTGCCGTGCCTGTTCATCGCCGAGAACAACGGCTACGCCGAAGCCACCGCCTCCAATTGGTCGGTGGCCTGCGATCACATCGCCGACCGCGCCGCCGGGTTCGGCATGCCTGGGGTGACGGTGGATGGCTTTGACTTCTTCGCCGTCCACGAAGCCGCCGGGGCTGCTGTCGAACGCGCCCGTGCCGGGGAAGGGCCGTCGCTGATCGAGGTCAAGCTGACGCGCTACTACGGCCACTTCGAGGGCGACGCCCAGACTTACCGGGCCCCCGATGAGGTCAAGCATTTCCGCGAGAACCAGGACTGCCTGATGCAGTTCCGTGAGCGCACCACCCGGGCCGGGCTGCTGTCGGCCGAGCAGTTGGACCAGATCGATAAGGAAGTGGAGCAACTGATCGAAAACGCCGTGTACAAGGCCAAGTCCGATCCCAAGCCCACCGCGGCGGACCTGCTCACTGACGTCTACGTCTCCTATCCCTGAACGCCCTTTATAAAACAAGAATAGAGAATCCCATCATGGCGAGAAAAATCAGCTATCAGCAGGCAATCAACGAGGCCCTGGCCCAGGAAATGCGCCGCGACTCCAGCGTTTTCATCATGGGCGAGGACGTGGCTGGCGGTGCCGGCGCGCCTGGTGAAAACGACGCTTGGGGCGGTGTGCTTGGTGTCACCAAGGGCCTTTACGACCAGTTCCCCGGCCGCGTGCTCGACACGCCGCTGTCGGAAATCGGTTACGTCGGCGCGGCTGTGGGAGCCGCCACCTGCGGCGTGCGTCCGGTGTGCGAACTGATGTTCGTCGACTTCGCCGGGTGCTGCCTGGACCAGATCCTCAACCAGGCGGCGAAGTTTCGCTACATGTTCGGCGGCAAGGCCTCCACGCCCCTGGTGATCCGCACCATGGTCGGTGCCGGCCTGCGCGCCGCCGCCCAGCACTCGCAGATGCTCACGTCCTTGTGGACGCACATTCCGGGGCTGAAAGTGGTGTGCCCGTCATCGCCTTACGATGCCAAGGGCTTGCTGATCCAGGCGATCCGCGACAACGACCCGGTGATCTTCTGCGAGCACAAGTTGCTCTACAGCATGCAGGGCGAGGTGCCGGAAGAGCTCTACACCATTCCCTTCGGCGAGGCCAATTTCCTGCGCGACGGCAAGGACGTGACCCTGGTGTCGTACGGGCGCATGGTCAACACCGCCATGGACGCCGCGCGCAGCCTGGCTGGGCGTGGCATCGACTGTGAAGTCATCGACTTGCGCACCACCAGCCCGATGGACGAGGACAGCATCCTCGAAAGCGTCGAGAAGACCGGGCGCCTGGTCGTGATCGACGAGGCCAACCCACGCTGTTCCATGGCCACCGATGTTTCGGCCCTGGTGGCGCAAAAAGCCTTTGGCGCGCTCAAGGCCCCGATTGAGATGGTCACCGCACCGCATACCCCGGTGCCGTTCTCCGATTCGCTGGAAGACCTGTATATCCCCGACGCGGCGAAGATCGAGCAAGCCGTGCTCAACGTGATCGAGTGGAGCAAGCGCTGATGAGCCAGATTCATACCCTGACCATGCCCAAGTGGGGCCTGTCGATGACCGAGGGCCGGGTCGATGCCTGGCTCAAGGAGGAGGGCCAGGCCATCACCAAGGGTGATGAAGTGATGGACGTGGAAACCGACAAGATTTCCAGCAGTGTCGAAGCGCCGTTTTCCGGAATCCTGCGCCGGCAGATTGCCCGGCAGGACGAAACCCTGGCGGTCGGCGCCTTGCTCGGGATTGTCGTTGAGGGCGAAGCCAGTGACGCCGAGATCGATGCGGTTATCGAGCAGTTCCAATCAACTTTTGTCCCCGGTGACGTGGCCGATGAAGACAGCGGGCCGAAACCGCAGAAAGTCGAGTTGGACGGGCGGGTCATCCGTTATTTCGAGCGTGGCGAGGGCGGCACGCCGCTGTTGCTGGTGCATGGTTTCGGTGGCGACCTGAACGGTTGGTTATTCAACCATGAAGCACTGGCAGCCGGGCGTCGGGTCATTGCCCTGGACCTGCCGGGCCATGGCGAGTCCTCGAAAACCCTGCAACGCGGTGATCTGGACGAGCTGAGCGGCGTGGTGCTGGGCCTGCTCGATCACCTCGACATCAACGCTGTGCATCTGGTGGGGCATTCCATGGGTGGGGCGGTGTCGCTGAACGCCGCGCGCCTGATGCCCCAGCGAGTCCGCTCGCTGACCTTGATCGGCAGCGCCGGGCTGGGCGCGCAGATCAATGGCAGCTACCTGGAAGGTTTCGTCGAAGCCGCCAACCGCAACGCCCTCAAGCCGGCACTGGTGCAACTGTTCTCCAATGCCGAACTGGTCAACCGCCAGATGCTCGACGACATGCTCAAGTACAAGCGCCTGGAGGGGGTGGACGCTGCGCTGCGGCAACTGTCAGCGACGCTCTTCAAGGACGGTCACCAGCAGGTGGACCTGCGCGAGGTCGTGCAGGCCGGCCACGTACCGACGCTGGTGATCTGGGGCAGCGACGACGCAATCATCCCGGTGGCCCACAGCGAAGGGTTGAGTGCCCAGGTCGAAGTGCTTTCCGGCCAGGGCCACATGGTGCAAATGGAAGCAGCCGAGCAGGTCAACCGGCTGATCCTCGGGTTCATCGAACAGCGCTGATCAAGCGGGCGGCGAGGTGGTTCGTCGCCCCGACAAACTTCTGGAGGCAACGTCATGAACGTTTCAATCAAGCCTACCCGCAGCATGCGCGCCGCCGTCTGGCATGGCCGCAACGACATCCGCGTCGAAGACGTGCCACTGCCGGTTTCGCCGCCCGCCGGTTGGGTGCAGATCCGTGTGCAATGGTGCGGTATCTGCGGCTCCGACCTGCATGAATACGTGGCCGGGCCGGTGTTCATTCCGGTGGACGCGCCGCACCCGCTGACCGGGATCAAGGGCCAGTGCATCCTCGGTCATGAGTTCTGCGGCGAGATCGTCGAACTGGGGGCCGGCGTCGAAGGCTTCAGTGTCGGTGAGCCGGTGGCGGCTGATGCCTGCCAGCACTGCGGCACCTGCTATTACTGCACCCATGGGCTGTACAACATCTGCGAGAACCTGGCCTTCACCGGGCTGATGAACAACGGTGCATTTGCCGAACTGGTCAACGTACCGGCCAATTTGCTCTACAAGTTGCCTGCTGATTTTCCGGCCGAGGCCGGTGCGTTGATCGAGCCGTTGGCGGTGGGGATGCACGCGGTGAAGAAGGCCGGCAGCCTGTTGGGCCAGAACGTGGTCGTGGTTGGTGCCGGTACGATCGGCCTGTGCACCATCATGTGCGCCAAGGCCGCCGGCGCGGCCCAGGTGATCGCCCTGGAAATGTCCGGCGCGCGCAAAGCCAAGGCCCTGGAGGTCGGGGCCAGCCATGTGATCGATCCGAAGGAGTGCGACGCCCTGGCCGAAGTTCGTCGTCTGACCGGCGGCCTGGGGGCCGATGTCAGTTTCGAATGCATCGGCAACAAGCACACCGCGAAACTGGCCATCGACCTGATCCGCAAGGCTGGCAAATGTGTATTGGTGGGGATCTTCGAGGAGCCCAGCGAATTCAATTTCTTCGAGCTGGTGTCCACTGAGAAGCAGGTGCTCGGCGCGTTGGCCTACAACGGCGAGTTTGCCGATGTGATCGCTTTCATCGCCGATGGGCGCCTGGACATCTCGCCACTGGTGACCGGCCGCATCCAGCTGGAGCAGATTGTCGGCCAGGGCTTTGAGGAACTGGTCAACAACAAGGAGCACAACGTGAAAATCATCGTGTCTCCCGCACGGATCTGAGAGCGCCCGGGTGGGCGATTTGGCGATGGTCGGCAGCGGCCATCGCATTTTTTCACACGGAGTATCGATTCAGTCAGGTAGATAGTCCCGCCAGACATGCCCTTCGTTGAGCCGCAGTTGTCGTTCTTCCTGTTGCCGGAACGGGCGGTCGCAATCGAGGAAAAATTCATCGAGCTGCGGCGGCTTGATGCCGGTGCCACTGAGCATCCCGTGGACTTGGCCACGGTGGTGGATCTGGTGTTCGAACAGGTGCAGCAACAGCCGGTCGATCCGCTCACGCACCACGCCGTCCACGCGTACCAGCTCAATGCAGCGGGCGAGGTCTCTTTCTCGCAGGCTTTCGCACAATGCCAGCAGTTGCCGGTCGGCTCGGGTTTGGCTTTCCTTCAGTTGGGCAAACGCCAAGGTTTCGGAAAAGTCCTTGATCTGGCCGTCCCGGTCACCTTCCAGGGCGGTCAGGTAATAGCGGTCCACTTCCAGAATATGGCAGAGCGTGCCTTGTATGGATGGGAAGAACCCCGTGCGCGGCGCCGCGTATTCGGCTTCGCTCAACTGCGCGCAGGCAGTGAGCAGTCGGTGATTGGCCCACTGATTGTTCAGGGCCTGGGCCAGGAAATAGTTCATGGGACACCTTGAATCCCTGTGGGAGCGAGCGTGCTCGCGATGATGGCGGCACATCCAGCATAGTCGATTCAGACAGACCGCTATCGCGAGCAGGCTCGCTCCCACAGTTTTATTGCGTGTGTTCACGATTCGGTATTCACCACCAATCCTGTGGGAGCGGGCTTGCTCGCGAAGACGGCGGCACATGCAGCATAGTCATATCAGACAGACCGCTTTCGCGAGCAAGCCCGCTCCCACACAGGGTGCCCTTGCTTCAGGGGGAAGTCCTAAAGCCCCACATCCGGCAACATCGGCCGATTCGCCAAAGCCTTGGCCATGATCTGCTCCACAAACAGCCGGTCCGCTTCCGGCAGGGCCAGGCGCGGCGGGCGGGTGAGGGCGCTGCCGCGGCCGGCGATGGCTTCGCACAGCTTGATGCATTGCACCAGGTCGGCGCGGGCGTCCAGGTGCAGGATCGGCATCAGCCATTCGTAGATCGGCATCGCTTCGGCAAAGCGCCCGGCGCGGGCCAGGCGGAAAATGGTCTCGCCTTCTTTCGGAAATACGTTGGACATGCCCGAGACCCAACCTTCGGCGCCCACGGCAAGGCTTTCCAGGACCACGTCGTCGAGACCTGCAAACAACACAAAACGGTCGCCGACTTCATTGCGTACGTCGATGAAGCGCCGGGTGTCGCCGGAGGAGTCCTTGAAACACACGACGTTGTCGCAATCGGCCAGGGAGATCAGAATGTCCGGGGTCACGTCGTTCTTATAGATCGGCGGGTTGTTGTAGACCATCAACGGCACGTCGGCATGCCGAGCGACGTAGCGGAAATGCTCGGCGGTCTCGAACGGCTTGGAGCCGTAGACCAGCGCCGGCATCAGCATCACTCCGTCGACCCCCACCTTGCGCACCGCGTTGGCGACCTTGGCCGCCTGCACGCTGGTGAACTCGGCCACGCCGCAGATCACCGGTACGCGGCCACGGGAGGCGTCCACCGCGACTTCGGTCACGGCGATCTTTTCCTCGGCGCTCAGGGAAGTGTTTTCCCCCACCGACCCGCAGACCACCAGGCCGGAAACGCCATCACGAATGACGTTGGAAATCACTTGGTGGGTTTTTTCCAGGTTGATGGAAAAATCATCGTTGAATTGGGTGGTGACGGCAGGGAAGACGCCGCTCCAGTTGATGCGTTTGCTCATGGTTGTCTCCGGTTGTTAGAGGTTTGTGGCGAGGGGATTTGTGGGAGCAAAGCTTGCTCGCGAAACGGGCGCCTCGGTTCCACCGAAGACCGCGTTATCTTCATCGCGGGCAAGCCTTGCTCCCACAGCAGGTGTGCAAATATGGAAATCACGCGCCCGGCCAGGTATCCGAAAGCCGATAGCCCTGCGGCCACGGATCGGCCGGGTCGAGCAACAGCTGATGGGTGCCGGTGATCCACGCGCGCCCGGCGATGCACGGATAAATCGCCGGGCGTCCGGCCACGTCGGTCAGCGAATCGATGCGGCAGTGGAATTCGGAGCCGATGATCGAGCGGCCGATAAAGCGTTCGCCGACTTGCATCAAACCTTTGGCGTGCAGTACCGCCATGCGCGCCGAGCAGCCGGTGCCGGTGGGGGAGCGGTCGATCTTGCCCGGCTGAATCACCACGGCATTGGCGCCAGTGGCGATGCCGTTTTCCTGGACGATGGGCGCGGCGATCTGGCAGAACGAGATGTGCGACCAGTCGGGGTTCAACGGATGGACAAAGCCCAGTTGTTCATTGGCGGCCCGGGTGATTTTCAAGCCCACGGCCACCAGCTCGGCGGCCTCGTCCGGGCGGATGGCGAAGCCCAGGCGCTGGGCGTCGACAATCACAAAACTGTCGCCGCCGTACGCCGTGTCCACCTGCAACGAGCCCAGGCCCTCGACTTCGATCCAGGCATCGAGGCGGTCGGCGAAGGAGGGCACATTCTTGATCTCGACCCGTTGCACCTTGCCGTCGCGGCAGTCGGCCACCGCTTCGATCAGGCCGCCCGGCGCTTCCAGCACCAAGCGGGTCTGGGGTTCGGTCATGGGCAGGATGCCGCTCTCCAGCAGCACGGTGGCGACGCACAACGAGTTGGAGCCGGACATCGGCGGGGTGTCGGCCGGCTCCATGATGATCCAGGCCATTTGCGCCCGTGGGTCCTTGGCCGGCACCAGCAGGTTGACGTGGCGGAATACGCCGCCACGGGGCTCGTTGAGGACGAAGTTGCGCAGGGTCTGGTCCTGGGCGATCCAGCGTGACTGTTCCCACACCGTGGCGCCGGGCGGTGGGGCAACGCCGCCGACGATCACATCACCGACTTCGCCTTCGGCGTGGCAGCTCACTACATGGATGATTTTCGATGAGCGCATGAGTCAAATCCTTGTGTTGTCTGTTCGGGCCTCATCGCGGGCAAGCCTTGCTCCCACAGGGTTCTGTGGCGTACACAAAAACAGTGTGGGAGCGAGCCTGCTCGCGATGAGGCCATTCGCTATTTCACCGATTTAAGGAAAGCCGCCGTCTCCGGCTGCATCGGATTGCCAATCACCTGGTCCGGCGGCCCGATCTCATGGACCCGGCCGTTGCAGAAGAACGCCACGCGGTCGGACACGTCCCGGGCGAAGCGGATCTCGTGGGTCACCAGCACCATGGTCATGCCGTCTTCGGCGAGCATGCGCATGGTGTCCAGCACTTCGCCCACCAGCTGCGGATCCAGGGCCGAGGTGGCTTCGTCGAACAGCATGTAGTCCGGCGACATCGCCAGGGCCCGGGCGATGGCCATGCGTTGTTGCTGGCCGCCGGAAAGCTTGCCGGGGAAGGCCTTGAGCTTGTCCCCCAGGCCCACATGCTCAAGCTGCTTCACCGCCAGCGCCTCGGCGTCCTGTCGGCTCTTGCCCAGCACCTTGCGCGGCGCCAGCATCACGTTTTCCAGCACGGTCAGGTGGGGGAAGGCGTTCCATTGCTGGAACACGATGCCGATCTTCTGCCGCAGGCGATTGAGGTCGGTGGCGTGGTCATGGACCTCGATGCCGTCCACGCGGATGCTGCCTTTCTGGATCGGCTCCAGGCCGTTGATGCACATCAGCAGGGTCGACTTGCCCGAGCCGGAACCGCCGATAATCGACACCACTTCACCTTTGTCCACCGTCAGGCTCACACCCTTGACCACTTCCAGGTCACCGAAGGACTTGTGCACGTTTTCGATCTCAATCATTTTCCTGCCACCTTCTTTCCAGACGTGCGCCGAGGCGGGCGACCACCAGGCTCATGACGTAGTAAATGAGCCCCGCGATGCACAGCACCAGCAGGGGTTCCTGAATGCGCGTGACGATGGTTTGCGAAGCACGCAGCAATTCGACGATGCCGATCCACATCACCAGCGCGGTGTCTTTCATCACGCCCAGTACCAGGTTCAGCCAGCCGGGAAAGGCCACCCGCGTGGCAATCGGCAGGACGATGAAACGCAGGTCCTGCACATAGCTCAGACCCAGTGACCGACTGGCCCGGCGGGTGCTCAACGGCACCGCCAGCACCCCACCGCGGACGATTTCGGTGAAGTACGCGGCGGCGTAGACCCCGAGGACGATGCAGCCCACCGCGAAGGCGCTGAGGTTCAGGCCGGCGATGCTCTTGAGGGAGTTGAACAGCACGAACTGGATCAGCAGCGGCACGCTGCGAAACGCGTCCAACACCCAGGCCAACGGCAGGCTGGCTCGCGGCAACAGGGCCCGCAACAGGCCGAACAGTAATCCGGCCAGGGTGCCCAGCAGGATCGACCAGACGGTCAGTTGCAACGTGACCCAGGCCCCGTCCAGCAAGAACAACAGATCGTTAACGGTGAGGCTTGTAGAGAACATGACCAACCCTCCTCAGTAACGAAACAGCCGCCAGGACAACAGCCGGGCCAGTCCGACGATCAGCTTGGCGATCAGGTAATACAGCACCGCCGCGAGGGCAAAGTATTCGAAGGTGCGGAAGGTCTTGACGTTGTATTCCTGGGTGACGCCAGTGAGGTCGTTGTTCAGGCCGACGACTACGCCCAGGGACGTCATCAGCACCGCCCAGACCATCTGGTTGGTCAACGGATAGAAGACGATGCGCAACAGTTGCGGGACGATGATCATCCGGTAGGCCTGGAAAGCGCTCATCCCCAGGGAGCGGGCGGCGCGCATTTGCGTACTCGGCACGGCCTTGAGGCCGCCACGGAAGTTTTCCGCCAGGTAACCGGCGTTGTTGAAGGTGATCCCGGCCAGCAGCGCCAGCCAGGAACTGACGTGCAGCCCGAGGGAGCCGAGGCCGAAGTAGAGGATGTAGATCTGGAACAGCGAGGGCGTGTTGCGGGCGATGGACACCCAGCCATTGCCCACGCCTCGCAGCAAGCGATTCGGGGCCTGGCGCATCACCGTCAGCACCAGGGCGATCAGCACGCCGAAGATCATCGACAGCGCAGCGGTCTCGAAGGTCACCCAGGCTCCGGCGAGCATGTCGGGCAGGGCGCGCAAGGCCGGACGCCATTGGAAGCTGTAGTCATCAAACATGGGTCGGGCTCCCCCTGCGGGCAGTGGGTTGCAGCCACATCGGCGGCTGGCCGGAGGTTGCGGCGGTGCAGGCGGCCTCGACGCATTCGGCAAGCGCGGCAAAGTGCACGCCGCGACCGACCAGGCCGGGTGCGTAGTGAGCGTATTTGCCGGAGTTGGTCATCAGCGTGGTGGCTTGGGGCGGGATCACCGGTTCGCCCAACATGCACCAGCAGGTGTCGGTCACCAACTCCGCGCCGAAGGCCTCGATGGCCGCCAGGTATCCGGCCTTGCGCGCCTGTTCCAATACCGTTCGCCCGCAGGTGATTGCCAGCACTACATACGGATGCTTGACCCGCCCCGCGCACAAGGTCGCGAGGGTGGCGAATTCGCTGAGGGAGAAATGCGGATTGCCCAGGGACACCACGTCCACCCAGTTGTCCCGGGCGCTGTTGAGCTCGCGCCAACTGGCGAGCAGGCCAGCGACATTGACGCTTTCCTGCGGCAAGGTGGCGTTCTCCATGACATTGGCAGGGTCGAGGGCTTCCGGCGTCACCCCGGCGATGTGGAACAACGGCGCGGCGCTGGTGGTGGCGAATGCGGCGCCGAAGGCCTTGAGGTCGTCCAGGCTCGGGGCGGCATGTTCCAGGCCGCGTATCAGCGGGATGCGCCGGCCCGCCAAAGCGCCGATGTGATAACCCAGCAGCGGATAGAAACTGTCATCGACGTTGCCCAGCGCCGGCACGTCGATGATCAGCCCGGCCTTGCGCCGGTCGTCGAGATGACAGCCAGTCAACGGCGCCCGTCCGCACAGGGCAATGCAGATGTCGAGGAAGTCCGGGTACTTCTGCGTGCGCGCTCCCAGCACGCTGTTGGCATAGACCACCGCGTTGGATTCGGCCCAGACGATTTGTTCGCCGGCCTTGGGCGCGGTGTCCAGCAGGTAGGGCGCGCAGGTGAAACTCAGTTGCGCGCCCATCGCCATGTAGGCATCGCCCAGGGCACTGGCCGGCTCGCCCAGGGCCGGATCGACACCCAGTTCGCGCCAGCGACGCTGGTCCACGGAGATGGAATTGAGGGTGGTGGGCACGCGGACTTTCGCGCCCCACCGCACCAGTTGTTCGGCAAAGCGCAGGCTCGCCGGGCCGGTGTAGATGCAGCCGTCGATGTGGGCCTGGGTCACGTTTAGCAGTTGCGTGGCGCCCTGGATCTCGGCCATGCGCAACACGATCTGCATCGCCACTTGGGCCGCCTTGCCGTGAGTGCCGTCGAGCAACGCTTGGTCCTGTTCGGTCAGGTCCAGGGTCGAGGGAGTGGGCGGCTGCCGGCAGACGTCCGAACCCTGCCAGCCGTCGTTGGGGCGGCGGCCAGACAGCGTCAGGACGTCGCCCTCGAGGCGGACAAAGCCCTGGCCGCGCAACCTGTTGAAAGCCTCGTGCCCCACGCACAATACCGGCAACGAGCGTTGGAAAATCACCTGGGCCACCAGCACGCCCAGGGTCAGGATTTCATCGGCTTCGGCCAGCACCAGGGCCGCAGGTGCATGGCCGTTGCTGATCAACTCCATCAAGACGCTGCTGCCGGTGCATGAGCCGCGTCCGCTGGGAATCGCCAATACGCGCCCGGTCAGGCGTTCACCGCTCAACGGGTGATGCCGATCGATGACCTCGCCACTGGCCGGATCGACTCCGCCCCAGAAACTCAGGCCGACTTCGGCGAACAGCAGGGCGCCCTCGGCGGCGCCCCCCACCAGACTGCGGCCTTTCACACGGACAGGCGTGCTTGGCATGCGCCGATCCTCAGTAGTAGACCTGGGGAACGGTCAGGTTGGCCGGCGGGATGTCGGTGCCGACCCATTTGACGAACAACTCCTTGTACCGCCCAGTGCGCACTTGCTGATTGACGAACAGGTTGAGGTAGTTGAGCAGGCCGTACTCGTTGCGCTTGGCGCCCAGGGACACGTAGTCGATGACATAGGGCGCATCGCCGGCGATCTTCAGGCCCTTGTACTTGCCCGACTTGATGGTCGCGGCGGCCACGGTGTTGGTCACCACGGTCGCGTCAATGTGCCCTTGGGCGACCGCCAGCAGGGTGTCGTTCTGCGACTGATAGGCGCGGAAACTGCCGCTGCCCCAGCTCTTCTGGTCCTTCTCCAGGGCGATGGCTTCGTAGGTACTGCTGGTGTTGCCCAGGTTCTTGCCCTTGAGGTCGGCGTAGCTGTTGATGCCGGTGTTGTCGCGGGTCAGCACGACCATTTGGAAAGCGAAGTAGGGCACGGTCAGGCCGACGGTCTTGGCCCGTTCCAAGGTGTCAGATGTGGAGGCGACGATCACATCGGCGCGGCCAGACAGCAGCGCGGGGATTCGGTCGGAGAACGGGGTTTCCACCACTTCGGCGTCCACACCGAGGACTTTCGCCAGATCGTGGCAATAGTCCACGTCGAATCCCGCCGGCTTATTGCTTTCATCGCGAAAGCCCATGGGTGGGAAGTCCAGGGTCACGGCGCAACGCAGCTTGCCCGAGCCGATGATGTCGTCGAGTTTGTCGGCGTGGGCGGGGGCAATGAGAAGCGGGGTGAGGACAACGCTGAGGGCTACGGCCAATGCAGGGTTTTTCATAAATGCCTCGCTGTCGAATAAATGCGGTGAGATATCGTATTGAGGATTTCGTATACGATATTAGATAAGCAATCGGCATGCCTGTTTGCGGTCGCGTCGCGGTAATGCCGCTGGAAGGCTGATCTAGAGGCTTTCAGGCCGCGCGGTACCACGTCGGGCAGGGGGCCGCGCTGGGGCTGTGTGTTACAGATGGGAGCAGCCATGGGGGGCGACGCCCCATCGGGGAACAGGCGTCAGTGCTGACTCTCGCGATACTGGCTGGGCGACAGGCTGGTCAGGGCACGGAACTGGCGGCTGAAGGCGCTGTGGTCGGTGTAGCCGCAGCGCAGGGCGATTTCGGTGATCGGCAGGTCTTTGTCGAGTAACAGCCGCGAGGCTTCTTCCAGGCGTGCCTTGTGAATCATCTGCCGCGGTGTGAGTTGGAAGATGCGTTTGCAGTGCCGCTCCAGTTGCGCCACCGACAATTGGGCAATGGCGGTCAGTTCGGCCAGGCTGATGGGGCGGGCGAAGTGGCTTTTGATATGAGCATCCACCGCTGCCAGTTTCTGGAAGGCTGGGTGGCTCGACTGGGGCAATTGCAGGTCACGGGAAATGCCGGCCAGGCCGACGACCTGGCCGTTTGGGTCATGCAGGGCGAGCTTGTGGGTCAGGCACCACACGGGTTGGTTGCCGTAATACAGATGCAGTTCGAGCTGGTCGGCCAACTCCCGGCCGCTGGCCAACACCCGGCGATCCTGTTCGGTGTACAGCGGGCCGAAGCGTTCGGGGAATACCTGTTCGGCAGTGAGGCCCAGCAGATCCGTGCTGTGTTTGAAACCGCAGCGCCGGGCCAGGGTCTGGTTGACGAAGGTGTAGCGGGCCTGCTTGTCCTTGATGAAAAACACCACGTCCGCGAGGGTGTCCAGCAGTGGGGCGATGGGTTGCAGGCTGCGCAGCAGGGTGTCCAGGTCACAGGGCGCGAGGGAAGTGAGCGAGGGATACATGGCCGGCGTCGTCTTTTTTGTGGAAGCGATGGCGCAGTGTCAATCGAAAATGCGCTGCCTGTCACGCCGCTATCGCGAGCAGGCTCGCTCCCACATGGGGTCCTGCGGTGCCGCAAAGTTGAAGTTCACCTCAAATCCCTGTGGGAGTTTGTGGTGAGTACAGGTCTGAGTGGGATGTGTGTCGGGTTCAGGTGGGTGGGGTTTCTTCCAGGGCCAGCAAGGTCTCGATCCGCGCCGGGCTGAAGGGCGGGCGGGGTGTGGGCAGTGTCCAGCCGAACAGGTGTTCCAAGGCGGCGCCGCACACTCGGCCCTGGCATGCGCCCATGCCGCAGCGGCTGGCCAGTTTCGCTTCGCGCCAGTTTTCATGGTCGACCAGTTCGCCATAGGGCACGTCTTCGCAGCGGCAAACCAGGGTGTCAGCCGTGGCCAGGGTCTTGAGCTGTGGATCGAGGGTGAAGGCTTTGTTCAATGCCTGGGCGAAACCCTGCCAACGGGCACGACGCGACCACAGGCGCTGGGCGGCGGCGGTATTGCCGACGGCGGCGTGGCCGGCGATGGCGCCTTCCACCAGGGCCAGTTCACTGCCGCCAAAACCGGTGCATTCTCCGGCGGCGTAATGTTCGACGCGGGTGGTGGCTTGCCAGGCGTCAACGGCCAGGGCCTGGTGTTCAACTGCGCAGCCCAGGGCCTGGCCGAGCTGGGTGTTGGGAATCAGCCCGAAGCCACAGGCCAGCCGATCGCAAGCCAGTTCGATCGTCTTGCCTTGTTGCAGCAGGCGCACGCCCTCGAGTCGCTCCCGACCGAGCGCCTCCAGCACATGGGTGTCGGTGCGGTAGTGTCGGTCGAACAAACTGAACGCTTGGAAGAGCTTGCCCGGCCAGCGTGGCAATTGCGCGGCGAAACCGCTCACGGCGGCGCGGCTGGCCTGCTCGGCGATCCGTAGTATCTGTGCCCCCTGATGTTTCGCCGTGGCGGTGCTGGCCAACAACAGAGGTCCACTGCCAGCGATCACCAGCCGTTCGCCGCGCACCGGCAGGCCACCCTTGATCAGTGCCTGCAAGCCGCCAGCTCCGGTCACTCCGGGCAACGTCCAGCCGGGGAAGGGCAGCAGCAACTCCCGGGCGCCAGTGCAGAGGATCAAGCGCTCGTAAGTGATCTGCCAGCCGCGCTCGGCATTCTCCACCAACAGGGTTTTGTCTCCTGCACAGGCGATTACCCGCGCGCCAGCGTGACAGCGGACGTTAGTGCAGGCATGCAATCGGTCTCGCAGACGGCGTGCCTGGGTCGGCAGGTTGGCCTGGGGACCGTCGCGCCAGATCTGCCCGCCCGGTAGCGGATTGTCGTCCAGCAGCACAATGCGCGCGCCGCTGCTTGCTGCGGCGAGGGCGGCGGCCATGCCGGCGGGGCCGGCACCGATGATCAGCAGGTCGGTGGTTTCGTTCATGGTCGGGTCTGCACGTGCATGCCGTCGTGGCAAAGGGTTTGGCAGGCCAGGCGTCGACGGCCGTCGATCAGCACCCGGCATTCCTGGCAGATGCCCATGCCGCACAAGGGCGCCCGGCGCTGACCGCTGACCGAGGTACGACTACAGCCGTCCGCCCCCAAGGCCAATGCCGCCGCGACGCTGGTGCCATCAGCGACTGACAGGGGGCGACCGTCCAGGAATAAGTCAGGCATGGGCCGGTTCTCCGAGAAAGCGCTGTGGCAGGTAAGCTTGAGGGGCAAGCGGCGAGGTTTCGTTGAACAGTTGGGCGACCAGCAAATCGGCCGTTGCGGGCGCCGTCGTGACGCCCAGGCCTTCGTGACCGACTGCCAGCCACAGGCCCTTGCGCTGCGGATGCTGGCCCACCAACGGCAAGCCGTCGGGGCTTGCTGCGCGAAAACCGGTCCAGGCACGAATGCCGTTGAGCTGCGCCAGCCCCGGCAGGTATTCGACGGCGCGCTTGAGCATCTTCGCCAGCATCCAACCTTCCACCTGTGGGTCGACGGTGCCGAACTGCCGCGAGGCGCCGATGAACAATTGCCCCGTTGGGCGTGGCTGGATATTGCACGCCACCGACGGCCCGCTGGCGTTGTGGGCGCTGGTGACATAGCCCAGTTCCACCAACGTGTGGGTGACCGTGGCGGGGTAGCGATCAGTGATCAGCAGGTGACCTTTTTTCGCTTCGATGGGCAGCTCCGGACACAGCTCGGTGGCCTGGATGCCATTGGCCAGGACTACCGCGTCGGCGCTCAGCCAGCGACCATCGTCAAGGCGCACGCGCTGGCCGTCGACTTCGCTGACGCGGGCGCGCTGCTGGCGAATGTTGGGCGCGTCGAGCATCCAGCGCGCGGCAGCCGGGGCGTAGAGAATGCCGTCACCCTTGATCAGCAGCCCGCCTTCCAAACCTTCGCGCAATTGGGGTTCACGCTGATGCAGGGCGGCGCGGCCAATCAGTTCGCAGGCTTCGCCATGGGCCAGCAGGTTCAGGTATTTACTGTGGGCCACCGCCATTTCCTCGGCATTGGCCGCCAGCCACAGGGTGCCGTTGTTGCGCCAGGCGCAGGCCTCGGGCAGGGCCGGGGCCAGTTCGCGCCAGCGTTGCAGGGAATATTGACTGAGGGCCAGTTCCGCCGGGTTGTCATCCAGCACCAGCAGGTGGCCCATGCCAGCCGCCGTCGCGCCGTGCCAACCAGCGTCGAGCACCAGGACTTTCAAGCCGCGTTGGGCCAATGTTCGAGCGCAGGCAGCGCCGATGATGCCGGCACCGATGATGATCACGTCGGCGACCTGGCCCTCGCTCACGGACGAATGCCCCAGGCGAACGGGTCATCCGCTTCGATGACCAGCGTGGTCTCGGCACTGATGTAGGCACGGCCGCGAATGGTCGGCACGATGCGTTCGCCCGAGCGTTCATAGGAGCCCTCGAACTCGCTGCCAATGACACTGGCCTGGCGCCAGATCTGGCCGGGTTGCAGTTTTCCATCGGCGGCCAGGCACGCCAGTTTGGCGCTGGTGCCGGTGCCGCACGGGGAGCGGTCATAGGCCTTGCCCGGGCAGAGCACGAAGTTGCGGCTGTCGGCTTGCGGGTCGTCGGCGAACAGTTCGATGTGGTCGATCAGGCCGCCGTCCTCTCCGCGAAAACCCTGCTGCTCCAAGGCTTGCTGCACGGCGTAGGTATAGGCGGTCAACACGTCGAGATTATCGCCGGCCACGCGCTGGCTATGCTCGGCGATCAGGAAAAACCAGTTGCCACCCCAGGCCACATCGCCCACCACCGGGCCGATGCCGGGCACCTCCAGGGCCAGTGCCTTGCGGTAACGGTAGGCCGGCACGTTGCGCACGCTGACCGAACGGTCCTCATGCAAGGTTGCTTGCACCGTGCCCACCGGGGTTTCGATGCTGTGCACACCGGGGCCGATCCTGCCCAGATGGGCCAGTGACGCCACCAGGCCGATGGTGCCGTGGCCGCACATGCCCAGATAGCCGCTGTTGTTGAAGAAGATCACTCCGGCACAGGCGCTCGGGTCCACCGGCTCGCAGAGCAGCGCCCCCACCAGCACATCACTGCCTCGCGGTTCCAGCACGCAGGCGGTGCGCCAGGCATCGTGCTGCTCGGCCATACGCTGCCTGCGCTCGGCCATGCTGCCCTGGCCCAGGTCAGGAAAACCGTCGGTGACCAGTCGGGTCGGTTCGCCGCCGGTATGGGAATCGATCACGGTGATGCGTTTCATGGGGGGCCACGTCCGTTCAGATGAGTGAACGCAAGCGTGGCCCGCGCCGGGGGGCGACGGCTTGATGGATTTATCTGCCGCTGATGACGAAATCGGCACAGTACGGCAGCAGCCAGGTGAGCCTGATCAGGCGTTCCTGTCTTGCCATCGCCATTCGATATGCTCGGTATTGATCCCCAAGGCCTCGAACTTCTCGGCCACATACCGCAGGCAGGCGCCGCCGTCGGGCCTGTAATGCCCGGAAGCATCGTTGACCATGGCGATCACATGGTCCATACGATGTTCGGTGACCTTGAGCTCCCCGGCACACATGACCGGCCTGCCACTGCCAAGCTGGCTATGCCTGACGTAGTTGGCCCGGTCGCTATGCTCCCAGCGCTTATAGATAATGGCGTGTTCGGGTGTATAGACCCATGTGTAACTATTGGACTGGTCGTTGGGGGCGAGCAGTTCACTGGTGTGTGTCTTCAGTTGATTGCCGATCAACTGACCGTCCCACATTCCGATCAACTGACCCACGCCGTCTATTTTCGATGGGTCATAACAGCGCCAATGCATCAGGTCGCCGATAAAGGGCATCCACCTGATCGGATAGGTCTGGGCGCTGAGATCGATGGATCTATGGTCGGAATTCTTCCAGTCGGAAAAGTGAACATGACCTGACCATACGAATTGCAAGTGCGCGGATGAGTTTCTGAGCCATGTGTCGATCCGTTTGAATGAGGTATTGGCATAGATGTCATTGGCTTTGATCAGCACCGATTCCAGCGCCCAGTCATCAGAAGCGATCGGGTGTGCGACGGGCACCTGGTAGAGGGCCAGTCCGTCAATTTCCCCGAGCGAGATACGTGCTCGACCGAACATCCGGGCAATGTCGATATCCACGTGGATGACTTGCCCCACTCTGGGGGCTTCGCAGAACAATTGCATCTGGCCCAGGGGGCCCATCGAGATATAGATGCTGTCGTCCGTGCCCGCCCAGTTTTGATTCTTTATGGAAGCTGTAACAGAAAGGCTGTCGATGAAGGTGTCGAATGGAGGTGTCATGGTTGAAAGCAAGTGTCTGTTTCAGATAACGAAGGCACCTGATTCTAGGGCGGCGTCGGACAGTCGCTGCGGTACATATGTATAGGTCCTCAAGAATACCGGGTCGATCATCGACTCGGTATTTCGGGCGGGCTCAATGGTTCGAAGGCAGGAACTCGAACAGCGTCTTGCAGACCCCGGCGATGTGTTCGTCCAACAGCTTCACCGCCCGTTCGACATCACCGGCACGGCAGGCGTCGAGGATTTCCCGGTGCTCGTGGTCGGCGCGCTCCTTGCCGGCGGAGAGGCTCATTTGCATGCGCAGATAGCGCTCCAACTTGTCGTGGACCGAACGGATCAAGCTCACCAGGAAGGGCCGTTGGGCCGGTTCGTAGAGACAGGCATGCAGCTGCCAGTTCAGTTCGGCCCAACGACCCACGTCGTCTTCACCGATGAATTCACGGCAGATGCTCTCGGCCCGGGCGAAGGTCTCTTCGGTCATATTGGGAATCGCCAGGCGCAACGCCTTGTCCTCCAGCAGCATCCGCACCTCGAACATCTGCGCCAGCTCCGCCTCGGAAATGCGCGTCACCATCGCTCCGCGATTACGCTGGAACATCACCAGGCCCTCGGCCTCCAGACGCTTGAGGGCTTCGCGTACGGGGATCTTGCTGACGTTGAACTGGCGGGCGATGTCGTCCTGGCGAATCGGCTCGTCCTCGGCAAAGTGCCCAGCCACGATGGCATCGCGCAGGTGGCGGGTAATGATTTCCGAAGTGGAGGGGGTGTTGCCCAGGTCGGGCAGGTTGAATTTGGATAAAGTCACGGCGGAGAGTCGTTCGGCTTAGATGGGGATATGGTATACGACTTTGCGGGGCGTAGTGTCCCAGTGGGGTTTAGCCAGCCCTGTTTGCACCGGGGATAAAGTCGACTCTGTGGCGAGGGAGCTTGCTCCCGCTGGGCTGCGCAGCAGACCTGAGATTTTGCGATTGCTGCGCAATCGAGCGGGAGCAAGCTCCCTCGCCACAAGGTTTTGTGTTCAACCATGGGACAGTTGGGTCACATAGGCCTGCGTCCGGACGATACGCCATCCAGTGACAGACGCCCCAGCCAGCAGCGCCAGGCCGAACACGATCAACGCCACGTCAGCGCCAAAAACGTCAGCCAGCAGCCCGGTCACCACCACCGGGATGCTGAACCCGACATAGGCGAACAGGAAGAATCCGGCGCTGACCCGGGCCTTTTCCACGCCGGCCATGGCGGTGACGGCTGACAGCCCGCCCAGGTACAGGAAGCCATAGCACGCACTGCTGGCACCCAGCGCACCAAGCAATACGGCGGCCAAGGAACCGGCACTCGCGCCCCAGGCCAGCAACGCGTAGCTCACCGGCAGGATCAACAGCCCCAGGCCCGTAGCCCTGGCCGGTTGCATGCGCCGAACCCAGGGTTGGAAGAGCAAGCCGCAACTGATGACCGTGAAGGTCGACAAGCCAGACCAACGCTGCAAATCGTGAGTCGCCAGCACCGAGGGCAATATGGCGATGACCAGGCCCGAGGTCGCCCAGGCCAACAGCATGGAAAAGCTGTAGGGCAGGCTGCCGGCGGGAAACAACGGCAGGCGCAGCAGCGGTGCGTCTTTGATTTTCCGCGCCGGGTCCGGTAGCCGCCAGACCACGCCGATCGCCATGGCCGCCAACATCAGTTGCAACCAGAAGCTGCCGGGAGTGGCGCTGTGATGGACGAACAGGAAGAGACTGGTCAACGCCGCGCCCAGGCCAAACCCCAGGGAAGTGCTGGCGGTGACCCGGTTGGCCGGCGAGCGGGGGTCGCCGGTTGCCATGAGCTCGGCCATATAGGCGGTCGATGTGGCCGAAGCCAGCCCTGTGCCGATTCCCATCATCAGGCGTGCCACGCCCAGGGCCTCCAGGCTTGGCCAGAGCAGTGTCACCAGCGTCGCCAGCATCGACAACCCGAGCGCGACCAGGATCAACGGCTTGCGCCCCACCCGGTCGGCGAGCCCGCCGAATGCCAGCAAGACGGGCAGGACGCCCAGCACATAACCGGAAAACGCCACCGCCGTGGCGCCGGCCCCATAGCCGGACAACTGCGCATAGGTGGTGTACAGCGGCGCCTGCAAGTTGACCGCGAGGGTGATCAGGCAAAGGCCGAAAGCCAGTCCCCAGGAGTGTCGATGCTGTGGGTTCAAGGGTATTCCTTAAAGGGTGTGCATGAGGTCCCGGGGACTATCACTGCCGGGCACACCGCAAACAAGGAACAGACGTCGGCCATTTGTGTTTAACTGTTTTCTGAAAAATCGAGAACACTTAGTCAAGAGTGCCCGCCGTGGATCTGAAGATTGATCGCAACGTTGCCGAGCCCGTGATCCGGCAGCTCGTGACGCACCTCATGGGCTGGATCAATGCCCATGGCATTCGTCCTGGCACACGGATGCCGTCCATTCGCCAACTGGCCCGGGAAAATGGCCTGAGCCTGTCGAGCGTGATCAAGGCCTATGATCAACTGGTCGCCAGCGGGGTGCTGGAGTCCCGGCATGGCGCGGGTTTTTTTGTCGCGCAGCGGTTGGCCCGGCCGGTAGCGCCGGCACCTGAAGCGGATAACGCACCGTGGCGGTTGTTCGACAATGAATCGACGCAGCTCAAGCTGGGGTGTGGCTGGCTGCCCGACGCCTGGCGCGATGACACCGACCTGGGCCAGGCGATCCGCCAGGTGGTGCGCAGCGACAACCACGCGTTGTTCAACTACAGCACCCCGTTAGGCTCGCCGCATCTGCGCCTGCACATTCAAAAGCGCCTGGGTCTGATCGACATTCACGTCGACCCGGCGCAGATCATCACCACCCAAGGCGCCAGCCAAGGCCTCGACCTGCTGGTGCGAACCCTGCTCAAGCCCGGTGACCTGGTGCTGGTGGAAAGCCCCGGCTACTACAACCTGTTCAATCTGCTGAAGCTGCATGGGGTCAAGACCCTGGCGGTGCCAAGAACCGCGCAAGGCCCGGACATCGTTCGCCTGGAACAGCTTCTCGGCGAGCATAAGCCCTCGTACTTCTTCATCAACAGCATGTACCAGAACCCCACCGGAACCAGCCTGGCGCCGAGCGTGGCCTATCGTTTGCTGCAACTGGCAACGGCCCATGACTTTCGCCTCATCGAGGACGACATTTACGCCGATTTCCAGAATGGCCCGACGTCACGCCTGGCCTCCCTGGATGCCCTGGACCGGGTGATCTACCTGGCGAGCTTTTCCAAGACGCTGTCCAGTTCGTTGCGCATCGGCTACGTGGTCGCCCATCCCGACATCATCCAGCGTCTGGCCGAAGTCAAGATGATTACCGGCATCGGTTGTTCGTTGCTGGCGGAAAACGTGGTGGCGACGTTGCTGGCCAACGGCGCCTATCGCAAGTTGATCCAGCGCTTGCGCCAGCGCCTGAACAAGCAGATGGCAAGTACGCTGCGCCAACTGGACCCGGCCCATTGGGAGGTATTTGCCGAGCCGATGGGGGGCATGTTCGTCTGGGCCAGGCCGCGGGGCCTGGCGGCACAACGGGTGCAGCAGATTGCCCGGGAACTGCAAATCCAATTGTCCCAGGGCTCGACGTTCCTGCCTCAGGGTGAGGACTGCGACTGGTTGCGGTTGAATGTGGCTTATACCCAGGATCATCGTGCGCAGGTGTTCTTCCAGCGGGTGGAGCAGGAGTCGATTGCGGCGGGCCAATAGGGTATGGGGGGATTGTTCTGGCGCTATCGCGAGCAAGCTTTGCTCCCACAGGGGCGAGCAGGGGCAATCACAAGACTTGTACCGCTATAGATCCCTGTGGGAGCAAAGCTTGCTCGCGATGGCGGACTGGTCAGTCACAAAAAATACCAGTGTTAATGGGAATAGATATCAAACGACAATGAGTTACTGTATCTTTCGCGACACATTTTTGTCAGCCTCCCGATGTGGGTGGCTTGTTTCCATTAGGATTGTGCACCGATGCGTCGGATTCTCGTTTCACTGTGTGTGCTCCAGGCTTATTCCGTTTCCACCTGGGCTGAAGAGCCAACCCCTGCCAACCCCGCGACCCTCGAGCTGCAAGCCACGGACATCGTCGGCGCTGCAGACTATGAGTCAGCACAGGGCCCGGTGAAGGGCTATCACGCCACCCGCTCAGCCAGTGCCACCCGTACCGACACGGCGATCCATGAAACCCCGCAATCCATTTCCGTCGTGTCCCGCGATGTGGTCGAAGACCTCAGTGCCACGCGCCTGCAAGACGCCCTCGATTACGCCGGCGGGGTAGGCCGGGCCAACAACTTCGGTGGCCAGGGCCTGACCACCTTCACCGTACGCGGTTTCACTACCGGGGAGTTCTACCGTAACGGCTTCCCGATCAACCGTGGCTACCCGAACATGCCGGACGCCAATACCATCGAGCGGTTAGAGGTCCTGCGCGGCCCAGCCACCATGCTCTATGGCCGTGGCGACCCGGGCGGTACCTTCAACGTGGTGTCCAAACAACCGTTGGCCGAGCGCAAGGTGACCCTGGGCAGCCAGGTCAGCGACCAGGGGATGCGTCGCGGTACGCTCGATGCGTCCGGTCCATTGGACGAAGAAGGGCGCCTGGCTTATCGCCTGAACGTGATCGGCGAGGGCGGTGATACGTTCCGTGATCACGTCGAGACCGAGCGCTACGGTGTTGCGCCAGTGGTGACCTGGCAGGTCAACGACACCACGCGCCTGACCTTCGAAGGCGATTTCATGCGTAACAATGCGCCGTTGGATCGTGGCTTGACTCATTACGCCGGCCAGCGCGGCACCGCGTCGCGCGATACGTTCTTCGGCGAAAAAGACGCCGGCAAGCTGCACAACGACAACAACATGTTGCAGGTGCGTTTCGAGCACATGCTCAACGACGACTGGACCCTGGCCGGCGGTACCCAATGGCTCGATGGCACCTTGCAGGGTAATGCCGTGGAAGGCAACGGCATTGCCGCCGATGGGCGTACCCTGGGTCGCAACTTCAACTACCGCAAGCTGGAATGGACCGACCGCGACACCCAACTCAACCTCACCGGGCATTTCTCCACCGGCGGGTTCGAGCACACGCTGTTGACGGGCATCGAGTATGAAGACTACGACTACCAGTCCATCATCCAGCGCTCCGCCGCGGGCACCGGTGCCTACCCGATCGATATCTTCGACCCGGTGTATGGCCAGCCGCGTCCGGCACTGACGCGTACGCCCACCGATGACCAGGAAAATCTCAAGACGTTTGGCGTATTCGTGCAGGATCAGGTGGCGTTGACTGAGCGCCTGAAGGTGTTGGCTGGGGCGCGGTTTGAGCGATTCGAGCATGAGTACGAATCCTTCGTCCCTCAGGCTCGGCCCGGTAGCCGTAACTGGGACAAGACTGAAAATGCTGTCACCCCACGCCTGGGGGTGATCTACGATCTGACCGATACCGTTGCGCTCTACGCCAACACCGCGCGCTCGTTCAAACCCAACACCGGAGCCAGTCGCCAGGGGCTGGGTGAGGGGTTTAAGCCGGAAGAGGGCAAGTCCTACGAAATGGGCGTCAAGTGGGAAGCGCTGGATCGTCAGTTGAGCGTTGATGCGGCGATCTACCAGATTGAAAAGCGCAACGTACTCACGCCCGATCCGCTGGATTCCACCTTCAACGTGGCTGCCGGGGAAGTGCGCAGCCGTGGTTTCGATTTGAATGTGGCGGGCAATTTAACGCCAGAATGGCGCGTGATCGGTGGCTACGCGTATGTAGATGCCGAAGTGACCAAGGACATCAATATCCCAACCGGCACCCGCTTGCTCAACGTGCCCAAGAACTCCTTCAGCCTGTTGAACGTCTACGAGTTCCAGGACGGTGGCCTCAAGGGGCTCGGCCTGGGCCTGGGCGCCAAGTACGTCGATGAGCGGGCCGGCAATACGGCGGCCAGCACCTTTACCATGGACAGCTACACCGTCGTCGACCTGCTCGGCTACTACAAGGTCAACGAGCGGATCCGCCTCAACCTGGACCTGAAGAACCTGTTCGACGCCGACTACGAAGAGGGTGCATTCGGTGGCGTCTATGCCTACCCAGGCGCACCGCGGACCGTGCAGGCCGGCATCTCCTACACGCTCTGAATCCAGTGCGTCACGAAAACCCCGAAGGTCCTGCCTCCGGGGTTTTTCTTTTTACCACTTGCCGCTGCTCATGCCGCCGTCCACCGGCAGTATCGCGCCGGTCGTGAAATCAGCGCCCGCCAGGTACAACACGGCTTCGGCAATCTCCTCGATGGTGCCCACGCGACCGGCCGGGGCCAGGTTGTCGAGGAAGTCGCGGTGCGCCGGGTCGTGCATGGGCGTGTCGATGATGCCGGGGGCGACCGCGTTGACCTTGATGTTGTGGGGCGACAGTTCCAGGGCCAGGGCGCGGGTCATCTGGTTGACGCCGCCCTTGATCAACACCGGCAGGGCTGCCGGTACCTGGATGTTCGGTTGCAAGGCCACGGCAGCCGAAATGTTGATGATGAAGCCTTGCCGGCGCCCGATCATGTGTGCGGCAGCGGCCTGGCTGGCATAGACGAGCCCCTTGAGGTTGGTGTCCAGCAGCGCGTCCAGGTCCTGGGGGCTGTATTCGACGAAGGGTTTTGGCAGGAAGAACCCGGCGTTGTTCACCAGCCCGTCAACGGCACCAAACGCCTCGACGGCTTGGGCGATGAGGGCGGCTGAAGTGGCCGGGTCAGCGATGTCGCCGGCCACGCCGATGAAACCGGCCGGGTGACCGAGCTGGGCAGCGGCAGCGTCCAGGCCGGACGGGGAGCGGGCATTGCCCACCACGTTATACCCCTGGGCCAGGAACGCCTTGACCAAACCCAGGCCGATCCCGCTGGAAGCGCCGGTGATGATGACGGTTTTGTTGAGGCTCATGATTGACTCCTGATCACATTGAGTTGAACCGGTGCGCCTGTATGGCGGTGGTTGAGCTCAGGGTATTGATGCCTCAGAGTTTGATAAATAAGGCTTCTGGTACTTGAGTTGATACGTCATGTAATCAATGACTGGATCAACACAAGCCACTGTGGGAGCGAGCCTGCTCGCGATAGCGGTATATCAGCCGACTCAAATGTTGACTGACGCACCGCTATCGCGAGCAGGCTCGCTCCCACAGAGTTATTGGGGTGATAGACATAGAAAGCCCGGTCAATCGGACCGGGCTCGAAAGGGCAGAGCGTTATTCCTTCGGAAGACTTCGATACTCCGTCGTGGTCATTCCCGCATATCCCCAGTTATCCGTGTCCACTTCCTCTATCACGATATGAGTCAAGTGTGGGTCCTTGCCCAGCACGCGCTGGAGGGTTTCGGTGATTTCGGAAATCACCTGGGCTTTCTGTTCCCGGGTCACGCCGTCACGGGTAATTCGCACGTTTACGAAAGGCATGTTGCACTCCTGCTGCTGAGAAAATGCGCAGGAGTATTCCCGCGCCATTGAAGGACCACTGTATTTATACGCCGCAGGCTGATAAACAGGCTTTTGGCAACTTCAGTTGATACGCGGTGTAATCAATCATGAAACGTCATTTCGTAGATCTGCAGTTGGGCAGCATAGAACTGTTCTGCCTGGCGGCGGAGGCGGGCAGTTTCACGGCAGCGGCGCAGTTGGCGGGGGTTACTCCGGCAGCGGTGAGCCGCTCGATCTTTCGTCTGGAAGAGCGCCTGGGTTCACGACTTTTCGTGCGCACCACCCGCAGCATCCGCTTGACCGAAGCCGGCAGGACCTATTTCGAGCAATGCCGCCAGGCGTTGACGCAACTGGTGGAGGCGCAACAGGAAATGATGGGGGCGCAATCGGTGCCGTCCGGGCAACTGCGTATCAGCCTGCCCACCACGTACGGTCATCACCGCATCCTGCCCTTGCTGCCGGCCTTTAGGGCGCTGTACCCGCAAGTGACTGTAGACCTGCACCTGAGCAATCGAAACATCGATTTCGTCGCCGAGGGGTATGACCTCGCCATTCGGGTACGGGCCCAACCCGACTCGTCGATGATCGCCCGACTGCTGGAAGACGCGAAACTGGTGGTGGTCGCGTCCCCGGATTATCTGCGCAAGGCCGGCACGCCCCAGGCCCTTGAAGACCTGGACGATCACGAGTGCATCCAGTTCGAATTGCCCAGTAGCGGGCGACGGATTTCCTGGTTGTTCAATGTCGAGGGCAAGGAAAAGGAAGTATTCGGCGAAGGGGGCTATTGCTGTTCGGATGATGTGCTCGGCGGGGTGACGCTGGCCAAGCATGGCGCCGGCTTGTTCCAGACCTACAAATTCATCGTGGAACAGGAGCTGGCCAACGGGCAACTGGTGGAGGTGCTTGCGCCTTTCGCGGGGCGCTCACGGCCGTTCACCTTGCTGTATCCCCATGGCCGGTACGTGCCGCAGCGGGTGCGTGCTTTTGTGGATTTTCTGCTGCAGTACCGGGAGCAGTGGGCCGCGATATGAGGGGAAAACACAACGGGCGAAAAGAGCAAACCGTGGCGAGGGAGCTTGCTCCCGCTGGGCTGCGTAGCGGCCCCAGGATTTTGCGGTTGCTGCGCAACCGAGCGGGAGCAAGCTCCCTCGCCACAATGGATCACCATAAACTCAAATAATGCACTAATTACCCGGCCTAGCTCGTTATCAGAACCGAAACGCCTGACGACCGATCAGCAGCCACTTGCCATTCTTCTGCTTCTGCCAGATCTGGAAATTCTCGATTTCCGTCGGTACCACTTCAGTGCCCTTGAGCGCCTGGGCCGAGAAGTGATTGCGCACCAGCGCCACGTCACCTGACAAGGTGATTTTCTGGTTCTGCATCTCCAGGGTCTTGAACGCGCTCTTGCCGGTTTCGATATCGGCGATGAAGGCTTTCTTGTCCTGGATGTTACCGCTGGAGTGCCCGTAGGTGAGGTTTTCGGCGGCCAGGGCCTGAAGTTGTGGGATGTCTTTGTGCAGCATGGCTTGGGTCAAATGATCGACCGCCTGAGCTACTTCTTGCTCGGGCGATGTAGCGGCTGCTGCTGCATAGCCGCTGAACAGGCACAGCAAGCTGATGACCAATGTGGCTTTTTTCATGGGGATTTCCTTATTTTTGTAGGTATCGGGAACGCGAGCGATTCGACGCTCGTCGGTCATCGTACAACTTGTCGAGAAGAACTGGAATAGGGCGCTGGCAAACCCATCAGACACATGGCTCAAGGGCGCTGGTCATATGGCGAGGGAGCAAGCTCCCTCGCCACGGGTTTCACATGCCACAGTTTTTGTGTATCGCTTAAAGTCCCTCCCGAACCGCCCCCCGAATCCCCTCCAGCAACATGGTGAACGCCGGGTTGTCGTTGTCCTCGCGCCACACCAGGTGCAACTCGCTTTGCACCCCTTCGCCCAGGTCGATCTCGCGAAACACCACCTGCTTGAACACCACGCTGGTGGCGCAACGCGGTACCAGGGCCAGGCCCATGCCGGCGTTGACCAGCGCCAGGATCGTCAGCGACGACCCCAGCCATTGCACGAATTGCGGCGCGACCCGGGCCGAGCGCAGCATGCCGGTAAGCAGTTCGTTGAAGGGCGGGTAGGCGGCGTGGGAGTACATCAGGAACGGCTGTCCATCCAGGTCCTGGACGCTGACGGATTCGGCGCTGGCCAGCGGATGCCCGGCAGGCACCGCCAGTACGAAGGGCTCACGCACCAGGCATTCGGTGGCGTAACCGGTTTCCAGCAGCGGCGAGCGGACGATGCCCAGGTCGATGCGCCGGGCGCGCAAGGCTTCGTGTTGTTGGTAGGTGTTCATTTCCGCCAGGACGATCTTCACTTGGGGCTGTTTCAGCCGCGCCTCGGCAATCACCTTGGGCAAGAACTCATACACCGCACTGCCGACGAAGCTGATGGTCACCGAGCCAATGTCGCCTTGGGCAAAACGTTTGGCGGCTACGGCAGCTTGTTGCGCCTGTTCCAACAGGTTTTGCGCCTCGATGAAAAACGCCCGGCCGGCGGCGGTAAGCGCCACGCTGCGGGTACTGCGGGTGAACAGCTCGACGCCCAGGTGATGTTCCAGCAATTGGATCTGCCGGCTCAGCGGTGGCTGGGTCATGTTCAGGCGTTCGGCGGCGCGACGGAAGTTGAGTTCGGTCGCCACGGTGGTGAAGCAGCGCAACTGGGCCAGTTCAAACATTGATTCAATCCAGGTATCAATCAAGTGCCAAGTTAGATTAGACGGGAACAATCCACCGCGTCCATCATCGTCCCGTTCCCCACAAAAACAATGATCGGGAGGCACCCCTTGAATAACGTAACGGACTCCACCCATGACAGCACCCTGGCGCTCGCGGCGGCCAAGGTCAAACGTCATGTCCTGCCGCTGGTGGTGGTGATGTTCATCGTCAACTACATCGACCGGGTCAACATCGGCTTCGTGCGCAGTCACCTGGAAACCGACCTGGGCATCGGTGCCGCGGCCTACGGGCTCGGCGCCGGGCTGTTCTTCATCGGCTACGCGCTGTTCGAAGTGCCGTCCAACATGCTGCTGCAACGCTACGGCGCGCGGGCCTGGCTGACGCGCATCATGTTCACCTGGGGCGCGGCGGCCATGGCCATGGCCTTTGTGCGCGGTGAGACCAGTTTTTATGTGCTGCGCTTCATCCTCGGCGCGGCGGAGGCGGGGTTCTTTCCCGGCATCATCTACTACTTCACCCAATGGCTGCCCGCCAATGAGCGCGGCAAGGCGATGGCGATCTTCCTGAGCGGCTCGGCCATCGCCTCGGTGATTTCCGGCCCGGTGTCCGGCGCCTTGCTGCACATCAGCGGGATGGGCCTGCATGGCTGGCAGTGGATGTTCCTGATCGAAGGTTTCGCCTCCATTGTGCTGTGCGGGTTCGTCTGGTTCTGGCTGCAATCGCACCCGAGCCAGGCCAAATGGCTGACGACTGAAGAAAAAACCGTATTGATCGCCGCCATCGCCGAAGAGCAGCGGGCCCGGGAAGCGGCGCAAGTGATCAAGCCGTCGATGTTCAAGTTGCTGGCCGACCGACAGATCGCGCTGTTCTGTTTCATCTACTTTTCCATCGCCCTGACCATCTACGGCGCCACGTTCTGGCTGCCGAGCATGATCAAGAAAATGGGCAACCTGGGGGACTTCCAGGTCGGTTTGCTCAACTCTATCCCGTGGATCATTTCTATCGTTGCCATGTACGGCTTTGCCGCCCTGGCCGGCAAATGGAAGTTCCAGCAGGCCTGGGTTGCGGTGACGCTGGTGGTGGCTGCGTTCGGCATGTTCATGTCCACCACGGGTGGGCCGATCTTTGCCTTCGTGGCGATCTGTTTTGCGGCGATCGGTTTCAAGGCCGCGTCGGCGTTGTTCTGGCCGATTCCTCAGGGCTACCTGGATGCGCGCATCGCCGCGGCGGTGATCGCCCTGATCAACTCCATCGGCAACCTCGGCGGCTTCGTGGCGCCGACGGCCTTCGGTTTCCTGGAGCAAACCACCGGGTCCATCGAGGGCGGTCTGTATGGGCTGGCGATAACCTCGCTCGTCGCCGCCGTGGTGATCTTTTTCGCCCGCACCGCGCCCAAGCGCGACACCCCGGATGCCGGTCGACCTGGAACCGTTGCCGATGCCGACCAGCCGGAAAAAAACCAAGCCTTGAACCCTGGCCCATCGGGAGCCGCTGTATGAAGATCAAACGCGTCACTGTCACCCCCATCGCCTTTCGCGACCCACCTTTGCTCAACGCCAGCGGCATCCATGAGCCGTTCGCGCTGCGCTCGATCATCGAGATCGAGAGCGACAACGGTTACATCGGCCTGGGGGAGAGCTACGGCGATGCGCCGGCCCTGGCGATCCAGCAGCAGTTGCAGAGCCAGTTGATCGGCCTGGATCCGTTCAATCTCAACCAGTTGCGGGCCATCGTCCAGGCGACCGTCGCCGCACAGAAACCGCCGAGCCTGGCCGGTGCCGAACTGGCGCCGGGTTCCCATGCGAGCAAGGCAGTGAGCAATGCCTATTCGGCGTTCGAAGTGGCCTGCCTGGACCTGCAGGCCCACTACCTGAACGTGCCGCTGGTGGACCTGCTGGGCGGCGCGATTCGCGACGAGATCCCGTTCAGCGCCTATCTGTTTTTCAAGTATGCCGAGCACATCGATTCGCCGTATCCGCCAGACAGTTGGGGCGAGGCGCTCGACGAGCAGCAGATCGTTGCCCAGGCCCGGCGGATGATCCAGGACTATGGCTTCAAGAGCATCAAGCTCAAGGCCGGTGCCCTCGATCCAGAGCATGAAGTCGCCTGCATCAAGGCGTTGAAACAAGCGTTTCCCGGCTATCCGCTGCGCATCGATCCCAATGCCAACTGGTCGCTGGAAACCTCGATTCGCATGGCCGAGCTGCTGGGCGATGACTTGCAGTACTACGAAGACCCGACGCCGGGGCTGGAAGGCATGGCCGAGCTGCACAAGCGCACGGGACTGGCGCTGGCGACCAATATGGTGGTCACCGATTTCGACGAGTTTCGCCGTAGCGTAGCGTTGAACAGCGTGCAGATCGTATTGGCTGACCACCATTACTGGGGCGGCCTGCGGGACACCCAGGCCTTGGCGAAAATGTGCAGCACCTTCGGCCTGGGCGTGTCGATGCATTCGAACTCGCACCTGGGCATCAGCCTCATGGCCATGGCCCACGTGGCGGCGGCGGTGCCGAACCTGGACTATGCCTGCGACACCCATTACCCGTGGCAGGAACCGGATGAGGAAGTGGTCAAGGGCGGCAAGCTGCCGATTGTCGACGGCTGCGTGAAGATCACCCGGGCGCCTGGCCTTGGTCTGGAGTTGGACCGGGATCAACTGGGCAAGCTGCATGACCAGTTCCTCAGTTGCGGCATCCGCCAGCGTGACGATGTGCGGCAGATGCAGCGCTACCGGCCGGAGTGGAAAACCGTCAAGCCGAGGTTCTGATCCAAAGGTGAGGGGGGCTGCTGCGCAGGCCAGCGGGAGCAAGCTCCTGTGGCGAGGGGATTTATCTGTGGGAGCAAGGCTTGCCCGCGATAACCGCGCCGCGGTCGAACAGTTGAAGCGCGTTATCGTTCATCGCGGGCAAGCCTTGCTCCCACAGATCCCCCTCGCCACAGGTCGGTGGTATTGATCCCCCCTACATTCCCCGGCCATCCTGCGGCCCCCACCCAAAGTACCGCACCCGCCTGCATCGGGGTCTTACACCCAAACTGCCGCACCCGCCAGCCTCGCCGTCTTACACCCAAACTGCCGCGCCAGGCCGGCGCTTCCAAAGCATTCGCCAATTGCCTCCAAGGCAGCGTATGACGCGCCCCGGCGCCTTTCGATAATCGCCTCCGACATCCCGTCCCCTGTTGCGGAGCGCGCCATGCACAACAATAAAAATACCCGCCAACGTTTTTTGCCTGCAGTCCTCGCCGGTGTTTCGAGCCTGGGCCTGATGCCTTGGGCCAACGCCGAAATCATGCTGTACGACAAGGACCAGACCACCTTTTCCACCGACGGTTACATCAACGCCTTTTACGTCAACAGCGACGTGGACCGCGCCGGTGGGCAGTACGACCGTCGGCAGGCGCGGGTCAAGATGGGCTTCTTGCCCAACTACCTGGGCTTCAACATGGGCAAGCAGGTCGATGACCTCAAGCTCGGTGCCCGGGCCTCGTTCTGGGTGACCATCAACGACAGCGAAACCAACGGCACCGACACCGCCATCGACGTGCGCCAGTTCTACGGCACCGTGGCCAACCCGGAGTGGGGCGAGGTGCTGATCGGCAAAGACTTCGGTTTGTTTGCCCGCTCCAACATCCTGCTGGACGAACTGCTGGCCGGTTACGGTCAGGTCAGCGACACCCTGGGGCTGGTGGACGGCGGTGGCGTCTCGTTCGGCAACATCGGCAGTGGTTATCCGTACCCTTTCCCGACCTCGCAGATCACCTACCGCACGCCGGTGATGGATGGCTTGCGAGTGGCGGTCGGAATCATGGACCCGGTGGACACCAACGACAACAGCGCCACCGGCAAGGCCTACCAGGAGAACCCGCGTACCGAGAGCGAGATCACCTACCAGTTCGACCTCGGCGGGGCGAAGATCTACAGCTGGCTCAACGGCAGCTACCAGACCTCGGACAATACCGACTCCACCGTCGAATCGGTCACTTCCAAGGGCCTGGGGTATGGCGTGCAGGCCAAGATGGGCGGGTTGTCGCTCACCGGTTCGGGGTTCCAGGCCAAGGGCATCAACCCGTTCTTCACCAACAACGCCGGTGAAGCCACCCTGCGCAATGTCGACAGCAAGGGCTACCTGTTGCAGGGCTCCTACAAGCTGGGCAAGAACCGCCTGGCGCTGTCCTACGGCAAGACCGATGACGACGGCAATGGCGTGGTGGGCAGTGGCGCCGATTACGAAACCCGTGGCATCGCGTTGTTCCACGACATCAATGACAACCTCAAGCTCGTGGCCGAGTACAACCAGTTCGAAATCAACGGCCACGATACCAGTGCCCAGAACGAAGACACCGACACCTTTGCGGTGGGGGCGGTGCTCACCTGGTAAGGGGGACGACGCTGTCTGTGGGAGCAAGGCTTGCCCGCGATAGCCTCGCCGCGGTCAAACAGTGGAACCGCGTTATCGTTCATCGCGGGCAAGCCTTGCTCCCACAGGCCTTTGCTATTGGGGCTGCGCATCAGCCCCCTTTTTTTCAATGAGACGTCCCCTCGGCGAACTCGATCTTGTTGCCGACGTTGTACTTGCCCGAAGGTTTGTTCATGGGCAGGCGCTTGATCTCCTTGAGGGTGTTGCTGTCGTAGACGATCAGCGCGCCATCGGTATCCCAGATGCTCACTAGCAGGTAGCGGCCATCGCGGGTGAACTCGACGTGGGCGGCGGTTTTGCCGGGCACGGGTCGCAGGGTGTGGGCGATTTCCAGGGTCTGTTTGTCGATCAGGTGGATGGCATCGTTGTCGGGGCCGAAGAACACATCGGTCCAGGCGTAGCGCGAGTTGGCGTGGCTGCGCAGGAAGAAACCCGGCCCCAGCGTGGGGATCTGCTTGATGACTTTCCAGGTGTCGAAGTCGATCACCGAAATCAGCCCCTTGCTGATGTTGGGCGTGGCGAACACCCAATGCCCATCGCGCTTCCAATAGGTCCCCGAGCCCAGGTGGGGCATGCCCGGCAAGGCGATGTCAGTGACGACCCGGCCGGTGTCGAGATCGATCACCTGTCCGCCCTGAGCCTTGCGCGAGGTGGCGAGCAATTGCCGGTAATCGGGCGAGAAGGAAAAATCGTCCAGGTAATCCTCGGCCTCGATACGCCTGGGCACAAAGTCCGGGTTCGGCCCGGTGGACAGTTCCCAGACCTCTTTGACGTCTTTCAAAGCCACGATGAAGCTGTTGCGCGGCGGCGCGGTATAGACCGCACTGACTCGCGACGCCTGGCCGTCCAGCCCCACCGTTGCAAGGGTCTTGACCGGTGACAGGTCGCGGGCATCGAGCACTACCAGATTGCCGGGCAGGGTATTGCCCACCAGCACCCAGCGACCGTCCTTGCTCACCGCCAGGTTGCGGGTATTGAGCCCGGCCCGTACCTCGGCGATGAGCTTGAGGTTATGCAGGTCATACAGGCTGATCCAGCCGTCCCGGGAGGCGAAATAGACGAAGCGCCCGTCGGGGGAAAATTTGGGGCCGCCATGCACCGCAAAATGTGAGGCGAAGCGCGCCAGGACTTCGAAGCGATCGCCGTCGACGATATTGACGTGATGATCGCCAGCCTCCACCACCACGAACAGGTTCAGCGGGTCGGCGTGGTGCTGGGGTTTATCGGGCAGGGTAGCGACATCCGCCAGCAGGCGATGACTGCGACGAGTGTCGTCCTCGCTCCAGGTCGGTTCGACGGCGGGCGGACGCTGGAGATAGTGGGTCAGGCCATCGATCTGCGCAGGCTCCAGCACCGCACCGAACGCCGCCATCTGGCTGGCCGGGCGTCCATTTTCGATCACCTGGCGGATCTCGTCGGGCTTGATCCGGCTCAGGCTCTGGGGCAACAGCGCCGGCCCGGCGGCGCCGATGCGATTCACCCCGTGGCACTGCTGGCAATGTTGCTGATAGGTCTGTTCGGCCAAGGCCAGGTCCGGTTCAGCCGCCGTGGCGCTCGGGACGACACCGATCCACAACAACGGGGCAAGCCAACCGATTCTCATGATGCCACCCTCGCGATACCAGGCTGGAGCGGTATGGCCGGGTGCAGGCGGGCCGGATGCTCCAGTAGCTGATGGGCGAACAAACCGACCACCTTGCCGATCACCGTCAAGGTCGGCAGGCCTTCGGCGCATGCCAGGGCCATCTCCGGCAATTGCTGGAGGGTGCCGCGCAGGACCTGCTGGTCGGGGCGCGTGCCGTTGCTGATCAACGCCGCCGGGGTATCGGCCGCCAGGCCTGCCGCGATCAGCCGCGCGGCGATGGTGCCCAGGTTCGACAAGCCCATGTAGAACACCAGGGTCTGGCTGTCATCCGCCAGGCTTTGCCAAGGCAGGTTCAAATCCCCTTCGCGTTGCAGGTGGCCGGTGATGAACCGGCAGGAATTGACCAGGTCGCGATGGGTCAGGGGAATGCCGGCATAGGTACTGCAACCGGCTGCGGCGGTGATGCCCGGCACGACTTGGCAATCGATACCCCGGGCCAGCAGATACTCCAGTTCCTCGGCGCCGCGACCGAAGATGAACGGGTCACCGCCCTTGAGTCGCACCACCCGTTGTCCCTGGTCGGCCAGGTCAGCCAGCAGTTCGTTGATCTGCGGCTGGGGCAGGCTGTGGCAACCGGCGGCCTTGCCGACGTAATGCCGGGCGCAGGTCAGAGGGATCAGGCTGAGCAATTGCGGGCTGATCAAACGGTCGTAGACCACCGCGTCGGCCTGCATCAACAGACTCCAGGCGCGCAGAGTCAGCAGGCCCGGGTCACCGGGACCGGCGCCGACCAGGGCGACTTCACCCGGTCTGAAGGGCGATTGCAGGGCAGCGGGCAAAACGATGGAGGCAGGCATGGGACTTCCTTGGTTCGATATCAGGTTCGCCGTCGGTTATCAGGCGCAGGGCGTCGCAACGCTGGGGATCGCGTGCAAGCCGATTTCTTCGTCGCTGAGGTGGCAGCCGGGGTCCTGGCCCCAGAGGTCGCCGTCGGCCCAGGCGCGGGTGCGGGTATTGCCGTTGCAGATCGCCAGCCAGCGGCATTGCCCACAGCGGCCACCCACGGCCCGCGGGTGTTCGCGCAGCTTGAGCAGCAGGGCATCGGGGCGCTCTGACCAGAGTCTCTTGAATGGGGTCTGGCGGACATTGCCCACCGAGTGCTGCCACCAGTACGTGTCGGGGTGGACCTCGCCGGTATTGTCGATGTTGGCGATGCCGCTACCCGACGCGTTGCCGCCCCAGGCCCGCAGCATCCGTTCCAGTGCGGTGTAGTGTTGCGGTAGTCGGTGGGATACCCATTGCAGCAACAGGATCGCATCGGCGTCGTTGTTGCCGCTGACGAAGTCACTGTCGCGGCCCTGTTCGATGTCGTGCCAGGCCCGCTCGAAGATCAAGGTCATGGCCTCGCGACTCATCTGTTGATGGGCGTCGAGCTTGCGGCTGCGCTTGCCGCGTCCGCTGTAGTTCAGATGCGACAGATAGAATTTCTGCACATCGTATTCGTTCATCAGGTCCAGCAACCGGGGCAGTTGAGCATGGTTCTGCTGGGTGAGGGTGGTGCGCAACCCGACCCGGATCCCTTGTTCGCGGCAGAGCCGGATGGCCGCCATGGAGCTGGCGAAACTGCCCTTGAGCTGGCGGAATTCATCGTGGGTCGCTTCCAGGCCGTCGATGCTGATGCCGACGTAGTCGAAGTGTGTCTCGCTGATTTGCTGGATATTGCTCGCGTCGATCAGTGTGCCGTTGGTGGACAGGGCGAGGAAAAAGCCCTTGTCGCGGGCATAGGCACTGAGCTGGAACAGGTCGTCGCGCAGCAGGGGTTCGCCGCCGGACAGGATCAGCACGCGAACCCCGGCATCATGCAGGTCATCGATGACCTGGAGCGCCGCCGCGGTGTCCAGTTCATCGCGAAACACGCTGTCGGCCGAGGTCGCATAGCAGTGTTTGCAGGTCAGGTTGCACCGCCTGAGCAGGTTCCAGATCACCACCGGCGGGCGCTGGCTGCCCGGTGGCGCGACCCGTGGAGGGGGGCATTGCCCGGCCAGGGCCCGCAGGTAGTGGCTGATCCTCAACATAAAAGCGCTCCTTCGGTCGGCATGCGGGTTCAGCCCAGGCTTGGCGACAGGCGTAGGCCGGTTTTTTTCAGGATGCGGCTGCTCACCAGCATGTCGTCGGCGGCACAGGCGTCCCCCAGCAGGTAGCGCAGGTGTTCGCGGTAGCTGTCGATTTCTTCGCGGCTACGGCCATGGACCATGGCGAACAGGTTGTAGCGCCAGCCGGGCCGGCGCGGGCGCCGGTAGCAATGGCTGACGAAGGGCTGCGCACCCAGCAACGCGCCGAGGCGCGAGATGTCGGCGTCGGCCACGTCCCAGACCGTCATGCCGTTGTGGCGATAGCCCAGGCGATAGTGATTAGGCACGGCCGCGATGCGGCGGATCGCGCCTTCGGCCTGCAAGCGCTTGAGCAGGTCGAGGGTGGATTCCACGCTCAGGTCCAGTTGTTCGGCCAGCCAGGCCCAGGGGTCTTCGAGCAAGGGCAGGCCGGCCTGGGTCAGTTCCACCAGCCGCAGGGCCAGGGGCGTTTCATCCAACCGTGGTGGCGCTTGCCACAAAGACTCAGACGGGGAAATACAGGCCGACATGGTAGGTCTCCTCTTTGGGCAGGTTCAGCGGCACCAGGCCGGTCAGATGTTCGATGCGCAGCAGGGTGTCGTTGATCGCCTGTTCGCTGGGGCAGGCGAGCACGAACCACATGTTCCAGGCGTGCTCGCGGCGGTAGTTGTGGGCGACCTCGGGCATGTCCGCGAGCAGCTCGGCGATGGCCTCGAAGCGCGGTTCGGGCACCGCCAGCGCCGCCAGGGTGAACGCACCGCCCAGGCGATCGATGTCGAACATCGGGCCGAAGCGGGTGAGCACGCCGTCGTTGAGCAGCTCATGCAGGCGGTCGAGCAATTCGGTAGCGCTGCTGTCCAGTTCATGGGCCAGGGCCTGCCAAGGATGACGGACCAGCGGCAGTCCCAGTTGCAGGCGATTGATCAGGCGGCGGTCGAGGTCATCCATCGATACGGGCTCCGGCCGGCGCGGCGAAACGTCCGCCGCATTGCTTGAACAGGTGCGTGCTGAACAGCAACTGGTGGGGCAGGTCGTCCAGCAGATGCTCTTCCAGCAGCGCCTGGACCTGGGCTTCGACACGGTCACGCTGGCGACCGTGGATCATGCAGAACAGGTTGTATTGCCACTGGGGCAGACGCCGGGGGCGTTGGTAGCAAAGGCTGATGCCCGGCGCCTGGCCGAGGCGACGGCCGACTTCATCGACCAAGGCGTCGGGCACGTCCAGCACCAGCATGGCGTTGGCGGCAAATCCCAAGGCGCGATGGTTGACCACCAGGCCTACGCGCCGGAACAGACCCTGTCCATGCCAGCGCTGCATCTGCTCGAGCACTTGTTGCTCGCTGGCCTCGATCTGCTCGGCCAGGGCCTGGAAGGGCCGCGATGTCAGGGGCAGGCCGGTCTCCAGCAGACGGCGCAGTTCCAGTGACTGTTGCTCACTCAGGGCGTTTTTCATGGGGTGGCCTCCAGGGCAAAGCCCAGGTCGATGCGATAGGCGGTCAGCATGGGCAGGTCCAGCGGGGTGAGACCAGTGTCGTGTTCCAGTTCCTGGAGGATGTTTTCCAGGTGGGCACGGGTGGGGCCGGTCAGTACGAACCACAGGTTGTAGCGATGTTCCCGGGCATAGTTGTGATTGACTTCCGGGTATTGGCTGATGCGTGCCGCCACCTGGTGCAAGCGGTCTTCGGGCACAGCCAGGGCGGCCAGGGTGCTGGCGCCGGCCCGGGTGTGTTCGAACACCGGGCCGACCCGCGACAAGGTCCCGGCCACTTGCAGGTGTTGCAGGCAGTCGATGACCTGGGCTTCGCTGCAGCCCAAGGTCTCGGCCATGGCTCGATAGGGCTCGGCGCACAACGGCAGGCCATGCTGGAATTGATCGATCAGGCGCCGGGCCAGTGAGCTGGATGTCATGGTCAATACCCCGGCTTGTGCGCGCGGCTGCTGAAGAAAATACCGCTGGGGCTCAGGGCCGGCAGGCTGCCCAGGCGTTCGAGCCGATACGGGTTCCAGACCTGTACCTCGCCACCGTCCCGGGCGGACAGCCACAGCTGGTCACCTCGTGCGGTGAACTCCATGTGCAACACGGCCGGGCCTGGTCGGAGGTCTGCGACAATGGCGTGAGTCTGGGTGTCGATGACCTGGACGCGGTCGTTGTCCGGGTAGGCGAAGTTGACCCACAGTTGCCGGCCGTCCGGTCGCGCGGTGACGAACACCGGCTGGCCGGCCACGGCGATGGCGTCGGTCTGCTGCCAGTCCTGGGCGTTCATCACCAGTACCTGGTGATGCCCGACGGCAGGAACGAAGGCTTGCTGGTCGGCCAGGGCCCAGCCTTCCAGATGCGGCATCTTGTACACCGGGAGCCGATCCTGGCCGCGCCCGTAATGCCCCAGCACCCGTTTTACGCCGTGTTCCGGATGCCACAGGTCGAGTTGGGCCATGCCGTCTTCACCGAACAGCCCGGCCATGTAGTAACGCCCATCCGGGGTGATCAGTGCGTCGTAGGGTTGTTGGCCGATGGCGGTGAAACGCTCGATGCTCGGGGTGAGACCCTGGCTGAAGTCGGCGGTCCAGATCTCGCCGGTGTCGAACAGGCTGAACACGAAGCGTTGTCCCGGGGCGTCCACCAGACCCACCACTCGCGAACGTTTCTTGCCGTCAGGCAAGGGTGTGGCCGGAATGTCGGCGACCTGTTCCAGGGTCTGGGCATCGAACACCTTGACCCCGCCGGGTTCGTAGTTGGAGACGGCGATCAGCTTGCCGTCCTGGCTGATCGCGCCGCCGATGCTGTTGCCGCCCTGGATGATCCGGCGGTCGATGCGCGCGCTCAGCAGGTCGACTTTGCTCAGGCCACCATCGCGGCCGAACACATAGGCGTAGCGCTGGTCGCGGGAGAACACCACCGAGGCGTGGGAGAGGTCGCCCAGGCCTTCAACGCGGGCGAGGGCGGTGCGGGTATCGCTTTCGATGATTTGCAGGCTGCCGTTGGCACGCTCCACCACTACGCCCAGATCGCCGGTGCCGCGCAGCGGTGTCTGGGTGCAACCGCAGAGCAGCAGGGCGATGGCCGTGAAGGACAGGAAAGAACGGATCATGAGGCGGGTTTTCCTTGAAGGAGCCGGTCCACCAGCCAGCGAATGTCGTCGGGCGCAAGCAGCGGTGCCCAACCGGGCATGGCGCTGCCGGGCCGTCCGAGGGTGACGGTGGCGATGAGGCTGTCGCGGGATTTTCCGGCCAGGGCTTCGAGGGTCAGGGGTGGGCCGAGGCCGCCGGTCATGTACAGGCCGTGGCAGGCGCCACAGTCCTGGTCCAGCAGGTGTTGCAGTTGGGCCTGGCGCTGGCTGTCGGGAGCGGCCAGCACGCAGGAGGAAAAAACAAAGAGGAGGGTGGTCATCGAGGTGGTAAAGCGGTGTCGTTCCATGACGTCCTCCGATATTGAGTTGCATCGCTTTTGTGGCGAGGGAGCTTGCTCCCGCTGGCTGCGCAGCAGCCCCTTGGGTTTACCTGACACACTGAGTCGCCAGGTTGCTATTGGGGCTGCTGCGCAGCCCAGCGGGAGCAAGCTCCCTCGCCACGGGTTTTGTGTCAGGCAGGTCCTGCCTACAAGGCCTTTTCTGCCTGTGTTATTTAAGGGTCAAGACCCACGCAGCGAGGATCTTGGCTTCTTCTTCCGTCACGGGGTTGGCCGGCATCGGCATCGGTCCCCAGTTGCCTTGCGTACCCTCCTTGATGTGTTTGGCGAGCACGTCTTGCGCCCCCGGGACACTGGCGTTTTTTGCCGCGACCTCCTTGAGCGCCGGGCCCACCACCTTGGTGTCGATGGAATGGCAGGCTGCACAGGGCTTGCTCTTGAACAGCGTCGGGCCGTCTTGTGCCAGCACCGGCAGGCTGTAGGCGGCAGTCAGGGCCAAGGCAATCAGAATAGGCTTCATGGTTTTTCCTCTTATTGATGGGGCTCAATAGATGTCGTGTTGGGTGTTGTAGACGTTGAATTTCCCGGTAGGGGTGATCAGGCGCTTGTCCTTGATCACGTTCTTGACCTTGAGGGTCTTGTCGTCGATCACCACCAGCGCCGACTCGTCTTCCTGGCCACTCCAGACCGAGAACCAGACCTCGTCGCCGGCCTTGTTGTACTCCGGCTGCACCACGCGTAACGCGCCTTTCTTGATACCGGCGTACTCGGCAATCGGCAGCACGGTGTAGCCGGCGTCGAGCTTGTTGATGTCGAATACCGCCACCGACTGGCTGAGCTTGGCGTCGGGGCTGAGGGTGGTGTCGACATACAGATGGTTGGACGCGGGGTGAGTCTTGATGAACAGCGAGCCGCCACCCTGGCCCTGCAACGAGCCGACCTGTTTCCAGGCGTATTGCGGGTGTTTGATCGGATCGGTGCCGATCAGCGAAACCCCGGCGTCGCCCAGGTGGCTGGTGGCCCAGACCGGTCCGTAGAGTGGGTGGTTGAAGTTCGCGCCGCGTCCCGGGTGCGGGGTCTTGCCCACGTCCACCAGGGCGGTGAGCTTGCGTTCCTTGGAGTCGATCACCGCGACTTTGTTGGAGTTGTTGGCGGCCGTCATGAAATAGCGATGGCTGCTGTCCCAACCGCCGTCATGCAGGAACGGCGCGGCGTCGATGCTGGTGATGGTGAGGTTCTTGATGTCCTGGTAGTTGACCAGCATCACCTTGCCGGTTTCCTTGACGTTGACGATGAACTCCGGCCATTCGTGGGAGGCGATGATGGCCGCGACCCGAGGTTCCGGGTGGTACTGCTGGGTGTCGACGGTCATGCCGCGGGTCGAGACGATCTGCTTGGGCTCCAGGGTCTCGCCGTCCATGATGGTGAACTGTGGCGGCCAGTACGAACCGGCGATGGTGTATTTGTCTTCGTAGCCTTTGAACTTGGAGGTTTCCACCGAGCGGGCTTCGATGCCCACCTTGATTTCCGCGACCTTGGTCGGCTCCTTCGGCCACAGGTCGATCATGTCGATCTTGGCGTCCCGGCCAATCACCAGCAGGTAGCGACCTGATGCCGAGATGCGCGAGATGTGCACCGCATAACCGGTGTCGATCAGCTTGACGATCTTCTTGCTGTCGCCGTCGATCAAGGCGATCTTGCCGTCGTCGCGCAGGGTCACCGAGAACAGGTTCTGCAGGTTGAGGGTGCTCAGTTGCCTGGTCGGCCGGTCCTCGGGCTTGACCAGCACTTTCCAGGTCTTGCGGGTTTCGGCCATGCCCCATTCCGGCGGTGTCGGCGGGGTGTGCTGGATGAACTTGGCCATCACCGTGATCTGGTCTTTGGTCAGGGCGTTGGAGGTGCCCCAGTTCGGCATGCCGGCGGCCGAGCCGTAGGTGATCAGCGCCTCCAGGTAGGCCTGGCCGCGTGACTGGGTGATATCGGGTGTCAATGGTTTGCCGGTGGCGCCTTTGCGAAGGACCCCGTGGCAACCGGCGCAGCGCTGGAAGTAGATTTCCTTGGCCGAGTCGAAGTCGGCCTGGCTCAGGTCTGGCGCGCCTTCGGTCTTGACCACGCGGGGTTGCTCCGGCGCAGTGGTTTGGTCGGCGAAGGCGTGGGGGGCGGCCAGCGCTGTACACAGCGCCGTGACCCGCAGGGCCCACGATTTTTTGTGGCTGATCAGCATTCCATTTCTCCTCAGGCGTGACCCGCGCTGCGCAGTAATTGACGTTCGGCGCGCAGGTTCTTGGTGCGATGCAAGGCTATGCCCAGGCTGGTGGTTGGCCGCTTGACGGCGATCAAGTTTGCCGGCCGCAACCCTTGCCAGGTTGTCGCAGGGCACCGTAGCGTGGCCTGCAATCGTGTTGTCTGATCAGGCCTTGCCATGAACGCTATCCACACTTTGCAGCACCCCGACGAACCCTTTTATCAACCCCAGGACAACGAGCAGGCGATGTTCGAGCAGGCCTGGCATCACGGCATGCCGGTGCTGATCAAGGGCCCTACCGGCTGCGGCAAGACCCGTTTCGTCCAGCACATGGCCCACCGCCTGAAACTGCCGCTGTACACCGTGGCCTGCCACGATGACTTGAGCGCGGCCGACCTGGTGGGCCGTCACTTGATCGGCGCCCAGGGCACTTGGTGGCAGGACGGTCCCTTGACCCGGGCGGTGCGCGAGGGCGGCATCTGTTATCTGGATGAGGTGGTCGAAGCGCGCCAGGACACGGCCGTGGTGTTGCATCCGCTGGCCGATGATCGTCGGCAGTTGTACCTGGAGCGCACGGGCGAAGTACTGCAGGCACCGCCGTCCTTCATGCTGGTGGTGTCCTATAACCCGGGTTACCAGAACCTGCTCAAAGGCATGAAGCCAAGCACTCGCCAGCGCTTCGTGGCGATGCGTTTTGGTTATCCGGCGGTGGCCGATGAAGAGCGCATCGTTGCCCGTGAGGCGAACGTGGACATGGCCTTGGCGGCCCAGGTGGTGCGCCTGGGACAGGCGCTGCGTCGGCTCGACCAGCATGACCTGGAGGAAGTCGCCTCGACGCGCCTGCTGATCTTCGCCGCGCGCATGATCGGCTCCGGCATGGACCCGCGCCAAGCCTGCCTGGCCTGCCTGGCCGAGCCATTGAGCGACGACCCGCAGACCGTTGCCGCGTTGATGGACGTGGTCGATGTCCACTTCGGCTGAAACCATCGCCTTGCCCCGGCGCTTGCCCGGGGACCTGGCGATGTGGTTTTTCATCCTCGCCGAGCTGTCGGTGTTCGCGCTGTTGATCCTGGCGTTCACCGTCGCCCAGGCGTTGTATCCGCAGGTCTTCAGCGAAGGCCGGCAGTTGCTGGACCGCTCCACGGGCCTGGCGATGACCCTCAGCCTGCTGACCGCCGGCCTGTTCGCCGCCCTGGCCCAGGAGCAGGTCAGGCAGGCCCGGCCGCGTCGAGGTGCGTTGTTGTTGTGTGTGGCGTTGTTGCTCGCCTGCGGCTATGTGGGGATCAAGCTCGGCGAATATGCCCACCTGCTGGCAAACGGCTTGGGGATGGAGCACGACACGTTCTTCACCTTGTACTGGATCCTTACCGCGTTTCATTTTCTCCATGTGCTGTTGGGCATGGTGATCCTCGCCTGGCTGGCCGAAGGTTGCCGACGTCGGCGCTACGGTGCGCAGGAACATAGCGGGTTGGAGTCCGGCGTGCTGTATTGGCACATGGTCGATCTGGTCTGGGTGCTGCTGTTCCCGGTGGTCTACATCCTTGATTGAGCGGAGGTGCTCATGTCCGCTTCCCCTGTCTTGATCGCCTGCTGGATGGCGCTGGCGGTGCTGAGCACCGGTACCGTCGCCCTGGGGCAGGTCGCGGCTAGCGGGCTGGTGTCCATCGCCATCCTGGCGGTCGCGGTGACCAAGGCCTGGTTGATCGCCGACGGCTTCATGGAGCTGCGCCATGCGCCGCGGTTGTGGCGGCGGTTGGTGTTGAGCTGGGCGGTGGTGCTTGCGATTGCAATCTCATTCACGCTCTGATTCCCGATGCAATCCCCTGTGGCGAGGGAGCTTGCTCCCGCTGGGCTGCGAAGCAGCCCCAACAGCAACAACTCAATCCATCTGGCACACCCCGTCAGCAGGTTTTAGGGTCGCTTCGCAACCCAGCGGGAGCAAGCTCCCTCGCCACAACAGCTCACCTGCCTTTCGGGCGGTGTTGGAACAACCCACCAAAACCATCGGAGATTCTTGATCGCCATCAAGCGGTTTCTGACCCCGCGCTTCCTAGAATGAACACGCCAAGCAATGAGGAAGTGACCATGTCAGATACCTTCACCAAAGGCATGGCCAGGAATATTTACTTCGGGGGAAGCGTGTTCTTCTTCCTGATATTCCTGGCCCTGACCTACCACACGGAACAGACCTTTCCCGAACGCAGCAACCAGGCGCAATTGAGCGAATCGGTGATACGCGGCAAGGGCGTCTGGGAGCGCAACAACTGCATCGGCTGCCATACCCTGCTGGGCGAAGGCGCGTATTTTGCGCCGGAGCTGGGCAACGTGGTCAACCGGCGCGGTGGCGAGGAAGCCTTCAAGCCGTTCCTGCAGGCCTGGATGAAAATGCAGCCGCTGAACGTTCCGGGTCGTCGGGCCATGCCGCAGTTCAACCTGAGCGAGCAGGAGGTCGACGACATCGCCGAATTCCTCAAGTGGAGCTCGAACATCAATACCAATGGCTGGCCGCCAAACAAGGAGGGCTGAGAGATGAGCATGGCTAATCCGCATCTGAAATTCGCCTCGCAGGCCGTCGCCAAACCCTACTTCGTGTTTGCCCTGATGCTGTTCCTGGGGCAGGTGCTGTTCGGTTTGATCATGGGCCTGCAATACGTGGTCGGCGACTTCCTGTTCCCGCTGATTCCCTTCAACGTGGCCCGCATGGTCCACACCAACCTGCTGATCGTCTGGCTGCTGTTCGGCTTCATGGGCGCGGCGTATTACCTGATACCGGAGGAGGCCGATCGCGAACTGCACAGCCCGAAACTGGCACTGGTGCTGTTCTGGGTATTCGCCGCCGCTGGCGTGGCGACGATCCTGGGCTACCTCTCGGTGCCTTATGCGACGCTGGCCAAGTTCACCGGCAACGACTTGCTGCCCACTATGGGCCGTGAATTCCTGGAGCAGCCGACCATCACCAAGATGGGCATCGTCGTGGTGTGCCTGGGGTTCCTCTACAACATCGGCATGACCCTGCTCAAGGGGCGCAAGACCACGGTCAGCATGGTGATGATGACCGGTCTGATCGGCCTGGCGGTGTTCTTCCTGTTCTCCTTCTACAACCCGGAAAACCTCGCTCGCGACAAGTTCTACTGGTGGTGGGTGGTGCATCTTTGGGTGGAAGGCGTCTGGGAACTGATCATGGGTTCGATGCTCGCTTTCGTCCTGATCAAGATCACCGGCGTGGACCGCGAAGTGGTGGAAAAATGGCTCTACGTGATTATCGCCATGGCGCTGATCACCGGGATCATCGGTACCGGTCACCACTTCTTCTGGATCGGTGCGCCCGAGGTCTGGTTATGGGTGGGTTCGATCTTCTCGGCGATGGAACCGCTGCCGTTCCTGGCGATGGTGGTCTTTGCCTTCAGCATGGTGAAGAACCGTCGTCGGCACCACCCGAACCGCGCGGCCACGTTGTGGGCCAAGGGCACCACGGTCACCGCGTTCTTCGGCGCGGGCGTCTGGGGTTTCCTGCACACCCTGGCACCAGTCAACTACTACACCCATGGTTCGCAACTGACCGCAGCCCATGGTCACCTGGCCTTCTACGGTGCCTACGCAATGATCGTGATGACGCTGATCAGCTACGCCATGCCGCGCTTGCGGGGCCTGGGTGAAGCGGCGGACGAACGCTCGCAGCGCCTGGAGATCTGGGGCTTCTGGTTGATGACCCTGTCGATGGTGATGATCACCTTGTTCCTCACCGCGGCCGGTGTCGTCCAGGTCTGGTTGCAGCGCTGGATGGCCGATGGCAGTGCCTTGCCGTTCATGGCCACGATGGATCATTTGAAGCCGCTGTTCTGGGCGCGACTGGTCAGCGGTATCGGCTTCCTGGCCGGGTTGCTCTGCTACCTGTTCAGCTTCCGTCAACGTGGTCGTGCGGCCCTGCGTGCACCGGCGGCGGTGGTGCCTTCTTGAGAGGCCACCACTGAATCCGTGGCGAGAGCGCCTTTGTGGCGAGGGAGCTTGCTCCCGCTTGAGCGCGAAGCGCTCACAAAATGGGTCTGCTGCGCAGCCCAGCGGGAGCAAGCTCCCTCGCCACAAAAGCAGTGCGAGCCAGTCCCTTCACTGCAGCGGGTCGATAGGAGAGTAACCATGGCATTCACCCTAGAGCTGGAAGAGTGGGTCGGCAGTGTCTGGCACCGTTTCATCACTCGCCGCGCCAGTGTGGATTTTCCCGAAGCGCGGGTGGAGCTGATCCCCCGGCAACGCGCACTCCAGGTACTGTTGCGGGCCACCGGCGGTGCGTCTCACTTGGGGGTGGAGGCCGTCAGCGACCGCGACCTGTTGCTGCGCCGCAACCTGTTGCAGCAGATCGCCGGCACCTGCAAGCAAGTCCCCCTGGCCTGGTGCGATAACGATAACCTGCGCCTGCCGGCGAGCCTGGCGGCGTTCCCCGATGTCGGGCTCAACGAGGAATTGTATCGCTGGCTTGCCTTGCTGGCCGCACAGGCGGGACCGATGACGCACTGGGGGCGGGACAATCAGCGCTGGACCCTGGCGGTGTTGCAGCGCTACCCGGCACTGCGGCCTCGCTACCGGCGCTTGGTGGACGCACACCTGTCCCTGCGCCCCGATCCGGCCACGCTCAACCCGGCCGAAGCCGCCCTGGAGCATGCGTTGTGCCAAGCCCTGCGCGAACCGGGCAGTGTCGAACATTTTCCACGCAGCGAGCGGGCGGCCTGGCCGTTGCCGCTGTGGCTGTACCCACCCCAACACCTGGGCAATCCCCAGGCCGCCGACCTTGAGGAGTCCGAGCAATACCTGGCGACACCACCCGGCGAACAGCAGGGCGGTCGCAAGCGCGCCGAGCGAATCGACGACACCAGCCGTGACGGTGGGCTGCTGATCGTGCGCCTGGAGAACCTGTTCAGTTGGACCGAACATGTGGACCTGGATCGCTGGGCGGATGACAGTGAAGACCCGGACGCCGCTCGCGTCGCCGAGGACCTGGACCAATTGACCTTGTCGCGCACCCGCTTGCGCAAGAGCGGTGGCTTGAAACTGCACCTGGACCTGCCCCCGGCCGATGTGGACGACCTCCCGTTGGGCGCAGGCATCCTCTTGCCGGAATGGGATTACCGCAAGCAACGACTGCAGGACGATTTCGTCAGCCTGCAAACCTTCACCCCTCGCGATTGCCAGCCCCAGCCGTTACCCGCACGCCTGCGAAGCTCGGCCCAGCACCTGCGTCGCCAGTTCGAACACTTGCGCAACGATCGCCAGTGGTTGCGCCAGCAAACCCAAGGCTCGGAACTGGACCTGCAAGCCTGGCTGGACTTTCATGTCGAGCGCCAGCACGGGCAGTGCAGCGAGCGCGGGTTGTTCATGGACCAGCGCCAGACTCGCCGTGACCTGGCCTGTCTGCTGCTGGCCGATCTGTCGATGTCCACCGATGCCCACCTCAATGACGAGCACCGGGTGATCGATGTGATTCGTGACAGCCTGTTGCTGTTCGGCGAAACCCTGTCGGTGCTGGGGGACGATTTTGCCTTGTACGGGTTCTCTTCCCTGCGTCGCCAGCAGGTGCGCCTGCATGAGCTCAAGGCTTTCAACCAGCGTTACGACGATCACACCCGGGGACGGATCCAGGGGCTGAAACCGGGTTACTACACACGCATGGGCGCGGCGATTCGCCAGGCCACGCAACAACTGGCGCTCTGCAAGCGCCGGCGCAAACTGTTGTTGCTGCTCAGTGACGGCAAGCCCAATGACCTGGATCTTTACGAAGGCCGCTACGGCGTGGAAGACACCCGCCAGGCGGTGCTCGAGGCGCGGCGCCAAGGGCTGACGCCGTTCTGCATCACCATCGATCGCGAAGCGGGGGATTACCTGCCCTACATGTTCGGGGCCAACGGCTACACCCTGATTCGCCAGCCCGAGCAACTGCCGCTGCGTTTACCGCAGTTGTATCGGCAGTTGACTCAGGATTGAGGGTTCAGGCGATGCGGCGAGGCAGCCAGAAGAACATGACGATGCAGAAGATCGTCAAGCCGACACAAAACCAGGTGAAGCGCCGCAGCCGGCGCTCGCCGGCCAACGCCGCTTCGGCTGGCAGGGGCATGCCGCACTGGCGGCACTCGGTTTCATCGACGGGGTTGGCCTGTTGGCAATACAGGCAAGTGGGCTGTGCGCTCATTCGAATTGTTCCAGGCGCAGGCGATCGAGAATGGCGATCTGGCGACCGTCCTGAGTGATGATTTTTTCATCGATCAGGCGGCGGATGATCCGCGAAAAGGTTTCCGGCTGGATCGACAAGTGTCCGGCGATCAACTGCTTGGCCATCGGCAGTTCGAACTGGCTGTCCACGGTTTGCAGGCGTACCAGTTGTGTCAGCAGGTAGCGAACCACGCGGTGAGTGGCGTTCTTCAGCGACAGGGTTTCAATCTCGTTGACCCGTTGGTGCAGGCGCACGCAGAGCTTGCCGAGCAGGGCGAAGGTCAGCCGGCTGTTGCTTTGCAGCAAACGCATGTAGGTGGCGTTGGACAGCCGGTACACCTGGGTCGGACCGACGGCTTCGGCGGACGCGACGTAGTTGGGCGTGTCCATCAGCATCATGGCTTCGGCGAAGGTCTGGCGCTCACCGATCACCTCGAAGACTTTTTCCTGGCCGTCCGGGGTCAGCCGGTAGATTTTCACGGCGCCGGAAATCACGAAGTAAAACGCCTGCGCCGGCTCTCCCTGGCGGAACAGCGGGTCGCCCTTGTCGATGTTCAGCAGTTGGCTGTTACTCATCAGTTCGTCGAGCTGTTCTTCGTTCAACGGCTCGAACAGGTGATGGCTGCGCAGAATCTGGTGATGGACACGGTGGAGCACCATGGCATGGATCCTTGTTGTGGCAAATGATGGGGCCGGGGTCAGACCAGGCTCAGGGACAGGCCGCTGGCAAGCGCCACGACGCAGGAGAGCACGAAGAACCAGGTAAGCGGCAGAACGACAGATTTCATGGAGAGCCCCGGCAACGAAGGTAATGCCAGGCCTGAGCAAGAGCCGGGCCAGACCCTGAGGACATTGATTGGCGGGGCGTTGGGGTTGGGGAGGGTAGAAATGACCCTGGTGCAATAGGGTTAAAGCAACCATGAAAGGGTCATAAATACCCCCGTTCGCCTACAGTCCCTGTGGGAGCACAATGCTGTACACAAAAAAAGTGATGGACCTGTGGCGAGGGAGCTTGCTCCCGCTCGGCTGCGAAGCAGTCGTAAACCGGCGGGTGCGGAGTGTCTGATGCTCCGCATTTGGCGGGTGTAGGGGCCGCTTCGCGGCCCAGCGGGAGCAAGCTCCCTCGCCACGGGGTTATCGAATGCCTTAAGTGAGCTCCCACAATGACCCTGTTCGGCAAGCCCCTTGCTAGTGCCTGTTCGAGGCGGGAGGTTGCCGATGAGCTGGCTTGATCTGAGACAAGGCCTGCCGGTGTCGATAGCCGATCATTCGAACCCTGGTTTGTCGTCCCTCGCTGACGGTTCAGCGAGGCAAAGGAGTGGTGTATGCAAGTGCTTGACCGTCGCAAGGCCATGGCCATCGCGCCGCTGTGGCGCCTGGCGTTTCGGCCGTTTTTTTTGGCCGGTTGTGTGTTGGCGCTGCTGGCCATTCCCTTTTGGCTCGCGGCGTTTACCGGGCGCTTGTCGGCCTGGCAACCGGCCGGAGGTTGGTTGGCCTGGCACCGGCATGAACTGTTGTTCGGTTTCGGCCTGGCGATCATCGCTGGGTTCCTGCTGACGGCGGTGCAGACCTGGACCGGAACCCCGGGGCTCAGCGGCAAGCGCTTGGCAACGCTGGCGTTGTTGTGGCTGGGCGCGCGGCTGGCCTGGCTGATCGATGCGCCCTGGCCGTTGCTGGCGCTGCTGGAGCTGGGTTTTGCCCTGGCGGTCGCCGTGTTGATGGGCGTGACGTTGTGGCGTGTGCGGCAGAAGCGCAATTACCCGATCGTGCTGGTATTGCTGCTGTTGGCCGCCGCCGATGGCTTGTCCGTGTATGGCCTGCTCCAGCACAACGAGGGCTTGCAGCGCCAGAGCGTGCTCACCGGCCTGTGGCTGGTGGCGGCGATGATGGGGTTGATCGGCGGACGGGTGATTCCGTTCTTTACCCAGCGAGGCCTCGGGCGGGTCGAGGGCGTCGCGCCATGGCCGTGGCTCGATCGCCTGTTGTTGGCCGGTTCGGCACTGGTGGCGTTGTTGTATGCCTTCGGCCCGGCGCTGGCGGCCAGTACCTGGGTCGGCCTGTTGTTCGCGGCGTTGGCGGTGGGGCACGGGATTCGACTGGTGCGTTGGCATGATCGGGATTTGTGGCGGGTGCCGCTGCTGTGGTCGTTGCACCTGGCCTACGCTTGGCTGGCGGTGGCCTGCCTGGGCATGGCGCTGTGGCACTTCGGCGTGCCGGTGAACCCGAGCCTGGCGGTGCACAGCCTGACCATCGGTGCCATGGCCGGGTTGATCCTGGCGATGATTGCCCGGGTCAGCCTGGGCCATACCGGGCGTCCCCTTGAGCCGCCGATGGGCATGACCCTGGCCTTCATCCTGCTGAACCTGGCGTGCCTGAGCCGCGTGCTGCTGGTGCTGCTGTTGCCGTTGGCCGGGTTGTGGCTGGCGGGGGTGTGCTGGACGTTGGCGTTCGGTTTATACGCCTGGCGTTATGGGCCGATGCTGTTGAAGGCCCGGGTGGATGGGCATCCGGGATGAGTCGAGGGGATCGATGATGTATGGGGTTTTGCTAATCACTCATCTATTGGCGGCTATTGCTTTTATCGGCACGTTGTTTTTCGAGGTTTTTATCTGGCATGCCGCCCGCCGGCCCCTGGCCCAAGGCGTCAAAGACGCCGCCGACCAGGCCATCGCCAAGCGCTCGCGGCACGTCCTGCACGGCGTTGTGCTGGTGTTGTACGGTGCTGGCCTGGCCCTGGCCTGGCAGCATCGCGGCGCATTGAGCCAGCCATTGAGCAGCAGCTTCGGCCTGCTGCTGAGCCTGAAGATCCTGCTGGCGCTGAGTATCATCGGTCACTATTTGTGGCTGGCGTACTGGCTCAAGAGCGGTCGCCTGACACCCAGCCGAGCCTGCTGGCTGCGCCGCAGTATCCTGGGGCACATGCTGCTGATCGTGGTGTTGGCCAAGGCGATGTTCTATTGGCAGTTTTGAGCGGGAGAGTGAAAGAAAATTTTGAGGTCATTGCAAATAGGGTGAGCAACATCAATCCCTGTGGGAGCGAGCCTGCTCGCGATGGCGGTGTGTGAGGCACCTCGTACCGACTGATCCGACGCCATCGCGAGCAGGCTCGCTCCCACAAGGGGTATGCAATGCTTGAGAGTCAGCGGGCAGGCTTCATCGCATTGACGAACAACACATTGTTTTCCAGGTGAATGTGCTGCATCAGATCATCACGAAACTCCACCAGCCCGCGATACAGGGCGCGCCAGGTGTTGCAGGCGTTGGCGGGTGGGGTGATCTGGTCGGTCAGGGCGAGCATGGTTTCCAAGGCTTCACCGTGCTGGTCATGTTCGTAGCGCAGGACCTGGATCGGCGCCGAGGCTCGTTCGCCGAGGCCCTGTTGCAGCATCGGGAACAGGACCTGTTCTTCCTTGAGCATGTGGCCTTCGAGCTCCTGATATATGTCCTGCAGGTGATCGGCCAGGCCGTTCGGGCAGTTGGGGCGCGCACCGTGGACCTGCTCGACGCGCCGGGCCAGGCGGATCAGTTCCGGCAGTTGTTCGCGATGGCGCGCATGGTAGCGCTCCAGGATGTGGGCGATCAGCAGGGCCTGGGGCTCGTCGCGCCAGTCATGGCCGAGTTCGCCGGCGGCTTGCAGCGTGCGCAAGGCATCGGCGATGAGCAACGGGTTCAGGCCCTTGCCCAGCGCGGCTTCGCGCAAGGACTTTTGCCCGCCGCAGCAGAAGTCGAGGTTGTAATGATGGAAGGTGCGCGTGGCACCGGGAATGTCGCAGGCCAGTTGGCCAAGGCTTTGTTCCAGCAGATCGAGGCTCATCATGTTTCCTTGGGTGGAATCCCGGGGAGGGACAGATGAGCGGAGTTTGCAGTCGGTGTGCCAGATTCAACCGATTGAAAATAAAGCATTAAATATTTTGCAGGGTGATTGTCACCCTGATTGTGAAGGGTCAAACGAACCCTGGAGGGTCATCACTACCATGCTGCGTGAAAGCCTGGCCGCCGACCTGATCGTCGAGCTGCCCAATGCGGTGCGATTGCAGCGCCTGGTGCAGACCCTGCGCGAATACTTCAACAGTGGCGCCGTGGGGCTGCTGCGCCTGGACGATGACAGCCTCAGGCCCGTGGCCACCGTGGGGCTGGTCCACGAAGCGTTGGGTCGGCGCTTCGTGATTGCCCAGCACCCGCGCCTGGCGGCGATCATGGCGTCGCGCGAACCCACCTGGTTCGAGCCGGACAGTCGCTTGCCGGATCCTTATGACGGCTTGCTCGACAACCACGTCGGCGAGCCGCTGCCGGTGCACGACTGCATGGGCGTGAGCCTGTACGTGGAAGGCCGGCTCTGGGGCGCGATCACCCTGGATGCGTTGCACGCCGGCACCTTCGACAGCCGCGCCCGGGAGGAACTCAAGCGCTGTACGTTGCAGATCGAGGCGGCGGTGCGAGTCACTCGGCTGGAACAGGAAAACCGTAGCCTGCGGGCATCGCGCAGTGATCTGGCGGACCTGCGCCTGCCGGCTGAAGAGGGCGAGATCCTCGGGCGCAGTGAAGGTTTGCAGCAATTGCTCAATGAGTTGGATGTGCTGGCCGACTCGGAACTGCCGGTGCTGTTGCTGGGGGAGACCGGCGTGGGCAAGGAGTTGTTCGCCCGCCGCCTGCATCGCCTGTCCCGGCGCGGCCACAAGCCGTTGGTCCAGGTCAATTGCGCAGCGTTGCCGGAGTCCCTGGCTGAAAGCGAGTTGTTCGGCCACGTCAAAGGTGCGTTCTCCGGGGCGACTACCGACCGTGCCGGGCGTTTCGATGCGGCCAATGGCGGTACGTTGTTTCTCGATGAGGTCGGTGAATTGCCGTTGAGCGTGCAGGCCAAATTGCTGCGCACCTTGCAGAACGGTGAGATCCAGCGCCTGGGGGCGGACAAGCCGCTGCACGTCGATGTGCGGATCATCGCCGCCACCAACCGGCATTTGCCCGACAGTATTCGCGACGGGCTGTTTCGCGCCGATCTGTATCACCGGCTTTCGGTCTACCCGGTGCCGATCCCACCGCTGCGCGAGCGCGGTCATGATGTGTTGATGCTGGCCGGGCACTTTCTCGAACTGAACCGCACGCGACTGGGTTTGCGCGGCTTGCGCCTGTCGCCGGCGGCCGAACAGGCACTGCTGGCGTACTCCTGGCCGGGGAACGTGCGGGAGCTGGAACACGTGATCAGTCGCGCCGCGTTGAAGCAACTGAGCCACGGCGCCAATCGCAGCTTGATCATGACCTTGGAACCGCAGGTGCTGGATCTGGACGTCAATGCCAGCGCAGCCTCGGCCCAGGCGCTGCCTGAACAAGCCCTGGAGGCTCTGGATGCACCAATGCAACCCTTGAGCGAAGCCGTCGATGGTTGTCAGCGCCAGGCGATTCTCAAGGCCCTGGAGCGTTGCGGGCAGAACTGGGCCGGGGCGGCGCGGCTGTTGGAGGTTGACCCGAGCAATCTGCATAAGCTGGCGCGGCGGTTGGGGCTCAAATAGTGGTTTGCCTGTTACACCGAGGCGTCTTCATCGCGAGCAGGCTCGCTCCCACAGGGTGCTTGTGAACACAGTCGATCCACTGTGGGGGCGGGCTTGCTCGCAAAGAGGCCGGCACATTCACCACAAGAGCCGGCATTGACAACGATCAAGGCCCGCCAACGCCGCAGAATCCACACTGGCCAAAACCCATAGTGGAGATCACCGCCATGCCCCTTTCCCTGGCCAAAATGCGCCGCCAGTACACCCTCGATGGCCTGGATGAAGCCCAGGCGCCGGACGACCCGATGGTTTTGTTCGGGTTGTGGATGCAGCAGGCCCGCGACACCGAAAGCCCGCCGGTGGAAGCCAACAGCATGGCCCTGGCGACGGTGGACGAGCAGGGCCAGCCTCATTGCCGGGTGCTGTTGCTCAAGGGGTTCGGTCCGGACGGCTTTGTGTTTTTCGGCAACTACGACAGCCTCAAGGGCCAGGACCTGGCGGTCAATCCCAGGGCCGCGATGACGTTTTTCTGGCCGGGGCTGGAACGGCAAGTGCGCATCGAAGGGCCGGTCCACAAACTCGCCCCGGCGTTGTCGGATGCCTATTTCGAGTCCCGCTCCGTGGCCAGTCGCCTGGGGGCCTGGGCGTCGCCACAAAGCCAACCATTGGCGGATCGGGCCGTGCTGGAAACCTTGCTCACGCAGACCGAACAACGCTTCGCCGGCCAATCGGTGCCGCGTCCGGCGCATTGGGGCGGTTATTGCCTGCGACCGGAACGACTGGAGTTCTGGCAGGGCCGTGCCGACCGTTTGCATGATCGTCTCGACTATCGCCTGCAAGACGGCGCCTGGCAGCGCACGCGTCTGGCGCCCTGACGCCGAGGGAGGTACCTCCAAGGAGGAATAGGCCCGGCAACGATTGCGGTTCAGGCTGGGCCATCTTTTTCTGATAGGACGGCTGATCATGGCCCATCTGACGCAACGTCTCTTTCAACCGTTGAACATCGCGGTCCTCACCATCAGTGACACCCGCACCTTCGACACCGACACCTCGGGGCAGACCCTGGCGGACCTGCTGCAAACGGCCGGGCATGTGCTCATCGACCGTGGCCTGGTGAAGGACGATATCTACCAGATCCGTGCCCAGGTCTCACAGTGGATCGCCGACCCCAAGGTGCAGGTGGTGTTGATGACCGGCGGCACCGGTTTCACCCCGCGCGACAACACGCCCCAAGCGGTGGCACCGTTGCTGGACAAACAGGTCGACGGTTTCGGCGAGCTGTTCCGCCAGGTGTCGCTGGCCGAGATCGGCATGTCCACCCTGCAATCGCGAGCGTTGGCGGGCATGAGCAACGGTGTCCTGGTGTGCTGCTTGCCGGGTTCGCCGGGAGCTTGTCGGACTGGTTGGGAACAGATCCTGGCCGGGCAACTGGACAGCCGCACCGGCCCGTGCAATTTCACCCCCCACCTCAAGCCGCAGCCAGGCATTGCCCTGCAACCTTGTGAGGCACGTTCATGAGCCGCGGCGGGTGTGGCAGCGTCTGTGACAGTGGTGCGCTGATGCCGGTGGATGAAGCCATCCGCTATTTGCTGGATCAGGCGCCGCTGCCGCCTCCGGTGCAGCGGGTGGCGCTGGACCAGGCCTTGGGTCGCGTGCTGGCGACCGATGTTCGCTGTCCCATGAACCTGCCGCCGTGGGACAACAGCGCCATGGACGGTTATGCCCTGCGGGCCGCCGACCTGCCGGTCGATGGCGGTTATCTGACCTTGGCCGGGCGCATTGCCGCCGGGGAGGCACCGGGTCAACCATTACAGGCCGGGCAGGTGGTGCGCATTTTTACCGGCGCGCCGCTGCCGCCCGGGGCTGACACGGTGGTGCCCCAGGAAAGTTGCCGGGTGGAAGGTGAGCGGGTCTGGCTGCCACCAGTCAAGGGCGCAGAGCATGTGCGCAGGGAAGGTGAGGAAATGCAGCGCGGGGACCGTTTGCTCCAGGCCGGAAAACGCTTGCGCGCCCAGGAACTGGGGTTGCTGGCCGGTGCCGGGATTGCCCGGGTAGAGGTCTATCGCCCCTTGCAGGTGGGCCTGCTCAGCAGTGGCGATGAACTGCGCGAACCCGGCCAAACGCTGGCGCCAGGGCAGATCTACAACAGCAATCGCCACAGTCTCATGGCGCTGCTGCGCGGCTGGGGCCTTGAGGTACATGACTACGGCGTCATGCCTGACAAGCTGCTTGCCAGTCGTCAGGCCTTGAGCCTGGCGGCAACCGAATGCGACTTGCTGCTGACCTCCGGCGGCGTGTCGGTGGGTGAGGAAGATCATCTCAAGCAAGCGATCGAAGCCCTGGGTAGCGTTGACCTGTGGCGCCTGGCGATCCAGCCGGGCAAACCCCTGGCCTTTGGCGAGGTGGCCGGCAAACCCTGGATCGGGCTGCCGGGCAACCCTTCGGCGGCACTGATTACCGCGTTGATCGTCGTGCGGCCGTTCCTGTTCCGGGCCCAGGGCATGGATGAGGTGTTGCCCACGGCGTTGCAGTTACCGGCCGGGTTCGACTGGTTGAAACCCAACCGGCGACGGCAGTACCTGCGGGCGAAATTGACCCCGGCCGCCGATGGCTCGCTGTGTGTCGAGCTGCATCCCCAGCAGAGTTCGGCCATGTTGGCGGCCGCCTGCTGGGCTGATGGCTTGGCCGTGGTGGAGTGCCAGGCGCAAGTGCATAAGCACGACAAAGTGATGTATCTGCCGTTCGCGAGCCTGATGCATTGACGGCAATTGATTGCCGTCAAGGTGGCCGGCCGAGGGCTGGCTAGACTGGCGGCGCCCTTAGTTTTCTCACGAGGATGCCCCATGCAACTGGTTTGCCCGGCAGGGAATCTGCCTGCCCTCAAAGCGGCGGTGCGCCAAGGCGCCGATGCCGTCTATGTCGGCTTTCGCGATGACACCAATGCCCGGCACTTCGCCGGGCTGAACATGGACGACAAGCAGTTCGACGCGGCTGTCGCGCACATCCGTCAACACCAACGCAAACTGTACGTGGCGGTCAACACCTACCCGCAACCCAAGGGCTGGGAGCGCTGGCAACGGGCGGTGGACCGCGCCGCCGATTTTGGCGTGGATGCGTTGATCGCTGCCGACCCCGGTGTGCTCGGTTACGCCCGCCAGCGCCATCCACAGTTGGCGCTGCACCTGTCGGTACAAGGCTCGGCGACACACGCGGCGGCACTGGCTTTTTACGCCGAGCGCTATGACATCCGCCGCGCCGTGCTGCCACGGGTACTGTCCCTGGCCCAGGTGCGGCAGGTGGCGGCGGCCAGTCCGGTGCCGATCGAGGTCTTTGGTTTCGGCAGCTTGTGCATCATGGCCGAAGGCCGTTGTCACTTGTCTTCCTATATCACCGGCGAGTCGCCGAACCTGTGTGGAGTCTGTTCGCCGGCCAAGGCGGTGCGCTGGAGCGAGGACGCCCAAGGCCTCAGCGCACGCCTGAGCGAGGTGCTGATCGACCGCTACACCCCCGAAGAACCGGCCGGTTATCCGACCTTGTGCAAAGGCCGCTTCCTGGTAGGCGGCAAGCGCTTCCATGCGTTGGAAGAACCCACCAGCCTCGACACCCTCGACCTGCTGCCGGAACTGGCGGCCATCGGTGTCGAAGCAGTGAAGATCGAGGGGCGCCAACGCAGCCCGGCCTACGTTGAACAAGTGACCCGGGTCTGGCGCGCCGCACTGGACGCCCACCAGGTCGCGCCGCAACGGTTCCGGGTGCAGGAAGAATGGCGCCAGGTGCTGGCGGGTTTGTCCGAAGGCAGCCAGACCACCCTGGGTGCCTACCATCGATCATGGCAATGAGGGGAGGCCAGATGAAACTCAGCCTGGGACCGGTCCTGTTTTACTGGGACAAAGCGCAACTGGGGAATTTCTATGCCGAGATGTCGGCATTGCCGCTGGACGTGATTTACCTGGGGGAAACCGTGTGTTCGAAACGCCGGGCGTTCTCCCTGGATCAATGGCTGGGCCTGGGGCGCGAGCTGCAAACCTGCAGCCAGGCACAGATTGTGTTATCGAGCCTGACGCTGATCGAAGCGGCCTCGGAGCTTTCTTCGCTGCGCCGCCTGTGTGACAACGGTCAATTGCTGGTGGAAGCCAACGACATGGGGGCGGTGCAGTTCATGGCCGAACGCAAGCTGCCCTTTGTCGCAGGTCCGGCGCTGAACCTGTACAACGGCCACGCTCTGGCGCAATTGCAAGACAGCGGCATGATCCGCTGGGTGCCGCCCGTGGAGTGCTCGGCGGCGCTGATCGGCGATGTGCTGGAGCAGGTGCGGGACATGGACCGCGACGTGCCCGAAGTAGAGATCTTCGCCTACGGCCATCTGCCCTTGGCGTACTCGGCGCGCTGCTTTACCGCCCGGGCCGAAAACCGGCCCAAGGACGACTGCCAGTTCTGTTGCATCAACTACCCCGACGGGCTGGCGTTGAGCAGTCAGGAAGGTCAGCAGTTGTTCACCCTCAACGGCATCCAGACAATGTCCGGCGAGGTGACGAACCTGCTGGCCGATTACAACGCGCTGATGGCCTGCGGTGCCGACGTGCTGCGCCTGAGCCCGCGCGCCCAGGGCATGGCCGAGGTGGTCACGGCCTTCGACAAGGTGCGTCAGGGCGAGGCACCACCGCTGTTCGTGGACGGTTGCAATGGCTATTGGCATGGTCACGCCGGCATGTTGAAGGTAGAGGAGGCGGGCCTGTGTTGAGTCCGAAGAAGTGGCTGCTCAAAGGTGCCGACCGCTTGCTGCCGCTGGTGGGCAAGGTGCCGTTCGTGGTGCAACGGCTGACGTTGCAGCAGGCGCTCAACCGTTGCCTGGCCGAGCCGCTGCGCGATGGCGGGTTCGATGTGCTGCGCGGGCGTTGGTTGTGCCTGCGCGTGCCCGACCTGAAACTGTGCTGGTACCTGACCCTGGCGCGGGACGGACTGCGCATCGCCGAACGGGCCGAGGCCCAGGTCACCATCAGCGGCAACTGGCGTGAGTTCCTGTTGCTGGCCAGCCGTCAGGAGGATCCGGACACGTTGTTTTTCCGTCGCCGCTTGGTCATCGAGGGGGATACCGAGCTGGGGTTGGCGTTGAAGAACTTGATCGACAGCCTCGACCCGGAGGTCTTGCCGCCGTGGCTATGGCGCAATCTGGAGCGGGCGGGCAAGGGGTTGGCGGCAAGTTAGGGCAGATTGCATTGGCTCTTGTGGCGAGGGGATTTATCCCCGCTGGGTCGCGAAGCGGCCCCATTCAATGTGCCCGATACATCGCCTTGGGACTGCTTCGCAGTCCAGCGGGGATAAATCCCCTCGCCACAAGGGAACTGGGTCTGGGCCCACTATTGCTGGTAAGCCTCCAGCTCATCCTCGGCCAGGATGCGAATATTGCGCCGCTCCATGGCAATCAACCCCCCATCCACCAACCGATGAAGAATCCGCGAAAACGTCTCCGGCTGGATCCCCAGCTTGGAAGCCACCAGACGCTTGGACACCTGCAACACCACCTGACCATCCCGCGGATCGCGTTCCTGCAACAGGAAATTGATCACCCGCCGACTGGCACTGGCCAAGGTCAGGTTGTCGATATCCTTCAGGCGTTGGTGCAGATGGATGCTCATGCTCGCCAGGATCGCCAGGCAGACCTTCGGTTGGTCCTCCAGGGCGTTCCGGTAATGGTTGCCTTCGACACTCACTAGCACGCTGTCCTTGATTGCCGACGCGCTGACCGGGTAGCAACGGGCCTGGCTGAACAACAGGGCCTCGGCGAAGGTCTGGCCGGGCTGGATGATTTCAACCAGGTTTTCCTGGCCCTCGCCGGTCACCCGATACAACTTGATCTGCCCACTGACCAGCAGGAAAAACCGCTTGGCCGGGTCGCCCTGGTGCATGAGCGTGCTGTTGCAGGGCAGGCGCTTGAGGACGGCGAGGTTGCACACGTCCTCGAAAATCCGCTCCGGCAATTGGCTGAACAGGTGGTGACGACGCAACAGTAAAACGATGGAAGGGTGAGTCAGCATGGCGTACCTCCGCGTACCCTCATGGTAGGGCCCAAGTCGCCGTCGGCCTATGCCTCGGCAGGCCTACCTCGGAAGAGGGATGGGAAGCGGCCATGCCAGTCTGTCAGTCAAATCAATGCCTGCAGAACACAGATATTGTGGCGAGGGAGCTTGCTCCCGCTGGGCTGCGCAGCAGCCCCAAAAAAACAGGGCCGCTGCGCGCCCCAGCGGGAGCAAGCTCCCTCGCCACAGGTTGTGTGTTTATTCATGGATCCCAACCAGAGCTAGCCCACCCCGCGCAAATGCTCCATCGCCCACACTGCGGCTTCGACCCGTGAACGCAAGCCGAGCTTGTGCAGCAGGTTCTTCACATGGACCTTGACCGTACCTTCGGTGATGCCCAGCTTGTGCCCGATGACCTTGTTGCTGTAGCCACCGGCGATGGTCTTGAGTACCTGGCGTTCGCGCTCGGTCAGTTCCACATCGGCCTGGCGCGGCGGGGAGCGCAGGGCCTGGGCCATGACGCGGGTCAGGCCGGGGCTGATCACCAGGGCGCCGTTGAGGGCGTCGCGGATGTACTGGATCAGCAACTCGGGCTCCATGTCCTTGAGCAGGTAACCATTGGCGTCCAGGCGCAGGGCGTCGCGGATGTCGTCCTCGGCGTCGGATACGGTGAACAGCAGCACCTTGCCGGTGTAATTCATGGCACGCAGCCGACGCAGGGTCTCGATGCCGTTCATCTGCGGCATGTTGTTGTCCAGCAATACCAGGTCGGGCTTGAGCGGCTCGATCAGGGCCAGGGCTTCTTCGCCGTGGTTGGCTTCACCGACAATCTGCAAGTCGTCTTCGAGCTCAAGCATCTGGCGGATGCCACGTCGCATCATCGGATGATCGTCGACCAGTAGCAGGGTGTGGCGCAGGGGGGCGTTCATGTTGCGAGGCCTTCGGTGTGTTGGCCCAGGAATTCCGGTTGGAAATGCACCTGGATACGGGTGCCCTGGGGTGTACGGGAGAGAATCTGCAATTGGCCACGCAGGCTGCGGGCCCGCTCGTTCATGATGTTCAGGCCATGGTGCTCGCGCTGGTCGACTTCGCCACTGAAGCCGCGGCCATCGTCTTCGATCGACAGCCGTACGGTCTCGCCTTCCTGGCGCAGTTCGAGCCAGGCGTTTTCGGCATGGGCGTGGCGCAGGCAGTTGGACAGCGCCTCGCGGGTGATCTGCAGGATGTGGATCTGCTCGCTGGCCGACAGCTCGAAAGCCAGGCTGTCGACGAACAGGTGCACCTTGAAATTCCCACGGTTGGAGAATTCTTCGGCGGTGTCCTTGAGCTCCTCCACCAGACCGTCGTCGTGGATCTGCAAGCGGAAGGTAGTCAGCAGTTCGCGCAATTGGCGATAGGCATTGTTCAGCCCTTCGCGCAGCTCACCGGTGACGGTTTCCAGGGTCTGCACCGGCTCGCCTCGACGCATCAGGGTCTGCATGCGGCTGACTTGCAGCTTCATGTATGACAAGGCCTGGGCCAGGGAGTCGTGGAGTTCGCGGGCGATGATCGTGCGTTCGTCGAGCAGCAGCAGGCGGTGGTCCTGTTCGCGCTGGCGTTTGAGGGACAGCGACGTGCCGATCAGGTTGGCCAAGGCTTGGATCAGTGCGGTTTCCCAAGGCTGCGCCGTGTGGCCGTCGACAAAATGCGCCTTGAGCTCACCCAGTTCATTGCCCTGGTTACTGATGCTGAAGGCCTGCGGGCGCGCAGCGTTGTGTTTATGGCAACTGGCGCAATCGCTGCTGGCGCAGACCTGACGGCTGGCGGCGCCGTGCAGGGCCAGTAGATGCCTGGCCGGGGCCTGCAATTGCCCTTGCAGGCACAGCGTCAGGCGCAGGCCCGGCAGGCGCTCTTGGAAGCGCCGGATCAACTCGTCCAACCCTTCGGCATTGGCCTGTCGCGTCGCCAGGCTGCGACTGCTCTGGTACAGCAGCTCCAGGGCGGCGTTGGCGTGTTGCAGGTTCAGGGTCTTTTGCTGGACCTGGTTTTCCAGGGTGCGGTGGGATTGTTCGATGGTCTCGGCCATGGTGTTGAAACTGGTCGCCAACTGGCCCAGCTCATCCTCGGACTGATGATTGACCCGCACCTGGAACTCGCCCCGGCGAAAGCGCTGGGTGGCGTCGACCAGTTCCTGCAAGGGCGTGACCACACCGTACTGCAATTCATACAGGCCGATCAGCAGGATGATCATGGTGCTGAACAGCGCCATGCCCTGGATCGTCTGCTGCCAGCCTTGTTTGTGCTCGCTCTGGCGTTGCAGCAGGGTGACGAACTGATCCAACTGCTCAACGAAAGAGTTGGCGCTGTTCTGGAAAAACGCCGAATCGCCGCGCTCGATGGCCGGGCGCAGGGTCTGGTTCCAGCGTTGCACCAGGTTCTGGTAGCTCTGGTGCAGGGAAGTCGTCGGCCCGTCTTCCAGCACGGCGCGCAGGGCCGGGCTGTCGAGGCGTTGTTGCAGGCTGGCGATGATCGCCGGGACTTCATCGGTGGCTCCCGCCGCCAGTTTCCAGCTCAGGTGGTAGGTCTCCATGCGCACGGAACCGGCGGTGTTGATGGCGGCGGCGTCGCCCTGGCTGAACCAGGCGATCAACCCGGCGCTCAAGGAACTGGCCAGGGCCAGGATGGCGATCAGGATCACCGCCAGCCCGGCGCGAGCGGGCAGGGAACTGCGCAGCCAACGCATCATTGACGCGGGCCTGTGGGGCAAAACTGTGAACCGAGCATAGGAGGCGCCCTAGACCTGGGGGGTGTAGCAGCCAATCCTGGGCGCACTACCTCTAAAGAGTTGTCGGCCGCTCCGTTTCCATAAAAGCTTCGGCAGACTTGTTCAAGATATTGATAAATAAAGGGTTTTATCGATATCGGAATCTACCTCCTTGGAGGTAGACGGGCCAAGCATAGGCCTGTACCGCCCCGGGGCACGTTGACCCAAGTCAAGTTTTTGCGGGGTTCGTATCACTAGGCTGCGCTCATCGAACTGACGGAGTGCATCGTGATGCGAGCGCAAGTGCAACAAGGGCTGGTACTGGGGATGAGTACCCTGGCCTTCACCGTGTGCTTCATGGTCTGGATGATGTTTGCCGTGCTGGGCGTTCCGATCAAGGAACTGCTGGCCCTCAATGAAACCCAGTTTGGCCTGCTGGCCGCCACGCCGGTGTTGACCGGTTCGCTGGTGCGTTTGCCCCTGGGGCTTCTGACCGACCGCTTTGGCGGACGGATCGTGTTCTTCCTGCTGATGCTGTCCTGCGTGTTGCCGCTGTACCTGATCACCCTCGCCACGGCCTTCTGGCAGTTCCTGGTGCTGGGCCTGTTCGTCGGCCTGGCCGGTGGCTCGTTCTCGGTGGGCATCGCCTACGTCGCCAAGTGGTTCGACAAGCAGAACCAGGGGTTTGCCATGGGCGTCTTCGGTGCCGGCAATGCGGGGGCGGCGGTGACCAAGTTCCTCGCCCCGGCGCTGATCGCCTTCGGCTCCTGGCACCTGGTGCCAAAAGTGTTCAGCGCGATCCTGTTCATCACCGCACTGTTGTTCTGGTTCCTCACCAGCGAGAAAAAGGAACACAGCGGCACCGGCGGCGCGACGTTGCGCGAGCAATTGAAAACCCTGAAAGAGCCGGCCGTGTGGCGCTACTGCCAGTACTACTCGATCGTGTTCGGCGGCTACGTGGCCCTGGCCCTGTGGATGACCAAATACTACGTGCAGGAATACGGTTTCAGCCTGCAAAGCGCAGCGTTGCTGGCGGCGTGTTTCTCCCTGCCCGGTGGCGTGCTGCGAGCCGTCGGTGGCTGGATGTCCGACCGCTGGGGCGCCCAGAGCGTGACCTGGTGGGTGTTGTGGGTCAGCTGGATCTGCCTGTTCCTGCTGTCCTATCCCCAGACTCAACTGCAAGTGCAGACCGTCAACGGCATCGTCGATTTTCACATCGGCCTCAACGCCACGCTGTTCACCGTACTGCTGTTCGTGATGGGCATCGCTTTCGCGTTCGGCAAGGCCTCGGTTTTCAAGTACATCGCTAACGACTACCCGAAAAACATGGGCGCAGTGTCCGGCATCGTCGGCCTGGCCGGCGGCTTGGGCGGGTTCGTGCTGCCGATCATGTTCGGCGCCCTGGTGGACCTCACCGGCGTGCGCTCGTCCTGCTTCATGTTGATGTACGGCGTGGTCTGGGTCTCCCTGACCTGGATGTACTTCAGCGAAATGCGCAAGCGCCCGCTGCTGGGTAAACAGTCGTCGGCCAGCCAATCCCCGTTTTCCAGCATTGCCCAAGGAGAAGAACATGTCCGTTCTGCAAACGCCTGAAAAAGGCCCGGTCATTCATGACTGGCGCCCGGAAGATCCCGCATTCTGGGGCCGCAGCGGCAAACTGACCGCCCGGCGCAACCTGTGGATTTCCATCCCGGCGCTGCTGTTGGCCTTCGCCGTGTGGATGGTCTGGAGCACGGTGATCGTGCGCCTGAACGCCATCGGCTTCAGCTTCAGCACCGACCAGTTGTTCTGGCTGGCGGCATTGCCGGGGCTGTCGGGTGCGACCTTGCGCATCTTCTATTCGTTCATGGTGCCGATTTTCGGTGGCCGGCGCTGGACCGCCCTGAGCACCGCTTCGCTGTTGGCACCTGCACTGTGGATGGGCTTCGCCGTGCAGGATCCGACCACGCCCTACAGCGTGTTCGTGCTGATCGCGCTGCTCTGCGGTTTTGGTGGCGGCAACTTCGCCTCGAGCATGTCCAACATCAGCTTCTTCTACCCCAAGTCCCAGCAGGGCACGGCCCTGGGCCTGAACGCCGGGCTGGGTAACCTGGGCGTGTCGGTGATGCAGTTCTGTGTACCGCTGGTGATTTCCTTCGGTGTGTTCGGCTTCATGGGCGGCCAGCCGCAGGTGTTGGCTGACGGCAGTTCGCTGTGGCTGCAGAACGCCGGTTTCATCTGGGTGCCGTTCATCCTTGCCGTGACCCTGATCGCCTGGTTCGGCATGAACGATTTGTCCAGCGCCCGTGCTTCGTTCAGCGAGCAGGCGGTGATCTTCAAGCGCAAGCACAACTGGCTGATGTGCTGGTTGTACCTGGCAACCTTCGGTTCGTTCATCGGCTTCTCCGCCGCCTTTCCACTGCTGATCAAGACCTCGTTCCCGGACGTCATTGCCTTGAAATTCGCCTTCCTCGGGCCACTGGTGGGTGCGCTGGTACGGCCGTTGGGCGGTTGGCTGGCGGACAAGCTCGGCGGCGCGAAAGTCACTTTGTGGAACTTCGTCCTGATGATCGCCATGGTGTTCGGGGTCCTGCACTTCCTGCCTCAAGGCGGCCAGGGCGGCAACTTCTACGGCTTCCTGGGCATGTTCATGTTGCTGTTCATCACCACTGGCGTGGGCAACGGTTCGACCTTCCGCATGATCCCGGTGATCTTCCGCACCCTGCATGAAAAAGCCGCCCTGGGGAAAAAGCCCGAGGTGCGCGAGCAAGCGATCAAGAACGCCGGCAAGGAATCGGCCGCGGTGCTGGGTTTCAGCTCGGCCATGGGTGCCTTCGGTGCGTTCTTCATTCCTAAATCATTCGGCTCTTCGATGGCCCTGACCGGCGGCCCGGAGATGGCCTTCTACATGTTCGTCGGCTTCTACCTGAGCTGCATCGTGGTGACCTGGTGGTGGTACGCCCGCAAGGGCGCCGCAACACCTTGCTAAGCCGAACCTAAACCTGCGTGGGCGGGGCGCAGACCCCGCGGAGCAAGCCTGAGAGGAACACACTGTGAGTCATTTATTGGATCAACTGCGGTTTTTCAACCGCAAGCAAGGCGAGTTTTCCGATGGTCACGGCGAGACCCGCAAGGAGTCCCGGGACTGGGAGAACGTCTACCGCTCCCGCTGGCAGTACGACAAGATCGTGCGTTCCACCCACGGGGTGAACTGCACCGGCTCGTGCTCGTGGAAGATCTACGTCAAGAACGGCCTGATCACTTGGGAAACCCAGCAGACCGACTACCCGCGCACTCGTAACGACCTGCCCAACCACGAGCCACGCGGTTGCCCTCGCGGCGCGAGCTACAGCTGGTACATCTACAGCGCCAACCGGCTCAAGTACCCGAAGATCCGCAAGCCACTGCTCAAGTTGTGGCGCGAAGCCCGGCAGACCCTGGCGCCAGTGGAAGCCTGGGCCAGCATCGTCGAGAACAAAGCCAAGGCCGACTCGTACAAGAGCAAGCGCGGCATGGGTGGCTTCATCCGTTCCAACTGGGAAGAAGTCAACGAGATCATCGCCGCCGCCAACGTCTACACCGTCAAGGAGCACGGCCCGGACCGGGTTGTGGGCTTCTCGCCGATCCCGGCCATGTCGATGGTCAGCTATGCCGCCGGCTCGCGTTACCTGTCGCTGATCGGTGGCGTGTGCCTGAGCTTCTATGACTGGTATTGCGACTTGCCACCAGCCTCGCCCATGGTCTGGGGCGAGCAGACCGACGTGCCGGAATCGGCCGACTGGTACAACTCCAACTACATCATTGCCTGGGGCTCCAACGTCCCGCAAACCCGTACCCCTGACGCCCACTTCTTCACCGAGGTGCGCTACAAGGGCACCAAGACCGTGGCGATCACCCCGGACTATTCGGAAGTCGCCAAGCTCACCGACCTGTGGCTCAACCCCAAGCAGGGCACCGACGCCGCCCTGGCCCAGGCCTTCAACCATGTGATCTTCAAAGAATTCCACCTGGACAAGCCGAGCGCCTATTTCACCGAATACGCCAAGCGCTACACCGACCTGCCGGTGCTGGTGATGCTCAAGCCGATGCTCGGCGGGGCGCCCGGTGCCGGTTACCAGCCGGACCGTTTCCTGCGGGCCAGCGACCTGACCGACAACCTCGGCCAGGAAAACAACCCGGAATGGAAAACCATCGCCCTGGATGCCGCCGGCGAACTGGTTTCGCCCCAAGGCTCCATCGGCTATCGCTGGGGTGAGAAGGGCAAGTGGAACATCCTGCCCCGTGAAGGTGGCGAGGGGCGTGAGATCGACCTCAAGCTGAGCCTGATCGGCGGCGACGTCGCCGAGGTGGCGTTCCCATACTTCGCCGGTGAAGCCCAGGAGCACTTCCAGCATGTGGCCGGTGAAGCGGTGCAGTTCCGTCGGGTGCCGGTGCACAGCGTGGTGCTGGCCGATGGCAGCGTGGCGAAAGTCGCCACCGTATTCGACCTCTCGGCGGCCAACCTGGCCATCGACCGTGGCCTGGGCGGCGCCAACGTTGCCAAGGACTATAACGACGCCTCGGTGCCCGGCACTCCGGCCTGGCAGGAGCAGATCACCGGTGTGAGCCGCGAGAAGGCGATCCAGATCGCCCGTGAGTTCGCCGACAACGCCGACAAGACCCGTGGACGCTCGATGATCATCGTCGGTGCGGCGATGAACCACTGGTACCACATGGACATGAACTACCGCGGGCTGATCAACATGCTCATGCTCTGCGGTTGCGTCGGCCAGACCGGCGGCGGCTGGGCCCACTATGTCGGCCAGGAAAAACTCCGTCCGCAATGCGGCTGGCTGCCCCTGGCCTTCGGCCTGGACTGGAACCGTCCGTCACGGCAGATGAACGGCACCAGCTTCTTCTATGGTCACAGTTCGCAATGGCGCCACGAGAAGATGAGCATGCACGATGTGCTCTCGCCCCTGGCCGACAAGTCGCAGTTCCCTGAGCACGCCCTGGACTACAACATCCGCGCCGAACGCGCCGGCTGGTTGCCGAGCGCACCACAACTCAACACCAACCCGCTGCACATCTGCCGTGATGCCGCCGCCGCGGGCCTGGAGCCCAAGGACTACGTGGTCAAGTCGCTGCAGGACGGCTCCCTGCGCTTTGCCTGCGAACAACCGGACAGCCCGGTGAATTTCCCGCGCAACATGTTCATCTGGCGCTCCAACCTGCTGGGCTCCTCGGGCAAAGGCCACGAGTACATGCTCAAGTACCTGTTGGGCACCAAAAACGGCGTGATGAACGAAGACATCGGCCAGGTCGGCGACTGCAAGCCTACCGAAGCCGAATGGGTCGACGAGGGCGCCATTGGCAAGCTCGACCTGGTGACCACCCTGGACTTCCGCATGTCCTCGACCTGCGTGTATTCCGACATCGTCTTGCCGACCGCCACCTGGTACGAAAAAGACGACATGAACACCTCGGACATGCACCCGTTCATTCACCCACTCTCGGCCGCCATCGATCCGGCCTGGGAATCGCGTTCGGACTGGGAAATCTACAAGGGCATCGCCAAGGCGTTTTCCGCCATGTCGGTCGGCCACCTGGGTGTCGAGAAAGACCTGGTCACCGTACCGTTGATGCACGACAGCGTCGGCGAACTGGCCCAGCCGTTTGGTGGCACTGACTGGAAAAGCGCCGGTGTGGCGCCGGTACCGGGCAAGAACGCACCGAACCTGCAGGTGGTGGAGCGCGACTACCCGAACATCTACAAGCAGTTCACTTCCCTGGGCCCGATGCTGGAGAAACTCGGCAACGGCGGCAAGGGCATCAACTGGAACACCGACACCGAAGTGAAGTTCCTCGGTGAGCTGAACCACAAGGAAGTTGAAGCGGGCATCAGCCAAGGGCGGCCAAAAATCGACAGTGCCATCGACGCTGCCGAAGTCATCCTGTCCCTGGCCCCGGAAACCAACGGCCATGTCGCGGTGAAAGCCTGGGCGGCGCTGTCGGAATTCACCGGCATCGACCACAGCCACCTGGCGGTGTCCAAGGAGCACGAGGCGATTCGCTTCCGTGACATCCAGGCCCAGCCACGCAAGATCATTTCCAGCCCGACCTGGTCCGGCCTGGAAGACGACCACGTGAGCTACAACGCCGGCTACACCAACGTCCATGAATCGATCCCATGGCGGACTATCACCGGTCGCCAGCAGTTCTACCAGGATCACCCGTGGATGCAGGCGTTCGGCGAGCAGCTGATGAGTTATCGGCCGCCGGTCAACACCCGCACCATCGCTGGCGTGAAAGGCAAGCGCAGCAATGGCCAGACCGAGATCGTCCTGAACTGGATCACTCCGCACCAGAAGTGGGGTATCCACAGTACCTACAGCGACAACCTGCTGATGCTCACCCTCAGCCGTGGCGGCCCGATTGTCTGGCTCTCGGAAATTGACGCCAAGCACGCCGGCATCGAGGACAACGACTGGATCGAGTGCTTCAACGTCAACGGCGCGCTGACCGCCCGGGCGGTGGTCAGCCAGCGGGTCAAGGAAGGCATGGTGATGATGTATCACGCCCAGGAACGCATCGTGAACGTGCCGGGTTCGGAAACCACCAAGACCCGTGGCGGCCACCACAACTCGGTGACCCGCGTGGTGCTCAAGCCCACCCACATGATTGGCGGCTACGCCCAACAGGCCTACGGCTTCAACTATTACGGCACGGTCGGTTGCAACCGCGACGAATTCGTCGTGGTGCGCAAGATGGCCAAGGTCGATTGGCTCGACGGTTCCAGTGGCGATGATCTGCCGCGTCCACTGCCGACTGATATCGAGGAGAACTGAGATGAAGATTCGCTCACAAATCGGCATGGTCCTGAACCTGGACAAATGCATCGGCTGCCACACTTGCTCGATTACCTGCAAGAACGTCTGGACCAGTCGCGAAGGCATGGAATACGCCTGGTTCAACAACGTCGAATCCAAGCCGGGCATCGGCTATCCCAAGGAGTGGGAAAACCAGGACAAGTGGAAGGGCGGCTGGATCCGTAACGCGGACGGTTCGATCAACCCGCGCATCGGCGGCAAGTTCCGCGTGCTGGCGAACATCTTCGCCAACCCGGACCTGCCGAGCCTGGACGACTACTACGAACCGTTCGACTTCGACTACCAGCACCTGCACACCGCACCGCTGGGCGAGCACCAGCCTACCGCGCGACCACGTTCGGTAGTGTCCGGCAAGCGCATGGAGAAGATCGAGTGGGGTCCGAACTGGGAGGAAATCCTCGGCACCGAATTCGCCAAGCGGCGCAAGGACAAGAACTTCGACAGGATCCAGGCGGACATTTACGGCGAGTACGAAAACACCTTCATGATGTACCTGCCGCGCCTGTGCGAGCACTGCCTGAATCCGGCGTGCGCGGCGTCCTGCCCAAGCGGGGCGATCTACAAGCGCGAGGAGGACGGCATCGTCCTGATCGACCAGGAAAAATGCCGCGGCTGGCGCATGTGCATCAGCGGCTGCCCGTACAAGAAGATCTACTTCAACTGGAAGAGCGGCAAGTCGGAAAAATGCATCTTCTGCTACCCGCGCATTGAAGCGGGTATGCCGACCGTCTGCGCTGAAACCTGCGTTGGCCGCATCCGTTACCTCGGCGTGCTGCTGTATGACGCCGATCGCATCAGTGAAGTGGCGAGCACTGCCAATGAGCAGGACTTGTACGAGAAACAACTGGAGATCTTCCTCGACCCGAACGACCCGGCGGTGATTCGCCAGGCCCTGGCCGATGGCGTGCCGCAGTCGGTCATCGATTCGGCGCAACGCTCGCCGGTCTACAAAATGGCCGTGGACTGGAAACTCGCACTGCCGCTGCACCCGGAATACCGCACCTTGCCAATGGTCTGGTACGTGCCGCCACTTTCGCCAATCCAGAACGCCGCCGCGGCTGGCACCGTGGGCATGAACGGGGTGATCCCGGATGTCGACAGCCTGCGCATTCCGCTGCGTTACCTGGCGAACATGCTCACCGCCGGTGATGAGAAACCGGTCAAGCATGCCCTCAAGCGCCTGCTGGCGATGCGTGCCTACAAGCGTTCCGAGCAGGTCGACGGCGTGCAGGATCTGCAAGTGCTGGCCGACGTTGGCTTGAGCGTGAACCAGGTGGAAGAGATGTACCGCTACCTGGCGATTGCCAACTACGAAGACCGTTTCGTCGTGCCAAGCGCTCACCGCGAAGACGCCATGAGCGATGCGTTCGCCGAGCGCTCCGGCTGCGGTTTCAGCTTTGGCAGCGGTTGCAGCGGCAGCTCCGACACCAACATGTTCGGTGGCAAGAAGGCCAACCGCCGCGACGTGATCAAAACCGTGCAGTTGTGGGAGGAATGAGCATGCGCATTCTCAAGGTGATTTCGTTGCTGCTCGATTACCCGACCGAGACCCTGGTGGCCGGTCGGGATGAGCTGGAACAAGCGATTCTCCAGGCACGGGAAATCAGTCCCAACCAGCGCGCCGGGTTGTTCGAATTGCTCGAGGTGATCTGCGGCAAGGACCTGATGGACGGCCAGGAGCACTACGGTGCGCTGTTCGGCCGCGGCCGTTCGCTCTCGCTGCTGCTGTTCGAACACGTGCACGGCGAGTCCCGCGACCGCGGCCAGGCCATGGTCGACATGATGGCCCAGTACGAAGAAGCCGGTTTCGCCATCGGCGTCAAGGAACTGCCCGACTACATCCCGCTGTACCTGGAGTATCTCTCCACCCGCGAAGACATCGAGGCCCGCGAGGGCCTGGCCGATGTAGCACACCTGCTGGCCTTGCTCGCGGCGCGCCTGGAAGAGCGTGAAAGCGCCTACGCCAGTTGCTTCCGGGCCTTGTTGCAGATCTCCGGGGCCGAACCCCAGGGCGCGGTCGCCGAACTGCGTGAGCAGGTCAAGGCCGAGCCACGGGACGACTCCCTCGAAGCCCTGGACAGGGTCTGGGAAGAAGAGGCAGTGGATTTCATGAAGGCCGAGCAGCAAGACCGTTGCAGCTCGATGCCAAGCGCGCCGGGCAAGGCGCGGGACGAAAGTGCGGTACCGCTGCACTGGGTGGATTTTCAGCATGAAGGGCTGGCCGCAGCGCCAGCCGGGGAGGTGGGCAATGTCTAAATGGGATCTGTTGTTGTTCGGGGTCTACCCCTATATCGCCCTGGCGATTTGCCTGATCGGTAGCTGGGCGCGGTTCGACCTGTCCCAGTACACCTGGAAGGCCGGTTCGAGCCAGATGCTCAACAAGCGCGGCATGCGCGTAGCCAGCAACCTGTTCCACATCGGCGTGCTGTTCGTGCTGGCCGGGCACTTTGTCGGGCTGCTGACGCCATCGGCGATTTACCACCATGTGCTGAGCACCGAGAACAAGCAGTTGTTGGCGATGGTCTCCGGCGGTTTCTTCGGCGTGCTGGGCCTGATCGGCCTGGTGATGCTGCTCAACCGTCGCTTGACCGACCCACGGGTGCGTGCCACGTCCAATGCCTCGGACATCCTGGTGTTGGTGGTATTGCTGGTGCAACTGGTGCTGGGGCTGATGACCATCGTCGCCTCGACCGCACACATGGACGGTTCGGTGATGGTGATGCTGGCCGACTGGGCCCAGAACACCGTGCTGTTGCGTCCGGTTGAAGCCGCTACCTCGATCGCACCGGTGGGCCTGGTCTACAAGCTCCACGTAGTGCTGGGTCTGACCTTGTTCGTGTTGTTCCCGTTCACCCGTCTGGTCCATGTCGTCAGCGCGCCGGTCTGGTACCTGGGGCGTCGTTATCAAATCGTTCGGCAGAAGTTTTGAGGAGAAGATCATGGCGAGTGGATGCGGATGTGGCGGTGGTGGCGGCGGTAGTGGTGGCTGCGGTTCCTCGGCAAAAGCGGCAGCGGTGATCGCGCCGGTTGTCGATACCGAACCGGCGGGGACGGTGCAGTTCGAGCCGGCCCAGGCCGGCCCGGTGGCGGAGGATCAAGCGCCGCAGTTGATTGCCAGCAGCGAGCAGGAATGGCCAATCATCAGCGTCAACGGGGTCTCGATCACCCCGCAGGCGATGGCCCAGGAGCTGCAATATCACCCGGCTGACAGTCGCGAAGAGGCGGTCTACCAGGCGGCACGGGCCCTGGTGATCCGCGAATTGCTCCAGCAACGTATCGCCGAGTTGGGCCTGGCGCTGCAGGTCGGTGCCGGAGAAAACGAAGAGGAAGCGGCGACGCGGTTGCTGCTCGAACGTGAGGTGCAGGTGCCGCAGTGCGACGAGGCCACCTGTCTGCGTTATTACGAAAGCAATCGGGCGCGTTTTCACAGCGCACCGCTGCTGGCGGTGCGGCACATCCTGCTCGAATGCGCGCCGGACGATGCCGAGGCGCGCAGTCTGGCTCATGTGCAGGCCGAGTTGCTGCTGGAACGGCTGGACCAGTTCCCCGGCAGTTTCGCCGAGCTGGCGCTGAAGTATTCGGCGTGTCCGTCCAAGGAGCAGGGTGGCTCGCTGGGGCAGATCAGCAAGGGCCAGACCGTGCCTGAGCTGGAGCGGCAGTTGTTCACCCTGCCGGCGGGCCTGGCCAGCAAACCGCTGGAAAGTCGCTACGGCTGGCACGTGATCAGCATCGACCAGCGCATCGATGGCCAGCCGTTGCCCTATGAGGCGGTGGCGACGGCGATTCGTACCCAGTTGCAGCAGGGGGTTTGGCAAAAGGCGCTGGTGCAGTATCTGCAAACCCTGATCGGTGCGGCGGACATCCGCGGCATTCACCTTCAGGGTGCCGACTCGCCGCTGGTGCAGTGAGCACTGGCTCAATCGGGAGATCTTCATGAACGCGGTGTTGCAGGACGGATTTGGGCGCCAGATCGATTATTTGCGGATGTCGGTGACCGATCGTTGTGATTTTCGTTGTGTGTATTGCATGGCGAAAAACATGACCTTCCTGCCGCGTCAGCAAGTGTTGACCCTGGAGGAGTTGCAGCGCCTGGCGCGGCTGTTCGTCGGCCTGGGGGTGAAGAAAATCCGCCTGACCGGTGGCGAGCCGCTGATTCGTCCAGGCATCGTCGGGCTGTGTCGCGACATTGCGGCATTGCCCGGCCTGCGGGAACTGGTGATGACCAGCAACGGCTCGCAGCTGGGGCGATTGGCCCAGCCGCTGGTCGAGGCTGGGGTCAAGCGCATGAACATCAGCCTCGACAGCCTGGACGGTGAACGCTTTCGGGCGATCACCCGCAACGGCAACCTGGACCAGGTGCTGGCTGGCATTGAAGCGGCGAAGGTGGCCGGTTTCGAACGGATCAAACTCAACTGCGTGGTGATGAAAGGGCGCAACTTCGATGAAGTCCCGGCGCTGGTGCAGTACGCCATCGATCAACGCATCGACATCAGCTTCATCGAGGAAATGCCCTTGGGAGAGGTCGGGCGTTCCCGGGGCGAGTCGTTCTGTTCCAGCGATGAGGTCCGGGCCGAGATTGCCCGGCATCATCGCCTGCTCGACAGCGCCGAGAGCAGTGGCGGACCGGCGCGCTATGTGCGCCTGGAGCGTCATCCGGATACTCGGATCGGGTTCATTTCACCCAACACCCATAACTTCTGTGCCAGTTGCAACCGTGTCCGCATGACTGTCGAAGGGCGCTTGCTGTTGTGCCTGGGACAAGAGGATTCCCTCGACCTGCGCGGCTTGCTGCGGCGTTATCCGCTGGAAGACCAACCGGTGATCCAGGCGGTGCAGCAGGCGCTGCGCGGCAAGCCACTGCGCCATGACTTCAATCCGGGTGGGGAAGTGCAGATCGTGCGGTTCATGAACATGAGTGGGGGCTGAGCAAGTCCCATAAGGGGTTTGTAGTGGATACAAATTTTGCAGTCACCCCGAAACTCATGTGGGAGCGGGCTTGCTCGCGAAGGCGGTGGGTCAGCTTGCATTAATGTTGAATGTGCTGGCCCCTTCGCGAGCAAGCCCGCTCCCACAGGGATCTGTGGTGAATCCAAATCCAACGGTCACTTCGAAACCTGTGTGGGAGCGAGGTGCTGCCAAATGACCTTTCAAGGCTGATGGACAGTCGCCCTCGATTCTTGATGTCGATCAATTGCAACCCTGGCTTTTGCCCGTACTCTCCACTGCATATTGTGTTTGTTTAATTAAAAAAGCCTATATGTAGTGTCTGGAGCCAAAATGCAGAGCACGTTGATCACAGTAGGATGTAACCGCTTGCATAAGCGCGATGGCAGTGTGGTTGCCTTTGACGCGGACAAGATCCGCCAGGCGCTGATCGCTGCGGGCAAGGCCACGGGCGAGTACGCCGAAGCCGAAGCCGAGGGGTTGCTCAAGGCGGTGTTGGCGCGGTTGGAAGGGCAGGCGCGGTTGAACGTCGAGCAGATCCAGGACCGGGTCGAGCGAGTGCTGATGGACGCCGGTTACTTTCTCTCCATGCGGGCCTACATCGTCTATCGCGAGCAACACGGACGCCTGCGTCGGGATCGCCGTACGTTGGTGGAAGTCGCCACGTCGATGAACGAATACCTGGATCGCGAAGACTGGCGCGTTCAGGCCAACGCCAACCAGGGCTATTCCCTCGGCGGGCTGATCCTCAACGTATCGGGCAAGGTCACCGCCAACTACTGGCTCGACGAAGTTTATAGCCAAGCCATCGGTGAGGCGCATCGCGAGGCTGACCTGCATATCCACGACCTGGACATGCTCGCCGGCTACTGTGCCGGCTGGTCGTTGCGCACCCTGTTGCACGAAGGCCTCAACGGCGTGCCAGGGCGGGTCGAGGCCGGGCCGCCCAAGCATCTGAGCAGTGCCCTGGGGCAGATGGTGAATTTCCTCGGCACCCTGCAAAACGAATGGGCCGGCGCCCAGGCGTTCAGCTCATTCGACACCTACCTGGCGCCCTATGTGCGCAAGGACCAACTCAGCTACGACGAGGTCCGCCAATCGCTGCAGGAGTTCATCTACAACCTCAACGTGCCGTCGCGCTGGGGCACGCAAACCCCGTTCACCAACCTCACGTTCGACTGGGTCTGCCCACAGGACCTGCGCGAACAGATCCCGGTGATTGGCGGCGAAGAAATGCCGTTCGCCTACGGTGACTTGCAAGCGGAAATGGAGCTGATCAACCGCGCCTACATCGAAGTGATGCAGGCCGGCGATGCGAAAGGCCGGGTGTTCACTTTCCCGATCCCGACCTACAACATCACCCATGACTTCCCCTGGGACAGCGAGAACGCCGACCGCCTGTTCGAAATGACCGCCCGCTACGGCCTGCCGTATTTCCAGAACTTCCTCAACTCGGACATGCAACCCAACCAGGTGCGCTCGATGTGCTGTCGCTTGCAACTGGACGTGCGCGAGCTGCTCAAGCGCGGTGGCGGCCTGTTCGGTTCGGCGGAACAGACCGGTTCCCTGGGCGTGGTGACGATCAACTGTGCCCGTCTGGGCTACCTGTACAAAGGCAATACCAGCGCATTGCTGCAACGCATCGATGCCCTGATGGAATTGGCGAAAGAGAGCCTGGAGGTCAAGCGCAAGGTTATCCAGCATCACATGGATGCCGGTTTGTACCCCTACACCAAGCGTTACCTGGGCACGTTGCGCAATCACTTCTCCACCATCGGTGTGAATGGCCTGCACGAAATGCTGCGCAATTTCACCGATGACCAGCAAGGCCTGCACACCGAACAAGGCCGGGAATTCGCCCTGAAACTGCTGGATCACGTACGGGCCACGCTGCTGCGTTTCCAGGAAGAAACCGGCCACCTCTACAACCTGGAAGCCACGCCTGCCGAGGGCACCACGTACCGCTTCGCCAAGGAAGACCTCAAGCGCTACCCCGACATCCTGCAGGCCGGCAGCCCGCTCGCACCGTACTACACCAACTCATCGCAACTGCCGGTGGGCTTCACCGAGGATCCGTTCGAAGCCCTGGAGCTGCAGGACGAACTGCAATGCAAATACACCGGCGGCACCGTGTTGCACCTGTACATGGCCGAGCAGATTTCCTCCACGCAGGCCTGCAAGCAATTGGTGCGCAAGGCCCTGGGGCGCTTCCGCCTGCCGTACCTGACCATCACGCCGACCTTTTCCATCTGCCCGGTGCACGGCTACCTGGCCGGCGAACACGAGTTTTGCCCCAAATGCGACGAGGCCTTGCTGCTGCAACAACAGCGCCAGGGCAGCGTTCACTGACCCGATCCATCGACCGCAAGGAGCTTCATCCATGAGCGCATCACAATCTCTTCCGCAGGCACAGCGTCAACGTTGCGAAGTCTGGACCCGAGTGATGGGTTATCACCGCCCGGTGGCGGCCTTCAACCCGGGCAAGCAATCCGAGCACCGCGAGCGGGTGCACTTCACCGAACGCGCGGCCGGGCGTCCATGAGTCGAGTGCTACGGGTCGGGGGCATGGTGCCCCTGACCACCCTCGATTATCCGGGCCAACTGGCGTGCGTCCTGTTTTGCCAGGGCTGTGCCTGGCGTTGTCGTTACTGCCATAACCCGCAACTGATCCCGCCGCGCGGCAGCGAGGAGGTGGATTGGTGCCGGGTGCTGGCGTTCCTGCAACGCCGTCAGGATCTGCTCGACGCCGTGGTGTTCAGCGGTGGCGAGCCGACCTTGCAGGACGGCTTGGCGCCAGCCATGGAGGAAGTGCGGCAGATGGGCTTTCGCATCGGCCTGCACAGCGCCGGCATCAAGCCAGCGGCCTTCGCCAAAGTGGTCGGGCAAGCCGATTGGGTGGGGTTCGACATCAAGGCCTTGCCCGAAGATGCCCTGGACGTGACCCGGGTCGAAGGCAGCGGCGCCGCCAACTGGCGCAGCCTTGACCATCTGCTGGCCAGCGGCGTGGATTACGAATGTCGCACCACCGTGCACTGGCACCTGTTCGACCCCGAGCGCCTGTTGACCCTCGCCCGGCGCTTGAGCGAACGGGGCGTCACACGGTTTGCCGTGCAACTGGTACGTACCGCGCGGATGCTCGATCCGCATCTTTCCAGCGTCTCGGCACACCGCTTGCAACCTGAACTGTGGGCCGCGCTGCGCGAGATGTTTCCTTCGTTCGTGTTGCGCAGTTGACCGAGCGCGGGAATGAGCGACCGACAGCGGCCCGGGGTGACCGGGCCCTTCTTTTTTTTCAAGGTTTTCAAATGCGCTGCCAGCCGGCAGGTAGTTGAACAGGGAGCATTTGACATGACCAGACTCACCACCGCCCGACGTATCGTGCTCGGTTTCGCCATCGCACCGCTGGCCTTGATCGCCTTGACGTTCTACGCCTTGAGCGACCTGGCGATGTTGCGCGACCAGGCCGAGCAGGTCGTCAGGCAGGATTGGCCGAAGATCGATCCGATCATGGTGATCGCCACGGGCGTGCGCGATAACGCCAGGAATACCCGGGACTTGCTGATCGACAAGAACAATGCGCAGGTCCAGCAATCCATCGACGCCACCCGGCAACGGATTACCCAGGCCTTCGCCACGCTGGAGCCGCTGTTCGATCAGCCCGAAGGCAAGGCCGCGTATGCCGAACTGAAGAAACGTCGCGAGGCCTATGTGGCGGCGTTCGTCCAGGTGCAGGCGTTGATCCGCCAGGGCGCGACGGAGGAGGCGATGACGCAGCTCAAGCAAGGAGTGATCCCGGCGGAGCGCGAGGTGTACAAGAGTCTCGAAGGGATCATGGCGATGCAGGGCAAGCTCTTCGTCGAGCGTGAGCACCAGGCACAGGCGCGCTACAACGATGCGCGACGCAACATGCTGGCGATGGTGCTGGCTTGCCTGGCCCTGGTGAGTACTGTCGCGATCCTGGTGACCCGCAGCGTGACCCGTCCCCTGGGCGGTGAGCCCGATGACGCGGCGCGGGTGCTCAGCCATATCGCCCAGGGTGACCTGACGATCCGCGTACCCGTGGGTGTCGGCGCCAATGACAGCGTGATGAGCAACATGCACGACATGCAGCAGAGTCTCAACAGCATGGTCCGGCATATCGCGGCCTCGGTGGATCGAGTGGCCAGTTCCTCCGAGGAGCTGAGCGCCGTGAGCAGCCAGACCAGCAGCACCTTGCAGTTGCAAGGCCAGGAAATCGAACAGGCTGCCGCGGCCGTGAACCAGATGACCGCGGCGGTGGATGAAGTGGCGCGCAATGCCGTGAGCACCAGTGAAGCTTCGCGAGTATCCGAGCAAACTGCCCAGCGCGGTCGTGAACAGGTCCAGGAAACGGTCGTTTCCATTACCGCGCTGGCCGAAGGTGTCACGGCCAGTTCCGGGCGAATCCAGCAACTGGCCGGACGGGTCCAGGACATCAGTTCGGTGCTGGATGTGATCCGCAGCATCGCCGAGCAGACCAATCTTCTGGCCCTGAACGCCGCCATCGAAGCGGCCCGTGCCGGCGATGCCGGGCGTGGCTTTGCGGTGGTGGCCGATGAAGTCCGCGCGTTGGCTCATCGGACCCAGGATTCGACCCGGGAAATCGAGGGCATGATCGGCAACATCCGCCTGGACAGCGGGCACGCGGTGAGCTCCATGCAAAGCAACAGCGAGCTGGTGCAGGTCACGCTGCAAGTCGCCCAGCGTTCCGGCGATGCCCTGGACGAAATCGCCCGCTCGATCTCGCAGATCAACGAGCGCAACCTGATGATCGCCAGTGCCACCGAACAGCAGGCCCTGGTGGCGCGAGAGGTGGATCGTAACCTGGTGGGTATTCGCAACCTGTCCGAGCAGGTCATGCTGGGCGCCCGGCATACCGATACGGCGGGCCAGGACTTGGCGCAGATGGCCGGGTCACTGCATGAGACGGTGGCGCGGTTCAAGGTGTAGGTGACCATCGCGGGGCAGGTGTGCGCGGCAATCGCGTACACCTGATATCCCCTGTGGGAACGAGCCTGCTCGCGATGGCGTTGGGTCAGCTTGTGGTGATGTTGGATGTGCCGGCATCATCGCGAGCAGGCTCGCTCCACAGAAATCCAGATGTTGGAGCCGTGATCACCATCCCCAGAATTGCAGCCACCAGCCATAGCCCACCAGGCCGCTGGCCGATACCAGGCAGGCCATGGCGAGCAGTCGCCGGACGGGTGATGCGGTTGTTTGTTCCAGACGCCTATAGCCCAGCCACAAACTCCAGGCTATGGCCGCTACCAGCAACCCGGCCCGTGCCGGTTGTACCCACTCCAGCAGCAGTCCTTCATAGCGCAGCAGTTTGACCGTGGTGGCCGACAAACCGAGGAACAACCCTGCACCGCCGAGGGGCGTCAGGGTGATGGCCAAGGGCCAATATTGTGCGCTGTCACCCGTGAGTCGCGCCGCCAGACGCATCAGCAGCATCAGCGAAGTGCCTATCAGCAGCGCACTCGTGCCCAGGTACGCAACAATGCAAAAACCATCGAGCCAGCTGAAGCTGTCATTGAGCTGCGGATAGTGCGTCAGCAGCCACCAAGGTGCGTTGTCCTGGAGTGCCCACAGCCAATCGTGACTGACCAGCCACTGGGCCAGGCTCTGCTTGAAGTCAATGAACCAAGGGCTGACGGTCCACTGGAAAGCGCCCATGGCCAGGCCGATCACACCGAACAGCAGCAAGCGAGCATCCCAGGCTGAAAGCGTGTTAGCCGTCGAATGAAGGATTTCCTCGCTGCTGGAGCGGGCAATCAGCCGCACCGCGTCGCGCTGGCCGCTGCAGCGACCACAGGCGTGGCAATCGGCGGCGCCGCGCAGGCGACGGATGTCCAGCAGCGGTGCGCAATTGGGAGGAGGGCGACGCGGCGGCGGGTTCTCCAGCCAGCGTTGTTCGTCCACCTGGAAGTGCACCGGCGCCAAGCGAGCCAGCAGGGAAAAGACACCGCTGACCGGGCACAAGTAACGGCACCACACCCGCTTGCCCCGGGCGAACAACAGGCCGACGATCACCGCGGCAACGGTCGAGCCACCCAGGATCAGCAGCGCCGCCTGGGCATAGTCGTACACGCTGATCAACTGGCCGTAGACCGTGGTCAGGCAGAACGCCAGGGTCGGCCAGCCGGCCCAGCGTAACCCGCGCGGCACCCCGAGGCCCTTGCCGTAATGGCTGGCCCATTCGCTCAGGGCGCCTTCCGGGCACAACACGCCACACCAGAGGCGACCGAACAGCACGATCGACAGCAGCACGAACGGCCACCACAGGCCCCAGAACAGAAACTGCGCCAGCAGCGTGAGGTTGTCGAACAGACGCGCCTGGCTGCTGGGCAGCGCCGACAGGGCCGGCACCACCAGCAGCACCGCGTAGAACAGCACCACCGCCCATTGCACGGCACGAATGGTTGCACCGTGGCGCCGCATGCCGTCGCCCAGGCGCTGGAGCCAGGGGTTCAGGTCGGGCATGGCAGGTTTTCCGCCTTGCGTGGGCGCAGCCAGCCCGCGACTAAGCCCCAATAGCCCAGCCACACCAGCAGTGTCATCGCGCTCGGGCTGGCTCGATAGCCGGTGAAATCCGCCAGGAACCCACCGAAACCATGACCGTCGTCGAGTATCGCGCTGCTGTCCCACAATGCGTCGCCAATGCCGCGATACACCGCCTCGGGCCAATCCATCGCAAGCAGTTGCCCGCCGACCCGCTCGATACCACTGACCAGCAACGCCGCGCCCAACAGCAGCAGGATCGCTTCGCTGATGGCAAAGAACCGCGGCCATGAGATGAACCGGCGACTGCTGTGCAACAAGGAGACGGTCAGCAACGACAGTACCAGCCCGGCCAGCGCACCGACGGCGAACAGGCCCAGTTGCGGCCCTTGCAGGCGCGCGCCGGCACCGTACAGGAAAACCACGGTTTCACTGCCTTCGCGGCTCACGGCGAGTAACGCCAGCAGCAACAGCCCGAGGCCGCCCTGGCGGCTCAGGCGCTGGTCGGCGTGGCGCGTCAAGTCATGCTTGAGCGTCCGCGCGTTCCGGTGCATCCAGCCTACCATCTGCACGATCAGCAGGCTGGCGACCAGGGCCAACGACGCCTGGAACCATTCATTGGCGGTACCGCTCATGGCTTCGCCGGCCAGCAGGATCAGCCCGGCCAGCACGCCGGAAAGCAGCAAGCCCAGCGCCGCGCCGGCCCATACGTAGCGCAGCAGTTGGCTGGCTTGTTGCTGCCGGCTGACCCAGGCCTGGAGAATCCCGATCACCAACAACGCCTCGACGCTTTCGCGCCAGACAATAAACATCGATTGAGTCATGCAAATGCCTCTTGCTGGCCGATTACCGGGCGAGAATCCCGCCCTCGGGCAGTTGCGGATTGAATTCATCGAAAAACGGATAGTGCCCCGGGCGCAACGGGTGGATCACCACGAAGGTGGTGACGCCGGGCGAGAGCACTTTCTCTACGCGCAATGGCGTGCTTTCGAACTCCGCCGGGCCCTGGCCGACGTTCTTCAGCACGATCTTGAAGCGTTGCCCGGCTGGCACTTCCAGTTGCGGCGGCGTGAAATGCCCGTCGCGGATGCTCAACTCGTAGGTCGGCAGTTCGGCATGGGCGATCGAGGGCAGCATCAAGCCGGCCAGCGTCAACCAGGCCAGGCGTCGATGAGCCGCGATGTGCCGGCGGCAGGAGGAGCGGCCCATGCTCAGTACCCGCCTTTTTTACCGATCCCGGCGTAGACGAATTCGTAATGCAGTTCGCAGCGGTCGAACCAGGGTGCCACGCCGGTTTCCTTGTCGGTATGACGACCGAGGGAGCCGTGGCCGCCAGGTGGCAGGACGGTGAAGGTCAGTTGATATTTGCCAGGGCCGAGCAGCTTGACGTTGTCGCCATAGTGCGGCCCGTCGTTGGCGACCATGGCGTGGAAGTCACCCTTGAGCTCGGTGTCGTTGCCTTGTTTCTTCAGTTGGAACGACACATTGAGATAGGGCACGAAACTGCCTTCCTGGAAGCCCTGCTTGTTGTCCGCCGTGGCGCGGATGTCGGCTTCCAGGTGGACGTCGGAATCGGCCGTGGCCCGCATCATCCCGGCCGGTGCCATTTCAATCGGCTGCAGATACACCGCACCGACCTCCAGCCCCGGGCATATTTGCGGTTCGCCGATGGGGTATTCCTTGGCCTGGGCCAGCGGTGCGAGAAACAGCAGGGCGAGGGACAGCGGAGCAAGGGTACGCATGGTGACTTCCTGGACGACGTTAGAGATGGCCGAGTCTAGGAAGCTTTGCTGCGAATAATAATGATTCTTGTCAATTTTCAGCGCGAATTTTTGATCGGCGAACGTCGGTTCGCTGCCGTGCGGCTGTTCTTGATCGGGATCAAGGGAGGCAGGGCCCCGACGCGCTAGGGTGCGGGTACACCCATCGGTCAAAAGGGGTCGTCATGGCAAAGCCTTTTCCCATCAGTCCCAAACATCCCGAGCGCATTTGTTGGGGCTGTGATCGTTACTGTCCGACCAGTGCGCTGGCCTGTGGCAACGGTGCCGATCGCACGATGCACCCGGCCGAGATGATCGGGGAGGACTGGTACCTGCACGGTGATTGGGGGTTGGAGCTGGTGGACATTACCGCCAAGGTCATTGACCCAAGCGCAACCCACCTGAAGGAATGAAATAAACCTGTGGCGAGGGGATTTATCCCCGCTCGGTTGCGCAGCGACCGCAACATCCTGGGGCTGCTGCACAGCCCAACGGGGATAAATCCCCTCGCCACAATGAAAACCAACAGACCTTGATAACGGTCCCGTGCTGGGCCGATCAGAGCTTCGGCAACTGCCCGATCCGTCCCATCATTTCCGTCACGATCTGCAAGTCCAACAGGAACTGCTCGACCGTCTTGAACTCGTTGTCGTTGTGGCCGGTGTACTTGACGTCGGGCATCGCCAGGCCGAACTGCACGCCGTTGGGCAAGTCGTGGACCGATGTGGCGCCAGCGGAGGTGCCGTATTTGTGTTCCATGCCGAGATTCTCAGTGGCGACGGCCAACAGGGCCTTGACCCATTCACCCTCGGGGTTGCGGTACATCGGCGCGTCAACGGAACAGTCGAAGGCCACCGCAACGTGGGACTTCTTGCTCCAGGCGGTCAGCTTGTCGGCAATTTCAGTCTTGAGGGCCTCGGGGGTCTTGCCGACTGGCACTCGCAGGTTGACCGCCAGCTTGAAGGTTTTTTCATCCATGCCAACGTAGGTCAGGGACGCGGTCAGCGGGCCCATGAAGGCATCGGAAAAGCCAATCCCCAGTTTGCTACCCAGGTAGTCCAGGCCCCAGTTGTCGGCGGCGTAGCGAGCGGCGTCGGTGATGTGGTTGTGCTTGAGTGCGACCTTGCCGTCGAGGCTGTTGATGAAGTCCAGCATCCTCGCCACCGGGTTGACGCCGGATTCGGGTTCGGAGGAGTGCGCGGAAACGCCGGTGAAGGTCAGCTTGACGTCCTTGCCGACGACCTGGGTGCTCACTTCGAAGTTGCCACCGTTACGCTTGGCATAGTCGGTCGCGGCTTTGAGCAGGCTGGCGGCCAGTTCGGCGGGCTTGTCGCTGGCGAAGGTGGCAACGGAGGTCGACGGAATCTGATTGGTCGCCAGACCGCCCGTCAGCGCGGTAATTTCTGCTCCCTTGCCCTGTGCGGCACGCCGGGTGAAGTTCGCCATGACGGTACCGTAGCCTTTCTCGGCAATGATCACGGGGTAGCCGCCATCCAGCGCCAGGTTGTAGCTGGGCGTCGGGTTGCGTTCGAAGTAATAGGGGATCGCGTCGCCAGTGGTTTCCTCGGTGGTGTCGACCAGCAGCTTGAAATTGCGCGCCAGCGGCAGTTTCTCTTCCTTGATGATTTTCATGGCGTAGAGCGCCACGACGATACCGTTCTTGTCATCCTCGGTGCCGCGGCCATACATGCGGTCGCCCACCAGGGTGACCTTGAACGGATCGAGACGGGTGCCGTCCTTGAGCACCCAGTTTTCCGGCGTCACCGGCACCACATCGGCATGGGCGTGAATGCCCACGACTTCGTCGCCGCTGCCGTCGAGGGAAATCTCATAGACGCGGTTGTCGACGTTGCGGAAGTTCAGGTTGAAAGACTCGGCCAGGCTTTTGATCTTGGCGGCGATCTTGAGGAACTCCGGGTTCTCGTGCTGGGCTACGCCGTCCTTGCGAAAGGTCGGGATGGCGACCAGTTCCTTCAGCGTCTCGGTGGCTGCGTTGCCGTACTTCACTCGGGCATAGAGGCCCAGCAGGCGATGGATTTCGTTCTGCTGTTCAGCCGAAAGGGTTTTGTTAGCGACGAAGGCATCGATGGCCGGGCCGAGGTTGGCGGTCTTGGCCAGGTCGCTCTTGGCCACGCTTGCCAGGAACTGCCGGAAATCCGTGACTGAGGTGTCAGAGAAGGTTTTGACGATGGCCGCGCTTTGTTGGGCGGTGATGTTGGCGAAGGCCGGCGTGGTCATCGATGCGAGGCTGGACAGCATCAGGGTGGCCATGGCCAGGTGTTTGAGCGAGAAGTCCATTGCTGGGCATTCCTTTGCAGGCTGTAGGGGTTAAGTGTCTGATTTGTGACACAAACATTTACAACCTAACAGGCGAGTGCGGGGTAGGGGAGTCTTGCGGGGGAATCTGTCGCACAGTGAGGCAAAAACGGCGCAGAAATGAAAAACAGTGTGGGAGAGCTGGCACCCATCTGGTCTGAGTTGAATGTTGACCTGCTCGCGATGACGGTGGTCCGGTCAGTCTCTCTACAAGCTGGCCCACCGCTATCGCGAGCAGGCTCGCTCCCACAAGGGATCTGTTCATAAGTGTAGTGAACACCCTCAGCCCAATGTGGGAGCAAGCTCCCACATTGCTCATGCTTAATGCGGTGCGCGGGGGATCGTCTTGAGCAGGTCTTCAGGGCTGATGTAGCCGACCACGGGCTGCGCCGTGCTACCGGGCAATGGCAGGTCAAGGATGTGCCCCTTGATCTTGCCGACCACGTGCATCTCGCAGGGTTTGCAGTCGAACTTCAGCGTCAGCACTTCATCCCCGTGGATCAGTTGCATCGGCGCGACCTTGGTGCGCACGCCGGTGACGCCCTTGGCCTGCTTGGGGCAGAGGTTGAACGAGAAGCGCAGGCAGTGCTTGGTGATCATCACCGGCACTTCGCCGGTTTCCTCGTGGGCCTCGAACGCGGCGTCGATCAACTTGACCCCGTGGCGGTGATAGAAATCCCGGGCCTTCTGGTTGTAGACGTTGGCCAGGAACGACAGGTGCGACTCCGGGTACACCGGCGGCGGGCTGGTCTCGGCCTTGCGGCCACCGCGTGGGTGGGCCTCGATGCGGGCGGCGGTGAGGGCTTCGATGGCTTCACGGCGCAACGCCTTGAGCTGCGAGTTGGGGATGAAGAACGCCTGGGGCGCATCCAGCTCGATTGCGGTGGCGTGGTACTCGGTGGTGCCCAGCTGACCAAGCAGGTCATGCAATTGTTCCAGGGCTTGTTCCGGCTTGTTGGCCAGGCCGAACGGCCCGTCCAGGGTGACGCTGGCGCTGATGTCTTCCTCGCTGGTAGCGGTCAGTTCCAGGCGCGCTTCACTCAGGCGCGCAACCCAGGCCAGGCCGACCCGGCGCTCGGAGGAGGTCTTGAGCAAGGCTTGCTGCCAGTTGTGATCCAGGTTGCGGCTCAACGGATGGTTGGGGCGCAACTGGTACATGCCCGCCGGCATCTCGTTGGGTTCGACGCGGTAGCGGTAACGCTTCTGGCCGTCCTCTTCGAATTCACCCTTGGGCTCGGCGATGTTGGCGCGGAAACCGACGACTTCGCGCTTGACCAGCACGTTGAGCCCATCGCCGTTGGACAGCGGATCGAAGGTCACCACTTGCAGGTCGCGCTTGCCGACTTTCTCCACCACGCCCACCGGCACGCCAGTGAACGTTGGCGAATCGAAGGCGCCGATGTCGATCTTGCGCTCGCTGACGAAATAGTCGGTGCTGCCACGGTGGAAGGTCTTGTCCGGATCGGGGACGAAGAAGTGCGCGGTACGGCCGCTGGACGCGCGGGCCAGGTCCGGGCGGTCTTCGAGGACATTGTCCAGGCGCTGGCGGTAATAGGCGGTGATGTTCTTCACATAGCCCGTGTCCTTGTAGCGCCCTTCGATCTTGAATGAGCGCACGCCGGCGTCGACCAGATCGCGGATGTTGGCGCTCTGGTTGTTGTCTTTCATCGACAGCAGGTGTTTTTCATAGGCGACGACCCGGCCCTGGTCGTCCTTCAAGGTGTAGGGCAGGCGACAGGCCTGGGAGCAGTCGCCACGGTTGGCGCTGCGGCCGTTCTGGGCATGGGAGATGTTGCACTGGCCGGAAAAGGCCACGCACAGCGCGCCGTGGATGAAGAACTCGATGGCCGCTTCGGTTTCGTCGGCGATGGCACGGATTTCCTGCAGGTTCAGCTCACGGGCCAGGACCAGTTGCGAGAAACCGGCCTGGTCGAGGAACTTGGCCCGCGCCAGGGTGCGGATGTCGGTCTGGGTGCTGGCGTGCAGCTCGATGGGCGGGATATCCAGCTCCATCACCCCCAGGTCCTGGACGATCAGTGCGTCGACGCCGGCGTCGTACAGTTGGTGGATCAGCTGGCGGGCCGGCTCCAGTTCATTGTCGTGCAGGATGGTATTGATCGTGGTGAACACCCGGGCGTGGTAGCGATGGGCGAACTCCACCAGCCGGGCGATATCGCCCACCTCGTTGCAGGCGTTATGACGCGCGCCGAAACTCGGGCCACCGATGTACACGGCGTCGGCGCCATGCAGGATGGCCTCGCGGGCGATGGTCACGTCGCGGGCGGGGCTGAGCAATTCCAGATGATGTTTGGGCAAGGACATGTATTTTTTATCAGGCTGGTCACGGACGAAGCGAGCATTGTAGCCGCCAGGCGCCTGGTCGGCACCTGTGGCCTTGGGTTTGCGCGATCCTGACCGATGCGCGGCGCTCCCGCGGGGCTCACTCCGGCGTCGAGCCGGCGCTGCACCAGCGGTTTCGCCCGGTGTTCTTGGCCAGGTACAGGAAGGCGTCGGCAGCCTTGATCAGCATGGCCGGGGTGACGTCCTCGCCGCTCGGCTGGCTGGTGGTGACGCCCGCGCTGACAGTCACCAGGCCCAACGGATGATCGCCGTGTTCAATGTTCAAGGCCCTGACGGCTTCGAGGATTTGCTGGGCGACCTTGGCGGCACCGGCGCTGTCGGTGTTTGGCAGCAACACGGTGAACTCTTCACCGCCATAGCGGACCGCCAGATCGGCCGGCCTTTTGATGGTCTGCCCGATCGCGGCGGCAATCGCCCGCAGGCAATCATCGCCGGCGGCATGGCCGTACCGGTCGTTGAAACGTTTGAAGTAATCGACGTCGAGCATGATCAGGGCCAGGGACGAACCCTGGCGCCTGGCCAGGCGTAGTTCATCGGCCAGGGCGATGTCCAGTCGCCTGCGGTTGCCCAGCCCGGTCAGGCTGTCGGTCAGCGCCATGTCGCGCATGGCCTGGTGGGCGCTGCGAATCTGCTTCTCCATGGTCATGCGGTAGCGCAGTTGGCTCAATACGATGAGCCCGAAGCCCACCAGTACCGCGATCAGGAAAATCAGCACCAGACCGGTCTTGAGCAAATCGCGGCGCCAGGGCGCGATGATCGATTCGCGGGACAAGCCGGCTTCCACCACCAGCGGATAGGTGGTCAAGGCGCGATAGCCATACAGCCGCTCGGTATCGTCGACGACGGCCCTGGCCTCCGCGACGCCCTGATTCGACGTGGGCAAGTAGTTCCTGAAGATCACGCTATTGACCAGGCTCTTGCCAATCACCGAGGCGACGAAAGGACGGCGCACCAGAATCGTTCCGCTGCGTGTCGCCAGGACCAGCGCCCCTTTGTCATCGATCTTGAAGTCACCGTAGTAATCGACGAAATAGCTGACCTTGACCGTTCCGAGCAGCACACCGGCGAATGAGCCGTCGGGATTGTTCAAGCGCCGGGAGACAGGGATGATCAGGTCGTTGGTGGATCGGCTCTTGATCACTGTGCCGATGCGCACGCTTCGGTCCTCGTGAGTACGGTGATACTGGAAGTAGTCGCGGTCGGCATTGTTCGCCGGCTCCGGAATGTTTTCCTTGTCCGTTACCAGCCACTGACCGTCCGGGCCATAGATAAACAACCCGTGCAGTTGCGGCATGATCGCGGCCTGCTGCACCAATAGCTTATGGATGCGCGGCACGTCCAGGTTCTGCAGGCCGTCGCCCTCCACGCGTTCGGCGAGGGCAGCGGTGACCACATCCACTTGTCGAATGGTATCTTCGGCGTGCTGGGCCGTCGCCCGTGCCAGGTTCGTCACTGAATCCCGGGCAGACGCAAAAGCGGCGCGGTAGTCGCGCCAGGTCCGCCAGCCTTCGACGGCCAGGAAGGCGATGATGACTACCAGCATGAAGCTCACGGTCAGGCGCAATGCCGCTCCGGCCCGGACTGCTTGGGGGGAAAAGGCTTCATCAGAGCTTTCGATCTTTGGCTCTGGCCGTTTGCGTCCGAGCATCAACATTTCCTTTTACGACGGGTCTGCGCACTATTGATGCGAAGCCTATCTTATTCGATTTCAGCACGTTAGCTAGCTGCGACGAGGCAGGTATAACCGGCGACACACGATTGGGGAGAAAGGTTTCATGAAAGTTGGCGTCATTTCCGATACCCACGGCCTGCTGCGCCCCGAAGCGCTTGCCGCGCTGCAAGGCTGTGAGCGGATCATTCATGCCGGCGATATCGGCAGCCCGGAAATCCTCGACGCCCTGGCTGCCATCGGCGAGCTGCACGTGGTGCGCGGAAACAACGACCTGGAGGCCGAGTGGGCAGGGCACCTTGCCGATTGCCTGCAATTCGACCTGGGGGGGTGGCAGGTCCTATTGGTCCATGACCTCGCGGATGTGCCGGCAGCACTCGACCCGGGCGTGAGGCTGGTGATCACCGGCCATTCCCATAAACCGCTGATCGAATGGCGTGGCGAGCGGCTTTATCTCAACCCTGGCAGCGCCGGCCGGCGGCGGTTCAAGTTACCGGTGACGCTGGCGCTGCTTGAGGTGAGTGAACAGGCGATCGAGCCGCGGCTGGTCGGGTTGTTGGAATGAACCCGTCTACCTGAAGTACTTGTCGATGTAGGCCTGGATTTCCTTGCGCATGAAGCGCCCGGAGTCATCCGCCCGTTCTTCCCAGCCGAACACGCAGGCGGTGACGATGCCGTCGAAGCCGGTCTTGGCCAGTTCGCTGAAGAACAGGTCCCAGTCGATCTCGCCCTGGTGCATGTCCATGTGTTGGTGGACGGTGACTTTGGCGCCAGGTGGGTTGACGATGTAGCGCAGGCCGGAGGAGGCCTTGTGGTTGTAGGTATCGGCGATGTGGACATGGGCGATCATCGACCCGGCCTCGGCGATCATGGCCTTCATGTCATCGCCGAAGTAGAAGGTGTGCGGCGTGCAGTAAAGGAACTTGACGTTGTCCGAGCCGATGGTCTTGAGCATGTCGAGGGCCGGGTGCAGGGTTTCGCACCAGTCTTCCGGATGCGGTTCGACGTTCAGCGTGACGCCCTCGCTTTCCAGGATCGGCACCAGTTCCTCCATCGAGCGCCACCAGGCCGCTTCGCTGGACTCATGGCTGTGCACGCCACCGCAGCAGCTGACTTTATGCCCGCGATCCGGTGAAGGCCCGCGACCGAACTCTGAATTCATGGTCGTGCAGCCCATCTCCACGGCGACCTGGATGGCTTCCTTCCAGTAATTCACCGCTGCCCGGCGTTCGTCTTCATGGGGGCTGGCCCAACGATACATCGGTAACAGCGAGGCCAGTTGCAGGTTATGGTCGCGCAGGGCTTTCTTGAACTCGGCGATGCGCTCCTTGTGGGCGCGGGGGCGTACCCACCAGGGCAGGAAGTCTTCCCGTGGTGACAGCTCCAGGTATTCGTAGCCGAGCTCGGCGGTCTTGCGGCACAGGTCCGGCAGGCTCAGGTGGCGGTGCATGTAGGGGTCGAGGGCGATTTTCATTGTTGTTCTCCTTAGGAAACGCTCATTACCGTGGCGAGGGAGCTTGCTGTGGCGAGGGGATTTATCCCCGCTGGACCGCGAAACGGTCCCAAATGGATCTGCTACTGCGGTGTATCAGAATGGAATGTCGGGGGCCGCTTCGCGCCCCGGCGGGGATAAATCCTCTCGCCACAGGGGTCAATAGGCGACCCAGGTTGAATCCCGGTTGGCTGATTCAACGCAGCGTTCGACCCAGCGTACGCCTTCCACGCCGGCGTTGATGTCGGGGTAGCGCAGGGCGGCCAGCGTCGCGCTGTCGCCATGGTTGGCCGCATCCATGGCCAAGGCGAAGCGGCGATAGAGATTGGACCAGGCTTCGAACAACCCTTCGGGATGGCCGCCACCGATGCGGTCGTCCTGCAGCGCGTCGGGGTGCAGGTAGCCCATGCCGCGCTCCAGGATCTGCACGGGTTGGCCCTGGATCTCGAAGCTCAGTTGGTTGGGCCGTTCGTCCCACCATTCAAGGCTGGCACGGGAGCCGATCACGCGGATTTTCTGCCCATGCATGGAACCGGCATTCACCGCGCTGGACCAGACCATGCCCATGGCGCCGCCTTCGTATTCCATCAAGGTGTAGGCGTTGTCCTCCAACGGGGCGCGGCTGGCGACGAAGCTTTGCCGGCTGCACATCAAGCGTTTGATCTTGAGGTCGGGCAGCATCACTTTGGCCAGGTACAACGGGTGGGTGCCGACATCCCCCAGCACGTAGCTGGGCCCGGCCTGGCGCGGGTCGACGCGCCACTGGGTGGCCTGGTTCTGCGCCTCCACCGGCGCACTGTGAAAACCATGGGCAAACTGCATGTGCACCATGCGGATCTCGCCCAATGCCTGCGCCGCGATCATCTCCCGGGCCTGTTCGATCAACTGGTGCCCGGCGTAGCCGTAGGTCAAGCCAACGATGCGCCCCTTGGATTGCGCCAGGGTGCGCAGTGCCTCGGCCTGTTCGAGGGTAAAGCACAGCGGCTTTTCGCAGACCACATGCAGCCCGGCTTCCAGAGCGGCGCGGGTGATGGCGTAGTGGGTGCCGTTGGGCGTGGCGATCGACACCGCCTCGATCCCATCGGGACGTTGTGCCTCCAGCTCGAACAGGCTCAGGTAGTCCGGATAGCAGCGCGCAGGGTCGATACCCAGTTGCTCGCCAAAGGCCTGGCCGCGGGCGGGATCGATATCCAGCGCCGCGGCGAGCAATTCGAAGTTCCGGTCGCGCAGGGCGGCCGAGCGGTGGATGTAGCCGATCTGGCTGTGTTCACCGCCACCGACCATGGCCCAGCGGATGGGACGCGTAAGGGTTTTGCTGCCGTTGATCATGGGGTTTGTCCTTGTGCTGATCAGAAACCGATTCGGGCCAGGTAGGCGCGGCTGGCCGCTACGTCGTCCAGGCTGGTCCCGGCGTTGCGCGGGTCGCGTTCCTGTTCGACGGTGATGCAGCCCTGGTAACCCAATTCATGCACGAGGCTGTGCAGCGCTGGGTAGTCGATGACACCACGCCCGATGGGGCACATCACGCCCCGGGCGCAAGCGGCGAAGAAACGGATGTGTTCGTTCAGCACCTGGTCGAAAACCACCGGGTCGATGTCCTTGAAGTGCAGGTAGTCTAGGCGATGGGCGTAGGTGCGCAACGAGGCGACCGGGTCCATGCCGGCGTAGTAGAGGTGCCCGGTGTCCAGGCACAGCCCGGCGACTTCATCGGGAATCTCGTCCATCAGGCGCGCCAATTCATCGGCGAACTCGATGTAGCCACCGGCGTGAGGATGGATGACGGCGCGGATGCCGTAGGTGTGCCAGGCGAGGTCGGCGATGGCGCGGATGTGCGTCATCATGGTGTTCCAGCGTGCATCGTCCAGGCGCGGGGCGCGGTCGGAGTGGCCGGCCGCGTAGTCACGTTCCTCGTGGCCCCAGTCGATGATCACCAGGTAGGGCCCGGCATGACGCTGCCCGGCTTGCCGTTCCATGGGCGGCAGTTGTTTGAGCAGCGTGCAGATGTCGTGGGTCTGGCGCAGCAGTTCAGGCAGGTTGGCGGGGCTTACCAAGTCGTCGAAGATCGTCCCGGCGACCACATGCAGATCAAGTTCGGACAAGGCTGGGCTGACGGTTCCGACGTCTAACGGCAGGTAACCGTACGGCCCCAGCTCGATGCCGCGGTAGCCGGCCTCGGCCGCTTCGCCAAGCACTCGGCGCCACGGAGGCAGGAAAGGGTTCTTGACGTCGTCGACGCCCCAGCAGCAAGGCGCGGTGCAAATGTGGATCGTCATGGGGGACTCCGGCTGTGTTTGTTTTTATGTGCTTGGCCTGATGCTATTGGGTTGCCGCAGAGGGGGCCATGGGGTGATGGCTTAATCTGTCAAAACCCCTCATGATGCCTCGAAGAGGTGTCAAGACATGTCAGAAAAACCACGTCGTAAACTGCGTCCCACGATGGCCGATGTCGCTCGAGAAGCCGGAGTCAGCCTGTCCACCGTCGACCGGGTGCTGAACCTGCGTGCCGACGTGCGCGCCGACACCGCCCAGCGCATCGCCGCGGCGGCCGCGCGGTTGGGGTTCCATGCCAAGGGCGTTATCGAGCAGCGAGTGCTCAACGACCGCCCGACCTTGCGGCTTGGCTTCCTGTTGCAGAAAAGCGGCGTGCCTTTTTACCAGGGGCTCGCCCACGCGTTGTCGAACGCCGCCGCGACCTGCACCCGCGCGCGGATTCGTGTGGTCATCGGTTATCTGGACGATCTCGACCCGGTCACGGTGGCGCAACGCATCCTGGCCTTGCGCGACCAAGTGGACGGCCTGGGCGTGGTGGCGGTGGATCATCCCCGGGTCCGGGAGGCGGTTGCGCAATTGCGCGAGACCGGTGTTGCGGTGGTGGCGCTGCTGTCGGAGCTGTCCAGCGCCGCCGGTACCGGTTACGCAGGCCTGGACAATCGCCTGACCGGGCGCACGGCGGGCTGGTTCGTCAGTCGCCTTGCCGGCCAACCCGGGCCGGTGGCCGTCATGCTCAGCAGCCAGCGTTTCCAGTGCCAGGAGTTGTGTGAGCTGAGCTTTCGCAGTTATCTGGCGGATCACTCCAGTGAATGGGAACTGCTCGCCTCGCGCCTGACGCTGGAGGACGATGAATTCGCCTATGGCAACACGTTGGACTTGCTCACGGCGGAACCTGATCTTGTCGGGCTTTACGTGGCCGGAGGCGGCATTGCGGGGGTGTTGCGGGCATTGCGGGGCTTCAAGGAGCAACAGCTTCGCTTGCCCATCGTGGTGTGTCATGACCTGACGCCTCTGACGCGTGACGCGTTGAAGGCGGGGCTGGTTCAGGCCGTGCTGTCGCATCCGGTCGTGGCGCTGGCGGAGCAGGCCGTCGACGCCCTGGTCGAGGCCGCGACAGCCTCGCCACCCGGACCGGCGCCGAAGCGGGTGGTGCCGCTGCAGATCGATGTGTCTGAGAGCATCTGACCCCGCCAGGGGGTGCCCATGCAAAAGCGTGTGGGAGCGAGCCTGCTCGCGATGGCGGCCTGACAGCCGGCCTGGCTCTTGCGGAGGTACACCCATCAGATTTGTTTGAGCAGGAGCTGTGGGAGCAAGGCCTGCTCGCGATGGCGCGGGGGCAGTCGGTATGGAGGGTGACTGACACATCGCTTTCGCGAGCAGGCTCGCTCCCACAGGTCTCGGGCGTTAAGCCTGCTGGTCTGCTTAGGCTTTAGTCAGGGTCGGATAATCGGTATAACCACGTTCGTCGCCCTGGTAGAACGTCGACGCGTCAGGAGCGTTCAGCGCTTGGCCCCGTTTGAATCGTTCCACCAGGTCCGGGTTCGCCAGAAACGGCGTGCCGAACGCTACCAGGTCTGCTTCACCACGGCTGATGGCCGCGGCTGCACGTTCGGCGCTGTAGCCGCCGTTGGCAATGTAGGGCCCGCCGAAGCGGCGTTTGAGTTCCAGGAAGTCGAACGGGCCTTCGCCCAGTTCCACGATGTGCAGGTAAGCCAGGCCATAACGGCTGAGCATCCGGGCCGTGTAGTCGAAAGTCGCCTGCGGGTTGCTGTCGCTCATCGAGAAGTAACTGAAGATCGGCGACAGGCGAACGCCGACTCGGCTGGCACCGAAGACTTCGATCACCGACTCGACCACTTCCTTGAGCAAACGCGCACGGTTCTCGATCGAGCCGCCATAGGCATCGGTACGTTGGTTGGTGCCGTCACGCAGGAACTGGTCGATCAAGTAACCGTTGGCGCCATGAATCTCCACGCCGTCGAACCCGGCCAGTTTCGCGTTGGCCGCAGCCTGGCGGAAGTCGGCGACCACGCCTGGCATTTCATCGAGCTCCAATGCCCGTGGCAGTTCGTAGGGTTTGAGGCCTTCGGGCGTGTAGATCTCGCCATCGGCCTTGATCGCCGAAGGGGCCACGGGCTGGGCGCCGTTGACCTGCACCAGCGGATGAGAAAGACGGCCTACGTGCCAGAGCTGCAGGAAGATCTGACCGCCCTGGGCATGCACTGCGTCGGTCACTTGTTTCCAGCCGGCGATTTGTTCGCGGGTGAAGATCCCTGGCGTACGCAGGTAACCCTTGCCCTGGGCCGACACCTGGGAGCCTTCGCTGATGATCAGGCCGGCGCTGGCGCGTTGGCTGTAGTACTCGGCCATCAGGGGCGTGGCTGCATCGCCTGCTCCTGCGCGGCTGCGGGTCATCGGCGCCATGACCATGCGGTTTTTCAGGGACAGCTTGCCGACTTGAGTACGGGACAACAGAAGATCGAGACCGATGTCAGTCATGATTCACCTCTAAGGGAGCGGGTATGAACAGGGATTGAGTCGAGGGGCGGTCAGGCCAACCGACCCTCTTGTTGCAACTGGGCGCCGATGCGCTGGATTTCCTTCTCACCCTTTTCCAGGGCGGCCTGGCTGGTGTGCACGGAGTAATAGCCCATCACCAGGTCGTGGGGGTGCTTGACTGCCGAGCCCAGCACGAAGGACGTCGCGCCCCGGGCAACGATGTCGATGGCCGCGACGGACTCTTCGAACACCACCATTTCTCCGGTATTGACGTTGCCGCCAGCGTCGAGGCTGCCGCCGTTGACCGCCAGCCAGGCGACGGTATGCCCGGCCGGTGGCGTGTAGCGCCAGCGCTCGTTGTCCTGCAACTGCACGGCGAGGTAATTCATGTCCGCCGGGGAGGAGACGCGGCTGCGGGCTGCGCCGTATTGGCCGAGCAATACCCGCGCCGGTCCTTCCCGGGGGATCTCGGCGGGCGCCAGGTAGAGGCTGTGGGCCGGGGCATTTTCTTCTGCCGCCGGCAGCGCCACCCAGAGTTGGAAACCTTGGATCGGCGTGCCATCGACCGGCCGGGCGGTGTGCCATACGCCGTTGCCGGCTTGCATCCACTCCATGCCGCCGCTAGGCAGCGTGCCGGACTGGCCCGTGGTGTCTTCGTAGATCACCTGGCCTTCGATCATGTAGGTCAGCGTGGCGATCCCGGAATGAGGGTGCATGCCGAACCCCCTCTGCATGGCGTCGGCCTTGAACCCGAAGAGATCGAGAAATACGAAGGGCTTGCAGAGCTGGCCCAGGTCGCCGGGGCTCATGAGCCGGGTGATCGGCCCGTGGCTGCTGCCGGTGGTGCGATGGACGATGGCGCGCGGCGGTGCTGCGGCGATGCTGTTCATGGGGTTGCCTCCAAGTCTTGGGCGCTGGGCCTCGATGCGAGAAGGATAAGGGCCTGCCAATAGATTGATTAGCCGATACAATCGGATTGAACTCATCCATAAAACGAAGGAATCTGAGCGCCATGCTCGATCTCAACGATGTCGCGCTGTTTGTCCAGGTGGTCCGCAGCGGCAGCTTCGCCGAAGCCGCCAGGCGCTTGGGCATGCCTGCCAACACCGTCAGTCGCCGGGTCCAACAGTTGGAGGCGCAGTTGGAGTCGAGACTTCTGCAGCGCTCGACCCGCAAACTCACGTTGACCCAGGTAGGCCAGGGGTTTTATGAGCGCTGCGTGGAGGCGGTGGATGGTCTGATGGAGGCAGGGCAGGAACTGATGATGGGCAGCGAAGAGCCCAGCGGCCTGGTGCGCATCGCGGCGCCGGCGGATTTTTTCGATTTTTTCCCGATGGAATGGGTGGCCGACTTTTTAGCCGCGCACCCGCGTGTGCAACTCGATTTCGTGCTCAGCGATGCCCGTGTCGACCTGATTGCCGACCGCATCGACGTGGCCTTTCGCGGCGGTCCGTTGCAGGACTCGGGGTATGTCGGTCGCCAACTGCTCCAGAACGACGGTGACGGCATGGTTGCCAGCCCCGCGTACATTGCCGCACGCGGCGCACCGCTTGCGCTGCAGGACCTGGCTCACCACGACGGCGTGAGTTTCGCCCACCCCAGCGGCTTGACCGACTGGCGACTCGTCGGCCCGGACGGCATCGAGGAGCACGTGCAGATCGCCAGCCGCTTCCACGCCAACACCGCCCAAGCGTTGCGCAGGGCGACCGTCGCCGGCCTGGGCATCGCCGTGCTGCCGGGGGCACTGAGCGCCCTCGACCTGGAAGCCGGCAGGTTGGTGCGCGTGTTGCCGCAGTACCAACGCAGCGGCTTCGGCCTGAATGTGCTGTATCCGAGCCGACGGCAGTTGCCGCTGGCGGTTTCGGCGTTCATCGGGTTGGTGATGCAGAAGCTGGAACTCAAGGCGTTTCCGGCACTGATGCAGTGAATTGGCCAATGCGATCTGCGCAGCCCAGCGGGAGCAAGCTCCCTCGCCACGGGAGCGATGTGCTCCAAGTCTAATAAGATGTGCTTTGTTGCCGTGATCATCACGCTCGGGCAATAGCCCATTTTTTTCCTTCCTAGCAACGACAAAAACCCTCGTTTCGCAAATCCGCGCCTGCCAACACAATCGCCTCGACACCTCATTTCGATAGTCGCAATCGCAGAACAAAAAATCAGAACCCGAGGCGGCGCCATGCCGGCCTGAACCACCTCTGCCGGAAGTGCACAGACATGCCCGTTGAAACCCTACGCATCGATACGCTTGTTATAGGCGCCGGCCAGGCCGGCGTGGCCATGAGTGAACACTTGAGCAGACAAGGTGTGCCTCACCTGGTCGTGGAGCGCAATCGGATTGCCGAGGCCTGGCGCACGGCGCGCTGGGATTCGCTGGTGGCCAACGGCCCGGCCTGGCATGACCGTTTTCCTGGGTTGGAATTCGAGGGACTCGACCCCGATGCTTTCGCCGCCAAGGATCAAGTGGCCGATTACTTCGAGGCCTATGCGCGCAAGTTCAATGCGCCGATCCGTACCGGCGTGGAGGTCAGGAAAGTCGAGCGCAATGTCGGCCGCCCGGGGTTCACCATTGAAACGTCCGAGGGCCTGATCGAAGCCATCCACGTGGTCGTTGCCACCGGGCCATTCCAGCGACCGGTGATTCCGCCCATCGCACCTGAGATGGCGACGGTCACCCAGATTCACTCTGCGCAGTATCGCAATCCGCAGCAGTTGCTCGAGGGGGCGGTGCTGGTGGTGGGTGCCGGGTCGTCGGGGGTGCAGATCGCCGATGAACTGCAGCGCGCCGGCAGGCAGGTCTATCTTTCGGTGGGTGCCCATGATCGCCCGCCACGGGCCTATCGCAACCGCGATTTCTGCTGGTGGCTGGGGGTGCTGGGCGAGTGGGACGCCGAGGCGGTCCAGCCAGGCAAGGAACACGTCACCATCGCGGTGAGCGGTGCCCGTGGCGGCCATACCGTGGATTTCCGCCGCTTGGCCCACGAGGGCATCACCCTGGTGGGGCTGACGAAATCGTTCAACGGCAGTGTGGTGACCTTTGAATCGAATCTTGCCGAAAACATTGCCCGCGGCGACGAAAACTACCTGGCGCTGCTGGATGCTGCCGATGCCTACATTGCCCGCAATGGCCTGGATCTGCCCCTTGAACCTGAAGCCCGCAACCTGCCGCCCGACCCGCAGTGCCTGACCCAGCCGATCCTGGCGCTGGACCTGGTCGCCGCCGGTGTGACCAGCGTTATCTGGGCCACCGGCTACTCGGTGGATTACAGCTGGTTGAAGGTCGACGCCCTCGGCGCCAATGGCAAGCCTCGGCATCAGCGCGGTGTGTCCAGCGAGCCGGGCCTGTACTTCGTCGGCTTGCCGTGGTTGTCACGTCGGGGCTCGGCGTTCATCTGGGGCGTCTGGCATGACGCCCGGCATATTGCCGACCACATCGTGAAGCAACGCATTTACCTCGCTTATCAAGATGCTGCCCAGCGCCAGGCTTCGGCGCTCGACAGCGATTCACACCGTTCGAAAACCAGTCTCTCGGGAGTCCGCTGATGCCTACTCACACACGTATTCGCATGTTCAACACCAAGGACACCTACCCGAACCAGACGCTGGACAACGACCTGTGCCAGGCCGTGCGCGCCGGCAACACCGTTTATGTGCGCGGCCAGGTCGGCACGGACTTCAACGGCCAACTGGTGGGGCTTGGCGATCCACGCGCCCAGGCCGAGCAAGCCATGCGCAACGTCAAGCAGTTGCTGGAAGAAGCCGGCAGCGACTTGAGCCATATCGTCAAGACCACGACTTACCTGATCGACCCGCGTTACCGCGAGCCGGTGTACCAGGAGGTCGGCAAGTGGCTCAAGGGTGTGTTTCCGATCTCCACCGGGCTGGTGGTCAGTGCCCTCGGCCAACCGCAGTGGCTGATGGAAATCGACGTGATCGCGGTGATCCCTGAATAAAGGAACGGAACATGACCTTTTCCATCGTTGGACGCTGTGCCGAAACCGGCCAGTTGGGTATCGCCATCAGCTCCTCGAGCATTGCCGTCGGCGCCCGTTGCCCGTGGTTGCGGGCGGGCGTCGGTGCGGTGTCGAGCCAGAACATCACCCTGCCGGCCCTGGGACCACAGATTCTTGATGAGCTGGCTGGCGGCCTGGTGGCGCAGGCGGCGCTGGAGCGGACCCTGGCACGCAATGGCTACAGCCAATACCGCCAGGTGGCGGTGATCGATGCCGAGGGGCGCACGGCGATGTTCAGCGGCGAACACACCCTGGGCACCCACAACGCAGTGGCCGGAGAGCAATGCGTGGCGGCCGGCAATCTATTGGCCAATGGTGCGGGGATCGAGGCCATGGTCGCGGCCTTCGAGCGCAGCGGTGGTTGTCTTGCCGCACGCTTGATGAATGCGTTGCAGGCCGGGCAGGCGGCGGGCGGTGAAGCCGGGCCGGTGCATTCGGCGGCGCTGTCGGTGGTTGACGACCTGACCTGGCCCATCGTCGATCTGCGGGTGGATTGGGCCGAGGAAAATCCCATCGACGAACTGGAAAGACTCTGGCTCGCCTATCAGCCGCAACTGCAGGATTACCTGATCCGCGCACTCGATCCGACCCAGGCGCCAAGTTATGGAGTGCCGGGCGATGAGTGAGCTGCGCAGCCGCGTGTTGCTCGAACGGTTGGTGGGTTTTGCCACGGTCAGCCGCGAGTCGAACCTGGCCTTGATCGAGTTCGTGCGCGACTACTTGCAAGGGCTGGGTGTGGACAGCGAGCTGATCTATAACGCCGAGCGCACCAAGGCCAACCTGCTGGCGAGCATCGGCCCCGCGGCGCCCGGTGGCGTGGTGTTGTCCGGACACACCGATGTAGTGCCGGTGGACGGACAAGCCTGGACGGTCGAGCCGTTCTGCCTGAGCGAGATGGACGGCAAATGGTTCGGGCGGGGTACGGCGGACATGAAGGGGTATCTGGCTTCGGTTCTGGCAGCGGTGCCAATGTTTCTCGCCAGCGCGCTTCGGCGACCGGTGCATCTGGCGTTCTCCTATGACGAAGAGGTGGGTTGCCTGGGCGTTCACAGCCTGTTGGACGTGTTGGTTCGGCGAGTTCCCCCACCAGCCTTGTGCCTGATTGGCGAACCCACCCAACTTCAACCGGTACTGGGGCATAAAGGCAAGTTGGCGATGCGTTGCCACATCAAGGGGGCGGCCTGTCATTCGGCCTACGCACCTTACGGCGTAAATGCCATCGAGCAGGCGGCGCGCCTGATCGGCCGGTTGGGGGAGATCGGCGCAGCGCTGGCCGATCCCTCGTTGCATGACGCGCGCTTCGATCCGGCTTATTCGACGGTACAGGTCGGCGTGATCCAGGGCGGTACGGCGTTGAACATCGTCCCAGCCGATTGCCGCTTCGATTTCGAAGTGCGCGCCTTGCCGGGTTTCGATCCGCAGGTGGTGGCCGAGCAATTGCAGGGGTATGCCGAACAAACCCTGCTGCCGGCGATGCAGGCGGTAGCGAGCGACACGGCGATCCGTTTTGAAGCGCTGTCCGCCTACCCGGGCCTGGCGACCGCGCCTGACAGCGCCGCCGCCCAACTGGTCGCGCGACTATGCGGCAGCGAGGCTTTCGGCACCGTCGCTTTCGGCACCGAAGGCGGCCTGTTTCACCAGGCCGGCGTGCCAACGGTGGTCTGTGGCCCCGGCAGCATGGACCAGGGGCACAAGCCCGACGAATACGTGAGCATTGAGCAAATGGCCGCCTGCGATCGCTTGATGGATCGGCTGGCGAGCTATCTCTGTGAACCCATTGATTGCTGACCGCCAGGGTGCCTGAGGAGAACGATTTCAATGGACGGAGATTCCTGGTGGTCAGCCAGGCGACAACGAACAGGCCGACAAGAGCCTTTGCTGTAGACCATACCGCCCGTGTTTACGGTCACCTTTGAGTCCCGTCACCGGCTCGTGCGGGCGAGCCGGCATTTCGAGGAACCGCTTCATGTCCAGATCCTTGCGTTGCAATATTGCGTGTGCACTGGCGTTGTTGAGTACCAGCGTCATGGCCGCGCCCCAGAGCTTGACCGTGATTTCCTTTGGCGGCGCCACCAAGCAGGCCCAGGACAAGGCCTACTTCCAACCCTTCAACGCCAGCGGTGCGGGAAGCATCGTGGCCGGCGAATACAACGGCGAACTGTCGAAGATCAAGGCCATGGTCGCGGCCGGCCACACCAGTTGGGATGTGGTCGAAGTGGAAAGCCCCGAGTTGCTGCGTGGTTGTGAGGAGGGCTTGTTTGAAAAGCTCGACCAGACGGCCCTGGGCGACCCGGCGAATTTTGTCCCGGGGGCACTCACCGAATGTGGCGTGGCCACCTATGTCTGGTCGATGGTCCTGGCTTATGACCAGAGCAAGCTCGCCAAGGCGCCGAAATCCTGGGCGGACTTCTGGAATGTGGCCGATTACCCGGGCAAACGCGGTTTGCGCAAAGGGGCCAAGTACACCCTGGAAATCGCCTTGCTGGCCGATGGGGTCAAGTCCCAGGACTTGTACAAGGTGTTGAACACACCGGAAGGCGTGTCCCGGGCCTTCGCCAAGCTGGACCAGATCAAGCCGAACATCCAATGGTGGGAAGCCGGCGCCCAACCGGCGCAATGGCTGGTGGCGGGGGATGTGGCGATGAGTGCGGCCTATAACGGGCGCATCGCGTCGGCACAAAAGGAAGGCATGAAGCTGAGTATTGTCTGGCCACAGAGCCTGTACGACCCGGAGTACTGGGCCGTGGTCAAGGGCACGCCGAACAAGGCCTTGGCCGAGCAGTTCATTGCCTTTGCCAGCCAGCCGCAGACCCAGAAGGTGTTCTCGGAAAACATCCCTTATGGGCCGGTGCATCGCAAGACACTCGCGTTGTTGCCGGCGGCGGTACAGGAACAGTTGCCCACCGCCGAGGCCAACCTGGCTGAAGCCCGGGCCGTGGATGCCGAGTTCTGGGTCGACCATGGCGAAGAGCTGGAGCAACGTTTCAACGCCTGGGCAGCTCGCTAGACACCGAACCCTGCGGCGCCCCCCGTGTTTTTTTGTGGCGAGGGAGCTTGCTCCCGCTGGGCTGCGCAGCAGCCCCAACACTGTTATCGCAGTGTGCCAGATTGAACCAGTTGGTTGGGTTTGGGGGCGCTTCGCACCCCAGCGGGAGCAAGCTCCCTCGCCACGGGTTTGGTGTTTGGCTGGGCGTCAGGCCAACCATTGCCTGAACTGTTCCTTGCAGTAGTCGACGAACAACTGGGCCGGCTTGGTGAGGTGGGTGCGTTTGAGCCAGCCTGCCACCAACGCCGAGCCTGTCACGTCCTCGGCGATGTCGACGCACACCAGGTGTTGCCCATCGTAGGTGCAGGTGGAGTGCGGGCGGGTCACCAGCACGGCAAAACCGAAGGACTGGCCGACCATGCCACGCACCATCTCGATGGACGGCGAGCTGAAGACGATGTTGGGCGTCAGGCCCAGCTCCTCGAAGATGCTCACGAAATAGGTGCGACTGGGTTGTACGTCCAGCAGGATCATCGGTTCGAGGGCCAGGTCGCGCAGCGACACCTGGGCCTGATCGGCGAAGCGATGGCCCGCCGGCAGAAGCGCATAGGGGCGTTGCGGTGCCGTGAGTGCTTCGGTCTCGATGGTACTGTCGAGGTCGTGTTCATAGAAAATCGCCAAATCGAAACGACCACCGGTGAGACCTTGTACCAACTCCTGTTGCTCGCCATCCTGCACGCGGATTTCCACCCCGGGAAAGCGCTGGCGAAAGCCGGCGATCAGTCGTGGCAGGTAGAGCGGGGCGACGGTTTCGAAGCAGCCGATGTCGATCTGCCCGCTGACCACATCATTGTCGGCCAGCGCGTTCTGCTCGAACTCCCGGGCCATGCGCAACAGCTCCTGGGCCTTGCGATAGAAGCGCGCGCCACCGGGCGTCAACGATACCCCCTGGGCGTGATGACGAATGAGCAACTGCACGCCGAAACTGTCTTCCAAACCCTTGATGGCGGTGGCGATCGACGGTTGGGCGATGTACAGCTTGCGGGACGCTTCAGCGACGCTGCCACATTCGACGGTGGTGACGAAGTACTTCAGCTGACGCAAGGAATAGGACGCCACGGGCACACCTCGATACGGATGATTACTGCCTACCTTACCTTGTGCACAAGGAGTAAGGGGCGGGCATTGATACGGATTTTTCTGGGCAGTGACGATATTCAGGCTGGCTTGGGGATGAGCGCCTGAAAAAAACGCCTGCCCACGTATCGTTGGCGGGCGTCTGGGAAAGACCCGCGCAGACAGGACGGACTGGCCGGATACGAGGCTCAGTCCACCGGAATCGGCGGGGAGGTCGCGCGATCAGCCACCAGGCGGATAGATACATATCGAGATGGTGTGGGAGCTCCAGGCGTTTGCGGTGCGGATGGGGTAGATGAGCCGTGGCGCTCCATTTTGCATTTTTTATCTCGGCGACTAGTCTCAGTTGGCGTGCTCTGGAGGGGCCTTGAAATTCTGGACGAGTTCAACCGCGGCCCGATGTCAACCCGATCAAGATAGGGATAATCTTATGCCGGTTGTTTTGCATCAGTTCACCGTGGCCGTCGGCGGCGTCATGAATCCAGGTTATCTCGAGGCGTTGGAACTGGCCCGACAGTGCGCGACCCATGCCCATACCCAGGCCCTACCGGGTGCTGGTATTGCCCACGGCTCTTGTTGGGCCGCATTGGCAACCGTGCCCAATCCGGGCGCAGGTTTTCCCTTGGGGAATGCCGTAGCGGGCGGGGCGGCCTTGCCGTATGGCGTGGTCTTTGGAAATTCACGCTTTTCAATCGTTGGCGCCTTGGCTGTAGTGCCCGGCGCGCCTGCGGTCGGGTTTTCCGGTCATGCGGAGCGTAACGCCTTGGTGGTGGCGGGCGGCAATGGCTTGGTGCCCTATGGCCTTGTCGCGCCGAATGCCGGTGATTGGGTGATGTATGTGCAATTGCATCCCTGCGTGTACTGCTTGCCATGGCTGCAAGGCGTCGGAGGTGGGGGGCTTCTTAATCCTTTTGCGGGGTTGATCGCCGGGGCCCAGAACCTTCATGTCTGGTATCGCTGGGCACATAATCCGGTCGGTTGTGCTGCCAAGGACACCTGGAACGGTTTGCCGTTGGCGACCAAGCTCGCACAGATCAATACCTGGTAAACAGCCCGGCGATCGAAGAAACACTTGTGGGGGAGAGCCTGCTCGCGATGACAGCGGACCAGCCACATCAATGTTGACTGACATACAGTTATCGCCAGTAGCGTTGCTCCTATCGGTTTTGTTCTGGTTTTCATAAAAGAACGCCTGCCCAAGCATCATTGGCAGGCGTCTGGGAAAGACCGGCGCAGAAAGGAGGGACTGGCCGGGGGAGGAAACGGGCTCAGGCTACCGGGATCAGCGGGTCGGCTTCGACCAATGCCAAGGCCATGTCGATGCCGGCGCTGACACCGGCCGAGGTCCATACGCTGTCCTGCTGGATGAAGATCGCGTCGAGGTCCACTTCAATCGATGGGAAACCGCTCTTGAGCATCTCGCACATGGCCCAGTGGGTGGCGGCCCGACGTCCGTCCAGCAAGCCGGCCTGGGCCATGAGAAAGGTGCCGCTGCATACCGATGCGGTGCGCCTGGCCTTGACCGAGGCCCTGCGTAGCCACTGCACAAGGTCGACACAGTCGATCATCGCCTGTTGTATGTCCGGGGCGCCGGGAACGATCAGCGTGTCGATGAGCGTTCCGTCGAGCTCATGCAGGGCCCGGGTATCTACCACCAAACCTTCGGCAGTTCGCATCAACCCACCTTCCAGGCTCGCGGTGTGCATTGCATAGCCGGGCAGGCCACGTTTGGTCATGGCTTTGGTGGCGGCCCAGAAAACGGTCTGGGCACCGGCGAGGTCCAACAGGCCCATCTGCGGGTAAGCCAGGAACACCAGTGTGCGCGGCTTGGAAATGGACTCGGCGGCGATCCCCACATCCAGGGTCATCTCGTTCATGATTGCTTCGCGCTTGGTATTCGTCGGGGACGATTGGGGGAGCAGGCACCGCTACTGTATCGCTTTGATGCAGGTCTCCAAAGATTATCAAGCGATCGCGCCGGTGAGTGCGAGACTCATGGGCTCTGGTGCGAACATTTAGGTGCTATTGTTATGCTATCTAGGTATTTAAATTAATTTTCTTATAGCTTTAAAGTCGTGGCCTTCAGTCTTTTCAACTTACTGTGAGGTTCACCAGACCATGGCTTTCAAGCGTTCTGCGCTCACCTTGTTGGTTTCCCTGGCGGCCACTGCGCTGCTCAATCCCTTGGCCCACGCCGAAGGCAAGATCAGCATCGCCCAGCAATTCGGTATCGGCTACCTGATCCTCGATGTGGTGCGCGACCAGCAGCTCATCGAGAAGCATGGCAAGGCCCAGGGCCTGGATATCAAGGTGGATTGGAACAGCATTTCCGGTGCTACGGCGATGAACGAGGCCTTGCTGACCGGTGCCTTGGATGTGGTGTCGGCGGGAGTTCCGCCGATGCTGACAATCTGGGATCGGACTCGCGGCAAGCAGAATGTGAAGGCCATCGCCTCGCTGGGGTCGATGCCCAATTATCTGCTGACCAACAACCCGAACGTGAAGAGCCTCAAGGATTTCACCGACAAGGACCGGATCGCCGTTCCGGCGGCGGGTGTCGGCTTCCAGTCGCGCACGTTGCAGATCGAAACCGCCAAGGTGTTCGGGAACGACCACTTCAAGAAGTTCGACGACATCTCGGTCAGCCTCCCGCACCCGGATGCGACGGCGGCGCTGATTGCCGGCCAGTCGGAAATCAATTCGCACTTCTCCAGTCCACCGTTCCAGTATCAGGCACTGCAAAGCCCCAACGTACACAAGGTGCTCAGTTCCTATGATGTGCTGGGTGGGCCGGCGACGTTCAACGTGCTCTACACTACGGAAAAATTCCACGACGAAAATCCCAAGACCTACAAGGCGTTCTACGACGCCCTGGTGGAGGCACAAGGCATTATCCAGGCCGACAAGCCGGCGGCTGCCCAGACCTACATTCGTGTGGAACAGTCCAAGTTGCCGCTGTCGCTGGTGGAAAAAATTGTCACCGACCCTGAAATCGACTTCACCGTCGTTCCGCAACGTACCTACATTTATGCCGAGAAACTGCACGAACTGGGCGTGTTGAAAAACAAGGCCGACAGCTGGAAGGATTATTTCTTTGAAGAGGCCCATGCCGGCGCCGGTAGCTGAACCCTGGCCGGTTATCCGTTTTCGGCACAATTGAACGACCGGTCCACGGGGCGGAATGGAACTTGCCTGAGCTTTGACCCGTAAGCCCTGGAATCATCAAAGGTCGGGTCAATGAACAACTCCAACATGGCGCTGCCAGCGGTTTCGTCGGACCTGTTGCCGACGCTGCCGATCAATCGGTTCCGCACCACAGACATCGACGAGCACGCCCGGAACATGGGAGGCTGGCAGGTCTGCTATGACCAATTGACCCCCGGACGCTTCGACGGTGAGTTGATCGAGTTCCGCTCGGACTGGATGCAACTGGTGCGCGACCGCTCTAATCAAGCCCTGACCAAGCGGGGCATGGCCTGGGAAGGCGCCATCACTTTCAGCGTGCCGCTGAGTGCGGACGGGCCGCTCTTTTGCTCCGGGCACCCGATTATCGAGCCCAGCCTGTTGGTCGCTCGCGGCCATAACCTGCCCGAGCTGCGCACGCCCCAGCATCTGGATCTGCTCGGTGTCACCGTCGACGAGCAGGCGTTGGAGCATGTGCTGGCGTGTCAAGGCAGTCACTTTCGAATTACCGATCTTCCCAAGTGTTACCGTCTTGGCAACTCGACGCTGCCGGCCGAGCTCGCGGCGTTGTTCGATGAGCTTGAAGGGGGCGAGCAGGGGCGAGACTCATTGCTGGGGTACGAGTCGATTCGCCGTGGCCTGCGTGACACGGTGATGTTGCACATACTGGAACTGGTGGCACCGGACGAGGCACCGCCGCTCAACCCCACGGCGCGCAAGCGCATGGTCGACCGTGCCCGGGAGTACGCCTTGGCCCATGTCGATGAGCCACTGTCGATCCTCGACCTGTGCAATCACATCGGTGCCAGCCGGCGCAAATTGCAGTATTGCTTCCAGGAAACCCTGGGTATCAATCCGGTGGCCTATTTGCGGGCGTTGCGCCTCAATGCCGTGCGCCGCGAACTGCGCAGCGGCCGCCACGCCCAGGGTGTACAGGAGGTGGCGGCACGCTGGGGGTTCTGGCACTTGAGCCGGTTTTCCAGCGACTATCGGGTGCTGTTCGGCGAGACACCTTCCCAAACCCTGCGCCGCACGCATCTGTGCTGAAAACGGATAACGGCTGACCGGCCGCCTCCCTAGGATGACCCCGACACCACATGGTTGGAGGGGCATTCGATGTACCAAAATAAAAAAACAAACGTCTGGCACTGTACGTGGTTAACCCTGGGGCTGATCGGTGCATGCGGTGCTGCCCATGGCACCGAAAACGGCGCGCCGACCACGGCGGTCGGGGTCTACGATTTCGGCGCGGGCATGATGCCGCCGGCCACGCCCTTTGGCACCGTCGGCCTGCGCACCGCGTTCTATTCGGCCAACGTGCAGAAGGATCGCCACGGCAAGTCCGTGGACAACAATTTCTCCCTGGATGTCTTGTCCATCGGCGTCGCCTACATGCGCATGACCGATTACACCGTGCTGGGCGCCAAGTATGGCTTCGGCGCCGTCGTGCCGTTCTTCCAGATGGACGCTTCGCTACAGGTGCAGACGCCTGTCGGCCCACTGAACCTGGAGGCCGATCCGTTTCGCATGGCCGACATGCAGGTGCTGCCGGTGATCCTGCAGTGGACACTGTCGCCGAACCTGTTCGTCAACGCCCAGTTCCAGATCCAGGCTCCCACAGGCGACTACGACAAGAATCGCTTGATCTCGCCGGGTCTGAACCACTGGACCTTCTCGCCGATCCTCAACGCCACTTATATCTCCGACAGCGGCTTCGAAGTGTCCTCAAGCTTTGAGGCCGACATCAACACGCGCAACCACGCCACCGACTACAAGAACGGTGTCGAGTACCGCCACGAGTTCGCCGTGGGCCAGCACGTCGGCCCATGGACCGTGGGCATGGGTGGCTATTACTACCGGCAATTCACCGACGACGATGCCCCGGGCCTGGAAACAGGCAATCGCGCCCGAGTGCTGGCTGTCGGGCCGGCGGTGAGCTACTTCAAGCCAGGTATGCCCCCAGTGTGGCTGCATGTCTACAAGGAGCTCGACGCGCGAAACCGCGCCGAGGGTTACACCACGGCGCTGCGTATTTCTCACAGTTTCTAAAAGGGGCTCGCCATGAACCAATCAAGTTCCGTTTCAACGGCGACCATCCTGTCTCGCCAGGCCAGTTGGCGTGAAGGACTGGTGCTGATGCTAGGCAGCAGTCTGACAATCATGGGTTCGGTGATGGTCGCGCCCGTCTTGCCCAGGTTGGGCGCAGAATTCGGGCCCCTGGAGCCACGCGCCGATCTGTTGGTGCCGTTGGCGGTCACCGGGCCGGCCCTGGCGATTGCCCTGTGCGCGCCATTGGCCGGCTGGCTGGCCGACAGGGTCGGGCGCAAGGCCTTGCTGGTGCTTGCGACGATTCTCTACGCCTTGCTCGGCGCGTTGCCGGCCATGCTCGATAGCCTGCCCTCGATTGTCGGTGTGCGGCTGTTGTTCGGTTGTACGGAGGCGGCGGTGATGACCTGTTGCGCGACGCTGATAGCGGACTATTGGCACGGTGAGGAGCGACTGCGCTACGTCAACCGGCAAGTGGTGACCATCGGCCTGGTGGGAGCGCTGTTTTTCGTAGTGGGAGGTGCGCTTGGAGAACACTCGTGGCGTGCGCCGTTCCTCCTGTACTTGCTGCCATTGTTGCTGGTGCCGGCAATGATGAAGGTGCTTTGGGAACCGCCGGTTTTGAAGCCGCAGGGGGGCGAGCCGCACGTCGAGGCGTCGGGGCCGGCCAAGGTCGCCTTGCCTCAACTGCTGGTCGGCTACCTGATGATCCTCGGTGGCATGGTCCTGACGTTCATCATGCCGATCCAGGCGCCGACGCTGTTGGTCAGCCTCGGCATCACCTCCAGCACGATGATCGGCCTGGCGGCGGGGCTGAGCCTGTTGGCGACCTTGGTCGGTTCGCTGACGTGGCCGTTGCTGCGCCGTCGCTTCGGCATCGCCGGTTGCAATGCGTTGTTGCTTGGCCTGATGGGCCTGGGGCTGTGGCTGTTGATGCGCGGGCAAAGCTATAACGAAGTGCTGGTGGCGGTGTTCATCCAAGGCCTGGGGGCCGGGCTGTTGGTGCCCAACGTGATGGCGCCGGTGATGAATGCGTTGACCGCCAGCACCCGCGGCCGGGGCCTGGGCGGGTTTACCTCGTGCCTGTATATCGGCCAGTTCGTCAGTCCGCTGGTGGTGGCCTTGGTGATTGTGTTCGCCGGTGACCTGCGTCACGCCATCCAGTGGCTGGCCCTGACCAGTTTTGCCTTGGCGCTGCTCTGGGTCGTTGCCGGCCTGCGCACACGCGGCCAAGGGCAAGCGAGCACCGTCGGATCACATCAATCGTCGTGACATAAGGAACCTGAAACATGGGTACGCAAGACATTCACCACTTGATGGACAGTGAAGATGCCACGGCGCTGGCCGAATGGGTCAGGCGTGGCGAGGTCCGGCCAGGCGAACTGCTGGAGACTGCCATCGAGCGTCTGGAGCGAGTCGAGCCGCAGCTCAATGCGGTGGCCGAGCGCTTGTACGATTCGGCCCGGCAGACGGCGCGCACGCCACAGGTCGGTCAAGGCCTGCTGGCCGGTGTGCCGACCTTGATCAAAGACCTGTTTTCACCAGTTCATGGTGCGGCGATGACCAACGGTTCTCGCGCACTGGGCGACTTTCGTGCGGATTTCGAATCGGAAATCGTGACGCGTTTGCGGCGTGCCGGATGTCAGGTGATGGGCACCAGTACTTCGCCTGAGTTTGGCACTTCATACTCCACCGAGTCTGCGCGTTTTGGTGCCACACGCAACCCTTGGAGCACCGACCACAGCGCCGGTGGTTCCAGCGGTGGCGCGGCGGCACTGGTGGCGGCCCGGGTGGTGCCGTTCGCCCACGGCAACGACGGTGGCGGTTCATTGCGCGTGCCGGCGTCCTGCTGCGGTGTGTTCGGGTTCAAGCCCAGCCGTGGCTTGCTGCCGTCAGGACCAATAGTGGGCGAGGGCTGGGCGGGGATGGGCACACCTCATGCCATCACCCTGTCGGTGCGCGACAGTGCGGCGTTGCTGGATGCCACTGCTGGGATGGACCTGGGCGCGCCTTACGCCGCGCCGATCCAGGCGTTGCCGTATGCGATGGCAGTGCAGGCCGATCCCAAGCCGCTACGCATAGCCCTGGTCGAGCAGCTCGGTCCTTGGCCTACGTCACCACAGAGCCTTCAGGCGGTGGGCGAGGCCGCGCGGTTGTGCGAGTCGTTGGGGCATCGCGTCGAATCGGTGAGCCTGCCGGTGGGGCTGCTGGAATTTCTCGATCACGTGTTCACCATCATCGGCGCCAGCTCTCGTCACTATGTCGACCTGCTGGGCCAGATGCGTGGGTTTGCCGTGCAAGCCGAAGAGCTGGAGGTACGCACGCGGATCATCTTGCGGGACAAGGGCAACGTCAGCGGCGCCCAGTATGCCGCGGCGGTGGAGTGGATTCATGCCCTCGGCCGGCAGTTGGCGGTGTTCATGCAGGATTACGACGTGATCCTGACCCCGGTCCTGACTCGTGAGCCGGTGCCAATTGGCGAGCTGGATCTGCAGGACGTGTGCATGAGCCTGGATCAACTGATCGAGCGCTACCACAGTTATTCGCCGTTCACCGCGCTGTTCAATGCCAGCGGCCAGCCGGCGATGTCAGTGCCGTTGTCCTGGAGCGCCAATGGCCTGCCGATGGGCGCGCATGTTGCCGGTCGTTTCGGCGAGGAACACACGCTGCTGGCGCTGGCCGCGCAACTGGAGCGCGCCCAACCATGGCGCGGCCGAATCCCAACGGTCAACGCCTGCCGGCGGTAAAAGTGTGGGAGCGAGCCTGCTCGCGATAGTGTTGTGTCAGTCGGCATTAACATTGACTGATGCTCCGCTATCGCGAGCAGGCTCGCTCCCACAGAGGGATTTGGGGTGGGTAGGGCCCTGGCGTGTGGCTCCAGGGCCCTTTGTTGTTCAGTAGCGGATCATCACCGATTTCAGTTCGGTGTAGTCGTCGATGAATGCGCTGCCGAATTCACGGCCTATCCCGGAACACTTGTTGCCGCCAAAAGGCACGGCTGGGTCGAGCAGGGTGTGCATGTTTACCCACACCGTGCCGGCTTCGATGGCGGGGACCATGCGCAGGGCCTTGCCCAGGTCGTTGGTCCAGAGGCTGGCGCTCAGGCCGTAGGGCGTGTCGTTCATCAGCTCCAGCAACTCCTCCTCTGTGTCGTAAGGGAAGAACGTGGCGATCGGGCCGAAGGTTTCTTCGTGGAGCAGGCTGTCGTCGCGGCGATTGGCGAGGATGATGGTTGGCTCGACGTAGCAACCCGGCCCATCGATCAGCTTGCCGCCGTGGACGATGGTGTTGTTCTGCGCGCGGGCCTTGGCGAAGAATTCCTCGAGCTTGCGTTGGTGCTGACGGTTGGTCACCGGACCGAATTCGGTGCGTTCGTCCAGGGGTGAGCCGATAGTGAGTTTGCCCAGGCGCTGGGCTAGTTTGTCCATGATCGACTCGATCTGCGAGCGATGGACAAAGAACCGTTCCGCCGCCGCGCAGATCTGTCCCGAATGCAGAAATCCCGCCTCGATGATGCCGTTGACCGCGACCTCGGGGTCGATATCAGGCAGGAACCCCGCTGCATTCTTCCCACCCAGTTCCAGGGTCGTACGGGTCAACCCGGCGCCCATGGCCGCCTGGCCCACCGCCAGGCCGGTGGGTATGGAGCCGGTGAATGAAACCTTGTTGGTGCCCGGATGCTCGATTAGCCCCTTGCCCACCTGGCCGCCGCCGGTCAGCACATTCAGGGCACCGGCCGGCAGGCCAGCCTCGATGGCCAGTTCCGCGATGCGCAGGATGGTCAGCGGGGTGAACTCGCTGGGCTTGATGATGACACTGCAACCGGTCACCAGGGCTGAAGCCAGTTTCCAGATGGCGATCATGGTGGAGAAATTCCACGGCACGATACCGACCACCACCCCGACTGGTTCGCGCAAGGTGAACGCGGTGTAGCGTTCGCCTGTGAAGGAGGGCAACGATGGGGTGATCGTCTCGCCGTTGATCTTGGTCGCCCAGCCAGCGTAATAGCGCAGGAAGTGGGCGGCCTGGTCGACTTCGAAGGCACGGGAGATGTGGATGATCTTCCCCGACTGGCAGGTTTCGATCTGCGCCAGCTCTTCGCGGTTGCGCTCCAACAGGTCCGCCAGCTTGAGCAGCACATGGCCGCGGACCGCCGGCGCGGTTTGAGACCACTGCTCGAAGCCGCGGCGGGACGATTGCACCGCCACATCGATATCGCTGGCAGTGGCGTCGCTGACCTGGGCGATGACCTGGCCGGTGGCAGGGTTGACGACGTTCAGTGTCTGGCTGCCCTGGCTTTCGACGTAGCCACCGTCGATGAACAGGGCGTGATGTCTATCGAGGAAGGCTTGAACCTGAGGCAGCAGGGCAATATCGCTCATGAGGGTTTCCTGATCGCGAACAAGGGAAAGCCCCGAGAGTAATACCGGCAGGGCTGTCCAGCTTGACTGTGCCTGCCGCGTCGTATGTCTGTGGCTGCCAGTCTGCGCGTTGGCAGCCAGGAGCAAGGCCCTGTGCAGGCAGGGACAAGCCAGCCTGGCCGGTTTGCGATCAGATCCAGGTTTCGACTTGATGGCATAGGGGCAGGCGATGTTTCTCCAGACCAACAAACAGAAACTGGCGTTGACCGTACAGGTGCAGCGCGTGCTGGCCGGCGAAATGGAAGGCACGCCGATGCTCGATGCATATCCGCAACTGCGGAACCTCCTTGAGCAGCACGCGCGGCAGATGGAGAACGTCGCTGCGCACCTGCGTCAGGCCGAAGCGCAGGTGGAGGCGCAAACCCTGCGATGGCAGCAAAGTGAGCACGAACTGCACTTAGTGCGCCAGCAGCTGGAGCAAGCCTGTGAGCGCGAGCAGGCGCTTGAAATTCGCTTGGACGAACTCGGCCAGCAGGTGCAGCGACAACGCCAGGACGCGCAGATCTGGGAGTTGCTGCAATCGACCCTGACTGAAGGCTGCTGGGATATCACGGTCGTCAACGGTGATCTCCAGCACCCGGCCAGTGGCATGCGTTTTTCCAGTCAGTTCCGTTCACTGCTGGGTTACGGGCCTGACGATTTGCACGACGGCTGGGATGCCCAGGTTGGCATCACCCACCCGGACGACCTGCCGAAGATCATGGCTGTCTTCGACCGGGAAATCCTCGGTCCCCAGGGCAGCGGCGAATACGTTTTCGAATACCGCATGCGCCACAAGAGCCGCGATTACATCTGGTGCCGTGAGCGGGGTCGGGCGGTACGCGACCCACACGGGCAACTGGTCCGGGTCATTGGTGCGGTACGTGATATCAGTGACGAGCGCTCGGCCCAGTCCACCCATCAGCGCATGCTCGAACAGAACCAGGTGACCTACGCTCAGATTGCCACGGTCGTGGGGGTAATCAAGGGCATCGCCGACCAGACCAATCTGCTCGCCTTGAATGCCGCGATTGAAGCCGCCAGGGCCGGTGAAGTCGGGCGCGGTTTTTCGGTGGTGGCCGATGAGGTGCGCAAGCTGGCGCAAAGTACCCGGCAGGCAACCCATCAGATCCAGACCATGTTGCATCAGCACAGACAGTAGACCGACCGGGAACTGCCGCTGGGGCAGTTCCCGACACGTTCAGAACGGAACCGCCACCACCAACTGGCTGTAGACGTTGGTGCCGTTGCCGCCTACCTGATTGCCACCGCTGCCCTCATCCTTTTCAGGCTTGTACAGGCCCAGCAGCGGCGTGACGATCAGGTGTTCATTCACCGCCCATTCCACGTACAGGTCCAGCTCCTGCGCGTCGAGGTTCAGCGCTTGGCGGGTGTGCAGGGTCTGGTAGTCGAAGAACAGCGCGCCAATGGTCACGGTTTCTGCTGGCTTGAGTTTGAGGCCGATGTGCTGGATGGCAGTGTTGCTGTTGAACGGGCCAGCATAGTTGCCCGCCACTTCACCCTGGAACCAGGTGCCATAGCCACGGTTCTGCCCGTTGAACATCGAGTCCCAGTCCTTGGAGTAGCGGCTGTAGCGATAAGTCAGGTCCGGCGTCCAGGGCAGGTCGGCGAAGGTGTAGCCGGCTTCGGCATACCAGGCTTTTTCCGGGCCCGCATCCTTGTCCTGCCAGGCGTACTCGAAGGAGAAGTGGGCATTTTCGATGCCGGCATTCCCGGCGCCGCGCAGGCTGTAGATGTCCATGCCTTCGCGCTGTTTCTGGAAGTCGCTGGCATAACGGTCATCGACATCGATGCCATGGATATAGGTCAGCCCCAGGGTGCCAGGCGCGGCGGTGTATTCCAGGGTGCTGGCGGTCATCTCGGTATTGGCCTGGGCAGGGTTGTCGGACTTGATCCACATCAGGCTGCCATGCACGCCGTCCTTGCCACCCAGGCGTACGACAGCGGTCTTGTCGAAGGCATGACGGGCTGCCAGGTAGTAGGCGCCGCCGCGGTTGAGCTCGCCATCGGCCACACCTTTGCCCAGGTTCAGGCCATCGTCGTTGATGATGAAACCGTCGCCCAGGGTGATCACTTGGCGACCGTAGGACAGGTCCATACCGTCCTTGCCCAATGCCGGGAACAGATCCCCCGAACGCCAGCCGGCAAAGGCTTCATCGAACTTGGTGGTGCGCTCGGAGCCGTCGCTCAGGCCGGCCGCATCGCCATCGCCCCAAGTGCCGGAGCTGACCAGATTGGCCGTGCCATAGACGCTACCCAGGTCGCCGAGTGTCTGGTCGATACTCAGGCCATACTTGATGAAGCCTTCGCGCCAGCTCGAACCGCCGGCGGTGCCGTCATAGTTCTTGCGGCTGTTGAACAGCCCGTAGACCGCCAGGAAGTTACCGGTGACGGTGGTGTCTTCGTCGGTGTAAAGCTCATAGGCCTGGGCCGATGAATCAGCGACCAGCAGGGCGATGCCCAGGCCGATGGCGTTGCGCAGCAAAGGCGGACGACGTGTGTGCTCCATGATGGATTCCCCAGTGTGATAGGACAGCAGAGAGGGCATTAAGGGGAGTGACACCTGGGGAAGTCTTTCACCTGCCTGCCAGGGAATTGACCCAGGCCGCCAGCGTGCGGTGTTGGCAGGCAGCAACAAAACCGGCGGCAGACATGGGCAAGACGCCCAGGACGGGGGGGCGCAGAGTAATGCTGCACGCAACGCCGTTTCGATCAGGGACCGGTTGGGGAAGGCATGATCGCCGGTTCCTGGACGGCTGTGGCATCCATACTAAAAATCCGCTTTCGAGGATCTTGCACCATGTCGATCAATGACAGGCTCTCCGAGCACTTGAACCGGGGTTCGGTGGGTTTTCCCACTGCGTTGGCCAGCACCATTGGCCTGATCATGGCGAGCCCCGTGATTCTCACCGCGACCATGGGCTTTGGCATCGGCGGCAGCGCCTTTGCCGTGGCGATGCTGATCGCCGTGATAATGATGCTGGCCCAGGCGACGACGTTTGCCGAGGCGGCGTCGATTCTGCCCACCACCGGCTCGGTCTATGACTACATCAACTGTGGCATGGGACGCTTCTTCGCGATTACCGGTACCTTGTCGGCCTATCTGATTGTCCATGTGTTCGCCGGCACCGCCGAGACCATCCTGGCCGGTGTCATGGCCCTGGTGAATTTCGAACACCTCAACACCCTGGCCGAATCGGCAGGCGGCTCCTGGTTGCTGGGCGTGGGGTTCGTGGTGGTCTTTGGCGTGCTCAATGCGTTTGGCGTCAGCGCCTTTGGCCGGGCCGAAATCATCCTGACGTTCGGCATGTGGACCACCCTGATGGTGTTCGGCGTGTTGGGCCTGATCGCCGCACCAGCGGTGGAGCTGGAGGGCTGGTTCGGTGCGTCCGTGGTGGGCACCGATCTGGTCACGGTGTTGTCGTTGGTGGGCATGGCCATGTTCATGTTCGTCGGCTGTGAATTCGTCACGCCGCTGGCCCCGGACCTGCGTCACTCCGCCCGGACCATGCCCCGGGCCATGATGCTGGGCTTGTTCAGCGTCGCCACCTGCATGTTCATCTACGGTGCGGCGATGAAGCGCCAGGTGGAAAACGTGCTGCTCGATGCCACCAGCGGTGTGCATCTGCTGGACACCCCCATGGCGATTCCACGGTTCGCCGAACAGGTCATGGGCGATATCGGCCCGATGTGGCTGGGGATCGGCTTTCTGTTTGCCGGTGCGGCGACCATCAACACCCTGATGGCTGGCGTGCCGCGGATTCTCTATGGCATGGCGGTGGATGGCGCCTTGCCGAAGGTTTTCACGTATCTGCACCCGCGCTTCAAGACGCCGCTGCTGTGCATCCTGGTGGCGATGCTGATTCCCTGCCTGCATGCGTTGTGGCTGGGTGGCAATACCGACAACATCATGCACCTGGTGCTGGCTGCGGTGTGTGCCTGGAGCTTTGCCTACCTGCTGGTGACCGTGTCGGTGGTCAGCCTGCGCATTCGTCGCCCTGATCTGCCGAGGGCCTATCGCTCGCCGTGGTTCCCGTTGCCACAAATCGTGTCCAGTGTCGGCATTGTCCTGGGCATGTGGTTCATCACACCGCCTGGCATGAACCCGGCGGACATCTACATTCCATTCGCGGTGATGCTCGGCGGCACCGCAGCGTATGCCTTGTTCTGGACCCTGGTGGTGCAGAAGGTCAATCCATTCAAGCCAGCGTCGGTGGAAGACGTACTGGCCAAGGAGTTTTCCCATGAGCCAGGGCAACCTGCGGACGAGTTTATCGAGCCTGCTGCAAAAACTGTCTGAGTTGTTCAGCCCCCAGCGCCCCCCGGCCGGTTATCGGCCCGGGGTAACCCTGGAGCACCTGCGACGCAACATCGCACTGGCGCGATTCGAAGTCACCGGCCCGGCGATGGCGACGGCTGTCAGCGACGATGGCAACCTGCAACTGGAGGTTGTCGAACGCACCGAATCGCAGTTGCTGATGCACCTGGTGATGACCGAGTTCGTGCTGCGCGTGCCTGCTTCCCGAGAGGGCACGGCACGCCTGGAATTGCACCACGGCGGGGCTGTCCGGCGCAGTGGTATTCGTTGTCGGCAGCGGGACGGGCACAGTGACCTGGCGACCAGAGTGCAGACGGCTGTGGAGAAGGACCCTGTGCTGTATCAAGCCCTTATGCCGCTGGATTTCAAACGGCTGCGCATTGACCTGCAGGGACACCAGTGGTGCGTGCGCCTGGAACACATGGGCGGTAGCGAAGTGGTCAATCGCATGCCGGCCTTTCGTCGCTATATCCCGTTGAGCCGCGAGCAGCGCAGCGTCTTGCTGGCGACCTTGAGCGGCCTGCAACGAGTGCTGGCAACGCTCTGATTCGATTCTCTGCCCTGGCATCATTCCTGCTACTGCTCTGGCGATCAGGTACTTGTTGCGTGCATATAGATAACATGTTAACTATTGCCGTACAAAAACAATAAGCCACTGCGGAGAACGCCATGAGCATGCAACAGGTTGGACAAGACGGTCTGGACGCCTGGAACCGGGATCTGCGGGCGACTTGCGGCCACTTCGATACCGAGCTGGCCTTCAATCGTGCGTTGTTCATTGGTGAAGTATCGAATGTCCATCGCGGTGGCCTTGCCCTCGCGAACCTGCGGACCAATGCCGGTAGCATCAAGCGTCACTCATCCAACGCCGATCACGATGATGACCAGGATTGCCTCCTGGTCAGCCAGCGCAGCGGCTACTGCCGCATTACTCAGAATGGCCGGAGTATTCAATTGGCGCCCGGTGAATTGTTGTTGATGGATTCCGTAGGGGCGCTTGAGATCAGCCCGTTCGGCCTGATCGAGCACGCGGTGCTGTCCTTGTCTCGCCAGAAAGTGTCGCGGCAACTGGGCGGGGAAACCAAGACCTTCGGCAAGGTGTCGTCCAGCAAGGCGTGCGGGCGGATGCTGCATGTGTTGATGGACCAGTTGTGCAAGGACACACCGGACGGTGATGGCGCGGCGGGCGAGGGTGAAGCCTTGCAGAGTGCCTTCGTTTCGCTGTTGGGCTCGGCCCTGGAACAGGGCAGCGATGCCCGTGACGAGGGCGTTGCGTTACAGGGCAGCCACTTGCGCAGCTATGTGCAGAAGGTCATCGACGAATCACTCAGTCAGCCCGGCCTCACCCCGGTGGGCCTGGCCAATCGGCTGAATATTTCGGTGCGGCATCTGTATCGTTTGTTCGAAGAGCAGGATGACAGCGTTTGCCGCTACATCCAGCGGGCCCGGCTCAAGCGCAGTGCCGATGACCTGACCAACCCGTTCCTGCGGGACGAGTCCATTACCTCGATCGCCTACAAGTGGGGCTTCACCGATTCGGCGCATTTCAGCCGTTCATTCAAGAAGCAGTTCGAGCTGTCGCCCAAGGAGTTTCGCTCCAGCCGTTTGCAGGTGGGGCAGGGGGTGGCTTGAGCGAGGTGGACGATCGCTATCGCGAGCCAGCTCGCTCCCACAGAGGGAGTTGATGGCTGGATAAAATGTGGGAGCGAGCCCGCTCGCGATGACGGTGGTCCAGCCACCCCCACCGCAAGCAGACTCACCCCCATTCAGGTTAAAACCTCCGGCAAGGTCGAACCGCCATCGACCACCAAGGTCTGCCCGGTCACATAGCCGGCCAGGCTCGATGCCAGGAACAGCATGGCGCCTGCGATGTCGTTCGGTTGGCCCAGTCGACCCAGCGGCACCCGGCGGGCGATGTCCTGATTGACCTCATCGTCGCCCAGGTTGGCCATGGCCGGTGTGGCGATCATGCCCGGTTCGACCCCGTTGACGCGGACATTCTCGGCCGCCAGTTCCAGCGCGGCGTTGCGAATGAAACCATTGACCCCGGCCTTGGAGGCCGCGTAGTGGCTGAGCCCCGGATACGCTACCCGCGGCCCGGTGACCGAGGAGGTCACCAGCACGCAGCCTCGGCCCTGGCGCCGGAACATCGGCAGTGCGGCCTGGGTCAGCCAGAACAGCGCCGACAGGTTCACCGCCAGCGTTCGTTCAAGTATCGACGGGGTGATCTCGGCGAATGGCGTCAGTGGAAAATACCCGGCGTTGTGCACCAGGATATCCAGCCGGCCCAAGCGTTGCTCCAGCGCGGTCATCATCCCGAATATCGCCGTCGCGTCGGCCAGGTCGACGCCCACGGCTTGCACCTGACAGCCCACGGCGGTCAATTCGTCGGCCACTGCCTCGGCCCGGGCCAGGCCCAGGTCGGCGATGACCACCTGGGCCCCGCGCAGGGCAAACGCTTCGACGATGGCCCGGCCAATACCTTGTGCACCGCCCGTGACCAGTACGGTCTGGCCGCTGAAATCCAGATCGTCAGACATCGCTGGCCTCCATCCGGCTGAAGGCCAGCGTCGGCACGTCGACGATGCTGGAGCCGCCATCGGCCACCAGCGTCGCCCCGGTGATGATGGACGCTTCAGGCGAGGCCAGGAAACGGCAGACGTTGGCGATTTCCGTCGCGCTGGCCGGCCTGCGCAACGGCACGTCGGCGCAGACCCGGTCATAGGCCTGCTGCAAGGTTTCGCCATGGAATTGCATCAATACCTGCATCTCTTCATCGGCCATGGGCGTGCGCACCCAGCCAGGGCAAACCGCATTGACCCGCACGCCGTGAGGCCCATAGTCCCTGGCCAGGGAGCGGTTGAGACCCAGCAGAGCATGCTTGGCGGTGGTGTAGCCGCACACGTGCGGGCCCGCCGCCAATGAAGCAATGGAGGCGATCAGCACAATGTTGCCGGCGCTTTCCCGCAGCAGTGGCAGGCAAGCCCGGGCGCTGTAGAAGGCGCTGTCGAGATTGCTGCGCATGGCTGCCTCCCAGGACGACGGGGCGGTTTCGGTGGCGCTGCCCAATCCCATGCCTCCGGCACAGGCCAGCAGCACATCGAGTCGGCCAAAACGCGTGCGAATCTGCTCGACGAAGCCGTCCCAGGTGTTGGGGCAGGCTGCGTCGCCCACCAGCACCAGGCCGCCGATGTCCTCGGCGAGCGCTTCCAGGGGCTCGCGACGGCGGCCGATCAGTACCAGGTTGGCGCCTTCGGCGGCATGCAGGCGGGCGCAGGCCGCACCGATGCCGGTGCCGGCACCGGTGATCACCACGGTGCGTGATTCAGGCATCGGGGTACTCCGTCTGATTGAGCACCTGGCAGTAGGAACTGACCGGGAAGTTGGAAAACTCATCGAAGGATTCACCGGCGTAGCCGAAGATTTTGCCGTCGCTGCGGTGCTGTTGCAGGTCGATCAGCACCAGGCCCAGGGTCGGGATGATCTTTTCTCGCCACACGAACAGGTACAACTGATCGGCGATCCTGTAGGTGTCGCAGCGATCGGTGTCGCACAGGCCTTGCTCAACGCCCTTGAGGCACTGCCAGGAGTAGAACTGGTCGTTGAGGTAAATGTGTTCGTAGACTTCGCTCGGGCTGTAGCGATACAGGTTGCGCAGCCCCACCAGCTCGTTGGTCGGTGCGTGCGGGCACAGGCCAGGCTGCCAGGGACGGTCGAGACTGCCGTGCAGGAATTGCGTTTGAACCGAGGTCAGGGGCTTGCCGGTCAACGCGCGGCTGTAGAGACCTTCACCGGTTTCTTGGTGGCTCGGCATGCGGCCGATCACGGCGGTGAAGGCGGCGCTGGCGGTATCGAGCACCAGGCTTACCGACGACGTCAGCTCGCCTTCGCGCTTGATGAAGTCCACCAGGTACAGGCCCGGGCGTACGGATGTGGCCCGGTAGGTCGCGGTGCCGCTGGAATGCCCATCGGCGGCGCTCCAGGTCAGGGTGTCCTGTTCGAAGCGGTGCTCGATCTGCCAGCCGTTGGCGAAATGCAGGGTGAAGGTCTTGCCGTCCAGGTCAGCCAGGTTTGGCAGGATGAAGGCTTCGGGGGCAAAGCCATCGGCCAGGGCGCCGACGGTGATCCAGTCTGAAGATGTGCTCATTGCAAGGCTCCGGTGGTTGAAGTAGCCACTCGGATCATGGAGCGCCGGGCAACGACGGCCTATCAACCAAATGGTTGATCAGAGGAACAGTGCGCTGACCAACTCGGTGCGACTGCTCACACCGACTTTGCGGAACAGGTGGATCAGGTGAGTCTTGATGGTCGGCAAGCCGACGTCCAGTTCCCGGGCCAATTGTTTGTTGCTGACGCCTTGGCGCAGTAGCCAGGCGATCTGGCGCTCCTTGGGCGTCAGGTCGGCCAGTGCATCTTCATGGGCCGGTAGATGGGCCACGGCCAGTTGCAGCAAGGCCTGCAACGCGTTCAGTTGGCTCAACTGCTGAGAGGTGAAGACACCTTGCTCGGCGGTGCGCAGCAACGAAATCGCGGCTTGGGGCTGGCCGTCTCGATGGGCGAAGACTTCCACCACGTCGACCACGCCGTAGCGTTGCAGAAAGTCGCGATAACGATGGTTGTCACGCAGCGGTTGGCGAGCCATCGCCAGCCCCAACGGCACCACGGCCAGCTCGCTGGACGCACAGCGGCGCGGATGCAGTGGGTCGAACTGGCGGTAGTTGTCCAGGTAGTCGCGGTGCATCTCGCCGCTCATCCCATGGAGGCTGAAGTCGTGGACTTGCAGGTGTCGATCCACGCAGTAGAACGCCGCCCGACTGACAGGAACCAGTTGGGTGAAGGCGTGCAGGCACTGACCGGCGATGTCCTGGGTAGGGATGACGTTCATGGTCGCAACCTTCGCAAGCGGGCCGCCGGTAGTGCCGGCAGCCCTGTCCGGTCAGACTACCGCGAAGTAGTGCTTGACGAAACTTTCGCTGACCACTTCCCACAGCACCGGCGTGCCCTTGGTCACGAACCAGCTGTCGCCGGCCGTGTAGCGGGTGCTCTGGCCGGTGGCCTCGTCGGTGAGGACCACTTCACCGGTGACCACGGTGGCTTGTTCGGCGAACGGGTAGACCATCCGGAACTTGCCTTGGGTGGTGCCGAAGTAGGCGCTGCTGACCGGGTCGGTGGGGGCGCCGAAGGTCATCTTGCCGAAGGCCTTGACTTCGCCTTCGAGAATCTGCGAACCGAGATCGGCGACGGTGCCCCAGGCGTCCAGGTCGGACAGCTGGATGTCTTTTTCGAGGGTGATGAGGGGCATGGCAGTGACTCCTGGTGAGTGAAAAACAAAGGTGGGGTGTGTCCAGTGCCAATCAGTTAAACCTCGCTCCCACAGGGGATTCGCTTAACTGACTGGCATCATGACCGTCAGCGGCGGCCGTTCCAGTAGCCCGACAGCTGATGCCAGGACTTGCCGGCGGTCAGCAGCAATGGGCGAATGGCGTCTTTGCCGATGATGGTCGGGCGGTGGATCGAGCTGACCAGGTCGTAGCGCGCCGAGCCTTCGCTCATGCCCTCGGCCAGCACCTTGCAGATAATGTGGCTTGGGGTGACGCCAAAACCTGAGTAGCCCTGGACGAAAAACGCGTTGCTGCGACCGGGCAGGGTGCCGATCTGCGGAAACAGGTTCGGGCTGCACGCCATCGGGCCGCCCCAGGCCAGGTCGATCTTCACGTCCTTGAGGTACGGGAAAATTTTCAGCATCAGGCGCCGGTTCCAGGCCTTGAGATCCTGGGGGATATGCTCAACCAATGGCGTGGCGGCGCCGAACAGCAGGCGGTTTTCGTTGGTGACGCGGTAATAGTCGATCACCGGACGAATGTCGCTGTAGGCGCCGCGAATCGGGCTGATGCGCTGGATCAGTTCGTCCGACAACGGCTCGGTCATCATCTGGAAGGCGTAGGTGTTGATGGTCGAACGGTGCAGTTCCGGCTCCAGCTTGTTGAGGAAACTGTCGCAGGCCCAAAGCAGCTTGCAGGCCTTCACCGAGCCGCGTCCGGTGCGCACGGTGATGCGTTCGCCATAGCTGACTTCCAGGGCCGGGCTGTTCTCGAAAATCCGCACACCGTGGCTGACCAGGGCCTTGGCTTCACCCAGCAACAGGTTCAGCGAGTGCACATGCCCGCCGCCCATGTGCAGCAATGCGCTGCCGTAGGCCTTGGAGCCGATGATCTGCTGCACGTCGGAGCCGCCGAGAAAGCGGATCTCGTGCTTGCTGTTGATCGACTTGAAGTCTTTTTCCCAGGCCCGCAGGGTCTTTTCCTGGCGGGCGTTGAAACCCATGTAGCCGTAGCCGTGGCAGAAATCGGCGTCGATATCGTATTTGGCGATACGGTCCTTGATGATGTCGGCGCCCAGGTCGCTGATCTCGAAGACCTGGCGCAGGCCGTCTTCACCTACGTCCTTCTTGATCTTTTCCAGGTCGTGACCGATGCCGGCCATGATCTGTCCGCCATTGCGCCCGGTGCCGCCGAACCCAAGGTAACGCGCCTCCAGCACCACGATGTTGGTGATGCCTTTTTCGGCGAGCTCCAGCGCGGTATTGATGCCGGAGAAACCGCCGCCAATCACCACGACATCGGCTTCTACGTCCTGTTCCAGGGTGGGGAAGCTGAGGTTGTATTTCTTGGTGGCCGTGTAATAGGTGGGCGTTTCGATATTGATCATGACGCAACCTGACAAAGTGAAAGGAAACTCCGTTGCAACGCCTACACAAGGCATTGCAGGGGATGGCTCTATTAAGGGCCCTGATGAGGGCGCCTGTCTTGATCATCCGTGCCGGGGTATTTGACCGAGCGCGCCATGGGACCGAAACCTGCCCCATGAAAAGTACAATCTTGGATCTGGAAGGTGCATTTTTCACCTGCTTGCGATTGCCCATACTGGACCGGCCTTAATCGCTGATCCCTTTGCTTGTGCAACCTTGGGTTGTCGGGCAAAGGCGGGATCGGCAGATGCCAATAATAAAAGAGCCCGTCCATGAAAAAGCCAAATCCGCTGCTCGAAGACCTCAAGCCCCTCCTGCCGGTCATTGCCGCCAATGCCTTCCAGGCGGAGAAAGACCGTAGCGTGCCTGCCGAGAATATCGCCTTGCTCAAAAGCATTGGCATGCACCGGGCTTTCCAGCCAAAACCATACGGTGGCCTGGAGATTTCCCTGCCGCAGTTCGCCGACTGCATCGCGCTGCTGGCCGGTGCCTGTGCCAGCACGGCCTGGGCCATGAGCCTGTTGTGCACCCACAGCCATCAGTTGGCAATGTTCCCGGCCAAGGCCCAGCAGGACATCTGGGGCGATGACCCCGATGCCACCGCTAGCAGCAGCATCGCACCGTTTGGTCGCACCGAGGAAGTCGAGGGCGGTGTGATGTTCAGCGGTGAAATGGGCTGGAGCAGCGGCTGCGATCATGCCGAATGGGCGATCGTGGGGTTTCGCCGTAAAAACGCCGAAGGCACCCAGGATTATTGCTTTGCGGTGCTGCCGCGCAGTGACTATGAAATTCGCGATGACTGGTTCGCGGTGGGCATGCGTGGCAGTGGCAGCAAGACCTTGATCATTGACAACGCTTTCGTGCCGGAACATCGGATCCAGAAAGCCAAGGACATGATGGAAGGCAAGTCCGGCGGGTTCGGTCTGTACCCTGACAGCAAGATTTTCTACTCACCGTACCGGCCGTACTTCGCCAGCGGTTTCTCCACGGTCAGCCTGGGCGTGGCCGAACGCATGCTGGAGGTCTTTCGCGAGAAAACCAGGAACCGCGTACGGGCCTATACCGGTGCGGCCGTCGGTGCCGCCACCCCGGCGTTGATGCGCCTGGCCGAGTCTACCCATCAGGTGGCGGCAGCCCGTGCCTTCCTGGAAAAAACCTGGCAGGAGCACGCCGAGTACGGCGAGCGCCACGAATACCCAAGCCGGGAAACCCTGGCGTTCTGGCGGACCAACCAGGGCTACGCCACCAAGATGTGCATCCAGGCCGTCGACCGTTTGATGGAGGCGGCCGGTGGCGGCGCCTGGTTCGAAAACAATGAATTGCAGCGATTGTTCCGCGACGCCCACCTGACCGGCGCCCATGCCTACACCGACTACGACGTCTGCGCGCAGATCCTCGGTCGTGAGTTGATGGGCCTTGAGCCTGACCCTTCCATGGTTTGACCGCCTGTCCTCCAGAACAATAATCGAGGCCGTCGCTTGAGGCGGCCGGGAGTCTTGCATGTCCAGTCTTTGTAATACCGCTTTCGACACCCGTGCGTTCCGCCGGGCCCTGGGTAACTTTGCCACCGGCGTGACCGTGGTCACGGCTGCCACTGAAGATGGCCGCAAGGTCGGTGTGACGGCCAACAGTTTCAACTCGGTGTCCCTGGACCCGCCACTGATCCTGTGGAGCATCGACAAGCGCTCCAGCAGTCACGAGGTGTTCGAAGCCGCCAGCCATTTTGCGGTGAACGTGCTGGCCGCCGACCAGATAGACCTGTCGAACAACTTCGCCCGGCCCAAGGAGGACCGTTTCGCTGAAATCCAATTCGACATCGGCGAAGGCGGTGCTCCGGTATTTGTGGACTGCTCGGCGCGTTTTCACTGTGAAAAATTCCAGCAGGTCGATGGCGGCGATCATTGGATCATGATCGGCAAGGTCGTGGCTTTTGATGACTTCGGCCGCTCACCGCTGCTCTACCACCAGGGCGCTTACTCGATGGTCTTGCCCCACACTCGCATGACCAGGCGGGAAGAGGGCCAGTCCCCCAGCAGCCACTTCCAGGGGCGCTTGAGCCACAACCTGTATTACCTGATGACCCAGGCACTGCGGGCCTACCAGGCCAGCTACCAGCCACGTCAGTTGTCCACGGGGTTACGCACCAGCGAAGCGCGGATGTTGATGGTGCTGGAGAACGACGCCGGGCTGAACCTGTGCGACCTGCAGCGGGAAGTGGCGATGCCGGTGCGCGAGATCGAAGAAGCCGTGGCCAACCTCAAGCGCAAGGGGCTGGTGAGCGATGAGGGCGAGCGGGTACGCCTGACTGTCAAAGGCATCGATGAGACCGAAGGGCTCTGGGCCATCGCCAAGGAGCAGCAGGACAAGGTGTTCGGCCAGTTCAGCGAGGAACAGGTCGAGCATTTCAAAGAGGTGCTCAAGGGCGTGATCAAGGGCGCTTGAGCTGTTACAGGCGTTCAGGCGCGAGTCCAATCCTTGTGGCAGGGGAATAATCCTCTTGCCACAGGTAACTCGGCGCCGAAGCTGTTAGGATTTAGTTAACTCGTTAACTAATCCTCCTCGCGACTACTCTCCATGCCCAAACCGCGCCAATCCTTGACCCTCACCCTGCTACAGGCCCGTGAAGCGGCCATGGGGTTTTTCCGACCTTCCCTCAATCAACATGGCTTGACCGAGCAGCAATGGCGGGTCATCCGTATTCTCAGCCAGCACGACGAGCTGGAGATCAATCGCCTGGCCGAGCTGGCCTGTATCCTCAAGCCCAGCATGACCGGTGTGCTGGTGCGCATGGAAGCGGCGGGCATGGTGGAGCGGCGCAAGGCCGAACAGGATCAGCGCCGGGTGCTGGTGCGCCTGGCGCCGCAAGGGCAAGCGAGCTTCGATTCGATGAGCCAGAGCATGGAAGAGAATTACCAGCGTCTGCAGGACAAGTTAGGGGAGGAAAAATTGCAGACGTTGCTGGGGTTGCTCAATGACCTGAAGACGATCAGGCGTTGAGATCGCCAAGAGAGGTCAGCTTTTGTGGCGAGGGGATTTATCCCCGTTGGGCTGCGCAGCAGCCCCTGGAAAAGCCACCTTGATGGACCCGAAACACCGAGTCGGCAGATATAGGGCCTGCTGCGCAGTCCAGCGGGGATAAATCCCCTCGCCACATGGGATGCGGCAAACTCAGTACACGCCGCCAGCCGCAGGTTTTGGTGTGTCTTTGAACATCGCCGCCAGCGTCTGCAAACCCCGCATCAACACCGTCGTATCCACGCCCACCGCGACAAATGCCGCGCCGAGTTCGATGTAGCGGCGGGCCAGTTTCTCATCGGCGCTGAGAATCCCGGCCGCTTTACCAGCCTTGCGGATGCGGGCGATGGCGTCTTCGATGGCCGCTTGCACATCCGGGTGCCCTGGATTGCCACGAAAGCCCATGGACGCGCTCAAGTCCGCCGGGCCGATAAAGACCCCATCCACGCCTTCCACCGCCGCAATGGCATCCAGGTTGGCCAGGCCTTCGCGGCTTTCGATCTGCACCAGCAGGCACATCTGTTCATCGGCTTTATCGAGATAGCCGGGGATGCTGTTCCAGCGTGACGCCCGGGCCAGTGCGCTGCCTACACCACGTACACCGTGGGGCGGGTAGTGGATGGCGCGCACCAGTTCGCGCGCCTGCCCGGCACTTTCCACCATCGGCACCAGCAAGGTCTGCACGCCGATGTCGAGCACTTGCTTGATCAGTGCCGTGTCACCGATCACTGGACGTATCACCGGCTGGCTGGGGTAGGGGGCCACGGCCTGGAGTTGGCCGAGCAGGGTGCGCAAGTCGTTGGGCGCGTGTTCACCGTCGATCAGCAGCCAGTCGAAGCCGGCATTGGCCGCCAGTTCCGCACAGTAGGCATCGGCCAACCCCAGCCACAGGCCGATCTGCGCCTCGCCGCTGCGCAGGCGTTGCTTGAAGGTATTGACGGGCATGTCCATGAGGCGGTCTCCGATCAGACGAAACGGCAGGCGATGGAACCGAGCATGTCGTAGTCGACATGGAAGGTATCGCCGGGGTTGGCGGCCACGGGGCGGGTGAAGGAACCACCGAGGATGATCTGTCCTGGTTGCAGCGTAACGTCATAAGCCGCCAGCTTGTTCGCCAGCCAGGCCACGCCTTTGGCCGGGTGATTGAGCACCGCCGCCGAGACGCCGGATTCTTCGATCACGCCGTTGCGGTAGAGCACCGCCGGCACTTTGCGCAGGTCAATCTCGGTCGGGCGTACGGCGCGACCGCCCATGACCACGCCGGCATTGGCGGCGTTGTCGGAGATGGTGTCGAAGACCTTGCGGGTTGCCTTGGTCTGCGGATCGATCTGCTGGATACGCGCATCGATGATTTCCAGCGCCGGGATCACCCATTCGGTGGCGTCGAGCACGTCGAACACCGTCACGTTCGGGCCTTTCAACGGCTTGCCGAGAATGAACGCCAGCTCCACTTCCACCCGTGGCACGATGAAGCGCTCGAACGGGATGTCGGTGCCTTCGTCGAAAAACATGTCGTCGAGCAGCGCGCCGTAGTCCGGCTCGGTGATGTTCGACGATACCTGCATGGCCCGGGAGGTCAGGCCGATCTTGTGGCCGACCAGCTTGCGCCCGTCCTTGATCTTTTGTGCCACCCACGCACGCTGGATGGCGTAGGCATCCTCGATGGTGATGTCCGGGTGGTCGAGGGAAAACTGCCGCACCTGCTCGCGGCAGCGCTCGGCTTGGTCGAGGCGGGCGGCGGCTTGCTGGATGAAGTTCTGGTCGAGCATGGCAAGGGTCTCTTAGTGAGGATTGACGATGGCGGCCCGGGTGCGCAGCACCAGCAAGCCGCCAAGGGCGATGAGCAGGGCCAGCACATACAGGGCGAGGCTGGCGCTCTGGGTGGTGTCGCGCATCCAGCCGATCAGGTAGGGCGCGAAGAATGAGGCGATGCTGCCGAAGGAGCTGATCAGCGCGATCCCGGCGGCTTGGGTACCGTTGGACAGGAACGCCGGCGGCAATTGCCAGAACATCGGCAACGCCGCGCTGGCGCCCATGCCGGCGACGATCAGGCCAGCCAGCACCAGGGTCGGGTTGCCGGGTGAAAGCCCGGCGAGCGCAATGCCCAGCGCTGCCATCAACAGCGGCACACACAGGTGCCAGCGGCGTTCGCGATTGCGGTCAGAGGAACGCCCGCAACCGATCATGAAGAAGCAGCCGGCCAGATAGGGCACGGCGCTGAGTAGCCCGACCTTGCCGTCGCTGCCGATGCCGGCGCCGTGGATCAGGGTGGGCATCCAGAAGGCCAGGGTGTTCACCGCCAGCATCACGGCGAAGTACACCGCTACCAGCAACCAGACCTGCGGGTTGTTGAGGATCGCCGAGAACGAGGTGATGGATTTGCGCTGTTCTTCAAGACTCAGTTGTTCGCGCAGTTGCTGCTTGGCTTGTGGTGTGAGCCACTTGACCGCCTCGAAACTGTCCGGCAGGCACTTGAGCACGACGAGGCCCAGGAGGATCACCGGCAGCCCTTCAATGACAAACATCCATTGCCAGCCGCGCAGGCCGCCAAGGTCATGGAAATGCTCGAGAATGCCGCCGGACAATGGCCCGCCAATCACCCCGGCCATCGGCACGGCGATGGCGAACAACGCGGTCACCTGGGCCCGGCGCCGGGCCGGATACCAACGGTTGAGGAAAACCAGGATGCCGGGAAAGAAACCGGCCTCGGCCACGCCGAGCAGAAAGCGCAATACGTAGAAACCGGCGGCGCTTTCGATGAGGAACATGCCGGTGGACAAGGCGCCCCAGACCACCATCAGCGTGGCGATCCAGCGTCGCGGACCGACGCGGTCCAGGGCCATGTTGCTGGGTACGCCAAACAGCGCATAGGCGATGAAGAACAGCCCGGCGCCAAAACCGTAGACCGTGTCGCTGAACTGCAGGTCGGCGCTCATCTGCATCTTCGCGAAACCGATGTTGATGCGATCCAGGTGGGCGAAGAGGTAACAGACCAGCAGCAGCGGCATCAGCCGCCAGGTGATGGTGGCATGGGTGCGGTCGTGCGCGACAGTGCCGGCAGTGTCGGCGGTATTGGCTGTGCTCATTATCTTGTACTTTTTGTCAGAGAGGCCGATGGGGAGCGCGGGGCAGATTCAGCTGGCCTGGCCCTTGAGGAAGGCGTGGACGTTGTTGGCCTTGAAATTGAGCTGTTCGTGCAGCTCGATCATCTCGAAGGACAGGGCCAGCAGGCGTTGGGCCTGGAGTTCGGCGAAATGCGCGGTGATCACCTCGAAGAGTTTTTCCGCGACTTTCTGGCGCGTGGCGAGGTCACGGCCATGGCCGACTTTCAAGGTCATGTGCACGAAGGCGTAGTCGTGCTTGCCGTCGGCCATGCGCCAGGTATCCAGGCGCACGCCGCGGCTGCGGATGCCGCCCAGGGGAAACACGCCGCTGTCGCCCAGCAAGGCGTGGACCTTTTCAAACAGGCCGGGCAGGTCGGCCTGCTGTTCGATGTTGTCGGTGTATTCAGCGATGAAATGCGGCATGAACGGCTCCTTCAGGCCGCACGGGGATGCCGTACGGCCGCAGTGTCAAACAGGGAAGACAGCGTTGATCTGGCCGGTGCCGGAGCTGCCGAAAGGTTCGGTGATGATCTCGGCGGGCTTGTCGTAGTCCGGTCCGCCGAGCAGCCCCAGCAGCATCGCCGTGTCATGCATCTTGCCTTCGCCAAAGCAGTGTTCGGCGTAGTCCGGAAGCATGGCGCAGAACTCTTTCCAGCGGCCCTGGCGCCACAGTTCGACGACGTGCAGGTCGACTTGTTTATCGAACTCGCGGGTCCAGTTGTGGATGTTGGCTTCGGCGTCGCGATCATCGGAAAAACGGTGCGACAGCGAGCCGGAAGCCAGCACCAGTACCTTGCGATCGCTTTTCTCGATGGCCCGGCGCACGGCGGCGCCAAAGGTGAAGCTGTCTTGCAGACGGTGCCAGGCGCACCAGGCGGCAATCGACACGACGTTGAATTTCTGTGCCTGCGGGACATCCATGTGCATGTAGCGCATGGGCACCAGCGTGCCGTATTCCAGCTCCAGGCTTGGGATGTTGTGGGCCAGGGTGCGCACGTCGGCGGCATTGGCCTCGGCGGCGATCAATTCGCCCAGTTCCGGGGCCCCCGAGTACTCGTACTCCATGTTCTTGATGAAGTGCGGCAGTTCGTTGCTGGTGTAGATGCCTTTGAATTGTTCGCCACTGTTGACGTGATAGGCACTGTTGACCAGCCAGTGCACGTCGAACACCACGGCAGTGTCGGCGCCCAGTTCGCGGGCGCGGCGGCCGATCTCCTTGTGGCCGGCAATCGCCGCCGCGCGGCAGCCGTGGTGCTTGCCGGGCAGCTCGGACAGGTACATCGAGGGAACGTGGCAGATTTTCGCAGCCAGGACGACTTCGCCCATGATGATTCTCCTGAAAAAATTGTTCTTGTTGAGCTTCGAGTAATCGGTGAGTCACAGCACCTGTGGTGAGGGATATCCCCTCTATGTGGGAGCAAAGCTTGCTCGCGAAACAGGCGCCCCGATTTCTGAAAAAACCGCATCGCCTTCATCGCGGGCAAGCCTTGCTCCCACAGGAACAGGGATAAATCCCCTCGCCGCAGGGTTTATCATCAGGCTTGGTTGGGTTTACACCCCCCACCGCGGTATGTGATGACTGCCCATGGAAATGCAGACGTTCTTGATCTCGGCGAACACTTCAAAGCTGTACTGTCCACCTTCGCGGCCGGTTCCGGAACCCTTTACGCCGCCGAAAGGCTGGCGCAGGTCACGTACGTTCTGGCTGTTGATGAACACCATGCCGGCCTCGATGCCATGGGCCAGGCGATGGGCCTTGCCGATGTCCTGGGTCCAGATATACGAGGCCAGGCCGTATTCGGTGTCGTTGGCCAATTGCAGGGCTTGGGCCTCGTCCTTGAACGGGATCAGGCACACCACCGGCCCGAAGATTTCTTCCTGGGCGATACGCATGTTGTTGTTCACGTCGGCGAACACTGTCGGCTGGATGAACTGGCCGCGGCTCAAGTGGGCCGGCAAATTGGCCGGACGTTCCAGGCCACCGGCCAGGAGGGTGGCACCTTCTTCGAGACCGATCTTGATGTAGCCGGTGACCTTGTCGTAGTGGGCCTGGGTGATCATCGAGCCGACCTGGGTTTTCGGATCCTGCGGATCGCCGACGATCAGGCGCTTGGCCCGGGCGGCGAACTCGGCCACGAACTGCGGGTAGACGCTTTCCTGGATGAAGATCCGGCTGCCGGCGGTGCAGCGTTCGCCATTGAGGGAAAAAATGGTGAACAGCGCCGCATCAAGGGCCCGCTCAAGGTCGGCGTCTTCGAAAATCAGTACCGGCGACTTGCCGCCCAGTTCCATCGAATACTTTTTCAAACCGGCTGTCTGCATGATTTTCTTGCCGGTGGCAGTGCCGCCGGTGAAGGAAATCGCTCGCACATCCGGGTGGCGCACCAACGCATCGCCAGCGGTTGCGCCATAGCCCTGGATCACGTTCAGCACGCCATTGGGCAGGCCAGCCTCGACCGCCAGGCGACCCAGCTCGTTGGCGGTCAGCGGCGACAGCTCGGACATTTTCAGCACGGCAGTATTGCCCAATGCCAGGCATGGCGCGGTCTTCCAGGTCGCGGTCATGAACGGCACGTTCCACGGCGATACCAGTCCACAGACCCCCACCGGCTGGTACAGGGTGTAGTTGAGCATCTGGTCGTCGACCGGATAGGTATGACCGTCCATCCGCGTGCAGACTTCGGCAAAGAAGTCGAAGTTGTGGGAGGCCCGAGGGATCAGCACGTTCTTGGTCTGGTGGATCGGCAAACCGGTGTCGAGGGTTTCCAGTTCGGCCAGCTTAGGCACGTTTTGCTCGATCAGCTCACCGAGTTTGCGCATCAGTCGGGCGCGTTCCTTGGCCGGGGTGTTGGCCCATTTCGGAAACGCTTCCTTGGCTGCTGCGACTGCTTGGGCCACTTCCTCGGCACCGCCGCTGGCAACTTCGCCGATGGCTTCGCCAGTGGCCGGGTTGTAGTTGACGAAGACGTCTTTGCTTTCGACCTCACGGCCGTTGATCCAGTGTTTGATCATGCTGCTCAAGCCTCTTTACGGGATGCGAAGAACTCGGCTTCGCTGACAATGTGGTTGACCAGGCGACCGACGCCTTGCACTTCCACGATCACTTCATCGCCGGGCACCACGTCCGCCAGGCCTTCCGGCGTGCCGGTGGCGATCATGTCGCCGGGTTGCAAGGTCATGAAGCCGGACAGGTATTCGATCAGGTAGGGGATGTCGAAAATCATGTCCTTCGTGCTGCCTTCCTGGCGCAGTTCACCGTTGATCCAGGTGCGCAGCGTCAGGTTGCTCGGGTCCGGCACATCGGCCACATCGACGATCCATGGGCCGACAGGCGTGGTGGCGTCGCGGTTCTTCACCCGCAGGTTGGGGCGGTAGTAGTTTTCCAGGTAGTCGCGAATCGCGTAGTCGTTGCACACGGTGTAGCCGGCCAGGTAGTCCAATGCATCCTCGCGCTTGACGTTGCGTGCCTCCTTGCCGATGACCGCCACCAGTTCGCACTCGTAATGCATGTAGGCGACGTTGTCGGGGCGCCAGGTCACCTGGTTGTGGCCGGTGTAGGTGCCGGGTGACTTGATGAACGCCAGGGGTTCGGTCGGCGGTTTGAACGCCAGTTCGGCGGCGTGATCGGCGTAGTTCAGGCCCAGGGCGAACATGCTGCCTTCCGCCGGTGGCAGCCACTGGACCTGATCCTCGGCCAACAGGCGACCGTCGGCCAGGCGCACGGCGTTGTCGGCTTCAACGGTAACGGCGTGGATCTGGCCGTCAAAACGAATGCGCGCGTGTTTCATGAACCTGCTCCTGTTTCCTCGGCCACGACGGTATTGACGAGACGGCCCAGGCCGCTGATCTCCACTTCGACACGATCGCCGGGCTGGACATCGACCCGACCTTCAGGTGTGCCGGTGATCAGCACGTCGCCGGCATGCAGGGTCATGAATTCGCTGATCTCGGCGATCAATTGGGGAATATTGCGGACGAAGTTCGCCGTGCTGTTTTGCTGGCGTACCTCGCCGTTGACATACAGGGTGATCGCCAGGCTGTGAGGGTCGGTCACCTGGGCGGTCGGCACCAGTTCCGGGCCGACGGCACAGAAGCCGTCCCGGCACTTGGCCTTGACGGCGGGGCGGTAGTAGCTGTCTTCCGGCAGGCTGAATTCATTGACGACGGTGTAGCCGGCCACGTAGTCCAAGGCTTGGGCGGCGCTGACGCGACTGGCCGACTTGCCCATCACCACGCCAAGCGCCGGCCCTGGTTGCAGTATTTCGCCGTGACCGGGATGAACCACATCGGCGTCGTGCCGGTTGCGGGTATTGGGCGTCTTGATGAATAGCACAGGCTTGAGCGGCGGCTTCTGATAGGGCGGTTGCTCGAACTCGGCGAGGCGCTGCTTCAGCAGCCCCTGGTAGTTCAGCGCGACCCCGAACAGGGTGCCGGTCGCGACGTCATGCAGGGCACGGCTCATGCTTGTCTCCTGGCGATGGCAGAGGGATGAGGGCTCTGCGGTTATTGTTAATGTGTTAACAGTTATAATTAAGATGTTAACTATCGTCAAGCGTGACAGAATGACCGGGCACTGGTTGCCTTGTCGGATTCGAGGCAGGATGAGTACGACAGGCACCTGAACCAGAATAAAAACGAGTACTGCGTGATGACTGACCGCCAGCCGATCCCGAACATCAACATCGGTCAGGTGTACGACCAGCGTTACAGCGACGCCGAAGTGCATTACGACCGGCTCGCCAACCTGGCCGACTTTTTCGGCCGCAACATGCCGGTCCACCGCCACGATCGTTTCTTTCAGGTGCACTACGTCAAGAGCGGCACCGTGCGCGTGTATCTCGATGACCAGCAGTACGTCGAGTCCGGCCCGATGTTTTTTCTCACCCCGCCGACCATCCCCCATTCCTTCGTGACCGAGGCTGACAGTGACGGGCATGTTCTGACGGTGCGCCAGCAATTGGTATGGCAGCTGATCGACGCCGACCCGAGCCTGGCGCCGGCAGGCGTGCAAATGCCGGCCGCCTGTGTGGCGCTGGCGCAACTGGGGCTTGAGCAGGCGGGGGAGGTGCGACGGCTGGAGTACCTGTTCGAGGAGCTGAGCGAGGAGGTGGTGGCGGGGCGTCCGGGACGCAGCGCAGCGCTGGACGGGTTGACGCGGCTGATCATGATCAGTCTATTGCGCTTGTGTTCGAACTCCCTGGAGGCCAGGCCGGCGCGGCATGAGGACCTGAAGATCTTTCATCGCTTCAACGAGCTGATCGAGGCCCACTACCTGCAGCACTGGCCGCTGTCGCGCTATGCCGAAGGCATCGGCGTGACCGAGGCGCGCCTTAACGACGTGTGCCGACGTATCGCCGACCTGCCTTCCAAGCGCCTGATCATGGAGCGGCTGATGCAAGAGGCCAAGCGCCTGTTGTTGTTCACCGGCAGCTCGGCCAATGAAATCTGCTACCAGCTCGGGTTCAAGGATCCGGCGTATTTCAGCCGGTTTTTCCAGCGTTACGCGCAGCTTACTCCGGGGGAGTATCGCCAGCGGCAATCGGGGTTGCGTTGAGCACCACTAATGATGGAGACCAATACTTATTTGTGGCGAGGGATTTATCCCCGTTGGGCTGCGAAGCAGACCCAATGAGTCGATGCGCCGCAGAGTCTCATCTGAGGGCCGCTTCGCGCCCGAGCGGGGATAAATCCCCTCGCCACGGCTGCTCTTGCAGCGGTGTGGTGGCGACACTAAGCTGCCGACTCGCCCATTCAAATCAATCCGAACATGGCCAACCCCAGACCTTCATTGACCCTGACGCTGTTGCAAGCCCGCGAAGCCGCCATGGCTTTTTTTCGACCGGCGCTGAACCAGCATGACCTCACGGAACAGCAATGGCGGGTGATTCGCATCCTGCACCAGCAAGGGGAGCTGGAAAGCCATCAGCTCGCTCATCAGGCCTGTATCCTCAAGCCGAGCATGACCGGTGTGCTCAGTCGCCTGGAGCGTGATGGCCTGGTGCGTCGGCAGAAGTCCAGCCAGGATCAGCGGCGGGTCTTTGTCGGGCTGACCGAGCTTGGCCAGCAGTGCTTCGTGTCCATGAGCGAAGGCATGGAAAGCAACTATCGGCGGATCGAAGAACAGTTCGGTGAGGAAAAGATGCAGCAACTGCTTGCGTTGCTCAATGAGCTGAAGAACATCAAGCCTTGAGCCTTATTGGCTTTTGTGGCGAAGGAGCAAGCTCCCACGCCACAAAATCGCTTCACACCGCACTGCGTTCACGCAATTCCTGCAACCGATCAGCGCCACCTTCCGCCACGCGATTCTCGATCAAGCGATCAGAGCCGCCCTCGGCCACGCGATTCTGGATCAAACGATCGGAGCCGCCTTCAGCCAGTTGATGCGCAGCCTGGGCCGGGGCGTTCTTTGCCGAGGCCGCGTTCGACAGGCCGACACCGCCCACCAATGTCAGGGCGATAGCCAGGGACGATACTTTCGAGAAATTGAACATGATGACTCTCCTTGCGCTTGATTGAGTGGGCCGTGGCAGCGAATGTGTTGCTGTCCGGTGATCAAAGTTAAACGCGCGGATGTATCGATGGTGTGTGTCGGGAGAGGGCGAAATCCATTGTTTCGTATCAGTCCGCGCTTCATATACAGACTGATACAAACTCAGTAAAGCGAGGGCAAGCGGATGGCTTGAAGGCCTGATCAGGGCTGGGCCAGGGCTTGTTTCAGTTGGTCCACCAAGGTCGGCGTCATGTAGTGCGGCCCGTCGAACAAGTAGAGCGGGTAGCCTGCATAGGCCGCCAGTTGGGGTGTGAGTTCGGCGACTGTGGCGGAGCGGAAGCCACCGCCGTATTGGGGACGGAAGGCTTCGACGATGATCCGCACGCGATCCTTGCCAAGTCGATCACGCAGGGCATCTGCATAGTTCCGGGCCACCGGGGCGGTGCGGGCGTAGACGCCGACGCCGTCCTGGAAAAACACGCCGATGTCGTTCGGCAACCACTGCTTGAGCCAGTCTGCGGTAGCGGCGGGGCCGATGTTGGCGCCATCGTAGACGCTGATCCACAGCGGGCGCGGCAGTTTGGCCAGCAAGGCCGGCAACTCCTTGGCAGCCGCCCAACTGGGGTCGACTTCGGCCGGAAAGTACCAGCCGGTGACATGCAATGGTGTCGGCAACCCGGCAATACGCTCCGACAGCGCTGCCAGTTGCTCGATGTCGTCCCGTGAGCGGTTCTCACTGAAGTAGCCAGCCAGCCCGAGGATGACATCCTGGGCCCAGGGCGTCTTGGCGATGCGCGCCCAGTCCGGCAGTACCGGTACGCTGGGCAGGCCGGTGCCGGGCACGAAGGCCTGGTCGTCCACTACTGTCCATTGCACCAGTAGCTCGTGTACCCCCAGTCTTTCCCAATTGCCGCTGATGCCGACGGTCTGGTTGTCCGGCTGCCAGACGATACCGACGATGTTCGGTTTCGCAGTGATAGTGCTCATGTAGTACGTCCCTGTACCTGCGCCGAGGAGCACGGCCAGTAACAGCGCCGCGACGGTCTTGCGGTTGACGAGCGTTGCGAAGCTTTTCAAACAAGTCCCTTCTGGAGGCAGTGTAGTCGCGGCTCGGCAAGGCGAACCGCTTTTCGTACCAATGGACCGGGCATCACACCAACGTCCTCAATAGGAGTAGGTCAGGCGCGCGAACACGCCTTTGGCGCGATCCTCGCCAAACACCCTGGCTCGGTATTGCAGGGAAAAGTCCACATAGGAACGTGGCGCGTTGTAGGCGTCTTCCCGGAACCAATAGCGTACGTTGTTTCCTATCCCGATACCCCCCGCGTCGCCGGAAGAAAAACCACCGCCGGCTTCGCTCTTCATCTTGGAATCGTAGTCGATCGCCGCGACGACATGGGGGAAGGTCACCCAGCGCGAACCGGTCCCGCCGATGGCATAACTGCGGCCCACTTGCCATTCGCTGTTGAAGTAATCCCGCGAGTCTTCGATGTAGTGACCGACCTCGGCATACAGCTGGGAGGTCCACCAGCTCGGCACATCGACCCGCAGATCGGTACCGATGCTCGAACCGTAACCGAGTCGCACCAACCAATCGCCGTCGACATTGGAAGAACCGAGCGGGAAGGTCCGTTCAAGGGCCGCCATGATGTTGACCGAACTGAAAGGCTTGACCCGTACGCCGAGGGCGCCTTGCAAGGCATCCGCGCCCGTGTCCGAATCGCTGTTCTTGCTCCAGAGAGTGTCGGTGATGCGTCCGTAGAGTTCGACAAAGCGGCCATTGCGATAGCCCAGCGGACGCCACGACAGCTCGGTGCTGTTTTGCAGCAAGTCATTGCTTTGACTGCCGCTGCTGCTGGAACCCGGGGCGGCGCTCAGGCCACTGGAACTGTTGCCGCGATAGCTGGTGGTGCTGGTCAGACCGATAGTGCGCGAAACGTCACCCACGGTGCGGCGGGTATCGAACAGCTGTTGCGCGGAGAGCGGCGACTCTGCGGTTTTTTGCCCATCGATGACGCGCTTGAAGTACGCCACGGCCTCGTCGTCTTCATGGACCCGCATGGCGTTGTAGGCGGCGTCCTGGGCGGGTGCCGGTGCCAGTCGAGAGGTGGCGTCCGCCTTGCGGAACGCCGTATGGGCTGCTTCGTCGTCGCCGGCCCGAACCAAATTGTAAGCAAGCTGCAGGTCACTCAGCGGAGCCTGTTCGTTGGTGTTTCCCGGCGAGATGGCGCAGGTCAGACCGTAGGTGCTTTCCTGACATAGCAGGACCGGTGGTGTGGATTGGGCCTGGGCGGAGCGGATGTCACGAGCCTCCCTTGCCGACAGACCCGCAAGGCTCTGGGCTTGGTTCAGATCGTCCTGGGCCGCCTGCGTCTTGCCCTGGCGGTTACGGGCATAGCTGCGCAAGACCCAAGGGGCGGCTTGGCGGTCGTCCACCGCCAGCGCGGCAGAAGCGGCCTGTTCGGCGGAGACGTAATCCTTCGCCGCCAACAATGCGCTGATGAGCAATTGTTGGTTGGCGGCGATTTCCGGGGCCCAGGCCACCGCTTTGCGCGCCTGGTCCACGGCCAGGGCTGTGTTGCCTTGTTCCAGGGCGCGATAACCCTGGGTCGCCAGCGGGACGGCCAGTTGACGGCGAATGGCTTTGCGGCGCATCAACAACGTGTTGTCGTTGGCAAAGACACCAAGGGCATCGCTGGTGGCGCGGTCGGCTTCTTCCAGGTGTTGTTGGCGTTCCAGGGAATCGATCAGCAACAGGCGATAGTCACGGCGTCGGGGGGCCTGGGCGACGGCCTTGCGGGCCGATTGCGCGGCCAGGCCGAATTGTCCGCGGTCATAGGCTTTGAATCCCTGGGATGCGGCGATGAAACCCGGCGCCGCGCGAGCGGGACGAGAGGCTGCCAGGGGCTGGGGGTGGTCGCGCCGTTTCTTGTCCCGCTCGGCCAACTCGATCAGGGTGTTCAGGCGTGTCACATCGGCACGCAGGCGCAGGGCCTCGCGTGCCTTGGCGATGGCCAGGTCGTAATCCTTGCGTTCGTAGGCGCTGTAGGCGTCGTTGGCGGCGGTATAGGCCGGGCCGGACAATGGCAACGGCAACGTTTCGGCAGGAGCAAACGCAGGTATCAGGCTCAGCCCCGTGGCCAAAAGGGTCAGGAAGGGGCGGTTCATGCCGGGAGCTCCGTCGGGTAGAGATTGTGCTGGCGGGCCACGGCCTGTTCGATCGTCGTGCGTGGCAGCACGCCGCTGTCGACCAGGTAATCGCCGATGCGGCCGTGGTGTTGGGGCCGGTACTGGAGCATCACGCGACTGAATTCGTCGCGATCGAGCAGCCCCATTTCGATCAGCAGGTCGCCCAGCAGCGGCGCCCGGGCATCGGGTACGGCATGACCGTTGTCCGCAGGCAACTTGCGCAACAGCGCGAGAATTTCACTTTCGCGCGCGATCAATTGCACAGGTTCGCTGCCCAGTTCGGCGCTGACCTGTTGCAGGCCTTCGTCGGGCAAGGGATTGGCGACGGCGATCTGTTCGCGGCCTTCGCCGTTGCGTCCCAGGGACACGGCTCGCCAGCGCAAGGCAAACTCGGCGCTCAAGGTGGATGCCGAGGCAGCGGCTTTTTCGGCGACGTCAAAGACCCGGGGCAGGTCATTCTGGAACGCGATGGCTTCAGCCAGGGTTTCATCGTCCAGCCAGCCGTTATTGAGCAGAATTCGTCCCAGCGGTACGTTGCGCGACTGTTGTTCGTCGAGGGCGCTTTGCAGGTCCGTGTCGGTGATGGCTTGCCAGGACAGCAACACGCTGCCCAGGCGGCGCGGCGCAATGGCCACCAGGTCGGTGGAAGGGAAGTCGTGCATGGTCTTGTCCCAGACCAGCTTGCGATTCATCACCTTGCCCACCAGGAACATGCGCCAGGCCCGGGAGGCGGCCATGAAGTTGACGAAGTTGCCGACCAGCATGCGGGGCATGGACAGCAAGCCATGCTGCCAGCCGTACAACACGGTGGTGAAGTAATAGCGGTGCGCGATGCGCCAGGCCAAGGCGACGCCGTTGGCCAACAGCAGGTATTTGACCAGACTGTTGCTTTCAAACGGCGTAGGGAAGGTGATATCCCACAAGCCGCTGTTGCGCAGGATGATCAAGCCCAGCAGCTGTACCAGGATGACGTAGGCAATGATGCTCACGAATGCCGTCACCACCCCCTTGCGGTCGCGAAACAGCAGGTATCGGTTGGCCAGCGAGCCGTTCCAGCCCATCTGCTCCCAGCCTTGCAAGCCGATGCCCAGGGTCCAGCGGGCCTTCTGCCGGAAGGCAGTGCGGAACGTGTCGGGGAAAAACTCGCGCACGCACAGCGGCATCGTCAGGGTCGATTCGTAGGGTTTGCGGAACCAGGATTTGCGCAGCACCCGGAACTGCACCGGGAAACGGACGAAGATCGCATTCATGCCCACCTTGGCCAAGCGCGCGCCAACGTCGTAGTCCTCGGTGAGGCTGTCGGTGTTGAACGGCTGGTTTTCGGTTTCACCGGCCAGCACCCGCAAGGCACGGTGGGAAAAACAGGTGCCGACGCCGGCCGAGGGCACGGTGTCGGTCATGCTTTCACGCACTACCAGGTCCTTGCCATGCCATTCGGCGAATTCGTCCATGTAGACACCCGCGACCCATTCGTACCAGTTGCGCTCCAGCGAAACCACCGGCAACTGGATCATGTCCTTGCGCGGCAGCAGGTAGTTGAACAGTCGCAGTTCCAATGGATGCAGCACGTCTTCGCTGTCGTGCAAAACGACGCCGGCGAAGGTCATGCCATGGGTTTTCTCATGCAGGAAAATCGCCTGGATCACCCAGTTCAAACAGTCGGCCTTGCAGGTCGGCCCGGCATGGGGCACTTCCACCCGATGCAGTTGTTTGTAGCGCCTGCGCATCCGCTCGACTTCGTCGATGGTGCGTTGGTCGTTGATGTACGTGCCGACGAAGACCACGTAGTTCTGGTAGTCGAGCGTGGACACCATGTTCTCGATCATCGGCGCGATGACGTCATATTCCAGCCAGGCCGGGACCATGATCGCCAGGGGCTGTTCGTCCCGGGCCAACAGTTGTTCGGCGGTCAACGGCCGGTATTTGCGGTCCACGGTGAACTTGCGGTACAGGCGACGAGACCAGTACCACAGGTCAATGATCAGATCGTCCAGGCTGGAGATCAGGATCAGTACCGCGACCACGATAGTCGCGATCTCCAGGTAGTTGTAGTAATGGGCCAGCCAATAGGGCCAATAAAGCGACGTCATCGAAGGGTACCGTTACTGGCGATTGCGACGGGCGCTACGGCCGGCCAGCAACAAGAGGAGGAACAGGATAATGCCGCCCGGGATCAGCCAGAGCAGCGAAGGTTTACGCCAGGCATCCAGCCCCTTGGGTTCCTCGCGGCCGATCAACAGGCTACCGCTCGGGTCCTGGGTATCGAAGGTCGCCACGGCGCCGTTGTTGCCCAGGATCGCCACGTCGCCACGGGTCAGCACAATCGGTTTGGCCAGGCTTGGCGGCTGGTTGCCCAGGGCCCGGTAGACCAGGCCGTGCTGGCCCGCGGTCTGCACCACTTGCAGCGAGGCCAATTGGTTGAGGGGCTGGACGTCCAGCAGCACTTGGTCCTTGTGGTTGATGCGCAGGCGACCTTGCTCGTCGACCAGGACCGATTCCTGGCTGTCCTTGAGCGGCAACTCGAAGGCCAGGAAGGGCTTGTCCGGGCTGACGACGGCTTTGGGGTCAGTGCTGACCTTGAGCTGCGCGCGCAGTGGCGAGACACCGCTGCTATCGGCCACCGAAATGACCCGCGCCAGGCTGCTGGCCGGATGGTCAAGGTAGGCCTGGGGCACCAGGATCTGAGTGTCCACGGCGAAGCGCGCGGCCATGCCGGAGAAGTCGTCGTCCAGCGAGGTTTTTTCCAGGATGATATGGCTGGTCGGCAGGACCGACACCGGGAAGGCTTGCGGCGTTTCCAGGCAGCGATCGCTGACCGGCTGGCGTTGGAACGATACGCGCAAGGTGTTTTTCGAGCCCAGGGCGTAGCGCGGGATATGCGCCTGGATGCGCTGCGACGCACCGTCGGTGGTCAGTTGCTGCGCACCGATCAGGAAGTCATTGAAAAACAGCGACGCCACCGGCGCTGTAGCGGAAGCTCCCGGGGCCGCGGAGACGTCCACCACGGCGGTGACGGGCAGGCGACCGTCATAAGCCACGCTGCCCAAGGGGAACGAGGTGCTCCAATCGAATCGCGAGGCCACGTCGAAGTTGCCGGGGGCGCCGCCCAGTCGCGACAGGGCCACACGGCCATCGTCGCTCAACGGCGTTTGCGCTTCGCTGACGGTCAGTTGGCGACTTCGTGCCAGTTTGCTCCAGGCCGAACCGAGCAGCGACAAGGCCTTGTCGGTGGATTGCGGGGCGATCATCAGTACCGGGCGGGTACCCAGCAGGGCCAGGCTTACATTGTCGGTGCCGGCGCTCGCCAGTGCTGCGTTGACGTGCTGTTCGCGCCATTGAGTCAGGGCACTGGCTGCCGTCGTGTCGAGGCCTTGGACCTGGCTTTGCAAGGCGTCCAGGGATTGGTTGATGGCCTTGAGCAGTTGCGGGTCGTTGATCGCCAGGTCGGCCTGTACGTTCGGGGTCTGGCCCAACACCAGCAGTGCGCCGATCTCGGCCGGGTTGGCCAAGGTGTGCGGGCCTTTGCCGTTGAGGCTGGCGAAGGCTGGAATGACCAATAGCTCGGCAGGGATGCGCAGGCTGCCCAGGTCGACGCTGTCCTGCACCGCAGGGAAAGGCAGGATGCGGCTGTGTTTGCCGATGCGCTCCAGCGCCACGCCCAGGCGCCAGGCCGAATCGTAGCTGGCGGCGGACAACGAGCCGGGGGCGACGAGGATGCCGGGTTCGCCGGGCAGGGCCGCCCAAGCCGCACCGACATCGCGCAACTGGCTGGCGTCATAGCTGTAGTTCAGGCGCGTCTCGGGTTGGATGCGCAGCACATTGCCGATGACCCGGTCGTCTTCGCACAATGGCCGAGACACCACCGAGGACCAGGCAATGCCCAGGCGCACCAGGCCGTTGTCACGCGCGGCCTTGTCGACGCCAAGTGTGGCGCTGGCATCGCCTTGTGCCTCGCTGAGCCCTTCAGCGCGCACCGGGTAGCCGTCGAGGGACAGCAGCAGGGTGTTGCGACCACCTTCGCCATTGAGGTAGCTGGCGTCCAGTTGCAGCGTCGCGTCATCGAGGATAACTCCCGCAGGTACCGGCAGATAGAGCTCGCGACGTGCGTCGCTGGCGCCCAAGAGGATCGGAGCCGTAATGCCCAGGTCGCTCAAGCGCACCTCACGCGTCTGCCGAGTATCGGCGTTGAGTCGATGAATGGCCTGGGTCAGCGGGCTGTCCGCGGCCAGGGCAAAAGTCGGCATGAGCGCGAGCAGGCTCAAGCCACAGGCAAGGGCGCTGAGCGCACCCGTAGGGATGGCAACGGAAGGCTTCATTCAGGCAAGTCTCGATCTGATAAGGGAAATAGCAGTGGTCAGTTGAAATCGGCGAGCAATTCGCGTGGCTCGGACAGTGACGTATCGACTGACCGCTGTGCAGGCAGCGGGGTGACGACGAAGTCGTCGACCGGGCGTCCCATCAGGGTATCGACAATGCGTTGGCTGGCCTTGCCATCGCCATAAGGGTTGGCCGCCTGTGAGGCGCGGCGCCACAACGTGTCATCGTCGAACAGTGCGTCCACGCCGGCGATGATCGAGGCCGGCGAGGTGCCGACCAGGCGTACCGTGCCCGCCGCCACCGCTTCAGGGCGTTCGGTAACGTCGCGCATCACCAGCACCGGTTTGCCCAGGGACGGGGCTTCTTCCTGCACGCCACCGGAGTCGGTGAGGATGACATGGGCGTGTTGCATCAGGCGCACGAACGCCAGGTAGTCCAGCGGCTTGATCAAATGCACATTGAGCAATTCGCCCAGTTGTTCGGTCACTGGACCCAGTACGTTGGGATTGAGATGCACTGGGTAGACGATCTGGATATCCGGCCGCTGGGCCAGGTGACGCAAGGCCTTGCAGATGTCCAGGAAACCCTCGCCGAAGTTTTCCCGGCGGTGGCCGGTCACCAGCAGCAACTTGCGTCGGGTTTGCAGGAACGGGAACTGTTGGTCCAGTTCGGCACGCAACCGGGCATCCTCATCGATGCGCCGGGCAGTCAGTTGCAGCGCGTCGATCACTGTGTTGCCGGTCACCAGGCAACGGCCTTGCAGGCGTTCGCCCAGCAGGTTGTCGCGTGATTGTCCGGTGGGGGCAAACAGCAGGTCGGCGCTGAGGTCGATGCACCGGCGGTTCATTTCTTCCGGCCAAGGGCTATAGATGTCTCCGGTGCGCAGCCCGGCTTCCACGTGGCCTACAGGGATGCGTCGGTGGAAGGCGGCCATTGAAGCCACCATGGCCGAAGTGGTGTCGCCGTGGACCAGCACCCGATCGGGGCGGGTCTGCTCCAGTACCGGGTCGATGGCCGCGTACAACGCGGCGGTCAAGGAGTTGAGCGTCTGGTGGGGCGTCATCACGTCGAGAGTGAAATCGGCCTTGAGATCGAACAGATCCAGCACTTGCTTGAGCATGCTCTGATGCTGGCCGGTGACGCAGATCAGCGACTCAATGCCCGGTTCGGCGGCGAGGGCCTTGACCAGGGGCGCCATCTTGATGGCTTCCGGACGGGTACCGAAGATCGAGAGGACCTTGATTCGGGGATGATTAGTTGCGATGACGCCCTTCCTCGCGCAGTTTGCTGCGCCGCACAACAGCTCGCCCGGACGCGATGAGGCGTTCGAGCAAGCAAGCGATTTAAGTTGAGTAACAGCCCGTTGTCAGACAGCGGTTTAACGTACACAGGAAGTGACGTAGTGGCATCTTGCAGGTCGGGGCGGCAGATTAATAGCATTAAAGATCGCGGGCGCAAAGGTTTATATGCGGGGGGTTATTAATAATTTTTTAGAGGGCTTTTTATTGGTCGGGCAGGGGAGCCTTGCGTGGTTGTTCTAAGTTAAATTACCTATTGATATTGAAGGGTTTTTAAATTGTTAAGCGCCGGTTTAATGTCCTGTTGCGGTTGAGGAGGGCGGCGCCGTGGTTTTTTTGGCGCCTAATTCCACGCTTAGTCGCGGCGCGACGTGTCATTGGAATGACGCCTGTAAGTCGTCGTGATGGAGTTATTAAATTGGTTAGTTACTGGGAGGTGAAGTTGGCTGTTGGGTGAAAGTTCAATTTATTTTGAGCTTTTATACTAATGGTCCAAAGGCACGTTGCTGTCATCACGCTCCCAGGTAGAGTTATTAATTACGATAAGAAAGTTGCATGGGGCGGCCCATCCAAATCCAAGTGCCGTTCAGGTGTTCTCCATTGCGACCGATAATCGCACGCTTTGTGATCTACACCTATCTAGGTTATTGACCAAACTAACCGGGTGGTACATTTTAGCGGCAACCTGTCTTGCCTGACGTGGCCAAGACCATAATAAAAAAACAGGAATACCCCATGCCTATCCGTCCGCGAGCGCCGCACGTCTTCCCCTCGATCCGTTGTTCCAGTCCAGGAACACCTTCCAACCTCTCAGGTTCGATCCGTTAGCGGCCCACGCTGTTGCGGTCTTATCGCGCCATTGAGATGTCGGCGCTCGGCAAGTCTCGGAGGTCTTCAGGATGACAAAAGTCGTGGATCTGTATTTCAAGCTGCTCAAGCTGCTGATCGTGTTGTGCATGATCGCAATGATCGTGCTGGTGTTCGGCAATGTGGTGCTGCGCTACGCCTTCAACTCGGGCATCAGTGTGTCGGAGGAGCTGTCGCGCTGGTTCTTCGTCTGGATGATTTTTCTCGGTGCCCTGGTGGCGCTCAAGGACCGTGCTCACCTGGGCATGGACAGCCTGGTCAAGCGCTTGCCGCCAACAGGCAAGCGCATCTGCCTGGTCATCGGCCATCTGCTGATGTTGTACATCTGCTGGCTGATCTTCAGTGGTAGCTGGCAACAGGCAGCGATCAACCTGCATGTCGTCGCCCCGGCGTCGGGGTTGTCCATGGCACTGTTCTACGGTGCTGGCCTGGTGTTTGGCGCCAGTGCCGCACCGATCCTGCTCTATGAACTCTACCTGGCGCTGTTCGGCAAACTCGGGGATGACGAGCTGGTGATGGTCAAGGACAACGATGCCGAGGTGATCACACATAACCCCATTACCCCTGACCCTACAAAGAGTGCCCGCCCATGACGCTGGTTATTTTCCTCGGGTCTCTGATGGGTAGCATGGCGCTGGGAATGCCCATCGCGTTTGCCTTGCTGGTGGTCAGCGTGGCGTTGATGGTTTACCTGGATCTGTTCGACGCGCAAATCATTGCCCAGAACCTGCTCAATGGCGCGGATAGCTTCCCGCTGATGGCCGTGCCGTTCTTCATGTTGGCCGGTGAAATCATGAACGTCGGAGGCCTGTCCAAACGCATCGTCAACATTGCCATGGCGCTGGTGGGGCATAAGCGCGGTGGCCTTGGTTACGTGGCGATCATCGCTTCCTGCCTGCTGGCGTCACTCTCCGGTTCGGCAGTGGCCGATGCGGCGGCACTGGCGGCGTTGCTGGTGCCGATGATGGTGCTGGCCGGACACAACCGAGGGCGCTCGGCCGGCCTGATCGCCGCCGGTAGCATCATCGCGCCGGTCATTCCGCCGAGTATTGGCTTTATCGTCTTTGGCGTGGCGTCGGGGGTGTCGATTTCCAAGCTGTTCCTGGCCGGTATTGTGCCGGGCCTGCTGCTCGGGGCTTCGCTGGCTGTTGCCTGGTGGTTCATTTCCCGCCGCGAGAATGTCGAGACGCCGCCCAAGCGTTCCCGTGCCGAAGTGCTGCGCACGTTGCTCGACGGCAGTTGGGCAATGGGCCTGCCCTTGATCATCATCCTGGGCCTCAAGTTCGGCATCTTCACCCCCACGGAAGCAGCCGTGGTCGCGGCGGTCTATTCGCTGTTCGTGTCCCTGGTGATCTACCGGGAAATGAAAGTCAGCCAGTTGTACGAAGTGATCCTGTCCTCGGCCAAGACCACCTCGGTGGTGATGCTGCTGGTGGCCGCGGCGATGGTTTCATCGTGGCTGGTGACCATCGCCGATCTGCCGGGGCAGTTGGCGGAACTGCTGGCGCCCTTCATGGACAACCAGACCCTTCTGCTGCTGGTGATGATGGTGCTGATCATCCTGGTGGGGACGGTGATGGACATGACCCCGACCATTCTCATTCTTACCCCGGTGCTGATGCCTGCCGTCATCCAGGCGGGGATCGACCCGGTGTACTTCGGTGTGCTGTTCCTGATCAACACCGCCATCGGCCTGATCACGCCGCCCGTGGGCACGGTGCTCAACGTGGTGTGCGGGGTGGCCAAGCTGGACTTCGAGGAAATCGTCCGCGGGGTGTGGCCGTTCATGTTTGCGCAGTTTGTGGTGCTGTTCCTGTTGGTCCTGTTTCCGCAGCTGGTCCTGGGGCCGTTGAAGTTCTTCACCGGATGACAGCGGTGCCGTCTGGCTCGACCTTAAAAACAATAATGATCGGAGAGTGACATGGGAAAACTGATGAAAACCCTGCTGGCCGGGGCGTGCGCGACGGGCTTGCTGTTGACCGGTGTGGCCAGCCACGCGGACGAGATCCGCGAGCGGACCTTGCGATTCGCTTTCCAGAACGTCAAGGAACACCCCCAGGGCCAGGGCGCGCAGAAGTTCGCAGACCTGCTCGGCGAAAAGAGCGGCGGCAAGATCAAGGTCCGCCTGTTCCCCGGCGGTACGTTGGGCGGCGACGTGCAAACCGTGTCGGCGTTGCAGGGCGGCACGCTGGACATCACCGTGCTCAACTCCGGCATCCTGGCCGCCCAGGCACCGGATTACGCCATGCTCGATTTCCCGTTCCTGTTCAATAACGTCGAGGAGGCCCATGCGGTCATCGATGGGCCGGTCGGGCAGAAACTGGCGGCGCAACTGGACAGCAAGGGGCTGGTAGGGCTGGGTTACTGGGACCTGGGTTTTCGTAACCTGACCAACAGCAAGCACCCGGTGACCCGGCTCGAGGACATGCAGGGCCTGAAGATCCGAGTCATCCAGTCGCCGATCTATCTGGAAACCTTCTCTGCTCTGGGTGCCAACCCCGTGCCGATGGCGTTCCCCGAGGTCTACACCGGCCTTGAGCAGCACACCATCGACGGCCAGGAAAACCCTTTCACGGTGATCGAGGGCAACAAGTTCTACGAGGTGCAGAAGTACCTTTCCGTGACGGGCCACATCTTTAACCCGCAGTCGTTGATCATCAGCCAGAAAACCTGGAGCCGTCTCAACGATGATGAAAAGGCAATGATTCGCGCGGCCGCGGCCGAGGCGCAAACATTCCAGCGTGAAGTCACGGCGGCGAGCATGGACAAGGCCAAGGCCACGTTGGCCGCTGCGATGACCGTCAATGAAATCAGCCCAGCCGAGAAAGATCGCTTGCGCGAGCGGGTGAAACCGGTGGTCGACAAGTTCGCTAAATCCCTGGATGGCGACCTGGTGAAGACGATGTACGAGGAGATCGCCAAGGTGCGGTCGGCGCAGTGAGGTGAATGGGCCTGACGTCAAAATCAGGCTTGATCGATCCAGTCCTGTGGGAGCGAGCCTGCTCGCGATAGCCGAGTGTCAGCCAAGATCAATGTGACTGACCTGACGCCATCGCGAGCAAGCTCGCTCCCACTGGTTTTTTGTTTCGTCAGCGAACGGTCATTGGGCGGCTGGAACGGCCAGCCACTGCCCAATCACTTTCTGGTAACTGCCATTGGCCTTGCTCAGGTGCAGCCACTGATCGACGTACATCTTCCAGGTGGTGTCGTCCCGTGGCAGCAGGTAGGCCTTCTCGCCATATTGCAGGTAGCGGGTCGGGTTGACAGCGCACAGGCCGGGCTTGAGTTTCTGCTGGTAGAGCGCTTCCGAAGCGTCGGTAATCATCACGTCGGCTTTCTTGTCCAGCAGTTGCTGGAAGATGGTCACGTTGTCGTGGAAGCTGAGCTGGCCGTTGGGCAGGAACGCCCGTACGAAGGCTTCGTTGGTGCCGCCAGCTGGCTCGACCAGGCGAACCGAAGGCTGGTTCATCTGCTCGATAGTCTGGTAACGCTCCTGGTCTTCGCAACGCACCAGCGGGATCTTGCCATCCACGTCCAGGGTGGTACTGAAATAGGCTTTCTTCTGGCGCTCCAGCGTCACCGAAATCCCACCCATGCCGATGTCGCATTGACCTGCAACCATGTCCGGCATCAGGGTTTTCCAGGTGGTCTGCACCCATTGCACCTTGACGCCCAGGCTGGCGGCCAGCGAGCGGGCCATGTCGATGTCGATGCCTTCGTATTCGCCGGTTGTGGTTTTAAAGGTATAGGGCTTGTAGTCGCCGGTGGTGCACACCTTCAGTTCGCCGCGTTGCAGGACCTGGTCCAGGAGCGAGGGGGCCGGCTCGGCGAGAGCAGCGCAAGAAAGCGCCAACAGGCCACAGAGCGTCATCGAGCTTGTTATGGTTTTCATAGTGATGGGACGTCTCACAGCGCAGGGGAACAAGATCGGGGAGTGTAGTAAAAGTGTCGACGGGCTGTCACTGGAGCATTGCTGACGAACAATCGACACAGAGCAGTCTCAAAGCGGGCATCGCTGCAAGCTTTCCAGGTAGGCGCAGAACATATCGGCCATGGCGTCGCTATAGGTGGCAACTTCCACGGGGGAGCGGGGCGCTGATGAAAATCGCTTGCCCACGGTGCTGAGCGTCGTGATTACCAGGTCTCCTGCCAGGGCACGGGTTTGTGTCGGGACGGTTGGCAGTGCCTGCAGCATGAAAGCGTCCACCGACTGCTGCACCGACATTCGCGCCGCGTGGTGCTCGGGGGCGTCGCGGTAGAGCGGTGCGGCGTCGTTGAGCGCGACGCGTATCTGGGCCTCGTCGCATTCGGACTGGATGAACGCCCGCACGAGGGTACGTAGCCGCTCGAAGGGCGGATTGCGGTTGTCTTCAAGAATCTCGCGCAGCATATCGCTGGTTTGCCGCCATTCATCACTTTGCAGCCGAAACAGGATCGCCGCTTTGTTCGGGAAGTACTGGTACACCGAGCCGACGCTGACGCCCGCTCGCTCGGCAACCCGGGCCACGGTGAAACGGGCCGCGCCCTGGGTCGCCAAAACCTGAACAGCCGCCTCCAGAACGGCGGCGACGAGCTCGGTGGAGCGTGCCTGTTTCGGTTGTTTACGCGAGGAAATCTGCGGGCTTGAGCGTTCGGACATACAGGCATGAGCCTCGGAAGGGAATGCGAATAGGAAATGCGACGGATTATTCGTATCTTGAATGCGACGAATTGATCGCATTCTAGTCGGCTCCACGAACAACGTTCAACGTCACATCGCATCCTTTCTGTGAGCAGGGTTATGACTCAAAAAAACGTTCATCAGGGCGCCTCCTTGGCGCCTCAGGCAACCGCTGACGCCAAGCCGGTGCTCAAGCTGTTGCCACTCACACTGACGGTATTCATCGGTTTTCTCACCCTGGGCATGCAATTGCCGGTCTTGCCCCTTCACCTGCATGACACGCTGGGCATGGGTACGCTGGTCATCGGCCTGGTGGTCGGCGCGCAATTCGCCGCGGCGCTGTTGTCCCGCGCCTGGGCCGGTAACTTCGCCGACATGCGCGGCGGCAAGCGCGCTGTCATGGTTGGCCTGGTGACTGCGGCGGTTTCCGGGTTGATTTATCTGGTTTCCCTGGCGTTCGTTGCCGCGCCTGTCACTTCGGTCTGGCTGCTGCTGGGCGGACGTGTCCTGCTGGCGCTGGGTGAAAGCCTGATCGTCACTGGCGCGTTGGGCTGGGGCATCGGCCTGGTCGGTGCGCAGCATGCCGGCAAGGTCATGGCATGGAATGGTATCGCCATGTACGGCGCGTATGCCCTGGGCGCTCCGCTCGGCGTGGCGCTGAATACCGGCTGGGGGTTCACGGGCATTGCCGTCGCGACGATTTTTATCCCGCTGCTGGCGCTGGCGATTGTCACGGGTGTCCGGGCTGTGGCGCCCACGGCGACCCGGCGAGCACCGTTCTACAAAGTGATGGGCGCCGTGTGGGTGCCAGGCCTGGGGTTGGCGTTTTGCAGCGTGGGCTTCGGTGTCGTTACGGCCTTTATCGCGCTGTTGTTCGCGGCCAGGGATTGGGGCAATTCATCCTTGGCGTTCACGGCGTTCGGTGTGGCGTTCATCGCGGCGCGCCTGCTTTTCGGGCACCTTCCGGACAAGATCGGTGGCGCCCTGGTCGCGCTGGTCTGCGTATTGATCGAAACCGTTGGGCTGCTGCTGATCTGGGGTGCCGACACCGCGACCATTGCCTATTTGGGCGCGGCATTCACCGGTTTCGGTTATTCCCTGGCGTTTCCCGGCTTCGGCGTGGAAGCGGTACGGCGAGCACCGCCGCAGGCACGCGGTCTTGCCATGGGCGCCTACGTCGCGTTCCTGGATATTTCCCTGGGTATCACCAGCCCGCTGGCCGGGTTGTTGGCGAGTGGCTGGGGGATCGGTGCGGTTTACCTGGGTGGCGCCATCGCCGTTGCACTGTCCTTCGCAGTGGCCTTGATGCTGCTCAGAGGGCGGGAAGCACAAGTTCTATACAAATCCTGAGCTTTCGATGGGTTATAAGATTTTCGATCTCGCTTTTTAGAACAGGAGCATTGCACATGCACGTATTCGTTACCGGTGCCACGGGCTGGGTTGGATCTGCCGTGGTCCAGGAATTGATCGATGCCGGCCATCAGGTCACGGGCCTGGCCCGTTCCGATGACAAGGCAGCAGCACTGGCCGGGACCGGCGCTAAGGTGATCCGTGGGACGCTGGATGACCTCGACGTGCTGCACCAGGCCGCCTCGGCGGCGGATGCGGTGATTCACACGGCGTTCAATCATGATTTCTCGCGGTTTGTCGAGAACGCTGAGCAGGATCGCCATGTGATCGAAACCTTGGGCAGCGCGCTGCAAGGATCCGAGCGACCTTTGCTGGTGACGTCCGGCCTGTTGGGTCTGACGCGGGGGGCGAGCGAGCTGGAGGTTCCCAGCCCGGCCTCGCCACGTAAATCCGAAACGGCGGCCCGGGCGCTGGTCGAGCGCGGGGTGCGGGTCGCGACAGTACGGCTGGCCCCTTCGGTCCATGGCCTCGGCGACCATGGGTTCGTTCCTATCCTGATTCGCCTGGCCCGGGAGACGGGCGTCTCGGCCTACCTCGGGGATGGCAGTCACTGCTGGTCGGGTGTGCATCGGCTGGACGCCGCACGGGTCTATCGGCTGGCGCTGGAACAGGGCGTGACGCAGTCCGTCTACCACGCCGTCGCCGACGAGGCGGTGTCGTTCAAGGACATTGCCCTGGCAATCGGTCGTGGTCTGGGGTTGCCGGTCGAGTCCCGGGAGCGCGAGCACTTCGGTTGGTTCGCCCACATGGCGGGCGCGAACATGGCGGTGTCCAGCCAGTACACCCGTGCCTTGCTGGGCTGGACGCCAAGCGGTCCAGGCCTGTTGGATGATCTTGAGTTGCCGGGCTATTACCACGCCGATTGAAATGAATAACCTGTGGTGAGGGAGCTTGCTCCCGCTGGGTTGCGCAGCGACCCCAATATTTTACGGTCGCTGCGCAACCGAGCGGGAGCAAGCTCCCTCGCCACAACGGTTTTTCTAGCGGGAAATGATCCCGTGATCGATCGCGTATTTCACCAGGGCTGCGGGCTTGTCGATGTTCAGCTTGCGGCGGATGCTCAGGCGATGGGTTTCAACGGTCCGTACGCTGATGTCCAGTTCGCGGGCCATTTCCTTGTTGTTCAGGCCCTGGACCATTTTGTACAACACCTGGCTTTCGCGCGGCGTCAGCTCGTTATCGGTGTTTGGGTCGGTGGCGAGTCGCTGGGCAATCTCGGCACTGTAGAAAGTGCCGCCGCTGATGATGGCTTCGATGGCCGCGATGATCTCCCGCGACGGCGCATTCTTGAGCACATAGCCGCTGGCACCGGAACGCACGGACTCACTCACGTACTCGTAATTGTCGTACATGCTGAGGATCAGGATCTTGAGGCTGGGGTATTGCTTGCCCAGCAGCCGGGTCAGCTCGAGGCCGTTCTTGTCCTTGAGGCCGATGTCCATCAGCAGCAGATCCGGCTGGCAGCGACCGACCATTTCGATCGCCTGCGCGCCGTTCTCGGCTTCGCCCACCACATCCAGCTGCGGCATCACCGAGAGCAGGGCCCTGATGCCGTCGCGAACCAGAGAGTGGTCGTCGACCAGCGCAACGCGAATCACGGGGGGCAGGTTCATCGGCAGGTGCTCTTGTTGGAATGGGGGCGCATCAGCTTTCCGTGACCGAGAGGTTCATGGGCAGCAGGATGTCCAGCTCGCTGCGGCCCGGCACCGAGGTCACTTCCAGGCGTCCGCCGAAATGCTCGACCCGTTCGCGGATGTTACGCAGGCCGATGCCGGCATGGCCGCGTTCCACTTGCGGGACGTTGAACCCCATCCCATCGTCGACCACCGTCAGGCGCAAGGACTGGCTGGAGCCGAACAGGGTGATGCCGACACTTTTCGCCCCGGCATGGCGCTCGATATTGGTCAGGGCTTCCTGGGCAATACGAAACAGCGAGACAGGGGCGCCATTTTCGAGGCGGCAATCGAATTCGTTGCTTCGGTAGGACACTTCCAGCCCGCTGCGTTGTTGGAATTCGGTGGCGAGCTGGCCGATGGCGGCGGGCAGGCCCAGGGTGTCGAGCAGTGACGAGCGCAAGTCGTGGGAGATGCTACGGATCTCGCCGATGGCTTCGCCCAGCCGCTCGGTGGCATTTTTCAGAATGCCCAGGCCGTTTTCCTGGCCGTTCTCCAACACATGGCTGGCCAGTTCGAACTGGAATTTTATCGATACCAGCAGTTGGCTGATGCCGTCATGCAGTTCGCGAGAAACCCGCGAGCGTTCCTCTTCCTGCAAGCTGACGATGCGCTGGTTCAGGCGCTGCAGCTTTTTGTCGGCCAGGCGATGTTCGCTGACGTTGAGGGTCATGCCGCCGGCAAATACCAGCAGGACCGCCACCAACGCGATCGCGGCGATGGCTTGCATGGTGCTGTGGATGCCCTGGGCAACTTCGTCGCGGGCTTGCTGGGTGGCGCGTTCGACGTCCTCCAGGTAAATCCCGGTGCCGAGCATCCAGCCCCATTTATCCAGCATTACGACATAGGCCAGCTTGTCGGTCACCTGGCCGGAGGAGGGTTTGTTCCAGGCATAGCGCTGGAACCCTTCGCCTGACTCGGCGCTTTTGAGCAATGCCTGGATGACCGGCAGGCCGTGGGGATCCTTCATGTCCCAGAGGTATTGCCCCACCAGCTCCGATTGGCGGGCATGCATCAGGCTGCGGCCCTGGCGGTCATACACGAAAAAATAGCCGTTGATGCCGAAGCTGAGCTTGCGCAGTTCTTCCAGTACCTGCTGTTGCGCGCGCTCGTCGCCCTGGCCGTTGTCATACAGCGGAGCGATCAGGCTCTGCGCCATTTCGACATAGTTCTTCAGCTCGGCGCGCTTGCTCGCCAGGATGCTGTCTTCGATCAGTTGCGCCTGCTGGTCGCCCAACTGGCGGTTGAGCGAGATCACCAGGGCGCAGATGACGGCGATGGCCAGGACCAGCGGCAGAATCCCGAGGGCGACGATTTTGTGTTTGAGCAGCATCTGTACTCCTGTCCGGGCTCGGCGGGGAGGCCAATGGCGGCATCATATGCCAAACCCATGGGTGAGGCATAAAACCTGTGGCGCAAGACATGTGGGAGCAAAGCTTGCTCGCGATGCAGGCGCCGCGGTGTATGAAAGACCGAATTGACTCTATCGCGGGCAAGCCTTGCTCCCACAGGGGAAATTGGGGTTCTACGTAGTACTACGGATTTATTTATTGACCCATTGCAGGGATATTGGGCCGGCTCCGAATAGCCGGGGCACACTATAAAAACAATCGCCGCAATCCACTGGATATCGGCAGGAGACACGCAATGACAACCCGTCTGGTTAAACACCTCGCCTGGTTTGCCGTGGCTGTTCTAGGAGCCTGTGCGTTGAGTGTCGTGGCCTTGCGCCGCGGCGAACCGATCAACGCCCTCTGGATCGTCGTCGCAGCCGTGGCCATCTACCTGGTCGCCTACCGCTACTACAGCCTCTTCATCGCCAACAACGTGATGCAACTCGATGCGCGCCGGGCCACCCCCGCCGTGCTCAACAACGATGGGCTGGACTATGTCCCGACCAACAAACACATTCTCTTCGGCCACCACTTCGCGGCCATTGCCGGCGCGGGGCCGCTGGTCGGGCCGGTGCTGGCGGCGCAGATGGGCTACCTGCCCGGTACGCTCTGGCTGATCGCCGGCGTGGTGCTGGCCGGTGCGGTGCAGGACTTCATGGTCCTGTTCCTGTCCACCCGCCGCAACGGGCGCTCCCTGGGCGACATGGTCCGCGAGGAAATGGGCCGCATCCCCGGCACCATCGCGCTGTTCGGCTGCTTCCTGATCATGATCATCATCCTCGCGGTGCTGGCGCTGATCGTGGTCAAGGCCCTGGCCGAGAGCCCGTGGGGGATCTTCACGGTGATGGCGACCATCCCGATCGCGATGTTCATGGGCCTCTACATGCGCTACATCCGCCCGGGCCGCATCGGTGAGATCTCGCTCATCGGCGTGCTGTTGCTGCTGGGCTCGATCTGGCTGGGCGGGCAGATCGCCGCCGACCCGGTCTGGGCCAAGGCCTTCACCTTCACCGGGATCCAGATCACCTGGATGCTGATCGGCTACGGTTTTGTCGCGGCGGTACTGCCGGTGTGGCTGATCCTGGCGCCGCGGGACTACCTGTCGACCTTCCTCAAGATCGGCACCATCGTCGCCCTGGCCATCGGTATCCTGGTGACCATGCCCGAGCTGAAAATGCCGGCGCTGACCCAGTTCACCGACGGCACCGGGCCGGTGTGGAAGGGCGGGCTGTTCCCGTTCCTGTTCATCACCATCGCCTGCGGCGCGGTCTCGGGCTTCCATGCGCTGATCTCCTCGGGCACCACGCCCAAGCTGCTGGATAACGAAACCAACGCCCGCTACATCGGTTACGGCGGCATGCTGATGGAATCCTTCGTGGCGATCATGGCCATGGTCGCCGCTTCGGTGATCGAGCCAGGCGTGTACTTCGCCATGAACAGCCCGGCGGCGATCGTCGGCGGTGACGTGGTGGCCGTGGCCCAGACTGTCAGCAGTTGGGGCTTCGCCATCACGCCAGAGGCGCTGCAAGCGGTGGCCAAGGACATCGGCGAGACCACCATCCTGGCCCGTGCCGGCGGTGCGCCGACCCTGGCGGTGGGGATCGCACAGATCCTGCACTCGGTGCTGCCGGGTGAAAACACCATGGCGTTCTGGTACCACTTCGCGATCCTGTTCGAGGCGCTGTTCATCCTCACGGCGGTGGACGCCGGCACCCGTGCCGGGCGGTTCATGCTGCAGGATCTGCTCGGCTCGTTCGTGCCTTCGCTCAAACGTACCGAATCCTGGCCGGCCAACCTGATCGCCACCGCCGGTTGCGTGGCGCTGTGGGGCTACCTGCTGTACCAGGGCGTGATCGATCCGCTGGGCGGCATCAACACCTTGTGGCCGTTGTTCGGCATCTCCAACCAGATGCTGGCCGGTATCGCGCTGATGCTCGCCACCGTGGTGCTGATCAAGATGAAGCGCCAGCGCTACGTCTGGGTCACGCTGCTGCCGGCGTCCTGGCTGCTGATCTGCACCACCACCGCGGGCCTGATCAAGCTGTTCGACGCCAACCCGGCGATCGGCTTCCTGGCCCTGGCACGCAAATACAACGATGCCCTGGCCGCCGGTCAGATCCTGGCCCCGGCCAAGAGCATCGAGCAGATGCAGCACGTGGTGTTCAACGCCTACACCAACGCGACGCTGACGGTGTTGTTCCTGTTCGTGGTCTTCAGCATCCTGTTCTACGCGCTCAAGGTCGGCATCGCCGCCTGGGGCACCAAGGAACGCACGGACAAAGAAGCGCCATTCCAGGCACTGCCGGACGCTTGAGAGGATTGCAACGATGTTCAATGACTTGAGTCGCCTGGGTAAATACCTCGGTCAGGCCGCCCGCCTGATGGTCGGCATGCCCGACTACGACAACTACGTCGAGCACATGCAGACCAAACACCCGGACAAGCCGTTGATGGACTACGAGGCGTTCTTTCGCGAACGCCAGGAGGCCCGTTACGGCGGCAAGGGTGGGCCCAAGTGCTGTTGAAGCATCGCTTGGGTTGAGATAACTCCTTGTGGGAGCGGGCTTGCTCGCGAAGGCGTAGTGTCAGTTAACAGATAATGTGGCTGACCCACCGCGATCGCGAGCAGGCTCGCTCCCACAGTTGTTTGAGGTGGTCTCAGGATTTGCATACACCACAGAACCCTTGTGGGCGGAGCAGGAGTCGTGCTACCGCACCATCACTCCGCCAGCAACACCGCCGCATCGAACCCCACTCGCAGATTGCCCCAATGGCGGCCGCCGAAGAAGAACGGGACGTCGATCTCGGTCATGATTTCCCCGGTATCGCGCAGGTAGGTCTGTAGCAGGAAGCGCTGGACGTTGCCCGCCGCGCGCAGGCCGATCGGGTCGTTGAAGATCCGCTTGTTGCGGCACACCGGCAAATCCACCGTCCGGTCGCCGGTCGGCGGCTTCGAGACCCAGCTGTTGTTCACCGGGCAATAGCCCTTGCTGTCGACAATGAACGAAACCTTGCCACCCGGCGTGCTGCGGGTGAGTTTGTCGCATTCTTCCTGGCAGACCTGGGCAAAGCGTTCGGTATAGCTGGCCATGTACTGCTTGGGATCGGTGCCGGGTATCAGCTGGTAATTCTGATCGAACAGGTTCAGGCCTTCGCCTTGCAGGGCTTCCAGACGAACCTGCAAGTTATCGCGGCACTCGCTGGCGCGGGTAATGGCAGCGTCCAGCTTGCCGTGGCCGAGCACGAAGCGACCTAGCAACGCCTGGACCTTTTCGGCCACGCCGGACAGGTCGCGGGTGGCCGTCGCCGAATGCTGCATGCGCTGGTCGATCAACTGGCTGTCGGCGTGGATCTGGGTGACCCGGTCGTTGATCCCCGTGTTGCTGTCGGCGAACTCTTGGATATGGGTGGCGATGTCCGCCAGCTTGCCGTTGGTGGATTCGAAATCGCCGATCATGCTTTCGAAATGGCCGGAGGCGCGTTCCACCACTTTCTGGGTTTCCCGGGCGCTGTGGCTGATCTGCGTGGTTTGCTCGTGGGTGGAGCTGACTTCCTCGAGCATGGCGTCGATGTTGCGCGAGATATCGTCGGTGGCCCGACTGACGTTCTGGGCCAAGGTGCGCACTTCATCGGCCACCACCGCGAAGCCACGACCGCTTTCGCCGGCCCGGGCCGCTTCGATGGCGGCATTGAGGGCCAGCAGGTTGGTCTGGGCGGAGATCTGCTGGATCAACCCGACAATCGACTTGATGCTCGAGGAACGCTGGTTCAGGGCGCTCACCAGGGTGGCGAATTCACCGAGGCTGTTGGAGATTTCACTGATGTTGCCGGTCACTTCCAGCAGCTCGGCGTAAGAGTCGCGGGCCATGCTCAGGTTCTGGGCGGTGGTGCTGGAGATGCCCTGGGTCTGGCGCGAGACTTCTTCGATGCGGCCCACGGCGGTGTTGCTCTGGTCCATCACTTCCTTGGCGAAGCGGGCCTGGTGGGTGGCACTGTCGCTGGAGTCGCTGATGTTCTTCAACGAGCGGGCCGACTCGACGGCGATGTGCACGGTCAGCGCCTGGACGTTGCTGATGATCTCTCGCTGCTTGGCCAGGAAACGGTTGCAGGTGCCGGCCAGCACGCGGATCTCGTCGTGGGTCACCAGCGGCAGGTCCTTGGACAAGTCGCCTTCGCCGTTGGCGATCTCTTCCAGGGCCTTGGTCATGGCGGTGACAGGGCGCACGATGAGGTGGTGGAAATACCAGACCATGAAGCTGATCATGCCCAGCGTCAGGACCGCGCCGAAGAGCAGGGCATGGGTCAGGCTATCGAGCCGGCCTTCGATCTGCCCGAGCAAGGCACCGTCCAGTTGCGCGTTGCGCAACAACAGCAGGATCTCGGCGCGGGCGCTGAGGGCTACCCAATAGAGCAAGCCACTGACCAGCACCAGCAGGAAAAGGCTCGACAGCTTTTTGGTGAGCGTATCGAAAAACTGCATCTCGATAGACTCGTACAAGGCCTTCAACGTCTGCATGCCACCGCTCCTGGGCAAAAAAATCTCTCAATGGAATACATTCGACCGCGAGCGCAAAAGCTTTAGGACAATAGGGCTATTTGATATCACCCTGTGAGGTCAAGCCCGTTCACACAGGGTTTGGGGAATTACATTTGATACAAAAGATTTACTGGGAATGATTCTCAAAGTATATTTGCTCTCATTAACGTCCCTTCCAGAGTGCGCGTCTTGAATCGTTCCACCCCCCTCGCAAATCGCAATGTCTTCATCAAGTGTGTATTGCCAACCTTGTCCTGCTGCTTCATTGCAAGCCCATTGTGGGCGCAGGACTCTCTCGAGCTGCCCGCCACGGACATCCAGGGCAGTCGCGTCACTCAGGACGAGGGCTATACGACGTCGCAAGCCAGTACGGCGAGCAAGAGCGATGTACCGATCAAGGAAGAAGCGCAGTCGATCAATGTGGTAACCCAGCAGACCTTGGCGGACTACCAGGTGCGCTCGCTGAACGACGCGATGAAGTTCGTCAGCGGTGTCAGCCAGGGCAATACCCTGGGCGGTTCGCGGGACTCGCTGGTCAAGCGTGGTTTCGGTACCAATGACGATGGCTCGATCCTGCGCGACGGCGTGCGTTCGAACCTGGGGCACAACTTCAGTGCCACCACCGAGCGGGTCGAAGTGCTCAAGGGCCCGGCCTCGATGCTGTACGGCGCGCTGGAACCCGGTGGCTTGGTCAACGTCATCAGCAAAAAGCCGGAGTACACCCAGAGCACCACCTTGAGCGGTTCGGCCTATAGCGAAGGTGGCGGCACCATGGCCCTGGATACCACCGGGCCGTTGGGCGATACCGGCCTGGCGTATCGCTTGATTGCCGAGCGGGGGCATGAGGACTACTGGCGCAACTATGGCGTCAATGAGAGCACGCTGGTGGCGCCGTCCTTGGCTTGGACGGGGGAGCGGGCTTCGTTGAATTTGAGTTATGAATACAACGAATATTCCAATCCGTTTGACCGGGGTACGGTGTTCAGGAATGGGCATCCGGTGGATATCGACTACGACAAGCGCATGGATGAGCCTTGGGCCAAAAGTGTCGGTATTCGCGAAACGGCTACGGCGCGGTTCGAATATGAGTTGAGTGAGGCGTGGAAGACCCGTGTGACTTATGGTTGGAACAATGATCGGTACAGTCTTTCGATTGCGCAGCCTGTTACCCTGACTGGAAATATGTTGAGCCGACGGGCCAATGGCGCTCATTACGATGATGAGACCCGTTACGCCAGCTGGGATTTCATGGGTAAGCAGGACTTGTTCGGCCAGCGTCATGACCTGTTGGTTGGCATTGATAATCAGGTGTCCGATCAGTTCCGGGGCAAGACTTACCGTGGGAAAGTTCAGCCTGGTTTCGATATCACTTCACCGGTCTACGGCAATCTGCCAGAGCCAAGCCTGGTCAGCTCTACCGACAGTGATCTGCGCAACCAGTTGAATTCCAGTTCGATCTATTTGAAGGATAACTGGCATCTGGATGACCGTTGGATTCTGGTGTTCGGAGGTCGTTATCAACACTACGACCAGTACAGCGATCAAGGTTTAGGCAAGGATTATGACGTCAATCGCGATGACAACGGTGACGCCTTCGTGCCATTCCTGGGGTTGGTCTACAAAGCCACCGAAACCCTGTCGCTGTACGGCAACTACAGCCGGTCGTTCAAACCCAATGACGTGGTCGACAAGGATCGTCGTACATTCAAACCGGAAGAGGGTCGCAGCTATGAAATCGGCGCCAAGTACGATCCATTGCCAGGTTTGAACATCAACCTCGCCCTGTTCGACATCGTTAAAAAGAACGTGGTGACCACTGTTGACGACGTCTCCGAAGCCGCCGGCAAAGTCGGCTCCCAAGGTCTCGAGTTGGACATCACCGGTCGCTTGGCCGACCGCTGGGACTTGATAGGCACTTACGCCTACACCCATACCGAGATATTGGATGACCCGAAAAACGAAGGTCATCGCCTGCCCGACGCACCCAAGCACACCGCCAGCCTCTACCTGACCCACCACCTGAACGTGCCGGCTGAATTCGGTGCCTGGCACGCCGGCGCCGGTGCGCGTTATGTTGGAGAGCGGGCCGCGAATGCCGCGAATGATTTCTGGCTCAGCAGCTACACCGTCGCCGACGCCTTCCTGCGTTGGGAGTCGCCGGTGTTCGGGCACAAGACCTCACTGCAACTGAACGTCGACAACCTGTTCGACAAGCAGTACTACCCGTCCTCCACCGGCAGCCAGTTGCAAGTCAACGTCGGCGAGCCGCGTACCGCCAAGCTGAGCGCCAGCGTGACGTTCTGATTCCGCCGCACTGAAACACAAAATGCCCGGGACCTGCGTCCCGGGCATTTTTTGTACGGCGGTCAGAGACTAAGCCACCGTGCTGCCAACGGGAGCCTGTGTGGCTGCGGATTTAACGCCCGACCTGAGAGCATGACGAAGCTTCAGCGCCGGCCGCTCGACCCCGTAGTACGACACGCCACTCAAGGCGAACGACAGCACCAGCACCGCGGTGATGATCAGGGCGCTGTATTCGACCGGCCAGAATGCCCGCAACACGTACATCACCACAAAGTGGTTGAGGAACACGCCGTAGCTGATATTGCCCAGGAACTCATCCAGTCGGTGATGCTTCAGCTTGCTGAGCAAAAACACCGCCGGCAGGCCCAGGGCGATGCCCAGGGTCACCTCGGCGTTGAAAGGCCGACGGGGAATGATCCCCACGACAATGCTCAGGAACATCAACGCGGCAACGAGCAGGGTGACGGACACGATCCACAGCCCCTTGGCCCGGACCCGATACAGGTAGCTGCCGCAAAGAAAAATGAACAGCACACCGGGCAGCAGGCGATAGCCGTAGATGTCGGTGTCGAGGTAGCCCAGCGAGGCGAGCATGAACACCGTCACGGACACCGCAAAAGCAATACCCCGCGCCTTGTAGAGGATCAGGAACGGGATCAGCAGGTAAAAACACATTTCCAGGCCCAGCGACCAACCGGGTGGCAGGATTTCGGGCACGGTGATGCCGAACATGTAGAAACCCAATGGCACGATCGGCAGGCTGGTGGTGATGTTTTCGAGGGTCAGCGCTGCTGCCTGGGGTGTTCCCGGCAGCAGGAAATGGATCACCGCGCAGGACAGGACGAAGTACACCAAAAACTGCGGGTACAGCCTCAGCAGTCGATCCATGTAGAACAGGCCGATTTGCCCCGGGGTGTTGTAGGTTCTCTCGATCAACGAGGTCATCACAAAACCGCTGATGATCAGGAAGGACACCACGGCAACGACGCCGGGGTTGAACCCCATGAACGTCACGCCCATATGCGAAACCGCCACCAGCAGGGCCAACAGCAACCGATAAACCCCCACGCGCATCATCCTTAATCAGAGTTGATCCGTTTGCGCGGTACGTTATGTGGCTTTGCGAGCCGTTAACAGGGGTTTGCGGAGCGGCGGCGGGGTAGTGGGGGCAATTGTCACTTTTGACACTTATGTTTCAGTTATCTGGCCATCGCGAGCCCGCTCGCGATGGCCAGATAACCGATCAGCGAAACACCGGCACCACCTGCTGGATGAACAACTCCAGGGATTTCTTCTTCTCGGCATGGGGCAGACTGTTGTCGCACCAGAAGCTGAACTCATCCACTCCCAGTTCCTGGTAGTACTTGATGCGTTCGATGATTTCCTGCGGCGTGCCGATCATGGTGTTCTTGCGGATGTTCTCCAGCTGGAACTCCGGACGCTCGGCGAACTTTTCTTCCGGGCTTGGCGCGAGGAAACCGTTGACCGGTACTTGCTTGTTGCCGAACCAGGCATCGAAGGTGCGATAGAACCTGGAGATCGCCTGGGCACCAACCTTCCAGCCTTCGGGATCATCCACCGCATGCACGTGGGTGTGACGCAGCACCATCAATTGCGGGCGTGGCACGTCGGGGTTGTTGTCCAGGGCGGCCTGGAACTTGTTCTTCAGGTCCAGGACTTCCTCATCGCCCTTCATCAACGGCGTGACCATCACGTTGCAGCCATTGGCGACGGCGAAGTTGTGGGAGTCCGGGTCGCGGGCGGCGATCCACATCGGTGGGTAGGGTTTGCGGATCGGCTTGGGCACGCTGGTGGAGGTGGGGAATTTCCAGATCTCGCCATCGTGGGCGTAGTCGCCTTGCCACAGGGCGCGCACCACCGGGACCATTTCCCGTAGCGCCTGGCCGCCGGAGGATGCCGGCATGCCGCCGGCCATGCGGTCGAACTCCACTTGATAGGCGCCCCGGGCCAGGCCCACTTCCATACGGCCATTGCTGATCACGTCCAGCAGCGCGCATTCGCCGGCCACCCGCAGCGGGTGCCAGAACGGCGCGATGATGGTACCCGCGCCCAGGTGGATAGTGGTGGTTTTGCCGGCCAGGTACGCCAGCAGCGGCATCGGGCTTGGCGAGATGGTGTATTCCATGGCGTGGTGTTCGCCGATCCACACGGTGCTGAAACCGCCAGCCTCTGCCAGCAGGGTCAGCTCGGTCAGGTCTTCGAACAACTGGCGATGGCTGACGCTTTCGTCCCAGCGCTCCATGTGTACGAACAGGGAAAATTTCATGGCGCTTTCTCTTGTTGTTGGCGATCGGTTCAGGCGAGGACGGGCAGGGCGCCCATCTTGCCGTGGCAATAAACCAGCGGCCCCGGTGTGTGTTGCGGCACGATCAGATTCTTCACGGCACCGACCATGATGGCGTGGTCGCCGCCTTCGTATTCTCGCCACAGTTCGCATTCGATGATGGCGGTGGCGTTACTCAGCAACGGGTTGCCCAGCTCGCTCAGGGTCCATTCGATGCCCTGGGCCTTGTCCTTGCCTTTGCGCGCGAAGGCATAGGCTTCGTTCTGCTGACCGCCGGAGAGCACGTGGATGGCGAAGCGGCGGTTCTTGATCAGCACCGGGTAGGAGTCGGAACTGTAGTTGGGGCAGAACAGCACCAGGGCCGGGTCCATCGACAACGAGCTGAACGCGCTGGCGGTGAGGCCGACGATCTGCCCATCGTCATCGAGCGTGGTGATCACCGTCACCCCGGACGGGAACGAGCCCATGACTTGTTTGTAGACACTGGCATCGATCATCGGACGATCCTCGGGCTTTATCGGTTGTGGGCGCGCAATGTTCATCAATGGGCACCTGCGGCTTTGTTCAGGTCGCTCTCGGCCCATTGGGTGTAGACGCAGGCATCGGCGGTGGCCCAGCGCACACGCACCGGGTCGCCGGCCTTGAGCGGCATGCCGGCGGCGGACAGCGCCTTGACGGTCATCGAGGTTCCGCCCGAGGTCACCACGCTGCAGGTCTGGCTTTCACCAAGGAACAGCACTTCGACGACCTTGGCCGAGACTTCATTCCAGCCAGCCGCCAAGGGTTCCTGGCCGGCTTGCTCGACGCTCAAGGCGAGGGCTTTTTCCGGGCGCACCATCAGCAGCACGTCCTGCTCGATTTGCAGGCCAGCGGTCAGGCGGATAGACAGTGGCTGGCCTTCGAAGGACGCTACCGCGTTGCCCTGGGCCTTGAGCTTGAGGAAGTTGGAATTGCCCAGGAACGAGGCCACGAACGCGTTCGGTGGGTTCTGGTAGAGGTCATAGCCACTGCCCAGGCCGACGATCTTGCCGTGGCTGAAAATGGCGATGCGCTGGGACAGGCGCATGGCTTCTTCCTGGTCATGGGTGACGTAGACGATGGTGATGCCCAGGCGCCGATGCAATTGGCGCAGTTCGTCCTGCAGGTCTTCGCGGAGTTTTTTATCCAGGGCGCCGAGTGGTTCATCCATCAGCAGAATGCGTGGTTCATAGACCAGTGCCCGGGCGATCGCCACACGCTGTTGTTGGCCGCCAGAGAGTTGCGAAGGACGCCGATGGGCGAACTCGCCCAGTTGCACCAGCTTGAGCATGGCATCGACCCGGCGCTCGCGTTCCGCGCTGGCCAGTTTGCGAATCGCCAGGGGAAAGGCGATGTTGTCGCGCACCGACAGGTGCGGGAACAGTGAGTAACGCTGGAACACCATGCCGATGTCGCGTTTGTGCGGTGGCACGTTGACCAGGGATTTGCCGCCCACCAGGATTTCGCCGCTGCTGGGCGTTTCAAACCCGGCCAGCATCGACAGTGTGGTGCTCTTGCCCGAGCCGCTGGAGCCGAGGAAGGTCAGGAATTCACCGTCCTGGATGTCCAGGGAGATGTCGTCCACGGCGGCAAAGTCGCCGTAGTGCTTGTTCAGGTTGCGCAGGCTGACCAGGGTCTTGTTGTGCTGTTGTGCGGGGTCTTTGACGGCACTCATCGTATTCTCCTAGGCGCTCAGGCGCTGATTTCATTGCGCCGGCGCAGGGCGGCGGCGATCACCATCACCAACACCGAGAGGCCGATCAGCAGCGTCGAAGCGACGGCGATCACGGGCGTCAGGTCCTGGCGCAGGGTGGTCCACATTTTTACTGGCAGGGTTTGCAGAGTCGGGCTGGCCATCATCACGCTCAGCACCACCTCGTCCCACGACACCAGGAAGGCGAACAAGGCGCCGGCGACCATGCCGGGGCGAATCGCCGGAAAGGTCACCTTGAACACTGCTTGCAGGCGTGAGGCGCCGCAGATCACCGCCGCATCCTCGATGGATTGGTCGAACAGCTTGAGCGAGTTGATGATCGAGATAATGGTGAAGGGCAGTGCGACGATTACGTGACTGACCACGAACGCGAACATCGTCCCGGTGTAACCCAGTTTCAGGAACAACGCGTACACCGCCACCGCGATGATCACCAGCGGCACGATCATCGGCAGGGTGAACAGGCCGTAGAGCATTTCCCGACCGGGAAAGCGCCCGCGGACCAAGGCAAACGCGGTCGGCAAACCCAGCGCCACGGCGCAGACGGTGGTCAGTACCGCGACCTTGAGGCTGGTCAGGGCCGCGCTCATCCAGTCGGGGTTGGAGAAGAACTGGCCGTACCATTTCAAGGTCCAGCCTGGTGGCGGGAACACCAGCCACTGGGACGAACCGAACGACAGCAGCACGATGAACACGATCGGCAACAGCAGGAACAGCGCGATCAGGCCAGTGGTGAAGTACAGCCCGAACCGCATGCGCCGGCTCATGGCATTGGGAGTCAGGAGCATGACGGCTTACCTCGCGTTGCTGGCACCTACCGGGGATTCCGGCTGGAGCTTCAGGTAGAAGTAGAACAGCACCAGGGCGATCGCCACCAACAAGGCGGCGCCGGCACTGGCCAGGCCCCAATTGAGGAACGACTGCACCTGCTGGATGATGAATTCCGGCAGCATCATGTTCTGCGCGCCGCCCAGCAGTGCCGGGGTCACGTAGTAACCGAGGGACATCACGAACACCATCAGACCGCCGGAGAACAGCCCCGGTCGGCACAGCGGCAGGAACACCCGGAAGAAGTTGGTCCAGGGGCTGGCGCCACAGATGGAGCCGGCCTGCAGGATCATCGGGTCGATGGCCTGCATGGTTGCCTGCAACGGCAGGACGATGAACGGGATCATGATGTAGCTCATGCCGATCACCACGCCGGTGAGGTTGTGCACCATCTCCAACGGTTGGTCGATGATGCCCATGGCCATCAACGCCTTGTTGATCACCCCGGAGGCTTGCAGCAACACCAGCCAGGAGTAGGTGCGGGCCAGCAGGCTGGTCCACATCGACAGCAGCACGATGTTCAGCATCCAACGGCCCCAGCCACGGGGCACCAGGGTGATGGCCCAGGCCAGGGGGAAACCCAGCAACAGGCTGAACAGCGTCACCAGCCCGGCCACCGAAAAGGTGTTGATCAACACCCGGGCATAGGCCGAGTTGGCGAACAGTTGCTCGTAATTACCCAGGCCGGGCACCGGTTCCAGCACGCCGCGCAACAACAGGCCAATCAGCGGCGCCAGGAAGAACAGTCCGAGGAACAGCAGGGCGGGAAGCAGATTGCCGCTCCCGCGCCAGCGCTGGGCCAGCGACGGGGTTTGCGGGGCAACGGTCTTGGCGATTGTCACACCGGCAGCGCCAGCGGTGTGCTGGGTTGCCGGTGCCGCTATTTTCATTTGACCAGCCATTCGTTCCACCGTGTCGCGATGTCCTGACCGTTCTTGGCCCAGTACGCGAAATCAAGTGTGATCTGGTCCTTGGCGTAGGCGGTCGGCAGGTTGGGAGCGAGCACCGAATCCAGGCGCGCGACGCTGTCGACGTTGACCGGGGCATAGGCGGTCAGGTTGGAAAAATCGGCCTGACCCTTGGCGCTGCTGGCGTGGGCCAGGAACTTCATGGCCGCGGCCTTGTTCTTCGAACCCTTTGGAATGACCAGGATGTCGGCCATGACCAGGTTCTGCTTCCAGCTTACGCCGACGGGAGCGCCATCCTGTTGCAAGGCATAGATGCGCCCGTTCCAGAACTGCCCGATGCTGGCTTCGCCGGAGGCGAGCAACTGCTGGGACTGGGCACCGCCGCCCCACCAGACAATGTCTTTCTTGATGGTGTCGAGTTTTTTGAAGGCGCGGTCCAGGTCCAGCGGGTAGAGCTTGTCGGCCGTTACGCCGTCGGCCAGCAAGGCCAGCTCAAGCACGCCAGGGCTTGGCCATTTGTACAGGGCGCGTTTGCCGGGGTAGGTCTTGGTGTCGAACAGTGCGCTCCAGTCCTGGGGCTTGCCGGAACCGAGCTTGCCTTCGTTGTAGCCGAGGACGAACGAAAAATAGAACGAACCGACGCCGTGATCGGAGACGAAGCGTGGGTCGATCTTGTCGCGCTGGATGACCGAGAAGTCCAGGGGCTCGAGCAGGCCTTCAGCGGCGGCGCGCAAGGCGAAGTCCGCCTCGACGTCGACCACGTCCCATTGCACGTTACCGCTTTCGACCATGGCCTTGAGCTTGCCGTAGTCAGTCGGGCCATCCTGGACCACGGTGATGCCGCTGGCCTTGCTGAACGGGTCGGCCCAAGCCTGTTTCTGCGCGTCCTGGGTGCTGCCGCCCCAACTGACGAAGTTGACGCTTTCCGCCGCCATTGCCACATGACTGACCGTGGCCAGCAAACCTGCGAACAGTACTGCGGCTGCACTTTTCTTCAACACCATTTTCACGCCCTCATTGTTGTGTTTTTGAGCGGGCTTTTGTTGCCCGCCTATCGGGAGCAGTAGGTCCATCTGGCCTTAAAGGCGACCGAGCCAAGGGCTTTTGTTTGTGCTTTCCCTGTCGAGGGGCACTTGGCTGAAGTGTTCGGTCTATGGAATATCATATTATGGTATTCCAAACTTTCTGCAAGCATTTTGCCGTACCGGCTATCTGTCCGGCCGGGTTTTTCGCGATCTTTTGTGGGAGCGAGCCTGCTCGCTCCCACAAGGCGTTGTGTGTTGCCTCGGGTTTATCCGGTGAAGGGAATACTTTCCACCACCTCCAGGTCATACCCGGTCAACCCCGCGTACTTGAGCGGCGGGCCCAGGTGTCGCAACTTGCCGACGCCCAGGTCCTGGAGAATCTGCGCTCCGGTGCCCACTTCAGAATAGATGCGCGATTGCGAGCGGCTGAACTGTCGTGGCGGCTGGGTCAACTGCGGTACACGCTCGAGCAACGCCTGGGACGACTCGTGATTGGCCAGCACCACCACCACGCCGCTGCCTTCTTCGGCGACCCGTTGCAGGGCCGCCCACAGCGTCCAATTGGAAGGGCCGTTATATTCGGCGCCCACCAGGTCCCGCAGCGGGTCGATCACATGCACCCGCACCAGGGTCGGTTCTTCCCGGCGAATGTCGCCCATCACCATCGCCATGTGTACGCCGCCTTCGATACGGTCTTCGAAGGTGAACAAGCGGAAGGTACCGTGCACGGTGGGCAGTTCCCGTTCACCAATGCGTACCACGGTGTGCTCGGTGCTCAGGCGGTAGTGGATCAGGTCGGCGATAGTGCCGATCTTGATCCCGTGCTTGCGGGCGAAAATCTCCAGGTCCGGGCGGCGGGCCATGGTGCCGTCGTCGTTCATCACTTCGACGATCACCGATGCCGGTGTGAAGCCCGCCAGGCGCGCCAGGTCGCACCCGGCTTCGGTGTGCCCGGCGCGGGTCAGCACGCCGCCTTCCTTGGCCCGCAATGGGAAGATATGCCCCGGCTGCACGATATCGCTGGGCCCCGCATCGGCGGCCACGGCGGCGGCGACGGTGCGTGCCCGGTCGGCGGCGGAAATACCGGTGGTCACGCCCGTGGCGGCCTCGATGGAAACGGTGAAAGCTGTGCTGAATGCACTGCCGTTGCTTGGCACCATCTGCTCCAGCCCCAGGCGCTGGCAATGTTCGTCGGTCAAGGTCAGACAGATCAGCCCACGGGCTTCGCGGGCCATGAAGCTGATGGCCTGGGCGTTGCAGCAGTTGGCGGCGAGTAGTAGGTCGCCTTCGTTTTCCCGATCCTCGTCATCGACCAGCAACACCATCTTGCCCTGGCGATAGTCTTCGATGATTTCCTGAATGCTATTAAAGGCCATGTCGGGCTCTCTTTGTTTGGATGGGGGCTTGCTGGAATGTCGTTGTGGTATACCATAATACGAAACAAGCCGAGAGGTCACTATGAAGGCGTACTGGATTGCTCATGTGGATGTCACCGACCCCGATCAATACAGCCAATACACCCAGCGGGCGCCAGCGGCGTTTGCTCAGTACGGTGGTCGGATGCTGGCCCGGGGCGGGCGCAGCGAGGCGGTGGAGGGCAGGGCTACGCCACAACGCAGCGTGGTCATCGAGTTCGACTCATACGAGCAGGCGCTGGCCTGTTATCACTCAGAGCAGTATCAGGCGGCGAAGGAACATCGCGAGGGTGTGGCACGGGCCGAGGTGATCATCGTCGAGGGCGTGGCGCCTTGAAGCCTGTCAGCGGATGAAATGGATCTTGCCGCTGTCGTCGTTGCCGATGTAGATGCCATAGACCCCGGCCTGGCGTTCCTCGATATAACGTTCGAGGATCTGGCGGATGGCCGGGTAATAGATGCTGTCCCAGGGAATGTCCTGGGGGGCGAAGAATTTGTAGTCGAGGGTTTCCGGCCCGTACTGGCCAGTGATCTCCAGGGCTGTGGCGCGGAAGATGATGTACACCTCGCTGATCTTCGGCACGCTGAAGATCGAGTAGGGCGAGACAATTTCCGCGCGCACGCCGGTCTCTTCCCAGACCTCCCGCAGCGCCGCGTCCTCGGTGGTTTCGCCGCCCTCCATGAAGCCGGCCGGCAAGGTCCAGGTGCCGGGGCGCGGTGGGATGGCGCGCTGGCACAACAGGTACTTGCCGTCCTGCTCGATGATGCAGCCGGCAATGATCTTCGGGTTGACGTAATGGATGTAGCCGCAGCCGCCGCACATCAGTCGCTGATGGGTATCGCCCGCTGGCAGGCGGTGACTCAGGTCACTGCCGCCACACTTTGGACAAAAGCTCGGGCTGAACATCTCAGCGACCTATACGGGGTTCTTTCAGGGCGATGGGCGCCGTGATTTCGGGGATATCGCCGGTTTCTTCCTGCTGGCGCTTGAGGTACTCCAGGGCAACCTTGGCAGCGGCGCGCACATGGTCGACGCACGCCTGGTGGGCAGCCAGGGGATCGCCGCTCTTGATGGCCTCGACCATGCGTTCCATTTCCTGGTTGCTGCTGCCGCGACGGTTTTCCTGGGACACCGATGTGGCCCGCAAGTAACTGATGCGGGCCTGCAACTGACGCAATTGGGTGGCGGCAACATGGTTGCCGGAGCCTTCGAGCAAGACGTCGTAGAAGCCTTGCACCGAATCGATGACTTGTTGCAGCTCGCCATCCTTGAGGGCCTTGCGGTTTTCCTCGAGGGCTTTTTCCAGGGCCTTGATGTCCTTGGCCTTGGCCCGCAGGGTGAAGAGCTGGACGATCAAGCCTTCGAGCACGCAACGCAATTCATAGATGTCGCCGGCATCGGCCAGGGTGATGATCGCCACCCGTGGGCCCTTGGCATCGGCGAATTCCACCAGGCCTTCGGATTCGAGGTGGCGCAACGCTTCGCGCACCGACGTGCGGCTCACGCCCAGGCGATCGCACAGGTCGCGCTCGACCAGGCGATCGCCCGGCAGAAGCTGGAAGTTCATGATGGCGCTTCGCAGCTTATCCAGCACGATCTCGCGCAGGGTAACGGGGTTGCGATTGACCTTGAAGCTGTCGTCGAGTGGCAGGCGTTTCATGGGGTCCGCTCTGTAATATGGCTGTCCATGCCAAACGGGCAACATCCGTGCACGTTCAGATCAAACAGCCGAGGGTTGACTGGAGGCCTCGGCGTCGGCTTCGGCGAAGGCTTCACGGGCAAGCCGGAAACTGTCCACGGCAGCCGGGACGCCGCAATAGATACCGACCTGAAGCAGAATTTCGCGTATTTGCTCACGACTCAAGCCGTTACGCAAGGCGCCACGCACATGCAGCTTGAGTTCATGGGGGCGATTGAGCGCCGAGATCATCGCCAGGTTAATCATGCTGCGCTCCTTGAGGGACAAACCCTCTCGACCCCAGACATGGCCCCAGCAGTATTCGGTGACCATTTCCTGCAAGGGGCGGGTGAAGTCGTCGGCGTTCTCGATGGAGCGTTGCACATAAGCCTCGCCCAGCACCTGAGTGCGGATCTTGAGGCCTTGTTCGTATTTGTCGTTGCTCATGGGGCTGCCTGAAAAAGTGGATGAACCTGTGGGATGTGTATAGCCATCAGGCCAGTGCCGGCAGCGGGCCCAGCTTGCCCTTGTGGTAGATCATCGGTGTGACCGGTTGCTCGGGCAGGATCAGGTGCTTCACCGCGCCAACGATGATCGCGTGGTCGCCGCCATCGTATTCGCGCCACAGTTCGCATTCGATAATCGCCGTGGCCTTGCTAAGCAGCGGGTTGCCCAGTTCGCTGAGGTGCCAGTCGATACCTTTGGCCTTGTCCTTGCCTTTGCCTGCAAATGCGTAGGCTTCGGCGGTCTGGTCAGCCGAGAGCAAATGAATCGCGAACTGCTTGCTGTCGCGCAGGATCGGGTAGGTGTCGGAAGCGTAGTTGGGGCAGAACAGCACCAGTGCCGGGTCGATCGACAGCGCGCTGAACGCACTGGCGGTGATGCCGACGATATTCCCGTCCGGGTCCAGGGTGGTGACCACTGTGACGCCGGACGGGAAGGAGCTCATGACTTCTTTGTAGATGCCGGGTTCGATCATTTCTCAGGACTCCTAGCGCATCACGAACGGATCAGGCATTGGCGCCTGGGAAAGATTGATCCACACCGTCTTCAGTTCGGTATAAGCCAGCACCGAATCGATGCCGCTTTCGCGTCCATAGCCGCTGTTCTTGAAACCGCCGATAGGCGCCATGGCCGAGACCGCGCGATAGGTGTTGACCCAGATGATCCCGGAGCGCACGTCCCGGGCCAGGCGATGGGCGCGGCCCAGGTCGCGGGTCCAGATACCGGCGGCGAGGCCGAACTGCGAGTCGTTGGCGATTGCCAGGGCTTCGGCTTCGTCCTTGAAACGGATGACCGAGGCCACCGGGCCGAAGACCTCTTCCTGCATGATCTTCATCGAGTTGCGGTCGCATTCGAACAGGGTCGGTTCATAGAACCAGCCGTCGCCCAGGCTCTTTGGACGCTTGCCGCCCAGGCGCAGGCGGGCGCCTTCGGCGATGGCGTCGGCCACCAGGCTTTCGACCACGGCCAGTTGCTGGGCGGTGGCCATGGGGCCCATTTCGCTGGCGTCTTCCTGCGGGTTGCCAATGCGGATGCGCTGGGCCCGTTCGACCAGGCGCGCAACGAATTCGTCGTAGATTTCCTCCTGCACCAGCAAGCGCGAACCGGACACGCAGCTCTGGCCGGATGCGGCATAAATCCCGGCAATCGCCCCGTTGATGGCGCTGTCGAGATCGGCGTCGGCGAAGATAATGTTCGGTGATTTGCCGCCCAGTTCCAGCGACAGCTTGGCGAAGTTTTCCGCGCTGCTGCGCACCACATGCCGGGCCGTGGCAGCGCCGCCAGTGAAGGCGATCTTGCGCACCAGCGGATGGCGGGTGAGGGCGGCGCCGGTGCTCGGGCCGTAACCGGTGACGACATTGACCACGCCCGGCGGGATGCCCGCTTCCAGGGCCAGGCGCGCCAGCTCCAGAATGGTCGCCGAGGCGTGCTCGGACGGTTTGATCACGATGGTATTGCCCGCCGCCAGCGCCGGGGCGAGCTTGATCGCTGTCAGGTACAGCGGGCTGTTCCAGGGAATGATCGCCGCGACCACACCCATGGCTTCGTGCACGGTGTAGGCAAACAGGTCCGGCTTGTCCAGCGGCAGGGTGCCGCCTTCGAGCTTGTCGGCCAGGCCGGCGGTGTAATGGAAAAACTCCGGCAGATAGCCGACCTGGCCACGGGTTTCGCGGATCAACTTGCCGTTGTCGCGGCTTTCCAGCTGGGCCAGCTGTTCTTTGTTTTCGGCGATCAGATCACCCAGGCGACGCAGCAGTTTGCCGCGAGCGGTGGCGGTCAGGCCGCGCCAGGCGGGGCTATCGAAAGCGGTTTGCGCCGCCTGCACGGCGCGCTCGACATCGGCTTCGTCGGCGTCAGGCAGCTCGGCCCAGGGCTGGGCCAGGGCCGGATTCAGGCTTTCGAAGGTTTTGCCGGACAAGGCATCGACCCATTCACCGCCGATGCACATCGAAAAGCGTGCGAGTGTCATGCAACGATCCCCTTTATTTGGTTTTGTCGGGCGTTTGCTGTGTCGAGAAATTCCAGCAACAGCTGGTTGACCAGGCGCGGCGATTCCACCGGCATCATATGCCTCTGCTCGGCGAGCACGGCAACGGTGGCGCCTGGAATTCGCTCGGCCAACTGCCGGGCCATTTCCGGCGTCGAGCCGGGGTCCAGTTCGCCGGTGGCGATCAGCGTCGGGACCTGGATGTCGCCCAGGTCATCGGCGCGGTACATGTCCTGGGTGGCGAACAGTTCATAGGTGGTCAGGTAGCCCTGGGGATCGTTGCCTGCCAGGGTCTGGCGCAGCGCGGCGATCTGCGCCGGGTTGGCCGCCTGGTATTCACGGCTGAACCAGCGCGACAACGCCGCCTCGGCATTGGCGTCCGGGCCATGTTCGGCGGCTTGGGCGGTACGGGCGATGACCCCGGCGCGCTGTTCGGCGCTGCGGTTGAACACGCTGTTGAGCACCACCAGGCCTTGCAAGCGCTGTGGGTAATGCAAGGCAAACGCCCGGGCCACCAGGCCGCCCATGGAGAAACCGATCACCGTCGCTTGAGGCAGTTGCAAATGATCGAGCAGTTCCAGCAACTGGTCGGCGTAGCCCTGCAGCCCGGTACCGCTTTGCGGACGCGGGCTGGCGCCATGGCCGAGCATGTCGTAGGCAATCACCTGGTATTGCGTGGCCAGGCCAACGACCTGGCCGCCCCACATTTCTTTGTTCAGGCCCACGCCGTGGATCAAGACCACGGGTTGGCCTTGGCCGGTTGCCAGGAAGCTGGTGCCGGCCGGGGTGAGTTCAGCGGTGAGCCGAATCATGGAGCGCTCCTGCATGCCTTTTTTATTGTGGTTGCCCAGGCTGGATCACTGCGCATTCTCGGCGGCCAGTTCTTCCAGGTCGATGTAGCGGTTGCCGATACGCGGGTGCAGGCGGCCGCCATCGGCGCAGCCCAGTACCACGACGATTTCGTCGGCACGCGGGGCGTCTACAATCTGCATTTCCAGGGTGATGTAGTGCGAGCGCAGGCCTTCGTCGTCCTTGTGCATCATCGGGATCTGGATCGACGTGCCCGGGCCGCCGCGCTTGTTGGTGAAGCTCAGGTAGCTCTTGGCCTTGACCGCTTCACGGTAGTGGTTGCCAAAGCGCAGGGTGTGGATCACGGCGGAGGCGTGCTCGATTTCGCCGTCGGCACCCACCACGGCGGCTTTGCCATAGGCTTCGATCTTCTGCGCACCACCGATGATGCCCACCAGGCGCTCGACCATCAGTGCGCCGAGGTCGGAGCAGTTGGCGCGGATTTCCGGCTTGAGGTCTTCGACGAAGCCGCGACCCAGCCAAGGGTTTTTCATCACCACCGCCAGCCCGACCATGGTCACCGGTTTGTCAGTGGTCTTGCCGCCTTCGATAAAGGTTTCTTCGACATAGCTGACGATCTTGCGGATTTCGAAACTCATGGGCTGCTCCTGGGCGGTGAATAAGTCTATGCGTATGATGGTATACCATAATACTGTCGAAGCAAGTGCTGCTATTGAATTTGTGCGAAGGGAGGCGACGGAAGGCTGGAGGTGCTGAGGTTGCTGCGGGATCGACGCGCTCGCTCTTGTGGCGAGGGAATAAATCCCCTCGCCACAGGTGAAATGTGTATCTGCAGCGAATGGGTATAAATTTCCCCATTTCAGGGCATCCGGCGGCGGCTACCCACCTTCTTGCACCGATTCGACCCGTTCCGGGGCATGTAGGGAAAAGCTGAAATAAACGTTTCAGCCTTTAAAGAGGCTTTTGTCGCAGAAATGAAAACAAATTTCGCCATGGCGCACTTTTAAGGCGTTTTTTCCAAGCTGGATCCGATTCGCTGCGCTTAGGCACAGCCTTTGCTACCGCTTCAAGGAAACCCAACCTATAGGAGCCATGCATCACGCGAATTTAACCAGGGGGCGCACGTCATCCAGACGCAAAGGCCAGACCAGAGACCCATGCCTATCGAGGTGCTCAGAGAAACAGGGCTCATTAAAGCAAAGCAAGGCCGGACCATTGGAATGACGAAGTGATAAGAAATGCCGTGTAGAACGCGGCTGGGAGTTGGCTATGCCCCACGCTTTTTTTAATGAAATGTATGACGCGAAGGGTGACTGCCGCCCGCATTACCAAGCTTTCTCACGCTGGTTGGCGGACACGCCGCTTGAACTGCTTGAACAACGCCGCCGCGAAGCCGACCTGCTGTTCCACCGAGCCGGTATCACTTTCACCCTCTACGGAGACGAGCAGGGCACTGAACGGTTGATTCCGTTCGACATCATTCCTCGCAGCATCAAGGCCAGTGAATGGCAGATGGTCGAGCGGGGCTGCATTCAGCGGGTCCAGGCCCTGAACATGTTCCTGGCCGACATCTACCACGGGCAACACATCCTCAAGGAAGGCATCATTCCTCCCGAGCAGGTGCTCGCCAACGAGGGTTATCAGATCGCGATGCAGGGCCTGAACCTGCACCGGGGCATTTATGCCCATATCGCTGGCGTCGACCTGGTTCGCGACGGTGACGGCAGCTACTACGTGCTGGAGGACAACCTGCGCACACCCAGCGGCGTGAGCTACATGCTCGAAGACCGCAAGATGATGATGCGCCTGTTCCCCGAGCTCTTCGCCGCCCAGCGCGTGGCCCCTATCGATCATTACCCGAACCTGTTGCTCGACACCCTCAAGAGCTCAAGCCCCCTCGAAAATCCCACCGCTGTGGTGCTGACCCCGGGGCGCTTCAACAGTGCCTATTTCGAACATGCGTTCCTCGCCCGCGAAATGGGTGTGGAGCTGGTGGAAGGTGCCGATCTGTTCGTGCGTGACGACCACGTCTACATGCGTACCACCGCCGGCCCTCGGCAGGTGGATGTGATTTATCGTCGCCTTGACGATGCCTACCTCGACCCGCTGTCGTTCAACCCCGATTCGATGTTGGGCGTGCCGGGGCTGATCGCCGTGTACCGTGCCGGCAATGTGGTGCTGGCGAACGCGGTCGGCACCGGCGTGGCCGATGACAAGTCGATCTACCCGTACGTCGACGAGATGATCCGCTTCTACCTCACCGAAGAACCGATCCTGAAGAACGTGCCCACCTGGCAGTGCCGCAAGCCCCAGGACCTGTCCCATGTGTTGGCCAACCTGCCTGATCTGGTGGTCAAGGAAACCCAGGGCTCCGGCGGCTACGGCATGCTGGTCGGGCCGGCCGCCAGCGCGGCGGAGATCGAAGATTTCCGCGCACGCCTCAAGGCCCGTCCCGAAGCCTATATCGCCCAGCCGACCTTGAGCCTGTCCACGTGCCCGACCTTTGTCGAGAGCGGCATCGCGCCGCGCCATATCGACCTGCGTCCGTTCGTGCTGTCGGGCAAGGAAACCCGCCTGGTGCCTGGCGGGCTGACCCGCGTGGCGCTGCGCGAGGGCTCGCTGGTGGTGAACTCGTCCCAGGGCGGCGGCACCAAAGACACTTGGGTCGTGGAGGACTAAGACATGCTTTCAAGAACTGCTTCGGACCTCTATTGGATGTCCCGCTACCTGGAGCGCGCCGAGAACCTGGCGCGCATGCTTGAAGTCAGCTATTCGCTGTCGCTGATGCCCCAGGCCGGGCGCAGCGACGGCCATGCCGAGCTGGCGATGTCGCTGCTGGCCGCCGGTACGCTGGACGACTACAACGCCCGTTATGACGCGCTCAACACCGAGCGCATGCTGCATTTCTTCGCACTGGATGAAACCAACCCTGGCAGTATCTACAGCTGCCTGCGGGCGGCGCGGACCAATGCCCACGCGGTGCGCGGACGCATCACCGCCGACATGTGGGAGAACATCAACGCCACCTGGCTGGAAATGCGCAACATCGCCAGCAATGGCCTGGGCCGCTACGGCATCAGCCATTTCTGCGAGTGGGTCAAGGAACGTTCGCACCTGTTCCGTGGCGCGACGTCGGGTACGATCATGCGCAATGACGCTTATTGTTTCATTCGCCTGGGGACCTTTATAGAGCGGGCGGACAACACCCTGCGCCTGCTGGATGCGCGTTATGAGATGTTCGGCGAGGAATCGGAGGAGGTCAGCGACAACTCGGCCCGCGGTTATTACCAGTGGAGTGCCTTATTGCGCGCGCTGTCTTCGTTCGAGGCGTTCAACGAGATCTACCGCAATGCGCCCAACGCCGAGCAGGTCTCGGAGATGTTGCTGTTGCGCGCCGATGTGCCGCGCTCGCTGCATGCCTGTATCGAGGAACTGGACCATATCCTCGCCAGCCTGCCGGGCAACAACGGTCGGCCGGCGCAACGCCTGGCCGCCGAACTGAATGCGCGCCTGCGCTATTCCGGGATCGACGAGATCCTCGCCTCGGGCCTGCATCAATGGTTGACCGACCTCATTGGCCAGATCCGTCACTTGGGCCAGACCGTTCATGAGTCTTATCTGGAGGTCGTATGAAACTGTCCATACGCCACGACACCACCTACAGCTATGCCGATGAAGTCTGCACCAGCATCCAGTTCCTGCGCCTGACCCCCAAGGACAGCCAGCGCCAGCGCATCCTTGAATGGCACTTGGAGCTGCCGCGCCTGGTGCGCAGCCAGATCGACCCTTACGGCAACATCCTGCACGTGATGACCATGGACGAGCCCCATGGGGCTTTGGTATTGACGGCCTATGGCGAGGTGGAAATCCATCAGTCGATAGCGATGGAGCCGGACAACCAGTCGCCACTGCCGTTTTTGCGCACCAGCCGCCTCACCCAGGCAGATGAGACCCTCAGCGCCTTCGCCGTCGAGCAATGCGCAGGCCGGCGCGATCGTTCGGCCTTGACCGATCTGATGAATGGGCTGGCGGCGCGGATGCCTTACAGTCCCGGCACGACAGCGGTCAACAGTACCGCCGCCGAGGCGTTTGCCGGCGGGGCGGGGGTCTGCCAGGACCATACTCATGCGTTCCTGGCCTGCGCCCGCAGCCTGGGCATTCCCGCGCGCTATGTTTCCGGCTATTTGTGCACCGACGATGAAAGCCATCTGGCAAGCCATGCCTGGGCCGAAGCCTGGCTGGATGACGGCTGGTACAGCTTCGACGTGACCAACCGCCTGACTGTTCCCGACCGCCACCTGAAGCTGGCGATCGGCCTGGACTACCTCGACGCCTGCCCGGTACGCGGCATGCGCCGCGGCGGTGGTGCGGAGCAGATGCAGGCGCGGGTGCAGGTGAGCTCGATGGTGCAGGTGCAGCACCAGTAGCCGGGGAAGCCTGAAGGATTGTTCTGTGAATTCGGCCATGAACCTTTCTTTCAGGCAGCTTCGCTTTCATCTTGATCGCCGAAACCTCAACGACGCCAGTACCGGCATTGAGGTCGATGGCGTACCGCATCGTTCCCATGAACACCCAAAAAAACTTGTGGGGGCGAGCCTGCCCGCGATGGCGACGGCTCTGCCACCGCGCTATTGGGTGCCAAACATCGCCGTCCAATAAATCCCTGCATCGCTTTTCGGATCGGTCGCATACCCGGCGCCCAACTCGCGGAACTGCGGGTTCATCAGGTTGGCGCAATGCCCGGGGCTGGCCAGCCAGCCGTCCACCACTTTCAGGGCCGTGTCCTGCCCGGCGGCGATGTTTTCGCCGATCAACTGGCCGAGATAGCCCGCCAGTTCGGCGCGGTCGCCCGGCATGCGGTTGTCACGGTCCTTGTGATCGAAGAAATTGTTGTTGGCCATGGCCCGGGTGTGATTCACGGCGGCCAGGGCCAGGGTGGCGTTCCAGGCCAGCGGTGTGGTGGCGGCGAAGGCTTCGGTGCCGCAACGGCGCGGCTGGGCACGGGCGCTGTTGATCAGTTTCAGCAGTTTCTGGCCCTCGGTTTGCCAGTCACCCAGGCGCGCCGACAATAGGGGTCGTGCCAGCACGATGCGCCATTCGCGATCCAGGCGGCTAACGCCAATGTCGACGAATTGCGGGTCGAGCACCACCTGGCAAAAGCTTTCCTGGACGGCTTTCATGGCCGATTGCGCGTCGCGCGGCCCGGACAGGCTGATGGCCTGCACGTTGACCATTGGATAGGCCGCCCGCGCCAGCGCTTGCTGCAAGTCGCCGATGCCATTGGCCGACAGGATCAGCCGCGAATCCATCGCCAGCGGTGGCAACTCCAGCGAGGCCTGGCCGGCACAGCTTTGGGACTGGCTGCGGTAAAGGTTGATGGACTCGACCAGCTGTGTCTCTTCGGTGGCTGTGGCACTGGTGGTGAACACCAGGCCCAGCGACAGCACGACAAGACCCATGACGGATGAAATGGCACGCATGTAAATCTCCCTTGAGCGGACGGCGCCTATGATGCGCAATTTTTGCCCCGCTGGGGCAACGGTATTCACGCTCTCTTGAAATCCCTTGGAACGGCACCGTTGGGTAGCGTTCGGGATGATCCTCAAGTAGTGGGATCAATTTTCCGGCGAATAAGTCCATTTCCGTCCTTTCAAGGCCATAAAAACGCGGATTATCAGCTCATCCAGTTACCGCCATCGACGTTGTAGGTCTGCGCCACTACGTATTCGCTCTCCGCCGAGGCCAGGAAAATCGCCATTCCGGTGAGGTCCTGCGCAGTCCCCATCCGGCCATACGGCACTTGCTGCCCGACCTGACGCTTCTTTTCCCCCAGCGGCAGGTTTTCGTGGCGAGCGAACAGCGCATCCACGCCATCCCAATGTTCGCCATCCACCACGCCGGGGGCGATGGCGTTGACGTTGATCCGATGCTTGATCAAGTCCAACCCGGCGGACTGGGTCAGGCTGATCACCGCCGCCTTGGTGGCGCAATAGATTGCCACCAAGGCTTCACCACGCCGGCCGGCCTGGCTGGCCATGTTGATGATCCGGCCGCCATGGCCCTGGCGGATCATCTGCCGCGCCGCCGCCTGCAGGGTGAACAGCGTGCCGGCGACGTTGATGGAAAACAGCCGCTCGTAGCTCTGGCGCGTGATCTCCACGATGGGCGCCAGGTCGAACAGCGCGGCGTTGTTGATCAGGATATCCAGCTTGCCTGCCCGGGCCACCACCGCCTCGATGGCCTGGTCGATCGAGGCCTGGTCCGTCACGTCCATTTTGACCGCATAGGCGCTGTTGCCCAGCTCGACTGCGGTAGCCTGGGCCCGCTCGAGGTCGATATCGGCAATCGCCACCGTGGCGCCTTCGTTGATATAAGCCTGGGCGAACGTCCTGCCGATGCCACGGGCGGCACCGGTTACCAGGGCACTTTTTCCTTCCAGTCGTTTCATGGGATTGTCCTATTGTTGTGGAGCCGTGGCGTCGGGCGGTGCTGCCTGTCTGCAATGGCAAGCCGATTACACCAACGCCCGTGGAGGCCGACAAACGCAGGGAGGATCACGAGTTGATACTTTTTTAACGCTCGTCAGTGCGCCAGGCGCAGGTTAAAAAAGTATCGGCGGGCGGTCAGGCCAAGACTGGCGAACGGCTGCGCACTCGGCGTAAGGTGCCTGCCATAACGCTAAAAGAGGCGCGACATGCCTGATCACCGAACGCCCCTGTTCGAGCAGCGACCCGCCGAACTGGAAGTCATTCTGCCCGAGCCCGAACACAGTTTTCGCTGGTACGAGCATGACTACCCGTACCCGATGGCGCGCTGGAACCATCACCCTGAATTTGAAATCCACCTGATCCGCCAGGGAAGCGGCAGACTGTTGGCGGGCGACTACATTGGCCCCTTTGGTCCAGGCCATGTAGCGATGATTGGCCCGCATTTGCCCCACGACTGGATGGGGGACCTGGCGCCGGGCGAGCACCTGCCCGGGCGCGACGTGGTGTTGCAGTTCGATGGCGCGACGCTGCTGACCTTGCGCCGAACGCTGCCCGAACTGGGGGATCTGCTGGGGCTGTTCGAGCGCGCCCGCCGAGGCCTGGCCTTTGGCGGCGATACGGCGTTGCAAGCCGCGCACCTGCTGCAAGCCATCGGCCCGGCCCAGGGACTGGCGCGGTTGACGCTGTTCTTGGAGCTGCTCCACACCCTCAACCAAGCCCCTGTCGACGAAGCCTGGAGCCTGGCGAGCCCTTGCTACGCACCGACGCTGGATGCGCGCAGTTCCGAGCGCATTCACAAAGCCTTCGAATACCTGCAAGCCGAACTCACCGGCGACCTGCGCCTGTCGGTGATCGCCCGTCAACTGGACATGAGCGAACCAGGCTTCTCGCGGTTCTTCAAACGCATCACCGGACACGGCTTCATCGACTTGATGCGCAAGCTGCGGGTCCAGCGCGCCTGCCGCTTGCTGTTGCAGAGTGAAATGCCGGTCACTGATATCTGCTTTGAAGTGGGCTACAACAACCTGTCCAACTTCAACCGACATTTCCGCATCGAGATGAACCAGACGCCGAGTGAGTATCGGCGCGGGGCTTTGTCGTTCAATTGAAACCGTAATGCTCAGCGGGCAGCCTGCGCCTCACCCACCGGCACCGCACGCGCCATCACGCTGATCGCTGCCACAGTCGCAATCAGCAGCCCCGGCGATGTCGCGAGCAGCACCCCAGTCGTCCCCGCTCCGGCGGCCAGAATCTGCCCCGCAGCCAAAGGTCCGGCGACCGATCCCAGGCGCCCGATAGCCACCGCGGCGCCGACTCCCGTCGCACGTACGGCCGTAGGGTAGGCGGGCGGTGCCAAGGCGTAGAGTACCAATTGCGCCGCCATGACGAACAACCCGGCGGCAAAGCCGGCGATCGCCATCGGCACGATACCGACTGACAACCCGACGCCGGCCAATGCGCTCAGTAGCCCGGCATAGACGAACAACACCACCTTGATGCCGTTGCAGCGGTCCAGCAACAGCCCCCCGAGCAATGAGCCAAGGGTTCCGCCGATATTGAACAGCATTTGCACCAGGCCGGCTTGAGGCTTGCTGAACCCTTGTTCGAGCAACAACGATGGTAACCAGTTGAGCAGCATGTACATCACCGTCAGGGTGAAGAAATAACTCAGCCAGAGCGCCAGGGTCGTGCGACCCCGACCTTCACCAAACAGCGCCTGGCCGGTGGAGCCGCGCAGTGGCGCGCTGGCGCCCTGCACCTGGCGAAAGGCGCTGGACTCGGGCAGCCACAGCAACATCAACGGCACCACCAGCAGCGGCGCCAGCCCGCCGATGAAAAAGGTCATTTGCCAGTGTTCGCCAAACAGCATGGCAACCACCGCCGCCAGCGCGCCACCCAACGGCACACCCGCGTACATCACACTGATCGCCGTGCCGCGCCGTTGCTCGCCCACGGCTTCGGCACACAATGCGATGAGGTTGGGCAGGGCGGCGCCCAGGCCCAGGCCGGTCATGAAGCGCACCAGCAGCAGGCTGGAGAACTGTTCGACATACGCGGTGCTGAGGGAAAACACGCCGAACAGCAGGACCGCAGCGATGAGGATCTTCTTGCGGCCGATGCGATCGGCAATCCAGCCACCGAAGAACGCCCCGGGCAGCAGGCCGATGATCCCGGCGCTGAATACCCAGCCCATCATTTTCGGGTCCAGGGCAAACGTCTGTCGCAAACCGGCGGCGGCAGTGCCGGCCGATTGCAGATCGAACCCCTCGATCAACGCAACGATAAAACACAAGGCGATGGTCAGCGTCGCACGACGCGCCGGACTGTTCATGGCAAATCCCTCTTATTGTTTTTGTCTGTGGAGCACCGGTAACGGGGGAAACCGGCAGATGAATTAAGATTAACAAAGCTAACTAAAAAATGAATCGCCGCGAGCTGGCGGTGGATTAAGGTGATATTTCGATAAAATTCAATAGGTTGACGAGTTATTTTGGACGAACTGAAAAATTGGTTAACTATATTAATGTTCGATTATCGGTCAGTCTGGATTGACGAAGCACCCGCGCCATTTCCATTCTTAGTCCGCATAGCCCGCTATTACGAAAGCTCGGGCCGACCAAAACAACAACAATAAGTGGACGTTGAACATGCCTGACTTTGTCCGGGACGCCGTTGCGGCGCCTTCTCTTTCACCTGTCGTCCGTCTGCTGGCCTGCCTCGGGCTGAGCCTCGCTTCCAGCGCAGTGCTCGCCGAGGGATTGATCGACGACAGCCACGGAACCTTGACCCTGCGCAATTACTACCTGGACCGCGACTACAAGGATGACGGCGCCAAGACCGCGGCTCGGGAATGGGCCCAAGGTGTGTTCATGAATATGGAATCGGGGTTTACCCCAGGTCCCGTCGGTTTCGGCCTGGATGCCCGGGGCCTGGTGGGGATCAAGCTGGACTCGTCGCCGGACCGCAGTGGTACGGAGTTGTTGCCGGTCTCCAGCAGTGACAAGCGTGCCGCCGATGAGTATTCGCGTCTGGCGTTGACCGGCAAGCTGCGAATCGGCCAGACCACGGTGAAGACCGGGGACGTATCGATTTTCCTGCCGTTTGCCTTCGCCAGCCCGTCGCGGTTGTTGCCGCAGACCTTTCGCGGCACGACCCTCAGTGCCAAGGGCATTGAAGGGCTGACGTTGAATACTGGTTACATCGACCGCATCAACCGGCGCGACTCCACCGACTACCAGCCGATGAGCATTGCCTCGCCCAACCGTCGCTTCAATGGCGCGGCGACCGCGTCTCATATGGCTTACGTGGGCGGCGATTATCAGGTCAACAAAGACCTCAGCCTGCGGGCCTACCACGCCGAAGTGGCGGACTTGTACCGACAGAATACGCTGGCGCTGCTGCATAACCTGCCGTTGGGCGACGGCGTGTTGACTACCGATCTGCGCAGTTTTTTCAGCGACGAAGACGGCGCGGCCAAGGCCGGCAAGGTGGATAACCGCAATGTTTCGGCGCTGGTGGGGTATCGCTTGGGCGGTCACCGGGTAAGCCTGGGCTACATGCACGCCAGCGGCGATACGGCCACGCCATATGTGTCTGGCACCGAGTTGATGGGCCTGAGTGAAATGACCATGAGCTCGGATTTTCTCAACGCCAAGGAGCGCACCTGGCAGGTGATCCATGATTATGACTTTGCCGCAGTCGGCGTACCGGGCCTGAGGACCCGTTTGCGCTACGTGCGCGGCGACCACATCGAACTGGCGGCGCTCAATGCCGAAGACCGCAAGGAGCGCGAGTTCCAGATGGAACTGGGGTATGTGATCCAGAGCGGCGCATTGAAGAACCTCGGACTGCTTGCGCGTAAATCGATTTACCGCAATGACTTTCCCGGGGCGGCCGCGTTTCGCGATGAAAACCAGACGCGGTTTCTGCTGACCTACAGTGTGCCGATCTGGTGATGGACTGATGCGAGGCTCATGGCGAGGGAATTCATCTGTGGTGAGGAGATAAATCCACTCTCCACAGAACCGCTGCGCTTGAACCAAACGGGGGGAGGTTGCTGCGGTAATTAGTTATTAAAATTAATTAGTTGCCAATTATTTGCTCATTGCTGAACGCCGCTCAAGCGCCCAGCGTTATGGTGCGTTTCATCCGATTTATGCTTGCTATTCTCCAATATCCACCTGTTTCTCTATCTTTCGCGGCCTTGAAAAATTAAGAAACTTAACGGTTTCCTTTGTCATGTTTTTTGGCATACTTCTCTGCAACGAGTCGGCAAAGGCGCCTGCTCGCCGAATATTAGTGCTGAATAATAACAATCCAACCAGCAGGAATTCACGCCATGAGCATCATCGGTCATCATGCTGCGCCGGTCTGCGCCGAACAACTCGCTGCGACGCTGGCGAAAATGAAGCAGGCCCATCTGGACGAAGGGCCGGCGAGCCCGGAATTACGCCGCGACCGCCTCGACCGGGCCATTGCCTTGCTTCTGGATAATCGCGAAGCCATTGTCGCTGCGGTGTCGGCAGACTTCGGCAATCGCAGTCGCGAGCAAACCCTGCTGTCGGATATTGCCGGTTCTGTGGCGAGCCTCAAGCATTGCCGTGAGCACTTGGTCGAGTGGATGCGATCAGAGTCCCATCCGGCACCGTTTCCCGGTTGCCAGGCGCGGGTCGATTACCAGCCGCTGGGCGTGGTCGGTGTGATCAGCCCGTGGAATTTCCCCATCGTGCTGGCCTTCGGGCCGCTGGCAAGCATCCTGGCCGCCGGTAACCGGGCCATGCTCAAACCCTCGGAGCTGACCCCGCGCACCTCGGCGTTGATCGCCGAACTGATCGCCCGCTATTTCGACGAGAACGAACTCACCACGGTGCTCGGTGACGCTGAGGCCGGCGCGCTGTTCAGTGCGCAACCCTTCGACCATCTGATCTTTACCGGGGGCACCGCAGTGGCCCGGCACATCATGCGCGCTGCCTCGGACAACCTGGTGCCGGTGACCCTGGAGCTGGGCGGCAAATCGCCGGTACTGGTTTCCCGTAGCGCCGACCTCGCGACCGTGGTGCAGCGGGTCATGACGGTGAAGACGTTCAACGCCGGGCAGATCTGCCTGGCCCCGGACTATGTGCTGCTGCCGGAAGAGTTACTGGAGGACTTCGTTGCCGAGGCCGTGCGCTTCGTCAGTGCCATGTACCCCACCTTGCGCAGCAACCCTGATTACACCTCGATCATCAACCCGCGTAATTTCGACCGTCTGCAAGGCTATCTCGTCGATGCCAAAACCAGAGGTGCGCGGCTGATCGAGATCAACCCGGCGCAGGAGGATCTGAGCGATCGCGAGATCCGCAAGATTGCCCCAACCCTGGTGCTCGACACCCGTGAGCAGATGCAGGTACTGCGCGAGGAGATTTTCGGGCCGCTGTTACCGATCAAAACCTACCGATATTTCGCCACGGCGATTGATTACGTCAACAACCAGCCGCGACCGTTGGCGGCCTATTACTTTGGCGAGGATGCCGATGAGCGTAGGCAGGTGCTGGAGCGCACGACCTCGGGTGGCGTGGTGATCAATGACGTCTTTAGCCATGTCCTGTTCGAGGCGCTGCCGTTCGGCGGTGTCGGTCACTCCGGCATGGGGGCCTATCATGGCGTCTATGGTTTCCGTACCTTCAGCCATGCCAAGGCGGTCGTGGTGCAGAGCCCGATCGGTGAGTCCAACCTGGCCATGCGCGCGCCCTACGGCGCAATGATCCACGGCCTGCTGGATCAATTGCTGACGGCCCATTGAGTCGCCAAGGAGTCTGGCCATGAACGCGATGCAAACCTTCAAGGCCAAACTGCTGCGGGCCTTTGCCAAGCGCATGAAAGCCAAGTTCATCTACGACGCAGCGGCGTATCCGTTACGCGCGGTCGAAGAGAAAATCATCCCGACGGCCTGGGGACCGGCGCGGGCGCTGTTCTATTGGCCCGATACGCCGTCCGTGGAGCCCTTGCCGGTCTATCTGAACCTGCATGGCGGTGGTTTCGTGGCCGGGGTGCCGGAGCATGACGACAGCTATTGCCGGCGGCTTGCACACAATCTCGGTTGCCTGGTGGTCAATCTGGATTATGTCCTGGCCCCAGAGCATCCCTTTCCCGCAGGTGTGCGACAGAGCTTCGAGGTGCTGGAGTGGCTGGCCGGACAGGCCACGGCCTTGGGGATCGACCCACAGTGTATCGCCGTCGGCGGGCACAGCGCCGGTGGCAACCTGGCCACCGGCGTGGCCAATCTGGCGCGGGGACACCAGCGGCTGCGGGTGGTGCATCAGATCATCGATTATGCGGCGCTGGACTTGGCCCTGGATCCCGAACAGAAGCACTCGCCCCTCGACAAACCGCTGCTTGGCACGGGCCTGATGCGCTTCTTCAATAGTTGCTACCTGAGTGATCCGGCCCACGCGCACGACCCTCTGGCCTCGCCCTTGCGGGTGCCGCTCGAGGCGTTGCAGGGCATGCCCGCCACCACGCTGATCACCGCCGAGTACGACATTCTGCGCGTTGAGGGCGAGGCCTACGCAGAGAAACTGCGTCAGGCCGGCGTGGCGGTGCATGAGCGGATGTTCGCCGGCTGCGATCATATGTTCACCCACCTGGGGCCGGATGACTCGGCTCAGGAGGCCTGGCAACTCATCGAGGACTCTTTGCGCGAGGCGTTTTCAGCCCATTGCGCTAGGCTGGGCACCTTGGCCAAACCATCACTGTCAGGACTCGTGCACCATGCCAATCAACCGGGCTCGTAATGCCTGAAACCACTGCGCAGCCCGCCAAGCGCGGTCGTCCTCCGTTGCGCAGCCGTGAGGAGCAGATGCGTTTGCTGCTGGACGCGGCGGCGCAGGCGCTTGGCAGCGGCAACTTCGCCAATGTCACCATGGACGCCATCGCCCGCGCCGCCGGCATCTCGAAGAAGACCGTGTATCTACTGGTGGCCAGTAAGGAAGCGTTGCTCTCACAGTTGGTGGCCCGCGACTTATCCACCCTCGAACTGCTCCTGGAAAGCGGTATCGACTGCGCCGAGGATCTGCTCAGCGAGTTGCGCATGTACCTGACCCTATGGGCGCGCCTGACCCTTTCGCCATTGGCCCTGGGTCTCTATCTCATGGCCGCGCAGGGGCGCGAGACTGCGCCGGGCATTGCCCGGATCTGGTATCAGGAAGGTGCCGAACGCTGCCTGGGCCTGTTGCGTGGCTGGCTGGGCAAGGCGGCGGGCAAGGGGCTGTTGGCAAACGAGGATGTCGAGGCGGCCATCGAACTGATCGACGCGTTGTTGATTTCCCAACCGCTCAAGCTCTTCACCCTTGGGGTGCAACAGAGCTGGTCCGACGAGCAGATCGAACGGCGGGTCGAAGTGGCCCTCGGCATGTTCAGTCGATGTTTTATCCAGCATGCGCCCTGTGGCGAGGGGATTTATCCCCGCCGGGCTGCGCAGCAGCCCTAAAGCAGCGAACTCAATCTCCCTGACTCACCGGGTTGCCTGGTTTGGGGGCTGCTTTGCAGCCCAGCGGGGATAAATCCCCTCGCCACGATGATTTCATTCCCATAAGTGGCTTGAGCGCTCCCGCACAACCTTTTACTCGCTGATCGGCCGCCGCGACAGGCGATAGGACAACTGCGCGCGAGTCAGGCCGAGACGGCGGGCCGCTTCGGAGACATTGCCTTTCACCTCGCTCAGGCAGTGGTCGATCATCGTGTCCTCGATCTCTTGCAGCGACAGCCGGCTCAGGTCCTTGCCGCCGAACAGCGCCTGGATCGCTTCATTGCCTGTATCGGTAGGTGCGACAGTCGTGCGCTGGGAGGGTGCCTGGTCGTTCGGTGCCGCGGCCAGTTGGCCGCGTTTGCCGATGGAGAACATGGGTAAGGCCAGGCGTTCGCCGCTGGTAAACAGGTGCGCCAGGTCGATTGCGCCGCCGTCCGGAGCACTGATCACGCCGCGCTCCACCAGGTTCTGCAACTCGCGAATATTGCCCGGGAAGTCATAGGCCAGCAGGGTGTCGGCCGTGCGCGGGGTGAAGCCGCTGATCTGGCGGCCGTGGCGCTGGGTGAAGCGATGCAGGAAATGCGTCATCAGCAGCGGGATGTCTTCCTTGCGTTCGCGCAACGGCGGCAGGTGGATCGGGAACACGTTCAAGCGAAAGAACAGGTCTTCACGGAACTCACCACGCTGCGCCGCAGCGCGCAGGTCGACGTTGGTCGCGGCGACCACCCGCACATCGACCTTCAAGGTGCGACTGCCGCCAACCCGCTCGACCTCGCCTTCCTGAAGTGCGCGCAGCAGCTTGCCCTGGGCCACCAGGCTGAGGGTGGCGATTTCGTCCAGGAACAGCGTGCCGCCATCGGCGCGCTCGAAGCGCCCGGCGCGCGATTGAGTGGCACCGGTGTAGGCGCCGCGCTCGACGCCGAACAGCTCCGACTCCATCAGGTTTTCCGGAATGGCCGCGCAGTTGATGGCGACGAAGGGCTCATCGTGACGCGGGCTGATGCGGTGCAGCATCCTGGCGAACATTTCCTTGCCGACCCCGGACTCACCGGTGAACAGCACCGTGGCCTGGGTTGGCGCGACCCGCCTTAACATGTGGCAAGCGGCGTTGAAGGCTGAAGAAATACCGACCATGTCGGTGTCTTGCGCCGGTGTCGGACCCGCTTGCAGGCCAGTGGGCAGGGCGCCTTTATCGCTGCGGTTGGGTGCCGTGGCGCTGCGTCCACCGGTGCTGACGAAGGGTTCGGCGTTGAGGTCGGCCAGGTCCGCTTCGGCGTCGTCCCATTCCTCGGCGGGTTTTCCGATCAGCCGGCAAATGCTCGAGCCGGTGGAGCGGCATTCGACCTCGCGGTAGACGATCAACCGGCCGACCATCGCCGAGGTGTATCCGGTGGCATAGCCTGTTTGCATCCAGCAGGCCGGCTCGGTGCCGATGCCGTACTGGGCGATGTGCTCATCATCTTCGCTGGAGTGGTGCCAGAGGAACTCTCCGTAATAGGTTCCCAGGTTCATGTCGAATTCGAAGTGCACCGGCTCGACCTTCACCGCCCCTTCAATCGCATGGATGATCGGGCCGGCGGCAAACAGCGCCAGGATATCGGCCTCGGGAAAGCGTTCCTTGATCAACGCGGCGTCCCGGGCACCGCAATGGTAGCCGGTGCGCAGCATGATCCCTCGGGCGCGGGCCAGGCCCATGCTTTCAATCAGCTCCCGGCGCAGTGCGCCGATGCCGCTGTTGTGCATCAGCAGCATGCGCGCGCCGTTCAACCAGATGCGCCCATCGCCCGGGCTGAACAGCAGGCATTCGGTCAGGTCCTGCAGGGTAGGGGCGGCGCCGGGTGGCAATTGCTCGCTGGCGCCACGTCCGGGTTTCTTTTGTGCATCACGAGAGAGTTCGGCCAGGGAAATCAGCTTGTCTGCCATCAGAAACCCTTAATTTGAGTAATCATAATCCGCATAGTGCAGCATGAAATTGCTGAAATCATCACTTTTCTAACGCGCTCCATCCCGCCTTCCTGTCGCTGTTTTTCCCTATTCAGGCTGAATGCCGCGTGCTTGAGCGGTTTCCTCGTCATTGTCCAGAGATGGCATATCGCTTGCTACAACTAGTTACCGACATTAACTAATTCGGCGAATAACAATATGGCTTGGCTGTCGCCCTAACGCGGGCAGCACAAGCACGAATCGGGGAACCCGTATGAAGCTGACCAGTAAAAGGATAGTCGTGACCGGGGTGTCCTCGGGCATTGGCGCCGAAACCGCCCGAATCCTGCGTGCCCACGGCGCCATCGTCATCGGCATGGATCGCAATGAGCCCCACCTGAGCCTGGATCATTTCATCCAGGCTGACCTCAGCCACCCGGATGCCATCGACGCGGCGGTGCGGCAGTTACCGGACACCCTCGACGGCCTGTGCAATATCGCCGGGGTGCCGGGCACCGCCGATCCACAACGGGTTGCCCAGATCAATTATCTGGGGCTGCGCCATCTCTGCGCAGCGCTGCTGCCGCGTATCCGGGCCGGTGGCAGCATCGTCAACGTCGCTTCGATCCTGGGCGCGGAGTGGCCACTGCGGGTGGATTTGCACAAGGCCTTGGCCCGTACCGACAGTTTTGCGGATGGCCAGGCCTGGTTGGCCGAACACCCGGTGCCTCCGGAGAGCTGCTACCAGTACTTCAAAGAAGCCTTGATCGTCTGGAACGCTTTGCAGGCCCAGCCATGGTTCTTGCAGACCTCGGTTCGCATGAACTGCGTGGCTCCGGGCCCGGTGTTCACCCCAATCCTGGGTGATTTCGTCGCCATGCTCGGTAAAGAGCGCATCGACGCTGACGCCCACCGCATGAAACGCCCGGCCTACGCCGATGAGGTGGCGGCCGCCATTGCCTTCCTGTGCGCTGACGAATCTCGCTGGGTCAATGGCATCAACCTGCCCGTCGATGGGGGGCTGGCGTCCACTTACGTCTGAATGAGGAACCTTGGGCCACGCCTTTTCGCGCAATTCATTGTCGGTCGTTTTCGAGCGAATGATCGGCTCATAAAACCTGCTTCCAACAACAAGAATAATGAGGAACAACATGCACAACTCTCGTTGCTATCCAGGCTTCAAGCGTTCCGCCATGGCGCTCTCGGTGTGTCTGGCGAGCTGGGCCGGCCAGTCTCAAGCCGCACAAATAGACTTGGGCGACAGTGAATGGCGTTTGCGTTGGGACAACACCATCAAATACAGCCAGGCCTGGCGACTCAACGGCGCCGACGACAATCTGGTCAACGCGCCGACGGCGGGAGGCTTGTATCCCTCGATACAAAGCCAGGGCGACAAGAACTTCAGCAGCGGCCTGGTCTCCAACCGCCTGGACCTGTTCAGTGAAATGGACCTGAGTCGGGAAAACTATGGCCTGCGCCTCAGCGGGGCGGCCTGGTACGACGATGTCTATAACAAGGACACCGACAGCAGCGACCAGCGCCACTTCCTCGACGATACCCGCGAACTGCACGGGCGTGACGCCGAGTTGCTGGACGCCTTCGTGTTCGTGCGCGGCGATGTCGGTGACGCAAGCCAGGGCACCGTGCGCCTCGGCCGACACAGCCTGATCTATGGCGAAAGCCTGTTCTACGGTGGCAACGGCATCGCCGCCGCCCAAGGGCCTAGCGACATCGTCAAGCTGCTCAGCGTACCAGGTACCCAGTTCAAGGAAATCCTGCGGCCGGTCAATCAAGTGTCCGGGCAGTTGCAGATCAACCCTCAGTTGTCGGTGGGTGCGTACTATCAGTTCGAATGGGAGCGTTCCAACCTGCCGGGTGCGGGCAGCTACCTGAGCGATAACGATGGCATCGGCAAAGGTTCGGGCGACTGGACTGAGGTGTTTGGCAACACCACCGTTCATGCCTCTGACATCGAAGCCAAAAATAGCGGGCAGGGCGGCATGCAACTGCGCTACAAGCCCGAAGGCACGGAGCTTGAGCTGGGCTTCTACGCCGCGAAGTATCACGACAAGGCCCCGAGCGCGCTCTATGCCTACCTGGATGGTGCAGCGGCGGCCGCTACCGGGCTGCCGATCCTCGGCTCCTACCGCCAGGTCTATGCCGAAGACATCAAGACCGTCGGCGTCAGCTTCTCCACCGCTCACGGTCCGTTCAACTTCGCAGGCGAGAGTTCGGTGCGTTGGGATGCGCCCCTGGTGAGCAACCTGCAGGTGGTGACACCCGGCATGGCGGCCGACAACAGCGACAACGCGCTCTACGCCAAGGGCAAGACCGCGCACGTCAACCTCTCGACCATTTACCTGCTGTCGCCCAACGCACTATGGGACGGCGGTTCGGTACTCGCCGAACTGGCGTGGAACCGCACCCTCAGCGTTACCGAGAACCGTGCGGCATTGGACTCCAATACCACCCGTGACGCCACCGCACTGCGGGTGCTGGCCGAGCCGGCCTACTTCCAGGTGGCCGACGGCCTCGACCTGACCGTACCGGTGGGCTTTGGAGTGGTACTCGATGGGCGTTCCTCGGCGGTCAGCAAGGCCGGTTTCGGCAACACCCATGCCGGCGACTGGAGCGTCGGACTCAAGGTCACTTATTTGCAGCGCTGGGACTTCGGCGTGAACTACGTGAACTTCTTCGGCAAGAAGGAGGCGGGACTGCGCGAAGACGGCAACTTCAGCTATGGGCAATCGCTGGCCGACCGTGACTTCGTCTCCATGTACGTGAAAACCACATTCTAATAAGAGGTTTCATCCGCTATGCAAAGCAAATTTTCCTTGCGTATTTCGGCCCTGGCCATTGCCTTGTTAAGCGCCGGCCTGGTGCAGGCGGCGGTTTCCCCTGAGCAGGCCGCACGGCTTAATACCGACCTTACACCCATGGGCGCCGAGCGCGCCGGTAACAAAGACGGCAGCATCCCCGAATGGACCGGTGGCTACACCAAAGCGCCGGCAGGCTACAAGAACGGCGACAAGCGTGCCGACCCATTCGCTGCCGACAAGCCGCTGTATTCGGTGAGCGCGTCCAACATGGCCCAGTACGCCGATCAGTTGGCCGAGGGGACCAAGGCCCTGTTGCAGAAATATCCGGGCTACCGCCTGGACGTCTATCCGACCCGGCGCAGTGCCGCTGCCCCGCAGTGGGTGTATGACAACACCCTGAAGAACGCCACCCGTGCAAACCTCGAGGTGGAAACCGAGAAAGTCAGCGGTGCTTATGGCGGGATTCCCTTCCCATTGCCGCAGAACGGTGCCGAGGTGTTGTGGAACTACCGCCTGTCCTGGCAGGGTGGCGACACCTTCTATGCGCCTTTTGATACCTGGCTGATGACCGCTGGCGGCAAGAAGATCCAGGCCACCCGCGCGCGTTTCTGGTACCAGCATCCCTATTACTTCAAAGAGGGCAGCCTGGATACCTTTGATGGCAAGTTTCTGATCGGCAAGCTGGCCACGGAACTCCCGTCGTCCAAGGCGGGCGAGGGGCTGATGACCCATTGGGACATGGATCCGGGCAAGCGTGCCGCCTGGCAGTACCTGGTTGGCCAACGTCGGGTACGGCGTGCGCCGAACATTGCCTATGACACGCCGGACTTCGTCACCTCGGGCGTCGGCTTTTTCGACGAAGCCTTCATGATTTTCGGCCCGACCGACCGCCACGACCTCAAACTGATCGGCAAGAAAGAGCTGCTGGTGCCTTACAACAACAACCGCGCCGCGGCGGCACCCAGTGACGAGCTGGTCAAGCCGGGCTTCCTCAACCCGGATCTGGTGCGCTGGGAGAAACACCGGGTGTGGGTGGTGAGCGCGACGCTCAAGGACGGCAAGCGTCACGTGGTGCCCAAGCGCACCTATTACGTGGACGAGGACTCCTGGCAGGTGCTGCTGCTCGACGGGTATGACGCGCAAGGCAAGTTGGGCCGGCATAACTATTCGCTGACGCTGCTGGCGCCTGAAATGCCCGCGCTGACCGCGCAAATGATGTGGGGCAGCTACAACCTGGAGACCGGCGCCTACTTCCTGAACTCATCGGCCAACGACCTGGGCGTGCAGTACCAGAGCTATCCACGTCCGCCGTCCGCGTTTTTCACCCCGGATGCCATGGCCAGCGACAGCATGCGCTAACGGATTGCCCAGGGCGCCGAACCCCAGGTTCGGCGCGTTGTGCAATTAGCGTTTGGATAACTCTATGGGTGGTTGGAGCAGACATGATCGTTAACTTTTCACTCACGAGGGTGCTGCCGGCGACCTTGCTGCTGGCGGCATTGCTGGTGCCAGGTTGGGCCGCGGCCAGCCCGCGGATTTCGCTACTCGACCAGGCAGCGCTGCAAAGTGCCAAGGCCGACCATGCGGTGCTGCTGGCGGTAACCCGTGCCGGCGAACGGCTGGTGGCGGTCGGCGAACGCGGCATCGTCCTGCTCTCTGATGACTCCGGCAAACACTGGCGCCAAGCCCGCGTGCCTGTGAGCGTCAGCCTGACGGCGGTGCAGTTTGTCGATGCCGAGCAGGGCTGGGCAGTCGGCCATATGGGCGTGATTCTTCACAGCTCGGATGGTGGTGAAACCTGGGTCAAACAACTCGATGGTGTCGCCGCCGCGCAGCTGGCGTTGGTGTCGGCGCAACAGGGCAACGACGCCAAGCAGCTCAAAGACGCCGAGCGACTGGTTGCCGATGGCCCGGACAAGCCATTTCTCGACCTGTACTTCAGCGACCGCCGTAACGGCTATGCCGTCGGCGCCTACGGCCTGATTCTGCGCACCGTGGACGGTGGCGACAACTGGCAGCCATGGATGCAACAGGTGGATAACCCCGAGGGCCTCAATCTGTACGGTATTCGCGCCGCCGGCGGCGCGCTGTTCATCGTGGGTGAGCGCGGTCTGCTGCTGCGTTCCAGCGATAACGGTCGCAGCTTCCAGGCGCTGGACTCGCCCTATGACGGCAGTTTTTTTGGCCTGCAGGGCGGCGCCGGTGGAACGTTGGTGGCCTTCGGGCTGCGTGGCAACGCTTATTGGTCGAACGACCAGGGTGCCAGCTGGCGACGCATCGAAACCGGCTTGGAGGTAGCGTTTTCTGCGGCCACCAAACTGCCTGACGGCGCGCTGGTGCTGGTCAGCCAGGCTGGCGATCTGCTGATCAGTCCGAGTCAAGGGAGCAGCTTTAGGCACCTGGCCGGCCCGACCGGCACCTCGGTTGCAGGTTTAGTGGCTGCCCCGGATGGCAGTTTGATCTGCGTCGGCATGAGTGGCCCGACCCGTCTCAACCAAGACCTTTTCTCGGCCCAACGCTGAAACAACCTGCCAGAGCCCTACACGGCCGAATTTGGAGTCCGATGTGAACGACCATAATCCCTCCCTTGAACAGCAAGTGGTGATCGCCCGCCTGGAGGATTTCGATCCGCGTTCCGGCAACTTGGGTGAGCGGGCGATTTTCAACCACCGGCCCTGGGTGATTCTGCTCTGCTTGCTGGTGACCCTGGTGCTGGGTTTCCAGGCCAGCAAGATCGGCCTCAACGCCAGTTTCGAGAAGACCATCCCGGCCTCTCACCCTTACGTCGCCAACTTTCTCGAGCGGCGTAGCGAATTGAGCGGCTTGGGCAATTCGATTCGCATCGCGGTGGAGATCAAGGACGGCAGTATCTTCGACAAGGACTACCTCGAGGTCCTGGCCAAGCTCAACGACGAGATCTATTTGCTGCCCGGCGTCGACAAACCTTATATGAAGTCGCTATGGACGCCGACGACCCGCTGGACCGCGGTGACGGAGGAGGGGCTCGATGGCGGTACGGTGATCCCGGACGCCTACGACGGTTCTGCGGCGAGCCTGGAGCAGGTACGCACCAATGTGGCCCGCTCCGGTGAGATCGGCCAACTGGTGGCCGGCAATTTCCAGTCCAGCGTGATATTCGTGCCGCTGCTGGAACTCAATCCGGTGACCGGCAAGGCCTTGGATGCTGGCGAGTTCTCCCGGCAATTGGAGGCCTTGCGCGACAAGTACCAGAGCGATCGAATCCAGATTCACATCACCGGATTCACCAAGATCATCGGCGACCTGATCGCCGGATTGGTCCAGGTCATGCTGTTCTTCGTGGTTGCCGTGCTGGTGACCGTGGCGGTGCTCTACTGGTATACCCGTTGCGCGCGCAGCACGTCGCTGGTGGTGCTCTGCTCGCTGGTGGCGGTGCTCTGGCAGATAGGCCTGCTCGCCAGCCTCGGTTACGACCTTGACCCTTACTCGGCGCTGGTGCCTTTTTTGGTGTTCGCCATCGGCATGAGTCACGGCGCGCAGAAGATGAACGGCATCATGCAGGACATCGGTCGAGGCACGCACCGGGTGGTCGCTGCGCGCTATACCTTCCGCCGGCTGTTCGCCGCCGGCATGACCGCGTTGCTCTGCGATGCGGTGGGCTTCGCCGTGCTGATGGTGATCAAGATCCGGGTGATCCAGGACCTGGCGATCACCGCCAGTATCGGCGTGGCGGTGCTGATCTTCACCAACCTGATCCTGCTGCCTATTTTGCTCAGTTATATCGGCGTCGGCGCCAAGGCGGCCGAGCGCAGTTTGCGGGCGGAAACCGCCGAGCTGAAAGCGAACGTCAAACATCCGCTCTGGAGTTTTCTCGATCTGTTCACCCGGCGCTCCTGGGCCTATGTGGCTTGCCTGGCCGGTCTGGCCCTGGCGATCGGTGGTTTCGCCATCAGCCTGCACTTGAAGATCGGCGACCTCGATCCCGGCGCCCCGGAGCTACGCCCAGACTCGCGCTACAACCGCGATGCAGCCTTCATGACGCAAAACTATGCGGCCAGTTCGGACATCTTCGTGGTCATGGTGAAAACCCCGGAAGACCAATGCACCCGTTACACAACCCTGGCGGCGGTGGACGCCCTGGCCTGGCAGCTCGAGCAATTGCCGGGCGTCGAATCGACCAACTCCATGGCCGCCCTGAGCAAGATCGCCGCCGCCGGTTATAACGAGGGCAACTTCAAGTGGTACGAGTTGATCCCCAACGACGGCGCTCTCGGCGCGGTACAGACGCGCGCGCCACGAGAACTGTTCAACCAGGGCTGTTCACTGCTCTCGCTCTACGTTTACCTGGCCGACCATAAGGCCGAAACCCTGGAACGGGTGGTGCAGGCCAGCGAAGCGTTTATCGCCCAACAGCACCTGCCGGAGGTGAAGTTCATGCTTGCCGCGGGGAGCGCCGGGATCGAGGCGGCGACCAATATCGTGGTGAAGAAAGCCATGCGCGAGATGCTGTTCTGGGTCTACGGTGCGGTGATCCTGCTCTGCTGGGTGACCTTCCGTTCCTGGCGTGCGGTGCTCGCTGCCGTGCTGCCGCTGATGCTCACCTCGATTCTCTGCGAGGCCTTGATGGTCGGCCTCGGCATGGGGGTCAAGGTGGCGACCTTGCCAGTGATCGCCCTGGGGGTGGGCATTGGTGTCGACTATGCGCTCTACGTGCTGAGCGTCATCCTGACGCACATGCGTGCTGGCGCCACGCTGTCCGAGGCCTACTACCGCGCGCTGTTATTCACCGGCAAGGTGGTGCTATTGACCGGCATCAGCCTGGCCATCGCCGTGGCGACCTGGGCTTTCTCGCCGATCAAGTTCCAGGCCGACATGGGCATCCTGCTGGCCTTCATGTTCCTGGTGAACATGCTTGGCGCGCTGATCCTGCTGCCGGCGTTGGCGTACTTCCTGTTGCCGAAACGGTTGTTCGCAAAAAAGCCTGAGGTTGCCAGCGCGTTGCAGCCGGTCGAAGAGGGCTGACAGGCGGCACGCTGGCAACCATGGAGGCGGGCCGGGCAAGCCAACGCGGCTTGCCCGGCCTGGATACGCCAACAATGCTGCTGAATTCCCTTCAGGCATAAGGATAAGAACAATGCTGCTGAATTCCCTTCAGGCATAAGGATAAGAACAATGCTGAAGAAAACTGCCCGGTTGCTCGTCGACTGTTCGGTGGGGCAGAAACTGCTGCTCGGTTTCGGCCTGGTTTCCCTGCTCGCGGTGGCCGCTATCGCCCAGGGTCTGTATGCCACCGCCAGCCTGCTTGAACACAGCCTACAGGTCAGCACCATGGTGGAGATCAATCACCTGACGCTGCAGATGCGCAATGCCGAGAAAACCTACGCACTGGATCCCGAGCCCCTGGCGATGCGCGAGGTCAAGGAACTGATAGGCACACTCGGCGCTCGGCTCCAGGCGGTACAGGCACAGGTAACTGCCACCGATGTGCCCTTGTTGACCGCGATGCAGCGATCCATCGAGGATTACCAAGGCCAGTTCGCACAGTTTGTCGATCACCAACGCCTGGCGGCAGAGGCGTTGCGTCATATGCAGGAACAGGCTGAGCAGGCCCGCCTGCAGTTCGAGACTGTCGAACTGGATATGTACGACCAGGTACGCGACGTATTGAACAGCGGCCAGGCGCTGGAGGGTGATCCGCTGAGCCTGGCAGAACAGGCCTCGGCACTGCTGCGAAAATTGCTGGTCGCCCGCAATAACGAGTTTGTCTATGTGGGCGAGGGCGCACCGGCTGCTCTCCAACGCTGGGACGAATTGGTGGAGGAAATGAGCAACGCCCTGGAGTTGCTCCAGGGCCGGGTGGATGAGAGCTCCGAGGCGTCCCTGGCGGCGGCAAAGGCGGCTTTGGTCGAATATCGCAAGGCGTTTGCGCGCTATCGCGAGAGCCGTGGGCTAAGCAAACAAACCGCCGTGCAGATGGACGCCCAGGCGCAAACCGTATTGAGCCAGGTCGAACAGGCCGCCGCCGACAGGCAGGTACAGATGGGCGAACGCGGCCATTCAGTCATGCGGCTGCAAGCAGTGGGGGCCGTGGTGATCGTCGTCCTGGCGTTGTTGGCCTCCCTGGTTATCCGTCATCTGATCGTCGTGCCCCTGCGCGAAGCGTTGCAGGCTGCCCAGCGTATTGCCCACGGCGACTTGAGTGGTGCAGCCAATAACATGACTGCACGACGAGACGAGTTGGGAGAGTTGATGGCGGCGGTGGAGGACATGACAGCCAATTTGCGCCAACTGGTCACGCGCATCGGATCGAGTGTTGCAGGCCTTGGGCAAACGACCGCGACGCTGGGTGCATTCAGTACCCAGAGTCATGGCGCTGCCCAACGCCAACGGGTCGAGACCGAGCACGCGGCCACGGCCATGCAACAAATGACGATCACTGTCCAGCAGGTGGCACAGAACGCCGAGCAAGCCTCGCAAGCGGCCGACGAAGCGGATAACCAGGCGCGCCGTGGCGAGCAGATCGTGCAACGGGCGAGTGAGCAGATCGATCGTTTAGCGGCTGAGATGGTGCGTTCCGAGCAGGCCATCCACTCCTTGCAACAGCAGGTCGAGAGTATCGGTACCGTCGTCGATGTGATTACCTCGATCGCCGAACAGACCAACCTGCTAGCGCTCAATGCCGCAATCGAAGCCGCCCGGGCGGGGGAGCAGGGGCGCGGTTTTGCCGTGGTCGCCGATGAAGTACGTGCGCTGGCGCGACGGACCCAGGAATCGACCCACAAGATCGAGACGCTGATCGCCGGTTTACAGCATCTTTCCCGGCACAGCGTCGAGCAGATCCAAGGGTGCGGGCGTTTGATGGCAGACACCGTGTCGCTTGCCGATCAGGTGAGTACCGCATTGGGTGGCATCGCCGGTGCAGTGTCGACCATCGAGCAGATGAACCAGCAAAACGCTGCCAGCGCTCAGCAGCAAAGTGTTGTGGCCGAGGAGGTGGGCCGCAATGTCAGGCAGGTGCGAAACGAGGCCGAGCATTGCGCGGGAGTTAATCAGCAGGTGGTGCTGGCGTGTGGTGACCTGGAGAGTCTGGAACATGAATTACGTGAGGCTGTTGCACAGTTTAGGACCTGAGCGCGCTGGCTCTTACTGCTGATAAACCTTCTTCAGCAACCGCAGCAACTCCTCCCGCTCGCCACCCGAAAGGGCTGCCGTGGAGTCCAGGTCGCTCTGTGCGGCAATCTGCTTGAGTTCCTTGAGCAAGGTTTCGCCGGTCTTGCTGAGGAATATCCCATAGGAGCGCTTGTCTGGCTTGCAGCGTACCCGCACGGCCAGGGCCCGGCTTTCGAGTTTGTTCAACAGCGGCACTACTTGCGGCGGTTCGATCGCCAGGGCCTTGGCCAGGTCGGCCTGCATCAAGCCGGGGTTCTGGTCGATGATCGCCAACGCCGAAAATTGGGCCGGCCGCAGATCGTGGGCGGCGAGCCGGCCGATCAGGTTCTGGAATAGTTTCAACTGGGCACGGCGCAGGGCATAACCGATCAGGTCATCCAGCGCAGAGTCCAGCGGCGCCTGCGCCTCGGTGCCGGCAGCCAGGAGTTCGGCGGGTTCGGCAGGCTTGGAAGACTTGGCCATCGCAGAAAGCATCCTCAAAGTGAGTAATTAACAAGGCTATCCAGTTTGCCGGGGTTTGGGCGCCATGGCTACGGTGAAACACATATTTGTTGATTTGCTGCTCCTCCAGGACCGCGAAAGAAATACAGGTAAATTAGCTAATAGTTAATTGACATAACTAATTTTCCGGTTTAGTTTTTGATCATCTACAGCCCAGAACAAGAGAGCACGCAGCATGAGCAATTACGAAGGTCGCTGGAAAACGGTCAAGGTCGATATCGAGGAGGGCATTGCCTGGGTCACCCTCAATCGTCCGGAAAAACGCAACGCCATGAGCCCGACCCTCAACCGCGAGATGATCGATGTGCTCGAGACCCTGGAGCAGGATCCGGCCGCAGGCGTATTGGTGCTGACCGGGGCCGGTGATGCCTGGACCGCCGGCATGGACCTCAAGGAGTATTTCCGCGAAGTGGACGCCGGGCCGGAAATCCTCCAGGAGAAAATCCGTCGCGAAGCCTCGCAGTGGCAATGGAAGCTGCTGCGCATGTACGCCAAGCCGACCATCGCCATGGTCAATGGCTGGTGCTTCGGTGGCGGTTTCAGCCCGTTGGTGGCGTGCGACCTGGCGATCTGCGCCGATGAGGCGACCTTCGGTCTCTCGGAAATCAACTGGGGCATCCCGCCCGGCAACCTGGTCAGCAAGGCCATGGCCGACACCGTGGGCCACCGCCAGTCGCTGTACTACATCATGACCGGCAAGACCTTCGGCGGGCAGAAAGCTGCCGAGATGGGCCTGGTCAATGAAAGCGTGCCCCTGGCGCAATTGCGTGAAGTCACTCTGGAGCTGGCGCGCAACCTGCTGGAAAAGAACCCGGTGGTGCTGCGCGCCGCCAAGCATGGCTTCAAGCGTTGCCGCGAACTGACCTGGGAGCAGAACGAGGATTACCTGTACGCCAAGCTCGACCAGTCGCGCCTGCTCGACACCGAGGGTGGCCGCGAGCAGGGGATGAAGCAGTTCCTCGACGACAAGAGCATCAAACCTGGCTTGCAGACCTATAAGCGCTGAGTCGACAAGTGAATAGCGGGCCGCATCCCGCTGTTCGCTGCGTCGCCCTGACGCTACTGTTACACCACTGCGATGCATTCCCGATAAAGACAATAAAGAGGAATCACCATGCTGGACGTGCCCCTGTTGATCGGCGGTCAGTCGTGCCCCGCCCGTGACGGCCGGATCTTCGAGCGCTGCAACCCGGTGACCGGTGAAGTGGTCTCGCGCGTGGCCGCCGCCACCCTGGAAGATGCCGACGCCGCCGTGGCCGCGGCCCAAGCCGCGTTTCCCACCTGGGCCGCCCTGGCGCCCAACGAGCGCCGCACGCGTCTGTTGCGGGCGGCCGAGCAGTTGCAGGCTCGTAGCGGTGAGTTTATCGCCGCGGCCGGCGAGACCGGCGCCATGGCCAACTGGTACGGTTTCAACGTGCACCTTGCGGCGAACATGCTCCGCGAAGCTGCGTCGATGACCACCCAGATCAATGGCGAAATCATTCCTTCCGACGTGCCTGGCAGTTTCGCCATGGCCCTGCGCCAGCCCTGCGGTGTGGTGCTGGGCATCGCCCCCTGGAACGCCCCGGTGATTCTCGCCACCCGGGCCATCGCCATGCCCCTGGCCTGCGGTAACACCGTGGTGCTCAAGGCTTCCGAGATAAGCCCGGCGGTGCACCGGTTGATCGGCCAGGTACTGCAGGACGCGGGGCTGGGTGACGGTGTGGTCAACGTGATCTGTAACGCACCCGCGGACGCGCCGGCCATTGTCGAACGGTTGATCGCCAACCCGGCGGTACGCCGGGTCAATTTCACCGGCTCGACCCACGTCGGGCGCATTGTCGGCGAACTGTCGGCGCGCCATCTCAAGCCGGCCTTGCTGGAACTGGGCGGCAAGGCGCCGCTGTTGGTGCTGGACGACGCCGATCTGGACGCCGCCGTGCAAGCGGCGGCCTTCGGGGCTTACTTCAACCAGGGCCAGATCTGCATGTCCACCGAGCGACTGATCGTCGATGCCCGCGTGGCGGATGAGTTCGTCGCCCGGCTGACTGCCAAGATCGCCACCCTGCGCGCTGGCGATCCGGCGGCCAGTGATTCGGTGCTGGGCTCGTTGGTCGATGCCAGTGCCGGCCAGCGCATCAAGGGGCTGATCGACGATGCCCTCGCCAAAGGTGCAAGGCTGGTTACGGGTGGGCAGTTGGAAGGCAGCATCCTGCAACCGACCTTGCTCGACGGCGTCACTGCGCAGATGCGCCTGTACCGCGAAGAGTCCTTCGGGCCGGTGGCAGTGTTGCTGCGCGGTAACGGCGATGAAGAGCTGCTGCGCCTGGCCAACGATTCCGAGTTCGGCCTGTCGGCTGCCATCTTCAGTCGCGACACGAGCCGTGCGCTGGCCTTGGCCCAGCGGGTCGAGTCGGGCATTTGCCACATCAACGGGCCGACCGTGCACGACGAGGCGCAGATGCCCTTCGGTGGGGTCAAGTCCAGTGGTTACGGCAGCTTTGGCGGCAAGGCGTCCATCGAGCATTTCACCCAGTTGCGTTGGGTGACCTTGCAGAACGGCCCCCGGCATTACCCGATCTGAAATCCGTCGCATTGGGGGGCCGAGCCTTGAACGCCGTCGCCCCGATGCAGGCCAGAATAACAATGACAAGGCCGCAGCCCAGCGCTGCCACGCTCCGCTCGTATCGCGACCCGAGCGTGCCTTGGTGGAGGAAATGTACGTGAGTTCCGAGTCCAGATCGTCCTCCCGACCCGAGGCCGGGCGCTATCGCCAGGTGTCGATTGGTCATCCTGCCGTCGAAGTCCGAGAAGAACGTGGCATCTTGCACATGCGTTCCCTGGAGCCCCTGGCCCCGCTGCCGGCACGTTTGCTCGAACGCCTGGTGCACTGGGCCGAGGTGCGCCCACAGCAGACGTTTCTCGCGGCCCGTGAGGCCAGCGGTGACTGGCACCGGGTCAGCTACGCGCAGATGCTCGACAGTGTCCGGGCCATCGCCCAAAGCCTGCTCGGTTACGGTTTGTCGGCGGAAAAACCCTTGGCGCTGCTCTCGGGCAACGACATCGAACACCTGCAAATGGCCCTCGGCGCGATGTACGCCGGTATTCCCTATTGCCCGGTATCGCCGGCTTATTCATTGCTCTCCCAGGATTTCGCCAAGCTGCGCCACGTCTGCGATCTATTGCAGCCGGGGCTGGTGTTTGTCAGCGAAGCCGCACCGTTCGAACGTGCGATCACTGCCGTACTGCCGGCGAATGTTCCCTTGATTACGGTACGTGGCGAGATGGCCGGCCGGTCCAGGACAAGCTTCGCCAGCCTGCTGGCGCAACCCGGCGGCGTCGAGGCCGAGCAGGCGTTCGCCGCCACAGGCCCGGACAGCATCGCCAAGTTCTTGTTTACCTCTGGCTCCACCAAGTTGCCCAAGGCGGTGATCACCACCCAGCGTATGCTTTGCGCCAATCAGCAAATGCTTCTGCAAACCTTTCCGGTGTTCGGCGAAGAGCCGCCGGTGCTGGTGGACTGGTTGCCGTGGAACCACACGTTCGGTGGCAGTCATAACGTCGGCATCGTGCTGTACAACGGCGGCACGTTCTACCTGGACAACGGCAAACCCACTGCCCAAGGTTTCGCCGAAACCCTGCGCAACCTCAAGGAAATTTCGCCCACTGCCTACCTGACCGTGCCCAAGGGCTGGGAGGAACTGGTCAGCGCCCTGGAGCAGGACGGTGAGTTGCGCGAGCGCTTTTTCAAGCGCATCAGCCTGTTCTTCTTTGCCGCGGCAGGTTTGTCCCAAAGCACCTGGGACCGGCTCGACAAGGTTGCCGAGCAGCATTGCGGCGAACGGATCCGCATGATGGCGGGCCTGGGCATGACCGAGGCGTCACCGTCCTGCACCTTCACCACCGGGCCATTGTCCATGGCCGGCTACATTGGCCTTCCGGCCCCCGGTTGCGAAGTGCGCCTGGTGCCGGTGGACGGCAAGTTCGAAGGGCGCTTTCGCGGGCCGCACATCATGCCTGGCTACTGGCGCTCGCCGCAGCAGACCCTTGAGGTATTCGACGAGGACGGTTTCTATTGCTCGGGGGATGCAATCAAGCTGGCCGATCCCGGCAATCCGCAACTGGGACTGATGTTCGATGGGCGGATCGCCGAGGATTTCAAATTGTCTTCCGGTGTGTTCGTCAGCGTTGGGCCGCTGCGCAACCGGGCGGTGCTGGAGGGCACGCCCTACGTCCAGGACCTGGTGATCACCGCGCCGGATCGCGAGTGCCTGGGCGCGCTGGTGTTTCCACGGCTTGCTGAGTGCCGACGTCTTTCAGGCCTGGGCGCGGATGCCAGCGATGCCGAGGTTCTCGCCAGCGAACCGGTACGCCAATGGTTCGCCGACTGGTTGCAACGCCTGAACCGCCAAGCCAGCGGCAATGCCAGTCGGATGGAGTGGATTGCCTTGCTCGATGAACCGGCGTCCATTGATCGAGGTGAAATCACCGACAAGGGCTCGATTAACCAGCGGGCGGTATTGCAGTGGCGGGCAGGGAAAGTCGAGGCGTTGTATCGAGGGGAGGATGCGTCGATCCTGCGGGCGGACCCTGCTGCCTGAGGCAAGGCCTTGTGAGTATGCACACATCGCATGCCTACTCACCCCCCTGTGGGAGCGAGCCTGCTCGCGATAGCGGTAGTTCAGCAGAACTAATGTCGCCTGACATATCGCTATCGCGAGCAGGCTCGCTCCCACAGGACTAACCACTCAGAAAATCTCTTGGGCGTTCTGAGGGCTGTTGCTCAACGCCGTCCCAGCAGCAAGCCCACCACCAGCCCGAAACCGGCGGAAATCGCCACGGTCTGCCATGGGTGGCCACCGATGTAGACTTCGGTGGCATCGACCATGGGACGGGTGCGTTCCCGCGCGCTGGCAACCGAATCAAGCGCTTGCTGCAGTTTCTGGGAGATCTGGCCCCGCAGGTCCTCAGCGTCTTCGCCTACCAGCGAGGCACTGCTTTTGAGCAGCTTCTCCGACTCTTCGATCAACGCCTTCAGTTCGCTGAAAGCTTGATCCTTGATTTGCTCTCCATTCGCTTGCACGGTGTTTTTACGGGCCATTGAAGTACTCCTTGCTGAGATGGCGTTGAACAATGGAGTGCTGCGCTTGCACAAAAGTTGCACGTTCGGCCTTGGCAGCGCAGCCCAACACAAATCGTGGTTAAGACGTTTCCCTGCAAGGTGTAAGATGGCGGCTATTTACGCAACAGGTAATTCCCATGAGCTTCAATCTGGCTGACAAGCCCCTGGCCGAGCGCGCCGCGCTGGAAGACGAAAAATCCCGACTCTTTGAACTGTGGCAAAACAACCTGGGCAAGGCCAAGGGCGATGCCGCCCGCCTGTTCGGCGAGCGCTCCAAGCGCAAGGGCAAGTGGGCCGAGTGGGTGCGTGCCGAACTGGACGGTATGTCGCCGCCGGAATACGCCAACATGGTGCGCAGTGAAGTCAACCGACTGATGGCTGCCAACAAATAAGCCTTAGGCAAATGTTGCCGCAATGGCTTCGCGAACCTTGAGCACTGCCGGGTCCATTTGTGTGTGGGTTCGCCATCCCAGCTCGATGGGGTAGCGGGGCAGCGCCAGGGGGCAGGGCAGCAAGGCCAGGCCACTGAGGCCCGCGATGGCCCGGGCGGCATGGGTCGGGATGGTCGCCACTGCCTGGCTGCCCTTGAGCAGGAACGGCAACGCGGCAAAGTGAGTGGTCGAGGCGCAGACCCGCCGGCTCAGGCCAAGCCCGGCCAGCCCTTCATCGGTGATGCCGATGAAGCCCCCTGAAGACACCAGCAAATGCTCACGGGCCACGAACGCTTCCAGGCTGAGGGTTTGTTGGCCCTGCGCCAGGCTCGCCGGGTCCAGGAGGCAGGCGTAATCGCCTTCGCCCAACACCTGGCGGCTGAGCAAGCGCTGCGCGAAACCACCTGCGGTGATCGCCAGGTCAAGGCTGCGCTCCATCAGGGCCCGACCGACGATCTGGCTGTGGGTCTGGCGGAAAATCAAGCGCAACCCCGGCGCACGTCGGGCCACTTCGTCGATCAGGCGGCGCCCATGGGCAATCTCGAAATCGTCCGACAGGCCGACGATGACCGAGCGGCCCTCATAGTGGCTGGCACCCGGATCGACCATTGCCAGGCTCTGGCGACATTTGTCCAGGGCTTCGCTGATCACCGGTTTCAGTTGATTGGCCCGCAGCGTCGGCGCCAGGCCCCGGCCCGTGCGCACGAATAATTGATCGTCATACAAACCGCGGAGCCTGCGCAGGGCCGCGCTGATGGCCGACTGGGTCACGCCCAGGCGCAGGGCGGCACGGCTGGCGCTGGATTCGTCATGCAGGGCTTCGAAGGTCTTGAGCAGATTGAGGTCGATATCGGCGATATTCATGAGGCTCATATCATTTAGCAGCATTCGGGGCTTTATTCATGATCGACCGCTCCTTGAGAATCAGCAATACCTGATGATCAAGGAGTTGAAAGACCATGCCCAAATCCATTGTGGCTGCCCTGCAGATCGGTTCGTTGCCGGGTGGCAAGGACGCGACCCTGGCGCAGATCCTTTCCTATGAAAACGCCATCCGCGAGGCCGATGCCCGCTTGGTGGTGATGCCCGAAGCCTTGCTCGGTGGCTATCCCAAGGGCGAAGGCTTCGGCACTCAATTGGGTTACCGCCTGCCGGAAGGACGTGAGGCGTTTGCCCGTTACTTTGCCAATGCCATCGACGTGCCCGGCGTTGAAACCGAGGCGTTGGCCGGGCTGTCGGCGCGCACCGGGGCGAGCCTGGTGCTGGGCGTCATCGAGCGGGCCGGCAGCACCCTATATTGCACCGCGCTGTATTTCGAGCCGGAGGCGGGCCTGGTGGCCAGGCACCGCAAGCTGATGCCTACCGGCACCGAGCGGCTGATCTGGGGCAAGGGCGATGGTTCGACCTTGCCGGTGATCGACAGCCAGGTCGGCCGGGTTGGCGCGGCGGTGTGCTGGGAAAACATGATGCCGCTGCTGCGCACCGCGATGTACGCCAAAGGCGTGGAGGTCTGGTGTGCGCCGACGGTGGATGAGCGGGAGATGTGGCAGGTGACCATGCGCCATATTGCCCACGAAGGACGTTGCTTCGTGGTCAGCGCCTGTCAGGTCCAGGCCTCGCCACAGGCATTGGGCATCGAGGTTGCGAACTGGCCGGCCGAGCGTGCATTGATTGCTGGCGGCAGTGTGATCGTCGGCCCCATGGGCGATGTGTTGGCCGGGCCGCTGAAAGACATCGCCGGGTTGCTGACCGCCGAAATCGACACCGATGAGCTGGTACGGGCGCGCTACGACTATGACGTGGTGGGGCACTACGCCAGGCCGGATGTGTTCGAACTGGTGGTGGACGAGCGCGCCAAGCCCGGTGTGCGTTTCATCGCTTGATTCACCAGTTGGCCGCGGAACCCGGCAGGTCGAGGGTGCCGCGGTCGACGAAGCGCAGGGTACCGAATACACCACCGGCGAGCTTGCCCTTGAGCACATAGGGCAGGTTGTCCAGGCTTTGGGTCTGGCTCAGGCCCAGGGTCTGGCGCAGCACGGAAAACGCCGAAATGCTCACCGGGACGCTCACGATCGCCTCGGAAAAGCGTGGGATGGAGCCGGACTGGTCACTGACTCCCGTCGCTAGCGTACGGCCGTTGACCTCCAGGTCCAGCGCCACGCCGTTGTAGTCGATGGCGGTTTCGTTGGGGTTCTGCACGCGCAGTTTCACGGCGAAACGCACCTCCAGGCCCTGGTTGGGCAACGGCTCGATGCCGACCACGTTGATGTTCAGCGGATCGCGGTGAGGAAAGAGGGCGCAGGCGCTCAGGCTGAGCAGCATCAGGAGAAGGGAAAAGCCGAGGATTCTGCGCATGGATAGACTCTCAAAGAATGAAAAAACGAACCCTTGTGGCGAGGGGATTTATCCCCGTTGGACTGCGCAGCAGTCCCAAAAATCTGAATCCAACCAGTCGAGTCGGGCTAGATCATCCATTTTGGGGCCGCTTCGCGCCACAGCGGGGATAAATCCCCTCGCCACAAAGCCAGTATGTTGCTGGGGTGACCGTGAACCAAGGCTCCTGACAGTTTCTGACACCAGCCTCTGCTAATCTGCGTCAACTTTTTCCTTACGGACTGTCCATCGTGTCGCGTACCACTCGGCTGCTCACTTTGCTGCAAGTCTTGCGGGGCAAGCGTTGCCCAGTCACTGCTGCGGCATTGGCGGGCGAACTGAATGTTTCCGAGCGCACCTTGTACCGCGACATCGCCGAACTCACGGCCCTCGGTGCGCCGATCCAGGGCGAGGCAGGCATCGGTTATGTGTTGCGCAGTGGCCTGTTCCTGCCGCCACTGATGTTCACCGCCGATGAAATCGAGGCCATTGTGCTGGGTTTGCGCTACGTCGATCAGCGCGCCGACGAGGTGCTGGGCAAGGCTGCCGCCGACGCCCTGGCGAAGGTCGCCGCGGTGCTGGCGCCCGATGTGCGGGACGCCTTGCGCAACCCCACGGTACTGCCCGGCCCACCGGGTTATGGCTATCCGCAGAACACCGTGGAACTGAATGTCTACCGCCAGGCCATTCGCGCCCAGGCCAAGCTGCACATCGATTACGCCGACGTGAACAAGACCCCGAGCCAACGCTTGATCTGGCCCCTGGCGCTGGGCTTTTTCAATGAGGCGCGGGTGGTGGTGGCCTGGTGTGAGTTGCGCGGCGCCTATCGGACTTTTCGCACCGACCGGATTGCCGCTGCCACTGAGCAGGGCGAGCGCTATCCGGGGCGGCGCAGTGATTTGCTGCGGGACTGGTTTGCCCTGATGAAGTTGGACGAAACCGGGCGTTTCACTCCTGACAAAAACTGACACAGTGCTGTTCTAGCATGGAGCCAGATCGATAAAACAAGGAGCCATGTCATGTCCAATCCCGTCTCTTCCCTGGCCCCGGCCATCGCCGGCTACATTGCGGCCGCCAATGCCCGTGACAGTTCGGCGGTGACGCGTTACTTCGCCGAGGATGCCAACGTGTTCGATGAAGGCCGGCACCGTGTAGGCACCCAGGCCATCGCCCAATGGATGGAAGACACCGCCCAACGTTTCCAGCCACGGGTGGAAGTCCTCAATGTGCAGCAACGTACTGGCAAGGTGCTGGTGCAAAACCTGATCTCCGGGACGTTCCCCGGCAGCCCGTTGGAGTTGCGCTACACCTTCCGGCTCGATGAGCAGGGCAAGATCAGTCGGCTGGATATCTCGGTTTAGCGTTGCGCGTCCTGTAATGTGAACCCTGTTGTGGCGAGGGGATTTATCCCCGCTGGGTTGCGCGGCAACCCCAAAAGGCACTGCGGTGCATCAGGTAGACCGCGCCGGTTGGTTTGCGACTGCTGCGCAGCCGAGCGGGGATAAATCCCCTCGCCACAGAGGGGGGCATCATCTCCCCGGTCCAGACAGCTCTGCGCAGTGTTTCGCCTGTCGCCCGTCATGGCATACTCCCCACCTTCGTTTTCCGGACCCGGGCCGTATGACTTTCGACTCCCCCTTGAGTGCCTGGCAGCATGCCATCGAACACCACGGCTTCGTCCAGGACGAGGCCCAGGAATTGGCCATCATGACGCTGGAGCAATGCCACAAGGCGTTGCACGAGGGGCGCAAGTCAATCAAGGGCGTTTATCTATGGGGCCCTGTGGGACGCGGCAAGACCTGGCTGATGGACCGTTTCTATGAAAGCCTCAAGGTGCCGGCCCGTCGCCAACACTTCCATCATTTCATGGCGTGGGTGCATCAGCGTTCGTTCCAGCTCACCGGCACGCCGGATCCTTTGCAAGCCCTGGCCCGGGAGTTGAGCCAGCAAGTGCGGGTGCTGTGTTTTGATGAGCTGTTTGTCACCGACATTGGCGACGCCATGATCCTCGGGCGCCTGTTCCAGGTGATGTTCGAACTGGGCATGGTGGTGGTGAGCACGTCCAACCTGCCGCCGGAAGAGCTCTATGCCAACGGCCACAACCGTGAGCGGTTTCTGTCGACCATCACGGCGATCAAGCAGCACATGCAGGTCGTGCCGGTAAACGGATGGCAGGATCATCGCCAGCATCCGGGCAGATTGCAGCAGCGTTACTGGCTGCGTGATCCCGGGCAACCGGATCCGTTGGGCGAGGTTTTCGGTCAGTTGACCGTTGGCCAGGCACTGGCCAGCGGGCCGATCGAAGTGGGGCATCGCCGGCTCCAGCCGGTCGGGGCCAGCGACACGGTGCTCTGGAGCCGTTATCCGGATCTTTGCGAGCAGCCTTTATCGGCCGTTGATTTCATGGCCCTGTGTGACCGCTTCAACGTTATCTTGCTCAGTGACGTGCCTTGCCTGAGTGCCGAACAGCGTGAAGGGCGCATCGCCCGTGGCACGGAAGACGGCGTGGCGCGGGTCGAGGCGGGTGATCGCGAGTTGCCGCAGCTGTCGATCCACGACGACGGTGTCCGGCGGTTCATCGCCCTGGTCGATGAATGCTATGACCGCAAGGTGCCGTTGTACCTGTCGGCCGCGGTACCGATGGATGAGTTGTACACCCAGGGCTATCTGCAATTCCCGTTTCGCCGTACTCTCAGTCGCCTCCAGGAAATGCAAATGCAACGTTTTGGTCAGCAAGGCTGACTGTATCTTGCCGGCGGCATCGAGTCGCCGGTACTACCGAAGTGAGATGGAAGGTCATGGAAGAAGCCAAGGGCATTCTTGTTCTGCAAGCCAGCTACACCAACCCGGTCCACGCCGAAGCGATCTGTCATGTGCTCAATGGCTATGCCGAGGACCCGATGGGTGGTGGTCATTCACTGCCTCCCGAGGTGCTGCTGCACCTTCCTGAAGAACTGGCCAAGCGCCCCCATGCCTTTAGTGTGCTGGCTTTCGTCAATGGCGAACCGGCGGGGTTGGTCAATTGTTTCGAGGGTTTTTCAACCTTCGCTTGTCGGCCGCTGGTGAATATCCACGACATGATAGTCATGAAGGAGTTTCGCGGCCTGGGCCTGAGCCAGAAGATGCTGCAGAAGGTCGAGGACATCGCCCGTCAGCGTGGCTGCTGCAAAATCACCCTGGAAGTGCTCGAGGGTAATGCCGTGGCGCAAGGCAGTTATACCAAGTTCGGTTTTGCCGCCGGCATGTTCGACCCGGCCCACGGCACGATGCAGTTCTGGATCAAGCCCCTGTAAAAGCGGGCATCTGGTCGGTTCCGGTTATTTCTGCACGACTTCAGCCAACGGCGCCTTGGGCTGCATCAGGCTGAAGTCGATCAGGGCCTTGCGCGGGGCTTGATAGGGGTTGCCGATCAGCAGCGGACGGGCCTTGAAGTCATCGCTGACCAGGCTCTTGCTGCGGTCCAGCTCATCAAAACTCAAGCCCGCCAGGTCGGCCCAGGTGTGAATCAGGTGCGAGCTGCTGTAGGGCCGTGACAGGTCGCCGGCAAAGTTCCAGTCATGGCTTTCGCGCCACTTGGGCGAGGCCCAGGCCATGAAGGGGATGGTGTACATCGGCGCGGTCGGCTTGCCTTCGTTACGGCCCAGCGTGCCGTGACCTGGCGAGTCGAACACGTCCTCACCATGGTCCGACAGGTACAGCAGAAAACCGTTGGGGTCGGTCTTGGCGTAATCCTTGATCAGGCTGGACACGACGAAGTCGTTGTACAGCACCGCGTTATCGTAGCTGTTGTAGGTCGGGACCTGATCGTCACGCAAGCTCGCCGGTACGCCCTGACGGTCGGTGAACTTGTTGAATGTCGGCGGGTAGCGATACTGGTAACTCATGTGGGTGCCGAGCAGGTGCACCACGATGAGCTTGCGCGGAGCGCTGTCGGCCAAGGCCTTGTTGAACGGTTCGATCACATCACCATCGTATTGCGCGGCATTCTGGTTACGGTTGTTGTTCAAGTACACCTGCTCGTCGGCCTGCTGGGAAAAGGTCGTAAGCATGGTGTTGCGCTTGGTCATGGTCTGCTGGTTGGTAATCCAGAAAGTCTTGTAGCCGGCCTGCTTCATCATGCTCACCAGCGACGGCGTGCTCAGGTACAGGTCCGGGTTCTGTTCGTCGGCGAACGTCAGCACCTGCTGCAAGGCTTCGATGGTATAGGGGCGCGGGGTGATGACGTTGTCGAACACCGAAAGCTGGTCCTTGAGCTTGTCCAGTTCCGGTGTGGTTTCCCTTGGGTAACCGTAGAGGCTCATGCGCTGGCGATTGGTGGACTCGCCGATCACCAGCACCAAGGTCGCGGGCTGGTCGGCCATGGCATCCTTGAGGTTGCGCAGTGGCGCGATCTTGCTGGCGCTGTGGAGCATGCCTTGCATGTTCTCCAGCTGTTCACCGTAGCGACGGTAGGCCACCAGCATCTGCCACGGCACCGCCGGCTCGATGCGATCTTCGAACTTCTCCAGGCCACCGGCGAAGCTGCCGGTACGCTGGGTCTGCTTGATCAGCGGATAGCCGACCACGGCCAGGACAATGGCGACTGCTGCGACCAGGGCCTGGCCCCGGGGCAGGTACACCGGGCGCAGGCGGGTCCAGAGCCAATAGCCGACGGCGGTGTGGGCCAGGAACGCCGCCACCATCCACCAGGCAAAATACTGAGTCAGGTACTCACCAGCTTCAGACACGTTCGATTCGAACATGATGAAAATGACGCTCTGGGAAAATTCTTGCTGATAGATGAAGAAATAGCCCAGGCTGGCCATGGAGCAGGCCCACAGCACCACGCCGATCAATGCGGCGAGCAAGCGTGTACGGGCGGGGAAGAGCAGCATAGGCGCCAGCCATACCGCGCTCATCACGAACGCTTGGCGAAAGCCGGTGAAGCCGGAGGTGTCGCTCAGCAGAATGAGCAGTTGGGTGATGCCCGAAAAGTACCAGAAGAACAGAAACAGCCAGCCGAGTCCGGCCCAGTCGAAACCTTTCGCAGTCGTTTTGCTGCGTTTGAACAAGCTCATCAAGCGCTCCAGCCCTTATCGACGAAGCTGCCGGCACCGGATTGGCGACCGCAGGCATTACGCCGAACAACCTATAGGGCGGGGAGTATTGCGAGGCGGTTGTGAAAAGTTCGTGAGTTTTTCGGATACAAATCGGTAACTTGGCGCGAATGCACCCAGGCGAGGGAGGTATTTGTGACGTGTATTCACCTGAGAGCAAGCCCTGTGGGAGCAAGGCTGGCCCGCGATGAACGATGCCGCAAGTTCAGCCTTTCGACCGCCGGGCGGCTATCGCAGGCAAGCTTTGCTGCCGCGGATAGAACCCTCGCCACAAGTACGCATGGCGGGCCTACAGGCGAGTGACACCGGAATGCCAGTGTCACTTGCTGGCGCTGTGCCTCTGGGGCGCTTACCGCGCCAGGGACTGGCTTTGGTGGGGCAGTTGTGCGTGCTGCAGTTGCATGCGCAACTGCATCACTTCATCGAGCAGCAGATCGCGTTCTTCCTTGAGTAGGCGCAATTCATCGCGACGAATGGTCACATAAAGGGTTTGGGGAGGACGTGCGGTAACGACAGGGCCCATTGCTCACCTCGCAAATGGCGTACATCAACTATAGAGATGTCGCCAGTATTTGGTCGACACCTCTACTATCGGCGCCGATTCTGATTTCTTTTGCTTGTGATTGGAACTTTTTTATTTTTCATGGTCGCTGTGTCTTTGGCCGGATCGTGAGCGTTATCCCTTGTGATCGCTCGAATTACCCGGAAACTATGCGGCAATGCTCTGGACTAACCTCCACTAGTCGATAGCGTTTCATCTTTGACACACCTTTATTTGTAGTAGGGAGCATCAGCACATGCAACTCGGGATTATTGGACTGGGCCGCATGGGCGGCAATATTGCGCGGCGCCTGATGCTCAATGGGCACACCACCGTCGTTTATGACCGCAATGCCGCTTTTGTCGAAAACCTGCGCCAGGAAGGCGCCACAGGCGTCGCGGACCTGCCGGCGCTGGTCGCCGGCCTGGAGAAACCACGGGCGGTCTGGGTCATGCTGCCGGCCGGCGCACCCACCGAAGACACCATCAATGACCTCAGTGAACTGCTTGAGCCAGGCGACGTGATCATTGATGGCGGCAACACGTACTACAAGGACGACATCCGTCGCGCTCAGGTCCTGTCGGAAAAAGGCCTGAGCTACATCGACGTTGGCACCTCCGGCGGCGTTTGGGGCTTGGAGCGCGGCTACTGCATGATGATTGGCGGTGATGCCGAAGTGGTCCAGCGCCTGGACCCGTTGTTCGATAGCCTGGCGCCGGGCATGGGCGACATCCCGCGCACCCGTGACCGCAAATCCGACGATGACCGCGCCGAACGTGGCTATATCCATGCAGGTCCGGCCGGCTCGGGGCATTTCGTGAAGATGATCCACAATGGGATCGAATACGGAATGATGCAGGCCTTTGCCGAGGGCTTTGACATCCTCAAGACCAAATCCAGCGAAAGCCTGCCACCGGAGCAGCGTTTCGACCTGAACCTGGCCGATATCGCCGAAGTCTGGCGTCGCGGTAGCGTGGTGTCGTCCTGGTTGCTGGACTTGACCGCCGATGCGCTGGCCAGCGATCCGAAACTGGACGGTTTTTCCGGCGAAGTCGCCGACAGCGGCGAAGGGCGCTGGACCATCGAAGCCGCCATCGAGCAAGCGGTGCCGGTTCCGGTCCTGTCCAGTTCGCTGTTTGCCCGTTTCCGCTCACGCCAGCAAAGCACGTACGGTGACAAAATGCTCTCGGCCATGCGCTTCGGCTTTGGCGGCCACGTGGAGATACCGAAAAAATGACCTCGATCGGCAGCAAATCCAAGGCAGAACCCGCGCCGCCGACCACGCTGTTCCTGTTCGGCGCCCATGGCGATCTGGTCAAGCGTCTGCTGATGCCGGCGCTTTACCACCTCAGTCGCGACGGTCTGCTGGACGATGGGCTGCGCATCATCGGGGTTGACCACAACGCTATCAGCGATGTGGATTTTGCCAAGAAACTCGAGGACTTCATCCGTAACGAAGCGGCGAGCAAGGGCGGTGATGCCAACCGTGCGCTCGACCCGCTGCTGTGGGCCAAGCTGGCCCGAGGCATCAGTTACGTCCAGGGTGATTTCCTCGATGACGGCACCTACCAGGCGCTGGCGGCGAAAATCGCCGCCAGCGGCACCGGCAACGCGGTTTTCTACCTGGCGACCGCGCCGCGCTTTTTCAGTGAAGTGGTCAGCCGCCTCGGTGCGGCCGGGCTGCTTCAGGAGCAGGAGGGGGCCTTTCGGCGCGTGGTGATCGAAAAACCGTTCGGTTCCGACCTGCACACCGCCGAAGCGCTGAACGCCTGCCTGCTCAAGGTCATGAGCGAGAAACAGATCTATCGCATCGACCATTACCTGGGTAAGGAAACGGTGCAGAACATTCTGGTCAGCCGTTTCTCCAACAGCCTGTTCGAAGCGTTCTGGAACAACCACTACATCGACCACGTACAAATCACCGCCGCCGAAACCGTCGGCGTGGAAACCCGTGGCAGCTTTTATGAACACACCGGCGCCTTGCGGGACATGGTGCCCAATCATCTTTTCCAACTGCTGGCGATGGTGGCCATGGAGCCGCCAGCGGCCTTTGGTGCCGACGCCGTGCGCGGAGAAAAGGCCAAGGTCGTCGGGGCGATTCGGCCCTGGTCGGTGGAGCAGGCGCGCGCCAACTCCATACGGGGCCAGTACACGGCCGGTGAGGTCGGCGGCAAGGCGGTGAATGGCTATCGCCAGGAGGCCAACGTGGCGCCTGACAGCAGCACCGAGACCTACGTCGCCCTGAAGGTCATGATCGACAACTGGCGTTGGGTCGGCGTGCCGTTTTACCTGCGTACCGGCAAGCGCATGAGCGTGCGCGACACGGAAATCGTCATCTGCTTCAAGCCAGCGCCTTACGCGCAGTTTCGCGACACCGAAGTCGACGAACTGCAACCTACATACTTGAGAATCCAGATTCAGCCCAATGAAGGCATGTGGTTCGACCTGCTGGCCAAACGGCCGGGGCCGGCGCTCGACATGGCCAATATCGAATTGGGCTTCGCCTACAAGGACTTCTTCGAAATGCAGCCGTCCACGGGTTACGAAACCTTGATCTACGATTGCCTGACTGGTGACCAGACCTTGTTCCAGCGCGCCGACAACATCGAAAACGGCTGGCGCGCCGTGCAGCCATTCCTTGATGCCTGGCAACAGGACGCAGCGGTCCAGCCTTACAAGGCCGGTGAAGATGGCCCGTCGGCCGCCGATGATCTGCTGATCCGCGACGGTCGCGTCTGGCACGGCCTCGGATGAGTGATCAACTGAAACACCCCATCCGCTTTTTGCTCAGTGACATGGACGGTACGCTGCTGCTGCCTGACCACAGTCTCAACCAACGCACCATCGAAGCCGTTCGTTCATTGCGTGAGGCCGGCGTGCTGTTCAGCCTCGCCACCGGGCGGCCGCCCCGGGCGATGTTGCAGCAGATCGAGGCCTTGGGCGTCGATCTGCCCACCGCGGCGTTCAACGGCGGCACGCTGGTTCATCCCGACGGCAGTTTCCTCGCCGTGCATTACTTGCCTGCCGAGGCGGCGCTAGCCACCTTGGCGCTGTACGCCGATCAGCCTGGCATCGAGGTCTGGGTATTTGCCGACGGCGACTGGCTGGTGCGTGACGCCAACGGGCCGATGGTGCCGGTTGAAACCCGCGGGCTGGGTTATCCGCCGGTGCAGGTCGACAGCTTCGAACCCTATCTGGAACGTATCGACAAGATTGTCGCCACCAGCGCCAACACGGACCTGCTGGTGGAACTGGAGGCTCGGCTGCATCCGCTGCTCAAAGGCCAGGCCCAGGTGTCACGTTCACAACCGATCTACCTGGATGTGACAGCGATGCAGGCCAACAAGGGCGAAGCACTGGCGACCCTGGCAGCGTTCCTGGAAGTGCCACTGGAGCAGACGGCGGCCATGGGGGATGGCGGCAACGACCCGGCGATGTTTCATCGTGCTGGTTTGTCGATTGCCATGGGGCAGGCGGAGGAGGCGATCAAGCGTCAGGCGGATGTCGTGACCGCCGCCGTGACCGAAGACGGTGCGGCCCTGGCGATCGAGCGGTACATCCTGCCGCGGTAGACCGCCCAGGCCTTTGGTGGAACGGGAATTTATTCCCACTGTGGGAGCAAAGCTTGCTCGCGAAACAGGCACCTCGGTTCCTGAGAGACCGCATCGCCTTCATCGCGGGCAAGCCTTGCTCCCACAGAAGGATCCCCTCGCCACAGGTTTTTCTTCTGTTCAGCAATATTTTCTACAACCAGTACGTCACCGCATACCAGCCCAGGCCACCCATCACCACGGTATAGGGCAGGGCCATCCAGACCATCCGGCCATAGGACAGGCGAATCAGTGGGGCAATCGCTGAGGTCAGCAGGAACAGGAAGGCGGCCTGGCCGTTAGGCGTGGCGACGCTGGGCAGGTTGGTGCCGGTGTTGATGGCCACCGCCAGGGTCTCGAACTGCTCACGGCTCATGTGGCCGGAGACGAAGGCCTGCTTCACTTCGGTAATGTAGATGGTCGCCACGAATACGTTGTCGCTGATGGCTGACAGCAGGCCGTTGGCAATGAAGAGCATGCCTGGCTGTTGATCGGCGGGCAGGGCGAGCACCCATTGAATCAGCGGGGTGAACAGTTGCTGGTCATGAATGACCGCTACCACCGCAAAGAACACCACCAGCAGTGCGGTAAAGGGCATGGCGTCCTTGAACGCGTTGCCGAGCCGGTGCTCGTCGGTGATCCCCGTGAAGGCGGTAATCAACACGATGACCATCAGGCCGATCAGGCCGACTTCGGCGATGTGCAGGGCCAGGCCGACGATCAGGATCAACGCAGCGATGCCCTGCACGATCAGGGCGGCGCGTTGGCGTGCTGTGCGTTCGCGATTGTCCTGCTCGGCGTAGTCGGCCAGTACGGTACGTACGTTGTCCGGCAGTAGCGTGCCGTAACCGAACCAGCGCAGCTTTTCCAGTGCCACACAGGTTACCAACCCTGCCACCAGCACGGGCAACGACACTGGCGCGACTTTGAGGAAGAAATCTGCAAAATGCCAGCCCATCTCATGGCCGATCAGCAGGTTCTGCGGTTCGCCCACCAGGGTACATACGCCGCCCAGCGCGGTGCCTACGGCGCCATGCATCAGCAGGCTGCGTAGAAACGCCCGAAACTGGTTGAGATCTTCATGATGGTGCGACGGCAGCTCGTGGTCTTCATCGACGTTGCTGTCCAGGCGTGGATCATTGCCCGAGGCCACACGGTGATACACCGCATAGAAGCCCACGGCCGCACTGATGATCACCGCCGTGACGGTCAAGGCATCGAGGAAGGCCGACAGGAACGCCGAGAGAAAGCAGAACATCAAGGCCAGCAGCGCCTTGGAACGCACGCCCAGGAGCAGGCGTGAAAACAGGAACAGCAGCAGATCCTTCATGAAGTAGATGCCGGCGACCATGAACATCAGCAGCAGGATGACCGGGAAGTTATGCAGCAGCTCGTCGTACAGCGCTTTGGGGGTGGTCATGCCCAGCACCAGGGCTTCGACCAGCAACAGGCCGCCAGGCATCAGCGGGTAGCATTTAAGGGCCATGGCGAGGGTGAAGATGAACTCCACCACTAGCATCCAACCGGCAATGACCGGACCCAGGGTCCACAGCACCACGGCATTGAGGATCAGGAAAGTGATGATGCACGCCTTATACCAGCGTGGGGAGTGCCCCAGAAAGTTGTGCGCGAAAGCCTGAGCCATTGGACCGGACATCGGCTGCTCCTTTTAATTAGAAGCGCGCAACTTGCCGTAAGAGATGGGGAATATCAAGCGTAGGAATAAATACTGTTCCCCCGGGATAATTCGGTTCAGGCCCAATATCGCGCAACCACCGCTCGATAACGACCGTGGAGCGAATAGCCGCCCACCAGGATTCTGCCGTCAGCCTGCACCGCCAGGGCGGTGGCGGTGTCCAGGCTGTAGCCGAGTCGCGTACGAACCCAGCCTTTGCCCTGGCCAAAATCCGGATCGAGGCTGGCATCCGGCAAGTGCCGGGCAAGTATGAAATCGGCCTCGATACCGCCGATGGTGGCACCGGCGGTCACCAGTTTTCCGTCCGGCTGAAGTTGAGCGGCGGTCCACTGACTGGCGTTGCGTCCGATCGCCATGAGCCGGCACTGGCCCTGGTTGCAGTGACGGTCCGGCTTGCCGTCCGGGCGCACTTTCAGGGCCAGGCTATGCATCGGGTCACGGCTGCTGCCGAATACTTGCAGATCACCGTTCGCATCCTGAACGATCTGGCTGACCATTACGCTGTGACCTTGCGCCAGGATTGTCATGAAGCCGTTCTCGCCGAAGCTGTCATCGAGTTTGCCACTGCTGTCATAGCGGGCAATCAAACCATGCTGGGGCAAGTCGATGGCACCGCCGACGACAATATGACCGTCAGCCTGGAGCACCAGGCAGCCGAGCCAGGTATTTTTCAATAAGCGTCGGACCATCACGAAACCGCGACCGTTGAACGAGGTATCCAATGTTCCGTCCGGCAAGAGGCGGATCAGTACGCCGACATGATCGGACAATTGGTAGTGGTGGTTGGCGAGCACAAGGATCCGGCCATCGGCCTGCACTTGCATGTCGCAGGCTTCAAGCCCCGGCACGCCGGGCGGCAGCCACGGATCGCGCAGGCCTTGGGAGAGATTGCCGCAAAGCCGGATGATGTGCCGGCCGCCGTTGCCGAAGCTTTGAACGGCGCGACCTTGCTGGTCGAACAGCGCCAGGGCAGGAAGGGTGTGGTCGTTGTTTTCGTAGTGCAGGCCGGACAGCAGGATCTGCCCGTCGGGCAACTCGATCACTTGGCCTGCGGTTGCTTCGAAGCCGTTTTCAAATGAGCCAATCACGCAACCGTCGGTACCGAAGCCCGGGTCAGGCAAGCCGTCATGATTGAGTCGCGCCAACCCGAACCGACTGCCGCGGGCTGTCTCGATCCTGGCTGCCACAAGAATTCGTCCGGCGTGGTCGAGGGTCAGCCCGGTGGTCAGGCTCGAGGTGCTGTCTTCGAAATGAATCCAGGCTTTGCCGTTGGCGGCAAAGCCTGAGTCAAGTTGCCCGGCGTGGGCCATGGCCCCGGGGAGCACAAACGCGAACTGATCGAGCATGCCTGCCTCTCCTTGCGTATCGACCGGCCCGAAAGGGCGACGACTGCATGAGGGCATCATTCAATCCCTGAATGTGGCAACGCACAACTGTCATGTTCTACAGATACAGCGGCGATTCGTGCCATAACAATGGCTTTACAACCCAGAGCCAAGCCTGCAATCGATAACAGGCTTTACAGGTCGTTATTCAGGCATCGACCAGGATTGCAGTTTGTAGCCTTCCTGGCTCAGTTCGGCACGGGCCTGTTTCAACAGGTCGGCCAGTTGGACCGGGTCGGTATAGGCGCTGCTCGGAATCTGGGTGCGGCCAATATGAGTATTGGTACGGTCGATGACGGTCAGGCTGAGTTCACCGTTGCCGTCTTGTGGAGCCCAGGCCACGCATTGGAAAGGACGGAATGCGCGGTCGGCAATCAAAAGAGCTTCGTTGATACGGAGCGGGGCGTTCATGGCGTTTTCTCTTAAGTGTGCCCAAACAAATGATGTGCCGTCGGTTGGGCGTACCGTGCGGCTGGTTACTTGTACTGATGTTCCGAACCCGCACGCGGGTCACACATTATTTAAATAAATTTCGATTTTCTTTCAGACCAGGCTTTTGGGCTTTTGTTTGAAAGCGCCATGAAAGAAACAGGTGCGCGACAACTAACGAAACGCTCGCTTATAACCACTTTGACGCGATCTCGATAATCAATTGATACAAGGAGGCGTCAACTTCTTGCTACTGTTACATGCAGGTTTGCCAAACGACTGTTTCTAATCATATTTCCTTATTTTGGCGCCAAGGATCAGTCATGATCGAAGCCAGTACGTCACGTCGTCTGCTCGTGGTTGATCCCTGCGACGATTGTCATCGTTTGTTGCCAGGTTTGCGCACCATTGGCTGGGATGTGGACAGTTGCTCCCTCGAACACGCCGGCGATCGGACCTGTGACGTCGGTCTTTTGCGGTTGCAGCCCTTCCATCTGGAACGCCCGGAAGCAGTCAAGGAGTTGATCAGTCGCAGCGGTACCGAATGGATCGCCGTGCTCAACCAGGAAGTGTTGCGCCTGCAGAACGTCGGTGATTTTGTCTGCGAATGGTTTTTCGACTTCCATACCTTGCCGTTCGACGTGTCCAGGGTCCAGGTGACACTGGGCCGGGCGTTTGGCATGGCGCGCCTGCGGGGGCAGGGCTCGATCCACATTGATCAGCCCGAACATGAGCTGCTGGGCGACAGCAAGCCGATTCGCGAGCTGCGTAAATTGTTGAGCAAGCTGGCGCCTGCCGAGTCGCCGGTGTTGATCCGGGGCGAAAGCGGTACCGGCAAGGAGCTGGTGGCGCGCACCCTGCATTGTCAGTCTCACCGGCGTAACCGGCCGTTCATTGCCATCAACTGCGGAGCCATCCCGGAGCACCTGATCCAGTCCGAGTTGTTCGGGCATGAGAAGGGCGCGTTCACTGGCGCTCACCAACGCAAGATCGGACGGATCGAGGCGGCCCACGGCGGCACGTTGTTTCTCGATGAAATTGGCGACCTGCCGTTGGAGTTACAGGCCAACCTGCTGCGCTTTCTACAGGAAAAACACATTGAGCGGGTCGGCGGTAGCCAGCCGATTGCGGTCGATGTGCGAGTCTTGGCGGCTACCCATGTGGACCTTGAGGCGGCCATCGAGAACAAGCGATTTCGCGAGGATCTGTATTACCGCCTGAATGTGTTGCAAGTGGTGATGGCGCCGCTGCGCGAACGCCATGGCGACCTGGCGATGCTCGCCAGCCACTTTTCCCATTTCTACAGCCGGGAAACCGGCCGCCGCCCCCGCAGCTTCAGCGACGATGCATTGGTGGCGATGGGCATGCATGACTGGCCCGGCAATGTGCGGGAACTGGCCAACCGCGTCCGTCGCGGCTTGGTGCTGGCCGAGGGGCGACAAATCGAGGCCCGGGACCTCGGCCTGGCCAGTCACCAAGGCGTGGCGGCCCCGATGGGTACGCTGGAGGACTACAAGACCCGCGCCGAGCGCCAAGCCCTGAGCGATGTGCTCAATCGTCATAGCGACAACCTGAGCGTGGCCGCGAGGGTGCTGGGCGTGTCCCGGCCGACGTTCTATCGGTTGCTGCACAAGCATCAGATCCGCTGACTCAAGCCCTGCACGATTCCTTGTGGGAGCGAGCCTGCTCGCGATAGCGGTGTGTCAGTCACAGTTAAAATGACTGATCTACCGCTATCGCGAGCAGGCTCGCTCCCACAGGGTACGGTGTCAAGACCGTCATCCTGCGCTAGAAGTAATACGGGAATTTCAGGCTGAAGCTGAAATCCGGCGCATCGTCAGTCAGCCCGATGGACAGGTTGGGCACGATGGTCAGGTTGTCCGAGGCAGCGACGGTCATGCCGATGTTGAAGTAGCCGGCGTTGGCGTCGCTGGAGACCACCGATTCCCAGTCGCCGCCGTCCTGTTTGAGCTTGCTTTTCTTCTGGATCAGGTCAGAGACCGAGAACGACATGCTCATCTTCTCGTTCAAGGCAAAGGCAATGCCCGCGCCGAGCTGGAAGCTGTCGCCGATCCGCACCTTGCCCGGTACTTTCTGGTTGACCGTGGAACTGATGTCGTCGAACGATTCTTCGAAGTTATGGGTGTAGGAAAGGGTACCGAATAACACGGCCGGGTCGAAGGTCTTGACCAGCGAAAGCCCAGGGGTGATCGACCACACGCCATTGCCGGTGGGCAGGTCGTCAGGCACGAACAGGTTGGTGTTGGCCTGGGATTGACGCAGCTTGATGCCGAACGGGTCCTTGCCGGTTGGAGCCTTGACCCGCAGGGTGACCACCGCGTCCGGGTAGTTGATCGACTCATCCATGAACTTGTAGGCGATGCCGAAGTTGACGTCACCGATGGTCGGGTCGCGGGTCACGGTTTCTTCGCTGGTGACGCCGGCTGCGCCGTTGTTCGCGCCGCCTGACTGGTACGTGGATTCGCGGTAGACCACCGGGACGTTGAGGTCGAACTGCCAGCGGTTGTCAAAGTTGTAGCGACCGGTGAGGTCCAGCGTCCAGGTGTCGGCCTTGATCCGGTCGAGGTTGATGTTGCCCAGGAAAATCGAGTCCAGGGCCAGGAAACCATTGAGGATCAGTTGCCGCGTGTCGTAGCGCGAATAGGTCACGCCGGTCTCGAAACTGAATTTGCCGCCGCCGAAGAAACCGCTGGCCTCGTCATAGAGGTTGGAGACGCTCTGGGCCGGCTGGGAATCATCGGCCAGGGATTGTCCATAGCCGCTGCCGCCGGTCGTTGCCGCGCCACCGCCGGCCACGGTCTGGTTGCCTTTCATGTCGGCAGGGGACTTGGCCAGGCGCTTGGGCGGTGGAGCGGCGGGTTGATCCTCCACTTGGCGAACCCGCTGTTCGAGCACCGCCAGGGCCTTCTGTTGGACCTCGTAGCGTTGCTTGAGCTCAAGAAGCTCCTGTTTCAGGGCCTCTATTTCGGCATCCGGGGCCGCGTGCAACACGGTCGCCGGGAACAACGTGCTTAAACACATCACAGCGCGCAACGATACGGATCGATACATGAAATATGCCGTCCCTAATTGCCCAATGATCGGAAACCAGCGTAGTTCAATAACCGAGGTTACGCAGGCCGCGCAGTTGGGTCAGGTTGCAGTCCAGTGCGCCGGCGCTGGCGCCGTTATTGTTCAGCACCACGTTGAGTTGCGTCATGTTGTTGACCAGGTTGCTGTTGCCCAGCAGGCGAGTGTTTTGCAGCAAACCACCTTGGGCCACTTGTTGCAGGGTACTGCCTTGGTTATGGCTGGCCTGGATCGCCATTTGCACACCACTGCCGGTGGCGGTGACCGCGACACTGCCGGCGGCGTTGCTGCCGCTGATGGTCTGGCCCTTGGTCAGCAGTTGACCTTGGGAAGGCACGAGCGCGGGCGCCTGGTTGCTCTCTCTCACATTGATGTTGACGTTGTTGTAGGCGGTATTGCCGTCGCCGGCGGCACGTACGCTTTGGGTCACGCCCTGGCTCGTGCCAAGGCCGGCGCCACCGGTAATATTGCCGCTACCCTGTTCCGGGACGCTGCCGTTGCCGGTCTGCTTGATGGTGGAGACATAAAACTGGGGTTTGACGGTGGCGGACTGGATTTGCATGGTGCTGGTGGCGCCGATCAGGTCGCCGCTGGCGTTGCGCCAGGTACTGCTCATGACGATGCCGAAGCTGATGACTCGGCCGGGCATGATATAACGACCGCGCAGCTCGGCAAGCTCCTGGTCCTTGACTTCGATGGGTTTGAAGCCGGCATGGGCATAGCCCGAGGCAGCCGCGGCCAGGCAGGCCAGCGACAGCCAGTGTGAAGTTTTCATGTGCTGCTCCCGGAGCGTCCTGCTCCTTTTTGTACTTATGTTGGCAGTTGGTCGGCGATTAAAAGAAGTCGCTCTGTATGAAGCCGAAATCCATCAGTTCTGCATCCCTGACCGGGTTGAACCCGTCCAGTTTGTTACGTGCCGTCAGTGGTTGCGGAGGGTTGCGCAGCGCATTGGTCTTGTCATAGCCGGGGCCGACGATCGCAAAGACGATGCCGTTCCAGCCTTTGACGAAATCATCGTGGGCGTAGCGCTTGTGGCCCAGCACCGGGTCGCCGATGTAGACCCATTGCTTGTCGGCCCGCTGCAACACCACGAAGTGCTTGTAGCCGCGGATTTCCATCAGGACCACCACCGGGATCGTTACCGCTTCGAGTTTCTCTGGCGGTATCCGGTAGCCTCGGGCACGCATGCCGATGGCCTCCACGTAGCGCTTCATGTCCAGCATGGAAAACCCTTGGGTACGAACCAGATCCTGGTCGGCATTGACCAGCATGCCTTTGATGACGTGTTCTTCATCGACATCCAGCCAATAGGCCTGGCGCAGCACCGTGGCCAGCGCGGCGGCGCCGCAACTGAAATCGGTTTTCTGCTCGACAATGTCGCTGAACTTGCGCTCGCGTACGCTTTGCACCGGTTTGTAGACCAGCATGCCGCCAGGCAGGGCGGCGACTGGTATCTGCGCCGCTTCGGCCACGCAGGCCATGCAGAGCAGCAGTGAAACAGCAGTGACACGCATGATCGATACGCCTGGTGGGAACCCTGGAAAAAGCCCCTGTGGGAGCGAGCCTGTGGGAGCAAAGTTTGCTCCCACAGGGCAACTACCCCCGCAGTGGTACTTTTTACATGCAAGCCCTGCAGCCGGCAGCGATGGAGAGCGAGTTGCTCTGCTGGTTGCCCACGCCCGCCGACACGTTGGCGCCGCCGTTACCGGAGAAGCCGTTCATGGAGTTGGTCATGGTGGCGTTGTTGAGCACAGGGTTTTTCCAGCCGTCGCGGGTCAGCACTTGCTGGGTGTTGGTGCCGGACAGTTCGAAAGTACCCACGGCGGAGAACTTGAACTTGTCGTCATCGTGACCGCCACCGTAGCCACCTTTGTTGCCCCATCCGCCATGGCCGTCATCCTCGACGGTGCCGGTGCCTTTGGCCTTGAAGGTGCCGGAAGCGCTGGAGGTGCTGGTAAGGGTGTCGGTTTTGTAGGTCCGCACGCCTTTGTTGTCGACCACCAGGCCTGTGGAGGACTGATTGGCCTCGGCAGAGGCCTGTGCGACACGGCCACCCGATACGGCGATGGCCAGGTTGTTTTTCTGTTGGTTGAAGTTACCGGCGGTCACGTTGATGCCGATGTTGCCGGAGCCGTTGTTGCCCGCATTGGTGAGCGAGGCGTTGTTGTGGGTCGAGTTGTTTTTTACATAGTTGTTGGTATTGGTTTGCGTGGCACTTGAGGCGGCGACAGCCGAGCCGAAGATGAAGCTTTCGTCAGCGGTCGCCAGCGCTGCGGCGTTGTCTTGTTGGTTACCGTCGCCGGCGGCGATGTTGGCCCCCATGTTGCCGTTGCTGCCATTGAGGGAGTCGGTGGCTTCGGCGGTGTTTTTAGTACCCTGGTTGAGCACCTCGTTGCCGTCGCTGTTCTGCTCATCCATCACGGTAGCCATCGCGCTGGCGTTGATGGAAAGCTGTTCTTCCCACGTTGGGCCTTTGGGACCATGGTGGCCATGACCATTGCCGTGCCCGTTATCGTTTCCTCCAGCCTGTGCGGCCATTGCCATGACAGCGGCGAGAGCGAAAACCAATGGTTTTAGTGCCATTGTAGGTTTCATGGTGTTTCTCCTTGCGTGTCGTTGGTTAAGTGTCGGTACTTTCTTATGTAGCCTCCGGGTCAATCAGCGACTCGGATGCTCAGGGTGTTCGCCATACGGTTTCCCACCCCTGCGCTCTGGTTCACCTGGATGACCCCTCGGCTGCCGGTGAAGGCCTGGTCGCTGGTAACGACCTGGCGACTGCCGGTTGGGGCGCCAGTTGCTCCTGAGTTCGGTAGCAACGCCACGTTCTGTTGAGACAGGGCGCTGTCGTCAATGCTCTGCGGATGGGCACTGATGCCCACTCGCATGACATTGGCCATCTGGTTGTTGGCCCCGGCGGACTGGTTGACGCCCAGCACACCGTTGCCGTTGGTAAAGGATTGACCGCCGATGCGGGCGGTGGCGTTCATGGACGGGTTGGCCGGCGTGTCGACGCGTTGTTGCACATGGGTGCTGGCCTGGGCGTGGCTGCCGATGGCGATGGCTCGGGTGTTGGTCTGCTGGGTCTGGTCGCCGGCCGCCTGGTTGACGTTGAAGTTGCCGGTGTAATGGCTGCCGGAATCCTGCAGGTTGGCGCTACTGATCACCGCAACACCCGAATCGGCAAATACGTTGAAAGAGCTGAGCAGGGAAAGCATGAGCAGGGCGAGGAGAAACAGGGCGGGCTTCATGTCACTGGCCTCCCGCCAACCGACCCAACGGAGCCAGGCCGGAACTGAGCGAGCGGTTGATGGTGCCGGAGATCGCGCCGCCGCTACCACCACCGTGGCCGGCACTCATGCCCGGCATGCCGTTGGGGTTGGTCACGACGTTCAGGCCTTGCACACCGGTGTTCGGGGTGACGATGTTGCGGATCGACGAACCGCTGGCCACGCTGGCGAACTCGCCATCGCTCAGTTCGGTGCTGGCGGTGGCCTGGTTGATTCGCTCGGAGGGGTTGGCATTGACGGTGATCGGGTAGGGGTCTTTACCACCGTTGCGACCGATTGCAATGGGCTGCACGTCACGGGTGAGCACAATGACGCCGTTGCCCTCGGCCCGCGCTGGCAGGCTGAGCGTTGCGCTGGCGGCGCAGCCGATCAACAACAGACAGGTCAAACTTCTTTCGAAAGTCCCCACGGCATCGGTTCCTTCTTCGGTGGGCTGGCCCTGGTCCAGCGTTGCGAAGTGGGAAGAGCAGGTGTTGTGCCGGTTTTTTTAATACCTTTTAATTCAATGACTTGTATTAATGGCCGAGATGCCTGGGAAGAAACCTGTTTCAGCGCTGAGACAAGGTACATGGTGACTAATCGGTCATTTACTGTCCCAGGGCTCTGGATCCAGGCTTTTAGGCGGGTGTTTCAAAAGCTTGACAGTCTTGATGACAATCGCGCGAAGCGGCTTTGGATCCGGGTTTGGTGCGACGCCGTTGTTTCAGGAATGGAACAGATCACCCTTGTGATCAGGCTTCAAGCAGGTGGGCAACGGCTGCGAACACTTGCTGTTGGCGTTGCGCCCAATTGCCGTGAATGACCTGCAAAGGTTGCCGATGTCGGCTCAGCCAGGCCTCGATCGCTTCAAAAAACGCCTGCCGCTCTTCCAGTTCGGGCTGGCAACGCAAACCGTCGTCGGTCCATTCGACCTGCTCGGGGCGCAGCAGCAGGTGCAAGTCGTAATGGCGGGCCAGCAGGGCCGGCTCAAGCCAGTCCGGACAGTCGCCGAACAGGGTCTGGCTCCAGAGGATGTTGCTCAACAGGTGAGTATCGAGGATCAACAGCGCCGGCCGGCGGGCACGTGCTTCATCTTCCCAGGCCAGTTGGCCGGCGGCGATGTCGGTGATGTCAGCCAGGCAAGTATCACGCTGGGTCTGTTCCATGAAGTGGCGCACGTATTCATCCACCCGCACGCCACCAAAGTGTTCCTGCAATTGCGTCGCCAGCCAGCTCTTGCCGCTGGATTCCGGGCCGGTCAGCACTATTACCTTCATGCGCGCAGGGCCGGGTCGGCGCGCCATTCCCGCCAGCCTTGCACGGCCAGCAGGGTGAACAGGGCGTAGAGTGCGGCGGTCAGGTGCAAGCCCTTATAGATGAACAGGCCGACGAAAATCACATCCAGGGCGATCCACAGCGGCCAGCATTGCACGCGTTTTTGCGCCATCCACCATTGAGCCACGAGGCTGAAGCCGGTGAGTGCGGCATCGAGCCAGGGTTGGGCGGCGTCGGTCCAGTGAGCCATGGCGGCGCCCAACAACAGGCTGCCTGCCGCGCCGATAGCCAAGCCGAGCAACACCGACGGCCCACCGAGGCGGGTGACCTGGCGTCCATCATGATTGTGTCCGGCACGAGTCCATTGCCACCAGCCGTAGAGTTGCAACACCGCGTAGACAACCTGCAACAGCATGTCCGAGTACAACTTCACCTCGAAAAAAATCCAGCTGTACAGCAACACCATGACCAGGCCGATCGGCCAGCACCAGGGGTTCTGCTTGACGGTCAACCAGACAGCGATCACGCCGAGGGCTGCGGCAAACAGTTCAAGCCCGGACATGGCGGTTCCTTGGGGAAAAGAGGAGAGGGCGGGGATTGTAAACGTTATGGCGTGGGCAGCTCCAATATCAGTGCGGGATGTGCCGCCGCCATCGCGAGCAGGCTCGCTCCCGCAGAGAGATGTTGCGTAGCTGGAGAGCAAGTCGAGTCCGTGGCGAGGGAGCTTGCTCCCGCTTGAGCGCGAAGCGCTCACAAAAAAGGGGGCCGCTACGCAGCCCAGCGGGAGCAAGCTCCCTCGCCACAATAAATCACAACAGCTTTAACTGAGCATCGCCCCCAGCAGAGAGGCCCTGCACAACCCTCACACTCGGAATTGCTTGAGCAACCCGTTCAACTGTTCACTCAGCGCCTTGAGACGGCTGCTGGCCTGGCTGGATTGTTCGGCGGCCATGGCGGTGCTGTGGGACAGTCCGGCAGCCTGGGTGACGTTCTGGTTGATGTCTTCCACCACATGGGCCTGTTGCAACGTCGCACTGGCGATGGAGGCGTTCAGGCTGTTGAGATTGCGCAGGGCCTGGCCGATGGCGTTGAGGCTGGCACCGGCCAGGCCCGCCTGTTCGATGGTCAGTTGCGAGGCACGGCTGCTGTCGCTGATGACTTTCACTGCGGCCTCGGAATGGGTTTGCAGGCGCTCGATCATCGCCTGGATCTCTGCGGTGGACTTCTGTGTACGTTGGGCCAGCAGCCGCACTTCATCGGCGACCACCGCAAAGCCCCGGCCTTGTTCGCCGGCGCGGGCAGCTTCGATGGCGGCGTTGAGGGCCAACAGGTTGGTTTGCTCGGCAATGGAGCGGATCACCTCCAGCACGCTGCCGATCTGGGTGCTTTCGCTCGCCAGGGTACGGATCACTTCCACCGCCTGATCGATGGTCTGAGACAGGCGGTCGATCTGCTGCAAGCTGCCGTCGATGTTGACCTGGCCTTGTTGGGCCTGGGACTCGGCGTCGCGCATTTCACTAGCCGCGTGCTCGGCGTTCTTGGCGACGTCCTGCACGCCATAGGTCACTTCATTGATCGCGGTCGCCACCAGCTCCATTTGCTGCGACTGCTGCTGGCTGCGCTCCTGGGCCTGGGCGGCATCGTTGCCCAATTCGCTGGAGGATTGCCCCAGCGCACTGGCCGAGGCTTGCAGTTGGGTCACCACTTGCCGCAACTTGGCGGTAAAGGCGTTGAAATGCCGCGCCAGTTGAGTAACTTCGTCCTGGCCATGAGTGTCGAGGGTGCGGGTCAGGTCGCTCTCGCCACTGGCGATGTTGGCCATGGCGTTGACGGTTTCCTGCAGCGGGCCGACGATGCTGCGCACGATCAGGGTCAACAGCAGGCCCATGAGCAGGGTGATGATCAAGCCGACCACGGAAGCCTTGATCAACTGGGACTGGAACTCGGCCTGGACGTCATCGATGTACACGCCCGAACCGATGACCCAACCCCAGGGCTCGAACAATTGGACATAGGAAGTCTTGCCCACTGGGGCCTCGGCGCCCGGCTTCGGCCAGAGGTAATTGATCATGCCGGCGCCCTTGGACTTGGCGATGGCAACCATCTCGTTGAACAGCGCATAACCGTTCGGATCGCGGATGGCCGAGAGGTTCTGGCCTTCAAGCTTCGGGTTGGTCGGATGCATGACCATGACGGGCGTCAGGTCGTTGATCCAGAAGTAGTCACTCTGGTTATAGCGCAGGCCACGCACGGCGCTGAGGGCCTGCTTTTGCGCGGCATCGCGAGTCAGGGTGCCAGCGGTTTCCAGGCCATGGTAGTAGCTCAGCACGCCACTGGCGGTCTGTACCACGTGCTGGGTTTTCTGCACTTTGGCTTGGTAAAGGTCGGTATGGATCTGTTTAAGCATCAAGGCGCCAAGCGTGAACAACATCACGATGGCCACCACCAGGATGAGCCACAAGCGTCGGCTGATCGACACACTGCGCAAGCTATTCATACGCTGTCACTCCGGTTTCTTATTCTTGTCATTAACGACGGCCGGCACTTTAGCGCCCGGCAGCTATACGTAATTGACCTGGGTCATAACGCGGCAGCGTTATCAGGGCTTGTCTGATAGGATTTCGGCCCCGCAGCGCAAAACCTGAGCCTGTTCTGATTTTTCATTGGTTTTTTTTGAAAGATCACAGTTATCGTGCACCCGCTGCGAGCACCTGCTTGACACTTGAATATTGATAAGACCTGCATGAACAGCGTCTTTTTTGGGGGATGAATGGATTTGTGGACCGCCTTTTCGGCACTGATTCTTGGCGTAGTGGAAGGCTTGACGGAATTTCTGCCGATTTCCAGCACGGGACACCAGATCATTGTCGCCGACTTGCTTGAGTTCGGTGGCGAACGTTCGATGGCGTTCAACATTATCATCCAGCTCGGCGCGATCCTGGCGGTGGTCTGGGAGTTCCGGCGCAAGATCTTCGACGTGGTGCTGGGCCTGCCGACGCAACCCAGCGCCCGCCGGTTCACCGCCAACCTGCTGATCGCCTTCCTGCCGGCCGTGGTCTTGGGTGTGCTGTTCGCCGACTGGATCCACCACTACCTGTTCAACCCGATCACCGTCGCCGCCGCGCTGGTGGTGGGCGGCCTGGTGATGCTCTGGGCCGAGAAGCGCCAGCACCAGGTGCACGCCGAAACGGTGGACGAGATCTCCTGGAAGGACGCACTGAAGGTTGGCCTGGCCCAGTGCATTGCGATGATCCCGGGCACCTCGCGTTCCGGAGCGACCATCATCGGTGGCCTGCTATTCGGCCTGTCGCGTAAAACCGCTACCGAGTTTTCGTTTTTCCTGGCGATGCCGACCATGGTCGGCGCGGCGGTCTACTCGGGCTACAAATACCGCGAGCTGTTCGTCCCGGCAGATTTTCCGGTGTTCGCCATTGGCTTCGTCACAGCGTTCATTTTCGCCATGATTGCGGTCAAGGGCCTGCTGCGGTTCATCGCCAGTCACAGTTACGCCGTGTTCGCCTGGTATCGAATCGCCTTCGGCCTGTTGATCCTGGCCACTTGGCAGTTCGGCTGGGTGGACTGGAGCGCTGCCAAGCCATGAACGATTCAGGTAGCCGCAAACGTACCGGGCGCAGTGCCGACGGCGCCGTGCAGCACCTGCGGCTCAAACTGATGGTGTTTGCGCTGCTCTGTGCCTTGCCGCTGTTCGGTTCACTGCTGTTCGGGCTGCGGGCGGTGTCATGGGTGCCGCTGGTGGCTTATGGTGTGGTCAGCGTGGTGGCGTTCCTGCTGTACTGGAGCGACAAGCGCAAGGCGCGCGCCGACGCCTGGCGCACGCCAGAGAATGTGTTGCATGCAGTGGAACTGGCCGGCGGTTGGCCTGGCGCCTTGCTGGCCCAGCAGCTGTTTCGCCACAAGACCCGCAAGGTGTCGTTCCAGGTGGTGTTCTGGTTCATCGTGCTGTTGCACCAAGTGTTCTGGATCGACCAGTTGTTCCTGGGCAGCTATCTGTTCTGAATGGCTAGAGCAACAAACCCACCTGCGTGCGCTTGGGCAATTTGCTCACCACCAATTGATGTGAGCGTTGCAGCAAGCCACGCAGCTCTTCGGCACCCAGCGGGTAGGGCACCTGCATGATGACCCACTGGGCCCGCGCCAGGTAAGGCGCGGGGTGAATGCCCGGCCGGTCGCAATGACCCAGGAACAGATCCTTGTCGACCTTGAACGCCAACGAGTCGCTCCTCAGGCCCTGGAGGGCGAACATCTTGTTCCCGGCAATGGAAAACACCCGCACGCCGCCCCATTTGTAGTCCTCCCGGGCGCCGGGCAGGCCCAGGCAAAACCGCGCGACATCCTCTTCGCTCAAACTCATAGCGTTCTATCTCCACAGCCCTCGAAGGCTTCCACCAAATGGTCGATCCATGCACGCACCGCTGGCAGCATGCCGCGTCGATGCGGGTAGACCGCCTGGAGCCAGCCATCGGGCAACGACCATCCAGGCAGCAATTCCACCAGTGTGCCGTCAAGCAATTCCTGCTCGCAATACATGCTCGGCAATAACGTGAAGCCAAGGCCGGCGAGGGTGCAGGCGCGACGCACAATGAAGTCGTCAATGCCCAGGCGCGCCTCCAGGCTCAGTTCCACACGCTGCCCATCGGCGCTGACCAGGCGCAGGTGCACCTGGCGATCGGCTTCCAATGCCCCCAGTACCGGCAACTGCTTGAGATCATCCGGGGTTTCGATCCGCCGCCCTTCGACAAAGGCCGGGCTGGCCACCATCATCAGCCGCGCCTGGCGCAGACGCCGGGTCATCAGCAGCGGGTCTTCGTCCCCCAGGTCACGCACGCGCAATGCCACGTCGATGCCTTCGCTGACTAGGTCCACCCGCCGGTTGAGCAGGGTCATATCCAGTTGCACCAAAGGGTATTTCGCCAGGAAGGTTTCGATCACCACCGGCAGGAACTGGTGGGCCAACCCTACCGGGCTCGATACTCGCAATCGGCCACGGGGTTCGCTGGACATGCTCGCCACCGCTTCGTCGGCCATCTCGGCCTCCAGCATCATGGCCTGGCAATGGCGCAGATAACGTTCGCCGACCGCGGTCAATTTCAACTGGCGGGTGGTGCGTTGCAGCAACCGCGCGCCGAGGCGCTCTTCCAGCTCAGCGATACGCCGCGACAATCGCGACTTGGGAATGCCCAGCAATCGCCCGGCCGCCGCGAAACCGCCGGCTTCGACGACTTTGGCGAAGTAATACAAGTCATTGAGGTCTTGCATGTCTAGCTCGATTGTCCTGTCAGTAGGACAAACTATCGCATTTATGCTGACTTATCGAGCATTGGCTTGATCTATAGGATTGTCCCCAATTGATCGCCTGGTTGCGGTCCTCACTTGGAGAGCACTCACATGAAATTGCTGCACATCGATTCGAGCATCCTGGGCGACAACTCTGCTTCCCGCCAATTGAGCCGTGAAGTGGTTGAAGCCTGGAAAGCTGCCGAGCCAGGCATCACGGTGACCTACCGCGATCTGGCCGCTGACGCCATCAGCCATTTTTCCGCCCAGACGCTGGTTGCCGCCGGTACCAGCGCCGAATTGCGCGACGCGGCCCTGAAGCACGAAGCCGATCTCAGTGCCTCGGCGATGGCCGAGTTCCTGGCGGCTGATGCGGTGGTCATCGCAGCTCCGATGTATAACTTCAGCATTCCGACCCAACTCAAGGCCTGGATCGACCGCATTGCCGTGGCCGGCCAGACGTTCCGCTACACCGAAGCCGGTCCCGAAGGCCTGTGTGGCGGCAAGAAGCTGGTGATCGTCTCCACCGCGGGCGGTTTGCACGCGGGCCAACCGAGCGGCGTGGGTCACGAGGAATATCTCAAGCAGATGTTCGGTTTCCTCGGCATCACCGATATCGAATTTGTCCGCGCCGAAGGCCTGTCCTACGGTGACGATATGCGCACCAAAGCCATGAGCGAAGCCACGTTGCAGATCGGCCAGCAATTCGCCGCTGCGTAAAACCTGCGTAAAGGCACCAAGCTCTTCGGGCAACCTTCGTAAAACCCTGTATTCTCGTCGTCATTGGATGGTCGGGATGCAGGGTTTTCCTGCATTCGGCGCTGGGCGTTATGGCGCAGGTTATGCACGGCCAAGAGTGCGAGCGACGGGGCCTTCCCGTGCGCTGGTGAAGGTGGAAGATTCGATGACACGTTTTGGTGCAGCGCTGCTGCTTTGCTTGTTTGCCAGTCTCGGTTCAGTGCAGGCCGCACCGGGGCCGCATCCGCATTGGAGCGCCGGCTTCCATGAGCTGAGCTTTCTCGATCCGCTGGATCAGCAGCCGATGCACGCTTTCGCCTTTTATCCGTCCACCGACCGGGAACAGTCCAGCCTGCTGGGTGGCTACCAGATCGATGCCGCGCCAGACGCCCAGATCGCCATCGGCCGCTTCCCGCTGCTGATGCTGTCCCATGGCAATACCGGTACACCGCTGGCCCTGCACGACCTGGCCACCTCGCTGGCGCGCAAGGGATTTGTCGTGGTGGCGGTGATTCATCCCGGCGACAACGCCCAGGACCACAGCCGGCTCGGGACCCTGAGCAACCTGTATGGCCGGCCGATCCAGATTTCCGAAGCCATTACCGCAACGTTGAACGACCCGATGCTCTCGCCGTTCGTCAACGCCGGGCAGGTCGGGGTGATCGGCTATTCGGCCGGTGGCGAGACGGCGCTGATCCTGTCCGGCGCGACGCCGGATCTCAACCGCCTGCGTCGCTACTGCCAGGAGCGACCGGATGACCGTGACGCCTGTAACACCCAGGGCGAGTTGATTGCCGATCGCGACGACCTGTACCCGGTGGCCGACCCCAGGGTCCGGGCATTGTTGCTCATGGCGCCGTTGAGCCTGAAGTTTGGCCGTCACACCCTGGCCGACGTCCATGTGCCGGTGCTGTTGTACAGCGGCGACGGCGACAAGCTGGTGGCTTTCGATAAAAACGCCGCCGCCTTGGCCCGCAAGCTGCCCACCGCACCGGATTTCAAGACCTTGGCCGGAGCGGGGCATTTTGTCTTCCTGGCCCCGTGTACCGACGAACAGATCGCTGCGATGCCTGCGTTGTGCACCGACGCTGACGGTGTCGACCGCAAGGACATCCACCGCACCATGATTTCCGAGGCCAGCCGCTTCTTCGGCGAGGCCTTGGGCAAGCCGACCCGGGCGGGGATGAGGACGGCCGATCAATAATGGGCGTTTGTCGCTCGGCGACGTAGCAGCAAGGTCAGCCCCAGGCCGCTGACGGACAGCAACGCGGCACAGAAGAAGATCGACGAATAACCCAGGTTCAATGCCACCGCGCCCATCAGCGGACCGGCAATCGCCAGCGCCAGGTCAAAGAACACCGCGTAGGCACTCAAGCCCGCGCCACGACTGGTGTTCGGCACCTGCTTGATGGCCTCCACCCCGAGCGCCGGGTACACCAGCGACAGCCCGAAGCCGGCCAGCCCGGCGCCGACCAGGGCGAACGGAGTGGATGGGGCCAGCCACAGCAATACCAGCCCGAGGGTTTCGATGCTCATGCAGGCAATGGCCGAGTTGAAGCCACCGAAGCGAGCGATACTGGAAATGAACAATAACCGCGCCAGGATGAAGCAGACCCCGAAAACCGTCAGGCACCAGGCCGCACCGGTCCAGCCACGACTGATATAAAACAGTGTGATGAACGTCGTGAGCGTACCGTAGCCGATTGATGCCAGGCTCAGGCCTGCTCCGTACGGCGCAATGCGTCCAAATACCGCCCAGAAAGGCAAGCGTTCGCCACGAATGACCGGCACCGACGGCTTGTTGCGAATCATCAACAGCGCAGCGCCCGCCAGCAACGACAACGCAATGCCCAGACTGGCGAAACCCAGTTCACCAACCATCACCACACCCAGCGGGGCGCCAATGGCAATGGCCCCGTACGAGGCGATGCCGTTCCAGGAAATCGAGCGAGCCGTGTGTTCCACACCCACCTGGCCCATGCACCAACTGATGGTGCCCACGCCGATCAGCCCTTGGGCCGCGCCGAGCAGCAAGCGGCCGGCAATCAGAATCAGCAGGCTGGGCAGGGGAAACCCTTGCAGCAAGGTCGAGAGCAGCGTCAGCACGCCGCTGAGCACAATCCCCGACAGCCCGTAGACGATTGCCCGCTTGGTGCCGACGCTGTCCGACAACCGACCGGCCATGGGACGGCTGAGCAGGGTAGCCAGATATTGTGAGCCGATGGTCAGCCCGGCGACCACTGCGCTGAAGCCCAACTGTTCGTGGACATACCCCGGCAGTACGGCAATGGGCAGGCCGATGCAGAGAAAGGCGATGAAGGTGTAGAAAACGATGGAGACGATCTGCAGGGTGATCGACAGGGAACTGGGGGCAGGTGAGGGCGTGGGCATGGGGCTCGTTCGCGGGCGGCGGTAAGAGAGCCTCATCATGGCGCGAGGTGGGGATAAAAGAAAGCAGGCTAACTAAATGTGTTGGCGCAAGCGGATTTCAATCTGGGAAGCCACCACAAATCCCACAGGCCCAGTTGTGATCTTGGAATACAAAAAGCCCTGTCGCTACGGACAGGGCTTTCACTTGCAGCTTACAGCTGAGGGCTGTGCTTAGAACACCACACCCTGGCTACGCAGGTAGTCATCATAGGTGCCGCTGAAGTCCACCACGCCGTCGGCACTCAGTTCGATGATGCGAGTGGCCAGGGACGAGACGAACTCACGGTCGTGGCTGACGAAGATCAGCGTGCCCGGGTAGTTTTCCAGCGCCAGGTTCAGCGCTTCGATGGATTCCATGTCCAAGTGGTTGGTCGGTTCGTCCATGACCAGCACGTTCGGCTTTTGCAGGATCAGTTTGCCGAACAGCATGCGGCCCTGTTCACCACCGGAAATGACCTTGACCGACTTGAGGATCTCGTCGTTGGAAAACAGCATGCGGCCCAAGGTGCCACGCACCAGTTGTTCGCCGCCCTGGGTCCATTGGCCCATCCAGTCGAACAGGTTGACGTCGTCTTCGAAGTCGTGGGCATGGTCCTGGGCGTAGTAGCCCAGTTCCGCGGCGTCGGTCCATTTCACGGTACCGGCATCCGGTTCCAGTTCATTGACCAGGGTGCGCAGCAAGGTGGTCTTGCCGATACCGTTCGGGCCAATGATCGCCACGCGCTCGCCGGCTTCGACGGTGAAGCTGAAGTCCTTGAACAGCGGCTTGCCATCAAAGCCTTTGGCCATGCGCTCGACAATGACCGCCTGGCGGTGCAGTTTCTTGGTCTGTTCGAAGCGAATGAACGGGCTGACGCGGCTCGATGGCTTGACCTCGGCCAGTTGGATCTTGTCGATCTGCTTGGCGCGGGAGGTGGCTTGCTTGGCTTTCGAGGCGTTGGCCGAGAAACGGCTGACGAACGACTGCAGTTCGGAAATCTGCGCTTTCTTCTTGGCGTTGTCCGACAGCAACTGCTCGCGGGACTGGGTCGCCACGGTCATGTATTCGTCATAGTTGCCCGGGAACAGGCGCAGCTCACCGTAGTCCAGGTCTGCCATGTGGGTGCAGACACTGTTCAGGAAGTGACGGTCGTGGGAGATGATGATCATCAGGCTCGAGCGCTGGGTCAGCACGTTTTCCAGCCAGCGGATGGTGTTGATATCCAGGTGGTTGGTCGGCTCGTCCAGCAGCAGCACTTCCGGGTCGGAGAACAGCGCCTGGGCCAGCAGCACACGCAGTTTCCAGCCTGGCGACACTTCGCTCATCGGGCCGAAATGCTGCTCGATGCCAATCCCCAGGCCCAACAGCAGTTCACCGGCGCGGGATTCGGCGGTGTAGCCGTCCATCTCGGCAAATTCGGTTTCCAGCTCGGCCACGGCCATGCCGTCTTCTTCGGTCATTTCCGGCAGCGAATAGATGCGGTCGCGCTCGGCCTTGACCTTCCACAGCTCTTCGTGACCCATGATCACCGTATCGATCACGGTGAATTCTTCGTAGGCGAACTGGTCCTGGCGCAGTTTACCCAAGCGCACGTTCGGCTCGAGCATGACCTGGCCGCCGGACGGCTCGAGGTCGCCGCCGAGGATTTTCATGAAGGTCGACTTGCCGCAACCGTTGGCGCCGATCAGACCGTAGCGGTTACCCGCGCCGAATTTGACTGAGACGTTTTCGAACAGTGGCTTGGCGCCGAACTGCATCGTGATGTTAGCTGTAGAGATCAAAGGTTTATCCTGCGGAACATTCAGAGTAGCTAAGGGTGCGGCAGTACCTGTTCAGTACCTGTTTGCGCACGTCCCGACCGCGCAAAGGCGTCGCGGTCGCAAGCGCAAGGGTCCATCCGGCATAAGAGGACAGCAGCATACGGAGCGCCTGGCCCGGTAGACGTGCGCCGAAGCCGGGTTAACGGTTTCGGCCAAAAGGGGGCGCGTGATAGTTGGCGGCGATTGTACTGATCTGGCCGCATAAACGATAGGGTATTGCCCGGACAAGACAGTTTTTCACATTTGCAGGATAACTTTTGCTTACAAACTGTGGCTAAAATGCCATCTCACCCGATGCGATCTCCCTTGCCGCTTGGCTGGCCTGGAGAAGCAGCCTGTTCACTCCTGCATTGTGACGGATTCCGTGAAGCTCATCATTGCCGCGATCTACATCCTCTCCATTGGCTACGTCCACCTGCGCGGGCGCGTGCGGCATAAGTTCGGGCGCCAGTTGAGCGATCACTCGTCTTTTCTCGCCCCGATCAATTGTCTGCTTTACCTGTGCTCGAAACTGCCCAACAAGCCGTTCCTGAGCCCGGCGCAGTTTCCGGACCTGAGCCCGTTGCAGGCTCACTGGGAAGAGATCCGGGCCGAAGGCCAGAGCCTGCTGCATGCGGGAGAGATCAAGCGATCCAATCAATATGACGACGTGGGCTTCAACTCGTTCTTCAAGACCGGTTGGAAGCGTTTCTACCTGAAGTGGTACGGCGATAGCCATCCCTCGGCCATGAAGCTGTGCCCACGCACCACCGAGCTGGTGCAGAGCATCGGTTCGATCAAGGCGGCGATGTTCGCCGAGTTGCCTCCGGGCTCGAAGCTGGTCCGGCACCGTGACCCGTATGCCGGGTCCTATCGGTATCACCTGGGCCTGGAAACGCCCAACGATGCCGGCTGCTACATCAATGTCGATGGCGAGCCTTATCATTGGCGCGATGGCGAGGCGGTGATTTTCGACGAAACCTTCATTCATTACGCCGAGAACACCACCAACCATAACCGCATCATCCTGTTCTGCGATGTGGAGCGGCCCATGAAGTTTCGCTGGGCCACCGCGTTCAACCGCTGGTTCAGCCGCACCGTGATGGCGGCGGCCGGTGCGCCCAACGACGCGGGCGACAGGACGGGCGGCCTGAACCGGGCGTTCTCCAGGCTGTACAAGATCCGCTTGCAGGGCAAGGCCCTGAAGAAACGCAACCGCACGCTTTATTACCTGCAGAAATGGGCTTTTTTTGGCGGTTTGCTGGCGATCTTCGTCTGGATTTGAACGCCGTGCTCGTCCTCATGCCTCGGGTTTTTGCGCATCCAGCTGCGCCCACATCCTGGTGGTGATCCGCTGGCGGTGGTTGTAGCCTTCCCAAGGATCGGTCCGCAGGCCTTTAGCCCGTTCCAGCGCGGTATAAATGTCCCATTGCTGGGCATTGCGCAGGGTCTGCAGCTCGGCCCGGGCAATTGGCACCGAAACCGGTAGGCCTGGCCTGGCGCGCACCGAGTAGGCGGCCACTGTACTGGCCCCACGGGCGTTGCGCAGGTAGTCGACGAATATTTTCCCGACGCGGTTCTTCGGCCCCATGGTGGCGGTCATGCGCTCTGGCATCTGCCGGGCCAGGAACTGTGAGATGGCCTTGGCGAATGCCTTGGTGGTGTCCCAGCCTTCATTTCTCGCCAATGGCACGATCACGTGCATGCCTTTGCCACCGCTGGTCTTGAGGAAGGCCTGCAAGCCCAACTCGTCGAGTACCGCCAAGGTCATGAGGGTCGCCTCGATCATGGCGCTCCAAGGCAGTGACGGGTCCGGGTCCAAGTCCAGGACAAACAGGTCGGGCGTCTCGATCCGGTCGTGGGTCGCGGCCCAGGTGTGCAGTTCCACCGTGCCCATCTGCGCCGCGCTGACCAGCGCGTGGATATCATCGATTTCCATCAGCGGTGCGTGGCCTGGGTCCAGTCCAGGATCCAACTGCTTGATATGGGGAATCTCCAGGCGATCGGCGTGTTTTTGAAAGAACTGTTCTTCGCCGATACCATCCGGTGCCCGCAGTAGCGCGACCGGCCGCTGCTTGAGGTGCGGCAGGATCCAAGGGGCGATGTCCAGGTAATACTGCGCCAGCTCAGCCTTTTGGACACCGCTGACACTGTCGATGACCCGGTCGGGGTGGGTGATCATCACGCCGTCGACTTTGGCCGCGCGGGCTTTGCTGCGACGCTGGGGTTTTGTCGCAGGTTTTATCGGCAGGGGTTGCTCGCGAACGATCTTGTTGGCCGGCGTATTGTTCGACAAATCCAGGAAAATCGCCTGCCGCACCTGGCTGTCGGCAGTCCATTCAACGAACTCGACCTCGCAGGTCAGGCCAGGTTCGACCCATTGCACGCCGCGTCCTTGCGCACCGGCGAGTGGCAAGGCCAATGGTGAAGTCTCGCGCTGTTGTGCGCTCAGTTGTGCGTGTAACTGTTTGATTTGTGCCTGGCTGAACCCGGTGCCCACCCGACCGGCATACACCAGCCCCTCCGGCCCGTTGACTGCCAACAGCAGCGCGCCGAAACCGGCGCGCTTGCCTTGGGGCCGGGTGAACCCGACGATGACAAAGGACTGGCGCAACCGACACTTGAGTTTTACCCAATCGGCGCTACGTCGGGACATATAGGGGCTGCCCAGGCGCTTGCCGACCACGCTGTCCAGTGACAGGGCGATGGCGCTTTCGAACATCTCGTGCTGGCTGGCGGAAAACGACTCGGAAAAGCGCAGGCGCTTGCTGGCGTTGTTGCCAAGGGCTTTTTTCAGTGCTGCACGGCGCTCTTCCACCGGCACCTGGCGCAGGTCGACACCGTTGAGGAACGGCGCATCGAACAGGAAATACACCATGTCGACGGTGCGGCCGATTTCGAACGCCTGGCGCAGGGCCGCGAAATCGCTGTGGCCGGTATCGTCGAGCAGGACCAGTTCGCCGTCGAGCCAACTGTCCTCCAGGTTCAACCCGGCCAGGGCGTCGGCATGCAGCTTCAGCCGCTCGGTCCAGTCCTGATGATTGCGGTTGTATAACCGGACTTCACCGTGTTCGATGCGCGTCAGCAGGCGATAACCGTGGAATTGGACCTCATAGCGCCAGTCGCCGGTGGGTGGTTCTTCCACGGGCGTGGCCAGTTGCGGGGCCAGGCGTTCGGGGAGGCGGTTTCCAGGGGCTGTCTTGCCCAGTCGGCCAGGGTTGCGGGGCGTCGTTGCATCCGATTCGGTATCGGACGAACGAGCATATTCACTCTCGGCGTTGGCCATGACAGATTCCTTTGTATTGCGCACGCCAGGGTTTACCCCCGGGAGGCCTTGGTGGCTTTTTTAGCAGGAGCGGATTTGCCGGTTTTCGCCGGTTTTGCAGGGGCCTTCCCAGAGGATTTGTCAGGTGCCTTGCCCTTGCTGCCCAGGCTGCGCTTGAGCAGTTCGGTAAGGTCGATGACATCGGCGCTCTTGCGCTGCTCCTCGCCTGGGTCGGTCTCCACCGCTTCGAGGCGGCCTTCGTTGGCTTTTTTCTCCACCAGTTCCATGATCTTGTCTTCGAAACTGTCCCGGTATTCTTGCGGTGTCCAATCGGCGCTCATGTCCTCCACGAGGCGCTTGGCCATTTCCAGCTCGCCCTTGGCCAGGGTCGGGTTCGTGACCTCGTCGCCCAGCTCCAGGATATCCAGCTCACGCACCTCCGCAGGCCAGCGCAGCATCACCAGCACCAGGGCCGATTCAAGGGGCATGAGGGCGGCCAGGTGCTGGCGGGTATGCAGCACGACGTGGGCCAGGGCGACCTTGTTGCTCTTGACCAGGGTTTCGCGCAGCAGGGCATAGACTTTGCCGCCGCGCTTGTCGGGGGCGAGAAAGTAGGGCGTATCGATGTTTTGCAAGGGAATCTTCTCGCTGTCGACAAAGGAAAAGATATCGATGGTCTGGGTCGACTTGGGATGGGCGGAACGAATTTCCTCTTCGCTGAGCAGCACGTATTGGCCTTTCTGGTACTGGACGCCCTTGACGATGTTTTCCTTGGTCACCTCCTTGCCCGTGACCTTGTTGACCCGCTTGTAGCCAACCGGGTCCATGCTGCGCTTGTCCAGCCAGTCAAAATCCACCCCCTGGGAAGAGGTGGCCGACACCAGCGCTACAGGAATATGGACCAGCCCGAAACTGATTGCGCCTTTCCAGATTGCCCGTGCCATGGTGGTGTTTTCCTTGCCGATGGATGTCTCTCTGGTGACCGTCGCGCCTTGGCAAAAGTTTCCACCATCCTGCTTCACTGTGGGAGCGAGCTTGCTCGCGATAGCGGCGGTACAGACGCCATGGGTGCAAGCTGCCCCCCCGGCGTCGCGAGCAAGCTCGCTTCCACAATGGTTCGGAGACGCTTCGTTACATCTTCACCGGGACATTTCGCTTAACAACGGCGAACCTGCGGCGTAGCTTGCTTTCGATATGCCTGAACCCAAGAGGTGCTCGAATGAACAGGCTGATGCTCGCCATCATGGCGTTACTACTGACCGCTGCCGCCCAGGCTGCCACGCCCAGTGCAGGCCCAATGGTCCTGGCCCAGAACCTACCGGGCAACAACAACCCCTATAACAGCCCGACTCGCCGGGCCAATCCCAATAGCATGCAAGGTACCCGGCCCAACGTGCCGATGATTCAAAACAACCCGACGATACCGGCTCCTCGTCCACCGACCCTGGAAAACGGCGGTATCGGCAATGGCTACCCTCGTTCCGGCCAGCCGCCGGCTTCGCCACGGCCCAACCTCGACTACACCCCGCCGCCCAGGAGCACGAACAACGGCAATCGCTAGGCGCTGAATCCTGGCTGTTTCTTTCCACGCTACAGAAGGAGGTGTGCATGTTGCGTAAAACACTCCTGGCCGCACTCTGCGCCAACGCTGTTCTGACCCTTGCCACGCCGGCCGCTGCCGCACAAACCCAGCGAGCGAAAAGCGAGGAGGGCACCTTGGAGGTGAGCACCGTGGTCAAGGGCCTGGAGCACCCTTGGGCGCTGGCGTTCCTGCCGGACCAGCAAGGCATGCTGGTCACGGAGCGCCCCGGCAACCTGCGCCTGGTGGGCCCCGATGGCCAGTTATCGGCGCCGTTGAGGGGCGTTCCCAAGGTCTGGGCCAAGGGCCAGGGCGGTTTGCTGGATGTAGTGCTGTCACCGGATTTCAAACAGGACCGCACGGTCTACCTGTCCTATTCCGAGGTCGGTGAAGACGGCAAGGCCGGCACTGCGGTGGGCCGTGGGCAGTTGTCACAAGACTTGAAGAGGCTGAACAGTTTCAACGTGATCTTTCGCCAGCAGCCCAAGCTGTCGAAGGGCAACCACTTTGGCTCGCGCCTGGTGTTTGACCGGGACGGCTACCTGTTCATCACCTTGGGGGAAAACAACGACCGGCCCACGGCCCAGGACCTGGACAAGCTGCAAGGCAAGGTCGTGCGCATCTACCCCGACGGTAAGGTGCCGGACGATAACCCGTTTGTCGGCCAGGAAAACGTCCGCCCCGAGATCTGGGCCTACGGTATTCGCAATCCTCAGGGAGCGGCCCTCAACCCACGTAACGGCACGCTGTGGGAAAACGAGCATGGGCCCAAGGGGGGCGATGAGCTGAACATTATCGAGCGTGGCAAGAATTACGGCTGGCCGTTGGCGACCCACGGCATCAATTACTCCGGTGCCCCGATTCCCGAAGCGCAGGGCACGACGGTCAAAGGCACCCTGGGTCCTCACCATGTCTGGCAGGTGTCCCCGGGGCTCAGCGGCATGGCGTTCTACGACAGTGATCGCTTCAAGGCCTGGCAGCACAGCGTGTTCATCGGTGCGCTGGTCTCCAAGAACCTGATCCGCCTGCAATTAAAGGGCGATAAGGTCGTGCACGAGGAGCGTTTGCTTGGTGAACTCGACGAGCGTATCCGTGACGTTCGCCAGGGGCCGGATGGTTTCTTGTATGTGCTGACGGATGAAGGCGATGGGGCGTTGTATAAAGTTGGCCTGCAGTAAGTGGCAAGGGGATTTAGCGCAATGTCGCACCGCTCCGTTGGGCTGCGCAGCGGCCCTCAAACCGGTCACCGCCGGATGTCCGGTTGATTGCATCCAGATTCATGGGGGCCACTTCGCGGCCCAGCGGGGATAAATCCCCTCGCCGCAAGCGGGTGAACCAAGCCCATCTGTGTATTTTGGATTGACTTGGCCCCCATCCCCCAGCTAACTTTCAATCATGACTTCCACCGTACTGCGCAGCCAGCCAAGCATTATTACCGCCATTCCTTATTTGGCGGGCTAGCTGACGACTGCACCCAACCCGCCCTAGAGGCGGGTTTTTTCTTTCTGTCTCCAGGGTTCTGTCCAAACCAGGAGACCGCCATGACCGCTACCCCCGCCGAGCAAGCCCTGCTGGAACATTACGTCAAAAAAATCCTGGCCGCGCCGGTGTACGAACTGGCTGTGCGCACGCCACTGCAAGCGGCCCCTGCATTGTCCGAAGCCTTGGGCAACACGATCCTGCTCAAGCGTGAAGACCTGCAGCCGACCTTTTCCTTCAAGATCCGCGGCGCCTACAACAGACTGGTTCAATTGACCCCGGAGCAGCGGGCCCGTGGGGTCATCACCGCTTCGGCGGGCAATCATGCCCAAGGCGTGGCGCTGGCGGCGCGGGAGTTGGGTATCTCGGCCACCATCGTCATGCCCTTGACCACTCCGCAATTGAAGGTGCTGGGCGTACGCAACCGGGGTGCTGAGGCGTTGCTGCACGGGGAGAGTTTTCCGTTTGCCCTGGAGTACGCCCTGGATTTGGCCCGGCAGACCGGGCGGGAGTTCGTGTCGCCTTTCGATGACCCGGACGTGATCGCGGGGCAGGGCACCGTCGCCATGGAGATCCTGCGCCAGCACCCCGGCAGGCTGGATGCGATTTTTGTCCCGGTCGGCGGCGGTGGGCTGATCGCTGGAATCGCAGCCTACGTCAAGTACCTGCGTCCGGAAGTGTGCATCATCGGTGTCGAGTCGCAACACTCCGCCTGCCTGCAGGCGGCGTTGGTGGCGGGGGAACGGGTGACGCTGCCGAGTGTGGGAACCTTCGCCGATGGTGTGGCCGTCGCACAGATCGGCGCCCATGGCTTCGAGGTCTGCCGTTTCTGTGTCGATGAGGTCATGACCGTCAGCAACGATCAACTGTGCGCGGCGATCAAGGACATCTATGACGACACCCGCTCAATCACCGAGCCCTCTGGCGCCTTGGCTGTGGCGGGCATCAAGCAGTACGTGGCCCGAACCGGCGCGCACGGCCAGACCCTGGTGGCGATCGATTCCGGTGCCAATATCAACTTCGACAGCTTGCGGCATGTGGCCGAGCGCGCGGCCATGAATCCGGTTTGCAGCCCGAGTCACAGTTTTTTTGCACGAGGCGACGGATGCCCTCTCACCCAGCCGTAATAGGGGCTACTCTAGCTTTCGACAGGAGAAAAGCGATTGCAGTTTGCATGGGGTTCTTACCGTTGCCTTGCATTCTGCACGACCGGTCCGGCGTCAGGTAAAGCTAAGTGATTGATTTGAATCAAGCCAGGGCGTCGTGAATTCAGGCATGTTATTTGCGGGATGATTCAGGAGTTCGCTTAATGGGGCTCATTGATTAGAAACGCCAAAAACGAAGAACGGCACGGCATTCGTAGTCCCAGTCCGCATGGAAGAAACGGACGAAAAGAATACCGCCGTTGTGTACATAAATTGGCCGCCTCAACAGGAGAGAGTTGCCATGTTTTTATCTGCCCTCGAAATGCGAAATATCATTGAAAGCAGCTTGCTGCCCAAGCGCTCGCAATGCACCTTGTCACCCGATTTGTCGATGACCATCAAGATCTACGATGATCATGAAACCGACCGCGTGGCCTTGGTAAAAACTGGCATCGATGCTCAAAAACTCACGGGTTGCCGTGCAATCAACGACTTGATTGCCGAACTGCGCACCGAACTCGACCAGAACCACGGCCAGAATCAACACCACAATCCCGCCGGCAATCATTTTCATCAGTTACATCGGATGACCGGGCGTTAAAATACGCGCCCTGTACAAGCACATCGACGCCTGGCCCGGTCATTGTCCGAGCCAGGCGTTTTGTTGTCCGCCACCCGCCAGTCAATTTTGATAACTGCAGGAATCCGATAGTTTGCGGTAAGAGACATCACGGGTTTGCCCCGTCTTGTCGATGTACACCATCTGTGCCGTCACGACCTTGCAATAAGGCGTTGATGGCTCCTTCAGCGATACCACCTTTTTGATCTCCAGCGGCATGCCATAACGGTAGGGCGTGGGTTGTCCGGCGTTGTCAGCCTGGGCCATCACGCTGATGCCAGTCAGCAGTACCAAAGACGACGCGGCGACTAATCGACGAATATTCATGAGCGAGACTCCGCAGCAGAGAGAAAATCGACCTGATGTTCAAACATCGGGCCTGCCGCGCGGGACCTCAGGAGGGATACGCGGTCCGGGACAGTGTCGGATCGCGGGATTAAACGAGAGTTAAAGCGAATCGCTTGGCTTTTGTGTGGGGTGGCAACCGCTGCCGAAGGCTCGGTGGCGTTCGGCAGCGGCGGGTTGCGAGCGTCAGTTCAACTGTCGCCGGTAAGGCAGGTCTGGGCCGGTCTTTGCGCAGGTCAGGGCCGCGGCGCGTATGGCGAAGTCGAGCATGGCGCTGATCTGGTCGCGGGTCAGGGTGTTCAGGCCTTCGACCGAATCCAATTGCTGTTCGGTGAGCCAGGTAATCAACGCAGCCTGGAAGGTGTCGCCGGCGCCCACAGTATCGGCGATCTTCACCGAGCAGGCGGGCATTGACCACGAACCGTGTTGGCGACTGAATACCGTGGCGCCCTGGCCGCCGCGGGTCAAGAATACCAGTTGGCAACGGTGCTGCAGCCAGCCATCAATGACCGCTTGTGGCTCAAGCTCGGGGTAGAGCAGGTGCAGGTCTTCGTCGCTGACCTTGATCAGGTCGGCATATTGCACCAGCGTTGCGATCCGTGAACGCCACAGTTCGATATCCGGCTGCGGGTTGAGGCGCACGTTCGGGTCGAGGCTGATCAGGCGCTTGCCGCTCTCGCGCTGTACCAGGGCCAGCAGGGTGTCGGCAATCGGCTGGACCACCAGCGAGAACGAGCCGAAATGCAAGCCACGCACCTCCGGGCCCAACGTCGGCAGATGGGCCAGGCTCAATTGTCGGTCCGCGCAGCCTTCGCCGCGAAAACTGTAGTGGGGCGAGCCATTGGCGCCGACGGCCACCATCGCCAGGGTCGTCGGTGCGTCGAAGTCCAGCAGGTATCGGGCGCTGACGCCTTCGTTGAGCAGCACCTGCTGCAAGCGTCGGCCCAGGTAGTCAGTGGACAGCCCGGCAAACAGCGCGGACTCGACACCCAGGCGCCGCAACCCGACCGCCACGTTGAACGGCGAGCCGCCGGCAATGGCCTTGAAGTTCACTTGCGAGGCCGGGCCGCCAGCCTCGGTTTCACTGAAAAAATCAAACAGTGCTTCACCACACACCAAATACATAGTTGCCTGCTCTCAAAGGGTTGCGACGTGTTGTCGATAATGTTCATAAGCGTGTTGGGCGGCCGCGACGTGCCCGGCGATGGGCTGGGTTTCACTGTCCAGGTCGAGCTTGACGCAGCGCTCGCACAGTTCGGTCAGGTTCTCTTGCGTCCCTGAATGGCACCATGCCGCCTGAATCGCCGCGCCAAGGGCTGCGGCTTCGCTCTGTTCGGTGCAGATGACCGGGGTATTCATGATATCGGCGACGATCTGCCGCCACACCGGGCTCTTCGAACCGCCGCCGATCAGGCGGATACTCTGGGCCTCAAGCCCGTTGGCCCGCAGCAGGTCCAGGCCGTAGCGCAACCCGAAGGTCGTGCCTTCGACCACGGCCCGGCACAGGTTGGCCCGGGTCAGGTTGGTGGTGGTCAGGCCCAGCAGGCTGCCGCTGGCATGGGGCAGGGCGGGAACGCGCTCACCGTTGAGGAACGGCAGCATGCACACGCCCTCGGCGCCAATCGGGGCTTGGGCCACCAGGGCGTTGAAGGCGGCGATGTCCAAGTCCAGCAATTCGCGTATCGCACCAGTGGCGTTGGTCAGGTTCATGGTGCAGATCAGCGGCAGCCAACCACCGCTGGAAGAGCAGAAGGTCGCCACCGACGCTTCCGGGCTGACCACTGGCTCTGCGGCATAGGCGTAGACCGTGCCGGAGGAGCCGAGGCTCATGGTGATCACGCCGGGCTGGATGTTACCGGTGCCGATGGCGCCCATCATGTTGTCGCCGCCACCGCTGGACACCACGGCATTCGGGTTGATGCCCAGGTGCGCGGCAATGGCCGGCAGGATCCGACCGACCGGCTGATGAGCGTCGATCAGTTCCGGCAACGCCACTTGCAAGCGGCCGCTGGGGTCGATGTGTTGCAGTAACGGCACGTCCCATTGCCGGGTACGTACATTGAAATAGCCGGTGCCCGAGGCATCGCCGTATTCGCTGCAATGGCGGCCGGTCAGCCAATGATTGAGAAAGTCGTGGGGTAGCAGGATGCTGGCGATGCGGGCGAAAACCTCGGGATGCTGTTCGCGGGTCCACAGCAGCTTGGACACCGTGTAACCCGGGGCGATGACCACGCCGAGGCGTTCCAGGGAGCCGCTTTCACCGCCCAGGTGGGCCAGTAGCCGTTCGTTTTCCGGAGTGGTTTCGGTGTCGCACCACAGCTTGGCCGGGCGCAGGACCTGGCCTTGCTCATCGAGCAAGACCAGGCCGTGCTGCTGGCCGGAAACGCCGATGCCGAGGATGGCCTGGCCATCGACCCCGGCGGCGGCCAAGGCTTGATGGGTCGCCTGGGTAAATGCATCGAGCCATTGCTGGGTATCTTGTTCACGGCGACCGTTGGCCTCGCTGATCATACTGTGGGCAGCGGCGCCCTGGCCGAGTACCTGGCCGCTGAACGCATCCAGGATCAGCGCCTTCGTGCCTTGGGTGCCGCAGTCGATGCCCAGGAACAATTGTTGGTTTGCCATAAAAATCCTTTGTGTCAGATCAAATCACCAACAGGTAATAGCAATTCGTTCAGCAAACACATCTGTGGCGAGGGAGCTCGCTCCCGCTGGGCTGCGCAGCAGCCCCTGAGTCCAGGCAGCGCGGTGAACCTGACAAACCCAGGGGGTCGCTTCGCAACCCAGCGGGAGCAAGCTCCCTCGCCACAAAAAGCGGTTCACGGTCGAGCCTCAGTTCGCGTCAGCCAACACCCGCTCAAGCGTCCGCGTAACACCGTGCTCGCGCAAGCTATTGCAGCACCATTCGAATGCTGCCACGAACTCCGGCGAGCGGGGAATCGCGGTGCCAAAGATTTCTTCTACCTCCAGCAGCCGCTGGGTTACCAGCGCATCGTCAGCCACCAAGGCCTGGCAGAATGCCGCCCGTGGGTCCGGGATCGAATACGTCACGCCGTTCTCGTCCACACCCTTCAGGTACACCGCCCAGGCCGCCACCACCAGCGCCGCGCGGCGGGTTTCGCCGCCGTCGGCGATCAAGCGGTTGATGGTCGGCACGGTGAATTTCGGAAACTTCGAAGAACCGTCCGAACAGACCCGCTCCAACTGGTCGGCAATCGCCTGGTTGGAAAAACGTTCCACCAGGGTGTTCTTGTAGTCGGTCAGGTCGATGCCCGGTACCGGGGCCAGTTGCGGCGTCACGTCCAGGTCCATGTAGGCCCGCATGTAACGCACGAACAGCGGATCGTTCATGGTCTCGTGGACAAAGCGATAACCCTTGAGGAAGCCCAGGTAGGTCAACGCCAGGTGACTGCCGTTGAGCAGCTTGATTTTCATCTCTTCATAGGGCGAAACGTCATCGGTGAACTGCACGCCGACTTTTTCCCAGGCCGGGCGACCGTTGACGAACTTGTCTTCCAGCACCCATTGCACGAACGGTTCGCAGACCACCGGCCAGGCGTCGTCGATGCCATGTTCGTCATGCAACTGCAAGCGATGGGCGCCGCTGGTCATCGGGGTGATGCGATCGACCATGGCATTGGGAAAACTTACGTTCCCGTCGATCCATTGGCCCAGTTCCGGGTCGCGCAGTGCGGCAAACGCCAGCAGTGCCTTGCGAGTGACCGCTCCGTTGTGGGGAAGGTTGTCGCAGGACATCAGCGTGAACGCCGGCGTCCCCGCAGCACGGCGCTTGGCCAGGGCGGCACAGAGGAAGCCGAAAACCGTTTTCGGTGCCTCGGGATGGGTCAGGTCATGCTGAATCTGCGGCAGGTGGGCCATGAACTCGCCATTGCTGTCGTCGATGCAATAGCCACCTTCGGTAATGGTCAGCGAAACGATGCGGATCAGCGGATCGGCCAGTTTGTCGATCAGCGCCTGGGCGCTATCTTCGGCCAAGAGCATGTCGGCGATGGCGCCGATGACGCGGACTTCGGTGTCGTCGGTGTCGCCCAACTCATAAAGCGTGAACAGATAATCCTGGCCTGCCAGGTCATCCCGGGCGCGACGGTCTTCGGGTCGAAGACCTACGCCACAAATGGCCCAGTCGAGGCCTTCGCCGGTATTCATCAACGCATCGGTGTAATACGCCTGGTGCGCGCGGTGGAAACCACCGACGCCAATGTGGGCGATACCCTGGCGACGGTCGCCCAGGCTGTAAGCGGGCAGGGCGACCTCGGCGTTGAGGTTGTGCAGGTTCTGTCGGTTGAGTTTCATCACAAGTCTCTACAATCAGGCGGCGGCGCGCAGCGCACGGGTCACCGCTACGCCTTCGGCATCGAATAAATGGCAGTGTTCAGCGTCCAGGTGCAGGTTCAGTTGCTCGCCGAAACGGCTCGCCAGATCGCCGCGAACCCGCATGGTCAAAGCTTCACCCGACGCGGTCACGACATGGCAGAACGTGTCGCTGCCCAGGCGTTCGCTGACATCGGCGGTAACCTGCAGCGTGCAATCGCCCGGTTGCGCCAGGTTCAGGTGCTCCGGACGAATCCCCAGGGTCACCGCACCGCCAACGCTCAGGCTGGCACCGCTCAATGGCAGGCTGATACGGGTTCCGGCGTCCAGCAGGACCTCGCAGCCCTGGCTGTCCAGGCCCGTGACCTTGCCTTTGAGAAAGCCCATTTTCGGTGTGCCGAGGAACCCGGCGACAAACAGATTGGCGGGTTGGTGATACAGCTCCAGCGGCGAGCCGACCTGTTCGATGCGCCCGCCATTGAGCACCACCACCTTGTCGGCCAGGGTCATGGCTTCGACCTGGTCGTGGGTCACGTAGATCATGGTCGCCTGCAGCTCTTTGTGCAGCCGGGCCAGTTCCAGGCGCATCTGCACCCGCAGGGCGGCGTCGAGGTTGGACAGCGGTTCGTCGAACAGGAAAATCTTCGGGTTGCGCACGATGGCCCGGCCGATTGCCACACGCTGGCGCTGGCCACCAGACAGTTGCTTGGGCTTGCGTTCGAGCATTGGCCCCAGTTCGAGGATGCGCGCCGCTTCATTGACCTTCTTCTCGACCTCGGCCTTGGGTACACCGGCCAGGTCCAGGGCGAAAGACATGTTCTTGCGCACGCTCATGTGCGGGTAGAGGGCGTAGGTCTGGAACACCATCGCCAGGTCGCGTTTGGCCGGGCTGACTTCGGTAATGTCCCGGCCGTCCAGCTCGATGGTACCGTCGCTGACTTCCTCCAGGCCGGCGATCAGCCGCAGCAGCGTGGACTTGCCGCAGCCCGATGGCCCGACGAAGACCACGAACTCGCGGTCGTTCACCTCAAGGTCGATGCCCTTGATGATGGAGAAGCCTTCGAAACCTTTTTGCAGATTCTTGATTTTCAGGTTGGCCATGATGATGGGCCTCCACTTCTGATTATTGTGTAGGGCGCGTTACTTCACCGCGCCGAAAGACAAACCGCGCACCAGCTGTTTCTGGCTGATCCAGCCAAAAATCAGGATCGGCGCACAGGCCAGGGTCGAGACGGCCGACAATTTGGCCCAGAACAGACCTTCCGGGCTGGAGTAAGAGGCGATCAACGCGGTCAATGGCGCGGCTTTGGACGAGGTCAGGTTCAGTGACCAGAAGGCCTCGTTCCAGCACAGGATCAACGACAGCAACACGGTGGATGCCAAGCCGCCCTTGGCAATCGGCAGCAGCACGCGGACCATTTCCTGCCACAGCGTGGCGCCATCCAGACGCGCGGCCTCGAGGATGTCGCGAGGAATATCCTTGAAGTAGGTGTAAATCATCCAGACCACGATGGGCAGGTTGATCAAGGTGTAGATGATGATCAACGCGATCCGCGTATCCAGCAGACCAAATTGCTTGGCCAGCAGGTAGATCGGCATCAGCACGCCCACCGGCGGCAACATCTTGGTGGAGAGCATCCACAGCAAGGTGCCTTTGGTGCGCTGGGTTTCGTAGAACGCCATGGAGTAGGCCGCCGGCACCGCGATCAGCAGGCAGAGGGCGGTGGCGCTGAAGGAAATCACCACCGAGTTCCAGGCGAAACTGAAGTAGTTGCTGCGCTCGTTGATGTGCAGGTAGTTCTCCAGCGTCGGCGCGAAGATGAATTGCGGCGGCGTGGCGAATGCGTCGATTTCGGTCTTGAAGCTGGTCAGCACCATCCAGAAGATCGGGAAAAAGATCAGGATCGCGATGGCCCAGGCCAACGTGCCCAGCAGCAGGCTTTGCAGGCGACGGGTTTGTTGAAGAGTCATGGCGACGGCCTCAATGCTTGTCGGTGAGGTTTTTGCCGATCATCCGGACCAGGATGATGGCGGCGATGTTGGCGATGACCACGGCAATCAGGCCACCGGCCGAAGCCATGCCGACGTCGAACTGCACCAGCGCCTGGTTGTAGATCAGGTAGGCCAGGTTGGTCGAGGCGTAGCCGGGGCCGCCGTTGGTGGTGGTGAAGATCTCGGCGAACACCGACAGCAGGAAAATCGTCTCGATCATCAGCACCACGGCAATCGGGCGGGCCAGGTGCGGCAGGGTCAGGTGCCAGAAAATCGCGATCGGGCCGGCACCGTCCAGGCGTGCGGCTTCTTTCTGTTCCTGGTCGAGGGACTGCATGGCGGTCATCAGGATCAGGATCGCGAAGGGCAACCACTGCCAGCTCACGATGATGATGATCGACAGCAACGGATAGTGGGCCAGCCAGTCCACCGGTTGGGCACCGAACAGTTTCCACACCGAGGCAAGGATTCCCGAGACCGGGTGGAAAATCAGGTTCTTCCAGATCAGCGCGCCCACCGTGGGCATGATGAAGAATGGCGAGATCAGCAGCACCCGGACGATGCCGCGCCCAAAAAACTCACTGGCTTCCAGCAGCGCACTGATCAACACCCCTAGCACGATACTGATCAGCAACACGCTGCCCACCAGCAGCAGGGTATTGGTCGCACCGGGCATGAAGCCCGAGTCGGTGAGGAAATAAGTGAAGTTCTCCAGCCCCACGAATTCGTTTTCGCCGGGGTAGAGCAGGTTATAGCGAATCATCGAGAAATAGACGGTCATGCCCAGCGGCACGATCATCCACAGCAGCAATAAAGCGACTGATGGGCTGACCAGGAACCAGCCGGGGTTGGCCAGGCGGATCTTGCGCGCTGGCGGCGGGGCAATCTCGATTGGGGCTTTGGCAGTTGTCGTTGAGCTATTCATGAGTGCTTACTCTTATGCGACGCATTCCCTGTGGCGAGGGAGCTTGCTCCCGCTGGACCGCGCAGCGGGCCCATGCCGATAGGCAATCCTCTCGATCGCCAGGGCGGGCTTCGCCCGCCAGCGGGAGCAAGCTCCCTCGCCACAAATGGATGTTTACAGGCCTTTACTTGGGATACCCGGCGCGTTTCATCTCGCGTTCGGTGGTGGACTGCGCTGCGGTCAACGCCTGGTCCACGGTCTGCTGGCCGGTCAGCGCGCCCGAAAAGAACTTGCCGACCTGGGTACCGATGGCCTGGAACTCGGGAATGGTCACCAACTGGATGCCGATATAGGGCACAGGCTTGAGCGTGGGGGCTTTCGGGTCGGCGACTTTCAACGACTCCAGGGTCACCTTGGCAAACGGCGCGGCCTTCATGTAGTCGTCGCTGTAGGTCGAGGTGCGTGTGCCTGGCGGTACGTTGGCAATGCCATCGGTCTTGGCGACCAATTGGCTGTACTCCTTGGACGTCGCCCAGGAAGTAAAGACCTTGGCCGCTTCCTTGGCTTTGGAACTGGTGGGGATGGCCAGCGACCAGGAGTACATCCACGAGGTGCCTTTGTCGGTCGTTTCATGGGGGGCGAAGGTGAATCCGACGTGATCGGCCACCTTGCTCTGGGTCTTGTCGGTGACGAACGAGCCGGCGACGCTGGCATCGACCCAGACCGCGCACTTGCCGCTGTTGAACAACGCCAGGTTTTCATTGAAACCGTTGCTGGAAGCGCCCGGCGGGCCGGATTTCTTCATGTTGTCGACGTAGAAGTTCAAGGCATTCTTCCACTCGGGGCCATTGAACTGCGGCTGCCACTTCTCATCGAACCAGCGCGCGCCAAAACCGTTGGCCAGGGTCGTGATCAGCGCCATGTTTTCGCCCCAACCGGCCTTGCCGCGCAGACACAGGCCATATTGCTCCTTGGTCTTGTCGGTGAGTTTTTCGGCGAACTCACCGATCTGGGTCCAGGTAGGGTGTTCGGGCATGGTCAGCCCGGCGTCCTTGAACAGGTCGGTGCGGTAGTAGGTGATCGAGCTTTCGGCATAGAACGGCAGGGCGTACAGCGAGCCCTTGACCGACAAGCCATCGCGCACGGAAGGGAAGACGTCGTCCAGGTCATAGGAGGCGGGCAGGTCTTTCATGGGTTCCAGCCAGCCCTTGGCGCCCCAGAGTGCAGCTTCGTACATGCCAATGGTCAATACGTCGAACTGTCCGCCTTGGGTGGCGATGTCGGTGGTCAGGCGCTGGCGCAGGACGTTTTCTTCAAGCACCACCCAGTTCAGCTTGATGTCCGGGTGCTCGGCCTCGAAGGTTTTCGAGAGCTTTTGCATGCGGATCATGTCGCTGTTGTTGACGGTGGCAATGGTGAGGGTCTGTGCGCCAAAGCTGACGCTGCTGAGGGTCATGCAGGTGGAGACAAGCAGAGCTTTTACCGAAGGTTTCATCGCGCACTCCTTTTCCGCGCCCAAAGGCTGCAGAAGGACAGTTATTGTTTTTGTGTCTTCCGGATGAAGGGAAGAATGTGCGCTGATTACAGCCCTCAATGGACGGTATGACAAATCATCCGTCGCACTTGTGCTGATACTTTTTTGCACTGCATGGGGCGGCGATGGGAATTATCTGTGGGAGCAAGGCTCGCCCGCGATGAAGTTGACACGGTCTTTCGGGGAACCGAGGCGTCTGCATCGCGGGCAAGCCTTGCTCCCACATAAATCCCGCCACAGAAATGAGCCGAGATTCAGCCCTGGTTCTGCTCGGTCAACCGCTGCACCGCCAGTCGCCGGTAGTGGGACGGGGTCATGCCCTTGAGCTGCTGGAAACGCCGGTTGAAGTTGGAGATGTTGTTGAAACCGGATTCGAAGCACACGTCGGTCACCGGTTTGTCGCCATCGGCCAGTAACTCGCAGGATTTGCTGATGCGCAGGCGATTGACGAATTCAATGAAGCAGCGGCCGGTGGCCTGTTTGAACACCCGGCTGAAATAGGTGGGTTTCATGCCCAGATGCTCGGCCACTTCTTCCAGGGACAGTTCCCGGGCGTAGTGGGCAAAGATGTAGTCCACCGCGCGGTTGGTGCGGTCGATGCTATGTTCGTCCGCCGTTTGCGGGGCCGTGGCGCCGGAAAGCAGTTGATAGTCGTCCGTGGCGGCCAGCAGTTCCATCAGGATGAAAAAATGCCCCAGGCGGCTCATGCCCTGGGAATCGGCGATGCGTTGCATCAGGATCATGGCCTGGCGGATGGTGCGCTTGCAGCGGAACTCGATACCGTACTGGGCGCGTTCAAGCAGCGGTGCGACGGTCTTGAGTTCGGCGAATACCTGGTGGCCGCTTTCGAACAACTCATCGGTGAAATTCACCAGCATGTCGCGCTTGGGCACCACTTCGTCCTCGGCCACCTGACTGATCCAGTTGTGGGGCAGGTTGGGGCCGGTCAGAAACAGCGACTGCGGATAGAAGTTGCCGATGTAATCGCCAATGAACACCTTGCCGGAACTGGCCACGATCAGGTGCAGCTCGTATTCCTTGTGGAAATGCCAGCGCACCAGCGGGCAGGGGAAACCGTGCTGGCGGTAGATGATGGACAGCCCGTTATGGTCGTCCATCAATTCATAGGAAGGGTCGGTGACTCTGGCTGGTCGGGTCATGGGCCTGGCGCTTTTATTGTTATCGCCGTTGGATAATGCCCCCTTCGCCAGGCGGGTGCCACTCTGACTTCTAAGCGTTGCGATTTTTTTCTTCGATCCACTGGGACATGTACTGGGTGCTTTTGTGCTGGTGGTGACGCAGCATGCTGCCGGTGAAATTGTCCCGGCGGCGTTGCACCAGGTTCGCCCGGCAAGCATTGATGCTTGCGATCAGCGCCGGGCCGTGCACCTGTTGCCGGTAGCGGTTTGCGAGCAGGGCGAGGCCGGCAGCCTGGGCCTGGGTCCAGCGCCCCTGGTCGCGATACAACTGCACTGCCGCGTTGGCGATACCTTCGGCACTCTGGGCAATCGCGCCGGGCCAGGGCATGTCGCCGTGCATGTCTTCGGCCCCCACGGGCGTGGTGACGTTGGGTGTGCCACAGAGCATGGCGTCGATCAGCTTGCCCTTGATGCCGGCGCCGAAACGCAACGGCGCCAGGCAGATGCGCGCCGCCGACATGACCTGCAAGGCGTCCTCGGCCCAGTTCATGATATGAAAGCCCTGGGCCGGGTTATGCAGCGCGGCAGCCTTGGGCGGCGTGTAGGCGCCGTACAGGTGCAGTTGCGCGCCGGGCAATTGTTGGCGGATAAGTGGCCAGACGGCGTTTTTCATCCAGAGCACGGCGTCCCAGTTCGGCGCATGGCGGAAGTTGCCGATGCTCAGGAAATGCGCTCGTTCCTCGAACGGCACCGATTGTTCACCGGGCAGATCCAACATCAACGGGCACCAGTGCAGCAGGCTGCGGGGCAACTTGAAATGTTCCACCAACAGTTCGATTTCCACCTCGGACACCATCAGGGCGAGGTCGCAACGATACAGGGCGGCGATTTCCCGCTTGGCCAGGTCGGTGTCGGCCATAAGCTGGAATTCCTCGGCCAGGGCCGGGGCGAAGAGGTCGCTGAAATCCTCGTTGGCCTCGTCGCGCTTCAAACGGTCCTTCAGGCGCTGATGCCGGGCGTGGCGCAGGCTTTGCAGATCGGAGGTCTCCAGCAGCCGCAGGGCGTCGGGGCAGTGCTTCTCGACCCGCCAGCCGAACTGCTCTTCCATCATGAACTGGTCGAACAGCACGATGTCGGGCGCCAGTTCACGGATGAACGCGTCGAAGCTGCTGCTGTTGAGTTCGATGGGCACTTCGCGGATGCCCAGTGTGATCAGGTCCGCGCGGTTTTCGCCGGGGTTTGCCGGGCTGCTGAACGTGATGTCCCAGCCTTGCCCGAGAAAAGTGTCGAGGATCTGCATGACGTGCCCACTGGCAGCCGATGAACGCGGCTCGGGCCAGACATAGCCGATAACCAGGACCTTGGTGGCGGTGGGGGGCAGCATGGGCAGGGGATTCCTCGAAGCGGATCAGGCGCCATCGGCGCGCGGGGCGCCGATAGTGACCAAGAATGCGATCCGGCTCAAGAAAGAATGCGCTTGACCTTGTCACGCAGCTGATCGATGGAGAAGGGCTTGCCGATCACCGACATGCCTTCAGGCACGTCGATGCTTTCGGCATACCCGCTGGCAAACAGCACCGGCAGGTCCGGGCGCACGGACCGAGCCTGCTTGGCCAACTCCCGCCCGTCCATCACCGGCAGGCCGACATCGGTCATCATCAGGGCGATGGCCTGCTCCTCGTCGCGTAAAAATGCCAGTGCTTGCTCACAACCGTCCGCCTCCAGCACCTGGTATTCCAGTTCCTCCAGTACGTCGACGATCAACATCCGCACAATGTCGTCGTCTTCGACTACCAGGATGGTGGGCGGGATGGCAGGAGGAGGGGTGGACATAGTTGACATTCTCGAAGATAGGGACGGGAGGGAAGGTAAAAAATACGGCCTCATTCATGAGTAAGTGCCAAGGCGGCACAAGTTCCCTGGGTTGTACAAGAAAGGATCTATAGTACAAGAGCTGACTAGGATAGTCGCTTCCTTGCTACAAGGCAGATCGTCGCGGGACTTGCGTCTTTGACTCGTCGGAAAGTGTGGATCCAACCGCCGTTTTTCGGGCAAACTCCACGGTTTTCAACTGTCCACCAAGGCCCTTTCCATGACTCCTTCGTCTTCGGTCGACGAGAAAAGTTTTCGTAAACTCCTGAGCCGCAATATCAGCCTGCCGCTGGGCATGGGCGCCCTCAGCGCGGTGTTTTTCATCATCCTGATCACGTACCTGCTGTCGGTGATCCAATGGGTCGGGCATACCGACAGGGTGATCAATAATGCCAACGAAGCGCTCAAACTGAGCGTGGACCTGGAAACCGGCATGCGTGGCTACCTTCTGAGCGGTGACGAGCATTTCCTCGACCCCTACGAAGTAGCCAAGCCGCGGATCGCTGTCGCGTTGGACACTCTGTTGGAATTGACAGCCGACAACCCCGTCCAGACCGACCGCCTGCACAAGATACAAGCCCTTCAGACGGAGTGGGCCAATTACGCCCAGAGCATGATCGACCTGCAACGCAGCAGCGGCGATTACCGGGGCGCGGTAAAGGCCGGGCGGGGCAAGCGCCTGACCGATGAAATTCGCAAGTCTTTCGAAGACATCGTCGAGACCGAGCAGCAACTGCGTGCGGCGCGCAACCAGGATGTACGCACCACCACGGTCTGGAGCATTGCCCTGTACCTGCTGTTCGTCGCCGCGGTCAGCGGGTTGCTGGCCTACGTCGGTCGCCGGGATCTGCTGAGCCTGTCCAACAGCTACAGCGCCAGCCTGAAAGTCCAGCAGCGCAGCGCCTTGCACCTGGAGAAACAGGCCTGGTTGCGCAATGGCCAGACGCTGCTGGCCGAGCAGGTCCTGGGGCAGTTGTCCCTGAACCTGTTGGGCCGCAACATCCTGCAGTTCTGCGCGAAGTACCTGGATGTCGCGGTCGCTGCGCTTTATGCGCGGGAAGAAAATGGTGTCCTCAAGCGCGTCGCCACCTACGGCCTGTCCCGGGAGGATGACGAACAGCAGCAAGTGATCGTCGACGGTGAAGGCATCGCTGGCCAGGCTGTGCAACAGGGACGCCTCATCCGCCTGGATGACGTACCGGACGACTATCTGAAAGTCAGCTCCGGGTTGGGGCGAGGCCTGCCCAACAGCGTACTGGTGGTGCCTACCAGTGACGATGACCGGATCAACGGTGTCATCGAGCTGGGCTTCCTGCGGCCATTGACCGAGCGCGACGTCGAGCTGCTGGAGCTGATTTCCGGCAATATCGGCACCTCGATCGAAGCGGCCCGTTATCGCCAGCGCTTGCAGGAAGTGCTGGCCGAAACCCAGCAGTTGAACGAAGAGCTGCAGGTCCAGCAGGAAGAACTCAAGACCGCCAACGAGGAACTGGAAGAACAGTCGCGCATCCTCAAGGAATCCCAGGCCCACCTGGAAACCCAGCAGCAGGAGCTGGAGCAGACCAACGAGCAATTGGCCGAGCAGCGCGACGCCATGGACCAGAAGAACAGCGAACTGAACCTGGCCCAGATCCAGTTGCAGGAGCGCGCCGAAGAGCTGCAGCGTTCGAGCAAGTACAAGTCAGAGTTCCTGGCCAACATGTCCCACGAGCTGCGCACGCCGCTCAACAGCTCGCTGATCCTGTCCAAGCTGCTGGCGGAAAACCCGCAGAAAAACCTCAGCGAGGAGCAGGTCAAGTTTGCCGAGTCGATCTACTCCGCTGGCAACGACCTGCTGAACCTGATCAACGATATTCTCGACATCTCCAAGGTCGAGGCCGGAAAGCTGGAAGTGCGCCCGGAAAACACCAGCGTGCAGCGTTTGGTGGATGGGTTGCGGGATATGTTCGAGCCGCTGGCGGCGGATAAGGGCCTGAGGTTCGAGGTCCAACTGCTACCCGATGCGCCGACGATGCTCTATACCGACCGCCAGCGCCTGGAGCAGGTGATCAAGAACCTGCTGTCCAATGCCGTGAAGTTCACCGAGCAAGGTTCCGTCTGCCTGTCCGTGGCCGGCCAACCAGGCTCGGGCATCGCGTTCATGGTGCGCGACTCGGGGATCGGCATCGCCGCCGATCAGCAGCAGAGCATCTTCGAAGCGTTCCGCCAGGCCGATGGCACGACCAATCGTCGTTACGGCGGCACCGGCCTGGGCTTGTCCATTTCCCGGGACCTGGCCGCGTTGCTGGGCGGCTCGATCTCCGTTTCCAGCGAACCGGGGCAGGGCAGCGTGTTTACGTTAGTAATGCCTGAACGTTATGTCGAGCCCGGGGACACACCGATAGAGCCGATGACGTTCACCCCGACGGCTGCCGCGCCAGCACCGGCTGCGCCAAAAGCCGCACCGGCACCGCTGATCGCAGAGGTGGACACGCCGATTGCCCGATTTGCCGACGACCGCGACAAGGCACCGTTCGACACCCGCTGCATCCTGGTGATCGAAGATGAGCCCGGTTTCGCCCGGATCCTGTTCGACCTGGCCCACGAACTCGGCTATCAATGCCTGGTAGCTCACGGCGCCGATGAAGGTTTTGACCTGGCTTTGCAACTGGCCCCCGACGCGATCCTGCTGGACATGCGCCTGCCAGACCATTCCGGGCTGACGGTGTTGCAGCGGCTCAAGGAGCGGGCCGAAACCCGGCACATCCCGGTGCACGTGATTTCCGTCGAAGACCGCGTCGAAGCCGCCATGCACATGGGCGCCATTGGCTATGCCGTCAAGCCGACCACTCGCGAAGAGCTCAAGGATGTATTCGCCCGCCTGGAAGCCAAGCTGACCCAGAAGGTCAAGCGCGTGCTGCTGGTGGAGGACGATGACCTGCAACGCGACAGCATTACCCGCCTGATCGGCGACGATGACATAGAGATCACTGCCGTTGGCCTGGCCCAGCAAGCCCTGGACCTGCTACGGAGCAACGTCTACGACTGCATGATCATCGACCTCAAGTTGCCGGACATGCTCGGCAATGACCTGCTCAAGCGCATGTCCAGCGAAGACATCTGTTCCTTCCCACCGGTGATCGTCTACACCGGGCGCAACCTGACCCGCGACGAAGAAGCCGAACTGCGCAAGTATTCACGCTCGATCATCATCAAGGGCGCTCGTTCGCCAGAGCGCCTGCTGGACGAGGTGACACTCTTTTTGCACAAAGTCGAATCCCGGTTGTCCCATGAACGGCAGCGGATGCTCAAGACTGCCCGCAGCCGCGACAAGGTGTTTGAAGGCCGCAAAGTGCTGCTGGTGGATGACGATGTGCGCAACATCTTTGCCCTGACCAGCGCCCTGGAGGCGAAGGGGGCCATCGTTGTCATCGGCCGTAACGGCTTCGAGGCGATCGATCGCCTGAACGAATTCGACGACATCGACCTGGTGCTGATGGATGTAATGATGCCGGAGATGGACGGTTTCGAGGCCACCGCGCTGATCCGCAAGGACCCGCGCTGGCGCAAGCTGCCCATTATTGCCGTGACGGCCAAGGCCATGAAGGATGACCAGGAACGCTGCCTGGCGGCGGGTTCCAATGACTACCTGGCCAAACCGATCGATCTGGATCGTCTGTTTTCGCTGATTCGCGTGTGGTTGCCGAATATGGAAAGAATTTAGTGGAACGTGACTCTGACATTGAACTGCGTTTGTTGATCGAAGCGATCTACCTCAAGTACAGCTACGATTTTCGCGATTATTCCGGTGCCTCGGTCAAGCGCCGGGTCCACCATGCGCTGAACCAATTCGAGTGCAAGACCATTTCGGCATTGCAGGAGCGCGTACTGCACGATCCGGGAGCGTTCATGCAGTTGCTGCAACTGTTGACGATCCCCGTCAGCGAGATGTTTCGCGACCCTTCGCATTTCCTGGCCATTCGCGAGGAAGTCGTGCCGTTGCTCAGGACCTATCCTTCGATCAAGATCTGGATCGCCGGTTGCAGCACGGGGGAGGAGGTCTACTCCATGGCGATCCTGCTGCGCGAAGAGGGCCTGCTGGACCGCACATTCATCTATGCCACCGATATCAATCCGCGTTCGTTGGAAAAAGCCAAGCAGGGGATTTTTTCCCTGGAAAACGTGCGCACCTATACCCAGAACTACCAGAATGCCGGAGGGCGGCGCTCGTTTGCCGATTACTATACCGCCGCCTACGATTATGCGATGTTCGACAAAACCCTGTGCGAGAACGTGACCTTTGCCGATCACAGCCTGGCGACCGACAGTGTCTTCTCAGAGACTCAGTTAATTTCTTGTCGTAACGTATTGATATATTTCAATAAAAAGCTACAAGATCGTGCGTTTGGATTGTTTCATGAGTCCCTTTGTCACCGTGGTTTCCTGGTATTGGGCAGTAAGGAAACGCTGGATTTCTCGGCTTACGGCCATCGATTCGAGCCGTTGGTCAAACAGGAACGGATCTATCGCAAGTTATGAACCACACGAAGGACAGATCCAATTCGCCCATCGAGGCCATTGTCGTCGGTGCGTCGGCCGGCGGTGTCGAAGCGCTGCTCAGGGTGTTCGGACACCTGCGCAAAGGCTTTGGCGTGCCCATCATGGTGGTATTGCACTTGCCGGATGAGCGCAACAGCCAACTGGCCCATGTGTTCGGTCATCGTCTGGCGGTGCCGGTGGAGGAAGCCCGGGACAAGCAGGACATCGTGCCGGGAACCTTGTACGTCGCCACGCCCGGCTATCACTTGTCGGTCGAGGCCGACCGTAGCCTGTCGTTGAGCCTGGAGGAACCGGTACACCATTCACGGCCGTCCATCGATGTGTTGTTCGAGTCGGCCGCCGATGCCTACGGCCAGAAACTGCTCGCCGTGGTGCTGACCGGTGCCAACAACGATGGAGCCCTGGGCTTGGCGAGGGTCAAGGCGCTGGGCGGGATCACGGTGGTCCAGGACCCCGGCGAAGCCCAGGTCTCGACCATGCCCGAAGCGGCGCTGGCCCTGCACAAGCCCGACCATATCCTTACTTTACAGGGCATCGGCCAATTGCTGGCCGGGCTGGAATGAACCACATGCCAAGAGATATTCAAGCCAAACTGCTGATCGTCGACGATCTGCCTGAGAATCTGTTGGCCCTGGAAGCGTTGATCAGGGGAGGCGACCGCGAGGTCTTCAAGGCCCTGTCGGCGGACGAAGCGCTGTCCCTGTTGCTGCAACACGACTTTGCCCTGGCCATCATCGATGTGCAGATGCCGGAGATGAACGGTTTCGAACTGGCCGAGCTGATGCGCGGTACGGAGAAGACCCGCAGCATTCCCATCATCTTCGTCAGTGCCGCCGGCCGTGAGCGCAACTATGCCTTTACCGGTTATGAAAACGGTGCGGTGGACTTCCTGCACAAGCCACTGGACACCCAGGCGGTCAAGAGCAAGGTCAATGTGTTCGTCGAGCTGTATCGCCAACGAAAGGCCATGAAGGAGCAGGTCGTGGCCCTTGAGCAGAGTCGCCGCGAGCAGGAGGTCCTGTTGCAGCAACTGGAGGCTACTCGCGGTGAACTGGAGCAGGCGGTGCGCATGCGTGACGACTTCATGTCCATCGTCGCCCACGAGGTGCGCACGCCTCTCAATGGGCTCATTCTCGAGACACAGTTGCGCAAGATGCACTTGGCCCGGGACAACGCCGCGGCGTTTAGCCTGGACAAGGTGCGGGCGATGGTCGAACGCGACGAGCGGCAGATCAAGAGCCTGATCCGGCTGATCGAGGACATGCTGGATGTGTCGCGGATTCGCACCGGCAAGCTGTCGATCCGTCCGACTCGCTTCAACTTGACGGCGCTGGTGGAAAATCTGCTGCGCAATTTTCAGCCGCAGATCGCCATCGCCGAGTGCTCGTTGACCTGCATGGCCGAACCGTCGGTGGAGGGGCTTTGGGATGAGTTTCGCATCGAGCAGGTGGTCTCGAACCTGTTGACCAATGCCTTGCGCTACGGCGGCAAGAGCCCGATCGAAGTGCGTGTCTACAAGACGCCGGAGCATGCCTGCATCGAAGTCCAGGACCATGGCATCGGTATCAGCGAGGAAAACCAGAAGCGTATCTTCCAGCAATTCGAGCGCGTATCGTCCAAGGCGGCCGCCGCAGGCCTTGGGCTGGGGTTGTTCATTTCCGAGCAGATCGTCACGGCCCATGGCGGGACAATCACGGTCAACAGTCGGCTCAATGAAGGCGCGTTGTTTCGTGTTTGCCTGCCCTTGCAGAAAACTGTCTTGGACAAAACCGCCCAACAGACGCAACCTCTGAGAGACCCCAAGGTCGTATCAGCAGCTATTGATCGAACAAAGGCTTCTCATGAGTGAAGATGCGCAAGATGTTGTATTGATCGTCGAGGATGACCCGTCGATCCTGATGGTGTTGTCGGCCTATTTATCGGGCGAAGGGTATCGGGTGCTGCAGGCAGAAAACGGCGAGCAGGCGTTCGAGATCCTGGCGAGCAAGCCTCACCTGGACATGATGATTACCGACTTCCGCCTGCCGGGCGGTATCACCGGTGTGCAGATCGCTGAGCCGGCGGTCCGGTTGCGCCCCGACCTGAAAGTCATCTTCATCAGTGGCTACGCGCAGGAAGTGCGCGACACCGATAGCCCCATCACCCGCAAGGCGCCGATTCTGGACAAGCCGTTTGACCTGGATGAGCTGCAGCGCATCATGCAGTCGATGTTGTCGTAGGTAGGAAGAGGGGGAGATCCTGGCAGCAACCCCTGTGGCGAGGGAGCTTGCTCCCGCTGGGCTGCGCAGCAGCCCCAATGCCAGGCGAAGGGGGTGTGTCAGATTGTCTTGATCAGCTTGATTGGGGGCGCTTCGCACCCCAGCGGGAGCAAGCTCCCTCGCCACAGTGCTCAAAATGCCCCCAGGCGATGTCCTCCCATCGCCTCAAACCTGGATCATCTCCCGCACCTTGGCCGTCAACAAATCAAACGTGAACGGCTTGGTGATCATCTGCATTCCCGGGTCAAGGAAACCGCCGCGTACCGCTGCATGTTCGGCATAGCCGGTGATGAACAGCACCCGCAGGTCCGGGCGGATCTGCCGGCCGATTTCCGCCAGTTGCCGACCATTCATGCCGGGCAGGCCCACGTCGCTGATTAGCAGGTCGATACGTTGGCCTGACTGGAGGATCGGTACCGCGCCGTTGGCGTCGGCCGCTTCCACAAAGGCATAACCCAGCTCGCTCAATACCGCGCTGACCAGCACCCGCACCGCTGGATCATCCTCGACGATCAGCACGGTCTCACCGTCTTGTGCATACGGTGCGTGCTGGGTGGTGACCTGGGGTTCATGTATTTCTTCGCCGCGAAAACGCGGCAGGTAAAGATTTACGATGGTGCCTTTGTCGACTTCGCTGTCGATGGTCACATGGCCACGCGACTGCTTGCTGAAGCCATAGATCATCGACAGGCCCAGCCCGGTGCCCTGGCCGATTGGCTTGGTGGTGAAGAAGGGGTCGAAAGCGCGGCCGATGACGGCTTCGGGCATGCCGCAGCCACTGTCCTGTACGCTTAGCACCACATAGTCGCCGGGTTCCAGGTTGGTGTAGGCGTCAGTGAAGTCGGCGTCCAGGTGTCGGTTAGAGGTCCGCACCACCAGGTTCCCGCCGTTGGGCATGGCATCCCGGGCGTTGAGGACCAGGTTGAGCAGGGCACTTTCCAGTTGGTTGGGGTCGGCTTCGGCGATCCAGAGTTGTTCGTCCAACTGCATGTCCAGGTGGATGCTTTCGTTGAGGCTGCGTTGCAGCAGCTCGCCCATGGACAGCACCAGCGTGTTCATCTGGACGGCTTTGGAGTCCAGCGATTGTCGTCGGGAAAACGCCAGCAGGCGATGGGTCAGGCCGGCAGCGCGGTTGGCCGAGGTCACGCCCAGGTCGATCAGGCTGTCCAGGTCCTCGGTGCGGCCCCGGGCCAGGCGTCGACGCAGCAGTTCGAGGCTGCCGATGATCCCGGTGAGCATGTTGTTGAAGTCGTGGGCGATACCGCCGGTCAATTGGCCGACGGCCTCCATTTTCTGCGACTGACGCAGGGCTTCTTCGTTGTGGCGCAGTTGGGCGGTGCGCTCTTCCACCTGCTGCTCGAGGGTTTCGAGAGTGTTTTGCAGCCGCAGCTCACTATTACTCAGGTCGATCAAGCGGTCGCGGGCTTCGTACTGCCTTCGGCGGCCGCGCAGGGCGGTGGTCACCAGGCTGATCAGGGTCACCGGGTGGAAAGGGCGCTCGAGGAAGGTGACGTTGCCCAATTGCGCACCGATACGTGCCGCCGGGTTCTGTTCCGGGCCGCCATGATGGGTCAGCAAGACAATGGGCAGGTCGGACCAGGCCGGCTGTTGCTCGATATGCAGGGACAGCGTTTCCAGGTCGGGCCCGACCAAGGCTTCCGAGGAAATCACGAGCAGGCCGGCACCGTCTTCCAGTTCCTGGCACAAATGCCTCAGATGACGGCAGATGAGGCCCGCAAAACCGGCCTCGTTGAGGATCATCAAGGCGATCTGGCTGTCTCGTCCCAGTGGCGCGAGGATCAATGCCCGCTCCGACAGGGGCTCGCTCAAGGTCACTGGAGATCATCCTTGAGCAGCGGGTGATCCGCTCCCATGTAGGTCGGCACGCCACGCAATACGCCCTGGAATGCTTCCAGCGGTTCACCGATGGTCATGCCCTGGCCGCTGATGCGGTATTCGCGGATGGTGGACTCGTGGCTGCCGGTGCGTTTCTTGATGATGGAAATCGCGCGGCGAACCTTGCCCAGTGCTTCGAAATATCGCAACAGAATCACCGTGTCGGCCAGATAGGTAATGTCCACGGGCGCTTGCATGTCGCCTACCAGCCCGTGCTGGGCAACCGTCATGAAAGTCGCCGCACCCTTGCGGTTGAGATAGAGCAACAATTCATGCATGTGCAGCACCAGGGCGTTCTCTTCCGGCATGGCCGCCTGGTAGCCGTTGATGCTGTCGATGACCACGGTTTTGATGTCGCCCTCATCGACGCAACGGCGCACGCGGTGGGAGAACTCGCCCGGGGACAGCTCGGCGGCGTCCACTTGTTCGATCAGCAGGTTGCCGGTCTCCTGCAAGGCCCGCAGATCGATGCCGATGTTATTCATGCGCTCGAACAGCAAGCCCAGTTCTTCATCGAAGATGAACAGTGCCGCTTTCTCGCCGCGATGCACGGCGGCTGCGGCAAAAATCAGCGCAATCAGCGACTTGCCGGTCCCTGCCGGGCCCAGGATCAAGGTGCTGGAGCCGGTCTCGATACCGCCGCCGAGCAGCGCATCCATTTCGCCGATGCTGCTGGAGAGTTGCTGGCGCAGGTACCGGCCGCGGTGTTCGGCAGCCACCAGGCGCGGGAAGACGTGCACGCCATCGCCCATGATGGTGAAGTCATGGTAGCCGCCGCGGTACTTCTGCCCGCGATACTTGACCACCCGGATCCGCCGCCGCTCGGCGCCATAGTTGGGGGTCAGTTCTTCCAGGCGAATCACGCCGTGGGCGACGCTGTGCACGGTTTTGTCGAGGGACTCGGTGGTCAGGTCGTCGAGCAGCAGGACCGTGGCGTCGTAGCGCACGAAGTAGTGCTTGATCGCCAGGATCTGGCGACGGTAACGCAGGGAGCTTTGCGCCAGCAGGCGGATCTCCGACAGGCTGTCGAGCACGACCCGGGTCGGCTTGACCCGTTCGACCACTTCGAAGATCTGCCGGGTCGCTTCGCCCAGCTCCAGGTCCGAGGAGTACAGCAGACTCTGCTGGTGTTCGGCATTGAGCAGGCTTTCGGGCGGGGTCAGCTCGAAAATATGAATATTGTCGTCCAGCGTCCACCCGTGGGAGGTTGCGCCCTGACGCAGTTCACGCTCGGTTTCCGATAGCGTGATGTACAACGAGCGCTCGCCAGCCTTGGCGCCGGCCAACAGAAAATGCAGCGCGACCGTGGTCTTACCAGTCCCCGGTTCTCCCTCAAGCAGGAACACGTGGCCGCGGGACAAACCACCGGAAAGGACATCGTCCAGTCCTTCGATGCCGGTGGCGGCTTTTGCACTGATCAACTCGTTAGATGTAGACAAAAATAGCCCTCTCATGACTAGGGAAGTGGGCAGCAGGCGGGGTAGCGCCTGAAATTAACTGCCTGAACACTTGACCTTTGGCGGTGATGGCGGTTCCGCTTACATCTACAAAACGCGGTGTACTGCACAACTTTCAGCGTGCAACCAGGGCCTACAGACCCTGTTGCAACGCCGGGTCATCGGGATTCAGCTGTTCAAGTTGCGCCAACAGGATTTGAACGTTCTGCAATTGACCTGTTTCCTTCCAATAGTTGATCAGCAACACCCGGGCCTTGCGGTCGGCGGGGTAGCGCTGGACGATTTCCTGTAGCTGTTTCTGCGCGGCTTCCACTTCCTGCTCGGCATGCAGGGTAGTTGCCAGGTCATAGCGGTAATGGCGGTTCTCGGGCTCCAGCTCCACGGCTTTCGCCAGGCCGAGCACCGCATACTCGCTCTGGCCGTGTTGCAGCAGCCACATGCCCAGCGCATGTTGCAGATAAGCCGACGCTGGCTGGGTTTGCAACTGTCGGGCAAGCAATTGTCGCGCGGCTTCGCCCTGGCCCTGTTTGTCCAGCACTTCGATCTGCATGACCAGCGCCGGCAGGTTGTCCGGTTGCAGGCGCAGGGCCTGCTCAAGGGCCAGTTGGGCTTTCTTCAACTCGGCGTTGTGCAGGTGCAGCCGGGCGAGTTGGTAGTGGGTCTCGGCGGTTTTCGGGCCGTCCTCGAGTACCTGTTCCCAGGTATCGATGGCGATCTGCATTGCACCGAAGTACAAGCCCAGATCATCCGGTGACAGGCCCAGCAGCGCATTCACGGCAGCGAACCGGACGTTCGGGTCGTCATCGTCCAGCAGCGAGCCGAGCAACAGGCTGCGCTGGCCCGTCGGCACCAGACCGACGATGCTGCCGATGGCTGCCTTGCGCACGTCCGGTGATTCGCTGTGCAGATCCGCGTCCGCCAGTTTCAAGGCCTGGGGGCTGGGGTAGTTGGGCAGTTCGGCGTGCAGCCACACGCGGCGCTTGGGCGAGAGGTCCGGGCGCCCCAGTTGCTGGTAGAGCATCCGCGCCGCCCCTGGCTGCCCGTTGCGGGCGTTTTCCAAGGCTTCACTGTAGCCACGCTTGATCGCTTCGGGGATTTGCGGGGTGGTGCTGCGTAGCCACACTGCGACAAGACCGATCACCAACAGGATACAGAGGCTGAGAAGCAGATAGCGGCGGCGAGGCGAGGGCATGCAGGAAATCCATTACCAGAAGCTTGAAATGTCGCAAGCTTCGGTCAGGTGGGGGCTTGAGTCAAACCTTGTGACGCATCTCGCTCCACCGGTGATTGTGGATGCAGATCTGTGACCCTCCCCAAAACCCATGTAGGAGCGAGCCTGCTCGCGACGGCGTCGGTATCTTCAACATCTATGCAAGCTGACCCACCGCTATCGCGAGCAGGCTCGCTCCCACAGGGGTTGTGCTGAATGCTGAATCTGTGGAGTCGCTGGCGAAAAAAAGCCCCGCGTCCGAATGAAACGCGGGGCAAGGATTTGGTTGGTTGCGGCCAACCAAAGGAGCTCGGTTGAGCAGGGCGGATCAGTTGCTGGCAACGGTCTCCGGTTTCCAGCCGCCACCCAGGGCCTTGTAGATCGCGACGATGCCGCGGTACAGGTCCACTTCCGCCTGGGCCTGGGTGTCTTCGGCGGCCAGGCGTTCACGTTGGGCGTCGAGCAGCACGAGGAAGTCCACGGTGCCTTCGCGGTAGCGAATCTCGGCCAGGTCGGCGGCGGCACGGCTCGATTCGCTCTGACGGATCAGCGAGATCAGCCGTTGCTGGCGCTTGCCGTAGTCACTGAAGGCATTCTCCGATTCCTCCAGGGCCAGCAGCACTTGCTGTTCGTAGGTCGCCAGGGCACCGTCCGCCTCGGCGCTGGCACCGCGCAAGCGAGCCCGCACGCTGCCCAGGTCGAAGGCGGCCCAGGTAATGCTCGGGCCCAGCGCCCAGGCATTGGCGGCCGAGGAGCCGATCTGCGAGCCGCGTCCGGCGGTAAAGCCCAGGAAACCGCTCAGGCTGACCCGTGGGAACAGGTCAGCCTTGGCCACGCCGATGCGCGCCGTGGCAGCGGCCAGTTGGCGTTCGGCGCTGAGAATGTCCGGGCGCCGTTGCAGCAGCTCACCCGGGTCGCCGATGGGCAGGGCCTTGGCGATGGCTGGCAACTGTTTCGGGCTCAGGTCCACGCTCAATTTGTCCGGGCGCTCACCCAGCAAAGTGGCGATGCGATTGCGTTGGCGCACTTGTTCGGCCTGCAACTGCGGGACGCTGGCTTCCACCGAGGCCAGGCGGGCATCGGCGCGGACCACGTCGAGCTGGTCGCCGACGCCGGCATCACGCAGGCTTTCGGTGATCTTGCGCGAGTCCTGCTGGTTCTTCAGGTTCGCCAGGGCGATCTTTTCCCGCAGCTGGGCGCCGCGCAGTTGACCGTAGGCGTCCACCAGCTCGGCGATCATCGTCACCTGCAACTGATAGAGATCGGCTTCGGCGGCCTGCTGGTCGGCATCGGTGGCTTCCAGGTTGCGCTGGATGCGTCCGAACAAGTCCAGCTCCCAGGCCATGTCCAGGCCCAGGTCGTAACGCTCGGTATTGACCCGGTCGGTGGTCTGCCCCGGGACCTGGCCTTTGCCCAGGTTGCTGCTGGCGCGGCTGGTGATGGTGGGCATGGCGTCATTGCTGGCGTCATCGCGAATCGCCCGGGCTGCCCGCAGGCGGGCGAAGGCTACGCGCAACTCGCGGTTGCCTTCCAGGGAGCGAGTCACCAACGCGTTGAGCGTCGGGTCGTCGAATTGCTGCCACCAGATGCCTTCGAAACGGGCGCGGTCGAAATTCTTCTGGCCGGCGGCGCCGTCGGTGGCGGTGGTGATGTTCGCCGCCTCCGTTTGCGGGGCCTTGTAGTCCGGGCCCACGGCACAGGCACTCAGTGCCAATACCAGCAAGCTCGGCATGAACGCTTTCAAACTCATTGTTGCGCCTCCAGTTTCAAAGCCCGGGCCGCCTTGCGGGCCTCGCTGCGCTCGACGAAGTTGCGGATCAGTACATAGAACACGGGGGTGAGCAGCAGGCCGAAGAAGGTCACGCCGAGCATCCCGGAGAACACCGCCACACCCATGGCATGGCGCATTTCCGCACCCGCGCCGCTGGAGAACACCAGGGGCACCACGCCCATGATGAAGGCGAAGGAGGTCATCAGGATCGGCCGCAGACGCAGGCGGCACGCTTCGAGGACCGCCGCCAGCGGGTTCATGCCTTCGAGCTGTTTGTCCTTGGCGAACTCGACGATCAGGATCGCGTTCTTGCAGGCAAGCCCCACCAGTACGATCAAGCCGATCTGGGTAAAGATGTTGTTGTCGCCACCGGAGAGGATCACCCCGGTAATCGCTGACAGCAGGGTCATCGGTACGATCAGGATCACCGCCAATGGCAGGCTCCAGCTTTCGTACTGGGCCGCGAGCACCAGGAACGCCAGCAGTACGCAGAGCGGGAACACGAACAGCGCGGTGTTGCCCGAGAGGATCTGCTGGTAGGTCAGGTCGGTCCATTCGTACGTCATGCCGTTGGGCAATTCGTCCTTGAGCAGCTTCTCAATGGCTTTTTCTGCCTGGCCGGAGCTGTAGCCCGGGGCGGCGGCACCGTTGATTTCAGCGGTGATAAAGCCGTTGTAGTGCATCACGCGGTCCGGCCCCGAGGTGTCGCTGACCTTGATGAAGGTCGCCAGTGGGATCATCTCGCCACGGTTGTTGCGCACCTTGAGCTGGCCGATCTGGTCCGACTCGAGACGGAACTGCTGCTCGGCCTGGACGTTGACCTGGTAGGTGCGGCCGAAACGGTTGAAGTCGTTGGCATACAGCGAACCCAGGTAGATCTGCAGGGTGTCGAAGATGTCGCTGACGGCCACGCCGTGGGTCTTGGCTTTTTCACGGTCGATGGCAGCATCGACCTGGGGCACGTTCACGGTGTAGCTGGTGAACAACCCGGCCAGTTCCGGCACGCTGCGGCTCTTGGTGATGATGTTCATGGTTTCTTTGTACAGCTCGTCGTAGCCCAGGTTGCCTCGGTCTTCGATTTGCAGGCGGAAACCACCGATCGTGCCCAGGCCCTGTACTGGCGGCGGTGGGAAGATCGCCATGTAGGCTTCCTGGATCCCGGCGTACTGGCCGTTCAAGGCTCCGGCGATGGCGCCGGCCGACATGCTCGGGTCCTTGCGCTCGTCGAAGGGCTTGAGGGTCACGAACACGATGCCGGCGTTCGGGCTGTTGGTGAAGCCGTTGATCGACAGGCCCGGGAAGGCCACGGCGCTTTCAACCCCCGGTTGCTTGAGGGCCAGGTCCGACATGCGTTTGATCACGTCTTCGGTACGGTCCAGGCTCGCGGCGTCCGGCAATTGGGCGAAGGCCACCAGGTATTGCTTGTCCTGGCCGGGCACGAAACCGGTCGGGGTGGTGGAGAAACCGAAGAAGGTCAACACCATCAGGCCCGCATAGAGCACCAGGGCGATGCCGCTGCTACGAATCACTCGGGCGACGGTGCCCACGTAACCGTGACTGGCACGCTCGAAGAAACGGTTGAACGGACGGAACAGCCAGCCACCGAAGAGCTTGTCCAAAAACTTCGAGAAACGGTCCTTGGGCGCGTCATGGCCTTTGAGCAACACGGCAGCCAAGGCTGGCGACAGGGTCAGGGAGTTGACCGCCGAAATCACTGTCGAGATGGCGATGGTCAGGGCGAACTGCTTATAAAACTGTCCGGTCAAGCCACTGATGAACGCCGCCGGAACGAACACCGCGCACAGCACCAGGGCGGTGGCGATGATCGGACCAGTCACTTCGCCCATGGCGCGCTTGGTCGCTTCCACTGGGGTGAGCCCCAGTTCGATGTTTCGCTCGACGTTCTCCACCACCACGATGGCGTCGTCCACCACGATACCGATCGCCAGTACCAGGCCGAACAATGAGAGGGCGTTCAGCGAGAAGCCGAACAGGTGCATCACCGCGAACGTACCGATCAGCGACACCGGTACAGCCACCAGCGGGATGATCGATGCACGCCAGGTCTGCAGGAACAGGATCACCACCAGCACCACGAGGATCAGCGCTTCGAACAGGGTGTGCACCACTGCCTCGATGGAGCCGCGGACGAAGATCGTCGGGTCATAGACAATGCTGTAGTCCATCCCGGCCGGGAAGCCCTTCTTCAACTCTTCCATTTTCTCGCGAACATCGTTGGAGATCTGGATGGCGTTGGAGCCTGGACGCTGGAAGATCGGGATCGCCACCGCCGGCTGGTTGTCCAGCAGCGAACGCAGAGCGTATTGGCTGGAGCCCAGTTCGACCCGGGCGATGTCTTTCAGGCGAGTGATCTCACCGTTGGCGCCGGAACGAATGATGATGTTCTCGAACTCCTCCTCATTCACAAGGCGCCCTTGGGTATTGATCGACAGCTGGAAAGCCTGGGCATTGGGCGCTGGCGGCGCACCCAGGGCGCCGGCAGCCACCTGGCGGTTCTGTTCGCGGATCGCGGTGACCACGTCGGTGGCGGTCAGGTTGCGCGAAGCGGTCTTGTTCGGATCCAGCCAGACCCGCAGGGAGTAGTCACCCATGCCGAACAGCTGCACATCACCCACGCCGCCCAGGCGCGCCAGCTCATCCTTGATGTTGAGCAGGGCGTAGTTGGACAGGTAGAGCATGTCGTAGCGTTTGTCCGGCGAGGTCAAGTGCACGACCATGGTCAGGTCGGGCGACGCCTTGTCCACCGTGATGCCGATCCGGGTCACTTCTTCCGGCAGCTTGGGCTCGGTCCGGGTGACGCGGTTCTGCACCTGCACCTGGGCGTTGTCTAGGTCGGTGCCCAGGGCGAAGGTGATGGTCAGGGTGATCTTGCCATCGGCGGTGGACTGCGAGGACATGTACAACATGTTCTCGACGCCGGTGATGGCTTGTTCCAAAGGAGCGGCTACGGTCTCGCCGATGACCTTGGGGTTGGCACCTGGGAAGTTTGCGCGCACGACCACGGTCGGCGGCACGACTTCCGGGTATTCGCTGATCGGCAATTGGAACAGCGAGATGGCGCCGGCGATCAGGATCAGCAGCGAAAGTACCGCTGCGAAGATCGGCCGCGAAATGAAGAACTGGGAAAATTTCATCTTGGATTCAGTCCCTTAACCGCGTGGGGTCGCAGCGGCCAGTTTGCCTGCCGCCCCTGACGCGTCCTTGGATGGCGCGACTTGGGGCAGGTTGCTGGCTTCTAGCGCTTTACGTTGTTGTGCGAGGGCGGCAATGGTTTCGTCGCTGGCCATCGGCACGGTTTCAGGTGTGACCGGCGAACCTGGACGAGCCCGCTGCAGGCCCTTGACGATGATGGTGTCGTCCTTGCTCAGGCCGTTACGCACGATGCGCAGGCCTTCGATCTTCGGCCCCAGCTCGACGGCGCGGTAGGCCGGCTTGTTCTCGGCGTCCATCACCAGCACGAATTTCTTGCCCAGGTCGGTGCCCACGGCTTCGTCGTTGATCAGCACGGCGGAATAAGTGCCGCTGCCCACCAGCTTCAGTCGGGCATACAGGCCAGGGGTGTAGGTGCCGTCCTTGTTGTCGAACACGGCCCGGCCACGGATCGTACCGGTCTGCGGGTTGACCTGGTTGTCGACGAAATTCATCTGGCCCAGGTGTGGATTGCCGTCCTCGTCGGACAGGCCCATGTAGACCGGCGTGGCCTGGCCGCGCTGGCCTTGGCGGGCGAGTTGGGTGTACTTGAGGAAGACACGTTCGTCGGCGTCGAAGTAGGCGTAGACCTTGTCGGTGGAGACCACGCTGGTCAGCGCGGTGACGTCGGCGGTCACCAGGTTGCCTGCGGTGATTTCTGCCCGGCTGACGCGACCAGTGATGGGCGAGGTGACACGGGTGAAGCTCAGGTTCAGCTTGGCCAGGTCCAGTTGTGCCTGGATCGCCGCAGCGGCAGCGCGGGCTTCCTGGGCGGCGCTGGTGCGCGAGTCTGCCAGCTCGGCGGAAATGGCATTGCTCAGACGCAGGCGTTCGCCACGCTGGGCTTCGTTCTCGCTGCGGGTGGCGGTGGCACGGGCTTGGGCCAGTTGGGCTTCGAGACGACGTACTTCAGCCTGGAAGGGGCGCGGGTCGATCTGGAACAGCAGGTCGCCTTTCTTGACCAGCGCGCCCTCGGTGAAGGCCACTTCGTCGATCTGTCCGGATACCCGCGGACGGATTTCGACGGTTTCCGGAGCTTCAAGGCGTCCGGTGAATTCATCCCATTCGTTGACTGGTTGTTCCAGTACCTTGGCCACACTGACTTTGGCTGGCGGCATGGAAGCTGCCGTGTCGGGAGTCTTGCCGCAGGCGCTCATCACCAGTACCGCCAGCAGCGCGAGAGGAAAACGCAGTTTTGAAAGTGAATGTTCCATGGATAGCATCCGCCAATGTATTGAGAATGGGCGGATGATGCGTGGAGCAAGGCAGAGGAACGAATCGAATGAAGCAAAGGTAACTATCATTCAGAATGATATAAGCCATCGACAAGGCCTCTAGTCCGGCGATGTGTGCCACTATTTGGAAGCCGAGGAACCGTGGCGAGGGCGCTTGTTCCCGCCGGGCTGCCTGGCAGCCCCTGTTTATGAGCTCCTGGCGCCCAATCGGGAGCAAGCTCCCTTGCCGCAATGACTCACGCAAACCTCGAACACACTGCACCGTTTCAGGGCGAGCTTGGGTTCTTTGCTATCAAATGTATTGATGGGTCGCGGCCTATTGCGGCAAATAGAGGTCATGGATTTGCTTGAGCGTCCCATCCGCCCGAAGCGCTTCAACCGCTTCGCGTAAATCCTCGACCATTTTGGGCGCGCATTGTTTCGAGCAGGCCAGGTAAAGATCGGCGCTGCTGCCGACCCGACTCATGAGCAGTTTGCGTTTAGACACCTTCGGCCAGATGTATCGACTCTCGGGCACGCCGTTGAACCAGGCATCGATGCGCCCCATCAAGAGCAGCTGGGCGGGGTTGTCGCCAATGGCCAGCGGATAGATCTGCTCATCGCTGAAACCTTCGGTGCGCAGGATATCTTCCTGCGCACTGCCCAGGCCGACGCCGATCTTGCGGTAGGTTTCTTTCGCTTGGGCGAAGCTGTTCACCCGCCGCTCAAGGCTGAAAAAAGCTCGTTCCATGGGCATGATCGAGGCGATCCAGGTAAAACGATCCTCACGAGTGGGTATGCGCGAGAGGGGTGTGATCAAGTGGTCGTGTTCTTCGCTGACGTGTTTCTGAGCCCTGGCCCAGGGCAGCACATGGATTTTTACGGTGTACCCGGCCTTGGTCATGGCCGCGACGGCGACATCACCAACGATTCCGTGCCCCCTGGGGTCATTGACGAACGTCAGCGGCGGCGCGTCGAGGATGTGCAGTTCTATCTCCAGGGGTTCACCGCGCGCGTTGTGTGCAACCAACAGCGGCAGTAATAGACAAAGCCTGGATAGTGTTCTGGTGGGGGCATTCAAAGCGAGTTTGCTCAGGCTCATGATCGGTACTTCAGGCATTGGAAGGGGGGTACGCCATTCAAAGGATGCTTGGCGCGCAAACAGCGTCTTGCAGGCCGACGTCTTATGTGACGCAGCGCACTTGAAGCGGGGCGCCGCGGTCGTTTTATCAGGACACGCCAGTATGTTGTCTTGGCCTGGCTGCGTGTACTTGAAGGTATAGATCATCCGCTCGACAAAAACCTTGAGCCCTGTGCATTGGTTTTTGTCTGGGTCGATGCAGGTGATTCATACCGGGTTGGCCTGGGCTTGCTCCGCGATCAGTTGCACCAGTCTTCCTGCGGGTTCGTTGAGACTTTGTCGAGCCCAGTGGACGAGGCCGATCTCACGGTGGAAGGTGTGCTCTGCGAGGTCGAGGGCGCGTACACCCTGCGGCCATTTATGGTGAGTCGCGGTTTGCGGCACCAGGGCCACGCCAACGCCGTTTCCAACCAGCTTGATAATCGCCTCCAATTCATCCAGCTCGCAGACTTCATGCAAGGTGAAGTGCATTTTGCGCAGGAAGCGGTCCACCTGCCGGCCACCGAACGATGCACGGTCATAGCGAATGAAGGGTTGACCGCCAAGCAGTTCGGCCCAGTCCTCCCCGGGTAGTGCGCTTGGTACGATCAGTCGATAGGGCTCCAGTGCCAGGGGCCTCCAGCGCAGATCGCTTTGCAGCGAGAAAGGCGGGCGGATGATGGCGGCCATGTCGATTTCCCCGGCATCCACCAGGTTGAGCAACTCCATCGATACGCCAGGCAGCACGCGCGTGCGGCATTGCGGGCATTGCTGGTGAAACCTGGCGAGCGCGTCTGGCAGGTAGGAGCGCTGCACCGACGCGATAGCGCCGATGTTCACCAGGACGCTAGGTGCAAGCCCGGCAGTGCTTGTGCCGAGATTGTCGTAGAGACGCAGCAACTCTTGCGCTTGCAGGAGTACTTGATGGCCCATCCGATTAAGGTGGGCCGAGCGGCCCTTGCGGTCGAAGATCTCGAAGCCGAGTTCGGCCTCCAGGCGCTGGATCTGCGCGCTGACCGCGGCCTGTGTGAGGCCGATTTTATTGCCTGCGGCAGCGAAAGTACCTTCCCGCGCTACGGCAATAAGGGTCTTGAGTTCTTTTATCATTCACAAATATTAATTGTGTTATTGAGAGAAATATATTGTTTTTCTTGTTTTTAGCCCGGCCTTACGATGGTCCGGTCCTTATAAAAGCAACAGGTGCCATGATGAGCCTTTCTCCCTTCCACCTCGCAATCCCTGTCTACGACCTTCCAGGCGCTCGGGCCTTTTATGGCGAAGTGTTTGGGCTACAAGAGGGCCGCTCCAGTGCCCATTGGGTCGACTTCAACTTCTATGGCCACCAGTTGGTGATTCATGAACAGCCAAAGACCGCTTCTCAAGAGAGCGTCCACAGCAACCCGGTAGATGGGCATGACGTGCCGGTCCCTCACTTCGGCATCATTTTGGGATGGCAGGAGTGGGAGGCGTTGGCCGAGCGGCTGAAATCCTTTGGCACCGAGTTCGTGATCGAGCCCTACATACGTTTCAAGGGGCAGGTGGGGGAGCAGGCCACGATGTTTCTGTTCGATCCTTGCGGTAATGCGCTGGAGTTCAAGGCGTTCAAGGATATGAGCCAGCTTTTCGCCAAATAGCAGGCGCAGGGGGGCAATTTCTGGGGAATGGGCAAAATGTGACGAAATCACGACCTGGTCACAAGTTGTCAACCGACTTCAGGATGCGTAAGCTGCCCCCATGAACCAGTCATCCCTACCTTCGCCCAGCACCCGAGGCCCGGCCGATCACGACATCCGAGACCAGATCGTCGCGGCGGCCAATGAGCATTTCAGTCAATACGGCTACGGCAAGACCACAGTCTCTGACTTGGCCAAGGCCATCGGGTTTTCCAAGGCATACATCTATAAGTTTTTCGACTCCAAGCAGGCGATTGGCGAAGCTATTTGTACTCGCTGCCTGGCCGAAATCGTTGCAGCTGTGGAGCAGGCCATCAACGAAGAAGGACTCTCGTCGACGGAGCGTTTTCGACGCCTGGTCAAAACCCTGGTTACCACGGGCGTGAACCTGTTCTTCAATGATCGCAAGCTCTACGACATTGCTGCGTTCTCTGCCTCGGAGCACTGGCCCAGTTCACGGGGTTACGACGCCCGGATCAAAGGCTTCGTATTGCAAGTCGTACGCGAGGGGCGAGAACTCGGTGAGTTTGAACGCAAGACGCCACTGGACGAGACAGTAGACGCGATCCACTTGGCGCTGCGGCCTTTCGTCAACCCTTTGCTGCTGCAGTACAGCCTTGACGTCATCGAAGAGGCTCCCACGCTCACCGCCAATCTCATCTTGCGTAGCCTCATGCCGTGACCTTGGGCTGACGATTCCAAGCAACGCATTCCAATCGATTTCAGTGCTCGGTCATGATGGGCTGACAAAGGTAATTGTTTATCTTGATTGTGACTATTGACACAAATGGTCACATGAATAAGATATGGCGTATTGCTCTTAGTCCTGAGAACGTCGACATGACGAGCTTCGCCCAATTGCTGCAGCAATTCGATCCGGATGCGCCATTTGTGTCTCCACCCAACTGGCAGCAGGGCCGTACGATCTTTGGCGGGCTGTCCGCTGCGCTGTCTCTGCAAGCGGTTTTGCTTGAGCGTCCGACAGGTTTTCCTCCATTCAAGTCCGCCCAGGTGTCGTTCATAGGCCCGGTCACGCAGGCCCAGACATTCGATGTTAGCGTGTTGCGTCAAGGACGATCCGTCACCTCCGTATCGGTCGACTGCTTGTCGGGCGACGACCTGGCGTTGCGCACGACCCTACTATTCGCACAGCCGCGGGCGAGTTGTATTGCCCATGATGCCTGGGGCCGTCCGCTTGTAGAGGGGCCGTCCCGGTACGCGCCATTGAAGCTGGACAGAAAGATCGCGCCGGCCTGCGCCTATAACTTTGAGATGCGCCCTGCGGGCGGTTCTCTGCCGGTATCCGGCGCTGATAATCCGGAATTACTGATGTGGGTACGCCACCTGGATGCTCGGGGCGTAGATCCGGCGGTCGCCTTGATTGCATTGGCTGACAGCTTGCCGCCAGCGGCCATGACCTGCTTCACCGAACCCGCTGCCATCAGTTCTGCGTCCTGGATGATTGACCTGCCGCAGCCGGCCGTCGCCAGTGAGTGGTTCCTGATCAATTCCTTTAGCCAGCAAGCGCTGGAAGGCTATTCGCTCCAAGACATGGAAATCTGGGACGAAAGCGGCCGGCGTGTGCTTTGGGCACGCCAGACCGTGGCGATCTTCACGTAATACAAAACCACTGCTCCCATTACCCGCGCTACGTTTCCAGAGTTCTAATAATGAAAAAAATATTGCTCAAGACCCCGGTGGGTCTCTGCTTTGTGTTCGCAACTTCCCATGTATTCGCCAGCGGCTTCGCGCTCAATGAACAAAGCATCAGTGGGATGGGCTCGGGATTTGCCGGTCGTTCTTCTTCCGCCGAAGATGCGAGCACGGTCTTCGGTAATCCGGCGGGGATGTCTCGCTTGAAGAAGGAGCAGTTCAGCCTGGGAGCGGCGACGCTGTTCGCGAAATCCGACATAAGCCAGACCCGCAGCACCTTCGGCGGTCAAGACGGCGATGACATGGTGCCAACGACCACGGTGCCGATGGGTTATTACGTCAAACCCGTTGATGAGCACTGGGCGTTCGGCGTTGGTTTTTATGTGCCGTTCGGTTTGATTACCGATTACGGCAGCGATTTTGCCGGGCGTTATTACGCAAATAAGAGCGAGGTCAAGACACTCACGTTTCAGCCTACGATCAGCTATGCCTTCAACGACATCGTGTCGATCGGGTTCGGCCCCACGATTAACCGTATCAGCGGTGAGATATCAGGCATGGTGCCCAATCCACTCAGCCCTGGCCGCAATGACGCAAAGCTCAAAAGCACAGGCGACGACATTGCCCTGGGTTTCAACGCTGGCGTCCTGGTGCAGGCTACAGATCGAACCCGCTTGGGGCTGACGTACCATTCCAAGGTCAGTTATCACCTGGATGCCAAGACCAAAGTCAGCGACGGCATCTTCAGCCTGGTAGGGGTTAGTGGGCGCAGCTATGACGCTTCGCTGGATGTGGATACCCCGGAGGCGGTGGATTTCTCGGTGACTCACCAGCTCAACACGGACTGGACGCTTTACCTGGGCAGCACCTGGACGCGTTGGAGTCGCTTCAAGGAGCTGACCATCGAAAACTCGGGGTTGCCGCCGTTGTTGAGCGGCCAGTTGGGTACCATCAGTGAAGAGCAGAATTGGCATGACACGTGGGCCCACGCTATCGGTACGGCGTATCGGTTGAATAATCAGTGGGTGCTGCGTGCAGGCTTTTCGGTTGACCAATCGCCTGCCAACAATACCAACCGCGGACCACGTATTCCTACCGGCGACCGGAAGGTGCTCAGCTTCGGGGCCGGCTGGACGCCAGTGGAAGATGTCACGATCGACGTCGCTTATTCCTATCTCTGGGAGGAGAGCGTATCGGTCAACGATGCGTCGGCGACCCGCGGCGCCTACAGCTCCAAGTACAAAAACAGTGCGAGTGGGTTTGGCACTTCAGTCAGCTATCGCTTCTGATTGAGTGCTGCTCTAAAGGCCGGGGCGCATGCTACCCGGCCTTGGGTGTGAGTGAAGTCGGCTACGACGAAGGCATTGATGATTGTGATTGCGTAGCGTGTGCAAGGCCGCTTCATGACCTGCTCAGACACCCATGATGCGTGCCATAAGACCCTGGTGAAACCGGCGAGGTGTGGCCCAGGTCAGGACGGTAACAGCCTTGTTGCCAAAGCCTGGTACGACACTCATGCGTCCGGCTTGCAATGCACGGATTCCCGCTGCCACAACGGGCTGGGGCTGCATCATGACCATTTTCAAGGCTGGCGTGAGCGTTTGCCTGGCGCTTTCTGCAAACCCGGTGTCCGACATCCCAGGGCAAAGTGCGGTCACGACGATGCCGTCGTTTTTGAGTTCACGATGAAGCGCATCCGAGAAACGAAGTACATAGGCCTTCGCTGCAGAATAAACAGCGAAACTCTTCACACCCTGAAAGGACAACAGGCTTGCGACCATCAGGATGTGTCCACGTTTGCGGGTCCGCATGTCTACCGCGAAGAGTCGTGTAAGGGCTGTCAGACTGGCGATATCCAAATCAATCATGGCCAGGGCCTGGTCCAGGGGCTGATCCAGGAAGGGTCCCTGCAAGCCATGCCCCGCATTGTTAATGAGCACATCAATCACGACTTCGCGCTCGCGCAGCCGCTGGTGCAGTTCGATGACTGCCGGGATCGAGGAAAGGTCTACTTGCTCGACAATGACATCAACGCCAAAACGTTCGCGCAATTGCGCTGATAGCGATTCGAGCTTTTCCAGCCTGCGTGCTACCAGGACGAGAGATTTCCCTTGGGCGGCGTATTGCCGGGCAAACTCCTCGCCAAATCCGCTTGAAGCACCTGTGATGAGCACCCAGGAGTTATCGTTCGGTTTCATCTCGCTGATCTCGGGTTGTTGAGTTGAAAGAAAAGGGGCGTCAGTCATCTGGCAGCCACCGGCAGGGCGTCAGGTGGCTGCCAGCCACCTCCGAGCGCCCGGAATGCCGCGACCGCCGCCCGTGCTGATTCGGTTCGTGCTTGCGCTCGGGAGTCGGACGCTTGCAGCAGTGTCTCGTCGGCATTCAAGACATCGATCAGGCTGGCCGTACCTTTCTGATAGGCAATGAACGACGATTGCCGAGCTTGGGTCAACGAAGCTTCGCCCTGGGTGAGGGTGGTGGCCTGGGCTTCTCGATTGACCAGCGCGGAAAACGCGTTCTCGACGTCCTCGGTGGCGCGCAGCGCGGACTGGCGGTAAGCGGCGAGTGCTTCGGCTTCCTGCCCCTTGGTTTGATCGATCTGAGCGTTGATGCGGCCAAAGTCGAACAGCCTCCAACGCAATCCCAATACGCCGGCTGCCTGACTGGCGTCGCCACTGAACAAGTTGCCGGCGGAAACCGCCGTGGCGCTGCCAAGCAAGGCGCTGAGAGAGAATTTTGGATAGTACTCGGCGATGGCTTCGCCGATGCGCGCGTTGGAGGCTGCGAGGCGGCGCTCTGCCACGATGAGGTCTGGCCGGCGGCGCAGCAGATCGGCCGGCGTGCCCATGGCGGTTATCTGTGGTGCCGCAGGGATGTTCCCGACAGTTGCCAGTTGCTGGCGATGGGTGCCTGGCGGTGTGCCGAGCATGACATCCAATGCGTTCATCGCGGCATCCAGACCGGTTTGCAGCACTGGCACTGTTGCCTGGACTTGCGCCAGCGCCCCCTCGGTCTGGTGCACCTGATAGCTGGCGGCGAGGCCCTTGCTGTAAAGCAATCGGACTTTTTCCAACAGGTCTTGTTGGGTTTTGACTTGTCGGTTGGCGATGTCCAGCCGGGTCTGCAGCCCGCGAAGAGTGATGTAGATATCAGCGGTCTGTGCGGCGACAGCCAGTCGTGTGGCGGCGGCGCCTGCCTCGCTAGCCTGGTACTCGGCCAGTGCCGCCTCGCGCCCGCGGCGCAGACCGCCAAAGAGGTCCACCTCCCAGTTGGCGTTGAGGTTGACTTCGTAGGAACTTCCATACCGATCATACCCAGGCGTCGAGTTCAACACCTGGCCGAGTGGGGTTTGCACTGACTGATAGGCGCGCGCGGCTTGACCGTTGATGGTTGCCGAGGGCAACAACGCGGCATTGGCTGCCCCCAGGCCCGCCCGTGCTTGCGCGACTCGCGCCGCCGCCTGAGCCAGGTCCAGGTTCTGTTCAAGTGCCTTGGCGATGAACTCGGTCAATACCGGATCACCAAAGCCTTCCCACCAGGCTACAAGGTTGGTTCGCGTTGCGCTGGGCCTCTGTTCGACAGACGACTGACCCAGGAAACGGTGCGAAAGCGCAGCGTCCGGACGATGGTAGTCCGGACCGACCGCGCAGCCTGCCATCAAGCTGGCGCTCACCAAAAGGGTAAGGGGGAAGAGAGGCGACATGGGATACCTGGAGAAGGGTGATTTGTGACCATATTATATTATGGTCACTTCCTGTCAATTGCGGCTCAGCCGCATAGTTTTTGGCTGGCAAAGAACGTCAGGGAGGTTTTTAAGCGGCTAAGCCGTTAGCGATATGTGACCATTGACAGTATTGGTCACGAGATTGAGAATGTGACTCCTGTCCTCATTGCTCAAGTAAGGGAACCTATGCTCCGGCTTCGACCTGTCACCTTTGCCGTCTGCTTGTTGCCTCTCGTCCTGACGGCGTGTGGCGACCCATCCACCGCTAAAGATCCGCGTACGCTTGCCCCCTTGGTGCGGGTCTCTGAAGTCCAGGGTTCGTCCGATCTCTCGCGATCTTTTACCGGTATCGTTGCGGCCAGGGTCCAGAGTGACCTGGGCTTTCGGGTCTCGGGCAAGGTGCTTGAGCGCCTGGTCGATAGCGGGCAAGCCGTCAAGCGAGGACAGCCGTTGATGCGCCTGGACCCCATCGACCTAGGGTTGCAGGCGCGCGCCCAGCAAGAGGCGGTCGCTGCCGCGCGAGCCCGGGCCAAGCAGACCGCCGACGACGAGGCGCGCTACCGCGATCTGGTCGCCGCGGGTGCTATTTCCGCATCGGGCTACGACCAGATAAAGGCTGCTGCCGATACCGCCAAGGCACAACTGAGCGCCGCGCAAGCCCAGGCGGACGTCGCCCATAACGCCTCTGGTTATGCCGTGCTGCTCGCGGATGCCGATGGCGTTGTGATGGAAACGCTTGCCGAGCCCGGGCAAGTCGTCAGCCCCGGACAAACCGTGGTCCGACTGGCGCGGGCAGGGCAGCGCGAAGCCGTTGTGCAATTGCCCGAGACCTTGCGTCCTGCCGCAGGCGCCACCGCACAAGCGACCCTTTATGGCGTTACCACGGGAGCGGTCACCGCGAGGCTGAGACTGCTCTCGGATTCGGCTGACCGCGTGACGCGTACCTTCGAGGCGCGGTACGTGCTGGAGGGGCCGCTGGCCAATGCGCCGCTGGGGTCGACGGTCACGCTGCGCATTTTCGAAGACAGCGCGCAACGGCAGGCGCTGCAAGTGCCGATCGCTGCGGTTTTCGACTCGGGCAAAGGCACTGGCGTGTGGGTCATAAACGGCGAACCGGCGAAAGTCACCTGGCGACCTGTGCAAGTCCTGGGTTTGAGCGATGACGCCGCGCGCGTCGCCGGCCAGCTCAATGTTGGCGAGCGTATTGTCGGACTCGGTGCCCATCTGCTGCATGAGGGTGAGGAAGTGCGACTGGCTCAACCGGGTGACGTGAAGGTTGCCGGGGGCCGTCCATGAGCCTCAACCTGTCCGCACTCGCCGTTCGCGAGCGCTCTATTACCGTGTTCCTGATCTTTCTGATTGCCGTCGCGGGAACCTTGGCGTTCTTCCAGTTGGGGCGTGCCGAGGATCCGCCGTTTACGGTCAAGCAGTTGACCGTCATCACCGCATGGCCGGGTGCGACTGCCCAGGAAATGCAGGACCAGGTCGCCGAGCCGCTTGAAAAGCGCCTGCAGGAATTGAAGTGGTACGACCGCACGGAAACCTACACCCGTCCCGGCCTGGCCTTCACCATGGTGTCACTGGTCGATCGCACGCCACCTTCGCAAGTGCAGGAGGAGTTCTATCAGGCGCGCAAAAAGCTCCAGGACGAAGCGCTCAAATTGCCGGCGGGCGTTATCGGGCCAATGGTCAATGATGAGTTTTCCGATGTGACGTTCGCACTGTTCGCCCTGAAAGCCAAAGGCGAGCCACAGCGGCTGTTGGTGCGCGATGCCGAAGCGCTGCGCCAGCGCCTGTTGCATGTGGCGGGAGTGAAAAAGGTCAACATCATCGGTGAGCAGGCCGAGCGCATCTTTGTTTCCTTCTCCCATGACCGGCTGGCCACCTTGGGCGTCTCGCCCCAGGACATCTTCGCCGCGCTGAACAGCCAGAACGTGCTCACGCCCGCCGGCTCCATCGAAACCAACGGGCCACAGGTGTTCCTCCGGGTGGACGGCGCCTTCGATAAACTGGCGAAAATCCGTGACACCCCCCTTGCGATCCAAGGACGCACGCTCAAGCTCTCGGACGTCGCGACCGTCGAGCGCGGATATGAAGATCCGGCCACTTTCCTGGTGCGCAATAACGGCGAAGAAGCGCTGTTGTTGGGCGTCGTGATGCGCGAAGGCTGGAACGGCCTGGACCTGGGCAAGGCCCTGGACGCGGAGACGGCCAGGATCAATGACGCCATGCCCTTGGGCATGACGCTCACCAAGGTCACCGACCAGTCCGTGAACATCGACTCGGCCGTCGGCGAATTCATGGTCAAGTTCTTTGTCGCGCTGCTGGTGGTGATGATCGTCTGCTTTCTCAGCATGGGGTGGCGTGTCGGAGTCGTGGTCGCGGCGGCCGTGCCGTTGACGCTGGCCGTGGTGTTCGTGGTCATGGCGGCCACGGGAAAGAACTTTGACCGCATCACTCTCGGCTCGCTGATCCTGGCGCTCGGGTTGTTGGTGGACGACGCTATCATCGCGATTGAAATGATGGTGGTAAAAATGGAGGAGGGCTACGACCGGATCAAGGCCTCCGCGTATGCCTGGAGCCATACAGCCGCACCGATGCTGTCCGGTACGCTGGTGACGGCTATCGGATTCATGCCTAACGGCTTCGCCCAGTCGACCGCCGGTGAGTACACCAGCAACATGTTCTGGATCGTCGGCATTGCCCTGATCGCTTCCTGGGTGGTGGCCGTGGCGTTCACCCCTTACCTGGGGGTGAAGCTGTTGCCGGATATCAAACAGGTCGAAGGCGGCCACGCGGCCATCTACAACACCCGTCACTACAATCGTTTTCGCCGGGTCCTGACCCGCATCATCGCCCGCAAATGGTGGGTGGCCGGCAGCGTGATCGTGACGTTCGTCGTGGCGATTCTCGGTATGAGCCTGGTCAAGAAACAGTTCTTCCCGACCTCCGACCGCCCGGAGGTGCTGATCGAAGTGCAAATGCCCTATGGAACCTCCATCGAGCAGACCAGTGCCACCACCGCCAAGGTCGAGGCCTGGTTGCAGAAGCAGGATGAGGCAAAAATCGTCACGGCCTACATCGGCCAGGGCGCGCCACGCTTCTACCTGGCGATGGCACCGGAGCTACCCGATCCTTCGTTCGCCAAGATCGTGGTGTTGACCGACAGTCAGGAGGCGCGCGAGACCCTCAAGTTCCGTCTACGCGAGGCGGCGGCCGAGGGGCTTTCCCCAGAGGCGCGTATCCGGGTGACTCAACTGGTGTTCGGTCCGTATTCGCCATTTCCCGTAGCCTACCGGGTGATGGGACCTGATCCGTCGAAATTGCGTGAGATCGCCGGCCAGGTCCGGGATGTCATGCAGGCGAGCCCGCTGATGCGGACCGTCAATACCGACTGGGGGCCGCTGACGCCGACGTTGCATTTCACCCTGGACCAGGATCGTTTGCAGGCGGTAGGGCTGACGTCGAATGCTGTCGCGCAGCAATTGCAGTTCCTGCTTGCAGGAGTACCGATCACGGCGGTTCGCGAGGACATCCGTTCGGTGCAGGTGGTCGGCCGTGCTGCCGGTGATATTCGCCTCGATCCGGCCAGGATAGAAGGGTTTACCCTGGTCGGCGCGGCGGGCCAGCGCATTCCGCTGTCCCAGGTGGGTGAGGTCGATGTGCGCATGGAGGATCCGATTCTTCGTCGTCGTGATCGCACCCCGACCATCACCGTACGCGGCGACATTGCCGAAGGTTTGCAGCCACCGGACGTCTCGAATGCAATCCTGAAGGCGCTGCAGCCGGTCATCGACACCCTGCCGAGCGGCTACCGGATCGAGCAGGCCGGCGCCATCGAGGAATCGGGCAAGGCCGGTAAGGCGATCGTGCCTCTGGTGCCGATCATGGTGGCCCTGACGCTGTTGATCATCATCGTGCAGGTGCGTTCGATCTCGGCCATGATCATGGTGTTCCTCACCGCCCCGCTGGGCCTGATTGGCGTAGTGCCGACCCTGCTGATCTTCCAGCAGCCATTCGGGATCAACGCCCTGGTCGGCCTGATCGCACTCTCGGGCATCCTGATGCGCAACACGCTGATCCTGATCGGGCAGATCCATCACAACGCCCAGGAAGGGCTGGATCCGTTTCACGCGGTCATCGAGGCCACGGTGCAACGGGCCCGGCCGGTCTTGCTGACGGCGCTGGCGGCCATCCTGGCTTTCATTCCCCTGACGCATTCGGTGTTCTGGGGCACGCTGGCCTACACGCTGATCGGCGGCACGTTCGTCGGCACCATCATGACGCTGGTGTTTCTACCGGCGATGTATTCCATCTGGTTCAAGATCCGTCCTGACCATTCAGCACACACGCAAACGGCACCGCAGGCGTAAGCCGGCGTGTTCGTTATTTTGTGGACATTGACTGAGACATGAAGAGGTTCCAATGAAGACTTCCCAAGGTCAAAAACGCATCGTCGTCACCGGCGTGGGCATTGTCGGCCCACTGGGTTGTGGCGTAGAAGAAGTCTGGCAGCGGTTGCTGGCGGGGCGCTCCGGCATTCGTATCCTGCCCGGCGATATCACCGAGGGGACAGGGGTGGCCGTGGGCGGCCAGGTGCCGTCGTTGGAAGAGGACGTCATCGCCGGTTACGACCCGGAGCGCATTATCCCGGCCAAGGATCGCAAGAAGATGGATCGCTTCATCGAGTTCGCGCTGGTGGCTGCCGAAGAGGCGTTGCAACAGGCAGGCTGGCAACCGGCCAATGCCGCCGACCAGGAGCGGACGGCAACCATCATCGCCTCGGGCGTGGGTGGCTTTGGCGCGATTGCCGGTGCCGTACGCACCACCGATGCCCGCGGCCCGCGCAAATTGTCCCCGTTCACCGCACCTGCCTTCCTCGCCAACATGGCGGCGGGGCACGTTTCCATCCGGCATGGTTTCAAAGGCCCTCTGGGGGCACCGGTGACAGCCTGTGCGGCGGGGGTGCAGGCCATTGGCGACGCGGCGAGGCTGATCAGGAGCGATGAAGCGGATATCGCCATATGCGGCGGGACGGAAGCGGCGATAGACCGCGTGACCCTCGGTTGTTTTGCCGCCGCTCGCGCGCTGTCCACGGGTTTTGCCGAGCGTCCGCAAGAGGCCTCGCGGCCCTTCGATCGTGATCGCGACGGTTTTGTCATGGCCGAGGGGGCCGGGTTGCTGGTGATCGAATCACTGGATCACGCCCTCGCACGTGGCGCCAAGCCCCTGGCGGAACTGGTGGGTTATGGCACCAGTGCCGACGCCTATCACCTGACGGCAGGCCCGGAAGACGGCAACGGTGCCCGGCGCGCGATGGAGCAGGCGCTGCGCCAGGCCGCTGTCAGCCCCTTGGATGTGCAACATATCAACGCCCATGCGACGTCCACCCAGGTTGGCGACAATGGTGAGCTGGCCGCGATCCGCTCAGTGTTCGGGCGCGATTGCGATGTGGCGATCACCTCCACCAAGTCGGCCACCGGACATCTGCTGGGGGCGGCTGGCGGTATTGAAGCCATTTTTACGGTGCTGGCGCTTCGTGACCAGATCGTCCCGCCCACCCTGAACCTGATTCATCCCGACGAGGCCGCTACCGGGCTTGATCTGGTAGGTCTACAGGCCAGGAAGATGCCGATCACCCACGCGCTCTCCAATGGCTTCGGATTCGGCGGGGTCAATGCCAGCCTGCTGTTGCGCCGTTGGGTGCCTGAGGCTTGAGTATTGATCTTTCGTTCCGCGATGTAGTTTTTACGAGGGGGATTTCAGGGTACCTCGCCTAGGTCGGCATACCTGCATTCATCCTGTGGGAGCGAGCCTGCTCCCACATTCGCCAGTGGCGCCATTTTTTTCTTAAGAACTGCCCAAACGTGCCGATACATCGCGGTAGATCCGATTGTGCGGGCACTCCCGGGGTGTCCTGCCAAAGATATTCGAGGCGTTCGCGCGCCTGTGCCCTTGTGATTTTTCAGGTTTGAGCAGAATCGGACCTCAGGTAATGAACCATGCCAGCCCACGCCAGAACCGAACTGGAAGGCGCCCTTGCCGTCTGCAAAGGTAGTTTTCTTTCCGTTGGTTTTTTCAGTTTTTTCGTCAACTTGCTGATGCTGGTTCCTTCGTTCTACATGCTGCAGGTGTATGACCGCGCGGTAGGAAGCGCCAGCCTGTCGACGCTGTTGATGCTGACGCTGATCATGTTGCTGTTGATGATAACGATGGGTGGTTTGGAGTGGGTCCGTTCGCGGATTATGGTGCGGATCAGCACTCGCCTGGACACGTTGCTGAGCCAACGGCTGTTCGACGCCAGCTTCAAGCAGGCGCTCAATACCAGTGGCATGAATGCCACGGCCCAGCCGTTGAACGATCTGAACGGGTTGCGCCAGTTCCTGACTGGCAACGGCCTGTTTGCGTTTTTCGATGCGCCGTGGATCCCTATCTACCTGGCCGTCATGTTCATGTTTCATCCCTGGTACGGCTGGATGGGGCTCGTGAGTGCCGCGTTGCTGGGGGGGCTGGCCTTCGCCAATGAAAAGCTCACCCATGGGCCGCTGCAGGCTGCCAACCGTGAGCAGATGACGGCTACCGCCTTCACCAACAAGAGCTTGCGCAATGCCGAAGTGGTGGAGTCCATGGGCATGCTTGCCAGCCTGCGCCAGCACTGGAGCGGGCGAACCCACAGGATTCTCGCGCTGCAAAGCGTGGCCAGTGACCGCGCCGCGACCATGACATCGGTGTCCAGGACATTCCGACAGATCGTTCAGTCGTTGGTACTGGGCCTGGGCGCCTATTTGACGATCAATCACGAGATTTCTTCCGGGCTGATGATTGCTGGCTCGATCTTGCTGGGGCGTGCGTTGGCGCCCATCGATCAGTTGATCGGCGTATGGAAAGGTTTTCTGGGTGCCCGCGCGCAATATGCCCGGTTGCACGAGTTGCTATTCAAGATTGCCGCCGAGCCCGAGCGCATGTCGTTGCCGGCGCCTGAAGGGGCGATTCGCGTCGAGGGACTCTCGGCAGGATCGCCGGATGCTCGCAAACCGATTATTCGTGGTGTGGACTTTCAGGTGGCTGCGGGCGAAGCAGTGGGCATCATTGGTCCCAGCGGTGCCGGGAAGTCGACCCTTGCCAGGGCGTTGCTGGGTGTCTGGCCAAGCCTGGCCGGCACCGTGCGCCTGGATGGTGCGGATATCAGCCAGTGGCGTCGGGAGGAACTTGGCCAGTACATCGGTTATCTGCCGCAGGACATCGAGCTGTTCGAGGGCACCATCAGCCAGAACATCTCCCGCTTCGGCCCGCTGAACGCATCTGCCGTGGTCGCCGCCGCGCGAATGGCCGGTGTGCATGAACTGGTGCTGCAACTGCCTGATGGCTACGACACCCTGATCGGCGCCAATGGCGGTGGGTTGTCCGGCGGCCAGCGGCAACGTATCGGCCTGGCGCGCGCCTTGTATGGTGAGCCGCGCCTGGTAGTGCTCGATGAACCGAACTCCAACCTGGATGATGCCGGCGAAAAAATGCTTGCCGAGGCGCTGCAAAAGCTCAGGCAGAGCAGGGCCACGGTGTTTGTCATCACCCATCGAGCCGGGGTGTTGGCGCAGGTGGATAAATTGTTGGTTCTCAATCATGGCGAACTGAGCCTGTTCGGGCCGCGTGACAAGGTCCTGGCGCGACTGCGGGAAGCGACGCCCGCGGCCCGCCAGGCTGCTGGGATTCAATCGTAGGAAGCGGATGAGCCATTTCATGCAAAACAGTCAGCACTCATCCAACACGTTGCCCGTCGATGACAAGCCGGTTCGACGCATCGGCTACCTCATGTTGCTGGTCACCTTTGGCCTTTTCGGTGGATGGGCTGCGTTGGCCCCGCTCGACAGCTCGGCACTCGCACCGGGCGTGGTCACGGTCAAAAGCTACCGCAAGACGGTGCAGCACCTTGAAGGCGGCATCGTGCGCGAACTGCGCGTGCATGACGGTGACCTGGTAAAAGCCGGCGATGTGTTGCTGGTGCTCGACAACACCCAGGCGCGTTCGGAAGTGGAAACGACACGCAGCCAGTTGATCGCCGCGCTCCAATTGCAGGCGCGGTTGGAGGCTGAGCGCGACGGGCAGCCCGAACCTGTGGCGGTGCCTGCCTTGGATCCCACTGACCCGCGAGTACAAGAGGCTCGCGACAGTGAAGCGCGGATTTTCCAAACCCGACGAACCTCGTTGCTAGGCGAAATCGGCCTGCAAGAGAAGACCATCGGACAAATCGAGGAGCAGATCCGCGGACTCAAGGCGATCATCGCCAGCAAGCAGATGCTGGCGGCCTCCTATCAAGAAGAAATAGTCGATTTGCGGGCGTTGCTTGCCGAAGGCTACGTGGACAAACAACGGCTACGCGAGCAAGAGCGCAGCCTCTCCAGGCTGCAAACCGAAGTAGCCGAAAGCCAGTCCGGGATCGCGCAGGCGCGGGTGAATATCGATGAAGCGAGGTTGAAGATCCTGCAGTTGAAAAAGGCCTTCGCCAGTGAAGTCGCCGGCCTGTTGGGCGATGCGCGGACCAAGGTGTATGAACTGCGCGAGCGGTTGGCGACCCTGCAGGACCGTGATCAGCGTACCGATATTCTCGCGCCCGAGTCAGGCATGGTCATGGGCATGACAGTCCACACCCTCGGCGCCGTGGTCAGCCCCGGCACAGCGCTGCTGGACATCGTCCCGGCCAACGAGGAACTGATCGTCGAGGCGCAGGTGTCGCCGATGGACATCGACCGCATCGCATTGGGCAAGCTGGCGGACATTCGCTTCAGCGCGTTCAAGAGCAGCACCACGCCCGTCATCGAGGGGCGACTGGTGCAGATTTCCGCCGACCGCTTGATCAACAAGGACACCGGCACCGCTTATTACCTGGCGCGCGTGGCCCTGACGGACAAGGGGCGTCAGACGCTGGGCAACCTGACCCTGGTGCCGGGCATGCCGGTCGAGGTGCTGGTCAATACGGGGGCGCGGACGCTGTTGCAATACTTGATGCAACCGGCCAGCAATGTGTTCGCCCGCTCGCTGATCGAGGACTGAGATGAAGTTCCTGATCACCCTGTGCCTGGCCCTCATGCCACTGGGAGCGCTCGCTGACGATACTTATGTTGACCTGTGGCAGTTGCATCAGGAAGCGCAGGGGGCTGATCCGCGTGTGCTGCGGGCGCAAGCCCTGGTCCGAAGCGGCGAGGGCAAGGAGCGTGCGGCCTTTGGTCAATTATTGCCGCAGCTCAACGCCAGCGGCAGCGTCAACCGCAGCCGGCGCGATGACGACTTGAACCGTATCCAGTACAACGGCAAGCGCATGGCCGTGGTGCTCAATCAGGTGATCTACGATCCGCAGGTCTGGCGCAGTTACCAGAAGTACATTGAGTTGACCCGGCAAAGTGGCTACGAGTCAGCCGATACCCAGGTGCAGGCCAGCATTGATCTGTCCGAGCGCTACTTCGCCGTTCTTGCGGCAGAGGACGAGTTGTCGCTGGTGCGCAGCGAGCTGGAGGCGACCGAGCGCAACCTCAAGCGGGTCAAGGCCTTGTACGCGCGGCAGATGGCGATGGTGACCGACGCACTGGATCTTGAAGCGCGAGTGGATGCGCTCAGGGCCGACGAGATCGAAGCCAGCAATAAAGTCCTGGTCAGTCGTGAAGCCATTTCCGAACTGGTGGGGCGTGATGTCAGCGAGCGGTTCAAGCGCATCGGCGACAATCCTGCCTTCAGCCTGCCGGCGCAAGCGCAAGACTACTGGGTGCAGACTGCGCTCGACAGCAACCCGGCACTGCATGCCCGGGAGCACAGCGTCCGAGCCGCCGAGGCGGCAATAGACGAAAACAAGGCGGGTCATCTTCCTCGGTTGGGCCTGAACTTGACGGCGCAACGCAGTGATATCGGCTATGAAGGCGCAGTGACGCCTCGCTCGGACAACCTCGTTGCTTCTCTCGACTTGCAGATGCCGCTCTACAGTGGGGGCTCCACCCGGGCACGGGTATCGAGTTCCGAAAGTGACAGGGAGGCCGCCCAGCAAGAGCTGGAAGCCTTGCGTCGCCAGGTCGTCAAGGAAACCCGTACCGCTTATCTCGGCATGACGGCCGAACTCAGCCGGATCAAGGCAACACGGCGCGCGCTGGAGTCGGCTGAAAAGTCACGGGCGGCCACGGAAAAAGCGTTCGGCTATGGGGTCAAGAATGCTGTCGATGTGTTGGACAGCATCAAGGAAGAGTTTCGTGCACGGCGTGATTTCTATCAGTCCCAATACAAGTTCGTGACCAGTTTGCTGGTGCTGCATCGCTGGAGCGGAAGACTGGGAGATGGGGATATTCGCCGGGCCAATGAGTGGTTGGTTGCGCCATCGTTGTCGAATATTGAATTAAAAAGCAGTGGCTAAGTGATATCAAAACTCCTGTTTCTCGTGCAAAATACCCTTATGTAGCGGCCGCATCCAGGAAGGTCCGCAGCTAGCCCTCAGGAAATATAGATGCCCAGTCCATTAGGTTACTCATCCATTTCGTACGCAAAGCTGACTGGTAACGCACAGGTCAACAGCTTGCTTTACGGCACTTATTGGGCTGGAAATACGAGCACCGGAGCGTTCACCACGTCTCTGACGTACAGCTTCATGACCATGAGTTCGTATTTCGCCAGCGCCTACAGCAGCGAAAATGAATATGAGTACGGCTACGTCCTCTCGTCGGCGCAGAAGAACGGCATTGTCAGTGCGCTAAGTACATGGAGTTCGGTTGCCAACATCAAATTCCAACAAGTGAGCGAGACGGCCAGCAACGTCGGTGACTTGCGATTCGGCGGTTACCTGTACATGGACGATGACACCGCTGCCTGGGGCTATTTTCCTGGTAATACCCCCAGCGCCGGTGATGTCTGGCTGGGGCCTGTCACGAATAACCCGGCTCCCGCCAAGGGCACCTATGACTACCTGGTGTTCATGCATGAGATCGGTCACGCCCTGGGCCTCAAGCATCCGTTCTCGCCAAGCTCGTCGAACTCCACCGTGCTTTCCGCTCAGTTCGACGACGTTCGTTACACAATTATGAGCTACAACACCGCGTATTCCTATGAGCCGACTACGCCCATGTTGCTGGATATTGCCGCCATACAGAGTCTCTATGGGGCAAACACCCAGTGGCAGACGGGTAATACCACTTACAGCTGGGCCGTCGGCCAATCGGTTTTCGAGACGATCTGGGACGCAGGCGGCAATGACACGATCGACGCAAGCAATCAGCTGGCAGCGGTGCGCATCAACCTGAATGAAGGCCAGTTCAGCAAGATCGGCCAAGCGTTCCTGAAACTCGATACCCAGACGGCCTTCAATGAAGGATTGGCGATCGCCTACGGGGCCAAAATTGAAAACGCGGTCGGCTCGGCCAATGACGACACATTGATCGGCAATGCATTGGCCAACCTCCTGAACGGTCGTGCCGGGAAGGATACGATGATCGGTGGAGCGGGCAACGATACTTACGTTGTCGATAATATCGGTGACAGGGTGCAGGAAAGCAGCACCTTGGCGAGCGAAATCGACACTGTCATCTCGTCCGTCAATTACACCCTGGGTGCCAACATCGAGACCCTGACGCTGAGCGCAAGTACCAATATCAACGGCACGGGCAACACGTTGAACAACCGCATCAACGGCAACTCCGGTGCCAATACCCTGGACGGCGGCAGCGGTATCGATACCTTGATTGGCGGTGCAGGCAATGACACTTACGTGGTCGACAATCTCAAGGATGTCGTCACCGAAACAAGTACCCTGGCCAGCGAAATCGATACCGTGCGCTCTTCGGTGAGCTGGGCCCTGGGCGTCAACCTGGAAAACCTCATCCTGACCGGCTCCGCTCATCTCAATGGCACCGGCAATGCCCTGAACAACGTGCTGACCGGCAACGCTGGCAACAACGTACTCAACGGTGGGGCCGGACGGGACACACTGATCGGTGGCGCGGGGAACGACACCTATGTGCTCGACCGGGCTGATGAATTGGTTCTGGTACAAGAAACTGTCAATCAGGGCAGTGATGGCCTGATTGTCACCTATGTCGCCAGTTCGTCGAGCAGCGTTGTCAACCTGGGCCTGAGCAATCTGCGCAACGTCGAGAACGTCGTCCTGAGCGGCACCGGGGCGTTCACGGTGGTTGGCAACGATCTGAACAACAGCCTGGTGGGCAACGCCTCCGTGAACAACCTTCAGGGCGGGGCAGGCAACGATGTTCTTGATGGTGGTGCGGGTGCCGATACCTTGATTGGCGGTATTGGCAACGACACCTACGTAGTCGACAACCTCAAGGATATTCTCAGCGAAACCAGTACCCTGGTCGGCGAAATCGATACCGTGCGCTCCTCCCTGAATTGGAGCCTGGGTGCCAATCTGGAGAACCTCACACTGATTGGCAGCGCCAACCTCAACGGCAGCGGCAACGCCCTGAACAACGTACTGATCGGTAACGCCGGCAACAACGTGCTGAGTGGTGGGGCAGGCAACGACACGTTGGACGGCAGCAGCGGTATCGATACGCTTGTTGGCGGTACCGGCAACGATACCTACGTCGTCGACAACCTCAAGGATATCGTCAGCGAAACCAGCACCCTGGCTGGTGAAATCGATACTGTGCGCTCCTCGGTGGCCTGGACTTTGGGCGCGAATCTGGAAAACCTCATCCTGACCGGTTCCGCCCTGCTCAACGGTACCGGCAACGCCTTGGGTAACGTGCTGATCGGCAACGCCGGCAACAATGTGCTAAGTGGCGGGGCAGGCAACGACACGTTGGACGGCAGCAGCGGTATCGATACCTTGATTGGCGGTACCGGCAACGACACTTATATGGTCGATAACCTCAAGGATGTCGTCACCGAAACCACCGCCCTGGCCAGCGAAATCGACACCGTGCGCTCCTCGGTGAGCTGGGCCCTGGGCGTCAACCTGGAAAACCTCATCCTGACCGGCTCCGCTCATCTCAATGGCACCGGCAATGCCCTGAACAACGTGCTGACCGGCAACGCTGGCAACAACGTACTCAACGGTGGGGCCGGGCGGGACACACTGATCGGTGGCGCGGGGAACGACACCTATGCGCTCGACCGGGCTGATGAATTGGTCCTGGTACAAGAAACTGTCAATCAGGGCAGTGATGGCCTGATCGTCACCTATGCCGCCAGTTCGTCGAGCAGCGTTGTCAACCTGGGCCTGAGCAATCTGCGCAACGTCGAGAACGTCGTCCTGAGCGGCACCGGGGCGTTCACGGTGGTTGGCAACGATCTGAACAACAGCCTGGTGGGCAACGCCTCCGTGAACAACCTTCAGGGCGGGGCAGGCAACGATGTTCTTGATGGTGGTGCGGGTGCCGATACCTTGATTGGCGGTATTGGCAACGACACCTACGTGGTCGATAACCTCAAGGATATTCTCAGCGAAACCAGTACCCTGGTCGGCGAAATCGATACCGTGTGCTCCTCCCTGAATTGGAGCCTGGGTGCCAATCTGGAGAACCTCACACTGATTGGCAGCGCCAACCTCAACGGCAGCGGCAACGCCCTGAACAACGTACTGATCGGTAACGCCGGCAACAACGTGCTGAGTGGTGGGGCAGGCAACGACACGTTGGACGGCAGCAGCGGTATCGATACGCTTGTCGGCGGTACCGGCAACGATACCTACGTCGTCGACAACCTCAGTGATGTCATCAGCGAAACCAGCACCCTGGCTGGTGAAATCGATACCGTGCGCTCCTCGGTAGGCTGGATCCTGGGTGCCAACCTGGAGAATCTCACACTGACCGGCACTGCCTTCATAGGTATCGGCAACGGTCTGAACAACGTGCTGATCGGCAATGCCGGGCGTAACGTACTGGATGGTGGGGCGGGCAATGACATTCTGAGTGGCGGCCAGGGCACCGATAGCCTCACCGGCGGAGATGGAAGCGACCGCTTTGTTTTCAACACGCTGAGCGACCTGGGCATAGGTTCTGCCCGTGATACCATTTCCGACTTCAGCAGCCTGCAGGGCGACAAGCTGGACCTGTCGAAAATCGACGCCAATCTTCTGACCACGTTTGTCGACACGTTCAGCTTCATCGATTCGAATGAGTTCACGGCAGCGGGACAGCTGCGTTTCGTCGATCAGGTGCTGTATGGCAACGTCAACGGCGACCTGGGAGCGGATTTTGAAATCCAGCTGGTGGGTGTCAATACCCTCACTGCCAACGATCTGATCGCTTGATAGAGCGGTTCGGCCCTGTGGGAAACAGTCCAGGGCCGGACCCCTTTGCGTTCAAGCGCGAGCAAGCTTGCTCGCCACGAGGTCGTCGACCGCCTGATTAATCATTGATTTCATGTGTACTGATCTATTCAAGTGCCGGGAGCAAGGCTGCTACCGGCATTTTCTTTGATGTCAATCAGCATCAAAAATATTGACCGCTACGATTATGCTCATCATCATAAGGCTGCCAGTCTATGACACGCACTGACGTCGGAGCCATGCCAGCCCACAGTTGCGATCTCTGACCGGATAACCTCGATAACCGGAAGGAAACTCATGATGATCAACAAACCCGTCGCGTTAGTGACCGGCGCTTCATCCGGCATCGGAGAGGCCATCGCCCATAAGCTCGTCGCGGCAGGCTACAGCGTCTATGGCACGAGTCGACGCGGCGGGCGGGCGGGGCAAAAGGGGGGGCCACTGTTGGTGCTTGATGTCACCGACGATGCCAGCGTCGAAGCTGTCATCCAGGAGTTGCTGACGTTGGAGGGGCGGATCGATCTGCTGGTCAACAATGCCGGTTTCGGCATCGCGCCCGCCGCTGCGGAGGAGAGTTCTGTCGAGCAGGCCAAGGCCCTTTTCGACACCAACTTCCTCGGTATCGTACGCATGACTCGCGCGGTTGTGCCACACATGCGACGCCAAGGTGCGGGTCGCATCATCAATATCGGTTCCATCCTCGGCGTCGTGCCTGTTCCCTACGCGGCCCTCTATTCAGCCAGCAAACATGCGGTGGAAGGTTATTCGCAAGCGCTGGATCACGAATTGCGCACACACGGCATCAGGGTTACGGTCGTCGAGCCCGGCTATACCAAGACTCAATTCGAGAGCAACAACCTCCAGGCCGACGCTAAACTTGACGTGTATGAAGACATTCGAATGAACGTGACGAAAGTGGTGCAACAGGCCATGGCCACCGCCGACAGCCCCGACGTGGTGGCTGAAGTGGTACTCCAGGCCGCGCGCGCCGAGCGCCCGAAGTTGCGTTATACCGCTGGCAAAGCGGCCGGCCAGCTGCAGTTCATGCGCAGTTTTGCCCCGGCGCGCTTGCTGGACACGGGCATCCGCAGGGCGTTGCAACTCGAAACCAAACGGCCTTCTCAGGCACACTGACCCGGCCTGGCCATACCCTTTGCTGTGTCTGTTGCATCTACAGGGCAGCGATGACGATCCGTTTGAACGAACAGGACAAAAGCAATGACATTCAAGGCGCTGCTCACGACCAAAACCGGCGAAACGATCTCGACCCATCTGGTCGACTTCAAGGACGAGGACCTGATGCCCGGTGACGTCACCGTCGCGATCGAGTTTTCGACCGTTAACTACAAGGACGCCATGGCCCTCAGCGGACGTTCTCCCGTCATTCGCCAGTTTCCGCTGATTCCGGGCATCGACTTCGCCGGTATCGTCGAGACGTCCAGCCATCCGGGGTTCAAGGTCGGCGACCGTGTGCTGGTCAACGGTTGGGGGCTGAGCCAGACCCACCACGGTGGCTTTGCGCAGAAGGCGCGGGTCAACGGTGACTGGCTGGTAAAAATCCCGGAAGTATTCTCGACCCAGGCAGCCATGGCTATCGGCACCGCAGGCTACACGGCGATGCTCAGCGTCCTGGCATTGGAGCATGGCGGGCTGACCCCTGATCGTGGCGATATCCTGGTCACCGGCGCCAGCGGCGGCGCCGGCTCGGTGGCCATCGCACTGTTGTCGGGCCTGGGCTATCGAGTGATCGCCTCGACCGGACGGCAAGAGGAGGGCGACTACCTGCGCGACCTTGGTGCGACGCAGGTCATCGACCGCAATACTTTGTCGCAGCCGGGCGCACCGATCGCCAAGGAACGCTGGGCTGGTGTCATTGATTCGGTGGGTAGCCATACCCTGGCCAACGCGTTGGCACACACCCAATATCGCGGCGTTGTCGCTGCCTTCGGCCTGGCCCAGGGCGCGGACCTGCCTGGCTCGGTGTTGCCTTTCATCCTGCGCAACGTGACCCTGGCCGGTATCGACTCGGTCAATGCCCCGCAGGAAGTACGTCTGCAAGCATGGTCGCGGCTCGCTCAGGACCTTGATTTGAGCAGGCTGGCCCGCACCACCCAGATGGTTGGCTTGGCAGAGGTTCCGACCGTTGCGGGTCGGGTGCTGGAAGGAAAGGTGCGCGGGCGTACTGTCGTGGACGTGAACGCATGAACAATGCTTCCCGCGCTTTCCGCTACCTGGCGAGTTTTTCGGCGCTGTTGTTTTTTACGTTGGCGATCATCTGGTTGTTAGCGCCGGCCACGTTGCTGGGCAATTGGGGCGTGGTCTTCGATGGCGCTACCACGGGCTTGGTAGGCCGGCGTGCTGCACCGCTCTACGCGGGCATTGGGGTTGCGCTGCTGTTGGTACGCAATGCGCCGCCGTCGCCAGGGCGAACCGCCGTAGTGGCGGGATTTGTCACCACGTGCTCGCTGCTTGCACTGTTGGGGCTGGTCGAGTGGGCCGTGGGCAATGTCGAGTCGGGCATCCTGCCGGCGGTGCTGGTCGAAGTTGCCCTGGCGCTGGCCTTCCTGGTCATCGCAGGTGCCGAAGGCCGGACCAGGGCTCACCGGTGAACATTTGAGGGTGAGCCTCGGGATTTGCCGCGCATTGTCACTTCATGTCCCTGGCCTGCACCCACAGCACGGCATCTTGCGACAGCGGTTTGCCCTTGTGGGTTTTCGTCGCACCGATGTCGAGCGCCGCAATGCCCCACCACCCTGCCCGGGGCAGGCCGATGGTCACGATACCTTGGGCGTCCGCGTAGGTGCTCAGGGCTTTGAATGAAGCTTGAGGTGCCGTCACATAGTTTTGCTGGCCGAAGGCGTTTTTTTCGAGATTGATGGAGTGGTTGACGTATTCGATTTCGATTTCGGCGAACGGAACAGGCTTGCCATCGGCGAGCACCACGGCGCGGAACACGCCGCCGGTCCAGTTGGCATAAGGCTTGTTCAGTGGCTGGATCTCCACCGGCAACCCTTGTGGCTCTGACCAGTTTCCGGGGACTCCACCCACGTTCACGATCAACTTGGTGAACTGTTGGATGTAGACATCTTCCTCGGTTTCCAGATATGGCTCGGGTTCGAGTACGAAGATATGGTCACCCAGTGAACGCACCAACTCCCGTGGAATCGAGGCACGATAGGCCGTGGTCCGGTTGTCGCGACTCTGCCACTCGACGGGACGCAAGTATTTGCTCAGGTCGATTTTTTCCTCGCCGTGGGAGCTGCTGTGGCTGAAGGCGCGAGGTGTACCCATGGCCATGGTGGGGCCGCCGGAGAAGGGGTGGGTGAACACCAGCGCGAACTCGAGGTTTTCCGCACGCTGCAGTGCCGTTTCTTCCACGTAAAGCATCTGGAAATGGGCGTGTGCAGCGCCGGCCAAGCCAGTGAATGTCGTAGCGGCAAGGGCTTGGAGCAATTTTCGTTTGAACGTCATGGTCGCTTTCACCTTGAAATGTCGGAAGACTGAATCGTGAGCTCATGGCCGGCGCCACCGAGGAACACCACGGAGTAATTTCCGGCGGGGGGCTGGAACGTGTAGGCGTTGTCCTTGCCGACTTCGCCTTCGAGCAACACTTTGTTGCTCGGGTCCTGGACATGGATTTTTCGGCCGGCGGCCGAGCTGCCATCGGTGAAGCCCGCCTCGCACTTCACCTGGTTATCCCCCTCGATGTAACAATCGAAGACGGGGCCATGAGCGAAGGTCACCTGGCAGAACACCAGGGCGCCTGCCATCGTTATCCGTGTTGCTGAACCTGTGGGTTTCATAACGCCTCGCCGTCAAGATCGATCATTGGGCAGGCGACTGGCCGTCGCCTCTCGTGTTGTCGTTGCCAGTCGCGACGAAGGCCGCCAGCAAGGCTTCCAGGTTCGAGCCCAGGAGTGCCTCGTATCCGTTGGCCGTGTCGGCGAGTATTCCCGGGTTGCCCGTATCGAGTACCAACAACCGCGCGCCCCCGTCCTCGATGGCTTTGATGATCTTGGCGTCCGGTGCCCACTTGTGGACCACCACGCGAATATCGCGCTCGCGCAGGTAGTGGGTCAGCGCGGCGTAGTCAGCGTCGCTCCAGTCAATGTCCTGTCGGACGAACCAGCCGTCGACAAAGACGCCGAATTCGCCGAACAGGTAGGTGAACTCATTGGCCAGCGACAGCACGCGCAGATCCGACACTGCTGTCAGCCGGGCACCGTAGTCGGCCTTGAGCCGGCGCAAGCGGTCTTCAAGTGCGGCGAGGTTGCGCTTTATTCGCGGCGCATCGGCGGGGGCCAGGCGCTCCAGGTCGGCGGCGACCAGCGCCGACATGCGCATGGCGTTGACGGGGCCGAGCCAGGCGTACGGGGACTGGCCTTCATCAACATCGCTCGCCGCGGCCCAGGGAACATCGTTCGACGGTACGCGGGTCACCGCCACGCTGGGTTTGACCGTGTCCCATGAGCGCGAGGCATCGATCTCGATGATCCGCAGATTGTGGCGGCGGGCCGTCGCATACAGCGGGTCGGCGCGCCAGAGACTGCTGAGGGTGACCACGGCTTCGGCCTGTTGGAATACTGCGGCGTCCAGGCGTGACAGTGCGTTGGCCTGGCTTTCCATGGGCACTGCCGCGCCTGCCGGTACACGAACGACCTCAAGGGCCGTGCCGTCGCTGAGTGCCGAGGTGAGCGCATACACGGCAGGCAGCGCGACAAGCACCTGCTGCCTTGCGTTATCGGCAAAGACCGAAAACGGCAGGCCCAGCAACAGGGTCAGAATCGTCAGCCAGGATCTGTAGAAGTTCATACGCTGGCCCCCCTGAACCGTGACGCGGTAGCGCGCATGACGGTGGTGACGACGAACACCAGGGCGGCGACTATCACGATTGCCCCGCCCGTAGGTACGGGGATGTGGAATTGCATCGGCGCCAGGATTCCCACCACGCAGGAAAAGGTCGCAATCAGGATGGCGCGCACCACCAGCCCCGGGAGCGAACGACTGATGTTGCGTGCTGCCGCCGCCGGTATGAGCAGAAGGGCTTCGACGAGCACGGCGCCGATGATTTTCAGGCAAGCGACCGTCACCAGGGTGACCAGCACCACAAACAGGTACTCGACGCTTCGCACCCGCACACCGCGAGCATGGGCCAGGCTCGGATTGAGGCTGGCCAACAACATGCCGTTGTACAGCGGCAGTCCGAGCAAGGCACACAGCACCGTTACGCCAAGCAGCACGTTCATGTCGGTGTGGTCCACCGCCAGGATGGAGCCGAACAGCACGCTTTCCATCACGTGGGTGTTGATCTTTGCCGACACGAACAGCAACAGCGAGGCACCGACCGCCAGCGAGATGGACAGGAACACACCGATCAGCGTGTCATTGGCCAACGTGGTGCGATGCTGCGTGTACTTCAGCGTCAGCGCGAACAGCAAGCAGAAGCCGAACATCGAGAAGTATGGGGATGTATAGGATTCACCGATCAGCACGCCAATCGCGACGCCGGTCATCGCGGCATTGCCGACGGACTGACTGAAAAACGCCATGCGCTTGATCATTACCATCGTGCCCAGCACGCCCAGCAGGGGGCCGATGAGCACTGCGCAGAGCAGGGCATTGATCACGAACTCATACTCGAACGGCTGCGGCAGGATGCCACTGGCGGCGAGCGCCTGCAGGTAGTTGCGAATGAAGTCGTACAGGGCGCTCATTGGGCCCCCTCCTGCGAGTAAGCGACTTGGTCGGGGGCGCCATGGAACAGCACCCTGCGGTTGATAACCGTCACCGATTGGGCGATGCGCCTGACTTGTTCCAGGTCATGGTTGATCCACAGGATGGTGACGCCACGGCCGTGCAATTCGGCCACCAGCGCCTCCACCAGCCGCACCCCCGATTCGTCGATGCCGGCAGTCGGTTCGTCGAGGATCAGCAGCCAGGGCGCCGGGCTGATCGCCTGGGCCAGTAATACTCGCTGACGTTGGCCACCGGACAGGCTGCCAAAGGGTTTGGTGCCCATTCCTGCCATGCCGGTACGAGACAGGGCCTCGGCATTGGCCGACTTGGCGGATCGGTTGGCGCCCAGGAAGGCCGGCCGGCGTTGACCGAGAAGGGCCATGAGATCGTTGACCGTCATCGGCACGTTGCGGTCGAAGTCTGGCAATTGCGGGACATAGCCCACCGGGGTCGTGAGCTGGCCCTCGAAGCGGACCGCTCCCGAATGCGGCATCTGGCCCAGCAGCGCACGCACCAGTGAAGTCTTGCCGCCACCGTTCGGCCCGACCAGGCAGTGCAGCGCCCCGGCTTCCACCCGAAAACTGACGTCCTCAAGCACTTGCGTGCCTCCCAGCCGCAGGGAGACGTTGTCGAACACTATGGCGGGACCGCACATCGCTTGTTTCTCCTTCATCGCTGCGTGAACTCGACGGCTTCGGCCAAGGTCTCGAGGTTTTCGCGCATCGCCACCTCGAATTCGTCCGCGCTGTAGGTATCGCCGGTGATGTGAGACAGCGAGAAGACCTTCACGCCGGTGGCGGCCTCGATAGGCTTGGCGAGATCGAGGGAGAAGTTTTTCTCGGCGAACAACACCTTCACATTGGCCTTCTTGATTGCGTCGATGGTGTTGGCCAGTTGCCGCGCAGTCGGCGCGACGCCGTGACGGGGCTCGATCACGGCGCTCACGAACAGGCCGAACTCCTGCATCATGTAGTCGTAGCCGGCATGCGTGGTCGCGCAACGGAAGGAAGACAGATCCAGCGCGGCGAAGCGGGTCATGAAACCGGCCCGTAGCGCGCGAATGCGTGCGGCATAGGCCAGGGCGTTCTGTCGATACGCAGCAGCGTTGGATGGGTCCAGCTCCCCCAGCTTGCGAGTGATCTCGAAGACCTGTTGTATCGCTGCCGTGGTGGAAACGAAGGTATGCGGATTGACCACCTTGGCACCGTCCTGGTCGCCGCCGATGGGAATGAGGGCGACCGAGGCATTGGCCTGGATGATCGGCAGCGTTGCCCCGCGACCGGCGGCCTTGATGATCTGGAAGGCCCATTCATCGTGGCCGATGCCGTTGACGACCAAGACATCGAGGGTCATCGCACGGGTGATGTCGTCGGGTTGCGGCTGATAGTTATGCGGGTTCGCTTGCGCCGGAATGAGCGCAACGACCTCGGCCCGATCGCCGACGATGTTCGCCACGAAGCTGTAGTAGGGGTGCAGGGTGACACCGATCTTGAGCTTCTTGTCCAAGGGGGCAGTCGGGTCGGCGAATGCAAGGGCAGGTATCAGCACCAGCAGCGCAAGGCAACTGCGCCACAGTGCGCGGTGTCTGGTAGAAACGGTCATGGCTGGTTTCCTTTTACACGTTCGACTTCGCTGGCACCGTCGTAAGGAATGACCTGGCGCCAACCTTGGCCGACCAGCGATTCGGGCTTGACGATGCCTGGGTAAGGTGCGTTCGGGTCGCGGTGGATCCAGATCGTGGCCTGGTTGGCCCACATGACGCCGGCATGGGCGTGCCCAATGACGAGCAGGTAGGCGCTCTGGCCGGGCGCGCGGCCGGCGGAGCCGTAGTAGACCGTGGCGCCCTGGCCCAGGGTGGCTTTCGAGACGTCGCTGGGGGGCGTCGGGGCGTCGGCGTCGTCGTGATCATCGACGGAACCGGCATGAGGCAGGTGGGTGCCCGGCAAAATCAACTGCCAGTGCACCTCGCCATTGGTCTTCCAGAAGGCGTCTCGGTAGAACGGCGGCAACAAGATCTTCTGGGCTTGCTCCAGGGTGATCCAACCGCCGGTGTCGTTATTGTTCCAGATGATTTCTTCACCGGCGGGCAGCAGGGCGCTGTGGATGGCCTGGTCGACTGAACCGAGGCCATCGAAGGAGCGCACCTGCCAGCTCAAGGGTGTCGGTGGGCCGGCGTGCTGTGGGCGCAGCAGCACATAACCTGTCACGCTGGCGATGATTGCCAGGGCTGCAAACAGCAGGGCCAGCGATTCCCAGCGGCTGGAAGCCGGACGCACGACATGGACCGCGTCGTCTGCGTCATCGCCGAGGCTGGTTCGCGACAGGTGAGCCATCAGACAAACCCGATCCAGCGGCCAAGGCATATCACGCCCACCCACAGTGCCAGCGAGCTGAATCCGGCGATACGGGCCTGGCTGGGAGGCGGCAGGATGGTGTCCCACTCGGCGATCCGGCGATAGGCGCCCAGGTGGAATATCCCCATGTTGAGGCCGGCCAGCGCCAACAGCCCCATCTTCCACCAGAAAACGCTGTTTTGCGCATAGGTGGTGGCATTGGAGGCGAACATGAGCAAGCCGGTGATCACGCAGGCTGCGAAGGCAACCCAGGTAAATGGCAGCAGTTCCCGAATCAGCCGTAGCGCGCTTCGACGATGGGAGGCGACGCCGAGCAGGCGCAAGTCGACGACGGCGATGGTCCCGAACACGAGGGCGATGCCGATCACATGCAGCGACTCCAGGTTTGGAAAAATGGAGCCCGACTCTCTGATATAGGCTGCGATCGGGGTGCCCTCGAGGGCTTGCAGTATCGATTGAATGTCCATGGCAAATACCTGAGAAAACGTTCGTTGAAAACGCTGGGATCAGTAGGCGATCCAGCGGCCGCAGAAGATCACGCCGCACCATAGGGCGATCGACAGCCAGGCCAGTGCCTTGATGGGCGGCTTCTCGTTGTCGCCTTGTGCCTGAGCGGCGGGGCGCAGCAATGGACGTCGGATTGACCAGGCCAGGGTGAACACGGCAACGACCATGAACATCTTCAGCCAGAACGTCGTGTTGACCAGTACGCGGTCAGGCTCGCCGATGATCATGACCAACCCGGTGAGGAGCAGGACGATGAGTGCGGCGCGCATCCACGGGTAGTAACGGCGAATGACGCCGCGCAAGGGTTCGTCCGTGGCGAGCACGCCGGCCAGCCGCAGGTCGGAGATCACGGCGGCACCGAAGATCACTGCGATGGCGACGATATGAACGCTCTGGATGGTGGGCACGACCCAGGACAGGTCCCTGATGGCGGTGCTCAACGGTGTCGCGTAGATCCAGGCGATGATGAGTTCTGGTGACATTTGCTTTGCTTCCGCGTGGGGTTAGAAGTCTTGGGGTTTTGCGATCGGACGCAGGCCCTTTGCATCCTCCGGGAGGAGATAGCCCTGCTTGATCGAGAGGCCCTTGGCGTCTTCGAATGCCTGTTCGTAGTGGCTGAAACTGCCGTAACGTTGGCCAAGCGCTTCCTTGGAATAGGGCACCTTGGTGTCGTAGATCAGGCCGCAACCGGTCTCCTGGTCCGTGAGGTAGGTCGCGCTGGGCACCTGGATCCACGGCGGGCGCACGCCCCCTTGCAGGTTGCCTGTGGCGGGGTCGCGTGCGACGGTTTTGCCTTCGCGCAGGACTCGCGGCGCCTTCGGCATGGCTTTGCCCGCGCGCACCCATTGGTCCATGCCATCGAGCAGCGCCGAAACGACCAGTTCCGCCGGTTCGTCGTACAACGTCCGGCACCGTGGGTCGTCACCCTTGCCGATGTCGGCAGCTAACAGTTCGGTATGCTCCGTGCCGAGGTCGGCCAGCCGCAGATGCGGTATGCCGGTCACTTCGTAGTAGCGAAGCTGCGGGCTGTCGGTATCCGGCGGCAGGTCGATGCCTTCGATCACGTCATGCATCAGTTCCGATTGGCTGTAGACGGTCACGAACGGCACGCCGTCGGGCATCTGCCGCGGCAGTCGGATGACATCGCCGCCCACCTCGCCATAGGCCATGCGGCCTGTCATGTAGGCATCGATCAGTGGCCTTGCGTCAGGCATGCGCCATTGCTGGTGGCGGCCCTGGTCGAGGTAGTCCATCCAGACTTGCGCGGTCACGGCCCAGCTATTGACATAGACGCGTTGCACATTGAGGCCTGCCAACGGGCCTTGCGCCGCATTGGTCTTGAGCAGCAGCGCCAGTTGTGCGGCAATGCCTTGGGACTGTGGAACGAACGGATCGGGACCTGCACCGCGAGTGAAGCGCTCCGGATCGTAATAGGTGCCCAACGGCGCATAGCGTGCGTAGTCGAAGCGGCGCATGAATTCGAAGTTCACGATCCGTCCGTATTGGGCGACCTGCTCGGCCTCGGCGGCCGGGGTGTCCGAGATGAACTTGGGGTCGACGGCCGGCTTGTTCATGTTCAGCGTGTAGCCGACGTACGCGTAGCCACGCCGTAGCAAGTAATCACGGGTCAGGATCCACCCTGCGGCGCGCTCGCCAAACCAGCTGAACGGCTCGATCACCACCGTGCCGTTGAAGTGCGCAGGGTCTGCCGGCTTGCGCACCAGAATGCGCGTGGTATAGGGCGCCTCGAAGAGGGTTTTGCCCGCGGCGGTGATGGCCGGGGCGACGCCTTGCAGGTAAAACTCCTCTTCGACGTAGTCGTACATGTCGAGGTCGCTGTGTTCGGTGCCCGGTCGTTTCGCCGACGACAGCGGTGGCACACTGGAGGGCGGCACGGCAACGACCGTGGGCATGCGGGGCACTTCGGCGAAGGTGTTCGAGGTCAGCATCAGCGACAGCAGGACGCCTGGCAGCGTCGGCCGCAGGAGGCTGATCGTTATTGATCGTTCCATCCGGTCATCTCCAAGGGCGCAAAGTCAGCCTGGTGGGGGGCGCTTCGCACCCCAACGGGAGCAAGCTCCCTCGCCACGGTTTTGTGTCTGGCTGGGTGGTGGTGTGGGGTAATCAGACCCCATTACGTTGCCCGCCAACCTCTGGCAAACACCGCCTTTTGTGGCGAGGGAGCTTGCTCCCGCTGGGCTGCGCAGCAGCCCCAACATCGACCTCGCGGTGGGCTTCACTCACGGCTGAGGGACGCCTTGCCCTCGCTGTCGATCACGATCTGGTTGTTCTCGCAGACATATTCTTGAATGGCGTAGTCGGAGCGCTTGTAGTCGAACGTGAAGCGATACGGGGTGTTGAGCACCTGTGGATCTTCAATCACGACTTGGTCCTCCAAGTGGTCCGGTCCCCGCAGCCTGATGCGTTCGGTGATCTTCATGTCTGCACCATGGGGAACGTCATAGAACGTCACGTCCGTTCGCACACGTTGTGTCTCCACGACGAGCGTGTCGCCTTCCCAGTGGCCTCGCGAATGGCCCTGGTACTTGGGGTCGAGCTTCTCTTTGGGCGGCATTGCCTCGTTCAAGAGAATCCGGCGTACCTGCTGGAGATATTCGCCAAGGACGACCACTTGCTTGTCGTCGTGAATGATCTGGATCGGGAAGAGCGCCGCCATCAACGTCGGCATGCCCTCGGGCAGGCACTTGGAACTCGTCGTGGCCAGCGGCGTCCCGGCTTCGTTCGCGGCGGCCTGTTTTTTCTTCAGCTCGGCGTATTGGCTGGCATAGGGTTCCTTCAGGTCCATCGGTCCGCCCGGGTGCACCGGCTCGTCCGGGTTTTCACCGAACCAATCGTCCGGGGTTCTTTCCCAGGTGCCGCTGATGTCCGGGCGTTTGTCGTGCTGGGTCTTCGGCGCTGCCGCGTTGCACATCCCGGCGACGGTCACGAGGACGACGCCGAGGAAGATCGTTGCTGCGCTCAAGGTTCGTGTCGGTTTCATTGAAACGTCTCCACGCTGCTGGCCTGTCTGGTTCGGTTGAGTTCGGTAGTCATGAAGCGGAGGAGGGACTTCGCCTAACCGCCGCCCGTGAGCACGACGTCACCGATCTTGATCTCCACGAGCAGTCCTCCCGGATCACCGTTTTTCAGCGGTCTGAAGGACACCTCGGCGCTTTCGCCAGCCTTGATCGAATCAGCGTTCCAGCCTGCGCGCTGCAGCGCGTTGACACTGCCCGTCTCGATCTTGAAGCGCTGGGGGGGCGGGCCGGGCGTATCGAGGTAAATCGTGATGTGCGGATTGGTCCAGGCAAAGCGCTCGACCACGCCCTGGACCGTGACCATCTTGGTCTGGTCGAAAAGCGCGAATGAGTGGTGAGCGGTGGCCAGGGACGGTAGGGCACTGCAAGCGACGATGGTCAGCAGGCAAAGCCCCTGACGTAACAGCGGGGATGGGGTCATGACGGATGCCTCGTTCTTATGCGTTCTTATGGCCCCAGCATAGGGGGGACACCTGCGCAGGCCGTAGCCCAAAACGGCAACCATTCAAATCCCAGGACAGGTTTTTCAGTGGGCAGCGATGGGACCAAGGGAATAGGGGCACCGCCCTGTGCACATGCTGATTTGGGCTACCGCATGGGCGGCCCGAATCGGAACACTCATGACTCGCCTCATAAATATAAAAACAGGAGAGACGTCATGCGCACCCCCCACTACGCTCCATTAATTTCTCTGGTTGCACTCTGTACATTGGGGCCGCAGGCACAGGCCTACGAGCTCTACAACGAAGACGATGGTGCTACCGTCCTCAATGCCGACCTCTGGGCTGGATTTGGTTGGTTCGGCAGTGAAAAGAACTACCTCGCCAACCCGCAGGAGGAACCCGGCAGGATGCGATGGCAGGAAGGCTTCGCAAAGTACGGTCTAAACGGCACGACGGACAAGATCGGTCCCGGCTCGATCTACGGCGGGTTCAGCCTGATCAGCACTGGCTCATGGGGCGACGGGGACGCGGGGGCGATCACTGCCGGGAATGAAAGAAGAACGGCGGTAGAAGACGCCTATCTGGGCTGGAAGTCAGGCGACCTGATTCCCGCCCTGGGTACGGACGGCGTTGATTTCTCCTTTGGCCGGCAGCTCGTGACGGTGGACGGTTTCCTGATCACCGACGACGGGTTCGCTCCCGGCAAGGCCTTCAGCCCCATCCCAGGTGTGGCGGACGGTCGGTTCAATCGCGGCGGCGCCTTTTACCTGGGGCCGCGATTGGCCTTTGGCAATACGGCCGTCCTGAAACTGGGCGGTACGGATGGGCTTCACGGCAGCCTGATGTGGTTGAAGTCGGACAATCCAGGACAGTCGGAGACCGAAGTGGCGGCCGCCACCATCGACTACACGACGCCCATCGGCTCGATCGGCTCGACCTATGTACACGGGCTGGATGTCAACGAGCGATACACCTTCGCCGATCGGAGTGAGCGCAAGGGTATGGATATCTACAGTATCCGCGGCCAGGGCAATGCCGGCATCGAGAACGCTGATTTTGCATTCGAGGTGGCGCGCCAGGAAAAACGTTCGGGGTCGCAGCGGGCGATGTTCTTCGACGCGGGCTACACCTTTGCCGACGTCAAATGGCAACCGGCAGTGAGTTACCGCTATTCGCGCTATTCCGAAGGCTGGGACTTCCTGTTCCAAGGCGGTTTCCGCAAGCGGTACCAGGGTGAAGTCGCCGCGAACTACGCCGGTTCAGTGACCTCGAACATGCAAATCAACGATGTGCTGTTCTCGGTGCAGCCGACCGACAAACTGACACTCAACGCGATGTACTTCCACTATCACCAACTCTCCGACCGGGATACCCAAGACTTCAGTGCCCGTGAGGTCGACCTGTACCTGGACTGGATGGTGACGGACAACATCACGTTGTCGCCGCTGGTGGGTTTCTACAAGCCAAAGAAGTGGCTCGAGGACGGTGGTTTGCAGAGCGGGAGCGCATCAACCAACACTTACTTGCAGTTCATCGTGTGGGTGACGTTCTGATCTGAGTCGCCGCTGGCGGCATCTGTTGCAGGGAGTTTGATGCGTAGGCGCCACCAGCGGTGGCGCTTTCCGGCGGGAAAGGTGATTAAGACGGGACGGTCACAGCATGCGGCGCAGGACGTCGTTGCGAGGGTCCGGGTCGAAGAAGCGGTGCTTGAGGGCGCCGGCGACATGCAGCACGATCAGGCCGAGCAGGGTATAGGCGAGCACTTTGTGCAGCCACTGGAAGACGACGAACCAGTCGTCATTTTTCGGTAGCAGCTCCGGCAGGTTCACGCCAAAAAAGAATACCCCGTCGCTCATCGTGTAGGTGCTCGACATCGAGTAACCCATCAACGGCACGATCACGATCAGGACGTACATGGCACGCTGCACCAGCTGTGACAAAAACCGCTCATGTCCAGCCAGTGTTTCCAGCGGTTGTGGAAGCTTGGGGGTGCGCCAGCGCAGGGTGATCTGGACCAGGACCACCAACAGCATCAACACCCCAAAGGATTTGTGCCACGGGTAATAGAGCTCGTATTTGCTTGCTACTTCATCATTCATCCCGGTCATGTGCCAGCCAGCCCAGAGGAGGCCGGCGATGAGCACGGCGCGCACCCAGTGCAACATACGCAGGGACGTCGGATACCGATCAATTGTTGTTTGATTTACCGGATTCATCGCAGTCTCTCCATCGATCATCAAGGCATCGGAATGCACATTTGAACGGCCACCCTCTACGACACAGGGCTTGGAGGGTGGTCCGGTCAGTGCGGTTTTTTGTTCTCAGTTAGGCAGCAACACGGTGATGACCTTTTCTTCGGTATAGGCCAACGCGCCGCTGAACCCGCCTTCACGGCCAATGCCACTGGACTTGACGCCGCCCCAGGGCAGGTTGGCGTCCAGCGGGCTCCAGCAGTTGATGCCCACGGCACCGGCCTTTACCGCCGCGGCAACGCGGTGCGCTCGCACCAGGTCGCTGGTCCAGATCGTGGCCGCCAGGCCGTAGGTGGAATCGTTGGCCATTGCGATCGCCTCATCTTCGCTGTCGAACGTGATCACCGTGCCAACGGGGCCGAAGATCTCGTCTCGGGCGATCGCCATGTCATTGCGGGCGTTGGCGAAGATGGTCGGCTGCACAAACCAGCCCCGCTCGGGGTTCGATACGCCGCCGGCCAGCAGGGAGGCGCCTTGTTCGATGCCCAGCTGGATGTAACGGTTGACCCGTTCGAACTGTGCTTTCTTGGCCACTGGCCCCATCTGCACGTCGGGCTGTCGAGGATCGCCTACCTTGACTGCTCGAGCAGCATCGGCAAGCGCTGCGGCGAAGCGATCGGCGATGCTGCGTTGTACCAGGATACGCGAGCCGGCGGCACAGACCTGGCCCTGGTTGACGAACAAGCCGAGCGCGCAGCCGCGCAACGCGTCGTCGAAGGACGCGTCATCAAAGACAATCTGTGGGCTCTTGCCGCCCAGCTCCAGTGCCACACGCTTGAACAGCACGCCGGCGGTGCGCTGGATCTCGCGTCCGGCCTCGGGGCTGCCGGTGAAACTGATCTTGGCCACATGCGGGTGTTCGCACAAGGCGCGACCCACCTGTGCACCGTAGCCGGTAACCACGTTGATCACACCGTCAGGGAAGCCCGCTTCCTGAGCCAGCGCGGCCAGGTGCAGGGCCGATTGCGGTGTCTCTTCCGAAGGTTTGATGACCACGGTGCAGCCGGCGGCCAGCAAAGCGGCGAGCTTCCAGACCGTGATCATCAGCGGCGAATTCCAGGGCACGATGGCACCGACCACGCCCACCGGCTCGCGCACCGTGTACGAGAGGGTCTTGCTGCCGAAATAGCCGCCGGTGGGAATGGTGCGCCCCTCCAACTGGTTGGCCCAGCCAGCAGCGGCGCGCAGGTTGGCGACCGCGTTGGGCAGGTCCATCCGGCGCGGCTCGACCGGGGAGCGACCGATGGCGTTGGCGTCCAGATCGGCCAGCAAGTCGGTGTCGCGTTCCACCAGGTCAGCCAGCTTCGACAGCAGTCGACCGCGCTGGGCGCCATCGAGCTGGCTCCAGGCGCCACCCTCGAGTTGGCTGCGCGCTGCCTCCACGGCGCGGTCCACATCCGCGCTCGTGCCGCATGCGGAGCTACCGTACACCTGCTCTGTCACAGGGTTGATGAGGGTCATGCGTCCACCGTCGGAGGCTTCTAAGGACGCTCCTTGGATGAAGTGATTCAGGTGCTGAGTCATGTCAGGGGCCCTGCGTAATGTGAGTGATCGGTGGGGCACGCCTCATGCTTCGAGGGAGGCCAGGGCGTCGCCAAAGATGTCCAGCGCCTTGAAAAACAGCGAGCGTGTGATCGTCAGCGAGGGCATGACGCGCATCACGTTGCTGTAGCGACCGCAGGGAATCATCAGCACGCCGTGGTTCAGCAGGTAACCCATGAGTTGACCGATCTTGGCGCCCTCCAGCGGTGCCTTGGTGACCGGGTCTTCGACCAGCTCGATACCGATCATCAGGCCACGACCGCGAACCTCGCCGACGAAGGGGCTCTTGAAGCCACGGATACGTTCCTGAGCCTCCAGGCCCAGCGTGTGCGCGCGATTGAGCAGATCCAGCTCCGGGTCCTGCAGGATGCTGATGTTGGTCAGCGCCACTGCCGCGGACAGCGAGTTGGCGGCGAAGGTATTGGGCATCGATCCGTCGGGGATCGCGGCTGCCAGGTCCGAACGCATGATCAGGCCCGCCATCGGCAGGTCGCTGCCAATGCCCTTGCCGAAGGTGAGCATGTCGGGTTTCACGCCGGAATGTTCGACCGCCCACATCTTGCCGGTACGCCCCGCGCCGGATTGCACTTCATCGACGATCAACAGCGCGCCGCTGAGGTCGCAGGCCTTGCGCAGCAGTTGCAGGAACTCTGGCGAGGGAGGCACGTAGCCGCCTTCACCCTGTACCGGCTCCACGATCACGGCGGCCACGTCATCGGCGGCGGTGTAAGGGGTATTCAGCAGGTAATCCACGTAGTCGCCAGCGATCTGTTCGGCGCTTTTGTGCGTGGTGTCGAAGGGGAAGCGGTAGGCATAAGGGTAGGGGGCGTGAATGACGCCGCCCATCTGGGCACCGTAGCCCTTGCGGTAGGCCGTACCGGTGGTCAGCGCACCGGAGGCGTTCCACACGCCGTGGTAGCCGCCATGGAAGGCGATGATCTGGTGCCGTCCGGTGACGCGTTTGGCGAACTTGATCGCGGCTTCCAGCGCATCGCTACCGCTTTGCGTGAAGAACGTAATGCAATCGCCGCGCAAGCCGTCGGGCGCGATCTCGGAGAGCTTGGCGGCCAACTCGGTGCGGCGGGTGCTGTTGACTTCCAGGGCGTGCATCAGCACTTCGGACTGTTCGCGGATGGCCTGCACCACTTTCGGGTGGCAGCGACCTACGCTGCTGACGCCCACGCCTGCGGACAAATCGATATAGGTGTTGCCATCAGCGTCCTTGAAGGTCGCACCGAACGCCCGGTCCATGGCTACGGGCATGCGTCCGCCGCCGCGGGCCATCGACTCGGTACGCGCCGACAACGCCAGGGCCTCGGTGGTCTTGGGACCGGGAATGGTGGAAATGATCCGCGGGGCATCCGCGAAGTGGAGGGATTCAAGCTTGGTTTCACTCATGACGGTCTCTCAGGATGTCGGTTTCAGTGTCTCGATCATCCCCGTCGCTTCCGCCTGGCCGGTAGCCCGAATCGGCACATTGGGAGGGTCGCCTCGAACGCTGATTTCGATGAGCGGCTCCTTGCGTAAAGAAATTTGCATAATTCTCTTAATGTGAGAATATCGCACAAGAAGGCAACCTAAAAAGAAGAATATTGGCCGAGGCTTTCGTCATCATGAAAATTCAGAACATCAGCCACTTTCGTGACATCCATGTCCACGCCGCTACCGTCCAGGAGTGGAATCAGGACTACAGCCAGTTAACCGCTGGCTCGATCGAGAGTTCGCTCATACAGTTGACGACGGCGCGTTGCCACATATTCCGTGAGCAGATCAACCAACGCGTGGTGCAGCATGGCGTGGCGCCCCGGGGCAAGATGTGCTTTGCCGTGCCCATCACCGTTCCGGGTTCGATTCGGATGCAGGGGCGGGAAGTGGACGACAGCAGCCTGTTCTTTCTTCACGGTGGCGAGGAGTTCATGTTTCACATGCCGATGGGCATGGAACTGCTGGCCATTACCTTCGAACGTGAACTGTTCGAGCAGGCATTGGCGCAAACGGCGTCGGCCAAGGAAATCAGCCAGTTGCTGCGTCAGCCGGTGATCAGGGTCTCCACGCAACGCTATGCAGACGCACGACGTCGAATGCTGGCTGTATTCTCCCAGGCGCTCTCGAACGAAGATCTTGGCAATACGCAAGATCGGGAACTGGAACTGGAACAGGCCATGCTCGGCGAGTTGCTGCAACTGATGACCGACCCGGCCTGCGACAAGCAGCAGCGTCTTCCAAGTTCCACACGCAGCTTCATTGTCGAGAAATGCCATCGCCTGGCGACCGCGGAATTGAACAACGTGCCCAGCGTGGACGAGTTGTGCCAGCGGCTCCAGGTGAGTCGACGTACCGTGCAGAACAGCTTCCGTTCGGTTGCCGAGACGACACCCATCAATTACTTGCGCTCCGTGCGGCTCAACGGTGTTCGTCGGACCTTGATGTCCACCCAGGCCGCGCACCTCTCGATTGGCGATGCCGCGGCCCAATGGGGCTTCTATCACCTCAGCCATTTTGCGGCGGAGTACCAGGAACTGTTCGCAGAATTGCCCTCTCATACCACCCGCGCGGCCATCGCCGATTGCGCGCGCGCCTGAGCATCTACCGAGCATGGTGTCGACTGCACAAGGATGTAGCAAAGATGAATAGCCTTCGCCGCCTGCTCATGGTGTTCGACCTGTTTCGCCCTGATCAGCCGGTCATTGACGTGGAGACCATTTGCCAGGAGCTCGGCTTTACACCCGCGACCGCCTATCGTTATCTGCGCGAGCTCGGCGATGCGGGCTTCCTGAAGCGATTACCGCGCGGCTACGCACTCGGCCCGCGAATCGTCACGCTGGAGCATCAGATGACGAAGTACGATCCGTTGCTGGCGTGCAGCCGGGACCTGGTCGATAAATTGGTCGACGATACCGGCCTGGATGCGCTGGTCAGCGAATGGCATGGTGATTCAGTGGTCAACGTGCTGATCCAGCGGGGTTCCGATGCCGGTCCGGTCGGTGGCGACAGGGGGCGACCGATCGATCTGCTCCACAGCGCGACTTCCCGGGTCGTATTGGCGTATCTGCTGCCGCGCCAGATCCGCCGCATCTATGACGTTCACGCGAAGCCAACCGAACCGCAGCAGCAGGGCTTGGCGTGGAAGCCGTTCAGCAAGAGCCTGCTCGCCATTCGCAAGCAGGGTTACTGTATCAGCGAAAGCGAGCTGCACCCGGGACGCAGTGGCGTCGCCGCGCCGATTTTCGACGAAAAGCAGCGCGTCCTTGGCAGCATGACCCTGGTTGGACGCAGTGAGCGGTTCCGTGCTTTTCAACCGGGCTACCTGTGCGACCTGGTGACCGGCGCAGCGGCGGAACTGACGGCACGCATCGCTTTGCAATGAGGTGATAGCGGGGGACGGATGACAGCCCTTCGGTTTTTTTGACGAGCGAACTCTGGTTACCGATTTGGGATAGTGGAGCGTTCAGGGAGAGGCATAGGATCGAATCCAGCGTGTAACAAGAACAACAACGCTATTCGGTGGCGGTGAGCGGTTGACTGCATCGATCCCACAGCGACTGCCTCATACAATAAGGTCAAGAAAACATGAGTGTATCTCTCCCGGTCAACAACTCCACGGAGCTCAAGCGTGGGGCCCTGGGTGTCGGCTTCATCATCTTCTTCGTGGTTTCGGCGGCGAGTCCCTTGAGTGTCATCGCTGGCGGCTTCCCCATAGGCATCATGCTGGGCAACGGCGCCGGTACACCGGCATTGCTGATCCTGGCCCTGCTGGTGTTGCTGGCCTTCTCGGTGGGCTACACCACCATGTCCCGGCATGTCACCAACGCCGGTGGTTTCTATGCATTCACTGCTCGCGGCCTGGGTTGTTTCGCTGGCGGGGCTGCGGGGGTGTTGGCGATGTTCGCCTACAACATCCTTCAGGTGGGCCTGTATGGCATGTTCGGTGGCGTGGTCAGCGGCACGATGGAGAGTGTGTTCGGCCTGGTGTTGCCCTGGTGGACGTATTCGCTGATGGCGATGGCCAGCATTGCGATCCTTGGCTATCGCAAGATCGACCTGTCGGCCCGGGTGTTGTCGGTCATCGTGATCGCCGAATACCTGGCGATCCTGCTCCTGGACTTCGCCATTCTCAGGACGGGCGGTGACAGTGGCATCAATCTCGACGCATTTGATCGCAGCCACGTACTCAGCGGCACCCCGTCAATCGGCTTGCTGTTCTGCTTCGCCGCGTTCATCGGCTTCGAGGCCACCACCATCTACGGCGAAGAAGCCAAGAACCCGCAACGCACGATCCCGATTGCCACCTACTGTTCGGTGTTGCTGATTGGTGGTTTCTACGCGCTATCGGTCTGGTCGATGGTGATCGGCGTAGGGGCGGACAAAATCGTCGCCACGCTCCAGGCGTTGCAGGATCCGACGACCTTTATCTATGGCATGTCCGACCACTTTGTCGGCCCGCAGCTGACCCAGGTCATCCGCGTGCTGTTCATGGTCAGCATCTACGCCGGGCTGCTGGCGTTCCACAATGCCGCGGCCCGTTACTTCTATGCCATCGGCCGTGACGGTCTGCTGCCCAGCCGGCTGGGAACCACTCATCGTGTGCACCAGAGCCCGCACATGGGCTCGGCGTTGCAGAGCTTGATCTCCGCCGTGGTCGTGCTGATTTTCGCGGCGATGGACGCCGATCCGATCCTGCAATTGTTCGCCTGGCTGTCCAACCTGGCGACGCTTTGCGTGATCTTGCTGATGGCGCTCACTTCCGCGGCGGTATGGGTCTTCGCTCAGCGCCATCCCGAGCTCAAGCTGGGGATCTGGCGTGGGCGGATTTTCCCCGGTTTCTCCTGCCTTGCGTTATTGGCGGTCCTGGTTATCGCGGTGGTGCATTTCGATGTGCTGACGGGCGCTAGCAAGGCCTTGTCCTATGGTCTCTGCGCGATCATTCCCGCAGCGCTGCTGGCAGGTGTGTTTCTGGCGGCGCGGCTGCGCAAGGCATCGCCACAGCGGTACCTGGTACTGGGCAGCCACAAGCTCTGAAAGCCGCAAATGGCTCAGGGACTGAGCTTTGGAGAACGTCGGGCAGGCCCCGTGCTCATGCTGCCCACATTCGCCCGAGCGCAATCGCGACGTCGTTCCTGCACTGATCTGTCATCCGCCCCGGATACTGATCGAACATATGCGGGACGCCCGGGTAGACGTGAAGCTCGCTGGGCACGCCTGAGCGCGAAAGTTTCAGCGCGAAGTCCACACTTTCCTCCAGAAACAGATCCAAGCCCCCAACACCAGTAAAGCTGCGGGGTAAACCCTGCAAATCAACCGCGAGCGCGGGGGAAAACAGGAAGGCTTTTTCGTCCCCAGGGGCGTAGGGCCCTTGCAGGCATTGCCAGCAAAACTGGTTGGCTTGCGGCCTCCAACTCAATGCGCCGGTTGTGGGATTGGCCGAGGGGGCTGCCGCCGAGCCGGTCCTGTGATCGAGCATCGGGTAAATCATGACCAGGCCTGCGACGGAGTATTGGTGTCGCTCCCGAACCAGTAGGGCCAGCGCTGCGGCCAGGCCGCCTCCGGCACTGTGGCCCATGATGACGATTTTTTGTCGATCAAGGCCCAGCGTATGGCTTTGCTGCAAAAGCCAGCCCAGCGCCGTGTAACAGTCTTCCAGCGGAACAGGAAACGGATGCTCCGGGGCCAGTCGATAATCGACCGCGACGATCACCGTTCTCAACTGGCCAGCGAGATCGGCCAGGTAGTCGTCGACCATCTCCGGGCTTCCCAGGACGAAACCTCCACCATGCAAGTACAGGATAGCCGGGAGCAGCTGGTCCTCGAAGGCCGGGGCAGGCCGGTAAATACACATGCGCACGCTATCGGCGCCAGGGGTAGCGCCTGTCCAGCGCTGTTCGCCGCGCGACATCTCGGGAGTTTTCGAGTTGGCGCTTACTCGGTCTCGGATACCGGGGAGAGCGGCGAGGGTCCATTGACTGGAAGGCTCTTCAAGGAAAAAACCATAATCGGGGTCAAGCAGGTGATCCGTGTTCAAGGGGTACTTCCTCCTTGCCAGGGGCTTATTCAGCCCCCGCAGGTTTTAAACCCTATAACCAACCCTTGATCTGCGCGCACACAGCCTGGGTGGAAATCCCATAGCGATCGTGCAATGTCGGAAGCGCTCCAGCATCGAGAAAGGCGTCCGGCAGCGCGATTTGCCGGAACGTCGGCGTGACGCCATTGCGCAACAGCACGGTCGCCACGGCTTCGCCCAATCCACCGATGATGGAGTGGTTTTCCGCCGTCACGACCAGTCGTCCCGGCTTTCTCGCCTCGGCCAGAATGGTCTGCTCGTCCAAAGGCTTGATAGTGGGGACGTGAAGCACTGCGACATCCACGCCGTCAGCCTGAAGTTCCTTGGCCGCTTCCAAAGCACGCATTGTCATCAAACCAGTGGAAATGATTAAAACCTCGTTGCCCGTGCGCAGAGTCTTGGCTTTGCCGATCTCGAACTTATAACCGTATTCGTCGAGCACCAGCGGTACGTTGCCCCGCAGTAACCGCATGTAGACGGGCCCTTGATGGGCGGCAATGGCAGGAACCGCCTGTTCGATTTCCAGGGCGTCGCAGGGGTCGACGATCATCAGGTTCGGCATGGCGCGGAAGATCGCCAAGTCGTCAGTCGCCTGATGGCTGGGGCCATATCCGGTGGTCAGTCCTGGCAAACCACAAACGATTTTGACGTTGAGATTTTCCTCGGCAATCGCCATGCAGATGAAGTCATAGGCCCGGCGCGAAGCAAATACCGCGTAAGTGGTGGCGAAGGGCACGAATCCCTCCCGCGCCATGCCCGCTGCCGCACTCATCAATAACTGCTCAGCCATACCCATCTGGTAGAAACGCTCGGGGTGCGCCTTCGCAAAAATGTGCAGGTCGGTGTATTTGGACAAGTCAGCCGATAAACCCACGATATCCTGGCGCTGGTCCGCGAGTGCGGCCAAGGCGTGACCGAAGGGCGCTGATTGGGTGGCCTGACCTTCAGCAGCAATCGAGGCAATCATCGCCGAGGTCGTCAGTTTTTTCTTCGCGACCGCGGGCACCTGAGCGTTAGTGTTATGTGAGTTGTTCATGCTGTTTTGCCTTCTTCGAGGTTGTTCAGGGCCACATCCCATTCATGCTCGTCCACGCGAATGAAGTGAGTTTTTTCGCGGGTTTCCAGGAACGGCACCCCTTTGCCCATCTTGGTATCGCAGATGATGACGCGCGGTTGCGCGGTGGGATGGCTGCGGGCGGCGTCGAACGCCTTGACCAGGGCGTCCAGGTCATTACCGTCTACCCGCTGGGTGAACCAGCCAAAGGCTTGCCATCGATCAACGATAGGTTCGAATGCCAGCACCTCGCTGGAGTGCCCGTCGGCTTGCTGATTGTTCACGTCGACGATGGCGATCAGGTTGTCGAGTTTCCAATGGGAGGCTGACATGACCGCTTCCCAGGTGGAGCCCTCATTCAGTTCGCCATCCGATAACAGGTTGTAAACGAAAGAGGCGGATTGCTTGCGCTTCAAACCCAGGCAGGCGCCTACGGCGATGCCCAGCCCCTGGCCCAGCGAGCCACCGGTGATCTCCATGCCGGGGGTGTAGGCGGCCATGCCAGACATGGGCAGGCGGCTGTCATCCGAACCGTAGGTTTCAAGCTCATCCAGTGGAATGATTTCAGCCTCGATCAGAGCGGCATACAGCGCGATCGCGTAGTGGCCGATGGAGAGGTAAAAACGATCGCGCTGTTCCCACTCGGGATGTTCGGGCTTGTAGTTCAAGGCGTGAAAGTACGACACAGCCAGCAAGTCTGCGGCGCCCAGCGCCTGGCCGACATAGCCCTGGCCCTGGACTTGCCCCATGCGCAAGGCATGGCGGCGAATGTTATGGGCCCGTTGCACCAGGGTGGTGGTGGAGGCGCGGGATAAAGTGGCAGTCATGGAAATTCTCCGTTAACTCAACGATTGACCGAAGCGGCGGGAATACGCAGCACCAAGCAGGCACCGATGCACAGCACACCGGTAATCAGGTACATGCCGATGGCGCTCGAACCGGTTGTGGTGGTGATCCATCCAATCAGGTACGGCGAGCAGAACCCCGCAAGATTGGCGAAGCTGTTGATCCCGGCGATCCCCGCTGCGGCGGAGACGCCACCGAGCAATGTGGTAGGCAGCATCCAAAACAGTGAAGACGCCGACAGCACGCCTGCTGCTGCAAGGCACAAGAACAACACCGACAGCATCAGGTTGCCGCCGAACACCGCAGCCAACGTGAGGCCCAAAGCGCCGGCAATCATTGGCCCAACCAGATGCCAGCGGCGCTCCTGGTGCTTGTCGCCGCTGCGGCCCATGAGCACCATCGCGACGATGGCGCACAAATAAGGGAGGCTGGTGAGCAATCCGATGTGCATCGGATCGGCAACGCCTGCGTTACGGATCAGCGTCGGCAGCCAAAAGGTGATCGCGTACTGGCCCATGACCACGCAAAAGTAGATGCAAGCGAGAATCCACAGGCGACGGTCCCGCAGGAACGCCCCGACCGATGCATGGGTGACTTTGCGGCTGTTGTCCTCGGCCAGTTCTTTGCTGACCAGGGCTTTTTCTTCATCGGTGAGCCAGGTCGCCTGGTGGACGCCATCCTTGAGGTAAGCCAGCACCATCAGGCCAACGATGACGGTCGGAATGGCCTCGATCACGAACATCCACTGCCAGCCCGCCCAACCGTGAAAGCCTGCGAACTTGGTCATGATGTAGCCTGAGAGCGGCCCGCCGATCATTCCTGAAAGGGGGATGGCAATGAACCACAACACGGTCATTTTTGCCCGGCGGTAAGAGGGGAACCAGTAAGTGAGGTAGAGCAGCAAGCCCGGGGCGAGACCCGCTTCGGCGATACCGAGCAGAAAGCGCAGCGTATAGAACTGCCAGGCCGTTTCCACGAAGGAGAAGAGGGCGGAGATGATGCCCCACGAGATCATGATGCGCGCGATCCAGCGACGGGCACCGACCCTGTGGAGAATGAGGTTGCTTGGCACTTCGCAGAGGAAATAACCAAGAAAGAACATACCGGCGCCGAGCCCGTATACGGTCTCGCTCAGGGACAGGTCACTCATCATCTGAAGCTTTGCAAACCCGACATTTACCCGGTCCAGGTAAGCGCACAGGTAGCACAGCATCAGGAAAGGCATCAGTCGCCAGGCGGTTTTGCGATACGCGCTTGAGCGCACTGTGGACACAGCGTCGAGCGTCATGGTGGTCATCATGATGGTCTGATCTCTTGTTTTTATAGAACGCCGGGCTTGAGCCCGACGTATCTTCGATCCAGAACTTAATGGGCGGCGGTGGTTACACCTGTCGTCAGTGGATCAACATGCCGCCGTTTACATCGAGCGTGATGCCGGTTAGGTAAGAGGACAAGTCGCTGGCGAGAAACAGAGCCGCATTGGCGACATCCTGCGCGGCGCCCAGACGACCCAGCGGGATGCTTTCGATGATCGCGTGGCGGCGCTCATCCTGCATCAGCCCGCCGGTGATGTCGGTATGGATCAAGCCTGGCGTGATGGAGTTGACGCGAATGTTGTCTGCGCCGAATTCGCGCGCCATGGCCTTGCCCAGCCCGAGCACGCCGGCTTTCGCTGCGCTGTAGTGTGGGCCGCCAAAAATGCCGCCGCCACGCTGGGCCGATACGGATGACATGCAGACGATGCTGCCCGAAGCCTGAGTGCGCATCAGCGGAATGACCGCCTGGGACATCAACAGCGTGCCGCGTAGGCTGACATCCAGGACCTTGTCGTAGTCGCTCGGGCGTATGTCCAGGGTCTTGATCGGCTGCGTGATGCCGGCATTGTTGACGAGTACGTCGATACGGCCGTAGCGCTCGATAACCTTGGCGACGGCGGCTTTGACTTGCGTTTCGTCGGCGACGTTGGCAGCCAGGCCCAGATGGCCTTCGCCGAGGGTGGCCGCGGCATCACGGGCGGCGGCCTCGTCGAGATCCAGGATCACGACGCGAGCACCGTGTTTGGCGAAGGTGACAGCCGTTGCGCGGCCGATACCACGTTCGGATGCGGCGCCAGTGATAATCGCGACCTTGTCTTGAAGAAGCATGAGGGGTACCTCTGATTGTTTTTATGGTTCGATTCAGCGATCGATGACTCAGAGTGGGCTCCCTCGACATGTCGAGCAATAACGCAAACGTCACTGCTAGATGAATAAAATTCAGCACTCGTCAACGCGGATCGCAAATGCTTGAATGGCACTTACCCGTTCGAGACCAAAAACAATAGGCTGAATACCGATGCGCCAGGACGATACCCCTTCATCCAACCTGCCACCGCTGAGAGCAATTCAAGCCTTCGAGCAGACCGCCCGTTTTGGCAACCTGGCAAGAGCCGCCGAAGTGCTGGACCTCACGCCGTCAGCGATCAGCCACCAACTGGCCAAACTGGAGGTCATGATTGGCCGACAGTTATTCGTGCGGGCAGCCCGTGGGGTGACGCTGACACCGGTCGGTGAGCAGTACTTGAAGGACATTTCCGGTTTGTTGCAGAGCCTCGAGGTCGCCACCGAGCGGGCAGCGAGTGACGTCAGTCTGGATTGCCTGCGGCTGCATTCCTCTCCCAGCTTTGGCTTGCTCTGGCTGATGCCAAGGTTGGAGTCATTTCGCCTGAGCAACCCGGACATCCAGATTAACTTGTCTTGTTCCTACGAATCGCTGCATTTCAGCCAGGACAAGATCGATGTCGATATTCGCCACGGCCGGCCGAATTGGCCCAGCTATGAAGTGCGCACCGTGCGCAACGAGAGCTTCGCCGTGCTGGCCTCGCCCAAGCTGATCGGGCGCTGCGCGGTAAAAAACGCAACCGATCTCCTGGCTGAAGACCTGATCCTTTCCGAAGCGACCTTGCTCAGATGGCCTGAGTGGTTCGCCCAGCATGGCCTGGCACGCCCTGAAAAACCCTACGCCTTGAGTTTTGACCGATCCTACATGAGCCTGGAAGCGGCGAGCCACGGCTTGGGATTCGCCCTCGAAAGCACACTGCTGGCACAAAAATACCTCGCCAATGGTTCGCTGGTTGAGGTCGCCCCCGAAGCCTTGAGTTCTCCGGTGGCCGCCCACCACCTGGTGTTCCCGAAGGCTCATTCCAGTTTCCCCAGGGTCAGGCGATTCTTGGGTTGGATGGAAGGGGAGTTGGGGCATAGCTTCGTGTTTTAAAGGGGGTGGTCGTACGAAGGGCGACCGCCATGATTTTCAGCAATCGAACACGATAGTCAGGCTGTCATAGCGCGGTTGGTGGCAACAATTTGCTCGTGTGTGAACTGACTGTCGGGAGTCATAAACTTGGCGATCAATGCGTCGCGGTTTTGAGGCGCTCGCGCCTTGTCTGCCGCTTGCAGCGCCAATTTCAGCTCCGGCAATGTCAGCTCGGTGCAGTAGGCGGGTGTACCTGGTTGCTGACGCCACGAATCTTCAAGGCTACCGGCGGCAAGTGCGATAAAGCCCGTATCCTCAACGAGATGCCGTGCGATTGACTCAGCCTGAGTGTCATCCCCGGCTACCGGTAAGGCGATGCGTGCTGCAGCCCCGTCTGCCTGCCTATTGTCGGCAAGGGTCGCTGCGAGGACCGCGTTCCAAGCCTTGATGACCGGGTGGCCGATCTGCTCGCTTACCCAAATGCTCTCGGGCTTGCCGTCATCAACTTCCTTGATTGCCCCATCGCGCCCGGGATAATAATTGGATGTGTCAATTACGACGATTTTCTTGGGGACACTACTCAGCGTCTGTTTGAGATCTGGGTATTTCGCGAAGGGGATCGAGAGGATGATCACGTCTACCTCGGAAACAACATCTTCCCTGGTCACCGCGTGCACGCCGATTTCATTGGCAAGGCTCTGGATGCTCTGAGGGCCTTTCGAGTTTGCCAGCTTAACTTCATGGCCGCACGCAGCGAGCTTGCGGGCTAGGGTAGCCCCAATATTGCCGGCACCGATAATTCCGATTTTCACTTTAAGAACCTCCTTACCTACAACCAATATTTAAGTGACTGTCTGGCTGGGTATGCGAATGAATTAGCGCACCGTGAAGCCTGCAACCTGGGATGCGCACGCCTGTCGTCTGACTCTGGTAAATACGACTTTTCAAGAATGAGAGGTCATGCTGTTGGTAAACAATGCACGATCCGTGTGCATGTGGTTGCCTGGAGCGATCTCATCTGGTTAGCCGAATGACCGCATAAGGCAATACCCACAAGGTCAATGTCACTCTGCCGGAGGTTTGTACGCCGCAAGCATTTTCAACACTTCGTCATGTGAACCCGTCGCTTCAGCAAACCTTAATGGTTTGGCGCGCTCAACAACGAGTTCTGATGGGGTCGGAGAGATCTTTAGCAGTTCAAAGATTTCATCCAAAAACTCCTCCAGAGGCATCGCGTGCTCGTCATTTTCCTGCCCGAGCAAAGTGGTGCGCACACCCGGCGGCGCAAGCTCGATAACTTCGACGGAGGAGTCCTCCAACTGTACTCGAAGACTTTGAGTGAACGAATGAACCGCTGCCTTGGTGGCGCTGTAGGTCGGTGTGGCAGGCAGTGGAACGAATGCCAGGGCCGAGCTGACGTTCATAATGGTTGCGCTGGGTTGTTTGAGCAGTTGGGGAGTAAATGCATACACCATGCGAATCGTGCCAAGTAAGTTCGTTGTCACGATATCTTCGGCTGTGCGCAGGCCTTGCGGCTCAGTCAGATTCTCCCACTGCATAATCCCGGCATTGTTTATGAGAACGTTGAGATTTGGATGGCTGATCGCAAGCGCTTCGCTGCTGCGCTGGATGGAGTGCGGATCGCAGATGTCCAGCAATACTGATTCAATACCTGGATGCTCCGACGCGATCTTGTCGAGCAGAGCCTTGCGACGTCCAGCGATGATGACTTTATTGCCCGCCTGATGAAGCCTGAGCGCCAGACCGAGGCCGATGCCCGAGGTGCCGCCAGTAACCAGAATCGTGTTGCCAGTGCCGTTCATAGTAAACTCCAAGGGAAAACGGTTAATCGGACAAGTGTCCACTTTTAGAAAATACCGGACAGCTGTCCGCTTAGCAATGCATTGAAGGAAAACTTTGCTCATGACTGACGAGCTGGTGATGCGTTCTGACGCCAAGAAAAACCGCGAACGGATACTGGAGGTCGCGGTGGTTGAGCTGACTCGCGATCCTGCGGTTCCCTTGAGCACGATCGCCAAGAAGGCTGGTGTGGGGCAGGGCACGTTCTATCGCCATTTCGCCACCCGAGAGAAGCTGGTATTCGAGGTTTATCAATTCGAGATGCAGCAGGTGGCAGCGTTGGCGGAACAGTTCCTCGCGACCAAACCACCTAAAGAAGCCCTCCGTGAATGGATGGACTGCCTTGCTGAATATGCGATGACGAAAGCAGGGCTCGCGACTGCCATACAACAAGCTGCGTCCATTTATGAGTTCCCGGGAAAGTGCGGATACGCTCCCGTCCAGGCGGCAGCCGAGTTGCTTTTGAGGGCAAATGAAAAGGCCGGAACGATTCGCAGCGGGATAACCAACGATGACTTCTTTCTAGCCATCGCTGGAATATGGCAAATGGATGCCCAGAGCGAATGGCGCTCGCGTCTCGCAAGACTGATGAACTTGGTGATGGATGGTCTGTGTGCTGGCAGCCCCGAAAGTCTGAAAAAGAGTAACGCGCCTTCCTCCATGCCACTTTGTCCGCCCAGCGCCTCGTAGGTCGCGTTGATTGCGGACATTAGGCCTCATGTGTTGAACGAGACCTGGAAGGCACTACCGGTCATAGCCGCTTTTGACGCGCAATGACCGGATCGCTTACAGATTATTTTTGCGCCAGCAATGCCTTCCGTGCCGCCTTTTCATTTTTCATGGCAGCAATTTCACGCTCGCAGGCCTCGACATCGAACGAATTATCCCACTTGGCAATGGCGATGGTGCCGATGCCATTGCCGATCAGATTGGTCACGGCCCGCGCTTCGTTCAGGAACCGGTCAATGCCCAAGAGCAAAACGAGTCCCACCAGTGGAATGGAGTGGATGGTTGTCAGCGTTGCAGCCAACGTCACAAACCCCGCACCCGCCACACCGGCCGAGCCTTTGGATGTCAGCAGGAATACGCCTAACAGAATCATCTGATCCATGAAACTCAGGGGGGTATTGGTCGCCTGGGCGATGAAGATAGCGGCCATGGTGAGATAGATGCAGGTGCCATCTGCATTGAAGGTGTAACCCGTAGGCAGCACCATGCCCACCACCGATTTTTTGCAGCCAAGCTTTTCAAGTTTCACCATCATTCGTGGCAGCACGGCTTCTGTTGAACAGGTGCCAAGCGTGATGAGAATTTCATCCTTGAAATAGCGGAGAAATTGCATCAACGGCATACCCGACCATCTGGCAACCGAACCGAGCACAACCACGATGAAAACCAGGGTTGTGATGTAGAGCGCGACCAGCAACTGACCGAGTGACAGCAAGGTACCAATCCCGTACTTGCCGATCGTGAACGCCATACCTGCACCAGCCCCAATGGGCGCCAAGCGCATGACCATGGCAACGATCTTGAACAGCCCTTGCAGGAACAGATCTATGGTGTTGATCAACGGTTTGCTGGTTTCGCCCATTTGAACCAGAGCAATACCCATCAATATCGAAAGCAGGATGACTTGGAGCATGACGCCATTGGAAAATGCGCCAAGGAACGTCGGGGGGATGATGTTGAGGAAGAAATCAATGATGCCACCCTGTTCACTGGCAGCCTGGCTGTACTTGCTGACAGCACTTCCATCAAGCGCGCTGGCGTTAATGTTCATGCCGACGCCGGGCTTGACGATGTTGACGACGATGAGACCAACGACCAAGGCGATGGTGGATAGGATCTCAAAGTAGATCAGCGCTTTTACGCCAATCCGACCGACCTCTTTGATACTGCCCATCTTTGCGATGCCCACGACCACGGTGCCGAAAATAATCGGTGCCAATAGCATTTTGATCAGTTTGATGAAGCCATCGGCGAAGGGCTGGAGCTTGGCTCCGATATCAGGTACGAAGTAACCGATTGCTGCACCGATCACGATGCCGATCAGCACTTGGACATACAGCTGGCTGTACCAGCGGGACTTGGAAGTTTCCACGTAAGCACCTCATTTTATTTTTGTGATGGGCATGTGGCTTGGCGTCACTGGGGGACGCCTAAGTCTGCGGCCTCTTTCAAAGAAACCGCAGATCGAGGGTGATCAGCCTTCGCCCAGCTCACGCATGACTGCGTACAGAGCGGACTTGGCTTCGAAGCCGACACCTGGAATATCCGGCAGCCCGACATAGCTGTTTTCGACCCGGATGCCGTCAGCGAAACCGCCGAAGGGCTGGAACACGTCAGGGTAAGATTCGTTGCCGCCCAAGTGCAGTCCGGCTGCGATGTTCAGGGACATCTGGTGACCACCATGAGGAACCACGCGGCGGGAAGACCAGCCCATTTCTTCCATCACCGTCAGGGTGCGCATGTACTCCACGAGACCGTAGGACAGAGCACAGTCGAACTGGAGGTAATCGCGGTCAGGTCGCATACCGCCGTGGCGCAGGAGGTTACGAGCATCCTGGTGGGAGAACAGGTTTTCCCCAGTGGCCATGGGCAGCTCATAGTGATTGGCAAGCTCAGCCTGGAGTGCATAATCCAGCGGATCGCCGACCTCTTCGTACCAGAAGAGGTTGTACTTCTTGATTGCTTCAGCGTAAGCAATACCGGTCTGTAGATCGAAACGCCCGTTGGCATCGACCGCCAATCGACGACCGTCGCCAACCACCTCAAGCACCGCTTCGATGCGACGAATATCTTCATCCAGTGGTACCGCACCAATTTTCATCTTGACGACATCGTAGCCACGATCCAGATAGCTCTGCATTTCTGCTTTGAGCTTGGTCTGATCTTTGCCAGGGTAATAGTAGCCACCTGCTGCATAGACCCAGACCTTGTCATCCGCGACGCCGTTACGGTAGCGGTCAGCCAGCAGGCGATACAGCGGTTTGCCTTCAATCTTGGCGACGGCATCCCATACAGCCATGTCGATGGTGCCAACGGCGACCGAGCGCTCGCCGTGGCCGCCTGGCTTTTCGTTGGTCATCAGGGTTTTCCAGATGGCGAACGGATCCAGGTTGTTGTTTTCATGGTCGACCAGCGTATCCGGATCAGCTTCGGTGATGCGCGCCAGGAAGCGATCACGCATCAGTGCGCCTTGGCCGTAGCGACCGTTGGAGTTGAAGCCATAGCCGATGACGGGTTTGCCGTCGCGAATCACATCTGTGATGACCGCGACAACTGAGCAGGTCATTTTCGAAAAATCGATGTAGGCATTGGCGATCGGCGAGGCGATAGACACAGTTTTTTCACGAATATCTACGATGCGCATGACGGGGTCCTCTTGTTGTTTGTGACCCCACGTTATGCTTTGCGATGTCACCCGCCCAATGCTATTAATGCCGCACCCTATGCACGGGAGGCATGGCCCTTGGAACTCGTTTGGCTCGAAGATCTTTCAGCGCTAGCGGAATACGGCAGCTTTGTTCGTGCCGCAGAAGCGCGGCATGTTACTCAGCCGGCTTTCAGTCGCAGAGTGCGTTCATTGGAGAATTGGATGGGGGTTGAACTGTTTGTTCGCACCCCACAAGGAGCCATCCTTACCGAGGCAGGAAGGAAAATTTTGCCCAGCGCCCAGGAAGCTGCCCGACATTTGTACCGGATGCGCAACGAGGCTCAGGAGGTCGCTGGAATGGCAGCCAGGTCGCTGCAATTCGCTGCAACTCACTCGCTGTCGTTTACTTTTTTCCCCAAGTGGCTTCGAAGCTCGGAAAACGGTGCCCCGATTGAGGCCGTGAAACTGCACTCGGATAGCATGGCTGTTTGTGAGCAGATGCTGATACATGGCCACGTCCAGTTTCTGCTCTGCCACCGTCATCCCGACGTTCCGCCTCTACTGGCTCCCGATCAGTTCATCAGCAAAAAGGTGGGTGAGGACGTTCTCGTTCCTCTTGCGAGTGCTTGCGCTAACTTCGGCACCTCGCCTGCGGCATTGCCATACCTCGCTTACACCCATGAGTCTGGACTGGGGCGTATCGTTGCTCACAGACTGCGTGGCAAGGAAGACTACCTCCACCTCAAACCACTTTTCAGCAGCCACCTTGCAGCGGTACTCATGTCCATGGCCCTGGAAAGCAAAGGCGTGGCGTGGTTACCCAAGAGCCTCACCGAGCAAGAAATCCTGGATGGGCGCTTAGTCAGAGCGCTCGACGAAAGCTGGGATATACCTTTGGAAATTCATCTGACTCGCCCAAAAGCAGTCCTCAGTCAGTCTGCCGAAGAGTTCTGGGGCAGGACGGGCAGTGAACCGCAGCCGTCCACATGACAGGTTGCTCTGGTATGATTCAGAGACTCTCAGGATCCCCGAAAAACATTTTGACTGGGCTCTAGGACGGTGGTTTCAGCTCAAAAAAATCGAGTTATGCCCCATTTCCCCCCCATTCGCACCGAGTAGCTCGAACTCAGTACTTCTCGATCATGTCGGCCGCCTGTTGGGGCGCCTGGCTGGTACGGGTGGCCAGCTTGCGGACCTCGTCGGCGACTACTGCGAAGCCCTTTCGGCCTCACCGGCTCTGGCCGTCGGAGCGCCGTGCGATCGGCGAGCAGGCGTTCTATGCCATCCAGTACCCGCCGCAGTAACGAATCTTTCGCCGCTATGGATACCCCCTCGCCATCGGGTTGTTCCAGCCTGTCGCCGAGCAGCTTCAGCTCCTTGCGAGTGCTATTTCTGAAAAACATCAATACCTCTGCCTTTGCTCACGAGGTTTCTGGGCGGTTCTTGCTCTTGATGCCCCGAGCATTACGGCCTTCGAATGCCCGGGGACGATCTGAACTTGGACTGGCGTACGCTGACTCAGGCGGCCTGGTACAGTCGGCGCTCGACCAGCATGCTGCCACGCAGGCGATGGGTTGCCTTGGCACCGGCCAGCACGGCCAGGTCCAACAGCGGCTCGAGGGTGACGACGGTCATGTAGGCACTGCCGAAGGTCAGAATTGACATTGCGTTTTCCGCTGTGAAGCCTTGCCCGTAGAAGGCCCAGAAGGCAACCCAGGCGACAATGCCCGCCTGGAAGGCCGTCGACAGCCCCAGAGCTTGTCTATAGCTCAGCTCCACGTACGGCGTGTTTGGCGCGATGATGCGTTTCGCCAGGGTAGCGACTGCGAACAGCGGTACCAGAAGGGTGGTGACGTTCATGCCGTATTGCGGCAGGTCGAATGGCGCGAAGAACAGGCTCTGAATCAGCAGTCCCAGGGCGAGACCCGCCGCCGCGGGGGCGGCGCCAAGCAGCAGGAACAGGGTTGACCCCAGGATGAGATGCACCTCGGAAACACCGACTGGATAGTGCGGTAGTAGCTCGAAGAAGCTGAACACCAAGGCCGTGGCAGTGACAGTGCGAGCTAGCAGCGAGAAGACACCACGCTCACCGATGGCTTGCGCAGCGAGTTTGAGGGTGTAGGCGCCGACACCTGCGGCAGTGACATAGCTCAGCCAGATTTTTCCAGCTTCCACCAGGTTAGGTTCGATATGCATGACGATTGCCCCTTGGCCGCTTCGCGACCTCGAAAGTTAAAAATAAGACGATCCAGGCCTCAGCGAGTGGCACGGCTGATCGCTACGGGCTCGTGCCGTGGCAGGTGTTCGTGCCCGTTTCCATGGGCCGGTGGGCAACTCGCATTGAGCAGTGCCACCGGTTGTCCATGGGGGGTATTCAAGTAAGCTCGCTGCCATTCCTCGGTGCGCTGGGTGATGTCTTCCATACCCGCTAAACCGAGTGTGGTGACCATTCTTTCCATCGCTGTAATCCATTGCCGGTAGTAAGTGTCGTTGACGCTTTCTCCGGGTTGCGCCGGGGCAGCCTTGATCTCGTCGCTGAATACCTGCACCCAGTCCTTCCAGGGAAACAGACCGCTTTGGTGCAGGTGCAGCAGCAGGGAAAAGGCCTGGGCCTGCCAAGGTTTGTCGAACACTGGGCCTTCATCGTCGAGAGACAGACCGGCTATTGGCGGGATGAAAGGCATGCTTGCGCTCATACGGCCTCCAGATAGTTGTCCCACAGATCAATGCAAACACTGTCCGGTCGCGCCACTCCCCACAATTCTGTAGCACTGAAGCGAACGGCATAGACCTGTTGGGGTTGTTCGCCTAGACCGTGGGCCATCGTGTCTGGGGTAGCAAACGCTCCGTGTGCAATCTCGATTGTCCCGACCTTGCCGCGCGCGTAACGCGGCAGTCGAGTGTGGGTGGTTGGATTGAGATTCTTCGTCCGCACCCGGTCACCGACCCGGAAGCGGCCGCTGACATGTTCCTTTGCCCTGGATGAGGCGCCACCGAGGATCACCGCCTCGACGATGTCCGGTGTGAGCACCGTAGGGGGCTGTGCCGGTGAGGTCGGTTTGGCCGTGCCCTGCAGTTCGGCAGCGCTGATCACGCCTTTTTCCAGCAGCAGGGTCTCGAAGGCGTGCAGCCAGTGCTCGTAGTAACTCGACTGCAAGTATTCAGACGGCTCCATGCGTTCAATGGAATGCCGGAACTCGTCGACATTGAAGTGTCCGCCGACGAAGAGCGAGGCGAACAGCGGAAAGATCCTGCGCTCCCAGTCGTGATGGAAGATCGGTTCATTTTCTTCGGTGAGCACCGGGCCGAAACCGTGCATACCGCCTAAGTCGTGTACACCGTTCATGGTTTTCTCCTTCTCGGGGTCAGGCTTCGTCGCCCGGCGTCTTGGGCAGGCCGGTGCCGATCATGGCGTCCCGCGTCACCAGCTCGACCAGTCGTTCCTCGCTCCAGCCGTCAGTGCCAGCCGGACGTTCCGGCAGTACCAGGTAGCGCAGCTCAGCACTGCTGTCCCAGACGCGAACTTCCTTGTCATTGGGAATAAGCAAACCGAATTCGGCCAGCACACTGCGCGGATCGATGACTATCCGTGAGCGATAGGGCGCGGATTTGTACCAGGCTGGGGGCAGGCCCAGGGTCGGCCATGGGTAGCAGGAGCACAGCGTGCAGACCGTCACGTTGTGCACGGTCGCGGTGTTCTCCACCACCACCATGTCTTCGCCCTGCACGCCGGAAAAACCCAGTTCGGCAATGGCCGCCGTGGCATCGTCCAGCAGCCGATGTTTGTATTCGGGATCGGACCAGGCCTTGGCGATCACCTGAGCGCCGTTGCGCGGGCCGACCTTGTGTTGGTAAGTGTCCACCAGAGCATCCATGGCGGTTGGGTCGATCAGGCCTTTTTCTATTAACAGGGATTCGAGCGCCTTGACACGCAAGGCGATGGTCTCGGGTGGCTCGGTGTGGTCGTGATGGTGATGATGTTCGTGCGTATGGCTCATGTATTGGCTCCTCTGAAGTTGGTACTTACTTTCAGTGCTACTTGCCGGTGTTTGTTCGCCAATGCGATGCGCAGGTTTACAACGTCCGCCAATCGACAGAGGCCTCGAATGCAGCTGCGGCTTGGTAGAGGGTGCTTTCGGCATAATGTCTTGCGACAAACATCAGCCCTACGGGCAGTCCGTCCACCAGGCCACAAGGGATCGACATGGCGGGGTGCCCGGTAACGTCCTGAGCGGCCGTGTTGCCTAACATCTCCAACGCACGAGTGACGGTCTCGGTGATTGAAGACCCCGGTTCCGGCAGCGGCTGAGCGGTGATTGGTACGGTTGGCATGACGAGCAGGTCATAGGTGTTCAACGCCTTGTCATAGGCAGCTCGGGCAAAGCGCGCAATGTTCTGGGCCTTGGCGTAGTAGCGACCGTTGTAGCGCTCCAGACCGAACTGGCCCACGAACATGCAGAGCTTGAGTGACGGGGACAATGCGTTCGCCTGATCGCGCCAACCGGCCTGTTTGTCCAGCAGGCCCACGTCGTAAAGCCCCTTCCAGTTAAAACCCGCTCCGTTGCCATGCATCATTTGCATGGTCAGGCCTTCACAGCCGATTGGGCTCCACAACGATCCCGCCAGGGTGTGTTCGGGAACCGAGACCTCCTCGACCCGCGCGCCCAACGCCTCGAGTCGGGCGATAGCGCTGCGCACCTTTTCTGCGATACGTGGATCTTGGTTTGCGAGTTGGAAGCCTTCCTGGAGAACCCCGATCCTGAGTCCGATCACGCCTCGCTCCAAATAATCGCAATAGGCATCGACCTTGGGGGCGCTCTGGCGAGGGTCGAGCCCGTCGGCTCCGGCCATCACTTCCAGCATGAGAGCGTTATCGCGCACGTTGCTCGTCATGGGGCCGACATGGTCGAAAGTGGACTCGATCGCCATGACGCCGGTATAGGGCACCAGACCGAAGGTGGGCTTCATTCCGTAAATGCCGCACCATGCTGCCGGAATGCGGATGGAGCCGCCCTGGTCTCCACCGACGGCCAGGTCGACCTCGCCCGACGCCACAAGCGCCGCGCTGCCAGAAGAGGAGCCGCCGGTGGTGAAACCATGGCGATAAGGGTTGTGCACAGGAGCCGGGTCCGAGGTGTGGCTACCACCGGAGAGGCAGTAGTGTTCACAAGTGGCTTTGCCGAGGATGGTTGCTCCAGCGTCGAGCAAACGCGTCACCACGGTGGCATCGAACGACGGTACGAAACCCTCCAGTGGTGCGGCACCGTTCATCATGGGGACACCGGCCAGAGAGATATTGTCTTTGAGCGCTACCGTCTTGCCAGCAAGTTTGCCCGAACTGGCACCCATCACCTCCGTTCTGTAGTACCAGGCGTTTAGCGGATTATCCGTGCTTGAAGGGCGATAACCAGAGCTGCGCTCATAGCGCACTGGAGGGATGAAGTCTGGCAACTCATCGACGAGATCATAGGCATCAAAACTGGGTTGCATAAGTGCCAGGTATTCGCTGGCTTGCTCGGGTGTCAGCTGTATGTGCAGGCGGCTGGCGAGATCCTGCACTTGTTCGAGAGTCGGGCGGATGATGGCCATGGGGTGTCCTGTTTCCTGTGCCAACCCGTAGGGTGGCAATGTTTGTTCAAACGTCATCTCGGGATGCCCGGGCGCGGCGTGCACTATTGACGAAGTCGCGGCCGGGGCTGGTATCAAGCTATCTCCGCAAATTGAGCGGTGCTTGGTTGAGGAGGACATTCGCTTGGTTGAGCGGGACGCGGGTGCCCGTGTTTTTTTAGCCACACCGCGGTAACCGTCGGCTGCCAGAGCGAGCCTCGGCAGCATGGGGGACACCCCATGGATGCGCCCCCATTGGTGTGGCTCAGGTTTTGACGAGCGTGTCAGTTTTCGGATTCAGGCGTGGTCTGTTTCTGCGAGGACTTCCCGGGTTTCGGCCAGAAAACCCCAACGCTCTTCATGCCTTTGGCTGGGTCCATTTCCGGGTGCGCGAGTACGACGTCCCGATAGGAGGGGCTCCCGATCACCGCCGGTTTGAACTTGATGAGGAAGTCATTGACCTCCTTGCGCAGATCCGGGGCCAGACCGTAGTCGTCGTAGCACGCCTCGAGACAATCGAGCACGGCTTGCCAATGCACCTCGGTCAGACCCATTCCGCGATGCGCGGTGACCATGTCTCTGCCCCTGTATTTGGCGCTTCCACCCCAGTGCTCGGAAAGGAAATCGACAAAATTGATGTGCTCCTTTTGGAACGTTGATTCCGACATATGGGCCCAGATGTGCCCGATGGCGGGGTGTCCCATTGTTTTTCTCAACACTGCGCCTGCGAACTGATAGATAGCGTCATAGCCACCAAGACGGGTATAGAGGGAGGGTTGTTTTTCCATGGAGGGTTGCTGGTCGGTCATTGCCTGGTTTCTCCGTTTCGAGTGAGGGTCATCTCATTAGCCAACTGTCGCGTTGGCACGGTTGCTACGGGATGTGAAGTCTTGCGACGGATCCAAGTCGAATTCGTCGTTGGGCACACGCTTGGTTGATAAGGACAACGGTTGGTGGAGGCGGGCGGATCTAGAAAACCCGCACGTAGCGCAGGTTCATGCGAAAGTCCTCCTTGGGGCCGTTCTCCACCGCAAGGTCGCGTCCCAGTTGCACTTGGATTTGGTCCTTGGCGGTGAAAAACTTTCTGGCCGTGACGCGGACGTTGGTGGTTTCCATCCTGTCGTCCTGGTTGACTCCATCGACCTGGTTTTCCCCGCCCCAACTGTGGCCGAAGCCGATAGCCAGCGCAGTTGTCTCGTCGGGCATGTAGCGCCCCATCAACTGAGCGCCGTAGGAAACGTCCTGCTCCCGACGGGCGGAGCTGGCGCCGAAGTCGTTGTTGTCTGCGTACCAGATGGCGTCACCTACGAGGTCGATGGCCCACTTGTCCGAGAAGTGCTTGACGTAAGCGGCCTGGAGATCAACCTTCCAACGGTTCTCGCCAAGGTTGAGGGCGTCGTCTTTGTCATAGTCGCCAGTAGGCACGTACAAGTAAGCAGTCGCACCGAGGGTGTCATTGGCATCGTTGAGCCGGTACTTGAGCGGCGCTGTAAGAATGAGGTCGCCGATGCCGCTGGCGTCGCCTAAACCAGAAGCATCACCACCGCCTGAGACATGACCGAAGGGCAACAGGAATTGCGGCTCGATGGTCAGCCGCTCGCTCAATTGGTAGACGTGCAGCAGACGCAGAATGCCGATATCGGAAGTCAGGTTGAAATCGGAACTGGTCTTGTGCCCCTGGGAGTAGGCGTTGTCCGTGGTGGCGTGCTGGTAGTAGACCACGCCAATGGTCGCCCCAACGGGGAGCGGCTCGTAATCGCCAGGATCCACCTCGAGAGCGTGGGAGGAAAGGCAGGGGAGGAGGGCTGCAAGCGACAGGTAGCGGAACTGTTTCATGATCGAAGATCCTTTTTTCGGGCAAAAAGAGCCCCGCAGGCGCCAATCAGGCGACGCGCAGGGCTAAAAGTGGAGTCAGCGATGGAATCAGGTGGGCGACACTTGCGCGTCGCGCATCATCCCGGTCTGCGGATGGCAGTTGATGTACTCGAACAGTTGCTGGCTACCGTCCGCTACCGAGACCTCGTGATACAGCCGCAGCTTCGAAAGGCCCCCGATCACGCGAAAGAACGTGGTGAAAATACGCAAGTGAGTGGGATGGGATTCTGCCCAGCGTTCCAGTTTGTCGAGTGATCGCCAGTGACCGATGTCATAGGCGATGTCGAGCAGATTGCCATCCAGGTCGACATTGCGTACGAAGCGATTGCTGTAGCAGCCCAACGCCTGGCCCTCGTCACGCAGGAAGTTCATGCCGTCTTGTAGAGGGGGGAGCATTTCGGTGAAGTACAGCGCGCGCTCTTCCTCGCCGGCTTCGACCCAGTCCTGTCCAGAACGGATCAGCGTCAGGTTGTCGTGGCCGCGTATCACGACCTTGCCGCCCTTGGCCGGGTCCCCGGAAATCACTTGTAGTTCGCCGGTCGGTTGCATCCAATCGGTCTGTGAGATGGCAAATCGGTCGCGTGCCGAACCCCAGTAGCCGTGCTCTTCGACCTCGCCACTAATGCCGTCCATGACCGCACCGACACCTGGCAAATCTTCCTTGAATGCATACAACGTCTCGAACTGATCGGCGCGCGGTGCGATGACCTCGCGGAAATACCCCAGTCCCTCGCTCAGGCGTGCCTCGTCACCCCACCAGTCGGCTACAGGCGCTGAAAGTAACCAACGGTGATAGGCGGCGGGATCACGCCAGTAGCCCACGGCGATGAAGTTTCCATAACCCTGATTGTCGAGGTGGTAGGTCAGGTCGTGATTCCCAGGGCCATCGGCGAGGGCAAAGCTGGCGTCAATGTAGCGCATGGCCTGCAGGGCGGCGGCGCGTTGTTCGTCGCGAAATTGCACCCCGAGGTAGGCCATCACAACTTGCTTCACGTTTTCGTCAGCTCGCCCAACAAACATCGGGAAGGGTGGCTTGTAATCGTCGTGAACACGACGGGACAAAGTCCGGGGACATTTGAGATGTTTATCGATTGCAGATTCCATGGGGGCTCCTTTATTTCCGTCTCAAACGGACGGTTTTCTGTTCTACATCCCAGTGGATGTTGGTGTTTTGCGGTGGGTACCACTCCATCGGCGTTGCAGCACCAAGGTCCCGAGCTGTAGCAGGTAAGTGGCAAACTCTTCGGGTGCCATGTCCCATCGCTGTAAAAACCAGGATGAATCGGACAGTCGCTGCTGTTCTCGTGGATGCATGAGACACCTCATCATTCGTGCTTGTAGGGACACGGCGTGGAGTAAAAATTATCCAGGGGAGATGAAACGTGCTTGGCTCGAATGGACAACCGTTTGGTTAAGAAGGACAGGTAGAAAAGGCCGGCATATCAGCGCGCAGCAATGGTGCGGGGCTTGTGAAATAAGGGGACGAGCGCCCCGAGAGGTGGCATGGGGAGTGTTGGAGGGATCTACCTATGTAACTCCAGCCGAGTTCGCAGGTGGCTATCTTCCACGGTGTCTGGCAGCGGGAATCAGGCTATGGAGATGGCCTGCTAATTGCTTGGCTCGCAAAAAACGTTACCACGCTTTTTTGTTGAACCGCCGCCGCGAGGTGAATGCAATGAGTCAGCCATGTCAGTATTCAACCCTTGCCGTTACGGCACCCCTGCGGTTCGATTACTGGAAGGAAGTGGTTTGTCACCACTGCCTGGACGCAGACAGCAAACTGCTGGCGCAGAGCGATTTTGACGGGGCGCTGGAGGTACATAGCATGGGCGTATTGGACATCTGCACGTTGTCCGCACCCTTGCACTATTGGGAGCGGTCCGCCCAGCACTTACGCAGTGATCCTAACGACGATTTGTGGTTGGGCTTTACCAGGAGCGGTTATGGCGAACTGGAGCAAGCTGACCGACGGACGAAGCTGACGGCGGACGATCTGTTTCTTTATGACGCATCCCAGCCGTTCAGATTCAGCTTCGGTGGTACGGACAATCACCTTGTCCGCATTCCGCGACAACTGCTCAGCCAGCGGTTGCCCGGCATAGCAGATTGCACCGCTGTGGTTCTGGATGATCGTCGTCCAGGGGTGATTCCGTTACGCGAGATGCTACGCCAGGCTGCGAGTATGCCATTAGGCTTCCAGAGCACAGGAGTATCCAGTCGTTACTCCAGCACGTTGCTCGACCTTCTGGTGGTCAGCCTGGAACTCCAGGATTTAAAGCAGACTCATGACGAGTTGGACCTGTATGGTCGGATCATGAATTACATCCGCCAATATTTGACCGAGGCGGACCTGTCGCTCGAACGCATTGCTCAAGCTCACCATGTCTCCACGCGCACTGTTACGCGTGCTTTCGCTCGTCATCAGAAATCGCCGGTCGCGGAAATTTGGAAGGCGCGATTGCTCGCGAGCCGCGACGCGATTGAGCGTGGTCAAGTCCGCAGTATTTCTCAGGCGGCGCTGGATTTCGGTTTCTCCGACTTCTCTCATTTCAGCCACGCCTTTCGCAAGGCATTCGGCATTGCTCCCCACACTCTCCTGCGGCGAGAGTGAAAAGAATGCGGCGGCGGACTGAAAATCCCTATAACCTTCTGTTAGTAAAGAGTTTTAAATACGGGCGAGAGCCGTTACAGGCTATCTGGATCCCCGAAGAGGGCATTTTGACTTGGCTCTAGGCCGGTTTTTTCAGGTCGATAACTCAGTCAATCATTATTGTTTCGGGAAATATTTCTGCATAAAGCCGAGCGACGGTAGGTGTGAGGTTTTGCACTGAAGGAATCAGAAAGTTTGAGTGGGGTGCGAGTCGTTTTGCGTAGATGACCTCGTATACCCTACGCACGATTCCGGGCTCTGTTTCCTCTTGGTCGAAGCCAGGCATTATTCCTACGGCTTTGTAACCTGCATGCTCCAAAGCTTGCTGCATATACGGAGCGCTGGTTGTCGCCATGCCATAGATCAAGCCCGCTCCCATGAACCTTCCCATTTTTTCTCCGAGGTCTTGGGCAGCGACGGCCAGTTTGGTTTGTCTATGATATTTGGCTACCGCGCCCACTCGCCCGAAGATGACATCGGCGCCGTCAATTTTTTCCCACGTTGCTATAGCGACGATCTCATGGTTCTGGCGAACCACGATAGCGAATATTCCCCGCTCCAAATCGTCTTCGAGCACCACGTTGTCTTCATAAAATTGCTGGTTCAGAAAAAGGCTCCCTAACCCCACCGTAATGGAGGGAAACCACGTCTGGAAAAAAATTATTGCTACATCGATCTCCTTGCGTTTCAGGTAATCCCATGTGTAGCCAGAGGGTAAAACAGTGAAACTGCGAATTTGATCGATCGTTGGCCATTTCATGCGGTTTTGCTCGTCTTGGTTGTCTAATTGCCTTGCAGGAGTCGGTCGAAGGAAGGGGCTTATTCAGTCGCTTCTCTTATCGAGCTGTCTGCGATTTATCAGCGATTCCCGGGCGTCTAGTTGGGGGGGACGGAGAGCCTGACCAGGCGCTCTACGCGGGATCGGGCATGCTCAACGATTTTTCCAGCCACTGCGCGACTACCTTGAAAGCCGAATCTGAATTGCGTTCATAGATCAATCCGTGGCCGTTGCCGTGGATGCCCAGTGCCGGTAGATCCAGGTGTTGAATGTTGGCACCCGCATTTCGCAGGAAAGGGACGATGCTGGATGCGTAAGAAGCAAACGCTGATGTCTCACCTGTCAACAGCGCTACCGGAACACCCTGCAATCCGGGGATTTTCAGGGTTGATGGTTCTGCTGTGCGGACTTGCTCCGGCGTTTTGCGAGGTGGATCAAAGGTCAGAGGGGCGGCGGTCAGGCCCCAGTCGAGGCAGCCTATTCCCGGCGTGTGGCCAAATACCGGCCCCATAGGTTCCACCGCCACAATACCTGCGACCAGGTCGGGTCGACGATCGGCGACCAACCAGCCACTGGGCCCGGAAGCGGAATGTGTAACGATGATGGCCTTGCCGATTCTGTCGAGCAGTTCGGCCAGTCGATCCGCGTCCAGGGTCTGCGAGGCCGCAAGGTCAGCCGGCATGGGGCCGTAAGCTGCTATGAAGGCGTCAAACGCCGCTTCGTCATCTGGCTCAAACGGCCATTGCGTTTCTCCACCTCCCTCTGGAAAGTAGACTTCGCGGGCGCGCTCATAGGAGAACGCTGGCCCCACCGGCCCCATGATGTCGGGGTGATACGGCGATCGCCCGTGGCCGGGCCTGTCGACGCGAAAGACTACGAAGCCTGCTTCGACGAACCGCTGGGCCCAGCCCGGACGACCATCGGGTGTATCCAGCCATTCAGTGCCTTGCAGCGTGCCACCGTGCACCAGCACCACGGGATAGGGCTGAGTGATGTGCTCAGGGGATTCCCAGGCTACGTACATCGGCCCCTTTTGGTAGCTTTTACCGTTATGGGTAACGCGGGCTCCGGTCACCCAGAAGTTGCCACGGCGCGAGCGTTTTATCGGTGCGGTTCGCCAGGGTTGCTGGGCGTGATCGGTTGATCGGATAACTGTCTGCGTAGCGAAAACCGACCAGTCCTTGAGCCCGTATCCCCGGGTTACTGCCGACGTCATTTTCGATCGCGCGGCATCGGCTGCAGGCAATTCCAGGCTCTTGAGACGTGCCGCATCAATAGCCAGATTTATATCCTTGAGGCCAAGAGACAGTTTGAAACCCGGTTCAAAACGTTCGTTCACGATGTTCTGCCCATAGCGCTGATAAGTAGAGCAGGCGAACAGTGTCTGGGTCATGAGGGCGACGAAAATCGAGGGGCTCAGACCATGGCGTTGAACGAGTTCGGTTGCTTCGCCCAGCGACTGGATGGCTTGAGTGATCATCATGTTGCCGGCGATCTTCGCGATACACGCCTGTTCAGGTTGATCGCCCAGGTACCAGGTCTTTTTCCCGAGCAGGTCAAACAGCGGTTGGACCGTCGAGATCGCTCCCTGCGATCCGGCCGCCAGGATATTCAACTCGCCATTTGCCGCCACGGCAGGCACGCCGAAAACTGGCGCCGCGATCAATTCAATGCCGATTGCATCATGCACGCCCTGCAACTCCACCATGAGCGAAGGCGACAAGGTCGACATCACGATATGAACGCAAGCCCTGTCTGCTTTTTCCAGAGCTGCGCTGGATAGCAACACCTCCCTGACGGCGGCATCATCGGCAAGCATGTTGATGACGACCTCCTGCTGAAATGCCGAGGACGGGGATTCGAGAACGCTTACTCCTTCCAGATCCATAGCCGCAGCGTGACTACGGTTCCACGCCGATACGTGATGGCCGGCCCGGATGAGCAACGGAATGATCGCTCTGGCCATGCTTCCCACACCGATAAAGCCAATCTTCATTTGCAGTCCCCGGTTGGTGTTTCGACGAAGGTGTATGCGGAGAAGTATGTCGGGCCCGGGATTGCTACGGCAGTGCCATTGCTGCACTCTCACTGTTCATTTTTGTACGGGGTAAAGCATGGACTGGAGTGATGTGCGGGTCTTTCTCGCGATTGCCCGCAGCGGGTCGTTGGGCGCTGCCGCCAAGCAGTTGGGTGTTAGCCATCCGACCGTGGGGCGGCGCTTGCAGGTGCTTGAACAGTCCAGTGGCCAGCCCATTTTTCTTCGTACCACCCAAGGTCTTGTACTGACCGACAGCGGAGAAAAGCTGCTCAGCCTGGCGCAGGAAATGGAGCAAAGTGCGTTGGCAATCGAAAGGCGCCTTGCGGGGGACAGCGCACAGCCAGAGGGTGTGTTGCGCATTTCTTCCGCTGACTGGTTCGCCTGTTACGTGCTGGCCCCGGTCCTGAACGAACTGGGGCGACGTTATCCGCTGATCGTGCCCGAGGTCATCGCGGGGCATCGATTGTTTGACCTTGCTCGTCGCGACGCCGACATCGCGTTTCGGATCGTGCCTTTCACCGAACCCGATATCGTTCACCGCAAGCTGACTACCCTGAGCTATGGGTTATACGCAGCCGTCGGATCTCCTGACCCCGCACCACAGGGCGACGGGGTTGGTTTGATTACCATGAGTGTTGCCCAATCTCATTATCCCGATGTCCAGTGGCTGCAGCAGCGTTACCCTCTGGCCCGTACTGTGTTCACCAGTAGCAGCCGCACAGTCCAGGCGCAAATGTGCGCGCAAGGGCAGGGTGTCGCCGTATTGCCCCGCGTCCTGGGCGACCACTTAACGGCGCTGCGGCTGATTGATCCGCATGAACCGCCACCGGGTCGCGACATATGGATGGGTTATCACCAGGACATGCGGCGGATGGACAGCCTTCGCGCCCTTGCCGACCTTGCCTCGAGCATGATCGGCTCGCAGGAAGGCAGTTGACTCACTCTGCCGGGCGCATGGCTGCCGTTTGCAATTGCGCAGCAGGTTGGCGCGCCAGGGTAAGGCTGAATCCCGCGCCCAAGGCCAGGCATGCCGCGATGCAGAATATGGAAACGGTGAAGGCGTGGGTGATGGCCGCCGCGTCTGTATCCGTGCCCAGAAGGGTGTAGAAAATGCCGCCTATTATCGCCACGCTCAGTGACGTGCTGATTTGCAGGGTGGAACTGGCAATGCCCGCAATCATGCCGGAATACGCGGGCGCCACGCGTCCTGTGATCATGCGCATCAATGTCGGGAGGGCCAGTCCTTGTCCGAAACCGATCAGAAAAAGGATGACGGCGAGGGGCAGCGCAGGGGGCGTGACGGCCATCGGTGTGTGCGCCACGAGCCAGGCCAGGAGCACGAATCCCAACACTTCAAGTCCCATCCCGACCGGATTGACGTATGCCCCCAGAAAACGCCTGAATTGAGGGGTGGAGAGTGGTCCCAGCAAAAATCCCGCGCCGAAAGGAAGGAAGACGAGGCCTGCATTGAGTGGGCTCGTATGCAGCGCTCCCTGTAAATAAATGGAAAACAGCAAGAAAAACACGCCGATCGCGTAAAAGGTCAGGGCGACGAGCAGTGCCCGGCCCAGCCCAGGCGTGCGCAGTACGGCGGGATTGAGCAACGGTGCGCCTTGCGCTTGGTGCAAACGGGCTTCGTAGTGCCAGAACAGCCAGGCCAGCAGCGGCACCGCCGCAAGCGACAGCCAGGCCCACAAAGGCCAGCCCGCCTCACGCCCTTCGATCAATGGAACGATCAGAGCCCCAAGCGTCACCATGGACAGTACCGTTCCGCCCAGATCCAGCTTGCTTGTATGTTGTGCGCGGGTTTCCCTGACCACGGGAATTGCGATCAGGATGACCAGCAACGCAATCGGCAAATTAACCAGAAATATCGCCCGCCACCCCAAGCCCATCAGGTTGAGCGATATCAATATCCCGCCAAGTGCCTGGCCGACTACCGACGCCAGTCCAAAGACCGCGCCATAGAGACTCAGCGCCAAGGGCTTTTCGGACTCGGGAAATATAGCCTGCGCCGAAGCGAGTGCCTGGGGCGCCATGACGGCTGCCGTCACGCCTTGCAGCGAACGTCCGGCGATCAACACCCAAGGTGACTCGGCGACGCCGCAGATCAGTGAGGCAACTGCGAAACCAACCAGGCCAAGGAAAAACATTCTCATGCGACCGTAGATGTCACCAAGCCGTCCGCCGGTAATCAGTGTCACGGCATAAAGCGTCGCATACGAGGAGATGATCAACTGTTCGGCGGATGAGGCCGTGCCCAGCGATTGCTGAATCGAGGGCAGCGCCACGTTCACGATGAAAAAATCCAGAGGCGGTAAAAACGCACCGACCAATAAGATGGCGAACATCAGCCAGCGCCGCGGTTCTGGTGGGGCGACTTTTTTCTGAGGCATAAGGTCTCCTGTCTGAAACCATTCGGTTCCAGAATATTCTCGATTGCGGGTCATGCTCTGAATCAGCTGGCTCCAATCTAAACGATCAAACCTTCGCTTACGCCTCACATAATTGAACGGCCAATGTTCATTTATGGCAGTGCCGCTCAGCTCCTGACTCCTCTCAAAATGGCCGCACTGTGGTTTCAGTCGATCCACACAACCGAGACTGAGGAGTCAGATATGTCAGGTAAATTCGCTAATCAGGTTGCGGTCGTCACCGGCGCATCCACCGGGATCGGGTTTGCGATTGCGCAGGGCTTGATTGCCGAGGGGGCCAGACGTGTTTACATCACTGGGCGTTCTGCAGCCACGCTGGAAGCGGCGGTGGCCAAGCTGGGCGATAGAGCGATCGCGGTCACTTCCGATGTCGCGCGCCAGGCTGATCTGGATAAGCTCAAGGCGACGATCGAGGCCCGCAACGATCAGTTGGACTCAGTGTTTGCCAACGCGGGTATTTGCGAAAAAAATCCGCTGGGCGAGACCACCGAGGCGGCTTACTTCAACATGTTCGACATTAACGTGAAGGGCGTCTTTTTTACTGTGCAGACGTTGATGCCTTTGTTGAAAAATGGCGCTTCGATCGTGCTGACGGCTTCTATCTGCTCCAGCAATGGGATGGAAGGACTGAGCCTCTACAACGCATCCAAGGCTGCGGTGCGGTCTTTCGCAAGAACTTGGGCCAACGAACTGAAAGGTCGCAAGATTCGAGCGAATGTCCTGAGCCCTGGCTTCACCCGCACCCCTCTGATGGATAACGGCTTGAAGATGAGCGAAAGCGACATTGCCGCGCTGCGCCAGCATGTCGAGCAGATCACTCCGCTGGGGTATATGGCCCAACCTGAAGAAATCGCCTCGTCGGCACTGTTCCTTGCATCCGCCGATGCGAAATATGTCAACGGTGTGGAACTGATGGTCGACGGCGGCCTGTCGCAGATCTGAACACTCGCTCAACCGTAGCGCAGCCCTCTCAGAGGGTTGCTTTCAGCGCTTTTGCGAAGCCTCAGCAGGAAACCTCATCATGAACATTGAAGAACTGACCACCCGATTGGACGCCCTGGAAAGTCGCGCCGCCATCGAGTCGCTGATCAGCGCCTACGCCAATGCCTTCGACCGCGTCGACGCGTCGCTCCTGAGCGCAATCTGGCACGAAGAATCGACACTGGATCTACCGGGTTTCGGCCAGGCCGGAAACCGTGACGAAATCCTGGTTATGGCGCAAAACAGCTGGCGCCAGATGCCACATATGCACCACTGGATGGCCAATCCGCTGATCCAAATCGAGGGTGACAGCGCGGTAGGTACGGTAGCTGCGGATTGCCTGTTCCATGACATTGAAAAAGGCCCGGTGCAAGTCAGCGGGTTGTACCACGACAGGTTTGAACGTCGGGACGGAAAATGGGCGTTCTTGTCACGTCGTTTTGAACTGCATTTCCTGACACCGTTGAAAGATTGGGTACCCATATCGGGTGATGAAAAGTACGCAGTGGAGCAACATCAGAGCCGGAGCACGCTTTCAAAGGGATAACGTGCTTGCATGATGTTCAGTGAAGGCGCGAACGACAAACGCTGCCCGCTGATGTCGTTCAAGCTGCAGGGAATGACAGCGAAAAACGGATAGTTCCGGGTTTCGGCTGTTCGACACGCACGTGCCCCCCATGCAGTTGCATGATTGCCACGACGATGGCGAGGCCAAGGCCGTAAGAGTCGGAGTTTTGGTGGCGAGACGCATCGCCACGGTAAAAGCGGTCGAAGAGTTTGCCCAAGGTTTCGTCACTCAACACAGGCCCTTGGTTCTCCACCTCAATCCGGGCACCGCCGTGGGTTTCCATTACCCGCATCAGAATCTCGGTGCCTTCGTAGGCGTAGCGAATTGCGTTTGCCACCAGGTTGCTCAAGGCTCTGCGCAGCAGCAAGGGGTCGGCGAGCACGTTGCCATCGCCTGTTATCTGGAAGCTCATTTGCCGCTCTTCGGCCAAGCCTTCAAAATATTCGGCAATGCGCTGTGATTCGTCATGCAGCGATAGCTTTTGGCGCTCCACCACTGCTTGCGCTTCATCGGCGCGCGCAAGGAACAGAATGCTTTCGACGATGCGCGAGATCCGTTCGAGCTCTTCAAGGTTCGAAGCGATCAGTGCCTGATAGTCATCCTCGCTGCGGCGTTGGCGAAGGGCGACCTGGCAATGCCCCATCAGCGATCCCACCGGCGTGCGGATTTCATGGGCAAGGTCGGCGGAAAACTGCGTCAACCGCTGATAACCCTGGGCAAGGCGATCGAGCATCGCGTTATAGGCGTCACTCAGCTGTTGCAGTTCAACCGGCGTATCGGCGCTGTCCATGCGGCTGTGCAGACGCTCGGGCGTTATGGCTGCCGCATGGGCGGCCATTTTGCGCAACGGGCGCAGCCCTCGACGCAGTACCAGGTAACCCAGCAACGCGGTTGCCAGAAAGGCCAGGGCAACGGCCAGGTAGATACGCTCGCGATACGCCGCGAGCATAGCCATTTCCTTGCCCATGAGGTGCGCGGCGGTCAGTCGGACTTCACGTCCACCCGACGTCGTGACGACGGTCGCGGCGCGCAGCATTGTCCCCGAGTCAGTCACGCCGCTGCGCAGGTCACTGACGCTCAGCTTTGTATCCTGGCCGATCACCGGCAGTTCAGGCAGCGTGACGTTGAGTGGGTTGACCTGGATTACCGGTGGCTGCCCCGGCTCTTCAATGATGAAGATGTCGTCTTCGCTGTCGAGCATGTTCTTGAAAATCTGCGGGCTGTCGCGCAGCTTTTCGATGGCGAGCTCGTAATGCAGCAGCTTGCGAAAGTGCTCCAGACGGCCCATGACCGCATGATCGCTGTATACCAATACCGAGGCTTTCATCGTCTGATACAGATAAGCACCCGCACCGGCCACGGCCAGCATCGCTACCATGGAAAACGCCACGGTCGATCGCAGGGTCAGAGAGGGTTGGCGTCGGGACCGCATGGCCTCACCTCGCAGACATAGCCGATACCACGAATGGTATGGATCAGTTTGATCGAATACGGCTGGTCGACTTTGTTGCGCAGACGCTTGACCGCTACGTCCACCACGTTGGTATCGCTGTCGAAATTCATGTCCCAGACTTCCGAAGCGATCTGTGTCCTGGACAGCACATCGCCTGCCCGACGCAGAAACAGATGCAGCAGGGCGAATTCCTTGTTGGTCAGCACAATCACCTGCTGTTGGCGTGTAACGCGGCGCCGCACCAGGTCCAGCTCCAGGTCGGCGAGGTGGAAATGGTCGGCTTCGCGCACTACACCGCGACGCAAAATGGTGCGGATGCGTAACAGCAGTTCGGTAAACGAAAAAGGTTTGACCAGGTAATCATCGGCGCCCAGTTCCAGACCGCGAATGCGGTCATGCAACTGGTCGCGAGCGGTGAGGAACAGCACGGGGACGTCTTGTCTGGCGCGCAAGAGCTCAATGATCTGAAACCCGTCAATCCCGGGCAACATGACGTCCAGCACGATCAGGTCGTAGCGCGTATGCAAGGCCATGTGCAGGCCGTCGGCACCATGCTGGGTCCAGTCGACGTTGTAACCGGACTCGCCGAGCCCCTTTTTGAGGTACTCACCTGTTTTGGTGTCATCTTCGATCAGCAGGATATGCATCGTGAGGCGCGCTCGGGTCTCTTCATGACGGGATTCAGCCCGCGACATCGGTATCTCGGCTGTGCAGTGTAACGAGATGAGCCGGCGCAGTCGGTTACATTTCTGTCATTCAAGGGCAGGGTTGGCGAATGACAAAAATGTCATTCGGCGGTCATCGTGACGTCCCGGTCTGCGGTCGAGGATGGCGGCACATCAACCCATGAGGAATCGTCGCCATGCAACTCAAACACGCCCTGTCTACCACATTCGGTTTGTTGATGCTCAGTGCTGCCGTCATTGCCACCGCGGCCGACATGCCGGTCATCAAACCGTTGCGCGGTACGGTGGAGAGCGTCAGCAACAACACGCTGACATTCACTGTCCGCTCCGGCGCCCAGCAGACGATCGGACTGACAGACAAGACCGGTATCAACCGGGTATCGAAGGCCAATATCGACTCGATCAAATCCGACAGCTTCATTGGCTCGGCGGCCATCCCGCAGGCAAACGGAACATTGAAGGCGCTGGAGGTCACGGTATTCGACGCCAGCCTCAAGGGCAGCGGCGAAGGTCATTACGGCTGGCAGAATGCGGATGGCAGCACAGGCACCATGACCAACGGTACCGTGGGGAAACTGTCCAAAGCTGACGGCCGCACATTGACCGTCAACTACAAGGGCGGCGAGAAACAAATCGTCGTACCGGATGATGTGCCAATCGCCTACGTCGAGCCAGGCAAAGCCGATGAACTGGTCAAAGGTACGAAAATTGTCGTGTTCCCGGCCGCAGATGGAACCACCGCGCGCGGCATCGCGGTTGGCAAGGATGGCTTCCAACCACCGATGTAATTACCTGAAAAGGCAGGGGCGCTGTCGTCTGGCAACGCTCCGCTACATGGATGGCTTCCAAGGGGAAACACGTGAGACAGAAAAAGCTTCATCCCTGGCCGGTTCGCCTTACCCACTGGCTCAACGCCGTTTGCATGGTCTGCATGTTCATGAGCGGTTGGGCCATTTACAACGCCTCGCCGCTGTTCGGCTTCAGGTTTCCGGCAGCGGTGACCGTGGGCGGTTGGTTGGGCGGGGCGCTGGCCTGGCATTTCGCATTCATGTGGCTGCTGCTGATCAACGGCTCAATTTATCTGCTGTACGGGTTCGCCAGTCGGCATTTCAAACGTGAGTTGCTGCCCATCGGGCTAGCCGCGTTGAAGCATGATTTGACGGACGCTTTGCGCTTACGGCTGGTGCATGAAAAGGGCGTCTATAACGCGGTGCAGCGCCTGATGTACTGGATGGTGCTGGCGGCAGGCGCACTCGTCGTGATCTCGGGCGTGGCGATCTGGAAACCCATTCAACTGCAAGAGTTGGTCGCGCTGCTGGGCGGCTATGACGTTGCTCGTTATGTACATTTCGGGGCGATGGCGATGATTGCTGCATTCGTCGTGATTCATCTGGCCTTGGTGATTTTGGTACCGAAAACCCTGCTGCCAATGATTACGGGTGGAGTGCGGTCTCTTGATACCGGGAAAAATGGCCATGACTGAACCCAGAAAAAAAACTCTTCAGCGCGTCAGGCTTGAACCTGTGCAACAGCTTGAACTTGAGAACATTCAGCGCCGCCATTTTCTTCGTGCCGGCTTGACCGTGGGCGCGATGTCGATGCTGACCGGTTGCAACCTGCAGGACGGCGATCAGGTCGACAAGGTCCTTTGGGCCATGTCGCGCTGGAACGATCGGGTCCAGGCCTGGCTGTTCAGCGGACGGAAACTGGCGCCAACCTTCACAAGGGCGCAGATCACCACGCCATTTCCGTTCAACGCATTCTATGGTCAGGACGACATCCCAGAGGTGGACTTGGCAAGTTACTCGCTCGCCGTCTCCGGCCGGATCAGGGACAAGGCCCCCTGGACACTCGAAAGCTTACGCAAACTGCCGCAACGTAGCGATATCACCCGTTTGATCTGTGTTGAAGGCTGGAGCGCCATCGGGCAATGGGGAGGAGTACCGCTCAAAACCTTCCTGGAACACATCGGGGCCGACACCACAGCGAAGTTTGTCGGTTTCAAATGTGCTGATCGTTATTACTCCAGTCTGGACATGCCAACTGCCTTGCACCCACAAACACTGCTGGCGCTGGATTACGCTGACGTCGCGTTGCCGCCCGAATACGGCTACCCGCTCAGGGTTCGAGTACCCACCAAGTTAGGCTTCAAAAACCCCAAGCATGTTGTCGAGATTTTCGTGAGCAACGACAACCCGGGCGGGTATTGGGAAGACCAGGGATACAACTGGTTCAGTGGGATCTGATGAGGCAAAAAACCTAAACAATAGACATTCGATGCAGAAACTGCTCCTGACGCTTACGGCCGAATCAGTTTTCTCTTGGATGCGCGTTAACTCCCCATCTCACCCGCGCTACTAGCCACTCTTGCCCCCATGGGGCAGGCAGGTCGGGTAGCGCCGTTCCGTCCTGGTAGTGCATAGCAACGCCAGGAGCATCGGAGTGAGTGATGACATCAGCTCTGGTATGAGGTGCTCTTATGACCGGTATTTCTGCGATACCGCCAGCTCCAACCGTGTTGCCTACTTCAGAAAGCAAAATGCGAGTTCCTACCGATGGAGCCGATTTCCGCTCCCACTTGCAGGCTCAGTCCAGGTCACATGTGCAGCAGCCGGATACAACAAGCGCACAGGTGTTATCTGACTCGACCATGAACGTGTCACGCCGACCGGAGATGGAGGCAATGCTTCAAATGTTGGCATGGCGCAAGCGTACGCAGAGCGCTCCGAGCAAACCAGGTCGCACAGTGCCAGGTACGCGAGCCGGTAGCCTGGATACTACGGGCTTCAACTTCCCCGTTCGAGGCGTTTTGGCTACCAGTGGAGTTATCCAACAGAGTTGCCTAAATGAGGAGGGTAGGCCGCTCTACTTGAAGTCTTTTGATGACCGGGCCGTGTGTACTTCTGGTGGCGAAGAAAGCGAACTCTCCTCTGACGTTATCTGCGGAGGGGGGCTGAATGCATTCGCAATTGCAGTGGCTCTGTCCGCGATAACCCTCACCTGGATACCGATTGAGATTGTTCGAGCGCCACTACGATCGCCCAATATTCGGATTTTGCGCCGTCGCAAGCCCTCTTCAGCCGAGAGCCATCTTTTCGACCAGTCAGATTCAGAGGAAGGGGGGAAACAGACGGCTCTCGATAGCTCTTTCGCCACAGGCTAGGATTTCTACGGGGAATGCAGCTGCGGCGATTTCGGTGGGCCTTTGATTACCCTACCCATCGAAGGAAGCAGGAGGCTCGTTGAACCGTTCAGATTCCGCGTAAGCGTCCGCCTAATACCTGCCGGATTTGATTGATTAATGAGGCGTGACCCGAGTGGACGCCGCTCTGGCGCCTGGGTCAGCTTTCGTATCCGTTTATATTTTGGGCCCCACAACCATGACTGATCGTCAGATTATTGTTCCAGATAGCATGAGATTGCTCTACGAGCATGCTGGTTATGCACCAGCTGTAAAGGTAGGAAAAACTCTTTATTGCGCTGGTCAGGTAGGCCGGACGCCGGAATTATCAGTTATCGAAGACCCCGAGCAGCAGTTTTTGGCAGCATGGGACAATCTTCGGCTTGTCTTGAAAGCCGGTGGCTGCGAATTTGAAGATGTCGTCGAAATGACAACTTATCACGTCGATATGCACCGCCATATGCCCATTTTTAGACGCGTGAAAGATGAAGTCTTTCCCAGGGGCACTTGTGCATGGACATGCATAGGTGTCGGTGAACTGGCTCGCCCCGGCCTTCTCGTGGAGATCAAATGCGTCGCCGTAGAGCGATAATTTTTCTGATGGGCACCTGAATATACAAATCTTGGAATGATCAGGTGAACAGCCCGCTCGGCGAAACCTAGAGACTGTCAGGTCCCCGAAGAACATTTTGACTGGGCTCTATAACGGTAGTTTCAGGTCAAAAAAGTGCGTTGTGCCCCCATTTTTGCCCCCAGTCGCATGTGATGCACGAGCAATTGCGAGCGCGCGCCCTGGCAGTGATCCCGCGTGGGACTTGATGGCTTTCGGTGGCACAGCCCTTTTGAAATTGGCTGGTTCGCCCGTCATACAGAATGCCCGCTGGCTGCCAGTCCACCGGGTATCTACTGATGCATTTCCGTCACGGACATGGTGAACACCAACTTGGATCTGCCGGCGTTGGAATAGAAATGAGGTACATCGGTTTTGGCCACTGCCGAGCTCCCCGCAGGGATGACTAGCTCTGTTTCCCCTACCACGCATTTCAGCGTGCCTTTCTCCACATGAAACAGTTCAAGCGTGCCCTGAGGGTGCCCCGGTGAAGCGAAAGATTCGCCTGGATGCATTTCCCAGCGCCACAGCTCGATCATATTGGGGCCGGAAGTTCCCGCCAGAAGTCGCGCCGTTCCTCCCAGATCCCCGGTCCAGAGAGTGGGGATGTCTTGACTATCAATGATATGGGCAGATGGGGCTTCGGTCACATTAACGATGTCTGCAACGGACAGGCCCAGCGCGGCTGCGATTTTGCAAAGGATGCCGATACTGGGGTTCGCCGTACATTTTTCTATTTCGACGACCATTCCTTTGCTCACCCCTGAGCGGCGGGAAAGCTCATCCAACGTGATCTTCTGTGCTTTGCGCGCCTGTTTGAGCGTGCGCGCGACGGCCAGGCTGACGGCTTGAGCATCAGCACCAGGGGTAGTCGACAGGCTGGTATTCGTGGTCATTGATGAGGGTCATGAGAAAAAATGTGTGGGGATTCTCGGCCTTTACCAATCCGCCCGTCAATCTGCTCACGCGTTATAGTAGATGATATTGGTCATTATATTGACTTTATTGGTCGTCGCTGACTAGCATGAAATGACATTTGGATTCCTGGAGGTTTTTGATGCTGTCCGTACTGCCGTTGATCGATCAAGCCGTTGCAGAATTGGCCCCGGAGTTCAGGGCCCTGAGCATTGTGCTGGAAGCTGCGCCACTGGCCCATCCTGAGGTGGCTCAGGCTGCGCTGGACCGTGCTTGCAAGGTTGTGCAGGAGGGTGGGCCAAGCTGGGGAGACGCCCATTTGGCCGCATGGGCTGAGACATTCCGAAAGTTTGGGGCCAAGCCGCAGCGCACGCCGTGCTCAGCCGAGGCGCTGCGCAAACGAGTTTTACGTGACGGCAGCTTGCCTAGCCTGGATCCCATCGTCGATCTCTACAACGCAATTAGCATTGAGTACGCCATCCCGGTTGGCGGGGAAAACATTGGAGCCTATGCAGGCTTCCCACGGCTGGTAGTCGCCGATGGCACCGAGCCTTTTGACACCATGAAAGAGGGTGCTCCTGCTTTCGAGTATCCGGATGCCGGCGAGGTTGTCTGGCGCGATGACCAAGGCGTGACCTGTCGTCGTTGGAATTGGCGGCAAGGTGTCAGGACTCGTCTCGGTGCTGACGCGAAGAGCATGTGGTTCATTCTGGAGAGTCTGCCAGCGATGCCGCTTGAAGCTTTGACGGAAGCGGGGGACAAGCTGATCGAAGGGTTGCAGCAAATGATGCCCGGCGTCCAGGTCGAAAGCTCACTGATTGGTCCTGGGGCCAAATAGTCGACAGACCACTGCGAGGAGTGATGACGATGTTTACCGGTCTTAGTGCATTTCCTTTGACACCTATTAACGAACATGGTGTGGACGAAAGCGCTTTTACCCGTCTAGTGCAGCAACTGGTGACGGCGAAAGTAGATTCCATCGGGGCGCTCGGATCCACCGGAAGTTATGCGTATCTTTCTCGAGCCGAACGTTCTCGAGTTGCGCAGTTGGCGGTAGAGGCGGCGGAGAGAGTGCCCGTGATGGTGAGTATCGGCGCGCTGCGTACACGCGACGTATTGCTGTTGGCTGAGGACGCGCAAGCCGTGGGTGTCCAAGCCTTGTTGCTGCCACCCGTGTCATATCAAAAATTGACTCAGGACGATGTTTTTTCGATGTACGAAACGGTTTCGGCCAACGTCTCAATCCCGCTATGTGTCTATGACAATCCGGGAACCACCCATTTCGAATTTACCGATGAGTTGCACGGGCGTATTGCAGAGCTACCCAATGTCAGCTCAATCAAAATCCCTGGCATCCCCGAGGCGCCGCACCTGGCCAGGGAGCGTGTGGAGCGCCTACGGAAATTGATTCCGAGTCATGTGACTATCGGAATAAGCGGCGATGCGTTTGCTGCTGTTGGAATGAATGCCGGTTGCGATGCCTGGTATTCGGTCATGGGCGGTTTGTTCCCCAATACAGCGCTCGCTATCACGCGAGCAGCATTGTCAGGTGACGTCTTCGAAGCCACGCGGCTATCCGAATCCTTAAAGCCGCTCTGGGCTTTATTCAGCCAATTTGGCGGTAGTTTTCGTGTGATAGCCACAGTGGCGGAGCTGCGCGGGTTTACTCAGTCTCCGAGTTTACCTTTGCCCCTCAGAACCATAGCAGGGGAAGGGCGCGAGCACATCGCAGCAGTGATAGATGCGCTTGAATTGAGCTGAGCATTGCGGGGAGCATTTTGCCTCATCAGGGTTGAGGAGGCAGAAATCTCACTGCTCACAGTTTCAAAAACGTCGTGAAATGATCCTGGTGTCCCTCCAGGATTTCCCTAGGCAGGATCGTCGCAACACTTCCTCGATGCTGCAAGCCATGAGAAAGCACATGAGCAAGGATTTGCTCCTTGGTCATGTTGCCGGGTTTGCCGTCCTTGAAGATAAATATCACTGGTTCAGACAGCTCCGTTGCAGTGGCTGACTTTGTGTAGTCGACAAACCATTGATTTGCCTTTGTGAAAGACTCTTTCAACTGATGAATGTCTTGCCGCTGCTCAGTGACGACGTCGTCAAATTCCTCCGGTTTTCCCTGCAGTCTGGCGATGAACAGTTGGTCCACGATATTGATGTGCCTGAGCCAATAACAGGCTTTCTCCATTTCCACAGGGAAGGACTGTGCAATGGGCGCTTTCAAGCACCTGAATAACACATCCTCCGACCATGCCTTGTACTGATAAAGCGAGTGCAACAGGTTCTTGGCACACATGGTGTTCTCCCATTTTCTAAGCATTTTTGGCCTTGGCACATCCCATGAGCTGGGACAAAGGGTTTTTCGTGTAACAGAACGGAATACCGTTGGTGAGATATGATAGTCGATATATTGACTTTTATGGTCGTTGGCGTGAAGCTGGATCAAAGGCGATTAACGCTACCGCATTGAATTCCGGCGAAGCCCCAGCTTGCAGGTGGCCCACTCGGAAATGGCTTGAGGGTGTCTTGGATCATGAAATACGTCAGCACACGGACCCCTGGTAGAACGTACGAATTCAGCGAGGTGCTGATGGGGGCGTACGCGCCTGACGGTGGCTTGTACGTGCCGCACAAGGTTCCCCGCTTCAAAAAGGAGGAACTCTCTAAGCTCGAATGGTTGCCCTTCCATGAATTGGCTCGCTACGTAATCGAGCCCTTTCTGGGGGGGTGGATTGAGCGGGATCTGCTGTCTCGGATGCTTGAGGAGACTTTTGATTGTTTTAAAAGCAGCGCAGTGACCCCGCTGTACCAGACCGCAAGTAACGAGTGGATACTTGAGTTATTTCATGGGCCGTCAGGCGTCTATCAAGATGTTGGCCTTCAATTGATGTCTCGCTTTATCAATCACGATTTGCAGAAGTCTGGGAAGAAGGCGCTGATTGTAGGTTGTACAGGCGGAGATACGGGTGCTGCTGCAATAAAGGCATTTTCGGGAATTAAGGGCGTTACGTTGTTGGTGCTGCATCCTTCCACGGGGTTAACGGCGGAGGATCGCCGACGCTTACTGAGTACGCACAAAGATAATGTTATGAATATTGCGATCGACGGAGATTATTCCGATTGCCATCGTTTGTGCGAGCAGTTCCTGAAGCAAAATAATGATGCGCAGCAGCACGTTATTTCGTTCAACTCAGTGCATTGGGTTCGCGTGCTTGCGCACCTGTCCTTCTATTTCTATTCTGCTCTTCAGCTCGGCGCGCCTAAAAGAGAGGTTGCTTTCAGTGTGCCGACTGGAAATTTTGGTGCCCTGTACGCTGGTTATATTGCCAAGCAAATGGGGCTGCCCATTCGACAGCTTATCGTTGCCACGAATGCTAACGCCGGACTGCATAACTTTCTCCAATCAAATCTGTACAGTCGAAATGAGATTCGCGCTACCAAAATCCCCACTATGAATGTTTCACTGGCCTCTAATTTTGAGCGCATACAGTGGAGTATCTTAAATCGATGCGGAGAAAAAGTAGCTCGTAACATGCAGCTGCTAGAAGGCGAGGGCACTATTCAGTTAGCGCAGGATGAATGGTTGGAGGCACGCAAATTATTTGACTCACTGGCTGTGGACGATGCGGACGCATTCAGTTGTATTCATGAGGTCTTTGCACAGAGTGGATATCTCGTCAGTCCTAATACCGCTATCGGCTTGCGCGCTGCACGTGTAAGCAGGCGCAGCTTGATGATCCCCATGATTTGCCTGGCAACCACACATCCGTCGAAGGTTGGCACTGCAACCCATAAGTCGGAGATTGGCGGCCACCTAAATACAGGCGGTGCTCCTGCAGTCGCCGAACAAAACTGTACTTCAATTCCTAACGACATCAGGTCGCTGATCTCGCTGGTCAGGGCCTTATCCAAAGACACGGAGTCTCACTCGTTATAAGTTCGGAGCCAGAGATGAAACGTGTTCTAGATAAAGTTGATGAAAAAATTCTGGAGGAGCTTACTCGAAATGCACGGTTAGCTCATAACGATATTGCTCTAAAAGTTAATTTGTCCAGGAACGCAGTCAGGCTGCGGATTGAGCGATTGGAGCGCGATGGTCATGTCCGAGGCTACACAATTATTAAAGGTATGCCCTCAGCCGATGCAGGACCCATTAATGCATTGATTTTCGTGTATCGTCAGGATCGTATGCGAGATTCAGAAGTTGTTCGCTCCGTTGCTGCAATGCCTGAAGTCATTTCCTGCAATGTGATGAGTGGCGACCTCGATATTGTACTGACGGTTCAGGCGATGAATGCAGATCGTATCCACAGGGTATGGAGTGAGATCTCGGCGCTGCCGGGAGTCCTGAATACCGTAACGTCTTTTGTTCTGTCGAGCACAAAATAGCAAGTTGTACCGTTGTGCGAGCATTTTGCTCGCAACAACGTTCTGTTTGCCATATTCGTAAAGTTAAGTTGTCGGCTTACTATCTCAGCACCACAACATAACAATGAGAATCCTGTCGTGACTGAATACAAAATAGCGTTGCTTGGTTTTGGTGGCGTTAACCGTGCGCTGGCCCAGCTTATTGCCGATAAGAATTCGCGCTGGGCCGATGAGTTAGGTTTTACCTTGAAGATCGTCGGTGTCAGTGATCTTTACCTCGGCTCCATCATTAACAAGCACGGCCTGGACGCTCGTGAATTGGCAGCAGTGCCTGCAGCTAAAGGAGGCTTCAGGACGCTACCCGGCGGCAGTGCTGAGCCGGCGAACGAAACCGTTATCCGCTTCTCTGGCGCCGATATTGTGGCTGAGGCAACCTTCACCAATCCTGTGGATGGTGAACCGGCTACGACCTTCTGCCGCTGGGCGCTGGAAGAGGGCGTCAGTGTCGTCACCACCAACAAAGGCCCCGTGGCACTGCATGCACAAAGCTTGAAGACGCTGGCCGATAGCACCGGCGCCCGCTTTGAATTCGAAGGTTCCGTCATGAGCGGGACCCCGGTTATCCGTTTGGCCAAGGAGTCACTGGCGGGCTCGGAAATCATCGGCTTCAAGGGGATTCTCAACGGCACGTCAAACTTTGTCCTTTCCAGCATGGAGACGGGGTTGGACTTCTCCAGTGCTGTCGCAAAAGCCCAGGAGTTGGGGTATGCCGAAGCTGACCCAACCGCGGATGTAGAAGGGCACGATGTGCGCTTGAAGGTCGTCATCCTCGCCAATGAACTGCTGGGCGCGAAACTCAAGCCAAGCGACGTCCTGTGCAAAGGGATTTCTGAAATCACGGCCACGGATATTGCCGAGGCGACGAAAGCAAATGCCCGTTGGAAGCTGATTGGCAGTGCAGAGAAACGGAGCGATGGCGCGATTTCGGCCTCGGTGAGCCCACAGTTATTGCCATCGAGTGACGCGCTCTCAGCCGTGAGCGGAGCCACCAATGCAATCACCTTCAACACCGCCATTCTCGGTCCCGTCACCGTGGTGGGGGCAGGAGCAGGTCGTTTTGAAACCGCCTTTGCATTGCTCGCCGATATCGTGAGCATCCACAACCACAAAACCACATCAGGTAAATAATCATGAATAGCTTGAGTCTCTCGCTCGCTGCTGATTATAAGGCCATTAAGGTGCTCAGCCCGTTTGACGGCAGCAAGGTGGGTGAAGTGGCAGACATCCCTGCATCCTCAGCCACCACGATAGTCGACACGGCTATTTCGGGAGCTTTGATTGCCAAGGATCTGCCACGACATGAACGCGCGCGTATCTTGGAAAAAGCCGCAAGCTCAGTCGAGCGTGACAAGGACTCCTTTGCCAAACTGATCGTCGCGGAGTCGGGGAAAACGCTGAAGCAGGCGCGAAAGGAGGTGTTGCGCTGCGTCAACACCTTGAAGTTGTCTGCCGAAGAAGCCAAGCGTAATGCCGGTGAAGTCATCCCTTTTGATGCTTATGTCGGGTCTGAATCCCGTCAGGGCTGGTTCACCCGTGAACCGTTGGGTGTCATCGTCGCCATCACCCCTTACAACGACCCGCTTAATCTGGTCGCGCATAAATTGGGACCTGCCATTGCAGGGGGAAATGCGGTCGTTCTCAAACCGTCTGAGCTCACACCGTTATCCGCGATCAAGCTGGTGGAGTGCTTGATCGATGCGGGCCTGCCTCCGGTTGTCGTCACTGTCGCCACAGGGGGCGCCGCATTGGGCAAGGCCTTGGTTGCTCACCGTGCTGTGCGCATGGTGTCGTTCACGGGCGGCTTTGTCACCGGTGAGCAGATCGCTCGCACAGCTGGCCTCAAGAAGCTGGCGATGGACCTTGGCGGCAATGCTCCGGTCATCGTGATGGCTGATTGTGATTTGGATGAAACCGTTGATTCATGCGTGTCGGGGGCTTTCTGGGCGGCTGGACAAAACTGCATCGGTACTCAACGGATCCTCATCGAGGCTTCACTCTACGAAGCCTTCAAAACGCGCTTTGTTGAACTGACCCGCAAGTTGATCGTCGGCAACCCTGCTGATGAGCAGACGGACGTAGGGCCGATGATTACCGAGGCGTCAGCCAAGCGTACCGAGGAGGTGGTCAATGACGCCATTGCCAAAGGCGCCACCTTGTTGTTTGGCAACACACGTAACGGCTCGCTCTATTCACCTACCGTGCTGGAAGGCGTAGACCGCCATTGCAAGTTGTGGTGCGAAGAAGTGTTCAGCCCGGTGGTCATCCTCCAGAGCGTCGCGTCCCTGGATGAAGCATTGGCGCTGGCTAACGAGCCTGAATACAGCCTGCATGCCGGAATCTTCACCAGCAATCTGAAGGCTGCAATGACGGCGGCTAAACGACTGGAGGCGGGTGGGGTGATGATCAATGACTCTTCCGACTATCGCTTTGATGCCATGCCTTTCGGCGGTTTCAAGTACGGGAGCATGGGTCGTGAGGGCGTACGTTTCGCTTACGAAGATATGACGCAGCCCAAGGTCGTTTGCATTAACGGTGTGGGTGGAAGCTGAACAACTCGCTCAACTCAAGAATGAATTACACAACAATAAAGAGGAATCGACATGCGCCCCGATAAGCACAACCTTTCGACATTATCTGCAGCGACACTGGCTGTTCATGGCGGCAATGTCGCGGATGTCACCAGTGGCGCCGTCCGTACGCCATTGGTAATGGCGAACTCCTATCTCTTGCCGGAAGACCCCGCGACCATGGACTGGTCGGTCCGGATGGGCTCGTGTACACACGCAATCAAGGCCACAACCAGGTTTGCCTTGAGAAGAAGCTCGCAGCCCTTGAGGGGTGTGAAGACTCGGTGGTATTTGCGACCGGTGTCGCTGCGTTGCATTCAGTATTTTTTTCATTCTTGAAAAGTGGTGATCACGTCATTGTCAGTGACATCACCTACCAGGCGGTCTGGCGGCTTTTTGCGGAGCTACTGCCTGAGCGTTACGGCATTGAAGCAACCTTTGTAGACGTCGGTGACCTGCAATCGGTACGTAACGCCATTCGTCCCAATACCAAACTGATCCACACTGAAACGATCGCCAACCCCACCACGAAAGTTGCAGACATTGCCGCATTGGCTGAGATTGCACACGCCCATGGCGCGCTGATCTCTGTGGATGCCACATTCACGCCCCCTCCATTTTTCCATGCAAGTCAACACGGCGTCGACTTCGTCATTCACTCATTGACCAAGTACATCAATGGTCATGGTGATGCCATGGGCGGGGTGGTGATCGGCTCCAACCAGTTGATCAACAAGATCAAGAATGATGCCTTGGTTGACCTCGGTGCGACGATTTCGCCGTTCAACGCGTGGATGATCATGCGCGGCTCGGTCACGTTGCCTCTGCGCTTGAAGCAATTGTTGAACACGGCCGAAAAGTTGGCTCGGTTTCTGGACAGCGATGATCGGATTGCCTACGTCTACTACCCCGGTTTGCCCTCCCACCCGCAGCATGAGTTGGCGCGCCGACAATTTGCGGGCAAGGGCTATGGTGCGGTGATGGCGTTTGCCGTAGAGGGTGACCCTGATACCCAGAATCGCTTTGTGTCGAATCTGCGCATCATCACGTCGGCCGTTTCATTAGGGCATGACGAATCGCTGATCGTTCACGTAGGTGCAGAGGGTCGAGGTGGCTTTGACAAGTACCCCGAAGAGTTCCGCCAGTACGGTCATTTGCGTTTTTCTGTAGGGCTGGAAGACCCAGAAGACTTGATCAAGGATATTGCGTTCGCGCTGGACGCAACATTCAAGTGATTTGAATACGGGCGCTATGTAACCAGGGTTTGGTCAACCCGTCTTTACCCCCGTGCTCGCGGGGGTCTTTTTAATAACGTCGGTGTAGTAGTTGCGCCTGGTGCGAACAGTGTTTGCGTTTTTTATGGTTTGGGAGTTGCTCATGGCTTGGGTGAGTTTGATCATTGCAGGTTTATTTGAAGTGGTTTGGGCTAAGCCCAAACCACTTCAAATAAAACCTGCAATGATCAAACTCACCCAAGCCATGAGCAACTCCCAAACCATAAAAAACGCAAACACTGTTCGCACCAGGCGCAACTACTACACCGACGTTATTAAAAAGACCCCGCGAGCACGGGGGTAAAGACGGTTGACCAAACCCTGGTTACATAGCGCCCGTATTCAAATCACTTGAATGTTGCGTCCAGCGCGAACGCAATATCCTTGATCAAGTCTTCTGGGTCTTCCAGCCCTACAGAAAAACGCAAATGACCGTACTGGCGGAACTCTTCGGGGTACTTGTCAAAGCCACCTCGACCCTCTGCACCTACGTGAACGATCAGCGATTCGTCATGCCCTAATGAAACGGCCGACGTGATGATGCGCAGATTCGACACAAAGCGATTCTGGGTATCAGGGTCACCCTCTACGGCAAACGCCATCACCGCACCATAGCCCTTGCCCGCAAATTGTCGGCGCGCCAACTCATGCTGCGGGTGGGAGGGCAAACCGGGGTAGTAGACGTAGGCAATCCGATCATCGCTGTCCAGAAACCGAGCCAACTTTTCGGCCGTGTTCAACAATTGCTTCAAGCGCAGAGGCAACGTGACCGAGCCGCGCATGATCATCCACGCGTTGAACGGCGAAATCGTCGCACCGAGGTCAACCAAGGCATCATTCTTGATCTTGTTGATCAACTGGTTGGAGCCGATCACCACCCCGCCCATGGCATCACCATGACCATTGATGTACTTGGTCAATGAGTGAATGACGAAGTCGACGCCGTGTTGACTTGCATGGAAAAATGGAGGGGGCGTGAATGTGGCATCCACAGAGATCAGCGCGCCATGGGCGTGTGCAATCTCAGCCAATGCGGCAATGTCTGCAACTTTCGTGGTGGGGTTGGCGATCGTTTCAGTGTGGATCAGTTTGGTATTGGGACGAATGGCGTTACGTACCGATTGCAGGTCACCGACGTCTACAAAGGTTGCTTCAATGCCGTAACGCTCAGGCAGTAGCTCCGCAAAAAGCCGCCAGACCGCCTGGTAGGTGATGTCACTGACAATGACGTGATCACCACTTTTCAAGAATGAAAAAAATACTGAATGCAACGCAGCGACACCGGTCGCAAATACCACCGAGTCTTCACACCCCTCAAGGGCTGCGAGCTTCTTCTCAAGGCAAACCTGGTTGTGGCCTTGATTGCGTGTGTACACGAGCCCATCCGGACTCGACCAGTCCATGGTCGCGGGGTCTTCCGGCAAGAGATAGGAGTTCGCCATTACCAATGGCGTACGGACGGCGCCACTGGTGACATCCGCGACATTGCCGCCATGAACAGCCAGTGTCGCTGCAGATAATGTCGAAAGGTTGTGCTTATCGGGGCGCATGTCGATTCCTCTTTATTGTTGTGTAATTCATTCTTGAGTTGAGCGAGTTGTTCAGCTTCCACCCACACCGTTAATGCAAACGACCTTGGGCTGCGTCATATCTTCGTAAGCGAAACGTACGCCCTCACGACCCATGCTCCCGTACTTGAAACCGCCGAAAGGCATGGCATCAAAGCGATAGTCGGAAGAGTCATTGATCATCACCCCACCCGCCTCCAGTCGTTTAGCCGCCGTCATTGCAGCCTTCAGATTGCTGGTGAAGATTCCGGCATGCAGGCTGTATTCAGGCTCGTTAGCCAGCGCCAATGCTTCATCCAGGGACGCGACGCTCTGGAGGATGACCACCGGGCTGAACACTTCTTCGCACCACAACTTGCAATGGCGGTCTACGCCTTCCAGCACGGTAGGTGAATAGAGCGAGCCGTTACGTGTGTTGCCAAACAACAAGGTGGCGCCTTTGGCAATGGCGTCATTGACCACCTCCTCGGTACGCTTGGCTGACGCCTCGGTAATCATCGGCCCTACGTCCGTCTGCTCATCAGCAGGGTTGCCGACGATCAACTTGCGGGTCAGTTCAACAAAGCGCGTTTTGAAGGCTTCGTAGAGTGAAGCCTCGATGAGGATCCGTTGAGTACCGATGCAGTTTTGTCCAGCCGCCCAGAAAGCCCCGACACGCATGAATCAACGGTTTCATCCAAATCACAATCAGCCATCACGATGACCGGAGCATTGCCGCCAAGGTCCATCGCCAGCTTCTTGAGGCCAGCTGTGCGAGCGATCTGCTCACCGGTGACAAAGCCGCCCGTGAACGACACCATGCGCACAGCACGGTGAGCAACCAAGGCCTTGCCCAATGCGGCGCCCCCTGTGGCGACAGTGACGACAACCGGAGGCAGGCCCGCATCGATCAAGCACTCCACCAGCTTGATCGCGGATAACGGTGTGAGCTCAGACGGTTTGAGAACGACCGCATTTCCCCCTGCAATGGCAGGTCCCAATTTATGCGCGACCAGATTAAGCGGGTCGTTGTAAGGGGTGATGGCGACGATGACACCCAACGGTTCACGGGTGAACCAGCCCTGACGGGATTCAGACCCGACATAAGCATCAAAAGGGATGACTTCACCGGCATTACGCTTGGCTTCTTCGGCAGACAACTTCAAGGTGTTGACGCAGCGCAACACCTCCTTTCGCGCCTGCTTCAGCGTTTTCCCCGACTCCGCGACGATCAGTTTGGCAAAGGAGTCCTTGTCACGCTCGACTGAGCTTGCGGCTTTTCCAAGATACGCGCGCGTTCATGTCGTGGCAGATCCTTGGCAATCAAAGCTCCCGAAATAGCCGTGTCGACTATCGTGGTGGCTGAGGATGCAGGGATGTCTGCCACTTCACCCACCTTGCTGCCGTCAAACGGGCTGAGCACCTTAATGGCCTTATAATCAGCAGCGAGCGAGAGACTCAAGCTATTCATGATTATTTACCTGATGTGGTTTTGTGGTTGTGGATGCTCACGATATCGGCGAGCAATGCAAAGGCGGTTTCAAAACGACCTGCTCCTGCCCCCACCACGGTGACGGGACCGAGAATGGCGGTGTTGAAGGTGATTGCATTGGTGGCTCCGCTCACGGCTGAGAGCGCGTCACTCGATGGCAATAACTGTGGGCTCACCGAGGCCGAAATCGCGCCATCGCTCCGTTTCTCTGCACTGCCAATCAGCTTCCAACGGGCATTTGCTTTCGTCGCCTCGGCAATATCCGTGGCCGTGATTTCAGAAATCCCTTTGCACAGGACGTCGCTTGGCTTGAGTTTCGCGCCCAGCAGTTCATTGGCGAGGATGACGACCTTCAAGCGCACATCGTGCCCTTCTACATCCGCGGTTGGGTCAGCTTCGGCATACCCCAACTCCTGGGCTTTTGCGACAGCACTGGAGAAGTCCAACCCCGTCTCCATGCTGGAAAGGACAAAGTTTGACGTGCCGTTGAGAATCCCCTTGAAGCCGATGATTTCCGAGCCCGCCAGTGACTCCTTGGCCAAACGGATAACCGGGGTCCCGCTCATGACGGAACCTTCGAATTCAAAGCGGGCGCCGGTGCTATCGGCCAGCGTCTTCAAGCTTTGTGCATGCAGTGCCACGGGGCCTTTGTTGGTGGTGACGACACTGACGCCCTCTTCCAGCGCCCAGCGGCAGAAGGTCGTAGCCGGTTCACCATCCACAGGATTGGTGAAGGTTGCCTCAGCCACAATATCGGCGCCAGAGAAGCGGATAACGGTTTCGTTCGCCGGCTCAGCACTGCCGCCGGGTAGCGTCCTGAAGCCTCCTTTAGCTGCAGGCACTGCTGCCAATTCACGAGCGTCCAGGCCGTGCTTGTTAATGATGGAGCCGAGGTAAAGATCACTGACACCGACGATCTTCAAGGTAAAACCTAACTCATCGGCCCAGCGCGAATTCTTATCGGCAATAAGCTGGGCCAGCGCACGGTTAACGCCACCAAAACCAAGCAACGCTATTTTGTATTCAGTCACGACAGGATTCTCATTGTTATGTTGTGGTGCTGAGATAGTAAGCCGACAACTTAACTTTACGAATATGGCAAACAGAACGTTGTTGCGAGCAAAATGCTCGCACAACGGTACAACTTGCTATTTTGTGCTCGACAGAACAAAAGACGTTACGGTATTCAGGACTCCCGGCAGCGCCGAGATCTCACTCCATACCCTGTGGATACGATCTGCATTCATCGCCTGAACCGTCAGTACAATATCGAGGTCGCCACTCATCACATTGCAGGAAATGACTTCAGGCATTGCAGCAACGGAGCGAACAACTTCTGAATCTCGCATACGATCCTGACGATACACGAAAATCAATGCATTAATGGGTCCTGCATCGGCTGAGGGCATACCTTTAATAATTGTGTAGCCTCGGACATGACCATCGCGCTCCAATCGCTCAATCCGCAGCCTGACTGCGTTCCTGGACAAATTAACTTTTAGAGCAATATCGTTATGAGCTAACCGTGCATTTCGAGTAAGCTCCTCCAGAATTTTTCATCAACTTTATCTAGAACACGTTTCATCTCTGGCTCCGAACTTATAACGAGTGAGACTCCGTGTCTTTGGATAAGGCCCTGACCAGCGAGATCAGCGACCTGATGTCGTTAGGAATTGAAGTACAGTTTGTTCGGCGACTGCAGGAGCACCGCCTGTATTTAGGTGGCCGCCAATCTCCGACTTATGGGTTGCAGTGCCAACCTTCGACGGATGTGTGGTTGCCAGGCAAATCATGGGGATCATCAAGCTGCGCCTGCTTACACGTGCAGCGCGCAAGCCGATAGCGGTATTAGGACTGACGAGATATCCACTCTGTGCAAAGACCTCATGAATACAACTGAATGCGTCCGCATCGTCCACAGCCAGTGAGTCAAATAATTTGCGTGCCTCCAACCATTCATCCTGCGCTAACTGAATAGTGCCCTCGCCTTCTAGCAGCTGCATGTTACGAGCTACTTTTTCTCCGCATCGATTTAAGATACTCCACTGTATGCGCTCAAAATTAGAGGCCAGTGAAACATTCATAGTGGGGATTTTGGTAGCGCGAATCTCATTTCGACTGTACAGATTTGATTGGAGAAAGTTATGCAGTCCGGCGTTAGCATTCGTGGCAACGATAAGCTGTCGAATGGGCAGCCCCATTTGCTTGGCAATATAACCAGCGTACAGGGCACCAAAATTTCCAGTCGGCACACTGAAAGCAACCTCTCTTTTAGGCGCGCCGAGCTGAAGAGCAGAATAGAAATAGAAGGACAGGTGCGCAAGCACGCGAACCCAATGCACTGAGTTGAACGAAATAACGTGCTGCTGCGCATCATTATTTTGCTTCAGGAACTGCTCGCACAAACGATGGCAATCGGAATAATCTCCGTCGATCGCAATATTCATAACATTATCTTTGTGCGTACTCAGTAAGCGTCGGCGATCCTCCGCCGTTAACCCGTGGAAGGATGCAGCACCAACAACGTAACGCCCTTAATTCCGAAAATGCCTTTATTGCAGCAGCACCCGTATCTCCGCCTGTACAACCTACAATCAGCGCCTTCTTCCCAGACTTCTGCAAATCGTGATTGATAAAGCGAGACATCAATTGAAGGCCAACATCTTGATAGACGCCTGACGGCCCATGAAATAACTCAAGTATCCACTCGTTACTTGCGGTCTGGTACAGCGGGGTCACTGCGCTGCTAGCAGCGCAGTGACCCCGCTGTACCAGACCGCAAGTAACGAGTGGATACTTGAGTTATTTCATGGGCCGTCAGGCGTCTATCAAGATGTTGGCCTTCAATTGATGTCTCGCTTTATCAATCACGATTTGCAGAAGTCTGGGAAGAAGGCGCTGATTGTAGGTTGTACAGGCGGAGATACGGGTGCTGCTGCAATAAAGGCATTTTCGGGAATTAAGGGCGTTACGTTGTTGGTGCTGCATCCTTCCACGGGGTTAACGGCGGAGGATCGCCGACGCTTACTGAGTACGCACAAAGATAATGTTATGAATATTGCGATCGACGGAGATTATTCCGATTGCCATCGTTTGTGCGAGCAGTTCCTGAAGCAAAATAATGATGCGCAGCAGCACGTTATTTCGTTCAACTCAGTGCATTGGGTTCGCGTGCTTGCGCACCTGTCCTTCTATTTCTATTCTGCTCTTCAGCTCGGCGCGCCTAAAAGAGAGGTTGCTTTCAGTGTGCCGACTGGAAATTTTGGTGCCCTGTACGCTGGTTATATTGCCAAGCAAATGGGGCTGCCCATTCGACAGCTTATCGTTGCCACGAATGCTAACGCCGGACTGCATAACTTTCTCCAATCAAATCTGTACAGTCGAAATGAGATTCGCGCTACCAAAATCCCCACTATGAATGTTTCACTGGCCTCTAATTTTGAGCGCATACAGTGGAGTATCTTAAATCGATGCGGAGAAAAAGTAGCTCGTAACATGCAGCTGCTAGAAGGCGAGGGCACTATTCAGTTAGCGCAGGATGAATGGTTGGAGGCACGCAAATTATTTGACTCACTGGCTGTGGACGATGCGGACGCATTCAGTTGTATTCATGAGGTCTTTGCACAGAGTGGATATCTCGTCAGTCCTAATACCGCTATCGGCTTGCGCGCTGCACGTGTAAGCAGGCGCAGCTTGATGATCCCCATGATTTGCCTGGCAACCACACATCCGTCGAAGGTTGGCACTGCAACCCATAAGTCGGAGATTGGCGGCCACCTAAATACAGGCGGTGCTCCTGCAGTCGCCGAACAAAACTGTACTTCAATTCCTAACGACATCAGGTCGCTGATCTCGCTGGTCAGGGCCTTATCCAAAGACACGGAGTCTCACTCGTTATAAGTTCGGAGCCAGAGATGAAACGTGTTCTAGATAAAGTTGATGAAAAAATTCTGGAGGAGCTTACTCGAAATGCACGGTTAGCTCATAACGATATTGCTCTAAAAGTTAATTTGTCCAGGAACGCAGTCAGGCTGCGGATTGAGCGATTGGAGCGCGATGGTCATGTCCGAGGCTACACAATTATTAAAGGTATGCCCTCAGCCGATGCAGGACCCATTAATGCATTGATTTTCGTGTATCGTCAGGATCGTATGCGAGATTCAGAAGTTGTTCGCTCCGTTGCTGCAATGCCTGAAGTCATTTCCTGCAATGTGATGAGTGGCGACCTCGATATTGTACTGACGGTTCAGGCGATGAATGCAGATCGTATCCACAGGGTATGGAGTGAGATCTCGGCGCTGCCGGGAGTCCTGAATACCGTAACGTCTTTTGTTCTGTCGAGCACAAAATAGCAAGTTGTACCGTTGTGCGAGCATTTTGCTCGCAACAACGTTCTGTTTGCCATATTCGTAAAGTTAAGTTGTCGGCTTACTATCTCAGCACCACAACATAACAATGAGAATCCTGTCGTGACTGAATACAAAATAGCGTTGCTTGGTTTTGGTGGCGTTAACCGTGCGCTGGCCCAGCTTATTGCCGATAAGAATTCGCGCTGGGCCGATGAGTTAGGTTTTACCTTGAAGATCGTCGGTGTCAGTGATCTTTACCTCGGCTCCATCATTAACAAGCACGGCCTGGACGCTCGTGAATTGGCAGCAGTGCCTGCAGCTAAAGGAGGCTTCAGGACGCTACCCGGCGGCAGTGCTGAGCCGGCGAACGAAACCGTTATCCGCTTCTCTGGCGCCGATATTGTGGCTGAGGCAACCTTCACCAATCCTGTGGATGGTGAACCGGCTACGACCTTCTGCCGCTGGGCGCTGGAAGAGGGCGTCAGTGTCGTCACCACCAACAAAGGCCCCGTGGCACTGCATGCACAAAGCTTGAAGACGCTGGCCGATAGCACCGGCGCCCGCTTTGAATTCGAAGGTTCCGTCATGAGCGGGACCCCGGTTATCCGTTTGGCCAAGGAGTCACTGGCGGGCTCGGAAATCATCGGCTTCAAGGGGATTCTCAACGGCACGTCAAACTTTGTCCTTTCCAGCATGGAGACGGGGTTGGACTTCTCCAGTGCTGTCGCAAAAGCCCAGGAGTTGGGGTATGCCGAAGCTGACCCAACCGCGGATGTAGAAGGGCACGATGTGCGCTTGAAGGTCGTCATCCTCGCCAATGAACTGCTGGGCGCGAAACTCAAGCCAAGCGACGTCCTGTGCAAAGGGATTTCTGAAATCACGGCCACGGATATTGCCGAGGCGACGAAAGCAAATGCCCGTTGGAAGCTGATTGGCAGTGCAGAGAAACGGAGCGATGGCGCGATTTCGGCCTCGGTGAGCCCACAGTTATTGCCATCGAGTGACGCGCTCTCAGCCGTGAGCGGAGCCACCAATGCAATCACCTTCAACACCGCCATTCTCGGTCCCGTCACCGTGGTGGGGGCAGGAGCAGGTCGTTTTGAAACCGCCTTTGCATTGCTCGCCGATATCGTGAGCATCCACAACCACAAAACCACATCAGGTAAATAATCATGAATAGCTTGAGTCTCTCGCTCGCTGCTGATTATAAGGCCATTAAGGTGCTCAGCCCGTTTGACGGCAGCAAGGTGGGTGAAGTGGCAGACATCCCTGCATCCTCAGCCACCACGATAGTCGACACGGCTATTTCGGGAGCTTTGATTGCCAAGGATCTGCCACGACATGAACGCGCGCGTATCTTGGAAAAAGCCGCAAGCTCAGTCGAGCGTGACAAGGACTCCTTTGCCAAACTGATCGTCGCGGAGTCGGGGAAAACGCTGAAGCAGGCGCGAAAGGAGGTGTTGCGCTGCGTCAACACCTTGAAGTTGTCTGCCGAAGAAGCCAAGCGTAATGCCGGTGAAGTCATCCCTTTTGATGCTTATGTCGGGTCTGAATCCCGTCAGGGCTGGTTCACCCGTGAACCGTTGGGTGTCATCGTCGCCATCACCCCTTACAACGACCCGCTTAATCTGGTCGCGCATAAATTGGGACCTGCCATTGCAGGGGGAAATGCGGTCGTTCTCAAACCGTCTGAGCTCACACCGTTATCCGCGATCAAGCTGGTGGAGTGCTTGATCGATGCGGGCCTGCCTCCGGTTGTCGTCACTGTCGCCACAGGGGGCGCCGCATTGGGCAAGGCCTTGGTTGCTCACCGTGCTGTGCGCATGGTGTCGTTCACGGGCGGCTTTGTCACCGGTGAGCAGATCGCTCGCACAGCTGGCCTCAAGAAGCTGGCGATGGACCTTGGCGGCAATGCTCCGGTCATCGTGATGGCTGATTGTGATTTGGATGAAACCGTTGATTCATGCGTGTCGGGGGCTTTCTGGGCGGCTGGACAAAACTGCATCGGTACTCAACGGATCCTCATCGAGGCTTCACTCTACGAAGCCTTCAAAACGCGCTTTGTTGAACTGACCCGCAAGTTGATCCATTGTCTATCGCACGCGTGTCACCCAGATTTTACGTACGCTGGCCGGTGCAGTTCTATACCTACCTGTTCAGGGGTACACCGCTCTACATCCAACTACTGATCTGCTACACCGGGGTCTATAGCTTGGCGGCAATACGTGCTCAGCCTGTGTTGGATGCATTCTTTCGCGATGCAATGAACTGCACCATTCTTGCCTTCGCTCTGAACACGTGCGCATACACCACCGAGATATTTGCTGGAGCCATTCGCAACATCGCCCATGGCGAGGTCGAGGCGGCAAAAGCCTATGGCCTCTCGGGATGGAAGCTCTACGCATTCGTGATCATGCCGTCAGCCTTGCGTCGCTCGCTGCCGTATTACAGCAACGAAGTGATCTTGATGTTGCACTCGACCACGGTGGCATTCACCGCCACGGTACCGGACATTCTCAAAGTTGCCCGTGACGCGAACTCAGCCACCTTTTTAACCTTTCAATCGTTTGGGATTGCGGCACTGATTTACCTGGCGGTCACCTTTGCATTGGTTGGCGTGTTCCGAATTGCTGAACGTCATTGGCTGGCTTTTTTAGGGCCGACTCACTGAGCCCTGTATCTGACAGGGCCGCTCCCAACCCGCTAAGAGGATGATTGCGAACATGTACAAATTGACGGTTGACGGGCTACACAAAAGTTACGGTACCCATGAAGTACTCAAGGGTGTTTCCCTGCAGGCCAAAACGGGCGATGTCATCAGCCTGATCGGCGCCAGTGGCTCGGGAAAGAGCACGTTCCTGCGCTGTATCAATTTTCTCGAAACACCCAATGACGGCGCCATGAGTCTGGATGGCAAACCGATCTGCATGGTTAAAAATCATTCAGGATTACGTGTGGCGGATGACCGCGAGCTGCAACGACTGCGTACCCGCTTGGCCATGGTCTTCCAGCATTTCAACCTGTGGGGGCATATGACCGTGCTGGAAAACATCACCATTGCCCCGCGCCGGGTGCTAGGCGTCAGCAAAAAAGACGCAGAAGACCGTGCGCGGCGGTACTTGGATAAAGTCGGCTTGCCTGCCCGTGTTGCCGATCAGTTCCCTGCGTTTCTTTCCGGTGGTCAACAGCAGCGGGTAGCGATCGCCCGCGCCCTCGCCATGGAGCCCGAGGTAATGCTGTTCGACGAACCCACCTCGGCGCTCGACCCTGAGGTGGTGGGCGAGGTGCTCAAAGTCATCCAGGGCCTTGCTGAAGAGGGGCGCACCATGATCATGGTGACCCATGAAATGGGGTTTGCACGCAAGGTGTCGAACCAACTGCTGTTTCTTCATCAAGGACTGGTTGAAGAGCAGGGCGGGCCTGAGATTCTGGATAACCCACGAAGCGAGCGCTTGCAGCAGTTCCTCTCTAACGGGCTGAAGTGAAATGCCCTGGCTATGACCAACGGAACAGAGAGCCACGGGGCCTCTGAGTGTTTGGGATGCATCGACGAGGCCATCGTCGATGCACCGCGCTGCAACGGGCGCATCCCCCATAAAAACTCGCCTCACTGGTGCACTTGAGCGAGGGCCCTTGTCAGTGCTTGCCCGCAAGTCATTGAGTGTCACCTGGTGAGTGGTGTGTTTGATTACTGCCTCCGAATCCACTGCCGGGATATGGAACATTTCCGGTCAGTCACTGATTGCTGGTTGGAGAGCACTGAGCTGCATATCGAGAAACTTGCGGCCTATCAGCTGTTGGCTGTCATCAAGTCCTCATCGATGCACCTTGGTGTCGAATAACAACTACAACACTCCACGCCTAGGGATAAGCCATGATGATTGCGAACCTGAAGTTCAGTCATAAGGTATTGCTTGCGGCATCATTCGTTGTTGTCGCAGCGTTTTCACTTTTTACGCTTTACAACGACTCGATTCAGCGCAAAACCATTCGCACGAACCTTGAATACCACCTTGAGGAAGTGAGCAAGATCACCGCCGCAAGCGTTCAGTCCTGGCTCTCCGGGCGGATACTTTTGGTTGATCATGTTGCCCAGACGGTTGCCAATGATCCCGCACCGCAAAACATCACGCGGTTGCTGGAGCAGAGGTCGTTGCTGGCGACGTTTACCTTCACTTATCTAGGCAGTCGTGACGGTAGTTTCGTCATCCGGCCAAAGGACGATCTACCTGCTGATTACGATCCTCGCACCCGGCCTTGGTATACGGATGCAATGGCTGCCGGAGGGACAACGCTGACCGAGCCTTACCTGGATGTGACGACAGGGCAACTGATGATGACCATTGCAACGCCGATCAGTCACGACGGTCAAGCGCTTGGGGTGGTCGGTGGGGACCTGACACTGGACACATTGGCAAAAATCATCAGCTCACTCGATCTGGGTGGAATCGGTTACGCGTTTCTCGTCAGCGCTGACGGCAAGGTGTTGGTTCATCCGAACAAAGACCTGATGATGAAGCAACTGGGCGATATTTACCCGCAAAACACTCCGTCACTCAACTCTCATCCCAGTGAGACAGAGGAAGAAGGAAAACCTCGGATTTTGATGTTCTCGCCGATCCAGGGGCTGCCCTCGGTGAACTGGTACGTCGCTCTATCGATCGACAAAAATAGAGCATACGCAGCGCTGACGGATTTTCGAGTCTCTGCTTTACTGGCCGCGTTGATAGCGGTTGTTGTCACGCTCTTACTGCTGGCCATATTGATTAGCGTGCTGATGCGGCCAATTAAAGTGATGGGCTATGCAATGCGTGATATCGCTCAGGGGGAGGGGGATCTTACCCGACGGATCGAGGTTCAGTCTCGTGATGAGTTTGGAAACCTAGCAGGCGATTTCAACCTTTTCGTGGAAAAAGTTCATCGCTCCATGTGCGATGTGTCGTTTGCGACCGCGCAGGTTAATGCAGTTGCTGAGCGGGTGATGGGGGCCTCCAGGTCGTCAATGTCCTTCTCTGGTGAACAGAGTCAGCGCACCCATAGCATCGCCGCTGCGATCCATGAGTTGGGCGCTGCTTCGCAGGAGATCGCACGCAATGCAGGAGGTGCGTCAGATCAAGCGTCTGAAGCGCGGCGGCTAACCGAGAGCGGCATGCAGGTGGTTGCAGAAACTATTGAAGCGATGAGCAGTTTGTCAGGAAAAATTCGTACGTCGTGCGGCAACATTAAAAGCTTGAATGAGAAGACGGTCGATATCGGTCGGATATTGGAAGTCATCCAGGGGATCTCCGAACAGGCCAACCTGCTCGCTCTTAATGCCGCTATCGAAGCGGCAAGGGCAGGTGAGGCGGGTCGCGGGTTCGCCGTTGTTGCGGATGAAGTGCGCAGCCTTGCCTATCGTACGCAGACTTCCGCTAAAGAGATTCATACGATGATTGAAGCATTGCAGCGAGGAGCCGATGATGCGGTGCTCACCATGGGCGAGAGCGAGCGCCATAGCAATGAAGGTGTGATAATTGCCAATCAGGCGGGAGAGCGGCTGGGCAGTGTTGCATGGCGGATCAGTGAGATTGATGGCATCAACCATTCGGTGGCGGCTGCGACTGAAGAGCAGACATCTGTCATTGAATCACTGAATATCGACATTGCTGAAATCAACTCGCTGAATCATCAAGGGGCCGACAACCTGCGGTCGACCTTGCAGGCGTGCGATGACTTGGAGCGCCAAGCGAGCCAACTCAAGCAGTTAGTGGATCATTTTCGTATTTGATCATCTACAGACGGTGTCGAATATACGACGGAGGAGCCGATAGACTTGGGACTGCTGTTCTCAAAGTTCTTGAAATGGTTGACGGCGTTGTCGAGAAACAGGGGCACGATGCAAGGGGGCAGTTCAGTCGAATGTTCCGGCTCAATGCATGGGAGGTCCAGCAGGTACTCGTTGCCCAATGCCTGCACGTTCAGATCACCCACCCGTGTCGAGAAGCGTAACGGCCCCGGCACACCAAATTCGGTAATCAATATATGAGCGGTGGCCAGTGTCGCGTGCCCACAGAAATTCACTTCAACCGTTGGAGTAAACCAGCGTAGTGCCCAGTGGTTTCCGGAAGGTTTAACAAATGCAGTCTCTGCCAGATTGTTTTCGTTGGCTATCGACTGCATCAGTTCATCAGGTAGCCAGTCTTCAAGGAGCAATACGGCTGCTGGATTCCCGCCGAATACGGTTTCAGAAAACGCATCTACCTGGAACATTTTGAGTATCATGTCGGATCCATTTTTATTGACTATAAAAGTCAACATACCGACTTTTGGCGCGATGAAGGAGTGCTATCCTGCAGTCTTTTGCGGTTTCAACTGCGTGAAAGCAGCAGCTTTATTCCTGCCGCACCGAACACGAGTGCGAGGGTGCCTTCAATCCAGCGCCGAGCCCTTCGGTAGCCGCGAATCATAGGCGCAGTGGAGAAGACAATCGCGTAACCGCAGAAGATTGTGATGCTCAGTACGGCACAGCCGGCCAGGATCACCGCGACTGTTGTCGGCGTGGCTTCGGGCCCAAGGCCAAGGGTCATGGTCGCGACCCAGCCCAGCAGCGCCTTGGGGTTTGTGAGATGCATGAGTAACCCGCGCCGGTAGAGGCTCAAGCCCGAAACCGTTGGTGCGGCCGCCAACATTTGTTCGATTCGCGCGTCAGATGCAAAAGCCGAGCGTCCGGCCTTGATAGCGAGATAAATAAGGTAGATCCCTCCGACGATTTTCAGTGCGAAAAGCACCTGTGCAAATTGCGCCAGGATGGCCGATACCCCCGTAGCCGCCATCGAGCCCCAGAAAAAAGAACCGCTGATTACACCAGCGGCCAACAGCAATGCGGGCTTGCGTCCTTGGTGCATCGCGACGCCCATGATTCGCATATTGCTCGGGCCTGGGCTGGCCGCTCCAACGATGTAGGCAGTGAATACGAGTAGCAGGTGATGAAGATCAAATGACATGGTGAACCTCATAGCAAACGCTGAATGCCGATTATCAGTCGGAGCATGGATAATGTGCCCTTCATTCAATCGACAGTCCAGACGCGCACCAGCAGTAGCTTAAGCCAGTACAGAAGGATCGCTCCCACCTTGTGAGAGTGACAGGGTGATGAAGCGAGACTTGGCGCCGGAGCATCCGTTTCCCGCGCCATTGGAGGATGCGTTAATGGTGTGGCTGCACTTGCGCGAAGGACGGTTGGCCGGTCTTTCTTCTGAGCGCCTGACAGTGGCAGGAGACAGCGCCGGTGGAACCTTGGCGGCAGGGTTATGTGTTGCTCTGCGTGAGCGAGGCTTAGCCCAGCCGTACTTGCAGGTATTGGTGTCTCCGGTGCTCAGTGCACACCAGCAGTTCGCCTTCATGCGCGAACATGCCTGCGCCCCGATGCTCACCACGCAAGGGCTGATGGCGTCGCTTGCTGGATATGTGCCAGACGAGCCCAGTCAGCGCGACCCCCAGGCTTTGGCATTGGAGCAGGAGGTGGCCACTGGACTAACTCCGGCATTTGTTGGCGTGGCGCAGTGGGATCCGCTCTGTGATCAAGGCCGGGCATACGTGGCCATGTAAAGGCAGGCCCAGGTGCCTGCCGAACTATACGTCGGTGAAGGGCTAGTGCACGCCAGCCTGCGTGCAAGTGGGGTTGCGGCAGTGGAGAGTTTCCATGACGCAGTTGCCGCCTTGCGCGCTGCATTGTAATAAGGCTCTGCACTTGGGAGTCTCACTTAGTGAGACGCTGGCACGGCAAAGTCATCAGCCGAGTATGGCCCGTCAATCCCACCACCAGAGTGACTTTTTTCGAGATTGGGACTGCCGGACCTCAGGCTGGGGGCATCCTTTTCAAACCATCCAAAGCATGCCCTCAGATGTGCCCCCAATTTAGCAATCCACCGGAAGTGAATGGAGCTCCATGGTTGGTGGAAAGGCTGAAATGATCAGATAACAGCCTGTCCGGTGAAACCTAGAGACTCTCCGGATCCCCAAAAAACATCTGAATCCGCGAACGCAACCAGCGTTCCCCCGGGTCGTTGTCCTGGGATCCGCGCCAGGCCATGTGCAGTTCGAAGCTGCGCACCGGTATGGGCGGGTCTTCGGCGCGGACGCCGCCGGCGGCGGTCAGCGCGTCGGCGGTGTAGTCGGGTACGGTGGCGACGATGTCGGTGCCCGACAGCAGGGTGCTCAGGCCGTTGAACTGCGGTACGGCCAACACCACATGGCGCTTGCGGTCGAGTTTCGCCAGTTCTTCGTCGATGAAGCCGCTCAAGTCCCCTGCGAAGGAGACCAGGGCGTGGGGGCGAGCGCAGAATTCGTCCAGGGTCAGTCGGCCCGGCGCGGTGTCGGCCCGCAATACTTTGGGCAAGCTGCGACGCAAGACCTTGCGCTTGGCGTTGGCCGGCAGGTCGTCGGTGTAGCTGACGCCGATGGAAATTTCACCGGAGGCCAGCAAGCTTGGCATCAAAATGTAGTTGACCCGGCGCACCACCAGCACAATGCCGGGCGCTTCAGCCCGCAGGCGCTTGAGCAGCATGGGCAGCAGGGCGAATTCGGCATCGTCCGACAGGCCAATGCGAAATACCGAGGTGCTGGTGGCCGGGTCGAATTCCGCCGCGCGGCTGACTGCCGTGGAAATCGAATCCAGGGCTGGGGAGAGCAGGGCGAAGATCTCGACTGCCCGGGCCGAAGGCTCCATGCTGCGGCCGGTGCGCACGAACAACGGGTCATCGAACAGGCTGCGCAGGCGCGACAGCGCGGCGCTGATGGCCGGTTGGCCCAAGAACAGCTTCTCGGCCGCGCGGGTCACGCTGCGTTCATGCATCAATGTTTCGAACACGATCAACAGGTTCAGATCGACACGCCGCAGGTCATTACGATTCATCTGGGGTCCTGGCAGATTCGGCAAGCTTGACGTGAGCGGCCATATGGGAACAATGGCCGGCATGAATCTTACGGGGAAAGGCTGGTACTCTGCACCGGCTAATTGCGTTTTCTTAGGTTAAGTCCTACAGGATTGGTTGGTTTTTCTTACTGCGGAATCAATGACAGGCATGTCGACTATTAATAGCCACTGATGGTCTTGGGTACAAAGCCCGGATAGAGTTCATGGCATTAGAGGTTACTTTGACGAGGTTTGCGATGTCCCGCACGATCCGTTTTCACAAGTTTGGTGGTGCCGAGGTGCTCAAATGCGAAGAGCATGCGGCGGCTCTTCCTGCGCCAGGAGAAGTGCAGGTCCGCGTCGAAGCGATCGGCATCAGTTGGTACGACACCTTGTGGCGCCAGAACCTGGCATCTTCCCAGGCGCGCCTGCCTTCCGGCCTGGGCCATGAGATGGCCGGGGTAGTCACGGCTGTCGGCGATGGTGTCGATGATCTGGCCGTGGGCGACAAGGTCGCCAGCTTCCCTGCCGAGAGCCCGAACGATTATCCGGTGTACGGTGAAGTCATCGTGCTGCCACGCACCGCCCTGACCCGTTATCCCGACGTGCTCAGCCCCATCGAAGCTGCCGTGCATTACACGCCGCTGCTGATTGCGTACTTCGCCTACATGGACCTGGCGCGGGTCAAGCCGGGGCAATTCGCCCTGGTGACCGATGCCAGTCATTGCGCCGGTCCTTCCTTCGTACAGCTGGGCAAGGCCCTGGGTGTGCGGGTGATCGCGGCCACCAAGACGGCTGACGAACGGGAGTACCTGGTGTCGCTGGGCGCCGAGAAGGTCATCGTTACCGAAGAACAGGACTTGCTGATGCAAATCAACAAGCTCACTGACAACCGCGGCGTCGATGTAGTCTTCGACGGCCTCGGCGGGCCGCAGATGTCGCTGCTCGGCGATGTATTGGCGCCTCGTGGCAGCCTGGTGCTGTATGGCTTGCAGGGCGGCAACCAGACACCGTTCCCAGCCTGCGCGGCGTTCCAGAAGAACATTCAGTTCTTTGTACACTGCATCGGCAATTTCACCGGCAAGCCGGAACTGGGCATCCTCCAGGACCATGTGGCTTTGCAACGAGCACTGCGGGATATCAATCAATTGACCGCCGATCGCGTGCTGTTGCCACTCAAGACTCGGGTCTTCCCGTTCTCCGAGTTCGTCGAGGCTCACCGTTACATGGGCGAGTGCCCTTGCCGTGAGCGCGTTGCCCTTCAGGTCGTCGACCCGGCCTGAACCCCCTGTCTTGCGCAAGAGTCATCACCTCGGCTCTTGCGCTGCCGTCCTGATCCCCATCCTTTCTTACGGCAGTTCCTGCCTGGCGGGGCTGCGTTCGTAGCTCGCCATTTCGCGCCCTGAATTGCCTGCCCCGGTTCGCTCAAAGACTGAGACGGTTTGTCGGCCAACATCTGAACTGGTTTTTGCCCTCAATCTGTATCTTCTAATCAGTGTTTAAGTCTTGATAATTGAACGCTGATTTCCATATCAAGGAAGAAGTCGTGGTGCGGTATAACTTTTTCGAAGGTCCTCAACCTTCAGGGCGCATTCAAAAGGCAACGGGCATTAATTGGTGCGAGGCTATCTATCGACCCTGGAGGAAACAGGGTGGGGTAGAGCATCAATTAAAGTTCGGCAAGTTCTTTATTTCTCGTGCTCATTATCTGTGGGACGTTGTCGGAATTCTCCTAGGACGCCCCGGTCAGCCGGCAAGAGCCCCGTTTTTAAAGGCTCCCGGCGGAGACCAGAAAGGGCGAAGGCCGACTCCCGGCATATGTGTCAAATAATTACGACAAGCGATGCTTGAGCGTATTGCTAATACTCTTTGAGTACTAGAACAACCCATCTAGACCAACACGTCGCGCAGTCACGTTGGTGCGGGTGCGACGCCGATAGTTGAATTTCCAGGTAAATGGCTATGAGTGCAATTCATGAGCAGGCAATGACTCACGTGTATCAACAGATATTGCAACGACTGTCGGGTTTTTATTCCCGGGCAGAACGTACCGCGTTGCAGCTTTTGATCCAGCGTTTAATTGTCGCCGCCGGAGGCATCGACCGGATTGGCGATTATCGTGTGTTGACGGTCCAGAACGGGAGCAGGGAGAGTTTTTATGTGCTGACCGCCTTGCGAGCCGCACAGCTGAGCATCGCCGGGCGGCATCCAGTGACCTTCGCCTTGCGCGTTGCCACGCCACGCCTGAGCGAGACCACCCAGGCGACGCTGGAAAACATCCACCGCTGCTACAGCGCGCTGTTTGTCTATGATGACCCCCGGGTCGAATTGCTGATGGCGGATAACCGCGAGGTGTTGCCGTTCAATCACCGGCAGCCCTTGTCGGTGGCGGGGCACGAAGCCAATCGCATGGACCTGCTGGTCCTGGGACACCTTCGTACGGCCGACAGCCCCCTGGAGATTGGCGATGACGGCTACCTGGCGATGGCCGAGTTCTACCGGCACATGGCCCGCTGGGAGTCTGGCGTGGATTCGTTGGTCAGCAGCGATACGCCGCGCCAGCAAAAACAATTCATATCGGGCCTGCGCCGCGCCACCCGCAAGATCGGCCTGCTGACCGACCACCCTTGCGGTTTCGACAACCTCTTTGCCCATCTCGACACCCTGGGCGGTGATGTCTACCGGCATTTCTATGGTCCGGATCGCCTCGATGCGTGGCGGCCCGAGGGCCATTTCGAGGCCTGCCGGCGAGTGGGCCACGTCGGCATCGACGACCTGATCGTCGATCGTTCGGAGGGGACCAACTGGCCGCTCTTCAACGAGTTCCTGCGGGTGCAGACCGAAGGTCTTGTCCCATCAGCGCCTGAAAACGAGTATCTCAGCCCGCTGCTATCGGCTCATTTGCATGGCCTGCAGGCCTGCTATCTGCAAGGCCGCAGCTATGAAACGGGCTACGGGGACTACGTGCAACGGGCGATCATGATCATGCATCGCAAGCAACTGCCGGAGCACGCCTGCGAACAGGCTCGGGCGCTGTTCGGCTCTCCGTCGTCGATTCCCGAGCGTCGTGCCTACGCCGCTCTCGAGGCGCAAAAGATCCTGGGGCTCAGCGAAACGCAATTGGTGTGCATGCTGTTCGCTCCCTTCGTGGGACAGGGCACTGGCCTTGAGCACTTTCTGCGTTGCTGCCATCCCGGCATGCTGGTAGCGATGCCGGACCTGCACAAGGCCATGCAGGGCGCGACCGTCGCCGATCAGATAGCGCAGTGGATGGTCGATGTCAGCGGCCTGCCCATCGACATCCTTGGCAAACTGTACCGGGCGAGTGCCTCCCTGCCGGAACAACCGGAAATTACCCCGAGCGACGATCTTCAGCAGGCCATTGACGACGTAGACACTGCAGAAGCCGAACCGGCCGTCGATGAGCGGCACGAACGCTCGGCAAGGCATTGAGGAACGAGGTTTGACTGACTCATCTACCTCGTTCCAAGTCGTTGCCCCCTGCGTTACGACAGGACTGGCCACGACCTGCGCTCCCGGCCTGAGCCGATGAAAGGCTGCCGGGAGACGGACTTCGCCTACCAGGCGGTTTATCGATACCTGACCACGCTGATCAACGAGCTGGAGGTGGATGCGCGGGTTCGTCTGCCGTCGCTGCGGCAACTTTCCGAACGTCTGAACGTGTCGATATCGACCATCCAGTACGCGTATTCGCTGCTGGAGAAGGAAGGGCGGGTCTATTCGATCGCCAAGTCCGGTTACTACGCACTACCCGCGCCCAGCATGACGACCCTGGACGGCGGTGACGATTTACTCGAGACCCTGTACGTCAACGCCCGACGGCCAGGTATGCAGGTGCTCAGTGCGGATGAACCGGCGTCGATGCAGCCATTGGACAGCCCGTTGTTGTTGCTCGAGCGCGAATTGCTGCGCCAGTACCCACGCTCCCCGCAGGCGCCTTCGCAACCCTGGGGCGAGCTGGAGCTTCGCAACGCGCTGGCTGCCCGCTATACCTCCTCACCGGCCCGTTGCTGGAATGCCGATGACGTCTATATTGGCGCCGACCTGCGGGGCGCCCTGGAGATCCTGATCGCAGTGCTGGCCCTCAGGGGCGCCGTGGTGCTGATCGAATCACCCTGCGATTGGACAGTGTTGCGCCTGCTGCAGGCGGCGGAGGTCCACGTCATCGAATTGCCGCTTGCGGCCCAGCAATGTGGCAGCTGGCACCTCCGCGTCACCGTGGCTGGTCCTGCTGTCTTGGGCTTCAACGAGTGGCACGTGTTGGCAATCAGCCAAGCGATCTGCCTGTACCGCGAGGCCCAGGGCATTAACGGGCCATTGTTCGTCGGTATCGACACCCACGCGCTGTCGACCCCGGCCGGTGCCAGCGCGCTGGAAGTGTTCGCGGCCAACGGTGTGACCGTCATGATCGCCGAAGGTGATGAATACACCCCGACACCGGCGGTTTCCCACGCCATTCTCTGCTACAACCGTGGCCGCACCTCGGGCCTGGCGGACGGTATCGTCATCACGCCGTCCCACAACCCGCCGCAAAGTGGCGGCTACAAGTACAACCCTACCAACGGCGGCCCGGCCGACACCCACATCACCAAATGGATCGAAGCCAAGGCCAATGAACTGCTGGCCAACCAGCTCGCCGGCGTCAAGCGCGTCAGTTACGAGCAAGCCCTGAAGGCCGACACCACCCACCGTCACGACTACGTCAACACGTACGTGGCGGACCTGATCAATGTCATTGATTTCGATGCCATTCGCTCCGCCGGGCTGCACCTGGGCGTCGATCCGTTGGGTGGCGCAGGCGTGCGCTATTGGCCGGCCATTGCCGAGCACTACCGCCTGGACCTGGAAGTGGTGAACACCCACGTGGATTCCACTTTCCGCTTCATGACCGTCGACTGGGACGGACAGATCCGTATGGACCCGTCCTCCAGCCATGCGATGCAAGGGTTGATTGGCCTGAAGGAGCGCTTCGACGTGGCCTTCGCCTGCGATCCGGACCATGACCGCCATGGCATCGTGACGCCGTCCGGCGGCCTGTTGGCGCCGAACAATTACCTGGCGGTGTCCATCGACTACCTGTTCCAGAATCGCCCGCAATGGCGCGCCGATGCCGCCGTGGGCAAGACGGTGGTCAGCAGCGGCCTGATCGATCGTGTGGCCAAGCGCCTGGGTCGTCGTCTCTACGAAGTGCCGGTGGGCTTCAAGTGGTTTGCCGACGGGCTATTCGATGGCTCCCTGGGCTTCGGCGGCGAAGAAAGCGCCGGGGCTTCGTTCCTGCGCAAGGATGGCGGCGTCTGGAGTACCGACAAGGATGGCTTGATCCCGGCGTTGCTGGCCGCTGAAATGACCGCGCGCACCGGTCGCGACCCGAGCCAGGCCTACCGCGCCCTGACCGATGAGCTGGGCGAACCGTTCTCGGTACGCGTCGATGCCAAGGCCAGCCCGCAGCAGAAGGCGCTGTTGAGCAAGCTATCGCCCGATCAGGTGGCTTCCACCGAACTGGCCGGGGAGAAGATCCAGAATATCCTCAGTCATGCGCCGGGCAATGACCAGGCCATTGGCGGTTTGAAAGTCATGACCGAAAACGGCTGGTTCGCGGCGCGCCCATCCGGGACCGAGGATATCTACAAGATCTACGCCGAAAGCTTCATTGGCGATGCGCACCTCAAGCAATTGGTGGATGAGGCGCAAACGTTGGTGGATGGGGCTATAGCCAGCAAGTGATGTGGGCTTGTGGCTAGGGAGCTAGCTCCCTAACCACAAGAGCGGCCGCGCAGGTTAGGCGAGGTCTACGAGAACGATTTCGCTGTCTTCGATGGCGGTCACCTGCAACACCTGCTCGTCTTCAATCGCAACACCGTCTCGAGATTTTGCGCGCAACCCATTGATTTCTATCAATCCAGTGGCCGGCACCAGATAGGCCCGACGTGCGGCGTCCAGTCGATATTCGACACTTTCACCCGCCTTGAGATTGGCCGCCACCAGGCGCGCGTCGGCGCGAATGCGCAGGCTTTGGTCATCGCCGGCCTTGCCACTGGCCAAGGTCACGAAGCCTTCACGCGAATCCTTGGGAAATGGCTTGGCGCCCCAGGACGGTGCCAGGCCTTCCTCATTAGGAATGATCCATATCTGGAAAATACGCGTGGCCGTCGATTCCAGGTTGTACTCGCTGTGGGCAATCCCGGTGCCTGCGCTCATGACCTGCACATCACCAGCCTCTGTACGGCCCTGGTTGCCCAGATTGTCCTGGTGGGTGATCGCGCCTTCACGCACATAGGTGATGATTTCCATGTCCCGGTGCGGGTGTCGAGGAAAACCGCTGCCGGGGGCGATGACATCATCGTTCCAGACCCGCAAGTTGCCCCAGTGCATGCGCTGTGGGTCGTAGTACTCGGCGAACGAAAAATGGTGGTGGGCATCCAGCCAGCCGTGATTGGCGGCGCCCAAGGTGGCGAAGGGCCTGAGTTCGAGCATGTTCGTGTCCTTTTCCGCTGAGTGCGAAAACGATGGTTGATGGGGCTATTTTCGCCAAGGAAATCATCGATAAAAAGCTTAAAAAGCGCGTCAAAACCATCGTTTATTTAGATATAAAATCGCGAGCTCACTTTCACTTCATCACCTAAACCCATGACTTAAAAGCTTTTGGGTGGCACCTGGCGGCAAATACAGACACCATAGCCGTCATGGTTCATGAACACCGGAGTTCCCAGCGTGGCGCAACACACTCCCGATCTTCCCCCCGAGCTTTTATCCCTGGCCCAGATGCCGCTGTTCAAGCGCCTGGCCGCCCGGTTCTTCGGCCATGGGCTGACGCGCCTGCGCGCCCAGCATCGAGCATCCTGGTTGCATGGCCAGGCCGACGGCTTTCGCAGCGGTCATACCGCCGGTTTTGACTATGGCTACAAGGAGGGCCGGGCCGAAGGGCTTGAGGAGGGGCGTCAGGTCCTGTTGATCCGTGATTCGCGCAGCACGGAGCATCCGGCACCGCAGGTCGATGACTTGCTGTTCGATGACTGGCACCTGCCGCTAACCGCCGGGCTGAAGAAGCGAATCAAGTCGGATGTCGCCCGATTGCTGCCGGCGCACGCGCAACCAAGTGCCGCGCAATGGAAGATGATTTTCAGCGACACGCCATCGACCTCGGTGGTCGCCGGGGCCGGTGCGGGCAAGTCCACGACCCTGGTGCTGCGCATTGTGCTGTTGTCTCATTACCTGGGTTTTGAACTGGACTCGATGACCGTGGTGACGTTTACCCGGGAATCGCGCAAGGATTTCATCCAGAAACTGATCGAAGTGTTTGGCCTGTGGGGACGAACCGTCAGCCTCAAGGAAGCCCGTGATCTGGTGCGTACGTTCCATTCACGTATCTTGCCTATGGTCCGCAGTCTGCCCGGGTTCGAACGGCTCCAGGCCTTCGAGACCCTGAGTCATCGTGCCGAAGCGGGTGACGATGATGCCCAGGGCAATCCGTTCGATTTACGCATCAACGACGCCCAACGCCAGCAGCTCAACGCCTGTTACTACAACCTTTATCAACGGGACGCGCGTTTTCGTGAGCTGATCCAGCCGTTGTCCCGCCACGCCCTGCAACTCAAGGAGCTGGAGCGTGATCATCCGGATGTGCAGAAACGGGTCGCGGTGACCGAGCTGGCAGCCCAGCGCGACGAAGAATTGTGTGACGCCATCGAAGACCTGTGGTTTCGCGCCGGTGCCTGGCCGATCAAGGGTATCGAGCCGAAGCGACAAACGTTTGAGATCAATGGGTCGACGTTCCACTGCCATGGCTACGCACCCTCCCTGGATGCCTGGGTGATACTGGGGTTCGATCCGCGGGAAGACGCACGCCTCAGTCGTCCAGGCGCCAAGTTGAGCATCCGTGCAGAATGGGCGGTAAAGCGAACCCTGTTTCAAGCTTTCTGCCGTAAGCCACTGATATGGCTTGAAAGTTATGAGGCTTCAAAGCGTGTATTGGCTTCGATGGCCGGCGATGCCAGCGCAGGGCCGGGATTCGATTACAAGGTCAAGGGCGAGTTGGGTTCAGCGCCATTGCTGGACTGTTTTGTCGCGGCGGCAGGCTTTATCGAGAACCTTGGCCTGGACGTCCCGGATGCCGTGGGCCGGATGTCCTTCGCCCAGGACGACCCCGATCGGTATTTCTTCGAGGCGTTGAGTCGCTACTGGCGGGCGTTCGAAGATCATCTGCTCGATCAATCCCCGCCGGTCATGACCTATAACCGTATGTTCGCGCTGTTCAGCGAGCACTCGCCGGAAAATTTCAAGTTGCTGGGAGATGCGTTGCTCAGGCCGCTTTCGCACCTGATGATCGACGAGTTCCAGGACGTGTCACCGCAGATCGTCTCCTGGCTTCGAGCCAGTCTTCGGGAAATCCGCCGTCGTGGTCCAGCGATGCACGTGGGGCGTGGCGCCCAGCGTTCTTCCTTGTTGTGTGTCGGGGACGATTGGCAATCGATCTACGGCTGGCGCGGCAGTTCACCGAGCTATTTCATGGCGTTCAACAAGCAATTCCCGTCGCCGACGACGACCCGGGTCATGCTCACCGACAACTATCGCAGCCACCAGCACATCATCGATGCGGCTGAACACATCGTGCGCGCCGCCGCGGCTATTCCTGGCAAAAAAGCCAAGGCCAGCGGCAGGGCTCGCTCGCTGAGTCCGGTCAACGTGCTGGATCGAGACGACGAAGGGCTGGCGCTGCGGCTGGAAGAGCACTATCGCAAGGGCGATTCGATCTTGATGCTGTATCGAAAAAGTAGCGATAAATTATTGATAGGAAAGTATATTCAACCAATAGTTAATGTGGATTCTAGCTTGCCGTACGATGCACGACGGATCCGGCAAATGACTTACCACAGTGCCAAGGGGCTGCAGGCCGATGCGGTGTTCCTGTTGGGTGACTGTCAGCACTTGAGCAGTTCTCCCTACAAGAACCAGGTCTATCGAATGGCTGGGCTGGGCCAGGATGGAGATGCCGAACCTTACGACACGGCGCAAAAGGACGAGATCCTGCGTTTGGCGTATGTGGGGATCACTCGTGCGGTGCAGCATTGCTACTGGTATGTCGATGGGCAGGATGGCCAGGCGGCCAATGGGCCCAAGGCTTCGGATCGTGTTGCTGCGGACAAGGCCTTTTTTGCTGACCATCGTCGTAAAGGATAAGGGGGCTGTTTCCAGGTATGGGTATGGTGTGTATATCCGTTTCTTCGGTAACAGATATGTACCAATCCATCCAAAAAAAACGGCACCTTCCATTAAAAATGGGAGGCGCCGCCTTCACGTATGCTCAAGCTACCAGTATTTCCCTGTCAGGAAGCAAACCGCCGCAACCCCACCGGTGGCACAAAGGCTTCCAGCTCGGCCTCTACCGCCTCGATTATTCGTTCCACATCCGGCGCATTCATCACGGTCGCGCAGGGAATGCCCGCAATGGCGATCATGGTCTCGCCGCTGGCACGGTCAAACAGCCGGGCAACCATACTGCCAGGCGCATCCATGCTCGCTTCGAAGCCCATGGGATGGAAGTGCCAGCGCATCAACTGGCAAGCGTTGGGGAACGTAACCTTGCTGAAAGAACCTTTATTCATGTGTTGCCCGCCTTCTTCAATCGAGCGCTTCCTTTTGCTCAGGTCAGGAAGGAAGAGCCATCATGGCTCTACCAGTGAGAACTAAAAATAGCACCTGAAAATGAACCTCATGTGGATTTTTTCAGTCCGTTTTGCGATTGGTTCATTTTTTTTGATCTGGATCACGACTTAAGCGGCAATGTTCAGAATGCCATCACGCTTGGCCAGGGTTGTCCCGGGGCTCGGGTAATGGCTCTGGTACGCGGCATTTCCAGGCGATGCCCAGGGCCAGGGCTACCATCGCCAGGGCGACGGCGAAGGTCGTGTGCAGCCCCTTCGTCACTGCCTCCGCACCGGCACGGGAGATGTCATTCGTCGCTATCGCAGTCGCAAACACGGCGCCAAGCACGCAAGCTCCGGTGAAGAACCCCAGGTTGCGCGACAGGTTCAGCAGCCCGGCGATGACGCCTCGGCTCTGGGCCGCCACATCGGCCATGACTGCCGTGTTGTTGGCCGTCTGGAAGAACGCGTAGCCCAGGGTCGTCACCACGATGGCCATGACGTAACCGAAAATACCAAGGGCAGGGGGAACCAGTGACAGCATCAGGCAGCCGAGGGCCATGGTCGCCAGGCCGGCGAGTCGCATGGGTATTACGCCGAAGCGATCCGCCAGGCGACCGGCAGGGACTCCCGCCAGCGCCGCGACGGATGGCCCGGCCGCCAGCACCAGCCCGACAAGGGCCGCAGGCAGCTCGAGGGCGATGGACAAGTAAAATGGCCCGACCAGCAGCGTCGCCATCATGACCGTCGCGACCAGGGCGCTGGTCGCCAGGCCAGAGACCAGCAACCGGTCGCGAAAGACGACCAAGGGAATCAGCGGCGACACCGCCCGGGACTGGGCCCGAATGAACAGCCCGCCGCCCAGGAGCGCGATCAGCAGCAGGGCGACATTCAACCCGCCAAAACTCCCACGCCCGGAGGTCATGGCCAGGGCATAGGCGGCAAGCGTTATCGCCAACAGCAATGTCCCGGTTACATCGAAGCGTTTTCCTTCGGTTTTCGGTGGCACTTGCCGCACCGGCAGCGAGTACCACGCCAGCCCCAGCGTCAGCAGGCCGAGGGGGAGATTGACCAGGAACAAGGCCTGCCAGCCGAACCCGCCGATCAACATGCCGCCAAAGGACGGTCCAAGGGCCGTGCCCACCGCCGACAGCGTTGCCAGCAACCCCATGGCGCTGCCGGTTTTTTCCTGGGCGACCGTTTCACCGACCAGGGCCAGGGTCAGCGTCATCATGATCGCGGCTCCCAAGCCTTGCAGCGCCCGACCTGTAATCAGCCACCAAAGCGAGGGCGCCAGGCCGCATACCGCCGAGGCCAGGGTGAACAGGACGATACCGCCCAATAGCAGCTTGCGCCGGCCCATCAGGTCCCCCAAGCGGCCGACACTGACAATCAGCGTGGTGATCGCCAGTAGATAGGCCAGCACCACCCATTGCACTTGCTGGAAGGAGACATCGAGTGCCTGGGCCAGCGTGGGCAGGGCCACCGCGGCCACGCTGGCGCCAAGGGACGCGAGCAGCGTCGAAAGCGCAAGGCTTGCCAGGGCCCAACGAGGTGACAGGTGTCGGTGTGCGGGCGCGGTTGTCTGCCGGTTTTGTTGCGTATTGACGGGTCTCATGGGGTTACCTGTATCCGTGGCGCTCGAAACGGAGCTGTCAGAACGTTACGCCTGGGCATAACATGGCGGAAGACGCAGCATTTGCATGTTATAGCTGCACCAAACGCCATCTCTGCGAGATCCAACTATGTCCTCGCCCGACCTCAATTTGCTCGTCACCCTCGATGTGTTGCTCTCGGAAGGCAGCGTGGCCCGGGCCGCCCGGCGCTTGCGGCTCAGCCCGTCGGCCATGAGCCGGGCGCTGGCAAGGCTGCGTGAAACCACCGGCGACCCACTGTTGGTGCGGGCCGGGCGAGGGCTGGTGCCGACACCTCGTGCGTTGGCGTTGCGCGAACAGGTAAGCGACCTGGTACAGCAGGCCCAGGCCGTGCTGCGGCCAGTGACGACACCGGATCTTGGACGCTTGAACCGTACCTTCACGTTGCGAACCCGTGAGGGGTTCGTGGAAAACTTTGCCATCGACCTGATCAGCCGCATCCGCGAGCAAGCCCCCGGCGTGCGGCTGCGTTTCGTGGAAAAGACCGATCGGGACAGCACGGCGCTTCGCGAAGGTACCGTGGACCTGGAGACCGCCGTCGTGGACAAGGACACCAGTCCGGAGCTGCGTACCCAGGCGTTGTTCAGCGACCGCTTGATTGGTGTTGTGCGTGCGGGGCACCCGTTGAGCCAGGCGGCGGTGAGCGCTGCGGGTTATGCGGCGGGCGGGCATGTGGGCGTCTCCATGCGCGGCCTGGATCATGGCCTCATCGACCAGGCCTTGGCGGTGTTGAACCTGTCTCGGGAAATCGTCACCACCGTGCCAGGTTTTTCCTCGGCGCTGGGGTTGGCCCGCTCAAGCGAGCTGATTGCCAGCGTGCCTGAACGCTACACCGCGAGCCTGCGGGTCGGCCTGCACAGTTTTGTGCTGCCGTTTCCGGTGCCTGAATTCACGATCGCCATGCTCTGGCATCCGCGGATGGACGCCGATCCTGTGCATCGCTGGCTTCGGGGCTGCCTGCGGGAAGTATGCGCGCGTAAAACCGTTAAGGTTTAGTAGATATTAATTAATAGCATTTCGCTGGCACTTAGTTGGCGAAAGTGCGACGCCGTCCGCAATTGGCTAGTTATCGTTATTTAATATTTAAATAGAATTTTGTCTGACAATCCGCAACTCAGACAGTTGAGCATGCGCACTAAGCAGGGAGAAACCTATTGTTTATTGGCGTTAAGGGGCAGGGCGTGAAATTGAACGAAAAAAATGACTAGACGTTTGATTTCCAATTGTGTCAGGTTTCTTACGTCCTCATTGGGCGAGTGATAGGACGATCTCGCCAGAGATCGTCTGTCTGACTAAAACTGTTCCATTAGCAAACAAGGAAGTGTGTTTATGTCGAAAGTCAAAAGCAGTGCTATTGATTCTGCCGAACAACTCCTCTGGGCGCCGCAATCGTTGGCGGCACCCAGTAATGCGTTCAACCAGATCAATAGTTTCAGCCACCAATACGACCGCGGTGGTAACCTGACCGTCAACGGCAAACCGTCATACTCCGTCGACGAGGCGGCCACTCAATTGCTGCGAGACGGCGCGGCTTACCAGGACCGGGACGGCAGCGGCAAGATCGAGCTGACCTACACCTTCCTGACTTCCGCCTCTTCCAGCACCATGAACAAGCATGGGATCAGCGGCTTCAGCCAGTTCAGCGCGCAGCAGAAAGGCCAGGCCGCCCTGGCCATGCAATCCTGGGCGGACGTGGCCAATGTCACCTTCACCGAAAAAGCCAGCGGTGGCGACGCTCACATGACCTTCGGCAACTACAGCGGCGGCCAGGATGGCGCGGCGGCGTTCGCTTATCTGCCGGGCACTGGTGCCGGCTATGACGGGACCTCCTGGTACCTGATCAACAGCAGCTACACCCAGAACAAAACCCCGGACTTGAACAACTACGGCCGCCAGACCCTGACCCACGAAATCGGTCATACCCTCGGCCTGGCCCACCCAGGCGACTACAACGCTGGCGAAGGCAGCCCGACCTACGATGACGCCACGTATGGCCAGGACACCCGTGGCTACAGCGTCATGAGCTACTGGAGCGAAAGCAATACCAGCCAGAACTTCAGCAAGGGCGGCGTCGAAGCCTATGCCTCCGGTCCGCTGATGGATGACATCGCGGCCATCCAGAAACTCTACGGTGCCAACACCACGACCCGTACCGGCGATTCGACCTACGGTTTCAACTCCAACACCGGGCGCGATTTTCTCAGCGCGTCTTCGTCGTCGGACAAAGTGGTGTTTTCGGTATGGGACGCCGGCGGCCGCGACACCCTGGATTTCTCCGGCTTCACCCAGAACCAGAAAATCAATCTCAATGACGCCTCGTTCTCCGACGTTGGCGGCATGGTGGGCAACGTGTCCATCGCCAAGGGTGCAGTCATCGAAAACGCCATCGGCGGCTCGGGCAGCGATCTGCTGATCGGCAACGCGGTGGCCAACGAGCTCAAGGGCGGTGCTGGCAACGATATCCTCTGGGGCGCCGGTGGTGCAGACAAACTCTGGGGCGGTTCGGGTTCGGACACCTTCGTGTTCGCCGCCAGTTCCGATTCGCGGCCGGGGGCGACGGACCAGATCCTCGATTTCGTCAGCGGCCTGGACAAGATCGACCTGACCGGTATCACCAAGGGCGCAGGCCTGCACTTTGTGAGCGCGTTCACCGGTGCGGCGGGCGATGCGGTGTTGTCGACATCGGGCGGCAACAGCCTGCTGTCGGTGGATTTCTCCGGGCAAGGCGTGGCGGATTTCCTGGTCAGCACCGTGGGCCAGGCAGCGGCCTCGGATATCGTGGCCTGATGTCCATGTCCCGTGGGGGCGGATGCTCCTGCGGGATCCCGGCCAGGATGAAAGCTATGCGTAGAAAATTCATGCCCAGTAGCGTCCAGGCAATCGCCGGGTTATTCGCTACGCTGATGATGTTTTGTGGAGAAAACGCCATGGCGCGCAGCCTGTTGTTAGTTGAACCCTCGCAGTTGGCCGGTCAGTGGCAGGCCGTTTTGTCGAGCCCGCAGGACAATGCGCAAACCCAGGCGATGCAGGACAAACCGTCCAACAGTTGCCTCGTCGAACTCAAGTTGGACCAGACCTTGGGTGGGCAAACCGATTGCCTGGGCCACTGGTTGGGGGATGAACCGGTGCGTTGGTTCACCGAACCCGACGGTCTTTCCCTGATTGGCAGGCAAGACTCCAGGACTCACCTGGGGCTGCGCCAGGGCGATCATTATCAAATGACGTTGAAGTCCGGTTTGATACTCAGGCTTGAACGGAATAAGTCCCAGAGCGCTCATTAACGAGTGAGTACAGTTGATCCGTGATCGAAGCACGTTTGTTTAAATGCACGCGTGTCTCGATACGCGTTTGGCTGTGGGCCAGAACAATAATTGAAGATTGGTAAGTTGAACTAATGGCCGGTTCGCTGGCGAAGCCAACAGCAAGGAAGATCATGAATAGGGCAAGGAGCGCTGCCGCGGTGCCGCTGTTTAAAGCGCTGGGTGATTATAAAAACATTCTGATCAGTGTCGGTTGTTTTACCGCGCTGATTAACGTCCTGATGCTTGCGCCTTCGATTTATATGCTCCAAGTGTATGATCGCGGGTTGTCATCGCAGAACGAGACCACGCTGGCCATGTTGTCATTGATGGTAGTGGGCTTCTTCGTGTTCATCGGGCTGCTGGAAATGGTCCGCAGCTTCGTGGTCATCCGCATTGGCAGTCAGTTGGAGAGACGCCTCAATCTCCAGGTGTACAAGGCCGCGTTCGAGCGCAATCTGCGCCAAGGTGAAGGCAACGCCGGGCAATCCCTGGGCGACCTCACGCATATTCGTCAATTCCTCACCGGGCCGGCGCTGTTCGCTTTCTTCGACGCGCCGTGGTTTCCCATCTATCTGCTGGTGATCTATCTGTTCAACGTCTGGCTCGGCGTGTTCGCCTCCGTTGGCACGCTGCTGCTGATCGGCCTGGCCTGCTTGAACGAAGCCATGACCAAAAAAGCCCTGGGGCAAGCCAGTGTCTACTCGCAACAGTCCAGCCAACTGGCGGCCAGCCACTTGCATAACGCCGAGACGATCCAGGCCATGGGCATGCTCGGGGCGCTGCGCGGTCGCTGGTTCGCCGTGCATTCACGGTTTCTCGGCCTGCAGAACCAGGCCAGCGACACTGGCGCAGTGATCAGTTCCTTGAGCAAGACCCTGCGCCTGTGCCTGCAATCACTGGTGCTGGGCTTGGGCGCACTGTTGGTGATCAAGGGTGACATGACCGCCGGGATGATGATTGCCGGGTCGATCCTGATGGGGCGGGTACTGAGCCCCATCGACCAGTTGATCGCCGTGTGGAAGCAGTGGAGCGGCGCCAAACTGGCTTACCGTCGTCTCGACGCGCTGTTGCAGGCGTTTGCGCCCCAGGACGATGGCATGACGCTGCCATCGCCCAAGGGCCAGGTGAGTTTCGAACACGTCAGTGCCGGGCCGCCAGGACAACGCAACGCGACACTGCAACAGGTCAGCTTCAGCCTGGCCGCGGGGGAAGTGCTGGGTGTGCTGGGGGCGTCCGGTTCCGGCAAGTCCACCCTGGCCCGGGTACTGGTGGGTGTGTGGCCGACCCTGGCGGGTACGGTACGCCTCGACGGGGCCGACATTCATCGCTGGAATCGTGACCAACTCGGCCCGCACATCGGCTATCTGCCCCAGGACATCGAGCTGTTCAGCGGCAGCATCGCCGAGAACATCGCCCGGTTTCGCCAAGCCGACCCGCAAAAAATCGTCGCCGCCGCGCTACAGGCCGGTGTCCATGAACTGATCCTGCGCCTGCCCCAGGGCTACGACACGGTGCTGGGGGAGGACGGCGGTGGTTTGTCGGGCGGGCAGAAACAACGGGTTGCGCTGGCCCGGGCGATGTATGACCGGCCGAGCCTGGTGGTACTCGACGAGCCCAACTCCAACCTCGATACGGTCGGCGAAGCGGCGCTGGCCAGCGGCATCGCCCAGATGAAAGCCCAGGGCACCAGCGTCGTGCTGGTCACCCATCGCTCCTCGGCACTGGCCCAGGCTGACAAGCTGCTGGTGCTCAACGAAGGCCGGCTCCAGGCCTTCGGGCCAAGCCAGGAAGTATTGCGGGCTTTGTCCGGGCAGTCGGAATCCCAACGGGACAAACCCCAGGCAGCCCCCAACGGACTGAGCATGAGCCGTCAGTACCAGGCCGCCAGTAAACCCGGTGGCGTATGAGCAAGGATCGCGACATGAAGCTGGAACAGTCTCACGACTTCGTGCGCCCGGAGCGCGACGCCGGTTTTTTTACCCGCCTGGGTTGGGCCTTGGCGCTGATTGGCGCGGGTAGTTTTTTCACATGGGCCAGCCTGGCTCCGCTGGACCAGGGCATCCCCGTGCAAGGCACCGTGGTGGTTTCAGGCAAGCGCAAGGCAGTGCAATCGATGAGCAGCGGCGTGGTCAGCCGGATCCTGGTGCGTGAAGGCGAGGCGGTGAAGCAGGGCCAGCCGCTGTTTCGCCTGGACCAGACCCAGGCTGCCGCCGATGTGCAATCGCTGCAGGCGCAGTACCGGATGACCTGGGCCAGCCTGGCACGCTGGCAAAGCGAGCGGGACAACCTGCTGCAGGTGAGTTTCCCGGCTGAGTTGAGCCGCGATCCCGATCCAGGCCTGGCCCTGGTGCTCGAAGGCCAGCGACAACTGTTCAGCAGCCGCCGCGAAGCCTTCGCTCGGGAGCAGGCAGCGTTGCGCGCCAATATCGAAGGGGCCACGGCGCAGTTGGCGGGCATGCGCCGGGCCCGCAGCGACTTGACCGCCCAGGCTGAATCCCTGCGCCTGCAACTGGGCAACCTGCAGCCCTTGGCGGACAACGGCTACATCCCGCGCAACCGGCTGCTGGACTATCAACGCCAACTGTCGCAAGTACAGCAGGAACTGGCGCAGAACAGCGGCGAAAGCGGGCGTGTGGAGCAGGGGATCGTCGAGTCGCGCCTGAAGTTGCAGCAACATAACGAGGAATACCAGAAAGAGGTGCGCAGCCAGTTGGCCGACGCCCAGCTCAAGAGCGAAACCCTGCAACAGCAACTCAAATCCGCCGGGTTCGAGTTGCAACACAGCGAAATCCTCGCCACTGCCGACGGCATTGCCGTGAACCTGGGGGTGCACACCGAAGGCGCGGTGGTGCGCCAGGGCGACACCCTGCTGGAAATCGTGCCCCAGGGCACGCGGCTGGAGGTGGAAGGGCACCTGCCGGTTCACCTGATCGACAAGGTCGGCCCGCATTTGCCGGTGGACATTCTGTTTACCGCCTTCAACCAGAACCGTACGCCAAGGGTGCCAGGGGAAGTCAGCCTGGTGTCCGCCGACCAGATGCTCGATGAGAAGACCGGCGCGCCGTATTACGTGCTGCGCAGCAGCGTCAGCGACGTGGCGATGGACAAGCTCAACGGCCTGGTGATCAAGCCCGGCATGCCGGCCGAGATGTTCGTGCGCACGGGCGAGCGCTCGTTGCTCAACTACCTGTTCAAACCGCTGCTCGACCGAGCCGGCTCTGCGTTGACCGAAGAATAAGGATGTCCGGCGGTATGAAGCGTTTCTATTGGGTGGCCGTGCTGGCCGTTTGTGCGTGCAACAACGCCTGGGCCATGGGGCCCTTCGAGTTCTACGAGCAGGCCCTGCGCAATGACCCGGTCTACCTGGGCGCGATCAAGGAGCGCGATGCAGGCCTGGAGAACCGCGCCATTGGCCGCGCCGGGCTGTTCCCGCACTTGGGCTACAGCTACAACAAGGGCCGTAACCAATCCAAGGTCACTTATCTCAACGACCGTGGCGCCAGCCAGCATGACGATCGCAACTACAGCAGCTACGGCTCCAGCCTGACACTGCAACAACCCCTGCTGGACTACGAGGCGTACGCCGCCTACCGAAAGGGCGTGGCCCAAGCGTTGTTCGCCGACGAAAGTTTTCGGGGCAAGAGCCAGGAACTGCTGGTGCGGGTGCTGAGCCATTACACCCAGGCACTGTTCGCCCAGGACCAGATCGACATTGCCCAGGCCAAGAAAAAAGCCTTCGAGCAGCAATTCCATCAGAACGAGCATTTGTTTCGCCAGGGCGAAGGCACGCGTACCGACATCCTCGAGGCGCAGGCGCGCTACGAACTGGCAATCGCAGAAGAGATCGAGGCGCGCGATGAGCAAGACGCCGCCTTGCGCGAGCTGGGCTCGCTGATTGGCGTCCCGGCCCTGGATATCGGCGACCTGGCCCCTTTGCACGACACGTTCCAGACCTTTGCCTTGCAGCCGGCCAGCTTCGATACCTGGCATGAATTGGCGGTGAGCAATAACCCCAACCTGGCGTCCCAGCGCCAAGCGGTGGACGTGGCGCGTTTCGAGGTCGAGCGCAACCGCGCCGGCCACCTGCCCAAGGTCAGTGCCTACGCGACAATGCGCCAGAACGAGTCGGAAAGTGGCAACACCTACAACCAGCGTTACGACACCAACACCATCGGCCTGGAAGTCAGCGTGCCGCTGTACGCCGGCGGCGGGGTCTCGGCGTCGACCCGCCAGGCCAGCCGCAACATGGAACAGGCCGAGTACGAGCTGGATGCCAAGACCCGTGAGACGCTGATCGAACTGCGCCGTCAGTTCAGCGCCTGCGTCTCGGGTGTGAACAAGCTGCGCGCCTATCAGAAGGCCCTGAGTTCCGCCGAAGCACTGGTGATATCCACCCGGCAAAGCATTCTTGGTGGCGAGCGGGTCAACCTCGATGCGCTCAATGCCGAGCAACAGCTCTACACCACCCGCCGCGACCTGGCCCAGGCCCGCTACGACTACCTCATGGCCTGGACCAAGTTGCATTACTACGCCGGCACCCTCGGCCCGCAGGACCTGGCGAAGGTGGATGAGGCGTTTGTATCCCGGACAGATACTCAATGACTGACCGGTAGATGTTTGCAGCAATTCGAAAAGCGCTACTAAGGATGGTTCGTGATGAAAATCGATAACAAAAAACAGCCTAGGCAGATGGGGCGCGAGTTTCTGCTCAAGACCCTCAACCATGCCATGCTCTGCGCACTGGCGACCTTGGGCACGGCCCAGGCGGCGCCTTATGTCGAGAACGGCAGGGCGGGTAACCCGGACAGTTGGCGCAGCAGCGAATTCAACGCCGAATGGGGGCTTGGGGCGATCAACGCGCAGCAGGCCTACGCCGCCGGGTACACCGGCAAGGGCGTCAAGCTGGGGATCTTCGACCAGCCGGTCTACGCAGCTCATCCGGAGTTCTCCGGCACTGGCAAAGTGGTGACCCTGGTCACCAGTGGCATCCGCGAGTACACCGATCCGTATATCCCGGTGAAGGCGGGTGATCCATTCCGCTACGACGGTTCGCCCACCGTTGGCTCCGACGGCAAGCTGGGTTCCCATGGCACTCATGTCGGTGGGATCGCCGCCGGCAGTCGCGATGGCAGCCCAATGCACGGCGTGGCGTTCGATGCGCAGATCATCAGCGCCGACAACGGCGACCCGGGCCCCGAGGATGGCATCATCCGCGGTAACGATGGTGCGGTGTACAAGGCAGGCTGGGATGCGTTGATCGCCAGCGGCGCCCGCATCATCAACAACAGCTGGGGCATCGGCATCACTGACCGCTTCGACCAGGGCGGTCGCGACCCGGCGTTCCCGCATTTCACCGTGCAGGACGCGCAACTGCAATTCGACCAGATCAAGCCGTTGCTGGGTACCAAGCCTGGCGGTGCCTATGAGGGCGCCATCGCCGCGGCCCGCAGCGGTATCGTCACGATCTTCGCCGCCGGCAATGACTACAACCTCAATAACCCCGATGCCATCGCGGGCCTGGCGTATTTCGTCCCGGACATCGCGCCGAACTGGCTCACCGTGGCGGCGCTGCAGGTCAACCCGAACACCGCCAGCCCCGATCCGTACACCATCAGTACCTTTTCCTCGCGCTGCGGCTACACCGCCAGTTTCTGCGTGTCGGCGCCGGGCACCCGGGTCTACAGCGCGGTGATCGGCGGCACCAGTGCCGACGACCTGACCGTGGGCTACGCCAACAAGAGCGGCACCTCCATGGCCGCGCCCCACGTCGCCGGCAGCGTGGCGGTGTTGATGGAGCGCTTTCCGTACATGACAGGCGCCCAGGTCGCCAGCGTGCTGCGCACCACCGCCACCGACATGGGCGCGCCGGGCGTCGATTCGTTGTATGGCTGGGGCATGATCAACCTGGGCAAGGCCATCGACGGCCCATCGATGCTGGTGACCGCTCAGGACATTCCCGAGGAGTTTCGCATCGATGGCGCCTACGGCTCCGGTCAGTTCGTGGCGGACCTGCCGGGCATCGGTGCGATCATCGATGCCGGCAAACCCACGGAGCGGGTGTGCAGCGGTATCCAATGTGGCCTGGACGTTTGGCGCAACGACATCGCCGGTCACGGCGGGCTGACCAAGGAGGGCATCGGCACCCTGGTGCTCACCGGCGCAAACACTTACAGCGGGCCGACCGTGGTCAATCAAGGACGACTGGCAATCAATGGCTCGCTGGCGTCGGCCGTGACGGTCAACGACGGCGGTATCCTCGGCGGCAACGGGCGCATCGCCAGCCTGACCGCCAATCGCGGTGGCAGCGTGGCGCCCGGTAACTCCATCGGCACGTTGCAAGTGGCCGGCGATGTGACCTTCCAACCCGGTTCGAACTACGCGGTGGAAGTCTCGCCCACCTCCAGTGACCTGATCGTGGCCGACGGCAAGGCGTCCATTGACGGGGCGACGGTGTCGTTGTCCCTGGAAAACAGTCCGACGCTGCTCACGGCCGGCGAGGTGAAAAGCCTGCTGGGCAGGCAGTTCAATATCCTGCAGGCCGCCGGGGGCATTGACGGGCGCTTCGCTGAAGTCTTGCCCAACTACGCGTTTCTGGGGGGCGACCTGGCGTACAGCGCCAGTGGCATTCAGCTGGCGGTCGAGCGTAATGACGCGTCATTTGCCAGCCTCGGCCTGACGCCCAACCAACGTGCCGTGGCCAGCGCCGCCGAGCAATTGGGTGCCGGCAACGGGCTATATGAAGCCTTGTTGCTGTCACCCAGCGCCGCCGTGGCGCAACAGGCATTCCAGCAACTGTCTGGGGAAATCCATCCGGCCATCGGCACGCTGCTGATCAACGACAGTCGTCAATTGCGCGACGCCGTGGGTGATCGCCTGCGCCAGGACGCACTGTACGATGCCGGTACGCCGACCGATGCCAGCAGCAATGCCTGGTTCAAGGTGCTGGGCGCTTGGGGCAAGAGCGACGGTGGACATGACCAAGCCAGTACGACCAGCTCCATCGGCGGGCTGCTGGCCGGTGTCGATGGCCTGATCAGCGACCAGACGCGACTGGGCTTCGTCACCGGCTACAGCGACAGTTCGCTGAGCATGGGCGATGGCACCCATTCCTCGGCCAAGGCCGACAGCTATCACCTGGGGGCCTACCTGGGGCATGAAATCGATGCGCTGCGCCTGACCGTCGGCGGCGCCCACAGCTGGCATCGCATCGACGTCAAGCGTGACCTGCAATGGGGCGACGTCAGTGGCCGGGAGAAAACCAAGCGCGATGCCCGGACCACCCAGCTCTTCACCGAAGCGGCGTATCGCCTGGACTTGCAACCGCTGGCCCTGGAACCGTTCGCCAACCTGGCCTATGTACACCTGGACAGCGACAGCTTCCATGAGAAAGGCGACAACGCCGCCCTGCACGGTGGAGACGACCGTCGCGATGCGCTGCTTTCGACCCTGGGCGTGCGGGCCAGCCACACCTTGACGCTGTCGGATCAACAGCAACTGCAACTGTCCGGTTCCCTCGGCTGGCAGCACAACCTCAGCAGTACCCATTCCGAACAGGACCTGGCATTTGCCGGCAGCAGCAACACCTTTGCGGTGCAAAGCGTGTCCATGGACCGCAACGCCGCCGTGATCGGCGCCCGCGCGGGGCTCGCGGTCGCCAAGGATGTGCGGGTCAACCTGGATTACAACGGCGTGCTCGGCTCCCGGGATAAAACCCATGGCGTGGGCCTGACGCTGGATTGGCAGTTCTGACCACACCACCCGGTTCCCAGCATTCCAACAACAAAAGAGAGCGACAACCATGGGTATCTACGACTACAAGAACCTCGGCACCACCGAATCCAAGGCACTGGTCAGCGACGCAATGGCCATCATGCTGTATTCCTACCACAACCTCGACAACGGCTTTGCCGCCGGTTACCAGCACAACGGCTTCGGTGCCGGCCTGCCGGCGACCCTGGTCACCGCGTTGCTGGGAGGCACCGATTCCCAAGGGGTGATTCCCGGTGTGCCGTGGAATCCCGACTCGGAGAAACTCGCCCTGGAGGCGGTGCAGAAGGCCGGCTGGACGCCCATCAGCGCCACGCAACTGGGTTACGCCGGTAAGGTCGATGGCCGCGGGACGTTTTTCGGTGAAAAGGCCGGCTACACCACCGCGCAGGTAGAGATCCTTGGCAAGTACGACGCCGAGGGGCACCTGCAGGAAATCGGCGTGTCGTTTCGCGGCACCAGCGGCCCTCGGGAGAACCTGATTGGCGACTCCATTGGCGATGTGATCAACGACCTGATGGCCGCCCTGGGGCCCAAGGACTATGCGAAAAACTACGTCGGCGAAGCTTTTGGCAACCTGCTCGGGGACGTCGCGAAGTTTGCCCAGGCCCACGGCCTGACAGGCAAGGACGTGCTGGTCAGCGGCCATAGCCTGGGTGGACTGGCGGTCAACAGCCTGGCGGACTTGAGCACCAGCAAATGGTCAGGGTTCTATTCCGGTGCCAACTACATCGCCTACGCCTCGCCGACCCAGAGCAGTACCGACAAGGTCTTGAACATCGGTTACGAGAACGACCCGGTGTTTCGCGCCCTGGACGGTTCGACCTTCAACCTCGCGTCGGTGGGCGTGCACGACGGGCAGCAGGAATCGGCCACCAACAATATCGTCAGCTTCAACGACCACTACGCTTCAGCGGCCTGGAACGTACTGCCATTTTCCATCCTCAACATCCCCACCTGGATTTCCCACCTGCCCACCGGCTACGGCGATGGCATGGGTCGGATCATGACTTCGGCGTTCTACGACCTCACTGAAAAAGACTCCACCGTCATCGTCGCCAACCTGTCAGACCCCGCGCGGGCCAATACCTGGGTGCAGGACCTCAACCGCAACGCGGAAACCCACACCGGCAGCACGTTTATCATCGGCAGCGACAGCAATGACCTGATCCAGGGCGGCCAGGCCAGTGACTACCTGGAGGGGCGAGCAGGCAATGACACCTTTCGCGATGGCGGTGGCTACAACGTGATACTGGGCGGGCAGGGCAGCAATACCTTGCAACTGCAGCAGTCGGTGAAGGATTTCAGTTTCGCCCATGACGGGGCCGGGACGCTGTATGTGCGCGATGTCCATGGCGCGATCAGCATCACCCGCGACATTGGCACGTTGGTCAGTAAGGAGTCCGGGTTGTTCTGGGGGCTGCTCAAGGATGAAGTGAGCCACAGCGTCACCGCCAATGGCCTGGTGGCTGGCGCCAACCTGACCGCCTATGCGTCTTCGGTCAAGGGCAGCGCGGCCAACGACACCTTGGTGGCGGGAGCGAAGGGGGACTGGCTGTTCGGCCAGGACGGTGACGATGTGTTGGTGGGCGGCGCCGGTAACGACACCTTCGTCGGCGGTGCGGGCAATGACCAGATGCACGCGGGAGGCGGCAGTGACACCTTCCTTTTCAACGGTGCATTCGGCCAGGACCGGATCAGCGGTTATGAGGCCGGGGACAAGCTGGTGTTCCTCGGCGTACCAGGCGCCGGGGCGGGGCATGACTACAGCCAGTACCTGTCACAAGTGGGCAGCGACACGCTGCTTAAGGTCGGCGACAGTTCCGTGACGCTGGTGGGCGTTGGTATCGGTCAGGTTGGCGGCGACGGGATCGTGTTCGCTTGATAGTGCTATTGCGAGCAGGTTCGCTCCCACAGGGACGGACGGTGAGTACAGGATTCTGTGAGCACCGAGCACAAATGTGGGAGCGAGCCTGCTCGCGATGACGGTGTAGCTGTCGAACTCAGTCTTCCTTGCGAATGGTAGCCACATCATCGGCGCGGACCCGGACTTTCTTGCCGGAAATATCCTCGAACTCGTAGAAACCATCAGCGGTGCGGGTATTGGGGGTGTCCTTGGTCAAATACTGAGTACCGTTCTGCAAAGTCACCACGGTTGGCGAGGCGCAGCCAGACAGAGCCAGAAATGCCACGACGACCAGGGGCAGGCCCAGAAACCTGATGTTCATAACCATAACCTCTCAATCAAAAGGACACGGATCAGCTGATTCGACCGCGCCATCACGTTAGTCAACCGCCATTGGTCTCGCTTGCCGTAGGAAAGTTCATCGCTGGCTGAAGGATTTCACCTTAAATATAGGAGACCGTTCATCTTTTGCGGTTGCCTGAGTGGTTTACAGCTGTTATCTGTATGCATAACCAGTACCCCAAAACTCTTGGCGTTTCTTTTCCGTGGCAGCCCGTGCTCTCGACGATCCGTTTTACTACCTGAACAACTTCCAGCAGGTACTCGCTTGGTTGACCCAGCGGTATGCCGATGTGCTCAGCCCCGAAGAACAACGCTTCATCGACCACTTCGTAGCGCTGCCGCGTGGCTCCCAGGGCTTGCTGGTGCGGATGGTGATGCGCAAGGGACTGCGGTTTCGCCATAGCAAGCTGAATTACCCGGAAATCGGCGACATAGGCGTAGCCGTCGCGCCGTTGCTGGCGTTGGGTTGGGTCAAGGAACAGGCTCCCATCGGGCTCGTCGAGCTGTTCGAGGTGCTGCTCAAGCCGGAAATCCTCCTGTGCCTGGGCCACTTGATCGAACACCCCAAGGCGAAAAAGACCGAATGGCTCCAGGCCCTGGACGAACACCTCAGTCAACCCCAGCCGTTCCGGGCCTGGTGCCCGCAGCTTGACGATCGGCTGTACAGCCTGACGATCATGCATCTGTGCGACAGGCTGCGGTTGATGTTTTTCGGCAATCTTTACCAGGACTGGTCGGAATTCGTCCTGGCGGACCTGGGCATTTTCACCTACGAAACCGTCGAGTTCAGCGCCGAGTCACGGGGCTTGCGCAGTCGCGAAGACGTCGATGCCTGCGTGTTCCTGCACGACTGCCAGCAGCGCTTCGAAGCCGGCGACCCCCTGGAAGAAATTGTCGCCCAGGTCAACCAACTGTCCCTGGACAATCCATGGCTGGAGCGACGCCGGGGCAAGTTGTTGTTCCAGATCGGCCAGCATGGCGAACGCATCGGCGATTTTGCCTTGGCCTTGGGCATCTATCGCGATTGCACCTACCCCGGCGCACGGCTGCGGATGGTCCGGGTGCTGGAGCGCGTGGGTGAGTACACCCTGGCTCTTGAACTGGGCGAGGCGGCGGCGCAGGCACCGCAAAGTGCCGCCGAAACCCAGGCCTTGCTGCGGATCCTGCCCCGTCTGCGGCGCAAGTTGGGTGGGCCACCGGTGCCACGGGGCATGGTCCGGGAAGAAGAGCGCCTGGAGCTGCACCTGCCTCGCGTCGATCCGGCCTTATCGGTGGAGTACCACGTCCAGGCCCATCTGCACGACGAAGCCGCGCCGGTGCATTACGTCGAGAACAGCCTGATCAATTCGCTGTTCGGCCTGTTGTGTTGGCCGGCGATCTTCGCGCCGCTGCCGGGAGCGTTTTTCCACCCGTTCCAGCGCGGGCCGGTCGACCTGCTCAACGAAGATTTCCACGCCCGTCGCGCCGAGCTGTTCGCAACTTGCCTGGCAGAGTTGGACGATGGCCGCTATCGACAGACCATCGTCCGTCGCTACGCGCAAAAGTGGGGTGTGCAGTCACCTTTCGTGTTCTGGGGCGCGTTGTCCGAGTCCTTGCTGGAACAGGCCCTCGATTGCCTGCCGGCGGAGCATCTCAAGCACTGGTTCCACCGTTTGCTGCTGGACATCAAGGCCAACCGCGCCGGCATGCCGGACCTGATCCAGTTCTGGCCGCAGGACAAGACCTACCGCATGATCGAAGTCAAAGGCCCCGGCGATCGCCTGCAAGACAACCAGCTGCGCTGGCTGGAGTTCTGTCACGAGCACCAGATGCCCGTCGCTGTTTGTTATGTGCAGTGGGTGGAGTCCCCCATCGCGAGCGAGCTTGCTCCCACAGGTGATCTGGGGCAGTCGGTCCCTTGTGGGACCGAGCTTGCTCGCGATGGGCACACATGAATCTGTTGCCAGGCTACAGCATCGCCGTGCGGGCGCTTTGTGAGTTCACTGCCAAGGTGGGTGACCTCGACCTGCGCTTCACACCGTCGCCCACGGCCTTGGAAGGTATCACCGGCCATCGCACCGTGGCCTCGCGGCGCAGCGAAGGCTATCAGTCTGAGGTGGCCCTCGAAGGTCACTACCAGGCACTGAAAGTCAAAGGCCGGGCCGACGGCTATGACCCGGATCGCCAGTGCCTTGAAGAAGTGAAGACCTACCGGGGCGACCTGGCCAAGCAGCCCGCCAATCATCGCCAGCTGCATTGGGCACAGGCGAAAATCTATGGCTGGCTGATGTGCCAGAAGCTGCAGTTGTCGCACATCGACGTGGCGCTGGTGTACTTCGACATCGTCAGCGAAAAGGAAACCTGCATCACGCAACCCTTCGAGGCGACGGAGCTGCAAGCCTTTTTCGAAGCGCAATGCGCGTTGTTCCTGGCCTGGGCCGAACAGGAAATGGCCCATCGACAGGCACGCAACCTTGGCGCGCAGTCGCTGGTGTTTCCGCATGCCGGTTTCAGGCCCGGGCAACGGCACTTGGCCGAGTCGGTGTTCAAGGCGGTCAGCACCGGTCGCTGCCTGATGGCCCAGGCACCCACTGGCATTGGCAAGACCATCGGCACCTTGTTTCCGTTGCTCAAGGCCCTGGCGCCGCAGCGACTGGACAAGGTGTACTTCCTAACGGCGAAGACCCCAGGGCGCAAGCTGGCCCTGGATGCGGCACGAGTGCTTACCCACAGCGCACCGTCAATGCCGTTACGGGTGCTGGAAATGATCGCCCGGGACAAGGCCTGCGAACACCCGGACAAGGCCTGCCATGGCGAATCCTGCCCGCTGGCCCGCGGTTTCTACGACCGCTTGCCGGGCGCCCGGGCGGCAGCGAGCCAGGTCACGTTGCTCGACCAGACGGCGTTGCGCGAAATTGCGCTGGCCCATGAGGTCTGCCCGTATTACCTAAGCCAGGAAATGGCCCGTTGGGCCGATGTGGTGGTAGCCGACTACAACTATTACTTCGATTTCAATGCCTTGCTCTTCGGCCTGGCCCAGGCCAATGGCTGGACCGTCGCGACCCTGGTGGATGAAGCCCACAACCTGGTGGAGCGCGGACGACAGATGTACAGCGCGACCCTCGACCAGGCCGCGCTAACCAGCGTGCGAAAAACCGCCCCTGAACCACTGAAGAAATCCCTGGAGCGGGTCAATCGCCAGTGGAACGCCTTGCACACGCCCCAGATGGCGGCCTATCAGGCCTATGAAAAGCTGCCGGAAAAACTGCTCCAGGCCCTGGCTAGCTGTACCACGGCCATCGGCGATTACCTCAATGATCATCCCCAGGGCCTGGACAGCGGTTTACAGGCGTTTTACTTCGATGCCTTGCAGTTTGGCCGAGTGGCGGAATCCTTCGACGAGCACTTTGTGTTCGACATCCACAAGCGCGAACTCGGTCGCCAGCGCAGCCTGTCCACTCTGTGCCTGCGCAATGTGGTGCCGGCTGCATTCCTGGCCCCCAGGCTGACGGCCGCCCGTAGCACGGTGCTGTTTTCCGCGACCCTGAGCCCTCGACACTACTATGCGGACTTGTTGGGGACGCCGGGCGACACGGTATGGATCGATGTCGAATCACCATTCAAGGCCGAACAGCTGGACGTGCAGGTTGTCAGCCGCATCTCCACCCGTTTTGCTCACCGCCAGGCGTCCCTGGAGCCGATTGTCGAGTTGATGGCTCGCCAGTTCCGCGAGCGGCCAGGCAACTACCTGGCCTTTTTCAGCAGCTTCGATTACTTGCAGCAAGTGGCCGGGCTGTTTGCCGAACGGTACCCACAGATTGAACTCTGGACGCAATCGCGGGGCATGGGCGAAGCCCCTCGGCAAGCGTTTATCGAGCGTTTCATGGAGCACAGCCAAGGTATCGGTTTTGCCGTGTTGGGCGGCGCGTTCGGCGAGGGCATCGATTTGCCGGGCTCACGCCTGATCGGCGCCTTCATCGCCACCCTGGGGCTGGCGCAGTTCAACCCGGTCAATGAGCAGATGAAACAACGCATGGCGGCGATCTTCGGCGACGGCTACGACTACACCTATCTGTACCCCGGCCTGCAAAAAGTCGTACAGGCGGCTGGCCGCGTCATCCGTACCCAGCAGGATAGCGGGGTGGTGCTGCTGATAGATGATCGGTTTGGCGAGGCGAGGGTGCAGCACTTGTTGCCGCGTTGGTGGTCAGTTACTCAAGAGGTGCACAAATCTCCCGGTGGGAACCAGGTTTGACGATTTTTCCTGGCGCCCGACTTGCTCCATACTCCGCAAAAAATCCACATGGACGCCTCGGCCAGATGCTTGAGAAAGACTCCAAGACCTCACTCATGAACGAAGAGCAGCGCTTTCGCCTGCTCATCGACGCTGTGGTCGACTACGCCATCTACATGACCGACCCCTCGGGCATCATCACCAGCTGGAACTCCGGCGCCAGGCGATTCAAGGGTTACGAGGAATCCGAAATCCTGGGCCAGCACTTCTCCCGTTTCTACACCGACCAGGACCGCGCCGCCGGCCTGCCGCAACGGGCGCTGGACACGGCCGTGCATGAGGGGCGCTTCGAAGGCGAGGGCTGGCGGGTGCGCAAGGACGGCACGTTGTTCTGGTCCCATGTGGTGATCGATCCGATCATCGACAGCCAGAGCGGCACCTTGCTCGGCTTCGCCAAGATCACCCGCGACCTGACCGATCGCAAGATGGCCGAGGAAACCCTCAAGCAAAGCGAGCAGCAGTTCCGCCTGCTGGTGCAAAGCGTCACCGATTACGCCATCTACATGCTCGACCCGCAGGGCCAGGTCACCAACTGGAACCAGGGGGCGCAGCGGATCAAAGGGTATCTGCCGATCGAAGCCATCGGCCAGCATTTCTCGATGTTCTATACCCCGGAGGATCGTGAAGCCGGTGAACCACAGCGCGCGCTGAGCATCGCCGCCAGCGAAGGGCGTTTCGAGAAAAAGGGCTGGCGCATGCGCAAGGATGGCACACGCTTCATGGCCCACGTGGTCATCGATGCGATTCGCAGCGACACCGGCACACTGTTGGGATTCGCCAAGATCACCCGCGACATCACCGACGCCACCAAGGCCCAGGAAGCCCTCGAGCAGGCCCGCGAGGCGCTGTTCCAATCGCAGAAACTGCAAGCCATCGGGCAGCTCAGTGGCGGCATCGCCCATGATTTCAATAACCTGTTGACGGTCATCCTCGGCAACCTGGAAATCGTGCGCAAGCGCATGCCTGGCGATCCGAAACTCGCTCAATTGCTGGACAACGCGACCCAGGGCGCGCTGCGCGGTGTTTCCCTGACCCAGCGGATGCTGGCATTTGCCCGCCGGCAGAAATTGACCTACGAATCGGTCGAGCTGTCGGCCTTGGTGCAGGGCATCAGCGGCCTGCTGCAAAGCTCCCTGGGCCCGTCGATCCACGTCCAGGCCCGTTTCGCCGAGGCGCTGTCGCCAGTGTTGGCCGATGTCAACCAACTGGAGCTGGCGATTCTCAACCTGGCGACCAATGCCCGGGACGCCATGCCCCATGGCGGCCAGATCACGATTACAGCCGAAGAGCGGCAAGGCTCTGATGCGGCCCCGGACCAGCCAATGGCGCCGGGGCGCTACATTTGCCTGACGATGACCGATGAGGGCGAGGGCATGGATGAGGCCACGCTGGCCTCGGCCGTGGACCCGTTCTTCACCACCAAAGGGGTCGGCAAGGGAACCGGCCTGGGGTTATCCATGGTGCATGGCCTGGCGGAACAGTTGGGAGGCCGCCTGATTCTCAGGAGCCAGAAAGGTGTCGGGACTACCGCGCAGTTGTGGCTACCAGTGGCTGACAACCCGGCACCGGACAAAGTATCGGTCCAGGAAACGCCGCAACCCGTCGACGAATTGAAGGTGCTGGTGGTCGACGATGACAGCCTGGTGCTCACCAGCACACGCTTGCTGATCGAGGACCTCGGGCATCGGGTCCTTTGCGCGTCATCGGGCGCCCAGGCACTGGAACTGCATGAGCGCAATCCGGATATCGACCTGGTGATCACTGACATGGCCATGCCGCAGATGGACGGTGCGCAGTTGGCGAAACTGTTGCGCGATCGCCAACCGAACCTACCCATCATCCTGGCCACCGGTTATGCCGAACGCCTGGAAGGTTTCGCCGCGCATTTGCCTCGGTTGATCAAGCCATTCAAGCAAATTGACCTGATGCAGATCATTGCGCAGACGATGAAATAGATACGGATCCCAGGTTGAATGCGGCTCCCCTGTGGCGAGGGGATTCATCCCCGCTGGGGCGCGAAGCGGCCCCCATCGTACCGACGCCTCGGTGTATCAGGCGATCCAGGGGGCTGCTGCGCAGCCCAGCGGGGATAAATCCCCTCGCCACAGGGGGTGTATGCCTGCCCACAAAGGGGATCATGCCTATTCGGTATTCTTCCTGAACCCACGCAAATTCATCGCACACAGGCAAAACTGCAACACGATCAATGCATACGCATCCGTATGCAGCCCCCAGACCACCCATAGAATGTTGCTCGCAATAAAACAACTGAATCCCGCCACCCTGCGTCGGGGTTGGCGTGAGCCGATCAACCAGGCAGCCAGCACCGTGACGACCATCGCCGGCCATTGCACCCATCCAAGATAATCCACATAACCCTCCTCTTGTCCTGACACCCTAGAGACCTTGACGGTGGGAGAGCGTTTCCTCGGACTTCGATACACCTGCGGTCCATTGGCTTGAACTTGCCGCGCACCGGGTTCTTCTAATGAGTCCGAATCGACACTGAGATACAGCCACACGATGCCCAGAATCCTCACCAGCCAGACTCCGGATGAAGAACTGACGGAACACAACGCCAAACTGTTCGGCTCGCCCAAGGAGCGACTGGATTTCTATCGCCGGGAGATCCAGTACGAAACCAGCATCCTGGCCAATCGGACCGATGCCTACTTGGCCGCCCAATCCTTCCTGGTGATCGCCTTTGCCTCGTGCATGGCCAACCTGAACCCGGAATGGGGCAAGCTGTTCACGTTGATCGTGCCGCCATTGCTGGCGTTGTTGGGATTCTTGAGCTCACTCAATGCCTGGCCGGGTATTCGAGCGGCCTACGAGATCATCGATCACTGGCATTTCAAACAGAGCGAGCTATTGCGCGCCGAACCCTTGATGGGCATGGCCTACGACGAATCGCCACTGTTCAACGAGCGGGAATCGACGCACAAAGGCTACCGTAAATCGTTGCTGTTCTCGGTGCGCACACCGTGGATCTTCGCCACGTTCTGGGTGCTGCTGGGGGTGTATTCGGTCTTTATTCAACTGACCGATCCAGGTAGTTGAGGCCCACTCGCCTCAGCTCGATTTTTTATGACGCTCGTACCAGGCCAGGGTGGGCTGGGTCGTGACGCCATGGACCAGAATGCTCAAGGCCACCACCGACAGGGTAAGGTTTATGCACAGTTGCTCCACTTCTGGTTGCAGCTCATGGTTCAAGGCGAAGAACAGATAAAACAGGCTGCCGATCCCACGAATGCCAAACCAGCCGATCAGCAATCGTTGCGGCGTGTCCAGCAATCGCCGCCAGGGCACGATCAGTACACTCAGCGGGCGAATCACGATGAACAGCAGGGCGCTGATGAGCAGCGCACGGCTATCCCAATGGGTTGCCATGACAACCCCCAGCAAGGTCACCAGGAACACTTCCATCGAGCGCTCCACCAGGCTGCCGAACGCCAGCATGTCGCTCATCATGACCCCTGCGGCCAATTGACTATCGTCCAGCGACTCGGTATCGCCGAGGACGGCCTGTTGGGGATCGACGGTCTCGTGGCCCACCACCGGTTGCACCAGGTGTTCCGCCGGCGGTGCCGCTTCATCGGTGGATTTGACCTCGGCCTGACGCAGCCCCAGGCCGGCGGCGAACACGGAAAGAAAGCCGTAGCCCTGGATCCACTCGGCCACGACGTAAGCGAGGGCAATCAGTGCCAGGGCCAGGTAATCATTGGGTGACAACGTACTGTCGGCATTCCTGATGCGCATCGACAAGGTCAGCTTGCCAATACCGCGGCCCATCCAGTAACCGACCAGCAGCCCGGCCGGCACGGCCCAGAGAACGTTACGCAACAACCAGTCACCGAGAAAACCGCTGCCGTCCTCGTGCAGCATCAACAGGCCGAGAATCACAAAGGGAAACGCCGTGCCGTCGTTCAGCCCCGCTTCGCCCGACAACCCGAAACGCACCCGGTCGTCATCCCTTGCATCATTGACCTGCACCAACGCCGCCAATACCGGGTCGGTGGGCGCCAGCATCGCGCCGATCAGCATCGATACGCCCCAACCGAGACCGAACAGATAATGCAATGCCAGGCACAGGCCAGCGATGCACAGGATCATCACCGGCCCGGCCAGCCCATAGGCTACGCGCCAGGTTCGGTCCTTGAGGGGCAAGCGCAACTTGAGGCCACTGACGAACAGCGAAAACACCACCGCGACTTCCGTGAGGTGCTCCATCCAGACCGACGAGTCGCTGATGTCCAGCTTCAGCACACCCAAACCCATCGGCCCGATGGCGACGCCCAACACCAGGCACATCGCCGAGGTGGTGACCGGCATCCAGCGAAGGTAGGAGGAGGTCAGGGCCAGGGTCAGCAACACGGCGCCAAGCACCGCTACCCATACTGTGAACGTCATCGTTGCTCCTTGGGTATCGGATCGGCCAGCCGCAACGCAGAGATGTGCGACCAACATCAAACCGTGTGGCGAGGGGATTTATCCCCGTTGGGCTGCGTAGCAGCCCTCGATCAATCTGCAACACCGAGGAGCCAGTTGCATGGGGCCATATCGCGACCCAGCGGGGCGGTGCGACGTTTCGCTAAATCCCCTCGCCACAAAGTGTCTACTTTCTGGTATTGGCGCACTTGTCACTCATTCGAGGCTCGGAGCGAAGCGAGGGTTCCCACCAAAACTGCACAGCTCCGTTTATCCGCCTGCCTTTCAATCCAACGGAATTTTTCGCCGCTCCTGGCGCTCTGCAAGAGAAGAGACGTTCTGACTCAGCGTCCGCCGAGAACCCAAGAGGCCCTTATGACTGCGCTGACACCCCTTCAATCCCAGCCGGCAACCATGCACCCTGTCAGCCCCGACGGGCACGTGCGCCGGTGCTATGAGCGACTGCTCCAGGGCCCCGATGACGCTGACAAGCAAGCCGTCGCCCAGGCGTTCCTGAAGGAATGCATCGCAAATGCTGCGGCGCTCCCCCAGGAAATGCCCGATGATCCCATGGCGCTGCAGGCCTGGGTCGAGCAGCACAGCGCCGGCGTGGCCCGGCAATACGCTGATTATCTGGAACGACGCAAAAGCGGCGGTCCACGGGAGTTCTTCAGTGGCAAGGCCCATGCCTTGTACTTTCTGCAGGCTGTAGCCCCGACCAAACGGGTCGACGGCGCCTGGCTGTACGGCGTGCTCAAACACTGGCACGACCATCGGTTCGAAGGGTTGCTGTGCACCTACCTGGAAGAGTTGGGGGACGGTCACCCCTCGCAAAACCATGTGGTGATCTATCGCAAGTTGCTCGCCGAATACGACCTGTCCGACGCCCCGGACATCGACGACGACCTTTATCTGCAAGGCACCGTGCAATTGGCCCTGGGTTATGCCGGCGACGAATACCTGCCAGAGGTCATCGGCTACAACCTGGGCTATGAACAATTGCCCCTGCATCTGTTGATCAGCGCCTATGAGCTGAGCGAACTGGACATTGATCCGTACTATTTCACCCTTCACGTCACCATCGACAACGCCAGCACCGGCCACGCCCATAAGGCCGTGCAAGCATTGCTGCAACTGCTGCCATTGGAGGCCGACCGTGACGCTTTCTGGCACCGGGTCACTTTGGGTTATCGCCTCAATGACCTGGGGCAGGGCAGCCGGGACATCATCGGTTCGTTCGACCTGGACCGCGAAATGCTGGACATGCTCGAGCGCAAACGCCCGTTCGGCCAGCACATGCATTCCGATTACTGCAAGTTCGAAGGCAAAACCGTCAACCAGTGGCTCTCGGTGCCGGGCCAGTTGGAGGGGTTCCTGGCGGCCATGCAGAACAAAGGCTGGATCAAGCGCCATGAAGACCCGCAGAACAGCCGTTTCTGGACGCTGATCGACGGGGCAGGGGCGGCCATGTTCGGGGTGTTCAGCCCCTACGAGAAACAGCTGCTGCATGACTGGATTGCTGGTGACTGGCTGGACGAGAGCACCAGGTCCGGCGCCCGGCGCGGGCCGGTTGCGGCTTGCGAACCGGCGACATCGATCGATGATCCCGATGTGCAAAGCCTGCAACAGTCCCTGCAAGGCCGGGCACCCGATGAGCAGATGCAGATTCTGATGCCCTGGCTCTGCGCCCGGTGTCATAGCCATCCGGCAGGGCTGTTGGCGACTCGCCGGTTCATTGAACTCAAATCCGCTCTTCGCTAGGGAGCCCTGCATGAATGAAGAAGAACGCTTGTCCGAACAGGACCTTGCGCTGCTGCAACTGGGCCGACGCCTGCAAGCCGACGGCTACCGCTTTATCACCCCGACCCCGTTGACCCACGAACGGGTCAACCAGCGTCCCGGCAACGAGCGTTCCAAGACTTTGCGGGACGTGTTCGGCTGGTCACGGCCGTTTGCGCCGGGGCTGATCAGCGCCGATGAACAGCGGCAATTGCAAGACGCCCAGGTGCTGGCGGAGTGTGACGGCTTGCTGCGTAGCCGGGTGCGCTGGTCGAGCCTGGATGGTTTGCTGTTCGCTCATTCGCAGTTCCCGACACAGGCCACCGACGCGGTGTTTTTCGGCCCTGACAGCTACCGCTTCGCCCAACTGATCCATACTCATCTGCAACAGAATTTCACGGCGGTGCATCGTGCCGTGGATATCGGTTGTGGCGCCGGCGTTGGCGCGATCGTGATCGCTCGCGCCCGGCGTGAAGCTCAGGTGCTGGCGGTGGACATCAATCCGCAAGCCCTGCGCCTGAGCGCCGTGAATGCGGCGCTGGCCGAGGTGGCCAATGTCGAGGTCGCCCGCAGCGACGTACTGCAGGACGTGCCAGGCAACTTCGACCTGATCGTCGCCAACCCGCCGTACATGGCCGATCCATCCGAGCGCGCCTATCGCCATGGCGGCGGCGTACTGGGTGCCGGGCTGTCGTTGCGCATCGTCGACCAGGCCTTGCCCCGGCTCACGCCTGGTGGCTCGCTGGTGCTCTACACCGGTGTGGCGATGATAGATGGACGCGACCCGTTCCTGGAGGCCCTGGGCCAGTGGCGTGACTCAGCGGACTTCGGCTGGACCTACAAGGAATTGGACCCGGACGTGTTCGGTGAGGAATTGCTGACGCCGGGTTATCAGGACGTGGAAAGGATCGCCGTGGTGGCGTTGGTTGTAACCCGCATCGGAGCAGGTATAGGCGGGGTTATCGGAGGGACTATCGATGAACAGGCGCATGAAATTCGGCATTGAAGAGGAGTATTTCATTACCGATCTGCAAACCCGTTGCATGCCAGGCGAGCCACCCGCGCAAGCGGTTGCGGCGTGCCAGGCCGAATTGGGCAAGCATTTTGCCCATGAAATGTTCCAGTGCCAGGTCGAGATGGCCTCGCCCATCTTTCGCAGCCTGGCCGAGGCCGCCGACTACCTGAGCCAGGTACGTACGGGCCTGAACCAGCGACTGGCACCGTATGGCCTGGGCCTGCTCAGCGCCGGTTCACACCCGAGGGCGGCCCAGGTGCTGCAACCCACCGACGAGCTGCATTTCCAGCAACTGTTCGATGATTACCAGCGGGTAGCGCGGCGCAGCGTGCTGTCGGGCTTGCATGTCCATGTGGAAGTCCCGGCCACGCAGGATCGGGTGCGGGTCATGAATGAGATCCTGCCCTGGTTGCCGATGTTCCTGGCCCTGAGCGCTTCATCGCCGTTCTGGAACGGTGGCTACAGTGGATTTAGCAGCTACCGGCAAGTGGCCTGCGATGAATGGCCACGCATGGGCGTGCCGGAATACTTCGAAGACGAGTCGGCATTCGCCGGCTACGTCGACATGCTCATGCGCACTGGTTCCATTCACCAGCCCAGCGATTGCTGGTGGGTGATACGACCGTCCTCACGTTACCCCACGCTGGAGATGCGTATTTGCGATGCTTGTCCGCGGGTCGAAGACGTCCTTTGCCTCGTCTCGTTGTTTCGCCTGATGGTAGCCCACGCCGTGGCACAACCTCGGCCCGGCGCTCGCTACAGCCAGATGTCCCAGTGGATCCTCAAGCAAAACCGCTGGCGGGCCAAACGCCACGGGATTCTCGCGGAATTTATCGTCGAGGGGCAGGAACAGCCGATGCTGATCGGTGAATGGCTGACCCTGGCGGAGCAGACCTTCGGGGAGACCGCGGCCGAGCTGGGCGTCCAGGAGGTGTTCAAGCAGGCACGGCGCATGGTGCAGGAAGGCACCAGCGCCGACCGGCAAATCGTCGTCTTCGAACAGGGGCTGCTGCTGGGCGATTCTGTCGAACAGGCCTTGAACCGCGTGGTTGATCAACTGCTCGCGGAAACCGCCGGCATGCCGGCCGCCTCTCCAGCGCTGCAACAGGTGGCAGGTGGTCCATGAGCAGCAAGACCCTGGATGACTACAACCGCATGCGTGATTTCGCCGCCACCCCGGAGCCGGCGGCGAAGCGTTCACGAAAATCGGCGAAAACCGCCCACGCGTTGCAGTTCTGCATTCAAAAGCACGACGCCTCGCGCTTGCATTATGACTTCCGCCTGGAGCTGGACGGCGCGCTCAAGAGCTGGGCAGTGCCCAAGGGACCTTCCCTGGACCCGAAAGCCAAGCGCCTGGCGGTGCATGTCGAAGACCATCCGCTGGATTACGCGACGTTTGAGGGCAGCATCCCCGAAGGCCATTACGGCGCCGGTGACGTCATCGTCTGGGACCGGGGCGTCTGGATTCCCCAGGGCGACCCCCATGAGGCCTATGAAAAAGGCCGGCTCAAGTTCGAGTTGCAAGGCGAAAAGCTCAGCGGCCTGTGGAACCTGGTGCGCACGCACATGCCCGGTAAACAGGAACAGTGGTTCCTGATCAAGCATCAGGACCATGCGGCTCGCCCTGAAAGTGAATATGACGTGGTCCAGGCCGAGCCGGACAGTGTGCTCAGCGATCGCACCCTCGTGCCCAAGCGCCGGGGCAAGGCCGCTGCAACCAAAGCGGTGAAACAACCGGAAAAGGCCGCTCAGCCGAAATCGCCGAAACGCCCCTCGAAAACCACCCTCAGCGGCGCGGTCGCCGGGCCGCTGCCGGAAACCCTCAAGCCGGAACTGGCGACGCTGGTGGAAAGTGCGCCCGACGGCGAATGGCTCTACGAAATCAAGTTCGACGGTTACCGGGTCATGGCGCGGATCGAAAGCGGAGACGTCAGGCTGCTCACCCGCAATGGTCATGATTGGACTCACAAACTGCCAAAACAGGCCGAAGCCTTGGCCGCGTTGGGGTTGGAATCGGCCTGGCTCGACGGTGAAATGGTGGTTGCCAACGACCAGGGCGTTCCGGACTTCCAGGCCTTGCAGAACGCCTTCGAGGTCGGCAGCAGCGGCAAGATCGCCTATTACCTGTTCGACGTGCCTTACCTCAACGGCATGGATTTGCGCAAAGTACCGGTGCAAGAACGCCGGGCCGCATTGGCCGCGGTGCTGGAGCCCAACAAAAGCCCCTTGTTGCGGTTTTCCGATGCCTTCGAGGAAACCCCTGAGGCGCTGCTCAACAGCGCCTGCCAGATGCAAATGGAAGGGCTGATCGGCAAGCGCGTCGGCAGCGCCTATGTGTCCAGGCGCAGCAACGACTGGATCAAGCTCAAGTGCAAGAATCGCCAGGAATTCGTGGTAGTGGGCTTCAGCGACCCCAAAGGCGCGCGCAGCGCCTTCGGAGCCTTGCTGCTGGGGCTGCATGACGCCGACAGCGGCCAGTTGCGCTACGCCGGCAAGGTCGGCACCGGGTTCAACGAAACCACCCTTAAAAGCATCTACCAGCAATTGCTGCCGCTGGAGACGAAAAAGGCCGCCGTGGTGAACCCGCCCACCGGTTACGAAGCCAAGGGCGTGCACTGGCTCGAACCGACGCTGTTGGCCGAGGTGGCCTTTGCCGAGATGACCAAGGAAGGCTCGGTGCGCCATGCGGTCTTCCATGGTTTGCGCAACGACAAGCCGGCCAGGGACATCACCCAGGAACTTGCCAAACCCGTGAAAAAAACCGCCGCAGCGAAGAAAACCCGCGCCAAGGATGAGCCTGCCGTGGCACCGAGCAAAAGCACGGGCGGGTCCAAGGCAAAAGCCAAGACACCGGCCATGGACGGCAAAGTCCGCATCACCCATCCGGAACGAATCATTGATGCCAGCAGTGGCACCACCAAGTTGCAACTGGCCGAATACTACGCCAGCGTTGCCGAGTTCATCCTGCCGGAACTGGCGGATCGCCCGGTGGCCTTGGTCAGGGCGCCAGAAGGTATCGCTGGTGAGCTGTTCTTCCAGAAAAACGCCGAGCGCCTGGCGATTCCCGGCATCACCAGCCTGGACAAGGCGCTGACCGGGCAGCCGGTGATGATCATCAACAACGCCGAGGCGCTGATCGGCGCGGTGCAGATGAGCACGGTCGAACTGCACACCTGGAATGCGACTTCCGTTGACCTGGACAAGCCCGATCGCTTCGTCCTCGACCTTGACCCGGACCCGGCGCTGCCCTGGAAAAGCATGGTCGAAGCGACACAGCTCACGCTATCGGTGCTCGATGAATTGGGGCTCAAGGCGTTTCTCAAGACCAGCGGTGGCAAGGGCATTCATGTGGTGGTGCCATTGACGCGCAAATTGGGTTGGGACGAGGTCAAGGACTTCAGCCATGCGATTGTCAGCCACATGGCCAAGTTGTTGCCGGACCGGTTTTCGGCGGTGTCCGGACCGAAAAACCGGGTAGGGCGGATCTTCATCGATTACCTGCGCAATGGTTTGGGCGCGACCACCATCTGCGCCTACGCCGCGCGGACCCGGGAAGGGTTACCGGTGTCTGTGCCGATCTTTCGCGAGGAGGTGGCCGAGCTCAAGGGGGCGAATCTGTGGAATGTGCACAATGTTCATGAGCGTCTGGCGGAGGTTGGTCATGAGCCTTGGGCCGACCTCAAGAAAACCCGCCAAAGCATCACCGCCGACATGCGTCGGCGGATTGGCATGAAAAAGCCCAAGAAGTCGGCCCAGTGACAGGTGAACCTCGCCAAAAGTCGGCGCTCAACTCGCCGGAAAACGCAGGTATTCCGGCTGCAACACGTTGAACCACAGCAGGATCATCTCCACCAGGATGGTCACCAGCACCAACAATCCGACGCCCCAGACGCTGGCTGAGTACAGCAGGCCTTGTTCCTTCTTGAGGCTCATGAACTTGGGCAGCCCGACAAACAGCAAGAACGTCGAATACGCCGAGGCCAGGCCCAATGCGGCGACCGCCAGCCACTGGCTGGGATAGAGCCCGAAGATTCCGGCCAGAAAGTAAGGCGTGGCGGTATAGGCCGCAAAACCAATGCACTGGTTGATCGTTGGACGCGCGTCGAAAGTGCGTGACATCCAGCGAATGAACAAACCCATGAGGGCCACGCCAGCGACGATGGTCAGGTACAGCAGCACGCATAATTGCAGTGCGCTGGCGCTGCTGAGCCGTACGGTTTCGTTCTCGGCCAGGCTCCAGCCAGTCCAGGTGGTACCGATGAACAGGCACACCGCAGGAATCAAGGCCAGCAACAGCAGATGGCCCAGATAATGGCGCGGATGAGCCTGCTCTTGTTCGCGGATGTCCGCCCAGGCGAACTCGGGATGGGTGAACAGTTTGACGAAAGGTGCAGACATGACGACCTCCTGATCAAGACGGCCTCTGCATGAGGCTCCTATGGATTTGAGGTTCAGGATCGGGGCACGGTTTCATTTATTTGCCGTATGCGGTCCGCGGCGCGATAAAGGGAATGAATAACAGCGGCAAGGGTCAACCCATCAGCCCCCTGAAAGGACTGCTTGCCATGACCGTTGCCCACTTCATTTGTGAGTACCTGCGTGAACATGAACTGCGGCTGACCACAGCCGAATCCTGCACCGCTGGCCAGATCGTCACGTTACTGGCCGAGGTGCCGGGCTGCGGTTCGCTGATCGAAAGCGGCTACGTGGTGTACTCCCCGGAAGCCAAGCAACGGCTGCTTGGGGTCAGCCCGCGAACCATCGAGATGTTCAATCTCACCAGCCGCGAAGTGGCCGAAGAAATGGTCCTCGGCGCCTTGCACGACGCTAACGCCAATGCGGCGGTGGCCACCACCGGCATTCTCGGGCCGGACGACATGGATGGTATCCCCGCCGGTACGGTGTGCTTTGCCTGGGCGTTCGATGTGAACGGCCAACGCGCACTGTTCAGTCGCCAGGAACGCTTCTTTGGCAGTCGCGGCCAGGTGCAGTTATGGGCTGCTGAACACGCGCTTCTTCAACTGCGGCACTTCCACCAACGGGCTTTGGCCGGTGAACGCAGATAAATAAGGAGTCACCATGCCCCGGCACATTGAACCAGAGGACTTTCACAGCCGCGTGTATCCAGTGCGAGAGGATATGGATTACCAACTCAAGGTTTGGCGTTTCGAACGGGTGGGCTGGTATGTCCTGGTGGCGTTGGTGATCATGACGCTACTTGGCTTGTTCTCCCGCGGCCCCTTGAGTTCGCGCGATCTACGAAGCGGCGATGGCAGTCTCGGTGTCGAGTACGAGATGTTCCATCGCAACGGCTCCAGCAATCCGATGATCATTCATATGAAGGGCCAACCCAACGCAGTGCTGGAAGTTGAATTGGGCGGCGCATGGCTGCAAGGTTTTGAGGTGCAAACGTTGCAACCTCTGCCTATGCGCTCTGCAAGTGCCGGTCAAGGCATGCGGCTTTGGGTCCAGGCGGATGCCCAAGGGCAGGCCAGCCTGTATCTCTCATTGCTCGGTCAGGGTCTGGGGATTTATCACGGCCGCCTGTCCATGCCCGGTGGCACCTCGCTCGGTTTCGATCAATTCATTTTCCCTTAGGTGACCTATGGACTCGGTACTGCGGGCCGCCGCGATATATATGGCGTTGCTGGTGTTGTTCAAGATCGCCGGGCGTCGCTCCCTGGCGGACCTCACCACTTTCGACTTCGTATTGTTGATGATCATCGGCGAGGCCACCCAACAGGCGCTGCTGGGAGACGATTTTTCGTTGACCAACGCGCTGATGGTGATCGTCACCTTGATTGCCATCGACGTCGGATTGTCGTTGCTCAAGCAGCGTTCCAAACGGGTTTCACGATTGATCGACGGCGGTCCGACCATCATTGTCGAGAACGGTCGGATACTGCAGGGCCGCATGCGCCATGCCCGATTAGTGGAAGAGGACATCATGGAGGCCGCACGTTCGAGCCAGGGCATCGAAACGCTGGAGCAGATCAAGTTTGCGATCATCGAGCGCAATGGGAAGATTTCGGTGATTGCCAAGGAGTAGCCCCGAAGTTGACTGTGGCGAGGGGATTTATCCCCTCGTCACAAAATCTGCCTCGGTTTCCTCGATCAGAGGATCGGCTTGCCCCCGGTAATCCCATAGCGGGCTCCGGAAATGTAGCTGGCTTCGTCCGAGGCCAGCAGCACATAGATCGGCGCCACTTCAACCGGTTGGCCCGGGCGGCCAAGCGGCGTTTGAGAACCGAAATTCTGAACCTCCTCCTCAGGCATGGTCGCCACGATCAATGGCGTCCAGATCGGCCCTGGCGCCACGCTGTTCACGCGAATGCCTTTGGGGCCGAGCATTTGCGCCAGGCCGCCGGTGAAGTTGGCAATGGCGCCCTTGGTGGTGGCATAGGCCAGCAGCGTCGGCTTGGGCATGTCGGAGTTGACCGAGCTGGTGTTGATGATCGAGCTGCCGGGCTTCATGTGTGGCAAGGCGGCCTGGCAGATCCTGAACATCGCCGTGATGTTGATATCGAAGGTGCGCACCCATTCTTCGTCGGATATTTCCTCGAGGCTTTCATGAGTCATTTGAAAGGCGGCATTGTTGACCAGGACGTCGATGCGCCCGAAGCGGGCGACGGTTTCATCGACGATTTTGCGGCACTGGTCTTTGTTGGCCAGGTCACCCGGCAGCAATAGGCATTGACGCCCGGCCTGCTCGACCCAGCGCGCGGTTTCCTTGGCGTCTTCATGCTCGTCCAGGTAGGCAATCGCCACATCCGCGCCTTCACGGGCGAAGGCAATGGCCACGGCGCGACCGATGCCGCTGTCGGCGCCAGTGATCAGGGCGATTTTGTTCGCCAGTCTTGCGGAGCCGGTGTAGCTCTGTTCGCCGCAGTCCGGGTAGGGTTCCATTTTCCGCTGGCTGCCGGGCACCGGCTGGCTTTGTTTCGGGAAAGGCGGGAAAGGGTAGTCGACCATTGTCATTCTCCAGGCTGGTTGCAATGGAGGGTGGACTATGGGGTTTCGGGCAGAGTTCGGTCGGATTTTCTTGCCAGTCGATGAGCGTGATGACGGGCGTTTCGTCGTTGAGTAGCGGACACCGGCGAACATCGGACGATGCTGTATTCTCCAATGTCGGTACGGTTTCGATAAGGAGCAAGGCAATGTTCAGCCACATACAGATCGGTGCGCGCGATCTGCCGAAAATGGTCGCTTTTTACGACGCGGTCCTCGGCTGCCTTGGGCTGGAGCGCATCGAGGGCGAAAACGACTCGGGCCCACCGGGGGAGGGTTGGCGGCGGCCCGGCAAGCATTGGCCGCAGGTTTTCGTCCAGCTGCCTTTCAATGGGCTGCCCGCCACCTGGGGCAATGGCATGCAAGTGAGCTTCGCCGCCGACTCCCCACAAACCGTTCGCGCCGCGTGGGAGCAGGCGCTTGCCATGGGCGGCTTCGACGAAGGCCCACCCGGCCCGAGGCCGCAGTATTGCGAAGGCTATTTCGGGGCGTATTGCCGCGATCCGGAAGGGAACAAGCTGTGCTTTGTCCATGCGCCGGATATGCATGAATAAAGCGATCGTGGCAGATGACTATTGTGGCGAGTGTGGCGAGGGGATTTATCCCCGTTGGGCTGCGAAGCAGCCCCAATAAACAGCACACGAAGTTAATCTGATACAACGAGTGATCTGTTTTTAGGGCCGCTTCGCATCCCAGCGGGGATAAATCCCCTCGCCACAGGGCGGATCAGCCCCTGGCTTTCAGGCTGCGCTCCATCCGCGCGATGCCTTCTTCCAGCAACGCCCGTGGACAGCCGAAGTTCAAGCGCACGAACTGACCGGCATCATCGCCAAAATCCAGCCCGGCGCTCAGCCCGACCTTGGCTTCTTTGAGGAAGAATCCATGCGGGTCATCCAGCCCCAACCCGGAGCAATCCAGCCAGGCCAGGTAAGTGCCCTGGGGCACGGTCATGGTGACGCCCGGCAGGCGAGTGTGCACCGCCTCGACCAGGTAATCACGGTTGGCTTGCAGATACGTTTTCAAGGCTTCGAGCCATGGGCCGGCTTCGCTATAGGCCGCACGGGTCGCTTCGAGGCCCAGGGCATTGACGCTGTCGACCATGCCGGCCCGGGCACTGTTGACCCGTTCGCGCACCTTGGCGTCCTGGATAATGGCGAACGAGGTCTTCAACCCGGCGATGTTGAAGGCCTTGCTGGCGGACATCAGGGTGATGGTGCGCTCGGCAATTTCCGCACTGAGGGACGCGGTGGGAATATGCACGCGGCCGTCGAAACACAGCTCGGCATGGATTTCATCGGAGATGATCCAGGCGTCCTGCTCCAGACAAATATCAGCCACCGCCTTGAGTTCTTCGCGGTCAAACACCTTGCCCAGCGGGTTGTGAGGGTTGCTCAGCAACAGGGCGCCGCCGCCTTGCAACGCTTCGCGCAACGCGGCCAATGGCGTCTGGAATTCACCGTTGACCGGGTTGAATGGCAATTCCACTTTGTTCAACTGCCAGTGACCCGGGGCGTTGCGCAGCGGTGGATAGTTGGGCACCTGCACCACGACATTCTGCTGGGGTTCTACCAAGGCATGCAGCGCCATGTTGAAACCCGGTTCGACACCCGGCAGGAACACGATCTGCTGGGGCTCGACGCGCCACGCGTACTTGCTCCACAGGTCAGCCACGACGGCGGCACGCAGATTGTCCTGGGCCACGCTGTAGCCCAGCATCGGATGTTCAAGGCGCTTGTGGAGCGCGTCGATGATCACCGGTGGGGCAGGGAAGTCCATATCGGCGACCCACATTGGCAACACATCGGCCGGGTAGCGGCTCCATTTGGTGCTACCGGTGCCGTGGCGCTCCAATACCGTGTCGAAATCGAAAGTCATGGGGGTTCCATCAGTCAGTCATGGGATGGCGAACATCATAAAGCAAAGACCCATGAGAAAAGCTTGGTGGCGTAGTGCCACTAATTAATGGTAATTAGTTAAAGTTCCATCTCGAAACGCCGCCAAGACGTGAACGGCATTGGTAACGGACCCTCCGAGTCTTTGAAAAGGACGACCCCATGACATCGCCCGTGCGCTTTAACGATCACCACCGTAAAGCCGATCGCATCATGTTGGGGCTGCTTTGGCTCACGTTGTTGTATTCCCTGAGCCTGGCATACCTGCACTCGACGTTTACCCAGGCGCTGCTGGTCGGGGCGACTACCTGCGTGGCGAGCACCGCGCTTTACCGTGTCCTGGCGGGCACTCGGGCCATGCGTTGCATCATCGCGGTGGCGTTGATGGTCATGGCGGCATTGCACATCAACCAGACCCGGGGCGTGATCGAATTCCACTTCGGGATCTTCGTGCTGCTGGCCGTGTTGACGTTCTACCGTGACTGGCTGCCGATTGTCGTTGCCGCTGCCACCATTGCGGTTCATCACCTCGGTTTTCACTGGCTCCAACACCAGGGTTATCCGGTGTTTGTGATGGATACCCACGCTGGCTGGTCGATGATCTTTCTCCACGCGTTCTACGTGGTGGTGGAAAGTGTGATCCTGATTTACCTGGCGAACCAGAGCCTGGCCGACGCCACGGAAAACCAGGATGTGCTCGACAAGGTTCTGGTGGCGGCTGCGCAATTGAGCAACGACGCTGGCAGGCAGCACAGCGAGGGCGTCAAGGTCTCTTCGAGCGAGCGTTTCGATCATTTCCTCCAGCAGGTTACCCAACTGGTGGACGGCGTAGTACGCGACACCCGAAACCTCTCGGACCTGGGCCAGGACCTGTCCCAGGTCGGCCAGACCCTGGAAACCGGCGCCCGCCACCAGCTCGATGAAGTGGCACAGATGAGCAGTGCGATCAGCCATCTGGTCCAGGCCATGGAGAACATTGCCGGCCATGTCGACCAGACCTTGCAGCGCGCCGGCCAGGCCAACGAGCAGGTCAATCGCGGGCGCAGCACGGTTGATCAGACCCGAGAAGAGATCGTCGAGCTGGCCGGTCGCATCAACCTGACCAACGACACCGTGCAAGTCCTGGCTGAACAGGCACAGCAGATCGCCCAGGTGCTCGATGTAATCAATGGAATCGCCGAACAAACCAACCTGCTGGCCCTCAACGCCGCCATCGAGGCCGCTCGGGCCGGCGAGCAGGGCCGTGGTTTCGCGGTGGTGGCCGACGAAGTCCGGACCCTGTCCCAAAAGACCTCGACATCCACCACGGAGATCCAGCAGATCATTGCCAAGCTACAGCAGGGCAGCCGCCAGGCCGCTGTCGCCATGCAAGACAGCCGCGACGGGGTGGAGCGCTGCGTGTCCGCCAGCCAATTGGCCTCGCAATTGCTGCACGCCGTGGTGGAAGACATTGCCGTGATCAACCACTTCAACGACCTCATCGCCAGCACCACCCAGGAACAATCCAAGGCGTCGATGGGTATCAATGAGCGCTTGCAAAGCGTGCAGACCGTGGCTGAGCGCAACGCCGACAACATTGGCATCCTGACCCGAAGCAGTCAAAGCCTGCCGCCAATGGTGCAGCGGTTGGCGCTGTTGGGGGAGGCGTTTCACAGGAAGGGCGGGGCGGTCTGAAAAGCTTATAAATCCAGGTATGGGATGGAAAAGCGTCATGAAAAATTTCAGATGTTTTGCGTTGATGCCTCTAAATGTGCGCGCTGCGTGTGAGCTCAGCGCGCGAAGACATCCCTGATTATGAGGGACTATATGAATTGGAGTTGCTTCAGCACGATAAAAGCGAGCAGAGCTGTGGCAAGCCCATAGACGAGGGAAATCAAGATCGGATTGTTCGTGATTGTCGTCAACGGTGTAGGTGCACTGCGCCTGACGAAAAAGTTGATAGCTCCCACCCCGGTAATCATCATGAGGGCAGTTATCGAGAATAACCCCAACGGAAGGTAATCGGAGCGCTTGACCTCCACTATCGTGGCGACCATGAGGAAGGAAGACGACAAGGTTATTACGGCGCCCAATGTCCACAATGAAAGATCGCCCGCCAGTCGGCGGATTACGCCTGCAAAGCCTCGCCCCATGAAGGCCTTAAGCTTGGGATTTTTTATGCTGGCCTCCAGATCCTTGAACATAAGTGCCGGCACGCAGAGCAAGATCGACGCACTGCCCACGCTGTTCACCAACCGGCCCAGGGAGTTACCCATTCTGTCCAGGTAATCCAACGGCTGAATATTTAGCGTATGGATCGCAAAATAGGTCGCGATTCCCGAAATGATCAACCAGACCAACGCCCGGAATACGAGGTCACGAACGAGATTTTTCTTCAGCCAGTCGTCAAACTGGTTTTTATCGGTGGACATGAAAATCCTTGTTAGATATCGGCTACATGAGTGAAGGCGTAATGATATCAGTTGGCAAGGATGCTACGGATGTGAGTTTTCCGATTTTGGCGATGACTACGTCGCAGATACTCGTGGGTTAAGCCCTTGTGGGCACGTGATACCCATCAGTCAATGTATCTCTGTGTATCCACCGCACGCACAGATACGGACTGTTTCTTTTAAGCGCATCGATGACACATCCGGGATACCTCGCCGGCGTCAAATGGACCCATCGAGACAGCATAAGCGGTCTCACGGGCTCACCCGCCGTTCGCAAGGAAATCCGCCATGGACACGACTCTGACGCACCACACTTCTGCACCACGCCGCCGCCTGCTCGCGCCCTCCATCCTGGTACTCGCCATGATGCAATTGGGTACCTTGGGACTTGCCTCGTCACAGGCCAGCGCTGCCGACGTACCGGCCAGCACCATCGGCACCATCACGCCGGGCAGCCACACATCTTTCGGCCCGTTGAAACACGTCAAGGCTGGCCTGCTGGACGTTTCCTATGCCGAGGTCGGTCCTGCCGATGGGCCGGTGGTCATCCTGCTGCACGGTTGGCCCTATGACATTCACAGCTACGCCGATGTCGCTCCGGCTTTGGCCGAGAAGGGCTATCGCGTGCTGATCCCCTATGCCCGCGGCTACGGCGACACACGCTTCCTGTCGGCCAAGACCGTGCGCAACGGCCAACCTTCTGCGCTGGCGAGCGATCTTATCGACTTCATGGACGCACTGAACATCAAGCAGGCCGTGCTCGGCGGCTACGACTGGGGTGCCCGTACCGCCGACATCGTCGCGGCCCTGTGGCCGGAACGGGTGAAAGCCCTGGTGGCGGTCAGTGGCTACCTGATCGGCAGCCAGGAAGCCGGCAAGGCGCCGCTGCCGCCGGCCGCCGAGTTGCAGTGGTGGTACCAGTTCTACTTTGCGACAGAACGTGGCCGCTTGGGCTATGAAAAGAACACCCACGACTTCGCCAAGCTGATCTGGAAACTGGCGTCACCAAAGTGGAACTTCGATGACGCGACTTATGACCGCAGCGCCGCCGCTTTGCAGAACCCCGATCATGTCGCCGTCTCCATCTTCAACTATCGCTGGCGCCTGGGCCTGGTCAAGGGCGAGGCCAAATACGACACGCTGGAGAAGAAACTGGCGACCTTTCCGTCCATCAACGTACCAACCATCACTCTGGAGGGTGACGCCAACGGTGCGCCGCACCCACCGGCCGAGGCCTATGCCAAGCGATTCACCGGCAAATACGAGCATCGTTTGATCGAGGGCGGCATCGGTCACAACCTGCCGCAAGAGGCGCCGCAGGCGTTCGCCCAGGCTGTGATTGATGCTGATCATCTGCGCTAGCCCAGGGAGCTGCATCCTACGGTAATAACGACTCCTGATGTTCATCGGCCCAAATCGCAGGGTTTCGATTTGTCTGAGACCTGGAATCACCTTGGATCAGGCAACTATGCCGGCGGATCCGGCAAACGGATTGGCGTTTCGCTCCACATACTCTCGCGGCCCTGAGGCCCTGCCACGCGTGTATCCGAGTGGCGGGGGCTTCTGTAGGCGTTCGAAAACATGTGTATGAGTGCTTGATATGGAAAACGACACGATCCGCTTTGCCTGCAACGGCTGCGGGATCTGCTGCAAGGGGCGGCTGATTCCACTGACATTGGACGAAGCAAGACAGTGGTTACAACGCGGACATGAGGTGGCGGTCGTACTGGAGGCATTCGATGAGACGACTTGGTCTTCAGAGCCTCGACAATTCGCCCACAGCGCTCAACGGGCCGTGGCTGTCACCAGTGGCGATGCCCAGATTCGAGTCGTTGCGGTACTGGCGGGCAATGCGCTGACGCAGTGCCGCAACCTTGGTGACGATGGGCGTTGCGGTATCTATGAAGAGCGGCCGTTGGTCTGTCGAATCTACCCGATGGAAATCAATCCGCTCATTGCCTTGCGTCCAGCCGACAAGGTCTGTCCTCCTGAGGTCTGGGAGGCGGGCGAGGTTCTGTTTACCGACCGCGTCGTCGATCCGATCCTGGCTGATCAGATCGAACGCTCCCGCCAGGCGGACAGGGACGATGCCCAGGCCAAGATTGCGCTGTGTGAAGCGATGGGCATGAACGTCGCTGCCTGGAAGGGCAACGCATTGGCGGTGTACTTGCCTGATCGAGAGCAGTTGGCTGAAGCGATCATTCGTTACGACCGCGCCCCCGTGGCACCGAAAGGCCTGGATTGGAAAGTGCGGGTCGAAACGCCGGCCCTGGCCCAACGACTGCTGCAAGCAGGTGTCGCGTTGGATGATCAACGTTCAACCGGCTACATCTTCCAGGGTCTTTAGTTTTCGATCCAAGCCATCACTTTGTGCATCCCTGGCTCATTGAAACATCTTGTCATAACTGGCCTGGTGTGGTTGGTGTCGGTTATGGCTCGTTGAATCGTGCAAGAAATTACGCCAATCAGGCAAGCGATTAGAATCGCCAACCCAGCATACTTGCGTCCATATTGATCAACGACTTGTGGTGATGCCGAACAGTGTTCGCCATCACCACAAGTCGTGAGCCCGATGTTCTCAAGGAGTGAAGTGTGCACAGCGATTTCAAAAGCGACCAGGTTGTCAGCGACATCAGTCGCCTGGCCGGTTCGGTCAGCCAGCTTGTGCCAAGCGATGGCGACCAGATCACCGCCATTGCCGGCTTGAGCCTGCATCGGCGCAAAGCAATCACCGCGCCGATGCATTGCATCTACGGCCTGGGGATCGGCGTGACCTTGCAAGGTCGCAAGCAAGCCATGATCGGGGACGAGATACTAACCTACGCGCCCGGCCAGTCCATGGTGACCTGTGTGGATCTGCCGGTCATTTCCCATGTCTCCCAAGCCAGCGTTGCCAAGCCATTCCTGGGCATGATGCTGCGATTCGACAGCACGATGGTGATGCAGGTAGCCGAGCGCATGCAGTTGTCACAACGCATGAGAGACGACGCGTTTCGACCGATTACCGTACAGGCGCTGGATGCCGGGGTGCTGCACGCCCTGCGACGCTTGATAGACCTGCTGGAGGAACCGTTACTGCTCGATACGGTGGCTCCGCTGATCAAGGAAGAGATTGTCGCTCGCCTGTTGAGCGGTGCCCACGCGCCGCAGTTGCTGCATGTGATCGCTGCCGGTTCACCCAGCCAGCACATCGCCAAGACGGTCGCCTGGCTGAAACTGAATTTTCGCCAGGCGTTGCGCATGGACGATCTGGCGGCACAAGCCCACATGAGTCCTTCTACGTTTCGCCAGCATTTTCGCTCCGTGACCGGAATGAGTCCGTTGCAATACCAGAAGCAATTGCGGCTACAAGCCGCTCGGCAGTTGATGTTGAGCCAGAACGTCGACGCGAGCAGTGCAGGAGGGCTGGTTGGCTATGAAAGTGCCTCGCAGTTCAGTCGTGAGTACAGCCGCCTGTTTGGGGCACCACCGCAGCGGGATATCAAACGGATTCGTCTGTGATCGTGAGGCTTGTCTGGCATTGCGACCAGACAGCCTCACACGCCTGTCATGCTAACTTGAACGGCAACTCACGCAACGGTTTACCTGTCAGGCTCGCCACGGCGTTGGCAAAAGCAGGAGCCAGCGCCGGCAGGCCGGGTTCGCCCATTCCCGTAGGCGGTTCGGCGCTAGGCACGATGTGAACGGCAAACTCCGGCATGTCGGTGATGCGCGGCACGCTGAAGTCAGCGAAATTGCTTTGCTGCACCACACCATCCTTCAGGGTGACGGCGCCACCAGGCAGGCACATCGACAGTCCCATCAGCGCCGCGCCTTGTACCTGGGCCTCGATGCTGCGTGGGTTGACGACCAGATTGCAGTGCACGCCGGCAGTCACGTTGTGCAGCACCGGACGTCCGTCCTTTACCGAGGCCTCGACGACGTAGGCCACCACCGAACTGAACGACTCGTGGACCGCCACGCCCCAGGCGCGGCCCGCCGCTAGCTGACGTTTACCGTATTCGCTCTTGTCCACGGCCAGTTGCAGCGCAGCGCGATGACGCGGGTTCTCGTCGCCAAACAGCTTCATCCGGTAAGCAACCGGATCCTGCTTGGTGGTGCGGGCGATCTCGTCGATCAGCGTTTCCATCACAAAAGCCGTATGAGTGGAGCCCACGCTGCGCCACCACAATACGGGGACGTTGAGTTTGGGGTGATGGACTGTCAGGCGCATCGGCAGCGGATAAGGATTACGCATGCCCTCTGTTGCAGTCGCATCGATGCCGTTCTTGATCATTCCTTCGAACGGAGTGCCACTGACGATGGACTGCCCGACCAGGGCATGGTCCCAGGCCAGCACCTTGCCGCTGTCGTCAAAACCGATGTGCGCACGGTGCAGGTGCATGGGGCGATAGTAGCCGCCCTTGATATCGTCCTCACGGCTCCAGAGCGTGCGGATCGGTACATCAAGCCCGGCGGCGTGCGCGGCCTTGGCCACCTCGCAAGCCAGCACGACGAAATCGTTGGTGGGCACGCCACGCCGGCCGAAACCGCCGCCCGCCGTCTGCACATTGACCTGGACTTGTTCGGGTTGCAGATTCAGGACCCGTGCAGCCGCCGCGCCATCACCGCCGGGAAACTGCGTGCCGACCCACAACTGGGCACGGCCCTGGGCAAGTTGCACGGTGCAGTTCAACGGTTCCATGGGCGCGTGGGCGAGGTAAGGGAACACAAACTCGGCCTGCAACTGATGCGGCGCGCTGGCAAGCGGTGTCATGTCAGCGTCGAACTGTCGTGGCCCGGGTTGAGTGGCCAGCTCGCGGTATTGGATCAGTTGTTTTTCACTGTCCACTTTCTCGACGTTGGCCAGGTCCCATTCCAGCTTCAGCGCATCGCGCGCCAGCTTCGCTTGCCAATAACCGTCCGCCACCACCGCAACGCCTTCGGCGCCTCGGTCCAGCGGCACCCGAAACACGGCTTTTACCCCTTTGGTTGCCCGCGCCGCGCTGTCGTCCAAAGAGGCAATCCTGGCGCCGAACACTGGCGGACGCGCCACCACCGCGGTGAGTTGCCCCGGCAGATGCATATCGATGCCGAAATCCTGCTGGCCGCTGCTCTTGGCCTTGGCATCGATGCGCGTGGTGGCCTGGCCGATGATTCGGAAGTCCTTGGGATCCTTGAGCGTGACCTTTTCCGGCACCGGCATTGCCATCGCGGCTTCGGCCAGTTCGCCGTAGCTCGCTTTACGGCCCCCCGGGCCGAACACCGTGCCGGCTTGGGTGCTCAGGCTTGCCACGTCCACGTTCCAACGCGCGGCTGCCGCTGCGAGCAACATGCCGCGAGCACGGGCGCCCAGTTCGCGGTATTGGGTATAGCTGTTCTTGATCGAACTGGAACCGCCAGTGAGGTGAATACCTAGATTCGGATCCAGGTAGGCGGCGTCGCTGTTGCCGTTGCGACTGCGCACCAGGCTCCAGTCGGCATCGAGTTCTTCGGCGAGGATCATCGGCAGGCTGGTCTGTACGCCCTGGCCGAACTCCAGGCGGTTGAGGGTCACCGTCACCACGCCGTCAGGGGCGATCTGCACGAATGCGGAGGGCTGCTGAGTCGGTTTCAGCGGCGTTGCGGCTGAGCCGTTGGCCTCCTGGGCCAGGGCCAGGTGAGGAAAAGCGCCGAGGGCCAGGCCGCCAATGCCGACAATCTTGAGGAAGCTGCGACGGGGAAGGGTGGCGGGGCCATCGGCCTGACCGCGCTCCAGGCTGTGCTGCAGGGCGCGAGGCAGCTCATTGGGGAAAATTTCGTTCAGCATGGTGGACTCCGATCAGGCAAGGGCTTTGGCGGCATCCGCCACCGCGGCGCGGATACGGGCGTAGGTGCCACAGCGGCAGATGTTGCCGGCCATGGCCGAGTCGATCTCGGCGACCGTGGGTTGCTTGCCCTTGGGCTGGGCCTTGAGGAACGCCGTCGCGCTCATGATCTGCCCGCTCTGGCAGTAACCGCACTGCGCCACGTCGTGCTTGACCCAGGCCTCATGCACGGCAGTGCCGACCGGGTCGCTGCCATTGGTTGCCGCTTCGATGGTGGTGATTTTCTTGCCTTGAGCGGCGGCGATGGGCGTTACGCAGGAGCGAATGGCCTGGCCATCCAGATGAACGGTGCAGGCACCACACAGCGCCGCGCCGCAGCCGAACTTGGTGCCGGTCATGCCCAGCGTGTCGCGCAGGGTCCAAAGAATCGGGGTGCTTGGGTCTACGTCAACCGTGTATTCACGGCCGTTGATATTGAGGGCGCTCATAGGGGTACCAGCTCCAGATGGTTTGGCTCTGGTTAACTATAGAAAGCAATGTTGGGGACCGATTGCACGATCCGGGCTGATTATTGCCTGATCATGCGAATCGCCACGCCCCATGAAGGTGCGCGCGGTTGTTTCAGCGCAGCAAGGGTAGAAGGAAAGGAGCCGCAGTGAGCGTACTGCCGGCTCCTTCCTTCTGCACGGTTACATCAATGGAATGCTATAGCTCACAATCAGCCGATTCTGATCCTGGTCGCGGGCAATATCGCTTCGCGACATACCGTTGCGCCAGCCGAAACCGACGTTCTTCAATGCGCCGCTCTGAATCACATAATCCAGGGAGATGTCACGTTCCCATTCACTGGCGTCATTGCCGCTGGTGGTCTGGATATTGTCGCCCTTGAGGTACATCACCGAGGCCTTCAAACCCGGAACGCCAAGCGCTGCGAAGTCATAGGCATACTGGGCAAATGCCGTGCGTTCGCCGGCCTGGATGAATGTCTGGATGGTGCGGTCGGTGTAGAGATACAGACTGGCGCCGCCTTCACCTTTGCCCACCAGGCCGCCTTGGTTCAGTTGCGTAAAGTTGCTGTCTTCGGAAACGCTTTGATAACCGGCAGTAATGGCGTGGCCGCCCAATGAGTAGATGAACGCCGCGCTCCAGGTATCGTTGTCGATTTCACCGCTACCGTCCTTGGTATAGCCGCCAAGTTTGTAACCACTGGCGCGACCAGCCGCGCTGCTGTTCTTGCCATCGGAGGTGGTCTTGAAGTAACGCAAGTCGGTCTTCAGTGAGCCGTATTCACCCAGCGGCAACACATGCAGCAAACCGGCGAAGTGCTGCTGGTAATAGTCTTCGAGATTGGCGTAGTAATACTGGGCGGTCAGATCCTTGGTCAGTTTGTAATCGCCACCGGCGAAGGTGAATTTGTTGCTTTCCTGGCTGCCGCCCGCCACGGCCAGACCGGCGCTGTCGCTGGAAGCCCGGCCAGTGGCGTGTTCCAGTTGGCCGGCGGTGAAGGTCAGGTTGTCGATGTCATTGCTGGTGACCTGGCCACCCTCGAAGGTTTGCGGTAGCAGGCGGCCATCGTTGGAAACCAGGATCGGCAGTTTCGGTTGCAAGGTGCCGTAGCGCAGTTCGGTCTTGGAGACGCGCATCTTCGCCGTCGCACCGAGGCGGGCCCATTGATCCGCCGCCTTGTCACCGTCGTTGGGGAACATCGAGCCACCGACATGTCGGCCCGCGCCACTGTCGAGCTTCAAACCCAGCAGGCCCATGGCGTCCAGGCCGAAGCCGACGGTGCCGTCGGTAAAACCGGATTGATAATTGAGCATGAAGGCCTGGCCCCACTCTTCGGTCTTCGAAGGCGCGGCGGCTCCGTCACGGTTATCGTTGTTGAAGTAGAAGTTGCGCAAGTTCAAGTTGGCTTTACTGTCGTTGATAAAGTCAGCCGACGCCAATGGACTCAGGGCAAGACTCACTCCACCGGTTAAAACACTCAGTACTTGCAATAGGGCTTTCATCAGGACGCACTCCACCGCGGAATCGCTGTTCCGGGCATGTTGAAAAGGCAGCAGGAAGCTCTCGGCCAATCACATGAAAGGCCGATGCGTTAGGTAAATCGTTAGAAAAACTTCAATGCATAGAGTTGGATAGAGGATGAATCTCCAAAGAATGTCATGAGTGAAAGTCCCTGGGTTATCAGTCGATCAATCCATGAGCGTCATAAAACGGATACGGTCCGGGATATTCGCCAAACACACCGTTATGGGTCACCAAACCCTGGCCATGCCAGTGATGCAGCAAGTATCCCGGTGGTTCCAGATTGAAATGCGCAGGAGCGGTTGGTTGTAGATCCAGGACGATTTGATGCGATGTGCCGGGGCAGACGCAGCTCAGGCTACCGCCGAAGCGCCGTTGCATCGGCCGATGCAAATGTCCGCAGAGCAAGCGTTCCACCTGCGGATGGCGGGCGATGACCTGTTCCAGCGCCGAGGCATTGATGAACGGTTCGCGGTCCATGTGACCAATTCCGCTGACAAACGGCGGATGGTGCAGGACCAGTAGCGTTGGCACCTCGGGACGACAGGCCAATTGTTCATCGAGCCAGCGCAATTGGCTGTCCAGCAACTGACCGCCATGGCCGCCGGGAATCGTGCTGTCCAGGCCGATCAGGCGCAGCGGATACTCTTCGACCACCCAATCCAGGGGGGCGCCGGGCAAGCTTGGCAGGTAATGGTGATCAGCAAATGTCGCCCGCAAGTGTTCGCGGTTGTCATGGTTGCCGGGCACCAGGTAGCAAGGCATGTGCAGGCGCGCCAGTTCGGGGTGCAGCACGGCATATTCGTCAGGGCGACCGAAGTCCACCAGGTCGCCACTGACCACCACAATGTCGGGACGCGGCACCTGGCAATTCAAATGATTGACGGCACGACGCAACGCGGCGAGGGTATCGACGACGCCATAGGTCAGTTTTTCCCCGGCCTTGAGATGCAGGTCGCTGATCTGCGCAATGAGAAACGGATGATTCAAAATAAGGCCTCTGAAAACACGAATATCACGATGCCAGGGTGAACAGCACCTGCGGCTCGACGGCCAAGGCGATCAGTGAACCGGGGGTGTGGATGACGCCGTCGGTGCTGTCCACCAGCAATGGTTGGGCGGCGCCGACGTCCACCAGCAAGCGGCTTTGGGCGCCCTGGAAAAACTGGCCCACCAAGCGCCCACGCAGATGCCCCTCGCTGTCCATCACCCGCAAATGCTCGGGCCGGCAGTAGACGGTGGCAGGCAGCCCGCCACCGCGCCACGGCAACTCTCCGCCACTGACTTTCAAGCCCAGGGGCATGTGCTCAAGTACCGGGAAAGCGTTGAGGTTGCCGACAAAACTGGCGACGAAAGTGTTGGCCGGTTGTTGGTAGATGTCCCGTGGACTGGCCAACTGCGCGACGCGGCCGTGTTCCATGACCAGGATCCGATTGCCCAGGGCCATGGCTTCGCCCTGATCGTGGGTGACGAACACCGCGGTAATGCCCAGATGGCGGAGCAACTGATCCAACTCGCTGCGCAGGCGCTCACGCAATTGCGCGTCCAGTGCCGCCAACGGTTCATCGAGCAGCAGGACCCGGGGCTTGGGCGCCAGGGCACGGGCGAGGGCGACCCGCTGGCGTTGACCGCCGGACAACTCATGAATGCCACGCTTGCCGTGATCCCGCAGACCGACCAGTTCCAGCAACTCCGCGCAACGCTTGTTGCGTTCGGCGGGCGCCATGCCGCGAATCTTCAAGCCATAGACGATGTTCCCGGCCACATCCAGGTTGGGGAACAACGCATAGTTCTGGAACACCATGCCCACGTCACGACGTTCGATGGGCAGGCGGGTGACATCGGTGTCACCAAAAAAAACCTGCCCCACATCCGGGCGCTCAAGCCCGGCAATCAGCCGCAAGGTGGTGGTTTTACCGCAACCGGACGGGCCGAGGATCGCCAGGGTTTCTCCGGCGTCGATGGTCAGGTCCAGGTCATGCACGGCCACGGTGCCGTCCGCGAACGCCTTGCGGCAACCCGCCAGGCGAATGGTGGTTCCGCTCATCGTTTTTCTCCACGGGAAAGGCGGGCGCTGATGGCCTGCAGCGCAATCAGCAGCGGCACGATCATCAACAGGAATATGAGGGTGTAGGCGCTGGCGACTTCCAGCCTCGCCGAGGCATAGCTGTCAGCCAGGCCCACCGGCAATGTCTTGGTCATTGGGGTGTGCAGCATCCAGGTCAGGTTGAACTCGCCCAGCGACAGCGTGACGACCATCAAGACTCCGGCGAGGATCCCCGCCCGGCAGTTGGGCACCACCACACTGAAGAACCGTCGTAGCGGTCCGGCACCCAGGCTCGCGGCGGCCTCTTCCAGGACCGGCAGGTGCTGGCGTTGCATCACCGCCATTACCGGACGAACCAGAAACGGCAGGGTGAACAGCACGTGGCCGACAAGAATGAACAACCAACTGCCGCGAAATCCGCCGAACTGGCCATAGGTGAGCAGCAACGCCAAGGCGCTGGCCAGGCCTGGCATTGCCACCGGCAGCACCAGCAACTCCTCGAACGCGCGGCTGAAGCGGTTGTTCATCCTTACCAGCGCGTAGGCCGCCGGTACCCCGACCACGCAAACGCACAACGCACAGGCCACCGCCAGTTGCAGGGATAGCCAGACCGTCGGCGAATAGGCCTGCCAGACCTGCACCAGCCAATCGAACGTCAGGCCGCTGGAGACACCCTGGAAATAATTGCGGGTCAGCCCGGCCAGCAGCGACATCAGCACGGGCACCAACATGAAGGCGCAGACCAGCAAGGTGAACAGCAGTTGCCCGACAAACAGCGTTGAGCGCCTCACAGGACAGTCCTCGCATTGTGCGCCAGGCGCCTGGCCAGTAGCAGCACCGCCCAAGTCAGTGCCCCCAACACCACCGACAGTGCGGCGGCCACGGCGAAATTGGCGTAGTTGGTGAACACGTTGTAGATCGCCACCGGGGTCACATTGAGCCGGGTACCCAGGGTGAACGCCGTACCGAACGCGCCCATGGAAGTCGCAAAGCAGATCGCCCCGCACGAGACCAGCGCCGGTGCCAGGCCGGGGACGATGACATCACAGACCACCCGCCAATGACCGGCGCCCAATGATTGAGCGGCTTCTTCCAGACTGCGATCCAGGCTTTCGCAAGCAGCCATCACCGTGAGGATCACTCGCGGGATCGAGAAGTACAGGTAACCGATGCACAGCCCCATCAGCGAGTAGGCAAAAATCCAGCGCTCACCGGCCAGCTCAAGACCGAGACTGGCGAACAAACCCTGGCGGCCGGCCAGCAGAATCACCAGGAACCCGACGACCACACCGGGGAATGCCAGCGGGAAGGTCAACAAGGCAACCAGCAGCGAACGACCGAAGAAGCGCTGGCGACTGAGGAAAACCCCGCTGATGCCACCCACCAGCAGCGCCGCGAGGGTCGTGGCGAGGGCAAGCAGGCAGGTCTGCGCCAGGCTGCCCAGGTATTGCGCGCTGCTCAGCACTTGCCAGTAACCGCTTTCGCTACCCTCGCGACTTTGCCCGCCCAGCACGATCAGGTGCGCCAGCGGCAACAGCCAGAACGCGAACAACACCGCCGCGGCAGGCGCCAGGGCCCAGGCCGCGGTCAGCCGTAAATGCAGCAGCGAGGCCCTGCCCGAGCGGACTGCCCGGGCTTTTATTACCGAGGCGGTCACTTACTTGACCTCACGCAGATAGCGTGCGGAAAAGGCTTCCTGTGCCGCCGCCATTTGCTCGTAGTTGACCACCCCGGCCCGGGCGTAATCGCTGTCGGGCAGGAACTGCGCAGCGATCTCGGCAGGCATCTTCATCGCCCGTACCGGCCGCAGGTAGGCCTTGGCCCAAAGTGCCTGGCCTTGCTCGGACAGGACGAAATCCAGGACCTTCTCGGCGTTGGCCCGATGGGGGGCGTTGTCGACGATGCTCATCACGTAAGGCACGCTGATGCTGCCTTCCTTGGGAATCACAAAAGCAACGTTGGCCTTGTCCTTGTAACGGGCGCGATAGGCGTTGAAGTCGTAATCGACCAGGATCGGCAGCTCGCCGGACAGCACGCGTGCATAGGCCGTTTGCTTGGGCACGATGGGCGAGTTCTTCGCCAGTTTCTGAAAGTAATCGATAGCCGGGGCGAAGTTATCCAGGCTACCGCCCATGGCCTGGTTGATCGCGACCGCAGAGACGTAGCCAACGAACGCGCTGGACGGATCCAGGTAGCCGACCATGCCTTTGTATTCAGGCTTGAGCAGGTCGCTCCAGCTTTGCGGCACGGGCAGGCCGCCCAGCGCATCGACATTGACCATGAAACCCAGGGTGCCGGAGTGAATGGCAAACCAGTGTCCCTGCGGGTCCTTCAAGCCGGCCGGGATCTGCTCCCAGCCCTTGGGTTTATAAGTGCCTGCCACTCCGGCTTTTTGTGCCTGCAAACCGAACGTCACGCCGTAATACACCACATCCGCCACCGGAGCGGCCTGTTCGGCCACCAGTTGCGCCAACGCCTGCCCGGAGTTCTTGTTATCCAGCGGGACCTGCACGCCGGTGGTGTCGGCAATCGCCTTGAGCTGAGCGCCCCAGTCGGCCCATTCCGGCGGGCAGTTGTAGCAAATCGCCGTTTCGGCGGCCTGGGCCAGGCTGGCAACGCCGCACAGCAGCAACGTCGCCAGGGTTTTACGCAAGCGGATCATCAAGTGTCTCCTCGTAAGGTTGAGTACTTTCGCCCGGCCGGATATGGCAGGGCAGGCAATGGGAAACCGGGGGGGCGCCGGCGATCTGCGCCAGCAGTTGATCGACCACCGTGCAGGCCAGCGCCTCGATGGGCTGAACGACGCTGCACAGCGTCGGGTGCATCTGGGTGCCGAGGGCGATGCCGTCAAAGCCAATGACCGAGAGTTGCTGGGGCACGTGCCAGCCGTTGCGGCGCAACTCGGCAATCAGGCTGATGGCGAGTAAATCGTTGGAGCAAACCAGCGCACTGAGCCCCTGTGGGCCTTGCAGCAGCGGCTCGATGGCGGCGAAATCGGCTTGGGTATGGGCAGGCATTTCAATCACCGGCAGGCTGTCGAGACCGGCCTCACGCATGGCGTCGCAATAACCGGCGTAGCGCTGGCGAGCGCGGTCCGATTGCAGGGCAGGGCCGGCAACCATGCCAATGCGCCAATGCCCGACCTCCAGCAGATAACGGGTGGCGAGGGCCATGCCGGCGCGGTTGTCCACCGACACGGCGCTGTAGTCCGGGTTGCCCGGCTGGTGATAGGCCAGCACAAAGGGCGTGTCCTCGTTGTCCAGGCTTTGCAGCACGCGGTTGCTCTCGGCGTCGGTCACCGTGAGCACCAGGCCATCGACGCGCTGGCGCAACAGTTCCTCGACCACCACGCTTTCGCGTTCACTGCTGTAGTCGGTCGTTGCCAGGAGCAGGTTGTAACCGCGCAAACGCGCAGCACGCTCCATGGCCTGGAATTGTTCGGCGAACACCGGGTTGAGGAGGTTGGGGACTACCACGCCGATCAGTTTGGTCACCTGCAAGCGCAGTTGACGGCCAAGGCGATTGGGTCGAAAACCCAGTTGGCGCGCGGCGGCGAACACCTGCTCGCGGGTGGCTGGACGCACCACTTCAGGGGAGGCAAAGGTGCGAGCGGCGGTTGCTCGCGAAACCCCTGCCAAACGTGCCACTTCTTTCAAATCCGTCATGATCACTCGCTTGAGATCGATCTCATTGGCGAGGACAGTACCCAGGCGCCGTGGCATTTCGGCGACGAAGTGATGACGATTTGATGTCAGATTCTGATGTCTGCCTCTGACGGTCATCCAGGACGCGTATGCGGTGCCCGGTTGCTCATGACGGTTGCTATTTGCGAATCAGGGCGATGACGTACTCGCAAACATGCGCCGTGGCGTTTTCGAACGTGCAGGCTTCTTCAGGTAGCCCCAATTGCAGACAGTCGCCTTGTTCCAGGACGTAAGTGGTGGTGCCCTTGGTAAAGGTCAGCGTGCCTTGCGTGGTCCACACCTGCTGATGAAGGAATGCGTAGGCGGTGGCGGGGTAGCTGATGCGCACGCCCGGGGGCAGTTGCACGCTGATGAGCTCCAGTGGCCAACCCTCCCGCGGGGAGACTTGCTGGCGCGCGTAGCCGGTTTCCGGGTCGACCCAACGTGGTTGCTCCGCAGCCTTTGAGAGCAGCCCCGAGCGCCCCTCGGCTCGATGCAGCAGGGTGGACAGGGGCAAACCAAAAGCGCCCGACAATCGTCCCAGGATCGTCGAGGTAGGGCTGACCTGCGCGTTTTCAATCTTGCTGATCATTGCCTTCGATACACCAGAGAACTGGGCGAGCTCGCCGATGGACCATTGGCGCGCGGTTCGCTCGGCTTTGATGGTTAATGCGATGTCAATGGGTTGGTTGTTCACTATAGAGGACTTCCAAGGCGGGGTGAGTTATTTGTAGCTTAGCGAGCTGGATGCATCTATTTAGTGCGAAAAATAAATAATGCGCCATTTTTGTGCAGATTATTTTTAATATTAAAGTAACATATTGATTTTAAAGGTTAATATTTATTAGATTTTTTCGTTTCAAAATAAATCTATTGTTGTTATCGCCACCGATTAAAACTATCAATTTGTTTGCATGGATTGCTTGTTTACTATCTGAAACGCGCAGCGACATTCCGTCGCCGTCGTCCAAGCTACCTTATCGTATTTGGGGGGATCTATGCCGGCTCAGCAAATGGAACAAGGCTATCTGACGGGTGAGCAAATCATCCATTCGATTAAAGGAATGATCACGGCTTCGGGGATCAACACCAACGCATTCTACAAAACGTTTCGCCAGGCCCCGCTGCCCAAGGCAACGTTGAAGAAAGTGTTCCAACAGTACTTTTATTACATTCGTACGTTCCCCCAGATCCTGGCAGGTACTTCGCACCGCACTGACAGCGAAGTGATTCGGATGAAGTTGGCGCGCACGGTGGTGTCTGAGCTGGGCGATGGGGTAGGCGAAGCACACTTCATCATGTTTGAGCGTGTACTTGCCGGTGTCGGCATCACGCTGGATGACTGGAAGAAGGTTGAATACATTCCCGAAGCCAGCGAGCTGGTCGATGGCCTGCGCCGGATCTTTCTCGAAGGTTCGACGGAGCACGCCATTGGTGCTCACTACGTCATCGAAGAGTTCGGTTTTCCGATGATCGCCAACCTGTACGAAGGTTTCCGTCTCTACAGCGGTTGGAAACACGAAGACTTCACCTACTTCTACCTGCACATGCTGGTGGAAACCGATCATGTGCAGTGGATCAGTGATGCGGTCATGGAGGCCGCTCGGGACACTGACAACGGCAACAATATCCTGGAGGGTGCTGCCGATGTATTGAACTTGTTGACCCGATTCTGGCAAGGACTCAACCGAGTAGCCACTCACGCCTGACCGATCGGTACAAGGGGACAGGAAGTCATGGACGATATGACATTGATTGGTCGAGTGGCGCCCTTCAGGGATGCCAGTGCATATGCGGCATCCTCAGGGGCGTTGAACCTGTCGCAAGGACTTCCTGAACCCTTGTTTGACAATGCCATGAATGCGGCGTTGGCCCACCAGGTCCGGTCGGGCTGGCAGTACGCCGACCCTCGCGGCGAAATGATCTTGCGTGAAAGCATTGCGGCCCACAGTGCCGGCTACGCACCTGACAGCGAAGTGCTGGTGACCAGCGGCTGTACCGAGGCCTTGTACTTGGCCCTCTACGCAGCGTCTTCGCAATACGGCAGCAAGGTCGCCTTCTTTGAACCCTTTTATCCCTATTACCCCGGAATGGCCACACTGCTGGGGCTGGAGTCTGTTGCACTGCCGTTGGCGGCAGGGGGGCCTGACTGGGCAATGTTCGAGCAGCAATTGCGTGCCGGTGTTCGCATCTTGCTGCTCAACACCCCCCATAACCCGACCGGATGGTGCATGTCCGCCGATGATTGGCAGCATCTGGTGGCGTTGGCAAAAAACCATGACTTCATGGTGATTGTCGACGAAGCCTACCGTCACTATCAGTACGACACCGACGCACCGACGCAGTACCCCCATCAACAGATTCCCATGATGGTGGCAGGCAGCGCTTCGAAGTTGTTGTCCATGACCGGAGTCCGGATCGGCTGGTTGTGCGCGCAGGCAACCTTCATGGCGCGAGCCTATGCCCATCACCTGTACCTGAGCTATTGCCAACCCACCCCCATACAGGCAGCCGTCGCGGTTTTGCTCGATGAGTTGACCATCGGGCGACTCGAAAGCCTGCGCGAGCACTACAAGCACAAACGCGATCGCCTGGCAGGTGCGCTGATGGCCGCCGGGCTGGATATCCAGTTACCGGCGGGCGGCCATTACCTCATGGCCGACTATTCACGGCGGGCGCCTTCATTGTCCCCGGTTGAATTCAGTCAACACCTGGCCGTTCGTTGCGGGGTCATGCCATTGCCCGCGACGCCCTTCTATCTGGGGCAGTGCCCCACCTATGTCAGATTTTCTTTCTCGGTAGCCAAACCCATTGTTGATCAAGCTTGTGCCCGCCTGGAGGATTTTTGAAATGGAGCAGCATGTGTTCGACGTCATTGTCGTAGGCGGCGGTCCCGCAGGGCTGAGCGAGTGTATCCGGTTGATCGATCTGGGCCTGAAAGTCGCGGTCATCAGCGATGTATTCGGGGGATGCATGGGCATGATGGGGGACCATCCATTGCAGTCGTACTGCAATGAACTGGAGATCGAAGGGGCCCCCTATCCCTTGCATCGGTTCATGCGCAAGTTGTGCGTCAGCCCCACTGGCGAGGAATACGCCGCCTATATCCGGAGCAACTTCGAAGCCTTGCCATTGACCAGGATCCAGCAACGGGTGGTCACCGTAAGCAAGGCGCAGGGGCTGTTCGAGGTAAACCTGGCCCCGGGTTCCCAGGGGCATCCCTTGCGTGCGCGGCAGATTATCCTCGCGACCGGGATTCGCCCGAAGGCGCCGCCCTTCGAAATGCCCAATGCGCATTGGCTCAATTGCTTTGACGTCTACCAAATGGTTGCGCGGGGCCAGGTTCAGCGGTTCCTGCAGCAGGATGTCGTCATCTTCGGCAGCGGTAACAGTGCGTTCCAGATCGCACTGCTGCTTGCCCCGTTCGCCCGCAATGTGTCGATCCTGATCAAATCCTATCTGGGGCTGTATCCCCAGGAGACCGATGATCGGTTTGCCCTCAGGTCCCTGAGCCAGCGCACGCTGGAGATGATAGCCAAGACGTCGTCCAGTTCCTTTCAAGGGCCGCTCAACAGCGCCAACAGTACGGGCCGGGCCAATATCTGGCTGCATGCCTACAACAGCATTCGCCAGGAAGGCGACAAGGTCGTCCTGGATCTTCCGGCGTCACTCAACGGCAATTCGCTGCTCCAGGCTTCCTGCCGCAAGGCTCGAGAGGCCGGCCGGCTGGTCGAAGCCCAGGCATCCGAGGGGTATGAGCTGCACTTGGATATATCGGCGAAGGATCAATGCCTGGTTTCGGCCATCGGCGTCACCGCACAACTGCCCGCCACCGACTGGCCGCAACTGCTCAACCCACAGACCGGATTCACCTGCCACCAGGATGGGAAAAGCCCTGTCGCAGGCCTGTATTTCGCGGGGGCAGCCTCAGGCTATGCGTCGATCAACACGATGGTGCCCGCAGCAGCGGAAATGAGTACCACGCCATCGCTGCAAGAAGGGCTGCGGTCATGGGCGTGAGGATGTTCCAGCCGCTGCGCATGGACCTTGGCGATGTGCTCGAGCAATCGACAGCGGAGCTCAAGCAGGCCATCGCCCGGGCCAAGGTGCTGGTCATCGCCAACCAGGACGTCAGTGTTGCCCCTTATGTGCAGTTGATGCGCAGGCTGGGTTCGCCTGTGCATCATGTGTTGGCCAAGTACTGCCTCGAGGATTACCGAGAAGTGCTGACCGTGACCAATCTCCATCGCAACGGCCAGGCCTTGGGCGTGCATGAAGGAGGCGGGTATTGGCACACCGACATGTCGTACAAATCGGCGAATACGGTGTTCACGTCACTGCTGTCCGTGCAGGTGCCGGACCAGCACGGCGAGACTCAATTCATCGATTGTGTCGCAGGCCTGCACCAGGTTCGCCAGTGGCTGGAAAGTCCGGGTTGCCCGCAACACCTGAAGGGTCTCGATCTGGAAAACCTGCGGGTTCACCACCGTTTCGGCAATCGCGACACCCTGCGCAATGCCGCCGCGGCGGTGCAACAGCTCAATCCCCAGGAGGCAGGCGCGCTGGAAAACACCGTGGTTCACCCCCTGGTGCTCAAACATCCGCTCTCCTGCGCGACGTCGCTTTATGCGCCAGCCGCCACGGCCATGCAAATAGAAGGGGTAACGCCTGCACTGTCCCATCGCATTCTCGACAGTCTGGTCGATTTCCTCGTTCAGCAGGCGCCGCGCTATCGGCATGCCTACCGCCCAGGCGACATCGTGATCTGGGACAACCTCTCAACGCTGCATAAAGGTCCGCCAATCCCCAAAAGTGAAGGGGGGGCCGATGCGCGCCTTCTCTACCGCATGAACGTCGACTTCCAGTGAGGCATTACCATGATCAAGACTATCGTTTTCCTGACGCCCCATTACCTGAACTTCGCCTCCGAGAAGGCCTTGCAGACGCTGGGACGAGACTGTCGCACCGTACTGATCGCCTATCATGCCGATGTCCTGCCGCCCGTGCTTGAGCGCAACGTCTCGCAGGTGGTGCGCGTCGATGCCGACCTGCAGCGCAACATTCGCCCGTTGCTCGATCATGACCAATGTCGAGATGTCATCAGCGATGAGTTGCGCGCCGTGCAGGGCAACACGTCGTCATTGCGTATTTTCTGCCAGGAAGAATGCCACGTTGAGCTGGCGGCCCAGTTACGCGAGGAGTTCGGATTAGAGGGCGATACACAGGCGATCGTGGCGAATTTTCGCGACAAGGTGCTGATGAAGCACGCCGTCAGCCAGAAGGGGATACGCATTCCCGAATTCGTACCACTGGATCACGTACGCCTATCGGCCGAGCCACAGGCTTACTACGCCGAGCTGACGACGCGATTGGGCTTGCCCCTGGTCCTGAAACCGGTGAACGCGGCAGGCAGTTTCGAGGTGTCGATCATTCGCAACGAGGCCGAATTCAACAAGGCCCGCGAGCAAGTATTGGCGTCACCGTATCATTTCGATTATGAGGTGGACGAGTTCATCGACGGCGACATGTTCCAGTGCGATTCGTTTGTGGTTGACGGCCAAATCCGCTACTGCGGCGTCCTGGAACTGGGTTGCACCAACTTCGACTTTGTCCAGGGCAAGCCCTTGAGCGTGATTCCCGTGGCCGACCCTGCGCTCAGGGCGACCCTGGAAGCCTTCAACCGGGACGTGATCGCGGCCCTGAACTTTCGCAACGGCTCGACGCACCACGAGGTTTTTGTTGACCGCAGACGCGGTTATCCGGTGTTCCTGGAAATTGCCGCACGCGTACCTGGCGGCATCGGCGTGCCGTATCACGAGAAAAACAGCGACATCAACCTGATCGACGCCAATCTCTACCTCGTGGCCGGTGCCGCGGCGCTCGATGACATCAAGCCCAACGAGAAGAACAACGTGGTGTCCGCCTTGTTGCCCTTGCGCAAAGGCCGGATCAGCCAACTCAACGAACCGCCCATTTCCAGTGCCTACGACATCGATTGGCGGGTCGCCCCGGGCATGGTGGTGGACTCCCGATCCCTGGCCGATACCGCGGGCATCCTGACGTTGTACAACGCGGATCCACAGGTACTGCGCGCCGACTTCGAAGCCTTGCAGCAGTACGTGCCAACCCAGGTGGAAGTGCTGGAGCCGGGAACCGCATGATCAATCCAGTGGGCGGCAGGCAACAGGTTTTTCTCAAGGAGCAGGCATGAAGACAGGAATACTCGGTGCCGTCAGCATGGCGGTCTACTGCATCTCGACGGCGCTCTCGGCCGTCTGGGTCATGGTGGCGTTCACCCGTATCAGTGGGGCGGCGCTGACATTCATTACCTTCCTGATGGCCTGGGCGGTATTTTTCCTGGTGCATACCTTGCGTGGTCATGACCCGTTTCGCCTGCTGCGCGAGGAGTGGCGCGGCGTGCTGCTGCTCAATGTGCTGACGCTGTTCAGTTGGTGGCTGATGTTCATGGCCCTGCAGCGCATCGAGGCGTCGGTGGAATCGGCCATCTATCAGGGTTGGATGCCGCTGGTGGTGGTGGTCTGTGAAATGCTGGTGGCGCGGTCCTCGGTCAGTCGTTCCCGGTGGCTGGGCGCGCTGCTGATCCTGTTGTCACTGATGGCCCTTGTTCTTATGCGTCTCGCGCTGGGGGTCACGGCCCAGGTCAGTCTTGTCAATTTGCATGAGGGCATTGCCCTGGCCTCTGTCGCCGGGATCACCGGCGGGATCTACGTGTTCTGCTCGGCTCGACTGAACCGCGACAGCAAGTACAGCGCCATGGATATTCTGTGCGTCAGGTTCTTCCTGCTCTTGATTGTCACGGGATGGGTCGGCCGGGAAAACCTGCACCAGTTGCTCACGCTTGATACCGCCATGCTCGGCCAATTGATCAAGCTGGCATTCGTCAGCGTGCTGATTCCGGTGTTCACCCTGCAGTTTGCCATTCAGCATTTGGGGGGCGGGCGGGTGTCCATTCTCACACCGTGCGTGCCGGTCATTGCCTTGGCGGCCGAGTTCGTGCTCTCCACCTGGCACAGCCCCTGGGTGCCGGTCCTGGTTACGGTGGTGTGCGTGGCGGTGTTGTTGTCCAACGTCTGGTTTTCGCGAGACAGGCAGGTTGTTCGCTCGGGCCCCATGCCTGTCGCCCTTCAAAAATAGACTTCGGTTTACTGGAGCATCCCATGACTCTTTCCTTGGCCTTCGCACAGGGGGCGGCAGACGCTTGCTCGAATGACGGCCGCAGCGTGCTCGCACGCACGTTGGAAATCGCACGAACCCTGATTGGTTTCCCTTCGGTCAGCGATCGTTCCAATCTGGACCTTATCGAATGGGTGAGCGGGTATCTGCACGGCGTCGGGGTGCAGGCCCAGATTCTACCGGACGTCACCGGGCGCAAGGCGAACCTGTTTGCCAGTCTCGGACCGCCGCGCCCCGGGGGCATCATCCTGTCCGGACATACCGACGTGGTGCCCGTCGCGGGCCAGGCCTGGGCGCAGGACCCGTTCAGCGCCCACCTGGACCACGGACGGCTGTACGGTCGCGGCAGTTCGGATATGAAAGGGTTTATCGCTGTCGTACTGGCGATGGCTCCCGAGCTGATGGCGTCTGCACGGCAAAGCTTTCACCTGGCCTTGTCCTATGACGAGGAGGTGGGCGCGATGGGTGCGAAACATCTGGCGCCCTTCATCTCGCAGGCACAGCTGGAGCCCGCCGGTTGCATTGTCGGCGAGCCGACTTCAATGGAGCTGGTGATCGGCCACAAAGGGCGTCATGAAATCAATTGCTGTGTCCATGGCAAAGTCGCGCATTCATCACTGCCCAGCGAGGGGGTCAATGCCATCGACTATGCCGCGAGGGTGCAGATGCAGCTTCAGCAAGTGGCCAAGCGGCTGGCGAAAGGGCCGCTGGACGGCGGGTTTGATGTCCCGTACACCACGGTTCAGGTCTGTCGGGTCAACGGCGGTGTCGCTGGCAATGTCATTCCTGGCCAATGCAGCTTCGACTTCGAGATTCGCTACCTGCCCGGATGCGATGCCGAGCAGCTGTTGGTACAGATCAAGGACGACGCCAACCAGGCCATGCACGGCGAAATGAATGATCGCTCGGCGGGGGCGTCCATCGAGTTTTCCCACACGCTGCATACCCCGGGGCTGGATGAGAGGGGTAATCAGGCGTTCGCGCAGTGGATCCGTCAGGCCAGTTCGATGGCCCATGGCCGACAGCGCGTGGCGTACAGCACCGAGGCTGGGTTGTTCCAGGCCGAGGGAATCCCCACGATCGTCTGTGGCCCGGGCAGTATCAAGCAAGCGCACAAGGCGAACGAGTATGTGGACCTGGCTCAACTTGAGGCTTGTGAACGATTCCTGCGTCGCCTGGCGCGTTGTGAGTCATTACCTCCACTTCCAGCCAGGGGTGAGCAATGAGCGCCGCAGCCCTGGATAGCCAGGGGCGCGAACGCAAAAAGCTGGTGCTGGCGGTGAGTGTGGGCGCCGCATTGGAATGGTTCGACTTCACCCTGTTCGCGATCTTTGCCATGCAGATCGCCGCAGCGTTCTTTCCGGCTTCCGACCCCTTGATGTCGTTGCTCGCTTCCTACCTGGCGCTCGCCGTCGGCTTCGTTGCCCGGCCATTGGGGGCGCTGCTGATGGGACGTTATGCCGATCGCCGGGGGCGCAAGGCCGCGCTGACCCTGTCCATCATGCTGATGGGCGCCGGGACCCTGATCATTGCGGTGTGCCCGACCTACCAGGCCATTGGTTGGTGGGCACCGTTGAGCATTGTCGTCGCACGCATATTGCAGGGGGTCGCGGCAGGAGGAGAGATTGGTGGCGCGCTGGCCTATCTTGTCGAAACGGCACCCGCCGACCGCCGTGGTCTGTTTGCTTCCAGTCAACAAGTGGCACAAGCCGGATCATTTTTACTCTGTGGCTTAAGTGCGAGCCTGTTGTCGAGCGCATTGACGCCAGCCCAGCTGGATGAATGGGGTTGGCGCGTGCCCTATGTCTTCGGACTGCTCGTGGTGGTGGCGGGCTTGCAGATTCGCCGCAGCCTCGAGGAAAGCGAGCCGCTGCGCCGCTTTCTCGATAGCCAGGGTAATCAAGCGCTGGCAGGGAAGGGGGCAAGCCTTCGCCCCTATCTGCCTAACCTCGTGATGGGGGTGTTGATCGTCGTCCTCTGGACAGTCGCGACGCAATTGATCAACTTCATGCCGACCTATGCGTCGATGGTGCTTGCAGTTCCACGCAACGAGGCCTATCTGGGGCTGGTGCTGGTCGGTCTCATCACGCTGCTGTGTCCCTTGACCGCACTGCTATCGGACCGCATCGGGCGCTATACCGTCATGCTCATCGGTGCCGTGGGGGTCGCGCTCTGTGCATATCCAGGGTTCGTATGGTTGAACAGCAGCCCCAGCCTCCAGACGCTGATCAGCTTCCAATGCGGGCTGGCGGTCTTGATGGTGCTCTACACGGGCCCGGCCGCGGCGGCATTGGCAGAGCTGTTTCCGGTGCAAGTCAGGGCCCTGGGGGTTTCGCTGGCGTACGCCTTGTCGGTGACCGTCTTCGGCAGTTCCACGCCGACCCTGATTACCCTGATCTACCGACAGAGCGGGGATGCGCTCGCCGCCGCCCACTGGTTGTTCGCGGCGGCGTGCCTGAGTGCGATACCACTGGCCTGGGTAAGCCTGTCGAAATATCGGGCAAGTGCTAATCCGGCGTTGGTTGTCGAGCATGAGACGTGAGCGAAGATGAGCAACGAACCTCATTGACGACTGCGGGGGAATCCGCGCTGCTTGGCTGACCACACGACTGCCAACGTCAGAAGCAGGAGAACCACCAGGACAGGCGCAAATGCAACGACCCCCAGGTGATCGAGCAGAATGCCTCCGACGATTCCGCCGCCGGCAATGGCCAGGTTCCAGGCCGTGACCAACATCGACTGGGCGAGATCCGCTGCGTCTCCGGCAGTCTTGGCGATGGCCGTCTGGAACAGCGTCCCAGCCCCTCCGAAAGCGATTCCCCAGGCGGCCACGGCGATATACACCGCCGCTGGCCTGTCGCTCATCGCCCCTAGCGTCATTGCCGAGAGGGCGAACAGCACCGTACCTGCAAGCGTCAACGCCCGTAGATGGCGATCGATCAGCACGCCGACGACCCAGATCCCCAGCAACGACGCGACGCCAAAGACCAGCAGGACCAGATCCGTCCGCTCGCCCAAGCCCGCCGCCGCCAAAAACGGAGCGATATAGGTAAAGAGAATGTTGTGCGCCAGGACAAAAGCCAGCACCACGAACAACACTGAGCGAACGCCCGGCAGCGTGAAGACCTGACCCAAGGCGAGGCGTTTATGGGTGGCCTGCCCAGGAAAATCAGGCACCTTGAGTCGTACCCAGACCATCAAGGCCACGGCGAACAGGCTCATGATGGCGAAGCTCATTCGCCAGCCGACCAGGTTGCCGAGCAGCGTGCCGGCCGGTACGCCGAGGGATAACGCCAAGGGCGCGCCCACCATGGCGATCGCAATCGCACGACCTTTCTGGCCTTCGGACACCATGCGGGCGGCATAACCGGCCAACAACGCCCAAAGCAGCCCGGCCGATACGCCACCGAGCAAGCGCGCGACCATCGTCAAAACATAATGGGTGGAAAGCGTCGTGACGGTATTGGCAACGGCGAAGCCGGCGATGGCCAGCAACAAGAGTGTTCTGCGTCGCATACCTTGGGTCGCGGCGGTCAATGGAATGGCCGCCAGCAAGGAGCCGATCGCGTAGACCGTTACCAACTGGCCGGCCAGGGCCTCGGAGATCGCCAGCCCTTCGCTGATCTGTGAAAGAAGCCCGGCGGGCAAGGCTTCGGTGAGGATGGTCACGAACGCCGCGAGGGCAAGGGCAAACAGTGATCCGATGGGGAGCGGTGCCGTGGCTTGAACAACCTCGGCCTCGGCGTCGATGTGGGTATTGGCAATCGTCATGGGTCACCTGTTTGGAGCGCGCCTGACCCGCCGGGACGGCACGGTCAATTGCAGATTGATAAGTGTCGACTACGGTAGGTGCCCGTCTTGGGCGAGACAAGAATGCTAGAGTGCACAACACATCGGAAAAAATGTCCGTAATGGGGGCCAGGCGTGGAATCACTGAGCGGGATTGATTTTTTTGTGCGCGCGGCTGAAACCCGCAGCTTTTCAGAAGCGGGCAGGGCGCTGGGCATTTCGTCTTCGGCGGTGGGCAAAAGCGTCGCCCGGCTCGAGGCGCGACTGGGTGTGCGGCTGTTTCATCGCAGCACGCGAAGTATCACTCTGACGGCGGAGGGGACGCTGTTCCTCGAGCGTTGCCGGCGCATTCTCTGCGAAGTCGAAGCGGCCGAACTGGAGTTGTCGGAAACCCGCAAAGCGCCACGGGGCAAACTGCGCGTGAGTTTGCCTCTTGTTGCGGATTTGGTCATGCCGACGCTGATCGCCTTCATGCGCCGCTACCCCAGTATCGAACTGGACCTGGATTTTTCCGATCGGCTGGTGGACATCATCGAGGAGGGTTTCGATGCGGTCATTCGAACCGGAGAGCCGAACGACTCCCGGCTGATGTCCCGTCCGTTGGGCCCGTTCAAGCTCGTTGTGGTCGGTTCGCCCCGGTACTTCGCCGAACACGGCACACCGCACGCACCGGCGGACCTGCTGCGCCATGCCTGCCTGCTCTACAAGTTCCCCAGTACTGGCAGGATGCAAGTCTGGCCAGTAAACGGGGACGGGGAGCCGGAACTCAACCTGCCGGCGACCCTGGTCTGCAACACCACCGAGGCGTTGCTGCACGTGGTGCACGATGCGCTGGGCATCGCCTGTGTGCCAGATTTCACTGTGCGCGAGGCGATCGCCAGCGGTGAGCTGGTCACCGTCCTGGACGACTTCAATCGGCATCAGAGCACCTTTCGCATGCTCTGGCCCTCAAGCAAACACCTGGCGCCGAAGCTGCGGGTGTTCATTGATTTCATGAGCAGTGAGTTGTTCAAGTGACTGAACCGCCGCTATCTCGAGCAGGCTCGCTCCCACATTCGATCTTCAGCGAGCACAACATTCATGCCCATCCCAACTCCTCTGTGGGAGCGAGCTTGCTCGCGATAGCGGTGGTGCAGTTACAGGGATGTTGGATTTGCGGCCCTCATCGCGAGCAAGCTCGCTCCCACAGAGGAAATGGGTTGGCCATAGAGCAAGTCGGCTGCTAGCTGCAATCCTTCTGTTTGCACGGGTGCGCTTCCCGGGAGCGCCACTCCTTGACCAGCTGTTGCCTGGGACGGGCGTAGCGCTCTTCCAGGACAACCACCTCGACGATCCGGTCCGTTCGGAATAAACCATAGTCGCCGCGCAGTTCGCACCAGCCTGCGATATACCGCTGCGACTCGACGAACCCCAGCATGATCGGCCAGAGGATTCGTTGCGTCCGCTCCTCATTTTCGTCCTTGTAGACGATCTGCATTTTCCGCTGTTCGCGAAGCGCCAGCCGGACCTGGGCCAGATCCAACGCCGCCGGGGCGCCTTGATTGCGACTGACGTAGATCGTGTCGTGGTCCAAGGTTCGCCGCATGTGTGGCGGCAGGACACTGTCGATTTTTGCCAGCGCGTTCTGAACGGCGTGGGCCAGGCCTTCATCGGTTTGGCGGCTGACCCATTGCGCACCGGCCATCAGCGCCTGGATTTCTTCCTCGGTGAAACTCAAGGGCGGCAACAGAAACCCCGGGCGCAGGATGTAGCCAACGCCGGGTTCGCCAACGATGTCCGCCCCCATCGACTGCAGCGTGATGACGTCCCGGCGGATGGTACGCAATGAGACATTCAGCTCACGGGACAGCGTGACACCGGAAACCGTCCCGCGATGACGCCGAAGCACTTGCATGAGATCGAATAATCTATGGCTTCTTGACACGCTTCAGTCCATGGCCACAAGGGCCTTGCCACGCAGCTTCCTGCCTCCCTCGATGGCCGCGATAAGCTCAATCGCATCGTCAAGAGGCACCACTTCCGCTACAGGAAGCCGGAAGCTGCCATTCTGGGCGGCGTGGGCGAGCGTGTCGAGGACGTCGGGGCGCGGTGTGCAGATGACGGGTTTCAAGCGTTTATCAAAAAAGGAGCGAATGAACTTGCCGGGGCTCGGATTCAGGTCAAGCAGCACGCCGCCTTTGCGCAGCAGGTCGAGGCCGACCGGCAAGGACAGGGTGGCCGCCGTGTCATACACCACATCGAAACGTTCAGGCAGCTTGGACAGATCGGTTCTGCGATAGTCGTAAACCGTATCGACCCCCAGTTGCCGCGCCCGCTCCAGCGTCTCTTCACTGCAAGCACCAGTGATCGTGGCCCCCACCATGCGCGCTATCTGCACGCAGGCTTCACCGACCGCGCCACTGCAACCATTGATGAAGACACGCTGGCCCGCGCTCAGCCCGGCCTTGTCCCGCAAGCCGTTCCAGGCCGTCATGCCCGGTGTCCCGAGGTAGGCGGCTTGCTCGAAGGAAACACCATCGGGTTTGCTGGCCAGCAGCGATTCCTTGGTGACTACGGCTTGAGCCAGTGCACCACTTTCCTTGAAGCGCGCGAGACCAAAGACGGCATCGCCCACTTTAAACCGCGTCACGTTGCTGCCCACGGCGGTGACGGTGCCCGAGAAATCCATGCCCATGGCCCGGGGGAAGGATCTGCCCGTGACGATCTTCATCTGGCCGCTGCGCAACTTCCAGTCGATAGGATTGATGGCGGCGAATCTGATTTTCACAGCGACTTCGCCCTGGCCCGGTGAAGCCAACGTGAATGCCTCGAGCTTCATCACCTGCGGCCCGCCGTAATTGTGATACTGGATACGCTTCATAGCCGACGCTTACTCTGGATGGTTGATGAGATGGAAACAGGGCTGGGGCAGGGGCGCTGTTTCCAGCGCATCGTTTCCTGCGGCCAACCCTTTCACTCTAACCATCGACAGGGTCAGTTTCTGGCACCATTGTTTTGCCAGGCTCCAGGGGCGAGCGGCCGTTGCGGCGCATGTTCAGATCAAGGGGCCTTGTTCTCCACCAGGCAGTTTCCGCCATCCACCACCATGACCTCGCCCGTGATGTAGCTCGCTTCCGAAGACGCAAGGAAAGCGACCAGTGCCGCCACCTCTTCGGGACGTCCCGCCCGGCCCATCGGCGTGTAATCGGCCGCCTTGGCTTCCTCGGCCGTGGTCGACCCTGTAGTGATCCAGCCGGGAGCCACGCTGTTGACCGTGATCCCTTGCCGGGCGACTTCCAGAGCCAGGCCCATGCTCATCCCTACCATCGCGGCCTTCGCAGCGCTGTAGGCCGCCTCGCCGGGGTTACTGCAGCGCGTGCCGGTAGTGGAACTGATGTTGACGATGCGCCCGTAACGGCGCGCCTGCATACCGGGCAGAACAGCCCGTGTAAGAAGAAAAGCCGTGGTCAGATTTCGAGCCAGCGAAAGGTTCCAGGCTTGCAAATCCATGATCGCCAGCTCCGAAAGCACCTCTGGGGAACCTTGCATGGCCATGCCCGCGTTGTTAACCAGGATATCGATCCGCCCCCAGCGCGACTCTGCCCAAAGGCTGAACTCGCGTACCTGGTTTTCATCGGTCAGGTCGACGGCCCGCCCTTCGACTTCGAAGCCTTCGGTACGCAGTTCTTCGACTCGATCGAAGACCCGAGCGCTGCTGGCGGTGATGATCAATCTGGCTCCGGCCAGACCAAGCCGGCGTGCGATTGCCATCCCAATGCCGATCTCACTTCCAGCGCCACTGACGATTGCCACATGATCCTGCATTACCGCGTTTGGCATGGTGCTCTCCAAATGATCAGCCAGGTTCGGCCACGACCTGGGTGGACGCAACCCACCCAGGCTCAAGCCGACGAAACGGTGCGATGGTCAATCCCAGGCCGGCCAGCAGCACATACAGCAGGCCGGCGACGGCGAAGAGCAAGCTCAAGCCGCCGACCTTGCCGATACCGAGCACGGGGGCCAGCCAGGCTTGCAGCTCGCTGCCTTGGCTCATCAATGGAATCGCCCAACTGTCGGCCAGCGCACCCGCGCCCAGCGCCCCGAGCGGCAGGGCCAGCAGGCAGACGATCTGCCGGGCTGACAGTACCCGACCGAGGATGGCGTTGGGCAGGCTACGTTGCCAAAAGCTCTGGTCGCTGCTGGTGCTCAGTGAAAAGCAGCCAAAGGCGACGAATGCCGCCGCATACAAAACCACCGGCGAGGTACTGACACCTATGCCCAGGATGCTGACGCCGAGCATCAGGTCCGCGAGCAATACCGTGCGGATCAATCGCTGTGGTGGACGGGCAACCACCCACAATGAGCCGCCCAGCATGCCCAGGCCGCCGCAGGTCATCAGTGTGCCCAGCACCAATACCGAATAACGCTCCAAAACCATGGGCGCCAACAGGACCGAGGCCAGCCCGAGCATCAAATGCTCGACGCCCAGGTAGGCAAGCAACGCGCAAAACGCCGGACGCCCGCGCAGCACCGCCAAGACGGCTGCCAATCCGCCCACGGCCACGACACGCCCTTGGCCGGTGGCGCGCACCGCCGTCGCCACCCAGGCGAGCCAACCGAGCACGCCAGCGGAAAACAGCACCGCACCGACATCCAGCAACAACAGTCCAGGAACTCCAACGCTGCCCAGCAACAGGGCCGCCAGGGTGGGCGCGATCAGTTGCGGCAAGCCGACCATCAGTTGCATCAGGCCGTTGGCCCGGCCAATCGCTTGCGCACTGCTCAAGATTCGCGGGATCGCTGCCTGGCAAGTGAGCATGCGCATGACCTGGCCACTGGAATTGACGGCGGCAAAGGCATACACCTGCCACCGTTCCAGCTCGCCTTGCTCGAACAGCCACCAGAGGATCAGCGCCGCGAAACCGCTACCGGCCTCGACGCCGAGCAGGATCGCCCGCGCCTCGCAGCGGTCCACCAACCAGCCCGCCACGGGCGCCAGGAGCAGTCCCGGCAACGCAGACAGCGCGATGACCAGGGCGTAGTCCGTCACACTGGCGTGCTGCTGCAACAACCAGATGCCCAGGCTGAAAGCCGCAAGGGCCGACCCCAAGGTGGAGACGACCTGACCCGCCCACGCCCATACCCAGGGCCGCACCGAATGCTCAATTTCCATGGGTTTGAAACGCCTCCAGCGCGGGCCAATAGTGTTTTAGGTACTCGGCCAAAGTCCGTGCCGCAGGCGCTTTGAGAATCGACAGGTGATCACACCCTTCAAGCACGTGGCGCTGACAGTCCCCGGCGAATGCCTCCCAGCCATCCTCGGTTTCGCCATGACCTCGCCCGGCCTTGAACACTACCACAGGGCCCGGATAGACCGATGCCGGTCGATAGTCTTTCGCCAGGTTGGCGTAAAACACCCGCAAAGGACCACGCAACGCATCGGCACGGGCTTGCGCGGGCATCAAACCGACGGCTTGCATGCGCGTCAGCAATCGGGCGCATTGCTCGTCCGGTTCCAGCTTGGCCAGGCTGTCGACGTCGAGGCCCAGCTCACACCCGACCTCCATCTCCAGCAACGCCACATAGTGCGCCAGGGCCCCACGCGAATCACTGGCCAACCGCGTGCCAGGCGCGCGACTGTCGAGCACCAGCACCGGTGCCACCCCAGTACCCTCAGCGTGCAATTGGCGGGCGACTTCAAAGGCCAGCCAGCCGCCAAATGAGTGCCCGAGCAGGTAGTAGGGACCGTTCGGAACCTGCGCGCGGATTTCCCGTACATAAGCGCTGGCTGCAGCCTGCACCGAGGCATGGGGCTCGCGCTGGCCGTCGGAACCACGGGCTTGCAGGCCGATCACCGTCAATCGCGGGTCCAGTTGCCGGACCAGGGGCACGAAGCTGGCGACATTCGCGCCGGCGCCGGGGATCATGAACAGGCAGGGCGCGTTCGGCGCGCCGGTTTGCAGGACCAGGCTGACGCGCGCGCCCGACGGACTGGCAGGGCGCTGCTCGGCTCGCGCCAGCGCCTGCTCCAAAGCCTGCGCCAGCCGTTGCAAATGCTCGGGGTCGCGCATGATCGACCAGTGATCGCCCTCGATACGCTGCTCGACCAGCTCGGCCCCCAGCAGCGCGCGCCAGTCGGCTGCCAGATCTCGCGAGCCACTTCCCGCAGGGCCTGCCGATGTGGCGCGGAACAGGTGCACGGGCAGGCCTAGCGGCGCCGGCCGATAGCGAACCATGGCATTGCGCAGGTTCAGGTTGAGACGGGCTCGGCGGCTCAGCTCCTGGCGGTCGAAACCGGCTGGCAGCCAACCCCGTGCCTGGGCCGCAGCGATCACCGCGTCCAGATCGAGCCCGGCATGCCAGGTGTCCTGGGCAGGGTCATCGGCGCTGTCGCCGACCCGGTGGTGCGCAAAGTACCCGATCAGTTGCTGGCGCAGGCCGGCTTCGTCGAAGCTCAGCGCCAACGGTGCGGCGCGCAGGGCGCCCGGCTGGCTGCTGTCGATCAGCCCGAGGAACGCTACCGGGCAATCCTCGCCTAGCAGTTGGCGGGCCATTTCATAGGCCAGCACGCCGCCCGCCGACCAGCCGGCGAGCTGATAGGGACCGTGCGGTTGGACCGTGCGCAGCAGCTCGATGTAGCGTCTGGCCAAGGTCGTGTTGTCGACGCCGTCGTCCAGTTCGGCGGCGGCCTGCACGGCATAGATCCCCCATTCCGGGTCCAGATGCTGCGCTAGCCGGACATACGGCAACGCCTCGCCCGTGCCTTCATGGATGAAAAACAGCGGCGCGCGACCCGGCGAACCGGCGCGAATGCACAGCAGGCCTTGGGCCGCGACGCTGGCAACGTCCAGCGTAACGACCTCGCGGGCCAGCGCGGCGAGGCTTTCAGCGCTGAACAGGGCGCCGATGGCCACATCCATTCCCTGCGCGCGCAAGCCGTCGAGCAGTTGCACGAGCAGCAACGAATGCCCGCCCAGGGCGAAGAAGTTGTCGTCACGACCGATCTGCTCGATGCCCAGCAGTCGCGACCACAGTTGCGCCAGTCGCGTTTCCGTGGTGCCGCGTGGCGCCGCATAAGGACGCTGTTGCAAGGCTTGCTGATCGGGAGCCGGCAGGGCGCGCCGGTCAAGTTTGCCGTTGGCGGTCAAGGGCCATTGCTCCAGCTGCACATAGGCGCTGGGCAACATGTGCGCTGGCAATTGTCCGGTCAGTGCTGAGCGCAATTGCCCAGGCTCCAGGTGCCGGTCCGGCTCGGCCAGCAGATAGGCGACCAGGCGCGCATCGCCGGGATCGTCCTGACGCGCCAGCACCACCACCGAGCGCACGCCGTCCAGGGTACTCAGCCGGGCTTCGATTTCGCCCAGTTCGATGCGGAAGCCACGCACCTTGACCTGCTGGTCGTTACGGCCCAGGTAGTGCAAGGTGCCGTCGGCGGTCCAGCGTGCCAGATCGCCGGTCTTGTAGAGACGCTCGCCTTGGCCGCCGAAAAAGCGCGCCGGCTGGAAGCGCTCGGCATCGAGCGCCGGTTGATTCAGGTAGCCGCGCGCCAGGCCTGGGCCGGCGACATACAGCTCGCCGACCACGCCTCGCGGTACCAGTTCGCCGTGGGCATCGAGCAGGTAGACCCGCAAGTCCGGGATGGGCCGGCCAATCGGTGCCAGCCCGGCCTGGGCATGGCAGTCGGTGGCTTCGATCGGCTGGTAGGTCACATGCACAGTGGTCTCGGTGATGCCGTACATGTTCACCAGGCGGGTAGCCTGGCTGTCCGGCCGTTCGAACCAGGGCCGCAGCGCGGCGGCATCCAGGGCCTCGCCACCGAAGATGACACAGCGCAACCGATGGGGTTCGGCGCGGGTCTGTTTCATCCAGGTATAAAAGGCGCTAGGGGTCTGGTTGAGCACGGTGACGCCGGCGTCCACCAGCAGGTGGTAGAAATCCTCCGGGCTGCGCGAGGTCAAGTAGGGCACCACCACCAACCGGCCACCGTGCAGCAGCGCACCCCAGATTTCCCACACCGAGAAGTCGAAGGCGAAAGAGTGGAACAAGGTCCAGACGTCCCGGTCGTTGAAGCCGAACCAGGCGTCGGTAGCGCTGAACAGCCGCATCACCGCGCGATGCTCGATCATTACGCCCTTGGGCACGCCGGTCGAGCCCGAGGTGTAAATGATGTAGGCCAGGTCCGTGTCACTGGCTCGCGGATCGGCTGCCAGGTCAATGCTGGACAAATGCCCCCATTCACCGGTGTCCGGGTCCAGGGATACCACTGCGCACGATGCGGGGATCTGCAGCGTCTCAGGCAACGCAGCCAGGGTCAGCAGGACCCGTGGCGTACTGTCGTCGAGCATGAAGTTCAAGCGCTGCACCGGGTAGACCGGGTCCAGCGGGACATAGGCGCCTCCGGCCTTGAGGACCGCGAGTATGCCGATGAGCATTTCGATGCCGCGCTCGGCGTGGATCGCCACGCGGCTGTCCGGGCCGACCTCCAGGTCGCGCAGGCGATGGGCCAGGCGATTGGCCCGCTCGTTGAGCGCCCGGTAGCTGAGGGTCAGGTTCTCGTATTGGAGCGCAATGGCGTCCCCACGACGTGCGACCTGGGCCTCGAAACGTTGGTGCAATCGTTCGCAGCTCGGGGCCGCCAGCGCCAGCGCCGGATTGAAGCCATGCAGCAACTGCTCGCGCTCGGCCGGGCTGAGCAGGTCAATGCGGGTCACGGCCCGGCGATCGTCGTCGACCATGGCCCGCAGCACGGCCAACAGCGCCTGCCAGTGACGGGCCACGGTGTCGGCATCGAACAGCGCGGTGGCGTAGTTGAAGCCACCCTCGATGACATCGCCCGCTTCATGGACATCCAGGGCCAGGTCGAACTTGGCCGTGCTGACCGGCGCGCCGACGCTGTGCAATTGCAGTCCGTTGCCGAGGTCGAGGTTGCCCTGCGGAACGTTCTGCCAAGCCAGCATCAGTTGGAAAATCGCGTTATGAGCCAGCGAACGCGGTGGGTTGAGCGCTTCGATCACTTGCTCGAACGGCAGGTCCTGATGCTCTTGGGCGGCCAGCGCCAGGCCCTTGACCTGGGCCAGCAGCGCACCCACCCGAGGCGCGTCGCCCAGGTCGATGCGCAAGGCCTGGAAGTTCACGAAGAAGCCGATCAGCGGCTCCAGCTCGACCCGGTTGCGGTTGGCGACAGGTGAGCCGATCACCACCTCGGCCTGGCCCGACAGCCGACTGACCACCACGGCCCAGGCCGCCAGCAAGGTCATGTACAAGGTGGTGCCATGGCGCCGTCCAAGGGCCTTGAGCCCATGGCTCAGTTCGGCATCGATACGCACCGGCAGGCTCGCCCCAGCGTAGTCCTGTCGAGTCGGACGCGGGCGGTCGGTGGGCAGGGTCACGCAGGTCGGCGCGCCGTCCAGGTGGGCCTGCCAATAGGCACGTTGGCGTTGCAATTCGTCCGCCTGCAGCCATTGGCGTTGCCACAGCGTGTAATCGCCGTACTGGCGCGCCAGGGGCGGCAAGGGATCGACCTGATCCTGGCTGAAGGCTTGGTAGAGACGGGAGAACTCGTTGGTGAGTACGCCCATGGACCAGCCGTCCGAGACCAGGTGATGCACCGTCACCAGCACGACATGATCGTCGACATCCAGGCGCAACAGGCGTGCGCGGATCGGCCACTGACAGGTCAAGTCGAACGGTCGGCCGGCTTCCTCGGCGCACAGCACCTGCCAATCCGCCGCGCCGGGCGCGCTCAGGTCCAGTACGTCCAGGGCCAATGCCCGTGGTGGGTCGATCACCTGCCGCGCTTGGCCGGCAAGGCTCACGAACCGGGTCCGCAGGCTTTCGTGGCGCGCCACGATGCGATCCAGGCTGCGGCGCAGCGCCTCGATGTCGAGCTTGCCGCGCAGGCGCAAGCCCGCCGGCATGTTGAAGGCTGCTGTCGAGTCCGGGTTGAGTTGCTGGATCAGCCAGAGGTTTTGCTGGGCGAACGAGAGTGGCAGGGGCTGGCTGCGGTCGGTTTCCTGCAACGGTTCCAAGCGACTGCGCCCGGCGTCGGCCAGCACTGCCGCCAACGCATGCAGGCGCGGTTGGGCGAAGACCGCCGAGAGCGGCACTTCCAGGCCCAGTCGATGGCGCACTTGAGCGAGCAACCGCAATGCCAGCAGCGAGTGTCCGCCCAAGGCGAAGAAGTCGTCTTCGCGACCGATGGATGCGACACCCAGCAATTGGCTCCAGATTGCCGCCAGGGTCATTTCCAGCTCGCCCTCGGGCTGGCTATATTCGGTTTGCGCAAACGCCTCGGGGGCTGGTGCCGGCAAACGTTGGCGATCGACCTTGCCATTGCTGGTCAGCGGCAGGGCATGCAGTTGTACAAAGGCGCTGGGCAACATGTACTCGGGCAGGCGCTCGCTCAGTTGGCTGCGCAGGTCCAGCGGCGACAAGGTCTGCTCGGCGCTGAAATAGGCGACCAGGCGCGGGTCGCCGTGGTCCGCCGGCAGCACGATGACCACCGATTCGCGCAGCCCGGGCAATTGATCGAGGCGGCTTTCCACCTCGGCCAGCTCGACCCGATAACCGCGAATCTTCACTTGGAAGTCATTGCGCCCCAGGTACTGCAGCGTCCCTTCGGCGGTCCAGCGGGCCAGGTCGCCGGTCTTGTACAGGCGCGCGCCGGGAGTGGCGTCGAACGGGGCCTCGATAAACCGCTCGGCGGTCAGCTCGGGACGGTTCAAGTAGCCTTGGGCCAGGGCCACGCCGGTGACATGCAGTTCGCCGACAGCGCCTTGGGGCACCCATTGGCCATGGGCATCGAGCAGGCACACCTGGGTGTTGGCAATCGGCCGTCCGATCACCGGTACGTCAGGCCATTGCTCCGGATCGTCGGGCAGGGTGTGGGTACACACCACATGGGTTTCGGTCGGGCCATAATGGTTGTGTAGGCGCGCTCGGGGATGGTGCCTGAACAATGTGCGTAACGCGCCGGTGATGCGCAGCGCCTCGCCCGCGACAATCACGTCCCGCAGCATGGCCAGTTCAAGCGGGGCGTCGGCCCAGCTGTCGGCCATCGCTGCCAGGGCGATATAGGGCAGGAACAAACGCTCGATACGCGCCTGGCCGAGCCAGCGCGGCAGGCTCGCGAGGTCCAGGCGCTGGGCTTCGTCCAGCAACACCAGGGTGCCGCCGCTGCCCAGGGTGGAGAAAACCTCCTGAAACGCGACATCGAATCCCAGCGCGGCGAATTGCAGGGTACGAGCCGGGCCGGGCAACGGCTGTTCGGCCTGCCAGGCCAGCAGGTTGCTCAACGCCAGATGGCCCATGGCGACCCCCTTGGGCAGGCCGGTGGAGCCGGAGGTGTATATGACATAGGCCAGGTCATCGGGGCTCGGTTGCCCGAGCGATGGCGCGGAGGGTGCCTGCATCGCCGTTGCCGCCAAGCGCACCGACAGCGGCGTGCAACGGTCGCTGCATTGCAACGCTTCGACGCGCTGCGCATCCCACAGCAGCAGGCACGGCTGGCAATCCTCGATGATGCCTTGCCGGCGTGCGAGGGGCTGACTCGGGTCGAGCGGCACGTAGGCCGCCCCGGTCTTGAGGGTGGCGACCAGGGCCAGCACCATCTCCAGGCTGCGCGGCAGATGGATCGCCACGCGTTGGCCGGGCCCCGCGCCCAGCGCGATCATCTGCCAGGCCAGGTGATTGGCCTGGCGATCGAGCTCAGCGTAACTCAGCCCGCGCCCATGCAGTTCGACCGCGATGGCGTCGGGCTGCAACAGCGCCTGGCGCTCGAACGGTTGGTGCACCCAGCCGGCCTGCGGGTAGGCGGTTGGCGCCGGGTTGAGGCCGTGCAGCAGGTGCTCGCGCTCCTGGGCATCGACCAACGACAGGCGGGCCAGCGGTTGGCGGTCGTCGGCGCACAGCTGGCGCAACACGTTGACCAGGTAGCGCCAATGCCGATGCACGCTGGCGGCATCGAACAGCGCAGTAGCGTAGTTGAGCCCGCCGACGATGCGCCCCTCGGCCTCATAGAGTTCCAGGGACAGATCGAAAGGCGCAGTGACCTGCTCGGCGGCCAGACTGGTCAGGCTCAGGCCATCGAGGTCCAGCGCGCTGCGTGGGGCGTTCTGCCAGGCGAACATCAATTGGAATACCGGGCTGTGTGCCAGCGAGCGGGGCGGGTTGAGGGCTTCGACCACATGCTCGAACGGCACGTCCTGGTGCGCCTGGGCCTGCTGCGCGTGCTCACGCACCTGGGCCAGCAACTGGCTGACGTCCGGTTGCCCGGCCAGGTCGATGCACAGCGCCTGGGTGTTGACGAAAAAGCCAATCAACGGCTCGACTTCGCTGCGTGTGCGGTTGGCGACCGGGGTGCCGATCACCACGCGTTCCTGGCCGGCCAGGCGCCCGACCACAATCGCCCAGGCCGCCAGCAAGGTCATGTACAGCGACGTGCCGTGGCGGCGACTCAAGTCCTTGATCGCAGCGCTGGTCGGCTCATCGAGTGCGACCGTCAACCGCGCACCGGCGAAGTCCTGGCGGGGCGGCCGTGGACGATCGCTGGGCAGGTCGACCCGCTCGGGCGCATCGCGCAGGTGTTCGAGCCAATAGGCCAACTGCTCGGTACGACGCTCGCCGGCCAGCCAATCGCGTTGCCAGGCGGCATAGTCGGCGTATTGGATCGCCAAGGCCGGAAGCGGATCCGCCGCGCCCTGGCGGAACGCTTTGTACAAGGTCGACAGTTCGTCGATCAGCACCCCGATGGACCAGCCGTCGGCGATGATGTGGTGCAGGGTCACGTGCAGCAGGTGGCAGCAAGGGCTCTGCCGCACCAGCAGCACCCGTAGCAACGGGCCCTCGCTCAATGAGAACGGCCGAGCAGCTTCGCTGGCCATGACTTGTTGCAGGCGGGCCGGGTCGCTAGCGTCCAGCGCCAGGCAGGCGAACGCCAGGCGCGGCTGCGCGTCGATGACCTGGCGGACTTCCGCGTCCTGCTCGACGAAACGGGTCCGCAGCACGGCGTGGCGTTCGACGATGCGCGTCAAGGCGTTGCGCAGCGCCGCTTCGTCCAGTTCGCCATCCAAGCGCAAGGCGCCGCTGATGTGGTAGGCGGCGCTCGCCTGCGCATCCAGGCGGGCGATGAACCATAGACGTTGCTGGGCAAACGACAAGGGGCGCGCAACGCTCTGCGGCAGCACCGTGATCGGCGCCAGGGCGCTGCGCGTCGCATTGCCCATGACGCTGGCCAGCGCGGCCACGGTCGGGTGCGCATACAAGGTCGCCAGGGGCAATTCCAGCCCCAGGCGCTGGCGCACCCGGGAGACCCATTGCACCGCCAGCAGCGAGTGTCCGCCGAGTTCGAAGAAATGATCATGACGCCCCACCTGAACGACGCCCAGCAGGTCGCGCCAGATCTCGGCCATGAGCGTTTCCTGTTCACCGCTTGGCGCTTCATAGGCCTGGGCGGTCCAGGCGTCTTCGCCGGGCACCGGCAAGGCGGCGCGGTCGAGTTTGCCGTTGGGGGTCAGGGGCAGCGTGTCCAGGGGCACGACCAGCGCTGGCACCATGTACCCCGGCAAGCGGCTCGCCAGGGCCTCGCGCAGCGCCGTTGGCGTCAACGGCCCTGCGTCCGCCGTCGCCACGGCATAGGCCACCAGCGCGGGCTCGCGACCATTACGCTGGACCGCCAGCACTGCTGCGGCGGCCACGTGTGGAAGCGCGAGCAGAGCCGCTTCGATTTCCCCCAGTTCGATGCGAAAACCACGAATCTTGACCTGGAAATCGTTGCGCCCCAGGTAATGCAACTGGCCGTCGGCGTCCCAGAAACCCAAGTCGCCAGTGCGGTATAGCCGCGCCGTCGGCTCGGCACTGAACGGGTCGGGCAGGAAGCGCTCGCGGGTCAGTTCGGGCCGCCGATGGTAGCCACGCCCCACGCCGGCCCCGCCGATATACAACTCGCCAGTCACGCCCACCGGCAATGGTTGCCCCGCGTCATCCAACACGTGCACCTGAGTATTGTCGATGGGCCGGCCAATGTGCGGGACAAAGCCGCGCGCGCGGTCCATCGAGGCCCAGGTCGAATAGACCGTGGTCTCGGTCGGGCCATAGAGGTTGTTGACCTGGTGCACCGCGCCATGGGCGAACAGCCGCTCGACCAAGTGTCGCGGCAGCGCTTCGCCGGCGAGGTTGACGGTGCCCAGCGAGTCCGGCAGCGCATCGGCGCGCAGCAAGGCGTCAACGGCCGACGGCACACTGTTGAGCAGGCTCAGAGCGGGACGGTGCTCAAGCAGGGCAAAGGCGTCGTCGACCAGTTCGAGGGTGCCGCCGCAGGACAACGGCGCGAAGCATTCGAACACCGACAAGTCGAAGTTGATCGAAGTGCTGAACAGGCTGTGGGCAAGGGTTTCAGCGCTAAAGCTACGCAGGGCCCAGTCGAGGAAATTGCGCGCGTTGCGGTGTTCGATCATCACCCCCTTGGGTTGCCCGGTAGAGCCGGAGGTGTAGATCATGTAGGCCAGGTGGCTGGCCTCCAACGCCACAGCCAACGGCGTCGTGTCGCCGGTGTGCAAGGCCTCGTCGACATTGAGCTGCCGGCAGGTAGCGGCGAGGGTGAGGCCCAGCGGCGCGTCGCCCATCGTCAGCACTGCCACGGGGGCACTGTCGTCGAGCATGTAGGCCAGGCGTTGAGTCGGGTAGGCCGGGTCCAGCGGAACGTACGCGCCGCCCGCCTTGAGCACGGCCAGCAGCGCGACGATCAATTCCGGACAGCGGCGCAAGTGAACACCGACCCGTGCCTCGGGCCCGACACCCAGTGCTTGCAGTTGCCGAGCCAGGCGATTGGCCTGGCGGTCGAGCTGTCCGTAGCTGAGCACGCGCCCCTTGCAACGCACCGCCTCAGCCTCCGGGGTCAAGCGAGCCTGTGCTTCGAAGCGCTGGTGCAGCAAGGCACGTTCGGGCTGCGTACGCTGCGTGGCGTTGAACCGGGCCAAGCGCTGATGCTCGTCCGCCGGCAGGACGTCGAGGGTTTGGGCGAACTGTTGCGCGTTGTGATCCAGGGCTTCGACCAGGCTGGCGAGGGCACGGTGCAGGAAGGACCAGACCCGTTGCGCCCCCACCGAACCGGCAATTTGCGCAGTCACGCCGAAGCCTTGGCCAAGGTCGTCCACCGAAACGGTGAAGGGATAGTTGGTGCGTTCAGCGCTGCTCAACACTTGCATGCCCTCGACACTTTGGTGTGGCGTGTCTTCCAGGCTGTAGCGAAAATTCAACAGCGCGGAAAACAACGGCGTGCTGGCCGGCACGCCGCTGCAGCGCTGGGCCATGGTCAACGGTGCGTGCTCATGTTCGAGCAACCCCAGCAAGGCCTGATGAGTACGTTGCAGGCTGTCGCTTACCGAGCTCTGCGCGAAGCCGATGCGCAACGGTAAGGTATTGATGAAAACCCCCAATGCCTGATCGGCGCCTTGCACGCCTTGCAAACGACCGAGCAAGACAGTGCCGAATACCACGTCGGCGCGTCCGGTGGCCTTGCCCAACACCAGCGCCATGGCCAGGTGAAACAGACTGGCGACACTCACCTGATGGCGCCGCGCCGCCTGGCGCAGGGCGAGCGCCAGCGTGGGGTCCAGCGGCCCGTGGGCCTCGTCGATTTCACCGGTATTTTGCACATCCAGCAGGCCAAACGGGGCGGTGGGTTCGCTGACGTCGGCGAGCATGGTTTGAAAAAAAGCCTGCTGTCGGGCGCTGTCCTGGCCGCGCCGGGCGTGCCCGACGAAGGTCCGGAACGGTACCGGTGCGCGCAACTGCGCCTCGCGGCCCTGCTGGATCAGCACGATTTCCTCGACCATGCGTTCCAGGGTGGTGTGGTCCAGCACCAAATGATGGTGCAAGACCTGCAGCAACCAACGTTGCTGGCCGGCGTCGAACGCCTTCACCACCCGTAGCAGCGGCGCCTGGCGGATGTCCAGGCGCCGTTGCCGGGGATTGGTGTGGGCCTGTAGTTGAGCGAGCGCATCGGCTTCGGTAATGCGCAGGATCTCGATGGGCAGCGGCGCCTCCCGCCAGACCACCTGCACGGGTTGCTCCAGGTCTTCCCAGGCCAGGGCGGTGCGCAAAATGTCGTGGCGGGCGATGACTTGTTGCAGCGCCAGGCAAAAAGCGTCCAGTCGAGCTTCGTCGCTAAAGGCCAGGGTGGTGTGCAGCAGGTAGGTGTCGCCTTCGTCTTGCAACAAATAGTGAAAGAACAGGCCTTCCTGCAGCGGCGCCAGGGGATAGATGTCCTGCACGTTGGCCGCGCCGCCCTCGACGCTGGCGACGATGCGATCGATCTGCGCCTGGGTCAATTCCACCAACGGCAACAACTCAGGCGTGATGTGGGTGCAGCCCAACGGCAGGGACGCTCCCAGTACCTCGGGATCATGGCTGGGGGGCGTTTCGCGGTGCGCCAGCGCCGTGGCCAGTGCGGCGATGGTGGGCGCACCGAACAGGGTGCGAACATCAATGGCCCAGTCTTCGGCACGCATGTGTTCGACCAGTTGCACCGCCAGCAGCGAGTGTCCACCGAGGGCAAAGAAGTTGTCCTGGCGCCCCACGCGCGGCACGCCGAGGACCTGGGCCCAAAGCTCGGCCAGGCGGGTTTCCACTGGCCCTTGCGGCGCTTCGTAGCGTTGTTGGGCGAAATGATTTTCGTCGGGTTCGGGCAGGGCGCGACGGTCCAGCTTGCCGTTGGCGGTCAGGGCAAAACTGTCCACTTGCACGAAGGCTGCTGGCAGCATGTAGTCCGGCAGCACGGCGGCCAGGCGCGTGCGCAATTCGCTCGGTTCCTGGGCTGTGGTGGCGGTGAAATAGGCCAGCAAACGTTGCTGGGCATCGGCCAGGACCACGGCTTCGCTCACCTCGGGCAAGGCCTTGAGCTGCACTTCGATCTCGCCCAGTTCGATGCGAAAGCCACGGATCTTGACCTGGAAGTCGTTACGTCCCAGGAACATCAGCACACCGTCGGCGCGCCAGCGAGCCAAGTCGCCGGTGCGATACAGGCGCGAGCCCGGCTGGAACGGGTTGGGCACGAAGCGTTGTTCGCTCAGTTGCGTCTGGTTCAAGTAACCCAGGGCCAACCCGTCGCCGCCGATGTACAGCTCGCCAGCGACACCGATGGGCAGCGGACGGCGCTGTTCGTCGAGCACGTAGACCTGGGTGTTGCCGATGGGTTTGCCAATCGGAATATCGCCGTTCAGAGCGTCTTCAAGGGTGATGCGGTGGGTGGTGGCAAAAGTAGTGCTTTCGGTCGGCCCGTAGCCGTTGAGCAGGTGTTGGGGCGGCGAGTGGCGCAGCACCTGGGCGATGCGCCGAGGGTCGAGCACATCGCCGCCGACCATCAGGTAGCGCAGGTTGCGAAATGCCGGGGCCAAGGGTTCGGCAAACTGATGAAAGAGCCCGGCGGTGAGCCACAGCACGCTGACTTCGTGGTGCAGCAGATGCTCATTGAAACGCGCAACGTCGAGCAGGGTATCGCGTGGGCAGACCACCAGGCAGCCGCCGTTGAGCAATGCGCCCCAGATCTCCAGGGTGCTGGCATCGAACGCCGGGTTGGCGGCCAGGGCAATCCGGTCCTGGGCGTTGAACTCGGCGAAACCGTTGTTGCGCACCAGCCGGGTAACCGCACGGTGGGGGACTTGCACACCCTTGGGCGCGCCAGTGGAGCCGGAGGTATACATGATGTAGGCGGTCGCTTCGGCAGACACCGAGGGATGCTGGCGCGGCGTGGCGAGAGAGCCCTGGGCCAGGGTGTTTTCCCAGGCTGCCAAGGCCAGGTGTCGGACCGTCGGCTCGAGCACGCTCGAGGGCGGTTCGTCGGTGAGCAACCAGGCACTGCCGCAATCGTGCAGTAGGGTACGTTGCCGCTCCAGCGGGGTGGCCGTGTCGATGGGCACATAGGCTGCGCCGTTTTTCAGAATCGCCAGGATTGTCGCGACCAGACGCGGGCCACGGTCCAGGCGCAGGGCCACCCGATCACCCGGTCGCACGCCGTGTTCGGCCAGCCAGTTCGCCAGTTGTTCGGCGTAATGGTCGAGCTGACGATAGCTTAGCGAGTGGTCGCCATCCTGCACCGCCGTCGCCTCGGGGCGGCGCTGTACCTGGGCCTCGAATAACGTGTGTAGCGACTCGCTTGACGGGTAATCGAGGGCGCTGGCATTGAAGGCATGCAGCACGTGTTCGCGCTCGGCTGCGCCGAGAATCGACAGCCCATCGAGGGGTTGCTGGTCATCGTCGACCATGGCCTGCAACGTGGCGCACAGGGCCTGCCAATGCCGCTGCACGGTGCTGGCCTCGAACAGCGCCTTAGCATAGGTCAACCGACCGCCAATCACGCCGTCGCGTTCGTGCAGGTTCAGGGTCAGGTCGAATTTGGCGCTGTCTTCGTCGGTGCTCAGCGGCGTCAATTCCAGGGCGCCCAGCGCCAGGCTCGGTTGCGGAGCGTTCTGCCAGGCGAACATGACCTGGAAGATCGGGCTGTGGGCCAGCGAACGGCTTGGATTCAAGGCCTCGACCAGATGCTCGAAGGCGACCTCCTGATGGGCCTGGGCGTCCAGCGCGGTGCGCCGCACCTGGGCGAGTAATTGCGCAACCTGACCGGCCTCGTCGAGCCGTACACGCAACGCTTGGGTGTTGACGAAAAAGCCGATTAGCGGCTCGACTTCGGCACGGGTCCGGTTCGCCAGCACCGAGCCGATCACCATGTCATTCTGCCCGGACAACCGCGCCAGCACGATCGACCAGGCGGCCAGGACGGTCATGAACAAGGTGCTGCCGTGCCGGTCGCTCAGCTGTTTGATGGACTGGACCAAACCTGCGTCGATGCTGACTTCCAGGCTGGCACCGGTGAAATCCTGGTGCGCCGGACGTGGCCGGTCCAAGGTCAGGTTCAACAGTGGCGGGGCGTCTTCGAGCTGGGTGCGCCAGTAAGCCAGTTGTTCGGCGATTCGTTGCGCCTGGCGCGGTGAGCGTTGCCACAGGGCGTAGTCGGCGTACTGGATGGCCAGCGGCGGCAGCGGGTCGGCCTGGTCCAGGACAAAGGCCCGGTACAGTTCGGTCAGTTCGCGGGTGAGTACCCCCAGCGACCAGGCATCACCGACGATGTGGTGCAAGGTGACCAGCAGGACGTGCTCCTGTTCGGCCAGGCGCAACAGGCGCGCGCGAATCAACGGGCCGCGCGCCAGGTCGAATGGCGCCTGTGCTTCGGCGGCGCAGCGGGCCTGGAATATCGCCTGTGGCTGGCCGCGCAGGTCTTCGTTGGGCATGACGAAGGCCTGCGGTGGGTCGATGACCTGGACCGGTTCACCACCTTCGGACACGAAACGGGTGCGCAAGGCTTCATGCCGCTCAACGATGCGTGACAGTGCCGCGCGCAATGCCGATTCGTGTAACGCTCCGCGCAAATGCAGACCACCGGCCATGTGGTAGGCGGCGCTGGCCTGGGCATCCAGGTGGGCGATAAACCACAAGCGTTGCTGGGCAAACGACAGCGGCAGCCGTGCGGGCCGCGCAACGGCCGGGATGGGCGCCGCACCGTATTGTCCGGACGCGGCCAAGGCTTCGATAGCCCGGGCCTGACGCTGCAGGGTTGGCTGGTCGAACACGCAGGCCAGCGGTAGCTCGATCCGCAATTGCTGACGCAGTTGGGAAATCAACTGCACTGCCAGCAGCGAATGGCCGCCGGCTTGGAAGAAATGCTCGTCCCGACCGACCCGTGGCAACCCCAACAAGCGGCTCCAAATGGCCGCCAACTGGATTTCCAGTGGGTCCTGGGGCGGTTCAAAGTGCCCGGCCGCGCCATGCTCGGGAACGGGCAGGGCGCGGCGATCGAGCTTGCCATTGGGCGTCAGCGGCAAGGCCGACAAAGCTACGTAAGCGCTGGGCTGCATGTACTCCGGCAGGCCAGCGGCCAGGGCGTCGCGCAGTTGCACCTCGGACACCGACACGCCTGGCTGGGCCACCCAGTACGCCACCAAGCGTGGATCCCCGGCCACCTCTTCCCGAGCGATCACCACGGCGTGCTGCACGCCCGACACCCGGCCCAGGGCCGCTTCGATTTCCCCCAGCTCGATGCGATAGCCACGCACCTTGACCTGGAAGTCGTTGCGCCCCAGGTAGAGGAGCTGACCCTCGGCGGTCCAGCGGCCCAGGTCTCCGGTGCGGTACATCCTTGCGCCGGGCTGGGTGGCGAACGGGTCCTCCAGGAAGCGCTCTGCGCTCAGTGCTGGCCGATTCAGGTAGCCACGGGCGACCCCGGCGCCGCCGATATAGAGCTCCCCGACCACGCCCAGCGGTACCAACTGCCGATGGGCATCGAGGATGTACACCTGGGTGTTGTCCAGCGGCCGTCCGATACCGGGCACGAAACCCTGCTCGCGGCTCATCGATACCCAGGTCGAATACGTGGTGGTTTCCGAAGGACCGTACAGGTTGCACAGGCGCTGCACCGCGCTGTGGGCGAACACTTGCTCGACCAGGCTCTGCTTGAGGGGCTCGCCGGCCAGGTTGACCACACGCGTCGAGGCCGGGATCGCCTGGGCACCGACCAGCGCGTCAAGCGCCGAAGGCACGCTGTTGATTAGCGTCACCGGCACCGGGCAGTCGAGCAAGGCCAGGGCATTGCGGGCCACGTGCAAGGTCGCGCCAGCGGCCAGAGGGACGAAATACTCGAACACCGCCAGGTCGAAGTTGATCGAAGTGGCAAACAGGCTGTCCCGCAGGCTGACCGCGTCGAATGCGTGCAGCGCCCAGTTCAGCAAGTTGCAGGCGTTGCGGTGCTCGATCATCACGCCCTTGGGTGTGCCCGTGGACCCCGAGGTATAGATCACGTAGGCCAGGTGCGCGCTGGTCAGGCCCAGGCTAGCAGGGTCGGGGTTGTCGCTGGGGAATTCGGCCAGGCTGGCCTGAGTGTGGGGGGCGTCCAGGCACAGCAGCTCGCAACCGCTGGGCGCTGGAACGCTGGATTGCAGGGCGCGAAGTGTCAACAGTGCCCGCGGCGCGCTGTCTTCGAGCATGTGCAGCAAACGTTCCCGAGGATACGCCGGATCCAACGGCACATAGGCGGCGCCGGCCTTGAGAATCCCGAGCAGGGCGATCAGCAGGTGCGGGCCGCGTTCCAGACAGATCGCGACACGGCTGTCGGGCTCGACCCCGGCCTGCAATAGACAGTGCGCCAACCGGTTGGCCTGGGCATTGAGCTGCCCATAGGTCAGCGGACTCGAGCCATCGGCGGCCTCGAAACGTGCGGCGATGGCTTGTGGTTGCCGCTCGGCCTGTTGCTCCAGTGCCAGGTGCAGCAAGCCCGGGCCAGGAAGGGCGCGGGTGGTGGCGTTGAAGGTGCGTAACAGCCGTTCCTGTTGCGCACCAGGCAACACCGAAAGTTGGCACGCCAGGGTCTGTGGATGCCGTTCGAGGGCCTCCAGCAGGTTCTGCAGCGCTGTGTTGAGCCAGTCGAGCACCGGTTCGGCACCAACCTGGGCGTCGATTTGCAGGCTCAGCGAAAAACCTTCGCCCAGATCGTCCACCGACAAGTTGAATGGGTAGTTGGTGCGTTCCTCGCCCCCCAGTACGCGCATGCCGGCCAGCATTGGGGCGTGCTCGGTGGCAGCGCTATGCCGGTAGTTGAGCAACGCCGAGAACAGCGGCGTGCCACTGGGCAAGGCACTGCAACGCTGGGCCAGGCCGAGGGGCGCGTGCTCGTGGGCAATCAACCGACTGAGCAGCGCGTGGGTGTCGCGCAGCGCCTGTTCCACCGGCACCGCCAGGCGCACCCGCAATGGCAGGGTATTGATGAACAGCCCCATGGCGGTCGCGGCTTCGCCGGCGCCGAGCAAACGACCGAACATCACCGTGCCGAACACCACGTCGTCGCGGCCGCTGGTCTTGCCCAGGACCAGGGCCCAGGCCAGGTGCAACAGACTGGCGCTACTGACGCCCAGGTTGCGTGCGAGCAGACGGATCCGGCGACTCAGATCGATCGCCAGCGGTGCCTCCAGGGTCTGGACCTGGCTGCCATCGCCGCGTACGTCGAGCAGCCCGCACGGTGCGGTGGGTTCATCGATATCGCCCAGCAGCTCGGTGAAGAACGCGGCATGTTGCGCTTCGCTCAGCCCCAGGCGAGCGCGCAGCACGAAATCGCGGAACGGCTGTGGTGGTTGCAGTTCGGCCAGCCGACCTTGCTGGATCGCCGCGACCTCCCGAACCAGCCGTTCCAGCGAGGTGTGGTCCATCACCGCGTGGTGGTGCAACAGTTGCAACAGCCAGCGGCCGGCGCGTGGGTCCTCGGCGGCCACCGCGCGCATCAAGGGCGCCTGGCGCAGGTCCAGGCGCTGCTGCCGTGGATCGGTGTGGGCGCGCAATGCAGCCTCGACATCGGCCTGGGCGGGGTTGATCAGCTCCAGCGTCAGCGGCGCCTGGCGCCAGACCACCTGCACCGGTTCATCGAGGCCCTCCCAGGCCAAGGCGGTGCGCAGGATGTCATGGCGGGCGATGGCTTGGTTGAGCGCGTCCATGAAGCGCCGCAAACAGGGCTCGTCGTCGAAGGCCAGCAGCACGTTGAGCAGATAGGTGTCGCCACGCTGTTGGAGCAGGTGATGAAACAGAATACCCGCTTGCAAGGGCACCAGTGGGTAGATGTCCTGGATATTGGCGGCGCCGCCTGGTACGCCGGCGACGATGCTGGCGAGCTGGGCTTCGTCCAACTGGCAGAGGTCGAACATCGCCGGGGTAATGTGCGTGGTGCCCTTGGGCAATCCGCTCTCGAGGGGCGGTAGTGCGACAGGTTGGCGCAAGGCTTCGATCAGTGCCGGTTTGTGGCTGCGCAGCAGCGCGATCAGCTCCTGGTCGGCCAGGACCTGGTCGTCGGCCACCACCGATAATTGATCGCCACGCAATGACAGGGTCACGCCACGTTGTTTGAGCAGAGCCAGCAGTTGAGCCGCAGTCACAGGAGCATCTCCTTCAAAGGGGTAGTGGCCGCGGCCAGACCTGCCAGGGTCGGGGCGGTGAACAGTTGGCTGATATCCACCCGCAAGCGGTGTTGGCGCATGCGTTCGACCAGACTCATGGCGATCAACGAGTGACCGCCCAGGGCGAAGAAATTGTCGTGGCGACCGACCCGCTCGACATTCAGCAGCTCGCACCAGAGCGCCGCCAGGGTGATCTCCACCTCGCCTTGGGGGGCTTCATAGTGCGTTTGCACGTAGGCCTGGGCGTCAGGTTCAGGCAGGGCGTTGCGGTCGAGCTTGCCGTTGGCGGTCAGCGGCAGACTGTCCAGGCGCACATACGCGCTAGGCAGCATGTAATCGGGCAAGCGTTCACCGAGGGTGGTGCGTGCCTGGCTCGGGGTTGGCAGGGCCGAGCCCTGAAGGTAGGCGACCAGGCGCGTCACGCCATGGCGGTCGGCGCGCCCCACCACCACGGCCTGGCGCACGCCGGGCAGCGCCAGTAGGTGGCTTTCGATTTCACCCAGCTCGATGCGGTGCCCATGGATCTTCACTTGAAAGTCCGTGCGCCCCAAGTAGCTGAGGCTGCCGTCCAGCTCCCAGCGTCCGAGGTCGCCGGTGCGATAGAGCCGCGCGCCCGGCTGGCGGGTAAACGGGTCGACAATGAAGCGCTCGCGGGTCAGGTCCTCGCGTTGCCAGTAACCACGGGCCACGCCATAGCCACCAATATGAATTTCCCCTGCCACCCCCAACGGCGCGCGTCGGCCATGGCCATCGAGCACCTGCACCTGGGTATTGGGCAGCGGCTGGCCGAGGCTTGGCTGCGAATGGTGATCGAGCCAGGCGCTGGTGGTGTCGACCGTGCATTCGGTGGGGCCGTAGACGTTCAACACCCGTACCTCGTGCTCGCTGGCCAACTGCGTCCACAACTCGCTGGGCACTGCTTCGCCGCCGAGCAGGATGCGCCGCGGCAACGGTACGGCCGATGCCAGCGTTTGTCGGTGCTTGAGCAAGGCCTGCATCTGGCTTGGAGTGCAATCGAATACAGTGACCTGCTGGGCGCTCAGGTAGCCGAGCAAGGCGCCGGCATCCAGGCGCACACGTTTGGGGACCAGTACCAGGCAGTGGCCGCTCAGCCATTGGCAGAGCTGCTGCACCGAGGCATCGAAGGCGACCGAGGCGTTGAGTGAGCAGCGTGTGCCGGGCGGCAGATCGTCCAGGCGTTGGCGCAACCCGGCCCAGAGGTTGAGCACCGAGCGGTGTTCGACCATTACGCCTTTGGGCTGTCCGGTGGAACCGGAGGTGTAGATCAGGTAGGCCAGGTCGCTGGGTTGCTGACCCAGCGCGGCGCCATCGGGGTTGTCTGCGCAGGCCTGTTGCCAGGCCGCGAGCCCTTGCGATTGTGCATCGAGGCTGAGCAACGGTCCGCCGTCGAAAGACGGTAGCCGGTCGCGCAGGTGTTCCTGGGTAAGCAGGGCGGCCGGGGCGCTGTCGCTGAGCATGTAAGCCAGGCGTGTCACCGGGTAGTCCGGATCCAGCGGTACATAGGCGCAACCGGCTTTCCACACGGCCAGCAGGGCGATCGCCAGATGGGCCTCGCGTTCCAGGCAGACCGCGATGCGCTGGCCGCGCTGTATACCCATCGCGAGCAGATGATGGGCCAGGCGATTGGCCTGTTGGTTGAGCTGACGAAAGCTCAGGGCCTGGTGTTCGTCGATGACCGCCAGGGCGTCCGGGCTGCGCGCGGCCTGTTCGGCAAAGCGTTGTTGCAAGGTCGCGTCGGGGGCCTGCGCGGCGAGCGGTGGGTTGAGGCGGTCCAATTGCGCCTTTTCTTCGTCAGGCAGCACGCACAATTGCAGCACGGAGGTATCGCCGGCTTGCTCCAGCGCTTCCACCAACGCAACCAAGGCTTGTTGCATGAACCCGACGAGCCGGGCCGGGGCGTGTCCGGGGTGGGTCTGGGCGGTCAGTTGGAAACCTTCGCCCAGGTCGTCCACCGCCAGGTTGAACGGATAATGGGTGCGCTCTTCGCTGTGCAACAAGCTCATTCCCGGCATGGCCTGGCGCAGGTTCGCCTGCTCGGCATGGCTGTAGCGGTAATTGAACAACGCGCTGAACAGCGCGGTGCCCGCCGGCATGGCGCTGCAACGCTGGGCCAAGGCCAGCGGGGTCTGCTCGTGGCTCAGCAAACCGTTCAACGCATGCTGCACCCGGGCCAGCACTACCTGCACACCGTCATCCAGGCGCACGCGCAACGGCAAGGTGTTGATGAACAGCCCCACGGTCCGGTCCGCGTGGGCTCCGGCCTGCAGGCGCCCGAACAGGACCGTGCCGAAGACCACGTCATCGCGCCCGCTGAGGTGACTCAAGACCAACGCCCAGGCCAAGTGACAGACACTGGCCGCGCTCACCCCGTGGGCGCTGGCCTGTTGACGCAAGCGCCGCGCCAGTTCGGCTGGCAGCGCTTGCCGGTGTTCCAGGGCCTGCCAGCGCGGATCGGTTTCCAGGTCGATGGCAAAGGGCAGGGTGGGTTCCTCCAGGTCGCCCAACTGTTCGCTGAAAAATGTCCGCGCAGCCGCCACGACGTGCGCCTGTCGCGCCTGGGCCACCAAGCCGCGGGTGCTGGTGGGTGGCGGCAAGTCCGCCTGGCGGGCGCCTTCGATCAAGGCGATCTCCTCGATCATCAGCTCCAGCGAGGTGTGATCCACCACTACGTGATGATGCAGCAGCAACAGCAACCAGCGCTCATGGACGGCATCGAACGCCACCCGCGCCTCGATCAGCGGTGCCTGGCACAAGTCGAGCCGGTAATGGCGGGGATCGGCGCTGGCCTGCAATTGCCCGGCGACGTCGTCACCGCTGAACAACAGACGACGAGGCACGAAGGCCACCTGGCGCAAGACCACTTGCAGGGGTTCGTCCAAGTCTTCCCAGAGCACCAGGGTACGCAAGGCGTCATGCCGGGCGATGACCTGCTCCAATGCGGCGCAAAAGCCTTGCAGGTATGCCTCGTCGGTAAACGCCAACAGGCTGCGCAACACGTAGCGATCCCCGGCGCTTTGCGCGCGATGGTGATAGAGCATGCCTTCCTGCAAAGGGCCCAGCGGATAGATATCCTGGATGTTGGCGGCACCGCCGGGGACCCGGGCCGCGATCAGGTCGATCTGGGCCTGGGGCAACTCGACCAGGTCGAGCATCGGCGGGGTGATCCGTGAGCAAGGGGTAGGAATGCGCGTGACACTGGCTTCAGGCGCGGCGCCAGTGCCGAGTGTCTCCAGGCGCTGGGCCAAGGTGGCGAGGGTCGGACGTTCGAAAATGCTGCGGATGTCCAGGTCCCAGCCGTTGCGCCGCAGTTGTTCAAGCAGTTGTACCGCCAACAACGAGTGCCCGCCGAGGCTGAAGAAGTCATCCTCGCGACCGATGTCCGGTTCACCGAGTATCTGCGTCCAGATCGCTGCCAGGCGCCGTTCGGTGTCCCCGCGAGGCACCTGTTTGGCGTGGCCAGCGGACACTGCGGCAGGCGCTGGCAAAGCTTGGCGATCGAGTTTGCCGTTGGGTGTCAGTGGCAGGTGAGTCAGGACGACACATGCGCTGGGCAGCATGTAGTCCGGCAAACGGCTTTCCAGATGAGCGCGGACTTCGGCCAGATCCGGGGCAGGGCTGGCGGGGTCATGGGGCACCAGGTAGGCGACCAGGCGCGAGTCGCCGGAAGGGCCGGGTTGGGCCAATACCACCGCTTCGCGCAGGTCCGGCATGCCGAGCAATTGGGCTTCGATCTCACCCAGTTCGATGCGAAAGCCGCGTACCTTGACCTGGAAATCGTTACGCCCCAGGTATTCCAAGTGACCATCGGCACGCCAGCGCCCCAGATCACCCGTGCGGTACATGCGCGCGTCGGGCGCGGTGACAAAAGGGTCGGGTAGAAACCGCTCGGCGCTCAGCTCCGGCCGGTTCAGGTAGCCGCGCGCCACGCCCGCGCCGCCTATGTAGATTTCCCCGGCCACCCCCAGTGGCACCGGCTGGCGATGCCGATCGAGCAGGTATACGCGGGTGTTGTCCAGCGGTCGGCCGATGCCGGCTACGTAGCCTTCTTCGCGACGCATCGACAGCCAGGTCGAGTAGGTGGTGGTTTCCGTCGGTCCGTAGAGGTTGCAAACCCGACGCGTGGCGCTCTGGGCGAACAGTTGTTCCACCAGGCGCGCCTTGAGCGGTTCGCCGGCCAGGTTGACGACTCGGGTCGCGCCGGGGATGGCGCCGATCCTGAGCAGTTCCTCGACCGCCGAAGGTACGCTGTTGATCAGCGATACGGCGCTGGGCTGCGAAACCAGGGCCAAGGCATTGTCGACCAGTTGCAGGGCCGCGCCGGCGGCCAAGGGGACAAAGCATTCGAACACCGCCAGGTCGAAATTGATCGAGGTGGCGAACAGGCTGCGTTGCAGTTCATCCGTCTCGAAGCTGCGCAGGGCCCAGTGCAGCAGGTTGCAGGCGTTTCGGTGTTCGATCATCACGCCCTTGGGCAGTCCGGTCGAGCCGGATGTGTAGATCACATAGGCCAGGTGCGCCGCGTGCAGGCCGTTGACGTCGGGATTTTCCATCGGCAAGGCGGACAACTGCGCTTGCAACGCCGGGTCGTCCAGCTCCCAGCGCTCGGTCATCGGCGTGGTCGGTAGCCGACCTCGAAGTGACTGGCTGCTCAGGACCATGCGCGGCGCGCTGTCTTCGAGCATGTGCAGCAGGCGTGCCGGCGGGTAAGTAGGGTCCAGGGGCACGTAGGCGCCGCCGGCCTTCAAGATGGCCAGCAAGGCGACCAGCAGGTGCGGGCCGCGCTCCAGACAGATCGCCACCCGATCATCGGGGCGCAGTCCGGAGGCCAGCAAGGCATGGGCCAGTTGGTTGGCCTGGCGGTTGAGCTGGCCATAGGTGAGCGTCGTGATACCGGCGGTTGCGGTTGCAACATACGCGACCACGGCGTCGGGGCGCAACGCGGCCTGCTGTTCGAAAGGTTGTTGCAGCAGGGTGTCGCGTGGGTGCGGCTGATGGGTCGCGTTGAACCCTTCCAGCACCTGTTCGCGTTGCCTCGCGGGCAAGCTGTCGAGTGTGCAGGCAAGGGTCATCGGCGCCGTTTCCAAGGTCTGCGCAACCACCGACAGGGCTTGGACCATATGCGCCAGGACCGCTTCGGCGCAGACCGAACGCTGGATTTGCGCGGTCAGGGCAAACCCGTCGCCCAAGTCATCGACAGACAGGCAGAACGGGTAGTTGCTGCGTTCCTCGCTGCCCAGCACCTGGATGCCTGGCAGGTTGAATTCCGGGCGTGCCGAGTGCTGGGCCTGGCTGTGGCGGAAGTTCAGCAGGGCCGTGAACAGCGGCGCCTGGGCCGGCAAGGCGCTGCAACGTTGTGCCAGGGCCAGGGGCGCGTGTTCATGGGCGAGTAATTCGATCAGCCGTGTATGGATCTGATGCAACGCAGTGTGCAGCGGCGTGTCGAGGTCGATGCGCAGTGGCAGGGTGTTGATGAACATGCCCAGGGCCCGATCGACCTGCTGGCCCCCGGTGAAACGCCCGAACAGCACCGTGCCGAAGACGACGTCGTCACGGCCACTGGTCTTGCCGACCAGCATCGCCCAGGCCAGGTGGAACAGGCTGGCGACGCCCACCCCTTGGGTCTTGGCCAGGCGCCGCAAGCGCAGGGACAAGGCCGGTTCGAGCTGACACTGCGCCTCGCGATTGTCACGGCCCGTGCCTTGGATATCGTGCAGACCATAGGGCAGGGTCGGCTCGTCAACGTCGCCAAGCAGTCGCTGGAAATATGCCTCGGCACTCGCTTGACGCCGAGGCTCGCGGGCCTGGGCCACGAACGGGCGAAATGGCACGCTAGGCGGTAGCCGATGATCGGGATCGAGCATCAAGGCGCGGACTTCGGCAAATAGCAGGCCCAGGGTGGCATGGTCGATGGCCAGGTGGTGGTGGACCAATTGCAACTGCCACTGTTGCCGGGGTGCGTCGAAGCGCGTGAACGCCTGCGCCAACGGCGCGCGACGAATGTCCAGTGCACGCTCGGCAAAGGTTTCCCCATCGGTGAGGTGGACCACGGGCAGACGGGCAGTGCGCCAGACCACTTGCACCGGCTCGTCCAGGCCCTCCCAGAGCACCCCGCTGCGCAGGATGTCATGGCGGGCAATCACTTGGTCGAACGCTGCGATGAACCCCTGCAGGCGCTCGCGGCTGTCGAAGGCGAGGGTGGCTCGCAGCAGGTAGGCATCGTCCGTGGGCTGCAGCAAGTGTTGGAACAGCAGGCCTTCCTGCAACGGCGCGAGGGGGTAGATGTCCTGCACGTTGGCGATGCCGCCGTCGACGCTGGCGACGATGCGATCGATCTGCGCTTGGGGCAGGTTCACCAGCGGCACATGTTCTGGGGTGATGCGGACACAGTGCGGCGGGATGGACGCTGTTACCGGTTCGCCGGCCTCGACGGGCTCGCCGGGGTGTTCCAGCGCCAGGGCCAGGTTGAGCAAGTTGCTGGCGTTGAACAACGTTCCGACATCCAGGCTCCAGCCCTGTACGCGTAATTGTTCGACCAATTGCACCGCCATCAACGAGTGCCCACCGAGGGCAAAGAAGTTGTCCTGGCGCCCCACGCGCGGCACGCCGAGGACCTGGGCCCAAAGCTCGGCCAGGCGGGTTTCCACTGGCCCTTGCGGCGCTTCGTAGCGTTGTTGGGCGAAATGATTTTCGTCGGGTTCGGGCAGGGCGCGACGGTCCAGCTTGCCGTTGGCGGTCAGGGCAAAACTGTCCACTTGCACGAAGGCTGCTGGCAGCATGTAGTCTGGCAGCACGGCGGCCAGGCGCGTGCGCAATTCGCTCGGTTCCTGGGCTGTGGTGGAGGTGAAATAGGCCAGCAGACGTTGCTGGGCATCGGCCAGGACCACGGCTTCGCTCACCTCGGGCAAGGCCTTGAGCTGCACTTCGATCTCGCCCAGTTCGATGCGAAAGCCACGGATCTTGACCTGGAAGTCGTTACGCCCCAGGAACATCAGCACACCGTCGGCGCGCCAGCGAGCCAGGTCGCCGGTGCGATACAGACGCGAGCCCGGCTGGAACGGGTTGGGCACGAAGCGTTGTTCGCTCAGTTGCGGCTGGTTCAAGTAACCCAGGGCCAACCCGTCACCGCCGATGTACAGCTCGCCAGCAACGCCAATGGGCAGCGGACGGCGCTGTTCATTGAGCACGTAGACCTGGGTGTTGCCGATGGGTTTGCCGATGGGGATATCGCCGTTCAGGGCGTCTTCGAGGGTGATGCGGTGGGTGGTGGCGAAGGTGGTGCTTTCGGTCGGCCCGTAGCCGTTGAGCAGGTGTTGGGGCGGCGAATGGCGCAGCACCTGGGCGCTGCGCCGAGGGTCGAGCACATCGCCGCCGACCATCAGGTAGCGCAGGTTGCGAAACGCCGGGGCCAAGGGTTCGGCGAACTGATGAAAGAGCCCGGCGGTGAGCCACAGCACGCTGACTTCGTGGTGCAGCAGATGCTCATTGAAGCGCGCAGCGTCGAGCAGGGTGTCGCGCGGGCAGACCACCAGGCAGCCGCCGTTGAGCAATGCGCCCCAGATTTCCAGGGTGCTGGCATCGAACGCCGGGTTGGCGGCCAGGGCAATCCGGTCCTGGGCGTTGAACTCGGCGAAACCGTTGTTGCGTACCAGCCGGGTAACCGCACGGTGGGGTACTTGCACGCCCTTGGGCGCGCCAGTAGAACCAGAGGTGTACATGACGTAGGCGACGTCGCCTGCGCTATTCGTCAGTAGACGACTTGGGCCAGCGGTCGAATCTTCGTTCAAGGCCTCGACATCGATGACCTGGACGCCATCCTTCGGCGCTGGGCTGTCACCTGCGCTGAGCAGCCAAGCCGTGCCGCAATCCATCAACACTCGGGCTTGATGGGCGGCCGGGGCGTCTCGATCGATGGGCACATAGGCCGCGCCGAGCTTCAAGATCGCCAGGATCGACACGATCAGCGACGTGTCTCGAGCCATACACACTGCGACCTTGCTGCCGGTTTCGACGCCACTTGTCGCCAGGTGGCGAGCCAACCGTTCAGCGCGCTGATCGAGCTGGCGATAGCTCAGCGAGTGGTCGCCATCCAACACCGCCGTCGCCTCGGGTCGACGCTGTACCTGCGCCTCGAACAACATATGCAGTGGCTCATTGACGGGGTAGTCACGGGCGGTCGCGTTGAATTTTTCAATGACCTGATGCCGTTCGGTGTCATCGAGCAACGGCCAATCGGCCAGCACCCGGGTGGGGTCGGCGAGCACCTGCTCGGTCAGGTGTTCGAGCCGTCGCAGGTGCGCGGCGATCTGCTCGGCGTTGAACAGCCGCGGGTCGTAGTTGAACTCCAGGAGCGGTTCGGCTTGGGCCTCGTAGTCCCGCAGGTAGATGGCCAGCGGATAACGCTCGTAGCCGTTGTGCCAGGTGCGCAGCGAACAACGCGCCGACCCCAGGTTGACATCGCCGGGGTACTGCTCGACCGACAGCATCAGCTCAAACAGGTGGCCGGGATGTCCGGCCCGCGCGCGTAGCTCGCGATGCAAGGCTTGCAGCGGATAGCGTTGGTGCCGATAGCTGCGCAGGGTCTGGCTGGCGACCTGTTGCACGGTCTGGGTAAAGTTGGCGAGAGGATCGACCGCGACCGCCAATGGCAGCACCGAAGAAAACATGCCCACGGTACGTTTTTGCAAGGCATTGGCGCGGTTATGCACCGGCAGACCGATGACCAGGCGCTCCCGTTGATCGGTCACCCGGCTGAAGTAAGCGGCCAGTAAGGCGCTCAGACAATGGCTCAGCGTAGCGCCCTGGGCTTTTGCCAGCTGGCTCAGAGCATCCAGGCGCCGTGTCCCCAATGGCCAGGTTGCCTGGGCGCTGACAGCATGAGCGGTTGCATTGGGCTGTGGCTGGCGTTGTACGCTCGGCGACCGGGCGGTCTGGAACAACGGTTCCGGCAGCGCCGCAAACTGCTCCAGCCAGTATTCACGGGCCTTGTCGTAGCGCGACGAGCGCAGGTAATCCTGGTCCCTGGCCGCAAAGGTTCGGTAGCCTTCGGCCAGTTCGGGGTCCAGCACCGGTTGTTCACCACGCAGCAACTGATTGTAGGCCGCACTAACGGCCTGGCCGACCAGGCCCACCGAAGTGCCATCGCAGATCAGGTGGTGATACCGGCTGTTCCACAGGGCCTCGGTGTCGGACAACTGAAACCATTCCATGCCCCACAACGGTTGCTCATAAAGTGCGAACGGCGTGCGATTCAGTTGCGTGATAGTGGCCAGGGCCTTGGCGCGTACCTCGGGCTCGCCGCGCCAGTCATGGTAGGCGAAAGGCGCCTCCAGGTCGGTGGCTACCCGCTGCTGCGCATGCCCGTCGCTTTCGCTGAAGATCAGCCGCAACGCATCGTGTTGAGCGATTACCACCCGCACCGCAGCGGCAAATACCGTAAGGTCCACCGCACCGTGGACCTGCACCGTGACGCCGATGTTGTAGGAGGGGATATCGGGCGATAACAACTGGTCGAGCCAGACGGATTGCTGCGTGGAGCTTAACGAAAAGCATCGCGGTTCGATCATGACACGTCCATGTAATGTGAGGGCTGGTGCAAGCTGGTTCCATGAGACTGGAGCCGGCAGTCGCTCGCGGCACATTCCCTTGCCAGAGGAGCGTCAGAAAGGACTGTTCGTTGATGCGACGTCCTATGACTGCTCCGGTTTTTGCCGCGCGCTTAGGCTAGGACGCTATGACTGGGCGGTCAACCGTTGAAAATCGGTAGACGGAGAGAGATGTGATGTCCGATGCGGCCAGCGCTAAAGGCTCAAAGCCCACGGGCTCAAAGGCCCAGTAGACGCGCGCATTCCCTGGAAGATCGCTGTTTTAGCGACCGAAACGTAGGATAATTATTTTGTACATCTCTTACATTTTGTGTGCTGCTTCACCAAAAATCGTTGTTACCCTGCCGCGCCTCAGGCCACACACCCGGGAATCGCAGCCGATCGGGATCACAAATGCCCGCAGGTACAGGATTAGCTCGGTGGTTTCGTGCCGCTGATGTTCGATGCGGCGTTGACCGCTGCCAACCACCTCTTTTGCCGCCAGGCCGGCGCGCTAGTGGGAAACAGCACTTCGTTTGGCCGATAGCGGGCGAGGCCGCAGGCGGCGGCGATGCGCTGGCGTTGCTGGCCGTGGACAAGGGCTTGCTGAAAACTGTGTTCGCTATGGGCCAAACCCAGCATATAACGCGTACCCATCTGGAATTGTCCGCCGTTGGCTTGCCACCATTTTTCGATTGCCTGCGGGTCGGGCCAGGGCAGGTTCTCATCGGGGTCCATCGCGACATTGGGATCTTCAGGGTTGTCGTTCGGGCCCGCATCGAAATCCGGCAGGGCCTGCAGTTCCAGATCAAGCAACGCCAGGTCAGCGCCAGTGATCAGGCTGAAGGCTTCGCCGGCGACCCGGGCAAAGGGCAGGTCGCTCATCTGTTGGATCAACCAAGGCACGCAGACCGGATCGCCCAGCAGCCCAAGGGCCTCGATGCCGATGCGCCGATCCCGGGGATCCTGTACCCACTGGCGTATCCAGGCGATGCTGGGCTCGCGTTCCTGCCAGGCCAGCAGCACACAGAGCGCGCGGTATTGAAATTCGCCCGGTTGTTCGGCGAATGAGCGCAGAGGCTCCAAGGCCTGCTGATCGCCCATTTGGGTGGTGGCCCAGTTGGCCCAGAAGCGCGTGGCGGCGTCTTCATGCTGGCGGTGGGCACGAATCACCGGCAGCAGGTCACGCCGGCGCAGTTCGCCAGCCGTGCGCGCGGCACGTGCCAGCACGCTGGGGTCGGCATCGGAAAGTCCGGCCAGCAGGGCGGGGCCTGGGTCGTGGCGATGCATGCCGCAGGCGGCGAGGCCGAGGCGGCGGAACAGCGGGGCAGGGGCGGCGAGCATGCGCTCGATCCAGGGCGATATCCGCTCCCAGTCGAGCCAGCCCAAGGCCATCAGATAACCGCGCTCCGTTTCCATGGCCGTGCGCAAATGTTCGCTGAGCCGCGACAGCACGTTCGCATCGGCCGCCTCGAAAGCCAGCACCACACTGGCGAACATCTCGCCGATGGCGTGCGGGCCGAGCTGGGCCAATAGAGTTTGCAGGCCGTCAGGGGTTGCGATGCGCAAGCCATCAAGGTGGGCGTCAAGGCGGTTATCGAGTTTGTCGAGGTGCTCGATGTCGTAGTGCGGTGCGCGCAGGGCATAGTCGCGCAGGACCACGAGGAAGCTGGCTTCTTCGGCGTGCTGCTCGACCACCCGGGACAGCGAGTTGTTCATGAACCAAGCATCGCAATGATCAAGGTGGCGGGCAAACTCATGTGTTGTGCGGGCATATCACCCGCTCCCACTGATTGCCATCAAACTTGAGTATGTCGTCAACACCAAAGGAGTACAGCAGTCCATCACGGGCATCAAGTTTATGGGCGCCGGGAGGGGGTATAAGGCCCGTATCGATGTCGAAGAAGTCCTGCCCATCATATCGAACGATGCCGTGCACATGGGAAAGGTACAGATCCCCGTTGTACAGCGCCATGTCCCAGAAATTCATGGTTCTCTCTGTGTCGATGACCTGCCATCGATCGCGGTTGCCTAGCAGCAACAGACCATCATTCCCGCATGCATAAACCTCCTCTTCACTCTTGCACCTTACGCATGACAGCGGGCGATTGGTTGGGGAGTCCAGGGTGCTCCAGTACGATCCGTCGTAGTACAGGATGAGGCCCTTTTCACCCACCGCATAGATATTGTCGTGCGACAGGCCATCCAGGCTTTCCAAGGTTGGAGAGCCTATTTTCGTTCCGGGAGGGCTCATGTTCGTCCATGCACCGTTTGAGTGACGATAAACCTGGGATGACTGGCCGCAGATGTACAACTGGTTCTCGACTTCTCTTATGCAAAGCAGCTCGCCAAGCCGACCTGTTTCGATGCGATGGTTTTCGAACTTTCCTCGAATGTTGTCCAGAGTGAAGTCCGCCGAGCCAGACCTCACATAACGAAGGTTGCCATTTCGTCCAAGCATCCAGAGGCTGTTGTCACTGCGTCTGAAGCAGACCGCCCCGATGACATCGTTGTCTACGTCGTTGTAGACCCAATTTCCATCGAAGCAGAAGGCGACCCTGGACATCTGTTCGTCCGGCAGGGAGTTGTACTGCGCAGGAATAACGATTGTGCCCGGCTTAACAATTAGGCCACAGGTGAAAAACAGGGAGTCTTCATTGTTCATGATGGCATCTCTATATCAAGGGGGCCGGGTTCTTCGGCTTCTTTTCAAGGGCGGGTGCGCGAACTTCCCCCCTGCGCATACTTGATTCCGGGCCAACGCCCAGGTCTGCGTGACCTTTGTCGATCTGAGCCTTCAGGCAGTTTTTATCGCAGCCCGTCTCATCGGCGACCGCTTGGGCCGAGAGGTCACTTATTTGCGCGTAGGTGAAATCATCACGACCGTCCAACATCGCATCTCGTTTGACCACGTACCCCCTACCGATACGTCCATGCTGCATGAGTTTTTCCGTCGGGCCTTGACGAGAGTTGTGGTCAGCGCCCTCTACACATATGCAGGGGGCCTTGTTGTGATCGTATGTCGGGACGAAAGGATCACCACGGACTTTCAGCTTCCCGGTTTTCGGATTGATGGGCCGGGGTGTCGATAAATCTGCTACCGGTACCGGGTGGTGCGGGGTCTTTCCCCCACATTTTGAACAGCGGGTTTTGGGCGAATTTGGTACCAGCATGCATTTGCGTGCTTCACAGCACGCGGGGCTTGTATTGTCGGCGGGGCCGGGTATTGCGCCGCGAGACAATGACTTGGCTGGCGGCGGGCAGGCCGCCTTTACTTTTTCCACGGTGCCTGACTTGACACAAGGGTTGTTGGGGTCGGCCATTGCTACCGCATCCAAATAAGGCCATGCCAGTGTGTTGGACGTTGAACCGTGGTTATGGGTGGTCAGGTCCATATTTCGTACGACGTTTTCAGCTTCAAATTTCACATTCATCGACCAGGCCGTGAAATAGACCTTCCCTTTGATCTTGCCGGTGATGATCCCCTTTTTCGGGGCATTGCCAGCCTCGTCCCCATAACTGGTCTTGAAATAGCTCTTATCCTTGAGCATGGCTTCCTTGCCACTGATCTTAACCGTTCGCGTGCCCTTGGTCGTATCCTTGGCCATGCCGGTATTGGGGTAGGGAATCGGCACCCCCAGCGGGGTGGGCGGGGCCTGGGGCGGGGTGAAGCAGACATCCGGGAAGCAGGCGATCGATTTGCCATCCGCCGCCTTGCAGGAAATTTCCATATTGTTGGCATACACCTCATTCGCCATTACGCAGCCCTCACAGTCTGGTAACTGAGCATCACGGCGGCGCGTTCGCCAGCGTCGTTGCCGAGGTGGCAGAAGATATTCGGTCCTTCGCCATAGCCCTTGCGACTGGCAGCCAGGGCCACGGCGAGCATGGCCGGGCCGATGGCCGCGCCGACTTCGCCAATGCAGTCGGCCGGGTGCCAGAGATGGAAGAACTCCTTGCGCACGCGCAGGGTTCGGCTGAGGGCCAAGGAGGCTTCCTTGAAGTAGTACTGCTCACCGGAGATGTCGGTGAGCCGATAATCCATCTGCTCCAACCCACAGCCGGCTTCGCTCAGGGCTGCGCGCACGGCTTGAGTCAGACCATCGGCGCGCAGGGGAATGTCTTCGGCCTCCACGGTGGCCTTCTCCACGCCGAACCCCAGCCCCATGCAGGCCAGTTGCGGCTCTTCACGGGCGACGGGGGCCGCCAGCACCACGGCGGCGGCGCCTTCGCCGGGGATAAAGCCGTTGGAGTTCTGGCTGGTGAGCAGGCGCTCGCGTTCTTCGAAGGCGGCCAACGTCGATGCGTTCAGAAAAGAGTCGACGCCGGCAATCAGTACGTGGCGATGGCCGCTCTGGTAGATCAGCGTGCGCGCATTCAGCAGGGCCACGGCGGCGCTGACCCGACCACGGGCGATGATGTAAGAGTCCGGATGAAAACGCAGGCCCAGTTCGGTTTCGATAGCCTGCAGCAACCCCTTGTCGAGGCCGGCGAGGCGGCCGGGGCGCTCGGCTTCGGCCAATCCCAGCAGTAGCGGGGTCTTTTCCGGGTCAACCCCAGGGGTGCTCTGTAACGCCTCGGCGATGGCGCGAGCGGCCATCTTGAGCAACTTGGTGCGGCCGCGCCAGGGCTGCTCCAGAGGTACGCTGGCGGCCATCAGCCATTCGCCACCCTGGTCGATGAAACGGGTTTCCTGGAAATTGTCGATGGCGCAGCGGATCGCCGCGCAGCTCGCGGGTGCACTGAGGCCGACAGCGCTGACCATGCCGGAGCCGATGATGCAAAGTGCGGTCATCCGTCCATCTCCTCGGGGGCGCGCCTGGCTTTTACCAGGGAGGAGAGCGACGGGTAGTAATCCTTGCCCAGTTCACGGGCGCGCCACCAACCCGTGGACATTGTGCCAACCAGCACCTGGGCGATCTCGAACAGGTTGCGCCGCAGGGGACGGGAAACACGCCAGGTCAGTTGCACCTGGCGCGCGTCTGTGTCGATCAGCAGGGTGTCGATTACCGCCTGCACAGTCTCATGGCCACCTTTTTTCAAGAAGAACGTCACCGGCACCTCCATTTCAGGGATGCGAAAGCCCGCGCGCTCTTGGGGCGTGAGGTTGAGCAGTAGCACGTCCTCGCCGCCACGCAGGTAAGGAATCTGCTGATCGTCAGGGGCTGCCTGGAAGTAGCGACGGTCGAAATCTTGCGGGAGAAACGGAAAGCAGTCGGCCAGCCAGGCCTCGTCGTAGGTACCGGCGAAACGGGCGCGTTGTGGCCAGCTACGACCGATGGGGCCGAGGGCCATGGGGCGAAAATCGCCGGAGGGGCTGTCGATCGGCTTGCCCAGTTCTTCCGTATTCGGCATTGGCTTGTAAGCGACTTCAGCACTGTCGATGCTGCCTGGAAACCAACCGCAACCGCTTGGATTGTCCGGGTAGCAATGACGCATATCCGGATTCTTGGCCATGGGATGGGAGCCTCCGTAGGCCTGGGCATAGGAGATGTCCTGCTGGGTAAAGGGTTGCGGTAAACCGGGAGATACCCCCAATAGCCCCGGTTGCCATTGTCGGGGGCCGAGGACGGAAAAGGCTTTGCTCATCTGCCCGACGCGAATGCCCGCGGCCAGCTGCGTCACGGGCCGCCCGCCTGGGGCATAGGCCTTGCCGCGTACCAGCACATCGCAGAATGGCTTGACCGGGGCGAAGTCCATTTCCTGCAGCGGGGCGCTGAGGCCCGGCTCGCCGAGGAAGGTGTCGGCCATCAGCAGCGGTTGCTGGGTGTCGGCGAGGGTTGCCGCACGGCCGTCCAGCGGTAAATCAAACGTGCCTTTGGCCACGATCACCAGGGATTCGCGACCATCGGGCTCCAGGCCCTGGGTGTAGGCCGCAAACAGTTTGCTGGCGTTGAGCAGCTCCATGAGTCGACTACCTGTCTAGTTGATCTGCACCGAACCGCCCTTGATGCGGTTCACGCCGGATGACCGGTTCGAAAGATAGGTCCCACGGATCAGCACCTTGCCCTCACGCGTGAGGGTAATGCTCGCCTTACCGCAGCGCAGGACGATTTCCCGCTCTGCCGTGAACTCCAAGCGCTCGCCGTCCAGGTGGGCGACGGCTGGCGTGGCGGTTTGCGGCAGGCGCTGGATGCGACCGATCACCAGCGGCCGGGTCAAATCGCCGGCCTCGAACATCAGTGCGACCTGGGCGCCGATGTCTTCACGGGCGAGCGGGGTGGTGGTGCGCGCGGCGAGGCCCGTTTCGCCGGGGCAGCCAGGGAAGGCCACCACCGGGGCATCTGCCCCGGGCACATCCAGCAGCACCCCAATCACGACGCCATCCACGCGCGCGGGCGTGGCGGTAGAGGAAACGGGGAAATGATATTCAACGGTCATGGCGCCCACTCCGTGGCTAGTTCTGCAGGATTTTCTGGCCTTTGACGACCACGTTTTTGTTGGCCTTGATGTTGATGGCGCCGGATCCGTCGATGGTGATGTTCTTGCCGCTGATCACAATGGTGCCGTCCTTCTTCATGGTGATGCTGGCCGCGCCCGTGGTCAGGCTGATGGAGTCACCAGCGTTGAGGGAGAAGTGCTTGCCCACATCCAGGCTGTCGTTCTGCTTGATGCTCGTGCTGCGGTTCTGAGCGACATCGCGGGACTCGTTCTGGCCGATCTGGGTACTCTGGTTGCCGTTGATCTCGATCCCTTCGTTGCCCTGGACCGTTTCGTTGCGGTTGCCGCTGATGCCGATGGTCTCGTTGCCACCCACGTCCTCGGTGCGGTTGCTGGCGATGCTGATTTTTTCGTTCGCACCGACTTTTTCCGTGCGGTCGGCACCGATGGTGATGGTCTCGTTACTGCCCACGCTCTCGGTGCGATTGGCACCAATAGTGATTTTCTCGTTGCTGCCAACATCCTCGGTGCGGTTCACGCCAATGGAGATGGTTTCGTTGTTGCCGACCTTTTCCTTGCGGTCCACACCGATGGTGATGGTTTCGTTGTTATCGACGGTTTCGGTGCGGTCGTGTTTGACGTGCACGGTTTCGTCGTTGTCGATGGTCTTGCTGCGGTCATGACCGACCCAGTGGGTCTCGTCGTTCTCGACCTCGATGTCCTGGTTCTTCTCGGCGTGGATAAACAGTTGCTCGGCGCCTTTCTTGTCCTCCATGCGGATTTCATTGAAGTTGGCCGGTGAGCCGCCCTTGCTCGAACGGCTTTTCACCCCGCTCTGGGTGGCGTTGGCCGGCAGCGCATAGGGCACGGTCTGTTCGGCGTTGTAGACGCGGCCGGTGATGATCGGACGATCCGGATCGCCCTCCAGGAAGCTGACGATGACTTCCTGACCGATCCGCGGGAGCTGCACCGAGCCCCAATTCTTCCCGGCCCAGGCCTGGGACACGCGAATCCAGCAGGAGCTGTTTTCGTTGGATTGGTCATGGCGATCCCAATGGAAATGCACCTTGACCCGGCCATACTGGTCGGTCCAGATCTCCTCGCCACTGGGGCCGACCACCACGGCAGTCTGCGGCCCGCGGACAATGGGCATGGGCGTGAGGGGGAGAGGGCGGAAGGCCTGGTTGGCATCCATGCAGTCCAGTTCGCTGACGAACTGTTCGGCGATATCCGACTGTCCGCTTTCATAGGCTTCCTGACGGATCTGATAACGGGCGACCACCACGAGGTATTCGCGGTTCTGGTCCGCGCGGTCATAGCCCGTCAGCGTGAACATATGGCCGCAACCCAGCCCGCGAGCGCGACCGCGCAACTGCACACGCTCGAACTGGCTGTGAATAGCCTCGATGCGGGTGCGCGCGTAGTGCTCGCCATCGTTGCTCTGTACGTACTCACCGGGATAGTCATAGAGCGGATGGTCGCCGTTGCTGTGGTTGCGCGGCACACTGGAGCGCACCTCAAGGCTGGCGCGAGGGCGTAGGAAGTCGTAGTCGTTCAGCGCCAGCGAACCGGGTTGTACTTCCCGGGCCAGTTGCCAGTCGTAGAAATGATCACGCTCGCGCATTTGTCGATCGGGCGGATAAAAGGGCACTGATTCATAGTCCGCCGCAGTGGTGTGAGCGCCATAGGCATCGGCCAATACCAGGACATGCCGCGATTTCTCATGGCGAAAGTAGTAATAGATGCCTTCCTGCTCCATCAGCCGACTGACGAAGTCGAAGCTGGTTTCGCGGTACTGCACGCAATATTCCCACTCGCGGTAACTGCCGCTGAGGCCGTCTTCGAAATCGGAGAAACCGAGGTCGCGAAACACCTGCTTGATGATGTCCGGCACCGTCTTGTTCTGGAAAATCCGACAATCCGAGGTGCGCGTGAGCAGCCAGAACCAGGGACGCAAGCTGATCCGGTAACCGGCGAACTGGCCGTGGCCGGTCAATTGCCGGCAACTGCAGACAATGCCGTGAAAGTAGCGTTTGCCGCCGTCGTACAGCTCCAGGGTCAGGCCCATCGGCTTGCCCAGCAACTGGTCGAACGTGATTGCTCGGTCTTCGGAAGTCAGGTCCAACTCGTAGTGGAACAACCGCCCCAACTCTTCGCTACCTTCCATGCCTTGCAGCAACAGCACATCTTCGCCGAGAGGACTGTCGACCTGCACCAAGCGATTGTTTTGCGTGATTGCCATGAACGGCTTCCTGTGGCTCGTATTCGGGCGTCAGTCAGCCTTAAGGAAGGCGGCGTCGGATCCAGGGTTGTCGCCACAGGAAGGGCCAGGGGAAGTCGAGTCCAACAACTGCTGCCTATCCACCACGAAGGTGATCTCCATATCGGCCTCGCAATCCTCTTTATTCAACAGGAACCTGAGGGGTTTCAAGATTTTAAGATAGGTGAGCTAAGGTCGTTTATTTAGTTTCTTTAGCTATTTATTTAATTCCAAATATGCATAAGAGATGATGCGGATTAACAAGCACATCGTCCCGGATCATTGCCGGAACCCCTTGAAAAAGCCCCCGGCATCCATGTGCCTGCGAATTGGTTCCGCATGCGCCCGCATTGGCTGTCTGAAGGTCGAGGCGGATAGCCAAAGCCGCCCCACACTTTCTATGAAGCCGTCGCAATGGTGCCGCCATCAATGCTATATGTCGTAAGTGGCCCGTATAGCCTCCACGGCCCGCTCACCGATCACGACGCACGGGGCCATCGTATTGCCGCTGGTGACATGCGGCATGATGGAAGCGTCGGCAATGCGCAGGCCCTGGACTCCGTAGACCCGCAGTTGACCATCGACCACGGACATCGCGTCCTGGCCCATTTTTGCCGTACCGCATTGGTGCCAGTAAGTCACGGCCGCGTTGCGCGCGTAGTGTTCGAGCGATTGGGTATTTAGTTTTCCAGGCAGGCTTTCACCTTTTACCAAGCCCTTGAAGGGGGCCTGCGCGCCCAGTTCCTGGACAAATCGAATGTTTTCCAGCGCGTTGCGCAGATCGGCCGGATGCGACAGCGTGTTGGGTTCAATGATGGGGGCATCGGTCACATTCGGGCCGCTGAGCTTGACCCGTCCGCGACTTTCCGGATGGGCAAGGCCGGCGAACATTGTCCAGCCGTGTACAGGCACGCCGAGTGAGGCGGTCTCTGCACTGGGTACTGGAAATTCAACCTGGCAGTGGAACATGTCCGGGAGACGCAAAGTGCTGTCGCTGCTCCAGTAGAGCGTCGCCTCCGAACCGCCGTAACCCACCGCTTGTGGCGTCGCGTATTCGAAAATAACGGCAAAGGACACGTGATCCTGATGATTGGCGCCAACACCGGGGAGCTGCTGGACGAGCGCAATGCCATGGCGCTGCAATTCTTCCTCCGGCCCCACGCCTGATTGCATCAGAACCTTCGGCGTGTTGATCGCTCCCAGCGAAAGAATGACTTCGTGATTGGCGTAAAAGCACTCGGTCTGGCCATTGCTTATGGTTTGCACGCCGATGGCGCGTTGGTCCCTGAATAGCACGCGACTGACAAGCGTATCCGTCAAGACCGTGAGATTGGGCTGGCCACGGCGTGGCGCGACGTATGCGCGGTAGATGGAGTTACGCCGGCCATCCTTGACGATGAGATCGTTCAAGGCAGCACCTCCGCGGCCTTCCATCATGACGCCGTTCGGGTTGTCAAAAACCGGTATACCCATTCCGGCAGCCGCGCTGAGCATGGCGTTCGCAATCGGCTGAGCGTCTCGCACAGGCGCGACATGAACCGGTCCGCCTTTGCCGCGACGGACTGGATCGCAGGCCCCCTGATAGTCTTCCACGCGTTGATAAATCTTCAGGGCCGAGGCGTAGTTCCACGCAGGATCGCCACTTTGCGCGGCAAAATCTTCCCAATCGTTTTTGTGACCGCGGGCCCACAACATGACATTGACGCTGGACCCACCGCCCAATCCGCGGCCCATATTCAGCGGGATTTTCCTGTCGTTGAGATGAGGGTTCGCGGCACCTACGAAGTTCCAATCGCGCTCGCTGCCAAGGTTCAGGGGCCAGTTTCCCGGCTCCAGCACATGGGGGTGTTCATCGCCGCCCCCAGCCTCGATGAGCAATACCTCGACCTCGGGATTTTCGGCCAGCCGTCCGGCCACGACGGAGCCGGCGGTGCCCGCTCCACAGACGATAAAGTCGAAATGATGTTTTTTCAGCTCGGAACTCATGAGCAGGGCTCCTTGGGCGGAGTGTTTCGTTCGCCAGATTCATGGAGTTTCGCCAGGGCAGGGAGGTACGTTGCGGCTGGCTGTTCGGCTACCGCTCGCGCTATGACTCGCGGCGGCAAACATTCCAGGTGCAGCGCACTTCCCTCGACCTCAGCGCAGAAGGGGCCAGGGATTACTGGCTCTTCTGAACAGCCTGGATGATGACTTTTGCAACATCGGCCGGGCGCGATTGTTGCGGCACGTGGCTGGCGTCGACTTCGCTGACCTTGGCACCGATCTTCTTGGCGAAAGCCCGCTGCAGATCAGGCTGGATCATCCGGTCTTCCTTGGCCACGACGTACCAGGTTGGCTTGCCTTTCCAGGCGGCGACGCTGGTTTTGTCATCGAAGGCCGAGGCGCGGATCGGCCCCTGCGTCGCCGCCATTACCGCGGTTTGCTGTGCGGAAAGGTCCTGGGCAAACCCGGTGGCCATGCCCTCGGCGGTCATGTACAGGAAACCGTTTTTGTCGGCGGCGATGTCTTTCACACCGGGCGGGGCAGGGTAGTCCTTGCCCAGGTCTTTACTGGCTTGACCGGCATCCGGGGCGAACGCGGCGACGTACACCAGGCTGCGTACTTTCTTGTCGGTGCCAGCCTCGCTGATGACGGTGCCGCCCCAGGAATGGCCGACCAATACGACGTCGTTCTCCTGGTTGTTCAGTACACGCTGCGTGGCGGCGACATCGTCAGCCAGCGAGGTCAGCGGATTTTGTACCACGGTGACCTTGATGCCTTCCGCCTGCAGCAGCGGGACGACCTTGCCCCAGTCGGACCCGTCGGCGAAAGCGCCATGGACGATGACGACAGAAGGTTGCTGCGTCGCGGCATGTACTGCGCCGCCGAACAAGGAACAGGTCATGGCGAGTGTGAGGGCAAGGGCCTTGGGTTTGAACATGATGCGATCTCCTGTATGGGGTGAGCGCAGTTTCAGCGATACTCGGCGGCTGAGGTATCGGTCATTTATCCGAGGCCATCAATAATGTTCAATCGAATGTCCGGAGGAAACGACATGTCGGCAGGTGACTGTATCGAATTGGAAGACGCCATTCTGGCGTTGTCCATGGTCGGCGACCTGAGCATGGGCCAACCGTTCGATCAGTCACGCCGCACCGCCCGATTGGTGCTGATGCTCGCGCAGGCGTGCAATGGTGCTGGCGAGCACACCGAGATCGGACGCCAGGTGGCCTTGCTGCGCTGGTCAGGGTGTACCGCCAATGCGCAGGGTTTCACCCAACTGCTGGGCGATGACGTCGAGGGGCGCAACGCGATGCTGACGAATACCCTCAGTGCGGCGGGCCAGCGAGCGATGCGCAGGTCCACGCCGCTGGCACAGATTCATTGCGAGGTGTCCGGTGATATCGCTCATACATTGGGCTTGAGAACCGAAGTCGAACACGGGCTGCGTCATGTGTTCGAGCAATACGACGGGGAGGGAAGGCCGTTCGGCCTGCGTCATCCGCAGGTACCGGAGGTGGTTTATCAGGTGTTGCTGGCAGGGGATCTGGAAATTCTGTCCCGCAGCCACGGTCTGGAGGTGGCTTTACAGTGGATCAGCAGCAAGAGCGACCGACGTTATCCAGCAGCGCTCGCCAGCGAAATGTTGAAGCACGCTGAGGACTGGTTGGATCAGCTGCGGACACCACAGTCTGTCGATCCGCGGGAAACCACGGCACAGGTGCCGCTGACCCTGGTCGGCGATGTGATCGATCTCAAGCTCCCGTGGCTGTCGGGATATTCGCGCTGCGCCTCGGAACTGGTGCGCGAGGCCGCCAGGCTTTCCGGCCTGTCGGCATCAGCCGTTGACCATCTCGGCCAAGCGGCGCTCATCCATGGTATTGGCCGCGCAGCAGTGCCCAATCGAGTCTGGAACATTCCCGGAGCGTTATTGGAGGGCGATCTTGAGCAAGTGCGGTTGGTGCCTTACTGGACGTCGCGGACCTGCGGCCAGATACCGGCGCTGGCCGTGTCGGGTCAGATAGCGGCTCACGCATACGAACGACTGGATGGCAGTGGTTACTTTCGCAGTCTCAGCGGCGACGCGCTGCAAAGCGAACACCTCTTGCTTGCCGCGGCCCTGGCTTGGCAAGCGTTGCTGAGCGACCGACCGTGGCGACCGGCCCTCAGTCATGACGATGCCACCCGCCTGTTGCTGGACGAAGCGGACCAGGGACGCTTTGACCGACGCGCCTGTCAGGCGGTCATCGCGGCGGCGCGCGGGGATACCACGATGACCGCCTGCAAGCCTGGCGGTGGCCTGCTTTCCGAGCGTGAAACCGAAATTCTACGGCGCATCAGTGCAGGCGGAAGCAACAAGGAAGTGGCGCGTCAACTGGGCATCAGTCCGAGCACGGTTCGTACCCATGTGGAAAACGTGTTCCGTAAACTTCAATGCACCACCCGTGCGGCTGCGACGCTCAAAGCCCTGACGCTAGGGTTGATTTGAGGCGCTTTCCGGACGATGGTTTTTCCAGCGACGGGGCCAGACGTCGGTCTATTCTGACAAGAATGTCAGGAAGCGGTCAGGTTCAGGACACCTTTGTTCTGTAGTCTGGAAAATGGTGCACACAGCCTGTCCAGAATGCTTGAGAGATGGATAAAAGTCCGTCTCGACCCGCGCCGCTTCTACGGAGGAGTTACCCGATGCGTTTGCTCATCGTCGAGGACGAGGAAAAGACGTCCTCTTATGTGCACCGTGGCTTGAGCGAGCTCGGCTACATCGTTGATGTCGCGACTAATGGCATCGATGGCCTGCACTACGCGCTGGAAATGGATTATGACGTCGTTATCCTGGATGTCATGTTGCCGGGCAAGGACGGCTACGGCGTGCTGCAGGGCTTGCGCCTGTACAAGAAAACCCCGGTCATCATGTTGTCGGCCAGGGGCACGGTGGATGATCGCGTCCGTGGGCTGCGAGAGGGCGCCGATGATTACCTGGCCAAACCCTTTTCATTTGCCGAACTGGTTGCGCGCATCCAGGCATTGATCCGGCGTTTCGCCGACGACACGGCCGACCCGACGCACTTGCGCATCGATGACCTCGAGGTCGACCTGCAAGCGCGCAAGGTCACTCGGGCCGGGGTGCGGCTGGACCTCACGGCCAAGGAGTTCTGTCTGTTGAGCCTGCTGGCGCGGCACCAGGGCGAGATTCTTCCCAAATTGATGATCGCCGAGCAGGTCTGGGACATGAATTTCGACAGTGATGCCAACGTGGTCGAGGTTGCGATCAAGCGTGTGCGCGCTAAAGTGGATGCGCCTTATCCTCGCAAGCTGCTGCATACGGTCCGTGGCATGGGCTATGTACTGGAAAGCCGCGAAGCCGATGGCAGGCAAAACGGTACGCCATGATGAAAGGATCGATATCCAGGCGGCTCGGCCTGATGTTTGCGCTTTCGGTCATGCTGATCACCGCGGTGAGTGCGACGCTGTTGCGCTGTTCCTTGAAGCAATCGCTCGAAGATCAGATGCAGAACGAGCTGATCCTGCGTCATTCCGTACTCGACCCCGTGCTCGCAAAATACGATTCGCCGGCGTTCTGGGTCGGCTTGCGTGAGAAGCTGGATGGCCTGACTCCCGCGGACGAGCGGGTGCGTTATTGGGTGCTGGTTGACGACCCGGCCTACAGTTATGGCGGGGCCATGCCGGACGGCCAGGATTGGTCGAAGCGCCCGGATGGATTCTCCACGGTCGAGTTACCTGACCGGCATCGTCCCATGGTGCTGCTGGTCAAGACCATCGCCGCCATGGGGAGCCGGCCGGAGTTGCGCTTTATCGTGGGGCTCGATTCAACGCCGTTCATGAAGACCTTGGACCAATTCACCAAGATGCTGATCCTGATTTCGGCGCTGGGCGTTGTGCTGGTGGCATTGCTCGGTTACTGGATCGCGCGTTTTGGCCTGGGGCCGGTCAGGCGCCTGAGCCGTCAGGCCAACAGCCTGCCGCCGGGGGATTCGAAGCAGCGACTGGACACCGAGGCGCTGCCAAGCGAATTGCAGGAGTTGGCGGTGTCGTTCAACGGCGCCTTGGCTCGCCAGGAAACGGCCTGGTGCCAGCTCGAAGGGTTCAATGCCAATGTGGCCCACGAGCTGCGAACGCCGTTGACCAACCTGATCGGGCAGACCCAGGTTGCGTTGGCCCACGGGCGGGACGTGAATGAGCTTCAGGATCTGTTGCAGTCCAACCTCGAAGAGCTGGAGCGGATGGGCACCATCGTCAATGACATGCTGTTCCTGGCGGGTGCCGAAAGTGGGCAGCGGGCGACCGAGCTCAGTGATGTCTCGCTTTATGAAGAGGCGTCGAAGACGGTGGAATACCTTGAGCCTGTCTTGCATGACAAACAGCTGAACGTGGTGATCAAAGGCGACATGCGCGTATGCATCGACCGACGCCTGTTTCACCGCTCCCTCGCCAATCTGATACAAAACGCGGCGCGATACGCGGTGCCGGAGAGCCTCATCATCGTCCGCCTGGAAAGCCATGGCATGCAGGCCCAGGTGAGCGTTTCCAATGCAGGCGAGCCTATCGACAACGTGCACCTGGAGCATTTGTTCGAACGCTTCTATCGCGCCGACGCCGCCAGGGCCCGGAGCGACGCGCACCATGGCCTGGGGCTTTCCATTGTGCGGGCCGTGGCGTCCATGCACGGTGGACGAGTGTTTGCCCACAGCAAGGATGGGCTCAATACCTTCGGATTTTCCCTGACGAGCCAAGCGGCGCGCTAGTTGCGTCTTAGCGAACGCCGGTGTTTCCCCAACATCGGCGTTTGACATCTTCCTGTCAGTCAGCAGTCACCTTGACGTCAGTGTCCCCCTCCTAGAGTGCTAAGACCATCCCGGTAAAGGCAGTCATGGAGTCCATCATGAATATCCAAAACCTGTCGATCGCCAGTCTGCTGGCCGTCATCACGTTGAGCGGTTCACCTCTGTTCGCCAAAGAAAACACGGAACCACCGGCTTACGAGTATGGCATGCCGCTGGACATCGCCCACGCCATTCGCATCGAGGCACCGAGCTCGCAAGTGTGTGAGGTTGTGCGGGCAAAAATGACCTATGTGGATACGCAAGGGCAAACCCGCCAAGTCAGCTTTCTGCAACTGGCTGAGGCGTGTTCCATCCAGTGATCGCCGGTCGTGTCGGTTCATTGTTTCAAATAGAGGATTCAACCATGTGGAACACAGCAACCCCCGCAATCGGCCTTCTGAACACCATAAACCCGTTGATGAGACTGGTCCGGGCACTTGTCGCCGGTGTCGCGCTGCTCAGTGCCGTAAGTATCGAAGCATCGGCTCGTGCCGCACCGAAACCCGACTGGTCGACCAACGACATGCCGTCTCAGGAGGGCCGAATCGTCTTGGTCACCGGCGGCACCAGCGGCATGGGTTATGAGGATGCGCTGGCACTTGCCCGTGTCGGCGCGCAGGTGATTATCGCTGCTCGCAATCCAGAGCGCGGTGCACAGGCCATTGCACGCATTCAACAGGCGGTGCCCGATGCCAAGGTGCAGTTCGAGGCCGTGGACCTGGCCAACCTTTCATCCGTGCGCGACCTGGCCCAGCGTCTTAATCAGAGGCTGCCGCGCCTCGACGTGTTGATCAACAATGCCGCCATCATGGCGCCGTCCGAACGAGGTACATCAGCCGATGGTTTCGAACTTCAGTTAGCAACCAATTACCTGGGGCACTTCGCGCTGACCGGCCTGCTGGTGCCGCTCCTGCGTCAAAGCCAGGACGCACGCGTGGTGAGCCTTTCAAGCATTGCAGCGACCCGTGGCGCGATAAACTTCGATGACCTCCAGGCCAACCAGAAGTACGACCCGTACGCGACATACGCGCAATCGAAACTGGCCATCCTGCATTGGGCGTTCGCGTTGCAGCGGCGCAGCGATGCCGAAAATTGGGGCATTCGTAGCATCGCCGCGCACCCCGGCGTTGCCGTAACCGAGTTGGTCGAACGCGGCCCCGGCCTCAACAGTGAATTCGGCCAGCGCTGGGCCCAGGACCGCGACGCCTACCACTCAGCGGCACAAGGGGCGTTGCCCACGCTGTATGCCGCCACCGCTAAGCAGGCCGTCGGCGGCGCCTATTACGGCCCGACCGGAGACCAGGAAAAACGCGGCCCGCTGGGTTTTGCCAAAACGCCTGCCGCAGCAACCAGGGAGGCGGATTCCGATCGGCTTTGGGCCGTCTCCGAACGGCTGACCGGCGTCACCTACCCCTGATGCGACCTTGGGCGCGGGTGTCCCGTGCCCACCCTCTGGCCTGTTGCCGCCTTCCTGGAGCTCCCATGAGTACGCCTTCCTATCTGCACCGGCTGAGCCTCGCCCTTAATGCCCGCGACGGTGAGCTGCGTCCTGCGTTGTACGGATTCCTGCTGTTCCTTTGCCTCTTTACCGGTTACTTCATGCTGCGCCCGATCCGCGAATCGATGGGCATCGCGGCGGGCGTGGAGAATCTGCAATGGCTGTTTACCGCGACCTTCCTGGTCATGCTGGCGGCGGTTCCGATGTTTGCCTGGCTCAGTTCCCGGGTACCGCGCTTGCGCCTCATCGATTGGGTGTACGGCTTCTTCGGCATCAATCTGCTGATGTTCGTCGAGTTCTTCCAGTTCCAGCCGGACAGTGTCTGGCTGGCCCGGGTCTTTTACGTCTGGATCTCGGTTTATAACCTGTTCGTCGTGTCCGTGGCCTGGAGCTTGATGGCGGATGTATTCGACAGCGAGCAGGCCAAGCGTTTATTTGCCTTCATCGCTGCCGGCGCCAGCATCGGCGGTTTGCTGGGGCCGGCCCTGAGCGCGCTGCTCATCGATACCCTCGGCGCCTCTGGGTTGATGCTGCTGGCGGCCTTGTTGCTCGGGGCCACGCTGGTCTTGAAGCGGGCGTTGATGAGATGGCGCGAGGAGGGTGGGGCAGGCCGACCGGGTGCCGCGCCGACGCAAAGCCCTCGGCAGCCACTGCGCGGCAACCCGTTCAGCGGCTTGACGACCGTGCTCAGATCACCTTACCTGCTGGGGATCGCCGGGTTCGTGGTGCTGTTGGCGACCGTCAGCACCTTTCTGTATTTCGAGCAGGCGCGCCTGGTGGCCGAGCACTATCCGGATCGCGAATCGCAAGTTCGCATCTTTGGCACCATCGACATCATCGTGCAGGCGGGCGCGTTGCTGTCCCAGCTGTTCATCACCGGACGTATCGCACCGAAGCTGGGGGTACGCGCGTTGCTGGCCATCGTGCCGCTGCTCATGTCCATCGGCTTCCTGGGCCTGGCGTTGGCGCCCGGGTTTGCGCTGCTTACGACGTTGATGATCGTACGACGAATCGGCGAGTACGCGTTCGTCCGGCCGGGCAGGGAAATGCTCTTCGCGCCCTTGGACGCCGAGAGTAAATACAAGGCGAAGAACTTCATCGACACCGTGGTTTATCGCGCCGGTGACGCCATGAGTGGCTGGGCCAAGAGCCTGCTTGACATGCTGGGGCAGGGCGCCGGCCTGGCCGCGATGATTGGCGCGTGTTGCGCGTTGCTGTGGGGTTACTTGGGCTGGCAATTGGGACGGCAGGCCGATTATGCCGCTTCGCGGGAACTACGCCTGGCAATTATCTCGGCCAGGGCATGAAGATTTTTTATTCTCCATCGCATCCTTACAGTGAGAGGTGATACAGATGACTCTAAAAAACAGCGTACTGGCAGTAGGTGCGGTCATTGCCTTTTCGGTTTTCCCCACAGCCTTCGCGGGCGAACAAAACTCGTTGATCGGCACTTGGCGCATGATCAGCGCAACGGTTGAGCACCAGGGCAGTAGCTCGGATGCTTATGGACCCAATCCTCATGGCTGGCTCGTTTTCACCCCGGAGTTGACGTTTGTTGAAGTGCTCACGGATCCACGCGTGCCGCCGTTTCGCTCCAACGTGCGTGGCGAAGGCACCGATGAGGAAAACCGCGCAGCCATGCTCGGTAGCATCGGTTTCTTTGGACGATATACCGTTAACCAGAACGGCGAGTTCACGGGCAACACCGTCGAAGGATCTACGTTTCCAAACTGGGTGGGCGCTGTGCGTACCCAGGATGACTTGCAACTGAAGGTTGACGGCGACCGGATGGTGGAAGATTTTCGGCGCCCGGATGGGATGAAGGTTCACATCGTCTGGGAGCGTGTAAAGTAGCTTCGAAGCATCTTCCATGCTTCTCGTGAGACAGGGCGGTTCCAGCGCTCTGTCGAATACATTCATTTCCTGGCCAATCCCCCGGCAGCTCTGAGTGGAGTGGCGGTGCTGCTGAAATCTCTATAGCGTTGCAATGGCCGGCCCCGGTGGGGCGATACCTAAGGTGCGGTTGATCTCGACCCAGCGCAGCGCCACGTCCGCCCTGGCCTGTACCTGGCTGCGCTGCACGTCGAACAGGCTGCGTTCGGCATCCAGCACTTCCAGCATGGAAACCGTACCGGCGGCATATTGCTGCTTGGCGAGGTCGACAGCGCGCACGGCAGCAGCCGTCGCCTGGTCGAGATTGCCCTGTCGCTCGACACCCTGGTTGTAAGCCTGGAACGCGGTGTGCACCTCTCGCAAGGCCTGCAGCAGGCTCGACTTGTAGGCGAGCCTGGCCTGTTCGTGTCGAGCATCGCCGGCTTCGATGCGTGAGCTGATGCGGCCGAAGTCGAACAACGGCTGAAACAGTTGAGTACTCAGCGCCCAGGTCGAAGCGCCGGCGCCTTGCTCGAAACCGGACAGCAGCCCCAATGTCAGTTGCGGGTAACGCGCTGCCTTTTCCGCTGCCAGAAACTCACCGGCCGCCTGCAAGCGTTGCTCGGCCGCACGCACGTCCGGCCGTTCGCGCAGTACCTCCACAGGTACCGAGGACAACGAAAGGGCGGAGGGGGATGGCGGTACTGCCGCCGGATCCTCACCAGCCAGCAGCCGATCGACCACAGGCTGCTCACTGGCCAGCAGATAAGCGAGGTTGTAACGAGCGGTCTCCGCCTGTTGCCGAGCGACCGGTACCTCGGCCAGGGTGACAGCCACTTGGGACTCGATGCGCTCCAGATCCAGACGGTTGCTGGTGCCCTGTTCCAAGCGAGCCCGGGTGACATCCGCGGTTTGTTTCTGTGCGGTGCTGGCCTCGCTGGCAATCTGTTCCACTCGCCGCGCCAGACGGTATTGCAAGTAATTGTTGGCCACCTCGGCCATCAGGCTGATACGCAGGCTCAGATAGTCCTGTTGCGAGGCCTTCAACTGCGCATCGGCTTCATTACGCAGAGCCTTGAGACGACCAAACAGATCCACTTCCCAGCTCAGGTCCATGCCGTAGAAGTAGTCCTCATTGGTGCCGTTCAGTGCTGTGCGTGAGCGATCGTAGTTCGCCGCCAAGCCAATATCGGGATACCGTTGGGCCGCAGCCAAGCGCCGCTGAGCCCGGACCTCCCGAACTCGTTCCACGGCGCTGGCCAGATCCAGGTTGTTGCGCAACGCCGACTCCATGAGGCTATTGAGTGCAGGATCGTTGAAGCCTTCCCACCAGCGCGGCAACTGAGTGGCAAGAGAGGGCGCGAGGTCTTGGCCATGCATCTGGTCACCTGCGGTTGGGGAACCCTCCTGCATGGGGCTGCTGCACCCTGCCAGCGCGGACAGCAGGGCCAAGGTCATGAGCGAGGTTCGGTTTATCATGCGCTGTGCTCCAGGCCGGCAACCGGCTGACCTTTGCGTCGGTGGAACAGATTGTCGAGTGTCAGGAACACCACCGGTGTGGTGAGCAGCGTCAACACCTGGCTGAGCATCAGGCCACCGACGATTGCAACCCCGAGCGGCTCACGCAGCTCGGCGCCGGTACCGAAGGCCATCATCAGGGGCACGGCACCGAGCAGGGCTGCCAGAGTTGTCATGAGAATCGGCCGGAAACGCGCCAGGCATGCTTGATGGATGGCATCTCGGGCGGACAGGTTGCGTTCACGCTGGGCGTGGATGGCGAAATCAATCAGCAGAATGCCGTTTTTCTTGACGATGCCGATCAACAGGATCAGGCCAATCAGGGCCATGATCGAAAAGTCCAACTGCCAGGCCCACAGCAGCACGATGGCGCCAATACCTGCCGACGGCAGGGTCGAAAGAATAGTCAGCGGATGCACCAGGCTTTCATAGAGAACGCCAAGGATGATGTAGACCGCCACCAGCGCGGCCAGAATCAGAAACGGTTGGCTGGCCAGGGACGACTGGAACGCCTGGGCCGATCCCTGGAAGGTACCGCTCACCGAGATTGGCATGCCGATGTCCCGCTCTATGTCCTGCAGTGCGCTCACCGCCTGCCCCAGAGCAACACCGGGAGCGAGATTGAAGGACAGGTTGGCCGCTGGCAGCATGCCGTTATGGTTGATCACCACCGGGCCACTTGACGGCGGCTCGATCCGGGCAAATGTCAGGAGCGGGACCATCTGGCCGGTCTGCGGTGAACGCAGGTGGAAGTAGCTAAGGCTTTCGGCATTGCCACGCTGTGCCGTACTCAGTTCGAGCACCACCTGGTACTGATTGACCTCGGTCTGGTATTCGCTGATCTGTCGTTGCCCGAAGGCATCGTAAAGCGCGTTGTCCAGGTCCTGGGCGGTGAAGCCATAACGTGCAGCCTCGTCACGATCCAGGGTGATGCGGGTGATGTTGGCATCCAGTTGCAGGTCATGGGAGACATCGCGAAACAGTGGGTTGGCCCGCAGGCGATCGGCCAGTGTGGTGGCCCAGGTCGCCAGTTCGGCACTGCTCTGCGCGCGCAACACGTATTGATACTGGGCCCGGGGCTGGCCAGCACTGAGGTTGATGTCTTGCACGGCGCGCAGGAACACCTGGATCCCGGGAACCTGTGCCAGTTGTGGACGTAACCGATCAATGACCTGGCTGACCGTCGCGTCACGCTCCCCGGGATCGTTCAATACCAACCAGACCCGGCCATTGCCGATCGAGTCCGTAGTGCTGCCACCGACGGCGTGGTTATAGCTGATGACCGCCGGATCCTTGCTGAAGATCGCTTCCAGTTGCTTGTGCTTTTCAACCATCTCATCGTAGGAGATATCGGCAGATGCCTGGGTGAAGCCCTGGATGAAGGCCGTGTCCTGCAGAGGAAAGAAGCCTTTGGGGATCATGATGAAGCTGGCCACGCTGAGCATCACACTGGCAAAAAACACGCCGAGCATGATGCGCTGGTGCCCAAGCGCCCAACTCAAGGCGCGATCGTAGACTGTGAGCAAGCTGCCGAAGAAACCTTTGTCGGACTCGCCGTGATGGTTGGGGGCTTTCATGAACAGAGAGGCCAGGGTAGGGGCCAGGGTCAGGCAGACCAGGACTGAAATCACGATGGCAGCAGTGGCGGTCAAGGCGAATTCGCGGAACAACCGTCCGATCACGCCGCCCATGAAGAGCAGGGGGATAAAGGCGGCAATCAGCGACACGCTGATGGACACCACGGTGAAGCCGATTTCGCTGATGCCCTTGAGCGCCGCGGTACGCTTGTTCTCGCCCAGTTCCAGGTGACGGTGGATGTTTTCGATCACCACGATGGCGTCGTCGACGATGAAACCGACTGCAATCACGATGGCCACCAGCGTCAAATTGTTCAGGCTGAACCCGGCCAGGTACATCACCGCGCACGTCGACACCAGCGAGACACCAAGCACGATGGTGACGATTAACGTGGCCGACCACTGCCGCAGGAACAGCGCCATCACCCCTATGACCAGGACGATCGCGATGCCCAGCGTCAACTCCACTTCATGCAAGGAGGAGCGAATGGTGCGAGTGCGGTCGTTCAGCACTTCGACCGTCATGTCCGCCGGCAAGGACGCCTTGAGGCGGGGAAGGGCTTGCAGGATGCGATCCGCGGTGGCAACGATATTGGCCCCCGGCTGACGCCGGATTACCAGGGCCACGCCGGATTCGCCATTGGGCCAGCTTTGCGTGTAGTCGTCCTCCGACCCGAGGGTAACCCGGGCCAGGTCGCGTACCCGCACAGCCGAACCATTGCGATAAGTGACGATGACATCGTCATATTCCCGGGGCTCGAACAGTTGATCATTGACCTCCAGATTGGAAACCCGGTGCCCACCGAACAGAGCGCCCTTGGGCAGGTTGACGCTGGCCGTCTGCACTGCCGAGCGGATGTCCGCCAGTGTTACCCCGGCCGCGGCGAGGACTTCCGGACGGGCCTGGATACGGATCGCCGGACGACGTTCACCCACTACGTTGATCAGGCCCACCCCTTCGAGTTGACTGAGCTGACGCGAGAGCACGGTATCGGCCAGGTCGCTGACCTCGATCAGCGGCAGGTTGGCCGAATAGGCGCTGAGAATCAGGATCGGGCTGTCAGCTGGATTGACCTTGCGCCATACCGGCAGGCTCGGCATGTCGCTGGGCAAACGCGCCGACGCCGTATTGATCGCCGCCTGGACTTCCTGGGCGGCGGCGTCGATGTTTTTATCCAGCGTGAACTGCAGCGTCAGGGTCAACATGCTCAACGAGCTAGCCGAGGTCATCTCGGTAATACCGGGGATCGAGCTCAGTTCAACTTCCAGCGGTGTCGCCACTGAAGAGGCCATGGTCTCGGCACTGGCGCCAGGCAGTGTCGCGGTGATCTGGATCGTCGGAAAATCAGCTTCCGGCAGTGGCGCAATGGACAGACGCGGATAGGCAATCACCCCAAGCAACACCAAGGCGAAGCTCAACAGGATGGTGCCGATGGGATGGTCCATGCACCAGGCGTAGACATTGCGGCGGGCCATCACAAGACTCCTCCGCTGGCGACAGTGGAGTGAACCGCATCGTCAGGCTCGAGTATGTGCACCTCGGTTCCGGGGCGCAGCCGCGAGTAGCCGTCGTCGACGATCCGGTCACCCGCTACGATGCCCTCGACCACTGCGATCTCCGCGTCTGCATAGGTGACCCGTACCGGTTGTGGGGATGCCTTGCCGTCCCGGACGCGCCAGACAAAGGTGGATTGCGCGCCTTGGCGCAAGGCACGCTGGGGCACCACCAGTGCTTCGCGCAAGGTCGCTGCCTGCAGGTTGACCACCACCGATTGGTCCGGCCACAGACGTCCTTGTGCGTTGGCGAAATTGCCTTTGATCCGTACCGTCCCGGTGGCGTCGGAAACCCGGTTGTCGATCAGGCCCAGGCGACCCTCGCCCAGCAGCGCACCACCGTCGCCCGAGTAAGCGCGCAGGATCACCGGTGCTTGTCCCGAGCCAGCAACCAGTGCTTGCAACTGTGGCAGGAGCGCCTGGGGAAGGGCGGCCTCGATACTGATCGGGTCCAGTTGCACCACGGAGAACAATGCCAGCGCGTCACTCGCCCGGACGTAGCTGCCTTCATGGAAGTTACGGATACCGACCCGACCATCGGTAGGGGACAGAATCCGTGTGTAGGACAGTTGCACCTGGTTGGCGGAGACAGTCGCCTGCTGACTCTGCACCGTTGCATGCAGTTGGGCGACCAGTGCCTGCTGCTGGTCAAGGGTCTGTGCGGAAACCGCTTGGGTCGTGGCTAGGGCCCGATAGCGCTTGAGATCAACGTTTGCCGAAGCCAGCTGGGCCTGGGCCACGGCCAGCTGGGCCTTGGCTTGCTCCAGGGCGGCGACTATGGCGCGATCATCAATCCGAGCCAGAAGATCGCCACGCTTGACCCGTTGCCCCTCTTTGACAGGCAACTCGAGCAATAAGCCGTCGACCTGCGAGCGGATTTCCACGCTGTGCAGGGAACGTACGTTGCCGATCGCGTGAATCAACACCGGGACGTCTTGATGTTGTACCTCGAACGCACTGACCGGTACGGAGGGCGGGGTCGTGGTCACGGCTGCCGCGGACTGGCCCGGCCACAACCAGTAAGTCCAGCCACCCAGGGTCAACAGGCTGCCGAGTGTCAGAGATACACTGAAAAAGGTTCTGGATATCTTGGATTGCGACATGACGGCGACTTCCCTGAAGGATTTAGAGTTCGCGCCCGAGCAGGCGGTCCAGCGAGTGGCGGCCGGCCCCCCTGAAGGCGATGTAGATGAAGAGAAACGCCATCAGGACCGGGTACTCGATGCCGCGATCGATCCAGGGCCAGGTCGGACCAAGGATGTAGGCGATTGCCGCCATCTGCAGGGCCATGGCCACCGCGAGTACCCGGGTTGCCAGCCCCAGCGCCAGTAACAATCCGCCGAGTCCTTCAAGCCAGGCGACGAACAGGCCGAAGAGTTCGGGCGCAGGGAGATGCAAGATGCTTTCGATCAAGCGGATCGAACCCGCCATGGGGTCGGCCATGGAGCCGTGTGAGGTTCCCAACAGCTTGGGCAGGCCATGGGTCAGCATGACGATGCCCAGGCATAACCTCAGCAACGCGTAGGCGAGGGGTTCGCCCCATTGATAAAAAGTGCCCAGGGCCGGGATCAGCAGTTTCGGTTGCAATTGCGCATCTGAGGAATGAGAGGTCGATTTCATCTGAGGTTGTCCTGGCATTGTTCAATGGGGCCGGTGCAAGTGCGTCGAACCGCTGTTACAACGAAGCGCGCACCGACCCGGTATTGTGGGGCGCTGTTTGCCAGTGGATAAATCCGCATAAACTGCCATGGCTATTCATCTCGGATAAACAATCGCTGATGGGCAGACACACCTGCTCCAGAAAGCCCCGAAAAGGGTGGCGTAGGGCGCTATAACCGTGACCGACAAGCTAGACAGCCAGGTGGCGGGTCCTGATTCAGAGCTTGCCCAGCGCTTGTATGCAGACTTTGTCGAGAGGAGGGCGCTTTGTCGCAAAATGTCGGGAAGGAGGCCTGGGTGACATTTTGCGCAAGCGCTGAGGCATTGCTCCGTGCTTGGAGCAAAGAAGAAGGGGGTTAGCGGGTCAGTGGAAGATTAATCAGGGCACGCATGCCCGCATCCAGATTGTTCAAGCTGATGTCACCTCCATGGTGACGCACTATGGCCCGGGCGATGGACAGGCCCAGGCCAATGCCTCCCGTATCGCGACTGCGGGAGTCCTCCAGCCGGAAGAACGGGGCGAACACTTGTTCCCGGGCATGGTTCGGGATGCCCGGTCCGTCATCCTCGATGATGATGTCGATACCTTCCATGGCGTGGTGGATACTGACCCGAGCCTGTTCGCCATACCTGACGGCATTTTCGATGAGGTTACGCAGCGCTCTGCGCAGGGCGTCGGGTCGGCAGCGGTAGATGATCTTCGGACCGCCCATATAGCTGACCTGCATACCCAGCTCCGCAAGATCGTCACACAGGCTTTCAACCAGCGCCGAAACATCTACCGCACGGGTCGCTTCAACCGTCGCTTCTTCACGTGCATAGGCGATGGCAGCCTCGGTCATGCTGCGGATCTCCTCGATGGTCGCGAGCATTTTCTCCTGGACCTCAGGGTCGGTGACGAACTCCGCGCGCAAGCGCAGTGATGTGATCGGTGTGCGCAAATCGTGACCGATGGCCGCGAGCATCCGGGTCCGGTCGTCAACGAAGCGTTGGATACGTGCCTGCATGCGGTTAAAGGCTTCTACTGTTTGCCGGATGTCATCGGGGCCCGACTCCGGCAGATGCGGAACTGATTCGCCACGTCCCAACAACTCGGCTGCCGCCGCCAGGTGTCGCATCGGACGGGTAATGCCCCGCGCGACCACAATCGCTATCAGGGAGAGTGCAAGTGCGGTGATCGCCAATGACAACAACGATTGCAGGGTCAGCGGTGAATTGGGTATCGATTTGGCATACACCGCATTCAGCCAGACGTCGTCGGCGAGCCGTACGGCCAGTCCTGATCCGTTCGCGGCCTCCAGGGGCAGGTACAGGGCAGGACGGGAGAGCGGCCAGGAGGTGGAGGGCAGTTGGCTCCAGACCAAACCTGATTCGATCGCCTGCGAAGGCACTGCGGTCAGTTTTGTTGATACTTCCCGTTCCTCGGCATCCCCCGGCGCCGCCGTGCGGTTGGGTAATGGCTTGAGCAGTTGTGCACGCGCGTCCTGCCACCAGGACGAGGCGTCCCTGGGGGCTTCGGTCGAGATCCAGAACCGGCTGTAGTTGGTCCCGCTGACATTCAGGATATCGCTGTGCAACGCCGACGGTGTGCTCTCCAGCAGGAGTGTCAGTGAGGCGGTGCGGCTGAAAAATTCGCTTTTGGCAGCGCTACGCAGTGCCTGCCCACGCTCATCCCAGGAGATCAGGAAACCCGCGCCTTGGGACAGCGCCAGGGCCAGCAATAACAACAGGATGAAACGCGCGGCGAGGCTGCGTTGCCAGATACCCATCATGCCCGCTCGATCTGGGCCGTGAAGCTGTAGCCTCCGCCCCAGTGTGTTTTGATCAAGGCCGGGTTGCGCGGATCGACTTCGATTTTCTTGCGCAAACGGCTGACCTGGTTATCGATGCTTCGGTCAAAGTAGTCCGAGGTACGGCCAACTGTCAGATCCAGCAACTGGTCGCGACTGAGCACGATGCCCGAGTGATCGAGAAACACGTTCAGCAGCCGAAACTCTGCGGTGCTTAAAGGAATGGCGACACCATCGGTTCCCAGCAACTCCCGGCGGCCGACATTGAGCACCCAATGATCGAAGCGCAGCACCTTCGACTTGGAAATACCGCGCTGCGGAGGCAGGCTGTTGACCCTGCGCAGCACGGCTTTGATTCGTGCCAGCAACTCTCTGGGATTGAAGGGCTTGGAGAGGTAATCGTCCGCTCCCAGTTCCAAGCCGATGATGCGGTCCAGCTCTTCGGTCATCGCGGTGAGGAAGATGATCGGGATGTCGGTGCTGCTACGCAGTTGGCGGCAGACTGTCAGCCCGTCTTCTCCAGGCATCATGACGTCGAGAATAATCAGGTCCGGTGCACTGCGTTCCATCAACCTTCGCAGCGCGCCGAACTTTCAGCCATGCTGATCCGATAACCATGTTGCCCGAGGTACTTGCCGACCAGATCGCGGATATCGCGATGGTCGTCGACAACAATGATGTGGGGGGACGACTCCATCGGAAACTCCATGTGCCATAAACCGTGCAGGCAGGGTATGCGCAGATTCTTGAGTATTTCGCACACCTGCGAAAGTCCCCGGCCCGGCGGGTTTTCAACTATTTCTTATCAATCTGTGCCCGTTGAGCTGCGAGTGATATTTCGCGACAAACGACTAGGCAACGGGCATCGACTGTCCGTAGAGAGTGACCTCTTTCAGTGCGGATGCTGCTCCAGGTGCTGGCGCAACAGGCTCTGGCCGTAGTCGTTGCCATTGGGTGTGCGCACTACCGCATGTACATGCTGATGATCGGTGAATGTGCCGTGGATCTCGTCGAACTCGATGAGGATCACAGGGCTGAAAATCCGATAGTAGATTCGACCATCATCACGCTCCCGGGCGACAAACCATGTGTCGTCGAGATGTGCCCGGACCTCATCCATGGCAATGTCCGCGTGGCCTTCACGCAGATTGCCGACAAAGTTTTCGATCAAGGCGGCCAGCGCCTGACGCTGGCTGCCCTGCAACTCATTGCCGCGTATGCCTTCTTGTGGAACCTTGGCATTGTCGTTGCCGGCTCCCGAGATGAACGACTGCCAACCGTGCAGGCGGGCCTTCTTAGCCTGCTCCGGGTTCAGAGAGGCGAGAAAGTCCTTGGCGCCACTACGTTCAACCTGCAGCACGGACAACCCCTGATAACGTGGCGGTAGTGCCGCGTCAGGCGGACTGTACATGGGCTCTGAACCCCAGAAAGTCGGACTCATCACCACTTGATCGCCGAGAATGAAGTAGTTGATGACCAGATGGTGTCCTTCGAACTGAAACCCCCAGGGTTCGTTATCCGAAGGGCGGCCGAACAGCGCCAAGTAGTACTCGTCCTCGTTGAAACTGCGGGTGTCGCCGGTGATGACGCCCAGCACATGGTTCAACTTGATGATGTCCTCGCTGAGTTTCAGTCCCTTGGCGCTGAGCGACTGGCGCAGCAGCTCAAAGACATCGGCGCGGCTGGTCACAGACAGATCCCCCAGGCGTAGGCCAAGGCGCCCACTGGAGCGGTGGAAGTTGCTCCATACCCGCCATTGTTCACTGTCCACCGCGAAACTCGCCTGCTGTCTCTGTGGCGCGCTCAAGCCATCCAGCAGGTGGGTGGTGGCCTCGGCGATCGCTTGCGTACTGACGCCGGTGGATTTGCGTTTGTGCAGCGACGGATCCACGCGTTCGTCGTAAGCGATACCCCTGTAGGGTTCGATCGCCGAAGAGACCGGGCTGGCCAGGAACAAAAAGGCTGTGATGGTGGAAAGTGTGGTTCCGCCCAGCCTGCGTAGATGCCTGCCTTGTTCCGCTAGAAAACGCTTCATGGCTGCGTCGCTCCAGACGTCAGACTAACCGCTGACACTCGCTGCTTGAGCTTGCGAATGAACGCGCGCATGGCCGGGTCGATATCCGCGAACAGTGGATCGTAACGGTTTGCCAGCATCACCGCGCTGAACAGTTTCACCCCGATCGCCAGCGCGGCGGTCGAGGCAGGTGCATAGCTCAGGCCAGCCTGGAGCAACTCGACGATATGCAACAGGTCGTCATGGTTGACGAATTCGAACTGCAGGGCAGGGGGAGCGCCCTCGCTCTGCTCATCCAAGGGCTGGATGCTGATTTGATACTGATTGGCCTTCATCGCTGCCTCTCACAAGACGGATTCGAAATGACATGTGCGCCGCCATGGCGCGCCTCAGGCGAAACCACCGCCGGCACGAATGACCTGGGCATTTAGCGAGGCACCATCCTCACCACAAAAGTAATTCTGATTGCTTCCAGGGGATGGATAAATGCGGAATAACTGGCAAGACTATTTACCTCTCACCAACAATAGGGCGCTACACGGTGGACAAATTCGACGCCTTGCAACTCTTCATCCGTATCATCGAGCAGGGCAGCTTCACCCGTGCCGCCAATGCCCTGAACATCCCACGAGCCACTGCTACCCTGGCTATCAAGGAGCTGGAACGACAGCTCGGTGCACGCCTGCTCGAGCGTACGACGCGGCAGGTTCGGCCAACGCTGGATGGCCAGACATTCTATGAGCGTTGCAAGCGTATTCTTGGGGATCTGGAAGATGCCGAGTCTTCGCTCAGCACGGTACTGGCAAATCCACGTGGCACGTTGCGCCTGGATCTGCACGGCTCGCATGCGACCCAGATCATCTTGCCGAACATCCAGGACTTCCATCAGCGCTATCCCGAAATCAACCTGGCGATCAGTAGTGGTGATCGGCTGGTGGACTTGGTGAGCGAAGGCGTCGATTGTGTAGTGCGTGCAGGTAACCCGCGCGATTCGTCACTGGTAGCCAAGCGCCTGGCGTTGATGCCGGAGGTCGTTTGTGCAAGTCCCGGCTATCTGGCGGAGCACGGCACACCGACATCCCCCGAGCAGCTAGGCGAGCACCAGGCGGTGGGGTTTTTTGCCAGTAATCACGACATTCGTTATCCCTTCAGTTTTCTCATCGACGGCCAGGTCGTCGATCAGGAACTGGGTGGCTGGATATCGGTGAATGATGCTGAGTGCTACAGGAGTTGCGCGCTCAGCGGTTGTGGCCTGATCCAGGTTCCACGGTTTCGCGTGGAGCAATACCTGGCAACGGGGCAGTTGGTGGAGGTCCTGGGGGACTGGCCCAGCGCCGGACTGCCGGTCTCGGTGCTGTATCCTTATCATCGCCAGCTTTCCCCCAGGTTGAAGGTCTTTGTCGAGTGGGTGAGCGGGTTGTATGCCCAGCGCTTCGGGCCCTTGACCTGAGAAGAGCAGGGCCTGCTTTCCAGATTCTGCCTTATGCATGGCTTGAGAGGCGTAACGGCAACTCTCGCAAGCGCTGGCCCGTCAGGGCGAACAGCGCGTTGGCCACCGCCGGTGCCACTGGCGGCGTCGCCGGTTCGCCCACTCCGCCGGGCCCCTCGGTGCTGGGGAGGACATGCACCTCGATCTGCGGCATCTCATTCATGCGCAATACCCGATAATCGTGGAAGTTGGACTGCTGGACGCGTCCCTCCTTGATACTTATCTGCCCGAACAGCGCCGCGCTCAGTCCGAAGACGATAGCGCCTTCCATCTGCGCCTTGATGTTGTCCGGGTTGACCGGGATTCCGCAGTCGATCGCACAGACCACACGGTGGACACGGATCTCGTCACGCTCAATGGATATCTCCACCGCCTGAGCGCAGAAACTTCCGAAGGACTGGTGCACGGCAATACCCTGGCCCCGACCAGCCGCTGCTTTACGCCCCCAACCAAAGCGTTCAGCGGCGAGGTTCAACACCCCCAGGTGACGGGGTTCAGTCCTGAGCAGCAAGCGTCGATAGGCCAATGGGTCTTGACCGGCTGCGTGCGCCAGTTCATCAACCGCGCTTTCCATGACAAACGCATTATGGCTGTGTCCAACCGAGCGCCAGTACCACACGGGAACGTTGGAGCGGGGCGAGTGCGCTTCGACTCGATAGGCAGGGGTGTGCTTGATGTAGGGCGAGTCGCTCATCCCTTCGATTGATGTCGGGTGAATGCCCTCGGCATCGGGGAATATCGACTGGCCGGCACTGGTCTGCGACCAAGACAACGGTTGGCCGCCACGACCCAGGCCTACCTTGAGACGTTGCGCGAAGGCTGAGCGGTAATAGCCGCCCTGCATATCATTTTCGCGACTCCAGAGGGTTTTCACCGGCACTCCTGCGGCCTTGGCGACCTGTACTGCCTCCGCTACGAAGTCCTGCACGGCGCGTCTGCCGAAACCACCGCCCAGGAAGGTGGTGTGGATGCGTATCTGTTCCGGGGCCAGGCCGGTGATTTTTGCGGCGGTTCGTTGATTGAAGGTTTGCATCTGGCTACCAACCCAGATGTCGCAACCGTCGGCACTGAGCCTCACCGTGCAGTTCAGCGGCTCCATGGCCGCGTGCGCGAGGTAGGGCACGCAATACTGCATCTCGACCACTTTATGCGCAGCCTTTTGGGCTGTCTCGACGTCACCGTTCTGTGTCGCGACCAGTCCGGGGGTATGAGTCAGCCTGACGAGATCCTCGCGTTGCCGATCGCTGTCGAAGATGACGGCACCGCTCGCAGCTTCCCATTCCACCTGCAGCACATCGCAACCTCTCTTGGCCGCCCAGTAGTGATCAGCGATCACCGCGATACCGCTGGGGATCTGAACCACGTTGCGCACTCCGGGGAGCGCCCGGGCCTGAGTCGCATCGAAGGCACGCACAGTGCCGCCTAGCATCGGCGCACGAGCTACCACCGCACACAGCAAACCGTCGAGTTGAATGTCGATACCGTACTGCGCACGACCGCTGATTTTCTCTGGCGAGTCCAGACGCAAGGCACCTTTGCCGATCAGCGTCCAGGCACCAGGTTCTTTCAAGGTGAGGGTGGCAGGGTCCGGAGCCGGAAGGAGGGCGGCCTGTTCGGCCAGCTCACCATAGCGCAAACGGGTATTGCCGATGATGACCACACCATTTTCGGCACGCAATGCACTGGGTGCTTGCCCAAGGCGAATGGCCGCGGCCTGGATCAGCAGGGTGCGGGCCATTGCACCGGCCCGACGGTAGCGTTCGAACTCTTCGCGAATGCTGGATGAACCGACGGTGGCTTGAAGCCCTCGTTGAGGGCTGGCGTACGCCGCAGCCGCTGGCGCATGTTCGACCTTGAGTCGACTCCAATCGGCATCCAGCTCTTCGGCAATGAGCATCGTCAGGGTGGTCCAGACTCCCTGGCCCATTTCAGAGTGAGCCAGCAGGATGGTAACGCTGTCGTCCGGCGCGATTCGCAGAAAGGCATTGGGCGCGAATTCGGAGTCTGTGGTCTGAGCCATCAGGCGTTTGGCGCCGGGAACCGAGAAGCCGACGATCAGCCCACTGCCGAGCACCGCACCAGACTTGAGAAAACCGCGACGAGAGGGGACAAGAACGGGGTTCATCAGAGAACTCCTTAGCTGGAATAGGGCCGATGGAAGAGAGGGCGAAACGTCAGCTCTTGCTTAACTCGGCAGCGCGATGAATCGCGTTACGAATACGCTGGTAAGTACCGCAACGGCATATATTCCCGGCCATGGCCTGATCGATATCGGCATCGGTGGGGGTGGGGTTGCTCGCTAACAACGCTGCGGCGCTCATGATTTGGCCAGACTGGCAGTAACCGCACTGGACTACATCAAGTTCGGCCCAGGCACGCTGTACCGGATGGCTGACATCTGCTGATAGACCTTCGATCGTGGTGATCTTTTTGCCAGTCACGGCACCGACCGGCATGACACAACTACGCTGTGGCGAACCATCGATATGCACGGTGCAGGCGCCACATAGGGCCATCCCGCAGCCGAACTTGGTGCCGGTCATGTGCATGAGATCACGCAGTACCCACAACAGCGGCATGTCGGTTGGTGCGTCCACTTCTAGTTCCTGTCCATTGACCTGTAGCTTCATCGTTAACTCCTGTTTGCGACCGCAAAGATCCGCTATGACAGGCAGCAGGCCGCACTTGGCTCGGTTACTGTCGATCATGGTTAACGGATGGCCGCAATGCTGTTGGGGGCATAGGGATTGAGACGAAGCTTACAAGTCGCGCGCTCCGATCATAAAGACAGGAGAATTGAATGGTCTGTGCAGGGGGGGCTAACAATCAGGAGGGACACCAAAGAAGGATTCGCCTTGAACATGAAGGACATGGCCCGATGAGAGAGTGGACGTCAGAAGTGGGTTAGTAGAATCAGTACGAATGCATCCGCCTTAAAATCATAAACACGCCGTTTAACATAATATACATTACACGCACCAATAGATATTCCACACAGGCCATCTCCCAGGTACATTTGAAAGCTCAGTCACATCCCTCGACCACATTCCCCAGGATCTTCTCCCATGCATGAGGCAGCCCATCAGATCATCGACCTCTACGAGCGTCACGCTCAAACATGGGATCGCGTTCGCCCGCGGTGCCTCGTCGAGCAATCATGGCTGGATCGTTTTCGTCAGGCCATGCCTGTTGTCGATGCTCATGTCCTCGACATTGGCTGTGGTTGCGCCGAACCCATGGCTGGTTACTTGATCGACGCGGGACATGCCGTATGTGGCATTGATTCGTCCAAGGCGATGATCAGCCTATGTCAGCAACGTTTCCCGCAGCACGATTGGCATGTTGCCGATATGCGCCAGTTGGCGCTTGATCAGCGTTTCGCTGGCATTCTGGCGTGGGACAGTTTCTTTCACCTGACGCCTGAGGATCAGCGTCGGATGTTCCCGATTTTCCAGGCCCATGCCCAGCCAGGCGCTGCACTGATGTTTACCAGCGGGCCGGCCCATGGCATTGCATTAGGCACTTTCGAAGGAGAAACGCTTTATCACGCCAGCCTGGACCACAATGAATACTTCGAATTGCTCACAACCCATGGTTTCAACGTCGTTGAGCAAACTACGGAAGATCCGGCTTGTGGTGGTCACACGATTTGGCTAGCTGTTAGCTGTTAGAAACGTCGCGTCGAGTACAAACCGCCAAGCGCAGATCACCGTCCTGTCAGATCCTGTAATAAATCGTCTCGTATGAAATGCTGGAAACCGTTGTAGGATTTCTTTCCCAATTATTTCCAGGTCTGTATGAACACGCCCCAGGAACCTCCCAGTAGCTTTCCAAAGAACAGAATTCCCTCCAGCGCTCCAGCACCTTCTTCCCTCGCATTGATCGCCCGAGGGAGCGAATAACCCATGGAATGGATCGTTGACCCCACGGCCTGGCTCGGCCTGCTGACCTTGATCGTGCTGGAGCTGGTGCTCGGCATCGATAACCTTGTATTCATCGCCATCCTGGCTGACAAACTTCCGCCCGAGCAGCGCGACCGCGCCCGCATCATCGGCTTGTCCCTGGCGTTGTTGATGCGCCTTGGCCTCCTTGCCAGCATCTCCTGGATGGTGACGTTGACCAACCCGTTGTTCGAGGTCTTCGGCAAGACGTTCTCGGGCCGGGATTTGATCATGCTGTTCGGTGGTGTATTCCTGTTGTTCAAGGCAACCATGGAGTTGCATGAGCGACTCGAAGGCCACGTGGCACAACGGTCCGGCAACGCGGCCTATGCGATGTTCTGGCCTATCGTTGCGCAGATTGTGGTACTGGACGCGGTCTTTTCCCTGGATGCGGTGATCACGGCCGTGGGTATGGTGGAGCACCTGTCGGTCATGATGATCGCGGTGATGTTCTCTATCGGCTTGATGATGATCGCGAGCAAACCGCTGACAAAATTCGTCAACGGCCACCCTACTGTCATCATGCTGTGCCTGGGCTTTTTGATGATGATCGGCTTCAGCCTCACGGCTGAAGGCCTGGGTTTCCACATTCCGAAAGGCTACTTGTACGCCGCGATTGGTTTCTCGATCCTGATTGAATTGTTCAACCAGCTGGCGCGCTCGCGCCGCAAGAAAAGCCTGCAAGGTCTTCGGCCGATGCGCGAGCGCACCGCCCATGCGGTGTTGCGCCTGTTGGGCGGCCAAAAGCTGGGGGCCGATGAAGTCGGTGAGGAAATCGCCGACATGCTGGAAGGTGACGAACCGGAGCAGGTTTTCCATCGACGCGAACGGGTCATGATCAGTGGCGTACTGCAATTGGCCGAGCGCCCGATACGCAGCGTGATGACACCTCGTGCGCAAATTGACCACCTCGACTTGGCCAATGAAGCGCAGGAAATCCGTACGGCACTGATGCACTCTTCCTACTCACGCTTGCCGTTGATCCGGGAAGGACGCGTGGATGAGCCGCTAGGCTTTGTCCATAAGAAAGAACTGCTCAAGGAAATACTGGCGGGCAATCAGCCCAATCTGGAAGTCATGGCGCGCAAAGCCATCAACCTGCTCGACAGTTTCACGATCCTCAACGCACTGGAGCAAATGCGTAAAGAGTCGACCCACATCGCGTTCGTGGTGAACGAGTTCGGTGACTTCGTCGGCCTTCTCACAATGACTGACATCCTGGAATCCATTGCAGGTGAACTGCCGGATGCCAGTGAAATTGAAGGCCCGAATATTGTCGCCCAGGATGGAGGCTTTCTCGTCAGCGGCGCCCTGCCCCTCAGTCAGATCTGTGAGCACATCGGTTTCCAGGCGAAAGCGACGCAAGATTACCAGACGCTTGCTGGGTTAGTGATGAGCCTGTTGGATCGCTTGCCGATTATTGGAGACACGCTCAGTTGGCAAGGATGGAGCATGACCGTGATGGAGGTCGAAGAGCGTCGGGTGACCAGGGTGCTGTTGCGTAAGGAATAAGCACAGAATGAGGCCGCATTTGCGGCCTTGTTCATTTTCGCCTTGCCTGCCCCAACGCTTATTGTGTCTTTCGGCTCTTTCCGTTTCTAAGGTGGGAGGATTGGCAAAACCAGTGACTCAATCCTGTAAATGACATCGCACATACTGCTGCTCATCGCCCAACAAGGCCTGCGGCTTCTCGCAGCCAACCGTGCATAGATTGCAGCGTTCGCGGAAGAAGCAGCCATTGGGTAGTCGACGATTCCCCGGTAATTCGGTAGGTGCCGCAACTTGCTCGTCATGGAGTGGCACGCCCAGTCGTGGTACCGCTTCGAGCAATAAGCGAGTATAGGGATGACGTGGATCATCAAGCACTTGGGCAGCGCTGCCCAGTTCAACGATTTGCCCCAAGTACATGACCGCTACCCGATTAGCCATATGACGCACCACTGATACGTTGTGAGAAATCAGGATGTACGTCAGATTGCGGGCACTTTGCAGCTCTGCCAACAGGTTGAGAATCTGCGCCTGAACCGAGATATCCAGCGCCGATGTGGGCTCGTCCAGGACAATAATATCCGGGTCTGACGAAAGGGCTCGGGCGATGGCGATGCGCTGACGCTGCCCCCCGGAAAACTGGTGCGGGAAACGGTCCAGGTACTCCGGGCGGATGCCGACTTGGGCCGAGACCCTGGCGGCCACATCGCGCATCTGCGCATGGCTGACATGGCTTCGGGCGTATAACGGCTCAGTGATTATTCTCCAGATAGGCAGGCGCGGATCAAGCGAAGACTGTGGATCCTGGAAAACAATCTGAACGTTGCTACTGCCCTCGCCGCTGCGATTGGCCCAGTTCAGTCCACCGCTGCTGGGCGGCACCAGGCCCATCAGCAATTGAGCCAAAGTGCTCTTACCGCAACCTGACTCGCCGACAATACCCAGGGTCTCCCCTGCCCGCACCTGAAGATCGATACCGTTCAGGGCGTGGGCATACCCGCGCGGCCGCCCCAACCAGTCATTACTTACGGGGAAACGCACGTGAACATCGTTCAGTTGAAGAATCGTGGGTGCCATTGGGGTGATGGGTTGAAAGACTGCACTGTTCATCACGAAAGCTCCTTGACCGGTAACCAGCACGCGCTTTTACGTTGGTCATTACCGTTGATAGTGTTGAGATTCGGACGTTTGGCACACACCGGCATAGCGTACGTACACCGCTCCTGAAAAGTGCAACCTAAGGGCAAAGAAGCCAGGTTCGGCACCTGACCGGGAATGGTCAGTAGCGGCTGGCCCGGCTCGACCATTTCCGGCAGACCACTGAGCAACCCTTGCGTATAGGGGTGCTGCGGATTCCCCATGACGTCAGCCGTGCGCCCTTCCTCGACCACAGCCCCGGTGTACATGACGTACACCCGGTCGCAGAACTGCGAAACCAATGCCATGTCATGGGTGATGAGCAAGATGGCCGTGCCCCGCTGCCTGGCTTTTTCTCGTAACAGCAACAGCACCTGGCGTTGCACGGTCACGTCGAGGGCCGTTGTCGGCTCGTCGGCGATCAGCAATTGAGGTTCGCAGGAGAACGCCAGCGCGATCATCACCCGCTGACGCATGCCGCCAGACAGTTCGAAAGGATAGCTGTCCAATACCTGTTCCGGACTGGCTATGTGCATGTCGCGCAACAGTGCGATCGCCTTGAGACGGGCTTGGGCGGCGCTGATCTTCTGGTGATGAATGATCACATCGAGCATTTGCCTACCGATACGCCGCGTCGGGTTCAAGGCTGTCATCGGCTCTTGGAAAATCATCGCGGCATCGCGTCCACGAATCGTCAGTAACTCTTTTTCAGGCGCTGCCAGCATGTCGCGACCGAGCATGCTCAGGCTGCCGGCGGTGATGCGATAGCTGCGCTCGGGCAACAATCGCATGCTGAGCATGGCCGTGACCGACTTGCCCGACCCGGACTCGCCGACGATACCGACGATTTCGCCGGGATTGACGTGTAGCGACACGCCGTTCAGGGCTTTGACGTTGTTTTTGTAAGCCGGAAACTCCAGGCTCAGATTGTCGATGGACAATACTGGACTCGATGCATGCATGGTCATTTCCCCTGTTGCCGTGGGTCGAGCAGATCGCGTACGCCATCGCCCAGCAAGTTGAACCCGGTGGCCGTGATCAGAATCGCCAAGCCCGGAAAGGTCGAGTACCACCAGTTATCGAGGATGTAGTTGCGCCCGGTGGCGACCATCGCGCCCCACTCGGCCGTAGGCTGCTGCGCCCCCAGGCCGATAAAGCCCAGGGCCGAGGCCATGAGGATCGCGCTGCCGATATCCAGGCTCAGTTGCACCAGCAATGGCGGCATTGCGTTGCGTGCCACGTGCCAGTGCACGACGTGCCAGCGCCCTGCCCCGAAGGTTTGGGCGGCCTTGACATAGCCCATCTCGCGGATACTCAAGGCTTGGCCGCGGGCTAGCCGGACATAGGAAGGAATTCGTACAAGCGTAATCGCCAGCATCGCGTTGAACAGGCTCGCGCCCAACGCAGCCGCCAAGGCCATGATCAACACCAGCGATGGCACCGACAGCATGATGTCCATCAGGCGCATGATCAATGCGTCGAAACGACCACCGACGACCCCGGAAAAGCACCCCAGCAACCCGCCGATAAAGCAGGATGCAAAAGCCACGAATAGACCGACACCCACCGACTGCTGGCTACCGAACAACACGCGGCTGAACAGGTCGCGGCCGACTTCGTCGGTGCCGAACCAATGGGTGCTGGATGGCGGTACCAGGCGTTCGGCCAAGTTCAGCGCGTTGGGGTCGTGACTGGCGAGCCAAGGGGCGAAGATCATGCACAGCAAGACGATAAAAGTGATCGCCAGACCCGCCATGGTCAGCGGGCTGCGGCGGATGCGGTAGGTCAGATAGGCGAGTTTTTCGTTCCAGCGCGGGCGGCGCGTGGCCATCAGGGTAGCGGACATTTCAACTTACCTCGCCGATGCGTGGGTCGATCACGCGGTACACAATATCGATGGCCATGTTCAGCAGCACATAGATGAACGAAACCAGAATGGCGAAGCCCATCACCGCCGGGAAGTCCAGCGACTGGATCGACTTGACGACATAGGCCCCCATGCCGGGCCAGGCAAATACCGTTTCGGTCAGTACTGCGCCATACAACAAATCCCCAAGGGTCAGTCCGAGTACCGTCACCGAAGGGATGAGCGCGTTAGGCAGTGCATGGCGCAGGATCACAGTCCATCGGGACAAGCCGTAGGCGCGGGCGGTGCGGATATAGTCTTCGCCGAGTTGATCAAGCATGGCTGAACGAATCTGCCGTGCGACGACGCCCAAGGTCACGAAACCCAGGGTCGTCGCCGGTAGAATCAGATGCTCCACGGCATCGAGAAACAGCGTGCCCTCACCGGCGAGCAGCGAGTCGAGCAGATAAAAACCGCTGATTGTCTGCGGCGGAGCAAGCCCTTCGGACAGCCGCCCGCCTCCGGGCAACCAACCCAGATGCCCGTAGAACAGAACGATTGCACCCAGACCGAGCCAAAAGGCCGGCGTTGAAATACCGGTGACCGCCAGGGTACGGGCGATCTGGTCTATCGCCCGATTGTGGTAAACCGCCGATAGCACGCCAAGCGGCACGCCGGCCAGGATCGCGAGCACCAGCGCTACCAGCGCCAGCTCCAGTGTCGCCGGGAAGAACGTCTGCAAGTCTTCCAAAACGGGACGGCTGGTGCGTATCGAGGTTCCCAGGTCACCCTGCACCAGGTCCATCAGGTAACGACCGTATTGTTGATACAGCGGCAGATCCAATCCCAATTGATGACGTATGCCGGCCACCAACGCATCACTGGCACGGTCGCCAGCGATCAATCGAGCAGGATCACCGGGGATCAGGTGCGAAATTGCAAAAGTAATCAGCGAAACGCCGAACACGACCAGCAACAGGCCGAGCAGACGCTTGCGCAACAAAGTCAGGAAGGCCATTTTGGCACCTCAGTAACACCCACGACGAAAATCAGAAGCCGCGCCAGCCACGAATGGCCGGCGCGAGGGAGCCGGTTTACTTGCTCATACTGCCCAGGTTGAACACCTGTTCGAGCATGGGGTTGAACACGTAACCCTTGACCGAATCACGCATCGGCAAGGTGTAGCTCTTCTGATAGAGGTAGGCGTAGACGCTGTCCCTGAGCACCATTTTCTGCGCGGTCTGGTACAGCTCGACGCGCTTCGCGGTGTCGCTAACAGCGGCCGCTTCTCGGATCAGCTTGTCGACTTGCGGGTTGCTATAGAACGAGCGGTTGCCTTGCAGGCCCTGCATCTTGGAGTCGAACCAGAAGTTCATGAACATGTACGGGTCGGCAAAGTCCGGGCTCCAGGCACCGACCGCGATGTCGTAGTCCGCCTGGCCGACGCGCTCACGCAGCGTGGCATTGGCAAGCTTTTCCAGCTTGAGGTTGATGCCCAGCGGCGCCAATGCAGCTTGCAGGGTCAGGCCGATCGGTTCCCAGTTAGGATCCTTGTCCGAATACATGTAGCTGAGGTTGGTGATTTTCTGCGGTGTTTTGGCGAGGCTGTCCTTGGCGGCTGCCATGTCCTGTTTCATCGGCGGCAACGAGCTGTCATACGCCCACATGCCGTCCGGGATTGGCCCGTTCAGGAGCTTGGCCTTGTCCCTGAGAATGCCTTTGACGATGCCGTTGTAGTCCACCGCTTCGGTGATCGCACGACGAGCATCGACGCTGGTCAGTGGGCCCTTCTTGTTGTTCAGGTAGAGATAGGTGACCCGTAGCGACGGGAACTCCCTCACCGCCACGCCGGGCTTGCTGGCAAGAACGCCGAGCTGGTCTTCGGGCATGTCTTCGATGATGTCCAGGTCACCCCGTTCCAGTTGCAAGCGACGCACGGAGGGTTCACCGATGATCTTGATGACCACGGTTTTCAGCGCAGGTTTGGGACCGGCGAAGTAGGTGTTCGGCTCCATGGTCAACGACTGGCCTTTTTGCCAGTTGCTCAAGCGGAAGGGACCGGAGCCTGCGGTATGGCTCGACAGCCAGGCATTGACGTCCGCGCTTTTATTGACCACGGCGGGGTTGATGATCGAAGCACCATTGTGGGCCAGGGTAAACAGGAACGGCGCGAAAGGCGTCTTCAGGGTGAACCGAATGGTCTGCGGGTCGACAACCGCGACCACCATGTCCTCTGGAAATGCACCGGAAGGTCCCTGCTTGAGGGTCATCAAGCGATCAAAGGAAAACTTCACCGCGGCGGCATCTACCGGGGCGCCGTCATCAAATTTGTTGCCGGGTTTGATCTTGAATTCCCAGACCAGATTATCCGCAGAAACGGTCCAGCTCTCGGCCAGGTCACCCTGAACTTCGGTGCTGCTTTTGTCGCCTTCGACCTTGTAGCCGACCAGGCGCTGATACGACGGGTAGGTGATGGTCCAGTCGTTGTTATCGAAGGTCACGGCCGGGTCGAGGGTCTGGGGATCAGCGGGTTTGCCGATGACCAGGGTGTCTTGTGGTATAGCCGCTGTCGCGGCCTGCCAGGCACCGAGGCTCAGTGCGCTGCACAAAACACTCAGCAATAGCTTGCCAGCGCTGGGAAAGGTTTTGCTGGTCACGGTGTTCATTGGGTTCATGCCGGTTTCCTTGATCATTCGATAGAGGGAAGTACGTCAGGTTTTTTATAAAAGCTATAACCGGGCAGTTGCAGGTGAAACGTAAGTAACGCTGTCTTGTTGTTTTGTTATCAGCCGCACTGAACGTGGGCTGCACGGCGTTGCAGGGCCATCAATCCGTGATTTAAACGACCTCCAGTAATGGGTAGTCATCGGCATTCGGAAGTTCGTAATGCCACCACTCGGTGGCAATCGTCTGGAAGCCGGCGGCGAGCATGATCCCCACCAACAGCAGTCGATTGCGTTGCACGTCTACTGGCAAGTCGGGATAGAACTGGTGGGATTTTTCTTCCATTGCGTCGAATTCGGTCCCCATATTCAACGGCTCGCCATCAGCACCGACCAGGGTCAGGTCCACCGCCACGCCACGGCTGTGGTGGGAGCCCAAATGCGGGTCACGTACATAGTCATTGTTGGGCAACGCGTCCCACAGTAGGTACTGAGCATAAGGCGGCCGATAGGCGTCATAGATGCGAAGGGTAAATCCGGCCTGACGCGCAAACTGACTGGCCTTGTACAGACAGTCGGCAGCCTGGTGATGTAACAGGCAACGCGCATCTGGATAAATCACTCTTCCTGCCAGGTTGTCTGCACCGGCGTAGATCAAATCGATTTGCACCTGATGGCGCTGGGCATCGATCTCTACAAGGGGGCTGTTGTTCACGCCAATACTCCAGTTGGGTTCGGTGGGACGATGAGGATCAGCCTTCGAACTGACCGAAAGCTTTTTGCAATTGACGGTTCCTGGCCAAGCGCTCATCGAGCCGATCGCCGTATTTTTCAGCGACGGCCGAGACGATGAGATTTAACAGGCAGGCCAATGGCGCAGGAGAATCCCAGAACTGCCCGACGTCGGTTTTCAGCTGTAGAAGGTCAAGTGGATAATCTCGAGCCCAGGGGCATTGCAGGTCGGTGATCAGCGCCAATGGGAGGTTGTTGTCTATGGCCGTGTCGCAGAAGGTCTGAGTTACGCTGGAATAAGCACGAAAATCCGCAATGATCGCGTAGGGGTTGGCGAAGCCGGAATTCAGGGTTTCTGCGTAAATGCCGGATAGACCATCGACGTAGTAGACCTTGGGCCGGATGTACTCAAGGTGGCTATGGAACGCTGTGAGAATCCCTCGAGTGGACTGAATGCCGAGAATGAACACAGCATCGGCTTCATGGATGCGTTGCACGATATTGGCGAAAGCATCGCTGCGCGCTAAACCGTAGACATACCGGATGGCCTCGATCTCGCGACTCAGGGAGCGATCCAGCGCATCCTGCTGATTGCTTTCGGCACGAAAGGCGCCGATGCGATCGGTGATAAGCCACGACGCTGGCGTTTCAACGCGCAGGCTTTGTTTGACTTCATCGATGTTCTGGTAACCAAGGGATCGAAAAAAGCGCCCTACGGAAATCCCAGTGGTGGAGGTCTGCTGCGCGATGCTATCAGCCGACTCGAACGGAAGCTGTTCAGGATTACCCAACAAATAGCTGGCGATCCGCTTGCCCGTCGGGGTCAGGTTGGAGAACTCTTGCTCCAGCCGTTGCAGGAAGCTGTTTTTTTCCATGGATTTCAAAGCCCCCGAGCGCCAGGTGTTATTATATTGTCATTATTTAAATTCTTGTTACTAGAGTAACATTCGATTTCGAAGCAACACAATGACTATCTTTCAGTAGACGTCCTGTGGTGATCAGACGAGAGCACGTTGCAGAAACCGTCTGTTGAGGGATCGGCCGAAGATGCCCGAACACGAAACAGCGCAACCAATTGCCCTTGACCTAGCCGCTGATTTTTTTCCGAACCATCTTCATCAGGTTTTCACCCACGCCCTCGATGCTCTTGTTCTGCGAAACGACCTGAGCCCCCTCCATCAGGTACGAGAGCTCCATCGCCGCTTGTTCCGGCTCGGGCAAGTCAGCCTCGACACAGAGATCCACCAGCCGGAGGAACTGACGCTTTTTATGTGCTTCGATGAGGCGACGGGCAGGATTTCCTGGCTCGGGTATCTCCGCCAGTGAATTGGTAAACGGACAGCCTCGATAAGACGCCACCGAAAGATCCTGGGCGATGAACTTGGCAAACCCGAGAATCTGCGCCTTGGGATCGCCGGCGTACTGTGCCGAAAGCGCTTCGAAGACCTCGGAGTATTTCTCGACGAGCAACCGTAACCACTCCAGCACCAGTGCGTCTTTCGAATCGAAATGCCGGTAGACGGTCATTTTGGTCGACTTGGCCTTTGCCGCGATGGCGTCCACCGTTACCCGACTGATGCCTTCATTGAAAAACAGCTCCTCGGCCGCTGCCAGGTAGATGGCTCGGAGAACGCGATGAGAACCGCTGAATACGCCGAATACGATGCGCTGGGTCTTGCTGAGCTGATCGTCAGCGGTCAAGTCACCCAAGCCGAGGTCAGTGCTGCGGCACTGTCCGCCATCGAGCAGCTCAATCCAAAGATCAATGCGGTGGTTGAGATTTGGGAGAATGAACCTCAGGCAGCTACCGGGCCGTTCATGGGGGTGCCCTTTCTGGTCAAGGACTTGGGCCTTACTGCCAAGGGGCATCTGAACGAACTGGGCAGTCGCTTGGCAGCCGGATGCATCGCTGACGCGGACTCCAACCTGATGATCCGTTTTGCGCCAGGCAGGTCTGGTTACCCTTGGCAGGACCACCACCCCGGAGTTGGCTGCCAGTACCACCACTGAATCGGTATTTTCGGGGCCGACGCGTAACCCCTGGGATCTCAGCCGCAGCGCCGGTGGATCAAGCGGTGGTTCGGCTGCTGCGGTAGCTGCCGGCCTGGTACCCGCGGCGCACGCCACCGATGGCGGTGGCTCTATCCGCGTGCCTTCAGCCTCTACCGGACTGTTCGGGCTCAAGTCCAGCCGAGGCAGAGTTTCAATGGGGCCTGGAGTTGACGAGGTGTGGGCCGGGCTTGCCGTGCACGGTGTGGTCAGTCGAACGGTGCGCGACAGTGCCGCGTTACTGGACGCAATCGAAGGGGCGGCTGTTGGGGATCCCTTTGAGATCGCTAAGCCGCAACATGCCTATCTGTCGGAAACGACTCGCGAGCCTGGTTCACTACGGGTTGGCCTTCTCCTGCATCCACTGAACGCGACTCGCTCTGTCGCGCCAATCGCAGAAGCGACCCGTCATGTGGCGCTCCAGCTCCAAGGCATGGGTCATAGCGTGGAAGAAGTCTGTTTGGACATCGGGCTGAGCTGGGACGGCTTCGTTGAAATGAACGCGCGATTCTGGTCAGCCAATACCGCTGCCTGGATCAATGCCATCGCTGCGGGTACAGGCCGCTCCATTGATGCCAGTACGCTTGAACCGGCCACGCTTTCGCTGCATCGGATGGGGAGCCAACTCACCGCCATCGATTTGCTTGAGGCCATGCATTCGAGAAATCTTGTGTCCCGCAGCATGGGGCACTTCTTCTGCAAATATGATGTCCTGTTGAGCCCGACGCTGCCAGCACTGCCCCCTGCCATCGGCAGCTATAACGAGGGTCAGACGCATCTGGATGGCAGGGGCTGGATGGATCGGGTATTCACCCACTCCCCCTTCACCGCGTTAGCGAATGTGACTGGATCCCCGTCTATGTCCATGCCATTGGCGTTTGATCCAGAAAGTGGTCTGCCTATAGGCATGCAGTTCTCAGCGGGCGTTGGGCGAGAGGACATGCTGCTGCGTCTGGCCGGTTAGCTAGAACGTGCGTTGCCTTGGACGGCACGCAAACCTGAGGTTTGGGCCGGAAAGCTATAGCCCGGTGGGCACGCTCTCAGCGTCAGGTCTGCTAGCCGGTAGCCGGCTAGCACTGACTAAAGGGAGGAAACGCTCAGCACACGCAATTGCGTCGCTCATTACTCCGGCAGCGTGCGTAACTCACCGCCCTCCTCCTTCAAACGTTCCAGATACGCGCTGGCGTCCAACAGTTGATAAGGGAAATAAAGCCCTGGCGGAGTCGGTGGCTGGCCGTCCAACCCGAGGAGTCGTTCAAGAGTCATTGCGACGCTGAGGCCGGTCAATGGCGCAGCGCCTGCCGGGTGGATGACTGCATGACGCGTATGCAGGGGTTCGCCCTGGAGGTCCTCGCCAACGAGTTCGATGATGATCTCGGTGGACATCGGCCTGCCCTGGCGCCGGGTTGAACTCACTGCGGTGGCCAAGTTGAATTGGACATTTGCTGCACCCGTCGCAGCCGCCAGGCCGACGACATCAATGGACGAAAAGCCGGAAGCCTCGATTTCCGTACCATCCACCGCATGGAATCGTGCCTTGGAATCCTCTCCTTCGCGCCAAACGAACACACCGTCGCGTCGTGTCAGTGCGGCAGGCAGCATTTTGTTCAGGTGTTCAAAGTCAGTGGCGACGGTTGGGCCGCCGGTGTCCTGCTCATCGACCAGCGCGTTGATACGGATGTCCTGGACCCGGCCAAATGCCCGGGCAACGCTCAGCGTCGCCACGGTCGTCGCCCCTGCCATCCATTCGTAACCGAGGACAATGGGCGAGGCGTCAGGCGTATGCATGTACATCGCAATTTCCGGCGCGATCTCGAAAACGCCGGAGGAAATGCTGAGGTGCGGCACGCCGCGTTTTTGCGCAAAACGCAATCCGGCAAGGGCGTGGTCCATATAAAAGACCACGACGGCGCTGACCGGGCGATCGCCGAGGCCTAGATCGTCTGCGTTAGAGTCAATCGCCACGCCCTGCGCCCCGCCAATGTGATCCGCGGCGCGCTGAGCCTTGGCAAGGTCGCGACCACCGATCAGCAGTGGTACCTCGGGGTAGGCGGCGCGAAGCGCCCGGGCAGTGTGGTGGCCAATGGCGCCGGAACCGCCCATTAATAAGATAGGATCAAGTGACATGGTGTGTTCTCCTTGTCTCTGGTTTAAACCTACTTTCAGTAGGTAACCTAACACAACATCACGCACTTCAACCTACCATTGGTAGGTTTTTTAGCGGTCAGGAGCAAAAAACCGTGCAGAAAGACATTGAGCACAGCCCTGTCGGTTCCCCTCCCCGCCGGCTTGCGAAAGCCGAACGGCGGCGACAGTTGCTGGATACCGCGCTACTGATCGTGCGCGAGGAAGACGCGGATCGGCTGACCTTGGGGCATCTGGCCGTTCGCGCCGGCGTGTCCAAACCGGTTGTCTACGATCATTTCGGCACCCGTTCGGGTCTGTTGATCGAGCTCTACAAATGGATCGATACCGAGCGGGTCAGCGCTTTCCGTGACGCCATGTCCAAGACTGCGCGGAGCCTGGAAGAGACAGCCTTGGTCCTGTCCAGCGCCTACATTCATTGCGCGGCCGATAACACCGACGAATTCCATGCTGTGGGCGCAGCCCTGGCAGGCAGCGAAGAGAAGGCGGCGGTGTTCCAGGAGCTCTTGGATAACTGTGTGCAGATGTTCATATCTGTGCTCGAACCTCATACGACGTGGCCAGCGGACGAACTCGAACGATGCTGCATTGGCCTGGTTGGCGCGGGGGAAGCCCTGTCCTGCGCGTTGGTACGAGGGCGGCATGGCGAAGACGAGGTCATTGAAACATTCGCTTCACTGATCCGCAGCGTCGTAAAGCCGACAGAGGCGCAACTTTAGACGTCGTGATAGCGGACCCGAGATCGTTTACATGTCCGATGGACTGCAAGCTCTTCTACGGCTTGCGGATTGCTGCTCCGTGCTCAACGCTGCTTCAAATACACCCCGGCCAGCCCGTCCTGTGAATCCGGAACCGCGTTGTAGGCAATGACCGCAAAGCCTTTCACCAATTGAATGTGATATGGACCGTTCTTCCCGGAGGCTTGCGGCTCGCGCACGATGATCAGGTTGCTGCTGTCCATCGGCACGATGTGATGCTCGGTCACGCTGTCCTTTGTGGTCATGGTGAATTCGGCGACTTCTCTTCCATTGGCATCCCGCTCAGGGAGAATCTTCAGGTCCAGATCGGCGTCGTGCCCCAGTGCGTCCTGCATCTGGTAATGGCCGCTACGCTGGGCCGCGTCGACATCGTCGATCTTGTCGTTATCCAACTCGCGTTCTTCATCGTGCAGCAGGACAGCCCCTTGGTGGTCGTCGCCCTTGGCGCCGCTGACCCAGATACCGGTGAAAGAGTACGGTTCGACTTTTTCCCGGGAGATCCGCCAGGTACCCGTTTGACGACCATCGCCGGCATATTCATGGAGGCTGATAAGGTCGTCATCCGCGTCTTCCCGAATGCCCAGCAGCTTGATCGGTTCGCCGGTGCCCGCCTGGGTATAGCGCACCTCACCAACGATCACGGCACCTTGCACCTGGTACCAGAGTTCTACCGGGGTCTTTGTGTCGAGGGTACCGGCGAGGATCACGGGGTCCTCCTTCTCGGGGCCTTCCAGGCGCGATTGCTCAAGCCATTGGCCCTCTTTCAATTCACCCGTGGTGCGCAGCGTGTAGCCGCTGGGCATGCTGGTGTTTTCGCCTGGCTCGGTCGGCTGGATTTGCTCCTCGGTGTCCGAACGAAGCAGGACCAGCTCGTCGCCGCGCATTTTCCATTGAGTGGCGCGGGTCCAGCAGCAGTCACGGTCGGTTTGTGACAGCAGGACGCCGTCCAACGGGCTGACAGAGAACATGCCTTTGCTGTCCTCCCTGGCCAGGGCCGTCAAGGCCGGATTGAGGATCCATTGGGTTTTCCGCGGGTCTTGCAGATAGACGTCGAACGTCGGTTTGTAGCTCGCGTCGGGATCGTTGCCATTGCGGATCGCCAAGTCCTGGCGGCCATCGAAGTTGAAATCGTCGAAGTACAACAGGCTCTGAGGGCCAAGTAGCCAGTTATCGACCTTGCCGTTGCGGTCCACGGGCACATTGCCGGCGGGCGTCTGCAATTGCTGCAGGGCTTCGTGGGTGTTGTTGTCGCGCACGGTGATGAACGCTTGGGCCAGTTGATGCGGGTCTTCCGGCGGCTCCGGGAACAGCACTTCGACCAGATATTGGCCACTGCGGTCATTCACCGCGAACGCCCTTGGCTCGGCCATGACCGGAGCCGCCACAGTCATGGAAAGAAGCACACTGCTGACGAGCGAACGCATCCACCCACTTCCTTGCTGAAATTCGGGGCCGCAGTTTAGCGACTCCCGTGATTCATCGCGAGAGAGACGACTGTTGCTATCAGTTAGGCCCGGACTGTAACTGACGCCCTGCTCGCCGTTCGCTTACTGTCGAGGCTCATCCCACGGAGTGATTCCCATGCCGGATACCGCCAATCTCTACCTGTTCGTGGTTGCTGTCGTGCTTTTGCTGATCGTTCCGGGGCCCAACATGGCCTTTGTCACCAGCCATGCGTTGGCCCACGGCTGGCGTGCTGGCGTCGCGGCCGCCCTCGGTATTTCCTTGGCGGACGTGCTGATGACCATGATGGTCAGCGCTGGCATCGGCGCGCTGGTGATGAGCTGGGCACCGGCGTTCGACGTGCTGCGCCTGGCCGGAGCCGCTTATCTGCTGTGGCTTGCCTGGCAAGCACTGAGAGCGCCGGCTGCAACTCAGGATAGCCAGCTCCAGGTTGCTTCGCTGTGGAAAATCTTCTGCCGAGGCGCCCTCAACAGCCTCTTGAATCCCAAGGCGCTGCTGTTCTTCATGGTGTTTCTGCCCCAGTTCGTCAACGTCAAGGCCGGCGGCGTAAGCCTGCAACTGATCTTCCTCGGAGCGTTGCTGGCACTGATTGCATTCGTCTTCCATACGCTGCTGGGTGTTTGCGCCGCACAGCTCAGGGCGAAACTGGCAAACAGCGGGATTTCAAGGCGCCTGGGTATGTATGGTTTTGCCGGGGTCATGGCAGCGCTGGCGGCACGCCTGTTGTTTCTCGACCGTCCGCTTTGACCCGCGGCGTCCTTGCGCCAGCGATTGTCCTATGCTTATCCAATCCACTGCGGAGCTGGACCCATGTCCTCCGAAACCACCCTCCTCCAAAGCTGGCACCACAATGCCCAGGCCTGGATCGAAGCCATCCGCACGGGGGCCATCGAAAGCCGCCTGACGGTCACGGACCAGGCCATGCTGCTGGCGGTACTGAGCCGCCAGCCCGAGCGTGTGCTTGATCTGGGTTGCGGCGAAGGCTGGCTGTTGCGGGCGCTGACTGAACGGGGCATCGAGGCGGTCGGTGTGGATGGCGACGCGACGTTGATCGATGCGGCCCGGGCAGCGGGCTCCTCCCTGGTGCACCTGGCAAGCTATGAAGCGCTGGTGGAGGCCAAGGTGGACGTCGGCAGCGGCTACGACCTGATCTGCGCCAACTTCGCCCTGTTGCACCAGGACATCATCCCATTGCTCGCGGCGATGAACGCCCTGCTCAACCCGGGCGGAGCGCTAGTGATCCAGACACTGCACCCGTGGACTGTGGCGGCAGGCAATTACCAGGACGGCTGGCGAGAAGAAACCTTCGACGGGTTCAAGGGCCAATGGCGGCCCATGCCGTGGTACTTCCGCACCTTGTCCAGTTGGCTCAATGCCCTGGACATGGCCGGTTTCCGACTGGTGGTGCTGCAGGAACCGCAGCACCCACAAAGTCCGGTGCCGCAGTCGTTGCTTTTGGTGGCCGAACAATACCGGTCGGCAGAGCGATGATTCTTACCACAGCGCCATCGTATAGCTGACGATCAACCGGTTCTCATCCAGATCGTTGCCAAAATTCGAACGGACCGTCGCATTGCGCCATTTCAAGCCCAGCCCCTTGAGCGTGCCGTCCTGCACCACATAGGCGATATCCGTGTTGCGCTCCCACTCCTTACCTTCGCCTGGTGCGGTGCGCTGGACATTGTCGCCAGTGATGTAGCGGGTCATGAACGTCAACCCGGGCACGCCAATGGCGGCAAAGTTGTAGTCATAACGCGCCTGCCAGGAACGCTCGTCGATGTTGGCGAAGTCGCCGATCTGCACGAAGTTGACCAAGTACGGATCGCTGCGTCCGATGTAGGGGAACGGATCGTCGCCGCTCATGCGTTGATAACCCAGGCCCAACGCATGGCCCGCCAGGCTGTAGGTGAACAAGGCGCCGAAGGCCTGGTTGTCGAGATCGCGAAAGTTGCCGTCTTCGGTGCTGCGCGAATAGCGCACGTCGCTCTTGAACGACTGGCCTGCGCCCAGGTCCAGGGTGTGGACGAACCCGAGGTAGTTTTGCTGGTAGATGTCTTCCAACTGGCTATAGCGGTATTGCGCCGTGAGGTTCGGCAGGAACTGATAGTCCGCCCCGGCGAACTGGAACTTGTCGCTGCTTCCACCGATGCGATTGGCGGTCATGTCCTGGTAGTCGGTGGAGTCGACAAAGTTGATCTGCGTGAGTTGCCCGGCGCTCAGCTTCAAGCGATCGATTTCCTGCACGCTCAACAACCCGCCCTTGAACGTTCCCGGCAGCAGGCGCGTGTCGTTGGAGCTCACCGCCGGGTCCTTGATCTGCAACGTCCCCAGCTTCAAGGTGCTATTGGATAGGCGCACCTTGGCAGTCAGACCGAGTTCGCCATAACGGTCTTGCGAACCGCCCGACAAATCCGCCGGTAACAGATTGGTGCCCGCCGTGCCGCCCCCGGAATCGAGTTTGAAGCCGGCCATGCCCAAGGCATCGAGGCCGAAACCCACGGTTCCGGCGGTGTAACCCGACTCCATCCGCAGCAAAAAGCCCTGGGCCCATTCTTCAGCCTTGTCCCGTGCCCCCTCCTGGCGGAAGTCGCGATTGAAGTAAAAGTTGCGGGCCTCCAGGCTGCCTTTGCTGTCGGCGATGAAGTCGGCCTGGGCGTTCGGCATGCCGATCAGGCTCAGGCCGAGCAACGTACCGGCGGGGGTATGAAACCAGGTGGATGTGAAATGCCGCATGGCATGCTCCTTTTTATGGACGCGAGCGAACCCTCTCGGGGGCGCTGCCTTCGCGTCCGATGGTTGTTGTTTTAAAGGTTGGTACGGCGTCCGCTCTTTGCGCGGACGCCACGGGCAGTCAGGATTCGAGCTGTCTGCCGCGGGTTTCCGGCAGGCTCAACGCCGCCAGGATCACTACGCCATAGGCGCCGGCGGCGAACACACCGATCCCGGTGCCGATGGGCAAGGTGTTACTCAGCGTGCCGATGAACAACGGGAACAGCGCCGCGATGGAGCGCCCGGCGTTGTAGCAGAACCCCTGACCCGACCCACGCATACGGGTGGGAAACAGCTCAGTCAGGAACGCGCCCATGCCGGCGAAGATGCCCGAAGCGAAGAAACCCAGGGGGAAGCCCAGCCAGAGCATCCAGGCGTTATCGATAGGCAGTTGGGTGTAGGCCAGGACGATTGCCATGGACCCGACGGCGAACAGAATGAAGTTCTTTTTGCGGCCGATGGCATCGGTCAACAACGCACTGGTCACATAGCCGACGTAGGAACCGACGATGACCATCGCAAGGTAACCGCCGGTACCGAGCACACTCAGGCCGCGCTCGGTTTTCAGGTATGTCGGTAACCATGTGGTGATTGCGTAGTAGCCGCCCAGCGCACCGGTGGTCAACAGCGAGGCACGCAAGGTAGTGCTGAGCATCCGTGGGGCAAATATCTCGAAAAATGCCCACCGCGAACCCAGCTCTGGCTTGGCCTGGCGCTCCCGCACAGCATGTTCGAAGGTGTCCGACTCCTTGACCAGTCGACGGATTACCAGCACAAACAGCGCCGGTACCAGGCCGATCATGAACAACGCCCGCCAGGCCTGTTCCGGTGGCAGGAAAGTGAACAGCCCGGCATACAGCAGCGCCGTCAGCCCCCAGCCCAGCGCCCACCCGGCCTGCACCATGCCCACTGCTTTGCCACGGTCCTTGGCGCGGATAACCTCGCCGATCAACACCGCCCCCGCGGTCCATTCCCCGCCGAAGCCAAAGCCCATCAAGGTCCGGGCCACCAGCAATTGTTCGTAGTTCTGCGCCAGCCCACACAAAAAGGTGAAGAACGCGAACCACAGGACCGTCAGTTGCAGGGTCCGTACCCGGCCGATACGGTCGGACAGGATTCCGGCGATCCACCCGCCTGCCGCCGAGGCCAACAAGGTGCAGGTGCCGATCATGCCGGCGTCGCCCTTGGAGATTCCCCAGGTCGCGATCAGGGTCGGGATAACGAAACTCAGCATCTGCGTATCCATGCCGTCCAAGGCATAGCCGATCTTGCAGCTCCAGAATGTACGTTTTTCATTTTTCGACAGGGGGCCGTACCAACTGAATGGGCCCGTGCGCCCTGTCCCGGTGGTTACGCCGTCAGTCATGGTCTTTTCCATGGAAGGTTCCTGCGGCAGCAAGCGAAGATGACGGACACGCCTCGTTATTCTTTTGTGAAGGCGTTGTCGTTGGGGATGCGGACGCAGTGGCTGCGTCGTGGGGCGGATTCTTTGTGGCAAATCCACGCAGCGTCAAACGGGAAAAACACCCGATCGGGCATAAGAAAATTTGATGCGTCCAATGGCCTGATCTGGAGTAACAATTGCAATCATAAGAACCACACGCACCCAGAGAGCCTTCATGAACCTCAAATTCCTCGAAACCTTCGTCTGGGTCGCCCGACTGCAGAGCTTCAGCCTCACCGCCGAGAAGATGTTCAGCACCCAGGCAGCGATCTCCAGCCGGATCGCTTCATTGGAAGAAGAATTGGGCTTGCGCCTGTTCGTGCGGGATTCGCGCGGGGTCTCGCTGACACCCGAAGGCCTCAAGGTGCTCGACTACGCCGAACAGATGCTCGAAGTCCAGCGGGCGTTGAAGCAGTCACTGGACACCAACAGCCCGCAGCAAGGCCTGGTGCGCATCGGCGTGATGGATACGGTGATTCATACCTGGCTCAGCCCGTTGATGTCGATGCTGATGCAAGCCTTTCCCGCCGTGGAAATCGAAATCACCGCCGATGCGGCGCGCAACCTCTGTGAGCAATTGCAGAAAGGCTACCTGGACATCGTGTTCCAGACCGATCTGGTCCGCCACGAAAGCGTGCGCAACCTGGAACTGGGTCACTATCCCATGCACTGGATCGCCGCCAGCCAGTCCATCTATGCCCGCCCCTACGCTTCGCTGGTGGAGATGGCGGGCGAGCGCATCATCACCTTCGTCAAGCATTCGCGTCCGCACCAGGATGTGCTCAACCTGTTGTACGCCCATGGGGTCACGGCACCGCGGGTCAGTTGCGTCAATTCGGTGTCGGCCATGACCCGGCTGATTCGCGACGGATTCGGCATCGGCGCCTTGCCAGCAGCGCTGGTGGCCAAGCCGCTGGCCAGCGGCGAATTGATCCAGCTCGAGCCCGGCACCGCCCTGCCCCAACTCGACGTCGTCGCCTCCTGGCGCGCTGGCGTCGGCCTGGAGCTGATCGAGAACATCGTCCAGATGAGTCGCCAGGTGGTCAGCCAATACGCCGCTGATGTCGGGCCGCAACGCATGGTGGCGGCCCCGGGCCTGAACAGCCAAGCGCCTCTGGAATAACTTTTAGTTGTCACGGGGTACCAATATTCCTTGTTGGACGTCATCGCCATGCTGTTCTCAAAGTAACGGACGAACGCTTGGAGACCCCGTGATGAATCAACCCGCCCTGCCTTTCGAACAACTGCAGCAATGCACGCCCGTCGCCCTGCGCCAGAGCATCGCCGCCGGCCAATACCAGGGCCATACCAGCGGCCTGGGCCAAGGGCGCGTGCAAGCCAATATCGTGATCCTGCCCAGCGACTGGGCCAATGAATTCCTGCGCTACTGCACCCTCAACCGCCAGGCCTGCCCAGTGCTGGACGTGACCGAGCCAGGGGATCCGTTCTTCCGTAACCTGGGCGCCGCCATCGATATCCGCCATGAGGTGCCTCAATACCGGGTCTACCGCCACGGCGAGTTGAGCGAAACGCCGCTGGACATCGCACACCTGTGGCAGGACGACCTGGTGGCCTTCGCCCTCGGTTGCTCATTCTCCTTTGAACAGCCCTTGCTGGAGGCTGGCATCCGTTTGCGGCACATCGAGCTGGGGCGCAATGTCGCGATGTTCCAGACCAACATCGACACCCGTCCCACCGCTCGCCTGTCTGGCAAGATGGTGGTAAGCATGCGGCCGATGAAAGCGGCCGCGGCCATCCAAGCGATCCAGATTACCGGGCGCATGCCCAGCGTTCACGGCGCCCCGGTGCACATCGGTGATCCTTCATTGATCGGCATCCGGTCCCTGGACACGCCGGATTATGGCGACGCCGTACCGGTGGAAGCGGACGAAATCCCGGTATTCTGGGCCTGTGGCGTAACGCCCCAATCCGTGGTCCAGGCCTCGCGTCCACCGCTGTGCATCACCCACGCTCCGGGTTGCATGCTGGTGACGGACTTATGGAACAGTGATTTGTAAGCCTCGAACAAAGGCTGTTTTTCAACCTGAAAGGACACGCGATGAACACCGCTCAGCGATCGATTCAACAGTACATCCACGCCAAGGACGGCAACCGCCCTCACCTGCTGGCCCAGGCCTTAACACCGGCGGCTATTCTGGACATGGTCGTGCGCACCGGTTCCATCGCGTTTCCCGCCCACGTCGAAGGCCGTACCGCCATTGGCGACGTGTTGGTCAGTCGCTTTGGCCAGACCTTCGAAAATGTCTACACGTTCTGCCTGGCCGCCCCTCCGCCCGCCAACACAGAGGCGTTCGAGTGCAAATGGCTGGTGGCGATGTCAGACAAAAGCAGCGGCGAGGCGCGTGTCGGGTGTGGCCTGTATGACTGGCAGTTCGATCCAGCCTCGAGACTGGCCGAGCGACTGACCATCACCATCGAACACATGAAGACCCTGCCGGCGACCGATCTGCCGATGATCATGGCCTGGGTATCGAAGTTGGACTATCCATGGTGTAGGCCTGAGGCGATTATTGATAACGCGCCGGATTTGGGCGAGATGAAGGAGGTAGTTCGGTACTTGGCCAATACCCAGCAGTGAAGAACATGAAACTAACCTAGATCCCCCTCGCCACGGTTTCTAAGCCAGCGCCAAGGAAACGCCCAAGTGAACATCAAGTTTCTCGAAACCTTCGTCTGGGTTGCCCGCCTGAAGAGCTTTCGTCTCACCGCCGAAAAGCTGTTCACCACCCAGGCGTCCATTTCCAGCCGGATCGCGGCCCTGGAGGACGAAATGGGCGTGCGCCTGTTCGTGCGCGATTCCAAAGGCGTATCGCTGACCTCCGAAGGCCAGCGCGTGCTGGAATACGCCGAGCGCATCATGGACACCATGCAAAGCATGAAAGCCGTGATCAAGGATCCACGCCAGGTACGCGGCCGGATCCGCATCGGGGCAATGGATACGGTGATCCACACCTGGCTCAGCCCCTTGGTGACACGCCTGATGGAATACTACCCAGCCCTGGAAATCGAGCTGTCGGCCGACACCGCGAGCAACCTGTGCTCACAATTGGAGAAAGGCTACCAGGACATCATTTTCCAGACCGACATCCTGCGCCTGGACAGCGTGCGCAATACACTGCTGACTCGCTACCCGATGCACTGGGTGGTTCGCACTGGTTCCCCCTATGACCGATCCTATGCGTCGCTGGAGGACTTGTCCCAGGAGCGCATCGTGACGTTCTCGCGCAACTCGCGGCCCCACCAGGACATTCTCAACCTGCTGCATTCAGCCAACATCGTCTCGCCCCGCATCAACTGTGTGAACTCCGCATCGGCCATCACCCGCCTGGTTCGCGATGGCTTCGGCATCGGTGCCATGCCCGCGGCGTTGGTTGTCGGCGAACTGACCCAAGGCACATTGACCTTGGTGGACGGCGTGCCGCTGCCATCGGTCATGGACATCGTAGCCAGTTGGCGGACCGGCGCCGGTATGGAACGAGTGGAAGACATTGTCAGCTTGACCCGGGAAGTGGTCGGCGAGTTCGTCGCGCAACTGCCAGCAGCGTACCGATTGCCGACACAAGACATCAGCGGACTGTAAGTGAACTGCAATATCCCCGACTTATTCTGAGCCAAGCGCACTGCGGCGAACGCTGGTTGTGCATGTCGCCCGCTCGGAATGACCCAGGGAATCCGCCATGAAAATCAGTGTATTCGGAAGTGGCTACGTAGGTTTGGTGCAAGCCGCGGTGTTGGCCGAGGTGGGCCATGACGTAGTGTGCATGGACATCGACGAGCGCAAGGTGGAAAGCCTGAGCCAAGGCCAGGTGAGTATTTTCGAACCCGGTCTCGCCGCGCTGGTGCGTGAAGGCCTGGAGGCCGGACGCTTGCACTTCACCTGTGACGAACAACTCGCCGTGCAGCACGGCCAAGTGCTGTTTATCGCCGTGGGCACACCATCCCGCGACGATGGCAGCGCTGACCTGGCCCAGGTCCTGGCCGTCGGCGAGGCCATCGCCCGCTACCGCGAGCTACCAGTCATTGTGGTGGAGAAGTCCACCGTGCCGGTGGGCACTGGCGATGTTCTGCGGGCGCACATCGACAAATGCCTGCTCAAGGCCAGTCGCCTGCTGCAGTTCGATATCGTCTCCAACCCCGAATTCCTCAAGGAAGGCTCGGCGGTCGCCGATTGCCGTCGTCCGGATCGCATCGTGATCGGCTGCGAGCGCGATGAAGTGCGCGAAACCATGCGCGACCTGTACGCCCCGTTCAACCGCAACCACGACCGGGTCCTGTTCATGGACCTGCGCAGCGCCGAACTAACCAAATACGCCGCCAACGGCATGCTGGCGACCAAGATCAGCTTCATCAACCAGATCGCCGAACTGGCCGAACACTTGGGGGCCGACATCGAATCCGTGCGCCTGGGCATCGGCGCCGACTCGCGCATCGGCTATCACTTCATTTACCCGGGATGCGGCTACGGCGGCTCATGCTTTCCCAAGGACATGCGTGCCCTGATCCACACCGCCGAGCAGGCCCACTGCTCCAGCGACCTGTTGCAAGCGGTGGAAGCCATCAACGGACGGCAGAAACACAAGCTGTTCGAGCGGATCAACGCGTTTTACCAGGGCGATCTGCGCGGCAAGACCTTCGCGCTGTGGGGCTTGGCGTTCAAGCCCAACACCGACGATATGCGCGATGCACCGAGCCGCACCCTGCTGGAATCGCTTTGGGCCGCAGGTGCCAGCGTCCGCGCATTCGACCCGGAAGCCATGCAGCAGACGCAGTTGCTCTACCCCGACGAGCCCCGACTCATGCTGATGGGCACGCCGGAATCGGTGTTGCCGGGGGCCGACGCGCTGGTCATCTGCACCGAATGGCAGCCCTTCAAGGCGCCGGATTTCAACCTGATCCAGCAACGGCTCAAGGCCCCGGTGATTTTCGACGGTCGCAACCTGTTCGATCCGGAGCGCATGGCCGACAAGGGTTTTACTTATTTCCCGATGGGTCGCGGGCAGTCGCGCAACCTGCCCGTTGCCCAGCAAACATGGTTCCGGCCCTCGAGAAGTGCTTGAGCCCTGAGCGATACCTCAAAATTAATGCACTCAATCAGCATTAATATGAATTTGTAACCAAGGGTTGTGAACGGCACACTGTGCAGCGTTCCTCCCCCAACTGTTGGAACATTTAAAGGGCTTTCTGGGACTCACCCGTAAGCCCCTTTTTTTGTTCGTTTTTTGGATTTTCGTTTAATGCTTTCTCGCTGGTTCCCCGCCGCTATCAATACCCGTCCCACCGAATGGAGCCGCGCCGCCATCGGCATGGCGTTGGGGACGATGTTCAGTGTCTGGCTTTGTGGACAGGTATTCGGTCTTGAGGTGGCGCAACACCTGATCGGCCCCCTCGGCGCCTCGGCTGTATTGTTGTTTGCGGTGTCCTCGGGCGCGCTCGCCCAGCCCTGGTCGATTGTCGGCGGCTACCTGTGTGCGTCGGTCGTCGCGCTGCTGGTGGCCCATGTACTGGGCCGCACGCTGGGCAGCGCCTGCCTGGCGGCTGGCATGGCGCTGGTGTTGATGTGCTGGCTGCGCTGCCTGCACCCACCGGCAGGCGCCCTGGCGGCAACGTTGGTGCTGGCCGCCCCGTCCATCATCGCCCTGGACTGGCAGGCCGTAGGCGCGGCCATGCTGGCCGGCTCCGGACTGCTCGCCTTTGCGCTGGCCTACAACAATCTGACCCGGGTGCGCTATCCAAAGCGCGCCAGTGAACCGGTGGCCGTCATACCGGCTGACCACTCTCCCGTCGACCGGCACGCCATCACGGCCGAAGACCTGAAACTGGCCCTGGCGGAAATGGAAGCATTCTTTGACGTCACGCCAGAAGATCTCGAGCAGTTGATCCACGCCAGCGAGCGAAATGCCAAGCGCCGCAGCATCACGGAGGTTCTCTCTGGTCGCGGTTGAGCCTGTGGCTGCTATAAATATGCAGACAGGACCTGCACGTATCCCGGTTGTGCAATGCAAATTTGCACTGGTACGATCCTGAACGGATACGCGCGACACAATTCATAAAGAAGAATAAAAGCAGGGAGTTAGCGATGACAGCTCAGGTTTCATCACAAGCCGCGCAAACCAGCGAAACCGCGGCCTATGAGGTGCTGGTCGACGTTCGCAATCACATTGGCCACTTGACCCTGAATCGCCCCGCCGGCCTCAATGCCCTCACCCTGGGCATGGTGCGCAGCTTGCAGCAACAACTCGATACCTGGGCACTCGACCCGCAGATCCGCGCCGTGGTATTGCGTGGCACCGGTGACAAGGCCTTCTGCGCCGGCGGTGATATCCGCTCGCTGTACGACAGCCACAAGCAGGACGACACCCTGCATGAAGATTTCTTCGTCGAGGAATACGCCCTCGACCTGACGATCCACCACTACCGCAAACCGATCCTCGCCTTGATGGACGGCTTCGTCCTGGGCGGCGGCATGGGCCTGGTACAAGGCGCCGACCTGCGGGTGGTGACCGAACGCAGTCGCCTGGGCATGCCGGAAGTCGCCATCGGGTATTTCCCGGACGTGGGCGGCAGCTATTTCCTGCCGCGCATTCCCGGTGAGCTGGGGATCTACCTGGGGGTCAGCGGCGTGCAGATCCGCGCCGCCGATGCATTGTATTGCGGGTTGGCCGACTGGTACCTCGACAGTCGCAAGCTCAAGCAACTCGACGAACGTCTCGATCGGCTTGAGTGGCACGACACGCCGCTCAAGGACCTGCAAAGCCTGCTGGCCAAGCTCGGCCAGCAACAACTGCCTGCGCCGCCCCTGGCTGACTTGCGGTCGGCCATTGACCATTTCTTTGCCTTGCCCGATGTGCCAAGCATGGTCGAGCAGTTGCGCCAGGTCACTGTCGCCAACAGCCACGAATGGGCGCTGAAGACCGCCGACCTCTTGGACAGCCGTTCTCCCCTGGCCATGGCCGTGACCCTGGAGATGCTGCGGCGCGGTCGGCATTTGAGCCTGGAAGACTGTTTTGCCCTGGAACTGCATCTGGACCGGCAATGGTTCGAACGCGGTGACCTGATCGAAGGCGTGCGCGCCTTGCTGATCGACAAAGACAAGAACCCGCGCTGGAACCCGCCGACCCTGGAGGCGCTGGACGCCAACCACGTGGCGAGTTTCTTCGACGGCTTCGACGACCACGGGAACTGAGCCATGCACGACCTCGAACTGACCGAAGAACAAGTGATGATCCGCGACATGGCCCGGGACTTCGCCCGTGGTGAAATCGCCCCCCATGCCCAGGCGTGGGAAAAGGCCGGCTGGATTGACGACGGCCTGGTGGCGAAGATGGGCGAGCTGGGCCTGTTGGGGATGGTGGTGCCGGAAGAATGGGGCGGCACCTATGTCGATTACGTGGCCTATGCCCTGGCGGTGGAAGAAATCTCCGCGGGCGACGGTGCCACCGGGGCGCTGATGAGCATCCACAACTCGGTAGGTTGCGGGCCGGTCCTGAATTTCGGCACCGATGAACAAAAGCAGACCTGGCTGGCCGAGCTCGCCAGTGGCCAGGCCATCGGCTGCTTCTGCCTGACCGAGCCCCAGGCCGGCTCCGAAGCCCACAACCTGCGCACCCGGGCCGAATTGCGCGATGGCCAGTGGGTGATCAACGGCGCCAAGCAGTTCGTCAGCAATGGCAAGCGGGCGAAGCTGGCAATCGTGTTCGCCGTGACGGACCCGGAGCTGGGCAAGAAAGGCATTTCAGCGTTCCTGGTGCCCACCGATACAGCGGGTTTCATCGTCGATCGCACCGAACACAAAATGGGCATCCGTGCTTCGGATACCTGCGCCGTGACCTTGAACAACTGCGCCATCCCCGAGGCCAACCTGCTGGGCGCGCGCGGCAAAGGCCTGGCGATTGCCCTGTCCAACCTGGAAGGCGGCCGCATCGGCATCGCGGCGCAAGCCTTGGGCATCGCCCGTGCCGCATTTGAAGCGGCGCTGGCTTACGCGCGTGATCGGGTGCAGTTCGACAAGCCGATCATCGAGCACCAGAGCATCGCCAACCTGCTGGCCGACATGCACACCCGCATCAACGCCACCCGTCTGCTCATCCTCCACGCCGCCCGCCTGCGCAGCGCCGGCAAACCGTGCCTGTCCGAGGCCTCCCAAGCCAAGCTGTTCGCCTCGGAAATGGCTGAGAAAGTCTGCTCCTCGGCGATACAGATTCATGGTGGTTATGGATATCTCGAGGATTATCCGGTGGAGCGCTACTACCGCGATGCGCGGATTACCCAGATCTATGAAGGGTCGAGCGAAATACAACGGATGGTCATTGCCCGGGAGTTGAAGAACTACCTGGTGTGATGGCTGAAAAAGCATCGCGAGCAGGCTCGCTCCCACAGGTTTGGTGGTGTATGCAGATGCTGAATGCACTCCAGATCCCATGTGGGAGCGGGCTTGCTCGCGAAAGCGCTGGGTCAGCTTGCATCAATGTTGAATGTGCCACCGCCTTCGCGAGCAAGCTCGCTCCCACACTGAGTCTTAGGCGAACATAAATTTTGTGTTCACAGCAGATCCAATGTGGGAGCGAGCCTGCTCGCGATGGCGGCAGTAATGACGCCGCATTACTTATCCTGAAACTCCGCCGCCCGCTTGGCCACGAATGCCGCCATGCCTTCCTTCTGATCCTGTGTCGCAAACGCCGCGTGGAATACCCGGCGCTCGAAGCGCACACCTTCGGACAAGCTGACTTCAAAGGCGCGGTTGACGCTTTCCTTGACCATCATGCTGATGGGCACCGACTTGGAGGCGATCAACGCCGCCGTTTTAAGGGCCTCATCCAGCAGTTCATCAGCCGGCACGATGCGTGCGACGATGCCGCAGCGCTCGGCTTCCACCGCGTCGATGAAGCGCCCGGTCAGGCACATTTCCATGGCCTTGGCCTTGCCCACCGCCCGGGTCAGGCGCTGAGTGCCGCCCATGCCCGGCAGCACGCCGAGGTTGACCTCCGGCTGGCCGAACTTGGCATTGTCGCCGGCCAGGATGAAATCACACATCAACGCCAGCTCGCAGCCACCGCCCAAGGCGAAACCGTTCACCGCCGCGATGATCGGCTTGCGCCGGTTAGCCACACGATCGCTGTCGCTGAACAGGTCGTCCAGGTAGATCTGCGGGTAGGTCAGCTCGGCCATTTCCTTGATGTCAGCACCGGCGGCAAAGGCTTTTTTCGAGCCGGTCAGCACGATGCAGCCAATCTTCGGATCGGCTTCCAGGCTGTCCAGCGCCTGGTTCAGCTCGCTGACGATCTGCGCATTCAAGGCGTTCAAGGCCTGGGGACGGTTGAGGGTGATCAGGCCAACGCGGTCCTTGATCTCCAATAAAATCGTTTCGTAGCTCATGCAGGACTCCTGTTCAAAGATTGCGCGAAATGACCATGCGCTGAATGTCGCTGGTGCCTTCGTAGATCTGGCAGACCCGCACGTCGCGATAGATGCGCTCCAGCGGGAAGTCGTTGAGGTAACCGTAACCGCCCAGGGTCTGCAAGGCCATGGAACAGACCTTTTCAGCCATTTCCGAGGCGAACAGCTTGGCCATGGACGCTTCCACCAACGCCGGCTGGCCGTTGTCCCGCAGCGCGGCGGCGTAATGCACCATTTGCCGGGCCACGGCGATCTGGGTCGCCATGTCGGCCAGACGGAACGCCACGGCCTGGTGCTCGATGATCGGCTTGCCAAAGCTGGCGCGCTCCCGGGCGTAGTCACGGGCCGCCTCGAACGCAGCGCGGGCCATGCCCACCGCTTGCGCGGCGATGCCCACTCGGCCGCCTTCGAGGTTCGCCAGGGCGATCTTGTAGCCCTCACCCTCCTCCCCCAGGCGATTAGCCAGTGGCACCTTCACATCCTCAAAGAGGATCTGGCAAGTGTCGGACGCGTGCTGGCCGAGTTTGTCTTCGACCCGCGCCACGCTGTAGCCCGGCGAATCGGTCGGGACGATGAACGCACTGATACCACGCTTGCCGGCACTCGGATCGGTCACCGCGAACACAATCACCAGCCCGGCGTTCTGCCCCGACGTGATGAACTGCTTGCAGCCATTGAGCACGTAATGATCGCCCTCCAGCCGCGCCCGAGTCTTGAGGCTGCTGGCGTCCGAACCGGCCTGGGGCTCGGTCAGGGCAAAGGCGCCGAGCATCGCGCCACTGGCCAGGGGCGTGAGGAATTTCGCCTTCTGCTCATTGCTGCCGAACTTGAGGATCGGCACGCAGCCCACCGAGTTATGCACGCTCATGATGGTCGAGCACGCGCCGTCGCCGGCGGCGATTTCCTCCAGGGTCATGGCATAGGCCAGGTAACCGGTGTCACAACCGCCCCACTGCTCCGGCACCAGCATGCCGAAAAAGCCCAGTTCGGCCATGTCACCGATGGCTTCCCGGGGAAAGCGGTGCTCGCGGTCCCATTCAGCGGCGAACGGTTTCAAGCGCTCCTGGGCGAATTGCCGGGCCATGTCACGGATTTGCGTCTGTTCTTCAGTCGGGAGCATGGTGATTCCTTAGTACAGGCATTCGACAGCCATGGCCGTGGCTTCGCCGCCGCCGATGCAGATCGCCGCAACGCCGCGCTTCAGGCCTTTCTGGCGCAGGGCTGACAACAGGGTTACCAGGATCCGCGCGCCAGAAGCGCCAATCGGGTGGCCCAGCGCACAGGCGCCGCCATGGACGTTGACCTTGTCATGGGCAATTTCCAACTTGCTCATGGTCACCAGGCCCACCACGGCAAAGGCTTCGTTGACTTCGAACAGATCGACTTGATCCAGCGACCAGCCGGTCTTTTGCATCAGTTTCTTCACGGCACCGATCGGCGCGGTGGGGAACAGACTCGGTGTATCGGCAAACGCCGCATGACCGTGAATAACCGCCAGAGGCTTGAGGCCACGCTGGACCGCCTGGCTCTGGCGCATCAGCACCAGGGCAGCGGCGCCATCGGAAATCGAACTGGCGTTGGCCGCCGTCACCGTGCCGCCCTCGCGGAATGCCGGTTTGAGTGAAGCGATCTTGTCGATCCGCGCCTTGGGCGGCTGCTCGTCGTGGCGCACGGTCACTTGTTCCTTGCCGACCATGACCTGCAACGGCACGATCTCGGCGTCGAAGCTGCCGTCCTTGATCGCCTGCTGGGCGCGGGTAGTTGAGGCGATAGCGAAGGCATCCTGGGCCTCGCGACTGAAGCCATTGGCCTCGGCGCAATCTTCGGCGAAGGTGCCCATCAGCCGACCTTTGTCGTAGGCGTCTTCCAGGCCGTCGAGGAACATATGGTCAAGCACCCGGCCATGGCCCATGCGGTAACCGCCGCGGGCACGATCGAGCAGGTACGGCGCGTTGGACATGCTTTCCATCCCGCCAGCCACCACCACCTCGGCACTGCCGGCGATGAGCATGTCATGGGCAAGGATCGTCGCCTCCATGCCCGAACCGCACATTTTGTTGAGCGTGGTGCAGCGGGTCGACTTGTCGAGCCCGGCGCCCAGCGCAGCCTGACGCGCCGGTGCCTGGCCCTGGCCGGCGGCGAGCACGCAACCGAACAGCACTTCTTCAACGGCGCCCGGCGCGATGCCGGCCCGTTCTACCGCCGCCTTGATCGCGGCAGCCCCCAGTTGCGGGGCCGTGAGGCTTTTCAATTCACCTTGAAAGCCGCCCATGGGGGTGCGGACGGCGCTGACGATGACAATAGGATCGTTGGACATCATGAATCCTCCTGATTATTTGGCAGCCATACGCAAAGCACCGTCGAGACGGATCACCTCGCCGTTGAGCATGCTGTTCTCAATGATATGCCTGACCAGCGCCGCGTACTCGGCGGGTTTGCCCAGGCGCGGTGGAAATGGCACGCCGGCGGCCAGGGAATCGCGTACTTCCGGGGTCATGCCGGCCATCATCGGGGTTTCGAAAATGCCCGGCGCGATGGTCATCACCCGGATACCGAAGCGCGCCAGTTCCCGGGCGGCCGGCAGGGTCAGGCTGGCAATGGCGCCCTTGGACGCCGAATAGGCTGCCTGGCCGATCTGGCCGTCGAAGGCTGCCACCGAAGCGGTGTTGATGATCACGCCGCGCTCGCCGTCGGTATCGGCCTCGGTTTCGCTGATCGCGGCAGCTGCCAGGCGCAGCAGGTTGAAGCTGCCGATCAGGTTGACGTTGATCACCTGGCTGAAGCTCGCCAGCGCGTGGGGGCCGTTCTTGCCGAGGATCTTCTCGCCGCGCACGATGCCGGCGCAGTTCACCAGGCCATTGAGGCCGCCGAACGCATCCACCGTAGCCTTGACCGCCGCTTCAGCCGCGGCTTCGTTACTGATGTCGGCCACCACGCTCTGGCAGCCCAGTTTCTGCGCCTGGGCAGCCACGGCTTCGGCGTTCAGGTCCACCAGCATCACTTTGGCGCCGGCCCTGACCAGCATCTCACCAGTGGCCGCGCCGAGGCCGGAAGCACCGCCGCTGACGAGGAAAATCTTGTTGTCGATCTGCATCATGGTTTCCTTGGGTTCAAGCTGAAACGTTCTGCGCCGCAGCCTCTTGAGCTTTGGCGATCTCCTGGTTGCGCAAGATAAAGCGCTGCAATTTGCCGCTTGGGGTTTTCGGCAAATCGCTGACAAATTCGATTTCACGGGGATAGGCATGGGCCGCCAGGCGTTTGCGCACATGCTGGCGCAATTCTTCGGCCAGTTCTGGCGCGGCGCGGTATTGGGCACTGAGCACCACGAAAGCCTTCACCAACTCAGTGCGTTCCGGATCAGGTTTGCCGATCACGGCCGCTTCCACCACCGCCGGGTGTTCGATCAGCGCGCTCTCCACGTCGAACGGGCCGACCCGGTAGCCGGAGGTGGTGATCACGTCGTCGCTGCGGCCGACGAAGCTGATGCTGCCGTCCGGGTTCAGTTCCACGGTGTCGCCACTCAGGTAATAGTCACCGACGAAGGCCTTGGTCGGCCCGCCTTCGTAGCCGGCGAACCAGCACATCGGCGACTGGCTGCGATCGACGGCAAGAATTCCGGGCTGGCCGATGCCCAGTTCGTGATTGTTTTCATCCAGCACCACGATCCGGTGGCCAGGCGAGGCGAAACCGGCCGCGCCCAGGTGCACCGGGTGTTCCAGGCCGTGGTGGTTGCACAGCACCATGCCCAGTTCGGTCTGGCCGTAATGGTCGTGGATCACCACGTTCAGGTTGTCGGCGAACCAACGGATCACCTCCGGGTTCAACGGCTCGCCGGCGCTGCTGACGATGCGCAGCTTGCCCTTGATCGACCGGGCGAACTGCTCGCCACCGGCAATCAGCAGGCGATAGGCCGTGGGCGAGCCGGTCAGGTTGGTGATGCCGTATTTGTTGATGACTCGGCAGGTGCTTTCCAGGGTGAACGGGCCATCGTAGAACGTGATGGGGTGCCCTATCGCCAGCGGCCCGGTCACGCCAAAATAAATGCCGTAGGCCCAGCCTGGGTCGGCGACGTTCCAAAAAGCGTCTTCAGGGCGCAGGTCCACCGCGTCTCGGGTGTAGCTCTGGAACGCGACAATGGCCTTGAGCGGTACCGACAGCGCCTTGGCGGGCCCCGTGGTGCCGGAGGTGAACATCAGCAGGAACGGGTCTTCACCAGTGAGCATCACGGGTTCGCACTGGTCGGAATGGTTTGCCACTTCGGCCCAGAAACTGTAGTCGCCTCGCACGATGCCCTGGCCTTTTTCGCCGCCGACCGTGACCACGGTGGGGCAACCAGCGACTTCGTTGAGCTTGGGACGGTTGACCGCATCGGTGACGACCACCCGCGCGCCCGAGCTGCCGAGGCGGTGCTCGATGGCCTTGGGCCCGAACGCGGTGAACAGCGGTTGATACACCGCCCCGATGCGCCAGGTGGCGAGCACCACGATCAAGAGTTCAGCGGTGCGTGGCAGCAGGCCGGCCACTTTGTCGCCCTTGCCCACACCTTGGGCCAGGAGGAAATTGGCGAACCGCGCGGCGCGGTCCTGCAAGTCGCGGTAAGTCCAAGTCGCGTCGCTGCCGTCGCGGCCCTCCCAGAACAGGGCAATGCGCCCTGGCAACGCGTGCCGGTCACAACACTCGACACAGGCATTGAGTGCCTCGAGCGAGCCGTGCAGCGCGGCGTTGACGGTGTTCAGGTAATCGAACTGCGACGTGGCGGACGAATAATCGCGCATGAGCAGAATCCCTCTGTATTTTTTATTGGTTGGGGGAACCGTAGACAGCAGGGAAATACTCGCGCCGGAGGGCGTTGGGGGCAATGGTCAAAGCCATCAAGTTGCTTGACTGGTTTGGCCATGGTTCGAGGGATGTGTTGCCCGTAAGGTCGTCATCGCGAGCAAGCTCGCTCCCACAGGGAATTTGAGGTGGGCCCCGATTTGGCGAGCCCCCAACCATTCATGTGGGAGCGAGCCTGCTCGCGATAGCGGTGGTTCAGCTACATCGTGATCGGCTGTCAGGACGTCTTCGCGAGCAGGCTCGCTCCCACAGGTGATTAGTGGTGAGCCTGGATTTTGTGACCGTCCAAGCCTGCTCGCGATGACGGTGGTTCAGCCGCTACAAGGGCTGCTTCCAGGCAAATGAATAAACCTTCTCTGGCGCCGGGGACTGGCAGCGCTGGTTATCCGCATCAGCCCCCACCAGGAACCACTCGGCCCTTGAAGTACCGCCAACCCTGCGCGCTTTTTGCGGGTCATAGCAGCGGGCCAGGTCCCGCGCGGGCACCAAGGCGAAGGCCTGCGGGTGGCTGCGTAGCCAGGTGACGGATCGTTCCAGAGACCGGCTGTCATGGAAACCAAAATGCACGATGGGTTGCTGGGCGAACAGCCAATGCCCCTCACGCCACCCCACGAGCACCAATTCGGCATTCGAAGTCAGCCCCGCGACATCACGCATCAGGCTTTCGTGGGGGTTGATACCTTCCCTGTGGGGCTCGATGAAACCGCGCACAAACCAGGCGCACAGCCACACTGCCGTCAATGTGGCGAATACCACCCTGCCCCTCGGCCTTGAGCCAAACCAGCGGCGTAGCATCCACGGCACCAGCGGCGCCACCAGCAGGATCAAGGCCGGCAACGCGGGAAAGATATACAGCTTGCGCTTGCCGCTGCTCAGGCTGAAGAACAACAGCACCAGGACCACCCAACCCAGCAGCACCAACACGCGACCGTCGTGCTTGAGCAACTGCTTGCGCCAGGCCGGCACCAGCCAAGGGAGCATGAAGAATATCGGCAACCAGTACTTCGGAATCACCTGGACGAAGAAATACCAGAAGGGTTCGCGGTGTTCCCAGGCATTGGCATAGCGCCCAGCCGTCTGCTTCAGCAGGATTTCCTGGGCGTACGCCAGGCTGTCGGGGCTGCCCTGCCACACGATCAGCAGCAAAGGCCCAAGCCATAGCGCGATGGCTGCCAGCGCCACGGCCAGCCCCAACCACCAGGCGCCTGCCTTGCCAGGCATGGACACCACGCCTTTCCAACCCCGGCGCAGCGCATAAGCATAGGGAATCAGCATCAACACCGGCAGAAACCCCACGCCTTTGCTGATGATCCCGAACCCCATCGCCGCACAGGCAACGTAGTACCAGCGCCAGGCCGGGCCGAGCAGTAAATGCCGGCACAGGCCATAGACCCCCAGGATGGTCCAGAGCGCAAGGAAACCGTCGATCTGCCCGGTGCGCAGGATGCTGTAAGTCTGGTAGGTGGCGAGAAACAACAGCGCAGCGATCACCCCCACGCGTCGCCCCCACAAGCGCCGGCCCAGGTCATACAGACACGCAGTGGTGACGGCGCCTGCCAGCAACGCGGGCAAGTACAGGGCGACTTTGGGCAAGTGGGTCAGTTGCACGAACAACGCCACCATCCACATGAACAGCGGCGGTTTGTCGGCGTAGATTTCACCGGCGCGATGGGGAATGAACCATGAACCGTTCTGCAGCATCTCCAGGGCCACGCCGAGGAAACGCTCTTCATCGACGTTCATCGGTTGGCGCCAGCCCAGGCCGGCTCCCACCATGATCAAGGCCAACACTACGAACGCCAGAAGCTCCAGCCGCGAGGAGGATAACCGTATCCGCACCGTCTCAGCCCTTCTCGGCCAGTTCGCGGTTTTCCTGCTGATGATGCTTGGCGATCAACTGCAAATTGCGCAGGTAAACGATAAAGCCGAAGGACTGACCGACAATGAACACCGGATCTTCACGGTAGATGGCATAGGCCAGCAACAGCGCGCTACCGATGATGCTCAGGTACCAGAAACCAACGGGAATCATGCTGCGCTTCTTGTATTCGCTGTACAGCCATTGCAGGGCAAAACGCCCGGTGAATGCCAATTGCCCTCCGAAGCCAACGGCCAGCCACAACGTTTCTCTGCCCATGTCAAACCTCGGTCTCTTGTGCGTTGATATCCAGGCGGGTGCGTTTTATCAGCCACCACACCCCGAACAGATCGACAATGCCCACCAGTGCCCGGTCCAGGTTGCCGTAGTTGGACACCCCGGCCCCGCGTTCACGATGATTCACCGGGTGAACCAGCATCCGACCGTTATGGCGACGGATCAGCGCCGGAATAAAACGGTGCATGTGGTCGAAATACGGCAAGTGCAGGAACGCCTCGCGTTCGATCAATTTGATGCCGCAGCCGGTATCGGGCGTCTGGTCCTTGAGCAGGCTGGCGCGCAGTTTGTTGGCAAATCGCGAGGCCCAACGCTTGCTCGCCGTGTCCCGACGGTTGACCCGATGCCCGGCCACCAACTTGACGCCCGTAGGCGTGCCCTCCGAACCACGCACCAGGTCGAGCATTTTCGGCAGGTCGGCCGGGTCGTTCTGACCATCGCCATCGAGGGTCGCCAACCAGTGCCCACGGGCCACTTCAGCGGCATGGTAGATCGAGGTGCTCTGCCCGAGGGAACGGGCATGGCTGAGCACCCGCAATTGGTGATAGCCGCTGCCTTGCAGCATCCGCAGTTCAACGGCGGTGGCATCAGTGCTGCCGTCGTCGACCACGATGACTTCAAAAGTCTCGCCGACCAGCGCCACACGGACTTCTTCCAACAGTGGAATGAGGTTGCCTGCTTCGTTCTTTGCCGGGATAAGGACCGACACATAAGGAGTTTGGTGCATGACGCTCCAGTCAAAAGCTGAGGAGTGAGGGGTTAAACGCGGTAATACTCGCGGTACCAATCGACAAACGACTGCACACCGACGGGCACCGCGACCTGCGGGCGAAACCCCACGCGTTCTTCCAGCTCGCGGGTGTCCGCCCACGTGTCGACCACGTCGCCCGGCTGCAATGGCAAGAAATTTTTTATCGCAGCGATCCCCAGTGCCTCTTCCAGACACTCGACAAACTGCAAGAGCTTCACTGGCCCGCCGAAGCCGATGTTGTAGACCTTGTTGCACACGCCGGTCTCATTGGCAGGCGGAAGCGCTAACAGCCGCACCAGCGCTTCGACGATGTCGTCGATATAGGTGAAGTCCCGCGACATCGCGCCCTCGTTGTAGAGGTCAATGGCGCGGCCGTTGAGGATGGCGTCGGTGAATTTGAACGGCGCCATGTCGGGCCGCCCCCAAGGTCCATACACGGTAAAGAAACGCAGGCCGGTGGTGGGAATACCGTAGAGATGCGAGTAGGCGTGGGCCATCAGCTCATTGGCACGCTTGGTAGCCGCATAGAAAGACACCGGCTGATCGACCGGGTCGGTCGTGGCATACGGCAGACGGTCGTTCAAGCCATACACCGAGCTGCTCGAGGCGAAAACCAGATGAGCCGGCCGATGGGCGCGGCAGGCCTCCAGCACGTTGAGGAAACCCACCAGGTTGCTTTGGGCATACAGGTCGGGATTATCGATGGAATAGCGCACGCCGGCCTGGGCCGCCAGGTGAACCACGTACTCGAATGGGGTTTGCGCAAACACCTCCAACAGCGCCTGTTTGTCGGCCACGTCCAGCCGCAGGAAGCGGAAGTTGCGGTATTCGGCCAATAACGCCAGCCGTGCCTGCTTCAGCTCGACACTGTAGTAGCTGTTGAGGTTGTCGATGCCGATGACCTGATGGCCCTCGCGGCACAACCGCCTGGCGGTATGAAACCCGATGAACCCTGCGACGCCGGTGACCAGTACTCTCATACGCGGCCCAAAACGGTCACTTGCATACATTACCCTGATAGATGGCCCGGTTTTCCGGCACCTGCACAGGCTTTTATCAAAAAAAAATGACAGTTTTATGAGCAGCCCAACCTGCCAAGCACCCTCTGTGGGAGCGAGCCTGCTCGCGATGGCGATGGGTCAGTTAACACACATGTCGATTGTTAAATGGCTATCGCGAGCAAGCTCGCTGCCACAGGGAAGACTCTTGGTGTCAGATTCAGCGGGATCAATCGGACTCGTTGAGAATCAGGCTGCGATAATGCCCCGGGTTGGACCCGGACCACTTGCGAAACGCCTTGTAGAAGGAGCTGGCATCGGCAAACCCCAGGCGCGAGGCGATTTCGACGAAACTGATGGAGGGTTCGGCCAGCCAGGTGATCGCCAGGTCCTTGCGCACGCTGTCCTTGAGGCCTTGGTAAGTCTGGCCCTCCTCCGCCAGGCGTCGACGCAGGGTAGACGCGGACACGCACAACTGCTGGGCCAGGGCCTCGGTTTCCGGCCACCGTTCGGCAGGCAACTGCCGCAGGTCGTGCCTGATCCGGCTGGCCAGGCTTTGCGGGTTACGGTATTTGACCAGGATGTTGGCCGGCGCCTGGGCCAGGAAGCGCTTGAGCTCGTCAGCGTTGCGCCTGATCGGCAGGTCGAGGCATTCGGCCGCGAAAATCATCCGGGTTCGGGGCCGGTCGAAGCGCAGGTTCTGGGAGAACATCACCCGATAGTCGTCGCAGAAATCCGGTGCCGAGCAGCGCAATTCGACGGAGAGGATGGGAATGCGCCGCCCGGCCAGCCAACAGGCCACGCCATGGACGATCATCCAGTAGGTGAAGTAGGTAAAAGCCCGGCGCGGTTCCTGATCGTCTTCCAGCAGCACGATCTCCGCCAGGCTTTGCTGGCGCATCCACTGGGCCGGCAGGTTTTCGAGCATCAGCGACAGAAACCCCAGCCCCGCTGTCAAGCCGCTCGCCAGCGAGGGCTGGGCCATGGCGCACTGGCAGAGAAACGCCAGGCTGCCAGACTTGAGCTTGCGCGGATCCATGCCAAAAAACTCATCATCCAGGCGTCGGGCGAGCAAACGCCAGAGCCGCGCATAAGCATGGGCCGGAACCCGTGCCTGCGCGTCGTCGAGCAACGCAGGGTCTATGCCGACCTTGCTCAGGACTTCATCGGTGGCCGCTCCGGGAGCGCAGCTTTGCAACAGCGCCTCACGCACCAACTGGATGGAGATGGTGTCTTTTTTCGACATGGCGCGAGCGTTCACAGGATCCGGTAAAGCAGCCGTTCTATCCGCACCCGGCTGACCCGTTTCAAGAACCTGGCCACAGCCTCGGGGTAATCCGGCAAGGTTTCCAGGTCCAGGTAACGTCCGATCCGCTGGGTGTGGCGGTAGATCCGCTCCAGCTCGGCCTGGCGCGGCGCAAGCAACTCGCCCTTGGGGTCGTCCAGCAACAGCGCGTTTTCCAGGTCCAGGCGAAACGCCCGTGGGTTGAGGTTATTGCCAGTCAGCAAGGTGTAGCGCTCGTCGATCCACATGCCCTTGAGGTGATAGGTGTTATCCCCGTCACGCCATAGGTGCAGGTTCAACTGGCCGCTGTCGATCGCGCGCTGATGCCGCTTGGCGAAGCGCCGCAGGCTGATTTCGTAGAGGTAGGGCAACGCCGCGATGATCTTGAACGGCTCGCTTGGCGGAATGTAGAAGTCGTTGGCAGTCTTGTCGCCGACGATGATGTCGATCCTGACCCCGCGGGCCAGGGCGCGGTTGAGCTCCCGGGTCACCGCCAGGGGCAGGTTGAAATACGGGGTGCAGATGGTCAGTTGCTGGCGGCTGCTGGCGATCAGTTCACCGATCACCCGGCTCAGTGGATTGTTCTTGCCTACCCCCAACAACGGGCTTACCGACAGGCCGCTCTTGTCGAGACTGCCAACGCTGGTGTCATACGTCGCGTACTTGAGGCGACTGCGCAGGTCGCCGATGTCCTTGCGCAAACTGCGGGTGCTGGGCAGGTTCGGCAGGTCCAGGCGATGCACGGCCCTGGAGGTGATCAGGCCGTGCTGCACCAGGTGGTGCATCGAGTCGGCCAGTGCCGTGTTCTGCAGCAGGTGATAGCGGTCGTAGCGGTATTTGTCGAACTTGTGCAGGTAGACGTTATTCAGGCTGGCGCCGCTGTAGAGCACACAGTCGTCAATCACGAAGCCTTTCAAGTGCAGCACGCCGAACAGCTCGCGGGTTTGCACCGGCACGCCGTAGATCGGCACTTCGCTGGCATGGGTACGGGTCTGCTCCTGGTACCACGCCGAGTTGCCCGGCTGCTTCTTGGCACCGATCAGTCCACGCTGGGCCCGCAGCCAGTCCACCACCACGACCACGTCCAGTTCCGGACGCGCCGCTTTGGCGGCATGCAGGGCATCGAGGACTTCCTGGCCGGCCTCGTCCTCTTGCAGGTACAAGGCGACGATGTAGATGCGTTGGGTGGCCTGGGCGATTTTCTCCAGCAGGCAACGGCGGAATTGGGCGGCGCCATCGAGGATGGTCACCGCGTCGGCGGTCAGTGCAAAGCTGCGCAGCTTGGGCAGCAGGGAGCGTTTGAAAAGCGACGGCATAGGGCTCGCAAAAGGTCGATTCCGAAGAACGGATGAGCTTACACCATGGATGGGTTTGGGTCTTCCTGTCCTCAAGAAAAAAAGACTTGACCAAGGAGAACGATCATTCTACTTTTGTTCCATGAATGAAATTACTGGAAATGAAACACGAGACATCATTCTCGATGTCGCCGAAAAGTTGATCTATAAAAGTGGCATCGCCGCCACCGGCATGGACCTTCTGGTGAAAACCGCCGGCGTCTCCCGGAAAAGTGTCTATCGCTACTTCGCCAACAAGGACGACCTGATCGTGGCCGCCCTCAAGCGACGGGACGAACGCTGGATGCATTGGTTCAGCTCCGAGGTGGACAAGGCACCGACCCCGGCTGCACGGCTGCTCAACCTGTTCACCGTGCTCAAGGGCTGGTTCGACAGCGAAGGTTTTCGCGGCTGCGCGTTCATCAATACCAGCGGCGAAACCGGCGATCCGCTGGATCCGGTCCGCCAGGTGGCGAAGATGCACAAACAGAAATTGCTCGATTACGTGACCCGGCTGTGCGTCGAACAAGGGGTCGAGAACCCGGATGCACTGGCCCGACAGCTGCTGATTCTGATTGACGGTGCCATTACCGTGGCCCTGGTCATGGGCGACCATAGCGCGGCTGACCACGCCCAGGACATGCTGAAAATGTTGCTGCCTGTTGAGATACCCCACGTTTGATCCATTGAACCACCGTGCTATTCGTCAATGACCCACTGGAGATCTGCCATGTCTGCTTCTTCTGAAGTTCGTCCGCCTTTGCCACCGTTTACCCGTGAATCGGCGATCGAGAAAGTTCGCCTGGCCGAAGACGGCTGGAACTCTCGCGATCCACAAAAAGTATCCCTGGCCTACACGCTGGATACCCAGTGGCGTAACCGCGCCGAGTTCGCCCATAGCCGCGAGGAAGCCAAGGCGTTCCTGACCCGCAAGTGGGCCAAGGAGCTGGATTATCGGCTGATCAAGGAACTCTGGGCCTTCACCGATAACCGCATCGCCGTGCGCTATGCCTACGAATGGCACGACGACTCGGGCAACTGGTTCCGCTCCTACGGCAACGAGAACTGGGAGTTCGACGAGCAAGGCCTGATGTACAACCGCTACGCCTGCATCAACGACATGCCGATCAAGGAAAGCGAGCGCAAGTTCCACTGGCCGCTGGGCCGCCGGCCGGACGATCATCCGGGGCTGTCCGAGTTGGGGTTGTAATTGCCTCGACTGACCCATCGCTATCGCGAGCAGGCTCGCTCCCACATTTGGATTTCAGCGAACACACCTGTTGTGTCCGACTTGGATTCCCAGTGGGAGCGAGCCTGCTCGCGATGACGGACTGACATTCAACATCGAGGCTGACTGTTGCACCGCTATCGCGAGCAAGCTCGCACCCACAATAAAGCGGTGGGGTACACAGCAGCGCCAGACAAGCGGCCCCTCCAACAGGCTTGACCCGCCTGCCGCCAGGCATCACATTGCCTGGGCCGGCGATAAGCTGGCTGTTTCATCGTGCAGCAGATTTTGTGGAGCCCATGACCGCGTCGATCCCGATCCGTCCCCCCTGCCCGCCTGGTGTCTGTGATTGCGGCCGTGATGCGTTGCTGCAAGCGCCGGGCAGCGACCTGCGCATCCTTTGCCTGAATCGCCAGGAAGAAAAACGCCTGCTTGAGCGCCTGGAGAACATCCAGAGCCTCGACGAACTCCAGCGCCTGCAACAACGCTTGTACGAAAACCTGGGGATCCGCCTGAGCGTCGAGCCCGGCTACAACGAAGTACGGACCATGCGCGGTATCGCCATCGAATTCCAGGACCAGCCAGGGCTGTGTCGCAAGATTCGCCAATCGATTCCCGCCGCCATCCGCCGAGGGCTGGAAAAACGTCCCGAGATTGCCTGGCGACTGCTGGATGCCCACGATCTGTTTCGCGATATCTGAACCCAGCCAGCTCCGTCCCTGGAGCGCCCCATCAGCTTAGAAATCAACCGTCGCGGACAGCAGGTAGGTGCGCGGCGTCGACAGCGTCAAGCCAGGCTCACTGTCATCCGACGCGCCGGCCGAACTCCAATAGCGCTTGTCTGCCACGTTTTCGATGTTGGCCCGCAAGGTGATGTTCTTTTCATCGACCTTGAACCCGTAGCGGGCGCCCACGTCGAAGCGTTCCCAGGAATCGATTTGCTTGGTGTTGGACTGGTCCAGGTATTGTGAGCTGGAGTAGATGCCGCGGGTGGTCAGGGTCAGGCCCTGGACGGTCGGCACATCCCACTCGGCGCCCAGGTTGACGTTGTACTCCGGTGTCGCAGGCGCCCGATTACCATCGAAGGTCCCACCGGTGGTGTTGGTCAACTTACTGTCGATGTACATGACCCCGCCGAGCAACCGGGTGCCCTTGACAGGTTCACCAAACACATTGAGTTCCACGCCAGTGTTTTCACGCTTGCCATTCGGGCCGAAAACACGCGTCGTGGCGTCGGTGGCGTAGGCAGGCTGCTTGATCCGGAACACGGCAGCGGTGACGGCGAGCGCTCCAGCGTCATACTTGGCGCCCACTTCGACCTGGCGACTGACGAACGGCGGGAAGATCTCATCTTCGTTCACCGACGTCGACGGCGCGATCTTGCCCTGGCTCAGGCCTTCCATGTAGTTGGCATACAGGGACAATCTATCGGTGGCCTTGAACAGGATGCCACCCGACGGCGAGACCTTTTCCTCATCGTAGGCAGTGGGACCTTTGACACCGTCCGACCAGTCGTCAACCTCTACTCGCTGCCAGCGGGCGCCAAGGGTCAGCAGCAGTCGATCATCGAACAAGCCCAAGGTGTCGGACAACGCCAAGCCGCTGAAGTGGTTTTCGGTGTAGACCTTGGGATCCTGTCGCGTTGGGTTGCCTGGCGTCGATGTTTCAACCGGGTCATACAGGTTACTGCGGCCGTTGGCATAGCGCGCACCGCCGTTTGTGAAATCCATGTAGAAATAGCTCGCCGCCAGGTTGACCTCATGGCTCACCGGACCGGTATGGAACCAGTTGCGTACGCCCGCATTGGCCGTCTGGACGTTTTCATCCCGGGTAAAGTCCCGGGGAGAAACGGTGAAGTCACCCGCATCATTGGTGACCGAAACGGCATGCCGGAGGAAATCATGATTGCTTTTGCGCGCCCCCACACCGCCGTACAGCATGACCGAATCGTTGACATCGTACTCGGCGTTCACTGTACCGAAGGTGTCCACGGTCCGTGCCTTGCTCCAGGCTTGCGCATAGTTGCGGCGAACATCGCTGGCGTGGGGAACCTGGGCGTTGGCGCCGACCTGCACGCGCTCCTGGGGTGCGTCGGTATCGCGTTCGGTGTGACCGATGTCCGTCGAGAGGCGCAGGCGCTCACCGCGAAAATCCAGGCCCAGCACCGCCATCTCGCGGTCCACGCTCTGGTGGTCCCATTCGGTATCGCCCGCCTGCTTCACGCCATTGAAACGAATACCGAACTTGTTGTCTTCACCAAAGCGCCGCCCGACGTCCACGGCACCGCCAAGTTGGTTGTTGGAGGCATAGTTGCCGGTGAACGAGGTGATGGGTTTATCGGTCGCGCGCTTGGGCACCACGTTGATCCCACCGCCCACGCTGCCCCGTGGCGAAATGCCGTTGATGAGCTGGCTCGGGCCCTTGAGGATATCGACGCGCTCGGCTATCTCCATGTCAATCGTGTATGTCGGCAGGACGCCGTAGAGACCGTTGTACGCGACGTCACTGTTGAACAGGCTGAAACCGCGAATGGTGAATTGCTCATAGCGCCCGCCCGCCGGGTTGGTAGCGCGGACCGAGGGGTCGCTGGCGATCAGGTCACCCAAGGTACGCGCTTGCTGGTTCTTGACCGCCGCGCTGGTGTAGGTGGTCATGCTGAACGGCGTTTCCATGAAGTCCCGCGAGCCCAGCAAGCCTTGCGAACCACGACGAGCAACCTGACCGCCGGCATACGCCGGGCTGTCCTCCGAAGCCGTGGCGCCCAGAATCGAGGTAGGTGCCAGTTGCAGGCTGCCGCCTTCCGGCACCGGGGTCAGGATATAGGCCTGCTCACCCACCGCTTGCAGTTGCAGGCCCGAACCCCGCAACAGTCGGGCAAACCCCTCCTCTACCCCAAACTCACCCGAAAGCCCGGCGCTGTCCCGACCACTCACCAAGGCCGGATCCACCGAAAGGTTGACCCCGGCCAATCCGGCGAACCGGGTCAACGCCGCGCCGAGGCTGCCGGCCGGCACTTGATAGCTGCGCCGGGCAGCCTCGTCGGCCAGGCTCGATGAGATAAAGAACGGGCTGGTGCTCAGGCTCAGCATGAGGCTCAGGTTCAACAGCGGACGCCAGCCGGCAAGGGCCGGGCGAAAACGCAAAGGTGCAACTGCGGACATTGGAAAGCGCTCTCATTTTTGTTCAGTTGCCTTGAATGACAAGCGAGACAAAAAAAGGGGACAGGCGTCAGGCGATATTTTTGCGAAGCGTCAACGTGACCCAGTAGCGCGTGCGCATGTGCACATCCAGCGGCAGGCTGGCGGCAAGCAGCGCGAGGATTCGATCGGTGTTGTCCAGGCGGAAACTGCCCGTGACTCGCAGGGATTCGAGGCTTTCGTCCCAACGCAACACGCCGGGACGGTAGCGGTCCAGTTCTCGCAGGAAATGCCCCAGCGGCTGATCCTGGGCAACCAATACGCCGTCACGCCAACCCAGCTGTGCCACGTCGAACGCTCTCACTGGCCCCGCACCCGAGGCCTGGAAGTTGACCTGCTGGCCCGCTTCCAGTCCAAGCAATGGCCCGCGCAGTGGGTGCAGTTGCGCCGAGCCGCTGATCACCGACACCCGGCAATCGCGCTCGCCCAGGTACACGCAGACTTCGCCACCACTGATCGTAACGAGCCCATAGGGGGACTGAACGGACAGCGGCGTGCTCCCGGCGAGCTTGAGGGCCATCTCGCCACGTACCAGCACCAGGCGGCGCGCCTTGAGGTCCAGGTCAACGGCGCTGTCGGTGTTCAGTTGCAGCACACTGCCATCGACCAGCGACCAGCGCCGTTGCTCACCCGTGGCGGTGTGCAAGTCAGCGCGCCAGGTCTCCAGCGGCAGCTCTCGCCCCAGCAGCCAAGCGGTTGGGACCAATGCAGCGACGCCCAATGCACGCTTGAGCACTTCGCGTCGGGCCAGCGCCGGACGGTCCAGGGTTGCCATGCCCAGGGAGGCGGGCACCCCGGCGAAACGCTGGCGCAATCGCAGGGCCTTCTGCCAGGCCGCCTCGTGATGAGCGCTGCTGTCGCGCCAGCGTTGCAGGGCCGCCGAATCGAACGCGGCCCCGTCAGACTCCATCAGGGTCAACCAGCGAGCGGCCGCCCGCGCCGCTTCACGGGCTTCAAGCGAAGGTGCCGAGCGCATCAGAAATCCACCAGCAGGCAGTGCTCATAGGCCTGGGCCATGTAGCGTTTTACGGTGCGCTCGGACACTTGCAGGCGTTCGGCGATCTCGCGATAACCCAGGCCTTCAAGCTGGCTCCAGAGAAAAGCCCGCCGTACCAAGGGCGCCAGGCCATCAAGCAATTCGTCCAGGGCTTGCAGGGTTTCCAGCAGCAGCCAACGTTGTTCCGGTGACGGTGCGCAGGCTTCAGGCAGGCCTGCCAGGGCGTCGAGATACGCCTGTTCCAGGTTTCGCCGGGTGTAGAAGTTGCTCAGCAGGCGTTTGCCAACGGTCAGCAGATATGCCCGGGGCTCTTGCAGGTCAGCCAATGGCCGGGAACTGGCAAGAACCCTCAGGAACGTATCCTGGCGCAGGTCCGCCGCATCCCAGGCATTGCCCATGCGCCGACGCAACCAGCCTTCCAGCCAACTACCGTGGTCACGGTATAAAGCATGGAGGGAATGCTCCGTCGGCGTAGCTGCATCACACATGTCCAGAAGCCTGCGCAAAGTCTTAAATGAGACTGATTCTAATTAATGTTCGCGCGTTAATCCAAGCTCTTTATACAAAGTGTGTCTAATAACCGTTCGGAAAAACCCTACCCTGTGTGAGCGAGCTTGCTCGCTCCCACAGACAGGTCTTTTGCAGGCAGCGTTATCAGTGACTGGCGTGCAGGGTCTTCGGCACCTCAGGCATGGCCGATGAGTGATGGTTGATGATCTTCCACTGGCCGTCGAGACGCTCATAGAGGAAGGTGTAGCGCGCCTGGACCTCGCGCTTGGAACCGTCGGCCTGGGTGAGCGTGAAGGTATAGACGCCACTGTCCATCGCCGCATCGGGTCCCAGATGGCGGATTTCCCGGTAGTTGATTTGCCCGACCGGTTTGCCTGCCAGGAAATGCTCGAAGTAATCCTGGATCTGCGCCGGCGTGTTGCGCACCTTGTTGGAAACAGTCGGTTGCAAAATCGCATCCGGGGCGTAGAGGCCGGTCACGGCGCTGGCGCTACCGGTTTGCAGCGCGGCGTTCCAGCGATCGAACAGGGCCGCGATCTCCCGGTCATTCACATTCTTGGGCTGCTCGGCCACCGTGCGATACACGTAGGGCGTAGCCTCGAGAGCCTGGACCAGCGGCGAAGCCAGCAGGAATAAAGCAGCGATGGCGCAGGTTTTCATTTTCATCAAAGCGTTCCTTTGGGTTTCAATGAGCCCACTTTGCCGGCGTTCCCGGCCTTCGCCATCGGCCAACCGGTGCCAATCGCCTATGCCGTTCGGCAGATAGGCCCGGTGCCGGTGACACGTTCTAATGACGCCACCGCGAACCGGACCGGTCCTCTTCAACGCTGGAGCTACTCATGCAAAGCCTACCCCATGACCCCGGCAGTGCCCTGGCCATTCGCAGCCAGTATCGCCAGTCGCAAAGCCGTGCAGCACGCCTGGGCCTGCTGCTGGGCGCCGGCCATGAACTGACGCAGTTGCCCTTGTCGGCCATGCGTCAACGTGCGCTGCAACGGGCGTGCGCGTTCATGGCCATGGATCATGGCCTGTTGTTGGAGTGGGCGCCGGGCCACCCGCTGCGCACCCTCGCCAGCCACGGCAGCGCGGAACGACTTGAGCTGCTCGCTAACCTGGCCCAGCCGCAAACGCCCGGTCCACAATGGCTCGAATTGCCCGGCAGCGCCCTGCCCCAGGTCTTGCGGGTGCCGTTGCGTGCCTCTGACGGCGTGGCGTTCGGGGCTTTGCTGCTGGGCAACAGCCTGGCTCTCGGCGCGCCGGACAACGAAGACATCGAATCGCTGCAATTGCTCGCGACGCTGTTGGCGGCGCACCTGGAGAACAGCCGCTTGCTCGAAGCGCTCCAGGCCCGCGAGCGCACCATGTCCGAGCTGGTCCACCGCTTGTTCAGCGCCCAGGAAGACGAACGCAAGCGTGTGGCGTACGACCTGCACGATGGCCTGGCGCAGAACCTCGCCGGTTTGCACCAGCGCTTGCAGGGCTTCGCCGGTCGCTGCCCGTCGCTACCGCCGGCCCTGGCGAGCGAGTTGCAAAGCATCCTCGAGCTGGCCCAGGGCTGCGTCGGCGAAGGCCGGCAGTTGATCGGCGGCCTGCGCCCCCACGTATTGGATGATTTCGGCCTGTACAAAGCCGTCGACAAGGAGGCCGATCGCCTGCGTGACGCGGGCCTGACGGTGACCTGGGCCGAGCACAGCACCGCACGCCTGCCGGGCAACACCGAGATCGCCCTGTTTCGCATTGCACAGGAAGGCATCAACAACATTCTTAAGCACGCCCAGGCCCGCCACGTGCGTTTGGGCTTGGCGGTGGAAGACGGGCACGCTTGCCTGCGCGTGGAGGACGATGGCCGCGGCTTTGCCCTCGAGCAACCCATCGAGACCAACGGCAGCTGCCATTTGGGGCTGGCCGCCATGCAGGAGCGCGCCCATTTGCTGGACGGCCACCTGAGCTGTTGCAGCCAGCCCGGCGACGGCACCCGACTACTGGCCAGCGTGCCACTACCGGCTCACGGAGGACACCCATGAACCAACCTTTGCGCCTGCTGCTGGCCGACGACCACGAAGTCACTCGCACCGGTTTTATCAGCATGCTCGCCGGCAGCCCGGGATTCGAGGTTGTCGGCCAGGCCCGCGACGGCCAGGAAGCCCTCGACCTGTGCGATCGGCTGAAACCGGACATCGCGATTCTCGACATCCGCATGCCCGTCCTCAACGGCCTGGGCGCGGCGCGGATCCTGCAGCAGCGCCAGCCGGAGGTCAAAGTGATTATCTTCACCATGGATGACAGTCCCGACCACCTCGAAGCCGCCATCGGTGCAGGCGCGGTCGGCTATCTCCTCAAGGACGCCAGCCGCGATGAAGTGCTCGACGCCCTCAAACGGGTTGCCCAGGGCGAAGAGGCGCTGAACAGTTCGGTCAGCGCACGCCTATTGCGCCGTATGGCCGAGCGTGGTGCGAACGGCGCCACTCAAGTCCAGGCTCTGACCGCCCGGGAGCGCCAGGTATTGGGGCTGGTGGCCGGCGGTTTCAGCAACCGTGAAATCGGCGAAAAACTGGGCATCGCGCCCGGCACGGCCAAAGCCCACGTAGAGCGGGTCATTGGCAAGCTGGGCGCCGCCGATCGCACCCAGGCCGCCGTGCGCGGCGTTGCCCTGGGCCTGGTGGCGCAACCCGCCGGGCAATGGCCATGAGGTTTCTCGCCGCCCGCCGCTGGGCCGACTTGCCGTTGCGAGGCAAGGCCCTGGTGGTGATTTCCTTGCCCCTGGTGGTCCTGCTGCTGTCGCTGGTGCTGATCTACATCACCGAACGCCAGACTGCCCGGGCCGAAGAGGATGTGCGCCGGGTGCTGCTGGTCCAGGGTGATATCCAGACAGTCCATACCCTGCTGGCCGAGGCTGCGGCCAGCGTGCGGGGTTACCTGCTGACCCGGCGCGAAGATTTCCTGCCCAGCTACGAACAGGCCACCCCGCTGATCCATGCCGCGTTGCAGCGCCTGGACCACAACATTCGCGATGCCAGGATGCGTGAACACCTCCAGACCATCACCCCGCTGATCGCCGACAAACTCGACGGCTTGCTCGCCTTGCGCAACGGCAAGCGCGACGACCCCGAGGCCATCACCGCGATCCTGATCGAAAACAAGCAGGTGCTGGACGTGCTGCGCGAGCAGATCAGCGCCATGCGCATTCGCGAAGATGCCCTGCTCGCCGACCGCAGCGCCGCCGCCTCGGCCACGCGCATGCGCCTGTTGTTCGCCACGTTGCTGGCGGCGGTGTGTGGACTGCTGGGGGCCATTGTCGCGGTGCTGTTTCTGTCCAAGGGCATTGTCGCCCGGGTCCAGCAGGTCCAAGGCAACGCCCAGCGCCTGGCCCTGGGCCAACCCTTGTTGCCGCAACCGCCAGAGCAGGACGAAATCGGCCAGCTCGGTACCCGTCTCGTAGAAGCCGGACAATTGCTTGCCGAACGCGAGCGGGCCCTGCGCGACAACGAGGAGCGCTTGCGGCTGATCATCGATGGCGTGAAGGACTACGGGATCTTCGCACTCGATGCCCAAGGCTATGTCACCACCTGGAACGCTGGCGCCGAACGGATCAAGGGCTACACCGAGCAGGAGATCATCGGTCGGCACTTTTCCCTGTTCTATTTGGCCGAGGAATGCCCGGCGCACCCGGACATGGCCCTGCGCGAAGCCACCCGCGACGGTCATTACATGGAAGAAGGCTGGCGTTGCCGCAAGGACGGCAGCCGCTTCTGGGCCAGCGTGGTCATCACTGCCCAATACGATGGCACTGGCGCCCTGCGCGGCTTTTCCAAGATCACCCGCGACATCACCGACCGCCGCGCTGCCGAGATCGCCCTGCGCACCGCCCGCGAAGAAGCCGAGAGCGCCAGCCGGGCCAAGAGCGAGTTTCTTTCTCGCATGAGCCACGAATTGCGCACGCCATTGAACGCTATCCTGGGTTTCGCTCAATTGCTGGACATGGACTCCACGGCCGGCCAACGCCCCCAGGTCAGCCATATACTGCGGGCTGGCCAGCATTTGCTGGCGTTGATCAACGAGGTGCTGGACATTGCCCGGATCGAGGCCGGTCGCCTGCCGCTGAACATCGAACCGATCGCCCTGTCGACGGTGCTGCACGAAGCCCTGACCTTGGTTTCACCGATGGCCGCCGACGCCGGGATCCATTTGGCCGAGCTGCCACCGCTGGCGGATGGCTGCGGCGTACTCGCTGACCGTCAGCGCCTGGTGCAGGTGTTGCTCAACCTGCTGTCCAACGCCATCAAGTACAACCGGCCCGGCGGCGAGGTGCGCATCGAAGTCAGCGTCCAGGCCCATCAGGTGAGCATTGCCGTCAACGACACCGGCCATGGCATTGCCCCGGAACAGCTGGACCAACTGTTCAAACCCTTCGAACGCCTGGGCGCCGATCCCCAGGTCGAAGGCACCGGCCTGGGGTTGTCCTTGAGCAAGAGCCTGCTGGAAATGATGCAGGGCAACCTGCAGGTCCACAGCGAGCCCGGACACGGCTGTTGTTTCACCCTGCAACTGCCGGGTACCGAGGTGGTTGGCGCGCATCTGCCGCCCATTGCCGCGCTGGCGGTGACGCGTGCACCCGTGGACTATCACGGCAAAGTCCTGTGCATCGAAGACAACCTGTCGAGCCTTGCGCTGATCGAAACCCTCATGCAGCGCCGTCCCGGCATTCAACTATTGTCGAGCATGCAAGGCCAGATGGGCCTGGACCTCGCCCGCCAGCACACTCCGCAACTGATCCTGCTGGATGTCAGCCTGCCGGACCTCGAAGGCCTGGAAGTCTTGCGACGCCTGCGCCAATCCCCGACCACGGCGACCATACCCGTGCTGATGATCACCGCCGATGCCAGCGACCTGACCCACCGCGCCCTTCACGAGGCCGGTGCCACGGCGATCCTGACCAAACCTATTCATATCCAGGCCTTCCTGGGCCATCTTGAGCACTATCTACCGGAGCCCGCATGAATCGCGACTTGCGCATTCTGATCGTCGACGATCAACGCCCCAACCTGGACCTGATGGAACAACTGCTGGCCCGCGAAGGGCTGCACAATGTGCTGAGCAGCACCGAACCTTTGCGTACGCTCGACCTGTTCAACAGCTTCGAGCCGGACCTGGTCATCCTCGACCTGCACATGCCGGCGTTCGACGGCTTTGCCGTGCTGGAGCAACTCAACCGGCGCATTCCGGCCAACGACTACCTGCCCATCCTGGTGCTGACCGCCGACGCGACCCGTGACACCCGCCTGCGGGCCCTGGCCCTCGGTGCGCGGGATTTCATCAGCAAACCCCTGGACGCACTGGAAACCATGCTGCGCATCTGGAACCTGCTGGAAACCCGGGCGCTCTATAAGGCGTTGCGCGAGTTGATTCCGTCTCAATCCATCGAACTGTTGCGCCAACACCGTCCTACCGCCGACCCGGCTTGACCCCGGGGGCTCTCACGAGGCCATCGAAGCATGGAAGTCACCGAACGAACATCGGCAACCGGCCTGCAGGCACACATACGCGGCGAGCGCCTGGCGACGTCCGATGGCGTATCGGCCAAAGACATCCTGGTCGAGATCTTTGTCCGTGAGCGCAGCGAAGCACACATCGTCGTGCCGGCGGTGGCCGAGCCGTTGCTCGTCTGGGTGTTGTCCGGGGAAGCCATCGTCGAGGAGCGCATCGCCAACCAGGACTGGGAAGCGAATAGCGTGCGCAGCGCGGATTTCTTCCTGACCACATCCCCGGTGCCTTACGAGATGCGCTGGCAAGTCACCAGCCACGAACCATTCGTGGTCATGCATGTGTACCTGGGGTTGGCATTGCTGGAGCGCGCCATTGCCGAAGCCGGCGGCAGCGGTGGGGTCCAGTTGCGAGAAGTCTCTGGCGGACGGGATGAAGCACTTTCAGCCTTGCTCGAACCGATTCGGGCAGAGTTGACCCGGCGCGGTGAAACCAGTGCCTTGCTGATCCAGGGCATGGCGCAATGCGTAGCGGTGCACTTGGCACGGCATTACCTGGATGCCGATGCCGACGACATGTCCGGACGTAACGCCCTGCCCGCCTTCAAGCTCAAGCGGGTTATCGAACTGATGGAACAGCGACTGGCCGAACCCTTCTGCCTCGGTGACCTGGCCCAGGCCATCGGCCTGAGCGAATACCACTTCAGCCGCCTGTTCAAGCGCGCCACCGGGCGTTCGCCCTCGCAGTACTTCATCCAGCTGAGAATGGCCCGGGCCCGGCAACTGCTGATGGAAACCGAGCGCAGCGTCATCGATATCGGCCTGGAGGTCGGGTATGGCAGCGCCAGCCACTTCTCCCAGATCTTCCGCCGCGAAGTGGGCGTGGCGCCGAGTCATTACCGCAAGTAAAGGCCTGATGGCGCCATAGTGAGGTTCTGGCGGTGTCGGGAACGATCGAACGGCCGCACAGGTACTTTCTACCAAGCATGCATTTCATTTGATCCGGTAGTGAAAGGTATTGCGCACCGCCGGCACCGTCACCGCCCTGCCATCAATGATTCGCGGTTGATAACGAAACGTCTGGGCGGCGGCCAGGGATGGCCGGATGAACAGGGGGTGGCAACCCTCGATGACCTTGGGGTTATCGATCCGCCCGTCCGGCATCACGCTGTATTCCACGGTGCAATCGCCTTCCAGCCCCTTGTCCAGGGCGCGTTGCGGATAATCCGGGGCTTGCTTGCTCAGGGGTTGATAACTGCGGCTGTCGGCGGTGGCCTGGCGTGCCTGCTCGGCAAGGCGTTGCTGGGCAAGCTCTTGTGCCTGCCGGGCCTGCCGGGCCTGACGCTGTTGCTCGGCGACCTGCTGTTCGGCGTCTTGCCGGCGTCGTTCGTTTTCCTGGCGCTCGCGCTGCTGTTGGGCCTGTTGCTCGCGCTTCTGCTCCTCGACCCGTTTACGGGCCAAGGCCGCCTGTTCCAGTTTCTGCGCCTGGATTCGCGGGTCCACGACCGGCTTGGCAGGAACGGGACGAGGCGCATCAATGGGTGGCGGTGTGGATTCGACCAATGGCGCGGCGACAGGGATGACAGGGGCCGGGGCCGGCGCTTCGGGCACCGGAGCCGGCGGCAACATCACCAGTTGCGTGCGCAACACCCGGGGCGTCTCGACGGTCGGCTTCCCCACGTTCCAGCCCAACACCAATAACAGCGCCACGCCGGCGTGCAGGGCCACGGCGAGCCCGGCCGCCAGGCTGTTTTTCCAAACACCGTGGCGGTTCAGCGTCGGCGTACTCAAGGAGGCACTGTGCATGATCATCGTCGTCATTGCGGCGCCTCGGTCACCAGCCCGAGATTGCTCACGCCACCCTGCTGCAACGCAGCCATGGCCGCGACGACCCGGCCATAATCGGCATGCTCGTCGGCGCGGATGTACACCTGGGTATCGCTGCGCTCGGCCACGACCTGCGCCACCTTGGCACGCATCTGCTCCAGGTCCACGGCGCTGTCGGTCTGGTGGCGTGTGTCCAGCTCACCGCCCAGGTTCCAGTAGTAACCGCCCTCGGCCTTTACCGACAGGGTGAGAATTTGCTGGCGGCTATCGTTGGTCAGTGCCTCGCTGGCGACCTTGGGCAGTTCGATCTTCACCCCCTGGGTCAGCATCGGCGCGGTGACCATGAAAATCACCAGCAGCACCAACATCACGTCGATGTACGGCACCACGTTCATTTCGGCCTTGGGACCGTGCTTGCGTTGTGGCTTGACGAGCATCTGCCCTCTCCTTTCAAGCGGCCGAGGCCAGGTTCACCGGGGCACCGTGCAGCTTGCGGTGCAGACGCGCCTGCAGCTCGTTGCCGAAAGCGTAGTAACGGGTCAGCAACGTCTGGCCGCGGGCCGCAAAACGGTTATAGGCAATCACCGCCGGAATCGCTGCGAACAAGCCGATGGCCGTGGCGATCAAGGCTTCGGCAATGCCCGGCGCCACGGTGGAAAGGCTGGCCTGCTGCACCTGGGACAGGCCAAGAAAGGCATTCATGATCCCCCAGACGGTGCCAAACAAACCGATGTAAGGGCTGACCGAACCAACGGTGGCGAGAAACTGCAAACCTTTCTCCAACTGCACTTCCTGTTCGCTGATCGCCACCTGCAGCGAACGCTCGACGCCTTCGAGCACCACCTCGGGCGTGCTCGAAGGCTGGTTGAGCTGAGTGAAAGCCAACAGCCCCGCCTGGAAAATCGGTGTGACGCCGCCGTCTTCTTCGCGCACTTGTGCGTGCTCCCTATACAGGGGCAACAGATCCTGGGTGCTGCGAAAACGCTGCATGAAACCGTTGAACTGGCGCTCGTTGCGTTGCAACACGGCGCTGCGCTGGATGATCAGGTACCAGCTCAATAGCGAGGCCAGCAGCAACGTGAGCATGACTGCCTTGACCAGCAGACTCGCGTCGCTGATCAGGCCCCAGATCGTCATGTGTTCCAAAGTGGCTTGCATGGTTGAAACTCCTGTCTGGCGGTTATTCGATGAAATGTTCGTGACCGGTTGATGACAACGCCGCTCAAGGCAGGCGTAGCGCTTTCGCCACGTCGGCCCAGGGCACGAACTTGAAGTTCTGGGCCTGCTCGGGCATGCGCTTGCGGCCGTCCTGGACCACCAGCATTCCCTGGCTCCAAGGCCCGCCGAGGTTCACCGAGGTCACCTCCAGGCCATCGGTTTCCGATGCCCCGTCGATGCCTGCGGCAGCGTTCAGGCCGACCCGGAACGCGCCCCGCACGGCATAAGGCGGCTGGGCATCGAGCACCAGGTAGCTGTCGTTGCCCTGGCTGGAGATCACCAGGTAGTCGCGGCCCTTGGCCCGGTACAAGGCCATGCCCTCGACGTCGGCGTGCAACGACGGGCCGACCTTGATCACACTGCTCAATATGGCCGGTTGCTCGGCCCGGGCATCCACCGCCCAGACGCCGACGTCCTCTTCACCGAGAAACAAGCGCTGGCGCTGCTCATCGGCCACGCAACCTTCAGGCTGGCTGTCGACGCTGAACTGGCGCACCAACTGGCCTTTCACCACGCCATCCGGCGCGCTCAGGCGGTACTGCACGAAGCGCCCGTCCTTGCCGTTGGCAAAGGCATACAGCTCACCTTCGGCTGGTTGGAACAGGCAGATGCCGTAGATTTCCTTCAGTGACGTCGTAATCTCGCCCGCTTCGCGCAACTCGCCACTGGTGCGGTCGATGCTGAATAGGCTCAAGCTGTTGCGATCACGATTGCTGGCCACGGCCAGGTCGACGGTTTGCGTGCCCAGCTTGAAGTTCGCCCGCACATCGACGTTATTCAGGCGTCCGACCGGCAGCTCCTGCAACAACTTGCCGCGCAGGTCGTAGGCCAGCAGGCCTTGCTTCTTGTTGGTGCCCAGCACCCGGCTCAGCCCGGGCGTCGTCGGATGAACCCAGATCGCCGGGTCATCGGCTGCATCGCCCTGGCGGGCCACTGGCTCGCTCTGGACGATGGCGGCGACACTCGGCAGGACCGGCGGCAAAGGCACTGGCGTGGGTTTCCAGCTGATTTCGCCTTGGTACAGGTGACCGTTGTCATCGTCGCGCAGCAGCACTTCAATGCCACTTTTCGTCAACCGCGCCGCGAGGTTTTCCGGCTCCTTCAAGCCCGCCAACGGCAGATTGGCTTTGGCGCTCCAACCCTCTCCCTGCTGCTGATACACATGCAGTTGCGCCGCTTCCGGGTCCAGCCCCAACAGGCCTCCCGGCAACACGGCCATGGCCCCGGCGCTTTGCCTGAGGTCGCCGAACGGTGCGCGCATCGCCACGGGCACCCGCACGGTCTCGGCCTCAGAGGATGCCGGATAGGCCCACCAACCCACCCGTTCCTCGTTGACGAACAATTGATTGGCGCTGTCCTGCACCTGGCAGGTCTTGGCATCCGGCGGCAATGGCAAGCCGCGCACCCGTTGCGCGCTGTCGCTCAGGCGCTCGCCATTGCCCACCAGCCATTGCTCGCCCTTGCCCTCCTCGCCGACCAGGAACACAAACAGGTTGCTCGCCCCGTCGCGATAAAGGCACAGGCCGTTGACCGGGAAATCCCGCACGGGCAGGTACAACGGCGTATCCCACTGACGGTTTTGTGGATCGAGGCTAACGATCAGGGCTTGCTGGCGCGTGCTGTCGAGGCTGGCGACCAACACGTTCGCGCCCTGGGCACGGCTATCGACACCTTCGAAGCTGCCCTTCAGGCGCGTCAGTTCGCGACCCTGGGCATCGAGCAAGAACAAGCCCTCGCGGGCACTGGCCAGTCGCTCGGTCGTCGAAGGGCCGGGCAGGAATGCCAGAGCGTTGATCGACAGTTGCTCGGCTTGAGACCAGGATTGCAGTTTTAGCCTGGGCGCTGGGGCGGCCGCCAGGGCGGCGGCGGATGCCAGGCTGATCGCCATCGCCAGTAGGTAGCGCTTGGGTAAGAAAAACATCGTCTTCAACGGGAAAATCCTTGTCATTCAGTCAGACTCAAACGGGCTTGTTGCTCACTTCTATTGCCAGGGAATTCATCTGTGGGAGCAAAGCTTGCTCGCGATGCAGGCGCCTCGGTTTCCGGGAGACCCGTGTCGTCTTCGTCGCGAGCAAGCTTTGCTCCCACAGCCAAATCCTATTGCCACAAGTGATCAGGCTCGCGATTCAGAAATGGGTAAAGGTCAGCCCCAGCTTGTAGGTCGGGCCGTACTCTTCGTACTGGCCGTTGTAGGAGCGATGGCCGGTGTAGACGAAATACGGCTCGTCGGTAAGGTTCTGGGCTTCCAGGCTGACTTGCAGGTTCTTGGTCAGCGAATAGCGCGCGCTGAAATCGACGAAGGTCTGGGCGTCGACGTGCAGGTCATGGTCGCGGTCGCTGATGGACGCCAGCTCGAACAGGTACGCTGACTTGTAGTTGGCCGACAGCCGCAGGCTCAGCCTGTCGTTTTCCCAACCCAACATCAGGTTGCCGACCGTGTCCGACTGGTTCGGCAGGTCGATGCTGCGCTTGCGCTGGGTACCACTGGCCTGGTCGAAGCCTTCGATTTCGGCATCCGAACGGCTGAAGGTGGTGTTGGCCCCCAACAGCAAGCCGTTCCAAGGCGCCGGCAACCAGTCGAATTTTTGCGAGTAGGCCAGCTCCAGGCCATAGAGTTTGGCGCTGTCGCCGTTGGCGTAGCTGTGGGCTTCGGCGAAATCGGTCCAGGCGCCCGTGCCGGCCAGGTCGGTGTTGTAGACGAAGTTCTTGATGTCCTTGTAGAACACGAAGGCCGAGACCGTGCCGGCGTGGCCCATGAAGTGCTCGATGCCCAGGTCCAGGTTGCTCGATTCCAGCGGCTTGAGGTCCGGGTTGCCGAAAGTCGCCTCATCATCGTCGATGACAAAACCCGGCGCCAATTGCCCGAAGGTCGGACGCACCACGGATTTGGTCCACGCCGCACGCACCTGGGTGTTCTTGTCCAATTGGTAGCGTGCATGCAGGCCCGGCAACCAGTGGTGATACTTGCGACGGGTCTCGGTATCGGTGAATACGCCGTCGGTGGCGCCGGTGCCCTTGGCCTCGAACTCGGTGCCTTCGTAGCGCATGCCGGCGATGAAACGCCAGTCATCGATGTCGACGGTATTCATCAGGTACGCGGCGTTGATGTCCTCGCTCATCTTGAAGTCGTTGACGCGCGACTCCTGCTCGTCGAAAAAGTCATCGCGATTGAGGCCGCCGATCAACTGCTTGATGGCATCGGCGCTGATGCCCGGGCCGAAGCGACCGAGGCGGTAGTCCACATTGCCTTTCTGGAACTGCCCCAGGTTCAACTGCTCGTCGGTGAAGCCGAGGTCGTCGAAATCCTCGTAGACCCAGGCGTCCAGGTCGTTGTCCTTGTTCCGTCGACTGACTTTGCCGCCGAATTTGACTTGGGACGCATAGCCGCGCAAGTCGTAGTCCCGGGCCAGGTCCAGACGCAGGTTTTTCTCGGTGTCGGTGGTCTTCTGCTGTTCCCAGTCCACCTTGTCGAGGCTGAAGTTGGCCGGATCGTAGAACCCTGAGCCGATAATCGGCCGGGGCTTGTCGTTGTCGTAGAAACCGCCGTTGAAACCATCGATGCCTTCGAAGGTGGCGCCGGCAATGTGGCCGGGGCTGTCTTCGCTCGATTGGCTGTAGCCGCCCTGGCCACTCAAGGTCCAGAGACCGAACAGGCGCTCACCGCCGAGTACGTAGGATTGGATCTCCTGGGTTTCTTCACGTTGCTTGAGTTTGCGCTGGCCCTCGGCATCACCCAGTTCACCGGCAGCCTGCGGGTCTTCAAAGGCGATGCTGGTGGAGTTGCGGATTTCGCTGTCCTTGTAGCGGCTGTACAACGTGCGCAGGTAATAGCTGCTGGAGTCATCGGGCTTGTAGTCGAAGTTCAGCCCGCCACCGGCCCGCTCGCGACGAATGTCGTAGTCGCGCTGTTCGAACTCTTCGAGGCGTGAGCCTTGCTCGAAATCCCAGGCACCGCCGGTTTCGACGTTGTCCGAGCCGAAGTCACGCTTCTGCCAGCTCAGCGCTGCGGCCACGCCGAAGTTATCGATGCCGTCGCCGAGGCTGAAGCGATCGCTGATGGCTCCGGAGAATTTCGGGCTGGTCTGGCCGGTGTTCTTGTCATAGCTGGCTTCGCTGCTGCCGGTATAGAACAGACCCTTGTGGTCGAAGGCCGAGAGACTTTTGACGTCCACCGTACCGCCCAGGGAATAGGCGTCCATGTCCGGTGTCAGGGTCTTGATCACCGACAAGGATTGCACCAGCTCCGAAGGCAGTACATCCAGGGCAACGGCCCGCCGCTCGCTTTCCGGGGCCGGCACCAGCGTGCCGTTGATGGTCACGCTGTTGAGGTCCGGCCCCAGGCCGCGCACGCTGACAAACCGACCTTCGCCCTGGTCGCGCTCGACGCTGACCCCGGGCAGGCGCTGCACGGCTTCGGCGACGTTTTCATCCGGCAATTGCGCCACACCGTCGGCATGCACGACGCTCTTGATGCTGTCGGCGCTGCGCTGCTCCTTGAGGGCCTGGTCGATGCTGGCGGCCTGGCCAACCACTTCGACGTGTTCCGTGGCCGCCTGCTCGGCGGCGCTCAAACGCTCACTGGCAATGGCCATCGCCAATGCGGTGAACGTGAAACCGACGAACCCGGCAGTGCTGGTGCGGTGGTGCATGGTGGTCCTCCCCCAGGAATCCGAACTTCCGCCAGGCAATGGCCCGGCAACTGGGAGGGCACGCTAGGGGTGGGGAATGACGGTTCTGTGACAGGGCTTGGCCGTGGAGGCTGGAATAGGCTGATTTAGGCGGGCTGGCGAGTCGGAATGAGCTGAAATGACCTGTTTTACAGACTCAGAGAATCTGAAGGGCGAAGGAATTTGGCGAAACGTCGCACCGCTGTGGGAGCAAAGCTTGCTCGCGATGCAGGCGCCTCGATTCCCTGAAAAACCGCGTCGTCTTCGTCGCGAGCAAGCTTTGCTCCCACAAAATCCGCTCGCCACAATGAGATAGGTGGCGATGTTATGAATGAAAAGTTCAGACAACCGATGAGCTGATTCGACCTCCCCCATCCATTCAGCCACCGTCACCGCGCTGTCACATTCATCTGCTGTGCTGGGCCGCATTCCGCTTCTGGCAAAGGACTCCGGCCATGTTCTCCGTGCTCCGCCCGCACCGCCTCAAACTCGCCCTGCTCCTGCTGGCGGCCAACCTCGGGTTGATCCTGCATTTGGCCAGCGGCGAACTCAAACCCATCGCCGAATGGGTCTGGCTGGACATCCTCGGTGAAGGTGGCTCGGCGCTGCTGGCGCTGGTCTGGCTGGGGCTGGTGCTCAAAAGCCGGCCGGCCGGGCGGGTCACCAATTACCTGGTCCTGGGCCTGGGCTGCATCTTCTTTTCCTGGTGGATCGACAGCCTCGATGAATTCATCCGCCTGCCCGACAGCATCACCTGGGATCACTGGCTCGAATCCGGGCCCATGCCGGTGGGCATGATCCTGCTGACCCTCGGTATTTATCACTGGCACCGTGAACAATTGGCGATCAATGGGCAGATGGAGAAGCGCGAGCGTCTGTTCCGTGAGCACCGTTTGTTCGACAAACTCACGCCGTTGGGTGGCGCCGACTTTCTCAAGCACGAACTGTCCGCCAGCCTGGAAGACACACGCCGCCGTCAGCAACCGCTGTCGCTGCTGGCACTGGACCTGGACAACTTCACCGCCATCAACCAGCGTTTCGGCCACGGCGAAGGCGATGCGGTGCTCCAGGCCGTCAGCCAATTGCTGGTATTGAACCTGCGGCGCCAGGACTTGCTGTGCCGCCTGGCCGGCGATCGTTTCGTAGTGCTGCTGCCTGATACCGGCGAGAGCCAGGCCCGACGCCTGGCCCTGGAGCTGGAAATATCGGTGCGCAGCCTGGCCCACAAGACCCGGCAACACGGAGAACGCTTGCAACTGGTCGCCAGCACGGCGGTGGTGATGGCGTTCGACGAATCCGCCGACGCCTTGCTCAAACGCCTGAACCTGGCGCTGGCACAGTCCCGCACCACGTTGGCGAAAAGCGCCTGAGGCCGTGCCATGACACTCAAGACGTGCTGGTACGAAACCGACAGTCGCTTCATTCCGGGGCACTATCAACCTGCCGCGCTGATCGACCTGGCACTGTCGCGGGACATCGACAGCCATCGCCTGCTGCGCGGTACCGGGCTGTTCCACGACGATATCCTTGCCGGACAAAGCCGCATCAGCCCGCAGCAATTCCTCGGCCTGATCGACAACAGCCGGCGCCTGCTGGATGCCAGCGACAGCAGCTTCCTGTTCGGTCAGCGGCTGTTGCCGGGACATTACGGGCCCGCGAGCCACGCGTTACGCCACGCGCAGAATCTGCATCAGGCCCTGCAGACCCTGATCGACCAGCAGGCGCTGCTCAGTCCATTGGCCGCCCCACGGCTGCTGGTGGACGAGCACTATGCCTATGTCCATTGGCTGGACAGTTGTGGCGCCGATGAGCAATGGCGCTTCGTGCTGGAGGCGAGCATGACCTCGATGGTGGCGATGAGTGCCTGGCTCAGCGGCGAACGCTTGCCCTGGCAGTGCAGCTTTCGCCACAGCGAGCCGCGTTACGTCGAGCAATACTGGGTGCACCTGGGTGAGCACACCCAATTCGACCGCCCCCTGGACTTGATGCGCCTGCCCCGCCACTGCCTCGCCCAGCCCTGGCCCAACGTTTCGGCCACCGCCGGCCAGGTGGCGCGGATCGAAGCCCGCGACCAACTCGATCAACTGGGCTTTGTTTCCAGCTTTCTGGATTGCCTCTACGACTACCTGCACGTCCATGTACAGCAGACGCCAAGCCTGGAACAGACCGCCCAGGCCTTCGCCATGAGCCCGGCAACCCTCAAGCGCAAGCTGCACAAGCATCACACCGGTTTCCAGCAACAGGTGGACCGGGTACACACCCATGTGGCGTTGTATTTGTATCAGGTCAAGGGCTTCAGCAACGAGGAAGTGGCGCAGTACCTGCGCTTCAACGATACGGCGAACTTTCGTCGCTCGTTCAAGCGCTGGACCGGCAGCACGCCGAATCTGATCCGGCAATTGCTGATGTTGGGCTGAGGCTCAGTGGCCGCGAATGTAGTGTTCCAACTGTCGGATCAAGTCCGCCTGCTCGACAATCGCCTCTTTCACCAGGTCACCGATGGACAACAGGCCGATCAACTGCCCGTTATCCAGCACCGGCAGGTGGCGCAAGTGGCTGTCGGTCATGACTTCCATGCAACGGTCGATGCTCTGCTGGCTGTCGGCGGTGACCACCGGAGTGCTCATGATGGTGCGCACTGGCGTACCCACCGATGAACGCCCCTTGAGCACCATCTTGCGCGCATAGTCCCGCTCACTGAATACCCCCACCACCTGGCCGTCCTCGATCACCGGCAACGCGCCGACATTTTTCTCGGCCATGATTTGCAGCGCTTCGAGCACCGTCTGCTCGGGGGCGATGCTGTGGACCTGTCGGTTCTGCACACTCTTGAGTCTCACCAGTTGAGCAGCGGTTTTCATTGTTCATCCCCACATTTGACTGCAGTTTTCAACTCATCCAATGGCTCGGATCAGTCCTCGCCAATCTCCACCACATCGCCATTGAGCCGCACCGGCCATACCCGCAGGCGCTGCTCCGGGTACTCCAGGCAAGAGCCGTCTTCCAGGCGGAAATGCTGCTTGTACATCGGCGAGGCAATCACCAGGTCACCCTTGATGCTGCCCAACAAACCACGCCCGATGACATTCGCACCCGACTTGGGATCGCGGTTGTCGACAGCGTACAGCGGCTTGTCCTGATGCTCGGGCAGGTACAGCAATGCCACTTGGCTGCCGTCATGCCAGGCGACCACACCAGAGTTGGGTACCAGGTCGTCGCGGCTGCACAGGGCACGCCATTGCGACGGTTCCTGGGCGACATCGCGGACAGGAATACGAACAACGTTTGACTGGTTCATCAGAGCACCTCCTCGGTAACGGGAATCAGGTGAAGTTCGCCGGCGTGGACTGGCCGGCGCTGGCCGCGCTCCCGGACAAAATGAACATCCGGATCACCACGCCCGTCGTTGACGAAGGTGCGGAAACGCTTGAGTTTGTCCGGATCCTTGAGGGCATTGGCCCATTCGCATTCATAACGATCGACCACCAATTGCATCTGCGCTTCGAGCTCGGCGCCCAGGCCCAGGCTGTCGTTGATGATCACGTCCTTGAGGTAGTCCAGGCCGCCTTCCAGGCTTTCGCGCCAGACCGAGGTGCGTTGCAACTTGTCGGCGGTGCGGATGTAGAACATCAGGAAACGGTCGATGTAGCGGATCAGCGTGGCGTCATCCAGGTCAGTGGCGAACAGCTCGGCGTGACGCGGGCGCATGCCGCCGTTGCCGGCCACGTAGAGGTTCCAGCCCTTCTCGGTGGCGATCACGCCGACGTCCTTGCTCTGGGCCTCGGCGCACTCACGGGTGCAACCGGACACCGCGAACTTGAGTTTGTGCGGCGAGCGCAGGCCTTTGTAGCGATCCTCGATGGTCAGGGCCATTTGCACGCTGTCTTGTACGCCGTAGCGGCACCAGGTGCTGCCCACGCAGGATTTCACCGTTCGCGTGGATTTGCCGTAGGCATGGCCGGTTTCGAAACCGGCTTCGATCAGCTCGGCCCAGATATCCGGCAGCTGGTGCAACTGGGCACCGAACAGGTCGATGCGCTGGCCGCCGGTGATCTTGGTGTAGAGGTCGTATTTCTTGGCGACCACGCCGATGGCGATCAGTTTGTCGGCGGTGATTTCCCCACCGGCGATACGCGGTACCACCGAATAGGTGCCGTTTTTCTGCATGTTTGCCATGAACGTGTCGTTGGTGTCCTGCAACGGCACCAGGGACGGGTCCATGATCGGCTGGTTCCAGCACGACGCCAGGATCGAGCCCACCGCCGGTTTGCACAGATCGCAACCGGTGTGACCGCGACCGTGCTTGGCCAGCAGCTCTTCGAAACTGATGATGCCTTCCACCCGCACCAGGGCATACAACTCCTGGCGGGTGTAGGCGAAGTGTTCACACAGGCTCTTGTCGACGCTGACACCGCGGGCCGTCAATTCATGCTCGAACACTTGCTTGACCAAGGCCGCGCAACCACCACAACCGGTACCGGCCTTGGTGTCGCATTTGAGCTGGCCCAGATCGGTACAGCCACCATCGATGGCCGAGCAGATCGAGCCCTTGGTGACGTTGTGGCACGAGCAGATGGTCGCGGTTTCGGGCAAAGCCGCCGGGCCCAGGGTCGGGGCGCCTTCGGACGATGGCAGGATCAGGCTGGCGGCGTCCTTGGGCAAGGCGATGCCGTTCTGCATGTATTGCAGCAAGGTGTCGTAATAGCTGTTGTCGCCCACCAACACTGCGCCGATCACTCGTTTGCCGGCGGCGTCCACCACCAGGCGCCGGTAGCTGGCGCTGGTTTCGTCAATGAACTGGAAGCTGCGCGAACCCGGCGTGTTGCCATGGGCATCGCCGATGGAGCCAACATCCACGCCAAGCAACTTGAGCTTGGTCGACATGTCGGCGCCAGTGAAGGCTTCAGCGCTTTCGCCGCACAGCCGGGCCGCGACATTACGGGCCATCTGGTAGCCCGGGGCGACGAGGCCGAAAATACTGCCGTTCCAGGCCGCGCATTCACCGATGGCGTAGATGTGCGGGTCGCTGCTTTGGCAATGATCGTCGATGACCACGCCACCGCGCGGGCCGATCTGCAAGTCGCTCTGGCGGGCCAAGGCATCCTGGGCACGGATGCCGGCGGAAAACACGATGAGGTCGGTTTCCAGGAAATCGTCGTCGCCGAAGTTCATCCGATAACGGTACTGCTCACCGGCAGTGATCGACTGGGTGCCCTTGGAAAGGTGCACGCCGACGCCCAGGCTTTCAATGCGCGCCTTGAGGGCCAGACCGCCCTGGGTGTCCAACTGCACCGGCATCAGCCGTGGGGCGAATTCCACCACATGGGCTTCCAGGCCGAGGGTCTTGAGGGCGTTGGCCGCTTCCAGGCCCAGCAGGCCACCACCGACCACCACGCCACGGCGAGCATTGCTGGCGGCGGCACGGATCGCGTCCAAGTCCTCCAGGGTGCGATAGACCAGGCACGAATCGCCTTCGGCGCCTTCAATCGGTGGCACGAACGGATAGGAACCGGTGGCGAGCACCAGCTTGTCGTAGTGAATGCGATCATGGGCGGTCACTACCTGATGCGCGTCACGGTCGATTTCCAGTACGGGTACGCCCAAGTGCAGGGTGACGCCAGGCGTCTGGTACAACGACGCCTCGCCAAGGGCCAGGGACTCGGCGTCGCGCCCCGAGAAATACTCGGACAGATGCACGCGGTCGTAGGCCCGCATCGGCTCTTCGCTGAACACATGCACGCGGTAATGATTAAGGGCACCGCGCTCGATCAGTTGCTCGACGCAGTGATGGCCGACCATGCCATTGCCGATCACGATCAGCGTTTGCAGCTTGTTCAGAGAAGCAACGTTGGAGTTCATAAAAAGCACCCGACAAAAGCCCATCACGATTTTGAAAGCAAAAAAAAAGACGCCTGAAACCTTGCGGTTCCAGGCGTCTTTGCCTGTTCTGTGCGGTAGCGGTCCGGCGACTGCGCCCTGACCTACCGTTGTTCCTCCGGCCTGCTGGCATTCGATCTTCGTTGACCGACGGAGCTGCCCACTCGACTGGGTTCGCGGTGGGCCTGGATAGCCTCTTGCAGCGAGCGTGCCAAACTTCGCCCAGCCCCTACTCATGGCAGCGCGTTCACCGCTGTCCCCCCTGTGGGAGCGGGCTTGCCCGCGAAGACGCCAGTTCTAACACCACAAGCCGACCGGCGCCCGCCCCCCTTTCCCAAGCACCACCCACTGCCTTGCGATGGTGCGATCACCCTGCCTGCGGCTTCATAAAAGTGCAGTCGTTCGAACACCCCGACCAATCCTGAACCGAGGTGTTGACCGGGCTGCACTATCGCGAGCAAGCCCGCTCCCACCGTTAATTTTGGTGACCTCAGGATCCGCATGCATCCGGGATCCTCTGTGGGAGCAAGCCTGCTCGCGATAGCGGTGGGTCAACTTGAAGGGTTATCGGCGGTCCTGGCCACCATCGCCACGATACTGGCCAGCAGTTCTTCTTTTGCCTCGGCAGCGCTGATTTCCCCAGTCGCGGCGGCATTGGACAGTGCTTCCGCCGCCCCGAGCATCGCCCGCAAGCCGGCCTGGGTGATGCCTTTCGTGCCGGCGAACGGCTCCAGCACGGCGCGGCACTTGTCGAGGAAAATGCCCTCGTACTCGCGCTTGATACGCTCCAGTTCCGGCGAACTGGTCAGTGCTGCGATCACCCCGGGAATCTCTCGGCCTTGCAACAGCACGCACTCGACGTAGGAAGAAGCGATTACCGCCGCGCGGCTTTGCAGGGTGGCCTCGCTCGCGTCGAGGGCCGCATCCATCAATGCGGTCTGACGGGCGTCGAAATCCTGGTAAAGCGCCGCCAGCAACCCGGACCGGGTAATGAAATGGTCGTAGACAATGGGCTTGGTCACCCCCGCCTGGTCCGCCAGCCGGGCCAATGTCAGGGCATCGCTACCCTCCTCCCGCACCAGTCGCCAGGCGACATCGAGCAATTGTCGCTGGCGGTCATGCCGGGACAAACGGCGACGAGGTGAAGACTGCGGATGTTCTTCGGTACTTGACATGCTAACTTTACCAACCGTAACTTACTAAGCGTAACTTAAGCATACCGGTCTTCCAGACCTCGTGACCAGAAGGAGTTTCGCCATGCATGCACTCATCGTTGTGGCTCACCACGATCCGCGCTCCCTCACCCGCAGCCTGGCCGGGAAAATCGCCGAAGGCATCACCCGAGCCAACCCCGTCGATACGTTCGAGATCGCCGACCTGGCCGCCGAAGGCTTCGAACCGCGCTTCAGCTTTGCCGACCACGCCGTCCACCACCGCAAGGCCTTGCCGCCCGCGGATGTGCTGGCCGAACAAGCCAGAATCGACCGTGCCGACGCGCTGGTATTGGTCTACCCGATTTACTGGTGGTCCATGCCGGCATTGCTCAAGGGCTGGATCGACCGGGTGTTTTCCAACGGCTGGGCGTTCGATTTCAGCCTGGACAAGCCGTTTATCCAGAAGCTGCAGCACTTGCGGGTCCATCTGGTGGGCGTCGGTGGTGCCGATGCCGACAGCTTCCAGCGCCACGGCTACGGTGAGGCCATGACCACGCAGATCGACCATGGCATTTTCGGTTATTGCGGCGCCCGGGTGGTGAGTTCCCAGCTTCTGTTCGACTCGGAAACCGCCGATCCGCAGCAGCATCTGCAGGCCGCCGACGCTATCGGCCAGCGCTTGTTCGCCACGCTCGACGAAACCACCCACGCGCCCGCGACGGCGTGCGCCTGAGCTCAGAGCGCGCGACCACGGGCGGCAGACAGTGTCGCGTCACGCCCGTAGATATCCGGGACGTACACCGCCTGGCCCTGGCTGTCCGCTTGTGCCGTCCAGTAGCCCAGCAGGATCGGCACGGGCCGGGCCAGCCTGAATTCATGGGTCGCCTCGCTGGCCAGCAACGTGTCGGTGCGTGCCCGTTCGGCGGGGCTGACCAGCAGGTCGCGCAGGTGCATCACTTGCTCGATCCGCACGCAGCCTGAACTGAAAGCTCGCGGGCCCTTGCTGAACAACGCTTGGCTCGGTGTGTCATGCAGGTACACCGAGAACGGATTGGGAAAACGGATCGCCATTTTGCCCAACGGGTTCTTCGGACCAGGGTCCTGGCGCAACATGAGGTTGCCCGGGTGCTCCCAGTCGATGTCCTCCGCCAGCAACGGCAAGCCATCGCCATCGAGGATCCGCAGGTTGTGGCGGCTGAGAAACTCCGGATCTCGGCGGATCTCGGGCAGTTTGTCTTCACGCATGATGGTCGGCGGAATGGTCCAGGTCGGGTTGAGCGTCAGGCGGGTGACGTGGGATTTGAGCAACGGCGTCTGCCGTTGCGCACGACCCACCTGGGTGCGGGTTTGCCAGACCGGCGCGCCGCCCTGGTAGACCGTCAATTGCGCCGCGGCCACGTTGACCAGGACACTGTCGTTTTCCACGTCCTGGGCCAGCCAGCGCATGCGCTCCAGGTTGATGCGCAACTGCTCGCGGCGCATGGCCGGGCTGATGTTCAGCTCGGTGACGGTCCACGGTCCCACCACGCCATCGGCCTGCAACGAATGCTGGGCCTGGAAACTCTTCATCGCCTCCACCAGTATGGGGCTGTAGTGCTCGTCGCTCACCTGCGGCGGCGTACTCAGGTAACCCTCGTTGAACAGTCGTTGAGCGAGGGCAGGTACGCGGGCGTCCTGTTTGTCCGGTTGCAGCAACGGCCCGCCCGGCACCGCTTGCCATTCGGCTAAAGGTTGTTGCCGCAGTCGGGCATAGAGGCCGCGCAGGTTGCGGTAGAGGTCCAGGTTCGGCCGTGCCTGTTCAAAGGCATCGGCCAGATTCTGCCGGCCCAGCCCGGCGATCGCCAGCACCACGGCCGGGTGATCCTGTGGCGGTGGGTTGGCCTTCCACACCGGCTCCAGCCGGTCTTGAGGCAGGTAACCGAAACGCAGGTCATGCAAGGCTTGCAGATAGCGCTGGCTGATGGCGATGTCGGCGCAATGAGGACCTTGGGCTGTGCCCGCGACCGGCAGGTTATAGCGGGCCGGATCCAAGCCGTCATCGGCCAGTTGCTGCAACTGGACCTGCAACGCCCCCCGTCGTTCGTCGTCCGACCAGACTTCCTGGCCTGCGTTTTGCTGATAGAACGCCTGCAAGTCGAGCACCGTCGGAAAGCTGGCACCCGCCGCGACGTCCGGGCACGCGACCGCCAGTTGCGCCAGTGTGGTCTGCACGAGCGCCGGATCGCTGTCTTCGGCTGTCGCGACCAATGGCGCAGTGAGCAATAAAAGGCTCAGGTAACATGCGGACTTTTTGAACAACTGCTTTACTCCAATCCATGGCCGTCTCGTTGACGGTGAATTTTGCGACAGGTACGACCCGCCATCATGCAGACAAACGAAACCGGACGGGATGCCGCGAACGAACACCACGCTGGAAATGCTTCGCCTGTACAGGGCTTTTTGCGCCGACTTTGCCTGGTCATGCTGGGCCTGGGCGTCATTTGCAGCCCGGCGCTGGCGGAAAAAAAGGCAAAGCCGCAAACGCTTTATCACAGCCTCGCCCAGGCAGCGCCGGAACTCAATCCCCTGGCACTCAAAAGTGCCTTGAGCGCCATGCAGTGCGCGGTCGCCAATGGCGCCAGCCAGGCCCGCCACCTGGCGGTCATCGACTACTCGCAGCCCTCCACGGCCCGTCGCCTGTGGATCTTCGACCTGCGCCAGAAGAAGCTGGTCTTGCGTGACCTGGTGGCCCATGGGCAGAAATCCGGGGAAAACTTCGCCACGCAGTTTTCCAATCGCCTGGGCAGTTACCAATCCAGCCTGGGCCTGTTTCGCACCCAGGAAAGCTACCAGGGCACCCACGGCTATTCGCTGCGCATGGACGGCCTGGAACCGGGCTTCAATGACCTGGCCCGTGATCGGGCGATCGTGATCCATGCCGCCGACTACGTGAACCCGTTGTGGAGCGCGCGCCAGGGACGCATCGGACGCAGCCAGGGTTGCCCGGCCGTGCGCCCGCAGGTGGCACGCCAGGTGATCGACAAGCTCAAGGGCGGCCAGTTCATGTTTTCCTGGTACCCGGACCCGGGCTGGCTCAAGCGTTCGGCCTATCTCAATTGTCAGCCGCAACAGGTGGCGAGTATTCTGGCTACCAGTGGAGGTTGAAACAGGCAGTTGCTGCGCAACTGAACGGGAGCAAGCTCCCTCGCCACAGGTTAAAATGCCGGCCTTTCGAATCCCTGGCGTTGCCTGAATGAATTGCGTAGCCCTTCAAACCCTTCACGACCACTTGCTGACAGCCCTGGAATCAGTGCCCGAAGAAACCCGTCGCCTGTTCCATGGCCGCGGGCGCTGCTGGCAGGGCCTGGAACAGGTCACTGTCGACTGGTTGCAAGGGATAGTGCTGGTGTCGCTGTTCAAGGAACCGGACCCCACGCATCTGGACGATTTGAACGCAATGCTGCTGGCGCTCGCCACGTCGCCGGCCTGGCAGCACAGCAAGGCCCATACGCTAGCGATGCAGCACCGCTACCTGCCACAAAGCCTCACCCAATGGCTGGTGGGCCAGCCCATCGATGAATGGACCCTGACTGAAGGTGGCCTGCGCTACCGGATCGACCTGGGCAAAAAGCAGAACAACGGCCTGTTCCTCGACATGCGCTACGGCCGCGACTGGGTGCGGGTAAACGCCAAGGGCAAGCGCGTGTTGAACCTGTTCGCCTACACCTGCGGCTTTTCGGTGGCGGCCATCGCCGGCGGCGCCCGGCATGTGGTGAACCTGGACATGTCCCGCGCGGCCTTGAGTCGTGGCCGCGACAACCATCGCTTGAACGGCCATGACTTGAGCCAGGTGAGTTTCCTCGGCCACGACCTGTTCAAATCCTGGGGCAAGGTGATCAACAGCGGGCCCTACGACCTGGTGATCATCGACCCGCCAACCTTCCAGAAAGGCAGTTTCCTGTTGACCAAGGACTACCAGCGGGTCCTGCGCCGCCTGCCGGAACTGCTGGCCGCCGACGGCACGGTCCTGGCTTGCAGCAACGATCCGGCCACCGGCCCGGATTTCCTTATCGATGGGGTGATCCGCGAAGCGCCCGGGCTGGTGTTCGAAGCGCGCCTGGACAATCCGCCGGAATTTCCGGACATCGACCCCGAGTGTGGCCTGAAGGCGTTGATCTTCAAGGCCACGGCGCCTGGTTTATAGCGATCCCGGTGCCCACCACGCGCTGACCAGGTTCGTGGTGATCCTGCGCACCAGCGACTCGACCTCCCGGCTCTTGACCGAGCGGTAGATCGCCATGGTCCGCCGCAGTTGGTCTTCGGTGAGCATCACCGGCCGGCCTGCTGCCCAATCCACATCCGCCACGGCCTCGAGCCCCACGCGGCGCCAGACGATCCGGTCGCCTTGGGTGACGGATTCCAGTGGGCTGGGTAGCTGGGCGTCCGGCTGCACCAGATTGTCCAGCATCACTTGCGGCCAACGGGACGGACTCACCGGTGCGCTGAAGGCGTCCACCAGGTCGTCATCCAGCCTTTCCCAGAAAGCCAGTCCTTCGGACCACTCCCGGGACATCAACCCCAGATACGGTCGCCAGGTCATTTCTCCCACTCGCGGGGTTTGGTCATTGCTGTTGAAGGTGTCCTGGGCATCGCTGAGCCAGTCGATGAACGCCTCCCGGGTCAGGTACGCCTGGCGCTGCACCAGGTCGGGGTAGCGCTCCGTCAGGGTATGGTTCCAATAGGCGTAATGCTCGGCCATGAAACTGGCATAAGGCACGCCTTGTCGAGCGAGACGAGCGCGCATCACCGATTCGAACAACGAAAAGTGCATCTCCAGCTCAGCAAGGTCTGGCGTGTGCCGGTCCAGGATGCGCGCTTGCAGGCGCGTGCGCAGTTGCCGTAATTGCTGGTCGAAATCGCCCACCAGCATCGGGAGTGGGTCGTGAGTGTTCTGGTAGCCGATGTAGTGTTGCAAGACGGCGGCCGCCCGCCGGCGATCACCGAAAGACAACCCGACAGGCGTCTGGGCATCGGTGTTGCGGATGCCGGCGGAGAACCAGTCGATGAAATTCCGCATCCCGGGATCGTCGCGGGCGACTTCCAGCGCTCTCTGCAGGTTCGGTGAAATATAGAGCCAGTCATCGACGGTGTACTGGAAAGACTCGGGAAATATGGCGCGAAGGGCCTGGATCTGAACACTGGATAATGGATTGTCATCAAGCCATATGTCCGGTGAGTCCCGATCTGGCAAGCTGTTGAGCAAGGGAAGCAAGTCATCCTGGATATTGGTGATGCGGTTGCCTCGAAGATCGAGGACGAATCCATCGGACGAATGCCTGGAGAGCACCGCCAATGCCAATGCGGGCACCCGATCGAGTCCGGTCCTGGCCAGTTCCAGCTCGGACAGGTTCGTAAGCTCCGGCAAGTCGGGCAGGTCCCTGCAGCTGTTTTCGCTCAGGCGCAGGTCTTCCAAACGCGTCGCGGTACGCAGAAACGCACTGCCCTCCTCATCCAGGCGCAGGCCACAGCGCGACAGCTCCAGCGCTCGCAAATCCGGCAACCGGGTCAGCGCCTGCAACTGCTCGGGCGTGAAATGCAGGTTATCGGCCCATACCACTTCCCGCAGTTCCGGCAGCGCGGCCAGGCTGTCAATGGCAGCGATCACCTGCGCACTGGTTCCCGTCTCCGGGCCGCTACTGATCCCTGACAGACCCAGGGTCCATATACGGCTAGCGGGTTCAACTCCGGTCAACGGCGTGAAGACATTCTCGTTCAGATGGAGCGGATTGCTGTCCATTGACAGTTCCACTAGAAAACGTAACTCGCCTGCCGCCACCGGGATCGTGGTGAGCTGATTGCCCGTCAGGTGCAACGTGTCGATGTTGGGGAACAGCCTCAGGAAGTCCGACGGGTCCTCGCTAAGGGCCATATGGCTCAGCACCAACGAGCGGATATGCTCGAAACGCGCGCTGATGGGGGGCAACCGGCCCACGTCGAAAGACCTCAGGCGCAGTGCCAGTTCGCTGCCCTCCTGTCCCGGATCAGGTGTACGCTGCCAGGCACGGCGCAGTTCCCTGGCGATGGCATGGCGTTGCCCAACCAGGGTCTCACGGTCGTGCTGCTGTTCGTTGGGATGGTGGAAACCTTCATGGTCCACCCACTGGCGCAGTCCATCGTCCAACGTGGTCCATTCGTTTTCCAACTGGCCGACCAACTCGCCCAGGCTGATGCCTTGGCGCTCGGCCTGTTCGGTCAGGCTCGCCCGTAGCTGTGCGAGACTTTGCCCTCCATGGCTGGGATAGAGCCGCTCGAGACGCTGCTCCAGGCTGCCGCGCCAGACTTGCAGCGGTAGCCTGCCACGACCGCTGAGGGGATACACCAAGTGCCCGTTCAACCATTGCGGCCGAGATCCGACGCTGCCCTGGCGCCTCATCGACAGATAGGGGCGCAGGCCTTGCCGATCATCCAGGGCCTGTGCAAGTAATTGGGTCCGAAGCTTATCCGCCTCCCAGATATTCAGGCCCAGCGCCTGGCGCGCGTCGTCCGACAATGCCCTCAGCAGCGCGTCCTCCAGGCTCATGGCCCCTGCCAGTTCTTCGCCGGTTTCGTCAAAGGGGCGATATTTTTCGCCTTCCTGGCGAATGGTTTTCAAGGGGCCATCCTTCCCCAGCGTTATCGGGTCGTGCAGCTCGCGCAGCCAAAGACGCAGATGCACGCGGCCTTGCAACCGGGACGCATTGCCCAGCAGGCCGATGACGATGCGGTCACGATCCACGGTGCTTTCGCCGCGCTCCAGGGCACGCAGGGCACGAGTCAGGCGCAGCTCGCGCAAGGCTTCGGCACACTGTTTGCCCAGGTTCTCGCTCACCTTGCCTTCGAGCAAACGCAACCGATCATGACCTGAAATCTCGTGGACCAGCTCGTTGGCGATGGATTCGGTCAGACTCGGAAAAGTCCGGGTCACCGCAACGGCCAAGGGATCGCGCCCGATGTGACGAGCCATGGCCGCGCTCACCCGCGTGGCATTGCGCTCCAGGTACCCGGCCCAGCGTCCGGCCAACAAGCGACTGCGCTCCAACGGGAGCAGGCCGAAACTGCGTTGCCCGAGCAGCACACTCTGCTCGTCCATGCTCAAGTTTCCCAGGATGCGGGCCGCCCAGGCGTCGTGCTCCAGGTCCGTTTTGCTCAACAACAAGAAGCGCGTGTCGGCGATGTCACCCACCGGGTAGAGCCTCACGCCATCGTGGTAGCGCAACGTCAAGCCTTCGGGCCATCCCGGTAGATCGACGAGGGTCTGAGCGATGCGAAAATGCGTGCCCCCCGGCGCTTCGCCCCGGCGCAGGCGTCCAATGGCCTGCCGCAGCCCTTGCCAGTTCCGCGCCTCATCCAAGGCATCGGCCAATATCGCCGGCATCGGTTGGCCCTCGACTTGCAGGTAGCGCAGGTGCGCCTCGCTGATGCCAACCTGCCGTTGCAAGGCCAGGAGCGCGTTGTCGTTCAGCTCGGCGGGCGTCTCGGCAAAGGCACGCAACAACGCCAGGCTATCTCGCTGCAACGGATTGCGATGGGCCCACTGCCAGCCGCGGGCACGGCTCCACTCCAGCGGCGGCCTCACACCTCGGTGCCCGGCCGGCAGGCGCAGGTTCAAAGCGTCCTTGGTGCCCTGCACTTCGAAATAGCGGTCCTCGATACGCACCCACGCCTCGTCTGTCGTGCGCCAGACACCCCAGGCGTCCTGCTCGGCCTCCACGGGGGGCAAGCGTTGCGCTTCGAAGGCACTGATGTCGCCATTCCACAGGCGCGTAGTGCCGTCACTCACCGGCATGGGTTCAATGGCCCCACCGACGAATCCCAGGTAAGCGCCTTGAGCGACCCCGAACAGCACGTTGAAGATATGCTCGATCCCTTCTTGCGCGTGGCCTTCATTGAATGCCTGGATGCCTTCGAAGATTTCGTACACCAGGCGCACGCCACCGACCGCCGCGGCGGTCATGCCGATAGGCGCGCAAAACGGGAAGAAGGTCGCGGCGACCATCAGCGAACGCTCGATAAGACTCTCCCAATAGTCGATGCGAGCCAGCAGCGCGCGCCAGTCCTGGTCCCGCGTCGGGACCATCAGCGCCGAGGCGTTGGCCAGGGCGTGGCCGCGCCACTCGTGATAGCAGGCGTGCCAATGGTCCTCACGCAGGTCCTTCAGGCCCCAGGCCACCTTGGGCGTGGGTATCCGGATGCGCCGGTGGCTGCCATCCTCGCCCCGCTCACCCTCGCGCCAACCGGTGATGCGCGCATAAATTTCCTGGAAGAGATTGAGGTTGTCCGTCACCGTCCATTCCACTTGATCGTGCAGCGCCGTGCCCAGGCTGGTCTGCAGACGCAACGGGAGGTAATGCATCAGGCCCTGGCGATAGCGGCGTTTGCGCACCCGTTCGGTGAGCTCCGCCGACAGCGCCTGCAGGCTTGGGAACTGCTTGAGCGGCGCCACGGTGTCATGGGGCATGTGCAAGACGATCGGGCGAACGCCATGGACGTCGCCCTTCAGCCCCCAGTACACCCGCACACCGAACAAGGGCGCCGAGAGCAACTCCAGCACCTTGACCTCGCAGGCAAGGGAAGCGACGGGCCGCTCTTCAAGATGAACGCCCACGTGGGCCAGCAAGCGTTCACCGGTTTCATCCAGGCGCCCATCCAGCCTGGCTTCGTAGGCGTCATAGGCGAGCTGGCTGCGTGCGTACGCCATGTAGGCCTTTGCAATCGCGGGCACCTCATTGGCAATACGAGGCATCTTGTGTTCGAGCAACTGTCGATAGGCTCCGCCCACATCCATGCGGCGACAGAGGCTGGCGAAACTGGCCGGGGTCGTGGCCAGTGTCGCGGTGTCCGACGAGGCGTCCCCTAGAGAGAACTCCCCTCGCTGGCCCTGGATGAAAAGTTCGCCCTTGTTATCGAAATCGCTGCCGACAACCGCGTCGGCGGGAGGGTAATTGCGCATGGCCGCCTCGATCACCGACAGCGAGGGGTCGGTGATGAAGGAACTTCGCCTGACCTTGGCCCGGCGTACCGCATCCGCCACAGTGACGGTGCCAATCACCTGGTTCCAATCCTGTACTTGCGGCTGGGTCTTGAGCCGATCGAGGGTGAACGCATAGGGCCCCGGCAGGTCGGTGAGCAGTGCATTGAGCGCATCACTGTCGCGCTGCAATTGCCGGCTGAGCACTTTGAAACGTCTCTGCTGGGCCCGTGTGGCCCGCTTCAACCAGACGGGCAACCTGGCCTGGATAAAATCGATGTGGGTATCTTGAGTGGACATGCTGGACCTCCTTCCTTGGGGTCGTTTGTTCGTTCGAGCGCTAACGCACCTTGAGTTCTGGCGTGGCCGATGCTCTCCAAATCAACTGTGTTTTGATACCGTCCAACCGTTGCAAGGGATTGCGGTACCCGGGGTGATAAAGGTACGTCGCAGCTACATCACCAACGTCAACCACGCCGACACCAGCAGCATCACCGCCATGACCCGGTTGAACCGCCCCATCGCTACGGCGGAACGACAGAACCGGGCCGCACCAAGCCCCAGATAAGCCCAGACGGTCATGCATGGAATCGAAATGGCGAAAAACGCCAGGGACAGCCAGAGTACCCGCACGGTACGGTCGGCCTCGGTGCCGGCAAAAACGCTGACCACGGCCAACGCCATCATCCAGGTCTTGGGGTTCACCAACTGCAATCCGGCGGCCCCTGCCAGGCCCAGACGCGGGCCTTCGACCGGCCGATCCGGGTCGATGGCCTGGGCCGGTGCGCTGAAAATCTGCCAGGCCATCCAGCTCAACCAGGCAATGCCCGCCCATGAAAGCGCGGTCTGCACCGTAGCGTGGCGCGCCAGTAAATCGCCCAATCCCGTGCCCACCAGCAACACCAGCAAAGCCGCCGCGGCGCAGGCACCGAGGATGATCGGCACGGTGGTTGCCAGGCCGAAGCGCGAGCTGTGGCTCAGTACCAGGATATTGGTCGGGCCCGGGGTGATGGAGGCGACAAAGGCGAACAAGGCAAACGGCAGTAACTGGTCCATGAAGCGACTTCTCGGTGAATGATCGATGCCTTGATCATCCCCACGAAACCGTGGTCAGTCTGGAACAATTGAGCAGCGCTTGCGGTAGTCCGCCGGGCTCAAACGGTAGGCGCGCTGGAACCAGCGGCCCAAGTGGCTCTGGTCGGCAAAACCGAGCATGGCCGCCACCGCCACGGCGCTCTCGCCACAGGCCAGCAGGCGTCGGGCGCGGGCCAGGCGCAACTGGATCAGATAGGCATGGGGCGCCAGGCCGAAAGCCGCCTTGAACGCCCGGGTCAGGCGGAAACGATCCACGCCGGTGACCCGCGCAAGGTCATCCAGGCCGATGTCTTCGCTCAGATGACTATGCAGATAATCCCGGGCCTGTTGCGCCACCAATGGCAGGCGCGGGTCGGGGTTGATCCGTGCGCGCCATTGCAGGTGTTGGGTCAGGTTGGCCAACAGGGTATCGAGGGCCGTCTGGCGCACGATGCGAATCTCCTGCTCATGCAAGCTCTGGAAGGCCAAGGCCGTGGCATTCGCCAGCCGCGCATCGTCAGTCAGGGTGGCAGCAAACCCCAACTGGGCATTGTCCGGCGCCACATCGAACAAGGAGCGCAACTCGCGCTCCAGCCAGTGGGGCTCCAGGTACAACGTGCGGTAGGTAAACCCTTGAGCGTGAGGGGCATTGCCGTCGTGGAGCTCGCCGGGCTCAAGCAGGAACACTTTGCCCGGCGTGCTGTTGTGCTGCTGGCGACGGCAATGAAACTGCTGCACGCCCTGTTCGGTCACGCCCACCAGATAGGCGTCATGCCAATGGGGATCGTAGGCATGCCCCTCGAAATGCGCGCGCACGGTCTCGATGCCGGACGTGGCGTCCTGCTTGAGATCGATCCAGTTGCGCGCGGTCATGCCCTGTCCCGTTCAGTGAATGTGCTCTTGGCAGATTAACTGCTGATGAGGCGCGTGTCTGGAAGATTTGTGCAAACCTTGGTGGAGACGGGCTTGCTCGAGAAAGCGTTCGGGGGCTGTAAATACATTTGTTGACTGACCCACCGCCATCGCGAGCAGGCTCGCTCCCACAGGAGAAACGCGGTCCCACCAAGAACCAGGCCGGCTGTCAGGCCGCCTTCGCGACTCGACCGAAGCCTCAGGCATCCGGAGTAATCACCGCCTCCACCGCCAAACGAGCCAGTTCGGCATCCTGCTCGGCCTTGACGCCGGACACACCGATAGCGCCGATGCACTGGCCGTCGTGGCGGATGGTCACGCCGCCTTCGAGCATGCCTTGCAGGTGCGGGGCGCTGAGGAAAGCGTAGCGGCCACCGTTGATCATGTCTTCGAAGACCTTGCTGTCGCGCCGGCCCATGGCGGCGGTGCGCGCTTTTTCGGTGGCGATATAGGCCGATAACGGCGAGGCATCGTCCAGGCGCGACAGCCCGAGGGGATGACCACCGTCGTCCACCACGCAGATCGACACCGCCCATTGACGCTGGTGCGCCAGTTTCTTGGCCGTCACCAGCAATTGCTCAACGTCCTGTTCAGTGAGTACCGCTTTGGTTTTCATGGATCACTCCGTGTTGTGCCGCAACAAGCCGGTAAGACAGCCCGCAAGCCAATGTCTGCGGGCCGAAAACACCCCGAGATTTACTCGCCGTAGATATCGAAATCAAAGTACTTCTGGCGAATCCTGTCGTACGTGCCGTTGGCGCGAATGGTCGCCAGCGCCTGATTGAAACGGCTCGCCAACGCATCGTTCTTGCGTACCGCAATGCCGATGCCCGTGCCGAAGTATTGTTCCTCGGTGAAATTGGGCCCGACAAATTCGAAGTCCTTGCCCTCCGGACGCTTGAGCAGGCTCTCGTCGATCACCACCGAACTGGCCATGGTCGCGTCCAGGCGCCCACCCAACAGGTCGAGGAATATTTCGTTCTGCGAACCATAGCGCACTACCTCGGCGCCCGCCGGGGCAAAGTGATCAGTGACATAACGATCGAAGTTGGTCGCCCGCTGCACCCCGATCCGCTTGCCTTTGAGCTGGGCCGGGATATCGTTGATACCGCTGCCCTTGCGAAACACCAGGCGCGCCGGGATCCGGTAGTAACGGTCGCTGAAGTCCACCGACTTCAACCGCTCGGGGGTGATGGACATGGAGGAAATCACCGCGTCGACCTTTTTCACCTTGAGCGCCGGAATCAAGCCGTCGAACTCCTGTTCCTGCCAGATGCAACGGACCTTCATTTCGGCGCATAACGCCTGGCCGATGTCGTAGTCGAAGCCGACGATGGTGTTGTCCGGGGTTTTCGAGGCGAAGGGTGGGTAAGCTGCCTCGATGCCGATGCGCAGCGATGACTCGGCGGCTTGCAGGTTCGCGCCGAAAGCCAGCAGCGAGACGAGACCCAGTTTCAGGGCGATGCGTTTAACGTTCATTCAGTTGCTCCAGATGCGATGTTATTGATTCCGGACGCTCCATAGAAGTCATCCGTTATGGCAGCAGCAATGTGAACAAGCCCGGGCGATGACTCTGGCGGTCGCCTGCCCGGTGACAGCACAACGGTGATCCGGCCGACGGCCTCAGACCGCCGCCGTGACAATCAGCTCCAGCAAAATCTGCGGGTCATCGAAGGCCACTTGGGCCGTGGCTCGCGCTGGCGTCTGCGTGGCATCGACCCACTCGCTCCACTGCGCGTTCATGGCGGCGAAATCCCGCCCCATGTCTTTCATCCAGATCTGCACGCTGAGCAGCCTGTGCTTGTCGCTGCCCGACGCGGCGAGCAGTTCATCGACCCGTTGCAGCACCTGACGGGTCTGGCCCTGGATGTTCTGGCTGCAGTCGGTGGCGACGACGCCGCTGAGCCAGGCCACGCCGTTGTGCACGACGCTGCGGCTCAGGCGTGGGTTGCTTTCGATGCGTTGAATACTCATGTGGGTTCCTCGACGGAGAGACGCTCGCCGGCCAATTGGGCGAGCGTGATAGGTTTGAGGGGTGAACGGATGCGGTAATAGCCCACCTCGGCGGGTGATACTTGGCGGTGTTCGGCGATGATTTCAGTGACGCTCAGACCGCACTGGCGCCCCTGGCACGGGCCCATGCCGCAACGACCGAAGGCCTTGGTCTGGTTGGGGCCCAGGCAACCCAGGTCGACATGACGGCGGATGTCGCCAGCACTGACTTCTTCGCAGCGGCACACCGTGACGTCGTCGGCGGGAATGCGATTTTGCATGCCGGGGCGATACAGGATGTCGAGTAGCGGCCGTATGGCGCGGGCGCGGCCTAACGCCCGTTGCAGGGAAGACGCTTGCGCGGACTGGCCAGCGATTGCCAACGCAGCCAGGCGCCCCTCCAGTTGCGCCACCCGGGCCCCGCCGATGGTGCCACCGTCACCGGCGATGAAGATGCCCGGCACGCTGCTTTCACCCCATTGATTGCGGCGCACAATCCAGCACAATTGTTGTTCATTCCAGTCATGTTCCAGACGCAACGACCAACTGATCTGGGTGTTCGGCACCACCCCCTGATGCAGCAGGATCAAATCGGCGTGAATGCGCTGTGAGCGGCCTTGGCTGTCGAAGCTCAAGGCGCAGGCCCGGTCCGTGCCTTCAACCCGCAGGTTGCAAGCGCTGCGAAAATGCCGGACGCCGGCACGCTTGAGCTCCGCCAGCAGCCTCAACCCTTTGAGCAGGTCGCGCCAACCGCGCAGCGCACCGGGAATTGCCCGCCAGGCCCGTAGCAGATTGCTTCGCTGGCTGGTGTCCACCAGGACCTCAAGGGCGATCCCGGCGCGCAGGTATTGCACCGCCAGCAGGTAGAGCAATGGACCACAGCCGGCCAGCACCACTGGCGTGGCCGGCACCATGGCCGCGCTTTTGAGCAAGATCTGCCCGGCTCCGGCGGTCATGACGCCCGGCAGGGTCCAGCCGGGAATCGGCATCGGCCGCTCGAAGGCCCCGGTGGCGATCAACAGGTGGCGCCCCTGCAAGACTTCAGCGCGCCCCTCGACCAAGTAGTGCACCTGACGCTGCGGCGTCACCTGCCAGATGGCCGCGCCAGGCAGATAGCGGGCACCGCATTGCAAAAAGTCGGCGGCCAATTTCGCCCCGGCAACATAGTCGTCACCCAACACGGCGCGGCTGCGTACGTCAGCCTGGAGCACCTGGCGATAAATCTGCCCGCCCGGGCTGGCCTGTTCATCCAGCACGACCACTGACAGGCCATGAGCCCTGGCTTCGAGCGCAGCGCTCATTCCCGCCGGGCCAGCACCGATGATGATCAGGTCGATGACTGCGTTATTCATCGCCGCCCTCCTCCCACGGTGCCAGGCAAGCGGCTCCGCGTTGGCGACGCACGCGCATGCCGCAACGTACCGGCACCAGGCACGCCTGGGTATTGGCTTGTCCGTCCACCTCCACCAGGCATTCGAAGCACACCCCCATCATGCAATAAGGCGCACCGGCACGACCGTTGATGGCGCTCTCGCGGGTGTGGCGAATGCCGCAGGCCAACAGGGCCGCAGCCAGGGATACCTCGGCGGGCACCGTGAGCGGCGTGCCTTCGAATTCGATTTGCACGCTGTGATCTCCCAAGATCAGCGGCCGGAACAGGCTGTCAGCCGACATGGCGCACCTCTGCTTGCGGGTTGAAACGTTGCAGCCCGAATGGCTTCACCGCCGGGTCATCGAATTCGCCGGCGATCCACGGCGCCAGGCGCAAGGCATGGGCAGCGGCCAGCGTCACGCCGCTGTGGCAGCTGACAATCGACAACCCCGGGCAGCCCTGGGGCGTTTCGTAGATCGGAAAGCCATCGGCACTCATCACCCGCAGCGCCCCCCAGGCCCGCACCAGGCGCACCTGGCCCAACCGTGGAAAACACTGCACCGCGCGCCGGGCAATAGCGGCCATGACCTGGCTGCCGGTGCCGTCATCGAAGCCCGCTGACTCGTGGGAATCGCCCAGTTGCAGCGTGCCCTCATCGGTCTGGCGGACATAGGTGGTGGGGTACTGTAGAAATGGTTCAAGCCGCTCGGTGACCAGGATCTGCCCCCGGTTTGGCTGCACCGGCACGTCCAGCCCCACCCTGGCCCCCAACGCCCGATTGCCGAGGCCGGCGGCCAGCACCACCTGGCGAGCAGACCAGCGCTGGTCTCCAGCCCGCAGTTCGAAGCCCGTGGCACCCGCGTCGATAGCATCGACGTGATGGCCGTTAATGAGTTTGACCCCGCGCGCCTGGCAGGCGGCGTAGAGCGAGCGCAGCAGCTTGAGCGGGTTGACGTGGCCGTCCATGGGCGAAAAGCAGCCGCCCACCACGTCTGGCCCGATACCGGGCAAGCGGGTGCGTAGTTGCGCAGCGTCCAGCAATTCAAAGGGGTAGTCGCCGGCAAAGGCGTCACGCAGCCAACCCAGCCGACGGCTTTCCTCGGCCATTTCTCCATCGCTCAGGCACAACTGGAACCCACCCTGTTGGCGCAAATGGACGTCGATGCCGGTATCGGCTTGCAACGCCTTGGCGAACCGAGGCCAGAGCGCCACCGATTCCCGCGTCCACTGCGCATATGGGCTCATGCGGTAGCCCTTGCCCTGGACCCAAAGCAGACCAAAGTTGCCTCGGGCCGCGCGAATGGCATCGTCGCCTTCATCGAGCACACTCACCCGGCGCCCGAGCAAGGCCAGCCCATAGGCGATGGACATCCCCACCAGGCCACCCCCCACGACAATGACATCAGTTTTTTGCATGGCTCTCTTATCGCTGCTTTCGGTGCCTTACACTTAGTAAAGTGCCGGCCCTGTGGCTGGTTAAAGCGGTTGTGGACGATCCTAGGGCGATGACAATCTCTTGAAAAATGCTTTATTTTGGCAATCTCATGTCTTTTTGTTATGGACTGGAAGCGCACTATGAACCTCCGTCAACTGGAAGCTTTTCGCGCCGTGATCCTGGGCCAGACCGTGACCCGCGCCGCCGAAATGCTGCACATCTCGCAACCCGCGGCGACCCGGCTGATCGCCAGCCTGGAAGAGGACATCGGTTTCAGCCTGTTCGACCGGGTCAAGGGGCGGCTGCAACCCACCGCCGAGGCCATGACCCTGTATCAGGAAGTGCAGCGCTCGTTGTTAGGCGTGGAACGCATCGCGCGGACCGCCCAGGACATCCGCACGCTCAAGCGCGGCTCACTGCACATTGCCTGCGCACCGGCCATGGGCTTGTCATTCGTGCCCCGGGCGATTGCCGCGTTCATGGCTGAACACGATCAAGTACAGATATCGCTGGTGGTGCATTCGTCCCGGGAAGTGGTGGACCTGGTGGTGGGCCAGCGCTGCGACCTGGGCCTGATCGTGCTGCCCAACACTTACCCGAGCCCCCGCGCCGAAAAATTGCTGGCAACGCGCATGCTCTGTGCCCTACCGGCCGGCCATCGCTTGCAGGACCAGGCAACCATCCGTCCAGAGGATCTGCAGGGCGAACCGTTCATTTCCTACCCGCAGGCGATTGCCTCACGCCAACACATCGACGCCATCTTCGCCGCCCATGGCGTAGACCGTGAGCTGCGCCTGGAAACCCAGCTCTCGTTGCCCATGTGCGCGTTCGTCGAACAAGGTCTGGGCGTGGCGCTGGTGGATGCCATCAGTGCCGTCGAGTACCGGGGCCAGGGCATCGTCTTCCGGGCCTTCGAACCGGCGATAGAAATGGACTTCAGCATGCTCCTGCCCATCCAGGGGCCGGTTTCCAGGCTGCAAGCCAGTTTTCTGGAGCACATGCAGCGGTTTATCGAAGCGCAGGTGCCGGCGGCCTATCGGTTTTGATGCAATCGTCGATTCAGCATCAATGGATCCACTAAATAACCAATCATCCACAAATCCAGCAAAACAATTGACAAGCAAATTAGTTAAGAGAGTTAATGGATCCACAGATAAGAACAACATCCGCCTGGAGATCCGTCATGTACCCCAAAAATGCCTGGTACGTTGCCTGCACCCCCGATGAAATCGCCGACAAACCCCTGGGTCGCCAGATCTGTGGTGAGAAGATGGTTTTTTACCGCGGGCAGGAGGGCAAGGTCGCGGCCGTGGAAGATTTCTGCCCCCATCGCGGCGCCCCGCTCTCCCTGGGTTACGTCGACAACGGCAACCTGGTGTGCGGCTATCACGGTCTGGTGATGGGCTGCGACGGCAAGACCGTCGAGATGCCGGGGCAGCGGGTACGAGGGTTCCCTTGCAACAAGACTTTTGCGGTCCAGGAGCGTCATGGATTCATCTGGGTCTGGCCCGGTGACCAGGCGTTGGCCGACCCGGCGCTGATCCATCATCTGGAATGGGCCGAAAGCGATGAATGGGCCTATGGCGGAGGCCTGTTCCACATCCAGTGCGACTATCGCCTGATGATCGACAACCTGATGGACCTGACCCACGAAACCTACGTCCATGCCTCAAGCATCGGCCAGAAGGAAATCGACGAGGCGCCGCCGGTGACCACGGTCGAAGGTGACGAAGTGGTTACCGCCCGGCACATGGAAAACATCATGGCCCCGCCGTTCTGGCGCATGGCCTTGCGCGGCAACAACCTGGCCGACGATGTGCCGGTGGACCGCTGGCAGATCTGCCGCTTCACCCCGCCCAGCCATGTACTGATCGAAGTGGGTGTCGCCCATGCCGGCAACGGCGGTTATCACGCCGCGCCGCAATTCAAGGCATCGAGCATCGTGGTGGATTTCATCACGCCGGAAACCGAGACCTCGATCTGGTATTTCTGGGGCATGGCGCGACATTTCCAACCGCAGGATGAAGCCCTTACCGCGTCCATTCGCGAAGGCCAAGGCAAGATTTTCAGCGAAGACCTGGAAATGCTCGAGCGCCAACAGCGCAACCTGCTGGATCATCCGCAACGCAATTTGCTCAAGCTCAACATCGATGCCGGTGGTGTGCAGTCCCGTCGAGTGCTGGAGCGCTGGATCGCACGGGAACGGGAAGCACAGGCCGGTTTGATCGCCAGCAGCCATCAACCGCAAGTGGCGGAGCAGCGGCCATGATCGAAGTCCAGGTCGCGGCGCGACACAACGAAGCCCTCGACATCTGCAGCTACGAGCTGACGCGTGTCGATGGCGAGCCGTTGCCGGCCTTCACCGCCGGCGCCCATATCGACGTGCATTTGCCCGGCGGGCTGATTCGCCAGTACTCGCTGTGCAATCATCCCGAGGAACGGCATCGCTACCTCATCGGCGTGCTCAAGGATCCGGCGTCCCGCGGTGGTTCGCGCAGCCTGCATGAGCTGATCCAGCCAGGCATGCGCTTGCACATCAGCGAACCGCGCAACCTGTTCGCCCTCGCCCCGCAAGCCCGGCGCAGCTTGTTGTTCGCTGGTGGCATCGGTATTACGCCGATCCTGTGCATGGCCGAGCACCTGGCCCAGAGCGGTGCGACGTTCGAGCTGCATTACTGCGCCCGCGCCCGGGACCGCGCGGCCTTTGTCGAGCGCCTGCGACAATCCCCTTACGCCGACCGGGTATTCCTGCATTTCGATGAAGAACCGCAAACCCAGCTGGACGCCGCCAGGGTCCTGGCCGCGCCCGGCGATGACCTGCACCTCTACGTGTGCGGGCCCGGTGGTTTCATGCAGCACATCCTCGACACAGCCAAGAGCCAGGGCTGGCAAGAAGCCTGCCTGCACCGCGAATACTTCGCCGCCGCCCCCACCGATACCCGCGCCGATGGCAGCTTTTCGGTCAAGCTGGCCCGCAGCGGCCAAGTGTTCGAGGTGCCGGCGGACCGCAGTGTGGTGCAGGTACTGGAGAGCCATGGCATCGAGATTCCGATTTCCTGCGAGCAAGGTGTATGCGGCACCTGCCTGACGCGTGTGCTGGAAGGTGTACCGGAACATCGGGACATGTTTCTGACCGAGGCGGAACAGGCCGGCAACGACCAGTTCACACCGTGTTGTTCCAGGTCCAGGACACCAGTCTTGGTACTGGACCTCTAACACCGGCATTGTGGGAGCGAGCCTGCTCGCGATGGCGTCGGTTCTGCAGCATCGAGGGTGACTGACCCACCGCTTTCGCGAGCAGGCTCGCTCCCACAGGGGGTCTGTGGTGGGTCACAAATCCAGCAGTCATCCACAATTGGGGCTGTTCACTCCGAACGCAGAATCACCTTCATCCGCTCGTCAGCCAGCGTCGAGCCGAACACTTCGGCGTAGCGCAGGGTCGCATTGGCATGCTCGCGCATGATGGCCTCGGCACGGCCGCTCTGGCGGTTGATCAGGGCGTCGAACACCGAATGGTGTTGCATATGGGCATAGTTGAAGCGGCGAAACTCGCCGGCCATGTTCTGGCGATCCACCGCCAGGGCCGTGACTGAAGCGAATGGCAGATGATCGTTGCGGGCCAGGGCATCGGCAATCGCCGGGTTGTGGCTGCCTTCGACGATCACCTGGTGAAAGCGCATGTTGAGGTCGTGATAGACCTCCAGGTCGTCCTCGGTCACATAGCCCTTGGCGAACAGTTCATCGCCCTGCAGCAGGCATTGCTCGAGTATCGCGCGGGCCTCTTCAGACAAACCGTGCTCGGCCGTCTGCCGTGCCGCCAGGCCCTCCAGCACGCCACGCACCTCCACGGCCCCGGCGATCTGCTCGGCGCTGACCGAACGTACCTGGAAACCTCGTCCGCCGAAGCGCACCAGCAACCCTTCCTGCTCCAGGGTGCGGAACGCCATGCGCACCGGCATGCGCGAAACACCGAACAGCTCAGCCGTGGGGACTTCCATCAAGCGCTCACCAGCGGCCAGCTCGCCCGAGGCGATCATCTTGCGCAGCGCAACCAGCACCGTTTGGCCGGGCTTACTCATCCAGGCGATTCCAGAGAAAAGAAGCCGTCATAGTAAAAGGCTTGGCGCAGCGTGTCACGGCAAGGCACCGGCCCCGGTCGATGGGGTCGCTCCCAGGTTGCTCAACTCCCCGCCAACTCGCGCAACTGCGCCAAGGCCTGCTCGTCCAAGGTAATCCCATGTTCATTGGATTTGCTGCGCTCGCGATGGCGACGATCCCCCGGCAACCGGCGCAACCCGACGCCATGCATCTGCCTGACCAATTCCTGGCTGCGCTCGGCGAAATCCTGCCCGGCGGTCTTGCTCGGGTCGATCACGATCAACAACTGGCCGGTCCACGGCGTCTTGGCGCCCGGATGGTTGTGCCAGTCGAATTCGAAGGAAAAATTACCGCCAGTCAGGGCGGCGGCCAGCAACTCGACCATCATCGACAACGCCGAGCCCTTGTGCCCGCCAAATGGCAGGAGCGCACCACCTTCGAGAATCGCCTTGGGGTCGCGGGTCGGCTGGCCGAGGCTGTCCACTCCCATGCCCGGCGGCAACAACTCGCCCTTGCGTGCGGCAATCTGTACGTCGCCGTGGGCGATGGCGCTGGTGGCGAGGTCGAAGACAATCGGCTCGCCGTCGGCCCGCGGTGCGGCGAAGGCAATGGGATTGGTGCCGAACAATGGACGGTCGGCGCCATGGGGCACCACGCACGTCATGCTGTTGACCACACTCAACGCCACCAGGCCTTCATAGGCAAACGGCTCGACATCCGGCCAGAGCGCGGCGAAGTGATGGGAGTTGCGAATGGCCAGGACAGCGATACCGGCGCTGCGAGCCTTCGCCACCAGCAATGGACGCGCGGCGGCCAGGGCTGGCTGGGCAAACCCGTTACCGGCGTCCACTGCGACAAACCCTGATGCGACATCTTCGACCGTCGGCACAGCCTGACCGTTGACCCAACCGCTGTTGAGCGTCGAGACATAACCGGGAATGCGAAACACCCCATGGCTATGGGCTCCGTCGCGCTCGGCCCCGGCACAGTTTTCAGCCAGGCACCGCGCAACGTCGGTCGACGTGCCATGACGCAGGAAAATCTTCTCCAGCAGGTTCACCAGAGCATCGTAGGACAAGGTGCAAGAAGCGGCATGATCGGATGGCGCAGACATCTGAAGCTCCAGAATGATTGTTGGAGGTAGCAACAGCGTAAAGGACTCGCCGAGTGATTAAACACCGCTTCGCGGTGCGAGCAAAGCCTGCTCGCAAAAGCCGCCACAGCTCTCCAGTGGGGGCGAGCCTGCTCGCGATAGCGGTAGGTCCGCTTGCATCGATATTCCAGCCTGACAGGCCTCAAACCCAGCGTGCGGTAACTATGTACCACCTTTGCCCATTCATCGTTGCCTAGTCTGGCGGCTTCCTCCACGTTCGCGCCGCCTTGAGGCGCCTTGATCGAGAAGCAACGATGCTCACTGAAACCACACCACTTTTATTTCCCGAGGTATTGAACGCCCATCGCCTGGACCAATTGACCGCCACCCACGGGCTGACCCAGGCAGACCTCGACTGGTTACACCATATCGCCCTGCCCAACCACATCCGGCGCACGGCGCAGACGCCACCGATGTTCGCCGAAACGATTCTGTTGCAAGCCGAGAACAAACCGCCCATCGCACTGGCCGGCTGCCTTGCCCTCAGCACCTCGACAGACCGCAGCGCATCGAGCACCCAACCGGCGTTCCTCTACACACCCAGTGGTGGAATCGAAAAACTCGACAACCTGGCATCCCTCGAACAAAAGATCGATCGGATACGCCAGGACGCTGTGCAACGCGACGACCTGTTTCGCCTCCTGTCGATTTCCCAGCGCAGCGAATTGATCAGCACGACCGACATCAGACAGACCCGGCAACTCATCGAAGAAGATGTGTTCCAGGCTCAGCTCAAATCCATCGAGGACGCCCAGAACCTCAATGCCCTGGCCATGGTGAACGAGCTGATCAGACTGCCCTCGTTACGATCGATGCTTGACCAGATATTGAACGAGGCACTGCCGGACCTGGATCATCGACAGATCCGCGTGGCATTCAGCAAGGGCGGGCACCTGGCAGGTCCAAAGGCAATCCAGGTGACCGAAAGCATTCCACTGAGCGACGCCATCCTGGGCTACTTCCATAACCAAGGCTGGCCGCCCGGGCATGACATCGATCTGACCCACCCGGGCACACTCCCATCGTCCTACACCCCGCTGCAATGGGAAAACATCATAAAGGACACGGCCAGGAAACTGATTCCGACACTTCAGGGCTGCCTCGATGCCTTCTGGGAAAACACAACAGCGCGCGTCTATATGTCTCGGCGCAAACTGCTTTCCCAAGTCATCCACGATGGGCTCTGGGCTGCGATCCTGGTCGAACGGGAAAAAAGGCAACTGACTGATGAACAAAGTCGCGAGTTGCTGCGACTGTTCCGGCCTTCCCGCCGGGACGAGGCGCTGTTGTTCATCGAAACGATTCGCCTCTGGGAATACGAGCCGCACTATGTAGAGCTTGCAGGCTCTCTGATGATCAGCGCCAAAGGAAACTACCTCTATACCCCCATTCATGGTTTTCAGAAGATAGACAACTACCTGGGGTTCAAGGAAGCGTTGTTCGGTAACCCCTCAACCACCGCAAAAAAGGAAGCACTCTATAGCCTCCTGGGCCTGGAAGAGCGCAACCGCTTCCTGCGTTTTGACGAGCCACAGGTCTCGGGCGAACCACTGGACTTGCCCGTGTCCGAATCCCTGGCGAACGCAATCATCAAAAAGCAGAAGGATAATCTTCATTACGCGCTGGAAATGTCTCGCCAGGGCGATGTCGACATTCACCCGCTCATCGACAAAGCCTTGGATATACGCAGCTTCATCAACAAAAGCCTGCTGAGCCAGCCAACCGCCGGACATTGGGGGACTCATCCCGCCTTTCATGGAAGTCTGCGCCCGTCCAACTTCATGGCCGATCAACTGGAAAGAAAGGTCAAGAGCTATACCGATGTTGAAAAGGCTTTCAATGGCCTCTTTATTCGGTTGCCAGCATCCCATGGCGTTTCGCTGCCCAACGGGCTCAGGCAGTTACTGCCTGAACTGATCAATGTTTTTTCCTTAGGCATACGCGCCGAAGCCGAACTCAGGGAACTCAACGCGAGCCTGCCGGCGATTGCGAATGACTTGATCAGAACAGTCTTTGCCTACGATTCAGAATATCCGGACCGCTCACAACGTATCGGGGTCAGGGGGTTTCGACCGGATGTCTATTCGTTGACGCTGGTCTGCAGCGTAGGAGATCGAACGGCTTATATGCCCCTCGCCAACTGCTTTCTATTAACTGAACGCGGAGGACTCGATACACCCTATTCGGGCATGGCAATCCTCTGGACACCCGCCGATGGCTTGCAGGCCTTTTCGTCCGTCGAAGTGGCCACCCAGCAACTGAATCGGCACCTGCTCGACTCCCGAAAGCGCTTTGGTTTGCTCACCAACCTCACGCCCGACCAACGCAAGCCACATGGGCGTTATCAGCTCCAGGCGTACGAACTGATCGAAGATAACGTGCTGGTGAATCGAATGAGTTCGTTCATCAAACACTTCGAGGCCGAGCAAGGGTATCTGAGCACGTTGAAAGCCGGAAGCTGGCAACTGACCGGCAATGCATTACTAAAAAGCCTTCAGGCAATGTTGAACAAAGGCGCGCCCACCAACCTCAAGCGCGCCACACACATCGCCCAGGCCAACAGACGGCAACAGAAACTTCCCGCCTGGCTCGGCGCAGCGGTGCTTGAAGACCAACGCCTGCACATTGAATTGCTTGAGCAATATAAAAACAGCGTGGCCGACGGCAAGGACTACCTGGACGGTATCGAGCCGCTGCGAACCTATGCACGTAATAAACTCAAAATGCTGTTGGACGCACGCTTCGCTGCAAAGAACCTTGACCCCGATACCATCCAGATCACGCCGAACCTTGCCATTGTCGGGCCGGCCAGTTCGCTGACCGACTTTGCCTTGCAGCACATCGAAGTGACCCGCAAAGGCTTCAAAGTGTCTTCGACGTCCACGCAGAAGCTGCCGGACGGCCTGAACGAAACCGCTGTCCGGCAAATGTTGTCCTCATTGAATATCTCTACCGACTATAAAAAACATGTAGCGCAAAAACTGTCCGGCACCACCGCGGATGTCCAGCAAAGAAAAACAGCCTTCCGCCAACAATTACCCTGGCAGTTGCTGCAACACGCTCACGCTCGTCATCTACAACAACACCTTTCCCCCCTGGCTTTCGACCTGATCCGTCAGGTGATGGACATGCCTGATGCCATCGCCCGCAAAGCGGTTGAGGGTGCCAGCGCGGTTATTCGCCCCCTGGAATTGATCAAGACCGGCGGCGCGGTACCGGTCAAGGCGCTGGGGCTTTACTTGATCGGATCGAGCCTCGATGCAGCAGGCCCCCAGGTCCTGTACTCGCCTTACCATGAGGGTCATTGCTTCAGCGAGTTCAAGGACGAAAAAAGCGTTATAGCCGCACTCAATACCTCAGGATCGCTTCAGGACCTGCTGATTCGCCGGCTTCCCGAGAACCAACAGGCCATTTTCAGAAACCTGCTCGCCGCCACGCTCGGGCAGCGATCGGAAATGACCCTGGCCTCCAATCCTATCCAGACCAATCTGCTCGACACATTGTTCAACGACAATACGGCATTGTTATTGGACATGCTGACCACACAGACAATTGAAAACCGTCAGCTTGATTGGAGAACAGTCCTGCACCTGTTCACCTCCGGCGTCAAGCTGGTGGGCGGGCAATTGGCGGGCAAACTGACTTTTATCGAAACCCTCTGGGAAAGCTATCAGGACTTCAAGACCTCAGCCGAAGCCTTGCAGCAGCATGACTGGAAAACAGGCTTGCACGATTTTATCGCCGGCGCCGCAGAAATGGTGTCGCTGGGCATGCTGAATCGTGAGGATACATTTGGTCTTCTCGATCCCATAGAACCGGTCTCGCAAGGCGCGACACTGGCGGGTGACTGGAAGAACATCGCTTCCACCGCCCAGATTCGGACCGACCTGAACGTTTTTGAGGCCATGGGTATCAGCCTGGCGAACTTGCAAATAGACCCGATCGAGAAAACCTACAAGGCACTGGAAAATGGCAGGCGTTATGTCCCCCTCGCCGGCAAAGTCTTCCAGGTGGCGAGAGCCAACCAAACCTGGCGAATCGTGCATGAGCACGGAGAGGGGCCGTTGCTGAAAAAATCGTCTGACGGCCGGACATGGGAACTCGACCCACAACGCCAGACCATACGCTTCGGCAAAGCAGGGTCGAAAATGGCCGTCACCTACAGCGACTTCAAGGCCAAGGGCTCACTGAATATTGAAGCGCGGGGAATGTCTGAGATACGCAGGAAGTATCCGTACCGCGCCAATATGATTGTCCAGGCACTGGAGACCGCGAGGTTCTATTCATTCAATGCCCTTCACAACTTTGAGCAATTCAAGCGACGACCGCTTACGGGCTCTCGGCTGGATAGTTTCCTCAGATTGTTTTTTGGGGTCGACAGCATCGACGCCCGTCTTATCAGCAAAATAGAGGCGGCGATCTCGCCCATATGCCGGGCATTGGCCGATCCGTCCTGGGAGTTGAAAAATGCCGAGCGCATCGTGGTCGGCCACCTCAAGCACCTGGAAGATAGAGCGACCGCCTTCGTACTTGAGCCCGCAGCCGTCGGAAGAATCTACATCACGCAGTTTTTCTTCGACATGGGCCTGGATTGGTACAAGGCCGTCGTACCGTCGTCCTTTAATGTCGATGCCCATGCCCAGGGGGCGACCTTCATCCACGAAGTTTCCCACCAGTTGTTCAATACGTTCGATTTCATCTACCTGGATGCCTCGCTGCCCTTTCTGGACTTGATTTCAACAGCGACTTATTCAGGAAAGTCGCAATACGACAAGCAAAAGGACCTGCAACTCAACGGGCTGTCATTGACCACACCCAAGTCAAAACTGTTTACGCAATGGGACAGCACGGATAACACCTACAAGAAGATGGAACTGTTGCCTGGGTACAAGGAAACCACCCGGGAAATCCTCAGGATAACCGGCGCCAGAACCATGGATAACGCTCGCGATGATTTTCTCGATCCGATTTTGCCGGACAAGCGCATCGACGTCATACTTCGTAACGCCGACTCGATCACGCTCTTGATTTGTGAAATGGGACGCCAACTCGACCCAAGCCCGTCCCGGCAGATTACCGTGCCGTGAAGCGTTTGAGTTGTTGATCTTTTTTTCACGCAATGTATGCGACGCTAGGCTACGACGAATGTTTGAGTAAAAAACGGGCTCATTGATGCGTAAATGCCATGACGGCTGTTCTCGGCAGCTCATGCCGAAGGTTAGAATGCGGCAAACCAGGAAGAGTCAATGACCGAACATACCCTCTCGGAAGCCGAATACGACGCCATCACCGATGCCGCTGCCCATTGGTGCATGCGTTTGCATGCCGTCGATTGCACCGATGCCGAACGGCAAGCGTTCAAGCAGTGGCACGATGCCGATCCCCTGCATGCTTTCGAATACCAAGCCATGCTGGAGATCTGGGCGGTTGCCGATCATCTGCCGCGCGTCGAGTCGGCGCCGGCAGCTCCAGCGCCCCGCCCACGGTCGCGCTGGAGCCGCCTGGCGGTCGCCGCTGCGGTATTCGTCGTGGGTCTGCCCATCGCCGCCTACACCGGCTGGAACCTGGGCTGGGTTGCCAACTCCTATCAGCGCTTCGAAGCCGGCGCAAGCGTACGTCACGTTACTCTGGGCGACGGCAGCGAGGTAGAACTCAATCTGGGCAGTGAGCTGGTATTTGCCAACTACAAAAACGAGCGTCGGGTAACGCTGGAAAAGGGCGAGGCGTTTTTTGACGTCAGCCATGACAAGCAGCATCCATTTGTCGTTCGGGCTGGCCAAGGCCAGGTACGCGTGACCGGCACTCGTTTCAACGTCTGGATGTACCAGGACCAGGTACGGGTCACCCTGCTGGAGGGCTCGGTAAGGGTGACCAGCAACCAGGCGTTCAGCCGTGACGGCCTGCCGCTTTCCCCGGGCATGCAGGCCAGCTACAAGGCGGGCGACCACCAGCCACAAGTCCGTGAGATAGCCCCCAACGACAGCTCACTGGCGTGGCGCAATGGCAAGCTGGTGCTGGATAACCTCGCCCTGAGCGACGCACTGCCGCTGATTAACCGCTACCTCGACCGTCCCGTCATGCTGGCCGACAACAGCACCGGCGGCCTGCGTATCGGGGGGGTCTACAACATCAGTGAAGTACAGAACCTGGTGCCTTCGCTGCCCAAAGTACTGCCGGTCTACCTGACCCAGAACAAGGACGGCAACCCGGTCCTCAATTCCATCGGGCAACGGCCAACCAATAACTGAAACCTCCCCCGGTGGGGGCGAAGCTTGCTCGCGATAGCGGTTTTACAGCCTTATAGAGGTGATGTCTGTGACGACGTCATCGCGAGCAAGCTTTGCTCCCACAGGCTCGCGATAACGGTAGGTCAGCCGGCATCCATCGGGGATGTGAGCTCCCCCTCGTCCACAGCCCAACAAAAGTTACTGCGTTACCACCCTGCCCGCCTCATCGTGCTCACCGATAATAAGCGCCTGATAGTGCGGGTCGGCCTTGATCTGCTGTTCGGTAAACGGCAGCACACTCCACTGCTTCTGCGAAAACGCCTGGGTCTGATCTGCCGAGTAAGGCGATGCCGGATCGCTGGAAATGGAAAAGGCCAACAAGCCCTGGGCCTGCGGACCTTTACCGTCGAACGTCACCACTTGCAGATAGCTGGTACCGCTGACCACCTCCCGCTTACCGCTCGCCCCCGGTACGCTCTGGATCGCGTTATAGATGCCCAGCTCCCCGGGGCCGCCATGGATCGGCGTTAGTCGACCGCCGCTGCTGGACACCTGGATATCTTGCCATTGGCTGTCCTTCGACAACCCGGCGACCTTCACCGCTTCCACCGAGGCCAGCATGGCTTCGCGCACGGCCTTGAGTACAGGCGGTCGCTCGATCGCCAGGCCTCGCGGTGTGTGTTGTGGGTCTTTGGGATCGAACGCGACGCGCCACGACCCCGGGGCAGCCCGCACCTCTTCCATGATGTGCTGGAAATGCACGAACCCCAGGCCGCTCTTCAGGCCGGCCTTACGATCCCAGGCCTTGAGGCTGGCACAAACCTCGACCAGGGCCGAAGCGTCCTGCCCCAGGTCACCGGCACAAACGCCGAGTAGATCCGGCATCACCTGGTCGGCCAGGTAAACCTGATCGTCCATGACCATGCGCTGCAAATCCTCTACCTTCACCGGACCATCCTTGGCCAGCGCGTCCATCCGTTCCAGCGCAAAACGCGCCCGCAGTCCCAGCGGCTGGCCTTGCTGGCTGATCAATGGGGAATAACCGGACAGCGGCTGCGACGGGTTGACCATCCAGGCCGAATCGTTGGAGTTCTGCACATAATCGCGGCGTAGCAACTGCGGAAGCCTGTCGGCGGCATAGATGCCTTTTTGCACGGCCTTGGCATCGATCCCCCAGGCACATTCGCTGCGAGCCCCATCCAGCACGATCAGTTGCAGCCCGGCCCTGGGATCGCTGCACCGGGCCAGTTTATCGGCGTCGACGTTCGGCACCACCGACACATTCATGTAGAGGCTTTGCCCCTGATCGTCCACCGCCAGGGTATTGACCCAGGGAATGCCCTGGATCTCATGGACGGCGTCCTGCAAATCCTTGAGCGTGACCGCCTTGTTCATGGCGTACCACTGGGCCAGCACACGATCGTTTTCCAGGTTGGCATCCCGCAGGCTGTAGGCGAATCGGTTGTCCCAGTCCAGCCGGCCGGGCCATTGCACGATCGGGCCGAACTGCGAGCCATAGACCACTCGGGAAATCGTCTGCACCTGGCCGTCAGGTCGCTTGATGTCGACCGCGACCGTCTGCTGGCTCATCGGCACAGACTTGTCGTCGAGCAGGTAGCGAGTCGGATCCTTCGGGTCGAGTTGCAGGCGGTACAGGGTGAAGTGTTTTGAACTGTCGACAGTGTGGGTCCAGGCCAGATGCTGGCTGAAGCCGATGTTGATCATCGGCAGGCCCGGCAGGGCCGCCCCCATGACATCCAGCTTGCCGGGAATGGTCAGGTGCATCTGATAGAAACGCATGCCGCCCAACCATGGAAAATGCGGATTCGCCAGCAACATCCCGCGGCCGTTGAACGAGCGCTCACTGCCGATGGCCAGCGCATTGCTGCCACGCTCCAGGGCAAAACGCTGCTGGCGGGTTGCGGCGGCAGCGAAACCGCTGGCTGGAACACCCGTGAGTGCCGTCGCCTGGGGCGGTTGTGCACCGGCCAGGGCCTCGGCGAATTGGCCGACGCCGCCTTCCACCAACAGTCGACGGGTCAACTTGACCAGGTCCAGCGCCGTGATCGGCCGCACCCACTCGCCGGCGCATTGTTCCGGCAGGCCCTTGGCCTTGCGCTCGACCAACGCACGGTTGTAGCCCGCCACGTAGCCTTCGACCAGTTGCTGCACTTGAGGCGTCTGGGCCTGCCAGAAACCGGATACCGCTTGCGGTGTGTTGAGCCAACTGAAAAACACATCGCTGACGCGGTTCTCCCGCTGCTCGACCGTGACTTGCTGCGGCCCGAAATAGCGCGAGCGCTGGGCGTTGACCGTGACGATCTCATTGGCCAGCAGGCACAGGTTGTCCTGGGCGTAGGCATAGCCGATGCCATAACCCAGTCCGCGCTCATCCTGAGCCCGGATATGCGGCACGCCAAAACGAGTGCGACGGATCTCGGCACTGGCCTGCTGCCCATCATCCTGCGCATTGACCACGGGAATGAGCCCGAGGGCGATCCCCAGAAAAGCGCCTGCGAGGCCAATCCTCGATAACTGCCCGGACATTATCACGCTCACTCCTGATAAAAACTTCAGAAACCAGGACGGCTACCGGAGCGAAGTAGACAAACACTCGGCCCGCCTGGGAAATCACACGCCGCGTGCTGAACCGGAATGTGCCTACCTTCAAAACGAACCGGATGAAAAAAAATTAATGGCTGGCAGCCGTTTGAATACGGGGGTTTGACGAAGCACGGGCAATTTTTTCACATCATGGTCCTCATGATTGCGAATCCTCGTTCGTCCTATTACAGGAGAGTATCCGTGACCTTTTCTGATCAGGCTTGTAAGGAGTTTTTGCATGCGTAACGCGCAACAGCCCATGGAGGGCAAGCCAAGGCCGAGCGGCGTCTCGCTGAGCGCCCCCCACCGTGTATTCGACAAGCCGGCAGATCGAGGCGGCAACGACCACATCAGGCGCTTGCTCAAGAGTTTCGGGCTCAGGACCAGCCTGATTCGCCTCAAAGTCATCGACGCGCTGCTCAAGGCCGCCAACGAAAATCGCAGCCTGGGCGTGCGCGGCGTGCACAGCCAGTTGTTGGGGCTGGACATTCCATTGTCCTTTCTCAGTGTGCGCGAGGTGTTGAAACGCCTGTGCAGCGAGGGAGTCGTCACCCTCAACCCGGATAAAAGCTACTGCCTGCACCCCAGTGCGATGGCCGTGCTCCAGGCCGAGGATTGAAGCCGGCGCTCAGGACTTGACCTTGCGCCGCATCACGCCGTTGATCACCACCACGATGACCGCCACGGCGATGGCGATGTATTGAAACAGCTGCTCGCTGATCATGCCCTTGCCTTGCATCCAGGACAGCCCCAGCATGATTGCCAGGACGACGAGGACGATCAGAATCGAGTATTTCAAACGTTGTGAATGAGTCATTACCAATTTCCTGAATGTATCAGTTCTGTATCCGAAGGCTTGCCAAGTCCCTACCGAATTGCGGGGATGACGGGCTGCCAACGGGGTCCCATGGTACAGCCGAAGGAGCGTATTCGCGCAACCGCGGCGGTTTATCATGAGGAATTATGTATGTTTCGTCGTATCAGCCTGTTGCTTGCCTTATTGTCCACCCTGACCCTGAGTGGCTGCCTGTTTTTCCCCCACGACCGCGGTCATGGGGATCGACCTGACCACCGTGGCGGCCCGGGCTTCGACATGCCCCGCTAATGCCCCTTGGCGAGGAAGCCGCTTCCTCGCCAACCTCTCATCCCACCTTGCCCTCTCCTAAAGCTGCGTCACCGCAGGCCGATACATACAGGACTGCCCATCCGCCTGCTGCAGAAAGTCGCCTTCGTGCAAGGACTCCCCACATGCCCTCATTCCGAACTATTCAGGCTCGCTACACGCTGTTCCTGATTGTATTCATGCTGGTGTTATCCATCCTGACCGTGGTGGGCATCAGTTATCTGGTCGCGCCCAAGTTGCGCCAGACCGAAGAGCAAGTGGCCTTGAACCGCATCGCCGAGGTCGCCGAGCAGATCCAGGGCGAACTGAACAAGGTGCAGGCGCAGCAACGCAGCATCACCCAGACCATCCCGCTGCTGGACAGCGATGCCATCGACAAAGTGTTGCCGGGACTGGTGGATCAGTACGGCGAGTTGAAAGTCTTTGGCGGCGGGATCTGGCCGTTGCCCAACCAGCGGGCCGAGGGACGCAATAAATTCAGCACCTTCTGGCACCGCGACGCGTCCGGCAAACTGGCGGTCAATACCTTCTGGAACAGTGACGCCGCGCCCAATTATTACGAACAACCCTGGCACAAGGGCGGCATGGCCACCCCGCCGGGCAAATGCGCCTGGGCCGCGGCCTATAAAGACGACGCCAGCGCCGAACCACGCACCAACTGCGCCATGGCCATCCAGAAGAACGGCGTGCCTTATGGCGTTTCCACCATCGACGTGACCCTGGGTTTCTTCAATGACCTGGTGGCACGCAAGGAAGCCGACCTGAGCGCCGAGATGCTGATCGTCGAAGGCGACGGCAAGATCATCAGCAACAGTTCGCGCATCAGCGGACCGATCGTACTGAAGAACATCAGTGAACTGGCGGCAACCTCGCCATTCGCCGCCCAGGTCCAGGCTGGCCTGGCCAAGCGCGACCAGCCGCTGCAACGGGTCGAGTTCGACAACAAGGGCGAGGCCAGCACGTTTTTCATGCGCCCTATCGAGGGTTCGCCATGGTTCCTTGCGACCGCATTGCCAACCCGGCTGATCACCGCCCAGCGCGACGATGTACTGAGCACACTGAGCCTGCTGCAGATTCCGATGGTGATCCTGCTGGTGTTGATGCAGCTTTACGCGATCCGTCAATTGACTCACCGCATGAAGGTCCTCAAGGGCAACATCGACGCCTTGTCCACGGGCGATGCCGACCTGACTCGACGTATCACTATCCGGGCCGAGGATGAACTGGGGGCGATCGGTCATTCGGTCAACCGCTTCATCGCTTACCTGCAAAGCATGATCGGCGAGGTCACCCAGGCCACTGGCGCCATGGCATCGAGCCTGGGCGATCTGCAACGGACCTCCGCCCACACCAGTGAAATCCTGATGCGCCACGCTTCGGAAACCGACCAGACCGTGACCGCCATCACCCAGATGAGCTCCACGGCCGAAAGCGTCGCGCAAAATGCGGCCGAGACCGCAGCGTTCACCCAGCGCGCCAACGAGCATGCCGACCGCTCCCGCGTAGTGGTCGGTGAGGCGTCCAACAGTGTGGTGGCGCTGATCGATGAAGTGGCCAGCGCCACTCGCAAGGTCGAGAGCATGCAACAGGACGCGCAGCGCATCACCGAAATTCTCGGCGTCATCGGCGCCATTGCCGGGCAGACCAACCTGCTGGCCCTCAACGCCGCCATTGAAGCTGCCCGGGCCGGTGAGCAAGGCCGTGGGTTTGCCGTGGTGGCCGACGAAGTACGTGCCCTCGCCGCCCGCACCCAGGCCAGCACCTCGGAAATCAACGAAATGCTGACCCGCCTGACGCAAGGCGTGAGCTCGTCGGTCTCAGCCATGGAAAACACCCAGGCCAGTTGCCAGTCGGCCGCCGATGCCACATCCCGAGTCAACTCCGGGCTGGACGAAATGGCAGGCTCGGTCAGCCAGATCAACAGCCTGAGCACCCAGATCGCCACCGCCGCCGAGCAACAGAGCGCGGTGACCGAGGAGATCAATCGCAGCATGGTGCAGATCCGTCACATGGTGGAAGAACTGGTGGCAGGCGGCCTGGCCAGCGAGGCCAACACCCGGCAACTGCTGGAAGCCAATGCTCGGGTGAATGCGATCATGGGGCGGTTCAAGGTGCGCTGAATCTGCTCCCGCCACAAAACCTGTGGAAGTGAGCCTGCTCGCGATCGCGGTGGGTCAACTGCGGTGATGGCGCCTGTGCTGCCATCATCGCGAGCAGGCTCGCTCCCACAGGGTTCAGTGGTTTCCATTCCTCTGCGAATTGTCTCCCTCTCAACCTGACAATTGTGTAATCCCCGCCTCAGCCCCCTGTCAGCTCACGCTCGCTACTCTGGTATCCTCCCTCCAAACCGTTTGACACGAGACCACCTCCATGGCCCATCCCCTGCACTTGCTCGCCTTGAGCGCCCTGTTCGTCTCCACCCTGGCCCAGGCCGCCGAACCGGTCACCATTGATGTACACCGCGATGCCAATTGCGGTTGCTGCAAAAAGTGGATTTCGCATCTGCAAGAAAACGGCTTCAAGGTCAACGACCATGTCGAAGCCGACATGAGCCTGGTCAAACAGCGCCTGGGCGTGGCGCCGAACCTGCGTTCCTGCCACACCGCCGAGATCAACGGCAAATTCGTCGAAGGCCACGTCCCGGCCGACCAGGTGCTGGCATTGAGCAAGCGCGATGACTTGCTCGGCGTGGCCGCACCGGGCATGCCCATGGGCTCGCCCGGCATGGAAATGGACGGCATGAGCGACGCTTATCAAGTGATCGGCCTGAAAAAAGACGGGACCCAAACCGTGGTGGCGGACTATCCGGCCCACTGATGGGCGAAGCCTATCTCGGCTTGTTCCTGGCGGCCTTCGGCGCGGCAACCCTGTTGCCGCTGCAATCCGAGGCGTTGTTGGTCGGCCTGCTGCTCAGCCAGCGCCATGAAGCCTGGCTGTTGCTGGGGGTTGCCACGTTCGGCAATGTCCTGGGTTCACTGGTGAACTGGTGGCTGGGCACGCGCCTGGAGCACTTCAAGGACCGGCGCTGGTTTCCGGTCAGTCCCGCCCACCTGGACAAGGCTCGTGGGCATTACCAACGCTTCGGTCGCTGGTCACTGCTGCTCAGCTGGCTGCCGATCATCGGCGACCCATTGACCCTGGTGGCCGGGGTGATGGGCGAACCGTGGCGGCGCTTCCTGCTGCTCGTGACCCTTGCCAAGGGCCTGCGCTATGGCGTTCTCGCCCTGGCGACACTGGGCTGGATGGACTGAACGTTCGCGTCGTTCGATTGCCTGTGGTTAATGTCGCCATAATCGGGCCGCACCAGGATCGGCGGCGGCCATAAGGAGATTGACCATGTCCCGCATCACCGCGCGCTGGTTGCCCAGCCTGTTCCTCACCGCCGCCCTGCCCCTGCTCGCCCAGGCCGCCAACCCGCCTGAAGGCCCGGCCTACGGTGCGCAGTTGGAGGGCTTCGAATACCCCTACACCCTCAAGCATTTCGCCTTACAGTCCCAGGGCCAGTCGTTACAGATGGGTTACATGGACGTGCCAGCCCAAGGCAAGGTCAATGGCCGCACCGTGGTGCTGATGCACGGCAAGAATTTCTGCGCCGCCACCTGGGGCGATTCGATCAAGACCCTCAGCGAGGCCGGATACCGGGTCATCGCGGCGGACCAGGTCGGCTTCTGCACATCGAGCAAACCCGAGCATTACCAGTACAGCTTCCAGCAATTGGCAAGCAACACCCAAGCCTTGCTCAAGGCCCTCGGTGTGCAGAAAGCCATCATCCTCGGTCATTCCACCGGCGGCATGCTCGCCACCCGTTACGCCTTGCAGTTTCCCGACCAGGTCGAACGCCTGGCGATGGTCAACCCCATCGGCCTGGAAGACTGGAAAGCCTTGGGCGTCCCCTATCGCACTGTGGATCAATGGTACGCGCGGGAACTGAAAGTCACCGCCGAGGGCATTCGCAACTACGAGCGCACGACCTATTACGCAGGCCGCTGGAAGCCTGAGTTCGAGCGTTGGGTTGACATGCTCGCCGGCTTGAACAAAGGCCCGGGGCATCGCCAAGTGGCGTGGAACTCGGCGCTGATCTACGACATGATCTTCACTCAGCCGGTCTATTACGAGTTCAAAGACCTGACCGTACCCACCCTGCTGCTGATCGGCACCTCCGACACCACCGCCATCGGCAGTGACATCGCGCCGCCGGCGGTCAAGGCCAGGCTGGGTCACTACGAGGTGCTGGGCAAACAGGTGGCCGAGCTGATTCCCCGTTCGACTCTGGTGGAGTTCCCCAATCTGGGGCATGCCCCGCAGATGGAAGAGCCGGACCGGTTCCACAAGGCCCTGCTGGGCTGGTTGGACAAACCCATTCCCTGACGAGGTGTTCCATGGCGGTGCAAATAGCAGTCATAGACGATTGGCAAGATGTGGCACGTGGCGTGGTGGATTGGTCGGTGCTGGACCGCATCGGCCAGGTGACGTTTGTCCACGACTATCCCGCCGACCGCGACACCCTCGCCGAGCGCCTGCAGCGCTTCGAAGTGATCTGCGTGATGCGTGAGCGCACCTTGTTCGACGAAGGCCTGCTGCGCCGCCTACCCAATCTCAAGCTGTTGCTCACCGGTGGTATGCGCAATGCCGCCCTGGACCTCAAGGCTGCCGCCGAACTGGGCATCCAGGTGTGCGGGACCGACAGCTACAAGCACGCCACGCCCGAACTGACATGGGCGCTGATCATGGCCCTGACCCGCAACCTGGTACAGGAAGCCAATGCCCTGCGCGCCGGCCTCTGGCAGCAAGGCTTGGGCGGCGACCTGCACGGCAAGACGCTGGCGATCCTCGGCCTGGGCAGCATCGGTACGCGGGTGGCGCAGTTCGGCCAGGTATTCGGCATGCGGGTGATCGCCTGGAGCCAGAACCTCAGCGCCGAGCGAGCCGCCGAAGTCGGCGTGACCTACGTCAGCAAGCAGGCCTTGTTCGAACAGGCCGACATTCTTTCGATCCACCTGGTGCTCGGTGAACGCACCCGCGGCCTGGTGGATGCCCAGGCACTGGCCTGGATGAAGCCCGAGGCGCTGCTGGTCAACACCTCACGCGGGCCGATCGTCGATGAAGCCGCCCTGATCGACGCCCTCCAGCACCAGCGCCTGGCTGGCGCCGCCCTGGACGTCTTCGCCCAGGAGCCCTTGCCAGCCGCCCATCCCTTCCGAACCCTGGAAAACGTACTGGCCACGCCTCATGTGGGTTACGTCAGCCGACAGAATTACCAGCGGTTCTATTCCCTGATGATCGAAGACCTGCTGGCATGGGCGGCGGGCACGCCGATTCGGTTGCTGACGCCGACGGGCTAAGCCCCGGCCCCAAATATCCTGGATACCTCTCTGTAGGAGCGGGCTTGCTCGCGAATGCTGTTTGTCAGCCACACATTTGCTGGCTGATACACCGCATTCGCGAGCAAGCCCGCTTCCACAGGATAGTGTGCTTCCAGCGCAGACAATAGCCATCAAAACGCCTCCATTCCGCCCGCCCCCCAATGGTGCATCACGCCATTCCATCGCGCACGCCGATGACACAAGGCTGCCCCTTTACACCTTTTTGTTTTCAGGAAACTGCACTTCGTCGGTGCGTATCCCTCTTTGTCGTGTAGGAGATTGCCGACAAAAACCGTGATTGTCGGACAATGCGACGAACCGAGCCGCACCGCTCTAAGTTCTGACCTAGACTGCCTAACCGGGGAGAAAACCGACCGGTCATCCGGACGAAAAAAAGTCGAAACTTTTCGCAACGGCGACAGGTCAGGTTAGAGGTAGGGCAACAGCGACTGGTGCAGTCCTTGCACTGGTCATTGCAACAGCTCCTTCACAGCTGATTCGCTTCGCCGCATTGGGTAGCCGTTCGCTTTCCTTGCGTAGCGCTTGTGCGCCTGGCCGCAGGATTCGGCCAATGAAACAACAGCTCTGGCGCTTGCCGGAAACAGATCGAGAAAATGGGAGATATTTATGATCAGTGCTGCCTTGGAACCACAACAAGTCCGTTCTCAATTACCGCCGGCGGCCGAATCGCCAACGGCACCGGTGCTGGCCACCGGCGGCAAGGCACTGCTCCCCGTCGTTCGACAGAATCCCAACCGCAAGAAAGTATTGTTCGTCACTTCGGAAATCGCCGACCTGGTAAAGACCGGCGGCCTGGGCGACGTCTCCTCCGCATTGCCCCGGGCCATGGCCGGGCTGCATGATGTCCGGGTGCTGATCCCCGGTTATCCGCAAGTGATGAACAGCGGCAATCCGATCCACATCATCGGCGAACTGGGCGGCCACGCAGCACTGCCGCCCTGCAAGATCGGGCGCATGGACATGGCCGACGGCCTGGTGATCTACGTACTGATCTGCCCGGAACTGTTTGCCCGCGAAGGCTCCCCCTACGGCGCCAACAACGGTCGCGACTGGCCCGACAACCACATTCGCTTCGCCCGCCTGGGCCTGGCCGCCGCCGACATCGCCGCCAACCTCGCGCAGATCCACTGGTGCCCGGACCTGGTCCACGCCCACGACTGGCCAGCCGGGCTGGCACCGGCCTACATGCACTGGCGTGGGCAACGCACCCCTACGCTGTTTACCATCCACAACCTGGCCTATCAGGGCGTCGTCAGCCTGGCGTCCTGCCCGGAACTGGGCATCCCCGAGCACGCCCTGCAACAGGAAGGCATGGAGTTCTACGGCAAGCTGTCGTTCCTCAAGGCCGGGATGGCCTACTCCAGCCATATCACCACCGTCAGCGCCACCTACGCCCAGGAAATCACCACCCCGGCGTTCGGTTGCGGGCTCGACGGTTTCCTCGCGGCCAAGACCCAACAAGGCTTGCTCAGCGGCATCCCCAACGGCATCGATGAAAGCTGGGACTCGGCCACCGACACGCATCTGTTCCGCCAGTTCGCCATGGGCGACTGGGAAGGCAAGAGAGTCAACGCAAGCCACGTGCGTGAACTCTTTGGCCTCGATGACTCCACTGGCCCGCTATTCGCGGTGGTTTCGCGCCTGGTCTACCAGAAAGGCCTGGACCTGACCGAAGCGGTCGCCGAGTTCATCGTCGAGTCCGGCGGCCAGATCGCCATCATTGGCCGCGGCGAACCGGAAGAAGAACAGGCCATGCGCGAACTCGCGCTGCGCTTTCCCGGGCGCATCGGCGTGCGCATCGGCTTCAACGAAACCGATGCGCGGCGGATGTTCGCCGGCAGCGATTTCCTGCTGATGCCGTCGCGCTACGAGCCCTGCGGCTTGAGCCAGATGTACGCCCAACGCTTCGGCTCACTGCCGGTTGCGCGCAATACCGGAGGCCTGGCAGACACTATCGAAGATGGCATCACCGGCTTCCTGTTCGATGAGTCCACCGTGGAAAGCTACAAACAGGCCCTGAGCCGGGCCTTCAAGGTCTTCGAGTTCCCCGACCTGCTCAACGCCATGCGCTGCCGGGCCATGTCGGCGCCGTTCAACTGGTGCAAGGCCGTCGAACCCTACGCCGAACTCTACGAACAGCTGGTGGCTAAGTCACTGGGAAAATCGGCCAGACAATGAGGTAACAATGACGTCAAGGACGCCTGAGACATGGACCCACGGGGCGGTCATGCTGGATGAGGAGCACACCCGCTTCGCCCTTTGGGCCCCGGATGCCTTTTTTGTCAGTGTCGAGCTCGACACTGGAGATTCAATACCGCTACTGCCCCAAGCCGACGGCTGGTTCATGATCCAGACCCGTTGCCCCGCTGGCACCGGCTACCGCTACAACATCGATGGCGAGCTGGAAGTGCCGGACCCAGCCTCTCGCGCCCAGGCCGGCGATATCGATCGCCACAGCGTGGTGGTCGACCCGCATGCCTATTCATGGCGGCACACTCAATGGTCCGGCCGCCCCTGGCACGAAGCCGTGATTTACGAATTGCACGTCGGCGCCCTGGGTGGTTTCAACGGAGTCGAGCAGCATTTGGCACGCCTGGCCGGGCTGGGCGTCACCGCTATCGAGCTGATGCCGCTGGCGCAGTTTCCTGGGGATCGCAATTGGGGCTACGACGGCGTCCTGCCCTACGCACCCCAGGCCTCCTACGGCACACCCGAACAGCTCAAGCATCTGATCGACAGCGCCCACGGCCATGGGTTGTCGGTCATCCTCGATGTGGTCTACAACCACTTCGGCCCCGACGGCAACTACCTGCACCGCTACGCCAAGGGCTTCTTTCGCGAAGACAAGCACACGCCCTGGGGCGCGGCGATTGATTTCCGGCGCCGTGAGGTACGGGACTTTTTCATCGACAACGCGCTCATGTGGCTCCTGGAATACCGTTTCGACGGCTTGCGCCTGGACGCGGTACACGCCATTGAAGACCCGGACTTTCTCCAGGAGCTGGCGGCCAGGGTGCGCGAGCAGGTAGACCCGGTCCGGCATGTCTGGCTGACCGTGGAAAACGAACACAACCAGGCCAGCCTGTTGGAACACGGCTACGACGCCCAGTGGAACGACGACGGGCACAATGCCTTGCACGTGCTGCTGACCGGTGAAACCGACGCTTACTACGCCGACTATGCCGAACAGCCGACGGAACAACTGGCACGTTGCCTCAGCCAGGGGTTCGTCTTCCAGGGCCACATCAATCGCCATGGCGAATCCCGGGGCGAACCCAGTGGGCACCTGCCGCCGAGCGCGTTCGTACTGTTCCTGCAGAACCATGACCAGATCGGCAACCGAGCCCTGGGCGAACGCCTGCATCAGCTCGCCGTGCCCCAGGCACTGCAAGCGGCGACAGCCTTGTTGCTGTTGTCACCGATGATCCCGCTGCTGTTCATGGGCGACGAGGTGGCGGCCGAACAACCGTTCCTGTTCTTTACCAGCCACCACGGCGAGCTGGCAGAACTCGTACGCGAAGGCCGACGCAGCGAGTTCAAGGCCTTCAGTGCCTTTGCCGATCCGCAGAAACGCGAACAGATTCCCGACCCCAACGCGGCCAGCACCTTCGAGGCTTCACGCCCGAGCCTGGAATCGCAAGGCCCGGAGCAACAGGCCAACGAGGCGCTATATCGACAACTGCTGAAAATTCGCCGTGAAGAAATCGTCCCGCGCCTGCCCGGTGCCCAGGCGCTGGGCGCCGATGTGCTGGGCCGTGGCGCCGTCAGCGCACGCTGGCGGCTGGGCGATGGCAGTGTGTTGCGCATCGACCTGAACCTGAGTGATCAGCCCGTCGCACACAGCGCCCCGGAAGAGGTACGCATTCTTTTCGAACATCCACAGCCGCTCGAGGGTCTGTTGCAACAGGGCGTTCTTGCGCCCTACAGCGCGCTGGTCAGTCTGACGCAGGCGACAACCTTGCCCAACATCACTGGAGAGCGCCTATGAGCGATGCGCAACTGGAAATCCTCGCCGCAAGAGCGGGCCTGGCGGTGGATTGGATCGATGCCAATGGCCGGGCCCAGAAAGTCTCGCCGGCCGTCTTGCGCTCGGTCCTTACCGGCCTGGGCCACCCAGCCGGCAGCGCCCAGGAAATCGACGCCAGCCTGCTGCAGTTGCAGGAAGCTCAACAGAACCATCAATTGCCACCGCTGATCACCGCCGACGTCGGGGCCAGCCTGGACTTGAGCCGCTACTTCGAGGCGGGGACGCCCTGCGAAATCAAACTCGAAGATGGCGCGACACTGAACCTGAACCTCGATGCCGACGCCAAGCTGCCGGGGATGGTCCCAGTGGGTTATCAGCACGTCAGCATCCAGGACCAGCATTTCACCCTCGCCGTCGCACCGGCCCGTTGCTACAGCGTGGCCGATGCGGTGGACGACCCGACACCACGGGCCTGGGGCCTGAGCGCACAACTGTATGCCCTCAGGCGTCCCGGTGACGGCGGCTTCGGTGATACCCAAGCCCTGGAGGAACTGGCACGGGTGGCCGGCGAGCGCGGGGCCGAGGCCATTGCCATCAGCCCGATGCATGCCATGTTCAGTAGCGACACCGGGCGCTACAGCCCCTACTCACCGTCGAGCCGACTGTTTCTCAACAGCCTGTACGCGGCGCCGGGGACCATCCTCGGCGAACGCGCCCTGCGCACCGCCATCGACGCCACCGGCCTGACCAATCAACTGCGTACCCTGGAAGAGCAGCCACTGATCGACTGGCCGGTCGCCGCCCAAGCCAAGCAGAAAATCCTGCGGGCCCTTTACGACGGCTTCAGCCAGGGCGAGCATCCGCTGCATGAAGACTTCAGCAGTTTCCGTCACACCAGCGGCGAAGCCCTGGAGAACCATTGCCGCTTCGAGGCCTTGCAGGCCGAACGCGCCGCCCGCGGCGAAAGCCTCGACTGGCGGCAGTGGCCGGAAGAATGGCGTGATCCGCGCAGTACGGCCTTGGGCCATTTTGCCGAAGAAAATGCCGATGAAATCGGCTTCCACGCCTTTTGCCAATGGTTGATCGCTCGCTGCCTGGAACGTGCCCAGAGCGCAGCCAAATCCAGCGGCATGGGCATTGGCCTGATCGCCGACCTGGCGGTGGGTGCCGATGGCGGTGGCAGCCAGGCCTGGAGCCGACAGGACGAACTGCTCGCTTCGCTGACCGTGGGCGCACCGCCCGACATTCTCAACCGCTCCGGCCAAGGCTGGGGGATCTCCGCGTTTTCCCCGGAAGGCCTGGTGCGTAACGGCTTTCGCGCATTCATTGAAATGTTGCGGGCCAACTTCGCCCACGCCGGCGGCTTGCGCATCGATCATGTCATGGGCTTGCAACGGCTCTGGGTGATTCCTAACGACGCCCCACCCTCCGATGGCGCCTACCTGTATTACCCGGTAGACGACCTGCTGCGCCTGCTGGCACTCGAATCCCATCGTCACCAAGCCATTGTGCTCGGCGAAGACCTTGGCACCGTGCCAGATGGCCTGCGGGAAAAACTCAGCGCCCGCTCGATCCTGGGCATGCGCGTGCTGTTGTTCGAACAGGACAACACCCACTTCAAGCCAATCCTCGATTGGCCGGACAATGCCCTGGCAACCACCAGCACCCATGACTTGCCAACGCTCAATGGCTGGTGGCACGGTCACGACATCGACTGGAACGCCCGGCTGGACCTGATCGATTCCCACACCGAAATGGACTGGCGCAAACACCGCGAGCGCGAACGTGAAGGCCTGCGCCAGGTACTGAACCAGGATCCGCAGAACTTTCGCGAGGAACACCGCGAAACCGACCAGGTACTGGATGCCAGCGTGCGCTTCCTCGGCCACACCCGCGCGCCGCTGGTGTTGCTGCCTCTCGAAGACGCCCTGGGCATCGAGGAACAGGCGAACCTGCCGGGCACCATCGACACCCACCCCAATTGGCGCCGCCGCCTGACCCAGCAAAGCCAGGCGTTACTGGATGACCCGGACGCCGCCCGGCGTCTGGAAATACTCGCCTGTGCCAGACTTCAGGCGAACGAGCGTGACCGATGAAGCAGACATTGATCCAACCCCTGCGGGCAACATTGCGCCTGCAGTTTCATAAAGGCTTCACCCTGGACGATGCCATCCCCCAGGTGCCGTACTTCGCCGCGCTGGGCATCAGCCATATCTATGCCTCGCCACTGCTCAAGGCCCGGGCCGGCTCGATGCACGGCTACGATGTCGTCGACCCGACCCTGGTCAACCCCGAGCTTGGCGGCGAAGCAGCGCTCAAGCGCCTGGTCGCAGCCTTGCGCGAGCACCGGATGGGCTTGATCCTCGACATCGTTTCCAATCACATGGCCGTTGGCGGCAATGACAATCCCTGGTGGCTGGATTTGCTCGAATGGGGCCGCCTGAGCCCTTACGGTGAATTCTTCGACATCCAGTGGCACTCCCCGGACCCGCTGATGGAGGGCCAGTTGTTGCTGCCGTTCCTGGGCAGCGACTACGGCGTGGCGTTGCAGGAAGGCACCTTGAAACTGCGCTTCGATGCCGCCCATGGCCGCTTCTATGTCGAGCACTACGAACACCACTTCCCCATTTGCCCGATGTACTACGGCGAACTGCTCAAACCCGCCGAAACCCTGCCCGCCGGGCAAGCCGAGTCGCTCAAATCCCTGGCCGAGCGCTTCACCACGCTCAATTACCAGACCGATGCCCACACCCTCGCCCGCCCACTGCAAGCAGAATTGCAAAGCCTGGCGACAGATAACGGCATCCTGAGCGCCATCGAGGACAACCTGGGCGGCTACGACTCTACCCAGCCCCAGGGCTTCGAACGCCTGCATCAATTGCTGGAGCGCCAAAGCTATCGCCTGGCCAGTTGGCGCACAGCCGCGGACGATATCAATTGGCGGCGTTTTTTCGATGTCAACGAACTGGGCGGGCTGCGGGTCGAGCGTCCGGCGGTATTCGAGGCGACCCATGCCAAGATTTTCGAATTGATCGGTGAAGGATTGGTGGACGGGCTGCGGATCGATCACATCGATGGCCTTGCCGACCCTCGCGGTTACTGCCGCAAATTGCGCAGACGCGTCGATTCGCTTTCGCCGTCGCGGCACCTGCCGATTTTCGTCGAGAAAATCCTTGGCGATGGCGAAACCTTGCGACGGGACTGGAACATCGACGGCAGCACCGGTTACGAGTTCATGAACCAGGTTTCGCTGCTCCAGCATGACCCGGCCGGTGCCGAGCCCCTTGCCGAATTCTGGAGCCGGCACAGTGAGCGACCGGCGCACTTCATTGAAGAAGCGCGCCTGGCCCGCCAACAGATTCTCAATGGTTCCCTGGCCGGCGACTTCGAAAGCGTCGCCCAGGCCCTGCTGCAAGTGGCCCGGGACGATGTGATGACCCGCGACCTGACCCTGGGCGCGATCCGCCGGGCCTTGCAAGAGCTGATCGTGCATTTCCCGGTGTATCGCACCTACATCACGCCCCTGGGGCGGTCGGCCGAAGACGAAGTGTTCTTCAACCAGGCCCTGGAAGGCGCCCGGCAAACCCTCAGCGAAGCTGACTGGCCGGTGCTCGATTGCCTGGCCGGATGGCTCGGTGGGATGCCCTGGCGGCAACGTCCGCGCGGCAGCCAGCGTAAACGCCTGCGCCATGCCTGCGTGCGTTTCCAGCAACTGACCTCGCCAGCCGCCGCCAAAGCCGTGGAAGACACCGCGCTCTATCGCTCGGCAGTGCTGTTGTCGCGCAATGACGTGGGCTATGACACCGAGCGCTTCAGCGCCCCGGCCGAGGTGTTCCACCACGCCTGCCTTGAGCGACTCGAACACTTTCCCGACAACCTGATCACCACCGCCACCCACGACCACAAGCGCGGCGAAGACACCCGTGCCAGGCTGGCCGTACTCAGCGAGCGCGCCGACTGGTATGCCGCCTGCGTGGAGCAATGGCGCATCCTTGCGCCTTCGCTGCACAGCGACCCGTCGGCGCCTTCGGCCGGTGATGAGCTGATTCTGTACCAGGCGCTGCTCGGAAGCTGGCCGCTGGACCTCAACCTGCAGGACCACAAGGCCCTGGCCGACTACAACGAACGCCTGTGGCAATGGCAACGCAAGGCCTTGCGTGAAGCCAAGCTGCAAAGCAGCTGGGCGGCCGTCAACGACGCTTATGAGCAAGCGACGCAGATGTTTCTCGAACGGTTGCTGCTGGGTGATGAGGGGCTGCCGTTGCGCAGCGCCATCGCCGAGGCGGTCCAGGCCATCGCCCCGGCGGGTGCCCTCAATAGTCTGGCGCAAACTTTGCTGCGCATGACCGTACCCGGCGTACCGGACCTGTACCAAGGCAACGAGTTCTGGGACTTCAGCCTGGTTGATCCGGACAACCGCCGGCCTGTGGACTTCCAGGCCCGCCGCGAGGCGCTACGGGCCGACAACTCTCCAGCCGCGCTGATACGCGATTGGCGTGACGGGCGAGTCAAACAGGCATTGATCGCCAGGACACTGGCAGTGCGAGCCGAGTATCCGTCGCTATGGCGCCAGGGCCGCTACCAGCCGCTGGAAGTGCTCGGCGAACAGGCCCAACGGGTACTGGCCTTCATGCGTGAGGACGGGCAACAACGGGCGATCATTGTCGCGCCTATCCATGCGGCGCACTTGCTGGAAAACAGTGCCGTGCCGCTGGTGGCTGCGTCGGATTGGGGCGATACCCGCGTGTCGTTACCGTTCGCCGCCGAGGAGGAAAAACTGAAGGGACTTTTTTCAAGTGCAACAGTCACACCCCAAAGGGAGCTGCTGATCAGCACCGCACTGGGGGATTTCCCGGTCAATGTCTTTATCCAATCTTGAGTTGAATCAGGAGCACTGCGATGAGTACCGACGATAAACGCATCCGCGAATTCGCCTATCAGATCTGGGAGTCCGAGGGTAAGCCCAGCGGGCAGGAAAAACGCCACTGGGAGATGGCGCGCAAACTCGCCGAAGCCGAAGCCCTGGCGCCCAGCAAGCCTCCCAAGGCGGCGAGCAAATCAGCGGCCAGCAAAGCGGATGGCGCCAAGCCCCCCGTGGCGACCAAGAGCACCGCTGCCAAGAGCGCTCCAAAAAGCGCGACACCCAAGGCCAAGCCGGCGACCAAACCGGTCGCGACCACCGAGGCGCAAAAGCCTGCGGATAAAAAGCCCCGGGCGGCGCGCAAACCACCAGCGGTTTGATTCATCTCCCATCGGTCTCCTTGCCAGGTGGGAGCAAAGCTTGCTCGCGAAACAAGCGCATCGCTTCATCGCCGCAACCTTTGCTCCCACAGAGAGCAACTTGTCCCACACAGCGGGGATAACTCTCCTCGCCACGGGTGAAGGGGAAACCACCCCTCTCAAGTGAACCGCATCGCTATATCTGTCTGTCTTTTGCAGGAGCAACTATGACCCGTCCAAACAAAACCACGCCGCCGCCCGTTATCGAGGCTTCGCGGATTCGTGAGGGGCTGCCTTTTCCACTGGGTGCAACCTGGGATGGCCTCGGGGTCAATTTCGCGCTGTTTTCAGCCAATGCCACCAAGGTCGAACTGTGCATTTTCGATGATGCCGGCGAAGTCGAACTCGAACGCATCGAACTGCCGGAATACACCGACGAGATTTACCACGGTTATCTGCCTGATGCCCACCCGGGATTGATCTACGGCTATAGGGTCTATGGTCCATACGACCCGGCGAACGGTCATCGCTTCAACCCGAACAAGCTGCTGATCGATCCGTACGCCAAGCAGCTGGTCGGTCAATTGAAGTGGTCCGAAGCCCTGTTCGGCTACACCATTGGCCATCCCGACGGCGACCTCAGTTTCGATGAGCGTGACAGCGCCCCGTTCGTCCCCAAGTGCAAAGTCATCGATCCGGCGCACACCTGGGGCCACGACCATCGCGTCAGCGTGCCCTGGGACAAGACCATCCTGTATGAAACCCATGTGCGCGGCCTCACCATGCGCCACCCTGCGGTACCCGAAAACCTGCGCGGTACATTCGCCGGGCTGATGGTCGACGATGTGCTGGAGCATATCCGCAAGTTGGGGGTTTCCTCGGTGGAACTGCTGCCCATCCATGCCTTCGTCAATGACCAGCACCTGCTGCACAAAGGCATGACCAATTATTGGGGCTATAACAGTATCGCCTTCTTTGCCCCGGACCCACGTTACCTGGCCAGCGGCAAGATCGCCGAGTTCAAGGAGATGGTCGCCCACCTGCACGAGGCCAACCTGGAAGTCATCCTCGATGTGGTCTACAACCACACCGCCGAAGGCAACGAACAGGGCCCCACCCTGTCCATGCGCGGCATCGATAACGCCTCGTACTACCGGCTGATGCCCGATGACAAGCGCTACTACATCAACGACTCCGGCACCGGCAACACCTTGGACCTGAGCCATCCTTGCGTTCTGCAAATGGTCACCGATTCCCTGCGCTACTGGGCCACGGAGATGCACGTCGATGGCTTCCGCTTCGACCTGGCGACCATTCTCGGCCGCTACCATGACGGCTTCGACGAACGCCACAGCTTCCTCGTTGCCTGCCGCCAGGACCCGGTACTGCGCCAGGTGAAAATGATCGCCGAGCCTTGGGACTGTGGTCCTGGAGGTTATCAGGTGGGGCACTTCCCGCCGGGCTGGGTCGAGTGGAACGACAAGTTCCGCGACACGGTGCGTGCCTTCTGGAAGGGGGATGATGGCCAGCTCGCCGATTTCGCCAGCCGCATGACAGCCTCGGGCGAGATGTTCAACCAGCGTGGCCGGCGTCCATACGCCTCGGTGAACTTCGTCACAGCCCACGACGGTTTCACCTTGAATGACCTGGTGTCGTACAACGACAAGCACAACGAAGCCAACGACGAGAACAACCAGGACGGCAGCAATAACAACCTGTCCTGGAACCATGGCGTCGAAGGCCCGACGGACGATCCGGAGATCAACGCGCTACGCCATCGGCAGATGCGCAACTTCTTCGCCACCCTCCTGCTGGCCCAAGGCACCCCGATGCTCGTTGCCGGCGACGAATTTGCCCGTACCCAGCACGGCAATAACAATGCCTATTGCCAGGACAGTGAGATCGGCTGGGTCAATTGGGACCTGAGCGAGGATGGCGCGGCGCTGCTCAAGTTCGTCAAGCGCCTGATCAAATTGCGCCTGACCTACCCGATCCTGCGGCGCGGGCGATTCCTGGTGGGTAACTACAACGAGGACATCGGCGTCAAGGACGTGACCTGGCTGGCCCCGGACGGCAGCGAAATGACCACTGAACAATGGCAGGACGGCCATGGTCGCTGCCTGGGGATGCTGATGGACGGGCGAGCCCAGGAGACCGGTATTCGACGCAAGGGCGGCGATGCGACGCTGCTGCTGGTGGTCAATGCGCATCATGACATCGTCAATTTCAGCTTGCCGGAAGTCCCCGAGGGCAGTTTCTGGACCTGCATGGTCGACACCAATCAACCGGCCGTTCGAGGACAGGAGCGCTTCGAGTTCGATTCTGAATACTCCGTCACCGGGCGCTCGCTGCTGCTGTTCGAACTGCAACGCGAAGACGAGGAATGAAACACCCGCTGTAAGCTGCCATGAGGACCGCAAGGAAGCGGTTTTCGATGCACACCTGCCAGTTTGAAGAAAAAAATGCAGTGCAGATGCACATGTCACGAGACGAATCGGCCGAGATGGTCAATACTTCATATGCGGTAGTCTCCAGGATTCGGAGCGCTGTGAATCGCAGTCATGCCCACATCGGAACCACCGGACAGTAGGCCCGGTGCATGGCTGAAAGATTGAACACATACAAGGATGTCGCTTATGAAACCTGCCTCTCGCTTGCCTGGCCGACAGCACCCGCAAATCTGGAACAGTGCTGCGCAACTGGCCGATATTCCAATCATCAGTACCCAGACGCTCATTCCCGCCGGCGCCCGTGCGGTCATCCTCGCCCCCCATCCAGGCGATGAGGTCGGGGCCTGTGGCGGATTGCTGCAATTGCTGAGCAACCTGAACCAACCCATGTTGCTGATCTCGGTCACCGACGGAGACTTGGCCCACCCCGGCTCACCGTTGTGGACCGACGAACGCCTGCGTACACACCGCCCTCACCCCCAGGAAAGCGTGGACGCCCTGCATCGCCTTGGCATTGCGGCCAACGGCCTGCAATGGGTGCGCGGCGGCTTCCCGGAAAAGGCCCTGGCCGAACACGAGGCCGAACTGGCTAGCTTCATAGCTCGCCACCTGCGGCCCGGTGACGTGGTATTCAGCACCTGGCGCCAGGATGGCGACAGCGATCACGACACCGTCGGCCGCGCCGGGGCGCTGGCCGCCGACAAAGTCGGTGTGGCGTTCAACGAACTGCCGGTGTGGGCCTGGCACTGGCCAGTGCGCGAGCAAAATAAAATCCCCTGGCACCGGGCCCGTAAACTGCGCCTCGACGTCTGGACCACCGCCCGCAAGCGTCACGCCATGTACGCCTACGTCAGCCAACTTGCCGGCGAACCGGCGAGCGGCATCGCCCCACTGTTACCCAGGGTCATCCTTGACCGGATGGGCTTGCCCTATGAGATTGTGTTCATCTGAATACGCACCTGTAAAGCTGGGTTTGTTCGCGGAGGGCGGTGGTTCAGACACACCGCCAATCGCGAGCAGGCTCGCTCTCACATTGGATTTGCGGGGTACTGCAACATCTGCGCACGCCTGCGCCCCCTGTGGGAGCGAGCTTGCTCGCGATAGCGATCGGCAAGGATATGAAAAATCCGGAACTGCCGGCACCTTGGGTCAGTCGCATGAACAAGTACGTCTGATTCAGGAGTGAACGTGTCTCAAGATCCCGATTGGCGCGCCGTCGAACCAATGCCATCGGACGCGCCCGCGGCGGTTCATCGGCTGCGGATCCTGACGGTCAACACCCATAAGGGTTTCACCGCCCTCAATCGTCGTTTCATCCTGCCCGAACTACGCGAAGCGGTGCGCAGTACCGGCGCCGACCTGGTGTTCCTGCAAGAGGTGCTGGGCGAACACGACCGACACGCGTCACGCTACGACAACTGGCCCCAGACGTCCCAGTACGAATTCCTCGCCGACAGCATGTGGAACGATTTCGCCTACGGCCGTAATGCGGTCTACCCCGATGGCCATCATGGCAACGCTCTGCTCTCCAAGTACCCGATCCGCCAGTTCCGCAATCTCGATGTGTCCATCACCGGTCCGGAGCGGCGCGGATTGTTGCATTGCGTGCTGGATGTGCCCGGCCACGCCGCCGTCCACGGGATCTGCGTGCACCTGAGTCTCCTGGAAAGCCATCGTCAACTACAGCTCAAACTGCTCTGCCAACTGCTCGATTCGCTGCCCGAGGACGCCCCTGTGATCATCGCCGGCGACTTCAACGACTGGCAATTGCGGGGTAACCTCACCCTCGCCCGCCATGGCTCCCTGCATGAAGCCTTCGAGCACCACCACGGTCGCCCGGCCAGGACCTACCCGGCCCGTTTCCCGCTGCTGCGCCTGGACCGCATATACCTGCGTAACGCCAGCAGCCACGCCCCGCAAATACTTGGGAGCAAACCCTGGACGCACCTGAGCGATCACCTGCCACTTTCGGTGGAAGTGCATTTGTAAGGCTGATCCTGGCCGCTGTTTCTGCGCAGTGACCTGTAAGTTCTGACAGTAGCGACGCCCTTTATTCGTTGCTAGGGTGCCATCCCATACAGCGAGCGTTGCCAGGCCCTGTGTGCCATCTGTTGTGCAACCAATGCTGGAACCGGCATTTGCGAAATGCCGATGCAGAGGGATAGCACATGATTCGGCACAACAAACGACTCAATCGGCTGCTCAACGCTTTATGGGTATCGGCCCCTTTCCTGTTCCCCGCACCGGCCGCCATGGCAGCCTGCACGCTGGCACCAACCGCCGGCGATGACACCTATGTCTGCGACAGCGGCACCAGCCCCGGGCTGACGGACCTTGCAGGTAACAACAGCCTGACCCTGCCCGCCAACGGCAGCGGCGTCATTTCCGGCGACGTTACCTTCGGCACCGGGGTCGACCGCATCGTGATTAACGCCAACGGCGTGATTGACGGTGATGTCGAGCAAGGTTCGGAGGCCGATGATTTCGTCATGAATGGTGGCAGGATCCTGTCTCTGGCCCAAGGCGACGGCCTCGATACCTTCCTGATGACGGGTGGGACCATCGTCGATGCGTTCGAAGACGGCGACCACGCCGAGATGACCGGCGGCACCATTGGCCGGGTCGACATGAAACTCGATGACAATGTTTTCAATATGTCCGGCGGAAACATCATCGGCAACCTGGTGACCGGTTTCGGCCAGGACACCATCATCCTCTCCGCAGGACGGATCGGCGGTAATGTCAGTGTCAGCGGCGGCAACGACAGCATTACCGTCAGCGGTGGCGAAATCCTCGGCGAAGTCCGGGCCAGTGCCGGCGATGACCAATTCCAATGGAGCGGCGGCCTCATTCACTCGGCCATCCTGATGGGCGAAGGCAACGACACGGCACGGCTGAGCACGCTAGATGAAGCCGGGCTGAGCATCACCCCTAGCGTGAATGGCGGATTGGGCCAGGACGTCTTGACCTTCGAAGGCAGCACCTCCAGCACCGGCGCCCGTTACCTCAATTGGGAAACGGTCAACCTCACCCAAGGTTCGCAACTGGACCTTAACGACACGCTGACCTTGGGTGACAGCGCCACCGGCACCGGGACGCTCAACATCGAAAGCGGCAGCACGCTGACGGCGACCCAGGGCGTCATCGCCCCTTTTACCGCCGGTCAACTGGCGACGCTCAACAACGCCGGGACGATAGACCTTACCCAGGGCAACACCCGCACCAACGACACGCTTACCGTCCAGGGCAACTACGTCGGCAACAATGGCCAGTTGCATGTGCAAACGGCAGTCGGCGCCGATGGCTCTGCCAGTGACAAATTGGTGGTCAATGGCGGGACGCTCACCGGCACTACCACCATCATAGTCACGAACCTGGGCGGCACGGGCGCGCGGACGACCCAGGACGGTATCGAAGTGGTCCAGGCCCAGGGGGGCGCGGTCAGTGACATCAATGCCTTTTCACAGGGGCAGTCCATCTCGGCCGGTGCGTTCGATTACCGCCTGTTCAAGGGCGGCGCGACCGGTAATCCAAACAACTGGTACCTGCGCTCCAGCTTGATTGAAGGGCCGGTAGCCGCTCCCATCCCAACGGCGCCTCCCGCACCAGGTGCGCCACCGGTCCCGACGCTACCGCCGTTGCCAACTGCGGTGCCCGGTGCGGCACCTATCCCGTTATATCGCCCGGAAGTGCCGACCTGGTCAGTATTGCCTCCAGCGGCGGCGCAACTGACCCTGATGGCCCTGGGCACGTTCCATGATCGCCAGGGCGACCAGCGCCTGCTCACGGAAACTGGCGCCTTCGGCGCGGGTTGGGGCCGGGTCTACGGCAAGGATCTGGAGCAAACCTGGGCCGGTACGGTGACGCCGCGGTTCGATGGGTCGATCAAGGGGTTCCAGGTGGGCAACGATCTGTACAGCTCCCTGCTGTCCGGCGGCCAGACCCAACGCATTGGTTTCTTCGTCGGCCACACGGAGCTGAACGGCGATGTCAAAGGCTTCAACCTGGGTTTCGAAGATCGACACGCCGGCAAGATAGAACTCGACGGCGACAGCTATGGACTGTACTGGACGCTCACCGACCCTACCGGCGGCTACGTCGATGCAGTGGTGATGGGCACGCGACTGAACGGTGACAACCGCTCCGAACGCGGCTTGAAAATCGACAATCGTGGGCACGCCCTGACTGTTTCGGCGGAGGCCGGCTATCCCTTCGCGGTGAGCGCCAACTGGGTCGTCGAACCCCAGGCCCAGATCATCCACCAGAAAGTGTCCCTGGACACGCAAAACGATGGGGTCTCCAAGGTCGAGTTCGATTCCGACGGTGCCTGGACCGGCCGTCTCGGGGCTCGCCTCAAGGGCCGCTACCAGGTCAGCGGCATGCCCGTGGAACCCTACCTGCGCGCCAACCTCTGGCACACGTTTTCCGGCACCGACTCGGTGACGTTCGACGACACCGAACGGGTCGAGACCCAACAGCGCGCGTCCACCGGTGACCTCGGGATTGGCGTCACCGTGAGCCTGGCGCCCACAGTCGCCATGTATGCCGGCGCGGACTACAGCCAAAACTTCGACAGCAACCAGCAACGCGCCGTGGCCGGCAGAATCGGCTTACGGATCAGTTGGTAGACAGGAACCCCGACGGTGATTTGACGCCCAAATATGATCTGAAATAAGCAATTGAAATCAGCCTCTTATTGAGGCTGATTTCAGCCTGCCATTCATCGTCCATTTTCTTGACGCAGTGCCATCAGTCTTCTTGACTACACGGTACTACCCCCGGAAATACAGTCAGGGGCAGGCCTCTGGAACCCGCAAACGCGGGCCGCCAGAGGCTTGCCTCAATCCATTCGGTCGCCCCTCATTCGGGGTAGGAGAGACGCCAAAAAGCGAGAAATGCATGCGATTGCAAGGCAGGCCACCATGAAAACCTCCCTCCGTCCACAAGAGATCACCATCACCTTCCACACCCTCTCTACTTCGTTGTTGCTGCTTTCCTCCATGGAGGTACAGGCCTGGCCTGGCGAGGAGACAACGCAGCCCTGGTATGGCCGAACACAGTCCCACGACCTCAGTACCGCAGCGATCGGCAGTGACCCCGCCTCCAGCAAGAGCCCCGCCCTGTTCACATTACGAAACGACAGCGGCCATACCCAGCGCATGGGGCTGATCAGTGGACAAAACCAGATTATTTCAACCGGCAATGGCCTGCTGGTGACGCCTGTCATGGCCGATCCAGGCAAGGATGCCGTCAACCTCAAAGGCTCGAGCCTTGGCGCCTACTGGAGCCTGACCGGGCCTGCGGGCTGGCACGTGGACCTGAGCGCCAGTGGCGGCCGGGTCAATGGCTACAGTCGCACCGAACAAGGCCAGCGCCAGGCCGCCGAAGGTAATGCGGTGACGCTGTCGGTCGAAGGTGGCTTTCCGATTGGCATCGGGACACACTGGGTAGTCGAACCCCAGGCGCAGTTGATCAACCAGCGCATCACCCTCGATACGCCGAATACCGAGAGCGGTACCGGCAATGAACTGAGCAGTTGGAGCGGCCGCGTCGGTGCACGACTCAAAGGTAACTACCAGGTCAATGGCCTGGGCATGGAGCCCTATGTGCGCACCAACCTGTGGCACACGGTGCAGAGCGCCGATACGTTGTCCCTGGACAAGGTCGACAAGATCAGCAGCAGCCGGAAATCCTCCACCGTCGAAGTCGGCCTGGGCCTGGTGGCACGGGTCACGCCGGCGGTAAGCCTGTATGTCAGCGCCGATTACAGCAGTGACGTCGACGACAACGACCTCAATGGCATCATCACCAGCATGGGCGTGCGGATGCGCTGGTGAGCAAAAGCTTTGTAGGAGCTGTTGAGTGCAACGAGGCTGCGATCTTTCGCTTGGAACTCAAGTGCCTGGGGAAAGATCGCAGCCTCGCTTCGCGAGGTAGCTCCTACGACATCGCCAGGCGCGAGCAATCTGCCGCCACTTAAAAAACACCTCCATTAAGGCGTATAACGCTAAAAGCGATTTATACCTGCAAGCCGTCCGCCCATGGCTCATTTCATTGATGGAGTAACGACATGACCACCGCCCCTTTTCTCGCCAACCTGTTTCCCAGTGCCGCCGACATCCCGGACGCCTACCGCCTCGAAGGCCGGATCGAACAGCGCGAATACCTGGTCGACGGCATCCTGAAAACCTGGCAGGGACCACTGGCCGTCGTGCGCAGCCCCGTTTACCTGGCGGGTGAGCTGGGCGACGAGCAAGTGATTCTAGGCAGCACACCGCTGTTGGATGCCGAGACCGCCCTCACCGCCCTGGACGCCGCCGTCCGGGCTTACGACCGCGGCCAGGGCCAGTGGCCGACGATGCGCGTCGCCGAGCGCATCCGTCATGTGGAAACCTTCCTGGCGCGCATGCGCGAGCAACGCGAGGCCGTAGTCAAGCTGCTGATGTGGGAAATCGGCAAGAACCTCAAGGATTCCCAGAAGGAATTCGACCGCACCTGCGACTACATCGTCGACACCATCAACGCCCTCAAGGAGCTGGACCGACGCTCCAGCCGCTTCGAGCTGGAACAGGACACCCTCGGGCAGATCCGCCGCGTCCCCTTGGGCGTGGCCTTGTGCATGGGCCCGTACAACTATCCGCTGAACGAAACCTTCACCACGTTGATTCCCGCCTTGATCATGGGCAACACCGTGGTGTTCAAGCCAGCCAAGCTCGGCGTGTTGCTGATCCGTCCATTGCTGGAGGCCTTTCGCGACAGTTTCCCGGCGGGCGTGATCAACGTGATCTACGGCAGTGGCCGGGAAACCGTCAGCGCACTGATGGCCAGCGGCAAGATCGACATCTTCGCCTTCATCGGCACCAACAAGGCTGCCAGTGACCTGAAGAAGCTCCACCCGCGTCCGCACCGCTTGCGGGCCGCCCTGGGGCTGGATGCGAAGAACCCCGGGCTGGTGCTGCCGGACGTAGACTTGGACAACGCCGTCAGCGAAGCCTTGACCGGCTCGCTCTCCTTCAACGGCCAACGCTGCACGGCGTTGAAAATCCTGTTTGTCCATGAGGACGTGGCGCCAGCGTTCATCGAGAAGTTCAACGCCAGGCTCGCCACTCTGAAACCCGGCATGCCATGGGAGGACGGTGTGGCGCTGACGCCGTTGCCCGAGGCGGGCAAGGTCGATTACTTGCACTCGCTGGTCGCCGATGCGCTCGCCAAGGGGGCAGAAGTGAAGAATGCCCACGGGAGCGAATCACGCAGCTCGTTCTTCTACCCGGCAGTGCTCTACCCGGTGAATACGGCGATGCGGGTCTACCACGAAGAGCAGTTCGGCCCGGTCGTGCCCATCGTGCCGTACCGTGACCTCAATACCGTGATCGACTATGTGCTGGAGTCCGACTTCGGCCAGCAACTGAGCATTTTCGGTACCAATCCGGCGGAAGTCGGCAAGCTGGTGGACACCTTCGCCAATCAGGTCGGACGTATCAACATCAATGCCCAGTGCCAGCGCGGCCCGGATACCTTCCCGTTCAATGGCCGGAAAAACTCAGCCGAAGGCACCTTGTCCGTTCACGATGCGCTACGCACCTTCTCTATTCGTACGCTGGTGGCCACCAAGTTCCAGGACAGCAACAAAGCGCTGATCAGCGACATCATTCGCGAACGCGATTCCAACTTCCTGACCACCGACTACATCTTCTGAGCCACGCCGAACGGTGCCTCAAGACAGGGCTGCGCGGCGCAACTTGATGCCCCAGCCCTGCTGCATGCCTGCGGCCGCCAACAGGATCGCCGCCACACCCAACCATTGCAGGAGTTCAAGGCGATGACCGAAGGCGAACCAATCGACGAAGATCGCCGCAATCGGATAGATGAACGACAGCGCGCCGGTGATCGCCGTCGGCAATCGTTGAATCGCGCTGTACAACAACACGTACATCACACCGGTATGCACCATGCCCAGGGTCAACAGGCTGGCCCACGCCCCGGCGTGCTGTGGCAACGCTGAGAAGTTCGCCCAGGGTGCCAGGAGCAATACGCCGGTGCTGACCTGGATCAGTGCAATCAGATGCGGCGGCGTGCCGGTCAGGCGTTTGATGATCAACGCTGCGATGGCGTACAGCAACGCTGCGCCCAGCGCCAGCGCGATGCCCAGCAGATAGGCACCGCCGCCCTGCCCTTGTTCGCCGTGGGAACTGACGATTGCCAGCATTCCGAGAAACGATACCGCCAGCCAGAACAGTTTTTGCGCGGTGATCCTTTCTCCCAGGAACAGAGCCGCCAGCCCGACCAACATGAACGGCTGGACGTTGTACACCGCCGTACCGATGGCAATCGAGGCTCGGGAGTAAGAGGCGAACAACAGCACCCAGTTGCCGACAATCGCCACCCCGCTGAGCACCGCCAGCAGAAAGGTGGTGCGTGTCAGGATACCTGGACGCAAGAAGCCGAAACCGGCGCAAATCAGCAGTAAAGTGGCGGTGCCAAACACGCAACGCCAGAACACCACATCCAGTACCGGCAGGCCCGAGACCAGCACGAACCAGCCTATGGTTCCGGAGATCAGCATGGCGGCAGTCATTTCGAGCGAACCGCGGCGTAGGGTCTTGTCCATCTTCAGGCTCCTTCAGCAAGTGAGGCACAGTATGCCGAGCCAGTGGTTGGGTTCTCCATGGTCTGAAAAAGGCTAAACTGGCTTTCGACCTTTTTTATCAAGGCAACTTCGAGCATTCGCCTAATGGAACTGAAAAATGACTGACGACATCGACCAGATCCTCATCAGCGCCCTGATGGAAGATTCCCGACGCTCCCTCAAGGCTCTGGCGAACCTGAGTGGCCTGTCCTCTCCCAGCGTCGCCGAGCGCCTTCGCCGGCTCGAAGAACGCGGCGTGCTCAGGAGCTACACCGTCGAGGTAGACCCCAAGTGCTTCGGCTATCAACTCCAGGCCATCGTGCGTATCCGCCCGCTGCCGGGGCAGTTGCAGGAAGTTGAACGGCAGATCCAGGCCATCGCTGAATTCACCGAATGCGACAAGGTGACCGGCGAAGACTGTTTCATTGCCCGACTGCATGTGCGCTCGATGGAACAGCTGGACACGCTGCTGGACAGGCTCAATGTCCTGGCCGAGACCAATACGGCCATCGTCAAGAAAACGCCCGTCAAACGGCGCTTGCCGCCAATGGCGTGAGTCGGATCCGGCCTCGGTTCGTGTCCGAGGCCGGAGGCCACGCTACTGAAGGTCTTCCAGTTCAGGGCTGCGTTGGACTTTGTGCACCTCTTGCTCAGGCGCATTGCTCGCCTTCATCAGATTAAGGGGCTGTATTTTGGCGCAAGCATTCTGGCCGTCGGCATACACTCCGCTGTGGTTGCATTTCCAGTCATAGAAGTTGGCCAGGGAACCGGACAATTGCAGGCTGTAGTCGGTGCTTCGGGTGCCAGGGGTAAAGGGTTGGCCGGCTGGAATATTCTGGAACCACTTCATCCACTCCTCACCGCCCACGGGTGGCGGGTTGGCTTGGAAGGTCGGGTTCATCAGCGCCAATTGCTGGTACTCAGCGGTCATGTGGCAACTCAGGCAGGAGGCCTGGGGATTGTCCACGGGACCGTTGAGGCGCCCGTTCCAACCCAGATGGGTGGGTGGCAGCTCTTTGGTGTTCGCGTTGATGGCTGTCTGCTTGAGCGCCGGGTTGATCTTGGTTTCGGTAGGGGTCGGGTTGGTGAACGCGTTGCCGGTCTCTTTGGGATCGTTGCCCCACATAATCCCCACGGGCACCAGATTGTTCCAGTTCGCTTTACCGGTCACGGCACCGTTGTATTGGAACGTCCCGAACAGCCAGCCGGTGTCGCTCACGCGGGTGTCCCGCACGGCGATGTCCATCTGAATCAGCGCGACTTGGGTCACCGCGCGCTCTGTCGAGGTGAACGTCTTGGTGGTGTACGCATTCCAGAGCAATGGATTGGCCAGGAATGGCACCGTGGTGACGTCTATATCGGCAAACAACGCCTTGCAGACGACTGTACCGTTGGGAAAGCCCTTAGGTTGTGAGGTGTAGCTCGGGTCAGGGTTCTGCGGGTCTTTCCAGACCTGGCCAATGGTGTAGCCCCCTATATCGTTATAGATACCTACTGCGTAGGTCTGGCCACTGCCTTTTTGAGTGCTCGCCAATTGCAATGGCTTGATCGGTGCCTCCTTGGTAAGCCCTCGGATACCTTCGCGACCATTGGGGCCATAGTGTTGCCATGGCATGTGATACCACTGGCGAACCTTGTTTTTCTGCACATCCCAGCCGATCCCCGTATTGCCTTCCAGGCAATAAGCCTTGACCTCGTTCATATAGGAACGCCAGGTTTCAAAATCATTGCTGAACGTGGTGGGCAGATGCTTGAAGAATGCCGGCATCGAGGAAGGGCCCGGGGCCACGGTGGGATAGTCTTGGCTGAGCCGGAATAATGGACCGGAGTAGACGCTCTTGGGTGGCCCGTAGCCGAAATCAGGGAAGGTCCCCGCGTGGGCGCCCGCCATGGTCAGCGCGCCTGTCAGGGTCAGCAATGCAGCGATCTTTCCTTGGGGGTGGTTCATCGATATCTCCTTATAGGGAGAACGCCCGCCGTCCCATCGAACAATTGAACGATGCGCAGGGTCTCCTTCTGTTATCAGGCTTGGGCACCATGCCCATACCTGCTCACGGTCCACGGTCACTGATGTTGCCCACCTCCTTGGGCCCAAGAATCGGGCACGACCAGACAAGGCTTGATAGCCAAATGCGAACGGTATCCGGAGGGTGTGGCGAGATTTCGCGCAGTCGCTGATCGATCCACTTCATGCCGCCCCTGGCAATGCAGTTCCTAGCCATAGGTGTAGATCATTTATTCAAAGGTGCCATCACGCTTAAGGCTTTTTAAAGGCTATTGGCCACGACCTCAAAACGCGGACGAAAAAAAGCCCGCCGAAGCGGGCTTTTCACTCATTGCGGATGCAATCAGTCATCGCGACCCATCAGGCCGAACAGTTGCAGCAGGCTGACGAACAGGTTGTAGATCGATACATACAGGCTGACAGTGGCCATGATGTAGTTACGCTCGCCGCCGTGGATGATAGCGCTGGTCTGGTACAGGATGCAGACCGACGAGAACAACACGAAGCCGGCGCTGATCGCCAGTTGCAAGCCGCTGATCTGGAAGAAGAAGCTGGCCAGCACCGCACCCAGCAAGACGAAGAAACCTGCGGTGATGAAACCGCCGAGGAAACTCATGTCCTTGCGGGAAATCAGCACGTAGGCCGACAGGCCACCAAATACCAGTGCGGTCATTGCAAAGGCCGAGCTGACCACTTCGGCGCCGCCCTGCATTTGCAGGTAGCGATTGAGGATCGGGCCGAGCAGGAAGCCCATGAAACCGGTCAGGGCGAAAGCCGACACCAGGCCCCAGGCCGAATCACGGAGTTTGTTGGTAAGGAAGAAAAGGCCGTAGAAACCGATCAGCACGACGAAGATGTTCGGGTAACCCACCCGCATCTGTTGTGCGACGTAGGCCATCACACCGCTGAAAGCGAGCGTAAGTGCCAGCAGGCCATAAGTGTTGCGCAGGACGCGGCTAACCTCTAGCTGCTCAGCCTGCACGCTGTTGTTCACTGCGTAATCCTGTTCGCGCATGGCGACACTCCTCCGGTTTTGAAACATTCAGTGGCAAGGATCATAACAGACGCTCTGTAACAAGCTACGTAGAGAGTTTGACAGTGTGTTTCATTCGGGTATTATGGCGCCCGCAACGCAATACGGAGGTGTGGCCGAGTGGTTTAAGGCAACGGTCTTGAAAACCGTCGACTGTAACAGGTCCATGAGTTCGAATCCCATCGCCTCCGCCATCTTCTAACGTTAAAGCCCTGATTATTCAGGGCTTTTTCGTGTCTGGCATTCAGAATACCTGCTTCGGTCTTTCAGGATTGACATACCGTCATGGCAAAAACCACCCCTCCACTCAAGGAAAGAAAAGTGACCAGTAAAACCATCGGTTCTCTCGTTGCGGCAATCGTAGGCATCGTCCTGTTGTGCGTCTTCTTTGGCAGTTGGTACACGGTCGACGAAACCGAGCGCGGCGTTCTTCTGCGCAACGGGGCGCTGGTCGGGGTAGTTGAACCGGGACTGTCCTTCAAGACGCCGTTTATCGAGTCTGTGCGCCTGATCAGCGTCCAGAGCCAAGTGACGGCTTATGAAGACCTCCAGGCCTACAGCAAGGACCAACAGTCCGCCCAGCTCAAGGTATCCGTGTCCTGGCACATCGCGCCTTCCGATGTCGCGAAGGTCTATACCCAGTTCAAGGATCTTGAAGGCATCCGCGACCGGATGATCAGCCGTCAGGTGCCGACCCAGGTGGAAAACGTCTTTGGCAAGTTCAACGCCGTGGCTGCCGTGCAGAATCGCGTCCAACTGGTCAACGATATTTCGACCGCAATCAAGGCGACGATTACCGGGCCGGTGATCATCGACAGCGTCCAGGTCGAAAACATCGACTTCAGTGACGCTTATGAAAAAGCCATTGAAGCGCGCATGGCCGCCGAAGTGCAGGTCAAGACCCGCGAGCAGCAACTGGCGACCGAGCAGGTTCAAGCCCAGATTCGTGTCACCCAGGCCCAGGCAGAAGCCGATTCTCAAGTTGCCCAGGCCAAGGCAGACGCACTGGCCACCGAATTGCGCGGAAAGGCCGAAGCCGAAGCGATCAAGGCACGTGCCCAGGCCTTGGCCAGCAACCAGAATCTGGTAGAGCTCACCAAGGCCGAGCGCTGGAATGGTGTATTGCCCACCACCGTGCTGCCAAACGGCGCCCTGCCCTTCATTGACATCAAGAACCAGTAAACCCTCACGAGCGCGGCCAGTCCTGGCCGCGCTCGTCCACCGTCTCAGCCTTCACGGCCAATGCCATCGAGCTGTCTCGTTAACGCTACACTCACGTCACTGACGACCCCCGACGTTCACCGTTAGCAGGGAGCTCAACGTGTACCAAGGCAAAAGCAAACCCACGCAAACATCGCTACGACAGTTCAACGCTCTCTTCGCCTCACGCTCTGACATTTCCCGCCCGCCCGGGCATTCACCGACACCCTCGACAGGCGCCCTGAACAGGAGAATCGCGTGACCTACATTATCAAGAAGTACAAATGGCCTGCCTTGCTGGCCGTCGCGCTGATTGCGTTTTCAGCCCTGATATTCTTTCTGATCAAGTCCTATACGTACGACTCATCGACCTACTTCGAATCCCGTGACTTCATCCGCCAACTCAAGCAGGCCGACGCTAACTGGAGCGTCAAGATCCTGAGGAAAAAAATCGGCGTCAACAACAATCTGTCGCTGGCGCCACCGCCCGAGGCGGGCAGCCGATGGGAGCAGTTGGAGCAGCTCAATAACGCAGGTCCCCTGGCGACTCTTTGGGCGTCCAGGCGCCAAGGTTATGTGGATGCGGTCAAGAACAAGACAGTACTGGTCGATCAATTCCAGCAACACAACGCCAAGCTGCGCACTGCCCTGGACGCTCTGCCGGTCATCGAAGACGACATTCAGACATTGCTCAAGGAGATGACAGTCAAAAGCCCTGCGGAACGCCTTACGGTGGCTTCCAATGTGCTTGAGCTGTCACTGACGACGCTGGAGTACGCATTGTATGTCACCTCGGACAAAGCCAAGGAGGTGCAGAACCAGCTCAATGAACTGGAACGATACATCAGCCAGTTACCCGCGACCTATCAACCTCCCTTCATCACCCTGGCGCAGCACGTCAGAGCTATTATCGAGGAACAACCGATCGTCAATGACCTTCTTGACCGCATCAGCGTGATTCCGGTGGCCCAGGAACTGGATAGCATCAACGAACTGTTGAACGAGACGCAGCGCAGGACGGCTGCTGCGGACCGTCAATACCATGTCTACCTGGGTGTGTGCGCCAGCCTCATGGCGCTATTGATGATCTACCTGGCGGTGCGGCTGGTTCGCAGCTACGCCGTCATCAACCAGATCAACCACGAACTGCAATCGTCCAATGAACGGCTCGAGGAGCGCGTGCAAGAACGCACTCGCGAACTGAAAGAGGCTGAACGTGAACTGGTGGACGCCGCACGGATGGCAGGCATGGCCGAGATCGCCACTAACGTGTTGCACAACGTCGGGAATGTGCTCAACAGCGTGAATATTTCCGCGGACCTGGTAACCCGCAAGTTGCGCAGCAGCAAGACACTGGGCCTTGGAAAAGCCGTAAAAATGATGAATGAACATGCCGACGACCTGGGCCAGTTCATCACCAGCGATGAAAAGGGCAAATTGTTGCCCCGCTACTTCAATGAGCTGGTCGACTCCATCGCCGCCGAGCAAACACTGCTTATCGAAGAACTGGCGCAACTGACCAAAAGCATCGACCACATCAAGGAAATCGTCACCACCCAGCAAACCTACGCCGGAGCTGCCAGGCTGATCGAGGCACTGAGCATCAGTGATCTGTTCGAAGATGCGTTACGCATGAACTCGGGCGCGCTGAGCCGGCACCACGTCACCGTCATCAAGGACTATCAGGACGTCCCGATGATCATGGGTGACAAGCACAGGTTGCTGTTGATCCTGATCAACCTCATCAGTAACGCCAAATTCGCGATGTCACACGTCAGCGATCATCCTCGGGAAATGATTTTGGGAATCCGGGTCGTCGATCAGAAAACGCTGTGCGTCAGCGTCAAGGATCGAGGCGAAGGCATTACGCCCGAGAACCTGACCCGCATCTTCAACCACGGGTTCACCACCCGCAAGGACGGCCATGGCTTCGGCTTGCACAGCTGCGCCTTGGCAGCGGTTGAAATGAATGGCCACCTCCATGTGCATAGCGACGGCCCTGGACAGGGAGCGCTGTTCACCCTGGAGATTCCGCTGGAACTGGCACCCACCTGACAGAGATGGAGGAATCGGCTGCGCAACGAACCATACGGCTCGGTTCGCAGCCAACTCCCCTCGCCTTTGACGGCGCTATTTGGCGGTCGTAGCCTGGCGGTCGTGTTTTTTCCTGGCCGGCAATGCGGCGGCGTAGGCCAGTGCTTCCTCACGGGAAGCAAAGGAGCCCAATCGGTCGGCCTGAGTGCAGACCCGCCATGGGCCGCTGTTTACGCTGAGCACGTCATACCCGTTGATATGCATTTTGGTCAGCATCGCAGTACTCATTGTCACCTCCTTTCGAGATAAACCAGGGTTACGCCACCTACCTTACACTCAGTTTGCGCAAGGGTGCCAACCGAGCGTCGCAACCTTGCGCAGCGACGCAGGCCTGAGCCTCTCAATGGGAATCCGAATCCCACAACCAATCCCACAAACCCGGCAAGTGCACCGGCTCGCTAGTGTTCTTGACCGTGCGCGCCATCGCCGCCCGCTCCAGCGCCTGACGGTCATCATAGAAGGGCTTGGCGTCGGTCCTCACGCCCGTGGCTCGGGCAGCGTCGAGCAGGATTTGCAAGTATTCCCGGGCATGTCGGGCGGTATAGCGGTTGAGGTCATGAAAGGTGACCACCACCGGAATCACCCCGTCAACCGCGGGCAACTGCCCGGCGGCGATGCGTTCGCGCACTTCAGAGAGCTGGCGCGTCAGGTTGATTCGCCGTCGTGGGCTGGCGGTGATTCCCCAGACCTTACCATCGTTGGCGCTCAGGTCGGTCAGCAATACGTGCAAGCCGTGCTGCTGATAAGCGGCGAAGGTGCGCCTGTCGTAGCTCCAGAACGGCGGCCTCACCAGGGTGGGTGCTGCCCCTGTGATGGCGGCGATATCACCCCCGCCCTTGACCAGTGACTGCTCCAGTTCGTCAGGACTCAGAAAGCGATGGTTGGTATGCCAGTAAGTCGCCGTATGGAAGCCCAGGATATGACCTTCGCGCTGTTCACGGTGCATCACCGAGCGTCCGATGTCGCTGTTGCCAGCTCTTAGTGCACGGGTCTGGACAAAAAATACCGCCTTGATCCCCGGCTGCACCGGGTTGTGCGCGAGGGCATCCAGCACCTCCAGGCTCGGGTTCCAGAAAGACGAGGCACTGGGCCCATCATCGAAGGTCAGCAAAAAACGGATCGGGGGTTGTGCCAGCAGGCTTTGCTCGGTTTGTGGAGTCAGTTCGATGGGCGGGCCGATGCATCCCGACACACCGATGGCGAGGACTGCGATAACCAGCGCCCTGGCGATGTTTTTCATGTTCTGCCTTTATCTGATACCGCACTGTCTTGCCTGTTAATCCCTGGCACATGGTGTGAAGCTCACCTTGGAGAAGGTTAACCGGGTTTGGTTCCGGACAGCGAGCAGCGACTTGGCTGCGTGACTACCTGGTGTGATTTTTGACCGTCTGGATAATCCGATGGAATTTTCCGCACGCCTCCGTATCCATCCGTATAGAACTAATTAGGGAGGATTTATGGGCGGGCCATCGCTTTACATCATCGACTACATGCTCCATGGCGAGCCGAAGTCATTCATCATTCGCGCCGAAGTGATGAATAACTCCGAAGCTTGGCATTGGGCCAGTTGCGACGCGGGGGTCGGGCGCATTCCGAAATTCGGACGGGAAAAGGTCAAGCGGGTTTCAAAACCCCTTGCTGAGAAATACGGTATTACCGACGTGCGTTGGCGAGCGAGCGTCGCGCCGTCCTGGGTCAAGGAGTCCGGCTGATTTAAATAACCCTGTTTCCGGTGCACCGGTTGTCCAGCCGGGCGCCGGATTCTTCGACAGAACCGAGATAACTCAACTACGCTTTAAGCGATAGCATGACCCGCCCCTGGCGGGTTTTGTGCTGCCTCATCAACGCTCAATGCAACCCTGAATGGAGGTGTGACATGTCCGAAAAAGAGTCCATCACCACCCTGCTCACCTTGCTGGAATCGCGTCAGGCCAGGCTTACGGCAGCCTGCAAGGAAATCGCCGACTGGGTCGACCACCAAGGCGGGCATCCCACTGCGGTGCGCATCCGTGACCGGCTCAACGACATCGAGAAAGACGCCCCATCGATCCAAAGCGCACTGACGTCGCTGAAGCCCGCTGAGCGCCCTCTGCCCAAGTTCCGCTGACGCACCGCGCCCGACATGTGCCCCCCCTTGAGTTCTACCGGTTGGAAAACCGATGGAACACGGGCTTTTTTTGCACCTCGAAATTGATAGGCACCGGTGCAAAAGCCACAAAGGGAGAAACTTCATGATTGCCAGATTTCTGCTATTGATTGCATGTGCAAGCCCCGTCGCCGTGATGGCTCAAGGCTGCGACGTCATCACTCGGTCTCAGAGCCAGGCAGTTCCAGTGATCGAAAGCCACAGCTGCTACGAATACAAAGGCATGCCCGCCGAAACCCTCGACTGGTCCTGCAGCAATGAAAACAAGGGAACGCTCACGACCCAAAAGCGTAAGGTCGAGCGTTGTGCAGAGGGTTACGTAGCGACATGCCAGGCGAGGCTGACCCAGGAAGCGTTGGCCAACCCCCGCTCAACCAGCAAGGACAAGCACGGTGGGTCGGCCAATCTTCCCGATAATGCCAAGGTGACCTGGTACTACTACGGCATCGAACAGTTGCAGCAAGCCCAGGAAGACTGCGAAAGCACCGGCGGTAACTGGATAAACCAGTGAAAAGCTGACTCGGAGAGCCGTTTCTAGCCCTTGCTGTGCTCCGGCGATGACGGCCCTTCCTTGATCCCGCGCGGCCCAGCTACGCCCCAGATAACCAGGCCCACAACCGGCAGAATGATCAGCAACAGGGCCCAGCCAGCCTTGGTGCCAGCCGACTTGTCGCTTCTAAAGACACTGACGATCGCCCATAAATCGACAAGGAGCAAAAGCACCGCGACAGCGATCCAAAAATATCTGGCTAATTCGGTCATGGCCTAATCCTCTTGTCGGTTTAAGGATTAGGCACAGCCGTTGAGACGCCGTTCAAAGAATTTTTACCCTTGGTGCACCCAAAGGACCTATCCCCGCTCATTCAAATAAGCGACCCATTGCTCATAGGCTTCATGTTGACGGCGGACCGCTTCATCCCAGGTCGATCCACTCATTTGATGGATACATATGAGCTTCATCATTTCCGACGTTGCCGCATCGAGCTCCACCAGGAGCTCATGGGATTTGATCTTGAAGTCTTCAACGCTGGTCATATCTCGCTTCCTTCCCCGGGAGGGGCCGGCCAATGCACCCAACATGGATTCATTTTTTTGAAGCTGATTCATTTGAGGCGATAACCGGTCGAAAGCCTAGTGCTGGTGGTCGGACAGATGGGATGGGTCGATGACTGCCTCAAATGAGTCCAGTCTTTCTCGCGCCGTCGCGGTCGTACTGGATAAGACATTGAAAAAATCGACAGTTTGAGCAAAGCCAATTGATGCCAGGCTCAAATATTGCAGTTATATTTCACTTTAATGACAGTCACTGATTGAGCACGGCCATGAAAATTCGAGCGACCGTCATTTGCGAGGAAAATCGCCATATCTTGCTGGTTCGCAAAGCCAATAGCCGCTGGATGCTGCCGGGCGGTACCGTCGAACGCGGCGAGACCCACGCTGGGGCAGCCATTCGAGAATTGGCCGAAGAAACTGGCCTGGACGTCGAGAACCTGCTCTACCTGATGCGAATCAGTGACGGGCAAACCGAGCATCACGTATTCGAAGCGTCAGTCAGCGATTCGACGGCGGCCAAGCCACAGAACGAAATCAGCGATTGCCTCTGGCACCCGCTGGATGCCATCACCCAACTGCAAATGAAAAAGGGCACGCGGGATATCCTCGAGGCGTTTCGCCGGCGATTGTGACGAGTCGGTACAAGCCGTGCTGATACAGAAGAGGCTACATGATAAATATCATGGTCAAGGGATTCGCGTATTAGGCAGGGCTTGGACAGCAGATAACCGCCTGAGTACTCACTGCTAATCGCAACGCCGAGTGCAGAGGCTCCGGAGGCAGGACTCCGTTTCTTCGGTAGTTTTCAGAAGCCGAAACGAACAAGGGTTTGCATTAGCTTTCGCTCGCAAACCCTTGATTTTAGATGGTGCCCGAAGCCGGAATCGAACCGGCACGCCCTTACGAGCGGGGGATTTTAAGTCCCATGCGTCTACCAGTTTCGCCATTCGGGCGGTAGCGCGGTTAGCCATGGGAGCGTCGGCAAAATCCAATCGCCGAAGCCCTGGCTGGTGCAGCAAGAGGGGGGAATATATACATCCCTCCCCTGTGAAGCAAGGTAGCTCGCGCCCTTTTCAACACAAAATCTTTCAATGCTTCGAAAATAAAAAAGCTCCGTAAATCATAGATCTACAGAGCTTTTTAAAAGTGGAGGCCGAAGTCGGAATCGAACCGGCGTAGGTGGATTTGCAATCCACTGCATAACCATTTTGCTATTCGGCCTCAAGACGTTTGATGCAATGCAGCCACATCAACCGCGTACAAACCTGATCTGGAAACAGAACCTCTTTGAAGCGCTATCTCCTTGAAAACATTGAGATTTTTTACATCTCAGTGCGTTCGATGGGCGCAATTATGTACTCATTTGCCTAGACTGACAACCCCTTGATTTCAAAAAAAAATCGTCGATTGTTCGGCTTCCGGAGGAACCTGCTGCATTTTTTTCTTGCTCAGATCCACGCACTGTCGGATAAGACACAGCCTTCCGCCTCTGCGAGTCTGTCCATGCCCCGTGCCGGTATCCCCCAGGGTTCAAGCGTTCGCTTGCTGATTTATCTGTTGTTTGCGATCCAGCTGGTTTCCATGGGTGCGATGGAGATGAGCGGGCCGTTCTGGCCTGTTCACCTGCGACAACTGACCAGCAACGACGCGCTGTTCAGCTTCGCCAGCACGGCGGTGTATGTCGGCCCGATGCTGGGCATCATCCTGACCAGTGCTTTCTGGGGCCGTATCGGTGATCGCTACGGCCATAAGCTGATGATGATCCGGGCACTGGCCGGGTTATCCCTGACCCAGCTTGGCCTGGCGCTATGCGGCGATATCTGGGTGATCCTGGTCCTGCGCTTCCTGCAAGGTGCGTTCGCCGGTTATATCGCCCCCGCCCAGGCCTACGGCGTGAGCATCGAGGCGCCATCGCGGCGGGCCAGGCTGTTTGCCATCCTGCAGATTTCCACCAATGTCGGCTCGCTGCTGGGGGCGGTGGCGGGCGGGCTGATCCTGGACCATGCAACGTTTTTCTGGATCAACATCGTGGCCTCGGGCCTGTGCGCAGTGTGCACCGTGGTCGCGGCGTTGACGCTGCCTGACGTAGCGCCTGTCGGGAAGACAACCGCAGCCGGCAGCGTTCCGTCCGCACCCTCGCGTCCCGGGCTATACAACCCGTTGACAGTATCGCTGCTGGGCATCATGGGGCTTCTGTTGCTGGCGCGAATGCTCCCGCAGACTTCGTTTTCGCTGTATGTGAGTTCGACCTTCGACGTCAGCAATGCCCTGGTGGGGCTTTGCTATGGCCTGCTGGCCCTGGGCTTCATCCTGTGCGCAACCACCTGGTCACGCTACTTCGAGCAGCGCAACCCGACACAGACGCTGCGAGCCATCACCGCCATCGTGATCGCTTGCATGACCCTGACCGCCATGGCCGGCCTGACACGTCAGCCGTTGGTCTTCGCCATTGTCTACTTCGCCTGGGGCGTCCTCTTGGGCGCAACTACACCGGTGCTGACCGCACTCATCTCCAAAAGCACCGACAATAGCCGCCAGGGGCAGGTGCTGGGACTCGCCCAGGGCGTTTCGCAAACGGCGTCCATCATCGGCATTTCCCTGGGGGCCTTGCTCAGCCAGGTCTATGGCCTTCAATACACCTACCTCTATGTCAGCATTGCCTACGGCGTGGTGCTGTTGCCCTTGGTGCTGCTGCGCTACAGGCCGGTCGGGGTGCCGGACCAGGCAAGCGAATAGCGATTCGCACAACCCTGCCCCAGCACAATTGCTCATTGCCTCAAGATCGATCTTGCGTGCCGACGAGCGCCTCCACTAATATTGGGAATAATTCTCACTATCAAAAATATAAACAGCCATGAGCGATCCGGGTTCAGCGACCAACGATTGTCATCTGCGCACCGTCGCAGACCTCTACAGCGGACACCATGGCTGGTTGTACGCCCGACTCTATCGCAAACTGGGCAATGCGCTGGATGCCGCAGACCTGGCGCATGACACCTTCATCCGTATCCTCGCCTCGAAGGTCGCGGTCATCGAAGAGCCGCGGGCGTACCTCAGTTGCGTGGCCGGTGGCATCCTGGTCAACTGGTTTCAGCGCAAGGCCTTGGAGCGCGCCTATCTGCAAGCGCTGGCGCTGCTGCCCGAACCCGAAGCGCCCTCGCCGGAACGCCGCCTGCTGGTGCTGGAAACCCTGCATGAAATCGATGCCATGCTCGACACCCTCCCCGGGCCGGTCAAACGCGCATTTCTGTTATCGCAAATCAGCGGCTTGAAATACAACGACATAGCCCATCAGTTGGGAGTCTCGCTGATTACGGTCAAGCGCTACATGAAGCAGGCCTTCCTGCACTGCCTGATGTGGGTAGACTGAATGCCTGCTCGCGATAGTCATGCCGTCGATCCCGCCATCCTCAATGAAGCAGCCGACTGGCTGATGCGCCTGAGCGAAGGCAGTGTCAACGACACCGAGCGCCTGGAATGGGAACGCTGGCGCAACAGCAGCCCGGCGCACCGCCAGGCCTGGGCGCGGGCGGAATTGTTGTTGAGCAAACTGCAAGGCTTGCCACCGGCCCTGGCCATGCCGGCGCTGGACCGTCCCAGCAACCCCGAGCGCCGTGCCGCCATGGGCAAACTGGCGACCTTGCTCGCGCTGGCGCCACTGGCCTGGGGCAGTTGGAAGCTCAACGACTGGCAGAACTGGACCGCCGACTATCGCGCGGCCGTGGGCGAGCGTCGCGACCTGACATTGACCGATGGTACTCGCGTGACGTTGAACACCGACACCGCCATCGATGTGTATTTCGATCAGCGCCAGCGCCTGTTGCTGTTGCGCCGCGGCGAAATACTGATCCAGACCGCGCCGGACCCGTCGCCTGTCGCCCGGCCATTCAGGGTGGAAACCCACGAGGGCCGGATGCAGGCGCTCGGCACGCGTTTCAGTGTGCGCGAAGAGCGCGGGCACACCCGCCTCGCCGTGCTCGAGGGCGCAGTCAGTATCCACCTCAAAGGCATTGGTGAGAAAGTCGTCGAGGCCGGTCAGAGCAGTGGTTTTACAGCGTTCGCCATTGACGGGTTGAAACCTGTCGATAAATCGGTGCTGGCCTGGACCCAAGGCATGCTGATGGCCGACAACATGCACCTGGCCGATTTCATTGGCGAACTGGCCCGCTATCGCAACGGCGTCCTGCGTTGCGACCCGGCCATTGCCGACCTGCGGATTTCCGGTGCCTTCCCCGTCAGCGACACTCAACGAACCCTGAACATGCTCGCCCGGACTTACCCCATCCGCGTCACTTCGCGCCTGGGCGACTACTGGGTCATGTTGACGCCGGCGTGAACCCCAAAAAAATAATCGTGCGAGGGTGATACTTTTTTCGATCCTGGCTGGCTAGAGAACAAAACCCCTCTGAACAGGATCATCAAGCCATGCCCGTTGCCCGCCCCCTGCGCTCGGATCGCACGCTGAATCTGGCGATTCGCAGTGCAATGCTCGGCCTTGCACTTTCGACCTTAAGCCCAGGCAGTTGGGCCGCACCGGGCGCGCCGCTGGACAGCATCGCCAGCCAGTCCTACAACATTCAACCCGGCCCCCTGGGGCCAACCCTCTCGACGTTCGCCGTGCAGGCCGGCATCGCCCTGTCGTTCGAACCGTCCCTGACCCAGGGCCTGGACAGCCCGGGCCTGTCCGGCCAGTTCACCGCGCGCGAAGCGTTTGCCCGGCTGCTGGCCGGCAGCGGTATGGATCTTGTGGCTCGCGACGATAGCAGCTACACCTTGCAAAAACGCAGCACCGACGGCGGACTGACCTTGGCGCCAACCACCGTCAGCGCCACCGAAGCCCGCCCCGATGATTTGCCGGCCGCCTACAGTGGCGGTCAGGTCGCCCGTGGCGGTCGTGTAGGCTTGTTGGGCAACAAGGACCTGATGGACACGCCGTTCAGTGTGAGCAACTACACCTCGGCCCTGATGAAAGACCAACAAGCCGTGACCGTCGCCGACGTGCTGGAGCGTGATTCCTCGGTGCGTTCCACTGGCCAGACCGGCGGCATCGTCGATTCGTTTTTCATTCGCGGTTTTCCCGTGGGCGAAGGCAACCTTGGGGAACTGGCGTTCGACGGTGTATACGGCGTGGCCCCCAACTATCGGGTGTTCACCGAGTACGCCGAACGCATTGAGGTGATCAAGGGCCCCGCCGCCCTGCTCTACGGTATGTCGCCCAACAGCGGTGTCGGCGGTGTCATCAATATCGTCCCCAAACGTTCACTGGACGAAGACTTGACCCGCGTGACCGCCAATTACGCCATGGACTCGCAAGTGGGTGGACACGTCGATATCAGCCGTCGCTTCGGCGAGGAACGGCGCTTTGGCGTGCGGGTCAATGGCAGTCTCCAGGGCGGCGACACGGCGATCGACAAACAGTCGCGGGATGTGGGTATCGGCTCGATCTCCCTGGATTACCAGGGCGACCGATTCAGGACCAGCCTGGACCTGATCAGCCAGGAAGAACAGTGGGACGCGCCGTCCCGACCGTTTCAGATCGCGAACGGTGTCGAGGTACCGTCGGCCGCCAACGGACGCAGCAACGTGACCCAGGAATGGGGCTGGTCGAAGACCCGCGATAAATCGGCGTTGCTCAGTGGTGAATATGACCTGAGCGACAGCCTGACGGTATTTGGCCACGCCGGGGGCGGCAAGTCCGATGTAGCACGGCTGTCGGACCAGACCCCCACGATTCTCAATAGCGCCGGGGATACCCGCTCGACGCCTGGTTACTACAAGTTCGAAGTGGAGCGCTACACCGTGGACGCGGGGGCCCGGGCCCGCTTCGAGACCGGTCCGGTCAGCCACAGCACCACGCTGCAGGTCAGTCGCTACCGCGATGAATTGCGCAGGGGGATCAATTCCGGAACCCCGTTATTGTCGAACATCTACCACCCGGTGGAGCGCGACAAACCCTCCATTGCCTCGCCTGACGTGGCGAAGATCTCCGACACTGAGCTGTCCGGCGTAGCTCTGGCCGATACCCTGTCGATCCTCGATGACCGTGTCCAAGTGACTCTTGGGCTGCGCAAGCAAAGCATCGAATCAAACAACTACGATGCCCGCGGGACGGTCACCACCGCCTATGACGAAAGCGAAACCACACCGTTGTTCGGTGCGGTGGTCAAGCCTTGGGAACATGTATCGTTCTACTACAACTACATCGAAGGCCTGAGCAAGGGTGATACCGCGCCTGCGAATGCAAGCAACCCCGGTGAAATATTTAAGCCCTATATCTCCCGCCAGCAGGAAGTTGGGGTCAAGGTCGACTACGGCACCTTCACCTCGACCCTGGCACTGTTCCAGGTCAAGAAGCCCGCCGGCGAGCTGACTAACAACGCAGCAAACAGTGTGTATTCGGTCCAAGGCGAACAACGCAACCGTGGCATCGAACTGAACATGTTCGGTGAACTGCGCGAAGGCACTCGCCTGTTGGGTGGCGTCACATTGCTGGACGGCGAACTGACCAAAAGCGGCACCGCCGCCAATCGCGGCAACAAGCCGGTCGGCGTACCCGAAGTGCAGGCCAACCTCTGGGCCGAATGGGATACGCCATGGGTCCAGGGCGTGACCCTCACCGGCGGCGCGATCTACACCGGCAGCCAGTACGTCGACCAGGCCAACACCCGCGAACTCGATCCTTGGACGCGCTTCGACGCGGGCGCTCGCTACAGCACCGTGCTCGAGGGCCGGCCAACGACTTTCCGTGCCACGGTGCAGAACGTCTTCGACCGCGAGTACTGGTCCGGTGTGGCCTCCTACGGTGCGTTCTCCCAAGGGGCACCGCGCACCTTGCTGCTCTCGGCCACGGTCGACTTCTGAGCTTTCCGGGCCCGGCAGCGCGTACACCGCGCTGTCGGCCCGGGCCATCAAAGGTTAAAACGATGTTATCCAGACCTCGAAAACGCCCGTCGCTCATCGCTGTGCTGCTGGGCGCCATGACCCTGCTACTGAGCGGTTTCGCCTGTTCAGGCACCACACCGGACACCACGCCAAGAACCACTGTCACCGATCTGCTGGGCCGCCAGGTCCAAGTGCGCATTCCCGTACGCCGGGTGATCCTCGGTGAAGGCCGTCAACTGTATCTGGTGGCGGCCCTCGACACCGCCAACCCGATCCAGCGCATCGTTGGCTGGCGCAAGGATTTGATCCAGTCCGACCCGGACACCTACGGCGCCTACCTGCAGCGTTATCCGGACATTGCCAAAATCCCGACCTTCGGCGGTTTCGAAGACGGCACCTTCGACATCGAGCAAGCGATCAGCCAACAGCCGGACGTCATCATCCTCAACATCGAAGCCCAGCATGCCACCGAGGACGCCCGCTACATCGAAAAGCTTGACGCCCTTGGTATCCCGGTGGTGTATGTGGATTTTCGCAACAACCCGATGCAGAACACCGAGCCGACCATGCGCCTGTTCGGCCAGTTGTTCGGCGAAGAAGCCCGCGCCGAGGCGTTCATTGCCTTTAGCCAGCAACAGATCCGCCGTGTCACCGATGTGATCGAGGCCCGCCAACCGCCCAGGCCCAAGGTCTTCATCGAACGCATCGGCGGCTACACCGACGACTGCTGCCTGAGTTTTGGCAATGAAAATTTCGGCCGTTTCGTCGAGCTGGCCGGCGGTCACAACATCGCCGGCACCATCATCCCCAACACCTTTGGCCAGTTGAACCCCGAACAGGTGATCGTCGCCGACCCGGATCAGGTGGTGGTCACCAGCGCAAACTGGCAAGCCTTCGCCCCTGGCGGACATTGGGTTGGTGTCGGGCCCGGTGCCGATCTGGTCGAGGCACGGCGCAAACTGCAATGGTTCACCCAGCGCCCCGCCTACGCCGGAATCAAGGCCCAGCAAACCCAGGGGTTTCACGCCATCTGGCATCAGTTCTACAACAGTCCTTACCAGTTCATCGCCATCCAGCAACTGGCCAAGTGGTTCCACCCGGATCTGTTCGCCGAACTGGACCCCGACGCCACGTTTCGTGAGTTCCACCAGCGATTTCTGCCGGTGCCCTACGAACCGGGCTATTTCGTCAGCCTCAAGCCCGCGCAGGCCCAGCCATGAACGGCCCTATCGATCACCTCGCCCTTGGCACGATCTACCGCGCGCAGGTCTGGCGTAAACGGCTGATTCTGGTCGGCCTGGGGGCGTTGCTGCTGTTCAGCGTGCTGCTGGACCTGGCCCTCGGCCCGGCCAGTTATGGCTTGGACGAAGTACTGGGGGCGCTGTTCGCACCTGAGTCCGCCGCGCCCCAGGTTCGGGTGGTGATGTGGGACATTCGCCTGCCGGTAGCGCTGATGGCGGTAGCGGTTGGCGCGGCGTTGTCCCTGGCCGGCGCACAGATGCAGACCATCCTCAACAACCCATTGGCCAGCCCGTTCACCCTGGGCATCTCTGCTGCGGCCAGTTTTGGCGCGGCCCTGGGGCTGGCGTTCGGCGTGGCACTGGTGCCGGTGATCGCTCAATACATGGTGCCGCTCAACGCCTTTGTCATGGCGATGCTCTCGGCACTGCTGATTCATGTGTTGAGTCTGCGTCGCGGCATGACCAGCGAAACCATCGTTCTGCTGGGCATCGCCCTGGTATTCACCTTCAATGCCCTGCTGGCGCTGGTGCAGTTCTTCGCCACTGAGCAAGCCGTCGCTGCGGTGGTGTTCTGGACCATGGGCAGCCTGACCAAGGCGACCTGGCCGAAACTGGGGGTGATCTGCCTGGTGATCCTTGTCACCTTGCCGATTTTCGCCCGTCGCGCCTGGGCCATGACCGCCCTGCGCCTGGGGGATGAGAAAGCCGCGAGCTTCGGCATCAATGTGCGCAAGTTGCGTTTGCAGACCCTGATCATGGTCAGTCTGCTGGCCTCATTTCCCGTGGCATTTGTCGGCACCATCGGCTTCATCGGTCTGGTGGGGCCGCACATTGCGCGGATGCTGATCGGTGAAGACCAGCGCTTTTTCCTGCCCGCCTCATTGCTGACCGGTGCCTTGATCCTGTCGGCCAGCTCAGTGGTGAGCAAAACCCTGATACCAGGCGCGATCTTCCCCATCGGCGTGGTCACGTCACTGATCGGCGTGCCGTTTTTCATCTCTCTCATTCTTGGCGGGAAGAAGCAGTCATGGTGACGATTGAACTGACAGACCTCGGCGCCCGTTATGGTGGTCGGCCGATCCTCGAGGCCATCAATACCCCGGTTTTCTCCGGAGGCGAAGTGGTGGCGGTGGTTGGCCCCAACGCGGCCGGAAAATCGACGCTGTTCAAACGCATCGCCGGCCTGATCGACGGCCCCGGCCAGGTGAGGTTGGAAGGTTCGCGCAAAGGCCCGGCGGGCATCTGCTACATGCCGCAGAACCTCAACGTCAGTGCGCGGCTGACGGTCTATGAATCGGTGCTGCTGGCCCGCAAGCAACAGGCCCCGGGCTGGGCCGTACAAACCGATGAGCTGGCGGCGGTGGACCGCATCCTCGAATCCCTCGGCATCAGCGAGCTGTCGTTTCGCAACCTCAGTGAATTGAGCGGCGGGCAGCAGCAACTGGTGTCCATCGCCCAGACGCTGGTACGCGAACCCGAGGTATTGCTGATGGATGAACCCACCAGTGCCCTGGACATGCACCGTCAGGTCCAGGTCCTGACCTTCATGCGCGCCCTCGCCCGTCAACATGGAATCATCGTATTCATCGCCATCCACGACCTGAACCAGGCATTGCGCTTTGCTGATCAGGTGCTGGTCATCGCTCAAGGCACCCTGCAAGGCAGTGGTCCAAGTGACGACGTCATCACCGAGCAGATGCTGCGCACGGTGTACCGGGTCCAGGCGCGGATCGAGCGCTGCTCGCGGGGTGAGCGGCATATCATTGTCGATGATGTGGTTTGAAGGCTGTAACCGAACTCTGTGGCGAGGGGATTTTGCATGGCGTGCAAGGGCTAGGCATGATCGGGCAGTCGCAGCCGTGCACCATAATGGGTAACATACCGGCCTTCCCCGCAGCCCTTCTGCGACCTGCCAAATAAGTCATTCCATGCCTTTCGAACTCAGTGTTGACCTCACTACCCTCGCTATCCTCGCCATTGTCGCGTTCATTGCCGGTTTCATCGATGCCATCGCCGGTGGCGGTGGCCTGTTGACCACGCCGGCGCTGTTGACCGCTGGCCTGCCGCCACATCTGGTCCTGGGCACCAACAAGCTCAGTTCGACCTTCGGCTCGGCCACGGCCAGTTTCACCTTCTACAAGCGCAAGCTGTTCCATCCCCGCCAGTGGACCCACGCCCTCGTCGGCACGTTGGTGGGCGCCTTGACCGGCGCCATCGTCGCCCATTACCTGCCTGCCGAATGGCTGAACAAGATGCTGCCGGTGATCGTCTTCGCCTGCGGCCTGTACCTTTTGTTCGGTGGCACGCCCAAGGCGCCACTGGACAGCGACGCGCCAATCAAGAAAACGTGGCAATCGCCCCAGGGCTTCAGCCTGGGTTTCTATGACGGCGTGGCTGGACCGGGCACGGGGGCGTTCTGGACGGTCAGCAGCCTGCTGCTCTACCCCATCGACCTGGTCAAGGCGAGTGGCGTGGCTCGCAGCATGAACTTCGTCAGCAACATCGCGGCGCTGTCGGTGTTCATCTTCTCGGGGCAGGTGGACTGGGTCATCGGCCTGAGCATGGGCCTGTCGGTGATGGTCGGCGCATTCTTCGGGGCTCGCACCGCCATCAGCGGCGGCGCGAAGTTCATCCGGCCGGTGTTCATCACCGTGGTGCTGGGCTTGACCGTGCGCCTAGCCTGGCAGCACTGGTTCAGCATGGCCTAGACGCCGCGCCACGTAGACGTCGATCAAGTAACGAGCGATGGAACGAGAGGCGGGCAACGGTGGCAGGTCGTGGACGTTGAACCACTGGGCGTCCTCGATTTCATCTTCCTGGGGCACGATGTCGCCACTGGCATATTCGGCATGAAAGCCCAGCATCATCGAATGGGGGAACGGCCAGCACTGGCTGCCCATGTACTGGATGTTCTTCACCTCGATGCTGACCTCCTCGCGCACCTCGCGAATCAGACAATCCTCAGCCGACTCGCCCGGCTCGGCAAACCCGGCCAGGGTGCTGTAGACGCCGGTGACGAAACGCGGCGAACGGGCCAGCAGGACTTCATCGCCGCGGGTGATCAACACGATCATGCTCGGTGAGATCCGCGGGTAATGCCGCAGATCACACACATCGCAATACATCGCCCGCTCCAACGGAATCTGCCCCATGCGCTTGCCGCAACTGCCACAGAAACGATGCTCCCGGGCCCAGGTGCCGATCTGCGCCGCGTAGCCCAGCACTTTGTACAGCGTGTGGTCATCCTCGAGCATGAAGGCCCGCAGGCCTTTCCAGCTGCAGCCGGGGATGTCCAGCGGGCTGTGCAACTCCAACAGGTAGACCGGCTCGCCATCCAGGTGACCAATGCCATGCTCGGCGAGGATCGACAGGTCTTGGCGCTTGAGCCATTCGCGGGGAAACAGCGCGCCGTTGTCATCGAACAGAAAGCCTTCCGGGCTACGGGCCACGGCCCAGCCGCCAGGAAGATCGGTATCGAGTACTGCGGTGGTCCAGCGTGAAATCATGGTCAGTCAATCCAGAAATTCGGGTTTCTGTTTGCTCATATGGGCAGCCATGGCCACGCGCAGGTCGGTCGATTGCAACATGGCGGCGTTCCAGGTAGCGACGTATTCCAGGCCGTCGCCGATGCTATGGTCGCGCATGTAGCTGATCATTTCCTTGGTGCCCGTCACGGCAATCGGCGACTTGGCGGCGATTTCCCGGGCGATGCCCATCACGCCGTCGAGCAGGCTGGCGGTGTCACTGTAGACACGATTGACCAGGCCGATGCTGCGTGCTTCGTCGGCACCGAAGGTGCGCCCCGTATAAGCGAGTTCACGCAGCATGCCGTCCCCGATGATCCGGGGCAAGCGTTGCAATGTGCCAACATCGGCGGCCATGCCGATATCGATCTCCTTGATGGAAAACTGCGCGTCCTCGGCGGCATAACGCATGTCACACGCGGCAATCAGGTCGATGGCACCGCCCAGGCAATAACCCTGGATGGCCGCGAGCACCGGCTTGCGGCAATTGTCCACGGCGTTGAACGAGGCTTGCAGTTGCAGGATCTTGCGCCGCAGCAACCGTGCATTGCGTCCTACGTCCTTGCCCAGCTCGTTGGCCACGCCTGCCAACATCATCAGGTCGATCCCTGAGGAGAAATGCTTGCCGGCACCGCTGAGCACCACTACCCGCACGGCGTCGGTGTCGTCGATCCATTGGAAAATCTCGATGATCTCGCTCCAGAACGCGGCATTCATCGAATTGATCTTTTCCGGGCGATTGATCTGCACATGGGCGATGTTGTCTGCAAGTTCGACGTTGAACGCTTGGTATTGCGACATGGCAGTTATCCTTTACCGACTGAAAGAGGCCTGAACTATAACAAGCCATGGCGACAGGACGTAGGCAGTGCATCGGCCAAAAGCGGGACTGACCGGCGACCAAGCAAAGGCGCACCTGTATAAGGGGATTTATCTGTGAAGGCTTCACCTGTGGCGAGGGGATTTATCCCCGCTGGGGTGCGAAGCGCCCCCCTTATCCGGCCTGACACACCGCAGTGGCAGTAGTATTTGGGCTGCTGCGCAGCCCAGCGGGGATAAATCCCCTCGCCACAGGGACTTGCACCCTGGCTTATTCATCCGCCTGCAACTGCCCATCCCACCCACCACCCAACGCCGCAATCAACTGCACGCTGGCAATCAGCCGACTTTGTTGCAGGCTCAGCATGCTGCGTTCGTTGCTCAGCGCGGTGGCCTGGACGGTCACCACATCGAGGTAGGCGATCAACCCGGCCTTGTACTGGTTCTGGGTCAGGCGCAGGGATTCCCGGGCGGCGTCCAGGGCTTCCTGGCGCACGCGGGCTTCGTCTTCCAGCACCTTGAGCTGGATCATGTAGTTTTCCACCTCGCGCAAGCCGTCGAGCACGGTCTGGCGATAGGTGGCGACGGTCTGGTCGTAGGCCGCGACGGTACGGTCGACCTCTGCCGAACGCTGGCCGCCATCGAACAGCGTCATCGCCAGTTGCGGCCCTACCGACCAGAAGCGGTTCGGCACGCTCACCCAATTGTCGTAGGTACTGCTGCTGTAGCCACCGCTGAGACTCAGGGTCAGGTCCGGGTAGTACGCTGCCTTCGCTACACCGATGTTGGCGTTGGCGGCCATCACCGAGCGTTCTGCCGAGGCGATGTCCGGCCGGCGTTCGAGCAGTTGCGATGGCAATGCCACCGGAATCTGCGGGAGTGACGGAATGTCCTGGGTTTCGGCCAGGCTGAACTCGGCCGGCGGCAAGCCGATCAGCACAGCGATGGCGTTCTCGAACTGGGCCCGCTGCCAGATCAGGTCGATCAGGTCGCCCTGGGTGGTCTTGAGCTGGTTTTGCGCCTGGGCCACCGCGTCCTTGCCGGACACCCCGGCGCGGTACTGGTTTTCGGTCATTTTCAGCGAGCGCTGATAGTTGTCGACGGTGGTCTGCAACAAGCGCTTCTGCTCATCGATCACCCGCAACTGCAAGTAATTCTGCACCAGTTCCGATTGCTGGCTCAGGCGCATCGCCGCCAGGTCGGCGAAACTGGCTTGCGCGCTCGCCTCGTCGGCTTCCAGGGTCCGGCGCAACTTGCCCCACACGTCCGCCTCCCAACTGACGCCCGCCTGGGCGCTGTAGGTGTCGCGAATGCCGCTGGACGAACTGCTCAGGCTCGAACTGCTGCTACCAGTGCCCTGGCTGGAGCGCGTCTTGCCAACGGTCAAGTCCACGGTCGGGAAAAATGCGCCACGGGCGTTGCGCACCAGTGCCCGGGCCTGCCGGTACTGGGCGTCGGCCTGGGCCACGGTCTGGTTGGACGCATTGAGCTTGTCCACCAGGCCATTGAGTTGCGCATCGCCGTAGAGCTCCCACCAGGCGCCGCGGGCCAGCGCATCGCTGGGGTTGGCCTGGCGCCAACCTTGGGCCTCCTTGTATTGCACCGGGGCGGCGGCCTGGGGACGTTGGTAATCCGGGCCGATGGCGCAGGCGCTGAGCATCGCCACACACAGCGCCAGGCTCAGCACCCGCGAGCCACGGGCGGTCGCCAGCGCCGCGGCAAGATTGAAAGGCGAACGGTCGGTCATAGCGGAGTTTCCAGGGCAGCATCAGTGCGCACGCCGCGCCAGCGATTGAAGCGATGGCGCAACTTGTCGAGATAAAGGTAAACCACCGGCGTGGTGTAAAGCGTCAGTACCTGGCTGAACACCAACCCACCGATGATGGTCAGGCCTAGCGGCTGGCGCATTTCCGAGCCTTCGGCGGCGCCGAGCAGCAGCGGCAAGGCACCCAGGATCGCCGCCAGCGTGGTCATCAGGATCGGCCGCAACCGCAGCAGGCAGGCGCTGCGGATCGACTCCAGCGGCGTCTGCCCGGCACGTTCCAGTTGCAACGCCAGATCGATCATCAGGATGGCGTTTTTCTTCACCACGCCGATCAGCAGGAACAGCCCCAACAGCGAAATAAGGCTGAACTCGCTGCCCAGTGCATAGATCGACAGCAATGCACCGACCCCGGCCGATGGCAAGGTGGACAGGATGGTCAACGGATGGATGTAGCTTTCATACAGCACCCCCAGCACCAGATACACCGCCAGCAACGCCCCGAGGATCATGAACGGCTGGCTCTTCTGGGTGGCGGCGAACGCATCGGCGGTTCCGGCCATTTTCGCAATGACGTCCTCGGGCATCCCCAGCTTGGCGATTGCCCGCTCGATGGCCGCGGTGCCCTGCTCCACCGTGACACCTTCGGCCATGTCGAAGGAAATGCCCTCGGACGCAAACTGGCCTTCATGGCTGACCCGATCGTCCTCCAGGCTGTTCTCGTAGTGGGCAATGGTCGACAGCGGCACGCGGGCGCCATCGGCGGTGATCACCTGGACCTGCTCGAGGGTACTCGGGTCCTGGGCATACTTGGGATTGACCTCCATCACCACCTGGTACTGGTTGAGGCTGTCGTAGATGGTGGAAATCTGCCGCTGGCTGTAGGCGTTGTTGAGCACCGTGGTGACCATGTCCATATCGATGCCCAGGCGCTTGGCCTGGTCGCGGTCCACCACCAGTGTGACCTGCTGCGCCCCGCCGCCATCGCGGGCATCGATGGCGGTTAGTTCCGGCAAGGCCCTGAAGGCCGCCACGACCTTGGGGTACCAGGTGCGCAGCGACGCCAGGTCGGCGCTTTGCAGGATATAGGAGTACTGCGAAGTGGTCTGCTCGCGACCGCCACCGAACTGCAGGTCTTGGTCGGCCATCAACATCAGTTGAGCGCCGGGGACCTTGGGCATTTCCTTACGAAGGCGCTCGATGACCTTTTGTGCAGAAATATTGCGTTCCTTGATCGGCTTGAGGCGCACCAGCATGAAGGCGTTGTTGGTGCCGTTGTTGCCACCGATGAAACCGGCGACGCTCTGCACCGCCTCGTCCTTGAGCACGGCGCGACGGAAAATTTCCATCTTCGGCTGCATCACGTTGAACGACAGCCCATCGTCGCCCCGCACGAAACCGATCAGTTGCCCAGTGTCCTGCTGTGGCATGAAAGTTTTCGGAACCACCACGTACAACGCGACGTTCACGCCGATGGTCACCAGCAGGCTCAGCAGGGTCAGGCGTCGATGGCGCAGCACCCAGTCCAGGCTGGTGGCGTAACCACGGACCATCCGCTCATTGAGGCGCTGGCTCCAGCGTTGCAAGCGGTTTTCCTGCCCTGGCACGTGCGGCTTGAGCCAGCGGGCGCAGAGCATCGGCGTGAGGGTCAGCGAGACCACCAGCGAGACCACGATGGACGCCGCCAGGGTGATGGAGAATTCGCGGAACAGGCTCTCGATGATCCCGCCCATGAACAGGATCGACAGGAACACCGCCACCAGCGAGACGTTCATCGACAACAGGGTAAAGCCCACTTCCTCGGCGCCCCGATAGGCGGCCTTCATCGGCGGCACGCCTTCGTCGATGTGCCGGGAAATGTTCTCCAGCACCACGATGGCATCGTCCACCACCAGCCCGGTCGCCAGGATCAACGCCATCAACGACAGGTTGTTCAGAGAGAAACCGTACAGGTACATCACCGCAAACGTGCCCACCAGCGACACCGGCACGGCCAGGGTCGGGATCAGTGAGGCGCGGAAGTTGCCGAGGAACAGGAACACCACCAGCACCACCAGGGCGACGGCGATCAGCAGGGTCATTTCCGCTTCATGCAGGGTGGCCTTGATCACTGGCGAGCGGTCCATGGCCAGGTTCAGCTTGACGCTGGCCGGCAGCACGGCCTGCAAGGCCGGCAATTGTGCCTTGATCTCGTTGACCGTCTCGATGATGTTGGCCCCGGCCTGGCGGTTGATCACCAGCAGCACGGCGGCATCGTTGTTGAAGAAACCGCTGTTGTAGCGATCCTCGACGCTGTCGGTGACTTTCGCCACGTCCTTGAGCCGCAGCACCGAGCCATCCTGGTAGCGGATGACCAGCGTTTCGTAGTCCTTGGCCTTTTCCAATTGGTCGTTGGCCTGGACCTGCCACATGCGCCGGTCGTCCTCCACCGAGCCCTTGGGCCGGCGTACGTTGCTGTCGGCGATGGCGGTGCGCACATCGTCCAGGGCCACGCCGTACTGATTGAGCAACTGGGGCTCCAGCTCGATGCGCACCGCCGGCAACGAGCTGCCGCCAATCTGCACCTCGCCGACACCTGACACCTGGGACAGGCTCTGGGAGAGGATGGTGGACGCCAGGTCATAGAGCTGGCCTTTTTCCAATACATCCGAGGTCAGCGACAGCACCATGATCGGTGCCTGGGACGGGTTGACCTTCTTATAGGTCGGCATACTGCGCATGCCACTGGGCAACAGGTTGCGCGAAGCATTGATCGCTGCCTGTACCTCCCGGGCAGCACCGTTGATGTCACGGTCCAGGTCGAATTGCAGGATCACCCGGGTCGAGCCCTGGCTGGAACGGCTGCTCATGGTATTGACCCCGGCGATGGCGCCGAAGGAACGCTCCAGGGGCGTTGCCACCGTCGAAGCCATCACCTCGGGACTGGCCCCTGGCAGGTTGGCCTGGACCACGATCACCGGGAAATCCATTTGCGGCAAGGGCGAAACCGGCAGCAGGCCGAAACACACGCCACCGAGGAGCATGATGGCGAAGCTCAGGAGCATGGTCGCCACCGGGCGACGGATGAAGGGGCCGGAGAGGTTCATGAACGGCCGCCCCCGGCTTCAGACGACAAGCGATAAAAGCTTTTGTGGCGAGGGAGCTTGCTCCCGCTATGTGGGAGCAAGGCTTGCCCGCGATGGACGCGATGCGGTCTTGCAGAATCGAGGCAGCAAGCTTTGCTCCCACAGCCCAGCGGGAGCAAGCTCCCTCGCCACAGAAAGCGCTCATGCCCCAGGATGCCAGGCGCCGCCGTCATACCCGCACCTCTTTCCCTTCCGGTCGGGCAAACCGCCGCCCCAAACGGTCGAAATACAGGTAGATCACCGGCGTGGTGAACAACGTCAACACCTGGCTCACCAACAACCCACCCACCATCACCAAACCCAGGGGCTGGCGCAGTTCGGCACCGGAACCGGTGGCGAACATCAGCGGTATCGCACCGAACAGGGCCGCCAGAGTGGTCATCAGGATCGGACGGAAGCGCAGCAACGCCGCCTGGTAGATCGCCGTCTGCGGGTCCATGCCCTGGTTACGCTCGGCGTCGAGGGCGAAGTCGATCATCATGATCGCGTTCTTCTTGACGATGCCGATCAACAGGATGATGCCGATGATCGCGATCATGCCCAGGTCATTGCCACTGAGGATCAACGCCAGCAAGGCGCCAATGGCCGCCGAGGGCAGCGTGGAAAGAATGGTGATCGGGTGGATGTAGCTTTCGTACAGCACGCCCAGGACGATGTACATGGTCACCACCGCCGCCAGGATCAGCAGCAGGGTACTCGACAACGACGCCTGGAACGCCTGGGCCGCGCCCTGGAACTCGGTCTGCACGCCCAACGGCATGCCGATGTCGTGCTGGACCTTCTCGATCAAATCCACCGCGTGCCCCAGGGCCACGCCCGGCGCGAGGTTGAACGACATCATCACTGCCGGAAACTGGCCAATGTGGGCAATCGCCAGTTGCGCCTGGCGTTCTTCGACCCGGGCCAGGCTCGACAACCGCACCTGCCCGCCATCGGTGGTCTTGACGTGAATCTGGTCCAGCGCCTGCGGTCCGATCCGCTCTCCGGCCTGGGCTTGCAGCACCACTCGGTACTGGCTGGCCTGGGTGTAGATGGTGGAAATCTGCCGCTGGCCGAAGGCGTCATACAACGCATCGGTGATGTTCGACACCGAGACGCCCAGGCGTGAAGCCGCGTCGCGGTCGATCACCAGGTAAACCTGCAAGCCCTTGTCCTGCAGGTCGCTGGCCACATCGGTCAGTTCCGGCTGCTGGGCCAGGGCCTCGACCAGCCGACCGCTCCAGAGGCTGAGCAATTCGGCGTCCGGCGATGACAGGCTGAACTGGTACTGGGTACGACTGACCCGATCCTCGATGGTCAGGTCCTGGACCGGTTGCATGAACAGGCGGATGCCCACCAGGCGATCCAATTGCGGTTGCAAGCGGGCAATGATCTCGCTGGCGCTGTCGTCCCGTTCACTGTGGGGCTTGAGGTTGATCAGCAGGCGGCCGCTGTTGAGCGTGGCATTGTCGCCGTCCACACCGATATAGGACGACAGGCTCTCCACCGCCGGGTCGGCGAGGATCACTTTCGCCAGTTGCTGCTGGCGCTCGCTCATGGCGGCAAAGGATATCGATTGCGGTGCCTCGGAAGTGCCCTGGATCACCCCGGTGTCCTGCACCGGAAAGAAGCCCTTGGGCACGGCCAGGTACAGCACCACCGTCAGCACCAGGCTAGCCACCGCCACCAGCAGGGTCAGTGGCTGATGCTTGAGCACCCACTGCAACTTGCGGCCGTAGGCGGCAATCAGCCAGTCGATCCAGGCACCGCTGGCGCGATAGAAGCGGCCCTGCTCTTCTGCCTTGGGCTCGCGCTTGAGCAAGCGGGCGCACATCATCGGCGTCAGGGTCAGGGACACCACCAGGGAAATCAGGATCGCCACCGCCAGCGTGATGGCAAACTCGCGGAACAAGCGCCCCACCACATCGGCCATGAACAACAGCGGGATCAGCACGGCGATCAGCGACAGGGTCAGGGAAATCAGCGTGAAACCGATCTGCTTCGCGCCCTTGAGCGCGGCCTGCAACGGGCTGTCGCCCTCTTCGATGAAGCGGGCGATGTTCTCCAGCATCACGATGGCATCGTCCACCACGAAACCGGTGGCGATGGTCAGGGCCATCAGGGTCAGGTTGTTGATGGAAAAACCGGCCAGGTACATCACGCCAAAGGTGCCGATCAGCGACAGCGGCACAGCCACCGACGGAATGATCGTGGCACTGACCCGGCGCAGGAACAGGAACGTCACCATGACCACCAGGGCGATGGCGATCAGCAACTCATGCTGCACGTCGGTGACCGAAGCGCGGATGGTCTGGGTGCGGTCGGTCAGCACGGTGACATCCAGGCCGGCCGGCAGGTTGTCGGTGATGCTCGGCAGCAGGGCCTTGATCCGGTCCACGACCTCGATGACATTGGCCCCCGGCTGGCGCTGGATGTTCAGCAGCACGGCCTGGTTTTCATTGGCCCAGGCGGCGAGTCGTTCGTTTTCGGCGCCGTCGACGATCTGTGCCACATCCTTGAGCCGCAACGGCGCGCCGTTGGCGTAGGCCAGGATCAGTTCGGCGTAGTCCTTGGGCGAGGTCAACTGGTCGTTGGCGTCGAGCATCGAGACCCGGGTCGGGCCGTCGAAGTTGCCCTTGGGCTGGTTGACGTTGGAAGCACCGATCAGCGTGCGCACATCCGCCAGGTTCAGGCCGTTGGCCGCCAGGGCCTCGGGATTGACCTTGATTCGCACGGCCTGGCGCTGGCCACCGGCGATGGTGACCATGCCGACCCCACTGATCTGGGCGATTTTCTGCGCCATGCGGGTGTCCACCAAGTCATTGAGCTTGGGCAGCAGCATGGTCTTGGAGGTGATCGCCAGGGTCAGCACCGGGGTATCGGCCGGGTTGACCTTGTTGTACACCGGCGGTGCCGGCAGGTCCTTGGGCAGCAGGTTGGTGGCGGCGTTGATCGCAGCCTGCACCTGCTGCTCGGCGACGTCCATGTTGATGTCGAGGTTGAAGCGCAGGGTAATCACCGACGCGCCACCGGAACTGGTGGAGGCCATTTGCGTCAGGCCCGGCATCTGCCCGAACTGCCGTTCCAGGGGCGCGGTGACCGCGCTGGTCATCACATCGGGACTGGCGCCCGGGTACAAGGTCATCACACGGATGGTCGGATAATCGACCTGGGGCAATGCCGACACCGGTAGCAGGCGATAGGCGATCAGGCCGGCCAGGATGATCGCCAGCATGCTCAGGGTGGTGGCGACCGGGCGAAGGATGAACAGCCGCGAGAGATTCATGCGCCGCCCTTTTTCGCCTTGTCGGCCGTGGCCGGCTCAGTGGGTGCCGCTGCGGACTTGCCCTGCAGGTGCTCGGTCGGCGTGGTGGGCACTTCCTGGCTGTCACTGACCACTTCCACTTCACTGCCTTCCTTCAAGCGATCGGTGCCTTCGAGCACCACCCGGTCGCCGGCGGCCAGGCCTTCGGTGACCACGGTGTTCGCACCGTCGCTGGCGCCAATCTTCAATTTCTTGATGGTGACCTTCTTGTCGCCCTCCAGGGCATAGACGAAGGTGCCATTGGTACCGAACTGGATGGCCGCCGTCGGCGCCAGGGTCACGCCTTTGAGGGTATCGGCCAGCAGGCGCACATTGACGAATTGGTTGGGGAACAGCGACTGGTCGCGGTTCTCGTAGCGAGCCTTGAACTTCAAGGTACCGGTGGTGACATCGATCTGGTTGTCCAGGCTTTGCAGCACGCCGCTGGCCTGGAGCTTCACGTCGCCGCGGTCCCAGGCTTCGACGGGCAGTTTCGCCCCGCTGCGGTAACGGGCGAGCACCGTGTCGAGATTGTTCTCCGGCAAGGTGAACACGACGCTGATGGGTTGGGTCTGGGTGATGACCGCCAGGGCCGTGGTGTCGTTGGCTGCCACCAGGTTGCCGATGTCCAGTTGGCGCAGGCCCACGCGGCCGGTGATCGGCGCGCGGATCCTGGTGAATTCCAGGTTGAGCTTGGCGTCGTTGACCGCCGCCTGGTTGGTCTTGACCGTGCCCTGGTACTGGCCCACCAGCGCCGCGGCGGTGTCGAGGGTCTGCTTGGCGATACTGTCTTCGGCGTACAGGCCGCGATACCGCTCAAGGTCTACCTGGGCATTTTTCAACTGGGCCTGGTTCTGCAACAGCGTGCCTTCGGCCTGGAGCAAGGCGTTCTGGTACGGACGTGGGTCGATCTCGGCCAGCAAGTCCCCGGCCTTGACCATTTGTCCCTCTTCAAAGGCGATCTTGACCAGTTCGCCACCCACGCGGCTGCGCACGTTGATGGTATTGAGGGCCGTGACCGTGCCCAGCGCCTTGAAGTACAGCGGGAAATCCCCGCTCACCACCGGCGCCACCCGAACCGGGATCGGCCCCGTCGCGCCACCGAACCCTGGCCGCATGCCACCGGAGCGCCCCACGTGCCCCGCCGCGGCCTTCTCCCCTGCTCCTGGTTTCTGGGCCGGGCCACCGGGCCAGAACTTCCAGGCCAGCGCCGCGACGACCAATACGATGAACAGGCCGAACAGCCAGCGACGGGAATTGCGGGATACAGAGGATTGCATGGAGTGATCAACCATTGGGCGCGTGGACTTCTTTTACAGGAGGCTGAACGATAAGCACTGGCGGGTGTTTAGCAAAGCGCCTTTACCGGCAATTTACGTTGGGCTTACCTGATGAATCGTCGGCTAAGACCTTGAAGCACAAAAGAAAACGGCCTGGACAGGGCCAGGCCGTTAACAATTGTAATAAAGACCTTATTTCATTCCGCTTATTTCAGAACAGCCAGGGCCGCGTCATAGTTCGGCTCTTCAGCGATTTCCTTGACCAGTTCGCTGTGCAGCACGGTGTCATTTTCGTCCAGCACCACCACGGCACGGGCGGTCAGGCCTTTGAGCGGGCCATCGGCAATTTCCACGCCGTAGTTGCGGATGAATTCGGCACCGCGCAGCGTCGACAGGTTCTGGACGTTTTCCAGGCCTTCGGCGCCGCAGAAACGTGCCTGGGCGAACGGCAGGTCGGCAGAGATGCACAGCACCACGGTGTTGTTCAGCTCATTGGCCTGGGCGTTGAACTTGCGCACGGAGGTGGCGCAGGTCGGGGTGTCGACGCTAGGGAAAATGTTCAGCACTTTGCGCTTGCCGGCAAAGCTCGCCAGGGAAACGTCGGACAGATTGCCGGCCACCAGGGAAAAGGCTGGTGCCTTGGAACCGGCTTGTGGCAATTGGCCGTTGACTTGGACTGGGTTGCCTTTGAGGGTGACTGTAGCCATGAACGGATTCCTTCTGACAGGTTTGAAAAAGGTGAAGGCCGGAGTTAACCATGAAATGGAGCTGCGACCTATGCCCGGACATAAAAAGACATGACGTCACCAGCGCCCACTGCAGACATCCGTGGCTATTTAGCCTTGAGCTTCAGGAACGACTGATGCAAATCCGACGCCCAGCCATCGATGACCCCTTTGACGTCCTCGGGCTTCATGACCTGGGACTCGTTGGACAACGGTTTGCCCGTCCCTTTGCGCACCACCTGGGCGACCACCGCGTTGTTGCCACCGTCGATAAAAACCGCTTCGGTACCCAGGGTGGTTTCCTGGTCGCGAATGCCACTGGCAGTGCTGACAGCGGCCGCCACCAGCGCAATCGGGATCACCTCATAAGGTTTCAAGCCTTCGGTCTTGCTGCCGACAGCCGTGATGGCCGCCCGCATCACCAATACACCCGGCCCTGGACTGGTCGCCAGGGGCAAGGATTTCCCCGCTTCGCGCTTCAGGGCCTGATCGTAATAGGCGGTGATGCCGTACAGCGTGGCCGCGGGGATCTTCACGGTCGGCTGCGGCTTGGGATAAAGCTGCGTCGGCTCGATATAGAGGTGGGTGTACTTGCCCGGATCAATCTTCGGATCGACCCAACGCATGACCTCGGCCCCCGACGGCGACTTTTCTTCCTTGAGCCGGCTGTAATCGCCCAGGAACCCGGAATACTCATCCGGCTGGGTAACTTTGCTAGAGCAACCCGCCAAAGCGAGCGAGGCAATGCAAACAGTGCCGATCATCGACGAAAACTTCATGCTGTCACTCCTGTAAGCCACACGAGGCGGGGCCGGAACTACAGGTATAGCCAATGAGCCATTTTTTGCCTGCCCTGGAAGAAGGTCGATGACGATGAGGTTCCTCGCCACACACCGTCAGCCTCGATCGCGCGGTATCAGGCTTTGTAATTGTTGTGCGAGAAAGTCTGCGTCGAAAGCGAACGTGTCGGGGTCTTTCAATCCATTGGTCCGCCGCCATTGCCATTGCACCGATGGTGGCTGGCAAACCAAGGAAATGCTCCCATGGCGGGTCGAGGCCAGCCCCATGATCGACAAGGAAACCAGCCCACCCACGCCCATCACATCCGGCACGAACTCCACCGGTTTACCGGTAATGGTCAAGGTCAGTTTTTCAGTCTTGAAACCGGACGTCTCTACCGGAACGCTCGGCCCGTGAGCCACATAGCTCTCACGATTCAACGTCAACAGGTCGGGTGCCAGGACTGGCGCCAACCATTGCCCGATTTGTTCGTACAAAGCCTTGATCTGTTCTGACCACACCAATGACTGGGCCTGGTGCTGTTGTTTTTTGTGCGCTTCGCTGTCTGCGTAGTGACGAAGCATCTCGCCCAATTGCCGTATATCGTCCATGGGCTGTTCCTCTATCAAGGCATGCTGCGGAGCTGGATGATGACAGGTTCAAGAGGCCGGCGTACGCAAAAGCCCGTTTGCCCGAGTAGCCAATCCCTCAACGCAGCCGCGCCATGGCCAGGGTGTCCACCCAGCGCCCGTCACGCACGGCATAGTCGCATCTGCAGCACCTGGCGCGTCACCGCCGGGTCGTTGTAGAGCGCGGTGACTCCGGCGATGTGGGCTTCGGTGAAGCGTTCGAGGGTGATCGAAGACTCGGACATGGGGGCTCCTTCCTGGAGGCGCGACAAGGCCGAGCACTATAAGCCGCGTCAAGCTGTGGGGAAACCTGCCCCCAACAAAAGCCCTGGGGTGGTTGCGAGGCAAGCTCCCACAGGGGGCTACACTCAGTTTCGGTTATGCCTGGAACCAATCCCGACGCTCATCCAGCGTGTGCTGGATCAATTCACGCAGCATCTGCACCTCCGGCGAGCCTTCGGTCTGAGTATTGACGGCCATCCACAAGTGCCGCTGCATCGACAGGCCGAATATTTCCGGCAACGCCACCAGGCCTCGGTCGAAGCGGCTCATGTACTGTGGCAACAGGCCGATGCAGGCGCTGCAGCGAATCATTTCCAGCATCAGTTCGTAGGATTGCACCTGCACCACACCGGCACGGCGTTGTTCTATCAAGGCGTTCCACGGGGCGAAGCCGTCCACGTGGCGGTCCGCCTGCCATTGCACCAGCATGTAGTCACTCAGGTCGTCCAGGCAATCCGGGCGCGTGGCCGCTCGTGAGTAGCGCTTGGCGATGTGTGGCACATAGTCCAGCCGCGCCAGTCGATCCGCTGGCAGCGTGGCGAAGCTCGGCCCTGGCGCCGCCCCATGGGTATCGCTCAACCAGAGCACCAGATCGGCGCTGACGGCTTGCAGCGCCAGTTCACTGTCCAGGGTGATGATCTGCAATCGCACGCTGGCGTTGCGCCGCAGCAACGAAATCAAGTCGCGCCCCAGGATGTCATGCAGAATCGACTCGGCCACGGCCAGGCGAATCAAGGGCTGATCGTTCAGTGGCGGCGCGCTTTCGTGAGCCAGGGCGATCAAGCGCGCCTGCAACTGCCGGCCTTCGCGGCTGAGGGTCAAGGCGCTACCCTGGAAGCTGAACAACGAGCGCTGCAAGCGCGTCTCCAACTGCGCCAACTGCTTGCGCAGCCAGGTCGCCTTGACGTTGAGACTGCGGGCCGCTTGCATGAAGCAGCCGCAACGGGCACTGACCAGGAAACACTGCGCCACCTGCGGCTCGATACCACTGGCCATTGCCAACCAGGGGTCGGGGGCATGCAACGGTGTGCGGTATGCGGTGACAGCCTGGCGTCCTGCGGGCTCGATGAAGGTCATGGGTGACTCCCTGTCGGTTGTACGAATACGGTGGAGCTGCGCGACGTTCCAGATACAGCGCGGCTCCCTGTGGCGAGGGGGTTATCTGTGGGAGCAAGGCTTGCCCGCGATGAAGATGACGCGGTCTCCCTGGAACCGAGGCGTTTGCATCGCGAGCAAGCTTTGCTCCCACAGATAAATCCCCTCGCCACAAAAGATGTTCACCTCACAAAGGTGTTCACATCCAAAGATTGTCGAGGTCAGAGCCCTTCCTCCAGCACCTTGCTCAACTGCGCGCCATCGATGCTCAACGTAGCCGTGTCGAGCATGCCGTCCAGGTACGCCTTGGCGATCTGCTCCCGGCGTTGGGCGCGCAGGGCCTGGGTCAGGCGTTCGCGGACTTCGTCCAGGGTCGCTTCCCGGGGCGGTTGTTGTTCGGTGAGTTTGATGACATGAAAGCCCGCCGTGCTCTGCACCGGATCCGACACCGCACCGACCTTCAAGCGCGCCACCGCCTCACGCACCGGCGGGACGAGTTGCTGCAATGGCTGGAAACCACTGTCGCCGCCCCGCTCGGCACTGGTGCGATCCTGGGAAAAACGGCTGGCCAGGGCGGCGAACTCGGCGGGCGAGGCCTGGGCCTTTTTACTCAGTTCCAACGCTTGCCGGCGCACCGCTTCCACCGTTTGCGGCTCGGTCGCGGCCAGGAAAATCTGGCTGACGCGGTACAACGCCGGCGCAGTCCAGTTGGCTTTCCCGGCGTCGTAAGCCTGCTTCAACTCTTCTTCACTGGGATAGCCGGCCGGTACCTGGCTGACCGACTGCAAGTAGTCGCGAAACACAATCTGCTCGGCCACCGCTCGCGTCTGGCGCTCCACCTCCGGACGCTGGCGCCAGCCCTGGGCATCGGCTTGCTCCAACACGGCTTTTTCCGCCAGGCGGGCACGGATCCAGCCTTCCAGCGCGGCCCGATTGCCACGCATTTGCTGACGAACCTCGGGGGCCAGTGCGGCCAGCAACGCCTTGAGTTCATCGGGGCTGACCTGCTGGTTGCCCAATCGGGCCAAACTCGGCGAGTCGACCGAGACAACACTGGCGGTCTGCACGGCGGCGACCGGATCGCTGCCCGGCCGCAGGCCCAGCACAAGCGCCACGGCGATCAGCCCCAGCGCTGCGGCGCTGATGACGAAAGTCGGCTTTTTCACGATGCGACGGCCTCTTCCAAGGGCGCCTCGGTGGGCTCGGCCGGGGTTTGCAGGCGCGCCGCGTTCTGGCTGTACTCACGCAGGTAGACAATGAACTCCTGCAACAGGCGATCCCACAGCTCCAGATGGCTGCGCAAATGATCGGCACTCACACCTGCCGCCACCACCACGTCCATTTCCATCACCAGGAATCCGCCCTGCAACGACAACCGGGCAAAGCGGCGCGAGGCGTTCCATTGCTCTGCCAATCCAGCCGGCAACTCGCCCTGTACCCGCAAGGCACAGCTGAAGGTGAAGTCCAGGTATTCGCCTGCTGTCGGCGCAGGATTGCCCAAGCGCACGGCAAAGCCGATGCCCTGGCTGGCGCTGAGCAGTTGCACGATGCCGTTCTGCTCGGTTTCGTTGACCCGATAGCCAGCGGCCTGCAACAACTCGGTCAGGGATTTGGCACCGACGTATTCAATCATTGAGGTCATGCGCGATTCTTCCTTGTTCTGTTCAGTGAGTGATCGAGGCCTGGGGCGCATCGAAACGGTTCTTGTAGAGATCATCGCCAAAGCCTTGGGCCAGCTCCTCGAAACGCACCCGGGCCTTGGCCGCGAACGGCTGGCGGATCTTCATGATGTCGGTCACATCAATGGTTTCGTAGGCATGCAGCAGCGTCTTGGCGACTTCGTACATTTGCTGATTCTTGACCGAACATTGCTGCACTTGTGTGTCACGCTCGCTCAATTGCCCCTCCAGGCGAGCCCGCTCGGTCTCTTTGCCACGGGCCAGGGCCAGCAGTTCTTCATAGGCTTTCTTGAATTTGCCGACCTGTTCGTTGCTGGCAGCCACCTGGGCCTGGGCCTGGCTTTGCAGGTTTTGCTGCTGCCCGGCCAGTTGGTCGATCACGGCCTGGGCCTTGGCCAGTTGCGCGGTCAATTGCTTGATCTGCGCCTGGGCGTCCCTGGCCTGCCCCTCCGCAGCCTGACGAGCGGCGCTGGCTTGGGCCTGCTCGCTTTGCAGGGCCTGCAACTGCGCGGTAGTGCTGCGCAGTTGTGCCCGCAGCCGTTCTTCCAGGCCTTCGCCATGGGCCACGCCGCCGAGCAGTAGGCCCAGCACCAGCAACGCGGCCGGGCATGGGTATTTGGCTCGCCTTTTCATGAGGCCTCCCTGCGCTTAGAAGCGCGTGTTGATTTCAAGCTGCAAGACATCGATGTCGTACGGCGCGCCGTACACCGCTTCGGAACTCAACCAGCGACCGGTGGCGAAGACGTTGCTCGCCAGGCCATAGTTGCCGCCCAGGAAATAACCCTTGGCGTTGGTGCCACCCAGATGGAATGACGAATCGTTGAAACCGTCCGGCAAGGCGTCCGGTTGGATGTACTTGTAGCCAGCGAACAGGTTCCAGTCGCCCTCGCGCTTGAGTTCCAGCGAGTTGCCGAGAGTGAACTGGAGCATCCAGGCGTTGGCGCCGCTTTCCACCTCGCCATCACTGTCCAGGTTGTTGGCGAACTGCCCGGCGGAGCGCTTGCGCATCTCGCCCTCGTCATAGCCCAGGTTGTGGACGTAGTGGGCCTGGCTGCGCAACTTCAGGTCTTCGGGCAGATCGGTGTCCCAGGCAAGGTTCAGGTCCAGCAGGTTGAATTCCGAGGCCAGGCCGACGTATTGCGGCTGCGGCGTGGTGGAAGGATTGAGGGGGTTGGGCGTGATGTCGCGTAGCAGGAACACGGTGTTGCCCTTCTGCATGAACGCCACCCGCGATCCGTCGCTGTCGCAGCCTGGATCACCGGCCCAAGGCTGGCACGGCGAAGAGCGCTGGCCTTCGATGTCGTCGAAGCGGTAATAGGCCAAGGCCCCCTTGATCCGGTTGCTGTCGTTGATCGCCCAGTTGGCCCCCAGTTGCGCACCGTACAACCACTTGTTATCGCTCTCTTCCTTGTCGCTGCCGTTGCTGGTGCTGGTGTCGTTGGTGTACTCCACCGGGAACGCGCCGACGGTGCCGAAGACGCCCCAGTCCTGATTGAGCTTGTGGTTGAAATTCGCCGCCACGCCATCGAAGTTCAGGTCACCGGAATACAACAGGTCGGTGGAGAAAAACGGGTTGGCGAAACGCCCGCCGGTCAGGGTCAGTTCGTCCGATGGCTTCCAGGTCAGGTAGCCCTGGTCGAGCCAGATGTCTTTCTTGCCGAAACCGCCACCGAGGGTCTGGGTGGTGGACACCGGGTTGTTGTCCGAGCCGGTGCCGATGCGAATGCCCGCGGTCCATTGCGGAGCGATCACGGCCTTCATGCCCAGGCGTGCGCGCAGGCGGAACAGGTTTTCCCGGTCTTCGCGGGTGTTGAGCAACGGCGGCAGGCTGGAGCTGCTGTTGGGGTTGACGTCGTAGGGGCCTTTATCATTGAGCCGGGCGAAGTCGACGATTTCGTTGCTGTTGGTACCCGAGTAATAGCGCGACTCATCCCGCAGGCGAATATCGCCATCGAAGCTGATACGCGAAACCCAATCCGGGAAGGTGTTGGGCTGGGCCCAGTTTTCCTGCTTGGCAGTGGCCATGACTTCGGCCTTGACCTGGTCGCGGATCTGCTCACGCACAATGTTCGGCACGTATTGCACCCGCACGTCCCCTGGCGCACCGGCCGGAGCTGTGGCAACCGCCGTGGCCGCCTGGCGGGCCTGCACGGCTTCGCGTTCGGCCTGGGCGATCAAGCCATCGGCCTGGTCCTGCTTCAACACGCCCTGCTGCACCAGCAGGCGGATCAGATTGATCGTGGCGTTTTCCGAAGGCGCCGGGGCGGCGACCGCGTGCCCGGCCAGGCTCAGGACCACCAGGCCGATCGCCCACGACAATCGATTCACATTGGAAATCATCTGCACACAACTCCTGTTGGCAAACTTTCTAAAAATTCGATTAACCCGGTCGGCGCCCTTGCAAGGACAGGCGCACGGGCAAAGTCAGGGAGGCCGGTGGCCGTTCACTCAAATGGGGCGCCGCACGCAGCGCGGAAATCACCTGTTCATCGACTTGCGGGTTGCCGCTGGACTTGACCAGCTCGACCCGGGTGATTTCGCCCGCGGCACTGAGCCAGACATCGGCCTGCAGCGAGAACGCCAGGCTGCGCAGGTCGGGGTTTTCTCGCAGCAAGCGCTGGAAGGTGAACGCCAAAAACTGGCTGTAGGTGCCATTGCCCAGGCGTCCGCCCCCTGCCCCGGCCATGCCGCCGCCCTTGCCGGCGCCGATGTTGAAGGCGTCGTTGCCGGACTGGGCATCGCCGTCCATTTGCATCGGGTTCGCCAGATCATCGACCGGCGATGGCGGCGCCTCTTCCTCGGGCTTGACCTCTTCGGGTTCCGGGGTCGGCTCTGGCTCGACCACCTTTTCCTCGACCTGGGGCTCCGGCTCCTTGGGTTTCTCCGGCGGTGGTGGGGGCGGAGGCGGCAGCGGGATGATGGTCGGCACCTTCGGTGCTTCGCGGCGCACGCCACTCATGTCGTTGGCCCACTGCCACAGCAGCCAGGCCGCCACGGCGCCGAGCAGCAGGCCGGCGGCCCACTTGAGCAGGCCCAACGGCGAGGGCTTCACGGGAGGCGGATCGATGGGAAGTCTGGCGGTCATGATCAGCCCTGGCTCGGTTTGCCGGTGACGAGACCGACCTGGGACAGTTCCAGACGCCGCAACAGATCCAGCACTTCGATGACTTTCTGGTACTGCACCGTGGCGTCGCCGCGCACGATCACCGGGAAGTCCGGGCTCTGCGCCTTCTCGATGCGCAGGCGCTCTTCCAGCTCGGCCAAGGTCACCGGATAGGCATCGAGGAACACCTGGCCACCGTCATTCACCGAAATCGCCTTGGTCTTGGCCTCGGACAACGACACCGAGGCGCTGGCCTTGGGCAGGTTGATCTGGATCCCCGACACCTGGGCCGTGGCGGTAAGGATGAACATCACCAGCACCACCATGAGCACATCCACCAGTGGCGTGATGTTGATGCTGTCGACCGCCGCGTCATCGTCGTCATCGTGTGAAGCGTTTACGCTAGCCATGGCGATTTCCTCAGGCCGGTACGGACGATTGGGCGTGATGGTTGCGGCGCTGCGCCGCTTCACCGGACTGGCCTTCGCCGTGCATTTCCGCCAGGCGCGTGATGAACTCGTCGACGAAAACCCGCATGTCGGCGCTGACTTCCTTGTTGCGGGTGATCAGGCGGTTGTAGCCAAACAGCGCAGGAATCGCGACGAACAGGCCCATGGCGGTAGCGAGCAAGGCTGCGGCCATGCCCGGGGCGATGGCGTTGATGTTGACGTCACCGGCCATCGCCGTGCCGAGGAACACCACCATGATCCCCAATACCGTGCCGAGCAGACCAATGTAGGGGCCGCCGGCAATGGCGTTGGACAGGGTCGAGAGCTTCGAACTCAGTTGCTGGTTTTCCCGGGTGCGCACGCCGTCCATGGAGCAGCGGATCGCCTCGATGGTGGCGGCGGACACCGACGAGGTATCAGCGCCCTGCTCACGACGGGTGCGGATTTCCTTGACGGCCACCAGGTACAGGCGCCACAGCGACGAGTGTTGCAGGCGCTGGGCGAGGTCCTGGTCGTCGGCGAACATTTCCAGGCGCGTGCCGATCCTGGCGAACTGCTCGCGAAACGCTTCGTTGGCCGCGCTGAGACGGCTGACCATGCGGTTCTTGCGGATCATGATGATCCACGACTGGAACATCATCAGCACCAGCACCCCAATGATCACCCAAGCGTCCAGCGGCACGGCCTTGAGCAGGAAACCCAGGCTGCCGAAACCGAAGCCGGACTGTTCTTCATCGACCCCGTAGGCCACCAGTTTCGATTCGGCGCCCTGGGCATTGGCGTCGGCCAATAGCAACGGCGCCGGGCGGGCGACCTTGGACAACCGCGCTTCGTCCATGGCCCCGCTGAAAGGCGCGAAAGCACCGGCGGAAACGTCAGCACCCAAGGCAATCGGCGCATTGAACGCCGGCATCGCCAGCGCCAGGCTGGCGGCTTCACGTCCATTGACATACAGCACGACCCGGTCGCCCGAGGCGGTCAACGCCAAGTGCTGCCATTGGCCGGGATTCAGCGGTTGGGTCGAGACCGCGCGCTGGTCATTGATCGCCACGAACGGCACACCCTGGTTTACGCCCACCAACAGACTGGTGGCGGCTTCGCGACGGGCCAGGACGATCTGCTCGCCGCTGGCCTGGTCCTGGCGCAGCCAGGTGCTGAAGGTGAATGCCGCGCCGGCACTGTGTTGCAACGAAGGGCTGGCGGGCAACAGCAGCGGCTGGCCGTTGAACTGCAAGGCACGCCCGATCACGCCGTCAATGCTGGTGCCGGTCGCGCCCTGGGCGTTGTTGCCGTAGGCCGTGGTGTCCTTGGGCGGTACGCCGGTGGCGCCGTCGAAGTGGTACAGCGCGGTGTAATCCGGGTCGAAGGTCAACTGGCCGCTGCCTGTGGCCGGCGCCTTCTGGTTGCCGTAATACATCCACAGGTCCTGACGCTGACCGCCCTCCACGCTCGGCACATCGACCCAGATCAGCGCCATACCCATCAGCGGATCGAAGCTTTCAATCTGGTGGTTGAGCACGGTCTTGTCGTCGGCACTGACGAAGCGCAGGTCCGAGCCGTCGTCCTTGACGCCGTCGAAGGTGAAGTTGCCGGTGTGCAGGCGCACCAGCAACGCGGTGCGTCCCAGGGCCTGGGCGATGGCGGCGCCCTGGGGCGTGGTGTCCACCGAAATCTGTTTGCGATAGTGCCAGTCGTCCTGCCACCAGGCGTTGGCGGTCGCCGGAAGCACCAGCCCCAGGCAGATAAACAGGGATAACAGTAAGCGTTGCATGGACATGACTCCTGGGTTCAAAACGTCGCTTGCAGGTTGAAGTGCAGGCGCGATTCCTGTTTCGAGGTGTTCGGCCCTTCGAGCAGCGGATAGCCCCAGTCGAGGCTGCCGGACAGCCATTTGCTCAGGCTCGCGCGGGTGCCGAGGCCGACGCTGGCGAGGCTGTAATCGGCTTCCTGATCGGGCAGTTCGTCGCGCAGGTACAACTGCGCGCCTTCGGCGAAGGCATAGAAGCGCCACTCCTGGACATAGCTGCCGAGAAACTTGGCCAGCGACGGAGTGCGCAGCTCCTGGGACAGCAAGTAGCCGTCGTCCCCGGTGCGCTCGGCAGCCAGATAGCCGCGTACCGAGGTGGCGCCGCCGGCGGAGAATTGTTCGTTGGAAACCAGCGGCCCGGAGGCCAGTTGGAAAGCGGCCTTGGAGGCGGTTTGCCAATCGTTGGCGAAGGTGAAGGTGTAATTGCCGTCGCCCTTGAGCACAGCGAAGCTGGGGCTGGCGCGATAGCGCTTGTAGTCGAACTCTTCGTCGGTACTGCCATAGCCCAGCAGGCTACGCGTACCCGCCACCAGGCTCAGGCCGAGGCCCAACTGGCTGTTTTCGGTGTAGCGAAAGCCGTTGTAGGCAAAGGTGAATGGCGCGTACTTGAGCGGTGCCTTGTCGCTGGCGCCGCCGAGGTTGAGCTCCTCGTCGAAATCCTTGAAGTCCACCCCGACCGAAAAGCTGTTGGCCCATGCTCCGCTGGACGGCAGGCTGTAGATCGCCGACACCCCGTAGGAATGCCCTTTGCCCAACACGTTGCTGCCGCCGACGGTCGCCACGTTGCTGTCGGATTGGTAACCCGAGAACTGCACGCTCCAGCGTTCGCTCAGCGGCGCGGTGTAGGAACCCGACCAGACCTTGGCGTTTTCGGTGTCCTGGGGGGCGGTAAAGAAAGTCAGCGAAACGCTGTGGCCCAATTGCCAGAGGTTGTTGTAGCCCAGGCTCGCGACCGTACGCAGTTTTTCGGTGTCGGCGCTGTAGTCGTTGTTCAGCCCCAGGCTGGCTTGCCAGGGGTTCTGGTCTTCGACCTGCAAATCGACGTCCATGGTTCCGGGGCGCTGGCCTTCGCGTACCAGCGGCATGACCTGGCGCCCCGGGGTCTTGTTCAACTGCGCCAGTTCCGCCTGGACCTGGGCGAAATCCGGTACCTCGCCTTCCTTGAGCGCCGGCACGTCGTCACGGATTTCCACGGGCGAATAGTGCTTGGCCCCCACCACGCGCACCCGACCGACCTTGGTTTCGCTGACTTGCAGGTAGACGATGCCGTCTTCGACCTTCTGCTCTGGCAACTCGACGAACACCGATTGATAACCGCGCGCCTGATAGGCCTTTTGCAGCGCTTCCCGGGCGCCTTCGATGTCGCTCAAGGCCCTTTGCGGGCCGAGGAACGGATACACCGCTTCTTCGATGGCCCGGGCATCGAGCACGGTGTTGCCACGCACGAAATACTCGTTCACGTCCACCAGGCGAACCGGCGCCGCTTCGGCCCCCTGCCCTCCTTCTGCGGCGAATGCCGACGGCCCCCCGACCGCCAACAGCAGCCAGCCCCACAGCGCCGGCCGCGATTTGAAGAAATGCTCCACACCACCCCCTGAATTCAAAGTACGGCTCAATTGCTAGCGGTCGATGTCGTGGCATGCCGGGCCAGCCAGGTATGCAGCAGCGCGAAATTCAAGGAGAACTCCGGCATTTGCAGCAAGGCGCCACAGAACACTTCACCAATGATTTTCTGGATGAGCCGCACCGCCCGCGCGTCGCCCAGCAGCGTGGCGAGGTCTTTGCTCAGGACGTTGAAGCTCCAGACCTTCTGGTTCAGGTCCAGGCCGACGAACCAGCGGAACAGCAGGTTGTAGTTGAGTTGTTCGTAGAGTTGCTGCTCGCTGGGCACTGAATAGAGCAGTTGCAGCAGGAGGATGTGCATGGCGGTTTGCGGCGCGATCAGCATCTGGGCGCTGGCGTTGAGGCCTTGCAGCACCTCGCGATGCTCATCCAGCAGGTCATCGATCTGCGGCCGCAGCAACACCAGTGAATGGCCCTGCGGGATGTAGCTGGACACTTCCTTGAGCGCGCCCTGCCAGTCATCCTGGGAAACGATCCAGACCCACGGCGCGCCGTAGCGATACACCGAGACCGGCTGCTTGCGCGCCGCCTCGACGATCTTCGACAGCCGCTGGTCAAGCTCCTGCATGCCTACTTTCGAATAACGTTCCATAGTCCCCATCGCCTCACTCCCGGCTTCGCGCCCCGGCTCCAAACGACCTGAAAGGTCCCCTCGAACACGTCACACAGGCATGACGGGAATGGCGATGTGCTACCGAACTTTTGTCATGAAAGCTTCATTTGGAAGGGTATGGAGCGTGAGGTTTGGTGGGAGCGAGCCTGCTCGCGATCACGATGGCGTTGGGTCAGTTGGCGGGATGTTGAATGGGCTACCGTCTTCGCGAGCAGGCTCGCTCCCACAGGGATTCTCGGGTGTTTTCAGATCTGATGCTCGCCTCAGGCGTTCTGTGGGAGCAGGCTTGTTCGCGAAGGCGGTGGGTCAGTTGGAGGGGATGTTGAATGGGCTGCCGTCTTCGCGAGCAAGCCCGCACAGTGGGTGTCGGTATACGCCCGAGCGGCTTGTGATGGGAGCAAAAAAAACGCCGCTCAATGAGCGGCGTTCTTGTACCTCACCAGACAGTGTCCGGTTTACAGCGCCATGTCAGCCGCTGGATTGGCTTCGCGGGCAGCAGCCGGCTTGGCCGGTGCCGCAGGGGTCCCTGGCTTGCCGATCGCTGGCGGCGGATCCAGTTGCAGGACCTCGCTGGTGTAGGCCCATTCCTGGGCAACACGCTCAGGGCTATCGTTGAGCTTGGTGCCGTAGCTCGGCACGATCTGGCGCAGTTTTTCCTGCCAGGCCGGGCTGGCGACCTTGTCCTTGAAGACCTTCTCAAGCACGGTCAGCATGATCGGCGCAGCGGTCGAGGCGCCTGGCGAAGCACCCAGCAGGCCGGCGATGCTGCCGTCCTGGGAAGCGACCACTTCGGTACCGAGTTTCAGCACGCCGCCCTTCTCTTCGTCACGCTTGATGATCTGCACGCGCTGGCCAGCCTGCCACAGGCGCCAGTCTTCCTGCTTGGCTTCCGGGAAGTATTCCTTCAAGGCGGCAAAACGGTCTTCATCCGACAGCATCAGTTGACCGGCCAGGTACTCGACCAGTGGGTACTGTTCGATACCGACCTTGGTCATCGGCCACACGTTGTGGGTGGTGGTGCTGGTCAGCAGGTCGAAGTACGAACCGTTCTTCAGGAACTTGGTGGAGAACGTTGCGAACGGGCCAAACAGGATTACGCGCTTGCCGTCCAGCACTCGGGTGTCCAGGTGTGGAACCGACATCGGCGGTGCGCCGACCGAAGCCTTGCCGTACGCCTTGGCCAGGTGCAACTGGGCAACGGTCGGATTTTCGGTGACCAGGAACGAACCACCCACCGGGAAACCTGCGTATTCACGCGCTTCCGGGATGTCGGACTTCTGCAGCAGATGCAAGGCACCGCCGCCAGCGCCAATGAACACGAACTTGGCGTCGGTCTCGGTTTCGGTACCGTCTTTCAGGTTCTTGTAGGAAACGCGCCAGGTGCCGTCTTCGTTGCGGGTGATGTCTTCCACTTCGCTGGACAGCTTGAGGGAGAAGTTCGGCTTGGTTTGCAGATAAGCTGCGAATTGACGCGTGATTTCGCCGAAGTTCACGTCGGTGCCCAGTGGACTCCAGGTGGCCGCGACTTTCTGGCTCGGGTCACGCCCTTGCATCATCAGCGGAACCCACTTGCTGATCTGCTCGCGATCTTCGGAGTACTGCATGCCCGCGAACAACGGGCTGGCCTGGAGGGCTTCGTAGCGTTTCTTCAGGAACGCGATGTTCTCGTCGCCCCACAAAAAGCTCATGTGCGGCGTGGAGTTGATGAACGAACGCGGGTTCTTCAACACACCGTTCTTGACCTGCCAGGACCAGAACTGACGGGAGATCTGGAAGGCTTCGTTGATTTCGATGGCCTTGGAGATATCGACCTTGCCGTTCTTGTCTTCCGGCGTGTAGTTCAGCTCGGCCAGCGCGGAGTGACCGGTACCGGCATTGTTCCAGCCGTTGGAGCTCTCTTCGGCAACACCGTCCAGGCGCTCGACCATTTCCATGGTCCAGCCCGGCTCCAGCTCATTGAGCCAGACGCCGAGTGTCGAGCTCATGATGCCCCCACCAATGAGCAAGACATCCACTTTTTTTGGCTCGGCGGCGTGCGTGGTCGCAAGACCCATCGCCATCGCCAGGCCCAGTAGCGCCGTGTGTGTTTTCTTCAACATGTGTGTATCCCTAGGATGAACGCCATTCCGTCCACCTGCCCTGGTCAAGGATAGACCTCATCGGCCACCGGCAACGCCAGCAGGATGGGTATCGAGACGGACTGGAGGATGGACCTACAGGGCCGAGCGATACGTCGGCCTCTCGTTTATGTCTCTCCGGCGCTGACTTCTTGTAGGTCTTGGCTTCAGCTGGGGTGAGGGACGCTGCGAACGGTGTTGATCGGGCCTGGCGTGGCCGTGCCCGATTGTCGCAGCGGGGGGCAGTTTACATAAGGAAATAAACAGACCGAAGCGTCTTTTTACATTCATGGCAAAAACGCCGACCAAATGACGGCATTTTAATAGCCCTGATCGGCACCGTTCGCGCGTCCAGAGCCCCTGTGGGTCAAAGATACTTGAGGATCGCGATATCACGCCGCCGTTGCTTGAACCCGGCGAACCAACGGGTCGGAAAAAACAGCACGACACCCAGTAACACACTCCACAACCACACCATGGGTAAATCATCGAACCCGAAATAAGTACCCTGGTTGGTGCCCCAGATGGCAACTGCGATCAGGTACAGGGCCTTGAGCACGTAAAGGTGCAGCAGGTAAAAGAACATCGGTGCGCCGCCATAGATCGCCAACAGCGCAATAACACCCCGCTCCTGGGCTTTTTCAAAGAGAGCCAGCAACATCAGCCCTATTCCCAGGGTCGGCATCAGGAACATCAGCGACGGCGGATACTTCGTCGCGCTCATGAAGCTCATGAAGGTGCGCAGCGCATCGCCGGTCTGGACCCAGGGTTTATCGCCGTATACGTTCAGGTAACGGATGAGCACAAAGGCCAGCAGCAGGCCCAGGCCCGTCTTGAACAACCGCCGCAGGCGCACGGCGGGTTCAACGTCCTTGCCAAACCACGGCCCGATGGCCCAGCCCAGCAGGATCACGCCAATCCACGGCAGCACCGGATACGTGGTGCGGGCCCGGGTGAACTCGGTGATATCGATGAACGCCCGTTGATGAAGAATCGACCACGGCACGAAAAACGGAGAGTCTGGCCCCAGCACCACACCGTCCAACAGATTGTGCCCGGCGACGATGGCAACGCCGAGGACGATCAGCCAACTGCGCTTGAGGTGCAGCAACGCGGCCAGGACGATCATGCAGATGCCAATGCACCAGATCACTTGCAGCCACAGGGTCTTGGGCGGGAACTCGGCGTTCCAGGCGAAACACACGAAGGTCAATTCCAGGAAGACCAGGAACAAGCCACGCTTGAGCAGGAACAACGAGGTCTGGCCGGCGGTATGTTTCTGGCTGTAGAGCCAGGCCGACAAACCGGTGAGGAAAATGAAGACCGGGGCACAGAGCGTACTGAGCAGACGGGTGAAATACAGGTCCGGGGTCACGCTGAGCGCATCGATGGGGTCGGTGACCTGACGATGCAGCAGGAATGTCTCGCGAACGTGATCCACCAGCATCAGCAACATGACGAAACCGCGCAGGGCATCGATGGCAAGCATGCGCACATGGGTCTTGGCGGCGCTGGTTACAAGTAAAGGCGCGATGACGCCGGACGGGCTCGTCATGCTTGAAGGTAGGCTCATGGCATTACTCGGATGGAAGGTCGTTGGTCCGTGCAAGGCGAGGAATGAGAATCCCTGCCAAACGAAAGCGGATAACATAACATGAAACTACTATCGCGAGCAGGCTCGCTCCCACAAGGATTTGTGGTAGTTGCGATTTCGGTGCTCTTTAAGAGGGCCGCTACCCGAGCATCTGGCTCAACACCGCCCGCAACTTGCCAGGCTTGACCGGTTTGTTGAGCAGCGGCGCACCCAGTTTGCGCAGGGCGCGGCGGCATTGGTCGCTGCGGTCGGCGGTGATGATCACTGCGGGGATCGCCTGCTGGAAATGCTCGCGCAGGTGCTTGACCACTTCACAGCCCACGACCCCATGATCCAGGTGGAAATCCGCCAGGATCAACTCCGGCGCGCGTTCTTGTAGCACGTCGAGGGCGCCCGCTTCGTCGGTGGCGGTCAACACTTCGCAGCCCCACTGCCCCAACAGCGCAGCCATGCTTTGCAAAATGCTCAATTCGTTGTCGATTACCAACAAACGCCGCCCTGGCAGCGGGTTGCCGGCAACCGCCTGTACGGGGAGCAGCGACACGGGCAGGGGCTTTTCGCTGGACAGCGGCACCTCGATGCTGAACACCGAACCACGTCCCGGCCGAGAGCGTACCTGGACCCGATAGCCGAGGATGTGGGCGATGCGTTCGACAATCGCCAGCCCCAGGCCCACGCCTTTGCGGTCCGCCGCCCGGCCGACGTCGAGCTGGTTGAATTCAAGGAAAATCGACTCCAGGCAATCGGCAGCGATGCCACGCCCGGTATCCCAGACTTCAATGCTCAATTGCCCTCCCCGGCGCCGGGCCGCCAGGAGAATACCGCCCTGATCGGTATAGCGGCAGGCGTTGCTCAGCAGGTTGCGCAGGATACGGCTGATCAAGCGCAAATCGGTCAGCACCGCTTCGTCGCCAAACCGCGCCCGCAGGTCCAATCCGGCGGCGCCGGCCACCGATTGAAACTCTGAAACCAGTGGCCCCAGCAACTCATCCAGCCGATACGGCGCCAGGTCGGGCTTGACGGCGGCTTGATCCAGCCGGGAGATGTCCAGCAGGTCGGTGAGCAGATCTTCGGCCCCTTCGAGCGCCTGATGGGTCCGTTCCACCAGCACATGCTCGGCGGTAGGCAACTGGCGTTCGCGCAACGTGGCGATCAGCAGGCGGGCCGCGTTGAGTGGCTGCAACAGATCATGACTGGCGGCGGCCAGGTATTTGTCCTTGCTGCGATTGGCGGCCTGGGCGGCGTCCCGGGCATCGCGCAACTGCTGTTCGATCAACTCGCGCTGGGCGATCTGCTGCTGCAGGTTGTGGTTGGCCTCCAGCAACGCATCGGTGCGCTCGGCCACTCGCTGCTCCAGCTGATCATTGAGCTGTTGCAGGTGTTGCCGGGCCTGTTCCAGCTCATCGAGGCGCGCCGCCAGTTCCGGGTAGTGACTCTTGCGCGTTGAATGGTTGCCCAGCCCCAGCAGCCCGGCCAGGGCTTTTTGCTGCTCGTCAGAGGGCTTCGCCATAGACGACCTCGACATCCCGCTGGCTCGACTCCCGAGGATTGGTAAGGATGCACGGGTCATCCATCGCATGTTGCGACAGGAACGGAATGTCCGAGGTGCTCACGCCATGCAGGCCCAGGGTCTCGTGAAAGCCGATGGTGTGCTTGAGGGCAATCAGGTGCTCCACCAACCGGGTGCGGATCTGCCGGTGGTTGAGCCCTCGGCAATCGATGCCCAGCGTCTCGGCAATCACCTTGAAACGGTCCGGCGCCGAGTTGTAGTTGAACGCCACTACATGCTCCACCAGGACCGCGTTGCACAAGCCATGGGGTAAATCGAGGAAACCGCCCAGGCTATGGGACATCGCGTGAACTGCACCGAGAATCGCGTTGGAGAACGCCAACCCGGCCTGCATGCTGCCCAACATAATCTTTTCCCGCAGGGCGATGTCCGCCGGGTTGGCGATCATTTGCACCAGGTTGCCGTTGATCAGGCGCATCGCTTCCAGCGCATGGGGGTCGGTCAGCGGGCCGTGGCCGGTGGACACGAAGGCCTCGATGGCATGTACCAAGGCGTCGATGCCGGTACAGGCGGACAGGAACGGGTCCATGCTCAGGGTGGTTTCCGGGTCGATCAGCGATACATCCGGTACCGCCGCCTTGCTGACGATGGAAAACTTCATTCGTTCTTGCTGGTTGGAAATGATCACGAACTGCGACACGTCAGCCGACGTCCCCGCCGTGGTGGGAATAAGGATCAGCGGCGGACTGGGTACATGCAGGGTATCGACGCCTTCGAACTCAAGAATGTTGCGGCCATGGGCAACGACGATGCCGATGCCTTTACCGCAATCCATCGGGCTGCCACCACCCACCGCGACGATGACATCGCAATGGTTTTCCCGGTAAAGGTCGGCACCGAGCATCACTTCCTCGACCCGCGGATTGGGCGAGACCGCGCTGTAGACACAGTAATCGATGCCTTGGGCCTGGAGACTGGCTTCGACGTCAGCCACCCAACCGGCGGCGATGACCCCGGGATCGGTGACGATCAGCACCTTGCGTGCACCGAAGGTCTTGGCGTAATTGCCGACATTGTGCCGACAACCGGCACCGAACATGATTTCAGGGGAAACGAACTTGCGCAGCGGGCTGAGGCTCATTTTTTCAGGTACGTGGCTCATCGGTAAGCCTGTTGTTATTGTCTGGGAATACCTTGAGCCTAAAGCATCCCGCTGTGAATGCAATCAGACCAATGGGTAGCCCGGCCTGAACGCTCCAGGCCGGGCCGGCACTCATCGGTTGGCGAAGTACATCGTCACTTCAAAGCCAATACGCAGGTCGGTGTACGCGGGTTTAGTCCACATGGGTCTTTCCTCTTCTTGTACCGGGCGATTCCGGCAAGTCATTAATGCACGCTGTACCCGGCGTTCGAATGCTACTTTCGAAGCGGTGGGTGGGGTGCGTTGGTACTACTGGAAAAACGAACACCTGTGGCGAGGGAGCTTGCTCCCGCTGGGCTGCGCAGCAGCCCCAAAGTAATCATTAAGCACTCAAACGCAATGCCTTGAAGAAGGGGGCGCTTCGCGCCCCAGCGGGAGCAAGCTCCCTCGCCACCAGGTTCGGTCAGTTACGTTTTCGGGGAATCAGAAGAACCCCAACGGATTGATGTCGTAGCTCACCAGCAGGTTCTTGGTCTGCTGGTAGTGGTCGAGCATCATCTTGTGCGTCTCACGGCCCACGCCGGACTTCTTGTAGCCACCGAACGCGGCGTGCGCCGGGTACAGGTGGTAGCAGTTGGTCCAGACGCGACCGGCCTTGATCGCCCGGCCCATGCGGTAGGCACGGTTGATGTCGCGGGTCCACAGGCCGGCGCCCAGGCCGAACTCGGTGTCGTTGGCGATGGCCAGGGCTTCGGCTTCGTCCTTGAAGGTGGTCACGCCCACCACCGGGCCGAAGATCTCCTCCTGGAACACACGCATCTTGTTATGCCCCTTGAGCAGGGTCGGCTGGATGTAATAGCCACTCGACAAGTCGCCCTCCAGATGCTCGGCCGCACCGCCGGTCAGCAGTTCGGCGCCCTCTTCCCGGGCGATTTCCAGGTAGGAGAGGATCTTGTCGTATTGCTGCTGGGAAGCCTGGGCACCGACCATGGTCTCGGTATCCAGTGGGTTGCCGCGCTTGATCTTGGCGATTTTCTTCATCACCTCGGCCATGAACGGCGCATAGATCGACTCCTGCACCAGGGCGCGGGATGGGCAGGTGCAGACTTCGCCCTGGTTGAAGAACGCCAGCACCAGGCCTTCGGCGGCTTTTTCGATGAAGGCTGGCTCGGCCTGCATGATGTCTTCGAAGAAGATGTTCGGCGACTTGCCGCCCAGCTCCACGGTGGACGGGATGATGTTCTCGGCGGCGCATTTCATGATGTGCGAGCCGACCGGGGTGGAACCGGTGAAGGCGATCTTGGCAATGCGCTTGCTGGTGGCCAGGGCTTCGCCGGCTTCGCGGCCGAAACCATGGACGATGTTCAACACACCGGGAGGCAGCAGGTCGGCGATCAGTTCGATGAAGACCGTGATCGACAGCGGCGTCTGCTCCGCCGGCTTGAGCACGATGCAGTTACCTGCGGCCAGGGCCGGGGCGAGTTTCCAGGCGGCCATCAGCAGCGGAAAGTTCCACGGGATGATCTGCCCGACCACACCCAGCGGCTCATGGAAATGATAGGCCGTGGTCAGTTCGTTGATCTCGGCGGCCCCGCCCTCTTGGGCGCGAATGCAGCCGGCGAAGTAACGGAAATGGTCAGCCGACAGCGGTACGTCGGCATTGAGGGTTTCGCGCACGGCCTTGCCGTTGTCCCAGGTCTCGCTGATGGCGAGGACTTCCAGGTGCTGCTCGATACGGTCGGCGATTTTCAGCAGCACCAGGGAACGGTCCTGCACCGAGGTCTTGCCCCAGGCGTCGGCTGCGGCGTGGGCGGCATCCAGGGCCTTGTCGATGTCGGCGGCGCTGGAGCGTGGGAACTCGGCGATGACTTCGCCGTTGACCGGGGACGTGTTGGTGAAGTACTCGCCATTGACCGGCGCGACGAATTCGCCGCCGATGAAATTGCCATAACGCGGTTTGAAGGAAACGACGGCGCCTGGGGTTCCGGGTTGTGCGTAGATCATGATGGGCCTCTGCCTGGTCGATGCCTGTCACGGGACAGGCGATAGGCCGATGGTAGAGAGCCCCGCCAGCCGGACGAATGCGTCGTTGGCAGGGGGGACTCTCGTTATTTGGTCGTAGGTTTCAAGCATTGGGACGAGGTTTTTTGGTGAAACGACGCATCGCCCCTGTGGGAGCAAGGCTTGCCCGCGATGAAGGCGATGCGGTCTCTCAGGTAACCGAGGCGACTGCATCGCGAGCAAGCTTTGCTCCCACAGAGCAGTCGCCACAAGGGCTGCACCCGCCCCAGATTCAGCTCAGCGCTTGGCCACCAAGTCCTTTGGCAACTTGAAGGTCCAAAGCATGCCGCCCTGGTTGAAGTCCTTCACGCGCTTGGCCACTTCGCCGCCCCACAACGGCACCGCGCCGCCCCAGCCAGAGACCACGGAGACGTATTGCTCGCCGTCCATTTCCCAGGTGATGGGCGAGCCGAGCACGCCGGAACCAGTCTGGAATTCCCAGACCTTTTCCCCGGTCTTGGCGTTGAACGCTTGCAGGAAGCCTTCAGGCGTACCGGTGAACACCAGGTTGCCCTTGGTGGTCAGCACCCCGCCCCACAGCGGCGCGAAGTTCTTGTGGCGCCAGACTTCCTTGCCGGTCTTGGGGTCGATGGCCCGCAGCACGCCGATGTAATCTTCGTTCAGCGGCTTGATGGTGAAACCGGCGCCAAGGAACGCCGCGCCTTTCTTGTAGGCGATGCCTTCGTTCCAGATGTCCATGCCCCACTCGTTGGATGGCACGTAGAACAACCCGGTGTCCTGGTTATAGGCCATCGGCATCCAGTTTTTCGCGCCGAGGAAGGCCGGTGCCACGAATACCGAGCTGCCCTTCGCTTCGCTGCCCGGCGCGCCCGGACGGCTGGCCTCGTTGTAGATCGGCCGACCGTCCTTGTCCAGGCCAGTGGCCCAGGTGATCTTGTCGACAAACGGGAAGCCACGGATGAACTTGCCGTTGGTGCGGTCGAGCACGTAGAAGAAGCCGTTACGGTCGGCGGTGGCCGCTGCCTTGATGTCCTTGCCACCGTCCTTGTAGTTGAACGAGATCAGTTCGTTGACGCCGTCATAGTCCCAGCCGTCATGAGGCGTGCTTTGGAAGTGCCACTTGATGGTGCCGTCGTCCGGGTTCAGGGCCAGGCGCGACGAAGAATAGAGATTGTCGCCAGGACGCAGGTGGGAGTTCCACGGTGCCGGGTTGCCGGTGCCGAACAGCAGCAGGTTGGTTTCCGGGTCGTAGTAGCCACCCAGCCAAGGCGCGGCACCGCCGGTTTTCCAGAGATCGCCCGGCCAGGTCTTGCCGGCCTCGCCGCCGGAAATACCGTTCTCGACCGCCTTGCCGTCCTTGTAGACATAGCCCATGTGGCCTTCCACGGTTGGACGGGTCCAGAGCAGTTCGCCATTTTTCGGATCATAGGCGCTGATCTGGCCTACCACGCCGAACTCGCCACCGGCCACGCCCGTGATCAGCTTGCCGTTGACGATCAACGGCGCGGCGCTGATGGAGTAGCCTTCCTTGTGGTCGGCCACTTTCTTGCTCCACACCACTTTGCCGGTGTCCTTGTTCAGGGCCACCAGCTTGGCGTCGAGAGTGCCGAAGAACACCAGGTCGCCATACAGCGCCACGCCACGGTTGATCACGTCGCAGCAAGGGCGGATGTCATCGGGCAGGCGCGCATCGTACTGCCACAGTTTCTTGCCGGTGCGCGCGTCCACCGCGAATACCCGCGAGTAAGAACCGGTGAGGTACATCACCCCGTCCTTGATCATCGGCTGGGCTTGCTGGCCACGCTGCTTTTCGCCGCCGAAGGAGAACGCCCAGACCGGGCGCAGGTCCTTGACGTTATTGACATTGAGGGTATCGAGCGGGCTGTAGCGCTGGCCCTGGACACCCAGGCCGTTGGTCACGACCTGTTGCGGGTTTTTCGGGTCCTGGAGAATTTCCTGATCGGTCACGGCTGCAAGGGCCGAACCGGACAGCAGCATGGCACTGAGCAGCAGGCTCACGGCGAAGGGTTGGCGACGTGCGGGATGACTCATGACGGCTACCTCTGCGGTTATTGTTATACCCGGGAATTTTTCCCGGTCTGCCACAGATTCTTGGGCTCGGGGCCGCTGCCAACAATTGCCCGCTGTGTTGAGTTTTCTAGTTCCTTGGTACATGTGGAGGAGCAGCGCCCCCCCCCCCGTGGCGAGGGAGCTTGCTCCCGCTGGGGCGCGCAGCGGCCCTGAAAATAGCCCAGCCAATATTGATGGCCAGAGTGACTGATAACAGGGGCTGCTGCGCAGCCCAGCGGGAGCAAGCTCCCTCGCCACGGGACAGCCTGAATCATTCGGGTTGGGTGTCCACCCGCTTCATCCCCGCCCGCTCGTAACGTGGATAGAGATGACTGACGCTGCGAATCAACTCATAACGACTCAGGCTGATCCCGGCAAAGCGCTCAGGAATGGGGCTGCGGATCATCTCGGCCATGTCGTCGCCCCGGGCCGCGCCGTCGCGCATCAGTTGGTCGAGCCAGCCCAGGTAGTCGCGCATCTGCAAGAAAGGCCGGGCATCGGTCGCGACCGGGCCGTGGCCGGGCACGATCTGCTTCCAGGGCAAGGCCTGCAAGGTGTCCAGATCCCTGAGCCAGACTTCGAGTCCCGGACTGTTGGGAGTGGTCAAAGCGCGTTCGTAGAACACCAGGTCGCCGGCGAACAGCACGCCAGTGGTTTCGTCGAAGATCGCCAGGTCGGCCCCGGTGTGCCCGGCCAGTTGCAGCAGTCGCAAGGTATGGTTACCCGCCTTCAACACACCGGGCTCCAGCACCTGGGTTGGCAACACCACCTCGGTGCCGCGCATCCAGTCGCCCACCAGCCGGTACATGTTTTCCGCCAGCGCATCGCCCTGTTGCCGCAGCAGGTCCGTGGTGCCCGCCAGGGCCCCGATGGGCGCGTCACTGAAAGCCTGATTGCCCAGTACATGGTCGGGGTGATGATGAGTCAGCAAGACCTGGATGATTGGCTTATCGGTGGTCGCGGCAATGGCCTGGCGCAGCGCCTCGCCGTAGCGCTTCGACGGCCCGGTGTCGATCACCACCACGCCGGCATCGGTGACAATGAACGCGGTGTTGACGATGTTGCCGCCGTTGGCCTTGGCAAAATTCTCGGTGCTGCCTTCCAGCAGCCAGGTGCCTTCGGCGATCTGCCGAGGCTTGAGCGAATAGTCTGTTCCGGCCCACGTCGGTAGACACAGACTCAGGAAGATCAGCAACAACCAGCGCATGGCGCGCTCCTTGTAGTCAGGGAATCGCCGCTTCGAACGCATTGCCGCTGTTATCGTGCAGCAACAGGCGGGTCTGCCCGGGGCCTTGGATGTCGAAACCCAGGTTGGGGTTTTCGCTGACTGCCGGGAACAACTCCAGGCGCGCCAGGACCTGGCCGTCGGCGTCCAGCAGTTGCGCCTGGTTGAGGAAGAATTCCGGGATGCCGCTCACCAGGCCGTTATCCATCGGATGGGCCACCTGCAGGCGCAGGCGGCTCGACTCGCCCCGGGGATAGCGGGCCCCCAGCACCTCGCCCAAATGCTCCTCCCAACCCGGTTGGGTGCGCACTACGCTGGGTGCGGTGCAGCCACCACCGGCGGCATCGATCAGGGTCGAACCGACGTGCCACAGGCCATCGCGGGTCTGCACCGCCGCGCGCAGCGGGGTGGCTTGTTCGATACGAATGCGGATCGACAGCCAGGGCAGCACCCGCGCTCCGGGTTGGAAGTCGACGATTTTCGGCAACGGGTTCAGCTCGGCCCAGGCCAACACTCGTACGACGTCGCCGGTAAAGGCCCGGGCATCGATTTCCAGTGGAACCTGGCGAGCGTCTTCGGCAAAGGGTGGTGCCAGCAGCCGCACCCGGTCGTCGAACACGAACGGCGCGTCGCCCAACAGTTGCTTGTGATAAAAGGCCCACATCACCGACGGCACCGGATCCTTGCCTGGCTCGACAGCCGCCCACGCGATCATCGGCAGACTGCACCACAGCAGGCACCACACGAGCCATTTCATCCCTGCGCTCCTATTGGTACATCTCGGGCACGTCGTAACGCAGGCCGTAATGGGCATAGACCGTCTTGACGCTGCCGTCGCGGATCAAGCCTTCCAGCGCCTCTTCCACCGCATAGGCCAACTGACGGTTGCTTTCGTGCACCGCCATGCCGATTTCCCAGCGTTGCTTGCCCATGTTCGGGTAGGCATTTTCCGCCAGCGCCAGTTGCGGATCGGCCGCCTCGTGCACCTGCCAGTCGATTTCCCCACGCATGGCCATGACGGCGTCCACCTCCCCGGCCTGCATGGCCTTGAAGGCCTGGCCGACACCGGGATAATGGTGGGTCTTGGCGCTGAGCATGCCGTTGAACACTGACGTCAGGTAGAACGACGGCACGCTGTCGACTTCAACGCCAATGGGGTGTTGCTGGAACACCGCGACGCTGCCCACCGAATCCAGTCGGCGGCGGTCATATGCCACCTGCCAGCACTCTTGCTGATAAGGCCCGAACATCACCACCTGGGCATTTTCCAGCTCACCGATGTCGTTGCGCCTTTGCACGTAGTCGTGATCGTAGGGCACACGCATCATCAAGTCGGCCAATTGCCGATCGTGCAGCGGGCTGCTGCGCCAGATGTAATCACGCAGATCGTCGTCGAGCTTTTCGCCAGGCGGTGCCCAGATCAATTGCAAGCGCACGCCAAGCGCCTTGGCCAAGGCCTGGGCCAGCTCCACGTCCACACCCCTGGGTTGGCCGTGGTCTTCGAAACTGTAGGGCGCGAAGTCCTTGTAGACCGCCACCTTCAACTCCCCGGCGGCGATCATCTGGTCGTAACTGCGCACCTGCGCCTGCACCGCTTGGCCACACAAGAGCAAGCTGCACATTACCCACGCGAACAGGCGCATGGCGATCACTCCTCGACGTGCACGCTGTCGAGATAGGTGCGCACCGCCCACAAAGCTTCCTGACTCAGGTAATCGGCCATTTTCGGCATGTAGACCCGGCCGTCGCGCACCGCGCCGTGGCGGACGCGCTCGACAAACCACTCATCGCCGGCTTCGGCGGCGTCAAGCATGCGCAGGTCCGGGGCGATCCCGCCGGACTTGGCCTCCAGGCCATGGCAAGCCGCGCAGTTCTGGTTGTAGGCCGAGGCGCCGATTTCCACGGCTTTGTCACGCTCGGGGGAGTTGCGATACGGGTTCTGGGAAGCCCACCCATCAGCGTCCAACGGCAAGTTGGCGTCCTTGATCGGGGTCAGACCCTTGGTTTCCACTGCCTGGGGCACTACGTTGCCATGGGCCCATGCGGAGCCTGCGCCGATCAGCCCCATCAGCAGTGCGGTAGCGATGATGGCGTTGCGTTTAGTTGTCATTGTTATGCCCTCTGGATTGCACGCAAGACCTCTGTGAAGAAGCCGTGCCGTCATCTTAGGAACCCCTCTGCCCCAGCCGAATGCTGCTTTGGTGGCCGCGTTCTAGTTCCTTGGTAGCAAGCCATCCGACGCAGGTCGCAAAGACAGGCGGTTCGGGAAGTCTTCCCGGCGAAGGCGGGACTTTTTCCGTATCGGCCAGGCCATGGCGCGACTCACCCTAGTCAGGCCAAAACCTTTCACTGGGAACTGCCACCATGAGAATAAAAACGCTACCCGCCCTCTCTTCCTTGACCGTTGCCTTGCTGCTGGCCGGTAGTCTGTCGCTGAGCCCCGTGGCCAGCGCTGCCGTCACCTGGGAAGACATCGCCAACGATCACCTGACCACCAAGGACGTGCTGCAATACGGCATGGGCACCAACGCCCAGCGCTGGAGCCCGCTGGCCCAGGTCAACGACAAGAACGTGTTCAAACTGACCCCGGCCTGGTCCTACTCGTTTGGCGACGAGAAGCAGCGCGGCCAGGAGTCCCAGGCCATCGTCAGCGACGGCGTGGTGTACGTCACCGGCTCGTATTCGCGGGTGTTCGCCCTCGACGCCAAGACCGGCAAGCGCCTGTGGACCTACAACCACCGGCTGCCGGACAACATTCGCCCGTGCTGCGACGTGGTCAACCGCGGCGCGGCCATCTATGGCGACAAGATCTACTTCGGCACCCTGGATGCGCGGGTGGTCGCCCTGGACAAGAACACCGGCAAGGTGGTGTGGAACAAGAAGTTCGGCGACCACGCCGGCGGCTACACCATGACCGGCGCCCCGGTGCTGATCAAGGACAAGACCAGTGGCAAGGTGCTGCTGATCCACGGCAGTTCCGGCGACGAGTTCGGTGTGGTCGGGCAACTGTTTGCCCGCGACCCGGACACCGGCGAAGAAGTCTGGATGCGCCCCTTCGTCGAAGGCCACATGGGCCGCCTCAACGGCAAGGACAGTACGCCGACCGGCGACGTCAAGGCGCCGTCCTGGCCCGACGACAAGACCACTGAAACCGGCAAGGTCGAAGCCTGGAGCCACGGCGGCGGCGCACCTTGGCAGAGCGCCAGTTTCGACGCCGAGACCAACACCATCATCGTCGGCGCGGGCAACCCCGGCCCGTGGAACACCTGGGCGCGCACGGCCAAGGATGGCAACCCTCACGATTACGACAGCCTCTACACCTCCGGCCAGGTCGGTGTCGACCCGAGCACCGGCGAGGTGAAGTGGTTCTACCAACACACGCCCAACGACGCCTGGGACTTCTCCGGCAACAACGAGTTGGTGCTGTTCGACTACAAGGACAAGGACGGCAAGGTGGTCAAGGCCACCGCCCACGCGGACCGCAACGGTTTCTTCTACGTGGTGGACCGCAACAACGGCAAGCTGCAGAACGCCTTCCCCTTCGTCGACAACATCACCTGGGCCAGCCACATCGACTTGAAGACCGGTCGCCCAGTGGAAAATCCCGGCCAACGTCCGGCCAAGCCATTGCCCGGCGAAACCAAGGGCAAACCGGTGGAAGTCTCGCCGCCCTTCCTCGGCGGCAAGAACTGGAACCCCATGGCCTACAGCCAGGACACCGGGCTGTTCTACGTCCCTGGCAACCAATGGAAAGAGGAATACTGGACCGAGGAAGTGAACTACAAGAAGGGTTCGGCCTACCTGGGCATGGGCTTTCGCATCAAGCGCATGTACGACGATCACGTCGGCAGCCTGCGGGCGATGAACCCCACCACCGGCAAAGTGGTCTGGGAGCACAAGGAAGCACTGCCGTTGTGGGCCGGCGTGCTGGCGACCAAGGGCAACCTGGTGTTCACCGGTACCGGCGATGGTTTCTTCAAGGCCTTCGACGCCAAGACCGGCCAGGAGCTGTGGAAATTCCAGACCGGCAGCGGCATCGTCTCCCCGCCCATCACCTGGGAGCAGGACGGCGAGCAGTACATCGGCGTGACCGTCGGCTACGGCGGCGCCGTGCCGTTGTGGGGCGGCGACATGGCCGAACTGACCAAGCCGGTTGCCCAGGGCGGGTCGTTCTGGGTGTTCAAAATTCCGAGTTGGGATAAGGCGACGGCGCAGAAATAACTGCTCCAACCTGGGCTCCGACTGCATCACGGGGCGGAGCCACACCACAATCCCCTGTGGGAACGAGCCTGCTCGCGATCGCGGAGTGTCAGTCAATATCAATGCAGGCTGAACCACCGCGATCGCGAGCAGGCTCGCTCCCACAGTTACCGAGTTCCAGCCATGAAATATTTGCCTGTTGTGCTCCTGCTGATCATTACCCATGCCAACGCTGACGACACCGAAACACCTCTGACCATCAACGGCTGCCTCATCGCCGAAGCCAGTCAATGCCCCGGCGCCAACCTGCGTGGCGCAAAACTGGCGAACCAGGACCTGCGCAAAATGAACCTCAGCGGTGCCGACCTGCGCAACGCCGACCTGCGCCATGCGCGACTGGACCTGGCCAACCTTGAAAAAGCCCAGCTACAGGGCGCCAACCTGACCCGTGCCAGCCTGCAACAAAGCAACCTGCGCCTGGCGGATTTCACTGGCGCGACGCTCAAGGCGATCCAGGGTTGGGGCTTGTTCGCCCAGGGTGCGCAGTTCCAGCGTGCCGACCTGACCGCAGCCTATCTTCAGTTCGCTCGCTTGTCCGGCGCGCGACTGCACGAGGCCAACCTGCAAGCCGCTGACCTGGAAATGGCCTGGCTGAGCAAGGCCGACCTCAAGGGCGCCGATCTGCGTGACGCCAACCTGCAAGAAGCCAAACTCGGCGAAAGCAACCTGGAACAGGCCAACCTCAGTGGCTCTCGTCAGCATTACGGGAATTTTCAGGATGCGAACATGCAGGGTTGTACGGGGTGCCCGACTTCCTGGGATCAGTGAAGGCTCTGGAGCACATAAACCCTGTGGCGAGGGAGCTTGCTCCCGCTGGGCTGCGAAGCAGCCCTCAATAAGGTCAACTCAATGGACCTGATGCACCGAGGTGCCGTTTTTTGGGGGCGCTTCGCACCCCAGCGGGAGCAAGCTCCCTCGCCACAGTGGATCGTCATCGCCTGGGAATGAGGGTTTTCACCCCGCCACCCGCACCACCCCCATATCAATCCCCAGGTGCACCAGCTCGGCATGGGAGCTGACCTGCAACTTGCTCTTGAGCAGCGTCAGGTGGTTCGACACGGTCTTGGCGCTGATGCACAGCTGTTCGGCGATGGTGCGTGCGGGGGTGCCCTTGGCGAGCATGACGAAGATCTCCAACTCCCGTTGGGTCATGCATTGCAGGCGTGGGTCGACATCGTGCCTGGAGCTGGCGCAGGCCAGTTGCGTGGCCAGGGACTGTTCGATGTAGGCATGGCCGGCCAGCACCCGGCGTACCGCTTCCACCAGCACCTGGGGCGCCGAATTCTTGGTCAGGTAGCCCATAGCACCGGCGTCCAGCGCCTGGCGTACCAACGGCAATTCATCGTGCATGCTGAAGAACAGCACGCGCAGTTGCGGCAGGCGCTGGCGTAATCGCCGCGTGGTTTCCAGGCCGCTGATACCGGGCAGGCCGAAGTCCATGATCACCAGGTGCGGCACCTGCTCCTGCACCAGGCTCAAGGCCTCCTCTCCGGTGGCCGCTTCGCGGACCAGCAGGTCCGGCATCAACACCCGCAGAAGGCTGGCATAGCCCTGCCGCACCACCGCGTGGTCATCCACCAACAAAATGTTCATCACGCCTCCAAGGCAATATTCAAGGCCAGCGCCCAACCGGCGCCAGGCTGGCTGATGATGCGCAACTCGCCCCCCAGGCTGCGGGCCCGCTCGGACATCGAGTGCAAGCCAACGCCTGCTCGTGCCGGTTGCGTGGCCCCACGGCCATTGTCACGCACCAGCAGGCGCAAGCGTCCGGCACGGTGTTGCAGGCGAATGCGCACCTCGCTGGCGCCCGCATGGCGGGCGACGTTGGTCAGGGCTTCCTGCAACAAGCGATACAGATGGGTCTTGTCGGCACCGGACAACGGCGGCAACGCCTCATCGATCGACACCCGACAGGCAATGCCCTGGGTCTTTTGCCATTGCCCCGCCAACACCCCTATGGCATCGCTCAACGACAAGTGCTGCAACACCACCGGGTACAAGTCATGCACCAGCGCCCGGAAGCCATGCTGCAAATGCTCGCAATGGTCTTCGAGCTGGCTGACGGTCTGCTCCAGCGCTTGCGGCTGGTTTGTCACCAGGCGCAGCAGGCAGGCATGAGCGCGAATGCCGGCCACGTATTGGCCCAGGTCATCGTGCAGGGTCTGGGCCAGCCGGGTACGCTCCTGTTCCTGCACCGCCAGCAAGGCCTGGGTGAGCCGGGCGTTGTCAGCCTGGGCCTCGGCCAGGGCGGCGGTCATGCGGTTGAAGTACCTCGCCAGTTGCTGCGCTTCCGGGAGCCCCTCAGTGCCCAGGCGTACCTGCAGGTTTCCGGCAGACACCTGACGCAGCGCCTGCAGCAACTCATCGAGCAAACGCATGCCCCGGCGCACCGCCCAGCGGATCACCAGCAGGCTGAGCAACAGCGCCAGGGCGCAAACGCCCAGTAGTTGCACCAATGAATCGAGAATCTCGTCGATTTCATCCCGAGGATCGACGGCAATCCAGGCCCGCCGACCATCAGGCAAATCCACCACCTGGGCGACGGGCCCGTCCTCCAGGAGTCGACGCCCGAACCAGGCCTTTATCCCTTTCTCATCCGCCGGAAACAGCTCCCCAAGGGCCAACCAGTGGACCCGCACATGACGCAGGCTACCGGTCAAGCGCATCTGGAGACTGGCCGGGTCGCGCTCGGCGGTTTCGCGCAGGTAATGCACCACCGACTCGGCCGATTGCAGTTCTCGTCTCACATCGGTCGTGGCTTGGTGCAACAACAGGACGGCACAGGCCAGGGTGACCAGGGCGAAAAAGGCTGACACCCAGAGGTTGATGCGCCAGAAGGCTGACATGGTTAGCGGCCCATTGCCGGGATGAACTCACATCCGCGCCGGACACAAATCCCTTGTGGGAGCGAGCCTGCTCGCGAAAGCGGTGGGTCAGTCGACAATAATGTTGGATGTGAGGCCGCTATCGCGAGCAGGCTCGCTCCCACCGGGGTTACGGGGTGGCCGCAGCTTTTATGTCCATTGCACCCGATTTTTTTACCGGCCAGCCGGTCAACGCCGACCAGGCTCAGGATCAGCAGAAACGGCAGCAGCAGCGCTTTGAGAATCCGCATGGTCGTCCCTCCTGGTCAATGACGATGCCTTGCATGCTAAAACCCCGGCCGCCAAGGCGAGTTACTACCTTGGTACTGCACCGGCGGTACTTTCTACATATTTCCCCCGCCCCCCTGGCTTCCTATGCTGGCGCTACCCGCAATGGAGGATGTCATGCGCCGGCTCGTCAGTTACGCCTTGGTTTCTCTGCTGGCAGCGGCAACCGCTCACGCTGGCGATGCCACACCGCTGCAAGTGCGCATCGGCTACCTGGGCTATCGCCCCGACCCCGGCCCGCTACTGTCCAACGTCATTGCCGAACCGGCCGATGCCGGCTTGCGCGGTGCTGAACTGGCGATCATCGACAGCAACAGCACCGGACGTTTTCTCAATCACGACTACCGCCTGGAAAGCGCCAGCGTCGACACTCCCGAAGCGCTGCTCCAGGCCGCCCGCGCCCAACACGACCAGGGCCTGCGGCTGTTCGTGGTCAACGCACCGGTCGCCAGCCTGCGCCAGCTCAGCGCCGCCCTGCCCGACAGCCTGCTGTTCAACGCCGGCAGCCCCGACGACAGCCTGCGTACCACCGACTGCCTGGGCAACGTGCTGCACAGCCTGCCCGACCGCGCCATGCTCGCCGATGCCCTGGTGCAATTCAGCGTCGTGCGTAAATGGCAGCGGGCCTTGCTGATCGTGGGCCAGACGCCCGAGGACCAGGCCTATGCCGCCGCATTACGCCGGGCGATGAAACGCTTCGGCATGAAGATCGTCGCCGAGAAGGCCTGGCAGTTCGACAACGACCAGCGTCGCAGCGCCCAGGCCGACATGCCGCTGTTCACCCAGACCGCCGAGTACGACGTGGTGCTGGTGGCCGACGAGCGCGGCGACTTCGGCGAATACTTGCCCTACCAGACCTGGTACCCACGCCCGGTGGCCGGCACCCAAGGGCTGACGCCCACCGGTTGGCACAAGACCGTGGAAACCTACGGCGCGGCGCAGTTGCAAAAACGCTTCGAAGCCCTGGCCGGACGCTGGATGAACGACCGCGACTTCGCCGCCTGGATCGCCGTGCGCAGCATCGCCAGCGCGGTGAGCAAGTTGCGTCAGGACGACCCGTTCGCCATCCGCCAACTGGCCCTCAGCGACCAGTTGCCCCTGGACGGTTTCAAGGGCCGCAAGCTCAGCTACCGGCCGTGGAACGGCCAACTGCGCCAACCGATTCCCCTGGTCCAGCCCCGGGCATTGGTCAGCACCTCGCCCCAGGACGGTTTCCTCCACCCTACCAATGAAATGGACAGCCTGGGCTATGACCAGCCCGAGGTGAGCTGCCGTTACCCCTGATCGATAACAACAATAAGGAAACCGCCATGCGTCGCTCCCTGATTTACCCGGCCCGGCTCTGCCAAGCCCTCGCCCTGGGCGCTGCCCTGCTGGCCGCTGGCCCCGCCGCCGCCAGCATCGCCTGGGTCTCCAACGAGAAAGACAACAGCCTGAGCCTGATCGACATGCAAAGCCTGCAAGTCATCGACACCCTACCGGTGGGCCAGCGCCCCCGAGGCCTGTTGCTGTCCCACGACAATCGCCTACTGTACATCTGCGCCAGTGATTCGGACCGGGTCCAGGTGATGGACGTCGCCACCCGCAAAATCATCAAGGAACTGCCCTCCGGCAAAGATCCGGAGCAATTCGCCCTGCACCCCAACGACCGTTGGCTGTATGTGTCCAACGAAGACGATGCGCTGGTGACGGTGATCGACACCCAGACCTCCGAAGTGCTGGGCCAGATCGGCGTGGGTGTCGAGCCCGAAGGCATGGCCGTGAGCCCTGACGGCAAGTGGGCGGTCAACACCAGTGAAACCACCAACATGCTGCACTGGATCGACACCAGCACCCAGACCCTGGCCGACAACACCCTGGTGGACCAGCGGCCGCGCTTCGTCGAATTCAATCGCGACGGTACGCAGCTCTGGGCCTCGGCGGAGATCGGCGGCACGTTGACCGTGCTCGATGTGGCTACGCGTAAAATCCTCAAGACCCTGACGTTCCAGATCAAAGGCGTGCACCCGGACAAGGTCCAGCCGGTGGGCATCAAGCTCAGTGCCGACGGCAAACTGGCGTTCGTCGCGCTGGGCCCGGCCAACCATGTGGCGGTGATCGACGCCAAGACCTTCGAAGTGCTGGATTACCTGCTGGTGGGCCGCCGAGTCTGGCAACTGGCGTTTACCCCGGACCAGAAGCAACTGCTGGCGACAAACGGCGTCAGCGGTGACGTCTCGGTCATCGATGTGGAGAGCCGCAAGGTCCTCAAGTCGGTGAAAGTCGGGCGCTACCCTTGGGGCGTGGTGGTTACGCCATGAACGCCCTGGAAGTCAGCGACCTGAGCTTTGCCTATGGCGCACGCGAAGCCCTCAAACAGATGAGTTTCAGTCTGCCCGCCGGACGTTTCGCCGCGCTGCTGGGACCCAACGGGGCCGGCAAGTCAACGCTGATCGCCCTGCTCACCCGGCTGTATGACTTACAGCACGGCGACATCCGCGTTGGCGGCCACTCCTTGCAAAAGTCACCACGACCGGCCTTGCGCCAGCTGGGCGTAGTGTTCCAACAGAGCACCCTGGACCTGGACCTGAGCATTGAACAGAACCTGCGCTATCACCTGGCGCTGCACGGCTTTTCGCGACGCCAGGGCGCCGTCCGCATCGACGCCGAACTGACCCGCCAGCACCTGACCGAGCGGCGCCACGAGCGGGTGCGCGACCTCAACGGCGGCCATCGACGCCGGGTGGAAATCGCCCGCGCCCTGCTCCATGAACCGCGCCTGTTGCTGCTCGACGAACCCAGCGTCGGCCTCGATCCGGCCAGCCGCCTCGCCCTGGGCCTGCACATCCGGCAACTGTGCAGCGAGCAAGGCATCAGCGTGCTCTGGACCACTCACCTGCTGGACGAAGTGCAGCCCAGCGACGACCTGTTGATCGTGCATCAAGGCCGCCTGGTCGCCAGTGGCCGCGCCGATGCCGTGAGCCTGGAACACGGCGGCAGCCTCGGCTCAGCCTTCACACTCTTGACCGCCAAGGGAGTCCACCCATGAGCGCGTACTGGTATTGTTTCAGCGGCATCGTGACGCGCGAATGGCTGCGCTTCGTGCTGCAACGCACACGGCTGCTCAGCGCCCTGGTGCGGCCACTGCTGTGGCTGCTGGTGTTCGCCGCCGGCTTTCGCGCGGCCCTGGGCATCGCCATCATCGCGCCCTACGACACCTACATCCCCTACGAGGTGTACATCGTGCCGGGGCTGGCCTGCATGATCCTGTTGTTCAACGGCATGCAGGGTTCACTGTCGATGGTCTATGACCGGGAAATGGGCAGCATGCGCGTCCTGCTCACCAGCCCCCTGCCCCGGGCTTTCCTGTTGGCAGGCAAGTTACTGGCGACCTCGTTGATCTCGCTCTTGCAGGTCTATGCCTTCCTCGCCATCGCCTGGTTGTACGGCATCCAGCCACCGACCATGGGCCTGCTGCTGGCCCTGCCGGCCTTGCTGCTGGTGGCGCTGATGCTCAGCGCCCTGGGCTTGCTGCTGTCCAATGCCATCCGGCAACTGGAGAATTTTGCCGGGGTGATGAATTTCGTGATTTTCCCGCTGTTCTTCCTGTCTTCGGCGCTGTACCCGCTGTGGAAAATGCAGGAAGCCAGCCCGTGGCTGTACTGGCTCTGCGCAGTCAGCCCGTTCACCCATGGCGTGGAATTGGTGCGTTTTGCCCTGTATGAGCAGTTCAACCTGCTGGCGATGGTGGTGTGCCTGGGGCTGACCCTGGTGTTCGCGCTGCTGGCGGTGTGGACGTTCAATCCGCAGCATGCGGCGTTGCGCAAGGCCGGCAGCTAACGCCTCGTTGCACAGTCTGTGGGAGCAAAGCTTGCTCGCGATGGCGGCGGTTCATCCAGAATTGATGTTGACTGGCACACCGTTATCGCGAGCAAGCTTTGCTCCCACAGGGTTCGGTGCATGTTCTCCATGTCGCGCGGGTCTTTAACACTCAAATTACTACTTTAGTACCGGTTTTCCTGTCTATGGTCGCATTCACAAGACCTCGACCCTGGCATGTAATGGGCGCATAACAAAAAGGATAAATCCTATGCCCCGTTTGCTGGCGATCCTCCTGCTGGGCCTGGCGCTGAATGTCGCGCAGGCCGATACCGCGCTGTTTTCAGCACAGGGCTATCGCATCGCCCAATACCGCAGCCCGACGCCCGCCACCGTCGACGGCGCCCAGACCCTTGACACCCAGGCCCTGCAACACCTGCTTGGCCAAGCCTCACCCCCGATCCTGATCGACGTCTATCGCCGCCCCTGGGTCCAGGGACGTTTCATCGACAGCGAACCCCATGCCAACCTCCCCGGCAGCCTGTGGCTGGCCAATACCGGTGACGGCGATCTCGACCCCACCTGGCAGGCCTACTTCAGCCATCACCTGCGCACGGCCACCGGCGGGCGGCTGGATCTACCGCTGGTCTTTTATTGCCGCGCCGATTGCTGGCTGAGCTGGAACGCGGTAAAACGCGCCGCGGCCATGGGCTATAACCATGTGTATTGGTACCGCGATGGCCTCGATGCCTGGGAGGCGGCCAACCTGCCCTTGCAAGCGGCCCGGCCCGAACCCTTTCCATGATCATGCAAAAGTGCGTGCAACTGCCCTGCCCCACACGACAATAACGAGGTGAATGGCCATGTATAAAATCCTGATAGCCGACGATCACCCACTGTTTCGCGAAGCCATCCACAACGTCATCAGCGACGGTTTTCCTGGCAGCGAGGTCATGGAGACCGCCGACCTGGACAGTGCCCTGGCATTGACTGCCGAGCACGACGACCTGGACCTGATCCTGCTGGACCTGAACATGCCCGGCATGCACGGGCTCAATGGCCTGATCAACCTGCGCAACGAGGCACCTACCATTCCCGTGGTGATCGTCTCCGCCGAGCAGGACAAGCAGGTGGTGCTGCAGGCCATCACCTATGGCGCGGTGGGCTTCATCACCAAATCCTCGCCACGCTCGCAGATGACCGACGCCATCGAGCAGATCCTCAACGGCAACGTGTACCTGCCGCCCGACATCATTCGCACGCAAAAAAGCCCGATGGGCCGGCGCCTGAACGAAACCCCGGCGTTCCCGCCGGAACTGCTCCAGGCCCTGACCCGCAAGCAACTGCTGGTACTCGAACGCATGACCAAGGGCGAGTCGAACAAACAGATCGCCTACACCCTGGACATCGCCGAAACCACGGTCAAGGCCCACGTCTCGGCGATCCTGCGCAAGCTCAATGTGCACAACCGGGTGCAGGCGATCCTCAGTGCCGGGGATATTGATTTCGGGGCTTATCTGCGGCGTTGAGGCGCACAACCCTGTGGCGAGGGAGCTTGCTCCCGCTGGGGCGCGAAGCGGCCCTAAACCCTGACAACTCGATATGCCAGACAGACCCTGGGGGCTGCTTCGCAGCCCAGCGGGAGCAAGCTCCCTCGCCACAACAGTGTTCGGCTCAATGGCTCTGGATCTGGCCCAACAGATGACTCATCGCAATCTTCAGCTTCATCGGCCGCACCGGCTTGTGCATCAAGGTGTGCCCGCGCTCGCGGATCTGCTGCTTGAGCTCGTTGCTGTAGTTGGCGGTGATCATCATCGCCGGGATCGGTGAACCCCGGCGGGCGTTGATCCGGGCCACGGCGTCAACGCCGTTCTGATCGTGGTCCAGATGATAATCGGCGATCAGCAGGTCGACCTCGGCATGGTAGTTGTCCACCTGCCGCGCCAGGTCTTGCTCTGACAGCGCGGTCACCACCCGACACCCCCAACCTTCCAGCAAGGTGCGCATACCGGCGCAGATCGCCGCATCGTTATCCAGCACCCAGACCCGCGCTCCGCGCAGTCGCTCGAGCATCGGCTCGCTCATGTCCAGGCATGGCAACGGCTTGGGCGCAGTGGCGCTCAAAGGTACTTCGACGGCGAACATCGAGCCCTTGCCCGGCCAGGAGCGCACCTGGATCCGGTGCCCGAGGATCCCGGCGATCTTCTCGACGATCGCCAGGCCCAGGCCCAACCCACGGTCCTGATTCGGCCGCTGTACGTCGCCGCGCTTGAACTCCTGGAATATTTCCTCCAGACGGTCTTCGGCAATACCGATGCCGCTGTCCCAGACCTGGATCGAAACACTCTGGCGATGCCGCCGGCAGCCCAGCACGACACGGCCGCTGGGGGTATAGCGAATGGCATTGGTCAGCAAATTGCGCAGGATCCGCGCGAGCAATTGCATGTCGCTGCGCACCAACACTGAACAGCCGACATAGTGCAGCGCCAGCCCTTCGCTACGGGCGACCTGGACATACTCGGCGGCGAGGTTATCGAGCAACTCGCTGAGGCCGAACGGTGCGACATCGGCCTTGATCACCCCGGCGTCCAGCTTGGATATGTCCACCAGGGTGCCCAACAGATTCTCCACGTCCTGCAGCGAATTGCTGACGTTGCGCACCAGCTGCGTGTTGGCCACCGGCTCGCGGCGCTCCAGCAGCGCACTGGTGAACAACCGGGCGGCGTTGAGCGGTTGCAGCAGGTCATGGCTGACCGCGGCGAGGAACTTGGTCTTCGACAGGTTGGCCTGCTCGGCCTCGCGCTTGGCCTCGCGCAGGCGCAATTCCACACGGCTGCGCTCGTCGATCTCGCGCAACAACTGGTCGTTGAGGGTGGTCAGTTCGGCGGTGCGCTCCTGGACCCGCTGTTCCAGGTTCTGATAGGCCTGGTGCAGCGCTTCGGCGGTGCGGCGGCGTTCGGTGATATCGCGGATCAGCACGAAGATCCCCACCACTTCGCCGTTGGCCAAGCGATTCGGTACATAGGAGCGCAGCATGTAGCGCTCCTGGTTGTTGATGTTGGTCTCGGCGAATTCGAACGTCACGCTCTCGCCCGCCAAGGCCCGGGCCACGTAGGCCTCCAGGCGCTGGTAATGCTGTTCGCTGTGGGCTTCGCGCAGGCTCTGGCCAAGCATCACGCCACGGGGCCAGCAATACCACTGCTCGTAGACCTTGTTGGTGAATTCGTAGACCAGGTCGGCATTGAGGTAGGCGATCAGCGCCGGCACATGGTCGGTGATCAGGCGAATCCAGCGCTCGCTTTCGCTCAGGGCCTCGGCGTGCTGGTAGCGCTCGGTGATGTCGGTAAAGGTGTTGACGTAGCCACCGGTAGGCAGTGGATGTGTGCGGATCTCCAGGACCCGGCCATCGGACAGGCGCTGCTCACATTCGTGGATCAGCCGGCCGTTACTGTCGCGGCTGGCCGGGGTCAACAATTGCAGTTCGCTGTCGGCGATCACTTCGTTGAACGGCCGATGAGCCGCCACCGGGGCCAGGCCGCTGAGTTCGAGGAAGCGCCGGTTCCACAGCTCCAGCACACCTTGGGCGTTGACCATCGCCACGCCTTGGGACAGGTTGTCCACCGCCCGCTGCAACAAGTGGGACTTCTGCGCGATGGCCTGCTCGCGGCGCACGGTTTCACTGAGCTTGACGTCGGTGATGTCGGTGAACAGGATCACCCGTCCACCTTCCTGGGTCGGCCGCTCGCTGACTTGCAGCCATCGCCCATTTTGCAAGCGATACAGCACATGCTCATCGGCCTGGCCGCGGGGTTCTTCGCTGAACAGCCCGTTGGCGGTCATCAGGCGCTTGACCTCGGACAGACGCATGCCAGCGATGATGCGCACCCGGCTGTTGGCCCAGAAGGCCTTGAAGCGGCTGTTGAACAGGACAATGCGTTGCTGCTCGTCGAACAGCACAAAGGCATCGGAAATGCTTTCGATCGCATCGATCAAGTGCCGATGAGCCGTTTCCGCCCGCAGCCGCGCCTCGCCCAACAAGTGATTGCCCGCCTTGAGCTCGGCCATGGCCTGGTTCAGGGCATCGGTGCGCTCGCGCACCTGTTCGGCCAGCACCACCGAGTGCTGGAACGCCGCATAGGGGTCGTTGCCTCGGGTTACGCCGGACTCCACCCGCTCGATCAGCGCCTCGTTGATGCGCCGCAGCTTGCGGTTTTCGTGCTGCAGGCTGGCGAGTTGGGCCTGCAGCTCAGCGATGTCCGGGGACGTGATGTCGGGCAATGGCAACTCCGGTGAACGTCTGGTTGATATGCATGCCATTGAACTGTTCTCCATAGGTGTTGAACCCCATCACCCGTTGTTCGCGCAGGAATTGGCCGATCTGCTCCAGGCCGCCGCGATCTTCCAGCTCCAGGCGCCGGAGGAAGCAATCGCAGCCGATGGTCAGCAGCAAGTCGCCGAGGCGCGCCTGCAAGCCGTCGAACAGGCTTTGCAGGTTGTGCAGCAACGGGCCGGGGGTCATCGCAGTGAGGACGATGCCGTTCTCCACCGCGCAGTAGAAACTCAGGCTCAGGTCCGGGTGCACCTGCTGGATCGCCCGTACGTAGTACTGGTCGTTGATGCGCACCGCCAGTGGATGGGCGGCGAAGACCCGGTAGTCGAGTGCGCTCACTGGCACGCCGATATGCCGGGCGTATTCTTCGGCAGCGGGTTCGGCGTTGAGCTCATAGACCCGTCGTGAGGTACTGTCGGCGCCAGTCACCACCAACTTCTCTTGCCGGGGCAGGATGTGATGGGTGGTGAAGACTTCGAACTCCAGCCAGGTGTTGATCAGCAACACCACGGCCGCGCCGCTGTGGAACTGGCCTTCGAAGTACACATGGGTGTGGGTCAGGTAGTTGTCATCACCGGCCGAACCACCGAAATGTGGGATGTCGCCCAGCGCGGCGCTCAACGCCGCCAGTACCATTTCCTCGCGACTGGACAGGCCATCGAGCAGGGTCAAGGCGAAACTGTGGCCCTTGATCGGCGCCAAGGCGTTGCTGCGGCAGCCGCTCGCCAGGCGCTCGACCATTTGCTGGGCGTCGATCAGGCTGAAGTGCTCCATTTCGCCGATCAGCTCGGCGGCAATGGAAAAGTGCCGATGATCGAACCCCACCGCCGTCACGCAATTGCGCCCGTAACCCTGGGAGGTGATTTCACCGGCGCTGGTACAGCCCACCAGGCGAATCCCGCCGAAACTCTGGGACAGCGCCTGACCGAGGGCCGGCAAGTCGTATTCGGCGGAACAGAAAAACAGCACGAAACCCAGGTACGGGTGCAACAACTGCCGCGCCAACTCCTGGGCCACCTGCTGGACGTCCGTGGCCTGGGACATGGCGCTCACCACACCTTCGCTCTGGGCCTGCTGCATCTTCGCCTCCGGCGGGTGCGTGATAGGAGCCCTGAGTGTACGAAGCCGCGCCGGGTCGACGAATGCTACTTGGGTAGCGGGTGGACGCTTCCATGGGATGAGATTACTCCCGCTATGTGGGAGCAAGGCTTGCCCGCGATAGAGGCGATGCGGTCTGGCAGAATCGAGGCGCCTCTATCGCGAGCAAGCTTTGCTCCCACAAGCGTCCTTGCCACAAGAGCCGTTCGGTGTGCAGACAATATCAGTGGCTCATCGGCGACATGGCCGTGGCCTGCCCCAACAGTTTCTGGTCGATGTCTTCCAGGCGCAACACCTGACCGCCGGTATCGCTAGCGAGTTTCTGTGCCGCCTGGGGGTCGGAGAACGAGGCCAGTACGACGCCCATGGCGCCTTTGAGCCCGCTACCGATGACGAAGTAGGCAGTCCGGGCGTCGATCAGGTGAGCGTCACCCGGCGTATTCCAATGGCTGCGGCCCATGTCGTGGACATACAGCTTGACGTCGGCCCGATGGTTTTCCGGTTGCAACCACCAGCCCAGCATCTCTGCCGGCGAGCAGAATTTCTTCACGCCATCGGTCCCGACTGCCGCGCCCTTGGGGCCGGGAAAGTCGGTGATGACCATGCCGCACACATGGCACTCATCGCTGGGATGAAACGCCAGCGTCGCCTCACTGGTCGCCGGTGGCTCGGCCTTGCCGCAAGCCGCCAGCGCCAGGCACATCAATAATCCGGCCATGAGGCGGCCCGTCTTGAAGTACACCCTGTTCATCGTTGCATGCTCCCTTGATCAAGTTTAGAAATTCACGGGCACCGGCGATTGAACAACCGATAGGCCAGCCACAACGGAACCGCCATCCACAGGCCCAGGCACAGCCAGAGCAAAGGCCCCGACACCGGCAAGTCGCTGCCCAGGGTCAGCACCGCGGCGCCACTGGACGCGGCATCGAACCCGGACAGGTTGATCAGCCGATACACGTCGGTAGGGTTGAACAGCAGCAGCCATGGCAACAGCTCCGGGCTGAACCGCCCCTCGCTCAGCACCAGCAACGCCAGCAAGGCCAGGTCGAACACCAGCACGAAGAAAAACCAGACCCCCAGGGCCAATCCGGCCGCGGTGGATTTTTCTGCCGACAAGCTGCTCAGCACGTAGGCCAACCCGAGGAAAACCCAGCCCAGCAGTGTGCTGGACACCATGAATCGACCGAAGGCCCAGAGCAGCAGGCTCAGTTGGACATCGTCCACCAACAGGGCGATGGCGAGCATCGCGCAGCCGAATCCGATAAAGGTGGCCAGGGCCAGGATCAGGCCGTGACCGACAAACTTGCCCAGCAACAGTTGGCCGCGCCCCAACGGGTAGGTCAGCAACAGCAGCAAGGTGCCGCTCTCGTCCTCGCCGACAATCGCGTCATAGGCCAGCAGCAAGGCAATCAAAGGCATCAGGAAGGTCGCCAGGCTGGACAGGCTGGCCACCGTGGCGGGCACCGAGGTAAACCCCAGTTGACCGGACGCCGCCGCACCGAGCCAGGCGATGCCGATCGCCAGCACCGCGAACAACAGGCTGATCGCCAACAACCAGCGATTGCGCAAGCCATCGCTGAATTCCTTGCGGGCCATGTTCCAGACCGGATTCATAGGCTGGCCTCCTCGGCTGCGGCACGGACCATGTAATGCCGGTACAAATCCTCCAGGGACGGCGGCTTGATCTCGACGTCCGTCGGGTCATCCTGGGCCAGTAGTTGGCGCAGCAATTTAAGTTTGCTGCCATCCGGCGCCGACACCTGCACCCCTTCGGCGCCCCAACCTTGGGTGGCATGCCCTTCGCTGCGCCAATGCTGGCGAAGCCAGTCGGCCCGGGACAGGCCCGAGGCGCGGATCAGCGTCGGCAGCCCCGCGTCCTCGCGCAACCGGGCCAGGCTGCCCAGGGCCAACAGGCGTCCTCGGGTGAGGATCGCGGCGCGATTGATGTGTGCTTCCACGCCTGGCAAGACGTGAGAACACAGAATGATGCTGGTGCCCTGCCAGCGCAGGCGGTCGAGCAATTGATAGAGATCCTGGGTGGCGATGGGGTCCAGCCCCACGGTCGGCTCGTCCAGCAGCAACAGGCGCGGCTGGCCAAGCAGTGCCTGGGCCAGGCCGAGGCGTTGGCGCATGCCCTTGGAATAGGTTCTCACCCGCCGCCGGGCCGCGTCCGCCAGGCCGACTTCTTCGAGCAAACGCGCCACCTGCTCCGGTGCGGCGCCTTTGAGCCGGGCAAAATGATGCAAGGTTTCCAGCCCACTCAACTGCGGATAGAACATGACGTTCTCGGGCAGATAACCGAGCATCTGCCGCACGCTCGGGTCGCTGGGCGCGCGCCCGAAGACACGCACCTCGCCCTCGCTGGCCCGCAGCAAACCGAGGATCAACTTCATGGTCGTGGTCTTGCCCGCACCGTTGTGCCCGAACAGGCCGAGCACCTCGCCCTGGGCCAGGTTCAAGTCCAGCCCGCGCAGCACCGTGACATCGCCATAGCGCTGACTGACACCTTCGATCTCGACGACGTTCAAGACGCGTCCTCCTCAGCACTGTTGCGTTGCGGGGGCTGGACAGGCGTTTCCATCAGCGGATGACTGTCCATCACCCCGGGAGATTTCATCACCGGGAAGGCTCGCTGCACCCAGCGCAGCAGTTCGATTCCCGGACTGTTCATCAACAACCGCACCTGGGGATACAGCCACAGCAGGCGGTCGACGTTGTCGTTGGGTTCATAGGCCACGTCACCCAGGCCGTCGCTATTGCGATCCCAGCCCAGGTAATCGCTCCAGTAATTGCCGCGCCCATCCGCCGACCACTCCTGCAACCGCGTGGCAACGTACTTGACCTGGCGCTGGTTGTGGACGAAGGCATTGCCGGCGATGCGGTTGTCCTCCGAGCCGGCCGTGAGGTGGATGCCCACGGCGCTGCGCTCGAAATGATTGCCTTCGATGCGGTTGAACAACGAGTTGTAAATGAACAGGGCCTTGCCCTCGGCGCCAGTGATCATGGTGTCGCCGGTAGACCCGTCGCGCACATCGGTGACGAAGTTGTCGCGCAGGGTCGAATAAGTGATGTAGTTCATCAGGATCCCGTAGTTCTGATCCTGTTCGGAGCGATTGCCGATGACCGTCAGCTGGCGGCTTTGCATCAACGCATAGCCAGTGCGGGTACGCCGGGTGACGTTGTCCAGCAGGCGATTATCGTTGGCAAACATGTAATGCACGCCGTAGCGCAAGTCCTCCAGGGTATTGCCCTGGAGCAGGTTGCCGCTGGAGGTGTCGATGTAGATGCCGTCACGGGTTTCGCGCACCTGGTTACCGATGACCCGGGCACCGTGCACCGCATACAAATGGATGCCGTTGCCACGGTCCTGGGAACGCAGGTTGGGGTCGCCCTGGATACGGTTGTCGATCAGGCTGACGTCCCGCGTGCCATCGACCCAGATACCAAAGCCCTGGCCCTGCATCCGGTTTCCACGAACCACGGTCCCTTGGGCGACCGGTTGGATGAAAACAGCCGCATTCATGGCCGTCAGGTCGTGGCCCCAGTCCAGGAACGTACATCCCTGGATTCGCACGTTCGGGGCGCGAATGATCAACCCATTCCCCTCACCCTGGCCTTGGAATACCGCATCCGACGCACACGTGAGGGTCATGGGCTGGTCAATGCTGAACGAGCCCCGGTACTGGCCCGCAGGCAGGCGCCATTGTTGGTCACCCTCGGCCTGCAAAGGCAAATCGGTGATCGGCTGCGGCGCTCCGAACGCGCCGCCCGATAACAGGCAAAGCACCAGCGCAATGACCGGTTGGCGAGCTCGGCCCGCAGGTTGCGGCTTGTTCCCGGTCATTGCATCTGTCTCCTTGGCGAGCCGACTCAGGCCCTTTCAACCAACATGCGCCCGACCATTTCCATGTGCAGGGCGTGGCAGAACCAGCTGCAGTAGTACCAATGCAAGCCGGCCTTGTCGGCGGTGAAGGTGATGGACGAGGTCTGTTGCGGGCTGATCTCCATGCTCGCGCCATGGTTGGTCATGACAAAGCCGTGGGTGACGTCCTCGATCTGGTCGATGTTGGTGATGGTCACCGTCACCTCATTGCCCTGCTTGACGGTGAACTCTGTCAGGCCATAAGCCGGCGCCATCGAGGTCATGTACACCCGCACCTTGTTACCGTCGCGGATGACTTTGTTGTCGGTTTCCAGGTTGATACCGTCCTTCTTCGCCCGGGCCACCGTGTCAGCGAAGAATGGATCGTTGCGGTTCCAGATTTTCTGGGTCTTGATCTGGTCGCGCCGGGCGAGGATGCAGTCATGGGGCTCGGCGAAAGTCGGGCCGTCGTGCACCAATTTCATTTCCTCACCGGAAATATCGATCAGTTGATCGTTCTCCGGGTGCAGCGGACCGGTGGGCAGGAAGCGATCCTTGGAAAACTTGCAGAGCACCACCAGCCACTTGCCGTCTGCATCGCTGGACTCGGTCAAGGAGGCATGGTTGTGGCCCGGTTGGTACTGCACATCGAGTTTCTGCTTGATGTAATTGACCTTCTCGCCCTTGTAGGCGCGAACGGCCTCCTCCATGTTCCATTTCACCACCTGGCTGTCGATAAACAAGGTGGTGTAGGCGTTGCCGCGTCCGTCGAACGTGGTGTGCAACGGCCCCAGGCCCAATTCCGGCTCGGCGACGATGACGTCACGAGGGTCCTTGAGGTGGTCGGCGAACAGATCGTCGAGGCGATCGATGGCGATCATCGAGACGGTTGGCGACAGCTTGCCGTTGGCGATGAAATATTTGCCGTCGGGCGAAGTGTTGCAACCGTGGGGGTTCTTCGGCACTGGGATGTAGCGGGTGAATTCGGAGTCCTTGCCATCGACTTTACGACCATCGACCACCGGGACCTTGGAGCCGTCCAGGGTAATGAACTTGCCGGCCTTGATCGCCGCCTCGATGCGCGGGATGTTGTACACCACCACCCAGTCGCGCTCGTTGCGCATCATGCCGCCCAGGTCGTAGGCCTTCTCGGAGTTGTAGCAGGTGCTCGCGGCATATTTGCCGGTGTAGTCGGCATCGGTGTTGTCCAGGTTGCCGTCGACGATCACCTGGAAGGCCATCTCCATCTTCTCGGCGTCGATGGCGTTGAACATCGTGAAGCTGTTCTTGTCCTGCAGGTCGAAGGTATGGCCGTCGTTGGGGTGCGGGATCACGAACTCGCCATTGGCGAACACGTACTTGGTGTACGGTACCTTTTGCAGGCGCAGGCCATGGATGGCTTGCACATTGGGGATCGTGAGCATCTTGTCGCACTTCATGATGTCCAGGCGGATGCGCGCGACGCGGGAGTTGGCCTTGTCGTTGATGAACAGGTACTTGCCGTCGTACTTGCCGTCGGTCATGGAGATGTGCGGGTGGTGGCAATCGCCGTTCTGGTATTTGGCGCTGTCGCCCAGGATGCGCTTGCTTTCGTTGGTCAGGCCCCAACCGGTGGCCGAGTCGACGTTGAACACCGGGATGCGCATCAGCTCACGCATCGATGGCACACCCAGCACCCGCACCTCGCCCTGGTGGCCGCCGCTCCAGAAACCGTAGTATTCGTCCAGCTCCCCAGGCCCGACGTGGATCTTGGATTTGGCCTCCTTGGCCGCCGCAGCCCAGGACTCACGGGTGAACGTCCCGGCCCCCAGCGCCGTTGCGCCGGCCAGTACCGCACCCGTTACCGCACCGGTGCCGAGAAAACTGCGCCGACTGAACCCCCTGGGCTCTTCCGCCGCGCCAGGGGTTTGGTTTTTTTTATCGCTCATGCTGTGTGCTCCATGAAGAATGAAACGGTCAAGGGACAGGCCATTGGGGTGCCTCAAGGCGCCGGGTTCACCTGCACCACGGGAATCAGTTGCGGATCGGTCACGGTCGCCTTGCCGCGCTTCTTGCGCTTGTTGATCAGCGGCGGGCATTTGTTTTCGTTGTGCCAGGTCATCTGGCAGTCGAGGCAGTAATGGCATTCGTTGGCGTTGATCCGGCCATCGGGATGAATCGCCTGGATCTCGCATTCCTTGGCGCACAGTTGGCAGGGATTGCCACATTCCTTGCGACGCTTGAGCCAGTCGAACAGCCGTAGCCGGGTCGGCATCGCCAGGGCTGCGCCCAGTGGGCAGACGTAACGGCAATAGACCTTGCGGGTAAACAGGTTGATCACCAGCAGGCCCACTGCGTAAGCCACGAACCACCACTGGCGGTCGAACCTGAGGGTGATGGCGGTCTTGAAGGGCTCGACTTCGGCCAGCCGTTCGGCGGTGGCCATGGACTCCAGCGAAACGCCAAACAGCACCAGCAAAATGATGTACTTGATCGCCCACAGCCGCTCATGAACGGCGAATGGCAACTCGTATTGCGGCACCTTGAGCTTGCGCGCCAACTCGTTGATCAGCTCCTGCAACGCGCCGAACGGACACAGCCAGCCGCAGAACACTCCGCGTCCCCAGAGCAGAATGCTGCCGGCGGTGAACACCCAGAGAATGAAGATCAGCGGATCGGTGAGGAACAGCTCCCAGCGAAAGCCCTCGAACAAGGCATGGACGAACGTCAGCACGTTGACCACCGACAGTTGCGCCAAGACGTAGCCGCCAAGGAACACCACGGTGAAGACCAGGTAACCGCGACGCACCCAATGCAACAGTGTTGGCCGCCGGGCCAGTGAATCCTGGAAAAACAGGACCGCCGTCAGCACCAGCAGGGCGATGCCAAGGACAGTGATTTCGACACCTTTCTGATACCAGAGCGTCAGCCACATCGGCCGGCTGGCTTCTTCGGCGGCCGCCAGTTGCTCAGCGGTCGGCAATGGCCGCTCCAGGTACGGCTCGGGCAGTTGGTAGGCCAGCTCGAAGCTGCTGAAGATGCCACTGACCGGCCCGGTCTGGCGGCGTATCAGCAGCTCCAGGCTCCAGGGCGAGCCGGGATCGAAGCGGTGGGACGCGCGGACGATGAAAATCGCCATTTCATCGAACTCAGGCATGTCCTCGACGGCCACGTCATCCAGGCGCTGGAAGTCCATGTCGCGAAAGCTGATGACATCGCCGAACTGGCGCAACAGCACCCGGTCGAAAATGCCGCCGCGCACATAACCCGAGCCCTTGAAGGAATAGCGCCCGCTGCCCATCACGGCAATGGCTTGTTCACCCGGCTTGAGCTCGCTCATCAGCGCGCGGTATTGCGTCTCGCCCAACAGATTGCGGCCGATGGTGGGCGGGTTCAGGTGCGTAACGTAAAGGTCGATAAAGGTATCGTCAGCCTGTTCGGCGCTGGCGACTTCGACCTGTTCGGCCTCGGTGCCTTTGAAGGTGGCGTCCACTTGACCGCGAGTCAGGTGCAGGCGCCGTACAGCGCCGTTGCCGGTCAGGGTCTTCCAGTCGGCAGGCTCGTAGATATCCTCGCGCACACGGGCTGGCGCCACGGCCAACCCGGCATCGCCCTTGACCAGGCCCAGGGACACCGCGACATCATGGGCGGCACGCATGATGACCTCGTTGACCACCATCGCCGTGACGGTGGCCCCCGCAATGGCATCCACCGTCACGGCATTCGGGTCGCTGGAATGCCCCACCACCACCCGCTGGTTGACCTTGATGCCGCTGTAGCGCGCGCTGAATGCATGGAGTTTTTCTTCGGCGATGCCAATCAGCAGAATCGGCTCATGGTGTTCGAGCACATAGGCATCGAGAATCACACCGGCCGGATCGAGGATCACCTGGACATTGATTGGCTTGCCTGAATAGGCGGGAATGTCCACCACGTCCAGGCTTTGGAACACATAACCCAGGACCTTGCCGGCAGCGGACAGCTTGCGCACCTTGAACCGCCCTTCGGGCTCGGAGATCGAGTCGGTCTGCTTCAGGACATGGTGGATGCGCTGTTGCTGGATATCGCCGTAGTCCTTGGCCTGGGCCAGGCCCGCGAATAAAAACAGGAGGGTGAACAGTGCGCGGAGCCAGAAACGGGATGGGTGCTGCATCACGAAAAGAGGGGTCATGGACGCCAGGTCTTAAAGACAGGATCTTGGCGATCATCGTAGGGTCCGCCCCCCTTATCGGCCCTTGATTGAAATCAACTTGGGAAAAACTTAACCCCTACTCACAAATAACCTGTGGCGAGGGGATTTATCCCCGCTGGGCTGCGAAGCAGCCCCAAAGTCCTTCCCCACAGTGTGCCAGATTGAATCTGATCAGCCTCATAGGGGCTGCTTCGCAACCCTGCGGGAATAAATCCCCTCGCCACAAGTTGATGTCAATTCAAATAACAGCGCTCGGTCCAACCTCAGCGCAACCCATAGGAGTAGATGCGCCCGTCATTACTGTCGTACCAGTTGCCTTTGGCCCAGATCACGCGGTCCTGCGCGGGTTGAAAGCCCAGAATGCCCAGGTAGCCATCGATGTCGAGGCGTTGCCAGGAGCGGCCCCAATCCCTGGAATAGAACACTCCGTCGGCGGAGATGTTCGCGTCCGACCACCAGTAGAGCCAGCGCGGTGGGTGGTGTTCGCTGCTGGTGTTGATCAACAAGGTGTCACGGCCCACCCAAAAATTGCCACCGCGCAATCTACTGTCCGATGCCAATGGCGCAAACACACTGGGCAGGTCGCTCAAGGGTGTCCAGGTCAGCGCGGTGGTGTCCAGTTCGGCGACGACGTCCTGCCCGTGGTCCCCCTGGTCAATCAGCCCGATCACCCGCCCGGCATCGTTCTGTATCAGCTTGCCCACAAACAGGTTGTCATCACGCTGCACGTCCACCACCTGCCACTGCCCTGCCTTGGCGTGCAACCGGGCTCGCGTGGTGACGTTGAACGCAATGTTGTCGCTGACGCCATCTGGATGGCTGCCCCAGAAGCGTTGAGACACCCAGATAAACGCGTGCTGGGCGTCCAACTGCAGGACATTGGTCTGGGTTTCCCCATGTTCGCCTGCGTTTGTCTGCCACTCAGTGACGTCGGGACGTTTGTTGTGCAGGTATTCGGTCGATACCAGCAGCGACTCGGGGGCCATTATCGGGGTGCTGTTCGCACCGCGATCGGCAGAGTAAAAGACACCCGTGGAGATCGCGCCTGGCGTCCCTTGCATGCTCCCCTCGTCCGGTGCGCTCGGCCGCCCCAAGACCCAGACTTCATTCGACCCATGGAAATAGGGGGCCAGGTTCCACGCCAACTGATCGGCCTCGGGGAACCAGCCTTTGGTCAACCAGGTCCAGCGCCGGCCTTGGTCATCGCTGCGAAGGACCACGGTCTGGCGGATCTCATCGGTGTTCGCAGTTTCAGGCCGATCAAGGCCCGTGAGCAGAAACACGCTGCCCCCATCCGGACTGGCCACCAGGCAGGCGGCACCGCTGACATGCGCTACCAGTTGAAATTGCCCGTGGGCATCCAGGCGGGAAATGAAAGAGGTTTCCTTGTCGCCGCGAGAGAACAAACCGGCAAAGGCCCCGGACTCTTCCGATTCCTTGTTCTCATCCGCCTTGCCATAGACCACCACATCCAGGTTCACGACATCAGCGGCCGGCTCGAGCGCTTGCGCGTCGCTCTCCAGGCGCGCCACCAGCCAGGTTCCCTGCGCAGTCACCGTTACCCCCGTGCAATACTGGGTCATTGCACGCAACCGAGTATCCTTCACCGCGCCCACTTGCTGCTGGTCCGGGCTGTCGCCACCCCACTCCAGCTTGGCGCTGGCAATCATCCACATGTACCACAGCGCGGCGCCGGCCAGCAGTGCGACAAACAGAGTCGTGAGCAGTTTTGATCGAGGCATGGGGAGGTCCGTATCCATGGGAAAACTGCAAAGCTTTTCTCATCTCTTTTGTCCGGAGTAAATTTTTATCGCACGAGAACGGACGAACCCGGTCGCATAATTGTCAACGCTGTGACTCAGGTTCCATTCTCCCCTGTGACGCCATTTCACCTGAACGCCAAGACGCCCCAAGCAGACGCCCACAAGGAACGCCCCATGCCCTCACGCTCCGGCCCCGCCCCCATCGCTTCATTGCCTGAAACCACCGGCTTCGTCCGGGTACGTGGCGCCCGCGAACACAACCTCAAGAATGTCGACGTGGACATCCCCCGCGATGCCTTGGTGGTGTTCACCGGCGTGTCGGGCTCTGGCAAATCGTCGCTGGCCTTTTCCACGCTCTATGCCGAAGCCCAGCGTCGCTATTTCGAGTCCGTTGCGCCCTACGCGCGGCGCCTGATCGACCAGGTGGGCGTGCCGGACGTGGACAGCATCGAGGGCCTGCCCCCGGCAGTCGCCTTGCAGCAACAGCGCGGCACACCCAGCGCGCGCTCATCGGTGGGCAGCGTCACCACCCTGTCGAGCCTGATCCGCATGCTCTACTCCCGCGCCGGCAGCTATCCTGCCAACCAACCGATGCTCTACGCCGAGGACTTTTCACCCAACACGCCCCAGGGTGCCTGCCAGGAATGCCACGGCCTGGGTCGAGTCTATGAAGTGACTGAAGCGTCCATGGTGCCGGACCCGTCGCTGACCATCCGTGAGCGCGCCGTGGCCGCCTGGCCCATGGCCTGGCAGGGCCAGAACCTGCGGGACATCCTGGTGACCCTCGGTTATGACGTCGACATACCCTGGCGCGACCTGCCGAAAAAACAAAGGGACTGGATTCTCTTCACCGAAGAAACCCCTACCGTTCCCGTATACGCCGGACTCACTCCGGCCCAGACCCGCGCCGCCCTCAAGCGCAAGCTCGAACCCAGTTACCAGGGCACGTTCAGCGGCGCCCGACGCTATCTGCTGCACACGTTCATGCACTCGCAAAGCGCCCAGATGCGCAAACGCGTGGCGCAATACATGCGCGCCAGCCCCTGCCCCGTGTGCGAGGGCAAGCGCCTCAAACGCCAGGCACTGACCGTGACCTTTGCCGGCCTGGACATCGCCGAACTTTCGCACCTGCCATTGCTGGAATTGGCCGAGGTGCTCAAGGGTGTCTTGGCGCCCGACTACCTTGAACAGGCCGAAGAAACGGGGAACGTCCTCAGCCACCGGCAAACCCGAGAGGCCCGTGAGCAACGCGCTGCCAGAGGCGACAACCCGCACGCGGGCGGGCCGGACGCCCGTCATACCCCCAACCTTTCCCTGGAGAAGCGCCTGGCCGCCCAACGCATCGCCGCCGAGCTGCTGGAACGCATCGTCACCCTGATCGACCTGGGCCTGGGTTACCTGGCCCTGGAGCGCAGCACACCGACGTTGTCCTCCGGCGAACTGCAACGCCTGCGCCTGGCAACCCAGCTCAATTCCCAGTTGTTCGGCGTGATCTACGTGCTGGACGAACCCTCCGCCGGCCTGCACCCGGCCGACAGCGAAGCGCTGTTTGGCGCCCTGCAACGCCTCAAGGCCGCTGGCAACTCCGTGTTTGTGGTCGAGCACGACCTCGATACCATGCGCCGCGCCGACTGGCTCATCGACGTCGGCCCGGACGCTGGCGAACAAGGCGGGAAAGTGCTCTACAGCGGTCCGCCGGCGGGTCTTGGACAAGTGCCTGAATCACGAACCCGCGCCTACCTCTTTGACGAAGAGCAGGCGGCGGCGCGTAGCCCACGGACACCCAGGGATTGGTTGCGCCTGGAAGGCATCACCCGCAACAACCTCGACAACCTGAGCGCGGCCTTTCCCTTGGGCTGCTTCACTGCCGTGACCGGTATTTCTGGCTCGGGCAAATCCAGCCTCGTCAGCCAGGCCCTGCTGGACCTGGTCGGCACCCATCTGGGCCAGCCCGGCCCCAACGTCGAAGCCGATGAGCAAAGCCTGGAAGACGAACCGGTACAAACCAGCACCGGGCGCGTTGTCGCCGGGCTCGATACGGTCAAGCGGCTGGTTCAGGTGGACCAGAAACCCATCGGCCGCACACCGCGCTCCAACCTCGCCACCTACACCGGCTTGTTCGACCACGTGCGCAAACTGTTCGCAGCGACAGAACAGGCGCGGGAGTTGGGATTCGATGCCGGACGGTTTTCCTTCAACGTCGCCAAGGGCCGTTGCGAAACCTGCGAAGGTGAAGGCTTCGTCAGTGTCGAATTGCTGTTCATGCCCAGCGTGTACGCCCCCTGCCCCACCTGCCATGGCGCGCGTTACAACCCGCAGACCCTGGCGGTGAGCTGGCAGGGCCTGGACATTTCCCAGGTACTACAGCTGACTGTAAATCAGGCACTCGAAGTATTTGCCGAGCAAGCAGCGGCCAGGCGCTCATTGCAAGTGTTGCAGGATATCGGGCTGGGCTACCTGCGCCTGGGCCAACCAGCCACGGAACTGTCCGGCGGCGAGGCCCAGCGGATCAAGCTGGCGACAGAACTGCAGCGCAAGGCCCGGGGCGCGACCTTGTATGTGTTGGATGAGCCAACCAACGGGCTGCATCCCCAGGACGTGGATCGCTTGCTGGTGCAGTTGAATCGCCTGGTGGATGAAGGCCACACGGTGGTGGTCGTGGAACACGACATGCGCGTCGTGGCGCAGAGCGACTGGGTCATCGATATCGGCCCGGGCGCGGGATCCCAAGGTGGGAGCGTCGTGGCCTGCGGGGCTCCAGGGAAAGTCGCGGCCTGTCGAGAAAGCCGGACAGCGCCATTCCTGAAAAGGGCTCTGCAGCCCGGGGAACCGAAACGAAATCGTTCTCGATAGAGGAAATGAGTCACTTGTGGCGAGGGGATTTAGCGAAACGTCGCACCGCCCCGCTGGGATGCGCAACAGTCCCGAGACCTGACGTCGCAGTGTGTCAGGTTCATGCAATCAGCATTCTTGGGGCTGCTTCGCAGCCCGACGGGGATAAATCCCCTCGCCACAGGTATATCAGCCCGCCGCGCCCACCTCAGACCGTGCGCGAATACTGAACCGTCTGGTCCGCCCCCAGGTATGCGTCGAAGGCCATGGCCACGTTGCGCATCATCAACTGCCCTTGGGGCAGCAACACCAACTCGTCGTCGCGAAGGTCCAGCAGGCTATCGCGCACCAGCTCCTGGAGCCGGTCCAGGGTGTCGCCGAAGTACTCGGTGAACCGAATGCCGTGGGCGCTCTCGATGGCGCCGAAATCGATGCGCCCGTGACACATCAGTTCGCTGATGACCTCGCGCCGCAGCCGATCATCGTCGCTCAGCCGATAGCCGCGCTGCACCGGTAGCATGCCTTGATCCAGGCGGGCGTAATACTGGGAGAGCTCCTTGACGTTCTGGCTGTAGCTGTCTCCCACCTTGCCGATCGAGGACACCCCCAGGCCAATCAGGTCGCAGTCGGCGTGGGTGGAATAACCCTGGAAATTGCGTTGCAGGCTGCCCTGGGCCCGGGCGCGTACCAATTCGTCATCCGGCAAGGCGAAGTGGTCCATGCCAATGTAGACATAGCCAGCTTCGGTCAGGCGATTGATGGTCAGCTCCAACAACTCCAACTTGCGCTCTGGCGGCGGCATGTCTTCGGGCCGGATCATTCGTTGCGCCCGCACCCGTTGCGGCAGGTGGGCGTAGCTGTAGGCCGCGATCCGGTCCGGACGCAGGGCGATGATCTTGCTCAAGGTGACATCGAAACTGGCGATGGTCTGCAATGGCAGGCCATAGATCAGATCGACACTGACCGACTTGAAGCGCGCCAGGCGCGCCGCCTCCACCAACTCGACGACCTGGGCTTCGCTTTGCACCCGATTGACGGCGATTTGCACCTGGGCATCGAAATCCTGGACGCCGAAGCTCAGGCGGTTGAACCCCAACTGGCGCAGGCCCTGGATCTGTTGCGCATCGATGGTCCGGGGATCGACCTCGATGGAAAACTCATGGGCGTCACTGTCGTCCATGTCGAACGACTGGCGCAGGCAGTCCATCAGGTCGGCCAGTTGCTCATGGGTCAGGTAAGTCGGCGTACCCCCGCCCAGATGCAGCTGGGTCAGTTTGCGCGAGCGGTCGAACAAAGCCGCCTGCAGGGCGATTTCACGCTTGAGGTAGGTCAGGTATTCGGCGGCGCGATGAGTCTTGCGCGTGATGATTTTGTTGCACGCACAGTAGTAGCAGAGGCTCTGGCAGAACGGGATATGGATGTACACCGACAACGGCTTGGGTAATGGCGCCTGGTTACTGCGCTGGGCAGCCTGGCGGTACTCATCCATGGCAAAGGCCTGGTGGAACTGCGGGGCCGTCGGATAGGAGGTGTAGCGCGGCCCCGGGCGGTCGTATTTCTCTACCAGGGCACGATTGAAACCGGATGCAGCATTCATGATGGGTTCAACTTTTCAAAAGAGTGTGGGCTTGCGTCAACCGGTCCTGAGTCGAACAGATTGCAGATCGCATCCACGTTCAAGCGCCCGGCGGGCAGGATGCCGATAAACCGGCTCGACAGTTCGATCAATCCCTGGTCATGCAACGCTTCCAGCTGCGGCCAGACGGAGGCGAAATGCTCGCGAAACACCAGGCCGAAACGCGCCTCGATGGCCAGGATATCCAGCTCCAGGTCACAGGACAGTTGCTCGGTCACGCTCGCCTTGACCTGATCCTGCGCTTCACAGCGCCAGCCACGACAGACCGGCAATTGCCCGGCATCCAACTGCTGACAATAGTGAAGAAGGTCGTCGGTGTTCTGCACGTACAGGTGCTCGATCTGAGTAATAGCGGCCAAGCCGAAGCCCACGTGATCACAGCAACCATGACGGGTGAAACCCTGGCAATTGCGATGCAGGCGTCCATGTTCCTGGGCCACCGCCAGGTCATCGTCGGCCCTGACGAACTGGCCCAGGCCAATGTAGTGATAACCGGCACCAATCAGTTGTTCGCAACAGATGCGGCGCATGGCGTCTTTGTCGGCAGGACTGCAAAAAGCACCGGCCACTCCGGCGTTCTTCGAGCGATAACGATAAGGCGCGTGGGCATAGTCGAAGACGTGCAGCCGGTCCGGCTCCAGTTCGATCAGGGTCGCCAGTTTCAGGGCGAAGCTGTTGGGCGTCTGCCAGGCGTGACCGTAACCCAAGTCGATGTTGATGGAGCGAAAACCAAACGTGCGCGCCGCATCGATCAACGAATGGATCGGTGCCGGGTTCTGGTAGCAATCGACCAACAGATCGCTGTCCAGGCCGATGTCGGGCACGCCAATGCTGACGTGGGTGAAACCCTGGTCACGGATCAGGCCCATGGTCGACCAGTCCGTGTGGTGCAGGTCCACCTCGATGCTGTGATCGCCGCCATCGTATTCACTGAAATCGAAACGCTTGCGCAGGTCACTCATCAGCTTCTGCAAATGGGCGATCACCGGCGTACCACCGGTCAGGCAAAACTGTTCGACGCGCCGCCCTGCGCCCAGGTGGCAACCGACCAAGCCCATTTCATAGCTCAGGCGTTGCAGATAACCCTCGATCTCGCCACACCGGCAATCGCTGGCAAGGGGCGAACACGACGCCAGCCGCAAGCGCGAAGGCAGGTGCACCGCCAGGGACAAGGGCCGTCGTTTCTGGCGACTGCTGCGTAACCCTCGAAGCAGGTCGAGTGAACCGATGCCTGCGTGGAATCTATGCGTACCGATCGGACAATCGAAATCAGCCACCACAGGGGCACGTCCCGAGGGTCGCTCACCGAGGGTATGGAACGGGTCGAACATGACAATCTCCGAGTGGCTGTACGCAAGCAGTTTGCGGGGTAACCCACCGGGCCACCTTGACCTGTATCAAGCGCCCTGGAACCACGCCAGCGCTTACCAGGTGACGTAGAACATGGCTTTTGCCAGCAGCACGATCGCGACCATATGCAGGAACACACTGGCATGGATGATGTGCACGTAGCGGGCGTTCATGCGCCCGCTCCTGAACAGCCACATGGCCCAGAGGAAATGCCCCAGCACACTGCCCGCCAACAGGATTTTCAGCCCCAGCAGCAAACCGAAGGATGACTGCATCGGTGACGACAGCAGCGGCCAATACCGCAGCCAGACCATGCCAATGCCTGCACCGAACAGCACCAGCAGCACCCACGGCATCAATTGCCGGGCACGCAGGCTGATGCCTTGCTCCAGCAACACCATGACCTTGGCCGGCAGTTGCTTGCGAATGCTCTCGAGGAACAGGACTTCGAAGAAAACCGTGCCGATGAAAACCAGCGCGGCAAACAGGTGCAAGGTCAGAAACAGCGGATAACTCATGAGCTTCCTCGGTCGCCCTCTTCATCGGGGCGATGGTTTATTCAAGGTTATCGCCCGGCCCCCGAAGTGGGGTTGATGCCAATCAAGGAAACCGTCTGTGGGAGCGAGCCTGCTCGCGATAGCGGTGTATCAGCCAACATCAGCGCCACAGAACAGCCGCTATCGCGAGCAGGCTCGCTCTCACAGGATTCACCGCCCAAAAGCGTCAACGGAACGTTACTCGTGCGCCCCCTCCAAACAACCGCTGATCAGTTAGTCCGGCTTTTTGACACTTTCCCCGATATTCGGTCACAACTTTTGCGCTCCGCTGGGTCATAACACCGAGGTCGTCGATGGAATATTGGCGTCTACCGAGGTTTAAGCCTGATACGGAGATAAGCTCATGATTTTCAACGTACAAAATTTTGGCGCCAAAGGAGATGGCATCACCGACGACACGGCAGCCATTCAGAGTGCGATTGATGCGGCGGCCGCTGCGGGCGGAGGCCAGGTGTACATGCCGGCCGGCACCTACATCGTTTCGGGGGGAGAGGAACCTTCCGATGGCTGCCTGATGCTCAAGAGCAATGTCTACCTGTACGGCGACGGCATGGGCGAAACCACGGTCAAGCTGGTCGATGGCTCCGACACCAAGATCACCGGGATCATCCGTTCAGCCTACGGCGAGGAAACCCACGACTTCGGCGTCAGCAACCTCACCATCGACGGCAACCGCGACAGCACCACCGGCAAGGTCGACGGCTGGTTCAACGGCTACATTCCCGGCGAAGAAGGCTACGACTCCAACGTCACCCTCGACAGCGTCGAGATCAAGGATTGCTCCGGGTACGGTTTCGACCCCCACGAGCAAACCGTCAACATGGTCATCAAGAACAGCGTGTCCCACGGCAACGGCCTGGACGGCTTCGTCGCCGACTTCCTCAGCGACAGCACCTTCGAAAACAACGTCGCCTACAACAACGACCGCCACGGTTTCAACGTCGTCACCAGCACCCACGATTTCACCATGACCAACAACGTTGCCTACGACAATGGCGGCAATGGCATCGTGATCCAGCGCGGCAGCGAGGACATCCCCTCGCCCAGCAACATCACCATCACTGGCGGCGAGGTGTATGGCAACGGTGCCGAAGGGGTGCTGGTCAAGCTCTCCAGCGAGGTGACCGTCAGCGGCGTCGACATCCATGACAACAGCAGCGCCGGAATTCGAATCTACGGCAGCAACCACGTCGAGATCATCGACAACACCCTCAACAACAATTCCCTGGGCGGTGCCGTACCGGAAATCATCATCCAGTCCTACGACGACACCCTGGGCGTGTCCGGCAAGTACTTCAACGGCAGCGACAACCTCATCCAGGGCAACATCATCAGCGGCAGTGACCTATCGACCTACGGCGTTGCCGAGCGCAACGAAGACGGTACCGACCGCAACGCCATCATCGCCAACACCATCAGCCACACGAGCAAGGGCGCCACCCTGGTCTATGGCGACGGCAGCTACGTCAGCGCCACCGTGCCCATGACCACCGTGCAAGGTACCGCGGGCAACGACACCCTGCTCGGCAGCGCCGCCAGCGAAATTTTCTACGGCGGTGCCGGCAACGACACCATCAATGGCGCGGCCGGCGGCGATATCCTCGTCGGTGGCGCCGGCATCGACAAGCTCACTGGCGGCACCGGGGCCGATACCTTCCGGTTCGTCGCGCAATCGGACAGTTACCGCAACGCCACCACCAGCTTCGATGACACCATCACCGACTTCGACGTCACCCAGGACAAGATCGACCTCGCCGGCCTCGGTTTCACCGGCCTGGGCAATGGCCGCGGTGGCACCTTGCAGGTCAGCTACAGCGCCAGCAACAACCGCACCTACATCAAGGATTTCGACGCCGACGCCAGTGGCAACCGCTTCGAACTGATTCTGACGGGCAACCTGGCCAGTACCCTGACCGCCAGTAACTTCATCTTCAATCGCGTGATCACCGGCACCAGCGGCGCCGACTCGCTGTTGGGTAGCGACGCGGCCGACACCCTGCTCGGCCTGGCGGGCAACGACAGCCTCAGTGGCGGCGCCGGCGACGACAAGCTCGACGGCGGAGCCGGGATGGACACCCTCACCGGGGGCGCCGGGGCGGACACCTTTGTGTTTTCCAATCGCCTGGACAGCTACCGCAACTACAACACCGGCGGCGCCAACCTGGGCGACCTGATCACCGATTTCAACGTCAGCGCCGACAAGATCGACCTGTCGGCCATGGGCTTCACCGGCCTGGGAGACGGCAAGAACAACACCGTGTACCTGGTGCTCAACAGCGCCGGCACCAAGACCTACATCAAGTCCCTGGAGGCCGATGCCAATGGCAACCGCTTCGAAGTGGCGCTGGATGGCAATTACCTCAACACCCTGACCAGCGCTAACTTCGTCTTCGCCACCACGTCGCCGACCAACCAGGCGCCCGTGCTGGCCACGCCGCTGGTGGATCAGAACGCCAGCGAAAACACCCCGTTCAGCTACGTGGTGCCGGCCACCAGTTTCACCGATCCGGATAACGACAGCCTGAGCTACACCGCCAAGCTCGCCAATGGCAGCGCCTTGCCCAGTTGGCTGACCTTCGATGCCGCCACGCGCACCTTCAGCGGCACGCCACCCGACACCGCATCGGGCACCTACGCCATCCAGGTCACCGCGACCGACGGCAGCAACGCCACCGTCAGCGACAGCTTTACCCTCGCCGTGCAAGACGCCCCCACCGCCATCGTGATCAATGGCACGCCGAACAACGACACGCTGACCGGCACCGCAGCCAACGAACAATTGTTCGGGGGCGCGGGCAACGACACCCTCAATGGCGGCGCCGGCAACGACATCCTGGTCGGCGGCACCGGAGTCGACAAACTCACCGGTGGCACCGGGGCTGATGTGTTCCGCTACACCTCGAAACTCGACAGCTACCGCACCAGTTCCACCAGCGCCAGTGACCAGATCCTCGACTTCGATGTGGCCGCCGACAAGATCGATGTGTCGGCCCTCGGCTACACCGGCCTGGGCAACGGGCTCAACGGCACCCTGCAGGTCACTTACAGTTCGTCGACCAACCGCACCTACCTCAAGGACCTCACGGTCGACGCCAACGGCAACCGGTTCGAGATCTCGATGGCGGGTAACTTCGTCAGCAGCCTGACGGCCAATCATTTCGTCTTCGCCGACCAGACCAACCCCACCAACTCGGCGCCGGTCGTGACGACCCCGCTCCTGGACCAGAACGCCAGTGAGAGCACGCCATTCAAATACACCGTGGCGAGCAACAGCTTCACCGACGCCAACCAGGATGTACTGACCTACACCGCAACCCTCGCCAACGGCAACGCCCTGCCCGCCTGGCTGAGTTTCAATGCCACCAGCCTGACCTTCAGCGGCACGCCAACCAGCACCGCGGCGGGCAACTACGACGTACTGGTCAAGGCCACCGATCCCTCAGGCGCCTCGGTCAGCGACAACTTCACCCTGGTGGTGGCCGATGCGCCCGCCAACACCATTACCGGCACCAACAACGCCGAAACCCTCAACGGCACGACAGGCGCGGACCTGATCCTCGGCCTCGGCGGCAACGACACGATCAAGGCCGGCACCGGCGCGGACGTCGTCGACGGCGGCGCCGGACGGGACTCGTTGTACGGTGGCGATGGCGCCGACACGTTTCGCTACAGCAACCTGTCCGACAGCTACCGCGACTACGACACCGGCGGTGTCACGGCCACCGACACGATTTATGACTTCACCGTCGGCGTCGACAAAATCGACGTTTCGGGGCTGGGCTTTCTCGGCCTCGGCGATGGCAGCAACCACACGTTGTACATGACCCTGAATTCGGCCGGCGACAAGACCTACGTCAAGTCCGCCGAAGCCGACGCCGATGGCAATCGCTTCGAGATCGCCCTCAACGGCAACTACCTCAACACCCTCACCGCCAACGACTTCGTCTTCGGCGAGCGTGCCCAGCAGGACATTCTCTACCTGCCAACCCTCGGTCAATCCAACGCGCGTCTGCTGCGCATGACCGAGGACGACGACCAATCCGGCACCTCGATGCTGGTCAAAGACCTGGACCGCTACACCACCTACGACGTGCGCAGCCAGTTCACCGATGCCGATGGCAACGGTATCGACATCGCGGTCGGTGGTAGCACGGTCAACGGCCTGTCCACCCTCAGCGCCGAGGAACTCAAGCTGTGCTGGTGGTTGACCGACACCAACCAACCTGGACCCGCACTGTTGCGGGCGGTGACGTTGCTGCGCGACCAGCGCACTGAACTGCAGTCGATCGATAACGTCACCATGGGCATTATCTGGGGCCAGGGCGAGGAAGCCGCCCAGGAAATCGCCCGCGCCACGGACAAGGTCGCGGCCGCTGCGGCGTACAAGGCCGCGACCCTGAAAGTGTTCGATTACCTGCATGCCCAGTTCGGCAATTTCAGCGTGTACCTGATGGAAACCGGTCATTACTCAGAGGACGCGGCCCGGGCCCGGGGTTATTCGGAAGAGAAGATCGCCGCCATTGTCGAGGGCGTCGGCTATGTCCGCGCCGCCCAGGAAGCCATGGCCGCCGAACGTGCCGACGTCAAGCTGGCGGTGGACTACACCGACCTGCCCTTGCGCTACGAAGTCGATCCATTGGTGTATCCCGATGACGTCTGGCACCTGCACGAAGAATCGGCGGAAATCGTCGGCCAGCGCCTGGCGGATTACATTGCCGATGACCTGGGCTTCCAGGGCAACCCCAACGACAACAACAGCGTGCAGGACATCTTCGACAACGCCCAGAACCAAGGAGGGATGATCTCTGGCACCGACCAGGACGACACCCTGGTGGGCAGTTCGGGCAACGACACCCTGGATGGCGATCTCGGCGCCGACACCCTGACCGGGGGGGATGGCAACGACATCTACGTGGTCGACAATGCTTTCGACAGCGTGGTGGAAACCAACACCTCGACCGCGCAGATCGATACCGTGCAGGCCTCGGTCAGTTGGACGCTGGGGGCCAACCTCGAGAACCTGGTACTCACCGGTGTATCGGACATCGACGGCACTGGCAATGAACGACGCAATTTCATCACCGGCAATGCCGCCAACAACGTGCTCGACGGCGCCGCAGGGGCCGACAGCATGAGCGGTGGCGATGGCAACGACACTTACTTTGTCGACAATGCCGATGACAGCGTGATCGAAACCAACAGCAATACGGTGACCGGCGGGGTCGACGGCGTGCACAGCAGCCTGGCGGCCTATACCTTGGGCAGCAACGTCGAAAACCTGTATGTCGATAGCACCGGTGCCGCCAATGGCACGGGTAACGCGCTGGACAATACGCTGTTCGCCGGCGCCGGCAACAATGTCCTGGATGGCCGCGATGGCATTGATACGGCGAGTTTTGAGCGCGCCCTCTCCGGTGTGACCGTGAACCTCTCGACATCTGCGCAACAGAACACCGTGGGGTCCGGGCTCGACACCTTGAAATTCATCGAGAGCCTGAAAGGAAGCGCCTACGCCGACACGCTCTCGGGAAACAGCACGGCGAATGTCCTGGACGGCGGTGCGGGCAACGATACGTTGGTAGGTGGCTCGGGCGATGACCGGTTGATCGGCGGCGCAGGCACCGACAATCTCACCGGTGGCACGGGCGCCGACACCTACGCCTTTGGTGCGCTGGCGGACATGGGCGTCGGCGCTTCGCGCGATGTGATCAACGGTTTCAAGAGTGCGGAGTTCGACAAACTGGACCTCACCGGTCTGGACGCCAACCCGTTGACCGCCACGGTCGATGCCTTCACGTTCATTGGCAGCAACGCCTTCGACCCCAGCAACGCCACCGGTCAGCTGCGCTTTGCCGATGGCATTCTCTACGGCAGTACCAACGCCGACGCCACCCCCGAGTTCGAATTCGAACTGGTGGGCGTCAAGGAGCTGCACGCCAGCGACTTCACCGCCTGAATAAAGCCCCTCTAGCAGGGGGCTTGATTCACCAGAAAAACCCAAGACAGATCAAAACTGTGGGAGCGAGCCTGCTCGCGAAGGCGCCGGCACATCCAACAAAGATGCTGACTGACCCACCGCTATCGCGAGCAAGCTCGCTCCCACAGGGGTCGTGCTGTGCCTGAAAAATCCAGGTCAACCGCAGATCAAAAATGTGGGAGCGAGCCTGCTCGCGAAGGCGCCGGCACATCCAACAAAGATGCTGACTGACCCATCGCTATCGCGAGCAAGCCCGCTCCCACAGGGGTCGTGCTGTGTCAGAAAAACCCAGGTCAACCGCAGATCAAAACTGTGGGAGCGAGCCTGCTCGCGATGGCGCCGGTACATTCAACAAAGGTGCTGACTGACCCACCGTTTTCGCGAGCAAGCCCGCTCCCACAGGGGTCGTGCTGTGCCTGAAAAATCCAGGACAACCCCACAGAGGGTCGTGCTGTGCCTGAAAGGTTGAAGGCAAGCACAAGGCCTGGACCGTTTTTGTGGCGAGGGATAAGGATTGTCTAGAACAGGCTTTGCACCTGCTCCAGTACCGCGCGGCTCATCTGGCCGGTGTGGGTGTGCAGGCTCACATAACTCTGCAGCATGTCGAGCTTGGTATTGAGCAGGTCTCGACGGGCCTGGAACAGCCGCTGCTGGGCATCGAGGATGTCCACCGTGGAGCGCACGCCGCCCTGGAAGCCTTTTTCCGTCGAGGCCAGTGCTCGCTGGTTGGACTCAACCGCCCGCTGCATCGCCTTGCTCTTGGCAAACCCGGCTACGACACCCAGGTAATCGGCCTCGATGTCCTCGGCCAATTGCTGGCGCTGCACATCGTAGTCGGACTGGGCGCCGGCCAGTTGCGCCTCGGCCTTGGCCACCGAGGCTCGTACCGCCCCGCCGCGATACAGCGGAATGTCCAACTGCACCCCGACGTAGTAGGTGTCCTGGCGCGGGTCGAGTTCCTGGTATTGACGGGTTTCCCGGCGGGTCAACTGGGTGGTCAGCGACAAGGTTGGATAGTGCCCGGCGCGCTGGCTGTCAGCCTGGGCCTCGGCGACTTTCACCGCCGCCAGCCGGGCGGCCAACTCGGGGCTGGCCTCCCGGGCAATTGCCGTCCAGTACGGCAGGTCCTGCTCCGGCGGGATCGGGCTGCCGGCGGCCAGTTCTTCACGCATCGGCAGGATGTCATCGATGGGCACGCTGGCACGCCCGGACAACGCCCGCAAGGCCGCCACCCGGCGCGCCTGGGCTTCAGCCTCCTGGGCTTGCACCAGGTCGAGCCGCGCCTGGGCTTCGTCGATATCAGTAATCGCGCCCTGGCCGCCCTCGTACAATTTTTTGCTCTGGATGACCAAGCCTTGGATGGCCGCCTTTTGCTGCTGGATCAGCTTGATCTCATTCTCGGCCCGGGCGACCTCGAAATACCCCTTTGCCACCCGGTCATACAAGGTCTGGCCGGCCACGTCGAACACCCGGGTGCCCAATTGTCCCCGCGCCTTGCCTTCCTGGTACGCCGCCCAGCGTGCCTTGTCGTAGAGCGGCTGCTGCGCCGCCAGGGTCACGTTGTTCGCCTGGTAATCGTTGCTGTTGACGTAAGTGCTGTCATCGCCGCCGTCGGTGCGCCCGCCGTAGCCGTAGCGCGAAGTCAGCGACACCTGCGGATAAAGCCCACCGCGACCGATGTCCTCTTCATGGCGTGAAGCTTCGAAGGCGTGGGCCGCCGATTGCACGGTCGGATCGTTGAGGCGCGAGGCATCGTAGGCGGCGGTCAGGCTCAGGCCCCCCTCGGCAGCCCACACGGGATTGATCGCCGCCCATCCGGTACACAGGCTTAGCAACACACGCAAACGGTAGCGGCCACGGTCGACCATGCTCATTCCTCCTTGAAGGCTGCAAGCAAGCGTTCACGCAAAGGCTTCATCAGGTAATTCATCAAGGTGCGTTCTCCGGTCACCACCGTGACATCGGCGAGCATGCCGGGGCGTACCAGCAAGCCGGCGCTCTGCAACGCAGCCACGGTGTCGGCGGGAATCTCGACCTTGGCGGAGAAGTACGGCTGGTGCGTTTGCTCATTGATCAACTGGTCAGCCGACACCGTCGTCACCGTTCCGGTGACCGTCGGGGTGTCCACCCGTTGCAACGCCGTGAAATGCACGTGCACCGGCAGACCCGGACGCAGCTTGTTGGCCATCAGCGGCTCGAAACGGGCCGTGATCGCCATCGGCGCATCCAGCGGCACCACCTGCATCAGGGTTTGCCCGGCCTGCGCAACGCCGCCGACCGTATGAATACTCACATCCATGACCTGCCCGGCCACTGGCGCACGGATCGCACCGTTGTCGACTTCAAACTGCAAGGCACGAATCTGATCGGCATAGCCGGCCGCCTCGGCAGACACTTCGCTGAGCTGGGTTTCTGCATCGCGGCGAAATTCCTGTTGTGCCTGCAAGGCCTTGAGCCGGCTTTCGTTGATCGCCTGGCGAGTCCTGCCGACATCGCCCACGCCAGAAGCGATCTGTCCCGCCAATTGGGCCGCGTTGCGTTCGGCCTCGAACAGTTTGTTGCGTGGAACGTAGCCTTCGCGGGCCAAGTCCCGCAGGCCTTCGAGTTCCTGCTGCTGGAAACGCATCTGCGCATCGTAGTTGCGCTTGACGCCTTCATAGCCAAGCAATTGTTGCTGCAAGGCCGCAGCTTCGTGTTCGATGATCTGCAAACGACTGCCCAGCTCCGCGCGGCGGGTGATGAACAATTGGCTCTGCAAGGCCATGGCCGCCTTGACCCGTGGCTCGTCGGCGTGGGCCAGCAGTTCGGCGGGCCATTGGATCTCGGCGCTGCCCAGGCGCTCGGCAATCAAGCGCGCCTCGATGCTGCGATCATTGAGGAGCTTGCCCAGGGTCACGTCCAGTTGCGACTGCGCCTGCACCGTGTTGAGCTGTACCAGCAATTGCCCCTGGGTGACGCGGTCGCCATCGCTGACCAGCAGCTTTTCCACCACCCCACCGACCAACGACTGGACGGCCTTGCGCTCCCCCGCCACCACCACGGTGCCGCTGCCCACCACGCCCTGGTCGAGCGGCGCCAGGCAGGCCCAGAGCAGGAAACCACCCAGGGTCAGGACCAGGAATCCGACGCCATAACGTGCTGCGCTTCCAGCGTCGGTACTGGCGCTGGGCAGCGTTGTGGTGCTGCGCACGCTCAGCCCGTGCTCGCTGTAGGTCTGTGCCTCGGGGATCAGATCACGCATCTTCGCCAGCCTCCCTGACCGCGGCCGGCCTTGGCCCCGGCATCAATGCCTTGAGCACTCGGTCCCGTGGGCCGAACGCCTGTTGAGTACCGTCCTTGAGCACCAGGATGTGATCGACCACCGCCAGTACACTGGGCCGGTGAGTAATCAACACCACGGTGCTGCCGGCCGTCTTGAGCGCATTGATGGCCTGTACCAGCGCCAGCTCCCCGGCGTCATCGAGATTGGAGTTGGGTTCATCGAGCACGATCAGCGATGGTCGTCCGTAAAGCGCGCGAGCCAGGCCCAGGCGTTGTTTTTGCCCACCGGACAAGCCAAGCCCGCCGGGCCCCAGCGGCGTGTCGTAGCCCTTGGGAAACCGCAGGATCATCTCGTGGATGCCGGCATGACGCCCGGCGGCGATGATCTTGTCGGCGTCCTGCTCACCGAAGCGGGCAATGTTGTCGGCGACCGTGCCGTCGAACAGCTCGATGTCTTGTGGCAGGTATCCAAGGTACGGGCCCAAGGCGTCGTGGGACCATTGGCTGATCTCGGCATCGTCCAGGCGCACCGACCCGCCCATGGCCGGCCAGACCCCGACCAAGGCCCGCGCCAATGTCGATTTACCACTGGCGCTGGGCCCGACCACCGCGAGCACATCGCCCTTGGCGAGGCTGAAATTGATGCCGCGCAGGATCGGCTGCGAAGCACCCGGCGGGCCGACATACAATTGTTCCAGGCGCACCGCGCCGGTAGGTGGCGGCAACGGCATGCGCAGGCGTTCGCGCGGATGCTGGGCCAAGAGTTGACTCAGGCGCTGGTAACTCTGGCGTCCGGCGTTGAATTGCTTCCACGAGCCGATGGCGATTTCCACGGGCGCCAGGGCCCGCCCCAGCAACAGCGACATCGCAATCATCATGCCCGCCGACAGCTGGCCTTCAAGTACCAGCAAGGCGCCCAACCCCAGCGCCAGGGACTGCCCGGAGATACGCACGAAACGGGTCGTCGAGGTGATACGCGCGCTACGGTCGCTGGCATGGGCCTGGGCGGCAATGATCCGTTGCTGCAACAGGCTCCACCGCTGACGCAGCGGCCCGAGCATGCCCAGGGCCTGGATGACTTCAGCGTTGTGCAGCGTGCTGTTCACATAAATGGACGACTGCACCCCCAGCCGATTGGCCTCCCCCAGCCGTGTTCGCGTCGCCAGTTCGCCCCACAGCGCCAGGCCGATCAGCACCAGCGCCAGCACCAGCGTCAGCACGCCAAACCAGGGGTGAAAAATGAACGCCACCAGCAGGAAGATCGGCAGCCAGGGTGCGTCGAGCAAGGCAATCAGGCCCTGCCCGGTAATCAACTGCCGCAGCGTGGCCAGATCGGTGAGCACCTGCGCCGGATTGGCGTTGTGCTCGCGCAGGCTGCGGGCGAAGGCGGCGTCGAAAATCCGTTCGCCCAAGGCTTCGTCCAGCCCTGCGCTCATGCGAATCATCACCTCGCCGCGCACCCACTCGATCAGGGCGCTGAACATGAACAGCCCCAGGGCCATCAACGTGAGCATGAACAAGGTAGTTTCGTTGCGGCTGGTCAGGACCCGGTCGTAGACCTGCATCATGTAGAGCGACGGCACCAGCACCAACAGATTGATCACGCCACTGAACAATGCCAGGGCCCAGAACACCCGGCGATAGCTCAGTAAGGCAGCATCGATGTCATGACGCGGATCGAGTAGAAACCCCATGGGAAATCGCCTGCAATAGAAATGGTCGGTCCAGGACGCAATCCATCGCGAGGCTTTTTTCCCGAGGCTGTTCGAGAAAAAATCAATCCAGTCGGCGTGCTGTCATCAGGGGCGATCCTCATCCCTACAGGCGCCAATTACTGACAACGCAGCCGCCGGTTAGTGCCGGTTCGCAGGGGTGGGCTTGCAAGTGGGTGACAGGCGGGCGGGCCGCGCTTCAGGACGGAGGTTATTGCGTCCTGAACAGGCCCAAAACGAGGTTTTGTTGACGCCAGTAACGTGGCGTCAACAGGGTAAAAACGGCACGGTTAACCGAGGGATGCAACCTGTTCAGGCTGGGGCGAATGTCGCGACGTCAACAGGCCGATAAAGGAAATGACCAGCGCCAGGCCGAGGGTGGTACTGACCTCGCTCCGATGCTCGGGCGTGACCATCATGACCGCCAGCGCCGCCGAGATGAACACGATGACCAACCAGGTCAGCCAGGGGAACAGCCACATGCGCAAAGGCAGCTCGATATTCTGCCGTTGCAACATCCGGCGCATGCGCAGTTGCGAGATAGCGATCACCAGGTACACCAGCAAGGCGATGGCGCCGGAGCTGGCGAGCAGGAACTGGAACAGGCCGGCGGGCATGAAGTAGCTGAACAAAGTGACACCCGCGCCCAACACGGTACTGGCAATCACCGCAGACCGTGGCACACCGGCCGAGGACGTGACCTTCACGGCCTTTGGCGCATCGCCACGGCGCCCCAGGGAATACAACATCCGCGAGGCGATGTAGATCGAAGAGTTCATGCAACTGGCCACGGCGATCAGTACCACCACATCCACCAGGAATTTGGCGTGGGGAATATTCATCAGCTCCAGGGCCCGCTGGTAGGAACCCACTGAAGCCAGGAGCGGATCGTTCCAGGGCACCACGGAAATGACCACGAAGATCGACAGCAGGTAGAACACACCGATACGCCAGATCACCGAACGGGTGGCCTTGGCAATGTTCCGCGCAGGGTTATCGGATTCGGCGGCGGCGATCGTTACCGCCTCCGTACCGATGAAGCTGAACATGATGGTGATGAACGCACCCACCACCGCCGACAGACCATTGGGGGCGAACCCGCCATGCTCCTCCATCAACCGACTCAGGCCGCTGGCTTCACGCTCGGGTATCCACCCCATCAGCACCGCGAAACCCAGGGAGATGAAACCGATGATCGCCACAACCTTGGCCATGGCGAACCAGAACTCGAACTCGCCGTACTTGGAGACGCTGAACAGATTCGTCACGGCCAGCAGGACGATCGATACCGAGGCGAACAGCCAGGCATCGACGGCGGGAAACCATTGGTTGAGTACATGACCAGCGGCCAACGCTTCGATGGGAATCACCAGCACCCAGAACCACCAGTACAGCCAGCCAATAGTGAAGCCTGCCCAGCGTCCGATGGCCTGGTCGGCATAGGTGGAGAATGAGCCGGTGTCCGGATTGGCGACCGCCATCTCACCCAGCATGCGCATGACCAGGACCACCAACAGCCCGGAGAACAGGTAGGCCAGCATGACAGCCGGGCCGGCGGCGGCGATGGCATGGCCCGATCCGACGAACAAACCGGCACCGATGATCCCGGCGATGGAGAGCATGGTGACGTGACGAGGCTTGAAGCCCTGTGCCAAATGGCCGTTCGAATCCTTGAAGCTGGGGCTGGTCATTTTCTTATTCTCTTGTGATCGAACATTGAGGCGCGCGCAGGGACAGTCGGTGTTGCTGGTTTTCCCGCTCCTCCTGAAAGCGAGACCGCTTGGTTGTGTTGATCCACCCTGGGCGAACGTGCGCACTTGCGGTGAAAAGTCGCGCCACGTTACCTGTGTTTTCTCCCCAGTCAGTTACCTGAACGCGCCACCTCTGTGCCTGATGTCGCCACGTGGGGCATGGCGTTTTGCCTCTTGCCAGGCGTCTGGACCGTGGCATTCAGCCAAGTCCTTGAGGGGCGTAAACGAAATAAACCCTTTAAAAACTTTACTGGGTTAAGTATTTTGCGTGGGGCATCAGGTGCTATTGCTATCCGCCATAACACCGGTGGGGGAGCCTGCTCGCGATTGCGGAGTGTCAGTCAACGTCAATGTTGGCTGCTTCAGTGCAATCGCGAGCAGGCTCGCTCCCACAGGTTGATCTGCAACTGGCTGGCATTGCTCCGGTCGCCTCTTTTTTATTTCAATGACAAGGACCTCCCGTGAGCGGACTGCGTGAACGTCAAAAAGCCGAACGCCGCCAAGCCATCAGCAAGGCGGCGGTCGAACTGTTCGAACGCCAGGGTTTCCAGAACACCACCATCGAACAGATCGCCAACCAGGCCGGCGTATCGGCTCCCACCGTGTTCAAGTACTTCGGCAACAAACAGGAAATCATCCTCGAAATCCTGCATGACGCCGACCAGCGCGCACTTACGGACACCCGCAGCCAGATGCCTGAAATCGAGGATCCGGTCGAAGCGCTGTGTTATCTGGAGCGGTTGCTCACCGGTTATGCGCTGGAAGTCATGCACCCAAGCCTTTGGCGCGAATTGCTGCCGCTGATCCTGTTCGGTGGCGACAACGGGTTGCCCGAAGGTTATCGCGCCATGAACGATGCGCTCAGGGCCGAGATCAGCGGGCTGATCAGGGAGTTGCAAGAGGCTGGCAAGTTGCGCGCTGATCTGGACGTCGACCTCGCCGCGTTCCTGTTGAACGACTATTCGCACTTACAGCTGTTCAGGCTGGTCAACCAGGAACAGCCGGATATCGAGGCCCACTCCACCCAGGTCCGGCGTATCACCGAACTGCTCTTCCTGGGCATGCGCGCCTGAGGGCGTCACCCACCGATACGGACCCGGCGCCGCAGCGCCGGGTCACGCTGATCACTGATGGGTCTTGATGCTGATCCAGGTACGGGTGCGGACCCGCTCCACGGCGGCCGGCACCGGCTCCAACGCGAACAGGGTCTTGCGCGCCTCGTCCGGCACATACATGGCGGGGTTGTTGCGAATTTCAGCATTGACCAACGCCGTGGCGTCCTTGTTCGGGTTGGGGTAACCGATCTTGTTGCTGATCCGGGCAATGACATCCGGACGCAAGATGTAGTTGATGAACGCGTAGGCCTCCGTAGCATGGGGCGCATTGGTGGGCACCATCATGACGTCCGACCACATCGGTGCGCCCTCCTTGGGTAGCGCCATTTCCACCTTGACTCCCTTCCCAGCGTCTTCAGCCAGTCGCTTGGCCAACGCCACGCCGCCCGACCAGCCCACCCCTACGCAGATCTCGCCGTTGGCCAGGTCCATGCCGTAGCGTGACGAATTGAAATAGGTGATGTAGGGGCGAACCTTGAGCATGGCCGCCTGCGCCTTCGGGTAGTCCTCACGTTTCTGGCTATTGGGGTCCAGCCCTTCGTAGTGCAAGGCAATGGGCACGATCTCGTTGGCGGCGTCGAGCAGACCCACGCCGCAACTGGCCAGCTTGACCATGTTCTCCTCCTTGAACAGGATGTCCCAGGTGTTCATTTGCACATCCGCGCCGAGCACCTGCCGAACCTTGTCGACGTTGTAGCCGATCAGGGTCGTGCCCCACAGATACGGCGCCGCATAACGGTTGCCTGGATCGCCTACCGCTTCCAGGGACTTCATGAACTCGGGATCCAGATGCTGCCAGTTCGGCAACTGGCTGCGATCCAGGGGCTGCACGGCACCGGCGGCAATCAGGTGACTGACGTTGGAACTGCTCGGGTACACCACGTCATACCCGGAGTTGCCGGTCAGGAGCTTGGACTCCAAGGTCTCGACGCTATCGAAGACGTCGTAGATGGGACGGATACCCGTTTCCTCCTGGAAACTCTTGAGGATTTCCGGCGGCAGGTACTCGATCCAATTGTAGATTCGCACCGTCCGCTCTTCGGCCAGGCTCGCACCACTGATCAGCATCGAAACAACAGCGCCCAGCAAGGTGTTACGCAAAAACGTACTCATGATCAAACACTCCAGCGCGGCCGCGAAGGCTCGCGGCACTTAATAGCGGTAGGTGAAGTAGAGTTCCAGCGCGCTGAATTTCCGGTCGTCGCCGAAGACCTGCTTGGCCGCTGCCATGGGCTTGACCCAGTTATAGGACAGTGAGGTGGACAGCGACTTCGACGGTGCCCAATCGAGGAAGACTACACTCTCGTCGGCAAAACGCCGGTCGCTGACGGCGGTACCCATGTAGTTTTTTTCGTCGAGCCAGAACTGGTAGTGAATCGCACCGAGGGTGAGGGTTTCGTTGAGGTGGGTCTTGAGCGAGAACTGTTGGACGTTTTCGTTGCTGTTGAACAGCAGGTAGTTGCCGACGACATCGCCGATCAGCCAGGTGCTCCAGTCGACGAAGCCCTTGCTCAACGGATCCCAGGCTTTCTGGCGGTTGTCCGTGAGGTTGTCGTCGCCGGAAAAACTCGCGTAGCGGTAGCCAATGACCGGGGTCAGCGGCAGCGTGCTGAAGGTGTAATCGGCCTGGCCGTACCAGGCCTCGGCATCGTAGTCCACGCCTTCGCCATTGCCTCGCTCCAGGGCATATTCGGCGTTGAGGGTCAGGTCCGGGATACCTGGCAGCTTGGCGTTCAAGGCCCGCACGTTGTACACCAGCATGCCATCGCGGCGGCGCGGTAACGTACTGCCCTTGGGTCCCATGGCCTTGACCTTCAACACCGTGGCCCCGAGCGTCACCTGGTCGTCGAGGTTGTAGTCCAGGTTCGCGCCGCTCATGCGAAAGTCCCCCAGGTCGCTGTCGGTTCCCAGGCTGAAGCCCTGGACTTTCAGCGCGCCATGGTCCCAGGCGACCACCGCCGAATCCTTGAAGGCGGTACGCGGGGCGAGCCAATAGGCGCCGTCGTTCAACTGGTCGAGGTTGCCATCCATCACGATGAAACCGTTGCCGATCATGTAGTTCTGGCGACCGCCCGTCACCGTCCACTCCCCTGCGCGGAAACCGCCATAGAACTCTTCGGTCGACACCTTGCCATCGGAGCTGCGGGTGAAGCCACCGGCATCGCCATCACCGAAGGTGGTCGCCCCCACCAGTGAGCCGCCGGCCAGCAGGCTGAAATCCGGCTGCACGGCGTATTCCAACTTGACGCCTGGCTTGACGTAGAACTCCTGCCAGTCGATTTTCGTGCCGCGATTCTTGCCGCTGCGCATATCCACCACGCCGCCGCCAAAGTTGACGTTGCGGGTAGAGAGGATGGCGCCACCGGCACTCAAGTTGACCTCACCCTTGAGGTTGCCCTCCTCGAAGGTGTGGCCCGCCCATGCAGCCTGGGCGGTCAAGGGTAACCCGAGCATGAGGAACGTTCGGGACAAACGCGTCATGGAAACCATATGGAGCTCCTGTGTGATTATTGTTGTTACAGGGCAGTGAAAGGCGCGCAAAACCGCGCCAACACCTGGCTAGGCCAGGTGAGCGGAACGCAAGACTCTTGTGGTTATCGGATGAAGTCAGGGCGTCAGGTGCGCTGCGATGGCACGCAGCATGCGCACGCTGTCGCCGTCGAATGGGCTGACGGCATCGTCCAGGGACGACTGCTTGACGATCACCACGCCGGACGGTTTGTCGATGAACAGGTATTGGCCATGGATGCCACCGGCCATGAGCGCGTGGCTGTGGTCGTTGAAGACATACCACTGGCTGCGGTAGGACGCGCCAGGGGTCCAGCTCGAGAAGTCGGGGGATGCGGCGTAGATCGCCGGATCGGCCCCGGCGGCGATACCGGCGAGCGCCTCGGCCGAGAGCAGTTGTCGCCCGTCCTGGCAACCATCGTTGGCCAACAGGCGACCGAAACGCGCCATGTCACGCAAGGTCGCACTGAACCCGGCACCGGCTACGCTGCGCCCCCAGGGGTCGGCCAGGAAATAGCCGTCACGCTCACAGCCCAACTGGCTCCAGACTGCCTGCAGCAACTGGTGGCAAGCCTTGCCAGAGGCCCGCTCCATGACCCAGGCCAACGCCTCGGTGGTGGCCGTCACGTAATGGAAAAAGCCACCGTGACTGCCGCGTTTGCGCAGTGAAGGCAAGTACTGGTAGAGGGATTCGAACGTCGTGTACTGCGCCGGTGCCGGCTGGAAACCGCAGGCGTAACCGTATTGGGAACTCTCTGAGTCCGGATCCTCATAGACTTCGCTGTAATCGACGGCCACCGCCATGTCGAACAGCTGGCGCACGGTCGCATCGCCGAACGCGCTGCCCGTCAATTCCGGTACGTAGTGTGCGGCCGTCAGCGTCGGGTCCAGCAGGCCTTCGCAGACCAGTTGCTCGCCCAACGCCCCGATCAGCGACTTGGTCACCGAGAACATGATGTGCCGGTCCCGGGGACGCTGGCCGTTGAAGTAGCGCTCGAACAGTACGGTGTCGCCCTTGAGGACCAGGAAAGCATCGGTCTGGCTGGCAATCAGGTGGTCGATCACGCTGATGCTCAAGCCACACTCGCTGTCGAAGTGCAGCTCATCCAGCGGCTGGAGCGCCTGCTTGAAGGCGCTGACCGGCCCGGTGCCGGCCTGCACGTCGATGGAAGGACGCAAGCGGGCCAGGTTGCGGAAGCCCCATTGGTTGAACGGCGGGCTCATCCAGTTGTGCCAGGTGACGCGGCGGTGGGGTTCGGCGGGAAAACCTTGCATGAGCGAAGGCGCCGTGTGGGTGTCAGACGACTCGTGAGTCTCGACGTAAAGACAGGCCAATGAAGGCGCGGTGTTCTGATTCATCGGGTTGCCCCTGCGAAATGACTCTGCGTGAAAGCAGATGCAGGGAAATAATTACTCGATGTTATTTTTTAGTCAATAAAACTTTTTACCGTACCTTCGATTTATTGCCATTATCGCTACCAGGGCTATCAGTCCAGCGTTGCATCCTTGCGGACATAGCCCTAAGCAAATAACTAAAGGTTATTTGTTTTATATTTTTTAGATCATTTAAATTACAGCTTAAGCCCAATGGCTTCCTGCGGTGTTGTCATCAAGGAGCGATGGCACGCCCAACTTCAGTCACGGCAATCTCATTAACGGGCCACCGTCATGCAGCTTCTAACGCTACCTCCCTCCCCTGGCCTTGCCACTTCCATTCGTGCCACGGCCCAGGTCTTCGAAGACCCCACCTCCCGCGCTTTGCTGGCTCACCTGCAACAAGTAGCGCCCAGTGACGCCAGCGTGCTGATCATCGGCCAGACCGGAACCGGCAAGGAACTGGTGGCGCGCCACGTGCACAACCTCAGCGCTCGTCGCCACAAGCCGTTCGTTGCAGTCAACTGCGGCGCGTTTTCCGAGACCCTGGTGGAGGCCGAGCTGTTCGGCCATGAAAAAGGCGCCTTTACCGGTGCGCTGACGGCCAAGGCCGGTTGGTTCGAGGAAGCGGACGGCGGGACGTTGTTCCTGGATGAAATCGGTGATTTGCCGTTGCCGATCCAGGTCAAGCTGCTCCGGGTGCTACAGGAGCGCGAGGTGGTCCGGCTGGGTTCGCGCAAGAGCATCAAGATCAATGTGCGCGTGCTGGCGGCCACCAACGTGCAGCTGGAAAAAGCCATCAATGCCGGGCACTTTCGCGAAGACCTCTATTACCGCCTGAACGTGGTCAGCCTGGTGCTCAAGCCCTTGCGCGAACGCCCCGGTGACATCCTGCCGCTGATACGCCACTTCATTACGGAGTACAGCCGCCGGCTCGGGCACGGCGAAGTGACGCTGGATGCCCAGGCCCAGCGCAAATTGCTCGACTATTCCTGGCCGGGGAATATCCGCGAGCTGGAAAACGTCATCCACCACACACTGCTGATTTGCCGCCACAACGTGATCGGCGCGCAGGACTTGCATCTGTCGAACTTTCGTATCGAACGCCAGGACAACCCACCGCAATCTACGCCTCAAAGTGCGGAGGAGCTGTTGCACAAAGCCTTTGAGAAACTGCTCGAGCAGGAGCATGGCGATTTGTATGAAAAGGTCGAGGCCGAGCTGTTGCGCGCGGCCTATCGATATGCCAACTGCAACCAAGTCCACACCGCCAGCCTGTTGGGCCTGAGCCGAAACGTCACGCGAACGTTGCTGATCAGGATTGGCGAGCTGGTGGTCAATCGACGCCGCCCGGCACTGAGCACGCAGGATGGCCAGGTGATCAATCTGTCGACCTGAGCTACCAGGGGTTCCGTGGCGAGGGAGCAAGCTCCCTTGCCACAAAACTATTCGACGGGTACTCAGGACTCCTTACTGCAATCGCGTGGGGTAATACCTTTTTCCCGGGCGTACTGGTGCGAAGACGCTTCGATGATCGGCCGCAGCAAGGCGCGGTCGGCCTGCACCCAGTCACTGATCAGCTTCCACTGGCTGCCGTCCCATTGCTGGAAGCGCACCGCGCCCCCGCCTTCATGGTCCGAGCACGACAACTGCAACGGCTGCACCAGGCCCAGCGCCCCCAGTTCCTTGAGTCGGGCGTCGTCGAGCTTGAGGTTCTCGAACCCCCAGCGCACCTGCTCACCGGTCAGCGGCTGCTTGCCGAACTTCTGCTGGGCAATGCGCACCGCCTCGACGTTGAGGATGCCGTTGACCACGCCGAGGTTGTAATACACCGTGCCGAATCGCTTGGGGTCGGCCAGGTCACCCTGGCCGGCGTCGACCACTTGTTTCTTGATGCCCTGCAACACCGGGAAATCGGTGCCCGAGGGGTGCGTGGTGATGGCGATGAAGCCCTTGGCCGCGGCACCTGCCGGCGCGGCGTCATCTTCGGAGTTGCTCCAGATATTGCCGATGATGTGGTCAGCCGGGAAACCGACTTTCTGCGCGGTTTTCAGCGCCACCGGGTTCATCACTCCCCAACCGCGCAGGATCACCCAATCGGGTTTTTCCCGACGGATATTCAGCCATTGCGACTGTTGCTCGTTGCCCGGGTGCGGCACCTCCAGCAGGGTCAGCGTAAAGCCGTACTTGTCGGCCAGGGTTTGCAGGACCTCATTGGTTTCCTTGCCGTAGGGCGAACCGTGATACAGGGTGACGATCTTCAAGCCCTTGAGCTTGTCCAGCCCGCCGGCGCGCTGGCCGATGTAGTTGATGATCGCCGACACTTCCGAATAGGGGTTCAACTGCAACGGGAAGACGTAGGGAAACACGCTACCATCGGTGGAATCCGTGCGTCCGTGGTTGATGGTGATCAGCGGCAGCTTGTCGGCCGTCGAGCGTTCCAGCGTGGCATAGGCAATACCTACCGACAGCGGGTTGGTGGCCGCCGCGGGTGCGCCGTTCAAGCCTTTCTTCAGGCGTTCGTAGCACTCCACGCCTTTCTCGACCACGTATTCGGTTTCGCACTCGCTCCAGGTCAGCTTGACGCCGTTCACGCCGCCGTTGGCGTTGACGTACTTGAGGTAGTCGATGAAGCCGCCGAAAAAACCCGTGCCACCGGCCGCATAAGGGCCGACGCGATAGCTTTGCAGCGGGAAGTATTGTTCGTTGTCCGCCTGAACAGTGAAGGCCGCGGCGGTGAGGCTCAGGGCCAGCGCCAGGCTGCTGGCGAATGATCGTTTGAACATCGGATTTTCCTTGTTATGAAGCCATGGATGAGCCAACAAAATGGAACTGCAAACCCGCGTTGTGCGGTTCGCTCAGTAGCGCAACGGCCACAGCCGTGCGCGCTGGCGAAATCTCTGCCAGAGGCGCGCAAGGCCCTCTGGTTCCTTGATCAGAAACAGGATGATCAGGGCGCCGAATATCATCTTCTGCAGGTTTTCCACCTGGCCGGCGTCCACCAGTCCGCCGGGCAGCAGCGACACGAGGTTCGAGAGCAACACCGGAAACAGCACGATGAAGGCCGCGCCGAGAAAGTTGCCCAGCAGGCTGCCGAGGCCACCGATAATGATGATGAACAGGATCTGGAACGAGCGATTGAGGTCGAAGCCATGGGGCTCCACTGTCCCCAGGTAAGCGAAGGCCCAGAGCGCGCCAGCCACTCCGAGGAAAAAGCCACTGATGGCGAACGCCAGCAGCTTGGTTTTCGCCAATGGAATACCGATCACCGCTGCGGCGGTGTCCATGTCGCGCACCGCCATCCAGTTGCGCCCCAGCTCGCTGCGCACCAGGTTCTTGCCCAGCCAGAACAGCGCCACCACCACGCCCAGGGTCAACAGATAGCGGCCGGCCGGCGCATCCAGGTTGACGCCGAAGACTTCCAGGCGCGGCGCGCTGATCACGCCCGAGGCGCTGTTGTTGGAAAACCAACTGAAGCGGGTCAGCGCCCAGGTCACGAAGAACTGCGCCGCCAGGGTCGAGACCAGCAGGTAGAAACCTTTGATGCGCAGGCTCGGCAGGCCGAACAGCAATGCCACCAGCGCTGCCGTCAAGCCACCCAGGGCAATGCTGACCAGCAACGGCAAGCCGGCGACCCGCACTTCGAGGTTGTAGGTGGCAAAGGCCCCCACCGCCATGAACGCCGCCGAACCGAGGGACAACTGCCCGGCATAACCGGTGAGCAAATTGAGCCCCAACCCGGCCAGGGACAGCACCAGGAACGGAATCAGGATCGCGCTGAACCAGTAGTCATTGCCCAGCCAGGGCACCACGACGAAGGCAAACAGCAGCAACGCGGCCAGCCCGTGACGGTCCTGGCGCAGCGCGAAGACCCGACGGTCCTGGGCATAACGAGTGTTGAACTGGCCTGCTTCTCGATAAAACATGATGCGCTCCCCTAAACCCGTTCGATCGCCCGCTCGCCAAACAGTCCCGCCGGACGCACCAGCAGAAACAGCAGCGCCAGCACGTAGGGAAACCAGTTCTCGATGCCACTGCCGATGAAGGGCCCGAGGTAAACCTCCGCCAGCTTCTCCGACGCACCAATGATCAAGCCGCCGACAATCGCGCCGCTGATGGAGGTGAAGCCGCCGATGATCAACACTGGCAAGGCCTTGAGCACCACCAGCGAGAGCGAGAACTGCACGCCCAGGCGAGCGCCCCAGAGCAGGCCGGCGACCAGCCCGACAAACCCCGCCACCGCCCAGACCACCACCCAGACCCGTTGCAAGCGAATGCCCACGGCCAGCGCTGCCAATGGATCATCGGCCACCGCCCGCAACGACAGCCCGAGCCGAGTCTTGTTGAACAGCCAGGACAACAGCAACACCAGGAACGCCGCCGTCAGCGCGGCAAAAATGTCGAACTGCGACAACAACATCCCGCCCAGTTCCAGCGGTTCGTCGCTGATGCCCAGTTCCAGCCCGTGCACCTGGGTGCCCCACAGTGCCTGGGCGAAGCCTTCGATGACGTAGGACAGCCCGAGGGTGGCCATGAACAGCGTGATCGGCGAGCGGTTGACCAACGGGCGCAGAACCACGCGTTCCACCGCCACGGCGATCAGCACCATGGCCGCCAGGCTGATGACGAACGCCAGCCAGAACGGCACACCGCGTTCCAACAGGCTGACGAAAGTCAGCGCCGAGAACAGCACCATCGCGCCCTGGGCGAAATTGAACACACCGGAGGCCTTGTAGATCAGTACAAAACCGATGGCCACCAGGGCATACATCACCCCCGCCAACAACCCGCCAATCAATACTTCAAAGAAAAATTCCATAGCTGTTCCTGTTCTGCGGGCGCAACTTGCCTGCCCTCCCTGGCGGGAAGGCGTCGAATGTCAGGTGTCAGTGGCGAGTGCCCAGGTAGGCCGAAATGACCTCGGGGTTCTGCCGTACGTCTTCGGGCGAGCCGTCGCCGATCTTGCGACCGTAATCGAGCACCACCACGTGATCGCTGATGTCCATGACCACCCCGATGTCGTGTTCGATCAACACCACGGTGGTGCCCAGTTCTCGATTGATATCGACGATGAAGCGACTCATCTGCTGTTTCTCGTCGGCGTTCATCCCAGCCATGGGCTCGTCCAGCAACAACAGCCGAGGCTCCGCCGCCAGCGCCCGGCCCAACTCGACCCGTTTCTGCAAGCCATAGGGCAACGTACCCACCACCGCATCGCGCCAGGGCTGCAAGTGCAGGAACGCGATGACGCGTTCAGCCGCTTCGCGCTGGATATCATCCTCGGCCCGGGCGCGACCGATGCGCAGCGCTTGCTCGACCCAGCTGCTGCGACGCTTGAGGTTGCGTCCGGTGAGCACGTTGTCGAGCACGCTCATGCCTTTGAACAGCGCAATGTTCTGGAATGTCCGGGCGATGCCGCGTACCGCCACATCGTGGGGGCGCATCCGGCGCCGCTCCTGTCGATCGAAACGGATGCGTCCGTCCTGGGCGTGGTACACACCGCTGATGACATTGAGCAGCGAACTCTTGCCGGCACCGTTGGGGCCGATCAAGGCGCAGATCTCACCAGTGGCAACGCGAAAGCTGATGTCCGTGACCGCCTTGACGCCTTTGAATGACAGTGAAATATGTTCCAGCTCCAGCAAATGCGTGGCGGCCGTCTGCGTCATGGGGTGTTTCCTCTCAGGCCGGTTGCGACTGGAGCCCGGTCCAGTCAGGGTTGATTTGCTTCACAAGGTTCGTCGGCGCTTCCCAGTGGGCTGTATCGCCCCACTGGCGAACCCGGATACCCAACGCCTGGAAAAACGCCTGGGTCTCGGGCGGCAAGGCATCCCCCACCAGCAGCGGTGCATGGGTCCGGGAAAAACCCAGCACATCACGCAAGGGCCGACGAACCAGCCAGTTACCCAGTTGCCTTTGCAGGAGCCCCGGCTGGGCCGCCAACGCCCAATCCACCAGCCGGCGCGACCAACTGCCCGACTCCGGCAAACGCTCCAACGCATAACGGTACAAGCGCTCGTAGGTTTCACGCGTCCCGGCTACCAATGTCGGGCCCAGCTCGCGGCGGTCGCGATCACGGGTCGCCAGATTCTCCGGAAAGTTCAGGCGAAAACCGGCGATCAACCACGGCGCCAGCAAATAGCGGGCTTGTCCGCCCGAGGCGAACGCCCGTGCGGCCAATGCCTCTTCTTGCCGTCCCAGGCCTTCACGCGTCACCAACCGCTGGCCCTCCTGCAGCAGCTCGGCGTGGCTGACGCGCTGCTCTTCAATTGCCTGCCCCGCCCCGCGATAAAAGACAAACGCTGTTTGCAGCACTTGCCCTTGCGGTGCCAGTTCGTCGGTGGGCCGCTCGGCAACCAACGCGGCGTAATCCAGCGCTTGCGCCAATGGCATCGAATCCGACAAGCCACGCTTGTCGAGGTAAACCAGCACGCTCGGGTTCACCTGCGCCGCACGCAGACGCAGCATTTCTTCCAAGCCCTCGACCAGAACGAAATCCGGCTGCAATGTGCCGAGCAGTTGCACCTGTTCGGCCCGTGCCTCCAACGGGTCGAACAGGCTCGCCACGCCACCCAGCCACTGCGCAGCCAATGCCGCAAGCAATGCCTGCGGCCTGGGTCGGCTGATGATCGTCAGGCTCGCCCCCGTGGAAAAACCGCGGGCTTGCAGGGCGCTCGCCAAACGGCGCACCTCGTCGGCCACGAGCCCCCAGGTCCACTCCTGCCAGACACCCAGGTGCTTGTGGCGCAGCGCGACATCCGCGCCATGCCGCTGCGCCTGTTGTTGCAACCACTGGGGCAAGCTGGCTGGTAGCGCAACGGCGGTGTCGGTGAAGGTGCCCATGCTGCCTCCCGCGCCTAAGCGACTGCCGCCGTTTTGGCTGCCGCTTTGCGCTGCTCCAGCTCACGCACCAGCGGCAGGACCTTGCGACCGAAATACTCGACTTCTTCCTGAAAATGCAGGAAACCTGCGAGCACCAGATCAACCCCCACGGCCTTGAGCGCGACGATGCGTTCGGCGATCTGCTGCGGCGTGCCGATCAGGTTGGTCTTGAAGCCGTCGTTGTACTGCACCAGGTCCTCGAAGCTGGACTTGGCCCAGTTGCCTTCACCTTCCGGGCTGGACTTGCCGGCTTGTTTCGCCGCATCGCCGAAGGCATTGACCGCTTCGGGGTCGGCCTGGTCGATGATCTGGGCAAGGACCGCACGCGCCTCCTCTTCGGTGTCGCGGGCGATGATGAACGCGTTCACTCCGACCTTGACCTTGTGGTTATTGGCCGCGGCCTTGGCCTGGATGTCGTCGACCTGGGCCTTGATCCCCTCGACGGTATTGCCATTGGTGAAATACCAGTCGGAGACACGGGCGGCCATGTCCCGGGCGGCACGTGAGCTACCGCCCTGGAAGATTTCCGGGTGCTGCTGCAACGGCTTTGGCTTGAGGGTGTAGTCATGGAAGCGGTAGAAGTCACCGCGAAAGGTAAAGTTGTCGGTGGTCCAGATACCCTTGAGCGCGGTGATGAACTCTTCGGAACGGCGATAGCGCTCATCGTGCTCCAGCCACGGCTCGCCAATGGCCGTGAACTCGCCCTTGAACCAGCCCGACACGATGTTGACCGCAACCCGGCCGCCGGTCAGCTGATCGATGGTTGCGATCTGCTTGGCTAACACCGACGGCGTCCATGGTCCCGGCAACACCGCCGCAATGACTTTCAGCCGCGTGGTGGCGGCCAGCAAGGCATGACTGAACGCCACGGACTCATGCTGGTATTCGGCGCCGTAACCGGCGGTAAAGCGTACCTGGGACAAGGCGTAGTCGAAACCGGCCGCTTCAGCGATCTGGGCCAGCTTGCGGTTGTAGTCGATGCCCCAGTCGGTGCGCTGCTCGATTTTGCTGACCACCAGCCCGCCGCTGACGTTGGGCACCCAGTAGGCAAATTTGATCGTGTCCTGGCTCATTGCATGTACTCCACGGCTCGTTTTGAAAGAAGAAATTGGTCAAGCGGCGCTGGCGTCGCGTCGGGCGCTCGGGACCAGGCTCAGCAACGCCGACTCGACGGCGCGCTCGATACGCTCCAGCACCTGTGGGCTGGAGATCCGGTAGTGAGTGAAATCGGTTTCGCTGGCATAGACCCCCACCGGCAGGCTGAGGGCCTGGAAAAAGCCAAACAGCGGCCGCAACTGGTGATCGATGATCAAGGCATGGCGATCCGAGCCCCCCGTCGCGGCCAACAGCACCGGCACGTTCTTGAGGGCTTCGTGATGAACGAAATCGAACAGATGCTTGAACAGGCCGGTGTACGAGGCCCGATAGACAGGGCTGGCGGCAATCAGCAAATCGGCCGATTCAATGGCCTGCAAATCATCCTGCACGGCAGCCGGCAACGCCTCGCGACGCAACACCCCGGCGAACTGTGGACCGACCTTGGCCAGCTCGATCAAGCGCAGCTCGATCGGCAGTTGCTGCCCGAGCCGCTCCACCAACGCCTGGAGCAGGACCAGTGTGCGTGACGGGTGCTGCACGCTGCCTGACACCGCCACCACTTTGAATTGCTTGCTCATCGCTTACCCCATGCCTGGAGACGCCACCTCAGCGTCTGCACAAGGGATAGAGCAGCAACCGTGCCATCTAGATATTTCCTTAATAATCAATTAATTAGAAGAACAGCCCAATCACTTCGCTGTCGCTCGACGGACAAGCTGTTGATCCACTGTTGGCTGGCGAACATCCGGTGCGTCGAGGTTCGTGGCAACAACTGTTGCCCGGCACACAGTTGCGCAACAGATTGTCCGCAGCAAGGGCAGCTCTTTCGTTGATGAACCCAGTTCAAGCCCCGTATTCACGGGCGTTTGGCCTCGGGCATGGACTGTGCAATGGCCACTGGCAACGGCAGGTTTCTCCCCTGCCCGCCTACTCGTCAGTAAGAAGGAACATCGCCATGACCGCACAGCAACAACACCTGCCACCGATTCTTTCCACCGGCACCGACTATGAGCCCCTGGCCGAACGCTTTCGGCCGATCTTTGCGCGCATCCAGGCCGGCGCCTTGGAGCGTGAGCAGACGCGCAGCCTGCCCTTCGAACAGGTGAAATGGCTGAAGGAAGCAGGCTTTGGTGCCATCCGCGTACCAGTCGAATATGGCGGCGCCGGGGCCTCGTTGCCGCAGCTGTTGCAACTGCTGATCGAGCTGGCCGAAGCCGATTCCAACCTGCCCCAGGCGCTGCGCGGGCACTTCGCATTTGTCGAGGACCGCCTCAATGCCCACGCCAGCAGCCCACAGGACCTATGGTTCAAGCGCTTCGTCGAGGGGGAACTGGTGGGCAATGCCTGGACTGAAGTCGGCGCCGTGAAGATCGGTGAAGTGGTTACCCGGGTTTCCCGGCAAGGCGATCAATGGGTCGTCAACGGCACCAAGTACTACAGCACCGGCAGTATCTTCGCCGACTGGATCGACGTGTATGCCCAGCGCGACGACAATGGTGCCGACGTGATTGCCGCCGTGCGCGTGCACCAGCCGGGCGTCAAGCAAAGCGATGACTGGGACGGCTTTGGCCAACGCACCACCGGCAGCGGGACGTCGTTGTTCGAGAATGCACTGGTCGAGGCGGAAAACCTCATCGACTTCTCTACCCGTTTCAAATACCAGACTGCGTTCTATCAACTGGTCTTGCTCGCCGTGCTGACCGGCGCCGGCCGCGCCGCGGTCCACGACATCACCGAACAAGTGCGCAAACGCACACGGATTTTCAGCACCGGCAATGCCAGCGCAGTGAGCCAGGACGTGCAGGTGCAGCAAGTGATCGGCAAGGCTTCGGCCCAGGTCTATGCCGCCGAAGCCACCGCCCTGCGAGCCGCGAGCGCCTCCCAGCGCGCCTATGAAAGCCGCTTCAGTCAGAACGCCGAGACCGAACACACCGCCAACATCGCCGCCGAACTGGAGTCGGCCCAGGCCCAGGTGGTCATCTCCGACCTGGTACTACGCGCCACCAGCGACCTGTTCAATGCCCTTGGCGCCTCGGCCACCAGCACCAGCAAGGCCCTCGACCGCCACTGGCGCAACGCCCGCACCGCGGCTTCGCACAATCCGTTGATCTACAAGGAGCGCATTATTGGTGATTGGGAAATCAATGGGACGGAGCCGCCGTATGTCTGGCAGATTGGCGGGGGGTCGAAGCAGCTTTGAGTAGGTAGTTTGGTGTATATCCATTGCTGCGGTAACGGAGGGTCAGTTGGCTGATGATATCGGCTGTGCTGACGTCTTCGCGAGCAACTCGCTCCCACAGGTTTTGTGTTGCGTCCAGAGACTGTGAACGCCCGTAAATCCATGTGAGAGCGAGCCTGCCAGTTAAAAACTGTTACCTATGTGCGTGAACTGATTTGTAACCCATGTGGGTGAGTCAAGCCATCTGCCCCAACGCAAGCGCGTGAGACCAGGCACAAAAAAGGATCAACTAGCTGACGACCTGAACACACCGCATAATCCATCTACCCCCATCCACCCGAAGGGTCGCTGAAGATGACAGTTATCCATAAGGCCGCTCAGATAGGATACTCAGCAGAAGCCGGCACCTATACCCAAGGTCGCCCAGACTACCCAAGCGAAATACAGGCATGGCTCAGCAGTACACTGCAAATCAGCCCAGGATCGACAGTCATTGAGCTAGGAGCCGGTACCGGTAAGTTCACTCGCCTGCTGGACTCAATGACGATCAATACCATCGCCATCGAACCGGTCGAGGCGATGCGAATCGAGTTTGCCAAACATTTACCGAACGCCAGGATTCTGGAAGGAACGGCCGAATCCATTCCCCTTGAGGCAGGGGCGGCGCAGGCGCTCGTATGCGCCCAGGCTTTCCACTGGTTCGCGAATGAAACCGCGCTCCAGGAGATTCACCGAGTACTCAAACCGGGCGGCCGACTCGGCCTGATCTGGAACGTGCGTGATGAGTCAGTGGACTGGGTGGCCGACATCACTAAAATCATCACCCCCTTCGAAGGCGATACCCCACGCTTTCATACTGGAAACTGGCGACGCCCCTTCAACGGACGTTACTTCTCGGAGCCCGAACTGACCTGTTTTAGTTACACCCACGCAGGCAGCCCCGAGACGGTCATCCTGGATCGCTTTCTGTCAGTGAGCTTCATCGCAGCGCTGCCTGACGCAGGGAAAAAACAGGTAGCGGATCAACTACTGGCCTTGATTCAAAACCATCCGGCGCTACGCGGGCGCAAGCACATTGAGTTCCCTTATCAGACCCACGCTTATTCATGTCGCCGCCTGGATTGAATCACGACGCCATCAACTCAGCGGGAACTCGTACCTGACGCCCTCAAAATACTGGCATCATGCTTTTTTCCTTGCACTCATGGAGTGACTGTGACGAATCTTTGTGCTGCCCCTGAGTTTGCTCCCGCTGCCACTTTATCGCCCTACCGCTTCTTTCCCCGGCTCGGGATGTTTGTGCTTGCGACCCTGATAGTCTTCCTGGCAGCAGTGCCCGAGGTCCTTTTCGTACCCGCAGACATGCAGGCCTACCTGACGTTCACCACCACCTCCGGTATAACCGCGCTCGTTCTCCTCGCCCTTTTCGCCTGGCAATACCGCTCCGATGCGCGTGCTCAATGGCGTGGTCACTGCATAGGCAAACCGCTCAAGTGGGGTGCGCTTGGCATCATTGGGTCCTACCTGCTTTTCGGGGTTGCCATCCTCGTGCTGGGGCTGCCGCGAGAAGTGTTCATGGCCGAGCTTCTGGACCGACTCAACAATTGGCAGGCCACGCTCAAGATCGCCTCGCTGATCGTACTGCCGCCCATCGCCGAAGAGCTGTTTTTCCGTCATTACATGTTGCGACTGTTTCCCTACGAGAACAGCCGTGCCTGGACATGGATCGCGATCATCGTCACCTCAGCCGTCTTCGCCGGCATGCACATCCAATACGGGAATTGGATAACTGTCGTGTTGATCTTCGCCTGTGGAAGCGTGTTCGCCGTCGCCAGAGTGGTCAGCGGTGGCCTGCTGGTGCCGGTGCTCCTGCATTCGCTGGCCGAAATTGTCGCGCTGACCACTGACAAGTCTTTCGCCCTGATGGGGCTTTACGGTTGAGTCAGCCAAAGGCGAGGCTATGATTCACGAACCTCAGCACTTCAAACAAGGGCAATAATGAACACTCACATAGCAGGCCTCGGACTGCTTGCCTTGACGCTCCCCTTCCTGTGCGAACCCGTCCAGGCCTCGACTTGGCAGATCTGTCACATGGAGCTGCGTATCGTCGAGGTGCTGAAACAACCCTATCCGCAGCTCCAGGCGCAGATTGTGAAAGTCACGCCGAAGTCCTCCTCGGTGGAGTGTCCAGTGCAAGGCTCGTCGCTCACCTTCACCCCGGAAACCCCGGACTACCAAGCCACGCTCCCCCGCCGACAATGGCCCGCGAAAGGACAGTCGGTACAGGTCGACTACCGCTACCTGGATGGCATCTGTAAAGGCGACGGCCACTCACATCCGTGTCGCATCAAGCACTACCCGGTAGTGGGTCGATAGACGGGCAGCCGAAGAACGCGATATTTCTCAGATCAGTGAAGTCACTGATGCCCCCATCGCGAGCAGGCTCGCTCCCACAGGGAATTGCGGGTGTTCACAGCATTCCGGCTCACCACAGAACCTCTTGTGGGAGCGAGCCTGCTCGCGATGACGTCGGCACATCCACCTCAATCAACTCAAGCCAACAGCTCGGTGATCCACCGGACCTGCCGCGCAACGTCCTGCAGCTTCTCTTCCGGCACGGCTTGCCGCGCCTTGGCGAAGCTGGTGAGGGTCTTTTGCTTCTGGCGTAGCAGGCGCTGCCACTTGGCCAGGAAGGTTGGGGTGCGGGCTTGCATCTGCAGCGGGCCGAAGTACAGCTGTTCGGCGGTGTACGTCACCGGCCCGGCGCGCTCGGCGACGATGATTTCGTAGTAGAAGCGGTTTTCCCGCAGCACCTCCTCGCAGAGGATGCGGTAGTCGTTTTCCATCAACCATTGGCGCAGTGGCTGCTCACCGCCGTTGGGTTGCAGGATCAGCCGCTCCTGCCCGCTCAACCGCGCTTTGCCGCTGTCCAGGATGTCGCGGATCGTCTCGCCGCCCATGCCACAGAGGCTGATCGCAGTGATCCCATCTTCCGGCTCGATCGCCGCCAGGCCATTGGCAAGGCGTACGCTGATCTGCCGCTCCAGGTCACTCTCGCCCACGGTGCGTTCGGCGGCGCGAAACGGTGTCAACGCCACCTCGCCGGCCACCGCCGCCGCGATGACGCCACGGCGCAGCAAGGCCACCGGCAAGTAGGCGTGATCCGAGCCAATGTCGGCCAGGCGCGCACCTGCCGGCATATGCGCCGCGACACGCTCCAGGCGCATGGACAATGTCTGTTCGTTCAACTGCAGTTCCTTGGGTTAATCGTAGAACGGCTCGACCGCCGTCCGACTGCCGACAAAGAAGCTGTCCGCGACCAACCGCAACGGCTGCAGGTCCATGTCACTGGTTTTATCGGCAATCAGTTGCTGGAAATGTCGATACACCGCAGCGTATTCACCTTCTTCGGATACGGCCTGGCGTACGCCGTCGATGCTCAACAGTGCACCACCGTTGTCCAGGCGCAGGACGCCTTCGGCGCAGCGAATCTCGATGCTCCAGAGTTCGTCATGACCATGGTCGAAATCGAATTCCGCACGGATATCGAGGTGGCGCGGGTCGGCCATCTTGATGCTGGCGGCAATCGGCGACTGGCAGTTATTCGGTACGCGCAACTCGGCGGATTCCACGAACAGCGGCAGCGCCAACAGATGGGTCACAATCGACAAGGCATTGATGCCTGGATCGAAGACGCCCAAGCCACCGGGTTGCCAGATCCACGCCTGGCCGGGGTGCCACTTGCGCACGTCTTCCTTCCAGTCGATCAGCACGCTGTGCAAGGTGCGACTCGCCAGCCAGTCACGGGCGGCCTCGATGCCCGGCGCGTAGCGCGAATGCCAGGCGAACAGGCCGCTGACGCCTTGCTCGCGGACCTGCTCCACCAACGCCATGGCTTCCCCCAGGGTGGCGCACGGCGGCTTTTCCACCAGGACATGCTTGCCCGCCGCCAGTGCCTGTTGCACCAGGGCGAAGCGACCTTGTGGCGGCGTGCAGAACGCAATCGCGTCGACCTGCGGAGCGTTCTCGAGCAACTCGCCCAGGGACCGGAAATTCTCCACTCCGGGGCAAGGCTGCCCTTGCGTGGCGACCGCTACCAGTTGGAACGCGGGGTTGGCGTGGATGGCTGGAACGTGTTGATCCTGGGCAATCTTGCCGTAGCCCACCAGACCGAGACGAATCGGTTGCATCGATGACTCCTGATTTTTGTACTTGTGATCGGGCAGCAAACTAGACGCAAATCGTCCGGTGGACAATGGGGATCGGGCAGTATCCATGCGATTGTCCTGCGCAATTTGGCCACAGCGGTGCGGCAAAGACGTCAGGTCCGTCGCTGTTCACGGGCCGCCGTCACGACGTTGGTCACCCGGCCGAAGAAGGGCTCCAGTCGTTCACGCGGCGCGTCGTGCTCCACCACCAGGGTGGCGACTTCTTCGCAGGAGGCCACCTGGTAATGGGCTACGCTGGACAGCTTCTCATTGGTCACCGCCGCGATCACTTGCCCACTTGCCGCGACCACCGCGCGCTTGAACTCCGCGTCATCCAGGCCGAACGCAGTGACGCCATTGTCCGGATCAATGGCGCAGGCGCCGAGGACACACACGTCGAAACTGAATTGGCGCAATTGCTGGACAGCCGTCAGCCCGATCACACCACCCGCGTTTGGACTCAAGCGGCCACCCAGCAGGATGACCTCGGCGCGGGGCAGCTTCATCAACTGAACCGCAATCAGCGGCGAATTGGTGGTGAGGGTCAACGGAAGTTGCGGATCGATGGCGCAGGCCACCGCCAGGTTGGTTGAGCCGACGTCAATGAAGACGTGCTGGCCCGCGCGCAGCAGCGCAGCGGCCGCTTGGCCGAGACTGCCCTTGCGCGCCGGGTCTTTGCGCACGCGTACGTCCAACGGTCCTTCGACAGCGGGCAAGAGTATTGCGCCGCCATAAACGCGCTTGCACACCCCCGCCGCCGCCAGTGCGCCCAGGTCACGCCGTATCGAGTGCTCGGATACATTGAATTCGCTGGCAAGGTCGGCCGCGATCACCCGGCCATACCGGGCAAGACGCTGGCTGATCAATTGCTGGCGTTCGCCGGGGAACGTTTCGTGAGGAGAAGTCATGACATCACAACCTGCATAAACGAGCACTAATGATCACAAACGAGCAAATAGTGCCGGTTATGCAGCGAGGCGTCAAACCCGCTCAACCAAGCGGTTGCACGATGAAGGTCAAGCTACCCCTGGGACATTCGTGCCCATACCCGAAGGCAGGAAAGGTTGAATCTCGTCAATTTCCTCGGCGCTGAGGCGCAGCTGTGAACCGGCAACCAACCCATCGACCTGCGCGGGGCGGCGGGCACCGACGATGGCACCGGTGACCACTGGTTTGCGCAACACCCAGGCAATGGCGACTGCCGCCGCACTCACCCCGTGCCGTTCACCAATACCGGCCAAGACCTCGACCAGCGCCAGGTTCGCGCTCAAGCGAGGCTCCTGGAAGTCCGCGCTTCGGGCCTTGCGCCAATCATCGTCGGGCAATTGGGCGATGCGCTCGCGCGTCATGCTGCCGGAAAGCAGCCCCGATTGAAGGGTGGAATAGGCCAGGACCCCCATTGCGGCCTGCTCGCAAAAGGGCAGGACGGCGTCCTCGATGTCCCGCATCAAGGCGGAATAAGGCGGTTGGAGTGACACGATCTCGGTCACCGCCCGCGCCCGCTCGAGTTGCGCAACGTCGAAATTGGAGACGCCGATAGCACGAATTTTCCCCTGTTCACGGGCGGTGGCCAACGCTGAAAGCGCGCTCTCGATCCCTTCACTGCTGCCGTCGGCAGGAAAGGCCGGCCAGTGGATCTGATAAAGATCGATGGTTTCGACTTGAAGCCGACGCAAGCTCGCATCGACCTCGGCGAGCAGCGACTGGGGCGCCAGCGAGTGCGAGATCGCCTTGGTGACCGGGTCCCAGACCAGGCTGCCCTTGGTGAATACCAACGGACGCCGCGAAGCCGGCACCCGACGCAACAGTTGCCCGACCAATTGCTCGGCATGGCCCAAGCCATAAACCGCCGCCGTGTCGATCCAGTTCACACCGCGCTCGACGGCATATTCAAGGGCGCCCAGGCTGTCCTCGTCGTCCTGCGCCCCCCAGCTGTATTCCCAACCGGTACCAGCAATCGCCCAGGTTCCCAGGCCAATGGGCGAAATCCGTAAATCCGATGATCCAAGGCGATTCTTTTGCATAGCGAGTTCTCCACAGATGATGTGGGCAGTATCGGCGAGCGATCTCACGACGATAAGATGGGCAATCCCGCTTGAACTAATGAACAGCATTCATGAATAAGCACCCTGATCTTTCCGAACTGGACGCCTTTGCGGCCGTCGCTCGCCATCGCAGTTTTCGCAAGGCCGCCGACGAGCGTGGCGTTTCGGCCTCAGCGTTGAGTCATGCGCTGCGGGCACTGGAAGCACGCCTGGGTGTCAGGCTGCTCAACCGCACCACGCGTAGCGTGACTCCGACCGAGGCCGGTCACCAACTGCTGGCAACGCTGGGCCCTACCCTGCAACAGGTTGCCGATGCACTGGCGCAGCTGACCTCGATGCAGGAAGTGCCCGCCGGCAAGCTTCGCCTCAACGTGGCGCGTCCGGCGGCGCGGGCGGTATTTGCGAAGGTGCTCGCGCCATTCGTGGCCAGGTATCCCCGTATTCAACTGGACCTGGTCACCGATGATGGCTTGACCGACATCGTGGACGAGGGGTTTGACGCGGGCGTGCGCTTTGGCGAAAGCCTGGCCGGCGACATGATCGCGGTCCCTGTCGGCCCTCCTCAATCGTTCGTGACCGTCGCTTCAGAGGCTTACCTGGGCACACAGGGCATCGTCCAGGCTCCACGGGACTTGCTCGACCATGCCTGTATCGCCCGGCGTTTTCCCAGCGGCAAACTCTATGCCTGGGAGTATCAGGCGGATGGGCAACCGATCCGCTTGTCCGTCACCGGTCCGCTCATTCTTGAAGACGATGGGCTGATGATCCAGGCAGCAAAAGATGGCGCCGGGATTGCCTACGTCTACGAGGAACTGGTGCGCGATGACATCCGCAATGGGCAGCTCACGGAACTGCTTGCGCAGTGGAAAGCCCCACCAAGCCGTTTTTTTCTTTATTACCCCAGCCGCCGCCATGTGCCACCGGCCCTCAAAGCGCTCATCGAATTCATTCGGGCGGATGATTGGCGAACCTGAAACCAGCAGACAAAAAAAGCCCCGCGACCGAATGCGGTGCGGGGCAAGGGAATTGGTTGGTTGCGGCCAACCAAAGGAGCACGGTAAAAAACGTTTACGGGCCGGTCAGATGCATTCCTGTGCAGCGCGTTCAAAACTCGAGGGCAGGAGGTTGGAGGCCAGCAAATGCCGCTCGTAGATGAATACCTTGCCGCCGCTGCCGGCCTTGTAGGCTTCCAGCACGTTGTCCGCCGCGACTTTGCTCGGCACCACGATGCGATAGCTGCGCTGGGTTTGCGAGACCATCGGGTTCAAGGCACTGCCCTGCAATTTCGGTACGACGCATTCAGCGTATTGGGCCGGCGTCTTGCTGGTCTGCAAGGTCAGGGTCGGGTCGTTTGGCACCGAGGCACAACCGGCCAGCAACAACGGGGAAAACGCCAGGGGAAGCAAAAATAAACGGCGCATGGTCGGGTCCTGAAAATAAAAATAGTGAGCTGCGTGTTCGATGGCGCTGATTTTCCAATGATTGCCGGCAAAGCAGAACTTGCATTTGGTAATGGTCACTATTACTCCTAGCAATAGTTGCAAGCCGAGAACAATTGATGAGGTATGGCCATGAGAACATTTGATCTGATTCGCGACGCGGTATTGCCCGACTTCCGTGAGCGGGTGGCTGAGTACCTGATCCAGTACGAAAGCGTGTTGTTGAGCAGCACCAAACCCGACCCGGAGCTCAAGCGGGACACGGCCAATCAACTGCGCGGTTATTTGCGCGGGTTGAACACCACTCGGGTATTGGGCATGGCGGATTGGGAGGAACTGGATCGGCGGGTGGTGGATACGTGGCTTTAGCGCCCGGCTGGATGCGCCCTGCTCACCAAACGTTGCACCCACGCCGCATCCTGGTCATTGACCACCCCATAGCGGTTCGGCGGTAGAAAATTCCAGTGATGGGCGGCCTCTTCCAAGCGCTTGAGCTCATCGGCAGACATCCAGTACGGCGTATCCACCAATGGCATCGGCGCACCGTCGAAACGCCGGCCCAGCTGCAGGTTCGTGCCGGGGGCGAAAGCAATCGCCAGTTGCTGCTGGGGTTGCAGCAGCTTGTCCGGTGCCGGCATTTGCCCTACCCGCCCGTAGCTGAAGTCGCCCGGATACTGCTCCTTGAGCACCAGCCAGTGTCCCGCCGCCGTCTTGGCCAGGATCCACTGCGACACACCGCTGTCTTGCACGCATTTCAACTTGTCGTTGGACCACTGCATGAGGGTGTTGCAGTCCGGATCATAGTCGTTGGACCACAGGCTGATGCCGCAGACCAGGGTATGGTGTTCGAGCTCGACCACCCCTTGATCAGGCATCGATTGCCAATAACGCTTGGTCGGGTCGCGCTTATCGCGCAGGAAGTTGTGCAGGATCCACGCAGCCATGAACAGCAAGGTGGCAAGCACGAGCCAACCAAGGGAGGCCCCGGCGATCCGGTCGAGGTCGACGCCTGAGGCGGATAATCCTTGATAGACCAGCAGCCCCAGCAAAAACACGATGCCCGGCAATACCGGACCCAGGCACAACGGCGGCACCAGCACCTCGATCCAGCTGAAGCGATGCATGGTCGCACGCTCACGCGCCCAGGCCTGTTCCTGGGCAAGCATCGGCGCCTGCTCCCGGGGGCCGATGCCAGGATCGGGGGTCTGGAAGCGCATGTACAGGGTGTAAGTGTCATCGCTCATGGATCGGATCATGCCCTTGAAATCATCATGGTCGAGCAACCCTTCGGGGCGCCCTTTGACGCTGGAACACGCGTATTATCCGGGTAACCAGGCGCCATGTAGACACACATTCATGCCCATCTCCCAAACTCGCCCCTCACCCGCGCCCTTGCTCGAGCCAGGCGAGACAGTGGTCCTGTTCGACGGCGTTTGTAAACTGTGCAATGGCTGGGCAAAGTTCCTGATCCGCCATGACCACGCCCGACGCGTGCGGTTGGCCTCCGTACAATCACCCGAAGGGCAAGCGCTGCTGGCTTGGGCGGGCCTGCCCTTGCAGCAGTTCGACACCATGGCTGTGGTTCGAGATCGGCATTACTGGGTGCGTTCGGAGGCGATTTTTGAAATCGTTGCCCTACTGCCCTGGGCCTGGCGCTCGGTGAAACTGCTGCGTTACGTCCCCCGCAGGCTTCGGGATTGGGCCTATGATCGCATTGCCCTGAATCGATATCGGCTGTTTGGCAAGTACGACGTTTGCCTTTTGCCGAGCCCGGATCATGAAGGCCGTTTCTTGAAGGCTCCCACGCTTGGGATCAATCCGGTGGAACGGATCGGTACTTAGCCCGTCAGAAGCTCGATCCACTGACGTGGCGTCATCTTCGTCACCATGATCAGCACGATGACAAACATCCCCAAAAAGCCAAAGACGCCCATCCAGAACCACTTTTGATACACGGATGAGTATCGATCATCGAGCGCGCGCCCGTCTCCAACTGCGCTCGAAGCCATCACGTATAAGCGCTTCTGGAGCACCAGCACAGGAAGCCACAGCGCCCCTACGCAAAGGAAAATGATCAGCGATGTCATTATCCATTCCGTGGTCGGGGGAAGTCCGGCCAGCTTCAGCAGCAGGTAGCCCGTCGCTATCTGGATAAAGCCCGCAGGCGTGGTAATCCAAGTGTCGAACTGGACGACCGTCCTGGCCACGTGGGCAATGACCTGAGGGTTGGCGGTGCGGCTGGCAGCGATCAGGTAGAGATAGGACCCCATGCCGAAGCCGAAAAGGAAAATGGCAGCAATGATGTGGAGGTACTTCAGGCAAAGATAGAGCATCTGTCAGCCCTGCTCGTCAGAGAAGTGTACGGACAGGCTCAAGTTTTCGGGGTCGTTGATAGCAGCCATGTATTCGTCCACGGTGATTTCACCCACGCAGGCCCGAGCACCGGGTTCGGGCAGATACCCTTGGCTGATTTTTGCCGCCAAGGCAACGGCTGCGCAGCTGGGAATCTCTGGCCCCTTGTCATTCATGGCGGTGAGCTGCACGTTCATCGACAGCGGTTCGTCATCGACACCGATGCCCTGGACGTCGATGTACATTGCGCTTTTGCCATCGCCAAATCGTTCGAACCAGAGCCCCCACCGATGAAGCCTGGTGGCCCAAGGGGCATGGTCACGCACCACCCCCATCCTCATTGCCTGGGCCAGCAGATAGTTGGCAATGCCGCCGAGTTTCAGGCCTGAGCCGGCCTTGAAGCTCAGGGTCCGGGCACCATAGCGGCTGGCGAAGATATCCATGTCCGGCACGTCGACATTGGCCAGTACCCGGGTCCCCATATAGCGCATTCTGCGAAGCGTCAGATCCTGCCACCCCAGGACCTCATGTACCCGGCCATCCCGCAGTTGCTTGATCGGCCTGCCTGCGTAGGCGAGAACGCCTTCGACGGTGGATAACCCCGGCATCTTGGCCGAAGAGGAAATACCATGCTCAATCGAGTCGATACGCTTAAAGCGATGCCGCTGCTGATCGATGAGGGCGGCCGAGAGCGTCGGCACTGAGCTGCAACCACTAAGGACCGCGACGCCTGCCTGTTTTGCCCGGGCGTCGAGTGCGCTAATGCCGGTGACGAAGGCTCTGGAATCGGACAGGTCACAGTAGTTCACACCCGCGTCGATACAGCTCTCGGCAACGGCATAGGCTTGCCCTTGAAATGGGCCACCGGTATGGATGACCAATTGGATGTTCATCAAGCCCAGGACAGATTTGAAGCCCGCTCCCATGGCGTCGCCGCACCAACTTTCACACACAGTGCCCGATTGAGCCTTCAACTCATCGACTTTGCGCTGCAGTTTTTGGGTGTCGCGTCCTGAAATCACCAACTTTACGCCTGGCATCACCACCAGGTGCCTGGAAACGATACTGCCAAAGTTTCCATACCCGCCGACCACCATCACCCTGAGCGTCATTCAATCCTTCCCTAAATATTCGATGAAGCCAGCAACCTTGCCACAAGGAAGACTCGATGGTGTACCCCTTGTGGCAGTGGCTCACCGTGCCTTTGTGGCGAGGGGATTTATCCCCGTTGGGCTGCGCAGCAGCTCCAATGTTATCCACTCAATCAACCTGACACACCAGGCTGCCAGGTTTCAGGGCCGTTTCGCGCCCCAGCGGGGATAATCCCCTCGCCACAAGAGCGGTTCGGCCGTGGGTCAGTGAGTGGCCGTATTGGCTCCCTGCTGATATTCCCGAGGCGTGCAGCCAAACTCACGGCGAAACACCGTATGCAGGTACTGCGCCGATTTGAAGCCACAATTCTGGGCAATGTCGGCAATCGGCGAGTTGGTGTTTTCCAGTCCGTTGGCGGCAGCGGCCAGTTTGAAGCGCAGGATTTCGTCGTGGACGCTACAGCCGCGCTCCTTGCGAAAGTGCGATTCCAGCGATGAGCGCGACACGCCCACATAGGCCGCCACCTGGGCAGTCTTGATGCCCTGGCAGGCGTATTGGCGGATGAAGAGCATTGCCTGCATCACATAAGGATTGCCCAACGGCTGGTGCAGGCTCGAAACCTGCACATTGATCGCATCCGGCGGTATCAGAATCTGTGTGCCCGTGGACGGCATGCCGTGCAGCATTTGATGGAGCAGGCGCGCGGCGGTGCGGCCCATGGTTTCGGTGCCTTGGATCACCGAACTCAGCGGCACCCGCGTCAAGCTGCGGGTCAGCGGGTCGTTGTCGATGCCAATCAACGCCACTTGCTCGGGCACGGCGATCCCGGCGGTCAGGCAGGCTTGCAGCAGCTGCCGGGCGCGCGCGTCGCTGACGGCGATGATGCCGATGGGTTTGGGCAGGCTTTGCAGCCAGGCGATCTGCTGTTCGACGGCGCTGTCCCAGAGCGGTGCGCTGGTGCCCATGCCGCGATAGACCTCGGCGTGCAGACCATCACGCTGCATCAGCCGGTAAAAGGCCTTTTCCCGTTCCTGGGCCCAGCGATTGGCTTGTGCTTCAGGCAGGCTGAAACAGGCAAAACGGGTCAACCCGGCCTCGACCAGGTGCTCGTAGGCCAACTTCATCAACACTTCGTTGTCGGTGGCGACATAGGGAATGCCCTTCGGATAAGCGCGTTCATCCTGATACGAACCACCCACCGCCACCACCGGCAGCTTGATCCCGGCCAGTGCCTCGCCAATCAGCGGGTCGTCGAAGTCGGCAATGATCCCGTCACCTTGCCAGCGCTCGATGCCTTTCAAGCGGCAGAGAAAATCTTCTTCGAGGAACAAGTCCCAGGACGCGCGCGTGCTGCTCAGGTAGTTGCCGATGCCACTGATGATGCCGCGGTCGTAGATCTTGCTGCCGTTGAACAGGAGCGCAATGCGGTGAACGGGCGGGACGGTTTTCATTGGTTTAACCCTGGGCCGATGAGCACAGACTAGGCGTGCAGCCAGCGAATCTCAATACTCAAAATCGAACGGCCCGTTGGTGATTTTCATAATCAGCAGCCATAGGGCCGGCGTTAGTATCGGGACACCGCCAAGAATAAAAAGGAAATTGCACATGCCGTACTTCCCCGGTGTCGACAAGATTCGCTACGAAGGCTCCGCCAGCGATTCGCCACTTGCCTTCCGCCACTACGACGCCAACAAACTGGTGCTCGGTAAACCCATGCGCGAGCACCTGCGCATGGCGGTCTGCTACTGGCATACCTTCGTCTGGCCGGGCTCGGATGTGTTCGGTGCCGGCACCTTCAAACGCCCATGGCAGCGCACCGGGGATCCAATGGAGCTGGCTATCGGCAAAGCCGAAGCGGCCTTCGAGTTCTTCTCCAAACTGGGCATCGACTACTACTGCTTCCACGACACCGATGTCGCCCCGGAAGGTAGTTCGCTGAAGGACTACCGTAACAACTTCGCCCAAATGATCGACCACCTGGAGCGCCATCAGGAAGAGACCGGGATCAAGCTGTTGTGGGGCACCGCCAACTGTTTCAGCAACCCACGCTTTGCCGCCGGCGCCGCCAGTAACCCAGACCCGGAAGTGTTCGCCTGCGCCGCCGCCCAGGTGTTCAGCGCCATGAACGCCACCCAGCGCCTCAAAGGCTCCAACTACGTGTTGTGGGGCGGTCGTGAAGGCTACGAAACCCTGCTCAATACCGACTTGAAACGCGAGCGCGAACAGTTGGGCCGCTTCATGCGCATGGTGGTCGAGCACAAACACAAGATCGGCTTCAAGGGCGACCTGCTGATCGAGCCCAAGCCCCAGGAGCCGACCAAGCACCAGTACGACTACGACAGCGCCACGGTGTTCGGTTTCCTGCAACAGTTCGGCCTGGAAAACGAGATCAAGGTCAACATCGAAGCCAACCATGCCACCCTGGCCGGGCACAGCTTCCATCACGAGATCGCCACCGCCGTCTCGCTGGGAATTTTCGGCAGCATCGACGCCAACCGTGGCGATCCGCAGAACGGCTGGGACACTGACCAGTTCCCCAACAGCGTCGAGGAAATGACCCTGGCCACCTACGAAATCCTCAAGGCCGGGGGGTTCAGCAATGGTGGTTTCAACTTCGACTCCAAGGTCCGGCGCCAGAGCGTGGACGAACTCGACCTGTTCCACGGCCACGTCGCCGCCATGGACGTTCTTGCCCTGGCTCTGGAACGCGCGGCGGCCATGGTGCAGAACGACCGGTTGCAACAGTTCAAGGATCAGCGCTACGCCGGTTGGCAGCAACCGTTTGGCAAGGCGGTACTGGCCGGTGATTTCAGTCTTGAATCACTGGCCGAGCATGCCTTCACCCACGAGCTGAATCCCCAGGCCGTCAGCGGTCGCCAGGAGATGCTCGAAAACGTGGTCAATCGGTTTATCTACCCCTGACAACGGGCGATGTTCGGGGCACAGGGGCTGTTACATTCTCGCGACAAATCTGTGCCCACGGCGCCCTGCAACGCTCTACAGTTCTACCCCGGTATCACGCTCATCGTCAGGCAGTGTCTTTCAAACAACAATAAAAGGACGCACCACCATGAAAACCTTCAAACGCACGTTACTCGCCGGCGCCCTCGCCCTCCTGTCTCTCCCGGTCATGGCCGATGCGGCCCACCCGAAGATCGGTTTCTCCATCGATGACCTGCGCCTGGAACGCTGGTCGCGGGACCGTGACTACTTCGTCGCGGCGGCGGAAAAACTCGACGCCAAGGTCTTCGTCCAGTCGGCCGATGCCAACGAGCAGAAACAGATCTCGCAGATCGAAAACCTGATCTCCCGTGGCGTCGATGTGATCGTCATCGTGCCGTTCAACGCCACCGTGCTGACCAACGCCGTCGCCGAAGCCAAGAAGGCCGGGATCAAGGTGGTGTCCTATGACCGCCTGATCCTCAACGCCGACATCGACGCCTACATCTCCTTCGATAACGAAAAAGTCGGCGAGATGCAGGCCAGCGGCGTGTTGAAAGCGGCGCCCAAGGGTAACTACTTCCTGCTCGGCGGCGCCCCTACGGACAACAATGCCAAGGTCCTGCGCGAAGGCCAGATGAAAGTGCTGCAACCGGCCATCGACAAGGGTGACATCAAGGTTGTCGGCCAACAGTGGGTCAAGGAATGGAACCCCACCGAAGCCTTGAGCATCGTGGAAAACGCCCTGACCCGGAACAACAACAAAATCGATGGCATCGTCGCCTCCAACGACGCCACCGCTGGCGGCGCGATCCAGGCCCTGGCCGCGCAGAAAATGGCCGGCAAGGTACCGATCTCCGGCCAGGATGCCGACCTCGCCGCAGTCAAGCGCGTGATCGATGGCACCCAGACCATGACTGTCTACAAGCCGCTGAAACTGATTGCCTCCGAAGCCGCCAAGCTCTCGGTGCAACTGGCGCGTAACGAGAAACCCAGCTTCAGTTCGCAATACGACAACGGTAGCAAAAAGGTCGATACCATCCTGCTCACCCCGACACCGTTGACCAAGGACAACATCGACCTGCTGGAAAAGGATGGGTTCTACACCAAGGCGCAGATCGCCGGGCAGTGACCAAAGCCCGGATCTTTGGTTAAGCAAAGATCCTGTGGGAGCGAGCCTGCTCGCGATGACGGCAGCACATCCACTATTGATGCCAGCTGACCCATCGCCATCGCGAGCAGGCTCGCTCCCACATGCCCTGTGACTTGACTGGCATCGGGGTGATGCCTGAGCCCTCTTTATTCGAGCCCTCGCCATGTCCGACTACCTGTTGCAAATGAACGGCATCGTCAAAACCTTTGGCGGTGTCAAAGCCCTGAATGGCATCGACATCAAGGTCCGACCGGGTGAGTGCGTCGGCCTGTGCGGCGAGAACGGCGCCGGCAAATCGACGCTGATGAAAGTCCTCTCGGCGGTCTATCCGTATGGCACCTGGGACGGTGAAATCCTCTGGGACGGCCAGCCGCTCAAGGCACAATCCATCAGCGAAACCGAGGCCGCCGGGATCGTCATCATTCACCAGGAACTGACCCTGGTCCCCGACCTGTCGGTGGCCGAAAACATCTTCATGGGCCACGAGCTGACGCTGCCCGGCGGGCGCATGAACTACCCGGCGATGATCCACCGCGCCGAAGCCTTGATGCGTGAACTCAAGGTGCCGGACATGAACGTCTCGCTACCGGTTTCGCAGTACGGCGGTGGTTACCAGCAATTGGTGGAAATCGCCAAGGCACTGAACAAGCAGGCACGGCTGCTGATCCTTGATGAGCCCTCCTCGGCCCTGACCCGTTCGGAAATCGAGGTGCTGCTGGACATCATCCGCGACCTCAAGGCCAAGGGCGTTGCCTGCGTCTACATCTCCCACAAGCTCGATGAAGTGGCCGCCGTGTGCGACACCATTTCGGTGATCCGCGACGGCAAACACATCGCCACCACCGCGATGACCGAGATGGACATTCCGAAGATCATCACCCAGATGGTCGGACGAGAAATGAGCAACCTCTACCCCACCGAACCCCATGAGGTCGGCGAGGTGATTTTCGAAGCACGCCACTTCACCTGCTACGACGTCGACAACCCCAAGCGCAAACGAGTCGACGACATTTCGTTCGTGCTCAAGCGCGGGGAAATCCTCGGCATCGCCGGGCTGGTCGGCGCCGGTCGCACGGAACTGGTCTCGGCACTGTTCGGCGCCTACCCCGGGCGCTACGAAGGCGAAGTCTGGCTGGGCGGCCAACAAATCGACACGCGCACGCCCCTCAAGTCGATCCGCGCCGGCCTGTGCATGGTCCCCGAAGACCGCAAGCGCCAAGGCATCATCCCGGACTTGGGCGTCGGCCAGAACATCACTTTGGCGGTGCTGGACAACTACTCGAAACTGACCCGCATCGACGCCGAAGCCGAACTGGGCAGCATCGACAAGGAAATCTCGCGCATGCACCTCAAGACCGCGAGCCCGTTCCTGCCGATCACCAGCCTCTCCGGCGGCAACCAGCAAAAAGCCGTGTTGGCGAAAATGCTCCTGACCAAACCCCGCGTGCTGATTCTCGACGAGCCGACCCGCGGCGTGGACGTCGGCGCCAAGTATGAGATCTACAAGTTGATGGGCGCGCTGGCGGCCGAAGGCGTGTCGATCATCATGGTCTCCTCGGAACTGGCCGAAGTACTGGGGGTATCCGACCGCGTGCTGGTGATCGGCGAAGGCCAGTTGCGCGGCGACTTCATCAACCACGAACTCACTCAGGAACAGGTGCTCGCCGCCGCACTCAGCCAGCCCGATGGCCATAACAATAATGATCGGAAGTCCGCGTAGATGAATCAGGTCAAACAACTTTTCAGCCGCTACAAAATGCTCGCCCTGGTGATCGCCGTGGCGGTGATCTGGCTGTTCTTCAGCTGGCAGACCGACGGCGGGTTCGTGACCCCGCGCAACCTCTCCAACCTGCTGCGGCAGATGTCCATCACCGGGATCCTCGCCTGCGGCATGGTGCTGGTGATCATCAGTGGCGAGATCGATTTGTCGGTGGGCTCGTTGCTTGGCTTGCTCGGTGGTCTGGCGGCGATTCTCGACGTGGTCTATCACATTCCGCTGCTGGCGAACCTGAGCCTGGTGGCCCTGTGCGGCTTGGTCATCGGCTTGGGCAACGGCTACATGACCGCCTACCTACGTATCCCGTCGTTCATCGTCGGCCTGGGCGGCATGCTTGCCTTTCGCGGCATCCTGCTAGGGGTGACCGGCGGCACCACCATTGCCCCGGTGTCACCGGATCTGGTGTACGTCGGCCAGGGTTACTTGCCGCACACGGTCGGGACCGGGCTCGGCATCCTGCTGTTCGCCCTGACCCTGTTCCTGACCTGGAAACAGCGACGCAACCGTGCCCTGCATGGCCTGGCGGCGCACTCATTGGTGCGTGACGTATTGCGCGTGGTGCTGATCGGCGCGGTGCTGGCCGGGTTCGTCTATACCCTCAACAGCTACGATGGCATCCCGGTACCGGTGCTGCTTCTGCTGATCCTGCTGGGCGTGTTCAGCTATGTCACCAGCCAGACCGTGTTTGGCCGACGGGTCTATTCGGTAGGCAGCAACATGGAAGCCACACGCCTGTCCGGCATCAACGTACAGGCCGTGAAGCTGTGGATCTTCGGCATCATGGGCGTGATGTGCGCCCTCGCTGGCGTGGTCAACACCGCGCGCCTGGCCGCCGGTTCGCCCTCGGCGGGCAACATGGGCGAACTCGACGCCATCGCCGCCTGTTTCATCGGCGGTACTTCCATGCGCGGCGGCTCCGGCACTGTCTACGGCGCCCTGCTCGGCGCGCTGGTCATCACCAGCCTGGACAACGGCATGTCCATGCTCGATGTCGACAGTTATTGGCAGATGATCGTCAAGGGCAGCATTCTGGTGCTGGCGGTGTGGGTGGATGTGAGTACGCGCACGGGGCGGCGTTGATCTGAATGCATCACTTGCTCGCAGACGCCATCAACACACCAAAGCACAGGAAGGTGATGCCCGACAGTTTGCCGACCACCCTGGCGCCCTTGTTCGTGGAGAGCCAGCCTCTTGCGGCTTGGGCCGTCAGGGCATAGCCGCAATGCACCAATACGACGAGCAAACTGTAAGACGACACCAGCAAGAAAAATTGGCTGTAGTAATCACCCACCGGCTTGATGAACTGGGGAAAGACAGCCAGGAAGAAAAAACCCGCCTTGGGGTTCAACAACTGGATTGACAACGCTTCGACAAATCGCCGCCATGGACGCGGCGACGTGGCTTTGAGTTCGGGGATAAAACGCTGGGTACGCCACATCTTTATGCCCAGGTACAACAAGTACAGCGCCCCGATGTACTTGAGCACCGTAAAGGCCGTCGCCGAGGCCGCCAGGATCAACCCCAGGCTACTGGCGCAAATACCCGCCACGACAAACGCACCCGACGCGATACCGAAGATGCCCGGCAGCGCTCCGCGCCAGCCATGGCGCAAGGCATTGGAAATCGTCAGCACCACGCCGGGCCCCGGGCTTAACACCGTCAGGGTCGCCAGGATCAGAAAAAGTCCGTAACCGGCCATGCATCACTCCACCATTGAAGGCTATCGTTGCGGCCTTCAGGGTGGCGTGGCACCGGGGCGCTGACAAACGCTTTAATTGCGCTTCATATGTGACTAAATTAGACACATGATTGCCAACCTTCCCCCGTTGAATGCCGTCCGAGCCTTCGCCGCTGCCGCTCGCCACCAGAGTTTCAGTCGCGCCGCCGAAGAGCTGCACGTCAGCCACAGCGCCGTCAGCCGTCACGTAAAGTTGCTCGAAGAGCGCTTGGGCGTGCCGCTGTTCGAACGTCGAACCCGCCAGTCTGTGCTCACGCCCGCCGGGCGGGCTTTTTACGAACAAGTCAGCGAGGCACTGACCCAGATCGCCAACGCTGCCACCGCACTGAAACGCAGTGCGGCCCAGCGCAAAGTGACCATCAACGTGCGCCCCTCCTTCGCGGTGCGTTGGCTGATCCCGCGACTGCCCGACTTCATGGCGCTCCATCCAGACATCAAGCCCGACGTCGTCACCAGCACCCGGCCTCCCGATCCGTTACGGGAAACGTTCGACGTGGTCATCCGTCGCGGGCACGCCGGCTGGTCGCCCCATGTACAGCCCACGGTGTTGCTGGAAGACGACCTGCTGCTGGTCGCCGCACCGTCGTTGCTGCAAAGCGTGCCATTGGAAAACGTCCACGACCTGCCCCGGCACACCTTGTTGTCGGGCAGGACGCGCAGCAGCGATTGGCAAGACTGGGCGGAACACGCAGGGATCGAGCCATTGAACAACCTGCCGACCCTGCAATTCGATCACATGCACCTCGTGCTGCAGGCCGCCGTCGATGGGCTGGGCGTAGCGTTGTGTCCGGTTTCGCTGCTGGGCAGGGATTTGTCCAACGGGCGCCTGACCTGTCCACTGCCGTCGTTGCGCCTGCCGCTAGCCCGCTATTACTGCGGGGTGTCCAGGGATACGGTGGCTGAGACGCAGGTTTTTGTTGATTGGTTGTTTTCTCAGATCCAGCAAGATGCAGCCGCCGCGACATCTAGAATCGATGCCGGTTTTTGATGCTCGATTTGTTCAGTCAGATGGATCTCCAATGATTACACCAACGGATGAACTCGCGATACGTCAGATCTCAGCACTTCCCCCGGAAATTCTGCTGCTAGAAGCGCAGGCAATAACGGAAGGTTTCAGGTTTCTCACGCGCCTGATTGCTGATTGGAAAGACGGTTCCAATCGGTTCGATCAACCCGGGGAGGGTCTTTTTGGAGCTTTCAGCAATGGGCAGCTGGTTGCCATTGGTGGCCTGTCAAATGATCCCTATGCCGGGGCGGATATCGGCAGGCTGCGTAGGGTATACGTCTGGCGTGCAGCAAGGGGTCAACATGTGGGGAAAGCGTTAGTGCAGCGGCTTCTTGGGTATGCAGCGCAAAGCTTCAGTGTGGTGCGTTTGTCCACGGATACACCGGAAGGCGCAGCCTTTTACCTTCGCTGCGGATTTCGGCCGGTAGAAGATGATTTTGCGACCCATGTCATATCATTTTCAGATGTTGGGTAATCAGGACGAAAACACGCAGGCTCATCGAGCCTTTCGCCATCGACATTCCCGACAGCGCCCTCGAGGAGCTTCGGCACCGCCTGCTGAACGCAAGGCTGCCTGAGTTGTTGGCGGAGGATATCAGGGCTTTTTTTCGCGGCTGTCGCTAGAAAAATCTGAAAATACTCGCCGCAAGCCTCCTGTGGGAGCCCTGTTCCTGTGGGAGCAAGGCTTGCCCGCGATGAAGACGACGCGGTCTTCCGGGGAACCGAGGTGTCTGCATCGCGAGCAAGCTTTGCTCCCACAGAAAGCCATGCACTCCAGTGGTAGCGGCAAAAATCGGTCCGAAAATCTCGTAGGAATTTACCTCTGTGGCGAGGGGATTTATCCCCGCTGGGCTGCGAAGCGGCCCCAAACCAGGCACCTTATTTCGCCAGGTATACCGCAGGCACCGGTTTTGCGGCTGCTGCGCAGCCCAGCGGGGATAAATCTCCTTGCCACAAGAGATTCGCGTCCCGGGGAACACGCTTGCCAAACCCGAAGGTGTGAAGCTACTGTCAGCACCATGAACCTTCCAAAGATTGCCTCGACCACCACAACCACGACCGCCAAGGCGGGTCGTGAGGTGTCGTGAGTTAGCAATACACGAATCCCAAAGGCCCGCCAGCGATGGTAAGGGCCTTTTCTTTTGCCCTTGCGTCGCTGGCCCAAACGCAAGGAAAGCACCATGCATGCTCTGTTGATTCTCGATATGCAAGTTGGGTTGTTCCATGGCTCCGATAAACCCTGGGCTGGAGAAGCGCTGCTCAACACGCTCAATGGCCTGTTGATCAAGGCTCGCGAAGCCGGTGCACCGATTTTCCTGGCGCGTCATGTCGGGCCACCCGGCTCGCCCATCGAACCGGCAAGTCCATTGACGCAATTGGTGCAAGAACTGCGGTTGGAAGGCGACGAGGTCATCTTCGAAAAAAGACGCCCTAATGCTTTTGCCATGACCGACCTGGGCAATCGCTTAACGGCCTGTGGTGCTGACGGCGTGGTCATCACCGGAATGAAGACCCAATACTGTGTCGACAGCACCTGCCGCGCGGCCCGGGACTTGGGCTTCGATGTGGTGTTGATCGCCGACGGGCATACGTGCATCGACACCCCTGAATTGGCGGCAGAAATGATCATCGCCCATCACAACGCAACACTGGCCGGCCCTTTCTGCCGAGTTGTTTACGCTCAAGAGTGGAGTTTCTAATCCATAGCAATCACCGACAACGTCCGTGCGCCTTTGCCCACTCACTCACCAGAAAACAACCAAAAATCCATTAAGAGATCGACTATGACAAAGGTAAATCAAAGCCTTGATTGTGCTGCGCTTCGCTCCGTTTCGCCAGCGTCAAGAATTCGAAATTTGACACTACAAAGCCATCACCTATCGTTCCTCTCGAGACCGCACCCACGGACCGGGTGGCCCGGACGCCTTTGTAGGCGCGGTCTTCAATGTCATTACCCTCAAGGAGCAACAAAATGTCTGGAGCGACCCAAACCATTGATGTGCTCGTCAACGTTGACGCCGACTACCTGCTCGCCCATCCCAATGACGTAGGCGGTGCGATTGCCATGCTGGTGACCCGCAGCGCCATCGACAGCCACGCCAACATCAGCAGCGGCGAAGGCGAAGGCGGTAACGAGTTGTGGTTCGATGTAAACCCCGGCGACATCATTCGCTGGCGCGCCACCACGCTGTCGCGCAATTTCGACCGCATCGCATTAATCAAAGACATCGAGATCGGCGACCCTCACCAGGGCGGTGATTACAAGGGCACCATTTCCAAACCGACACCGTTCAACATCCCCGGCATCCCTGTGCCCTATCTGGACAACGGTGCCCCCGGCGGTATCGCCAAAACCGATGTGACCTATACCTTCTGGCAGTCCACTGCGCTGAGCCCAGGAAAGCTCTGGTACCAAATCTACTTCGTTCTACTGGACCGTAACCTGAACCAGATTGGCCCGACCAACACTTGGGACCCCTATGTCACCGTCAATAACCAATAACTGAAACGCACGCAGCCCCGGCCGATTCCCTTCGTCGTTGACGAGAGCGCCGGTCGGGGCTGTGCAGGTTCTACAGGACTTTGCTCCTACGACTAAGCCGCTTTTTCAAACTCCATTAATGCCGCCAACACCAACGGGTGCAGGACCGCGTCGGGATGTTTCGTTTGCCAGGCCATCAACTCGCGACACATGGCCGGCGTCCAGAAGCTCTTGATGTGCTGGTACACGCCACGCACCGCCACTGCCTTGTCCGGCTCGCTGGCGAAGTACTGGCCGATCTGGTTGGCCATCTTGATCAGGCTTTCAGAACTCATCGACGCACCTCGGCTTTCTCGGCATGGCGGCGTTCCTTCAGCAGGCGCCCCTGTTCATCACTGAACGCCTGGTAGCGTTTCTGCCATTCCGAAGGTTGGCTGACCCGCACGATTTCGACCGCCGTCACCTTGTATTCCGGGCAGTTGGTGGCCCAGTCGGAGTTGTCGGTGGTAATCACGTTGGCGCCCGATTCAGGGAAGTGGAACGTGGTGTAGACCACACCCGGCGCCACTCGCTCGGTCACCTTCGCCCGCAGTACGGTCTGCCCGGCACGACTGCCGATACCGACCCAGTCGCCATCGACAATCCCCCGGTTCTCGGCATCGGTCGGATGGATCTCCAACCGGTCTTCCTCGTGCCAGGCCACGTTGTCGGTGCGCCGGGTCTGGGCGCCGACGTTGTACTGGCTGAGGATGCGTCCGGTGGTCAGCAGCAGCGGATAGCGGTTGTTGACCTTCTCCTCGGTGGGCACGTAGCCAGTGAGCATGAAGCGACCCTTGCCGCGCACGAACTGCTCGATGTGCATGGTCGGCGTACCGTCCGGCGCAGCATCGTTGCAAGGCCATTGCAGGCTGCCATGACGCTCCAGTTCGGCGTAGCTGACGCGGCTGAACGTCGGCGTCAGGCGGGCGATTTCATCCATGATTTGCGAAGGATGGTTGTAGTGCATCTTGTAGCCCAGGGCGTTGGCCAGGGCGATGGTGGCTTCCCAGTCGGCCTTGCCGGCCAACGGGTCCATCACCTTGCGAACGCGGGAGATGCGGCGTTCGGCGTTGGTAAAGGTGCCGTCCTTCTCGAGGAACGAACTGCCCGGCAGGAACACGTGGGCGAACTTGGCCGTCTCGTTGAGGAAGATGTCCTGCACCACCACGCACTCCATGGCGCTCAGGGCGGCAGTCACGTGTTGGGTATTGGGATCGCTCTGGGCAATGTCCTCGCCTTGGCAATAAAGCGCCTTGAAAGTGCCGTCCAGGGCCGCCTCGAACATGTTCGGAATGCGCAGGCCCGGATCAGGTTGCAAGGTCACGTTCCACGCCTGTTCGAACTGGGCGCGCACCGTTTCGTTGGAAATATGCCGATAGCCCGGCAGCTCGTGAGGGAACGAGCCCATGTCGCAGGAACCCTGGACGTTGTTCTGTCCACGCAGCGGGTTCACCCCGACACCTTCGCGACCGATGTTGCCGGTCGCCATGGCCAGGTTGGCGATGCCCATGACAGAGGTACTGCCTTGGCTGTGCTCGGTGACGCCGAGGCCGTAGTAAATGGCCGCGTTGCCGCCGGTGGCGTAGAGCCGTGCGGCGGCGCGGATCTGCTCGGCAGGCACACCACACACCGGGCCCAGGACCTCGGGGGAGTTTTCCGCCAGGCTGACGAAATCACGCCAGCGAGCGAAGTCCGCCGCCTCGCATCGCGCCTCGACAAAAGGCTGGTCTATCAAGCCTTCGGTGGCAATCACATGGGCCAGCGCGTTGAGCATCGCCACGTTGGTACCCGGGCGCAGTTGCAAGTGCAGGTCGGCGCGGGCATGGGGTGAATCCACCAGGTCAATCCGGCGCGGGTCGATGACAATCAAACGAGCGCCCTGGCGCAAGCGGCGCTTGAGCTGGGAGCCGAACACCGGGTGCGCGTCAGTGGGGTTGGCGCCCATCACCAGGATGACGTCGGCCTTCATCACCGAGTCGAAATTCTGGGTCCCGGCGGACTCGCCCAAGGTCTGTTTGAGACCGTAACCGGTGGGCGAATGGCAGACACGGGCACAGGTGTCGACGTTGTTGTTACCGAACGCGGTGCGCACCAGTTTCTGCACCAGGTAGGTTTCTTCGTTGGTGCAGCGGCTGGAGGTGATGCCGCCGATGGAGTCGCGCCCGTACTTGAGCTGGATCCGGCGCAATTCGCTGGCGGCGTAAGTGACCGCCTCGTCCCAGCTGACTTCCTGCCACGGGTCGTTGATGTGCTTGCGGATCATCGGCTTGGTGATGCGGTCTGGATGCGTGGCGTAGCCCCAGGCAAAGCGGCCCTTGACGCAGGAGTGGCCATGGTTGGCCTGGCCATTTTTGTCCGGGACCATGCGCACCAGTTGTTCGCCTTTCATCTCGGCACGGAACGAACAGCCCACGCCGCAGTAGGCACACGTGGTGATGACACTGCGCTCCGGCTGGCCGATCTCCACGACGCTCTTGTCGATCAAAGTCGCCGTCGGACACGCCTGCACGCAGGCACCGCAAGACACGCATTCGGAATCGAGGAAATTGTCACCGCCGGCCGCCTCCACCCGGGAATCGAAACCGCGCCCGCTGATGGTCAGGGCGAAGGTGCCCTGAATTTCCTCGCAGGCGCGCACGCAGCGGCTGCACACGATGCACTTGCTCGGGTCGTAGTCGAAATACGGGTTGGAAACGTCCTTGGCCTCGGCCAGGTGGTTGGCACCTTCATAGCCGTAGCGCACCTCGCGCAGGCCCACCTGCCCCGCCACGGTCTGCAATTCGCAGTTGCCATTGGCCGGACATGTCAGGCAGTCCAGCGGGTGGTCGGAAATGTACAGCTCCATCACGTTGCGCCGCAGCGTGGCGAGCTTGGAGGTTTGCGTGCGAACCACCATGCCTTCGGTGACCGGCGTGGTGCAGGAAGCGGGATAGCCGCGCATGCCATCGATCTCCACCAGGCACATGCGGCAGGAGCCGAAGGCTTCCAGGCTGTCGGTGGCGCAGAGCTTGGGAATGGTGGTGCCGAGCAAGGCGGCGGCACGCATGACCGAGGTGCCGGAGGGAACGCTGATTTCGCGCCCGTCGATGGTCAGGCTGACCTGCACGTCGCTGTCGCGTGCCGGGGTGCCCAGGTCGATATCGGTGCTGGGGTCGAAGATGTTGATCATTGGTCGGCCTCCGTGGTCGCCAGACCGAAGTCGGCGGGGAAATGCTTGAGGGCGCTGGCGACAGGGTAGGAGGTCATCCCACCGAGGGCACAGAGCGAACCGTATTGCAGGGTGTCACACAGTTCCTGCAGCAGCAGGGCCTGTTCCTGACGAGCACCCACTTCCGTGCTGGCGATCAAGCGATCCACCACTTCCACCCCACGGGTGGAGCCGATCCGGCATGGCGTGCACTTGCCGCAGGATTCCTCGGCGCAGAACTGCAAGGCAAACCGGGCCATCTGGGCCATGTCCAGGCTGTCGTCGGCCACCACCACGCCACCATGGCCGAGCATCGCGCCCATGGCGGCGAACGCCTCATAGTCCAGCGGCGTATCGAATTGCGCAGGCGGCACCCAGGCGCCCAGCGGCCCACCCACCTGTGCAGCCTTCAGCGGGCGACCGCTGGCGGTACCGCCGCCATAGCCTTCCACCAATTCGCGCAGGCTCAGGCCGAAGGCACGTTCCACCAGGCCGCCGTGACGGACGTTACCGGCCAGTTGGAACGGCATCGTGCCCAGGGAACGGCCCATGCCGAAGTCGCGATAGAACTGCGCACCCTTCTCCAGGATGATCGGCACCGAGGCCAGGGTCACCACGTTATGCACCAGCGTCGGCAGCCCGAACAGGCCTTGAATGGCAGGCAGTGGCGGTTTGGCGCGAACCGTGCCGCGCTTGCCCTCCAGGGACTCCAGCAGCGCCGTTTCCTCGCCACAGATATAGGCACCCGCCCCCACACGAACCTCAATGTCGAAGGCGCAGCCGCTGCCGCTCACGTTCGCCCCCAGGTAACCGGCGTCACGGGCAATGCCCAGCGCTTCGTTCAGCGTGCTGATGGCGGCCGGGTATTCCGAGCGCACGTAGATGTAGCCCATGGTCGCGCCTACGGCGATGCCGGCGATGATCATGCCTTCGATCAGCAGGAAGGGGTCGCCTTCCATCAACATGCGGTCGGCGAACGTACCGGAGTCGCCTTCATCGGCGTTACACACCACATACTTCTGTACCCCCGCGGCATCGCGCACGGTGCGCCACTTGATGCCCGCCGGGAATGCCGCCCCGCCCCGACCGCGCAGGCCGGAATCCAGCACGCTGGCGACGACATCCGCGCCATCCATCTGGATGGACCGGGCCAGGCCGAGGAAGCCGCTTCGGGCACGGTAGTCATCCAGGGACAGCGGTTGCGTGATGCCGGCGCGAGCGAACAGCAGGCGCTGCTGGCTCTTGAGATAAGGAATGTCCTCCACCGGCCCCAGGGCCAGCGGATGGCTGCCGGGATCGCCTGCCAGCGCATCCAGCAGGCTCGGCACATCGGCCGGTGTGACGGGACCAAAACCCAGCCGGACACCGGCACTTTCAAGCTCCACCAGCGGTTCCAGCCAATAAAGGCCACGGGAACTGGTGCGCAACACCTCCAGCGGCAGCTGCCGACGTTCAGCCTCACGAGCCAACGCATCGGCCACCTTGTCCGCGCCCACGGCACGGGCCACCGAATCGCGGGGGATACAGAGCGTCAGCATGCGCCCTCCTCCATGCAGTCATTGACCAACTGACGCAGACGCTCGGGCGTGATCCGGGCATGCAACTCCCCGTCCAGCTCCAGGGCCGGCGAGCAGACGCAGGCGCCCAGGCAATAGACTGGCCGCAGGCTGATGCTCCCATCGGCGCTGGTGCCGTGATCGTCCAGCGCCAATTGCTCACGCAACTGCGCAGCCAGGGCTTCGGCGCCCATGCTCTTGCAGGATTCGGCCCGGCACAGGCGCAGGGTATGGCGCGCCGGCGGCGTGGTACGGAAATCGTGGTAGAAACTGATGACCCCACGCACTTCGGCCAGGCTGAGGTTCAGGGCGTGGGCGATCTCCGGGACGGCATTGTCGGGGATATATCCGCAGCCGGCCTGGATGGCATGGAGAATCGGCAGCAAGGCACCGGGGGTGTCCTTTTCGCGCGCAAGCACGCTATGGATCAAAGGCAGGTGAAGCGTCTCATCAGGCATAAACGTACCTCGGCATCTCGAACGCCACCGCTGCATAGCGGCAGCCGTCCGGAGTCTTGGCTGCGGCGTCCGGCCCACGTCACGGTAGCGTGGCACATCCGATCGCCATTCTCGCTCTCCGGCCAGGTGTCTTTGGCGCACCTGGTCCGGGGCATCCTCACAGCTTGCCACTCCCGGGGGTTGGCGATTGCACATGGACGACGAAACGTGTTCTGAAAGCGACTACTTGAAAGCCGTAGCCGTGAATCAGCGTTGCCCGAACTCGATAGACATACGCCGGATCCGCTTATGAACGGTCACTCGCCCTTAATGGGCTTGGCGCAATGCATTGGCAACCAACGTAAATGCAGGCGAAGGTTGCCGCCGACTGGGGTAGTACAAATAGTAGCCTGAAAACGGCGGGCACCAATCTTCGAGCACGCGCACCAGCCGCCCCTCTTGCAGATGGGGTTCAAACTCCTCCTCAGGCAGGTAGCCAACGCCCAGCCCGGCCACCGCCGCCTGCACGATATGAGTCGACGTGTTGAAAATGAGCTGGCCGTCTACCCGCACGTTCACCTGTTTGCCTCGCCGCTCGAAATCCCAGACATAAAGCCCACCCGAGGTCGGCATACGCTGGTTGATGCAACGATGGATCATCAGGTCGCGCGGATGCTCGGGAACGGTGCGAGTGGCGAAATACGCTGGCGAAGCCACCGCAGCCATCCGCAACGCAGGGCCGATAGGGACCGCAACCATGTCCTTGTCGATGGTATCGCCCAGGCGCACGCCTGCATCAAAGCGATCCGCCACGATGTCTCGAAATCCGTAGCTGACATCGAACTCGACGTTGATGTCCGGGTAATCGTGTAGCAGCCCGACCAGTTTGGGCAGCAGGGTCGTGCGCAGGACATGATCGCCGCAAGTGATGCGTACGGTGCCAGCGGGCTTGTCGCGCATGTCCGTGAGCATATCCAGTTCGGCTTCAATCTCATCGAAACGATTACCGATGGCCTGCAACAGCCTTTCACCGGCAATGGTCGGCGAAACGCTGCGGGTGGTCCGCGTCAGCAATCGGATCTGCAAGCGTGCTTCCAGGCCCCTGATCGCCTGACTCAGTGCAGATTGTGAGACCCCCAGCGTCCCGGCAGCTCGCGTGAAGCTGCCTTCGCGCGCCACCGTGACGAAAGACAGCAGATCGTTAAGGTTTCTTTTGACCATGGCAACAGCACTTCAAGCAGATTGATTAGCCCTGCTTATAGCCTTGTTAAGCACTCATTAGCTAGTCGCATAACTGCTCCCAAGTCACCATGAACCCTATGAACAGAAACAAATGCCCCGTTGCGATGAGATCGGCCCGGCTCGGTTTGCTGACGGTAATGCTCGTGCTTGGCGGCTACGCAACGATCAATGGTGCCGCGTTGGCGTCTTCAAAAGGGGAGAAAATGGCGATGTGGATGACCGTCGGCGAACAACACTTCGCCATCACCTTGGCCGACAACGCTGCCGCCCGCGCGTTTGTCACGTTGTTGCCGCTGACGTTGGAGATGAGCGACCTCAACCGCAACGAGAAATACGCCCCCCTTCCCCAAGCGCTGCCTGCCGAAGCCAGCAAACCGGGAGCGATCCGCAATGGCGACCTGATGCTGTACGGCACGGACACCCTGGTCGTCTTTTATACGAACTTCAACTCGACCTACGCCTACACGCGCCTGGGGCAAGTGGACGCCACCGCGAAACTGGCTCAAGCGCTGGGCCGGCGGGATGTGCAAGTGACGTTTTCCCAACACTGATGACTCCGCATCAACAGGATTCCCAATGAAAAAGATCATCGTTTTACTCACCCTTCTCGTCTGTTCCCTCTCAGCAATAGGAGCCGATATGTCCAACGGCGCAGATAACTTTTATTCCAGCGACGACGTGACCGTACAGAAGGTCAATTTCAAGAACCAATATCAAATGAACGTGGCAGGCAACCTGTTCATTCCGAAGAAACTCAATGGCAAGACAAGAAATCCAGCGATTGTCGTAGGCCACCCGATGGGCGCGGTCAAGGAGCAGAGCGCGAACCTCTATGCCACGAAAATGGCGGAAAGAGGCTTCGTGACCCTCTCCCTGGACTTGTCATTCTGGGGCGAAAGCGAGGGGCGCCCGCGCAATGCCGTCTCGCCGGATATCTATGCCGAGGATTTCAGCGCCGCAGTGGACTTTCTCAGCGCCCAGCCTTTCGTCGACAAGGAGCGCATTGGCGCCATCGGCATCTGTGGCAGTGGCAGCTTCGTGATCAGCGCAGCCAAGATCGACCCGCGCATGAAAGCCATCGCAACGGTGAGCATGTATGACATGGGTGGCGTCAATCGCAATGGATTGAAGCATTCCCAAACGCTCGAACAACGCCGGGCGATCATCGCCCAAGCCACACAACAACGTAATGTGGAGTTCGCAGGCGGCGAAACGCTTTATACCAGCGGTACGGTGCATCAGTTGGACGACAATACTCATCCTATCCAACGTGAGTTTTATGACTTCTACCGCACCCCGCGCGGCGAGTTCACGCCATCCGGCTCGTCCAGAGACCTGACCACGCACCCGACGCTGACCAGCAACGTCAAGTTCATGAATTTCTACCCGCTCAATGACATCGAGACCATTTCGCCTCATCCGATGTTGTTCATTGCCGGAGCCGATGCACACTCCAGGGAGTTCAGCGAGCAAGCGTATAAACTCGCCGGTCAGCCGAAGGAACTTGTCATCATCCCCGGCGCCGGGCATGTCGATCTTTACGACAGGGTCAACCTCATTCCTTTCGACAAATTGACGACCTTCTTCCAGAGCGCCCTGAAGTAATACCTGGCCCAGTCGATTCATCCACAAGTGACCTATCGATCTACCCCCGCTTAAGCTGCCTGAACACCTGCGGCTCCCAAACGCGCATCGCCAGCAACAGCGCAGTCCCACGTTTTTCGGACAGCGGCGCGGTCAACGATTCGTTATGAAGCGCCGCCAGTTTGCTGCGCAACTTGTGGATGTCGACTTGCAACTGGGCGTAAGCGGGCTGGGTCAGCATGCCATGGGCAAAGTGCAGGGTTTCATCGGGGACGTCGAATCGGCTCGCCATGAAATCCGGTAAACCCTGTCGCAGGAAGAACCCTCGGATAGGGCCGTCCGGCAGCCAATCGAAATCCCGCGCGACCAGCAACCTGATGCGATTTCCCGGCTTCAGGTCCGCCAGGCCCATCCGCTCCAACACCAACAAATGCTTGATGCACTCGGCTTTTGACACGCAGTAGGCAGACACCATGTCTTCCAGTGACCAGTGATTCAGCGCACACACCGCCACCAGCAATAACTTTTCGTTTGAGACCAGTTGCGCTTCCTGCTCACGCGTCAGCATCTGCAGGCGTGGGGCCGACCGCTCTGCCTCTTGAAGCAATTCCGCCATCGTCAGGCCCAGCAACTCACAGAGTTGGGCCAGGCGTTCGAGCGTCAGGCGACCGCTGGCGAGCAAACGCTTAACGCTGGGCTCCGACAGGTCGAGCGCTTGGGCAACGTCCCGATAGGTCATGCCGGCGGCCTTGAGGCGTTGCTTCAGGGTGGAGATGAGTTGAGTAATCTGGGTCATAAGTATTGATATCCGATACCGTTGGTATCAGCTTAGCGAAATACGCACGAACAAGTTGCGAATTACGCAACCACCTCCCCATGCTTGAAGCTCAACAGAGCCGAGAGGTCAGCATGTTCAGCAAAAATGCAGCGCACGTTTCTCCAACATCAGGCGGACCATCCATGGTCGATCTGCAGATTGGCGATATGGTGTTCATCCGGGTCACCGCGCGGCCCTTCCTGGAAGTCGCCAATGCGACGAACTCATGGACGAACCATGTGGGTGTGGTGGTCGACAACCATGGTGGTGAGCCGTTGATTGCAGAAAGCACGTTTCCGCTTTCGCGCACCACCTCGCTCACCCGGTTTATCAAGCGCTCCGAGCATGGACGCTGCACAGTGGCGAGGCTCACGCGGCCACTCACCGACACGCAACGCAAGGCGCTTCAGAACGCCGCCGATCATCGGCTGGGTACGTTCTATGACACCGGCTTCAACATAAGCTCGCGGCGCCAGTTCTGCTCTCGTTTCGTGCGTGAGGTGATCGATGAAGCGACGAACCTCCAGCTCGGTGAGGTGGAGACGTTCGCGACCTTGCTGCAAGATAATGCCGATCCGAACCTGGCCTTCTGGCGGCTGTGGTATTTCGGCCGAATTCCTTGGCGACGTCGTACCGTCACGCCGGCCAGCCTGCTTCAAAGCCCGGACGTGCGTGTCATTTTCGATTCACAACTGAGTGACACCGCATGACCAACGATGCACAGGTGTTTGACCCTTCAAGATCGTCGCCCTGTCTCACCCGGCGCAGCCTGCTTCAGGCAGGCATGACCGGGGTTGCCTTCGGCGTGCTGTCGCCTTGGTCGTCCTGGGCAGCCTCTTCGGGCGTCCTGGTCAACGATGTGACACGACTCAACCCGGTCTGGGTGAATCGCCTGCTGGCTCCGCGCACCACCGATGAGATCCGACAGGCGTTGGCCCTGTGGGCAGGCCCGGTGAGCATCGGGGGTGGTCGCTACAGCATGGGTGGACAGATTGCCACCGAAGACAGCCTGCACCTCGATATGCGTCAGTTCAATCAAGTCATCCGCTACTCACCTGAGCAAAAGGTCATACGCGTACAGTCAGGAATGCGCTGGCGCGACCTTCAAACCGTCATCGACCCAGACGATCTTTCGGTAAAGATCATGCAGAGCTACGCCAACTTCACCGTCGGCGGGGCGCTGTCAGTCAACGCTCATGGGCGTTACGTCAGTGCCGGCCCGATGAGCAACTCGGTATGCGCCTTGCAACTGGTGCTCGCCGACGGTTCAGTCGTGGAAGCCTCTCGCACCACAAATACCGACCTGTTTCACGCAACCATCGGTGGCTATGGCGGGATGGGCGTCATCACAGAAATCGAATTGGAGCTGGCATCCAACGTCACGATGGAACGCCAGGTACACCACATGCCGGTTGCCGATTACCCTAAATTTTTCAATGAGCAGATCCGCGGAAACGATCAGGCAATCCTGCACAACGCCGATCTGGCGCCGCCCAACTTTGACCAGGCCACCGCCATCACCTGGTACGCCACGGAAAAAGCGCTGACCGTCGAAGATCGGCTGGTTGCACCGGGGCAATCGTACACATTCGATCAAACCATCATGTGGGGCGTGGCCAGACTCCCCGGCGGCCCGTTGCTTCGCAAGGATGTGGTCGATCCATTACGCTACCTCAGCCACCCGGTGGTACGCCGTAATTACGAGGCCAGCCGGGACGTCGCCTCCCTCGGACCGATCGCTACCCGCAATAGCACCTACGCGTTGCAGGAATATTTTGTACCGGTGGCCCACCTCAACGCGTTTGTCATGCAAATGGCCGATCTACTCAAGGTGCATGACGTCGATGCCATCAACATTTCCATCCGGCACGCGCCACCCACCCCTGACTCGTGCCTGTCCTGGGCACGGGAGGAAGTCTTTTCATTCGTACTTTATTACTGGCAACACGTTGGCGTGGCCGACCGCGAGAAGGTCGGCGTATGGACACGCGAACTGATCGATATTGCCCTGGCGTTTGGGGGCACCTACTACCTGCCCTATCAGTTGCATGCAACGCGACAACAGTTCTCGCGGGCCTATCCCGGGGCGCAACGGTTGTTCGCACTCAAGGCGCGGTTCGATCCGCAGAAACGATTCCGGAACAAGCTTTGGGATAAGTATTACGTGGGATAGCGTGGCCGGAGGACGGGGGCCAGGTCCACGGATCTCTCCCGCGACAGACCTCGGCTGCCGCCTCGCCACAAGAAGCAAAATCATCACTATGCTACCCACAGAGCGATGAGTCAGGTAACGACCATCCTATGCGTAATATCAAGGAGATTGGGTGATGCAGGAAGCAACCACGGGACTCGAAAAGCAGATTGAGATCGCTACAAAGCTTCTCTCTCTGTCAGCAAAAATAGGATTACTGATCGGCGGCACGTGCATCGTCAGTTACCTATTGAGCAACGGCCATTACCCACAAGGCGTCTCGATTGGAGACAGCTTGTTATTTCTGGTCGCGGCATTTTGCTTTGGGCTGGTGTGTGTTTATTTTTCAGTTTCCGTCACGGCGGCCGGGGTGCTGCTTTCCCCATTTTTCATTCCCGTGCTTAGAGGTTTCGCCTGGCTACATGGAAAAGTCACCGGTAAAAAAAACATACTGGAATTCAAGCGACCGAAAATTACGTTCTTCTCGGTGTTTTTTGGAATATGCGGCGTAGTGACCATTTATTTCCTTACCCGCAGAAGCCCCTTGGAACACATCCCGCTTATCCTTCTGCCCGTTTTTCAGTACATCGTTTACTCAGCCTATCTGGAGCAGAACAAGAAAATAAAAGCAGCGCTTGAAGTCACCGGTCCAGAGCATCCTGAGCACAAGCCCCATGCTGAAATGAAACCCTTGAAGAAAACCAGGGCGATGATTGTCTGTGTCATCCTGCTGACGCCCCTGCTCATGGGAGGCGTGACCTCGGACTTGCTGCAAGCGGCCATGCGCTTCGCGCAAATACGCATAGAAAGGGCCACGATTCTGGTGAAACCACCTTATGCCAACCTGTTGCCAGCCCCTAAGGATTCCCCGCTGGAAAATTACAAACGCTTTGAAAATGCGACGGTGATTTTCCGAGGTGTGGGCAACTCGACGCTCATTGAAATGCGCACCGAGGAAACGGCGATCCGGCTGGAGATTCCGAATGACTCGATCATCATCGAGCGCCGGGTGAAGCCCGTTGCCAACATCAGGAAAAATCCTGAGAAAACGGAAAGCTGATACCATCCAAACATTGACACGCTGAGCAAAACGACATGAATCGCCGCAAGAAAATAAACCAGTTATTGAAGGCTAACGCCAAAAAGGCCAGTGCCAAGCTGGCGCCCAAAAGCAAGAATCAATACATCAGCAAAGCCGACCGACTGAAACTGGCGGCTGAAGCCAGTGATGCGCCCATCACGCCCGCGGAAAGCTGATCCACATCACCACCCTCCTCTGAAGCGCTGCGCCTCGCTGCTGATCTCAAGCTTGAGCTTCAGTTCTGCCGGGCTGGCTCCAGGCTGCCGCCCCTCCCCTTTGTCGTCATCTGCCATCAGTAAAATCCCAGGCAGTCAGATAATTGCGACTTGCGATAAATATATGGAAATACGAATATGCACGCATCCATATATCGATCACTCTTTCGGCTCTGCACTTGAGCCCTTGATGTCCGCCAAAAGCGGCAGGAGCCATCCATGCAAGTCCTGTTCACGTTCCGGATTGGAGATTTGTGATGACCGAGTCCTCCAGCGAAAACCCGAATGACTTTCCAAATCTTGACCTGTCGCTCTTCGATGCACCCACATCGGAAAAGCTCGCAAAGGGCGCAGAGCCACAGCACAAACCGCGCATACTTTTACTGTACGGATCAACCCGCGAGCGCTCCTTCAGCCAATTGCTGACCCGCGAAGCGGCACGCCTGTTGGAGCTCATGGGCGCCGAAATCGCAATCTTCGATCCCTCCGGGCTGCCGCTGCCGGACGATGCCCCCGTCGATCACCCCAAGGTGCAGGAACTGCGCGACCTGGTGATGTGGTCGGAAGGCCAGGTCTGGTGCTCGCCAGAACGCCATGGTTCGATGTCGGCGGTGTTCAAGGCGCAGATCGACTGGATCCCGCTCGCCCTGGGTGCGATTCGCCCTTCGCAAGGCAAGACCTTGGCGGTGATGCAGGTGTGCGGCGGCTCGCAATCCTTCAACACGGTGAACCAACTTCGGGTGCTGGGTCGCTGGATGCGCATGGTCACGATCCCCAATCAATCTTCCGTGCCCAAAGCCTTCCTTGAGTTCGACGAAGCCGGGCGCATGAAGCCATCGTCCTATTACGACCGGGTTGTCGATGTCATGGAGGAACTGATGAAGTTCACCTTGCTGGTGCGCGGCCGAGAAAACTATTTGGTCGACCGCTACTCCGAGCGCAAGGAAAGCGCCGAAGCGCTCTCCAAGCGGGTTAACCAGAGGTCTATCTAGGCGCGGTGGTTGGGACGCCAGTGGTAAACAGTCAGGATCGAAACACCATGGATGAACGTCAAGAAGCTATCAAACACAAGATCCGCGCCGTGGTAACGAGTAGCGAATCCGACGAGATCACCTATCGATCAGAGTGGCTCGGTTACCTGCCCTTCCCGGTTTTTCACTGGGTTGAGTACCAGGGTGAAAGCTTTTCCAGCGACTTCCCGTTTGATTGGACCCTTGAGGATTTGCTGATCCTTGAGCAAGCAGGGTTCCTGGAAAAGCTTGAAGCTTACGAAAACCCAGAAGATCATTTTGATCGGGACATCAAGTATCGCGTTCACGTTGAGCGCGTATAACGGTTGGCTAGAAAGAATGGACGACTTAAGGAAAGGGAATGGGCATTCTTGATCGCTTGTTCGGTGGCCGCTTTACCTTGCCTCCACCGGAGGAAACGACCGTCAGCGACGCGGCGATCATGCGGGAGCTGCATCCTTATCGCGCCGAACTCAAGACGTTCACGCAAGCCCTACTGGCCCGCATGCCAGAAGCCGAACGTGCCAGGCTGGTCAGGCGCGTGCTGCGCATTTACGGCTCGGGCCAGGAGCCGGCCACCGCGCTGGTGGACGGTGTGCTGGATGCAGACCGGGGCCAGAAGCTCGAACACTTGGCTTTGCTAGGCGTCGATTGGAACGGCTTTGATGGTTTCGAATATCTGGCGCCCTATCTGGTCAGCGCCAGCGGGGTGAAAGAAATTTACCCCTACCGCCATGAGGGCACGCTGTCGATGTCGGAGACGCTGGCCAATCTCGACCAATGGCTGGCGGCGTTCGACAAACGCTATCTGCACCTGAACTCCGGTGGCGACGAGTATATCGGCTTCATCGCCAATGCCGACCAGGTTGAAGCCATGATCGAACTCGCACGGCACGCGGGTCTTGAAGTGCGGCTCGAAAGCTTCTGAACCGGAACGGGTACTCGCTGAGTGTCGTTATCCCGCTGAACGAAGCGAGCGACGTAACAGTCGGAGCAACAAGACCCTCGGCAAAGAAACCTGGCTCATGCTCCTACGATTCGCTGCCCTCGCCACGTTGTTCACGTTCAATGCCGGCACAGCGGCCGCCGCGCCGGAACCGCTGCGCCTGGAAAACCTGAAACGTTGCGGCGACCTGCTGGAAAGCCAGCACCAGGACTGGTGCCTGACCGTACGCGGGCTGGGAGACGGAACGCCGCAATTGAACCTGGGCGCCAAGACGATACCCGCAGATGCGGTCCAGCGTGAAGGGGAAAACCTGCGCTTGCGCCTGGACGGCGCCAATTACCAGAGCGGCCCACTCTGGCTGCAGGACGGCCCGCGCGCCAGCAATGCCGCCTGGCTGACCCTGCGCAACAGTCACGTGCTGGCTGCCGGGCCGGACGAAGTGGCGAAGAACATGGACGGCCTGACCACTTACGTCGACCTGGTCAGCGTGCTGATCGAGGAGGACCGTGATGGCCGTCAGGAAGCCGAGCGCCTGGCCCAGAAGTACGGAGCGAAAGTGGTCGGCAGCATCTCGCCCCTGAATCTGTATCAGCTGCGCCTGCCGGCCAAGGACCTGGTGCAGCGCGACGCCCTGGTGCTGCGCCTGGGCAGCGAGACCAGCGTGGATGCTGTGGTGATCGAGGAGTCCTCGGCCGAAGAAACCGAGCAGGCCGCGGCCCATCCTGAAGAACCGCAGAAGCCAGCCCTGGACTCCGATGAGTGGGCCGCGAATCGCTTTCTCGACGCGGTGAACTATTACCAACGCCGTATCCCCGGGCGACAACCACCCATCCAACCGCAACCGGTGCGCATCGGCCTGATCGAGCGCGATGTGGATTTCGACACGACGGATTTCGCAGACAACGTCGGCGCCTGCTCGCCCCCGCGCACCTGTGTCTACGCGCGCGACGCGGACAAGCCGGACAACCACGGCACGACCGTCGCCGGCATCCTCGCCGCACGTTGGGACGACAGCGGTAACACCGGCTTCCTCCGTGGCCTGGACAAGGCCAGTGGTGGCTTCGAGGTCATCGTCGAACGCAATTCCGATGCCGGGATCACCGCCAATATCGCCGCCTCGGTCAACCTCGTGGAAGACGGCGTGCGCGTGCTGAACTGGAGCTGGGGCATCCACCGCGTCGGCGCCAAAGACATCAAGGGCGATGACGTCGACTCGCTGCTGCGCTCGGGCATCGCCATGGGTGGTTACGAGGAGCTACTGGAGGAGTTTTTCCTCTGGCTGCGCAAGGAACATCCTGACGTGATCGTGGTGAACTCCGCCGGCAATGGATCTTCGTTCTCGGGCAGCGATGAATACCGCCTGCCCTCCTCCTTCATCACCGAACAATTGCTGGTGGTCGGCGGGCACCAGCGCAGCGAGCGCACCGACGTCGGCGTCGACGACCCGGCCTATGCGGTCAAACGCAGCTCCTCGAACATCGACATGCGCGTCGACATCACCGCCGCCGCTTGCGCCCACGCCTCGACGACCAGCGCCGACCAGGACAGCGCAGTGCATTGCGGCACCTCCTACGCCACCCCCATGGTCGCGGGCCTGCTGGCGGCGATGCTGTCCATCAACCCGCAACTGCAACCCGAACAACTGCGCATGTTGCTACGCCGCAGCGCCATGACCATCGGCGACAACCACGACTTCGAACAGATGGACGCCGAAGACCTCACCGCGCCCATCCTGCCGTCGGAGCGTCGCTACCAGCTAAACGACAAAGACGTCGGCCGCTCGGCACGGTTGGATATGCAAAAGGCCCTGGACCTGGCGGTGCAAAGCCGCGACCGTGTACGCTGAGTCGGCGGGTCATGGGACCAATCGGTAGGTGGACTGCACCAGCCCCGAAGGAAAGCTGCGGCTGGATACGAGTTGCAAATCCACATCCCGCCCAAGCCCCCCGAACAACGGCAGCCCCGAGCCGATCAACACGGGAACGGTGGTGATCACCATATCGGTGACCAAGCCATCGCGCAGGAACGACTGCACCACCTGTCCGCCATCCACATAGACGCGCTGCACGCCTTGGCTTGCCAGCTCCGTCATCAAATCCTTGGGTGCCAGGCTGGAGAAACGCAGCTTGCCCCTCAACACCTCGGGCACTGGCGAATCGGCTAACTGCTCAGACACCACCACCACGGGCCGGTCGTAGAACCAGGTGTCGAAGGTCCGTACCTTCTCATAGCTCCCACGCCCCATCACGATGACGTCCTTGTCGGCGATGAAGTCTGAATAGCCGTGGTCTTCGGATGGATCGTCGCGCTGTAGAAGCCAGTCGATGTCGCCGTCGGGCCGGGCGATGAAGCCATCCAGGCTGGTGGCGATGAAAACGTGGGCGGTGGGCAATTGGGACTCCTTGTTGAAAGCGCGTATATCGGTTGGACGCGAGAGAGACTTCGACCAGAACCCATCAATGTTCGGCTGGCCTCCCTTTCCGATATTCACTGAAGTTCGCAGCATTTTGCTCCAGCGGCAATAAAAGGCCATTCGCAATGTAGGAGACCGTACGGTAAAAGCCCGCGAGCATTAGAATTTCCAGGATCTGATCGTCGTCGAAATGCTTTCTGAGGGCCAAGAACTCTTCATCGCTCAACGCTGCTCGGTCATGAAGCGCATCGATCGCGATCAGCAGAGCGGCCTCTTCCTCGCGCCACAGCCCTGGGCGAAGGGGATATTCCAATGTGCCGGCGACCTCTTCTCTGGTAAGCCCGGCGGCCTGTGCGAAGGCCATCACATGCACCCCCCATTCGTATTCACACTCCGTGCGAGCACAAACCCTATTGATGACGAGTTCTCTCTGGCGAAGCTTCAGCAGAGAGCCATCGAGCAGCGAACCTCCCTTGAATTTTCGCCACGCGCGATCACTGCATGCAACGGTCGAGAATAGAACGAGAGGCGGTACCCCTACTCCCATTATCTTGTCGAAATCCGCCCTGACTTCGTCTGGGTAGGGTTCATTGAGTGCTTTGATTCGTGACATCGCGTATCCTCCGCTATCAAATATGTAGCAAGGATAATCGCTACTGAATATGTAGCAAGCAAGGTCAATAACGATGAATGATAACCACGGCTGCGCTTCATCAATACTCAAGGGACGCCGGCCAATCATGGCGCTCCTGGACTTACTCGGACAAAAATGGACGCTAAGGGTCCTTTGGGAACTGCGTGATGGCGCCATGAGTTCCAGGGCTTTAAGAAGTGCGGCGGGAGACATCTCTCCCACCGTGTTGCAAAGCAGAATCAATGAGCTGCGCGACGCGGGCATTGTCGAGAGAGTCGACAGCGGCTACAGCCTCACACCACTTGGCTTGGAGCTATCGGAGGCATTCATGCCTCTCTACCGGTTTGCGGGCAAATGGGCAGACTGCCTGGAGCCGGAACTCTATTCATTTTGAACAACCCGGTTCGTTGCATCAATGAGGTCCTGGCCTCCGGCAAGTGAACGCGACTGCCCCCAGTCAAAGGTGCAGCGCCGGCCTGGCCTGGGCACTGCCACGGATAGAAGGGACTCGCACACGCAACGCAATCAGCAACGCGGCCAGCAGCATCAGCACGGCCGCCGCTACGAATACGCCTGCGCTGCCACCGAGGCTGAACATCGCACCGCCAGCGGCGGCGCCTGTTGCGATGGCCGACTGCACAGACGCCACCACCATGCCCCCGGCGCTTTCCGCCTGATCGGGTATTGCGCTGGCGACCCAGTTCGACCACGCCACTGGCACACCACCAAAGGCCAGACCCCAGATCGCCAGCAGTACCGCCTGCCCCGGCACCGAGGCCGGCAACAGCACCAACGCCAGCGCTGCAACGCCCACCAGCGCGGGCATCAACACCAGCGTGGCCAGTGGACGACGCTCAAGCAGCCACCCGGCCAACAACGTGCCGACGAAGTTCGCCACACCGAAACCCAGCAGCATCAGCGACAGCCCTTGCGGGCCAATGCCGGTAGTGCCCTCGAGGAATGGCCGAACATAGGTGAACATCGCGAAGTGGCCGCTGTGCACCAGCACACAACCGAACATACCCATGGCGATACCCGGGCGCTGCAACACCTCGAGTACAGTGCGCAGGCGTGCCGGTGTGCGCGGCGCAAGGCGTGGCAGCGTGAACGACTGGAAAGCCAGGGTCACCACACCTACCGCCGCCGCGGCAAAGAACGCGCTGCGCCAGCCATATAGCCCGCCCAGGTAACTGCCCAGCGGGACCGCAACCACCGTACCGACGGCAATGCCGCTGAAAATGATCGAGAGCGCTCGGGGCAACAAAGCCCCCGGTACCAAGCGCATCGCCACCGCTGCCGCCATGCTCCAGAACCCGCCAAGGGCAATACCCAGCAAGATACGCATCACCAGTAGCACCGCGAGACTGGAGGAAACGGCGACCAAAAGATTGGATACGATCATCAACGTGGAAAAACCCAGCAGCACCCAGCGACGGTCGATACCGCGGGTCAGGCCTGGCACCAGCAGGCCAGCGAACAGTGCCACCACTGCTGTCACCGTTACCGCCTGGCCAGCCAGCGCTTCGGACACACCCAGATCGGTAGCCATCGGCGTCAACAGGCTGGCCGGAAGGTACTCAGCGGTCAGCAATCCGAACACCCCCATAGCCAACGAGAAGACTGCCATCCACGCGGGGGTTGCAGGTTCCACATCCAGCCCGACGCCGGGACGGCTGTCGGATACGCCATTACAAACACAGTCAGTCATTGCACGGATCTCCCAATCTTAATCGCGACTCGCAGTCTAGGCGCGAGAAACTGGATGATCTATGATCGAAAACCTCGATTTTTTGACCGAAACACCTGACCATGCCTACAGATCAGTTTGCTCTCTCCTCGGATCTCATCAATGAGCTGTTGCGCGGCATGCGCCTGCGTGGCGTCGAGTACCGGCGTATCCAAGCCGGTCCAACCTTCGGCCTGGGCTTCGCGGCCAAACCGGGGCATGCCTGGTTCCACTTTCTGGCGGTCGGCAATGCGGTGCTGCAGATGGAAGACGGGACAACGTATGCGCTGACTGCCGGCAACGCCATCTTCATCGCCCATGGCGCGGCCCATCAGTTGCTTTCCCATACGGACGTGCCTGTTCAGGACATCGACCGTCTAGACGGCGCCCCCCTTGGTGATGCCGTCAGCGCGGTGGATACCGGAACCGATGCCAGCCCCACGCCAACCACCGTTCTGTTCAGTGGCTGCATGGAGTTTGAACTGGGCAGTATCCATGGCCTTGGCCGGCTGATGCCGGGCCTGATGCTGATTGATGCCGGTGGCCAGCGTTACCCCGGGCTGGTGCCTATCCTGACCACCATGGAGCGCGAGGTCAGCGCCGCACGTATCGGCTTCGCCGGCATCCTCGCGCGGTTGGCCGACGTGGTGGCCGCCATGGTCGTTCGCGGTTGGGTGGAGTGCGCCTGCGGCAATGCCTCTGGCCTGGTCGCCGCATTGCGCGATCCACGCTTGGCAAATGCACTTCTGGCACTGCATCAACAACCGGGGCGCGACTGGACCGTTGCTCAGCTGGCGGAGCAATGCAACACCTCGCGCTCGGTCTTCGCCGACCGTTTCCAAATGACGATTGGCATGGCCCCGCTACGCTACGTCACCGAAGTGCGGATGCGGCTTGCGAGCCAGTGGCTGACGCTCGAAAGACTACCGATTGAAGAGGTGGCGCAGCGCTTGGGCTATACCTCTCAGGCCGCTTTCAGCCGCGCATTCAAGCGCATTACCGGCAAGACGCCTGGATTGAGTCGTCAGTCGAGGCAGTCCGCTGTTTCCTGAAGCCGAGCGGAAGTGGTGGGTGAGCTCATCCAACTCTTTGATTTTCCCCATAACCAGACTATTCCTCTTCGTTCAATGACCAGGAATAGCAGGCGCATTAGGTTAGATTCCCACCGTCCGCTTCTGGCCGAAGTCGGCCGGTAGGAATGATGGAGTCTGGCCCAAAAGCTGATGCTCAGCAGTATCAACCGTGCCCCTAAGCAAAGCAGCGGCAGGACGCCCTTAACGACAACACAAGCACCCACTGACCAGCGGCTGATCGGGGTCGTTTTCAAGAAATGTGACCATTACCTCCATACCCGTCCGGGGCGGCCCAATCTCACAACACCAGTCGGAGCCCCTCTTCAGCCAACAACGGCTCTTGTCGTCAAATCTATCCTCGCGGTCCCAGGGGAACTTGACCTTGATCCTTGCGAAGTGCCGATCATTCTGGATCTCTTCGTCCTCCAGAGCGATGACTACAGCGGTCTGGTTACTTGGCATCCGAGGTTTTTTGTGGGCCAACGACGGACGATAGGAAACAGTCCATGGAAGAACGATAAAGCGGTTGCGGTAACCCTGATGGACGTCATCTTCGTTCGCAGTGTTGCCACTGGCGACGTCCTCATTCATTACTTGTGGCTGCCGGCCTTCGTGGATGACCTTAGTCAGTAGCCATAGGGCGTTCCACTCCTGGCGTGGATGGCCTGAGAGTTCAAGCACATGGCCGCTGGCTAACCGAGCCTGGTCACTCTGCCCTTCGGCTTGACGATAAGCTGCATGGCGACGCTCCATAGCACGAAGACGTATCTGTTTGCCGTGCTCATGACCTGTGAAACGCTCCAGCCTGCCATCTTCTTCAACGTCCAGCTGTTGCTCGACATCATGGTTGCGCTGCGAGATACGACTGGTGAGCTGTCCCAGACGCAGGTTGATGCGCTTGATCAATGGCTCGCTGGACATCCTGTCGCGCTCTTGCCGATAGGCGGTGGGCTGTCCGATCCTGGGAAAAACCGCCTGATCGTCACCAAAAACCAACACATGACCTTGAGCGCTGTGCTGGAAGTGAAAGTGGATACCTTCCTCTTCGCACAAGCGTTGAATAAAGTGCAAATCCGTTTCGTCGTACTGGGTACAGTCGCCACGCTCCGGGTAGGTTGCCTCAAGATGAAACCGATAGGCGTCGCCCACGATGCCGTGTTCCTCCAATATCAAGGCAACGATTTTCGGCACCGCGAACTGTTGATAGATCCTGTGGCTGATGCGGTGGCGCAAGTAGGACAGGTGCGGTACCAGCGCCAGGCTGTAACATGTCAAATGCTGGCCATGACCGCTTTGAGCGATGTGATAGATTCGTCCATGAATGCCGCTACCCTTCGCGTCTAACGCCAGAAAAGCTTCTTTGTCGAAGAGATTTTCGAGATCCAGGTCAGACCGTTCGCTAACAAACTCCACGTTGAAGAGATAAGGCCTGCTGATCGCCTCTTCTCCAGTGAATGCGAGCACTTGAAAATCGTGCTCGAAACCGTCGATTGTCAAACTGAAATACGTTTGATTGACTGGGCTGAACATCGCTGTTCTCTTTTTACATAAGGCGGCGCATTGGACCGGAAGACACTGGTTAATGCCGGACTGATGAATTAACAGATATCAACCCAGCAGCCCAGCGCCCCTCTATATCGGTGTTTACGTCTTACTTTCCAGACATCAAAAAGTCAGCTCACACACCACTCTTCACTTTGGTCCAGATCCGCGTGCGGATTCGCTCCAGTTTCAACGGCAGTGGCTCAAGAGGAATGAGTGTAGCGATCGTCTTTTTATCTGGATAAATCCAAGGATTATCTCGCAGCTTCTGCTCGACAAATTCAGCGGCATCTTTATTGGCGTTAGGGTACAGCGTGTGGTTTGAGGTCTTGGCGATAATTTCCGGTCGCAACATATAATTAATGAACGCCAACCCCTCCTTGGGATGGGGCGCATCTTTTAGCAGTACCAGATTCTCCGACCAGGACAGCGCGCCTTCGCGAGGAAGACTGTAGGTAATCTTGCGCCCCGTGTTGGCCTTTTCGTTGATGGCCTGTGCAGCAAGGGCACCATTGGCCCATCCCACAACGACACAAATATTGCCGTCAGCCAGGTCGGCGTCGATTCTGGACGAATCGAAATAGAGGACGTAGGGGCGGATTTTCAACAGCAGGGCTTGAGCTTTTTGGTAATCCTGCGGATTCTTGCTGTTACTAGGAAGTCCCAGATAATTCAAAGCAATCGAAATGATCTCACTGGGAGAATCAAGCATTGCCACACCACACGACTGAAGCTTGCTGATGTTTTCCTCTTTGAAGATCAGATCCCAGCTATTCACCGGAGCATCATCACCCAATGCCGCTTTGACTTTGTCAATGTCATAGCCAATGCCGGTAGTACCCCATAAATAGGGCACAGCATAGCGATTACCAGGATCATTGACCGCGAGTTGGGACAAGATATCAGGGTCGATATGTGAAAAGTTACTCAGCTGATTACGATCCAAAGGCTGAAGGACTCCTGCCTGGATCAGGCTTGGCAACACATTGGAGGTCGCCACGACCACGTCGTATCCCGTGCGCCCAGCCATGACTTTGCTCTGCATGATTTCTGCGCTGTCGAACGCATCCATGTGCACGCTCGTGCCAGTTTCCTGCTCAAACTCCTTTGGCGTCTCCGGCGCGAGCAACCCGAACCAGTTATACAGATACATCCCAGGCTCTACCGCCGCCACTGATGTACTTATCCCTACACAGAGAAGCGTGGCCGAAAAAATGGTTCGCAAATGTGACTTTCTCATGCAACATCCTTGTCAAGACGATATGCCCTCATGGCCATCGTAAACCCTGGCAGCGAATATACCGGGTGCGACTAAATAGTAAATACCTACGAATACTTACCCTTGACCGAAGAATCCCTAACCCTAAAGGGGTAGAAAATGCCGTTTGACCTCCACAGCCTGGCTTGGCATCGATCGATTGGAAAGCTGATCATGCAACTGAACCGTCCGGAATTCTGGAGCTCGCTGGTCCGCACATTAAATGAATATGTCCAGATCGATAATTGGGTTGTATTGATTTTCAGTAGTCAACACGTGCAGGTCGTCAGTCTTCCCGAGGTAGCCGATGCGGAAGAGATTGATGCATTCACTCATCGCTATGTGAAAGGGCTTTATCTACTGGATCCATTTTATATAGCCAACCGAGAGAACCCACAGAGCGGCTTCTTTCATCTATTGGATATTGCACCGGAGTATTTTCTGGAGACCGAGTATTATCATCAGTATTTTGCACAATACATCTCCATGGATGAAGCACAGTACAATGTCCAGCTCGACGCCGATAGGACGTTATGCATTTCCATCGGCAGCAAAGCCCGCTTTAGCCAAGAACAAATAACCATGCTCGACATTATCAAGCCATGGGTGACTGCATTGATGCATCAGCGCATGGGTTTTGAAATTGACGAAGAAAAAACTCTGACTGAGCCGCCTTTGTGGCCAGAAACGGTCAACCAGCTTGGCACACAAATAACAGCACGCGAAAGTGACGTACTCCGCTTATTACTCAGCGGCTTCTCCAATAAAGAAATAGCTGGAAAGCTCTCCCTCTCGGCGGAAACCATAAAAGTTCACCGCCGCAACATTTACGCAAAATTGAATATCAAGTCACAATCTGAGCTGTTTGCTCGATTTTTCATGCCAAAACAGAATATTCCCGCTACAAATTGAAAATCCGACCGAACTGAGAGGCTTACCTTTTCTCCACCAATCGCAGTGACTGTGAACCTTCCAGGGACAGGTGAATCACGGAAGCCTTGCTTGGGAAATTCGGCGCATCGTCGTCGGTATTCTCCATCACGGGAATGTCGATCAGGGTCTGCTCACCCGTCGGGTCGCTCACCAACTTGGCATCCAATTTGTCGATGGCACGCCAGCTGTCGCCACCGATGCGCATCACGTCCAACAGACTGTAATGCGGCACGCCTTCTTCGTTCTCTTCGGGCGTAAAGGCCGCCAGGTATTGGCTGTAGTTGTTGCCCATGCCGAACCCCTCGACGGTGAAGACCGCGAGAGTGACCTGGCTGTCCTCGCCGGTATCCAGCGTCTGCACCAGCGTCGCTTCAGGATAGCCGGTGGCATAGCTGTCCTTGATGAGTGCTACCAGGTGCCCGATCTGTTCTTCCAAGGCTTTCGGAACGGGTTTTGATTCAGCGGCGTGAGTCAGGGTACAGGTGAAAAACAAGACAGCGGTCAGCAGGCGCAATTTCATGAAAGTGAAATCCGAGGTGTCGGGAGGTCAGCGCGCAATGGTAGCGGTTGGAGCGGGATTTGGTAGCCACTTGTCGATAGATTTTGTGGGGAGGCGCACAACCTTGCTCGCCAAAGCGCTGGGGCCGTGTGCATTGAGGTTGGCATGTACCACCGAGCACCCTTGGCTATGAATTCGAAATCATTGATTTGTATCACGCATATCAATGTTTTCATTTGACAACCTTAAATACTTTATTGCAACAGTCATAATTCTTTAAAAATCAAGGCATATGAGGCACCAGGCATAACAATCAGCGGACCTGCCGATTACATATTTAATACAATTTACAAATGATGGCCACGTAACACTACCAGGACACATATCATAATTATCGCCCAGCGCGCCAGCACATATCCTTCAAAAAAAAGTTTTAACTTTTTTATATTTCAATGTTTGACAAATGTTTTGTCCAAGACTAGGTTTTGGGCTCGAAGTAATTTGCTTCGAACAAAACCTTACTAGAAGGAATTAGGCTATGACGACGACAATTCGTGTACTCAGTGCACAAGAGCAGAAAGCCATCAGTGCATCTGCTGCCTTCACCAAAAGTGGCGGCGGTGGTGGCGGTGGCGGCGTGGCTTAATAAGCCACGGCGTAGTCACTAGTAAAGCAGGGATAGCCTATGCACATGGAAGTGCACGAACCTCACTAGAATCTACAGCCTTGCAAGCATTAAAAATCACCGATGGTTTCGGCTGATGGGACTGAGTAATACAGGGAGGTATGTCATGCAACAAACATCAGCAGACATTTCTATTGAAGAGCTTGACGCCTTAAAAAACTTAGTCAACGACTATTTCCACTCAACGGCGCAACCCATTTTCAGCTTTCTATCGGGTTCCATCCCGGAAGGAATCTCTACACCCAATTCCGATTACGACATCTATGCAGTATTTGATAACTGCACAGAGGAAGAAGTCTTGATTTCGGAACTCCAGCGTCCTGTAGAACTCACGAAAATTCCGCTCTCAAAAATACACAGAATAATGGACATCATTTCAAAAGGTGAAAACCTCGCGTCTGTTAGCGCTTATGAAATGCTAATTTGCCATAGAGTGTATTCCGGTATTGCCCTTAGTGGAGAACCCGCATTCGACAGTATAAAAAAAGAATTTGATGTCGTCACATTCAGGACCAGGCTCGCTGAATTAGCTTTGCTCAACGCTGAGCGTGAACTCAAGGTATCGCATGGCTTCAAGTTGGTTGATGACACGCGCTCAGCACTCTTCAGCGCGCATAAAGCACTCAGGCACAGTCTCAGTGTACTTCTGGCAATACACGGATCGACATCAGTCCTGGAAAAATGGCATGTACGCTACGCAGTTCGATACCTGGGAGAGAATCATCTTGGGTTCCGTCGTTTTCTTGAACTCGCCTCCTCCATTCCAATTTCATCGACAGTTGAAAGTAAAAAATACTTAAACTCTGTCAAGAAATTCCATCAAATGGTCACGGATTACAAAATCCTTGCCGATATCGTGCCGGAAGAAATTTTCTTTGTTGAATCCCGGCTGATCGACACTGACCAAGAAAATGATGAACCGTTGATTCTGAAAAATCCGGACGCTCGCGTCATGCTTCATATGTCAAGATGGTACCTCACGATCGAGTCTAAAGCGATATTAGAGCTCCCAAGCTCGGCCGCACTTTTTTGGGCATTAATAAACAACGCGCAATCAGTGAACGTTATTATTGACAGTGCCAGAGAGCACCTGAAATTACCTGACAACATTTGCCTTGAGTATTTAGATGCACTGGCCGCAGCCAAGGCCATCAGTTCGCGCTCATTTGAAATTCACAAAATCGATAGAGCGATATAATTACCAGCCTGCGGCTTATCGGTACAAGATCATTTGAAAATGGATTCGCGACAAATGAAAGCAGCTGCCACGGACCAAAGTTATGCAAACTTCTACTACTCCAGCATAATCAAGTTTTCTGCAAATCGTTTCTTCCCCTTTGTCAGCATGGCATTTGCCGGAATTTTAGTCGCAAACAAAAACTTCGATGAATTCGCCTTTTTCAGCTACATCACATCAGCATTTATATTTCCTGCGACTGTTGTCACTTTCATGTTCAGGGCGGTGGGAAATCTGTCACTGGAGGGAGGACGCACGCGTCAGAATATCTTCATGTCATCCTTTTTTTTGGTCGTTGCCTGTTCATTCTTGGTAGCAGCCGCTTGTTACCTGATCACAATCACATCCGATCGTGAAATAGACAGTCTGTCCAAAAACTATAAGGCGCTGACATTTTGCTATGTGTACCTTATTTATATCTCGATCTACATCCTTACAAGCTTCTTTAACGCCTATTTTGAAGCTCACGTAAAAGGCAACAGCAGCAGCATCGCCCGACTCATGAACTTCTGTCCTTTCATGTTTTTTTCAGGCGCGGCATTCGTACTGAGCGACAAAGAAAATTATTCGCTCACCATTGCATACCTCATGCTTGGCTGCGAATGTTTGGAACTGGCTTACTACCTCTATAAAAGCAGCACTCTCAAGCTTTGGCAACTCAGCTTCAATCATTCTGTACTTCGACACCTTTTTATAATTGGAGGCCCCAACGGGCTTGGTCTCGCGTCCCAACGACTCGCATTTTTCATGGCAAACAAAAAACTATTTTTAATTGACAAAGACTTAGTGTCTATTTTTTCAATTGCCGTGAGCATAACAACCTTATTAATAATCCCGGTTTCAGCCTTTACTCAGATTCACAGCATCTACGTATCCAGAAATGGCAAACCCGGTCTTTCGTCGATGGTTTTTCGCTACCTCGCTCTTAGCATGTTTATACCTATCGCCATCCTTGCAGTATGGGGCATTGAAATCGGTCAGCTTTTTGGCGTTACTGCTCACATGTATAAAGCAGACCCCTGGTTGAACCCCAGCCTGATTTTCATGTTTTGCTGCACAAGCCTGATGATGCTCGTATCAGCCCACATCCGAGCGCTAGGCAATACGATCATCACTCAAATAGTCATGAACGCCGTCGTTTACATAGGCTATGTGGGCTATATCTTTAGGTACGCTGACTCAAGCATGCCTGGATCCACCTTGTTAACCACTTACTCGCTCTGCTACCTGTTGAGCTTCTTGTTTTTAGGTGCCAACGTACACTATTTCCAAGCAAAACAACTACAGCCATCGCTGTAGACATTTTCTAACGGTACTTTTTATGAGTGCTCCGAACCGTGCACAACGTCATCAGCTTGGCATTTGTAAAGTTTGAAAATTCGAATCCCTACAGCCTGTGACAAAGGATAAACATGAAGTTACTCAGGGAAGGATACCCAGTCAAACAAGTTTGCATCATCGGCGGCACGGGCAAAGTAGGCCAAACACTGGTTTCTTTCCTGAAAACAGCCAATAAATTCTCGATCGCATTTTACGCTGAAAGCTACGAGCAAGAATGCAAGCTCCGCGCTAGTTTCCAGGACAATCTGGTCAGTTTTGAAATCTGTCGATCTCCACAAGCAATTCAGAAATCCGACACTGTTATTCTGATCGCAGGAAAACGAACCAGTCGAGGAAGCGGAAAAAGCGATCTGTACCAACTCAACAAGGAAGTCATTGACCCCTACTTGGATTTCTTGAATCATAAAAACGTAATTTTGGTCACCAACCCAACAACATTATTAGGCACCTATTTAGGGGAGAGGCTCGACTCCTTCATCGTAGGTGTTGGCGTTCAAAATGATTTCAATCGCCTGAAATTCCAGTGCCCCCATGTCGATTTTGTGATGGGTGCACACAACCTGAACGAGCAGTGTTATTTCAATACTCATCAGCAACTTCTGTTTGATGGATTCAAGTCTACAGATGTTTACTCTGAGGCTCGCAACCAGCAGGACGATTATGTGAGCAATGGCAATTTTGAGAAGTTACACTCCACATTCATGGAGAATGACATCCATAAATGGTGGAAAATCCAGAGATACCATACTGTCGTCAATAGCTCTTCCTACTCATGCGCATTGGCGATCATGCAAACCTTGTCTAATTTAAACGAAAGCACTTGCAAAGTGACTCACTCCGAGGTTTGCATTGTAACCCCGGGAGGCTCCAGCTACTTTATTGGCGTGCCACTGATGGGAAAAAATCTGCATTGCAGTGACAGCTGCCTCATGCAATTCATAGATATGCACCTCGATCAACTATCCAACTACAAGGTGGCGTAAATCATGTTATACCTAAACTATTATGATGAATTTATTTTTCTCGTAACCTTTGATTCTTCCACAGAAAAACAAGCCTTTCTAGAACTCTATAAAACGAACCTTTTCCCATTCCTGTCCATTAGCGAGGTTCCCCACGACGCCTTCGATTATAAAATAAACCTACGCCAAAACACCTCTGACTTTAAAGCCAATTTCTCTGACTGGTCAGAAATCATTTTTTTCAACCCCCTTACCGATAACGCCATAAGTGATTTTGGTACTGGTCTTATAAAGTACAGCTCCGATACCTCTCGTACAATCTACAATCCCATTTCCGGAACGTTATTTTCAATAGACAAAAACACCATTGAAGTCGAGTATCGCAACAACAGTTCATTCGCCAAGGATTTTCAGCGCTTGTTGAAACAGCTTATTGTTACTGAGATAGAGCGCCAGGGTGGAGCAATACTCCACGCCTCTGCTGTCTCTTTCGCAGATTACGGGTTCTGTTTCATCGGGGAAAAAGGCCAAGGCAAAACAACAAGTCTGCTCCAATCTCTCCAGATACCCGGCGTGGGCTACCTTACCAATGACAGATTACCTGTCATTCCAAACGGGGAAGGATTCAAGGTTCTAGGTTGGTTTGAAGAGATCCGCTTGGTCATCCCCGGCAGCACAAAAAAAGAAGTTGTACGTGTTACCGAACACGTAGATCCATCGCGCATACAAAAAAAACCGGTGTACCTAAAGAAAATAATTCTTCCGACCCGTATTCAAAGCGATTCATCACCGGCGGAAATCGTTGCGAGCCAGATGCTTTCTCCAATAGATCCCCAACGTCCCAAATGGCTAGGCTTTAGTGCCCCACAAGATTTCCCTCTGGCCTCGCTGCTTGAGAAGGTAAGCACTGTTTCTATCGACTGGAGTTATTCTGATCTAGAGGGCTTAACGCATCAGATTGAGAAGGAGATATTAAATGTATGATTGCGTGCTGATTCTTGGCCCCTGCAGAAGTGGCACCACATTTCTCTTTAACGCACTCGCATCCTCTCACTACATAGGAATCTTTCAACCGTTAAAACACATTTTAAGATGTGAACACATGAAAGTTGATCCAAAAATTTCACTTAGAGATTTTGTTGGCAAACGGCTGGTGCTAAAGGAGGCCTTTGGCCCATACCTTGCTTCGGAGGCAACCTATGATCCAGTAGAAATTTTGGCGAATAACCTCAGCCTAAAGAAAATTCTGCTGATCACTATTCTTCGCAACCCTGTCGACTGTTTGTCCTCATGGATTGCTTCTTTTAAAGTTACCCCGGATGAGGCAGCAATACGCCTCTCGCAAGCCTATGACAACACAGTGCGAATGCATACAAAATATCTTCAGGAAATGGATTCGGTTTCTTTAATCCTGGAAGATGAAGCAGACTGCCGTAATAAAATAAATTTAATCAGAAAGGCCATGGGCAGCGTGTCCCTCCCGGATCAGTACGACCAATACATAAAACCGAACGATCCACCTGGTTTTCAAGTATCCGGACTGCTCAAAAAAGCGCTTAGTAGCCAGGAATACAAGGCTGAACACATAGAAAAGAGAACATTTTCTTTCGACAAAAAAAAGCTGAAGGTTGCCGTGTCGCATTATGAAAACCTACATAACCTGAAGCCCAGGTTATCTGGCAATGCTTGCGTTTAGCAGGTTCAAACAAGTGGAGCGCACAACCTGGGTGTGGTTGTGCCCCCAGTGCTTCCAGGCTCAACGGTCGGGTGTGAGCGGCTCGAAAGCGGCCTGTGCGAACCCCCGCCGCAGGTCCTCGACCAACACCTCGACATCCTCCAACCCAACATGCAAGCGCACCACCGGATTCAACGCCCGATCCTCGGCACGTTGCCGGTCCTTGGTATCAGCGACAGTCACCAAACTCTCAAACCCGCCCCAGGATGCACCCAACCCAAACACCTGCAAGGCGTCGATGAATCGCTCCAGGTAAGTGTCGTCATTTTCGCGAAGCTCAAAGGACAGCAAGCCGTTGCTGCCCTTGAAATCCCGCTGCCAAAGGGCGTGACCAGGATGGTCGGGCAAGGCTGGATGAAAGACGCGCTTCACCTGCGGTTGTGCCTGCAACCAATGGGCGACTTCCAGCGCCTGTCGCTCGTGCATGTCCATGCGAGGCGCCAGGGTGCGGGCGCCGCGCAGGACAAGATAGGCGTCGTCGGGACTGACGGTATTGCCGAAAGTGTCGCTCATGGCCGCCAGTGCCGGCCAAGCCTCCTGCCGAGTGCAAACGCTGCCCATGACCACGTCGCTGTGGCCGCTCAAGTATTTGGTCAGGGCCATGATCGAGATGTCGGCGCCCAATGTCAGTGGCCGGTACAGCACGCCCGAACCCCAGGTATTGTCCACTGCCAGCAGGATGCCCCGCGGCTTGCAGAGTGCGGCAATGGCCGGCAAGTCGCAGAGTTCGTACAGCAATGAACCGGGCACTTCGGTGTAGACCATTTTGGTGTTGGCTTGCAGCCGTCCGGGCAGGTCGCTGCCGTCGGGGGCGAAGTAGTCGACTTCTATGCCGAAGGTTTCGAGGAAGTCCCGGGCCACGCGCCGTACCGGTGCGTACACCGCATCGGTGATCAGTACATGATCGCCAGGTCGCAGGTAGGCCAGGAAGGTTTGCGCCACGGCAGCCAACCCAGTGCCAAACAAACGAGTGCGATAGCCGCCCTCCAATTCGGTGACGAGGTCTTCCAGGGCGAAGGCCGTCGGATTGCCCCGGGCGCCATAGCTCAGGACTCGCTCGCTGTCGCGCCGGGAACGGGCGTCACGCATCTGTGCCAGGTTGTCGAACAGCACCGTGCTCAGGCGGCTGACCGGTACGTTGACCGAGCGGGCACCGCTGCCTTTTTCCGGGCGCGCGCCCTGGACCAGGCGGGTGCGATCCAGCCCACCGACAACGCTTTGCGACCCTGGTTGCAGCGGCTTCAGGCTGGCGACTTCGTCTGCGCTCATCTGTGCCAGCAGGCCGATTTCCCAGGCCAGGTATTGGCGCGCCGCGTCCTTGTTTCCAGCGTGGCGGTCGTGGGTGAAGAAGAGGAAATCAATACACTGTTCATCTGCCAGCGTCTGGGCACCCTCTTGCAATGCAAGGCCTGCCGAACGCCAGGTATCCACGCCGTCGGCCAACCAGCGCACTGCCGTGTGCGGCAGCTCCAGCGCCGCCAGGGCGGCAAGCCGGGAATCATCGGCCACCAGCACCACTGGCCGTCGTTCATCTGCCAGCGCGGCGGCCAGCAAGGGCCGGATCGACCAACGCGCGCCGGCGATATGCGCTTTGCGATAGGCGCTGCTCGAGCGCAGGTCGATCAATGCCACCGTGTCATCCTTCAGGGCATCGGCCAAGGCCCGCACGCTGATCAGCGGCAGTTTTTCAGGCGCGACGACTGCTGGAACCGGTAATGCAAAGCCACTGCTCAGCCCACCCGACAATACAAAAGCCTCATGCCCCAACTGCCGCAACCAACTGGCGATGATCGGTGCGCGCACGCCGTCGTCATCGAACAGCACAACCCGCGCTTGGCGTACGCCAACATACAGGTCGGTGGATTGAATCAACTGCCCGCCCGGCGTGTGTTGTGCTCCTGGCAGCGTGCCGGCGGCAAACTCTTCAGCGGTGCGCACGTCGCAGAGAAAAAGACTGCGCCCAGCGTCCGCAGCCCACTGCTCGACCTGAGTAGCCTCGACGGTAGGCACGCCGGCCCGTTCGGCCAGTCGTGCCGCCGCCAAGCGCTGCGCCGGCAATGTAGCGGCCGATACCTGGTCGGCATAACGGCGCTCGCTACCATGCTCCAGTTGCAGGTCTTCCAGGTACCAGCCTTGCGTACCGTTCTCCAGGGCATAGATCGGGTTCTTGAGCCCCAGGTCGATCAGCGTCTGGGCGCCGATGATGCTGCGGGTTCGACCCGCGCAATTGACCACGATGGGGGTCTGCTCGTCCGGTACCAGGTCGTGCACGCGGTAGCCCAGTTCGCCATTCGGGCAACAGATCGAACCGGGGATGGTCATCTTGCGATACTCCTCCAACGGTCGGCCGTCGAGTACCACCAAGGGCTCACCCCGGGCCTGCCATTGCGCCAGTTGACGGGCGCTGACGTGAGGCGTATGCCGGACGGCCTCCACCTGTTCGCCAAAGGCCTTGGACGGTACGTGCACACCGGCAAACAGCTGATAGCCGGCTGCCTGCCAACCGTCGGCGCCGCCCTCCAGGCTATACACATTGATGTAGCCCAGCGCTTGCAGGCGTTGTGCCGCTCGCACCGCCAGGTCCGCGCCATCCTGGTCATAGATCACCAACCGCACCCGAGGGTTGGGCGCCAGCCGCCGCGCCTCCAACTCCAATCGGCTATAGGGCAGGTTCACCCCGAAAAACAGATGGGCTTCGCCGTACTGGCCGTGCTCGCGCACATCAAACAGGGCGATTTCCTGCCCATCGAACAACCACTGCTGCAGTTGTCCGGGAGTTATGGTCTGGCTCATGGGAGTCCCGCTGGAAAAATGGAGTGACTGGAGCACGAGGTGGCGTCAGTGGGCGTAGGCCTTGATCGACGGGGCCATTTGCGAGGCGTTGTAATTGAGAATCCGCCCATCGGCCTCGACTCCATAACGGCCATTGAGCGACTCCAGCGGCAAGCCATACAGGTGGAAATGCAGGGTCGGCTGCTCTCCGGCGACCCGAATGCCATGCAGATCTTCCCCAAGGAACGAAATCGAGGTGCCGGGCTGCACGATCACTTCTTTTTCCAGGTGCAGGGTGGTGTAACCCGGTTCACGCCCCTCGTCGTCGCGCTGGTAGACGTAGTTGATTTCCTGGCCCTCGATAGCACTGATAATCGCCCAGGTTTCGTGGTTGTGAGGGATCGTGCTTTTGCCCGGCAGCAGCGAGTTCAGGTACAACGTCGGAGTGTCGCCATCGTCATTGAGGCGGTAGCGGAACGCGGTGCTGCCCTGCCCCGGCACCGGCGCCGGAAAGGTTTCGAAGTTGAACAGGTCGCGGCGCTCGGCCAGACCTTCCAACAGACCAACGATTTCAGTCAGCGCGGCACGATCGACCCCGCGCTGATGGATGACGCGTACTTTCTGCAGGAAGGCTTCGATGACATCGGGACGGCTAAACACGCTCATGGGGCAGGCTCCATTGTTCAGAACAGACAATTAAACGGACAGGCTGTAGCGACTCAGGTTGGTCAACAGGTACGGATCATCGGCGTTGGGCAGACGCCGCCCTGGGTCACCCAAGGCATGGCGCAGAAACTCCCGGGTGCGCTCGCTGGTGGGGTGCTGGAAAATCCGCGCGGCGCTACCGTGCTCGACGATCACACCGTTCTCGGTGAAATAGACGACATCGCTGATCTCCTCGGCGAAGCGCATTTCGTGGGTCACCAGCACGCAGGTCATGCCCTCTTCGGTCAGCTCGCGAATCACCGTCAACACCTCGCCGACGGTTTCCGGGTCCAGGGCCGAGGTCACTTCATCGAACAGAATCAGCTCCGGACGCATCGCCAGGGCGCGGGCAATCGCCACCCGTTGTTGCTGGCCGCCCGAGAGCTGCCCCGGGTAGGCATCGGCCTTGTGCTCCATGCGCACCTTGGCGAGCAAGGCGCGGGCGTCTTTCTCGGCGTCGGCCCGATTGCGACCCAGGACCTTGCGCGGTGCGATCACCAGGTTCTCCAGCACCGACAGATGCGGGAACAGGTTGTACTGCTGGAACACAAACCCCACGCGCTTGCGCAATTCGATGCGCTGGGCTTCCTGGGCCAGGGTGTGGACTTCGGTGGCACCGACGCGAATGCTGCCGCGCTGGGGCTGTAACAGGCCGGTAATGCAACGCAGGATCGTCGACTTGCCCGAGCCGGACGGACCGATGATCGACACGGCCTCGCCACGGCGCACATCCAGGTCAATGCCCTTGAGCACCGGGTTGCTGCCGAACGACAGGTGCAGGTCGCGCAGGCTGACCAGGGGTTCGGCGACGGTTTCAGTAGAAGGCATAACGTCGCTCCAGGTATTGGGTGAGGCGGGAAATCGGGTAGCAATAGGCGAAGAACAGCACCAGCAGGCTCAGGTAGATCACCACGGTGAAGCCGGTCAGGTTCACGGTATTGCTGGCGATCTGCGCGGTATCGATCACGTCATGCACGCCCACCAGGGAGGCCAGCGCGGTGCCCATGGTGATCACCGCGTAGAGGTTCATCCACGGCGGCAACATGCGCTTGAAGCACTGCGGCAGGATGATCGAGCGGAAAATCTGCCCACGGGTGAACGCCAGGGAGCGCGCGGCCTCCCATTGAGTACTGGGGATCGAGGCAATCGCGCCCCGGAAGATTTCCGCGACGTTGGCACTGGCCGGCAACGCCAGGCCGAGGGTGACCTTGATCCAGTCGGGAAACGAGACATAGCCGTGGCCGATACGAATCTCGAACGGGAACACATAGGTGGTGAAATAGATCAGCACCAGCCACGGCGCGTTGCGCAAGACCTGCACCCAGATCCGTGCCGGCCAGCGCAGCAAGCGCAGGGGCGACAGGACCATGGCGCCGACCACCAACCCCGCGGCAGAACCCAGCCCAATGGCCAGCAGACTGATGAGAATATTCTGGCCGAAGCCTGCGGCCAGGGCCGGTGACCATTGCAACAAGGCCTTGAACACCGGGCTGTGCGGGGCGAAATACACCAGCCAGGACAGCGCTCCGATCCTCAGCAGCACCTTGCCGAAATGTCGACGCGGCCAAGTCAGCGGCACGATGACGGACGAATCAATGGCCATAGCCGGGCATCCTCAGGCGCGCTTCAAGGTAGCGCCCCACGCAATTGACGGTGAAACTCAGCAGGCCGAAAAACCCCAGGATCAGAATCATCAGCTCCAGCACGTTATCGCTCTGGGTCCAGATCATGATGGCCGCGTAGGTGATGTCGCCCACGGCAATGGCCGAGGCCACGGCGGTCATTTTCACCAGGTCGATCAGGTTATTGATCAGCGACGGCAAGGCAAAACGCAGGGCCAGGGGCAGTTGCACGTTCCATAACAATTGGCGGTGATCGAAGGCCAGCGAACTGGCGGCCTCCAGGGTCACCGCAGGCACCGCCTCGATGCCGGCCCGCAGCGCTTCGGCATGGAACGCACCCTTGTGCAGCGAGATCACGATCACCACCCAGGCGAAGGGTGTCAGCGGGTTGGCCGCACCGACGGCCTCGGTCAGCAGCATGTTCAGCACCAGGAAGGCGCAATACAGCTGGACCAGGGTCGGCGTATTGCGGGTGACTTCGATGAACACCCGCGCCGGCCTGGCGAGCCAGGGCTTGCCCGAGGTCAACAGTGCCGCCAGGCCGACGCCCGCCAGCAGGCTGCCGACGATGGTCAACAGGCACAACAACACCGTGGTCAACGCGCCCTGCTCCAGCGTGCCGCGCTGATAGGCATCGAGCAAAAAGTTGTAGTTGAGGCCGACCCCGGCGCTCCAATGGACGAACTGCTCCAGCCAATGGCTCATCGCTCGCCCCTCAATCGGCCGCAAGCATGGGCAATTCGGCGGCCCGCTTCGGCAACGGTTGCGGTCGCCGTGGCGATGGACAGGCGAAACCACGGCGACAAGCCATAAGCACCGCCCGCGACGCCAGCGACGCCCTCGTCCAGCAGGTACTCGACAACGTCGGTATCGTGCTCCAGACGCTGGCCGTCCGGGCGGTAGCGCCCCAACAACCCGGCGCAGCGCACAAATACGAAAAAACCACCTTGAGGCTCGAGGACTTCAAGGCCTTCGACACTGCGCAAGCTACTCACCAGCACGTCACGGCGTTGACGATAAGCCGCAACCTGTTCCGCGAGGAAATCCAGCCCACCCTCGAACGCCGCCAACGCCGCCGCCTGGCCGACCGAGGAAGCCCCGGAAGTGGATTGCGATTGCACCACCGTCATGGCATCGGTCAACGCTTGCGGCCCGGCACCGAAACCGATGCGCCAGCCGGTCATGGCATAGGTTTTCGATACCCCGCCCACCAGCAGGCAGCGCGCTTGCAGATCGGGCGCGACGTTGAGCAAGCCCTGGACCGGACGGCCGTCGAAACGAATGTGCTCGTAGAGCTCATCCAGCAGAATCAGCACGTGGGCATGACGCCGCAGTACCTGGGCCAGGCCTTGCAGTTCGGCCTCGCTGTACACCGCGCCACTGGGGTTGCCAGGGCTGTTGAGGATCAGCCAGCGCGTACGCTCGCCGATGTGTTGCTCCAGTTGTTGCGGCGTGAGCTTGCAGCCCTGGTCCAGCCCGCATTCGATGAACACCGGTTCACCACCATTGAAACGCACACTGTCCGGGAAGGACGGCCAGTACGGCGTCGGTACCAGCACTTCGTCGCCGTCATCGAGCGTCGCGGCGAAGGCGTTGAAGATGATCTGTTTCGCACCGTTGGCAATCACGATGGATGCCAGCGGATAGTCCAGCTGGTTTTCCGTGCGCAGCTTGTGTTGCACGGCCTCACGCAAGGCCCTTACGCCCGGCGTCGGCGTGTACTTGGTGGCGCCGGCCGCAATTGCGGCGTAGGCGGCCTGCTTGACGTGCACCGGCGTATCGAAATCCGGCTCGCCGGTGGTCAGGTCGAGGATGTCGCGACCGGCCTCACGCAGGGCCGTGGCCCGGGACTTGGCGGCGGCATTGGCTGACAGCGAGACCCGCTGCACGCGTTTGGACAGGTAAAGCGTCATGGCCGCGTGTCCTCCAGCACCTTGCCCGGATTGAGCAGATTGCGCGGATCCAGCGCCTGCTTGATCCGACGCATCAGGTCCAGTTCCACCGCACTTTTGTAGCGCCCCAGCACATTAACCTTGCGCTGGCCGATACCGTGTTCGGCGCTGATCGAGCCACCGTGGGCATGGGCGCTGTCGTGGACCAGTTGGCTGAGCGCGGTGTAATGGGCCATGTGCGCGTCAACCGTGGAACCCAGCGGATGGGCAACGTTGTAATGCAGGTTGCCGTCGCCCAGATGACCGAAGGTGTAGTGCCGCACGCCGGGAAAATGCTGTTGCAGCAGCGCATCGGTATGGGCAACGAATGCCGCGACCTGGGAAATCGGCACCGAGATGTCATGCTTGATGTTGCGCCCGGCGCGCTTTTGCGCATCGCTCATGTTTTCCCGCAGTCGCCAGAACGCCTGGCTCTGGACGAGGTTTTCAGCGATCAGCGCATCGGCCAGCAGGTGTTGCTCGAAGGCCTCGCCCAGCACCTGTTCGAAGACTTCCCGTGCATGACTTTCACTGTGGTTATCGGACAGTTCCAACAGTGCGAACCAAGGCTGGTGAGCATTGGAGAATGGCCGCGGACCGTCGGGAAACTGCTCGCGCAACAATGCAAGGCACCCGGCGCTGAGCAACTCGAAGGCCGTCAGGCTGGCCCCAAAACCGGCGCGGGCGTGAGACAGCAAGGCCACTGCCTGCTCCAACGAGTCGAACGCCAGTAGCGCGGTGGCCTGGGCTTTGGGCAGTGGAAACAGCTTCAGGGTCGCGGCGGTGATAATGCCCAGCGTGCCTTCGCTGCCGATAAACAGGTCCCGCAGATCGTAGCCGGTATTGTCCTTGCGCAAGCCGCGCAGGCCGTTCCAGATCTCACCCTGGGCGGTCACGACTTCCAGGCCCAGGGTCAGTTCGCGGGTATTGCCATAGCGCAGCACTGCGGTGCCGCCGGCATTGGTCCCCAGGTTGCCGCCGAGGGTGCAACTGCCTTCGGCGCCGAGGCTCAGAGGGAACAAGCGACCGGCCGCACGCGCAACCTCCTGGACAGTTTGCAGGATGCAGCCCGCCTCGACAGTCAGGGTGTCGTTGTCGGTGTCCACCGCACGTACCCGATTCATTCGGTCGAGCAATAGCAACACGGCGCGACCGCTGGCGTCCGGGGTGGCGCCGCCCATCAGTCCAGTGTTGCCGCCCTGCACCACCACGGGCGTATCGGTCGCGACGCAAGCCCGGACCACCGCCGCCACCTCTTCGGTGCTGGCCGGGTGTACCGCGGCAATCACTTGGCCGACGTAACGGCCCTGCTTGTCCGTCAGGTACGGCGCGGCTTCTTCACTGCTCTGCACATGCCTGGCACCCACCAATGCCTGCAACGCCGCAAACAACGACTGGCTCATGGTTGCGCGGCCAGGGGGGCGGCATTGCTGTACTTGGCATGCAGATCACGCAGGGCCTGGGACGGCGCCATGCCGGTACGCTCGCCCAACTCGATCAGCCAGCCGCTGCGGTGCCAGTCGCGCACGATGGCATCGAGTTTCGCCTGGGTATCGTGCTCGCCCTTGCGCAGCCAGATCACCGAATTCGACGGAATCAGATCCCCCGGCAGCGGAATTTCATAGCCGGCCCATTCGTCTTCACTCAGCAGCGCATGCAGGGTCGGACTCACATGGACCGCGGCCACGCAGCCATTGCCGCGCAACGACAACAGCGACTCGGACTGGCTGCGAAAAGCCTTGATCTGTGCGCCATAGGTTTCCTGCAGGGGCTTGATGAAATTGCTGCCCTGGGACACGCACACTGGCTTGCCTTTGAGGTCGGCCCACTGGCTGATGCCGGAACCCTTGCGAATCAACGCCGCGCCACCAACCTCCTCATAAGGCGTGGGCACATAGTCGAGAATCTCGCCGCGCTCTTCGGTGAACTGCATGTTGGCGATCAGGATGTCGACTTTGCCCTGTTGCAGGAATTGCACGCGGTTTGGCGCCAGGACCGATACGGTCTGGGTTTCCACGCCCAGCGCCTTGCCGATGCCCTGGGCCAATTCGACGTTGTAGCCCAGGTGTTCGCCAGTCTTGGGGTCGATCGTGCCGAAGGGCGCGCCACTGAGCATCACCCCGACGCTGATCGCGTGACGTTGCTCGATCCGGTCCAGCGTGGCATCGGCCTGGGCCAGGCTGGCAGCCGATCCGATGGAGCATGCCAGGCACAGGCTGACCAGGGTTCGAGGGGTGAAAAATGAAGTCATGGGTGATTACCTTGAGCGTCGGTCGTTGGGAGAGAAAAGCAGGCGCGACGGTCCTCAGGCACCGTTGGCCTGGAACTGTTTCTGCAACTCCACCAAGGCCGGTGACGCCGGCGTGATGCGGTTACGGGTCTGGGCCTCGATCAGCCAGCCGCTGCGGTGCAATTGCTTGATGATCGGATCGAGCCTGGCCTGGGTATCGCTCTCGCCCTTGCGCGTCCAGATCACCGAGGGTGCCGGGTTCAACTCCGGGCTCAGGGCGCGGTAGCCCTGCCATTCGGCATTGTCGGCAATCAGCGGATTGATCAGCGTGGCGTCGTGCACCGCGGCAACGCAGTTGTTGCCCCGCAGCGCCAGGAGTGATTCCGAGGAGCTCTTGAAGGCCTTGATCTCGACGCCCAACTCGGTGAGCGGCTTGATATAGCTGCTGCCCTGGGAGGTGCACACCGGTTGATTCTTCAGGTCTTCCCAGCGGCTGATCGTACTGTCCTTGAGTACCGCCGCGGTGCCACCGACGCGGTAGAACGGCGTGGGCACGAACCCGAGGATTTCACCGCGCTCGGCGGTCCATTCCATATTGGCGATCAGCACATCGACTTTACCCTGCTGCAGGAACTGCACGCGGTTGGCGGGCAATACCGGCACCAATTGCACCTCGGCGCCCAGTTGCCGACCCAATTCCTGGGCCAGGTCGACGTTCAAGCCACGCGGTTTCTGGGTGGCGGGGTCGATGCCACCGAACGGACCACCGGACAGCAGCACGCCGACCACCAGTTCGTGGCGTTGCTCGATCTTGTCCAGGGTGGCATCGGCCCGGACGCTGTCGACGGCCGACAATGAGATCAAGGCGCCCAGCATGACAGGCAGCAATCGTTTTACGGGTGAGCGCTCGAGCAACATGGATTTCCCCTCATGAATGGCCGGCGTCCCCCGGCCTGATGAGTGGGCATCCTAGGTATCCCCCGAAGGCAAAGGAAATTCAAATATCTAATATCGTTATAACTTCAAAGGTTTGGCTTTCAGGCAAAAAACGCATAACCGCTATTTTATTGGCCCACAGAAAGCCACGAGCCACATTCTTCCCATCAATTCATAAAATTCTGTAATGTTTAGGTTTGCACCCTTGATATGAAGCAATCGCCATGTCGACCCTCGATCTCGAATTACTGCGCACCTTCATCGCTGTGGTCGACCACCACAGCTTCGCCGAAGCGGGCGCCCAACTGTCCCGCACGCAATCGTCGGTGACCCAGCACATGCAACGCCTGGAACAACAGGTCGGGGTGAGCCTGTTCGAAAAGCGCGGGCGGCAAAAACAGCTGACGGAAGCGGGCCAGCAATTGCTGAGGCATGCGCGGCAGATGCTATCGCTCAACGATGACGTCCTCAGTTCCCTGCGAGAGAGCAGCCTCAGTGGTGTACTGCGCATCGGTTCGCCCCACGACATCGCCGACACCATCCTGCCACCGATCCTCAGCCACATCGCCCGCTCGGCCCCGCGCCTGCGCCTGGAGATCGATGTCGGGCGCAGCCCGTTCCTGATGGACGACCTGCGTCGCGGCAAGGTCGACATGATCATTTCCACCCGCCAGGATCCCAGCCTCGAAGGCTTCGCCTTGCGCACCTCGCCGGTATGGTGGATCTGCTCGGCCCAGTACCTTCACAATCCCGGCGAGCCGTTGCCGCTGATCCTGGTGGACGAACCCAGCATCTATCGCCGCTATGCCCTCGAGGCGCTCGAACGCGCCAATATCCCCTGGCGCCAGGCCTACCTGGCCTCGAACCTGATCGGCATCAAGGCCGCGACCCGCGCAGGGTTGGGCGTCACGCCCCGCAGCATGGAAATGCTCGGGCCGGATATGCGGGTATTGGGAGAAAACGATGGTTTACCGCGGCTACCGGACGTGACCTATCACCTGTGGATTCGACCGAATACTGTCAATCCATTGGTACGCCGGGCTTATGAGTTGGTCCGCAACAGCCAGGGGCACGGCAACTGATGCGACCCGTGCCCCGCGCGCTATCACGCCTCTGAGCGAATGCGCTCGACCAGACGAGCCTGGAGTGCTTCCAGCTCTGCGGGATCAGCCTTGCCCCTGCCATGCACACCGGGCGCCTCACCTTCCCAGCGTGGAATGATGTGCATGTGAATGTGATAGACCGTTTGCCCGGCCACGGCTCCATTGAACTGCGCGACCTGGACCCCGTCCGGCTGCAACTCGTCCACGATGATCCGCGTCAGGTGCTGCACGGCAGATATCATCGCGCCCAGGACAGCGGGCTCGACCTCAAGGATATTGCGTGCCTGGGAGCCTTTGGGGATGACCAGGACATGGCCGCGCGATTGAGGAAAAATATCCAGGAAGGCCATCACATCGGCGTCTTCGTAAATCTTGTAGCACGGCGCATCGCCGCGAAGGATCAGCGCAAAGATGTTCTGCGGATCGTAATGACCGTGGAGACTCATGATCACTCCTTCAATGGGTAATAGCGGTTGGTGGGCTGCCGGTAGAGATTTAGCACAGTCCAGAGGCAACGTCTCGTAGAGGCCGGTTTGAAAGTCAGGGCTGGGCTTGCTGGCGATAGTGTTGCATCAGTCGGCTGTGATGTTGGCTGTGCCGCCACTATCGCGAGCAGGCTCGCTCCCACAGGGATTTGGGCCGGACACGACTTTTGCGAGTACTCGAAAAAACTGTGGGAGCGAGCCTGCTCGCGATAGCGCCGGGTCAGTTGGCATCGGAGCTGAAGGCCAAGTCGCTGTCGCGAGCGCCCGCCAGCGTAACGGCAATTTTCTGCTGCAGCTCGCTTTGTGAGAACGGTTTGTGCAGAACCGGGCACCCGGCATATTCGGCGGACAGCCCGCTGGCGCCGTATCCGGTGCTGAATAGAAAGGGAATATTGCGACCGCGAAGAATTTCGGCCACTGGGAAAACACGCTCGCCAGCCAGGTTGACGTCCAGGATCGCCAGGTCAACCTGCACCGAACCGGCTATATCACGTGCCGCAGCGAGCCGGGCGACTGACGCCACCACCTCGCATCCGAGCTCTTCCAGCATTTCCTCGATCAACAGGGCAATCGCGCCTTCGTCCTCGACGACCAGCACCCTGACCTCAGCAAATGGGGTCATGCCCCAGATACTCCAATCAGAAACGAAAAGCGGCAGCAAACGCCTTGCGGAGCGTAGATGAGGTCGAACTTGCCGGCCAGGTCACGCTCGATGCAGCGCTTCATCAAGCGAGAACCCAGCCCTTCCCGTCCAGGGGGTGACACGGGCGGCCCGCCTTGTTCACGCCAGTCGAGGGTCAGCAGCGTTCCGTCTGCCTGGGCTTGCAGGTGCCAGGTAACTGAAAGCGTCCCCGTATCGACCGACATGGCCCCGTATTTAAGCGCGTTGATCGCCAGTTCATTGAGGGTCATCGTCAGATTGAGCGCCACCCGGGTACCGACGTCCGCAGAAGCACCTTCGATCACGACGCGGCCAGGTTCATGGCCAAAGACCGGCATCAGCACTTCAAGGGCCAGGGTGTGAAGCGGAGTCTGCCCCCAATGGCGCTTGGTCAAGAGATCGTGTGCCCGCGACAACGCCAGGAGCCTGGCCTCGAAACGCCTGTAGCCGTCTTTCGCATCCTCTGCATTGCGCGCGGTCTGGGCCGCCAGGGATTGCACCGTGGCCAGGGTGTTCTTGACCCGGTGATTGAGCTCATCGATCAGCGTCTTCTGCCGGTTTTCCGCCTGTTTGCGTTCGGAAATATCGACCAGCATGTTGATGGCGCCCACCAGATTTCCATCGGCGTCATGCAACGGCGTGGGAAACGGCGTGAACGGTACATGGCTGCCATCCGGCCGCTGCGCAACCGCCTCGACGCCGCGTATCGGCCGGTTTTCCTTCAGCGCCACCGCCATCGGGCATTGATCGTGGGGAAGTGCGCTGCCGTCCGTATTGAACAGTTTCCAGGTCACACACCACATCTCGCCCAACTGCGGCGTGCGCCCCGACAACTCGACGGCGGCGCGATTGAAGAACGTGATGCGCCCCTCGGCGTCGGTGGTGTACACCGCGGCAGGCAAGGCTTCGAGCAGATTGCGCATGTGCCGTTCGCTTTCGCGGACCTGGTTTTCCATCCGCCGCGCCAGCGTGACGTCCTGCAACACCCGCACGCCATAACGAAACGTACCGTTGGCGTCCCTCACTGACGAGCTGTGGATGTCGAGGTAAACCACTTCGCCATCGGGCTTCAGGGCGCGTTTGCGTAGCACGTAGTTCTCCAGCTCACCGGCCACCTGGCGGGCGTACAACCCGGCATCCTGCTGAATACAGTCCGGGTGGGTGTAGTCCAGAAACGTCATCGACAGGAGCTCTTCGCGCGACCGCCCCAGCATGTTGCACAGGGCATCGTTCACCCGGAGCAAGCGACCATCGATATCGACCTCGGAAATCCCGATCGTCACCGCCTCATAGGTCGCCGAAAGCCGCTCATCGCTTTCCTGGCGTGCCGCCTCGGCCGCATGGACGCAGCTTCTGTCAATGGTGAAACAACGGGTGTTGAAGAGCTTTCCGTCCTCGAAGCGCCCGTTCGAGGTGATCGTGACATGCTTGATCGAGCCATCTTTCGCCCTCAGGCGCGCCGGATAGCTCTCCAGGCAATCGCCACTGCCCAGTTTGGTGAGGATGTCGCCGATAACCGGTTCGTCGACATGAAACTCGGTGATGTGCCGCCCGATGTATTCTTGCGCCGGATAACCCAGCAGCGCCAGCTCCGCCTTGTTGGCGCGCAGGATGATGCCCTCGCCACTGACGATATGCAGGCCCACGGCGCTGTTTTCGAAAAAGTCTTCCAAGTCGGCACTCTTGCGCCGCAGCTCCTCGGCCATGGCGTGATGCGCCGAGACGTCCTGGAAGCAATTGATCACCCCTTGGACGACGCCGCGCCGATCCCTGAGGGCGCGGATGTTCATCAGCGCCACGAAGCGCGAGCCATCCGGGCGCTGGATGAGCACTTCCTGGTTGCGCGAGGCTATGCCGGTATTGAGCGCCAAGGCGGTCGGGCAGTGTTCGAATGGCAGCGGCGTACCGTCGGTCAGGAACAGACGATAGGCACCGCAGAAACGGGCGCCATTCTCTCCGAGTACTGGCGCCCTTCCCCACAGCTCGGCCGCCTCACTGTTGTACCGCACGAGCCAACCCTGGCGATCGCACAGGTACACCGCACCAGGAATGGCATCGAGCGCGCTCGTCCCCATCGCGATCAAGCTTTCATACTCGCTTGCCGTGCACGCTTCCATGGGTAGCTCTTCAATGTTCGACATCAGTCTTCCTCAAACCGCCTGGCTGAAACGCCCTCGCTGTCCAGCGCCCCGGCCGCCATAGCCTGGGCCGATGCTTCCAGCGCGCAAATCCTTCTAGAGACGGATACGGCTACTGCTCACAGGGCTTCAATGGAGTCTAGATCCCTATTCACCGGGCGAGTTCAGGAAAACTCGACGTCACAGGCCTTGCACCTCAAAACCTGAATAATGCCTGGGGGGCCTGAACCATTAACGCATGCATCAGTGACGCCGAACACTGCAATGCGCGCAACTGCCCCATGACCGTTTCAAAGCCGACACTTTCTTCATGCTGCGTGTGCGGCCAGTCGCTGCCCCACACCAGGCGCTCGGGACCGAAAGATTGTTCCAGCAACGTCAACGAGGCGCGAGCGAATTCAAGGTTCTGCGGGGCCGTTGCGCCCAGTCGATAGATGCCGGACACCTTCATCCAGACCTGCCCGCCTCGCCCAAGCTCCATCAATTGGGCAAAGCCAGGTTGATCCAGCCCCACACGCGCATCCGGGCGACCGAAGTGATCGACCACCAAACGGATGCCAAACGGTAACAGCTGACCGATCAGCCCCGGCAAGTCCGCCAGGTTCGCATGCAACTCGACATGCCAATCCAGCTCCGCGAGGTGACCCAAAAAACCGTTCCAGGCGACGTCGCGAAAATCAGGCAAGGCTTTGCCCATCAGGTTCAAGCGAACACCGACCACGCCCAGCCGGGCCATGTCGTCCAGCACGGCGCGGCTGACGTCCCGCTCCAGAACCACGACGCCACGCAACTGCTCCGGTGCTTGCCGTAGCGCAGCGAGCAGGTAGCGGTTATCGGTGCCGAGAAAGCTCGGCTGCACCAACACGCCATGGCTCAAGCCATGGGCGTGCAGGTGGCTCAGGTATTGAGCGAGCGTGGCGTCATAGTCAGGTGTGTAGCGCCGGACAGCGGCCAGCTCCAGCTCGCGGCTGAACACGTGGGCGTGGCAGTCAATGCCGGTGATCGGTTTAGTACAGGTATCAGGCATGAGGCTCATCTATCGACAATAAGGAAAATCAGGCCCGGGCGCCCTGGCTGTCACGCTCAACCACAGGCGCAGATGCAACAGTGGCTTCCAGGCTGCGGCCACGGGTTTCCGGCAGGCACAGCGCCGCGATCACCGCCACGCCGTAGGCGATCCCGGCGTCGATGCCAATGGCCGAGCCCAAGGACATGGAATCGCTCATGTGGCCGACCAGGAACGGGAACACCGCCGAGAGCACCCGGCCGAAGTTGTAGCAGAACCCCACGCCGGCGCCGCGCACATCCGCCGGGTACAATTCGTTGAAAAACGCCCCGAGGCTCGCCGGAATACCGGCCGCGAAGAAGCCGAGCGGGAACCCCAGGAACAGCATCTGGGTGTTGGTCAACGGCAGGAACACATAGCACTGCACGGTGACCACACAGCACAGCGCGAACAACACGATGTTTTTCCGACGACCAATGCGATCGATCAACAAGCCACTGACCACGCAGCCGCACCAGAAGGCGAAGATGATCACCGCCAGGTAGCCGCCGGAGTTGAGCACCGACAGGTTGCGTTCGGTCTTGAGGAAAGTCGGCAGCCAGGTCATCACGGCGTGGTAACCGCCGTGCGCACCCAGCCCCAGCAACCCGCCAAACAAGGTCACACGGATCAATTCGGGACGAAAGATACCGGCCAGGGATTTGAAGAAACGCTGGGGAATGACGTTGTCTTTTTTCAGGCGCTGGAAACTGTCGGGCTCTTCAACGTTGCGCCGCACCCAGATGATCAGGAACGACGGCAGCAGGCCCACGACGAACATCACCCGCCAGGCCATGTCCTGCGGCACGAGGGAGTAGATCAGCGTGAAGACGCCGACCGCCAGCCCCCAACCCACCGCCCAAGCGCTTTGTACGGTGCCCATGACCTTGCCGCGGTATTTGGGATTGATGGTCTCGGCCATCAATACCGCACCGGCGGCCCACTCCCCGCCGATCCCGAAGCCCTGCAGCGCCTTGACGATCAACAACGAGTGGAAGCCGGTGACGAACGCCGACAGGAAGGTGAAGAACGAAAACCACAAGATCATCCATTGCAACGTGCGCACCCGACCGTAGCGGTCCGACAGCGTCCCACCGACCCAACCGCCCAGGGCCGAAGTGACCAGGGTCACGCCGCTGACCAACCCGGCATCGCCCTTGGTCAGGGCGAACGCGGCGATCAGCGCCGGTATCGCCAGGCCGAACATCTGTACTTCCAAGGCGTCGAGCGACCATCCGCCGAAACAGGCCCAAAACGTTTTGCGCTCCCGCGCAGTGACTTGGCGATACCAACTGAACATGCTTCTTATCCTTATAAGTGGAACGAAAGGCAGCCGAGAGCGAACCGCGCCGCTACAGGGCCAGTCATGGCAAACAAAACGATAAAGACAGCGGCGACCCACTCGCCGCTGGACGCCCCTAGCCGGGCCGCGTCAGCGAATTTCCACGCTGTAGCGGAAGTGCTCGGCATGCCCGCGAGAGCGTCGCCACTCCAGGGGATTGCCGGCGTAGTCACGTGCCAGGCGTTCGATCACCACCACAGGGCTGTTGACCGGCACCTGCAGCAATCTTGCGTGCACCTCATTCACCGATTCGGCGGTAAGGGTTTCTTCGGCATAGGCGACGACCTGGCCACAGGTTTCTTCGTAGATGGGATAGAGCAGCGGGCCCTGTTGACTCAGGTCGATCTCGAGCAAGGGTTGGAAGCGGCTACGGGGCAGCCAGATTTCCTCGGCGAGCACCGGTTTCACCTCCAGCAGACGCACCCGCACAATGCGGATGACCGGTGCATCCACCGGCAGCCCCAACGCCTGGGCCACCGCCGAAGGCGCGGCCACCGGCTCCACGGACAGGATGCGGCTCTCGGGAACCCGACGTTCGCCCGATGCACTTTGAAAGCGGAAAAAACGGAACAGCGACGACTGGAACTGCGGTCGACGAATGAAAGTACCGCGCCCTTGCTGACGCTCCAGGATGCCCTCGCTGACCAGCGCATCGACAGCCTTGCGCACAGTACCGGTGGACAATTGATACTCCGCCGACAACGCAGCCTCAGTCGGGATCGCCTCCCCCGGGCGCCAGCGATTATTGGCGATCTGCTCGGCCAATTGGTCGCGCAAACGTTGATAGAGCGGCAGACGGACATCGCTGGAGAGAGCTTTCATCGACCTTATTCACCTTGTTATCTAGTCATATATATGAATATGGACGCGAGTATTTGCCCAAGTAGATGGATTGTCAAGAATGCGCGGGCTAGCTGGCTGACAAATGGCCAGCACTCTGCTCTACCCGTCACGGTGGCGAGTGGTAGTCAGGTTGGGTGGGGGTTAATTACCGACATTGGGTCGACGTCAGGGCTCAGGTCGAAACACGCTGACGCCGACTCTCGGGTGTTGAAGATCGATTATTGTTCCGGCAGTGAAGCAAGGCCTGTTTTATCGGCGCAAGCAATCGGATTTCATTCGATCATCGGCACCTTGGCTGCCCGTTGATAAGGCCCATACTCGACCGGCACCCACTGGAAGTGCCCGCCCACTGCACTGATATGCCCCATGCCTGGAAACGGCAGATGTGCTGCCGCCACCCAGGTCTTGGCGGTGGCTGCCTCGTTGAACACCTTGGCCCGGCTCTTGATCGCCCGTTTATTGTCGACATCGAAACGAATCGATACCTCGGGATGCTCGAACTGCACCGCCAGGTTATGCACCAGGTCGCCCATGAACAGGATGCTCTGGCCTTGGGAGGTAAAGCGGTACGTGGTGCTACCCGGCGTGTGCCCTGGCTCCAGCACGGCATCGACACCGGGCAGCGGTGACTGGCCGCAGGCGAAGGTCTTGAAGCGGCCGGCTGCCACATAAGGCGCGGTGGAATCCTGAGCGATCTTGAAGAACTCCCGGGCACCGGCGGGTGCCTTGGCCATCGCCTGGGGATCGAGCCAGTAATCGGCTTCTGCCTTCGCCGCATAGACCGTAGCGTTGGCGAACAGCGGTTGCTGCTTGTCGTCGACCAGCCCGCACACGTGATCCAGATGCAAATGAGTAAGCAGGATGGCATCGACCTGCTCCGGACGATAACCGGCGGCCTGCATGTTCGCCGAGAGCATTCCAGCCGTGGCGCCGATGCACTGACCGGCACCGGTGTCCACCAGGATCAGTTGCTGACCGGTATTGACCAGAAAAGCATTGAACGCGGTCTGCACTCCCGGTGTTTCAATCGAGCGACGGGCGAGCAAGGCGCGGATCTGGCTTTGGCTCAGGCCTTCGAGCAGCTTGGGCGACAGATCGTTGTAGCCGTCGAACAGCGCCGTCACTTCGTAGTCGCCCACCGCCAGGCGGTAATAACCGGGAACTTGAGTGGCCTGCAGCGGCGCCTGGGCCAGGGCGTCCAACGATGTCAGCGCCAATGCCAGGCCCGCTCCGCGCAGTGCGCACACCAGAGAATGCTTCATACCTTCACCTTGATCGAGTCGGAAGAACGGCCACCCATACGCCAGCCGGAGAAGGTCATCATGCACTCGCCTCACAGCGCAAAAATTGCAGCCATGTGCTGAATGAGTGCGCGCTCGGCGCCGCACCCGAACGCAATTAACAACGTTTAACTCGCATGCCCGCGCTCCGCGTCCAAGAATGACGCCCTCTGCTCAGACCTGTTTTCTCAAGCGGGAAGCTGCCAGCCCACCGTACGGTGCGCCGGGCATTTCCCACTGACACGGAATCTTAGTCATGGCTCATCCATCGCACACCACCGTCAAGGCGCCCATCAATCCAACGCGCAAATCCACTACTGGTGGCTTGTCTCCCTGGCGCGAAAGCCTGGTCAAGAAAATGATTCTCGACGGCCTGAGCGACACCCTGGAAATCGCTGAACTGGCCAAGGCCTGCGCCCTGTCCCGCAGTCATTTTTCCCGAGCCTTCAAGTGCAGCACCGGTCAGTCCCCTCAGGCCTGGATCCGTAGCCAGCGCATCGCCCGGGCCAAACAACTGATCCGAGAGACCGACCTGACCCTGACGCAAATCAGCCTGGAATGCGGGTTCTGCGATCAGGCGCACTTTTGCCACATCTTCACCCACAGCGAAGGCATCAATCCATTTGCCTGGCGTTGCCGGCAATTGCGTGCTCAACCCTACACACCTGGCTGTGCGTAGCCCCCTTCGCCCGCCCATCTCACACGGAAACGAAGCATGTTGCCTGCACCACAATACTCAACCGCTACCTTGAAACCGTTCTGGCTGCTCGCCGTGCTCACAGGCAGCACCGCGTCGGCGATGGCGGCAGAACCCGCACAAAGCGCACCTGGCTTTCTGGACGGGGCAAGGCTTGAAATCCTCAGCCGCAACTTCTACCTCAACAATGACTATCGCACCCAAGCCCCAGCTGGCAAAAGCTACAAACAGGAATGGGCCCAAGGCCTCATCGCTTCGTTCGAGTCCGGCTTCACTCCCGGTACGATCGGCGTAGGCATCAATGCCCACGCATTCCTGGGTCTGAAACTGGACGGCGGCAAGGGACACTCCGGAACGGGATTATTGCCCTTGGATGAGGATGGGCGAAGCGAAGACCAGTATTCCAGCGCGGGTGGCGCGCTGAAATTCAACACCTCTCGCACCACCCTGGCGGTCGGCGAAATGACCGTGGAAAGTCCGGTATTCGACACCGCAGACAAGCGCCTGCAACCGGAATACGCCAGCGGCCTGCTGCTCTCCAGCCGCGAGTTCGAAGGGGTGAACCTGCAAGCGGGTCACTTCAGCGCGTTCAAGAATCAGGACGCCTCGACCAGCAAGGGCGATTTTTCCGGCTATGGCGCAACGACGCGCCACGGCGCCATCGATTTCATCGGCGCCGACTTGCTCACCGGCCAAGCCCTCGGCGGTGCGCTCTATGCCTCCGAACTGAGCGATACCTGGCGCCAGTACTACGCCAACCTGCACACTACGCTTGGCGAGCTGTTCCTCGACGGCAACCTCTACCACACCCGCGACTATGGCAAAGCCGTCGCCGGGACTATCGACACCACCGCCTATAGCCTGAGCGGCAAATACCGGCTCAATGCCCAGGCGTTCACCCTGGCCTATCAGAAAATCAACGGCGACACGCCCTTCGATTTCGTCGGCGGCGACTCCATCTACCTGGCCAACTCGATCAAATATGCCGACTTCAACGGCCCCGGCGAGCGCTCATGGCAAGCGCGCTACGACCTTGACCTGGGCACCTTGGGCATCCCCGGCCTGCGCTTCATGGCCCGCTATGTGACTGGACGCGGGATCGATGGCAGCCATGCCCCCCAAGGCGGTGCCTACAACCCGTTCGATAGCGACACCGGCGACTACCGTCCACAACAGGGGGACGGCGGACGCCATTGGGAGCGCGATCTGGACCTGCACTACATCGTGCAGTCAGGCCCGGCCAAGGACCTGTCGTTGCAACTGTCCCATGTCACCCATCGCGCCAACAGCAGCCAGGGCGGCGATGACATCGACCGGCTGTATATCGTCATTGAGTACCCGCTCAAGCTGGGGCCGTTCTGACGTTAGCGCTGTGGAAGAACTGCTGTAGTGCGGCGGCGTCCTGTTGCCTTCCAATGGTGCTTTCTGACAACTGATATCCTTGGAATCGCAAAAAAACTAATCAAAGCTGCCAGCCGAAAGCCGTCCGACCTCAGGCCGTGCGAACAGATACCCCTGCATCAGTTCAACCCCCATGCCTGATAGCGTCGAGCTTTCCGCACGGGTCTCGACACCTTCGGCGATAACCAGAATCCCCAGGCGCCTGGCGACCAGGATGATGCCTTCAACGATCGCTTGCTTGACGGGGTCTTGATCGATAGTGCGGGTCAACGCCATATCAATCTTCAGCACCTGGGGCTGGAACATGGCCAGCAAGTTAAGGCCCGAATAGCCAGAACCGAAATCGTCAATGGCAGTCGTGAAGCCTTGACGCTCATACTCCGCGAAAATGGCTTTGAGATGATCCGGGTCGTCCACCCTTTCGCCTTCGGTGACTTCGAACATGAGCCTGTCCCGCGGGAAATTTGTCAGGCGCGCAGCTTCCAGGGTGGCCCGGATACAGGTCTCGGGCCGGTACACCGCGTTGGGCAGAAAGTTAATGCTCAGCAAGCAATCGGGGATGTCCAGAATGCCTAATCTTGCCGCTTCTTCGATGGCCTTCACGCGACATGCCTGATCGAATCGGTAGCGGTTGCCGTCGTTCACCAACCCCAGAATGTAGCCTGCCGACTCGCCATTGACGCCCCTGACCAACGCCTCATAGGCAAACACCGCGCGCGTTCGGACATTGAAGATCGGCTGGAAGGCCATGGTGAAATCAAATCCCAGCGCCTCATGGTTACGGCACTCGGCGCAACCGAGTGATTGGAACGCAGAGCCTTTCATCGTGATCAGTCTTCCGTGGTGGTAATGGCATGTCTTTGCCGCTGCACAGAAGTGTAGCCATCCTCACTGAATGAACATGGGCCTATTGGAAAGGCAGACCCTGCCCCCTGAAGACTTTGCCCCGCTCTTACCGATCAAGCGCCCAGCGGCGGCACTGCAACTTCTTCGAGGGGCCTCCTTTATGGAACTGGCGAGCGGCTGGAATGGCGGTCATGGGCCTCTCGCTGCCAGGCTCGCGCCAACAAATCGACAACGACTTCATCCGAGGTCTGCGAAAAGTCCTCATACCAATAGCCAATTGAACCCATCCAGTCAGGCATAAGCGGGCAAATCACCTCATTCACTTCGCTGCGCAGCGCCTCCACCGTTTCAAGCGGACCAACCGGCACGGCGACGACGATGCGCGAAGGGGCTTGCATTCGCACCGCGTGGATCGCCGCCATCATCGAAGCCCCGGTCGCCAGGCCATCGTCGATCAGGATCACCACTCGGTCCTTGAGCTGCATAGATGGACGAGTGCCCCGATACGCCTGCTCACGCCGCGACAGCTCCTGGGTCTCCCGCGCGACAACGGCGTCAAAACTGGCTTGATCGATCGAATGAGCACGAAGCGCATCGTCATTCAGGATTTGTATGCCGCCGCCGGCAATGGCGCCCATGGCAAATTCAGGCCTGGACGGCACGCCCAGCTTGCGTACCAGCATCAGGTCCAGATCGACCCGCAGGGCAGTGGCCACCTCGTAAGCCACCGGAACTCCACCGCGAGGCAAGGCCAGGATGATCACCTCAGGCCTCTGAGCGTATTTGAGCAAATGTTCCACCAGCCCTTGTCCTGCGGCGCATCGGTTCTTCAAGACCGTTTGCAATGAGGGACTCTGAGTCATTGGAAAGCCTCCCCAGGCGATGGTGCCTGTCGTTTCGTTGCGAACACATCCTCAGGTTCCCCTGCCCCCCCCCTTTATCTCAAGAGTCTTGGAGGAGCGTGCCTGCTGCGCTTGCAATTGCAGCGCACTTGAACTGTGCCTGCCCATTGGCCTGACGGGCGGTGAAGTCGAGCGTAAGCGCTCAAGCGGTTTGATCGGAATCAAGCGCGGGCCAATCGACGGACGGATACCCAGGCACTGATCCAGATCAGAATCGTTCGCCGTGGCGGGCGTAGAACAGTACCGATTACCTAGCTTTTTACCGCACCGCACGTGCACATCCGAGGGAGGATCGCACCATGCTCACTGTCAAAGACCACAACGAACGCGCCGCTGCCCTGTATGCCAGCATCAGCGGCAAGCACTGGATCCAGGCACTCAAGGACGGCCGGCATGTGCTGATCAGACCGCTTCGGGAACAGGACCGCCAGCGCGAGTACGACTTCATCATGCGCCTGTCGCCGGAGTCCCGGCACATGCGCTTCCTGGCCCAGATCAACGAACCAGGCGCGGCACTGCTCGATCAGTTGATGGAAGTCGACTGCAAGACGCGCATGGCCTACATCGCCCTGGTCCATGACAACGGCGAGTTGATCGAGATCGGGGTCAGCCGCTATTGCGTGACCCAGGAACACGAATGCGAGTGCGCGGTGACGGTCGCCGACCCCTGGCAGCATCTGGGGCTGGGAACGCTGTTGATGGAACATCTGATCGACGCCGCGCGTAAAAACGACTTGCGCCAGATGTACTCCGTCGACGCCGCCAGTAATGCCCCGATGCGGGACCTGGCCCACAGCCTGGGTTTTGAAACCCACAGCGATCCCGACGACCCCCGCCAGGTCATTCACCGCCTCTACATCTAGCTAACCAGTACGCTGGCGCGAGGCCTTGGTACGGCTTCGCGCCAGTGTTGATCCCATCATGCTTGCGGCTTGATCGCCAATACGCTGCAAGGCGCCCGTTGCAGCAGGAGTTCGGCGGTGGTGCCCAGGCGCCTGTCCAGGCCACGATGCGCCGTGGTACCCATGACGATGACATCAACCTGGTGATCGGCGGCGAACGTGCAAATGCTGTTCAGCGGCGCCCCTTCGATGAAGTGGCGCTGCTGTGGCGAGACGCCATGCCGCTCGGCCAGGGATTCGAACACCTCATGCTGCGCCTGGCCCAATGTTTCGTAGAGCCCGGTGGCGAGAGGGAGCGCACCAATGCCCATATCTGCGGCGTAGACGGCCGTCCAATCGAAGGCGTGCAGCAACTCGACCTGGGCGTTGCATTGTTCAGCCAGTTTGACGGCGGCGTCGACGATCCGGTCGTTGAACACCAGGTCCTGCTCTTCGCTGCGCAGCACGTCGACAATCGCCAGGACCCGCCGAGGCCGGGGGTGACGGGAGTCCGTGACCAGATGCACCGGCACGGGACAGTCACGCAGCAAACGCCAGTCCAGGGGCGTGAAGAAAACCCGTTTCATCGCCGGTTCCGGCTGCGCATCCTTGATGATCAAGGCCATCGGCATCTCCTTGACGTATTGCTGCAAGGCTTGAAAGGCATCCTTGCTCCAAACTACCTCACAGGTCACCTCGACGCCGTGCCGGCGCGCCAGTTCGGCCTGTTGCCAGAGCCAATGGCGATGGGTTTCCAGGTAGCCCTCACGCGCTAGCCTGACCTGCTCCGGGGCGAAAAGGCCGGCCACCGAGAGCAGCTCCAGGTAGTCGATCGCCACAATGTGCAGGGGCAGGTCCAGCGCCAGGGCCAACTCGGTGGCGCGGTCGAACGCCGGCGTACGGATCATGGCGTCAGGGGCCAATAGCAACAAACGTTGAGTCTGGGACATGGAACACCTCGGCACGTGGCGACAGCCACTTAAAGGATTGAGGGTTCCAGAATGGACGCCTGCCAGGGACAGGACTTGATCTTCATCAAACGGCCATCATTCAGGCTGACAAACAGGGGAGCAACAGCCCCGCCCACATCGCCAACGTTGCCAGCACCTGGCCGGGGATCACATACCCGGCGAAACTTCGCCCACCACTGATCCAGGGGCCAGAGCCGGTTGCGCTCATGACCTGAGGCGACTGTTCATACTCAAACATAGCGCGATTGACTCGCCGCCGCGGCCTTCGATGCACGCTTTGAAGTGTGTTTGATGCAAATCAAGTTACCAGGCGCCGTGGCGCTCATGATCAATGACAGACACCACGCCGCGCGAACACTCGCCCGGTGCCAACAGGTCCTTGCCCGAGAGGTTTGTCATGTCTACGCAATCACGCTTGATGCTGGTCGTCTCGCCACTGATGGAACACAGCCCGGCGTTCGACCGGGCGGCCGCGCTGGCCAAGGCCGAAGGCGCCGCGCTGCATATTGTCGCGTTTGACTACCTCGAAGGCCTGGCCACGGCCGGCCTGGTCAACGAGCAAGCACTGGAGCAGATGCGCCTGGGCTACATTGAGCGCCATCGGCACTGGCTGGAGGAACAGGCCAGGCCGCTGCGCAAACTCGGTATCGAGGTCACGACAGAAGTAACGTGGGTCGAGCGCCCCTTGCAGGAGATCCTGGTCCACCTCAAGGAAGCGCCCATGGATGCGCTGATCAAGTCGGTGGATCCTGAGTCCTGGTTTTCCCGATTGATGTTCACACCGCTGGACGTGCATCTGCTGCGCGAATGCGAAGTTCCCCTGCACTTCGTCAACAAGGTCGTCCACGCTCGTCCGCGCAAGATCCTGGCGGCCATCGATCCGTTTCATCAGGACGGGCGTTACGAAGGCCTCAATGAACGGATCCTGAGCGAAGCCAACAAGCTGGCCACCAGTTGCGACGCGACGCTGGAAGTCATCTACGCCTATGACCTCTCGTCCATTACCGCCGCCGAATACGGTTATGGCAACGGCTCGCTGTTCTTCTCCTCGACCCTGGCCCGCCAGCTCTACGAATCCCAGGGCGCGGCCTTCGATGCACTGGCCGAACGCAACGGCATCGCCCCGGACCAACGGCGCATGATCATGGGAGACCCGGCCAAGGTGTTGGCCAGCTACGCCGCATCCCATGACATTGATGTCATTGTCATGGGGCGCGTGCGCTACGGCAGCTTGGACAAGCTGATCGGCAGTACCGTGGAAGGCCTGCTGTACAAGATGCCCTGCAGCGTGTGGGTGGTCGCACCGCAGCAGGTCGGCTGAGGGCGTGATCGGCAATGACTGACCCGCGGGCATGGGACTCCTTGCTCGATGAGACGCTCGGGCACCACATTCGCCGAGGCTTGGCACGCGTTGCCTGCGCAAGGATTCGACTGCGCTTGTCCGAGCCCTTGCCTGCCGCACCCGCATCGGGAACAAGCCTGTAGCCCCCAGTGCTCAAATGCATTGTCGGCTATCCTCCCGGTACATGCCCGAATCGCTCGGCCTCAATCACTTTTTGCCTGAGAAGCGCCATGAACATCGACTGGCTCAACTTCACGCCATGGTCCGCCCTTGCAGGCGGCATGCTGATCGGCCTGGCGGCCAGTCTGTTCGTCGTCGCCAATGGGCGCATCGCGGGCGTCAGCGGCTTGATTGGCAGCCTCCTGCAACGGGGTGGCGAGGGCATCAGTGAGAAAGCGCTGTTTCTCCTTGGCCTGCTGGTCGCGCCACTTTTATGGGGGGTGTTTGCCAGCCTTCCACCGATCGAATTCCAGAGCGGCGTGTTGGGTCTCATCCTCGCGGGCCTGTTGGTCGGCGTCGGCACCCGCTACGGTTCAGGCTGCACGAGTGGTCATGGCGTGTGCGGCCTATCGCGGCTTTCGCCGCGCTCCATGGTAGCCACCGCCTGCTTCATGTTCAGCGGCTTCGTCACAGTGTTTGTCCTGCGTCACTTGCTGGGGGGCTGAACATGCTCAAACTCACGGCGTTCATGGCCGGCCTGCTGTTCGGTTTCGGCCTGCTCCTGGCGGGCATGACCAACCCGAGAAAGGTATTGGCGTTCCTGGACTTGGCCGGTGCCTGGGACCCTTCCCTGGCCCTGGTGATGATCGGCGCGATTGGCACCGCCATTGTCCCGCTGACCTGGGCACGCCAGCGCAGCCACTCGTTGCTGGGAAGTCCCATGCAATTACCGGCCAAGCGTGAACTGGACCGACGCCTGATCGGCGGCGGCCTGGTGTTCGGCATCGGCTGGGGCATCGCCGGCATCTGCCCAGGCCCCGCCGTGGCCATGCTGCTGACCGGTCACTGGCAAGCCATCGTATTCGCCTTGGCCATGCTGGCCGGCATGATGCTGTTCACGGTATTGGAAAACCGACGGGGCCACTGAGGCAAAATCGTTGATAGGTGCTAAAAGCGACAAATCTCCAAGGTCGCGCACAACCCGCCTTCGGCCCGATTCTCCAGCCGGATCTGACCACCCAGGCGCTCGGCGATAGTGCGTACGATCGTCAGCCCCAACCCGGCCCCCTGATCGTTGCCACGGCTGTAGAACCGCTCGAAGAGCCGCTCACGCTCGGCCTCGTCGATACCCGGCCCCTGGTCTTCGACTGACAGCTCGTAGTGGTCGCCCTTCCTGGCCAGCCGTACGGTGATCGTGCCGTTGGCCGGAGAAAAATTGGCCGCGTTGGTCACCAGGTTGTTCAAGGCAATGTCGATGGCCACCGGGTCGATGCGAACCGGGCCGATATTCTCGCTGACATCCAGCACCGGCTCGAGTCCCTTGCTCAGCAACCAGGGAGTCAGTTGAACCAGGCTCGCACGAACCGTGGCCGGCAGGTCGATGACCGCAGGCGTCGGAACGCCTGTCTGCGGTTCAAGCCGCGCCATGGTGAGCAGTTGATTGACCAGGCGCGTGGTGCGATCGACCCCGGCGATCAGGTGTTCCAAGGACTCGCGCCGGCTTTGCTCGCTCCCCGCCTCCATCAGGTTCTGCGCATGCACCCGCAGCACCGCCAGGGGCGTGCGCATCTCGTGGGCGGCGTCGGCGATGAAACGCCGCTCACGACCCATCACCTCCTGGATCTGCGCCAATACACGGTTGAGTGCCGCCTGCATGGGCTCAAGCTCGGTAGGAAGCGGCATCATTTGCAGGGGTTCAAGTGAGCCGGGATGCCTGGCGCGCAACTTGGCCGCCATATCGACCAGGGGCTTGAGCCCCCAACCGATGGCCAGCCAGATCACCGCGGCCAGCAGAACGCTGCCGATCAGGTTGGGCACGACGGTGTGACGGACAATCCGGTCGACCAGGTCGGCACGCACGTCGTCGCGCTCACCCACCCAGATCTTCAAGCCATATTGCGCATCGTCCAGGACGAATGCCCGCCATTTACGGTTCTTCTGGTCCACGATCTCACTGAAACCGGGCGCACTCGGCGGCGAGGTAAAAGACGGCGCACTGGACGTATGCACCAGCACCGAACCTTGTGAATTCCAGACTTGAAAGGCGATCTTGCTTTCATAGGGATGGCCGTCGACTTTCGGCACCGCCTGCCCCAACGCCGAATTGAATGCCTGATACAGCTCGGCATGCTCCTTGCTCGCCATCGGCATGCGCATCACGCCCTGCAACAACCGGGCATTCTGCGCCAACTGGGCATCGTAGACCTCGGCGATTTCGTGGTTGCTGTCATGCAGGTTGAATACGGTGATGATCAACAGGCCAAGGAACAGCAGGCCGAGAATCAACGTGAGGGTGCGACGCCGGATCGAACTCATCGATGCTCCTCCACCAGGTAACCGACACCGCGAATGGTGCGGATCAGGTCGGTGGAGAACTTCTTGCGCAGGTGATGGATGTGCACTTCCAGTGTGTTGCTCTCGGCCTCCTCGTTCCAGCCGTAGAGCAACTGCATCAGATGATCGCGGGTCATGACGCGGCCCGGCGGCGAGAGCAGTTCATGGAGCAACTGATACTCCTTGGGCGTCAGGGCCACCGGTTTGCCCTGGTAACTGACTTGCTGGGTGCCGGGGTTCAGGCTGATGCCGGCATGTTCGATCAACGCCTGGGCGCGGCCGGCGCTACGGCGCAACAAGGCCCTTAGCCGGGCCTTGAGTTCCGCCAGATCGAAGGGCTTGATCAGATAATCGTCGGCCCCGGCGTCCAACCCGGCAATGCGATCCTCGGTGGCATCCCGGGCGGTAAGAATCAGCACCGGCAGGTTGGAGCCACTGTCACGCAAGCGCCGCAACACTTGCAGGCCGTCCATCCGTGGCAAACCCAGGTCGAGTACCGCCAGGTCGAAGGTTTCACTGAGCAGCGAATGCAAGGCGCTGCTGCCGTCCTGCAACCAGTCGACGGTATAGCCTTCACGACTCAGGGCCTGGTGGATGCCTTCGCCCAAGGCCACGTCATCTTCGATCAGTAATAAACGCACACCCGCTCCTGTCAGTTCAGTTGCTTGTTTACATCCACCAGCAAAGCGTCGATCTCCTTGCGGCGCCCGGCATCAGCCGTTTCCCGACCCGGCCGCGGCGCTGCCTGCAAGGCTTTTTGCAACGCCGCCCTGGCTTCGCTGTAACGTTTTTGACGGTAGAGGTGATCCCCCCAAAAGTACAGGCTGTCAATGCCGTTCGGGTTGAGTTGCAAGGCCTGCTTGAGCAACTGCTCGGCCTTGTCCGAATCGCCGAAACCCAGGGGCCAGCCCGGCACCCGGTCGTAGAGTGCGCCAAGACTGGTGTAAGCCGACCCTTGCAGGGCCTTGGCGTCCAGGGCCAGGGCTTTTTCCAGGTCGCCCTTGGCTTCCTTGACCTTGCCCAGCGCACCGAGCCCGCCCTTGGCCCCGGCCCAACTGCTGTTGACGATGCCAGACCAGATCCAGGCTTCGGCCAGCGACTGGCGCTCCTGCTTGAACGTCGCGGCCTGGGTCGCGAGTTTTTCGAACGCCTCGGCCCGTTGGCCCTCGGGCAACTCGTATTGAATGTGTGCCCAGTTCTGCTGGATGTCGCCCAGGCGTTGCTGGTCGGCAGCCTCCAACGCCCAGACGCTTTGGCTCAAAGTGCCGATCAATAGGCAAGCGAGGATTTGCTTCATGGCTTGAGGTGCTCGTTTTCGGGTTTGTGACTGAGGCGGCGGACCAGCGGCAACTGCTTGCGCAGGCCTCGGTCCACCAGGTTGGGCAGCAGGCTGTTGAGGCCGACGAAAAAGCGTTCGGGCCAACCCAGGTAGAGTTCGCGACGGTCACCGACGATGGCGTGGACCACTGCGGTCGCCACGGTTTGCGGGTCGTCGACGTTGGCCTTGAGCGCCTGGTTGAGCGCATCGGCCGCCGGGCTGTTCATCGCGGTACGGGTGGCCCGGGGCGCCACGTAGAGCACCCCGACACGGGTGTCGGCCAGTTCCCGGCGCAAGGCTTCGGAAAAACCGCGCAAGGCAAACTTGCTCGCGCAGTAGCTGGCATAGCCCGGGTAGCCGATTGATCCATAGGTCGAACCGACGTTGACCACCATCGCGCTGTCGGCCTGCTTGAGCAGCGGCAAAAACAGTTTGGTCAGGCAGATCGGCGCGCTGATGTTCAACGCCAGCATGGCGTTGATTTCACTGTCGTCGAGTTGTTCGAGCATCGCGAAGTGGTTCACGCCAGCGGCATTGATCAGCAGGTTGATGCCACCCTGGGCCTCGGCGGCGACCAGTACCTTGCGTCGGTCGGCCAGGAAGGTCAGGTCGGCACCGACCCAGAACAAATGCTGCGGGTAGCGCTCCAGCAAGGGCTGCAAGGCTTCACGATGCCTGGCCACGGCCAGCACCCGCGCACCACTGGCGCACAAGGCGGCGGCGATGGCCTGGCCGATTCCGCCGCTGGCCCCCGTCAGCACGACACGCGCATCACACAGGCGCATGTTCATGCTCCCCGTCACGAGGCAAACCCCGGAACATGTCGGTGTACAACCGGTACACCACCTTGGAGGCGTGGATCACCGCAGCCTGGTCCGCCGGATCGTCCAATCGGTTCATCAAGCCGCGATAGGTCTGCATATGCTCGATGTCCAGCGAACCATGGGAGCTGAGGTAGCTGAACGCCGTGGGCGGCAGTTCCAGGCGCTGGCGGATACTGTCGGCGGCATGGGTCGCCAGGGCGATACTGGTGCCCTCGAGCACATTGACCATGCCGAACAGGCCCACCGGGTTGCCCCGGGCAATCAAGTCATAGAGGTAACTGACCATCAGCTCGATGGGCAACGATGGCTGGCCGTTGCGCACCGCATCCTTATCGCCACCGCACACGGCGATGTCATCCAGCACCCATTGCTCGTGGCCGTACTCTTCGTCGATGTATTCGCACACGGCCTTGCGCAGCCACTCCAGTTGCGCTGGCAGGCGCGCCCCGCACGCCATCATCAACGGCACCGTATGGCGCACGTGGTAATACGCCTGGATCAGGAATCCCCGGTAACTGGCCAGGCTGACCTGGCCGTCGAGGGCATCACGGATGATCGGCAGATTGAACAGGGTCTGGCGCTCTTGCTGGGTGACTTCTTGCAACGTGTCAAAAAAACTCATGACGGGGACTCCTCGGACAAGACAGATGAAGTGAGCTGCGCCCGGTAATGCTCGACAATGGCATCCCGGCGTGGCCGGCCATTGGCGGTGAGCATGCCGTTGGCAGCGCTGAAGGGTTGATCCAGGCGCGTCCAGCGATGGACTCGGGCGTAATCGGGCAACGTGTCGTTGGCCTTGGCCACGGCCAGTTCCAGGGTTTGATCAGTGCAATCGGCGCGGGCGGGCCAGAGCAGCGCATGGTTATGGGGCAAGGCTTCGCCATAAACGAAGGCCTGGGCGATATCACCGCCCTGGGTGAGTTCGGCTTCAACCCATTCGGGGTTCACGTTGCGACCGAAACTGGTCACGAACTGGTGCTTCTTGCGACCGCGCAGGTAAAGAAAACCGTCTTCGTCGAATTCACCCAGGTCACCGCTGGGCCACCACTCGCTGGTGTGCAGGGGCTCACCCAGGTAACCCAGCAGGGTCGAGCCCTTGATCATGACTTCGCCGTCATCGGCCAGGCGGACCTCCACATGGGGCAGAGGCTGGCCGACACTGCCAGCGCGATGAGCCTGGGGCCGATTGAGACAGACCACCGAGGCGCACTCCGACAGCCCATAGCCTTCAAACACCGGCAGGCCAACCCGCTGGGCCCGTTGCAACAGATCGTGGGACACCCGTGCCCCGCCAACGGCGGCGAATCGCACGATGTGCGGGTTGAACATCTTCTGTTCGGCGGCCGTGACCAGCATCAACAGCAGTTGCGGAACCAGGATCAGGCTGTGCGCCCGACGCTCGGCCAGGCACCCCAGCAGGCGCGTGGGGTCGACCCCGCTGACACCCTGGATGCCGAGGGTCTTCTGGCTGGGCAGGCTCAGCCTGGCTCCGGCATACAACGCCGCGTAGCAGCCAAGGTTCTCCAGCAGAATCGCCAGGGGCAGCAATGCCAGGTGATGCCGGACCTCGACCGGTTGGCTGGCCTGCTCCAGTTCACGGGCTACCCGCAACAGGCTGTCGGCGCTCAGGCAAACGCCTTTCGGGGTGCCGGTGGTACCGGAGGTGAACGTCAGCTTGGCGGTGCCCGCCGGCAGGCGGCTTGTCCCGTCGAAGTGCCGCCGCCAGAATTCACCGCCGTGCTGGTATCCGGCGGCTTGCAGCTCCGCTTCGAACGCAGGCTCGGCAATCACCCGCTCGGCCTGACTCTGTTCCAGGCAGTGCCGACGTTGAGCCTGGCTGAAAAAACCGGGCAGGATGACGCAGGTCAGCCCTTCGAACAGTGCGGCAAGGTCCCAGAGCATCAGTTCGATACCGTTGTCCAGGGCCAGGGCGACAACGCTGATGTGTTCATCGCGCAGACGTTGCTGGCGGTACACCACTTCGGAATAAAGCGTTGCGTAGTCGAGCTGCGAGCCGTCGCCCCACAGCGCCACGACATGGCCCCTGCGTTCAGCGTGACCGCGCAGGGTGCGCTTGAATCGTTCCATCTCAGGCGACATGGCTGGTTTCTCCAAGGTCCGTCGGCAATCCCAGGCGATTGAACAGGCCGGTATTGCGCAGATGAATGAAACCGGCGCGGATATTCCCGACATGAACCCATGGCTGGCTCTCGTAGTAGCGGCCCCAGAGGTGGCGATCCTCGCCGAGACGCTGCGGGTCGGCCGGGCACAGGGTTACAGGCTTGAGCCCCAGGCGATGGAAGCTGTTGACCAGGCCGATGTTGCCGGTGAACGCGACCCACTCCAGGCCGCCCATGGCCAACAGATAAGTGATCGCAATGATGCTCAGTCGGGCGCTTCCCGTGTCGTTGGCAGCCAGGTTGCCCACCTCGACGATGCCGGCACGGTCCACCGGACGCTCGGCGGCGGCGCTGATCAAAGGCTCGATGGAACTGTCCAGGTAACGTTCGAGGAACAGCGGCCCCTGTGCGGCCCGGCGCACCCCAGCCGCTGCGCAGAGCGTGCCGTGGACATCGTCGAGGCCAAACAGCTCCGGCATGAAGTGACGAATATCGGCGCCATGGACCTGGCGAAAACGCTGCTGGATGAACGCTTCGAACTCAGCTCGCCGAGGTTGTCCCGGCAGGGCCCGGTGCAAGTGGCGCACTGGTGGGCCGGCGTCGCCAAAGGCCAGCGGCAAGTGGATGTTCCAGTCGAAATCGGGCATGGGTCAAGGTTCTCCCTCGGGCTATTGGGAGAAAGTATCGGGGCCGTTTCTTAACGAAGTCTGAAGGTGACAAATTTGCGCTCGTTGAAGAAACAGCCCTGCCAAATCTGAGCTGCCCCTTATTGTTATTCCGTAGTACAGTGGCAAAGACCGATAAATATCCACTTTGAGATGACCTGAAGTGTCAGGAGCAACTTCAATGGACCCGAACACCCCGCCATCCCTCTGCCGCGGCGCTAACAACATGATCGAAATCACCGAAGCCTCCATTGCCCAATTGCGCGCTGCGCTGGAGTCGGGCCAGACGACGGCGGTGGCGCTTGTCCAGGCCTACCTCGCCAGGATCGATGCCTACGACGGCCCCGACACGCCCACGGCCCTCAACGCGGTGGTAGTTCGCAACCCCGACGCATTGAAGGAGGCCCAGGCCAGCGATGCCCGTCGGGCCAACGGCCAGACCCTGGGTCCGCTTGACGGCATTCCCTATACGGCCAAGGACAGTTACCTGGTCAAGGGGCTCACTGCGGCGTCCGGCAGCCCGGCGTTCAAGGACCTGGTTGCCTATCGCGATGCGTTCACCATCGAGCGGCTGCGCGCCGCCGGGGCCATCTGCCTGGGCAAGACCAACATGCCGCCCATGGCGAACGGCGGCATGCAGCGCGGGGTCTATGGCCGTGCCGAGAGCCCATACAACGGTAACTACCTCACCGCGCCCTTTGCCTCGGGTTCCTCCAATGGTGCGGGTACGGCAACCGCCGCCAGTTTCGCGGCGTTCGGCCTTGCTGAAGAAACCTGGTCGAGCGGACGCGGTCCGGCGTCGAACAATGGCTTGTGTGCGTATACGCCGTCGCGCGGCGTGATCTCGGTGCGTGGCAACTGGCCGCTGACGCCGACGATGGACGTCGTCGTGCCCTTCGCCAGGACCATGGCCGACCTGCTCGAAGTGCTGGACGTGGTGGTAGCCGATGACCCGGACACCCGTGGCGACCTGTGGCGCCTGCAACCCTGGGTGCCGATTCCGAGCGTCGCCTCGGTTCGTCCTGTCTCGTATCCGAGCCTTGCCAGCAGCCCAGCCGCGCTGTCAGGCGTTCGGTTCGGCGTGCCTCGGATGTACATCAACGCCGATCCTGAAGCGGGCACGGCCCCAACTCCCGGCATTGGCGGCCCGACGGGGCAGCGGATCGTCACCCGGCCTTCGGTGATCGACCTCTGGGAGCAAGCGCGCAAGGCCCTTGAGGCCTGCGGTGCCGAAGTGGTCGAGGTGGATTTCCCCCTGGTATCCAACTGCGAGGGCGATCGTCCCGGCGCACCGACGGTATTCACTCGCGGCCTGGTTTCCAAGGAGTTCCTGCACCACGAATTGTGGGACCTGTCGGCCTGGGCATTCGATGACTTCCTGCGGGCCAACGGTGATCCGAAGTTGAATCGCCTGGCCGACGTCGACGGCCCGAAAATCTTCCCCCACGACCCGGGCACCCTGCCCAACCGGGAAGACGATCTGGCCGCCGGCATGGATGAATACGTGAAGATGGCCCAACGGGGCATTACGCCCTGGGACCAGATCCCTTCCCTGCCCGACGGCTTGCGCGGGCTTGAAGAGACGCGTCGAATCGATCTGGAAGAGTGGATGCAGCGGCTGGGCCTGGACGCGGTGATCTTCCCAACCGTGGCCGATGTCGGGCCGGCGGATGCGGACGTCAACCCGACGTCTGCCGATATCGCCTGGAGCAACGGGATCTGGGTCGCCAACGGCAACCTCGCCATCCGCCACCTGGGCGTGCCCACGGTCACCGTGCCGATGGGCGTCATGGCGGACATCGGCATGCCCGTCGGGCTGACGTTTGCTGGCCGTGCCTATGATGATTCGAGGCTGTTGCAACTGGCTTCGGCGTTTGAAGCGACGGGCTCCAAACGCCTGGTCCCGCCTCGGACGCCGCCGTTGTCGGCTTGATCCGTTCATTGTGGAGGGCTGCTGTGCAGCCCCCCACACCGGTCTACAGTCGAAAATACTGTTGCATCGCACGAGATAGCAGGCTCACGGCTTCATCCTCGTGTGACGCCAGGGAGCGCATGAACACCACCTCATGCTCCGCGATAACCGGCAGGTCTTCGAGGATCCGCATGGCATCCGTCACCCGCGCACGGTCTATCAGGCTGATCGCCAGCCCGGCCTCCACGCACGCCTTGACGGCCTGGGTGGAGGGGCTTTCCAGGACGACTCGGATCCTGCGGCCGCTTTGCCTCAGGGCCTCCATCATCGCTTGCCGATAAGGGCATTGCGCCGCATGCACGGCCAGCGGCAGCGGCTCCATCGAGGCCACCGTCGTGTGGACCGGACCGACCCAGACCGGCGTGGTGGAAACCAGCACTTGCGCCTCTGCGCTCAACGGCCCCTTCGGCTGCGCGACGACCGCTGCCTGGAGCTTGCCGCGCTGCACCAGGTCACGTAGCGCGTAGCTTGGCGCGGTCTTGAGCTCCAGCACCACGTTAGGCCACGCGGCGGCGAACGTCGGGAGGATGTCGCGGATGACATGGTCTGCGTATTCATCCGGCACCCCCAAAGTGATGCGTCCGGCCAAACGGGTTCCGTGCAGGTCGGCCAGCACCCGGTCATGGGTGCTCAGCAGTTCCGTGGTCGCCACGAGCAAACGCTTGCCCAACGCGGTGAGGGATACCGACTGATTGTCCCGATTGAGCAACCGCCCGCCAGCGACCGCTTCCAAGCGCTGGATATGCACGCTGACCGCCGCCGGGCTTTTGTGCAGTTGTTCTGCCGCCGCACTGAATTTCCCGATCCGCGCCACCGCATGAAAAGTCCGTATCAAGTCGATATCGAGTATGGCCGTCATGATTCAATCTTCGTGAATGACTGATGCATTACATTTTGATTTATTAGATTAGCCGGGTTTCGTAGCCTGTGGTCATGAACCCGAATAAATCGATGACATGCACGTCCCTGCCCAGGCCCGCCTGGTATTGGCTGATTCCATTGCCGTTACTCGAGGCCGCATTGCTTCTGTCATGGAGCTCCGGTTTCATCGGCGCGCGCTTTTCCATCGATTACGCGCCAGCACTGCTGGTGGTGTTCTGGCGTTGCGTGGTGGTCACACTTGTCCTGTTCCCCTTCGTCGCCAGGGAGCTACGCCGAACCTCAGGTGTGGTGCTGTTGAAAAATGCCGGCATCGGCTTGCTGGCGATGGCGGGCTACCTGGCCGGTATCACCCAAGGCATTGCCCTGGGTGTACCGGCGGGCCTGGCCGCACTGGTCGCCGACCTATTGCCTCTGGGCCTGGCGCTGCTGGCTGCGGGCGTGCTCAGACAGCGACTGGCCTGGCAGGTCTGGGTCGGCCTGCTCATCGGTCTGCTCGGTGCCATGCTGGTGACCCAGGGCGCGCTGGCGTGGGGCAACGCGCCGTTGTGGGCCTATGGGCTGCCGCTGCTTGGCATGCTCTCGCTCGCCGTCGCGACCCTGTGGCAGAAGGATCTGACCGCCGAACAATCACTGGGCCTGCTGCCCAACCTGTGGTTGCAATGTTGCGTGTCAGGCCTTGCCTTCGCCCTGGTCGAGGGCGCCCATAGCAGCCTGGCGCCGCTGCCCAGCACAGGCTTTGCACTGAGCGTAGTGTGGACCGCGGGTCTATCGACGATGGGTGGCTATGGACTCTATTGGCTGTGCCTGCGCCGCGCGACGGCCACCCGAGTTGCCAGCGTCCTGTACCTCAGCCCGCCCGTTACGATGCTCTGGGCCTGGGCCATGTTCAACGAACCGCTTTCATGGCAGATGGCGTCGGGCATGGCGATATCCGCCATCGGCATCTGGCTGGTCGTCGGTGCCGAAGGCCGGCAGGCCAGGCATCAAGCGTCTGAGCGTGAGTCTTGACAGCCGGAACTCGTTACCCCTGCCCTCCAACCGTTTGAGCCAGGCTGGCCGTCAGCACGTCCAGTAAAGCAGCAACCTTGGGAAGCTTCTCACGGCTTTTCTGCCAGGCAAGATTGATCGCCATCCCATCGGTTGCCAACTGGGGTAGCACTTCAACCAATGTCCCTTCTTCCAGTTGCCGCTGGACCAACCAGGAGGGTAATTGCGCAATACCGCAACCGGCCAATACCGCAACCACCAGGCCCTCGCCATCGCCCACCACCAGCTTTGGCGATACCTGTTTCCTGAGCGTTTCGCCCCTGTGGCCCCCGGCAAAATTCCAAGGACTGACATTTCCGTCCGGCCAACCGTAGGCAATGCACTGATGCCGCTCCAGATCGAGATCGACCAGGGGCGTGCCATGCCTGGCCAGATAGGCCGGCGATGCGCAGAAAATATGCCATTCGCGGCCCAGGTAACGATGCCCCCACGTGTCGGGCCATATGTCCGCGCCTCCTAAACGGATCACGATATCCACCCCTTCGTGCACTGGGTCGATGAAGCCGTCGGAGAACGAAATGTGTGGCACCAGTTGCGGATAGCCTTGCAAGCATCGCAAGACGATAGGCAGCACCTGGGATCGGCCGAAGGCCCCGGGAAGGTCGATCCGAACCCTGCCACGCGGCTCGGCGTTTTCAGCGTGCAGAGACAATTCAGCCTCTTCCAGGTCTGCAAGCACGCCTGCGCAGGTGCGAAGGAAGATGATCCCCGCATCGGTCAGCGAAACCCGTCGAGTCGTACGGTCGAACAGGCGAACCCCGAGCCGGCTCTCCAGGCGCGCGACGCTTTTGCTGATGGCAGAACTGGTAAGGCTCATCCGCTCGGCGGCGGCCTTGAAGCTGCCGGATTCGGCGACACAGACAAATACATCGATCCCCTTCAATCGCTCCGAGGAGAACATGGCCATCCTTTACTCATGAACTGGATTCACTCAATACAAGAAAAATCATCATAAATCAGAATTGAATTCCTCAGTAAGCTTGGCCGCTGCGTTTCCGTCCGCGAGACGACGCTGCCCCCCTATAAACATCTGCAGTCGTATGAGGCAAGGATGCTCGCTACCCTTAAAAGCTACCCCACATCAGTCAATTTGCTGCTTTCTGCGTCACTCATCCTGACGCTGGCTCGGGCAATCACATTGCCCTACCTGGTCATTTACCTGTCGGACAGCTTTGAATTGAACGTGGCCGACATCGGCCTGGTGATCGGCAGCACATTGATCATCGGTTCCCTGTTGAGCCTGTACGGCGGCTTTCTGGTCGACAATATGTCCAGCCACCGACTCATCCTGGGGTTCAGCGCACTGTTCGCGGCGGGTTTTCTCGGAACGTTCCTGGCCCGTGATCTCTGGTCGTTCTACGGCTGCCTGGTGCTGATCAACCTGGCGTATGCCGTCATCGATATCGCGGTCAAGGCCGGGTTTGGCAGCTTGCTTGCAGTCGCCGATCGCAGCGAAGCGTTCTCGATCAAATACACGCTGACCAACATCGGCTACGCCGTTGGGCCGTTTCTTGGCGCGGGGGTGGCCAAACTGGACATCGGCTTGCCATTCCTGTTGTCCGGCATGCTCGGTGCCGGGTTCTGCCTGGTCTATTTCGTCTGGGGCGACAGAGGCCTGGCGGTCGTCGATACGAGCCACAAACCCGTGCCCTTTCTGGCCGTGGGCAAGCTCCTGCTGCGGGATTACCGCTTGGTGTGCTTCACCCTTGGCGGCCTGCTCAGTGCGGTGGTCTTCGGCCAGTTCACGGCCTATCTCTCACAGTACCTGGTGGTCACGACAACAGCCCAGTTCACCTACAGCATCATCAGTGCCGTTGTGACAACCAACGCGCTGATGGTGATCAGCCTGCAATACCCCATTGGCCGCAGGATTTCCCACCATCATCTGAACCTGTGGCTGGCGGCCGGGCTGAGTCTGTTCATCGTCGGGCTGGCCGGCTTCGCCCTGGCCGACACCCTGGTGTTGTGGGTGATCGCCATGGCGGTGTTCACGGTCGGAGAGATCATCGTCTTTCCCGCTGAATACATGTTCATCGACAACATCGCACCCGACCACCTGCGCGGCATGTACTACGCCGCGCAGAATCTTGGCAACCTCGGCGGGGCCTGCGGACCAGTGCTGTGTGGCGTCGTTTTGGCAACGCAGCCGCCTCACTACATCTTCTACATGCTCGCCCTGTTCATTGTTGCCGGGGGTGTGTTTTATTTCCTGGGGACTTGTCGGCTGGTCGACTCGCCGGCCAAGACGTAACGGGAGCCTTATTCGGCGCTTCCTGAAATCTGGGTTTCAGGGTATGTCAGCTTCAATCCACACACCTTCGCGGCAAGACTCAACACCGCTTTGCTGGCCTTGTTTTCAAACGGGCATTTCCATCGAAGCGATCCGCACGTTACCTGGCATTCAATTAGGAACAACGGCATGAAGGGTTAGTTCTCCCAGCATGGGACGGCCCCAATCCATAGGAAACACCAATACATTGCATTGCATATCGGTCTTGGACGCTATAGCTCAAGCGGCAGATGATGGCTTCACCCAAGCGACATCAACCCGCCCCAAACCGATAGGAGCTACGCCATGCAACAGTCTCACGCCTACAATGACACCAGCCTGGCCCTGACCACCGAAGTGCTGGATGCCAAGGCGCGCAAGAACCTGTCCTGGCAGGACCTGGCCGACGACACCGGCCTGAGCCTTGCCTACGTCACCGCCGCCCTGCTCGGCCAGCACCCATTGCCGGAACACGCGGCCAAGGTGATTGGCGAGAAACTCGACCTGACCGCTGACTCGATAGCCCGCCTGCAAATCATCCCTCTGCGCGGCAGCCTCGCCGGTGTGCCAACCGATCCAACGATCTATCGCTTCTACGAAATGATCCAGATCTACGGCACCACCCTCAAGGCGTTGGTCCATGAGCAGTTCGGCGACGGCATCATCAGCGCGATCAACTTCAAGCTCGATATCAAGAAAGTCGAGGACCCGGAAGGTGGCTCCCGCGCGGTGATCACACTGGACGGCAAGTTCCTGCCCCTGCGTCCGTTCTGACCGGTCATTGGCCTGTAGGCTGCGGCCAAACCACTCAACGATCTTGCTACTGGCTGCTCCCCGCAGCCAGTCACTTCATTCATCTCCAATTTCATTACAAGGCGAACATCATGAAAGCGCTCATCGAAGGTTTCCTGAAGTTCCAGGAAGAGGTCTTCCCACAACGGACCGATCTGTTCAAACACCTGGCCACCACGCAACACCCAGGCACCTTGTTCATCACCTGCTCCGACAGCCGCGTGGTGCCTGAGCTGCTGACCCAGCAGGAACCCGGCGAACTGTTCGTGATCCGCAATGCCGGCAATATCGTGCCGTCCTACAGCCCACATCCAGGCGGCGTCTCCGCCACGGTGGAATATGCCGTCGCGGTACTGGGCGTGAAGGACATCGTAATCTGTGGTCATTCCGATTGCGGCGCGATGACGGCCGTCGCCAAATGCGCTTGCATGGATCATCTGCCAGCGGTAAGCGGTTGGCTGCAACACGCCGAGTCGGCCAGGGTCATCAACGGGTCACGACCTCACGTCGATGACGCGGCGAAAGTCAGTTCGATGGTGCGTGAAAACGTCATCGCCCAATTGGCGAACATCCAGACGCACCCGAGCGTGCGGCTGGCCCAGGAGAAAGGCCTGCTGAACCTGCACGGCTGGGTCTATGACATCGAGACCGGATCCATCGATGCCCTGGACACCGATAATCGCAGCTTCAGGCCCCTGGCTGAAAATCCTCGGGCGTGTGCCGTGCCGGCCCGCACGGCGACTGCAGCATGATGTCCATGAAGGCCATGGATGCCGCACTGTGATAGTTGTTCTTGCGCCGCAACAGCGCGGCCCCACGCCGAGGGGCCGCGTCCAGCAACGCCAGTTTGCGCAGTGCGCGCTCCTGGGTGGCGATGGGCTCCGGAAGAATGGTGGCAACGGTCGAGTGCCTGATCACTTCCAGCAGTGTGTTGACCGAGTTGACCTCGATGCTCACTTTTGGCGTGATCCGGGCCTGGGCGAAGTATTCGTCGATGCACGTACGGGTAGCAAAGTCGGGGGTCAACAAAGCAAATTCCAGTTGCCCGACCTGCTCAGCCGTCAGTGCGACCTGGCAGTCGTATAACGGGTGATTGCGCCCCACCATCAGCCCCAGTGTCTCGCTGAACGCCGGGATCGATTCGATATCGGCATGCCTGGCCTGATCGAAGGCGATGGCGATGTCCAAGGTGTCATTGGCCAGCCCCGCCTCGATGTCGACCATCGACAGCTCGAAGATCTGCAGATGGATATTCGGGTATCGCGCGCTGTAGTCACGCACCAGCGGCCCGACCAGGTAAGCCATGAACGTCGGGGTCATGGCCAGCCGCAAAGTGCCGCGGGAGAGGTCCTTGACGTCGTGCAGCGCCCGCTTTCCGGCCGCCAGTTCCACCAGCACCCGACGGGCACATTCAATATAGGCCGCGCCCGCATCCGTCGGCCGGACCGTGCGAGACGTGCGGTCGAACAGACTCACACCGAGGGTTTCTTCCAGTTGCCGAATCTGTTGCGACAGGGTCGGCTGCGAGACGTGCAGCACCTCGGCGGCGCGCGTGAAGCCGCCGTGGTCAGCGACCGCCAGCAGATACCGCAAGTGACGTAGCAACATCGGAACCACCACCTGGAGCTTGAGCATTTCCAAGCATTGTATAGGCGTACACGATGCATCTACATCCGCCATGACGCGCGATGAATCAGCACCCGCATCACAAAGACGCCAGCCTTCGTCAACACGGTGCCGATCGAGCGCCGCCGACACAGGCCATTGGAAACGGGGCCGGCGGACTCGCTTGCCAAGGCGCCCATCAATTGGGGCAACAGGAAGCCGCTTTCGTGCTCTGGGTACATCGCGACGGAGGTATCCGGCCAAAGGCTGTCAGTGCAAGTAGCGTCGTTCATGGGAATCTCCTGCTGTGTGCAGAGCGCTGCGACGACCTGGAGTGGTCAATCACTTTCAGGATCAGTTTCACTGGCAAACCATTTTTAGAGAATGCCCGGCAGCCTCATGACTCAATTGCGCCACCTGAAACAATCGCAGCGGACAGCACAAAAAAAGCCCTGGTACCGTTCAGGCTCCAGGGCTGGGGATCGGGTGCAAATCACGCCGGCTTTTTCAGCGTGTCATAGGCTTCAAGCGACCGCAGCGAGTAGATGTAGGCAGCACCCGCGTTCAACGAGATCGCCGTTGCCAGGGCCGCTGCGACTTCCTCACGGCTCGCGCCGGCCTTGATCGCCGCATCCGTGTGGGCGGCGATACAGCCGTCGCAGCGGGTGGTCACGGCGATGGCGATCGAGATCAGCTCGCGGGTCTTGGCATCGAGCACATTGTTTTCGCTGGCGGCCTCCCCTAGCGCCATATAGGCCTTGACCATTTTCGGGTTGCTGCGACCCAGCGCGCCAAAGGCTTTCTGGATGGTGGGCAACAATTCGGACCAGTTATTGAACATGGCATTAACTCCTGAGTGGGTTGGGTGTACTGTTTTGACGCCCTCAGTTTTTCACCCCGGCGCCACTGCGGTTTGCTCAATGCGCTCAGTTTTTTTGGCGAAACGCTCAAATGAATGCGATCGATAAACTCATCAGCCTGGCCAACGTTCGCGGCAGCCTGGACCTGCGCTGTCAATTCCAGGGCGACTGGGCCCTGGATCACGGGCAACAAGCCCTGGGCACGGCGCCCTATCACATCGTCCTGGCCGGCGAATGTCGCGTCGAGTTTGCCGACGGGCAGCGCTTGCCCATGCGCGCCGGTGACATCCTGTTGTTGCCGCGCGGCGCCCCACACGTCATGCACAGCCCCGGGAAAACGGTGACGCCGACCTCGCCCCGGGTCGTGACCGGGGGCACTTTGCCGATTCATCGCATTGGCGGTGCCAGCGCGGAGCTGGATATGCTTTGCGGTGGTTTTCACTTCAACCGGGCTTCGTTGCTGTTCGGCGCCTTGCCCGAGTACCTGGTGATTCCCAGCGGCGCATTACCGGCCAATGGACCATTGCCGGCATTGGTGGAGATCCTTCGCGGGGAAGCGGATGAAAATAAACCCGGCGCGCGCTTCTTGCTCGACGCCCTGTCCCAGGCCCTGTTCACCCTGATCCTGCGTGCGCACCTGGCCAGCCACGGGCAGGACAGCGGCTCACTGGCCCTGCTGGGCGATAAACGTCTGGGCCGAGCCTGGCAAGCGATGCTGGCGGACCCTGCGTACGAGTGGACCATTCAAGGCCTGGCGGAGATCGCGAGCATGTCCCGGGCCAGCTTCATGCGCGCGTTCATCAAGGTGGCCGGCGTCTCGCCGTGGGTGCTGTTGACGCAAGTACGAATGGAGCTGGCCTTCAGCCTGCTCAGCCATTCACACCTGGGCTTGAGCGATATCGCGGTACAGGTTGGCTACCAATCCCAGGCCGCGTTCAGCAAGAAATTCAAGGAAACCTACGGTGAGGCCCCAGGACGCTTACGCCGTGGGATCCGCTGACACTCAACAAGCATCGGCGCGCAGGGCTGGGTGCTCGCGCAGGTGCTCGACGATGTAGTCCACGAAACTGCGCACGCGCATCGGCGCCTTGCGTCTTTCCCGGTAGACCACATGAACCGGTATCGAGGGCGGCTCATAGGGCTGCAAGACCCGGCGCAAGCGCCCACTGCTCAGATAGTCGTACAACGGATAGCTCAAGCAGCGCATCAACCCGGCACCATGAGCCGCGGCGTCGATGGCCGCCTGTAGCGTGGCGCAGTTGAGTCGTGTGCGTGCCTTGAGGAAGTTGGCCTCGCCCTCTTGCTGGAAGGGCCACTGAACCCAATCCTGGTTGGCCTGCGTGGCGATCAGTCGATGGTGGTGCAGGTCCTGCGGGACAACCGGTTCACCATGCAGCGCCAGGTAGCCAGGACTGGCGCAGACAAGCGAGCGAACGCTACCGACAGGTCGTGCTATCAATGAACAACTGGGTAGATGCCCCACCAGCACCGCCACATCCAGCCCTTCCTCATGCATGTTCGGAAAACGATCGTGGTAGTGGGCAAATACCTTGATCTCAGGGTACTGGTCCATATAGCCCGCCAGCATCGGGGCCATGATATAGCGGCTGAACAGCAGGGGCAGCAGGACCGTCAGGTTGCCCTGCGCCTGGACATGCCAGCCCTTGGCAGACGCCTCGGCCTCGTCGATGGCCTTGAGGATACGTGAACAATCGGCCATGAAGCCGACCCCGGCCTCTGTCAGCACCACCCCGCGCGTGCTTCGCGACAGTAATTGCACGCCCAGTCGCGCCTCCAGCCGAGCGACGGCGCGCATCACGGTCGGTCCGGATACGTTGAGGTGCAGGGCTGCCGAGGCGAGGCTGGGGCATTGCGACAGTGCGTGGAACATCAGCATTTCGTGGTGACGCGCCATCAGGCGAGGCCTCTTTCGACAGGCTTGAGCGTCACGTCGCCGCCCAATCGATCGCTGAGAAAGTCCACGAACGTGCGCACCTTGGCCGGCACTCGATTGCTCTTCTGATACACCACGTGAATCGGCAACGCCGGCGGCTCGAACGCCTTGAGCACCACTTCCAGTTCACCATCGGCGACCTGTCGGGCCACCTGATAGGACAACACTCGGGTAACGCCCCAGCCCTGGCAGGCGATATTGATCGCCGCCTGATTCGCAGTCACCACCAGGCGTGGATCGAAGCGCAAGCTCAGCGAGTTGGTCTCGTCCATGAACTGCCAGTGGCTCAGCAGATGACTGGCCGAAGACATCACGATATTGGCCTTGCTCAACTCGCCAGGATGCGTTGGCCGTCCATGTCGCTGAAAGTAAGCCGGGGCGCCACAAATCACCTGGCGCACTTCTCCCACCTTGATGGCGTGCTGGCTGTTTTCCTGCAAATGGCCGATGCGTATCGCCACGTCGATGCCCTCGTCGGCGATATTCACCACGCGGTCGACCAACAAGGCGTTGAGGTGTACCGAAGGAAACTGATCCAGGTAATCCGTCAGCAAGGGTGCAATGTACAACTCGCCAAACAGCACCGGAGCGGTGACCGTCAAATACCCGCAGGGGATCGAGTAGCTACCGGCAGCGGCCTCCTCGGCTTCCTCGAGTTCACTGAGGATCCGCCGGCAATCTTCCAGATAGCGTTGCCCCGCTTCGGTCAGGTGCACATTGCGGGTGGTGCGAGACAACAGCTGGGTGCCGATCCGCTCCTCCATCGCCGCAATGGCGCGCGTCACGCTCGGAGGCGAAATGCGCAGTCGACGGGCAGCAGCGGCGAACCCCTCCTCCTCGGCAACCGCCATGAAAATCTGCATTTCCTGAAAGCGATCCATGGGCGATCCAGCCTTGGTTGAGGGCACGTGAATTGAATGTCGTTGCCGGGTAACGCAAGGGGGTTGCCGGAAGATGCCGCCCGGCAAGCTCCTATGCCTTGAATCAGGCTTGCTGCAAGCCCTTGGCGGTACGCTGCATGCCGACGAAGTTCGGCAAGGCTTCGATGCTGCCCAACCAGGCCCGGACGTTCGGGTATTCGGTCAGCGCGACGTTGCCTTCCGGCGCGTGGGATACATAGGTGTACGCGGCAACGTCGGCGATGGTCGCTTGCTCACCGGCCAGGAACCGGCTTTGCCCCAACTCCCGTTCCATCACTTGCAACAGGGCGTGGGAACGCTTGATCGCGTCTTCGGCGTCATAACCGGCGCCGAACACGGTGATCAGGCGGGCGTTGGCCGGCCCCTGGTTGATCTGCCCCGCCGCCACCGAAAGCCAGCGCTGCACCCGGGCCTGGGCCAGCGGATCGGCGGGCAGCCATTGCCCCTTGCCGTACTTGGCCGCGAGGTAGACCAGGATCGCGTTCGAGTCAGCCAGGACGGTGCCGTTGTCATCGATCACCGGCACCTGGCCAAAACTGTTGATGGCGAGGAATTCCGGGGTCTTGTGCTCGCCTTTCATCAAGTCCACGAATATCAGCTCGGTCGGCAGGCCAAGCAGCGAGAGCATCAGTTCGACACGATGGGCGTGACCCGACAACGGATGGCGATAAAGTTTGATCGCTTTCTCAGACATGACGTACTCCGTGTTGTTTTTTGGCTCGAAGCGGTGATCGCGTCGATGGCGCTATCCTCTGCTCCTGTGCCGCAGAGCGGAATAACCAGCTTTTACAATCCAGCATTTCACTCGGTGAAACAGTCGGCTCGCCAGACTAGTGGCCTGTACGGTTAATTCGAGTACTCAAATTCGAGTGCCAGTGATTGCCAGGCAAGGCGCCATGACGAGTCGTAGCCCGCTACGGCGAGGAATGGTAACGCAGCTTGGCAAGCACTGGCGCCGAAGTTGAGTGCACGAATTAGCCACACAGGCCACTAGGCCTCAAGCACCAACGGCTCGCTCCCTTGGGCCGGCACCGCGCAACAGATCAGCACTTCACCTTCGCCAACCGGTTCGGCCGGCATGCTCAAGTAATGCACCTGGCCGCGGCTCAAGCGGGTTTTGCAGGTGCCACAGGAACCGCCCCGGCAACTGAATTCCGGGTTCAAACCGCGCGCTTCGGCCAGTTCGAGCAACGTCCCACTGCCGGGTTCCCAACGCGCTTCCTTGCCGGAGCTGGCGAACAAGACCTTCACCGCTTCGCTCGCGGCCGGCACCTGCTGTGGCGCCGGGACAGTGACTTCGATATCTCGTACAAGCGTGGAGGGACCGAAGGTTTCCGCGTGAATGCGATCGTCAGGAATGCGCAGTTTGCGCAGCCCGTCGTACAGCGCCTGGGTAAAGCTGCCCGGCCCGCACAGATAGAAGTCGTAGTCATTGAGCGGCAGCAGTTTCTTGAGCAGTTCCACATCGATCCTGCCGGCCAGGTCGAAGCCAGCGGCGTCGCCGGCCTCAGTGGGTGGCTGGCTGACCATGCGCAAAACCTGCAACTTGTCGCCGGCGCGGGCGGCCAGTTCGTCGATTTCGTCACGAAACGCCAGGTCGGCCACCGTACGGGCGCTTTGCACCAGCCAGACCGGGCGCATGCGGCTGATGCGCAGCCCCTGGTAAACCACCTCGCGCAACATCGACAACAGCGGCGTGATGCCCACCCCCGCTGCCAGCAATACCAACGGACGCCGCTCGGTGGCCTGGACGGTGAAATGGCCTTGGGGCGCCCGCGCTTCGATCTCGTGCAGCGCCTGCACCCGCTCATGCAGGTGGGACGATACCGAGCCATTGCGCTTGACGCTGATGCGCAAGAAATCATCCGACGGCGCACTGGATACGCTATAGGTCCGGATCGCTGGCGTGGTCTGTCCCTCCAGCAAGATCCGCACTGGCAAATGTTGCCCGGCTTCGAACCGGGGCAAACCCAAGCCATCGCTCGCTTGCAGATAGAACGAGCGAATGCTGGGGCTTTCATCGACCACCCGCGCAACCCGCAACGCACGCCAGCGGCTACGCAGTGCCTCAGCCTGCAAGCGCTCGGTGGCCTGCTCCCAGCTGCCGGTCATCATTGAATTGGGCGACTCGCCCTCGTCCTGATCCTTCCAGCGCAGCGCAATGGCCGCCGGGCGATAAACGATGCGTTGCGGCGTAAAGCGCAACAGCCGCTCGGCGCCCTGGAACGCGCTGATCTGAGGGTCGTCCAGCAGGACTTGCGCCGAGCCGCTCATTTGCAGCAGATCGCCCGTCTGGAAATCGACGAACACCAGCCCGGCCCGTGGGTTGAGCAGGATGTTGCCCAGCGTGTTGAAGAACAGGTTGCCGGAAAAGTCCGGGATGGTCAGCGACCCGTCCTCATCCATGCGCACGAACCCCGGCTTGCCGCCACGATGAGAAGCATCGACCTGCCGCTCGCCATCGCGCACCACATAGGTGGCGATATAGAACGAATCGGCTGCCGTCACCAGGCGCCGGACTTGCGGGTCTGACACAGACAATTGAACCGGCGCGACGGCCTGTGCGTCGACAAAATGGTATTGGCGCAGGTTGATGTAGCGAGGGCAGTTGCCATACGCCTGGCTCACTGAAATTTCGAGCCCTGGCTCGAGCTGACGACGCACGACACCGTTCATGCGGTTGCGGCGGCGGGTGTGCAACTCGATGCCCAGCATCCCGATGGCATCCCCTTCGCCCATGCCCTCCTGGGCCGGGTCGTTCGGTTCAGGCTCGAGGTTGATGTGAAGGGTCTGCGGATCGGGCGAGTTCATGAAGCCCGGTTGCCCCGCGCGCAGGGTCGCCCACACATCGCCTTGCCGGTCTACGGCCCCCAGCACTACGAAAGGCAGTTGGGCGTAGAACTCCCGATGCTGGTCCGGCATCCAGGTGCGCGCCAGTTGCCGCTGACCGACACTGGCCATCATGTCGACTGCTCCGACGGAGCGCTGCAACGCCAGCTCTCCTTCATGCCAGGGCGAGTTTTTTGCTTGCAAGGCTTCGTCCATCAGCTACTCCTCGCGCTTCGCAGCATGAACGCCTGCGCCAGTGCGCTACGGTTAGAGATTCTCCGCCATCGTCTGCACAGGTGTGCAAGTGGCTGGAGTCATCTTCTGCCCAAAGCGGCTGCGCAGGAATACGCACAAACTGCAATCCACCGTTTCATAAAATGGAATGGTGGAAAACCCGGCTGATGGCTGCTTGGCATGGCTTGGGTGGGGTCATGTCCTGATGCTGGCGAAAGTCTTGGTCAGCTCGAGCAAGGTCGCCCGCAACTCCGGGGGGCGCACGGGCTTGGCCAGGATCGAAATGTTCATGTGGTGCAGCGCATGGCGAATTCTCTCGATTTCATGGCCGGTCATGATCATGGCGGGGACTTCCCAGCCCCGGTGTTCGCGAATCGCGGCAATGCACTCGGAACCCGAGACCTTCGTACCCAGGTCGAAGTCGGCAATGATGATGTCGCAGTCACTGGTCACGCCCACTCCGTCGCTGTGGGTTTCCACTTCGCATCCCCATTTCTCCAACAGCGCGGACGTCGCCATCAGCACGTTGGCGTCATCTTCCACCAGGCACACCCGCAAGCCCTGCAAGCGGCTTTGGGTGGGCACCGGCCTGTCCACCGCAGCCCTCGGCGCGACCCTTTCCAGTCCTTGGATCATGGCGCGGGTGCCCTGGCCGAGCCGGGAGTCCAGCTGGATGTCCAGATTGATCAAGTGGCTGATGCGCTTCACGATGGACAACCCCAGCCCCAGCCCCTCGACATCCTTGTCACGGACATGGCGTACCCGATAAAACTCCTTGAACACCTCGGGCAGGTGTTCGGCGGCAATGCCTCGGCCCTTGTCATAGATGACGATGGCCAGGCCACTGCCTCTCGGACGCACGCCGATCAACACCGGTTGGCCGGGGGCATATTTGAGCGTATTGGAGACCAGGTTCTGCACCATGGTCGCCAACAGGCCGGCATTGACGTTGACCCAATGCCGACAAGGCCGCAGGCGCAACTCGACACCGGCCCAACGGGCGGCTTCGGTGTTCTGCTTGACCACGTCCTGGAGCAACGCGCCCAGGTGCACGGGTTCGGCCTGGGGTTCAAGCTGCCCATTATCGAGGGTGTAGATGTCCAGGATCGAACGAAACAGCTGCGACACGATATGCAGCGAACGGTCGATGTTATCCACCAGTCGCAGTTCTTCCTGGCCCAGCCGGGCGTCGCGCAGGCAGGCGGTGAACAAGCCGATCGAGTGGATCGGCTGGCGCAAGTCATGGCTGGCCTGGGCCAGGAAGCGGGATTTCTCCTGGTTCGCGGCAATCGCCTCTTCCGAAGCGATGCGGGTACGGGTCAGCAGGATATGCGCGTAGGCTGGCACCACGATGGTGGTGACGATCAACGTCAGGAACAGGTAGGGCTGGCCACGCCAGAACGGCGTGAGCAGGAAAATCACCCCCAGGGTCGACAGCGCGATAGCGGTTGCCAGCGCCAGGTAGCGCGAGCCGAAACGCATGCCATTGCCCAACGTGACCCAGAGCACTGCCGCGTACACCGGCAGCGTGCCCTCCCCACCCACGATCAAGGCGAAGGCGAGGCTTGCATAGTCCAGCGTCATGGCAAAAAGCCGACGCAGGAAGAAGTGCCCGGGCCAGCGCTTGACCGCCATGCGCAGCGGGACCGCGACGCCGAAGAAAAACGTCATGTACCAGAGGATCGGTACATAGGTATCGAAGTCACTGGCCAGACACGCCACGACAATGACGTAGAGTGAAGCACAGGCCCCGACCGTCAATCTCAACGTAGCCTGATCAAGCTCGCTATTCTTTTCCGTCATGGTCACAGGATTATTCCAACATGAAAGGTTGTATCAAACTTGAAACCCGAGGGGGTAGTTTAGGTTACGATTCGCGGACTTGAAGATCAGAAGGATCTGAAAACATGACGTGCAGAGTAATTGTTGCAGACGACCATCCTTTGTTTCGCGAAGGAATGCTCAGGACCATTGAACGACTCATGCCAACTGCAACCATAGAACAAGCTGGCAATCTGGACGAAGTATTGGCGCTGGCACGGTCCGGGGTGGAAGTAGACTCCCTGATACTCGACTTGCGCTTCCCCGGGATCAAATCTTTGCAAGTCATAGGCCAACTGCGCAGTGAATTCAAACGCACCTCGATCATCGTGGTTTCAATGGTGGATGACATCGAGGTTATTTCCCAGGTGATGGCCCAGGGTGCCGACGGTTTCATCGGCAAGAATATCGACCCCGCCGGTATTGCCGACGCCATCATGGCAATACGCGAAGGCGAAGTGGTAGTGAAGTATCAAGCCGAAAACTCGATCATGGACGATGCACTTTCCCAACTGACCACGCGCCAACGGCAAGTGCTTGGCTTGATCGCCGCCGGCAAGACCAACAAGGAGATCGCGCGGGACTTGGGCATTTCCCCCTTCACGGTGCGCATCCATGTCTCAAGCCTGCTCAAATCCCTGGGTGTCCCCACACGCGCGGCGGCCGCGGCGCAATTTTCCAATTTCCCCAGTAATGGCGGATGGTCGGAAAAACAAGACAATTAAATATATGCCGCCGCAATATTAATTGAGCGTTATCCTCTTTGCCCGCCTCCAAGGCCATAGCACACTTGTACTATAGCTTCGCCCAGTACTCCCCCCTAAGCTGTGGACGCTCCTTAAAAAGGCTGTTCGAACAGCCAGACATAAAAGCCAACGCGCCATACGCCGTGCAGTATCCCTGTGCCTATTGAAACGTTTTGGCGTGCGAAGCCTATTACTCAAATAAATCGGTAGGCGGCGCAATGCTGGGTCAACTTCACCGTCACCCGGTTGAAATGGAATGGTCCTGACATTAACTCAAGGTAAGTCATCATGTCCTTCGAATATGGAAAAACACTTAGAAATGGATTGGCGCTGTGCGTGCTGGCGGGCGTACTCAACGGTTGTGCAAACACCGGTGACTTGGGTAACTTGATGAGCTCCTTGAATCAGGGCGCCAGGAAATACGACGTCGCTTACCTCAAGCAAACGATCATTCCGGGCAAGACGACAAAAGGCCAGATCACACAGATGTTCGGTGCGCCGACCAATGAAGAACTCAATTCGACCAGTACCAGCAACGAGTCGAACTGGACCTATGAAAAGAGCGATGAGGGTCTGGATAAATACATGAAGCTGGCCAATAAATACGTGTCGACCGAAACGCGCCAGAAGATGTACGACACCTCGGCACAACTGTCCAAGGCACAGACCGTGGCCAACGACGTCAGCAGCGTGACCGGCACGAAAACGGGCCAAAGCCAGACCCAAGGCTCGGTATTGACCATCTATTTCGTCGATGACGTCGTGAAGTACTACAGGGTCTACTGACGTAATGGCTCGTCCGGTGGGGGCAGCATCAAGCCTGCCCCCACCCTCGCCGATCACTCCTTCCAGGTACCTCCACTCAAGGCACAACCCTTGCGTGTGCTGTCCAACAGCTCAGCGGTACGTTTGTAGTAATAGAAGTCCACGCCCTGCCCATTCACATTCAAACAGGTGCCTTGGGGATTTTCCGGGCAGGCCTGTGAATAGGTGATTCTGCCCGCTTCGCCACCCAGTGCGACCGGCATGTTGGCATAGGCCTCACAGCTGGAGCGGAACTTGGCCACCGGCTGCTTATCGCTCGCCTGCACGCAGTCCTTCGCCTCGATGTGTTGCCCCATGACAGTCATTTCGCCCTCCATCGTGCACGCCTGGCTCCCCCCATGGGCCACTGAAGCGCACAGCATCGTGGCGCTGATCACACTGACAAAACGAACGACTCCGTTCATGTACTCTCCCGACGTCCTGAGTGGTAATACCCCCTGAAGTATCCCGGCTCGGGCAACAATTCTGAATAGCACGGATGGGCTAGCCGCTACGATTGCTCAAGGCATCAGAAGCTCATGAGGTTCAAAAACCAGTGGAAAAGAACAGTGAACTCGACCAGGCCACCTTGCGCCTGATCGTCAGCGCCTGTGCGCTGCTGTATATCGCCGTATTGGCCAGTATCCATCCCGGTGGTGCCACAGGCTACGTGCCCATCATCGTCTACATCGTGACGTTTATCGTCGCCTCGGTATTCCTGCGCATGATCATCAAGCGCTGGCCAGGACACTTCTTCTGGCGACGCCTTTTCTCGATGCTGCATGACTACACGGGCATCGCGTTCGCCATGGTGCTGGGAGGTGAAAGCGCACTGCCGATCTACGCAGCGCTGCTCTGGGTCACTTTAGGCAATGGCATGCGCTTCGGCTCGCGCTACCTGGCGCTGGCAACCGTTATCGCGCTGTCGACCCTGGTGCTGATTTTCTGGCTGAACCCATTCTGGCGCACGCAGCCCTACATGTTCCTGATGCTGATTGTCACCACCATCGTGGTGCCTGCCTACGCGCACATTTTGCTCAAGCGCACACGCATTGCCTCCGAAGAGGCCATTTCGGCCAATCAGGAGAAGTCGCGGTTCCTGGCCCAGGCCAGCCATGACCTGCGCCAACCGATCCACTCCATCGGCCTGTTCACCGCCTGCCTGCGTGACGCCCGGCTGGGGCTTGAAGAGTTGCGGCTGGTGGACAACATCGACCGCTCGCTGCACACCGTATCGCAACTGTTTCGCTCGATCCTCGATATCTACACCCTGGATCACGGCCAGCTGATGCCGAAGGCCGACACCGTACACTTGGGCCAATTGCTGCAAGACGTGGTCAAGCAAAACACCGAGGCGGCCCGTTGGGCCGGTGTCGAACTGCGTCTGCGCGCCTGTCCTTACTGGGTCAGCGTCAATCCCGGCTTGCTGACCACGATGGTCCAGAACCTGCTGTCCAACGCCCTCAAGTACGCGCCCGGCCAACCTGTGCTGATCGGCGTGCGTCGCCAGGGCAAACGCCTGGCCGTGGTGATCTACGACAAGGGACGCGGCATTGCCGCCGAACATTTGCCCGAAGTGTTCAAGGAGTTCTACCGCGTGCGTCATGTGCGCGACAAAGATGTCGAGGGCCTTGGCCTGGGCCTGTCCATCGTCAAGCGCATCAGCCAGCTACTGGACGTCGATATACACATCCGCTCCAAGGTCGGACAAGGCACCAGGGTGGCGATCAGCGGCCTGGAACCAGCGGCACCACGCATCACGTCGCCCAAGGTCGTGCCCGTCCAGAATCGCCTGGACGGTTTGCGAGTGTGCCTGGTAGAAGACGACGCCAACGTGCTGATGGCGACCTCGGCGCTGCTGGAAAAATGGGGCTGCGAGGTCGAGGCCCACAGCGACGGCGAGGGATTGGCCAGTGATTGCGACATCGTCATCGCCGATTTCGACCTGGGCACAAGAATTTCAGGCTCCGAATGCATCGCCGCGATACGCGAACAGCGCGGCTGGCAAGTCCCGGCGCTGGTCATCACCGGGCATGAGATCGAGCGGATCCGTCAATCACTGCAAAGCCTGAATATCTCGGTGCTGGCCAAGCCCGTGCGACCGCCAGAGTTGCGCGCGGTACTGCTTGAATTGGTCAAGCGCATGGATCGCAAGGGCGAGGCCTCAGCTCACGTCAACCCACCCAGCCGATAGCCGTCTTGGGAATCACCTCGGACTCGTCGAGCTTGGACGCGAACATGCTCACCGCATCGAGGGCATCGGTGGTCCCGTTCCGGATCTGCACGATGACCGATCCGGCCTGGTCCGCCAGGGTGACACCGCGCAATGCGCCTTCATGGGTTATGTTCATGCTCGCGACCGCATCGCGGGTTTCGGAGAGGATCATGCCGATCATTTCGGCAATCTCCGAGGTGGAGCGACTGGTGCGCCCGGCCAGTTGCCGGACCTCGTCGGCCACCACCGCGAAGCCCCTTCCCTGATCACCGGCGCGCGCAGCCTCGATGGCCGCGTTGAGGGCCAGCAGGTTGGTCTGGTCGGCAATGCCGCGAATGGTGTTGACGATGGCCGTGATCTCTTCCGAACGCGCCCCCAGTTGCCCAACCAGACGCGCGGAGGCACCGATGTTGTCGGCGATCTCGCGCATCTCCTTGGCGGTCTGGTGGATCACCTGGGCGCCCTGTTCGGCCACCCGTTCGGTTTCGGCGGAGATGTGATACGCACGGGAAGCGCCGCGGGAGTCCTCTTCGAATTTCTCCACCCGTTCGCTGATGTCACTGGCGAACTTCACAATCTTGCACAACTTGCCTTCGGCGTCGTAGACCGGGTTGTAGCTGGCTTCCAGCCAGACGACCTTGCCGTTTTTGCCGAGACGCTTGAATTGACCGCTGAAAAATTCACCGGCGTTGAGACGCCGCCAGAAATCACTGTACTCCGCACTGCCCACCAGGCTGGGCTCGCAGAACATCCGGTGATGCTTGCCCTTGAGCTCGGCCAGCGAGTAATTCATGACATTCATGAAGTTGTCGTTCGCGGTCAGGATGTTGCCACCCAGGTCGAACTCGATCACTGCCATGGCACGGTCGAGCGCCGCCAGCCGGCCACGGGTTTCGGCCTCATTGGCCACTCTGGCGGTGACATCGAGTGCGTACTTGACCACCTTCACGACGCGGCCTTGCTCGTCCATGACCGGGTTATAGCTGGCTTCCAACCATACATTCTGGCCTGACGCACTGCGGCGCTGAAACGTACCGGAAACGAATTTGCCGGCGCGCAATTGGTTCCAGAATTCACGGTATTCGGCGCTGCCCGTCAGCGCCGGGGTGCAGAAATCCCTGTGGGACAGGTTCGCCAATTGATCCGCACGGTAGCCCATCGTGCTCAGGAAATTCTCGTTCGCCCGAAGGACCTTGCCATCGGGGCTGAACTCGATAACCGCCATCGACCGCTCCAAGGCGCCAACCAGTCCCTTGTATGTTGCCAATTCGGCCGTCCTAGCCGTCAGTTCATTTTTTAGTTTCTTATTAAACATGACGTACCCTCGGTGAACCCTGAAAGTAACCGGACCTTCTTAATTTATATCGGCTCACTGGTTGGAGACTGAACGGTACGCTGTAATCACTTTTCTGCACCAAAACCCACGGAATCCATCAACCAGGTTCTAAAAGCCTGCACTTTTGGGGAATCGGCCATGTCATGGGGGCTCACGAAATAGAAGCCGAGATCAGACTTCAATCGCAGATCGAAGGGTGCAACCAGCCGTCCTGCCTTCAGGTCATCCTCGACATAAGTTGAACGTCCGATGCATACCCCCAGGCCGTCGACAGCAGCCTGTACAGCCATCATGGCAAGGTCGAAGGTCAACCGGCTGCCTTCGGCCAGTTTTTTCGATTGGCCGGCGGCACTCAACCATGAACTCCAGTCGTCGCCGGTCACGCCGCTAACCTGCAATAACGTGTGCCGGGCCAGATCGCCCGGTTTCTCCAAGGCCGTTGGACCTTGCAGTAGCCTGGGGCTGCACACCGGAAAGATTTCATCGGCCATCAGCCAGTCGGCCCGCATCCCCTTCCAGCCCCCATGACCGTAGCGAATGGCCGCATCTACGCCGCCCTGACGAAAATCCACCCAGTCGGTGGACGCCGTGACGCGCACATCAATAGTGGGGAATGCCTGCTGGAAAGACGCCAGGCGCGGCAACAGCCATTTGGAGGCAAATGAAACCAGGGTACTGATCGTCAACACGCTGTTATTGCGATTCTCCAGCAACGTCTGCGTGCAATAGCGCAACTCCTGGAACGCCGCACGAACGCCAGGAAAATAGGCATGGCCTTCGTTTGTCAGGGCCAGGCCATCCTTGAGCCGCAGGAACAGGCGCACGCCCAACTCATCTTCGAGCCGGCGAATTTGGTGGCTTATGGCTGTTTGAGTGACGTTCAGCTCTTGCGCGGCTTTGGTAAAGCTCATGTGCCTGGCGGCTGATTCGAATGCTTTCAGGCCATTGAGAGAAGGGATTCGACTGGCCATGGAGGTTTGTCTTGCTCATGAGATTTTGTCATACGCTAGCACTGAAGATGTCCTTTGAAAATGTTCCTTCCCTCACGGATCCTGGCGGCACGTCCCCCCGTCCTTGAGGAAACGATGAAACTGTACTTTGCCCCCATGACCTGCTCATTGTCCCCGCACATCGTGCTGCGGGAATTGGGCCTGCCCTTTGAATTGATTCGGGTCGACAACAAGACCAAGCGAACCGCCGACGGATTCGACTTCCTGGCCATCAACCCCAAGGGCTACGTGGCCGCCTTGGTCCTGGATAACGGGAATGTCCTGACCGAGGGGCCCGCCATCGTCCAGTACCTGGCCGATCTGGTCCCCGCAAACACGCTGGCGCCAGCCAATGGCACCTGGGAGCGGGTGCGCCTGCAGGAGTGGTTGAACTTCATCAGTTCCGAGATCCACGGCGGATGTGCCCCACTGTTCAACGCCGATATTGCCGAGCCGACCAAAGCCATCTTCAGGAAAAAACTGTTCAGGCGCCTGGACTACCTCAGCCAGGCGCTTGAACAACAGGATTACCTGATGGGCACCTTCGGCCTGGCCGACGGCTATCTGTTCACCGTCTTGAACTGGCTGCCGTCGTTCAATATCCAGATCGGGGACTGGCCGGTGCTGGCCTCGTTCATGGCGCGAATCGCAGCACGCCCCAGCGTCCAGGCGGCGATGGCGGCGGAGGCGGCATAGTCATCGGCGCAACATTCAATCCTAGTACGACCTGAGCCGCCGCGATCGCGAGCAGGCTCGCTCCCACAGGGGATTGAGGGTGTCTCTCGAATCTCACTATCACCCCGGAAAACTGTGGGAGCGAGCCTGCTCGCGATCGCGGCGGCACAATCGCCCCAAGCAAGCTCTGACGGGCTGGCCCAGCCAGGCTCCAACCCCTGCGCACTTGTGCTAAAAAGCACCGATATCATTCCGAGCTCCGGTCATGGCCCTTGCTTCACCCCCCGATCTGACGGACACGACTCATCTTGTCCAACCACTTTCCCGCACCTACCCGTCCGGGATGTTGATCGCGCCTCATCATCATGAATGGGGCCAGCTTCTCTACGCGCAAAGTGGCCTCATGTGGGTCGATACGCCCGGCGCGGCACTGTTGGTGCCGCCGCAGCGCGCGGTGTGGCTGCCGCCTCGGGTCACACACGGGATCCGAGTCGTTTCGCCCTTGGAAATGCGTAATCTGTATTTGCGTGCAGAACTCGCCATGAGCGTGGGGCTTGAGCTGGAAGTACTCGAGGTCAGCAAACTGCTGCGCGAACTGATCATCCGTCGAGTGGCGCTGGGCAACCGTCCTGATCCGGCGATGCGTGATGCCTTGGACAACCTGCTGGTGCTGGAACTTCGTGAACTGCGCTCGGCGGTGCTCAAAGTGCCCATGCCCGTTGGTGGGGATCGACGCTTGCGCAATTTGTGCGAGACGGTGCTCGATGTCCCCGGACTCGCCATGTCCTTTGAGCAACACGCCGAGTCGGTGGGGGCCAGCACGCGCACGTTGGCCAGGTTGTTCCATGCCGAGCTTGGCCTGACGTTTACCGAGTGGCGCCGACAAGTGCAACTTGCCCACGCCGTCGCCGCACTCCTGGAGGGCGACTCGGTGGGGGCGATAGCGGCACGGTTGGGCTATACGCTGAGCAGTTTCAGCGAGATGTTCCGCCGCTCCCTGGGCATTGCACCGTCAGCGTATAAGCACGCGATGGCATCCAGGGGATTTGTCCGATAGACGAAAGTCTCTGGCGGGCTCGCTCTCGGCTCGGACGCTATCCTCGACCCTCATTTCGTCGAGGAGTATTGCAGCTTGAAAGCCCTACAGTTTTGCGCCACCGGCAGCCTGGACTATCTCTCGCTTGTCGACTTGCCAACCCCCGTTCCTGGTGCCGATGAAGTCCTCATCCGGGTCAAGGCCGCCGGGATCAACCCCAGTGACGTTAAAAATGTGGAGGGTCGTTTTCCCTATACCACCTTGCCCCGTGTGCCCGGCCGTGATTTCGCCGGGGTGGTCGAGCAAGGCCCCGCACATCTGCTGGGCAAAGCGGTCTGGGGAACCGGCAAGGGCCCGGGGTTCCTGCGTGACGGCTCCCATGCGCAATTCCTCACGGTTCCGGCCAGTGGCGTGGCCCTGAAACCCGAGCGCTTGTCTTTCGTCCAGGCGGCGGCCATCGGCGTACCTTTCACCACCGCCTACGATGCCGTTGAACGATCCAACGTGCAGCGTGACACGACGTTTCTGGTGATTGGCGCCAATGGCGCGGTAGGCAGCGCAGCGCTGGCCCTGGCAAAGGCCCGTGGTGCACGTGTGCTTGCGGCGGTACGGCGACCGGAACGGGCCGCCGAGTTGCAAGCCAAAGGCTACGAAGTCATCGTGACCAGCGCACCCGGCAGCCTTGCAGAACAGGTCAAAGCCGTGTTTCCCGCAGGCGCGCAGGTCATCTTCGACACCACTGGCTTCTGGCTGCAAGAAGCAGTATCGGCATTGGCCAACTTCGGTCGCATCGCGATCATTGCCGCCCCGCCAGATGGGATGGTGCACTTCCCTGCCCTGGCGCTCTATCGCAAAGGCGGCGTCTTGATCGGCGTGAACTCGCTGCTCTACGACAACACCGATTGCGCCCGGATGCTTGAAGAATTTGGCCGCCACTTCGAGGCAGGCGTCATCGACGCTCCCACGGATATCCTTGAAATCCCCCTGGCAGACGGCAAGGCCCAGTACGCGCTGATCGCCCATGGCAGCAGTGCAAAAGCCGTACTGGTGCCCTGATCCGGAATGACCCGATTTATTCGCTCAAGGCCTGGCTGAAGGACGTGTCGATAATCCCGGCGGTAGCCAGCGGAGCCGGCAGCGCCTTGACCTTGAACAGGAAGTCCGCCGTGCTTTGCAGGTCGGCGGCCGCCTGTTGGTCTACCGGGCCGACGCTCATGTGGGCCTGGCGCAACCAATGGCGTGAGACGTTCTGGTCGAGATTGGCTTTTTTTGCCCACAGGTCGGCGTATGCATCGGTATGGTTGTCGACCCAGGCACGGGCTTGCTTCACGCGCCCGAGGAAATCGGCGATGGCTTCGCGCTTACTGTCGATGGCCGACGTCGAAGCGGCAATAGCGCTGAGGCCGGGCATGAGGTTTTTCGCCGTCAGGATTGGCCGGGCGCCGGAAAACAGGATCTGTTGCGAGATATAGGGTTCCCACACCGGAAAGGCATCGATGCTGCCCTGGGGCAAGGCCGCAGCCGCGTCGATCGGCATCAGCTTGATGAATTCGACATGATTCTCCGGCAGGCCGGCCTGCTCCAGGGCGCGCAAGGTCAGTTGCTGGCTCCAGGCACCGGGCCAATAGGCGACTTTCTTGCCCTTGAGGTCGGCGATGGTCTTGACCGGCGAGTCCTTGGGCACCAGTAACGCGATAGTGTCCGGGTTCTGCCGCGAAACGCCGATCAACTTCACCGGCGCCTGCTTGGCCGCCAAAAACAGAAAACCTGAATCGCCAAGAAAACCCAGGTCCAGGTCGCCGGTATTCAGCGCCTCGGCCAGGGGCGCGGCGGCCTGGAAATGTTTCCAGTCGACACGGTAGGCAGCGCCTTCAAGCACGCCCGAGGCCTCCACCGAAGCCCGTACGTTGTAATAGTTCTGGTCGCCAATGTGCAGTACCAACGGCTCGGCGGCCTGGACCAAAGGTGCGGCGAACAATGTGCTGAGGAGCAGACGGCGCAGGGATCGGGAGACCTTCATGAAGACTTTCCTGAGTGAGTTTCATAGAACATAACGTCCTTGTAATTCACATTCTAAATTCTTTTATTGCATAAGCTCATGATCACAGGCAGCCGATGTTGATGGCGCAACAGCGCGGCAACAGACTGTTGGCTGGGCAACATTTCCCTGAAACCGTTACTCCATGGCAACGCCCGTAAACCGCCCTTTCCCGGGCTGTGGCACAGAGCCTGCAATATTCCTTTCAAGCGGGATTTCCTCTCGCGGTCCGATCTTTCGGAAATAAGAACATTGCCTTCTCGCCGCCTTGTCTGGAGCTGTTCCATGAAACCCGACGTCCGCTTCTCCCTGGCCCGCGCCAGATACCTGATCAGCGCCTGCGTCCTGGCGCTGGGCCTGCCGTCCATGACCCTGGCCGCAGAAAGCCCGCCGGCCGAAGTGCATCTGGATTACGCCTATTACTCGCCGGTCAGCCTGGTGCTCAAGCACTTCGGTTATCTGGAAAAGGCCCTGCCCCAGACCAAGGTCAGCTGGGTGCTGAGCCAGGGCAGTAACCGCTCCCTGGAATACCTCAACAGCGGCGGCGTCGACTTCGCTTCGTCCGCCAGCCTTGCCGCCGTGCTGAGCCGGGCCAACGGCAGTCCGATCAAATCGGTGTATGTCTACAGCCGCGCCGAATGGACGGCCTTGGTGGTGCGCAAGGATTCACCGATCAAGACCATCGCCGACCTCAAGGGCAAGAAGATCGCCGCCACCAAGGGCACCGACCCTTATCTGTTCACCCTGCGCAGCCTGCAACAGGCAGGGCTGAAAAAAGACGATGTGGAGTTGGTGCACCTGCAACACCCGGACGGTCGCGCCGCCCTGGAAAAAGGCGACGTCGACGCCTGGGCCGGCCTCGACCCGCACATGGCCGCCAGCGAAGTACAGGCCGGGTCGCGCCTGCTGTATCGCAACCCCGCCTTCAACAGTTACGGCGTGGTCAGCGTCACGGAGAAATATGCCCAGGAGCATCCGCAGACCATCGACACCGTGCTCGCCGCCTACGAACAGGCCCGGGCGTGGTCGCTGGAGCATCCGCAAGAGTTGGCCAAATTGTTGGCCGACGCATCCGGACTGCCATTGGAAGTTGCCCGGCTGCAACTGTCACGCACCGACCTGGGCAGCCCGCAATTGAGTGCCAAGGATGTGCTGGCCTCCAAGGCTGCCGCACCGATCCTGGTTTCCGAGGAGCTGGTCCGTCGCGGGGTGAATGTGGACCAGGTGATCGATCAACTGCTCGACACCGGCCGCCAGCAGGCCGTGGCCCGTCAATAACCCCTTGCCCAAGTGACAACCGATCCGCGCCTGGCGCGGATTCGGCGTTGCCGGAGAACCGCCATGAGCAGCAACAGCAAAGACCTCTCCAGCCCGCGCCTGGCCCTGCCCGCAGCGGGCAAAACGCCCCTGTTCAACTCCGACCGCTGGCGGCTGCGCCTCAAGGGATTGGCCCTGCCGGTGCTGATCATCGTGCTCCTGGAGATCATCGTGCGCATCGGTTGGTTGCCCGCCTACCAGATGCCGGCCCCCAGCGAGATCGCCCTGACCCTCGGCGACCTGGCCGAAGGTGCGCTGTGGAAACACATCAGCGCCAGCCTGTTGCGAGTGCTGCTGGGCTTTGCCATCGGCGCCGGCCTGGCCTTGGTCTTCGCCGCCTGGGTTGGCTTGAGCCGCGAAGCCGAAGCCTATCTGGAACCGACCTTCGCCGGCCTGCGCTCGATCCCCAGCCTGGCCTGGGTGCCGTTGCTCCTGCTGTGGCTGGGCATCGACGAAACCTCGAAAGTGGTGCTGATCGCCATCGGTGCGTTCTTCCCCGTTTACCTCAATGGCGTGGCAGCCATTCGCAACATCGACCGCAAGCTGGTGGAGGTCGGCCATATGTATGGTTTCAACCGCCGCCGTCTGGTGCGCCGGATTCTCCTGCCGGCCGCCCTGCCGGGCCTGTTCACCGGGTTGCGCAGCGGCATGAGCCTGGCCTGGATGTTCCTGGTGGCCGCCGAACTGATCGCCGCGACCAAAGGCCTGGGCTATCTGCTCAGCGATGGCCGCGAAACCTCGCGCCCGGACATCGTGCTGGCGGCAATCATCGTGCTCGCCCTGCTGGGCAAGCTCAGCGACGGCATGCTGGCCGGTCTGGAAAAACGCTTCCTGGCCTGGCGCGACACCTTTAACGGCACCGAGGAGTGAGCCATGAGCCAAGCCCTGCTGGAGATCCACGTCGAGCGCAAGACCTTCGCCACCACCACTGTGCTCAATCACATCCACCTGCAACTGCAACCCCGCGAAACCGTGAGCCTGCTGGGCCCCAGTGGCTGCGGCAAAAGCACTTTGCTGCGCATCGTCGCCGGCCTGGAGAAGGACTTTGAAGGGCAACTGCTCAGCCACACCGAGCAACTGGCCTTTGTGTTCCAGGAACCGCGGCTGATGCCCTGGCTGACGGTGCAACAGAACATCGGCTTCAGTGATGACGACGATTACGACAAGGCCTGGGTCGCGCAGTTGATCGAGGAAGTGGGCCTCAGCGGTTTTGCCGACGCCTTGCCCAAGGCGTTGTCCGGCGGCATGGCGCAACGGGTGGCGATTGCACGCGGCTTGTATTCGCGACCGCGGGTGCTGTTGCTGGACGAGCCCTTCAGTGCGGTGGACGCCTTCACCCGCATGAAACTGCAGGACCTGTTGCTGCAACTGGCCGAACGGTACGCCATCGCCCTGTTGCTGGTGACGCACGATGTCGATGAGGCGCTGTATCTGAGCGACCGGGTATTGGTGATGGATAACCGCCCCAGCAGCATTCGCCAAGAGCTGGCGGTGCAACTGGACCACCCACGCGACCGGCGCGACCCGTTGCTGGCCCGACTCAAGGCGCTGGCCCTGACGGAACTGCATCGCGCCCATGTGATTTGATCAGACGCGGCACTAAGAACACAAAGGCATTAATAAATAAACAATCAGTATTTATGGTTATAAACAGAACCACGTACTCTCAGCTCATCCCGTCCCATTGGTCACGACAGTGAAGTGCCTTATGAAACCGACTGACAACGTTATCGACTTCGTCCAAATGCGCAAACGCAAGCAGGCCCAGCAACTGGCCCGGACCATGTGGGAAATGTACGCGCGTAATGCCGGTTACCAGGCGTTCCATTGGGTCCAGGCGTCCCAATCGACCAGGACGTACCACGCGTGAGCGCCCAGGAGCCCTCGCGCTTTCTGGCGAGTACCGACGAGCCCGAAGTGGACCTGAACAATCTCGAAGCCCTGGATGAAGATCCGATCTGCGAACGGGTCGCGCAGAACCTGCAACGCCTGCGCGGCAAGCGCCACCTGTCCCTCGACGCCCTCGCCCGCCAGTGCGGGGTAAGCCGGGCCATGCTGGCGCAGATCGAATCCGGACGCAGCGTCCCGTCGATCAAGGTGCTGTGCAAAATCGCCAAGGGCCTGAAGGTGTCGGTCGCCGCGTTCCTGGAACACCGGACTTTCGAAGGGGTGGCGGTGTTGTCGGCCAGCCAGAGCAAACGCCTGGTCAGCGCCAATGGCGCGTTCGTCAGCCGCGCCCTGTTCCCGTTCGATGTGGCACGCCAGTCGGAATTCTACGAGCTGCGCCTGAGCCCTTTGGGCGAAGACCAGTCCGAAGGCCACGGGCCTGGCGTCCAGGAAAACCTGGTGGTGTCCCAAGGTGTGCTGGAGATCAGCGTCAACGACGAGCGCTACCTGCTCTCCACGGGTGATTCGATTCTGTTCTACGCTGACCAGCCTCACCGCTATCGCAACCCGGCGGACAGTGAGGCGGTGGCGTATCTAGTGGTGACCTACCCGGAACGCCTGGACTGAATACACCGCATTGTGGCGAGGGGATTTGCCTTCGCCACAATGGATAGTGCCAGTCGCGACGAATCAGCAGGTGCAGCACATCATCGGCATGCCGTTGCAGCTCATCATCATTGGCATGCTGCAGTCGTTCATCATCTTCATCATCAAGGCGCAGCAGTTCTTCATCATGTCCATGTTCATGCCGGCCATTGGCATGACTTTGCACATCATGCAGTCAGCCATCACCGTGCATTCCATCACGCACTTCATCGACGGCATCGGCATGCCCATCATCGGCATTGGCATCATCATGCTCGCCATCGGCATGGCCATGCTCGCCTGGGACATGCACATCATGCTCATGTTGCCGCAGTGCATCATCATCGGCATGCCGCAGTTCATCATCATCTGCATCATGTCGGCGCTGTTCTTGAACATGGCCATGTCCATGCCGGCAGCGGGCATCATTTTGCACAGCATGCCGTCATCCATCATTTCGCAGGTCATGGTCGCCATCATCATCGGCATGCCCATCATTGGCATCATCGGCATGTTGGCGTTCATCGGCATTTGCATCTGCATGGCGTTCATCATGGTGTGGTTCCCTGTAGGTTCGAGAGTCGGACGAAGCTGATGGGGCGGATTCTAAGGATTGGCCCGGGCCCGACAAGATGGCGATCGAACAGCAGGAATGAACGTTCAAGCAGGCTTACCGGAGCGACGCGCGCATAGTTGTCCGCTATTGCACTTCATTCGCTTCCATTGCAGATGCTTCACCCACGACAGCTTCGATTCTCCGGTCATGGATATGCCTTCCACAGCTATATAAATAACCGTAAGAAATAATCGATCTAAACTCGCCCCTGGTATCTAGCGCCACGGTGGCAAACCCTGGTTCAGTCAATCAACTTCGCATACACCGAGCGGTCGATATTCCCACCGGACAGAATCACCGCCACCCTTTTCCCTCGCATCGTTTCACGTTCCTGCATCAGCGCTGCCAAGGCTGCGGCGCCGGCACCCTCAGCAAGGTTGTGGGTGTCGGTGTAATACACCCGCATGGCCTCGGCAATTTCAGCGTCGCTGACCGATACGATTCGCGCCGCTGCGGCCCCGTAGATGGCAAAGGCCTCGGGGATGGGCCTACGCACAGCCAGGCCGTCGGCAAAGGTATTCGCCGAAGCGGTTTCACAGAGCGTTCCAGACTCGAACGATAACTTCGCCGCCGTGGCCTCGGTGGAGACCACGCCCACCACCTGGGTTTTCAAGCCCAAGGCATCGCGGGCGGCGATGACCCCGCAAATCCCCGAGCCACAGCCTATCGGCACGTAGACGGTGTCCAGGTCCGGCACGGCATTGAACAGCTCCAGCCCATAAGTCGCCACGCCCTTGACCAACTCGGGATGGAACGGCGGCACCAGGTAGAGGCCATGTGCTTGGGCCAGGCGCACAGCTTCTTCACGGGCCTCGTCGAAATCGCGGCCATACTCGACCACCTCGCCGCCAAAACCGCGCATGGCATTGTTCTTTTCCACCGAGTTACCTTGCGGCACGACGATCAACGCTTTCAAACCCAATGCAGTAGCCGCCAACGCCAGACTCTGGCCATGGTTGCCGCGGGTTGCCGTGACGATGCCTTTCGCCTCGGGGTGCTCGCGCTTGAGCCAATGCACGAAGGTCACGCCGCCGCGCACCTTGAAGGCCCCGATCGGCGTGTGATTCTCGTGCTTGACCCACACCGTGCAACCCAACCGCTCAGCCAGCAAGGGCCAGGCATACTGGGCAGTGGCAGGCATGACTTGGTAGAGATGGCGGGCAGCTTGTTCGATCGCGTCGCGGGTCAGTGTGTGCATGATTGGCCTCCAGGTTTTTACTCAGCCTAATCGGCCCGACTGCGGCGGGCTTTCAGAAAACTGACCTGACTTTCAGGCCCGCTCTTCACTACTATGCGACTCATGAACCGTCGAAACCGCCAACAACCGCCCCCGCCCGAACCGGTCCGTCGTATCGAGGCTGGGCCCTGGGCGATCGAATTGCTGCCCGGCTGCGCCTACGCCACCCGCTATGTCGCGACTCAGTCGGCGATCGGCTTTGCCTTCGACAGCCAGCGCGGCCTGCACGCCATCGGCAGCGACCGAGTGCAGCCCTTCGAGGCGATACCCAACGGCCTGGCATTCGTCCCCGCCGAATGCGACGTGTTCTCCGAATCCCCCAGGGGCGGTGAATACCTGCGGGTGGTGCGCACCGACGGCATGGCGTTGTCGGGGGAACATGCGTTCAACAATCGTATTGATCCATTGGCCACCACTCTCGCGCTGAAGATGCGCAGCGCGTTACTGCGCGCCACCGCCGAAAACGACTGGGAGGCCTGGGCGCTCGGTTTGGCTGAGCGAGTGAAGGACCATAAGGCATTTTCGGCCCACCCCAACGGCTCCATCACGGGGGGCCGGATGCGCTTGCTCGACGAGTTCATCGACACCGGCCTCGACGGTCCGCTGGGGATAAAGGAAATGGCGGCGCTGCTTGGCTTGTCCGAGGGGTATTTCATGCGGGCATTCAAACAGGCGACCGGCAAAAGCCCACACAGTTACCTGATCGACCGACGCCTGGCCAAGGCCCGGGCGCTGATGCGTGATTCAAGCGCCCGACTGGCTGAGATCGCTCACATCTGCGGCTTCAATTCCCAGGCCCACATGACCACGCTGTTCAAGCAACGCCTTGGCGTCAGCCCGGCGCAGTTGCGCGGGTATTCAAAGCCCTGAAGCGGGAAATCGCGGCCAATCAGATTGCCATCAAATGGCCTTGCAAAAACACCCTGGCCGTCTAGATTCAAATCTGTCTCCAACCACATCATCAACCACCAACGACAGCCCCTCGGGCGAGAGCGTCTATTGGCCTAAAACACATAGTTGGCGTTGCTTTCAATTACTGACACGGAATCAGTCATAACAACAAGAGGGATGCTTGATGAAGCACAGCCGTGGGTATCGTTTGCGCTCGCAAAAAGGACCAGCCGGATATTTCTGGCTGTCATTGGTGTGCTTTTCTGGCCTGGTGATCGCCAGCTTCTTGTTGTTCGAGCAACAGATCCAGGACTTCCTGACCCATCTCAACCTGTACTTGCCCTCCACGCCTTCGCAGAAGCTCTACCTGGCGTTGCTGCTGATCGCCCTGCTGGCACTGGACGTGGTGCTGCCGGTGCCATCGAGCATGGTCGCGCTGCTGGCCGTGGCCATGCTCGGCAGCCTGGGGGGTTACCTGGCGATTTTCATCGGGTTGTGCCTGGGGGCCGGGCTGGGCTATGCACTGGGAGCCGGCTATTTGCGTCTGTTGTCCGGCCGCATCGGCCTGCATCAGCGCCAGCCAGGGCAACTGGCGTACCGGTTGGGCACGCTGTCGCTGATCTGCCTGCGCGGCGTCCCGGTACTGGCGGAAACCTCGGTCGTCGCCGCCGGCATGCAACGCTATCCGCTGCGTGCGTTCATCCTGGTTACCACCCTGGCCAATGCCGGCCTCGCATTGGCCTACAGCGCCATTGGCAGCTTTCTCGTCGAACAGAACGCGCTGTTGGTGACCCTGCTCGCCAGCATGGTATTACCCGGAGTCTTCATCGTTGGATACAGCCTGTTCAAAAGCATTCGCCGGCACGACGCCGGGCAACCTTTGCACGGGCGCTTCAAGGTCAGCTACGACTACCCGGTGGTGTTCACCGACCATTTGTTCGATCCGCTCAATCCCTGCCTGCACCGCCAGCTCATGGCCGGGCACAGGGGGCCGGTAACGGTGTTGATCTTCGCCGATGAGCAGTTGCTGCAAAGCGCCCCGCAACTGCTGGAACAGATCAATGCCTACTTCGCCAACCATTTTCCCGACTTGCATTTGCAGGCGCCACCCATCGCGGTCCCGGCTGGCGAAGCGAGCAAGGATTCACAGGTGTTGCAACAGTTGTACAGCGACATGCTGCAACATGGGCTGGACCGGCATTGCTACGTGTTGGCCCTCGGCGGCGGCGCGGTGCTCGATGCGGTGGGCTATGCCTGCGCCACCTTCCACCGCGGCATCCGCCTGATTCGCATCCCAAGCACCGTACTCGCCCAGAACGACGCCGGTATCGGCGTGAAAAACGGCATCAACGCCTTTGGCCAGAAGAACCTGCTGGGGGCTTTCTACCCCGCCACCGCGGTCATCAACGACTTTCAATTGCTGACCAGCCTGACCCGGCGCGACCAGATCGCCGGACTGGCCGAGGCGGTCAAGGTGGCGCTGATCAAGGACCAGGCGTTTTTCCAGTGGATGGAGCAACAGGCCGACGCCCTCGCCCACTTCGACCACACGGCCAGCCGCTATGCGATCCGCCGCTGCGCCGAATTACACCTGGCGCACATCACCGGTGCCGGAGACCCCTTCGAACGCGGTAACGGACGGCCGTTGGACTACGGGCACTGGGCCGCCCACAAATTGGAAAATCTCAGTCACCACCGACTGCGCCACGGTGAAGCCGTCGCGGTGGGCATGGCCCTGGATGGACTCTATGCCAATGCCCTGGGGTTGTTGAGCGATGTCGACACCGAACGGGTGCTGCACCTGCTGCTCAAACTCGGCTTCTGCCTGAATCCGCCGGAACTGGCCTTGAAAGATGCACTGGGGCGCTCCCAGGTTTTGCTGGGCCTGGAGGAGTTCCGCCAGCATTTGGGCGGGCAACTCTCCATCCCCATGCTCAGCAGGATCGGCGAGTCGGTGGATTTGCATGAAATCGATACCGCGCGAATGGAGCAGGCATTGCAGCGGCTGTCCACCCAGGTCGATCTCGTGCTCACCCTGAACGAGAGCTGTGCGCAATGAGCCAGGCATCGTTGAACCTCAAGACCTGGATGACCCTCGGCCGGGTGTCCAACCTGCCCACGGTGTGGACCAACACGCTCGCCGCCGCCCTGCTGGCCAGCAGCGCCGGAGCCCTGGCGCCGCCGTCGTCCCTGGTGTGGATCCTGCTGCTGGCGGCACTGTCACTGCTGTACCTGGCCGGCATGCTGCTGAACGACCTGTTGGACGCCGACTGGGACCAACAACACGATAATCCCCGCCCTATTACCCTGGGCCTGGTCAGCCGCCAGCAAGTGCGACTGGCCACTGCGTTGTTGCTGGTGCTGGCGGCGGCCTCGCTGCTGGGCCTGAGTCGGCTGATCGAGCAACCGCACTGGCTGTTGGGCAGCGCCACCCTATTGGTAGGCTGCATTCTCGGTTACAACCTGCTGCACAAGAAGTACGCCAACAGCGTCTGGCTGATGGGAGCGTGCCGCTCGGCGCTCTACCTCACCGCGGCGGCCAGTCTGGCGATGCCACCAGAGCCGATCTGGCTCTGCGCGATTTTGCTCGGTGTCTACATCAGCGGCCTGACCTACCTGGCTCGCCAGGAACACCGTAACCAACTGATCAGCCGCCTCCCCCTGCTGCTGATGCTGAGCCCGCTGGCCTTGGCGATTTACGCAGGCAACGCCTGGTTTTGGCCGGTGTTGCTGTTATGGCTTGGCTGGTTGGGCTGGCACTACTGGCGCAACCTGGCCAACCCCCGGCAACGGCAGGTCCGGGCCTTTATCGGCGCCGGCCTGGCAGCCCTGCCATTGTTCGATGCCCTGGTGCTGGCCGTGGCTGACCAGCCATTGGGCAGCCTGCTGTGTGTCCTGGTGTTTTTCCTGCTTCCTCATTTCCAGCGCTGGATCAAACCAACATGAACACGGACGTTACTGCACCGACCTCGGCGCCCCTCGACATGCGCCACGACTGCCTGAACGAACAACGCCGGAATTTCATCCAGTCACTCGATGAAACCGAACGACAATGGTGGCAGCAGGCACAGACGCAGCTTGCCCAACGCCCGGACGCCAACACGGCAGCGCTGCTGGGCAGCCAATGCAAGCGCCACTTCAAGGAACGTGCCCAGCCTGGCACTGACGGCTGGAGCAACGTCCAATTGGCGCGGGCGTTGCTGCTGGCCCAGGTACTGGAACTGCAGTCCCTCGCCGGGCAAGTCCCCCTGCTACACCAGTTGTTCCTGTGGGGCGATGATCAGGAAAAGATCGCCATCCTGAAGGCCCTCGACTGGCTCGATAGCCGCGGGCAGTGCGTGGAACTTGCACGCCAGGCCGGACGCACCAGCAACAGCCAGGTGTTCGCCGCCCTCGCCCTGGACACCGCCTACCCGTCCCGCCACTACGACGAACGAGCCTTCAACCAACTGGTGCTGAAAGCACTGGGCATGGGCCTCGATGTACGACGCCTGATCGGCTTGGCGAAACGCCAGAGCGTCACCCTCAATCAATTGGCCCTCGACCTGTTGGACGAACAACTCGCCGCCGAACGAACGGTGTCCGCCGGCCTGCCCCAAGTGATTGCCTTCGACCTGCTGAGTCCGGCGCAACGTCAGCGCCTGGCCGGCCTGGGCCAGCAACAACGCTTGCCGTCGCCATGGATCGAGCACATGGGCGGCGCTTCGCCGAACTGATGCCCAACCGTCCCCCTGTTTTTTTGACGAGGATTCACCATGCTCAAGTACTTCGACCCGCATATTCACATGGTCAGCCGCACCACTGACGACTACCAGAACATGGCAGCCGCCGGCATCACCGGGGTGATCGAGCCGGCCTTCTGGCAGGGCCAGGCCAGGACCAGCGTCGGCAGCTTCATCGACTACTTTGACACGTTGCTGGGCTGGGAGCGTTTTCGCGCCAGTATGTTTGGCATTCATCACTTCTGCACCATCGGCCTGAACCCCAAGGAAGCCAATGACCTGTCGGTGGCCAACGAGGTGCTGGAGATTCTGCCGCGCTACCTGGTGAAAGACGGGGTGGTGGCGGTGGGTGAAATCGGCTACGACGACATCACCCCGGAAGAAGATCGCTTTCTCGCCGCCCAATTGGAGCTGGCCAAGCAATTCAATCTGCCGGTGCTGGTGCATACCCCGCACCGCGACAAGATCGGTGGCACCAAACGCACGCTCGCCGTCATTCGCGAGGTCGGCATCGCCGAACACCTGGTGATCATTGACCACCTCAACGAACTGACCCTGCCCCTGGTGCTGGACAGCGACTGCTGGCGCGGCCATTCCATCTACCCCAACACCAAGATGTCGGAACAGCGCATGGTCGCCCTGCTGCAGCAGTACGGCACGGAAAAAATGGTCGTCAACAGTGCCGCCGACTGGGGTATCAGCGACCCGCTCAAGGTGCCCAAGACCGGCCAGGCGATGCTGGCCGCCGGCTTCAGTGAAACCCAGGTCGAACAGGTGCTGTTCCACAACCCGGTGGACTTCTTTGCCCAGAGCGGCCAGCTGGACAAAGCCCTGGTCGGCACGCCCCTGCCCATCGATCAGCGGCGGCAGTGGCAGGACAACTCGGCCTTGCGGGGCCAGGAGCCGGTGGTCAAATGAGTGCCCGCACGGGTTGGACAGCCACGCAGATCGGCTATTGCAGTAACGTGCACCCGACCCGTGACCTGGGCGGGTTGCGCGCATCCATCGAGCGGCATTTCCAGAGCGTACGGACACTGCGCGGGCTGGACACCCAGGACAGCGGCCTGTGGATCAGCGCCGTTGCCGCCGCCGAACTCCAACAGGCATCGGCCCGCAAGGACTTCCTCGCCCTGCTGCAACGCAGTGGTCTACGCCTGACTTCGCTCAACGGCTTCCCCTACGGCCAATTCCACCACGGCGCGGTGAAAGCCGAGGTCTACCTGCCCAGTTGGGCCGACCCGCAGCGGCTGGCGTACAGCCTGGATCTGGCGCGGATTCTCGCCCAGGCCCTGCCAGTCGACTGTTCCCAGGGGGTGATCTCCAGCGTGCCGCTGGGCTATGCCGCCCACTGGAGTCCGACGCTACAGCAACGTGCCGAGCACCAACTGCGCGAACTCACCGCCGCGCTGGCCCAACTGCTGCGGGAGACGGGCAAGAAGATCGTCATCTGCCTGGAGATGGAGCCCGATTGCGTGCTGGAAAACACCGACCAGGCCATCGCCTTCTTCCGCCACTGGCAAGCCATCGACCAGCACCATGAACACCTGGCGCTGTGTTTTGACGTTTGCCACCAGGCCGTGATGTTCGAAGACTGCTATCAGTCACTGGACCGATTGCGTCAGGCCCAGGTACCCATCGGCAAGATCCAGTTATCCAATGCGCTGATTTGCCGGCTACCTGAGGACGCGCATCGGCGCAAACAGGTGCTCACGACCTTGGGCGGATTTGCCGAACCCACCTACCTGCATCAAGTGAAAGTCCGCGATGGGCAGGAGCGATTATCAGCCTGGGCCGACCTCCCCGCGGCCCTGGATGATTGTGAGCGCAATGGCCCCTCCCATCCCGAACTGAGGATTCACTTCCACATTCCGCTGTTCAGCGAACACCTGCTGTTGCCCGAACTCAGCGGCAGCCAGGTCGCCCTGGCGCAGACCTTCGACTTTCTGGCCGACCATGGGGATTTTCGCCCCGTACTGGAAGTGGAAACCTACAGCTGGGGCGTCCTGCCCAGCCAGTTGCGGCCCACCACCGAGCACGCCCAGCTCCAGGGCATCGCGGCGGAGCTGCATTGGGTCGAGGAGCAGTTACGGCAGCGCCAGTTGCTGCAACCCCAAGCACTGGAGGCCTGCGCCGATGCCCTCTGATCCTGCGCGTCAGCCGCTGCTGCTGATCAACGTGGTCGGCCTGACCCCCGCGCTGCTGGGTGCCGCGACGCCGTGCATCAATGCCCTGTTGAAAACGGCCAAGATGGCCACGTTGCAACCGGTGTTCCCGGCGGTCACCTCCACCGTGCAGGCCTCGATCCTCACGGGGCTGGCACCGTCGGACCACGGCATCGTCGGCAACGGCTGGTATTTTCGCGACCAGGCCGAAGTGCGTTTCTGGCTGCAACCCAACGCACTGATCCAAGGGGAAAAGGTCTGGCAGGCACTCAAGCGCCAGCACCCCGGGTTTCGCTGCAGCCAGTTATTCTGGTGGTACAACATGTACGCGGACGTGGACGCCGCCATTACCCCACGGCCGCATTACCCGGCCGATGGGCGCAAGGTGTTCGGCCTGTACTCGACGCCCGCCTCGTTGCATGAGCGTATCGAGCAGCAGATCGGCGAATTTCCCTTTCCGGGCTTCTGGGGGCCGGCGGCCGGCATCGCCTCGAGCCGCTGGATCGTCGATTGTGCCATCGCCGAATTCCAGCTCGACCGACCCGACCTGCAATTGATCTACCTGCCCCATCTCGATTACAGCCTGCAACGCCTGGGGCCCGATCACCCGTCGATTGCCGATGAGGTACGGGCCATCGACAGCGAAGTGGGACGTCTGCTGGCCTTTGCCCAAGCGCAAGGCGCGGCGGTGATGCTGCTGTCCGAATACGGGATCGAAGCCGTCACCCAATCCGTTTCCATCAACCGCTTGTTACGTGCCGAGGGCTTGTTGCAGGTACGCCAATCGCTGACCTGGGAGTTGCTCGATCCCGGTGCCAGTGCAGCGTTTGCCGTGGCCGATCATCAGGTCGCGCACATCTACGTGAAGCATGCGCGCGACATCCCACGCGTCAAGGCGCTGTTGCAACGCCAGGCCGGCATCGAGCAGGTGCTCGATAAAACCGAACAACGCGCCTGGCAACTGGATCACCCCCGCAGCGGCGAGCTGGTGGCCGTGGCCGCCGCCGGCTGCTGGTTCGATTACTACTACTGGTTCGACGATCGCAAGGCCCCCGACTTTGCCCGCACCGTGGACATCCATCGCAAGCCGGGCTACGACCCGCTCGAGCTGTTCATCGACCCGGCCATTCGCTTCCCGAAACTGAAAGTGGCGCGCCGCCTGCTTCAGAAAAAGCTCGGCTTTCGCTACTACATGGACCTGATTCCGCTGGACACCCGCCTGGTCCGCGGCAGCCACGGACGGCTGCCCACGAGCGAGAAGACCGGTCCGCTGCTCATCACCAATTGTGATCTGTCGTTACCGCAGCACCTTGCGGCCACGGCGGTGAAGCAACTGCTCCTGGAACACTTCCGGGGGCACCCTCATGCCGATACGGCGAATGCCAAGGAGCTTCCATGCGGCGAACCATTTCCATCACTGTTCTAAGTGCCCTGGCCGGATTGGCCCAGGCACAGGACCCCAACAACTTCGATTGCAGCAACTTCCTGCAGTTTGGAGCAGACATCAACCAGACTCGGACCGCGTTTGCCCAGAGTCCCGAGACCATGGCCTGGAACTGGTTCGTCTGTTTGAACCAACCCAGCACCGCGCAAAGCAGCAATCTTGTGTGGGAGATGATGAAGCCCTCGGATCAGGTCTACCTGCCCAACGGCGCACCACCGGGCGCCTATGACAGCTCCGCGCCGCTCCCGGCCGCGGTGGTGACGCAAGCCAAGGCACAAGGCATGGACCTGTCCCGATCCTTCCATAACATCAATGCCACCCAACAGGTCGATGGCCTGATCCTGCAAATGGGCGGTGCCGTGCCCGATGCCCAACAGGGCAACCCGGTGCGTTTTCAGTTGCTGATGGGCAAGGACACGTTCGATTACATCGTGCAGAAGCAGGTCTACAACGTGAACGGCCAGGCCGCCCTGGCCAACGACCTGAACTTCCCACCCACCGCCTGGGAGTTGAAAGCCGCGTGGCTGTGGATCGGCTCGGACACAACCTACCGGCAAACCCTGGTTAACGACGGCTACTACGTCGCCCAGGCGTATTACCAGCAGGACGGAAAGTACCAGGTCGGCTATGCGGCACTCAGTGGCCTGCATGTCGTCAACAAGCTGAACAGCAGTTGGGTCTGGACCACCTTCGAGAATATCAACAACAGCAAGTACACCGTGACCAATGGGCCAACGCCTGCACCGATGACCAACACCACCGGGCCGACAGCGGCCGCCAAGCCGGTCAACGCCAGCTTCCAGGCCAATAACCCGACCCTGTCGAAGTACGACCTGATCGGGGTCGAGTTCCAGCCCATCACCCAGGTACTGGCCAATTCGCAGTTGGAATCGGCGTTCCAGAACACCTCGTCCTGCCTGGCCTGCCACAGCACCGCTGCCTACTCGAACGACGACGGATACTTCAATTTCGCCCTGAACCATGGGGGCGGCATTGTCTATCCGACAGCCCCGCTGCCAGCCTCAGATTTCGACGGCTACAAAAAACTGGACTTTGTCTGGTCGCTGAAACGCGCCCAGTGGCAACGCTAAGGAGCATGACATGAGCGTATTGAATTTCCCCCGCATCTACCTCAATGGCCATATGTTCTGGAATCCACCCACGGCCAACAACAATGATGTGTTCCCGCTGTATGACGCAGTCAACATGGACATCAACTGGCCGTTCATGAGCCACTTCGACATCACGCCCAACAACGCCCCCACCCAGTTGATGCCCTGGGTCATCAACCCCTTGGCAATGGACGCTCTGCCAACCTATGTGCTGCAGGTGCCGACCAATGCCAACCCGAAAGCCTACCCCTACATGCCCGCCGAATGGGATCTGTTTGGCGACAATGCCTGCGGCACGGTGAGCTACAAAGGCACTCGCTCAACGATTATTGGTGGCGAGCTGCAGGCCAACACCTACATCACCCAGGATGCGCTGGTCGGCAGGGACTACCAACTGCTCGGCAATCCCTTTGGCAGCAACACTCCGACGGCCGCGCGCTTCGTGGATGTCAGCCCGTGGCAGAACGCCTTCACCGCGTTGTATTTCGACAAGCTGATACTGGGGGATACCACATGTGGCCTGACCCTCAATCGCCAATATCGGATGATGGATCGCTTCCTGAATTTCAACTGGGGTGCCTTCGGTGGCCTGGTGTATGTCACCACCACCTGGCAGACCTGCTTTCCCAAGGAGAACCTGGAATGGGTCATCGGCGATTCGGCGCTGTTGAGTAACCTTCAACAGCAGATGACGCAGCAAGGTGTACAGGGCTTGATGTTCCGGTTCTCCACCTACCTGACCTGCTACGACAGGAACGGTGTTTTCAACGACTTCCCGTACGTCAACACCCATTCCAACGCCCCCACGGATATGGATCGTGTGCAAGCGATGTATCAGAAGGGCCTGGACAACGTTTCCAGTATTTTCTTCAACCCCGCCTACAGCCGCACCGCCGCGACCCTGGGCCTGTGGCTCACTGACGAATATCCCACCGCCCCCGCCGGCCTGCGCCTGGTGCCCGCGCAGCCTGTAGCGGTTTCTCAACCAGGCAAGGATCCCCAAAGCACCACACTGGGCGTGGTGTCGGCACAGATTACCGACAACACCCTGTCGCTGGATCTGGCTAACACTTTCCCGTTCTATCCGGTGGTCCCCAAGGCCGATATCCTGACCGCTGAAAAATTCCAGGCCGGCGACTACAAACTGGGGGTTCTGCAGAATCAACAGTTCAACCCGGTGGTCAGCTTCGGTTTCGACCAATACAACCAGGCCGCCTTCGACAAACGCTCCGGTCTGCTGGACTTCACCCTGACCGACGCCGACAAGGCAACGTTGCAGTCCGGCCCCCTGGCGCTGCAAGTGCAGCCTCCGGCCGAGGATGCACCGAAAATCGCCGCCACCCAGCAGACCTGGACCGCCGAGGTCATAGAAAGCGGCAGTTTCATCGACGTGGGCGACCACAAGACACTGAACATCATGGTGCAGAACAATGGTGTGCCGGCCCGCAACACCACGTTGTGGGTAGCGGAATATGGCAACCCCTACATGGTGACCACCAGCGACTACTACCTGGCGTTCAGTAATGCGGCCAACTTCACGCTGTTCTACAACGATCCGACAGACCTCAACTTGAACCATGCCAATCTGCCGCAGTTCAATCATGCGCCCCCCGTATCGAACTACCTGGCCACTGGCAGCGGCCGGCGGCTTACCGCCCTGCAGAATGTGCATCGGCCGGCTAGCACACCGGTGGGGTATCAGGATTTCCTGAACGGCGAAGGCAAACCGATTGCGGTCAACTTGCGCCCTTGCCTGGCATTCGACGCTGGCGTCTACGTCACCGGGACACTGAACGACTACCAGGCCACCCAGGTGGATTACTCCTATGTAACGACCACCACCGACGACAACGGCATCGCCCAGGTGAGCTTCAGGGCAGTTGCTCCGGGCTTCCCGACCTTGCGTTTTTTCGTCAAGGAAGGTGACAGCGATCCGCTCATCCCATTCAGCTTTCCACTACCCCAGGCCTACATCGACTTCCTCGCGCCGATACGCGTCCTGCCCGTGGACATCCAGCTGCAACAGGACTTCATCAACACCTGGAACGCCATCTACAAGGACCAGGACGCCGCAACGCAACTGTGGGAGGGTTTCCTCTACCCACGCATCCTGCAAACGTTCTATTACCTGTACCCCATCATGAACAAGTTCATGCCGCTCAACTCCCAGGCGCGCGTCGAAGGCGCCATCGACCAGTTGATTGTGCTGATCAGCAAGGAGTACCAGGAAGAAAGCACGCTCTCGATGCCCATCACCCGTGACATGTCGCAAAGCCGGCGCGCGGTGCTGGAGCTGTGGGCCAAGAAGCTGGTCAAGCGCGGCTATCCGCCCATGCCACTGAAGATGAGCGATTACGACAACCTCTGACCGTGTAGGAGCAAGGCCTGCTCGCGATAAGGCATCTCGGTCCTGCGAATGACCGCGTGATCGTTCATCGCGAGCAAGCTTTGCTCCCACAGTCTCCACAGTGTCACTCGATACTTTTTCAAAGGAATGAGTCATGAAAACCAGTATCTTGAACCGGCTGCTGTTGTTGATCCTGCTGTTCAGCCCTGCCCTCTTCGCCCAGGACAGCGGTGCCGTCTACTTCACCATGGGCGTGCATAACACCGAGGGCTGCAACGAACAGAACGGCAACTGTATCGCCAAGCGTGCCCCGGGCGACCCTTCCGATCCGTTTTTTCCGGCGTTCTGGATCAGCGACTGGACCATGTACCGGGTGATGCACAACTACGAAAAAAACCCGCCGCCCTACAGCAATCCGCCCTCCACTCTCACCCCGGCGGACTACACCGTCTCCCGAGGGACCAGCTACTACGACACCACCTACATCCCGGCCGATGGCGATGGCTTCGGCGCGATGATGGAACACTATGAGAAGTACTGCCTGCCGATCTTCCCGATCAAGAACAATAACTACACCTGCTCCTTCGTGTCCCTGGGCAACAAGGCCTACTTCCTGACCTACCCGCAGGATCGCCCCAAGGACATGCCGGCCTGCTGCATGTTCTCGCCGATGAATCATCCGCCGCGGCAAGACTTCATCCAGCACCTGCCCTACAGCGCCGAACGCAGCCAGAACCTCGACGCCAGCGTGCAGGCCTACGCGCTGGACCTTCAATCGCCCCAGGGGCCGATCCTGTTCGGCTATGCCTTCTACAAGAAAATGACGGGGCAACCGCCCTACCGGCAGCCGCAATCCTTCTTCTTCTCCGGTGACACCAGCGTCGCCAATGCCCCCATCGTCAGCCAGAACTACACCAACTTCCGCATCGCCAAACCGGACCCGGCCCAGACCTGGGCGCAGGTGGCCGCGATGTGCCCGGCGAATCCACCGCCCTGCCAACTGTTCGAGCCACCGGCCTCACAGAGCAACGGCCAGAAGGCGCAGTGGAACAAGCTCATGCAGCGTAAACCCTGAGCAATGACGGAGGATCGCCATGAACACTTCACTGCGTTTCACCTTGGTCCTGCTGGGTTTGACCAGCCTCCCGGCCCTGGCCCTGGAGCAATCCCGGGAACACGCCATGCCACGGGCGCAGGCCACGAACCTGAATTGCCAGCCGCCCAGCACAGCGCCAGCGGCCAACGCCAGCCAGGACCTGTTCGACCAATACAGCTGGCAACTGTTCATCGCCGTGAACTGGCCCGCCCAGGCGGGGCAGCGAGGTGATCCCGACTGCAGCAAACAACCGGGGGATCCTGGCTACACCGTCTGGCAGACCTACAAGACCGTGGAGGAAACCTTCCTGCCACGCGGGGCCGATCCAGGCCCTTGGAACACCCCGCAGCTTGCCAAGAGCCTGGGCATCATCAACATCGCCGCCTTGAAGAACAGCTCCCAGGTCAATGCCGTCGACCAGGCCGTCGGCGGCTGGCTGATCGACCAGGCCGGCAACCCGACCTACTACGATATCTCGGCCAACGAGACCTCCTATAACTACATCGTCGCCAACCGGTTCTATAACGCCGATGTGGTTTCCAAAGCCAACAACATCAACTTTCCCTACGGGGTCATCGAGGTCAAATCGAGCTGGCGCATTCTCACCCCCAACGACAATGCCAGCCGCTACCTGACCATGCTTGCACGCGTGGCCACGTTCGACGACCAGGGCCAGCGCAGCGGTGTCACCGAGGCCTACCTGGGCCTGGTGGGGCTGCACGTCATCACCAAGGTGAACGGCTATCCGCAGTGGATCTGGTCGACCTTCGAGCAGATCGACAACGTTCCACCCAAAGTGCAGGTGAACGGCGTATGGGTTGACCAGCCAACATCCGGCACGGCGTATTCCTACTTCAACCCCAGCGCTCCGGCAGCCACCCTCAACCAGTCGCCCTGTGACTGGCAGACTCAGGGCACGCATCTGGTCTGCGTGCCAAAACCCGGTACCACCTTCCAGACCCCGAACCCGTTGAACCGCGTCACGCCGATCGCCGAGATCACCAACGAGGTCAACGCCCGTTACCGCAGCGACCCGGGCCTGCAACGCAGCGTCTTGAAGTACTACCAACTCATCACCACCCAGCGCCCGCTGATGCCGGACAACCCCAGCAACCCACTGGGCCAGCCGACACCGGCCCTTTCGGCCAACGTGACCATGGAAAGCTACATCCAGCCCAACAGCAGTTGCATGAATTGCCACTCCATGGCGACACCGGTCAAAAGCCCCTACAAGGCCGACTATTCCTACCTGTTCAAATTCGCCAATGCGCCTGTCGGTAAAACCATCAAGGACGAGGAATAAAACATGAGCATCCTGAACGGACCACGGCTGAATTTCTGGGGCGGCATCCGCACCGACGTCAGCCTGCCGAACAACTCTCCGACCATTCCTTACGATGGCAACGATCACTGGCCGCTCTTCGACCTGACCACCTCGACCTTGGCACCAGGCGCCCAGTCCTACACCGACGACCAGTTGAACAACATGATCAATGCCCCCACCGGCAACTACTACACCGCCGGGGGCTGGAATCATTACGGACAGCATGTCGTCGACATGCAGAACGCCTTGATCAGTTCCCAGGGCATCCCTGGCAGCATCAGCACCACCGGCGACCTGGTAGGCCAGGCCGTCTATTTGCTCGGCTCGGTGGACCCGGTGACCGGCCAGGGGCCTGTTTCCGGCCCGATGATGGTGGACCTGGACCCCACCGCCTCGACGACCACCCAAATCTTCGTTGGCGGCCTGCAAATCGGTGGCAACGACAACATCCAATTGCTGATCCGCAGCAACACCGTGTGCAGCAGTTTCGACGTGGCGGGACGTGTGCTGCTGCCGAAAAAAATGGACGCGCCGGGCTCTTTCCACGCCAGCGGCACGTTTCAACTGACCTTCCCCTTGAGCAGCATTGTCAGTTGGAACCAGAACAGCAGCGGCCTGCGCTCGATTATTCAGGCACCGGGGGCGACAGGCATCGTCCTGCGTTTCGTCATGTTCGAAATGTGCCCCACGATGACCACCGAACAACTGGACGCCGACTACGCCGCCGGCAAGTACACGCCCAACCCGAGCATCGGCCGGGTCATCGGCACACTGGCGCCGGCCTTCGCCGACGAGCCGCTGAACTGCCAGCCGGGCCGGCAACTGGTCAACCAGTGCACGGACAACGCCGGCTATGCCGACCTGGGCAACAGCGGTTACCTGAGCATCGACATGGTGAACGTCATCCCGAAGGAAACCTTCCGGGCCGTCAGGGACGACATCACCAGCCCGATCGGACCCAACGCCAATTACGGGACCGTGACCATCAGCGCCGGCTCCACCACCCTGACGACCCTCGACCCGACCAGTAGCCCTCTGGTGGACTACTACGTGTATGGCGGCATCGTCGACCTGCCCCTGACCGCCAGCCAGCAGCAGGCGGTGCGCACCGGCGCCCTGGCGATCAACGCGCCGGGCACGGTCGCCGGGACCACGTTGCAAGCCACCGAATCGACCTATCGGATCTATGCCGACCAGCGCAACGTCTATCTGGAGGACTACCCCAACGGCCTGTCGATCACCCTCCAGGTCAGGTACCTGGGCGGAGCGGTCCCCAGCACCACCGAAATCGGCCTGCAGGCAATCCCGGCAGCTGATCCCCCCGTGTATAAAGAACCGCAGTACTGGGACTTCCTCGACTACCCTGATTCCCTGACGGTCAGCGCCGGCCAGCTTTCGGTCAGCTTCCCCGTCACCGTCAAACCAGGCAGCGCCGCCCAGGCGGGTTTCGTCGCCCTGACCTGCACGGCCAATGGCCTCGACAGCAGTGCTTACTTCACCAACTTTCGCAAGTACGCCCAGACCGACTTCGGCATTCCCTCGGGCACCACCATCACCTGGCCGCTGATGTACCCCAACGTCCTGCGCTTTCACTACCTGGCGTTCCCCGCCATGTCGCGCTATATCCCGCTGAATCAACCCGACGCCATCATGGGCGCCAAGAACCCCATCCTCGCCCGCACCTCGGATGCCTACAAAGGCACCACGCTGTTCATGCCGGTAGTGCGCTCGATGTCGCCCTGCCAACGAGCGTTGCTGCGGGCCTATCTCACCGGTGAGCCCTGGCAACCGCCGCAATGAATGCGTCCCCCTTTTGTTCATGGAGAGAACCTATGTCCGTTCCCTTTCAAATTCCCGTGCATCCCAGCGAAGCCCTGCGTCCCAGCATCTTCATCGTCGAAGACTTGCTGAACCCTCGCGGCCTCTGCCGGCAGGCCGACGGCAGCTTGCTGCTCACCGAAGCAGGCTCGGGGTTGCCCGACCAACCCTTCAGCGGCCGTATCAGTCGACTGCGACCGGATCCGCAGCGGCCCGGCGCCTACCTGCCCCGCGAAACCCTGGCGCAAGGTTTTCGCGCCATGAACATGCAGGCACGCATGTTGCGCGATGAAATCATGGGGGTGTCGGACATCGCCTGTGGTGATGGACGCTGCCTGGTCAGCCAGACCGATTACGTCGCCGGCTCCAAGCTGCTGGACCTGCAATTCACACCACCCGAGCCGGTCTTCCATAGCCGCGGTAATCTGAACGCGCTGTGCTACCACCCGACCCGTCGCAGCTGGCTGGCCGTCAAGCCCGATACCAATCAGTTGGTGGAGTTCTCCATGGGCCAGGAGGAGCACGTGCTGGCCCAACTGCCCGAACTGGATCAAGGCCAGGAAGCCGTTCCCGTGACCCTGGTGTACGAACCGGCGACAGACGCGGTGCTGATCAGTCTGTTCTCCGGCGAACTGCACGGCGAACCGAGCCGCAAGGGCATCGACTTTGCCGAGAAGGCCGGCCAGGTGATCCGGGTCTGGCCCGCCAGCGCCAAAATCGACGTCCTGATTCGCGGCCTGCAACTGCCCACCGGGCTGGCGCTGCGCCCCAACGGCCAGCTGCTGGTGCTGGAACTCTGCGAGCGCCTGCAGCAACCGCTGCTCCCCGACTGGAACGGCGAACCCCTGCATGGTGGCTTTACCCGGTTCAGCGGGCGACTGCTGAGCTGCGACTTGCAAACAGCCCAGGTCACGGTGCTCGCCCGCGACCTGGATACACCTTCCAACCTGTGCCTGTTACCGGACGCGGTACTGGTCAGCGAAGGCATGGGACTGGTCGGGCGGCCACTGCCTACGCCAGATGGAAGCGTTGTGCCGTTAAGTGGCAAACTTCGTCGAGTGCAACTCTGAACGAACACTCAAGGCCGAAGGCAAAAAAAACGGCGCTTACCCTTCATGGGATAAGCGCCGTTTTTCTTGACTCAGCCAGCAGTGACCGTCATGCCTCCATCCGCCATGACAACCGAACCAACGATAAAGCTGGCACGGTCCGACGCCAGGAATGCAACCACCTCGGCAATTTCTTCCGGCTGTGCGGCTCGGCCGATAGGCGCGGCTTCACCGTGCTGGGCAAGGAACGCCGGGCCGTCCTCGACCACGTTATTGAGAATGTTGGTGACCACATCGCCAACGCCGATAGCATTGACACGAATACCATGCTCGATGACTTCCAGCGCCAGGGTGCGCGTCAGTTGCGCCAGGGCACCCTTGGATGCGGTGTAGGCGGCAATGGTCGGGAAGGCAAAATAGGACGCGTAGGATGCAATGTTGACGATGGCACCCGACTTGTTGGGCATCATCGCCTTGACCGCTTCGCGGGAATGCAGGAAGGCGGCGGTGGCGTTGACCGCCTGGATGCGCTCCCAGTCCTGGCGCGTCATATCGATGACCAGCTTGTTGATGATGATCCCGGCATTGTTGACCAGGATGTCCAACCGGCCGAACTGCTCGACGGCCAGGCCGACCGCGCGCTCGGCAGCACCATCCTCGGTGATGTCGGCCTCCAGCGGCACCAGCCCCGGACGGGCCAGCTCATGGACGGCGGGGTTGATGTCTTCCGCGACCACCTTGGCGCCGCGGGCGTGCAGCAGCAATGCGATGGCCTTGCCGATGCCACTGGCGGCGCCGGTGACCAGTGCAACCTTGCCTTCGACTTCGTGGGGAATGTTGTGTTGGATATCGGTCATGATCGCTCTCCTGCGTGAGCGGGCAGACGAGACATTCGCCAGCCCGGCGCCCGTGGGCGCTGTCGTTATCGACGGCTTCACTTTCTCGCAACGACGACTGCCGGGCTTTCGCAGGTTTGCTGGGACTGTCGGGGTTTTGCGCGAATCTGCCCAGATAATGCTGTTCCGCGAGCTTGTGGCGAGGGGATTTATCCCCTCGCCACAGGTTAATGAGACCTTCGCCAGCCCGGAGACCTACAGGGTCAGGAACAGCGCGGAGGTCCAGACCCGTGATTGATCGCGCTGGCGGGCGCAGATGAACAAGGGGTGTTCACGCCCTGGTTCAAGCCCCAGGCGGGCCAGTTCGATTTTGCCCTGCAATTCACGGGGCAACGGGGCAGCGGTCATCCGCTCCAGGGACATCTTCAACTCCGCGCCTGGCAACGCTTCGACCACTTGCGATTGCGCCAGCAGTTCATCACCGGACAGCTCCATCAACACTGTCGGCGCGTGTACGTATGGTTGCGGTTCGGACGGGTCGCCAACCTTGACGTAGTTGTCGATACGGCTGTGGACCTGCAGCGTCGCGCCGGCCAGTTGCGACAGGTCGATTTCGATGCTGTCGGTATCGCCATTGGTGTCGGTGCGAAACGCCAGGACCGTTGCATCCTTGCGCCAGACGGTCTGCTCGGGATGATCGAGGCCCAAGGCGCGAAAGCCATTGATGACCGCGCCGGTGATGCGGATCTCGCCGCTCCAGTAGGCGCCGCGATAACGGTCCTTGATCCGCGCGCCTCCCAGGCGCAGGCGAATGCGTTGCGTGCAAAAACCCAGTTCCTGATGCAGGTTGCGCGACCAGATCAGCTTATCGCCATCGAACAGATCGACCTGCTCCCAGCCCGCCTCGCCCAGTAGCCGATAGTCCAGGGTGGCATTCGAATCAGCGGTGAAGACTTCACCCATGAAGTGCCTGCCCTGGCGCAGGCTGGCGAACGAACGCTCCCCGGTCGTGGCGAAGGTGCGACGAGCGCGCAGGGCCTTGCCGACGCTGGCTCGGTCGAAAGCCTCGGCGACAACGCCGGTCAACCCGCCCCGGGAGCCGAACACCGCCGTGGCCGGAACGCCGCCACCGCAGCGTCCCTGGTGTTCATCGCTGTTCGCCGCGGCGCCGACCCGATAGCCTCGCTGCAGCGCCTCGGCGTAGACCCAATGGAACTGGCCCCAGGCCGAACCGACCTCGATCAGCCGTTCGAGCTCCGGGTGATGCCAGTCGAGGTTGCAACGGCGTCCGCCGACATGGGGCATCATCAGATGACCTTCGGGATCCTTGGCATAGGCGGCGTACAACTCGTCCACCGGCCAGGCGCCCGGCTTGATGGTGCCGGCAGTGAACTCGTTCCATTCGAAGGAGCGCACCAATCGCCCTTGATTGTCGAAAGGAAACTCGGGTTTGCGGTCATGCAGGAAAACGACGTTGCGGTCGCCGCCCGCACAGGAGTTACCACACCACTCGGTTCCGGGATAGCACACGAACCGACCTGGCTCGTTGAGCTCGTGGATCAACCTGACCGCCTGGTCCCAGCGCTGCTCGGTGATATTGAAATCGTTGGCGGTGTAGCCAAGCACATCGAGCCCGGCGACATCACGGCCGTAACTGAGGTTGTACAAGGTGTCGTTGGTGCCCACCGTGTCATCGGAGTGCACATGCAGGTCGGCGTAGAGCGGGCGTAATGCAGTACCGGCGGGATCGACGGTGACGAAGGCCTGGGCAGCGTCAACAAAGGGCGCCTCCACCGTGGCGGACAGACGCCACTCGCCCACCGCCCCGAGGCCAAGCCCCTCGACCCGGGCCGTCGCCCAGCCTTCGGACGCCAACGTGAACGGCTGTAGACGCTCGCCGCCTTCCGGGTCAACCAGGGCCAAGACACCGTTGAGCGGCAAGTTCCGGCAAGTGTTGCCCCAGGCATCGTCCACCCGCAACAGGACATCGAACGCCTCGCCGGCGCTGACCAGTCGCGGCACGATCAACTGCACACGCCGCGCCGGCCCAGGCACGATGTCCAGCAATGGATCACCCGGCACCTCGGCAAATTTCGAGCTGCCCAACGGGTCGATGAACAGGCGGAAACGGAAGTCCTTCTCGACGAAACTCTGGACCCGTGTTCCCGCCCCGCCCTGACGTCTATCACCCAGGCGAATGATGACTTTATCGCCCGGGTTCAGGTAACCGTCGATGATGTCGATGATGATCGCTTTCTGGAATGGCCGTTCATGGCCCTTCTGGTCGAAGCGCACTTTCAAGTGCTGCACCGTGGCCTGACTCTGGCCGGGAACCAACTCACCGGCCTGGTATTCGGCACTCACATAATTGGGACCCGCCGGGTTCGAGGTCTGGAACAGGGCCCAGTCGGAATAGAACTTGAAGGCCAGCTTGAGCCAGGCGCCGTCGGCCAGGCCACTGCCACCGACTTCGTAGACCAGGGTGATCTCATCCCACTGCCCGGCGACCAGCACGTCACGGTCACAGTGGATACTGCCCAGGAACGGACGTTTCTTGTTGCGCTCGTACAGGCCTTGCGGGGCGATGTAGTGCCCGGCTTCGCGGGGATCGAAAACATTACTCACATGACACCTCGTGCAGTGGTCCACTGAAGGTTTGAAGGGGCAGCGAAGACAGCGACGGTGCTTATTGCACGCGCCATTTCTGGTAGTGGCGCTCGATACGCCGGAACACAAAGCTCTCCATGAGCCAGGCAATCAGGCCGATCACGACAATGCCCAGCAGCACCTGGCTGCTGTTGCCGATCTGCCCGCCCGTGGCGACCATCCAGCCAATGCCCTGGGACGCGCCGATCATCTCCGCCGCGACCAGCGCCCTCCAGCCCTGGCTGAAGCCGATGCGCAAGGCGGCGGTCACGAACGGTAACGAGGCCGGCAGGTAGACATGGGCCAACAGTTGCCAGGCGTTGGCGCCCAGGGTGCGCGCCGCGCGGACTTCACCGCCGCGGATACTCTGCACGCCCTCCTGGATCGTCACCGCCATGGGGAACATCGCGGCAATGAAAATCACCAGCACAATGGAGACATAGCCCAGGCCGAAAATGATCATGATCAGCGGCGCCCAGGCAATCGGCGGGATGGCCATGAACAGACTGTTGAGCGGCGAGACAAAATCGCGAAAGCGCGAGGACAGGCCAGCGGCCGTGCCCAGCAGGAGCGCCACGAGCACGGCGGCGCAAAAACCACCCAGCTCTTCCAGGACGCTGGCCTGCAGGTGCTGCCACAGCGAACGGTCGCCCAGCCACCGCAGCGCCTCGCGGGCGACGTCCCAGGGCTGCGGCAGGATGTAGGTGGGAAAGCGGCTCGCCAGGGCGACCCAGATCAACAGCAGGAATGGCAGCGACGCCCATCCCCAATTCGGTTTTGGCAGGGACATGACGGACTCAGTGCGCGGCTTTTTCCAGGTAGGAGGTATCCACGATCTGTTCGGTCTTGAGCGTGGTATCGATAAAGCCCAGGTCGTGGGAGTAATCCATCAGGCGCTGGATGAACTGGATGTCCGAGGCCTGCAAGTCCGCCGACCAGCCCAGCCGGGTTCGGGCCTGGGCGACAATGGCCTGCGGCGCGATGATCTTGCCGTCAGTACCTTGCACCGCTTCAAGCTTGAATGCCTCGGCGATCAGCCGGTTCGACTCGGCGGGATGCTCATTGAGGAAGGCGATGGCCTTGCGATGGGCACGGAGCAGCTTCACCACCTCCTCCGGGCGCTCCTGCAAGGTTTTCGGCAAGGCGATCACCACGTACCACGGGTATTGGGGCAACGCCTGGTTCACGTCCAGCAGGATCCGGCTCGAACCGCGCAACACCGACTGGCTGACGAAGGGCTCCCAGGAAAATGCCGCGTCGACGACGCCGCGCTCAAGGGCTGCGTTCATGTTGCCCGGCGGCATGTCGACGATGTCCAGGTCCTTGTCAGGATCGAGCCCGGCCTTTTCCTTCAGGACATAACCGCGCAGAAGCACATCCATGCCACTGCCCTTCTTGACCCCGGCGAGCTTTTTGCCCTTGAGCGCCTGGAGGTCGGTGATCGGGCTCTTGGCGTCGACAATCACCGCGGCCTGGCCGTAATTGACCTTCGCCAGGATCCGGCTTTGCAGCCCGCGGGAAAACCATTGGTACACCGGTGGGGTGCCGACATAGGCCACATCCAGCTCACCGGCGGCCAGTGCCTGCTGGATCACCGGGCCATCGCCCAACGCCTTGAGGTCGACATTCAAGCCTTCCTCACGGTAGTAACCCTGTTTATCCGCGATCAACGCCGGGGCGTTGGCCATGGCGAAGACATACCCCACGCGCAAGGGTTTCTCCTCGCCAGCCACGGCGCAGGCGCTACCAGCCAACGTGGCGGCAGACAAGGTAAGGGCAAGCAGCGAACGTTTGATCATGCTGTCAGCTCAAGTCGAGGGGTGGGATAGGCCGTGGCGTCGCAAGCGTCCATCACCTGGGCAATGCGCGTCATCAGCTCATTGCGGTAATCGAGGAACGCCGGTAACCGGCGGGTTTTCAGGTTGGTGCGGGGACGCGGCAGATGGATTTCCAATTCGCTGTGAATCCCTGCGGGCGCGATGTTGAGCACGATGACCCGATCGGCCAGGAACACCGCTTCATCGATGTCGTGGGTAATGAACAACACCGTCTGGCCCAGTTCGGCCCAGAGGCGCAACGTCTCCTCGTTCATGCTGTTGCGGCTGATGGCATCGAGCGCGGCGAACGGTTCGTCCATCAGCAGCACGCTGGGTTCGAGGGCCAGGGTCCGGGCCAGGGAGACACGCTGTTGCATGCCACCGGAAAGCTGGTGCGGCAGCCGATGCGCCGCGCTCTCCAGACCGACCAGGCGCAGGTACTGCAACGCCTGTGCGCGCTGCTGCGATTCGTCGGTGTGGGCGCTCATCCGCAGACCGAAACGCACGTTCTCCAAAGCGCTCAGCCAGGGAAACAATTGCGGCGCCTGGAACACATAACCCAACTCCGAACGCTCCGGGCGTACCGCTGTCTGGTTGATCGTGATGCGGCCACTTTGCGGTTGCACGAAACCGGACAGCAAATTCAGCAAGGTGGTTTTCCCACAGCCCGATGGCCCGAGGATCGCGACGAACTCGCCAGGTTTGGCGTTCAGGCTGAAAGAGGAAAACACCCGGTGGCCATTGGGGTAGCTGAAGCTGATGTCATCGACCGTCAGGGCATCGGCTTGCGGCGGTGCGTATGGAAAGTTTTTGAGCATGGCAAGTGTCGTCAGGTCGTTTACAATGGGAATGCCTGACATAATACGTATTAATACAAGTAGTCCCAATAACCGATTTTTATAACCTTAGAAGTGAAGGCCCCCGCCCCACTCAAGTCCATGGAAGCTGACAGTGTCCACCTCCATTCTTCGCGACAGCACCACCTCGCTCTACGAACAGATTGCCCATCAACTGCTGGAGGAAATCCAGCGCGGCGACTACGAACCCAGCGGCAAGCTACCGTCCGAGGCGCAGTTGGGCGAACGGTTCGGGGTAAGCCGCGTCACGGTTCGTCTGGCAGTGGGCAAGCTCAGCGACGACGGCGTGGTGGAACGCAAGCAAGGTAAAGGCACCTTCGTGGCGGCCAAACAGGTGCGCCACGGCCTGGATGCGTTGCGCAGCTTTCATGAGGCGCTGTTGCTGCAAGGGCTGCAACCGAGCATGCAGGTGCTCAGCCATGCCCTGCAGCCTGTTCCAGAAGCCATGCGTGGTTTGTTTGAAGAAGCAGACGACTGCCTGCTTCTGGAGCGACTGCACGTCGTCGATGACGAACCCATCGCGTTGGGACGCAGTCACTTACCGGCAGAGTTGGCCAGTGTGACTTGGGCTGAAGTCGAACATCAGCCGATCTATTCCATTCTCGAGTCGATCACCGGCCTGGCGGTCACCCGTGCCGACCTGGCCATCCGTGCCCAGGAAGCCGACAAGAGCCTGGCCGGCGCGCTGCACATCAAACGCGGCGCCGCGCTGCTGGTCATGGAGCGCACGTCCTATTTTGCCGATGGCCGCTGCTGCGACCGCACGACATTTTTCATCCGCCCGGAACGCTATGCCTTTATCCTCAGCGGGGTTTTCAAATCCAATAGCGCCAATTGATACGATTCAAATGGGCGACGCGGCTGGGCCCGGTCTTACAAAACACTGCTCCGTCACCTGCCGCCCCCATTGCTGCCCTTCTTGTTGCTGCACCAACCTGAAACCAAACGCCTCGTACAGCTTGCGGGCAGCGTCGAGCCCCTGGAACGTCCAGAGGCTCGTTGAGCTGAAGCTCCACTCGTCACAGAACTTCATCGCCTCAGCCAACAGGCGTCTGCCGACGCCCTTGCCTCGCGCCGAATCATCCAGGATGAAGCAACGCAGCACTGCACTGCCGCCCTCTCCTTCGCCGTCAATGGCAATCGAACCGACCATTCGCTCACCGTCCAGGGCCACCCAGACCTCGTTGCGCGGGTTGTGCAAGCGGCCCATCAGCTCGGCCATGTCCGATGCAACCAGGCTTTCGAACGACTGGCCGAAGTTCGAATGCCTGGCGTAATAGTCCGCATGCATTTGCACAATGCGGCCAATGACACCAGGACGGTAGCCTCGTGCAATCTCCAATTGCGCCGGCACAGGCGGCTCTGCACCGAGCCGATGAGCCTGTAGCGCAATGGCATAGCTGGCAATCCCCTCACTCACGGCCTGGCATTGATCGTTGGATAAGTGAGACATGGCTGCGACAACCTGCTGCGTGGCAAAAGCATCGATGGCTCGAAGGGTGGTTTGCCCCTGCGCAGTGAGGCGCAATCTCTTGGCGCGCGCATCTTGTTCATGGGCAATTTCTTCAATCTCACCGGCCTCGATGAGTTTGCGAACCATCCGACTTACACTGGATTTTTCCAGACCGAGCAGCTCGACAAGCTCTCCCGCAGTCAGGGATTGGCGATTGCCGAGCTCCACGATTGTGTGCACCGACGAAGGCGGATAACCCGTTGCAGCCAGTGTGGTATGCATGAACCCCAGCTCTCGCACCATGAGACGAGACGCCGAACGGATTTTTTCAATCAGATCTGGTGGGCAATGGTTCACGGGGACCTCGGACGCAATGCGCAATTAGTTGCATCGCACAACTAAATACCCATCAGCGCATTCAGTCAAGCCGGCGGCCCAACCCCAGGATCATTTCAAGCCCTTCCAGGCCTATGGCATTGGCGCCCAGCTCTACATACCGCTGGTGTACGCGCTGGTGGGCCGATTGGCTGAGCGTCGGTTGCTGGCCTATCAGCGATAACGACAGAGGCCTATAGAGGCTCTGCGGTCTGGATGAGCGAGTTCAACACCAGCTTGATTTCAACAGCCGGGTCTTTGTGCCCTTGCAATATCAGGCCTTCCGCCAGGGCGGTGAAAGTCTTGGCCAGCGCGGCGTTGGCCAGGGGCGGCTTCTTGCCAGCATGATTGAATATGATGGTAATCAACTTGCCCAAAGCCTCGCTGTTTTCTTCATGCAAGTCGTAGTAATGCGGCGAGAATTCTTCATCGCGCAAGGCGATCAATTGCAACTCGGCATCGAGGATCGCACAGCGGGTATTGTTCTTCAGCGTGTCGATATAGGCATTCAAGCCGTGACTCAACTGCTCCGACGAATATCCCGATGCCAGGGTCGTACTCAATCGGTCGATTTCAACTCGCTTGAAGCGTTGAGTCAGTTGTAGCAGCAAGTCCGATTTACTTGAGAAATTTGAAAAAAAGGCGCCTTTGGAAAAGCCGGCCTCCTCGGCAATAACGTTGACGCTGGCGGCATGGAAGCCTTTTCGGATCATCAGCTCAGTGGCTGTGTCGAACAATTTGTCTCTTGTTACTTGCTGGCTCTCTTCTCGACCTAGTCTCTTTTTAATCACGCCCTCGGCTCCTTTGGCCAAACAAGATATCTATGTGTAACTGAATGCAACGAATCGTCTACTCGCTGTACGGAACCCGTTTTCGCCATCATATCTTATACGCGCCTTGTTCAATCATTTACATTTTAACTTTCAAAAAGTGCCATGTATGTGCCATGTAGTTGCGCCATCGAAAGGGTGCGCTAGATGAGCTACCTGCCACGTTTTTTGCCGTAGTACAGGCGATCACGTCCCGCTGCTTCTTGAGCTCCGCTGCCTCTTTTGCATGGCTTAACCGCGGATTTTTCGCTTCTGCGCTCCCCGCTCAAGCGTGAAAAACCGCGTCTTAGGCCCGGTTCAGAGCCATCCGTTCGACAATCCGACGAAATACCACTTGATTTTCAGATACCGTATGGTTTTTACTTGCGCCGTTGGTGGAGCCCAACCCCTGATCAGGGCATCGAGTCAGCGATACCAGCCTCGATGCAATGGCAGGTCACCTCACAGGAGCGGGATTTTAATGGAATATGCCTTCGTTACAGGCGCTACTGGCCTGCTCGGAAACAATGTCGTTCGTGCGTTGTTGAAACGAAACATTAAAGTAAAAGCACTGGTTCGTTCCGTAGAGAAAGCCAGGAAACAATTCGGCAGCTTGCCCGTGGAGTTGGTCGAAGGCGACATGCTTAATGTCGATGCCTTCAGCCATGCCCTGCAAGGGTGTGACGCCTTGTTTCATACAGCCGCCTATTTCCGTGACAGTTACAAAGGCGGGAAACATTGGCAAAAACTCTACGACACTAATGTGATCGGTACCGAGCGCTTGTTGCAAGCGGCTTATGACGCCGGTATCCGTCGTGCAGTCCATACCTCTTCCATTGCCGTATTAAAGGGCAATAGGGATCAAGTGATCGATGAAACCATGTCTCGCAGTGAGGTGGAGGCTGACGATTACTACTTGAGCAAAATATTGTCCGAACAAAAGGTCCAGCAATTCCTGGCAGAACACCCGGACATGTTTGTCGCCATGGTCCTGCCCGGGTGGATGTTCGGCCCTGGTGATATCGGCCCTACTTCTTCAGGCCAGTTCTTGCTTGACTTTGTCGGACAAAAATTGCCCGGTGTACTCCCCGGAAGCTTTTCCGTTGTCGATGCCCGGGATGTGGCCGAGCATCAAATCGCAGCCATCACCCGCGGCAGGTCCGGAGAGCGTTACCTGGCCGCCGGCAATCACATGGACATGAAGAGCATTTTCCAGGCGCTGTCGAATGTCAGCGGGATAAAGGCTCCAGAGCGAAAAGTGCCGCTGTTCATGCTGAGAATCATCGCACTTATCTATGAAGGTTATTACCGGATTACCAAAAAACCGGTGCTCATCAGTACTTCCACGGTCAAGCTCATGGAGCAGGAACAAGGCCGTACTCATTTCAGCCACAGTAAAAGTGCAAGGGAGTTGGAGTGCAAGTTCCGCCCTGTCGCTGAAACCCTGACCGATACCCTGAATTGGTATCGGAACAATAACTACACAGATGCTTAATTGAAACAATTCATATATAGCCTGCCTCTGTAGTACTTTTTTTGACTAGCCAAACATCCAAGGATTGAGAGAGGTTGGTAAATGAAAAGCCTTTCATATAAAGAAGGTTTTCTGCATCGTTTTGTCGGTTTTTCGGAATCTTTCCCCGAACAAGTTGCTATTCGGCATCTGGACGCGGAAGAAGACACCGTCACTTACCGTCAGTTGCGAATCAAGGCTGAAGAATGCAACGGCGCCCTTACGGCACTCGGTGTATTGCCTGGAGACAAAGTAGCGCTGGTGCTGCCCAATGGGGTGGCGTTCATCGCTTATTACCTGGCGATCATCGGGCGGGGTGCAATTCCGGTCATCCTCAACTACAAGTTGACTCCCTTCGAAATGAACAGCGTCGTCAGTCTCGCCAGGCCGATGCTAGTGGTCACGACCGAAGCGCTATGGGGGCAACACAGTGAGGTGTTCCAGGCTGACAACGGCGTCAGGCACTCCCTGCTGGTGGACGGTGAGAGCGAACCGTCATCGCCCCTGCCCGCCAACACAACGGCCATCTCTCAACTTCCTCACCAGATCGAGCCCTTATTGTTGCCCGAGGGCAATCCGATCGTCTCGGTACAGTTCACCTATCGTGGTATCGGCAGGCCTCTGGCTGTTTCGCACCGTTATCTGGACCTCACGCAATCGAGCGATGGGCTGCATGAGCGGTTTCATCTGCAAGGCGTCGGCTCCGTTCATCTGGTGACGCTGCCGCTGTATGCCATCTTCGGCCTGTCGGTGATGATGGTGTTTCCCTTGAGCGTGGGCGCCACCCTGCTCATGACCAACACCCTGCTCAACCGAGACCTGGCAGAAGTCCTGTCCGAACATCAGATCACCTTTGCCTGCCTGGTGCCCGATGTCATTCGCTACTTCAATACGCGGCTGGCCAAGCGCAAAGGCGCGCTCTTGCCGTTGCACCCGCAGTTGATGATTTACTCCGGCGGCAGTCACCTGCCGGCCGACGAAGCCGAGAAGCTGGGGAAGCTGCTGGGATGCAATCCGGTGCTGCAAGGCTATGGGTTGACCGAAAGCATGCCCGTGATCGTCCAGAGCTCGATTGGCCCAGTCCACCGTGGCGCCATGGGCCAGCCGATCAGCGGTGTGGAACTGCGAGTCGTCGATGCCCAGGGCCAGGACGTGGCGCCAGGGCGCATCGGTGAACTGCTGATACGCGGCTCGATGGTGATCGACGGCTACAACGATGCCGAGGACGCCAATGCGCGGTTCTTCCGCGACGGCTGGTTCCACAGCGGTGACCTGGTCTGGCAGGACGACGATGGGCATGTGTTTTTCTATTGCCAACGCCTGCGAATCTCCAAGATCAAGGCGCAGATGGTCGACCTGGTGGAAATCGAATCCATCGCTCTCAAGCACCCTGACGTGGTGCGCGCCAAAGCCTATATCGTCCCGGACCACAAGGAAGTCAACGTGCTGCACCTGTGCGTCGAGGGGACCGGCGAGCTGACCCAGAACGCGCTTTCCACCCTGCTTTCGCGCTACCTATCGGGCTTCAAGCTGCCCAAGACCATCGAGATCACTTCTCTCAAGGAAGAGGCACATGCACGCTAACAGCACACAACCGGTACTGGCCGTCTTCGACTTCGACGGCACACTGACCGACCGCCACACATTCTGGCGCTACATGCGCTTTATCGTGGGAACCCGTTCGTTCTGGCTCAGGATCATTCCCCTGCTGCCCAAGATGCTCAGCGTGATCGTGGGCATCACCCCGCTGATGCAAGCGCGCCTGGCCTTCATTGCCTGTTACCTGGGCGGCCTGTCGGTGGAGCAAGAGCGCGAGCATGCCAAGTACTTCATCAGCGAGCAGCTGCCGCTCTGGCTCAGGCCCGAGGCGTTGCGGCGGCTGAAGTGGCATCAATCCATGGGACACGTCACGGCGTTGGTCAGCAACTCGCCGGAGAATTACCTGATCCCCTGGGGCCAGGCCGCGGGTTTTGACTATGTGTGCGGCACCCGCCTGGCAACGGCCAAGAACAAGCTGACCGGCGGGATATCCGGTACCAACTGTGTAGAGCGAGAGAAAGTCACGCGGCTCAAAGGCTGCTTGAGCAACCTTGATGATTTTTACATTTATGCCTACGGCGACTCATCAGGCGACGATGCCCTGCTCAGCATTGCCAACTCCCCCTTCTACAGAAACTGGTACTGATCGATGAACACTCTGAGCACGTTGGCCCCCAAGCATTTCAAGCGACCTGGCAGCGCCCCTACCGTGATGATCGTAGGTGCCGGCCCTATTGGCCTGACCCTGGCAATCCTGCTGAAGAAATGGGGCGTGTCGTTTCGCATCATTGAAAAGAACGCCGGCCCCTCGACGGCGACCAAAGCAATGGCCATCCATTCCCGGACCCTGGAAATCTTTCGCGACCTGGGCGTTGCCGAGCAAGCCATCAGCGCCGGCTTCACGATCAACCAGTTTTCGGTGCAGTCGAATGCCAAGCGGGTGTTGAACTATAACTTCTCCTACCTGGATGCGACCTATCCCCTGCTCCTGAGCCTGCCACAGCCGCAAACCGAGAAAATTCTCCTTGAGCGGCTGAAGGAACTGGGCGCCGAGGTGGAGTGGAATACCGAACTGGTGGACATCGAAAACCTGCCGGGCTCGGTGCGCATGACGCTCAAACATGCCGACGGCACCGATGAAAACTTCACCAGTCGCTGGGTAGCCGCCTGTGACGGCGCTCGCAGCAACATCAGAAAACGCCTCGACATGACCTTCGAAGGTTCATCCTACGATCGTTTCTTCATGCTCGCCGATGCCGATATCCAATGGTCCGGAAGCAAGGATGAGGGCGCGTTCTTCCTGGGTGCGCAGGACGGTTATGTGGCGGTTGCGCCGATCAGTGCTCAATCGCGTTATCGGCTGTTCATCGAAATGCCCTACAACCTGCCGCCAGAAGGCGAACGCCCATCCTTGAGCCTGGAGAATTTCCAACGCTTGTGCGAAGGACGCGGGCAAAAGATGACGCTGTCGAACATTTCATCGACCACCATCGCCTCCTTCCAGCATCGCCGCGTGCAATCGATGCAACAAGGCTCTGTGTTTCTGCTGGGGGACTCGGCGCACATCGGCAGTCCCATCGGCGGGCAGTGGATGAACCTGGGGATTTCCGAGGCCTATAACCTGGCCTGGAAAATGGCTTATGTCGATCAGGACCTGGCGGATCCGTCCTTGCTGGACAGCTACAACGACGAGCGCTATCCGGTTGCCCTGGAAGTCGAGAACACCGCCCACCGGCTGACAGGGCTGATTACCGTCAGGCGTCGTGCCCTGGTCTGGCTACGCGACAATGTCCTGCCCCTGTTGAGCAACCGCAACAAGGTCCAGCGCAAACTGCCGTCGATGATTTCCGGTCATCAATATCACTACGACAAGAGTGACTACATTCAAGAATCGGTGACGAAAAAACAGCGCCGGAACTGGAACAAGAAAGGCAAGAAACCCGAGTTCCAGAGTGCACCGCCTCGCGCCGGGCAACTGGCACCCGATGTCGAGTTGTGGCAACTGCAAGGGATGCCGGCAAAACGCTTGATCGACTTGTTCCATGGAACCTTCACGCTGTTGATTTTCAGCGCGGCCGACCAGTTCTCCCCTTTGCTGCCAGGCTACTACGCGCTGGCCGAGTCGGTGGAAAAGGACTACCCGGGAATCAAGGCCTATTGCGTGATCGATGCCCTGAGCAGTGCCGGGCTGCCGGCCTGGCACTCGACACTGCTGGACCCCGATTGGCGGCTGCACAAGCGCTACCACGCCAAGGAAGGCATGTTGATGCTGATCCGGCCTGACGGCTATATCGCTTTCCTCGGCGCCGATGCAATGACGCTGGTGACTTATCTGAACGTAAGATCGGGGTTGCTCAAGGGCGCCAGAAAAACAATATCTTGCGAGACCGACGCAGTGGAACTCCAACTTTAAGTCGCTCCATGACTACTGCCAGTTTGATTAATTGACATAAACAAGGCCCTGCCCTGGGCCATGATTTCTTGATCTTTCTTACTTATAGAAATTTCGACCGACTTGGTTAGGAGATTCCCATGCGCTTGCAACTTAACGATGTTGTACAGGAATTCATCGTGTCCAATGGAAGAATAGCCCATAGCTATTTCTCCCTCTCAGAAAAGATCATTGATTCATTGTGCGAATCGAATATCGCCAAGGAATCGATATTACTGCGGCTTCTGGAACAGGCCGAAACTGTCACTGCGCATTATTTCAATGCTCACCAACAAGTCCTTGAAGGCGTTTATGCCAATGGGATCGAAGCCCCTGTCAGCAAGAGTATCGCGGCCCTGGAGCCGGTTCACTCGAACCCGACAATACTGGCTCCGACGCCCGTAGTCGAAGCCGAAGCCGAAGCCGTCGAACAGGCAGCCGCGCTCAGTTACGGACAGTGGTTACGCGCCGAAATCAGCTCGGTCACCGGGTTCCAGGCGCAACAGATCGACTTTGATCAAAGCTTCGAGAGCCTGGGGATCGACTCGCTGGGGCTGGTGGATATTTTCGAGTCCCTGGCCCAACATTTCCCGGAAAAGAAAGACCTCACCTCGCAGCTCTTCGATGCCCCTACCCCGACAGCCTTGCTGGCACGGCTTGAAGCCGATCCGCAGGCACCCGCGGTGGACGTCCAAGCGTGGGTAGTCGACCAACTGGCGACCATCACCGGCTTTACGGCTGAGCAGATCGACCCGACACAAAGCTATGAAAGCCTGGGCCTGGACTCGCTGGTGCAGTTGGACTTCCTGGAAGCGGCAGTTGCCATGTGGCCGCAGCTCAAGGCCCACAGTAGCGAGCTGGCCAACGCCAAGTTCCCGCAGGCCACCATCGCTCTGATTCAAGCTGCCCTGGCCGATCCCCAGCCGCAGGCAGCGCCCTCACCTGCCGCGACGGACACTCAAGGGCAGGAAGAAAACCTGCTGCTCAACGCCCTGTCCCCGTTGATCCCGGAGACGGCGCAGTCGATCGACCTCCAGACGCCCTTCGCACAACTGGGCCTCAACGGCTTTGCCCGAGAGGCGCTCTGCCAATCCATGGCGCAACAGTGCTCTGCCAGCGAGTTTGCCGGTGAAGCGTTGATGTCCCGTCGCACGCCCGAGGATGCCCTGTCGCTGCTGGCCAGGCTGAGCTAGCAGCGGGCAACAGGAATGGAATCCGGGTGATCGAACAGGTCACCCAGCATTTTGGGCGATCAGGGAGACAGGGTATGAGTGGCGCAGTAACGACAACGGGCGATTTTTGCTTCAGCGCGATGGCGGGCGAGTTTCCAGGGGCGCCGTCAACGGATGCGCTTTGGCAGTTGCTCTCGCAAGGGCAGATCGCACCGATTGAATCAATGCCGACCCGTTGGGAATTGGACAAGGCATCGATCTATTCAACCAAGGCAGGCGAGAAGGATCGCGTCTATCTGGACAGCGCTTTTTGCCTGACCGATGACGCGTCGACCCCATCACGGCATGAAGGAAGACAGGTCGCCATCGGCAAGAAAATACTCCAGGCACTGCTTGGCCAACTGGCCGGACAAGGCTCGGAGCTGAACAGGGAGCGTACCGCACTGGTGATCGCGACATCCTGGAGTGACGAGAGTTATTTCACCACCGGAATGTCCGGAAAAACCGCCACACCACCGGGGTTTACACCCGGTGAACAGGTCGCGGAACTGGCTGCGTCCTTTGCCTTGGGTGGGCCGGCGTTATCGGTGGACACCGCATGCAGTTCGTTCCCTTACGCCCTGGATATGGCCCAGGCGCTGGTCAACAGTGGGCAGGCGGACAACGCGATTGTCATGGCCCTCAACACCGTGCTGCCGCCAGCACTGTTCCTGGGTTTCTCGCAGTTGACGGCCTTCTCCGCCCGGGCCCGGATGGAAGCGTTCGGCCAGGACGCCGACGGCATCGTGCCGGGCGAATGTGCGGTCGCCTTTCTGGTCGAGCCGCTCGCCCAGGCCCTGACGGCGCAGCGCCGTCCCCTGGGCGTCCTGCGCGCCTTGGGCATGTCCGCCGACGGCGCCGAAGGCTCGGTGTTCGCGCCCGGCAAACAGGCCCAGTACTCGGCCTACCAACGTGCCTATCGTGGTCTTGATCCACGTGACGTGGACTACATCGAGACCCACGGCACCGGTACTCCGCTGGGGGACGCAACGGAGCTGGCCTCGCTGAACAGCTTCTTTGCCCCCCATCGTCCGGACGGCAAGAAAATCACCATCGGCTCGATCAAGTCGGTCATCGGCCATCCCCTGGCCGCTGCCGGAGGTGCTTCCCTCGCCAAGGCATTGATGATCCTGCGCCATAAAGGCATTCCGCCCCAGCCCGGCTACCGCCCCAGCACCAAGGTCGACGAGACCTGCCTGCGGCTCGCCACCCAGCAGGTGCGACCCCTGGAGGAGCGTCAGTCCGCGATCCGGATCGGCATCTCCAGTTTTGGTTTCGGCGGCGCCAACGCGCACCTGGTGGTGGATGAATACATTCCCGATGACCAGCCTGTCGCGCCCCAGCCGGCCTCGGCCAGCGCCTGTGGCGTGGTGACACTGGACCTTGCCATTGTCGAGGCTGAAGCAGCGCTGGGCAGCCACCGCTCCTTGCAGTCATTCCAGCAGCAACTCGATCAACCGGCCGCCCCCTCGGTCACGTTCCCTTATGGGCGCTTCGTCGATTACACCCCGGCTCCCGGCCAACCTTTGCTGGGGCAATTCCTCGCACAAGACCACGTCATCGATATCGACGGCTTTGGCATGGGCCCCAAACCATTGGCTCATGTCGATCCGTTCAAACTGTTGATCACCGACCGCGTCAATCACTTGCTGCGACGCTTGCCGGGGGTGGCCGGTTCGCCCGGCACAGCGATGGTCATGTGCTGCAACATGGGTGGCGAGCGCTTCAGCAATGCCTATAGCAGCGCCCATAACTTTTACGCCCAGGCACAAGGTGCGGCACCGGGCGTCGAAGTGACGGACGTGGCAACCATGCTGCCGAACATGTTGTCCGGTTATCCGGCGCAGATTTTCGACTTCAAGGGTTTCCATCAGACCCTGGTCGGCACGACAGGCCTGTTCTGGCAAACCTTGCTGGCCTCGCCACAATGGTTCAACGACGGCATCACCACGCTCCTTCTCGGCGCAGGACGCTTTGTCAGCGCTGAAGTAGAAGTAGAGCGTGCCCGGTGCAGCACGACCACCGAGGGTGAAGGTCTGGGGCTGGTCGCGCTGCGTCGTTATCAACCGGATGCCGCCGACAAACCCTTGCTGGTGATCCACGCCGCGGTCCTCGCCCACGCCGCCGACTCGTTGGAAGAGGCTTGCCGACGGTTGGGCAAGGAGCCGAGCGACTATTCGAACGTCGAAGTCTGCGAGTTGCAACCTGTTGCGGCGCCCGCCAGCGGCTCACTGCGGGAGTTGACCGGCTTCCTGGCTGAGGCCAGTGGCATCGAGACTCTGTTGGCGGTGATGTTGAGGGGCGCGCGCCATACCGTGATCGAGGTGCGCGACGCCGGCAAGACGGTGATGTGGCTGTTTACCGAGAAGCTTCGCCAATGGAACCCGACAGCGGCCGAGGCCAGTTCGCCTATCAAGCATCCCTTCATGTTGCGCTTTGCCCATTCGTCATCCCACGAACTGCAGCAAGTCATCACGCCTGTCAGCCTGGTTCGCGAACCGCAGAACGATGGCGTCGACGTGCAGCAACTGAGCGACATGCTCACCAGCACCCTGCTCTCCGGCCTGCGGGTACGAGTACGCGCGATGGAAAGCCTGTTCGCCCTGCACCGGGGCGACGCAACCCAGCGCCCGGCGCATTGGCAGCGCAGCGCGGAACATATCGTGATCGCCAACGCCCAGCGCAACCCTCAGTCGCTGCACGCCCAGCTCGTGGTGAATGAAGCGCACCCGTACTTCTTCGATCATCCCCTGGACCACATCCCGGGCATTCTGTTGCTCGAGGGTGTGCTGCAACTGATCGAACTGGCCATGCCCCCTCTGAGCGGACGGGTCGCCTACATCAAGAGCCTGACGATCAAGTTCCAGCAATACGTACAAAAGCAGGGCGTGATCGATCTGCACGTCGAGCAAGGCCAGGATCCCCAGATGTTCAATGCCAAGGTCATGCAGGGCGGGAAAGTGATGTGCACCTGCGTCCTCGGGATGGCCTACAGCTCGGCGTTCGAAACATCGCCAGCCGGCGAGTTCACCGCCACGCCCTGCCGCGACAAGGCCCTGCTGCACAAGGCCAGGGAAGAGAACGTCATCGTCAGTGACATGAGCGGCGTCGCCCAGGGCCTGAGCGTGGACACCGTGAAACTGCCGCCGGAACACTTCTTCCAGGCAGGTGATCCCGCGCACTATTCGATGGTGTATTTCCTCGAAGTGGCGCGCCAGTGCTACATGCAGATCGCTCACAGCCATCTGCGCATTCCACTCAATACCCCAATGAATCTGCTGGCACTGAGCTTCACCCTGGATCGCCCCATCCCCAGGAACAGCCCGCTGTCATTGGCGCCGCAAGCCGGTTTTGATGCGTCGCTCCAGGCATTCAAGACCAACCGCATCTATATCGACCTGTTCAACCGGGGCGAAAAAATCGGTCAAGCCAACATTACCGCCCAGGTGCTGAGTCAATCGGCGCCGGCTGCCTGAGCATTGAATGGATCTGCCCCATGACCGTGCCCTCCACAACCAAGGTATCGCCGTGAACGATGTCAAAGTGCAAATCATAGTCAAATCGCCCCCTTCTGAAATCTGGAAGATCTGGAGCAATTTTTCAGAAGCGCCGTTATGGGATACCGACGTTCGCCAGTGTCGACTCGACGGTCCGTTCCAGGCGGGAACGCGCGGCAAATGCGTTCTCAAGAATGGCTTGAACATGCCATTGAAACTCGAAGCCGTGAGCCTGCACGAAAGCTATCGCAACAGCGCACGGCTGCTTTGGATCGACCTCGAATTCGATCATCAGATGCGCAGGCTTTCTGCCGATGAAACCCATGTCATCCATAGCGCGAAGATTTCCGGGCCGTTGAGTTTCCTGTATCGCGGGTTGCTGCGCAAAGCGTTGACTGCGGCGATGACCACCGCACTGGACAACCTGTGCACGCTGGCTGAACAACGGGCCATCGGCACCTCGCGGCACGAGAAAACCGCGACGCCTTTGCATCTCGTATGAACCCTTCCGGGTGGCTGCGTGCTGAACGCACCTTCCCGGACTCGCTTTGCTTACTTATCGATAACAGTACATTTCGGATCTAGCATGAACCTACAGAAAAAAACTCAGTATCTCGCCATGGGCATCGTTGGCCTGGGTGTCATCGCTCCAGCATCGAGTTTCGCCGACACACTCGGCCCCTATGTCAGTGGCATGGGCGGCGTGAACTGGGTCGCTGACCAGGACCTGACCCAGAACGACCTCGATTTCGTCGAGATGGAATTCAATCAACCGCTGCACTCTGGCTTCGCCACCGGGCTGGCAATGGGCTGGCGGTTCCCGGTCGGGCTGCGGCCCGAGTTGGAATTGAGCTATCGCCGCAACACCCTGGACCAGTTCAATAACCGGGTCTATGAGGGCGGAAGCAGCATCGAGGGCAAAGGCGAAGAGCAAGCCAGCAGCCTGATGGCCAACCTCTGGTACGACATCCCGAACCTGCCTGCCCCCTTGAGTCGCTTCACGCCTTACATTGGCGGTGGCCTGGGCTACGCGGTGCTGACCATCAAGGGCCTGGAAGCTGGCGGCGTCGAGTTCGGCGGCACCCATCGCGACACTGTCTCGGCCTGGCAACTGGGCACCGGCGTCGGTTATGAGCTCAACGAGCATTGGTCCATGTCCCTGGACTATCGCTACTTCAAGACTCGCGAAGCGAACTTCGGCAAAATCCAGGGCCTGCCCCAGGCCGATGTGGAAACCCAGTACAACGCCCAGTCCTTGATGCTCGGCCTGCGGTACTGGCTGTAAGCACTGGACGAATCGGCGCCTTGGGTGCCGATTCACCCTTCATGACAGATTGCCGCTGTGCACACTTGGTATGCGCGCGCCTGTTCCGAGGCTTGTGGGTTTCCGTCAGCGCAAGGTAGCAGGCGTCTGGCGCCCGGCAAAACGTGCAGCGGCCACCGCTCTGTTGGGGACATTCAGCGCGCGGATCAACGAAGAGACATGAATGCGCACGGTGAAGGGAGAGATCTCCAGCGCCGCCGCGATCTCCTTGTTGGTCTTGCCCTCGGCAATCAACTTCCAGACCTCCCGCTGCCGGGAGGTGAGCTTGCTCATATCATCGTTGGAGCCGAGCGGCAGCGGGTCCGAAGGCTCGTACTTGACCAGTACTTCGCCCCGGCGAATATCATCGATGGCCTTGCCGACCTGGTCGGGGGAAAGACTCTTGCCGACAAACCCGTCTACACCGGTCGCCATGACACGATCAATGATATCGCCGTCATCCAGGGTCGAAACCACAATCATGGAGGTGTGCTTGAGCTCCTGGCGCAACTGCGCGAGCTCGCTGACGGAGCCCAGGCCGGGAAGACGTATTTCAAGAATCAGTGTATCGAGCGGTTGGCCATTGGTTGCGAGCGTCCGTACTTCCTCCAGATTTCCCGCCTGTTCGATCATGGCGTCAGGTATCAGGCGTTCCAGCAGCACCATCATCCCTTCCCGGAACAGCGGATGTTCGTCGGCCACGATAATCCGGCAAATCTTCCGGCCCGAGACGCGTCTCTCATCGCGTCCCATACTGCATCTTGACGACTTCAGTGATTCTCTGTGCGACACCATGGGCGGGAGGCGTGACGGATCGGATCGACTGACCACGATAAGGTCCGTCCGCGGGAAACCAATTCTGCACAACGACCACGTTTTTGGGCTGATTGGCGGAAGCCGAGCCAGTAGAGATTTCATTGGTGAACTTGCAGGTGTCAAACGTACCGAGGGCCGTCTTGATCGTTTCACGACCGTTGTAAGTCAGCTGCTCAACGACATCGAACTCAACGGTTGCGCCGGCACTCACCGCCTTGTTTTTGTAGCTGACGGTGACGGTCTGCCCCGGTTGCAGATCAATCGGCGTGGAAGCGGGAGGCAGGTAGGTGGTGGTCACCAACGATGCACCGGCACCATGGCGATCACCGTAGCGAACCAGCCGACCGTCCTTGATCTCGGCGAACGTTGTCGTCACAAAGAACGGCGCATTATTGAGGAACGAAGTGTGCGCCGAAGCCACCGGATTCGCGCCGGCAAATGCCTCACGTCCCAACGTCTCGGTTTTACCGCGACTGGTGGCCGACGACAGATTGTCCCGGCTTTCATACTCCACGACTGTCCCGGCCTGAAAATCCGCTTCGTTGGTGCAAGCGGCAGAGGACGTCTCACTGGCCGTGGATGCCGACGCAACGGCGATAGAAGAACCCCAGCCACTGACGGCAAGGGCCGAGGCGGCGAAGACCGTTGCGAGGCGCTTGCGATAAGCCAGGCAGATGTTGGACTTTCTGGCAGGTATGCTTTTCAAAAAACAGGTCCTTGTTCAAATGTGCTCGTTGCAACCGGTCGAAAACCCGACAGCGCTCATAGGTTAGGGTCGAGTACCGAGCGGCGCTATAGCGCAAGTGTGCTATAGGGTTTGCCCTTGCCTGGGGGGTGATGGTCAAGGCTACCGATACGCGCCCGGCCATGGCATCATAAGGCCACTATTTTGTTAGAGCCTGGACGCGCTTCATTCTTCAGCCTTGAAACCGTATCAGAGGCTCACATGACCGAATCACTGGAGCGTTTTGTCCAGGCACAAGCCTCAACCTATGACCACGCCTTGCTTGAGTTACGGCGTGGACGCAAGGAAGGCCACTGGATGTGGTTCATCTTTCCCCAATTACGCGGCCTGGGTGTCAGTGAGAACGCCACCTACTATGGCCTGCGCGGCATGGAAGAGGCGCGCGAGTATCTGCATCACCCGCTTCTGGGACCGCGACTCGAGCGCGCGACCCGTGCCGTACTGGACTCGGAAGTCGCTACAGAGAAACTCCTGGGGGCACTTGATGCCATGAAATTCGCATCCTGCATGACGCTTTTTGCGGCGGTCGCGGGCGAGCACTCCGTGTATGCCCAGGCGCTGGATGGTGGGGTGAGCGTCGACTCGAGAACACTGGAATTACTTAGGGAGCAAGAGAGAAAAAATGTCTAATTACGAAACATGGACGTTGGTAGTCCAAGTGGCCGTGGCCCTGGTGGCCTTGCTATCGATGTACCTGGTCGTTCGCCAGGTGGTCATCCTGACGGCACAACTGAAAGCGACTCAACAGGCTTCCGAGGCCCAGAGCATCATTTCGATAGTCGAGTTCCTGCAAGCCAGCCAGGCCCGCGATGCCCGGCAAGCGGTTCGCGCCACATTGTCGACCCTGCATCATGACCAGTGGGACGCGACCCATGTCCAGCATGCATCGCTGACCTGCGCCAACTACGACGTTGTCGCGGCTCTATTGCGTGCCGACTTGATCAAGAACAAACACATCATCATCGAAAACTGGGCGCCGAGCATCAAGCACTGCCACCAGATCCTTGCGCCTTTCATCGAGACAAAACGCGCCCAGCCCGGCGGTGACAGAAAGTACTGGAGCAACTTCGACTGGTTGCGCGATCAGTGCTCCCAGGTCTGACGTGGGGATGGAACTGTGAATTCAGAAGCCATTTTCGCGCAAACAGTGATGCGTCTGCGAACGGCCAGGCACCTGGCCATTTTTACCGGGGCCGGTATTTCCGCCCAAAGCGGTATCTCGACGTTCCGTGATCCCTCGACCGGCCTCTGGGCGCGTTACGACCCAAAGAAACTGGCCACCCCCGCCGCCTTCGCCAAAGACCCTGCGTTGGTATGGGCATGGTACAGCTGGCGCCGGACGCTGGTTAACGAGGCGCAACCCAATGCCGCGCACCTGGCAGTCGCCAGGCTCACGCAGTGCTTGCCCCGTGTGACCGTCATCACGCAGAACGTCGACGACCTGCTCGAACGAGCCGGATCCAAGGAGGTGATTCACCTTCACGGCGATCTGGCCAGTGCTCGTTGCTTCCAGTGCAATCGTCCCTATCTGGGCCCATTGCCCGTGGATGTCGGCCCGGACTGCGACAGCCTGGAACCACCGCGTTGCCCGCACTGCGACGGCCAGGTCCGCCCCAACGTGGTCTGGTTCGGCGAAGGGATGCCGGAACAGGAACTGGACCAGGCGTTCACCGCTGCCCGTGACTGCGACGTCATGCTCTCCATTGGCACCTCTGGAAACGTGTACCCGGCGGCGCGAATTCCCACATTGGCAACCGAACATGGCGCCTGGCTGGTGCATATCAACATCGAACCGATGGGGTCCGCTTCCGATAAAACACTGGTGGGCGATGCGACCCACTGGTTGCCGAGGCTGGTCGATGCGTTGGGTTGAAGTGTCGCCGGCAAGGCTTGCCCGACACCGCTGAACTGAACCAGGACGTCGCCACCCAGGCCGCGTTGCAGCCACGCGGTAACGCTGCGGCGAAACCTCAGGATTGGAACGTCGGGAGTTCTACTTGAATGGTTTTACCCATCTGGAAGAACTCCCGGTTTTGTGGTCACAAGACGGCGCATCAGGCACAAACCCGCACCGCTCAAGGACCTTCCTTGAGCCGACGTTGTTCTCATAGACATAAGCCACCAGCCCCGTAAGCCCCCAACGCATCTGTGCTTCCTGAATCAGGTGTTTCAGGGCCAGCGTTGCCAGCCCTTGCCCGCAAACGCGTTGATCAATGCGATAACCCACCTCGGCACAACCGTGTGGTACATCGATGCCTTTCAAATTCGCCCGCCCCACTATTCTTCCGCTGGCATCTTCGATGACAAACGGGTGCCAGGCGCCCGCGGCAAAATCAGCCAGATAACTTTCAATGTGATCGGTTACGCCCGTCAATGAATAAAAGGCAGGGTCCCGTGCATCGATCTGCGACTCGAACCATGCACGGTTATGGATTTCGAAAGCCAGCAGCGCTTGCACATCGGTGATTTCCAGCTCGCGAATCCTGAAGGGTTGCACTGATTGTTTCTCCTGGGCAGTGAAGCGCAATCGTAAGGTCGAGTGATCATTCATGGCGAGGATTTTTGCCGGAGCGGTCTTGTGTTGGGGGCCGCTGCGCGACCCAGCGGGAGCAAGCTCCCTCGCCACAAAAGGCGGCGCAGTGCGCGCTCGATGGAATAGAGGGATGGAACACCGAGGGGCTTTTTGCGGCGAGGGGATTTATCCGCGCTGGGCTGCGCAGCAGCCCCAAAAGCGGGATGCGGTCTACCTGAAACACCACAGGGCCAGGCTTCAGGGCCGCTGCGCGCCCCAGCGGGGATAAATCCCCTCGCCACAGGTTATCTGTTTGATGCGCCATAAACGAAAAATGCCCCGTACCTTTCGATACGGAGCATTTCTTCAAGGCTTCCCGCGGATTGCCAGGGATTCACGCAACGGTGAGTCTCCTGGTTCAATCGCCTGCAGAATCCAGAGTGATTCTGCAGTTCCTATCCAGGGATAGCCAGGGCGGAACCTGCCTGGAATCCTTCAGGCGTTCTGGTTCCAGGGACGGTCTCCATGCTCGTCCTTGATGCGCGTCGGCAAGCCCATCACATCCAGCGCTTCGAGGAACGCCTCGGCAGGCAGCTCCTCGACGTTGACCATGCGCTGCACGTCCCACTCGCCACGGGCTACCAGCAAGGCCGCGGCCACAGGTGGCACGCCTGCGGTATAGGAAATGCCCTGGCTGTCGGTTTCGGCGTAGGCCTCCTCGTGGTCGGCCACGTTGTAGATGAACATCTCGCGCGGCTGGCCATTCTTGGTGCCCTTGACCAGGTCGCCGATGCAGGTCTTGCCGGTGTAGCCCGGTGCCAGCGAACTCGGATCAGGCAGCACGGCCTTGACCACTTTCAGTGGCACGACTTCCAGGCCTTCGGCGGTCTTGACCGGTTGCTCGGAGAGCAGGCCGAGGTTCTTGAGTACGGTGAACACATTGATGTAGTGCTCGCCGAAGCTCATCCAGAAACGCACGTTGGCCACATCGAGGTTCTTCGACAGCGAATGCACCTCGTCGTGGCCGGTCAGGTACAGGTTCTGCGAGCCGACAACCGGCAGGTCATCGGTGCGCTTGACTTCGAACATGGTGTTGCTGGTCCACTGGCTGTCCTGCCAGCTCCACACCTGTCCGGTGAATTCGCGGAAATTGATTTCCGGATCGAAATTGGTGGCGAAATATTTGCCATGGGAGCCAGCATTGACGTCGAGGATGTCGATCGAATCAATGCGGTCGAAATGCTGTTGCTGCGCCAGTGCCGCATAGGCATTGACTACACCCGGGTCGAAACCCACGCCGAGAATGGCGGTGATGTTCTTCTCCTGGCACTCCTGGAGGTGGTTCCACTCGTAGTTGCCGTACCAGGGCGGCGTCTCGCAGACCTTGCCCGGTTCTTCGTGGATGGCGGTGTCCAGGTAGGCCACGCCGGTATCGATGCAGGCACGCAGCACCGACATGTTGAGAAAGGCAGAGCCGACGTTGATGACGATCTGCGACTCGGTTTCGCGAATCAGCGCCTTGGTCGCTTCGACATCCAGAGCGTTCAGTGCAAAGGCCTTGATGTCGGCGGGTTGCTTGAGGCTACCCTTGGCCTTGACGCTGTCGATGATGGCCTGGCATTTGGAGATGTTGCGCGACGCGATAGCAATACGACCGAGTTCGTCGTTGTGCTGCGCGCACTTGTGGGCCACCACCTTGGCGACACCTCCTGCACCAATGATAAGTACGTTCTTCTTCAATTTCTTTATTTCTCCTTCCGCCAGCTCAAGAGAGGCTGGACAAATAGTCGTCGTAAACAAACTCGCGAACCACCTCGACGCTGCCGTCGAGTTGCTTCACTACGATGGACGGCATTTTCAGACCGTTGAACCAGTTTTTCTTGACCATGGTGTAGCCCGCCGCGTCGATGAACGACAGCCGATCGCCGATGGACAGCGGACGATCGAATTGGTACTCGCCGAAAATGTCTCCGGCCAGGCAGGATTTGCCACACACCATATAGGTGTGTTCGCCCTCGCTCGGCGCCAGCTTGGCGTTCAGGCGGTAGATCAGCAGGTCGAGCATGTGCGCCTCGATGGAGCTGTCCACCACGGCCAGGTGCTTGCCGTTGTAGAGCGTGTCGAGCACGGTGACCTCCAGCGACGCACTCTGGGTGATCGCGGCCTCGCCCGGCTCCAGGTAGACCTGCACGCCATACTTTTGCGAGAAGGCCTTGAGCCGTGCGCAGAAGGCATCCAGGGCGTAGCCCTCACCGGTGAAATGGATGCCGCCACCGAGGCTGACCCACTCGACCTTATGCAGCAAGTGACCAAAGCGCTCTTCGATAGTGCCCAGCATCTGGTCGAACAAACCGAAATCGCCGTTCTCGCAGTTGTTGTGGAACATGAAGCCGGAGATATGCTCGATGACTTGCTCGACTTTCACCGGATCCCATTCGCCCAGGCGGCTGAACGGTCGCGCCGGGTCCGCCAGCAGGTAATCGGAGCTGCTCACTTGCGGATTGACCCGCAGGCCACGGACCTTGCCGGCAGATGCCTCGGTGTAACGCTGCAACTGGCCGATGGAGTTGAAGATGATCTTGTCGCAGTTGGCGAGCATCTCCTCGATCTCGTCGTCGGCCCAGGCCACGCTGTAGGCGTGGGTCTCGCCAGCGAACTTCTGCCGGCCGAGCTTGAGTTCGTAGAGCGACGACGACGTGGTGCCGTCCATGTACTGCTGCATCAGGTCGAACACCGACCAGGTGGCGAAGCACTTGAGCGCCAGCAAGGCCTTGGCCCCGGACTGCTCACGCACATAGGCGATCTTCTGCATGTTCGCCAGCAGCTTTTGTTTATCGATGAGGTAGTACGGCGTTTTGATCATTTTCGAGGCCTCCGGGCAAGGCGAGCCAAAAAAGGATGCGCATTGTGCCTTCACTGACTGCATATCGAAAGAGCGAAAAGTTCCGTTCATGCAATCACCCTGATCCAGGCCGATGCTTGCGATAAGCGGACGCAGCTGCTGCCCAGGCGATGAAATGCTGGAGGTTGCGGCAAACAAGGGACAACCGATGAAGCGCTGATGCCCGAAATTGAGCCGTCGCTGATAAACGGTAATGACAACGACCGTCCGCGATCAGTGCTGATGCATCAGGCCATGAAGAACGCCGAACCTCAGGCCCGGTTCGGAAGCGATCATGTTCGAGATACCGAAAGTCTTGAAGGCCGCCAGCATGATAGCCAGGCCACCGGGCAAGATGCCCAGGCGATGGCTTTGCAAGCCGGCCAACCTGAGCTGGTTGAGATGAGCGACGTCCAGCAGCTTCAACGACAAACGCAACAACCCACCGTAGGTGATACCGCCTTGTCCAAAGTCGTTGAGACCATTGGCCTTGAGCACCTTGGCCAACATCCGCGCAGTACCGGAAGAGCCGATCGCCTGCTGCCAGCCCTGCGCGCGATAACCAGCCGCCACTTTTTCAAACTGCTGGGTAGCCACTCGCTCAGCCTCCAACAAGGCTTGGGCGGTAATGCAGCCACCCGGAAAGTAACGTGCGCCAAAGGTGCCGCTGCCGATGGCGATGCTTTCCGTCGACAACGGTTGAGCGCCCTGCCCCAGAATCAGTTCGGTCGAGCCACCGCCGATGTCCACCACCAGCCGCGTACGCTCGACACCGGGCACCGTATGGGCAACACCGGCATACACCAGCCGGGCTTCTTCATGACCGGACAGCACATCGATCCGAAACCCCAGGTGCCGCTCGGCACTGGCCAGGAACAACTGGGCATTGGCCGCTTCGCGCACGGCACTGGTCGCCACTGCCCGCACCCTTGTGGCTTCAAAGCCACGCAGCTTTTTGCCAAATCGGGCCAGGGCCTGCCAACCCCGATCCAGCGCCAGCTCGTCCAGAGCCCCAGCCTGCAGGCCCTCAGCCAAGCGGACCGGCTCGCGCAGGGTTTTCACCTCCTGGATCACCAGGCGTCGATTACGCTTTACCGACTGACCAATCATCAGGCGAAACGCATTGGAGCCCAGGTCAATGGCCGCGAACAGAGGGGCGTCGCCTTTCATAGCGGTGTTCCTTGCTTCATCAGCCAGCAGGCACAAGCGCTGCCGGACATCCCACGATGGTTTGCGAGAATCCTGCCTGGCTTCGATGACACCTGGATGACACAACGCGTGGCGGCGAGCAAGCTCCCACAAGGGGTTTGGATGAGTTCAAGGCCGGAAACGGTTAATATCCCTCTCCTTCGTCTACCCTCACAGAACGGCGTACCGCTTACCCGTGGGCGTGATGCGTCAACATTCCTGCCTTCATGTACCGGAGATCTTCCATGCTCAAGCGTTCCCTGGCATTGGCCGTCGGCGTTGCCCTGTCTGTTTGCAGCCTGCTGACCCAGGCCGCCGATACCCTGAAAGTCAGTGCGATTCCCGATGAGGCCCCGACCGAGTTGCTGCGCAAGTTCAAGCCGCTGGGTGCCTATCTGGAACAGCAAACCGGCATGAAAGTCGAGTTCGTCCCCGTCAGCGACTACCCGGCCGTGGTCGAGGCGCTGGCCACTGACCGGATCGACATGGCCTGGCTGGGTGGCTTCACCTTCGTGCAGGCACGCCTGAAAACCGGCAACGCCATCCCGCTGGTACAGCGCGAACAGGATGCCCAGTTCACCAGTAAATTCATCACCGCCGACCCGGCCGTCAAATCCCTCGCCGACCTCAAGGGCAAGACCTTTGCCTTCGGCTCGGTGTCGTCGACTTCCGGCAGTCTCATGCCGCGCTATTTCATGCTCAAGGACGGCATCAAGCCGGAAAGCTATTTCAGCCGCGTGGGCTACTCGGGCGCCCATGACGCTACCGTCGCCTGGGTCCAGGCCGGCAAGGTGGACGCTGGGGTGCTGAACGCCAGCGTCTGGGAAAAACTGGTGGCGGCCGGCAAGGTCGACACGACCAAGGTCAAGGTCTTCGCCACCACCCCCACCTATTTCGACTACAACTGGACGGTGCGCGGCACCCTCGACCCAGCGTTGGCGGCCAAGATCAAGGCAGCTTTCCTGGCACTCGATCCGGCCAACCCGAAAGACAAGGAAATCCTCGACCTGCAGGCCGCCAGTCGCTTCATCGAAACCAAGCCTGAGAACTACAAGGGCATCGAGGAAGCCGCGCGCGCCGCCGAACTGCTCAAATGACCCTGCAACTGACCCAGGTCAGCGTTACCCATGCCAACGGTGTCCAGGCGCTGCGGGGCATAGACCTGCACATCGGCACGGGCGAACAGGTCGCGGTCATCGGCCCGTCCGGCGCAGGCAAGTCGAGCCTGCTCAACCTGCTCGCCACCGCTCTGCGCCCGGGTAGCGGCGAGCTGCAACTGCTCGGCGAGCGCGCCTGGCAGTTGTCTGCCCGCCAGCGTCAGCGCCTGCGCGCGCGTATCGGCCTGGTCCACCAAGCGCCGCCCCTGCCGCCACGCCAACGCGTGGTCACCGCAGTCCTGGCCGGAAAACTCGGTCAGTGGGGCATCGGCAAAAGCCTGTTGAACCTGCTGCATCCGCTGGATATTCCAGGCGCCAGGGCGGCGCTGGCCCGGCTGGACCTGGGTGACAAGTTGTTCGCGCAATGCCAGCAGCTGTCCGGCGGACAGTTGCAACGCGTTGGCATTGCCCGGGTGTTGTATCAGGCGCCGGAGGTGTTGCTGGCCGACGAACCGGTCTCGGCCATGGACCCGGTTTTAGCCGAGCACACGCTTTCGGTGCTCTGTCGCCATGCCCGGGAGCACAACGTTACCCTGGTTGCCAGCCTGCACGCGGTGGAACTGGCCTTGGCGCACTTTTCCCGGGTCATCGGCCTGCGTGATGGGCAGATCCTGTTCGACCTGCCAACCGAGGCGGTCGACCGTCCGTTGCTCGACACGCTCTACGCCAACGAACAGCTGCAGTCTTCGCCAACGCCCCTCCCGCCCTCGAGCGTGCAGATCCCCCGATGCTGACACGCGATACCCGAGACCCCGCCAGCCGCCCTCGCCTGCTGCTCAGCCTGCTGGCCCTTATCCTGCTCTGGCCCGGCATCCAGTTCAGCGAATTGGACCTCCGAGTGCTGGTCACCAGCGACAGCCAGAGCGAAATGGGCCGGTTTGTAGCGGCCTTCTGGCCTCCCGCCCATGGCGACGAATTCATCGAACTGCTGTGGCAGGCCACCTTGCAGACACTGGCTATCGCCACGGCCGGCATGGCCCTGGCTTTGCTGTTGGCGGTGCCCGCAAGCCTGTTGGCCAGCCGCGCCCTGTCACTGTCGGCGGCCTCCCGTGCCGGGCATCCGGGTTATTGGGGGCAACTGCTGCGTTGGCCAGTACGCGGCCTGCTGATCTTCCTGCGCAGCGTCCCGGAAATCGTCTGGGCCTTGCTCTTCGTACGCGCCGTCGGCCTCGGCCCCACCGCCGGCGTACTGGCGATCGCCATCACCTACAGCGGCATGCTGGGCAAGGTCTACGCGGAAATCTACGAGTCGGTCGACCAGCGCCCGGCCCACGCACTCTTGCAGTCCGGCAGCAGCCGGCTCGCGGCCTTCTGCTACGGGATCCTGCCCAATGTCGCGGCGGAACTGCTGTCCTATACGGTGTATCGCTGGGAATGCGCCATCCGCGCCTCGGTGGTGATGGGGTTCGTCGGTGCCGGAGGCCTGGGCCAGCAAATGGATTTGTCGTTGCGAATGTTCGCCGGCGGTGAAGTGGCCAGCCTGCTGCTGACGTTCCTGATGCTGGTGCTGCTCGCCGATCAACTCAGCCGCCTGCTGCGCTGGAGGCTGGCATGAAGCGCCTGCTCAACGCGGTCATGGTCCTGTGCATCGGCTCGGCGGTCGTCGCCTCGTTCGTCTACCTGGGCATCGACCTGAGCGAGCTTGGCGACAGCGGTAATCTGCACCGGATGGGGGCTTACGCGCAGCGTTTTCTCAGTCCGGACTTGAGCCCGGGTCATCTGAAGGCGATCGCTCACGGCGCCCTGGAAACCCTTGCCATGTCGGCCCTTGGCACCCTGCTCGCGGCGGTGTTTGGCCTACTTTTGGCCCTGCCTGCGGCCGGTCGCTTCGGCTGGCCCCCACAGAGTGCTTCGCGCCTGCTGCTCAATGCCTTGCGCGCCGTTCCAGAACTGGTGTGGGCCGCACTGATGGTCCTGGCCGCCGGGCTCGGCCCCAATGCCGGCACCCTGGCCTTGGCCCTGCACACCACCGGCGTGCTCGGCCGGCTGTTCGCCGAGGCGTTGGAAAATACCCCTTCCGAACCGGCCGACGCGATCCGCCTGCAAGGCGGCAATGCCGTGTTGGCGTTCTGCTACGGCACGCTGCCCAACCTTCTGCCCCAACTGCTGGCCTATGTTCTGTACCGCTGGGAAAACAACATCCGCATGGCCAGCGTGCTCGGCTTCGTCGGCGCCGGCGGCTTGGGGCAAATGCTCTACGTCAGCCTCAGCCTGTTCCAGGAAGCACAGGGCAGCACGGTGATCCTGGCGATGTTGCTACTGGTGTTCGCGGTCGATACGTTGAGTAGCTGGAGTCGCCAGCGCTGGGTCAAGGCTTGACGGGTGTCGCGCAGCGGCCAGGTTGGCCATAAGCTCGAGCCGGGTCTGGCGCTCTTGCTTCCATGCGGGTTGGCCGGGAGCGTTGCGCCAGGATTGACTAAGCGGGCTGCTGTCGACAGTGTCGAAACCGAATTGGTCGTACAGCCGCGTCACGAGTGCCACCGCCTCGGGAAAATCACTCGAAACCGCCAGGGCCAGGCGCTCGGCGGTGCCAGCGGGCTGGCCCCAAGTGATGATCCGGGGCGCCTGGATATGAGTGAAGGCCTTGACCACCTTGGAAGTGGGGAGTTGCTCCTGACGGAGTTCGTGGACGGTCTTTTCGCCGGAATCGATGAGCGGGATATGCCCATCCCGCCATATCATGTAGTTGTTCGTATCGAGCACGACCTTCCCCGCAAGCGCTTCCACCGGCATGTCATTGACGACCTTGAGTGGAACCGCCACGACGACGAAATCGCCCGCCATCGCAGCGCCCGCAGCAGTGGCTGCGCGCGCTGACGGACCCAGCGTCTCAATCAGGCTCTCCAGGGTCTCGGGGCCGCGCGAATTGGCAATCACGACCTGATAGCCGTTCGCGATGGCCGCGCGTGCGATGTGGCTACCCACCTCGCCTGCGCCGATGATGCCGATGGTCGTCATGGGAGATTGCACCTCTGGTTCCGATTGAACGTTGGGGATCAGATGCTCAGGCCGCCGGCTACATCGATCGCGCTGCCGGTGATATAGCCACCGCTTGGCCCCGCCAAGAAACAGACCGTAGCCGCCACCTCCTCGAGTGTTGCAATCCGGCGAATCGGATGCAGGTCCAGCAGCGCGTCGGGCACACTGTCGCCCAATACCTCTGCCGACATGTCGGTTGGCATGATGCCGGGCTGGACGACATTGACCGTGATATTGCGAGCACCCAGGTCCCGAGCGACGCCCTTGGCATAACCGACGATAGCCGCCTTGGTTCCCGCATAGTCGGCGGCGCCGGCAAACGGGACATGCCCGCCCAGAAGTGAACCGATGAAGATGATCCGACCGCCATCCGACAGCACCGGGGCGGCCGCGCGCGTGGTCGCCACGGCGCCCATCACGTTGGTCTGCCACTGGCGATCGAGGTTGACGGTATCGAGATCGGGGGCGTCCACCGTCTTGCCCTGAACCGCGATTGCCGCATTGTTCACCAGGATGTCGAGTTGGCCAAAATGCGCTATCACCTTGTCGATCAACGGTCGGGCCGCCGCCATGTCCGCCTGGTCGCTCTGGACTGCCAGCGCACGAACGCCCTTCGCCTTGAGATGCTGGACCACGGCCTCGGCCTTCTCGACCGATGCGACGTAGCTGATTGCAACATCCGCTCCCAGGTCGGCGAGTGCCTGCGCCAGGGTGGCACCGAGGCCACGTGATCCACCTGTTACGAGTGCAACCTTGCCTGCCAGTAATTTCTGCACGGTAAAACCCTCTTCATGAATGTTTGAGTGCCCCTTGTGTGGAGGCTACCGAGGAACCATAACGACCGTTAACGTAACGGACAGTATGAATTTGCGAAGCAATCGTCAAGGGGTTTAATATCGATCGTTATGAAAAAGCTTGAGGTGATCTGATGGGGCGACAGCGTGAGTTCGACGTGGAGAAAGCGCTGGAAGCGGCGCTTTGCGTGTTTTGGCGCAAGGGCTACGAGGGGGCGTCATACACCGACCTGACCCAGGCCACAGGCGTTGAACGCCCTGCGCTTTATTCTGCGTTCGGCAACAAGGAGGCCTTGTTCCGCAAAGCGCTCGAGCGCTATTACACGCATTATCTGGATTTCTTCCCGATGGCGCTGGAACAACCCACTTCGCGGGAGGTAGCCGAACACATCCTCCGCCGGGCGGTGGAATTGAATACCCGGTACCCGGACCGCAAAGGCTGTCTCGGAATCCATGGCGCCTTGGCAGGCTCGGACGATGCCGAACCCATTCGATGCGCCTTGATCGACGCACGAGCAACCGCAGAGGTGACGTTGCGTGAGCGCTTCGAACGGGCAAAAGAGGATGGGGATCTGCCGCAGAGCGCCAACTGCACGGCACTGGCCGCCTTTGTGCTGGCAATGACTCACGGCATGGCTGTTCAGGCCAAGGCCGGCTTTAGTCGCGAGCTCCTGGAGATGGTGGTTGACCAGGCTCTGTCGACCTGGCCGTCGAGCACAGTGCACAAGCCTACACCCGCTCCATCAGCGCCCCCTGCGCATCCGCCTCGCCGTGCAACAGCTCGATCACCCAGTCGATAAACACCCGCACCCTGGGCGACAACTGTCGATGGGGCGGGTACACCGCTGAGATCGGCCACGTCGGCACGCGATACTCGCTCAATACTTCGACCAGCCTGCCCTCGGCCAACTGCCGTTGCACGTGGTAACGCGGCACCTGAATCAAACCGAACCCCGCTTCACAGGCGGTCACATACGCGTCGGCGTTATTGACGTTCAGCTCACTCGGCAATTGCATTTCGCGCACCCGCCCTGCCACCTCGAATTCGAACGGGAAAAACCGTCCATTGCCAGACGCAAAGCCAATGACCTGGTGCGCCGGCAAATCCTCCAGCCGCCCAGGCGTCCCGGCGCGGGCAAGATAGCCGGGGCTGGCACAGGTCAGTTGGTGCAGGCGCACGATGGGGCGTGCCACCAACGCCTGGTCGACGACATTGCCGGCGCGGATTGCACAATCCACGCCCTCGCGCTGCAGATGGACCTGGCGGTCGTGGAAGCCCAGATCCAGTTGCAACGCCGGGTAGCGGCGGTAGAAATCCGCCAGGCGCGGCAGGATCCAGGTGCACCCGAAGGCAATGGGCATGTCCACTTTCAAGGTGCCGCGCGGCTGGCTTCGCTGCGCCGACAACGAGCTTTCCAGGTCATCGAGGTCGTCCAGCAACTGGCCACTGCGCTGGTAATACGCTTGGCCATCAAGCGTTGCGCGCACCTGCCGGGTGGTGCGCTGCAACAACTGCACCCCAAGATGCGCTTCCAACTGTTGGATCAGCAGGCTGACGGTGGCCCTGGGTAGCCCAAGGTCATCGGCCGCCTTGCCAAAACCACCCAGCTCAACGATGCGCCGGAACACCTGCATGGCTTGTAATCGGTCCAATGTTGCGCCTCATTATTCAGATATCACGAATAGTTAAACCAATAATCGTGGATTTATCCAGGAAACCCCTTGATAGAGACTGCACAGGTCGTTCATTTCCAGGAGTAATCATCATGAAGACCCGCCAACTCGGCCATCGTGGCCCCTACGTTTCCTCCATCGGCCTGGGCTGCATGGGCATGTCGGATTTCTACACCACGGGCGTGGATGAGCGGGAAGCGATTGCCACGCTGCACCGCGCCGTGGAATTGGGCGTGACGCTGTTCGACACCGCCGACATGTACGGGCCGTACACCAACGAAGAACTGCTCGGACGCGCCCTGCGTGGCAAACGTGAAGGCCTGTACCTGGCGAGCAAATTCGGCCTGGTGCGCAGCAGCGATCCCCACGCCCGAGGCGTCAATGGCCGCCCCGAATACGTCCGGCAATCTGTCGACGGCAGCCTCAAGCGCCTCGACACCGATTACCTGGACCTCTACTACCAGCACCGCATTGACCCTGAAGTGCCCGTCGAAGAAACCATCGGCGCCATGGCCGAGCTGGTCAAGGCTGGCAAGGTCCGCCACATCGGGATCTCGGAAGCCAGCGCCGAGACCATCCAGCGGGCCCACGCCGTGCATCCACTGGCAGCGGTACAAAGCGAATACTCGCTGTGGTCCCGCGACCCCGAACAAAACGGCGTGCTCGCTACCTGCCAACGCCTGGGCATTGCGTTCGTCGCCTACAGCCCCCTGGGCCGGGGCTTCCTGACCGGCGAGCTGAAATCACCCGAGGACTTCGCCGCCGATGACTATCGTCGCTTCAGCCCGCGCTTCCAGGCTGACAACTTCAATCGCAACCTGATGCTGGTAGAGCGGGTCAAGGCCTTGGCCTCGGACAAAGGCATCAGCGCCTCGCAACTGGCCCTGGGCTGGGTATTGGCCCAGGGCGAGCATGTCATCCCGATCCCGGGCACCAAGCAGCGCAAGTATCTGGAAAGCAATGTGGCGGCGGCTTCGGTGGTGTTGAGCGCTGACGAACTGGCCCAACTGGATGGGATTTTCGCAGGCGAAGGTGCGGTGGCGGGCGACCGATACCAGGCGCAAACGATGACGCTGTTGAACGGTTGATCCCGCGGCTGGGCTGTCGCTTTCGACAGGCACGATTCAAGCAGGCGCCCGCCCAGCCGATAACCCTATCAGTGATAGCTCCCAGGCCTCGCCGGGTTCTGCAAGTTGCATAGGGTAATGATCAATGGGTTTGCCGCTTAATCGCCTGCTGATGTGGGGCGTCCTGATGTTCCTCGCTGCTGGCGCTTGCGCGGCAGAGGCGCCGCTGCGCATCGTCACCGAGGAACTGCCGCCCTACAACATGACGCAGAACGGGCGAGTGACCGGCATGAGCACCGAGGTGGTCCAGGCCGTGCTCAAGGAGGTCGGCCTGGACGCGCCTATCCAGCCTATGCCCTGGGCCCGGGCGTATGAACTGGCGCTCAATGAAAGCAACGTGTTGATCTACTCGATCGTCCGTACACCGGCACGCGATTCGCTTTTCCAGTGGGTCGGCACCATTGGCCCGACGCAGTGGTACATCTACTCCCTGGCGGACCGACCGGTAAAACTCGCTTCGCTGGCCGATGCCCATGGTCACCAGATCGCCACGGTCAATCAGGACGTGGGCGAGCAATACCTGGTGTCGAAGGGCTTTCGCATCGGCGAAGAATTACAGTCGAGCACCAAGTACGAACACAACTACCGCAAGCTCAAGGTCGATCACGTGGAGCTGTGGATCTCCAATGAGCTCAACGCGTTGTACCTGACGCGCCAGAATGGCGAAGACCCGGACAAAGTGCTGATCCGCTCGCTGCCGCTGCCCGAGCTGAGCAGTACAGATGGCTTGAACATGGCGTTCAGCCGCAAGACGCCGACCGAAACAGTGGAGAAGTTCCGTGCTGGCCTTGAAACCATACGCCGCAACGGCGTCTACGATGCCATCCTGCGCAAATGGTTATGACATGGGGGGCGATTTCCGTACGGTGTCCTCCTTACAACCACAGGCCAAGGCGTTCAGCTCCCTGGGGCGGCGCCTGGTGTTGGCAACGCTGCTGTTCTGCCTGCTCTTTACCCTGGCGATGGTCACCTGGCGAACCTGGCTGGCCTGGGAAAACAACCTCGCGGAAATGAATTCGGAACTGGCCCTGATCGACCAAGTGTTCCAGAACACCCTGGCCCACGCCATTTGGGAGCTGGACCGTGAATCCCTCGACCAGCAAATCACCAGCGTCGCCACGGCCCCGCCCGTGGGTCGCGTGGTATTGAACATCCTGCGCCCCGGCCAAGCCCCCGAAATCATCGAACTCAATCGATACACCGTCGCTCAATCGGGCGTGGTACCGGTGCTGCATCGCCAACTCATCGCGCAGCCCTACGCCGGAGCCCAGGAAAAAGTCGGCGAGCTGACCATCGAAGGCGACAATAACCTGCTGTGGGAGCGCCTCTGGGGCGAAGCACGCAGCATCGTCATTACCCAGCTCATCCAGTCCTTGCTGCTGGCCGGGTTGGTCATGACCATGTTCAACCGCCTGGTAACCGTGCATGTGGTGCACATCGCCCGTCACCTGGGCGAACTTGCGCCGCAAACCCTCAAGCATCACCTCAAGCTGCAACGGGCGGTGCTCCGCCAGGACGAACTGAGCCTGCTCGAATCCCAGGTCAATGCACTCCAGGACAATCTCCACGCCCATCTGGAGCGCCAGCGTTCGGACGAACTGGCTCTTGCCGCCAGCCGCGATCAAATGGCCGAACTGGTCGAGGCACGCACCGCTGAATTGAAGGCAGCCAACCAATCGCTCGAAGCGCTGTCACGTCACGATGCCTTGACGGGCCTGGCCAACCGTCGCTATTTCGACGAACTGAAGGAAATCGAGTTTCGCCGGGCGATCCGCCATAAGACCCCGCTGGCCGTGCTCATGTGCGATGTCGATTTCTTCAAGATCTACAACGACACCTACGGCCACATGCAGGGCGACCAGTGCTTGAAAGAGATCGCCGAGACCCTGCGCAGTGTGTTCGGCCGCTCTGGCGAGCTGACCGCACGCGTAGGCGGCGAAGAGTTCGTCGTGGTCCTGCCCAATATCGACGGCGTCCAGGCCTGCGAAGCCGCCCAACGCTTGCGTACGAGCCTGGCCGAGCGTGAGCTGCCCCACAGCGGCTCCAAGGTATCGCCTTTTGTCACCGTGAGCATCGGCGTCGCCGAGCTCGACCCGGAGACAATGGATCATTTTGACCAATTGCTGCAACGCGCCGACCAGGCGCTGTACCGGGCCAAACACCAGGGGCGCGACTGCGTCGCCCTGTAACAACCATCGCGCGCCATGAGGTCTGCATATGCATATTCGCCTGACACTCTGCTCATGCTTGCTACTTGCCTCCATCAGCCTGCAAAGCCACGCCGAGGCAATCGAAGTCGTCACCGAAGACTCGCTGTACGCCTATCAGCGTGACGACAAGGTCGTCGGACCAGGCATTCGCATCGCCGAAGAAACGCTGAAAAACGCGCAGCTCACCGACTACAGCCTGTCGCTCTACCCGTGGGCCCGCGCCTATGAAAAGGCGCTGCACGAACCTAACGTGCTGATTTTCCCGCTGGACCGCACCCCGGCTCGCGAGCAACTGTTCAAATGGGTCGGTGAAATACATCGGGTAGCGAGCCGGCTCTACAAGATGCGGGACAGCGAAGGCATTACCGTCAACAACCTCGAGGAGGCCAAGCAGTACAGCATCGGCGTGGTGCGCAATGACGCCAAGCAGATTTACCTGCAACAGCGTGGGTTCACCCGGCTGGTCATCTCGGCCAACAACCACGACAACTTTCAAAAACTGCTCAATCGCCAGATCCAGTTGCTGCCGATGCCAGAGAACACCGCACGCCTGATGAGCAAAGACGCCCAGGTGGATTTCACTTCGCTGGAAGAGGTCTATACCCTCGACGAACAACCCCACAGGGTCCACCTGGCCTTCAGCCTGAGCACACCGGATGAAGTCGTCGCCAAGGCCCAACGCGCCTTCGACCAGCTCAAGGCTTCCGGTGAAGTGGCGCGGATCATGAACGAACAGCGGTAGACTCTGGGGGATCACACCACAAGCAACCGATGAGGTATGTCCCGATGAGCAATGCGTCCTACGTTCCGCCCAAGGTCTGGAAAAACGACGCCCCGTCTGGCGGCCAGTTCGCCAGCATCAACCGCCCTGTTGCCGGGCCGACTCACGAAAAGACCTTGCCGATTGGCAAGCATCCACTGCAGCTCTATTCCCTGGCCACGCCCAATGGCGTGAAAGTGACCATCCTGCTGGAGGAACTGCTGGCGCTGGGTCATGCGGGCGCGGAATACGACGCCTGGCTGATCCGCATCAACGAGGGCGATCAATTCTCCAGCGGCTTTGTCCAGATCAACCCCAACTCCAAGATCCCGGCCCTGCTGGACCGCAGCGTAGAGCCGGCCATCCGCGTCTTCGAGTCCGGCTCGATCCTGCTTTACCTGGCGGAAAAATTCGGCGCCTTCCTGCCCACCGATCCGGCAGGTCGCACCGAAACACTGAACTGGCTGTTCTGGCAGATGGGCGCCGCACCGTACCTGGGTGGCGGCTTCGGACATTTCTACGCGTATGCGCCGGAGAAGCTCGAATACCCGATCAATCGCTTCACCATGGAAGCCAAGCGCCAACTCGACGTGCTGGATCGCCGCCTTGGCGAAAGCCGCTACCTGGCAGGCGACGACTACACCATCGCCGACATCGCGGTCTGGCCCTGGTATGGCCAACTGGTGCGCAACAACGTCTACGGCGCCGCCGAATTCCTCAGTACCCACGAATACACCCATGTGCAACGCTGGGCAGAAGAAATCGCCAAGCGTCCTGCCGTCCTGCGCGGACAACGAGTCAACCGCACGTGGGGTGACGAGGCGAGCCAGGTGCCGGAGCGGCATGAGGCTGGGGATCTGGGCTGAAGACGGTCACAGATTGGCTATCGGCAGCGTCCGGCGCCCTACCTGGCGCGTTCAAGCCGGCAGTGTCAGGCCCCGGTCGCTGAAATACTGGCTCAACGTTGCCGTAGACGCTTGCGGATCCGCCAGGGCGACGTAGGTATCGGGGCGTAGCAGATAGGCGGCGTCCCGGCACAACCCGGCTTTGTCATGCTCATGCTGCCAGGCGAACGTGTGCAGGGGGATCTGGTGCTGGCTGCTCCAGGCTTTCAGGTCCGCCCGGGCCTCGCCGTAGACATGCACCTGCCAGCCGATGGTCGCGAGCGGTTCGTAGTTGTCGGCACCCGCCAGCGGTACCCATGGCAAACGGTCACCGCCCTGCACTTCACCCGCCTTGCCGGCACTCAATGGGCTTTCGTGATAATTCAAGGAGGTCTGGGACACCATCCGGAACAGGTACTCACGCACGTTCTCGCTCTTGTAGGCAACGCTTGCGAAGAGCGGTGCGATGCGCGTGCGCACGAAGTCGGCAAAATTGCCTTGGGCGGTGGCAAAGGTGAACAGCCGGTCTGTGGTTTCCACAAGCTTTTGCGCAAACGCCTGGCGTTCCGCCTGGTAACTGTCGAGCAGCGAGTCTGCTGCCCGCCCCTTCACGACCGCCGCCAGTTTCCAGGCCAGATTGATCGCATCGAGGATGCCGGTATTCATGCCTTGGCCGCCGGCCGGACTGTGGACGTGGGCAGCGTCTCCCAGCAAAAACGCCCTGCCCCAGCGGAACTGATCCGTGACACGATGATGGACCCGGTAAGTGGAGAACCAATTGACGTGATCGACCCTGATGTTCAAGCCGTTAATCGCGTCGTGACCAACGTCCTCGAACGTAAGCGTCTCAGGGTGTTCTGCACGTTCGTCACGAACCGTGCCGATCAGGCGATATTGGCCAGTTTCGCCATAGAAAAACACCAACACGAATTCGGATTTATCAAAAGCGATATGGGCCTCGCCCGCAGGCTCGAAACCGCTGGCAGACACATCCGCCACGTAGAACAGTTGCTTATAGGTACCGCCCTCGAAGCCACTCCCCACCTGATGCCGGACGAGCGAGCGCGCGCCGTCACAGCCTGCCAGGTAAGCGGCCGTGAGCGTTTCTTCGCGACCATCCGCCTGCTTCAAGCACGCGGTAACCCGGTCGCCATGATCCTCGAAAGACAGCAGTTCGGTCTGCCGCTCGACATCGACGCCCAGGGACTTAAGCTGCTCGACCAACAGCTGCTCATGACGATCCTGGGGGTATATGAGGACAAAAGGATAAGGCGACACATCCCCGCCGGCGTCCACCAGCGGAATCCGCGCCTTGCGTTTTCCCAGGGCCCACATGTTCATGGCCGGGGTCTTGTACCCGGCTTCGATGACCGCACCGGCCATGCCGAGTTGGCGATACAACTCAAGGGTACGGGCCTGGACGGCCATGGCCCGCGATGTTTCGCCCGGCCCATGGCTCTTGTCGATGATCCTGACAGTCACTCCCTGCCGGGTGAGCCATAACGCCAGGACCAATCCAGTAGGACCGGCTCCCACAATGAGAATGTCGGTTTGTACCATGCTCGTGCCTCTGGAGGACTGATAACTCTGGAGGCACTTAATAATGGTCGAGGAAGGCTGAATGTCAACGAACGGCCGGCGGGCAAGTAAGGCACATCGTTCTGCGGCTACTGTGGGAGCGAGCCTGCTCGCGATAGCGTCATGACCGTCAACATCGAAGTCGCCTGACACACCGCTATCGCGAGCAAGCTCGCTCCCACCAGTTTTTCATCAGGTGGTCAGCGATTGGCCTCCAGCTTATATCCATCACCCGCCGACGCCGGAGTCGTTTCATTGGCCAGGGCAAAGACACACTCATCCAGATACGGCCTGACGTCCGCCCATTTCTTGCGATCCGCGATAAACCCCCTCAGCTTCTTGCCGGCATCCACGACATCCGGCTCATGCGCCATCAGCATCAGCCTGGCAACTGAACTGGCATCAGCGTCCTTGTGCTTGGCATGGTCCTGCCTTGCGTAAGAATGGAACTCCTCGATTCGCCCCAGCACAGCCTCCGCCCCGCCCATGCACTTGTCACCCATGACCTCTTCGCGCCGCTGCGCATGCCCGCCGGCAAAACTGTCCTGGACAAGATGAAGCAGGCTGCCAAACGCCACCTGGTTCACATTCGCCCGCAGCCATGGGCGCCCGACCGCAAAAAGGTCCTGCACCGTCTGCCCATTATTGAAATGCTGCTCCCAGCCTTCGATCTTGATGTCTTTCAAATAGGTATTGATGGGGTAGGTTCCGTCGGCAACACCCCAGGCGAACTCGGCCCACATCATGATTTCACGCTTGGTCTGCTCTGGCGTGGCGCCCTCCTGGGAAGCCATCGCATGCAAGAACTGCAGGTCGCCGAAATGCGAACGAGAGATGTAATTCCCCGACCCCATGAACGCCATCGGATCGGAAGCGCTTTTGTCCTCGGCTTTCTCGAACAGATTTACCCAGCAGCGCGTCTGCGAGATAAAGCCAACCGAGTAACGCCCATTGCAGCCCTTGGTTCTGGCATCTTCCGCGCCGGGCATGAACACCGGATCATCGTTCCAGCGAACCCCGGCAATAATGTAGGCTCCGGCATACTCCAGGTTAGGGTTGCTGCAATCCTGCCAATCGCCGTCGCACCCATAGATCTTCTGCGTCAACGCCTCATGGGCCGGATCGGAAAAATTATGCAGCGCAAAGCTGGCGAAAGGCACCGTCGCCTTATAGGAAACCCCGTATTTCTTGGCCATCTCCCGCTCAGCCAAGGTGCCATCCGGCGAGAGTTGAAAAGCGTTGGCCTGGCCGATGCAACCCAACAAAAAACCCCACACAACTCCCGACACGGCTTTGTATGTATTCATGGATCATCTCTGTAAAGGGGCGATGACGGGCAGGTTCTCGTCTCGCGCCCTGGGTTGTTGTGATGGGCGTAGTGAATGGCAAGACGCCATCGTCGAAGCATAGCGGGTGGCGCTTTGTCGTCCAGCGGATGAGAACTGATTTTTTCCATAGGTTTCTCCAGGGACCTATACGAAAGTCGCTGACCAACAGACGTAGTAAACCCCAACCAAAAGCCCCTATGGACCACCCCCGCCAATAGCCCAAGCTCACGCCCATACAAGCCCCCCAGCCGTGACCGCTATAGAGAAAGGACTCCGCCCCATACCCATACGCCTCACGTCGCGCTCAACCGAGTCCAGCCATGAACCTACTGAACCTCTTCAACAAAGCCCGAGCCCGCAACCAGGGGACGGTCAGCGTGGTCTGCACTACCGGTGAACTTGACCAGACGCTGGCCAACGTACGCATCACTCCCGTGTTGGTCACCGGATTCGTCTCCCCTCACCTGGACATCGACCGAGTCGCTACTAAGGTCAAGAAGCGCTTTCCCAACAGCACCATCAGCCTGTGCACGACCTCGGGTGAGTTGTGCAACGGTGCGAATACGCTGTACTGCCAGACCGGCGAGTCCTGGGACCGGGTGGTGCTGCAGCTGTTTGACGCCAGTGTGATTGTGTCGGCCGAGGTGGTGATGGTGCCCCTGGAGTGCGAGGACATTCGCGGTGGCGGCAAGCGCCTGGCCATGCGTGAACGAATCGCCCGCTTGGTGAATAACATCAAGCAGGCGCAAGTGAGCACGCCCATCGATCACCGCGATACTTTGGCTTACGTGGTGTTCGACGGTCTTTCAGCCTCCGAGTCGTTCTTTATGGAGGCGCTCTATGAATCTGGACGTTTCCCTTGCCTGTTCGTCGGCGGGTCGGCCGGTGGCAAGACGGATTTCAAAAAGACCCTGATCAGTGATGGGCAGCACAGTTATCAGAACCATGCGCAGATTGTCTTCCTGAAAACCGCGACGGATGTGCGCTTCGGGGTGTTCAAGAGCCAGAATTTCCAACCTGCCGGGCTGACGTTCAACGTACTGACCGCGTCGGTCGAAGACCGCACCATCGACCAGGTCATCGACAGCCGTGGGAACATCAAGAGCATGGTCCAGGCACTGTGCGATGCGTTCGAGTGCAGTGCCCAGGCGCTGGAAAAGAAGCTGGCCGATTACTCATTCGCCATCCGCGTGGGCGATGAGCTCTTCGTACGCTCGATTGCCCGTATCGACTATCAGCAGCAGATCATCCAGCTGTTCTGCGATGTGGCGCCCGGCGAAGAGCTGGTGATGGTCAAGCGCACGCCCCTTCGCGAGGCGACCCGGCTCGACTACGAGAAATTTCTCAAGGGCAAGGGCGGCCGTCCGGTGGCCGCCATTCTCAACGACTGCATCCTGCGCCGGCTCAACAACAGCAGCGACCTGGGCAGCATGGCCGGTATTTTCGGGGATGTGCCCTTGGCCGGCTTCTCGACCTTTGGTGAAATCCTCGGCTTGAACCTGAACCAGACGCTCACGGCGATTTTCTTCTTTCGAATCACCAGGGGCGCCAGTTTCGTCGATGAATACGTCGACAACTTCATCGCCCACTATGGCGAGTTCAAGGCGTTTTTCCTGCGCCGCCAGGTCAAGAAGCTGGCGGGCCTGAACCATGTGGTGGTCAAGCAGATCATGGCGTTCAAGATGAATGACTTCAGCAGCGCCTTGGACACTCGCGGCCTGGATAACACGATCCTGCCGGTGTTCGACGGGCTGACGGACCTGGGCCAGGTATTGGCCCACGCCAGCCAGCAGCAAGCGCAGATCGCGACGCAGATCAAGCATTACTCCGGCGAGCTGCACCTGTCGATGGATGACCTGACGGGCACGATCGACCGGCAAAACAACGTCGCCGAGCAGGCCGGCACGACTGTCGAGCAGCTTGCCACCCAAGCGGGTGAAGCGGTGGTCGGCGCCCGGGCGCTGGCCAATTCGAGCTTGCGTATCCAGTCGATCGTACAGGTCATCCAGCAAATCGCCGGACAGACCAACCTGTTGGCCCTCAACGCCGCCATCGAAGCGGCGCGCGCCGGTGAGATGGGCAGAGGGTTTGCGGTGGTGGCTGACGAGGTTCGCAAGCTCGCGGAAATCACCCGCAAGAATGCCGCGGAAATCGGCGTGGACATTGACCTGCTCTCAACGGAGATCCAAGGTGTCGCCCAACAGATCGAAGACCAGTCCATCGCCGTGAGCGCCCTGCGCGAGATGCTCGATGCCCTGGAAGACTCGAGCCGCACCACCGAAGGCACGGCGCAACGTACGAAGGCTATCGCGGACACCTTGACCGGGCTGAGCCACGCCAATGCCTGAGGTCGAGCACGACAGGATGGCCCGACTTGGTGACAGGGTTCCAACAGGTCCGCGTGGAAGACCGATAGCACCGACTTACTGACGGGCGAGATCGCGCGTCCGCCGCAGATCCCTGTGAATGCGGGCTTGCTCGCGAAAGCGGTGGGTCAGTTGGCAGTGATGTTGGCTGTGCCGGCGTCATCGCGAGCAGGCTCGCTCCCACAATGGTTCCGAGGCGTTCACAGAATTGGAGTCCACCGCAAATCCCTGTGGGAGCGAGCCTGCTCGCGATAGCGGTGGGTCAGCTTGCATTGATGTTGGATGTGCTGCCGTCATCGCGAACAGGCTCGCTCCCACAGGTTACTGGTGTCGACTCCAAATGCCGTGGACACCCGCAATCCCCTGTGGGAGCGGGCTTGCTCGCGAAAGCGGTGGGTCAGTTGGCAGTGATGTTGGCTGGCCGGCGTCATCGCGAGCAGGCTCGCTCCCACAGGGTTTGGTGATCACTGCAGAGACCTTGAACGACTGCCTGGGGCTCGGTGTTTTCCAACGCCGGAAGTGCCTTCCACCCAGCCCGAATCAACGGGATGTCACGCCCCCTCCTCGATCGATGCACCACGGCGGCGACGCAAGCGGTTCGCGACGGACAGCACCTGAACGTAAAACACCGGCACGAACAAAACCCCGAGCACGGTCGCTGCCAACATCCCGCCGACCACGCCGGTGCCGAGCGCTCGCTGGCTGGCAGCACCGGCACCGCTGGCGAACGCCAGGGGCATCACTCCCAGGATGAAGGCCAGGGAGGTCATGACGATCGGTCGGAACCGCAAGCGTGCAGCTTGAGCCGCCGCTTGTGCAAGGCTGGCGCCCTCAGCGTGGAGGGCCTTGGCAAATTCGACGATCAGGATGGCGTTCTTGGCGGAAAGACCGATGATCGTGATCAAGCCCACTTTGAAATAGACATCATTGGGCATGCCCATCACTGTCACCGCCAATACCGAACCGAGCATGCCCACCGGCACGATCAGCAGCACGGCAAAGGGAATCGCCCAGCTTTCATACAGGGCGACCAGCACCAGCAAAACCATGGTCAACGACAACCCTACCAACAGCGGCACCTGATCGCTGGCCTGTTGTTCCTGCAACGACAGCCCCGCCCATTCGAGACTGAAACCGGCCGGCAACTGCCGGGCGATGTCCTGCAACGCCTGCATCGCCTGCCCGGTGCTGTAGCCCGGCGCGGCATCCCCGGAAAAACGCAGCGATGCCGAGCCGTTATAGCGAGCGATCTGCAACGGTCCGACCTGCCATTCAAAACGGCTGAACGCATCCAAAGGCACCAGGCGCCCCTGGCGGTTGGGCACTTGCAGGCGCAGCAGCGCTTGCGGCGTCTGCCGGCTCATGCCATCGGCCTGGATGATCACCCGCTGCATCCGTCCCTGATTGGCGAACTCGTTGATCTGCTCCGAACCCAGCGCCGAGGACAGCGCCGCACTGATCACATCGAAACTCACCCCCAGCGCCTCGGCCTTTTCACGGTCGATGCTGACGTTGATTTGCGGTGCATCGGCCAGGCCATCCTCCATCAAATGGTCAATCACCGGCGAGGCCTTGGCTGCCTCGAGCAATTGGTTGCGCGCCTTCAATAGCGCTTCGTGCCCCTGACCCGCCAGATCCTGCAAGCGCAACTCGAAGCCGCTGGAGGTGCCAAGACCGTCGACTGGCGGCGGCACCACGCTGAACAACGTGCCATCGGCGACCTCTTCAAAGGCGTCGTTCGCGCGTCGAGCCACCTCGTCGCTGGCCTGCCCGCTACCGCGCAGCGACCAATCCTTGAGGGTGACATACGACAACGCCGCATTGGCGCCCTCCCCGGAAAAACTGAAACCCATGATCGCCAACACCTGATCCGTGGCTGGTTGCGCCAGGGCATATCGCTCCCATGCCTGGACCGTCACGTCGGTGCGCGCGGCCGATGCGGCGGGTGGCAGCTGTATATCGGTGACGATGTACCCCTGGTCCTCCGCTGGCAGGAACGAGGACGGCAACCGGGCATAGGTGAAGCCGAGTACCAGCAGCAACACCAGGTACAGACACAGGCTGCGGCTACCGCGTCGAACCCAGCTCGCGCCCAGCCGCTCATAACGCTGGGCCAGGGCCTCGAAGCGTCGATTGAACGCGCTCGCCCAGCGGTTGGGCCGGGTCGGGGGCGCCGGATCGAACGGTTTGAGCACGGTGGCACACAGGGCCGGCGTCAAGGTCAGCGCCAGGAACCCGGAGAACAGGATCGACACCGACAAGGCCACGGCAAACTGCTGGTAGATCACGCCCACCGAGCCGCCCATGAACGCCAGCGGCAGGAACACCGCCGCCAACACCAGGGTAATGCCGACAATCGCCCCGCTGATCTGCCGCATGGCCTTGCGGGTCGCGGCCTTGGGCGACAGGTGTTCTTGGGCGATCAACCGCTCGACGTTTTCCACCACGACAATGGCGTCGTCCACCAGGATCCCGATCGCCAGCACCATGCCGAACAACGTCATCATGTTGATCGAGAAGCCCAGCGCGGCCATGACCGCCACCGTTCCCAGCAGGCAGACCGGCACCACCACCGCCGGAATCAGCGTATAGCGCAGGTTCTGCAAGAACAGCAGCATTACCAGGAACACCAGGACCATGGCTTCGGCCAGGGTGTAGATGACTTGCTTGATTGCCACCTCGACAAAGTACGAGGTGTCATACGGCACGCTCAGGACCATGTTCGCCGGCAAGGTGCTCGACAGCTGTGCGAGCCGCGTCTTGATCGCCTCCGCCGTTTGCAGTGCGTTGGCGCCCGGTGCCAGTTGCACCGACATGGCCGCCGCCGGCTTGCCGTTCAGGCGCGCGTCGAAGCGGTAGTCCTTGCGCCCCAGCTCGACCCGCGCCACGTCGTGGATCCGCACGCTGGAACCGTCATCGTTGGCCCGCAGCACAATGTTGCCGAACGCCTCCACCGATTCGAGCTGCCCTTGTACCATCACCGTGGCGGTGATCTGCTGGTCGGCTGGCCCCGGCCGTTCACCCAGGCTACCAGCCGGCACCTGTATGTTCTGCCCCGCGATGGCTCTGCCGACATCGGCCATCGACAGGTTGTAGCCCACCAGCCGCGCCGGATCGACCCAGATCCGCATGGCCCGTTCGGCGGTGTACATCTGCACTCGTCCGACCCCGGCCACCCGGCGAATTTCGTTGTTGATGGCGCGGGCGGCATAGTCGGCCAACCCGACGGAGTCCTGCTGGCCATCGGTGTAGGACAAGGCATACACCAGGAGGAAGTTGGAACGTGCCTGCTCCACTTCCAGCCCTTGCTCGATCACCGCCTGGGGCAAGCGGCCGACCACTCGCTGCAAGCGGTTCTGCACATCGACCTGGGCCATGTCGGGATCGGTGCCCGGCTTGAAGGTGATGGTGGTTTCGGCACCGCCGTTGGCGCTGTTGGATTCGTAATAGATCAAGCCCTTGAGGCCGTTGAGCTCCTCTTCGATCAGGCTGGTAACGTTCTGGCTGACAATCAGCGCCGAGGCCCCCGGATAGTTGGCGCTGACATTGATTTGCGGCGGCGCCACGTCCGGGTACTGGCTGACCGCCAAGGTGCCCAGCGTCAGTACGCCGGCCAGGGCGATGAACAAGGTGATGACCCAGGCAAAGTTCGGACGGTTGATGAAAAAATCCGGCATCGTTTTCTTCCCTAGGCCGCTGGCCGTCAGTTACGAGCCTGTTGCTCGGCCAAGGTAACCACGTGGACCTGCGTCCCCGCGCTGAGTTTGTCGGCCCGCTCGATCACCACCTGCTCGCCCGCCGCCAGCCCCTGGGTGATCTGCCAGTCGGTGCCGAACATCGCACCGGTGCTGACCACCCGTTCGCGCACCACACCAGCGACATCCACCAGCATCAACCGGGCCTGGCCGTCGGCACCGCGTTGTACCGCCTGCTGTGGCACGAACAGCGCTTGTGGGTCGACCCCTGCCGGTGCCACCACCCGCACGTACATGCCAGGTAGCAGCACGTTGTCCGGGTTGGGGAACTCGCCGCGCAAGGTCACTTGCCCGGTGCTTCGGTCCACGGAAATATCGGAAAACATCAACTTGCCGCGTCGGGTCTGGGCGGGATTGCCCACCTGTACCGTCACCTCGGCCGCACCGCTGCCATCGAGGGTCAGGCGCCCACTGGCCAGCGCCTGCTGCAAGGCCACCACCTGATCGGCGGATTGGGTGAAGTCCGCGTAAATGGGGTCCAGTTGCTGGATTCGCGCCATCTGCGTCGCCTCGTCCTGCCCCACCAGCGCGCCTTCGCTGACCAGGGCTCGACCGATGCGGCCGCTGATCGGTGCGCGCACCTGGCAGTAATCCAGGTTGAGCCGGGCACTGGTCAGGTCGGCCTGGGCCGCCAGGCGATTGGCCTGGGCGCTCTTGAGATCGGACATGGCTTCGTCGAACGCCTGCGGGCTGACGGCGCTGATCTCCACCAGTTGCTTGAAGCGCTGCACCTGGGCGTTGGCCCGATAGACATCGGCCTCGACCCTGGCCAGCGCACCTTCGGCGCGCATCAGCGCCGCCTTGAGCGGCGCCGGGTCGATGCTGAACAGCAACTGGCCGGCCTTGACGTCACTGCCCTCCTGGAAGTGCCGGGTCAGCACCACACCGGCCACCCGCGCGCGCACCTCGGCGATGCGCACCGGCTCGATCCGACCGGGCAAGTCAGTGCTCATGGCAAACGCTCGCGGCTGGACCGTCAGAGTCTTGACCTGCGGCAACGCCGCACTGGGCCTGGCGCGCGGTTCCTGGGCACCACAGGCGCTTAACCCAAGCACCAGCAGCAACAGCGAGGCGGGTTTCAGCGAGGCGAAATTTTTCTGCATTGTTATTCCCTGCCCCATGAAAAAAAGGCTTGCCGATGGCAGTCGGCAAGCCCTGGACATCGGTGGATGATTAACCCGCAGGACGCTCGTTGATCGTGCTCGCGGCCTGGAACAGGATTTTCGCGACAAAATCGATTTCCTGCTCGGTAATGATCAACGGCGGCAGCAAGCGCACGGTCGCGCCGTGGCGTCCGCCCAGTTCAACGATCAATCCGTGCTTCAGGCAGGCCTGTTGGAAAGCCTTGGCCCGGGCCGTGTCCACTGGCGGATGACCCTGTACATCGAGGGTACCCTGCGGGTCGACGATTTCCATGCCAAGCATCAGGCCGCGACCGCGTACATCGCCGATCCAGGCGAACTCGCTTTGCAGTGCCCGCAGGTGTTTTCGCAAGTGCACACCCACCGTTTCGGCGTGCTGGACCAAGCCATGGTCACGAATGAAGCGCAAGGTCGCGGTGCCCGCCGCCATCGCCAGCTGATTGCCACGGAACGTGCCGGCGTGGGCACCCGGCTGCCAGACATCCAGCGACTCGTGATAGACCATGACCGACAGCGGCAACCCACCGCCAATAGCTTTGGACAGGGTGATGACATCCGGCGTGATACCCGATTGCTCGAAGCCGAACATCCGCCCACTGCGGGCGATGCCGCACTGGATCTCATCGACGATCAGCGGGATGCCATGGGCCTGGGTCAAGCGGCGCAGCTCCTGCAGCCAGCGGTCCGGCGCGGCGATCACCCCGCCCTCGCCCTGGATCGGCTCCAGGATCATCGCCGCCGGTGCGGTCACGCCACTTTCCGGGTCGTTGAGCAGGTGCTCCAGGTAACGCACGTTCAACGTGACCGCCTGATCGCCGGCCACCCCGAACGGGCAGCGGTAATCATGGGGGAACGGCAGGCGCTGCACACCGGGCATCAAGGCGCCGAGGGCGTTTTTGGGCGACAGGTTGCCGCTGATGGCCAGCGTGCCCAGGGTCATCCCGTGATAGGCCCCTTCGAACGCCAGGACCGAATGCCGCCCCGTCGCGGTACGGGTCAGCTTGAGCGCGGCCTCGACCGCATCGGCCCCGCTCGGGCCGCAGAACTGGATGCGTGCATGGCGAGCGAACTCGCTGGGCAGGCACGCGAAAATCTCTTGGACGAATGCGTCCTTCACTGGTGTCATGAGGTCCAGGGTATGCATCGGCACACCAGCTGCCATGACCTGGGTGATGGCTTCGATGATCACCGGATGATTGTGCCCCAGCGCCAGGGTGCCGGCACCGGCCAGGCAATCGACGAACACTTGCCCGCGACTGTCCTGCACATAAATGCCATGGGCCCTTTCAAGCACCAGGGGAATGCGTCGCGGGTAACTGCGGGCGTTGGATTCCTGCTGTTGCTGGCGTTCCAGCAACGGTGTCGAATCGAGGCAGTAAGGACTCGACAGGCCGGTGTGCAACAGGCGTAGCTGTTGCGCGCCACCCGCTGTGACATTCGAAAAAGCACTCATGATTTCCTCCATGGAGGCTGGGTTTGGAAGGGAACAAACAGCCTGGAAACACACATCCGGGAAGCCGCAAACCAGGCGCGGGGAGATTGCCTCCCCGCGCCCATGGGTTTACATGTCGTAACGCAGGATCATGCCGAACGTGCGCGGTGCGCCGACGTCGATGATGTCGTCGTTGCGATTGTTGGTGACGTACTCCTTGTCGAACGCATTCTTGACGTAGGCGGACACGGCGACGTTCTTGGTGACTTTGTACTCGGTGTTGAAGTTCACCAGCACATAGGCGTCGCTCTTACGCTCGCCACTGACTTTGCCGTTTGAGTCGAATTCGTACTCCGAAGGCGCGGTGCTCTGATAGACAATGTCCGTGCCGAATATCAGGCGATCGTCGAAGCGATAGACTCCACCCACCGAGGCCTTGTATTTAGGCGAGTAGAGGAACGATTCACCGCTCCTGTCCTGGCCATTGTCAGCGACGAAGTCCTTGTATTTGCTGTCAGTAATGGCACCACCGACGTTCAGGGTCAGTTGTTCGGTGATGTCTTTTTCGACGAAGACTTCCAGGCCCTTGATGTCACTGCGACCGGCGTTGTAGATATCAATGACGTTGCTGCCAGACTGCCGCACGCTGACCTGTTGGTCTTTCCAGTCGGTGTAGTACAGGTTGGCGCGGGCGCGCAGGGTCTTGTCGAAGAACGAACCGCGATAGGACAGCTCGTAGTTGGTGGTGTATTCCGGGTCGTAGGCCTGGTGACCGCTACCGGAGCGCAGGTTGACACCACCACCGCGATAGCCCTTCTGCACCATGAATCCGAGGTACTGGTCCGTGGCCAATTCATAGTCGATGCCCAGTTTCGGCAGCACGGCATCAAACGACTTCTTGATTTTCTCGGGAACGAAACGGCCGTCCTCCTCGATATCGGTATTGTTCGTCTCGTGGTCGTAACGCAGGCCGGTGATCAACGTCCAGCGCGGCGCGAACGTCCAGTTGACTTCACCGAACACCGCCTTGTTTTCAATCTTGGTATCACCTTTGACGGTACGCACCAGCACGTCATCGAACAGCAGCCGGTCGTGGAACTTGTTGGTGTTGTGGCCATAGTAGGCGCCGACGAAACTCTTCACCGTGTCCGAGGCGTAATTCAGACGCAGTTCCTGGCTGAACAGGTTCCCGTCTTGCTTACGCAGAACGACCTCGTTGTCCACCGCATTCTGGTCAAAATCCAGACGGTTGCTGTAGTCCGTGCTGGTATTGGCGGTCATGCTGGTCAGCGACCAGGCATCGTTCAGGCGATAATCCACCTTGGCGCTGAGGGTGTCTTGCTTGAGGTTGTCGAAGGCTTCGGTATTGGACGCGATGTCGTAATAGCTCGGCTTGCCATCGGAACCGCGCATCGTCGAGCGGTCACCCTGGCGGTGCTCGTTATGGGCATACGTCAGCAAGACGTCAGTGTCGTCATTGGGCAGGATCAGCAATTTACCGCGGGCGTTGCTGGTGCGATGCGGGTTGGCATCTTTATCGAGCGTGGTGTTGCGAATGTAGCCGTCACCGTCGGAATAATCCACGGCAATACGCCCGGCGATCTTCTCATCCACGATCGCCCCGCCACCCGCCACGGCCGCTCCGTGCTCACCATAGTTCCCCACATTGGTTTGCGCCGAGAAGGAAGGCTCGAAGGTTGGATTTTTGGTCTGGATAACCACCGCACCGGCCAGGGAGTTACGACCCTGGGTGGTGGACTGTGGACCCAGGAATATTTCGACCTGCTCGGCATCCCAGAGCGGGACCGGGCTGAGGGTCAGCGCGCGGTTCGGCTGCACGGCACCGTCGACATACACCGATACCGCACCGTTGAGGGCCGCCGGGCCCTGGTCGTCGAAACCGGACACCGGCACGCCACGAATACCCCAGTTCTCATTGCCGGCCTGGCTATAGACGCCGGGCGTACGGGCAAAGACATCCACCAGGTCCTTGTCGCCATGCTCACGCAGGTTCTTGTCGGTGACGACCACGACGCTGGATTGGGTTTTCTCGAGGGTACGGTCGATTTTTTCACCCGTCACGGTGATGGGAGCGATCTCCATCTTGCTCGCTTCTTCAGCCGCCCATGCGCCGTTGCTCAAGCCGATGGCCGACCCCACAGCCAACGCAATTGTGTTCTTTTTGAAATTCACGCCCCGCTCCCCTGCGACAGATATTTTTAGGTTTTTTGAGCTGGCCGAAGGCTGTTTGGCGCCAGCGGAGCGGAGTCTAATCCAAAAAAAAAATTAAATAAATAGTATTGATAATCCATCTCATTTGTACCTAGTATGTCGTCTTGTATTGATCTGGATACATTACAGACGAGTCCTACACACCCGACCGCTGCCCTGCTTTCAAGGTCCTGTGACTGGTCGAAGAAGACAAAAGAGGATGCACAAGGATGACCTCAATCGAACACCTGAACGGGCGTTCCGAGCTTTTTTCAATGGCGCCCACGGATGCAAGCGCGCAGTCGTTACCCGTGCTGGTACAGGCGGCACCGGGACAGTCGATCCACGATCTGGACGCCTCGATCCGCGACGGCCTGGCCCATGCCCTGACCACGGTAGGCGGCGTGTTGTTCCGCGGTTTCACCGTCGCCACGCCCATCGATTTCAAGCGCTTCGCTGCCAGCTTCGGTGCACCGCTGGCCAGTTACGAATTCGGCTCCACGCCGCGCAGCAAAGTCTTCGCCGGGATCTATAGCTCCACTGAGTACCCGGCCCATCAATTCATCCCGTTGCACAACGAGCAGGCCTACACCCGGCCCTGGCCTTCGCGCATCTGGTTCCACTGCATCAAGGCCAGCGAAACCGGTGGCGAGACCCCGATTGCCGACAGCCGCCTGATCTACCAGCGCATGCCTGCCGAGATTCGCGAGCTGTTCGCCAGCCGTGAGTTGCTCTACGTGCGCAACTACAGCGGCGCCCTGGACCTGCCCTGGGAGAAAGTCTTCAACACCCAGGACCGTGCCCAGGTCGAACGCTATTGCCAGGACAACGACATCGAGTGGGAATGGAAAGCCGATGGCGACCTGCGCACCCGCCAGCGTTGCGCCGCCGTGCAGCAGCATCCCGAGACCGGTGAGTGGGTCTGGTTCAATCAGGCGCACCTGTTCCACGTCTCGGCCATCGAACCGAGCGTACGCGCCAGCCTGCTGGCGGCGGTGGGTGAAGAGAACCTGCCGCGCCATGTCTATTTCGGCGACGGCTCGCCGATTGCCGACGACATGCTCGACACCGTGCGCGAGGTCTACCGCGAGACCGCCATCAGTTTTCCCTGGCAGCCCGGCGACGTCCTGATGCTCGACAACCGACTGGTGGCACACGGTCGCAATCCTTTCACCGGTGACCGCAAAGTCATCGTGGCCATGGCGTGAATTGCACATGTTTTCATTCGAACATTGGATCGACGTGCTGGAAGCCAACGCCCAGCACTTCCCTCAGCGTGCCGCCCTGCATTTCCTGCCGGACGGCGTAGAGATCGGCGAAACCCTGACCTTTGCCCAACTGCACGAGCAATCCCGATCCCTGGCGGCCGCGCTGCAAGCGCGTTATGCACCGGGCGACCGGGTGTTGCTGATGCTGCCCACCAGCCTCGACTACGCCCGCGCCTTCTGTGCCTGCCTGTATGCCGGCTTGATTGCCGTGCCGTTGTTTCCGCCGCCGTCGCGCAAACCGCGCCATCTCGACCGCGTCCGCAACGTGGTGGTGGATGCCGAACCGGCGCTGATTCTCGCACCGGCGGACTATTGCGAAGGCTTGCTGGAACTGGTGGAGGGCCGCGTCGAGGTGCTGACCGTACAGGACCTGGGCACGCCCCCGGCCGGCCAGTGGCAACGCCCGGCCATCGATGGTTCGACCGTGGCCTTCCTGCAATACACCTCGGGCTCTACCGGCTCGCCCAAAGGCGTCGAGGTGCGTCAGCGCAACCTGATCGCCAACGTCGAACTGATGCGCCAGGCGTACGGTTTCGACGAACACGGCGCCATGGTCAACTGGCTGCCGCTGTACCACGACATGGGTCTGATCGGCGGGATGCTGGCCCCGCTCTACAGCGGCATGCCCTGCTATCTGATGGCGTCCCAGACGTTCGTCAATGCGCCGTCGACCTGGTTGCAGGCGCTGAGTCGCTACCGCGCCACCGCCAGTTTCGCCCCCAACTTCGCCTATGCCCTGTGCAACCGCGTGGTCAGCGATAGCCTGATCGCACAGCTCGACCTGAGCGCCTGGAAACACGCCATCAACGGCGCCGAACCGATCCACCCAGGCACCCTGGAAGCCTTCGCCCAGCGCTTTGCCGCATGCGGCCTGAACCCGTTGGCCATCAGCCCCGGTTACGGCCAGGCCGAAGCCACCCTGTGCGTCAGCGCCACACCGGCCGACGCGCTGCCGGTGGTGCTGCGCCTGGACAAAGCCGTGCTGGAGACCGGCCGCGTGGCCCTGGCGGCTGCCGATGCCGCCGCCGTGGAGTTCGTCGCCTGCGGCTACCCGCAAGCCTTGCACAGCATCGCCATCGTCGATCCACAAACCTCTGAGCGCTGCGCTGACGATCGCATTGGCGAAGTCTGGCTCAAGGGCCCGAGCAACGCCGAATCCTATTGGAAGAACCCCACGGCCACTCGCGAAGCCTTTGAAGCACAGATCATCGGCTCATCGGAGCATTACCTGCGCTCCGGCGACCTGGGCTTCATGCACGAAGGCCAGGTGGTGATCTGCGGGCGGCTCAAGGATCTGCTGATTCTCAACGGTCGCAACCTCTACCCCCACGACATCGAATTCGCCATTACCGACGCCGAGCCGGGCATCCGTACCGGGCGCATCGCCGCGTTCTCGGAAATGGACCCGGCACTGGGCCGCGAGAAACTGGTGATTGTCGCCGAGCCGCAACGCAAGTTCGTCGACCCGGCCCATCACCCGGCGCTGTTCGCGTCGATGCAAAACGCCGTGCGCGAAGCCGCCGACTGTGGCATCGACCAGATTGTGCTGGTGCAAGCCGGCACCATCCCGATGACCACCAGCGGCAAGATCGCCCGTCAAGGCGCGCGCAAACAATTGGCCGCGGGCACCCTGAGCATCATTGCCCAGAGCACTGGGGCCCTCGCCGACGATAGCGAGGCCGTCGACCTTGACCAGCTCAAGCGCCTGGTAGCCGAGGCATCGCACCTCGCCCCGGCGGCGTGCCGTCAGTGGTTGGAACAGACGCTGCGCCAGGTCAACCCGTATTTCTCGGCGAACGTCGAGCTCAGCCTGGTAGGCCAGGGCCTGGACTCCATCGGCCTGGCCGACTTTGCCGCTCGCTTGCACCGGGACCTGGGCTGGAGCCTCGATACCCAGGATCTGTTCGGCGAACAAACCCTCGGGCAATGGGCGCAAGCCTTGCAGGACTTCCTGGGACAGGCGTCGCCAACCTCCGAGACCTTGAGCGAGCGCCTCGACACCCAGCAGGGTCGTCAGTCTTTCGCCCAGAGTCGCCTGTGGTTTCTGCGTCAGTTGAACCCGGACGACACCCAGCACAACCTGGTGCTGCACCTGCATCTGCAAGGGCCATTGGACGTCGAGACACTTGCACTGCGCCTGAACACCCTGGTCGAAGGCCACAGTGTCTTGCGCACCGTCTACCGCGACGGTGTCGAAGGCCCGCAACAACGGGTGCTGCCGGCTTCGGCGGTCCCGCTGGCGCACCATGACTTGCGTGACCAGAGTGAGGCGCAGCAACAGCACGCACTGCGCGACCACCTGGCCAACGAACACGCCACACCTGTGGACCTGGACGCCGGCCCCGTGCTGCGAGCGCAGTTGCTCAGCCGCGATGACCAGCACCATGACCTGTTGCTGACCCTGCACCACATCGCTTTCGACGGTCGCTCGGCGCAAGTGCTGTTGGCGGAGCTGGCCGGCTCGGCAGACGCCTCGTCGCCGGTGCAATACCTCGACTTCGCCCAATGGGAAGCTCGGCACTGGAGCGAACAGCGGATCGCCGCCGAGCAGGACTTCTGGCGCGCGCACCTGGCCGGCCTGCCGCAGTCGCTGGACCTGGGTGGCAACGGCAAGACCCAGGGCCAGCACAGCCTGGACTTCAGCGTGCCCCAGGCCAATTGCGAACGGCTGACGACGCTGGCCCGCGAGCAAGGCATGACCTTGTTCATGCTGTTGCTGGCCAGCTACCAACTGGTGCTCAAGCAACTGGGCGGCCAGCCGCAATTCCTGCTGGGCACCGATGTCAGCGGCCGGCCGCTGGCCGAGCACAACGACGTCATCGGCTTCTTCGTCAACCAGTTGACCCTGCGCTGTGACCTGCGCGGCGAACCGACCCTGGCCGGTTTCCTTGGGCAGGTGCGCGATGAAGCGCGCCTGGCCTACGCCCACCAAGGCCTGCCTTTCGACCTGGTGGTCTCGGCCCTGGCGCCGCAGCGCCGTCCCGGTCACTCGCCGCTGTTCCAGGTCAAGCTCAACTATCAGCCGTCGCGGGTGGCCCCGACCGCCATCGCCGGCGCGCACTTGTCCGCGCTGGACGTGGCACAGGCACCGGGGGATTTCCACCTGGTGCTCGACCTGGTGCACGGCAGCGAAGGCCTCGCCGCGACCCTCAAGTATCGCGGTGAATACTTCGATCAGGACCGTGCCTCGCGTCTGCAACACCTGTGGACATGCCTGCTGGAACAGCTACACAGCCTGCTGGACGAGCCATTGCCGGCGCTGGCCGAACGCATCGACAGCTGGGACCAGGCCTTCGCCCGCGAGCGGCAACAGTCCCAGGCGCTGGCCGGTCGCAGCCAGCTGATGCAAGCCAAACGTCGCTCCTTGTCCCTTTAACCGAGTCGGATGCCGTTATGTCTATCGTGCCCCCATCGCCACGCGCCCTCGGCGCCGTGCGTCGCAAAGCCATGAGCGTCTCGGAACAACAGTTGGTGACCGAGCGCCTGCTCAGCCCGGACCACGCCCTGCCCCTGGTGATCGAGCCGGCGGTCAGTGGCGTCGACCTGGTCGCCTGGGCCGCCCGGGAACGCCAGTCGCTGGAAAAGAAACTGCTGGAGTACGGCGCCCTGCTGTTTCGCGGCTTCAACGTCGCGTCCGTCGAACAGTTCGACCAGGTGATCGCCGCCCTCTCCCCCGGCGCACTGGAATACATGTTCCGCGCCTCGCCCCGGACACGGGTCGGCGGCAACATCTACACCTCGACCGACTACCCGGCCGACCAGATGATTTTCCCCCACAACGAACACTCCTATTCGCCGCGCTTCCCGCTGCGGCTGTTCTTCTACTGCCAACTGCCGTCCGAGACAGGTGGTGAAACACCGATTGGTTCGACCCGCGCCGTGAAGGCCAGGATCAGCCCGCAGATCGAAGCGCGGTTCCGGGAAAAAGGCGTGCTGTACGTTCGCAACTACGGCGACGGTTTCGGCCTGCCGTGGCAGACCGTGTTCCAGTCCGAAGACCGCCGCGAAGTGGAGGCCTACTGCGCCAGCGTCGGCATCGAAGTGGAATGGAAAGACAACAATCGCCTGCGCACCCGCCAACGCGGGCCGGCCGTGGTGCGCCACCCGCGCACCGGCGAAGAGGTCTGGTTCAACCACGCGACGTTCTTCCACATCAGCACCCTGCCCGAACGCATCCGCGATTCGCTGCAAAGCAACTTCAACGACCTCGACCTGCCCACCAACACCTTTTATGGCGATGGCGAACCGATCGAGCCGCACGTACTGCAATCGCTGCGTGCGGCCTACCTCGACTCGCTGGTGCGTTTCAGTTGGCAACAGGGGGACGTGTTGTTCATCGACAACATGCTCGCCGTGCACGGTCGCGAACCCTTTACCGGCAAGCGCGCCATCATGACCGGCATGGCTGAAGCCCTGCTGTCGAGCGACGTTGCCGTCTGACATTCAACGGGTCCACCCGCCGTTCACAGGAGGCTTGCCTGACACGTGTCCAGCAAGCCCCGGCGTCTGTGCGGTGATCCAGGCTCAAGCCCTTTTCCAGTCGAGATGAACATGAGCGGACTTCAAGGTTTTCGTATTTCACCGCAACAGGCATCGGTTTACCCCCACATCAACGGCGCGGCGGAGCACCCGTTCAGCTGTCATTTGCAATGGTCGCTGTCGCAACCGCTGGACGTCGACGCATTGAACAACCGCTTGCAAGCCTTGGTGGCCGGCAGCGAAATCCTGCGCACGCGACTGATGCCCGTACTCGGCCTGCGCGACCCGGTGCAGGTGATTGACGAAGCCGGCTCACTGGCGGTGAACCTGCAGGACCTGCGCCAGCACAGCCGCGCCGACCAGGACGCCGCACTGACTCGGCTCGCCGATCAGCCCCGTGACTGGACAACCCCTCTGTGCGTGACCCTGGTGCGCCTGTCCGATGAGCAAGCGGTCCTGGACCTGGCGGCGGCCAGCAGCCACTTCGACCTCGTCAGCCTGAAATGGCTGGCCGGTGCACTGCTGCAAGACACCCCCACGGACCTGTCCGAAACCCTGCAGTACGCCGATTACGCCGAGTGGCGCTGGAGCCTGGTCGAGGAGGCGCCGGACCATCCGGGCGTGAGTTTCTGGAAACCTTCGGGCGAAACCGAAGCGGCCACCTTGCAGCTTCCGCTCGAATCGGCCCTCGATGGCGGATTTGCCCCCGCCCGACTGGACCTCAGCCTGTCGACCGACCTCGCCCGTCACCCGGCCCTGACCCCGGACCTGCTGCTGGCTGCATGGGCAGCGGTGCTGGGCCGACTGGCCGGCCAGCAACAGGTGCCACTCGCCCTGATCCATGAAAGTCGCGGTGCGGAACTGGCGGATACCCTGGGCCTGTTCGAGCAGTGCCTGCCCGTGAACATCGAACTGGATGCCCAGGCGACCCTGCTGGAGCAAAGCACGCAAGTGGCCGCCACCCTGGAGCGAGCAATCGGCTGGCAAGACTATTACACCGGCCACCTCAACGCCGACTATGCCTTTGCCTGGCGTTTGGGCGATGCCCGGGAGCGCCATGCCAGCGCGGTGATGAACCCGTTGAAGGCGTGCCTGAACGTGCGCCAGTTGCCCGACAGCCTGCACGCGCAGTTGATCTACGATCGCCATGCCCTCAGTGCCGACGCGGCGGGTTGCCTCGCCGAGCAATGGCTGCAACTGCTGCAAGGCGCCCTGGCGGAACCGCAACGGGCCTGGGCCCAACTGCCCCTGGGTGGAGCGCTGCAATCGCAGCTGATCGGCACCAATGCGAACGTGCCCTCCATCGAACCGCTGACACTGGTGGAGTTGATCGCCCGTCAGGTTCGCCAACGGCCGGACGCCATCGCTCTCAGCGACAAGGACGGCGACCTGAGCTACAGCCGCCTCGACGCCTGCGCCACGCTGTTGGCCCATCGCCTGGTCGCTGCCGGCATTGGCCCCGGAGTGCCCGTCGGCATCCTGTTCGCCCGCAGCAACGCGGCCATTGTCGCCATGCTCGCCGTCTTGAAAGCCGGTGGCGCCTACGTGCCAATCGACCCGACCTACCCGGCCGACCGCCGCGCCTACATGCTCGCCGACAGCGCCATTGCCCACATCGTGGTCAGCGCCGAACTGGCCGACAGCGTGCCGGCCAGCCTGCAACGCTTCGTGCTGGATGACCTGGCAACGCCGGACCTCGGCGATTTGCCGACACTGCCGTTGCCAGACGCGAACGACCTCGCCTACTTGATCTACACCTCGGGCTCGACCGGTGCGCCGAAAGCCGTGGAAATCAGCCACGGCGCCCTGAGCTTCTCGACCCAGGTGCGCATGGCCGCCTATGCGACGCCAGTGCGCGCCTACCTGCTGCTGTCGTCGTTTGCCTTCGACAGTTCGGTCGCCGGGATTTTCTGGACCCTGGCCCAAGGCGCACGCCTGGTATTGCCCGCCCCAGGTGAAGAGCTGGAGATGTCTCGCCTGGCCCAGTTGATTACCCAGCATCAGGTCAGCCATGGTCTGTCGCTGCCGTCGCTCTACCAGGCCCTGCTCGATCAGTTGCAACGCAGTGGCGGAGCCGACAGCCTCGCCTGCTGGATCGTCGCCGGCGAAGCCTGTCCGCCGTCGCTGATCGCGCAACACAGCAAGGCTCTGCCCCACGCCCGGCTGGTGAACGAATACGGCCCCACGGAAGCCACCGTCTGGGCCACCTATGAGGTGTTGGAGCCCAATCGGAACGTCAGCATCGGCCGTCCGATCGCCGGCATGGACCTGCGCCTGCTGAACGAATTCGACACCGCCTGCGGCATCGGCGAGCCGGGAGAAATCGTCCTCGCCGGCCCGACCCTGGCCCGCGGCTACCGCAACAAGCCCGAAGAAACCGCCAAGGCCTTCGTCACCCTGGCCGACGGCACCCGTGCCTACCGCACCGGCGACCTGGCGTGCTGGCTGGCCGACGGACGCCTGGCGTTCCTGGGGCGCAAGGACCATCAGGTCAAGGTCCGCGGCTACCGCATTGAGCTGGGGGAAATCGAACGCCAGTTGTGCAGCCACAGCGACGTGCGCGAAGCCGCAGTGATCGTCCAGGAACAGGCCGCAGGCAAGCGCCTGCTCGCCTACATCCTGGCCGCTCATGGCTACGCACCGGACTCCGAGGCGATCAAGCGTTTCCTCGGCGAACGCCTGCCGTCGTACATGGTGCCGGCCCTGGTGCTGACCCTGGCGAGCTTTCCACGCACGCCCAACGGCAAGCTCGACACTCGCCAGTTGCCCGACCCGGACCAGTTCGACGAAAGCGCCCATGTGGCGCCGCGCAATGCCATGGAGACCACCCTGCAAGCCATCGTCGCCAAGGTCTTGAAGCTCTCGACCGTGAGCGTCACCGACAACTTTTTCGCCATCGGCGGCGACTCGATCCTGAGCCTGCAAGTGGTGGCCCAGGCCCATGAGCAAGGCATCGCACTCTCGGCCAAGCAAGTCTTCGAACGCCAGACCATCGCCGCCATGGCCGAGGTCGCGCAACCGCTGGCCCCGAACGCCGCCGAGCCGCAAGCCGACAGCACCGAGTTCAGCGCCTCGGGCCTGTCCGATGACGAAATGCAAGCGTTGCTGGCCGAACTGGACGAGGCCGACCTGTGAACGGCTCCTCCCGTCGCCACGCCATCACCGCTGCCCCTTTTTACGCAGGACGCTTTCAATGACCACCGAAAAAACCGCCGGTAACCCGATCGAAGACATTTATCCGCTATCGCCGCTGCAACAAGGGATGCTATTCCACTCCTTGCTGCACGAAGACTCCGGCGTGTACCTGATGCAGGATCGCTACCGCATCGGCGGAGCCATCGATGAAGGGGCGTTCCTCGAATCGTGGCGCCAGGTGGTGGCGCTGCACCCTTCCCTGCGCGCCAGTTTCCAATGGAAAAGCCAGAAGCAACCGGTGCAGGTGATCCATCGCCAGGTCAAGGTGCCGCTGGACACCCTCGACCTGCGCGGGCTCGCCCCCCATGAGCAGGAAGCGCGAATCCGCACGCTGCTGGAAGACGAGCAGAAAGTCGGCTTCAACCTGTCCAAGCCACCGCTGATTCGCTTCCGGCTGGTGCGCCTGGCCGATGAATCCTACGAGTTCATTCGCAGCTTCCACCACATCCTGATGGACGCCTGGTGCATTTCCCTGGTGACCGTGGACTTCCTCAAAGTCTACGAAGCACTGTGCAACGACCGCACGCCGGAACTGAAAAGCCCTCGGCCATTTCGCGATTACATCCAGTGGCTGCAACGCCAGGACGCAGGCAAGGCCGAGCAATTCTGGCGCGGCCAGTTGCAAGGCCTCAACGCCCCCACGCCACTGACCGTGGACAACGGCGTGACCCGCGACCGCTACACCGACGCGGTGCTGGTGGACGACCAACTGATTCACCTCGACGCGCAGGAAACCCAAGCGCTGGCAGCGTTCTGCCGCAGTCGCCGGATCACCCCGAACACGTTTTTCCAAGGCGTCTGGTCGTTGCTGCTGTCGCGCTACAGCGGGCAGCGGGACGTGGTCTTCGGGGTCACCGTGGCCGGGCGTCCGGCCGACCTGACCGGCGTCGCGGAAATGATCGGCCTGTTCATCAACACCTTGCCGCTGCGGGTTTCGGTGGACCCGAACGCCGCGCTCGGCAATTGGCTGGGCGACCTGCAAAAGCTCAACGTCGACATGCGCGACTTCGAGCACACGCCGTTGACCGATATCCAGGGCTGGAGCGATTTCCCCCGGGGCGAAACCCTGTTCGACAGCATCCTGGTATTCGAAAACGCCCCCATCGACGAACAGATTCTCGAAGGCGGTTTCCAGTTCAGCCTCGAAGGCATGGACCACAGCGTGCATACCCACTACGGCTTGACCGTGGTGATCCTGCCGGGCGAACAGCTGGGCATCCGCGTGTCCTATGACCGCGAACGTTTCGAGGCCGCCACCGTGCAGCGCCTGCTGGGCCATATCGCCAGCCTGGTGCGCAGCATGCTCGCCGCCCCCGACGCGCCATTGGCCAGCTTCGAACTGCTGGCCGCCGAGGAACGCCAGCAGTTGCTGGGCGAGTGGGCGCTCAACCCCCACGCTTTTCCGCTGGATCAAAGCTACGCCGAGTTGTTTGCCGCCCAGGTGGCCCAGCGCGGCGAACAGGTCGCCGCGATCTGCGCTGGTGAGTCGTTGACCTACGCCGAGCTGGACCTGCGTTCCACGCGCCTGGCCCACGCCCTGCGCGAAGCCGGCGCCGCTGAAGATCAACTGGTGGCGCTGGTCGCCCCCCGTGGCCTGGCGTTGTTGACCATGATGCTGGCCGTGTTCAAGGCCGGCGCGGCGATGCTGCCCCTTGAAGTCAATCACCCGCCCGAGCGCCTGCGGGAAATCCTCGGGCTGTCCGGCGCGCCGTTGCTGGTCGCCAGCGAAGCTTGCAGCAGCCTGCTCGATCAACTGCTCAGCGGCCTCGACCAGGCGCCCGAGGCGCTGTTCGCCGAAGCCTGCTGGACATCCGGCAACAACGCGCCACTGCCGGTGCTCGCGGGCCCGCACAGCTTGGCCTACGTACTGTTCACCTCGGGTTCGACCGGCACGCCCAAGGGCGTGATGATCGAACAGCGCGGCATGCTCAACAATATCTTCGGCAAGGTGCCGGCCCTGGGGCTCAGCGCCACCGACCGGATTCCCCAGACCGCGTCGGTGGCGTTCGACATTTCGGTGTGGCAGTTCCTCGCCGCACCGGTGCTCGGCGCCACCGTGCACATTCTTGCGGATGAAGTCGCCCACGACCCGCAGCGCCTGTTGCAAGTGCTTGCCAGCGAGCGCCTGAACGTACTGGAAATCGTCCCGAGCCTGATGCGTACCTTGCTCGCGCTGTGCCCATGCGATTTGCAATTGCCGGACTTGCGCTGGGTCCTGCCCACCGGTGAAGCCCTGCCGCCGACCGTGGCCCGGGACTGGTTCGCGCGCTTCCCCGACATCGCCCTGATGAACGCCTACGGGCCGGCCGAATGCGCCGACGACGTGGCCTTCCAGCCCATTTTCGAAGCACCGGGGGCCGAGGTCAGCCACATGCCCATCGGCCAGCCGACCGCCAACAACCGCCTGTATGTGCTGGACGAGGCCCTGCGCCCGGTGCCGGTTGGCGTGGCCGGGGAAATCTGTGTCGGTGGCGTCGGCGTCGGCCGCGGTTACCTGCACGACCCGCAGCGCACCGTTGAGGCGTTTATCGACCATCCTCAACTCGAAGGTCGCCTGTACCGCACCGGCGACCTGGGACGCTGGCGTGCCGACGGGGTGATCGAGTACCTGGGCCGGCGCGACCAGCAGGTGAAACTGCGCGGGCATCGGATCGAACTGACGGAAATCGAACACCGTCTCGCCCAGCACCCGAACGTCCGCGAGGCCGCCGTCCTGCTGCGGGAAAACACCGTCGGCGAAGCCTGGCTGGTGGCGTACTGGTCGGCCCATGACCAGACCCTGGGCAGCGACGGCCTGAGCGAACACCTGCGCGCCCAACTGCCGCCGTACATGGTACCGGCGGCCTTCGTCTGCCTGGACAAACTGCCCCTGAACAATAACGGCAAGGTCGACCGCAAGGCCCTGGCCGCCCGAGAACTGGACTGGCAGGCCGACACCCAGCAAAGCATCGCCCCGCGCAACGCGCTGGAAACCACGGTGGCGTCCATCTGGGCCGAGGTCCTGGGGCGCGACACGGTGGGCGTGGAAGACAACTTTTTCACCCTCGGCGGGCACTCGCTGCTGGCGACCCAGATCGTTGCCCGCCTGCGCACCCAGTTCAAGCTCGACCTGCCGTTGCGGGTGCTGTTCGAACAGCCGACCGTGGCCTTGCTGGCCGAAGCCATCGGCGCACGCCAGGCCGAGGCCGCCGCCCCGCAAGCCAGCGCGACCAGCGTGCCCAAGGCCCAGCCACGCCCGCCGCTGCTGCCGCTGTCGTTCTCACAACAACGCCTGTGGTTCATCGAGCAACTAACACCGGGCACCACCCTGTTCAACATCCCGTTCGCCCTGCACCTCAAGGGTGAACTCAATGTCGAGGCGCTGCACGCCAGCCTGAACGATCTGCTGGTGCGCCATGAAATCCTGCGCACCGGCATCCACAGCGTCGACGGCGTGCCGTGCCAGCGTATCAGCCCAGCCCTGGACATCGCGCTGCCTTTCGAAGACTTGTCGGGCCTGACCGCCACCGCCCGCGCCGGCGCGCAGTTCAACGCCTTGCAGGACACCTTCGAGCAGCCGTTCGACCTGACCTGCCCACCGCTGCTGCGTGCGCGTTTGCTGCGCTTGGCGCCGGGCGAGCACGTACTCGGCATCGCCCTGCATCACCTGGTCTCGGACGCCTGGTCGGCCACCATCGCCCTGCGCGAACTGGCCCTGGGTTATGAAGCCCGTTGCAACGGTGCCGCCGCCGAACTGCCGGCCCTGCCGCTGCAATACGCCGACTTCGCCCTCTGGCAGCGCGAACACCTGCAAGGCGCCGAACTCAAGCGCCAGCTCGATTACTGGACCACCACCCTGGACCGCCGCGACAGCGACGCCAGCCCGCTGCTGGCCTTGCCCACCGACCATCCACGGCCATCGGTGCAAAGCTACCGCGCCGGGATCGTGCAGCGTGAACTCAGCGCCGACCTCAGCGCCCGGGTACAGGCCTTTGCCAGTCGTCTCGGCACCACGCCGTTCACCGTCCTGTTCGCCGGTTTTGCCGTGTTGATGCACCGTTTGAGCGGCGATGCCACGGTGCTGGTCGGCACCCCGGTCACCCACCGTGAACAGCCGGGCACCGAAGGACTGCTGGGCATCTTGCTGAACAACCTGGCGATCCGCGCCGACTTCGAACCGCAAGCCGACTTCACCGCCCTGGTCAAACAAGTGGCCGAGCGCCTGCGCAATGGCCTGCTGCATCAGGACCTGCCGTTCGAACAATTGGTGGACAGCCTGCAACTGCCACGCAGCCTCAGCCACGCCCCGCTGTACCAGGTGATGGTCGCCCAACAACTGGCCATGGAGTCGCGATTGCGCTTCCCCGGGCTGGAATTCGAAGCGCTGGACACGCCGCTGCGCCACTCTGAATGCGATCTGGACCTGCACGTGCTGTGCCCGGCCAATGCGCCGATCCAACTGGAGCTGATGTTCGCCCTCGACCTGTTCGTCGCCGACAGCGCCCGCCAGACCCTCGCCCGCCTGGAGCATTTGCTCGAACACATGCTCGCCGAGCCACAGCGCCCGGTCGCCGCCTTGCCACTGCTGATGGACACGGAGTGGCAACGCACCGTGGTCGAGTGGAACCGCACCGAGATGCCGGTGCCGACGCACCTGACCTTCGCCCAGTTGTTCGAACAACAGGCCGAGCGCACCCCGGAACGTGACGCCCTGTGTTTCGAAGGCCGCAGCCTGAGCTACGGCGAACTGAACCGGCGCGCCAACCAGGTGGCGCATTACCTGCGCGGCCGTGGCGTCGCTGCCAACCGCCCGGTGGCGCTGTGTGTCGAGCGTTCGCTGGAGCTGCTGGTCGGCCTGCTGGGCATTCTCAAGTCCGGTGGCGCCTATGTGCCGCTGGACCCGACCTATCCGGTGGATCGCCTGGCGTACATGCTCGAAGACGCGCAACCGGCGCTGTTCCTCGGCCAGCAAGGCCTGTTGGAACAACTGGGGGCCGGCCTGCCACGCCTGCGCCTGGACAGCGACGCCGCTCTGTTCGCCAACCAACCGGACAGCAACCCGACTTCACTGGCCGGGCCGCAAGACCTTGCCTACATCATGTACACCTCCGGCTCGACCGGTAAGCCCAAGGGTACCCTGGTGACCAACGGCTCGGTGGTCAACCTGGCCTGGGCGCGTATCCATGGCTTGTATCGCCGCTACACCGACCAGCCGATGCGCACCAGCTTCAACTACTCGTTCGCCTTCGACAGTTCGGTAGCCGAGCTGATCCTGTTGCTCGACGGCCACAGCCTGTACCTGACCCCGGAAGAGGTGCGCTACGACCCCGAGGCCCTCGCCGGATTCTTCCGCGACACTCGCCTGGAGGCCTTCGAGTGCACCCCGGCACAGCTCAAGGCCCTGCTCGAAAGCGACGGCGTTCGCCGTGGCGAGGTGTACCTGCCGCGCTTCGTGCTGTTCGGTGGCGACGCGGTGGACGCGCAACTGTGGCAACGCCTGCCGTCGATTACCGGCAGCCGCTTCTTCAACACCTACGGCCCGACCGAATGCACGGTGGACGCTACCGGCTGCGCGGTGGATGACTTCCCGCTGCGGCCGATCATCGGCCGCCCCATCGCCAACGTACGCACCTACGTGCTCGATGCCTTCCTCAACCCGATGCCGGTGGGCGTCCCGGGGGAACTGCACATCGGCGGTGCCGGCGTGACCCTGGGCTACCTCAACCGCGCCGAGCAGACCGCGAAGGTGTTTATCGAAGACCCGTTCTCATCCGTGGCAGGCGCGCGGATGTACAAGTCCGGCGACCTGGTGCGCTGGTTGCCCGACGGCCAGCTCGAATACCTGGGCCGTATGGATCATCAAGTGAAGATCCGTGGCTTCCGCGTCGAGCTGGGGGAAATAGAAACCCTGATCGGCGCCCAACCAGGCGTGCGCCAGGCCGTGGTGCTGGCCCGTGAAGACGTGCCCGGCGACAAGCGTCTGGTGGCCTACGTGACATGCGACCAGCAGGCCGACATCCACGCCTGGCGCAAAGCCATTGGCGCCGCCCTGCCCGACTACATGGTGCCCTCGGCATTCGTGCTGCTCGATGAGCTGCCGCTGACCGACAACGGCAAACTCAACCGCAAGGCCTTGCCGGCCCCGGACATCCAAGCCGCGCCAGACGCCCTGGACCCACCTCGCAGCGCCGCCGAACAGCAACTGGCCGCCCTATGGGCCGAGTTGCTGAACCTGCCGTCGGCGCAAATCGGCCGTGACAGCCATTTCTTCTACCTCGGCGGCCACTCGCTACTGGCGGCCACGCTGTTTGCCCGCCTGCGCCAACAGTTCGCCAGCGTGCCGCCGCTGCGAGCGGTGTTCGAACACCCGACCCTCGAAGCCCTGGCCGCGCTGCTGGGTGATCCGCTGCAAGCCCCGGCGGCAACCTTCGTCCCGGCGGCACGTCCGGCGCGCCTGCCGCTGTCGTTCGAACAGCAACGCTTGTGGTTCCTCGAACAACTGAGCACTGGCGGTGGCGAGTACAACGTGGTCAGCGCCGTGCAGCTGGACGGCGAACTCAATGTCCAGGCCCTGCAAACGGCCCTGAACAGCGTGGTCCAGCGCCACGAAATCCTGCGCAGCCGCATCGTGCGCGATACCGATGGCGAGTTGCGCTTGGTGGTCGAACCGCAGGTCGATCTCACTCTGCGAGTTACAGTGTTGGAGGCGAGCAGCGACGCGCAGTGGCTGCAACTGACCGACACAGCGATCCACGCGGAAACCGGCCGCCGCTTCGACCTCGCCGCCGACGTGCCCGTCCGTGCCACGTTGCTGCAACACCGCGACGGCATCCAGTCGCTGTTGTTGCTCAGCGTGCACCACTGCGCTATCGATGACGCCTCCAGCCAGAACCTGCTGGATGAACTGCGACGGTTCTACACCGCCCAGTGCCAGGGCACCCCGGTGGCGGTGCCAGAGCTGGCGCTGCAATACCCCGATTACGCCCTCTGGCAGCGCGAACCCGGCCAACAGACCGCGTTCAGCAGTCAGCTGCAATACTGGCGCGACCAACTGGAAGACGGCGACTACCTGCTGGACCTGCCGACCGAACAGGGCCGTCCAAACCAGCTCGCCCCAGCGGCGGGCGCGGTGCAATTGCAGTTGCCGCCAGCGCTGGTGGAACGCCTGCGGCAGTTCGCCCAGCAACGCGGTGCCACCCTGTACATGCTCATGCTCGGTGCGGCGCAATTACTCTTGGGACGCTACGCCAACCAGCGCGACGTGCGAATCGGCAGCCCGGTGGCCCAGCGGCCATTCGCCGAGCTGCAACCGCTGATCGGCTGCTTCATCAACACCGTGGTCATGCGTGCCGACCTCGATCCGACGCTGGATTTCGAAGGTTTGCTGAGCCAGGTGCGCAACCGTGTGCTGGATGCCCAGCAGCATCAGGATGTGCCGTTCGACCAGGTCGTGGAGCACTTGAAGCCTTCACGCAGCCTCGGCCAGACGCCGCTGTTCCAAGTGCTGTTCGCCATGCAGAACGCCGATTCGTCGAGCCAGCCATGGCCGCAGTTGCAGGTCAGCGAACGGGCGGTGACCGCCCAGGCCACCAAGTACGACCTGAACTGGGAAGTGCACGACGGCGAGGTGCTGTCGGTGTTGCTGGAATACCGCGCCGCGCTGTTCAGCGAAACCACGGCCCGGCGTTGGCTGGAACAGTGGCAACAACTGCTGGAAACCATGCTCGATGCGCCACAGACCCGCCTCGGGGATTGGACACCGCTGCCAACGGCAGAACGTCAGCGTCAGTTGGTCGAATGGAACGCCACTGAACGTCACTACAGCGGCCCGACCAACCTGCACACCGCCCTGAGCCAACAGGCCGCACTGAGCCCCAACGCTCCGGCACTGGTGTTCGAAGGCCAGCGCCTGAGCTATGCCGAGCTGGACCAGCAGGCACAAACCGTCGCCCGAGCCCTGCGCACAGCCGGCGTGGGCACCGACAGCATCGTGCCGGTGTGCATGGAACGTTCCGTGGAGATGGTCGTGGCCTTGCTCGGCATCGTCCATGCCGGCGCCGCCTGGTTGCCGCTGGATCCGGAACTGCCTGCCGCGCGCCTGGCGTTCCTAATCGAAGATGCCGATGCCAAGGTCACCTTGACCCAGGCGCAGTGGCTGTCGCGACTGCCGGCCGGGCATCAAGCCTGGACGCTGGAGGCATTGCCAAACGCTGAAGTGGGAGAACCGATCAGCGTCGAGGCCAACGACCTGGCCTACGTGCTCTACACCTCCGGTTCCACCGGTCAGCCCAAAGGCGTGATGAACGAGCACGGCGCCTTGATGAACCGCCTGCACTGGATGCAGGACGCCTTCCCGATTGGCCCGAACGACCGAGTGCTGCAAAAGACCCCGTACAGCTTCGACGTCTCGGTGTGGGAGTTCTTCTGGCCGCTGATCACTGGCGCGACCCTGGTGGTCGCCCGTCCGGACGGGCATCGCGACCCGGCCTACCTCAGCCAGTTGATCCAGCAGGAACGCGTCACCACCCTGCACTTCGTGCCGTCGATGCTGCGTGCGTTTGTCGAAGAGCCGAGCCTGGTCAATTGCCACAGCCTGCGCCAGGTCTTCGCCAGCGGCGAAGCCTTGCCGGTGGACCTGGTGCGGCGCTTCATGGGCCAACACCTGGCGGCACTGGTCAACCTGTACGGCCCGACCGAAGCGGCCATCGACGTCTCGGTCTGGCGTTGCTCGGCCGACGACGTGATCGTGCCGATCGGCAAGCCCATCGCCAACCTGCGCCTGTACATCCTCGACGAGGCCCTGCAACCGCTGCCGATTGGCAGCATCGGCGAGCTGTACATCGGCGGCGTCGGCGTGGCCCGGGGTTATCTGAAGCGTCCGGACCTGACCGAGGAACGCTTCCTCGCCAGCCCGTTCGTGGCCGGTGATCGCCTGTACCGCACCGGTGACCGTTGCCGCTTCCTGGCCGATGGCAACATCGAGTACCTGGGACGTCTCGACCATCAGGTGAAGTTGCGCGGACAACGTATCGAGTTGGGGGAAATCGACGCTGCGCTGCTGGCCCAGGCCGGTGTGCGCGACGCCGCCACCTTGTTGCTCGACCAGCGCCTGGTAAGTTTCTGGTGCGGTGACGCCGATGAAGCGACCCTGCGTACCGACTTGAGTGACAGCCTGCCCGCGCACATGCAGCCAAGCCTGTTCGTGCAGCTCGAGCGCCTGCCGCTCAACAGCAACGGCAAGCTCGACCGCAAGGCACTGGCCGCCACGCCGCTGCCCCAGAGCCAAAGCGACCAGCCGCGCACCGCGCCGCGCAATGTCACTGAAACCGTGCTCTGCGAACTGTTCAGCGAAGTACTGGACTGTTCGCAAGTCGGCATCGAGGACAACTTTTTCCAACTCGGCGGCCATTCCCTACTGGCTACCCGCCTGGTCAGCCGGGTTCGTGAACGTCTTGGGGTTTCCCTGCCCTTGTCGCTGGTGTTCGCCCAACCGACGGTCGCGGCCCTGGCCGAGCATCTGCGCACGGCCATGCCCGGTGAATCGATCAGCGCGCAACCGCGCCCGGCGCAATTACCCCTGGGTCTGGCCCAGCGCCGGTTCTGGATGCTCAGCCGCCTGGTGCCGGAATCCCGCGAGTACCACATGCCATTCGCCCTGACCTTGCGCGGCGAGCTGCAGGTCCAGGTCTTGCGTGACGCCTTTGAACAGGTCAGCCAACGCCACCTGGTGCTGCGCAGCCGGATTGTCGAAGTCGACGGCGAGCCACAACTGCTGATCGACGACCATGGTCCGGTGCTCGCGGTCACTGGCGTCGCGACCCAGGACTGGGCAACCACCTGCGCCAACGCCCAGGATGAACTGATGACACCGTTCGACCTGGCCGCCGCCGCGCCTTGGCGTGCGCACCTGCTGCAACGCCAGGGCAGCGACGAAAACCTGTTGCTGGTGTGCCTGCACCACAGCGCCACCGACGGCTGGGCCATGCAGTTGCTCATCGATGAACTGACCCAGGCCTACGCCGCCGGCCTCAACGGGCAATCGCCCGCCTGGACGCCGCTGGAGATCGACTACGTCGATTTCGCCCTCTGGCAACAGCACCCGGACACCCAGGCCCGACGCAGTGAAAGCCTGGACTATTGGAAAAACCACCTGGGCCAGGACGACTACCAGCTCGATCTGCCCCTCGATCATCCACGCGGCGCCGAAGCGGACCGGCGCGCCCGGCAACTGACCGTTCGCCTCGGCACCCCGCGCGCCGAAGCCATCCGGCAGTTCGCCCGTCAGCGCGGCACGACCAGCTATGTGGTGCTGGCCACCGCCTTGAGCGCGCTGCTGGCCCGCTACAGCGGCCAGCGGGAAATCCGCCTCGGCACCCCGGCGGATCAACGTGACCATGCGCAAACCCAGACGTTGCTGGCCTGCCTGGTCAACACCCTGGTGATCCGCAGCGACGTCGACCAACGGGCCCCGGCCGAGCGATTGCTCGCCAGCCTCGAAGCCGATCTGCGCGCCGCCCAGGCCCACGCCGATCTACCCTTCGCCACCCTGGTCGGTGCCGTCGCGCAAAACCGCGACCTGAACCGTACGCCCCTGTTCCAGGTGTTGTTCTCCCTCAACTATGGCCGCGTCGACAGCAGCCAATGGCCGGGGCTGAACGTCGAAGAACAGATGCTGCCGGTGATCGACGCCAAGTTCGAACAGAGCTGGGAAGTCCAGGACGACGGCAGCGACATGACCCTGGCGCTGGAGTACCAATCGGCGCTGTTCGACGAAACGACGATGCAACGCTGGAGCGCACAATGGTGCGCGCTGCTCGACGCCCTGGTAGCGGCACCGGAACGCACCCTGGTCGAACTGTTCCCGCAACAGCAGGACCAACAGCAACTGGATCGCTGGAACGCCACTGAACGTCACTACAGCGGCCCGACCAACCTGCACACCGCCCTGAGCCAACAGGCCGCACTGAGCCCCAACGCTCCGGCACTGGTGTTCGAAGGCCAGCGCCTGAGCTATGCCGAGCTGGACCAGCGAGCACAAAACGTCGCCCGAGCCCTGCGCACAGCCGGCGTGGGCACCGACAGCATCGTGCCGGTGTGCATGGAACGTTCCGTGGAGATGGTCGTGGCCTTGCTCGGCATCGTCCATGCCGGCGCCGCCTGGTTGCCGCTGGATCCGGAGTTGCCTGCCGCGCGCCTGGCATTCCTGATCGAAGATGCCGATGCCAAGGTCACCTTGACCCAGGCGCAATGGCTGTCGCGCCTGCCGGCCGGGCATCAAGCCTGGACGCTGGATGCGTTGCCGAACGCTGAAGTTGGAGAACCGATCAGCGTCGAGGCCAACGACCTGGCCTACGTGCTCTACACCTCCGGTTCCACCGGCCAACCCAAAGGCGTGATGAACGAACACGGCGCCTTGATGAACCGCCTGCACTGGATGCAGGACGCCTTCCCGATTGGCCCGAACGACCGAGTGCTGCAAAAGACCCCGTACAGCTTCGACGTGTCGGTATGGGAGTTCTTCTGGCCGCTGATCACTGGCGCGACCCTGGTGGTCGCCCGTCCGGACGGGCATCGCGACCCGGCCTACCTCAGCCAGTTGATCCAGCAGGAGCAGGTCACGACCTTGCACTTCGTGCCGTCGATGCTCCGTGCGTTTGTCGAGGAGCCGAGCCTGGTCAATTGCCACAGCCTGCGCCAGGTGTTCGCCAGTGGCGAAGCCTTGCCGGTGGACCTGGTGCGGCGCTTCATGGGCCAACACCCGGCAGCCCTGGTCAACCTGTACGGCCCGACCGAAGCAGCCATCGACGTCTCGGTCTGGCGTTGCTCGGCCGACGACGTGATCGTGCCGATCGGCAAGCCCATCGCCAACCTGCGCCTGTACATCCTCGACGAAGCCCTGCAACCGCTGCCGATTGGCAGCATCGGCGAGCTGTACATCGGCGGCGTCGGCGTGGCCCGGGGTTATCTGAAGCGTCCGGACCTGACCGAGGAACGCTTCCTCGCCAGTCCGTTCGTGGCCGGTGATCGCCTGTACCGCACCGGTGACCGCTGCCGCTTCCTGGCCGATGGCAACATCGAGTACCTGGGACGTCTCGACCATCAGGTGAAGTTGCGCGGACAGCGCATCGAGCTGGGGGAAATCGACTCGGCCCTGCTGAACCTGCCGGCCATCACCGGTGCCTGCACCCTCGTCATCGACAATCGCCTGGTGGCGTTCTACAGCAGTAGCACCGCGCAGTCGGACCTCGACACCCAGCTCGCGGCCGAACTACCGGCGTACATGGTGCCAGCGGTGTGGGTGCAAGTCCCGGCCCTGCCCCTGAGCACCAACGGCAAGATCGACCGCAAGGCCTTGGCTGCCTTGCCCCTGCCGAACACCCAGAAAGACTACGCGGCACCGCGCAATGACCTGGAACGCCTGCTCTGCCAGTTGTTTGGCGAACTGCTCGGCGAAACCTTGACCGGCGGCCGTGAAGTCGGCACCTCGGACAGTTTCTTCGCCCTGGGCGGTGACTCGATCCTTGGCCTGAAACTGATCTCGCGTTTGCGTGAACAGGGCTATTCGCTCACGCCACGGGATCTGTTCCGCTCGCCGACCCCGGCGGCCCTGGCCCACGTGACCACGGCACTGCTGACCCAGGCCGAACAAGGCGAGGTGACCGGGCCGATGCCACTGATGCCATTGCACCAGTGGTTCTTCGACCAGCAACAGGTCCACGCCGCACACTGGAACCAATCGGTGCTGGCCGACAGTGACCGCCGCCTGGACCCGGCCATCGTGCAAGCCACGCTGGATCGGCTGGTGGCCCACCACGACGCCCTGCGCCTGCGCTTCACCGATGTCGACGGCCAATGGCAAGCCCACATAGCGCCGGTGGCACCGGCCCAACTGACCTGCTGCGAGCACCCGGAACAGCTGCTGCAAGTCGCGCAAAGCCTGGACCTGCAACACGGCCCGCTGTTCGCCGCGGCCCTGCTGGAAGGCACACCGCAGCGCCTGTATCTGGTGGCTCATCACCTGGTGGTCGATGCCGTGTCCTGGACGCCGCTGCTGGAAGACTTCCAGCAGCTGTACCCCGCACTGGAGCGTGGCGAAAGCCCAATGCTGCCGGCAAAAACCACGTCCTATCGGCAATGGGCCGAGCACCTGCAAGCCCATGCCGCCAAGGTCGCTGCCGAGCATCGCTACTGGAGTGCCCAGACCGGCGCGAACCAGCCGCCAAGGGCCATCGTCGCTGAGCGCCAGACACTGTCGGCCCGCTGGGATGCCAGCCGCACGCACCAATGGCTGACCGAGTCCCATGCCGCATACCGCACGCAACCGGAAGAACTGCTGATCGCCGCCCTCGCCGCAACCCTGGCCGAGGTCGAACAGCGCAGTGACATCGTGGTGGACCTGGAGCGCCACGGGCGTGACGCACCGTTTGCCGGACTGGACGTCGGCCGTACCGTCGGCTGGTTCACCACGCTTTACCCACTGCGCGTGAATGCCAGCGGCGCCGCCGGCGATCAGGTGCGCAACGCCAAGCAGGCCTTGCGTGACGTACCCGGCCTGGGCCTGGGCTACGGCTTACTGCGCCAGCGCGGCGAGTTGCCGGCCAGCCATGGTGATGTGCTGTTCAACTACCTGGGGCATGAGCAAACGCCAGAGGGCTGGTTGCGCGCCAGCAGCCTGACCCCGCCGCCGGACGTGGCCCCGCAGAACCGAGTGACCCATGCCCGTGAAGTGGTGGCCTGGCTGGAGGACGGCGTGTTGCGTGTCGAATGGCACAGCGTCACGCCAAATGCCGACAGCCATTTGCCCGCGCGCCTGCTGGAACGTTTGCAGGTGCTGGTCGAACACTGCCTCGACCCACAGGCCGGTGCGCTGATGCCCGCTGACTTCCCGCTGGCCAAGGCGCTGAACCAGAAGTCCCTGGACAAACTGCTGGGCAAGCTCAAGACCAAACCCAATTCCCAAAGCTAGCGAGCGACGCGGCGCCCGCACAGGTCTGAGACCGGCGCGGCGCCTTGATCGACTCACTTGAGTTTTCAAGACTTTGAAATGGACCAAGCAAGCATGAACAACATCGAAGACATCTACTCCCTTTCGCCGACCCAGCACGGCCTGTTGTTCCACAGCGTCTATGAACCGGATTCGCGGGTCTATTACCAGCAATTGAGCCTGGACATGAACGGCCCGCTGCAACTGAGCGCGTTTCGCGGCGCCTGGCAGGCGTTGATGCAGCGCCACGCGGTGCTGCGCAGTGCTTTTCTCTGGGAAGAACTGGACGATGCCTATCAGGTGGCGCAACAGGAAGTGCCATTGCCCCTGACTGAACTGGACTGGCAGGACCGCGTCGAGCCCCAGGCCGCGCTGGAACAGTTGGCGCTGGAACAACGGGCGCAACCCCTGGAGCTCAATGACTCGCCGCTGATGCGCGTGTGCCTGGTACGCCTGGCCCCCGAGCGCTGGCACCTGATCTGGACCTTCCATCACATTCTCATGGACGGCTGGAGCGTCGGCATCGCCGTCCAGGAGTGGCTGGCGCTGTACTACGAACAAGCCCATGGCCGCCCTGCCAACCTGGCACCGACCCGTCCTTACCGGGACTACATCGCCTGGCTGGCGGAACAGGACATGGCCGCCACCGAAGGCTTCTGGCGCGAGCAGTTGCAGGACGTGAGCGAGCCGACCCCGCTGCCCACCTTCGCCGTGCGCCAGCCAGCCCCGGCAGGGGCACCGTTCGCCGAACGGGAAAGCCTGCTGGCCGCCAGCGAAACCGAGCAACTGGCGCACTTCGCCCGCCAGCATGACCTGACCCTCAACACGCTGATCCAGGGCGCCTGGGCATTGCTGCTGGGCCAACATGCCGGGCGTGACGACGTGGTCTATGGCGTCACCGTCGCCGGCCGTCCGGAGAACCTGGCGGCGGTGGACAGCACCGTCGGCCTGTTCATCAACACCTTGCCGCTGCGCGTGCAATGGGCTGACGAACCGACGCTGGTGGACTGGCTGCAACGCTTGCAGCAAGCCAACAGCGATGTGCGCCACCACGCCTACCTGCCGCTGGGCAAGCTCAAGTCAATGACCCGCATCGCCGCGGAACAGGCGCTGTTCGACTCAATCCTGGTGTTCGAGAACTTCCCGGTCACCGATGCGCTCAACCAGGACACCGGTGGCTTGAGCTTCAGTGCCCCGAGCAACGACCAGCAGGTCGATGGCATCACCCACACCCAAGGCCGCAACCACTTTCCGCTGTCGCTGATCGTGGTGCCGGACAAACAACTGCACTACCTGATCAGCTACGACCGCCGTCGCTTCAGCGATGCCGAGGTCGCGGTGCTGTCGGCACAATTGCGCGCCATCCTGTTGGCCATGACGGCGCAAGCGCATAGCCGGGTCAGCGAGCTGGAGTGGCTGAGCCCTGAAGAACGCCAGCAACTGCTCGTGCAGGGTCGCGGCGTGCAATTGCCGGTACCCGCTGCGTGCCTGCACCAACGCTTTGAACAACAAGTGGCCGCCCATCCGGAACAATTGGCAGTCCAGGACCGCCAGGTCGCCCTGACCTACCGGGAACTGGACCAGCAGGCCAACCGCCTCAGCCAGTATTTGCGCGCCCAGGGCATCGGCCACGACAGCGTCGTGGCCCTGGCCCTGGAACGCAGCGCCGAGTTCGTGGTTGCCCTACTGGCCACCCTCAAGGCCGGCGCCGCCTATCTGCCGCTGGACCTCAAGCAACCCGCCGGACGCCTGGCCGACGTGCTGGTGGACAGCCGCGCCGCGCTGCTGATCGGCGCCGCCGCCTCGCCCCTGCTCAAAGGCCTGGCCGAGCACACGCCGACGCTGTGGCTGGCGGAACAGGCCGACGCCATCGCCTCCCAGCCAGACACCCCACCGGCCGTGGCCCACAGCCCGACTGACGCCGCCTATGTGATCTACACCTCGGGCTCCACCGGCACTCCCAAGGGTGTAGTGGTCGAGCACCAGTCCATCGTCGATTACCTGACGGCGGTGCACGCGGTGCTCAACCCACCGCTGGCGGCCCGCTACGGCTTGCTGTCCAGCATCGCCGCCGACCTGGGCCACACCCAACTGTTCGGCGCCCTGTGCAGCGGCGCCAGCCTGTTGCTGGTGGATGAAGACAGCGGTTTCAGCCCCCTGGCACTGGCCGAACTCTTCGACCAACACCCAGTGGATGTGCTGAAGATCACCCCAAGCCACCTGGCCGGCCTGTTGCAGGCACTGCCCGATGCCCGCCTGTTGCCTCGCGCCCTGCTGGTCTTCGGTGGCGACGCCCTCAGCCCGGCGCTGTTGGAACAGGTCAACCGCCTGGCACCCGGGCTGCGGGTGTTCAACCACTATGGGCCGAGCGAAGCGACGGTGGGGGCGATTGCCACCGAGCTGCCCGCCGGCCTGCGCAGCATTGCCCTCGGCCGCCCGCTGCCCAACCGCCAACTGCAAGTGGTGGATGCCAAGGGTCGCCTGGTGCCCACCGGAGTGTCCGGTGAGCTGCTGATCAACGGCGCCCTGGCCCGGGGTTACCTGCACCGCCCGGACCTGACCGCCGAGCGCTTCCACCTCGACGCCGATCAGCAACGCTGGTACCGCACCGGCGACCGCGTGCGCTGGCAAGTGGACGGTCAATTGGCATTCCTCGGCCGGGTCGACAGCCAGGTCAAGATCCGTGGCAACCGCCTGGAGCTGGGCGAAGTCGAGGCGCAGCTCAAGCGCCTGTCGCCACTGATCGAACAGGCGCTGGTCCGTGCCGTGGAACTGGACGGCAGCCTGCGCCTGGTGGCCTACCTGGTCGCCAGCCAATCGCTGTCCGCCACGAAACTGCGTAACGACCTCGCTGCGCGGGTGCCGGACTACATGGTGCCGGCGCACTTCATCACCCTCGATGAACTGCCCCTGACCCGCAACGGCAAGGTCGATGTACAGCGCTTGCCGCTCCCGCAAAAACCCACGGACGACAGCGCCACCCACGTGGCCCCGCGCAATGAGGTCGAAGCGCAGTTGGCCGCTATCTGGCAGGAGGTCCTGAAGCTTGAACGTGTCGGCGTGCATGACAACTTCTTCGCCCTGGGCGGCGACTCGATCATCAACTTGCAGATCATCGCCCGCGCCAACCAGCAGGGGCTGAAACTCACCCCGCGTCAGCTCTTCGAGAACCGCACCATTGCCGACATCGCCCGGGTGCTGGGCGCCGATGCCAACCAAGGCGTCGCGCAAGCCATTGCCGATGGCTATGACCTGCCGCTGGCCGCCGGGCAACTGGCGCGCCTGCAACAAGGACCGCTGCACGCGACTTGGCGTTGCGTGGCGCTGACCCAGGCCATCGACAGCGAACTGCTGACCCAGGCTATCGTCGCCTTGCAGCAACACCATCAGGCCCTGCGCCTGGCGCTCAAGGCCCTGCCGGAGGGCGAGTGGCAGCAACGGGTACTGGTCGCGGCCAAGGCCCCGGTCATCACCATCGAAAAACTTGCAACCTGCGCCCCGGCGCAACTGCAAGCCCTGGCCCAGGCCGGTGTCGATGGACTGGACTTGGATGCCGGCCAAACCCTGCATGCCAGCCTGCTGGAAGTGGACGGCAAGTATTCCCTGCTGCTGGCCGCTCATCCGCTGTGCCTGGACGAAGCGTCCTGGTCGCTGCTGCTGACGGACCTCAACCTGGCCCTGGCGCAGTTGCGCTATCAACGCCCGGTGCGCCTGTCCTACACCGGTGGTGATTTCACCCAGTGGACGCGGCACCAGCAGGCCCATGCCCAGGGCGATGCCCTGGATGACGCCTGGGAGCACTGGCTGCAATACGCTGGCCTGGAACCGCTGCAACTGCCTGCCGGCCAACAGCCGGCCAGCATGATCGAGCAGGCCCTGCCGGCCACCACTTCGGGCGAGCTCAAGCGCCTGGGCGAGGTGCTGCAACTGGACTGGCACAGCCTGTTGGCCGCTGCCGTGGCCGAACAATGCCGTGAGCTGTGCGGCGATGGCCTGGTCGCGCTGAGCGTGCACGGCGCCCGTCCGAACGCCGAACGCTTGCCGGTCACTGCGCCGATTGCCGTCGCCGACCTCGACCCGGCGCGCATCATGGGGCCTCTGGAACTGGCGGTGCCGTACTTCCTCCAGCCCGCAGGCGACAGCCTGCTGCAACGCTTGCAGGCACTGGCCACGCAGATGCGCGCCTATCCGCAGCACGGCGTCGACTACGGTGCCCTGCGCTACCTGTCGGACAATACCTACCTGCAAGAACCGCTGCGCGAGCTGCCAGCGGCAGCGGTCGCCATTCGCTGGCTGGGCAACCTCGACAGCCACCGCGAAGAACGCGGCATCCTGGCCCAGGTCGAGGCCGCAAACCCATCGCCGACGTCGACTTGCCCGCTGACCCTGGACGCCTGGTGGCAGGACGATTGCCTGCACCTGCGCAGCCAGGGCGCCCTCGCCGCCGACTGGGCACCGCGCCTGGCCCAACGCCTGAACGACCTCGCCGGGCTCGCTAGCGCAACCGACCTGCGGCCTGCCAGCCAAGCCTTCCCGCTGTGCCACAAGCAAGCGGCGACCCTGGCGGCCGAACCGCTGGACTGGTTGAACATCGAAGACGTTTACCCGTTGTCGTCGATGCAACAGGGCATGCTTCTGCACACCTTGTTGCAACCCCACAGCGGCATCTACCTGATGCAACAACGCTACAGCTGGGACGGGGTCTTGCAACGCCCGGCGATGGAAGCCGCATGGCAGCTGTTCCTCCAGCGCCATCCGATGATGCGCACCGCGTTCTGGTGGCAGGACGACCACGAGCCGCTGCAATGCGTGTATCGCCAGACCCACCAAGCGTTCGACTGGCAGGACCTGCGCCATCTCGACGAAGCGCAGCAGCGCCAGGCGATGGACCAGGCCCTCGAAGCACAGCGCCTGCAAGGTTTCGACATGGCCTGCGCGCCATTGACCCACCTGCGGGTGTTCCAACTCGATGAGCGACGCTTCGCCGTGGTACGCAGCTTCCATCACATCCTGACCGACGCCTGGTGCTTCGGCCTGCTGATGGAAGACCTGTTGGCGATCTACCAGGCCATCGTCCGCCAGGAGCCGGTGGCCCGTCCGCGCCTGCGCTCGTTCCGCGGCTACATGAGCTGGCTGGAACGCCATGACATGGCCGCCGCACACGCGTTCTGGCAGGCCGAGATGGCCGGTTTCAGCGAGCCGACGCCGTTGCATGTGGACAGCCCCGTGGCCCGTCCGGAGCAGGCACCGGAACAGGTGGGTGACTTCGACCAGACCCTGAGCATCGCCCAGACCCAACGTCTGCAGCAGCTGTGCCAGCAATACCAACTGACCCCCAACACCTGGATCCAGGGCGCCTGGGCGCTGTTGCTGTCGCGCTACAGCGGCAATCGCGATGTGCTGTTCGGCGTGACCGTCGCCGGCCGCCCAACTGATCTGGCCGGTGTAGAGGAAATGGTCGGCCTGTTCATCAACAGCTTGCCGCTGCGCATCGATGTCGACCCCGAGGCGCCAGTGGCCGACTGGTTGCAGGCGCTGCTGTCCCACAACGCACAATTGCGCGAACACGAAAGCGCCTCGCTGGTGGACATCCAGCGTTGCAGTCAGGTGCCGCGCGGCCAGCAGTTGTTCGACAGCCTGGTGGTGTTCGAGAACGCGCCGCTGGACATTAGCAGCGTGCAACTGGATGCCTTCAACATCGACATCTACGAAGACCGAGTGCACACCAACTTCCCGATGACGGTGGTGTTGTACCCCGGCGACCGCCTGGGCATTCGCCTGTCCTACGACAGCCAGCGCTTCAGCACTGACACGGTGCAACGCATGCTAGGGCATTTGGTGCAGCTGCTTTCGGGCATGCTGGAAACGCCCCAGGCGCCCCTGGGCAGCCTGCACATGCTGCCCGAGGCGGAACGTCGGCAGTTGCAGATCGACTGCAACCGCAGCGCAGTCGATTTCCCGCTGGAACGCGGTTATGCGGCGCTGTTCGCCGAGCAAGTGCGCAGCCGCCCGCAACACCTGGCCGCCGTATGCCAGGGACAATCGCTGACCTACGCCGAACTGGACCGTCGCGCCAACGCCATCGCCCACGCGCTGCAAGCCGCCGGTGCCGGCCCGGAAACCCTGGTGGCGCTGTTCGCCGAGCGGGGCCTGGCCTTGCTGACGATGATGATCGCCACGCTCAAGGTCGGCGCCGCGTTCCAGGCCCTGGACATCCAACAGCCCCACGCACGCCTGGCGGAGCTGCTGGACCTCGGTGAAGCGCCGCTTTTGCTGGTGTGCGAGCACGCGACGTCGACGCTGGACAACGTCCTGCCGCAGCTGCACAAGCAACCCACCTGCCTGATCGCCCAGGCGCTCTGGCAAGGCCGTGAACAGCCGCCAGTCAGCTACGTCCACAACCCTGATCAACTGGCCTATGTGATCTTCACCTCGGGTTCCACCGGCATGCCAAAAGGCGTCATGGTCGAACAGCGAGGGATGCTCAACAACATGTTCGGCAAGGTCCCGAGCCTGGGCCTGGGTGAGCACGACCGCATTGCCCAGACGGCTTCGCCGGCGTTCGATATCAGCGTCTGGCAGTTCCTCGCCGCGCCGCTGTTCGGCGCCACCGTGCACATTCTTCCCGATGCCCAGGCCCACGACCCGGTGGCCCTGCTCGATGCGGTCGAGGAGCAGCGGCTGACGCTGCTGGAAACCGTGCCGGCACTGATTCGCGGCATGCTCCAGGAAAGCCAGCCCCATCACACCCTGGCGAGCCTGCGCTGGCTGCTGCCCACCGGGGAGGCGTTGCCGCCGGCCCTGGCCCGGGACTGGTTCGCCCGCTTCCCGGCCATCGCGTTGATGAACGCCTACGGTCCGGCCGAATGCTCGGACGACGTTGCCTTCTACCCCATCACCCAAGCCCCGGGCGACGACTGCCTGCACATGCCCATCGGCAAGCCGACCGCCAATAACCAGGTGTTCGTTCTCGACTCAGAACTGCGCCTGGTTCCCATCGGTGTACCCGGCGAATTGTGCATCGGCGGTGTCGGCGTCGGTCGCGGCTACCTGCGCGACCCGCAACGCACCCGCGAAGCCTTTGTCCCGCACCCGTTCCAGGCCGATGCGCGCCTGTATCGCAGCGGTGATATCGGCCGCATGCGTGCCGATGGCGTGATCGAATACCTCGGCCGTCGCGACCAGCAAGTGAAGATCCGCGGTCACCGCATCGAGCTGGGCGAAATCGAAAACCGCCTGATGCAACACCCGGCGGTGGACAGCGCGGCGGTACTGGCTCTGCCCGACGCCCGCGGTGCCTTGCAACTGGTGGCCTGGTATGTGCTCGACGAAGCGGTCGACCTGGGCGGCGACTCCGCGCAACAGGTCTTGAGCGCTTACCTGGGCCTGCAACTGGCAAGCTACATGGTCCCGGCCCGCTGGCTGGCCCTGGCGCAATTGCCACTGAACGCCAATGGCAAGGTCGACCGTCGCGCCCTCGCCGCCCTGGGTGTACCCCAGGACGAGACGGCACAGGCGCAAGGCATGGCACCGCGCACGCCAACCGAGAAAGTGCTCGCCGAACTCTGGCAGGAAATCCTTGGCCTGGACGAGGTCGGTGTGCACGACGACTTCTTCGCCATCGGCGGTCACTCGCTACTGGCCACCCAGGTGTTGTCGCGGATCCGTCGACGGTTGAACGTGAACCTGCCGCTGCGCACGTTGTTCGAGCGTAGCACCCTCGAACAACTGGCCGAAGCGGTGGATCAGCAGCGCGATGCCCAGACCGAGGCCGACGGCGACACCGAGATGGCCCTGGCGCCGCGCGACCAACCGTTGCCGCTGTCCTACAGCCAACAACGGTTGTGGTTCCTGGATCGCTTCGAAGGCCCAAGCGCCGCCTACAACATGACCACCACCGTCAGGCTGCGCGGCGCGCTGGACATCGCGGCGCTGCAAGGGGCCTTGCAGGCGGTCTTCGAACGCCATGAATCCTTGCGCACCGCGTTCCACCTCCACGGCGACCAACCGTGCCAGGTCATCAGCCCGGCACCGCTGGTTGACTTGACGCCGACCGAGCTGAGCCACCTCGACAGCGCGGAACAGGGGCAAACCCTGCAACGCTTGATCAATGAACAAGCCGCACGCCCGTTCGATCTGCAACAGGCGCCGATGTTGCGCGCCAACCTGCTGCGCCTGGGCAGCGATGATCATGTGCTGCAACTGGTGCTGCATCACATCGCCACCGACGCCTGGTCCATGGGCATCCTGATGCAAGAGCTGATCGTCGGGTACCAGGCCCGCACCAGCGGCTCGACACCGGTGCTGCCGACGTTGCCGATCCAGTTCGCCGACTACGCCTACTGGCAACGCAGCGAAGCGCAACAGCGCCTGCTGGCACGGGCCATCGACTACTGGCGCCGCCAGCTCGACGGCGCGCCCACCTTGATCCCGCTGCCGCTTGATCTGCCACGCCCGGCGCGCCCCGACTACCAGGGCGCGGCCCTTGAACAACGCTTCACCGCGGCCCAGACGCAAGTGCTCAAGGCCTATGCGCAAGAGCAACGGGCGACGCTGTTCATGGTACTGCTCAATGCCTTCAACAGCCTGTTGCAGCGGGCCACCGGGGCCAACGACTTTATCGTCGGAACCGACCTGGCCAACCGCGAACACCCAGCCCTGGAACACCTCATCGGGTTCTTCGTCAACGTGCTGCCGATCCGTGCCCGCCTGAGCGAGGGCGAAACCTTCGATGCCCGCCTGCAACGCTTGCGCGAGGATTGCCTGGCGGCATTCCAGCACCAGCAAGTGCCGTTCGACAAACTGGTGGAGGAATTGCAGCCGCCGCGTACACCGGGGGTCAACCCGCTGGTGCAGGTGCTGTTCGTCATGCAGAACACGCCCAGCGGCAATGCCAGCCTTCCGGACCTTGAGGTGGAACATCTGGTATCGCGTCAGGAAAGCAGCAAGTTCGACCTCGCCGTGTTCGTCGAGGAGGACGAAGAACAAGGCCTGAGCGTGCGCTGGGTGTATCGCACCAGCGTGTTGCAGGAACAGACCATTCAGCGTCTCGAACAAGGCTTCGAGCACCTGCTGGAGCAGATCATCGCGGCCCCGGCTCAGGCGCTGGACCAATGGTCGTGGCGCCTGGAGGGCGGCAACGCCAGTGCGCCATCCCTGCCTGATTCGGCGCTGGACGAGGCTACGGCTCGCAGCGCACGCAAGCAGTCGAAACTGAGCAAGCTCAAGCAGACCCGTGCAACCGCTGTGAGCCAGGTGGCCCACGAGCAAGTCCGGACCCGCACCCTCGATGCCGGGCAAGCCTTGCCGTTGGTGATCGAGCCGATGCTCGGCGACCTGGACCCGGTGCACTGGGCGCTGCAAGCCCGGGAATGGATCAACGCACAGCTGCTGACCCACGGCGGCCTGCTGTTCCGAGGTTTCAACCTGCCGGATGCCGCCGCCTTCGAGCAGTTCGCCCAGGCCATCGAGCCCGACCTCTACGGGACCTACGGCGACCTGCCGAAAAACACTTCCGGCAAGAACATCTACCACTCCACGCCGTACCCGGAACAGCACATGATTCTCTTCCACAACGAGAGCTCCCATCTGCCGCAGTGGCCGCGCAAGCAATGGTTCTATTGCGAAACGCCGGCACCCCGTGGCGGCTGCACGCCCATCGTCGATTGCCGGCAAGTGTTGGCACGTTTGCCGGAAGACATCGTCGCCCGTCTCAAGACCCAAGGGCTGCTCTACGTGCGGCACTTCACCGACAAGCTGGATGTGCGCTGGCAGGACTTCTTCAAGACCGAACAGCGCGAGGAAGTCGAACGCCAATGCCTGGCGTCGGGTATGCGTTGGGAATGGCTGGGGGCCGACAACCTGCGGATCGCCCAGCACTGCCCGGCCATCGTCGCGCATCCCGAGACTGGGGAACTGTCGTTCTTCAACCAGGTGCAACTGCACCACACTGCCTGCCTGGAACCGGAGGTGCGCAGCAACCTGATCAGCCTGTTCGGCCCCGGACACCTGCCACGCAACGTCTACTACGGCGACGGCAGCGTGATCGAGGACGCGGTGATGCAGGTGATCGGCGAGGCCTATGAGGACTGCGCGGTACGTTTCAGTTGGCAAAAGGGTGACATGGTGATGCTGGACAATATGCTGGTGGCTCACGCCCGGGACCCCTTCGAGGGCGAGCGCAAGATCTGTGTCGCCATGGGCCAGATGATGCGTCGTGAGCAATTGACCGGGCTGCTGCCTGAAGTACAGCCGTCGCCGGTTGTGGAGGTGCAGGCATGAGCGCTTTTGAAAAACGTGAAGAAGCCTTCGCCCTCTCACCGCAACAACGCAGCCAGTGGTTGGCGGGGTTGCCAGCGGTGCGCCTGGAACTGGAAATCAAAGGCCCGTTGGCCCTGGAACGCCTGCAGCAGCGACTCGTAGCCCTGAGCGCATGCCACGAGGCCCTGCGCCTGCGGGTGCGGCCCGAGCCGGGCTTGCTGATGCCGTTGCAGGTGGTTGAATCCACCGTCACGGCAGCGGACGCCATCGGCGTCGAGGTGCAATCGATCAGCGATGATCGGCACCGGGTGACGCTGCAACTGCCGGCACTGAGCGCGGATCGCGGGACCTTGCTGCGCTTGGCACAGGCATTGGCCTCGACGGATGCGCCATCGCTGGATGACGAGGCCATGACCTATACCCAGTACAGCGCCTGGCTCTACGAATTGCAGGCCGATGAAGACGCCGAGCCTGGCCGGCGCTTCTGGGCCAGCCAGGCCCTCGATGAGCCGGCTGCCAGCGAACTGCTCTACCGCCAGGTACGCAGCGACTGTCCCGACGCCCCGGTGACCACGCGCCTGAGCGCCAATCCGCAGTTGAGCACAGCCCTGGACAGCTTTTGCCAGCGTCACGACGCAACGCCCGAGCAGGTGCTGATGGCGGCCTGGGGCGTGCTGTTGCAGCGCCTGAGCAGCGGCGACAGCCCGGCCCTGACCTTGAACTGGGTCCACGATTGCCGCGACGACTACGAAGAGCTCGCCGACTGCTGGGGATTGTTCGCCAAGCCCCTGCCCCTGCGCTGGCAACCGGCGGCGGACAGCGCGTTTGCCCAGGCCCTGGCAAACCTGCAGGTACTCTGTGAGCAAGCCACGGAATGGCAGGAATACTGCGCTGTCAGCACGACACCGCCAGCCGACGCCGCGCAGTACGGTTTCCAGTGGGCCGGGCATCTGCCCGATCGGCTCGACACCTTGGGCAGTATGGCATCGACACTCACGGTGCTGGACGCCCAAGCCATCCCGGCGGGCATGGAGCTGCTGCTGGTAGCCGAAACCATCGCTGGCGACTATCGCCTGAACCTTTGCCACCTGCCGGGCCGCTACAGCGAGCAAGCCGCCCGGGTCCTGCTGGAGCAGTTCCAGTCGCTGCTGCTCGATGCCCTCGCCAACCCCGGCAAGCCCCTGGCCGAGCTGTCAGTGCAGGCGCCGAGCTTCACCGCAACGCTGGCCGCCCTGCAGGCGCCACTCGACGCTGCGGCGCTGGCGTTTGCCAGTGTGCCGGCGAGCTTCGACGCGTGTGCCGCGCAGTTCCCCGAGCACCTGGCCCTGCGCGACCACAACGGGCAACTGAGTTACGCCCAGTTACAGGCGCGCAGCAACCAACTGGCGCATTACCTGCGCGCCCAGGGTGTGGGTCGTGAAGATCGCGTGGCGTTGTACCTGGATCGCTCGGCACAGATGGTCCTGGCCATGCTCGCCGTGCTCAAGAGCGGCGCGGCGTTCGTCCCCCTGGACGTGCATCAGCCGGCGCAACGCACCCTGGCCATCCTGCAACAGGCACAGCCCGCCTTCGTCCTCAGCGGTTCGGCCGGCAGTGCCCCGGCGTTGCCCGACATCGGCAGCCTCGACCTGCGGGATGAAGCGACCTGGCAGCAAGCACCTACCACGGCAATCGACGTCGAGATCCAAGCCCAGGACGCGGCCTACGTGCTGTTCACCTCCGGCAGCACCGGCACGCCCAAAGGCGTCATCGTCGAGCATCGCCAGCTCGCCAGTTATGTCACCAGCGTGTCCCGGCGCCTGGCACTGGCCGCCGGCGAACGCAGTGCGGTGGTCACTTCGCTGGCGGCCGACCTGGGTTACACGTTGCTGTTCCCGGCACTGCTCAGCGGCGGCGAATTGCACCTGCTGAACAAGGAAACGGCCATGGACGCCCAGGCCTGGACAGCCTGGCAGGCGAAGTACCCGATCGATCACTTGAAAATCGTGCCGTCGTTGCTCGACGCCTGGTTGATTCATGCCCAAAGCGCTGCGGTGCTGCCGCGCAAGCAATTGATCCTCGGCGGCGAAAGCTGCTCGCGGCGCCTGCTGCAAAGCATTCGCAGCCTCGCGCCGGCCCTGGCGGTCTTCAACCATTACGGCCCGACCGAAACCACCGTTGGCGTGGTGATGCACAAAGCCGAGCCGGCCACGGATTATCGCCGCCTGCCCCTCAGCGACCGTCTCGACGGCATGCGCCTGTACCTGCTCGACGAGCAGCAAGCGCTGGCCGCCCCCGGGCAAAGCGCCGAGTTGTATATCGCCGGCCCGCAATTGGCTCGCGGTTACCTGGACGCGCAACAAAACGCCGGGCGTTTCATCGAGCTGGCGCAACTGCCTGGCGAACGCCTCTATCGCACTGGCGACATGGCCCGCTATCGCCATGACGGCAGCCTGGAAATCACTGGGCGCGCCGACCGCCAGGTGAAAATCCGTGGGTTCCGCGTAGAGCTCGATGAGATCCAGGCACAACTGACCGCTCTTCCCGGTGTGACCCAGGCCGCCGTGGAATGCATTCCTCGTGGCGAGCTCGGCCAGCAACTGTTCGCCTTCATGACCCTGGCACCCGGGCATTCGACCACGGTCGCCAGGCTGCATGGCCAGGCCCAGGATTGCTTGCCGGACTACATGCTGCCCACCCTGCGGATCGTCGAAGCCTTGCCGCTGATGGGCAACGGCAAACTCGACCGCAAGACCTTGCAGCAATGGGCCGACAAAGTCCTCGACACGGTTGGCAGTGCCTTGCCGCGCACGCCGCTGGAAGCGCTGCTCGCCGAGGTCTGGGCACAGGTGTTGGGCCTGGAGCGGGTGGGCATCGACGATGATTTCTTCGAGCTGGGCGGCCATTCCCTGGCGGCGGTGACGCTTGCCAGTCGCTTGCAAACCGCGCTGTCGGCCCCGGTAACGGTCAATGCCGTGTTCAACGCCCCGAGCGTCTCGGCGTTTGCGGCGCTGGTGCAGGCCGAGCTCAAGCTCTCGCCGCTGGTGCGGTTGTCGGCACCCAACACTGTCGAAGCCGCCAACCTGTTCTGCTTCCACCCCTCCACCGGCCACGTGCAGGACTACCGCACGCTGCTGGCGCCGCTTTCGGATTGGCATCTGTGGGGCTTGCAGGCGGCCTACCTGACCGACGACAGCACAACGCTGGGCGGCGATATCGAGAGCCTCGGTGCGCTTTATGTCGAGCACCTGCGCCAGCAGCAGCCGCAAGGGCCTTATCACCTGCTGGGCTTCTCCCTCGGCGGCCTGCTCGCGATTGCCGCGGCCGCGCGCCTGGAAAGCCAGGGCGAGGAAGTGGCGTTCCTCGGTATCATTGACTCGCAGTACCAGCATCAAGCGCCGCAAGATAGTGTCGAAATGCTGCTGGAATCGGCCTCCCAAGCACTGACGCCAGACAGCCAGGCGGTGTTGCGCCAGTTGCCGGCGCCGATCATGGCTGCGCTGCTGGAACAACTGGACGCCCTGCCCCCAGCGGCACGCCTGGCGGAGTTGGTCCAGTGGGCACGGCAACAAGGCCTGCAACTCGATGGCGACAGTTGGGAGCATTTGCAGACGCGGCTAAACTATCAGCAGCATACGCAGCATCTGCTGGCCACGTTCAAGCCCGTACGGTTGAGCTGCCCGGTGCATGTCTGGTGGGCCAGCGATACCCTGGCCGAGGCTGAGTTCACCGACCCGCATTGGGAAGGCCTGAGCAGTGGGCCGTTGACCCGCGAGGTCATCGCGGCGCAACACCTGACCATCCTTGAGCAACGCGCCTTGCATGAACAATTGGCGGCGCGCCTCACGGCCATTGCTACTCACGGAGCGGTTTGAAATGGATCTGTTGTTACTCATGGCTAAACGCTCCTGGCGCGCACTGCTGGTAGCGACCCTGACGGGGCTGACCTGCGGCCTCGCGGCGGCCGGCCTGATCGCCAACATCAACCACAGCCTGGAGGTGTTCGATAAGCTGCGCCCGGTGGATGGCCTGCTCTTCGCCGGCCTGGTGGTGTTGGTCGCGGTGTCGCGGATCATCTCCGACATCAGCCTGCTGCGCCTGGGCCAGGCCGCGGTCAACGACATGCGCCTGCACCTGAGCGCCAAGCTGATCGATACGCCCTATGCGCAATTGCAGCGCCTGGGCAAGCATCGCCTGCTGGCGATGCTCACCGACGATACGCAAACCATCAGCCAGGCGGTGGAGTTGGTACCGATCCTGCTGGTCAATGTCGGGATCATCGCCGCGTGCCTCGGCTACCTGGGCTGGCTCAGCCTGCCGCTGCTGGGCCTGACCCTGCTGCTGATCGCCCTGGGCAGCCTGAGCTTTCACTGGCCGCAACGCCGGGCACTGACCTCGATCTCCCGTGCCCGCGAGCTCAAGGACCAGTTGTTCAATCAATACCGCCTGCTCACCGATGGCAGCAAGGAACTGCAACTCAACCACCCACGCCGGCAACATTTCTTCACCCGCCTGCTGATACCGGTCAGCCAGCAATACCGTCGCGACTTCGTACGCGGCATGAGCATCTACGCCCTCGTACTGAACTGGGGTAACGCGGTGTTCTACCTGCTGATCGGCGTGGTGCTGTTCGCCGCACCGCATTTCATCGACCTGAGCGCGAGCCTGGTCACCGGTTACATCCTGGCGATTCTCTACATGATCACGCCGCTGTCGGAACTGATGAACGCCTTGCCGACCCTCGGCCGGGCCAGCGTGGCCCTGAACAAGATCCGCGCCCTGGAAGGCCAGATGCAGACCGCTGACGAGAGCATCGACATGATCTCGCCGACCCAGGTTCGCAGCCTGGTGTGCCGCCAGGTCACCCACACCTACTACCGCGAGCGCGAGGACGGGCATTTCACCCTGGGGCCCATCGACCTGACCCTCAATGCCGGCGAAGTGGTGTTCATCACCGGCGGCAACGGCAGCGGCAAGACCACCCTGGCCTTGCTGCTGACCGGGCTGTACCGGCCGGAAAGCGGCGACATCATGCTCGACGAGCAAGTGTCCTCGAGCAACGACAACCACCATTACCGGCAGCACTTCTCGGCGATCTTCACCGACTTCTGCCTGTTCGAGAACCTGTTCGATGGCGACGATCCGCACCTGGTGAAACAGGCACAGGACTACCTGGTACACCTGCAGTTGGACCACAAGGTGAAAATCGAGGAAGGCAAGCTGACGACGCTGGCGCTGTCCACCGGGCAACGCAAGCGCCTGGCGCTGCTCAGTGCGTACCTGGATGATCGCCCCTGCTACCTGTTCGACGAATGGGCCGCCGACCAGGACCCGGTGTTCAAGCACTTTTTCTACACCCGGATCCTGCCGGACCTGCGCGAGCGCGGCAAACTACTGATCGTCATCTCCCATGACGACGCCTACTTCGGCCTGGCTGACCGGCTGATCCGCATCGAACATGGCAAGCTCAGCGAAGTCGCTCCGCAGGCTGATGCGCCCTGCCTGGCTGAAATGCTGTCCACCTGAGAGTGCGCCCACAATTCCAGGGCAACCCCCAGCCCAAATGTGGGAGCGAGCTTGCTCGCGATGGCGTCGGCATATTCAGCATTGATGCAAGCTGTCCCGCCGCTATCGCGAGCAAGCTCGCTCCCACAGGGACTTGCTGTGCCAGAAAAACCACGTGAGGGTAAGGATTGAACGTGCGCTCAACCCTCCTCATAGATGTAATGCAGATAGCTCACCTGCTCTGCCACCGGCAGGCGGTGCAGCTTGGGGCAGGATTCGCAAAGTACCGGCGGTTGGCCTTCGACCGGTTCGTGCAGTTGGTAATGCAGGCAACAATGCCGGCGCAAGGGCAGGCATGGGCAAATCTGCGGTGCCGGTGATTCGACCATGCGTTGCAGGCCGCGCAACTTCAAGCGTCCGTTGTTGACCGTGACCGGTTCCAGCCACTGGTGTGCCTCGGCGAAGCCGTCCCTGGACAGGTCGGGGTCCATCCTGGCGAACGCCCCGTCCCAGATGGCGACGAAGTTGCCCCACAGTATCTTCGGAGCCAGGCCACCGGCAGCGGCCAAGGTGCTGAACAACGGCGCCAGGTGCTCATGGACCAACCGCGACCAGTACACGGCGCGGCCATCCGCGCCCAAGGTCGACAGCCCGGCGGCCAGGCCCAACGCCGAAGGCTGGCCGTCGTCGTGCAACAGCACAGCGTCCTCGCCCCAGAACTCGATCGCGCAACCACGCGTCAGCACACAGGCCAAGGTGGCCGGCAGGACAATGCTCATGTAGTTCATCGACCACTGTGAAACCACGGCAGCGCGGTTCACCCCCGGGTAACGCAAGGCAAACCGGATCAGCAAGGGTTGCAGTACCGCAGGGTCGGCAAGCTGGCTCAACGCGATGCAAGGCTGATCGCCAGGTTCCTGCCGGATGACCCGCTGTATCGGCGGCCAGGCCTGGTGAAGCCATTCTGGAAATTCGATAACGGGGCTCCCGTGGCTTTCCCTAATTAATGCAAACGATTAGCATTGGCTGATCCTATCCTCCCTCCCCTGCAAACTCAACGTCGTTAGCGACCAGGCTCACCAAGACCACATGCACACACTTCGCAATTTCTGGCGTCTCGCGCGGCCTTTCTGGGCATCCGAGGAGAAATACCCGGCCCTGTTGCTGCTGTTCGCCACCGTGGCGATGACCCTGTGCCTGGTCGGCGTCAATATCCTCACCAACTTCTGGAACCTGCATTTCTATAACGCCTTGCAGGCCCTGGACTACCACGGTTTCATCGTGGGCAGCCTGCAGTTCATCCTCCTGCAGATCGGCATGGCCGCCTTTACCGTGGGCGCGTTCCACTTCCAGCAGAAGCTGACCATCCGCTGGCGGCGCTGGGCGACCCGCAACATGCTCGATCAATGGCTGGGCAGCCAGCGCTACCAGAAGCTGAAGCTGACCGAGACCGACGTCGACAACCCCGACCAACGGATTGCCGAGGACATCGACCTGTTTATCGTCAAGTCGCTCAAGTTGAGCCTCGGGTTGTTGACGTCGGTGGTGTCGCTGTTTTCCTTCCTGCATATCCTCTGGCAGGCTTCCAGCCTCGTCAGCGTGCCGCTCAACGACCAGTCGGTGGTCATTCCGGGACTGCTGGTGTGGATCGCCCTGCTGTATGCGCTACTGGGCACCGGCCTGGCCTTCTGGCTGGGTCGCGCGCTGCCCAGCCTCAATTTCATGCAGCAGCGGCGTGAAGCGGACTTTCGTTTCTCGCTCATCCGCCTGCGGGAGAACGCTGATTCGGTGGCGCAATACCGGGGCGAAGTCGTGGAGAACGAACGCTTCAACCAACGCCTGGAGGCAGCGCTGGAGAACTTCTGGGCGCTGGTGAAGAAGCAGAAGCTGATCATGGGCTACTCGACCTTCTACTTGCGCAGCGCGACGGTCATCCCGATGTTCATCATGGCGCCACAGTTCTTTGCCGGCGCCTTTCCCCTCGGCCGTCTGACACAGATAAGCGCGGCCTTTGGCGAAGTACACGCGGCCATCGCCTACCTGGTGAGCGTGTTCCCGGAGCTGTCGGAATGGAAATCGGTGATCGACCGGCTGGTTGGCTTCCAGGAGCGCCTGGACAACGTCGAGGTCAAGTCCCAGGTCAGGCTCGAACAGCAGGCCAGCGGCCTCGACATCAAGGACCTGGACATCTGGCTACCGAACGGTCGGCCATTGTTCAAAGGCTTCAACCTTTCCCTCAAGCCCGGTGACAGCCTGATGATCAGTGCGCCGTCCGGCTACGGCAAATCGACACTGATCCGCACGATTACCGGGCTTTGGCATCACGCTCGCGGCTCAAGTGGCTACGACCGTGAGCGGGCCCTGACACTTTCGCAGAAACCCTACCTGCCATTAGGCAGCCTGCGCGAAGCACTCTGGTACCCCAACCCACCCCGCCGCGAAGAGGATGGCGCGCTGCGCCAGATCATGGAGCAAGTCGGCCTGCAACACCTGGCCGAACAGTTGGAAGAGGAACGGGACTGGGCGCAAACCCTCAGCGTCGGCGAACAGCAACGCTGTGCGTTCGTCAGGGCCCTGCTGGCCCGTCCCACAGTGCTGTTTCTCGACGAAAGCAGCTCGGCGCTGGATGCGGCAAACGAAGCGCGCTGCTATCAGTTGCTCAAGCAGACGCTGCCGGACACGATCCTGATCAGCGTCGGGCACAGCGCCTCCCTGGAGCACTTCCATTGGCAAGTCCTTGAATTGCGGGACGAGGCGCAGTGGGTGCATCGAAGGGTCAAGCAAGCAGTGTGAGTCCGCCAGGACAAACGCTGAACCTCTTGTGGCGAGGGGATTTATCCCCTCGCCACAAAATCCTCCGTGCCCCAGTCAATCGAAACCCTCTTCGCACATTGGCATGCAGAGTTTGTGGTCTATAGTTGCTGACAGATCCAAGATTTCGCTCGGGCCCTCAGGAGCAACACCCCCTCGAGCCGTAACCGTGTCGGGCCCACCAGCCTTCGGTAGTGAACAATGCAGGGAGCACATCATGCCGATCCAGCGGCCTGAGACACTGAGGTTGGCCCCTGGCACTGTCCATCGCGCGCAGGCCGATGGCGCTACCGAATCCGGCGTGTTTCGGCGCGGCTTCGACCAGGCCAAGGAAGCCTACATTCTGTTCCCGTTGCTGGCTGCGCTTCTGTTGCTGGCCATCTGGATCGCGACGCTGTATCTGATCAAGGTCGAACATATCCGCGCACAGCAGAGCGCGGCGACGGCAAGCCTGGAGATGGGCGCCACCTACGAAGCGCAAATGTTGCGCGCCATTCACGAAATCGATCAAACCCTCAAGCTGGTCAAGTACACCTACGAAGCCGAGGGTGAGCCTAATCCCCTGCGCCGCCTCCAGGAACGGGCCTTGCTGCCGCCGGCCTTGGTGTTTGACGTCAGCGTGGTCAATCCGGACGGCAGGCTCGTGGCAAGCAGCCGGGTCAACGACCGGGAAAACATCGCTGACCCGGATGAGCAGCAAACGCTGCGGCACAGCGACTCACTGTCCATCAGCCACCCATGGAAAAGCCCTGTCACCGGAGAATGGCGCTTGCGCTTCAGCCGGCGACTCAACGCGGCGGATGGCGGGCTTTCCGGGATCGCCAGGGTCGAGGTCGATGCCGCCTATTTCGTCAGCAGCTACGACGCCTCGAAACTCGGCGACCAGGGTGCGCTCGGACTCCTGGGCACCGACGGCATCTTCCGCGTGCGGCGCACCGGGGAAACGGTACTGGCCGGTGATACGGTCGATTACACCGCCGTGGTGCCGGACACTGAAAACACCGAGGCGGTGCTCTCGGTCAATGGCTGGGACGGGGTGCGGCGCTACACCAGTGCCCGTCAGCTCTATGACTTGCCGCTGGCGGTGATCGTGGGGTTGTCCGAGGAGGAACAATTGGCCGCGGTGAACCAGCAAGCGCGAACCTATCTCTGGCGCGCCGCGGGCGGCAGCCTGGTACTGGTGCTGTTGGTGGGCTTGCTCGCCCGGATGAGCTGGCAACTGGCACAAAGCCGTTTGCGCGCCGCCGAAGCCCAGACTCAACTGGCCGCGGCCGCACGCCAGGCCGGCATGGCCGAAATCGCCACCAACGTCCTGCACAACGTAGGTAATGTACTCAATAGCGTGAATATCTCCGCCGACCTGGTCACCCGCAAGCTGCGCACTAGCAAGGCCTTGGGGCTTGGCAAGGCGGTACAAATGATGAACGAGCATGCCGAGGACCTTGGGGATTTCATCTCCCACGACGAAAAAGGCAAGCTTCTGCCCAGCTACCTGAACCAACTGGTGGACGCGCTGGCGCTCGAACAACAGAGCATGACCGAAGAACTCGGCCAACTGAGCAAAAGCGTTGATCACATCAAGGAGATCGTCGCCGCCCAGCAATCATATGCAGGCACCTCCAGCCTTGCCGAAACCGTGCAGATAAAGGAACTGATCGAGGATGCCCTGCGCATGAACGCCGGCATCATCGCGGCGCATCGAATCACCGTGGTGCGCAACCTGGCCGAAACACCCGTGCTGCAACTGGACAAGCACCGGGTGCTGCTGATCCTGATCAACCTGATAAAGAACGCCAGCAGGGCCATGGATGACCGGCCGGAGTCTGCCCCTCAAATCATCCTCCAGAGCGAGATCCCCCAAGAAGACACCCTGGTGATCAAGGTCATCGACAACGGCGAAGGCATCGCGCCCGAGAACCTGACACGGATCTTTGCCCATGGCTTTACCACGCGCAAGGACGGCCATGGCTTTGGTCTGCACAGCTGCGCCCTGGCAGCCATGGAAATGGGCGGTTCGCTGGAGGCCCATAGCGATGGCCCGGGAACAGGGGCGACCTTTACGCTCAAATTGACGATCTAGACGCTTCGCTGCGTGGTAGTGCGCAGTTTCAGCCAACGTTTCAAGGAACAGACTAATGGTCATCCACGCAACGAGGTCACCTTGAGCCCATGGTGAACAAGCCCAACGCAATGGCCCTGGTAGTCGTGACGCTGTACGCCGGCGGCGCCAGTGCTGACGCGGCCGATATGTTCTCGCTGAGCAGTTTCGGCACGGTGGGGATCGTCCATTCCAGCGAGAAAAGAGCCGATTTCACCTCCAGTATCTTCAAGCCCAATGGCGCAGGGCATTCGCGCAACTGGAGCGCCGACGTCGACAGCCTGATCGGTGCCCAACTGACCGCCACCGTCACCCCGCAGCTTTCGGCCGTGGTGCAGGTCATTTCCGAGCAGCGTTACGACAACAGCTACCGGCCCTTCGTCGAGTGGGCCAACATCAAGTACCAGTTCACACCGGATTTCAACGCCCGCATTGGCCGTACCGTGCTGCCGACGTTCCTGGTGTCCGACACGCGCAAAGTGGGCTACACCCTGCCCTGGGTGCGGGCGCCCATGGAGGTCTACAGCTTGATGCCGATCTCCAGCAGCGACGGCATCGATGGCAGCTACCGGTTTCGTGTCGATGAAATCACCAACACCGTGCAGGCTCACTACGGCCAGACCGACAGCCGCCAGCCCGACGGGGCCGGCAAGGCGCTGACGAGAAATTTCTGGGGGATCACCAACACCACCGAGCTCGACGCCCTCACCGCGCGCATCACCTACATGAAAGCCGACTTGACCCTGGAGCAGTTCAACTCGCTCTTCGATACGTTCAGGGAGTTCGGTCCGGAAGGCATCGCCATCGCCGATCGCTACGACTCCGATGACACCCCCGTCGACTTTTTCGGCGTGGGCGCCAGCTACGATCCGGGCGACTGGTTCGTCATGAGTGAATGGGGCCGTCTCGACAGCCGCTCCGGCCTGGGCAGGACCAGCGCCTGGTACATCAGCGGCGGGTACCGCATCGAAGCGTTCACCCCCTATGTCACCTACGCGCGCTCCAAGACCGAAACAGAAGTCTCCAGCCCGGGCCTGACACTATCGGCCTTGCCACCGGTCCTGGCGGGCACTGCCGCCGAGCTCAACGGTGCCCTCAACACCGTCCTGGGCTCGAACGAAGGGCAGCAGACCCTTTCCCTTGGCGTGCGCTGGGACTTCACCAAGAACATGGACGCCAAAGTGCAATTCGATCACACACGCTTCAAGGGCAACTCGGTCGGTCCGTTGATCAATCCCCAACCGGACTTCACGTCGGGGGGCTCGCTCAACGTCATCAGCCTAGCTGTTGATTTTGTCTTCTGATGGAGCAGGCCATGTGGGTTGTGAGACGCATCGGAATCGCTGTGGCGGGGCTCGCCCTGTGCGCCGCCAGCGCTGCCGTCAAGGCCGACGTGGTGGTGGTCGTCGCTACGTCGAGCCCAGTGAAGACGCTCGCGCGCAATCAGGTGGCGGATATTTTTCTGGGCAAGACCAGTCGTTTTCCCGGCGGTGGACAGGCGACTCCCATTGACCAGACAGAAGACTCACCGACCCGCGATGAGTTCTACACAACGTTCACCGGCAAGTCCGCGTCCCAGCTCAAGGCCCATTGGTCAAAGATCATCTTTACCGGTCGGGGCCAACCGCCGCAGGCGGTTTCAAGCAGCGCAGAAGTCAAGAAACGTGTTGCCGAGAATCCCGACACCATTGGCTATATCGACGCTCGGGAGGTGGACGGCAGCGTCAGGGCACTGCCGATCGAGGCGCAATGAGCATCATCGTGGCTCAAGCTGTCGAGCCTCTTGCCTATCCCGGTTGTGCTTGTAGCAACATCTTGAACTGATCGGCGGGCACCGGCCGGTTAAAGTAAAACCCCTGAAATTCGTCGCAGGCATTTTCCCGTAGAAAATCGGCCTGCTCCTTGGTTTCCACGCCTTGGGCAACCACGGTCAGGCTGAGGGTTCTACCCATTGCGATGATGGCCTCGGTCAGGGCTTTGTCTTCCGACACGCTGGTGACATCACAGATAAATGAGCGATCGATCTTGATGGAGTCCAGCGGAAATTGCTGGAGGGCGGAAAGCGAAGAATAACCGATACCGAAATCATCAATGGCGATCCGAATCTTCAGGCGTTTAAGTCCGGTCAACACACTCAACGCTCTTTTGACATCCTGCATGAGCAGGCTTTCGGCGATTTCGAGTTCCAGCAGACTCGCCTCCATACCGGTTTCAGCCAGTATCGCAGCGAGGTCCGTGAGTAGATTCTCATCGGCAAACTGGCGCGCCGTCAGGTTCACGGCCATCCCCAGATGCGGCAGGCCTTGTTGCTGCCAGGCAACGTTTTGCAGGCAAGCGGTCTTGAGTACCCATTTGCCGATCGGCACGATCAAACCGGTCTCTTCGGCAATCGGAATGAACTGCATCGGCGCGACGATGCCCAGGTCGGGGTGATCCCAGCGCAAGAGCGCTTCCATGCCGGTGATCTGGCCGCTGCGAATATCTCGCTTGGCCTGATAGTGCAGCTGGAACTCCTGGCGCTCCAGGGCATGGCGCAAGCTCAGTTCCAGTGTCAGTCGTTCCAGTGAATCCGCGTTCAGCTTCTCGGAATAGAATTGGAAATTGTTCTTGCCTTGTTGCTTGGCCTGATACATCGCGATATCGGCATTTTTCTTGAGTGTCTGCTCATCCAGGCCATCCTGCGGAAAGACACTGATACCGATACTGGCGGTCACACGGAACTCATGGTCCTGGACGTTAAAAGGCCGGGCAATGGTGGACAGGACTTTCTGGGCGGTGATCGCCACGTATTTGTCCTCGGACAGCTCTGGCAGCAATATCACGAATTCGTCGCCGCCCAGTCGGGCGACGGTATCGCTGGCGCGCAGACAGGCCGTGATTCGCTGTGCGACTTCTTGCAGCAACTGGTCGCCGGCATCATGCCCAAGCGTGTCATTGATGTGCTTGAAACGGTCGAGGTCAAGGAAAAGCACCGCCAGTTGCCGATGATAACGGCTTGCCTCGCTGATACTCTGACTCAACATCTTACTGAACAGACTGCGATTGGGCAGCGACGTCAGGCCGTCGTGATAAGCGAGGTACTCGACGCGTTCGGCGTAGGCTATTTTCGCTTCGGCGGCTCGCAAACGGCTTTGCACCAGTTGCCAGCTCATCCGGCTCAACAGACTCACCAACAATACCAGCAACAGGCTTGCGCCCGCCGCCCTCCACAGATAGGTGTGTGCTTGTCGATTCACCGCCGACAGTTGCTCCTCCTCGGATAACCCGACAATGATCGCCAGCGGATAATCGTAGAGTTGGCGGGCACTGGTGTAGCGCCGTACGCCGTCCCATCCATTGATCGCGAGCACCGCCTCGGTGGTTTCATTGTCCGGCACCACTGCCGTGTAGTCGACCGCGTCACCGGCCAATACCACCTCCCCGGTGCGCCATACCCGGAAGATGCCATCGGTTCCGAGGAGCCCGAGTGTGCCCTGATTGCCGAGTTTCGAGGCATCGTAGCTACTGACGAAATAAGCCGCATCGACCTCGACCATCGCGATCCCGGAGAACGCGCCGTCCGCCGAATTCAGCCGCCGACTGAAGCGCAGCTTCCATTCCCCCGTTACAGGATTTTTCCAGGGGCGACTGATCGACAATACATTGTCACGCCTCAACGTTTGCAGCTCATCCTGAGCGACCCTGCTTCCAGCCTCGCTCGGCTGCGTACTCGCGACGACCATGCCGTCAGCATCAACCACGCTGACGTCAAACAGGAAAGGCGGCGGCAACAACGCCCGCGCCTTGAGTTTGGGCAGCGGGTTTTGTTCCCCTTCGGACTCGTAGGTGTATTTGACGAGCTTGAGGGTCTGATCGATTTCACGCACGGCCCGCAGAATTTGCGCTTCGTACGTGGCCGCGATTTCCACACTCGCCGCGGCAGCGCTCTGCTGCGCGCGCACCTGTTCGACCTTGATCAGGTACAAGGTGGCCGCCCAGATGCTCAGCAACAGGAAAACCGCCAGCAGCGGAAATAAAATGTAAATTTCTTTGGCTTGGTCAAACCCGCGCCGAAACAGGCTGTTCGTGGTAACTGAAACAGAGTTTGCAGAATGGGCAATATCAGTGGCCGACCTCAGTATATTCGACCGTTGGATCGGCATGGTGTGCTCCCTGCATCGCTTCACTGCTGACGGCTTGCGGGAATCCGACGCGGTTACGGCTCAAGGAGTCAATTGCTCCTGGTCGGCCACACGAAAGGATTCCGGGTCTGGTGAAAACTATAGACTACAAACTGCGTCTGTCAGGGCCAGGGCTTACTAGAGGGCCAGAGCGCCATTTTCAAGCAATCGCATCAATGTGATGTTGGCGGTTATCAGGCTCCCCCCCAAGGAGCCCCTGCTGCCAGGATTTTATTGTCGGGTTGAATGGCCACAGCCCATTTTTTGGTTTCGTAGCCTTGAAAGCTGAAGCATTGACGCCCGCCGTGAGAATTTTTCCATCACTGAGTAATTTCGATGAGCCGCCAAAGAGGCTTTGGTCGAGCGTGAAAAATGCCCTCCCCTCATGACCAAAGCCCGGGTCAAGATCCCCAGCTACGTGAGTTGTCTTTTGCGTAGCCATGTCCATTTCTCTTTTAAAGTAAGGATGGGGCTACAGATATAGGGTGAAAGCCTCTCGCCTCACTACTGTCAGAGATGACAGTAGTGACAAGCGGCGTGTCCTCAGGCCGTCTCTTCCTGCACCAGCCGCTTGAGCAGGGCTTTGGCGGCAGCTTCGGATGAAGCCGGATTCTGACCCGTGATCAAATGTCCATCCTCGACCACATAGCTCGCCCAGTCGGCAGCCTTGGAATACTCGCCGCCTTTGGCTTTGAGCATGTCCTCCACCAGAAATGGCACCACGTGCGTCAACCCCACGGCCTCCTCCTCGGAGTTGGTGAACCCGGTCACCTTCTTGCCTTTCACCACAGGCTGGCCATCCGGGGCTTGAACGTTCTTGAACATGCCAGGGGCATGGCAAACGGCGGCCACAGGTTTATTCGCGGCATAAAAGGCTTCGATGAGGGTCTTCGAATCCGTGTCCTCGGCCAGGTCCCAGAGCGGCCCATGACCTCCAGGGTAAAACACCGCATCGAAGTCATAGGGGTCAATCTCACCCAGCGGCACCGTACTGGCCAGTACCGCTTGGGCCTTCGGATCGCTGCGAAAACGGCGTGTAGCCTCAGTCTGGGCGTCCTCTTCATCGCTTTTGGGGTCCAGCGGCGGCTGTCCGCCCTTGGGAGAGGCAAGCGTGACAGTTGCCTTGGCGTCGACAAACACGTAATAGGGAGCAGCGAATTCTTCCAGCCAAAACCCGGTTTTCTTGCCGGTATCGCCCAACTGATCGTGGGATGTAAGGACCATTAGAATGTTCATATGAGCCTGTCCTCCAAGTGTTGACGGGCAGCGAGATCGCCACCCTGCACTACTTTCAGAGGTCGCCCGGGAGCAGACGTTCAGTGGGCGTCGCGATGCCCCTTCCAACTGGCCGGTCCCGATGGACTTTCCGGGACTCTCGTTTTACCAGCCTCGGGAGCTTGCCGGCACGCCATCCAGTTCACCAGTTGCATGCCACCGGGGCGCAATTCGATCCGGGCAACCGGTTTCGGAAGGAGCTTTGGGACGAGTACTACGGGGCCGGGCAAACCGCGTAACAACCCATCCGGGCGGCCTGCCGGGTGTTTTTCTTGGTAAATCCTGTGCATTCGCGGGTCTTTGCTACCCTATGGGGTGACGCATGCAAGCGTTTCCCTGATATCCAACTCCAAAAAGAGTGCATTTGTGTCAGTGATTCCCCTAGTGGTGTGTGACGACTCCAACATGGCCCGTAAACAGGTCCTACGTGCTCTGCCCGCGGACTGGCCGGTGTCCGTTACCGAGGCCGTCAATGGTCGCCAGGCCATGGACGCGATACGCCAGGGCCTGGGCCAGGTGGTACTGCTCGACCTGACCATGCCGGAGATGGACGGTTATCAGGTGTTGAGCGCCTTGCGCGACGAAGGGTTGAAGGCGCAAGTCATCGTGATCTCCGGTGACGTCCAGGATGAAGCGGTACGCCGCGTGCTCGAGCTAGGCGCGCTGGCGTTCCTGAAAAAGCCTTTCGACGAAAACGAACTGCGCCAGACCCTCACCCGGGTGGGACTGTTGACCCAACCCGGCAAGGTGCCGCTGCAGAATCGTTCGGCACCGGACGCGGCCATCAGTTTTCACGACGTGTTCCGCGAGACCGTCAACGTTGCCATTGGCCAGGCAGCCGCCCTGATCGCCAAGGTCTTGGGCGTCTTTGTGCAACTGCCGGTGCCCAATGTGAACATTCTCGAAGTCGGTGAGCTGCATATGGCGTTGAACGATGCCAGCAGCTCACAGCAACTCACGGCTATCTGCCAGGGTTTTATTGGCAGTGGCATCGCGGGTGAAGCCCTGCTGATGTTTCACGACTCGGAAATCGCCGACATCGCACACCTGATGCAACGCCAGAGCAGCGACTATTCCGACCTGGAAATGCTGCTGGACCTTTCCAGCGTCCTGATCGGAGCTTGCCTGACCAGCATTGCCGATCAGATCGATGTGGGATTCTCTCAAGGTCACCCACAGATTCTCGGCCAACACGCGGCGATCGATGAGCTGATCCGAGTCAACCGCAAGCGCTGGAAAAAAACCCTGGCAGTGGAAATCAGCTACAGCCTGGAAGGGCACGATATTCGTTTCGACCTATTGCTGCTGTTCACGGAGGACTCCATCGAACGGTTGACCCACAAACTCGCCTATCTGATGAACTGAGCCATGAACGATTCCATTGATCTGAACGAGTTTCACTGGTTGCTTGCCGTGGTTCAGAGCATCGATGTCGGTGTGGTGGTGCTCGACCGCGACTACCGCGTGCAGGTCTGGAACACCTTCATGGAGAACCGCTCCGGGGTGCAGCCAAAGGATGCCCACAATCAGCTTATCTTCAGCCTGTTCCCTGAAATCGATCGCCAATGGTTCAGCCGCAAAGTGGAAAGCGTCGCTACCCTCGGCACGCCAGCCTTCACCGTCTGGGAGCAGCGGCCGTATCTGGTGCGGTTCGAGAACTATCAGCCGATCACCGGCAATGAAGAATTCATGTACCAGAACACCACGCTGTTACCGCTGCGCTCGCCCGACAACAACATCAAGCATATCTGCCTGGTGATCTATGACGTCACCGATGTCGCCACCAACCGGCATCAGTTGCAAGCCGCCAATGCGCAACTGCAACAGCTCTCCAGTACCGATCGCCTGACGGGCCTGTACAACCGCGGCCATTGGGAGGAAAGCCTCAGGGCCGCCTATGCCCGGCACCAGCGCTATGGCAATGCGTTGAGCCTGGTGATGCTAGATATCGACCACTTCAAGCGGGTCAACGACACCTACGGTCACCAGGCCGGCGACAAAGTCATCGAGCAGGTCGCCAGGCTGCTGCGCGAGCACGCGCGCGACTCCGATGTGGTCGGGCGGTATGGCGGTGAAGAGTTTGGCGTGGTGCTTTCGGATACCGACAGCACCGGTGCGCAAACTTTCGCCGAACGCATGCGTCACTCCGTAGAGGCGCTGGAGGTGGTGTACAACGACCAGCGCATCCGCTTCACCATCAGCCTGGGGGTGGCCGACCTGAACCAACCCTCGAACAGCCACGCCGACCTGATCGCCTGGGCGGACCAGGCGCTGTATACGTCGAAGAAGACCGGGCGTAACCGGGTGACGGTGTACGAGCAGGTTTAGCCTGCGGAGATTGGTTCAATGAGCACATTTAACGCAGTCTCGGATTCCGTGCAGGCCCTGATATTGAAACGCAACGGCTGGGTACCCAACAACCCGCGCCTGCCCGTGCTCGTCTACCCCGGCGCCATCGCCGTTCGGGACGGCGATGCGGCGGCGTTGATCGAAGAGACTTTTCGCGCCAATGGCTGGCCCCCGCAATGGCGTTACGGGATTTACAACTATCACCACTACCATACCGAAGGCCATGAAGTGCTGGGCGTCGCCAGTGGCCAGGCGCGCTTGATGATTGGCGGTCCGCAGGGACATGTCCTCGAGGTGAAAGCCGGTGACGTATTGCTGCTCCCCGCCGGTACAGGCCACTGCAACCTGCACGCCAGCGAGGATTTCCTGGTGGTCGGCGCCTACCCTCCCGGTCAACAGGCCGACATCTGCCGTGAAGCACCGAGCGAAGCCCAACTGGCGAAGATCGCCAGCCTGCCATTTCCCGACAGGGATCCGGTGCAGGGGCGCGAGGGGGCTGTCGTCCGGTATTGGACAAGCCGGCGATAGCACCCAGGCGGCGCTACCAGACCCCGTCCAAAAGTACCTTCGCCGCACTGAACGACCGCTAGTCCCACGGCCCGTCATCTCTCTGAACTTCCGTCCGGAATCGCCCCTCTGCCCTTTACCCACTATCGAGAGAGGCAGGACGTCATGAGAGCACTCACCTATCACGGTGCCCACAGTGTGAAAGTCGATACGGTCGCCGACCCCATCCTGGTGGACAGCGACGACATCATTCTGCGCGTTACCGCAACGGCGATTTGCGGTTCCGACCTGCACCTCTATCGCGGGAAAATTCCCGCCGTCGAGCACGGCGATATCTTCGGACATGAGTTCATGGGCATCGTCGAGGAAACGGGTTCAGCGGTGACCGCAGTGCAACCCGGCGACCGTGTGGTGATTCCATTCGTGATCGCCTGCGGCAGCTGTTTTTTCTGCCAGATGGATCTGTTCGCCGCTTGTGAAACCACCAACACCGGGCGTGGCGCGATCCTGAACAAGAAGGCCATTGCACCGGGCGCGGCGCTTTTCGGTTTCAGCCATCTGTACGGCGGCATACCGGGCGGCCAAGCCGAGTACGTACGTGTTCCAAAGGCCAACACCGGGCCGTTCAAGGTACCGGGGACCCTGTCGGACGAAAAGGTCCTGTTCCTCTCGGACATCTTGCCGACCGCGTTTCAAGCGGTCACCAACACCGGGATCGGCAAGGGTTCGAGTATCGCGATCTACGGCGCCGGGCCCGTCGGTCTGTTGAGTGCCGCTTGCGCGCGGATGCTGGGCGCCGACCAGATCTTCATGGTCGATCATCATCCCTATCGCCTGGCCTACGCGCAGCAAACCTACGGCGTGATTCCGATCAACTTCGATGAAGACGACGACCCTGCCGACACGATCATTCGTCAGACCAGAGGCATGCGCGGCGTGGACGGTGTGGTCGATGCGGTGGGCTTCGAGGCCAAGGGCAGCACCACCGAAACGGTACTGGCCACGCTCAAGCTCGAAGGCAGCAGCGGCAAGGCGCTGCGCCAATGCATCGCGGCAGTCAGGCGCGGCGGTGTGGTGAGCGTGCCGGGGGTGTATGCCGGTTTCATCCACGGCTTCCTGTTTGGCGATGCGTTCGACAAAGGCCTGACCTTCAAGATGGGCCAGACCCACGTGCAGCGTTATCTGCCCGAACTGCTTGGCCATATCGAGACCGGTCGTTTGTCCCCTGAGGTGATCATCAGCCACCGGATGTCGCTGGAGCAGGCCGCCGAGGGCTACAAGCTTTTCGACAAGAAGCAGGAGGATTGCAGGAAGGTCATTTTGACGCCGGGCAGCCCGCACGTGGCGTTGCCGGAGGGTGATGTGCCGAATGGTGCGATGGCGCTGACTTGAGACTTGGCGAGTTCATGGTGGTGAGGGGAACTCAAGGGCTGCTGCGCAGCCCGGCGGGAGCAAGCTCCCTCGCCACAGTGTTCAGTCTACGGCCTGGTGGTGAGAGGGGTTGCGCCATACTTGCCCATCAGTTTCAGCGTCACCCCGTTGGTCCAGCCAAAGCCGTCCTGCAACTCATATTCGCCGCCTCCTCCGCCATCGCCACGCCCGGATAAATCGTATTTCTCTACCAGCTTGTTCTCCTTGCGGTAGAGGTTCTGGACCTGCTGCAAAAAACCACTGCCAATCTGCTGCGCCAGTGCCGTTTGCTGGTAGCGGTCCAGCCCCTCCACCGCCACCCATTGCAGCGGTGCCCAGCCGTTGGGCTCATCCCACTGCTGGCCATTGTTGACCTGGGTGGTGGCGATGCCGCCGGGGCGCAGCAGGCCTTCGCGTACCGCATCGGCGGTGCGATTGGCGTGCTCGCCGGACGCCAGCCCCGTGTACAGCGGGAAAAGCGTCGCGGCCGTGAGCTGTTGGCGTTGCTGGTTGCGTTGCCAGTCGTAGTCCACATAGAAGCCCTTGTCGGCATTCCACAAGTGCTTCTCGATGGCATGTTGGCGCAGCTCGGCGCGCCGACCGTAAACCTGGACGCAGGGGCTGTTCTGCACCGTCTCGCAGGCTTTGGCGATGGTTTTTTCGAGATGATAGATCAGGCTATTGAGGTCCACAGGCACGATGGCCGTGGTGCGTATGCTCGCCAGGTCCTGGCTATCGTCCAACCAGCGGGAACTGAAATCCCAACCGCTTTCGGCACCGGCACGCAGGTCACGCCAGACCTCTTCCCTGGGCCGGTGCGGCGCTCGCTCGGCGGTGCTGACATCTTGCAACCAGGACTCCTGTCGAGGCGTCGCGCTGGTATCCCAATAGCGGTTGAGCACACTGCCATCGGCGAGTTTGACCACGTGTTGCGCGGCCGCGCCCGGCTTGAGCGCCTGGGCGCCCTCCATCCAGTAGGCATACTCTTTCTGCAACTGTGGCAGGTATCGCCCATAGGCCTGATCGCCTTCGATACGTGCCTGCAACTCCACCATATAGGCAAAGAATGGCGGCTGCGACCGGCTCAGGTAGTAGGTGCGATTGCCATTGGGGATATGGCCGTACGTATCGATCATGTAGGCGAAATTGTCGGTCATCTGGCGAACCCGGGCCCTCTCACCGCTTTGCTCGAGCCCCAGCATGGTGAAGTAGGAATCCCAGTAGTACATCTCGCGAAAGCGCCCGCCCGGCACCACATAGGGTTGCGGCAACGGCAGCAAACTGCTGTATTGCGGCACCTGGCTGTAGCTGCGGCTCAACACCGGCCAGAGGTTGTCGATGTGTTCTTCGATCGAAGCGCCAGGTTTCGATGCCGGGCTTTGCGCCTCGCCGGATTCGATGAAATTGTCTTGCACGAAAGTTTTCAGATCAAAGCCATCGCTGCCCCGGCGAGCCAGGTAATCGGCGCGGATTTTCGCAGGATCACGCTTGGGCAGCGCATCCACGAAGTGTTTCTGGTCAGTGAAAAGCTGCCCGCGTTGCACCGCTTCGAACAGCTCAGGGTAGGCCTGGTCGGGCGGCAGATTGGCTCGCCCCTGGGCATCTTCATAACTCCATGTCGCGGCCGGTTGGCTTGAGCAAGCCGCGCAGAACAACGCGGCGAAGGACAGGCTGGTGAAATCCATAGGTCGCATAGACAGCTCCATCATGTTGTCGATCCTGACAAACGACTGACATGAAGGAATGGCCTGGGTTCATAAAAAGCCCTCCTACTTGAAGGCCTCTGGATATAACGCTCGCGCCTGCCGCTCAGAAATAATATCGGCATAACGCTCCGACTGCTCCCAGAAGGCTGCGCACGATGAACATCGATGCAGACGGGAATGGAGAACGATGCTCATGGCAAGTTCAGGGGGATGCTGGCCGGACTCCCATAGCGCCCGGCAAACCGGGCAACCTTTTTTCTGCCATTGTGTGCTCATCAAAACTCCCCGCAGCAATCCACCCGCTATTCGGCCCCGAAACGTTTTCCGGTCCACTGTTGCCTTTTTCCCCATCAGCCTGGCGATGGTAATAGAGAAGCTGGGGCCCCCCTCGTAAATTTCATATTGGTCTGTCCAATTAGAAAAACAACAAATTGGTCTTGCCAATATTTTCCTCGGCGTGTAGTTTTTGGGCGAAGCTCGTCCGAACGGGTCACAGCCCGTCTACAACAAAAAAGAGCTCCGGTCGCGGCAACCGGGCGCTCGCAACCCTCCTGCGCGTGTAGGCACCCGTTGTCTGCGCGCCAGCCAAGGAGCATCGACATGTTGACCGTCATCTGTAACGAACCCGGCTCGCTAAGCAGCATCGAACGTGACAAACCGGCCAGGAGTCCAGGAGAGGTGCTCATCCGGGTCAAGCGCGTCGGGGTCTGCGGCACTGACCTGCATATCTTCACCGGCAACCAGCCCTACCTCGAATACCCGCGTGTCATGGGTCATGAGTTTTCCGGGGTTGTAGAAGAGCCGGACAGCGCCAGCGACCTCGCCATCGGTGATGTTGTCTACGTGATGCCCTACCTTTCCTGCGGAACCTGCATCGCCTGCCGCCAGGGCAAGACCAACTGCTGCACCCGTATTCAAGTGTTGGGGGTTCATTGCGATGGGGCTTTCACTGAATACCTGAGTGTTCCCCACCAATTCGTACACAAGGCCGTGGGGGTTACCCTCGATCAGGCGGCGATGATCGAGTTCCTGTCCATCGGCGCTCATGCTGTGCGGCGCTCAAATGTCCAGGCGAGTAAACGCGCACTGGTGGTCGGCACCGGGCCGATCGGCATGGCGGCGGCGATCTTCGCCAGCCTGCGCGGGGCGCAAGTCACTGTCCTGGATACCCGTGAAGATCGTCTTGCGTTTTGTAAGCAACACTTGGATATCCACGCGGCCGTGCAAATCGGCGAAGGTGACAAGCAGGCCCTGGCCGAACTGACAGAGGGCGATTTTTTCGACGTGGTGTTCGATGCCACGGGCAATGCCCGGGCCATGGAGCGCGGGTTCGAGTTCATCGCCCACGGCGGCACCTACGTGATGATTTCGGTGGTACGGGACTCCATCACCTTTTCCGACCCGGAGTTTCACAAGCGTGAAGCCACGCTGATGGGCAGTCGCAACGCCACCCAGGAAGACTTCCGGCACGTGGAAGAATGCTTGCGCAACGGATTGATCCCGGACGCCGCCCTGAACACCCATCGACTGACACTCAGCGACGTCGCCCATTCGTTCAGCACCTTGCTCGACCCCAAGCAGGGTGTCGTCAAAGCAATCATCGAGTGCTAGGAGGAAGACGCACCATGAACCCGCCGTCTTCTTTGCTTGTTTTAACCCCCGGTGATGATGTTGCCGTGGCTCGAGGCGATATTGCCGAAGGGCAACAGCTGAACGCCGACGGCGTCGCGCTGGTCGCCCGGCAGCCGATTCCGTCCGGCCACAAGATCGCCCTGCGCCGGGCGCTAGCAGGACAACGAGTACTCAAGTATGGCCAGACCATCGGCCAGGCGACACAGGACATCGAGCCTGGCGATCATGTCCACGTGCACAACCTGGACATGCCCACGACCAATGCCGAACAGAGCGTGCAGAACGTTTATATACCTACCGTGCTCAGCGGTGAGCCGGCGACGTTCGAGGGTTTCGTGCGCGATGATGGGCGCGTTGGTACCCGCAACTACATCGGGGTTATTTCCAGCGTCAACTGCTCGGCAACCGTGTGCAAACACATCGCCAATGCCTTCTCTGCCGAGCGCCTGAAAGACTTTCCCAACGTCGATGGCGTCGTGGCAATTACCCATAGCAGCGGCTGTGGCATGGGGGCCACGGGTGAAGGCATCGATATCCTCAAGCGTACCTTGCGCGGCTATGCCGATCACCCCAACTTCGCTGGCGTGCTGTTGATCGGCCTGGGTTGCGAGGTCAACCAACTCACCCCCTTGATGGATGAACTCGGCGATCGCTCAGCGCTGCTCAAGGCCAGCCTGATCATTCAGGACGCTGGCGGTACTCGCGAAGCCGTGCAGCGTGGCATCGCCCATATCGAGCAGATGCTGCCGATCATCAACGACTTCCAACGTACTGCCGTGGCGGCCAGCCACCTGAAGGTCGGTCTGCAGTGCGGCGGCTCGGATGGTTACTCGGGGATTACCGCCAATCCGGCACTCGGCGCCGCTGTCGACCTGCTAGTGCGCAATGGCGGCACCGCCATTCTGTCGGAAACGCCGGAAATCTATGGCGCCGAACACCTGCTGACAGCCCGCGCCGCCTCCGCTGATATCTCGGCAAAATTGATGGCGCGGATCCATTGGTGGGAAGCCTACGTACGCCACAACGACGGTGACATGAACAACAATCCCTCGCCTGGCAACAAGGCCGGAGGCATCACCACCATCCTGGAGAAATCCCTGGGTGCCGTGGCGAAGGCCGGCGCCAGCGGACTGATGGGCGTTTACCAATACGCTGAAACGGTGGATGCCCGAGGCCTGGTGTTCATGGACACGCCCGGCTACGACCCGGTGTCTGCGACCGGCCAGGTGGCGGGAGGCGCGAACCTGATCTGCTTCACCACGGGCCGCGGTTCGACCTACGGGTGCAAGCCCACACCATCCTTGAAAATCGCCACCAACACCCGCCTGTTCCAACGCATGGAGCTGGACATGGACTTCAACGCCGGAGGCATTGTCGATGGCCTGGAGTCGGTGGCCGAGGCCGGTGAACGGTTGTTCCAATTGATGCTCGATACCGCTTCCGGACGCCGCACCTGCAGTGAAGAAAACGGTTTGGGCGACAACGAGTTTGTGCCTTGGCAGATTGGCGCGGTGATGTGATTGCCGCACCACCGCGCCCACATGAATGAACAGCATCAAGCGCCTATGGTAGCCTTCGCAGACTATCTGATGGACACCGTTGCCATGGTCTCACCGATCAACGCCGCTGAGCGAAAGCCGTACCAGAAAATCGCTGACCAACTGCGAAACTACATCGTCCAGGGGGACTTCAAGGCAGGCTCCAGGCTTCCCCCCGAGCGCGATTTGACCCAACTGCTGGGGGTTTCCCGGCCTTCGCTGCGCGAGGCGCTCATCGCCCTGGAAATCGAGGGCGACATTGAAATCAAGATGGGCTCGGGCGTGTACGTGCGCACCCGGTCCACGGACGGGAAAAACAAGAGCGAAACCTTGGGCGAGAGCCCCTCGGAACTGATGCAGGCGCGCGCCTTGATCGAAGGCGAGTCGGTGGTCCTGGCCTGTTTGCACGGCAAAAAAAGCGACTACCGCTATCTGCAGGAATGTATCGACGCCATGCGCGCCAGCATCGCCAACGGCCAGCCCCCTCTGGAGGACGACCGCAGGTTTCATCAGCGCCTGGCCAAAATGAGCGGTAACTCTGCTTTGGTCCGGATCATCACCGCGCTGTTTGATGAACGACATAACCCTATTTCGGCACACCTGAGCAAGCACTCCGAGAACGCGTTGACCTGGGAAGCCGCCGTCATCGAGCATGAAGCGATCCTGCACGCCGTCGCCAACAAGGATGTGCTCGGTGCTCAGACCTCCATGCGCCAGCACTTGAGCCGCTCGGAGAACCGTTGGTTGCAGGCGCTGGGGCCGGAAGACATGAGCGATTAGACCGGCGGTGGATGGGCGTTGATGTGGATCACTCAAACTCACTCAACTGCACACCGAACCTGTGGCGAGGGGATTTATCCCCGTTGGGCTGCGCAGCAGTCCCCAAGCCAGTCACTGCGGTGTGTCAGGCTGATCGCATTCAATCCTTGGGGCTGCTTCGCAGCCCAACGGGGATAAATCCCCTCGCCACAAAAGCCCTCGGTAACTGACGCATCGCCACAGGCTTTTTGGCCTGACAGATTTCCCCTGTTTATTTTCAAGCCTCAGCCCAACTGTTTCCGCACGGCCAGTTCCACACCACGGATTTCCGCCAGGCCCTTGAGGCGACCGATCAGCGAGTAGCCGGGATTGCTTTTGCGGTGCTGGTCATCCAGCAGTTGATGCCCATGGTCCGGTCGTAGCGGCAAGCGCGGGCCACCTTCGCGCTCACGCCTGCGCTCTTCGGCCACCAAGGCACTGATGACCCCGACCATGTCGACGTCGCCACCCAGGTGATGGGCTTCGTGAAAGCTGCGTGGGTCGGCCTCCCGGCGGGTTGAGCGCAAGTGAGTGAAGTAGATGAACGGCGCAAACTGCTTGGCCATCGCCACCAGGTCGTTGTCTTCGCGCACACCATAGGAACCGGTGCAGAACGTCAGGCCATTGGCCGGACTCGGGGCGGCATCCAACAACCATTGGGCATCTTCAGCGGTGGAGAGGATGCGTGGCAGCCCCAGCAGCGCCCGAGGTGGATCGTCCGGATGGATCGCCATGCGTACCCCGACTTCCTCCGCCACCGGGATCACCGCACGCAGAAAATACCCCAGGTGCTCACGCAACTTGGCCTCGTCGATATTGGCGTAGGTGCGCAGCAAGTCACGAAAATTGTCCAGGCTGTAGTGTTCCTCGGCGCCGGGCAAACCAGCAATCAGGGTGTTGACCAGGGTTTCGCGTCGGGCTGGCGTCAGTTGTTCGAAGTAGACCTTGGCCTGCTGGATATCCTCGGCGCTGTATTCAGCCTGCGCCCCCGGACGCTGGAGGATGAACAAGTCAAAGGCAGCAAATGCGGTTTGATCGAAACGCAGCGCCCAGCCACCATCCGCCAGCTCATAGGTCAGGTCGGTGCGAGTCCAGTCCAATACCGGCATGAAGTTGTAGCACACGATATCGATGCCGCAGCTCGCCAGGTTGCGCACGCTTTGCTGGTAGTTGGCAATGTACTCGTCACGCCGCCCGCAGCCACGCTTGATGTCCTCGTGCACCGGAATGCTTTCCACCACTGACCAGCTCAAACCGGCCGCTTCGATCATCGCTTTACGAGCCGCGATAGCCTCCACCGGCCACACCTGGCCATTAGGGATTTCGTGCAATGCGGTGACGATGCCGGTCGCACCGGTTTGGCGAACGTCCGCCAGGGAGATCGGGTCTTTGGGGCCAAACCAACGCCATGTCTGTTCCATGTTGTTCTCCTTTTTGTTAGTTGGGTGCGACAAAGGTCTGCAAAAAACTGTCGATGCCGTCGCGAATCAGGGCGCCATAAGCACCTTGCACAGCCTCACGAAACGCCGGGCGCTCCGACAACGCGGCCGGAAAGACTTCGTCCAAATCGAGAAAGGCTTCCACCAACGATGCGCCGTCGAAGCGCCCCGCCAGATCGGCAAAAGTCGCACTCAAAGGGTCATCAATCACGTGCATCGGATAACCAGGCAAAGGTCGTGTGCAGTAATGAATCCATGCCGCGATGCCCAGCGCGGTACAGCCGATACCTCGCCCCTGGTCGAGCAACTGCCGGGCGCCGAGCAACCAGCGTTGCGGCAGCTTCTGCGAACCGTCCATGGCGATCTGGCGCAGACGATGCTGCAGGCTGTCATTGGCAAAGCGCGCCTTCAGATCGTGGGCATACGCCGAAAGATCGATGCCCGCCGGCATATCCAGGGTGGGCGCCGCTTCTTCGGCCATGTAGCGCTCGAAGAGCCGTGCCAGATTCGCGTCACTGACCGCGTCGAACACCGACTCATGGCCGGCCAGCAACCCCACGTAGGCCAGTAACGAATGGCTGCCATTGAGCATGCGCAGCTTCATCGTTTCAAACGGGCGCACGTCTTTGACCATCTGTACGCCTTCCACTTCCCAGTCCGGGCGACCAAGGGGAAAGTGATCCTCGATCACCCACTGGCTGAAGCTTTCGCAGACCACTGCCGCCGGGTCGTGACAATCCAGTTGCTCCAGCCGCCGGAAGGACTCGCCGTCCATCGCGGGCACAATGCGGTCGACCATGCAACTGGGAAACGCTACTTGTTGCTCGATCCACCGCGCCAGCCCCTCATCCTGCAGCGCCGCCAATGCGCTGACCGCCTGACGGGTGCGTTGGCCGTTATCCGGCATGTTGTCGCAGCACAACACAGTGAATGGCGGGATGCCGGCGGTACGACGGCGACGCAGGGCCTCAAGGACAATGCCAGGCGCTGAGCGCGGCGCTTGCGGATGAGCGAGGTCATGGGCAATCAGCGGATCTTCGCTGCGCAGTTGCCCCGAGGACGGGCTCAGGCAATAACCTTTTTCGGTGACGGTGAGGGTAACGATCCGCGTTTGCGGCTCGGCCATGCGCTGCAATAGCAGCTCCAGGTCATGGCCGCCCTCGCCCACATACAAGGCCTGGCGCAAGACCCCGATCTCGCGCAGCGTCACCTGTTCGCGGTCGCGGAACTCGGCAACATGGTAGCGACCGTCCTGCCCACGCAATTGATCGACCAAGGTGCGATTGGAACGCAGGTTGGCGCTGCACAGCCCCCAGTCGCTTTCACCACGACGATTGAGATGGCGTTGCAAGTAGACCGCCTGGTGTGCGCGATGAAACGCGCCCAAGCCCAGGTGGACAATACCGATCTGCGGTGCCGCGCCGGTGGAGGGCACTCGTTTCACAACAGGCATCAATACGCTCCTTCTGTTCAGGGATGGCTCAGGGCCGAAGCCGGTTGCGAGCCTTGTGCAGCCGAGTCACCGATATTGGCCACCGCCAGGGGTTTTACATAGCGCGCCACACACACGGCACCGATCACCGTCAACAACCCCGCCAGCAGGAACGCACTGGTGAACGAGCCGGTGAACTGCACCAGGAAGCCGGTCAAGGTCGGGCCGACAATGCCCGAGGTGTTCGCCAGAAAGTGCATGAAGCCGCTGACGCCACCGACTCGTGCCGCCGGTACGGTGTCCTGGATGATCGCCCAGTAAATGGCCCCGGTGAGGTACAGGAAGAACACCGCCAAGGCGACGAGAATGACTGCCGGATACAGGGTCTTGACCATCCCGGCACAGGCGATACAAGCGGCGCAGGCCAACAGACAGGTCACCAGCACCACTTTGCGCGAGAACATCATCTTTCCGGTTTTCTTGAACACGAAGTCGGAGATGAAGCCGCCCAAAGCCAGGCCGAGGAAACCCAAAACCCAGGGAATGACCGTGGCGATGCTCATGTCCTTGACGTTGAGGCCGTGGGCCATGGTCAGGTAGCTGGGAAACCAGGTCAGGAAGAAAAACAACGTGTAGTTATAGGAGAAGAACGCCAAGGACGTGAACAGCACCGTCGGTTGCTTGAGGTAGAAGCGCAGTGGGAACACCGGTTGTGCCGCCAGCTCGCTTTGCCCCTCGGCTCGGAGAATATCCTCGGCGCCCTCGCCTTCGGGCCGTTCCTTGACGAACTTGAACCACACGGCAGCCCAGATCAGGCCGATCAGCATGATGATAATGAACGAGATCTTCCAGCCGTAGGTGACGGCGATGAAGCCCACCACCGGACCGGAAATCGCCCCGCCCAGCGGCGTGCCGGACATCGACGCGCCGATCGCCCGCGCCCTGCGCTTGGGGGTGTACCAGTTGTTCACCATTTTGCTGGTGGTAACGCTCAGCGGTCCTTCGCCCATGCCGAACAGAATCCGGATGAGCACCAGCGAAGCGAAGCCCACCGTCAACACGGTCAGGCCGCTGAACAACGACCACAAGACCATGGCCAACAGCAGCGTGGTCTTGGCGCCGTAACGGTCGGCGGCCCAGCCACCGATGAAATTGAAGGCGGCATAGCCGACGAAAAAACTGCTGAAGATCATGCCCATTTCACCCGTACTCAGACCGTAGTCCTTCTGGATGAAAGGCGCCGCCACAGACAATGCCGAGCGGTCGAGGTAATTGATGACCCCGGCCAGGAACAGCATGATGATGATTAAGCTACGTCCTTGACCAAACATGGTGGAGCCTCCCGCTTGTTGTGTTTATTCGGTGAGGGTGCCCGCACTCGGGCACGATAAGGTCGGAAGATCAGTGGTGGGCGTTCGTCAGTTCCACCAGTACCTTTCGGGTTTGCTCGGGGTGTTTTTCGATCAGGTCGATGGCACCGGGCATTTCGTCGAACGTGACGCGATGGCTGATCAGGTCCTGGACCTGCAACTGGCCGCTGGCGATCAGTTCGATCACCTTGGGGAACTTGCGGTTATTGAGCCGTGAGCCCACCAGGGTCAGTTCCTTCTTGATCATCTCCAACTGCACCAGGTCGCTGGGCGTGGCATTGAACCCCAGCAGGCCGATGCGTCCAGCCGGCGAGGCCAGGCGCACCATCTGCGGCATCAGTGCCGGGATGCAGGCAGCGTCGACAATCAACGGCACGCCTTCACCCTGGGTGAGTTCCCGCATTGTGGTTTCGACATCGACTTGCTGGCCGTTGAGGGTCCGGCTCGCACCCAGTGCCCGCGCCGTCTCCAGGCGACTGTCGATGACATCGGTCACGGTGATGTCGGTCAGCCCCAGTGCCCGGGCCATCTGCACCAGGGTCAGGCCGATGACACCGGCACCGTAGATCAGCACGCTGTCGCCCGGATGGGGCTGCATACGATCGAGCACATTCAGGGCAATGGAATAAGGCTCCACCAGGGCACCGTGGCTGAGGGACATCGAATCGGGCAAGCGGTGGGCGTTCTCGGCCGGTACGCACACCTGCTCGCTGAAACCACCGTCACGATGCACGCCGATCACTTGCAGCCGCGTGCAGACATTCGGTCGGCCGATGCGGCAGGGATAACAGGTGCCGCAACTGATCACCGGATCGATGCACACCCGATCGCCCACTTGCAGGTGTTCGACACCTTCGCCAACTTGCCGGATCACCCCGGAAAACTCATGGCCGGTGACTCGGGGGAAACGCACGAATGCGTTCTGCCCATGAATGATGTGCATGTCCGAGCCGCAGATGCCGGCGTAGGCCACATCGACCTGGACCTCGCCATGGGCAACCTGGGGTCGGTCGACCTGGGCCAGCCCGAACTCGAAGGGTGCTCTTACCTGGAACGCTTTCATCGGGTCACTCCTGGCGGGGATATCCGCCCCGCCGCTTGATGGGTTGGAAACGCTTCACCAGTGCCAGAGCGTGCCGTCTTCAAGACGGTTGACCGGCAGGCTGGCGCGCTTGTAGGGGTATTGGCGGGCGAGGTCTTCATCAATGTCGACGCCATGCCCCGGCGCATCGCCGGGCGTGAAATGGCCGTCCTCGAAGCGATAGGCATGAGGAAAGACTTCATCGATGCGCTCTTCATGAGGCATATGTTCCTGGATGCCGAAATTGGGCACCCAGGTATCGAAATGCAGGGCCGCCCCCATGCACACCGGTGACAGGTCGGTGGCACCGTGAAAACCGGTACGCACCTGGAACAGCGCGGCAAAATCGGCAATGCGCCGCACATGGGTGATGCCGCCGGCATGCACCAGCGTCGTGCGGATGTAGTCGATCAACTGCTCCTGAATCAACTCGCGGCAGTCATGGATGGAGTTGAACACCTCGCCAACCGCCAGGGGCGTGGTGGTGTGCTGGCGGATCAGGCGAAAGCTCTGCTGGTTTTCGGCTGGCGTGCAGTCTTCGAGCCAGAACAGGTTGTACGGCTCCACGGCCTTGCCCAGGCGCCCCGCTTCGATGGGCGTCAGGCGATGGTGAACGTCATGGAGGATATGCAAGTCATCACCAAAGCGCTCGCGCACGGCGGCGAACAGCTTGGGTACGTAATTGAGGTATTTGGCAGTGTCCCAGACGTGTTCGGCGGGCAGGTCGCTGTCGGCCGGCTCATAGCGTTCGCCGCTGCGCTTGGCGACACCGTAGGTGGTGGCGATACCCGGTATGCCGCATTGCACGCGCACGGCCTTGTAGCCCAACTCGACATGGCGAGCGACTTCGTCCAGGCAGCCTTCGATGTCCTTGCCGGTGGCATGTCCGTAGACCATTACCCGCTCGCGACTCTTGCCACCGAGCAACTGGTACAACGGCATGTTCGCGGCCTTGGCCTTGATGTCCCAGAGTGCCACGTCGACGGCGGCGATAGCGGTCATGGTCACCGGGCCGCGGCGCCAATACGCACCGCGATAGAGGTACTGCCAGATGTCTTCGATGCGATGGGCATCGCGGCCGATCAGCGCGGGCAGGACGTGCTCCTCCAGATAGGCGACGACCGCCAGTTCGCGGCCATTCAAGGTTGCATCGCCAATGCCGTAGAGACCTTCATCGGTGACGATCTTCAACGTGACCAGATTGCGACCCGGGCAAGTGACGATGACGCGCGCTTCAACGATTTTCATAAAGTCAGACCTGTGCAACAGAAGAAAGAGAGGACGCGCCCATTTTCGGCATCGCCGCCTGGGGAATCAGCGCCCCCCGGTACTGGACAACCTGGGCCGCCAGGCGATGGCCCCAGCAGGCGGCCTGCTCCGGATCGCCGCCCTGCAGGCGGCAGGCCTGGTAAGCGGCGTTGAACGAATCGCCGGCGGCGGTGGTATCGATGACATGGGCAACATGCTGGGCGGGCACTTCGAAACGGCCAGCCGGGCATTGGATCAAGCAGGAGTCGGCGCCGCGCTTGAGGGCCACTTCGCCGACTCCCTCCTGCGCATAAGCACTGAACAAGGCATCGGTGTCGCGGTAGCCGAACAGGATGGCGTCATCTTCCCAGGTGATCAGGGCCAGGTCGGTCAGGCGCAATAGTTCGCGGTAGACCTGCCGGGCCGCTTCGGGATCGGGCCAGAGGTGGGGACGGTAGTTGTTGTCGAAAACAATGCGCGTGCCCCCTCGGCGCGCCAGGTGCAAGGCCTGGATCAGGCGTTGGCGCCCTTCTGGCGTAAGGATCGCCAGGCTGATGCCGCTCAGGTAGACGTAGTCGTAATCGGCCAGTCCATTGAGCAGGGTGTCGGCCTCGGGGCCGTCGAACATGCGCCGCGCCGCTGCCTCCCCGCGCCAGTAGAGGAAACGCCGCTCGCCATGCGGATCGGTCTGGATGAAATACAGCCCCGGCAGCGCGTCTTCAATCACGCGGACATGGACGTCACCGATCCCTTCATCCAGCCAGGACCGGCGCATGGCAACGCTGAACGCATCGCTGCCTACGGCCGTCATGTAGTCCAGGGCAACTGCGCCACGGGGATTCAATCGGGCCAGGTAGACCGCGGTGTTGAGCGTATCGCCACCGAAGGTCTGCATGATCGCGGCACCCGGTTCACCACGCATCTCGATCATGCATTCCCCTACCAACGCCACCTTCAGTGGACGGGCGAAGCGGATCTCCGGGCCATGGTTAAGCGTTATATCCATAATCAACGCGCCTTTCTTGTTTTTAAAACGGCGTTTCATTTTTATCTCAAGGCCCGAGTCTAGTCAGATTTCCGGTCTCGTCAAGCAAAAATGAAACAGCGTTTTGTTCTGCTTGCGTATATCCTTGGGTTTTACTTTTCACGTTGGAGCCTTCATGGACAACAGCGTCATTCCAAACAACGAGCTGGTGTCGGCAGTGGGCCGGACCATGGCCGTGCTCGAGGCACTGGCCGAGCATCCGGAAGAAAGCGGCGTCTCGGAAATCGCCACCAAACTGGACATGTCCAAGGCCACGGTTTATCGCTTTTTGCAGTCGCTCAAGGCGCGGGGGTATGTGGTGCAGGATGCCGAGGATCGCTATCGCCTCAGCGTGCGGCTCTTCGAACTGGGCGCCCAGGCCCTGCCCCACCTCGACATCGTCCGGGAAGCGGAGCCGGGCATGCGGCGGATCAACGAGCTGACGGGCGAGACCGTCCACCTGGGGATTCTCGACGAAGGCAGCATCGTCTACGTGCACAAGATCGACTCCAAGTACAACCTGCGCATGTACTCGCGGATCGGTCGGCGGGCACCGCTGTACTGCACCGGTATCGGCAAGGTGCTGATGGCCTGGCTTGAAGAAGAAGAGCTGCTGGCGCACCTTGCGCAGGAAAGCTTCGAGCGCCGCACAGCCAATACCTTGACCAGTGCCGAGGCGTATCTGCAGGAACTGGAGACCGTTCGCCAACAAGGCTACGCCGAGGATCATGAAGAGTTCGAAGACAACATGCGTTGCCTGGCGGCACCGATCCGCGACCGCTTTGGCCACGTGATCGGCGGGATGAGCGTTTCATTCCCCTGCTTTCGCTTCAGGGAAGAGTTGAAGCAGGACTACGTCAAGCAACTGATGCAAGCCACCCAACAGATCTCAGGTCAGCTGGGTTGGCATGCACGGTAATAGCCGTCGACAACCGTGGCGAGGGAGCTTGCTCCCGCTGGGCTGCGCAGCGGCCCCAAAACCTGCCGAATGCGGAGCATCAGACACACCGCAACCGCCGGTTCACGACTGCTTCGCAGCCGAGCGGGAGCAAGCTCCCTCGCCACAGAGTCCACGTTTTTCCTAAGTGGACCACATTACCTGTGGGAGCGGGCTTGCTCGCGATGACGGCGGCACATCCAACACCTGTCCAGGCTGATCCACCGCTATCGCGAGCAAGCTCGCTCCCACAGGTCTCGACTGGCGGGTCTCAGAACCAGGTTTCCATCTGCATGCCGTACTGCCAGACGCCGCCGGCGTTGAAGTCGGTCTTGCCGAAGGAATCCGTGGTGCTGTACCGGTCCAGGTCCGACGACCAGTTCATCACGCTGGCGAACAGGCGTAGCTCGGGACGCGTGAGCAGATCGCCCAGGTCTGGCTTGAGGGTCGGGGCGACCGTGAACTTCCAGAAGTTACCGTCGACCGCATTGCGTTGCAGGTAGCCCTTGGGGTCGAGCTGCATGGTTTGCCAACTCATCTCGTAGGCCATTTCGAAATTGCTGTTGATTTCGTTGGCCAACCGCACGTTCAGGGTCATCCAACGATAGTCGTCGCCCTTGACGTAGCGGTCCTTGCTTTGCTCGGCCAACAGGCTCGGGCCGATGCGCCAGTTGGGCGCCAGGGGCGTCTCGCCGTACAGCGCCACACGCAGGGCACGGGCATCGTCGATCAGTTCGCCATCAGCGCCGATGTTCTTGACCTCAGCCCCCAAACCCTGCCCATAGAGCAGCGCGGTCTTGAAGAAGCCCTCGCGGCCGAAGAACGTTTTCTGGTGATTGGCAACCATGCTGTGCAAGCCGGAATCGGCCGGCGTCAGCCCCGCTTCATTGGTGCGCGTGCCGAAGTCGTTTTTCTTCGAACCAATGGCGTTGAACATCCACTGCCACTGCCCACCGTCAAAAAACTGGTTGGACGTCAGGATGTAGCTTTCCACATCGGCATTGACGCCGCCCTCGCTGAAATCCCCGTAGTTACGACCGATCAGCGAATAATTCGAGCGCCAGTCCTTGTTCATCTGCACGTCGTAGATACCGCCGCCGGTGCCGGCCAGGTAGACAACGTCGGAGTCCAGCCAATGGATGTCGAAGTTGTCCCTGTCGAAGCGCTTGCCTGCCCACAGGGTGGAATTTTCGAACATCGAGTTGCCCTTGAATGCCGCCAGGTGATCGAGTTCGGTAAACACCTGGCGCACGTTCAGGTTGCTTTCCTCGGCGGTCCAGTCGTTGGAACTCTCCACGCCATCGGCGATGGACACCGTGAATTTGGAGCGGGTGCCGTTCTGCGCGTACAGCTCTTTCGACAGGTCGATGCGCATGTAGGTGTCGTCCTCGTTGCCAAGTCGCCCGACGGCGCCACCGACAGAGCCCGCCGGGGTGGTGTACGGGCCGCCACGACCGCCGCCCAACCCATCATTGATCAGCAACCCGGAGCGGGCGTAGCCCTTGAAGCTGAAGCCGTCAGTGAGGTGTGGGCCACTGCCCTGCTTTTCCGTACTTTGCTGGCGGGCTTCGAGTTTGGCCAGGCGTGCATCCAGCGTGGGGGCCTCAGCGGTGGACACTGACGGTTGCATGGCGGGCGCGGCGAGTTTGATTTGCTGCAGTTCCCTGGCAAGCGCCTGGGTTTGTTGTTCGGCGGCGGCGGCACGCTTTTCCGCTGCGCTGGCACGGGCCTCGAACGCGGCCATGCGCTCTTCCAGAGTCGCGGCCTGAGAGGTGGCCGCCGAGGCGCCGAGCACGCTTGCGAGTAGCCAGCTTGATGCTTTCTGCATGTGGATTTCCCTGTTTTGTTTTTATTGTTCTGTTGCCGTGAGCGGCCTTTTTCACCCAGGTTCTGAATTGTCAAAACTCAGGAAAAAAAGGATGCCTCATCGCAAATACACTGCTACATTTGGCGATGTTAACGTTAACTTTTCTAAAAACAAAAATAAAGAGGGCTTTATGAAACAGCTCAAATCGCTCCTTCCAGCGGCGCTGCTCGGCCTTTGTGTCGGGTTTCCGTGCCTCTCCACAGCCGCCAACCTGACGATTTCCTGCGGTGCCGTGGGTGCTGAATTGCAGCTTTGCAAGGAAGCCGTCGAGGCGTGGTCGAAGCAGACCGGCAACAGCGTCGAGGTGGTTTCCACGCCTAACTCGGCGACCGAGCGGTTGTCGTTCTACCAACAGATCCTCAGCGCCCAGTCCAGCGACATCGACATCATCCAGATCGACATGGTGTGGCCGGGAATGTTGGCCAAGCATTTGATGGATCTGCGCGAGGTGCTGCCTGCCAACGCTACCCAGGGTTACTTCCAGGCCCAGGTGGACAACGCCACGGTGAACGGCCGCCTGGTGACCATGCCGTGGTTCACCGACTCAGGGCTGTTGTATTACCGCAAGGACCTGCTCGAGAAGTACAACAAGCCCGTGCCCCAGACCTGGGAGGAAATGACGGCGACCGCCAGGACTGTCCAGCAGGCCGAGCGCGATGCCGGGAACGCCAATGCCTGGGGTTATGTATTCCAGGGGCGCGCCTACGAAGGCCTGACATGTAATGCCCTGGAGTGGATCAGCAGCCAACCCCAAGGCGGGCTGGTCAACACGCAAGGCGACATCGTGGTCAACAGCCCGGCCTCAAGGGCGGCGTTGACCCTGGCCAAGAGCTGGGTAGGAGACATCGCCCCCCGTGGCGTGCTCAATTACACCGAGGAGGAAGGACGCGGCGTCTTCCAGTCGGGCAATGCGCTGTTCATGCGTAACTGGCCGTATGTCTGGGCCCTGGTGCAAAGCCAGGACAGCGCGGTTAAAGACAAGGTCGGCGTCGCTCCCCTGCCCCGCGGCGGCGCGATGGGTTCCCACGCATCCACCCTCGGCGGCTGGGGCCTGGCGGTATCGCGCTACAGCGCCAATCCCAAGCTCGCCGCAGAACTGGTGAGCTACCTGAGCAGCGCCCAACAGCAGAAACACCGCGCCCTGGTTGGCGCCTATAACCCAGTGATCGAATCGCTGTACCAGGACCCCGAATTGCTCGCGGCCATGCCTTACTACAGCCAACTGCGCAGCATCCTCAACGATGGGGTCATGCGCCCCGCTTCAATCACCGCCGACCGCTATCCACGGGTCTCCAATGCGTTCTTCGATCAAGTGCATGGCGTGCTGGCGGGCGAGCGGCCGGTGGATCAGGCGCTGGCCGAACTGGAAAGCGAACTCACGCGCATCAAACGCCGGAACTGGTAAGCCACAAGGAAGGAAATCACCATGTCTGTCTCCACCACACTCGCCCCCGACGACGAGTACCTGCTCACCCGGGAAACGCCGGTACAACGCCGTCGCGTTCGCGCCGCCTGGCTGTTCCTGACCCCGATGCTGCTGTGCCTGGCGCTGGTGGCGGCCTGGCCGTTGTTGCGCACCTTCTGGTTCAGCCTGACCGACGCCAGCCTGGCCGACACCGGCGACGCGACCTTTGTCGGCTTGAGTAATTATCTGTTTCACAGCAGTGCTGGTTGGTCAGGCCTGCTTGTCGATCCACAGTGGTGGAACGCGGTGCGCAACACCTTGCATTTCACCGTGGTGTCGGTGGGGCTGGAAATCGTCCTGGGGCTGCTGGTGGCGTTGCTGCTCAACGTCCAGTTCGGCGGACGCGCCCTGGTGCGGGCGTTGATCCTGATCCCCTGGGCGATCCCGACCATCGTCTCGGCGAAGATCTGGTCATGGATGCTCAACGATCAGTTCGGCATCATCAATCACCTGATGCTGAGCCTCGGCCTGATCGACGCGCCCCTGGCCTGGACCGCCGATGCGGATCTGTCGATGTGGGCGGTGATCATCGTCGACGCCTGGAAGACCGTGCCCTTCGTCACCCTGCTGATGCTGGCGGCCTTGCAGATGTTGCCCAGCGACTGCTACGAAGCCGCCAGGGTCGACGGCATCCACCCGGTGAAAGTGTTCTGGTGGGTCACCCTGCCGCTGCTGATGCCAGCGTTGCTGGTGGCGGCGATCTTTCGCATCCTCGATTCCTTGCGGGTATTCGACGTCATCTATGTGCTGACCTCGAACTCGTCGAGCACCATGAGCATGTCGGTCTATGCCCGCCAACATCTGGTGGAGTTCCAGGACGTCGGTTACGGCAGCGCCGCCTCGACCTTGCTGTTCCTGGTCGTTGCGGTGATCGCCATGGTTTACCTGTACCTCGGACGCCGTCAGCTGGAGGTCCGCTCATGAGCCCGCGCCTGCTGAAAAAAGCCCTGCTGCGTCTCGGGTTCTGGTGCCTGATTGGCATCTTGCTGGTGTATGCGGTCTTCCCTTTCTACTACGCCATCGTGACGTCGCTGAAGCCGTCCAGCGCCTTGTTCCAGGTCAGCTACTGGATCGATAACCCGGATTTCTCCAACTATGCCGCCGTGCTCAACCAGGCCTCGTTCCTGCGGGCCATCGGCAACTCGCTGGTGGTGGCGCTGTGCGTGGTCACGCTGGCGCTGTTCCTCAGCCTGACCGCCGCGTATGCCTTGGGCCGTGTGAAGTTTCGCGGACGCGGTACGGTGTTGATGATGGTCCTGGGTGTCTCGATGTTTCCGCAAGTCGCGGTGCTGTCGGGATTGTTCGAGGTGATCCGTGCCCTGGGCCTGTACAACACATCCTGGGCGTTGATCCTGAGCTACACGATTTTCACCCTGCCCTTCACCGTCTGGGTGCTGACCACCTTCATGGGACAACTGCCTCATGAACTGGAAGAGGCCGCCATCATGGACGGTGCATCACCCTGGGTCACGCTGACCCGCGTGCTGTTGCCATTGCTCTGGCCGGCCCTGGTCACCACTGGCCTCCTGGCCTTCATCGCCGCCTGGAACGAGTTCCTGTTTGCCCTGACCTTCACGCTGACCGACTCGCAACGTACGGTCCCGGTCGCCATCGCATTGATTTCCGGCGGCAGCCCCCATGAGCTTCCTTGGGGCCTGTTGATGGCGGCATCGGTGCTGGTCACGGTCCCATTGGTGGTTCTGGTGCTGATCTTCCAGCGCCGCATCGTTTCCGGCCTCACTGCCGGCGCGTTAAAGGGTTGAGGCCCAACACAGACAAGAAAGGAACAGCATCGTGATCAAGTTGAAGCTGGACAACGTGAACAAACAATTGGGCGGCGCACGCATTCTTCGCGACGTCAGCCTGGAAATCTCGGCGGGTGAATTCGTGGTCTTCGTCGGCCCTTCGGGCTGCGGAAAGTCGACCCTGCTGCGATTGATCGCCGGACTGGATTCGATCTGTGGCGGCGACCTGCTGATCGACGGACGCCGGGTCAACGACCTGGAACCGCGCGAGCGCGGCGTCGGCATGGTATTTCAGTCCTATGCGCTGTACCCGCACATGAGCGTCTACGACAACATCAGCTTCGGCCTCAAGCTGGCCAAGACCGAAAAGACCAGCCTGCGCGAGCGGGTGCTGAAAACCGCGCAGATCCTGCAATTGGACAAACTGTTGCAACGCAAGCCAAGGGAACTCTCGGGAGGCCAGCGCCAGCGGGTCGCCATGGGCCGGGCCATGGCACGGGAACCGGACATCCTGTTGTTCGACGAACCGCTGTCCAACCTGGACGCCTCCCTGCGCGTGCAGATGCGCAACGAAATCGCCCGACTGCATGGGCGATTGGGCTCGACCATGATCTACGTGACCCACGATCAGGTTGAAGCGATGACCCTGGCCGACAAGATTGTCGTGCTCAATGGCGGCCGTATCGAGCAGGTCGGCTCGCCACGGGAACTCTACGAGCATCCGGCCAGCCGTTTTGTCGCCGGTTTCCTCGGCTCGCCCAAGATGAACTTTCTGCCGGCACGCCTGCATACTCCCGGCGAAACCAGCCTGATCGATAGCCCCTTATTGGGGATGACGCCCCTTCCCTTCGACAGCGCCCACCTGGCAGCGGACAGCCCGCTGACCCTCGGGGTTCGCCCGGAACACGTGTCGCTCATAGCCGCGCAGGGAAACGCCGGAGTCGTCGTGGCCGGGGTCGAATACCTGGGCAGCGAGACCTACGTGCACCTGGAAACAGGCGAGGATGAACCCTTGATCTGTCGCTGCGAGGTCAACGCCGGATGGCATGTGGGCGATCGGGTTGAACTGCAACTGGCGTTCGACAATCTGCACCTGTTCGATGCCGACGGTACAGCCCTGAGACGCCATCCTGCCGTCATTGAAGTCCTTGCACAGGACATCCCCCAGCGCTCGCCAAAAGCAGGCGTTCTATGACCCTGTCTGTGAATACCATGAACGCACCAATACGAACTCCTCTCGAACGTGCGCAGCAGACGCTGAGTGACGCCCAGTCCCGCGTCATCGACGATTATCGCCCTGACTATCATCTGGCGCCTGTAGCGGGCTGGATGAACGACCCTAACGGGGTGGTGTTTTTTCGTGGCGAATACCACGTGTTCTACCAACACCACCCCTTCGACGCCAAATGGGGTCCGATGTACTGGGGTCACGCCAAAAGCGCCGACCTGGTCCATTGGCAGCATCTGCCCCTTGCCCTGGCACCGGGGGATGACTTCGACCGCGACGGCTGTTTTTCCGGTAGTGCGGTGGTGTGTGGCGACACCCTGGCGCTGATCTACACCGGGCACACATGGTTGGGAGAAGTCGGCGACGAACGTCTGATCCGCCAGGTCCAGTGCCTGGCCACCAGTGTCGACGGCGTCCGGTTCGTCAAGCACGGCGCCGTCATAGAGGAGGCACCGCAAGCCGCGATCATGCACTTTCGCGACCCCAAGGTCTGGCAGTCGGATGGCTATTGGTACTTGATTGCCGGCGCGCGCCTGGGCGATACGCCGCTGCTGCCGTTATACCGCTCCACCGACCTGCGCGCCTGGGAATTCCTCGACTACGTGTCCAGCGGCAACGAGGGCGATGGCTACATGTGGGAATGCCCGGACCTGTTTCGCCTGAACGGGCGTGACGTACTGCTGTACTCCCCCCAGGGCATGCGACCAGTTGGCTACGAACGACTCAACAAGTACCAGACCGGCTACCGCATTGGCCGGCTCGACAGTGAATGGCACTTCACTGGCGGGCCGTTCATCGAACTGGATAACGGCCACGATTTCTATGCCGCGCAAACGCTGGAGGCCGCCGATGGTCGGCGCCTGGTGTGGGCCTGGCTCGACATGTGGGAAAGCCCGATGCCGAGCCAGGCCCATCACTGGTGCGGCATGCTTGGCCTGCCCCGCGAACTTGAACTGCAGGGCGATCGCCTTGGCGTGTTTCCGGCGCGGGAACTGGTCGCGCTGCGCCAGGCGCCGTTACCGAGCATCGCGCCGTGGGGCGAGTCGGGCAGCCGCTGGGTACCGCAGGTGAAAGGCGACAGGCTCGAAATCCACGTGCACCTGGATCTGCTCGACTGTACCGAAGGCCACCTCGGCATCGCCTTGCGCTGCAGTGCCGATGAGCAGGAGCAAACCCTGCTTTACTACGACGCGTCACTGCAACGCCTGGTGCTCGATCGCAGCCACTCGGGCGCCCAGGTGAGCGGTCAGCGCAGCGTGTCGATAGAACGGGCACAAACGCAACTGCACCTGCGGGTGTTTCTCGATCGCTCGTCCATCGAAGTGTTTGAGGAAAACGGCCGCTTCAGCCTCAGCAGCCGCCTCTATCCGCGGCCCGACAGCCTCGGGGTGAAACTGTTGGCAAACGGCACTGGCGGGCGCGTCGCCATTCCCAAGGCGTGGCCGTTGGCCTCGGGCTGGTTGTGAGTACCGCCATTGGAGTCGCGAGAAGCCCGGGCCCTGTGTCATGATTCTGCGTCAACCTGACTGGCCGCACTTCGCATGACTTCCGTGAAAGACGTTGCACAGCTGGCCGGCGTATCCCTGATGACGGTTTCGCGCGCGCTCAACACGCCGGAAAAACTGAGCCCTGAGACCCTTCAGCGGGTACGTCGCGCCATTGATGAACTGCAATTCGTACCGAGCCTGTCGGCGCGCAGGATGCGCGGCGACAACTTGCAGGCGCGCACCATCGGTGTGTTCGCGTTGGACACTGCAACCACGCCATTCGCCGTCGAGCTGCTGTTGTCCATCGAACAGACCGCGCAGCAGGCAGGCTGGAACGTCTTCATTCTCAACCTGTTGAGCAACCCGCCCACCGACCAGAACATCGACCTGATGCTGTCGCATCGCCCTGACGGATTGATCTTCAGCGCCATGGGATTGCGCCAGGTGAGCATTCCCGAGCGACTCAAGAGCAAACCGCTGGTGCTCGCCAACTGCCTGGCGGACGACAACCAGTTGGTCAGTTATGTGCCGGATGATGAAGCTGGACAGCATCGGGCCATGGCGCATGCGTTGAGCCAAGGCTATCGGCGCCCGCTGTGCATCAATTTGCCCAGGAAGAGCGTTGCCTGGCGCCTGCGCCAACAAGGCCTGCAACGCGCCTGCCAGACATTCGCGCTCGCGCCCGAGGCACTCCTGCAATACGACCTTTCCGATCACGACGCCTATGGTGAAACCGCCGCCATTCTTGACCGGCATATCGTCGACGGCCGTCCGCAATTCGACATCCTGGTCTGCGGCAACGATCGCATTGCCTTTTGTGCCTATCAGCTGTTGTTGGGCCGTGGCCTGAAGATTCCCGACGATGTCGCTGTGCTCGGTTATGACAACATGATCGGCATCGCTGAGTTGTTCATCCCACCCCTGACAACGGTACAACTGCCGTACTACGAGATCGGTCGCCAGGCTGCCCGGCACCTGATCGAGAACCTCGAGGTATCGGGTGCCCAGCCCGTGGATTGCCCGCTGGTGGTCAGGGCGTCGCTATAAGGTCAATCGGTACCCGGTGTCCTTGCATCAAGGCTGCTTCGCCGGCGACGGCGGCAGCGCCGCGATTATCCGGGCGCGGCAAACCTCGAGTATTTCATCGGCCAGCGCGGAATCGTCCGGACAGGCGCGCGACAACATGATCGCACCGACGGCATGCGCCAACGTGTCGAGCATCTTGGCCCTGATCGTCTCCTGCGGCGCGTCTTGCCCCGCCTCGTAGTGGCGTTCGAGTGCGGCCAGCGTGTTTTCCACGCCGCTGGCAAAGGTGGCCTTCAGCTCAGGCGATTGACGCGCAGCGTCCCCACACAGGGCCGACAGGGTGCAACCGTCGCCCCGGCCGTCACGGTGGTCCCTGGACACGTAAAGATTGATGAACCCAGGCACGCCGAGGCCCGAGCTGTCGGTCAGCGATTGCGCAAGGCTGCTGGCGGCCGCTTCTGCCATCAAGTCGGCCTTGGAGCCGAAATGTTTGTAGAAACCGCCATGGGTGAAGCCGGCGGCCGCCATCAGGTCCGCCACCCCTACGCCGTCAAAGCCTCGCTCGCGAAACAGGACAGAGGCCGTCTTGACGATGTGCTCCCGATTTGCCTGGGCCTGGGCCTTGGTCACTCGCATTTTTCACTCCCTCGTGCTGCTCGAAAATCATGCTCGCATCATACATAGATGTCGGGTGTAATCAAATTCGTTGACAGCTTAGATTTCGATCATCATCCTAATAACAGACCGAGCTCGACTGAGTCGATGCCTCGCCAGACTGCACGCGATCCTTTATCCAAACCTACGGAAACAAGACGCCATGACCGACCGGAATCTGTTCACACCCCATAAGCTGGGTGATCTCACGCTGTCCAACCGAGTGGTCCTGGCACCGCTGACACGTAACCGTGCGGGGCAAGGCTTTGTACCGAGCGAGTTCGCTGCCACTTACTACGGCCAGCGAGCGTCAGCAGGCCTGCTCATCTCCGAAGCGTCGCAGATTTCGCAGCAAGGGCAGGGTTATCAGGACACACCCGGGATCTACACCCAGGCGCAGATCGACGGCTGGCGTACGGTCACCGATGCCGTGCATGCCAAAGGCGGGCGAATTTTTCTGCAGTTGTGGCATGTCGGCCGCGTTTCCCACGTCGACCTGCAAGAGAACGGCGCCGCGCCAGTGGCACCCTCCGCTTTGCGTCCGGCGACCAAGGTATTCGTCAACAACCGTTTCGAGGACGTCTCGGCGCCGCGCGCGCTGGACATCAGCGAATTGCCCGGGATCGTCAATGATTTTCGCCAGGCAGCGGCGAACGCCATCGCTGCGGGATTTGACGGTGTAGAAATCCACGGCGCGAACGGCTATTTGCTGGACCAGTTCATCAAGGACGGCGCCAACGTGCGTACCGATGCCTACGGCGACTCGATTGAAAATCGTGCTCGCCTGCTGCTGGAAGTGACCGCGGCCGTCGTGAAAGAAGTCGGCGCCAAACGCACCGGTCTGCGCATATCACCTGTCTCGCCGGCCAACGGTGTGTCCAGCAGCGCGCCACAGCCTCAGTTCGACTACCTGGTCGACCAGCTCAACGCCCTGGATATCGTTTATCTGCATGTGGTCGAAGGTGCGACAGGCGGACCGCGCGACGTTGCACCCTTCGACTTTGGTGCTTTGCGCCAGCGCTTCAAAAACACCTACATCGCCAACAACGGCTACGACCTGGACCTGGCCACCTCGCGACTCGTCGAAGACAAGGCTGATTTGATCGCCTTCGGCCGGCCGTTCATCGGCAATCCGGATCTGGTGGAACGGCTGAAAACCGGCTCGCCTTTGTCGGCGTTCAATCCCGCTACCCTCTACGGAGGTGGTGCGACGGGCTACATCGACTACCCAACGCTCGCTGAGTCCAGCGTGCGGTAACACCGGCCAGACCCGACCGCACGCCTGAACGACAGCGCGCGCGACTCGCTCATCAACCCCCTTGAAGAAGAGACTGCCCCATGGACACTCGCACAACCGTTCTCATCACTGGCGCGTCCACCGGCATCGGCGCTGTCTATGCCCAGCGCTTTGCGCAACGTGGACACGATCTGGTCCTGGTGGCCCGCGACAGCACGCGCCTGGAAGCGCTGGCCGCCAAGCTGCGCAGCGAACACAACGTTGCCGTCGATATTCTCCAGGCCGACCTGACCCGGATCAGCGATCTGACGGCCGTCGAAGCCCGACTGCGCGATGACGCCAACATCGGCATCCTGGTCAATAACGCCGGTGCCGCCCAATCCGGATCCTTCATCGAGCAATCGACCGACAGCGTCGCGCACCTGGTGTCGCTCAACACCACCGCGCTGGTCCGACTGGCCAGCGCCATCGCCCCACGCCTGGTCAAAGCGGGTGACGGTGCGATCATCAATATCGGCTCCGTTGTTGGCCTGGCACCGGAGTTCGGGATGTCGGTCTATGGGGCGACCAAGGCCTTCGTGTTGTTTCTGTCCCAGGGACTCAGCCTGGAACTATCCCCTAAAGGCGTCTATGTTCAAGCCGTCCTGCCAGCGGCCACCCGTACCGAGATATGGGAGCGCGCGGGCATCGATATCAATACCCTGAATGAGATCATGGAAGTCGGTGACCTGGTCGATGCTGCCCTGGTTGGTTTTGATCGTCGCGAGCCAGTGACCATACCGCCCTTGCATGAAGAGGCACGCTGGGATGCCTTGCAGGCAGCGCGCCAAGGGCTGCTCGGGCAAATCAGGCAGTCCCATGTTGCCGAACGCTATCAAGACCCGGCGTGATCATCGTCTAACGGACGCCGGCGCGAAGGAAAGCGCCGGTATTCCTGGATGCCTGGCGGGTGATCACTGCGCTGCATCCCTTATGAGAGCAAAGCACCATGAAGGCATTTTTAATCGACCGCTACGGCAGGAACAGTGGCCGTATGGGCGACCTACCGGCCCCTGAAGTGGGTGACCACGACGTTCTGGTCCGCGTGCATGCCGCCAGCGTCAATCCACTGGACTCCAAGATCAGCCAAGGCGAATTCAAACTGATCCTGCCCTATTCATTTCCCTTGGTGCTGGGCCATGACTTGGCCGGGGTCGTGGTGCGTGTGGGATCCCGCGTCCAGCAATTCAAGCCAGGCGATGAAGTCTATGCCCGCGCCCCGGACGGGCACATCGGCACCTTCGCCGAGCAGATTGCAGTGAACGAAAATGCCCTGGCCATGAAACCCATGAACGTCAGCATGGAAGAAGCCGCCGCCCTGCCCTTGGCCGCCCTGACGGCCTGGCAGGTACTGGTTGAAACAGCCCGATTGAAGAAAGGACAAAAGGTGTTCATCCAGGCCGGTTCAGGTGGCGTCGGCAACCTCGCCATCCAGCTTGCCAAGCACCTCGGTGCCTTCGTTGCAACCTCCACCAGCACCGGCAATGTGCCCTGGGTCAAAGCGCTGGGGGCGGACGTTGTCATCGATTACAAGCAGCAGGATTTCTCAAGCGCTCTGCAGGACTATGACGTCGTGTTGAACAGCCTGGGCGCCGATGAACTGGAGAAGTCGCTGAAGATCCTCAAACCCGGCGGCCAGCTCATTTCCATTTCGGGGCCACCCACCCCGCAGTTCGCCCAGGCCCAGGGGTTTTCCTGGCCGCTGAGACTGATCACGGGCCTGTTGAGCAGCGGTATACGCCGCAAGGCCCGCCGAAAGGGCGTGAGCTACGCCTTCGTGTTCATGCGCGCCAGTGGTCCGCAACTGCGTGAAATCGCCACGCTCGTCGAGTCCGGCAACCTCAAGCCGGTGGTCGACCGATCCTTCCCCTTCGACGCAACGGCCGAGGCCCTGGACTACGTCGAACAAGGACGGTCCAAGGGCAAGGTTGTCATCAAGGTTCACTCAGGAATGGCCGATGAGTGAAACCGCTCATCACCAAACAGCAATATGCGAATCCGCCCGAGGCTCGGTCCCGCCGCACAGCACGCCGCTGACCGGGTCACGCAGGATGATCTGGCCGCGGCCATAGTCGGTCAGGTCGCTGGCGATCTGGACCTCATGCCCCCGTCGCGCCAGGGCGTTGGCCAAGTCCCGTGACGCCCCGTGCTCGATCCCGACCTTCATGCCCCCCAGCCATTGCCAGCGCGGTGCGTCCAGGGCCGCTTGCGGGTTCAAGCCAAAATCCACCAGGTTCATGACCATCTGCACATGCCCCTGGGGCTGCATGTAGCCGCCCATCACGCCGAAGGGGCCGAGGGCCTCGCCATCGCGGGTGAGAAATCCGGGAATGATGGTATGGAAGGTCTTCTTGCCCGGGGCCAGGCAGTTGGCGTGGTTCGGATCGAGGCTGAACTCCTGCCCACGGTTCTGCAGGGCGATAGCGCTGTCGGGCAACACCACGCCGGAACCGAACCCGTGGTAATTGCTCTGGATGAACGAGACCATATTGCCCTCCCCATCCGCGGTCGCCAGGTACACCGTGCCGCTGGCGTGGGGGTCGCCGGGCACGGGCGGTTGGGCCTGTTCGCCGATTTGCCCGCGCCGGCGAGCGCTGTAGTCATCACTGAGCAGGTCAACCACCGCCACACGCATGTGCAGCGGGTCGGTGATGTAGTGCAGGCCGTCACTGTAGGCCAACTTCATCGCCTCCAGTTGGCGATGCCAGGTCTGCTGGCTGTCACGATGATCGAAGTCGAAGCCCTCCAGTATCTTCAGCGCCATCAAGGCCACCAGGCCCTGCCCACTGGGCGGGATCTCCCAGACATCCACGCCTCGGTAGTTGACGTGGATAGGGTCGACCCACTGGGCGCGGTAATCCCTGAGGTCCGAGGCGCGCAGGTAACCGCCACTGGCTCGGGAATGGGCGTCCAGGCGCTCGGCCAATGCACCGCGATAGAGGCTTTCGCAGTGGGTGTCGGCCAACTCCTGGAGCGTGCGGGCCTGGGCCAGGTTGCGAAAAACCTCCCCGGCCCGTGGCGCACGGCCTTCGATCAGAAAGGTATCGAACCAGGTTTCCAGGACGGTATCGCGATGGGGCGTGAACTCGTTCACCGCGATCTGCCATTGATGGGCAACCACCGGCGACAACGCAAAGCCATCCCGCGCCAGGCTGATCGCCGGTTGCAGCAGCTCGGCAAAGGGCAGCTTGCCAAAGCGTCGGGACAACTCGGCCCAGGCCGATGGGCAACCCGGGACGGTCACCGGTGTCCAGCCATAGAGCGGCATCTGTTCATGACCAGCGGCCCTGACCGCTTCGATACTCAAGGCGGCGGGTGCATGGCCGTTGCCGTTGAGGCCGTGCAACTGCCCCTTGCACCAGACCAGGGCGAAGGCGTCACCGCCGATGCCGCAACCGGTGGGTTCCACCACCGTCAGCGCCGCCGCCGTGGCGATGGCGGCGTCGATGGCATTGCCGCCTTTTTGCATGATCTCGATGCCCGCCTGGGCAGCCAGGGGCTGGGACGCGGCGACCATGCCCCGACGGGCGAAAACGCTCTGGCGTTGCGATGGATAAGGATACTCGTGGGCAGAAAATTTCAGCATGGCGAAGGCTCTTCAATACAAGAATTGATTGACCGGATCCAGGATGGACAATCGTGCACAGGTCAAAGCACCCGACTGAGAAAAGCCCGGGTACGCGGGTGAATGGGGTGACAGAAGATCTGCTCCGGCGGCCCTTGCTCGATGAGCTCGCCTTGATCCAGCACCACCACGCGGTCGGCCACTTCCCGGGCAAAACCCATTTCGTGCGTCACCACGACCATGGTCATCCCCTCCTCGGCCAACTCCTTCATCACTTGCAGCACCTCGCCGACGGTCTCCGGGTCGAGGGCGCTGGTGGGTTCGTCAAACAACATGGCCTGGGGTTTCATGGCCAGGGCCCGAGCGATCGCCACCCGCTGTTGCTGGCCGCCGGAGAGCATCGACGGGTAGTGATCTGCCTTGTCCGCCAGGCCGACCCGCTGCAGCAACCCGCGAGCCTGCTCCAACGCGGCGGCGCGAGTCACGCCGAGCACCTGGATCGGCGCCTCGATGATGTTCTCCAGGGCGGTCATGTGGGGGAACAGGTTGAAACGTTGGAAGACCATGCCGATGTCCCGGCGCTGACGGGCAATGTTGCGCTCCGACTCACGCACCAGGCTGCCGTCGGCCCGCTCGCGATACCCCATGGCCCGGCCATTGACGCGGATGCGGCCGCCCTGGATGTCTTCCAACAGATTGATGCAACGAATGAATGTGGTCTTGCCCGAGCCGGAGGCACCGATCAGCACCACCACTTCACCGCGCCGTACTTGCAGGGAGATGCCCTTGAGAATCTGCAGCTCGCCGAAGGACTTGTGGACGTCCAGCGCCTCGATAATCAGCTCTTCGCTTTTGTGCGCCATGGTTAACGAGCCCTCAGCAGGTTCAGGGTGCTGCGACCGAACATCCGCGTCGACGCCGGCGGTGGCGACGAAGGCCGGTCCGACTGGCCGAAACGGACCTCCAGCCAGCGCTGGAAAAAGCCCCACAATGTAGTCAGCAACAGGAAATAGATCGCCACCACCAGGTACAGCTCGAACACCCGGAACGTCGCCGAAGTAACCATCTGGGTACTGAGCAACAGTTCCTGGACGCCGATCACACTGACCAGCGTGGTGTTCTTGAGCATCACGTTGAACTCGTTGCCCAGCGGCGGAACGATGACCCGGAACGCCTGGGGCAAGACAATGCGGCGCATCAGTTTGGCGAAAGTCATGCCCAGGGAACGCCCGGCCTCGTATTGGCCCTTGTCCACCGCGCCAATGCCGGCGCGGATGATCTCGGCCATGTAGGCACCCTCGTTGAGGCCCAGGGCAATGATCGCGGCCTGGATATTGCCAGGAATGACCAGGCCGAACAGGTCGATGTCTTCGAAGCGGAAAATCCCGCCGGCGGCCAGCGCGGTGTAGAGAAAGACGATCTGCACCAGCAGCGGCGTACCGCGCATCAACCATACATAGAAGCGTACCGGCAGGTTCAGCAACGGGTTACGCGACAACCGCAGCAACGCCGCGGCCAGCCCCAGCACACAACCCAGCAGCATCGCCAGCACGCTGATCAGGCAGGTCAACCAGAGCCCGGTGAGGTACACCCCACTGGGCTGCAGCAGGTACTGCCAGAACACATCCCAATTGAAATTCATCGATGGTTCACCTCAATCGAGTGTGTCACTGGCGACATGCCATTTACCGAGCAGTTGGCTGTAGCTGCCATCGCTGCGCATATCGCCGATCACCTGCTGCACGGCGGCGGTCAGTTGCGGATCGTCCTTGCGAATGCCCAGGCCGGTGAGAATCCGGCTGAAGGCCGGCACCCCTTCCTCGAACAGGTCGGGCGCCATGGCGGCGTAGTAACCGGCGGTTTCCACGGTGGTGCCGTAGGCGTCGACCTGGCTGATGCGCAAGGCCTGGAAAGCATCGGTGTCGGTGTTGTAGACCACCAGCTTCATCGCTGGCCTGCCGGCCTTGGCCAGGGTTTCGTTCTCGGCGTCGAGCAGGGTCTTGATGGTGGAACCGTTGAGCACCGCGACCTTGTGCCCGGAGAGATCCGGCAATGTCTTGAGGCCCTTGGGATTGCCCTTGGGCACCACCACCGCCTGGCTGGAATACATGTAGTTGACGATGTCGATCACCTCGCGGCGCTCGGGCTTGTCAAACAGCTGGTCGACGATCATGTCGCACTGTCGGGCCAGCAACGCGGGGAGCAACCCGGAGAAGGGAATGACCCGCCATTCCACCTTCTTGTCGCCCAGACGCTTGGCGATTTCCAACCCCAGGTCCACGGTCAATCCCTTGGGTTTCTGCGCCTCATCGAAGGACACCAGCGGCGGCGAATCCATGCCCGAGCAGTAGACGAGTTTGTCGACCTTGAGCAAACGCTCCGGGACAACGGGCGCGGCAACCGCCCACTGCGCACAGAAACCCAAGGATATAGCGGCAACCAACAGGCGAGGCTTATGCATGACCAGACACTCCAGTTCAGTAAGTAACGGGCAGTACTCAAAGTCAAAACACGGGCAGGCTCTAAGTGTCCTGCTCTCGTTATTTTTTCGATTGCAGGAACTCGATCAATTCAGGAACGGTGCCTTCGATGTGTGCACGCACCACCGCCTCGGCCTTCTCGGCGTCGCCAGCACGCAGCGCGTCGAGGATCAGCATGTGCTCCTGGCGTGCGCTCAGGGGCTTTTCCACATGCTGCAACCACAGACGCATGGGCGCTTCGATCAGGGAATAGAGCGCGCTGATCTGCTTCAACAAACGGGGGCGACCACTGAGGCTGCACAGGTATTCATGGAAAGCGCGATGACGACTGACCCACTCGGCGCTTTCCTCGCGGTAATCGTCCATCTCGTCGAGCAAGCGCTCCAGGGCGGCCAACTGGCGTTCGCCGATTCTGGCTGTCGCGACACGGACCGCCAGGCCTTCCAGGGCGCTGCGCATTTCGAAGACTTCGTGCAACTCTTCGATGTCCAGGCCGCTGACAATCGCTCCACGATTGGGCCGCAGAGTCACCAGGCCCTGGGCATCCAGACGGCGAAAGGCCTCGCGCACCGGCATCCGGCTCATGCCGATCTCGTTGGCAATGTCCTCGGCAATCAGCCGGTCACCTTTGCGTAACCGACCGCCACAAATGGCATTGAGCAAGAAGTTGTAAGCCTCTTCTTCGGCAGTCATGGGCGGGCGTTCAGCGTAAGTCGGAGCGAACTGCATGGCAGCACCTTCTGCATTTTTGTATCCAATTATCCATGAATTCAAAAAAGCAGAATGCGTGCCAACCTCGCGCGTCATCGTGCAAGGGATTGATTTGAAGGGATTTGCCCAGGGGAAACGACGGCCAGACTCAAGCGCCACTACCGGCAGAACCGCACAGGTGTGCTACCAAACAGCTCAGCGGCTGCCTTTTATGGATGCAAGATGGTGCTTCGGTAACACCACAAACAGCGGCTCATCATGCCTGTGCCCTGGGCGTATCTGACGGCGACTCGCCGAACAGCGCCCGATAATGGGCCGCAAAATGACTCAGGTGATAAAACCCCATCGCCACGGCGATTTCACTGACGTTCAGTGTGGCCGCATGGGTTGCGATCAGACGCCGGCGCACGGCGTTGAGCCGCAGGTTGCGCAGGTATTCCATCGGACGCATCCCGGTGACCGCCTGGAAACTGTTTTGCAGGGTCCTGCGACTGACCCGCAATTGCTCGCACAGATCGAGAATGCTCAAGGGCACATCTGCGCTGGCGTCGACCAGTTCCTGGCAGCGCTTGACCAGGTAGGCGCTGACGGCAAAATTGCCGCGGCGGCCACGCACCTCGTCCGAGGCGTGACTGAACAGGTCGAGGAAGGCGTTGAGCAGGACGTCCTCGAGGATTTTTTCCGAGGCGGGATTGACGGCGTCCGCCTGTTCCAAAAGGTGGCCAAACAGTGGGTGAATCCTTTGCTGCACCCTGCGCAGTACCACCTCATCCACGCTGACTTGGGACACGCTTTTCAAGCGCTTGAGTTGTTCACTCGACAGTTCATAGGCCGCCAGCTTGGCGAACCGTACCGTGTCGACATTGGCCGCGAAGAAGTGCGTACCCTCCGGGGCGTGCAGGACGAAGTCTTCGCCATCGCGCAGCAGCACGACGCTGTGGGCGCCCACCTGGTGCCCCTGGACCACTGGCGCACCGCCCAGCGACATGGCAATGCACAGGCGCCCTTTTGGCGCGCAACCACGCTGCACCACCCGCTTATCCAGCACCTCCTGGAAGATCTGGAAACGATCGGCGCACACCTGCCGCAGCTCGCTGGAGAGGCATCCACGCCCGAGCTGATCGTAGACTTGTTGCCAGCCCAGGATCGAACCGGCGTGTTGCTGAGGATCATTGAAAGTACGAACTTCGGCGAACATGATCATTGTTCCTCGGTGGCCCTGCCCTTATTGCCTGGTACGGTTATGCAAGCAAGTCGGTAGCCTCGTGGCGAGGGAGCTTGCTCCCGCTGGGCTGCGCAGCAGACCCATTTTGGCGAGCGCTTCGCACTCAAGCGGGAGCAAGCTCCCTCGCCACGCGTGCATCATTTCACTTGAGTAAACAGTTCTTACTGTCGACCGTCTTCATCCGCCTGGAAAACCAAAGCCAGTTCCATGCCAAGCATGTACAACCGGTATTCGGCGGCCTTGATGTCCAAGGGCGCCAACAAAGCGCCGGAAAGCACCACCTGGCCCGTTTCAACGCACTGCCCGTCGGCCAGCAAGCGCCGTACCAGCCAGCACAGGTTTGCCTGGGGGGTGTCCTCGCGCGCCTGGGCATTGCCTTCGCCGCAGGGCACCCCGTCGCATTCCAGGCGATAGGTCACGTGGGTCAATTGCTCAGGATGAAACCTGACTCGCGAGCCAAGGCAATAAAGCCCCGCAGCGGCATTGTCGGCCAGAAACGCCCCGACGCCGAAACGCCAGCCCTCCCAGCGGCAATCGGCAATTTCGAACGCCGGCGCGACCTCGGACACAGCGGCCAGAATATCTTCGTCGCTGTAAAAACCTGGCACCAGCGTACGCCCCAGGACAAACGCCAACTCGATTTCCAGCTTGGGCTGGATCAGCCGTGCAAGCGCCAGCGTACTGCCGGGTTTCACAGCCATGACATCGGTCAGTCCGCCCAATACCGGCTCATCAATACCGAAACGGTCCTGGGCGGCGCGGCCAGCGAAGGCCACCTTCCATCCGGTCAACTGCTCACCAGCGACCTGGCGTCGGCGCATTGCCTCGCGCTGCAAGGTGTAGCCCGCCGACAGGTCGAAGGCGTGAGGCTCCAACGAAGGCAAGGGGTGTACGGCCTGCGCGGCATTGTGAAGCCGGACCAGTAGATCGTCTTCGCGCCTCATGAGAGTTGCTCCGCCAGTTTGCGCAATACGCCTTCGAGCCGCTCGGGTGTGGTGATCGCCGCGACAAACCGATCCGGCCGCACCACCACGATGCAATCACGCACCTTGGCAAACCATTCGCCCAGGCGGTTATCGACGTCCTCGACGCAAATGGCGCCATTGGCAGACAAGGGCTGGTTACGCCCCACGCCACTGCGCGAACGATTGATCTGGATGAAGCGTGTGTCCCAGCGCGCCCACCAGGCGGCGGTTTGCTCGCTGAGCTGTTCGCTCGGATTGACCCGATACCCTAGCACCGCATAGGAATGCCCCAACACTTCGTCCAGGCGCCGGCGCTGGCCCTGGGCATCTTCGATAGACGGTTGGATGAACAACTGCCCGACCAGATCATCCTCATGCAGCTCGGCGCGCTCGTGATACACCAGGCCTTTGGTGATGGTCGCCTTGGGTTTGAACTTGAATTCCAGCAAGTGCGAGCGAAGGTTGTCGACGCTGTTGACGGCCTGGAACAACCAGTCCCGGACACCGGCCATCAGCGGGTTGGTCAGCCCCAGGACGGCACCCATGTTGTCGGCCAACGCGATGAGGTCGGTCGCATGCCCACGGCGCTCCTGATCGTAACTGGCCAGAATCGCCGGCGATGCACGCCCCTGGAGAATCGCGGCGAGCTTCCAGGCAACGTTGGCGACATCACGCAAGCCTGAATTGAGCCCCTGCCCGGCCCAGGGCGGGGAAATATGCGCCGCGTCCCCCACCAATGCCACCCGGCCCTGGACAAAACGCGCCGCGACCCGGGAATTATGGGTGTAGGCGCGGATCCGGATGATTTCCAGCTGATCGACCGCCTCGCCGATATGTCCACGGATCAAGTCCCGGATCGTCGCCTCTTCGCACATCCTGGTCTCGTCTTCACCCTCCAGGAGCATGAACTCCCAGCGCCGTTGCTGATACGGCAGATAGATGCAGACGAAGGGACGCTGAGGGTCGGCATGCAGGGCCGTATAAGGTGCATCCAGGGTGTCGTTGGCCGTGTCGATCACCACCCATTTGCGCGGATGGGTCAGCCCCAGCAGTTCGATACCGAGCTTCTTGCGCACGCTGGAACGTCCGCCATCGGCGCCGATTACGTACTGCGCCTGCAATTGATAGAGCTCGCCCCCGGCATCTCGCACCTGCAAGGTCACGCCCTCGGCATCCTGCTCCAGGTCGAGCATTTCATGGCCCTGGCGCAACTCGACGCTGGTGTGTTTGCCCAGTTGTTCGCGCAATGTCGTTTCAAGCAACTGTTGCATGAAGATGTTGCGCATCGGCCAGCCATAGTTCGCCGTGCTCGGTTTGACCTCGGCAAAACAGACGCCTCGCGCATTGTAGTAACGCAAGGGCACGTTGCAGATCATGTCGCGCGCGGCCAGCTCGGCGATGCCGATACCCTGCAACACCCGTAGCGCCTCGTCATCCATGCCCACCGCGCGCGGATACGGCAGGACGCCGTCAGCCAATTCAAGGACGATGCAGTCGATTCCGTACAGCCCCATGTAATGAGCGGCCGTGATCCCGTTCGGGCCACCGCCCACGATGACAACCTGGGTTTTCTCCTGCTTCATCGCTATTCACCGCTTTGTTGTTGTGGTTGTAGGCATTGGTCGTGCAAGTAGTCCCTGACGACACGGTTGAAGGTGTCCTCCTGATCGTCATGGACATAATGGCTGGCATCGGCGATTTGCGCTGTGCGCACCTGCGGGTTGGCCTCTTTCATAGCCTCCAGGGTCGCCTGGGGCAGGAAGTCGGAACGCGCGCCGCGGATGAACAGCGTCGGGCAATCCAGGGCCCGAACCGCCGGCCACAGATCGGTCGGGGTGATGCTCAAGCGCGCCTCGGCAATCCCTGCCTGGTCATGGCGCCAGCCGATGCCTTCCGGTGTTTGCTTCATCGAGTGGGTCAATCTGGACGTCAGCCCCTGGGCAGACAGACCCGGCCGCGATCGGCGCCAGAATTGCGCGGCGCTTTCCCAGTCGGGAAACGACAGCGGCGTCTGGCTCATCTCGCGACGGATGCGCTCTGCACCGTCGCCGCTGACCGACGAACCGGGGCCGATGTCTTCGATCACCAGGGCTTGCAGGCGGCCGGGGTTGAGCCGGGCATACTCCAGCGCATTGGTGCCGCCGAGGGAATGCCCGACCAGGACGAAACGCTCAAGCCCCAGGTGCGCGACCCAATCTTCCAGATCACTGACATAGGCCTCGGTCCGGTAGCTGGAAGCTTCTGCCCAGTCACTGTCGCCACGACCGCGCTGATCCAGGGCGTAGCAACAGTACTGCTCACCCAGTGCATTGGCCAATGACGTCCAGGTCTGGGCATAGGCGCGCAACCCATGCAGCATCAGGACGGGAATGCCCGACGCATTGCCCCAGGACAGATAGTGCAGGCGCATCCCGGATCGATTGGTGAAGAACTGGCTGTTTGCAGACATTCGTTTGCTTCCCACGATCAACGCACCTCAATACAGGCCGTCATTACCTTTCACGTCCGCAGCCTGGAGGCCACCGAGACGTGCATGCAAGCGCCCGCGCGTGGCGAAGGCCCAGATGATGACCAGCTCGTCGGCCGAGGGACCATCACCGAACGAAAGCGAAATGCTGTCGTAGTGCGAGCGGACATATAGCGCGTCCTTGTGGGCCAGCGGCACATCGATGGTCACGCCAGGCCCGCCACGCTTGCCCGTAGAAGGCACCCAGGACTTGCCGCCGCCCAATGCGACGCGGATCGGATCCGCCGCCGGATTGGTCAACAATGCATTGCCATGCTCGTACTCGCCCTGGCTGCCCACCAGGCACGCCTTGCCGTAACTCACGATTTCCCGCTGGCCGGCCAGAGCCTGGATGCGCCGACCAAACTCCTGGCCCAACAACGGTGAAGGCTCGATCAGCTCGGCCAGGCTTTCGCTGAAGCGTCCGGCGTAAGGGTTGGCGATCACGGCGCCAATGGCGTACTTGAACAGCGGCTCACCATCGGCCAACTGGCCCGTTTCATTGGCCAGGGTTTCCTCGACGAAGCTGTACCATTTGCGAATGTGGTAACTGGCGAAATTTGCGGTTTTCATCAGACGTATCTCCTTAAAGTGGGTCGAGATCAAAATGGCGGCTGGGCGCCCCGGCCGCCTTGAAGCGGGCCTTGCCGCGTGCATCGTCGTGTTCGGACTCGAGGAAAAATTCCATGCGATTGCCATCGGGGTCGTTGAAATACACGCCGTTGCCGATCTCGTGGTCGGTGATCTTCACCACCTCGACGCCCTTTTTCAGCAACATGCCGTAGAGCTTGCGCAGGGTGGTCATGTCGCCCGCGATCTCCAGCCCGTAGTGCTGCAACCCCAGGCCGCCCTGGTGGGCTCCGGGTTCCGCGCGGAGCAACGCGATGTCGTGATGCTTGGCACCAAACGCCATCATGATCCAGCTTTCACCCCGGGCGCTTTCATGCATGCCCAGCACGTCGGCGTACCAACGTGCCGACACTTCAGGGTCGCTCACGAACAACGACAGGTGAGTACGAACGACTTCGACTTTCATCGCGCGATACCTCAGTTCTTCTTGATGATGGATTGATGCCCGGACTTGATTTGCGCCACGGCGGGCGTCCAGAGCACATCAGCGATTTCACTGAATTCACGCCACTGCTTCTGCCAGCCGTCACCGCCGTTCTCGGAGGTGAACAGATGCCCGTACTTGGTACCGGCGACGATCTGGCGAGGGTCGGCAGGGTTCAAGGCAATCGCCCAGACACAGGAATTGGGTTGCTGCGGCAGTGGCAACACTTCCCAACTGAGGGCGGCGTCCCGGGAGACCAGCACCTTGCTGGTCGTGCCCGGTGTGCCGTCGGAAATGCTCAGGTAAAGGGTATCTTCGCTGCCCATCGGGGCATTCATGGCGCGCACGTAGTACAGGCCGAAAGCTTCCCGCGCGACGATGCCGGTCCAGGTCAGCCCCTCGTCGAGACTGCGGTAAACGGCGTTGACGCACACCACCACAATGACCTTTTGCCCATGGTTGGGCATAACCAGGATGTTGTGCACGTCCGAGTTGAAGTCCCACAGCAAGCGGTCATCGACACGGGTCCAGGTGTCGCCACCGTCACGGCTGTGGAACAGCCCACCCTCCTCCAGGCCGAACCAGAGCTGGTTGCGATCCGTCGGGTCGTAGGCGAAGGCCAGCAAGCGCGGACGACTGACGCCATCGCAGAACTCTGGAATCTCCACCGGGGCACGATCCCAGCTCTGGCCGCCGTCCAGGGTGCGCCACAGCACCGCTCGCGAAGGCGCACCGGTGCCGACGAAAATGCGCTGTGCATCCTGTGGATCCACGGCCACCTTCCAGACGGTCTGCCCATTGAACGGTGAATCCACCCGCTGCCAATAGCCTCCGGTGTCACGGCTGATGCACAAGCCGACGTCGGTGCCGGCGTAGATCACCTCCGGTGTCCCCGGATGGACACTCAGGGATCGGGTGATCGCATCGAATTCCAGGTCCTGGCCCAGGCCCAGGCGATGCCAGGTGCGGCCATCGTCGGCGCTGCGGATTACCGCCTGCCCTACGGTGGCGACCAAAAGGGTTCCGTTACTCATCACTGCTGCTCCTCAAATGAAGATGCCACGGGTCAAGCCGCCGTCGATGCCAATGGATTCCCCGGTCACGGCACCGGCCTTGGGGGATGCGAGGAAACCGATCAGCCAGCCCATTTCGATGGGCGCCAGGGTGCGCCGGATCGGCGTCGCGTCGATGTAACCCTGCTCCACCTGCTCGGGCGTCTTGCCCTGCTTGACCCCTTCGCGCTCGTACAGCTCCTGGATGTGCGGGGTATCCACTACACCGGGGTGGATCAGGTTGACCGTGATGCCCGATGGGCCCAACTGGTCGGAGAGGGTTTTGGTCATGTGGGCAATGGCCAGGTTGCGCATGCCCGAAAGCACCTTGCTGCCGCGCCCGGTCAGGCCACCGATGTTGATGATGCGACCGAAGCCGCCGGCCTTCATGTGCGGAGTCACTGCCTTGGCGCAACGGAAATAGCCGATCACCTTGGTGTTGAGGTCCGAGAGCAATTCATCGTCACCGGCATGTTCGATGTCGTTGCGCACCACACCGGACGGTGCCGCGGCGCCGTTGACCAGGATGTCGATGCGGCCAAAGTGCTTGTGGGCCGCCTCGACCATGTCCGACACCCCCGACATCTGGTTGGTGTCACAGAACAGCGGCAGCACTTCGTTGCCGGTTTCTGCGGTGATTTCCTCGGCGGCCTGCTGGAGAAACTCCATGCGCCGCGCACAGATCACCACCTTGCAACCTTCCTGGGACAGAAAACGCGCGACTTCCTTGCCGATACCCATACCACCGCCGGTGACGATCGCCACGCGGCCTTGCAATTCCAGATCCATAGCAGTTCCTCTTGTGATTGTTCGGCTCAGGCGAGATCGACGAAGACACTTTTGGTTTCGGTGTAGGCATCGATCACGTTCTTGCCCATTTCCCGGCCCCAGCCGGATTGCTTGTAGCCGCCAAATGGCGAGGCCGGGTCGACGACGTTCCAGCAGTTGATCCACACCGAGCCGGCCTTCAACTGCGCAGCCACGCGATGGGCGGAACGCAAGTCACGGGTCCAGAGACCGGCGGCCAGGCCGTAAGGCGAGTCGTTGGCGCGTAGTACCAGCTCGTCGATTTCGGTCCAGCTCATGACGGTCAGCACCGGGCCGAAAATTTCTTCCCGGGCGACACAGGCACGCTCGGCGCGGTCGAGAAACACGCTGGGCTGAATGAAGTGCCCCTGTTCCAGGTGGGCCGGCCGGTCACCGCCGCAGATCAGTTCGGCGCCCTCTTCCTGGCCCCGTTGCAGATAGCCACGCACCGTACCCAATTGCCGGGCCGAGACCAGCGGGCCCATGCTACTGGCCGGATCCAGGCCAGGCCCCAACACATGGGCGGCCGCGTGGCGCTGGAGTTCTTCAAGCACCTGGTCGAGGACGCTGGCGTGCACGTACAGACGCGATCCGGCGGTGCAGACTTGCCCCTGGTTGTAGAAAATGCCGTCGGCGGCGCCTTTGGCGGCCCGGACGATATCGGCGTCCGGCAGGATGATGTTGGGAGACTTGCCACCCAACTCCAGCGAAACCTTCTTCATGTTGCCGGTGGCGGCCTGGGCGATCAGCCGTCCCACCTGGGTCGATCCGGTGAAGGCGATCTTGTCCACGTCCGGGTGCTGGGCCAGCGGTGCGCCGGTATGCACACCAAGACCGGTGAGCAGGTTGACCACCCCGGCCGGGAAACCGGCGGCCTCGATCAGTTGCACCAGGCGAATGGCAACCAGGGGCGTCTGCTCGGCGGGCTTGAGCACCGCGACACAACCGGTCGCCAGCACCGGGCCGAGCTTCCACACGCACATGGTCAGCGGGAAGTTCCACGGCACGATCAACGCACAGACGCCCACTGGCTCGCGCAAGGTGTAGTTGAGCATCGGCGCGCCACTGGAAGGCGATACCGGCAGCGTGCTGCCTTCGATCTTGGTCGGCCAGCCGGCAAAGTAGCGAATGATGTTGGCGGCACTCGCCGCCTCCCCGCGGGCGTTGGCAATCGGCTTGCCGTTTTCCAGGGTGATCAGTTGCGCCAACTCTTCGCGATGCTGGTCGAGCAGTTCCGCCAGGCGAAACAGCAACAACCCACGCTGGGCCGGCGACTGCTGCGCCCAGGTCCCGGTGAAGGCCGCGCGGGCGGCGGCGACCGCTGCATCCACGTCGCGCTCGCCGCCTTCGGCGACTTCAGTCAGGGTCTGCTCAGTGGCTGGGTTCTCCACGGCAAACCGACGGCCATTGGCGGCGTCCTGCCAGGTGCCGCCGATAAACAGGCGTCCCGGTTGCGACAGGAACTTCTCGACGGCAGGTAACAATTGAATCGGGTTCATATCCGCTCCTTCACAGCGCCATTTCAATCAGGCAAGGGCCGCCGTCGGCCTTGGCATTGGCCAGGGCCCGATGCAGCTCACCATTGGTGTGCACGGTGCTGGCCGGCAAGCCATAGCCCTTGGCCAAGGCTTTCCAATCGATGCGTGGACGGTCCAGTACGGTCAGGCTCAAGGCCTCGGGGCCCAGCTCGGTCATGCCGAAGCGGCGCAGCTCGTTCTGCAAAATGGCGTAGCGATGGTTGGCCGCGATCAGGATCACCACCGGCAGTTGCTCGCGGGCGATGCTCCACAAGGTCTGGATGGTGTACTGGGCACTGCCGTCCGATTGCAGGCAGAACACCTGGTTGCCACGCTCGGCCATGGCGGCGCCAAAGCCCACCGGAATACCCTGGCCGATGGCCCCACCGGTGTTGGTCAAGACCCGATGCCGCGCGGCGTGGGCCGAGGCGGTGAAGAATGGATAGCCGCACGTCCCGCCTTCCACCGAAACGATGCAATCGTCCGGCAGCGATGCGGCCAGCACCTGACCCACGGACTGGGGCGTCAACGTGGCATCGCCTGGTGGCAGCTCGATACCCATTGGCGTTGGCACATAAGCCGGCGCCTCGAGCGCATCGGCAAGCGCAGTGAGCGCTCCGGCGACGTCGTCCCCGACTTCCGCCAGGCAGAGCAGGCGTTCACGTTCAGCCAGGCGAGAAGCGATGCCTTCGTAGCCGAAATAACTGATCGGGTCCGGCACACCGGCGCAAACCACCGCGTCGTATTGGTCAAGGATCTCAATGGCCACTTCGGGGAAGTAAGGCAGACGATCCAGGTCAGGCAGGCCACCACCGCGATAGCTCAGGCGTGGAAAGGTTTCGGCGAACAGGCGCACACCCGGCAACTGGGCCAGGCGCCCCGCCGCTTCGAGCCCGGCGACGGACAAGCCTTGGTCGCCAACGATAAACACCAGGCGCCGGCCATCACGCAATGCCTGGGCGACCGCCTCGATCCGGTCACCGGCAAAACGCCGAACCGGGGCCCGCAATGCCGTGAAGGCTTTCTCATGTTGCACAGTGTTGGCTTGCAGATCCATTGGCAGGATCAGGCTGGCGATCTGTCCGTTGGCTTGCCAGGCGGCACGCACGGCCTCTTGGAAATCTTCGCCTACACCCGATGCGGTGCGCGATGTGCGCACCCATCCGGAAACGCTCCCGGCCAGGGCCTGGATATCACTGGCCAGCGGCGGATCGTAGTTGACGTGCCATGACGCATGATCGCCGATGACGTTGACGATCGGGGTATTGGCGCGACGCGCGTTGTGCAGGTTGGCAATGCCATTGGCAAAGCCAGGCCCCAGGTGAGTCAGGGTCATCGCCGGTTTGCCGGCAATCCGGCCGTAGCCGTCCGCGGCACCGGTGCATACCCCCTCGAACAAGGACAATACCGGCTTGAGGGCTGGCGCACTGGCCATGGCTGCCACCAGGGGGATTTCAGTCGTTCCGGGATTGGCGAAGCAGTATTCGATACCACTCGCCACCGCCGCCTTCACTATCAGTTGCGCACCATTCATTTCCAGCCCTCTTGATCGAGCGTTTGCAGTGGCTGAGATTTATCACACAGGAGAACCGACAAAACAAGCTATTTTTCTGCATAAAAATCATATTTTGAGATTTATGCATTTTTATTGAGATAAAACCGCCGCAAATGAGCTTGTATTTCTCAGACATTGGGTTACCGTGACAACGCGCTCCTGAGCGAGCCTGCGGGCTTTTCATCACTGCCGCGGCTACCTATAGTGCTCACCCAACGACCACCTACGCGCCATTCCCCCCTTTAGGAGCGAAATGAGCAGTCTGAGCAAAATGCTGAGTGTGCTGGACCTCTTCGGCCCGGCAACGCTGAAGATCGACCCCGAGACCATCGCCGAGCGCATGGGCCTGTCACGGGCGACCGTGTACCGTTACGTCAAGGATTTGTGTGACGCCGGCCTGCTGGTGCGGGTGGATGCCGGCAGCTATGGCCTGGGGCCGCGCATCATCGAACTCGACTGGATGATGCGCCAGTACGACCCGATCCTCGTGGCGGGCCGCGAGTTGATGCACGAGCTGTCCGAAGCCACCGGACTGGCGGTGTTCGCCAGCGTTTTCTATGACGGACACATCATCAACACCTACATCGCCGAACCCAATGACACCTACCAGTTCGCATTCGGACGCGGCCAGCCGCTGCCGTTTTTTCGCGGTGCGCAGTCCAAGGTGTTGATCGCCTTTCAAAAGGGTCGACGCCTGCAACGCCTGTTCGAGGAACACCTGGCCAATGACCCTGACAGCACCTACGACTGGGCCAGCTTTTCCAAGGCAGCGAAAAAGATCCGCAAGGACGGCTATTGCCTGACCCACGATGAACTCAACCTGGGGCTCACCGGTATCGCGGCGCCGATCGTCAACCCAGGGCTCGACGAGGTGGTGGGCAGCCTTTCGGCGGTCGGCAGCACCCACAACTTCAAATTGCTGCGCCAGGAAACCGTGATTGAGATGGTGATGGACACCACCCGGCGGATTGCCGAACGCATGCAGAATCCGCCTGCGGCTGCCCACGGGATGTGACGGCGGTTAACGCAGATCGACGTTATCCAGCGTTCTGTTCGATCGACTTCTCAACTCGGACTCACCACCAAGAGAAACGTCACCGCCTTGCCATTGGAGGTCGCGGTCACCGTCACGAAACCCGGTGTGTGACCAGCAATCAGCTTCGATGACACTGCGTCACCACTGCTGCTGGTCGTCACCGTCGGCGTCTGATCGACCCCGACGAATCGGGTCCCTGTCCTACCATCATCAGTGATCGTGTAGACGACCCAGGCCCCCGCCACCGGATCCCTGTCCTGATTCGAGGCTCGAACCATGAGCGCAAGAGTGAACTCGGTACCCGCTGGTGCGATCTGTCCATTCCCACCTGCCAGGATCAGAGACTCCACATCATCCGTCGGGTCCCCCTCCTCCGACACCACCCTCAAGTAGAACCTGGCCATTCTGTCGTTAGAGGTGGCGGTCACCTGCAGCGTGCCCACCCCGGAGCCGGCGACCAGCCTCGGCGAGGTTGCATCACCATCGGCGTTCGTCTGCACGATCGGTGTCTGATCGCCCCCGTCGAAGCGCGTCCCTGTCGCCCCTTCATCGGAGACCGCGAAGGTGACATCCGCACCCACAACAATCTCGCCCAGCGGGTCTATCGCCCGCGCCGTTAACGGCTCCGCGAACCTGGTGTCCACCGGGGCCGCCTGAAGATTTCCGGCCTGTGCCTGTAGCGATGCCACCTCACCTGGGTCCAGCGACATCACGTTCAGGGTGGTGTTGGTTCCTCCGCGGGTTTGCCCTGTGTCAGACAGTAGCCGTACCCGGCCGTCGACGATTTGGCCGTCGGGGGCGGTGTCATCCACGCGGAGCGTCACCGACTGTTCTGTGGTCCAGTCTGCTGCGCTTGACAGGGTACATGACGCGGCGTCGCCGTCCTCGGCAATCCACTTGGTGGTTGCGCTCTGGCAGAACACGTCGGTGATCGTGGTGTGTGCAGGGGCGTGGTAATACAGCTGCTCACCGGACGCCCCTCCCACCGCAGATTCCCCGTCCACCTGTGTCACGCGCACCGGCACCTGTACGCTAACGGCTCCCGGCTTGGCCACCGGCACGGTCGGCTGTTCCACCGGGATACTGCCCTCGGGCAACCTGCCATCAAAATACCGCGCGATGTCCGGCCAGATTTCAGCCATCTGCGTGCCCGAGTTGGCTGAGGCACTACCGCCACTGTGGAGAGCAACTGCCGTATTGGTTGACGCGTCGATCACGGGTGATCCGGAACTGCCGGACTCGGTATCGCAATTATATTTCACCCAACCGTAACGGCCGTTGTCACCCACATCGATCACCCGGCAGGGAAGACCGTCGTCGTGATCGCGAGAGACCCGCTTCGGTAAAGCACTGGGGTGTCCGGCGAGGTAGACGTCAGCACCAATATGCGGGACCTGAGTGTTCAGGCCCAGATAACCGAAGGAATCCAGCGCACCGCTGTTGACGATATCCTCGTCGAGGGCAAGCAGCGCAAAATCCTTATCCCGATCATAGGCCACGATCCGCTCGACCGGCACCCGAACCACATCCGCCGTACTGTCCGAATGGCAAGATGTTTCTTCGTAATTGAAGCTCACCACCATTTGGGTCGGGTCGCCCGCGTCCTGGTCAACAACATGCCAGTTGGTCAGCGCGAGGTTTCCAGGCCCTACCCGCCAGACAGTTCCACCTCCAAGTCTGGAATGGATCCTGCCCACCGCGCGCGCACGCCGGTACTTTGCCGGATCCGACTGCTGTACGCAGCGAGCCTTCTCGAGCTGACTCTCCCCGATGATTTCACCCGGCGTAATCGGGGTGGAAGGCGGAGGCTGCATGCCAGCGACCGCCGACCCAGCACCCAATACCAACCCAACAGAGGCCAGCATCAATCCACATACAGCCGAGCGCATGGCCGGCGACACGGGCGTTTTTTCCGGTTGGGTCGACATGGCGGGCACTCCGGTCGCGCAATGGACGATGGAGCGATTTATGACGCGGAATGTGTTCGGCGCCTACTGTCGGAGCTGACAGGTTTGAGCAGGTTACAGACGGATGGTCGGGGCTGGCTGGACACTACCCCGTGGCGAGGAAGCAAGCTCGCTTGCCACGGGTTCAGGGAACCAGCCCCCCGCTTCAGAACGGAACGGCCACCGTCACCTGACTGTACACGTTGGTGCCATTGCCCGTCACTTGATTACCCCCCGTCGTTGCATCCCGATCCGGCTTGTAGAGGCCTATCAGCGGGGTGATGATCAAATGCTCGTTGACGGCCCACTCGGCATACACATCCAGCTCACGGGCATCCAGGTTCAAGGCGTTGTCTTTACGTACGGTGTTGTAATCGAAGTACAACGCACCGAGGGTCAGGCTCTCCAATGGCGTGGCCTTCAAGCCCACATGATGGATCCCCGTATTGCTGTTGAATGGCCCGGCATAGTTACCCGCGACTTCACCCTGGAACCAGGTGCCATAACCCGTGCTCTGCCCGGTGAACAGCGAGTCCCACTTCTGGGAATAGCGGGTGTAGCGGTACGTCAGCTTGGGCGCCCAGGCGATATCGGCAAAGGTGTAGCCGGCCTCGGCGTACCAGGCGTTCTGTGGGCCGGCGTTCTTGTCCTGCCAGGCGTATTCGAATGCCAGGCTGGCATTTTCGATACCCGCGTCGCCTTCCCCACGAATGCTGTAGACGTTCATGTCCTTGCGTTGCTTCTGGAAGTCGCTGGCCCACCGCTCGTTCACGTCGAGGCCATGCACCCATGTCAGGCCCAACGTACCGGCCCTGGCGGTGTAATCCAGCGTGCCGGCGGCCAATTCGGTTTCGGCCTGGGCACGGTTGTCGGACTTGAGCCATACCACACTGCCATGCAACCCATCCTGCCCGCCCAGGCGCAACACGGCGGTTTGATCGAAGGCGTGCCGGGCCGCCAGGTAATAGGCCCCACCACGATTCAAGCGACCATCGGCCGGCCCTTTGCCCAGGTTCGGCCCGTCATCGTTGATCAAGAATCCCCGGCCCAGCTTGACCACCTGGCGGCCACCGGAGATGTCGACACCGTCCTGCCCCAGCACAGGGAACAGATCGGCGGAGCGCCAACCCAGGTAAGCGTCTTCGATCTTGGTGGTGCGCTCGGACCCAAGGGAATTACCGGCCGGATCGCCATCGCCCCAAGTGGCGGAACTGATCAGGTTGAACGCACCGTAGGCAGTGCCGTGGCCGGCCAGGCCCTGGTCGCCGCTGACGCCATACTTGATGAAGCCTTCGCGCCAGGTTGAACCGCCGGGCGTGCCGTCGTAGTTCTTACGACTGTTGAAATGGCCGAACACCGCCAGCAGGTCGGCGTTGAGGTGAGTGTCTTCATCGGCATACAACTCATAGGCCTGAACCTGACTCGTGGCACAAAGCGCCAGCGTACAGGCAAGGCCACTGCCGAAAAAATCCATACGAGATAGAGACCGCATGGCTGGAGCTCCTTGTGGTGCACCTTTGAAGGCTGTCTTTATATTCAGGAGCCGGCGCAGGACACTGCGCCGGCTATCAGGCTAGCGGCAATCGGCGAGCGCGCTGTCCAACGCGCCGACCATCAGGGCGGCCTCGTCGCTGGTGAGGGTCAGCGGTGGCGACATCACGATTTTGTTGCCGATCGGGCGCATCAAAACGCCGGCCAGGCGCGCTTGCTCGGCGATGCGCGAGGCCAGGCCGTTGGCCGGGTCAAGTGGTTCGCGCGTGACTTTGTCCGCCACCAGGTCCACGGCGATCATCAAGCCCTTGCCACGCACTTCACCCACCACCGCATAACGTTCGGTCAGCGGTTGCAGTTGCTCCAGCAACTGGGCTCCGACTGTTCCCGCGTTACCCGGCAGATCCTCGGCCTCGACGATGTCCAGCACCGCCAGGGCCGCCGCACAAGCGGTCGGATGCCCGCTGTAGGTGTAGCCGTGCATGATCACGCTGCTGAAACCCGGGCCGTTCTCGATGGCATCGACGATGCGCTGGTTGAAGACCGTGGCGCCCATGGGGATGTAGCCAGCAGTGATGCCCTTGGCCAGGCACAGGACGTCGGGCGCGACACCCCAGCCGCGACTGCCGAGCATGCAGCCGGTGCGGCCGAAACCGGTGACCACTTCATCGGCGATCAACAGGATGCCGTGGCGGTCGCAGACTTCGCGCAGCCGCTTCCAGTAATGCGCGGGCGGCACGATCACGCCGCCGGCGCCTTGTACCGGTTCGGCGATCAGCGCAGCAATGGTCTGTGGGCCAAGCAGCGCGATCTGGTCTTCCAACTGACGAATACAGTGGGCAGTCAATTCTTCCGGATCGCGGCAATCCCAGGGGTTGCGGTACAGCCACGGCGTATCGAGCAGATGACAGCCGGCCAATAGCGGCCCGTGGTTGTAGTGATAGACCCCATTGCCGCCCACCGATGTACCGCCCACGTGCACGCCATGGTAGCCATTGCGCAGCGACAGAAAGCGCGTGCGCCCTGGCTCACCGCTGGCGATCCAGTATTGACGGGCCATTTTCAGGGCCGTCTCGACCGCATCGGAACCGCCGGAACTGAACAGCACCCGGGCCATGTTTTCCTGGGCGAACATCGACGTCAGCCGCTCGGCCAGGTCGAACACCCGCGGATGGGCGATGCCGTCAAAGGTCTGGTAATAGGCCAGCTCGTCCAGCTGCGCAGCGATGGCCGCCTTCACTGAAGCCCGGTTATGACCCACGTTCACGTTCCACAAACCGCCGACACCATCGAGCATGCGATGGCCCTCGATATCGGTGATGTAGTTACCGTCGCCACGGGCGATGATCAACGTCTTGGAGCGATTGGCTGGCGCCGAAGAACTCATCGGGTGCCAGAACTTCTTCTGTGCTGTCTTGTATTGCTCGTACATGGTTGCAGTCCTCATTCTGTTTCACGCTTGCGTACGTACAGCAGTTGCTGGCCGGTGAACTCCAGCAACCCTTCAAGGCCGAACTCGACGCCGAACCCGGACATCTTGCTGCCGCCAAACGGCGTATTCGGCTGGATCTGCGCATGGCAGTTGACCCAGGCCATGCCACATTCCAGGCGACTGGCCAATGCCTGTGCCTGCTCGCTGTCGCGTCCCCAGACCGATCCGCCCAAGCCCATGTCGCCGGCGTTGGCGCGGCGCAGGACATCCTCGATATCCTGATAGGCAATCAGGGGCAGCACCGGACCGAACTGTTCCTCGTCCACCAGACGCTGCCCATCGGTGACATCGGCAACCAGGGTCGGCGGATAGAAAAAGCCCGGACGGTCCAGACGGGCACCGCCGCACAACACCCGCGCCCCATGGGCACGGGCATCGGCCACCAGTTCCTCCACCAGCGCCAACTGTTCGAGGTTCTGCACCGGGCCAAAAGTGACTCCAGGCGCCAGGCCGTCACCCACCACCTGACGCCTGGCGATTAGGGTCAGGGCCTCGGCAAAGGCCTCGTACTGGGATTGGTGAATGTACAAACGCTTCAGGGCGGCGCAGGTCTGCCCCATGTTCAGGAAGGCCGCCTGGAAAATATCTTCGGCGACCGCCTCGACCGACGTGCCTGGCAGCACGATGGCGGCATCGTTGCCGCCCAGCTCCAGGGTCAGGCGCTTGAGGTTGCTGGCGGCGCCGCGCATCACGCTTTGGCCGGTGGCGGTCGAGCCGGTGAAGACAATCTTCTGGATACCGGCATGGGCGGTGATCGCGCTGCCGAAACCTTGTTCACCAGTCACGCTACTGATCACGCCACGAGGCACATGGCGCGCGATGATGTCCACCAGGCGCAGGGTGCTCAAGGGGGTCAGGCTGGACGGTTTGCTGATCACGCAGTTACCGGCCCGCAACGCCGGCATGATGTGCCAGACGGCGATCATGAACGGCCAGTTCCAGGGCGTGATCGACGCCACAACGCCCAACGGCTTGCGGTGCAGTTCAATGCGCTGGGTCGGGGTTTCTTCCACCAGCTCTACGGGAATCTGCTGCTCGGCGGCATAACGCGTCCAGGCCACTGCGCCCATCACTTCGGAGAACGCCAGTTCCAGTGGCTTGCCCTGCTCCAGGACAATGAGCCGGGCCAACGACTCGGCTTCCTGTTCAAGATCGGCAGCGATGCTCAGCAGGCGCTGGCGGCGGTTTTCATGAGTACTGTGTCGCCACTCGACAAAGGCCGCTTGCGCCGCTTCGACGGCAAGGTCCAGTTGGGCCAGGGAACCGGCCGGGCAGCGGGCGAACACGGTACCGGTCGCCGGATTGAACACATCGAAGTGGCCGTTTTCACCGTCGACCCGCGCCCCATTGATGAGCATTTGATAATCGTGCATAGCACCTTCCTTTCACGCGCTGACGAACCGTCCGGAACGACAGCGGACTTGTTTTCTGGGTGGATTGACGTTGTCGCTTGACGCCTTAGAGCTTGTGGCTTCCCAGCGCCATGAACCGCTCGGGCGAAGCCTTGCGCAATCGAACAGCGAGGAGCACGCCGACGATCAGCGCGGCGGGAATCACGGCACAAAGGCCGTAGGACAAGAGCTGGCTGGCGCCGGTCAGCACATCAAAATGAATCACCGCAAGGGCCAGGACCGCCAGCAATGCCAGGCACGAAAAACCCGGAAGAATCCGACCGCGCCAGAGCCCCAGCTTCAGTTCCGGATGCGCGCGGAAATAGACAAATACCGCCGCCGAGGTCAGGGCCATGAGCAGGATCACGCACAGCGTGGCCAGGTTGGAGAACCAGGCGAACAGTTGGAGGATCGGATCGGCGTCCAGCGCGGCGAAAATCAGCACCACCACCGCCGCGATCAGGCTTTGCAGGACCGAACCCATATGCGGACTCTGGTGCACACGATGGGTGGTCCCCAACCGGCTGTGCAGCAAACCGTCGCGGCCGATGGCATAGAAGTAACGAGCCGCGGCATTGTGGAACGCCAGCAACCCGGCGTAGATGCTGACCATGAACAGCACGCGGATGATCTGGGTCAGGTACGGGCCGACAAAATGATCGGACATGCCGTAGATGAAGGTGGTGGGATCCTGGAGCGCCTGCAGGGTCGGCACGATCTTGTCCGCCCCGACGCCGACGATCATCGACCAGACCGACAGGGCATAGAAACCACCGATCAACAGCACCGAACTGTAGGTGGCGATAGGAATCGTACGATGCGGGTTCCTCGCCTCTTCGCCATAGATGGTGGTGGCCTCGAAGCCAATGAAGGCAGCGAAGCAGAACAGCAAGCCGATTGACGGCGTACCACTGAACACATGGCTGCGCTCGAACGAATCGAGATTGATGCCGCTGTCGCCACCGGTCTTGAGAATGGCGAAATCCAGCGTCAGGATCGCCAAGTACTCGGCAACCACCACCACCGACAGGACCCGGGCCGACAGGTCGATCTTGCGATAGCCGAGGATCGCAATGCTCGCCATTGCCAGGAGCGAGTAAGTCCACCACGGCAAGTCCAGGCCAAAGACGCTGGCCATCGTGCCACTGACCACGCCACCGAACATGCCATACAGGCCCACTTGAAGGATGTTGTAGGCAAACATCGCCAGCACCCCCGCCGCCCCACCGGCCAGGCCACCGAGGCCACGGGAGGTGAACGCGTAGAAGCCACCGGCGTTGGTCATGTGCCGGGACATGGCGGTGTAGCCCGCCGAGAAGGCCAGCAACACCAGCAGCGCCAGGAGCAGCAATGCCGGTGTGCCGGCGCCGTTGCCCAACATGATGCCAATGGGGAAACCGCCGGCGATGACACTCAAGGGGCTCGCCGCCGAAATCACAAAGAAGATGATAAAGCCGACGCCCAGGGCGCCGCGCTTCAACTCCGTCGAGCTGCTGATCGGGAAAGATACACTCATTGTTCTTGACCTTATTGTATGAGGCAGTTGTTGCTGGATCGGAGACGGCCAGCTTCGCCGACTTCCAAAAGCTTATTGTTCTGCTTGCACGCTGGATTCGATGCTAGGCCCTTGCCAAAACCCTTCGCTATCCCAAAACGGCAGCATCCGAAGCCGTGCCCCAAAACAGGTCGGCCCATTGTCGGAACGCCGATCATGTCCCTGGACCAAACAACACGCCCCGTGGCGAGGGAGCTTGCTCCCGCTGGGCCGCGTAGCGGCCCCTCTTTTTTTTGGGGGGCCTGCTGCGCAGTCCAGCGGGAGCAAGCTCCCTCGCCACGGGTTCTGCGTTTTCTGGAGTGACCCGCATTAGCCCAACGGCTGCCGATTCGGGATAACGGGAAGGCGCATCCTGCCGCAAGATAACCTCGCCCACCGCTCAGACAGCGCTGGGCCCAAAACAATAAAAACCCCCATGTGTAGGAAAACTTCAGCATGTTCTTCGCTCGTCTCTCTATCCAATGGCGGATCACACTCTTGAGTGGGCTGTGCCTGCTGGCCGTCGTCGGGGCATTGACCGGCGCCTCCCTGTATCAGAACCAGCAAGGCGCGACGCTGCTCAAGCAGCAAAGCGGTCAACTGTTGGGGCGCTCGGCCCTGGAAGGCCTGCAGGCTCAGGCCCTGGCTCATGGTCAGCGGGTGGAACGCTTCTTCAGCGAAACAGCGATCTATGGGGAAGGTTTCGCCCAGCAGGTCTTGCAACTGCGCGCCCAGGCACTGAACGGGCGACTGACGCCAGGACAGTTGCGCCAGGACCTGATCAGCGCGACCCGTCAGGCACTTATGGATCGCGGGAAAGTGCTCGGCTTCTACGTCGTGCTGCTGCCCGACGCGCTGGCCGGTGACGATGCCGGTTTCGCGGGCCAACGCAGCCTGGCCGGCAACGAAAACGGTCGCTTTGCCCTGTACTGGTCGCAGAGCCAACCCGGACATCTGGTCCAGGAGGTGCTCAGCGAAGCCCAGATCAGTGCCAACACGGCGCCGCCGGGCAGCGAGCCGGCGAACGCCTGGTACGTCTGCCCACAGACCCAGGGGCACACCTGCGTGACGGAGCCCTACGCGATTGAAGTCGAAGGCCAGAAAACCCTGATGAGCAGCATTTCCATCCCGCTGTCGGACCAGGGCAAAATCATCGGTGTGGTGGGCATGGACATCAGTCTCGGGACCCTTCAGGAACTCGCCGCCCAACTGGCCGACGACCTGTACCCCGGCCACAGCGAGATCAACATTCTTTCCCCTTCAGGGCAAACTGCCGGCCATAGCGGCAGTGTGACCGACACCTCAGTCGACGTTCGACAAGCCGTGCAAACCGTTCCCGCCAATACCCCCTGGCAGTTGCAGATACGCGTGCCGCAAGCGCTGGTGCAAGCGCCGGCCCTGCAAATGCAGGCACAGCTGGACGACAAGCATCGCCAGGCCAACTGGTTCAACCTCGGTCTGGGCTTGCTGGCTGCCGGTTTGGGACTATTGCTTATCTGGCTCACCGCTTATGGCGTGACCCGGCCGCTGCTGAGGGTAGCGCATATGCTCGATGCGATTGTCGAAGGCGATGGCGATCTCACCCAGCGCCTGCCCAATGACCGCCACGATGAACTGGGCCAACTGGCGAATGGCTTCAACCGCTTTCTCGACAAATTGCAGCCCATTATTCGCGATATCCAGCAAGCGTCCCTGGACACCCGCAACACCGCCGATACGTCGGCGCAGGTGGCCCGGGAAGTCAGCGCGGGCATGCACACGCAGTACCGGGAAGTCGAGCTGGCAGCCACCGCCCTGCATGAAATGAGCACCAGCGCCCAGCAAGTGGCCCGCCACTCCCACCAGGCGGCCGATGCCGCTACCGTCGCCGAAAATGCCAGCCGTTCGGGGCGTGAACTGTTCGCCGATGCGGTCACCAGCATCGATCACCTCGACCGGCGCCTGGAGACCACGCTCGGGCAAGTGCAGGCGTTGGCCGGCAGCAGTCAACACATCGGCCAGGTGCTGGACGTGATCTGCGCCATTGCCCAGCAGACCAATCTGCTGGCCTTGAATGCCGCCATCGAAGCAGCCAGGGCGGGTGAACAGGGCCGCGGCTTCGCGGTGGTGGCTGACGAAGTCCGTCATCTGGCCAGCAACACCCAGAACTCGGTCGAGCAGATACGCACGGTGATCGAAGCGCTGCAGCAGTTGAGCCAGGAGGTCGTGCACAGCACCCAACTGAGCCGCGAACAGGCCAGGGACAGCGTCGCTCAAGTCGGAAAAACCCATGCGGCGCTGCAGCACATCAGCGACGCCGTGGCAGTGATCGAACACATGAACCAACAGATCGCCAGCGCGGCCCTGGAGCAAAGTGCCGTGGTAGAAGACATCAGCCATCGCGTCAGTGACATTCGCGGGATCAGCGAGACCTTGACCGGCCGAATGGAGGAAGCCTCTCAGGCAAGTCACTCGCTGCATACCATGGCCAACCGTCAACAGCAGTTGGTGGGGCATTTTCGGATTTAGCGGCCTGTGTGATTACACAATTTCACAGAGCGCCTACAAAGCTTCACCCCTGTCATGGGCCTGGATCCCTACCATGGGCGGCTCAATATTGGGGAAGCACCATGTCCAAGATTCCTGTCGTCACACTGGGCCTGTTGGTCGGGACACTGCTGCTCAGTGGCTGTGATAGCACCTCGACCCCTGAAGCCTCCGCCCCGCTGGCAAGCGTGCGTGTCGAAACCGTCCAGGCCCGGCCACTGTCGATCAGCAACGAGCTGAGCGGCCGTATCGCCGCGCCGCGAGTGGCCGAAGTCCGGGCGCGGGTGGCCGGCGTGGTCTTGCAGCGAGTGTTTCGCGAAGGCAGCGATGTGAAGAAAGGCGATGTGCTGTTTCGCATCGATCCGGCGCCGTTCAAGGCCGACCTGGACAGTGCCGAGGCGGCGTTGCGCAAGGCCGAGGCCAATGCGTTCCAGGCCCGCTTGCAGGCACAGCGTTACGCTCAGTTGATCGATGACAAGGCGATCAGTGGCCAGGATTACGACAACGCCCGGGCCAGCGTGCGTCAGACCGCAGCCGATGTCGCTGCCAGCAAGGCCGCCGTAGAGCGGGCGCGGTTGAACCTGGGGTACGCCACGGTGACCGCGCCGATTTCCGGGCGCATCGGTCGCGCCCTGGTGACGGAAGGCGCCCTGGTGGGGCAGAACGAAAGCACGCCGTTGGCGCTGATCCAGCAACTGGACCCGATCCACGCCGACCTCACGCAGTCGACTCGCGAACTCAACGACCTGCGCCGCGCCTTTCGCGCAGGGCTTTTGCAAGCGGTCGGCCAGGGCCAGGCCAAGGCTACGTTGATTCAGGACGACGGCAGCCCTTACCCGCTGCCCGGCAAGTTGCTGTTCACCGACCTCAGCGTTGACCCGAGCACCGGCCAGATAACCCTGCGCAGCGAATTCCCCAACCCCGACCTGGACCTGCTGCCCGGCAGCTTCATTCGCGTGCGCCTGGAACAGGCGGTCAACAGCCAAGGCATCACCGTGCCGCAACGGGCGATCCTGCGAGACAGCGCCGGGGTCGCCCAGGTGTTGCTGCTGGACGCCGAGCAGAAGGTCAGCCAGCAACCGGTGCAATTGGGTGCCGCGCAAAACGATCGCTGGGTCGTCACCCACGGTTTGAAACCCGGCGACCGCATCGTCATCGAAGGCCTGCAACACGCCCGGCCCGGTGACCAGGTCCAGATCGATGACACCCCACTTCCCCTCGCCCAGGTTCCCGGGCCACAGGCAGGACACTAAGCCATGCCGCAGTTTTTCATCGACCGTCCGGTATTCGCCTGGGTCGTCGCGTTGTTCATTCTGTTGGCCGGTATCTTGGCCATTCCACAACTGCCGGTGGCGCAATACCCGGTCGTGGCGCCGCCACAAATCGAGATCTACACCGTCTACCCAGGCGCTTCGGCGCAAACCGTGGACGAAAGCGTGGTCAGCCTGATCGAGGAGGAGCTCAACGGCACCGACAACCTGCTGTATTTCGAGTCCCAGAGCAGCCTGGGCAGCGCCACCATCACCGCGACCTTCCAACCAGGCACCAACCCGGAACTGGCCCAGGTCGACGTGCAGAACCGCCTCAAGGCGGTGGAGTCGCGCCTGCCGCAAGCGGTCACACAGCAGGGCTTGCAAGTGGACAAAGTCTCCGCCGGCTTCCTGCTGCTGATCACCCTCACCTCCAGCGACGGCAAGCTCGACGACGTGGCCCTCAGCGACTACCTGGCGCGCAACGTGATGAACGAGATCAAGCGCCTGGACGGTGTCGGCAAGGCCCAGTTGTATGGGGCTGAGCGCGCCATGCGGATCTGGATCGACCCGCAGAAACTGGTGGGCTTCAACCTGACCCCGGCTGACGTCAATGCCGCCATCGTGGCGCAGAACGCCCAGGTGTCGGCCGGTAGCCTGGGGGATTTGCCGAGCCGCAGCACCCAGGAAATTACCGCGACCATCGTCGTCAAAGGCCAGCTCAACACGCCGCAAGAGTTTGCCGACATTGTGCTCAAGGCCAACCCCGATGGCTCGACGGTGCGCATCGCCGACGTAGCCCGGGTGGAAATCGGCAGCCAGGAATACCAGTTTTCCACGCGCCTGAACGGCAAGCCCTCCACCGCCGTGGCGGTGCAACTGTCGCCGGGCGCCAATGCCTTGAACACCGCGACCCTGGTGCGCAACAAGATGGATGAGCTGTCGCGCTACTTCCCGGCCGGTGTGGAATACAAGATTCCCTACGACACGTCGCCGTTCGTCAAGGTCTCGATCACCAAGGTGATCTACACCCTTGGCGAGGCAATGTTGCTGGTGTTCGCCGTGATGTTCCTGTTCCTGCAGAACATCCGCTACACCCTGATCCCGACCCTGGTGGTGCCGGTGGCGCTGATGGGCACCTTCGCCACGATGCTCGCGCTGGGGTTCTCGATCAACGTGCTGACCATGTTCGGCATGGTACTGGCCATCGGCATCCTGGTGGACGATGCCATCGTGGTGGTGGAGAACGTCGAGCGGATCATGGCTCAGGAAGGGCTGTCGCCCAAAGAGGCCACGCGCAAGGCCATGGGGCAGATCACCGGCGCGATCATCGGCATCACCCTGGTGCTGGTGGCGGTATTCATTCCGATGGCCTTCATGCAGGGTTCGGTGGGGGTGATCTACCGGCAGTTCTCGCTGTCGATGGCGACGTCGATCCTGTTCTCGGCCTTCCTCGCCTTGACCTTGACCCCCGCGCTCTGCGCGACCTTGCTCAAGCCTGTCGCCAAGGGCGATCACCACAGCCAGGGCGGCTTCTTCGGCTGGTTCAACCGTGGCTTCGAACGATTCGGCGACCGCTACCAGGGTTGGGTGGCCTATGCGTTGAAACGCAGCGGCCGTTATCTGCTGATCTACGGCGTGTTGCTGGTAGGCATGGGCCTGCTGTTCAGTCGCCTGCCCTCCTCGTTCCTGCCCGTGGAAGATCAGGGCTACACCATCACCGACATTCAGCTGCCACCGGGTGCCAGCAAAAACCGGACGGTGCAGGTGGTGGAGCAGATCGAAGCCCACAACGCCGGCGAACCGGGGGTTGGCGACAGCACGATCATTCTCGGTTTCAGCTTTTCCGGCAGCGGGCAGAATGCGGCCCTGGCCTTCACCACCCTCAAGGACTGGTCGCAACGCGGCGCCGATGATTCGGCGGCGTCCATCGCCGAGCGCGCCAACCTGGCGCTGAGCCAAATCAAGGACGCCATGGCGTTCTCGGTACTGCCGCCGCCGGTAGACGGCCTAGGCACCTCCAGCGGTTTCGAGTTCCGTCTGCAGGACCGTGGTGGCCTCGGCCATGCGACGTTGATGCAGGCCCGCAGCGAATTGCTTGCCGCCGCCGAAAAAAGCCCGATGCTGATGAATGTGCGCGAAAGCGCCCTGGCCGAAGCACCGCAGGTGCAATTGGAGGTCGACCGCAAGCAGGCCAATGCCCTGGGCATTTCCTTCGCCGACGTCGGCAGTGTGTTGTCCACGGCAGTGGGTTCGGCCTACATCAACGACTTCCCCAACCAGGGGCGCATGCAGCGGGTGGTGGTCCAGGCCGAGGGCGACCAGCGCAGCCAGGTCGAGGACTTGCTCAAGATTCATGTGCGCAACAACAGCGGGAAGATGGTCCCTCTGTCCGCATTCGTCCAAGCCCGCTGGACCCAGGGGCCGGCGCAATTGACCCGCTACAACGGCTATCCGGCGGTGAGTATTTCCGGCGAACCGGCACCGGGTTATAGCACCGGGCAAGCCATGGCCGAAATCGAACGACTGGTGGCCCTGGGGCCGACAGGCCTGGGCCAGGAATGGACCGGGTTATCCTTGCAGGAACGCTTGTCCGGTAGCCAGGCGCCCATCCTGTTGGGCCTGTCGCTGCTGGTGGTGTTCCTGTGCCTGGCGGCGTTGTACGAGAGCTGGTCGATCCCGACCTCGGTGTTGCTGGTGGTGCCGCTGGGTGTGCTCGGCGCGGTATTGGCCGTGTCGTTGCGCGGCATGCCCAACGATGTATTCTTCAAGATCGGGCTGATCACCATCATCGGCCTGTCGGCAAAGAACGCGATCCTGATCATCGAGTTCGCCAAGAGCCTGTACGACGAAGGCCACGACCTGATCGATGCCACACTCCAGGCCGCACGCCTGCGCTTGCGGCCGATCATCATGACCTCCTTGGCGTTCATCCTTGGGGTGGTACCGCTGGCGATTGCCACCGGTGCCAGCTCGGCGAGCCAACAGGCCATCGGTACCGGGGTCATCGGCGGGATGATCAGCGCCACGCTGGCGGTGGTGTTCGTGCCGGTGTTTTTTGTGGTGGTGATGAAGCGTGTCAGGCGTGTTGGTGCAAAGTGAGGCTAGGCCTTATAGCCGGCCTGGTTTTCCCGGTCGTACTCCGTTCCCATTGTGGGAGCTGGCTCGCGATGGCGGCCTGGCAGCCGACCTGGCTCTCCTGGTCGTACACCTGTCAGATCTGTGGGAGCAAAGCTTGCTCGCGATGGCGGCGGCACATTCAGTGTGGATGCAAGCAGCCCCACCGCCATCGCGAGCAGGCTCGCTCCCACAGTTTGATCTTCGACAGGCACAGAATTCATCTGCCCCACAGGCCCCTGTGGGAGCGAGCAGGCTCACGAAGATGGCAGCGAGCCCAGCGATCAGTCCGCCTGCACCGTGACTTGGCGCTGTTCGCCCAAGCCGTCGATCCCCAGGCGAATGGTCTGGCCCGGACGCAGGAACACTGGGCTGGGCTTGATACCCAAGCCGACGCCAGGCGGTGTGCCGGTGGAGATCACATCCCCCGGTTGCAGGCTCATGCAGCGGCTCAGGTAGGCAATCAATTGCGGCACGCTGAAGATCAGCGTTCGGGTATTGCCGTTCTGGTAGCGGTGTCCGTCAACCTCCAGCCACAGATCCAGCGTATGTGGGTCGAAGATTTCGTCCCGGGTCACCAGCCAGGGCCCAAGGGGGCCGAAGGTGTCGAAGCCCTTGCCCTTGTCCCAGGTGCCACCGCGCTCCAGCTGCCACTCGCGTTCGGACACATCGTTGATGACGCAGTAGCCGGCGACATGCTCCATGGCGTTCACTTCGTCGATGTAGCGCCCGCCTTTACCGATGACCACGCCCAGCTCGACTTCCCAGTCGGTCTTGAGCGAGCCGCGGGGGATCTGGATGTCGTCGTTCGGCCCGCAGATAGCACTGGTCCACTTGTTGAAGATGATCGGTTCTTTCGGCACCTCCATATTCGACTCGGCCGCATGGTCGGCATAGTTCAGGCCGATGCAGATAAATTTGCCGACCTGACCGACGCAAGCACCGATCCGTGGCTGGCCGGTAACGAGCGGCAGGCTGCGCGGGTCGAGGGCGGCGAGCGCTGCCAGGCTGTCCGGGCCGAGGACCTGACCGGCGATGTCCGGCACGTGGCCCGAGAGGTCGCGGATTAGATTGTCATCATCCAACAACCCAGGTTTTTCCGAACCTTTTTCGCCGTAACGCAACAGTTTCATGAAGTGCTCCTGCTCAATTGAAAATTCAGAGGCTCATGCCGCCATCGATCACGTGTACCGCCCCTGTAGTGTAGGCAGACGCATCGCTGCCCAGGTACACCGCCAACTGCGCGATCTCTTCAGTACTGCCGATGCGCCCCATGGGCTGACGGTCGAGGAATTGCCGGTAGACCTCTGCTTCATCGACACCCTGCCGCGCGGCCTGGTCGGCGATGCGCTGGCGCAGCGAAGGCGAATCCACGGTGCCCGGGCATATCGCGTTGCAACGGATGCCCTGGCTGACGAAGTCGATGGCGATGGATTTGGTCAGGCCCACCACCGCCGCCTTGCTGGTCGCATAGGCGAAGCGATTGGGCACGCCTTTGATGCTGGAAGCCACCGACGACATGTTGATGATCGAGCCGCCACCACGGGCCAGCATGCCCGGCAGGAACGCACGGATCATGCGGTACATGGCCGTGACATTGAGGTCCATCGAACGCGCCCAGGCCACTTCATCGCACTCCAGGATATTGCCGCTGTGCACAAAGCCTGCGCAGTTGAACAGCACATCGAGCCCGCCGATGCGTTCGCAGGCGGCGCTGATGGCCGCGGGCGACGTGACGTCCAGGGGCATGGCGGTGATCCCTTCGATCCCCGTCAGGGCACGGATATCGATGTCAGTGGCGAACACCTCGGCACCGGCCCGGGCGAAGGCCACGGCGCTGGCCAGGCCAATGCCCTGCCCCGCGGCCGTCACCAGTACGCGCTTGTTGTGTAGATTCATGCAGCCTCCAGTTGCGCTGCCGTGGCGGCGCTCTTGGGTGTCCTGCCGAGCATCGAGGCGGGAATGGCCAGGATCAGCCCGCCACTGACCAACAGACACAGGGCCAGTACATAGGTGCCGTTGTTGATATTGCCCGTCAGGGTTTCCGCCACTGCAGTGATCATCGAACCGGTGAAGCCCGACAGGTTGCCGATGGCGTTGATCATGCCAATCCCGGCTGCGGCGGCGACGCCCGACAGCACGGTCCCCGGCAGAGTCCAGAAAATCGGCATCAGGCTGAGGATTCCGGAAGCGGAGACGCTGAGAAAGAGCACGGACAACACCAGGTTGTCAGCGAAGAAGGCACTGAGGATCAGGCCGGCACCGCCAATGAAGGCCGGAATCGCCGCGTGCAGGCGCCGCTCACCAGTGCGATTGGAGTGCCGGGCGTTGAGCAGCATCGCCACCACCGCCACCGAGTAAGGGATGGCGGTCAGCAAACCGATGTGCAAACTGTTGGTAATGCCGGTGCTCTTGATGATCGAAGGCATCCAGAACGCCAGGCCATAAAAACCGGTGTTGAAGGTCAGCAGGATCAACACCAGCAACCACACCCGAGGATTGAAGAACACTTCGCTCAAGCGGGTAGCCTTGCCCTGGTTGTCGGTTTGCAGATTGGCCTTGAGCAGGGCTTTTTCCGCGACGCTCAGCCACTTGGCTTTATCGATGTTGTCCGCCAGGCAGACGATCACCACGAACGCCATGATGATCGAAGGAACGCCTTCGATGAGCAGCATCCATTGCCAGCCGGACAGGCCATGCACCCCTTGCATGCTATTCATCAGCCAACCGGAGAGTATGCCGCCCAGGGTCAGGCTCACTGGCAACGCCAACAGGAACCCGGACATCACCCGGCTCTGCCGATGGGTTGGAAACCAGTAGTTGAGGTAGAGAATCACGCCGGGGAAAAAGCCCGCTTCGCAGATCCCCAACAGGAAGCGCAGCACGTAGAACATCGTGCTCGATTCGATGTGAAAGAAAGCCGCCAGCGGCACGGTGTAGGCCACGGCCATGGAGATCACCGCCCAACTGAGCATGATCCGGGCGATCCAGAACCGTGCGCCGAAGCGATGCAGCAACAGGTTGCTGGGGACCTCGAAAAGGAAATAGCCCCAGAAGAACATACTGGCGCCCAAGGCATAGATGGTGTTGCTGAATTGCAGCTCGTTGAGCATGTCGAGCTTGGCGAACCCGATGTTCACCCGATCGAGGTACGCCGCCATGTAGCACAACAGCAACACGGGCAGGATCCGCCAGATGACCTTGCGGTAGGTCCGGTCTTCAAAATCGAGCTCGCCAGCTTGCGCCTGGGCGGGCAACTGCTCGGAGATGGTTTGCATGAGGTAACCCCTGATTGTTTTTATTGGGTCACGTCGAATGAGCGAATCATCCGGCGATTGAACGAGGACTCTACTGTCGGGAATCGATTCTTTCCCAATGGCATTTTTGGATTAGTCGATAACGAGGCGTTATCAACTAACCCTCAAGTTCATGGAACCTGTAGCGAGTCATCTGTGGGAGCAAGGCTTGCCCGCGATGAAGACGACGCGGTCTGAGGGGAAACGAGGCGCCTGCATCGCGGGCAAGCCTTGCTCCCACAGACTCATCTTGTCCTTAAGCAGGCTGCATGGCGGCCAAGCGGGCGTTATCCTTGAGGATCTCGGCGAACTCCAGTGCCGCGCCTACCAGCGGCTCATCCTTTCGCGTGAGGATGCCGTAGTCCTGTGGTACCAGGTGCAAGGGGGTGTCGAGGGTCTTGAGCTGGCCGCTTTCGAGCAGCGGATCGACCATGGCGTTGGGCAGCATGCCGATCATGGGCCCGCGTTGCAGCACCTGGAGGAAGGTCTGCATGGAAATGGTATCGATGGTGTTGCGCGGCATCGCAACCCCGGCCTCGGCAAAGGCCAGTTCCATGCGAGCGCGGATCGGCGTGCCGACCGGGTAGAGGATCCACGGCAGGTCCACCAGTTGCTGCAGGGACGTCGGCCCGGCGTTCGCCAGCGGATGACGGTCATTGACCACGATGCAGAACGGCTCCGGAGCCAAGGGCTGGAAATCGTAGCGCTGTTGCTGGCTTTGCTCGGTAAACCGGGCCACCGCCAGATCGAGCTTTTTCTCCTCAAGCATCTTCATCAGATGGTTGCTGGTCTGCTCCACCACCTCGATAGACAGCAAGGGCCAGCGTTGCTTGATCTGCAAGATCGCCTCGGGCAAGGCCACCGCCGTCGCGGCAAAGATACCGCCGACCTTCAGGTAACCATGGCCGCCTTCGCGCAGGCTGCTGATTTGTTCGACGAACGAACGTGCGTCGTTCAAGGCGATCTGCGCGTAACGCAGCACATGTTCACCCAACGCGGTGGGCGGCATGCTTCGGGGGCGACGTTCGAACAGAGCGAAGCCGAGCAGGCTTTCGATTTCCTTGAGCATCTTGCTCACGGCCGGCTGGCTGAGGTTCATCTGCTCGGCCGCCAAATGCATGTTGCAGGTGCGCCCCAAGGTATCGATCAGCAGCAGATGGCGGAATTTGAGCCAGCCGCAGAAGCTGGAGAAAGACAGGTCGGACATGGGCAATCCTCGACGATGCAATAACCGGACGTTATCAGATACTGAATATATCTCATTGGAGTTCATCAACAGCGCGCCCTAGCTTGAAAGCTTTACGAACCAGGAAGACTGCCCATGTCGCTGATGCTTACTCCCGAGAACACCCTGCCCGCCGATGGCGTGGCCGGCACCTTGATTGGCCGCGCCTGGGTGCCTGGCCGGATCGCCGGGCCTTCGCCAATTGCGTTGCGCAGCGACGGTGTGTTCGATCTGTCGGATCGTTTTGCGACATTGAGTGATTTGCTGGAAACAGAATCGCCCTTGGCCGCCGTGCGGCAGACACCCGGCACCTTCATCGCCAGTGTCGAGGCGCTGCTGGCCAACACCGGCCTCGATACCGACCCATCCAAACCGTCGCTTTTGCCCCCTCTGGATCTGCAAGTGATCAAGGCCGCCGGCGTGACCTTCGCCGCCAGCATGATCGAGCGAGTGATCGAGGAACAGGCCGGCGGTGACGCGGCAAAAGCCGAAGCCGTGCGCGCCACCGTGCACAGCGTGATCGGCGACAACTTGCGCTCGATCGTGCCGGGCTCCGAGCAGGCCATGCGCCTGAAAGCCTGGCTCATCGAACAGGGCATGTGGTCGCAGTACCTGGAAGTCGGCATCGGCCCGGATGCGGAAATCTTCACCAAGGCCCCAGTCCTCTCCGCCGTCGGCAGCGGCAGCCGCATCGGCATTCATCCCGGCTCGCAATGGAACAATCCGGAACCGGAGGTGGTGCTGGCGGTGAACAGCCGCGGCCAGATCCACGGCGCCAGCCTGGGTAACGACGTCAATCTGCGGGATTTCGAAGGTCGCAGTGCGCTGTTGCTGAGCAAGGCCAAGGACAACAATGCATCCTGCGCCATCGGTCCGTTCATTCGCCTGTTTGACGAGGGCTTCAGCCTCGATGATGTGCGGGCCTGCGTGGTCGATCTGGAGGTTCAAGGCGAGGACGGTTACCGCCTGCGCGGCTCGAGCTCCATGAGCCAGATCAGCCGTGACCCACAGGACCTGGCAGGCCAGACACTCAACGGCAATCACCAATATCCGGATGGCTTCCTGTTGTTCCTGGGTACTCTGTTCGCCCCCACCGCAGACCGTGATCATGCCGGCAGCGGTTTCACCCACAAACTGGGTGACCGGGTCAGTATCAGCAGCCCGTTGCTCGGCAGCCTGCATAATCAAGTGACCCACAGCTGCGACGCCACACCCTGGACCTTTGGCGTCGGCGCCTTGCTGCGCAACCTGGCCGCCCGAGGACTGCTCGCCCGCTGAACCGTTTGCCGATTCGCCTAATTACAAGAGAGAAATGAATCATGACTGACACGCCAAAACGCCGCCTGCGCAGCGAGCAATGGTTCAATGACCCTGCCCACGCAGATATGACAGCCCTGTATGTCGAACGCTACATGAACTACGGGATGACCCGCGAGGAGCTGCAATCGGGACGCCCGATCATCGGCATCGCCCAGACCGGCAGCGACCTGACCCCTTGCAACCGTCATCACCTGGAACTGGCCCAACGGGTCAAGGCCGGTATCCGTGACGCCGGTGGCATTCCCATGGAGTTCCCGGTGCACCCGATCGCCGAACAATCGCGCCGACCCACGGCGGCACTGGACCGTAACCTGGCCTACCTGGGGCTGGTGGAGATCCTTCATGGCTATCCATTGGACGGCGTGGTGCTCACCACCGGTTGCGACAAGACCACCCCGGCCTGCCTGATGGCGGCGGCGACCACCGACCTGCCGGCGATTGTCCTGTCCGGCGGACCGATGCTCGACGGCCACCACAAGGGCGAGCTGATCGGCTCCGGCACTGTGCTCTGGCATGCGCGCAACCTGATGGCCGCCGGCGAGATCGACTACGAAGGCTTCATGGAAATGACCACTGCGGCATCGCCATCGGTGGGCCACTGCAACACCATGGGCACCGCCCTGTCGATGAACGCCCTGGCCGAAGCCCTGGGCATGTCGCTGCCTGGTTGCGCGAGCATTCCGGCGCCCTATCGCGAACGCGGGCAGATGGCCTATGCCACCGGCAAGCGCATCTGCGAACTGGTGCTGCAAGACGTCCGCCCGTCACAGATCATGACCCGCCAGGCTTTCGAGAACGCCATCGCCGTCGCCTCGGCCCTGGGCGCTTCGAGCAACTGCCCGCCGCACCTGATTGCCATCGCCCGGCACATGGGCGTCGAGCTGAGCCTGGATGACTGGCAACGGATCGGCGAGGACGTGCCGCTGCTGGTCAATTGCATGCCGGCGGGCAAGTACCTGGGTGAAGGTTTCCATCGGGCCGGCGGCGTGCCCGCGGTGATGCATGAATTGCGAAAAGCCGGACGCCTGCATGAAGACTGCGCCACGGTCAGCGGCAAGACCATCGGCGAAATCGTGCGCAGCAGCCTGACCAGCAACGCCGATGTAATCTACCCCTTCGACACCCCGCTCAAACACCGAGCCGGGTTCATTGTGCTCAGCGGCAATTTCTTCGACAGCGCGATCATGAAGATGTCGGTGGTGGGCGAGGCGTTTCGCAAGACCTACCTGTCCGAGCCCGGCGCAGAAAACAGTTTCGAAGCCAGGGCCATCGTGTTCGAAGGACCGGAGGATTATCACGCCCGGATCGACGACCCGGCGCTGGACATCGACGAGCGCTGCATCCTGGTAATCCGCGGCGTTGGCACCGTGGGTTACCCCGGCAGCGCCGAAGTGGTGAACATGGCCCCTCCGGCATCGCTGATCAAACAAGGCATCGACTCCCTGCCTTGCCTGGGCGACGGCCGCCAGAGCGGCACATCGGCAAGCCCATCGATCCTCAATATGTCCCCTGAAGCGGCCGTGGGTGGCGGCCTGGCGTTGCTGAAAACCAATGACCGGCTGAAGGTGGACCTGAACACCCGCACCGTGAACCTGCTGATCGACGATGCCGAGATGGCCCGACGCCGACTCGAGTGGACGCCGAACATCCCACCTTCGCAAACGCCCTGGCAGGAGTTGTACCGGCAACTGGTGGGGCAACTGTCCACGGGGGGCTGCCTGGAGCCGGCCACGTTGCATCTGCGCGTGATCGCCCGTAGCGGCGAGCCGCGTCATTCGCACTGAGCCAAGGCTGCCGATTGTTCACGCATGTTGAATGCTGATGACAATCCAGAGGGATTTATTCCATGGACCTAAAGGGGAAAGATGCGCGCCAGGGGGCGTTGTCCCTACCGCATCTTTCCTACACCCACGGAGTCGATCCATGCCATTCGCCAACTACAAATTCCCCGAAGGAATCCTGGACCACGCCCGCAAAGAAGAAATCATCCATCGCACCACCGAGATGTTCGTCGAGTACTTCGGCGAAGGGGTCCGCCCCTTCACCATGGTCCTTGTCGAAGAGGTCGCAGACGGCGGATGGGGACGCGCCGATGAAACGCTGACGCTAGCGAAAATGGGCCTGCCCGCCAAAGGACAATAGCGCCTTCGGAGTATTCGCAGAGGTATCGACCCTCGCCTCGCGCCGGGGGTCGTATCGAACTCATGCGCCGGCGCTTCAAGCCACCCTGCCAGGGATTCCCCATGACAACTCAAGACTTATCGTCGCTGCGCCACGCGCAGGCCACCGTGACTGCACGGGTCGCCAGCTTCGAACCCTATTTGTACGCCTTGCTGCGGATTATCTTCGCCGTGGTCCTGTTGACCCACGGTTTACCAAAGGCTCTGCGCAGCTCTCACGGCTCGATGGCAGATCCAATGGCCGCCTCGATCAACCTTATCCAGAACGTGATGGGGCTGCCTTTCGCTGCACAGCTTGCCTTTCTGGTCATGCTTCTGGAGACGGTCGGTGCAATCATGCTGGCGATGGGGTTGGGTACGCGACTCGTCGCCCTGCTGATCGCCATTCAAATGCTTGCAATCAGCTATGCGCTGGGACCGACATGGCCTTGGATAGACCGAGGCATTGAGTTTCCGGTACTGATGGGCTTTCTCGCCCTCTACATCGTCGCGCGCGGCGGCGGAGCCTATTCATTGGACTCGCGCCAGCGGTAGACGCCGATGATGGCGGCCCCGGTGTCAGCTTGCAGCATCGTGCGCAGTCGCCGCCACTGCCTGGAGGCCACCTAGGGCATAGCTCATCATGTGGTCTATCAAGCCCTGCGGCTCGAGACTCAACCCCTGCAGTACATGCTGCTTTAGCGGCTGATGGGCTATAAGCAAGAAAAGACAGGGTGCGAAGACGCTGATGGCGCTGCGCAACGTTGTCGGGTGATCCGCCGGCAAGTTCATGATTTGTCCAAGCAAGCCACGCAGGATGTGTGCCTTGGGAAACGATTGCTCCTTGAGCACCACCTCAAACTCGGGAGAAGGCGAAAGCACTTCGCGCGTGAGCACTTTCAGCGCCCAGCCATCGGGATGATTGTGCAGGCGCTCGACCAGCACGGTAATGAGCGCACGCAACTTGTCCTGCGGTGAACCTGGCCGCTCGTTAAGCGAAACCAGCGTTTCCAGTTGCACCAACCGAGCATGGGCTTCGAGCAACACTGCGCGATACAGGCCCTCTTTATTCACGAAGTGATAGTTCACCGCCGCACTGTTGGCTTGCGAACGTTCACAAATCTGCTTGCTGGTGGTGTTGGCCAACCCCTGCTCGGCAAACAGTTCACCGGCCTTTTCCAGAATCTGCAGCCGCGTTGCCTGCCCATCGAGCCGCGAAGCACGAGGCAGGGAAGGCTTGCCAATGGCATTGTCCATGAGCTCATCTCTTTATAGTTCTAATTCAAATTTGACTTTTTATTTCAGCCTACCTATTTTGGTCCCGTCATTGTCCCTTTACAACACCGCGTGAGGACTTCGCAGCCGATGCCGCGGCTCTCACGCACTATCAAGGAAATATCGTCATGGAAGCGCGCGTAATGACACCTTTCACCTACTTCTCATTGCCAATGCAGAAGCAGTTCCTGGCCAATCAACAGGCCATTCAAGGCAAACCCTACGCCGAATTTTTCCGCTCGAAGATCAGCGTGCCGCTCAGTGCTGTCGAAAAAATACAGCAAGGCCCCATGCCGCTGGCTGACACCTTGACGCCCAGTATTGAAGACCTCAACCGCATGCTCGCTGCTGATTTCATTAGCGAAGAGGCAGGCTACGCCTTGCTGCCAGGACCGATGGCTTATGTGCAAAGCCGCAAGTTTTTTCCCAACTGCACAGCTGAGATGCTCAAGTGGTGGTTCATGTGGCATCCATTGGAGGCTGAACGCTACACCTTGTGGTTTCCTTATGCCCATGTGGAAAACCCCTGCGTGCATCACGAGCGTCTCAGCGACACTACCTTGAGCTTTGAGGAAAGCTTGTATGGGAATACCTTTTGCGCCTCTGAGTACGTCGGCGACCGTCTCATGCACCTGCACATTCATTTCAGGGATCCCTGCGAGCTGGGCTTCTGTCCGGATCTGTATCGCGAATCCAAGATAGACGGCAGCGTCAGCGCCTTGATGAGCCTGGCCCACGAACCACAAGTGCCTGTGTCGTTGATGGCGCACTTGTTCAAGGAATGCCCGGAAGGTTTGTATCTGACGAGCCGTTACTGGGTCGGCAACCACCCTGCCATGCAGCGTTTTCCAGGCGCCGAGCGAGCCGCCCAGCTCCTGGAAGAAAGCGGCCTGGGGGAAGTGGAGTTGGAAACCCTGGCTTATGAATTTGCAGTGCATGACATGTGTGAGTTCAACCACCTGGCCAGCATCCTGCCGAGCCTTCATGCGCAATTCAGTGGCGCAAAGTAAGGACAACCCCACCCGATAATCAGGCTTCGGCGGCGCCCTGAACCGCTGCCGAAGTCGGGCGCAATACCCCGTTCAGCAGAAGTGTCGTGAACTCATTGATATCCGCTTCCACCTCCAACTGCTCAGTCAACAGCCGGTACCAGCAGAACCCAAAGATCATGTCCAAAAGCAGTTCACGCGACGTATCCTTGGGTAACTCGCCTTGCTGAATGGCATTTTCCACCAGCTTGCGAGGCAACTCCCTACGCCGCTCCATGAATTCGTCTTTCAGTTTTGGCAGCGTACTGGGATCGAGCTGGGCCTCAGCGATGACGCACCGAAAAGCCTCCCCGCAAATCGTTTCTCGCCAGACCTTCCATAGATTGAGCAGCAAGAAATTGAGGTTCTCCTTGAAGGAGCCTTTATCAGGTTCTTTGCGAATCTGCTCGCTTTCACTCTCGTAGACCTCGGCGATCAAGGCTGCCTTGTTACCCCACCACCGATAGATGGTCGGTTTACTTGCGCCGGCACGGCGAGCCACCGCCTCGATGCTCAACCCCGAATAACCGCACTCCTTAAGGGTTTCTATGGCGGAAATAATGATCGCTTTGTGCGTGTGAGGGCTCCTCAATGAGCCAATGGAGCTCCGAGATGGTTTACGGGCCATAATTCAAAATCTCCAATATGGCGCTTGACAAAAGAGACTCAGGGTATAGGATTCTCTCGAAAAGCAATGAAACGGATCGTTTCGTTTTGTATGTTTATTTGATCTCAGCTTCTGCTTAGCAGCGGGCCTCTGGAGTGCTTATTGCCTCTATGTAAGGAAATCGGAGAAGGAAATTCATAAATTTTTAACGCGACCTTAACGATACGGCACGTTTCGTATCATACATAATAATTGGACGAGAATAAACCCATTGTTCACATGCTGACCGGTAGGTTCTGCCTGGTGAACCTGCCGATTTACGGGCATATGACCGCCAGTATCGCTTTGCGGGTACCAATAGATAGTTTCTAAATATTTCATGCGCTTGTCACGGCCCCGGCCAACAGGTGAAAGAACGGAATCTGGAGGATGTACACATGAATAAGGTAGGAATAGTGAGCTATGGCTCGGGTATCCCGGTCTGCCGGCTCAAGGTGGACGACGTGATCCAGGTGTGGAAAAACACCGATCTGAGCTTGGTAAAGGACCAATTGGGCGTTATTGAAAGGGCCGTCCTGCAACCCGACGAGGATGTCATAACCTTGGGTGTCCTCGCCGCCCAACGCGCGCTGGACAAGGCACCACCTTGTTCCCTTGAAGCGCTTTATCTTGGCACCTGCACCAATCCTTACGACTCCCGGGCCTCGGCCGCAATCATCCTGGAAATGCTCGGCTGCGGCTATGACGCCTTTTGCGCAGACGTGCAGTTTGCCGGCAAATCAGGCACCAGCGCCCTCCAGATCGCGTACGCCTTGGTAGCGTCGGGCATGGTGGGCAACGCTTTGGCGGTGGGCGCCGATACGATCAACCGCAACACCGCCCCCGGTGACTTGACGGAGTCCTATGCCGGAGCCGGAGCCGCGGCCTTGCTGTTGGGGACAGAAAATGTGATCGCGCATTTTGACGCAAGTTTTTCTTGCGCGGCGGATGTCGCTGACAACATCAGGCCTCAAGGGGACCGCTACATCCGCTCGGGAATGGGATTGGGCTCGGACAAGAACAGTATCGGCCTCGAGGACCAGACTCGCCGCGCCGCCTCGGGATTGATGGCCAAGATCCATGCGCAAGCCGATGATTTCGATTACGTCGTCTTCCAACAAAACCTGGTATCGACCCCCTACTCTCTCGGCAAGCACCTGGGATTCACCAAGGCCCAAATCGAACCTGGCATCTATGCCCAGAGTGTCGGCGATGCTGGAGCCGCGAGTCCTTTGTTGGGCTTGGTCAACGTACTCGATCAAGCGCGTCCTGGCGAAAGAATCCTGTTGGTTTCCTATGGATTTGGTGCAGGCAGCGATGCCATTGCCCTGACCGTCACCGATGCCATCGAAGCCTATCAAAAAACCAACGTTCCGCTGCGCACGCTGCTGGAGGATAAGTACTACGTGGATTACGGGACGTCGATCAAGTACGAGTTCAAATACTTGCGGCCCGACTATGCCCTGACGGCCTATCTCTGATTCCAATCATCCAGCAAGGAGCACCTTTTTATGTGCGCACGACGCGTTGCTATCGTTTCGGCTGCCTATACCCCTAAACCTGGCAGTTCCAGAGTTCGCCAGACTTTCAAGGAGATGATCGTCGAGTCCGCCTACCAGGCACTCAACGCCATCAAGATGCACCCTCGCGAACTCCAGGCAGTTGCCTACGGGTACCACGGTGAAGGCATTTCTGAATACGGAGGCCTGGGCCCCACCATCTCCGATGCCTTGGGGATCAGCCCTGCCCCCACGTTCATGAGTACGGCCAACTGCACCAGCAGTTCGGTGTCTTTCCAGATGGCTCACCAAATGGTCGCCTCAGGTGAATACGACATCGTTCTGTGTGGCGGTTTTGAAAAAATGACCGACCACTTCAACTACGCCGAGTACATCGGCTCCAGCACTGAATGTGAATACGATTATTTTCTAGGCATCTCTCACACAGACGCCTTCGCCCTGGCGACCGCCGAATATTTTGAAAAGTACGGCTATGCAGGACGCGAAGCGGATGTATTGGCTACTTTTGGGCGGCAGATGCGCATTTATGCCCATAACACTCCCACGGCTACCCGTTATGGCGTGCCGATACCGTCCCTCGAAACACTCAAAAATAGCGAAGCATGCGGCTCCATGCTGGCCTGGGGTGAAGCCAGCGGATGCGCCATCCTGGTTGCCGAACACCTTGTGCACCGTTACACGACCCAACCGGTATTTGTCCGTGGCTGTGCCTACACCGGTGTATCGCACTATTTCGGCACGCGCTATCACAACCCGACGCTGCAATTTCCGGGGCTGCCAAAAGATGTCGGCATGGCGGTTTCCGCCAACTCGCTGGCCTGCGCCGAAATCGCCTACAAAAAAGCCGGTATCACCGCAAAGGATATCGATGTGGCGCAAGTCTACGACTTGCTGGGCGCCGGGTTGATTCAAATGGAGTCCATGGGCGTATGTGGTCCAGGCCAGGCAGGCGACTTTGTATTGGAAGGCGGCATAGCCCTTGATGGGCAACTTCCCCTGAACACTGACGGCGGCAACATCGGACGCGGCCACGCTTCCGGTTGCGATGGGATTTTGCACATTACTGAATTGTTCCGGCAGCTTCGCGGCGAGTCCAACAACCAAGTCAAAGGCGCCCGTATTGGTGTCTCGCAAAACCTGGGCGGTTACGCCGCGCACAACAGCGTCATTGTGCTTTCCAACGATTAAGGAGCCGACCATGTCCCTTTACCCTGAACAAATTCACCGCATGACCACCGCCAGCATGTTGCGCGAATGGCGCGAACACGGCGGTAAATACCGCCTCGAAGGCAGCCGGTGCCAGGATTGCGAAGAAATCTTCTTCCCTCGGCGCACAGTTTGCGGCGCGTGCAACTCGTTGAACGTAGAACCGTATCGCTGCGCGCGCACCGGCACTATCCAGGTCAGCGCCCACGCCGAGAACCCCATTCTTGCGGCCATGGGCTACGGCGAAACCGTGCCCCGCTTCATGGCGATGGTGCGCCTGGATGATGGTCTGGTGATTGCCTCGGAAATAGTTGACGTCATCGATCCGCGACAAGTCGTCAGCGGTGCGCCCGTGCGCATGGTCATTCGAAAACATGTCCGGGAAAGTAACTTGGCCTGGCAATATGCCTATAAGTTTGTATTGGTGAAATAACAAACTTAGACGCCGCCATACCCCGCGTTATCGATAAAAACAGTCAAGTTTTTGGCCTCCAAGCCCGTTGCTTTGATTCTGTTTTTCAGAGTCCAGCTTTGCTGTCATTGCCTTAAACATGTTTCTAAATTTATTGGCTTTTAGCCGAGGACTTGTCATGTCTACTCTTTGCAAACCCAGTCTGCTGTTCCCGCAATACAAGATCACCCAGCAACAAATGATCGAGCATCTAGAGCAGTTGCATGATGATCACCCGAGAATGGCTCTTGCCAAACGCATGATTCAAAACACACAGGTGAACGAGCGACACTTGGTCCTGCCCATCGATGAACTGGCAGTGCATACCGGCTTCACCCATCGCAGCATCGTTTATGAGCGCGAGGCCCGCCGCATGTCATCCATCGCGGCGCGCCAAGCCATCGAGAATGCCGGGCTGACCACAGACGACATTCGAATGGTCGCTGTGACATCGTGCACGGGTTTCATGATGCCTTCGCTGACGGCCCACTTGATCAACGACCTGGGCCTGCGAACGTCGACCGTACAACTGCCTATCGCTCAATTGGGATGCGTGGCAGGCGCTGCGGCGATCAATCGAGCCAATGACTTCGCCAGTCTCGCGCCGGACAACCATGTGCTCATCGTCTCCCTGGAGTTCTCGTCGCTCTGCTATCAACCCCAGGACACCAAGTTGCACGCGTTCATCTCAGCGGCATTATTCGGCGATGCCGTATCGGCCTGCGTAATGCGAGCCGACGACCAGGCGCCTGGTTTCAAGATCGCCAAGACGGGGTCTTACTTCCTGCCTGACAGCGAGCACTACATTAAATACGACGTCAAAGACAGTGGCTTTCACTTTACCCTGGACAAGGCGGTCATGAACTCCATTAAAGATGTCGCGCCCATGATGGAGGAATTGAACTACGAGACCTTCAATCAACATTGCGCTCAAAATGATTTTTTCATCTTCCATACCGGCGGACGGAAAATTCTTGATGAACTGGTCCTGCAACTGGACTTGGAACCCGGCAGGGTCGCGCAATCCCGCGACAGTTTGAGCGAAGCCGGGAACATCGCCAGCGTGGTGGTCTTCGATGTGCTCAAGCGCCAGTTCGACAGCGGGCCTGTCGATGGCGCGACTGGCATGTTGGCGGCCTTCGGCCCGGGTTTCACCGCTGAAATGGCCGTGGGCAAGTGGGTCGCCTGACAGACCGGATAACGCACCAGCACCCAGCCAGGGGCACCTGCCCCTGGCTACAGGCGTATTGATCGCAGGCGTTCACCTCGTTCAAGAGAGCTTCGAAAGCGCTAGGGAAAGAAGGGGAAAGAACATGGAGATAAAGTATCTGGTCGCTCGACCTTGGGGCGGCTATGAAAGACGCATGATCACGCTTTTGTCGCTGAGCTTCGGGCTGGTAGGGCTGGACAGGTTCATCATCATGCCGCTGTTCCCGGTGATCATGCGTGACTTGGCCTTGGACTATCAGGACTTGAGCATGCTGTCGGCCATCCTGGCATTCGCATGGGGAGGCTCGGCCCTGTTCATGGGTGCCGCCATCAGGGTATTGGGCACCAAGAAGTTGCTGGTGCTGTCGATCACCCTGTTATCCCTCCTGGCCGGTGCGTCCGCATTGATCACCAGCCTGGTGGGCCTGGTGCTCTTGCGTGCCTTGATGGGGGTCTGTGAAGGTGCATTCACCCCAGTCAGTATCATAGTTACCGATGAAGTCTCGCAGCCCTGTCGGCGCGGACTCAATCTGGGTATTCAACAAGCATTGTTCCCCATCATCGGCCTGTGCCTCGGACCGCTGCTGGCCGGCGTCTTGCTTGAAGTGTTCGGATCCTGGCGTGCCGTGTTCGCCATCATTTCGTTACCCGGCCTGTTAGTGGCCTGGTATCTCTATAAAACTTACCAACCAACCCGGGCGCCCAGCACGGCATCGATTGCACACACCTCCAGAAGCCAGTGGAGGACGGCCCTGTCCAGCGGCAATGTGCGGCTCAATATTGCCTTGATGCTTTGCATCCTGACGTGCCAGTTCGTGCTGTGTGCCCTGCTCCCCAGCTACCTGACAGACATTCTGCACCTGAGCAATTTCTCCATGGCCATGATCATTTCCGCCATTGGCCTGGGTGGTTTCTTTGGCCAACTGGTCATTCCCGGCTTGTCCGACCAATTGGGTCGCAAGCCCGTGGTTTCCATCTGCTTCATGATCAGCGCACTGTTAGTGGGCTTATTGATCATCAGCCCTCCACTGCCCTGGCTCCTGTTTCTTCAATTATTTTTCTTGTCCTTCATCAACTTCAGCCTGATCTGCATAACGGTCGGCCCGCTGACCAGCGAATCAGTACCGCCCAGTTTATTGGCCACCGCGACAGGGCTAGTGGTGGGCTGCGGAGAGATTCTGGGCGGAGGCGTCGCGCCTGTCGTCGCCGGCTACATCGCCATGACGTGGGGCCTCACCGCAATCCTGTTCCTGGCACTGGCCGGAAGTTTGACCGGCGGTTTGCTGTCCTTGTGGCTCAAAGAGGCCAACCCGCTCTTCAACGGGCTCAAGGACTATGCCCCCCTATCCGCACGCTTGACCCTGGAGGATAAGTAATGACCCATTATGTGATGTTGCTGGACTCTCCAGTGCCGCAAGGAGGCCTTGGTGTCTTTGACTTCAAATCCGGTCAAAGTCGGGAAGTGCGTCCTCCCCAGGGAAATCTTTATGAAGCCCTGGCCCATTGTGCTGAGCGAAATATGGACTGGGAGTCCTATCTAAATGGCCTGCCGTCCACGCCCTACCCGCTTACGCCAGCGGCGGTGAAATACCGACCGCCGCTAAAGCCCGATAACAATCTATTGGTCCAGATCAGCGAAATCACCCTCTGTACCGCCAAGACAGAACAGGCCTGGTACTACAAAGGCAACGGTCGACTGCTCAAGACCGACGGCGACCCCTTGCAGGTTCCTTATCATTCACAAAGCATCAGTAGCGAGCCGTGCATTGTCTGTCTTTACTGGGTCGACCAGTTTGGCGCGCTGCGCTTCATTGGTTTTACCTTGGGCAACGATATTCACGATCATGTATTGCACAGCCGTGACGCCATTTCTTCAACCCATGCCCACTTGCGTACCTGTGCGATTGCCCCGGCCTTGATCGTGGGGGAATTGCAGGCTGATCTGGCCATCAACGTCCAGATAGAACGCGATGGCCAACCCTTGACGGCAAGTCACCATCGGATGAGCTTGCATCGTTGGCAAAGTTTGCGTCGATACTCCCAAGAGTTCCTGGAGAAACACGAGCAGTTTCTCGAGCCCGGACTGGTTCACTACGTGTTTCACAGCTTGAGCCATCGCACTGCGAATGTGCCGCTCCAACACGGTGACTGGCTCAGCATCGACTGCCCCGAGCTGGAGTTGGCCATGAACAATCAAATCGTCGAAGAGGAGCTGGTTTCGCTGGTTCCATTGCCTGCGCGACGTACACCTGACCACGGCTGTTTTGACCTGCCCCTGCCCGTGCCTAAGAAGTTCTGATCAACCTCTATGAGCATCGATTGGGTCAGCTCACCATCGAGCAACGTCCCTTCCCCCATCAAAGGTGTGCCGGGGCACCGGGCTGTGAAACGCGGCTGGGCATGAAGGTCTCGGGCATCACCAGCAACAGGCCGAAGGCCAGCGCGGCAATCGCCGCCAGGGTCAGGAACGCGGCGCTATAGCCGGCCCCTTGCACCACAAAACCGGCCAAGCTGTTACTCAACGCCGCGCCGAACCCGAACACCGTCGAGAGCACTCCGAGACTGACGTTGAAACGTCCGGTGCCCTGGGTCAGGTCCTTCACCACCAGGGGAAACAATGCGCCAAACAAACCGGCACCGATACCATCGAGCAACTGCACCGCCACCAACCAATAAGGATCATCCGAGAGCACGTACAACACACCTCGGATGGGCAGGATCAGGAAGCCGGCCAGCAACAACGGCTTGCGTCCCCAGGCATCGGCCTTGACGCCGACCAGCCACGCCATGGGCACCATGACCAGCTGCGCGGCGACGATACAGGCCGACGTCAGCGGCGTGGCCAGGTGTGCATTGGCCTGGGCGAGCTTCTGGCTGACCAGCGGGAGCATCGCCGCATTCGCCAGATGGAACAGCCCGCAGCAAATGGCGAACAACAGCAGCGTGCGGTTGTCCAGCAACACGCGCAGCGCCGAGGGTGCCGGCCCCTGTACTGACTGACCGACTTCCAGGCCCCGGGCCACATCATGGTCGATGGCCTCGGCGGACACGCAACTGACCGCTACGATGCTGGCCAGTGCCATCGCGGCCATCAGGTAGAACACCGCGATAGGACCGAACAACCAGGCGAACCCACCCGCCAGCAGCGCCGCGCAGGCATTGCCCGCGTGGTTGAATGTTTCGTTGCGCCCAGTACGCCGCGTAAAGGCCCTGGCGCCAGTGATGCCCAGGGAAATCGCCGCAATTGCCGGCGCGAAGACCGACGCCGCCACGGCGCCGAGCGCCTGGGTCAACGCCACCAGGCCGAAGGAAGAAGTGAACGGTAGCACCAGGCAACCCAGCGTCACCAACAAGGCCGCCACGGCCACCACGGCGCGCTTGCTGCGCACCCGGTCGATCAGCGCTCCGGCGGGCGCCTGGGCAACGAGGCCGGCCATCGCCGCCACGGTCATCACCACGCCAATGCTGGCCGGGTCCCAGCGATGCACCGACAGGAGGTAGATCGCCAGGTACGGACCCAACCCATCACGCACATCCGCGAGGAAGAAGTTCAGGCCATCCAGGGAAAGGTTGTTGCGTCGGTCCAGGTTTCGATCCACAGCGGCCTCGATGAGGGTTTTGCCCAAAGTTGATTGACGCCATGATGTCGCAAAGAATCGAACCGAACCACCGTGACGAACCCGAGGCCACTGAGGAAACCGTGGCCAGGGATTGCTCCCGCTGGGTCGCGAAGCGGCCCCAAACCTGCCGAACGCGTAAACAGACATACCGCACCCACCGGTTCACGGCTGCTTCGCAGCCGAGCGGGAGCAAGCTCCCTCGCCACAGGTCCATCGTTTTTCTTAGGTAAACTACATCACCTACCAAAGCGCGATATCGTAGGTGAAGTAGATCCGGTTGCTGTCACGACCTCGTGAATAATCCGAGCGATAGACGTAGTTGCGCAACTTCACCCCCAGCCCCTTGAACGTACCCTGCTGCACCACGTAGGCAATCTCTGCGTCACGCTCCCACTCTTTGACCGTGGTGTTGGACTTGCCGTCATTACCGCTCAGGTAGCGGGTGGAAAACGTCAGGCCGGGCACACCGAGGCGAGCGAAGTCATAGCCGTAACCGAGCATCCAGGTCTTCTCGTCTTCCTCGATGAACTTGCCGATCCCGACGTTGCTGAAGGAGTACACCGTGGCACCGCTGATATAAGGCAGACCTGCCTCGCCACTGAGGGTCTGGTAGCCAGCACTCAACGTGTGGCCGACAACGGCGTAGGACAGCGATCCGCTGAGCATGTCGTTGTCGATCTTGCCGCCGTAGGCCGACCCCGAATCGACGCTGTTGAAGTAGCGCAGGTCGCTGGTCAACACCCCGGCGCCCAGGGGCAGATCATGCTGGATGCCAACAAAGTTCTGTCGATAGAAATTCTCCAGCTCGCCATAGAAGTAACTCAGGCGGATGTTCTTGCCCAGCTTGTAGTCGGCGCCGGCATAGCTGAAGTCACCGGACTTATCGCCACCATAGCCGTCGGGCACGATAGGCATGCTGTCGCTCGAATCCCGCAGCTTGAAACGCTCCAGATGCCCGCCGGTGACAGTGAGGTTGTCGATGTCACTGCTGGTGATCTGGGTGCCCTGGTAAGTCTGGGGCAACAGTCGCGCATCGTTGTAGACCAGCACCGGGGTCTTGGGCAGCAAGGTGCCGTATTTGAGCGTGGTCTTGGCAAGCCTGGCCTTGGCGGTCATGCCCGCGCTGGCAAACTCGTCGGCGGCGCGGCCGTCGTCATGCACCGGTAGCAGGCCGGTACCGCTGCGGCCACGCCCGGAGTCCAGCTTGACCCCGAGCAGGCCCAGGGCATCGACCCCAAAGCCAATGGTGCCCGGCGTAAAGCCCGACTGGTAATCCAGCAGGAAGCCTTGCGCCCATTCGGTGCGCTCACTCTTGGCGGTCCTCGCCGCCCGTGCACTCATCCCATGCTCGTCGCGGAAATTTTCGTTGAAGTAGACGTTGCGCAATTGCAGCTTGAGCTTGCTGTCGTCGATAAAGCCTTCGGCGCTGGCCGTGGCCAGGGGCAACAGCCCAAGGATTGGAAACAAAGCCCCGCGGGTAAGCAAAGTGGTCATTCGAGTTACTCGTTGTTGTTATTTGGCGTGCAGGCCGGCGCCCCCCCGCTTGCGGGGGTGTGTCAGGCAAGAAGCTAAGGTTGTCGGGTGAATCAGGAAAACAGCGTCAGCGCACCGGTCAGCAGGGCCAGCGCGGTAATCACCAGGGACGTGAGTACCGCCCATTTCACGGTAGCTTTCTGGAAGTCGCCCAGGTCGCGGTCGACCATGCCCACCAGCAACAAGGTCGAGGCCACCAATGGGCTCATCAGGTGCACCGGCTGGCCAAGAATCGACGCCCGGGCAATTTCCACCGGATCAATCCCGTAGGCCGCCGCGGCATTGGCCAGGATCGGCACGACACCGAAGTAGTAGGCATCGTTGGACAATACGAAGGTCAACGGCATGCTGGTAATCGCCACCACCAGCGGGAACAGGTGGCCCCAGGAAGGCGGAATCCAGTCGACCAGGGTTTGTGCCAACGCATCGACCATTTTCGTCCCGGAAAAAATCCCGGCGAAGATGCCCGCGGCAAATACCAGCAGGACCACGGTCATGGCATTGCCTGAGTGGGCGAGAATGCGTTCCTTCTGAATATCCAGCTGCGGATAGTTGATCATCAGCGCCAGGACGAAACCGATCAGGAACAGAATCGCCGAGTGCATGATCCCCATCACCAGCGCGACCATCACCGCGACCACCAGCAGCAGGTTGACGTAGGCCAGCTTCGGACGCTTGTGCGGCGTGTCCTCCATGATCGCGTTGATGTAGCAGTCACCGCCGCCGCTTTGCAGTTGGACGTTACCGATGCGCTTGCGCTCGGCACGACCCAGCAGGAACCCCGTGAACACCACCCACGCCGCACCACCGATCATGGTCGGCAGCAACGGCACGAAATACTCGCCGGCATCCAGGCCCAGCGCTGCGATCGCACGGGTCGCCGGGCCGCCCCAAGGGGTCATGCCGCTCATGATGCTCAAGGAGAGCATGGAAATGGTTGCCAGGATCATCGGATTCATGCCGATGCGCTTGTACAGCGGCAACATCGCGGCACAGGTGATCATGTAGGTCGTCGTGCCGTCACCGTCCAGCGCCACCAACAGCGACAACAGCGCGGTGCCCACGGCGATTTTCATCGGATCGCCGTTGACCCGCTTGAGGATCTTGCGGATCAGCGGGTCGAACAAGCCGGCGTCGATCATCAGGCCGAAAAACAGGATCGCGAACAACAGCAGCGCCGCCGACGGCGCGACCATTTTCAGGCCATCCAGCATCATCTTGCCGGTGGTCCCGCCAAAGCCGCCGAGCACCGCAAAGACTATTGGCACCACCGTCAGGGCGACGATCGGCGACAGCCGTTTGGTCATTATCAGGAAGGTGAAGACCACCACCATGGCCAAGCCAAGTAAAGCGAGCATATGTCAGATCTCTTGTTGTTATGAGTAGCTTGGCAGACACCCAGGCGCACGCCCTCCCACCCGCCAGGCAACACGCGAAGGTGTGCCTGGCGCAGAGGGATTGAATAAGCTTACGCGGTGCTGTCGAATCAGCCGTGAACGGCTAGATGTGTTTGGCGACCTTCGCGCCGTCCCAGCTCGAGTCCGTTGCCGGGGCTTGCGTCAGGGCAGGTTTGCCATCCAGGGTCTGCAACAGGACTTCGCGGTCACAGGCATTCTCCGAGAGGGAGATCACCACGGTCGCGACGGCGTTGCTCGCCAGGCTGGTCAACGCCCGCGCTTCAGACATGAATCGGTCGATCCCGATCAACAGGGCCAGGCCCGCCAGGGGAATGTCGTGGATGACCGTCAAGGTCGAGGCCAGGGCGACAAACCCGCTGCCGGTCACACCCGCGGCCCCCTTTGACGACAGCAGCATGATCGCCAGCATGGTGATGACCTGGGTCAGCGTCAGGTCGATGTTGCAGGCCTGGGCAATGAAGATCGCCGCCAGTGACAGGTAGATCGCCGTACCGTCGAGGTTGAACGAGTAACCGGTCGGCAGCACCAGCCCTACGACGCCTTTCTTGCAACCCAGGGCCTGGAGTTTTTCCAACATCCGCGGCATCACCGGTTCGGTCGAGGACGTCCCCAATACCACCAGGAACTCCTCACGCAGATAACGCAACAGCTTCCATAGGCTGAAACCGTGCGCACGGCAAATGCCACCCAGCACTACGAAGACGAAGAAGGCACAGGCGATATACAAGGTCATGATCAGCTTGGCCAGCGAGCCCAGCGACGTGATGCCGTACTGCCCCACCGTGAAGGCCAAGGCCCCGAAAGCGCCGATCGGAGCGAAACGCATCAGGTAGGAGAAAATCTTGAACACCATGTGCGAAGCTGACTCCAGCACCTGCAGCACAGGCTTGCCGCGCTCGCCCAGGGACGACAGGGCAAACCCGCTGAGCACCGCGATAAACAGCACCGGCAACACCTCGCCTTTATTGAAGGCGCCGATGAAGGTGTCGGGAATGATGTGCATGAAGAAGTCCACCACGCTCAGTTTCGCGGCGGAGTCGGTGTACTGCGACAGTCCTTTGGTGCTCAACTGCGTCGGATCGATGTTCATCCCCGCGCCAGGCTTGAACAGGTAGACCGATACCAGGCCGATGATCAGGCTAATCACCGTCAGCGCCAGGAACAACAGCAGGGTCTTGCTCAACAGACGCCCCAGCGAGCGCTTGTCACTCATGCCGGCGATGCCAGTGACAATGGTGCAGAACACCACCGGCGCGATCATCATCTTGATCAGCTTGATGAAGGCATCGCCCAGCGGCTTCAAGGCAATTGCCTGTTGCGACCAGAAGTGCCCGACGATCACGCCCAGCAGCACGGCGCAGATGATCTGGAAGTAGAGCGATTTTACAACTTTCATGGCATCACCCATTTTTAGAATTGTTCTGATGCAAAAGACCCTGGCGGCCTGGGGCTATCCGGCCAGCCGCTGGGCCGTCGTGGCGTAGACGTAACCTGAGAAGAGCCGGCGCGCAGTACGTACTACCGAGGCCTGAATGGTCTCACCCTTTTCACCGGTGTAGGACAGTACGACATCGATACCTCCGCTTGGATGCTCAATCCGAACCTGTTGCAAGCGCGGCTCACTGACGGTGCCGAGCAGCTGTGCGACGACGCTGCCCTCGGTCACGCATGCGGTGGCCAGGCCGATGGAACCGGTGATCGCCAGGGCGCGGTGACAGTTGTACGGCATGAAATAACGCACCTGGACCGTCCCGCCGGACTTGGCCGGAGAAACCAGTACCGGCTTGGGAATGACTTTGTCACTGACATCACCCAGGCCCATGGCCAGGCCGGCTTTCAGGCGCAAGGCCTCCAGACGCTGCAGGAAGGCTTTATCGGCGTCCAGTTCGGCGGGGCTTTCGTCGCCGCGCTTACCCAGCTGACTGGCCTGAACAATCATCATCGGCATCGCCATGTCGATGCAGGTCACCGGGATGCCGTCGATCAGGTCCTGGGTTTGCCCGGTCGGGAAGAGTTTCCCCGTCTTGCTGCCCGCGGCGTCGAGAAAGGTCAGTTGCACCGGAGCGGCGGTGCCAGGCACGCCGTCGATGGCGGTATCGCCCTCATAGCTGACCTTGCCACCTGGGGTTTGCACTTCGGAATTGACGAAGGTCCCGGTATTGAGGTTGCGGATACGCACCCGAGTCCGCTCGCCCGACGCCTTGACCAATCCCTGTTCGATGGCGAACGGGCCGACGGCGCAGAGCATGTTGCCGCAGTTGGGTGCGGTATCGACCCGACGCTGGGAAACCATGACCTGGACGAACAAATAGTCGACATCGGCGTCAGGGTGCAGCGATGGGCTGACGATCGCCACTTTGCTGGTTTGTGGACTGCCGCCGCCGATGCCATCGATTTCCAGCTCATGGCCGGAGCCCATCAGGCTGAGCAGCAGCTCGTCACGTTCGGCGATGGCGACCGGCAGATCCCAGGCGAGAAACACCGGGCCTTTGGACGTACCGCCGCGCATTAGCACACAAGGAATTCGCTGCATGAATACTAACTCTTGTTAATCAATCTGGATAATTGATGCTCTGGACACAAGAGTGGCAGGGTTTGAAAAGTGTTTCCAATGCAAAGATCGGAGCGATTATTGCGTTTAACAAATGAATTACTTTACGATGGTTGGCATCGCGCTTCGCCCTGCCAGGTTGAGAAAACATATGGAATATGAGCTTCAGGACATCCGATCTTTCGTGAAAATCGCCGAACTTGGCAGCTTCCACGAGGCCGCAGATGCGCTGCACCTGTCCCAACCGGCATTGAGTCGGCGGATGAAAAAACTCGAGGAAGGCCTGGGAACCGCTTTGCTCGATCGCACGACCCGCAAGGTCAGCCTGACGAGTGTCGGCCGTGATTTCCTGCCCAAGGCGCGGCGCTTGCTGGATGATTTCGACGACTCGATTCTCAACATTCGCGAGCTGGCAGAGCGGCAGATCGGCCGGGTGACCTTGGCATGCATCCCCACGGCGGCGTTCTATTTCCTGCCGTCGGTGATCCGTCTCTACAACGAGCGCTACCCGAAAATCCGCATCCGCCTGCTCGACCTCAGCGCCAACGAAGGACTGGAGGCGGTGCTGCGCGGCGAAGCCGATTTCGGCATCAACATGATGAGCGGCCAGCACCCGGACATTGAGTTCGTGCCCCTGGTCAACGAACCCTTTGTGCTGGCCTGCCGACGCGACCATGAGTTGGCTGGACGCAATGCGGTCACCTGGTCGGAGCTCAGTGATTACCGGCTGATCGGCGTCGGCCGCCTGAGCGGCAACCGCATGCTGCTGGACCACGCGCTGTCAGGCCTGAGCTGGCGCCCGCAATGGTTTTACGAAGTGCAGCACTTGTCTACGTCGCTGGGGCTGGTGGAGGCTGGCCTCGGCGTGTCGGCGATGCCCAGCCTGGCGATGCCGGCCGGGGATCATCCAACCCTGGTCAGCGTGCCGCTGATCGAACCGGTGGTAAACCGCTCGCTGGGCCTGGTCTACCGTCGGGGCTCATCGCTCTCCCCTGCCGCGGAGAAATTCGTCTCGATCCTGCTTGAACAGTGGCCGCAATGAAGCGAGGCCGAATCCTGGATCGATGATCACCTCGAAACGTCGCCCACTCGTACCGAACGCTTGAGCGCAGTGAGGGCACGCTGCCCGTACAAGCCGACGCCAAGCCCCGACACGATGAGCACGACGGCAATGAGTTTGTTGAGTGACAGGCTCTCATCAAAAATCAGCACCGAACCCAGCAGACCGAATACCGGCACCAAGAGCGACAAAGGCGCGACGGTGGACACCGGATAACGTTTCAGCAGCGAGTTCCACACCCAGTAACCGAACAGTGTATTGGGGTAGACCTGGAACAGGATCGACAGGACGGCGCGGTAGTCGAGTTGATTCGCCAACGCGCTGTAACCCGTCGAACCATTCACCGCATAATCCAGCGCGAACAGCGGGATGGGCGAAAACGCGCTGGACCACACCAGGAACGCGAAGACCTGGGTGGTCTTGGCTTTTTTGCTGATGACATTGGCCACACTCCAGGCCACTGCCCCCAGTAGCGCCAGGCACAACCCGGTCGTCGTCACGGTGCCATCAGCAATCGAGAGGATGCTCAACAAGCCACAGCAAGCGATACCGATACCCGCCAGTTGGTAACGGGAAATCGCCTCCTTGAAGATCCACGAACCCAGCACAATGGTGAAAAAGGCGCTGAACTGAAGCACCAGCGACGCGATGCCGGCTGAAAGACCGGCCTTGATGCCCATGTTGACGACACCCCAGAGCCCGATACCGAAGACCAGGCCATAGCCGACGATATAGCGCCACTGCACATCGGGTTTCGGCATGAAAAGAATCGCCGGCAATGCGCAGAGCGTGAAACGAATACCCGCCAGGATCAGCGGGTCAACGGCGATGAGGCCCAGCTTGATCACCGAGAAGTTCACGCCCCATATGGCCGTTATCGAGATGGCGAGTAACAGGTGTCCGATTTTCATGCTGATCTTCCAGGCAGGGTCGTTGAAAAATGCATCGAGGCCATCCATAACACCAACGCGGCGAGGCTGATCAAGGCGCCCAGCAGGCTGACCGCCGCCCAACCCCACAGCGCATAGACCTGGGTCGCGGCAACCGCGCCCAGTGCGCTGCCCACCGAGTAGAAACACATGTAGGCGCCGACCATGCGACTTTGGGCGTCGGGCCGTGCAGCGAAAATCAAACTCTGGTTGGTGACGTGCACGGCCTGTACCGCGAAGTCGAGTAGCACCACGCCGCAAACCAGCGCGATCAAGGAGGTTTCAGCAAACGTGATGGGCAACCAGGAAAGCGTCAGGAGCCCCAGCGACAAGCCGGTAACACGTTGCCCAAAGCCTTGATCGGCCCAACGACCGGCTCTTCTGGCCGCCAGGGCCCCGGCGACGCCAGCCAGGCCAAACAAGCCGATGGCCGTATGCGAAAGCGACAGCGGCGCGGCGCTCAACGGCAGCACCATGGCCGTCCATAACACCGAAAAAGCGGCAAAGATCAGTAAGGCCAGCAGCCCCCTGTTCCGTAGCATCGGCTCGGTCGCGAACAGCATGAACAGCGAGCGGATCAGTGCCAGGTAGGGCTGCCGGTTACAGGGCGACACGGTGGCAGGCACCGCAGCCCAGAACACCGCCGCGATGGCCAGCATCAAGCCCGAGGACACGAAATAAACCCCGCGCCAACCCGCCAGATCGGCGATCACCCCGGAAGTAAACCGCGCCAGGAGAATCCCCAGGACAACGCCACTGGTGACGGCTCCCACGGCCTGCCCCCGCTGGGAGGGCGAGGACAGCGCGGCGGCATAGGCCACCAGCACTTGGACGACTACCGCCAGCAGCCCCATCACGATCATGGCGCCCAGCAAAGCCAACCAATGCTGGGCTGCGCCGACGGCCGCCAGCGCGATGGCAGACAACACCAGTTGGGCGAAAACCAGCCGTTTACGGTCGACCCTGTCCCCCAGCGGGACGATGAGCAGCAACCCCAGCGCGTAACCCACCTGCGTCGCAGTCACCACAACCCCGATCAACCCTGAAGCGACGCCCAGGCTCTCGGCCATCGAGGCGAGCAAGGGCTGGGCAAAGTAGACATTGGCGACGGCCAGTGCGCAGGTCACGGAAAACAATAACGTGAGCGATGGCGAAAGCCCTGGGCACAGCTGTTCATTCAACGAACCCGTGGCGAGGGAGCTTGCTCCCGCTGGGCTGCGAAGCGGCCCCTCTCGTGAGCGCTCCGCACTCAAGCGGGAGCAAGCCCCCTCGCCCCCCTGATTTCCCGAAGGCTGTCGGGTGAAACAGTCGGCCTCTGCTGTCATGGACGTCTCCTTGGCGCTAAACTGGTTTCAATTAAAAACCTGTCTGGATTGTTGCTTGATCAGGTTTCAATTTGCAACCACAAAAATGCCGACCAACTTGGCAATGCTTTTCCAGAGGCTCAATCAAATGGAAACTGCTTCATCGCAAAACAACGAATGCCCGGTAGCCAGGACACTGGACGTGATTGGCGATCGCTGGTCGCTGATGATCATCCGCGATGCATTCGACGACATTCGCCGCTTCAGTGAATTCCAAAAGAGCCTGGGCGTGGCCAAGAACATTCTGGCTTCGCGACTCAAAGCCTTGGTCGAGGTCGGTGTGTTCGACGTTCGTCCCGCCTCGGATGGGAGTGCCTACAAGGAGTACGTCCTGACGGAGAAAGGCCGGGAGATCTTTCCGGTGGTGGTCAGCCTGCGGCAGTGGGGCGAACGTTTCCTGTTCGAGCCGGGAGAAACGCGCTCCGTGCTGTTGGACAACGCCTCCGGCCAGACACTCATGCCGATGGAGGTGCGCTCCTCAAGCGGTCAGAAACTCGGGCCGGCCGATTGCCACAGGGTGAGGCTCGTGACCGACGACCTGACGTGAACGTTTTTATCCCTGCAAGACCAGGGACATGTCCGGGTACCTGGCACACATGAAATCGACAAATGCCCGCACCTTCGGCGCAGCAAGCCGTCGGGAGGTGTGCAAGACCCAGAGTTCGGCTTCTTTCCCCGATACCGTGCCCCACTGGACCAACTCGCCATTGGCCAGTTGGCTCCACGCCATCGATTGCGGGATGAGAGCCGCCCCGCCACCGGCGATGGCCGCATCGCGGATCATCAGGAACGAAGAGAACCTCAGCCTGGGGATCGGTTCCAGGACCAAATGACCACCATCGAGTGTCCAACAGGTGGGCTCGAAACTGGAGACCACAATGCCGGGAACCGAGCGGATGGCGCCGGGTGCGGGCATCGGCAGTCCAGGCGCGGCCACCACCACCAGCCGGTCCTTGGCGAAGCAGCGACCGACCAGACTGCTGTCTGGGCTGGGGTTGATCCGGATGGCGACATCAAATTGTTCCTCGACGAGGTCGACCACGCGATCCTCCGAAATGACCTCGATCGTGACGTCAGGATAAGCCGCACAAAACTCTGCGCCGATGCCTCCCATCGCAAGCTGCGAGAACAGGACTGGGGCAGCGACACGCAAGCGTCCGCGAGGCGTCGATACGCCCTCCTTCGCCGCCGCCATGGCTTCCGCCACCTCGGCCAACGGCCCTTCGGCCCGGGCCAGCAGTAGCTCTCCAGCCTCGGTGAGCTTCAGACCGCGCGCGCTGCGCTCGATCAGCCTTACGCCCAGTTGTTCCTCAAGGTCGGCAATGCGGCGCGACAAGGTGGCCTTGGCTATTCCGCTCGCACGGCTTGCCTTTCCCAGCCCCTCGTTTGTTGCGACGAGGGTGAAATCGATCAGCGCGTTCAGGTTCATGGTGTTCCATTTTTGCAACGGAGTGTCTACATCCTGGCGTCTTCGTTTTACTCCTGCAACACAATATCGTTTGTCCATCGCAACGGGCCGACAAGGTCGTAGCGGACTTTCTGACTCCCCCACCCTTTTGCAGGAGATTCAAATGAGCATTCTCGTTACCGGCGCCACAGGCACCATCGGTTCACTCATCATTCAACGCCTCGCCAGCGCAGGCACCGAGGTCAAAGCCCTCGTGCGCCAACCTGGCAAGGGCTCCTTCCCGGCGGGCGTCACTGAAGTCGTTGCCGACCTCACCGACGTCCCTTCGCTGCGCAACGCACTGGCGTCGGTGCGTACGCTGTTCCTGCTCAACGCCGTGACGCCCGACGAGGTGACACAAGCCCTCATCACCTTGAACCTCGCTCGCGAAGCAGGCATCGAGCGCATCGTCTACCTGTCGGTGATTCATGCCGACAAGTTCACCCACGTTCCGCACTTCACCGGCAAGCACACGGTCGAGCGCATGATCGAGAGCCTCGACATCCCCGCAACCATCCTGCGTCCGGCTTACTTCATGCAAAACGAACTCATGGTCCAGCAGACCATTCAGAACTACGCGGTATACCCGATGCCGATCGGCTCGGCGGGCGTGTCGATGATCGATACCCGGGACATCGCCGATATCGCCGCTGCCGAGTTGCTGCGACGCGACAAGGCACCTTCGGCCCTGGATCGGGTCACCTTGGAATTAGTCGGCCCGCACGCACTGACCGGCACCGACGTGGCGAAGATCTGGAGCACCGCCCTGGGTCGCGAGATCGCCTACGGCGGTGACGATGTGGCTGCCTTCGAAGCGCAATTGGCCGCCTACGGTCCCGCCTGGCTGGCTTATGACATGCGCCTGATGATGTCTGGCATCCAGACGTTCGGTATGCAGGCGGTTGAAGGAACGGTGGAGCGGCTACAGGCCATCCTCGGACGCCCGCTGCGCACCTACGAAGACTTCGTCCGCGAGACCATCGCCGGGGTTTGAACAGCAGGGGTAGTCATGCCGTATTGCTGCCCCGATGATTCAACCGGTCGAGGCAACACGATTACTCCTCGGCAGGCCTCATATGAAAAATCGTATAAGGCAGGATCAACGTATCGGCGACGATACTGAAAGGCAGGTCAATGATTGCAAACGGTGCCAGCGCACGTGAATACACGTCGTTGTCGTTCGTCGAGCCCTTGATGATCTCGATATCGGTCGCCGCACCGCAATAAGGCTGACGGCCGCAAAGTTGCCCCATGCCAAAGGTTTCATTGGCCGTCGCGCAGCCGGCCAGCAGCGCCATCGTCAAAGCCATTGCTACGATCCGCATGCCGCTCCCTCCCCTGGAAAGACCGGACTGTAGCACCGATGGCGGACGACCTATAGGGGCAAGCGGTGTAACCGGAATGAGGGGCGCAAGACTGCACCAGCGCCCCCCAGACCTTCCCATGCATCAATCCCACCACTGAACACTGTTGCCTGGGAAACAATGGATCAACTGTTGCCCGAGCAACAGCCATTCAACAATTCATCCGCCAGACCAACAGTCGCTCCCCCTCCCTGCCCCGCGAAGCCCAGCAAATACTGGGCTTTTCGCGTTGGTACGGCCCTTGCTCAAGCCTGTGTACCTCGATCAACAGTCCAACAGGAACACCTAGGATGAGCACTCCCCTGAAAGTCGTCGCTGTTTCCGGCGGTACCTCCCGCCCCTCGCGCACTTTGGCACTGACCGAAGCCATCCTGGGCGAACTCGGCCAGCACTTGGTCATCGACACCCACTTGATCGAACTGGGCAACATTGCCCGTCCGTTGGGCGGTGCGTTGTGGCGCAAGGAATTGCCGGAAACCGTCGAGCATGAACTGCGCCTGATCGAGTCTGCCGACCTGCTGGTGGTGGCCGCGCCTGTCTATCGCGGCACCTATCCGGGCCTGTTCAAGCATTTGTTCGACCTGGTCGGCCAGGACGCCCTGGTCAACACGCCGGTACTGCTGGCCGCCACCGGTGGCAGCGAGCGCCATGCCCTGGTCCTCGATCATCAACTGCGCCCGCTGTTCAGTTTCTTCCAGTCGCTGACCCTGCCCATTGGCGTGTACGCCAGCGAGACCGATTTTACCGACTACCGCATCGTCAACGCGGCCTTGCAGTCGCGCATCGAGCTGGCAGCCGCACGCGCCGCTCGCCTGTTTGCCGACCAGGCGCATGCTTTGCGCAAGATCGCCTGAGGAACCCGCATGAATCACCACTGCATTTGCCTGGAAGGCCTTTTTGCGAGGGATATCGCGTGAGAATCCAACAACAGCCCACCGTGTTGACCCCGCTACAGACCGCCCGCCGCCTGGCTGCGGAATTTGCCGAAACCGCCGTCGAGCGTGATGAGGCCGGCGGCACCCCCAAGGAGCAACGCGACGCCATTCGCCAGAGCGGCCTGCTGGCCTTGAGCATTCCAACCCAGTTTGGCGGCCTCGGGGCCAGTTGGAGCGAAACCCTCGGCGTGGTCCGCGAGTTCGCCAAGGTGGACAGCTCCATCGCCCATGTCTTCGGTTTCCAGCACCTGATGCTGGCCACCGTGCGCCTGTTTTCGCGCCCCGATCAATGGCAACCCTGGTTCGAACAGACCGCCCGCAAGAACTGGTTCTGGGGCAACGCGTTGAACCCGCTGGACACCCGCACCGTGGTCAAGACCTTCGACGGCTGGCGCGAATTCTCCGGCAAGAAGAGCTTCTGCTCCGGTGCCAGCGACTCGGAAATGCTGATCGCCTCGGCCATCGACGAAAGCGCCGGCGGTAAACTGCTGATCGCCGCGATCCCCAGTGGCCGCACCGGCATCACCCTGCACGGCGACTGGGACAATATGGGCCAGCGCCAGACTGACAGCGGCAGCGCCACCTTCGAACGGGTGCGCGTGGAAGAGAACGAACTGCTGCTCGACCCCGGCCCCCTGAGCACGCCTTTCGCCTGCCTGCGCCCGCTGATCGCCCAATTGCATTTCTCCCACATCTTCCTCGGCATCGCCGAAGGCGCCCTGGAAGAGGCCCGCCATTACACCCTCAAGGAAGGTCGGCCGTGGTTCCGTTCCAAGGCCCAGCACGTCAGCGAAGACCCCTATGTGCTACGCCACTACGGCGAGTTCTGGGTCGGCCTGGAAAGCGTGCGCCTATTGGTGGAACGCGCCGCCGAGCAGCTCGATGAAGCCTGGCACAAGGGGCACGCGCTGGGTGCCGAGGAACGCGCACAACTGGCGCTGTCCATCGCCACCGCCAAAGTCGCCGCCGTACGCACCGGCCTGGATATCTGTAGCCGCCTGTTCGAAGTCACCGGCGCCCGCGCCACCCACGCTTCGCTGCGCCTCGACCGCCATTGGCGCAACCTGCGCACCCAGAGCCTGCACGACCCGGTGGATTACAAACTCCACGAATTGGGTGACTGGGCGCTGAACCAGACGCGGCCTACCCCCTCCTTCTACTCATAGGGATGCCCATGCAACTGCTGACTCTCCCCCCTTCGCCGACACTGGCTACCTCGATCCGGGCGACCGCACAGGTCTTCGAAGACCCTAGATCGCAGGCGCTGCTCGCTCACGTGCAACAGGTCGCCCCCAGCGAGGCCAGCGTCCTGATCATTGGCGAGACCGGCACGGGCAAGGAGCTGGTCGCGCGTCACATCCACAACCTCAGCGGCCGCCGCGCCGGACCGTTCGTTGCCGTCAACTGCGGGGCCTTTTCCGAATCACTGGTGGAAGCTGAGCTGTTCGGCCACGAAAAAGGTGCCTTCACCGGCGCCCTTGCCGCCAAGGCCGGCTGGTTCGAGGAAGCCAACGGCGGCACGTTGTTCCTCGACGAGATCGGCGACCTGCCGATGGCCATCCAGGTCAAGCTGCTGCGAGTATTGCAAGAACGCGAGGTGGTGCGCCTGGGCTCGCGCAAGAGCATCCCGATCAATGTACGCGTGGTCGCCGCCACCAACGTGCAACTGGATAAGGCCATCGGCGCCGGCCACTTCCGCGAAGACCTGTATTACCGCCTCGACGTGGTCAGCCTGCAACTCTATCCATTGCGTGAGCGACCGGGCGACATCCTGCCGCTGACCCGTCACTTCATCAAGACCTACTGCAATCGCCTGGGCTATGGCGAGGTGCGCCTGACTTCGCAAGCCGAACGCAAACTGGTGGACTACAGCTGGCCGGGCAACATCCGCGAACTGGAAAACGTCATCCACCACACCCTGCTGGTGTGCCGCAACGGCCTGGTGGAGGAAGACGACTTACGCTTGTCGTCCCTGCGCATCGAGCGCCAGGAACAACCCCAGGCCACCCACGGCGAGAGCGCCGACGAACAACTGCTGCGCACCTTTCACCGGCTATTCGAAGAACAGGCCGGCGGCCTCCACGAGAAGGTTGAAGACAGTCTGCTTCGCGCAGCCTATCGCTTCTGTCACTGCAACCAGGTGCGCACCGCCAGCCTGCTGGGCCTGAGTCGCAACGTCACGCGGGCGCGTCTGATCGCCATTGGCGAGCTGGTGGTCAACCGACGCCGCCCGGACAGCAACACGCATCCGGGCCAGGCCCTGCAACTGTCAATCTGATCACGATAAAAACAGGCAATGCGGCCCGGCCGACAAAGCCCCGATACGCCAAGCGTTGCGATACAGCAAGGGCCCCATGCGCCCTTCCATACTCTCAACCGCACAAGGATCAAACTTCATGAGCCTGGATATTTTCTGGTTCCTTCCCACCTCCGGCGACACCCGCTACCTGGGCCATTCCGGCAGCGGCCGGCCGGCGACCAACGCCTACATGCGCCAGATCGCCGTGGCCGCCGATCAGCTCGGCTACGATGGCCTGCTGATCCCCACCGGGGCCAGTTGCCTGGATCCCTGGGTGACCGCTGCCAGCCTGGTTCCGGTGACCCAGCGGATCAAGCTGCTGGTGGCGCTGCGCACGTCGCTGGGTAACCCCACGGCCTCGGCGCGCCAGGCCGCCAGCCTGGATCAGGCCAGCGGAGGCCGCCTGCTGCTCAACGTCGTGCCGGGCGGCGATGCCACCGAACTGCAAGCCGACGGTGTGTTCCTCACGCACGACGAGCGCTATGACGCCTCCGACGAATTCCTGACCATCTGGCGACGCCTGCTCCAAGGCGAGACCGTCGACTTCGACGGCAAGCACTTGAAAGTACGTGGCGCCCAGAACTTCTTCGCCCCCGTGCAGCAACCGCACCCGCCGCTGTACTTCGGTGGTTCATCAGAGGCCGCCCACGAATTGGCGGCCAAACATGTGGACGCCTACCTGACCTGGGGCGAACCACCGGCTGCCGTGGCCGAGAAAATCGCCGACGTGCGCGCCCGTGCCGCCAGGCATGGGCGCAGCGTGCGCTTCGGCGTGCGCCTGCATGTGATCGTGCGGGAAACCAGCGAAGCCGCCTGGGCCGCCGCTGACGAGTTGATCAGTCACCTCGACGACGCCACCATCGCTGCCGCCCAGGCCAACTACGGCAAAATGGATTCCGAAGGCCAGCGGCGCATGGCCGCGTTGCATGGCGGCGACCGCAACAAGCTGGAAGTGGCCCCCAATCTGTGGGCCGGTGTCGGCCTGGTCCGTGGCGGTGCCGGCACCGCCTTGGTGGGCGATCCACAAACCGTCGCCGCACGCCTGCTCGAATACGCCGAGCTGGGTGTCGACAGCTTCGTACTCTCGGGCTACCCGCACCTGGAAGAGGCCTACCGCTTCGCCGAACTGGTGTTCCCATTGTTGCCGGGCAAGGGCAAGGTCACCGTCGAAGGCGCCTTCACCGGCGGCGCCTTCGACGTTCGCGCGGGCAAGGAGAAAGTCGCATGAAAGTCATCGATCTACGCTGTCGCCCGGCCTACCTGCACCCCTTCTTCGGCGGCGTGCCGGGCTCGCCCGAACACGCCGTGGCGCGCTGGCTCAACCGACGTGTCGGCACCCGCGGGCCGGACGATCACTTCGAGCGCTCGCTGACCCCGCAGGGTTTTCTCGCCGAAGTACGGGATGCCGGCCTGGACAAAGCCGTGGTGGTCGGCCGCCACACCCCGGGGCAACACCTGCCGAATGAACGCATCCGCGAAATCGTTCACGGCCACGACGAGTTGATCGGCATCGGCTCGGTAGAACCGGTGCTGCAGGGAATCGAAGGCGCCCTGGCGGAAATCGACCGGGCGATCGACCAACTGGGCCTGGCCGGCATCGACCTGGAGCCGGGTTTCGCCGAGCCGGCCCGACACCCCGACGACGCACTGTACTGGCCGATCTACGAACATCTGCAAAAGCGCGGTATCCCGCTGTTCCTGATGAGCGGGCCGACCACACCGGACCCGAGCTACAACGACCCGGCACGCCTGGCTGCTGTGGCTCGGGCGTTCCCGGACCTGACGATCGTCGTTTACCACGGCTACTGGCCCAATGTGCAGCAGGCCCTCGGCGTTGCGTTCCGCTTTGAAAACATTCACCTGGTACCGGACATGTACCTGTTCCAGCCGGGCAGCGAGGGTTATGTGCAGGCCGCCAACGGCTACCTGGCCGAGCAGTTGTTGTTTGGCTCTTCCTACACATTCCGCCCAATCCGCCAAAGTATCGAAGATGCCCTGCAACTGGGGCTCAAGGACGAGGTGCTGGAGAAGTTCTTCCACGGTAACGCGCGCAGGGTGTTAGGGCTGGCCTGAGCCGACGTCGACTCTGTTTCTCGTGCAGCATTTCCTGCGGTTCAAACCCTGCCGCAGGAAACCCGGGGAGTGCTCCAGCACTCCCCGGATCCATTCACCTACCCAGCCCATTTCCTTGTCCGTCGGCCAACGCAGCGCCATTGAGGTAATGGTCGCCAAGCAGTCGACGTTGAGTCAGCAATGCCGGCTCGGGGTTTTCCGGCAAGGGCCGCGGCAAGCTGCGACCGGCCAGTTCGAAGTAGACATGGCCGGCCAGGCGCGCCGATTCAGCGGCGGCCAGGCGAAAAGCGATGGCGGCCGACTGGGACTCGTCGGCGTGCGCCAACAAGGCATCGGCAGCGTCGATGCGGATGCGCAGTTCACCGACCGCGGCGATCACCAGGGCCTCATGACGAGCGCTCTGCGCACGCAGGTAGTCAAGCAGCGCCGCCTCGACATGACGGGCATGGGCCAGGTCGCTGCGGCCTTGAGAATGTAAGTTGGACATGCGCGATACCTCAGTTCCAGGAATGACGTTGCGGCTTGATGCCGTTGAGAAGCTGATTGCCGACCAAGTGATATTTCCAGCGAACCGGATCGTGCAGGGTATGAGTCCGCGCATTACGCCAGAACCGATCCAGCCCCTGGCTGGCCGAGACGCTGCGGGTGCCGCCCAACTCCAACAGGCGGCTGGAAGCCTCCAGGGAAATCTCGGTGGACAGCACCTTGGCCTGGCCGACGATTACCGAGGCCTCGGCAACCCGTTCTTCGCTGGGCTCGGCGACAGCACGGTCGACCGCGTGCGCCGCGCGCCGCAGGATCGCTTCGGCCGCTTGCAGGCGCCAGGCCAATTCACCAATCAACGCTTGGCCGAGTGGGTCCTGCCAGCCGTGTTGCAACCCGCTGTCCACCCATGGACGCGCCTGGCGTGCCACGCGCAAGGTTTCGGCGAAGGCGCCACGGGCAATGCCGGTGTCCACCGCAGCCTGGATGATTTGTGAGATCGGGCCGTCGGAGGTGGGTTGGTCATAGGCCTTCCAGGCTGGCACCACGTCGCTCGCCGGCACCCGCACGCCTTCGATGCGCACCTGGCCGCTGGCGGTGATGCGTTGGCCAAAACCGTCCCAACTGTCGATCACCGTCAGGCCCACCGCATCCCGTGGAACGAGGGCGATATGAACGTGCCCCGCTTCGTCCACCCCGGCGACCGGCACGATGTGGGCGAACAACGCACCGGTGCAGTAGGCCTTCTCGCCGTCGAGTATGGCCGTGTCGCCGTCGAAGCGGATCTGCGTCTGGAAGGTGGTGACGTACTGGCTGCGCGCCTCGGAAAAGGCGTTGCCGAAGCGATAACCCTGCAACACCTTGGCGTAGTAACGGCGCTTCTGCTCCTCGCTGCCGGTCAGGCTGAGGTTGCTGAGCACCCCGAAATGGTTCTGCGGCAACTGGCCGAGGGACGGGTCGGCAGCGGAAATGATCGCAATCACTTCGCTGAGGGTGGCATAAGACACCTCGGCGCCACCGTAGGCCTTCGGCACGCGGATCGCCCACAACCCGCTCGCGGAAAAGCGTTCGAGTTCCTCCCAAGGCAACCGCCGCTCGCGGTCGCGCAAGGCGGCCTCGCGGGCGAAATCCTCGGCCAGGCGCTGTGCCACCTCGATGGCCTCGGCGTCACTACGGATGATGTGGGCCGAACTGCGTGGCGCCGGACGCGCCTGCCCAGGCTGATCGAAAGACGGTGAGTCGGTCATGTGCTACTCCATGCATAACGGGTTCACCCAGAGCTAAAGCACAGCCCGTACCAACCTTTAAAACGCTTTATATTCAATACCTTGAAGAAATATCCGAGTACGCTTGAAAGCCTCGGGAGCGGCAAACTGTCGATGGACTGTTGCCCAGCGAACAGTTGCGTCACACCCCATCAACGAGCCTTGCCACCCAGGTAGAAATGCTGGATGTCTTCCCGCGCCGCCAGCTCCGTGGCGTCGCCCTCACCCACCACCCGCCCGTTCTCCAGGATGTAGGCATAGCTGGCATGGCGCAGGGCGACATTGATGTTCTGCTCGGCCACCAGAAAGCTCATGCCTTCCTGGGCATTGAGCTGCGCGACGATGGCGAAAATCTCCTCGACGAGGATCGGCGCCAGCCCCATCGAAGGTTCATCGAGCAGCACCAATCGAGGCTTGGTCATCAGGGCCCGGCCAAGGGCAAGCATCTGCTGCTCACCACCCGAGGTCAGCCCGGCCTGGGTCTTGCGCTTGGTCTTCAGGCGTGGGAACCAGGCGTAGATACGCTCCAGATCCTGCTCCAGCTCCCGGCGTGTCGGCTTGCGCAGGAAACCACCGCTGCGCAGGTTGTCCTCGACAGTCAGGTGGGCGAACACATGTCGTCCCTCCAGCACATGGACGATGCCCTGGCGCGCCAGCAGATTGGCCGCAACCCCGGCGGTGTCCTGTCCCTGGAAGACAATCCGTCCACGGCTGACTTGCGCCCGATCGGCCTGGACCAACCCGGAGATGGCCTTGAGCGTGGTGCTCTTGCCGGCCCCGTTGGCGCCGAGCAGGGCGACGATGTCACCCTGTCCGACCCGCAGGGAAACCCCGGCCACGGCGAGGATCGCGCCGTCGTAGATCACTTCGATGTCTTGCACCGCCAGCAACTCTCTGTTTTCGGTGCCGGCAAGGGCCGCGTTGGTCATGATTCCCTACTCCTTGGGCGCGGTCGCGCCCGGTTGTGTTTCGATTTACCGAACCGAGTGCATGGCTACAGCGCCGCGCAATCGCGGGCGGTCACACCCTTCTCTTTCGCATATTCGGCGGCCTTGGCATCGATCAGTGGCCGCAACGTCGCGCGGTCGGCCTGGACCCAATCGGTGATCAGCTTCCACTGCTGGCCGTCCCATTGCTGCACCTTCGCCGCGCCACCGCCCTCGTGGTCGCTGCATGACAGCTTCAGCGGCTGCATCAGCCCAAGAAAACCGATTTCCTTGAGGCGTGCATCGTTGAGGTCGAGGTGCTCCAGGCCCCAGCGGCCCTCCTCACCGTTGAGCGGACGATTGCCGAAATGCTTCTGCCCGGTGCGGATCGCCTCGACGGCAATGGCGGCGTTCACCAGGCCAGAGTTGTAGTAGACGCTGCCGAAGCTCTTCGGATCCTTGAGGTCGCTCTTGCCGGTGTCGAGGATGTACTGGCGCAGGCGCTGGTGAATATCGAAGTCGGCGCCGCCCGGATAGGGGGTCAGTGCCAGGTAGCCCTTGCCTGCCTCACCGGCCGGCAGCACGTCTTCGTTGGAACTGGCCCAGATGTCGCCGACGATGCGCTCCACCGGGTAGCCAAACCTTGCGGCGGTCTTGATCGCCACCGGCGTGGACACGCCCCAGGTCCGCAGGAACACCCAATCCGGCTTGAGCTGGCGCACCTGGCGCCACTGCCCGGCCTGCTCATTACCTGGGTCGGCCACCGCGATCTGGATGTTCTCGAAGCCGTATTTCTGCGCCAGCAGCGCCAGTGGCCCCTGGGTTTCCCGGCCGTAGGCGGAGTCGTGGTAGACGGTGGCGATCTTCTTGCCCTTGAGCTTGTCCAGCCCGCCCTCGCGCTCGGCCACATAGTTGATGAACGCCGAGGCCTCGCTGTAGAAGGTCAGCATGACCGGGAAGTTATAGGGAAACACCCTGCCGTCGGTGGCTTCGGTGCGGCCATAGCCGAGTGTGATCAAGGGAATCCTGTCGGCGGCGGCCTTGTCCGCGAGGGCATAGGCCGCTGGCGCGCCATTCGGCTGGTAGACCGCCACCGGCGCGCCATTGAGGCCGTTCTTGAAGCGTTCGTAGCATTCGATGCCCTTCTCCGCCGTCCATTCGGTCTCGCACTCCTGCCAGACCAGCTTGACGCCATTGATCCCGCCTTCCACTTCATTGATGTAGCGCAGGTAATCGATCATTCCGGCCCAGACTGGAATGCCGCTGGAGGCATAGGCGCCGACCCGGTAGGTGGCCAGGGGGAAGAACTGTTCGTTGGCCGCCTGAGCGGCCGGTACCAGCACCGCGCAGGCGCTGAGCGCCAGGCCAACGACGGCGAGACTACGTTTGAGGGTTGCATGCATGATTTTTTTCTCGGCTTGAGTGCCCGACCGCGCCATGGCAGCCGGACGACAGTTATCGACGGCAGCTCATTGTTCGCGGGCGCAATCACGCGCGGTGATGCCCTTCTCCTTGGCGTAGACGGCAGACTTGGCTTCGATCAACGGGCGCAATGTGGCGCGGTCGGCCTGGACCCAGTCAGTCACCAATACCCATTTCTCGCCATCCCATTGCTGCACCCGCGCCGCGCCGCCGCCCTCATGGTCGGAGCAGGACAGTTTCAGCGGTGGTAGCAGGCCTTCAAAACCGCTGGCCTTGAGCCGCGCGGCATCGATGTCCAGGTGTTCGAAGCCCCAACGCGCTTCCTCGCCGTTGAGGGGGCGATTGCCGAACTTGGCCTGGGCCGTGCGCAGCGCCTCGACCGCAATGGCCGCATTGATCAGACCGATGTTGTAGTAGACCTTGCCGAAATAGCTGCGGTCCTTGAGGTCACTCTTGCCGGTATCGAGGATCGACTGGCGCAGGCGCTTGTGGATCTCGAAACCGTCGCCGCCCGGAAACGGCGCAAGGGCCTGGTAGCCCTTGGCGGCAGGGCCCGCCGGGATCACGTCGGCCTCGGAGCCGGCCCAGACATCGCCAATGATGCGGTCTACCGGGATGCCGAACCTTGCGGCGGTCTTGATCCCCACCGGGGTGGAGACGCCCCAGGTCCGCAGGAACACCCAGTCCGGCTTGATCTGCCGCACCTGGCGCCATTGCCCGGATTGTTCATTGCCGGGATCGGCCACCGGAATCTGGATGTTCTCGAAACCGTACTTCTGCGCCAGCAGGGTCATCGGTGCCTGGGTTTCCCGGCCATAGGCGGAGTCGTGGTAGACGGTGACGATCTTCTTGCCCTTGAGCTTGTCGAAACCGCCCTCGCGCTCGGCGATGTAGTTGATGCCCACCGAGGCCTGGCCGTAGTAATTGAGCAGTAGCGGGAAGGCATAGGGAAACACGCTGCCGTCGGTGGACTCGGTACGCCCGCCAGCGCCGTCGATCAGCGGGATCCGGTCCGCCGCGCCTTTCTCCATCAGCGCATAGGAGCCCGGCGTACTGTGGGTGAAGAAGAACGCTGTCGGCGCGCCGTCGAGCCCGCCCTTGTAGCGTTCATAGCACTCGACGATACGGTCGACGTTCCACTCGGTCTCGCACTCCTGCCAGACCAGCTTGACGCCGTTGATGCCGCCTTCCACTTCGTTGATATAACGGAAATAGTCGATTTCCCCCGCCCACCAGGGGATGCCGCTGGAGGCGTAGGCGCCGACCCGGTAAGTGGCCATGGGGATGAATTGCTGGTTGCTGGCAGCCTGGGTGATGGTCGGCAGCAGGGCCTGGACACCGGCCACGAAAAGGCTGGCGAACAGGAGGCGAGGCAAGGTTCTACGCATGATCTGTACTTCTTGTGCAGTGTTGGAAACCTCCTTTCCCTGGGTCGGGTCAAGGTCTGTTGGGGCGTGGGTCGGCGCTCAGAACCGCAGCGGCCAGACCCTGATACGTTCGCGCAGGTCACCGAGCAGGCGGGCCAGCCCTTCCGGCTCCTTGATCAGGAACCAGATGATCAAGGCGCCGAAGAGCACTTTCTGCAGGTTCTGCAGTTGCCCGGCATCGACGTTGCCGTTGAACAACCATTGCCCGGCGTGGCTGAGCAGGATCGGCACCAGGCTGATGAAAGCCGCGCCGATGAAGCTGCCGGCGATGCTGCCCATGCCACCGATAATGATGATGAACAGAATCTGGAATGAACGATTGATGTCGAAGCTGCCGGCACTGGCCGTGCCCAGGTAGGCGAAGGCCCAGAGCGCCCCGGCGATTCCCAGGTAGAACGAACTGACGGCAAAGGCCATACGCTTGTCGCGCTCGACGGCAATCCCGATCACCGCGGCAGCGGTGTCCATATCACGAATGGCCATCCAGTTGCGACCGACCTGGCTGCGCACCAGGTTGACCGCCACCCAGGTCAACAGCACCACACAACCGAGGGTCAACAGATAGCGACCGACCGGGGTGCTCAGGTCATGGCCGAACAACTCCAGGCGTGGCGCGCTGATGGTGCCGGACGAGGCGTAGTTGTAGAACCAGGGGAACTTGGCGAACACCCACTCCAGGAAGAACTGCGCGGCGAGCGTGGTGACCATCAGGTAGAAGCCCTTGATCCGCGAGCTGGGGATGCCGAACAGCAACCCGACCGACCCGGCGATCAGGCCGCCACCGAGCAGTGCCAGGGGTAACGGTAGGCCAGGCACCCGCAGCAAAAGGCCATAGGTGGCGAACGCCCCCACCGCCATGAAGCCGGCGGCGCCGACCGACGTCTGGCCGGTGTAACCGGTCAGCAGGTTCAAACCCAGGCCGGCCAGCGACAGCACCAGGAAAGGGATCAGGATCGCGTTGAGCCAATAGTCGTTGCCCAGCCATGGCAGACCGACAAAGGCCACCAGCAGCAACAGCAGCAGGCCCGGCCGCCAGCGCCGACGCACCAGGGTCAGCGGTGCTTCGTCGAAACTGGCAGTCAGGCGCGGAACAGTAGCGGTCATGGCGTCATACCCGTTCAATGATCCGGTCGCCGAACAGGCCGGACGGACGGATGTAGAGGAAGATCAAGGCGAGGAAGTAGGCGAACCAGGGCGTGATGCCTCCGCCGATCAGCGGGCCGATGTAAGCCTCGGCGAGGTTCTCGGCGGCCCCGACGATCAGCCCGCCGACAATGGCCCCGCCGATCGAGGTGAAGCCACCGATGATCAGCACCGGCAACGCCTTGAGCACCACCAGCGAGAGCGAGAACTGCACGCCCTGGCGCGCGCCCCAGAGCAGTCCGGCGACCAGCCCGACCACCCCGGCCACGGCCCAGACGATCTGCCAGATGCGGTTGAGGTTGATGCCCAGCGACAGCGCCGCGCGAGTATCGTCGGCCACGGCGCGCAAGGCGACACCGATGCGGGTCTTGTTGAACAGCACGGCCAGCACCGCCACCGTCAGCGCGGACACTCCAGCGGCGATCAGGTCGAACTGGCTGACCATGATCTCGCCAACGAACAGCGGAACGTCCTCAATGCCCAGGTCCAACGCGCGCACCTGGGCACCCATCAGTCCTTGGGCCAGGCCTTCGATGATGAACGACAGGCCGAGGGTCGCCATGAACAAGGTAATCTGCGAGCGGTTGACCAACGGCCGCAACACCAGGCGCTCGATCAACAGCGCGCCGACAATCATCACCAACACCGTCAGGACCAACGCCAGGGCAAAGGACAGGCCCTGTTCACGCAAGCTGACAAAGGTCAGCGCGGCGAACAGCAGCATGGCGCCCTGGGCGAAATTGAACACGCCGCTGGCCTTGTAGATCAGCACGAAACCGATGGCCACCAGCGAATACAGAGTGCCGGCCAGCAGCCCGCCGATCAGGGTTTCCAGAAAGAAATTCATGAATGAGGCGCTCCCAGGTAGGCAGCGATCACCTCGGGATTGGCCTGGACTTCGGCCGGCGAGCCATCGCCGACCTTGCGTCCGTAGTCCAGCACCACCACATGGCTGGACAGGCCCATGACCACCTGGATGTCGTGCTCGATGAGAATCACCGTGGTGCCAAGATCACGATTGATGTCGGCGATGAAGCGGCTCATGTCCTGCTTCTCCTCGGCGTTCATGCCGGCCATCGGCTCGTCGAGCAACAGCAGCGTCGGCTGCGCGATCAGCGCCCGGCCCAGCTCCACGCGTTTCTGCAAGCCATAGGCCAGGCTGCCCACGGCGACGTCGCGCCAGGCCTGCAATTCGAGGAATTCCAGCACCCGCTCGGCCCGCTCGGCGAACGCCCGCGCCTCGCGCCGGGCACGCGGCAGGCCCAGGGCCTGTTCGAGAAAAAACGTTCGTTGGAAACGCGACAGACCGGTGAGCAGGTTGTCCACCACACTCATTTTCTTGAACAGCGCATTGTTCTGGAACGTCCGGCCGATGCCGAGCCTGGCCGCCTTCAGTGGATGCGGGCGGCGCAACGGTTCGGCGGCGAAGAACAATTGGCCGGCGTCGGCCCGGTAGACCCCGTTGAGAATGTTCAGCAGCGAACTCTTGCCCGCGCCGTTCGGCCCGATCAGCGCACAGATCTCGCCAAGCTTTACGCTGAACGAGAGGTCGGAAATCGCTTTCACGCCGCGGAACGACAGCGACACATTGCGCACCTCCAGCAGCGCACTCATGCCGCTCGCTCCAGGTACTCCTGCAACCACGATTGACGCGCCGGGCCGTGTAACACCACGTCAGCGGGCGCGCTCGGCACCTCGATCCGACGCAGCCGCTGAAAGCCCAGCAGGTGCCGCACCCGCGCCTTGAGCCAGCGGCGCAGGCCACGCCGTGGATCGTTCAAAGTCCATTCGCACAGGCGCCGCCGCCAACTGCCTGGAAGTGGCAGGCGAGCTTCGATTTCCGCGGCCAGCGATTCGACTCGCGCAGCGGACAGCAGCAAGGCGGTCGGGGCGATCTCGCGGCGATCACGGCTGGCTGACTCGCGGTTTTCCGGAAACGCCAGGCCTTCGCCGCCCTCTAGCCAGCGACTGAACAAGTGGGCCAGGCCATCGCGCCATTCGGTGCCTTCATCGACCCACACCACCGCGTCCTCGGCGACCTGGGCCCAGCCCTGGCGCTGCGCTGTCGGCGCCTCGGTGACGAACAGCACCGACAGCGACTGCACCTGCCACAGGCCGCGACTCGCCACACTAACCTGGGCCGAATACAACCGCAGCGGCCAATCCTCATCCAGGCCGCACTGCAGCCAGTGCGACACGCTTTCGCGGCGCTGGACAAAAGCGAACGTCGGACGGATCAGGCGTAACTGGCGTTGTAGCGCCTCACCACGACTGTCGCGGTCGATCACCACGCTGTGTCCGCCCAATTGACGCGCCGCCAGTGCCAGGATCAGCAGGCTCGGTTCGAAGGCACCACTGAGCGCCAACCGCGCGCCAGGGGCAAAGCCTTGCTGGCGCAAGCCATCGCAGACACGCTCGACCTCGCGTTGCACATCGATCCAACGCCAGGCCTTCCAGAGGCCGAGGCGCCGATGGCGCAGGGCGATCTGCGTCGGTCGCTCCCTGGCCCAGCGTTGCAAGGCCGCCAGGGCGCTGTCAGTCACTCCGTCGGACAGTGGCGAATTGAGCTCAAAGACACTCATGGGCTTACTCCTCACCGGCCAAGGCCGGCTCAGCGAGGTGGGTGTGCCGGACCAGGCGCTTCAAGTCCCGGTAGCCAGCACCAGGGTGGTTGGCGGGCAGTCGCGGACCGTCGCCGAACAGCTTGTCGCGCAGCGTGCCTGGGCGGTATTCGGTCTTGTACGCACCGCGCCGTTGCAACTCGGGCACCAGCAGTTCAACCACATCGTGGAAGGTTTCATGGGCCAGGGCGTAAGCCAGGTTGAAGCCGTCCACGTCGGTGTCCTCGACCCAGGCCTGCAGCTCGTCGGCCACGGTTTGCGCACTGCCGACGATCAACGGGCCGAACCCGCCAATGCCGACCCAGTCGGCCAGTTCCTGGACGGTCCACTGCTTGTCCGGGTCGGCGGTAGAGAAGGTTTCCACCGCCGACTGGATGGCATTGGTATGGATGTGCTTGAGCACCTGGTCGGGCCGGTACTGACCGAAGTCGATGCCGGTCCAGCCGGAGATCAGCGCGAGCGCGCCCTCGTAGCTACTGTAGGATTTCAGTTCCCGCCACTTGGCCTGTGCCTTGGCGTCGGTCTCGTCGACGATCACCGTCTGCAAGTTGAAGATCAACACCTTGCGCGGATCGCGCCCGGCTTCGGCAGCGCGCCGGCGTATATCGGCCACGGTCTTTTTCAGGATCACCTTGGACGGTGCGGCGACAAACACACATTCCGCATGGCCGGCGGCGAAGTCCTTACCACGACTCGACGCGCCCGCTTGGTAGAGCACCGGCGTGCGTTGCGGTGACGGCTCGCAAAGGTGGATGCCCGGCACTTGGAAATGCTTGCCCTGGTGACGGATCTCGTGGACCTTGCTCGGGTCGCTGAAAATCCCGCGCTCACGGTCGCGCACCACCGCACCCTCCTCCCAACTGCCTTCGAACAACTTGTAGAGCACCTCCAGGTATTCGTCGGCGTAGTCATAGCGCGCATCGTGATCGCTCAGCGCCTTCTGCCCGAGGTTGCGCGCCCCGCTGTCGAGGTAAGAGGTGACGATGTTCCATCCGATGCGGCCCTTGGTCAGATGGTCCAGCGTGGACAAGCGACGGGCAAAGGGATAAGGGTGTTCGAAGGTCAGCGAGGCAGTGAGGCCAAAGCCCAAGTGTTCAGTCACCAATGCCATCGGCGTGATCAACGCCAACGGATCGTTGACCGGCACCTGGGTCGCCTGGCGGATGGCGGCATCGCCGTTGCCGCCGAGCACATCGTAGATACCGATCACATCGGCGATGAAGATGCCGTCGAACTTGCCGCGCTCCAGCAGCTTGGCCAGGTCAGTCCAGTAATCCAGGTCCTTGTACTGCCAGGCGCGATCCTTGGGATGCCTCCAGAGACCGGGCGACTGGTGACCGACACAGTTCATCTCAAAGGCATTCAAACGAATTTCACGTGGCATGGGAACTCCTGCTCGATAGATTCAGCACCACTTCCCGGTGCTTCTCATTGCTCTATCAACACGATTCGTGCCAAGTAATAATTCGTTTATTTACAAACAGTTAGACATGCATTCAGGCAGTGGAAATGCCTGCACGGGGACAACCTTGTTGATCAACTGTCTGGTGGCAGACAGTGTGCAGCCAATTCGTACAAGAAGCTCCTCACGCCTATACCGAAATTCCTCAAAGATTTAACTTGACGCATCAGATTACGACCATCATATTCAGCCAGAATATTATGACCATCATGTTATTGACGAGACGTTACAGCGTGATGCTCACCCCAGCAACGCCGCGGGCCGCAGACTCAGGTTGAGGCACGCCATCCACCAGCGCAGGAAATGACGTATGGAAGCCCGGACTTCATTGGCGATTGCCGATACACAACCCCACGCCTCCACCCAACCCTTGACCGGTAAAGTCGTGGCACTGCTTGCCGGCCTCGCGGCGATCAGCATGCTCTCCACCAACATCATCCTTCCGGCGTTTGCGGACATCGGTGAAGATCTGGGCGTGACCGCTCGCGAGCTCGGCCTGACGCTGTCCAGCTTCTTCATCACCTTCGCCTTGGGTCAACTGGTGGTCGGGCCACTGGCCGATCGCTACGGGCGCCAGAAACTGGTGCTGGGCGGCCTCTCGGTATTCGTTGTAGGCACCGTCATCGCCGGTCTTGCCAGCACGCTCGATGTATTGATCGCCGGACGCGTCGTGCAGGCGCTGGGCGTATGCGCAGCCTCGGTGCTGTCGCGCGCCATCGCTCGGGATCTGTTCGAAGGCGAGACGCTCGCCCGCGCCCTGTCACTGACTATGATCGCCACTGCCGCGGCGCCTGGCTTTTCGCCGCTGGCCGGCAGCGTCCTGTCCGTCACGCTCGGCTGGCGTGCCGTCTTCATCCTGGTCGGGCTGGCCGCCGTTGTACTGGCCTTTTTCTACGTGCGTGACCTGGGAGAAACCCATCCCGCCGATCGCCGGGCGCCGCACTCGGCCAAGAGCGTGGTCCTCGCCTATCGCCGATTGGCGCTGGATAAGCGCTTCATCCTCCCTGCCCTTTCAATGAGCCTGCTGATGAGTGGCTTGTTCGCATCGTTCGCGGCGGCACCTGCCATCCTGATGAAAGGTATCGGCCTGACGTCGGTGCAGACCGGCCTGTATTTCGCCTCTACGGTATTCGTCGTGTTCGCAGCCGGCATGGCGGCTCCGCGCCTGGCGCATCGTCATGGTGCCCGGATCATCACACTGCTGGGCATTGCCTGCGCCATGACCGGCGGAGGCCTGCTTCTCGTCGGTCCGGCCGCGCCTGGTCTTGGGTGGTATGCCCTCTCGATGATCACCTTTTTGTGGGGCATGGGCCTGGCCAATCCGCTGGGCACGGCAATCACCATGGGACCTTTCGGCAAAGAAGCCGGCATGGCCTCCGCACTGCTGGGGTTTCTCTCCATGGGTGCGGCAGCGCTGACCACCTGGCTGGCCTCGGTCTTGAGCTTCGCGCCGGTCACGACGTTGGGCGGGATCCAGGCGACGGCCTGCCTGGTGGCACTGGTATTGTTTCTCTTGCGGGGCAGCCGTTGAAGATGGCCGTTGTGCTCCGGGCATTACACGCTCCGATCAATACACGGGCCAGGTTTCGACAATCTTCCCACCGCGCACGGCCAGCAAATCACCAAATTGCAGCAGCACGGATTCCGTCTGGGTTGGCCGCAAAAACACCTGGTCTTCCACATCCAGCCCTACGGCGGGTGAGCCGTTGACCATTTCCTGGTTGGAACTGCGACCATAGAGCTCGTTGCTTTGAAGCCCCGAAGGGGACTCGAACTCGGCCATCCAGTTGCCGCCATAGATAAAGAATGTCGCGCGCTGATTAGGGTCCCACCAAGAGAACAATCGGGACTTGTCATCCAGGGCTGGAAAATTCACGGCTCCAGTACTCTTTAGCACTGGCGTTGCGATGAAGGCCGCCGGCACATGCTCGGCCAGCGATGGCAGGTCGTAATGGGTCGGTTTGAGAAACGCCGTCCCCACCGAGACCTCGCTGCTCAAGCGTTCCTGCTCATGCATGCGGTAGCTGGGGCTGCCGGCGGTATTGAGCGTGAGCCCTTCGTGCCAAAGCGCCGGGAAACGCTCCCGTAGGTAGCGCACATGAGCGTTGTAGATGACCATCACCTTGTCGAACAACGCCTGGGACGAACCGAGGACCTTGGGCACACCCATGCCGACAAACGGGTCATACCCCATGAAACCGGCGAATTCGAGATGCTGCGGATGGGCACTGATCAGTGTCAGCATCTCGCCGAGCACCGTTTGGTCAGCGACACCGCCGCGATGCAGGCCGACATCCAGCTCGATATTGACCCGCATCCGGATGCCCAGGCCTTGCGCCAATGCCAGGTAATCCATCAGTCGCTGGGGCGTATCGAGCAGCCATTGCAGTTGCCTGGAAGGGTCGAAGGTTCCCTTGTGGGTTTGGTAAAACACCTCGGCCGAGCGCACCGGTAAAGGTTTGCCGAGCAAGATATCAGCCTCGGGAAAGGTCACTGCATCGTGATTGAGGAACGGCTGATGAAACGACATCAGCCGCCGGGTATCGGTACGTTTGGCGATGTAGGCCAACAGCCCCGGGGATGGCAGGGATTTCTCCACCAGGCGCAAGTGTTTACCGGCGCGTGTGACGGATTGCATGACCACATTGATGTTGTGATCGAGCAGGTCGAGGTCGATGAGCATCACCGGTCGCATCGGCCCATGGGTCTTCAGCTCCTGGTTCAGCGCGCGGAAATACTCATTGTAAGGGCTGCCCCGATCACTCGGCCGCAACAGCACCCCCGCCCCGACCATCAATGCCCCCACTCCCGCGGTGCCGAGCATAAAGGTTCTACGATTCATCAGGACGCTCCCTCGGCGTGCGCAGTCAGGTGCACGTTACGGCAGCAGCATCTGGCTGTTGAGGCTATGGGCGGTCAGAAAGGGGACTTTGGCGGCCATGCTTTGCCAAGAAGCCCGCAACCACATCGGCGCCCCCAGAACTTACAAATACCCAACTGAACTATCTCGCAGTTGCGCTCGCACAGGTTTCTTGTAAAAAACACGCGCGATTACATACACCCGGGATAGTTTTTCGTCCCACTCCAGAAATGAATGAAAGATTAAATCTCCCACAGCAGTTGACAGCTCAAGGGACACGTTGGTAGTTTCACCGCACTGCCAATTATTCCCGCAGTGTTTAGCCAAGACTGGGATGTCTAAGAATGTACTATCACCTTTCTGCTATCAGTTCCTCCCACAGCTATCCCGATAGCTGCTCCCCGGCCATTCTGGCCATCTTCAAAAGCAATATCTGGCGTCGCTAATCCAGCGAAGACCGGAGCCTGTCTGCTGCCTGCCAGCAACGTCCTGATCTTTCCCCACTGAACTCGAAGACGCTCGCGCCTTGTGCCCTGCGCATCGCCTGGCAGCAATCCATTGCAAGCCTGGTAATGCGCGCGACATGAACAGCGTCCGTCCCGAATATTCAGAATATCCGTCAACACGTATTTAAAGTGCCTGCGCGCTTTATATTCCCGTGGTGCTCTCTTAATGGAGCGCCTGAACCGTTGCACCTTTAAAATGGCATTAACCATGAATAGAAATTTAATTGCCGTGAATGTTCTTCATCACGAGGAACGGCGACCTGCGGATGCACTTGGCATATATGCAAATGCACTGGAACAATTGGGTCGCGAATCTGTTTTCATTCTTGAATCACTGTCCGGTCCAAGCCGTGATCGCCGAGCGACGATCATCGGGCTCGAGCCGCTTTTCGAAGTGTGCATCAACGAGGGCCAGGCACAGCTGCGAGGCGGCGTTGCCCTGTGCGAACACTTGTCCGCCAGCCTGCGGCAAGCGGGCGTGCAGGTTGACCAGGCGTACACGATCCATCTACCCGACAGTGAGGCGGCATGGGACCTGCTCCGGACTATCCAGGCAACGTTCCAGCCGGCGCCCAATGCGCCCTCCAGCCTGGCCTTCTTCGGCTATTTCTCTTACGACTGCGTTCGCCTGATCGAGCGGCTTCCCGACCTGGCCAAACAGACCTACGACTACCCTCTCATTGCCCTGTCGGTCTATCAGACGCTGGTTTATTTCCACAGCAATGGCATTGTCGAAACCCTGATCAACAACCACGACCTCTGGACGCCCCGCACGTTGGAGGACTACCCCTTCCTGAGCACAACCCCAGCATGCGAAGCGCAGGATCCGCCATCGTATCCCGAGGCGTTCGAGGAAGAGCGCACAGTGTCCCCGGAGCAGTTCGTCGAGCGTGTCGAAGTGGCGATGGAGCACATCCGCGCCGGTGACGTCTACCAGATCCAGCTCGGCCATGAGGTTCGCATCCGCTCGCAGGTTTCACCGTTCGCTGTGTACCAGCACCTGCGCCTTCGCAACCCCTCCCCCTACATGTACCTGGCCCACGTAGGTGGCATCGACCTGATCGGCGCCAGTCCCGAGCTGTTCGTCAGGATCAAGGACGACTTGATAGAAATGCGTCCGATCGCCGGCACCGTCGGCAAGAAACCTGGCGTCGATCCGGCTCAGCTGGTCCTGGAACTGACCCGCTCGGAAAAGGAGCGCGCCGAACACCTGATGCTCATCGACCTGTGTCGCAACGACATTGGTCGTGTGTGCCAGGCCGGCTCGCTGGAGGTCGATGAATTCATGCTGGTGGAAGAGTACTCGCACCTCTATCACATGGTGTCCAACGTTCGTGGCCTGCTGCGCCCGGGCCTGGATGCCTACGACGTGATCAAGGCCTCGTTCCCCGCGGGAACCATGTCCGGCGCGCCCAAGGTCAGGGCAATGGAACTGATCGAGGGGATGGAAAGCAACCGCCGGGGCATTTATGCCGGGGCCCTTGGCCTGGTCGGTTTCGATGGCAGCGTCAACACCGCGTTGTGCATTCGCTCAACGGTCTTCGACGAGGGTACGTACCACTTGCGGGCATCCGCCGGCGTGGTGGCCGATTCGGTGCCCGAACTGGAGTGGAAAGAGACGCTGTACAAGATGGGTTCCGTCTACCGGGCAGTGACCGGCCAGGAGATCGCACTGTGAAAGTATTCCTGATCGATGCCTACGACAGCTTCGTCTTTATCATCAGCCAATACCTGGAACAACTGGGGCTGGAAACCCGCGTCGAGCGCCATGACGTGCCGGATCTCATCCAGCGCATCGAAGCATTCTCGCCGGACTTCTGCGTGCTGGGCCCAGGGCCTGGACATCCGGCCGACGTGGGCTACATCCAAGTGATCGAGCACTTTCAGGAGACCCTGCCGCTGCTGGGTGTGTGTCTGGGTCACCAGGCCATCGGCCTGGCCTTCGGTGCCCAGGTTTGCCGAGCCCTGCACGTGATGCACGGCAAGGTGAGTACGATCGAGAACGACGGCAAGGGCGTCTATGCCCACACCCAGGCACGCCCGATACAGGCCACCCGTTATCACTCGCTGATGATCAGCGACCAGCCATTACCCGACTGCCTGCAGATCACCTCGAGATCCACGGACGACGGCTATGTGATGGGTGTACGCCATCGTCACCTGCCGGTGGAGGGAGTGCAGTTCCACCCTGAAAGCATCCTGACCGAAAACGGCCTGGACCTGTTCCGCAGTTTCATCCGCTGTTACGTGCACAAGTGACCCCACCAGGAAGGGGCATGCGCCCCTTCTCCAACCATTGACTCGCCGGCTGACGGGAGCCAGGAATGAGCACGATAGGTTGCTGCGACGCTCCATCCTCAGGAATATCCTGATGGCATATTCAACTCAGCGATGGCAAGCTTGCGACCGGCAATACAGGCCCGTGTGCAGTTGGGCAGCACGTTCATATCCGATGCTGGCTGCCATTCACCTCGGGTACCCATCACCTGTCACTCAACTGAACAAGGATGTCGGCATGAAAATCTCCCTTGGTATCGTCACCCTGGCCGGGTGCCTGTCCACCTTTTCTGTCTCGGCCGCAGGTCCGAGCCACAGCGATCTGTTCAAGGCCCTGGCGCAGTGCCAGGCCAGTGCGCAGCAAGTGAGCGAGTTCAATGGCCTGGTCGACGCTGAACAACTGACGCTCCCCAAGGATGAAGCCCACAGCCCGTGGGGCGGTGGCGCCTGGCAAGCCACTGCGGCGCTGACGGTGCACGGCGTGTCGTCGACCACCTTGGTGATGACCGACCGCTTCAGCTTCTTTCTCCAGGCCAAAAGCAGCAACCCGAAGGCCGATGCGCAGAAGCTCGCCAGCACCCTGAAACTGGAAAAGACGTTGGATACCGACGGCTATGTTGACTACCAGCGCGACCTCGGCAACGGCGCGACCCTGCGCGTGGTCTCCACGGAAAACAAGGACAGCGACCTCTATGTGGGTTGCAGCTATGAGCAGGATGCTTCCTGAGGCCTGGCGATACCCTCTCCCGAGAATACCTAAGAACCAAGTCGTTAATGCCCGGGCATCGGACTGTTTGGGCGTTTTACCTCGCGTTGTTGCCTTACCGAGTCAGGGTTGGCAATGCGGTTCGATTGAGGTCCGCCAGACGTACGCAATAACAGGCCGATTTCCTGCGCGCTGACCGCCTTGCTGAAAAAATATCCCTGGATTTCATCGCAGCCATTTTCACGCAGGAAGTCTTGCTGCTCTCGGGTTTCGACACCTTCGGCAATGACCTTGAGGTTCAGTTTGTGCCCCAACGAAATCACCGCGGTGGCAATGGCCTTGTCGTTCTCGTTGTCGGGCAGATCGCGTACGAAAGACTGGTCGATCTTGAGTCTGGCGATCGGGAAGCTTTTCAATGCGGCGAGACTGGAGTAACCGGTGCCGAAGTCGTCGATCGAGAGGCTGATCCCCATTGCTTGCAGTGCCTTCATTTTGCTGATGGCTTGCTGAAGGTCCTGCATGATCAGGCTTTCGGTCAATTCCAGCTCAAGGTACATCGGGTCCAGTCCACTTTCTTGCAAGGCATGCTTCACCCGGTCGATCAGGTCCCTTTCGATGAACTGGCGGGCGGAGATGTTCACCGACACGGTGATCGGCGGCCAGCCGGCGTCCTGCCACGCCTTGTTCTGTCTGCAGGCGGTACGAATCACCCAGTCGCCGATAGGCACGATCAACCCGGTATCTTCGGCCTGGGGAATGAATTTGATCGGAGACACCATGCCCAGATCGGGGTGTTGCCAACGGATCAACGCCTCTACGCCGATGATCCGGCCTGACTGCAAATCCACCTGGGGCTGATACAACAGCAGGAATTCATCATTGTTGAGTGCGCTTCGAAGCCCGTCTTGCATGACGAGCTTGCCCTGAACCTTGTTATTCATCTCGCTCGTATAGAACTGAAAACTGTTGCGCCCCAGTTCCTTGGCCCGGTACATGGCGGCGTCTGCATTGCTGAGCAACGTGTCGGTATCGCTGCCGTCGGCCGGGTAAGTGGCCAGCCCCATGCTGCAGGTGACGTGGAGTGTATGGCCGGCGAGCTGAATCGGCCGCAGGATGGCTTCCTGGATTTTATGCAGGACTGGCGTCACACCGTCGAGATCCGAGGGCTGGTCGAACAGGATGATCACAAACTCGTCGCCCCCCAGTCGCACGACGGTATCGGTACGACGTACACACTCCAGCATGCGCTGGGCGACGGTTTTCAACAGTTCGTCCCCGGCACTGTGCCCAAGGCTGTCATTCACCAGTTTGAACTTATCCAGGTCGAGAAATACCACCGTCACCAGCCGGTTGTAGCGCTGGGCATAAAGCATCGCCTGCTTGAGACGGTCTTCGAGCAGGGTGCGATTCGGCAGCCCGGTCAGTGCGTCATGGTCGCCCATATAGCGAATGCGCTTTTCGGTCAGTTGGCGTTCTATCGCAATGCCGGCAAGCGGTGTCGCCATGTCGATCAATTGCGTCTCGGCCGGGCTGGGGCTGCGTACGGTGTTGGCATACAAGGCAAACGTACCCAGGACCTTTCGCTCATGGGACAGGATCGGCGTCGACCAGCAGGCGCGAAACCCATAGGGTTCGGCGAGTGAGCGGTACGCTTCCCACAATGGATCCTGCTGGATGTCCGTGACGATGACCGGTTCTCGTCGATACGCCGAGGTGCCGCATGAACCGACGTTCGGACCGATCTCGACCCCGTCGATAAGCTGGCTATAGGATTTTGGCAAGCTGGGCGCCGCCCCGTGCAGCAGGTGCTTGCCCTCCTCATCCAGCACCAGGATGGACACCTTCATGCCCTCCAACTGGGACTCGACCAGGTGAGCCAGACTGTCGAGTACTTCTGCAAGCTCGGTGCTCCTGGCGATCATTTCCAGGACATGACCTTGTCCGGCACGGACAATGGCTTCTTGCTCCAAGCGGTCGTTTTGCACGGCGAGCCGTTCCGTGGCGATACTCAATTGAGCCGTTCTTTTTTCCAATTGAAGTCGATCTTCGAGGAATTGATTCACCGCGCGCGCCATGTTGCCGATCTCGTCCTTGCCATGGTCCGCCATCATCAGATGAGTCTTGTCAGCGTGTTCCTGGCGCAATTGCCGGCTTATTTCATTCAGGCGCACGAGCACATGGCGACCCATGAAGACCCGGGTCACGAACCAGGCGAATACCAGGCTGGCGCCCAACATGATCAGCACCCATTGCTGGCTGCGATTCGAGGCCTCGACCAGGCGCTGCACGGCCTGGCGATAGTCTTCGGTGTAGGCACTCGATTGCGCCCTGGCCACCGCGACCAGCCTCCCGGCTTCGTTCTTCAGTTGCTCATTGAAGCGCTGCATGACGTTATGCTGATTGATGAGCGTCTGGCGCAGGGCGAAGAGATCGGGCATCGCCACATCAGCATCAGGCAACTTGCCTGAGGTGCGTGACAGTCCCTCGTATCGGATCCGCAGCCGTTGCACGGCCTCGCTGTCAGCCGCTTGCGGCAGATCGAAAAGCATCATCGCCAGTTCCAGGTTGGCCCGGGTCTGGGTCGCGGTGAGCCGGGCGGTTTGATCCTTGAGGGCCTGCTCGAAGGTGACCTCGGTTTGCAGCAGGCTTTCTCGCAGTTGCGCAACGATGTTGGCGGTATTGCGGAACATCTGACTCGACTGATGCATGTCGAGTATCGCCACGCCACTGTTGGCGGCAGTCAGTTGCTGCACCAGTTGATCGAGGGCTTCAAGCTGCTCGACGGTCGCCGCATAGCTTGAACGCAGGATGTCGGGGGAACGGCTCGTCAGAAACTGGTCGGTCTGGCGTTCGATCAGCAAAGTGCGCTGCGCCATGTCTTGCCCATCTTGCATGCGGACCAGTCGTTCATCCGTCAACTGGCGAGTGGCGCTGTTTGAGGTGCGCAACGCATAGACCGCTGTGGCGCCCCCTGCCAGGATCAGCAGCGCCAGCGTCAGGAACGCCAGAGTGAACTGTGCCCGCAGCGACTGCGGCAATAGCGGGCGTCCAAGTCGGAAATTCATGTCCAACGTCAAGGATTCCATTGGTGGCGATAGATGTCTCGATAGCCATTGTCAGGATCGTAGTGAAATTTTTTCCCGCCATCGAAGGCCATATTGTCGGCATTGACCAAGTGAATCGGCGCCACGAAGCCGCTCACCGGCTGGCCTGCGAACAAGCGGTTCAATTCATCCATCACTTGCCAGCCATGCAGGTTGAGCGGTTCGGCCACGGTAACGGTCTGGTAGGTTTTTGCCTGTATGCGCAAGAAAGCCGAAGCGCTGCCGTCACCGGCAGACAACAGACTGATGCCGTCACTGGGTATGGCGGCGTTGGTCAACGAGGCAATCGAGTAGTCGAAATAGATGTCGTTGATGGCCAGCGTGTGGGTCCAGCGCTTGCCATAGCGCTGAAGCAACTCCTTGGTGATCGCTGGCATCTTCTCGCCACTCTCGGAGATCGCGACATCGCGCACCTCCAGCAACGTACATTCTCGGCAGGCCCGGATGACGTCCTCCATGGCCCTGGCTTTCGCCATGGCAATGCTGTACTTGGAGTCGGTCAGGATGACCACGCCGGCGCGTCCGCTCGACTGCGCCACCGCCGCCATGGCCGTGAGGCGGGCCACTTCAAGCGGGTCAGTGGTGACGTTCATGGCCACCGGCGTGCCGTCGATCGGCCCGGGGCGTACTCCGACGTGCCAACCAACCACCGGCACTTCCTGGTTGGCGAACAGAAGCAGCGCCGCATTGTTCTCAAGGGCATCGGAGCCGCACAGAATGAGGCCGTCGGGCTTCGCTGCCAGGGCATCGGCAAAGGCCTTCGCGCGCCCAGCCGATGATCCGGCGCCATCGAATATCTTCAGCGTCCAGCCCAACGCGTTGGCAGCCTCCCGAGCGCCCTGCGCGACACCGACGATGCCTCCGTTACGCAAATCTTCTGCGACGAGCGCGATGCTCTTGCCCCGCTGGGCTTGCGGGCCGGACTCTGGGCCGTTCCAACGAACGGCGCCGAGGGAGGCCCTGGAAACGATTTCCTGTGCTTGAGTCACCGTGACCTTGTCGTTCTCGGCATCCGTTGCGGTTGACAGGTTCTGGCCGTATCCGGAAGTTGCCGTGAAAAGACAGGCTACCGTTACGCAAGCCATCCCCAGTAGCCAGGGACTCAGTAATCTGGGCCTGATCAAACAGGTGGGGTCACCGCATGGGATGCCGGGTCTGGGGCCGGTGACGCGATCATAGTCTGGCATGACGTCCCTTTTTGCCGAGAATGCAGTGTTCCCAAAGGATAGTCGGTTCTGCTGCCATCAGGTCCTTTGTGGGTAAAAGGGCAATGCCAGTGATAAAAAATGGATTTCAGAGGGATCAAGAAAAAACGGGGCAGCCCCATCAATGATTCAACCCATCGAATTACTGCACAGGGTGCAGCTATGCCTTGCATGACCAAGGTATTGTCCATGCAAAGGTCTGCAATCATTCTCCAGCGACATACATTTTCGAGTCCTGAGGAGTTGCTGGAATGGTCACGGTCATTGGTTTTTCTTCCACGGGTGGGCCGCAGGTTCTAGAGGTCAAACAGGACGGTCATGCTGCGCCCGGCTTCGGTGAGGTGTGGCTCCAACAGCATGCCATCGGCATCAACTACCTCGACGTCACCCAGCGCAACGGCGCGGTTCCCGTCGCCCTGCCTTCGGGGTTGGGTCTGGAGGGGGCCGGGCTGGTCACTGCGGTAGGACCAGGTGTCACTCACGTCAAGGTCGGTGATCGCGTGGCGTATGCCACCGGCCCGCTGGGTGCCTACGCGAGTGGCCGCTTGGTTCCGGCCGGGAAACTGGTACCACTTCCTGCATCGATCAGCTTCCAGGATGCTGCCGCCGTACTGTTCAAGGGCATCACCGCCCAGTACCTGCTCAAGAGCACTTATCCCGTGGGGCCGGGAACGGTCATGGTGTTGTATGGCGTCGCCGGTGGTGTCGGCGCAATCATGGCCAAGTGGGCCAAGCATCTGGGCGCTTTCGTGATCGGAGTCGTCTCTCGTGCGCAAAGCGTCGAGAAGGCGCGGGCTCTGGGCTGCGATGAAGTCCTGGTTTTCGATGCCCAGACGTTGGCGCAGGAGGTGGCTCGCATCACCGACGGCAAGAAGGCCGATGTGGTTTACGACCCGATTGGGCGAGTCTCGTTCGCAGCATCGCTCGATTGCCTGCGCCCGCGCGGGCTGATGGTGTCTTTCGGCGCATCGTCAGGTGCGCCACAAGCGATCGAAGTGGGCATGCTCAACGCCAAGGGTTCGCTATTCCTCACCCGCCCCTCGATTGCCGCCCACACCAGTAGCGTCGAGGAGTACCAGGCGCGCGCCAATGACGTATTGGCCGCGCTCCAGGCCGGAATCATCGAACCCGCCGTCTGGAAAACCTACAAGCTGGAGGACGTCGCACAAGCCCACGCGGATCTGGAAAGCGGCCGCGCTTCAGGTACTCTGCTGCTCATTCCCTGAAATGTCCTTGAGTATGCCTCAGAGGTTGTGGACACGTGATCACACTGGATAGCCGCCACACGGACGAATTTGCCGCCTTGCTGGCGCTCGAATCGCAAGGTTCGTTCGTTGCCGCCGCGCGGCTTTTGCAGCGCCACCCCACGATCATTTCCAAACGCCTCGCGGCGCTGGAAGCCCGCCTGGGAGTCAGGCTGCTCGAGCGCAGCACCCGACACATCCGCCTGACAGACGCCGGGGCCCGCCTGGTCCGACGCCTGCGGCTGGCGACCGAGTTGATGGTTGAAGCAGAGCAGGAAGCAACGTCCGGGGCCGCCGAGGTGCGTGGCAATCTGCGCCTGGCGGTACCGGCAGCCATGGGCAGGCTCTGGTTGGCGCCGATACTGCCGGAGTTCCTGGCGGCCCATCCGCATTTGACGCTCACCGTGGATTACAGCGAGCGTCTCGTCGATGTGATCGCCGAAGGTTTCGATGTGGCAATACGCCTAGGTGAACTCAACGATAGCCGCCTGATTGCCAAGCGCCTCGGCGATCATCGGCGCATCCTTTGCGCGTCTCCCGGTTACATCGAACGCCATGGCTGGCCAGCGTCACCCGCGGAACTGGTCAATCACAACTGCCTGGGATTCACGGGACTGGCGTCATACCCGGAATGGAAGCTCATCCGCGCCGACGAACACTTCAGCGTGCACCCCCAAGGCTCCCTCGTGTCCAACGACAGTGAAGCGCTGTTGAGCGCGACCATTGCCGGCACCGGCATCCTCGGTGCGGGGGAGTGGCTGTTCAGCCGTGCGTTGGCAAACAAAGAACTGGTCAGAGTATTACCGGACTGGGAGTTGGGAGCAAAAGGAGGGATCTATCTTATCCGGCCCTCGGCAAAATTTGCCTCCTCCGCCACCCTGGCGCTCAAGGAATGGCTCGAGGGCAAGCTCGTTCAAACGGGCACTGTCAGGGCCGCGTAAAAAAGGCCAGCACCACAATGCAAGCCCGCTCCCCCAGGTTTCGGTTCGGCTATCCCCATCTAATAAAGCATTTACTTCCATCCGGATGACGCCAACTTATTGGCACAAAAAACACCGAGATAAAAATAAATTAATACAGCGACGGTTTCCCGACGCACGGTAGCCATGCGCCATTGCTGGGGGTTCAAGTCGAGGCTCATCATCCGCTGGCAACCCCCGCAGTACGTTCAGGCCGCCGACCTGAACGAAAGGATGTAATCAATCGCTTCGCTCAATGGAGCAACACCGAGATGATGACTGTATATTTTGTTGTCATGACGATTTGCAGTGGCATCGAAGGCTGTGTCGAGGAACGCAAACAAGGACCAACTTTTGCTTCCAAGGCAATATGCATGGAGACGGCCAGAGGCATGGCTCCGCGCAAAGGCGTGAAGTTCAAGTGTCGTAGCGAGCGTTTGTGGGTGGTGGATGAGACGCCGCCAGCAGAGAATTACGGCAAAATTGTCTCGACCAAGAGCACAAGTCAGCCCTAGCAATATGCACTTTCACTGACACCGGGTCAGGCGCTGGGGCTCATTATGCCAGGCAATCGCGTCCGCCAGATTGGCTCGTCACGTATGTTCTTACGTGATACCTGCTAGCGGAAACACTGATTGGTTTGGAGGGTAGTTTTGGTCTTATCTTCATTTCTAAAACATCATCATGGTGAATACCGCCTGCAAAAATGCATTCGATGTTTAGAAAGATAAAACCAACGTAATCACACCCAACCAGACGCGAGCGCCTTCATGATTAAAATCCTAGCAGCCGTACGCCGCAAACCCGGCATGACTCATGCTGAGTTCTTGAACTATATAGAACATCAGCATGGCGAAATCGCCCGGGCCAAACCTTTAGGCGTCAAACGATACGTGCAAAATCATGTCATCGACTCCGCGTTCGGCGTTGACGCTGATAACGCCTACACACAAACATTCCACAGAGACTCCATCACCGAATTATTTTTTGACAACATGTCTGATTTAATTCACACCTTCAGCGATCCCTATACTCAACAAACCACCGGACCTGATGCGAAAAACTTCGCCGACCTGTCCAAACAGGCCGCTCAGTTGATGGACGAAGTAGAAGTATCCAATGCCGGTGCCGCCCCCCTCAAATGGAAGGCGATCGTTTTCTTGAAAAAGAATCCAACGGTACAACTTGAAAGCTTCTTTACCGCGTGGGATTCAGCTCACGACACTGTTGTCAATAAGCACCCGGATTTCCAGAAGGTACTACGTCGGTATGTTCATTCCAGATACCTTCCCGAAGGTGACCGGGTAACGTCCTATTTCGGGCCAGACGTAGCGGTATACGAAGGCACTTCCAGCCTGTGGTTTGAAAACGAAGTCGATCTTTCTATTTTTCGTCAGTATCAGAAATCACTGTTCCAACAGCTGTCTGACGAAGGGATCGTACTCTCATCCGAGTCTTTTTTCGTGTATGTCAAGGAAGTCGTAATTCTAGATCTTGGTCAGTAAAGCTCAATAAATTGAACTAACGACCGTTCGCTGGCTTATTAAATCGAAGTTTGCCGGCGTCACGGTATCCAGCCGGCCACGTTCTATCTTCGAACTGGATGCAGAAGTTATTCTAAGGCATCCAGCCGAAGGGCCTGGATCACTCAGATAGGTTCAGCCAACGTAGCAGTGGACTCGCGCATGATCTGGGCATGCTCTTCCTTGTCACCCGCACTTTTTTCTATCTCGCACAGTCGTGCAGAGTTCTCGACCACCAACTGGCAACGTTCCCAACGCCGCGCCTCGAACCGGGCCAGGGCGGCCTGTAGATCGCTATCGGCGAACAGTTCTTCTGCAAGCACGATGGCGCTCTCGATGCCAATACCTGCCCCGGAAGCCAGATGTGGCGTGGTGGCATGCACCGTGTCCCCAATCATCACGATGCGGCCTTTATGCCACGGCAACGGCACCAACAGATTGGCCAGCGGACGATAGTCGATATTGGCACCCGGCTCGTACAGTTGCGGCACAAGCATTTGCAGGATCGGGGCTGGGAACTCACCCAGCAGACGCGCCATCTCGCCTGGCCAACTGGCCGGATCGATCCATTCGGAAAACTCGCGGTTTTCCATGAGGAACATGTACATGTGCGTTTCAGAAATCGGATTGACGCCGACCTTGGTGCGTCCCAGCCAGTGACTGGGGCGTACGATTTCCGGCGGACGCTTCAACACAGCGCGCCAGACACTCTGGTGAATGGGTTTTGGCGAGGGTGCTTCTGGGAAAAAGTCCTTTCGCATCCGCGAATGCACACCATCGGCGGCAATGACCAGATCGTAGCGGCCAGAAGTGCCATCGGTGAAAGACACTTCAATGCCATCCTCGCGCTCGATGATGCTGTCGAAGGTGATGCCAAGGCGTACGTTGGTCCCCACCTCCCGCGTCTTGTCGGCAAAAATCCGAGCCAGCACCGGACGCAGGATACCGCCACCACAGGGAATCGGTTTATCGCTGACCGGAGGTCGAAGCGCCAACTGCACGATCAGCTCGCCTGCCGGTGAAAACACATCGAAATTGGTCGACAGATAGCCTTCCCCGGCCACCCGTTCAAGAATCCCGACCGTATCCAGCGCCCGCAACGTGGGTCCACTGAGGGTAATACCGGCCCCCAGGGGGCACCACAAAGGATCTATTTCGACCAAGTCCACTTCGACTCCCTGACGGGCGAGCTGGATAGCCGCGGTCATACCGGAAAATCCTCCTCCGATCACCAGGACCTTATTGACTGCTGCAATCATCACGCTCTCCTAATTATTCTTATTTCAATCGGGCTGACATTGCATGGCGCACCGACGAGTTCTGCAGCGCTATCGACTCAATGCCACAAACTCATGAAGTTCCGACTGAAAAGGCCGGGTCGACAACGAGACTATCGAATCGGCTATCAGCGCTGAAATCGCTTTCCACAATCGGAGGTATCGCAGGGGGTGATGGGTGTCACCACACCCGAAAACCCAATGGGGGAGCGAGCCTGCTCGCGATGGCGGAGAACCCGTCTGTGGTGATGTTGGATGTGCCGACGTCATCGCGAGCAAGCTCGCTCCCACATGGGTTTTGGGTTGGACGGGAGATCCAGGTACACCGCCATACTCCTGTGGGAGCGAGCCTGCTCGCGATGGCGGTGCTCAGTCTACGATGATGTCGAGCCTGCGCGAGGACGCTCGCCTCGCGCATCTGGCCGACAATCCACCGGCCTTTAACGACGTTGGTTCACACGCTGTCCAAGCCATCCCAACAGAGGTATTTCACCTCAAGGAATTCGTCGATCCCAAGGTGAGATCCCTCTCGCCCAAGTCCGCTCTGCTTCACCCCACCGAAGGGAGCGACCTCATTTGAAATCAAGCCACAGTTGATGCCCACCATGCCCGATTCGATGCGAGCGGCGTTGCGCCAGATACGGGCCGCGTCACGGCTGAACAGATACGCCGCCAAGCCAAACTCACTGTCATTGGCCATCGCAATGGCTTCGTCGTCGGTTTCGAAACGCACCAGTGGCATGACCGGACCGAAGATCTCTTGGCGAGCGACCTGCATCCCATGAGTCACATCAGCCAACAAAGTGGGCTGGAAGAAACACCCACCAAGGGCATGGGGTTTGCCGCCGGACAACAGCCGAGCACCCTGCGCCAGCGCATCATCGACAAGGGCCTGGGATTTGCGTACCGCCGCCTCATCGATCAACGGTCCGACCTGGACGCCCGGCTCCAGGCCATTGCCTACCTTCAGGCGTGCCATGCGCTCGACAATGCGCTCGGCCAGGGCGTCATAGATCCCTGACTGCACCAGCACCCGGTTCGCACCGATACAGGACTGCCCACCATTGCGAAACTTGGCCAACATCACCCCGTCAGCCGCCGCATCAAGATCAGCATCATCGAAGACAATGAACGGAGCATTACCGCCCAGCTCCATGGAGCATTTCTTGACCGTCTGCGCCGCTTGCGCCAACAGCAACCGCCCCACTTCGGTGGACCCGGTAAAGGTAAGCTTGCGTACCAACGGGTTGGCCGTGAGTTCACCGGCGATGTCTCGGGTGTCATTACCGGTGATCACACTGAAAACACCGGCCGGCACCCCCGCGCGCTGCGCGAGTTCGGCGAGTGCCAGGGCGGTCATGGGCGTCTGGCTTGCCGGTTTCACGACCATTGTGCAACCCGCCGCAAGCGCCGGAGCGGCCTTGCGCGTGATCATGGCCGCCGGGAAGTTCCAGGGTGTTATCGCGGCACAGACGCCGATAGGCTCGCGCAGTACCACAATGCGCTGAGTGTCCTTTACGCCCGGAATCAGGTCACCACGCACCCGTGTGGCTTCTTCGGAAAACCATCGTACAAAAGACGCAGCGTAATCGACCTCACCCCGCGCCTCTTCCAGGGGCTTGCCCTCCTCCAAGGTAATCAGCGTGGCAATATCCTCACGATGCTCGACCATCAACTCATACCAACGGCGCAACACTTCGCCACGGCGTTTAGCCGTCAAGCGTCGCCATGGACCAAAGGCCTGCTGTGCCGCATCGATTGCCCGCTGGACTTCGGGCCCGCGGCAGCGCGGCAGCTCGGTGAGCAGCGCTTGATCCACCGGATTGCGCAGCGTGTACCGCCCGTGAGGCGTCTCGTTCAGCCACTCGCCGGCGATGTAGGCACCGGTGCGCCACAGCGTGGGATCTTTAAGTAAATGCTTCACGTTGCAATCCTCGTAATCAGCAAGGGTGACGCCCGATCATGAAGGCGCTATCCGGGTCCGAAGTCACTGGCAGGCCCGCCGCGACCAACCCTTGACGCAAAGACTTCATGAGGCGATCCGGCACGCGCATCGCCGGGGCACGCAGTGGGCCGCCGTTGAAGCCGGCGAGCCAGTCCTGGTATTTCCACATCGTGCGATTGAGCACCCCAGTGCCGCCGGCATAGGTTTGCGCGGCGGCACCGTTGGCACTGCGAGCCGGATTGACCTTCCAATACAGTTCCATTGCCTCTTCGAAACGGCCTGTGCGGGCCAGTTCGAACGCTTTCGGGTAGTAGTCGCTCATCCAGGCGGTGTTGCTGGTGCCGGAAAACTGCAGCTTCATCAGGCTCATCAACGGGATTGCGTCAGCTTCGATCGGGCAACTGATCACCACCTGATCGCGGAAGTGGTAGTACATCTCGCAGATGCCTGCCGGCAGCGGAAACCCTTGCTCCGACTTGATGGCCGCGATATTCGGGCAATCGGCCAACAGGCGACGGACCAACTCCAATGACATACCCGCCGGATGCACACGCTCAAAACCCCAGAGCGGAATCGGGAAGAGCATGACGGCAAGGTCCGTCGCATCGCAGAACAACTTGGTGTAGTCGTAGATTTCCTGCTCGCTGGTCGGCCAGAATTGCGGTGGATAGGAGAGCAGGACGATGTCGGCACCGGCATTCTCGGCGAGCTTCACCGCCTCGATGTTCTCAGCCAGGGTGCCAAAGGCCGCGTGGAAGAACAGGATCAAGTCTTTCCCCGACTCACGGGCCCAGGCGGTGAACTGGGCGTTCTCCTGGACCGAAATCGCCAGTTCGCTGCACAGCAACGTGCTGCTGTAGCCCAGCCCGACCGCATGTTCGATGTCGTGGCGGATGCCACGCTCATTGAGGCGCTTCAGGTCAGCGCTGAAGCTGGGGATGGTGACAGCTGAACAGCCCACCAGGTTTTCACGGGCCCAGGCACGGGCATCAGCTTTCTTGTAAGTGGCCATGATGATTTTCCTTCGAACAGTGGAGGGGTTATTTCGAGACAGGGACGATGCTGGCGGGCAGCTCGATGCCAAGCCCTTGTTGCCTGGCGCGCTCGTACAGCGCTTGTGCGATGACGACATCCTGCAGTGCCGAGCCAACTGACTTGTAGAGAACGATGTCGCTTTCGTTTTGGCGGGGGCTGACACGACCCGCTACCAGATCCGACAGCGCGACCAATTTGTCGGCGACATAAACGCCGGCACTGATCGCAGCAATGGCATCGCCAGTGTCGTGGAGCACCTCCTGCGGCATATCAGCGACGATGCAGACGGCTCGATCCATCGTGGCCGGGTCAACCTCCCTTTGTTCAGGCAGGGTGGAGCCCAATGACACGACCGTAGTACCCGCAGAAAGCCATGCCCCTTGCAGTACGGGAGACTCGTCACGACTGCGAGCAGCACAAATCAGCACATCGCAGTCCTGTACGGCTTCTTGCGCAGTGCCCACCGCCTGGATATCCAGCCCCGGCCTGAAGCTTTCGGCAAACCGCTCACGGCTCGCCGGCGTTGGGCTGAACACCCTGACACGGGCGACATCTCGTACAGACTTGAGGCAGTCAAGCGCACCACGCGCTTCAAACCCGGCACCAATCACGCCCACCCGCAGCGGGCGTTGGGGTGCCAGCAGATCGACCGCCAGCGCAGCGGTTGCAGCGGTGCGCAAACCCGTCACCCGATTGCCGTCGATCAGCGCGCTGAGGGCCATGGTTTGCTGGTTGAACAATGCGATCAGATAACTGGCGCATCGCGCCCGCATCGAGGCCGCGATCAACTTGCAGCCCATATGGCCGCCAGCGGGGGGCACCGCAGTCAAACTGCGCAACCAGATACCATCGCCGCGGGCCATGGAACGAGGCGGCACCATGGCATCCGATGTGGGGCAGGCATATGCCTTGGCGAGCGCGGCGACGGCGGTGCTCCAGTCGGCGAGCGCGGCGACATCGGTATCGCTGAGAAAAAGCGTCGGGGCTATTGTTTGGGGCTCTTGGGCGTGATGCATATCGCTGACCTCGCAACGGGTATCAATCATTGATTGACTGACACCCTACGAGGCACCCACCACGCCGAATACTGCTTGGAGTGGAAAGCAGCTATCGCTCAAATCGATGGCATGGCAAGGCTGCAGATCAACCGTCGCACTTCACGGGAGGCACGGGTCAAGGGGCGACGGGGCGACTCGACCAGCACGACGAAGCGCTCGAGGAGCGGGTCGACGATGCGTGATGATGTCAGCCGCTGATCCAGTGAACCCGGTAGCACAGAGGCAATGGCATAGCCGCCACCCGCCGCCACGACTTCGTACTGGAGCTGGACGGAGTCGGCCTCCGCGGCAACGCACAACTCCACGCGATGTTCGGCCGCCAGATGATCGAGCCTGGCTCTCAACAAATGGGGACGCCCAGGCACGACCAAGGGCAACCCCGATAATTGCTTTAACGCGATATCTCGATTGGCAAGACGCGGATCGACCGCGGGCCCCACCAGATGCAGGGGCAGCCTGGCCAATAGATGGGCGTCTGCGATACTGGCCTCACTCTCGCGCAGCACCAACGCCATATCCAGACGACCGTCGTGCAACTGCTCTTCGAGTTGAGCGCTCGCGCCCTCGATCAGATGCAATCTCACGCTTGGCATCTGGGCGCGCACCGCGGAAAAAAGCGTTCCCGCAAACCGACGCACCGCAGAGGGCAGCATGCCTACAACCACCTCCCCCACCGGCTTTCCACGCAGGTTGCGAATGTCATCGGCAAGGCCTTCAGCGTTCGCGAGCAGATCCGATATACATGGCAACAACTGCTCTCCAAACTCGGTCAGGACCACCCCACGCCCGGTTCGATGAAACAGGCGCTCGCCACATTGCGACTCGAGCAGGGCGATGTTTCGACTCACCATCGACTGCGGCATATCCAGCAGTACTGCCGCTTTACTGAGACTTCCAGCCGCCACGACGCGTACGAACAAGGTCCATCGGGGATCGATGATCGTCAGGGCAGTGGCAGGATACGGCGAAGCCGTGCCAGGCACAGAAACGCTCTGGATACCTTGGTCATTCGTCATGTCATCAACTCCTGACGGGCCTGATGCAGGTATTCACGGCTGTCCTGAAGATGCAGGCGCATGGCAGCACGCGCGCATTCAGCGTCCTGATTGAAGATCGCCTGATAAATCTGTTCGTGCTCGCTTTGCATGCGCTGCTCGTAATGCAAAGGCTCAGCGTGAAACAGTTGCGCAGAATCCAGTCGGCTGCGCGGGATAATGACCACGCCCAGGTTGAGCAGTGTGTTGGCGATATAGTGATTACCTGTCGCCTGGGCAATGCTCAAATGAAACTGAAAATCCAGCGCGGCTCGATCATTGACGCTGATTGCCGGCTGCCCGAGCTGATCGAGAAGCGCCCGCAACTCACCTAACTGATCCAGGGTACGTCGTTGGGCGGCGAGCCCGGCGGCCTCTACCTCAAGACCGATCCGAAACTCCATGATCGCCAGCGAATCGGTGATGATGCCGATGGTCGCAGGGTCGATGAACGCCCCCAGCGACAGGGCACTACCCCGTACAAATGTCCCGATACCGTGGCGTGTCTCAACCATTCCAGCCGCCTGTAGACGCGACATGGCCTCGCGCACCACGGTTCTGCTGACCCCATGCTCGCGCATGAGGGCCGACTCGGTGGGCAGCTTGTCACCGCCACGCAGTCGTCCCTCAAGAATGTGCCCGGACAACAGCGTCTCGAGGCCATGAGAAAGGCTCCCGCGTTTTTTCCCACCGACCGCGGGCGCGCTCATTCCTCGAAAATCGCTACGGCACGGACGAAACCAGCCGAGGCATGCCTGATCTTGTAGGGGAAACAGGACACCTGGAAACCATGGGCCGGCAGGCATTCCAGGTTGGACAGTTTCTCCATCTGGCCGTAGCCGATGTCACGTCCGGCCTTGTGCCCTTCCCAGATGATCGAGGCGTCACCCGTGGCGGCGAAGCGTTCGCGCGTGTACTTGAACGGTGCATCCCAGCTCCAGGCATCGGTACCGACCACGCGCACACCGCGTTCGAGCAAATACAACGTGGCCTCGCGGCCGATGCCGACCCCGGCATCCAGATAGCCCGGCTGACCGAACAGCACACCGGCACGGGTGTTGACCAGGACAATGTCCAATGGCTGGAGCACGTGGCCGATGCGTTCCAGCTCAGCTTGCACTTCGGCGGCGCTGACCACATGGCCATCCGGTAGATAACGAAAATCCAGCTTCACGCCCGGTTGCAGGCACCAGTCCAGCGGCAACTCGTCGATGCCAAACGCCGGCTTTCCGCCGTCTGTGGTCGAGGCGTAGTGCCAGGGGGCGTCCATGTGCGTACCGCTGTGCGTCGTGATCTGCAAGCGCTCGGCCGCCCAGGATTCGTCGCCGGGCAGTTGCGCCTTGGACAGGCCGGGAAACATCGCGGCCATCTCCGGCCAGCCTTGCTGATGGTCCATGTAGTCGATTTTCGGCAGCAACGGTGGTGGATCGGTGTAGGGGTTGTTGTCCAGGGTCACGGACAGGTCCACCAGACGGCGTTTAGTCGATCGCATGTTCAGTCACTCCAAGCGCCACCCGTCCACGCTTACGGCGCGGCGGGGCAGCAGGTTTCAAACTATGGCGTATCAGGGCCGCTGCCGAGCCGTCATGGCGAAAGCCAAGGGCGCGGGCCTGCGGGGTTTTCATCGCTGGGAAACTGCCGAACAGCGCTTGCAGGTGGGCATCTGGTGCAAAGCTGATCAGCGCGCGACGTTCCTGGCCGTAGGCAATGGCCAGGGCATCGATGACCTGGGCAATGGACAGGTGCAACAGCGGCAGTTGCCAGACCCGTGACGCGCCAAGCTCGCCGGCCTGCAACTCGGCGGCCCGCAGCAGGTTATCCACGCAACAACGGACCGACATCCACCATGCCTGTGCCTGGGGCGATACCGGACAGCAATACGGCTCGCCCAGGGCAAAGGCATGCAGCAGCTCACTCATGAACGCCGAACGCAGGCCATTGGGTTCACGTGGACGGGCGACAATGCCGGGCAGGCGCACGGCACGGCCGTCGACCTCGCCTCGGCGGGCCAGGTCCTTGAGCGCCATTTCCACCATCACCTTGTGCGTACCGTAGCTCAACTGCGGGTTCGGCACGGCACGCTCATCCATACGCGTCGGCAGGTCGCCGCCGTACACCGCCACGCTGCTGGCATACACCAGCACCGGCCGGCCAGGCTGTTCGCGCAACTGGTCAAGCAACTCCAGGCTTGCCAGCAGGTTGACCTGATAACCCAGCGAGTACTGCTCTTCGGCCGCGCCACCGGGGATGCTCACCAAATGGAACACCACGTCAATGCCGTCGGCCAGGGCGCGCCGCAGCAACGCGGCATCGGTGACGCTACCGCAATGGCGACGCAGACGCTTATCGTCGGCAAAGCCCGTCAGCTCTTTATCCAGCAGGATCAATGCACTGATCGGCTGGCCGCGCAATCGATTCGTGTCGAGCAAGCGTTGCGCCAGTGCCCGTCCGACAAAACCATTGGCGCCGGTAATCATCACGCGCATGAGCGGTCTCCACTCACGACACGCTGGTCAATCGCGCCAAAGACCGACTGCCCTTGCAAGTCGAATACTTCCATGCGCACGCGGTCGCCAAAACGCATGAAGGGGGTCTGTGGCGCACCTTGCTCGATCATCTCGACGGCACGGCGTTCAGCGATACAAGCGGCACCAACGCTGGGGTCGGCATTGGAAACCGTGCCCGAACCGATCACGCAGCCTGCCCTGAGGCGGCGGGTCAAGGCCGCATGGGCGATCAATTGATGAAAGCCGAAATGCATGGCACCACCATGGGCATGACCGAACCACTTGCCATTCCATTCAACCTTCAGCGGCAAGTGCACACGTGCGTCGCGCCAGGCCTCGCCCAACTCGTCGGGGGTGATCGCCACCGGGGCGAAACTCGATGAGGATTTGGCCTGGATGAAACCGAAGCCGGTCTTCATTTCACGGGGGGCAAGCGCACGCAAGCTGACATCGTTGACTTGCACGATGAGCCGAATATGGTCGACAGCGTCTTGCGCCGAGCAGCCCATGGGGACTTCATCGACCAACACCGCGAATTCACCTTCAAAATCGATACCATGGGTTTCACTGGGCAGCACGATGTCGTCGTGGGCGCCCAGGAAGTCATCGCCACAGCCCTGATACATCAGCGGCGTGTGTTCAACACCTTCGATCGGATCCAGCGCAAAAGCCTTCTGCATCCGCTCGCCATGACTGAGAAAGGACGAGGCGTCCAGCCACTGCCAGGCGCGTGGCAACGGTGCGGCGGCCTTCTGCGAGTCAAAGACGAAGGCACCTGCCAACGAGCCTTCATTCAAGGCGTCATAGCGCGAGCGCAAAGCGGTCTCGACGCTCGACCAACGCTCGATGGCATCCTGCAGCGTCTGAGCAATATCGCTGGCATCCACCGCCCAGGCCAGATCGCGTGACACGACCAACAAGCGACCGTCGCGACTGTGATTCTTGAGGGTACTGAGCTTCATGCCTGTTCTCCTTGCAGCTCAGGCGCGAAGCGGCCATCGAGCAGGACGAAGAGCATGCGTGCCATCTGTTCGGTGCGATTGCTCCAGGCGTGGTTGGTACCGCGCTGCACAACGATGTCACCGCGCTTGAGATGCACTTCCTCGCCATCGAGCACCAGCCAGACTTCGCCCTCCGTGACCACGCCGTAATCGAGCGTTTCAGTGCGGTGCATCAACTTGTGCTTGGAGTCAGCCTGTCCGGTGCCGGCATGGGCCTGGCCAATTTCGGCGAAGGCCGCCGCCGCATCCTCGGCACTGACCTGGTTCTGCACGCTGTCAGGCGGTATATCCACCACGCGAATGACACTGCCCAGTGGAGCCGGGCTCAATTGAAGCGGTTTGCTGGTGGGGTCATCGCCGTTGTCCAGTAAGGCCGGGCTGGCGCCACTGTTCCAGATCTCATGGAAGACCGTGCCAGGTACGGCCTTGAGCGGGAAGCTGTTCGGCGTCGGTCCGCTGAGCGCGACCACCGCCCGGCCCTGGGCATCGTGCCCGGTGACCACACGTTTGAAACCCGGAAGTTGTTGCATGTTCGACTCCTCAATCAGTTGGCGAAACGCGGCAGCGGGTAAGGTGGATTCATGAAAAGATCTTAAAGATCGAGCACCAGTCGGGCACTCCGGGCACGCGAGCAGCAAGGCGTGAACTGGTCGTTGCGGGCTCGCTCGGCATCGGTCAAGAACATGTCGCGATGCTCCGGTTCGCCCTCCAGCACGCGCGTGATGCAGGTGCCACAGATGCCCTGCTCGCAGGACAAGGGAATGTCGATCCCCGCCTCCAGCAGCACCTGGGCAACGCTGAGCGCGGCGGGCACCTGGAAACACTGGCCGGTGCTGGCCAGCTGCACCTCGAACCCGCCCGCCTCACCCGCCGGGACAGCGGCGGCGGTAAAGTACTCACGGTGCAGTTGCGCCTCGGCCCAACCCCGCTCACGCGCGGTGCCGAGCACGTGCTCCATGAAGCCACTGGGGCCACAGACATACAGGTGACGGTCACTGGCCGGCGCGGACAAGATCCGAGCGCTGTCGAGGCGTTGGGATTGCTCGCCATCGTCCACATGAACGTGGACGCGATCGGCGAACGGCGATTGGCGGATGTACTCGATAAAAGCCATTCGCCCGGCCGAACGACCACAATAGTGCAGCTCGAAAGGCACGCCGATCCGCGCCAGGCGCTCGGCCATGCAGAGGATCGGCGTAATACCGATACCGCCAGCGAACAGCACGCTGTAGGCCGCCCCATGCTCCAACGGGAACAGGTTGCGTGGCGCGCTGATCCGCAGCCGGCTGCCTTCGTGCACGTGCTCGTGCATGGCCAGCGAACCGCCGCGAGACGCCGGGTCGAGCAACACGCCCAGCAGGTAACGGTGGCGTTCTTCCGGGTGATTGCACAGCGAATACTGGCGCACCAGGCCATTGGGCAGGTGCACGTCGATATGCGCGCCGGCACTGAACGCAGGCAGCATGGAACCCTCGACCGGGGCCAGTTCGAAGCTGTAGATGCCTTCGGCTTCGCGACGCTTGCGGGTCACAACGACATCGATCATCACCGGGTACCCACTGACTGTTCTGCGGCCACCCGCTCCGACTCGATCAACCGACGCAGGACGCGCCGGCAACGCACGGCCCCGGCATCGACTGGCAGCAATACAGGGTTGAGACCAAGCAGTTCGACTTCGCCAATCTGGCGCTGTTGAGCCTCGACCATGGGCTTGTCTTCTCCGGCGAAAATACCGATCAACATGTCCTGGACGAAGGCATTCAATTGCGCATTGTCCTGCTCGAAGCTACGCGTGTTGGCAAAGAAGTAATGGGTATTCGTCGCGTCCTGCGGTGTCATCAGGTGCAGGTTCCATGTCACAGGTCCCTCCTCCCTGGGGCGCCCGGGAGGCGTGGCGCCACTGCCCAGCAGCATCAGGCCAGGTGCGTGCCAGATAACCTCGGCCCAGACGTCTGCCCGGGTCGGGTCTTCAAGATGAGCGCCGAAAGCCGGTGGCGGCACATCATCAGGCGCCCACCAACTGATGCGCACGCGATCATTGGGCAACTCCTCGATGGTGGCGCGCGTGCGCGACAACGCTCCACCACCGAGCGTATCGGGGTGCAGGAAATCGACGTGGCTCAAGTCCATGATGTTGTCGGCCAACAGCTCGTAGTGCGCGCGGGTGGGCAGATACCCATGTCCCTTGGCATGGGTTGGGGCCCGTTCGAGGAAGGAAAAATCAGGGATCAGCGCATCGTTGGCCATGCTCGAATCGCCGGGCCAGACCCAGATCGCCTCATGCTGCTCGACGACCGCGAACGCGCGAACACAGGCGGCCTTGGGAATCGTCCCGTCGCCATGGGGATTGTGCGTACATTGACCACTGCCATCGAAACGCAAGCCGTGGTACGGACACTGAACGCTATCGCCGACAATCTTGCCCATGTGCAGAGGGGCAAAACGGTGCGGGCAGCGATCGGCGAGCGCCCGAATCACACCCTGACTATCGCGAAAGAACACGATGGGTTGCTCGACGATGGTTCTGCCAAGCATCCCGCCTTGCGTCAACTCGTCTGCCCATCCAGCGATGTACCAGGTGTTGAGTAAGTAACTCATGCTGTTCTCCTCGTTTTTCTTATTTTGATAACGTCGAATGGGCAGGTCAGCTATCAGGGTCTGCGACAACAGCGGAGGGAAAAGCTGCCGCGCGACCACGCAACCGAATGCAGGCCAGGGCTACCAATAGTTGAAGGCCGGCGACGATCCCCAGCGCGGCAGGCAAAGCGCTGCTCACCCCACCGGTGATGGCCAGCACCACCAGCGGGCTGGCGAACTCACCGGCAAAGAACATCGCCGTGAAGCCGCCGGCCGCGCGGCCGCGCTGCCGGAAGTCGATCTGGGCCATGATCCAGGTGAGCAAGGTCGGCATCATCAGGCCGATGCCCAAGCCGTTGATCAGTACGGCGATCACCACCAGCCCATGACTGTCGGCCACCGCCAGCAGCCCACCACCGATACCGGCAGCAACGAAGGCCAGGAGCACCTGCCGGTACGCTGGTACACCACTGAACAAACGGAAACTCAGGGCGCCGACCAGTACGCCGAACTGACTGGCGCCCATGGTCATGCCGATCTGCTGCGACCCTTGGACATGCAGCAGGTTGAGCAGGTAACCGACTTGTACCGGCACGATGAACAGGCTCAAGCCCGCCAGGAACGCCAGGGCATACAGCGGCGCCAAGGGACGCCAGGGGAAGGCCTGGCGCGCCGTCGCTGGCGCTGCGGCCACATGAGCGCGCGGTTCCCACAGCAACCAGGCCATCAGCGGCAGGAACACCAGCCCCAGCCCATACAGGGCAAACGGCGTGCGCCAACCGTGCTCGCCGAGCACGCCACCGACGGCAATGAAAATCGCCGCCGACAATGAGGTCGCAACCATTTGCAGGGCGAACATGCGTTCACGTCGCGCGCCGCTGTAGTAGTCGCCCATCATCGTGGTGCAGCAGGTCATGATCGCTGCCTCGGCCACACCGATGCCGGCGCGGCTTATCACGATGAGCTGTAGCGACTCCAGCCACAGCGGCAGTACCCCACAGACGGTGTAGAACAACATCGCACCGATCAACAACGGCTTGCGCCCCAGTCGGTCGGCGATGATCCCGGCCACGGGTGCCAACAGCGCAATCATCAACGCCGGTAGCGTCAGGGCGATGGGCACCAGAACGGCCACGCCCGGTGTGTCGGCGAAGTGCTCCTGCATACGCGGCAGGATGGGGGCCAGCAGCACCGCGCCAAGTACCGGCAAGCAACTGCCGAGCAACAGCAACAAGGACTGCGGTAGCCGCGCCTGGCGTTCAACGTTCATCGCGCACCTCCGCTGGCTGGGTCGCACAAATCGCCATGCCAAAGGCACTCAGGCCGGCGAGTAGGTCAAGCCATAGAGACTGCTGGAACGGATACATACGAGGCATGGGAAAGTCCTTTCTTGTTGTCATGACGCGACGGGGTGAGCGGACGCTGTGGTCGGTTGATCGTGCCCCGACGTCTCCTGGCGGAGTGAGCGCTGCACGCAGGCCCCCTCCTCGGCTACGGCAGGCATCAGCGGCAAGCTCGTCGAATGGCTGGGCTCAACCTCGGCCGGCCCCGTGCTCACACGCTTGCCCGGCAACAGGAAGTGCGCCAGGGCTGGCAACAGCACCAGCGCGCCGACCATGTTCCAGACGAACATGAAGGCCAGCAGCACGCCCATGTCCGCCTGGAACTTGATCGGCGAAAACATCCACGTGGCCACGCCGATCGCCAGGGTCACCCCGGTCAGCATCACTACCTTGCCGGTGGACAGCAGTGCTCGGTAATACGCCTGCGACAGACTCATGCCCTGGCGCATATGGCCGAGCAGGATGCTCATCACATACAGGGCATAGTCGACGCCGATGCCCACGCCGAGGGCGATCACCGGCAGGGTCGCGACCTTGACGCCGATGTTCAGCCAGACCATCAGCGCCTCACAGAGGATCGACGTGAGCATCAGCGGAATCACCGCGCAAATCGTGGCGCGCCAGGAACGGAAGGTAATCAGGCACAGCAGGATCACCGCGCCGTAGACCCAGAACAGCATTTCTCGGTTGGCCTGCTTGACGACGATGTTGGTCGCCGCCTCGATCCCGGCATTGCCAGCGGCCAGAAGGAACTGGACTTCGTCGGTATTGTTCGCCGCGGCGAATTGCTCGACGTGATCCACCAGGCGACTCAGGGTTTGCGCCTTGTGGTCAGAGAGGTAGACGTACAGCGTCAGCAGGCTGCAGTCTTCGTTGTACAGCCCGCGCGGCGCCCCGGCGGTGACCATGTTGAGCATCGCCTGGTTGTTCTGCAGCTCGTACCACTTCGGGCTGCCTTCGCTGAGGCCGACCAGCATCCGGCGGTTGAGCAGCGCCAGGGAATTGGTCGAATCGACGCCTGGCAAGGTGCGCAGTTGCCAGTCGAGCGCGTCGACCTTGCGCAGAATGTCATAACGCGAACAGGCGCTGGCCGGCGTCTTGATCATGACCGCGAACAGATCGCTGCTGGCACCGTAATGACGGGTCAGGAACGCATCGTCCTGGTTGTAGCGCGAGTCGGCCCGCAGCTCGGGGGCGCCGGCATCGAGATCACCGATTTTCAGTTGCAGGCTGACCACGAAGCCGATCGTAGCCACTGCCAGGCTCAGGGCGATGCACAACGCCGCCCAGCGCCGCTGGGTGAACAGGTCAAGAAAGCGCCAGAACCCATGGCGATGCTGGCCAGCTTGTTCAGCGAGCTCGCTTTTCAGGCTCAGCCGAGCGGCGCGGCGGCTGACGCCCACATAGGAGAGCAATACCGGCAGCAGGATCAAGTTGGTGAAGATCAGCACGGCCACGCCGATACTGGCGATCATCGCCAGGTCCTGGATCACCTGGATCTTGATGATCATCAGCACCGCAAAGCCGACCGCGTCGCAGAGCAGCGCGGTGAGACCGGCGAGAAACAGCCGGCGGAAGGTGAAGCGTGCGGCGACCACGCGGTGCATGCCGCGGCCGATGTCCTGCATGATGCCGTTCATTTTCTGTGCGCCATGGCTCATGCCAATGGCAAATACCAGGAACGGCACCAACACCGAATAGGGATCCAGTTGATAACCCAGTAGCGGTAGCAGGCCGAGCTGCCAGACCACCGCCACCAGCGAACAGAACACCACCAGCAAGGTGCTGCGGATGCAGCGGGTATACCAGTAGAGCACCACGGCAGTGATCAGAATCGCCACGGCAAAGAACATCAGGATCTGCCGCAGGCCTGCGATCAGGTCACCGACTTTCTTGGCGAAACCGGTGATACGAATGTCGATACTGTTGCTCTGGTACTGACTGCGTAACGACTCCAGTTGTTGCGACAGCTTGGTGTAATCCAACGGCTGACCGTCGGGCGTGCGCTGCAACAGGGGCACATGGATGATGCTCGATGCCTGGTCGAATGCCACCAACTGGCCGATTTCGTTGGACAGTTGCACGTTGCGTCGCAGTGCCGTGAGGCTAGCGGCGCCGCCATCGTAGTTATCCGGAATGACCGGCCCACCGTCCAGGCCCGCTTCGGTCACCGCCACCCAGCGCGTGGCCGGCGTCCATAGCGACTTCATGTATGCACGGTCGACGCCGGGCAGCAGATAGATCTTGTCGCTCAACGCTTGCAGGGTCTTGAGGTAGGCGACGTCGTAGATATCGCCCCGTTTGTTGACCACCGCGATACGCACCGCGTTACCCAGCCCGCTCAGTTCCTTCTGGTGCTCAAGGTAGTTGGCGATATAGGGATGGTGGGTGGGGATCATTTTTTCGAAACTGGCATTGAGCTCGACACGACTGGACTGCCAACCCAGCACCAGCGTGGTCGCCAGGCACAGCAGCAACACCCACAGGCGATGGTTGAACAATGCCCGTTCGAGCACCGAGCCGGAACGCGGATCAAAGTCATCGAACGCATTCACGGGGGACTGGGGGAAACTACCAGGGGACGTCATAACCTCACTCCGAAGCGGCAGTGGATGGCTGCGCAAGACGCTGCAGCCCGGTGAAACCGGCAACGATCAGGCTGCCATCGGCGGCCTCGATCACACTTGAAACAGGCTTACCCAAGGGCTTGCCCAGTGGCAGCAGCGCCGTTCCGGCCTGCTCACCGTTGAGAAACAAACCGCCGCCCTGGTTGACCAGCAGCACTTGGCCGCCGGCCAGGCGGGTGGCGTCATTGAAAGAAATCGGCATGGGCACAGGCAGGCGCTGGAAGCTCTCACCGCCATCGTTGGATACAAAGGCATTGCCCCTCAGACCGCCGACCAACAGGGCGCCATCGGCGCGGCTCTGCAAGGTGAAAAAACTGCCTTCATAGGGACTCTCCAACTGCTTGAACGAAGCGGCGTCGTCATCCGAGCGCGCCAGGTAACCCTGCTCGCCAGCCAGGAACCAGCGCGTTCCCTGGTGACTGATGGCGTACAAATGCATTCCATTCGGGTTGGCGATGTGCCCCATCAGCGACTGCCACGTAGCACCGCCATCGGCAGTCCACAGCGCCAGGCCGTAGGCGCCGACGATCAGTCCGCGTTGAGCATCGATGAATTCGAGCGCCAGGAAGGGCTTGTCCGCACCATCGGCGACAAGACGCTCGGCATTTTGTACGCGTGCCAAAGCCTCATCCGGATTGACAGCGTTGGCCTGGTCGGCCGTGGCGGCGGCCAGTTCGAGCTGTGCCGCACGCAAGCCGTCGAGTTGCACTGTCCAGTGCTCGCCGCCATCACGGGTGGCCAATACCACGCCAGCGTGACCGACCGCCCAACCCTTTTGCGCATCGACGAACTGCACGGCCGTCAGACTGACCGAAACCGGCACCGAAGCCTGACGCCAGCTTTGCCCATTGTCGTCAGAGAGCAGCACCAGGCCACGCTCACCCACGGCCACCAGGCGTGTCCCGGCCCGCGCCAGATCGATCAATACGCTCTTCTGCGCCGCCGGTACCGCCATGGCCGGGGTGCTCAACGGCGCGCCCACGGCCGTCGTACCTGCCAGGCACTCGCTGGCGGCAAAGGGCAAACACAGGGCCAGGAACAACGCGCCCGCCTGACTGATTCTGTTCATAACCTACCTCGGAAAAACACTCGCATTCCGAGGGCAGACCGACAGGCCTGCCCTTCACGCTCAGCTCAGGTTTAACGCACGCCGCGTCCGGCCATCGCCGCGGGCGAGAACTCCGAGGCCTTGTACCGGTCCACCGCACGATACTGATCCGTCAATCCGGCGTAGACGTTCTGGATAAACCACGCACCCGAAGTCAGGTCATAAAAACCGGCAGACAGTTGCACCACGGCTGGCAAGTCGGGCAGTACGGAAGGCAGGGACCATAGGGTCTTGGCCAATTGACCGCTGGCATCCCAACGGTCGCCGAGCAGGGCTTGCCAGGTGTCTTCGTCGAGGTAGTAGCGGCCTTTGGGCAACTGGTGACGCTTGCCCGCGGCCAACGTCGACTCCACTACCCAGACGCGGTGCAACTCCCAACGCACGTAGTCAGGATTGAGATGGTGCTTGGCGAACAGGTCTTGCGGCTGGGCGGCGGCCTGCACCTTGTTGGTGTTGTAGGGAACATACATTTCCTGCTTGCCCACCAGTTTCCAGTCGAACCGGTCGGTACGTCCCTGCCACACGAACAGCTCGTCGAAGGACATGACCCCGGCGGTGGACGGCGTAGGGGTATCGCAGCAGGCGTTGGGCAGCGTACGCACCCGACGCTGACCGGCCAGATAGACATGAGCCTGGGATTTGTCGCCGTTGATGTTCTCACGCCCCAGGATCTGTTCGCCGGCACGAATCGCCGGGCCGGAATTGACAAAGCGCACCTGCCAGTAGTCACCCGAGTAGTTTTCAGGGCCGCCCTCCTCGAAGTAGTAAGGCATTTCCTGGGTCAACAGGCCGTCGCTGGTCATCACCTGGTTACCGTCGGCCGTCATCAGATAGTGGCGAAAATGCCCCGCCACCGAGGTGCCGCGCCAGTTCAGCAGGTGGTTCCAGATGGCTTCGGTACCGTTCTGTGGAATCGGAAACGGGATCCCGCCAAAGGCACCGTCGGGGATCAGGCCGGCGCTGCTGTCGACCAGTTTGGCGCGGGTCGCATTCTTGAGCGTGTTGTCATAGACCCACTGCGGCGCAGCCGCCGTACGCCGAGTCGGATAGACATCGATGCGATAGGTGTCCGGGAAGCGCTTGAACAGTTCCTTGGTGCCGTCGCTGAGCTTGTCGGCGTACTTCGCCACGTTTTGCGCAGTGATACTGAACAAGGGTTTGTCCGCGGCAAATGGATCGCCACGCTTGCCGCCCGGTACGTAGCTCGGGTCGACCTTGGTGTAGCCACCGTCCCAGGCCGGGATGCTGCCATCGGCATTACCGGCTTTCTCGGCACCGAAGGGTGTCAGGGTCTTGCCCAGCGCGGCCGCTTGTTCGGCGCTGGCGGCCAAGGCCATCGGCGCGGCGGCGACCAGCAGGGTCAAGCACAAGGCCTTTAGAGTGAACTGAATGGTCATGCGCGAATCCTCTTAGAACGTGGTCTTGACCGAGAAGGCCAGGTAGTCCCGGTCCTTCAGCGACTGCTTGTAATTGAACTGGTTGGCGGCGTTGAGGCTGGTGTCCTCGGGCCCGTAGAAGTGGGTGTAGGTCAGCCCCACGGTCACTTGATCCAGGTAGGTGGCGGAGACACCGATGTTCATGTCCCCTCCTCTATCCGGGCCAAACCCACTGATCACAGCCGACTTGCCCATGGGGAAATAGCTGATGCCCAGCGGCACGCTGATATCGATGCCAGGGAAGAACTGGCGATAGGTGGGCGTGTAAACCAGTTTCAGGCCCAGGGCGTCATCGGTGGCGTTGGGGTCCAGGGCTGCGCGGTTTTTGGTCACGGCCAGCAGGCGGTTCCAGGCCACTTCCCCTGTCAGGCTGGCTTCATTGGAAACAAAGGAAGGGCCCAGCGATGCCAGGACGTTAAGGTTCACATGGGCCGTACGGCCAACGGCGTATAGGGCATCGTCGTTGTTGTCCGCATCGACGCCCGGCAGGACGGTCTGAGCGTTGGACACCAGTGGCATGTTCCAACGCATCGATGCCTCGCCGGCAAAGCTGTACTCGTCCACGGAGGTCGCGAAACTGACGCCCAGGACACGGATGTCTTCCGGGTAGACCCAGGAATATTCGCCGACTTGTCCGGTACTGAAGTTCGGCCCGGTGGCATTCGGTTTCAAATACAACGTGGGCGTTTTCTCGTGATACTGCAGCGCGTACAGGCCGTAATCCGTCGTCCCGGTGTTGTACTTGAGTTGCAGGCCGCCCTGGCCGGAACTCCTGGCTTTCTTGTCCTTGCCATGGAAAAACGCAGCCGGGCTGTTGGCATTACCACCCAGGAAATCCGGGAACGGCCCGCCCGTGATCAACCTTTCATTGCCCTCGCCGATGGTATCGCTGGTGGAGAAATAGCTGCCGGCGCCCGGCAAGCGGGTGGCCTCCCACTCCAGTTGGTAGAAGGCGCCCAATGACACACTGTCGGTCAGTTGGTAGGCGGTCGAGAGCTGGTTGACCGGCCGGGTGATTTCCTTGAACTGAGTGTTGGGCACCGATTGCGCCTTGACCACGTCCACCGGCGCCATAGCACCGGCGATGCCGTTGCCACCGAAGAACAGGCTCTCGCCCCAGATAAGGCCGTGGCGCCCCGCGCGAACCGATAAGGCACGGTCGGCCAGGGAGCCGTTCCAGTAGACAAAGGCATCCAGCAGTTCGCCATCGCCACCATGCAGATGACGCGTGTCACTGGTGAACTCGTCGAAGCCCACCGAACGCTGATTGGCACTGGCTGCGTCGTTGTTGTCGTTGCGGTCCTGGTAAACGGTGTCGTACCAGGCGGCACCGCTCACGCGCGCGCCGAAGTCGTGATAGCCGATATCCAGTTCCGAAAGAATATCCAGGCGATTGGAGATCAGCCCCTTTCCGAAGTTGTGATCGCCGTCATTCTGGTTCAGCGCCGTCTGGCCCTCGCTGAGTTTGCTGCTGGGGTCCTTAAGGCGCCAGGCCGCGCTGTACTTGAGCGTGTTGTCCCAGCGCAAGCTGAGATCAGGATTGCCGGTATCGATCTGAAAGGCCTGGGCAGCCGAAGCGCCGAGCCCCAGGCTGGCCGCGAGGGTCAGGGTGAAGGGGACGCGCCGCGACGCAGCGATCTTGCGAGTAGCCATCGAAGTAACCCTCTTTATTGTTGTTGTATGTCAGCTCTTCTGGTGAAACGGCGCCCGCAGTCCAACCGGGCCAAGCCTGCACAGGCATGAAACATCCATGGGAGAGCGAATTCAGTCTTGCCGGCGCCTCAGATGGGCTCTGCGGTGACCTCGAGCATTCGCCTGACCAGGCCGATCCGGTCAAAGCGGCTGTCGTGGGCCATTTCCTTGTCACCGGCCAGCACCGAGCTTTCGCTGATGAATTTGCAGCGTTCATAACGGCGCGCCATGAAGCGTTCGAGCTGCTGTTCGACGCTGCCGCCGGCGACCAGCTCTTCGCCGAGCACGACGGCATCTTCAATGGCCATGCCGGCGCCCTGGCCCAGGTGCGGCGTCGTGGCGTGCACCGCGTCGCCAATCAGCACGACACGACCGCGGTACCAGGGCTCGCGGACGAACACCACCTCCAGCGGCTTGTAGACCACCCGGTCGCTGTCGCGAATCTGCTCGCGCAATTCACCGATCAGCCCGGTAAAACCGCTCAGGCGCTGGCGCATCTGAGTCGCCAGCGTGGCGGCATCCATCCTCGGGTTGGCAGGCTCATGGGAGGTGACGAACATGTACATCTGATCGCGCCCCAGTGGCACCAGCCCGGCATTGCCGGCGGGGCCTTGGAAGGTAGCCAGGTGATCGATTCCAGCGGCGCGTGGAAAGTTGTAGCGCCACACCGACTGGCCGGTGAAACGCGGTCGGTACTGCTCGCCGAACAGCAAACCGCGTATTTGCGAGTACAGGCCATCGGCGCCCACGACCAGGTCGTAACAACCGCGACTGCCATCGGTAAACAGCACATCAACGCCCTCGCCCACCTGCTCCAGGGTTTGCACGCTCAGGCCCAGGCGAATAGAGGCACCCAGGGCAATGGTGGTTTCGCTGAGGACTTGATGCAGGGCCAGGCGCGAGATGCCGACGTTGGCCGGATACTCGGGGCCAGCCAGGCGCTGACCGGGAATTCGCGCCAGTTGCTCACCGGCCATGGTATTGATGGTCACATCCTCGAACGCGTAGGCCGCATCCAGGTAGCCGTCCAACACACCCAACTTGGCCATCTCACGCACGACATTGCTCTGCTGGATGATGCCGACGCCGTAGACCGTCCACTGCGTCTTGAGCTCGACCAGATCGACGTCGATATCCTGGCGACGCAAAGCGATTGCAGCGCACAGTCCACCGATACCACCACCGACGATAAGCACTTTTTTCACTGCTTTCATGCTTGTCTCACTCTTATTCTTGTTATTCACGCAAGCGTTCTGCCGGAGCGGTCCGAGACTTCACTACCGGCTGTTTCTGCACGCATTCGCTAGCGCGTTGTGTCCACTTTCTCGGCAAAGCAGGCGTTTGACTAATCGCATGTAGGGATACGATGTATCAGCAACCGCGATACGTTGACTAAGGTCCACACGCCTCCAACTGATCCGCTTCCAGCACCAGCCAATCGGCCTGCGCCTGCCATTTCAAAGCCGTCAGGCGCTCGCCCAGACACGGCCCGTAGACGCACAGGCCACTGTCCGGAAGGAACCGGGCGCCGTGGGCGTAACAGACGATCTGGCTGCCATCGACACTGAGAAAACGGTCCTTGCGGTACTCCAGGCGCACCTCCAGGTGTGGGCAACTGTTGCGATAGACCCGCACCTCGCCACCATGGCGCAGGGCAAACACACTGTCCTTCCCCGAACCCAGGGGATCGAACCCGCGGGCCTGCCCTTCGACCAGTTCATCCAGGCGACATAGCGCAATGGCGTCGTGGCTCATGGACGAAATCCGCACTCAGGCCTGCTTGGGCGGCGGGCCGCTGGGGAACCATTTTTCCCGGGACGTGAACAGGAACAATTGCGAGTTGTCCGCCGACAACGGCGCCTGGCGCGCTTGCCAGGCATCATCGTGCTTGTCCATGTCGGCGTCGTATTCGATGTGGCAGCCCAACGGGCTGTTGAAGTACCAGAACCAGTTGGAGCCGAAGAGGTGACGGCCCGGGCCCCAGAAACTGGTCCAGCCCTGCTGTTCGAAACGGCGCCCGGCCAGCAGCACTTCCGTGCCGCTGCCCATGTGAAAGGTGAAATGCTCGCAACCCTTCATGTGCGGTGGCGTCTGGATCATGAACAGGCAATGGTGGTCATCGGAACCGGCTGGACGCATGAACGGGCCGGCGCCAACGAAGGTGTCGGTGGTCATGAAGCCCAGGCGCTTGTAAAAGGCCTCGGCCTTGGCCGCATCCGGCACGAAATACACCACGTGGGAAAGAGTGCGTGGCAGGGCCTGCATATCGGGGTTGATGCCCGGTTGGTTGACCGGACGCTGGGGGGCATGACCCGGTGCATTGGTCAGGTCAGCCGGCGCGCTGTAAGGGCGCCGTATACTGACCTGGAAACCAATGGCAAACCCCATATCGTCCACACTGTGCACCGAACCATCGGCGCCACGGGTCACCAGGCGATCGCGCCCCAACTCGTCGGCGATGGCCTCGAGATCAGCCACGCTGGCCACGCCATAAATGGTTTCACGAATCGAGGGAGCTGGCCCGATAGCCGCCGGCAGACGGGCATCGTCAGCACGACGGATAATCACGGCAGTGCCGTCGAGGGCTTCAAAACGACCGCCCTCGCTGTCGACATCGACAGGTTGCAGGCCGTAGTCACGCAGGCAATGAGTACAGGCTTGAATGTCATCGACGCCAAAAATCAAGGCATCAAGGCCAATGATGTTCATTGTTACCACTCCATTTAAAATTATTCAGCACAAGGGCCGGACACTCCACTTAAGGGGTGCGGTGCCAGGCAGTGCGCTGCTGATGCTGGTTGTGGAGTCGATAAAGCATCACGGCCAACCGACTGTGGGCCGATACTGAAGTGGCGAAAACGTACTGACTAATCGCTTGTCAGGATGCGACCTATCGGCAAATGCGATACCTGGCTGCGCAGCGCCAAACGCCGTGAAAAAACGCAAAGACGTCGGTCGACGCATCTCGTCAGGGGGCTTGACGGCGCGATAGGAAGGTCGGAAGGTATTTACAAAATAAATACAAGAATCGAGACCGCCATGCGTTTTAACCACCTGGATCTCAACCTCCTGGTGGCGCTGGATGTGTTACTGGAAGAGCAGAACATCACACGCGCCGCCGAACGCCTGCACATGACCCAATCCGCCACCAGCGGCGTGCTGGGCAGGCTGCGCCTCTACTTCGAAGATGAACTGCTGGCGCAGGTCGGGCGCAAGATGCAGCCCACGCCCTACGCCCGCGAACTGGCGGCGCCCGTACGCCAGGTGCTGCTGACTATCCAGTCCTCTATTACCGCCAAACCGGTGTTTGACCCCGCCACCAGCAAGCGCCATTTTCGCCTGATCACTTCGGACTATCTGATCAGCGTTCTGTTTGCCCGGGTGATCCAGAAGATCTCCCTGGAAGCCCCGCACATCACTTTCGAACTGCTGGGCCCTGGCGACACGTCCACAGAGATGCTGATGCGCGGCGAGGCCGACATGATGATCGTGCCTGAGCGCTATCTCATCGAAGGTCATCCATCCCAATTACTGTTCGAAGAAGAGCATGTTTGCGTTGTGTGGGACGGCAACACCCAAGTGGGCGACAGCATCACCCTCGATCAGTACATCGAGATGGGCCATGTCTCGGTGATTTTTGGCCGCAACCGCCAGTTGAGCGTCGAAGAATGGCTGATGAGCCAGTACGGTTTCACACGGCGCATGGAAGTGGTGACCCACGACTTCAACACCTTGCCGCAGCTTATCGTCGGCACCCAACGCGTCGCCACAATGCTCCAGCGCATGGCCAGGCTCTACGCCAACTACTTGCCGTTGCGCATCGTGCAACCACCGGTGAAGATCCCAGTGATGCGCGAGTTCATGCTTTGGCACCGGACCATGGAGGGGGATCCGATGCACCGTTGGCTGCGGGCGAAGATCAGTCAAATCATCAACGAACTGGAGCAGTAGTTGCCGCTGCGGCTCGACAGCGGGTCAGGTACGAAAGTGCCCGACGGCCGCCTTGAGTTCACCGCCAACCCGCTGCAAGTTGGCCGTTGCGGCTTGCAGCTGCAGGCTTTCCTTTGCACTGCCCTCGGCCACTTCGCGAACCCGCGTCATACCCTGGCTGACTTGCTCGGCCATCACACTCTGCTGTTCGGCAGCCGCGGCAATCTGCTGGTTCATCTGCTCGATGCTGGACACCGCTCGGGTGATCCGCGCCAACGCCTGGGAGGCTTGCGCGGCAAGCACAACCGTTTCGTCGCTCAGCACATGACTGCCCTGCAAGCGCTCCGCGGCCTGTTGAGCGACATTGCTCAGGCGCACGATCAGCCCTTCGATTTCTGTGGTCGAACGCTGTGTACGCCGCGCCAGGCCGCGCACCTCATCGGCGACCACGGCGAATCCACGACCATGCTCGCCAGCACGCGCGGCCTCAATGGCCGCATTGAGCGCCAGCAAATTGGTCTGCTCGGCCACAGCCTTGATGACATCGAGCACGCCACCAATTGCCGCACTTTCCACCAGCAGGGAGCGCATAGCTTCAGCACAACCACTCATCTCCGCAGCCAGATGGTCGATCTTGCCACCTGCCTGGCGCACCAACTCATCGCCCTCGCGCGCCTGTTGGTCGGCATGCGCTACCGCCGCACTGGCCTCGCCCGCGTTGCGGGCGACCTCCTGCGTCGTGGCGGCCATCTGTTGCATGGCGGTGGCGGCCAGTTCGGTTTCCTGGCGTTGGTGCTCGACACCACGGCTGTTGCTCTGGGTCACTTCGGCCAGGCTGCCGGCCATGCCGTTGAGCGAGCCAACACCCCGGTCGATGCGCCCGACCAAGCCGCGCAGACTGCCTAGCATACTGCCCACGGAGCCCAACAACTGGCCCAATTCGTCACGACGACCACTGTCTGACGGCAGATGACTCAAGTCCCCTGCCGCCACGCGCTGGACCCACTGCACAGCCTGGCGCAGCGGCTGCACAATCAAGTGGCGGATCAGCAGGCTGGCGCCAATGCCCAAGGCGAGGGCCAGACAAGTGATCAACCCCAACTGGCGATCAGCATTGCGATTATCCTCCAGCACCGCCTGTCTTTGCTGTTCATCAGCCTCGGCCAGCAGCTTGCTCACCTGCTCGGTTTGCGCATTCATCGCCGCACTGCTTTGCGCGCTTTGCCGACGGCTGTCGACAAACTCGACGAAGGCCTTGCGGTAGTCGCCCAAGGCCGTGCTCGCGTCCTGCAGCGACTCGCCCTGCTGTTCGCCAAGATCGAGCGCCTGCATGGCGGCCAGCAAGTCACTCATGCTCATTTCCCAGTCGCTGCGATAACGCTCCTCACCATCGAGCGAGTAATACAGCTCACTGTCGCGCAGCTTGGCGAGCTTGTCCCGCAATGCGGCGGTCTGCTCGAGCCGCACCATCTGGTCGCTGCTCGGCGCCGTCCCCTGCCCCAACCGGCTGTTGAGCCCGTCCAGTTGATCGAGAAACAGCAGGGTAAAACTGTCACCTGCCGTCTGCGCTAGCGTCTGCATGCGCAGGCGTGCTTCGCGAGCCCGGCGCAACGAATCGGCATAGCCGAGAAACTGTTCCAGATATGCGCTGGCAGCCATGCGCACGGTGGCGTGAGAGGCACCATTGGCCGGTCTCTCATCGAGTTGCCGGTTCAGCTTCCCGATCGTCTCGCGGACCTGCTCCTGGCGCTGCGGAGCAAGGTCCAGGGCGAACGCCTTCTCGTCGATACGGGCACGTAACATCAATGCCTGAATCGATGATTCCTGGTGCGATTGCTCACCGCGTTGTTGCAACAGCCCCATGGAACGAAAAGCGGTCGCCGCCACCCCCAGGGTGACCAGCAGCACCAGGCCAAAACCCAGCGACAGCTTGGCGCCCACCGACAGATTGCCAAGCACGCGACTCAGTACAGGCATGTCAAATCCTCCCACAGTAGTGGAAAAACATCCTGCCCGTGGCGCCCAGGCTGATCGCTGTGACGGAATTGGACTCACTCATTTGCCGATACCTTGTTCTTGTTGTTGTGTGCGCCTGGGACTTCAGCCAATGGCGCGGTGTAGCGTCAACTCTAGTGAGTCGTACCTCAACGACACCAATCGCATCCAGCGTTATGAGCAATCGCAAAGTACGATGATAGGTATCTGGATTGACTGCTTGAACTGTGAGTAGAAAACCCTTGGGTCGTTGGCGCACATACGCTGTATCGCCGTTCGCAATACCTCCCATCCCGACTCGCGATTGGCCAAACAATTGCCCTCCCCCTTAGCCTGCTTCGAACCGCCAGCTCTGGCCACCATCCTTGCCGGAGCTGGCTGCCTGCCTTTGCTTGCAACAAGGACAATAACAATCATGTTCCGTTACTTCCCGACCAACTACGTGTGGAATCTTTCCGTCGACCTGGCCATCGAAATGGGCGCCCGCATCGGCGAAATCGAAGAAATGTGCGCGCCGCTGCAGGAGGCCGCCAAGCAGCCGGATGCCGCCGGCAGCAAGGCCTTCCGTGAGACCTGGGCGAACATGGCCGACAAGCTTTGCGGCCTGGCCGAAGAAGACGAAAGCAAGGGACGAATGTTGTCTGCCGGTGAAAAATACAACCGCGCCGCGACCTATTACTTGAGCTGCGAACGCTTGCAGGCCCATGGAGCCCCTGGTCGCACAGAGCTGTACCAGCGCTTTTTACACACCTTTCAACGTGGTATCGAACTGGCACGGGAGAACTGCGAACGCGTTGAAATCCCCTACGAAGGCAAACACATTTCCGGTCTGCTGGTCCATGCCGAAGGCGTCAGCGGCCCAGCGCCGATTCTGGTGCAGGTCAATGGACTGGACTCCACCAAAGAAATGAAATACCGCGTCGGCCTGCCCGCCTGGCTGGCGAAACGTGGCGTTTCTTCTTTGATCATCGACCAACCCGGCACGGGCGAAGCATTGCGCCTGCATAACCTGACCGCGCGTTTCGACAGCGAGCATTGGGCCAGCCGCGTGGTGGATTGGCTAGAAACCCGCGACGATGTCGACGCCAAACGCATTGGCCTGGAAGGTGTGTCGCTCGGCGGCTACTACTGCCCGCGCGCGGTAGCCTTCGAGCCGCGCTTCGCTTGCGGTGTCGTGTGGGGTGCCAATCATGACTGGCGTGATGTGCAGAAGCGTCGCATGGAAAAGGAAGGCAGCTTCCCGGTTCCGCATTACTGGTCGCATGTGTCTTGGGTATGGGGTGCCAAGGACACCGATGAGTTCATGAGCATCGCCGAGAATGTCCATCTGGACGGCATACTGGATCGCATCAAGGTGCCCTTCCTCGTCACCCACGGTGAAAAGGATTCACAGATTCCTCTGAAGTGGGCGCACCGTACCTACGAACAGTTGGTAAACAGCCCCAGACGCGAGCTGAAAATTTTCACCGAACGCGAGGGTGGCGTGCAGCATTCGAGCTTCGATAACAGTATCAATGCGGGTCACTACATCGCCGACTGGGTCGCTGAAGTGCTCGGCGGCCGTACGGCATAAGGGTGTGAAATTCGTGCTCCAGCACGCCACGAGGATTTGAACGCTTCAGCGTGACAGGGCGATCGGGTGATGGGCGCCAATGCGCCCATCATCCAGACGAAACCCACCCGTTCTTCGATATCGCTCCCCTCACCCATTCCCAAGCATCTGCCACAACGACGCCCCGACCCCGGTAATGCTCTCCCCGGCAATCAACCCCGCCGCCGCGGTGATGGCGAAGCGTTCTGTGAGGGTCGGCCAGCGACAGCTCACCAGCCAGGTCAGCACCGCACCAAGGGCCATCATCAGGGACACCGAGGCCGGCAACACGAAGGCCAGGCCCAGGGCCGCCGTGCTCGGCAGGTACCGGGCCCGATGCGCCGGCAGCACGCTGTCGAGCACGCCCAACAACAAGCCGACCAGGCCGCCGATGAAAATCGCCCAGCGAATGCTCGCGGACAATGAATCCAGGCCCAGGGTCAGGGTTTGCGCCACGGCCTTCCAAGTGGCGACCGCCGGAGCAGGCCACTCTTCGGAGAGCAGCATGGCTTGCGGGTCCGGGATCAGGGCCAGGTAAGCCAACACGCCGACGATGCTACCGACAAAAATCCCCAAGGTCTGGGCGATCAGTTGCTTGCGCGGCGTAGCGCCAATCGCCCGGCCTACCTTGAAATCGTTCATCAAGTCGGTGCATTGCCCGGCCGAACCGCCGGCGGTGTTGGCGCTCATCAAGTTGATCGGCACCTGCCCCGGCGCGACGATGCCGAAGCTCAACTGGGACAGTTGTCCAATGGCTCCGATCGGCGGGATGCCCGTGGCGCCGACCACCCGGGCGGCCACCGCCGCCAGGCAGATCGCCAAGGGAATGGTCAACAGCGCCATCCACGGGTTGATGCCGAACAACAGCACTTGCAGACTCACCACCAGGACGATCGCCAGTAAGGAACCTGTGGCAGGCCCGGCCTTGGGTATCGTCCAGATCGCCCCGCCGCCAGCCTTGGTGGAGCGGTGCAATGCCCACAGGCGAATTGCCAATGAGGCCAGGGTCGAACAGACCATCAGGCTCACCCCCGGCCAGAGCAGCCACTCCACCAGCGCAGCGAACTGCGGACCACTACTGCCCTGCGGCAACTGCACCAGGCCTTGGGCCAGCAGCCACGGCGCCAACCCGCCCCATGCCAGCAACGCGCCGAGCAGCAGGGTCAGACCCACGCGAATACCGATGATCGCGCCGAAGCCGACCAATAGCAGCGAAGGGTCAGCGGTAAAGGTCAGGCGCTCCAGTTGGGCAGTTGGAGACCAGCGCGGGATAGCCCACATGAAGGTGTCGACCCCCTTGGCCACCCCGGACAGCAGCGCGGCGCTGAGCAACACCTTCAAACGCGTCGCGGCTTCGTGGCCGTGGTTGTAGATGTGCAGCAAGGTTTCCAGGGTCGCCATACCCTCGGGAAATTTCAGCGCCTTGTCATTGAGCAGTGACGGTCGCAGATACCAGGCAATCCAGATCCCCAGGAAACTCACGGAAAAGACCCAGGCCACCATGGGAATGGCGTCCAGCTGCTGGCCGGTCAGCAAGGTGTAGGCCGGGATTGGCGCGACCAGCCCACCGGAAATGATCGACGCAGCGGCAGAGGCCACGGTCTGGTTGATGTTGCTTTCGTGCAGCGTCCAAGGCAGCCGCCCCACCGATCGACTCGCCAAGCCTTGCCAGATGCCATAACCGACCAGCAAGGCAATGATCGACATATTGAACGACCAACCAATCTTCAATCCGGCATAGACATTGGACGGCGTCAGCAGGATACCCAGGACAATGCCCGTACTGACCGCGCGCAAGCTGAGTTCGCGTTCGACAGGGGCGTTCAAGGGCAATGTGGACGAGGTTGGGTGCATGCGAAGTCCTTATCGGCACTAGGAAGCAGCCGCCAGAGCCAGACAGGTCCCCTGTGGGTCACATAAAGCGGCAACTTAATAAGTGAACGCAGTATTCGCGCAAGGTTCACATGGCGAAGGGAAACCCTGGCGAACGTGCTCGCCAGGATCCTCAATTGATGGGCATGAGGTGAGGAATGTCGCGAGCGCCGCGACGCATCGCGACCCAGGCAGCGCTCGACTTATTGCCCGCCCTCGTAATTGACCATCCAGGCGATCCCGAAACGGTCTTCGAACATGGCAAAGCGTTCCGCCCAGAAGGTCCTCGCCAAGGGCATGTGCACGCTGCCACCGACACTCAAACCCTTAAACAGCCGCTCGGCCTCCTCCACGCTGTCGACGTTGAGGGAAACCGACACGCCTTGCGGTTTGCTGTACGGCTGGCCTGGCGGGCAGTCAGAGGCCATCAGGCTGAAAGCATCGACGGTCAGGCAGGTGTGCAGGATCAGGTCGGGATCCTTGGGCATGCCGGTTTCCTCAGGCGCCTGGGCAAAGGACATGGAAAACAGCTCGCCGCCCAGCACCTTCTGGTACAACGCAAAGGCCTCTTTGCAACGACCGTCGAAGGTCAGGTAGGGAATGATTCTCATGGTGGGTTCTCCTGTAGTCGGCTTCACGATTGACCGGACATCTGCGCCCGCAAGCGTTCTTCCTGCTCGCGCAATTCCGGCGTAAAGGACTCGCCGAACTCCTCGAGCTCGAAGATCTGGCGGATCTCGATTTCACTGTCGCTGACCATCGGGTTCGGGCAGCGCTTGACCCAATCGATGGCCTCCTGCAATGACTGGACCTTGAAGATCCAGAAGCCGGCGATCAGCTCCTTGGTTTGAGCGAAGGGCCCATCGACCACCGTCCGGTCCTTGCCGGAAAACTGCACACGCACGCCCTCGGCACTGGGATGCAGGCCTTCACCGGCGAGCATCACCCCGGCCTTGACCAATTCTTCGTTGTAGGCGCCCATGGCGGCCAACAGTTCTTCGCTGGGCATCTGTCCGGCTTCCGATTCCGGACTGGCTTTGACGATCACCATAAATCGCATGCTCTGATCTCCTGAGAGTGGATGGATCAAGCCGTCCGTGTGGCGGCTCTATGGGCTAATCGAATGGCGTTGGCCGAAATCGACAATCCGATGCGAATATTTTTTTACAGACTCCGAGCCAGATTGCTGGACTGACGATCACCCACTCGACATCCATTGTTCGACGCACCTCGAAGTGAGGAACCCGTCGAGCCCATAGGCTATGAGCCAACTTGGAGGAGATGGCGATGACACACACCCGCTTTTTTGGAAAAACCGTACTGACCTGCACGTTCATCCTGGCGATGATCGGTTGGGGGATCGGCTTCTATGGGCCGCCGATCTATATGCAAGCGGTCATGGAGCGCACGGGTTGGCCGATCGCCCAGGTCTCGACTGCCGTGACCTTGCACTTTCTCAGCGGCACGATCGTCATCGCCAACCTGCCACGACTTTACGCACGCTTCGGGATACCCGCCATTACCCTGCTGGGCAGCATCGTCCTGGGCATCGGCGTGAACATCTGGGCTCAAGCCGACCAGCTATGGATGCTGTATGCCGGCGCCGTCTGTTCGGGCATCGGCTGGGTGACATTGGGTGCCGCCGCCGTTAACACCCTGATCGCTCCGTGGTACGTCAAGGACAGACCCAAGGCCCTGGGCAAGGCCTACAACGGCGCCAGCCTGGGTGGCGTGATCTTTTCGCCGCTGTGGGTGTTGCTGATCGAGCGTTTCGGCTTCGCCATGGCGGCGTTGGTGATCAGCGTCATCGCCGTGCTGCTGATAGGCGCCCTCGCCTTCCTGGTCTTCAGCAAAAGCCCACAAAGCCTGGGACAACATCCCGACAATGCAGACCAGCCCGAACCCCTGCCGATCAGCGCCAGCGCCACGCCGTGGAGCACCATGCAGACGCTCAGGTCGGCACGTTTCCGCAGCCTGGCAGCCGGCATGTCCCTGGGGCTGTTCGCCCAGATCGGCTTGATCGCGCACCTGTACTCGATCCTGGTCGGACGCATGGGGGCACATGACGCCTCATTCGCCATGGGCCTGGCCACTGCCAGTGCGATGGGCGGGCGATACGTCGCCGCACGCCTGATGATCCAAGGCATGAACCGCCGACAACTGGCCTGCCTCGGTTATGCCATCCAGGTGCTGGGCACGCTGATGCTTCTCGGCCTGGACCTTCACCCGACTGTGGCCTGGATAGCCGTGGCGCTGATCGGTTCGGGCATCGGCAATGCCACATCGTTGCCGCCACTGATTGCCCAGGCCGAGTTCAGCCGTGAACAAACCGCCAGGGTGATCGCCCTGATGGTCGCGATCAGCCAGGCCACCTACGCCTTCGCCCCGGCCCTTTTCGGCCTGCTGCGCTCCGCCTTCACCGATCAGAATCACGCCATCGGCGCCGTCGTGACAGGCGCGGTCGTGGTACAGGTGCTGGCCATTCTGTCGTTTTATCGAGGTGTATCCGCGCGTCCCTTCAAGAAAACCGCTTACTGACCTCTTCCCTGGCCGGGCGGTGCCCAACCCGATCACTACCCGACCTGGTTTCGCAAGATGCTGTTCGCCGACCACTTTAAGTGCTCGAAGATTTCTTTTTCAGGCTTCCGTGGCTGCCCGCACATAGACCATCCATGACCCGGTTCATCAATCCGATGCAACCGGCTTCACCACGCTTTGACTGGCAGCATTCGGCTGTGAACTCAATCAATCGACGCAACAAACAGGCCGACTAGTAAGGCGTGCGCATTGTTGTAAATGCCAGGCTTTAAGCATGGTCAAATTGTCCTCATTCGCCGCCAGGGGACCATTAGTGCTTATCGCCGCAAACAATCAAACCGAGGCTTTCAAGTCCACGCCCAATGCCTGGGCAAATGCCTTGACCAAGGGGCTGCGTACAATGTTATGGCGCAGTATCAAACTGAACGGCGTGACGATGTAGAACAGGTCTGGGCGCACCGCGCGAAACTCTCCCCGCCCTACCATCGGCGCGGCATAGTGCTGGGGCAGGAACCCCAGAAAACGCCCCGTCTTGATCAGCAGTGCAACGGCCTCCACCTGGGTTGCCGAGGCGGAAAAGCTGTCGTAGTGGGCAGCGTCAGCGTTGTTCCTTATCGGTTCAAAGGCGATCCTCAGTGAAAACCTGCCCGTGGGCCAGCGCGCCAAGGCGTTTTCCCTGCGCTACACCCTGACCAACATTGGCTATGCCACCGGTCCCATGCTCGGCGTGGTGATTGCCGGTGTCTATCCGATCGGGCCATTCCTGATCGCCGCTGGCATCGCGTTTTCCAGCATTTTCCTGATGACCGGCATCCCCAGTCATGTTCACCTGCGGCTGCCTGCTCAGCACGGTAGTGCACGGACGCTTCACCCTCTACTTGTCGCAATACCTGCTGGTGACCCACGATTCCAAGCGCGCGCTGGACATCATGGCCGCCCTGCTCGCCTGCAACGCCATCAGTGTGATTTTGCTGCAATATCAAATCGGTCGGTTCCTCGATCGCGAGAAGCTGCGCTACTGGATCGCCGCAGGCACCAGCCTGTTCATTCTTGGCCTGATCGGCTTCAGCCTGGCGGACAGCATGGTGAGCTGGTGCGTGGCGATGTTCATTTTCACCCTCGGTGAAATGATCATTTACCCGGCCGAATTCCTTTTCGTCGACACCCTGGCCCCGGAAGAACTGCGCGGCAGCTACTACGGCGCGCAAAACCTGGCGGCGCTGGGTGGCGCCCTGAGCCCGGTGATCTGCGGATACCTGCTGATGCATACCCCGGCCCCCACGATGTTCTATGCGTTGAGCGCACTGACCGCGATGGGGGGCCTCTTGTGTTTCATGAGTGGTCGTCGGATGGCTAAAGTAATCTGAGCCAGGCACTGCACGAGCGCGCAGCACGATGAAGTTTGTTGCAGACCGGGCTATGCTAAGGCGCCACCCGCCCCGGCTGGCCTGGCTTGCAAGGAATGCGTCATGGAGTTCGTGGTTCATAGTTATTGCCTGAAAGGCGCACGCCAGGAGCCTTTGCTGCCGCCTGTCACCCTGACACCGACCTCGCTGACCTTGACGGTCGCCGAGCTCATTCGCCTGACCGTCGCCGAACAGATCGCCGCGCTGTCGGTCCAGCACTGGCTGGCACAAGTGTCGGTGCGCGAGGTGCTCGACCGCCAATACCTGAGCGAGCGGGACGTTCTTCGGCAAGCCAGTGAAGGCGCGGTTGTCATGCCTCAGGCCAGCGCACCTCTGGACCTGGATGTCAGCGTTGAGGTCGAACGCGCCTTGAAGGGTTTTGAAACCCGTGCGTTCCGCGTTCTGCACAACGGCGTCATGCTGCAAAGACTCGATGAATCCATTGAATTGAGCCCCCCTTCCACGCTCGCGTTCATCCGCCTGGTGCCGCTGATTGGCGGTTGATCCTCGTCGCTCACTTTTTTGCTCGGATACCCTCATGCAATCACGCCGTCCTGCGCCCGAACAAACCACACGCCTCGCTGCGCTGCGAACATTCTGTGATAGAGCGTTGGATGACTATCCCGAGTTCAGCCACTACGACGAATTCGAGCCCGATTTCTGGGAAGGCATCGACTTCCTGCGCATCGCCGATGACTGGGTCAGGCAGCATCCCAAGGATGGGCCCAAGGCACTGGCGGATGGTTTTGTGTTCCCGACCGTTTGGGACGATCTGGAGGACCGCCGCGATCAACAGCGCTATGGCCTGCAATATCGACTCTGCGATGCGTGGATCACGGCTCGCCCGGATGCCTATGCACTGGAGCAGATCGGTGCGCGACTGCAGCACATGCTGCAATATGCCTTCGAGGACAGTGACTATCCCTTGCCCACTGACGAAGATGACCCGGCCTATTACCGAAGAAGCCCGGACCAGGCCTGGGCCTTCCCCGACGTTCACGCCTGCATCCATCGCCTGAGCAATTATCCGTCCACCCCGGCCTGGCAGACCTTCGCCGAATGGTTGCTGGACGGCAGCTGGAACCGCGAGCAGCCCCCTTCAGCGCCCGGTGGCGAACAAAGGAAGATCGCCGACGCGTATATCTACGTGCACAAGGAAATCCAGCGCATCGCCCTGAGCCTGCTGGAAGCGGGCCGCCTCGATTACCCGCGCTTCGTCCGGGCCGCCAATACCTGGGGCCGCGCCATGATGTTCTACTCGGACGACGCCGGGCTGGACAGCGATGATGTGGACTTGACTCGGTACGCCGATGAAGATTTCGACGAGGACGATGCAAACGACGAGGACCCGGAAGACATCGATGATGAGTCGTCTCAGATTGATGAAATCCCCACGCAAGAACCTGCCGTCGCGCCCCCTGAACTGGCGAACTTCACCGTTCGTTATGTCGAGGACGCCCTGGCTGGATTGCCCGATAACGCCGAGAGGCTGGCTGACACCTTCCGCTCGGTAGAGGTGTATCAGACCCGTTGGTTGTTGCAGGCTCTGGCGGTCATCGAACGACTGGGCATAACGCCGGATGACTTCGACAGCTTCGGCTACACGGCTGCGGTGCTCCAATACTTCCTGCTGCTTCAGGATTTGCCCAAAAACCAATCCCCAGAGCTGCTCGCGGCGTTGTCCGGCTTTTCAAGAAATACCCTGCTCACCGCCCTGCCCTACGCCGGCCAAGCCAGCCGAGTGGTGCTCGACGCGCTCGGCTGGAGTGATCTGCAAGGCTTCCAGCGTGAATACCTGAACATTGCCCTGGCCCCTCGGTCCGGCTGGGGCAGCGACCTGCCCAATACGCTGGATGAAACCGTGGGCGTGGTGGACCGCTACCTGCTGGACAAGGCCCTGGCCGAAGCCGACCCAGACCACCTGCGCGAGTACCTCGCGGCACTCGAACCCTCGCACTGGGCGTTTCCCGAGACGCGTGTACTGCTCGACGCCTACCAGGGCATCGGTCGAGCGGCGCTGGAAAAGAAATTGACCCGCCACGCACAGCCGGCCATGCGCATCTATGGCTTGCTACCCGTCACAGGGCCGGACGACGTACGCCAGCGCTACCTGACGCTCAAGAAATTGCACAAAGAGGTACGTAAATACGGCGCTCAGCGACAGGCCAACTCCCACGCAGCGGTGCAGGCAGGCCTGGAAAACCTGGCGCGTGTCGCCGGTTACCCTTCGGTGATTCGCCTGGAATGGGCCATGGAATCGGAAATCGCCGAATCCACCGTGACAGCCGCCACCATCGATGGCTATGACGTCACGCTGGAAATCGACGGCTTGTCGCCTACGTTGCACATCTGCAAAGCCGGCAAGACGCTCAAAAGCGCACCGCCTGCGATTCGCAAGCACGCCGACTTCATCGCCCTCAAAACGCAGCAAACCCAGCTCAAGGAACAGATCGCCCGCTTCTGCCGCACCCTGGAAGCAATGATGAGCAGCGGCGAAAGCCTGGCTCTGGACGAGCTGAAGCCGCTGTTGAAAATGCCTGCGGTTCGCCTGCTGCTCGAACAGCTGATCATGCAGGCCGACGACGCTGCGCTGGGCTGGCTCGATAGCGCGACGCTGACGGTGACTGACCTTGAAGGCCGCCAACACATCGCTGAAAAGCACCTGCGTATTGCTCACCCTTTTCATCTGTTCATGGCTGGACAACTGTCGGCCTGGCAGAAAGAAGTGGTGACCCATCGCCGCGTGCAGCCGTTCAAACAGGCCTTTCGCGAGTTGTACCTGCTGACACCTGCCGAGCGAGACACTGGCTTGTGGTCCAACCGATTCGCCGGCCACCGCCTGAAAGGCAAGGTAGCTGCCCGGTTGCTGCAGGTCCGCAACTGGTCGACCTCAAGCGTCGAGGACATCTATTACGAGAGCAAAGAGCACGGCATCCATGCCATGTTCAACTTTCTGGATACCGGCCATTACCTCTCGGAAACAGAACACTTTACCTTCGACACGATTGCGTTCTACCGCGACCAGAAGGCCATCCCCCTTGAGCACGTACCGCCGCTGCTGTTCTCGGAAATCATGCGTGACGCCGACCTGCTGGTCTCCGTGGCCCACGCCGCAGACGGCTACAGCACCAGCAACGAAACCCTGCAACGACGCGCCGAACTGGTCGGCGAGTTGATTCAGGGTCTGGGGTTACGAAACGTCAGATGCGAAGGGCATTTTCTGCACATTACCGGCCAGCGCGCGAACTACCGCATTCATCTGGGCAGCGCAGCCATCCATATCGAACCCGGCAACTACCTGTGTATCGTGCCCGTCGGCAGCAGCTCTACGGAGTTCTACCTGCCGTTCGCCGACACCGACAAGAAAATGGCCGAAGTGCTGAGCAAGATGTTTCTGCTGCTGGACGACCTGAACATCACCGACAGCCTGATACTGGAGCAGATACAGCGCGCGGATATACCGGGAGCCGGGCACGTCATCGACGCCTGAACTACCTCAGCCCTCCCGCGCATCGCTGCGTCTTGCATGCGAAGGAGCTGAAGCTGACGCTTTCTTTCTTAGCTCCCTTATTGATGAGCTTGCATGCTGACCTTGAACCGGAGTCAGGGTGTTTCCCTGATGCCGATTACCCTACACGGTAACGCCTAAACGTTTGCTCACTATCCGCATCAGACGGGCACCGACCTCGTCCATTCCTTTATTCTGAGCCACCACCTGCGCCCCCTCCATCAGCAGTGTCAGTTCCTGCGCCACGTCCATTGGACAAGGCAAATCCGCCTCCTTGCACAACGTGGCGAGTCGCTGAAACTGGCGCTGCTTGTGCGACTCGATCAAACGCCTCGCCGGGTGCAGTGGGTCGGGGAGCTCGGCCAGGCTATTTGTGAAGGGGCATCCTCGGTAGCCGGAGCTGGCCAGATCTGCGGCGATAAATTCAGCGAACCCCAGTAACTGCCTCACCGGTTGACCGGGCCACTGGCTCGACAACTCGTCAAGCACTGCACTGTATTGCTCAGTGAGCAGTCTCAGCCATTCCTGCACCAGCACATCCTTTGTTTCGAAATGCCGATACAACGTCATTTTTGTCGACCCCGCCAAGGCGGCAATAGCGTCCACAGTGACTCGGGAAATGCCCTGCTCAAAAAACAGCGCCTGGGCGGCATCGATAATGCGCTCGCGGGGTGGCAGCTGGGCGATGCGTTCTGGGCGAATAGGTCTTGGCACGACGGACATTCTCTGGTGATGAAATTCTGCTTGACAACGATACTACACAGTATCACATGATACCAACAAGTATCGCGCGATACTAAGAAGTATCAACCTCTCATTTCTGGAGATTTCAATGAATCTTTCCGATTACGCCGAACATGACGCCGTTGGTCTGGCAGGCATGATTGCCGACCGTCAGATCAGCGAGTCTGAAGTACGCGCCGCTGCCCTGCAGGCCATACAGGCACTTAATCCGCACATCAATGCCGTCGTCGATACATGGGCTGACGAGCCGCAGGCACAATCCGGGCCTTTGCACGGCGTGCCAATGCTGGTGAAAGATCTGGGCCTGACCGCGCGCAATCGTCGCAATGAACTGGGCAGCCGACTGGCGCAGGGTTGCGTTGCCGGAGCCGACTCTGAGCTGATGGCGCGGTTTCGCCGCAGCGGCCTACTCGCCCTAGGCCGCACGACCACCCCCGAACTGGCGGCAAGCACCACCACAGAAAACCGTGTAGACGGCCCCACTCGCAATCCTTGGGACCTGACCCGCAGCGTCGGCGGGTCCAGTGGTGGCTCGGCGGCCGCTGTCGCCGCTGGCATGGTCCCGATAGCCCATGCGACCGATGGCGGCGGCTCAATCCGCGTACCAGCCGCGTCCTGTGGTTTGTTTGGCCTGAAGCCAAGCCGGGGACGTTTACCCATGGGACCGGATGTCGACGAGGTTTGGGCAGGGCTGGCCGTACACGGGGTGCTCAGCCGTACCGTCCGGGATACCGCCAGTGTGCTCGACGCCGTGCACGGCCCCGCATCAGGCGATCCTTTTCACATTGCACCGCCGACACAATCCTACCGGTCGCTGCTGAGTCGCGAGCCCGGGCCTTTGCGCATCGCCGTACAAGGCCATGCCCTCAATGGTCAGCCGACAGCACCTGCCGTAAGCGCCGGTTTGAACCTAGTCTGTCAAACGCTGGAGGGACTGGGCCACCACGTCACTCCTGCCGTCGCGGACATAGGCCTGAGCTGGGAAGCCTTCGTAGAACTGAATGCGCGATTCTGGTCCAGCAACACAGCCGCCTGGATCGACGCCATCGCGACTGCGACGGATCGGCCCATCGATGAATCGACTCTGGAGCCTGCCACGCTCGCCCTTTACCGGCTCGGCTGTGAGCTGAGCGCAACCCAATTGCTGGAAGCGATGTACCAGCGCAATGTTGTGACCCGAAAAGTTGGAGATTTTTTCTGCAATTACGATGTGCTTCTGACGCCGACCTTGCCTGCCCCCCAGCCCCTCGTGGGCCAATACAATGCGAATCAGGAAACGCTCGATGGCCGAGGGTGGATAGCCCATGTCTTCGACCACTCCCCTTTCACTGCCGTTTTCAATGTCAGCGGCTGCCCTGCCATGTCGATGCCACTGACGCAGGACCTGGCATCCGGTTTACCTATCGGCATGCAGTTCGGCGCAGCTTATGGGCGTGAGGATTTACTCCTGCAGTTGGCGGCGCAGCTTGAACGGGCGATGCCCTGGACTGACCGACGCCCGCCCATCTGGGCGGGCAACCACTAGTAGCTCAATCGGCGTTGAATCGAAATGAGCCGAGTAGTGAGGCTGCATGCACCAACCTCACTGCTCGCGTCCGCTTTGGGTAACACCCCGCCATCAACCTGCCAACAACGTGATTCCTGCCCCCGCCGACACCAGGCCGAGCGCACGAACCAGTGCAGCGGCGCGCATCGGCAGCCCCCGCGCCAGTGCAAAGCCAGCTGCATGCAGTGCCGATGTCGCGATCAGAAAACCGACCGCATAAGCCGCAGGGCTACTCATCTCCGGAAATTCCATGCCGTGGGCGATGCCGTGGGCCAGTCCGAAAAGGCCGGTGATGGCGAGGGCAAGCGCCACAGGTGGACGTGCCGCCACCGCGACCAGCAAGCCAAAGGCGAGCACCGATGCAGCGATGCCGGTTTCCAGATGTGCAATGGCGAACCCTTCGAACCCCAACAAGCCGCCGAGCAACATGCCGGCGACAAAGGTCAGTGGCAACATCAAGCGCGCCTTGCCGGCCTGCTGCGCGGCCCAGAGACCGACCGCGAACATTGCCAACAGGTGATCCATCCCGCTCAAGGGGTGCGCCACGCCCGCCATCAAGCCTGATTCGTCATGCCCTGGATGGGCAAATGCGAACACCGGCAGCAGGCATAAGGCGGCGCCCAGAGAAAGCCGTATTGATTGAGTCAATCCCATGAAAACACTCCTGAATCCTGAAAAGGGCAAGGTGCTGGCACTTACGCCGCCAGCACCCGGCCAAGACCGGCTTAACGACGCGGCGGTTTAGGGAATGGGCCACGGGCTTGCTCGTAGGCCTGAGCCACGCGCAAGGCCAGGGCGTCCTGGAACCGTGGGGCGACGATCATCATCGCCACCGGCAAGCCATCAGCCAGACCTGTAGGAATCGAAGTCGCCGGGTGGCCCGTGAGGTCGAACGGCGCGGTGTTGGTCAGCATGTTCAGCGCACTGTGCACGTACTCCTCGATCGGCGCATCGGCAGCGGTCAGCGGCGTCGCCACGAAGGGCATGGTTGGCATCACCAGTACATCGAAATCCTTGAACGCTTCGTCGTATTGACGAGTGAGTTCCGGCACCAGCATGCGCGCCTTGGCGTAATAGGCGCCGTGCAGATTTTTCAAGCTGTAGTGGCCGGTCAACGCCACGGCGCGGACACTGCTGGACAACGCATCGGCGTGCTCGCGACGCTTGGCACCGAAGTAGCTCATGATGTCCGGATCGTAATAGCCATCCACGTTCATGCCATAGCCGTTGCCCTGCAGCATCTGATACGCCGCGCCATCGGTGGCAATGACATTCCACATGTCCAGCGCCACCCCAGAATGCCAGGGCGCGCTGGCTTCGCCGACCGTCGCGCCAAGGCTCTGCAGTTGCGCGACCGCCGCCTTGACCTGAGCATCCACCTGATCCTCGGACACGCCGGGAACCGCGAAGCCTTCGCGCAGCACGCCAATTCTGAGGCCCGCGACGCCCTGATCAAGCGTGGCGACACAGGCAACGGCTGGCGGGTTCTTCTGACGGGAGTCAAGGCCGTCGGCCCCGGCGATGACATCAAGCATCACGGCCACGTCACGCACGCTGTTGGCCATCGGGCCGACGTGATCGATGGTCCTTTCGATCGGGAAAGCCCCGGTGTAAGGCACCAGGCCGTAGGTCGGCTTGTGGCCGACGATGCCGCTCCAGGCCGAGGGCATGCGGATCGATCCTCCCTGGTCCCCGCCGATCGCCATGTCGACCTCCTCCAAGGCAACCAACACGGCGCTGCCACTGGAGGAACCGCCCGCGTTGCGGGTCAGGTCCCATGGGTTTTTCACAGGCCCACTGGCGGCGGTGAAGCTGGCGCCGGAGAAGCACAGGTCCTCGCAGACCGACTTGCCCACCACTGTCGCACCCGCAGCGAGCAGGCGTTTGACCACGGTTGCATCCTCTGAAGGGACATAACCGTCCAGGCTCAGCGAGCCGTTGGCCATCGGCACGCCGGCCACGGAAACGTTGTCCTTGATGACCACCGTCTTGCCGGCCAGCGGGCCTTGGGCGGCGCCTGTGATATGGGTTTTCACGTACCAGGCGCCGTGCAGATTGTCAGCGTCCGGCGCCTTGCTGAATTCACGCTCGGGGGGTTGCTGCGCGATGGTTTGCGCATACAGTTTGTCAATGGCGTCGTAGGAACCGAGGGTCTCGTCAGCCAAATTGAGGAAGCATTCCATCTGACTGTCGCTCAGGTGATAGCTGTGGTCTTCGGCGGCGATTAGAAAGTCGGCTTTGCTTGGGCGTTTTACGGACATGGGGTGTTCTCCAGATATCGGTTAAGGGCTGCCCGCAATCAGGCAGCCATTGACTCGAACCCACTGCGCGGATACGCAGGTTGCGGTTCGCTCCGGAGGACTCCGTTGTCCAGGCCGGTCGCCACACGGTGATCCATACCTGCCGATCAAGGGCGTATGGCAATCCTCCGTGCAGAAGAGGGTCAGGCCCATTGGGCCGGACGCTCAGGAACAGGCTTGTTGAAACAGTTCGTGGGCTTTCACCAATGCTTCGGCGATCTTCTCCACCGGTTCGCGTTTGGCCATCGCCTGATCGCGCAGGGCGTTGTAAGCGTCGATTTCCGACATACCCTTGGTTTCGATCAGGATGATCTTGGCCTGCTGCACCGTGCGCATCACGGCCATCCGCCCTTCCAGTCGCTTGACGTGTTTTTCGCGCTCACGGGCCTTGCGCGATTGACTCAGGGTCAGCGCCAACGCCGTGAGCAGTCCGAACGAGCGAACTGGCGACGGGATCACCGAGCAGGCGTTGAGCTGCACCAACGCCTCGACAATGATCGGGTTTTCGTAGGCGATCACCGGAATGATCGGCGCTGTGCTGGCGTGCAGCAGCCAGGGTGTGTTGGTCGAAAGACTTTCGGGGGAAACGGCAAGCACGATCACGTCCACCTCGGTGTTGAGCCGCTCGGGAATCGGCCACTGCACACGCACCTGACAGCCGATGCGCTGCAGTTGCGCGATCAGATTGCGGCCATCGTCATCATCCGGGTGCACCACCAGCACACTGATGTCGCGCAGGTCCTTGATCCCCGCGCTGCTGTCACTGCGTTGCCGTTTCTTTGCCGCGCGCAAGGTCATAGCGGCCTCCCGGTGCCGCTCGACCAGTCGTTCAGGCGCGGCGCGATGGCGTATGGATCGGGTTTGAGGGCGTTCTGGCTTTCATAAAGAATGTCGAACTGACCCTGGGCATTGGCCCGCCCGATGCGCGAAAAAAGGTAGGTGTGATGGTTGTGCGCATCGACCCTGACGCGCCCTTGAGGCGCCTCGAATTCGAGACCGCGCATGGCTTGCAGCACGTCATCGACGTTGGTACTGCCTGCACTGAGAATCGCCTTGGCCAGCAGGTGCACCTGAAAATAAGCAGCCTCCCAGCATCGGTCGGTGACCTGCTCCTGACCGAACAGCGCACGGTATTGCGCGATGCACTGGCGGTTGATCGCAGTGTCCACCGACTGAAAATAGGTCGCTGCCGAAATGTGCCCTGCCCCCAAGTGAACCCCCATCTGCTTGATGTCGGTCTCGCTGGTGGTCAGGCTGGCGATGGGCATCACGGCCGGATCGAAACCGGCATCGGCATAGGCCTGATACAAGTGCGCCATGGTCTCGCCCACAACCGTGGAGAAAATGAACGACGGCTTGAGCTCCCTGGCCTTGACCATCAGCTTGGCGAAATCCTCGGGCCGGGCATTCTTGAGCGGCAGGTAATATTCACCCAGCTTGGTGCCACCGCGCTCATACAGAAGGTCGCTCATCAGCCGATTGGTTTCGTAGGGATAGACGTACTCGGAGCCAATCATCAACACCCGGTTGCCGAAGTTGTCGAGCATGTAATTGCCCAGTGGCACCGCGTTGTGATTGGGTGTCGCGCCGGTGTAGATGATGTTGCGCGAGTACTCGAAACCTTCGTAGTACACCGGGTACATCAATAACGCGTCGTAGCGCTCCACGATCGGCAACGCAGCCTTACGCGCAGCAGAGGTGTAGCAGCCGAAGAAGAACCGCAGGTTTTCCTCACGGATCAACGACTCGACATGCATGGCATACAACGCGGGGGTCGAATCGGGGTTGCGGGTGACCAGCTCCAGAGGCCGCCCCCCTACGCCACCGGCCGCGTTGATCTGCTCGATCGCGAATTGCGCACCGCGCATTGTCGAGCGCTCGGCGGCCGCCGTGACGCCAGTGTCGGAAAACAGACCGCCTATGCGGATCGCCTGGTCAACCATGCCTATCAACCTTGTTCAACGTGATATCAGACGCCCAGCGTCCGTCAGGGGGGCGGGCCATCTGCAAAGAGTCATTGTGCAAAGAATCGGTGAGCGGTGGCCGTGGATTCAACGGCTGCTCTCAGGCGGCTTGTGCCTGAAACCGGTGCGACTGCGCTGTCGGGGCCGGCCATGCGAGGGACCTTCCACACCTGCCGGGAACGGGCGTGTGACAAGGGACCCTGCGAGGGTAGTGCCGTGTCCTCATGCAGATTGCGGGCCACTCCCCTTCCAGCGGCCTGATCGCTGAGCCACGCATAGGGTGCGTTGACCGTCGGTAGGACAATGCTGCTCGCACAACACCGATGAAACCTTCACGCTTTTGGTGCGCAACCAGGCCCCTTGCGCCAAACCGGCGCAAGGCCCGTCAAGTTTGCAATAGATGCAGTGAATGCCGACCGTTGTGCCCGATGGCCCCTGATTGTGTCCTCATCGGCAATTGGCACTGCCCTTGCAGATACTCTCCCGAGACATCGCGCCGGCTGTCTGCCCTACGCCCACTTGGCAAGTAGGGAGACACTTGGCGTACGACTGGATCGGACACAGTTGTCCCGCCAGATTCGGCACAAGAAGCCTGACCTCCCGATTATTCGTTTAACCGGGACGTCGGGCTTTTTTTATTCCTGGGGAGAAATGAAATGCACAACGACAAGCGCCGTTTGATCAAGCATGCCCTATTACTGGGGGCCTTCAGCCTGTTGCCGTTTTCCCTGGCCAGCCAGGTCCAGGCGGCAGAGACCGTCAAAGTGGGGATCATCCATTCGCTCACCGGCACCATGGCCATGAGCGAGGCCTCGGTGGTGGATGCGGAAAAACTCGCCATCGACGAAATCAACGCCAGCGGCGGTGTACTGGGCAAGACCATCGAACCGATCGTCGAAGATGGCGCCAGCGATTGGCCGACCTTCGCCGAAAAAGCGCGCAAGCTCCTGGAAAACGATCACGTGGTGGTCACGTTTGGCGCCTTCACCTCGGCCTCGCGCAAAGCCGTGCTGCCGGTGTTCGAGCGTAACAAGGGCCTGCTGTACTACCCGACGTTCTACGAGGGTCTGGAGAAATCCCCGGCCATCATCTACACCGGCGCCGAAGCCTCGCAGCAGACGCTGGCCGCTGTCAGCTGGTTGATGGCCAACAAGGGCAAGAGCGTCTATCTGGTGGGCTCCGACTACATCTGGCCGCGCACCACCAACAAGCTCGCCCGCGCGTCGGTGAACAAGCAGGGCGGCTCGATCGTCGGTGAGGACTACCTGCCCCTGGGCAACATCGAGTTCTCCTCGGTGATCAACAAAATCAAGGCCGCCAAGCCCGATATCGTCCTGTCGACCATCGTCGGCGGCTCCAACGTGGCGTTCTACAAACAGCTCAAGGCCGCGGGCATCGACAGCAGTAACCAGACGCTGATGGCCCTGGCTGTCACCGAGGAAGAAGTCACCGGCATCGGCGCCGAAAACCTCACCGGCTTTCTGACCTGCATGAGCTACTTCCAGAGCCTGAAAAATCCGGTCAACGAAAAATTCGTCGCGGCATTCAAGGCCCGGTATGGCGAAAAACGCGTGGTGGGCGATCCGATGGCGGCGGCCTACACCGCGGTATACCTGTGGAAGAAAGCCGTGGAGAAAGCCAACAGCTTCGACGTCCCGGTCGTCATCGCTGCCTCTTCGGAACTGACCCTCGATGCGCCTGAAGGCGAGATCAAGGTGCACAAGGACAACCACCACCTGTGGAAGCGTGCGCGCATCGGCACCATCAACGCCCAGGGCCAGGTCGATGTGATCTACGAGTCCGCGCCGATCGAGCCCAACCCATTCCCGAAACTGTGAAGCGAGGCCCGGCGCGAATCACCTCGCGCCAGTGGCCACCCAGGGTTCCTGAAATCGGTCCGCCCATGAGCAGCGACAGGTAGCGACGCAATGACTCTCGATATTTTGATAATGCAGGTGTTCAGCGGATTCTCGCTGTTCTCGGTGCTGGTGCTGATGGCGCTGGGACTGACCATCGCCTTCGGCCTGATGGGCGTGATCAACATGGCCCACGGCGAGCTGATGGCGATGGGGTCATACATGACCTACGTCACATCGCTGGTGTTCCAGCGCTATTTCCCCGAGTTCATGGGCTGGTACTTCATCATCGGCATTGGTGTCGCCTTCGTGGTGACCTTTACCTTCGGTTTCCTGCTTGAACGTTGCTTCATCCGCTTCATGTACAACCGCCCGCTGGATACCTTGCTCGCCACCTGGGGCCTGTCGCTGGTGCTGCAGCAAGTGTTTCGTCAGGTATTCGGCCCCAAGGAAGTCAGCGTGCCGACCGTGGAGTGGCTGCAAGGCGCCTGGAAGATCAGTGAGGGACTGGAGTTGCCCCTCAACCGGATTTTCATCATAGGCCTGACGTTGGTCATTGCCGGTGCCGTGTTTCTGTTCCTGTATCGCAGCCGTTGGGGGCTGCGCATCCGCGCCGTCACCCAGAACCGCGCCATGGCCGGTGCCGCCGGGATCAACACCGCCCGCGTTGACGCCGTCACATTCGCTCTGAGTTGCGGCCTCGCGGGGATTGCCGGCAGCTCGTTCACCATGCTCGCCTCAACAGGCCCCGTAAGCGGCCAGCAGTACCTGGTGGATACGTTCATCGTGGTGGTGTTCGGCGGCGTCGAAAGCCTGCTAGGGACTTTTCTTTCCGCCTTTGCCATCGGCCAGACGCAGATCTCGCTGGAGTACCTGACCACTGGTTCCATGGCCAAGGCGATCACCCTGATGGTGGTGATTGTGTTGCTGTTCTTCCGCCCCAACGGCCTGTTTGCCGCGAAAGTGAGACGCTGAGATGAATGACATGACTGAAAAGCCGCTTATCCGGCCACAGGCGCCCTCCCGTGGATCGCGCATGCTCAGCGCGGGCTGGTTGCCCCTGATCGAACGACATGGCCTGGTCTGGCTGTCGATCCTGTTACTGGTCATTTTGCCTTTGAGCCTGGGGGATTTTCGCCTGGGGCTGGCGGGCAAATACCTGAGCCTGGCGTTCTGTGCATTGGGCATGGTGCTGATCTGGGGCTACGGCGGGATTCTCAGCCTGGGCCAGGGCATCTTCTTCGGCCTGGGCAGTTACATGATGGCCATGTACCTGAAGCTGGAAGCGACCGCCACTGATGAAGCGGCCAGCGCCTTGGCTGCTTTCTATGGCTCGGCCCTGCCCGACTTCATGATCTGGAACAGCGTCGATGCCTTGCCCTGGTGGTGGAAACCGTTCGAATCGGCGACCTTCACCATCGCCGCGATCCTGATCATCCCGCCCCTGCTGGCGTTTGCGTTCAGCTACGCGTACTTCAAAAAGCGTGTGGGCGGCGTGTACTTCTCGATCATCACCCTGTCCTTGGCGGCGATCATGTCGATCATGATTATCGGCCAGCAAGGCTACACCGGCGGCGTCAACGGCCTGACCGACTTCAAGACCGCCTTCGGCCTGAGCCTGCAAGCCCCGCAAACGCCCTGGATCCTGTACCTCATCACCACCCTGCTGTTGCTTGGCTGCGTGGCGCTGTGCGGGTTCATTCTGCGCAGCCGGCTGGGCAAAGTGGTGGTCGCCATTCGCGACCGGGAAGACCGGGTGCGCTTTTCCGGCTACAACACCGCTCTGTTCAAGGCGTTCATCTTCGCCGTCGCGGCACTGATTTCGGCCCTGGGCGGGGTGATGTTCACACTCCAGGTCGGCCTCGCCTCCCCTTCCCTGGTGGGCATTATCCCGTCCACCGAAATCGTCATCTACGCAGCCTTGGGCGGGCGTCTGTCACTGGTGGGCGCGGTTTACGGCACGCTGCTGATCGGCGTGGCGAAGACCTACCTGTCGGAAAACTTCGTCAACTTCTGGCAGTACTTCATCGGCTTTCTGTTCATGGGCGTGGTGCTGTTCCTGCCGTCGGGGCTGGCCGGGCTGCTGCAACGCCTAAGCAACAAGGAGGTGCAGTCGTGAGCGCGATGATACTGAGTGTCGAAGACCTGACCGTGTCATTCGATGGCTTCAAAGCCGTGGACAGCCTCAACTTCTACGTCGAGGAAAATCAGGTGCATGTGGTTATCGGCCCCAACGGCGCCGGCAAGACCACGCTGCTGGACATGATCTGTGGCAAGACCCGCCCCAGTGCCGGGAGCATCCGGTTCAAGGATCTGCAACTGGCCAACATGATCGAGTACCAGATCACTCGCGCCGGGGTCGGTCGCAAATTCCAGAACCCCTCGGTGTACGAAGACCTGACCGTGCGCGAGAACCTGGACATCTCCTCACCGGACAAGCGCGGCATCTTCAACTGCCTGTTCGCCCGCAAGGACAAGGCTTTGCAGACTGAAATCGAACACATCGCCGAGATGATTTTTCTGCACGACCAACTGGGCCGCAAGGCCGGGTTGCTGTCCCACGGCCAGAAGCAATGGCTGGAAATCGGCATGCTGCTGATGCAACGCCCCGAGCTGCTGTTGCTCGATGAGCCGGTGGCGGGCATGAGCGCGGGCGAACGGGAAAAAACCGCAGGCTTGCTCAAACAGATCGCCAAGGGCCGCGCCATGGTCATCATCGAGCACGACATGGAATTCGTGAAATCGGTGGCCGACAAAGTCACCGTTCTGCATCAGGGCAAGACCCTGGCCTACGGCTCGATGGATCAGGTGCAAAACGATCCTCGCGTCATCGACGTCTACCTGGGGCACTGAGCATGCTGACCGTCAATAACCTCAACGTGTATTACGGCGACAGCCACGTGCTGCGCAATCTGGACCTGAATCTGGCGCCCGCCGAATCCCTGGCGATCATGGGACGCAATGGCATGGGCAAGACCACCTTGCTCAAGAGCCTGGTGGGCATGCTCCCCGCGCGCAGTGGCAGCATCAAACTGGCGGGCGAAGAACTGACCGGGCGCAAGAGTTACGACCGGGTCGCGGCAGGCGTCGGCTTTGTGCCCCAGGGCCGGATGATTTTTCCTTACCTAAGCGTCGAAGAGAACATTCTGACCGGAATGCAGAGTGCACCGGTCGCGCCGATCCCCGACTACATCTACGAGTATTTCCCGGTCTTGTTTGAGATGCGCCGACGCAAGGGCGGCAACCTGTCCGGTGGCCAGCAGCAACAGCTCGCCATCGCCCGCGCGCTGGTTTCCAACCCCAAGGTGCTGATCCTCGACGAGCCCACCGAGGGCATCCAGCCGTCGATCATCAAGGACATCGCCCGGGCCCTGAACCTGCTGAAAAAAGAGCGAGGGTTTTCCTTGATCGTCTCCGAGCAGGTGCTGTCGTTCGCCATGGCGGTGGCCGACCGTTACCTGATCATCGAGAAAGGCGAGTTCGTTCACAGCGAGGTCCGTGAAACCATGGACCGCGAGCGCATCCTGCGCTACCTGACCATCTGATTCGGCACTGGAGACCACGCCATGTTGATACTCGATCGCATCGTCGGCCAGGCCAGCGACCCTGCTCTCGCCGAGCGGCTGCACGACCTGGACCACAACGGCCAGGTCGAAACCCTGAGCCTTTCGGCCAGCGACATCCAGCGTCATCGCCTGCGCCTGGCCAGTGACCGTGGCACTGACTGCGCCATTCGTCTTGAGCGCCATCAACAGTTGCGCAACGGCTCGGTGCTGATGCTCGACGGTGAGCGCGCCATCGTCGTGCAGATGCTGGACCAGCAGTACCTGACGCTGCGCCCTCGCGATGCTGGCGCAGCGCTGGAACTGGGGTATTTCGCAGGGAACATGCACTGGAAAGTGCGTTTCGCCGGTGATCAGCTACAGATCCCGCTACATGGCCCGCAAGCGGACTACCTGGAGCGCCTGGCACCGATGTTGGCCGACGGCCGGGTGTCGCGTTCATGAGTCCGCTACACAGCAGTCTGTTGGCGTTGCAACAGGCCGACAGCTTTTTCCCAGGGGGCGCGGTGGCCTGGTCATGGGGGCTGGAGACGCTGGTGGCCGATGGTCGTCTGGGCGCAGAGATCTCGGCCCCTCGTCGCCAACGGGGCGTGCATCGGGATCGCAGTGCTCAGGTCAGCGGATTCGTCGAGGGACAGCTGCGCCACCGGTGGGCCGGTTTCGACCGGGCGTTCCTGTCCGCAGCCTGGTACGCGGCCACCGACACTCAGGGGTTATGTGCGCTGGATGCACAGGTCGAAGCCTTGACCCTGGCCGAGGAACTGCGCCTGGGCTCGCGCCGTGTGGGTCAGTCAATGCTGGGTGTGCATGTGGCCATGGGTACACCAGGCGCCGAGGCCTACCAGCAGTGTGTACTGGCGGGCGACGCACCGGGGCATCTGGCCGTGGTGCAAGGGTTGCTCTGGCAACGCCTGGGCATGGACCACGACCACTGCCAACTCGCCGCCGCTCACGGGCTGTGCACGGGGCTGGTCAGTGCCGCCGTACGCCTGGGCGTCATGGGCCATCTGGATGCGCAAAGGGTGCTGACCACTATCCAGCCTCTGCTGCTGGACATCCTCACCTGGCCCGTGCCCGAGCTTGAAGACGCCTGCGGTTTTACCCCCATGGCAGAGATCGCCGTGATGCGTCACGAAACCCAGGAACTCCGACTTTTTGCCAATTGAGGCGATGGGCTCTGTGCCTGCCGTCAACACAGGAGCTTGAACATGCTGCTGACCCCGACAGAACTCGAACGGCTGACGCTGTACACCGCCGCCGAGCTATCGCGCAAACGCCGCGCCAAGGGCCTGCGCCTGAACTTTCCGGAAGCCAGCGCCCTGATCGCCGACGAGATTCTCGAAGGCGCGCGTGAAGGTCGTAGCGTCGCCGAGCTGATCGGCTTCGGCTCGACCCTCCTTACCACCGACGACGTGATTCCCGGTGTCGCCGACCTGCTGCCGGTGCTGCAAGTGGAAGGTACGTTTCCCGACGGCACCAAGCTGGTCACCGTGCACCAGCCGATCCGCCCCGGTCGACTACCGCTGGCGATCATGCCGACGCCGGGGGAGATCATCTCGCCAGAGGGCGACATTCAGCTGAGCAGCGGCCGGCCCACAGCCACCCTGCGCGCGATCAACACCGGCGATCGCCCGGTGCAGGTTGGCAGCCACTATCACTTTTTCGAGGTCAACAAAGCGCTGGATTTTCCCAGGGAAATCGCCTTCGGCATGCATCTGGATATCCCGGCCGGGACTGCCGTGCGTTTCGAGCCTGGCGAGTTGCGCGAGGTGCAACTGGTGCAGTTTGGCGGCAGCGGCGACATCCACGGCTTCAGCGGCCTGACCAATGGCAATCTGCACGATCCGGCCTGCAAGGCCGCAGCGCTGGACCGCGCGCGTGCTCAACACTTCAAGGGGGCCTGAACCATGGCAACGATGACTCGCAAGGAATACGCCGCGATGTACGGCCCCACCGTTGGCGATGCCGTGCGTCTGGGCGACACCTCGCTGCTGGCCGAGGTCGAGTTCGATCACTCGGTGCCGGGCGACGAATGCCTGCACGGCGGCGGCAAGACCCTGCGCGATGGCATGGGCCTGATGCCGGGTCACGACAGCGACGACGGGGCACTGGACATGCTGATCTGCAATGCGCTGATCATCGATCCGGTGATCGGCATCGTCAAAGGCGACATCGGCATCAAGGACGGCAAGATCGTCGCCATCGGCAAGGCCGGCAATCCGCAGGTCATGGACGGCGTGCACCCGCAACTGATCTGCGGCGTGGCGACCACAGTGCGCGACGCCGAAGGTCTGATCGTCACCCCCGGTGGCATCGATGTGCATGTGCATTTCGACTCGGCGCAACTGTGCGAACACGCCCTGGCGGCAGGGCTGACTACCCTGATCGGCGGCTCGCTGGGCCCGATCACGGTGGGCATCGACTGCGGCGGCGAATGGAACGTGGGCAAGATGCTGCAAGCCTGCGAAGCGTGGCCGATCAACTTCGGTTTTCTGGGACGCGGCAATTCCAGCAAACCCGAATCGTTGCTCGGGCAACTGCGCGGTGGCTGCCTGGGATTGAAGATCCACGAAGACTGGGGCGCGATGCCGGCAGTGATCGACACCTGCCTGAAGGTCGCCGACGAATACGATTTCCAGGTGCAGTTGCACACCGACACCCTCAATGAATCAGGGTTTCTGGAAGACACCCTGGCGGCCATCGGCGATCGCACCATTCACATGTATCACACCGAGGGTGCGGGGGGTGGGCATGCGCCAGATATCATCAGCGTGGCCGGCAAGGCCAACTGCATCCCCTCCTCCACCAACCCGACCAATCCCTACACCGTGAACACGTTCGACGAGCACCTGGACATGATCATGGTTTGTCATCACCTCAATCCCGACGTGCCGGAAGACGTCGCCTTCGCCGAATCGCGGGTGCGCCCGCAAACCATCGCCGCCGAGGACATCCTGCATGACACCGGGGCGATCTCGATCCTCGGCTCGGACAGCCAGGGCATGGGCCGGATCAATGAAGTCATCTGCCGCACCTGGCAACTGGCCTCGAAGATGAAGGACCAGCGCGGCCGCCTGCCTGAAGAAAGCACCGCGCTGGGCGACAACGAACGGATCAAACGCTACATCGCCAAGTACACCATCAACGCGGCACGGGTGTTCGGCATTGACCGCTACATTGGCTCGCTGGAGCCGGGCAAGATCGCCGATCTGGTGCTATGGCGCCCGGCGTTCTTCGGGATCAAGCCGGAACTGGTGGTCAAGGGTGGTTTCATCGTGCATGCCGTGATGGGGGATTCGGCCGCATCGCTCTATACCTGCGAGCCATTGGTGATGCGCCCTCAGTGGGGTGCGTTCGGTGAGGCCAAACAGGCTCTGTCGGTGAATTTCGTCAATCGTCTGGCCGTGGAGTCCGACACGGCAGCGAAACTGGGCCTCAAAAAAGCCCTGCTGCCTGCCATCGGCACCCGCACCTTGCGCAAATCCGACATGTTGCATAACGACGCCTGCCCCGACATCCGTGTCGATCCGCAGACATTCGACGTATACGCCGATGGCGAACGCCTGACCTGTGAGCCGGTCAGCGAAGTCCCGCTGGCCCAGCGCTACATGCTGCGCTGAACCCTAAGGTACAAGGAGCCCGATGATGAATACCCGACTCAATGCACAACCGCTCGCCGAGCCCGTCCCCCATCCCGGTGCTGCACGGGTGGGTATCGGGGGGCCGGTCGGTTCGGGCAAGACCCGCCTGCTGGAACAGCTGATCCCGCGTTTTATTGCCCGAGGCACGGAGCTTGCGGTGATCACCAACGACCTGGCGACCCGCGAGGATGCCGAGCGAGTCAGACGCAGCGGCCTGATCGACCCGGAGCGAGTACGCGCGGTGGAAACCGGCGCATGCCCGCACACGGCGATCCGCGAAGACCCGACGCTGAACCTGCAGATGGCGGACGAGCTCGAAGCGCGTTTCCAGCGCCTGGACCTGATCCTGATCGAATCCGGCGGCGACAACCTGGCGTCGACCTTTTCCCTGGACCTGGTGGATTACTGGATCTTCGTCATCGACGTTGCAGGGGGCGACGACATTCCGCGAAAACGAGGGCCGGGAGTTCTGAGTTGCGACCTGCTCGTCGTCAACAAGTACGATCTGGCGCCCTACGTCGGGGTCGATCTGGCACGCATGCGTCGTGAATCCGCCGAGGCCCGCGGCGCAAAGCCGGTGCTATTCACCAACTGCGCCACGGGCGCAGGCGTCGATGCGGTGGTCGACGCCATCAGCCGCGCCGTGCTGTTCGATTGCCCATGAACGCGCCTCAGACGCTGTTTCGTCCCTTGACCGAATCCGTCGAGCCACAGACGCGAATTACCTTCAGCCAAACCCCGAATGGCGACAGCTACATTTCTGCGCAGCAGGTGGGCTACCCGTTTCATCTGGGACGCACGCTCAAACTGCCCGACGACCCGCCAGGCATGGCTGCGGTGTACCTGCAGTCCTGTTCGGGGGGCATCTTCGCGGGGGAACACCTGCACGTGCAGGTGCGGGCTGAACCCGGTAGCCAGGCACACGTCAGCACCGGTGCGGCCACCGTCGCACACAGCATGCTCGAACAGCCAGCGCAGCAGGTGGTCAGCCTGGAAGCCAAGAGCGGCGCCTTGCTCGAATACCTGCCAATGGCGACGATCCTGTTTCCCCACGCCAGGCTGCACAGCCGGGTCGAGGTGATCCTGCACCCCGCGGCCAGGGTGATGCTTTGCGATGCGTTCTGCCTGCATGCGCCTGAAGGCAACACAGGGGTATTCGACGCCTATCGCGCCGACCTTCAAGTGCGCAGCCACAACGGCCGGCTGTTGGCAGGTGATCACCTGGCGCTGACCGGAGAGGACATGTGCCGTCGATTACCAGGGGTCAGCGAAGGCATGCAGGCGCTGGCGACCTTCATGCTGGTGGGGCATGACCTACCGGTCGACGCCCTCAAGCAACGCCTGCGCGATGCCCTGAGCAACCTGCCCGACAGCTACGTGGGCGTCAGCGCGCTGCCCAACGATTGCGGGGTCAGCTTGCGCCTCATGACCCTCGATGCAGTGGCATTGCGCACGGGGCTGCACTGCGCCTGGTCCTGCGTCCGTGAACAACTGTTCGGCGCTGCACCAAGGCCGCGACGCAAATGATCGCAGCGAAGCCCCTCGTTGGGTGCCGAGAGATTCCAGACCCGACAGATGTGCCTGGAGAGAAACCCGAGGCAGCATGATTCGCAGTCACGCGGGCCAGCGGTTGACCTTCAGGCCTGCGAGCCGACCCATTACTGGTGACGGAGTGACACCATGAAAACCTGACATGTTCCTGTCAGCCTCCGGTCACTCTGACGTCAGATCCTTCTCACTAAAGTATCCCCCAATGACTGCACTTACGGTGCCAGCGTTACGGGCACCAAGGACACATCACTTTAGCTGGACCTCTTGCCATCAGCCGGAAGGAGAAACGCAATGAGCCATCCTGATGCGCACGTCAGTACTCTTGATCCATTCACTTGGCAATCGACGCTCGACAGCAACCTGGACAGAAAAGGCCTCTTGCTGCGCCTGTTCGCCGAACAGCGATTCATGGCCGCGCAGGTGCGAGCCTGCAAGCTGGATCACCGGGACTACCTGCTTTCGCTGATTGATCCGGCATCGACGGTGAACGACGGCACTCGGCACTTATCAAGCGTCGATGGCCATCGAATGCGGAGCGTCATCACCGAAGCGGCAGAGAAAGCTCATTGGGGCAAGCCCCCAAGACATGGTCGGGCGCAAGGCATCGCTGCCCACTATGACGCGCAGACCTGCATGGCGGTCGTTCTCGATATCGAGGTGAGCGACGAAGGCCGCTTGATCATTCATGACACGGTCGTTGTCGCGGACATGGGTTTCTTGAAAAATCCTGGTCGCGTGCGCTCGCAGCTCATAGGCGCTTGCCTGATAGGGATAGCGTTTGTGACATCCTGCGATTTTGCTCCGAACACCGGAGATACCCGGCCTAAACCTGCCTATCGCACCCGTTGGCCACTCGTCTCATGGCTGCCAGGACAGATCGCGGTGCACCTGATCAATCCCACCGCAGCTCCCGAAACCGCACAGCCCAGCCAGACCAGTTACGCACCTGTCGCCCGGGCCTTGTGCAATGCGATTTTGAAGGCCACGGGTAACGGTTCGGTCCGGAGCCAGTTACTGGAAAGATCGGGCGCAAATTAAATAAGCTCTTGGATATACAGCGAGGTCGGCTTAATGGAGAGACAGGTGCCAAGAGACAGAACCGACCAATGGTTGATGCTTTGCACAATGAGGGAACCAAGCTGTATTCGCCAGCTTGGGCAATCCGATTGCCGTATGACAGTCACCACAGCAAGCCGGCTAAATTAAAGCTTCCAGACCAGATGAGGTTCTGCGCCATGCCTTTAGGTTCCAATGTTTTTTCCAACAGTTGCGGGCAACGCGGCGCGGACCTGTTCGTAGAAGTGCTTCGCAGCGAAGGTGTACGCCACGTCTTCGGCAATCCGGGAACAACCGAACTGGCTTTGCTCGACGCCCTCTCCGGCGCCCCAGACATCCAATACATCCTCGGCCTCCAAGAGGCCTCAGTCGTAGCGATGGCCGACGGTTATGCGCAGGCATCCGGTCGCCCCGGCTTCGTCAACCTCCATACGGCCGGTGGACTCGGCAATGCAATGGGCGCAATTCTCAACGCGAAGATGGCGAATACGCCGCTTGTCGTCACGGCGGGCCAACAAGACACGCGACATGGCGTGACCGACCCGCTGCTCCACGGAGACCTCGTCGCTCTCGCCAGACCGAGCGTCAAATGGGCGGAGGAAATTCATCATCCCGAACACATCCCGATGCTGCTGCGTCGTGCGTTTCAGGACTGTCGCACGGGGCCGGCCGGCCCGGTTTTCCTTTCCCTGCCGATTAACGTGATGGAGCAACACACGGATGTAACGGCCGGCCCGCCATCGCGAATCGAGCGCGGTGCCGTGACCGGGATGATTGAGGAATTGGCCACTGCCTTAGCGACAATTACCCCCGGCTGTCTGGCGATTATCGTTGGAGAAGAAGTGATCCAGTCGAGCGCGGAAGTTGAAGCCGTGATGCTCGCCGAAGCACTCGGCGCGCCGGTCTACGGGCCATCCTGGCCCGGGCATATTCCGTTCCCGACGGCGCATCCGCAGTGGCGGGGAACGCTGCCTGCGAAGGCTTCCGATATCAGGGAGACGTTCGCTGACTTCGACGCGGTCTTCCTGCTCGGCGGCCATTCGTTGATCAGCTATCAATATTCCCAGGGCCCCGCTATTCCATCTCACTGTCGCCTTATCCAATTGACCGGCGATGGGCACCAACTAGGTAGGGTCCATGAGACAGCGCTAGGGCTGATCGGGGATTTAAGACTTTCCTTGCAAGCGCTGTTGCCGATACTGGACAAGAAATTGGCCCCACACAGCGAGGCAATCGCGACGCTGCGAAACGTCGCGGGCCAGGAACGCGATACACGTCGTGCCGATGTCGTCGCTCGCCTCAGCCGCGAATTCAACACTCCGGTGACAACGCCTTTCGTGGCTGCCCACGAGGTTATCCGGGCTATCGGGCCGGACGTCTGGATCGTCGACGAAGCACCCGCCACGATTCCTCATGTCCGTGCCTGCCTGGATTCCCATTCGGCCCGCCAGTATCTTTTTACCCGCAGCGCCATCCTGGGCTGGGGCATGCCGGCGGCTGTCGGTACGTCACTTGGCCTGGACCGCAGCCCGGTAGTCTGTCTGGTCGGTGATGGCTCGGCAATGTACTCACCGCAAGCACTCTGGACGGCGGCGCATGAACGGCTGCCGGTCACGTTCGTTGTCATGAACAATGGCGAGTACAACATTTTGAAGAACTACGCTCGTAGCCAGGCGCACTATCTAAGTTCAAGCACTCACCAGTTCATCGGCATGGACCTCTGCGACCCGGCGATCGATTTCCTGGCCCTCGCCTCTTCCCTGGGGATCCCTTCCCGCAGGATCGAGCGCGCTGGCGATATTGCGGGAGCTGTCGAAGAAGGTATTCGCTCAGGCTGCCCGAATCTCATTGAGCTACCGATCATGCCCTGAGGAGCCAGTAGTCACAGTACCCTTCAAAAACAAGTCCAGAATTGCGAATGTGGAAAATAATGATGAGGCGCGCGTCATGAACGATCCGGATGAAATTAGCGCTGCGAATAAGCGAGTTGCAGCTGTGTGATTTCCCGGACGAATGCCGGCAACTGCAACTCGAACACCTGATCGATGAGACTGTGCGCTAGCTGCCAGACGGCGGCGGCATCGGGATATCACCAAGCTGCAACCCCAGCAGCGTCATGTATTCGTAGATGTGCTGATAGCCGGATTGCGCTTCATAGCTTGGGCACGGAGATTGAAGTTTCCCACAGAGCCGCAGCTCCATGTTTGCACCGCCCATGCCCCATTGCGTGTAGTTCAAGTTATTACGGGTAACGGTATCGATTTTGGAGCAAACCATTTCCTTCATTTTTTCATCGATGACGTTGGTAGGCTCATAGAGAGTCAAGGAGAAGTCGAGAGAGGTTGCGCACCATGCCATCGGAACGACATCCAGCGTGTTGTAGATGCGTAGCGCATTGCCGGCCATCTGCTGATTGAAATAGCTCGCAAAAATACCATCGCCGGCCGTTGGCGCAGCAATCGTTTCGCAATGGAAATTGAAGTTCGAGAATTTATCTTTCAAGTAAAGCGCTAGAACCGACATCAAGGCACCGCCGAGGCTATGCCCGACCAACCGGATCGTTGCACCACTGCGCTGTTTTGCCAGAAAATCGCAAAGTGTGCCCTGGACACCGATTGTCGATACCTGATCCAGTATCGCCTTTACACCGTCCGCAGTCCCCTGCGCCAAGTGTGCCGGCACTGGACAGTTCTTGATGAGGTTCTGCAACGGCACCATTGGAGAAATATCGAGGTCATCTATTTGATCCTTGAGGGAATCAGCAAGGGTCCCACTCGTCACCACGACGATGTCGTTTTCGTTTTGCCCGCCGACCAGCACCACCGTGATGTGAGCCACATGCTCGCCATCCGGGACCAGGGCGGGCCCCCAGGCTACGCCATAACCGCCGCCTACCTTGGAGCCATTAAGGCGCGTAAGAATGTTGTCTTTGACCTGGTTCGGCGATGGGTTCTTCATGTTCTTCCAATCCGGCGAAGACAGCGCCGCATTGTTCACCACGTACGCGTGGGTAAGATTGATTTGTCTTTGCTGAAGTGAGTCTAGCGAAGTCATGACTGCTCCTTGTCTCGAAGATAGATAATTCAACGGAACCAACGAAAACTCACTGCTGCCGTCGATCCGTCTTGGCCAGCAAGATCGAGTGTAGCCGCAGTTTTGGAAGCGACAACTTGGTGCGCGGTCGCCTGCGCAGCAATTAGAACAGTCCTTGATTCCGGCAAAAAAATGGACCTCTTTTCGGAGATCCATTTTTAAATACTTGGAGCGGGAAACGAGACTCACATCTGGCTCTGCGCAGCATCGATGGGAATATCGAGAATGAACGTCGCGCCCTGCCCGGCCCCGTCGCTACGCACGGTCAAGCTGCCACCCATTTCCTGCGCGGCCAGCGCGCAGCTGTGCAGGCCAAAACCGTGACCGTCTTTGCGCGTCGTGAAACCATGGGAAAAGATACGCGCCAGGTGCTCTGGCGCAATCCCATTGCCGTTGTCGGCCACCGTGATACGCAATGCTGGCCCGTCGACGAGAGAGGCACTGAACGTGATGCTGGGGCTGCGATCGATCACGCCGTTCAATGCTTGCTTGGCATTGCGGATCAGGTTCACCAGAATCAGCAGCACTCGGTGCCGGTCCAGCGCCAGTAGCGGTAAGTCGTCAATGTCCTTGACCACCGCCACTTCCTGGCGCGCCAGTGATCCGGCGCTCATGCGCAAGGCATCATCGATCAACTCCGGGACCGGCACTGTCTCGACGATACTGACGGCAACGGCATAGGACTGCTGGGCGGCGACAATGGTTTTGATATGGTCAATGCCCTTGGTGAGTTGGTCGAGCTCTCCGATGATGCTCTGTTGCTCTGTCGCCACCACCTCCGCCAGCTTGAGCAGGTAGCCGGGCAGCATCTTTCCTTTGTGGTCTGTGGTGAGAAAATCGCTCAGGTCATGGACGTGTTCATTCATCATCTGCGCCACCCTTCCCAGCCCCTGGGCTTTGGAGGTGCGCATCTGGCTGCTGACCAGCTCTGCCGATACGTTCACGCTGTTGAGAACGTTGCCGACGTTGTGCAGCACAGTGGTGGCGATTTCGGCCATGCCCGCCTGACGGGATTTCGCATGCAGTTCGGTTTGCACCTGGCTCATGCGTAGCGCCGCGCGTACCCGCGCCTTGAGCTCCAGCGGCGAGAAGGGTTTGGCGATATAGTCATCGGCGCCACTCTCCAGCCCGGTGACGCAGGCCTCGCTGCCGCCGCGGGCAGTCACCAGGATCACGGGCAAATGGGCAAAACCGGCGCTGGCCTTGATTCTGGCTGTCAGGCCAAAGCCGTCGAGCTGCGGCATCATCACATCCGAGACGACGACATCGATGGGGCGACGCTGCAGGAGTGCCCAGGCCTGCTCGCCATCAGTTGCGGTGACGACGATGTAATCGTTTTGCAAAAGCTCCTTGAGATAGCCAAGCATTTCCGGGCTGTCGTCGACCACCAGCACTCTGGATCGCGAGGCGTGTTCCGGATACGGCCGGTCGTCTGCGCCTTGCGCCGCAGCTTGGTCGTTGTGACCGCCAAGGCGGCCGTCATCAAAACGCAGGTGGCGCTGCTCGGTTGTTCTTGTTGCGCTCGATGACGATCGCTCTTGCATATTGCGGACTTCGCTCGGCACGGTGTTTTGCTCAACTCCCAGCGGAAGTCGAACAAAGAAACATGAACCCCGCCCAGGCTCGCTGTTGACGCCGACTTCGCCCCCCATCAATTCGACCAGATCCTTGACCAGGGCGAGACCGATGCCTGTGCCGCTGTAGTGGCGCGTGGCGGAGTTGTCGATCTGGGAAAAACGCTGGAACAGCAGCGGCAGTTTGTCAGGTGCGATGCCAATCCCCGAGTCTTGCACCGCGAGTTCAAATCGCCCGCCATCGAGCGCAGTGACGGCCAGGTGCACGGTGCCGCCAGCAGGCGTGAACTTGATGGCATTGCTCACCAGGTTGAGCAGAATCTTCTCGAAGTGTCGGGAGTCCAGGAACACCGTGCCGAGCGTGGGATCGATGCTGCAGGTCAGGGTGCAGCCTTTGCCCTCGGCCACCATGGCGGCATCCTCGGCCAGCACACCGACCGTTTTGTTCAAGTCAATTGGCGTCGGGCACAACTCAAACTTGCCCGCTTCGGCCTTGGAGAAGTCGAGAATGTCGTTCACCCGGTTCATCAAGCGCAGTGCGTTGCGTTGGGCGCGGTCGATTTGCACACGCCAGTCCGCCGGCGGGGTGCTCGCCGCCGAGAGTTGCTCCAGGGGAGCGAGGATGAGGGTCAGGGGGGTGCGCAGTTCGTGGCTGACCGTGGCAACGAAATCGCTCTTGGCCTGGTTAGCCGTCTCGGCCTGGTTGCGCGCCTCGATGAGTTCGACAGCCTGCGCCTCCAGCACCTCCGTCTGTTGGTGCAGCGTGTCGGTGCGTTCGGCGACCATTCGCTCCAAAGAGGCCTGGACTTGCTGTCGTTCGGCTTCGGCCTCGGCCTCCAGCACCCGGATGCGCAGGGCATTTTCCTGGAACACCCGTACGGCGCGGGTCATGATGCCAATCTCGTCGCCACGTCCGACGCTGGCGATCTTGGCATTCAGGTCGCCAGCCGCAAGCCGGCGCATGACCGAGGCCAGGGCCACGATGGGCTGCGCGACAAAACGCGACGTGCTCCAGGCAATGGCGCCGGCTAGCAGGATGGCGACGGTACCGGCGACTATCGTCGCAAGCATGCCACGATCATTGTGGACCAAGGCGTCGGAGCGCGCTTGACCAGCGAAGCGCGCAACCAGCAGGCCGGCGCTGCGTGCCTCGTTGCGAACCTGGTCGCGTGCGTCGCTCAAGGCGGTGCTCGCCTGATGGAACCTGGCGAATGCCGCCCGGTAGCCGGCAATCTGATCGCTGACAGTCTGCGGCGTAGCCTCCGTTTTCAGCCCTCCGGACGAAGGAAGAACGCGAGAGAGACGGGTGAGCTCGCCCAGGATGTCGCTGACAGAGCTGGCAATCTCGGCCGACGGTGACAGGCGAAACGACAAGGTCTGCGCCTCCAGGGTGGCAACGCGCTCGGCGAAACGCTTGGACAACGCGGCTGCATTGTGCAGCAAACCGGTGGCGGCTTGAATGTCGCTTGCGTCATGGGCAACGTGCCTATCCACTTCATCCAACATTGCATCGAGGCGTTCGACCACATCCTCGACGGCGGCGAGATGCCGCAAAGCCTCGCCTCCCTGGAGCTTGGGCGCCTCGCCAAGGTGCTCCACGGCCACGCTGGCAGCAGCGGCTGCCGCCGCCAACTGCTCCAGGTTCTCTCCCTCCTGCGGCGCCCCCATCACCTCGCGCAATTGCTCGACCACGGGCGGGAGTGCCGCGCCAGCATTGCGCGCCGCGGTGGCGGCCGACCCATCACCAGTCGCCAGCATCTTGGCCACATTAGTGGTGATGATCCGTTCGCCGTTGCGCAGGATATCCAGGATGCGATGGGCGCTTTCCATGTTGCTCACCCGCGCCTCGTGCTCAGCGGTGCGGGCATCAAGCCCCTTCAGTCCATTGGCGATACCCTGTTCGACGAGAATCGTCGCCTCGCGCATCCGACCGTAATTGGCTGTCATGTTCTCCGTTTCGCCATCCATGGTCAGAGTCGCGGCCCGCAAAGCGGCGATCGCCGCGGCGAGCCTTTCCAGACTGCCCTTGAGCGATTGCGCTTCTGCCGCCGGAATGGCGGTCAGGCCGGCGATAGCCGTCGCCACCATGCCTTCGGCCTGGGACAGGCTTTCCTGGTCGCGGGTGGCGATGAAGTTTTCCACCCGCCCGGTGGCCCCGTTGACCGAGGCCAGAATTTCCGCGGAATGGCTGGCCGAATCCACCGCACGTACCATGCCTCGCAGGCCGTAGAGGTTCACGAGCGATACCGCCAGCATCAGGAACACCAGCGCGGCGACCGCCAGGCCAATTTTGACGGCAATGGGCCTGTCCCTGACTGGCTTGAATGTCAACATCGCGCCTCGCCACCTCACTTCCCGCCCGCCGCTACTGCTTCGTAACCTCCGGCAAAGGCGCCGACGGCGCGGTTTTGTTGATGGCCGCGTCGATCATCGCCGCCACGGAAGCCTGGCTGTAGAAAGGATTGGCGGCGCCGCCCACCGGCATCGTTGCGAGCCAGGCGTCCAGGTCTTTCCCATCGATACGTACCAGCGGCACCTCGACGAACTTCGGCACTTGCTTGCCCGCCAGGATCTGCTGGGCCACCCAGAAGCCCACCTGGGATACGCTCGGGGAGGCGGAAACGGAGACGGTCTCATAGCCATTGGCATCGCGCTCCTGTTTCCACAGCGCAAGTTCGTCCTGACGATTCCCCATCACGATGATCGGCAAAGGGCGCCCCGCCGCCTTGAACGCCATGGCCGCGCCATAACCATCGCCCCCCTGTGTAGCGACGGCATCAATGCTGGGCAGCGACGGCAGCACCAACGCCACCTCCTTGCGCGCGACGGAAGCCGTCCAGTTGCCGTACACGGTCTTGGCGAATTTCAGGCCCGGATAGTCGCTGGCGGCCTTGCGAATGCCATCGCTGATGTTTTGATCGGTGGCATCGCCGGCAATGCCACGGATTTCCAGCAGCGTTCCCTTGCCCTTGAGGCGTTCGGCGATATAGTCCACTTCCACGCGACCCATGGCAGACCAGTTGTAGTCCACGGTATAGACACAGCTTTCGGTGACCAGACTGGCCATGACGACCACCACGATGCCGGCGTTGCAAGCATCGCGGATCACCCCGTTGAGGGCCGTGTCGGACGCGGCCAGGACGACGATGGCGTTCACGCCCTTGACGATCATCTCCTGGATATGGGCCGCTTGTTCCGACGCCGAGTTATTCGCGCTGACCACCGGGGCCTCCCGGATCAAGCCATCCTTTTGCGCCTGGGCCGCAATCTCCTGCCAGTTACGCACCATCACCTTGCGGAAATCGCTGCCCGTGTAGGAGTTGCTGAAGGCAATGCTATAGCTTGCGGTAGGGCTGCTGGCGATACCGTCGGCAGCTTGGGCTGGATGGGCGGCAACCATCGCCAACCCGGTCACGCAGCCGGCGAAGCGCCACAGGATTTTGCGAATCGGTTTAGTGTTCATGCGGTTCTCCATCACGCTTGGGATTGACGCTCGGCTCATCGACGTCTTTGCTCATCGGGTAGCCAAGGACATGTTTGATGCGGTGGAAACGATCGAGCCCAAGAAACATCACCGCCCATTGTTCGTCGGGGCGCCTGGACAGGAAAATCGACGGAGTCAAACGGTCGCCGGGTAAGGCGCCATGAGGCAGTTCGGTCAGTGAGTCGTATTCGATCCGCTGGGAAATTCTCAGTGGCGCCTGCGCGCCTGCCTCATTTCCGAGCTCAATGCAGAGCGTTTGGTGCGTCGCATTCCGTGCCATTTGCCATTTCCAAGTCAAGGCATCGACCATCTGGAGGTTGTCCAGAGCAATGAAGGGCACTTCAGGTTACGGGCCTGCTCATTCGGTCGTTGCGATAGTCGAACCGGGCATGAAGAACTGAAGACATACGGACTCCTTTCCTTGGTGGCTGACGATTGAAACCAATGCACTACCTGCTGTGGCCATCAGCATAGTCTCAACGTGCCCGCTTCGCGCGCGGCCATGGAGGATTTCAGTCAACTGAACGACCGACAAGGCCATTGCGGCTATGATGCTCTATCATGAGCTAGCGCTCATGTTACGCATTTCTGATGACTCGCCGAGACGCCCTGTACATGAGAGATCTGCCGCCAACCGCCACACTGCGTGCCTTTGAAGTCGCCACCCGGCACGCGACCTTTACCTCTGCCGCGAATGAGCTGCATGTCACTCAAAGCGCGGTCAGTCACCAGCTCAAGCATCTCGAAGAGCTCTGGGGATTGCAGTTGTTCGAACGTGGCAAGTCGTTAAGCCTCACCGCAGCGGGAGCTACGCTGGCGCCCATCGTGCGGGAATTCTTCATGAGCCTGGAGGCGACCCTGGCCGATCTTCGAGAGCAGAAAGGCAGAGTCCGACTCGAAGTCAGCACCACGTACTCCTTCGCGCTGAAATGGCTGCTGCCACGCTTGCCGAGCCTCTCCCGGCAACATCCCGAGCTACTGGTCTCGCTGGACACCACGGACAAGATCATCCATTTCTCCAGCGCCCAGGCCGATGTCGCGATCCGGCTCGGCAAGGGCAGTTATCCAGGCCTGTATTCGGAGTTTCTGTTCGGCGAGCAGGTGTTTCCGGTGGCAAGTCCCGATCTGCTGCAGCGATTCGGGACACCGCGCAGCCCTGCCGAACTGCTGCATTACCCACTGCTGACCCGTGATGGCGCCGAGCTGGTGCCGAAATGGGAGGCCTGGTTTGAAAAAGTCGGGCTGGAGTTTTTGCCGCTCAAGGAAAGCGTCCGGTTTGGGGACACCAACATGACGGTCGAGACTGCCCTGCTCGGCCAGGGTGTCGCCCTGGTGCGCAGCGGGCATGTTGAAACCGAAATCAGCGACGGTCGCCTGGTGCGGCTCTTCGATGTGTCGTTCCCCTCCCCCCTTGCCTACTACTTCGTCTGCCCGAAAGGCAGCGAATCGCAGCCGCACATCGTCAGCTTTCGCCAATGGTTGACCAGCGAGGCGCTGAAAGTCCAACGAGCTTACGGATAATGCATGAGGATTCACTCATGAAACGATGAGGAGACTTCGCTGTAGTCCGGGCAGCCGGGCTGCATAAAATGGCGCATGCCTATCCATATCACCTTGCTGGTTCTTTTCGCCGCACTCCTGCATGCCAGCTGGAATGCGCTACTGCGTGGCGGCACCGATCGACTGTGGTCGATGACGATCATGTGCATCGCCATCGCTATCGCCAGTATCGTCGCCGCGGTGTTCATGGAGCCACCGGCAGTTGCCAGTTGGGGCTATGGGTTGCTTTCGGCGTTGCTGCATGTCGGCTACAACCTGTTCCTGGTGCGCAGCTACCGGGTCGGCGACCTGGGACAGACCTATCCGGTTTCGCGTGGATCGTCACCCGTCTTGATCACCCTGGGCGCCGCGGCCTTTGCCGGGGAAAGCATTGCTCCCGGTGCGCTACTGGGTATCGCGCTGGTATCAGGCGCAATCATTTCGTTGGCCTTCAGGGGACGCAACCTGTCGGTGCCCAGCCTGCCCTATGCCCTGGGAACCGGCTGCTTCATCGCCGCCTACAGCGTCACCGACGGCATTGGCACCAGACTCTCCGGCGCGCCACTGGCCTATACGGTGTGGATGTGCGCCTTGTGGGGCGTGCTGATGCCGGCGGTGTACATCGGCCTGCGCGACGCCCGCAGCTTATTCTCCTTCCGGCCCGGCACATTGACCGCCCTGGTCGGTGGGTTGGTCTCCTTGCTGGCCTATGGAATCGTCATCTACGCCATGAACGAAGCCCCCTTGGGCGCGGTATCGGCATTGCGCGAAACCAGCGTGTTGTTCGCCGCGTTGATTGGCTACGCGTTCCTTGGCGAGACACTCACCACTCGCCGAGTCGTGGCGTGCGCAGTGATTGTCAGCGGCACTCTCTTGATTGGCTGATACACCCGCTTTCTCACCGTTACAGGAGGTACCCTCGATGAATAACGTCTCCCAGGCACCGTTGATTCTGATCACCGGTGGCGGTCGCGGAGTGGGCGCCGCCACCGCACGGCTCGCCGCAGCCCAAGGCTATGACGTCGCGATCAGCTACATTGCCCATGAGTCCTCCGCGCTGGCGGTGGCGGCGGATGTGGAGGCGTTGGGCCGTCGGGCGCTGGTCATGCGGGCCGACAGTGCGGACCCCGGACAGGTCGCCGATCTGTTCGCGGCCATCGACCGCTCATTTGGCCGTATCGACGTACTGGTCAATAACGCCGGGGTACTGGCCGTGCAGTCGCGCCTGGAAGACCTCGGCTTCGAACGCATGCAGCGCATCTTCGCGGTCAACTCCATCGGTCCGATGCTCTGTGCCCAACAGGCGGTGAAACGCATGTCCTACCGGCACAACGGTCCGGGCGGGGTGGTAATCAATGTCTCTTCGGCGTCGGCGCGCCTCGGCAGTCCCAACGAATATATCGACTACGCGGCGTCCAAGGGAGCCCTGGAGACGTTCACCATCGGTCTGGCCAAAGAGGTGGCCCGCGAAGGGATACGCGTCAACGGTATTCGCCCCGGTCACATCTACACCGAAATGCATGCCAGCGGCGGCGAACCGGGGCGGGTCGACCGTATCAAGGACACAATCCCCATGGGCCGGGGTGGCCAGCCGGAGGAAGTGGCCCAGGCCATTCTATGGCTGGCCAGCGCGCAGGCATCATTCGTCACCGGGACATTCCTCGACGTGACCGGGGGCAAATGAGTCGGCGGGCTGGATCAGTTTGCCGGCTCCCCCTGAAATGGGGGTTAAGCTGGGTGAGAGTTTCAAACGCGCTGGATATCAATGACTGCTACAGGGTCAAACGGCGCATGGCTCGACCTTTATCGTCGGGGGCTCACCCCCCATCGATAACCAGCACATCACCTTCATGACACTTGGCAACAAGGCCAGGGATCGCAGAAGGCGGAAACAGGCATATAGCGGAGAACAGTCCCATGACCTCGAACCTTGCAACCCTCTATAGCGACTACATCGCCTGCCTGAATGCACAGGACTGGGAAAGCCTGGGGCATTTCGTGCATCCGGATGTGGTTCATAACGCGAGACGGTTAGGACTGCACGGCTATCGAAGCATGCTGGAAGCGAACTACCGGGATATCCCTGACTTGCGCTTTGAAATCGAGTTCCTGGTGATAGAGCCACCCAAATTGGCGGCTCGCCTGGCATTCAATTGCACGCCGACTGGAGAGTTCCTGGGCCTTGCCGTCAATGGAGCGCGGATCTCCTTCGCGGAAAACGTCTTCTACGCGTTCGAGGACGGCAGGATCCGCGAGGTCTGGTCAGTCATCGACAAGGACGCGATCGAAGCTCAACTCCAATTTCAAGCAGCGCTCAAAACAGCGCATCCAACACCCGGTAATAGCTGATGCCGGCAGCCAGATAAAGCCGCTGCAAGGCATGGAAGGGAATCTGGCGCAGTGGCATGACCGGAAACGGGAAGTCCTGTGTCGCCCCTGACAGCTTCGCCGCCAGATGCTTGCCTAACGCCGTGGACAAGGCAATGCCGCGACCGTTGTAGCCGAGCAGGACTGACAGCCCCGGCGCGGGATCATGCACATGGGGCAGAAAGCTTTGCGTCAGGGCGACCCGACCACTCCAGCGGTACTCGACAGGCACATCCGCCACTTGCGGAAACAGCGCCCTCAGCGAACGCTCCAGGTGCGCCCAGTCACGCTGCCGGGAAGGCTCCGAGAAAGGCCCTCGCCCTCCCAGAAGCAGACGCCCCTGTGCATCCTGCTTGAAATAAAGCAGCAAGCGTCGTGAGTCCGAACAAACCTCGCCACCGGGCAGGATGGTCTTGCGTATCGCCGGTGGGAGCGGACGGGTCGCGATGATGAAGCTGTTGGCCGCGACGACGGTCTGGCGCAATCCTGGCCACAGGTCGTCGGTATAGCCATCGGTGGCCAATAACACCCGCTGCGCATTGACCCTGGATCCTTGCGCAGTGGACAACGTCCACCCCGATTGCTGTCGCTGCAATCCCGTGACACGGCTGTGGCCGTGGATCATCGCGCCCCGCCCTATTGCAGCCTTCGCCAGGCCACGGGCATAACTCAGTGGGTGCAAGCTGCCGGCCCGCGGATCAACCCAACCCCCCAGGTAATTTTCGGTGCCAATACGTTGGCTGACCGCAGCCCGGTCCAGCAGCTCCACCTTGACCCCGCGGCGTTGCCATTGTGCGGCGCGTTGTTCGATCGCCTTCATCGCGGTGGCCGAACAGGCGGGCTGGATCCAGCCTTTCTGGGTCGCGTCACACTCGATACCGTACTGGCGAACCAACGAAAACACTTCGTCGGCGGCGGAACCGGCCACATCGAGCATCGCTTCGGCGCGAGCCGTACCGAACTTGCTGTGCAATTGATCAGGGTCGAATTTCAGCCCGGGGATCACCTGTCCGCCGTTGCGCCCCGACGCCCCCCAGCCTGGCTCCCCGGCATCCAGCACGCAGACATTGACACCTGCTTCGGCCAGTCGCAAAGCCGTGACCAAACCGGTGTAGCCGGCGCCCACGATGGCGACATCCACGTGTTTGTCTTCAGCCAGCGCCGGCGTTTCCACCGCCGGTGTCGCAGTCGCGGCCCAGAGAGAGGCTGGCAGTTGAGGTGCGAAAGGAGCATTCATGCCTGCACCTCTGCACTGTGATTGAGCAGCCGGCGCAGAAAGTCCTGGGTGCGCGGATGTGTCGGGGTACTCAGCACCTCCCCCGCCGGGCCTGACTCGACGATCTTGCCGCTGTGAAGAAAACAGACCTTGTCGGCCACGTCTCGAGCGAAGGCCATCTCGTGGGTGACCACGATCATGGTCATGCCTTCATTGGCGAGATTGCGCATCACCGCCAGCACTTCACCGACCAGCTCTGGATCGAGCGCGGAGGTCGGCTCGTCGAAGAGGATGGCCTGCGGGTTCATCGCCAACGCCCTGGCAATGGCGACCCGTTGCTGCTGGCCACCGGACAGTTCGTCCGGGTAGGCATTCATTCGGTGGGACAAGCCCACCTTTTCCATCAGCGCCTCGGCGTTCCTGCGGGCGGCCTGGGGGGGCTCCTTCTTCACGTAGATAGGCCCTTCCATGACATTTTCCAGCGCGGTGCGGTGCGGAAACAGATTGAAGCGCTGAAAGACCATCGCCACCCGGCTGCGAATATCGTGGATCGACCTGGCATTGCGGTCGACCCGTTCGTTGCTGATCAGGACGTCGCCCTGATCATAACTTTCCAGACCGTTGATGCAGCGCAGCAACGTGGATTTGCCCGAACCCGAAGGGCCGATCAGACACACCACTTCACCACTCTTGACCTGCAGATCGATGCCTTCAAGAACAGGGACGTTGCCGTAACGCTTGTGAATGCCCTTGATCTCGATCATGACGTTCTCCGGGTGCTGAAGCGTGCTTCCAGACGACGCAGCGCAAAGGACAGTGGTAGGCTCATGGCAAGGTAGAGCAACGCCACCAGGGTATAGACCGTCATGTTCTCGAAGGTCGAGGAGGCAATCAGTTGCCCCGCACGCGTCATCTCGGCCACGGTGATGGTAGAGACCAACGACGAGTCCTTGAGCATCATGACCAGCGTATTGCCGTAAGGCGGCAAGGCAATGCGAAATGCCTGGGGCAGCACCACTCGCCGCATCACCATCGCGCCCCGCATGCCCAAGGATTCGGCCGCCTCGATCTGTCCTTGCTGGATCGCCTGGATACCGGCCCGAAAGTTCTCGGCCTGATACGCCGAATAAGCGATCCCCAGGCCAATGATGCCGGCCTGCATTGCCGTCAGCTGGATGCCGAATTCCGGCAGGACGAAGTAGATGTAAAACAGCTGCACAATGATCGGCAGACCACGAATGACGTTCACCACGCTGATGGCAAACAAGGCGATCGCGCGGACTTTGGAGACCATCATCAGGGCCAGGACCAGCCCGATCAGCGAACTGAGGACAAACGACCCGGCCGTCACCTGCAGAGTGACCGCCGCCCCTTTGAGCAAGATAGGAAGAAAGTCCAAGGCATTCTGGAAAAACATAAGGCTACCCACGAAACAATGAGTGGACCCGCCCGCCGTTGCGGGCGGCCGACGCAACCATCAGTTGAGTTTCCACTTGCTGATGATCTGATCGAGCGAACCATCAGCCTTGATCGCAGCGATGCCCTTGTTGACCTGCTCCAGTGTCGCACTGTCACCTTTGCGCATGATCAGGCAGACATCCCCGATCACCACGGGCTGATAGCTCTGGACCAGATGCACCTTGTTCTGCGTGCCTTGAGCCAATTGGTAGGCGACGACCGGACGATCGGCGAAGCCTGCCTTGATACGACCAAGCGCCAGGTCTCGCATCAGGTCCGGGATCGAATCATAGCTACGGACTTCCTTGAAGACGCCACGCTTGTTCAGCTCATCGATGAACACGGTACCGACCTGGGCGCCGACGACCTCACCGGCAAAGTCCTCCATGCGGGTGTACTGGGTCTGGTCGTCGACCTTGACGATCAACCCCTCGCCATAGCTGAAGACCGGATCGGAATACTGCACCACCTTTTCCCGCGCCGGCGTGCGGAGCATGGCCGCGGAAATCAGGTCGATCTTGTTTGAAGTCAGTGACGGAATGAGTGAAGCGAAAGTGGTCTGCTGGATCTCCACCTCGAAACCACCAGCCTTGGCCACCGCCTGCGCGGCGTCAACCATCATGCCCTGGATGCTCTGGCTCTTGACGTCGAGAAAGGTGAAGGGAATGCCCGTCGCGGTTGCGCCAACCTTGTAGACGGGCTCGGCGACGACATTGGCTGAAACGATGCTGGTAGCCAGGGCAACAACGAACGTGAGTGCACGAAAGCGAGTAAGCATGGCGTATCTCCCATTGGACGCTTTTATTTGTCTTAAGTCCGGTAAGGGTTGCCCCAAGTGAATGGCAGGAGGGCTTAAAATGACTATAAACGATTTACTAAAATCGTAAAGAGATTTATAAGTATCGAATATCGATATACACAAAGCAAAAAAACAAGGATTTCCATATGAGCGATACCCCTCATCCCCTGTTCAATCAGTCATTGGAGAAAGGCCTGGCGGTGTTGCGAGCTTTCAACGCATCCAGGCGCACGATGAATCTGGCGGATATCGCGCAAGCGGCAGAGATCAACAAAAGCTCCGCCCAACGCATGATCCACACCCTCGAAGAGCTGGGTTATGTGCGCAAGCATCCGCAGACCAAACGCTTCCAGCTGACCCCGAAGGTCATGGAAATCGGCTACAACTACCTGGCCGCCGACACGCTGGTCGACGTGGCCAACCCATTCCTTGCCGAGCTCGCGCAGGCTACCGGAGAGACGACCAATCTGACCGAGCCCGACGGGCTGGACATGGTCTACGTCGCTCGCTTCGTAGCGCCGAAATTCATCCCAATCCACATGCCCATCGGCAGCCGCATACCGATGTACTGCACCGGTTCCGGACGGGCCTTTCTCAGTGCCCAGCCAGACGACGAACTCGCTGCCACCCTGCAAGCCAGCGATCGCAAACGACACACCCAGTACACACTGACCGAGATCGACGACATCATCGAGCAGATCGAGATCACGCGGCGCAGGGGTTACGCCATAAACAAGGAAGAGCTGTTCCTGGGCGACATGTCCATTGCCGCGCCAATCATAGGCAGCCAGGGTTTGCCGGTGGCGGCAGTGCATGTGGTCGTGCCCAGCAGTCGCTGGACCATGGAGGAAGCCGAACGCAAGCTGGCGCCCGCGGTTATCGAATGCGCGCGGGCGATTCGCTCGTCAATACGAACCCTGTAGCCGATCTACTTTTGCGACAGCCTGAATGCGGGCATGCGGGTCATGATCGGCATCGTTAAGGGCATCGGCTTTTCAGGGATGCTCATGGGGCACGCCGCGATCACAATTATCGTGGGGCGCTTTGGCCTGGAGTCGCTGATGTACTTCCCGCTCATTCTGCTGGGCCTGCTGGCGGTGTTCGGCCCGATGCTGGTTCGCACGGGTACGCCAAAGACCCAACCGCTGACGCAGAAACTGCCGGCTCTTTGAATCCGCATGCGTGAACTGGCTATTGGCAATGCGGCATTCGGCTCAAGCAGGATTGGAAACAGCGAGTTTGAGCCCAAACGCGACAAAAACACCGCCCGTGAGCCGATCAAGTGCCTTCAGGGCCGCCGGCCGCTTCAGGAAACTGCTCAACGGCACCGTAGCCGCTACCAGGATGCCGAACCAGGCCAGCGTCAACAGCACGTGTAACGCTGCAAGGAAGAATGAATAGCTGGCAACGCTCGAACCACTCGGGACGAACTGGGGGAGAAAAGTGACGTAGAAGACGCCTATTTTGGGGTTCAGCAGGTTAGTCAATAAACCGCGGATAAAGGCGTCACGCGCAGTGACAGCCATGTTCTCGTTCCCCTGCCCTTGCAGAGTTGTCCTAGGTCGCAGCAGCAGTTTGATCCCCAACCAAACGAGATAAGCTGCGCCGACAATTTTCAGCACTAGGTAAGCCCACTCCGAAGCTTGCAACAGGGCGCCGAGCCCCAGTGACACCGCCGCTCCCCACACCAGGCACCCGAGCGCAATACCGATAGAGGCCATCAACGCCGAGCGTCGACCACCGGTCGCTGTAGCGCGAAGAACCATGGCAGTGTCCACGCCGGGGGTAACAGTGAGCACTGACGCAGCAGCGATGAAGGCTAGCAGCAGGGGTAAGTCGCTCATTTGGGTTTCCATGGCAGTAGGCCGCTCGTACGGCTACCCACTCTAATTAGCCACTTGAAGTTTGGTCAAACGTTCTGTGTAGCCCGTCGGCCAAGGACCTGTGGCACCGAAACCTGCGAACGCGAACGCCGGCAACAGCCCGAGTCTGGGCAATAAGGCGCTAACGAGTTCGCGTTGACGAGCAAGACTGTTCTCCAAAAATCAAATGCATTTGTGGGCGATGGTGATCACCACCGTCGACGTCCTAGGCAAAAGATCAGGACATGGTTTTCTTGTCTACCCCTGAAGCTCCCAGCGGGTTCAAACTCCACCTGTTTGCGCGGATGTTGAGTGGCCTTGACATGTCCGATCGTGGAAACAGCCGTGGCGCACTCAACAGCAGGTTTCGATCTCGACCTCGCAACCTCCGAGGCCAGGTCTCTTGCGCCTTAAGACTAAAACCTGTGTGGTCTCACACTCTCCACTCCGCTATGAGGCTCAAGCCAATTCGGCTAAAGATGCCGGATTGAAGCCTTTCAGATCTGCGTAATCGCCACTTTCCACTTTGGCGACCCAATCCTTGTCACTCAACAGGACACGCCCTACAGCGATCAGATCAAACTCTTCGCGCTCCATACGCTCGACGAGGCGGTCCAAGCTTGCAGGGGCTGAGCCCTTGCCGGCGAAGGCGTTAGTGACATCGTTATCCAGCCCAACCGAACCGACGCTAATGGTTGTGGCTCCAGTGACTTTTTTCGCCCAGCCCGCGCAGTTCAGCCCGTTCTCACCATCAATTTCAGGAAACTCAGGATCCCAGAAGCGTCGCTGCGAGCAATGCAGAACATCAACACCCGCCTCAACCAATGGCAGCAGCCAGTCTTCCATCAGTGCTGGGGTCTGGGCGAGACGCACACCAAAGTCCTGCTGCTTCCATTGACTGACGCGCATGATGATAGGGAATTCGGGCCCGACCGCATGACGAACTGCAGACACGATCTCGGCGGCGAAGCGGGAGCGCTCTTTGATCGTTGGTCCGCCATAACGATCAGTACGCCGATTGGTGCCGGCCCAGAAGAACTGATCGATCAAATAACCATGAGCACCATGGATCTCGACCGTATCGAAACCCAGCCGCTTGGCATCCGCCGCTGCCCTGGCAAAAGCAGCGACTGTGTCTGCAATATCCTCTTCGCTCATCGCCACGCCGCGCGGCTCGTTTGGCGAATCGAGGCCAGATGGGCTTTCAACCGGCGCATCAGGCTCCCAGCCGCTGACATCACGCACTGCGCCGGTGTGCCAGAGTTGCGGCCCCATACGGCCCCCAGCACTGTGAACAGAATCGATCACGTTCTTCCATCCAGCTAACGCTGCTTCACCGTGGAAAAAAGGAATGCCAGAACCGTTACGTGAAGCGGGACGATCGATGACGGTCCCTTCTGACAAAATCAACCCGACCCGCCCCTCAGCCCGCCGCCGGTAGTATGCGGCGCTCCCTTCACCGGGGATGCCCTGCGGCGAAAATTGTCTGGTCATCGGCGACATGACAATCCGGTTTTTCAGTTCAAGCGACCGGATCGAAAAAGGACGAAATAGTATGCTGGTATCAGGGTTTGACATGGGGTGGACTCCGTTTGCTTTTGGAAGCCATATAAGTATATTTTGTAAACCAAATGTCAATTAGGCACCTAGAGTCGCCTAGGTATATATGAGGAAACTTCGATGCTGGAATTAAAGCCGCAATGTTTCTCGTCGGAATGCCCAAGCCGGGCGCTGTTCGACCAGATCGCAGATAAGTGGTCAATGATGGTATTGGCGGTGCTTGATGATGGCCCGCACCGCTTCAATGCCATCAAACGCCGCCTGGAGGGCGTCACTCAGAAGGCACTGACACAGTGCCTGCGGCGGCTGGAGCGAAATGGCCTCGTCTCGCGCAAGGTCATCTCATTCTCGCCTGTGGCAGTGCAGTATGAGATCACCCCACTTGGTCAAACTCTGCAGCAGCCATTTCGCGAATTGCATAAATGGACGCTCGACAAATTGCCTGAGGTTGAAGCGGCCCGGTTGAAGTTTGACGAGGCCGCAGAGGTAAACCTGACGGTGTGATTCTCTTGATTGACTCGCCGATGCTGTCATGCCCGTCTGCAGTTAAAAATTGCAGCAACTAGATATAACTTGGCGAGATCTAGCTCCACGGGGGGACAGCGCTTACCCACGAGCTACAGCTTATAATTCAATGTCATCAGTGCATTACGCGGCGCCCCATAACTGACAGTGTCGAAATCTCCTTTCTGCGTTGCATATTTTTTATCGAACACATTATTAACATTGATTGATACATCCATGTTCCTGGTCAGTTCATAACGCGCCATCAGTGACGTCAACGCATAGGGATCTTGTTCCGCCACCCTTGTGCTGGTACTGCTGCTTAAGAAGCGGCTTTGCCATTTGACGCCTGCGCCCAGCGTTAGCTTATCCAACACTCCGGGTAATTTATACGTAGTGAACATCTGAGCGGTAGTGCGTGGAACCTGTGCATTAAGCCTGGCGCCGTTGCCATCTTTGGCTGTGAAAGCGGCGAAGCCGGCATAGATATTCCAATTGGAAGAAACTTCACCCTGCATGTCAAACTCGATCCCGCGGGACTTGGTGCCATCAACACCTTTGTAAGCCTGAGCACCGCCTGGCGTAAGAAGATTGCCATCTACTTGTGCAGCATTGTCCAATTCGGTGTCAAACAATGCGACAGACGCATTTAGGCGCCCCTCCAGGTATTCAGCCTTGAGGCCAATCTCTTTCGTCTTACCTTCAGTAGGCGTGAGGACGTTGCCATTGCTATCTCGGAACGATGTTTGCGGGTTATATATGCCGGTATAGCTGATGTATACGGAATACGTGCTATTAATGTCGTATATCAAACCTGCATAAGGCGTAAACTCATTGCTTTTCTTATAATTGAACGGTGCTCCGCCTGCGGTCTCGTCAATCTCGTACCGGCTGAACCGCCCGCCGACAATCAGCTTCAATGGATCGGCCAGAGAGAATCTTGCAGTGCTGTAGAAGCCGCGCTGTTTAACCTCGGTATTCGTCGGCATGGACGTCATTGCATCAAAGTCGGGTTTGGGGAAATGACTATTCCAATCGTAGATATTGCCGGGGGTGAAGCCCAGAATAAAAGGACTGACATCGTCTCTATTCGAGGTATATCGGGAACTCATGCCGCCCACTACCAAGTCATGTTGGCGCCCCATTAAATCAAACGGACCGCTCGCCATTACATCGAAGGTGTTTTGACGGCTTTTCCCTTCGCCAGCCAATGCACTCGGATAAGTGCCATTGGGGAAGGTGCCCAATCCAGTATCCTGATCGGGTGTACCGAAACCTCCCATTAACTGGGAGTCATACTTAGTACGATACTGGTTTACGACACCCTGGATCTTCCAACCGTTATCAAACCTTTGTTCAAGTTCGGCGAAAACAGTTTGCCGAGTACTGTCCCAACGATTCCAGTCCGCAGCCATGGATTTGGAACGCGACCATTGTGCCTCTGAGCCATTGCTGAACCATAGAGGAACACCGCCCCAAGTAGGTCGTTTAGGGGAACTGTTCTGATAGTCGTACCCTATATCCAAGGTGGTGTCTTCGGTGAGCTCTGCTTCAATGATCCCGTAGAACGCTTGCTTTTGTGTTTGATAACCATCGATGTAGGAGTGACCATCGTTATTGACCCCCACCATACGTGCTCGGACACGACCGTCTGTTGTCAGCGGCACGGAAATATCCCCCATCTCCCGAAAATTGTCCCATGACCCCGCACTGATAGAGGTTGAGGCCGAAAACTCTGGTGTTGGTCTTTTGCGCACCAGGTTGACCGCAGCAGACGGATTGCCCGTGCCAGTGAGAAGTCCGTTCGCTCCGCGCACAATTTCGACCCGGTCGTAAAATGCGGTTTCCAGGTCACTGATACCACTGCCGTTTATGACGTCGCCGATGACGGCCGGTATGCCGTCATACTGGATGTTGTCGATCAGAAAGCCTCGGGAATAAAAACTCGTGCGCTGGCTATCAGATTGGTAAGACGAGATGCCGGTCGTGTTCTTCAGCACCCCCTGGACTGAATCCAGTTTTTGATCGTCCATGCGCTGACGCGTTACCACGGAAATTGATTGCGGCGTCTCCCGCAGCGTCAGCGGTAAGCGAGTTGCGGCCGTGGTCTGGCCGGTGGTGTAAAGCCCAGTCCCTTCCGTCGTGGTGGCATCGGGTGTTCCTGTCGCGCTTATCGTCACCGATGGGAGGATCATCGTGCCCTGAGACGGTGTGCTCTCGTCAGCTTCAGTAATGTCCTGCGCCATCACACAACTCGAACTACCTAAAAACACAAGCAGCGCTGCAGCAACTGGTTTTTTCACCAGACGCTGAGGCACGCAGTGGCGCCTCCCACCGCAGTAAGTCAACGAAATCCACATCAGCCATTCCTTATCAATAAAAAACAGACAGCGGCCGACCGTCGAGAGACGAATTTGAGGGAAGGCCGAGAACTCACCCGGAACCAGACCGGAGAACGGAAGTGACAAATCAATCTCAGATGAAACTGATTAGCATTCGTTGTCGCGCAATCTAGCAACAAGCAGTCATTGCCAGATATCGAGGTATGGCCAGATTATTTTCCAGTTCAGCCAATGTTCGCGATGGGTCGTTTTCTGGCCGGAATTGAGCGTAACCGCCGTCAACTTTGACTTTGATTAGGAATGAGGGAGGTATGTTTGCGGTATCGTTCTACGATGCCTTGGGAGGGGCGGATCGCAATACAGCACCAGAAACGATAGGGCCGATTAGCCGCCATTCACGTCATCAAGGAAACAGGATCGACGCCACGTGCGAGGAGTCACCAGCGATGGGAGCACTGGCTGAGCGGGCGGAAAGATACTGCACAGGCGGTTTGCCTACGGTTTTGCGGAACATCGTGATAAAGCCGCTGGGGCCCTCATAACCGAGCTCCAATGCAACCGTTTGAACGCTCTCTCCTTTGGCCATGCGCTGCAGTGACAGAATCACATGCAACTGCCGACGCCAACGCCCAAAACTCATCCCTATTTCCTGAAGTAACAGCCGACTCATGCTGCGCTCACTCATACCGATGCGAGTGGCCCAATCGTGCACCGAAACCTTAACCGCAGGGTCGGCCAAGAGCATTTCGGCGAGCCTGCGCAGACGCGTGTCGCGAGGCATCGGTAAATGAAGGTCCTGCACGGGGGCCGCCGACAATTCATCCAACAACGTTGCGATCAAGCGTTCTTCGCGCGCGCCAGTGACTGCGTTTCCCGAGAAGCTTGCCGTCTTCAGCAACAACTCACGCAGCAGCGGCGATACGCCAATCGTGCAGCAACCTCGCGGGAGATCCGGGGCGGCATCAGGTTCAACAAACAGGCAATAACACTCCGTTTCTCCGGAGCCACGTGCCGCATGTGACAAACCACCGGGTATCCAGACGGCGCATTGCGGTGGAACGATCCAGACGCCATCTTCTATTTCACAATTGAGGACACCGCGCACGGAGTAAAGCAGTTGCGCCTTACGATGTTGATGACCGGCCTGCTCCCAGTCCTTGCTGACCATCGAAGCGCTGAGTGCAACGACGGGCCGCGAAATGCTGTCAACGTCCCACTTGGTAAACGTGTCTTTGTTAGCAGTGTTCGCCATAGCAGGTGTATGCCTTTCGCTAAGCCAAGGAAAAAAAAAATCTGGCTGATTCGAACAATATTGTGGCCAGACTGTGCAATTACGCCGACCCGCTTACAGGGTATCCTGAAACTGCGAGACATCACAGAGGTTTGGCAACTCGTCGAAGGACTATAGAAATGCGTATAGATGCCACCCAATTTCCATTCGTTTGGCTGCAAAAGACCACACTGGGCGATAGCCAAGAAAAATCACTTGCTGAGTTCGAAGCCCTGATTGCCCGCAATGAACCCTTCGTCCTCCTAAGCAGCGAAGGTCTGGATAAGGAGCAACCGGAACACTCACCAGACGAAATGAAACAAATGGCTCTGTGGATGAAGCGCCATAAAAGTGAGCTCAAGAAGTATGTCAAAGCCTCGATTCATATCGAATCAAATCTCACCAAACGTTTAGCGGGCAAAGCGTTCGCAGTCGTGTATGAAAAGTTTTGGGGCTATCCCATGCTCATGACAGCGACTGAAGATGAGGCCTTGGCGCTGGCGCAGAAATTATTGGAACCCACGCTCATGAAAACCAGAGTGTTTTAGAAAAGTAGCGGCGTGCCTGAACGCCGCCTACTTAACAAGGAGTGCGATCGAAAGATGCTTTATAGCAGCGAGATGGGATAATTAATGAAAATCCGGTTTTCATCAAACTCATTAGTACTGAAGTCCCGACGAATCGACGCATTGCGCCATTTCACGTTGAGGTTTTTCAGCGCGCCGCTCTGCACGGTGTAGGCCAGTTCGGTTTCACGGCCCCATTCCTTGCCGTCATCGACCGTGGCGGTGTGCACATTGTCGCCGCTGATGTAGCGGTTCATCAGGGTCAGGCCCGGCACGCCGACGGCAGCAAAGTTGAAGTCATGGCGCAGTTGCCAGGATTTTTCCTTGGCGTTGTCATAGCTGGAGTTGTAGCTGTCGTTGGCCAGGGTGCCGCCGCTGGTGCCGTTGACGCGCATCCAGGCGTCATCACCGCCGACTTTTTGCAGGCCGACGTAGAAGGTGTTGCCGCCGTATTTGGCCGAGAGCATGGCGAACGCAGTTTTGTTGTCCAGGTCGCCGGCCAGCGCGCTGCCGTCTTCCTTGCCGATGAAGTAGCCGAGGTTGGCGCCCAGGGTCCAGTCACCGATGGGCTGGCTGTGGGTCAGGTTGAAATACTGCTGCTGGTAGATGTCGGACAGTTCCGCGTACCAGACGCCGACCTGAGTGCGTTTTTCGTTGAAGGCGTATTCACCGCCGCCGAAGTTGAAACGGTCGGAGGTGAACGCGCCGCGGCCGTTCATCGACATGTCTTCCATGCTCGCGTCGTTGCGCGGGCTGTTGGCGCGGAATTGACCGCCGTACAGCGTCAGGCCGTTGATCTCGGTGGAGGTCACCTGGCCACCGCGGAAGGTTTGCGGCAGGGAGCGGCCATCGTCGGAGCGCAGGATTGGCAGCACCGGCATCCATTCACCGACCTTCAGCTCGGTCTTCGACACCTTGGCCTTGAGGGCGACGCCGAGGCGACCGAAATCGTCGGCCGGACGACCGTCATCATGCACGGGCAGCAATTGTGTGCCCGCAGTGCCACGGCCGCCGTCGAGCTTGACCGAGTACGTGCCCAGCACATCCACACCAAAACCGACCACGCCCTGGGTGAAACCGGACTTGGCGTCGAGAATGAAGTTCTGGGTCCATTCCTCGGCTTTACCTTGGGCAGCGTTCGGGTTGGTGAAGTTACGATTGATGTAAGCATTGCGCAAATTGAGGGTGGCCTTGGCGCCATCGACAAAACCGCTATTCTGATCGGCTTGAACAGCCGCTGACGAACCCGCGCAGACCGCAAGAGTCAGACGGATCAGAGAGTGATGTGCAGGCACGCCGCGGGAAATAACAGGGTAGCGCATGATAATTTCTCACAATGAATTATTATTGTTTTTGTTGCGATTTTTAGCTCTTCATTCAACCTATGCACAGGCCGCTCGAAGAACTACTTCCGAGCCACTGCTGGGAACACTATCTGTCTTGTATTAGCCCTTTATTGAGTAACTTGATAATGGGTTGATATTCACCTCAAACAAAATCCGAGCGTGCGCAGACGCGAGCCGAACTCAATGCCTGTAATGACACGCTCGTGAGGAATTGCCTAAGAACAACGACTGAAAGTTAAAACGTGTGCGAACGCTCGGCGATCAACCCGCACTTCCCGGCGTTTTGCAACGTGTGTATTCCAATTGATAAAGCGTGGTTTCCGGCCCCACTGATTGCCCTTCCAACAGCCGTTGCAACTCCGCCACAAAAGACTCGCCGGCGACACGAACATAGTCGGGCGCACAACCTTCGATCATGACGATCCAGGCCGGTATTTGCGTCCCCTCGGCGCGGGCCTTTTTCTCTGCGGTTTCAACCTTGCTCACGGCTTCATCAGCCACACACAAGTGCACGCCGGTAATTCCCTGTTTATCTGCGAGGGGAGGAAGTACGCGTTGGCGCAATGCGTCTGATACCGATTTATGTTGCCCTTCGACAACATCGAAACGGACCGTTAACAAATACGCGCCCTGCCCCACACCGCTGGTGTAAGTAACCTCGCAAATGGATCGCGCGACGTTGCGATAGGACTTCACCGACTGTTGGGTCCACGCCGTCGGACTGTTGAGACGCGATAGATAATCCTGCCCGCCCAGCACCTGCACCGTATCCGCCTCATAGAGGTTGAAGTAGGTAGGCCCTGCATCCAAAGCGATGTATCGACGCCCCCGCAAAAAACCCGGAATCCCGGCCCGCTCAGGCATGTGTTCACGGTTATGCCACTCATAGAACTCGTCCCGCGCTTCGGGCAAAAGATCGTGCCAGATCGCGACTACTCCTGTTCCTGCAAAGCTCATAGCGTTTTCCTCTAGCGATAGTCAGTCAACGTTGGGATGGCGACCGGCGACCCAGGCAGCGCCCATTTCAGCAACGTAAGGAACCACGGTCTGAAATTGCTCACCCAGCCCTTGGCCGCCGACACGCATGGTGTCACCCGCCTTGAGAAATACCGGTGGTTTCTGCCCGAGCCCTACACCGGGTGGCGTACCGGTAATGATGACGTCACCCGGCATTAGCGGCATGAAGCGACTGAGGTACGCGACAATATGTGCAACGCTGAAAATCATCGTACGGGTATTGCCGGTCTGGAGACGTTTGCCATTCACATCGAGCCAGAGGTCAAGTGCCTGCGGATCGGCAATTTCGTCACGGGTGACCAACCAAGGTCCCAGAGGTGCGAAAGAAAAGCCGCTTTTCCCCTTGGTCCACTGGCCTTCGTACTCAAGCTGATAAGCCCGCTCGGAAACATCATTGGCCAGGCAATAACCGGCGATGTGTTCCAAAGCCCGCGACTCATCGATCTGCCAGGCGGGCGTACCGATGACGATGGCCAGTTCGACTTCCCAATCAAGCTTCTGGGCACCCGTCGGTAAAATCACCGGGTCGTTGGGTCCGCTGATGGATGCGGTGTGCTTGTTGAATACCACCGGTTGGCTCGGGATAGGCGTATCCGTTTCAGCTGCGTGATCGGAGTAGTTCAGACCGATGCAAATCAGGTTCGGTACGTTGCCTACGCATGGACCAAGACGTGTGCCAGGCGCCACCACCGGCAGCTTTTCAACGTCAACAGCACGCAGTTTTTCAAGCACTGTGGGGCTCAGGGCCGACGCATCGATGTCATCGACAATGCCCGAAAGGTCTCGAACGATCCCTTGCGAATCCAAAACTCCCGGCTGTTCCTGCCCCGGTAAACCAAAACGAACTAAGCGCATTTGTTACTCCTCCAGCGTTGAGAAATGGACAGACAATGAGCCTGCTTCGCCGAACCGAACATGCAGTGGCTGATTGACGGGCACATCGAGAACACCTGCATAGGACCCGGTGATAACCACCTGCCCTGCTTGCAGCCCTATCCCTTGTGTAGACAGAAAATTGGCCAGCCATACGATCGGCAACAGCGGATCCCCGTCCGGATGGCGGCCCTTGATATTCACAAGCTCTGCCGTTGCATCGCTCAGGGTGATATCCAGTTCAGAGGGCATGCTGGCAGCGTTCGACAGCGTGATTGGCGCCCCGAGTACCAGGCCGTGATTGAATAGACCATCGGCGAGCAGTTGCTCGAACGGCAATGAGTGTGGATCGGTGTAACGGCAGTCGATCACTTCCAGTGCCAAGTGCACGTCACTGATCGCAGCAGCAATCTCTCCAGCTGTATAAGGCTCGGCACGAGCCGGCAAATCATGGGCCAGGACGCACGCCAGTTCAGGCTCGATGCGCGCCTTATCGGCGTCGGCGGCCAGTGAGTAGCGTTCGCCTTTTACAATGCTGTCGCTGTAGATCGGGGCCACGATCCACTTGCCAGCCGGGGGTAATGCACACTTCCATCCCCCGACGGTTTTTCCAGCCAATGGCCCTACGTGCTGCTGAATGGCAAAACCTTGTGCCAGGCTGCCTGGCAGGTTCGGGCCTGGCAAGGATGCCAGCCGGACACCCTCCAGCCGTGCACGGACCAAAGCGGCAGCCGCGACTTCCAGCCCTGCCCCCGCCTCGGTCCATGCAGGTGCGAGCTGGCTCATACGCTCTCCGAATGCACGTTGTTCTGGCGCGGCCAAACCGTACCCAGCTTGTTGGCTGCATCTTCCAGCAGAGCATGCAATTCGTCATAACGTTCAGGCTGCATGCGCAAGACCGGGCCGGCGATACTCATCGTGCCAACCACCGTACCGGACGGAACCAGCTTGACCGGTACGGCAATCGCCCAGACACCCGCCTCGGCTTCTTCAATGACCAAGCCATACCCGCGCTTGCGGGTCAGCGCCAGCTCGGCCAACAAGCCTTCGATGCTGTTGATCGCTTTCGGCCCCTGCCCCATCCCGGCATCAGCTTTCCCCAATCCACTACGCAACGCATGCTCAATGGCCAGTTCATCAGGCATTGATGCCAGCCAGGCCTTGCCATTGGCGGTGGCGTAGAGATTGATCGGTTTATCCATGGCCGGCGAATACATGAGCCCCGGCGCGGCGCCTTGGGCCGAAGACAGCCAGGACAAGGTGCCCTCGTTGACCACCGTCAGCCGCACCAACTCCTGGCACTGAACAGCCACTTGCTCAAGGATCGGCTGGACCAACTCAGGCAAACCAATTCCATGCAAGTAGCGCTGCCCCAACAGCGCCAGCTTCAGCGTCAAGCGGTACTGCGAGGTGGCTTCATCCTGCTCTGCCCATCCTTGCTCGACCAACTGAGCAAGCACTCGATGAGCGGGCCCCTTTTCCAAGCCCAACTCAGCGGCGATATCGGACATCCGCATCCAGCGAGCTTCACGTGCCAGCAGCTCGATAGCCTCCAGGCAGCGGTCAACAGCACCTTTAACGACTCTCATATTTTTCTCGACTTATCTTTGACAATGAGGTGAATGTGAGCAACATTGTTCGTACTGGAACGACGTTCCAATAGTATGCAGGCGCCATCCGATAAGTCAAACCCGCTTGTATCTGGCTGACCTTATCGAGACAGGGTGGGACCCGCAGGCATCTCCAGGAAGCAGGGACGCCCGACCGATATGAAACGGGTTCGGCTCTTTTCATCAATAGAAATGAGCCTGCGTATGTCCAATCTTTTGCGGAAGAACACCCAATGCATCTCCCCCTCCCGCCTTACCTACAGCAGTCCGCGGGCAGCAAGATTGTGCATCATTGCTCGCAAGCCGAAAGTCCAGGGCGCAGCCTCATGGCTGTAGGTGACTGCGTTGCGCAATGTACCCAGCAACGGGCTCCCGATGCTGACCTCATCACCCTGCTTATGCGTAAAGCCGCTTCCCGGCTCCTCACGATCCTGGGTAGGCGCAAACAATGTCCCGAGAAACAGCATGAAGCCATCAGGGTATTGGTGATCGCCGCCGATCGTCTGGGCCACGAGATCCAACGGGTCACGGCTGATCAGCGCCATGGAGCTGCTGCCTTTAAGGATGAAGCCGTCGTCGCCCTGAACCCGAAGATCCACGACGCAATTGCGCACGTCATCGAGCGTAAACGCTTCATCGAACAGACGAATAAATGGGCCGATCGCACAGGACGCATTGTTGTCCTTGGCCTTGCTCAACAGCAGTGCACTGCGGCCTTCGAAATCACGCAAGTTGACGTCATTGCCCAAGGTGACGCCATGCACTTGGCCTCGACTGTTCACCGCCAGCACAATTTCCGGTTCCGGGTTGTTCCATTCAGACTTGTGATGAATGCCGATTTCACTGCCGCTGCCCACTGCGGCCAGAACCGGTGCCTTAGTGAAAATCTCCGCATCCGGGCCGATACCGACCTCCAGGTATTGCGACCACATACCCTGCTTGATCAGCACCGCCTTGAGGCGCATCGCGTCTGGCGAGCCTGGCTTGATTGCCCGCAAGTTATCGCCGATTGCCTCTTGCACCAAGCGGCGAACACTTTCCGCTTTGGCGGCATCGCCTCGGGCCTGCTCCTCGATGACCCGCTCGATCATGCTGGAGGCGAACGTTACCCCGGCCGCCTTGATGACTTGCAGATCTGCTGGGGGCAACAGCGATGCCTTGCCGGGATCGGCATGGCTGCCAGTGTTTCCAAGCAACGCCTCGACAGTCCCGATATACCTGCCAGACGCCTGACGAACCGCCAACAACGGCGAGGTGTGTTCCAGCAGTTCGCTTATTGTCGAAAAGGTTTCAGAAAGATCAAACACACCATCCTCGCGCAGCACTACCGGCGAGGGTCCTGCAATCGCACCCGGGATCCAGGCACGGCCGATCAGTGTTCCGGCCAAGCCATCCACTGGCAGGGTGTTTTCGCGCGTCAGTTTCAAGTTCGCCATAGAGCTTCCAGATCAGTCAGCCATCAGAGCCGCAAAGCTAATGGACCGCCCGTGCGAATCCCAATGAAAGAATCTCACTAATCAATGCTGTTTCGTTATCGACAGACAAGGCCTTATCCAATGGAAAACGATCAAATTACTTTTGGCAGTGTCACCCGATGGCTGAAGATCAAACATTTGGTACTGGTCAATAGCTTGGCCAAGACCCGCAATATGCACACGACCGCAGAACACATGAATGTTACGCAACCGGCCATCAGTAAATTGCTTCGCGATCTGGAAGTACTCTTGGGTTTCCCACTGTTCGAGCGCCAGACGCGCAACCTGGTGCTGACTGAACTAGGGGAGTTCGTGGCTCGTTATGCGCGTATTACCCTGGAAGACACCGAATTGTTCGTCGACCAAGTCAACAAGCTGCGAAGAGGCGGGCATGGTCATTTGAAAATCGGCACCATTTTCGCCGCGACATCAGTGGTGTTGCCTGAAGCCATCGCCAGCATAAAGCGGGAGCGCCCTCTGCTTTCTATCGAGGTGATCGAACAAACCAGCAACCATCTGCTGGAAATGCTCGAACAAAAAAAACTCGATTTGATCATCGCCCGCTTCACGGATGAGGATTGTCAGCCTTTCGAATTTACGCCGCTGGGGCCTGAACCCTTTTGTCTCGTCGCGAACAGCGCACATCCGCTGTGCCAACTTGAAGTGGTGCCCACTGAAGCACTCAGCGAATGGCCATGGGTCATGTATCCCTTCAATACGCCGATCCGACAACGCATGGAGCGTGCTTTCACGAAGTTCAAGATCGTTCCGCCCACCAACACGGTGGAGACAATTTCCATGCAAACCTTCCTGCAGTTGCTGCAGTCTGGGCCAATGCTCGCCATGCTCCCCGAGTCCATGGTCCAGTCGCACCTGCAAAATGGCCAACTGCAAATCCTCGACACCCCCTTCAAAGTTGAATCTCAGGATTACGGGGTTATCACTCGCAAGGATGAACCCCTGTCAGAGCCGACGCGGACGTTTATTGCGACCTTATTGGAATTCGCCAGACAGCGGCAGACAGCGACAGAGAAGAAACACCGCAGCCATCCCAGACAAAGCCGATGAGGCAAAGTTATCGAGCAATCGAAAGCTCTCATTAGGCAGCCATTTCCATGAATCCTATAGTGCCGGCACAAAAGTGCGGCGCTACCAGCGACCGCGCACTACCCAGCAGCCCGTGAGGATGCGATGGAACTGATCATGAAAACCGGCGCAGCAGCTGTGCTGCGCTTGAACCCGCTGGACGATGTGCTTATCGCACGCCGACCGCTGCTTGCTGGCGAATTTCTTGAGCAAGAAGGCGTGACTGTCCGGCAAGCGATTGTACCGGGTCATAAAGTAGCCTCCCGGCGTATCGAAGCCGGTCAACCGGTGAGGCGCTATGGGCAAATCATTGGTTTTGCGGTTGTCGACATAGAAGCAGGCGAGCATATCCATGTGCACAATCTGGCCATGGGGGAATTCACTCGAGACTATGCCTTCAGCGTCGATGCGAAACCCAACGCCAAACCGAGTGAAGCCCCGTCGTTCATGGGTATCGTGCGCCCGGATGGACGCGTCGCGACACGCAACTACATCGGCATTCTCACGTCAGTGAATTGCTCTGCCACAGTCGCCCGGGCCATCGCAGACCATTTTCGTCGGGACATCAATCCGGCTGCACTGCAAGCGTATCCAAACGTCGACGGTGTTGTTGCTCTCACGCATTCCGCCGGCTGCGCCGTTGATCCCGCGGGCGACGGTTTGAGCATGTTGCGCCGGACATTGGCCGGGTATGCGACCCACGCCAACTTTGCGGCCGTGCTGGTCATCGGGTTGGGCTGCGAGACGAACCAAATCGACTCATTACTCACGACGCAAGGACTGACCCGTAGTAATACCCTGCGTACGTTCAACATCCAGGACAGTGGCGGTACGTCCAAGGCCATCGCCAGTGGCATTGACCACGTGAAGCAATTGCTTGGCGAGGCCAATCAGATCCAGCGTGAACCGGTCAGCGCTCGCCATCTGACCGTCGGGCTTCAGTGCGGTGGCTCGGATGGCTATTCCGGTATTACCGCCAACCCCGCACTGGGCAATGCGGTGGATCGCCTGGTCGCCTGCGGCGGTACCGCGATTCTTTCCGAAACCCCAGAAATCTACGGGGCCGAACACTTGCTGACGCGGCGGGCTGTCAGCCGTGAAGTCGGCGAAAAACTCATCGCTCGAATTCACTGGTGGGAACGCTACTGCGAGCGCATGGGGGCCGAGTTGAACAATAACCCCTCTGCCGGCAACAAGGCCGGTGGCTTGACCACCATTCTGGAAAAGTCCCTGGGCGCTGTGGCGAAGGCCGGCTCGAGCAATCTGATGGATGTCTACGAATATGCCCAGGCCGTCACTGCCAACGGGCTGGTTTTCATGGACACCCCTGGCTATGACCCGGTCTCGGCAACCGGTCAGGTCGCCGGTGGCGCCAACCTGATTGCGTTTACCACCGGTCGCGGATCGGCCTATGGCTGCGCCCCTGCCCCATCAATCAAGCTGGCGACTAATAGCGCCTTGTGGGCTCGTCAGCGAGAAGACATGGACATCAACTGCGGCGAAATAGCCGAAGACACTCTGACCATCGAAGAGTGCGGTGCCGCGATCTTTGAAACCATGCTGCGCATTGCCTCGGGCGAGCGCAGCATGAGCGAACAGCACGGATACGGACAAAATGAGTTCGTGCCTTGGCAGATCGGCGCCGTCACCTGATTTTCAGTCTTGGGAATGCCTTGCCCAGCTATCTCTTGCCCATTCAACCTGGAGACAACGATGCCCCTCATCACCGGCCAGAATTTTATCGGCGGTCAGCGCAGCGCCGCCGGCAGTATCATCGTCAAGAGTGTCGATGCCAGCACGGGGGAGACCTTGCCCTATGCCTTCCACCAGGCGACCTTGCAAGAAGTCGAGGACGCGGCTCATGCAGCCAACAACGCCTTTTCCAGCTACCGCTGCCTGAGCGCGAGCAAACGGGCTGAATTTCTCGATGCCATTGCCCAAGAGCTGGAGGCTTTGGACGATGAGTTTATTGCCCTGGTTTGCCGTGAAACAGCATTGCCCGTAGCTCGCATCCAGGGCGAACGCGCGCGTACCAGCGGTCAGATGCGCCTGTTTGCAAACGTACTGCGCCGTGGTGACTTCTATGGCGCTCGCATCGATCAGGCGTTACCACTTCGCAAGCCGTTGCCGCGCCCTGACCTTCGCCAGTACCGCACCGCCATCGGTCCGGTTGCGGTGTTTGGCGCCAGTAATTTTCCGTTGGCCTTCTCCACGGCCGGCGGCGATACCGCTTCCGCGCTCGCGGCGGGTTGTCCGGTGGTATTCAAAGCCCACAGCGGCCACATGGCGACTGCAGAACAGGTCGCCAACGCGATTATCCGGGCAGCCGAGCGCAGCGGCATGCCCGCCGGCGTCTTCAACATGATTTATGGCAGTGGCGTAGGTGAAGCCTTGGTCAAACACCCGCTCATCAAGGGTGTTGGTTTTACCGGCTCGCTCAAAGGCGGTCGAGCATTGTGCGACATGGCCGCCGCTCGCCCCGAGCCCATTCCCGTCTTCGCCGAGATGTCGAGCATCAACCCGGTCGTGATCCTGCCTCAGGCCCTCTCGCGTCGAGCCGACAGTATCGCTCACGATCTTGTCGCCTCGGTGGTTCAAGGTTGTGGGCAGTTTTGCACCAATCCCGGGCTGGTGGTTGGCATTCGCTCGGATGCTTTCAGTGCTTTTCAGAATAGAGTGGCAGCGTTGATAAGCGACCAACCGGCACAGACAATGCTCAACGCAGGCACGCTGCGTAGCTATGCGGCTGGCTTGCAGAACCTGCACGCGCACCCCGGCATCGTGCACCTGGCCGGCAGCAATCAACAGGGTCACCAGGCCCAGCCACAGTTGTTCAAGGCCGACGTAGAGTTACTGCTTAACGGCGACAAGGTTCTTCAAGAAGAAGTCTTCGGCCCCACGTCCATCTTCATCGAGGTCACTGACCAGGCGCAACTCAACGCTGCCATCAATGCCCTTCACGGACAATTGACCGCGACCCTGATTGGCGAGCCAGAAGACCTGACGCAATTCGCAGAGTTGACTGCTCTGTTGGAGATGAAGGTTGGCCGCATCCTCATCAACGGCTACCCAACGGGTGTCGAGGTCTGCGATTCAATGGTGCACGGCGGCCCTTACCCTGCGACTTCCGATAGTCGTGGCACCTCGGTTGGCACCTTGTCCATCGACCGCTTTCTGAGACCCGTCTGCTTCCAAAACTACCCGGATGCATTGCTTCCCGATGCGCTCAAGAACGCGAATCCGTTGAACATTTCGAGGCTTGTCGACGGTTATCCCTCGCGAGATAGCTTGTAGGTTGGCAAACGTGCAAGGCGGCGCAGGTGTTCTCCCAAGGCGCACGGGGCTCGTGCGCCTTGGGGTCATCCTGCACCGCTGACACGTCCAATTACAACGTTAAAACCTGTCGTTGGAGTCATTGCCCTCGGTAGGAAGCAACAGTGCTGGCAGCTGGCGCTAGGGAGCCTGTTCATCCGCTTACACCCTATTCGCTCAATTGCATGAGCGGGCTTTAGCGTGCGCGCTCGGCTCGGCGACGGTGCCTGGCGTATGCATTCAGCACCTCACGAATACCAGCGTCACGCCTTGATCACCAAGGAAAGACTTCCTTGACAATGCGGCGATTCCAGTAACAGAATTACTAATGGAACGTCGTTACAATAAAAACAATTGAAAAACCGGAGACACGTCATGAATCAGAGCATACCGATCGACGCTCATTCCAAAGGCCAGTCAAAGAAAGCCGCCGCCAGCGGTTGGATCGGCTCGGCATTGGAGTATTACGACTTCTTTATCTATGCGACCGCAGCGGCGTTGCTGTTCCCACAGCTCTTTTTCCCATCCGATAACCCAGCGGTCGGCATCATCGCCTCCCTGGCCAGCTTTGGTGTGGGTTACATCGCCCGGCCGATAGGCGCCGTCGTCCTGGGGCATTTAGGCGATCGTCATGGCCGTAAAACGGTTCTGGTCTACTGCATGTTCCTGATGGGCTTCTCGACGATGTGCATCGGACTTCTGCCAACGTACCAGCAGATCGGGATCTGGGCGCCGCTGCTGCTGGTGACGATGCGTCTGATTCAGGGTTTTGCGGTGGCCGGGGAGATCTCCTGCGCCAGTTCCATGATTCTCGAACACGCTCCGTCCGGTCGCCGTGGTTACTTCGCGAGCTTTACTCTCCAAGGGGTCCAGGCCGGACAGCTCCTCGCCGCAGCCGTTTTCCTGCCTCTGGCTCACTTCATGCCTGCGGATCAGTTCGCTTCCTGGGGTTGGCGGATTCCGTTCCTGCTTAGCGTCGTTGTCGTCATCATGGGCTATATCATTCGTCGCCAGGTCGATGAGACACCCGCATTTGCCGAGCAAAAAAAGCACGGCGAAGAAGCTACTGTTCTGCCAGTCGTCGAAGTCATCCGCCAGAGCTGGGGTGATCTCTTGCGCGTGATCTGCATGGCACTTGCCGCTGTGATCGCCATTGTCGCCTCGGTATTCGGCGCCACCTATGCGGTCCAACCGGCCTATGGAATCGGTTTCCCTGCTGGCGTCTATTTGTGGATTCCTTTGCTGGGTAACATGTGCGCGGTGATCCTGATCCCCTTCGTCGGCAACCTCTCAGACAAGATCGGCCGCAGGCCCCCAGTCATTGTTGGCGTGCTCTGCGCGGGACTGCTTTCGTACGCGTACCTGTACGCGATCAGCATCCACAATCTGTGGCTTTCGCTGATTCTCTCTGTACTCATGTGGGGCGTCGCCTACCAGGGTTTCAACGGCGTCTTCCCAAGCCTCTTTCCCGAACTGTTCCGCACGCGGGTGCGTGTGACCGGCATGGCCATCGGACAGAATATCGGGACCGCGATGACTGCGTTTCTCCCGGCAATCTTCGTCACTGTCGCGCCGCCCGGCTCCGAGAATATCCCTCTGAAAATCGGTTCCCTTACATTAGGTATCTGTGTGGTCGCTGCGATCGCGGCGTTCACTACGCGTGAAACGTACCGGATTCGCCTTGAAGATCTCGGCAAGCGCAACGCGGTGCCTATCGCCAAAGAAGAATACGATCGTCTGCGGGCCGAAGCGATGCAGGGCACAGCCCGGACAGCCGTCCCAAACGACCTGGCTAGCCAACTGCGCTCGTAACCACCTTCGAATTACACTGGTGCGACCCTCAGGTTTTCGCGCCCCACACAGGCCCGACGGGCAGAGCAGCATCATGCGGTTGGTATTTGCCTATGCAGAGCCATCCACGCTGTTCATGCCCCCAAAGGCAATCAGGGCGCCTCTTCCCGTCAACATCGAATATCAGGCAACCATGGCCTTACATATCACAGGAACAACTCGGCTTTATGGATTGGTCGGCCATCCGCTGGCGGCCGCCAAGTCTCCACAATTATTCAATCGACTCTTTATAGAACAGCAGGCAGACGCGGTTTGTATTCCTTTGGAGGTCAAGGCCGATGACCTGTCCTCGTTCGTGGCGGGTGCCAGAGCGCTGAACAATCTCGCCGGCATCCTGATCACCATGCCTCACAAACAAAGGATGCTGGCGGTTGTCGACGAACTTCATCCGACTGCGCGGCAAGTCGGTGCAATCAATGTCATTCGTTGCGAGACCGACGGACGCTGGGTCGGCGCCGTATTCGATGGCCTCGGTTGTGTCCTTGGCATGCAATGGGAAGGCTACTATCTCGCGGACAAAAACGTTCTTTTGGTCGGCGCTGGAGGCGCAGGCAGAGCGATCGCATTTGCCGTCGCGTCGGCGGGCGCTCGATCGCTGACTATTTCCGATGTCGACGAACAGCGAGCCGAGGAGCTGGCGAAAGCCGTTGCTGCCGAAACAGGTTGCATCACGCATCCCGGCCCTCCCGACCCACAGGGCCATGAAATCGTGATCAATGCCACGCCGCTTGGCATGAGCAAGAATGATCCTATGCCTGTGGACCCCGACCGGCTCGAGCCCGGCACCCTCGTCGTCGATATCATCAACTCGCCGGACTCGACACCGCTTTGCACTGCTGCGCGTAAACGAGGTTGTCCTACCCAGGACGGTGGCCCCATGCACAAAGGTCAGGCGTTGCTTGCACTGCGCTTCCTTGGGTTCGATTACCACCCCGATAACGTAACAGCACCGCGCCAGGAGTAAGTACATATGAAAGTTGCGTTACTGGAAGTCAGCCATTGGCACGTCCCGCTGTATCTGAATGCGCTTGAGACCCATGGGGTCCAAGTGGTGGCCGTGTCGGATTCGGAGCACGTGAAGGGTGAGGCGATTGCCGAGCGATTCAAATGCGCTTTGTATAGCTCATCCTTCGAATTGCTTGAGCGCGAGGAGATCGACTTTGCTTTCGTGTTCGGCAGGCATTCGCAAATGCCGTCACTGGCAGAGGCCGTGATCGCACGAAACATCCCCTTTGCCCTGGAAAAGCCCTGCGGCATCAACATGGCACAAGTCACACGGCTACGTGAGCTGGCCGAGCAAGCCAATCTCTACTGTGCTGTACCGCTGATCTTCCGCATGAGTGAACTGCTCAGTGCCCTGCAAGATGCCGAGGGACACTTGGCCACGGACTTCAACTACATGTCTTTCCGTTTCATCGTAGGTCCGCCCTCTCGTTATGAAACGGCAGGCTCAGGCTGGGTCATCGATCCTGCTTTTTCAGGAGGCGGATCGACGATCAACGTGGCGACGCATTTCATAGATCTCTTCAGACTGCTGACCGGCAAGGAAGTCTCGCGAGTCTCAGCCGTCATGAATTCACTCACGCATCGGGGTAACGTCGAAGACTATTCGTTATTGACCCTGCAGACTGAGGATGGCGTGATCGGTGTTGTGGAAACGGGATACAGTTTCCCCAGTACCTTTGATGAGCAGCGCGAGTTCTCTTTCACTCTTTCGTCCGACCACATGTATGCCAAATGCGGTCCTGACCGAATCGAAATAAGGGATCGGCAGAACCTTGCCGCCGGTACCCGAAGCCGCCGACTGCAATTGGACACTGACGTCTATTACCCTCTGTTCGTCAAGCAAGTGCTTGCCGAATGCCGTAACGGAGCCAAGCCCATCGCCTCATTACGCGACGCCGAGGCCATCATGCAGGTCATGGACGCGGCATACGCTTCAGCTCGGCAAGGAGGTACGCTTTTGACGCTTACGCCGACGCCTGGATGATTCGAGCCGCCGAGCAGCTCCGAGCACCTACGGAGCTCACAGTCGCGACTTGCCCCGGTCACCAGGCCAGATGAAGGTGATTGGGGCGCATATTTTTCCGTTCTCCACGTCGAGATGATGTCGAAGAACGTTGGATTCCCTCCACATCACCTAGCCAATACCAGGTGAGAGGACCGCATGCCCCCTCGCCTGCCTGGACAGGAATCGGCATCCTGATGGCTGCCTTGATGCTGGTGTAGTGATCGCTACAAAACGCAGCCCCGGAAATGGTTCGCACCACACCTCTACTTCGCGGTAATCACCGACAGCTTGCTGATCCCCGCCCGCTCGATGGACGCCATGGCCCGGGCCACCTCGCCATAATTCACGCCGTTGTCCGCCTGCAGTTGCACCCGTACATCAGGGTTCTTCGCCTTGGCGGCTTGCAGGTTCGACTCCAGCAGATCCGCCTGGATCTCATCCTTGTTGATGAACACCTTGCCCTTGTCGTCGATGCTCACCACCAGCGGGTCCTTCTGCTCCACCGGCGCCACTGACTCGGTCTTTGGCAGGTTGATGGGAATGGCGTTGGTCAGCAGCGGCGCGGTGACGATGAACACCACGAGCAGCACCAACATGACATCCACCAGTGGCGTGACGTTGATCTCACTGAGCACTTCGTCGCTGTCTTGTGTGGAGAAGGCCATGTCAGGACGCCTCCTTCACTTTCTGTCCGGCGACGGTCGCACCAGGCTTGTTCAATACCGGGTGCAGCAACACGCGAAACGCATTCTTCTGGGCCAGGCTGTAGAAGTCATGGGCAAAGTCGTCGAGGTCGGCGGCGGTCAGCTTCAGGCGACGCAGGAAGTAGTTGTAGACCAGCACCGCCGGCACCGCGACGGCGATACCGACGCCGGTGGCGACCAGCGCGGCACCGATCGGGCCGGCGACGGTTTCCAGGCTGGCCGAGCCCGCGGCACTGATACCTTTGAGAGCCGACATGATGCCCCAGACGGTGCCGAACAAACCGATAAAGGGCGACGTGCTGCCAATGCTCGCCAGGATTGCCAAGCCACTTTCCAATGACCGGCGTTCCCGCACGATCTGCTGGCGCAAGGCGCGCTCGAGCCGGTCCTGGTGATTGATCGACTGGCTCAGGTCGGTGGCTTGCAGGCCTTCCGGCACCTGGATCGCGGCATAGCCGGCCAGCGCCACTCGGGCTGCCGCACCCGGTTGGCTTTGGGCCAATTCGGCGGCGGAATCGAGACTGGAGGCGGCCCAGAAGCGCTTATGGAATTTGCGGTCCTGGGTCTTGAGACGAGTGAATTGCACGCCCTTGAGCAAGGCCAGGCCCCAGGTCGTGACGGAAAAAAGGATCAACAGCCAGATGACGGCGTGTTCGATGGATTCAAAAGGCGATGCAATCAGGTTCATGGTCAGGCTCTCCAACAAGGCGCTAAGTCAGTTGTAGCGGTATCGGTTGTAGCGATGCGCCTTTCGTCAGGTGGCCCGCGGTCTGTCGGTTGCGTTGAGTTACTTGATCTTGAAGTCAATGGGCACGCTGACCCACCCGTCCACGGCGACGTCCCCCTGCTTGGCCGGAACAAAACTCCAGCGCTTGACCGCCGCCAGCGCAGCGTCGTCGAGTTGATCGCGGCCGCTGCTTTTCTGGAGCTGGACCTCACCGGGTTTGCCGCTGGCCAGGACATGTACCCGCAACAGCACCGTGCCTTCCCAGCCGCGACGCATTGCCAGCGACGGATATTCCGGCGCCGGATTTTTCAGGTAACCGGCGCTGGCCGAAGGTGGCGTCACCGGTTTCGGCGCGGGCGGTACGGGCGGCGCCGGCGCCACGACCGGTTGCGGCGGTGCCGGAGCTACCGGTGGCTGCTCCACCGGCTTGGCTACGGGTTTTGGCACCGGCTTGACCACCGGTTTGGGTTTGGGAATCGGTTTAGGCGGCGGTGGCTTGATGGCCAATTCATCCTCAACCGGCGGCGGTGGCTCGACCACAGGTTGCGGAATCGGTGCGGGTGGTGGAGGCTCCACCACCGGCGGCGCGGGCTGGGAAAATTCGATGGTCATCGGCGGAATCTCCGGCGGTACCACGGGCAATACCGGCGCAGGCGCCTGGTTGACCCAGACAATCACCGCGCCATGCAGCACCAGGACGAACGCCCCCAGCAAGAGCCCTTCGCGACGACTCGATACGCGTTTGGGCGTGGTGTGCAACCGCGACAACGCCAAAGGTTCACGGAACACCCGACCAAGATCCAACAGCTCGCCACTCGGCAGCGGGCGTCGGAATACCTCCAGGGCACGGGTGGCGCTCTGAACATTGCCCATTGCTTGACTCCTATAAATGTCCAAATTGAACACGCACCAGTTCCTGGGCTAACGCGCCGATTCCGATTGCGTCAGCGTCAAAGGCGTCGGGGAAAACACCTGCTGATCCGTCAGCGCCTTAACGTCGACTCGATGGGGGAAAATCTTCTTTGCCACGAACAAATCGTCGACCTGTTGCAGGGCCTGGACGTCTTGCGCCTCGACCGGAACCAGCGACTCGTCGCCCCAACTGCGCAAGGTCTGCGAGACTTCAAGGGGAATGTCGTTAACCTTGGCAAAGACCCGGGCGTACTCATCGCGATTGTCCTGCGCCCATTCGAAAGCCTTGGCAAAACGTCCGAGGACATCACTCAACGCCTTGCGCTTGAGCGGGTCATTCAGGACTTCATCTGAGGCCGTGATAAACGTCAGCCCCGAGTTGATGCCCTCGCCGCTGAGCAATACCCGGGCGCCCTTCTGCTCAGCGAAAGCCTGGTACACACCAAACGTCGCCCAGGCTTCGATTTTTCCGGCGTTGAACGCTGGCAACGCATCGGTCGGCAGGACAAACCCCACATTGACGTCTTTCTCATCGACCCCGGCGTTGGCCAGTGCGCGGATCAGCAGGTACTGGGAAATGCTGCCTCGGGCCGACGAAACCACGACGTTGCGGCCTTTCAGATCGGCGACGCTGCGGATCGTTGAATCCGGTGGGAGCAGAATCGCAATGCCTCGTGACTGGCCGCGCCGCACCGCGACAATCCGTAACGGCGTGCCTCCCGTTGCCGCCGCAAGCACCGGCGTGTCACCCGCTGGCGCCAGGTCGACAGCGCCGGCCCGCAGGGCTTCGAACAACGGCGCGGCGCCCTGGAAGTTCGCCCACTGCACCTTGTACTCGATCCCTTCCAATGCGTTCGACGCTTCCACCACCGTGCGCAAACCCTTGGCCTGATCGCCCAGCACCAGCGTCACGCTGGACAAGTCGGGAGCCTTGGCCGTAGGTGATTGGCTGTCGCTGTTATCTTTGCACCCTGCAAGCACGAATGCGGCACCGACCAATAGCACGGCCGTGGTCTTCCAGGTGCGCCTGGGCATGGCGAACGCCTTCATCGACAGATCATCCATGGGCAAAACGCCGGACGCTGCTGGCCGTAGCCTGACGTGCAGCGCCATTTGCCTGGGCCGCGGGTTCCAGCGTTTCAACACCCAACAGTTTCAGCAAGCGCGCACGGATATTCTGGAAGCCTTCCTGGCCGGTGTCCCGTGCCCTGGGCAGATCGATCGTCAATTGTTCAGCGATCTTGCCGTTGGCCAGCACGATGACCCGATCGGCCAGCAGGATCGCTTCGTCCACATCGTGGGTCACCAGCAACACAGCAGGTGTGTGTTTGCGCCATAAGTCGATGATCAGCCGATGCATGCGGATCCGGGTCAGCGCATCGAGCGCGGCGAACGGCTCGTCAAGCAGCAACAACTTTGGCTCGCGCACCAGCCCGCGAGCCAGCGCCACCCGCTGGGCTTCGCCACCAGACAGCGTCGCCGGGTAGGCCTCCAGCCGATGGGCCAGGCCCACCTCGGTCAGGGCTTCTACCGCACGAGTCTTGGCATCGGGAACGCGCAGACCAAGAATCACGTTCTTCCAGGCCCGTTTCCAGGGCATCAGCCGGGGTTCCTGGAACACTGCCGCCCGCGCCCTGGGCACGCGCAGTTGACCGCTGTCGATGCTGTCGAGTCCTGCCAGGCTGCGCAGCAAGGTGGTCTTGCCCGAACCGCTGGCGCCGAGCAGCGCGACGAACTCCCCCGGGGCGATGTCCAGGTCCAGGCCATCGATGACCCGTTGCTGGCCAAATTGACGCACCACATTGCGCAGTTGCACAGGCGCTACGGCATCCGTGGTTTTGGATGCCTCCACGAGATCAATGCTCGACATATCAGTTCCTCACAAAAGTTGGGCGCCAGGCCAGGGCAAATCGCTCCAGCGTGCGGATCAATCCGTCGATCAACAGGCCGAGGACGCTGTAGATCAGCAGGCAAATCACGATCACGTCGGTGCGCATGAAATCTCGCGCATCACTGGCCAGGTAGCCGATGCCGGCGGTGGTGTTGATTTGCTCGACGAAAACCAGGGCCAGCCAGGAAATTCCCAGGGAGTAGCGCAGGCCGACGAAAAACGAGGGCAAGGAACCGGGCAGGATCACGTGCCAGATCAGCTCTCGACGGCTCAGGCCCAAGGTGTTGGCGGCCTCGATCAGCTTGGGGTCGATATTGCGAATGCCGGCAAACAGATTCAGGTACACCGGGAAAGTGGTGCCGATGACGATCAGGGCGATCTTGGTGAACTCGCCAATGCCGAACCAGAGGATGAACAGCGGCACGAGGGCCAGCGAAGGGATGGTGCGCAGCATCTGCATCGGCGAATCGAGGACCACCTCGCCGCGTTTCGACAGGCCGCTGATCAGCGCCGCGATCACACCGATCGTTACGCCGATGCTCAGCCCCACGAGCGCCCGTTGCAGCGAAACCAGCAGATGCCTGCCAAGCTCACCCGAGACGATCATGGCCCATAGCGTTCCGCCGATCTGCGACGGCGCGGCAATGACCCGCGGCGGGATCAGGCCCCAGCGCGACGCCAGCTCCCACAGCAGCAGGAGCACAAGCGGACTGATCAAGCGCAACAACGCCTCTGGCGTGCGCCAATGACGCAACCAGTCGGGAGCCAGTCTCGACGCACCTTGCCGCGCTGCGTTGAGACGCACGGTCTTCTCGACGAAAAAAGAGCTGCTGGTGCCCCGTGTCTCGAAAATCTTGTCGCTCATCAGGCTTCCTTCCTCATATAGAACATGGCCAGAGGCGCCATGCATCAGCTTCGGACTCATGCTATTCGCATAAAAAAACCCAGTGAAATTCTTTTTAGGAATAACCTAATATGTTTAAAAATCAGATGTAGCAAACTCCAAATGAATTATTTGCATAATAATTCGCTACGGGCAGCGTCGATGGAGGGCACACGGACCATTCGCTATAAAATGCAAATATCTGATAAAAAGATAAATAATTGATTAAAATATTTGATAATTACCATAGAACAAATCGGCATTTCACAGGCCTGCCCCTCTACGCCTACTTTGCTGTCACGGACCGACCCCTCGCCCGGTGGAGGCTCAATCACGCCAATTCAGTGAAAATGAAAAGGAATCCACCATGAGTGTTGAATTTATCGGTTTCATCGGCGGCCACCACGCCTCGGAGATCCATCCACGCAGTGGCCCAGTCCTGCAACCCGAGTACGTGGAGAAAGTGGCCCGGGCCCACGAGGAGGCCGGTTTCGACCGGGCGTTGGTCGCGTTTCATTCCAATAGCCCGGACAGCACACTGATCGCCTCACACGCCGCCAGCGTGACGAAAAACCTGAAGTTCCTCATCGCCCATCGACCGGGGTTCGTTGCACCGACCCTGGCCGCTCGCCAGTTCAATACGCTGGACGTATTCAATGGCGGGCGCACCGCCGTCCACATCATCACCGGTGGCGATGATCGCGAGCTGCGTGCCGACGGTAGCTACATCGGCAAGGACGAGCGCTATGCCCGCACGGATGAATACCTCGACGTGCTGCGCCAGGAATGGACCCGCGAAAAGCCTTTCGACTATCAAGGCAAGTATTACCAATTCGAAGGCGCACACTCGGACGTGAAATCGCCGCAGCAACCGCATATCCCGCTGTACTTCGGCGGGTCGTCAGCGGCCGCCATCGCGGTGGCGGGCAAGCATGCGGACGTCTATGCATTGTGGGGAGAAACCTACGAGCAAGTGCGCGAGGTGGTACACCAGGTGCGTGCCGAAGCCGCCAGGCATGGTCGTAGCATCCGCTTCAGCCTGTCGTTGCGACCGATTCTGGCAGACACCGAAGAGCAAGCCTGGGAGCGCGCCGAGCGCATCCTGCAACAGGCAAGCGCACTGGCCAAACAGAATGGATTCGTGCGCCGGGAACCACCGAACGAAGGCTCGCGACGCCTGCTGGCAGCGGCAGCCCAGGGCTCGCGCCTGGACAAGCGGCTGTGGACCGGCATTGCCGGCCTGCTCGGCGCACAGGGTAACTCGACCTCTTTGGTGGGCACCCCGGAACAAGTGGCAGAAGCGCTGCTCGACTACTACAACCTGGGCATCACCACCTTCCTGATCCGCGGCTTCGACCCACTGGAGGACGCCATCGATTACGGCAAGCGCCTGATCCCCCTGACCCGGCAATTGGTTGCCGAACGCGAGCGCCAGGCGGCGGAAAAGGTGGCCTGAAAGCGCCATACAGGCATTGCGGGGAGCGAGCTTGCTCCCACAATGTTTCCGGCTGCCGCCGGATCTACATTCACACATCGATATTCTGTGGGAGCGAGCCTGCTCGCGATGGCGTCGGATCAGTCGGTATTGATGTTGACTGGTCTGCTGCCATCGCGAGCAGGCTCGCTCCCACAAAAGGCTCCCCACAATAGGAATGTGCCGGTTGCAACTTCCAGCACATTCGCCCATAGGCTCAGTTCTTGTAGTCCAGATCGGTCCTTTCCAACTGCCGGATCAGCGCATTCCAGTGCCGCGCAACCCCCGGTCCATCGCCTCTCTTGAGCGCTTCGGCCTGGGTCTCGACCTTGGCTACGACGTCGGCCGGCGGGAAGACCAGCTCGGCGTTGCCAGCGGCCTGCGCCGCGATCTGGATGCTGCAGGCGCGCTCCAGGCCTTGCAATTGCTGGAACGCATGTTCGACGCTGATGCCTGCGGTCAGTAGCCCATGGTTGCGCAGGATCAGCACGCTCTTGTCCCCCAGGTCCGCCACCAGTCGTTCACGCTCGTCGAGGTCCAGCGCAATGCCTTCATATCCGTGGTAGGCCACCCGCCCGGAAAAGGCGATGGAATGCTGGGAGATCGGCAGTAAACCGTCCCGCTGGGCGGACACCGCGATGCCATCGCGGGTGTGGGTGTGCAGAACGGCTTGCAGATCAGGCCGCGCGCCATGGATCGCGCTATGGATCACATAGCCGGCGTGGTTGATGCCAAGTCCTGTCGGGTCGTCGACGAGGGTGCCGTCGACGTCGACCTTGACCAGGTTGGAAGCGGTAATTTCATCGAACAACAACCCGAACGCGTTGATCAGGAAATGCTCTTCAGGCCCGGGCACTCGCGCGGAAAAATGCGTGTAGATGTGATCGGTCCACTTGAACAAGGCCGCCAGCCGGTAGGCTGCGGCCAGCTTCACGCGCACTTCCCACTCTTCGGGAGTGACGCGTTGGCGGACATTTTTCGAGGCGCTGGATAGCGGGCTGACGCTGCTCATGACAAGACTTCCTGGATGGACTAGGGATCTCCAGCAAGCCTAGGGGAAGGTAAAAAATAATAAAAAGCACATTTTAATCTAAGCTAATTATTATTTTTTTTTATTATAAATCGTCGTCCGTATTCCTTACGCAGCACTCTTGATCTTCTGCAATGATCCGGCCACCAGCTTGCCGAAGGCATCCACTGGCCCTTGCAGGTTGCCGAGGAAGTGCGGATAGATCAACCACAGGTCCATCACTGGCTTGAAGTCCTTGAGGGGCATCGCGGCCAGCTGATCACGGTGGGCGCTACGCTCCAGCAACGGACGCGGCACCAGGCCAAGGCCCAGGCCATCGGCGACCAGGCCCAACTGCAATTCAGTGCCGAAGGTCTCCAGGTTGACCCGCAGGGCCAAGCCCTGGTCCGACAAGGTCCGCTGCAGCCCGGCGCGAAAACCGCAGCCGTCGGGATTGAGTACCCAGCCATTCTGGTAGACATCAGCCAACTTGCAGGGGCGCTTGGGCAGTTGCGCCTTGGCACAGACCACGACCAACTCCATCTTGCCGATCGACTCGCCAACAATGTTGTCGGGAAAAATCTTGCCAGCGGGAAATAATGCAGCCGCCGCATCCAACTCGCCGCGCTCGATCTTGCCGACCAACTGACTGCCCCAGCCCGTGGCCACCTGGGCGCGCAGTTCGGGATACTCGACGCGCAAATGCTTGAGGGCATCGAGCAACACCACATCACCGATCGTTTGCGGAACGCCCAGGCGCAACAACCCGGTAGGCGGCGCGTCGGTGGCGACCAGTTCGCGCAGCGCATCCATCTCCCGCAGGATCAAACGACATTGCTCATAGACCCGCGTACCGATCAAGGTCGGCTTGAGCGGCTTGGTATTGCGGTCGAACAACTCCACCCCCAAGGCCTGCTCGAAGTTCTGCACGCGCCGCGTGATCGCCGGTTGCGTCAGTTGCAACGTCTCGGCGGCATGGCTGATGGACTGGCAACGAATCACTTCGACAAAGGCGTCAATATCGTCAATTTTCATTTGGCCCGCACATAGAGAACAATCAATAAGATGTTTGAAAAGCATAAAGCCCTGCGAAAAAGCATAGTGCCATTGCGCCAATCTGGATAGCCCGGCCTACCTATCGATAACATCTAACACTAGTCAAACGGATTCTAAATTCTTTTCAGCTATAACCTAATCATAAAAAAATAGCATATTAAGAAAAATCATTATGCTTAAATCCTGATATCGAATTTTCACCACGACGATGGAATCCGCCATGACCCAGGCCCGACACCCGGAGAGACTCAGAGCATTCATAGGCGCCCTGGCAGAGCTGATCGACGGCAATCCCCGCGAGGGTGATCTGCTGCATCGCGGCGGCAAGTTGCTTGCACAACTGGTCAGCCATGACGACTGGCTGCCCGAAGCGTTCGCCAAGCCAGACCCAGAGCGCTATCAGCAATACCTGCTGCACGCCGATTCGCGGCAGCGTTTCAGTGTCGTCAGTTTTGTCTGGGGGCCAGGGCAACGCACGCCGATCCATGACCATCGGGTCTGGGGCCTGATCGGCATGTTGCGCGGTGCAGAGCATTCACAAGGCTTTGCTCGCCATCCCGATGGCAGCCTGGCACCCGAGGGTTCGCCGATTCATCTGCTGCCCGGCCAGGTCGAAGCCGTCTCTCCCCGGATCGGCGACATCCATCAGGTCAGCAACGCCTTCGACGACCAGGTCTCCATCAGCATCCATGTCTATGGCGCCAACATCGGCGCCGTACGCCGCGCGGTGTACCAGCCCGACGGCAGCGAGAAATTGTTCATCTCCGGTTATTCCAACGCCTTCCTCCCCAATATCTGGGACCTGTCCAAAGAGAGCCAAGCCCTATGAGCACCGTACGTACCCGCTCCTACTCGCAGATTCGCCAGGCGTTGCTGAGCCGTGAAGAGCTGGCCCTCATCGATGTGCGCGAAGAGGCCCCCTTCGCCCAGGGCCATCCATTGTTCGCAGCCAACATTACCCTGTCGAAGCTGGAACTCGAGGTCTACTCGCGCATCCCGAGGCGCGATACCCCGGTGACGGTCTATGACAATGGTGAAGGCCTGGCCGACATTGCGCGCCAACGCCTGCAAGGCCTGGGTTACGTCAATGTGAGCGTGCTCGAAGGCGGCCTGGAAGGCTGGCGCAAGGCCGGCGGCGAGCTGTTCATCGACGTCAATGTGCCGAGCAAGGCCTTTGGTGAACTGGTGGAAAGCCAGCGCCATACACCGTCGCTGGCGGCGGAAGAGGTCAAGGCGCTGCTCGACAACGAAGCCGACGTGGTGGTGCTCGATGCCCGGCGCTTCGATGAATACCAGACCATGAGCATTCCCGGCGGCATCAGTGTACCGGGGGCGGAACTGGTGTTGCGTGCCCGGGCGCTGGCTCCGGATCCGTCAACCCGAATCATCGTCAACTGCGCCGGGCGCACCCGCAGCATCATCGGCACCCAGTCACTGATCAATGCGGGCATCGCCAACCCGGTGTCCGCCCTGCGCAATGGCACCATCGGCTGGACCCTGGCCGGCCAAACGCTGGAGCACGGCCAGTCACGTCGATTCGCCGACAGTGGCGAGGAACATCGAGACATTGCCGCCGGCGATGCTCGCCGCGTTGCCGACAAGGCGCTGGTGGGTCGTGCCAGCCTTGCCGACTTGCACCGCTGGCAACAGGAGCCGACACGCAGCACCTACCTGTTCGACGTACGCACCCCGGAGGAATTCGAGGCCGGTCACCTGCCCGCTTCCCGCTCCACCCCCGGCGGGCAACTGGTGCAGGAAACCGATCACTTCGCCAGTGTTCGCGGCGCGCGCCTGGTACTGGTCGATGACGACGGCGTACGGGCCAATATGACCGGCTCCTGGCTCGCGCAATTGGGTTGGGACGTGTACGTACTGGATGATTTGCAACCCGCGCACTTCAGTGAACAGGGCTCGTGGAAAGCTCCCGTTCCTGTGCCGCCACAGGCCGAGGAGATCAGCCCTGACACCCTTGCCCAGTGGCTGGCCGAGGGTGACACGGTGGTGCTGGATTTCACCAGCAGCGCCAACTACGTCAAGCGCCACATCCCGGGTGCCTGGTGGGTATTGCGCGCGCAACTGAGCGAAGCCTTGAGCAAGGTGTCGCCCGCTCAACGCTACGTCCTGACCTGCGGCAGCAGCCAGTTGGCACGACTGGCGATCGCCGAGGTCGAGGCCATTACCGGCAAAGCCGTTTTCCTGCTGCGCGACGGCACCGCTGCCTGGATTGCTGCGCAATTGCCGCTGGAACATGGCGAAACCCGCCTCGCCTCGCCGCGCATCGACCGTTACCGCCGGCCTTACGAGGGCACCGACAGCCCACGGGAAGCCATGCAGGCGTACCTGGATTGGGAGTATGGCCTCGTCGACCAACTGGCCCGCGACGGCACTCATGGTTTTTACGTCATCTGAATGCACAGGGGGGGCGCAATGATCGCCCCCTTCTACACCAGCCGACCCCTTCTCCAGGCGGAGGCGACTGAACGCAACACTTTTAGCCTGGAGCCCCGCGATGCGCCTGACCCTGCCCCTGCTGTTAATCACCCTTGCCTTTGGCTCGGTCCACGCCACCGACTTGCAACCGCTGCGAGTTGCCAATCAGAAGTCCACCATCAAGGCCCTGCTGGAAGTGTCCGGCGAGCTCAAGGACGTGCCTTACGATATCCAGTTTTCCGAGTTCCCCGCCGCCGCGCCACTGGGCGAGGCGCTGAATGCCGGTGCCGTGGATATCGGCGCCCTGGGCGATGCTCCCTACGTGTTCGCCCTGGGCGCCGGAGCGTCGCTCAAGGTCGTCAGCATCATCCACGCCGAAGGACGCAACACGACTGCCATTCTTGTTCCCAAGGACTCCCCTATCAAGGCTGTCGCCGATCTCAAGGGCAAGCGCATCGTCACCACACGAGGCTCCATCGGGCACTACTTGGCTATCAAGGCCCTGCGCAGCGCAGGCCTGAGTACCGCAGACGTGGAGTTCGTTTTCCTGCTGCCCAGCGAATCCCGGCTGGTGCTGGATAACGGCACCGCAGACGCCTGGTCGACCTGGGACCCCTTCACCACCGTCGTCACCGCGCAAAGCCAGGCCAAGGTCCTGGTCAGCGGCAGCAACCTGCTGAGCAATCATCTCTATCTCGCCGCCACCAGCCAGGCCATCGCCGATAAACGCCAGCAATTGGACGACTTTGTCGCCCGGGTCGACCGGGCCTATCGCTGGAGCAACGACCACCCCAACGAGTATGCCGCTGCGCAGGCCAAAATCACTGGCTTGCCCCTGGAGGTGCACCTGACGGTAGCCAACGCGACCCACATGCAGCCGGTGGTCATTGACGACGCGGTAGTCAGTGGCCTGCAGACAACCGCTGACATTTATCAGGAGGAAGGCCTGCTGACTCGACACATCGATGTCTCCCAGGGCTTCGACAAGAGCTTCAACACCCTGCGTGCCCCCCTCACCCAGGCTTCGCGCTAAAGGAGCAGAACCATGAGCAAACAACGCCCACTCAAACTCGGAGCAATGGTCCACGGCGTCGGCCACGGCTGGGGCGAATGGCGCCATCCGCAGGCACAACCCAACGCCAGTACCGACTTCGGTTTCTACAAGCAACAGACACTCCTGGCCGAAGGCGCCAAGTTCGATTTCGTGTTCATCGCCGACAGCCTGCACATCCATGAAAAATCCAGTCCGCACTACCTCAACCGCTTCGAGCCGCTGACCATCCTCTCGGCCCTGGCGGCGCTGACATCCAACATCGGCCTGGTGGCCACCGTCACCGTCAGCTACACGGAGCCCTACCAGGTGGCGCGCCAGTTCGCCTCGCTGGACCATATCAGCGGCGGGCGCGCCGGCTGGAACGTGGTGACGTCGTGGCTCAGCGGTACCGCGGATAATTTCGGCAAGAGCGAGCACCCGCCCCATGCCGTGCGCTACCGGATCGCCAAGGAACACGTGGCGGTGGTCAAGGGGCTGTGGGATTCCTGGGAAGACGACGCTTTCACCTACGACAAAAAAACCGGCGAGTTCTTCGCCCCCGGCAAGCTGCACGCGCTGGAGCACAAGGGCGAATTTTTCTCGGTGAAGGGCCCGCTCAACATCGCCCGCTCCCGGCAAGGTCAACCGGTGATTTTCCAGGCTGGTACTTCCGAGGACGGGCGTAACTTCGCCGCCGAGAATTCCGATGCGATTTTCGTCGGAGCCGAAAATTTCGAAGAAGCGCGCGCCTATTACCAGGACCTCAAACGCCGCGCCAACGGCTTTGGTCGCGATGCGGCACAACTGTCGATCCTGCCCGGAATCCGTCCGATCGTGGGTCGCGATGAAGCCGAAGTCGAAGACCGCTACCAGCAAGCGGTGTCACTGGTGAGCATCGAAGACGCAATCGTCGCCCTCGGCCGCCCCTTCAATGACCATGATTTCAGCCAATACCCGTTGGACGCCCCGTTTCCCGACCTGGGCGACCTGGGTGCCAACAGCCAGAAAGGCGGCTCGGAGCGGATCAAACAGCTGGCCCGCGACGAAGGCCTGACCTTGCGCGAAGTCGCCCTGCGCTTCTCCCGGCCACGGCGCGATTTTGTCGGCACCCCCGAACAGGTGGCCGACGCCATTCAAGCCTGGTTCGAGAAGGGCGCAGCCGACGGCTTCATCATCAATTCCCTGCTGCCGGACGGCCTGCAATATTTCACTGAACTGGTCGTGCCGATCCTGCAACAACGCGGTTTGTTTCGCAGCGAATACAGCGGCAATACCCTGCGGGACAACCTGGGCTTACCGGTGCCCAGCAATCGCTATGCACCGACGGCCCGAGCGAATGATACAACCCGCGAGGCCGTGGCATGAAACAGATCAATCGTCGCGACTTCCTCACGGCCAGTTCCTTCGCCCTGGGCGCGCTGGGGCTGTCCTCGCAGGGCCTCGCCCCGCGAGTTTTCGCGCAAGGCAAGAGCCTTGCGGACCTGACCCTGGAGGTCGCCACCTACCGTGGACAGGACTCTTACTTCGTCGAAGACGCCGGCACCGGCAACACACCATACAAAGTCGCATATTCCGAGTTCGCCGGCGGCAACCTGATCGTCGAAGCGCTGGCCTCCGGTAGTCTGGATGTCGGTGGCATGAGCGAAATCCCGCCCATCTTTTCCATCCAGAGCCATCGCCAACCCCGCCTGATCGCCGTCTTGCAAAGTGACGTGAACAACCAGGTATTCCTCATCCCCAAGGATTCGCCTATCGAATCGATCGGACAGTTGCGCGGCAAGCGGGTCGGCTATGTGCGCTCGACCACCTCCCACTATTTCCTGATCAAGGCCCTGAAGGAACAAGGCCTGACCATGAACGACATCACCGCGGTGGCGCTCACGCCCCAGGACGGTTTCAGCGCATTCCAGAGTGGCCAGCTGGATGCCTGGGTGATCTATGGCGTGTTCATCCAACTGGCGAAGTTCCGCAGTGGCGCCCGGGTACTCAAGACAGCCTTGGGCTACCTGTCCGGCAACTACCTGATCGCCGCACGACCCGCAGCCCTGGAAGACCCGCTACGCAAGCAGGTGATCCAGGACTACATCCAGCGCCAGGCACGCACCTGGGAGTGGATCAACAATAATCCCGAGCCTTGGGCGACCAAGTCGGCGCAATTGCTGGGCGTCGACAAAGCAGTGTTCCTCGACATGTACAACAACCGTAGCCAGCCCACGAAAATCATTGAAGTGAACGACCAGGCCATCGCCTCGCAACAGGAAGTCGCCGATCTGTTCTTCGCTGCCGGCGTGTTGAACGAACGGCTCGACGTGAGTCCGCTGTGGGACCGCAACTTCCGCCTGCTGCCACTGTGAGCCCTCTCGCCACGGGAGTTATAGCTGGCTCTTACCTTTTTGATTGAGTGAACCCGCCATGAGTCTTTCTTCCCTACGTCCACCCTTGTTGCAATCGGTTAATGTCGCCGACTTCGACACAGTGCTCGAACGCCTCAGTCAACAATTGGCCGCGACCGCCCACGTCTATGACGAGAGCGGCGACTTCCCCCAGGACAACTTCAAGCTGCTGCACGAGCACGGCCTGCTGGCCCTGACGGTACCGAAGGCGCTCGGCGGTGGCGGCGCCAGCCTGGTGCAGGCGCGCAAGGTCATCGCTGCGGTCGCCAAGGGCGAACCCTCCACGGCCTTGATCCTGGTGATGCAATACCTCCAGCACTCGCGCCTGCAGGACAGCCGGACCTGGCCCGAAGCATTGCGCTTGCGCGTCGCCCAGGATGCCGTGCGCGACGGTGCGTTGATCAACGCCTTGCGCGTCGAACCTGACCTGGGCACGCCGGCCCGTGGCGGGCTGCCAGCGACTGTCGCCAGGCGCACCTCGGAAGGCTGGCGAATCAGCGGCCGCAAGATCTACTCCACCGGCAGCCATGGCCTGACATGGTTCAACGTCTGGGCCCGCAGCACCGATGAAGATCCACTGGTGGGCGCTTGGCTGGTCCACCGGGATACCCCAGGCATCAGCATCATCGAGGACTGGGACCACTTGGGTATGCGCGCCACCTGCAGTCACGAAGTGCTGTTCGACAACGTGCTGGTGCCGCTGGATCACGCGGTCAGCGTCAGCCCCTGGAGCGCGCCGCAGCCCGAACTCGATAGCGACGGCTTCCTGTGGATGGCGGTGTTGCTCGCGGCGGTCTACGACGGCGTCGCGCAAGCCGCCCGTGACTGGTTCGTGAGCTGGCTGGAACAGCGCAAGCCGTCCAACCTCGGCGCCACGCTGTCGACCCTGCCGCGCTTCCAGGAAACCGTCGGGCACATCGACACCTTGCTGTTCGCCAACCGCAGCCTGCTCGATGCTGCCGCCGAAGGGCGCACCCCCGCCCACCACGCCGCGCAATTGAAGTACCTGGTGACAGGCAACGCGATCCGTGCGGTCGAGCTCGCCATCGAAGCCTCCGGCAACCCGGGTCTGTCGCGGCACAATCCGCTGCAACGGCATTACCGCGACGTACTGTGCAGTCGCATCCACACCCCGCAAAACGATGCCGTGCTGCAGGGCGTCGGCAAAGCGGTGTTCGCTCAACGTCAGAAAAAGGACCTCCCATGAGCACCCTCGTGATCGCCAGCCAATTGGATGAAGACTTCAACCAGGTGATTCGCCAGCGCCTCGCGCTCACACATCCTGGCACCGAGGTCCTCGAGGTACCGGCCGGCGTCCCCAGTGACCTCCCGGCCACCGCCAGCGTGTTGCTGGCACGACCCATCAATGTGCGCGGCTACCTGGCGCCGGACACGCCGCCTCCTGGTTGGCCTTACGGTTTGAAATGGGTCCAGGTGGTGTCTTCGGGGATCGACTTCTACCCCAGGTGGCTGTTCGACGGCCCTGTGGTGAGTACGTCCAGGGGCAGTGCCGCCGAAAACATCGCCGAATTCGCCCTGGCGGCGATCTTCGCGGCAGCCAAGCGACTGCCGGACATCTGGGTGCACGATGCGCAATGGAATTTCACCGCCCTGACGCCTCTCAAGGGCAGTACGTTGGGGATCCTGGGTTTTGGTGCGATTGGCCGTAGCCTGGCGACCAAGGCCCGCGCCCTGGGCATCAACGTGCTGGCGCTGCGTCAGAGCCAGACTCCCTTCGAAATCGAGGGAGTCGAGGCCGCGCGGGATATCCATGAGCTGTTTTCCCGAGCCGATCACCTCGTGCTGGCCGCGCCACTGACCGAGGCAACACGACATATCGTCAACAGCACGGTGCTCGCCAGCGCCAAGCCGGGCCTGCACCTGATCAACATCGCCCGTGGCGGTTTGCTTGACCAGGAGGCGTTGCTTGCAGCCCTGGACAGCGGACTCATTGGCCTGGCTTCTCTGGATGTCACCGAGCCCGAGCCACTGCCCGACGGCCACCCGCTCTACACCCATCCCGGGGTACGTCTGTCACCCCACACTTCAGCGATCTCCAGCAACATTCGCTACGAAATCGCTGACAGCTTCCTGGCCAACCTCGAGCGTTTCCTGGCCGGACTGGCGCCAGAGAATCTGGCGAATGTACAGCGCGGGTACTGACCCCCGGCAATCCTGGCGGGAGATGTACATCCCATGTGGGAGCGAGCCTGCTCGCGATAGCGGTCGTTCAGTTTGTATCAATGCTGAATGTGCCAACGCCATCGCGAGCAGGCTCGCTCCCACAGGATTTGGGTACATTCGCACCGACACAACATCAGAATTACGCATCTTAATAACAATATTGATGTCAATTTTTTATAATTAACTTATAACAAATCGGACTTTTACAGCGCCTTATTATACAAATACTGTTACAACCATCACCGACCCCTGACCAGGTGGAGGCTTTCGGAACTGCACGTTTTTCCGGCCGACACCACTCCACGGTCAATTGCCACACCCAAAACCTGAACCGGCCCAAGCCACCTCCGCCATGACTTTCAAGCCATGACTGCGGCAACGCTTTGCCCAAAAAAAATGAAACACCAACGCCACACCTACGCACCTGGGGCTCACCATGCACGACATCACCAAAAGCCGTCTGACGCTGGCCGTATCGCTGACCTTGCTCGGGTTGTCAGCGCACGCCGAAGAAAACACCAAGGATGGTGCCCTCCCCGTTGTCACCGTTACAGCAGAACACCGCAGCGAGGACTTGCAGAAAGCCCCGCTGGCGATCTCCGCGTTCGACGAAAACGCCTTGGAAGACAAGCAGATCAAGAGCATCCGCGATCTCTCCGGGCAAGTGCCCAACCTGACCCTCAGCCGCCAGTCGATCTCCTACAGCGCGCAGACCTACGGGATTCGTGGTATCGGCGAAACCGACCCGATCCAGGAAGCCGCCGTGGCGGTCTACGCCGATGACCTGTACATCCCACGGGCGATTTCCTCGATGCTCGACTTCAACGATGTCGAACGCGTCGAGGTCCTGCGCGGCCCCCAGGGTACGCTTTACGGGCGCAACAGCAGCGCCGGCGCGATCCGCGTGATCACCCGTGACCCGACCCAGGAAACCCGGGGGTTCTTCGAACTCGGCGCCGGCAACTACAACGCCCAGAACGCTCGCCTGCTGATCAGTGGCCCACTGGTGGACAACACCTTGTTCGGCAGCTTCTCGGCGATTCGCCTGAGCCGCGACGGCACCGTGTCCAATCCCACCCGCGGTAAGGATGTGAACAATGTCGACCTGCAGTCCTACCGCGGCAAGCTGCGCTTCAATCCCATTGATTCGCCCTGGGACGTGCAACTGACCCTGGCCGGAACCTTCGACCGTGGCGATACGACCAGCTACACCCCATTCGATGCCGACGGGCACTTCGACAAGTTCAAGAGCTACAGCAGCCTCAATCCGAAAAACCGTCTCGACCAGGGCAGCTCGGTGCTGCGGGCGATCTACGCCATCGACGACCATCTGAACTTCAAATCGGTCACCGCCTATTCCGCGTTCAACCAACCGGTGGACTATGACAACTCGGGCCAGGCCGCCCTGATTCAGAACAGCCTGATCACCTACAAGCAGGACTACGCCACCCAAGAGTTCCAGCTCAACGGCGATTACGACGATTTCAGTTTCAGCACCGGCCTGTACCTGTATCGGGAAAAGTTCGATGCCGAACGCGACAGCCTGACCTACTCGATCGCGCGCAACCGGGTGATCGGCCAGGGTCAATACAGCACGACCAATACCGAAAGCTATGCGTTGTATGGTCAGGGCAGTTACAAAGTCACGCAGCAACTGTCGCTGATCGCGGGGCTACGCTTCACTCGCGAACACAAGAACTTCGACTACACCAACTACGCCGTCACCACCGACCGCCAGATCACCGGCACCAACTTCACCGCCGACTCGAGCAAATCCTGGCAGTCCACCAGCCCGAAACTCGGCTTCGAATACGCCTGGACACCTCACCTCAACCAGTACGCCTATGTCGCCAAAGGCTTCAAGGCCGGCGGCTACGACAACCGCGCGCCAACCCAGGCTGCCGCCGAGCAGGCGTTCTCCCCTGAAGACGTGACCACTTGGGAAACCGGCTTCAAAGGCGACTTCTTCAACCGCCGCCTGCGCGCCAACCTTGCGCTGTTCTACAACGACTACAAGGACCTGCAGACCAACGCCTACGACCCGGCGCTGGGGGTCAGCCTGCGGACCAACGTCGGCCAGGCACACACCTACGGCGTCGAGCTGGAAACCCTCAGCGCGCTGACCAACGACCTGCAACTGACCTTCAATCTCGGCTACCTGCAAAGCCAGTACGACGATTTCGAAAACGCCAGCGGCGCCGGGGTCGATGCCAATGGCAAGCAACTGGTGTACTCGCCGCGCTGGAACACCAGTGTCGGTCTCAACTACACCATCCCGGCCGGATTGCCCGGCACCTGGCTGGCCGGCACCGATGCGCAGTTCCAGACCAAATCCTACGCCAACGCGTTGAACGACGACGTCCAGGAAATTCCCCAGCAGACCTTCTGGAACGCCAACACCCGCTACATCTCCGGCGACGGCCACTGGACCACCACGCTGTCAGTGAAAAACCTGCTCGACCGCGCATACCCACAGGCAGTCGGCTACGTGCCCTCCAGTGGCGCCCGCTACTACTCGATCAACGATCCGCGAACCCTCTTGCTGACTGTGCGCTACGACCTCTGACCCCCTGATCGGCAACCATGCCAAGGAGCACTTCATGGCTTTCACTCGCAGGCAAATGATTTCCCGCATTGCCGCCGTCGGTGGTTATTCCGCCGCCCTCGGCGCCCTCGGTGCGCTAGGCCTGACACCTCAGGCGGTGGCGGCGAGTTTCACCCCGCTACAGCTGGGCAACAGTGGCAAGGGCAAACACGTGGTGGTGGTCGGCGCCGGCATTTCCGGCCTGGTCAGCGCCTACGAACTGCGCAAGGCCGGCTTCACCGTGACAATTCTCGAAGCCCGTGAACGGGTTGGCGGACGCAACTGGACCTTGCGGCGTGGCACCAAGGTCGATTTCGACGACGGCATCAGCCAGACCGTGGAGTTCGATGACGGGCAGTTTTTCAACGCCGGCCCGGCGCGCATCCCCAGCCATCACCAGACGATCCTCGGCTACTGCCGCGAACTGGGCGTCGAACTGCAAGTGCTGGTCAACAGCAGCCGTAATGCGCTGGCCTTGCCGGACGCCCGACAGCCGGCGTTCCAGCTGCGCCAGGCAGTCAACGACACTCGAGGACAATTGTCCGAACTGCTGGCGCGCACCGTCAGCCGCAAGGCCCTGGACCAGGACCTGAGTGCCGACGACCGTCAGGCGCTGCTGAACTTCCTGAAGGTCTATGGCGACCTCAACGCCGACTTCAAATACAAGGGGTCGGTGCGCTCGGGCTATACCCGCATCCCCGGTGCAGGCGATCAAACCGGCCTTACCCGCACACCGCTGGAGTTGCAGACACTGCTCAATCCCAAGCTCTGGGGGGCATTGGTGTTCGATGAAATCCCCGAGTTTTCCTCGACCATGTTCCAGCCGGTCGGCGGTATGGATCGGATCCCTTTCGCGTTTTACGAGAAGCTCAAGGACGCGATTCGGTTCCATGCCGAAGTCAGTGACATCCAGACCGCAGAGCTTGGCAGCCGCATCACCTATCGGGATCGCCAGACCGGCAAGACTCAGACCCTGAGCGCCGACTACGCCATCGTCACCGTGCCCCTGCCGCTGCTGGCCAGGCTACCGAGCAACTTCAGCACGCCCTTCAAGCAAGCGATCCTCAGCGCGCAAAGCGACCAGGCGAACAAAGTGGCCTGGCAGTCGCCGCGATTCTGGGAGACCGACTTCAACATCTTCGGCGGGCTGTCTTACCTGGATCATGAGGTCAAGGGGCTGTGGTATCCCAGCGATCGCCTGAACAGTGACCAGGGCATCCTGGTCGCGGCCTACAACACCAGCGAAGCCGCCCAGTCCTTCGCCAGGAAGTCCCTCGCCGAACAGTTCGCCTCTTCCCGGCAAGCCGTCGAACTGCTGCATCCCGGCCACAGCGCCAAGCTGCAGAAACCGGTGGCCATCAACTGGTCCAAGGTGCCGTTCAGCAAAGGCCCGTGGATCGTCAACGACGAAGTCGGCGAGCAGGCCTACCAGATCCTCAACCAACCCCAAGGCCGCACCTACCTGGCCAGCGACGCCCTCGCCCATGGCGGTGTCGGTATCTGGCAGAACACCGCCGCTGATTCAGCGCGGCGCATCGTCTCTCTGATCGGCCGCCATGCCGAGCGCCAGCAACCGGGCGTTGCCGCCTGATTCATTTCGATAAAGGACTGACCGATGAAAACCATGACCTTGCTTACAGGACTTCTCATGACTGCCACCGCCTTCACCAGCCACGCCGACGAGATCAAGCGCATCGCCCTGCCCAACTCCTATTTTCCAATTTCCCTGGCGGTGTCGGTGCCCGCACAAACTGACTTGCTGTTCGTCAGCGGCCTGCTCGCTGACCTGCACGACCCGCAAGCGCCGAAAGACTCTTTTGCCGCCTACGGCGATACCGCGACCCAGACCACCTCGATCCTCAACAAACTCAAGGGCGTACTGCAAAGCCAGGGCCTGGACCTGGGGGATGTGGTGCAACTGCGGGTGTTCCTGGTGGGCGACCCAGCCAAGGGCGGCAAGCTCGATTTCGCCGGGCTGCAGGAAGGCTATACGCCGTTCTTCGGCAGCGTCGAACAGCCGAACAAACCCGCGCGCACCGCCGTCCAGGTGGTCGCCTTGCCGCTGCCCGGCGGCCTGGTGGAAATCGAAGCCGTCGCCGCTCGCAAGAAGTGACACGGACCTCAGCCGACATTCAGGAGCTTCACGCTTATGTTCAACTGCCAAACGCGCCGTGCCACGCCTTATCGTCCGTTACTGCTGCCGCTGTCGATTGCCTGCGGCCTCGCTTCATTCAACCTTGAGGCCGCCGAAAACGGCTCGCCAACCCTCGACACCGTGGTGGTCACCGGTAACCGTGGCGCCACCGAGCGCACGGTAACCACCAGCCCGACGCCCATCGATGTGGTGACGGGTGAACAATTGCGCGCCGTGGGCAAGCCGAGCCTGCTGGAGGCGCTGAGCAAGTTCATCCCGTCCTTCAACCTGCCCGACCGCGCCGGCTGGGATGCCAGCGGCGTGGTGCGCTCGGCCACCCTGCGCGGGCTGACCGCGTCCCATGTGCTGGTGCTGGTCAACGGCAAGCGCCGGCACACCAGCGCCACGTTGAACATCAACGGCATCAATAGCGGCGCAGCCCCCAGCGACCTCGACCTGATCCCGGTGGCGTCCATCAATCACATCGAGGTGTTGCGCGACGGCGCGGCGGCGCAGTACGGCTCGGACGCCATTTCCGGGGTGATCAATATCATCCTCAAGCAGACCACGGGAGGCAGCTCCGACACCACCCTGGGCCAGGGCTACGACGGTAAACGCGGGACTGCCCAGGAGGCGCTCAATTATGGTTTCCAGATCGGTGAAGCCGGGGTGCTCAATGTCTCGTTCGACACCCGCTATCAAGAGCGTGACAACAAGGCCGGCAGCAACGGCTACACCTCCCATTACTACCCGCAGGCCGACGGCTCGCCCGACCCGCGTGAGGCCGATGCCAGCCATCACACGTACAAAGGCTACGGGCTGCCGCGCAGCCAACTGGCCGATGTCGGCTACAACCTCGACCTGCCGCTGAACGACGCCGTCACGCTCTACTCGTTCTCCACATTGGCCACCCGGGAGAACAACGACGGGCAGAATTTCCGCCTGCCCAATGGCCGTAACACCATTACCACCGGACCCAACGGCTACCCTGACGGCTACAGCCCTTATTGGCTGGTCAACGAAACCGACTTCCAGTCAGCGTTCGGCGCCAAGGGCGAGGACTTCGGCGGCTGGGCATGGGACCTGAGCAGCACGTACGGGCGCAACTACGCCAAGCAACGCACCTACAACAACCAGAACCCGTCACTGGGGGAAAACACGCCGAACAAGTTCACCTCCGGCATCTACATCGCCGATCAGTTGACCAGCAACCTCGACCTGAAAAACAGCTACGAAATCGGCCTGGCAAAACCCCTGGACGTGGCCTTCGGTTTCGAGCACCGACGTGAAAGCTACGAAACCCGCGCCGGCTCCGAGGCCTCCTACATCGATGGCGGCTATGTGTTCCCGGTCGGCCATCCACGGGCCGGCGAACGCCCCGATCCCGGAGCCCAGGTCACCAACGGCATTACCCCCGAAGACGCGCAGAAAGTCAGCCGCAACAGCGTTGCCAGCTACATCGACCTGGGCTTTTACCCCGTCGAGCAGTGGTACCTCGGCGTTGCCGCACGCTACGAGCATTACAACGAAGGCGTTGGCGGCACCCGCAGTGGCAAGCTCAGCACCCGCTACGAATTCAACCCGGTGTTCTCGGTACGCGGCACCCTCAGTAATGGCTTTCGCGCACCGTCGCTGGCCAACCAGATCTTCACCGCGCGCTCGACCGGATTCGACACCATCAATGGTGTCTATCAGTCATACAACTACGTGATTCTGCCGGTGGATTCGGCCGGCGCCCAGGCGCTCGGAGCTGAGTCGTTGAAACCCGAACGCTCGACCAACTTCAGCCTTGGTTTCGCCCTGACGCCCAGCGAAGACCTGAGCCTGACCGTGGACGGCTACGTCATCAACCTGCGCGACCGTCTGGTGCTCAGCGAACGTTTTCAGGGACCGGGCGTCGCCGCCCTGCTCGACAGCATTGGTGTGCCAGCCACCGCCGGTGCGCAGTACTTCACCAACGGCGCCAACACCCGGACGTCCGGGGTCGATGTGGTGGGTAATTATCGGCAGAACCTGGACCGTTATGGCTCAGTGAGGTGGACCGCGGCCCTGAACTACAACCACACGAAAATCCTCAGCGTCAACGACACCCCTTCGCAATTGAGCGCCCTGGGCGACTTCCAGTTGCTCGGCCGCCAGTCCCGAGCACTGATTACCAAGACCTCCCCCAGCAGCAAGATGATTTTCTCTGCCGACTGGGCGATCAACGACTTCGACGTCAACCTGCGCCTGACCCGTTATGGCACCTACACCGAGGTCAACAGCTCGAGCGATCCGAGCCTGGATCGCAAGTATTCGGCCAAATGGATCACCGACCTCGATGTGGCTTATGCAATCGACAAACAACTGACCGTGGCCGTCGGCGCGCAGAACCTGTTCGACAAGTACCCCGACCATATCGGTGTCAGCAACTCTTCGTTCGGCGATAACTGGGGCAGCTATTCGCCCTTCGGCTTCACCGGCGGTTACTACTACACCCGTCTGCAATACGCGTTTTGATACCGGCAAAGCCGCCTAAGCTAATACTCAAAAAGTATTTATAAATTGGTTTTTAGAACAATAAGCTTCATCAAGCGGTTACCCATTCCTTAGCCAATATCGAGCATGCCATGTCAAAACTCATCAAGCATTCCGGGGCGCTACTGCGCCGCCCTGCCCTGGCCAGCCTGGTCGCGGTGCTGGTCTTGTCGACTCTCGCCCTGCCGGCCCAGGCACGAGAAACCCTGCGTATCGGCTATCAGAAATCATCGACCCTGATCACGCTGCTGAAAACCCAAGGCAAGCTGGACAAAGCCCTCGCCGAGGCGAATATCGATGTGAGCTGGCACGAGTTTCCCAGCGGTTTGCCATTGCTGGAAGCGTTGAATGTCGGCAATGTCGATGTCAGTGCCGATGTGGCCGATACCGTGCCGATTTTTGCCCAGGCCGCCCAGGCCAGGCTGACTTACTTTGCCCAAGAAGCCCCCTCACCTTCAGCCCAAGCCATCGTCGTGCGCCAGGATTCGCCGTTGCGACAGTTGGCGGACTTGAAAGGCAAGAAAGTCGCCGTCACCAAGGCGGCCGGCGCCCATTATTTGCTGATCGCGGCACTGGACAAGGCCGGCCTGAAGTTCTCCGACATACAACCGGCGTACCTGTCCCCCGCCGATGGCCGGGCAGCGTTCGAAAACCAGAAAGTTGACGCCTGGGTCACCTGGGAACCCTTCCTCAGCGGCGTGCAGCGTCAACTACCAACGCGGACCCTGGCCGACGGCAGCGGCCTGGCCAGCTACAAGCGCTACTACCTGACCGGCACTGCTTACGCAAAAGCACATCCTGAGGTGCTCAAACTCGTTTACGAGCAACTGCAGGAAGCCGGGACCTGGGTCAAGAACCATCCTCGAGACGCAGCCCAGGTCCTGGGGCCGTTGTGGGGCAACCTCGACGTGGAGACAGTCGAGGCCGCCAACACCCATCGCAGTTATCAGGTACAGCCGGTGACAGCCGATCAGTTGAGCGAACAGCAGAAAATTGCCAACGCCTTTTTTGCCGCAGGTTTGCTACCCAACGCGGTAAATGCCCAGGATGTCGAAATCTGGAGGCCGTGAGGCCGCCTGCTAAACACGGAACGCATCGACCTTGAGTCCAAACCGACTCATTTTGTTGTACAGCCCGCCACGCGACACATTCAACCGCTGAGCTGCCAGACGGATGTTTCCGCGGGTTTCGGTGAGGGCGGCGATGATTGCATTCATTTCATGGGTGCCGAGGTCGGGGGCCATCCGAGGCTCAGGGGTACTTCCCCACGTCGAGGGTCGCCCTCGCTGCCTGATCTCCAACGCAAGATCGTTCGGTTGGATCAGTTCGCTCATCGCCAGGTTGGTCGCCCGCTCAATGACGTTTTCCAGCTCGCGAACGTTACCCGGCCAGTGATAAGCGCTAAGGATATCCAACGCCGCCGGGGAAAGGTCGTGCATGGTCTTGCGGAGCGACCGGGCACAACGTGCGAGAAAATGCCGCGCCAGCAACGGCACGTCCTCGCGACGCATCCGCAGGGGCGGCACCGTCAGGTTCAGCACGTTGAGCCGGTAGTAAAGATCCTCACGAAAGGCCCCCTCGGCCACCGCCTGACTCAGATTGCGGTGAGTGGCGGCGATGATACGAACGTTGACCCGCAGCGATTTTTTCGCCCCTACTCGCGTCACCTCACCCTCCTGCAGGACGCGCAGCAAGCTGACCTGTGCATCAAAGGACATGTCACCGATTTCGTCGAGGAAGATCGTCCCGCCATCGGCCAATTCGAACTTGCCTGCCGAGCCACCGCGAGCCGATCCGGTGAAAGCGCCTTCGACATGACCGAACAGTTCGCTCTGCACCAGGTCACGGGGAATGGCTCCGCAGTTGACTGCCACAAAAGGACCACCACAACGGTCGCTGGCATTATGGATCGCCTGGGCGAACAGTTCCTTGCCCGTGCCGCTCTCGCCGAGGATCAGCGTGGTCGAATCACTGCGACTGGCAATCCGGGCCAGGTGCATTGCATCCTGAATCGCCTGTGAGCGGCCCTGGATGGTTTCAAAGGTGTAGCTGGCCTGGGTGCCAATGATCCGCCGGGTGATTTCCCGGATGCGGCGGTTCTCGCGCAGCGAAACAATCCGCCCGCCCTGCTCCAGCGGGCAGACCGACACCAGGCACGCCAGATGGCTGCGGTCGTGCAGTTCAAAGGTGCAATCCAGGTCCCGCACGCCCTCCCCGCTGGCAAGCAGGACGGCCTCGGTCAATTCGCTCTGCCCCAGGCTCTTGAACGGCTTGCCGAGCAGGTCATGGCCCACGCGGAACAATTGTCGGGCGTAATGGTTGAGCGCCTTGATGCAGCCCTGTTCATCCAATACCACCAAGCCCTCGTTGAGCACCTCGAGGACTGTTTGCTGCTCTTGCAGCAAGGCTTGCAGCGCCATCTGCCTCGAGACCGCCTCGGCCGCGGCCTGGACAGTGCCCAGCGTATGGAAATGAAACCAGCCTGGCTCCGCCGTCAGGGTCAACATACCCAGCGTCCGGCCGTGGGCATCCCGGATTGGCGCGGCGGCGCAATGCATGCGGCGCTGGCGCAGGCCAATCCCGAAGTTCTCCTCGGCCAGCACATAGACCAAACGGTCTTCGACGATCGCCAGCCCGGTGCAATTGGTGCCTTGGACCGACTCCAGCAGTCGACTGCCTATGGGGGTGAGGTCCAGGCCACAGAAATGCAAAGTCGTGCCTTCGGCATCGGTCAGGTTGATATGGCCCCGGGGGTTATAGGCGAGCAAACCGCGCATGACCTGCGCTGCAGCGGCGATCAGCACCCGGTTGGCGGCCAGTGTCGCGGTCAGGACGGCGGGCGCGACAAAACGGTACTCGCCATCTTCCGGATCGAGGCCGGCATGGACGCTGCGCAACCAGGACTGCCAGATCACCCGCCTGACTCCGACAGGGCGATCGATAGCTCCCTGCAAGCACGCTCGCCAGGCCTCATCCAGCACGGTGCTGGGCCCTTCGTTCAACGATGCTGGGCCGAGCGTGGTGAGGTAATCGCGGTCTTCTTCGCTCAATGCCGCCGGTTGCTCATTCATTATTGTCCGACCACGTGTTTATATTTTTGACATGCCAGTATAGACATGTAATCAAAATGAACACTAATTCGAACCATGCAGAATAAAACACTTTAAATATCAATAGTTTAATTTTTGGCACAGCGCTTGCTCCCCACCTATCCAGACGAGGACGTTCTTATCGCCGAGTCGTAAAAACAATAAAGGGAGTCATGTTCATGAGCACATCCAAGATCATCCGCCTTGGCCTCATCGGCGCCGGCCGCATGGGCAGTTTTCACGGCCTGAGCGCTGCCCGGCACATCCCTGGCGCATGCCTCGCCGCCATCGCCGACCCGACCCCCGGCCAAGCCGCGCGCCTCGCGGCAGAACTGGACGTGCAGAAGGTCTATACCGATCCACAGCAATTGCTCGATGATCCGGATATCGACGCTGTGCTAATTGCCGCCCCGGCACGCAGCCATGCCGAGCTGGTGATCAGTGCGGCCCGGGCCGGCAAAGGCGTGTTCTGTGAAAAACCGATGGCGATCACCCTGGACGAAGCTGACCGCGCCATCGCCGCGGCTGCCGATGCACGGGTGACCCTCCAGGTCGGCTTCAACCGCCGCTTTGCCAAAAGCTTCCGCACAGCTCATCTGGACGTGGTTGCCGGCCGGATCGGTACGCCACAACTGCTGCGCTCATTGACCCGCGACCCGGCGCTGAACAACCCGGCCGCCTCACCACAATGGGTGATCTTCCTGGAAACCCTGATCCATGACTTCGATACCCTGCGCTACCTGAACCCCGGCGCCGAGGCGATTGAAGTTTTTGTGATGGCCGATGCGCTGATCGCACCGGCCTACAAGGACAAAGGTTTTCTTGACACGGCGGTGGTCACGATCCGTTTCGACAATGGCGCCATCGCCACGGCCGAGGCCAATTTCCAGGCAGTCTATGGCTACGATGTCCGGGGCGAAGTGTTCGGCAGCGCGGGCATGCTGACCATGGGCAACGTCAACGACTCGGACCTGCTGCGCTACCTGGCCAATGGGGTCCAGGCCGACACCCAGCGCATGGACACCGACTTGCTGCGTGATGCTTATGTGGCCGAGCTCAACCATTTTGTCAGTTGCGTGCGCAGCGGCGAAAAACCCCTGGCCAGCGGCGAAGATGCCCGAGCGGCACTGGCCATCGCCCGCGCTTGCATCGAGTCCTTCCAACAGGGCACACCGGTGCGCGTGCAAGGAGCCCGTTCATGAGTTTCATACCGTTCAAACTGGCGGTCAGCGCCGAGATGGTCTTTCTCGACCTGCCCTTTGCCGAGCGGGTCAAACGCATCCACGCGCTGGGCTTCAGCGTCGAGATATGGAACTGGACGACCAAAGACATCCAGGCCCTCGTAGCGACTGGTGCGGATTTCACCTCCATGACCGGCTATATCTCGGGCAACCTGACCGATCCCGAGGGTATCCAGCAACTGCTCGGCAGCGCGCAGGAATCCTTGGCCGTCGCCGCTCGATTGGGTTGCCCAAGCCTGAACCTGCATGGCACAGGCCTGGGGGATCAGGGCTTGCCGGTCAAGCCCGTTGCCCAGACTACCGGCCGCATGTGGCTGAGTGCCTGCAAGACGCTGGAAAAAATCGCTCGCCTGGGCGAAGACGCGGGTCGGGTATTCCTGCTGGAAAACCTCAATACCGAAGTCGATCACCCCGGTACGCCGTTCGCCCGCGCTGAAGATACCCTGGCGCTGATCGAGGCCGTGGGCAGCCCGCACCTGAAGATGAACCTGGACCTCTATCACGCACAGATCGGCGAAGGAAACCTGATCGAACTGATCCAGCGCGCCGCCAGCGCCATCGGCGAAATCCAGGTCGCCGACGTGCCTGGCCGCATGGAACCTGGCACCGGTGAAATCCACTATCGCGCCATTGCCAGGGCTTTGTTCGGCATAGGATACAGCGGTGTCGTCGGCCTCGAAGGCTGGGCCAGCGGTGACGGCGAAGTCGCCCTCGAGCGTTTCAAGCAGGCCTTCACGCTTGATGGATGACGTCAGCGCGTTGCACGGATATCACTCGGAACGCGATGCACTTTTTTACCTATTGATGACGTTTCAACTCATAACAACAAAAGGAAAACCATCATGCGTCGTTGCAAACTGCTTTTCGCCACCCTGCTGTTGCTCTTGAGCCAGTGGGCCGTCGCCGACTATCGCATCGGCGTCAGCATCGCCAGGGTCGACGACAATTTCATGACCTACGTGCGTAACGGCCTGGACGCGGCCGCGAAAAAGGAAAACGTGCAGATCCAGTTCGAGGACGCCCAGGGCGATGTGGTGCGCCAACTCAACCAGGTCCAGGGCTTTATCAACCAGAAAGTGGATGCGGTCATTGTCCTGCCGGTGGACACCTCCGCCACGGCCAACATTACCCGCGCGGCGGTCGAAGCGAAGACGCCGCTGGTCTACGTCAACCGTCACCCGGACGAGCGCACCCTGCCCAAAGGCGTCGTCACGGTGGCGTCCAATGACATTGAGGCCGGACAGCTGCAAATGCGCTACCTGGCCGAAAAACTCGGAGGCAAGGGCAACCTGGCGATCATCATGGGCGACCTGGCGCAAAACGCCACCCACGACCGCACCGAAGGCGTCAAACAGGTGCTCAAGGATTATCCCGGGATCAAGATTGTCGAGCAGCAGAGTGCCGAGTGGCAGCGCAACAAAGGGATGGACCTGACCAGTAACTGGCTATTGGCGGGCAGCCGTTTCGATGCCATCGTCGCCAACAACGACGAGATGGCCATCGGTGCGGCCATGGCCTTGCAGCAGGCCGGCAAAGCCAAGGGCGAGATTGCGATCGTCGGCATCGACGGCTTGCCTGACGGCCTGGCGGCAATCAAGCGCGGGATGCTGGTCGCCTCGGTATTCCAGGATCCCAAGGCCCAGGCGAACAGCGCGGTACAAGCAGCGCTCAAGATGATCAAGGGAGAACCGGTGGAAACGGACGTCTGGGTGCCCTTTCAGTTGATCAAGCCTGAGCAGTTGGCGGTGTTCGAACAACATTACAAGTAGCGCCAAAACTAAACATTTCGCCGCGAGCCTGATCAGGGGTCAGCGGCGATTCGCTGCACAAATAAGCGAACAGATCGACCGTCCGGTCCTGGACTAAAGATCCGTATGGAAACTATTGACCCGACTGTCCGCCAGCTTGAATACCACGCGTTGGGGGTGGTTGATCGAGACCAGGTATTCCACCGGCTGCCCTTGACGATCAAAGATCACACCCCGGTAGACCAGCGCCGCCGTCCCGGGCTCGACCTCGAGCAAGCGCGCCTCCTGGTCGTTCATCGTAGCGATGCTCAGCGTGCCCTCGTCGCTCTCCATTTCTATCTGGTAGCGCGATAACAACAACGCATACAACGAGGCCCCCTCGACCAGGTCTCCCGCCACCAGTTCCGGTGCACGGGCGGCCGGGATGTAGCTGGTCTCGATGCAGAATGGCTTTTGATCCACAGTGCGCAGGCGCCTGATGGTCAGCAACGTGTCGCCTTCCTGGATCTTCAGCAGTTTCGCCACGCGGGCACTGGCCTGGGTTTGTTCGAAGTAGAGCAATTTACTGCCAGGCCTGGCCCCAGCTTGCTCCACCACTTCGGCGATACCTTTGCGGGCCACGGTATTGAGGGGCCGCTCGACGCCTGGCGCGGTCACAAAGGTGCCGCGATTGCCCCGGCGCTCCAGGACTCCACGGTCGATCAACGTTTGCAGAGCCTTTCGCAGTGTCATCCGGCTGATGCCCAAGTGCTCGGCCAGGTCCCGTTCCGCCGGAATTCGCTCAGTCGGTCCGAACTCCGGACGCTCCAGCATTTCCAGCAGCGCCTGGACGGCCTGCCAGGCGACCTGCTTGCGTTCAGGCGCCAGGAGGGCCACATCGGAGGACTTGGAAGGAAGAACTTTCATGGTCTACATCCTGGATTATTTTTTCTGCCGCGGCATTGCAACAATGACCACCGGAAAACCGTCGCAAACCCGCCAGCTTGATCATGAGAACAAAAAAACGGCCCGGTGCATACCTTGAAAACCGCTCAGGCAGCCCATTAGACCATGGAGAAAAAGCCTTGTATTGGTATTTTTCATGGTATAGATTTTGGTCTAAACGGTGATCATGAACAGTCACATGAGCCACCGCAACAAAGCCTCCAGGAGCTCACATGGCGATCCAGTTCAATCGGGAAGGATTCATCACTTCCTTGCAGCAATCCGTGCAAATCGTCGACGACGCCCAGCAGTTTGGCCAAGAACTGGCCACGCGGATCGACCGCATCTACTTCGTCAGTTGCGGTGCTCCCAACCGCATCATGCTCGGCTTGCAATACTGGCTCGAGCGCTACAGCCATACACTGGAAGTGCGCCGTTACTTCCCGGCCGAGTTCATGGATATCGACCCGCCGCGCCTGGATGAACGCACCTTGGTGGTCCTCGCCTCCAAGTCCGGGACCACCCAGGAGACCATCGCCGCCGCCCATTTCCTGCGAGACAAACCCTGCCTCACCGTAGGCGTGACACAAACCGCCGAGCTGCCGCTGGCCCAGGCTGTTCAACATTGCTTCCTGCTGGGACGTACCGATGAGGCGTACTTCGGCTGCTTCATGATCCTCCAGGCATTGGTCGGCGGGATCCTGGCCAAGCGCGAAGGCTGGCCGTTGCTGGACAAGCTCACTCGCTCGCTCAAGGCACTGCCACAGGCCCTCGCCGATGCGGCGATCAATAACGACCGGCGCGCCATCGAAGAGGCAAGCTTGTATAAAGATGATCGCGTGATGTACTTCCTCGCCTCGGGTCCGATGTTCACCACCGCCTACGTATTCGGCGTCTGCGTGGTGATGGAGAGCCAGTGGCTGCATTGCCTGCCAGTGGAAGCTGCCGAGTTTTTCCATGGCCCGTTCGAAGCCATCGACGCGACCACTCCCCTGCTCCTGCTGCTAGGCGAAGACCCCAGTCGCGCACAAATGGAGCGCGTCGTGCGCTTCTGCCAGCGGTACACCGGACGGGTCATGGTCTATGACGCCAAGGACTTCCCGATGGAAGGCATCGATCCAGAGATCCGCGCCATTGTCGCGCCGTACATCGTCGGCATCGCCGTGGAGCGCATTGCCGCGCATCTCGCCGTCTGGCACCAGCAGCCGCTGACAACGCGCCGCTACATGTGGAAAACGGAGTACTGAGCATGGCCAGCCTGATCGCGGTCGGCGACAACACCCTGGATGTGTACCTGGACCGGAACATCGAATACCCCGGCGGCAACGCACTCAACGTCTCGGTATTTGCCGCCCGGCTGGGTGCTCGCAGTGCCTACCTGGGCTGCGTTGGTGATGACCGGCACGGCCAGTACCTGCTCGATTGCCTGCAACAGGAAGGCGTCGATGCATCGCGCTGCAGAACGCTGATGGGGGCCAATGGCTGGGCGTGTGTCGACAGTATCGCGGGCGAACGGGTGTTTCTTGGCAGCGATCCGGGCGTGTGTCGTCAACTGCGACTCGATGCTGACGACCTGGCCTATCTCGCGCAATTCCCGCTGGCACACAGCAGTCTCTACAGCGGTCTTGAAAGCCAACTGGCGAAGATTCGCCAGGCCAGTGGCTGCCTGTCATTCGACTTCTCGGACAACTGGGTCGAGTTCGATTGGCAGGCGCTGATCCAGCAAGTGGACATCGCTTTTTTTTCGTCGGCCGATCTGTCGTCAAGCGAAGCGCGTGAACTGGCGGATTCGATGCGGGCGATGGGCCCGGCGACGGTAGTCATCACCCGTGGCGCCCAAGGCGCTCTCGCAGTCGATGCACAGGGTGTGTATGAGCAGGCCGCGAGGCCCTGCGCGTTCGTCGACAGCATGGGCGCCGGCGACGGCTTTATCGCCGCGTTCCTGTTGGCATGGCAAGCCCGGCACAGCCTCGCCGGGTGCCTTGCACGGGGCGTCGATCATGCCGGCCAGGTGTGCGGCTGGGACGGTGGCTTTGGCCATGGACGAACCGTAGACACCCAACGCGCCGAAGAACTGAAACACGCCTTGAACAATCAAGGCTGATGCGTGCTGCCCCGGCCCCCTTTCCGGGACGGTTCTACCAACCTATCGTGGATACCCTGTCGATGAAAAAATGTCTGATCGGTTTGTTGCTTGTGGCCAGCCCGCTGATGACCTGGGGCGCCAGCGAAGAGCTGCGTTTCGGGGTCGACCCCACCTACCCGCCCTTTGAGTCCAAGCGACCGGACGGCTCGCTGACAGGTTTCGATATCGAGCTGGGCGAAAGCCTGTGCAGCGAGTTGCAACGCCGTTGCGTCTGGGTCGAAAACGCCTTCGATGGCATGATCTCGGCCCTCAAGGGCAGGAAATTCGACGGGATACTCTCCGCCCTCTCGATCACTGAAGCCCGCAAAGCCGAAATCGCCTTCTCCAACACCCTGTACGACACCCCGGCACGCCTGGTGGCCCCGCAAGGCAGCCCGTTGCAACCCACGGCCGAATCCTTGCGCGGCAAGCGCATCGGCGTGCAACAAGGCAGCGTGTTCGAAACCTATGCCAAGCGGATGTGGGGCCTTAAGGGTGTGGAAGTGGTGCCTTATCAAAGCAGTGACCTGACCTATTCGGACTTGATCAACGGTCGGCTGGATGCGGCGTTCGACGATGCCATCGCCGTCTCCGAAGGCCTACTGAAAAAGCCGATGGGCAAGGGCTTCGGCTATGCCGGCGAGGTGGTCAAGTCACCGGAGATCTTCGGTCCGGGCACCGGCATCGGTTTGCGTAAAAACGATACCGCGCTGGCCGGAGAAATCAATCAGGCGCTCGAACGGCTGCACCGCAACGGCACCTATGAGCGCATCGCCAGAAAGTACTTCGACTTCGACATTTCGCCGAAATAAACCACCCGCGCGGAGCCCGAAAGCATGTTTCTCGAAGGGTACGGCTATCTCATTTTCCAGGGTGCGTGGTTGACCGTCCAAGTGGCCACGTGGGCCGCCTGCGTCGCCATCGTGCTTGGCCTGCTCGGGGCCTTGGCGAAACTCTCGACAGTGGCGCCGCTACGGCTGGTCGCAACGGTCTACACCACGCTGGTGCGCAGCGTGCCGGACCTGGTTCTGATGCTGCTGATCTATTACAGCGCGCAGATCGGACTCAACCAGGTGGCAGACGCGTTCGGCCGCGAGTCGTGGCAGTTGAACCCTTACGGCACTGCGATCGGCACCTTAGGCTTCATTTACGGTGCCTATTGCGCCGAAACCTTTCGTGGCGCCTTCCAGGCGATTCCGTTCGGCCAACTGGAAGCGGCCCGGGCTTATGGCATGAGTCATTGGCAGGTACTGCGGCGCATCCGCCTGCCGCAGATGATGCGGTTCGCATTGCCTGGCATCGGCAACATCTGGCAAGTGCTCCTGAAAAGTGCCGGCCTGATATCGCTGCTGGGCCTCAATGACATGGTTCAAGTCGCCAAACAAGCGGGCAACGCGACCTCAAGGCAGATGTTCTTCTACCTGGTGATTGCAACGATCTTCCTGGCCTTTGCGATCCTCTCCAGCCTGGCCCTCAAGCACCTTGAACGGCGCTACAGCATCGAACCGCGGCGGAGCGTGTCATGATCGAGATACTCAAAGAGTTCGGGCCGAACTTCCTCTGGTCCGACGGTTATCGCTGGAGTGGTTTGTCCGTCACCTTGTGGCTGTTAGTGACGTCCGCCGTTATCGGCCTGGCCGCGGCGATCCCCCTGGCGCTGGTTCGCACCTACGGCAATCGTTGGCTGGCGCTGCCTGTACAGCTTTACACCCTGGTGTTTCGCGGCACGCCGCTGTTCGTGCAACTGCTGATCATCTACAGCGGCCTGGCAAGCCTGAGCCTGATCAGGGAGTCGCCGAGCCTGTGGTGGTTTTTTCGTGACGGCATGCATTGCGTGATCCTGGCGCTGGCCTTGAACACCTGCGCCTACACCATCGAGATTCTCGCCGGCGTACTGCGCACCACCCCACGCGGTGAGATCGAGGCGGCGCTGGCCCTGGGCATGACCCGCAGCCAATTGTTCATTCTGGTGTTGATACCGAGCATGCTGCGCCGGGCACTTCCGGCCTACAGCAACGAAGTGATCTTCGTCCTGCACGCCACGGCCATCGCCTTTACCGCGACCGTTCCTGACATCCTTAAAATCGCGGCAGATGTTAACGCCGCCACCTTCAAGACCTTCCAGGCCTATGGCATCGCCGCCCTGCTCTACATGTCGCTGGCGTGCGCGTTGGTGGGTGTATTCCGATTGGCTGAGCGCCGGCTTTTGGCTTATCAGCGTTAAGCTGGTCACTAAATGAAAGGGGCTCGCCGCAGCCCAACGTCCAGCCCCAATGCCTTGGCATACTCGGCAACCATGCGGGTATCAGAAAAAGGGTTTGCCTGCTTCAGGCGCGGACACTCATGGTCGCCAATGCCAAAAGTGTCACCCATGCGGCGTTCGGGGTTGGTTGTGAAAGCGCTACGTAATTGAGCCGTAATTACGCACGGGGGTTTGGCTTACCGCCAGCAGCGTTCAGAGCAGCAGCTCCAGTTGTGAAAAAGCCTCGCACGGTTACAAACCGAACGTCTGCTCCTGCAGACTCGTTTTGATCAACGCAGCCAGTTGTTTGATGGCGGGTGTCGGCTCTTCTCCGCTGCTGTGAAGCACATAGCCAAGGCTTGGTACGGTCGGCAAGCCGGACATGACGGCGAGATGACTCGGCAGCCCAATGCGGGTTCGCAGCGTCAGGCCCAAGCCTGCCGCGACAGCCGCCCAGAGACCACCAACGCTGGGGCTGGTCAGGGCGATTCGCCAGGGAATTTGCGCGGCATCCAGTGCCTGTGTGGCAGCGCTACGCAACACGCAAGGCGCGTCGAACATGATCAATGGCAGCGGAGAGTCAGCAAGGTGGGTCAGTGACGGTGTGTCACGAAGCCCGATCCAGTACATCTGTGTTTCGCCCAGTCGCGTGGCATAGGGCGAGGTGTGCCCTGTGTCCCATGTCAGGGCTAAGTCCAGGCCGGCACTTTCGACCAACGCAAGCAGTTCGGCGTTACGCGCGATCCTGACTTCGAGAGTTACCATCGGGTAAGTCTGGACAAAGCGTCGGAGGATCTCGCTCAGTAAATGTTCCCCGAAGTCTTCTTGAAGCCCGAAGCGAATTGTCCCAGCGGCTTGGCTTTCATGCAGGGTCTGGAAAATGCCATCGTTCAATTCCAGCAAACGCCGGGCATGGCTGAGCAATGATTCACCTATGGGCGTCAAGACTAACCCTCGACCGGATTTGACCAATACCGGAGTACCGATCTGCTCCTCGAGTTTCTTCAATTGAGCACTCACGGCGGAAGTCGATCGACCGAGACGATCCGCCGCTTTGGCAAAGCTATTGAACTCCACGCCGGTGACGAAAGTGCGCAATACATCAAGATCGAAGGTCGGACGACGCATGGGATAGTCCATTAATTTGGGATGATCCACTCTATCAAATCTAATATTCGGAACCATCGCGACTTGATAGTTTGTCCCTGTCGATTAACCAATCAGAGGAAAAACATCATGCCGTTTTCACGTATTTCATTGCACCGAGGGAAGTCAGCCGAGTATTTACAGGCATTGTCCCAAGGCTTGCATGACGCCTTGGTTGATAGCTTCGAGGTGCCGAAGGCCGATCGTTTCCAAGTCATTCACCAGCATGAAGTGGGCGAGCTGATATTTGATCCAGACTACCTGGGTGGGCCCCGTAGCCATGACTTTGTGCTGATCACGATTACCGCCGGCCGTCCTCGAAGCATCGAGACGAAACAGCGTTTCTACCGCGATCTGGTGGAGAAACTGAGACATGCGCCAGGTCTCAATGCCGAGGATGTAATGGTAGTGATCACCACTACGGCCAACGATGAATGGTCGTTTGGTGGTGGCCGAGGCAACTAATTTCAGTTTGCGCAGAGCGTGAAAAATTGTGCAGTCGGCTCTCGCGATTCTGCGACCTCACTGCCCAGACAACCTGTTCATACCGTCACGCAATCCTCTTCTCCCAAAACGTAGTCCAGCCGCAACAAGCTTTATCGTCCGGACAAATCCTGTGATACTTAATGCTAATCATTCTCACAATCATTAGCATATCAGGATCGGTTCATGTCGATTTGTGCCACCCCACCGCGTTACTTCAACCCTGCCCGCGATCTTTTGGCCATGGCTATCTGCATGGCCACCCTGGCTCCGGCCTTTGCCGATGACAGCAGCGGCGCCCCTCCAGCCGTCTTGGAGCTAGGCGCGACCGAGGTCACCGGTAGTGGCCAACTGGGGAGTACCACGGAAGGCACCGAGTCCTACACCACCGGCGCAATGTCGACCGCGACCAAACTCCCGCTGACGATGCGTGAAACTCCGCAGGCCGTCACCGTGATTACGCGTCAGCGCATGGACGACCAGACGATGACCAGCATCAACGACGTGGTCAAGGCGACGCCCGGCTTGTTCCTGGACTTTTCCAGCGGTCCTGGCCGGCAGACTTACAAGGCGCGCGGTTTTGAAATCGACAACTTGATGTATGACGGCATCCCGAGCGGCTACGACGGCGTTAACGTCGGTTCCCAGCCTAACTTGGCGATGTTTGATCGAGTCGAGGTGGTGCGCGGTGCCACCGGCCTGGTGACGGGGGCAGGCAACCCATCGGCTGCCATCAACCTGATACGCAAGCGGCCATTGGCCGAGCAGAAAGTCACCCTGACCGGTGCCGCCGGCAGTTGGGACGATTATCGCGGCGAGGTCGATGCCTCCAGCCCACTCAACGACAGCGGCACGCTGCGCGGCCGGGTCGTGACTTCTTATCGCGATGCCAACAGCTTCATCGACAACGTTGAGGAGGATCACGGGCTGTTCTATGCGGTCACCGAAGCGGATCTGAGCGAAGACACCACCCTGACCCTGGGTTTTTCTCATCAGAAGGACAAGACCAATTACTTCTGGGGCTCTTCGATGATCGGCCAGGACGGCCATCATCTTAACTTGCCGCGCTCCTACAACCCGGGTACGGATTGGGAGAACAAGGATCAGGAGATCAACACGCTGTTCGCCGAAGTCCGTCATCGCCTGGCCAACGACTGGAACCTTCAGGTCAACGCCAACTACTCCGAACAGAACGCGTTGTTCTCCGGCTCCTATCAATCGCGCTGGGTCAACAACACACTGGCCCGCACGGTTTACCAGGCCGACTTCGATGAAAACCAGGCCGGCGTAGACGCCTTTGCCAGTGGGCCCTTCGAGGCGTTCGGGCGTACCCATGAACTGGTGGTGGGCGCCAGCAAGCGCATCTACGACATGACCACCCACAACTACAGCCCGTACGACACCAATTGGCCGATCAATGCGGGTAAACCGGACTTCGTCCACACAGATAACCAGCGTGAGGTGACCACTCAGGACGGCGTCTATCTCACCACACGCCTGAGCCTGGCCGACCCGTTGAAGTTGATCCTCGGCGGACGCCTGGACTGGTACGACTACGATAACCGCGATGGCGAAGGCGACTACAAGGTCACCCGTAACGTCACCCGTTACGCTGGCTTGATCTATGACCTGGACGACCATCACTCGGTCTACGTCAGCTACAGCGACATCTTCACGCCGCAGCGGGAAAAGAATACCTCCGGCAACCCGGTCACGCCGATCATTGGCAAGAACTACGAGATCGGCATCAAGGGCGAATATTTCGACGGCGCACTGAATGCGAGCCTGGCGCTGTTCCGCGTCGACCAGGAAAACCGCGCCGTACAACTGTTTACGGCAAACTGCCCACAGGCAACCTGTTATGAAGCCTCCGGCGAGATTCGCAGCCAGGGTATCGACTTCGAACTGCAAGGCGCGTTGACCGAAAACTGGCAAGTCGGCGGTGGCTATACCTACGCGCGCACACACACCATCAAGGATGCCGCCAACCCACAGAACGTGAACAAGCAGTTCGACACCGACACGCCTGAGCATCTGTTCAAGTTGACCACCAGTTACCACTTTCAGGGCCCGCTGGAAAAACTTCGTGTGGGCGGCAACGTCTCCTGGCAGAGCCGCATGTACAACGACATCTCGTTGGCTGATGGCGGTAAATACCGTCTCGAACAGGGCAGCTACGCCATCACGGACCTGATGGCCGGCTATAGGGTCAGCGAGAACCTGGACTTGCAGGTCAATGCCAACAACATCTTCGACCGCCAGTACTACTCGACCATCGCCAACTCCGTGAGCTATGGCGGTGACTCCTACGGCAACCCACGCAATATGATGCTGACCGCCAAGTACAGTTTCTAAAAAACCAGGCAAAAGGGGGCATGACTCGGAACGCCCCTTTGCGCCGAACGCATGCACTTACGATCATTCTTATGGTCTACCGGAAGCCGTAAACGCCCCCATCCCCGCTAGAGACACAATCACATGAAAATGGCTGCCATTTTTGTACTGACCTGGATTGGCTTCACCTCAGCGAGTGCATTTGCCAGTGACCGGAACAAGGACTATCAAGAGGCAAACAGGCGCCATTGGGAACGCCAGCAGGAAATGGACAGAGCCGAAGACAGGAAACACCAAAAGCGCCATGAAGAGAGAGCGCGGGAAGCACGCGAGCATCATGAAGAAGTGCAGCGGGAAAATGCCAAGCGTAGAGCCGAGTACTATCAAGAGCGGTAAAAAGCCTGGTACGACTTACGGGAGCAAGCTTCCTATCTCTCCTCACCGCCCAGCCGCCTCCTCATACCGCCGCTGAATCCGCTCCAACTCCCCGGAACGGCGCAACTGCTCCAACGCACGTGACCACGCCGCCACCACTTCATCTTCACTGTCAGGACTGAAGGCGATGTACAGCGATGAGCGGTACAGCTCGATAGGAATCCGCCGCAAAGTGCCCGGCGCGATGTTCAATTGGCGGCTGTAGTAGGCCACTCCCGCATCGGTGTCGCCGATGATGATGCCGGTGCGTCCGGCAAGCAGCATGCGGTAGAGCAGCTTGCTCTCGGTTGCACTCTTGTCCAGGTTGTTGAAGCCCAGCGACTGCAGCATCTGGGGCACCAGGCCGGCGTGGCGGGTGGTGATCTGCGGGGCGTGCAGCAGTTGTTCCAGGGAGTTCACCGGAGGCGTATTGGCCAGTTGATAGGGGTGGATGGACTCTTCCACGATCGGTCCGACCCATTTGTACAGCGGCTCGCGCTCCGGCGTTCGGAACAGGGAGTACATAATGGTCTTGGGCCGGTGCTTCAGTATCTGCGTGGCCCGCATGCTGGGCTGCAGCAGCACCTCGAAATCACTCCCGGTCAGCGTCATGATGGCCCGGACGATCTCGGTGGTCATGCCGGTGAGCTGATTGTTTTCCTGGTAGTTGTACGGTGCCCACTCTTCGGTGACGACCTGATACTCCTCGGCCCTGGCATCAACCGTGCCGAGCAATAGACAGAGCAACGCTGCAGCCGGTATCGAATGTCTCACTTGTGCTCCCTGCGGATTGTTCGGTGTTCGTACATAGGTGGGCCTGACTCAAAGGACAAGGTAAGCATAGACCCAAACACACACCCGACAGTTGACGCAGTCCACATTCCTCCCCTTAGCAGCCTCCAAGCGTTGGTGTACGATCAGCGCGAACCGGATATCGGCCAGCGTGCGCGGCGCTTTCCTTCCTCCCTGTGACCCAGCCCCTATGAATCCAATCGACCCACTGTCGTTCCAACGCATCATCGCCGCCCATGGCGACTTCGAAGGCGCGTCGTATTTTGATGCAGAGGAAAGCCTCGCCCATGAGGTATTTCCTGACCGCATCGTTTTCCAGACCAACTACCTGGATTACCGCAGCTATGACGTCGATCTCGTCGAGGGCAGCGTACGTGTGCGCAAGACGCGGCTGGACGACTACCTGCGCGGCCATAAGGCCCAGGTGATCGATGACGACATGGACGACGAGGACTGGGACGAGCTGGGCAGTCTGTGGCAGCGCTTGAGCCACGACCTCGACACCCAGGGACAAGGGTCGCAGCCCGATTTGGCCGATACCCTGGCCGATCTGTTCGATTGCCTGTTCGACGAGGACCTCGCGCAGGCGCTCATTCAGGCCATCCCCGCGCCTACCGGGCAATGGGATTGGGCTTGGACGCAAGTCGCGGCAGCGCTCACCGAGGCCAATCAATTGGCGGAGTTCGAATGGAAGGAGTGGTCGTCCTACGGAGTCGATGCGGTCAATGCCCTCGCCCCGTTGCGGCAACTGGGCATTGAAATCCCTGCGCCTGAACGTAAAACCATCGACACCATCAATCGCGCCAACGATTGGGAGCGTGCGCTACTGCAGTATTTCAATGTCCAACTGCAGGCCCATGACTTGAAGTTGTTGGCCATTGGCACGCACTTCGACGAATACCAGGCCTTCGCCTGCCTGCCCATGAACGGTCTGGGCCTGGTCAACGCCTTGGAAATCATGGGCAGGCTGGGCATCGTCTACAAATATTAAGCGACCGACGCCACACACTTTCGGTCCGCTTCTACAAGCCCATACAGGGCTACCCCTCCTTTGAGCCTCGAAGTGACGACATGACAAACTGTGATCAATGCGGCTCTCTCCTCCCTTACGACACCGCTGCTTGCCCGCGATGCGCCGGGGAAATTCACTACACGGTAGAGGCACATGCGCCAAGGTCCCAGCCGTCGAAAGGGCGGAAAATCCTGAAATGGGTACTGATCAGCATTGTGGTCGCAGTGCTGGCAGCGGTGGCGGCGGTCATGTGGGTCTTGCACTCGCTGGGGCCGATGCCTTCTTTGGGTTGACGGCTGGTTCACCGCAACCGAAGCGAAACGCAGCTATTCGAATTTTCTGATAGTTGCTATCGATACCCGCGCCGTTCTCGTCCTCGTCCTCTCTCTCTAATCTGCCCACCAACGCGATCGACGACGATCGCCGCAGATCAAACCGACCTTATGGAGAGAGAAACGATGAACACATTCAACCGCACCCTCGCTGTCGCGACCCTGGCATTGGCCACCCTCAGCGCCGAGGCCGCGTCGCCTGTCCAGGCCCCTGCCAGCGCATCTGCTGTCGGCAGCGTGGTCCAGTCCGCCAGCTACATCACCACCAAGGATGGCGTCCAGCTGTACTACAAGGACTGGGGCCCGCGCGATGGCCAGGTCGTGACCTTCAGCCACGGCTGGCCGCTGGACTCCGACAGCTGGGAAGGCCAGATGATGTTCCTCGCCTCGAAGGGTTATCGCGTGGTAGCCCATGACCGTCGCGGTCACGGGCGCTCCAGCCAGCCTTGGGAAGGCAACGACATGGATCACTACGCCGACGACCTGGCGGCGGTGATTGAAGCCCTGGACCTGAAGGACGTCACGCTGGTGGGCTTCTCCACGGGAGGCGGTGAAGTGGCACGTTACATCGGCCGGCACGGTACCGCCCGAGTGAAGAAAGCCGTCCTGGTCTCTTCTGTCCCACCGTTGATGCTCAAGACGCAAAGCAACCCCGGCGGCTTGCCTATCGAGGTGTTCGATGGCCTGCGCAAGGCGTCCCTGGAGAACCGTTCGCAGCTGTACCTGGACATCGCCTCAGGTCCGTTCTACGGCTACAACCGCAAGGGTGCCAAGCCATCCCAAGGGCTGATCCAGTCGTTCTGGGTGCAGGGTATGCAAGGTGGCAGCAAGAATACCTATGACTCGATCGCGGCATTCTCGGCTACCGACTTTCGCGGTGATTTGAAGAAGTTCGACGTGCCAACCCTGGTGATTCATGGCGATGACGACCAGATCGTGCCCATCGATGCTTCGGGTCGGGCCTCGGCTGCGCTGATCAAGGGCGCTCGACTGATCGTCTACCCTGGCGCGCCGCATGGCTTGACCGAGACGCACAAGGACCGTCTCAACCAGGATCTGCTGAAGTTCCTCCAGGAATAAAGCAAGCCCCCGCCACCAGGCATCCCCTGTGGGAGCGAACCTGCTCGCGATAACGGAGTGTCAGCCAGCATCCATGTTTCTGATCCGCCGCCATCGCGAGCAAGCCCGCTCCCACAAGGGTTGGCGGTGGACACAGGGGTTGCGTACACCAGAGATCAAGTGTGGGAGCGAGCCTGCTCGCGATAGCGGAATGTCAGCCAGCATTTATGGCTCTGATCCACCACCGTCGCGAGCAAGCTCGCTCCCACAAGGGTTGGCGGTGGACATAGGGGTTGCGTACACCAGAGATCAAGTGTGGGAGCGAGCCTGCTCGCGATAGCGGAGTGTCAGCCAGCATCCATGTTTCTGATCCGCCGCCATCGCGAGCAGGCTCGCTCCCACAAGGGTTGGCGGTGGACACAGGGGTTGCGTACACCAGAGATCAAGTGGGAGCGAGCCTGCTCGCGATAGCGGAATGTCAGCCAGCATTTATGGCTCTGATCCACCACCATCGCGAGCAAGCTCGCTCCCACAAGGGTTGGCGGTGGACACAGGGGTTGCGTACACCAGAGATCAGGTGTGGGAGCGAACTTGCTCCCACAGTTGTTCCTGGATAGGTCTCGGCTTCAATGCCGCAACAACTTGCGCAACGGAATCTCGTCCTTGCGCACCGGTGACTTGATGACGATGTAGCTGAAGTACTTGGAGATGCCGATGTTCTTGTCCAACAGGCTTTCCATCACGTCCTGATAGTCCTGGATGCTGCGGGTCATGAACCGCACCAGGTAGTCGTAGCCGCCGCTGATCAGGTGGCATTCGAGTACTTCATCCACCAGGCGGATGTTGGATTCGAACTTGGCGAAGTCCTCGCGCTTGTGGTCGCTCAGGGTGACTTCGGTGAAGACCGTCACCGAGTCGGTGATCTTGGCCAGGTTCAGATGGGCCTTGTAGCTGGAGATGTACCCCAACGACTCCAGCCGTTTGACCCGTTGCAGGCATGGGCTGGCGGACAAGCCCACGGCATCGGCCAGGCTGACGTTGGTCATGCGACCGTCTTTTTGAAGCTCTACCAAAATGCTGATGTCGATCCGGTCCAGTTTCGCTAAACCTTCCATCGCATACCTCTTGCCTGCCGTTCGTAAGACAATCTTCTAACAAAATCAGCGTCGTAAGGACAGCTGATGCTGAGCCACCAGATCAGCCATGCTGTTGATGCAATAGTCCGCCGCACAGGGCGTGGACGGGTTTTCGCTGCTTCGGCAGATCAGGCAAACCGCCCCGACCTCCCGTGGACGGGCGCCAGGACGGGTTATCTGTAGGATAGCTTCGGCATCCAGATCGTTGGCCAGCAACCAATCGCGATCCTGCAACGGGTCGCTCGCCAGGGAAATGAAATCATCCGGCTCGATGCCCAGGCGCTCGCACAGGGCACCCCGGTCCTCGGCATCACGATCCCCCTGCACCAGCAGGCGATAGAACTTGCGCAGGTAGAGCATCGCCCCTGGCGCATCCTCGAACAGCGTCCAGCCGGCGGCCGAACGAGCAAAGCTCATGCCCTCCTCCCAACTGACCTTGAGCTTCCAGCGTTCAGCCAACTGGCGGTGAGCGAAACACAGCAACCCACTGAAGCCCAGCTCGCCGAAGCGCGGATACAGGGCCCGCAGCACCTCGTCGAACTCGGCCAGAACCCGGGTCTTGTCCGGTGAGTCGACATGGTTTTCCAATAGCGGCTGCAAGGCCGTCCAGACGCCAGCGTCGCGATCCACCAGAACCTCATCGCAGTCGATCAACAACGCTCGATATTCAGTCAGCCTCATGGGTAAAGCCTCCGATGATGTCCATCACTCGCGCTCCATTAGTGGCATGGGCGCTTGCCTTGGCAAACGCCCATGCCAGGCGTTTCAGCCCACGACCCGGGCCAGTGCGGCGTCGAGAATCTGCAACGCTTCGTCGATCTGTGCTTCGCTGGTGACCAACGGTGCCAGGAAGCGCAAGACGTTGCGGTACACCCCGCACTTGATGACCAGCAAGCCACCGGCGCGGGCTTCGTCGATCAGGCGTTGGTTCAGGTCGGCGTCCGGGGTGCGTGCCTCGTCATGCTTGACCAATTCGATCGCCAACATGAAACCGCTGCCGCGCACATCGCCAATCTGCGGGTAGCGCGCTTGCAGGCGCAACAGGCCCTGGCGCAGACGCTCACCCAGAACTTCGCCACGGGCCAGCAGTTGCTCTTGCTCGTATGCCTCGATCACCGCCAACGCCGCCGCGCACGACAGCGCGTTACCACCGTAGGTGCCGCCCAGGCCACCGGGCAGCGGTGCGTCCATGACCTCGGCCTTGCCGACCACACCCGACAGCGGCAAGCCACCGGCCAGGCTCTTGGCGACCGTGACCAGGTCCGGCTGAATGCCCGCGTGCTGGAAACCGAACCATTTGCCGGTGCGGCCGAAACCGGTCTGGATTTCATCGAGAATCAACACAATGCCATGCTTTTGCGTCAATGCGCGCAGGCCCTGCAAAAATTCGGCGGGTGCTGCCAGGAAACCGCCATCGCCCTGCACCGGCTCGATGATGATCGCCGCGACCCGCTCGGGCGCCACTTGGGTGGCCAACAGCTCGTCCAGCGCCTGCAACGCCATCGCGCTGGTGACACCGCGATAGGCATTCGGGTACGGGGTGTGGAAGACCTCCGGCGCGAACGGACCGAAATTCTGTTTATACGGTTGGCTCATGCCGGTCAGCGTGGTGCCGAGCAAGGTCCGGCCATGGAAGCCACCGCGAAAGGCGATCACCGCCGAGCGGTTGGTGTGGGCACGGGCGATCTTCACGGCATTTTCCACCGCCTCGGCGCCGGAGGTGAAAAAGGCTGCTTTGTAGTGCTCCTGGCCGCCGATCATCTCGCACAGGCGCTGGGCCAAGTCCAGGTAAGGCTTGTAGGCCACCACCTGGAAGCAGGCATGGGAGACTTTCTGCAACTGGGCCTGCACCGCAGCGACGACCTTGGGATGATTGTGGCCGATGTTCAACACACCGATGCCGCCGACGAAGTCCAGGTAGCGCTTGCCGTCCACATCCCACAACTCCGAGCCCTGGGCCCTGTCGATGACCAACGGGTGAGCGGTGACCAGGCCACGTGGCACGAATCGATCACGCTGACGGAGCAGACTTGGAGTTTCTTCGACTTTACTGTTCATGGCATTTCCCATCGTGAGCCTCGCCCCCAGGAAGCGGTTGCGGTGTGTTCACAGGTTAAGGGTTCGACGCGATTGTCTAAGCCGAACTTGGCCGCTGAGAAATCCGGATCGACTGTTTACACCCCGGCAAACAGCAGAATCCTCCAGAGGCATTCCACTCCCATGGAATCTGCCGCAGGAGGCGCCTTGCAACGCAGCCTGATGCTGCTACGCAAGCCCTTTCGACAGATCCTGCTCTGGCGTTGAGGCATGCTAGGAGCTCCTTGATTTCAGGCGAGAAGTGACCCATGGCCCTGCTCTATAAAGCTGACCCGGTACGCGGCGAACACTGGCGGCGCCTGTTCGCCGAACACGCGCCGGACATCGAATGGCGTGCCTGGCCAGACATTGGCGACCCGCGGGATATCCAGTACCTGGCAGCCTGGCAGGCCCCGGACGAGCTCGAAACGCTGTTGCCGAATCTGCAGGTGCTGTTCGCCCTGTCAGCCGGTGTCGATCAGCTCGACCTCGGTCGCTTGCCAACAACGCTGCCGGTGGTGCGCCTGCTCGACCCGGGCATCAGCCAGGGCATGTGCGAGTACGCCAGTTTCGCCGTGCTCAGCCTGCACCGGGACATGTTGCGCTATCGCCAGCAACAGGCCGAACGCTGCTGGCAGGCACATCGCCTGGTGCCCGCGCACCAGCGCCGGGTGGGCGTCATGGGCCTGGGTTTACAGGCGCGACAGATACTCGCCACCTTGAAGACCTTTGGCTTTGCCTTGTCGGGTTGGGCCCGCAGCGAGCATCGCCTCGATGGGGTCGCGTGCTTTGCCGGCGACGAGCAATTGCCGGCCTTTCTCGGCCAGTGCGACATTGTCCTGTGCGTCCTGCCGTTGACCGAGCAGACCCGAGGGATCCTCGACCGCCAGCTGTTCCAGCAACTGCCCAAGGGTGCGGCCCTGGTCAACATGGGCCGGGGTGGGCATCTGGTGGAAGCGGATCTGTTGGAAGCGCTGGCCGAGGGCCAACTCAGCGCGGCGGTGCTCGATGTACTGGAGCAGGAACCGGCGCCAGCGGAGCATCCGTTCTGGCAACATCCGCAAATCCTGCTGACACCGCACATCGCGGCGATGACCCAACCCGAGAGCGCATTTGGCGTGTTGCTGGAGAATATTCGCCGGCATCAACGAGGCGAATCGATGCTTGGGTTGGTTGACCGTGAGCGCAGCTATTGAGCCCTCGGTGGCCGTTGGTTTCGATCTGAACGGCGAAAAACCGCGCCGGTATTTACTGCTGGCCAAACGTCTGATTTGAGCAAGAAATGTGGCCGGCAGAGCCGTTGCTTACGGAAGATACCGAATCGATTTGCCACGCTTGCCAGGCCCGGTTGCAGGTGAGATACACAGACTTTCAGCGCACAAATCCACCCGATTTCGTCCCTTATTTTATGGTGATCTGCCATGTCCATTTCGCAACGCCCTACTTACTTCTATCGCGCCATGACCGCCACCGACGTGCCTGCGGCCCATGCCTTGTCCGTGCAGTTGAAATGGCCCCATCGCCTGGAAGACTGGGCGATGTTGCAGCGAGTCGCCCAGGGGTTTGTCGTGGAAGACCAGGGCCGTTTGATCGGAACGGCGTTCACCTGCGCCCAGGGGAACTACGCCACCATTGGCCTGGTGATCGTCGACGACGAGTACCAGGGCCAGGGCATCGGTCGCAAACTGATGGAACTGGCCATCGAGGCCTGCGGATCGCGCACCGCCATTCTCAACGCGACGCTGGCCGGGGCCCCGCTGTATGCCAGCCAGGGGTTCGTTGATTTTGGGCATATCCAGCAGCATCAAGGGCACGCGCAAGTGCCGGCCCCGCAGGAACTGGCCGTCGGTGAACGTTGCCGCGTGCTGGGCGAAGCCGACCGCGCCGAGTTGATCGAACTGGCCAATGCCGGGAGCGGGCTGGAGCGGACCGCCGTACTCAATGACCTGTTCGACGTCGTTGAACATTCAGTGGGTATCGAGCGCGACGGTCACCTGTGCGCCTTCGCCCTGCTGCGCCCCTTCGGCCGTGGCCGCTGCATTGGCCCGGTCATCGCCCAGAACCTGGAACAGGCCCAGCACTTGATCGCCGTGCTGCTGGCCGAAGTGCCGGACGCATTCGTTCGCATCGACATTCCCTCAAACAGTGGCCTGGCCCCTTGGCTGGAAGAGGTCGGGCTCAAGCAGGTCGACACCGTCGCCCAAATGGCACGGGGCACGCCCCCGCAGACTACCGGTGCGGTTCGACAATTTGCGCCGGTGACCCAGGCCATTGGCTGAAACGAACCCTATTTCCTTCAACGCTTCCCTGGAGAATCATCTTCATGCTCGAACCCACCCCAGTGCTGTTGGCACACGCCGATGGCAGCCTAGCTTCCACCCCATTCACGCCGGGCTCACTGGCAGCCAAGGATCCATTCGACCGACTCATTGCCTATGCCGGGGCGGATGGCATGGCAGCCGGCGTGGTCCGCGCGAGTGGACGGTTCAGCGTCGATGAATACCCCTTCAGTGAGACAATCGTGGTGCATGCCGGCGCGGTAATCCTGAGCAGTCAGGGGCAGACGCTGCAGCTCACGCCGGGTGAAAGCGCGGTGATCGGTCGAGGGACGGCGCTTAAGGTCGAAGCGCAGCCCGGGTCGCTCTGGGCCTTCTGCGCCGACACCCAACTGGTCGAAGAACCTCATCCCGGGCTCACGGCGCTCCCCGCCCACACCCTGCTCTCACCCTCTGCGCCACCCGACGACGAGATCCTGCTGAGCCCGCCACCGCAATGTCGTTCCCACAATCTGTTTGTCGAAGAGGCTAGCAACCTGCGCATCGGCATCTGGGACTCGACGCCCTACACCCGCCGGTCACGACCGCACAAACTGCATGAACTGATGCACCTGCTCGAAGGCAGTGTCACCCTGCAAGCCGCCGATGGCAGCAACCTGACGGTCAACACTGGCGATACGGTGTTCGTGCCCCTGAATGCGCCGTGTGCCTGGAAGAGCAGCGTCTATGTACGCAAGGTTTACGTCGTCAAATAATCCGGCGTACGACAGTCACACCGCTATCGCGAGCAGGCTCGCTCCCACAGGGGACCTGCGCCAGCCGCAAAACCGAAGGGCGTCCCAGATCAAATGTGGGAGCGAGCCTGCTCGCGATGACGGCGGCACATCCAACATCATCGCAAGCTGATCCACCGCTATCGCGAGCAGGCTCGCTCCCACAGGGGACCTGCGCCAGCCGCAAAATCGAAGGGCGTCCCAGATCAAATGTGGGAGCGAGCCTGCTCGCGAAGACGGCGGCACATCCAACACCATCGCAAGCAGACCCAACGCTATCGCGAGCAAGCTCGCTCCCACAGGGGACCTGCGCCAGCCGCAAAACCGAAGGGCGTCCCAGATCAAATGTGGGAGCGGGCTTGCTCGCGATGACGGCGGCACATCCAACAACATCGCAAGCAGACCCAACGCTATCGCGAGCAGGCTCGCTCCCACAGGGGAGTTGGGGTGGATGGGAAGCTGGCGGCCAAAAAAAGCCCGCAGTGTGAGCGGGCAAAGGGGGTCACAGGTGAGGCAGGCGTCCGTGCCTGGCTAAATCTCAGAGCGCGTCGGCGATAGCCTGGCCAACATCCTGGGTCGAGCCCTGCCCACCCAGGTCGGGGGTGATAGGCCCTTGGGCAATCACCCGCTCGATGGCCTTGAGAATCCCGTCATGGGCCGCGCGATAACGCTCATCGCCGTTACCCAGAAAGTCCAGCATCAACGCACCGGACCAGATCATCGCGATCGGGTTGGCGATGTTCTGCCCATAGATATCCGGGGCCGAACCATGCACCGGTTCGAACAGCGACGGGAAGCGCCGCAACGGATCGAGGTTGGCCGATGGGGCGATGCCGATGGTGCCGGCGCAGGCCGGGCCCAGGTCGGAGAGGATGTCGCCGAACAGGTTCGACGCCACCACCACATCGAAACGATCCGGCTGCAACACGAAGCGCGCGCAGAGGATGTCGATGTGTTGCTTGTCCCACTGCACATCCGGGTACTGCGCGGCCATCAACGCCGTGCGCTCGTCCCAATACGGCATGCTGATGGAGATGCCGTTGGACTTGGTCGCCGCCGTCAGGCGTTTGCGCGGTCGAGTCTGGGCCAGGTCGAAGGCGAACTTGAGGATCCGGTCGACCCCGCGCCGGGTGAACACCGACTCCTGCAGCACGAACTCATGTTCGGTGCCTTCGAACATCTTGCCGCCGACCGACGAATATTCGCCCTCGGTGTTCTCACGGATCACCATGAAGTCGATGTCCCCCGCTTCGCGCCCGGCCAACGGACACGGCACACCCGGGAACAGGCGCACCGGACGAATGTTCACGTATTGGTCGAAGTCACGACGAAACTTGAGCAACGAGCCCCACAGGGAGATGTGATCCGGCACCTTGTCCGGCCAGCCCACGGCACCGAAGTAGATCGCGTCGAAGCCCTTGAGCTGTTCGAACCAGTCGGCGGGCATCATTTGCCCGTGCTCCAGGTAGTAATCGCAGTGGGCCCAATCGAGCACTTCGATGTCCAGCGACAACTGCCACTTTTTCGCGGCCTGCTCCAGGACTCGCAGCCCTTCCGGCAGAACTTCCTTGCCGATACCGTCGCCGGCGATGGCGGCGATGCGAAATGGTTTGCTCATCAATCATGGCTCCCTAATGTCTGTTCAAACGCTGGCCGCATCACAGCCCACCGATATGGAAGGCTTTGACTTCAAGGTACTCGTCCAGGCCGTATTTGCTGCCCTCGCGTCCCAGGCCCGACTGTTTGATACCGCCGAACGGGGCGACTTCCATGGAGATCAGCCCGGTGTTGAGCCCGACCATGCCGAATTCCAGCGCCTCGCCGAAGCGCCATGAACGACGCAGGTCCTGGGTGAAGTAATAAGCGCCCAGGCCATACGGCGTGGCATTGGCCAGGGCCAGGGCCTGCTCCTCGGTAGTAAAGCGCATCAGCGGCGCGACCGGGCCGAAGGTTTCTTCGTTGGCCAGCAACATCCCGGCGTGGGCCTCACCCAGCACCGTGGGCTGGACGAACTGGCTGTCGCCCTCGGGGACACCGCCACAGAGCAGGCGCGCGCCCTGGCTCAACGCATCGTCGATGTGCCGGGCGACTTTGCTCACGGCGGCCGGGTTGATCAGCGGGCCGATCGTCACGTCAGCCTCCAGACCATTGCCGACCTTGAGCTTGCCCACCTCTTCCACCAGCCGCGCGGCGAAGCGCTCGTAGATGCCGTCCTGCACCAGGATGCGGTTGGCGCAGACGCAGGTCTGGCCGGCGTTGCGGAACTTGCTGAGCATGATTCCGGCCACCGCCTGCTCCAGGTCAGCGTCGTCGAACACGATGAACGGTGCGTTGCCGCCCAGTTCCAGGCTCAGGCGCTTGATGTGTTCGGCGCTCTGGCGCATCAGCAGCCGCCCGACTGCGGTGGAACCGGTAAAGGAAATCTTGCGCACCGTCGGGTTGCCGGTCAGTTCTTCGCCGATGCCGGCCGGCAGGCCGGTGACAACGTTGAACACCCCGGCCGGAATCCCGACCCGCTCAGCCAGAACGGCCAAGGCCAAGGCTGACAAAGGCGTCAGGTCGGAGGGTTTGACAATGACCGGGCAACCCGCCGCCAGGGCGGGTGCGCATTTGCGAGTGATCATTGCATTGGGGAAATTCCACGGGGTGATCGCGGCGCAGACGCCCACCGGTTGCTTGAGCGTGAGCAAGCGACGGTCACCACTGGGCGCCGGAATGGTTTCGCCATAAACCCGGCGGGCTTCTTCGGCAAACCATTTGGCGAAGCCGGCTCCATAGCGGATCTCGCCTTTGGCTTCGCTCAGCGGCTTGCCCTGTTCCCGAGTCATGATCAGCGCCAGGTCGTCGAGGTTGTCGATCATGGCCTGGTACCAACGCTCCAGCAGCACCGCACGCTCAGCCGCCGGACGCGCGCGCCAGGCCGGCCAGGCACGCTCGGCGGCCTCGATGGCGCGGCGGGTTTCCACGCCTTGCATGGCCGGTACCCGGGCCAGCACTTCACCGGTCGCCGGGTCGATGACATCCAGGGTGGCCGCATTGTCGGCGCCGATCCACTGACCGTCGACGTAAGCGAGTTCTGCCAACAGGCTGGGGTCTTTCAATTGATTCTTGAGCATGGTCGCGTCCTGTTCCGAGGTGATTCCAGTCTAAGGAGATGCCACGGGGCAGGATGCTGAAAGCGGGGTTTGGGCAGTGTTGGATGCTGAAGTTTCGAGGTGGGACGGCAGGCTCTACCGAGGCCCCAGGCTAAACACCAAACCCTGTGGGAGCAAAGCTTGCTCGCGATTGCGGTGCATCAGGCGACATTGATCAAGACCGTGTCATCGTTCATCGCGAGCAAGCTTTGCTCCCACAGGCGTACTCCCACATTTTGTTCTGTGTATGGCTTAGATTTTCAAGGAACCCAGCAACCCGTCCAAAAACCGCTCCCCCGCCTCCATCTGGCTGATTTCGATGAACTCGTCGGGCTTGTGCGCCTGTTCGATGGAGCCCGGGCCGCAGACCACCACGGGTACATCCAGGCGCTGCTTGAACAGGCCGCCTTCGGTGCCGAAAGAAACCTTGGCAGTGCCGGTGTCGGGGGCGGCGAAGTTTTTCAGGAAGCGCACCGCCTCGACGCTCGGATGGGTGTCGAGACCCGGGTAGACGTTCAGGGTTTCGATCTCGATGTCCGCGACGCTGGAGAGTTTCTTGGCTTCACGCACGATCGCTTCGGCCTGCTCACGCAGTTGTTCCAGGAACAAGTCCAGGTTATCGGCCGGCAAGTTGCGCACTTCGAAATCCAGGGTGCACAGGTTCGGCACGATGTTCAGTGCCTTGCCGCCGACGATCTGCCCGACATGCACGGTGCTGTAGGGCACGTCGTAATCCGCGTCCTGGGCGCCCTGCGCCTGCAATTGCTGTTGGCTCTGGCGCAGCGCGGCGATGAAATCGCAGGCCACGTGAATCGCATTGACCGAGCGCGGCGCCAATGACGAATGCGCCTCCAGGCCACGACAGTAAGTGCGATAGGACCCCTTGCCCTTGTGGCCAAGCACGAACTGCATGTTGGTCGGCTCGCCGATCACGCACAGAAACGGCCGCACCGGCGCCAGGTGCAGCACGTCGAGCAAGCGACGCACACCGACGCAACCGATCTCCTCGTCGTGGGAGAGCGCCAGTTGCAGTGGCCGGTTCAAGGGATGGTCGGCGGCATCGAGCATGGCGTCGATGGCCAGTGCGATGAAACCCTTCATGTCGCAACTGCCACGCCCATAGACCCGCCCGTCCCGCACGGTCGCCTGGAACGCCGGGATGGTCCAGGCCTGCCCTGCCGCGGGCACCACGTCGGTGTGCCCGGACAGCAGGATCCCAGGCAATTCACGCGGGCCGGTGCTAGCGAACAGGTTGGCCTTCTTGCCGCTTTCATCCTTGACGATCAGCGACTCGATGCCCTTGCCCAGCAACAGCTCGCGCACGTATTCGATCAGGGCCAGGTTCGATTCTGAGGAGACCGTTTCAAACGCCAGCAGGCGTTCGAAAATGGCTAGCACGCGGGGTTTCATGAGGCCTTGCTCCGTTGCTCGGCGGAAAGGGCGAACCGGCGGATGGAGAACGGCTCGATGGAAGTTCGAGTGCTGCCGGTGCTGATCAGTTCAGCCATGACATCGCCGACGCCCGGGCCGAGCTGGAAGCCATGACCACAGAAACCGAAGGCATAGTACAAACCGTCGACGTTGCCACTGGGGCCCATTACCGGCAGGGAATCGGGCAGGTAGCCTTCGATGCCGCTCCACACGCGAATGATGTTGAGATTGCCGACACCCGGCAGCAACCGGCGCATCTGGTCCAGTTGATTGAGGATGCTGCGCGGCTCGACATAGGCCCGGCGGTTGAGCATGTCCGGCTTGCTGCGATAGCCACCGCCGATGACGATATTGCCCCGGGGGATCTGGCGGAAATAGATCACCTCTTCGGGAATCTTGGTGTACACCCCGATCACCGTCGGCAAGGCATAAGGCACCGGTTCGGTGACGGCCATTTGTGGGCCGTTGGTCTCCAGGGGCACCGGCTCGCCGAACTGAGCCGAAAGCTTCTGGCCCCAGGCGCCTGCGGTAATCAACAGTTGGCCGGCGCTGAACTGGCGACCGTCGGTGGTGCTGATGCTGAATCCATCACCGACCTTCTGCACCTCCGCCACCTCAGTCCGCTCCTCGATGCGCGCACCGAGGCGTCGGGCCGCCCGGGCAAACGCCGGGGCCGCCAGGCGCGGGTTGGCGTGACCGTCGTGGGGTGCATAGGAGCCGCCCTTGACGTCCTTGCCGAGAAACGGAAAACGCGCATGCAGCTCGCTGCCGCGATAGATCTGCAAGTCCAGCTGCGCCGCCTCCGGTGCCGCCGCATAAGCTTCGAGCTCGGGGATTTCATCCTCGCGATAGCACACGCGCATATGCCCGCTGGCGATGAACTCCAGATCGTCGTCGATCAGCTCCGGCAGGCGTTTCCACAGCGCCCAGGAACGGTTCGCCAGTTCCAGTTGCCCGAGGAACCGCCCCTGGCGCCGCACGTTGCCGAAATTCACGCCGCTGGCGTACTGACCGATCTGGTCACGCTCCAGCAGGATCACCGACTGCCCGCGCTGCCGCAGAAAAAACGCCGCCGCCGAGCCCATCAAGCCACCCCCGACAATTACTACGTCGGCTTTATTCAGCGTCATGGCGCCACCTCCCGAGTGAGCATCGAAAGCGGTTTGACCGGTGCCTGACCGCGCTGGCGTCCCACCTCCTGCACAGGGACACCCGCTGCCGCGGCAATCACTTCGGCACCGGCCTGGGAGCAATAGCGCCCCTGGCAACGGCCCATGCCGACCCGGCTGAAAGCCTTGGCCCGATTGACTTCACAGGCGCCCTTTTCGCTGACCGTGCGACGCAACTCGCCGGCGCTGATCATTTCGCAACGGCAGACGATGGCCTCGTCCGGCAAGGCCTTGGCTTGCGCGGCGGGCCAGGGAAATGCCTGGGCCAGGCCGAGGCGAAAGTCATCCATGACTTTGAGCGCCTGGCGCTGCTCGGCGACCTGTGCGGCGTCCACCGGCAGTTGCAGATCGCGCAACAACGCCAGGGCAACCAGGCGCCCGGCATGCTCGGCGGCATCGGCGCCACGGATCTTCGAACCATCGCCGGCGGCGTAGACACCGCTGACCGAGGTCCGGCCCTCTTCGTCCACCTCCAACCACCATTGCCCTGAGGCCTCGTCGAAACGCATGCGACAGCCTGCCAGGTCAGCCAGTTGGGTTTCCGGCCGCAAGTGATAACCCAGCGCCACCGCGTCGCACGCCACCGTCAAGGTTTCCCCGTTCGCGGTGCGTACTCGTACGCCACTGACACCGGTGACTGCCTCACCAAGCACTTGCAGCGGCGAAATGCCCAGGTGCACCGGGATCTTCGCCCGATACAGCTGGGCCAACAGCTTCATGCCGGTAAACAGCAGTCCCGGGCGCGCCATGAGTTTGGGCAAGGCTTTGATCCGCAAGCCCAGGGGCGAGGTGTCCAGCACCGCGGCAACAGTCGCCCCGGCTTTGACGTATTGACTGGCAACGAGGTACAGCAACGGCCCGCTGCCCATGAACACCACGCGGTGGCCGATGGAAACCGCCTGGGCCTTGAGTGCAATCTGCGCCCCGCCGAGGCTGTAGGTGCCGCCCAGTTGCCAGCCTTCGATGGGCATGAGGCGGTCGGTGGCACCCGTGCAAAGGATCAGCGCGTCATAGTCCACCGTTGTGTGCAGCCCCTGGCTGACACAGCACAACTGCCCGGGCGTCAGGTTCCACGCCAGGGTGTCGGGACGGTAGTCGATCTGCGGGCGCAGGCGGTCGAAGCTTTCGTGCAGGTCCCGGGCCTTGTCCGCCTCGGTGCCGTACAACGTCGTGTAGCTGCGGGTGAACCCTTCAGGTTGACGCCGGTAGATCTGCCCGCCATCGCGACGATTTTCGTCGATCAGGATCGGTTTGAAGCCCGCCGCCACCAAGGTCTGGGCACACCGGACGCCGGCCGGTCCGGCGCCGACGATGACGACTCGATGGGTGTTCAGCCGCGCAGTGGCCATATCGCCTCCGGTTGTTGAGTGATGATGTCCAGCCCTTCGCGTACTTCATTGGAGCAGGCCCGCAGGCGTTCGCCGCTGCGAGTCCAGACCCAGCAATCCTGGCAGGCGCCCATCAGGCAGAAGCCAGCGCGGCTACCCGGATCGAATTCCGACTGGCGCAACGCCGGGCCATGGGTCAGCAACGCGACCATCAGCGTGTCGCCCTGCAACGCCTCGATGGGGACGCCATCGACTTTCAATTTGACGATGGGCCGGCCCTGTTCGGCCAACCTCACGAAACGCGCATTCATGCGTAGGCTCCCACGATCATGCTGTTTGAATCCTGTTGGCACTTGAGCAGCTCGGCACTGTCGTGATGACAAAGCACCTCGCTGCCGCCATCGATGATCCGCCGAGGCGGCGCAGTGTGGTTGCACAGGCCGTCGACCCGCATCGGGCAGCGATTGAGAAAGGTGCACAGATCAGGCACCTCGGCTCGCGCCCCCAACGGCGGCAGCGTGCCGCAGGTCGTGGCGCCACAGGTTTCCAACCAGCCCTGGCGCAGCTCCGGCACCGAATGGATCAGCAGGTCGGTGTAGGGATGGAACGGCGCCTGGGCGAACGATTGCCGGGGGCCCGCCTGGACCTTGTGGCCGCTGTACATCACCACGATGTCGTCGCACAGCGCCCGCACCGTGGAGATGTCGTGGCTGATGAACAGGTAGGACACCCCCAGTTGCTGGCGCAGGTCGCGCAGCAGTTCAAGGATCGCCGCGCCGACCACGGTATCCAGCGCCGAGGTCACTTCATCGCAGAGAATCAGATCCGGTTTGGCCGCCAGCGCCCGGGCCAAGTTGACCCGTTGCTTCTGTCCGCCGGAGAGCTCGCTCGGGCGGCGCTCGGCCAGCTCCCGTGGCAGACGCACCAGGTCGAGCAACTCGCCGATACGCTCGCGCAGCGCCGCACCCTTGAGGCCGAAATACATCTTCAGCGGCCGGCTCAGGATGGTGCTGATGCTGTGCATCGGGTTCAGCGCGGTGTCGGCGTTCTGGAACACCATCTGGATACGCCGGAACTGTTCGTCCGTGCGTTCGGACAGGCTGCCCCCCAGTGGCTGGCCATCGAAGGTCAGCCCGCCAAGGGCCGGGCTCAACAGCCCCGCCACCACCCGCGCCAGGGTCGATTTGCCTGAACCCGATTCGCCGATCACACCGATGGCCTGGCCCCTGCGCACGGTCAGGTCGATGCCTTCCAGCACCCGGATCGCCGGCATGCCGTGCTGATCCTTGTTGCCGTAGCCGGCGGTCAAACCCTGGATGGTCAGCAGCGGCGTGTCTTCGGCCACACCGCAAGGCGGACGAATCGTCGTGTCCGGCCGCGCCGCCGCCAACAGGCTGCGGGTGTAGGCATGGGCCGGGCCCTTGAGCAGCGGCGCAGTGGCGCTGTGTTCGAAGATCTGCCCGCCGTTGAGTACCACGATCTGGTCGGCCATCTGTGCCACGACGGCCAGGTCGTGGGAGACGTAGACCGCCGTCGCACCCCGCTCGCGCACCACACGCTTGAAGGCCCGCAGCACGTCGATCTGGGTGGTCACATCGAGGGCCGTGGTCGGCTCATCGAGCACCACCAGCAGCGGATCGCTGATCAGCGCCATGGCCGCCATCACCCGCTGCAACTGTCCACCGGAGACTTGATGGGGATAGCGCCGGCCGATGCGCTCGGGGTTTGGCAGCGCCAGGTCGCGAAACAGTTCGATGGCCTTGGCTTCGAGCGTCGCCCGATTGCCCAGGCCGTGGATCAGCGCACCTTCCACCACTTGGTCGATAAGCCTCTTGGCCGGATTGAACGCCGCCGCCGCGCTCTGGGCGATGTACGACACCCGGTTGCCACGCAGGCCTTGCAGCTCGCCTTCGCTCAACGCCAGCATGTCGTGTTCGCCAATCTGCACCACGCCACCGGCCAGGCGACAACCGCGCCGGGCATAACCAAGCAGCGCCAGGGCGATGGTGGTCTTGCCGGAGCCGGACTCGCCAATCAGCGCCAGCACTTCACCTTTCTCCAGGGAGAAACTCACGCCCTTGACGATATCCACCTCGCTGCGCTCGCCACAGGCGACCACGCGCAGGTTCTCGACTCGGATCAATTCGCTCATCTCAATGGCCTCCCGTACGTCGACTGCGCCGTGAAGACAGGCGGTCGATAAACAGATTGACGCCGATGGTCAGGGTGCCGATGGCCAGGGCCGGAATCACGATGGCCGGCGCGCCCTGGTTGAGGCCGCCGATGTTTTCCCGCACCAGCGAACCCAGGTCGGCGTCCGGTGGTTGCACACCCAGACCGAGGAAGCTCATGCCGCTGAGCAGCAATACGATGAAGCCAAAACGCAGGCCCAGGTCAGCCAGCACCGGGTTGAGCATGTTCGGCAAAATTTCCACGCAAGCGATGTACAGCCGCCGTTCGCCCCGGGTGCGGGCCACTTGCACGTATTCCAGGGCCTCGATGTTCACCGCCATGCTGCGCGCGATCCGGAACGCGCCCGGCGTGTAACTCAGCACGGCCGTACACACCAGCAACGTCACCGACGAACCGAACGCCGAGACCATGATCAACGCCAGCATCTTGCTCGGGATCGAAATGAAGGCGTCCATCAGGCGACTGATCAGCTCGTCCAGCCATTTCGGTGAAACCACCGACAGCAATGCGCAGCTGGTCCCAAGCCCACTGGACAACACTGCGGCTATCAATGCCAGGCCCACGGTGAACTGTGCGCCGACCAGAATCCGACTGAGCATGTCGCGGCCCAGGTAATCGGTGCCCAGCGGATAAGCGGAGCTGAGGCTGCCGAAAACCGTGTCGGAGACCACTTCGCCCACCGGGTGCGGTGCCAGCCACGGGCCGAAGATCGCCACCAGCAACCAGGTTGCACACAGTGCGGCGCCGACCAGTCCAAGCCAGGACGAGCCATGAGCATCTTTGCCCAACGCCAGAGCGACCGCCGCGGTCGGGGGTTTCACAATGGGATTGTTCATTGGTTTCTCAGCCTCGGGTTGGAAAGGATCGCGCACAGATCGGCAATCAGCACCAACGTCAGGTACGCCGTGCAAAACAGCATGGTGCAGGCCTGGACCAGCGCCATGTCGCGGTTCGTCACGGCGTCGACCATCAGGCTGGCGATACCGGGATAGTTGAAAATCGTCTCGACGATCACCACCCCGCCCAGCAGGTAGGAGAGGCTCAAGGCGATGGCGTTGGCGATCGGCCCGATGGCGTTGGGCAAGGCGTGGCGCAGCACCACCCGTACCGGACTCACGCCTTTGAGACGGGCCATTTCCACGTAAGGACTGTCCAGTTGATCGATCACTGCCGCCCGGGTCATGCGCGCCATTTGCGCGACGATCACGCAGCACAGCGTCATGACCGGCAAGGCATAGGTGCGCATGAATTGCAGCGGCGAGGTGATCTCACTGGAATAGGACAGCGCGGAAAGCCAGCCCAGGTTCACCGCGAAGATCAGCACCGCCAGGGTGGCGACCAGAAATTCCGGCACGGCCACCATCATCAGGGTAAAGAAACTCATGAAGCCGTCGATGCGTCCACCTCGCCCCATCGCCGAACCGATGCCCAGGATCAGGGCCAGCGGCACCGATACCAGCGCCGTGGCGGCCGCCAGCATCAGCGTGCTGGGCACCCTGCCCGCCATCAGCTCGGTGACCGGGACGGCATTGGAGACCGACACGCCCAGGTCGCCGCTGAGCAGGCTGGTCAACCAGTGCAGGTAGCGCAACACACCCGGTTGGTCCAGGCCCATCTTCACCCGCAGGGCCGCCACTTGCTCAGGCGTGGCGAACTGTCCAAGGGACTGTTGCGCCGCGTCGCCCGGCAACACCGCCGTGATGGCGAACACCACCATCGAGACGATCAACAGGGTCACGATCGCCGCGCCCAGGCGTCGGCCGATCAACCACAGTGTGTTGCTATTCATCACCCTACCCCTTGTGCCATGTCACGTCGCAAGAGCGCGCTCATCACGCGTCAAGCCAGACTTGCTCAGCGAACATATAGCCCATGAAACCGCCCAGCGGGTTGGTGCCATAACCTTTGACACGCTGGTCGACGCCATCGATGTTGCTGATGAACACCGGGATGCCGATGCCGCTGTGCTCATGCACCAGGGTCTGCATGTCCGCGTACATCTTGCCGCGCTTGGCCTCGTCGGTTTCACCCCGGGCCTGTATCAGCAACTGGTCGAACTGTTCGTTTTTCCAGCCGGATTCGTTCCATGGCGCCGTGGATTGGAAGAACTGCGAGAACAGCATGTCGGCGTTGGGCCGCGGGTTGATGTTGCCGAAGCTCAGCGGGTGCTTGGCCCAGTGGTTGGACCAGTAGCCATCGCTGGGCAGGCGGTTGACGTTGAGCTTGAGCCCGGCCTCCTTGGCCGATTGCTGCAGCAACACGGCAACGTCGACCGAGCCGGTGGCGGCCGGCGAGCACATCACCGGCATGCTGATGCTTTCCATGCCGGCCTTCTTCAACAGGAAACGGGCCTTTTCCGGATCGTAGGTCCGCTGCGGCAGATCGGCATTGTAGAAGCGTGCGCCGGGGGCGATCGGGTGGTCGTTGCCGACCCTGGCGAAACCCCGGAAGATCGCCGACTTGACCTGTTCCCGGTCCAGCAGCAGCTTCATGGCCTCGGTGAACTCCGGGCTCTGGCCGGGCATCTGGTCCTGGCGAATGATCAGGTCGGTGTAGTTGCCCGATGGCGAATCCACCACGCGATGGGTAGTGCTGTCCTTGATGCGCGTGGTCGAGCGCGGGTTGACCTCGTTGATGATCTGCACATCGCCCGACAGCAATGCGTTGACCCGTGACGGCTCGTCACCGATACCGATGAACTCGATCTCGTCCAGGTATGGCAGACCAGGCTTCCAATAGTTGGTATTGCGCGCGCCAATCGAACGTACCCCGGGCTTGAATTCCTTGACCTTGAACGGACCGGTGCCGATGCCCTGGCTGAAGTCGCTGGTGCCCTCGGGGACGATCAACAGATGAGAAATGGCCAGGATCGAAGGCAACTCGGCATTCGGCCCGCTCAGGCGGATCTGCACCTCATGGGTACCGTTGGCCTTGACCTCGGCAAACTGCTCGGCCAGCGGCAAGACCTTGGAACCGGTGATCGGGTCCTTGTGGCGCAGCAGGGAAAACACCACGTCGGCGGCGGTGAGACCCTTGCCGTTGTGGAAGGTCACTTCCTTGCGCAGGGTAATCACCCAGAGCGTGGCGTCGCTGGTGTCGATGCGCTCGGCCAGTTCCAGTTGCGGCACCATGTGGCTGTCGAAACGCGTCAAGCCGTTGTAGAACATGTAGTGGCGCACGTAGTCCGTGGACGATGAGCCTTTGGCCGGGTCCAGGGTATCGGCGGTGGAACTGGAGATACCCGCCACGCGGATACGCCCGCCGGGCTTGCCTTTGCCGGGGGTTGCCTGTTCATCGGCCAGCAGCTTGCCGGCAGCGCCGAACAGACTGCCGGCACCGGCTGCGGCCACGCCCGCCAGCCCGAGCATTTGCAAGGCATGCCGACGTGACATGCCGCGATTGAGCCCTTCGAAAACACGCAGACTTTCTGTACCGGTGATCAACTGGTCTTTGATGCCGTTTTTATTGTCACTCATGTCAGTTCTACCTTTCGGAAAATGATAGGGCTCGATTGCGCACGATTGACGCAATGTGTTGAAACGCCAAACAACACCCTGCAACTCAGTGCAGGTAGTCCTGCAGGCGGTAATACGCGCCTACCAGCGGCAGGAACCAGGGTTTGCCGAAATGTCCGGGGATGGCCGGCCAGTCAAGCTCACGCCAAGGGTTGGCCTCGACCTTGCCGGCCATGACCTCGGCCATGACCTGCCCCATGTGCACCGACATCTGCACACCATGGCCGCTGTAGCCCATGGAGTGATAAACCCCGCCATGCTGGCCGGCCCGGGGCAGGCGATCGGACGTCATGTCCACCAGGCCGCCCCAGCAATAGTCGATCCGGGTGTTCGCCAACTGCGGGAACATCTGCACCATCGCCGCTTGCAGCACCTTGCCGCTCTTGGCGTCGGAAACGCTGTCGGACATGGCAAACCGCGCGCGGCCGCCAAACAGCAGGCGATTGTCCGGGGTCAGGCGAAAGTAGTTACCGATCATCCGGCTGGTGACATAAGAGCGCCGCGCCGGCAGCAAGCTGTCGATCAGCGCCTGGGGCAACACCTCGGTGGCGACCACGAAACTGCCCACCGGTACGATCCGCCGCCGGTACCAACCCAGGCCACCCTGCTGACAGGCGCCCGTCGCCAACAGGATCTGCGAGGCCTGCAACGTGCCCTTGCTGGTGTTGACTCGATAACCGCCGGCACTGGCCTTCCAGTCCTGCACCGCCACCCCTTGGAAGATCAACGCACCGTGACGGGCAGCGGCTTCGGCCAGGCCGATGCCGAAACGCCCGACGTGCATCTGCACGCCGTTGCGCTGCAACAGGCCACCGTGAAACTGCGCCGAATTGACTTCCGCCCGCGTCTCCTGGGCCGACAGTAACTCGACCTCGGCATCGACTTCCTTGCGGATCAATTCGCAGGTGCGCGCCAACCCTTCGTAGTGCATCGGCTTGGCGGCCAGCTTGAGCTTGCCGTTGCGCTTGAGGTCGCAGGCAATCCCCTCCTGCTCCACCAGCGAGACCACGCTCTGCACGGCACTTTCATAGGCCTGGTAATAGGCCCGTGCCTTGTCGGCGCCGAGGCTGGCGGTGAGCGCCGCGTAATCCTGGGCCACGCCGGTACTGCAATGCCCGCCGTTGCGCCCTGACGCCTCGCCAATCACCCTGCCCGCTTCCAGCACCGCCACGCTGGCCCCCTTCAAGGCCAGGGCCCGCGCCGCGGCCAACCCGGTGAAGCCGCCACCGACGATGGCGACATCGACCTGCCCGGGCAATCCGCCGAGCTGGGCACCGGTGAACGCCGGTGCGGTGTCGAGCCAATAGGACTCACTGCCCATGTCTAACCCCTTTCGCCTTGAAGAGTGCGCTCGACTCAGAGCCCGACCAGCGCGGCCAACCCGCCGATGTCCGGGATCTGGTGGTAGCCATACACGGCATTGGCCGGTTGTTCGTGACCACGGGCCACAAAAGCTTTGTGCTTGATCTTCATGTCGTGGGCCGACATCAGGTCGTAGCGGAAGCTCGACGACACATGCAGAACATCCTCCGGCCCGCAGCCGAGGTTATCGAGCATGAATTCAAAGGCGGCCAGGCGCGGCTTGTAGACCTGGGCCTGCTGGGCGGTGAAGACTTTATGGAAAGGCGCACCGAGCTTGTCGACGTTGGACATGATCTGCTCGTCCATCGCGTTGGAAAAAATCACCAGGGGGATCTTGTCGGCGATTTTCGACAGGCCCGCCGGTACATCGGCGTGGGGGCCCCAGGTTGGAACGGCGTCGTAATAGAGCTGGCCTTCGCCGCGATACTCGACGCCCCAACGCTTGCAGACCCGCATCAGAGAGGTCTTGATGATTTCATCATAGGGCCGCCATTCACCCATCACCTGGTCCAGGCGATAAGCGGAGAAATCCTTGACGAACTGGTCCATCTGCCCGGCATCGACACGGTCGGCGAACAGCTCGCGGGTCATGCTGCCCATCTGGAAATTGGTCAACGTGCCGTAGCAGTCGAAGGTGATGTACTTGGGTCGAAGAAAGCTCATGAGTGCGGTCCTGGATTGTTGTTGAAGACATGCCGAGGCAAACATTGATGCTGTTCGTGAAGCTTCGCTGCAACGCTGCATCACGTTTTCATTACAACACCATGAGACCGTGGATAAATCGTTAAAAATACCGGCCGCTTGGTACAAACCACCGTTTTGCAGGGCTCGCTCAGCAGACTTTGCGGGATGCTCCAGGCGTGGGCGCTGCGCCCGTGTTTCCTTGGTCTTGCGGGCAGTTATGGTGCGCCAAACGGGTCTGCAAAGGGTCGTTTGCGGCAGAATCTACGCTTGGCGCAGCAGCTTCAGCATCCCGGGTGAATGGGCTGCCGCCATCGCGAGCAGGCTCGCTCCCACAGGGGATCTTGGGCAGTCGCATGATTGGTGTTCGCCACAGATCCATTGTGGGAGCGAGCTTGCTCGCGAAAGCGGTGGGTCAGTTTGCAGTGATGTTGAATGTATCGCCGTCTTCGCGAGCAAGCCCGCTCCCACAGGGGATCTTGGGTTGGTCGCATGATTGGTGTTCGCCACAGATCTATGTGGGAGCGAGCCTGCTCGCGATGGCGGTGGATCTGTAAGGAACCTTTTGCTCAGGCTTTCAACTCAGCCTCAAGAAAGCTCACCAACGCCTGTACCCGCGCGCTGCGCAGTTTGCGCGAGGGCACCAGCAGGTTGATCGGGGCGCTGTCGAATTGCCAATCGGCAAGCATCCGCACCAGGCGACCGTCGGCGATGGCTTTACTGACGTCCCACTGCGAACGCAGCACCAAACCCAGGCCTTGCTCCGCCCAGCGCCGGGCCACGCTGCCGTCGTTGCTCAATAAAGCCGGTTTGATCCGCAGGGTCTTGCGCCCGTGCTCGTTGCGCAGGTGCCACAGCGTGACATCTTCATCGTTCTCACGAATGCAAATGCAGCGGTGTTCGGCGAGTTGCTCAGGCGATAAAGGCGTGCCGTGCTGCTCCAAGTACGCAGGACTCGCACATAACCACCGATCGTTCTGCGTAAGAGGCCGGGCAACCCAGAGGCTGTCGCTGAGGGTGCCGATGTGAATCACCGCGTCGCTGTCATGACGGTCGGGCCAGGGCGTTTCCCGCAGATCCAGATGCAGGCACAGCTGCGGATGCAACCTGGCAAAACGAGCCAATAGTGGCGCGATGTGTTGACGTCCATACCCAAACGGCGCCGCCAGCCTGAGGGTGCCGACCAGCCGATCATCCTGCTGTTTGAACGACTCGGGCAGCGCCTCCAATTGATCCAGCAACAGCGCACTCTGCCGGGAAAAGCGCTCACCATCGGCGGTCAGGCTCAGGCGCCTGGCATCGCGATTGGCCAGGGTCAGGCCGAGCAGCGTCTCCAGTTTGCGCAAGCGCATGGACAGCGCGGGCGGCGAGACATTGAGCGCCCTGGCGGCGGCGCTCAGGGATTCAGAACGCGCCAGGGTCACGGCCATACGCAGGTCTTCGAGGCTGATCATTCAGTTCAACTTAATGATTGATGACGCCACATTGAACCACGACTTTACGATGACTGAGTAGAGTCGAGCCTGCCTCCAACCACCGAGTCCTGTTCATGCCAGCCTCAATCGCTTGCCTCGATACCCCGATCGCGCTCATTGATGTGCCGCGAATGCAGCGCAATGTCCAGCGCATGCAACACCGCATGGACGCCTTGGGGGTGCGTTTGCGCCCGCACATCAAGACCAGCAAATGCCTGCCGGTGGTCCAGGCGCAGATCGAGGCAGGCGCCAGCGCAATCACCGTGTCCACCCTCAAGGAGGCAGAGCATTGCTTCGCCGCAGGCATCCACGACATCTTTTATGCCGTGTCCATGGCACCCGGCAAACTGGCCCAGGCCCTGACACTCCGGCGCAAGGGCTGTCGATTGAGCATCTTGACCGACAGTCTGGCGGCGACGCAGGCCATCGTCGATTTCGGCAGGCAGCACGACGAACGTTTCGAGGTCTGGATCGAGATCGATTGCGATGGCCATCGCTCCGGCGTGCGCGTCGAAGACGATGCGCTTGTCGACATCGCCCGGCGACTCCGTGAAGGCGGCATGCAGCTTTACGGCGTCATGACCCACGCCGGATCCAGCTACGAACTCAACACGCCACAAGCGCTACAAACCCTGGCCGAACAAGAGCGCTACATCTGCGTCAGCGCCGCCCAACGCATCCGCGCAGCCGGGCTGGCCTGCCCCCAGGTCAGCATCGGTTCCACACCCACGGCACTTTCGGCGCAGAGCCTGGAGGGCGTCACAGAAGTGCGCGCTGGCGTCTATGTGTTCTTCGACCTGGTGATGCACAACATCGGCGTTTGCCGGGCGGATGAATTGGCGCTGAGCGTGCTGACCACCGTCATCGGTCATCAGCCGGACAAAGGCTGGATCATCACCGATGCCGGCTGGATGGCCATGAGCCGGGACAGGGGTACACAGCGCCAGCACCGGGATTTCGGCTATGGACAAGTGTGCAGCGAAGCCGGCGACTGGATCGAGGGCGCCCTGCTCTCCAACGCCAACCAGGAACACGGCATCGTCACCCTTTCCAGTCCCGGGGAGGTCGCTATCACCGAGCGTTTCCCCATTGGCAGTCGCCTGCGCATCCTGCCCAATCACGCCTGTGCCACGGGTGCGCAGTTCCCTGAATACAGCGCCTGCGATGCCTCGGGTGCGGTGCACACCTGGAGTCGCCTGCATGGCTGGTGAAATCGAGTTGATCCAGACCACCCAGGCGGCCGCTGCGGGCGGACATTACACCCAGGCGGTCTCGCACCAAGGCGTTTTGTACGTATCCGGACAACTGCCGGTACGCGCCGATGGCAGCCACAGTGTCGACCAACCGTTCGAGGTACAAGCCGCCATCGCCCTGGATAACCTGATGGCGATTCTCCGCGTGGCAGGCCGTCGTCCCAGCGACCTGCTGAAAGTGACGGTCTATGTCGTCGGCATCGAACACTGGCCGGCTTTCGACCGGATCTACGCCCGTTATCTGGGCGAACACCGACCTGCGCGCGCGGTGGTGCCCGTCCCGGCCTTGCACCATGGGTACTTGATTGAAATCGAAGCGCTGGCGGGCAGTGAGAGCACATCATGAAACCGGAAAAAAGCGATGTACTGATTATAGGCGGCGGCATCATGGGGTCGGCTTCGGCGTTTTTCCTGCGCCAGCGCGGGCGCTCGGTGACGTTGCTGGAGCGCGACCTGATCGGCCAATACGCCAGCGGCGTGAATTTTGGCAACGTGCGGCGCCAAGGACGATTCCTCGGCCAACTGGAACTGTCCAATCGCTCGTACGGCTTGTGGAAACGGCTCCCCGAGTTGATTGGCGATGACCTGGAATTCATCCCCAGCGGCCATATGCGCGTCTGTTATCGCGAGGACGAAATCGCCGAGCTTGAAGCCTACGCCGCCGCCCCCGAGGCCCGGGAGCTGGACTTGCAGATCATCACCGGCAAGGCCCTGCATGCACGTTTCCCGTTCCTCGGCCCGGACGTCAAGGGCGGCTCGTACGCACCTCACGACGGCCACGCCAACCCGCGCCTGGCCACCCCGGCATTTGCCCGCGCAGCGACACGGGCCGGGGCAAGTGTGCGCGAGCGAACGGAAGTCGCCGCGGTACAAAAGGTCAATGACGAATTCCACGTGACCACCACCGACGGCCGACTGTTCATTGCCGAGCAACTGCTGATCACCGCCGGGGCCTGGGGGGCGAAGCTGTCAGAACAATTCGACGAAGCCGTGCCGTTGGAAGCCAATGGCCCGCAGATGTCGGTCACGGAACCGGTGCCCTATGCCTTGCCGACGGTGATTGGCGTATTCACCAAGATAAAGGAAGAAGTGATTTATTTCCGACAGATACCCCGGGGCAACATCATCATCGGCGGTGGCAACCGCTGCAAACCGGACATGCTCAACCGGCGCGCCTACTTCAAGCCCGAAAGCCTGCTCAATCAGATGCGGCAGATGAGCCGCCTGCTGCCCGGGGCCGAGCACCTCAACATCATCCGGGTGTGGAGTGGCATCGAGAGCTATACCCCAGACTCGCTGCCCATCATCGGCCCCAGCGGCAAGATCAAGGGATTGTTCTATGCCTTTGGTTTCTGCGGGCATGGCTTCCAGCTCGGCCCGGGCGTTGGCGACGTCATGGCCGAGCTGATCAGCACCGGTAGCATCAGTACCCTGATCAGCCCTTTCGATATCCGCAGGTTTACCGAACCGACAGGGCTGGTGATGCCTCAGGCGAGCCTTCCCGGCACCGGCAGGCTCGTTTGACCCACGCCATCGTGGACACTTTCTGGCCCTGAACCGACGCCGCTGTGTTTTTTGCGAAGTTAGCCCGGCAGATACAGCAGATTCTTCTTTGCCAGGCTTGAGAACGGCATATCCCATCAGGGCCGCTTTGTTAGTTTATCGAGAAGAAAAACGGCATCACGATCTGTTGCCGGCAGCGCTATCACCGCTCTATGGGAGCCCGTTGGATGACCACCCAATTCTCGAACAATCCGCCTACGTCCCGGCAGTTTTATATCAATGGCGGTTGGCAGCCTCCGGCCCATCCGGCCACCCTGGCGGTGGTCAATCCGGCTACCGAGGCCGTCATCACTGAAGTCGCCCAGGGGTCAAGCGAGGACGTTGAGCGGGCCGTGGCGGCGGCTCGCGCAGCGTTTCCCGGCTGGTCGGCAACTTCGGTGGATGCCCGTGTGGCGGTCCTTGGAAAGATCCATGAACTGATCCTTGAGCGCAAAGAAGCATTGGCCCAGGCGCTCTCGCTGGAAATGGGCGCAGCCATCAGCTTCGCCCGGGCCATGCAAGTGCCGCTGGCAGCCGAGCACGTTCGGGTGGCCCGTGATGTGTTGTCCACCTATCGCTTCCAGAACGTCGAGAATGGCACCGCCATTCAACGCGAACCCATTGGCGTCTGCGGCCTCATCACGCCGTGGAACTGGCCGCTGTATCAAATCACCGCCAAAGTCGCCCCGGCGATTGCCGCTGGCTGCACAGTGGTGTTGAAACCCAGCGAATTGTCGCCCCTGAGCGCCTTGTTCTTCGCCCAACTGGTGCATGACGCTGGCCTTCCGGCGGGTGTCTTCAACCTGGTCAACGGCAGCGGTGCCGAAGTCGGCGCGGCCATGGCGGCGCATCCCGATATCGACATGATCTCCATCACCGGCTCGAACCGCGCTGGAGCGCTGGTGGCCCAGGCTGCCGCCCCGACAGTGAAACGCGTGACGCAAGAGTTGGGCGGCAAGTCGCCAAACGTGCTGTTGCCGGACGCCAACTTCGCCAAGGCCGTGCCGCCAGGAGTGATGTCGGCGTTTCGCAACGTCGGCCAATCATGCAGCGCGCCAACCAGAATGATCGTGCCCAGGAACCGCTTGGCGGAAGTCGAGGCGTTGGCGGCCGCAACCGCCAACGCGATCATCGTGGGCGATCCGCAATCGGAAGAAACCGTGCTCGGGCCCATCGCCAACGAAGCCCAGTTCAATCGCGTGCAGGTCATGATCGAAGTGGGCTTGAACGAGGGTGCCAAGCTTGTTTGCGGTGGCCCAGGGCGCCCGAAGGGTTTTGAACAAGGCTTCTACACCCGCCCCACGGTTTTCTCGCAGGTCGACAGCGCCATGCGCATCGCCCAGGAAGAAATCTTCGGCCCGGTGCTGTGCATCATTCCCTATGACACCGTGGATGAAGCCGTCGCCATCGCCAACGACACCGTCTATGGGCTGGGGGCGCATGTCCAGGGCCAGGACCTTGATCTTGCACGTGCCGTTGCGTCGCGTATCCGCGCAGGACAAGTGCTGCTGAACTACCCGGCGTGGAACCCGATGGCCCCCTTCGGCGGCTACAAGCGCTCAGGCAATGGCCGTGAGTATGGGGTCCACGGGTTCGAGGAATATCTGGAGATCAAGGCGATAGTCGGCTTCGAGTGAGCGCCCTACTCCTCGAACCGCCCCGTGCCCTCGCGATCATGGGCGTAGTGTCGGCTGAACGGAAACGTCGGCAGCCATGACTCGCGGCGCACGGTCCAGCTTTCGTAGCTGGGCATCAGTTGATCGGGGGCGTCCAGCGTGCCCAGGTTCACTTCAATTTCGTCGCCGGTACGGGCGAACACCGACGAGCCACAGCGCGGGCAGAAACAGCGCCCGGCGTAATCCCGTGTTTCGCCCTCGATCGTCACCGCATCCTGGGGGAACACCGCTGCGGCGTAGAAGAGCGCGCCGTGATGCTTGCGACAGTCGAGGCAGTGACAGAGGCCAACGCGATACGGCCGCCCCGAGGCCTCGATACGCACGTTGCCGCACAGGCAACCACCGGTGAATCGTTCCATGGTGTGTCTCCTCTAAAACCGGCCAGTCGGGTTTCACGATACATGTCGATCCATGATAGGCGCGTGCTGCGCCATCAGTTCCACAACCCAATCGATGAACACCCGTAGCTTGGCACTGACGTGGCGGTTCGGGGGATAGGCCAGATAAAGCGGCATTGGCTCGAGCTGCCAGTCTTCGAACAGCGGCACCAACTCACCTTGCCCCTGGTGACGCCGGGACATGTACTCGGGCAACCAGAGCACGCCCAGCCCCGCCAAACCGGCCGCGAGATAGGCGTTGCCGTCATCGATGGCCAACGCGTAGCGCCCTTTGACGTGAAGCAGCTCACCGTCACGGCGCATAGCGTAGGGCAGGGATTTGCCGGTGCGTGCCCACAGGAAACCAACAGTGCGATGGTGCGAATCTTCCAGCTCTCGCGGATGCGCGGGCAAGCCAAACCGTGCCAGGTAACTCGGGGCGGCGAAAACGCCGAGGGCGAGATCGCCGACGCGTCGGGCGACCAGCGACTGATCCTTCAATTCACCACCGCGTACCACGCAATCGACGTTTTCATCGATCAAGTCGACGATACGATCACTGACGCCCATGTCGATCTGGATGTCCGGGTATCGCTCATAGAACGCCGGCAAGGCCGGTATCAGGATCAGAGCGGCCAGCGGGCTCGGCACATCCACCCGCAGCCGGCCCCGGGGCAGCGCTTGCGCACCGGACAGGCTGGTCTCGGCATCGTCCATGTCGGCCAACAGCCGGATCACCCGCTCGTAATAAACCGCGCCGTCGGCGGTGACGTTGACCTTGCGCGTGGTGCGGTTGAGCAACTTGACCCGCAACCGTGCCTCGAGCTGCTGCACCAGTTGGGTCACGGTGGTCTTGCTCATGTGCAGGGTGTCAGCGGCCTTGGTGAAGCTGCCCGCCTCCACCACTCGAACGAACGCTTGCATCGCATCAAAACGATCCATTTCTGCCTCAGGGTCGATCCGATTGTTTGGATTCTACAAACAGTGATCACCAAGGTTGCTCGTTTATCGCGTGGATACAAGCCCCTAGAGTGAATCCATCGTTTGGAACCCACTCTTTGATGGAGGTATTCATGGAACAACGCGATGTGGTTTTCCCGCCTGGACGCCAGGCACTTTATGAGCGCAATCGCTACTCGCCGGCGATTCGGTCCAATGGCTTTCTGTTCGTCTCGGGGCAAGTCGGCAGCAACGAAGATGGCTCGCCAGAGCCCGATCTGGAGGCTCAGGTCCGGCAAGCGTTCACCAACCTGAAGGCGATTCTGGCTGCCGCTGATTGCAGCTTTGACGATGTGGTCGACGTCACGGTCTTCATGGTCGATCCCCAGTCGACCTTCGAGCGGGTCTGGAGCGTCGTGCCCGAGTTCTGGGGCAACGCACCGCATCCGACACTGACAGCGGTAGGCGTGACGTGGCTGTATGGTTTTCAGTTCGAGATCAAGGTGATTGCCAGGTTGCCTGAAAACACCCTGTAGGTCAGCTTGCATCAATGTTGGCTGTGCCGCCGCCATCGCGAGCAGGCTCGCTCCCACAGGGAATGGCAGTAAGGCCGAGTCTTCAGCCCACCCTGCAACCAATGTGGGAGCGAGCCTGCTCGCGATAGCGGTGGGTCAGTCTGTATCAATGTTTGGCTGTGCTGTCGTCATCGTGAGCAGGCTCGCTCCCACAGGGAATGGCGGTAAGGCCGAGTCTTCAGCCCACCCTGCAATCAATGTGGGAGCGAGCCTGCTCGCGATAGCGGTGGGTCAGTCTGTATCAATGTTTGGCTGTGCTGTCGTCATCGCGAGCAGGCTCGCTCCCACAAAGGATCTAAGGTGGGTCGCCGGCTAGCCTTTCACCGCTGCTTCAATCGCGGCAATGTCGATCTTGGTCATCGTCATCATGGCCTCGAAGGCACGCTTGGCGGCGGCTTTATCGGCACTGGCGACGGCTTCGAGCAGCACGCGGGGGCTGATCTGCCACGACAGCCCCCACTTATCCTTGCACCAGCCGCAAACGCTCGCCTCGCCGCCGTTGTCGATGATCGCATTCCACAAGCGGTCCGTTTCCGCCTGGTCCTCGGTTGCAATCTGGAATGAAAAAGCCTCGCTGTGCTTGAATGCCGGCCCGCCATTGAGGCCGATGCAAGGGATGCCCATCACCGTGAACTCCACCGTGATCACATCGCCCTGCTTGCCCGACGGATAATCGCCCGGAGCATGATGGATGGCGTTCACCGCGCTGTCAGGAAAGGTTCTTGCGTAGAATTCTGCCGCTTCCTGGGCGGTGCCGTCGTACCAGAGACAGATCCTGTTTTTATTATTCATTCCGGCTCTCCGAAAGGGACTGGACGATAAAGTCTAGCAGTCCCCCCGAAAGTTACAGATGACTGGCCATCAGGTGAACAGCTCCACACCCAACTGGAATGCAACCCACAACGCCAGGCCGGTGGCAAACATCAGCGCGATGTTCTCGAACAGGTTGTTGCGGTATTCCTTGCCCAGCAGGGATTTCTGGTTGGACATGATCAGCAGGCCCAGGGAAATCACCGGCAAGCCGACGATGTTCAGCGCGTTGACACCGATGGTCAGCGTGACGAAGTCCGGCATGCCTGGGAGCGACCAGATCAGTGGCGTCACGAGAATGAACAACATGAACCATTTGTGCATCGGGTCACGGTGGAACTCTTTGCCGTAACGCTCCCGGCGCCCGGGCCGCACATGTTGGAAGGCATCGGTGATAAGCATCGGGAACGCCGTGGTCTTGCCGGAGATGCTGGCGAACAGCGTGGCGAACACACCGATAAAGAACACGTACCAACCGATCGAGCCGAAGAACATTTCCAGGGCCTTGCCCAGATCGCCCAGGGTTTTGACCTCGATGCCGTTGGGTCGCAGGATTTCCGCGCCGACGATCCAGATCGCCAGGTTGATGATGATCCCGACAAACACCGCAAACAACAGGTCGTTACGCTGGATACGCTTGTGTTCAGGCCCTACCCAGCCCTTCTGGCGCATGACATACGGATGGACGAAGTTGGCGATGGAGCCGGCCACTGCACCGATCACCGAGACAGCCACCAGCAGCGCACCGTGCACGCCTTCATCGGGCGGAATGCTGAAGCCGATGGTGCCTTTGACGATGCCGGCGACATCCGGGCCGGACATCACCGCCAGAGCCAGGAACGCCAGGGTCATGATCGCCAGCAAGCCTTTCATCACGCCTTCGATCATCGAGTAGATATTGCGCCCCACGAGCATCCATACCGCCAAGACCACCGCCACCGAACACAGCAGTGGATAGTCGACCTTGAGCAACATGGCCAAGGCTTCGCCAGCACCCTTGATCATGTAGGCATTCATCAAGTGCCCCATGAGCAATGCATACACCAGCAGGAACCAGGCGAAAAGCGGATTGAGCTGGGCATAACCTTGCAGGATGGTCATGCCCTGGTTATTGCAGAGCTGGAAGCGCGCGATGATGTTGACGATCAGGTAGCGCAGCAGAAGAGAGACCGCCAGCACCCACATCATCGCGTAGCCGTAGTTCGCCCCGGCCACCGAAGATGTGATCAGGTCGCCAGCGCCCAGCCAGGAAAGAACAGCAATAATACCGGGGCCCAGTAGCTTGAGCAGACGTACGAAACGGCCCTGCACGGGCGCCGCAGCCTGGCCTTCAGCGGAAGGAATGCTCGTCATGGATGGAATCTCCGTTTATTGTTTTTGTGAGAAACGGCCACAGTCGAACACATTAGATACGACGTCGTACAACCATTATTAATCTGTAATTATGTAGAAATGTTTCATGGCATCCGCTCCCGAGATACCACTGTATTAAGAAGCAAATTGCCACTAAGCCCCCACCGGCTCGCCGTTATCAACCATCCAGCGCACCATCCTCGCCAACGGCACCCGATGCTGCTGGATCGCGCACCAACTGACATGTTCATGGCGATACAACTCGACGTAACGATTGAGCAGCACATGGCGGCCATCCTCGGCCAACTGCAGTTCAACCTCACGGCAATGCAGTAGATCCGCATCGGGCGAGCGCATCCGTCGATGCAGCACCAACACCTGGCTACTCATCAGCGGCAGCTCCATTCTCGCATTGCGGGTTATCCTGCACGACCGCCCCCAACTTGCCCTGTGCGACAAAATCGGCACGCCGCTGCGCCGTTGCATCGCGAAGCGCCACGTAGTAATCCGGTTCGGCCTGCAACTGGTCTGTCAGAGGCAATGCCTCGGCGCGGCCATCGACAACGCCGCCGACGGTGTTGATCGTGCCCAGGGTCTCGACAGTGCTGCTGTTGTCGCCGAATGGGTCGACGGCGAAACTCAGCACTTCGCCCGTGGCGTCCCTCAGGTTGGCGCTGCCCAGCAACGGCAGCTCCACGATCGGCCCGGGCGCGACGTTCCAGACGCCGAAGGTCTGGCCGAAATCGGCCTTGTGGCGCTCGATGCCCAGCTTGCCCGACACGTCGATCAACCCGACGATACCCGCCGTGGTGTTGATGACGAAACGGCCCAGTGTGTTGACCGAGCGTTGGGCGTTGCCTTGCAGCAGGTCGTTGATGAACACCTTGGGCTCGCCGAAGTTCGCCACGAAGTTGTGGACGCCGGCCTGGAACGTCTCCGGCAGCTTGCGATAACCACGGGCAACCGGAGCCAGCGCATAGTCATCCACGGTTCGGTTGAACGCGAAGATGCCGCGGTTGACCGGTTCCGCAGGATCGTGAACGGTGTAATTCGCGCTTTCACACGAGCCTGGTTTTGCAGCCGGCGTGCTGGAGCAACCGCTGGCGAGTGCCGTCAAAACAACTACAACGGTGGATCGAACAAACAATGGGGCGGGTTTGGTGATCGGCATACAGGGTTATCTCGGCGAGGAATGGAGGCGATACCGGTCAACTAAAGAACCGATGCCGGACACAGCTCTTGTGGCGAGGGGATAAATCCCCTCGCCACAGGTTCTGTATAGGACCGACTACTTTTTAACTGACCGACATCAAAGGCCATCCTGCCGCTGTTTTTTTGCCCGCAGATTTCCAGAACATTGCCCGCCGGCAACTTTATTGCCGGATTGAAATATATGACGCAGGCCCCGGATTGACCCTAGTATCCCCTCCTGTATTCATTACTCTGCGTGCCCACCGTGAGCCATTTATTACTGGTGGACGATGACCTCGAAGTCCTCGCCCTCTTGCGCAAGTTCCTCGAACAACATGGCTATAGCGTGGATGTGGCCGCCGACGGCAACGCCTTGTGGCAGGCGGTGGAGCGTCGGGTGCCGGACCTCATCATCCTCGACGTCATGCTGCCGGGCGACAACGGTCTGGTGCTCTGCCAACGACTGCGAACCGAGCACAGGGTCGCCATCATCATGCTCACCGCCATGGGCGAATTGAGTGACCGCGTCGTCGGTCTGGAGCTGGGGGCGGACGATTACCTGACCAAGCCCTTCGACGCCCGGGAGCTATTGGCCCGGGTACGTGCCGTGCTCCGGCGCACCGGAGAAGCCAGGGAGACGTTGAGCGACTCATCCCGGCCCATCCTGGAGTTCGAAAACTGGCAGTTGGACGTCACCCGGCGCGAACTGCGCTCGCCGGACAAGGTCATGATCCCGCTGTCCGCCGGAGAATTCGAACTGCTGCTGGTCTTTGTCGAACACCCGCGTCGGGTGCTGACCCGCCAGCAGTTGCTGGACCTGGCGCGCGGCGAAACCTTCGAGGCGTTCGACCGCAGCATCGATGTCCAGGTCAGCCGCTTGCGACGCAAGTTGGAGACCGACCTCACCGGTGCGTCGATGATCCGCACCGTGCGCAACAGCGGCTACCTGTTCAGCCCCCATGTGGTGAAGCGATGAAATGCACTCGACGGCCATGGGATACGCTGGCGCGCTGGATCGCCCTGACCACCCTGGTTGCCATGCTCACGTTGCTGGCCCTGAACGCGCTGTTCAGTCAACTGACTGATGCCTGGGCCCGCCCTCCCCTGATGGAAACCGGTCTGATTGAAAAGATCGCCGCCATCACCCGCATCATCGACTCGGCAACGCCCGAGCAGCGGCCCACGATTGCCAGGACAGCCAGTGACCCGATCTTCAACACACAATGGCTCCAACGCCATGAAGAAGCCAAGCTGCCAGTGATCGACGACCCCGAATACAGCGATGGCGCACTGCGCTTGCGCCAACAGTTGGGCCGGCCCGACGCGAGGATCGAGGGCTATGAGCCGAGCGACTGGCCCACCGGCCAGCCCGGCGCACGCTACGCCGCGATGATCGAATTGACCGACCACTCGTGGGTCATGTTTTCCCTGCCTGCGCGCAGTTGGGGGCTGGAGGAATGGAAGCGCAACCTGATCATGCTGGCGCTGATCCTGGTGTCGACGATTATCGTCGCGCTGATCGCCACGCGACACCTGGCAGCGCCCTTGCAACGCTTTGCCGAAGGCGCCAGGCGCTTCGGCGTGGATCACAAGGCACCGCCTATTCCCGTCGTCGGCCCCCATGAAATCCGCCAGGCGATCCTCGCCTTCAATGCCATGCAGGCCCAGCTAAAGCACTTCATCGAGGACCGCACCCAGATGCTCGCCGCCATCTCCCACGACCTTCGCACGCCCTTGACCCGCATGCGCCTGCGTGGCGAGTTCATCGAGGATGCCGAGCAGCAATCCCGGCTGTTCAGGGACGTCGATGAAATGCAGGCGATGATCAATTCAGCCCTGGAGTTCTTCCGCGACGATGCCCGGCTTGAACATGCCACCGCGTTCGACCTGGCCGAGCTGCTGCACACCATCGTCGATGACCTCAAGGACGCCGGCACCGAGGTTGGGTTCGAAGGCACCCAGCGCCTGGTTTATGTCGGCCGGCCCATCGGCATCAAGCGTGCATTGGTCAACCTGATCGACAACGCGATCAAATATGGCGGCGAGCCGACGGTTCGCCTCGAAGCCGACGCCCACCGTGTGGACATTCGCATCCTGGACCGCGGGCCCGGCATCGACGCCCAATACCTTGAGCAGGTCTTCGCGCCGTTCTTTCGCATCGAAGGCTCTCGCAACAAGCACACCGGCGGCGTCGGGCTGGGCCTGTCGGCGGCCCGGGCGACGGTGCTGGAGCATGGCGGGACACTGACCTTGAGCAACCGTCGGGGTGGCGGGTTGGAGGCCAGGGTCTCGCTACCGCTTGACTGAAGCCCCCCCGATGTATCGATCCGCTCTAAACAATCAGCGCCTTCCTCGGTAGGATGTCCGGCCTTTCCAGCCTCGACGCTGCCCCGGGAAGGCGCTTTTGTTTACATCGCTCGACTCAATACCATCGCTCGCGTTCACGACAGACAAGGATCGGCGGAGCCAAACCAAGGAATTCACCGATGATTCTTATCATTTATGCGCACCCCTACCCCGACAAATCGCGGGTCAACCAGTTGATGCTCAAGCGAGTGTCGAACAACCCGGACGTGGTCATACGTTCGCTCTACGAGCTCTATCCCAATTTCGATATCGACGTCGAGGCGGAACAGCATGCGGTGGAACAAGCCGATCTTGTGGTGCTCCAGCACCCGATGTATTGGTACAGCACCCCGCCCCTGCTGAAACTGTGGATCGATAAAGTCTTCACCCACGGCTGGGCCTACGGCAAAGGCGCCGTCGCCCTCAAAGACAAGCGCCTGCTGTGGGCTGTCACCACCGGTGGCGATCAAGCGCATTTTGCGATCGGCGACTACCCAGGTTTTACCGCGTTGGCCCAACCCCTCCACGCCACGGCCATTTACTGCGGCATGCGCTGGTTGGAACCGGTGGTCGTGCATGGCGCCTATGCCGCCGACCCTGACGCCCAACATGCACAAATCGAACACTATGGCGCTCGCCTGGCCGCCTGGAAGGAAGATTGAAATGGAGACTCACAGCCTGATTGAAATGCTCATCTACCTGGCCTCGGCGACGCTGATCGTCCCGATTGCCGTTCGATTTGGCCTGGGCCCGGTGCTGGGTTATCTACTGGCCGGGTGCATCATCGGCCCGTGGGGGCTGAAGCTGATTACCGACGTCAAGGCGATCCTGGAGTTCGCTGAAATCGGCGTGGTCCTGATGCTGTTCATTATCGGCCTTGAACTCGACCCCAAACGGCTCTGGGCCCTGCGCCGGATGGTGTTTGGTGGCGGTGCCCTGCAGATGCTCGCCTGTGGCGCTGCCATTGGCTTGTTCTGTACGGCCCTGGGCCTGAACTGGACGGCGGCGCTGCTGGTCGGCCTGACCCTGAGCCTGTCCTCCACGGCCATCGCCATGCAGGCCATGAGCGAACGCAACCTGACCGCCACCGCCGTCGGGCGCAGCAGCTTTGCCGTGCTGCTGTTCCAGGACATCGCGGCGATTCCGCTGGTGGCGATGATTCCGCTGTTGTCGGCCCACGGCGACACCCCTTCGGGCACCGCGCTGTTGCTATCGATTGGCAAAATCGTCGCTGCCATCGCCATCGTCGTGCTGTTGGGTCGCTACGTGACGCGACCGCTGCTGCGCTTCGCCGCCCGCTCAGGCCTGCGGGAGATTTTCAGTGCCGTCGCGCTATTCCTGGTGTTCGGCTTCGGCTTCCTGCTGGAGGAAGCTGGGTTGTCGATGGCCATGGGCGCGTTCCTCGCCGGGGTGCTGCTGGCCAGCTCCGAATACCGCCATGCGCTGGAAAGCGACATCGAGCCGTTCAAGGGCCTGCTGTTGGGTCTGTTTTTCATCGGCGTCGGCATGTCGATCGATTTCGGCACGCTGGTCAACGCACCGCTCAAAGTGATCACCCTGACCCTGGGTTTCATCCTGATCAAGCTGCTGGTGATCAAGCTGGCGGGCCGGTTCCTCAACGTCCCCGCCGGCCAGCGCTCCTGGCAGGCGGTGTTGCTGGGCCAGGGCAGCGAGTTCGCCTTCGTCGTGTTTGGCGCGGCGACCGTAGCCGGCATCCTGACCGATCAATGGGGCAAGAGCCTGACCCTGGCGGTGGCCTTGTCCATGTGCCTGACGCCCTTGCTGATTCTGCTGCTGGATCGCTTCGAGTCCGTCACCCGGAAAAACCAGCGCGAATCCGACCTCGTCGACCAGCAGAACCCACGGGTGATCATCGCCGGGTTCGGCCGCTTCGGGCAGATTGCCGGACGCCTGCTGATGTCCTGCGGCGTCGAGGTGGTGGTACTGGATCATGACCCTGACAACATCGAGACGCTGCGCAAGTTCGGCGTGAAAGTCTTTTATGGCGATGCCACGCGCCTCGATCTGTTGCACGCCGCCGGCGCGGCTCAAGCGGTGGTGCTGATCAATGCGATCGACAATCAGGAAGACAACCTGACGCTGACCCGGCTGGCCCAGGAGCACTTCCCCGCATTGCAGTTGATCGTGCGGGCGCGGGACATGGGACACCTCATTACCCTGCGGCAGATGGGCGTGGAAGCGGCCGAACGGGAAACTTTCGAGAGCGCGCTGTCATTGGGTCGCAGTGCCCTGGAGCGCATGGGCGTCGGGGCTTACGAAGCGCGCGAACGGGCGGATCAGTTCCGGCGGCTGAACCTCAAGATGCTGGAGGAAATCGTCGCCCAGCCGGAAGACGACCTCAAGTTCCGCCATGACGCCTACCGCCGCGCCAATGCGCTACTCACGGAGATGTTCAACGAAGACCGTGCCCACCCCGTCGACAGTTGGCCGGAACATCATCGCAACGAAACCGACAAGACGCCGAGTTGACCGGCGTCATACACGCCCGAACTTGCGCCGGTATTGCACCGGCGTCAGCCCGGTCAGCGCCTTGAACATGCGCTGCAAGTTGGAGCTGCTGCTGAAACCCAGCTCGGCGCCGATGCTGGCAAGGGACTGCGCCGTCAACGTCAGGCGTTCGCTGACCTGGTTCAACTTGATGCGCCGGGCATAGGTCGCGACCGCCTGGCCCGTTTCACGGCTGACCTTGCGTGCCAAGGTACGCTCGGACACCGCCAGCTCGCTTGCCAGCGCCTGAACGGTGATCCGCTCGGCCGGCATCTGTTCGATCAAGCCATGCAACTGCCGCAGCCATCCGCTGGGTTGCTCGATCAGCGCACTGCCTTGGAACGCTCCATGGGCAATGGCCGGGCGCGGCAGCACCATGAGCCGGGTAATGTCCCGCAGCACGTCGCTGCTGACGCTGCGTTCGATGAGTTTTTCGGCGATGGGCAGGTAGCCGTTCACTCCGGACGCGGTCGCCGTGTGTTCGTTGAACACGCAGTTTTGCTCGCTTTGCCAAAGGACTTTTCGATACTGCTGCTGCATCGCTTGCGCCAGCCACCAGGTTACCGTCGCGCCCTGCCCGTCCAGGCGACCACTGGCGGCCAGCAGGCAGACGCCGGTGCAATAGGACCAGAGCCGCAGCGTTCGGGCAAGCTTGGACAGCGCGCTCACGAGAGCCGTTTGATCAACCAGCAGCGCATTCACCTGCTCGGCCGATTCGGCCCAGAAGCCGGGAACCAGGACAGCATCCAGCGCGATGCTGCCCAGGGCCGCTTCCGCGTGCAGGGTCACGCCATGGGCACACACCACCGGCCCGGCTTGCAACGCGATGTAGCGTGTCTCGAACAACGTCAGCCCTCTTCTGCAGTTGGCGGCATGCAGCAGATCGGCGAAGGCAAACAGGCCGGCGGGCATGCAGCCGGGAAACAGAAGCAGACCGATTCGGATTTTTCTGGTCATGGCTTGAAACGAATCAAAGATGTCAGATCCGGCCATTATGCACACGGTACCGGAGCGGCACCATGAAGCGCTCGCTCAACAGGAACGTCTCATGAACATCCAGCAGATCCGTAACGCCACGATCATTCTTCAATTCGGCCCGTATCGCGTGCTCGTCGACCCGATGCTGGCTGCCAAGGGCACGCTGCCGCCGCTTCGACTGTTCGGTGCCACGCAGCGCAATCCGCTGGTGGAGCTTCCGGCTTGCACAGCGAAGGACCTTGAGGCTGTCACCCATTGCCTGATCACCCACTGCCAGAAAGGCCATTTCGACCATCTGGACGGCGCGGCCAAGCGATGGCTGAGGGAAAAACAGATCCCGGTCATCTGCACACCCCATGACGCCCCGTACCTCGCCAAGCGGGGCTTGAATGTCCAGGCGCTTGCCCAGGCACATGACCAACCCCACTCATTCCTGGGCGGCACCATCCGCTCCGTCCGCTGCACCCATGGGCTGGGCCTGGTGGGCAAGTTGATGGAGCACGGCGTCGGCTACCTGATCGAGCTGCCCGGGGAGCCAAGCGTCTACCTCAGCGGCGACACTGTACTCACCCCCACCGTGTGCGAATTCGTCCTGCGCCACCAACCGCAGGTCAGCGTGGTCCCGGCAGGCGGGGCCCGCTTCGATGTGGGCGGCGACATCATCATGGGCATCGACGAGACGCTGGAATTCACCCGCCTGTCCCACGGGACCGTGGTGGCCAATCACCTGGAAGCGATCAGCCACTGCCCGACGACCCGCAAGGCCCTCGCCGAAGCCGCCGCGAGGGCCGGTGTCGGAGGCCGGTTGTTGATACCGGAAGATGGCGAGACATTGATTTTCCAGGCGGCCTAGACCAGTGCGTCCAGCTCGGCGAGCAGCGGCGCAGGGATCTTCAGCTCACTGGCCGTGAGGTTTTCCCGCAGGTGCGCCAGGGACGATGTGCCGGGAATCAGCAGGATGTTCGGCGCACGTTGCAGCAACCACGCAAGGGCCACACACAGCGGTGACGCCTGCAAGCGCGCCGCCACGCTGGAAAGGGTTTCCGATTGCAGCGGTGTGAAGCCGCCCAGCGGGAAGAACGGCACGTAGGCGATGCCCTGCCGACCGAGGTCAGCGATGAGTTGTTCGTCGTCGCGATGGGTCAGGTTGTAGTGGTTCTGCACGCAGACCACCTGGGCAATGCCCTGGGCCTGCTTGACCTGCGCGGCCGTGACATTGCTCAGGCCCAAGTGGCGGATGAGACCCTGGCGCTGCAACTCGGCCAGTGTCGTGAACGATTCCTCGATGGAAGCCTCCGAGGGCGAATGCAGGTCGCCCCACACCCGCAGGTTGACTACGTCCAGGACCTCCACGCCCAGGTTGCGCAGGTTGTCGTGGACCGCCCGGGTCAGCTCGGCGGGGCTGTGGGCCGGGTTCCAGGACGCATCGGCACCGCGAACGGCACCGACCTTGGTCACGATGACCAGATCCTTGGCGTAAGGGTGCAGCGCTTCGCGGATCAACCGGTTGGTGACATGGGGTCCGTAGAAGTCCGCGGTGTCGATGTGGTTGACCCCGTTCGCCACTGCTTCGCGCAGCACGGCGATGGCGGCCGCCGGATCTTTCGGCGGCCCGAAGACCTGGGGCCCCGCCAACTGCATCGCGCCATAGCCCATGCGATTGATCGTGCGATCACCCAGTAAAAAGGTGCCTGCCTTGCCTGCAATGTTCATCTCGTGCCCCTCGGATCAATGTAAGTGGGCCGACTATAGGCGTTGACCACTTCATTGATAATCAGGTGCAATCAGCACGGGCTGTACGGCGGAGAGAACAATGGCGACGGATATTCAAGACTTGCTGGCCTTCGTGGCCGTGGTCAATGCAGGGGGCTTTCGTGAAGGCGCGCGGATGAGCGGCAAGTCTGCCTCGAGCCTCAGCGATGCCGTACGCCGGATGGAAAGCCGGCTCGGCGTGCGCTTGCTCAACCGCACCACCCGCAGCGTGGTGCCGACCGAGGCCGGTGCGCGGTTGATGGAACGCATCGTCCCGGCCCTGGGCGAAGTCGAGGCGGCGATGGACGTGGTCAACGATTTTCGCGACCGTCCTTCCGGCACCCTCCGGCTGAACGTGCCGGTCAGCGCCGCCCGCCTGGTGTTGCCGGCGCTCATCACGCCGTTTTTGCAAAGCTATCCCGACATCCGCCTGGAGGTGATCGCCGAAGAGAGCTTCGTCGACATGCTCGCCGCCGGTTGTGACGCCGGTATTCGCTACGACGAGCGTCTGGAGCAGGACATGATCGCCCTCCCCATCGGCCCACGGTTTCAGCGCTTCGCAACAGCCGCATCCCCGGCGTACCTCGACGCCAGGGGGCGCCCCGAACACCCTCGGGATCTGCTCAAGCACGCCTGCCTGCGGGGTAAATTCCCCAGTGGCGCGATGCCGCTCTGGGAGTATGAACGTGACGGCGAAACCATCAGCGTCGACCCGAGCGGTCCGTTGATTGTCAGGATCGGCGGCGCAGTGGACCTGTCGGTGCAAGCTGCAGTGGACGGGTTAGGGATCGTCTACCTGTTCGAGGACTGGCTACGGCCCTACCTGGACAGCGGCGCCCTCGAACCGGTACTCGAACCCTGGTGGCAGCGCTTCACCGGGCCATTCCTCTACTACCCCGGCCGTCGCTACCTGCCCTCGCCGTTGAGGGCTTTCGTGGACTTCATCAATGCACAACGGTATGGGAGCGAGTCTGTCCGCGAGGACGTCGGCACGGCCAACCGCCCCGCAAGCTGATACACCGCTATCGCGAGCAGGCTCGCTCCCACAAGGGTTCGGCGGTGTAGTTGAAAATCCCGCACCGCCACAAATCCATTGTGGGAGCGGGCTTGCTCGCGAAAGCGTCAGCACGGCCAACCTCCCCGCCAGCTGATACACCGCTATCGCGAGCAAGCTCGCTCCCACAAGGGTTCGGCTGTGTAGCTGAAAATCCCGCCCCACCACAAATCCATTGTGGGAGCGAGCCCGCTCGCGATGGCGGTCGTGCATTCACCCCAATGGCCCGCTCGTCTCCCCGCCGCGAGGATTTTCGAACCAAGCGTTTCGCCACGGTTCGGACCTACATGACACCGCTGAAAGCCACCTGATGCGCTTCGACGTCATGCCTTGAACAGCGGGTAGATCAAGGCTTCTTTGCGTTTCACTGCCGGGAGTTTTCGTTATGTGTGACAGTCTTGTTCAACACGTTTCTTCAAAAGACTCCCTGGCGTATTTCGCCCATCGAGATACGCCCGGCAACCGTTTCGCTACCCTCGTGACGCCCTTGGAGCTGTGCGTGACAACGCCGCCCAAGCCTCAGGAGCGGCATGCCCTGATCAAGCCAGGCATGCAGGTCAGCGCCATTCGCCGGCGCGGTGGGCACTTGGAGTGCATCAAGGTTCGCTGGGGCTGGTCGCCGATCTGGTCGGTGGGAACGATGCCGCCGCTCACGCATCTGCCCTTGCATCTGGTCATGCGTTCCAAAGTCTTCGATCCCATCAAGCACGAAGGCCGCGTACTGGTCGCCGTGGAGGGCTGGTATGAGTCGCAGCCCCCCGCCTCACCCTCTCAGGCGCAACAGCTCACCTACACGACCGACCGGCAATCGACCCCGATCTTCCTGGCCGCCCTGGCCCAGGCCAGCGAGACCCCGTTTGGCTGTGACGGCCTGGCCCTGGTGACGTATGGCGACATCGCCAGTCAACAGCAGCGGGTACTGGCTTTCAGTGCCGAAGATGCACTCGACTGGCTCGCGCCCGAGCTGGGCTGGGAGCAGGCACAGCGACTGGCCGCACGCCTGAACGGCGCGCAACCACCCCTTGAACCGGCAGTGACAGCCCAACGTCCGGCCCAGAGGCTTTAATGCTGGGAACAGCGGGCGGCAAGCGCACGGATAAAGGAATGCAGGAACGGCGCAACAATGGACGGTAAACTGCGGCGCTCCTTTTTCTTTTCCAGCATGAGGCTTTGCATGAGCAACCCAGACATCACGTTCGTTCCAGATCCGGATGCGGATTCCATTTCCTCCGACGTCGCCGGCTTCGGCGGCCTGCTGGTTTCCACGCAAATCCCCACCCACGCCGATGGCAGCCTGGAACTGGGCGATATCGCGCTGCAGAGCGAATGCACACTGCAAGCCCTCAAGACCGCCCTGGAGCGCGCCGGCAGTTCCATGGACCGAGTCCTGCACCTGACCATCTATCTGACCGACATGGCGGATCGCGCCGCTTTCAACGAGGTTTACAAACGCTTCTTCGCCAAGCCTTGGCCGGTTCGTGCAGCGGTGGGCGTGGCCGCGCTGGCGGTCGAGGGGATGAAAGTGGAAGTGACGGCGATGGCGGCGAAGGGCTGAACAGGCACATTGCTCTGTTGGCCTGAGTAAGCGCTTTTGTGGCGAGGGAGCTTGCTCCCGCTGGACTGCGCAGCAGGCCCCGTTTTTTTGTTTCAACGCAGATTTTTTTGGGGCGGCTTCGCCACCCAGCGGGAGCAAGCTCCCTCGCCACGGGTGTTTTGTTAACCCAGGCTCCCAGTCCAGCAGGGGACCTTGTTTATCCCGATGTAGGATCGTTCGGGTTCGGGCTACGTTGTCTTGCGCCATTCCCTACAACTGCGCCAGAATCCGCCGGCTTGTGCGTCTAGGGGGGTGGGCTCTATCGTTTCCGGGTCGCTGACGAATCAGCGATCGGGTTTGGTAGCCCGGTTTTCCTGGCGCACATACATCCTGATGCAAGGGACTTCTACGTCCTCTGTTTTATGGTGGTCATGCGCAGGGCGTTCTCGGACGCGCCGGGTTGCCAGGTAACCGGTCTACCAACCTTCGTATGGCCGCCACCCTTCGTTTGGTAGCGAGAGTGATGGCTCCTATTTCTTATCTGGAGTTTCATCTATGTTCAAACCAACACCCAACCCACCAGACACCGATCCCCACTCAAAAGCGTTCGACAAAGCCGCCGACCGCATCCTCGACCACTACCTCAAGCCCAAACCCGGCAAACCCGAGGCCGATCCAGGCCCACTGTTCACCGTCGCCAACGGCGTCGACACCGAAACCCTGCTCGCCAACCTCAGCGAAAACCTGGCCTCGGCCAACGCCATGGTCAGTGACCTGGCCTTCGACCTGGAAGGTCCCAGGCGCCACATCGCCCTGGGCATCCAACAATTGATTGAACTGAGCGGACTGCTAGCGAACCGCGCGCTGGACAACGTCGAAGCACGCTAGCCGGGCGCATCAACTTTGTGGCGAGGGGATTTATCCCCGCTGGGCTGCGCAGCAGCCCCAAAAAGGCAGGTAGGGATCAACCTGACACACCGAGTTGACAGACATTGGGACTGCTGCGCGTCCAGCGGGGATAAATCCCCTCGCCACAGGGGTTGCCTGGCAGTCCCCTCCCCCAATCCCCGCCTATACTTCTCTGCCAATCCCCCCTGGGGCCTGCACTTCCAACAATAAAAAGCAGAGGTGGAACATGGTCTGGCAACAAGTCTACGATCCCTTCGGTAATGCGGTGCTGTCCACGCTCCTGGCGGCGGTTCCGGTGGTGGTGATGCTGGCCTCCCTGGCGTTCTTTCATGTCAAGGCACACCTGGCGGCGTTGCTGGCCCTGGCCTCGGCCTTGCTGATCGCGATCTTCGCCTTCGGCATGCCCGTCGGCATGGCCGGGTCTGCGGCACTTTATGGCGCGGCCAACGGGCTGCTGCCCATTGGCTGGATTGTCCTCAACATCATTTTCCTGCACCGCCTGACCACCGAGAACGGCTCATTCAAGGTCCTGCAGGATTCCCTCGCACGCATTACCGACGACCGACGCCTGCAATTACTGCTGATCGCCTTTTGCTTTGGTGCGTTCTTCGAGGGTGCGGCGGGCTTCGGGACGCCGGTGGCGGTGACCGGGGCGATCCTCATCGGGCTGGGCTTTTCGCCCCTGGCCGCCTCAGGCCTGGCACTGATCGCCAACACCGCGCCCGTGGCCTTCGGTGCCCTGGGCACGCCAATCATCACCCTGGCCAAGGTCACCGGGTTGGATGAAATGGAGCTGTCGATGATGGTCGGTCGGCAGTTGCCGTTTTTCTCCGTGCTGGTGCCGTTCTGGTTGATCTGGGCCTTCGCCGGATGGCGCAAGATGCTGGAGGTCTGGCCGGCGATCCTGGTGGCCGGCGTCAGCTTCGCCATCCCGCAATTCCTAGTGTCGAACTACCACGGGCCGATGCTGGTGGACGTCATCGCTGCGCTAATTTCCATGGCTTGCCTCACCGGTTTCCTCAAGGTCTGGAAACCAGCCACGGTGCACACCTCCGCCGCGCTGTCCGGGCGAGTCGACAACTCGAAGATCGACGCCAGCGAGGATGAACAACCCACCGCCAGCGCCGCATTTTCCAGCGACACCCGCCCCGCCGTGCTCCGGGCCTGGATGCCGTGGATCATCCTCACGGTATTCGTGTTCGCCTGGGGCACCCAGGGTTTCAAGAACCTGTTCGATACCCGCCCGGCACTGGACCCGCAGACGCAGTCGGTCAAGCTTGACCCCCAAGGCAAGCCGATGCGCGAGGCCAATCCGATCTTCTCGCCCCTGGTGACCTTCGGCACCATCCACCAGCAGATCGAAAAAGTCCCGCCGGTGGTGCCCCAGCCTAAAACCGAGGAAGCGGTCTACAAGTTCAACTGGTTCACCGCCACCGGCAGCGGTATCTTCCTGGCGGCGATTCTCGGTGGCTTGCTGATGGGCTACTCCATCCCGCAACTGCTGCACCACTACTTGCGAACGCTCTGGGTGGTGCGCTACTCGCTGATCACCATCGTGGCAATGTTGGCCCTGGGGTTCCTCACGCGGTATTCGGGCCTGGACGCGACCATGGGCCTGGCCTTCGCCGCCACGGGCATTTTCTACCCCATGTTCGGCACCTTGCTGGGCTGGCTCGGCGTCGCGCTGACCGGCTCGGACACCGCGTCCAACGTGTTGTTTGGCGGCTTGCAACGGGTCACATCCGAGCAGTTGGGCATCAGCCCGGTGCTGATGGCCGCGGCCAACAGTTCCGGCGGGGTCATGGGCAAGATGGTCGATGCCCAGTCGATCGTGGTCGCCTCCACCGCTACCCGTTGGTACGGCCATGAAGGGGAAATCCTGCGCTACGTGTTTTTCCACTCGGTGGTGCTGGCGATTCTGGTGGGCGGGCTGGTGACGTTGCAGGCGTATGTGGCGCCGTTCACGCATATGGTGGTGGGAGGACAGTAGTCGAGGATCAAGCATGATCGGGGCTGTTGTGGCGAGGGGATTTATCCCCTCGCCACAGGTAAGCGCCTTTACAACCGGCGCTCACCTACTTTCAAGCGGGGTGTTACTGAACGCTTTTCAGCTTGACCACATCACCGGACACCGAGGTGGTGTAGCCGGTCAGGACCCAGGCCCAGAACCAGTTTTCCTGGACTTGAGTGTTGATCATGGCATCGCCGCCCTTGGCCTTGATCGCTGCGGTCTGGGCGCGCACGAAACGGTTGTTCTGCTGGATCGGGATCACGCCGAACAGCAGCAGGCCGGTGGCCTTGGCTTCACTGTGGCCGACAACGGTGTATTGGCTGGCATCGTACTGCTGGGTCTTCATCGGGGTGCCGGTGCAACCCGCCAGGGCCAGGCCGAACAGTGCGCAGGCGACAACTTTACTGATGTGGTTCATTGAATACTCCATGAGAAAACGCCCGGGATCCGTCTCTCGGGCGGCGCGTACTCTAACCGATCAGCATCAAATTGACATTATCCCGCGCAATTAGCAGAACTACCTGGGAGGCTCAGCGCAGAGCCATTCGTCAGTTGCCCCTGCAGCCAAACGGGCCCTCGTCGATAACATGGACACTGTGCCACAGAAGGTAATCTTGCCCATTCCGGCTGATGAGTAATGGCCGGTTCTGTTGGAGCATTTGATCATGATTGACCTGACTGTCTGGAACATCACCCTGCCCGTGCAAACACCCGCGCAGGTCGTGGCGACCAAAGCCATGCCGGCCCTGAAAAACAAGTATTTCGACAATAACGGCCAGCGGATCGTCTTCTGGGCGCCGGTCACGGGCTCCCATACCGGCAAAAGCGAATACCCGCGCTCCGAACTGCGGGAAACCAGCAAAGACGGAAAACTGCGCAATTGGCGCTACAACAGCGGCATCAATACCCTCAAGGGCACCCTGGCCGTAAACCAGGTGCCTTCCGAAGGCCGCGTGGTCGTGGCGCAGATCCACGCCAAAGACGCCCCCACGCCGTTGTTGAAGCTGGTGTACCGCTACGCCAAGGGCACCGGCAATATCGACGTGGAGTACCGGGTCAAACCCAAGGACAAGAAGAGCCCGGCGATCTACACCGTGCCAAACGTACCGCTGAACAAAGCCTTCTCCTACTCGCTGCAAATGGACAAGCAAGGCAAGCTCTCGGTGCTGATCAACAACGTTGGCAAACAGGTGAAGCTGGACTCGTCCTGGTACGGCTACGATTTCTATTTCAAGGCCGGCGTCTACACGCTGGATAACAAAGGTTATTCCAACGAAGGCGGGAAAGTGACCTACACCAGACTGGACGTCAGCCACAAATGACTGACGCCCAGCCCTGTCTCAGGCCTTTGACGGCGTAGCGAGCGCCTGCTGGCCGCGGAAGGTAAACAGGAAACAGACGAGCACCAGCAACGCGAACCCGGCCGGGAACAGCCAGATGCTCTGCCAGTCATGCCCGCCAGCCACGACAAAGCGATCGGTCACCTGCCCCGCCACCCAAAAGCCAATCAACATCCCCACACCATAGGTCGCCAGGGTAATCAGGCCCTGGGCCGAGCTGCGAAAACGCTCCGGCGCCTTGGCATCGGTGTAGATCTGCCCCGAGACAAAAAAGAAGTCGTAGCAGATACCGTGCAGGGCAATGCCGGTGAACAGCATGAACGCCAGGTCGCCGTTATTGCCGTAGGCGAACAACACGTAGCGCAACGCCCACGCCAACATACCCACCAACAGCGCCAGCTTGATGCCGAAGCGCTGGATGAACAGCGGCAACAGCAGCATGAACAACACTTCCGATACCTGCCCGATGGCCATCTTCGCCGTCGGGTTGGTCATGCCGGTTTCGGCCAGGAATGGGTTGGCGTTCTGATAATAGAACGCCAAGGGAATGCAGATCAGGATCGAGGCGATGAAGAACACCAGGTAGCTGCGATCCTTCAACAGCCCCAACGCGTCCAGCCCCAACAATTGCTTGATGCCCCCCGTGCTCGCCTGTTCCTTGAGCGGAGCCGTGGCCGGCAGCGTGAAGCTGTAGAGCCCCAGGACCAGGGACGCGATGGCCGCCATCAGGAAGGTATTGCGCAGGCCGCCTGCCGAGATCGCTTCGCGCGAATCCCAGGCGAACACGAAGCTGATCACCACACCCGCGACGATCCAGCCAATGGTGCCCCACACCCGGATGCGGGAGAACTCCAGCGCCGGGTCGCGCATCTGCCGGAATGCCACGGAATTGACCAGGGCCAGCGTCGGCATGTAGATCACCATGTACACCAGCACGTACGGGTAGAACACGCTGAAATCCGCCGCCGAATACAGCTGATACAGCAACACCGCGCCAAGCAGGTGCAACACCGCCAGGATCCGTTCGGCGTTGAAGTAGCGATCGGCGATCAGGCCGATCACGAACGGCGCGACAATCGCTCCCCACGACTGAGTGGAAAACGCCATGCCGATCTGCCCGCCGCTGGCGTCCAGGGTGCTGGAGAGGAAGGTGCCGAGGGTGACGAACCAGCCACCCCAGATAAAGAATTGCAGGAACATCATCACGCTCAAGCGTGCGTTCATCGTGGTCATGACCGTCACCGTTTTATTGTTGTTCTTGTGAAAAATGAAAAAGCGCACCGCTTTTGTTACAAAGGGATTTACTCCCCATTGTGGGAGCAAGGCTTGCCCGCGATAGCCGCGCCACCGTCTCACAGTTGAACCGCGTATTCGTTCATCGCGGGCAAGCCTTGCTCCCACAATGAGTTTCCTCGCTACAGGGTTTGGGGTTGGCCCGGTTACCTCAACAAACCCAACAACCGCCGGTTGGAGTCCTCATCCGCGGTGACGCTGGCGAAATCGTCGAACGCCTTGCCGGTCTTGCTGATCATGTGCCGCTGGATGAACGCCGCCCCTTCTGCGGCGCCCTGCTGCGAATCTTTCAGGCAACACTCCCATTCCAGGACCGCCCAACCGCTGAAATCGTATTGAGTCAGCTTGCTGAAGATCGCTTTGAAATCGATCTGGCCATCGCCCAACGAACGGAACCGCCCGGGGCGATCGACCCAACCCTGGTAACCGCCGTACACCCCGGCACGGGCATCGGGGCGAAATTCGGCGTCCTTGACGTGGAACATGCGGATGCGTTCGTGGTAACGGTCGATGAAGCCCAGGTAGTCCATCTGTTGCAGCAGCAGATGGCTCGGGTCGTAGAGAATCGCTGCCCGTGGATGATGATCGACCGCGTCGAGGAAGCGCTCGAACGAGGCCCCGTCGTGCAAGTCTTCGCCGGGGTGGATTTCGTAGCACAGGTCCACGCCGGCCGCGTCGAAACAGTCGAGAATCGGCAGCCAGCGCCGGGCCAGTTCGGCGAAACCTTGTTCCACCAGGCCCGCCGGACGCTGCGGCCAGGGGTAGAGATACGGCCACAGGAACGCACCGGAAAACGTCGCGTGGGCCTTGAGGCCCAGGCGCTGGCTGGCGCGGGCGGCCAGCTTGAGTTGCTCGATCGCCCATTCGGTCCGGGCCTGGGGCTGGCCGCGCAGATGTGCTGGGGCGAAGTCGTCGAACAGCGTGTCGAACGCCGGGTGCACCGCCACCAATTGGCCTTGCAGGTGCGTCGATAACTCGCTGATCTCTACGCCAGCCTGGGCACAGGTCGCCTTGAGCTGATCGCAATAATCCTGGCTCTCGGCGGCCCGGGCCAAGTCGATGTATTGCGTGCCCGACGTCGGCAGTTGAATGGCCTTGTAGCCTTGCGACGCCGCCCATTGGGCGATGTTGGCCAGGGTGTCGAACGGGGCTTCGGCGGCCATGAATTGCGCCAGGAAAATACCTGGGCCGCGCAGGCCACTCGGGGTCTTGTCGAGGGTTTTCACAACAGGGAAGCTCCGGTTTGTACGGTGGTCCACTTGGCGTCGCCACGGTGGTTGAGGATGGCGGCCTCGATGAACGCCATGCCACGCAGGCCGGTCTCGATGCCGGGCACGCCGGGGATGTCGGGGCCTTCGACATGGTTGCGAATGGCTTGGGCGAAATCGCCGTAGAGGTTGGCCATGGCCTCCAGATAGCCCTCGGGATGTCCGGCCGGCAGGCGCATGCGACGCTGGGCCGCCTCGCACAGCCACGGCTGGCCGACACCGCTACGCAGGATGCGCAGGGGTTGGTCAAAGGCGCGATGGATCAGGCTCGCCGGTTCTTCCTGGCGCCATTCCAAGGCACCCTTGTCACCGTAGATACGAATTTTCAGCGGGTTCTCTTCACCGGTGCAGACCTGGCTTGCGAGCAATACGCCGCTGGCGCCGTCCGCCATCTTGAACAGCATCGCCACGTCGTCATCCAACTGCCGGCCCGGTATATGCGTGCCTAACGCGGCGCATAGCTGTTGGATAGGCTGGTCCGCGACGAACTCGGCCAGGGAAAACGCATGGGTACCAATGTCACCGATGCAACCGCCCAAACCGGACTGCAAGGGGTCGTCGCGCCACTCGGCCTGTTTGTTGCCCTGGGCGGCGACATCCTGGCTGAGCCAGCCTTGGGGATACTCGACCAGCACCTTGCGCACCTGGCCGATCACGCCCGAACGCACCATCTCCCGCGCCTGCCAAACCATGGGATAGCCCAGGTAGGTGTGGGCCAGGCCGTAGAGGCAACGGCTGCCTTGCAGCACCTCCCTGAGGGCCAGCAACTCTTTGAGGTCCAGGGCGGCGGGTTTCTCGCTGAACACATGGAAACCCGCTTCCAATGCCTGGCTGGCAATGGGTGCATGGAGATGATTGGGTGTGACGATCACCAGCAGTTCCATGCGCTGATCCAGCGGCAGGAGCGCTTCGGTGTCGAGCATATGCTGCCAATCGTGATAACAACGGGACGCGGCCAGGCCCAGGGCCGCGCCGGTCTGCCGAGTGTTGTGAGGGTCGCGGCTGAACGCGCCGCACACCAGTTCAAAACCGCCGTCCAGCCCCGCCGCCTGACGATGGGCCTGACCGATGAAAGCGCCCTCGCCACCGCCGACGAAGCCCATTCTTATTTTTCGTACTGCAGGATTCATCGCGATTCTCTTCTTGTCAGCATGATGATGTAACCGGTTACATCATGGCGAAAATCTAGGCTCAGTTTCCTGGTGTGTCAAACCCGATCTGTCCGCACCTGAACATTTGTGAGGCGCTCAACCTGCGGTAAGCTCCCCAACCGTAGCCCCTGCCCCTTGAGGTGATTTTGTCCAACATTCGTGAAGTGGCCCGGCTGGCCGGTGTGTCGGTGGCCACTGTGTCCAGAACGCTGAAATCACCCGAGCGGGTGCTCCCCGAAACGCGGGACAAGGTCAACGCCGCGGTGGAACAGGCCGGCTATCGGCCGAACCTGATGGCGGTGCAGTTCCGTTCCCGCCGCACCGGCAACCTGGTGATCCTGGTGCCGACCATCGCCAACACGTTTTTCGCCCGGGTCATCAGCGGCGCACAGCAGGCCGCGCAGGCGGCGGGCTATCGGTTGCTGCTGTGCGACACCCAGGGCCGGGAAGCCATCGAACGGGAGTTCGCTGCGCTGGTCTACGCCCACCAGGCCGACGGAGTGATTCAGTTGCGCGCCAGCAACCCTTTTGAATCGCTGCCCCCTGGCGCTGAATCCCTGCCGCTGGTCAACGCCTGCGAAGTAGTCAAAGGCGCCCCCTACCCCACCATCAGCCTCGACAACCGGGCCGCCGCCCAGGCCATGACCGAGCATCTGATCGGCCTCGGCCATCGGCGCATCGGCATCATCAAGGGGCCACGCAGCAGTCCCCTGACCCTGGACCGCGTATCCGGCTATCAGGACGCCCTGCGCCAGGCCGGTATTGCCATCGACCCCAACCTGATCTGCCATGGCGACTTCACCTTGAAGGCCGGTGACGATGGCGCCGGCGCGATGCTGGAACTGGCCGACCGCCCCAGTGCGCTGTTTTGTGAGAACGACGAGATGGCCATCGGCGCGCTCAGGCGCATCAAGCAAATGGGCCTGCGGGTGCCCGAAGATATTTCACTGGTGGGTTTTGACGACATCCCGTTCGCCGCCTATTGCGACCCGCCACTGACCACCATTTCGCAACCTGCCGAAATCTTTGGCCAAAAAGCGGTAGAGATGCTGATCGCGCTGATCGAGAAGAAGCCGCTTGCCGAACGGCATGTGGTGTTGCCGTTTGAGTTGACGGTGCGTGGCAGTACGGCATCCCTGGCCTAACAAGGAACCTGTGGCGAGGGGATTTATCCCCGTTGGGCCGCGAAGCGGCCCTAAAACCTGACATCTTGGTGTGTCAGGCTCATAAGGTTGACTGAGCTTAGGGCTGCTTCGCAGCCCAACGGGGATAAATCCCCTCGCCACAATGGTCGACAACCTGAAGATCCGTTGCTACATCAGGCAAACGTCGCCCCCCGGGTATTCACGAACAGCGAATACAGCGAGTGGCTGCCGGCCATGAACAGCCGATTGCCTTCCCGCCCGCCAAAGCAGACATTGGGGCAGCGCTCCGGCAGGGAAATGTGCCCGATGGCCTTGCCCTCGGGGTTGAATACCCGCACGCCATCGAGTTTTTCCAGGTCGGCCTTGGGATCTCCGTTGCCACCCCAGCCACACCAGAGATTGCCGCTCTCATCGCATTTGATGCCATCGATAGCCGCGTAATCCAGGCCTTCGATGTGCTTGCGCCGCTCCCCCAGCGTGCCGTCGTCCTTGACGGTGATCGCCCAGATCAAGCGATTGGGTTTGGCCCGGCCTTCGACCACATAGAGGATTTTCTCGTCCGGGGAGAAACACAATCCGTTCGGCCCCGCCAAGTCGTCGATCACCCGGCTGACCTTGCCGGTTTCACCGTCGATGCGGTACACCGCGTGGGGCTGGGCAGGCGTGACTTTGTGTCCTTCGTAATTGTTGCCGGTCTGGAACGGTGGGTCGGTGAACCAGACCGAGCCATCGCGCTTGCACACGATGTCATTGGGCGAATTGAGCGGCTTGCCCTCGAAACTGTCTGCCAACACGGTAATGGTGCCGTTGTGCTCGGTACGGGTGATGCGCCGACCTTCGCTAGAGGTGGTGGAGCCTTCGCACACCAACAAACGTCCCTGGCGATCGCGGCACATGCCGTTGGAGAAATTGGAGTTCTCGCGGTACACCGACAGGCCACCGGTGACTTCATCCCAGCGCACGATGCGGTTGTTGGGAATGTCGCTGACCAGCAGGTAACGACCATCGCCCACCCACACCGGCCCTTCCGCCCAACGCAGGCCGGTGGCGAGTTTTTCCACACTGGCGTTGAAAATGCGCAAGTCCATGAAGCTGGGGTCAAGGATATTGATCAGCGGGTCCGGGTAACGCTGGCTCAGAGGCTCGGCCTGAGCCAGCCCCGGCAAGTTACCGAGGGTCGCGGCGGCCGCCGAGACCACCAGGGATCTTTTCAGGAATACCCGGCGTCCCTGATCGGTTGCAATTGCAGATTGCGAAGCATCCATCGTGCGTCTCCGTTAATTATTATTGGACGGGACGACAGTTTTACTACGTGATAAGACATCGTACAAGTATACGCACCCGTTCGTCCGAACAATCTGTCAGTCCGGATGCAGCGGTATGCGAACGGTAAAGGTCGTGCCGACTCGCGCCTTCGAATGGACCTCAATGGTGCCCTTATGGGCCGATACGATCGCCGAGGCGATGTGCAGGCCCAGTCCGAGCCCGGCCGTGGAACCGTACTGCATCTCACCGCTGCGCAGATGCCGGATCATCGGGTTGAAAATACTCGCAATGGCACCTTTCTCGATAGGCTTGCCCTGGTTGTTGATCGCAATCACTGCCATATCCTCTTCAGCGCTCAACGAAACGGTAATCGGCGTGCCCTCGGCGCCATGCTGGACGGCATTGCCGATCAGGTTGGAGAACACCTGTTCCATGCGTGCCTGGTCAAACAGCCCTTCCAGGGGACCGCTGGTTTCAAAAAGGATTCTGTTTTCCGGGTGATAGGCCCGCGCCTCCTCCACCATGCCTTCGCAGGCCGCCACCAGATCGCCGTTGAAGCGTTGCACCGGAATGCCCGAGCCCAGTTGCGTACGGGTGAAATCCAGCAGATCACCGACGATTTTGTTGGCTCGCTTGACGCTGGTGTAGATGCGCGACGTGATCTTGGTAGCTTTGGCGGGCAGGTCCCCGGCCCGCAGTAGCACTTCGGAGCTCAGCAGGATCGCGCCCAAGGGGCTGCGCAAGTCATGCCCGAGAATGCCGAGAAAGATATTGCGCGACGCATCCACCGCCCCCGAGTAACTGACGACGGACTCGGCCAAGGCCTGATCCACGGCCTCGTTGAAGCGAATCAGATCATCCATGACCTGTTTGTGATCCAGCTGGGTGTGCGGCATCCAGAGCATGAGCACGCTGGTGCGCAGGGCCCGGTATTCGGAAACCATTTGCTCCACGGTGAAACCCGAGGACTGGCGGATAACCGCATGGGTTTCGGCGGCGGTTTCGGCATCAGCCACCGGCGCCTCCCCGTGGGACTTGGCAATCTGTTCCTTGCGCGTTTGCGAGGTGCGCAAGTCGGCGGCGATGGTACGCAACATCTGCTCGGCATGGTCGCGCAGGGCCACGGAATCCATGCCAATGGACGCGGGAGTGATGGTTTTGGCGAAGTCTTCCCACGCCTGAAGAATCGGCTCGATATTGTCGAGAATGAAATCAGCCAGGCGCATGAGTGGTTCCGCAAGAAGGGTAATGCTGTAAACCACACAGCGGCCAGGTTCGTTGTACAGCAAAGCGCCAGACAATGTGCGCGGTCTTGCAAGGTCGCCACGCCGTTGTAGCCGTTGAACAGGCTACGAACCTTGTCTCTTGCCACCCTATGAGGTAAAAACCCTGATGTTGTACGACAACCTATAACTAAAAATAGCTGATCCGGGGCCTGTTGCCCTGGCGGCCGCCTTCGAGACACCTGCCATGAATCGCCCCATCGCCGCACCTGACCTCCCCACGCCATTACCCCGCCACCTCTCGGTACTTGTCCTGCTGTGCATGGGCTGTGCCTTCGCCGGCAACCATGTCGCCGCGCGGGCCGCGTTTGATGACGGGGCCGGCGTGCTGCTGGCAATCCTGTTGCGCTCGGGCGGAACACTGCTGGTGTTGGCGGCGCTGGTGCTCTGGCAGCGACAGAGCCTGCGCCTGCCGTCCGGTGCGTGGCGCTGGCAATTGACCCTGGGGCTGTTGATCGGCGCCCAGAGCCTGTGCCTGTACTCCGCCGTGGCACGGGTGCCCGTGGCGTTGGCATTGTTGGTCGGCAACGTGTTTCCGATCCTGCTGGCCCTGCTGACCTGGGCGCTGGGAGGGCCCCGCCCGACGGCGCGCACCGCCGCGTTGATGGGCATGATCCTGGTGGGCCTGGTGTTCGTGCTGGAAGTGCCGGCACGGTTATCGTCCGGGCAGGACGTCGGCCCGCAATGGCTACTTGGGGTGGGCCTGGCCTTCTGCGCCGCCTGCGTGTTTGCCTGCGCGCTATGGATCACCGATCACAAGCTATCCCAGGTGCGTGGCTCGGTACGCAGCCTGCTGACGATTTTCATCGTCTTCAGCAGCGTCAACCTCGCCGGCCTGACCGGCGCCCTCCCCGGCGGTTTCGACCTGCCGGCCAGCAGTACCGGCTGGTTCGCCCTGGCGACCCTGGTGGTGCTCTACGGCACCGGATTCATTGTGCTGTTCATATCCGTGCCGCGCCTGGACATGCCGCGCAACGCCCCGGTGATGAACATCGAACCGCTGGCAACGTTGCTGATCGGCTGGCTGGTGCTGGACCAGATGCTCAATCCGGGCCAGGTGATGGGTGGCGCGATTGTGGTGACCGGCATCGTGTTGCTGACCTATCGCAAGGTTGAGCGGGACAAGGTGCCTGTGGCTGAAGCGACGAATTGAACTGACCGAATGCCTTTGTGGCAAGGGATTTATCCCCTCGCCGCAAGGGTGTTGTGCCACCTCGCAGAGAGTCTACGGCCTCCTGAAACTTGTTCCCAAACCCACAGTCCTACCCCAGCCGTGAAAACCTCGCCAACCTGCTGCGACGCGTTTTCCAGCTGATCGGCGCCAAGCCTGGCGCTATGGCAACTCCCCCTCTCGAGCCGTTCGTCCCATGCGCCATCCTGTTCGCTCTTGCCGTTTCGTTTCGCTGTGCTTGTTGACCCTGTTTCCTTTACTCACCAGTCCCGCCCATGCTCGCGGCGAAAGACAACTGGTGGACGCCATCAACGACTTCCGTGGCCAGTCGCGCCGTTGTGAATGGCGCACGGTACGTGCCACCCAGCCGCTGGTGCTGCGATCGAGCCTGGGCTTGCCGATCGGTTTTCGTGGAGGCCTGCGGGAAACCTTGAAAGACGCCGGCTATCAAGCCCGGGCCGTGCGTAGCATCCGCCTGACCGATGCACGGGACGCCGAAGAAGCCTTTGGCATGCTGGCAGACGAACATTGCGCAGCGCTGCTGGACAACCAGTACGCTGACATCGGCGTCAATCGGGTCGGTGATGAATGGCGCGTGGTGCTGGCGCAGCCCATGGGCGGTACGCGGATGGACGATGCAGGTTCGGCGGACAAGACACTGCTGGCTCAAGTCAACGCCGCCAGGGCCAGGCCGCGGATGTGCGGGAGCCAGCGCTTCGCGGCGGCTCGGCCGCTGAGCTGGAACGCCGCGCTGGGAGCAGCCGCCCAAGGCCACAGCCGGTCGATGGCCCGCGAGAATTATTTTGCCCACCGCGACCCGGACGGTCGCTCCACCTCCGATCGGGCCAAGAGCGCCGGCTTTCGCGGACGTAAATTGGGCGAGAACATCGCCGCCGGCCAACGCTCACCGAGCCAGGCACTGCACGACTGGCTCGCCAGCCCGGGGCACTGCGCCAACCTGATGAACCCGATGTTCACCCAGATGGGCGCAGCTTCCGCCAGCGACTCGCGCAGCGATGCGGGGGTGTACTGGACGATGGTGTTAGGCGCTCCTTGAGGAGCCAGAATCGCCCAAACTTGCAAACAGCGAATCTGTGGCGAAGGGGATCCCCACCTGTGGGAGCAAAGCTTGCTCGCGATGAAGATAACGCGGTCTCCCTGGGAACCGAAGCGCATGCATCGCGAGCAAGCTTTGCTCCCACACAACGGGGATAAATCCCCTCGCCACAGGGGTCAGACAACCTTGTCTTTCGGATCAGAGGCGGATGTCAGCAGCCGGCACCACGTCGATCCGCGACACCGCACTGCTCAGCCGCCCCAGCCGGTTGTTGTGGTTGGCGATTATCTGCTCGGCGGACATGCTGCCGTTGGCCACCGTGGAGTGGGCGTCGGCGGCCAGGACCACGTCGAACCCCAAGGCATGGGCCTGGCGCACGGTGGCGTTGATGCAATAGTCGGTTTGCAGCCCGCAGATCACCAGGCGATCAATGCTGCGGGCTTGCAGCAGCGACAGTAGATCGGTCTGGTAGAAGGCGTCCGGCGTGGTCTTGCGCACCCGCAGGTCATCGGCCGCGGTCAACAGGTCGTCGGCCAGTTGCCAGGCGGCAGAGCCATATGTCAACGAGCCTTCCAACTCTTCGTGCTGGACCAGGATCACCGTCAAGCCGAGGGCCCTGGTCTTGGCGGCGAGGTCGTTGATGGTCCGGATGACGCGCTGGATGTCGAAGCATTCCTCTTCGCCGCGGCACAGTGCGTTCTGGACGTCGATGATCAGCAATGCGGTGTTCATGGCTTTCCTCTTGAAAACGCTGCTCGATCCCAACCGCTATCAATAGCCCAGCGATAAGCCGGTGTTGCGACGGGGGTCGTTGGCGCCATAGAAACGGTTCTTGCCGACTGGCTTACCACCCAATGACGGCGCGCCGACCAGAATCGCGGCAATGTGGTTGGGGTCCTGCGGGCCGGCAAACTTGTGCCCCCAGCTTTCCAGCAGTTTCTGGGTATCGGGGCTGGCGGCGAAGGTTTCGAGGTTGGTTTGCTCCGGCATCCATTGCTGGTGAAAACGCGGCGCATCGACAGCCTCCTGGAGGTTCATGCCGTAGTCGATCACGTTGAGGATGGTCAGCAACGTCGCGGTAATGATCCGGCTGCCGCCTGGGGTGCCCACCACCATGACCGTCTTGCCGTCCTTGGTGACAATGGTCGGGCTCATGGATGACAGCGGCGCCTTGCCCGGCGCGATGGCGTTGGCCTCGCCCTGCACCAGGCCATACATGTTGGGCACGCCGACCTTGGCGGTGAAGTCGTCCATCTCATCATTGAGAATCACCCCGGTCTTGCTCGCCATGACGCCGGCACCGAACCAATCGTTAAGGGTGTAGGTGACCGAAACGGCGTTGCCCCACTTGTCGACGATGGAGTAATGGGTGGTGTTGCTGCCCTCATGGGGCGCCACGCCGGGCTTGATCTTCTGGGAGTCGCCGGCCTTTTGTGGCTCGATCGCCGCCCGCAGCTTGGCGGCGTAGTTTTTATCCAGTAGATGATCGATGGGGTTCTTCACGAAGTCCGGGTCACCCAGGTAGCTGTTGCGGTCCACGTAGGCGTGACGCATGGCTTCGATCTGATAGTGCATGCCCTGGGCCGAATGGAAGCCCAGGTCCTTCATCGGATAACCATCGAGGATGTTCATGATCTGGCACAGCACCACCCCGCCGGAACTGGGCGGCGGCGCCGAGATGATGTGGTAGCCGCGATAGTCGCATTCCACCGGGGCCAGCTCGCGGGTCTTGTACTTGTCCAGGTCGGCCTGGGTGATGATGCCTTTGTTGGCTTGGCTGGACGTGACCAGGGCATCGGCCACCCAACCTTTATAGAAACCATCGGCGCCCTTGGCGGAGATTTCCCGCAGGGTCTTGGCGAGGTCTTTCTGCACCAGCTTCTGGCCGACCTGCATCGGTTCGCCGTTATGCAGGAAAATCGCACCGGAGTCGCGCATGTCCTTCTTGAACACATCGGTGGCGGTTTCCAGCAGATCGACATCGCCCTGCTCCAGGGTGAAGCCTTCCTCGGCGAACTTGATGGCCGGGGCGATCAGTTCCGCCCGAGGCTTGCTGCCATACTTTTTCAACGCCAGTTCCATGCCGGAGACAGTGCCGGGCACGCCCACGGCCAGGTGCCCACGGGTGCTGAGGTCAGGAACGACGTTGCCGTCCTTGTCCAGGTACATGTTGGCGGTGGCGGCCAGGGGGGCTTTTTCGCGGAAATCCAGGAAGGTCTTGCGGCCGTCGGCCAATTGGAGCGTCATGAACCCACCGCCGCCGAGGTTACCCGCTGCCGGATACACCACCGCCAGGGCGTATCCCACCGCCACCGCCGCATCCACGGCATTGCCGCCATTCTTGAGCACGTCGACACCCACATGGGTCGCCAGGTGCTGAGCGGTGACCACCATGCCGTTCTCGGCGGCCACCGGCGCCTGGGAGGCAGCAAACGTCGATAAACAACCGAGGGTCAATGACGTAGCGATGAGGGTCCGGGCTAAGGATTCGAACTTCATGAGTCGGTCTCTTCTTGTTTTAAGGATAGGGATCGCTTCAAAAGCATTAGGCAGTATGGCCCGGTTTGTGGAATGCGCTTGTCAGCCGTCGGCTGGGTTACGGCGACATCCCCTTTGAGATAGGCTCGTGCGTTGATTTTTTACTGAATAGGGACATCACCGATGACGCTGCGAATCGAACGCACGGACACGCCCACCGACGAAGAACGTCAGGCCATTCTCGCTCCGCTACGGGCCTATAACACGGCCAAGACTGGCGGGACGGTGCCTGAGCTGGTCGCTTGGCTGGTGCGGGACGAACACGACGAAATTGTCGGGGGGCTCTACGGCCGAGTGTTTTTCCGCTGGCTGTATATCGAGTTGCTGGTGGTGCCGGAACAGGCCCGGGGCCAGGGCACGGGCTCGACCCTGATGCAAATGGCCGAAGAGTTGGCCCGGGAGAAAAACTGCGTGGGCATCTGGCTGGAGACCTTCGACTTCCAGGCGCCGGAGTTCTACCGCAGGCACGGCTTTACGACAGTCGGCCAGATCGACGACTACCCGCCGGGCCACCAGCACTTCTTCCTCCAGAAGCGCCTCGCTCCTGCCGACTGAAACCCGACCTTGTGGAGGCGAGCCTGCTCGCGATGGCAGGCACCTCGATCTGCCTGCTTAAAGACAAGTCGCCAACGCCGCCAACCGGCGCTTGGCCACGAAGTCGTCATGCTTGGCGTAATAGTTCAACGTCGTACCGTCAGCACCGGTTTGCAAATCGACAAACGCTTCGGCGGAGCGGGTGTAGACCGTCGAGCCCCCCTGCTTGCCCGGTTGCAGGTAGGCACCAGCATCGACACCGAACACCGCTTCGTCCTGCCAGGAGAACTGCACGCACTGGGCCACGACCTGTTCGGGTTTGTCCGAGGTCATGATCTTGTATGGGGCCTGGGTCCGGGCCTCGTTCATCGCCGACCCCGCGCAGCCGGCCAGCAAGGTTGCGGCCAGGGCCACCGTCAACATTCGCATTGCGTTCACTCATCAAGAAAAAAACGGACTGTAGCACTGCGGCCCCCGCCTTCGTGCTGCTTTACTGAAATTTACACGGGACATCGGCCTGCGATTCGCGCAACCTGTCGCGCCATTGCCACCAGCCATCGCGGAACACTCCATGACCCCCAACGCCGAGTTCTACAAACCCACCGCCGAATACGCCGACAAACTCATCAGCCAGATCGGCCAGACTCCTTCCTGGATCGCCAAGCGAATCGGCGTCACCGACAAGCGGATTCGCTACATTCTCGACGGCGAACGCACCGTCAAGGGCGAAACCACGCCGATCCAGATGACCTACACCGAACAGTTCGCCCTCGAATGTCTCGCGGCTGCGGCCAAGGCCAGCAAAAAGCAGTCTTCATCCCCTAAGGAGTGATCATGGCGGCAACCGAACAGCAACACGAACAGGCCTTGGAAAAGTTTCTCGACGAGCGTCCCGAACTGCGCATCGAGTTGGACCACCTCAACCCGCTGCTGGCCCAGGCCAAGGGCGAGACCGCTGCGCAGTACCGCGCTGAGCGGCTGCATGAAGCCTTCGAAGCCGAGGCCGAACGCCAGGGCCTGTTCGCCTGGGAACTGACCCTGCAACTGACCGCCGCCTCGCCCGAGGACTACCAGGCCCAGCGCCTGGAGGTACATAAGGAAGTGGCGGAAATGGCGGGGATGGAGTGGGCCGAGTATTGCGAACTGCATGGCCTCAAAACCCAAGGCTGAACACATCCCTGTGGCGAGGGAGCTTGCTCCCGCTGGCCTGCACAGCAGGCCCAAAAAAAGCGACTCAATCAACCTGACATACCGAGTTGCCAGATCCAGGGTCTGCTGCGCAGCCCAGCGGGAGCAAGCTCCCTCGCCACAGGGTTTGCCTCCAAAGCGCTCGCCCGTCTTGGCAATCGCCCCTGCGCCCATAAAGCTTTATCATGGCCGCAGTTTTGCTGATCGGGTCTGTCATGAAGTTCGCCATTGCGCTGTTTTCCGCCGCCCATGCGCCCTCCTCGCGCCGAGCCCTGTTGTTTGCCCAGGCTGCGCTGGCAAGTGGGCATGAAATCGTGCGGTTGTTTTTCTATCAGGACGGCGTTTATAACGCCGCCAGCAGCGTCGTCCCCCCCCAGGACGAACAGGACCTGCCCCAGCAGTGGCGCGCGTTCGTCAGCGACAATCGGCTCGATGGCGTGGTCTGCATCGCGGCGGCGTTGCGCCGTGGTGTGTTGAACGACGAGGAAGCCCAGCGCTACCAGCGTTCTGCGGTCAGCGTCGAAGCACCCTGGGCCTTGTCCGGGCTGGGTCAGTTGCACGATGCGATCCAGGACGCCGACCGTCTGATCTGCTTTGGAGGCGCGTGAATGGCCAAGTCGTTATTGCTCATCAGCCGCCAGGCCCCATGGTCCGGCCCCGGCGCCCGTGAAGCGCTGGACATCGTCCTGGCCGGCGGTGCGTTCGACCTGCCCATCGGCCTGCTGTTTCTCGATGACGGCGTGTTCCAGCTCACGTCAGGCCAAAACGCCAAGGCGGTCCAGCAAAAGGATCTGAGCGCCAACTTGCAGGCATTGCCGATGTTCGGCGTCGAAGACCTGTTCCTCTGCGCCGCCAGCGCCGCCGAACGCGGCATCGCCACCGATGCCCTGGCACTGGGCGAGGTAAAAGTACTGACTGCGCCGGACATCGCCGCGCTCATCGACCGCTACGACCAGGTGATCACCCTCTGATGTCGACTTTGCATGTGTTGTCTCATTCGCCCTTCGGCGATAACCGCCTTGCCAGTTGCCTGCGGCTACTGGGCAATCAGGATGCGCTGTTGCTGTGTGGCGACGCGACGTATGCGTTGCAACCGGGCAGCCCACCGTTTGAAGTGCTGCAAGCCGCTGGCGTGAACCTGTTCGTGCTCGCCGAAGACCTCCAGGCCCGTGCCCTGGACACACCAGACTGGGCCGAAGCCATCAACTATTCAGGTTTCGTCGAGCTATCGATCGAGCACGACAAGGTCAACACCTGGCTATGAAGACGCTGAAGGTGGGCGAGCGCACCATCGCGCTGGACAAGGACGGCTACCTGGCCGACCTTGATGACTGGTCGGCCGAGGTGGCCACGGCTCTGGCAACCGCCGAAGACATTGAGCTCGGCCCCGAACACTGGGAGATCCTCGAACTGCTGCGCGGTTTCTACGACGAATTCCAGCTTTCCCCCGCGACCCGGCCGCTGATCAAGTACACGGCACTGAAACTGGGCGCGAACAAAGGCAACAGCCTGCACCTGAACCGATTGTTCAAAGGCACTCCCGCCAAACTCGCCGCCAAGCTGGCGGGCCTGCCCAAACCGACGAATTGCTTATGACCGACTTTCCATCGCTGTCCCTTGAGACCCCGGCCGAACACCCGTTCGCCCAGTTCGTACGCATCCTTGGCAAAGGCAAGCGCGGTGCCCGCAACCTGACCCGCGAAGAAGCCCGCGAGGCCATGGGCATGGTGCTCGACGAAAAGGTCGAGGACACCCAGCTTGGCGCCTTCCTGATGCTGTTGCGGCACAAGGAAGAAAGCGCCGAGGAAATGGCCGGCTTCACCGAAGCCCTGCGCGAACGCCTGGTGGTCCCGGCGTTGACGGTGGACCTCGACTGGCCGACCTATGCCGGCAAGAAGCGCCATTTGCCGTGGTACCTGCTGGCGGCCAAGTGCCTTGGGCAGAACGGCGTGCGGATTTTCATGCACGGCGGCGGTGCTCACACCGCAGGTCGGCTCTACACCGAACAATTGCTCGGCTTGCTGCAGATCCCGCTGTGCCGGGATTGGCAGCAGGTCGGTAGCGCGCTGGACAACGGCGGCCTGGCCTTCATGCCACTGGTGGACTGGGCGCCGCAAATGCAGCGGATGATCGACCTGCGCAACACCTTGGGCTTGCGCTCGCCGATCCACTCCCTGGCACGGATTCTCAACCCGTTGGGCGCCCGTTGCGGGCTGCAAAGCATCTTCCATCCGGGCTATCAGGCGGTGCATCGCGATGCCAGCGGTTTGCTGGGTGATACCGCCATCGTGATCAAGGGCGACGGCGGCGAGATCGAGATCAACCCGGACGCTGACAGTCACTTGTACGGCACCACCGGTGGCACCAGTTGGGATGAAGAATGGCCGCGACTGTCCGAACAACGCCACGTCAAGCCGGAAAGCCTCGACCCCGAGCACCTGAAGGCCGTCTGGCGCGGCGACGTTGAAGACAGCTACCCGCAACTCGCCTTGATCGCCACCATGGCCCTGGCCTTGCGCGGCCTGGGCCTGGCGCGCGAAGAGGCTTTCGAACGGGCCCGGCAATATTGGGATGCCCGGGATCGATCGATTTAGTCGATCATCAACGCCCAACCTTTGCGCTTTTAGTTCGAACCCATCGGCATAGACTGCCCTCCAATGTTTATTGGCCGAGGAGATCGAGATGGGTTTGTTAGTCGAGGGCCGCTGGCAGGATCAGTGGTATGAAAGCAAGGACGGCACGTTCCAGCGCGAACAGGCGCAACGCCGTCACTGGGTGACCACCGACGGCAGCGCCGGCCCCAGCGGCGAAGCCGGGTTTGCCGCCGAGGCCGGGCGCTACCATTTGTTCGTGTCCCTGGCCTGCCCCTGGGCCCATCGCACGCTGATCTTTCGCAAGCTCAAGGGCCTGGAAGACCTGATCGACGTCTCGGTGGTTAGTTACCTGATGCTGGAAAACGGCTGGACCTTCGACAAGGCCCACGGCTCCACGGGCGACAAACTCGATAACCTGAGCTTCCTGCACCAGCGCTACACCGCCGATACCGAGGACTACACCGGTCGCGTCACCGTGCCGGTGCTGTGGGACAAACGCCAACAGCGCATCGTCAACAATGAGTCGGCGGAAATCATCCGCATGTTCAACAGCGCCTTTGATGGGCTGACCGGCAACAACCTGGATCTTTACCCCGAACCGCTACGCAGTGACATCGATGCGCTGAACGAGCGCATCTACCCGGCGGTGAACAACGGCGTGTATCGCGCCGGGTTCGCCACCACCCAAGCGGCCTACGAAGAGGCATTCGACGGTTTATTCGCCGAACTGGACCGGTTGGAAGCCTTGCTGGCGACCCAACGCTACCTGGCCGGTGAATATCTGACGGAGGCTGATATCCGACTGTTCACCACGATAATCCGTTTCGACGCGGTGTATTTCGGCCACTTCAAGTGCAACCTGTGGCGCATCGCCGATTATCCGAACCTGTCGAACTGGCTGCGGGAGCTGTATCAGTGGCCGGGCATTGCCGAGACCGTGGATTTCACCCATATCCAGGGCCATTACTATGGCAGCCACAAGACCATCAATCCCAATGGGATCGTGCCCAAGGGGCCGAAGCAGGACTTCAGGGTTGGCCATGATCGGGAAAGGTTGAGTGGGGAAGGGATTTGGCTTGGTTCTGGGAAGTGATCTGGGGTCTTGATTGCCTCTGAAGGCCCATCGCGAGCAGGCTCGCTCCCACACTGGATCGTCGTTCAACCATGAATCTGCGGTTGTACACGGTCCACTGTGGGAGCGAGCCTGCTCGCGATTGGGGACGACGCGGTCTTCCTAAACCTGCCCCTGAGCCCCTTCAAACCAAGCCAGTTTCTCGCGCAGTTGTACCACTTCCCCAACGATCACCAGCGTCGGCGCATGCACTTCATGCTCGGCCACCAGCCGTGGCAAATCCGCCAGGGTGCCGGTGAAGACTCGCTGATTGGATGTCGTGCCTTGCTGGATCAACGCCGCCGGTGTGTCCGCCGCGCGACCACGCTTGATCAGCTCGTTGCAGATCACCGGCAATCCCACCAACCCCATGTAGAACACCAGCGTCTGGGCCGGGGACACCAGGTCGGCCCATGGCAAGTCGCTGGTACCGTCCTTGAGATGGCCGGTGATGAACCGCACCGACTGGGCGTAGTCACGATGGGTCAGGGGGATCCCGGCGTAGGCCGCACAACCACTGGCGGCGGTGATGCCCGGGACAACCTGGAACGGGATGCCGTGGGCCGCCAGCTCTTCGATCTCCTCGCCGCCACGGCCGAAGATGAACGGATCACCGCCCTTCAACCGTACCACTCGCTTACCTTGTCGGGCCAAGTCCACCAATTGCTGGTTGATCTGGTCCTGGGGCACGGCGTGTTCGGAGCGGCGCTTGCCAACGTAGATGCGCTCGGCGTCGCGCCGGCACAGTTCCAGGATTGCCGGCGCCACCAAGCGGTCATACAGCACCACGTCGGCCTGCTGCATCAACCGCAAGGCACGGAAGGTCAGCAGGTCAGGATCACCCGGCCCAGCCCCCACCAGATAGACTTCGCCCGGCGCGTTCGGCGCTTGGCCGTCGATCTTTTCCTGCAGCAGGCGCTCGGCTTCGGCACCCTGCCCGGCCAGTTGACGGTCGGCGATAGGGCCTTGGAACACTTCTTCCCAGAACGCCCGACGTTGCTGCACATCGGGAAACAAGCCTTTGACCTGGCTGCGAAAACGCGCCGCCAGCCCGGCCAGTTGCCCGTAGGTCGATGGAATCCAGGTTTCCAGCTTGGCCCGGATCAACCGCGCCAGCACTGGCGCGTCGCCGCCGCTGGACACCGCGATCACCAGGGGCGAACGGTCGACGATGGCCGGAAAAATCACACTGCACAAGGCTGGCGCGTCCACCACGTTGACCGGCACGCAACGCTTGTGGGCATCAGCCGACACCTGGGCGTTGAGCGATTCGTCGTCGGTGGCAGCGATGATCAGACCGCAGCCGTCCAGGTCCACTTCCACGTAGCCACGCAGGATGCATTCACCGCCGCTGCCACCGACCAGTTCCCGCAACTGCGGTTCGATATCGGGTGCGACCACCCGCAACAACGCGCCGGCATCGGCCAGCAGGCGAGACTTGCGCAAGGCAATCTCGCCGCCGCCAACCACCAGCACGCGGCTGCCGCGCAGGTTGTGGAACAGTGGCAAATAGTCCATTTAACCGATGACCTCGATGCCGCCCATGTACGGTTTCAACACCTCGGGCACACGGATCGAACCGTCGGCCTGCTGGTAGTTTTCCAGCACCGCCACCAGGGTCCGGCCCACCGCCAGGCCGGAGCCATTGAGGGTGTGGACCAGTTCCGGCTTGCCGGTTTCCGGGTTGCGGAAACGCGCCTGCATACGGCGGGCCTGGAAGTCGCCACAGTTGGAGCACGAGGAAATCTCGCGGTACTTGTCCTGGCTCGGGATCCAGACTTCCAGATCGAAAGTCTTGACCGCGCTGAAGCCCATGTCGCCGGTACACAGCGCCAGGGTGCGATACGGCAGTTCCAGCAGTTGCAGGACCTTCTCGGCATTGGCGGTCAGGCTTTCCAGCGCCTCCATGGACTTCGAAGGCTCGACGATCTGGACCATCTCGACTTTGTCGAACTGGTGCTGGCGGATCATGCCCCGGGTGTCGCGACCCGACGCCCCGGCTTCACTGCGGAAGCACGGCGTGTGGGCGACGAACTTGATCGGCAGTTGCTTGGCGTCGACGATCTCGCCAGCGACGATGTTGGTCAGCGACACTTCGGCGGTCGGGATCAGGTACAGGTCGGCCTCGCCGTCGCGGCTGATCTTGAACAGGTCTTCCTCGAACTTCGGCAACTGGCCGGTGCCCTGCAAGGCCGGGGCCTGGACCAGGTACGGCGTGTAGGCTTCTTCGTAACCGTGTTCGGTGACGTGCAGGTTGATCATGAACTGCGCCAGGGCCCGATGCAGACGGGCAATCGGCCCGCGCAACAGGGCAAAACGCGCGCCGGAAAGCTTGGCGGCGGTTTCGAAATCGAGCCAGCCGAACTTCTCGCCCAGAGCCACATGGTCCTGCACCGGGAAATCGAAGACCTTTGGCGTGCCCCAGCGACGTACTTCGACGTTGCCCTCTTCGTCTTCACCGACCGGTACCGATTCGTGCGGCAGGTTCGGGATGCCCAGCAGGATCGAATCCAACTCGGTCTGGATCGCGTCCAGCTCGACCTTGCCAGCGCTCAATTCGCCCGCCATGCGCTCGACATCGGCCATCAGCGGCGCGATGTCTTCACCACGCTGCTTGGCCTGGCCGATGGACTTGGAGCGCGCGTTACGTTCAGCCTGCAGGGCTTCGGTGCGGGTCTGGACGGTCTTGCGCTGTTCTTCCAGCGCTTCGATGCGCGCGACGTCCAGGGCATAGCCACGGGAAGCCAGGCGATCCGCTACGTCCTGAAGGTTGCTACGTAACAGTTTGGAATCGAGCATGTCGGTCTCTCGTTATCAAAGTTTGGTCAGGGACAGGCCGGCCCATGTGGCGAGCAGCCCGCCGAATACGCTGATGGCCGCATAGCCCAGGGCCAGCGGCACCTGCCCGCTTTCCAGCAAGCGCACCGTATCCAGTGAAAAGGATGAAAAAGTCGTCAGGCCGCCAAGAAAGCCGACGATCAGGCCCGCACGTACCTCGATGGGCACTTCCGGGCGCATCAAAAACAGACCGTATAGAACACCGATCAGCAGACAGCCCACGATATTAACGGCCAGCGTCGCGGTATAGAAGTGCCGCGGCCAATTTGCATTGATCCAGTTGCCGGTCGCGAAGCGCACCAACGTACCGGCAACGCCACCTGCGGAAACTGCAAGAATCAGGGGGATCAAGGTTTTCTCCGCTGCCGTGGACTCAAGCGGTCCAATTGCGCCAAGTGGTTGAGCTTCTCGCCGATCTTCAGTTCCAGGCCACGGGGCACCGGCTGATAGAAGCGCTGGGGTTCGAGTTCATCGGGGAAATAGTCTTCGCCGGCGGCATAAGCGTCCGGCTCATCGTGGGCGTAACGGTATTCCTCGCCATAGCCCAACTGCTTCATGAGCTTGGTCGGCGCATTGCGCAGGTGCAGCGGCACTTCAAGGGAGCCATGCTCGGTAGCGCTGCGCATCGCCGCCTTGAAGCCCATGTACACGGCGTTGCTTTTCGGCGCACAGGCCAGGTAGGTGATCGCCTGGGCCACGGCAAGCTCGCCTTCCGGGCTGCCCAGGCGCTCCTGCACATCCCAGGCTGCCAGGCACAGGCTCAGGGCGCGAGGGTCGGCGTTGCCGATGTCTTCGCTGGCCATGCGCACCACGCGCCGCGCCAGGTACAGCGGATCGCAGCCGCCGTCGATCATTCGCGCAAACCAGTACAAGGCGGCATCGGGGTTGGAGCCGCGGATGGATTTGTGCAGCGCCGAGATCTGGTCATAGAACGCTTCGCCGCCCTTGTCGAAGCGCCGCCGGGTATCGCCCAGCAAGCTTTGCAACAGCTCGACGCCAATCTCGCTATCGTCCTCAGCCAGGTCCGAGGCGTTTTCCAGCAGGTTGAGCAAGCGCCGGCCATCACCGTCAGCGGCCGAAAACAGGATCTGGAACCCTTCGTCGCTGAGGCTCAAATGCCGCTTGCCCAGGCCGCGCTCCTCGGTCAATGCCCGATGCACCAGCTTGCGCATCGCCGCTTCGTCGAGGCTCTTGAGCACATAGACCCGCGCCCGGGACAGCAACGCGTTATTGAGTTCGAACGAAGGGTTTTCGGTGGTCGCACCAATGAAGATCAGCGTGCCGTCTTCCACGTAGGGCAGGAACGCGTCCTGTTGGGATTTGTTGAAGCGGTGCACTTCGTCGACGAACAGGATGGTGCGCTTGCCGTACTGGCCGGCCTGCTGCTTGGCCACTTCCACCGCCTGGCGGATTTCCTTGACCCCGGCCAGCACCGCCGAAACCGTTTCGAAATGGGCGTCCGAGACTTCCGCCAGCAGCCGCGCCAGGGTGGTCTTGCCCACGCCCGGCGGGCCCCAGAAGATCATCGAGTGCAGCGCGCCCTGCTCCAGCGCTTCGCGCAGCGGCTTGCCGCGAGCGAGCACATGCTCCTGGCCGACGTACTCATCCAGGTTGGTCGCGCGCAGGCGGGCGGCCAATGGCTGGGCAATCGGGGCGCTTCGAAACAGGTCCATCACTACTTATACAACCTCCACTGGGTCCTGATACCGATTCTCTCTGCAGAAGCAGATCTGTGGGAGCAGACCTGTGGGAGCAAGGCTTGTCCGCGATTGCATCGCCTCGGTCTACCAGATACACCGAGGTGTCTGTATCGCGGGCAAGCCTTGCTCCCACAGACCAATTTCCACAGACCATTCCTACAGGCCATTTCCCACAGGGGCTTTGTGTTTACTCCTGGATCACGTCCGCACCCTTGGGGATGTCGAACTTGAACTTGGATGCCGCGATCGGCTCGTTGGCCTTGACCCCGGTGAACAGGATATTGGTGCGCTGGCCGACACTGTCGATCAGTTGCATGTCGTTGACCAGGCCGTTGCGGAACGACAGGCGCAGGTTGTCGAACAGGCTGTCCTTGGTCTTGGGCTTGAGGGTGAAGTCAATCACGCCGCCGGCCTCCTTGGCACTGATGTCGAAGCTCTGGCTGATCTTGGAGATGTCGCCGGAGAGCAGCAATGCCGGGGTCTGGGTCAGGCGCTGGTCGAGGGTCTTGATGGTGACCTGCTCCAGGTCCGGGTCCCACAGGGAGACTTTCTTGCCGTCGGAGACCATCAATTGCTCGGCCGGCGCGTCGGTGTGCCAGTAGAACAGGCCCGGGCGCTGCAACGCCATTTCGCCAGCGGTTTCCTGCAACTGGGTGCCGCTGCCGTCAAGGGTCAGTTGGGAGAAACGCGCGGTCAGGGTCTGGGAGCGCTCCAGTAACTGGGTCAAGCGGGCCACGTCCTTTTCATCGGCGTGGGCCGACAAGGTGGTCAGGGCCAATACGGGCAACAGCAACATGCGAATCAGGCGCATGGGAGTCCTCATGAAGTCGTGGGGGTCGGGCGGCGTGTCAGCAAGCCGCCCGGGTCGTTAGTCGCGCATCGGGCCCGGCGCCAGTACTTCGCGCGAACCGTTGGTGTTCATGGCCGTCACCACCCCGGCCATTTCCATGGCTTCGATCATGCGAGCGGCGCGGTTGTAGCCAATCTTCAGCTTGCGCTGAACAGCAGAAATCGAGGCCCGACGGCTCTCCAGGACGAACTGCACCGCTTCGTCGTAGAGCGCATCGGTTTCAGCATCGTCGTCACCGCCGCCACTACTGCCTTCGAAACCGCTGCCGGCTTCTTCGACACCGTTGAGGATGTCGTCGTTGTATTCAGGTGCGCCGCGCAGCTTCCAGGCCTCCACCACGCGGTGCACTTCGTCGTCGGAAACGAACGCGCCGTGTACACGGATCGGCAGGCTGGTGCCCGGCGGCATGTAGAGCATGTCACCGTGGCCGAGCAACTGCTCGGCACCGCCCTGGTCGATGATGGTCCGCGAGTCGATCTTGCTCGACACCTGGAATGCCATGCGGGTCGGGATGTTGGCCTTGATCAGGCCGGTGATCACGTCCACCGACGGTCGCTGTGTGGCGAGGATCAGGTGGATACCGGCCGCACGGGCCTTCTGGGCGATACGGGCGATCAGCTCTTCGACCTTCTTGCCGACGATCATCATCATGTCGGCGAATTCGTCCACCACCACCACGATGGTCGGCAGCTTGTGCAGCAGCGGCGCTTCGTCGTGGATATTCTCGCGGTGATACAGCGGGTCGCTCAACGGCGTACCGGCTTCCTCGGCTTCCTTGACCTTGGCATTGAAGCCCGACAGGTTGCGCACGCCCATCTTCGCCATCAGCTTGTAGCGGCGTTCCATCTCGGCAACGCTCCAGCGCAAGGCATTGGCGGCGTCCTTCATGTCGGTGACCACCGGGCACAGCAGGTGCGGGATGCCCTCGTAGATCGACAGCTCGAGCATTTTCGGGTCGATCATGATCAGCTTGGCGTCTTCCGGGCCGGACTTGAACAGGATCGACAGGATCATCGCGTTCACACCCACCGATTTACCGGAACCGGTGGTACCGGCCACCAGCAAGTGGGGCATTTTCGCCAGGTCAGTGATGACTGGCTTGCCACCGATGTCGTGGCCCAGGGCCAGGGTGACCGGCGACTTGTGGTTGTCGTACTCCGGCGTGGACAATACCTCGGAGAAGCGCACGATCTGCCGGTCTTCGTTGGGGATCTCGATCCCCACGGTGGTCTTGCCGGGAATCACCTCCACCACCCGCACGCTGGTCACGGCCAGGGAACGCGCCAGGTCCTTGGCGAGGTTGGCGATGCGGCTGACCTTCACGCCGGCGGCCGGCTGGATTTCGTAGCGGGTGATGACCGGGCCCGGGTGAATCGAATCCACCGAGACCTCGACGCCGAACTCCTTGAGCTTGATCTCCAGCAAGTGGCCGACAGCCGCCAGGGATTCGGGGGAATAGTTGAGCTGTTTCTTTTCGGCCGGGTCCAGGATCGAGATCGGCGGCAAGGTGCCTTCCACCGCGCTGTCGACGAACAGCGGCGCCTGTTTCTCTTTCTGCACGCGCTTGCTCTGCTCCGGCGGCTTGGCCGGGGCCATGGTAATGACCGGTGGCACCTGTTTCTCGCGCTCGGACATGTGCTTGCTCAAGGCCTGCTCACGCTCTATCAGGCGCTCCTTGACCTTGGCCTGCTCGCGCTTGTCCGGCGTCGTCGGAGCCACCACATCGTGGACCCGGTCGTCGACTTCACGCAGTTGCGCCACCAGTTGCTTGCGCTCGGTGCGCGCCGCCCACCAGCGGTTCACGACACCCTGGATCAGTTCGATCAGGTCGAGGGTGATCTTGCCGGTGACGTCCATGACCTTGAACCAGGACAAGTCGGTGAACACCGTCAGGCCGAACAGGAACAGGGCGATGAACAGCAGCGTGCTGCCCTGGATATTCAGGGCGTTCCTGGCCAGGTCGCCGAGGCTTTCCCCCAGCGCACCGCCCGCCCCGGCCGGCAAGCCGGTGGGCGCATGGAAATGGATATGGGCCAGCGCGGCCCCCGACAACACCAGGAACACCAGGCCGATCAGGCGCCAGGAGAACAGCCAGCCGCTCCACTGCCACGGTTCGTGGCGCTGGCGGAAGATCTGGTAGGCCTTGATCGCCAGCAGCAACGGGAAGATGTAGGCGAAATAGCCCAACACCATGAACAGGATGTCGGCGCTGTAGGAACCGGCCGGGCCGCCGAAATTCTGCACGTCGTCGATCTTGCTGTTATGGCTCCAGCCCGGATCGTCCTTGCCGTAGGTCAGCAGGGCCATCATCAGGAACAGGCACAGGGCACCGATGGCGATCAACGCACCTTCCTTGAGCCGGTAGTGCAATTGCTGGCGCCAGAGCGGAACGACTGGTTTGGGTGCTGCGGTGGATTTCTTCAAAACGCTTCTTTTCCTGCGCCTACGGCGCGTCCATCTGTTGAATGACTATAAAAAACTGCCCATGACGAGCAGGTAAAAAAGTGAATGTGCACAACCGGTACTACTTTTACCACTGTGAGGTGCATCCAGAAAACCACAGGTGTTGCCGAAGATTTTGATCTTTAGCCCATCCAGCGCTCAAAACTCAAGCATTGTACGGGTTTGTCGACGCCAAGGCATTGCCTGACAGCATAGCCGGATTCAGGCTGCACACGCGCTAATTGGACCATGCATTCTCTTTTGTGACAAAGGCTTATGAGGTGTTTTTTATGAGCGAAGTGAAGCATTCACGCCTGATCATTCTCGGGTCCGGCCCTGCGGGGTACAGCGCTGCTGTCTATGCCGCCCGCGCCAACCTCAAACCTGTTGTCATTACCGGCCTGCAGGCCGGCGGCCAGCTCACCACCACCGTGGAAGTCGATAACTGGCCCGGCGATGTCGAAGGCCTGACGGGCCCGGTACTGATGGAGCGCATGCAACGGCACGCCGAGCGCTTCGACACGCAGATCGTCTACGACCATGTCCACACCGCCAAGTTGCAACAGCGCCCGTTCGAATTGATCGGCGACAGCGGCACCTACACCTGTGATGCGCTGATCATTGCCACCGGTGCCTCGGCCCAGTACCTGGGTCTGCCCTCGGAGGAAACCTTCGCTGGCAAAGGGGTTTCCGCGTGTGCGACCTGCGATGGCTTTTTCTACCGCAACCAGGTGGTGGCCGTGGTCGGCGGCGGCAATACCGCAGTCGAGGAGGCCCTGTACCTGTCGAACATCGCCAGGGAAGTGCACCTGATCCACCGCCGCGACAAGCTGCGCTCAGAGAAAATCCTGCAGGACAAACTCTTCGAAAAAGCCGCCAACGGCAATATCAAGCTGCACTGGAACCAGAACCTGGACGAAGTCCTGGGCGACGCCAGCGGCGTGACTGGCGCGCGTTTGCGGCACAGCGAGACCGGCGAAACCAGCACGCTGTCCCTGGCTGGCGTGTTCATAGCCATCGGCCACAAACCCAATACCGAACTGTTCCAGGGCCAGCTGACGATGCGTGACGGTTACCTGATCGTGCGCGGCGGCAGCGAGGGCAACGCCACCGCGACCGATATCGAAGGCGTGTTCGCCGCCGGCGATGTGGCCGACCACGTCTATCGCCAGGCAATCACCTCCGCCGGCGCCGGCTGCATGGCCGCACTCGATGCCGAGAAGTATCTCGATGACATCCCTGCCGTTTGACGGTTAACCTTCCAGGCGAGTCCTCGCTGATGCGCGAGGCCCGCCGCCTGCCGCCCTCCCCTTCTACTTAAGCCGGATACCAATGCTGACCTGGTTACAACGCAACAGCTTCGAATTCCCGCCACTGGCAAAAGCCATGCGCGACCCCAACGGGTTATTGGCCGCCGGCGGCGATCTCTCCGCCGACCGGCTGATCCAGGCTTATCGCCACGGCTGCTTCCCATGGTTTTCCGAGGGGCAACCGATCCTGTGGTGGTCGCCGGACCCACGTACGGTATTGTTTCCCGACGAACTGCACATATCCCGCAGCCTGGACAAACTGCTGCGCAAGCAGCGCTATCAAGTGACGTTTGACCGAGATTTCGCGGCGGTCATCCAGGCGTGCGCCGCGCCTCGGGACTATGCCGAGGGCACCTGGATCACCGACGCCATGCAAACCGCTTATCGGGAACTGCACCGACGCGGTTTTGCCCATTCGGTGGAAGTGTGGGACCAGGGGATGTTGGTGGGTGGCCTGTATGGCCTGGCCATGGGGCAGCTGTTCTTTGGCGAGTCCATGTTCAGCCGGGCCGACAATGCCTCGAAATTCGGCTTCGCCACCCTGGTCCAGCACCTCAAGGCCGCCGGTTTCGTACTGATCGACTGCCAGATGCCCACCGAGCACCTGCACAGCCTCGGCGCACGGTCGATCCCACGCAATGAATTTGCCGATTATCTAAAGGCGCATCTGGACCAACCCAACCATGCGACATGGGTTTGCTGAGCGACATTCGCGCTCCTGGCTTACAATTAAATTCAAAGCTTATCCCGAGGGTCGATCATGACCGAGTTGGCGCGTTTGAAGTTCTATGCCACTCAGCCCCACTCTTGCAGTTATCTGCCGGAGGAGCAGGCCACGACGCTGTTCCTCGACCCTAGCCAGCCCATGGATGTGCATGTCTACGCAGACCTGTCGGAAATGGGCTTTCGCCGTAGCGGCGACCACCTCTACCGGCCTCATTGCCAACACTGCAACGCCTGTGTCCCGGCGCGCATCCCTGTCGCGCAATTTCTGCCCAACCGCCAACAGAAACGCATTTTCAAGCGCAACGCCGACCTTCAGGTCCGCCCGGTCAAGCCGCAGTTCACCGAGGAATATTTCGACCTGTACCAGCGCTACATCGAACAACGCCATGCCGATGGCGACATGTACCCACCCAGTCGCGATCAGTTCTCGACCTTCCTGGTGCGTGACCTGCCGTTTTCGCGTTTCTATGAGTTCCGCCTGGACGGACGGCTGGTAGCCATCGCCGTCACGGACCTGCTGCCCAACGGCCTTTCGGCGGTATACACCTTCTATGAGCCAGACGAAGAACGGCGCAGCCTGGGCCGGTTTGCCATCCTCTGGCAAATCAACGAAGCCCGGCGCCTGGGACTGGAAGCGGTATACCTGGGCTACTGGATCAAGAACTGCAAGAAAATGAACTACAAGACCCAATATCGCCCCATTGAACTGCTGATAAACCAACGCTGGGTTGTCCTGAGTTAGAACCCTTCGGCTTAAAAGCTAGAACCCCTTGGCTTGAACCCCCTTTTTCGGGCACAATGCACGCCGCTTTTGCCTGGCGCAGTTGCACCGGGCCATTCACTGGATACCGAGGGCTTTACTGCATGTCGAAAGAAGACAGCTTCGAAATGGAAGGCACTGTCGTCGACACCCTGCCCAACACCATGTTTCGTGTGGAGTTGGAAAATGGGCACGTCGTAACCGCGCATATCTCCGGCAAGATGCGCAAGAACTACATTCGTATTCTTACCGGTGACAAAGTGCGCGTCGAGCTGACGCCCTATGACTTGAGCAAAGGGCGCATCACTTACCGCGCTCGCTAACAAGTCAATACAAAACGCCCGGCTGATGCCGGGCGTTTTTGTTTGTCCGCCCCCACGATCACCTCACACCCCTGTGGGAGCGAGCCTGCTCGCGATGAGGCCGGCACATTCGGCATTACTGCCAACTGACCCACCGCTTTCGCGAGCAGGCTCGCTCCCACAGGAGATTTGTGGCGGATGCAATTCCTGCAGTTATCCAGCCTCCCACAGGGACGGGGTATTGCTGAAATAGCAAAAAGGCGCCTTTCGGCGCCTTCTGCTTTGTTGCAACTAACGGTCAGGCCATTTCGGCCGTGGTTTCGAAGTCGAAGGTCAGTTCGCCGTCCTTGATGTCGATGTGAACCACACCGCCATGTTCGGCCAGTTCGCCAAAGAGGATTTCCTCCGCCAGCGGACGCTTGATCTTGTCCTGGATCAGGCGAGCCATTGGTCGTGCCCCCATCGTCACATCGTAACCACCTTCGGCCAGCCAACTGCGAGCCGCATCGGTGACTTCCAGCAACACACGCTTGTCTTCGAGCTGCGCCTGAAGTTCGGTAAGGAACTTGTCCACCACGCTCTTGATGACTTCATGACTGAGGCGACCAAACTGGATAATGGTGTCCAGGCGGTTGCGGAACTCAGGCGTGAAGCTCTTCTTGATCACTTCCATCGCATCGGACGAGTGGTCCTGATGGGTGAAACCGATCGAAGCGCGAGCTGCGGTTTCGGCACCGGCGTTCGTGGTCATGATGATGATCACGTTGCGGAAGTCCGCCTTGCGCCCGTTGTTATCGGTCAACGTACCGTGGTCCATGACCTGCAGCAGCAGGTTGAAGACTTCCGGATGCGCCTTCTCGATTTCATCGAGCAACAGCACGCAGTGTGGCTGCTTGGTAATCGCTTCGGTCAGCAGGCCGCCCTGGTCGAAACCGACATAACCTGGAGGCGCACCAATCAGACGCGACACGGTGTGGCGCTCCATGTACTCGGACATGTCGAAACGAACCAGCTCGATACCCATCGCCTTGGCCAATTGCCGTGCCGCCTCGGTCTTGCCGACACCGGTGGGACCTGCGAACAGGAACGAGCCCACTGGCTTGTCCGGCGACTTGAGGCCGGCGCGAGACAGCTTGATAGCGGTCGACAGCGAGTCGATGGCCGCATCCTGGCCGAACACCGTCAGCTTCAGGTCACGCTCCAGGTTACGCAGCAGCTCCTTGTCGGAACTGGTGACATGCTTGGGCGGAATACGCGCGATTTTCGCCACGATATCCTCGACCTGAGGCACTTCGATGCGCTTGACACGTTTCTCCACGGGTTGCAGGCGCTGGTAGGCACCCGCCTCGTCGATGACGTCGATGGCCTTGTCCGGCATGTGCCGGTCATTGATGTAGCGCGAGGCCAGTTCCGCCGCGGCGCGCAGGGCTTCATCGCTGTACTCGATGTTGTGGTGCAGCTCGAAGCGCCCTTTCAGGCCGCGCAGGATACCGATGGTGTCCTCCACCGAAGGCTCCGACACATCGACCTTCTGGAAGCGCCGGGCCAAGGCACGGTCCTTCTCGAAGATCCCGCGGAATTCCTGGAACGTGGTCGAGCCGATGCAACGGATATCACCCGAAGACAGCAACGGCTTGAGCAGGTTGGAGGCATCCATGACACCACCGGAAGCAGCCCCGGCACCGATGATGGTGTGGATTTCATCGATGAACAGGATCGCTTGCGGACGTTTTTTCAGCTCGCCGAGCAACGCCTTGAAGCGCTTCTCGAAATCGCCGCGGTACTTGGTACCGGCCAGCAAGGCCCCCAGGTCGAGGGAATACACGACGCTGTTGGCCAGCAGGTCCGGCACCTGGTTGTCGACGATGCGCTTGGCCAGGCCTTCGGCAATCGCGGTCTTGCCCACGCCTGCCTCGCCCACTAACAGCGGGTTGTTCTTGCGGCGCCGGGCCAGGATCTGCGCAACGCGCTCGACCTCGGCCTCGCGTCCGACCAGTGGATCGATGCGCCCCTGGCGTGCCAGTTCGTTCAGGTTGCTGGCATAGGCATCCAATGGGTTGCCTGAAGAAGAAGACTCACCGCCCTCGTCGTCCTGCATATCCTGCTCACCCTCGGAGTGATCGCCATGCCCCGGCACCTTGGAGATGCCATGGGCGATGTAGTTGACGACATCGATACGCGCAACGCTCTGCTGCTTGAGCAGGAACACTGCCTGGCTTTCCTGCTCGCTGAAGATGGCAACCAACACGTTGGCACCGGTGACTTCACGCTTGCCCGAGCTCTGTACATGGAAGACAGCACGCTGCAGGACACGTTGGAAGCCCAGGGTTGGCTGGGTTTCGCGATCCTCGTCATGCACGGGGATCAGTGGCGTGGTGGAGTCGATGAACTCCTGCAGATCATGCTTGAGTTTATCGAGGTTCGCGCCGCAGGCACGCAAAACGGTGGCGGCAGCCTCGTTATCCAATAGGGCCAGCAGCAGGTGTTCGACGGTCATGAATTCATGACGCTTCGAACGAGCCTCCTTGAAGGCAAGATTGAGGGTGACTTCGAGCTCGCGGTTTAACATAGCTTCACCTCATACCCAAGTGGTCGGCGTTAACCGTCCTTCTCGATTTCACAGAGTAGCGGATGCTGGCTTTCCCGGGCGTACTGATTGACCTGCATGGCCTTCGTCTCGGCGATGTCGCGGGTAAACACTCCACATACTGCCCGTCCCTCTGTATGGACGGCCAGCATGACCTTGGTCGCCAGCTCGCGGTTCAGATTAAAAAACAACTCGAGCACTTCGACGACGAAATCCATCGGTGTGTAGTCATCATTGAACAAAACCACCTTGTACATCGGTGGAGCCTGTAATGCAGGCTTTGCCTCCTGAACAGCAATGCCTGCGGAATCGTCGTCGTGTAGATCCGGGCGATCCTGATTGAATGTTAGTCGAATCTGGCTGACTGCATGCATGGAAAGAAAGGTTCGTTTAGTTGGCGAATACAGTGATGGGGGCGCTTGTGGGCGATTTCAACCACGACCACCCGGCCACCTTGACTATCGGCAAAACGGTGTTACAACCAATAGAGCCCATCGTGGGTTAAAAAGGTCCGTGGAATCTATCCTGTTTTCAAGATTAGCCTGCGGATGGACTGGATGATACTCCAGTGATGGAGTGCGTTGCAGAGGGAAATGGGTTATGTCGGTCGTCAAGATGAATGGCAAGGTGAAATGGTTCAACAATGCAAAGGGCTACGGCTTCATTATCGCGGCCGGCAGGGACAATGAAGACCTTTTCGCCCATTACTCGGCTATCAACATGGAAGGCTATAAGACCTTGAAGGCCGGACAGCCTGTGACGTTCGACGTCATCCAGGGACCCAAGGGCTTGCACGCGGTCAACATCAGGATTGTCACCGCCGAAGAGACACCCGCCCCTGTCAATGCCAGGATCACCGAGGCCCATTGACCGGCAGTCGCCACCCCGGACAAATGAAAATGCCCGGCTCGATCACCCGAGCCGGGCATTTGCGCTGAGCGCCGACTCGCTTACATGTGCGAAATCAGGGCATCACCGAAGCCCGAGGACGACACCAGCTTGGCACCCTCCATCAGACGTTCGAAGTCATAGGTCACGGTCTTGGCCGAAATCGCGCCGTTGGTGCCCTTGATGATCAGGTCGGCCGCTTCGGTCCAACCCATGTGGCGCAGCATCATTTCCGCCGACAGGATCAGCGATCCCGGGTTGACCTGGTCCTTGCCGGCATACTTGGGCGCGGTACCGTGGGTGGCTTCGAACATCGCCACGGTGTCGGACAGGTTGGCGCCCGGCGCAATACCGATACCGCCCACTTCCGCCGCCAGGGCGTCGGACAGGTAGTCACCGTTGAGGTTCAGGGTGGCGATCACGTCATATTCGGCCGGACGCAGGAGGATCTGCTGGAGCATCGCGTCGGCGATGGCGTCCTTGACGACCACGTTCTTGCCAGTCTTGGGGTTCTTGAACTGCATCCAGGGCCCGCCGTCGAGCAGGGTCGCGCCGAACTCCTCGGCCGCCACTTCGTAGGCCCATTCCTTGAAGGCACCTTCGGTGAACTTCATGATGTTGCCTTTATGCACGATGGTCAGCGAATCGCGGTCATTGTCGACAACATATTGCAAGGCCTTGCGCGCCAGGCGCTTGGTGCCCTGCTTGGAAACCGGCTTGACGCCGATGCCGCAGTCCTCGTCGAAACGGATCTTGGTCACGCCCATTTCTTCTTTCAGGAACTTGATGACCTTGGTGGCTTCGGCCGAACCTGCCTTCCACTCGATGCCAGCGTAGATGTCCTCGGAGTTCTCACGGAAGATCGTCATGTCCACGTCGCCAGGTTTCTTGACCGGGCTGGGCACGCCTTCGAACCAGCGCACCGGGCGCAGGCACACATACAGGTCGAGCTGCTGGCGCAGGGCGACGTTCAGCGAACGGATACCACCGCCCACCGGCGTGGTCAGCGGGCCCTTGATGGAAACCACGTAATCCTTGACCGCATCCAGGGTTTCCTGGGGCAACCAGGTGTCCTGGTCGTAGACCTGGGTCGCTTTCTCGCCGGCATAGACTTCCATCCAGGAAATCTTGCGCTTGCCGCCATAGGCCTTCTGAACCGCTGCGTCCACCACCTTGATCATGACCGGACTGATGTCGACGCCAATACCGTCGCCTTCGATGAAAGGGATGATCGGGTTGTCCGGAACATTAAGAGAATGGTCTGCATTGACGGTGATTTTGTCACCGACGGCTGGAACCTGAATCTTTTGATACCCCATGCTGAACTCCATTGCTTGGATTGAACATCTGGCTGCGTTCGAGCGTACCCCACTTGAATCGGCGCGCAAACCCTACGTTAGGCTCATCAGGGGCAAAGCGTTGCAGTTCGCCATGTACAACCCTGAAAACCAAGGGAAAAGCGCCAAACATGAGCATAGTCCGCTCCATGGGTAGTGCGACGTTTAGACCAATGGACGTGTACGGAAGTCTATGAACCATCGGCAGATCGCCAGCTACCTATGTATAATGCCGCCGCTGACCACAGGGTCACGACGGCTGACGGCTCTATCACAGGACTTTCCGCCAATTTAAAAGCCGGACCGTTACCGCGGCCCAACCGCTTGACGCTCGACTGATGCACCCAACATCACCGCGAAGAAACCTCGACATTCGGCTCACGGATGACTTTGAACGAACGCGCTTACCCGGCGCCCCTCGAGTTTCTGCGCATGCTTTAGCAAAGAAGAGAGTTAATCCGAATATGCCCACCCGCTCGAAGATCATCTATACCTTCACCGACGAAGCTCCCGCCCTCGCCACCTATTCGCTGCTGCCGATCGTCGAAGCCTTTACCGCTTCGGCCGATATCGCCGTGGAAACCCGCGATATCTCCCTCGCAGGGCGCATCCTGGCCAGCTTCCCCGAGCAACTGGGCGACAAAGCCGTAGCCGACCACCTCGCCGAACTGGGCGACCTGGCCGTTACGCCTGAAGCCAACATCATCAAGCTGCCGAACATCAGCGCCTCGGTGCCGCAACTGCAGGCCGCGATCAAGGAATTGCAGGCCCAGGGCTACGCGCTGCCGGACTACCCGGAAACCGTGTCCAGCGACGCCGAGAAAGACGCGCGCGCCCGCTACGACAAGGTCAAGGGCAGTGCCGTGAACCCGGTCCTGCGCGAAGGCAACTCCGACCGCCGCGCCCCGTTGTCGGTCAAGAACTACGCACGCAAGCACCCGCACAAGATGGGCGCCTGGGCAGCCGACTCCAAGTCCCACGTGGCCCACATGAGCACCGGCGATTTCTACGGCAGCGAAAAAGCCGCCCTGATCGACGCCGCCGGCAGCGTGAAAATCGAGCTGATCGCCCAGGACGGCACTGCCACTGTCCTGAAGGAAAAAACCACCGTACAAGCCGGTGAGATCCTCGACTGCGCCGTGATGAGCAAGAACGCCCTGCGCGACTTCATCGCCGCTGAAATCGAAGACGCCAAGCAAAAAGGCGTCCTGCTGTCGGTTCACCTCAAGGCCACCATGATGAAGGTCTCCGACCCGATCATGTTCGGCCAGATCGTTGCCGAGTTCTATAAAGACGCCCTGGCCAAGCACGCCCAAGTGCTGGAGCAGATCGGCTTCAACCTGAACAACGGCATCGGCGACCTGTACGCCCGCATCAAGGCCCTGCCGGCCGAGCAGCAGGCGCAGATCGAAGCCGACATCCAGGCGGTCTACGCAGCGCGTCCATCCCTGGCGATGGTCAACTCCGACAAAGGCATCACCAACCTGCACGTGCCGAGCGACGTCATCGTCGACGCCTCGATGCCGGCCATGATCCGTGACTCCGGCAAGATGTGGGGCACCGACGGCCAGCTGCACGACACCAAGGCCGTGATCCCGGATCGCTGCTACGCCACCATCTACCAGGCGGTGATCGAAGACTGCAAGCAACACGGCGCCTTCGACCCAACCACCATGGGCAGCGTGCCGAACGTCGGCCTGATGGCCAAGAAAGCCGAAGAGTACGGCTCCCACGACAAGACCTTCCAGATCAAGGCCAACGGCGTGGTACGCGTTTCCGACAGCACCGGTCGCACCCTGCTGGAGCAGAACGTCGAGGCTGGCGACATCTTCCGCATGTGCCAGACCAAGGACGCGCCGATCCAGGATTGGGTCAAGCTGGCCGTCAACCGCGCTCGCGCCAGCAGCACCCCGGCGATCTTCTGGCTGGACCCGATGCGCGCCCATGACGGCGTGGTGATCGAGAAAGTCCAGGCCTACCTGAAGAACCACGACACCGCCGGCCTGGACATCCGCATCATGTCGCCGGTCGACGCGATGAAGTTCACCCTGGCACGCACCCGCGAAGGCAAGGACACCATTTCGGTGACCGGCAACGTACTGCGCGATTACCTGACTGACCTGTTCCCGATCATGGAACTGGGCACCAGCGCCAAGATGCTCTCCATCGTGCCGCTGATGAACGGCGGTGGTCTGTTCGAAACCGGCGCCGGCGGCTCGGCACCCAAGCACGTTCAGCAACTGCTGGAAGAAAACTTCCTGCGCTGGGATTCCCTGGGCGAGTTCCTGGCCCTGGCCGCCTCCCTCGAACACCTGGGCGTGACCTACGACAACCCGAAAGCGCTGGTGCTGGCCAAGACCCTCGACCAGGCTACCGGTGAGTTCCTGGACCGCAACAAGTCGCCTTCGCGCAAGGTCGGCGGCATCGACAACCGTGGCAGCCACTTCTACCTGACCCTGTTCTGGGCCCAGGCACTGGCCGCCCAGGACGACGACGCAGCCCTCAAGGCTCAGTTCACTGCCCTGGCCAAGACGTTGACCGACAACGAAGAAAAAATCGTTGCCGAGCTCAATGCCGTTCAAGGCAAGCCAGTGGATATCGGCGGTTACTACTTCGCCAACCCTGAGCTGACCAGCAAGGCCATGCGCCCGAGCGCCACCTTCAACGCGGCAATTGCTGCGCTGGTGTAAGGTTGTAAGGGAACATCACGAACCCCGGCCTGGTGCCGGGGTTTGTGTTTCCGGACACACCATACTTTCCCTCCTGACAACATATCCCCCCTGTGGGAGCGAGCCTGCTCGCGATAGCGGTATAACATTCAACCCTGATGCTGACTGGCACACCGCTATCGCGAGCAGGCTCGCTCCCACATTTTTTGACCGTGCCTGACTATTGAATCGAGGACGCTTCATGTCACCCGAGCCAAAACGGCCCGGGCGCTAGAGAGGTTGCTTGACAGTGTCACGAGACACCTAGGCTCAATAACATCGTTCTAAGTACGCCCTCTTCACTGAAGGCGCATGAAATAGACCATGAAGGTTGAAAGCCCCGGCGTGATCCAGACACGCCCCTTTCAGCCTTTTGGGATGCGGGATGTCTCGGCAAGAGAACGAGAGAGAGTCAGGGCATTTTTCTGAAGCAGGAATTGCCTACAGTTGTATGACCTCAAGTGGAGCGAAACCGGGTTGCTGAAATCGCCTACGTAGCGATAACAGTCCTTGTACAAAGTTTGAGTTTTTCAGCGAGCATTACGCACTTAAAACTCTCACTTGGCTCATACACTGAGGAAACACACCGTGAAAAAGAATACGCAAATTACCATGCCTGCCCAAATGCCCTTTACCGTTGCAAATATTAGCAACCAACATCTGCTAGGATCTCCCGCTCTATATAGAAAAGAAGGGCTTGATGAACCTTTTGAATACCCGAAAACAGATGAATACATCGCTACGTATACCCTATGGTGCTCTACCGACCTTCGCCAAAACGATCACGGACAGGAATATAACTACAACACCGCCTCCCAAGAACTACTATTTAAAAACCCACGCGTCGAGTACAGATTCAATTTGCACAAATTCGGAAACCAGATCACCTATTCAACCAGCTCTCCAGGCGCTAGCGTCACGGCCAATCCTTGGATTTTCGATGACTTCTCCATGAAAGTTCAGCTTGAAATGCGCGAACCGGGTGCAAAGGTCGACCGAAAGGTAGACGAGACCAACAGGCAGCTCGAGATCCAGACTGACGGCCAGGTGATTCAACCTTCTTCAAACGACCCCGTGCAACCTGCCCCCCAAAAAAAGGCCTCACAAGTCGTTATCAAAACCACAGATAAATTTTCGCTGTTATTCAATGTCAACCTCTACTTTTCAGGCTGCGATGTATACCAAGAGTTCCCTCCAGGACAAATGAACAAAGTTAACAAACGACTTGGGGCGTCGACCGACTGCTACCTCACACCGGACAAGGGTTATCCACCCGGAGTAACAACTCTGACTATAAAAGATGGGTTCTCGGAGGCAACCGCCATCGTCAAGTTTGACCACGACACATCAAAAAAGCAGGTCACCATGACAATCGAATCATTTACAAGCAAACTGTGCGACATCCGAGACTTCTCACTCAGCACCCAACACTTTCCGAACGCGATATGCATTGCTCTTTAAGGATGACCAACGCCTGAGCAGACCAGTGAAGGGCTACGGCCATTTACATTCAAGACAACATCGCTGACAAGGAGACCGTAACGACTCTGTGTGGGCGTTTGCTCGGGACGGCGATTCGTCATTCATTTAAGATCGACTGACCCACCGCTATCGCGAGCAAGCTCGCTCCCACAATGGCCCGCATTCCAATCTGAGAACCAGAGGAACCCCCATGGACTGGAAACCCCACATCACCGTCGCCACCATCGTCGAAGACCACGGCCGCTTCCTGATGGTGGAAGAATCCAAGGGCGGACGAGCGGTACTCAACCAGCCCGCCGGTCATCTGGACCCGGACGAAACGCTGATCGAAGCCGCGGTGCGCGAAACCCTGGAAGAAACCGGCTGGGACGTCGAACCCACCAGCGTGGTGGGCATCTACCTGTACACCGCCCCCAGCAACGGCGTGACCTACCAGCGGGTCTGTTTCGCCGCCAAGGCCTTGAACCATCGCCCCGGCTATCAACTGGACGACGGCATCCTGGGCGCCAAATGGCTGACTCGCGACGAGCTGCTCGAACAGCGCGGGCACTGGCGCAGCGAGCTGATCATCCGCTGCATCGACGATTATCTGGCCGGCCATCGCCACAGTCTGACGCTGATCCGTCCTTCTCTTTAGCCTTGCGCGCCCGGGCCTGATAGAATCGCGTCCTTTTTCAAGACACTCATTGAAACTCCTATGCGTGATCCAGCTCCTTCTGACACATCCAAGCAGCGCGTCATTGTCGGCATGTCCGGCGGCGTGGACTCTTCCGTTTCCGCCCTTCTGCTGATCGAGCAGGGTTATGAGGTGGAAGGCCTGTTCATGAAGAACTGGGAAGAAGACGACGGAACCGAATACTGCACCGCCATGGACGACCTCGCGGATGCCCAGGCGGTGTGCGACAAGATCGGCATCAAGCTGCACACCGCCAACTTCGCCGCCGAGTACTGGGACAACGTGTTCGAGCACTTCCTGGCCGAATACAAGGCCGGCCGCACGCCGAACCCGGACATCCTGTGCAACCGCGAAATCAAGTTCAAGGCGTTCCTCGACTACGCCATGATGCTCGGCGCAGACCTGATCGCCACCGGCCACTACGTGCGTCGCCGCGACATCGACGGCCGTACTGAATTGCTCAAGGGCCTGGACCCGAACAAGGACCAGAGCTACTTCCTGCATGCCGTCGGCGGCGAACAGATCGCCAAGACCCTGTTCCCGGTTGGCGAACTGGAAAAGCCCGAAGTGCGCGCAATCGCCGAAAAACACCAGCTCGCCACCGCCAAGAAGAAGGATTCCACCGGGATCTGCTTTATCGGTGAGCGCCGCTTCAGCGACTTCCTCAAGCAATACCTGCCGGCCCAGCCAGGCGAGATCAAGACCACCGAAGGCGAAGTCATCGGCCGCCACCATGGCCTGATGTACCACACCATCGGCCAGCGCCAGGGCCTGGGCATCGGCGGCTTGAAAGACGCTGGCGAAGAGCCGTGGTACGTGCTGGTCAAGGACCTGGAGCACAACGAGCTGATCGTCGGCCAGGGCAACGACCATCCCTGGTTGTTTTCCCGCGCCCTGCTCGCTTCCGACATCTATTGGGTCAACCCGATCGACCTCAGCGAACCACGTCGCCTGACGGCCAAGGTTCGCTACCGCCAAAGCGACCAGCCCTGCACCCTGGAAAAAACCGCCACGGGCTACCGTGCCACCTTCGATGACCCGCAGCGGGCGGTCACGCCCGGCCAGTCCGTGGTGTTCTATGACGGCGAAGTCTGCCTGGGCGGCGGCGTGATCGAAGTCGCGGAACCCTGGAGCAGCAAGGCATGACCCCCATCCAGGAACAACTGACAGCATTGGGTGGGGTGTTTCTCGCCGCCGTGCTGGTGGACAGGATTGCCAAGACCGGCCAGGCCACCGAGGCGGGCGTGGCCTGCATGCTCGGCAGCCTGCTGGTTCGCGACCCCAAGGACACCCTGGAGGTCTACGGCGGCGACGATTTGAACCTGCGTGAAGGCTATCGCGCCCTGATCGGCGCCCTGGAACGCGATCCCAGCGCCCTGCAACGCGAACCGCTGCGCTACGCCTTGTCGATGCTGGGGCTTGAGCGCCAGCTGGCCAAGCGCGACGACCTGCTGGAGACCATCGGCAAACGCTTGCCGCAGATCCAGTCCCAGGTCGAGCACTTCGGCCCGTCCCACGAAAACGTCGTCGCGGCCTGCGGCGCGCTGTACCAGGACACCCTGAGCACCTTGCGCCAGCGCATCCAGGTGCACGGCGACATGCGCAACCTGCAGCAACCGAGCAATGCCTCGAAGATCCGCGCCCTGTTGCTGGCCGGGATTCGTTCGGCACGGCTGTGGCGGCAGTTGGGCGGCCATCGCTGGCAACTGGTGATCAGCCGGCGCAAATTGCTTAAAGAGCTTTACCCGTTGATGCGCAACGAATAAGTCGCCTCAACCCGTTTTTGTAGTTCGTTACGCGTAATACGCCGGTCAGTTGGCGACGAACCGGCGATTGTTTTCATGTATGATACGCGCCCCATTTCGTTGCCCGACTGTCCGAGAACACCCCATGCAGCTCTCTTCGCTCACTGCGGTTTCCCCTGTTGACGGCCGCTACGCCGGCAAAACCCAGGCCCTGCGCCCGATTTTCAGCGAGTACGGCTTGATCCGTGCCCGCGTCCTGGTTGAAGTACGCTGGCTCCAGCGCCTGGCCGCCCATCCTGCCATCAGCGAAGTGCCGGCGTTTTCCGCCGAAGCCAACGCGGTGCTGAACGCCCTGGCAGAAAACTTTGTGCTGGAGCACGCCGAGCGCGTCAAAGAGATCGAGCGCACCACCAACCACGACGTCAAGGCCATCGAATACCTGCTCAAGGAGCAGGCGGCCAAACTGCCAGAACTGGCCAACGTCAGCGAGTTCATCCACTTCGCCTGCACCAGCGAGGACATCAACAACCTGTCCCACGCCCTGATGCTGCGCGAAGGCCGTGATGAGGTGATGCTGCCGCTGATGCGCCAGACCGCCCAGGCCATCCGCGAGCTGGCGATCCGCTTCGCCGACGTGCCGATGCTGTCGCGCACCCACGGTCAACCGGCTTCGCCGACCACCCTGGGCAAGGAACTGGCGAACGTGGTGTACCGCCTGGAGCGCCAGATCGCCCAGGTTGCCGCCGTGCCGCTGCTGGGCAAGATCAACGGTGCCGTGGGCAACTACAACGCCCACTTGTCGGCCTACCCGGACATCGACTGGGAAGCCAACGCCCGCGCCTTCATCGAAGACGAGCTGGGCCTGAGCTTCAACCCGTACACCACCCAGATCGAACCGCACGACTACATCGCCGAGCTGTTCGACGCGATCGCCCGTTTCAACACCATCCTGATCGACTTCGACCGTGACATCTGGGGCTACATCTCCCTGGGTTACTTCAAGCAGCGCACCATCGCCGGCGAAATCGGTTCCTCGACCATGCCGCACAAGGTCAACCCGATCGACTTCGAAAACTCCGAAGGCAACCTGGGCATCGCCAACGCGCTGTTCCAGCACCTGGCGAGCAAACTGCCGATCTCCCGCTGGCAGCGCGACCTGACCGATTCCACCGTACTGCGCAACCTGGGCGTGGGCTTTGCCCACAGCGTCATTGCCTACGAAGCCAGCCTCAAGGGCATCAGCAAGCTGGAACTGAACGAGCAGAAGATCGCCGCCGACCTGGACGCATGCTGGGAAGTCCTGGCCGAGCCGATCCAGACCGTGATGCGTCGCTACAACATCGAAAACCCGTATGAAAAGCTGAAAGAACTGACCCGTGGCAAGGGCATCAGCCCTGAAGCGTTGCAGACTTTCATCGATGGCCTGGACATGCCTGCCGACGCTCGCGCCGAGCTGAAAAAGCTGACGCCGGCCAGCTACATCGGCAACGCAGCGGCACAAGCCAAGCGCATCTGATCCACGGCTTTACCTTTGAGACGCCCGGCCGCGCCGGGCGTTTTTATTCGCGGCTGAAAAGTATATTTTTTCAATAGGTTACACATGAATCCTGATATTCCTCTGCAACTCCTGGGCGGCATTACGGCACGGGAGTTCCTGCGCGACTACTGGCAGAAAAAACCGCTGCTGATCCGTCAGGCGATTCCTGACTTCCAAAGCCCCATCGACGCCGACGAACTGGCCGGCCTGGCCCTGGAAGAAGAAGTCGAATCGCGCCTGGTGATCGAGCACGGCGAGCGCCCTTGGGAACTGCGGCGCGGCCCGTTCGCCGAAGACGAATTCAGCAAGTTGCCAGAGCGCGAGTGGACCCTGCTGGTACAGGCTGTCGATCAGTTCGTACCGGAAGTCAGCGAGCTGCTTGAGAACTTCCGCTTCCTGCCGAGCTGGCGCATCGACGATGTGATGATCAGCTTCGCCGCCCCGGGTGGCAGCGTGGGCCCGCACTTCGATAACTATGACGTGTTCCTGCTGCAAGGCCATGGCCAGCGCAACTGGAAAATCGGCCAGATGTGCGACTCCGAGAGCCCGCTGCTGCAACACGCCGACCTGCGCATTCTCGCCGAATTCGAAGCCACCGACGAATGGATCCTGGAACCGGGCGACATGCTCTACCTGCCGCCGCGCCTGGCTCACTGTGGCGTGGCCGTGGACGACTGCATGACCTACTCGGTGGGTTTCCGTGCGCCTAGCGCCGCCGAAGTACTGACCCATTTCACCGACTTCCTCAGCCAGTTCCTGCCGGACGAAGAACGCTACACCGACGCCGACGCACGCCCTGTAGCCGACCCGCACCAGATCCAGCAGGACGCTCTCGACCGCCTCAAGGGCCTGCTGGCCGAACACATGAGCGACGAACGCCTGCTGCTGACCTGGTTCGGCCAGTTCATGACCGAGCCGCGCTACCCGGAACTGGTGGTGGGCCCGGAGCTGGAAGAAGACGACCTGCTGGCCAGCCTGGAACAAGGTGCAGTGATCATTCGCAATCCGAGTGCGCGCCTGGCCTGGTCGGAAGTCGATGATGACCTGCTGCTGTTCGCCAGCGGCCAGAGCCGTTACCTGCCGGGCAAGCTGCGCGAACTGCTGAAAATGATCTGCGCCGCCGACGCCCTGCACATCGAGAACCTTGGCCCGTGGTTGGCCGATGAAGACGGTCGCGGCCTGGTCTGCGAGCTGGTCAAGCAAGGCAGCCTGGGGTTCGCTGATGAATAAAATTCACGTTCGTGTCGCAGACTGGCAAAAGGATAACGCCGAGATCCGGCGCATTCGTGAAACCGTGTTCATTGCCGAGCAGTCCGTTCCGCCTGAGCTGGAATGGGATGCCGATGATCAGGGCGCGGTGCATTTTCTGGCGTTTGAAGGCGACTTCCCCATTGGCACCGCTCGCCTGTTGACTGACGGCCATATCGGTCGCGTCTCGGTCCTCAAGGACTGGCGCGGCCTGAAGGTGGGTGACGCGCTGATGCACGCCGTGATCGCCGAAGCCGAGAAACGCGGGCTCAAGCAACAGATGCTCAGCGCCCAGGTGCATGCCACACCGTTCTATGAGCGCCTGGGTTTTGCCGTGGTCAGTGAGGAGTTCCTGGAAGCCGGAATTCCCCATGTGGACATGGTTCGCCATTCCACCTGAAACCCTGTGGCGAGGGGATTTAGCGAAACGTCGCACCGCCCCGCTGGGCTGCGCAGCAGCCCTCAAGTCAGTCACTGTGGTGTGCCAGGTTGACGCAATTAGCTTGTTGGGGCTGCTTCGCAGCCCAACGGGGATAAATCCCCTCGCCACAAAAGCATCATCAGCACCATAAAACGCCCCGCCATCCTCCGATGCCGGGGCGTTTTGCCGTCTACCATTCAACTTGCCCCATCCCGGGCCGACAAACTGGCAATATCAAGCCTTTGTCTCGCGGAGAAATGGACATGTCCTTACGCACCCTGCTTACCACTCTGCTGCTCGGTTGCAGCCTGTCGGTCATGGCCGACACGCAAGTCGTGCCGCTGAACTACCGCACCAGCGCCGACCTGCTGCCGGTGGCGCAGAATTTCATCGGCAAGGACGGCCAGGTCAGCGCCTACGGCAACCAACTGATCGTCAATGCCGAGCCCGGCAAAATCGAAGAACTCCGGCAATTCCTCGCCCAATTGGATACCGCTCCCAAGCGCCTGCTGATCACCGTCGACACCAACGAAAACAACCTGCAGGGCGACCAGGGCTATTCGATCAACGGTGCCGCCCCCAGCCAGACCCGCATCATCAATCGCAGCACCGCCAGCCGTGAAGGCGGCGTGCAGCAGGTACAAGCCAGCGAAGGCCAACCGGCGTTGATCCAGGTGGGCCAGAGCGTGCCGTTCACCAGCACCCAGACCGACACCTATGGGCGCATGCAAAGCCAGACCGAATACCGCAACGTCACCCAGGGTTTTTATGTCACCGCCAGCGTCACCGGTGAGACCGTTCATCTGAGCATCAGTACCAACCGTGACCGCATGAGCCAGGAACGTCCCGATGTAGTGAACGTTCAAAGTACCGACACAACCGTCAGCGGTCGCCTGGGCGAATGGATCACCCTGGCCGGGGTCAATCGCCAGAATCAGGCCGACAAACAGGGTCTGACCCGCAGCTACTCGACCCAGGGCCGCGATGACATGATTTTGCGGGTCAAGGTCGATACCCTGAACTGAAGCACCAAAAACTGACTGATGAGTCGTATTAGACCAAAGATGTAGTGCTACAAAAAAAGCACTACAAAACGTTTGACGAGCCAAAAAACCGAAGGCATGATGGCCTCGCTCCCGCTAATCAGGGGCCCTGGCAAGGGCCTTCGGGTCGACGCTTGCAACTACCCTGCGAGCCGATTCGTGTCTGTACCGCCCACAAGGTGTGTTTGACGAGGTTGCGACTGGAACGAAGTTGTCCCGAGGGACGGAAGCGTAACTAGGTAACCCGGCATCACTCTGAGTTCGTATTAAAGGCCCACGACGCCCGAATGCGCCCGCAGTCCGCCCCTACCTGCTCACTTTCCCCTCGAGCCCATCGTTCATCCCGTCGCCTCCCCGCCTGAACCGACTTGTACGCCAACCCCTGGTCGGCAGGAGCAGGAATTTTCCACCAAGACCTATGCGACGAGGTTTATCTCCATGGCACTGACACGCGAACAGCAAATTGCAGCCCTTGAAAAAGACTGGGCTGAAAACCCGCGCTGGAAAGGCGTGAAGCGCAATTATTCCGCTGCTGACGTCGTCCGTCTGCGTGGCTCGGTTCAACCTGAGCACACCTTTGCGAAAATGGGCGCCGAGAAGCTCTGGAACCTGGTCACCCAGGGCGCCAAGCCAGCCTTCCGTCCCGAGAAAGATTTCGTCAACTGCATGGGCGCCCTGACCGGCGGCCAAGCCGTGCAGCAAGTCAAGGCCGGCATCCAGGCGATCTACCTGTCGGGCTGGCAAGTGGCCGCGGACAACAACTCCGCCGAGTCCATGTACCCCGACCAGTCGCTGTACCCGGTGGATTCGGTTCCAACCGTGGTCAAGCGCATCAACAACTCGTTCCGTCGTGCCGACCAGATCCAGTGGAAAGCCGGCAAGAACCCGGGCGACGAAGGCTACATCGACTACTTCGCGCCGATCGTGGCTGACGCCGAAGCCGGTTTCGGCGGCGTCCTGAACGCCTACGAGCTGATGAAGAGCATGATCGAAGCAGGCGCCGCTGGCGTTCACTTCGAAGACCAACTGGCTTCGGTGAAGAAATGCGGCCACATGGGCGGCAAGGTACTGGTTCCTACCCAGGAAGCCGTGCAGAAGCTGACCGCTGCTCGCCTGGCTGCCGACGTCGCTGGCGTGCCGACCATCATCCTGGCCCGTACCGACGCCAACGCCGCTGACCTGCTGACCTCCGACTGCGACCCGTACGACCAACCGTTCGTGACCGGCACCCGTACCCCGGAAGGTTTCTACAAGGTGCGCGCCGGCCTCGACCAGGCTATCGCCCGCGGCCTGGCCTACGCGCCATACGCTGACCTGATCTGGTGCGAAACCGCCAAGCCAGACCTGGACGAAGCCCGTCGCTTTGCCGAAGCGATCAAGAAGGAATACCCGGACCAGATCCTGTCGTACAACTGCTCGCCTTCCTTCAACTGGAAGAAAAACCTGGACGACGCGACCATCGCCAAGTTCCAGCGCGAGCTGTCCGCCATGGGCTACAAGCACCAGTTCATCACCCTGGCCGGCATCCACAACATGTGGCACAGCATGTTTAACCTGGCGCACGACTACGCCCGCAACGACATGACCGCCTACGTGAAACTGCAAGAGCAGGAGTTCGCTGACGCCGCCAAGGGCTACACCTTCGTGGCGCACCAGCAGGAAGTGGGCACCGGCTACTTCGACGACATGACCACCGTGATCCAGGGCGGCGCTTCGTCGGTGACCGCACTGACCGGTTCCACCGAAGAAGAACAGTTCCACTGATCCACGCGGTAAACGGCCCTTGCGGACCGAATAAAAGCTAACCGCAAAGCCGACGATCTGACGCCCCGACTGGTTCGGGGCTTTTTTTCGCCTGCTGTTCCCCGACAACGTGGATCGTCAAGCCCGGCTTTCACACTTTGAAGTGACTGACCAACTGCTGCAACTGGTTACCCAGGCGCGCCAGTTCGATGCTGGAGGCTGCGGTTTCTTCGCTGGCCGAGGCGGTCTGTTCGGATACATCGCGCACGTTCAGGACACTCCGGCTGATTTCCTCGGCCACCGAGCTTTGTTGCACCGCGGCGGCGGCAATCTGCTGGTTCATGGACTGAATGCCAGAAACCGCCTGGGTGATATTGCCCAGGGAGGTGCCGGCCTTGGAGGCCAACTCCACGCTGCTGTCGGTCAGTTCACGGCTGTTTTGCATGATACTCGATACCTGGCGCGTGCCGTTCTGCAAACCCGCCACCAGGCTTTCAATCTCTTCGGTGGAATGCTGGGTACGCTGGGCCAGCCCACGTACTTCGTCGGCGACCACGGCAAAACCGCGCCCCGCGTCACCTGCGCGAGCAGCCTCAATGGCGGCGTTAAGGGCCAGCAAGTTGGTCTGCTCAGCCACCGCCCTGATCACGTCCATGATCTTGCCGATGCGCCCACTTTCTTGCTCCAGCTCGTTCATGGCTTCGACCGAGCGCCCGACCTCACTGGCCAAGCGCTCGATCTGAACGATGGCCTGCGCAACCACTTGGTCGCCAATACGGGCTTGTGCATCGGCCTCTGATGCAGCTGCGCAAGCTTGTTCGGCATTACGCGCGACTTCATGCACGGTGACCGACATTTCGTGCATGGCGGTCGCCACCTGATCGGTCTCGATTTTCTGGCTATTGACCCCGGCACTGGTCTGCTCGGTGACAGCCGATAGCTCTTCGGCGGCACTGGCGATTTGGGTGACGCCATCGCGGATGCCACCGATCAGGTCACGCAAGGTGGTGCCCATGCGCTCGATACCTTGCTGCAAGACACCCAGCTCATCACGACGAGTCACGATCATGTGTTGCGTGAGGTCCCCTGCGGCAATGCGATCGACCACAGCCAATGTGTCCTGCAACGGCCGCGTAATCTGGCGCGTGATGATCAGGGCGGCAAAAATCCCCAGCAACATCGCCAAGGCGGTGCAGCTCAGTTGCAGGACGCGGGCCTGGGCGCTGTCTTCGTCACGGGAGACCAGTTGGCTGGCATACATTTCATCGGTCAGGCGGGTGATGGTTTCGCCCAAATCGATGGTGTCCTGCACGGCCCTGCCAATGGCCTGATTACTGGCAGTGAAGTCCTGCACCGAACGGCGGTAAGCAATCAACGCGGTTTCCAGTTGCTTGATGGTGTCGGTATAGGTGGGACCAAAAGCGCTCTTGAGTGTTTCGATGCTCTTGAACGCATTTTCGAGCTGGCGGGTGGCGGCTTGTTCGGTGGCGCTGTTGGGGTTGCCGGTATAGCCACGCACTTCATAACGCACCAGCGCCACGTCCTCCTTGGCCTTGAGGATGAGCTTATAAAGGTCAAAGCGCTCATCCGAGGCAGGCATCGCTTCTACGTCAGTGATGACCTGGGCAATCAGCGCGGCGCCCTTGACCGCATTGACGCCCATCTCCTTGCGCATGGCTGCGTCATTGCGATAAGCCTCGCGCATCGTATTCAGTGCCACTTGATACTGCGTGCTGGCCTGCTCGATCAGCGCAAGTTTGTTCAGGTTTTCAGGTTTCTTCAGCTCTTTTGCCAGGATTTTCTGCTGGGTGACGAACTGCTCCAGCGAAGCCTGGATCAATGCACCCTTTTGTTCATCACCCCTGTCCAACTGGTACTGCAAGCGCGCCCTGCGCAGGTGATCTAGACGGTTGCCGAGCTCGGTGATGCTGGTCATTCGATCAGTGCGCTCGATCATTTTCCCCAGGCTGAACCAGCCGGTCGCGGCGACAATAGCGGTCAAAAGCAGCACAACAGCAAAGCCCAAAGCCAGCTTGAGCATAACGCTCATATTCGCGATCCGAGAGTTCATGACATTCCTTTGGTATCAGCCGCGAACGATGAAAATTGACGCGGCTATATAAGAAGGGAGCGGAAATCTAACCAATATTGATATAGATGATTAGATGAATGAACCACAAAGATAGCCATTTGATATCACTCGTTCAAGACCTTAGGCCAATCTCGTGCCAATTTTCGCTCGCAAAAACGGTGTCGCTTAATGCGCAAATCCCCTGGCCACAGGCTGTGCGCGGGCCGCCTGAGCAACATTGATCTGAGCACCCGGTTTTTTCACCCGTTTTTTTTGAAGCGACCTACGCTGTAAGAGCAAGCCTGCAACTGTGGGAGTCAGGCTTGTCCGCGAAGAGCGAATGCAGTCTGCCTCGGGACCGCGTTGCCGGGATCGCGGGCAAGCTTGACTCCCACAGGAGCAGTCCCCATGCAGATCCGACCTGCATGGGCCCTCCCCGACAAAACTTCGGCGCACGGATAGAAAAATTGATCGAACGCAGTATTGGGCAGTCCGAAAAGGAGTAAAACGTCCGACGCTGACAACTGCAGTAGCGGCGATGTAAGACAGCCCCTCAGGCACGGCACTAAGTGCAGCGTAGAAAGGCCGCCACAAACAATAACAATTATCATTTGGAAGTCATTATCATTGTTGCATTCCGCACGAAATATTATTAATGGATAGTCGGCCAATGCCCATGGGGCCTGGGCTGCAGGGTCTTGGGGGCGCGCTATGTCCTTATTCCAATAAATAATTTCGCTATAGGAATTTTACTTGCCCGGTGTTTAGCCATAAAATCACCGCGATTGATTGCTGCGACATATCGTCACTGCGTTATTTCATTCAAGCTCAGAGACCTTTGCTCTCTGTTAAGGATTTCCAGCATGTCCGAAGCGACAGGACTCATGGCCCACAACTGGGGCTTTGCCATTTTCCTTCTGGGCGTCGTTGGCCTGTGTGCTTTCATGCTCGGCGTGTCGAGCCTGCTTGGGTCAAAAGCCTGGGGCCGCAGCAAAAATGAACCGTTCGAGTCCGGCATGCTACCTACCGGTGGCGCCCGCTTGCGGCTCTCAGCCAAATTCTATCTGGTCGCGATGCTGTTCGTGATCTTCGATATCGAAGCCCTCTTTCTCTTTGCATGGTCTGTGTCCGTCCGCGAAAGCGGCTGGACCGGATTCGTCGAAGCTCTCGTTTTCATAGCAATTCTGTTGGCAGGTCTTGTCTACCTTTACCGGGTGGGGGCACTTGATTGGGCTCCGGAAGCTCGGCGCAAGCGGCAAGCGAAGCTGAAACAATGAGGCTTTGGCAATGCAATACAATCTCACCAGGATCGACCCCGATGCTCCTAACGAGCAGTATCCGATTGGCGAGCGGGAAACCGTCGCTGATCCGTTAGAAGATCAAGTCCACAAAAACATCTTCATGGGCAAGCTCGAAGACGTGCTGAACAGCACGGTCAACTGGGGTCGCAAGAACTCCCTGTGGCCGTACAACTTCGGCCTTTCGTGCTGCTACGTGGAAATGACCACCGCCTTCACGGCGCCCCACGACATCGCGCGCTTTGGCGCCGAGGTTATCCGGGCATCGCCACGCCAGGCGGATTTCATGGTTATCGCCGGTACCTGCTTCATCAAGATGGCGCCGATCATCCAGCGCCTCTACGAGCAAATGCTCGAACCCAAGTGGGTCATCTCCATGGGTTCGTGCGCCAACTCCGGTGGCATGTACGACATCTACTCCGTCGTTCAAGGGGTGGACAAGTTCCTGCCCGTGGACGTCTACGTGCCTGGCTGCCCCCCTCGCCCTGAAGCGTTCCTGCAAGGCTTGATGCTGTTGCAGGAGTCGATTGGCCAGGAGCGTCGCCCGCTGTCCTGGGTCGTTGGCGATCAAGGCGTCTATCGCGCCGAGATGCCATCGCAAAAGGAACAGCGCCGCGAACAGCGTATCGCAGTCACCAACCTGCGCAGCCCCGACGAAGTCTGATCCAGCTCTGCTCTGCATAAGAAACGAGAACCTGGCTTCATTCTTTACGTTGACCGAAAGCGATAAATAACCATGACTACAGGCAGTGCTCTGTACATCCCGCCTTACAAGGCAGACGACCAGGATGTGGTCGTCGAACTGAACAACCGTTTTGGCCCCGAGGCGTTCACAGCCCAGCCGACCCGTACCGGCATGCCGGTGCTTTGGGTTGCCCGCGCCAAGCTCGTCGAAGTCCTGACCTTCCTGCGCAACCTGCCCAAGCCGTACGTCATGCTCTATGACCTGCACGGCGTGGACGAGCGCCTGCGCACCAAGCGTCAAGGGCTGCCCGACGGCGTCGATTTCACCGTGTTCTATCACCTGCTGTCGATCGAACGTAATAGTGACGTAATGATCAAGGTCGCCTTGTCCGAGAGCGACCTCAGCGTGCCGACCGTGACCGGCATCTGGCCGAACGCCAACTGGTACGAGCGTGAAGTGTGGGACATGTTCGGGATCGACTTCTCCGGTCACCCGCATCTGTCGCGCATCATGATGCCGCCGACCTGGGAAGGTCACCCGCTGCGCAAGGACTTCCCGGCCCGCGCCACCGAGTTCGACCCGTTCAGCCTGTCCCTGGCCAAGCAACAGCTCGAGGAAGAAGCCGCGCGCTTCAAGCCTGAAGACTGGGGCATGAAGCGTTCGGGTGCCAACGAGGACTACATGTTCCTCAACCTCGGCCCGAACCACCCTTCGGCCCACGGTGCGTTCCGTATCATCCTGCAACTGGACGGCGAAGAGATCGTCGACTGCGTGCCTGACATCGGCTACCACCACCGTGGTGCCGAAAAAATGGCCGAGCGCCAGTCCTGGCACAGCTTCATCCCGTACACCGACCGTATCGACTACCTCGGCGGCGTGATGAACAACCTGCCGTACGTGCTGTCGGTGGAAAAACTGGCCGGGATCAAGGTCCCGGAGAAGGTCGACGTCATCCGCATCATGATGGCCGAGTTCTTCCGCATCACCAGTCACCTGCTGTTCCTGGGTACCTATATCCAGGACGTCGGCGCCATGACCCCGGTGTTCTTCACCTTCACCGACCGCCAGAAAGCCTACACGGTGATCGAAGCCATCACCGGTTTCCGCCTGCACCCGGCCTGGTACCGCATCGGTGGCGTTGCCCACGACCTGCCGCGGGGCTGGGAGAAACTGGTCAAGGACTTCGTCGAGTGGATGCCCAAGCGCCTGGACGAATACACCAAGGCCGCCCTGCAGAACAGCATTCTCAAGGGTCGTACCATCGGCGTCGCTGCCTACAACACCAAGGAAGCCCTGGAATGGGGCGTCACCGGTGCCGGCCTGCGGTCCACCGGTTGCGACTTCGACCTGCGCAAGGCGCGTCCTTACTCCGGCTATGAAAACTTCGAATTCGAAGTACCGCTGGCGGCCAATGGCGATGCCTACGACCGCTGCATGGTTCGCGTCGAGGAAATGCGCCAGAGCATCAAGATCATCGACCAGTGCCTGCGCAACATGCCGGAAGGCCCGTACAAGGCGGACCACCCGCTGACCACGCCGCCGCCCAAAGAGCGCACGCTGCAACACATCGAGACCCTGATCACGCACTTCCTGCAGGTTTCGTGGGGCCCGGTCATGCCGGCCAACGAATCCTTCCAGATGATCGAAGCGACCAAGGGCATCAACAGTTATTACCTGACGAGCGACGGCGGCACCATGAGCTACCGCACCCGGATTCGCACCCCAAGCTACCCGCACCTGCAGCAGATCCCTTCAGTGATCAAAGGCAGCATGGTCGCGGACTTGATCGCGTACCTGGGTAGTATCGATTTCGTTATGGCCGACGTGGACCGCTAAGCATGAACAGCACGCTTATCCAGACAGACCGTTTCGCCTTGAGCGAAACCGAGCGCTCGGCCATCGAGCACGAGCTGCATCACTACGAAGACCCGCGCGCGGCGTCGATCGAAGCCCTGAAGATCGTCCAGAAGGAACGTGGCTGGGTGCCCGATGGCGCGCTCTACGCCATCGGCGAGATCCTTGGCATTCCGGCCAGCGACGTCGAAGGCGTCGCCACCTTCTATAGCCAGATCTTCCGCCAGCCAGTGGGCCGCCACATCATTCGCGTCTGCGACAGCATGGTCTGCTACATCGGCGGCCACGAGTCCGTGGTCAGCGAAATCCAGAGCAAGCTGGGCATCGGCCTGGGCCAGACCACCGCCGACGGCCGCTTCACCCTGCTGCCGGTGTGCTGCCTGGGCAACTGCGACAAGGCGCCGGCGCTGATGATCGACGACGACACCTTCGGTGACGTCCAGCCTGACGGCGTCGCCAAACTGCTGGAGGGCTACGTATGACCCTGACTTCCTTCGGGCCCGCCAACCGCATCCAGCGTTCGGCCGAAACCCATCCCCTGACCTGGCGTCTGCGTGACGACGGCGAAGCGGTGTGGCTGGACGAATACCAGGCCAAGAACGGCTACGCCGCGGCGCGCAAGGCGTTTGCCGACATGGCTGCGGACGACATCGTCCAGACCGTGAAAGACTCCGGCCTCAAGGGCCGTGGCGGCGCGGGCTTCCCCACTGGCGTGAAGTGGGGCCTGATGCCCAAGGACGAATCCATCACCATCCGCTACCTGCTGTGCAATGCGGATGAAATGGAGCCCAACACCTGGAAAGACCGCATGCTGATGGAGCAACTGCCCCATCTGCTGATCGAAGGCATGCTGATCAGCGCCCGCGCGCTGAAGACCTACCGTGGCTATATCTTCCTGCGCGGCGAATACACCACCGCCGCCAAGCACCTGAACCGTGCCGTGGAAGAAGCCAAGGCTGCCGGCCTGCTGGGCAAGAACATCCTGGGCTCGGGTTTTGATTTCGAGCTGTTCGTCCACACCGGCGCCGGGCGTTACATCTGCGGTGAAGAAACCGCGCTGATCAACTCCCTCGAAGGCCGTCGCGCCAACCCGCGCTCCAAGCCGCCCTTCCCTGCTGCCGTCGGCGTGTGGGGCAAGCCGACCTGCGTGAACAACGTCGAGACCCTGTGCAACGTCCCGGCGATCATCGCCGACGGCGTGGACTGGTACAAATCCCTGGCCCGCGACGGCAGCGAAGACATGGGCACCAAGCTCATGGGCTTCTCCGGCAAGGTCAAGAACCCTGGCTTGTGGGAACTGCCATTCGGCGTTACCGGTCGCGAGCTGTTCGAGGACTACGCCGGCGGCATGCGCGACGGCTACAAGCTCAAGTGCTGGCAGCCTGGCGGCGCCGGTACCGGTTTCCTGTTGCCGGAACACCTGGACGCACAAATGTATGCCGGCGGCATCGCCAAGGTGGGCACCCGGATGGGTACCGGCCTGGCCATGGCGGTGGACGACAGCGTCAACATGGTCTCGCTGCTGCGCAACATGGAAGAGTTCTTCTCCCGTGAGTCGTGCGGTTTCTGCACCCCTTGCCGCGATGGCCTGCCGTGGAGCGTCAAGCTGCTGCGCGCCATTGAAAACGGCGAAGGCCAGGCCGGCGACATCGAGACCCTGCTGGGTCTGGTGGGCTTCCTCGGCCCAGGCAAGACCTTCTGTGCTCACGCACCGGGTGCCGTGGAGCCGTTGGGCAGCGCGATCAAATACTTCCGCCCTGAATTCGAGGCCGGCATCGCGCCAACCCGCGCGGGCGATCTCAACCAGGTGGTCACGCCGACCATGGTCGGCGCGTAACGACGCTTTAAAAGGCGAAGGGTCCGTGCCCTTCGCCTTTCGTCCGATGACGCCTTTTACCCAGGCTGTTTGGATTCGGACGAATAACAAGATTCCATTAGCCACGCCCGCTGACACCGGGCCAACGAAGAACTTTGAACCATGGCCACTATCCACGTAGACGGCAAAGAGCTCGAAGTCGATGGCGCAGACAACCTGTTACAGGCATGTCTGTCCCTGGGCCTCGACATCCCTTATTTCTGCTGGCACCCCGCCCTTGGCAGCGTAGGCGCCTGTCGCCAATGCGCGGTCAAGCAGTACACCGACGAAAACGACAAGCGTGGTCGGATCGTCATGTCCTGCATGACCCCCGCCACCGACGGCAGCTGGATCTCCATCGACGACGAAGAAGCGAAAGTGTTTCGCGCCAGCGTCGTCGAATGGCTGATGACCAACCACCCTCACGACTGCCCGGTCTGTGAAGAAGGCGGTCACTGCCACCTGCAAGACATGACGGTGATGACCGGCCACAACGAGCGCCGTTATCGCTTCACCAAGCGCACCCACCAGAACCAGGACCTCGGCCCGTTCATCTCCCACGAGATGAACCGCTGCATCGCCTGCTATCGCTGCGTGCGTTTCTACAAGGACTACGCCGGCGGCACCGACCTGGGCGTGTTCGGTGCCCACGACAACGTGTACTTCGGTCGCGTCGAAGACGGCACCCTGGAAAGCGAATTCTCCGGCAACCTCACCGAGGTCTGCCCGACCGGTGTGTTCACCGACAAGACCCACTCCGAGCGCTACAACCGCAAGTGGGACATGCAATTCTCGCCGAGCATCTGCCATGGCTGCTCCAGCGGTTGCAACATTTCTCCGGGCGAGCGCTACGGTGAACTGCGTCGCATCGAGAACCGCTTCAACGGTTCGGTGAACCAGTACTTCCTGTGCGACCGTGGCCGTTTCGGCTATGGCTACGTCAACCGCAAGGATCGTCCGCGCCAGCCACTGCTGGCGGGCGGCGCCAAACTGAGCCTGGACGAAGCGCTGGACAAGGCCGCCGAACTGCTGCGCGGACGCAACATCGTCGGCATCGGCTCGCCACGGGCCAGCCTGGAAAGCAACTACGCCCTGCGTGAACTGGTCGGCGCCGAGCACTTCTACAGTGGCATCGAGGCCGGCGAGCTGGAACGCATCCGCCTGGTCCTGCAAGTGCTCAAGGACAGCCCGCTGCCCGTGCCGACGATGCGCGACATCGAAGACCACGACGCAGTGTTCGTCCTTGGCGAAGACCTGACCCAGACCGCCGCGCGCATGGCCCTGGCCCTGCGCCAGTCGGTCAAGGGCAAGGCTGAAGACATGGCCGACGCTATGCGCGTACAGCCATGGCTCGACGCCGCCGTGAAGAACATCGGCCAGCACGCATTGAACCCGCTGTTCATCGCCAGCCTCGCCGAAACCAAGCTCGACGACGTCGCCGAAGAATGCGTCCACGCCGCCCCTGACGACCTGGCGCGCATCGGTTTCGCCGTGGCCCACGCCCTGGACGCCAGCGCCCCGGCAGTCGACGGCCTGGACAGCGAAGCCGCCGCCCTGGCCCAGCGCATCGCCGATGCCCTTTTGGCAGCCAAGCGCCCACTGATCATCGCCGGCACCTCCCTGGGTTCCAAGGCCTTGATCGAAGCCGCCGCCAACATCGCCAAGGCCTTGAAGCTGCGGGAGAAGAACGGTTCCATCAGCCTGATCGTGCCGGAAGCCAACAGCCTCGGCCTGGCCATGCTCGGTGGCGAATCGGTGGACGCAGCGCTGCAAGCGGTGATCGACGGCAGCGCCGACGCCATCGTGGTACTGGAAAACGACCTGTACACCCGCACCGACAAAGCCCGGGTGGACGCCGCCCTGAACGCCGCGAAAGTGCTGATCGTCGCCGACCATCAGAAAACCGCCACCACCGACCGCGCCCACCTGGTGCTGCCGGCGGCGAGCTTCGCCGAAGGCGACGGTACGCTGGTCAGCCAGGAAGGCCGCGCCCAGCGCTTCTTCCAGGTATTCGACCCGACTTACCTGGACGCCAGCATCCTGGTTCACGAAGGCTGGCGCTGGCTGCATGCCCTGCGCTCGACCCTGCTGAACCAGCCGGTGGACTGGACGCAACTGGACCATGCCACCGCCGCCTGCGCCGAAAGCAACCCGCAACTGGCCCGGATCGTCGATGCCGCACCGTCGGCCTCGTTCCGCATCAAAGGCCTGAAGCTGGCGCGCGAACCGCTGCGCTACAGCGGTCGCACCGCCATGCGCGCGAACATCAGCGTGCATGAGCCGCGTACCTCCCAGGACAAGGACACTGCGTTCTCGTTCTCCATGGAAGGCTACTCGGGTTCGACCGAGCCGCGCTCCCAGGTGCCATTCGCCTGGTCGCCGGGCTGGAACTCGCCGCAAGCCTGGAACAAGTTCCAGGACGAAGTCGGCGGTCACCTGCGTGCCGGCGACCCGGGCACACGCCTGATCGAAAGCCAGGGCGATGGCCTGAGCTGGTTCGCCAGCGTGCCGCGCGCCTTCAACCCGGCACCGGGTACCTGGCAGGTCGTGCCGTTCCATCACCTGTTCGGCAGCGAAGAGAACTCTTCCAAGGCCGCGCCGGTGCAGGAACGCATCCCAGCCGCCTACGTATCGCTGGCCAAGTCCGAAGCCGACCGCCTGGGTGTCAACGATGGCGCCCTGCTGAGCCTGAACGTGGCCGGCCAGACCCTGCGCCTGCCGCTGCGCATCAATGAAGAACTGGGCGCCGGCCTGGTGGCCCTGCCAGCTGGCCTGGCGGGTATCCCACCGGCGATATTCGGCAAAACCGTCGACGGTCTGCAGGAGGCAGCGCAATGAGCTGGTTCACCCCTGAAGTGATCGCTGTGATCCTGACGGTCCTCAAGGCCATCGTGATCCTGCTGGCCGTGGTGGTCTGCGGCGCGTTGCTGAGCTTCGTCGAACGTCGCCTGCTGGGCTGGTGGCAGGACCGCTACGGTCCGAACCGCGTCGGCCCGTTCGGCATGTTCCAGATCGCCGCCGACATGATCAAGATGTTCTTCAAGGAAGACTGGACGCCGCCGTTTGCCGACAAGGTGATCTTCACCCTGGCACCGGTCGTGGCCATGAGCGCCTTGCTGATCGCCTTCGCGATCATCCCGATCACCCCGACCTGGGGCGTGGCGGACCTGAACATCGGCCTGCTGTTCTTCTTCGCCATGGCCGGCCTGTCGGTGTATGCGGTGCTGTTCGCCGGCTGGTCGAGCAACAACAAGTTCGCCCTGCTGGGCAGCCTGCGGGCCTCGGCCCAGACCGTGTCCTACGAAGTGTTCATGGGCCTGGCGCTCATGGGCATCGTGATCCAGGCCGGTTCGTTCAACATGCGCGACATCGTCGAGTACCAGGCCCAGAACCTGTGGTTCATCATTCCGCAGTTCTTCGGTTTCTGTACCTTCTTCATCGCTGGCGTGGCCGTGACTCACCGTCACCCCTTCGACCAGCCGGAAGCGGAACAGGAACTGGCCGACGGTTACCACATTGAATATGCCGGCATGAAATGGGGCATGTTCTTCGTCGGTGAGTACATCGGCATCATCCTGATCTCGGCATTGCTGGTGACTTTGTTCTTCGGTGGCTGGCACGGCCCGTTCGGCATCCTGCCGCAACTGTCCTTCGTCTGGTTCGCCCTGAAGACCGCGTTCTTCATCATGCTGTTCGTCCTGCTGCGCGCCTCGATCCCGCGCCCACGCTACGACCAGGTGATGGACTTCAGCTGGAAATTCTGCCTGCCGCTGACCCTGATCAACATGCTGGTGACCGCTGCGATCGTTTTGATGAACGCGCCTGCGGCCGCGGTTCAGTGAGGATTTGACCCATGTTCAAATATATTGGCGACATCGTTAAGGGTACCGGTACCCAACTGCGAAGCCTGGTCATGATCTTCGGCCATGGCTTTCGCAAGCGCGACACCCTGCAATACCCGGAGGAGCCGGTCTACCTGGCGCCGCGTTACCGTGGCCGTATCGTCCTGACCCGCGACCCCGACGGCGAAGAACGCTGCGTAGCCTGCAACCTGTGCGCCGTGGCATGCCCGGTGGGTTGCATCTCGCTGCAGAAAGCTGAAACCGAAGACGGTCGCTGGTACCCGGACTTCTTCCGCATCAACTTCTCGCGCTGCATTTTCTGCGGCCTCTGCGAGGAAGCCTGCCCGACCACCGCGATCCAGCTCACGCCGGATTTCGAAATGGCCGAGTTCAAACGTCAGGACCTGGTGTACGAGAAAGAAGATCTGCTGATTTCCGGTCCCGGTAAAAACCCTGATTACAACTTCTATCGTGTTGCAGGTATGGCCATTGCCGGTAAGCCAAAAGGCGCCGCGCAGAACGAAGCCGAACCGATCAACGTGAAGAGCTTGCTGCCTTAAGGAAGAAAGATGGAATTCGCTTTCTATTTCGCATCGGGTATTGCAGTGGTGTCCACGCTTCGCGTGGTCACCAACACCAACCCCGTGCACGCCCTGCTCTACCTGATCATTTCGCTGATCGCCGTGGCCATGACCTTCTTCGCCCTCGGCGCGCCGTTCGCCGGTGCCCTGGAAGTGATCGCCTACGCCGGCGCCATCATGGTGCTGTTCGTGTTCGTGGTGATGATGCTCAACCTCGGCCCGGCCGCGGTCCAGCAGGAACGCTCCTGGCTCAAGCCCGGCATCTGGGCGGGACCGGTGATCCTGTCCGCCCTGCTGCTGGGTGAACTGCTGTATGTGCTGTTCGCTCACCAGAGCGGCCAGGCCATCGGCCACACCACCGTAGGCGCCAAGGCCGTGGGCATCAGCCTGTTCGGTCCGTACCTGCTGGTGGTCGAACTCGCCTCGATGCTGCTGCTTGCCGCAGCCGTCACGGCGTTCCATTTGGGCCGTAACGAGGCGAAGGAGTAATCACATGCCTGCTATCCCTCTCGAGCATGGTCTGGCGGTTGCCGGCATCCTGTTCTGCCTCGGTCTGGTCGGCCTGATGGTCCGCCGCAACATTCTGTTCGTGCTGATGAGCCTGGAGGTCATGATGAATGCCTCCGCCCTGGCCTTCATCGTCGCGGGCGCTCGCTGGGCGCAGCCGGATGGACAGATCATGTTCATCCTGGTGATCAGCCTGGCAGCCGCCGAGGCCAGTATCGGCCTGGCGATCCTGTTGCAGCTGTATCGCCGCTTCCACACTCTCGATATCGACGCTGCCAGCGAGATGCGCGGATGAACCTACTCTTTTTGACTTTCGTATTCCCCCTCATCGGTTTCCTGCTGCTGTCGTTCTCTCGTGGACGCTGGTCGGAAAACCTTTCGGCGCTGGTTGGCGTGGGTTCCATCGGCCTGTCTGCCATCGTCACGGCCTACGTGATCTGGCAATTCAACGTCGCCCCGCCCGAAGGCGGTGTGTTCGTGCAGGTGCTGTGGCGCTGGATGGCGGTGGAAGGCTTCACGCCGAACTTCGCCCTCTATCTGGACGGCCTGTCCCTCACCATGCTCGGCGTGGTGGTCGGCGTGGGTTTCCTGATCCACCTGTTCGCCTCCTGGTACATGCGCGGTGAAGCCGGTTATTCGCGCTTCTTCGCCTACACCAACCTGTTCATCGCCAGCATGCTGTTCCTGGTGCTCGGCGATAACCTGCTGTTCCTGTACTTCGGCTGGGAAGGCGTGGGCCTGTGCTCGTACCTGTTGATCGGTTTCTACTACAGCAACCGCAACAACGGGAATGCCGCACTCAAGGCGTTCATCGTGACCCGGATCGGCGACGTGTTCATGGCCATCGGCCTGTTCATCCTGTTCCAGCAACTGGGCACGCTGAACATCCAGGAACTGCTGGTCAAGGCGCCGGAACACTTCAAGGTCGGTGACTTCTGGATCGTCCTGGCGACCCTGATGCTGCTGGGTGGCGCCGTCGGTAAATCCGCGCAACTGCCGCTGCAAACCTGGTTGGCGGACGCGATGGCCGGCCCTACCCCGGTTTCGGCACTGATCCACGCCGCGACCATGGTCACCGCCGGTGTCTACCTGATTGCCCGTACCCACGGCCTGTTCGCCCTGGCGCCGGACATCCTGCACCTGGTCGGCATCGTCGGCGGCGTGACCCTGGTATTGGCCGGTTTTGCCGCGCTGGTACAGACCGACATCAAGCGCATCCTCGCCTACTCGACCATGAGCCAGATCGGCTACATGTTCCTGGCCCTGGGCGTCGGTGCCTGGGAAGGCGCGATCTTCCACCTGATGACCCACGCCTTCTTCAAGGCCCTGCTGTTCCTTGCCTCCGGTGCGGTGATCGTTGCCTGCCACCACGAGCAGAACATCTTCAAGATGGGCGGCCTGTGGAAGAAACTGCCGCTGGCCTACGCCAGCTTCATCGTCGGCGGCGCGGCCCTGGCGGCCCTGCCACTGGTCACCGCCGGTTTCTATTCCAAGGACGAGATCCTCTGGGAAGCGTTCGCCAGCGGTAACCAAGGCCTGCTCTATGCCGGCCTGGTGGGTGCGTTCATGACCTCGCTGTACACCTTCCGCCTGATCTTCATCGCGTTCCACGGTGAGGCCAAGACCGAAGCCCACGCCGGCCACGGCATTGCCCACTGGCTGCCACTGTCGGTGCTGATCGTGCTGTCGACCTTCGTCGGCGCCATGATCACCCCACCGCTGGCCGATGTGCTGCCGCAAAGCGTCGGCCATGCCGGCGGCGAAGCCAAGCACAGCCTGGAAATCGCCTCGGGCGCCATCGCCCTGGCGGGTATCCTGCTGGCCGCCCTGCTGTTCCTGGGCAAGCGTCGTTTCGTCACGGCCATCGCCAACAGCGGCATCGGGCGTTTCCTTTCGGCCTGGTGGTTCGCCGCCTGGGGCTTCGACTGGATCTACGACAAACTGTTCGTCAAGCCATACCTTGCGATCAGCCACATTCTGCGCAAAGACCCGCTCGACCAGACCATTGGCCTGATCCCGCGCATGGCCAAGGGCGGCCACACTGCCCTGAGCCGTACCGAGACCGGTCAACTGCGTTGGTATGCGGCTTCCATGGCGGCTGGCGCCGTGCTGGTTATCGGCGCCATCGTGCTGGTAGCGGTCTGATATGAACCTTGCGAACTTGCGAAAGGAAACGAGCCCGTCATGATTCTGCCCTGGCTAATCCTGATCCCCTTCATCGGCGGCCTGCTGTGCTGGATCGCGGAGCGCTCCAGCTCCACGCTCCCGCGCTGGATTGCGCTGCTGACCATGTCCCTGGAACTCGCGCTCGGCCTCTGGCTGTGGGCGACCGGCGACTATTCATTCGCTCCGGCCCCTGGCGCCGATCCGACCTGGGCGCTTGAATTCAAGCACGCCTGGATCGCGCGCTTCGGCATCAGCGTGCACCTGGCCCTCGACGGCCTGTCGCTGCTGATGATCCTGCTGACCGGCCTGCTGGGTATCCTCTCGGTCCTCTGCTCCTGGAAAGAGATCCAGCGCCACGTCGGTTTCTTCCACCTGAACCTGATGTGGATCCTGGGCGGTGTCGTCGGCGTGTTCCTGGCGCTGGACCTGTTCATGTTTTTCTTCTTCTGGGAAATGATGCTGGTGCCGATGTACTTCCTCATCGCGCTCTGGGGTCACAGTTCTTCGGACGGCAAGAAAACCCGGATCTACGCGGCGACCAAGTTCTTCATCTTCACCCAGGCGTCCGGCCTGATCATGTTGGTGGCGATCCTTGGCCTGGTGCTGGTCAACTTCAACAACACCGGCGTGATTACCTTCAACTACGCCGACCTGTTGAAAGTGCAGATGTCCAAGACCACCGAGTACGTGCTGATGCTGGGCTTCTTCATCGCCTTCGCGGTGAAGCTGCCGGTGGTGCCGTTCCACTCCTGGCTGCCGGACGCCCACGCCCAGGCACCGACCGCAGGTTCCGTGGACCTGGCGGGTATCTTGCTCAAGACCGCGGCCTATGGCCTGCTGCGCTTTGCCCTGCCGTTGTTCCCCAACGCCTCGGCGGAGTTCGCACCGATTGCCATGACCCTGGGCCTGATCGGGATTTTCTACGGTGCATTCCTGGCCTTCGCCCAGACCGACATCAAGCGCCTGATCGCCTTCTCCAGCGTTTCGCACATGGGCTTCGTGCTGATCGGGATCTACTCCGGCAGCCAGTTGGCCCTGCAAGGCGCGGTGATCCAGATGTTGGCTCACGGCCTGTCGGCCGCCGCACTGTTTATCCTCAGCGGTCAGTTGTACGAGCGTCTGCACACTCGGGACATGCGTGAGATGGGCGGCATCTGGTCGCGTATCGCCTACCTGCCGGCCATCAGCCTGTTCTTCGCGGCCGCGTCCCTGGGGCTGCCGGGCACCGGCAACTTCGTCGGCGAGTTCCTGATCCTGATCGGCACCTTCGCCAGTGCGCCATGGATCACCGCCATCGCGACGTCCGGCCTGGTGTTCGGTTCGGTCTACTCGCTGATCATGATCCACCGCGCCTACTTCGGCCCGTCCAAGTCGGACGAAGTGCTGCGCGGCATGGACGGTCGCGAACTGATCATGGTGCTCGGCCTTGCGGTGCTGCTGGTTTACCTCGGCGTTTCCCCGCAGCCGTTCCTCGACACCTCTGCCGCCACCATGCATGGCGTGCAGCAGTGGCTCGGCACCGCCTTCTCTCAACTCGCTTCGGCCCGGTAAGAGCGCTATGGAATTCACGATTCAACACTTTATCGCGCTTGCGCCGCTGTTGATCACCAGCGCCACGATCATCGTGGTGATGCTGGCAATCGCCTGGCGCCGCAATCACTCACAGACCTTCCTGCTGTCGGTGGCGGGGCTGAACCTGGCCCTGCTGTCGATTCTGCCGGCCCTGAAAGTCGCGCCCCTGGCGGTCACGCCGTTGATGCAGATCGACAGCTTCGCCTGCCTCTACATGGCGTTGATCCTGGTCGCCACCCTGGCCTGTGTCACCCTCGCCCACGCCTACCTCGGCGATGGCGGCTCGGGTTACCCGGGCAACCGCGAAGAACTGTACCTGCTGATCCTGATGGCCGCCGCCGGTGGCCTGGTGCTGGTCAGCGCGCAGCACCTGGCCAGCCTGTTCATCGGCCTGGAACTGCTGTCGGTACCGGTCTACGGCCTGGTGGCCTACGCCTTCTTCAACAAGCGCTCCCTGGAAGCCGGCATCAAGTACATGGTGCTGTCGGCGGCCGGTTCCGCGTTCCTGTTGTTCGGCATGGCCCTGCTCTACGCCGAAGCCGGCACCCTGAACTTCGTCGGCATCGGCCAGGCCCTGGCGGCCACCGGCCTGCCTAGCCCGATCGCACAACTGGGCCTGGGCATGATGCTGATCGGCCTGGCGTTCAAGCTGTCGCTGGTACCGTTCCACCTCTGGACCCCGGACGTCTACGAAGGCGCCCCGGCGCCGGTGGCGGCGTTCCTGGCCACCGCGTCGAAAGTGGCAGTGTTCGCGGTGATGGTGCGGCTGTTCCAGATCTCGCCAGTGGCCAGCAGCGGTGTGCTGAGCAACGTACTGACCATCATCGCCATCGCGTCGATCCTGTTCGGTAACCTGCTGGCACTGACTCAAAGCAACCTCAAGCGTCTGCTGGGTTACTCGTCCATCGCTCACTTCGGTTACCTGCTGATCGCTCTGATCGCCAGCAAGGGCCTGGCCGTGGAAGCCATCGGCGTGTACCTGGTCACCTACGTGATCACCAGCCTCGGCGCCTTCGGCGTGATCACCCTGATGTCCTCGCCGTACAACGGCCGCGACGCTGATGCCCTGTACGAATATCGCGGCCTGTTCTGGCGCCGTCCGTACCTGACCGCCGTGCTGACCGTGATGATGCTGTCCCTGGCCGGTATCCCGCTGACCGCCGGCTTCATCGGCAAGTTCTACATCATCGCCACCGGCGTCGAGGCTCACCAATGGTGGCTGGTCGGCTCCCTGGTGCTGGGCAGTGCCATCGGCGTGTTCTACTACCTGCGCGTCATGGTCACCCTGTACCTGATGGAACCGAACCTGCGTCGCCACGATGCCGAGTTGCACTGGGAGCAAAAGGCAGGCGGCGTGATGCTGCTGGCCATCGCCGTGTTGGCGTTCTTCCTCGGTGTGTACCCGCAGCCGTTGCTGACCCTGGTCCAGCAGGCAGGCCTGACGGGCTGATCGCCTGGACACTGTAGCCAATCGAAAAAGCCCGTATCGCGAGATACGGGCTTTTTTTTTGGCTGATGAAAACCAAAGCCCTGCGCACCGAGCAACGTGGAATCCATCCAGGCGACATGACGTCCAAATGCTCCAGCAGGGCTATCCTTGAGACCAGCCAACAGGCACGTGTTGAAGGAGAGATGCGGTTGAAAGTCGATTTTGAATGCGTGGTCGTGGGTGCTGGGGTTGTCGGGCTTGCCGTGGCTCGGGAGATGGCCCGGGCTGGTCACGAGGTGCTGCTGATCGAGGCGGGTGAAGCCATCGGCATGGGCATCAGTTCGCGCAACTCCGAAGTCATTCATGCCGGCATCTATTACCCAACGGGTAGCCTCAAGGCGCAGTTGTGCGTCGAAGGTCGGCACAGGTTGTATGACTATTGTGAGCACCACGGTGTCGAGACCCGCCGCCTCGGCAAGTTGATCGTTGCCAAGGACGAGACGCAGAAGGCCGGGCTCAACGCCCTGTTCGAACGAGGCCTGGCCAATGGCGTGGATGATCTGCGCTTACTCGATCGGCATCAGGCGCTGGAACTGGAGCCCGCCCTGGCGTGCGTCGCCGCGCTGTATTCGCCCTCCACCGGTATCGTCGATTCCCACGCCTTGATGTTGGCCTTGCAGGGTGACGCCGAAGCGGCCGGGGCAACTCTCGCGTTTCATACGCCTCTGTCGAGCGCACGGATCAGTGCCGACGGCTTTCTGCTGGAGTTGGGCGGCACGGCGCAGATGAGCCTGTCCTGCCGCCGACTGATCAACGCCGCCGGCCTACAGGCACCCGCCCTCGCCCGCCGCATCGACGGCCTGGCGCCGCAAACGGTGCCCGACGACCACCTCTGCAAGGGCAACTACTTCAGCCTGGCCGGACGGGCGCCGTTCCGACACCTGGTCTACCCCGCGCCGGAAGCCGCCGGCCTGGGCATCCATATGACCCTGGACCTGGCGGGCCAGGCGCGTTTCGGCCCCGATGTCGAATGGGTCGAGCGCGAAGACTACCGAGTCGACCCGGCCCGGGCCGAAGCCTTCTACCCGGCGATCCGCAATTACTGGCCAGACCTGCCGGACCAGAGCCTGCAACCGAGCTATAGCGGCCTGCGTCCGAAAATCTCCGGCCCGGGCGAGCCTGCCCGTGACTTTCTCATCAGCAGCCCAGCCGAACATCAGGTTCCGGGATTGATCAACCTGTTCGGGATTGAATCGCCAGGGCTGACCTCCTGCCTGGCGATTGCCACACGGGTCCGGCAACTGATTGCAAGCGTTTAGCCATAGCGCAAAGTGCAAGGCGTTTTCCCCAGCCTCTTGCAGCTTGCACGAACATAAAACCAGCGACAAATTCAACCAATTGTTTTTAAACAACTTTTTATTAAGGCCCAACTGGCACGGCTGATGCAATTTACCTCTTACACGGCGTTGGCGCTTGAAGCCAACCCGTAACCGTGAATTGCCTGGAGCTACTATGAACGCCATCGACCTGTTGAAAGCCGACCATGAACGCGTCAAAGCCATCCTGACTCAACTGAGCGAGTCGACCGACCGCGCCGTGAAAAAACGCACTGACTTGTTGGCGAAACTGGAAATGGAAATTTCCATCCACACCCGCCTGGAAGAAGAAATTCTTTACCCGGCTTTCAAGCAGGCAGGGGGCAAGGACGAGGCCGAAATGTATTACGAGGCCAAGGAAGAACACCGCACCGTCGACTCACTGGTACTACCGGACCTGAAAACCACCGATCCAACCCAACCGGAATTCGCCGGTCGAGTGAAAGTGGTCAAGGAACTGCTTGAGCACCACATTGAGGAAGAAGAAAAAGAAATGTTCCCCCTCGCGAAAAAACTGCTGGGCAAGGCAAAACTCGATGCCCTGGGTGCAGACATGGAAACCATGAAAGCGCAGTACAAAAAAGAACTGAGCAGCGCCAACCTCGCCGCCTGATCTAAAGCGCCGTGGATGCTTCAGCCGTCATGGGACGGCTGAATGCGTCACGGCGCTTTACTGCATTTGTTCACGCAAGAATTCCACCAACGCCTGCACCGGGCGTGCACTTTGCCGATGCTGGGGATATACCGCCGACAGCGCCAACGGTTCGGTCTCGAAGCCTTTCAAGACCTGGACGAGTCGCCCATCCTTCAAGGCATCGCCCAGGATGAACGTCGGCAGATAGGTGATGCCCATGCCGGCAATGGCCGCGTCCCTGAGCAAATCACCATTATTGGCGCGCATGCGTCCTGTGACCTCCAAGGTCAGTAGTTTGCCAGCGCCCACGAAACGCCACTGCACCTGGCGGCTGTGACCATAGGGCAAACAGTCGTGGTTGCGCAGGTCTTCGGGCCGCGCGGGTGTGCCTCGTTGTGCCAGGTAGGTCGGGCTGGCGCAATACACCCGTTCGATGGTGGCGATGCGCCGGGCAATCAGCGTCGAATCCTCAAGCACACCGATGCGCAGCGCCAGGTCGTAGCCCTCCCCCAGCAGGTCCACCGAGCGGTCGCTCAGGTCCACCTCGACGCTGACGCCCGGATAGCGTTGCAGAAACAAAGGCAACAAGCTGCCCAGGTGCGCCATGGCGAAGGACAGCGGCGCGCTGAGGCGGATGGTGCCGCGGGGCTCGCTGGTCTGGCCGCTGATGCCCTGCTCCACTTGTTCGACTTCATTGAGCAGGCGCAGTGCCGCTTCGTAGTAGCGCTGGCCCAGGGGCGTCACGTCGAGCCGGCGGGTCGAGCGATTGAGCAGGCGCACGCCCAGGCGCTGCTCCAGCTCCATGAGCTTGCGACTGACGAACTGCTTCGACAGCCCCAGTTTGTCCGCCGCAGCGGTGAAACTGCCCGACTCCATGACCTGGGCAAAGATGCGCATTTCTTCGAAGGGGTTCATTGTCATTCCAGGGTGGACAGTCAAGGTGAACTGTTGGGCATTGTGGTTGGGATGAGACAGGTTGGGAAGGTGTCGCATGTGCTGCTGTCATCGCGAGCAGGCTCGCTCCCACAAGGGGTTCGTGGTGAACATGGAGCCCGAGAACACTCGATGACATTGTGGGAGCGAGCCTGCTCGCGATGACGGCAGATCAGTTTGCCGAAACATTGATGGCTGGCACAAAAACGCCCGCACAAGGCGGGCGTCGTCCAGCAGTAACCGCCATGCTTACTTGGCCGTCAGCGCCGAGTAGCTGTTCATCAGGTTACGGTAGTTCGGAATGCGCTGGGACAACAGGTTGCCCAGGCCTTCGATGTCGTTGCGCCAGTCGCGGTGCAGCTCACAGGCCACCGAGAACCAGTTCATCATCTGCGCGCCGGCAGCGGTCATGCGCACCCAGGCGGCCTGTTGCACGGTTTCGTTGAATGTGCCCGAGGCGTCGGTGACGACGAATACATCGAAACCTTCGGCCAGTGCCGATAGGGTCGGGAACGCCACGCAGACATCGGTCACCACGCCGGCGATGATCAGTTGCTTGCGGCCGGTGGCCTTGATCGCCTTGACGAAATCTTCGTTGTCCCAGGCATTGATCTGGCCTGGACGCGGGATGTACGGCGCGTCCGGAAACATTTCCTTGAGTTCCGGCACGATCGGGCCGTTGGGACCTTTTTCGAAGCTGGTGGTCAGGATGGTCGGCAGTTCGAAGAACTTCGCCAGGTCGGCCAAAGCCAATACGTTGTTCTTGAACTCGTTCGGCGAGAAGTCCTGGACCAGGGAAATCAGGCCGGTCTGGTGATCGACCAGCAGGACGACCGCGTCGTCTTTGTTCAGACGGTTGTAGGCGGGAACGTTGCTCATGGGATGACTCCTTTGGGATGGATGTTTCAAAAACTGTGGGAGCGAGCCTGCTCGCGATAGCGGAGTGTCAGGCGACGGCGATGTTGAATGTTCCACCGCCATCGCGAGCAGGCTCGCTCCCACAAGGGATGTGTTGTGTCAGTCAGAAGGCAAAACAGGAGCAGCCAAACGCGCCCCAGAAACCTTGGAAATCGCTGACCGGCACGTTCGACAGCCGCGCCCGTTCATGGCTGTGGGCGTGCACCGTGCACGGACCGCTGCACTGGTGAACCTGCGCCTGCAACGGGGAAGTCGGGCGCCAATGGCCCGGGACCTTGACCACCGGCGACCAGTCCGGCAGCACCGGGACGCTGGCCGGGCCGAGTTTTTCGAAGTCGCCGGCGGCGTACACCACCTTGCCGTCCACCACGGTCAGCACCGACTCGATCCACTTGATGGCTTCTTCCTCGACGCTGAAGAAGTCCGCGCTCAGGGCCGCCAGGTCCGCCAGTTGGCCAACCTTGATCTGGCCTTTCTTGCCCTGCTCCGAGGAGAACCAGGCGCTGCCATGGGTGAACAGCTCCAGCGCGGTCAGGCGCGGCAGGCCTTCTTCGTGCAACGAGAGGCCGCCGACGGTGCGGCCGCTGACCATCCAGTACAGTGAGGTCCAAGGGTTATAGCTCGACACCCGGGTAGCGTCGGTGCCGGCGCCCACCGGCACGCCTTCGGCGAGCATGCGCTTGATCGGTGGCGTGGCTTCGGCGGCCTTGGCGCCGTAGCGGTCGACGAAGTATTCACCCTGGAAGGCCATGCGATCCTGGATCGCGATACCACCGCCCAGCGCCCGCACGCGCTCGATGTTCTTCGGCGTGATGGTCTCGGCGTGGTCGAAGAACCACGGCAGGCCATTGAACGGAATGTCGCGGTTGACCTTCTCGAACACGTCGAGCATGCGGCTGATGGATTCGTCATAAGTGGCGTGCAAACGGAATGGCCAGCGCTGCTCCACCAGATGCCGGACCACCGGCTCCAGGTCCTGCTCCATGCCCGGCGGCAGGTCCGGACGCGGCTCGAGGAAGTCCTCGAAATCCGCCGCCGAGAACACCAGCATTTCCCCGGCGCCGTTGTGCCGCAGGAAATCGTCGCCCTGGTGCAACTTGACGCTGCCGGTCCAGTTCTTGAAGTCGCTGAGTTCTTCCTTGGGCTTCTGAGTGAACAGGTTGTAGGCGATGCGCACCGTCAACTGCTGCTCGCGGGCCAATTGTTCGATCACCGCGTAGTCGTCCGGGTAGTTCTGGAAACCGCCGCCGGCATCGATGGCACTGGTCAGGCCCAGGCGATTGAGTTCACGCATGAACTGGCGCGTGGAGTTGACCTGATATTCCAGCGGCAGCTTCGGCCCTTTGGCCAGCGTCGAATAAAGGATCATCGCGTTAGGCCGTGCCACCAGCATGCCGGTGGGCTCACCCTTGCTGTCACGCACGATCTCACCGCCTGGCGGGTTCGGCGTGTCACGGGTGTAGCCGGCCACCCGCAGCGCGGCACGGTTGAGCAAGGCGCGGTCATACAGATGCAAGACGAACACCGGGGTGTCGGGAGCCGCCTGGTTGAGTTCTTCCAGGGTCGGCATACGTTTTTCGGCGAACTGGAATTCGTTCCAGCCGCCCACCACGCGCACCCATTGCGGCGTCGGTGTGCGGTCGGCCTGGTCCTTGAGCATGCGCAAGGCATCGGCCAGGGACGGCACGCCTTCCCAGCGCAGTTCGAGGTTGTAGTTCAGGCCACCGCGGATCAGGTGCAGGTGCGAGTCGTTGAGCCCGGGGATGACGGTGCGGCCCTTGAGATCGATGACTTGGGTGCCGCTGCCGCGCAGGGCCATGGCCTCGGCGTCGGTCCCTACCGCGACGAAACGCCCCTGGCTGATGGCGACCGCACTGGCGCGGGGCTTTTCACGGTCGACGGTATGGAACTGGCCATTGAACAGAATCAGATCGGCGTTCATCGGATTTCCTTCTGGATGAGTAGAGGCAAGGGACAGCCGCGGCCAGAAAGCCGCCGCAGCACTGAGCAAGGACCCGGCGGCGAGCAATTGGCGGCGCAACGGATCAGTTGGGTCGTCCTTATTGGCCATGGCCGGGCTCCAAATGTTCGTGGGCTTTGGAGGCCTCAAGCCAAGGTGCGAACAAACGGGTCGCCAGCGGCATGCACACGTACACCACCGAGAGCACGATGGTCAGGGTGATCAGGAACGTCGCCACCACGTAGTTGGAAAGAAAGGCGTTGAGTTGCAGCAACGGCCCCCAGATCAGCGGCACCAGCAAGGTGTGCGGCAGAATCACCAGCAATGTCACCACGGCCTGCTTCCAGCGCGGCGGCGGTGTGGCCGCATCGGCCAGCGGGGTGAACCAGAATTCCTTGTGCGCCCCGACTTCGGTCTGATCACCGTCAGCCAGCAACGGCGTGGCCTCCTCCACCAGCTCGCGGCGCTCCGGGGAATCCAGCCAGCGTTGCATGGCCTCGGTGGAGCAGAAACGCAGCACGCAAGTGAACAGCGCCAGCCCGCCCTGCTTGCCGCGCACCACATCCACTCCCAAGTGCCCCGGCCACTGGGCGGCGACACGCACCGTGCGACGCAACCAGGCCTCGTAGGCCGCGTCCTGGCCGGCCTTGATCCGGTGCTTGACCACCAGGGTCACGACTTCATCAAAGCCAGGTCTGGCCGGGCTCGCGGTGGATTCAACGGTTTGAGATTCAGACATGGCGAAGCACTCCAACAAAACGCGTGTTCATCGCCAGGCGTCCAGGCCCGGCGATGAATACGCTGGTAAATATGATCAGCAGCAACCAGCCGAACTGCCCTTCTTCCAGGCTCCACTGCGGGTGCACCACCAGCAGTGCCACGGCCAGCAGAAACAGGATCGGCAGGCACGCCAGGCGCACCAGCACACCGGCCATGATCAGCAGCGGACACAGCACCTCGGCGAAAATCGCCAGGACCAGGGTCGGCGCCGCGCCAAGGTGAAACGGGTCTTCGATGCGGGTCAGCTCGACGCTGTAATGCAACAGCTTCGGCAGCCCATGGACCCAGAGCAAAAACAGCGCACCACTCAGGCGCAGGAACAACAAGCCCAGATCCTGCAGGGAACGTTCGTCAGAGGTATTCATCGGTGAGCTCCGACCGGGTCCGCCAAGGCGGCCGCCGGCAACGGTTGGGACATGTGACTGGCAATACGCGAGCGCAACCAGCGCTCGGCCGGGTCGTTGTCATGCACGCCGCTCCAGACCATCGACAACTCAGCGGCATTGATCTCGAACGGCGGGTCCTCGGCCCGCAACGCGCAGCCTTCCACCAACGCGCAGGCGGCGTAGTCGGGCACGGTGGCGATCAGTTCGGTACCGGCCAGCAAAGCCCGCAACCCGCTGAACTGCGGCACCGCCAGCACGACTTTGCGGGCCCGGCCGATGCGGGCCAGGTCCAGGTCGATGTTGCCGCTCAAGTCGCCCGAGAACGAGACCATGGCGTGGGGCCGCGCACAGTATTCGTCCAGGGTCAGTGGCCCCGGGCGCTTGTCGCCGCGCAAGACCTTGCAAGGAATGTCCCGCAGTTTCTTGCGCTTGGCGTTGGCCGGCAGGTCGGTGGTGTAGCTGACCCCGACGCTGATTTCACCGCTGGCCAGCAGCGACGACATCAGCAGGAAATTGGCCCGGCGCACCACGACGATGATGCCCGGCGCTTCTTCACGCAGTTGGCTCAGCAATGGAGGAAACAGGCCGAACTCGGCATCGTCGGACAAACCAATGCGAAACACGTCGCAACTGGTGGACGGATCGAACGCCTTGGCCCGGCTGACCGCGCCGGAAATCGTGTCCATGGCCGGTTGCAGCTCTTGCAGGATCGCCAACGCGCGCGGAGTCGGTTCCATGCCGCGGCCGTGGCGGATCAGCAACGGATCATCGAACAGATCCCGCAAGCGTCCCAGCGCCGCGCTCACCGCCGGCTGGCCCATGAACAGCTTTTCGGCGACGCGGGTCAGGTTTTTCTCGAACATCAGTGCCTCGAAGATCACCAGCAGGTTCATGTCGAGACGGCGTAAATCGTTGCGGTTCATGGGTGTTATTCCTGTTGAATACCGATCCTGTGGGAGCGAGGCTGCTCGCTCCCACAGGTCTGCGGCTTGGTCAACCCTGGATGAACGCCAGCAGGTCCGCGTTCAATCGGTCCTTGTGGGTGTCGGTCAGGCCGTGGGGCGCGCCGGGGTAGACCAACAGCTGCGAGTTCTTGAGCAACTTGGCGGCGGCAATGCCGGCGGTTTCGATGGGGACCATCTGGTCGTCATCGCCATGGACCACCAGGGTCGGCACGTCGATGTTGCGCAGGTCTTCGGAAAGATCGGTCTCCGAGAACGCCTTGATGCAGTCGTAGGTGTTCTTGTGGCCGGCGAGCATGCCTTGCATCCAGAACCAGTCGATCATGCCTTGGGAGACTTTGGCGCCTGGACGGTTAGCACCGAAAAACGCGCTGGCCACATCTTTGTATAGCTGAGAACGGTCGGCCAAGGAGGCCTGGCGGAAGCCGTCGAACACTTCGATGGGCAGGCCGCCAGGGTTGGCCGGGGTCTTGAGCATCAGCGGCGTTACCGCCGAGATCAGGCCGAGTTTGGCGACACGGGCGGAGCCATGACGACCGATGTAGCGCGCCACTTCACCACCGCCGGTGGAGAAACCCAGCAGCACCGCATTCTTCAGCTCCAGGCGTTCGATCAGCTCGGCCAGGTCATCGGCGTAGGTGTCCATGTCATTGCCGTCCCAGGGCTGGCTGGAGCGCCCGTGCCCGCGGCGGTCATGGGCGATCACCCGGTAGCCGTTGGACGCCAGGAACATCATCTGCGCCTCCCAACTGTCCGAGTTCAACGGCCAGCCGTGGCTGAAGACCACCGGTTGACCACTGCCCCAATCCTTGTAGTAAATCTCGGTGCCGTCGCGGGTGATGAAGGTGCTCATGACATGACTCCTTGAGGTGGGTGGATCGCTTTATGGTCCGATCAGGAGAGGCATCTGCGTGAGTTAAACGTTGTTAATTTTTTTGGAACTGGGAGCTTTTGTGGCGAGGGAGCTTGCTCCCGCTGGGCTGCGCAGCAGCCCCAGGACTGTCACCTCGGTGTGCCAGATTGATGGGAGATGCGGCCTTTTGGGGCCGCTTCGCGACCCAGCGGGAGCAAGCTCCCTCGCCACGAGGCTCGTCGACTGGAAGGCTGGGAGTAGAGCCTGCGCCGTTGCGCTTGAAGCCAAACCTGAGGAATATGCTCGGGTAAAGCCCAGGCATCGGGACCAGAACATTGAGAGCACCATGAGCCAATACCTCAGCTTGCCCGTCGAACAGACGGTGCATTTCGGCCCTTATCGGGTCCATCCGCGCCAGCGCCTGGTATTGGAGGGTGGGCAACCGTTGCGCCTGGGACGGCGGGCCGTGGAGATTCTGCTGGTGTTGCTCGAACACGCTGGCGAGGTGGTGAGCAAGCAGCAATTGATCGCCCGGGTCTGGCCCAGGAGCGTGGTGGAAGACACTAACCTGCGCGTGCACGTCGCGGCACTGCGCAAGGCTCTCGGGGATGGCCAGGCCGGGCAGCGCTACATCGTCACCGTGGCGCAGCGCGGTTATAGCTTTGTCGCGCCGCTGTCATTCGAACCCCTCGACCAGTTGGCGCATATCCCCCATCCGTCGTTGGCGCGCAACCTGCCGTTGCAGCGCACGCGCATGATCGGACGCCAGGCCCTGGTGGAAAACCTGGTGGCCCAGTTGCCACGAAAGCGTTTCATTACCCTGGTCGGCACCGGCGGCATCGGCAAGACCACCGTCGCCCTGCGGGTCGCTGAACGGCTGATCGGCCACTATCGTGACGGCACTCATCTGCTGGACCTGGCGTCGCTCAACGATGCGGCCATGATTGCCCCAAACCTGCGTGCATTGCTGGACCTGCCACTGCAGGACGGTGATCCGCTGGACGCCATCGCCCGCCAGCTCAAGGAGCGGCATCTGCTGCTGGTGATCGACAACTGCGAGCACCTGATCGACGCCATCGCCCAGCTCAGCGAAACCTTGCTGCGTGGCGCTCCCCACCTGCACATCCTGGCCACCAGCCGCGAAGGCCTGCGTGCCGAAGGCGAACACGTACAGCGCCTGGACGCCCTGGCGTTCCCGCCCCGGGAAATGCCCATCGAGGGTTATCCCGCCCTGGAGTACCCGGCGCTGCAACTGTTTGCCGAACGTGCGATGGCCAGCCGTGACGACTTCGAACTGACCGACCGCGAGGTGCCGTTGGTGATCGACATCTGCCAGCGACTGGACGGCATTCCCTTGGCCATTGAACTGGCCGCCGGACAACTCGACCGTTTCACCCTGGAGGAACTGCACCGGCAATTGCAAGACAGCGTCGCCCTGCTTCACAACGACACCGACGCCGCACCGCGCCAGCAAACCTTGCGCGCCACGCTGGACTGGAGCTTCGCGCTGCTCACGACGTGCGAGCAAACCTGCCTGCGCCGGCTGGCGGTGTTCATGGGCAGTTTCAACCTGGCCTCCGCCGCCGCGGTGATCATTGGCCAGCATGTCGCGCCCGACCAGGTGCTGGTGTCGATCAGCCAGTTGGTCGCCAAATCGTTGCTCAATGTAGAGATCGGCGATGAAGAGGTGCGCTATCGCCTGCTGGACACCACCCGCAGCTATGCCTTGGAGCGACTGACCGAAGCCGGCGAGCTGGCAGCGAGCCAGGAACGCCACGCCGAGCGCTGCCTGGCGCTCATGGGGCAGGCGGAAAACGATTGGGACAACACGCCCACCCGATTGTGGATCGCCCGCTACGCCGACTATCGCGACGACATCCGTGCGGCACTCGACCGAGGCCTGGGTCCGCAGGGTTCACACGCCGTGGCGATCCGCTTGACCGCCCGCACCCTGCCCCTCTGGCAGGAGCTGTCGCTGCTCAAGGAACATGGCCTCTACGTCAACAAGGCGTTGCAATTATTGCGGGCCAGCCCCGCTCCCTGCCCACGCTTGACCCTGGCCCTGGAACTGGCCCACGCCAGTTTCAACTACCACACCGAGGGAGGCACGCCGGCAACGGTCCGAGCCTTTGCCACCGCCCGGCAGTTGGCCCGGCAATGCCAGGACCTGGCCGGTGAGCTGCGGGCCGTGTCCGGGCAAATGACCGTCGACCTCAGCTGCGGCAACTACCAACAGGCCCTGGCACACAGCCTGGATTTCGACCGATTGGGCTTGCAGGGCGACCCGATCCTGTCCTTGAGCACTCAACGCCTGCGGGTGCTGGCGTTGCATTTCATCGGCGACCAGGGCGCGGCGCGGCGCGATGCCGAACAGGTGATCCAGCGCCTGGCCCAGAGCGGCCACCTCAGCCGTTTCAGCCACGGTTTCGGCGTGCAATACGACCAGAGCGTGGCCGCGCTGACGATTCTGGCACGCATCCTCTGGCTGCAAGGTTTTGCCGAAAAAGCCCGACGCACCGCCAACCTGGCGTTACAGATCGCCTTGCAGATCAACCACGGCATTTCGATCTGCTACACCCTGGCGCTGACCGGTTGCGTGATCGCCCACTACAACGGCGATCATTCGACCGCCCGGGAAAGGCTCGAGCTGTTGAAGCAGCAGGCCAAGAAACATTCGGTGATGCTGTTCCATGACTGGGCTTGCCATTACGCCTGCGCATTCGATGGCCAAGCCCTGGCAACGAGCTCGACGAGCGGACTGATCCAGGACATCGCCGTCACCCTGCGCAGCGACTTTGTCGTCCCGGCGCAAATCGAACGGGCGCGCAGTGGCGCCGCGGGTTGGTGTTCGGCGGAGATCCTGCGGGCCGACGCTGAAACCCTGCTGGCGCAGAACGAGCCGTCCCTCGTGAAGCCAGCCGAAGCACAACTGCTGGCTGCCCTGGCCGTGGCCCGTCGCCACAATGCCTTGGCCTGGGAACTGCGCAGCGCCACGTCCCTGGCGCGCTTGTGGCAACGCCAGGGGCAAGCCCACGCCGCGCAGGCGCTGCTTGGGCCCGTCTATCGACGCTTCACCGAAGGTTTCGACACCCCCGACTTATTGGAAGCCAGCGCGCTGCTCCAGGAGCTGACCCGCCGGTTGGGGCCTTGAAGGCCGGGCGCCCCAAGCACCTTGCAACACATAACGCCGATGAAACACAGGCCACTGACCACTGCGCCGCAATTTGTCCATGGCATAGGTGCGAATAGTGTGGAGCAGATAGAAGCGAACCCCTTCGGCGCGCGGCTCGACCATCAGCAGTGATACGCTCGCCAGCCTCGACAGCAGGCCGGGCAATGGTCCGACACTCAGTTCAGCGCAACTGATCACGGCCAGCGCAGCCTTGAGCGTGAACGGCCCCTCGAACACCGCCAGGCGCTGGAATACGGTTCGTTCGTCAGCGCTCAAACGTTCGAAACTCGAGTCCAGCACCGCTTCCAGGCTTCGGTGTCGAGCCACCGCCGTACGCCGCCCGTGACTCAAGAGTGACAAACCGTAATCCAATTGCTCCAGGACCCCCGCCACTCCCAAGGCATCGACCTGGGCCGCCGCCAGTTCCAACGCCAGTGGCAACCCGTCCAGGCGCTGGCAAATCTGTGCAAGGATCGGCCAGTCGCGACTACCCGGCTTGAACCCCTGCTGCCGGGCGCCCACCCGCTCGATCAGTAACTGCACCGCCGGGCACGCCTCGATCTGGTGCTCAGGTTCCTGGGGCGACGCCACGGCCAGCCCCGGCAGGGACACCAGCCTTTCATCCGGCAAGTCCAAGGCTTCGCGACTGCTGAGCAACACCGACACCCCAGGCGCCGCTGCAGCCAGTGCCTGGACCAGTTCCCGACAGCCATCGAGCACCTGCTCGCAACCGTCGAGCACCAGCAACATCCGACAGGGTTCGAGGCAGCGGACCAAAGAACCGTGCCCCAGGCCCAGCACGCCGGCCACCTGCGCCATCACTTGCGCGGGATCGCCGGCAGCCACCAGGTCAACGAACCAGGCACCGTCGTCAAAATGCTCGAGCAGCAGCTCCGCCACCCGCAACACCACGGTCGTCTTGCCAACCCCGCCCGGGCCGACCACGGTGGTCAGGGGTTGATGGGGTACTTGCGCCAGTAGCCGCCCCAGGACTTTGTCACGACCGACCACCGGGCTCAGGCGGGCGGGCAGGTTGTGCCGTTCGACCCGGCAGCTGAAAGGCGACTCGACGCCCCCTTGCGCCGCCAGGGGCAACGCAAGGCAATAGCCTTGCCGAGGATGATTGAGGATATAGCGAGCGCCGTCCCGGCCGTCACCGAAAGCCCGCCGCAGCGCCGCGATGTGCACCCGCAGGTTGATGTCCTCCACGACGCTGTCAGGCCACACCTGTGCAATGAGTGTCTGCTTACTGACATAGCGGCCGGCATGCTCCACCAGCACCTGCAAAACATCCAGGGCGCGGCCGCCCAGCGCGATGGGCTGGCCGTCACGGGTGACCAGCCGCTGCTGCCGGTGGAAGACGAACGGACCGAAGCTCAGCGCCGGCTCGCTGTCGGGTTTGACGAAACTGTTCATGGGCGATCCAGCGCCGGATAACCGGTCCGGGCATCAGTGTGCGGATCAACGAACACGTCTGCCCCGGCTCCCGCGCATCCTTTCCAAAGGGTTCGCCGTTATCTTGGCAGGCACAGGCTTCAGGACAATGCTGGCACAGGGAGCACCACGGACATCACGGTGCCCTGGACGGACACCGATGGCTCAACTGAACTGCTGACGATATTGCACCGGGGTCAGGCCGAGCTTTTCACTGAACAAAAAGCGCATGTGCCGGACACTGCCAAACCCACTGCGAAACGCCACGGTCTTGAGGGGCAGGTCGGTGGTCTCCAGCAACTGACGCGCCCGGTCGATGCGCGCGCCCTGCAGGAACTCCATGGGCGTCATCTTCACTTCACGGGCGAAGACCCGGGCGAAATGCCGCGCGCTCATGGCGGCCAACGCGGCCATGCGCTCGATGGTGAAGGGTTCTTCCAGATGTTCCATCACATGATTCTGCACCCGGGTAATGGCCGACTCCTGCGTCGACACCGCCGCCACCGAGGGGCTGAACTGCGCCTGTCCGCCCTGGCGTTTCATCACCACCAGCAACACCTTGGCCACGTCCAACGCCACTTTGCGGCCATGGTCCTGGGCGACGATGGACAGGGCCAGGTCGATCCCGGCGGTAACGCCGCCAGAGGTGATCAGGCGCCGGTCCTGCAGGAATATCTTGTCGGTCTCGACCACGGCCTTGGGGAATCGTTGGATCAGGCGTTCGGTGTAATGCCAGTGGGTGGTGACGCGATAACCGTCGAGCAAGCCCGCTTCACCGAGTACGAAGGCCCCGGTGCAGATGGAGCCGTAGCGCGTAGCCCGCTGCGCCGCGGCCCGCAGCCAGGTGTGCAATCCCGGATGCTGGTCGTTATAGGCCCCCGGCCCGCCCGGCACCAGCAACACGTCATAGGCCGCCCATGCCTGGTCGATATGGATATCGGCCAGCACCGTCACGCCGTTGGACGCCCGCAACGGCCCGCGCTCGGTCCCCAGGGTCAGCAGTTGATAACGCTGTTCCGCTGCCAGGTAGCGATTGGCGATGGAAAACACCTCGAGAGGCCCGGACATGTCGAGCAGCAGAAAATCCGGGAACAGCACCATTGCAACGGTTTTCATCGAGAAAGACGCCAAAAAAATCCAGAAACTGTAAATACCCCCTGTGGGAGCGAGCTTGCTCGCGATAGCGGTAGGTCAGTCGCACTGGTGCTTGGCTGATCCAACGCCATCGTGAGCAGGCTCGCTCCCACAGGTTTTGTGTGGCTCAAAAACCTCAGCATTATGTCGAAGCGAAGCATCTGCCGGTAGGCATTCTCTATTGTCTACTCAAACAGGACAGTCTTTCGTTTTTCACCTACTTATTGAATATCCTGATAAACATTAACCTTCTTCTGAACTCGGCGAACGGCCCCAGCCGTCGCCCATAAACATCAGGAGAAATCATCATGCTGACCCTTCGCAAAGCTTCGGACCGCGGCATCGCCCGTCACGGCTGGCTGACCTCGTTCCACACTTTCTCTTTTGCCAGCTACCGCGACCTCAACCAACAGGGCTTCTCCGACCTGCTGGTCATCAACGATGACCGGGTCGCCGCGGCCAAGGGCTTCGGCCAGCATCCCCACCGGGACATGGAGATCTTTTCCTATGTGCTCGAAGGGGCGCTGGAACACAAGGACACCCTGGGCACGGGCTCGGTCATTCGCCCCGGTGACGTGCAATTGATGAGCGCCGGCAGCGGCGTGGCCCACAGCGAGTTCAACCACAGTGCGGACGAGCCGGTGCACTTCCTGCAGATCTGGATCGTGCCCAACGTCAGCGGCGCCACGCCACGCTATCAACAGGAGCATTTCAGCCGTGAGCAGAAACAGGGTCGCCTGCAATTGATCATCTCCCCGGATGGCGCCGACGGCTCGCTCCAGGTGCGCCAGGATGCACGGGTCTACGCCGGGTTGTTCGATGGCGAGCAAAGCGCCACCCTGCCCCTGGCCCCGGATCGCTATGCCTACGTGCATGTCGCCCGAGGCACTGTCGAGCTCAACGGCGTGCCGTTACAGGAAGGTGATGGCGTGCGCGTGCGCGAGGAGCAGGTCCTGACCTTGAGTAACGGCCAGGATGCCGAGGTGCTGGTGTTCGATCTGCGGCCGCAGGAACTGCCACAGATGCCATGACAGCCGTGTCTATGCCTGCCCCCACTGTGGGAGCGAGCCTGCTCGCGATAGCGGCCTGTCATTCAATATCAACGCTGAATGACCCTACGCCATCGCGAGCAGGCTCGCTCCCACATTGGACCTCATGACCGCTTCACTCATTCTCCAGCGCAAACACCTCGACAATCTCATCGATTACCGCCCGCACCCGTGCGGTATGGCGCAGGTCCGCGTGGGTGACCAGCCATACCTCGTAAGGCAGCGGGCGCGTGCGTTCCGGCCAGATCCTCAGCAGCCCGTCACGCTCCCCCATATACACCGGGATTTCCCCCACGCCGATGCCCGCGGCAATCGAACGGCGCACCAACAGGCTCGAACTCAGGCTTGCCACGATCCGCCCGCGGTTGATCGGCTCGCAGACCAGGGTAAAGTCCTTGCTGCCCTGCAAGTAGGGCTGGTAGACCACCAGGTCATGGCCTTCGAATTCACTGCCGGGCGACGGCAGGCCATGGGCATCGACATAGGCCCGGGACGCGAACAGCCCCACCGGCCAACGCGCGATCCGCCGGGCGATCAGGTCAGGGTTGTCGGGCCGGGTGTTGCGTACGGCAATGTCCGCCTCCCGCTTGACCAGGCTGAGTATCTGCGTGGAAGCATCCAGCTGCACGCGCACATCAGGGTGCCGTCCATGCAAGCGGGCAATGGCGGGAATCAGGAAATCGATGGCCAATGAGTCGGTAGTGGCAACCCGGACATTGCCAATCAGACGATCATCCAGGCCCTGGATCCGGCGCTCCAATTCCAGCGCCGAATGCTCCATCTTCTCCACCGCCTCGAGTGCCGCCTCGCCGACGGCTGTCAATGCGTAACCGTCAGGGGTGCGCAGGAACAACGCGGCACTCAGGGATTTCTCCAACGCCGTGATGCGCCGCCCCACAGTCGCCTGATCCACCCCCAATGCCCGCGCGGCACCACGCAAGGTCGACGCCCGGCAAACAGCAAGAAACACCCGCGCATCATCCCAATTCATCTGCCTCTCCAGTGATGCAAATCTGCATCACATTGCCGCGAAATCGCTGCATAAACGCAGCAACGATAGCCGATATGCTGGGCGCCATAAACCCTTCACAGGATCGCTGTCATGACCACTCCATCCGCTGCGCTCGACTCCGCGCCCACGGGCATCTGGTTACCCATCTTCGCCGGCCTCTGTGCCAGCCTCGTCAGCATCGGCCTGGCGCGTTTCGCCTACACGCCGCTGATCCCTTCGTTGATCGAGGCCCATTGGTTTTCGGCCAATGACGTGGTCTACCTGGGGGCGGCGAATCTGGTCGGATACCTGGTCGGCGCCCTGCTCGGCCGTCCCATGGCCCACCGACTGACCAACAGGAACGCCTTGCGGCTGATGATGCTGGCCGTGACCGGCGCGTTTTTCGCCTGTGCTTTCCCGCTTTCGGTCACCTGGTACTTCGCCTGGCGGCTACTGTCGGGAATCGCCGGCGGCGCCATCATGGTACTGGTGGCGGCGACCGTATTGCCCCATGTGCCGGCGGCGCGCAAAGGGTTGGCCAGTGGTGCGATTTTCCTTGGCATCGGCCTTGGCATCGCCGGTTCGGGAACGATTGTGCCACCGCTCTTGAGCCTCGGCTTGCAAGCCACCTGGCTGGGGCTCGGCGCCCTGTCACTGGTACTGACCGGGCTGAGCTGGTTTGGCTGGCCCCAGGACACGGCGCATGTGGCAGCCAGCGCTGCGCCCGACGCCCCCATGCCTGCGGCTGTCTTCCGATTGTTCGCCCAGTACGCCTTCATGGCCGCCGGGCTCGTGCCTGCGATGGTTTTTTTGGTGGACTACGTGGCCCGCGGCCTCGGGGCCGGTGCACATGTCGGGGCACTGGTCTGGGTCATGTATGGCCTCGGGGCGATTATCGGGCCAGTGAGCTATGGCTTTCTCGCCGATCACCTGGGTGCGCGCAGGAGCATTCAACTGGTGCTACTCGTGCAGGCAATTGCCCTCGGCTTGCTGGCGATTTCACAAACCTTCATGGCGTTGGCGCTACTGGCGGTAGTCATTGGTTCTTTCCCACCGGGCATTGTGCCCTTGGCCCTGGCCCGGGTGCATGAACTGATACCCAACCATCATCGCCAACAACTCGCCTGGAGTCGTGCCACGGTTTCATTCGCGACCTTCCAGGCGGTCGCCGGGTTTGCCTATTCAGCACTGTTCAATGCCAGTGGCGGACATCACGCTTTGCTTTTCCTGATTTCCGCAGGGGCCATTCTTGTTGCACTGACGCTCGACTTCACGCCATGGGGCAATTCGAAAGTGCTGAACTCGTAAGCATTGAAGCCATTCAGACGAAAAACTTCTAAAAAAAGTCGGGTGACTTGGCGAATTCAAGCTTTGATCTATGGAGCGGCGAAGCATCTTGGACTGGCTTCACTCTCAGCCTGAAATGTGCTCGCCTGTTGCCACGAGGCATGGGGGCCTATAAAGTTCCCAAAAGGATTTTGTTTCTGACCGGCGGTCATGATCCTACCCAAAGCAAATTGACCCGATGCACGAGCCCAGGCAATAATTTCATTTTGCCATCAACTCCTGACTTGCTTATTCACGGAAGAAAGCATGAAAACCCTTATATCCCTCGCTTTAATCTCGATTGCGTGCAGTGCGGCTGCGGATGTCCAGAACATCAAATACATTTACGATGATTCGGATGCCGTGTACTCCATCGTCTCGTCTGTCGATAGTGGTTCAGCCATCCAGGCCACCGTGCAGAGAACGGGCACCTACTTCACCAACTACACGAAACTGGAACTCGACTGCGCCAGCCGCAATGTGCGGCATATGGGGATGTACAACAGTCTCGCAGGGTTGGAGAAAGCCGAGTTCGACCAGATGCAAGGGCGAATCATCGACGGCTCGATCGCCGACGAAGTCGGCAAGGTGTTGTGCAAGGAGACGACCTTGACCGCATCGCAAGCCACCCCGCAAACCGAAGACCTGCCCACCGAAACTCAGACAGACGATAACAGCTGATTTTTTGTCCGTAACACCGCAGCCTGCTCCCGCAAAGTTGCACGGCCCCCTTTGCCCATCACAAAGTTCATCTCTGATTTTGCGACGGCTTCATCGCAAGGTTTGTCTGCGCTCCGATTTCGAACGGTAACTGCCAGGCGGCACACCAAAGAAATCCCGGAAACGACGCTGGAAGTGCGGGGAACTGACGAAACCCGTCGCCACGGCGATTTCAGTCACGGACCGATTGGTTTGCTGGATAAGCTGGCGGGCACGTGTCAAGCGCAGCTCCAGGTAATAGCGTGTTGGGGTGGCACCGAGAAAACTGCAGAACCGTCGTTCCAACTGCCGCTTGGAAATCTTGACGCACGCTGCCAGCTCATCGATGGTCAGAGGCTCTTCTACGTTTTGCCACATCAGTTCCAAAGCCAGCTTGAGGCTTTCCGGCAGCGTCGGGTCGGTCTCGACGAAGACCGGAGGCAAGTCCGTCGCATCATCGCCCGACTCATCACAGCGAAGAATTTCCTCGATGGCGCCCACCAGTGCCGCCCCACCCGTCTGGCGAATCAACTGGAGCATCATGCGCAGCGAACTGTTGGCACCTGCGCAACTGACCCGCTCCCGATCAACGACATAGGCCCGGCTGGACACCTTCACATGGGGAAACACCTCCGCCATCATGGCGCGGCTTTCCGGGTGGACAGCGCATTCGAAACCGTCCAGCAGATTGGCATCAGCCACAAAGAAGACACCATTCCACAGCCCTCCCAGTATCGCCCCGGACGCCGCATTGGCGCGCAGCTTGCGCCGCAGCAAGGGGTGGCCTTGCAACTTCACCCGAAAGCCGCCGGCAACGATCAGCACGTCCTGGTTTTCCGGCATCTGTGCCAGCTCGATGTCGGTCGAGATGACAATGCCCAGGTCGCTCGTCACCTGTCCTCCTGAAACCCCCACCGTCAGCACTTCATAGAGGGGCATGTCGCTCATCAGGTTGGCGGTCACCAGCGCGTCCACCGCACCGGTGAAGGACATCATCGAGAAGTTGTCCATCAATACAAACGCGACGCGGATCGGCGACTGGCTGGCGGGTGCCGCTCCGAGTGGTCGATAAGCCATGTTCTTGTTTTTGAGTACGCTCTCGAATGCGCTTGGCATAGGGCCTCGTTAATACCTTAAAGACGATGAGGGTTTGCTGCCGGTGGGTGCCGTTAACCACAAGGCAAAGAGACAGAGCAAACCACGCTATCTTCCAGGCTAGTCAAACCGGGTGCAATCGCACCGACGCCCTCTACTGATCGACCCGCGCCAAAACGGACGGCCTCAAGTGCCTACGACTTTGGTCGATACATTGGCTGTAGGCATGGGCGCTTTTCCCTTCCAGAGACTCGCAACGCCAACCACTGCTGTTTCCGCCGTTCCAACACTTAAAAAATTCCGCGGGAGAAGTCATGAATATCAAACAGAAGCTGACATGGGCGTTCGCGGCCATCGCCTGCCTCCCGGTTATCCTGGTGGCGGTGCTTGTCGTGCTGAACCTGCGCGACGCCGCGAAAGCCAACTTCCTGGACAGTAGCGGTCGTGAAATCCGTCAGATCGACAACGGCATGAAGCAGTTCTTCGATGGCATCAGCCAGAACGTCGAATACATCGCCAAGGATCCACGGATCATCGCGGCCAAGGGTTTGAAAAATTACTCCCTGGCCGATGCTGCACAAACACCGCTCCCCGAAATCAATCAACAGCTTCTGGAAGTATTCGACCGATTCGCCAAAAGCCATCCGACCACCGCCTACCTTTCCGTGGGGATGAGCGACGGTGGCTACGCCAGTTGGCCTGACGACCCCAAGATGACCAACTACGACCCACGCGTGCGCCCCTGGTACAAGGCCGCCCTGGCCAAACCAGGCACCGTGGCGCGTACAGATGCCTATTACTGGGCGCCGGACGATGTGTCGCTGATCGGCACCGTACACACCGTCGCCGACGCCAGCGGCAACGTCGTGGGCGTGGTGGGCCTGGACGTGTCGCTCAAGCAACTGACCGAACTGGTCAAGAACATCAAGTTGGGCGAGAGCGGCTACCTGATGCTGGTGGAAGCCAACGGCAACGTCCTGGTGGACCCTGCCGATGCCAAGCACAACTTCAAGCCGCTGGCCGACCTGGGCCCCAACTATGCCGAGCTGGCCAAAAGCAGCGATGGCGTGACCCAGATCGAGATCGAAGGCGTGCCCTACATGGCCAACGTGGTCAGCTCCAAAGGGTTGGGCTGGCGCTTCATCGGCCTGATCAAGCGCGACGAAGTAATGGCTGAAGCCTCGAGCCTGACTTGGCTGATCGCCGCCATCGCCGCCGCGCTGGCCGTGGTCTTCGCCGTGGTGGGCGCCAGTTTCGCCAGCGTAATCGTGCGGCCGATCCGCGGGGTTGCCAACGGTCTGCAGGAAATCGCTGAAGGTGAAGGCGACCTCACCCGCAAACTCTCGGTACAAGGCAAGGACGAAACCGCCACCCTGGCAGGCTGGTTCAACCAGTTCCTGGGCATGATCGCGCAACTGATGCAGCGCATCGGCAGCGCCTCTTCCGACCTGCAAACCGCCGCAGCCGATACCAGCCACGTGGCCCAGAACATGAACGACGCCGCCGGGCGCCAGCGCCAGGCCGTGGAGCTGGTCAGCACCGCGTTCAATGAAATGGTCGCCACTGCCAACGAAGTTGCCCGCTCGTGCAGCCAGGCGGCCTCCAGCGCGGACGAAGGTTATCGCGACGTGCATGACGGCCAGCATCACATCGGCGAAGCCACCGGCAGCGTGCTGAAACTGAGCGAGGACCTGCAGCAGTCGACCCAGACCATGCAGGCGCTGGAACAGGACAGCAAGAACATCAACACCATCCTCGACACCATTCGTTCCATCGCCGAGCAGACCAACCTGCTGGCCCTCAACGCCGCCATCGAGGCCGCGCGGGCCGGCGATCAAGGTCGCGGGTTCGCCGTGGTAGCCGATGAAGTCCGCGCCCTGGCACGGCGTACCGCCGACTCCACGGGCGAGATCGACAGCCTGCTGGGCAACCTCGCGCGGCGCACCCAGGAAGTCACCCAGCAGATGCAAAGCAGCCTGCAGGTGTCGCAAACCAGCGTGGAACGCATCCAACAGGCCCGCGACAGTTTCGACAAGATCCGCAACTCGGTGGATTCGATTCGCGACCAGAACACTCAGATCGCCACGGCGGCAGAGGAACAGCACCAAGTGGCCGAAGACATCAACCGGCACATCGCGCAGATCCATACCGATGCACAGCTGGTGGAGGAATACGCCCACTCGGCGCAAACCGGTTCGGGGCATTTGACGGATATTTCCGGGCAGCTCAAGGGTTTGGTGGGACGGTTCAAGTTCTAGATTGCTTGAGGGGCGAGCCAGGGATGGCTCACTCAGGACGATACAAACGAAAAGCCGCAATCGAGCGCACGGCGTTCATATTCCAGCAGACATTCATAGTCCGCCTCACTGGCTGGCAGCACTTCCCTGATAGCCAGCGTTCGAGAAACCTCCGGCAGTTGGCTCAAGGCTTCATTCATTGCCTTCCTGATTGAGTCTGCGTCCGCAGGCGTTCGCCGAATCGAGGTTACATAGGGCAGGCAGGGACTGCGCACACTTCGCGCCAGGACTCTCAGGCCTTCGATCTCATCACTGTTATCCCTCGCAAGATAGTCGTAGGTGACGCTGTCGACAGAAGCCAAATCACCGTCGCCATCTTTCAGCCTTCGCATGCTCTCTCTGTGCGATCCGGTGAAGGTTAGTCTTGAGAAAAAACCACGGTCGCTGATCCCGGCAAGTGTATGACGCAATAGATTCATTCCTGAATTGGAATCCTGAGCGTTGATCAGTCCATGGCTGCCCTGGAAACCCGCCAGATCAGTCACGGCCGAATCAGCTCTACAGAGCAGCAAACTGCAATGGTCACCGCCCGAGCTATGGGCAAGCTCATAGCTTGGGCGCCCGATCAGCCTCACCCTTCCCCGCAGCGATGTGACTAACGGATAGCCGCAGGTCTGGGACAACAAGAGGTCCGGGGAAAGCCAATGGGCCGCTGGCTCAACAATTTGCTCTTGCCCGCGGTGCTCGCCCAAAATCGCCAGGACACGTCGAAGCCAGGCTTCCTGTGCCTGTAAAACCCTTGCGGGAGCGAGGTACATGGAGAGATCGCTGGTCATATGAAATCCAATTAAAGGACTGTTATCGGCGCTTGGCGCTGATCACAGCAAGAAGCTGTTAGCCGGTTTTTTCAAGCCCAAGCGGTCCCTTAGCGTCCCGGGTTCATATTCCTTGCGGAAAACCCCTTTGGCTTGCAGCAAAGGCACCACGCCACGCGTGAATGCTTCGAAGTCCGTCGGCAAAAACGGGAACATGAGGTTGTAGCCATCGACGGCATTCGACTCGTATAACGCTGAAAGCTTATCGGCTATATGCTCCGCCGTTCCGATCAGTAGCCAGGTACTGGAGCTCTTGACCAAGCGGCGCCCTATTTCGCGGATAGACAAGGAAGGATCGTACTTCTTGAGCAGGGCCAGCTCAGTTCGAATGCCATCAAACTCAGACTCATCTGGCAACGCTGGCAGGGGGCCGTCCGGCGAGAGCCCCGTCAAGTCGAGACGGGTGTAGCTGGAGACCAGGTCAATCGCCACGGCATCGATAATGAGACTGTCCTCCAGTTGCCGACGTCGCTCCTCCTCAGTCTCATCCTCCAGAACCACCGGAAGCACACCGGTAATGATTTTCAGATCACTGGAATGCCTGCCCTTCAACTCGAGCCGGCGATTCAAATCGGCCCTGTACGCCAGTCCTTCTTCAACCGTATTGATGAAACAGAAATGCACGTCCGCGTGGGCCGCGGCCAGGTCCTTGCCCGCTTCAGAAGACCCCGCCTGGGCCAAGACCGGATGCCCTTGAGGTGGACGCGGCACGTTAAGCGGCCCTCGCACGCTGAAATGCGTCCCTTTGTGATGGATCGGATGGATTTTCGATGGATCGGCAAAATCGCCGGTGCCCTTGTCGAATTCAAGCGCCCCGTCCTCCCATGAGTCCCAAAGCTGTTTGACAACACGAATGAATTCATCGGCCCGCAGATAACGATCGCCGTGTTTCGCCACGCCTGACAATCCGAAATTCGAAGCCTCTTCTTCCAGCCAGGAAGTCACGATATTCCAACTGGTTCGCCCTGAACTGAGATAATCCAGCGATGCAAAATACCGCGAGATGTTGAAGGGCTCGTTATAGGACGTTGAAGCCGTGCCCATCAGACCGATATGTTCGGTCACAGCGGCCAGTGCGGACAAGAGCGTAATGGGCTCAAGGCGGGCATTGGCATAGTGCCTCAAGCCGCTGGCCACGGAGTCCCAGACCGCCACGTGATCGGCGACGAAAACCGCATCGAACTTCGCCGCCTCGGCCGCCTGCACCAGTTTTACGTAGTAGCCCAGCGTCAATATTTCCTGGGTCGGTGACAACGGGTGGCGCCAGGAAAAACGATGGTCCCCTTGGGGATTAAAGAAGAACAGATTCAGGATCATACTTTTATTGGACATAACGCCTCCGCGACCTCACCAACATCGCATTCATGTTCAGTTGGCCGTCTTGACGGTATTTTCGGCGACCCACTGCGCCGCGACTTTTGCCGGATCCTTGTGATCGATATCAACAAGGCGATTGAGTTGCTTGAGATCGTCATCGGTCAGCTTTGCGGAAACTTCGTTGAGCACCTTGGTGACTTCCGGGGTTAGCAGTGCCTTGCGCCCCAGTGGTGTGATGTTTTGCAGGGGTTGTTGATGCTTGTCGTCCTCGAGCACAACCCAGGGTTCTTTCGCCAGGATGCCTTGCGTGGAGACGACGGTGGCGACGTCGATAGCGCCTGAATTCAACGCCAGCCGCGACAAGGGCCCGCCCATGTCCAGGGATTTGACGCTCTTGAAATTGATGCCGTAGACCGCTTTCAGCCCAGGCAGGCCCAAGGCAGAAGTGGCGACTTCCGGTGGTCCGCCCAACGTTAAATCAGCTGAGACAGGCGCCAGGTCGGACAAGGTGTGCAAGTTGTACTTTTCTGCGGTCTTTTTAGTGACGGCCCAAGCGGTAATAGAGCCCGCCGCGGAAGGCTCAAGCAACTGCAGGTTCGCCGGTAACTTCTGCTGCAAGGCGCTGACGATCTCCTTTTGGCTGGTCAGGGCTGTCTTGTCATCATAAAAACTCAGCAGTGATCCTATGTATTCGGGTACAACGTCGACATCCCCATTTTCCAAGGCCTTGGCGATGATCTGGCGATTGCCCAGATTGAGCCGGGTCTTGACCTCTATCCCTTCATTTTTCAAGGCTGACGCATAAATGTTTGCGAGAATCGTCTGCTCGGAAAAATTGGCCCCGCCTATGGTGATGGACTGAGCACTGGCAAACGTGCTGCCCACCAGCAAGCCTAACCCCAGCAACAATGAAACCGATTGCACTGAGCGAGCCTTCGAACGTTGTTTGTTTTTCATTTGGACTTGTACCTCTGCAAAATTAATAGGCACTTTCAAATGCCCTGATCATGTAGCGCTCAGTTCAACATTCCCTGTTCGCCATTTTCGAACCATGAGTGTTTCTATCGTCGAGCAGAGCCACTCGCTGACAATCGCAAGGGCCGACACCACCAATGCGCCGCCAATAATTTGCGGTGTATCGTTGCGACCCAGTCCGTCGATGAGAAACCTGCCCAACCCACCGAATCCCGCATAGGCGGCGATAGTTGCCGTTGCAATAAGTTGCACCAGGGCCGATCTGAAACCGGAAAAAATCAGCGGGAAGGCCAAAGGCAGTTCAAGTTGAATAAACGTTTGCCATCTACGCATGCCCATGGAGGTGGCCGCACTTTTCAACGACGAATCAACCTGATCGATACCGACATAGGTGTTGGTTAATATCGGCGGTATGCTCATGACAACCAGCGCGATAATGACCGTGCTGGTTTCATAGCCAATGACCATGATTGCCAGTATCACAATGCCGAGAGAAGGCAATGCGCGGCCAAGATTGAACACCCCTATCGCCAGGTTTGCGCCCTTGCGGTAATTAGCCATGAATACGCCGAGCGGCAACGCTATCGCACAAGCAATAGTGATACTTAAAGATACGTAATAAATATGCTCCGCCAGCCGCGTCAGTATGCCGTTTTCTCCCAACCAATTTTCAGGAAGAGAAAACCAATGGTAGACACTTGCGATCATGTTCATTAGCGCACCCAAGGGACCAGCCATTTATTGATTGAATAAAACAGAAAATCAAAACACAGCGCCAACATCACCGTCAGGACCAAGCTGACCACTACAGGTGTAGTGAAACTTTGCGCCAACCCGGTAATGAACAGCTGGCCCAACCCACCTTGACCAATTAACGCAGTAACAGTCACCAACCCGACCAAGGTAACTGATGTCGTTCGTAGCCCTGCCAATAACGAAGGCAAGGCCAGTGGAAGTTCAACACCCAGAAACCTCTGCATGCGCGTATACCCTAGCGCGCGGGCTTCTTCCAGAACGTCCGGGGGGTTGCTGGCAAGTCCCGCCAAGGTGTTTTGTAGAATAATCAGCAAGGAATACAGACTCAGGCCAATAACCGATGTGGTCTTGGACAAACCAGTAAAAGGCATTATCAAAATAAACAGTGCCAGGGAAGGAATGGTGAACAGTATTCCGCTGACATAAATCATGGGCCGAGCCAAGACAGGCTTCCACAGTGTCAAGAACACCATTGCGCCCGCCACCAGCATGCCTATACACAGGCCCAGTGTGACCAACTGAATATGATCCAATAACAACTGAACAATCGCTTGCCAATTATCGACAATCCACGCCCCATCCATCATTGCAGGCTTCCAGGTCGGGATCCGCTCAAGGCGTTATAAAGGGACTCGATCGAGATGCAACCTTCGTAACCTCCTGCCTCATCCACCCGCACTACAACACCGGTTGGGGCACTGAGGATTTTCACCAATGCGTGATGCAATGAGTCATTTATCGTAACGGTTGCCAGTTCTGGAGCGGGTACAGTGGATTCACCGTCAATTTCCGCCGGAAGATCGGCGACTTTCATCAGCGTAAGTCTTTTCAATAAAGGGTCTTTCCCAATAAACCCCTTCACGAAATCGCTGGCAGGATGGGCCAGGATATTGTGAGGAGTGTCGAACTGAACAAGCCTCCCTTCCCCCTCAAATATTGCAATCCGGTCGCCGACCTTGATCGCCTCCTCCATGTCATGCGTTACCAGAATGATGGTCTTGTGCAAACGCCGCTGGAGCGCAACCAGTTCATCCTGCAATCGCTCGCGTATCACCGGATCAAGCGCGGCAAAGGGTTCGTCCATCAATACAACCGGTGGGTCCGAGGCCAAAGCCCTCGCCAGGGCGACACGGCTTTGCTGCCCACCCGACAGCTGATTCGGGTAGCGGTCAAGAAACTCCGGCTGAAGTCCGACCAGGGAAATGAGCTCGCTCACGCGCTGGCGGATTTTAGACTTACCCCAGCCCAAGAGCCGCGGTACAGCGCCGATATTTTCTGCGACGGTCTGGTGAGGAAATAAAGCCGAGCTTTGCATCATGAAACCAATGCCACGGCGTAACGTAACGACGTCAAGCTCGTCGGTCGCAACCCCATTTACACAGATACGGTCACTGTCCTGGGTATCGAGCCTATTGATCATTCGCAAAATGGTGGTTTTGCCACAACCGCTTGGCCCGACAAACACGCAGATCTCACCCTCCCGGACATGAAGCGTCAAATCGCTCACGGCCATTCGCGGGCTGCCCTTATGAGTTTTCTTGACGGCTTCAAAACGTATCATTTTCCAACGCCCAGATTAGCTTTCATTTTTTATTGCTCGGCAGGATGGCGCGGACAATCCACTGGACTGAGCAGATGTCTATGCAATAACTGGAAATAGCCATGAATGACGTAGCCATTGTTTCGAGCAATCCATTGTTCACGCCTGGCCCTATACACCTGTGGCAAGTAAAACCAGGGCAGACCGGGAAGATCGTGATGAACCAGATGAAGGTTGAGGTTCAGAAAAAGCCAACTCAAAAGCCCTGACGATTCATTGATAACCGTGCGGTGTTCTGGAAGCGCTGACGGCCGATGCTCGTAAAACGACCTGATCATTGCAATGGATAACGCTGGAAGCGAAACAAAGAAGATGTACTGGATCGCGCTGATGGCGCTGTATTGCTCAACCAGTCCCAGCAACACGGCAACACTTGATAGATGCGTAGCCCACATCCGCCAATGGCTTCGTCCGGTATGAAACAGCCCCTTTATCTCGGCGCCCACAAGTGAAATGACTGCCAACGGAGCGCCAATGATCAAGCGCCCGCCCAAGGTCTTATTTACCCATAGCAACACCCTCGTATAACCAGGTGAGCGCAACCAAAAGGCACTTGTGACATAACGACTTTCTGGATCTTGACCAGGCACCGTCAGCACCTCGTCGTTGTGATGCGCCAAGTGCGTGTCCCTGTAAATATCGTAGGGATACCATACGGCGAACGGCAGATATCCCAGGGCTTTATTTATGGCTGGCGAGCGTGTTGGATGACCGTGGATAAGCTCATGCTGAATCGACATCCAGAGCACGACCAGCGGAATCAACAAGACGATGGTGAATACTTCACCCAGTGCGTCCCCATGAAAAACAACGAAAGCCCAGGCCAGGTAGAATCCGACCAACAAAAGCCAGGTTGGCCATTCCGTTTGACTGGTTAATGTCGTGCTCAGCTTGACGATTTCAGCTCGATGAGCTTCATCCAAATAATTTGGCATTGTTGTAAATCGCGTAGATATTGCTTTGAACAGGCGTCCATTCGCTCACGCATCAAGTTGCGGCCCTTGGAGCGGCATTACCTGAAGATGGCTGGCTAGACTAATGGTATGGAAGTGCCCAACAGCGACGATTCACATGGCGTAGAGAAGAAACGCCAAGCCTTCGCTGATTGCACTGCAGGCTTCGCTGTTGGCCTGACACGGGAGCGGTTTACCGGTCACGAATGGAACGGTAATGGAGGCAGAACTAAGGCGGATATTGCCGGAGTAAGAAATCGCTCCTTGGGTTCGGTCACAGGACAGAGCCTCAAGGCTGATTTGGAAGATTCGGGCGCCGGACATAGTCGTACCATAAAATGGGATTGAACATATCCGGTTGTCCGGTAGGAACAATCTAGCACGATGGCTAATACGACCAAGGAATATATTCTATTATGCTTATGCCTATAGCGAATAAGAGGCCTAACCTTTCACCTTGATCGCATACAGCCCACCGGCAATCACCATGCATGCTCCCACCACTGTCCATGCGTCGGGAAGCTCGCCAAACACGAACAAGCCTATCAACGTGGCAAACACCAGAAGCGTGTAGTTGAAAGGCTGGAGCGTAGCCGCTGTTGCGTACCTGAGCGCTTGGATAAGTAAAAGCTGGGCCACTACGCCTGTGATTGAAAGGACCCCGATCAGGGCCCATTGCTTCGGGCTTGGAGACACCCAGCCCGCAAGACCTAGCAAGGTGATGGCTATCGCGCCAAAGAACCCCATGTAGAGCATGTTCGTGGCAAACGAATCACCTTGGCTGATGCGTCGGGTCAGCACGCTGAAAACAGCGAACCCCAGGGCCGACAACAATGGGATAAGCGCCGCCAGTTCAAAAACACCGGTACCCGGTCGAAGGATGACCACCGTGCCCAGGAAACCGACAGCGGCGGCAATCCATCGGCGAACTCCAACGTACTCACCCAAAAATGCACCAGCCAAAGCCAGGGTCATCAGGGGAAACACGGCGTACAGGGCATGCATCTCAGCCAGGCCCAGGTAGCGCAGCCCTATTCCAAACAGAGCGATTTCACCGACGCCGATCAGCGCACGGATGACCTGCAGAAAGGGATGCTGGCTTCGACATGCGGTTCGCAAGCTACCTTGGTAAACGCTGTAACCGACAGCAAAGACCAGGAATACCCAATAGCGCACCATGACGAGTTGCGCGATGGGCAGATCCTTGACCAGCACCTTGGTGATCCCGTCCTGGCTCGCAAAGATCAGCATCGACAACAGGCACAAGATGATTCCAAGTTGAGGCCTGGGAACCTCGTAGTGACGCATGGCGCTTTCCAGCTGATTGCTCATATATCCCCCATTTCGAGTGTGATTCTGCCCTTCACGACGACATCATTCACGCCCGGCACGCCACTCACGCAAACGTAAGTCGGCTTTCGAGAGCGATCAAAGGCTCAAGGGCGGCCTTTAGCACGGCGATCTTCTCAGCAGGCAGACGCGCCAACGGTCGGCGAGGGTTACCCGCGCCATAGCCGGTGATATCGGCACCGGCGTAAACCGATTGCACGTAATCACCCTGCCAGATCAATGACATCACCGGCTCGATCGCCCGCCAGATTTCCCGGGCACGTGCCCAATCCTGCTCAATGGCGGCCTTCACTACCGCCACACAAGAACGCGGCGCCATGTTCGCCCCGCCCCAGATCAGGCCCGCCGCACCGGCAAAGAGCGCGTACGGCACCAGTGGGTCGGCGCCGTTCATTGTCGGCAGGCCCGTGCGGATCAGCGACGCCTGCGCGGCCAGATCGCCGCTGCTGTCTTTGACCGATACGAAGTTCGGAATCTCGCTCAACTGGCGAAGCAGCGAAGGAGTCACTTCTACCCCCACCGCCTGAGGCACGTTGTAGCCGATGATTGGCAACCCGGCTTCGGACACCGTGGCGTAGAAATCGATGATGCTCTGGTCGTCGGTTGGACCTTCGAAAAACGGTGGCAATACCATGACGCCATCGGCGCCACATTCGGCGGCATGGCGGGTGCGCTGCACCACTTCATCCGCCAATAAGGCAGACGTTTGCACGATGACGCGAGCGCGCCCCTTGATGACCTGAGTGCCAAAGGCCACCAGTTGCCTGGACTCTTCCTGGCTCAGGTAGACATGCATGCCTGTCCCTGAGCTCAGGACAAAACCCTCTACGCCAGCAGTCAGATAGCGCTCGAGCAACGTCTCGAAGCGTGGATAGTCGATCCTGCCTTGGGCATCGAACGGCGTGGTCACGGCCAGGTTGAGACCGGAAAAAGCGAATGCGGACATTGAATCGAGCCCTTTCTTGTTCTTCTCCAGCGGACGCACCAACCGCCCTTCCCGGGCTGTTTGCACGCCGTAGTAGCGATGACCAACGCCGAAAGCGCCGGCCATCGTTGCAAGGAAATCAATCCACCGATTTAAGTGGAATCTGGGCCTAGAGGCGCGTCAGCATGGTTTCGCAGTACCAATCGTCAAACTGGCATACGCCATTTTCCGCGATGTCCGAGAAGGGTCCCGGCTCGTAAGTCGGTGAGGTCACACCTGCCTGCGTACCTTCCACCAAACGACGGTCTTGATCGTTGGTGGCAAGCCAAACCTTGGTCAGCCGGTCAATCTCGTAGTCAACACCTTCAACGGCGGTACTGGGCACAAGCCATTTGGTCGTCACAAGCGTTTCGCCAGGCCCGATCGGGAGTACCCGGAAGCTCAATGCGTGATCGCCGAGAAAGTGGTTCCAGGTAGACGGGTAATTAAAGTAGAGCAAGGCGCCAATATCCGGCTCGCCGCTTTTATCCAGGCGCCCCGTAACAGCAGGTTTACCATCCATTGTGTAACTCACGGCGCCCGCGGAAAGTGGAATGCGTGTCATACGAAAACGGCCATTCGGGTCCATGACAAGCTTGCTGGGCATGCCCGCGATTTCGCAGCGATTCCAGTGCGCGGTCAATTCAGGATCATCTTCGCCCCCCACCCCGGCCACCGAAAGATTCTCGACAAAAGAATTCATCAATTCGGGATGCGTACCGTCACAATGGAAGCATTCGCGATTGTTTTCAAATACGAGTTTCCAGTTACCCTTTTCCACGAGGTTGGACTCGAAAGCAACCTTGCAGTTATCCAGGAAATGGGGGGCGATGAAAGGACTTACAGAATGCCTGAAACTTTCGAACTCAGGCGCCTCGTCAGCGACGCATACATAAATGTACGTATGGACAATTTCACAATGAACGGGTTTCAGGTTGTATTGAGACCTGTCGAAATCGCCCCCCATATTACCGGCAAACAAAAGACTGCCGTCCAGCTCGAAAGTCCATTTATGATAAGGACAAACCAGCTTCGCAACTTTGCCTTGGGCGTGCTCACAAACTTTAGAGCCACGATGACGACAAGCATTGTGAAAAGCACGGACCTGACCACTTTTATCCCTGATGATTAAAACTGGATAGTCACCAATCTGCAACGTCAAGTATTGCCCGGGCTTTTCAAGCTCAAAGGTATGCCCGGCAAAAATCCAATCCTTGTGCCAAATCTGCTCAAGATCCTGACGAAAAACCTCAGGTTCAATATACAGCTCACGGGGAAGCGCGTGGCGCGCCTTACGCTTTTGAATCAGGTCGATCACGGATGCTTTGATATTCATTATTATCCTCTACGCATCAACCTGACGGTTAATGGTAAGTACGCCCAGAAAACGGTGTCATGGCCCAACGGGTCCTACGCGGAGCATTGCCCAACGCAACCGCTGAATACGCATGTTTTAGCCATATTTAACACAAAGGGTACGACAGCCTATCCTGTCGGCAAAACTACATTTTCGTCGTTCAACTGATAACTTAGCGTTATGACCCACCGATTCCAGGCAAAGACTTTACTTACAATCGCTGTAGCGACCGAGAAGATTTAAATGAAAAAAACTCATATGCTCCATCTGGAAAACTTAGAAAGAATCCAGTCCCGGACTCGCCGACAGGCATCTTCGTATTCAGTCCTTTCATTGCAGGCTACATAATGAAGACTGTTTCGAAGCGTCACCTGATGCTCGACAGGGCGAACGAGCTGCCCTCTCTCGACCATTGCCCCGACAAGCTGGTTCCAGCCCAGCGCAACGCCTTGATGGGTCAAGACCATGTTCATGATCAGGTTGTAATCATTCGCATGAAAAATAGGCGGACAGTCGGCAGGACGCTCATCAATATCAACGTTCAGAAAAGCCAGCCACACCCCCCAGTCCACATGTTCAGCCACACCCGACCGTCCATAGGGGCTTAGATTAAGTAGCGAAGAATCGCGCACCCCTTCAAGCGAGTTCAGTTCGGGATGTGCGTCCAAAAACGCTGGAGAGCAAACAGGATAAATAATATCGTGGCACAACTGATAACTCTTATACCCATCCCCCACCTTGCGAATCTTTGAGATGATGATGTCCGGCTCTATGCCAGGTTCCATATTCACAAAGTTCTGAGTGGTAATCAGATTGAATTCAATATCCGGGTTAGTCGCCCGAAACTCTGGAAGATGCTCGGACAGCCATAATGCAGAGAATGCGGGTGAGCAACAAACAGTCAGGATATGCTTCTGCGTCGGAGCGGTACGAATCCTTTCAGCCGCTTGTGCGATATTAACGAACGACAGTTGCGCCGCCTCAAAAAATATCTTTCCCTCGGCGGTTAGTTCTACCGTGCGCCCGGCACGCATGAACAGTTGAGCGCCCAACGAGTCTTCAAGCTCTCGAATCTGCCGACTGATCGCGGCTTGCGATACGCACAGGGCCTCCGCTGCCCGAGTGAAGCTTTCATATTTAGCGGCGGCGACGAATGCCCTGACAGCCCGAAGGGAAGGCATTCTAAGCAGTAATGTATCGGGGTCAACGTGTCTGCTGAGCATGGTAAGCCCTCACACTCCTATCATCCGCGAAAGCGGCGGAGCGTAACTCAATAGCCTAGCCCAGGCCATACAAAAGCGTCGTGGTTGCGCAAAGGCGGTCGTTTTAGCGCGTCTCGATAACGTTAGGTTATCCATAAAGCCCTGTAAATGTTGTTGGATTTAAAATCGGGATACTTATAGATTGAAAAAAAGCCCGACCCCAAGGGCAAACAATAAAAAACAGGTACATGTCATGCGCAGATCTATCTTTTATTACTGCCCGCCTAAATTACCAACGCTCGAGCTCAATTCGATTTCGCGCGCTTGTAGCGTTACACGCAAAGGAGGGACGCGATGACTAGCCCAGACGAAATCATTTCTGTTAAGAACGTTTTTAAGATATTTGGCGCGCAACCTGACACGGCGATGAAAATGCTCGCCGCCGGGGCAAGCAAAAAAGAAGTCTTTGAGAAAACAGGTCAAGTTATTGGTGTTTTTGACGCCAGCTTTGCTGTTAAGCGCGGTGAAATATTTGTGATCATGGGACTCTCAGGTTCTGGGAAGTCCACGATGGTGCGATTGTTCAACCGCCTTATCGAGCCCACTTCAGGCAGTATTTATCTGAATGGTCGAGAAATTACGGGCCTGGCTGATAAAGCCCTTCTTGATGTCCGCCGTAAAGAGATGGGCATGGTGTTCCAGTCCTTTGCCTTGATGCCGCACATGAGCGTTCTGGAAAACACCGCCTTTGGGCTGGAAATTTCCGGCATTGGTGAAAAGGAACGGCATAGCCGCGCCAGGGAAGCCCTCGCCCAAGTCGGTCTTGCTGGACAGGAGCACAGTTATCCGCATCAACTTTCCGGCGGCATGCAGCAACGCGTAGGCCTGGCCCGCGCGCTTGCCAACGACCCGACCATCCTGCTGATGGACGAAGCCTTTTCCGCTCTGGACCCGCTTATCCGCAGCGAGATGCAGGGAGAACTCATTCGCCTGCAAGCCGAGCAAAAGCGAACCATCATCTTCATTTCCCACGACATTGAGGAAGCTGTTCGCATCGGTCACCGCATCGCGATCATGGAGGGGGGCCAGGTGGTACAGATCGGCACACCTCAAGAGTTGATCAGTCAGCCGGCCAATGACTATGTACGCACGTTCTTCAAAGGATTCGATAGTTCCCGGATTCTCAAGGCAGGCGACGTGGCCAGGCTCAATCCGGAATCGGTTCGTAAAGCGAATGGCCAAGCGCCACATTTCAAGGCCGGCCTGCCATTTGGTTACTTGATCGATGAACTTGGACAACTACTCGGGGTGGTCGATATCGATACCAGCGGCGCGGGTGGCAACACGCATTACACCCAGCACAAACAGCAGCCTGTCTTTACCGATACCCCCCTGCACGAAGTACTGGAGATCGCCGCCAACCTGCCCTACCCGGTCCCTGTACTCGACCGTTCGGGCGCTCTCACCGGGACCCTGTCAAAGAGCGAGTTACTGCAAACGCTGAGCCGCCATTAAACAGCCGCGCCCATCTACGCTGGCGCGTCCCTGACCTGAAGTACCTGCGGCCTCCATGACGTCGCAGCGGTGAAGATGAAGAGGTAAGCCCTAATGTCCGAGTTCAGTTTTCTCGACCCGTTTCAAGTCCTCACCCTTCCATTGGGTGACTGGGTGGAAAGCACCCTCAATTTTCTGGTGCACAACTTTCGCGATGTGTTTCGCGCCATCCGCTGGCCGATCGACCAAGTACTTAACGGCGTCGAATACATTCTGCAGAGCATTCCACCCAGCATCGGGATCATCCTGTCTTCATTGCTGGGATGGCAACTAGCCGGTAAACGCATGGCCTTGCTGTGCTTTGTGACGCTCACACTGCTGGGCCTTATCGGTGTCTGGTCCGAGTCGATGACCACCCTGGCGCTCGTACTGACTTCGGTATTCTTTTGCGCCCTGCTAGGTATCCCACTGGGGATTCTCTGCGCCCGCAGTGACAATCTGGAAAAGGTCCTACGGCCCGTACTCGATGCCATGCAGACACTGCCGGCGTTCGTTTATCTAGTGCCTGTCGTCATGCTGTTCGGCATCGGCAACGTGCCGGGCATCCTTGTGACCATTGTCTTCGCCCTTCCCCCTCTGGTGCGCCTGACGAATCTGGGCATTCGCCAGGTACCGGAGGACAAAATAGAAGCCGCCCGCGCTTTTGGCTGCACACCGCGGCAGATGCTGACCCGGGTTCAGTTGCCACTGGCGACCTCAACCATTATGGCTGGACTCAATCAGACCCTGATGCTGTCGCTGTCGATGGTGGTGATCGCTTCGATGATCTCGGTGGGCGGTCTTGGCCAGATGGTCCTGCGCGGCATCGGCCGCCTGGACATGGGCTTGGCCACGGTCGGTGGGACTGGCTTGGTGCTGCTTGCCATCTTCCTTGACCGCTTGACCCAAGCCATGGGCGCGCGCACCGGAGCCGACCCGAGCCTGCGCTGGTATCACACCGGTCCCGTAGGCCTTCTGCTACGCCTGTTCGGCGCAAAACAGCCTGCGGGGCGAAGCAAGACCGCTTGAACCCTCTTATTCGATCTGCCGCACTTGAAGATAAAAACCCAAAAAAGGTACGCGAAGATGTCTGAATTCAAGCTTTCCCGTCGCATTCTCAATTGCGCTACAGCTTTCGCCATTGCGGCTACGTCCCTGTGCGCAAACGCCTCGGCGAACCAACCGGGGGACGGTGTAAAGGTCACCCCCATCTTCCCCTCTATCGCTGAAGAGCGATTCCGTGGCGAAGTAGCCATGGAAGGCCTCCGAGAGCTGGGCTACAAGGTGCAGGAGCCCAAGGAGACCGAGTACGGCGTCATGATGATGGCCTTGGGTAGCGGTGATGCGGACTTTACCGTGCACTTGTGGGACAAGCTGCACGATAAATTCTTCCAGCAGGCCGGGGGCGATAAAACCATGGTCAAGGCGGGCGACATCATGCCCGGCGTGCTCCAAGGTTATTTGATCGACAAGAAGACCGCTGAAGCCCATGGCATCAAGTACCTCACTGACTTGAAGAAACCGGAAATCGCCAAACTGTTCGACACCAACGGCGACGGCAAAGCAGACCTGACGGGCTGCAATCCTGGATGGGGCTGCGAGCTGATCATCGCCCACCACATGAAGGCCTATGACCTGGATAAAACAGTCACCGTCAACCAGGGCTCCTATTTCGCACTGATGGCTGACACCATTACCCGTTACAAGGAAGGGCAACCGATTCTCTACTTCACCTGGGTCCCACAATGGATCGCCACTGTTCTGGTAGAAGACAAGGATGTGGTATGGCTGGAAGTACCGAAAACCGACCTGCCTGACGGCAAGAATGATGTCGACACGATGTACAAGGGCAAGAATCTCGGCTTTGCGGTAGATAAGGTCGAGGCCGTGTTGAATAAAGACTTCGCCGAGAAGAATCCGGCGGCCTTGAAGTTCCTTTCGGTGATGCAAATCACCACGGCTGACGAAAGTGCCCAGAACTTGAAAATGCAACAGGGCGAGAAAAAACCCGCAGATATCCGCCGTCACGCCAAGGAGTGGGTAGCAGCCCATCGGCAGCAATTTGATGCATGGTTGCAAACAGCTCGCGCTGCGGCGACACAAGCTAATAATTAATAGCCGTACCAAGGTGGGGCAAGTCGATGACTGCCCCGTCCTTTAATGGTTTTCCGTTCGATGTAAGCCGATAGATTCGATACCCCAAGCAATGCAAACGCACTTCGATACCGCCTGATCACATCGTTAATTGAAACTGCAAAGACTTAACATTTACGTCCGTTGGATTCTCAGCACACGTGAAATGACCAAGCACCCTTTTTTGCATGACTGACGTCGGATCGGTTGAATGAACAGGATCTTGAAATGTTAAAAGTATCTTCGTTACCTGCCGATGATCCATCTTGCGGGTGGTACCACTTGAGCAAGGGGCGCCAGATCAAGCCCGCCCATCAAGGCCATAGCAGCGCACGCTGGGTGATTGTCGGTGCTGGCTTTACAGGGCTTGCCGCCGCCCGTCAGCTAGCGGCTCATTTCCCCGACGATTCCATCCTGTTGATCGACGCTCAGGAAGTGGGCTTTGGCACTTCCGGTCGCAATGCCGGATTCGCTATCGATTTGCCGCATGACATCGCCGCGGAGGATTACATAGGCGATATCGCCACGGCGAAAACCACACTGAAACTTAATCTGAGTGGCCTGGGTTATTTAAAAGAGTTGGTTGAACGCCACAACATCGATTGCCAAATGAAGCATTGCGGCAAATATCAGGCAGCCGTTGAACCAAGAGGCATCGCCGTCCTGGAGGCCTACCGTCGCGGACTCGATAAACTGGATCAGCCCTACCAGATGATCGAGGCTGGTGAACTGCCCGAACATATCGGCACGCATTTCTACCGCAAGGCGTTATTTACACCAGGGACTTCCTTGCTTCAGCCTTCGGCGCTGGTCAAAGGTTTGGCCGACAGCCTCCCCAATAATGTGACGCTGTATGAAAACACCGCGATCACTCATGTGGAGTACGGCACGAAGGCGGTGCTCAAGCACGCCGCGGGTTCAATCACCGCCGACAAACTGATCCTGACCAATAATGCCTTTGGCATGAGTTTCGGCTTCCTGAAAGGGCGAATGCTACCGGTGTTCACCTATGCCAGCCTGACCCGCCCCATGACCGAACAAGAGCAGGCTCGCCTCGGCGGCCGGCCTTATTGGGGTGTCATTCCTGCGGATCCATTCGGTACCACGGTACGTCGTACACCGGACAACCGTCTTTTGATCCGTAACAGTTTCAGCTTTAACCCCGACGGCCGCAGCGATTCAAAATATCTGAAACGCTTTGTCGCCAGGCATCAGGCATCTTTCGAGCAACGCTTTCCCATGTTGCCTGAGATGACGTTCGAATATACCTGGGGAGGCGCACTGGCTCTTTCACGTAACCATATGGGTTATTTCGGCGAGCTGTCGCCCAATGTCTATGGGGCACTGTGCTGCAATGGGCTAGGTGTTACCCGCGGCACCGCCACCGGCAAACTCTTGGCGGATTGGCTGGCTGGGGAACACTCTGAACTCATCGATTTCGTCTTGAAATCACCAGGCCCATCTCCTAACCCACCCGCCCCACTGGTTTCAGCAGGCGTCAATATAAGTTTGCGCTGGGGGCAGTACCGAGCCGGTAAAGAAAGTTGACCCGCCCCGACAAACTTGAAGAAGTTGAAGACCACTTGCTCGATCTTCAGCACGTGGTCTCCCTTGGTTGAAAAACTGGCTGCGCTGACTCTATCGAGCCAGCGCCGCTTGATAGGCAGTGACATTAACTGGAGCGAGATTAATGAAATTTGAAGGCATTTACACACCGGCCGTTACTCCACTGACCTCTGACGGCAGTATCGATAAGACAGCCTTCGCCGAAGTCCTGGAGTATCTGGTCGACTCCAAGGTGCACGGCATCATTATCGGTGGCTCAACCGGCGAATATTATGCCCACACCGCTCAGGAGCGTTTCGACCTGGCCGCCCAGGCCAAGGACGTGCTGCGCGGTCGTCTACCGCTGATCGTGGGTACCGGCGCCATCCGCACTGAAGACTCGGTCGCCTACGCCGAAGCGGCGAAAGCCATCAAGGCCGACGCGCTGTTGGTTGGCTCGCCGCCCTACGCACTGCCGACGCAAAAAGAGATCGCACTGCATGTCAAGGCGGTGGACCGCGCCGCCGCTCTCCCCATCATGCTTTACAACTATCCAGGTCGGATGAGCGTGAGCATGGGCGAGGAATTCTTTGACGAAGTCCGCGATGTGAAAAACATCGTTGCCATCAAGGAAAGCTCCGGCGACATGGCTCAGATGCACCGTTTGGCCTGCAAATACCCGCACATCGCCCTGTCTTGCGGCTGGGACGATCAAGCCCTGGAATTTTTCGCATGGGGCGCCCGCAGTTGGGTGTGTGCCGGTTCCAACTTCATCCCCCGCGAGCACGTCGCGCTGTACGAGGCCTGTGTTGTCGAAAAAAACTTCGACAAAGGCCGCCGCATCATGACGGCGATGATGCCGCTGATGGACTTTCTGGAAGGCGGAAAGTTTGTCCAGTCCATCAAGTACGGGTGTGAACTGAACGGCTTGCGCACCGGTGGCCTGCGCGCCCCTCTGCACGGCCTGGACCCTGATGAAAAGCAGGCGCTGCAAGGCGTCATCACCGAGCTCAAGCGCAACATTGCGCAGATCACTGGAGGTGCCTGAAATGGCTGATCTACTGACCAAAGAACAGTACGCGGCCATCGCCGCCCAGTTGAAGTTTCCTACCCAGGCGTTCATCAACGGCGAGTTCCGCGATGCCCTCTCTGGAAAAACCTTCATCACGACGAACCCTGCCACGGGTGAAACGCTTGCCGAGATAGCGGCGTGCGATACCCGTGACGTCGACGTTGCCGTGGCTGCCGCCAAGCAAGCGTTCGAGGATGGTCGCTGGCATAAGCTGTCACCCGGCGCACGCAAACAGGTACTCCTGCGTTTCGCCCAATTGCTGGAAGACAACGCCCACGAACTCGCCGTGCTGGAAAGCCTGGACAGTGGCAAGCCTGTCAGCGAATGCCAGAACGTCGATGTGCCCGACACGATCCATACCCTGCGCTGGCATGCGGAGTTGATCGACAAGATGTACGACAGCACCGCGCCGACCGGCCACGGTGCGGTAACCATGGTGGTACGCGAAGCGATCGGCGTCGTCGGACTGGTTCTGCCTTGGAACTTCCCATTGTTGATGCTGGCCTGGAAGATTGGTCCCTCCTTGGCCGCTGGCTGTTCCATCGTGGTCAAACCGGCCAAGGAAACCACCCTGACCGCGCTGCGCGTTGCCGAACTGGCACATCAGGCCGGTATTCCGGCAGGCGTATTCAATATTACCCCTGGCGGTGGCCGGGAAGCGGGTGAGGCAATCGGCCGGCACATGGATGTGGCGATGGTCAGCTTCACCGGTTCTACCGACACGGGCCGGTTGTTTCTCAAGTACGCGTCCGAGTCGAACCTCAAGCGCGTGGTGCTGGAACTGGGCGGTAAAAACCCCGCCGTGGTGATGAATGACTGCGAAGACCTTGATCAGGTTGCCCAGTATGTGACGGCCGGCGCTTTCTGGAACATGGGCGAGAACTGCTCGGCGTCCTCACGGCTGATCGTCCATAAAGACGTCAAGGATGAGCTGCTGCAACTGATCAGCAAGCATCTGCGCGATTGGAAAATGGGTGACCCACTGGATCCTGAAAATCGCCTCGGTGCGATGATCAGCAAAACGCATTTCGAAAAGGTGCGTTCTTATCTGGACTATGCCGCCGAGCAGAAACTCAATGTGATGCAAGGTGGAGAGACCGAGTCCGGCGTGTTCGTACAGCCGACGATCATCGACGGAGTCGAACGTGATAGTCGCCTGTTTATCGAGGAGATCTTCGGGCCGGTACTGAGCGTCACCAGCTTCAGTACCCTCGACGAGGCCATTGAACTGGCCAACGACACGGTCTACGGCCTGGCGGCATCCGCCTATACCGGCAGCCTGCGCAATGCCTTGCGCCTGTCGCGGGAGATTCGTGCGGGCGTGGTCACGGTCAACTGTTTCGGTGAAGGCGACGCCTCCACGCCGTTCGGCGGCTACAAAGAGTCTGGCTTTGGTGGTCGCGACAAATCCGTCTGGGCACACGATCAGTACACCGAGCTGAAAACCATCTGGATCGATGCTTCGTAACCTGATCGAACACGTGCTGTATTGACAGCGTTCAGTACACCGATCACCGCTCCACGCAAGCGGTGATCGGGTTATCAAGTCCCCCGGCTCGATAGTCGCTTGGTCGCGCAGAGCCTTTCAGCAGATTGAAACTGGACGCCACCATGACAACCTCACCTTTTTCGATTCCAGCCAATGCTCGGCGCATCGACCCGACCAGGCAGCGTGCAACTGCATTAAAAAAAGATGGCTCGGTCAATGACAACGACCGTGTCGAAATAGGCCCCACTCTCCTGGCTTTTGCGGAGTGGGAGCGTTTGGGCCTGGAGCCGCCCCATTTGCCCACCCTGCGTACGTACCGATTGCAACGACTCGTGGATCAGTTGGTCGCCCGTGACCTGGGCGGCATTCTGTTATTCGATCCACTGAATATCCGCTACGCGACCGATACCACCAACATGCAATTATGGACGACCCATAACCCCGCACGGGCATGCTTCGTCGCCGCCAGTGGGCATGTTGTTCTGTGGGACTTCCATGGCTGCGATCACCTTTCTGCTCACTTGCCGCTGGTGACGGAATTACGCAGCGGCGCGTCTTTTTTCTTTTTCGAGACCGGCGAGCATACGGATCGACACGCCAGGCATTTCGCCGCGCAAATCGACGAGTTGCTGCGCCTACACGCCGGCGCCAACCGCCGGCTGGCGGTGGATCGAATCGAAGTCGCTGGTGTGCGCGCATTGGATGCCTTGGCTATCGAAATGCACAGCGGCCAGGAAGTGACCGAATTCGCCCGCATGATCAAGGGCCCTGACGAGATCAAGGCAATGCGCTGTGCGGTGGCCTCGTGCGAAGCCTCAGTGACTGAAATGCACCAGGCAATGCGCGCCGGCGTGACCGAAAATGATGTCTGGGCTGCACTGCATGCCGGCAACATCCGCCGCGGCGGCGAATGGATCGAGACGCGAATCCTCAGTTCCGGTCCTCGCACCAACCCCTGGTTCCAGGAGTCTGGACCACGGGTGTTGAGCGACGGCGACCTGTTGTCGTTCGACACGGATCTGATCGGCACCTACGGCATGTGCGTGGACATGTCCCGCAGCTGGATTTGCGGGGGGCTGGAACCTACGGCCGAACAGAAGCGCCTGTATCGAATTGCCCATGACCATATCACCCATAACAGCGAGCTGGTCAAGCCAGGCGTGCGCTTCACGGAACTCACCGCCAAGGCGCATCGACTGCCAGAGTCCTACCGCGCCCAGCGGTACGGCGTGCTGTTTCATGGTGTGGGCCTGTGCGACGAGTACCCCAGTATCCGCTACCCGGAGGACCTGGAATCCTACGGATACGAGGGAGAGCTGCAAGCAGGCATGGCCCTGTGTGTCGAAGCGTACGTGGGTGAAGTGGGTGGCCGCGATGGCATCAAGCTGGAGAACCAATTATTGGTCACTGAAACCGGCTATGAGTTGCTGACGCATTACCCCTTCGATAACAGCTTTCTACAGATATGAAGCTTGATTGATGAACCAGTTAATCGAGGGTCATAAAACATCAAGCATAGGTTTTCTCTTGCTTGAGAACTTCTCCCTGACGTGTTTCACGCAATGCCTGGACGTGCTGGTGACCGCAAACCTCATCCAGCCTGGGTCGATAAAAGTGCATACATTCAGTCGCAACGACTCCGAAGTCATGAGCGACCTGGCCATCCCCATCAGACCGGATACCCCCCTGACCGACATCAGAATCGCCGCCCTGGATCTGATGATTGTCTGCGGAGGGTTACGCACGCCTAGAGTCGTGCCTGAGGCGTTGGTGAAGCTATTGAACAAACTCGCCAGCATGCCCATCGCGCTCGGCGGGCTATGGAATGGCGCCTGGTATCTGGGCAAAGCCGGATTGCTGGATGGCTACCGCTGTGCCATTCACGCAGAACAACGGATCGCTTTATCCGAGTTTTCGCCTAACACGAACGTCACGTTGGACGCCGTGGTATTTGATCGAGACCGGCTCACGGCGGCGAGCCCCGCGGGGGCTTTTCAAATGATGATGAAGTGGCTTTATAAAGCGCTTGATCAGAACGTCGCGAACGCAGTTTTTGACCTGTTGGATCACGACCAGTCCAGGTTCCGTACTTCAGTTCAGGTTCAAGATGGCAAGGTCAGCGCCCCGCTACGAGAACTGATCACGTTGATGGAGTGTAACTTGGAGGAGCCGTTAAGCCCGGATCAACTCGCCGAGTGCGTTCAATTATCAAGACGTCAGGTGCAACGTCTTTTCCAGGAGCAATTGGGGGTCCCTCCACAGCGCTACTACTTGGAATTACGACTTAAAGGCGCCCAGCGCCTGATACAGAACTCAAGCCTGACGATCATTGATGTCTCAATCGCCTGCGGCTTTGTTTCAACACCTCACTTCAGTAAATGCTACAGCTCTTTTTTTGGTTATCCACCGTCGAGGGAACGTCGCCACGAACTATGAGAGCTGCACGGGTACGCAACATCCAAAAGGAGCGCAACACAGTGTCCACTTCGCAGCCCCCTGCCCCACGATCCGTCGGATTCCTTCTACTGGATGACTTCACCTTCATCTCCCTGGCATCGGCAATAGAACCCTTGCGCATGGCAAATCAGCTATCCGGCAGAGAGCTATATCGATGGTTCACCCTGGGCAAGAACGCAAAACCGGTGCGTGCCAGTGCCGGCTTGTACATAACGCCCGACGCCAAAATGGAACAGGCCTCGGCGTTGAATACCGTGATCGTGTGTGGCGGGATGAATGTGCAGGACTGCGTGAGCCATGAACATATGCGTTGGTTGCAGCACCAAGCCGACCTGGGCCTGCAACTGGGTGCTATCTGCACAGGAAGCTGGGCCCTGGGCAAGGCCGGCCTGCTGGACAGGCATAAGTGCAGCGTCCATTGGCAATGCCTGGCGCAAATGCGCGAAGCGTTTCCTGGAGCGGACATCACTTCACACCTGTTCTCCGTCGGTACGAATCACCTGACCTCTGCCGGCGGCACGGCACCGATGGACATGATGTTGCACTTGATCAGGCGCGAGCACGGTCGTGAGTTGGCAGCGGCGATCTGCGATATGTTCATGTACGAACGCATGCGCGATGATCAGGATCACCAACGGATACCGCTCAAGCATACACTCGGCGCAAATCAACCCAGGCTACAAGCGGCTATCGTGTTGATGGAGGCCAATCTGGATGTCCCCCTGGAGCTCAACGCGTTGGCATTCAAGGTCGGTATTTCACGTCGACAACTGGAGAGGCTGTTTCATAAGTATCTGGACATCTCGCCGTCGCGCTATTACCTCAAGCTGCGGTTAGTCCGGGCACAACAGTTGTTGAAGCAGACCTCATCACCCGTCCTGAAAATAGGCGCGCTCTGCGGCTTTGGTTCAAGTGCGCACTTCACCAGAAGCTATCGTGGCTATTTCGGTGTGACACCGCGTGATGAACGCGCTTCGTCAAATACCTATGGGTAACCCCAACGCCTCCCGGACAGTCACCATCTCCCTGTAGACGGTGACCGGGTTCTGCACCGCGCCTTCATCCGTCAGACGGCTTCGAACGCCTCCTGCAGGTGGGTGTAGCTGGCGACAAAGCGACTGTATTTGTGTTGGCCGCAGGTGTGGGGCGCATATTTGGCCGGGTTGCTGACGCTGATGCACGTCGCCACGGTCTCGATCGTCGCGTCGAAGTCCAAGTCAATGAAGAATGGAATGGAATACCGTTCAACACCGCTGGTATTGATGACGCGGTGCATAGTCGAGGTATAGCGATCATTCGTCAGGGTTTGCACCAGGTCACCGATGTTGACGATGAACGTATCTTCCACCGGTGGCGCGCTGACCCATTCACCCGCGCGATTGCGGACTTGCAAGCCACCAACCTTGTCCTGGAAAAGGATCGTCAGGAAACCATAGTCCGTGTGCGCTCCGATCCCGATTTCCTTTTGTGAAATCTCGCCACTCTGCGAGGGGTAGTGCAACAAGCGCTGGATGGTGATCGGTTTGCGTTGCAGTTTTTCAAAGTAGTTCGCTGGCAGATCCAGGCTCAGCGCAATGGCGCTGATGAGCTTACGGGCCAGCTCAAGCATCGCTTTATGGTAGGCGTCACAGACACCCGAAAATTTCGGAAGCTCGGTCGGCATCAGGTTTGCCCCGAAAAAAGGAGACACTTGCTCATCGTGCGCGCCGTAGTCGAAGCACTCCTTGAAATCACGGGTATTTTCCGGATCGACGTTTTCCGCGTACATGGGTATGTAACCGCGCAGCGTGGGACCTGAATTGACCACGTTCAGTTTATTCTTTTGATTAAACGGCATGGCGAAGAAGTTTTTCGTTTGCGCATACATCGCGTCGATCAAGGCGCGAGATACTCCATGATTCCTAATATAGAAAAAACCAACTTTCTCGCACGTCTCGCCAATCTGGCGAGCAACTGTCAGCGGGTCGCTCCCATCGAGTAAGGGTGCGATATCGATAAAAGGTATTTCTTCGAATGCGGTCTGTTTGCTAGCCAGCCGGGTATCGGTCATCTGAATCATCGGTCGATCCTCAACGAAAACGCCGTTCTTTTAATTATCCTGAAGCACGCTGTAGCTTTTGGAATCAAGCGTGTTCATCCTGATCCCGTTTGCTGAAGTCATTGTTCAGGACTGAACGGACACGAACAAACCATTTTTCATTCAATACTCATGAGAAAATATCAATCATATGAACAAGCCCCTGCCTATATATTTCGACGTTATAGGCAGGGCATTTAATAGTTTGTTCAAGTCAGGCTTTGTCAATTATCTTCCGATCTGATCCATCATCAAGTCAATTCAAGTCATCAATACTGCAGTCCTTGCAAAGCCGTCGTGCGATGCTGTGGCGCCTAGCATCTTTCTCCAGAAGTTCGGTCGCTACAAGTTCTTCAATGCCGGCTCCGGCTTCAATTTTTTCAATAAAGTTCAGAATTGCCTTTTTCATGAACCAATGGGAGGTACGGTCCAACCTGGCCGCCGCGGACTTCAGCCTGGCCTGCGTGTCTTCGTCCAACTTGATACCTTGCGTGGTAACCGCCATGTCTCATCCTCTCAATCACTACCCGAGTTCATCTACTCTTATAACGAGGCACTAATGCATCAGGCCCCACAGTGCCAGAAGTGGAACATCCATCGATTTCATTGCATGGACGCATGACGGGGAGTTGAAGACTAGACCGCCTGGTCCAGGGCTCCACCAACCCACGTCCTCCCGGTACCAGTCGCCCGGCGAAAGAACCAGGTAGAACTCGGCAGGCGGGTGTTGGTGATAGGGGTAGCAGGTCTCGGGCATCAGGAGCGCCAACCCCAGGGTCAAGGTGGAACATTCGAATAGCCCTCCGGGACCGGCGATCATTCCGTGACGATGCCGCTCCACGAAAGCGCTGTCCTGGTCAGCCCGGGCTTGACGGTTTATCCAGGTGACATGGGGCAAGAGCGTGCCGAGCGCAACCAGTATCGCTACCAGGCCGTCATCGGTCCGCGGCGCAGCGTCCAGTGCCGCGGATAAATGGCCCTGCAAAAAAACGGGTAGCGCATTTGAAGTTTGCGCAGTCTTGCTGATAGTCCATTGGGCGGTATTCAGAGACGCGGTATGTGCTGGCGCCTCATCGCAAGCGCTGCCCGACAGGACGTTCTGAAGCGAGCGCCTGAGCAGGTCCCCGTTGCGGATGATGTCCTGAGCCCACGCTGGATCTTCAGTGCTGTTTATCATCGTTTTCGATCCCATTTATCGAGCAATGTGTCGAACTGGCTTACAGGTGACTCAGCTGTTCCAGCAGGTCAACGGGAACACTGATCCCATCATTCTGCGCATTGACCGTTGCGTGTTGCCGTTCCCACCCCGGCCTGTGGACGTCCATCTGCGTCAGGCGGGTCAGTTGACTTGAAAGACGCTGCTCAAATCCCGTTGAGAAGAACGCCGGCGCCAGGAGCAGGATCAACAGGCCACAGCCAGGCGTCTGGGTCCCCTGGTTGAACGCCGGCGAATCCAACGACCAATTGGCCCCCGTGAGCCCCGCAGCCAGGACCTCGACCATCAGCATCAGATTGGCCCCGCGATGACCACCAAAAGGCAGCAGCGCACCGCTCAACGCCGCCAGTGCATCACGTGTTCCGTTGCCATCGCGATCCACCGCCCACCCCTCAGGAATATCGCTACCCGTCGAGGCGGCGTGGGCGATGTTCACGAATGCGGCGGCACTGCTCGCCTGGTCGAACAACAAGGGAATGCCATCGGCTGAAGGCGCTGCAAACGAGAGCGGATTGGTCGAGTAGGTCTTGCCCTTGGCGCCAGGAACCGCAACCAGCGCCGGCCCGTTTGCGACCGCCAATGCAATCAGCCCGGCCTGGGCAAACCGCAACGTGTAGTCACCCAGTTCACCGCTGGTGAAACTGTTGCACTGGCTCAGCGCGGCCACGCCATTGGCGTGCGCGGCATGGCATAACGAATCGAAGCAGCGATCCACGCCAAGCTGGGCAATTCCGCCACGGGCATCAGACTTGAGAATAATCGCACCGGCGCAGGAGATTCGCGGCTCGGCACGTGGATTGATTCGCCCCGATGAAAAACCCGGCAAGTAATCGACGAGATGGCGAAACCCCACGGCCTGGTTACCCCGCGCTTGCGCAGCAACGGTGGCGTGGGCCAGTGAGTTGGCAACCGCTGGAGAGCAACCCTTCGATTGGCAGAGATGCTTCACCCAGTCGACCGCATCATCAAGGGTAAAGCGACGATAGGCTGTGGTCTTCAAGGGTATCGCCTGAATGTTCGTTCGATGAGCCCGGTGCCCTTCAGCAAGGGCACCGGACGGCGACACAGCTACTCAGTAGCAATGGTCATTACTGGGACGGCGTCGCGGAGGCGGTCTGGCTGCCAAACATGGCCTCGAAGCGGGGCTTGTTCGCGGCGTAGTACTCTGCAACGACCTTGTCTGCCGAGCTGTCACGGGCGCTGGCCATCAACTTCTCCAGGTCAGCCTTGGGAATCTTGAAGTTGGCGAAGAACCGCGCGACATCGGGATGCTCGGCGCTGAAGCCTTTACGGGCTACGGCGTGAATTTGTTCGGCACCACCGAAAATCTGCTTCGGATCATCCAGGTAGCGCAGCGGCCACTTGGCGAACATCCAGTGCGGGCTCCAGGCGTTGATCAACGACCATTTGTCACGCTTGAGGTTGCGATCCAGCTCGCTCAACATCCCGGACTCCGAAGAGGCGACCATCTTGTAGCCATCGAGCTTGTATTCTTGAATGGCCTTTTCCGTCAGTTTGTATTGGCCATTGCCCACTTCCGACGTCAGGATCTTGCCACCAAGCTTTTCCCGCACTTCAGGCTTGTTAAGGTCTTCGACACTGGCGATCTCGCTAGTGGGAATGGACGTTGGCACGGCCATTCCGATCCGACCTTCATACAGCACACCGAGGTCTTCGAGCTTGTCTTTGTATTTGTCATAGAACGACTTGTGAGTGCTCGGCAGCCAGACCATCGGAATCAGGTCGATATTGCCGTTGGCCAGGGCCTGGAACTGAATACCAATATCGGCGAGCACCAATTTGACCGGTTGCTTCAAATGGTCGCGCAATGCCGTATCTGCCAGCTTTACAGCGATTTCCGTATCCGACCAGTTCACCCATCCAATACGGATAGGCGTGGGTTCCTCGGCGTGAGCCATCAGGCTAGCGACGGCCATCGCCGCGCCTGCAAGCCAGCCGATACAAGTTTTACTGGATAACGTAATCATGGTGCATCTCCGCGTACTGTATTAATAGTTATTGGCAGGGCAGCAGAAGAAAGAACTTCCCTCATAAAAGCAGAGTGCCATTACACCCTCAAGGGATTTTATGTTATGCGTGGATAAGTTTTAGTTATGCGAAAGCCGTTAGATACTCAGGTGGTTCGGCCCTCCTCCGCCATTTTGGCGGAGCTTATATATCTATCCTTGATGGAGTCATCCGCTCACTCACAACGCTTTTTCGAGCGCCGGTAATGCCTCGAACAAATCCGCCACCCACATGTAATCCGCCACTTGGGCAATCGGCGCCTCAGCGTCCTGGTTGATCGCGACGATGACTTTTGAACCACTCATGCCCGCCAAATGTTGAATGGCGCCACTGATACCCGCAGCGATGTATAGCTCTGGCGCGACGATTTTCCCCGTCTGTCCAACCTGCAAGTCGTTAGGGGCAAAACCCGAATCCACCGCTGCACGCGATGCCCCTACGGCACCGCCGAGCTTGTCGGCCACGCGCTCGATCAAGGCGAAATGTTCCTTGGCCTGCATGCCGCGGCCGCCGGAAACGACGACCCGAGCGCTCGACAAATCCGGCCTTTCACTGGCCGTCAGTTGCTCACTGACGAAACGCACGTTGCTTGCGCTTTGCCCGCCCTGGACCGTCACCACTTCGCAACGACGATCATGGGCCAAGGCCCGGGCGAACGCCGAGGCGCGGACGGTGAGCAACTTGATCGGATCGAGGGATTGAACCGTGGCGATGGCATTGCCGGCATAAATGGGTCGCTGGAAAGTGTCTGCCGAGACAATCCGGGTGACGTCGGACAGCATGCCGACATCCAGGCTGGCCGCGACCCGTGGCAGCACATTGCGGCCCATGCTGCTGGCGTCGGCAACGACATGCGTATACCCATCGGCCACCAGTGAAGTGACCAGCGGTTGGACATTCTCGGCCAGGGCATTTTCGAACATCTCGCCCTGGGCGAGCAGCACCCGATCCAGGCCCTGGGTCAGCGCGGCCTGTTGCGCCACTGCGCAGGCGTGCGTCCCGCCCAGCACCAGTAAATCCGTTTCAGCACCCAGGGCCAGGGCGGCGGTCACGGCACTCCACGTACCCGCCGTAAGCTGCCCTGCACAGTGCTCGGCGATTACCAATGTGCGCATCAAATCACCCCCGCGACGTTTTTCAGTTTATCCACCAGTTCGGCCACCGAACCGACGTTGATCCCCGCTTTACGCACCGTCGGCGGGACAACTCCTAATAATCGAGCGTGCTCCTTCACGCTCGCGCCCAAGGTCTCAGCGGCAATGATTTCAAGCGGTTTTTTCTTGGCTTTCATGATGTTCGGCAACGAGGCGTAGCGCGGTTGGTTCAGGCGCAAGTCACAGGTCACCACGGCGGGCATGGCGAGAGCGACCACCTGGCTACCACCGTCGACCTCGCGCTCGACGACCCATTGCCCGTCGACATGATCGACTGCCGAGGCATAAGTGGCCTGGCCGCTGCCGATCAACTGCGCAACCATCTGCCCAACCTGGTTGTTTTCCTGGTCGATCGCCTGTTTGCCGAACAGGATCAGTTGCGGCTTTTCCTGATCGATCACTTTGCTCAGGTACTTGGCGACGTTGAGCGGCTCGAGTACCGCGCCGGTTTCCACCAGCAGTGCGCGATCCGCACCCAACGCCAATGCCGTGCGCAGTTGTTCCTGAGCGGCCGAAGTGCCCACCGAGACCACCACCACCTCGGATGCCAACCCCTTCTCCTTGAGGCGAATCGCCTCCTCCACCGCGATTTCGCAGAACGGATTCAAGGCCATCTTCACGCCATTGAGCTCAACGTCTGAACCGTCGGCTTTCACCCGAACCTTCACATTCGGATCGATGGCGCGCTTTACCGCAACGAGCACTTTCATAGTTCCTCGCATAGCCCCCTTGCACTCTGGATCGATGCGGGATGGCCAGCCGCACGAGCCGGCCCACCCCCTTGTTTCGGCTGGATGTTAATCCTGGTTTTTCCACCGCGCAAGAAAAATGTACACCTGTGTCTCCATCGTTGACACACATGAACATTCAACATACCGTTATGTCAAAACCAAGCCTGATGTTCTGTTCCCGGAGCGCAACACCATGTCCAGCGATCCTCTGCTGCAGCCCTATAAGATCAAACACCTGACCCTCAAAAACCGGATCATGACCACCTCCCATGAGCCCGCGTATCCTGTCGACGGCATGCCGAAGGACCTGTACCGCGCCTATCACGTTGAACGGGCCAAGGCCGGCGTGGCGTTGACCATGACCGCAGGTTCCGCTGCCGTTTCCCGTGACAGCCCGCCGGTGTTCAACAACGTGCTGGCGTACAAGGATGAAGTGGTCAAATGGATGAAGGACCTGACTGACGAATGCCACGAACACGGCGCGGCGGTGATGATCCAACTGACCCACCTGGGGCGGCGCACGCGCTGGGACAAGGCTGACTGGCTCCCGGTCGTATCGCCGTCCCATCGCCGTGAAGCGTCCCACCGGGCCTTCCCGAAAAAGATGGAAGACTGGGACATCGACCGGATCATCAAGGATTACGTGGATGCCGCCGAACGCATGAAGGCCGCCGGCCTTGATGGCTTGGAGTTACAGGCTTACGGGCACCTCATGGATCAGTTCTGGTCGCCGTTGACCAACGACCTCGACGGCCCGTACGGCGGCTCGCTGGAAAACCGCCTGCGCTTCACTTTCGATGTGTTGCGGGGCATCCGCCAGCGTTGTGGCGAAGACTTCCTGCTGGGGGTTCGCTACACCGGCGACGAGGACCTGCCCGGCGGCTTCGGCGCCAAGGACGGCATCCAGATCTCCCACATGCTCAAGGACAGTGGGCTGGTGGACTTCCTCAACGTCGTTCGCGGACACATCGATACCGATGCTGGCCTCACCGACGTGATTCCAATCCAGGGCATGCGCAACTCTCCGCACCTGGATTTTGCCGGCGAGATTCGCTCGGCCACCGGTTTCCCGACGTTCCATGCAGCCAAGATCCCGGACGTGGCCACGGCACGCCACGCCATCGCCTCGGGCAAGGTGGACATGATCGGCATGACCCGGGCGCACATGACCGACCCGCATATCGTGCGCAAGATCATCGAAAAGCGTGAAGAAGAAATCCGCCCCTGCGTCGGCGCCAACTATTGCCTGGACCGCATCTACCAGGGCGGCGCGGCGTATTGCATCCATAACGCCGCCACCGGCCGCGAAACCACCATGCCCCATGAGATTCCCAAGGCGTCGGTCAAGCGCAAGGTCGTGGTGATCGGCACCGGCCCGGCGGGCCTGGAAGCGGCACGGGTGGCCGGGGAACGCGGGCACGACGTCACGGTGTTCGAAGTGGCTGATCAGCCCGGTGGGCAGATCCGCCTGACTGCCCTGAGCGAGCGGCGTCGCGAGATGATCAGCATCATCGATTGGCGCATGGCGCAATGCGAACGGCTGGGGGTGAAGTTCCATTTCAACACCTGGGCCGAAGCCGAGACCGTCATGGCCGAGGAGCCGGACGTGGTCATCGTCGCCACCGGCGGCTTGCCCCACACCGAGGTGCTCAAGCAAGGCAATGAACTGGTGGTGTCGACCTGGGACATCATTTCCGGCGACGTCAAGCCCGGCCAGAACGTGCTGATCTTCGATGACGCCGGCGACCACGCGGCGCTACAAGCGGCCGAGGTCATCGCCAACAGCGGCGCAAAACTGGAGATCGTCACGCCGGACCGCTCGTTTGCGCCGGAGGTGATGGCGATGAACCTGGTGCCTTACATGCGCAGCCTGCAAGACCTGAACGTCACCTTCACGGTCACCTATCGCGTCGACTCCGTAGAGAAGCGCGACGGTCAGTTGGTGGCCAGCTTCGGCAGCGATTATGGCCAGGTGCACAAGCAGCGCGTGGTCGATCAGGTGGTGATCAACCACGGCACCCTGCCCCTGGACGATCTGTACTTCGAACTGCGCCCGCATTCGAGTAACAACGGTGCGGTTGAACAGCACGATCTGATCGCCGGGAAAACCCAAAATATCGTGACCAACCCCGAGGGTCGTTTCCAGCTGTTCCGGATCGGCGACGCGGTGTCGGCACGTAATACCCACGCCGCCATCTACGATGCGCTGCGGCTGGTCAAGGACATCTGAAGTCATGCCCCTGGTCCTGGGATCAGGGGCAATTTTTCATATTCAACACGAGGCTCTTCCATGTCAGCACAGACCTTGAAGTCCAGGGCTGCGGTCGCGTTCGCGCCCAATGAACCACTGCGACTGGTCACTATCGATGTTGCACCGCCCAAGGCCGGCGAGGTGCGAGTTCGCATCATCGCCACCGGCGTTTGCCACACCGACGCCTTCACCCTTTCGGGAAGTGATCCAGAAGGTATTTTCCCCACGGTGCTGGGGCATGAAGGTGGTGGCATTGTCGAGTCCATTGGCAAAGGCGTGACCTCGTTGCAAGTCGGCGACCACGTGATACCGCTCTATACCGCCGAATGCCGTCAGTGCAAATTCTGCCTCTCTGGCAAGACCAACCTCTGCCAGGCCGTCAGGGCTACCCAGGGCAAAGGCCTGATGCCCGATGGCACCTCGCGTTTTTCCTACGAAGGCCAGCCGCTGTTCCACTACATGGGCTGCTCGACCTTTTCCGAGTACACGGTGCTGCCGGAAATTTCCCTGGCGAAGATTTCAAAGGAGGCCCCGCTGGAGCAGGTGTGCCTGCTTGGCTGCGGGGTGACCACGGGGATTGGCGCGGTACTCAACACTGCCAAGGTCGAGTCTGGCGCCAGCGTTGCGGTCTTCGGGCTGGGCGGTATCGGCCTGGCCGCGATCATCGGCGCAAAGATGGCCAACGCCGGACGCATCCTTGCCATCGATATCAACCCGGCCAAGCGCGATGTCGCCCTGTCGTTGGGCGCGACGGACTTCATCAACCCCAAGGATTATGACCGGCCCATCCAGGACGTCATCGTCGAACTCACCGACGGTGGCGTGGATTACTCGTTCGAGTGCGTCGGCAACGTGCAACTGATGCGCGCGGCACTGGAGTGCTGCCACAAGGGTTGGGGCGAGTCGATCATCATCGGCGTCGCCGGTGCCGGCCAGGAAATCAGCACCCGCCCGTTCCAGCTCGTCACCGGTCGCGTATGGCGCGGCAGCGCCTTCGGTGGCGTGAAGGGCCGCACGGAGCTGCCCAGCTACGTCGAGAAGGCTGGCCGCGGGGAGATTCCGCTGGAGACTTTCATCACCCACAACATGCCCCTGGAAGAGATCAACGAAGCTTTCGAGTTGATGCATACAGGGCAAAGCATTCGTACCGTCATTCACTTCTGAGAGTCGGTCGGAAAACCCCATTACCCCACAGAAAGGAAACCAAGATGTCCGTTTTTACCCATGTCACCGTCGGCACCAACAACCTGGCAAAAGCACGTGCGTTTTATGACGCCACCTTGAAAGAGATAGGCCTCAAGCGCGTTGCCGATCTCGACGAAGCCGGCTCCATCTGGGGCGTCGACAAGCCTTCGTTCTTTGTACTCAACCCGGCCAACGGCGGTCCGGCGACCATCGGCAACGGTGTTACCGTGAGTTTCGAAGCACCGAATCGCTCTGCGGTCCTGGCGTTCCATACTGCCGCTTTGGCAAACGGTGGCGTATGCGAAGGCCTGCCAGGCCCTCGTAACTGGGCTGATAACGCCTACGCGGCTTATGCTCGGGATCTGGACGGGAACAAGCTGGCGGTGTATTGCTTCAAGGCTGAATAGCACACGTTGCTCATCCAAGCCCCTCTGCTGAGGTGGTTCCGCTCCCACAGTTTTTCCGGGTCATGCGCAGAAGTTGTGTCTGGCTCCACTCCCCTGTGGGAGCGAGCCTGCTCGCGATAGCGGCGTTACCGTTACCGCAGCAACGGATACACATTGCCTTATCAGGCCTGAAGGCCCTTGCGAGCAACCGCGGCGCCTGACTGCAACGCCCTTCCAATCTGCTCTTCGAAATGCCCCTGAATCATGGTTTGCAAGGCAGCAGCCGTCACCCCACGGTAGGCCACCAAGGCGTCGATCATCTGTTGAGCATCGTGACTGGCCAGCAGTTGACTGCTGTTGACCACGACATTCTTCGCGGCGAGCTGTGCGATGTCGGGGGGAATGCCGGCAGCCATCGCCTGATTGGCCAACGCCGTCATCAACAAGGCAGGAAAAGCCGGGCCCGTACCCGAAAGCGCCGAGAGGTAATCGATGTAGTCTTCTTGCTGAACCTCTGCCGCCGTACCCACGCATTCGAACAATCGCTGCACGAGGCTTTTCGTCGTTGCCGCTGTCTGTGCAAAACAATACCAAGGCGTAAAAGACTCCCCGATCTCCACCGCCGCATTGGGCATCGCCCGCACCACCGCCGAAGCCTGGGTCTGTGCGGCAATCGTCTGTGCGGTCATCCCGGCCATCAGGGAAATAACGGTTTTGCCAGCCGCGTTGATGTTCAGGCTGGCGAAATGCTCGGGGCGAACGGCGATGATCACGACGTCGCTGCGATCCACCAGGTCCTGGTTGTCCGTGACCAGGCAGGCGCCTTGTTGCGCCAATGGGTGGCTCCCCGAACGATTGGAAATTATCAGGTTTCCCGTCGGCACCAGTCCCTTCGCCAAGACCGCCTTGGCAATCGCGCCACCCAGCCAGCCGGTTCCACCAATGATTCCCACGGTCTCATTAATCATCGGTGTTACCTTCGAAAGTGTCCGTCAAGGGAACGAAGACGCCGGGCTCTTTTTCGGCATAGCCGAACTTCCCATAGAACCGATCCAGCTCACGCTGCTTGGGGACTTTGCCGGTGAAGATGCTCACGTAATGAGGAATGCGCTGGAAGCGCACGGTGATCAACTCAGTCGTGTTCATGGTGATGTAGCCAATCTGCGTCAGATAGATCGTTCGGGCCCGCGCATCAGCCCCCTGGCTGTCATAGCCAAAGCGCTTGAACATGCTCGCCAGGGCGTTCATTCGCTGCTCGTCCACGACAGCGACCTCCTGGGCCACTTCAGCGGACTGAAGCGCCCAACTGCGTACGGCAAACTCGAACTGCGAATCGAACAATTGCGGGTTGAGCCAGCACTCGAACACATTCAGGATCGCCTCGGAGATGCTTTCGGCATAGCTTTCGCTTTGCCGGATCAGGCCCCCCGTATTGGTCTCCCGCCAACGAGACAGCAAAGCCGCCAGCAGTTGCTCGCGATCCTCGAAAAACCAGTAGAAGCTGGTGCGTGACAACCCCAGGCGCTTGGCCAGCGGCATGACCCGAACCGCATCGATGCCCGACTCCTTCAGAGCCTCGTAGGCCGCTTCCAGCCATCCCTCCGGCGAGCCCCGCCAGCCTGCGTCCTGAGCCTTGCCGCGTGCCTTCCCTACCTGGGACATCCTGCCTACCTTCTTTAAACAATGCGTAGCGCGAATGTACTCGGATGACCGCCAAATGTACATCGGAGTACATTTTATTGACTTTATCGACGTCGATTCCCTTGAAGCGGCCAATAATTAATGACAAAAACTCATGAGAGGCTGACATAAAATGGTTTGTCAGCAAAAGGCACCTGGATAAATATCTCCCACAGGCAACGGACTCCAGACCAAAACAACAACGAGCCGCCACTATGAACCTTGCAGTGCACACATCTGAAAGACCTTCGACATCCGGCCAAAGAACGCCGGGGCGACTGGCTTTGACACACACCACTTCTGTTACTCATCCCCTGCCCAAACTTCGATAACTGCTCACGCGAAAGCCTCTCGCAGTCGCTTTGTGTTGCCTGGAAACCTGGCGCATAGAGCTGCACCCGGGCAGTTGCTTGCGTGCTGTTTCTTTCCATCAGCCGGATCAGTGATATGTGGATTACACAAGAGAAGCTTCCACTGGGCGAACACATCGCCCGGTACGTCGAATGGTTGACTCAACATGGCGCAGGTCTTTTCGACGCCATATCGCTGTCACTCTCCAACATCATCAGCGCATTTACCAACGCGCTCCTTTGGTTCAATCCCTTGGCGTTGATCGCAGTATTTGCCCTGCTTGCCTATTACATCCAACGCAAGGTGAGCCTCACCCTTTTCGTGGCCCTTTCGTTCCTGCTAATACTCAATCTCGGTTACTGGCAGGAGACCATGGAGACCCTTGCCCAGGTGACCTTCGCCACGCTCGTGTGCGTGGTCATCGGCGTACCGCTGGGCATCGTCGCGGCACATCGCCCCTGGTTCTATGCGGCCTTGCGACCCGTCCTCGACCTGATGCAGACCGTGCCCACCTTCGTCTATCTGATCCCTACCCTGACACTCTTCGGCCTGGGGGTCGTTCCGGGGTTGATATCCACGGTGGTATTCGCCATCGCCGCCCCTATTCGCCTGACCTACCTGGGTATCTGTGATGTGCCCGAAGAGTTGATGGATGCCGGCAAGGCCTTTGGCTGTTCGCGCCGCCAATTACTGGCGCGCATTGAACTGCCCCATGCCATGCCCAGCATCGCCGCCGGCATCACCCAATGCATCATGCTGTCGCTGTCCATGGTGGTGATCGCCGCCCTGGTGGGTGCCGACGGGCTTGGCAAGCCAGTGGTCAATGCGCTGAACACCGCCGATATCTCGATGGGGTTTGAAGCGGGCCTGGCGATCGTGCTGCTGGCGATCACCCTCGACCGCATCTGCAAGCAACGTGAAACCCTGAAAAGAGGTGACGTATGAGCATCATCCGTTTCGAAGACGTCGACGTGATTTTCTGCGCCCGTCCGAAGCCCGCCCTGGATCTGCTCGACCAAGGCTTTTCGCGTCCGGAGATTCTCCAGAAGACGGGTTTGATCGTCGGTGTGGAAAAGGCCAACCTGGAGATCAACAAAGGTGAGATTTGCGTGCTGATGGGCCTGTCCGGCTCCGGCAAGTCCAGCCTGCTGCGCTGCATCAACGGCTTGAACACCGTCAGTCGCGGCAAGCTGTTCGTCGAGCACGAAGGCCGGCAGATCGACATCGCTTCCTGCACCCCCGCCGAACTGAAGATGATGCGCACCCAGCGCATCGCCATGGTGTTCCAGAAGTTCGCCCTGATGCCTTGGCTGACAGTGCGCGAGAACATCAGCTTCGGCCTGGAAATGCAGGGCCGCCCGGAAAAGGAACGGCGCAAGCTGGTGGATGAAAAGCTTGAGCTGGTGGGCCTGACCCAGTGGCGCAACAAGAAGCCCGACGAGTTGTCCGGCGGCATGCAGCAACGGGTCGGCCTGGCCCGCGCCCTGGCAATGGACGCCGACATCCTGCTGATGGACGAACCCTTCTCGGCCCTCGACCCACTGATTCGCCAAGGCTTGCAGGATGAGCTGCTCGATCTGCAGCGCAAGCTGCACAAGACCATCGTGTTCGTCAGCCATGACCTGGATGAAGCCCTGAAACTGGGCACGCGTATCGCCATCATGAAAGACGGCAAGATCATTCAGTACAGCAAGCCCGAAGAGATCGTGCTGAACCCGGCGGATGACTACGTGCGTAACTTCGTCGCCCACACCAACCCGTTGAATGTGTTGTGTGCGAAAAGCTTGATGACCCCGCTGCAACAGTGCGTTTTCGCCCGCGACGAATATTGCCTGGATACGGCTCAAAACCTGTGGATGGTGGTCAACCCGCAGCGGCATCTGACCAGCGTTCGAAAAGGTGCCACGACCGCACACGTCCAGCCATGGGATCCGACCAAGCGAATCGAGACCCTGGCTCGACGTCCCACTTGCGTGCCGCCGGCGACCAGCATGCGCGACGCCTTGCAGATTCGCTACGAAACCGGTCACCCCCTGATCGTGCAGGAGGAGGCCGGCACCGTCCTGGGCATATTGGGCGACGGTGAACTGTATCGGGCACTGCTGGGGCATAACCTGTCACACCCAGCGCGTTCTGAACCCGCAAGACAATCTTCGGTGGCTTGATTCACCCGGCACGGCGTTGGAACACACCTATGCAACCCAGCGATATCGATAAAAAGGTCAAGGGCTATCGGCGGTTGATACCGTCGATGACGGCTTTGCTGGAATTCGAGGCCGTGGCGCGGCTGGCCAGTTTTACCCTGGCCGCCCAGGAACTGGGCGTGACTCAGGCCGCCGTCAGCAAACAGATCAGGCTGTTGGAAGATACGCTGGAAACCAAGCTGTTCCATCGGCTTCATCGGGCAATCAAGTTGACTCACGAAGGCTATGTCCTGCATCTGGTCGTCGCAGAGTCCATTCATCGCATGGCCAGTGTCTTCGACAAAATTGTCGAGGGCATCGGTGAACAGGAGATCACCATCGCCTGTACCGAGGCGTTTTCTCACCTGAGAATACTCCCCCGGTTGATCGCACTGCGCACCCTTCAACCGAAGTTGAAGTTGCGCTTGATGACGCAGCAGGTCTCGCCAGGTTCATACCGGGATGACGTCGACCTGGCCGTCCGTTTCGGCGATGGAAAATGGGAAGATGGAAGTTCGGTTTTCCTGTTCGATGAAGAAGTGTTTCCCGTCTGTTCGCCTGCCTGGCTCGCTGGCAACCCGGCACCTTCATCCATTACCGATTTTTTGGACGCGGCGTTGATTGACTCGGATTCAACCCTCGAAGGCTGGATGACCTGGAACCGTTGGTGCCGGGAACTCGGCGATATGCGCCCCAAGCTTAATTATTCATTTCGCTGCAGTTCCTACAACGACGCAATCCAGGCGGCCATTCAAGGCCTTGGCATAGCACTGGGATGGAGTCGGCTGATCGCGCACCGGCTCAATAGCGGTGAACTGATAAGAATCACGCCGTACATGGTCAAGCCAAAAGACGCTTATTACCTGGTTATTCCCAGCGGTCGAAAACTTGAGCCCATTACCCAGGCACTGGTCGATTGGCTGCGCGACGACAGTTATCTAAACCACTGATAAAAAAGACTTTAAATACCACTTATACGTATAACGCAAAGTTATGCGAGCGTGAAAATAAAGCGCGTTGACGGTCTTATTCCACCTTTCCAAACTGTACCTGCCGCCTGATCAACTTTGAGTTTGAGCGAGACCCATAATGACTATTAATGCCGTGAAAACCCATCGAGAACTTCTGACCGACCGCATGCCCGGCCATGGCATGCCTGGCGGTTTGTTTGGCCGCCAGGATATTTTCGAAACCGACGTCGATATCTTTTTCACCAAACATTGGATTCTGGTGGGCGTGACCAGCGACATACCCGAACCCGGTGATGTCTCTACTCTCGATATCGGCAAATCTTCCATCCTCCTGGTGCGCGACGATGACGAGCATGTGCAGGCATTTCGCAATGTCTGCCGTCACCGCGGGGCTCGCTTGAAACAGGCCGGCAAATCGACGGTGGGCATGCTGGTCTGCCCCTACCACCAGTGGAGCTACGACCTGGATGGCAGCCTCAAACATGCGGCGCACATGGGCCAGGGTTTCGACCCCAAATGCAAAAGCCTGATCCCCGTGCATACTCGGGTCATCGGCACCCATGTTTTCGTCTGCCTGGGCGACGAACCGCCAGAAGACATCCTGTACCTTGACCAGGTCATGACACCGCGCTTCGCCCAATACGACATCAGCCACTCGAAGATCGCCTACGAATCGGAAATCATCGAGAACGGCAATTGGAAGTTGGTGATAGAAAACAACCGCGAGTGTTACCACTGCGCCGCCACCCATCCTGAATTGACCGCGTCGTTCCTGCCTGAAGATTTCGGTTTTTGCACCGATGGGCTGGGGGAGGATTCACTTCAAGCGTTGGACGAGTATCACCGCCGCAATGCCGACACCAAGAACAACTGGGAGAGCGAAGGTTATATCTGCGACGCCGTCGAATACTTGGGGGAAGACACCGTCACTCAGTTTCGCTCCCAACGCTTGGTCATCGCCGGCAACGGCGAATCCCAGACCCTCGATACCCGCGTGGCCTGCACCCGGCTGTTTGGCGACCTCACCCGTCGCGACCTGGGCGACGTGCATCTTTGGACGCACAACTCGTGGACCCATGTCATGAGCGACCATGCCGTGGTGTCCTACATCATCCCACTGGCGCCCGATAAAACCCTGGTGCGCACCAAGTGGCTGGTCCATGCCGATGCCATCGAAGGCGTCGACTACCAAGTGGATAAGCTGACCGAAGTCTGGGCTGCGACAAACCTGCAGGACGCCAGCCTCGTCGGCATCACCCACAGCGGCACCCAGGACCCTGCCTACACGCCCGGGCCGTTCTCGGCCTTTACCGAAACCTATGTCGACCAGTTCTCTCGCTGGTACGCGGCGCGTCTGGCCGCCCATGGCGTGTGAGGAATGAACATGACGACTTACGAAAACCTGACGCGCCCCGCAACCACCAGCGCGGTTCAACGTTTTACCGACCCGATAACCTGGGGCACATTCGGCTCGCAATGGCACAGCGGTGAACAGAAAAACCTGCAATGCTGCGCGGTGCGCCAGGAAACCCATGACGTCAGGACCTTCATCTTTCGGTGTGCGGACTTCAGCGCACTGAGCTTCGAGCCTGGCCAGTTCATCACGATCTCGCCGGTCATTGGCGGGCAGACCATCGCCCGCTGCTACACCCTGTCGTCATCCCCCACCCGGCCCTTTGCGTTTTCCATTACCGTCAAGCGCGTGCCGGGGGGAACGGTGTCCAATTGGCTGCATGACAACCTCAAGCCAGGGGACCACCTGAAGGCTTCCGGCCCTGCTGGCAGTTTCACCCCGGTCGGCCATCCTGCGAGCAAGTTGTTGTACCTGTCCGCCGGCTCGGGCGTGACACCCTTGATGTCGATGACCCGGGCTGCCTGCGACATGGCCGGTAACCTCGACATCGTTTTTGTGCACAGCGCTCGCACCCCCGCAGACATCATCTTCCACGCCGAGTTGAGGCGCATGCAGGCCGCCATGCCGGGACTGCGGGTCATCAGTGTTTGCGAAGGTCTGGGCGATACCGCTCAATGGCAGCAACCGATAGGTCGGCTCGATTTACCGTTGTTAAGCCAGCAAGTACCGGACTTCCAGGAACGGGAAATCTTCACCTGCGGGCCCCAGGGGTATATGGAAGCGGTCAAGTCGCTGCTCAGGGAAGCGGCGTTCGATTTCAGCCACTACCATCAGGAAAGCTTCGACATTGCGGCACTGAACGAAGAGCCGCTGATCGAACAAGCCCCTTCGCTCGACCAGCAGGACGTGTTCACGGTGACCCTGTCGCGCTCGGGCAAGACCTTCAGCATGCCGGGCAACCAGACCGTGCTGAGCGCCGCGAAAAAGGCCGGCGCAATCGTACCTTCTTCTTGCAGCCAAGGCGTTTGCGGCACCTGCAAGACCGCCCTGCTACAGGGTACGGTGGACATGAACCACAACGGCGGTATCCGGCAACGGGAAATCGACAAAGGCCTGCGTTTGCTGTGCTGCAGCAAGCCCACGTCTGACCTGGTCCTTGATCTTTAGCCTTGCATCGCTAATAAGGTAGTCACTGCACACTGGCGTCTGAACAATCTCCGTGCGCTCAACCCTTATAAGACAGTGACCCAGCCTGATGAAACTGCAACCCTTGCCGCCCCTCAACAGCCTGGTGGCGTTCGAGGCCGCCGCCCGCCACTTGAGCTTCACCGTGGCGGCGCGCGAGCTGAACGTCACTCAAGGCGCCATCAGCCGTCAGATTCGCTTGCTAGAAGACTATCTGGGCACCGCGCTGTTCACCCGCACGACCCGTGAGATCAACCTCACCGCCTCGGGCAGCCAGTATTACGAAAGCATCCGCGATACGTTGCAGCAAATCGCCCAGGCCACTGCGGGAATGCGCCATTGGCAAGGAGCACAGCAGGTCACTGTCGTCACCAGCACGGCGATGGCCTCATTGTGGCTGCTGCCGTTGGTATCGGAGTTCCAACGCCAGAATGAAGAGATTGACCTGCGCATCATCGCGACGGATCAAGTCAGTGATTTTTCCCGGCTGGACTGTGACCTGGCGCTTTATTACTGCAGCACGCCACCGAAAAACATGAAAGTCACGCCGTTGTTCAACGAAGAGATTTTCCCGGTATGCAGCCCCGCCTATCTGGCGCAACACCCGGGGATCGAATCGCTGGAACAGTTGGGTGGATGCACCTGGTTGTGGCTGGAAGACCAGCACCGGGACTGGATTGGCTGGAAAGAATGGTTCCAACGCCTTGGCTACCCAGCGCCAGAACCTCGGCGGCGCATCAATATCAACAGCTACTCCATGCTGATCCAGTCGGCGTTGGCAGGCCAGGGGATCGCCCTGGCCTGGTCGGGCCTGCTCAGCAACCATTTGCAAACCGGCAGCCTCGTGCGGCCGACGCAAACCATCCTGCGCACCGACGCGCAGTTCTGCCTGCTGGAGCCCCAAGGCCGGGCCCCCAACAGACAAAGCGTCAACCGCTTCCGCCAGTGGCTGATGGCGCATCTGGCAGAAACGGTCGACGCATGATGGAGCGGGCGACCTAGCCGACTTTCACGTTCATGGTGATGCGCGCCGTGAAGACCTTCACGCCACCCTCGTCGAAGATATCGACCGGGACAATCTTGTCGCCCGAGGTCGCCCAGTCGATTTCGCTGCCATCAGCAATCGCATGAATGGAAGTCTTGGCCTTGGCCAGGTATTCGACGGTCATGCCTTTGGGAATCCAGCGAGCGCCGCTGGGGATGGACACCTCGGTCATCATGCCGCCTGCGAGCTCTGCCGCATTGCACAGCGCGATCGCGTGAACGGAAGCCAGGTGATTGGTGATTTCCTTGCGAAACGGCACCTTCACTTCGCCGCGGCCGGGGGTCAATACAGAAATTTCCGGGTTGATGGTGCCGAAGTATGGTGCCATCTGGCAGGCCATATTGCTGAAAGCGGAAGCGCCAACGCTTTGGTACATGCTGAGAGTCTGGCTCATGGGATATCTCTGGTCGGGTGGGCTGGAGTCATGGACAGAGCATTACTCGATTACAGAATATCGCTCTGTTACAGAACATTATTCTGTAAATACGCAGCCTGTCAATCTCTCGTCCCGAGCCTTCGTTTCAATTACCATGGCCCCTTTTTGCCTGGGCCGAAAAATGGAACCTGTCGATCTCCTCGAGCGCTGCTACCCAGGGCGTCGTGCCGAGTCCAAGCGGCACATCCTCCGATGCGCCCTGGCACTGTTTAACCAGCAAGGCATCGAAGCGACCACCATCGATATCATCCGTGCCGAAAGCCAGATGAGCGTGGGGGCGATCTATCACCATTTCGATAACAAGGAAGGCTTGGTCGCGGCGTTGTACATGACCGCCCTGGATGATCAGGCGCGGCTCAGGGATAGCTACCTCAGCACCGTCACGTCGACCCAGGAATGGGTCCAGGCCTTGGTGTACAGCTACGTGGACTGGGTGGTCAGCCAACCCGATTGGGCGCGGTTCCAGTACCAGGCACGCTTTGCGGTCGCACAAAGCAGCTTCAAGGAGCGGCTTGCCGAGGCGAATCTGGCCAGGAACGCCGAACTCAAGAAATGGTTCAGCGACCCGGCCCACCAGCAGGATTTGCAGGAACTGCCTTTTGAGCTGATCCCGTCCCTGATCATCGGTTCGGCAGAGAGCTATTGCCGCGCCTGGCTCTCTGGCCGCGTCAAACGCAGCCCTGAACTCTACCGGCAGCAGTTGGCCGAGGCCGCCTGGCGCGCCGTTGGCGCTGACGGCTGAGAAGTTCGTACCGGTTTTCTCCCGGTTGCTGGCGCTCCCAGTCAACTCTGGCCGTTGCGCTCAAGCATCACCCACGACCGGGACTTAAAGTCGAAGTGCCAGGGGATATTCCCCCGCTCACAATTCCAAGAATAGAGCCACTTCAATGAGCCTGACCAAAACCCTGCCAGCGTGCCTGGCACTCAGCTTCGCGTCATTGGCCGCTTTTGCAGCCGATGGCCCTCCTCCACCTTCGGTGAGCCAACCCAGCGGTATCAACCTGGGTGGCACCAGTTTCTACGACGGCTTTGCCGGGCCACCCGGGCTGACTCATCAGACTTATTTGAAGTTCAGTACCGCCAGCAGCATCAGGACCAACGGCGGCAAGAAGAACGGCGCCTTCGATGACCCGAAGATCAACGTCATTACGATGATCAACCAGCTGAGCTACTACTCACCCGACACCTTCGCAGGCGGGGCGCACCTGGGTTGGAGCCTGCTGGTGCCCGTCGTGTCCCTGGACGGCGACTTCGGTGACAACGGTGCCAAGCTCAAGGACAACGCCACAGGCCTGGGCGACGTCACGGTCGGGCCCCAGGTCCAGTTCGATCCGATCGTCGACGCCAGCGGCAGGCCGGTCTTCGTGCAGCGCATGGCCTTCGATACCATCCTGCCAACGGGCAAGTACGACAAACACAAAGACCTGAACCCAGGCTCCAATTACTTCTCCCTGAACCCCTACTGGGCAGCGACCTGGATGCCCGCGCCTCGCTGGGAAGTGAGCTGGCGGCTGAACTACCTGTACAACTTCAAGAACGATGATCCGGCCAGCAGTTCGGCGCAGTTCTTCGAAGGGCAATCGGTGCGCGACACCCAGTCGGGACAGTCGGCGTGGGCCAACTTCACCGCCTCGTACGAAGTGTTCCCGACGGTCTCGGTCGGCGTCAACGGCTACTACTTCCGGCAGATTTCCGATGACAAGGTCAACGGCAACACCCTGACCGACTCCCGGGAAAAGGTGCTGGGCATTGGCCCGGGCCTGTTCTGGAAAATCACCGAAGACAAGGCCTTCTGGCTCAATACCTATAAAGAAACCGGCGTCGAGAATCGCTCCCGGGCGGATTACCAGGTGCAGGCTCGCTACGTCCACACGTTCTGATTGACGTATGCGCCTGCTCACCCATGAGCGGGCCCATTACCCGAGGTGATGCTTCATGAACGCACTCGATTCCATCGACAGCAAGAAATCACTGGGCGCCATCTGTCTGATGATGGTCATTTCCCTGGGGACGCTGCAGATCCAGCCGATCCTGGGCGGTGCCTTGATCGACCAGCTCGGCCTGCCACTCAATGCAATCGGCGCTATCTTCGCCGCGGAACTCATTGCGATGGCCATCGCCTGCGGCGTCTGCGCCCTGTTCATGGCCAGCGTCGACCGCTGCCGCTTCGCCCTGGTGGCCCTGTTGATCCTGGCCTTGGGCAATCTGCTCAGCACGCAGCTTCACAGCCAGGCCGGGCTGCTTGTTTCCAGAATGATCTGTGGCGCCAGCGGCGGCGCGGTCATGGCGGTCGTCTACGCCACCGCGGCGCTGCGCACGTCCAAGGATGCGACCTTCGCGGTCATCAACATCGGTAACCTGCTGTGGGGGATGTTACTGGTGACGTCCATGCCGCTGATCCTCAAGTCATTCGGTGTTAACGGGGCGTTTCTACTATTGGCGATCACCAGTGTGCTCGCGGCGACGGGTTGCTGGAGGGTGCCTGAACGCTACCCGCAAACCCATCGCGCAACCAGCGGCGCGATCCCGCCATTCGGCCTCACGTCGATCCTGTTGATCATGCTCTTTGCGCTGCTGTTTTTCGGTCACTCTGCCCTATGGGTTTACCAGGAACGTATCGGCAAGAGCATCGGCCTGGAGCCTCAGCAGATTGGCGGCATCCTCGGTGGCAGCATCCTTGCCGGTGCCCTGGGCGCCGGGCTGGCCGGGCTGATCGGACGGCGCCTGGGCCTGCTGTTTCCACAACTGTTGAGCTTTGGCACGGCGCTGCTGGCGACCTTGATCATGGTCTATGGCACCAGCCCCGTGGCGTTTGTCAGCACGGCTTGCCTGATCCATATGGTCTGGTTTTTCAGCCTGCCGTACCTGCTTTCCATGGCGGCGGAACTGGACCCTTCCGGCCGATTGGCGGGCCTGGGTAACGCTGCGATTTTCATCGGCCAGGGGCTGGGACCATTCGGGGCCGCACTGGTCGTCGGCGAGGGCCACTTCCGAGCGGTCGGATGGCTGGCAGCTTCAGCCTATTTGCTAGCCTTGGTGATCTCGTGCCTGGTCGTTGCACGCTTTCGCCGCGGCGTGAAGCCTTCCGGGCCGGCGATGTCCCCGCAATCGGCCTGAACATCAACGAACCCGCACATTGACGAGATTGCCCGATGAGTATTCCATTCCCTCAAACCCCTGAGTTTTCCGGCGCTCTCTACACGCCCAGCCGGGTGGAAGCAGACGTGTTCGACCTGGAAATTGAAGGCTGCCTTCCCGCTTCGATCCACGGGACGTTTTATCAAGTCGCACCAGACCCGCAGTATCCCCCGATGCTGGGCACCGATATCTTTTTCAACGGTGACGGCATGGTCAGCCGCTTCCACTTTGCCAACGGCAAGGCATCGCTGCGCCGTCGCTACGTGAAGACCGATCGCTTGCTGGCCCAGCGCCGTGAAGGTCGCTCGCTCAATGGCGTCTATCGCAACGCCTTCACCAACGACCCGCTCGCGGCGAAGAACAACACCACGGCCAACACCACCGTCATCCCACACAACGGCGTGCTGCTGGCACTCAAGGAAGATGCCCTGCCCTGGGCGATGGATCGCGAGACCTTGGAAACCCTGGGCGAATGGAGTTTTGACGGGCAGATCAAATCCGCGACATTCACCGCCCACCCCAAGCTCGACCCGATGACGGGCAATCTCCTGGCCTTCAGTTATGAAGCCAAAGGCGACGGTACGCCTGACCTGGCCTACTTCGAAATTTCACCGGACGGAAAACTGCTGCACGAGATCTGGTTCCAGGCCCCTTATGCAGCAATGGTGCACGATTTCGCGGTGACCGAACGGTACGTTGTGTTCCCGTTGATTCCGTTGACAGTGGACGTCGAGCGCATGAAAAACGGTGGAGCGCATTTCCAGTGGCAACCCGACCTGCCTCAGTTGTTCGCCGTCGTGCCGCGCAATGGGCATGCGCAAGATGTGCGTTGGTTCAAGGGGCCCAAGGACGGTTTCCAGGGGCATACGCTCAATGCATTCGATGAGGGCGACAAGGTCTATGTCGACATGCCGGTCACCGGCGGGAACATCTTCTATTTCTTTCCCCAGGCCAATGGTTATGTCCCGCCGCCGGAAACCCTGGCTGCCAGCCTGATGCGCTGGACCTTTGACCTGAACGGCGCCGGGGAGGACGTTGAACCGCAACCGCTGACGGATTACCCCTGCGAGTTTCCAAGGTGTGATGACCGCTACATCAGTCGCAAGTACCAGCATGGTTTCCTGCTCGCCTTCGATCCGCAGCGCCCCTACAACCCGGCGAACGGCCCGATACCCTTTCAATTCTTCAACCTGCTGGTCCATTTGAACCTGAAGACAGGCAGCACCGACGCCTGGTTTCCTGGCGACAGCGGCTGCTTCCAGGAGCCCATCTTCATTCCCCGCTCGGCGGATGCAGAGGAAGCCGATGGCTACGTCGTTGCCCTGCTCAACCTCATCGCAGAGGGGCGCAGTGAGCTGGTGGTGCTGGACTCCCGTGACATGGCCAGCGGTCCCATTGCCCGGATCAGGATTCCGTTCCGGATGCGCATGTCGCTGCATGGCTGCTGGGCACCAATCGATTAAACGCAAATCCCCTGTGGGAGCGGGCTTGCTCGCGAAGGTGGTAGTACAGTCGACATCAATGTCGCTTGTGACGCCGTCTTCGCGAGCAAGCCCGCTCCCACAGATTTAGATCCCTTTTCCGTACCTCTTACGACACCCAGCCATCTGCGGTTGGTTGCCTGCTGCCTCTCCCTCTGCTCCCCAGGTCCGCCAAAGGTACAGCCTCGCCAAAAAAAAACATAAATTCCATATTTTAGGATTTTTGTATAAATCCCACTTTACAGGATTTTATAGCAAGACTAGATTGACCCTCATTGCACCCTCCCTCTTCCCAGGAGCCTTCATGAAACTCGCAAGCTTTGTTGTCCAAGGTCGTAGCAGCTACGGTGTGGTCGAAGGTGATCACGTCATCGACCTGGAATCGCTCAAGCCAACCCTCGGCCACGACCTCAAACAGGCCATCGCCAACGACCGCCTGGGCGAACTGACCCGCGAGCCCCTGGCAAGCCTGCCGCGTCTTCCCTTGGCTGACGTGACGTTCCTGCCGGTCATCCCCAACCCGGGCAAAGTGCTGTGCATCGGCATCAACTACGCCACCCACGTGCGCGAAACCGGTCGAGAGATGCCGACCTACCCCATGATCTTTACCCGCTTCGCAGACAGCCAGACCGCCCACCTGCAACCCATCGTTCGCCCAACGGCCTCCCACAAGCTTGATTTCGAGGGCGAGCTGGCGGTGGTGATCGGTAAAGCGGCCCGCCACGTCAAGCACGCCGACGCGCTGGATTACGTCGCCGGTTATGCCTGCTACAACGACGGCAGTGTCCGCGATTGGCAGAAGCACACCATTCAGTTCGTGCCTGGCAAGAACTTCCCGAACACCGGCGGTTTCGGTCCCTGGCTGGTGACCCGCGACGAGATCGGCGACCCACAGGACCTGGAGCTGACCACCCGCCTCAATGGCGAAGTGATGCAACACACCCGCACCAGCGACATGATTTTCGATGTGCGCCAGTTGATCGAATACTGCTCCACCTTCACTGAACTGGCCCCCGGCGACGTGATTGTCACCGGCACCACCGGCGGCGTCGGTGCGTTCCGCGAACCGCCGGTGTGGATGAAGCCGGGCGATCAGGTGGAGGTCGAGATCGCTGGCATCGGCACCCTGCGCAACAGCATCGTGGACGAGCAGTGAACATGGAAAACCTACACACTCCTGAACACCTGCCCGAGCAGGATGGCGACAGCAAAGGCTCGAGCCTGGAGCGCATGTTGCGGGTACTCGACCTGTTCACCGAACAGCACCCGATCTGGGCAGTGGATGACATGGGCGGCGCCTTGAGCTTCACCCGTTCGACGATCTACCGCTACGTGCGCGAATTGGCCGAGGCCAACCTGTTGTTCCAGGTCGAAGCCGGCCGTTATGCGCTGGGCGCACGAATCATTACCTGGGACCGCCAGTTGCGCCTGAGCGACCCTCTCGTGCGCGCCGCCCAATCGCTTGAGCCCAGCTTCCCGCAGTGGAGCGAACAACAGGTCTGGCTGATCTGCCGACTGTTCAAGGATCAGGTCGTGTGCATTCACCAGCACGGCAATCTGTTCAGTGAGGTCAGCTACTCCCGCGGTTCGCCCAGGCCCCTGTTCCTGGGAGCGACGTCCAAGGCGATCCTCGCCAACATGACCTCGCGCCAACACAGCCAGCTGTTTCTCGACCATCCCGATGAGGTTCGCGCCAGCCAACTTGGCCAGACCTGGGAGGCGTTTCGTCGCGCACTGCAGCAACTGCGTCGCCAGGGCTATGTAGCCAGCGCAGGCGAAGTCGACGCGGGCGTCTATGGCCTGGCCGCGCCGATCTTCGACGGCGATGGCAAAGTCGTCGGCAGCATCAGTTGCGTGCGCCCGGTGCAAGAACGCGACAGTGCCCAGGAAGAGACGCAAGGGCAACAGATCCTTGCCCTGGGACAGGAACTGTCGCAACGCATGGCCGCGCTCGCCAATCGCCCCAAGCCACTGGGCTGAGCCATTCGCAAGGGAATAACAATGACAACCCTCAAACGCATCAACACTCAGGTCCTGGTCATCGGCGCCGGTCCTACCGGACTGACCCTGGCCAACCTGCTCGGCCAAGCCGACGTGGACACCCTGATCATCGATCGCAAGCCGGGCACCGTGACCGAACCACGGGCGGTTTCAATCGACGACGAATCCTTGCGCACCATGCAGGCCATCGGGCTGGATGCCGCCGTGCTGCGTGATGTCGTGCCTGGCTACGGCGTGCATTACTACACCCGGCCCGGAGGGCGCTGCTTCGGCAAGGTCGAACCGACCGGCAAGCTGTATGGGTTCCCCAAGCGCAACGCGTTTCGCCAACCGCTGTTTGAAAACACCCTGAGGATGGGCCTCGAACGGTTTGCCAGCCTGACGGCACGGTTCAGCCACGAGCTGGTGGAATTCAGTCAGGACCAACACGGCGTGTGTGCGCGGATTCGTGACGCCGAGGGGCAGATGATCGAAGTCCACGCGGCTTACCTGGTGGCCTGCGACGGCGGTCGTAGCCCGGTGCGCAAGCAGCTCGGGATCGAAATGGTCGGCTCGAGCTTCTCCTCACGCTGGCTGGTGGTCGATACCGACCAGGACGACGACCCGTTCTGGCAGACCCGCGTATATTGCGATGCCAGGCGTCCGGTGGTCGAAGTGCCCGGACCCCACCGTACACGCCGATTCGAGTTCCTGCTCAAGCCCGATGAAACGGACGAACAGGCGCTCGACGAAACCCACCTGCAAACCTTGCTGCGCCCCTTCAAGGGTGACGCGCCGGTTTCCCTCGTGCGCAAGACGGTCTACACCTTCCACGCCCGGGTCGCCGAGAAGTGGCAGGTGCAGCGGGTGTTCCTCGCCGGCGACGCCGCACACCTTACCCCGCCCTATGCCGGGCAAGGCATGAACAGCGGCGTTCGCGATGCCCATAACCTGGGCTGGAAACTGATCGGCGTGCTGAAGGGCAAAATGGCGCAAAGCGCACTGCTGTCCTACGAAAGCGAGCGTCGCGATCATGCGTGGGCCTTGATCAAGTTGGCCTTGAACCTCGGCGTGGTCATGGCGCCGGCCACCGTCCTGCGCGCTCGCCTGATCAGTGGGGCATTCGCCTTGATCGGCCTGTTGCCGCCGTTGCGCGATTACTTCCTGCAAATGCGCTTCAAGCCCAAACCTCGTTTCACCCGAGGCCTGGTGCTGGCCGAGGGGCAGGCAGGCACATTGTCCTGCGGACAGATGTTCCCGCAACCGATGCTCACCGATGCCCACGGCCACGAACACCTGCTCGATGACGCCATCGGTGCCGGCTTCGCCTTGATTCAATACGGCGACCCGACCCGCCAGCGTGTCGATGAGCTCAAGCATGGCCTCTGGAGCCACCTTGAAGCCAGACGCATCCTGATCCTGCCCGAGTCTGTCCAGGCCATGCCGGCGATCCCAGGCTGCACGGTGCTCCAGGACCGTGAAGGCCTGCTCAAGCCCTTGCTGGGCGAGTCCCACCCGTTTGTGCTGCTGCGCCCGGATCGCTACATCGCGGCGATTTTCGACAAGGCCACCGAAACCCAGGCCGCCGAATCGTTGCAGTCGCTGTTCGGCATCGCCCTGGCCCACAGCAGCGAAATCGAGCCAAGCGTCGCGCCCGTCTTTCATTGAACCTTCACGCACAGAGGTGGTTATGCAAACACTCCAGACTTCCACACCTGCACGCCTGTGCTACCTGCACCTGGCGAGCAAGGACGCGCAGCGACAAATCGACTTCTATCGGCGGATGCTGGACATGGATAGCCAGGCGCAAGCCGATGGCAGTTGGGTGCTCAGCGGTCCGCAACGCGCCATGCTCGTGTCGCCCGCCGACCACAGCGGCCTGCTCGCGGCGGCGTTCGACCTGGGCAATCAGCCTCGCCTGCAAGCACTGCGGGTTCGCCTGCTCGGCAATGGCGGCATCATCGAAGAGGTCGACTCGCCGCTGCTCGAGCCGGGAGCCTTCCTGATCCGTGATCCCCAGGGCCGGCAAACGATATTTGGCGTCGCCCGCCCCGCTCGCCAGACCTCTCGCCCAGGCATGCCGGGGCGCTTGCAGCACGTGGTATTCCAGACCACAGAGCTGGAAGCCATGATCGATTTCTACGTCAACACGGTGGGCTTCACTGTTTCGGACAACGTCGTGGATGAGCAGACCGGCCAACTCATGACGTGCTTCCTGCGCTCGGACGACGAGCACCACACCTTGGCGTTTTTCCGCGGTTCGAAAAACGAATGGGACCACCACTGTTACGAAACCAACGAATGGAATGACATCCGCGACTGGGGGGATCGCTTCGCCAAGGAGCGCATCACCATTTTCTTCGGCCCCGGCCGACATGGGCCGGGCAACAATCTGTTCTTCATGGTGGTCGATGCCGATCGCAACCGCCTGGAGTTCTCGGCCGAACTCGAAGTCACCGATGCCAGCCGTCAGCCCGGTGTCTGGGCACAGGAGGAATACACACTCAACTCCTGGGGCCGCGCCTGGATCAGAAGCTGAGCAGTTTTCATCGACGCCTGCACCTTTACGTCGGAACGACGCGACCACCTGCCTCCAAGGGTAAAAGATTATGACGACTCAACCGCTCGCCCCCTACGCCATCAACGGCGACCAATACATCAACGGCACTTGGCGTACCGGGCGCTCCACGCGCCGCCTGGACGACCGCAACCCCTTCAATGGCGAACCGCTGCTGGAGATGCCCCTGGCCTCGGTTGCCGATCTCGACGACGCCTATCAGGCCGCGCACCAGGCGCAGGCGGCTTGGGCACAACTGCACCCCACCCAGCGCGGTGCACAACTTGAAAAGCTCGCCCAGGTCATCCAGAACCGCCGCGAAGAAATCATCGACTGGCTGATCCGCGAGTCCGGCAGTACCCGGATCAAGGCAAGCATGGAATGGCAATTCACACTGAACCTGGTGCGTGAATGCACGACGATGCCGATGCAGGTCGAAGGTCGGATCCTGACCAGCTACAAGCCCGGCGAACAGAGTTTTGTCTTTCGCGAGCCCTTGGGTGTGGTGGGCGTGATCAGCCCATGGAATTTCCCGCTGTACCTGAGCATGCGCTCGGTGGTGCCGGCACTCGCCCTGGGCAACACGATTGTGCTCAAGCCCGCCAGCGACACCGCGGTGACCGGCGGATTGCTGATTGCCCATCTGTTTGAAGAAGCAGGCTTTGTGCAGGGGACGCTCAACGTCGTGGTCGGCGCGGGCTCGGAAATCGGCGATGCCTTCGTCGAGCACCCGGTGCCGAGCCTGATTTCCTTCACCGGCTCGACGGATGTGGGGCGCAATGTCGGCCGGATTGCCACTGGCGGCAAACACATCAAGCGCGTGGCCCTGGAGCTGGGTGGCAACGCGCCGCTGGTGGTCCTGGATGACGCCGACATTGAAGTTGCCGCGCACGCCGCGGTGGTCGGGCGTTTCCTGCACCAGGGCCAGATCTGCATGAGCGTCAACCGGGTGATCGTCGACCGCTCGCTGTATGCCGACTTCGCGGCGCTGGTGGTCGAGCGCGTGCGCAATCTCAAGACCGGCGATCCCGCCCTGGCGGATACGGTGATCGGGCCGGTGGTCAATCAGAACCAGCTCGACGGCCTGCTGCATAAAATCGACAGGGCCCGCAGCGCCGGCCTCAAGCGCCTTTGTGGCGGCCCGGCATCCGGGCTGGTGTTGCCCGCCCATGTCTTCGGTGAAGTAGACGCCGATCAGGAACTGGCCCGCGATGAAACCTTCGGCCCCCTGCTGCCGTTGCTGGTCGCCGAAAACGAAACCCATGCATTGGCATTGGCCAACGCCAGCGAGTATGGCCTGTCCAGCGCCGTGTTCACCCGGGACATGGCCCGTGGCTTGAACTTCGCCCGTGGCATCGTGGCGGGCATGACCCACATCAACGACATCACCGTCGATGACCAACCCAATGCCCCGTTCGGTGGCGAAAAGAACTCCGGCCTCGGTCGCTTCAACGGTCACTATGCTCTGGATGAGTTTACCCGTGCCCATTGGGTAACCTGGCAGCCCGGAGGCCATCACTACCCGTTCTGAGCCTGTGGCACCCTTGGTCAGACCCGGATCGGGCCAGTCGACCCTTGGCCCGGTCCGCCAGAAAACAATAAAAAACAGAGGCGAAAAATGAACCATCTAGCCTGCGTGTCCACCGATCAGGTTGTTCGCTCCGATCGCCTGATGAAGTGGAAAGAGTTCATGAGCGATCATCTGGGGCGCACGCCGGACTATATAAAACGGCTGGAATCGACCTTCATTGATCCGTTGCATGACAGCAACTTCCAGGGGCGGCTGGAGTACGGAGACCTGGGCCAATTGCGCTTCTGTCGAATGACTGCCAGCGCCCATCGCTATTCACGCCACCTGAGCAAAGCGGTCGACGCCCTCGACACGCCGCGCATGTTGATCATGCAGGTGGCTGGCGTCAGTCATTTCGATCAGGGCCAACAAAGCAGCGTGCTGGCCCCTGACGAAATGCTCCTGGTCGACTGCGGCAAACCTTTCAACGTGACCAGCACGCAAGGCTGCGAACATTTCATCCTGCTGTTCCAAGGCGCACCCGGGCAACTCGCGCAAACCGGCGACATGCACCTTAACGGTCGCAATGGACTGGGGCGGATGCTGATGCACCTGATCAGCGATGCCTACAACCAATACCCCTTGCTGAACAACCATTCGGCCGGGCTGATCGGCGACAGCATCACCGGGCTGCTGGATAACGCGCTGAAGAACAAACAGGAAGAAAAGCAACTCGAACACGACTTTCGCTTCTTCAAGCAGAACCGTCTCAAGGCGTACATCGAGCGCCACCTGGCTGACCGCGACCTGACCATCGAACGCATCGCCAACGCCGAACAGTGTTCGGTACGCAGCCTGCACCGCGCCTTCCAGGATGAACTGGGGTGCAGTGTCAGCGAATACATCTGGCAGCGGCGCCTGTCGCGTTGTGCCGAAGACCTGCGCAACCGGGAACATGCCCATCGTTCGCTCACCGATATCGCCTACGCCTGGGGCTATGGCAGCAGCTCCCACTTCAGCCGGCATTTCAAATCGACCTTCGGCATGTCCCCTCGACTGTTTCGCGACACCGCGAGCGACAGCCGGGAGAAATCGACAGCGGCTTGAGGCTGTTGCCCATTCAGCCCTGTGGGAACCGAGCCTGCTCGCGATGGCAGTGGGTCAACTTGCAATGCGGTTGAATGGGCCGGTGCTATCGCGAGCAGGCTCGCTCCCACAATTTTTTCCGCGTGGTTCTCAGGTACAGCATCCACCCAAAATCCCCTGTGGGAGCAAGCTTGCTCGCGATGGCAGTGGATCAGCTTGCAATGCTGTTGAATGGGCCGGCGCTATCGCGAGCCGGCTCGCTCCCACAGGTCCGGGTCATTGGCTTTACGCCCCCGCCCTACCCTTGATTCCAGCCTCCGCCCATCACCTTGTACAACGTCACGCGGTTGCTCTGCTCGGTCAGGCGCAAGGTGATCAGGTCCTGTTGCGCACTGTACAGGGAGCGCTGGGCATCCAGCGCTTCGAGATAGCTTTGCGAACCGCCGCGGTATAAGGCGTCGGAGAGCTCGAAGCTCTTGCGGCTGGCGTCGGTCAATGCCTGCTGGGCCTCGATGCGACGATCCAACGTGCTGCGCTCCGCCAGGGCATCGGCCACTTCCTTGAAGGCGTTCTGCAGTGTTTGCTGGTAGGTCTGCACCTGGATCTCGCGCTCGGTCTTGGCCGAGTCCAGTGTCGCGCGGTTACTGCCGGCATCGAAGATCGGCAGGCTGATGCTCGGGGCAAACGTCCAGGCACCACTGCCGGACTTGAACAGACCGGACAAGGCCGAGCTTGAGGAACCGGCATTGGCCGTCAGGCTGATGCTGGGGAAGAACGCCGCACGGGCCGCGCCGATGTCGATATTGGCGGATTTGAGCGAGTGCTCGGCGGCCAGCACATCCGGGCGGCGTTGCAACAGACTGGAGGGCAGTTCTGCCGGCACCTGCACCAGCGCCGCGGCCGACTCCAGGTTCGCGCCCGGCAGCAGCTCTTCGGGAATGTCGCTGCCTACCAGCAGGCGCAGGGCGTTGCGATCCTGCAGGATCTGGCTTTCATACGCCGCCGCGTCGACCCGGGCCGACTCCACGGTGGTTTGCGCCTGGGCCACGGACAGACCGGAGGAGCCGCCCAGGGCGTGGCTGCGCTGGGTCAGTTCGTAGGTCGCCTGCTGACTGCGCAAGGTCTCCTGGGCCAGGTGCAGACGCTCGTTGTCGGCCGCCAGGGTCAGCCAGGCGGTCGCCACCTCGGCCACCAGGCTGATCTGCGTGCTGCGCCGGGTTTCGGTCAAGGCCAGGTAGTCTTCCAGCGCTTCGTCCTGAAGGTTCTGCACCCGGCCGAACAGGTCGACTTCATAACTGCTCAACCCCAGTTGCGCACTGTAGTCATGGGTGGTGGCCGCCGAGCCCGTGTTGGACAACGAACCGGGCGTGCGACTGTGGGTACCACTGACGCTGGCATCGATCGAAGGCAGCGACTCGGCTCGCTGGATGCGGTATTGCGCCTGGGCCTTTTCAACGTTCAGGACGGCCAGGCGCAGGTCGCGGTTATTGCTCAGCGCCAGGGCCTGCAAGCGCGCCAGGCGACTGTCGGTGAAGAAGTGCTGCCACTCGATGTCGGCACTCACCTCCCCCTTGGGCGTACTGGTGGTTGGCAACCACTGCTCGGAGACCGGTGCCTCTGGGCGTTCATACTGCGGCGCCAGGTTCATGCAGCCACCGAGCAGCGTGAGAATGGCCAGCAAGGGCCAGCGGAACTTGATCATGCGTCACCTGATTGAGCGGATGGAACAGAGGTCGAAACCGGGGAAACGCGCTCGAAACGCCGACGGATCTGCACGAAGAACAGAGGTACGAAAAAGATCCCCAGCACCGTGGCGCAAAACATCCCTCCCAGCACACCGGTCCCAATGGCCTGGCGCCCGGCGGAACCGGCACCGGTACTCAGGGCCAGGGGCAAGACGCCGAACATGAACGCCAGGGACGTCATGAGAATGGGCCGCAAGCGTTGCCGCACGGCAATCAGCGTCGCCTCGCGCAAGCTGTTGCCCTGTTCTTGCAGGTGCTTGGCGAATTCCACGATCAGAATCGCGTTCTTGGCCGCCAACCCCACGGTGGTCAACAGCCCGACCTGAAAGTACACGTCGTTGCTCAAGCCACTGAAACGGGTCGCCAGCACCGCCCCCACCACTCCCAGCGGTACCACCAGCAACACCGAGAAAGGCACCGACCAACTCTCGTAGAGCGCGGCCAGGCAGAGGAATACGAACAGCACCGAGATCCCGTACAGCAACGGCGCTTGCGAACCGGATAGACGCAATTGATAGGACTGCCCGGTCCATTCGTAACCGATGCCTTCGGGCAACTGTTTGACGATGGCTTCCACCGCATCCATGGCGTCCCCGGAACTGACCCCGGGCGCCGGGTCGCCAACCACCTCCAGCGAAGCGTTGCCGTTATAGCGCTCCAGCAACGGCGAGCCATAGCTCCACGAACTGCTGGCAAACGAGGAAAACGGCACCATCTCGTCATTGCTGTTGCGCACGAACCAGTGCTCCAGGTCGGCCGCCTGCATCCGCGACGAGGCCTCACCCTGGACGTAGACTTTCTTCACCCGGCCCTGGTTGAGGAAGTCATTGACGTAGGTGCCGCCCAGCGCCGTGGACAAAGTGGTGTTGATGTCGCTGGTGCTCAGGCCCAAGGCGCCGGCCTTGCGATCATCGATACTGACCTTGAGCTGCGGTGCGTCGTCCAGGCCATTGCTGCGTACCCCCAGCAGGCGCGGGTCTTTGTTGGCCAGATCGATGAGTTTCTCCCGCGCCGCCACCAGCGCATCATGTCCCAGGCCACCGAGGTCCTTGAGTTGCAGATCGAAGCCGGACGTCTGCCCCAGGCCCCGTATGGCCGGTGGCTGCATGACGAACACATTGGCATCGGCGATGCTCGACAGTGCCAGGGTCGCCCGTTGGGCGATGGCGGCCGCATCCTGCCCCGCCCCCGTGCGTTCACTCCAGTCCTTGAGCCGGATAAAGGCGCGGGCCGCGTTCTGGCTGTTGCCGTTCATGCCCAGACCGGAAATGCTGATCAGCGCCTCGACTTCCGGTTGCTCGAGAAGGTAGCTTTCGAACTGCTCGACGACCGCCTGGGTGCGACTGTCCGTAGCCCCCACCGGTAACTGCACCTGGGCCATGAGGATGCCCTGGTCTTCATCGGGCAGAAACGAGGTCGGCAGGCTGGCATACCCCAGCGCCATTGCCAGCACCAACAGTCCATACACCAGCCAACTGCGGCGCCCACGTTGCAAAATAGCGCCTACCTGGCCTTTATAGGCCTCGGCACCACGTTCGAAGGTACGGTTGAACCAGCCGAAGAAACCGCCCTGGGCACCATGACCGTCGGACGGCTTGAGCAGCGTCGCGCACAAGGCCGGCGTCAGCGTCATGGCCACCAACACCGAAAGCACCATGGCCGAGACGATCGTGACCGAAAATTGCCGGTAGATGATGCCCGTGGAACCGCCAAAAAACGCCATGGGAATAAACACCGCACTCAGGACCAAGGCGATGCCCACCAGGGCGCTGGTGATTTCATCCATCGACTGGCGCGTGGCGTCCAGGGCCGACAACCGTCGCTCGCCCATTACCCGCTCGACGTTTTCCACCACCACGATCGCATCGTCCACCAGCAGGCCGATGGCCAGGACCATGGCGAACATGGTCAGGGTATTGATCGAATAGCCGAACAGCGCCAGTACGCCGAACGTGCCCAGCAGCACCACCGGTACGGTGATCGCCGGGATCAGCGTGGCCCGCAGGTTCTGCAGGAAAAGGAACATGATCAGCACCACCAGGACAATGGCCTCGCCCAGTGACTTGACCACTTCTTCGATGGACAGGCTGACAAAGGGCGTGGTGTCGTAGGCAATCACGTTCTTGAGTTGCATCTGCGCCGGATAGAACGGCTCCAGTTCCTTGAGCTTGGCCTTCACCGCTTCCCCCACGCTCAGGGCGTTGGCCCCGGCGGCGAGCTGGACGCCCATGGCGGCAGCAGGCTTGCCGTTGAGGGCAGAGCTGACGTCGTAGCTTTCACTGCCCAACTCGACCCGCGCCACATCCCCAAGCAGCACCACGGCCCCGTCGCTGGAGGACTTGACCACCACATTGCGAAACTCTTCGACGGTTTGCAGCTTGCTGCGGGCGCTGATCGTGGCATTCAACTGCTGCCCCTTCACCGCCGGCATGGCCCCCAGTTGACCGACGGAAACCTCGGTGTTCTGCGCCTCCAGGGCACTGCTGATATCCGAGGGCATCAGCGCATATTTTTCCAGCAAGGCCGGGTCCAGCCAGATACGCATGGCATAGCCGGAGCCCAATGTCTGCACATCGCCGACACCGTCGAGGCGGCTGATGGAATCGAGCAAGGTGCTGGAAATGTAATCGCCGATCTGGGTACCAGTGACGCTCGGGTTGTCGGACACCAGGGCGGCAATCATCAGGAAATCCGAGCCGCCCTTGGTCACGGTCAGGCCCTCGCTTTGCACCGACTGCGGCAGCCTCGACTCGGCCTGTTGCAGCTTGTTCTGCACTTGCATCTGGGCCACGTCCGGGTTGGTGCCGGCGGTGAAGGTCAGGCTGATACTGGCACTGCCGTCCGAACTGCTGGAGGCCGACATGTAGGTCAGGTTATCCAGGCCCTTCATTTGCTGCTCGATGACCTGGGTCACCGAGTCTTCCACGGTCTTGGCCGAGGCGCCGGTGTAGGTCGCGGAAATGCGCACCGTCGGCGGCGCGATGTCCGGGTACTGTTCCAGGGGCAACTGGCTGATCGACAGCGCGCCGGCAAGCATGATGACGATGGCGATGACCCAGGCGAAAATCGGCCGGTCGATGAAGAAACGTGCCATGTTCAGCCCTCCTGCGCGATGGCGACAGGGGTCGCTTTCTGCGTACGGCTGCGGGTGCCGGCGTTCTGCGCCACCACGGCGTCACCGACCCGGACTTTTTGCCCGCCCTCGACAATCACCTGGTCTCCCGCGTTAAGCCCAGCCGTGACCCACCACTGGTTATCCACGGCGCGATCGATGCTCAGCACGCGCTGCTCGACCTTGCCATTGACCACCACCAGTACCGAAGTCGCGCCGCTGGCGCTGCGGGTCACCGCCTTCTGTGGGATCAGGATGGCCTTGTCATCCCGCGCCTGCTCCAGCACCGCCCGCACATACATGCCCGGCAGCAACAGCCGGTCCGGGTTGGCGATTTGCGCGCGCAAGGTCACTGTGCCGGTGCCCTCGTTGACGCTGACCCCACTGAACTTCAAGCGCCCTTCATGGGCGTAGAGACTGCCGTCATCGAGCTTGAGGCTGATCCGCGTCTCGCCTTCACCGTTGCTTTGCAGCACGCCGCTGGCCAAGTCGCGCTTGAGGCGCAGCAGCTCGGTGGTCGACTGGGTGACGTCTACATACATCGGGTCCAACTGCTGCACCGTGGTCAGTGCGCTGTCCTGGTTGGCGACTACCAGTGCCCCCGGAGTGACCGTCGAGGTTTCGATGCGCCCGCTGACAGGGGAACTGATGCGGGTATACGCCAGGTTGATGCGTGCGGTGTCGACATCGGCCTGGGCCACTTGCAGCTCCGCCTCGGCGGTCAGCAGGCTGGCCTGGGCATCCTCGTTGTCCTGCTGGCTGATGGCATCGATTTTCGCCAGTTGCGCGTCACGCCTGGCCGTGGCCTGGGCCGACTTCAGAGTGGCGCGGGCCTTGGCCAGGCTCGCCTGGGCTTGCGCCAAGGCGGCTTTGTAGGACGCCGCGTCCAATTGATACAGCGCCTGCCCGGCCTTGACCTCTGCCCCTTCGACAAACAGCCGCTGCTGGACAATACCGCCGACCTGCGGGCGTATCTCGGCGACCATGAACGCCTGGGTACGTCCGGCCAACTCAGTGGTCAGCGCCTGGCTTTGCGGTTGCACGGTGATCACCGAGACCTTGGGCGGTTCGGGTGTAGGCGCGGATTCGCCGGAGCAACCGCCCAACATGAACAACACGATCAAGCACACCAGGAAGGCGGCGGTCACCAGGGATTTGGCGAATAATTTGGTCGACATAAATGCCTCTGCAAGACGGATGGTTCAAGCCAGGCGCCATACTGCGAGGCAAATGTGCAGGAAAATTGAAGATTGCCCGCCGCCCTTGAATCTTCGTGGCGCCAGGGCCTAAATGGACGGGCCACTCACCGACCTGCCCGAGCCCATGAAACTGAGCATCTCCACCAAGCTGTTTATTGCCGTACTGGCCAGCGTGCTGTTCGTCATCCTGAGCATGGGCGTGGCCAACGGCTGGAGCTTTGGCAAAGGCTTTCTCGACTACCTCAACGAACAAGCCCTGTTGCGCATGACGCCGGTATTGCCGCGCCTGGCCAGCGCCTATGAGCGCGAAGGCAACTGGGAATTCCTGCGCAACCAGCCCGATCGCTGGTTCGAACTGCTGCGTCCGGAGCCGGGCGAAAACACCACCCACCCAGAACGGCCGCCCATGCCGATGTCCGATCTGACCGGCGCGGTGTTTCGTATCGCCCTGCTGGATCAGCAGAAACAGTTGGTAATGGGCTACTCGGCGATTGCCAACGACGCCTTGATGCGCCCGGTGCAAGTCGCAGGGAAGACTGTCGGCTGGCTGGCGGTGACGCCGTTCCAGAACGTGACCGAAGCTGGCGGCGAACGCTTTCGTCAATACCTGGTGCGCACCAGCCTGGCGGTGGGCGTACTCTCGTTACTGTTGGCAATGCTGATTGCCTGGTGGATCGCCCGCACCCTGCTTGACCCGGTCAAGCGCGTGGCCGCCGCCACCCACCGGTTGGCCGCCGGTGAATACAGTAACCGAGTGTCGGTGGCGTCCAATGACGAAGTCGGTCAGTTGGCCCGGGATTTCAACCAGTTGGCGTATACGCTGGAACGCAACGAAAAAATGCGTCGGGAATTCATGGCCGATGTGTCCCACGAACTGCGTACCCCGTTGTCGGTGCTGCGCGGTGAACTGGAAGCCATCGAAGACGGCGTACGCACCCTCGACCCGTCCTCGATGAAGTCACTGCAAGGCGAAGTCAGCATGCTCAGTAAACTGGTGGATGATCTCTACGAACTGTCCCTGGCCGATGTCGGCGCGCTGACCTACCGCAAGAGCGAATGCGATCTCAACGAGCTGTTGGAAAGTTGCGTGGCGATGTTCCAGGAGCGTTGCAATGCCCGACACCTGAGCCTGGAGCTGGAACTGCCAGCCCCGTCGCTACGCTTGGAGGCCGACCCCAAGCGCTTGCAGCAGCTGTTCAGCAACCTGTTGGAAAATGCCGTGCGTTATACCGACGAGGGCGGTGTGCTGCGTATTCGAGCCGCCGACGAGGGCGACACCGTGCGCGTCGACTTCCTGGACTCCGGTCCCGGGGTCGATGCCACCCAGTTATCACGGTTGTTCGAGCGTTTTTACCGCGGCGAAACCTCACGCAATCGCGCCAGTGGTGGCGCTGGCCTGGGGCTGGCCATCTGTCACAGCATCGCCCTGGCCCATGGCGGCAGCCTCAGCGCCGATCACTCGCCGCTGGGCGGCCTTTGGCTGACCCTGCGCCTGCCACGGAGCGCCTGAAGCATGGTCAATGACAGCCCGATCCTCATCGTCGAAGACGAACCCAAGCTGGCCGCACTGATGCGTGATTACCTGGTCGCCGCCGACTATGCGGTTCAATGCCTGGACAACGGGCTACAGGTGGTGCCGGCAGTCCGGGCCCACGAACCGCGGCTGATTCTGCTCGACCTGATGCTGCCAGGGCGCGACGGCCTGCAAGTGTGCCAGGAGCTACGCAGCTTCAGTGCCGTGCCGATCATCATGATCACCGCCCGCGTGGAGGAAGTGGATCGCCTGCTCGGGCTGGACCTGGGGGCCGACGACTACATCTGCAAACCCTTCAGCCCTCGGGAAGTGGTGGCCAGGGTCAAGGCGATCCTGCGCCGCAGCCCGCAACTGGTGGTCAACCAACCCGCGCGCCTGCTGATTGACGAAGACCGCTACCAAGCGTCACTCGATGGCATCGCCCTGGACCTGACGCCCTTGGAACTGCGCCTGCTCAGCACGCTGGCACAGTCCCCGGGGCGGGTGTTTTCCCGGGATCAGTTGCTCGACAGGATCTATTCCGATCACCGGGTGGTCACTGATCGCACCGTCGACAGCCATATCCGCAATCTGCGGCGCAAGCTCGAACAGGCCTGCCCGGCGGAAAACCCCATCGAATCGTTGTATGGCGTGGGTTATCGGTTTCAGCTTGCCGACGTCTGAAGCCTGCCAAAGCAGGCTGCCTTGACGAGCGCCCTTGCGTCGTGTGCGGATGCTGTGAACACCCACAATCCTCTGTGGGAGCGAGCCTGCTCGCGATAGCGGAGGGTCAGCGGCACAGATGCTGAGGGTCTCTATTGATCCGCCGAATAGATAATGGTTTGCGCACTGCCCCCCGCAGCAGGCCGACGAGTGAAGTAGGTGTCGCCTTCGTCTGTCTGGATCTCGTAGTCGGCCTTGCTGGTCACACGACTCGATGCATCGGTGTGCTTGATGATTTTCAGCACCCGTTGGAACTTCACGCCTTGAGTACCGTTCTGGGCGGGGCCGGTGAGCACATTGACCTTCTGGAACCAGCCTTGCTGTTTTTTGTTCGACACCAGCGTGCCGGTCAACGCTTCAAAACGTTCAAGACGGGTAAACCCCCAGAGTGTCTGTTCCTCGACCACTTTGCCCGGCGTGGCGGAGCCAGTGAAGACAAACAGATTGAGGCCCGGATTGTCTTCGCAGAAGAAGTCGTAGGGCACCAGACCGTCGACCATTTTCTTGCCGGGGACGAAGCCCTTCTTATGAACCAGAAACATGACCACCTCCACGCTGAAACGTCAGCAAACGCTGCTTGAGTTTGAACGCAAAGTCTACTGAGGCGGGGCGTACAGAGCCGTCAAGCCAATGTAATATCGTGTAAAGATCATGCCCAACGGGGCAAGCTGATTTCCACGGTCAACCCGCCGGACGGCTCATTGCGCGCGTGGATGGTGCCGCCGTATATCTCCACGGCCCGCGAGGCAATGGCCAGGCCCAGGCCAAAGCCGGCACTGGCTTCGTTCAAGCCACGCTCGAACGGATTGAAGATGCTCTGTAGCCGCGAGTGTTCAACCCCCGGGCCCTGATCGCTGATCTGCACCGTCAGGCCGTCTACGCCGCCATTGACCTGGGCCACGACCATCACCGTGGTGTTTGGCCGGGTATGGCGCACCGCGTTTCGAATGACGTTCTCGAAACACCGATACAACAGCTCGCCGCTGACCCGACTGACAAACCCCGGGCACGCCTGCAGACTGACCTGGCACCCTTTCATCTGCGCTTCGAATCGAGCGTCCTCGACGATTAGCGACAGCAACTCGACGATATCGACTGGCTCGCGCTCGATACTCTCTGGTCGGCCCTGCAGACGCGCCAGGGTCAACAAGGCCTCGATCAGCGTGTCCATGCGCACCGACTCACGGTCGATGCGCTCCACCATTTCCTGGCGAGCCGGATCTTGCCGCAGCAGCCCGATGGCCGCCTGCATGCGGGTCAACGGTGAGCGCAGTTCGTGGGAAATGTCGTGCAACAAGTGTTGTTGGGCTTCTACCAACAGCTTCAACTGGTTGGCCATTCGGTCGCAGTCTTCGGCCAGATCGACGATTTCATCACGTCGCGCGCCCATGATCGGCTTGACCCGGGTTTCGAAGCGTCCTTGGGCCACGTCACTCATGGCGCGCCGAAGATAGGCCAGCGGCCATGCCAGGTAGAACGCCATGAAACCGCTGAACAGCGCGCTCATGACCGTGCCGATGATCAACGGCGTCCAGGGGCTTGGCCCTTTGTCGCGCTCTTGAGCCAGGGGATGGGTCGACTTGAGCAACAGTGCGGCGCCGTCCTTGCCGATGACCGATCGCGTGTAAGCCGGTTGCGCAACCGGTGCCCCGGCCAGCAATTGACCGGTACTGTCATACACGCCAACGGCCTGGTCAGCAGGGTGCTCCCAAACCGCCAGCAGTTGCCGGCCCGACTCCACGCCAAACTGGCGCAGGAGCTGTCCTTCAGCGGCCAGGATGGTTTCCAGATGAGGATCCCCTGGCCTGGAACTGCCCATCATCAGCAGGCCCAACCCGACCAGGAAGGTCAGGCTGGTGGCGAGCCAGAACGCCAGGAACAGTTTCCAGAACAGTCGGCTGGGCTTCATCATTCGGCAATCAACAGGTAACCGAGGCCACGCACGCTCTGGATCCAGGCCTTGGCGTCGGGACGCGGCCCCAACTTGTGGCGAATGCTGCTGATGTGCACATCGATGCGTCGGTCATAACGCGTCAAGGGACAGCCCAAGGCATTGAGCGACAGATTCTGTTTACTCACCACTTGCCCGGCACAGCGGGCCAGCTCCTCGAGCAAACTGAACTCGGTACTGGTCACCCCCAGCTCGCGCCCTTGCCAGAGCGCCTGGCGCTTGCCGGGCCACAGGACCAACGGCCCGGTCCTGATCACTTCGCTGGTTGACCGATCCGCCGGCTGCACCCGACGCATGATCGCCCGCAAACGCGCCACCAATTCCCCCGGTGAGCTGGGCTTGGGTACATAGTCATCGGCCCCCAGTTCCAGGCCGGTGATCTTGTCGATGTTGTCGCCACGGGCCGTCAGCAACACCACCGGCACCTGGCTCACGGCCCGAATGCGCCTGAGCACCTCGATACCCGACAGCCGCGGCAGCATCACGTCCAGCACCACGATGCTGTAGCGACCGGACAGCGCTTGAACCTCGCCCTCTTCCCCCGTATGCACCGCAGTCGCCTCGAAGCCTTCGCGCTCCAGGTATTGGCTGAGCATTCCCGTCAGTTCCTGGTCATCGTCGACTAGCAATACAGAGATCATGGGCCGCTCTTGAGTAGGTGTCGGCCCATTATCGCCCGTGTGCCACGCATCGTCATCGCCGCGGGCAAACCTTTACCTAACTTGACATTGGGTTAACCGCACCAAACGCGGCGAACTTTTATGCTTGCTCGCCACCAGCCCGCTCGCTCCCGCGGTGACTCGTCTTGCGGTGAGATATCCGCCTCCACCTACACCACTTGTCGATGTGTCCTGGATAAGATCTTGATGAATTTTTCGCGCCTGCTCTGCTCGGCTGCACTGCTGCTCAATGTCACACTGGCTCACGCCCAAGGGTTCAAGATTTCCGATATTCGCATCAACGGCCTCCAGCGCGTTTCCGCAGGCAGTGTGTTCGGGGCCTTGCCGTTGAACGTCGGTGATAACGCCGATGAGCGGCGCCTGGTGGAGTCCACGCGCGCGCTGTTCAAGACCGGCTTTTTCCAGGATATCCAACTGGGACACGACGGTGACGTATTGATCATCACCGTTGTCGAGCGACCGTCCATCGCCAGTATCGAGATCGAAGGCAACAAGGCGATCTCCACTGAAGACCTGATGAAGGGCCTCAAGCAGTCCGGCCTGGCCGAAGGCGAGATCTTCCAGCGCGCCACCCTCGAAGGTGTGCGTAACGAGCTGCAACGCCAGTACGTTGCCCAGGGCCGCTACTCGGCCACTGTCGACACCGAAGTGGTGCCGCAGCCGCGCAACCGCGTCGGCCTGAAGGTCAACATCAACGAAGGCACCGTGGCGGCCATCCAGCACATCAACGTGGTGGGCAACACGGTTTTCCCGGATGAAGACCTGATCGACCTGTTCGAACTCAAGACCACCAACTGGCTGTCGTTCTTCAAGAACGACGACAAGTACGCCCGTGAAAAGCTCTCCGGTGACTTGGAGCGCCTGCGTTCCTACTACCTGGACCGTGGCTACATCAACATGGACATCGCTTCGACCCAGGTGTCCATCACCCCGGACAAGAAGCACGTCTACATCACCGTCAACGTCAACGAAGGCGAGAAATACACCGTTCGTGACGTCAAACTCAGCGGTGACCTGAAGGTCCCCGAAGACCAGGTCAAGTCGCTGTTGCTGGTGCAGAAGGGCCAGGTGTTCTCGCGCAAGCTGATGACCACCACGTCCGAGCTGATCACCCGCCGCCTGGGTAACGAGGGCTACACCTTCGCCAACGTCAACGGCGTGCCACAGCCCCACGATGAAGACCATACCGTCGACATCACCTTCGCCGTGGACCCGGGCAAGCGTGCCTACGTCAACCGCATCAACTTCCGTGGCAACACCAAGTCCGAGGACGAAGTGCTGCGCCGTGAAATGCGCCAGATGGAAGGTGGCTGGGCTTCGACCTACCTGATCGACCAGTCCAAGACCCGCCTCGAGCGCCTGGGCTTCTTCAAGGAAGTCAACGTCGAGACCCCGGCCGTACCGGGCGTCGATGACCAGGTCGACGTGAACTACAGCGTCGAGGAGCAGGCTTCCGGCTCGATCAGCGCCAGTGTCGGCTTCTCGCAAAGTGCCGGCCTGATCCTCGGTGGCTCGATCACCCAGAACAATTTTCTCGGCACCGGCAACTACGCCAGCCTGGGCTTGACCCGCTCCTCCTACCAAAGCAAGTACAACATCGGTTTTACCGACCCCTACTTCACGCCGGACGGAGTGAGCCTGGGCTACAACGTGTTCTACAACGCCACCGACTACAACGAATACTACGATGACGACTATTCGTACTATTCCATCAATAGCTACGGCGCCGGCACCACCCTCGGCTATCCGATCAATGAAACCTCACGGCTGAATTTCGGCTTGACGGTGCAACATGACAGCATCGAACCAGGCACCTACAGCGCCGATGAGATCTACGACTTCATCGAGCGTGAAGGCAAGGACTTCACCAACTTCAAGGCCAACCTCGGCTGGTCGGAGTCGACGCTGAACAAAGGCGTGCTGGCCACCCGCGGACATTCGCAAAACCTGAACCTGATGGTGACCGTGCCCGGCAGCGACCTGAGCTTCTACAAGATCGACTACACCGGGCAGGCCTTCCTGCCGGTCAGCGACGCTACTTCGCTGCGCTTGCACACCAAACTCGGCTACGGCAACAGCTACGGCTCGACAGACGGCCTGCCGTTCTATGAAAACTACACCGCCGGTGGCGAAGGCTCGGTGCGCGGCTTTGAGAGCGGCACCCTCGGCCCGCGCAACACTCCGGCCACCGGCACCTATGCCAGCGCCGGCCAAGCGTACTACTCCGACCGTGACACCGAGTCGCTGGGCGGCAACATACTCATCACCGGCGGCGTGGAATACCTGTTCCCGCTGCCTTTTATCAAAGACAACAAATCCCTGCGCACCTCAGTGTTCTGGGACGTCGGCAGCGTCTACTCCGACAAGTGCTACCTGAGCACCACCCAGGGATGCGACGGGCTCGACCTCAGCCAGATGGCCAGTTCGGTAGGCGTCGGGGTGACCTGGTATAGCCCGCTGGGTCCATTGAGTGCCAACGTGGCCTTTCCGGTCCGAACCCCGGATAACGCCGATACGCAGGTGTTTCAATTTTCCTTGGGGCAGACATTCTGACCATGCTGGTCGGAACTGGTCGAAGGCCGTGGACCTGCTATCTTGAATACCAACCTGAGTAGTTGCGATCCCATGCGTATCCAGGTTTGAGCAATGGAGTGATTAAGTTGGAAGCAATGGAACTGCCCGCTATTGATGAATGGAGCACATCATCTCTACGTGGCGAGTGTGATGTGATCATTGTCAATTACAACGCTGGTGAGCTTTTGGTGGCGTGTGTAGGGTCGGTGTTTACCGCCGGCGCTTCCCGGGTGATCGTGGTGGATAACGACTCTCACGACGATAGCCTGATGCTGTTGGAACGAACCCACGCTGCCGGCGACTCACTTCAAATCGTACGCAACACCGCCAACCTCGGCTTCGCCGTGGCGTGCAACCAAGGCGCCCGCCTGTCAACGGCCGCCAATTTATTTTTCTTGAACCCGGACAGCGTGCTGGCCGTCGATGCCATGGACCGCTTGCTGCTGGCGCTACGCAGTTCACCAGAGATCGGCATGGTTGGAGGGTTCCTGTGCAATCCGGACGGTAGCGAGCAAGCCGGGGGACGCCGGGTGTTTCCGACGCCCAGACGCGCCTTCATGCGGGCTTTCGGACTTTCACGGCTCTCAGTATTTTTTCCATCGGTGTTTTCCGACTTTTTATTGCACAAGGAACCGCTCCCCTGCGCCCCCATTGTCGTTGAAGCCATCTCCGGGGCTTGCACGCTGGTCAAGCGCGAAGCGATCGAGAGCGTCGGGTTGTGGGACGAAGACTATTTCCTTCATTGCGAGGACCTGGACTGGTGCATGCGCTTCCATCAGGCCGGCTGGAGCGTTCTGTTCGTGCCGGATGCCCAGGTGACGCATGTATTCGGTGGCTGCAGCCGTCATCGTCCCTATTTCGTCGAATGGCACAAACACTTGGGGATCCTGCGTTTCTATCGCAAGTTTTTCCGCCGCAAATACCCTGCAGCCCTATGGGTCAGCGTGGTGATCGCGGTCTGGTTTCGGTTCAGTCTGATGATCCTTCGCCACGCAACTACCCGGCTTAAAAATGCATGGAACCCTTGATAAGAGACCTCAGTTGCGAATAGGAATATTGGGCGGCTCCAGCCTCCTGGGCGAGCGCACCCTGCCATTGCTGGCACAAACCGGTCACCCAACGAGTGCCTTCACTCGAAGTCTGCCCAAGGTGTCCTGCCCCGATGTGACGTGGAGAAACGCTGACAACTGGCACGGACTGACGCTGGATACCTTCCTGTCATTTGCCCCCATCTGGGTATTACCCGATTATCTGGAGCGCCTTGCCAGCGCCCACGTCAAACGCGTTGTCGCGCTGTCCTCCACAAGCCGCTTTGCCAAACAAGCATCGCCCGACGCCCGGGAAAGGGCGTTGGCGCAACGCTTGGTACGCGCAGAAGAACAGCTCGAGCAGTGGGCGATCGAACGGCAAATCGAATGGGTGATCCTGCGACCGACCATGATCTATGGCTTTGGCCGCGACAAGAACATCTCGCAAATTGCCCGTTTCATCCAACGCTTCGGTTTTTTTCCGCTCATCGACGGCGCAACCGGACTGCGCCAGCCGGTGCATGCTGACGACGTGATCCAGGCGTGCCTGTCGGCCCTGAGTACGCCTGGCCTGCCCAGTGGCGGCTATAACCTCTCAGGAGGGGAAGTGTTGCCTTATCACACCATGGTGAGACGAATATTCCAGGCCCTGGGATGCCCCGAACGAACACTGCCCCTCCCCGCCAAGGCGTTAACCCAGGTCGTTTCGATCATGCGCTGCCTGCCACGCTACCGACATCTTTCTGGCGCGTTGGTGGCGCGCATGAACCAGGACCTGGTATTCGACCATTCCGACGCCAGTGACCGGCTTGGCTTTGCGCCCAGGGCGTTTCACCTGATGGGCGAAGACTTGCCCGGGCGCTGAAATAGCCTCAGGCGAATTTTGGGTCTACTGAAGATTGAGTGTGGGAGCTTGCTCGCGATAGCGGTGGTTCAGTTTGCGGTGATGTTGCCTGTGCCGACGTCATCGCGAGCAAGCTCGCTCCCACTCATGTCGACTGTAAACAGCCTCACGACCAACGCGACCTAGCCCTTCTCCTGCGTCTCGATACCAGGCTCGGCGCGATGAACATGGGCTTGCCAAGCCCCCCATTTGCTTTCGAAGTACGCCTGGTTCTTGTCCCAGAGGGCCTGGTACTCACCGCTGGCGATCAGCTTCCTGAACGATGCCTGCCCGTAGTGATGGATAAACGCATCTTCGGCACAGACAGTCCGGTAACCGGCCGCCTGCACGCGACGGCTGTAGTCGTCGTCTTCGAACATCCCGATACCGAATGCTTCATCCAGATACCCCACCTCTTCGAGGATCCCACGGCGGAAGGCGATGCAAAACATGGCGAGCATCGAGATATCGAACGACCGTCCCTTGTGGGCTTCGGTGTAGCGGTCTGCAAAATCTTGCATCTGTTGAATGTCGGTGTAGGGAACTTCGACTTTCGCTTCGTTTCCTACCGCATTCGTGACCGGTCCGACCAAGCCGACACTCGGGTCCCTCAAATGCCTGACCAGCGGTTCCAGCCAGCCGTCAGGCACTACCGTGTCGTTATTGAGCAACAGCAGGATGTCACCGTCGGCTTCTCGCAAGCCCTGATTATTGGCCGCAGCGAAGCCTCGGTTGTCCGGGTTGAGAATGACCTTCGCGGTCGGTACCTCTTGGCGCAGGCGCTCAAGATAATCACCCGTACCATCCTGCGAACCATTGTCGACGACAATGAGCTGGTAATTGGGCCAGGCGGTATTGCGCAGAATGCTGTTTACACATTGAACGGTCAGATTGAGATTGTTGTACGTCACAAGCACGATGGAGACTTTTTCGTACAGCCCGACGATCGCCAGTTGCATGCTATTGAATCGATCTTTCCAGTCATTGGCCCGGGCCAGTTCTACGCGTCGTTTGTACAGGACCAGGTCGCTCTCGGCCAAGGCATGCTCGATCTGTTCGATGAACTCATCGACCCCGGTTGCGAAGTACAGCAAGTCTTTATAGATGCTCATCTCCGTCAGTGGGGTGGAGATCACCGGCTTGCCTGCACTGATGTACTCGTAGAACTTCACCGGATCGACCGCATGAGTCACGTTGTAGAGCCTGAAGGGAATCAGGCAGGCATCGAAATGCTCCAGGTAAAGCGGCATTTGCGAATAAGGCTTCCTGCCCAGCAACTGCACATTGGGCTTGTGCTCAAGGCCCGCCAGATCGTCGACGAAAATATCCCCCACCAGGATGAAGTTCCACTCTGGCCGCCTGTCCGCCAGCGCCGCCAGTAACGGATAGTCGAGCCATTGCGCCAGGGCGCCGTAGTAACCAATCACCGGGCCGACAAGCCCGCTGAGCACATCATTGGTGAAACAATGCTGCCGGAAAAAGGCGAAATCCACTGCGTTTCGGACCAGTACACAGCGCGGGTTGTGGGCGCTCCACTTCTGGTAAAGCAACGCGGCGGAAACGGTTACCAGATCCGCCTGGGCAATCAGGCTCTGTTCCTCGCTCAGCAGTTGCTCACCGATGTTCGGAAAACCATCCCAGTCATCCATGCAGTCATACTGAATGCGCCAGCCATGCATGGCTCGCAGGCTGCGGGCCACGGGGCTCCAATAGGCGATATGTACCACCGAGAGGGCGGTTCTTATCTGCATATCGGCGACCAGCGCAGTCATGGCGAGCAGCAAAGCCTGATGGTTCTCAGGCGTCACTGTTTTTTCGTAATACGCCTCTTGCACATCACGTTGCAGCGCCACTTCAAAAATGTTGGGCGCCACCGACGTCAATCGATAGGGCTGTCCCTGCTCCGGCACACTGGAGGGGACGATGTAAAACACCCGATAACCATTGTTCGCGAACTGGCTCATCAACTGCTGCGGTCGCTGGAATCGTGCAGCCCACTCAATGTTGGCGAAGCAGAGGATATCCAGGTGCCCTTTGGTGGTGAAATCCGGTTCCACCTCAGGGTTCAGCAACGGCTCCGGTGCGGTCGGGTAGACGATCGCAGCGGCTATCTCGGGAAATTCCTGCGTTGCGCTAAAACCATAACGCATCCACCGAAAAAGCGAACGCAAGGGTCGGGTAAAACGCCACGAACGGGTATTTTGCAGGAAGTCGACTTTTGCCAAGGCGATATCGCGCTCATGGATGGCTGCGTCTCTTTGAGCCAGGGCGGCGTCGCGGTCGATCAAGGTGCTGTCGAGCTTAAGCACGTGGGTATCCATGCAGTGGCGTGTGGTCGCCCGGCGGCCACATGGAACTCTGGGAGCCCGGTCGGTAGAACGTTGCCGTCAGGCTGCGGCGCGAAGAATGGCAGCCGCTCACCACCGGGGTGACGGCATGCCAGGAATGATCCGAGCGCACCAGGATCGCCGAGTTGCCCACCAGGGGCTCGATCTCGGCCGCCACGGCGTTGGGGTCATTGCTGTGCAGGATATTCAGGCACCCGCCGTCATTGCGGTCCCAGGACTCATTGAAATACAGGATATGGGTGACCAGTTTATCGGGCAGGTCCGGATGGGCCCCCAGGCTGGCGCCGGGACCGTAATGAAAGACGTTGACCTCCATCGGTACGGCCCGCAGGTCGATCCCGGTCAGCTCCGACATGGCCTCTCGATAGCCCGCCGAGCCAAGATCCCGGGCCAGCCTCAACCACGCCTCGCTCAGTTCTTCAGGGAAAGCGATGGTGTTGGAGCCCATGCCCACCAAGGCACGGGCCTCATAGTCATAGTTCTTCTCACCACCATAACCACTCACCGTCTTGAAGTGGTCATGAGGAAAGGAGGCCGCCAACGCGGCGGCGTTCTCGACCGAATACAGGCTGCCGATTTCAGCCCATGAGAACGGGTGAGCCCTTAGAGCCGCTGGCGTGAGACGAGAGAGATCTAGCATTGTCTGTTCTTGTTCGCTGTCAGGTTTCTGATACCACGGGCAATGGAGCGCAGTGGTGCGGTCATTCGGAAGGAATTGGAGTTCTGCAACTCAAGCATCCTGGCGTCACTGAGCGCCAGTTGCTGACTGAGCTGAACGATCTGTTGCTGCTGGGCAAGCGCTTGTACTGCCGGGTCGTGCAGCGGCTCGATGAGCTCAGGCTCGGGCACGACAGGGCTTGCCGGACATTCAGCCGGCAAGGGGTCGCGGCCCTCGGCGGCGGCTTCGAGCAGGTTGGGCAGATGCTGTAGAAAGGCCCCCAACACCGGCTGGGCAGACGTTTTACCCTGGCGAATGATCGCCGCGACCCGATCCCAATGCTCGACCAACCGATCCGCCGCCGCACGCGCCGCGGGCGATGGGTGGGTCTTGCCGACACGGGCGATAAACCATTGCGGATCGACCGTGGCCACGTCCGGCAACGCGTGGAGTGAGTCGAACTTCGCCAGTGCCGTGTACTTGCCCGTCGTCAGATCCGCCGAGCAAAACACCGGGACACCAAACGCCAGGGCGGTGATTGCCAGGTGGTAGCTGTGGCCGATCACCGCTTGGGCCTGGCTGATAATTTCCGCCATCAGCAACGGTTCCGGCCAGAACGACAAGGTGATGGCCTGGGGCAGGCGCGCCGCAATGGCCGACGGATCGTCCCCCAGGACGGGGCCAATCGGCACCACCAAAAACTGATAGCCCTGGAACGCCTCGGCGTGGTCTTCGAACAGTTTTACAAAGGACTCCACCACGTGAATGGCATGGATCACGATGTAGGGCCCGATCAACCCGGCGCGCTCGCGCAGGCGAATGAACTCGGCGCAGGGCTGCTGCTCGTCGATCAGGTGGGGCAAGCCAAATGCGGTATCGGGCAACACTTCGATCTCGGCCTGTTGGGTGAGCGCGCCGAGAGTATCGCGTGACAGTGCATCGCGTACTCCCACGTACTGGCTTTGCTCAAGAGCCATCGTCAATAACGGCCTGGCCCAGTCGGGGATACTGTTGCAATGCATCCCGGGGGCATTCCACATGACCGGGACCCCGTGCTGCTGCGCGATGAGCGCAGGGGTCAGCCAATAACCGGTAGGGTGATGGATACTGGCGGTCGTCGGACCATAGCCGTGGGCAACGACTTTATCGAAGCGGATCAGGAAGCCACCGCCGATCAAAACACCATCCAGGCTGGACGCCACATGAGGCAGCTCGGTCAGCGACGTCACCGCATAGGGCCATTGCGGTGTTTTTTTGGCGTGATAGGAAAATCGATGCAGGTTGACTGAACCCAAGCGCCGGGCCAACTCCGCCTCGGCAATGAGCGGAAACAGCAGATCGCCGTAGTTTTCTACGTCAAAGGTACCGAATATAGCGACCTGCCAAGTGCGCTCGTCCAACTGTTCCGTCAAAACCTTCTCTCCTTGGGTCCCACAGGCCTTGGCAAGCGACTCGGCTGGACGAGGGTCGATCCTCTGCAACCCCAGGTCGACCATGCCCAGGAAACGCTTGTGGTTCGGCAGCATGTCGAACGCCAATGGCGCGACCTGCTTCTCGATCAGTTGTGAGGTGTCTTCCGTCGCACCGTGCAACAGTTTGAGCGTGACATGATAGCGGCCCTCGGCGAGGTTGGCCGGGAAGCGCACTGTAATCGCCGTACGCCGCCAACCGTTTTCGACGGGCCCCGGTTGCAGTGCGAAGTTACCGCCACCAATCACCAGCAGCCTGGCTTCCTGAATGGTGAAGCTGATGTTGGGTTGAGTGATCGACTCATGCAGCATGGCCTCGACGCGAATCTCGATGTCGTCGCCATACAGGTAACTGGAGCAAAGCTGCTGGGTGTTGGTAAAGCAGGCGGCACTGATATGCCCCTCTTCGGTCCCAAAGGCCATCCCCTCCTGCTCGCCCATGAATGGCTTGCGCGTTACCGGCATGACCCCGCCACTGGCCCAGCGACGTTGCTCGTCACGCATGTCGAGCAAGTGCAGTTCGGCCATTTCGTCGGGTGAGCCACTGGCAACGACCCGGCCCGCGCGCAAGTAGATGACCCGGTGGCAAAAGCGCTTGACCATGCTCATGTCATGGGAGACGAACAGCAGCGTCGTGCCCTTGGCCGCCAGTTCCTCCAGCCGATTCAGGCATTTGAACTGAAAGGATGCATCGCCGACGGAGAGGGCCTCGTCGACGATCAGGATCTCGGGCTCGACACAGACCGAAACGGCGAAGGCCAGCCGTACCAGCATGCCGCTGGAATAGATTTTGGTGGGCTGGTCGATAAAATCGCCGATATTGGCAAAGGCGACGATGTCATCGAAGCGAGCGTCGATTTCCGAGCGACTCAAGCCCAGCACCGCCGCATTCACATAGACGTTTTCCCGGCCGGTGAATTCCGGATTGAAACCCGACCCCAGCTCCAGCAACGCTGCAATCCGGCCATGCCCCTGGACGCTGCCCCGGGTCGGCATCAACGTTCCGCAGATCAGCTGCAACAGGGTGGATTTGCCACTGCCATTACGGCCGATGATACCGACGGTCTCCCCCCTTGCGATGGTCAGGGAAACATCGTCCAGGGCCCAGAACTCGCGATAGAAACGCTTCCTGCCGCGCACCAGCATCTGCAACAGGCGGTCCTTGGGCGCATCATAAATCTGATAACACTTGCTCAGGTTTTCGGCGCTGATGGCCACTTCAAACGACATCGGTAAAACCCTTCCATGAATCGCGGCCATTATTGCGGCGTTACTGGATCAGTCCTTCGTTGGGCACTGCGGATGAGTTAAGCACAGATGGGATAAAAAACTGCGAATGAATCTACACTTGGCCTACCCTCATGAGGATGCCACTCAAGAAGCATCCGATATTGTCTTAAGGATCAAGCACCGATGCAGTCGTTCAGCATGTCCCCTGTCGCCATGATCAAGAGTGTCCTGATCAATCGAATCTTGATCTACGTGTTGATCCGCAGGGAAGTCATCGGTCGCTATAAAGGCTCCATGCTCGGCATTTTATGGTCGTTCTTCACCCCGGCCTTCATGCTGGTGGTCTACACGTTCGTGTTCAGTGTCGTCTTCAAGGCCCGCTGGTCTGGCGGCGGTGAGTCCAAGAGCGAATTCGCCCTGGTGCTGTTCGCTGGCCTGCTGGTATTCAACCTGTTTTCCGAATGCATCAACCGTGCGCCTGGCCTGGTGCTGGCCAACACCAACTACGTCAAGAAGATTGTATTCCCATTGGAAACCCTGCCCCTGGTGTCCCTCGGCGCAGCGCTGTTCCACATGGCAGTCAGCCTCCTGGCCTGGCTGGTCTTCTACATCGTCCTGTTCGGTACCCCACCGGTCACCGCTCTTCTGCTGCCACTGGTGCTGTTTCCGTTGGTGTTGCTGACGCTGGGTATTTCCTGGTTTCTCGCCTCGATAAGTGTGTACCTGCGCGATATCGGCCAGTTCATCGGCATTATCATCACCGCGATGCTGTTCCTTTCTCCGATTTTCTATCCCCTCTCGACGCTTCCACAGAGCTATCAGGCCGTCTTGCAGGCAAACCCGCTGACGCTGCCGGTGGAAATGGTTCGCGATGTAATGTTCTGGGGCAGGCCGCCGCAATGGGAGCACCTGGCGGTTTACTCGGCAATCGCCGTGCTGATTGCCTGTTGCGGGTTTGCCTGGTTCCAGAGGACACGCAAGGGCTTCGCCGACGTCATATGACGTTTGTCGCGTGGCACCCCGTCCAGCAACCGCTATGCTGATTCATTGCACGGCTGGAGGCCTGGCTGGTGATTGAAGCCAGTCATCGATCCTGAAAGACCGAGTGTGCGTTGCCGTATTGACCAAAGGACCAGAAAACCGCATGGACCAGATCAACCGTCTTGTTGATTGCATTGACCAACTGAATCGCTCAACACAATCCAGATCCATTGAGGCCTTACAGCTGGTCAAGGAAATCGAGAATCGAGATCGGCTTATCAAACAATTGAACCTGGGTTCACAAGCGCTTCGCACTCGCCTGTCACTTCAAGAAGGCAAGGCCGGGCGGCTGCGCGAGCAACTGCGGTTGGCCGAACAGCGCCTGAAAGACGCCGAGACATTGCTCCAGACAAAAGAAAGCGAGGCGGTCGCGCTTTCCGATTGGGCGGTGGATTTGCGCGCCCAACTGGCGGCGAAGCAGGCTGAGCTGTTCAAGCTTTCGGACTGGGGCAACGCCATTGAACGCGCACCGCTGCGTTATTCGATACGCAAGCAGCTGTATAAGTTGTCGCGCCGGGTCTACGCCTGGCTGCCCCTCTCCGCACACCGTAAAAGCAAACTGGCGAGTCGGCTTCGAAGCTGGTTGAAACCCGGCAAGGCAACGCCAGGCGAATCAGCGGCACCCGCTGGCCTCATCCCGCTGCAACCTCTGCCACCGCCCGTAAACCTTGCCGTGCCGTCTAGTCACGGGCGGCCCATGATCCTGATGTTCGGCGTGATTGACTGGCACTTCCGCATCCAGCGCCCACAGAACCTGGCCAAGGAGTTGGCCCGGGCCGGACAAACGACCTTTTATGTCTCGAACCACTTTATCGACGATGATGCCCCTGGTTTCGAAGCAGAGCTTTTGGAAGGCTCCAAACGGCTGTTCCAGATCCGTTTCAAGGTACGTGGCGCACCGGCCATTTATCATGCCCCGCCGTCAGCGGCCGCGATCCGCCAGTTATGCCAAGGGCTGGCCATGCTCCTGCAATCGGCGAACGTCGGTGCCGTGGATTGCATCGTCCAGCACGCCTATTGGTTCCCGTTGGCGAGGCGTGTCCCCAACACCACGCTAGTCTATGACTGCATGGACCATCACGAAGGCTTCGGCAACGTTGCCCAGGAAATGCTCGACCTTGAGATCGCCCTGATGCGCAGGGCGGATCTGTTGGTGGCCACCTCCGACTGGATCGAACGGCACGGCAAGCGGGAAAACCGCAACGTAGAGGTGATCCGCAACGCCTGCGAGTTCAGTTTCTTCAGCCAACGTCCCGACAAGGTCTACCGGGATCCTTCCAACAGAAAGATCATCGGCTACTACGGCGTCATTGCCGAATGGTTCGATCTGGACCTGGTCAAGCGTGTCGCCCAGTCCTTCCCGCAGCACCTGATCCTGTTGATCGGCAGCGATACCGTCCAGGCAAAAAAATACTTCAAGGCCTGCCCGAATGTGGTCCTGGAAGGCGAAGTCCCCTATGCCTCCCTGCCCTACTACCTCCACGCCATGGACGTTTGCCTCCTTCCGTTCAAGGTCATGCCGCTGACCCTCGCCACCAATCCGGTCAAGGTCTATGAATACCTGAGCGCGGGGAAACCGGTGGTGTCGGTGAAACTGCCGGAATTGAGCCAGTTCGGCGAACTGGTCTGGGCGATTGAACAGCCGACTGAGTTCATCTCGACCCTGCGCGATGTATTGGAGGCACTCCCAGAGGCCAGCGCCACGCTAAAGGCGCGGCAATCGTTCGCCCGGAGCCAGACCTGGCGGCATCGGGCCGCCAGCCTGCGCGAGGCCATCGCGACGTTACCCCTGCCTAAAGTCAGCGTCGTGGTGTTGACCTATAACAACCTCGAACTGACCAAGGCCTGCCTCGATAGCCTGTTGACCCAAAGCCAATACCCGAACCTTGAAATCATCGTCGTCGATAACCATTCCAGCGACCAGACCCCGGCCTACCTCACCGCCTGGGCCAAGGGACATCCAGACCGGATCGTCATCCTCAACCCGGACAACAAGGGCTTCGCCGCCGGCAACAACCTGGGCCTCGCAGCGGCCAGTGGCGACTATCTGGTTATCCTGAACAACGACACGGTCGTCACCGCCGGCTGGATCAAAGGCCTGATCCGCCACCTGCAGGACAACACGGAAATCGGCATCATCGGTCCGATCACCAACAACATCGGCAATGAGGCCAAAGTCAGCACCCGCTATGACCGGCTAGAAGACATGCCCGCCGAAGCCGCACAAATGACCCGCGCCCGCATGGGCGAGTGGTTCGAAATCAACACCCTGGCGTTTTTCTGCGTAATGTTGCCGCGCTCGACCTACGAGCAAGTCGGTGGCCTGTGCGAAGAGTACGGCCTGGGGTTCTTCGAGGACGACGATTACTGCCGCCGCGTGCAGCGTCGTGGCATGCGCGCAGCCTGCGCCGAAGATGTTTTCGTCCACCACCATCTGTCCGCCTCGTTCAATACTTTGGGTGCCAGGAAAAAACAGGCACTTTTCGAAAAGAACCGGGCGATCTACGAGAGCAAATGGGGTTCCTGGGTCCCGCACACGTACCGAGACGTATAAGCACCCCCTTTGCATGGCACTGAGGTGCTGAACAGCCGAGACGATATTTTGCCCAGATACAGCCTGAAATACGCAGTGGTGTTGGTGGTTTTACTGGCGAGTGCGGTGGTCGGCGTGTACGGTTTTTCGACGCTCGAACTGGCGTCCATGAACAGCGCCGCCCGGACGATACTGCTGTCAGTGGCAGGCATGGCCGCCCTCACCGTCTTCACTGGCAAACCACCGCTCATCCTTTGCCTGGGTTTACTGGCATGCCTGTCCGTTGCCTGCGCCCAGATCTGGCCGGTCATTGTCGTCGCGCTGTTCGCGCTGTCTTGCATCGTGCTCGGCAGGTGGATGCTCAGGCAAGAAGCCTCGATCGACTGGAGCGTCCACCTGCTGGTGGGAGCGGGCACGTTCGGCACGCTGACAGGCCTGGCGGCCTACTTGCCGATCAACTACCCCTGGCTGTATGGCGCGCTGCTGTTAACGCCGCTCATATTGGGCCACCGGCATGTCACGTCGATAGGGGGTGAACTGCTGAGGCAGATCCAGGCCAGTCGTTCAGTGCAAACACCCCTCCAGACGGGTCTCGACGTACTGATCTGCAGCTTCGCCAGCCTTTACGTGCTGGTCGCCTTCATGCCGGAGGTCGGGCATGACGCGTTGGCCATGCACCTTTTCGTCCCGTCACACCTGGCTCAGCGGCATCAATGGTCGTTCGACGCAGGCACTTATGTATGGGCGGTCATGCCCATGCTGGCCGACTGGATCTATAGCATTGTCTATATGCTGGCCGGCGAAACGGCCTCGCGCCTGAGCAACAGCGCATTCACTTTGCTGCTGGCTTGGCAAATCCGCAACATGACCCTCTGGGCCGGCGGCTCTGCCACCAGCGCCCGCTGGGCGAGCCTGATCTTTCTGTCGACACCCCTCGCCTTCGCTGAGAGCAGCAGCCTGCATATAGAGTCGGCCTGGACCGCCTTCATGATGGCCGGGACGCTCGCGATCCTGAAAGTCTCAAGCTTCACGCCCGATCCCAGGGAGCGCTTGTCGCAACTGCTCCTGGCCGGCCTCCTGCTGGGTTTCGCCCTGGCGACCAAAGCCGTGACCCTGAGCGTCCTGCCGGTCCTGCTGGTGATCCTCTTGCTGCACTGCAAGGCCTGGGCCGTCCAAGGGATCGTCAAGACGCTCCTGCTGGGCAGTGTCGGCCTGATACTGGCGGGCGCGACCCCTTACCTCTCAGCCGGGTACTTGACCGGCAACCCCGTGTTCCCGTTTTTCAATGCCATTTTCCATTCGCCGCTCTGGCCGAACATCAACTTCGAACCACCGGCCACTTTCGGTACCGGCGTGACCTGGGACACCCTCTATCGAATGGTCTTCAAGTCGCCTCAGTTCATCGAGGGGCGAGTTGGCGCGGCAGGCTTTCAATGGCTGCTGCTACCCACCGCTGCCATCGCCGTGCTGTTGAGCGGCAACAAAAAAGCCCTGTGCATTCTCCTGGTCGGCGCCGGCGCGATGTTCTTGACGTTCCAGTCAACCGCCTACCTGCGTTATGTATTCCCCTCCTTCGCGCTGTTCTCAGTCATCCTGGCCCTGCCCTTTTCCGACGCGAAGATTTTCCCGCGCAGCCTCGCCATCCTGGCCGGTGCCATGTTGATCCTGACCAATACCCGTTTCATCCAGGCCGCGACTTATTATGGCGAAATCAACCCCTCCGCACTGTTGAGCAAGACCGGTCGGGATGCCTATCTATTGGAACGGCTGCCCATCCGAAACATGGTCGACACTGTCAACGCCTTGAATACCGGGCATCAGCCCGTGGCGGTCTTTGCGTCACCCTTGATGGCGGGTTTGCATGGCGATGCCCTTTACGCGTCGTGGTACAACCTGAAGTGGAAAAACGAATTCGATGCGGCGGCCTCGCCATCGGAGCTTGCCCAACGCTTGCGCCAGCGCCAGGTGAACTGGCTGGTGATCGACCTCAAGTCTCTTCCCCAGGCGCGCCTGGACCTGCTGCTCAATGTGTCCACGTCGTATGCCAGGCTGGGTGACGTGGAACTGCGCAAGCTCAATGACACACACTACGAACACCTGCTCAATCCAGAGCTGTCCAGCCTCGAGGGCTGGAGCCTGACATCACCCTCGACCTATGACCCGTCGCGCAAGATCCTGACCGTCAACGTCCAGACACCGGCGATACAGCGTGTCGAAGTGACGCCAGGGCTGACGTACATCAACAGCGTGTCCGCCCGCTGCGCAACGACAGCCACTGCCGGAAGAATCCAGGCCAATTGGATGGATGAGCAAGGCAACTTCATTACCACCAGCATCGAGACGTTTGACTGCACCACGCAATGGGAGACCCATGAAATGAACGTGGTTGCCCCTGCGAACGCGACGTCCGTGATCATTTATGCGTCCGGCCATACCGACACTCCCCTGGAGTTCAAGTCCCTTTCATTCAGGCAATAGTGGGCGATATCGATGAACTCAAAAACAGCGCTTTTCACGGACGAACAACGCGTCGCCGTCGTCATCCCCAGCTATCGGGTCACCGCTCATATAGTGGACGTCATAGAGGCCATAGGGCCGGAGGTCTGGCGCATCTATGTCATTGACGACGCCTGTCCGGACGGCTCGGGCGGGCATGTCCTGGCGTCCTGTAACGACCCCCGGGTCAAAGTATTGCCCCATGACGTCAACAAAGGCGTCGGCGGCGCGGTCATGACCGGCTATCGAGCAGCCCTCGCCGAGGGGGCGAGTATCATCGTCAAAGTCGACGGGGACGGTCAGATGGACCCAACCCTGATCCCGCTGTTCATCGAACCGATCCTGGCGGGAGAAGCCGACTACACCAAGGGCAATCGGTTTTTCGATCTGGAGGAAGTCCAATCGATGCCGCGTATTCGCCTGTTCGGCAACGCTGTGCTATCGCTGATGGCCAAATTGTCGACGGGTTACTGGGACCTGTTCGACCCCACCAACGGCTACACGGCGATTCACCGTGACGTCGCCCGGCTGCTGCCCCTGGACAAAGTCAGCCAACGCTACTTTTTCGAGACCGACATTCTGTTTCGCCTGAACACCGTGCGTGCCGTGGTGGTGGATATTCCGATGGAAGCCCGATACGGCGACGAAGTCAGTCATCTCAAGATCTCGAAAATCGTGGGTGAATTCCTGTTCAAACACTTGCGAAACTTCACCAAGCGCGTGCTCTACAACTATTATCTGCGCGACATGTCCCTGGCTTCGATCGAACTGCCGATCGGGATTCTCATGTTCTTGTTCGGCATCCTCTTCGGCAGTTACCACTGGTTCGAATCGGCGCAAAATGGCATCGCGACACCAGCCGGAACCGTGATGCTCAGCGCGCTGCCCATGCTCATGGGCTTGCAGTTGATCATGGCGTTCCTCGGTTATGACATCGCCTCCGTACCCAGCCGACCACGGCAATCCAGGCGTGGTAAAGCAACGTCATTGCGGGAAGAAAACTCATTAAAGCGCTGAGAGATTTTTTATCGGACCCCTCGCTCAAGACGTTGGACGTCGATGGCAGCGAACGCCTCGAGCTTCACGGCAAAGTGCTTGAGCGCAAGCGAATGCTTCGAGAAGTCTTCGTGGAGTTCCACCACACGTTTCATCGCCTGGCAGACCGCTACTTCAAGGTCGAGGGTCTTGAGGTGGAGTTGGGGGCGGGCATCGCGCCCATGCGTAATTCGTACCCTGAAGTACTGGCTACGGACATTGTCGCTACCGAGCGACTGGACATGGCGCTCAATGCCGAGGCAATGAGCCTGGACGATCACTCGGTCCGGGCCTTTTATGGCCAGAACTGTTTTCACCACTTTCCTCATCCCGATCGGTTCTTCACAGAGCTGGAAAGAACACTCAAGAGCGGCGGCGGCGCCATTCTGATCGAGCCCTTCCACGGCCCTTTTGCCGCCTTTCTCTATAAGCGCCTGTTCAAGTCCGAAGGCTTCGACATGCACTTCCCGTCTTGGGAAACCCCGTCGACCGGGCCCATGAACGGTGCCAACCAGGCCCTCAGCTACATCATCTTCGTTCGCGACAGGCAGGCGTTCGAGCGCAAGCACCCAGGCTTGGAAATCGTTCACCAGGAGATCTGCGGCAATTATCTGCGCTACCTGATTTCCGGCGGCTTGAACTTTCGCCAGTTGTTGCCTGACGCGCTGATTCCTGTGCTCAAGGTCGTTGAAAAGCTGCTGTATCCGTTGAAACGAGTCTTGGCGCTGCATCACATCGTGGTCATCAGGAGGAAGCCTTGACCTTTATCAGGTACGGCGCCATCCAGCTCATGGCCTATGGGTTGGACATGGGGACTTTTTTGCTGTTGATGGCGCTGTTCAAGGATCAACCCGTCCTGGCCAACATCGCCGGCAAAGGCGTCGCGGGTGTGTTCGCGTTCTTCTTGCATCGGCACTTCACATTTCAATCGAGCCACGCCAGCAGCAAGGCTCAAGCGGTGCGCTACTTCTCATTGCTTGCAATCAATATTCCTCTCGCTTCGGCGCTGTTCAGCGTGGGGCTGTATTTCGTCAACAGCCCTGCCGCGGTGAAGTTTGTCTGCGATGTGGCCTGCGTGGTGCTGACTTACTGGATCAGCAAACTGTTCGTGTTTCATGCCGATACGCGCCCGCCTGTTTCCGCTGACCGCACCGAAGGCGCATGACGATGAAGCTACTGATTACCGGGGCGACAGGCTATATCGGACAACGTTTGTCAGCCCTCGCGGCGGCAAGCGGACACGAGGTCATTTGCGCCACGCGCCAACCGTGCCACGCCCCCTATACCTGGCTTCCTTACGACCTGCGAGGCCCGGCCCCCGAGTGCCCGGCCGGCACTCAGGCGCTGATCCATCTGGCTGCCGATACCTCGACAGGTGTTCACACCGACGCAGACGGCGAAGTCCAGGCGGCCCAGGCGCTGATCCGTTGCGCAAAACAAGGCTCGGCCAGGTTTGTCTTCATCTCCAGCCAAACCGCCGAAGCCACGGCCCCTGGCGTTTACGGCCGGACAAAATGGCGTATCGAGCAAGAAGTACTGGCCGCCGGGGGCATCGTGATCCGTCCCGGTCAAGTGTATGGCGGCCCCGAACGCGGGCTCTTTGGTGTGCTATCAGGGCTGGTTCGCCGAAGCCCGTTTGTGCCGATCCTCATGCCGGCGCCTTGCGTACAACCCATTCATGTCGACGACCTCGCGGCTTCGATACTAGCGGTCCTGGCGCGCGACGACATCCGCGCCGAGATCCTCAACCTGGGCGCCGTGCAGCCGATTGCCTTTGACCGCTTCCTGATGTCGATTGCGACGCACCGGGTGCGTGCCGCTCGCCTGCCAGTCCCTCTGCCGGTGGCCTTGCTCAGGCTACTGCGCCTGTCACTCGGGCAATCCTTGGGCGCGAAACTGGGGCTGGAACGGATTTTTTCCCTCATCCACCTGCCGCCCATGGACAGCGAGCGTTCCCTGCGAAAACTCGGCATCCAATTGCGCCCCCTTGCCCAGGGCATGCATCGCTCCGGCCATGGGCAACGCCGAAAACTTCTGCAAGAAGCCGCGATCCTCTTGAAGTACCTGCTCAAACACCCGCCGCAAAGAAGCCTGGTCAGTCGCTACACCCGGGCATTGGAGCGTGCGGGTAAAACCCATCCCATCCTCCATTCACGCTTGATGATGCGCTGGCCGATACTCCTGACACTCCTGGACGATGCGGGTGTCCTGCTCCAGCCCGAGGGCCGGGAACTGTCCTGGCGCCTTCATGTTGCACTCGGTATCGCCGAAGCCAGCACCCAGGGCGCGCAGGTATTTCTCGGTGCCCGGCAACCGCGCAGCCTTGTCGCCACGCTGGTTGCGCTGGGACTCACCTCGGTCAAGGCGCTGGCGGGGAAGACAACGGCGCTGTTAGGCCGCCCCTTTGCCCGCCGGCTGTTGCTTGGAAGTGAAGCCCACCGTGAAACCTGAATTTGATGTGATCATTGTCGGCAGTGGCCCGGCCGGGACTTCGGCGGCCTATCCGCTGGTCAAGGCGGGCCTGAAAGTCCTCATGGTCGATGCCCAGGCCGATACAGGCTCGGCGACGCCGCCGACGCGTCCATTTCTCAGCGCCAGGGCAAACGACGAGCACCAGTGGAAATGGATGATCGGTGAAAACTTCCACGCCCTGAACCAACTGGACGCGGTATCGCCCAAGCTGAAGACGCCGACCCATGCCCATGTCTTCGAGGGGTTCAGCGCCCGCAATCGCATCGAGACCGACAACTTTATCGGCATAGGCTCTCTGGCAACCGGCGGCCTCTCCAATGCCTGGGGTTGCGGCGTGGCGACGCTGGGCGCCAGTGACTTTGCCGGGCTGCCCATCGATTATTCCGAAATGCTGGCGTCCTACGAAACGGTCGCTCGCCGGATCGGTATCAGTGGCGGGATCGACGACGACCTTTCCAGCTACTTCGGCCTCGACGAATGGTCGCAACCGCCCTTGCCACTGGACACGCTGCATCAGCGCCTGCTCGATCAGTACACCCGGCGCCGCCCGGGGTTTCCCGACCTGGGGTTTCGCCTTGGCCGCTCCAGGGTCGCCGTCTTGAGCCAGCCCCTGGACGAGCGCAAGGCCTGCGATCTGTCCGGGAACTGCTTGTGGGGCTGTCAGAACCAGGCGTTGTATAGCGCGTCGCAAGAGCTGCAGAAACTCAAGCAATACCCAGGGTTCCAGCACGTCCAGGACTTTTTGGTGGACGATCTGCAGCAACAGGACGGTGCCTGGGCGATTACCGATCATCGCTGCGCCCGACGCTTGCGTGCCACGCGCCTGCTGCTGGCGGCGGGCACCCTGGCCTCCACCAGGCTCGCCCTCAACTGCCTGAACCACCGGGCCCCGGTGCCACTGCTGTCATCGCCGACGGCAGCCTTCCTGTTATGGCTGCCGAAAATGCTCGGGACTCCAAGGGTGCCGACATTTGGCCTGGGCCAGCTATCGTTCGCCCTGGCGTTGTCGTCCAACGCAACGGCTTTCGGTTCGACGTTCAGCACCACAGGCTTGCCGATGACCGAGTTCGTCAGCCGGATCCCCATGGGCAAACGCTACAGCATCGAACTGCTGAAAAACCTGCTCAGCGCTTGTCTCGTGGGAAATATCTTCCTTCCCGGGCACCTGTCCAACAACACAGCGGTTTTGCGCCCCGACGGATCGTTGCGCATCAGCGGCCACGTGCATCCCGAGCTTCCCGAGCTCATGAAGGCTGCCGAGGCAAAGCTGCGGCGGATCTATTGGAAAATGGGCGCGCTGCTGATGCCCATGAGCTTCACCGTCGGCAGGCCGGGGGCGGATATCCATTACGCGGCCACCCTGCCCATGCACTCGACCCCCAGGATCGGCCAGACCGACCGCCTTGGCGAAGTCGCCGGCCTTTGCGGCGTGCATATTGTCGACGGTGCCTGCCTGCCCAGCCTTACCGAAAAATCCCACACGCTGACCCTCATGGCCAACGCGGACCGGATAGCACGCTCACTCGTCACAATGATAGGAAATCACAAGGCATGACCCGCAAGGTACTCTGCATCGTCGGTACGCGTCCGGAGGCCATCAAGATGGCGCCCGTGATCAAGGCACTCCAGGCCGAGGAACATATCGTTTGTCGGGTGCTCGCCACCGCCCAGCACCGAGGCCTACTGGACCAGGTGCTTGAGGGTTTCGCAATCACCGCCGACCTGGACCTGGACATCATGCGCCCCCACCAGTCCTTGACGGCGCTGACCTCACGCATGCTGGTTGAACTCGAGGGTGTGCTGCAAGCCGAGCAACCGGATGTCGTACTGGCTCAAGGCGACACGACCACGGTCATGAGTGCTGCTCTGGCGTGTTTCTACCTGCAGATTCCCTTTGGCCATGTCGAAGCGGGCCTGCGTACCGGGGACCTCTGCAATCCGTTCCCCGAAGAAGCCAACCGGGTGATCGCCGGCAAACTGACCCGCTGGCATTTCGCGCCCACCCAGCACGCCGTGGACAACCTGCTGCGCGAAGGTGTCGCCGCCAGCGATATCACCCTGACCGGCAATACCGTGATCGATGCCTTGCTGATGACTGCCGCACAAGATTCTGCCTTGGGCATCCAGCTGGACCCTGGCAAACGCCTGGTGCTGGTGACCTCCCATCGCCGGGAAAACTTCGGCGAACCGTTCCAGAATATCTGCCAGGCACTCAAGCGCCTGGCCGAGCGCAACCCGGACATCCAGATCCTCTATCCCGTCCATCCCAATCCGAACGTCAAGGATGTCGCGCACCAGTTGCTCGGCCTGACCCCGAACATCATCCTTTGCGCGCCGCTGGATTACGCACCGTTCATTACGGCAATGAAGCGCTCGTACCTGATCATCAGTGACTCCGGGGGCGTACAGGAAGAAGCCCCGGCCCTGGGCAAACCGGTGCTGGTACTGCGGGAGGAAACCGAACGCCCGGAAGCGGTCGACCTCGGCGTGGTCAAGCTGGTCGGCGCCAACCCAGACACCATTGTCGAACAGGCACAGCGTCTGCTCGATGACCCGCAGGCTTATCAGGGCATGGCACGTGGGGTTTCCCCCTATGGCGACGGCAAGGCCGCAGCGCGCATCGTCGACGTTTTACGGCAGTACTTCCAGCCATGCGCATGATCTACCTGTCCCCGGTGCCATGGGCCAGCTTCAGCCAGCGCCCTCATCACTTCGTCAACTGGTATCACAACCAGACCGGGGCGCCGGTACTCTGGATCGATCCGTACCCGACGCGCTTACCGACGCTGAACGATTTCAGGCGCAATCCGCCTGTTGCCGACCCGCAAAGTGTCAGCGTTCCACCCTGGTTGCGGGTCTGTAAACCCCGGAGCCTGCCCATCGAGCCTATTCCGGGCTCGACAATGCTCCTCAAGCGGCTGTGGCACAACCTGTACAAAGAGGCCGCGGCATTTTCCGCCGACGGCCCGTGCATGATGTGTATCGGCAAACCTTCCGAACTGGCTTTGCAACTGCTGGCGCTAGTCCCTACAAGCCATACTATCTACGATGCCATGGACGATTTCCCGGCGTTTTATCAGGGCCTGTCACGCGCCTCCATGGAACGTCGACAGGCGCAGCTCATTCGCCGGGTCTCCTCAGTACTGGCGTCCTCCAGCGCCCTTCGCGACAGACTGCTGGGCATGACCGACCAGGTAGAACTGGCCCTCAATGCCTGTGACATGCACGGACTGGCGCCGGTCGAGAACCTGGACCTGGGTGCCAAACAACAGGTGCTGGGTTATGTCGGCACGCTGGGACGCTGGTTCGATTGGGACCTGGTCGTCGCACTGGCGCAGGCCAATCCCGGAAACCGGATCCGGCTGATCGGCCCCCTCTTCACACCGCCGCCTTGCGTATTGCCTGCCAATATCGAGCTGCTCCCCGAGCGCTCCCACGCCAGTGCAGTCGAGGCCATGGCAACGTTTTCGGTGGGTTTGATCCCGTTCAAGCTCAACCGCCTGACCACCTCGGTGGACCCGATCAAGTACTACGAGTACCGCGCCTTAGGCCTTCCCGTGATTTCCACCCGCTTCGGTGAAATGGCCCTGCGCGACCAGGAACCGGGCGTCTGGATCGTGGATGAAGGCGCCGATTTGCGCAAAACCGCCGTTGAAGCGCTCGCCAGTCGAAGTGATTGCGCGACTGTGCATCGATTTCGTGAGACGCACCTTTGGGCGCAGCGTTTTTCTGCGTTAAATCTCAAAAACATCAAGTAACGGCCGATACCCAGGATAAGACCCCGCGACTGGGGCGCAGGACAGAACGGTAGGTCAGTCATGACAGAGATTTATTTGCTGATAGCGCACGGCACGGACCAGGGCGAAGCCTACGTTCTGGGCTGGTTCGATGACCGGAGCAAAGCCAGGGAAGTGGCCGAGCAAAAAGAATGGGAGGCGTACCGCGCCAGCCTGAAGGCCAAACACCCATGGTCGAGCCACAAACCGCTGGCACCGGACCAGACGGACTATCGCCGCTACTGGATCAAGACCATTTCAAAATTCGAGCATGTGCCGGTGCCAAGGTCCTTCGCGGTTCATTGATCACCACGAATGAATATTCAACGAAACGAGCGTTATCGGTAGCGGTCTAGACGATTAAGCCCATCCGATGAGAGCGTTCTTATGTTGAAATTCCTTGGCGGTACCGTAGGTATCATTTTCCTGATTGGCCTGATCGTGGTGATCGCGCTGTTCAAGTTCATTTTCTGAGCGCGGCAGCGGCGATCGTTGGCTTGGTGATCCATATTTTCAGGCGTGAAAAAGCCCAATCTTTGCAGATTGGGCTACGTCGTTGTAGCCAACTGGTTTGCTTGATTCATGATGACATCCATTCAGGGATGTCCCGCATGGCGTGTAAAACGCGCCATACGTCAATGTGTTCATTGCACTCTACGTAGAACACCAAATAGGGATAACGTTTCAGCGGCCAGCAGAGTAATCCGGGGAGATCCAGCTCATGGGCGTACCTGAACATACCCGATGCCGGATGGCGGCTGATATGCGTATAGGCGTTTTCCAAGGCGTCGATGAAATTGAGTGCCGCCTGCTCGGCCTGCTCACCTAGGTAATAGTTGATGGCGTCCTCTACATCCTGGCTGGCAAGAGCTCGCGGAATGACGGGTTTCGCCTTCATCCTCACCCCTTGCGCACCTTGGCCCTTAGGGATTCGAAGTAGTCGCCATTCACAGGAACAGTGGGAGCAGACTCCGCCCCGGCCAGTACCAGGCTACGCAGCTGCTGCCGATCCTGATCCTTGCGAATCAGCTCCCGCACATATTCGCTACTGGTGCTGTAGCCTCTCTGGCTAACCTGATCATCTATGAAAGATTTGAGAGCGTCCGGCAGGGAGATGTTCATGGTACTCATGACTTTGCCTGTTTTTTGACAAAATTTGCCAAAGTATACACCCTTGGGCCAGCCTCGCCAGGGGTCGAAGTCGTGGTAAAACGTGTAGTCCTTGGCCAACCATCAAACGTTCAGGTCGCAATGACATGACAGACATAGACACGGCTATTGCTGACTGGGAACCACTGCAGCTTGAATGGCATCAAGGCTTCGCGTTCATGGAAGGTATTCTGCTGGGCGACGGGCAAGTGCCTGATGTGTACATCATGCTCAACCCCGAAGGCGTACGACCCGGCGAGTTAGCTCAAGCTGCCAGCGCTGGGCATTATCCTCCCTCGCCCTTGCTGGCCGGCCAGCCGGTGTGGCGGCATCGACGCAATCCGTGGATCTTGCGCGATGCGCTGCGCGACTACTACCTGCTTCCGGCCTACCGGGAGCGCCACGGCTACTACGCGCTTCAGGCCCTGCCGTTTCGATTCGACAAAGGCCTGGAAAGCCTCGGCCACCAGTACTGGCGCGACGCAATCGGCGCCTATTGGTTCGGCGAGTACGCGATCACCCAAATTTCCGAAGCACGACCTGACAGCCTGGCCCTGTTGGCAGCGTCGCCAACCTCGGTGACTTCAGCCTCCGCCCTGTTCTGTGATGGGGTGAATATCTTTTTGCAGGGGCAATTGCTCGCCAGCGCCACGGCGCGGGTGCGCTATTGCAACCACCCGGCCTATCGAGTGATCGACGATCAGGTCTATAAGGGCTTCAGGCCCCTGCACCAGAAGGACGGCACGCCGCTGCCGGTCGCAAACCCGGACGACTTCCAGATGCTCGCCCAACGCTGGGGAACCGATGGGCAGTCGATCATCGTGCAAGCGCAGCAAGGCTCGAGCATTTCCTACGAGTACTTCTACTGCATCGACAATGCCGACCTGGCAACCTTCACCGTGCTGAACGAACGCTACGCCAAGGACAAGCAACGGGCCTATTACCTGACCGGCAAATCAATCCGCTACGTTGGCGACTTCCAGTTGCTCAAGTGCTGGCAGCCTGCGTTCGATGAATGCGGCCGCGTGGTCAGCACCAGCGAATACGAGGATGATTATTTTGCCGTGGACGACGCGTTCGTCTACGCCGCCGGGACCCGCTTGCGCGACGCCCATGGCCCGAGTTTTCGCCACTTGGGGTTCGACTATTACCGTGATCAACAGCACGTCTACCGGCGCCAGAAACGCCTCGATGTCGACGTAGAAAGCTTCGTGGTGACCCAGCTCTATCACAATGACCAGGATTACTCGCCCGTGCTGGCAGGTGACAAGCACGGCCCACTGGGCTCCGGCGGGATCATCGATGCGGCCATGCAAGAGACGTGGGCTCCTTTCTTCGAAGCCCATCCGCAGTTGGAAGGTTATTGGTGGCATCGCTTGCAGGTACAGCCTGAAGCCACGCAAACGCAGCCGCTACAGGCCATCGGTCTCGGTTTCGAACTGGGCGACCAAGTGTATTTCCATGGACGCGTGATCAACGGACTGGACGCGGCGAGTTTCAAATTGCTCGACACGCACCTGTGCGGCGATGCCCAAGGCTTGTACCTGATCCCGTTTCATAACACGCAAACACAAGTGCCCGAACGGTTTTCCCTGGAACCCGCAGAGCACTTCCGCTCACTCGGTTCTCCCTACCTGACGGACGGTAAAACGGTGTTCTGTCACCGGGTTTTCTATCATCCCCCCGAACCGATTCGTAAGGCACACGCGGCTACTTTTGAGTCCTGTGGGCATGGTTGGGCCAAGGACCGGGACGCGGTGTTTTACTACGGCGCAGCGAAAAAACGGCTACACCCGTCCAATACTCGCATTCTCGGCACCTATGCCGTCAGCCCCACTTTGATCCTCTCGGAAGGCAAGCCGCTGGACGTGGCATTCGATCCTGATGAAGTCCGCGTGCCGCATCCCGATTTCCTGCAACTGGGCACGCGCAAGTTGTTCTGCCACCGACGGCCATTGAGCGCCAAGCGGATCGATCTGAGCACGTTGGAATTCCTGACGGACCGCTATGCCCGAGACAAGCATCGAATCTACCACTTCGACGGTTATGCGAGCCTGACCGAAGTCGATGAAGCGCATTATCGGGAATCCCTCGGCCAGCCGGCGGCGAACGCCTAGAACTGCGTCACGACCGTAACCCCCGCCGTGTCAAACCGGTCCATGTTCATGAGCGCATCGATCGATTGTTCGAGGCTGATGGTCTTGCCGACCAGTTTTTCAGGCGCCAGCTTGCCGGACGTGATCATCTCCATCATCGCGCCGTAACGGTGAGCCTGCATGCCATGGCTGCCGCAGATCTCAAGTTCGTAGGCAATGACTTTGCTCATTGGAATCGCTGGTGTGCTTTGGCCCGCCAGCATCAAGCCGACCTGGACATGCCTGCCGCGCCGTCTCAAATTATTGATGGAATTGAAGCAGGTTGTCGGATGGCCCAGGGCATCCAGCGAAACGTGAGCGCCGCCCTTCGTAATCTCGAGTACCGCTTCGGTGACATCCGCCACGCGGCTCGCGTTGACCGTCGCGACGGCACCCAGCGCCAGGGCAAGCTTGAGCTTATCGTCCGAGATATCGATGGCGACAACGTTCGCCCCGATAGCATGGGCGATCATCACTGCGGACAGCCCCACACCACCACAGCCATGAACCGCCACCCACTGGCCAGCCGTGACCTTGCCCTGATCGACAACCGCACGGAACGACGTGACGAAACGACAGCCCAGGCTCGCCGCCGTGGCGAAGTCCATGCTTTCCGGCAACGCGACCAGGTTCAAATCTGCCTTGTGGATCCCCACATACTCGGCGAAAGAGCCCCAATGAGTGAAGCCCGGCTGAAACTGGCTGTGACACACCTGCTGGTTGCCGCTATTGCATTCCGGACAAGCCCCACAGCCACCGACAAAAGGCACGGTGATGTGATCGCCCACCTTCCATCTTGTGACGTCTTTACCCACCTCAGCCACGACCCCTGCCAACTCGTGACCGGGCACATGAGGCAGCTGGATGTCAGGATCATGACCTTTCCAACCATGCCAGTCGCTTCGGCATACGCCCGTGCCAAGCACTTGAACCACGACACCATGAGACTCAGGGGGCGGGTCTTGGACTGTCATCAAACGCGGGGGTTGGGAAAAGGCTTCGTAAACTACGGCTTTCATGAGAATCCCTCTACTTTAGAAAAGCACTATCGAACTCGCGCAGACCTGGCCGCAAACCCACGCCAGCAGCAGCCACAGGCATCCCGCCACGCAAGAATCGCTGCCGCTTAGAAATTGCAGCTGTACTGATATTCGAAGGGGAAGAATACGGTATCGACCACCAATGAAAAGGGTGCATCGATGAGCAAAAAAGGGATCAGCTTTCCTTTGGATGTGCCCACCAGCCACCAGTCAAAGCGCAGGCCAATGTAGGGGCATCGGTGCTTGTCGTAATCCATCCGCATCGCGGTGGCCATACAGCCGCTCAAGCTGGCGATCAGAATCAGCAGAATCACTCTTTGTAGCACGTAATGTCCTTATTACTTCTTTGCGAGGAGCTGCATAGACGCTTTAGCGAAAGGCGAGTCACCCTTCGTCACTAACGTGGTACCACAGCCAAGTTGGTTGTGCTAACGCACAACGTTTAATGCCTGGCGCGGTGGGGGTCGCCATGATCGTTGACGACTGCCAAGACTGGGTGGGTCTTTCCAATACCGGGCTTTGTTGCCCAGCAACAACAGGCACAGGCCGGTTTCGACGCTGTCCGCGAATTCAGCGACATCTCAACGACAGGTATTAAAGGCCTTGTGCCGTTCAGTGGTATTCGCGACGTGTTGGCCCAGGGTCTTACCCCTGAGGTTTGGGTATCAGGACGGAGCCAAAGCTTTGCCGTATGGGTCAGGGAGGACGCTTGGCGGCCACCTAAACGAGGTGTACCCAGGGTGATTGAGCGGGAAACTTTGACAGCTTTGGCTCTCCTCGTTACCGTGGCAGCTAACGAAAAAACCTCCCACTGCTTATGGGCATGCCCTCAAAATACGCAACGAGCTCGTTCCTACAGCTCATCGGAATGATGAGGATAAGCTTTCAGAAAACTGAAGGACATAGCCAGTGCCTCTCTATCTGTTGTCGAGAGAAGCGGAAAACTGGACGACCTGCTTTCCATGCTTGAGCATGGATTGAACAAAGAAAGCCTCAAGGATAAGGGCGATGCCGATGTCCACTACAAAAAACCAAATCCCAAATGAAATTGAGTTGGGGCTTTTCCTTACAGGCAAGCGAGTAATAGATCCTTCTGTGTGTGGTCAGCACCCGCTTTTCTATGGGGTCGTCCAGCTTAAGGGGCATGTCCGATACAATGCGTATGTGAAGATGATCCCTGCCAGGCTCGTTTACGCTGAAGTGCTTGCATCGCTGCTCGGACAAGCACTGAGTCTTCCAATTCCGATCACCATTCCGGTTTACGCAAAGGGCCAGACCCTAGGCATCGCTGCAGATCACGTTCTTTGCGTTGCGAGCCTGGACTGCGGAGCAACTCCTGTTGCAAGAATTGCTCGCCTTGATGACGTTAATGATCTTTTGATCAAGTGGACCCATGTCCGGACCGCAATCGTGTTTGACGAGCTGATAGCAAACGGTGATCGTAACCTTCGAAATATCCTCATGGGCGCCGACGGAAAAATCTGGCTGATAGATCATGAAGAAGCGCTTCAAGACCCTCTCACCGTTGCCCATCGTCAGATTCAGAATTACCTACTCAAACGCCTGGCCGAAGATGTCACCAAATTTGAACTGCGCAGGACGGCACAACGTCTGAATGAGGCAACCCTAACCTTTTCCGATCTAGACATACCCAACCATGCGTTACAAAGTATGCCGAGCGCGTGCAGGGTGACAGGCGCTCACGTCGACGCCGTGATAGAGTTTCTCACCGATCGAATCCAACACATGCCGAAGCTGCTCGAAAGCGGCCTCGGCCTAAGCCAAACGCATCTAGACTTAGCCCATGAACGTCCTCGCGCATGATCTTGAAGGAGTACCAGATTTCCCAACATTTGAAGCTCAATGGGCGCCAGTGTATTTGGAGCCGATTGTAGAATCGGGAGAACGCCTAACAATCGGAGTGGTGGCTGGCGCTAACGGTAACGTTTCGGGCAGCCTTACCATCACCGACAAAGCCTTGGAGTGTCTGTACGGCGCTTCATCAGACGGCATGAAATCAATGATGGAGTTGGCACTGAAGAAAGCCATGGCATACGCCAAAAATGGCTTTGTGAAGGGATACTCCTCTGGCATCCATGGGGTTGTCCTGGGTGAAGCTCGAGAGGGGATTGGCTACGACCTCGACGATATCATTTCTCAAGGCATAGCGCTGTGTTCAAGCCTAAGTCAAGTTCACTCTGAAGATGCGAAGTCTGCGCACGATCGATCCTCCTATTGGCGCAGAGTCCAGAAGGCAATGGAGCGAGTCGACAAAAATCTCGTCCAGCATTTCAATGTACCGGTTGACGTTACCATTCGCGGATCTCGACTATCTCTTCAGTGCGACTACTTCTCCTCCCGTATTGCTGTGAATGTTTGCAGCCTTTCGACAAATTACCGACTAAGCCACCTGTTCGATGCGGCAACATCCAAGGTGTTTCGCCTGGAACAGCTGAAAAACCATGACGCGCTCATTAAGCACGACCATAAAGCAGCGATGATGCTGGTCCTGCCCCAGGACGCTACGGTCGAATTGCTAAAGCCGGCGGCTCTGAAGAATTACAAAGAACGGATTTTGTTGCTTCAGGACATGGCCGAGAAAAAAGATTTTGATCTCGTCACAGTACATAGTGCCTTTGAGGGAGCGAAAGAGATTCAGAAACTAGAAAAAACAGCAGCTTAAGAGGACTCTTCTCTATCAAAGAGCCCGCCACTGAGCGGGCTTTTTATCGCCCGCGCAATCGGCCAAGCGCGCTTTCGAACAAATTGCAGTCCTGGAACTGAGCAGTAAACTCAAGCAGCTCTCGGTTGATCTGGTCAACTGTTCCAACTACTCCGCTCTCAGCCAATGAATAGGCATCTTCGAAATAGCCGCACAAGCTAAGAGCGTCAGGAAAGTCGTAATTCGACCGGAACCAGGATTGATACAGTCCTTCTGCTAAGACCTTTCCAAAATCAGAATCTAGAAGAAGTTTTTCATGTGCCTTGGCAAGCACATAGGGCAATATCTCTGCGCGGCTCAAGGAGGGCGTCCCGACTCGAAGTAACTGACTTGCTGTGTCGTACCGATTCGAGTCACTCATCAGTGCAAGCTCTATCAGCTCGTAGGCAGGATTTTCCTGTGCAATGATCTGATCATCCGCCCATCGCACAATGTCCGAGGCCTCAAGGACACGTAACTCTAACGCTCCTCTTAGGTAAGCGATCTGGTCATCAACGCTAGGGCTGTAAATGCTCCTTATCATGCTGACTTCGATTCCCCTGCTGGCAACTTTACCCTAGGTGCTTCCCTAAAATTTTGAAGAAATACGCTGCAATTATGCCAGGAATAACCTATGAGCAAGTTCTAGACATAGTAAAAATTTCCGGTAAGGAGGTGGGCAGTAGTGGCGACGTGCAAGTTTATACTTGGGGGACGGAGATTTACGTATACCATGGTGTATGACCTTGGTGAACGGCAAGATTCAATCCAAATCTCATTGATGCGATGACCTCAGATATGGTCTCTGTTGTAGAGGGCGCAGCCTGGACCGGCCAATTGGCACCATCACAACGCTGGACCGCTGGGCCCTGGTGCGTGGTGGTGAAATGCGCATGCTCTCGGCGGATGAGGCTCTGGCCGCCCAGTCTTTCGGCCCAGATACAAAGCGTCCGGATAACCACCGGCTGACCATGCACATGACCGGCAACGCGGTACCGCCGCGGGCCGGCAAGCTGGTCATCGAGGCGCTTAAGGCAGCAGCATAGCTTACGGCCATGGCAACGACGCGAGCCATTCCGACAGCCAGCCAATGGCACGAAAAATCAGGTCGATCAGGATCTGGTAAATCAGGTCAGCGATAAATTTTTTCAAAGGAGCAAGCCTCAGACAGGTCAAGCCCGGAGACAGCACTGCGCTGCCTCTTCCTATTGTGAGGGTGCGACTTTTCCGGCCCCGCTTTCCTCTTGTGGGTTTTCCACTATTCCCCCACTCTACCGCCCGGGCATGCCTCGGCACCCGACAAACGCCTGATGCGCAGATTCAGCGGTCGCACCCAATAACGCAAACGACAGACCTGGCTGGCACTGCCGGCCAGTGGAATTGAAGGAGCAGGCCATGGCCGAGGAAGAGAAGCAGCCGACGGCGGAAGCGCTCAAGCAGCGGCGAAAGCGCGAGAAGGCAGCGGCGAAGGCTGCCGCGCTGGGTATCGAGAAGTTCACGGTTGAAGTGGCGGGTGTGTTCAAGCCTGACCTGAAGAAGGTCATGAAGGCCCACGGGTTCAACAACCAGCAGGAGGTGCATCAGAACCTGTTACGCAATCTGATTGGCGCCGACTTCGAAACCCAGGCCTGAATGCTTCGATGTGTCACGACTCCTTTTGTTGTTACGGAAAAGGTGTCGCGACTCATTGAGGTGGCGGGCCGCAAGTCGCTTGCCGATGATCCGCCAGAGCCCGACGACGAAGTCGACGTGCCGGCGCTCTAATTGCCGAACAATGAATCATTGGACAATGAAGTTCTCATCGAGACCTTTACGAGCGATGTCTAGGCAGCTCTGCACAAGGCCTAGAGTAAATTCCAGATTATGATCGGTTGGACCCGTGATAAGGCCAACTTGTTCGTCTGTTATCTGAAAGGAAGAATCCATCGACCTGAATGTAGCGTGACTTGCTGCAACTGATAGGCCTCGGTAGAGGGTGTCGTAAATAGGCATAAGTTCAGCAACGCGTGCCGCGTCATGCGTTGAAAAACCTGGCGCGTTACCTTCCCCTCGAAGAACAACCTCTGTTAAATCAGCTATGTTTTGTTTGGTCAAACCCTTGTCAGATAGGGAGTCGATCATCGCCTTGGCTTGCTTTTTCTCATCGATGTCACATTGACGAGACATTCTAGGAAATACGGATGGATCTTTGATCAACGCCATACCATGAAACAAGGCTTCCGCCGCGGAACGCGTGATGGTTTGAGCATCAACGACGAGCCCTCGCTCGCACAAAATTATTGCGGCCTGACAACTCCTGATTGTCCGGTGCAGAAAAACTAATGCAGCCAACATGTGCGGCTCTTTCCAATCGACGCCTGCCTCCATCATCGAACGCTGTGCAGCGCCAGATGCAGACTCGGCGGCAGCAAAGGAATTGTTAAAATTCGACTTTAGGCTCTCTCGAACGAAGTCCATCGAGGGAGACAGGAACCCTTTGAGATTCAGGGCTTCATCCAGTTCGGCTTGATCCACTTGTATAGCACTCTCAAAAATCGAATTCGTTCTGACGCCTAAGCCCGATCGTTGCCGGGCCGAACACAAATACCCCAACCCAAACCAAATTGCCACCACCGGTCACGGAGGGCGGCGCCCGACTGGAGATAATCCATGAGCAAGACCCAAAAGTCCGAGACGGCGCCGCGCAAGGTGCTGGCCTATTCCGTGGAAACTAATGACCCCGAAGAATCAACAATCCAGTTCGCTACTTCGAACGCTGCAGCCCGACGCCAGGGAGCGGACGAGATCGGCACAGACTTCAGCGCAGTGTCATGCCGCAGGGCTCAGTGGGCCGACCAATACGCCAATCAGCGCTTTATCCCGGCCAAGGCGTACATCGATGCTGGCTGGTGGCTCGACTGCAACCACTGCGGTATTAGATGCGACAGCGATGCAACCCATTGGGACGAAGAGACCGACACCGATATCCCGCTTGAGCTTGTATTCGATGGTCGCGTTGTCTACTGCTCTGCGGACTGCAAGGCGGAGCATGAAGCCGAAGTCGCGGCACGCAACACCAAGTTCGAAGCGTTCAAGGAGCGGGTTGTAGCGGCCCGGCTAGGCGTTATTTTTACCGAGTTCACCGGCGGTTACCCTTGGTGCGGCAACAAGGCAATCTTCACGTTTCCCGGCGCGCAATACGGTGGTTCGGTGAGCGACACTAGAGACGGGCTGGAGCTGAAATGGTATGTAGCCCAGGGCGATAAGGCCGCCTGGGACCTCTTCACCGCCGAACAGTCCGCCGCCTGATCCGGCCCCATGCTACGCATCCAGGATCAGTCATCCTGCTGAATATTCAGCTCGAGATCGATAGGACCGAACGCATCGTCGGGCACGCTGACGGGGAAGCTCGATATCACGACTCCAGTGAATGGAGTTCCATCTTCCAGCTCGATCGTAACTGTTCCATCTCCTGTTTCGTTGCCGGTCCAGCTGTACTGCCCTGGCTTAAGTCTCACCTTGAAGGCACCTGGCCTCCCCTCCCACTCAAGGACCAGTGGCTCTACACCATCTGCAGCTTGATATATGAGGTGAGCCGGCGCGCGATCAACAAACATGTATTTGATAACAGGGTCAGCCATTTTTTTCTCCTTGGTCCGGCCCCATGCCGGACCATCAACCAATAGCCCACAAACTCGAATCACGCCAACCGGCGAGGATCCCGCATGGATACAGCAATCGACTTGTTCGCCGGTCTCGGCGGATGGACCACTGGTGGCCGCGCCGCCGGCCTTGATGTCTTTTGGGCGGCCAACCACTGGCCCGCCGCGGTGGAATGGCATAGCGCCAACCATCCTTAAACGCAGCACGTCTGCCAGGATCTGCACCAGGCTGACTGGTCGCAGGTACCGAAACATGACCTGATGCTAGCCTCTCCCTGCTGCCAGGGTCACACCAAGGCCAGGGGCCGGGATAACGGCAACCCAAAGCATGACAATTCAAGATCGACTGCCTGGGCGCCGGAGTCGAACGCAGAGGTAAATCGCCCAGACTTCGCCATCATCGAAAACGTTCCGGAGTTCATGGATTGGGTGCTGTACCCAGCCTGGGCGGATGCAATGCAGCGCTTGGGTTATGCACTGGCACCTCACATTGTTGACTGCGCCGACCTTGGCGTTCCCCAGCACCGAGTGCGACTGTTCATGATCCGCTCCCGCAGTAAGGCGCCGTTGCATCTTCAGCTACCTCAGTGCCAGCACGTACCCGCGCGCGACATCCTCGACTTCGACGCCGGCAAGTGGAGCAAGATCGATAAGCCCGGTCGCGCCGAATCGACACTCCTTCGCGTGAAGAACGGCCGGGAGCGCTTCGGCGATCGCTTCATTATGCCTTACTACGGTTCGGGGTCCGGCCCGACCGGGCGCAGCCTGGACCGGCCAATCGGCACCACCACAACGCTGGACCGCTGGACCCTGGTGCGTGGTGATGAAATGCGCATGCTCTCGGCGGATGAGGTTCTGGCCGCCCAGTCTTTCGGCCCAGATACAAAGCGTCCGGATAACCACCGGCTGACCATGCACATGACCGGCAACGCGGTACCGCCGCTAGCGGGCAAGCTGGTCATCGAGGCGCTGAAGGCGGCCGCTTAAATCAGTGATGCCGCTCGGCTTGAATCGATTAGCGGAATGGTGCCGCTTCCTTGCTGGGATGCGATCCATCGCCGCGCCAGATCAACGTCGAACTTCCAATTGTTCTGCTTGTGCAGCGCAATAGCCGTTCCTGATATTCGGTGGTGCCCGCAGTCCGGGCACGGACAGTCCTCGACATCGGCGAACACAACAGCCTCAACTTCATTACCGCAGATGTAGCAGCTCATACCCACCTCCATTTGCTGATCGCTGAACTGTAGCTGATCCCTCACCACCCTCCACCACCCGGGCATGCCCCAGCAAGAACATACCCATGCCCGCAGAAAGATAACCCTGGGCCGGCGGCGCCAGGAACGACTCACCGCCGCCAACGAGTTCTTGCAGGTAATAGCCGGTTGCGGCCAGCACTTTTTCCGCAACAAAGGCTCGGGCCATGACGACTACCTGTCGATGAATGCCCGCGGGAGAGTCGTCTGGCTTCATGACGACTACACCGGCGCCCGCATCAACGTCGGCAAAGAAGGTGAATGGGACGGCTTCTCACACGGCGGCACGCTGAAGAGTCTGGTCGGGTCTCTCGGCAGGTTTGTCCTCCATGGCCCGCCAAGGGCACTCTGGGCCTATACGCCGTCCACTTCCGGCGATTTCGGAAACACTTCGAAGGCAAGGCAGTGGAGCAAATTACGATCCGCATGATCGCCGAAATGCTGGACGCGCTCACCCCGCGCACGGCCAACCAGTGCCGCGCCCTGCTGATCGACATATTCAATCACGCGGCGGCCAAAGGCCTGTGTCCAGACAACCCAGCAGCCAGCACGATCAACCGGATCGAGAAGAAGCAGCGCAAGCGGCATACCGTCGATGGGTTAAAGGCTATTCGAGAATTCGCCGGCCTGGCTGCAGAACGCAATCGACCTGGCACTGATAACAGCCCAGCGCCGCACCGACATCCTGAATATGCGGTTTGATGGAATTCGGGGGGGATTTCTGTATGTGGTTCAGCAAAAGACGGCCAAGGCTAGTGACGCGGCCTGGATTCGGTTCAAAGTGACCGATGAGCTTCAGGCTGTGATCAGCCGGTGCCGGGATGACATCGTTTCGCCGTACCTGATTCATCGCCGGCCTGATCGCAAGAAACAGAAACAGGCGCAGACAAAGGACCACTGGACGAAGGTTGAGGAGCGGTATTTGACGCGAGCATTCAAAGAGGTCAGGGCGGCGGCGAACTGCTACGCGGGATGGAAGGAGGAGATGCCAGGCTTCCATGAAGTGCGGGCGTTTTCACTGCACCTGTACAAGAAAGCCGGAAAGGATGGGCAGAAGATCGCAGGCCATGCGAGCGAGGGCATGACCAAAAACTACCAACGGGACCACCAAGAAATCATTTGGTCCGAGGCGATTCCGGATCTAGATATCAGCGAGATATCCGAGATGTGACTACTTCCTTGGGATATCCCGAAAGTCCTCCCCTCTATAATGGGTCACCCCGACCTGAAGTATTAAGCTGAACGCCCCCAGTATGTACGTGAGGCACCCCACAAACTCCAGTGAATTGGTATTTCCCGGCCCCCTTGACCGAACAGCTTCAATTATTGCGGCTTTATGCCCATCTAGTTTTGAAGCGTCCGGATCTAGCGCGTGGGCCATCATGTTGCGAATACGGTTAAGTTTCTCGCACAACGACCACATCTCAACCATCCCTCCAAGCTTTATGTCATCCGGATATAAGGCTCTGGACAGGTCCAAAATCTGAGCGAACGTAAATCGAGAATCCTTCAAAAACTGAGGCTGAGGCACCATCTCCGAGCAAAAATCGCGAAGCATTTCTTCGAGCATTAGATGGCATTTCAAGATGAGGGTTATGTCATCCATTTGGGCAGTAAAGTGCTTTTCGAAACGCTGATCGTGCTTCTTGCTGAACTCTACGTTGACCATAAATTCACCTTTGAGGAGCCAATTCTTCATCGGGTTTTGCGCGGGTTTTGCGCGGGTTTTGCGCAGGCACAAAAAAGCCGATCTATCTGATCGGCTTAACTGCCTGATTTTACTCAGTGAATATGGTCGGGACGGAGTGATTCGAACACTCGACCCCTAGCACCCCATGCTAGTGCGCTACCGGACTGCGCTACGCCCCGACTAGGCGTGAATCTTGTTTCGCTTCTCAGCGGAACGCTCAGGAATATATCGCAAGCTTTTGAAAACTGGAAGTATTTAAAAGCAGAAATTTTATTTCTTGAGCACCACCAGTACATCTTCAAGCTCGGCGATCATCTGGCGGATCATCTGTTTGTACTGGGTTGTGTCGTCTTTGGCCTCATCACCGGAGAGGCGCAAGCGCGCGCCGCCGATGGTGAACCCCTGGTCATAGAGCAGCGCGCGGATCTGCCGGATCATCAGCACGTCTTGTCGCTGATAATACCGGCGGTTTCCGCGGCGCTTGACCGGGTTGAGTTGAGGAAACTCCTGCTCCCAATAGCGCAGCACGTGCGGTTTTACCGCACACAGCTCGCTGACTTCACCAATGGTGAAGTAGCGTTTGCCCGGGATGACGGGTAGTTCGTCGTTATGACTTGGTTCCAGCATAAGCCTCAACTCGGGCCTTCAACTTCTGCCCTGGACGAAAGGTGACCACACGGCGAGCCGTGATCGGGATTTCTTCTCCCGTTTTCGGATTGCGGCCAGGCCGCTGGCGTTTGTCCCGAAGGTCGAAATTGCCGAAACCGGACAATTTGACCTGCTCGTTGTCTTCCAGAGCGTGCCTGATTTCTTCGAAAAACAGTTCGACCAATTCTTTGGCCTCCCGTTTATTCAGGCCCAACTCCTCATACAGACGTTCCGCCATCTCAGCTTTCGTCAGAGCCCCCATACGTCACTTCCTTAACGTGGCGTTCAACCTGGTTTCGAGCGAGGTGAGGATGTTTTGCGTTGCGGTATTCACCTCATCGTCATTAAGAGTGCGCGATGGATGCTGCCAGGTCAAGCCGACTGCAAGGCTTTTTCTATGCGGATCAATACCTTTACCCTGATACACGTCAAATAGCCTGAGGTCCGTGAGCCATTCGCCTGCATTTTCACGGATTACGTCCAGTACGGCGCTGGAGGCAACGTCGCGATCGGCCAGCAATGCAAGGTCACGACGCACTTCAGGAAAGCGCGATAACTCCTGGAATTTCGGCATTTTCCCCTGTGCCACTTCGGCCAGTACCAGCTCGAAGACGAACACCGGACGATCAAGCCCCAGGGTTTTCGACAGTTCAGGGTGAATTGCCCCCACATAACCGACTTCACGCCCTTCGCGCTCGATGCGCGCGGTCTGCCCCGGGTGCAACGCCGGGTGCTTGCCAGGCACGAACGTGAACGCGTCGAGCGCACCGGCAAAACCCAGCACCGCTTCGACATCAGCCTTGACGTCGAAGAAATCGACGACATCACGGCCTTGCGCCCAGCCTTCCGGCAAGCGGCTGCCGCAGACAACACCGGCCAGCATCGGCTCTTGCTTCAAGCCTTCCAGTTGACCGACAAAACGCAGGCCGCTTTCGAACAGACGCACGCGATCCTGCTGGCGGTTCAGGTTGTGCTGGAGCGACTTGACCAGGCCCGGCCACAGGGACGAGCGCATGGCGGCCATGTCGTTGGAGATCGGGTTGGCCAGCAACAGCGGCTCGACACCTGGGCTGAACAGTTCGAACTGGCGTGGATCGATGAAGCTGTAGGTGATCGCTTCCTGATACCCACGGGCCACCAGCAGGCGACGCAGCTCCGGCAGGTTGCTACGGGCCTCAGTCTTGGCCTGTGGGGCCAGGCGCGCTTGCGGGTAGCGAACCGGCAGGCGGTTGTAGCCGTACAGGCGAGCCAGTTCTTCGATCAGGTCGACTTCCAGGCTGATATCGAAGCGATGGCTTGGCACTTCGACGCGCCATTGCCCTGCCCCATCGGCGCTGATGTTCAGGCCCAGGGCGCTGAGCAGGCGCTCGACTTCGGCCGGGGCCATTTCCATGCCCAGCATCTGGGTGATGCGCTGGGCACGCAGGGTAACCGGTGCAATCTTGGGCAGGTGCTGTTCGCTGACGGTCTCAATGATCGGGCCGGCTTCGCCGCCAGTAATGTCCAGCAGCAGGCCGGTGGCGCGCTCCATGGCTTCACGGGCCAACTGCCAGTCCACACCACGCTCGTAGCGGTGCGAGGCGTCGGTGTGCAGGCCATAGGAACGCGCCTTGCCAGCGACGGCGATCTGGTCAAAGAACGCGCTTTCCAGGAATACATCGCGGGTCGTGGCGGATACGCCACTGTGCTCGCCGCCCATTACGCCAGCAATCGCCAAGGCGCGGGCGTGGTCGGCAATCACCAGGGTGTCGCTGCGCAGGGTCACTTCCTGGCCATCGAGCAGCACCAGCTTCTCGCCTTCTTCGGCCATGCGTACGCGGATGCCACCGTTGATTTCGGCGAGATCGAACGCATGCAGCGGTTGACCCAGCTCCAGCATCACATAGTTGGTGATGTCGACGGCAGCGTCGATGCTGCGCACGTCGGCGCGACGCAGGCGCTCGACCATCCACAGCGGCGTCGGCTTGGACAGGTCGACGTTACGGATCACACGGCCCAGGTAACGCGGGCACGCCGCTGGCGCCAGTACTTCAACCGAACGCACTTCATCGTGCACAGCCGGCACACTCGCCACCACAGGGCGCGTCACCGGAGCGGCATACAACGCGCCAACTTCACGGGCCAGGCCGGCCAGGGACAGGCAATCGCCGCGGTTCGGGGTCAGGTCGACCTCGATGCTCGCATCGTCCAGGCCCAGGTATTCACGAATGTCCTGGCCCACCGGCGCGTCAGCCGGAAGTTCCATGAGGCCATCGTTGCCTTCGCCAATCTGCAGTTCAGCCTGGGAGCACAACATGCCATTGGACTCGACGCCACGCAGCTTGGCTTTCTTGATCTTGAAGTCGCCCGGCAGTTCGGCGCCGATCATGGCGAATGGGATCTTCAGGCCCGGGCGCACATTGGGCGCACCGCAGACGACCTGGAAGGTTTCCGCGCCATTGCTGACCTGGCAAACCCGCAGTTTGTCAGCGTCCGGGTGCTGCTCGGTGCCCAGCACCTCGCCCACGACCACACCGCTGAACTCACCGGCGGCGGGGGTCACGCTATCGACCTCGAGGCCGGCCATCGACAGGCGAGCAACCAGCTCGTCCCGGCTTACCTGCGGGCTTACCCAGCCGCGCAGCCATTGTTCACTGAATTTCATCCTGCTCTCCTAATAGATTCGTTACGGGTTGCGACCTAGCGAAATTGCGCAAGGAACCGCAAGTCGTTGTCGAAGAACAGGCGCAAATCATTCACACCGTAACGCAGCATGGCCAGGCGCTCGACGCCCATGCCGAAAGCAAAGCCCGAGAATTCTTCCGGATCGATCCCGGACATACGCAGCACGTTCGGGTGAACCATGCCGCAGCCCATGACTTCCAGCCAGCCCGTCTGTTTGCAGACGCGGCAGCCTTTACCGCTGCACATCACGCATTCCATGTCGACTTCAGCCGATGGCTCGGTGAACGGGAAGTACGAAGGGCGGAACCGCACCGCCAGTTCTTTTTCGAAGAACACCCGCAGGAACTCTTCGATAGTGCCTTTCAGGTCGGCGAAATTGATGTCGCGATCGACCAGCAGGCCTTCGACCTGGTGGAACATCGGCGAGTGGGTGATATCGGAGTCGCTGCGGTACACACGGCCTGGGCAGACGATGCGGATCGGCGGCTGCTGCGATTCCATGGTGCGGACCTGTACCGGCGAGGTATGGGTGCGCAACAGCATGTTCGCATTGAAATAGAAGGTGTCATGCATCGACCGGGCCGGGTGATGGCCTGGGATGTTGAGCGCTTCGAAGTTGTGGTAGTCGTCTTCGACCTCAGGGCCTTCGGCAATGCCGTAGCCGATGTGGGTGAAGAACTGCTCGATGCGTTCCAGGGTCCGGGTCACCGGATGCAGGCCACCGGAAGTCTGGCCACGGCCAGGCAGGGTCACGTCGATGGACTCGGCGGCGAGCTTGGCAGCCAGGTCCGCCTCCTCGAACAACGCCTTGCGCGCATTGAGGACCTCTGTGACACGCTCCTTGGCAACGTTGATCAGCGCGCCGACCTGCGGGCGCTCTTCGGCCGGCAGGTTCCCCAGGGTCTTCATCACCTGGGTCAACTCGCCCTTCTTGCCAAGGTACAGAACCCGGATTTGCTCCAGGGCATTGATATCTTCAGCGCTTTGCACAGCCTCTAGTGCTTGAGCGACCAGCGCGTCCAGGTTTTCCATGTACAGACTCCAGATACGAAATAGGGGAAGAGCTTTAAGGCTCTTCCCCTATTTATGACGTTTGACACCAAGGCCCACAGATGCGGACCCCGGTGACTGCCGGGGGTACTTAAGCCAAGGTGGCTTTAGCTTTCTCGACAATCGCAGCAAACGCCGCTTTTTCGTTCACTGCCAGATCAGCCAGAACCTTACGGTCGATCTCGATGGACGCTTTTTTCAGGCCAGCGATGAAACGGCTGTAGGACAGACCGTTAACACGAGCACCAGCATTGATACGAGCGATCCACAGAGCGCGGAACTGACGTTTTTTCTGACGACGGTCACGGTAGGCGTATTGGCCTGCCTTGATTACCGCTTGCTTGGCAACACGGAATACGCGGGAACGCGCGCCGTAGTAGCCTTTAGCAAGTTTCAGAATTTTTTTGTGACGCTTACGGGCAATGACGCCACGCTTTACACGAGCCATGAGTTACTTCCTCTATTCTTGATCCAAAAATTAACGAAGGCGCAGCATGCGCTCGACTTTTGCCACGTCAGACGGATGCAGCAAGCTGCTACCGCGCAGTTGACGCTTACGCTTGGTCGACATTTTGGTCAGGATGTGGCTCTTGAAAGCGTGCTTGTGCTTGATACCGTTAGCAGTTTTCAGAAACCGCTTAGCAGCACCACTTTTGGTCTTCATCTTTGGCATGTTCGGATACTCCGCATTCAGTTGATAAACATAATCGCAAGGCCTGCCGTGCCCTGTTGATTACTTCTTCTTTTTCGGGGCGATGACCATGATCAGCTGGCGTCCTTCCATCTTAGGATGCTGTTCGACCGAACCGTACTCGAGCAGGTCTTGTTCAACCCGCTTGAGGAGTTCCATCCCCAGCTCCTGGTGGGCCATCTCACGGCCGCGGAATCGCAAGGATACCTTGGCCCTGTCCCCGTCACTCAGGAAACGTACCAGGTTGCGCAGTTTTACCTGGTAATCCCCTTCCTCCGTCCCTGGACGAAACTTGATTTCTTTTACCTGAATCTGCTTCTGGTTTTTCTTCGCCGCGGCAATCTGCTTCTTCTTTTCGAAGATAGACTTGCCGTAGTCCATCACCCGGCAAACCGGCGGGACTGCGTCTGCGGAAATTTCTACCAGATCAAGCTTGGCTTCTTCAGCAATACGAAGCGCTTCATCAATCGAGACGATGCCAATCTGCTCGCCGTCAGCGCCAATTAACCGAACCTCGCGTGCCGAGATATTCTCGTTGATCGGGGCTTTCGGTGCAGCTCGTTTATCTTGTCTCATTTCACGCTTAATAATAATTACTCCAAATCTGGGCGACCACGCCGGGAAACCGCTTGCGCGAGAAACTCAGCGAATTCGGCGACGGGCATCGAGCCCAGGTCAGCACCTTCACGAGTACGCACAGCGACAGTCTGCATCTCGACCTCCCGATCTCCAATAACCAAGAGAAAGGGAACCTTGAGCAAAGTATGCTCGCGGATTTTAAAGCCGATCTTTTCATTTCTCAAGTCGGACTTGGCACGAAATCCGCTTTGGTTGAGAGTTTTTTCGACCTCGGCGGCAAAATCTGCCTGTTTATCAGTGATATTCATGATCACTGCCTGGGTCGGCGCCAACCACGCGGGGAACGCGCCCTCGTAGTGTTCGATCAGAATCCCGACGAAGCGCTCGAACGAACCGAGGATCGCGCGGTGAAGCATGACCGGGTGCTTGCGGCTGTTGTCTTCGGACACGTATTCGGCGCCCAGACGGATCGGCAGGTTAAAATCGAGCTGCAGGGTACCACACTGCCACACGCGACCAAGGCAATCTTTCAGCGAGAACTCGATCTTGGGGCCGTAGAAAGCCCCCTCACCCGGTTGCAGGTCATACGCAAGGCCCGCGCTATCGAGGGCGGCGGCCAGGGCCGCTTCGGCGCGATCCCACAATTCGTCGGAGCCAACGCGTTTTTCCGGACGAGTGGACAGCTTCATCTCGACTTCGGTGAAGCCGAAGTCCCGGTAGACGTCCATGGTCAGCTTGATGAAGGCGGCGGATTCGGCCTGCATCTGCTCTTCAGTACAGAAGATGTGCGCATCGTCCTGGGTGAACGCACGCACGCGCATGATGCCGTGCAGCGCACCGGACGGCTCGTTACGGTGGCAGGCACCGAACTCGGCCAGGCGCATCGGCAGCTCGCGGTAGCTCTTCAAGCCCTGGTTGAACACCTGCACGTGGCATGGGCAGTTCATCGGCTTGATGGCGTAGTCACGGTTTTCCGACTGGGTGGTGAACATGTTGTCGGCGTAGTTGGCCCAGTGCCCGGATTTCTCCCACAGGCTACGGTCAACCACTTGCGGCGTCTTGATCTCCAGGTAGCCGTTTTCACGCTGGACCTGGCGCATGTACTGCTCGAGCACCTGGTACATCGTCCAGCCGTTCGGGTGCCAGAACACCATGCCCGGGGACTCTTCCTGGGTATGGAACAGGCCCAGGCGCTTGCCGATCTTGCGGTGATCGCGCTTCTCGGCTTCTTCAATACGCTGGATGTAAGCCGCCAGTTGCTTCTTGTCCGCCCAGGCGGTGCCATAGACGCGCTGCAACTGTTCGTTCTTCGCATCGCCACGCCAGTAGGCGCCGGACAGCTTGGTCAGCTTGAAGGATTTCAGGAAACGCGTGTTCGGCACGTGCGGGCCACGGCACATGTCGACGTATTCTTCGTGGTAGTACAGGCCCATGGCCTGCTCGTCCGGCATGTCTTCCACCAGACGCAGCTTGTAATCCTCGCCACGGGCCTTGAACACTTCGATGACTTCGGCGCGCGGGGTGACTTTCTTGATGACGTCGTAATCTTTCTCGATCAGCTGCTGCATGCGCTGTTCGATGGCGGCCATGTCGTCCGGCGTGAAAGGCCGCTCGAAGGCGATGTCGTAATAGAAGCCTTCATCGATGACTGGCCCGATGACCATCTTCGCGCTCGGGTACAGCTGCTTGACCGCATGGCCGACCAGGTGCGCACAAGAGTGGCGAATGATCTCCAGCCCCTCTTCATCCTTTGGCGTGATGATTTGCAGCGTGGCGTCGCTGTCGATGACGTCACTGGCGTCGACCAGCTTGCCGTTGACCTTGCCGGCCAGGGTGGCCTTGGCCAGGCCCGCGCCGATGGATGCGGCGACCTCGGCTACGGAAACCGGGTGGTCGAATGAACGTTGACTGCCGTCGGGAAGAGTAATAGTTGGCATGGCGCCTCCTCTCCTAGTGGTGACCCCTACCAAAGGTCACGTGGGTTGGGATGAGCCAGTACAAGATCCAGTCCAGGCCATTCAATGACGAACGCCTGCCTTACAGCGGCAGGAGCCTTGCGGCCAACCGGGAAAACCGAACCAGAGTGACTGGGATTCAAATCAGGGTTATTTCGAACATTTGCCACTGGGACGAGTCGTCCACAGCCTGGAAATAGCCGAGCCCGGCATGCTAGCACAGATGAACGGTCATCGCCGTGCTGGAATTGAAACAGGCGTAAATCCGGGTTTTTATGCCAGAGTGCTGAACTGAACCGAGCGCAACGCCTCAGATATCAAGACATCGACCCGAAAGGAGCATCTTCGCATGCGTCTCAATACGTTGTTTGCAGTAGTCGCCCCCCTTGCCCTGCTGCTTCCACTGACCGCCCATGCCGACTGGCCCAAAGGCGAGCGCGAAAAATACATGGCCCAATGCACGGAGGCGGCAACGCCCCAGATCGGCGCGGCTGCAGCCAAGGCTCATTGCGCCTGTGGCGCCGACGCGATCAAGTCCTACCCGGCCTCGGACATCCAGGCCTTGATGGATAACAAGGCCGCACCGGAACTGCAGCAAAAAGCCCTGGGGCAGATCGCAAAATGCAAGGCCGATAACAAGGCGAAAAAATGAGGAAGCAGCCTTCCTGAACAGGCCCGGCAGGGTTGAAAAACCCTGATTCAAGGCTTTTTCGAACGATTTATTCAGGTTTTACAGCTTTTTTTATCGTCTTTACTTTCGGCTGAAAGCCTTTAAAACCGGGCCTTTCAGCGGGTATAGGCGGTAAAGTAAACACGACTGATTGGCAAACAGCGCGTCCGGGGGGCTCCCAAATCGAACATTTCGACTATGATACCCGGGTGTGCCCAGTTGGCCTGAGCAGCACAGTACACTGAAAATATATGTTTCTTGGAGATACACCATGTCTAATCGCCAAACCGGCACCGTTAAATGGTTCAACGATGAAAAAGGCTTCGGCTTCATCACTCCTCAAGGTGGCGGTGACGACCTGTTCGTACACTTCAAAGCTATCGAAAGCGACGGTTTCAAAAGCCTGAAAGAAGGCCAGACCGTTTCCTTCGTGGCTGAGAAAGGCCAAAAGGGTATGCAAGCTGCACAGGTTCGCCCAGAGTAATTTCTCGGCGCACTAAAAAAACCCCGTCCATGTGACGGGGTTTTTTATGGGCGATTGAAAGCCGCCAATCAGCCGCAGTTCACCCGGTTGACCACCAGGTTGGCGTCGGTATTGAGGTTCAGGCGATCGGAGCGGTACTCAAGCGTGACCATGTCGTTGGGCTTGAGAATACGCGCGTTCTGCGCGCCGGCGCGGGCACGGGCCTGCTCCAGCAATTGCGGCGAGGCCTGCTTGCCAATGGCGAACTCGGCAGCCTTTGCTTCGCAGCGGCTGTGACCGGTCTCGGCCGCCACGGGATCGGGGGTCGACTCAGAGGTGCTGCTGCAACCACTCAAAACCACGGCGGCCAGCAAAGTACTCAATGACGCGAGCTTCCAAGGCATGAAGCCTCCTTTTTTCAATAAATAAACAGAGAGCGTGCGACAGCCCAAACGGTACTTGGTTTCAAGACCATGGCCATCAGCCTCCCCTCATCCGGAAAACCGGCAGTTTGCCTGACCCCAGTCGCCCTGGTCAGACATGAATCGTGACTGAATATGAACAACGTTCAGTAAACGTCAATGTAATCGAAGGGTGGGTTTGGCCAGTTGTCTTTCAGTGCGTTGTAGATCTGCATGACCCAGACCTCGTCGCTGGCAGCGACCCGTCCGACATAGCCGGAACCTTTGGCCCACGTCTCAAGCCGAAACAGCAAGCCATCGATGTCGACGCCCCCCACAACGCCCGAAGACAGATAAGCGATCCCCCCCTTGGTCACGCGCAATTGGGTGTGCTCGTCATCACTGGCAGAAGCCAGCAACTGACGAACCGACTCAAGGGTCAACCCGTCAGGCGCGTTCAAATCGATCTGCACGGCAGGGCTCCTTCAGAAGTCAAAAAACAAGTGTCGCACAGCCCTCACCCGATGCCTAAGTCGCAGTGCCAAACCCGCTGCAAAAATGGTTAACTCAGCCTACAGACCTCCCAACTCGCGAGCCCCACCATGAGCACCGTCAGCATCGAAGTCACCATCAATGCCAAATGGTCAGAGGGACACAGCTCCTACAGCCCCAGTACCGCGGAAGAGCTGGCAATTATTGGTATCGACCTGTTGGTCAAGGAGCTGGGAACGGCGGCCGCGCAGAAATTCATCCAGCAGGCGTTCGAGCGATACCCGAACATCACCGAAACGGTCGAGTGAAGCTCGGGCACCCGCAGGCCATGGCCTGCGGGCCCGCCGCGAGACAGGTTACTTGAGGCGCGCCAGGCGCTCGGTCAGCAGATCGAAGAAGCCCTGGGCATCACCGTTCTCCACCCAGAAGGCATTCTTGGGCGCCTTCAAGCCGTCGTACCAGTCGACGATGGTCTGCCCGAAAGTCGGACCTTCACGACTGTCCACCACGAGGTTGACCGAACGGCCGGTAAACAATTGCGGCTTGAGCAGGTAGGCAATCACCGTCGCGTCGTGCACCGGCCCACCGGTCATGCCGTAGTGCTCCATGTCGCCCTTGACGTACTCGTTAAGGATATCGCCCACCAGTTTGCTGGCGTTGTTGTTCACTGCGGCGATCTGCTTCAGGCGCGCTTCGCTGGTGAGAATCTTGTGGGTCACGTCCAACGGCAGATACGTCAGCTTCAGGCCACTTTTTGCGACGATCTCGGCCGCCTGTGGGTCGGCGAACAGATTGAATTCAGCCACCGGCGTGATATTGCCACCGTTGAAGTGCGCGCCGCCCATGATCACCACTTCCTTGATGCCCTGGACAATGTCCGGCTCCTGGACCAGCGCCAAAGCCAGGTTGGTCTGCGGGCCGAGCATGGCAATGGTGATGCTGTGGGGCTTGGCGGCCTTGAGCGTGTCGATCAGGTAGTTGACGGCATTGCCCTCGGCCAGGCCTTTCTTCGGCTCGTGGACGGTGACACCCGACAGGCCTTCCTTGCCATGGATGTTTTCCGCGTAGATCGGCGTGCGCATCAGCGGTTTCGGCGCCCCAGCATACACCGGCACGTCTTCGCGCCCCGCCCACTCTCGCGCCAGGCGAGCATTGCGGGAGGTCTTGTCCAGGCGAACATTGCCGGCGACGGTGGTCAGCGCGCGGATATGGAGCTCTTCAGGGGACGCCAGGGCGAACAGCAGCGCTACCACGTCATCGGCCCCCGGGTCGGTGTCGATGATCAGGTCGATCTTTTCCGCCGCCTGGGCGCTTGTAGCGGTGATCAATGACAAAAGCAGCAGACTCCGGAACAGTTGATGCATTTTCTGAGCATAGCGGTGCATGGCGCACTCCTTGTGCAGGGTTGACAGGTTAGAACGTGACTCCAGCGATCAGCACGATGTTGCAGTATGGAGAACACTCGCCTGTGCGAATGATCGCCCGAGCTTGTCGGCTGATGACCTTGAACTGTTCATGACTGACCAGTTCCCGCTCGCCCAACGCGCCTTCGGCATGCAGCGCTTCCAGGGTCGTCAAGGCCGACGGTTGCTTATCGAGGATTTCCTCGGCCAGGACATGGCTTTCTACCTGCATTTCGCTGAGCACCACTTTCAAGGTGCTGACAAAATCCGGGATGCCATGGGTCAGGGCCAGGTCGATCAATTCGACCTGGGGCGGTACCGGTAGCCCGGCATCACCGATGACCACTTTGTCGCCATGGCCGAGGGAAGCGATCAGTCGCGACAGTGCCACATTCAACAACGGCGTCTTTTTCATGATTTGAAGGCCTGTACTTCCAGCAACGTGGGGATTGAAGGCTGCGCGCCAGCGCGGGTGACCGACAGCGCCGCGGCGACCTGGCCGAAACGAATCGCATCGACCTCGCTTTTGCCACTGGCCAAGGCTGCCGCGAAGCCGCCGACAAAAGTGTCGCCGGCCGCCGTGGTGTCCACCGCCTTGACCCGCGGGGCCGGGAAGTGTTCGAAACTTGTGCCGTTGGCGAACATCAGACCCTGGGCGCCCAGCGTCACGATCACCTTGCCAGCCCCGGCGGCGATCAGATGCGCTGCGGCGGCTTCGGCGGTCTCCAGGGAATCCACCGCAAGTCCGCTCAAGACTGCGGCTTCGCTTTCATTGGGAATCAGGTAATCGACGCAGGCGTACCAATCGACCGGCAATGTGTGGGAGGCCGGCGCCGGGTTGAGGATGACGATCTTGCCCAGCTCACGACCGCGCTTGAGGGCATGGCCAACGGTGGCATCCGGCACTTCGAGCTGGCAGATGATGACATCGGCGCTTTGCAGTACTTCATCGACACCGCCCAGGACTTCAGGGGTGAGCACACCGTTGGCACCGGCGACGATAACGATCGCGTTCTGGCTGTTGTCGTCGACGATGATCAGCGCCACGCCGCTGGCACCCTCCTCCACACTGACCGCCTGGCAGTCGATACCCTCGGCCAACAGCCCGCCACGCAATTGCTCGCCGTAGGCGTCGCTGCCCACACAACCGACCATCGACACCTTCGCGCCCAAGCGCGCGGCGGCCACCGCCTGGTTGGCGCCCTTGCCGCCCGGGATGGTGGAGAACGACTCGCCAATCAGTGTTTCACCACCGCGCGGCAGACGCGGCGCCCGGGTCACCAGGTCCATGTTCAGGCTGCCTATTACCACTACTTTTGCTGGCATACATCACTACTCATCAATTCGGTTCAGCGGTATTGGGCGAATGTGCCGGACAGCGGCGCAGTCGACTCTCGCAAGACAATACTCGGCGTCACGATCCGCTGGTCGGTGGCAAGGCCTGGCGTCGCAATTCGTCGCAGCAGCACTTCGGCCGCCATCTCGCCAAGTTGCAGGATCGACTGCCCTACCGTGGTCAACGCCGGGTAGACATATCGGCTCATCTGAATGTCATCGAAACCGATGACCGACAGCTCGCTGGGCACGCGCACGTTGCGTTCAGCGGCGGCGCGCAGCACACCGATGCCGATCATGTCGTTGGCCGCAAAAATCGCGCTCGGCGGCTGCTGCTCCAGCAGTTGCGCGGCGGCTCGGTAGCCGCCGGTACTGGTGAAATCGCTCTCGAGCATACGCTCGACGGGCAGTTCGATTCCGGCCTCTTTCAGCGCCCGGCAGTAACCGGCCAGGCGCATTTGCGCCACGCTGGTATCGGCCGGGCCACCGATGAAGGCGATGTCGCGGTGCCCCAGCTCCAACAGGTGCCGGGTCGCCAGGTAAGCGCCGTATTCATGGTCGATGCGCACCAGGTCGGCGTCGACGCCATCGAGCCCGCGGTCGACAATCACCATGGGCGTGCGCACGTTGGCCAGGCCCTCGGCCAGGCCGACATCGCCGCCGGCGGACGCGAAGATCAACCCGTCGATGCGCTTTTCCAGCAGCACCCGCAGGTAGCTGCGTTGCTTGTCCGCGTTATCGTCGGAGTTACACAGGATCACGCAATAGCCGTTGCGCTCACAGTAATCCTCGATACCCCGGGCCAACTCGGCAAAGTATGGGTTGAGGGCGTTGGGCACCAACAGGCCGATGGTCGCCGTGGTCTTGGCCTTGAGCGACCGGGCCACGGCGCTGGGCACGTAGTCCAGGCGCTCGATGGCCGCCTCGACCTTGAGCCGCACCTCTTCGCTGACCGGTCGCGTCTTGTTCACCACGTGGGACACGGTGGTGTAGGAAATCCCCGCGAGCGCTGCTACATCCTTGATCGTCGCCATGGTTCAGCCCCGCCGACTGGCGCGCTGGCTGCGATAGGTATCGAGCACGACCGCCACCACGATCACCGCGCCGGTAATGATGCGCTTGGTCGGTTCAGTGGCGCCGATCTGCGCCAGGCCCGCCGCCAGCACCGAGATGATCAGCACGCCAAAGAAGGTGCTGATGACCGAACCACGCCCACCCATCAGGCTGGTGCCGCCAATGACCACCGCAGCGATGACCTGCAGTTCCAGACCTGAGCCAGCGTTCGGATCCGCCGCCTCCAGGCGCGAAATCTGGAACAACGCGGCCACGCCGGCCAGCAAGCCCATCAGGCTGAACACCAGGATCTTGTAGGGCTTTGGATTGATACCGGCCAGGCGCACGGCCTCTTCATTGGTGCCGATGCCGATCAGGTAGCGACCGAACACCGTACGGGTCAGCACCGCCTGGGCAATGAAGATCACCAGCAAGGCGATGATGAACGAAGGCGAAATGCCAAAGGCGATGGGGTTGGACAGCCAGGCGAACGAGTCGCCGATATAGGCGGTACGCGAGCCAGTCATCTGGTACGCCAGGCCACGGGCCATCTCCAGCACGCCGAGGGAGACGATGAACGATGGAATCCGCCACGCCACGGTAATCGAACCGGTGACCGTCCCCGCCAGCGCCGCCACGGCCATGCCGAGCAACGCCGATGGCCAGACGCTCCAGCCCCAGCCGAGCACGGCCACGCTGACCGTCGATGCCGCCAGCGCCAGCACCGAGCCCACCGACAGATCGATGCCGCCGATGATCAGGATGAAGGTCATGCCGACCGCCAACACCATCAGGTCCGGAATCTGGTTGGCCAAGGTGCTGAAGGTGTCATAGGACAAAAAATGGCTGCTCAGGGCCGAGAACAGCGCGACCATGGCCAGCAGCGCGCCAGCCAGGCCCAGGTACGTCCCCAGGCCATAGAAATTGCCACTCGATTTGCCGACGGCAGATGCGGTTTTCATGAAAGATCCCTAGGCGCTGCTTCGTTGAGCAACGCATCACGTTTCTGGTAGCCGGCGAATGCGGCGGCAAGCAAGTCATCCTGGGTCCAGCTGTCGCGCTCGAAGGTGTCGATCAGGCGCCCGGCGGACAACACGCCGATCCGGTCACAGATCAACATCAGCTCGCGCAGGTCGCTGGACACCACGACCAACGCCTTGCCCTGGCGAGTCAACTCGCCGAGCAACGCATAAATGTCGAATTTGGCGCCGACGTCGATGCCCCGGGTCGGCTCGTCGAACAGCATGACCGCGCAGTCGCGCTCGAGCCAGCGACCGATCACGACTTTCTGCTGGTTGCCGCCCGACAGCTCGGACACCAACTGGGTCGGGCTGGAACTGCGGATGCGCATGGCATTGACCTGCCGCTGCGCCAAGGCCAGTTCGGCGCTGCCATTGACCAGGCCGGCGCTGGAAATCTCCGGCATGTTGCCCAGGGCAATGTTGGCGGCGATGGATTGAGTCAACAGCAGGCCTTCCCCCTTGCGGTCTTCGGTGATCAGCGCAATGCCATGGGCCACCGCATCGGACGGGGAGCGAATGCTCACCACCTGGGCCGGCGAGCCCAGCGCCACCGTGCCGCTGTCGGCGGTATCGGCACCGAAGATCAGCCGCAACAGTTCGGTCCGCCCTGCCCCGATCAGGCCGGAGATGCCGAAGATCTCGCCACTGCGCACTTCGAAGGACACGTCGCGGACCTTGTCGGCACGGGTCAGGCCTTTGACGGTCAGCGCTGGCGCGCCGATCTGGCGCGGGCCAAGGTCAATATGCTCACCCAGCTCCCGGCCAACCATCAGGGTCACCAGTTGCTCGCTGTCGTAGTTGGCCATCGGCTCGACGCAGACCAGGTTGCCATCACGCAATACAGCAATGCGCTGGGCGACCCGCGCCAGTTCTTCGAGGCGATGGGAAATGTAGATGATCGACACGCCGCGAGCCTGCAAGCGAGTGATCTGTTCGAAGAGCATCTCGACTTCCCGGGCCGTCAACATGGCGGTCGGCTCATCGAGAATCAGCACATGGCAATCGCCAATCAGATTGCGAGCGATCTCGACCATCTGCTGATGACCGATCCCCAGCTCGCCGACCAACGTGTCGGGATCGATTGCATCGAGCCCGACCTGGGCCATGGCCTCGATGGCCGCCTTGCGCAATTGCTTGCGGCTGATCCAGCCACCGACGCTGGGCAAGTTGTCGAGAAACAGGTTCTCGGCCACGGAAAGGGTCGGCAACAGGTTGAGTTCCTGCATCACCATGCGCACGCCCAGCTCTTCAGCCTGGGTACGGCTGCCGGGACGATAATCCTGACCTTGAAATTGCATGTGTCCGGTCGTCGGCGTCACCAGTCCGCCGATGATCTTGGACAAGGTGCTTTTGCCGGCACCATTTTCGCCGGTCAGCGCCAGCACTTCACCACGCATCAACGTCAGGTTGATATCGGTCAGTACCGGTTGGGCATAGGTCTTGCCGATGCCGCTGACAGAAAGGACAGCGTTCGGGTCGCAAACGGACATAACAAAACTCTCCATGCGCTCGCCCGAATGGGCGAGCACCGTTGTGTCGCCAGGATAACTACTTGGTCACCAGCTCGACCGGAGTTTCGATAACGCCGTTGGTACCGCTGTCGACTTTTTCGCCCTTGAGGATCTTCAGCGCCGTCTCGATACCGAAGACAGCCTGCTTGGCGGCGAACTGGTCGGCAGTCGCCAGGACACGACCGTCCTTGAGCATTGGCTTGATGGCATTGATGTTGTCGTAGCCGACCACTTGCACCTTGCCCGCCTTGCCCGCCGCGCGCACGGCCGATACCGCGCCGACCGCCATGCTGTCGTTACCAGCCAGCAGCGCCTTGATGTTCGGGTATTCGCTGAGCATCGACGCGGCAACCTGGTTGCCTTTGTTGATTTCCCAGTCGCCGGATTGCAGGGAGACGACCTTGATCTGCGCCGCCTCCATCGCATCCTTGAAGCCCGCGGTACGCGCCTGGGCGTTGGTAGTGGTGGACACACCTTCGATGATGCCGACCTCGTCACCGGCCTTGAGCTCCTTGGCCAGGTACTCACCGACCAGACGTGCGCCCTTGCGGTTGTCCGGGCCTACGAACGGCACGTTGATGTTCTTGCTCTTGACCACGGTCGGATCGAGCTGGTTATCGATGTTGATCACCGTGATGCCTGCGTCGACGGCTTTCTTGATCACCGGCACCATGGCCTTGGAGTCCGCAGGCGCGATGATCAGGGCATCGACCTTGGACACGATCATTTGCTCGACGATACGGATCTGGTTGGCGGTGTCGGTTTCGTCCTTGATCCCGTTGGAGATCAGGTCGAAATCGGCGGAGTGTTCCTTCTGATAAGCCTTGGCGCCGTCTTCCATGGTCAGGAAGAATTCGTTGGCCAGGGACTTCATGACCAGGGCGACCTTGGGTTTTTCAGCGGTCTGGGCGAATGCCGAGGAGAGAGGCAGAGCAGCGGATGCGGCCGCGAGCATGGCAACAGCGAGAAGGCGTCCAGCGAATGGCAACTTCATGGGTTCACTCCGATCTTATGATTATTGTGAGCAAATCAATGCACGGAACGCCGCGCAAACGTTTGCGTGAAGTGAACTATGGTAAGGCTTCGTGGATTTGTCAACGCTGCGGTTGCATCCGCAATGGCGAAGCGTCAGGCCGTCGTATTGACCATTGCTCCCGAACTGCCGCCCTTCGCCAGCTCCGTGACCAGGCGACCGGTGACCTCCAACAATGCGCCACTGGTGTCGGCAATCTGCCCTTGAACCGCCATGACCGCCGCGGTCTTGTCTTCCGGTTTCGGATAATTCCGTGTCTGCGCAGCGGCCAATTGCTGTTGCTGCTCCCTGAGCTGCTCCTGAAGCTCTTGCATCCGCTTGAGCAATATCTGGACGGCAATGCTCTGGGTACTGCCGCTCTCCTGCGTCTGATCGGTTGCCTCAGCGCCCGCCCCCATGTCCACGCGGACCTTGCCCGACGCGCGCGTTGTACCAAGGGCCTCATCGGCAGCCTCGGTCTCGGCCTCGCTCAGGGCCTTCAGGGTAGCAGCGGATTGGCCACCGATAGTCACGGCCGCCGCATTGGGAAAGCCGACAGAAAACGCCATATCAAAACTCCATAAGATGAGATTCCTACGAAAGACATCGCCCGCCAAAGCACTTTCTTTAGCGCCCACGCAAATCTGTCACAAGCCAGAGCGTTTGGCCCAGCCGTTTACGCCAGCCAATAAAAAACTTCCTCCTCTTACACCAAAACGAAAAAAGCGCTGTCAGACGATCTTCTTGAATTTTAAGCAGTTGCGTAAATACCTACAGTTAAATACTGTATGCACGTACAGCTTAATAAGGATAATCCTGTGGCCACGCCCTCCGCTGCAACTACCCCCTTAGATTCCTATACGCGACTCGGCCTGCGGGTCTCGAAAATCATCAATTCCCCCACCGCGCAAAAAGCCAAGGCCGCGCTGATCTTCCGGCTTCCCGACGAGCCGGTGGATGAATGGGAGCGCCTCCTGGAAGAAATCGACGAGAACGACAACGTGACCCTCGCCTATCGCGACGACGGTGGCGTGCAGGTTTTCTGGGTCGTGCCGAAGGAAGATTGAGCCTGATGAGTGTTCGCTGTTTAGCTTTTTTGCTTGTGTTCATCACCATGGGCGCCCAGGCCGGTGCGCCGCGCACCTTCAACGAAGCCAAGAAAGTCGCCTGGAAACTCTACGCGCCGCAATCCACCGAGTTCTACTGTGGCTGCAAATACACCGGCAATCGCGTGAACCTGGCCGCCTGCGGTTACGTGCCGCGCAAGAACGCCAGCCGCGCCGCCCGCATCGAGTGGGAACATATTGTCCCGGCGTGGCAGATCGGCCATCAGCGCCAATGCTGGCAACAAGGCGGGCGTAAAAACTGCACCCGGTACGACCCGGTCTATCAACGGGCCGAGGCCGACCTGCACAACCTGGTGCCGAGCATCGGGGAAGTGAATGGCGATCGCAGCAATTTCAGTTTCGGCTGGTTGCCGGTGCAGAAGGGGCAATACGGTTCATGCCTGACCCAGGTGGATTTCAAGGCCAAGAAGGTCATGCCCCGCCCTTCTATCCGGGGAATGATCGCCCGGACCTATTTCTACATGAGCAAGCAATATGGCCTGCGCCTCTCGAAACAGGATCGGCGCCTGTACGAAGCCTGGGACAAGACCTACCCGGTCGAAAGCTGGGAGCGTCAGCGCAACCAGAGCGTGGCGTGCGTCATGGGGCGTGGGAATGAGTTCGTGGGGCCGGTAAATTTGAAGGCCTGCGGCTGACCTCGCATTCTTGAACAGCACAAATCAACTGTGGGAGCGAGCCTGCTCGCGATAGCGGAGTGACAGACAACAGTTTGTCGACTGATACACCGCTATCGCGAGCAGGCTCGCTCCCACAGGTTTTGTTCTGTCCGGTTATTGAGTGGCCGGATAATCCACCACCAACGTCTCGATGTTGCGTTTTTTCGCCCGGACCAAAGCGGCAGTGACCTGCTCCTGCTTGGCTTCGGCTTCAGCCTTGGAACTGAAAGGACCGACCAGGACCCGCTCCTTGCCGCCCTCGCGCACTACGTTCGACATGAAGCTGTGTTCGATGAGCCAACCGGTCAGGTCGCTGACTGCCTGAGGCGTCTCGCCACGAACCTCGACGGCCCACTGCGGCGCGGCAGCGGCGGCCGGTGCAGAGGTCGCGGCGGGTTTCGGCTTCGCTGCTTCGATGTCACGCCCTTCACCGCACCCTGCCAGCACCAACACCGCGATTACCCAAGCCAATTTGCGCACAACGTTTCCCCCGGAAGACATGAGGCACGGATTTTAGCACCCGTGCCCATCAAGATCGCCGCAAACAGTGCTCAAAACACGAGAATCCTGCCCGGCGTCTCTGTATAGTCGCACCCTGGGAATTAATGCTGCATCTGCACGTCAGAAAGAGGCACCCACATTGTGACACTTAGCACTAATCTATAAGCAGTACCGACATCTGCACTGTCTGAATCAGGTGCCCTATAAAGCAATCAAGGAGAACACCATGCTGATACTCACCCGCAAAGTCGGTGAAAGCATAAACATTGGTGACGACATCACGATCACCATTCTGGGCGTTAGTGGCCAACAAGTCCGGATCGGCATCAACGCCCCGAAAAACGTTGCGGTGCATCGCGAAGAAATCTATCAGCGTATTCAGGCCGGCCTCACCGCCCCCGACAAGCCGCAAACCCCCTGAACATTGCAGCAGTCCGCAGCCAGCCCGTTTGCATCGCCGCAATGGCTGGCTAAAGATTCCGATCGACCGCGCCTTACCCTGCCCCCTCGCCTTCTTTCGTCCCACTCGTGAATCGATACTAATGGCATGGCTCTTGGCATGGCTGTCAGACGTTTCGTTTTAATGATGACGAAGCGGGCGTTCGCGGCCCGTCAGCCCAGGCTCACGCCGCGCGCCATTCCAGTGGCGGCAACCACCATCAAGATCAGCAGCAAGGCTTCGATATGGCTGATCCGTGCCAACCGACCGGCTTTCGAAGAGTCAATCGCCGCCCCTTTGCCCCGTGCCATCCGCCATTTGATCAGGGCGATCATCGGCGCGATCTCAAGCAACAGGATCAGCAGGAGCAAGGCCATCTTCAGGTGGAACAGCGGCTGGTGCAGGTAATAATCCGTACCTTTTTCGTACCCACCGAACGCCCGCATCCCACCGGTCACCAACAACACCAGCGCCGACACACCCCATACGTTATCCGCAATCAACACATTGCGAACCGCATCCACACCGCCCGCCAGGCGTCGCAGCGCCGTGCCGCGCGTCAGCACTGCCCAGAGCCCGAGGGCGAACGCCAGAAGATGAATGGCCGCCAAAGACCAATGAGTCAACATGGAAGAGCCCTGTCAGAGAACGTCGAATCGACCTGACAGTACTAGCTCATAAAACCATGATTGCCAGGGTAGGCATGCAAAAAACTGTGGGAGCGAGCCTGCTCGCGATAGCGGTGTATCCGTTTGCAATGATGCTGAATGTACCGCCGTCATCGCGAGCAAGCTCGGCTCCCACAGGGATTGGCGGCGGGCAAAAAATTGGAAACTGCAACAGATCCAATGTGGGAGCGAGCTTGCTCGCGATGGCGGTGTATCAGTCGACAAAAATGTTGCCTGACACTCCGCTATCGCGAGCAGGCTCGCTCCCACAGTGGTATTGCGTAAGACTTCAGTCCGCCAATCGCCAGGTCGTCCCGCCCTTGCCATCTTCCAGCACCACGCCCATGGCGGTGAGCTGGTCGCGGATGCGGTCGGATTCGGCCCAGTCCTTGTTGGCCCGGGCAGTCAGGCGCGCCTGGATCAATGCCTCGACCTCGGCGGCGTCCACGCGACCTTCGGCACCAGCCTGCAGGAAATCATCGGCTTCGAGTTGCAACACACCCAGCACGCTGGCCAGTTCTTTCAGGCGTGCCGCCAGACCGGCCGCTGCATTGAGATCGCTCTCACGCAGGCGGTTGATCTCACGCACCATCTCGAACAGCACCGCGCAGGCTTCCGGCGTGCCGAAGTCGTCGTTCATCACCTCGGTAAAGCGTGCAACGAACGCTTCGCCGCCGGCCGCCGGCACATTCGGCATGCCCTTCAACGCGTGGTAGAAACGCTCCAGGGCGCCCTTGGCGTCCTTGAGGTTGTCTTCCGAGTAGTTGATGGCGCTGCGATAGTGGCTCGACACCAGCAGGTAACGAATGACTTCCGGGTGGTACTTTTCCAGCACGTCACGGATGGTGAAGAAGTTGTTCAAGGACTTGGACATCTTCTCGCCGTTGATCCGGATCATGCCGCAATGCATCCACGCGTTGGCGTAGGTCTTGCCGGTGGCCGCCTCGCTCTGGGCAATTTCGTTTTCGTGGTGCGGGAACTCCAGGTCGCTGCCGCCGCCATGAATGTCGAAGGTCTCGCCCAGGCAGCAGGTGGACATCACCGAGCATTCGATGTGCCAGCCCGGACGCCCGGCGCCCCACGGCGACTCCCAGCTCGGCTCACCCGGCTTGGCAGCCTTCCACAGCACGAAGTCCAGCGGATCCTGTTTCGACTCATCGACTTCGATACGCGCGCCGATGCGCAGGTCTTCGATCTTCTTGCGCGACAGCTTGCCGTAGCCCATGAACTTGGCGACGCGGTAGTACACGTCACCATTGCCCGGTGCGTAGGCATAGCCCTTGTCGATCAAGGTCTGGATCATGCTCAGCATGCCAGGAATGTGATCAGTTGCCCGTGGTTCCAGATCCGGCTTGAGGATATTGAGGCGCGCCTCATCCTCGTGCATGGCCTTGATCATGCGCTCGGTCAACGCATCGTAAGGCTCGCCGTTTTCGCGGGCACGGTTGATGATCTTGTCTTCGATGTCGGTGATGTTGCGCACATAGGTCAGGTCATAACCGCTGAAACGCAACCAGCGGGTCACCAGGTCGAACGCGACCATGCTGCGACCATGGCCAATGTGGCAGTAGTCGTACACGGTCATGCCGCAGACGTACATGCGGACCTTGTTGCCATCCAGCGGCTTGAAGACTTCTTTGCTCTTGGTGAGCGTGTTGTAGATCGTAAGCACAGGGTTTCCCTTAAGACTTGATCACTGACCCCAGGAATCGCGCAAGGTCACGGTACGGTTGAATACCGGAGCACCGGGTTTCGAGTCCTTGATATCCGCGCAGAAGTAACCTTCGCGCTCGAACTGGAAACGGTCTTCCGGCTGTGCATTGCCCAACGAAGGTTCGGCACGACAACCAGTGAGTACTTGCAGGGAGTCAGGGTTGATGTTGTCCAGGAAGCTGGCGCTGTCTTCGGCCTTCTCCGGGTTCGGCGAACGGAACAGGCGATCGTACAGACGCACTTCGCACTCGACGCTGGCAGCGGCCGGCACCCAGTGGATCACGCCCTTGACCTTGCGACCTTCCGGGTTCTTGCCCAGGGTATCGGGGTCGTACGAGCAACGCAGCTCGACGATGTTGCCGTCGGCGTCCTTGATCGCTTCGTCGGCGCGGATCACGTAGCTGCCGCGCAGGCGCACTTCGCCGGCCGGCTCCAGGCGCTTGTAGCCTTTTGGCGGCTCTTCCATGAAGTCTTCACGGTCGATGTAGATCTCCCGGGCGAACGGCAGGACGCGCACGCCCATGTCTTCTTTCGGGTGACGCGCCAGCTCGAGGTTCTCGATCTGGCCTTCCGGGTAATTGGTGATGACCACTTTCAGCGGACGCAGTACGCACATGGCGCGCGGGGCGCTGTGGTCCAGGTCGTCACGGATGCTGAATTCCAGCATGCCGAAGTCCACCACGCCGTCGGAACGGTTGGTGCCGACCATTTCGCAGAAGTTGCGGATCGATTTTGGCGTGTAGCCACGACGACGGAAGCCCGACAGCGTCGACATGCGCGGGTCGTCCCAGCCGTTGACGTGCTTCTCGTCCACCAGTTGCTTGAGCTTGCGCTTGCTGGTGATGGTGTAGTTCAGGTTCAGGCGGCTGAATTCGTACTGGCGCGGATGGGCCGGCACCGGCAGGTGCTCGAGGAACCATTCGTACAACGGCCGGTGGCTTTCGAACTCCAGGGTGCAGATCGAGTGGGTGATGCCTTCGATAGCGTCCGACTGACCATGGGTGAAGTCATAGTTGGGGTAGATGCACCACTTGTCACCGGTCTGGTGGTGATGGGCATGACGGATGCGGTACATGATCGGGTCGCGCAGGTTCATGTTCGGCGAGGCCATGTCGATCTTGGCGCGCAGCACCCGTGCACCGTCCGGGAACTCACCGGCGCGCATGCGGGCGAACAGGTCCAGGTTCTCTTCCACGCTGCGGTCACGGAACGGGCTGTTCTTGCCCGGCTCGGTCAGGCTGCCGCGGTATTCCTTGGCCTGCTCGGGGGTCAGGTCGCACACGTAGGCGTTGCCGGCCTTGATCAGTTCCACCGCCCAATCGTGCAGTTGGTCGAAATATTGCGAGGCATAGCGCACCTCACCGGACCATTCGAAACCCAGCCACTTGACGTCGCTTTCGATCGCGTCGATGTATTCCTGGTCTTCCTTGGCCGGGTTGGTGTCGTCGAAACGCAAGTGCGTGACGCCGCCGAACTCCTGGGCCAGGCCGAAATTCACGCAGATCGATTTGGCATGGCCGATGTGCAGGTAGCCGTTGGGCTCCGGCGGGAAGCGAGTGACGATCTGTGTGTGCTTACCCGAGTCCAGGTCCGCCTGGATGATCGGGCGCAGGAAGTTGACCGGCACGGCCGGGCCGGTCTTGGAATTCGAGGTAGGGTCGACAGTGGGCTTGCTCATAGGATCCTTGAACGTACAAGTGCGCGGCCGGGTGCGGCCTGATAAATCAAAGCCCGTATCATAGCCGATGCTGTCAAGCACCTGACAGGCCAGGTCGGTAAACGATTGAATTTAATCGACGACCAGATGAAAAACAGCCTCGAAATTCGTGCCTGGCGCGCTAAACTGCCCAACCTGGCCGATTGCAGCCAGACCGGTGGCGGGCAGTGAAGCCCCGAAACCCACGAATTCCTTGAAAGAGTAGCGATCATGACCCAAGTCAAACTGACCACCAACCACGGCGACATCGTCCTGGAACTGAACGCCGAGAAAGCACCGATCACCGTTAAGAACTTCGTTGAATACGTCGAAGCCGGCCACTACGAAAACACCGTTTTCCACCGTGTCATCGGCAACTTCATGATCCAGGGCGGCGGTTTCGAGCCAGGCATGAAAGAAAAGAAAGACAAGCGCCCAAGCATTCAGAACGAAGCCGACAACGGCCTGCCGAACAAAAAGTACAGCGTTGCCATGGCCCGTACCATGGAGCCGCATTCGGCCTCCGCGCAGTTCTTCATCAACGTGGCCGACAACAGCTTCCTGAATCACAGCGCCAAGACCGTACAGGGTTGGGGCTATGCGGTATTCGGTGAAGTGATCGAAGGCACCGACGTGGTCGACAAGATCAAGGGCGTCGCCACCACGTCCAAGGCCGGCCACCAGGACGTCCCGGCAGAAGACGTGATCATCGAGAAAGCCGAGATCATTGAGTGATACTGCTGATTTCAGATTTGCATCTGGAAGAGGAGCGCCCGGACATCACCCGGGCGTTTCTGGATTTACTCGCCACACGCGCCCGCTCGGCGCAAGCGTTGTACATCCTGGGCGACTTTTTCGAAGCCTGGATCGGCGACGATGCCATGACGCCGTTCCAGCGTTCCATCTGCCAGGCCCTGCGCGAATTGAGCGACAGCGGCACGGCCATCTTCCTGATGCACGGCAATCGCGACTTCATGCTGGGGCAGGCCTTTTGCAAAGCGGCCGGCTGCACCCTGCTCAAGGACCCGAGTGTCGTGCAGTTCAACGGCGAGCCGGTGCTGCTCATGCACGGCGACAGCCTCTGCACCCGCGACGAAGGCTACATGAAGCTGCGGCGCTGGCTGCGCAACCCGATCACGCTGTTCATCCTGCGCCACCTGCCGCTGGGCAGTCGCCAGAAACTGGCGCGCAAACTGCGCAGCGAAAGCCGCACGCAGACACGCATGAAAGCCAATGACATCGTCGACGTCACGCCCGAAGAGATCCCGCGGATCATGCAGGAGTACGGCGTGAAGACCCTGATCCACGGCCACACCCACCGCCCCGCCATCCACAAGCTGCAACTGGGCGAACACGCAGCGAGACGCATCGTGCTGGGGGATTGGGACAAGCAAGGCTGGGCGTTGCAGGTGGATGAGCAAGGGTTTGCGTTGGCGCCGTTTGGTTTTGGCAATGCGCAGTTGGCGTTGCCAGGCAACTGAAGCGCGCAGCTGTCCATTGTGGGAGTAGGCCTGTGGGAGCAAAGCTTGCTCGCGATGAACGATGACACGGTCTTGCAGTTGAACCGTGTCGCCCGCATCGCGGGCAAGCCTTGCTCCCACAAGCCCGCTCCCACATTGGATTGCATTTCACTTCTGAATCAATGCCCCGCCGACGCAGGCCCCGCCTTCGCCGCGAACGGCGGCTTCGCCAGCCACACCAGCACGATCAAGCCCATGAACCCCCATCCCAGCAGCGTGAAGTAATCCACGGTGGAGAGCATGTATGCCTGGCTGGTGAGGATCTGGTCGAGCTGGGCATAGGCCGGGGCACTCGCGCCGCCGAGCTGGTTGAGTGCCTCACGGGTGGTCGGCTCGTAGGCGCTGATGTGTTCGCTCAGGTAGGCATGGTGCTGGTCGGCCCGACGGATCCAGATCCAGGTGGTCAGGGACGCGGCGAAGCTGCCACCCAGGGTCCGCAGGAACGTCGCCAGCCCGGCACCGTCGGCAATCTGGTGCGGCGGCAGGTCCGACATCAGGATACTCAGGGTCGGCATGAAGAACAGCGCCACACCGATGCCCATGAACAACTGCACCATCGCGATGTGCTGGAAATCCACCTCATTGGTAAACCCGGCGCGCATGAAGCAGCTCAGGCCGATGGCCAGGAACGCCAGCCCGGCCAACACACGCAGGTCGAACCGGTGGGCGTACTTGCCGACGAAGGGCGACATCAGCACCGGCAGGATACCGATGGGCGCCACTGCCAGCCCGGCCCAGGTCGCGGTGTAGCCCATCTGGGTCTGCAACCACTGCGGCAGGATCAGGTTGATGCCGAAGAACCCGGCGTAGCCCCCCACCAGCACAATGGTGCCGATGCGAAAGTTGCGGTAGGCGAACAGCCGCAGATTGACCACCGGATGGCGGTCAGTCATTTCCCAGATCACGAACACCGCCAGGGCAATGAGCGAAATCAGTGCTCCGATGATGATGAAGTTCGATTCGAACCAGTCCAGGTCGTTGCCTTTGTCGAGGATCACCTGGAGCGCGCCGACCCCGATGATCAGCGTGATCAGCCCTACGTAGTCCATCGGTTGATGGCTGGTGACCACCGGCCGCGCCTTGAGCTGTTGTTGCACCACCATCGCCGCGAAGACCCCGATGGGCACGTTGATGAAAAAGATCCACGGCCAGCTGTAGCTGTCGGTGATCCAGCCACCGAGGATCGGCCCGGCAATCGGCGCCACCACCGTGACCATCGCCAGCAAGGCCAGGGCCATGCCGCGCCTGGCCGGCGGATACACCGCGATCAGCAAGGTCTGGGTCATCGGGTACAACGGTCCGGCGACCAGCCCCTGAAGTACGCGAAAACCAATCAGTTCTGGCATCGAAGTGGAAATGCCACACAAGAACGAAGCGAGCACGAACAGCATCGTCGCCCACAAAAACAGCTTCACCTCGCCAAACCGTCGGCTCAACCAGCCGGTGAGCGGCAAGGCAATGGCGTTGCTCACCGCGAACGAGGTGATGACCCAGGTGCCCTGCTCCGAACTGACGCCCAGGTTGCCGGAAATGGTCGGCAAGGCGACGTTGGCAATGGTGGTGTCGAGCACTTGCATGAACGTCGCCAGCGACAGCCCGATGGTGCTGAGCAACAGGCTGGGCGGCGTGAAAGACGCGTTATTGCTCATTGCGAAATCCTATGAAGCGACGGTGGTGAATCGCGGGCAAGCCTTGCTCCCACAGGTTCCAGGACTACCTGAACCATTGAACAAAACACAAAACCTGTGGGAGCCGAGCTTGCTCGCGATGGGGCCCTTACAGCCAATATCTTTGTTGCCTGCCATGCCGCTATCGCGAGCAAGCTCGGCTCCCACAGGGTGATCAGCGCTGGGCAGTCTTGCTCGCAACCGCGCTGTTTTCGTGAATCAGCCGCGAGATCATCGCGTCGGCATCGGCCAGTTGCCGGTCATAGACCTGGGTGCTGAACGAGGCTTTCTGCGGTGGCTGCTGGGCCAGTACCGGGCCGCTCTGGTCGCGCAGATTGACGCTGACCAGGGTCGACAGGCCGATCCGCAGCGGATGCTCGGCCAGCTCCTGGGCATTGACATGAATGCGCACCGGCACCCGCTGGACGATCTTGATCCAGTTACCCGTGGCGTTCTGTGCCGGCAGCAAGGCAAACGCGCTGCCGGTGCCGGCGCCGAGGCTGTCGATGGTGCCGCTGTACTTCACATCGCTGCCGTACAGGTCGGCCTCGATGTCCACCGGCTGGCCGATGCGCATGTCGCGCAGTTGGGTTTCCTTGAAGTTGGCATCGATCCACAGCTGATCCAGCGGGATCACCGCCATCAACGCCGTGCCTGGCTGCACCCGTTGGCCCAGTTGCACGGTGCGTTTGGCGACATAACCGGTGACCGGTGCAATCAAGGTGCTGCGGGCGTTGGCCAGGAAGGCCTGGCGCAATTGCGCGGCGGCGGATTGCACGTCGGGATGGGACGACACCACGGTATCGTCCACCAGGGCGCTGGTGGTCTTGAGTTGTTGCCGGGCATTGGCCAAGGCGTTCTGTGCCGAAGTCAGGTCATCCCGGGCGTGAGACAGTTCTTCCTGGGAAATCGCCCCGCCAGCCGCCAGGTTCTTGCGTCGACTGTAGTTTTCCTGGGCCTTCTGCACTTCGGCCTCTTGGGCATTGACTTGCGCCCGCATGCCATCGACGTTGCTGTACAAGCCACGCACCTGGCGCACGGTCCGGGCCAGGTTGGCCTGGGCACTTTGCAGCCCGACTTCAGCATCGTTCGGGTCGAACTGCACCAGCACCTGGCCTTCACGCACCAGGTCGCCGTCGTCGGCACCGATGCTCACCACGGTGCCGGTGACTTGCGGTGTGATTTCCACCACGTTGCCGTTCACATAGGCATCGTCGGTGCTTTCGCTCCAGCGACCATACAGTTCGTGCCAGGCCCAGACGCCCAGGCCCGAGAGAATGACCAGCAGCGTCAGCGTCACCAGCATGACCTTGCGCTTGCGTGGGTTGCTGTCTTGCGCATGTTCGGATTGAGTCGTTTCGGCAGTAGCCATGACAAGTACCTCGAATCAGTTATTCGGCGTAGCAGAGGCCGGGGTGGCCGCCGCCAGGGTCTGGGCCTCGAAACCACCACCCAGGGCCTGCATCAGTTGAATCGACAAATCGATCTGCTCGGCATTCAGGTTCGCCAGTTGGCGCTGGGCCTGGAGCAATTGCTGCTCGATGCTCAGCACGTCCAGGTAATTACCGATACCCGAGCCGTAGCGCTGGACCACCGTGTCGTAGGAACTCTGGGCGATATCGGTGGCATGCTGCTGGGCACCGATTTGCCGGGCGATATCGCGCAACTGGTTGATGGTGTCGCTGACATCGCCAAGGGCCGTGACCAGGCTTTTGTTGTATTGCGCCACCGCCAGGTCGTAATCGGCGTCCCGGGCATCCAGGTCGGCCCGCAAGCGGCCGCCATCGAAGATCGGCAACGACACCGTCGGCGCCACATTGAAGAAGCGGCTGGCCGAGCCGAACATCGCATCACCCAGCAGCGAGCGTGTCCCGGCCGCCGCACTCAGGTTGAGATTGGGATAGAAGTTGGTCTTGCCGGCCTCGATGTCCTTGCTCGCCGCCTCGACCCGCCAACGCGCCGCGACCAAGTCCGGACGCCGCCCAAGCAACTCGGCGGGCAGGTTCGACGGCAAGGCGACCGCGCTGGCTTGCAGCACATTGGGCCGGGCGATTTCATTGCCGCGGTCCGGGCCCTTGCCGAGCAAGACCGCCAGGGCGATCTTGGCGCTTTGCAGGCGTTTCTCCGCATCGATCCGGGAGGCATCGGCGCTGGCTTCCAGGCTTTCGGTCTGCTGGAACTGATATTCGCTGTCGATCCCGGCAGTGAGGCGACGCTTGCTCAGGTCGAGCATCTGTCGGGTGCGCTTGAGGTCCTCGGTGGCCAGGTCATAAATGATGTGGGCCTGGCCCAGGTCGCTGTAGGCCCGGGCCACGTCGGCGGCCAAGGTCAGTTGCGCGGCCTGGCGATCGATCTCGGCGGCGCGGGCCTGGCCCAGGGCGGCTTCCCAGGCAGCACGCTGGCCGCCCCAGAGGTCGAAGGTGTAATTGAAATCCACACCCAGCGTGCGCAGGGTGCTATACGCCTCACCCAGCCCTTGCGGGTCCTGGTCACGGGACAGGCGCGAACGGCTGACGCCGCCGCTGGCATCCAGGGTCGGCATGCGCGCCGCGTTGGCGGCATAGGCGGCAGCACTGGCCTGATGCACCCGGGCGCTGGCGATCTGCATGTCCGGGCTATCGCGCAAGGCTTCCCGGATCAGGCCATCGAGTTGCGGGTCGCCAAGGCTTTTCCACCAATCGCTTTTCGGCCACGCGGCCGGTGACAGCGTGACACCGTTCAGGGATTGCCCGGCCTTGAGGCTCTGGGCCTCGAGGCTGACGCCTTCGGTCTTCAAGCCGCTGTAGCTGGCACAACCGGCCAGGCTCATGGCCAAGACCACCAGGCTTAATCGGGTACGCAAGGTTTTACGCTTCATTTTTCCCCCAGTCGCGACACGGTAATGGGGTCACCGGCGGCGAGCAGAATTTTCTTGAGGATCTGTTCGAGGGTTTGCAATTCCTCGGGGCTGATGGCGCTGGCCAACTGGTTCATGGCCTCGGCACCGATAAACGGCAGGCGATCGGCGAGGGCCTGGCCGGCTTCGGTCAGCACCAGGCGCACTTGCCGGCGATCCTGGGCGGAACGTTCGCGGGCCAGGAAACCTTTCTGCTCCAGGCGATCGAGCATCCGCGTCATCGAGCCGCTGTCCAGGGACAGGTAGCGACACAGCTCGGCCGGTGTCTCGATGCCGTACTGGGCCATGATGATCAATACCTTGAACTGCGCGGCGGTGATGCCGACAGGTTCCATGTGGGTATCGATGATTCGGTCCTTGAGCAACGCGGTGCGGCCGAGCAGCATGCCGAGATGGCAATTGTGGAAGTTGTCTGGGGTGAAGTGCTTCATCTGACCACCGTTTGCTGCCTAGGCAGTGAATGTATGTCGAGATATTACTGCTTAGGCAGCGAATGTCAATCAAATAGTTAGGTTGCTATGCACTAACAGACAAACGCAGATAAAAATGTGGGAGCGAGCCTGCTCGCGAATAGCGGTGTGTCAGTCAACGAAGATGCTGAATGTCACTGCGCTATCGCGAGCAGGCTCGCTCCCACATTGGACATGGAGGATTCAGGGAGGGTTTAGAAATCGCGCTTGTAGAAGATGTCCAGCGAGCTGGCCACGCCGCTGGCGGCTTCGAGGTAGACCTTCTTGCTGAGCTTGTAGCGCAGGGCGATGGTATTGGCCGGTTCGAACACGCCGACGCCGTAGCGCAGGCTGAGCTTTTCCGACAGGTTGCCGCTGGCGACCACGCTGGTGGCATTGCCGCTGCCCTGGGTGTCGAGCTGGAAATCCTCGATGCCCAGGTTGTTGGCCAGGCTGCTGGTCACCCCCGAACTGCCCATCAAGCCCAGGCCCAGCGCCGCTTGGGCGAGCATGTTGTTGTCCTCGCCGGTGGTGCTCAGCGGTCGGCCCAGCACCAGGTAGGACAACGCCTGCTCCTGACTCATGGCCGGCTCCGAGAAGATTTGCGTGGTCGGTTGCTCGGCGCTGCCGCTCAAGCGGATGCCGGCGATCACGTCGTCGGTCTGGCGGATCGCTTCGATGTCCAGGTAGGGCTGGTCGATGGGGCCGGCGAACAGCAGTCGCGCCCGGCGCACCGTCAATCGTTGCCCGTAGGCGCGATAGCGACCGTCGTTGAGCCAGAGCTCGCCGCGGGTATCCATGTTGTCGCCGATGTGAACCTGGCCTTGCACATTGGCCGTCAGGCCGAACCCCGAGAACGCGAGTTTGTCCTGGCCGACGATCACATCAATGTCCATCGCCATGGCCAGCGGCGGCTTGCCCTCCTCGGTCTGGTGGCCGACGATCACGGTGTCATCGGAAACCTTGACGGTGGACGGCGGCAGTTCGCGGATGGTGATCTCACCTTTGGGCACCAGCACCTTGCCGGCAATGGAAAGCTGATCGCCGTGCATCGTGATATTGAGGTCCGGCGCCACGTCGAGCACCGCATAGGGCTCGACGGTGACCGGCAGTTGCGAGCCCTTGAGGGCCAGGTTCATGGTCAGGGCGTCGCCCCAACCGACAGTGCCACTCAAGCGGCCCTGCCCGCTCTTGCCACTTTTCCAGTCGCCGTCGAGCCGTATCGTTTCGCCGGCAATCATCGCCCGCACCTGCAAGGCCTCAAGGCTGACCGGCAGTTCCGGGCCAGACACCTCGCCGTCGCTGAGCAGCAGGTTGCCGTTGACCTGGGGCGCGAGCAAACCACCGGCCAGGGTCCCGCTGCCACTCAGATGCCCGGTGAGGGTTTCCACCATCGGCACGAACGGCCGGGCCACCGACAGGTCCAGGCCGCTCAGGCGGAACGAACCGCTCAGGGGCTTGCTGGCCGGTAGCGGGTTGATCTGCGCCTGGAGCATCAGTTCGCCGAGCCTGGCGCCGACAAAATTCAGGTCGGTGTCGATGCGCCTGGGGGTCAGGCGACTGTTGAGCGTCAGGGTCTGGTATGGAAAGTCCAGCCATTGCTCCTTGTCGCGGATCCTTAAAGTACCGCCGCTGGCGTCCACCAGGATCCGGCCATTCGGGCCGCTGGCCGGCAAGTCCAGTTGCAGGTCCGCGTTGAGCCGGCCCTGCCAGGCAAAATCCTTGGGCATCCACTGGGCCAGGCTTTCGATGGGGAATTGCTTGAGGTGATAACGCAGCTTCGGTTCCGGCATCAGCCGCTGATCTTCACCGCACAGGCTGGCCTCGCCAGAACGCCAGCAATGAGCACCGACGTTGAGCGTGCCATCTGCCAGGCGCTCCAGTTTCGCCGGGGCTTGCAGGCGCCAGGCTTGACCGCCAGCCTCCACGTCGCCACTGGCCAGGCGTCCGCGCCAATTGCCCTGGTCGAGCGTGCCATCGAGCGCCAGGGTGGTGTCGAGCTGTGGCCCTTGCAGGTCCAGGTTGAGCTTTTGTTGCTTGATGTCGCCCTGCCCGCTGACGGTCAGCACGCCCAGCGAAGTCTCGCCGACGCGGATGCCGCTGGCCTTGAGATCGAGCTTGCCGCGCTGGGCGCTGTCGAGCGTCGCATCGAGGTTCAGGCTTTGCAGGCGATTGTCCTGCAACGCCAGTTGCGTGCCTTGCAGGCCGAGCTTGCCTTGGGGCGCCTTGAGCGTGCCGGCCACATCGACACGGCCGACGACTTGGCCGCGCAATTGCGGCCACAGTTGGGCCAGGCGCGAGAGTTTGATATCGATCTGGCCAGTGAGTTTTTCTTGCAAGCTGCCGGTGCCGTTGATGCGGTTGTCCCCCAGGCGGATGTCCAGGGCGCTGAGGTTCCACTGCTCGCCGGCGCCGCTGGCCTTGGCCTGGAACAGCGCCGGTTGGCCACGCAACTTGCCCTTGAGATCCAGGTCCGCATCGAGCTCGAGATGGTCGTTCTTCATCGCCCCTTTGCTGCGCAACGGCCCGGCCAGGGTCCCAGGCAATTCGCCCAGCCAGTACGCCGGGTTGATGGCCGACAGTTGCAGCGCCGTGTCCCAGGCAATGCCATCGGCAAATTGCAGGCTCAGGTGCCCTTCGGCCTTGCCCTGCCCCGCCGCGAGCTTGAGTTGCGGCAAATGGATTTGCCTCAGATCGCCGCTGAACGGGCTGTCCAGGCTGAAGGCCCCGGCGGGGCCGTCCAGTGCGGCCTGAAAGTTGCCCAGGTATTTGCCATCGGTGTAGGAGACTTCGCCGTCGAAGCTGCGCAATGTCACCTGCGGCTCGTCGATCAGCGGATAGAGGCGATGCCAGGGGAAATCCAGCCAGGCGACTTTCGCCTCGGCGCGCAGGCCTTCGCGCCAGTCCAATTGCCCGCTGAGTTTCAGGCTTCGCTGATCGCCGGCATCAAGATCCAGGCCGGCGATCTGTGCGCCATTGGCGTCCACGCTGCCTTGCAGCAACAACGCCACCGGCCCTTTCTCGGCGGGCAATGTCGCCTTGCCGAGCAGTCGATAGCCATTTTTCAGGTCGCCTTCGCCGGTCAATTCCAGTTGGTTGAGCAACAAAGTGTCTGGCAGATCGGCACTCGCCCTGAAGCCGTCGGCGGTGATACGCACCTTGGCCGGCAGGTTGTCCGCCAACGGTTGCAGTTCACCGGTCAACTGGCCTTGCAGGTAACCGCTGCTGCCGGCCTTGAGGTTGAGGGTCTTGAGCAGGTTGCCGTCGACTTTCAGGTCCAGGGCCCAGGGCGTGGCGCCCGGCGCTGGCAAGGTCAACCGGCCCTCGGCGTTCAACGGCCAGTCGCCGCCCGGCTTCAGCAAGCCGGACAGTTTCAGGCTCAACTCGTCGCGCTGCAATTGCACCGAATCGATCTGCAGGCCCTCGGCGGTCCAATGGGCAACCAATTGCAGGCCTTTGAGCTGCTCGCTGCCGTTGAACGACAGGCTGCCGACCTGCACATCGCCCAGTTCGATAGCGAGCGGCAAGTCCAGGTCCGGCAAGCTGATCGGGCCGCTGCTCGGTTCATCGGCAGAGGCTGGCAATTGCAAGGCGACCTGGTCAGCCTTGAGCTGTTCGATGCAGAGGGTCATGCGTGCCAGGCACAGCGGCGACCAGGCGAATATCAGCCGATCCACCTCCACGCGACTGGCGTCCTGCTGCCACAACAGGTGATCGGCGCTCCACTGCCCGCCCAGGCGGCCCTGGAAATTCTCCACGCTCAGCCCCGGCACCAGGCCGAGGGCCCAACGGCTGCCGAATGCCGTGCCCAACACAACGCTCAAGGCCAGCACCAGTGCCAGCAACACCCCGGCAACCGCCAGCAGCGTTATTTTCACACCACGCTTCACAACTCAGGCCCCATGGAAAAGTGCAATCGGATACCGCCGTCGTCGTCCATCGCATGGGCCAGGTCGAGGCGGATCGGGCCCACCGGCGATACCCAGCGCACGCCAACACCCACGCCGGTCTTGAGGCTCGGCAGTTCAAGGCTGTTAAACGAGTTGCCCTGGTCGACGAACGTCGCCAGCCGCCATTTTTCCGCGATTGAATACTGGTATTCGAGGCTACCAGCGACCATGTAGCGGCCGCCAATACGGTCGCCCTCGGAGTTTTCCGGCGACAGGCTCTGGTAGTCATAACCGCGCACGCTCTGGTCGCCACCGGCGAAAAAGCGCAGGGACGGCGGGATGGATCTGTAGCCATTGGTGGCGCTGCCGCCGATCTGCGCCCGAGCCAGCAGCCGATGCTTGTCGAACACTGTGGTTAGGCCCTTGACCATGGCGGTGCCATATAAAAGGTTGTTGTCCGAACCAAGGCCCTCCTTGGCGACCTTGGTGTCGAACTGCAAGCGGTAGCCGTTGTGCGGATCGATGCGGTTGTCGCTGCGCAGGTAGGAATAGCTCACGCCCGGCATCAACAGTGTGCTCAGGCCCGCATCGTCACCGAGGCGGTACTCCTCGCGCTGCCATTTGAGCGACACCACCCGCTGCCAGCCACTGGGCAACTTGCTGTGCCATTCCGGGCCCACGGTCAGCAGTTTGCTGAGGCTGTCGGTGCCGGCCAGTTCTTCATATTGATAACCGCCGGCGTAGCGCATCTTGTCGGTCAGCGGCGGGTCCAGCGGCACGTCGTACCACAGGCCGACGTTCTGCCGGGGCGCCGACACTTCCGCTTCCCAGCCATAGCTATGGCCCTGGGGGTTGACCCAGTGGCGCGTCCAGTTGGCTTTCGCCCGCGGGCCGACGTCGGTGGAAAAACCCAGGCCCAGGCCCATGGTCCGCGGCTTGCGCGTGTCGAGCTTGACCGCCACCGGGATCACGTTATCGGTGGCGGCGGTGGGCGCGGCATCCACGCGCACGCCTTCGAAATAGCCGCTCGATTGCAGGGCCTGGTTGAGCTCTGCGATGAGTTCAGAGTCGTACGCCGTGCCGGCCTTGAACGGCACCATGCGCTGTAGCAGCTCTTCGTCGAACGGCGTGTCGCCCTCGAAGCGCACCGGGCCCAAGGCATAGCGCGGGCCGCTGTCGTAGATCAGTTCAATGTCGGCGATGCCTGCCTGGGGGTCCACCAAGAGTTTCTGCCGGGTAAAGCGTCCGCTGAAAAAACCATAGCGCGAGGCCTGGTTCTGGATCACTCGCTTGGCATCTTCATAGCGACCATGGTTGAGCACCGCGCCAGGCTTGAGGGCGGCGTTGCTGGGCACGCGAAAGGCTTTGAGCGACGCCGCCGGGCCATCGATGCGCACGGTGACATTGCGCAAGTGCACAGGCTCGCCCGGGTCGATGGTCAGCACCAGGCGTGGGTCCTTGCCGCCCTTGACCTCACTGTCGATCTGCGGCTGGTAGTAGCCCAGCGCCTGGGCGGCCTTGCGCGCCTGCTCCTCGGCGCCGCGACTGAAGCGCAGCAAGGCCTCCTCGTCACGATCCCCCAAGCCACCGATGTAACCTTCTACGTTGGCCTTGAGTTCATCGTTGGACGGCTGGACTCGTACTTCCAACTCACTGTTTGCCAGTGCCGCGCAGCTGAGGGACAGCAAAAGCGCGCCACCGGTCATTCTTCCTGGGAGGTTCATGGCGCGGATGCTATCACGAGCGTAGGTGCCTGATAGAGCCGGACATTTCGCAAAAGTTCGGCCGACTATGCCGTTGCGCTTTGCAGAACCTGCGGGTTGGCGTGGAAGAACACATGCTCGCGGATCGGTCCTACAGCAACTTCACCAATTTCCTCGTAACCCTGGCGCTTATAGAACTCAAGGTAACGCGGGTTGCCGGTGTCCAGCACCACGCCTTGGGAATGCTCGTCCACCGCACACCAGTTATGGACCGCCTCAAGCAACTGTTCACCGAAATGTTTGCCCTGGAACTGTGGGTGCACCCCCAGTAGCGGCAGTACATGCACTGCATCCGAAGGCAGGCAGGCCAACACCGCCGCGTGGTATTCCAAGTAGCGTCGGGTGCAGCGAAAACCGGTGCTCAAGACCATGCGCAGACGCCAGGCCCAACTTTCGGTGATACCCAGGCGTCGCTGCGGCGGGGCGATCAGGGCGATGCCGATCAGGCGGTCGTTGACCAGCAGGCCAATGGCCGGCAGGTCCTGGAGAAAATGCTGCTTGACCAACTCACGCACCGTGGCCCGGACCCGCTGTTCATAACCTGGACGCTCGGATTCGAACAGGTAGCTGAAGGTCGGCTCATGGCGATAGGCCTGGTACAACAACGAACGGGCTTCACGGGAATAACCACTGTCGAGCATATGGACGTCGGCGATGGCGGTTTCAGGCATGGCGTTGGATCTCCTGGGGCGAGGCTCGGTGAGGCCCAGCTCTTATTGAGTACGAACCCGATTGGGTTGCGATCGTTCCTACACCCACAGGACATTAGCAGCGCATTTGTCCTACTGCCACGCTGGCTCCCTTCCCACATGTCAGCTAGCATCGCAGTTTTGCCAGGACAGCCGACCATGAAGATCGTCTCCTTCAACATCAACGGGCTGCGCGCCCGTCCCCATCAGCTGGCGGCGCTGATCGAGAAGCACCAGCCGGATGTGATCGGGCTGCAGGAAACCAAGGTCCACGACGAACAGTTCCCCCTGGCCGAAATCCAGGCCCTGGGTTACCACGTGCATTACCACGGACAAAAAGGCCACTACGGCGTCGCCCTGCTCTCCCGCCAGGCGCCGCTGAGCCTGTACAAAGGCTTCGAGGGCGACGACGAGGACGCCCAGCGGCGCTTCATCTGGGGCACCTTCGCCGATGCCAACGGCGTACCGGTGACCATCATGAACGGCTATTTCCCACAAGGTGAAAGCCGCGACCACCCGACCAAATTCCCGGCCAAGGAGCGTTTCTACAGCGATTTGCAGCAACTGCTGGAAAGCCGCTTCAGCAACGATCAGCCGCTGGTGGTGATGGGTGACGTGAACATTTCCCCGGAAGACTGCGACATCGGCATCGGCCCGGACAACATGAAGCGCTGGCTGAAGACCGGCAAATGCAGCTTCCTGCCGGAAGAACGCGAGTGGATGGCCCGCCTGAAAAACTGGGGCCTGGTGGACAGCTTCCGCCACCTGAACCCGGACGTCACCGACCGCTTCAGCTGGTTCGACTACCGCAGCCGCGGGTTCGAAGACGAGCCCAAGCGCGGCCTGCGCATCGACCTGATCCTCACCTCCCACGGCCTGCTGCCACGGGTCAAGGACGCCGGGGTGGACTATGAGCTGCGGGGCATGGAAAAACCGTCGGACCACGCGCCGATCTGGCTGCAGTTGAGCTGACCGGCAAGAAACGGCTCGCCGCAATGGCGAGCCGTCCTGTCACAGCGTACCCAGTTGCTTGAACAGGGTCAGGTTGTCCTCGATGTGCCAGTTGGCGACGATCTTGCCCTGGTCGACCTGGTAGATATCCGTCGCAATGAACTCCACCGGCTGGCCCTGGCCCTTGAGCTGGTCGAAGGTCCCGGTGAAATGCCCGCGAAAGCGCAGGTGCACCACCACCCGATCCCCCGCCACCAGCATCTGCTCCACGACGCAGCTGAGATCCGGCACGGCAGTGCGGAAAGCCCGCGACGCCAGCAACGGGCCTTCCGGGCCCTGCTTGCGCCCGGCCGGAGGGGTCTTATCGATGAAACTCGACGCCAAGGCTTCGCGGGCCAGCGCTTCGTCGCCGGTGTGCCAGAACGTGTCATAGCGCCGCGCCGCCAGGATCATCGATGTCGCCTGCTGCTCGGACAGGCTGCGGTCGACAATCAGGCTTTGAGGTTGCACGAGCGCATCGGTGGCGGCCGAAGCCCCCAGCGACAGGCCCAGGCTCAGGAAAAAACCGGCCAGGCGCAGGCCGCCGGGCATGGCAAGGGATGAGAACGACATGATGGATTCCTTCGGGTCGATCAAGGGCCGGACAACACCGTGCGGCCCGGGGTTATGGAACAGGTTTCAGAGGGTTTCGGACTCCCGCAAGGACAGCGGGCTGGCAAGGGTGTAGCGGGCAATGTCGTCCTTGCGCATAAACGCCACGCCCGGATGGCTTTTGGCGTAACGCAGGAACTCATCCCAGACCCGCACCATTTGTGGCGTGCCGCTGATGCGGTCGTGGGCACTGATGGACATCATTCGCCGCCGCGTGCCGGCTTCTTCGTAGAGCTGGTCGAAATCGAGCTTCACTTGCTCCAGGAAAACCTGGGGCGAGTAATGCCGGCCTTCGATCAGCACGATGTCGTTGTTGCGCAACGTGTAGGGGACCACGACGAAATCCTTGCCGTTGACCGCTTCGATGAAGGGTTCATCGCGGCTGACGTCATCGATGTGATAGAGGTAGCCCAACTCTTGCAACAACCCCAGGGTATTGGGTCCCCGGCGCAGCCAGTTGCAGTTGTAGCCGGTGACTGGCTGCCCGGTGACCTCCTGGACCATCTGCGCGGCCTGGCGCAGGAACGTGCGTTCCTCGTCCCGACTCATTGCAAATTGCGAACTCCAGCGCGGCCCGTGCCCGGCCGCCTCGTGACCGCGAGTGACGATCTCCCGTGCCAGGGCCGGTTGGCGCCGCGCCGCTTCGCCGATCATGTGGGAGGTGACCTTGACGCCATGGCGGTCCCACAGATCCAGCAAGCGTGGGATGCCTTCCCGATAGCCGTAGGCAAACCAGGTATTGGTTGCCGGATCGCTAGGCACACTGTCCGGGAAGTCGACCGCGGGAAACGGACTGTCAGTGCCTTTAGGCGGCTGTCCGCCCGCTTCGAATTGCATGGAAATCGAAATGACCAAGCGCGTGTCGCCCGGCCAGAAGCCCCCCTTGGAAACGCCGGCGGCTTTTGCCAAGACGCCAGCCTGCGCCGAGCCCGTCGTCAGCAGGTCGCCTACGGCCAACAGCGCCGCGCCAGCACTTGCCTGGGCCAGGAAAGTCCTGCGTTCGGGATTGTGAGTGACATCGGCTGCTTCGGGGATGGCCATGGCAGAACTCCTGGGAAACGCTGCGGTGTGATCGTCTGAGGCGCTAAGGTATGCCTTGCGGGTTTTCCTGATAATTGATCAACTTACGAAAATACATTTCGGAACTTCCGAACAATGTTCCTGAAGAATCTCGAGCTCTTTCTGCTCATCGTTGAAAAAGGTGGCTTGTCTGCTGCCGGTCGAGAGGTAGGGTTGTCCCCGGCCTCGGTCTCGGAGCGGCTTGCCCTCCTGGAAACCTATTACGGTGCCAGCCTGCTCAATCGCACCACGCGGGCGATCAGCCTGACCGACGAAGGCAGGATTCTGGTCGAAGGCGCCCGGCGCTTGCTGGCCGAGGCCGGCGAGTTGCACAGCAGCATCCGCACCGGTACCCAAGCCCTCAGCGGGCCGATTCGCCTGAGTGCCCCGCAAGACCTGGGCCGCCAGTACATCGAGCCGATCCTGTCGCGCTTTCTCGACGAGCACCCTGATGTCAGCCTCGATCTGAATCTGGGCGATGGCTATGTGGACCTGGTCAGCCAGGGGTTCGATTTCGCCATTCGCTACGGTGCCCTGGCCGATAGCTCACTGCGGGCCAGGCCGTTGGGAGAGAATCGTCGCGTGGTCTGTGCCGCCCCCACTTACCTGGCGCGACATGGCACGCCAACGCATCCCTGCGAACTGGCCCGGCACGAATGCCTGGTGATGCGCCTGGGCATCAACACCGCGCGGGAATGGACATTCAGCCGGGACGGCGAGGTGCATCGGGTGATGGTCCAGGGCCGGCGAATCGCCAACGACGGCGGCCTGGTGCGGCAATGGTGCCTGGAGGGACATGGCATCAGCCTCAAGTCGATCTGGGACGTACGCGACGATCTCAAGAGCGGACGGCTGGTGGAATTGCTCCCGGACTTCACCGCCGGCAACACGCTGCTGCAGATCGTCTACCCGACCGCCCGCATCCAGCCCCGGCGCGTGCGCGCCTTGATCGAATGCCTGGTGGCCGGGCTGGCGGCGAGCGAGGCCTAGCGCAACCACCCTGTCATCGTTCAGTCATCTGCCTGACTTATTCTCCCGGCACTTCCCTGGGATCTGAAGGTGGCGGCATGCGGCTGTGCGTGGTCTGGATAATGGCGTTGTGGCTGCCGTTGGCGTTCTGCGCCGAGCGTGAGCCCGCGCCTGGCCTGCCCCTTCCTGCGTCCGGCCCGGCCCTGCGCCTCCAGGGCTCCAATACCATCGGTGCGGCGCTGGGGCCGGCACTGGTCAGGGGGTTGATGGAGGATCAGGGGCTGCGCAGGGTCAGTAGCGAAATCACCGGCCGGGACAACGAACAACGAATCGTCGGCCAGACCACCGATGGCCGACGGGTCGAGATCGACATTGCCGCCCACGGCTCCAGCACCGGGTTCGCTGCCCTCAGGCAGGCCAGCGCCGACCTGGCCGCCTCGTCCCGCCCGATCAAGGACAGCGAGCTGAAGGAACTCGCGTCCCTCGGCGATCTGAAAAGTCCTACCGCCGAGCAGGTCATTGCCATCGACGGCCTGGCGATCATCCTTCATCCGCAGAACCCGCTACGTCAGCTCGATACCCTGCAACTGGCACGGATATTCAGTGGCGAGGCGAAAACCTGGGAGGCAGTGGGCGGCACTGGCGGGCCGATTCATCTGTATGCCCGCGATGAACAATCCGGCACCTACGATACCTTCAAGGAACTGGTGCTCAGCCGCCAGGGAAAACGGCTGGATCTTTCAGCGCGGCGCTTCGAATCCAGCGAACAGTTGTCCGACGCGGTCAGCCAGGACCCGCAAGGCATCGGTTTCATCGGTCTGCCCTACATACGCCAGGCCAAGGCGCTGGCGATTGTCGACGGCGACTCGCAACCCATGTTGCCGTTGAACCACCTGATCGCCACCGAAGACTATCCCTTGTCCCGCCGGCTGTTCTTCTACCTGCCCCCTCGGGAAACCAACCCCTGGGCCACGGCGCTGGTCGAGTTCACCCAAAGCGACCAGGGCCAGGCCATCGTCGCGGCCAATGGGTTCATCGCCCAGACCGTCCAGGCCATGGCCGTCACCCCCAATGCACTGATGCCCGAGGGTTACCAGGCCCTGAGTCGTCATGCCCAACGCCTGAGCGTAAATTTTCGCTTCGAAGAAGGCAGTGCCAACCTCGACAACAAGGCTCATCAGGATCTGGGCCGGGTGCTCGACTATATCCAGAAGCACGGCAAGACCGAGCGGCGCGTGACGCTGGTGGGTTTCGGTGACGCCAAGGACGACCCGGCACGGGCGGATCTTTTATCCAAACTGCGGGCCATGGCGGTGCGACGTGAACTGGTCAAGTACGGCGTGACCCTGCGCGAAGTGCGCGGCTTCGGCGCGCTGATGCCGGTGGCGGCCAATAATGAAGATGGAGGGCGGATCAGGAATCGGCGGGTGGAGGTTTGGGTTTACTAGCAACGCCGCCATCAAAAGACGAACCCGCTTTTTGTGGCGAGGGAGCTTGCTCCCGCTGGGTCGCGCAGCGGCCCCAAATGGCCTGACGCGGTTTTCCAGCGACACCGCGCCAGCCGGTTTTACGACTGCTGCGCAGCCGAGCGGGAGCAAGCTCCCTCGCCACAAAAGTCTGGATGTTTATCGCATTAGCCTCGGCGTAAGACCGAACTGCTTCACCTTGCGCCATTGCCTACAACTACGCCAGAATCCGCCGGCTTGTGCGCCTGGAGGCTCGGCCCTATCGTTTTCCGGTCGCTGACGAATCAGCGATCGGGTTTGGTAGCCCGGGTAAAACTAAGGCGCACAGCTCCGGCATATTTATTATGGCGGCTGTGCGCGGGGCGCCCTTGTGGCGCGCTGGGTTTGCCTTGGTACCCGGTCTACCAACCTGCGTATAGCCGCCACCCAATGTTTGGTAGCAAAAGGTTGCGGCTCCAATTACCAAGGAGTGTCATCCATGTTCAAAGCAACACCCAACCCGCCGGATTCCGATCCAACGACCCACAACTCAAAAGAATTCGACGAAGCCGCTGACCGCGCCCTCGACTACTACCTCAAACCCAAACCCGACAAACCCGAGCCTGATCCAAGCCAACTCTTCACGGTCGTCAACGGCGTCGACACCGAATCCCTGCTCGCCAATCTCAGTGAAAACCTGGCCTCGGCCAATGCCATGGTCAGCAATCTGGCCTTCGACCTGGAAGGCCCGAGGCGCCACATTGCCCTGGGCATCCAGCAGTTGATCGAACTGAGCGGATTGCTGGCGAACCGGGCGCTGGATAACATCGACCCGCGCTAACCGACTCACCGCCTCTGGAGCACACCAGAGGCCTGTGGGAGCAAAGCTTGCTCCCACAACAGGTTTGCCTTTGCCCCGACGGTTTGTGCCTGGTTGACTATTAGCGCCCCGCCAACTCCATGATCATCCGCGACAACAGATAAATCCTTGGCACTACGCTCTCAACCTCCGCGTATTCCTCCGGCGTATGGATGTTGCCACCGACAATGCCAAAACCATCCAGCGTCGGCGTACCCACCCCGGCCGACAAGCTGGCATCCGCCGCGCCGCCGCTGCCTTCTTCGGTGAGTTTGCGCCCCAGTTCGCCATAGATCCCTTGGGCCATGGCCATCAATCGATCCGACTCCGCCGTCTGCGGCATCGGTGGCAGGCCGCGCTTGAGGCTGGTGGTGACTTCGGTGTCGGCGATCAATTTGTCCTGCGACACCCGCGCCAGGTCTTTTTCGATGCGGTCGAACTCCTCCGGCACCGCCGCCCGCACGTCAGCCTTGGCGCTGGCCCGGTCGGGGATCACGTTGGTCCGGTCGCCAGCCTGGAGCACGGTGAAGTTGATGGTGGTTTTCTTTTCCGCGTCGCCGAGCTTGCCCAGCTGCAGGATCTGGTGCGCGGCTTCCATCGCCGCATTACGCCCCAGTTCCGGCGCGACACCGGCGTGGGACGCCTTGCCCTTGACCTCCACCAGCGCGGTGGCACTGCCCTTGCGCCAAACCACCAAGCCATCAGCCGGGCGACCCGGTTCCAGGTTGAGGGTCACGTCATGGGCCTTAGCGGTTTTCTTGATCAGGTCGGTGGCCACGTCCGAGCCGGTTTCTTCGCTGGCATCCAGCAGGAAGGTGATCTGCGCGTAATTCTTGAAGTCGAGGTTCTTGAGGATCTTCAACGCGTAGATACCGGCGACGATGCCGCCCTTGTCGTCCATCACCCCCGGCCCATAGGCGCGACCGTCCTTGATGTGAAACGGACGCTCGGCGGCCGAGCCTTCCTTGAACACCGTGTCCATGTGGGCCATCAGCAGGATCTTCGCCTTGCCGGTGCCCTTGAGGGTCGCCAGGATGTGCTGGGTACCGTCCGAATTCGGCACCTTCTCGATGGTGGCGCCCAGCTTCTTCAATTCGTCGATGGCAATGTCACCGACCTGGCTCAGCCCCGGTACATACCCGGAGCCGGAGTCGATATTCACCAGCCGTTCCAACAGCTTCAGGGCTTCGCCCTTGTATTGCTCGGCATCGGCCAGGACTTGCTGGTGGGGCTGCGCAAAGGCCATGGGGGCGAAGGCGCCAAGGGCCAGGCTCAGGCCGAGACTGACGGCCAGGCGAGTGCGAAGAGCGGTAATCGTCATGATTTCATCCTTGTTCCGTATCGAAAGAGTGCCACAGGCACCCTACCCGACAATGACCCAAGGCTCTAGACAGCAGGTGGCCATCTCAGCCCCGTGGCCGCAAGTGGCTTTGCCTGGAAACCTCTGCATCGCGAGCTTCCCAGGTCAGCGGGGTTGCCTGGCGTCTATCAGGGCAGCACCCAATAGACATCCGTGAATGAAGGGGTATTTATTCTTCTTCAAATGCCCCGCCCTGCCACAGATCTTGGCTATACATGACTCATCAGGCGGCTGTCATGGTTGGTATCAAAGCAAAAGCGGCCCTGTCATCGCGATATGCCCGGGTTTCAGCTTCACTTAACACATTCTGTCCTGACCCATGGAGGGCAAAACATGCTGGTGTTGTGGGTAGTCCTTGCCGTGTTTATCGCCTGGAGCTGGTTGACGTATCCAGGCATCGGTCATGTGCTGTACGACATGGGCACGGCGCTGGAGGCACGGCTCTACCGGTTGCACAAGATCACCGTCCCCATCAGTGAGATGACCGTGTCGACCTGGCAAGGCGGGCCATATGAAGCGTCCGGCAGCATCCTGATGCTGCATGGCTACAGCGCCGACAAGAATCTGTGGCTGCGTTTTGCCCGGCATTTTGTCGGCGACTACAGGGTGGTGGTGCCCGACCTGGCCGGCCATGGCGAAACCGGCTTCAAGGCCGGCGGCGGCTATGACATCCCGACCCAGGCCCGACGGGTGATCGAGTTGCTCGACGCCTGTGGCCTGGACAAGGTCCATGTGGTCGGCAATTCCATGGGCGGTTACCTCGCCGCCTGGCTGGCGGCCACTTCGCCCGAGCGCGTACTGACCTTGGCGCTGATCGATCCGGCCGGCGTCACCGCTCCCCAGGCCAGCGACATGGAGCGCCACCTGGCCGCCGGGCATAACCCGTTCCTCGTCGACTCACGGGATGATTTCGCGCCATTCTACGCCATGACCATGGCCTCCCCACCCTGGGTACCCAGCGTGGTGCTGGCGGCGTTGGCCGAACGTTACGAACAGCGCCGCGATGAACTGGCGGAGATATTCGTCGACTTTCGCGCCAGCCCGCCGATGGAGCCGCGCCTGGCCGACATCCGCGCGCCATCCTTGCTGCTCTGGGGCCGCAAGGACCGGCTGATCGACGTGAGCAGCGTGCCGGTGTGGAGCAAGGGCATCGCCGACCTGCGGGTGGAGATCTGGGACGGCATCGGCCATATGCCCATGGTCGAACGACCGGGGAAAACCGCCGCGCTGTACCGGGATTTTCTCAAGGGCTTGGGGCAATGACGGCAATGTAAATCATGTGGGAGCGAGCTTGCTCGCGATAGCGGCGATACATCCAACACTGATTCAAGCTGACACACCGCCATCGCGAGCAAGCTCGCTCCCACCGGGATTCGTGGCAACTGAGGGGTATCGATTTTCATGAACATCCTCTACGACGAACACCTCGACGGTCCCTTGCCGAAGGTGGACAAGCAAGCCCTGCTTCAAGCCTTGCAGGCACAGATTCCAGACCTGGACATCCTGCATCGAGAGGAAGACCTCAAGCCCTACGAATGCGACGGCTTGTCAGCCTATCGCACCACGCCGATGCTGGTGGTGCTGCCCAGGCGTGTCGAGCAGGTGCAAGCGCTGCTCAAGCTCTGCCATGGGCAGAACGTCCCGGTGGTCGCCCGGGGCGCCGGAACTGGTCTATCCGGCGGCGCCTTGCCCCTGGCGAGCGGCGTGTTGCTGGTGATGGCGCGGTTCAACCAGATCCTGCACATTGACCCCGACGCCCGCACCGCGAGGCTTCAGCCGGGTGTACGCAACCTGGCGATCTCCCAGGCGGCGGCGCCGTTCGGGCTGTATTACGCACCAGATCCTTCGTCGCAGATCGCCTGTTCCATCGGCGGCAATGTCGCGGAAAACGCCGGAGGCGTGCACTGCCTCAAATACGGTCTGACGGTGCACAACCTGTTGCAGCTGGAGATCCTCACCATCGAAGGCGAACGCCTGACCCTGGGCAGCGAAGCCCTGGATTCACCGGGCCTGGACCTGCTGGCGCTGTTCACCGGCTCCGAAGGCTTGCTCGGGGTGATCACCGAAGTGACGGTCAAGCTGTTGCCCCGGCCCCAGGTCGCCAAGGTGCTGTTGGCCAGTTTCGATTCGGTGGACAAGGCCGGCCGTGCAGTGGCCGACATCATCGCCGCCGGCATTATTCCCGGCGGCCTGGAAATGATGGACAACCTGGCGATCCGCGCCGCCGAGGACTTCATCCATGCCGGTTACCCGGTGGACGCCGAAGCGATCCTGCTGTGCGAATTGGACGGCGTCGAGGCCGACGTCCATGACGACTGCGAACGGGTCCGCCAGGTGTTGGAGCAGGCCGGCGCCACCGAGGTCCGCCAGGCGCGGGACGAGGCCGAGCGGTTGCGGTTCTGGGCCGGGCGCAAGAACGCCTTCCCGGCGGTCGGTCGCCTGGCGCCGGACTATTACTGCATGGACGGCACCATCCCGCGCCGGGCCTTGCCCGAGGTACTGCAGCGCATCGCCAGCCTCGGTGCCGAGCATGGCCTGCGGGTGGCCAATGTCTTTCATGCCGGTGACGGCAACATGCACCCACTGATCCTGTTCGATGCCAACCAGCCCGGCGAACTGGAGCGCGCCGAAACCCTGGGCGGGAAAATCCTCGAATTGTGTGTCCAGGTGGGCGGCAGCATCACCGGCGAACACGGGGTTGGCCGGGAAAAAATCAATCAGATGTGCACACAGTTCAACAGCGACGAACTGAACCTGTTCCACGCGGTAAAAGCGGCGTTCGACCCCCAAGGCCTGCTCAACCCCGGCAAGAACATTCCCACCCTGCACCGCTGCGCCGAGTTCGGTGCCATGCACATCCATGGCGGGCAGTTGCCATTTCCTGAACTGGAGCGTTTCTGATGAGCCGCGAAGCCGACCAGGACGCCAGCGACCTGCTACTCGAACAGGTCAATCGCGCACGGGCCAATACCACGCCACTGCGCATCCAGGGTTCGAACAGCAAGGCCTTCCTGGGGCGCGAAGTGGCCGGCGAAGTGCTGGATACCCGCGTGCATCGTGGCATCGTCCACTACGACCCGACCGAGTTGGTGGTCACGGCCCGTGCCGGTACCCCATTGCGGGAACTGCTCGCCGCCCTCGACGCCGCCGGACAGCGGCTGCCCTGCGAACCGCCGGCGTTCGGCGACGACGCCACGGTCGGCGGCATGGTCGCTGCCGGACTATCGGGGCCACGTCGCCCGTGGGCCGGTTCGGTGCGCGACTTCGTCCTCGGCACGCGCCTGATCAGTGGTCACGGCACGTTGCTGCGTTTCGGCGGCGAGGTGATGAAAAATGTCGCCGGCTATGATCTCTCGCGCCTGCTGGCCGGCAGTTTCGGTTGCCTGGGGGTGATCACCGAAGTGTCCTTGAAGGTCCTGCCCAAGCCACGTCACAGCCTGAGCATCCGCCTGGAACTGGACAGCACCGAAGCGCTGCAGAAACTCGCCGAATGGGGTCGACAACCGTTGCCCATCAGCGCCGCCAGCCATGACGGCAGCTGTTTGCACATGCGCCTGGAGGGGGGCGAAGGCTCGGTCAGCGCCGCTCATCAACGTTTCGGGGGCGAGGTGATCGACGATCGATACTGGACGGCACTCAATGAGCATCGGCTGGCATTCTTCGATGAGGGCTTGCCACTGTGGCGCCTGTCGTTGCCCAACCATACCGGCCCGCTCGCCCTGCCCGGCGCGCAATTGATCGATTGGGGTGGCGCGCAGCGCTGGTTGAAAACCGAGGCCGACACGGTGCAAGCCCTGGCCCATGAAGTGGGCGGCCATGCCACCTGCTATCGTCAGGGTGCCAGCGATACACCGTTCCAGCCACTGGCTCCGGCGCTGCTGCGCTATCACCGGCAGTTGAAGGCCCAGCTCGACCCGCTCGGGCTGTTCAACCCTGGCCGGATGTACCCGGAGATCTAGCATGCAGACTCGGTTCAGTGAGGAAAGCAAAAACCTGCCCCGCGCCGAAGAAGCCGAACGGATCCTGCGCAGTTGCGTGCATTGCGGTTTCTGCAATGCCACCTGCCCCACCTACCAATTGCTCGGCGATGAGCTGGACGGCCCGCGAGGCCGCATCTACCTGATCAAGCAGGTGCTCGAAGGCCAGCCGGCGACAGCCAGCACCCAACTGCACCTGGATCGCTGCCTGTCGTGTCGCAATTGCGAGACCACCTGCCCGTCCGGCGTGGATTACCACAACCTGCTGGACATCGGCCGGGCAGTGGTCGATCAGGCCATACCGCGCCCCACTGGCCAGCGCGCACTGCGCCTGGGACTGCGAAGCCTGGCGGCCAGCCCCGAGCGGTTCAAGGCCCTGCTGCGTCTTGGGGCGATCTTCCGTCCATTACTGCCGACGAACCTGAGCGCCAAGTTGCCCCGCCCTTCCCCTGCCCGTAGCGAGCGCCCACCGCTTCGACATGGGCGTACGGTGTTGATGCTCGAAGGGTGCGTGCAACCAGGTCTCTCGCCCAACACCAACGCCTCGGCAGCCCGGGTGCTGGATCGACTCGGCATCAGCGTGATCCCCTGTGCAGAGGCCGGCTGCTGCGGTGCGCTGGATTATCACCTCGATGCCCAAGCCACCGGACTGGACCGTGCCCGACGTAACATCGACGCTTGGTGGCCGCACCTGGAGAACGGCGCTGAAGCCATCGTCCAGACGGCCAGCGGCTGCGGCGCATTCATCAAGGACTACGGGCATCTGCTGGAACATGACCCCGCCTACGCCGCCAAGGCCAGACAGGTGAGTGAACGAGCACTGGACCTGGTGCAGGTACTCGGCAAGGAACCGCTGGAACAGATCTGCGCGGCCAGGAACCAGCGCATTGCCGTGCATTGCCCCTGCACCTTGCAACACGCACAGAAACTCGGCGGCAGCATCGAAGCGCTATTGACGCGGTTGGGTTTCAACCTCACCGAGGTGCCCGACGGCCATTTGTGTTGCGGCTCGGCCGGCACCTATTCGCTGACCCAGCCGGCCCTGGCGCGGCAGTTGCGCGACAACCGCCTCAACGCGCTGGAAAGCGGCCAGCCGGAGCTGATTGTCACGGCCAACGTCGGCTGCCAGAACCACCTCGACGGCGCCGGTCGCACGCCCGTACGACACTGGATCGAGCTGGTGGATCAGTCCCTGGCAGAATGAAGTCCTGAAGATTCTTCGTTTGCCGGGGCCGGCGAAGGCTGCGATCTTTCGTCCAACTTTCCCACAGCCCTCGCCAGGAATTCTCACGATGAGCTTCGTCAGCCCCGACCTGATCCGCCAACGCTTCTCCAGGGCGATGTCCGACATGTACCGCGACGAGGTGCCACTGTATGGCGCCCTGATGAAGCTGGTGGAGCACACCAACGCCCAGGTGCTGGCCGAAGACCCGGCCCTGGCCGCACACCTGCGCAGCACCGGCGAACTCGAACGCCTGGACCTGGAACGCCACGGCGCGATTCGCGTTGGCACCGCCGCCGAGCTGGCGACCCTGGGGCGTCTGTTCGCGGTCATGGGCATGCAGCCGGTGGGCTACTACGACCTCACGCCGGCCGGGGTGCCGGTGCATTCCACGGCCTTCCGCGCCGTGCACGAAAGCGCGTTGCAGGTCAGCCCGTTCCGGGTGTTTACCTCGCTGCTGCGCCTGGAACTGATCGAGAATGCCGAGCTTCGGGCCTTTGCCGAGTCGGTGCTGGCCAAACGGCAGATCTTCACCCCCAGCGCCCTTGAGCTCATTGACCTGGCCGAACGCCAGGGTGGCCTGACCGAGGCCCAGGCCGAGGACTTCGTCCTACAGGCCCTGGAAACCTTTCGCTGGCACCACAGCGCCACGGTCACCGCCGAACAGTACCGGCAATTGAGCGCCCAACATCGTTTGATCGCCGACGTGGTGGCGTTCAAGGGCCCGCACATCAACCACCTGACGCCGCGCACCCTGGACATCGACATCGTTCAGGCGCGGATGCCCGTACACGGCATTACCCCCAAGGCCGTGATCGAAGGTCCACCCCGTCGGCAGTGCCCGATCCTGCTGCGCCAGACCAGTTTCAAGGCACTGGACGAACCCGTCGCCTTTACCGACCAGGCACAAGCCCAGGGCAGCCACAGCGCCCGCTTCGGCGAAATCGAACAACGGGGCGCCGCGCTCACGCCCAAGGGCCGCGCGCTCTACGACCGATTGCTGAACGCCGCGCGGGATGCGCTGGGGGAGTTTCCCAACGAAGCCAACGCCGAACGTTACAACCGGCTGATGAGCGAACACTTTGTCGAATTCCCTGACAACCACGATGAGCTGCGCCGACAAGCATTGGCCTACTTTCGCTATTTCGTGACGCCCAAGGGCCTCGCCGCCAAGGGCACCCTCGGGCAAGCGGCGTCCCTGGAGCACTTGCTCGCGCAGCAATACCTGCGCGCCGAACCTTTGGTGTACGAGGATTTCCTGCCAGTCAGCGCTGCCGGTATCTTCCAGTCGAACCTCGGCGATGCCGCCCAGAGCCATTACGCCGGGCAGTCCAACCGCCAGGCCTTTGAAGAGGCGTTGGGGGGAGCGACCATCGATGAGCTGGGGTTGTATGCCCAGACTCAACAGCGCTCTATCGATGAGTGCAGGGCCACATTGGGCTTGTAGGAACAGGCCGAAGGATAAAACGGCAAAAAGCTGCATGACCAGGCGTGTTGTGTAGCACGCCTACATCGGCCACTTTGCCTGGCTTTCGCGGTGTTTGCTCAGGCCACAAAGAGCTGCAACGCGCCGGGCAAACCTTTGTGCGCTTTCTTGCTTGGCTGAGGGAAAGAATCGCCAATAATCTGTTCAACTATTTGATATTTATCGTTTTTTTTTAAAATGGCATAGCTCTTGATAATCGTCAGGCCACCTCGGGGCGATTCCCGTCCCAGGCCCATAGTTATCCAGGAAGGAGAGCATCCATTGGCTACCCCCGCGTACATGACCATCAAAGGCATCAAACAAGGTCTGATCACTGAAGGCGCGTTTACCGCTGACTCGGTTGGCAATATCTTTCAGGAAGGTCGTGAAGACAAAATCATGGTGCAAGGTTTCCAGCATCAGATGACCGTCCCACGCGATCCTCAATCCGGCCAGCCAACCGGCCAACGCGTTCATCAACCCCTCATCATCACCAAAGTATTCGACAAGGCCACGCCGTTGCTACTGGCGGCGCTGGCCAGTGGTGAGCGCATGGAAGAGGTCGTGATTCAATGGTTCCGGACATCCGCCTCGGGCACCCAGGAACACTACTTCACCACCACGCTGGAAGACGCGATCATCGTCGAGATCAAGGACTACATGTTCAACTGCCAGGACCCGGCGAATGCACACTTCACCCATCTGGAGGACGTGCATTTCGCGTATCGCAAGATCACTTGGACTCACGAAGTCAGCAATACCACGGGCTCCGATGACTGGCGTTCGCCCGTGGTCGGTTAAATCGGGAGCAGCCGTCCATGCATCGGCCAACTCCGCTGACTAATGTGCAGTTGAAAACAATCGATGGGGGTTGATTCAGGATGGTGTTCGCCCAGTGCGATGGCCTCGGCAATCCATGCACTGGTAAAGAGCCTGACACTGGGCGAACGGGCACAATAATAATCGAACTTTTAGAAGATGTCCGTGAGCCTGTTTAAATAATTATTCATCGTTACAACTGTTCACAACTGAGCCCCCCAGCCGCTTGTACAATTACAGTGCGCCGTGACGAGAGCACTTCCCACTCGGCTGGGTGGGCATCCCGCGCGCAACGGCCACTCGCCATAGAGCCCGACGGGAGCATGCATCCTCGCCAGGGGTTTGTGTTTGAATGGGCATTATGTATTAGCTGTACAAACAGTTATACAAAACGATGAATAAGTACAAACGTTATTCGCAACACGTCGTTGCAAGTTTAAACAGTCATTAAAAAAATCTTTTAATACCCCGTGTGACTCACTTCAGCCACGCCGACCGGTTTTCTGCGCATCGGTATCCCCTGCCTCAGGATCGCCGTGCTGTTGCTTGCGCTTGGCCGGGTCATTGGGCCGCAAGGCATCGTTATCGCGTTCCACTTCACCGGGCAACGCCGGCTCGTCGGGGTTCTGCGGCGTTTGGTCGGGGCTGTGCTTCATGGCGAACTCCTTGAATCCTTCAGGCTTGGATCACGCGTCGGGGTCGGCGACTTCTTCAGCGACGTTGGCGTCCGGGGAGCGTTGGTGCAGTTGCTCGGCCTTGGTCTTCAAGGCCTGCCACTGCGCCAGGTCGATGGCGCCCAGGCCGAACAGATCATTGGCCAGCCGCATCAGTTCGGTGAAGTGAGCGTCGGGGGACTGCTGCCAGTAGGCCTTGTCGTCGAACAATCGCTGCCAATCGGCCAGCGACGCAAGTTTGAGGTCATCGCTCATGACGGGCTCCTGCGAGACATTCATAAGTTATGAGGGGCGACGTTCGCGGGGAGTTCCAATGATTCTCAGTAGCCGGTCATTTCCAGGTAACCCGTGCCGCCCTGGTTGCCATGCAGTTGCACCGGTCCTTCCCAGTAGGGGATGCGCAAGTTCATCCAGGCATTGGGATTCAGCGCGTGGACAGTAATGTCGAGTTGCTTGCCGGGGATCTTGATGGCCCAGCCTACCGGCATCGAGCGCCCGGCGACCTTGGCGGTGTCCAGGGGTTGCAGGCTGATTTCCCCGGCGCGCAGGGTTTGCGCTTGGCCCTGGGCGTCGATCCAGGTGCCCGTGAGGTACGGCGCACCGTCCTTGTGGCGCATGCGGTAGAGCATCAGGTGCTCGCCGTTGTCCAGGTGCAAGGAGAACCAGTCCCAACCGGTCTGGTTGGCGGTCAGGGGCTGGCTGCTCCATTCGCGGTCGAGCCAGGCCGGGCCGCTGACCGCGTAACGCCGGCCGTCGATCTCCAATTCACCGCTGGCCTGGAAGAACGGCTGGCTGTAGTAGTACGACGCTTGCCCCTGTTCGGATTTCTGGCTGAAACCTTGATCGCCCTGCAACACCAGCGGCCGGCTCGATGTGAGCCGCAACGCATAGCTGAAGCGCGGGTCGCGAGCCTTCAACTGCATGTCCGCCAACGGCTCGGCCCCTGAAACCCGGGTGCCGAATTGCCAGTCGTCGATCCAGGCATCAAAGGGCACCGCCTGCACCCCGGCCTGCCCTACCCCACCTCGGGCATAACGCTCGGCGGCATGGTGCACGGTGGCGGATGTGACCGCAGCGTGACCGAGCCAGATCGTCTGGTTGCGCCAGCCGCTGGCCTGGGGCGCGGCATCCAAGGCACTGCGAAACAGCGTCCACTGCACACCGAAATCACGGCCCTGGGCATCCTTGAGATTGGCGGTGACGTACCACCACTCGATGCGAAAACCTTCATGAAGGCCATGATCGGTCGGAAAACTGAACAGCCGCCCCGGCACAACCGGCGTGAACGCGACAGCCTGGTCGCCGAGGCCGGCAAAGCCCTTTTGCGCCGGCGCCGAGTCATCACAACCGCTGAGCAACGCCAGCAACAACACGCAGACACTAATCCTCATGGGCAAAGGTCCTCAGCAAATCCGCCGGCTGCGTGCGGTACAACGCGTACAGCGGCCAGGCCGATGCCAGTAGCGTGGCGAGCATCGCCAGGGCCAGCAACTGCACCAATTGCAACGGGAACACCCGCAGCGGCAGGCGCCAACCGAAGGCCTGCACGTTGATCACCGCGTCCAGGCACCAGGCCAGGGCGATGCCCAGCGGCAACGCCAGGACCAGGGTCAGCAGTGCCAGCAACCAGGTCTGGCCGAGATTGAGCAACATCAACTGCCGGCGCGTCACGCCCAGCGCCCATAGCGGCGCCAACTGACCGAGGCGACTCTGGCTCTGGGTCAGCAGGCTGATGAACAACGCCACCCCGGCCACCGCCAGGGTCAGGCTGTTGAGGGCGGCGGTGGCGGCGAAGGTGCGTTCGAACACCTGGGTCGACCAACCCTTGAGCCGGGCTTGATCGACGATGCGGCTGTCATCCAGGCTGAAGCGGCCTTGCAACGCTGTCAGTAGCGCCGGGATCGCGGGCGGATCGATACGCAGGTTGAAACGGTTCGGTGTCAGGTTCGGCCAGTGCGCCAGCAAGTGATCGGCATTGACCAGCACATGCCCCTTGGGATTGCCGTAGTCGGCGTAGATCCCGACGATGCGCAGCAACCATGGCCCCTGCGGCGTCGGCAGGGTCAACTGATCGCCGATGCTCACCTTGAGGCGTCGGGCCAGTTGCTCGCTGAGCATGAGGGTATCGGCGGCCGCCAGTTGCTCCCACGGTTTGTCGCCGGCCGATTCCAGCAGCGGCCAGTGCTGGCGATAGTGGGGATGATCGATGATGCCGTGGATATCCGTCGGCCAGCCCTGCAACGGGACCGAGATTTGCCAGAGGGGAACGACGGCAGTGATCGCCGGTTGCTGCTTGAGCCAGGCGTGCAGTTCGTTCGCCTGGGCCGGGGTTTGCGGATTGATGTACAACTCGGCGGTCAGCCGTTGTTCGAGCCAGTTACTGAAGGTCTGGCGGAAACCGGCGGTCATGCTGCCGGCACCGATGTTCGCCGCCAGCGCCAGCAACAACGCCATCAACGCCAGGCTCAACGTCGGTAATTGCTGGCGGCAATCGGCGAGAAACCATTGTCCGAGTACCGAGCGGCTGCGACGCGACAACAGGTTCAGAGCGCTGTTGAGCAACACCGGCAAGGCCAGCGCCGCCCCCAATAGCAAGGCCGTCATCAAGACAAAACCGCTGGCCAGATTATCGCCCCAGATCAACGCCGACGCAGCGATCACCCCGGCCAGTGTCGCCACCCAACCCTGGCGTCGCAACCAGCGCGCATGAGCCTGATGCCAGGCCTGGGGATTGGCCAGCGCCAGCAAGGGCAGACGCGCGGCCCGCAGCAAACTGTCGGCCCCGGCTAGCAGCGCACCGAGCAGGCTCAGGCCGACGCCGCTGAGCCACCACCACGGGCTGAGGTTCAACTGCCCGGGCACTTCAGCACCGTACAAGCCCCGCAGACTTGCCGCGACATCGGGCAACAAGAGGCTCGCCAGCCAATAGCCGCTGAGCACCCCGGCGATGCCCCCCAGCAACGCCAGCGCCCCCAGTTCGAAGACCAGGCTGGTGATCAGCACCCGCGCACTGACGCCACAGGCCCGCAGGGTTCGCAGTAAGCCACGACGCTGTTCCAGGGCCAGGCCAATGGCAGCGTGGACAATGAACAGCCCCACCACAAAGGATAAAAATCCCAGGGCGTCGAGGTTCAAGTGAAAGCTTTCGGTCAGACGCGACAGATTGTTTTCTTCATCGGCGCGCTTGAGTTGCAACCGACCGTTGAATGCCTCCGGCAACGCCGCACTGAACGTGGCGGGCAACAGCAATCGCGACAGCTGCTCCGGCAACCCGAGCACCTGCTGGGCAAAACCAATGTCCATCAACAGCACGCCCGGCGCCATGTCCACTTGGGCGTGCAGCGGCGGCAGGGATCGCCCATCGACCGTCCGGGGCCGATCACCCTCGCCCATGCCCAAGGCTTGCAACGTCTGCGGGGCGATCCAGGTGCGGCCGGGATCGCTGAAAAACGCCACCACCTCGGTCATCTCCCGCGCCTGCCCCACCAGCGCCGCACCAGGGGGCAGCGACACCGGATCGATCCCCATCAATTGCAGGCGCTGCTCCTCGTGGCCCTCGAGCATCACTCGCGCCTGCAACACCGGCGACACCGGCCAGCCCTGGCGCCGCAGATCGACAAACCATTGCTGAGCAAACGTGCCGCCGCCGGGTGCACTGAGGCTGACCTGGGGTTCGCCGCCAATCAGTTGGCTGGCCCGGGCGTAGCTGTCCCGGGCCTGACTGTTCAGCGCTTGCACGCCGGTTAGCAGACTGGTGGCGAGCCAGAGCCCGGTCAATACGCTGAAAAACTGCACCGGGTGCTGGCGCCAGTGACTGAGCAACGCCTTGAGGGTCTGCCGAAAGATCATCAACCCTGGGCCACTTCAGCCAGGCGACCGCGCTGCAACACCACCCGATGGGCCAGGCGCGCCGCCACCCGGGGGCTGTGGGTCACCATCAGCAGGCTGGTGGAGCTGCCATCCAGCAGTTCCAGCAGCAGTTGCAGCACTTCGTCGCTGGTGGTTTCGTCGAGGCTGCCGGTAGGTTCGTCGGCCAGTAACAGGGGCGGTCGCGAGGCCAGCGCCCGCCCCAGCGCGACCCGTTGCTGCTGCCCGCCGGAAAGCTGTTCCGGATAACGCCGCAGCAAGTCTGCAAGCCCTAGCCGCTGCACCAGATGGGCCTGCCAGACAGGATCATAGCGCCCGCACAGACGCGCCTGGAACGCCAGATTGTCCTCCACCGACAGGCTGCTGATGAGGTTGAACTGCTGAAACACCAGACCGATTTCCGTACGCCGCCAGTTCGCCAGCTGGCTTTCGCTCATGCCGTCGAGTCGGTATTGGCCACTGCGGATACTGCCGCCATCGACCTTGTCCAGCCCGGCGACCAGATGCAACAAGGTGCTTTTGCCGCTGCCGGACTCTCCCATCAGCGCCAGACTGCTGCCGGGCGGCAATGTCAGGTCGATGCCTTGCAACACCGGCAACGGGCCCTGGGGAGTGACGTAGCTTTTGAAGACTTCGCGCACTTCAAGCATGGAAAGGCTCGATGGATAAACATGAGGCTCAGGATAGCGGAGCTTGCCCGCGAGGGCATCGGCACATCCAATATCGATGCACTATCGCGAGCAAGCTCAGCTCCCACAGGGGATTTGTGGGGTCCGCGATGCCGGTGAACGACCCGCAAAAAACTGTGGGAGCAAGACTTGCCCGCTCCCACAGGGATCACTGCCCCGCCGCCATCTGCGCTTGCGTCGGCCCCGGTGTGACGATGTGGTTCAGGTCGATGTGTTTCCATTCAGGCACAGCCCCCAACCGTGCATTGAAGCGGTAGTTGAAGGTGAAGGCGTCGTCGGTCGGCTGGCTCAGGGACTTGCCATAGATTGCTTCAATCCCGGCCGGATCGTACCCCATCAACTGCAACAGCGTCGGGAAGATGTTGTAGTGGCTGGAACGGTCTTTGTTCTGCGCCCAAGCTTGCTGCCAATCCAGGGTGTGCGACTGCGCGCCCTCTATCACCACCAGCGGCACCAGCCCCTCTTCCGCCACCGGGTCGCCGTCGCAATGGGTGTTGAGCCCCGGGTTGCCGCGCTCGTGCAGGTCCTGGCCGTGATCGGAGGTGTAGATCAATACGGCACGACTCAAATCAGCCTGCTGGAAGATTCGTTTGAAGAACTCACCGACATTCCACAGCAACGTGTTCTGGTAGGCGTTGCGGTACAACACCCAGTCGTCCTTCTGGCCATTGAAGCCGTCACGCAGGCCGGTGTCGGACACTTCCTGGAACAGCCCTCGCGGCAAGGCCGGGCGGTAGTTCATGAAGTCGTCAGGGTATTTGTCGTGCACAGGGAAATGCGCGCCAACCTTATTGATCAGCACCAGCTCGGCGTGGTCATCGCCCAGCAACTCGATCAACTTCGCCGCCGCCGCCATGTCACGGTCGCGCACGCTGACCTGGTCGAATTGGATGAATTCGTCGATGTCCTGTTTCTCAAGGTCGGTCATCAGGTTCTGCAGGTTGCCTCCGGTGCGTTGGGCATCGATGTAGAGGGTGCGCAACCCAGCCTTTTTAGCGTACTGCCAGATCGACGGCAGGGTGCTGTTGATACGTATGTAGTCGGCGCGAGTACCGCCGTAACGCAGGGTGATATTCGTGTCGGCGCTGCAATTGGCGATGGAGGCCGCGTAACCGAAATTGATGACCTCCACGCCCGAAGGTGGCATTTTCAGGCTGGTGTACACACCGAACGGCGCGTTGATGTCCAGGTAGTTGCCGGCGACGCTTTCATCGATGATCAGCACAATGTCATGCTCGATGACCGAAGTTAGCCGCGCAATGCGCACCGGTTCCCGAGGACCCACGATGTTGTGCAGGGCCTCATAGATGAACAGGTTCAAATAGGCCAACGGCGTGTACATCACCGGCAGCCCGCGCGCGCCCTCGCCCGCCCGCATGAACAACACAGCACTGAGCAACAGCACGCCAAGCAATGGCGCAGCAACTGGCAGAAAGCCTGGCAACGGTAGCCGTCGGCGAGGCTTGAGTCCGATCCCCAACAACAGCAACACACCAGCGGCCGCCGCCCTGATGATCACTTCGCGGTACTGATAGGCCGCCTCCTGGATGAACCCACCGGAGTACACCAGCGACACGAACTGGCTGTAGGTCAGGTAGCTGTCGGTGACCCGGGTGTACACCTCGAAGAACACCGCCGAGGCAAACATCACCAGCGCGAACAGATGCCGCACCAGGGCCGGGCGGATGTACGCGCTCATCCACAACGCCACCACCAACACCACGAACATCGCGCTGTACAACAGCGTGGGGAAACCAAAACCCAGCGCCTGCAGACGATCAAGGTAATAGTCGTACCCCCGCACCAGATACAGCACCAACAGCAGTTCCTTGAGGTATCGGGCCATGTCGATTTCGACTCTATCGCGACGTTGGAAAGGGGTTCGTTTTCTGCACACTAGCAGGGGGTTTCCAAAGTGCAAGAAAGGGATAAACGTCGCACGCGTCAAAAAAAAGTTACCCCAAAAATGACACGAAAACACGTCGCAAAATGTAAAAGCCTATGGATTGCTACCGTTTATCGCTTTGTCAAATTCCCGTGAAGCCCAATAAAACAGCCACTTTTCTAAGACACTCAATAACTTGATATCAAAAGGCCCGACTCCACTTGAATTGCCAACAGTGACAACTGTCATTTTGCTGACACGCTTTCCTGAAGCTGCGCTATACCCCTCTAAACAGTTTCATCCGAGTTACATCATTCGGTCTGCGAGGCGCGCCAAAAATGGACGTGAGCGTATTTGGTACGGGGTATGTCGGGCTGATCCAGGCGGCCGCAATGGCCGACGTCGGACACCGCGTTTTGTGCATCGATATCGACCTGAACAAGATCCGGCAACTGCAACAAGCCGTACCGACCATCAGCGAACCGGGGCTGTCCAGTTTGCTCGAAGACAACATCAAGTCCGGACGCTTGTCGTTCAGTTCTCAGGCCAGCGACGCGGTCAACCATGGCGAGCTGATTTTCATCGCCGTCGGCACCCCCGCCGATGAAGACGGCTCCGCCGATCTCAGCCATGTATTGAGCGTCACCCGGCAAATCGCCGACTTCATGGACAGTGACCGCACCCTGATCATCAAGTCGACGGTGCCGGTGGGCACGGCCGACAAAGTGGCCGAATGCGCGCGCCAGGTCCTGGAGCGCCGGGGCCTGAAAAAACTTGCCGTGCGCGTGGTCTCCAACCCCGAATTTCTCAAGGAAGGCAGCGCCCTGGCCGATTGCATGCGCCCGGACCGGATCATCGTCGGCACCGCCGACCCGCTGGCCCGCGACCAAATGACCGAGCTCTACGCGCCCTTTTGCCGCAACCACGAAAAACTGATGTTCATGGACAACCGCAGCGCCGAACTGACCAAGTACGCCGCCAATGCCATGCTCGCCACCCGCATCAGCTTCATGAACGAACTGGCCAACCTCACCGAACGGCTCGGCGCCGACATCGAGGCGGTGCGCAAGGGCATCGGTTCGGACCCGCGCATCGGCTACCACTTCATCTACCCCGGCTGCGGCTTTGGCGGCTCGTGCTTTCCCAAGGACCTGCGGGCCTTGCTGCACACTGCCGAACAAAGCGGCATGCCACTGCGCTTGCTGCGCAGCGTCACCGACGTCAACGACAGCCAGCGGCACATCCTCTTCGAGAAACTGGCGAAGCAATTCCAGGATGGCCTGGCGGGCAAGTCGATTGCCATCTGGGGCTTGGCGTTCAAACCCAACACCGATGACATGCGCGAAGCCCCCAGCCGCTACCTGATGGAAGCGCTGTGGCGCGAAGGCGCCCGGGTCCAGGCCTATGACCCGGAAGCCATGTCCGAATGCCGCCGCCTCTACGGCTATCGCAAAGACCTGAACCTCTGCGCCACCCGCGACGACACCCTGGAAGACGCCGATGCACTGGTGATTTGCACCGAGTGGAAGAATTTTCGCGTAGTGGACTTCGACCTGCTGGCCAGCAAGTTGCGCGCCCGGGTGATCATCGATGGTCGCAACCTGTACAACCCCGAACACCTGGCCGCCGCCGGGCTGTTGTATCGCGGCATCGGTCTGCGGCACACCGTGCCGGGCACCCCGGCGTCAGGGCCACAAGCGTGAACATCCTGGTCACCGGCGCAGCCGGCTTCATCGGCGCCCACGTTGTGCTGCGACTGCTGCGCGACGGCCATCGAGTATGCGGGCTGGACAATTTCAACGACTACTACGACCCGCAGCTCAAGCACGACCGCGTGACCTGGGTGAACGATCAGGCCGGCGAATTCCCCCTGGCGCGGATCGACCTGGCCGACGCGCCGGCCATCGACGAGCTGTTCCAGGCCCGACGCCCCGACGCAGTGATTCATCTCGCGGCCCAGGCGGGTGTGCGCTACTCCCTGGAAAACCCGCAGGCCTATGTCGACAGCAACATCACCGGATTCCTGAACATCCTGGAAAGCTGCCGCCGCTATCCGGTCAGGCACCTGATCTACGCCTCCTCAAGTTCCGTGTACGGCGCCAACCCGCGCACGCCTTATTCGGTGCAGGACAACGTCGATCATCCGCTGTCGCTGTACGCGGCCAGCAAAAAAGCCAACGAGCTCATGGCCCACAGCTACAGCCACCTGTTCGGTATTCCTTGCACCGGCCTGCGGTTCTTCACGGTGTACGGCCCTTGGGGTCGGCCGGACATGTCACCGATCCAGTTTGCCCGCGCCATCATCGAAGACCGTGTGCTGCAACTGTTCAATCACGGCGAACACCAACGCGACTTCACCTACATCGACGACATCGTCGAAAGCATCGCCCGCCTGATCGAACGTGCGCCCCAGGTCACGCCCTTGCTGGATCACGAACAACCGGGCCCTGCCACCAGCCGCGCGCCCTGGCGGATCTACAACATCGGCGGACAGCACCCGGTGGCGCTGCGCACCTATGTCGCGCTGCTGGAAAAACACCTGGGACGCACCGCACGCGTCGAGCTGCTGCCCCTGCAAGCAGGCGATGTGCTCAACACCTGCGCCGATGCCAGCGACTTGGCACGGGCCACCGGCTTCAAGCCGGGTATCGAACTGGACGACGGCCTAGGCCGCTTCATCCAGTGGTTCCTCGAGTATTACCTACGGCCTGCCCACGCGCCGCTTGCGGCCCAACCTCAGCGGAGGAGTCTATGACCCGACATGAGCAAATCATTACGATCAATACCCCTGGACGCGACAAGCGTGTCGATCCCGACCACCGCAGGCGCCTGGACGCGGCCATCCACCGCCAGGGCCGTGGTTGGTTGACCGGTCGCGACGGCGGCCGGCCCTGGACGGTCTCACGTACCAACCGCGTAGTGGCCAGCCTCGGCGCCCTGGCGATCCTGCTGGTGTTCTGTCCACTGCTGCTGGGCCTGGCGCTGCTGGTCAAGTTCTCCAGCCCCGGCCCCGTGCTGTTCGTACAGAAGCGCACCGGTTATCGCGGCCGGGTCTTCGGCATGTACAAGTTCCGCACCATGGTCGCCGATGCCGAGGCCCTCAAGGAGTCGCTGCGCCACCTCAACAAACACGGCGCCGATGCCATCGATTTCAAGATCGACAACGACCCGCGCATCACGCCCATCGGCCGGTTCCTGCGCCGCAGCAGCCTCGACGAACTGCCGAACCTGATCAACGTAGTGACCGGCGACATGCGCCTGGTGGGCCCGCGGCCGACCTCGTTCAACGCCTATCGCTACAAGGACAATCACCTTGTGCGCCTGAGCATCTACCCCGGCATGACCGGTCTGTGGCAGATCTCCGGGCGCAGCAATATCGACTTCGACCAGCGCGTGGAATTGGACCTCAGCTATATCGCTGAACAAAGCCTGTGGCTGGACTTGAAGATCCTGATGCTTACCCCCTTCAAAGTTTTCAGCGGCCACGGAGCGAGTTAAATGGACGGTTCAACGAATATCCTGACCATAGCCAGCCCGAGCGAGACCAACCTGACCTCGACCGTGCTTGACCCGGATCTGCGGATCCTTCTCATGACAGCCGCCAACATCGGCACCGGCACGAGCACCAGCGCCATGGCGCTCGCCGCTCAACTGGCGCAGATGAGCAACGGACGGGTGTTGCTGGTGGATGCGAGCCAGTCGCCGCACAACCTCAGCCACCAACTGTTGCTGCAAAAAGAGCGCGGTTTCAGCGACCTGCTGTTCAACACCCTCGCCCCACCGCTGTTGCAGGACTGCGTGGTGCAGGTTTCCAGCCTGCCCTTCGACGTGCTGCCCAATGGCCGCCTGGGGCATAACGCCGACCGCCTGAGCCCCGAGCGACTGCGTCCATTGTTCAGGCAACTGGCGGCGCAGTACCGCTTCGTGGTGATCGACGCCGACGCGGTGTATTCGGCCAGCGACACACTGGTCATCAGCACCCAGGTGGACGGCGTGGTGCTGGTGGTGCGTGGTGAGGATACCCGCTGGGAAGTGGCCCAAGCCGCCCGGCAACGCTTGGTCCAGGCGGGCGCGAAGGTAGTCGGCAGCGTGTTCAACCGACGCAAGTACTACATGCCCAAATGGCTCTACAACAACCTGTAAGCCCGCAAAAGGATGACGAGATGAACGCCAGAATGCTTGTCCTGCTGTTGCTGCCGCTTGCCGGTTGCTCCAGCACCACCGATACCCGTTCGATGCCGGTGCAGATCCTCACGGCCGCGCCAGCCAACGCCCAAGCCACCGACATGCCCAGGGTCGAACAGACCCTGAGACCCCAGGACGTGCTGGATGTGATTTTTCACATCGACACCACCTCTTCCCAGGCTTACCGCGTGCAGCCGGGCGACCAGGTTGCCCTGAACTTCACCGCTGCCAGCCAACTCAACGGCACGCAACAGGTGATGCCCGACGGCAGTATCGAACTGCCGGGAGCCAACACCTCGGTGAAAGTCTCCGGCCTGACCACCGAAGAGGCGCGCCTGGCGGTGCAGCAGGCCTACAACCAGAAGATGCTGTTCCAGCCCAATCGCAACCAATTGACCGTAATGGTGACCAGCCCGCTGTCCGGCGAGACGAACCTGCGTAACACCTTGACCCACCCTGCCACCGGCATGAGCCGGGAAATCATCGTGGGCCGGGATGGCTACGCCAGCTTCCCGGAAATCGGTGCCGTCCCGTTGCAAGGCATGACCGTCACCCAGCTGGAGACCTTCCTCAATGAGCGCTATGCCCAGCTACCCGGCCACATGACCGTGGATGTGCTGCTCAAGTCCACCGGTGGTAACGAGATCTATGTCCTCGGTGAAGTGGCTCAACCCGGTTCCTACCCTATCCGCCGGCCGATCTCCGTTCTCGAGGCGCTGACCCTGGCCCGGGGCACGAACGTCAAGGCAAGGCTCGACTCGGTGGTGATCATGCGGCGCAACGGCAATCAGGTTGAGGCCCGCCACTACGACGTGGAGAAGGCCCTGAGCGGCGACGCCTCGCAGATCGCCTACCTGCAACCGGAAGACATGCTTTTCGTGCCCAAGACCGGCCTGGCCAAAGCCGGTGAAATGGCCCGGCAACTGGCCGATGTGGTGCTGTTCCAGGGCATTGGCGTCAGCCTCGGCTACGACCTCGACAACAAAAGCAGCGACAGAAACTGACCCAGGTGATCGATCATGAACCCCAAGGAAAACTATCTGCACGAGTTCTTCAGGATCTTCTTCGCCAACAAGCAGTGGGTGAAGCGCGTCTTCCTGATTTTTGCCGTGATCGCCCTGGTGCTGCCGTTGATGCTCAAGCAGAGTTTCGATATCACCGCCCAAGTGATCGTCCAGTCGAAAAAGCTCTCCCAAGGCGACGCCACGACTTCGCTGAACCAGGAAAACGCGACGTTCGTTCCACCGTCCCTGGCGGACATGGAAACCGAGAGCAACATCCTGCGCTCGCCGGCGTTGATTCGCGAAACCATCAAGACCCTGCGCGACCAGGGCGAGTACACCCCGAGCCCGGGCATCCTCAACAAGTGGGTGAGCGAACCACTCAAGCGCTACGTCACCCAGCCGTTGCGTGAGTACGTCATCAATCCGCTGCGCGACGGCTTGGGGCTCGAGGTCGATCCGGTACGCGACACCGTGCTCGATACGCTGACCGACGAGGCCATTGACAACCTGAAGATCGAGACCTTGCCCGGCTCCAACGTCATCTCCATCGTCTACAGCTTCGGCGACCCGGCCCAGGGCACTCGGTTCGTGGCGCAACTGCTGGAAAACTACCTCACCGGTCGCCAGGACCTGCAATCGATAGAGTTACCCCAGACGTTCTACGAGCAGAAAAAAGTCCAGTACCAGACTCGCCTTGACGGTTTGGAGGGTAACCGCCTGACGCTGCTTGAAGGCGTCGGCTCATCCGATCCCAAGGAAGAAATCACTTTTCGCTTGAATGCGATCAACACCGAGGAGCAGGCCCTGAACCTGTACCAGGACCGCCTGCTGCAAGGCCAACGCTGGCTGGATTACCTCAAGACCAGCCTGGCGGCGGCGAACAGCTCGCGATTCAACGACTACACCTTCCCGTTCACCTTCACCACCACCGTGGACAACGTTGCCTTCGACGATCGGGAAATCAGGCAAATGGGCGAGCAATTGACCAGCCAGGTCAGCCGCTACATGAACGACCTGGCGATCTTCCAACCCGGCAGCGAACCGATGTTGCTGGCTCGCGAGCAGATCGTGCGCACCCGCCAGCAATTTCTCAAAGTGGTGAACAACCGCATCCAGGAACGCACCACCGACCTGGCGGTGGTCAGCTCGGTGATCAAACAGAAAATCGAACGTATCGCCGCCTTCAAGGAACGCATCCACCAACTTCAGGAAACCCAGAGCAAGCTGCGGCAGATGGACACCGAAATCAACGCCCTGCATGCGGCATTCTCCACCTATGCCCAGCGGTTCGCCGAAGCCAGCTCTACTCGCTCGCTGGACAACGACCTGTCCAACGCCCGGGTCCTGAGCCCGCCGTTCGAACCGACCACCCCGGCCTTTCCCAAGCCGATGCTGATTATTGTCTTCGGCATGTTCTGTGGCCTGCTGCTGGCGATCGCCCTGGTCTATGTGCGTGAGTTCTTCGACCATCGCTTCAAGCATCCGGCGCAAATCGGCCACCAATTGGATCTACCGGTGCTGCTGGTGATCAACGAGCAGTCGCCCGAGCAGGTCAACCCGCACCGCAACTGGAGCGTGCCCAGCCTTGTCCATTGGGTGAAAAATTGAACGCGCCGTTCAGCCAGTCCCAACGCAGCCTCCCCCTGTCGATCATTCATCTGCTCGGCAGCGGTGGCTTCTATGGGGCCGAGCGGATGCTGCTCGATCATTGCGTGGCGACACCCGGCCAGCATCAGGTGCTGTTCCTGGGGGCGCCGCCGACCTTGATCACGCGGTTCCGCCAGGCTGGGATCGACTGCCACCACTGCGCCAGTTGGCCCGAACTGTTGCAGCATCTGCGGCAACGGCGCGCCGAGCGCCCGCTGATCAATACGCACAACTTCAAGGGCCTGGTGTTCGGCTGGGCCGCAGCGACCCTGTTGCACCTGCCGCTGGTGATCACCCAGCACGGTTTCACGCCACGCAGCCCCAAACAACGTTTCTATACGTGGTTGAGCCTGCAACTATGCCGCACCGCGCCAGTCAAGCGAGTGGTGTGCGTGGCTGAGTGCATCGCGGCGCTGCACCGCCAGGCCAGCGTGAACGCGGAAAAACTCGACGTGATCCCCAACGGCCTGCCGGCCGTCACGACGCCGCTGCCTCATCGCGACGACAGGCAACGCTGGCGGGTCGGCTACGTCGGCCGCTTGAGCAGCGAGAAAGGCCCGGACCTGTTCCTCGATGCGATGATCCCGCTGTGTCAACGCCATGCGTCGCTGCACGCGGTCATGCTCGGTGATGGCCCGGAACGCCAGCCCTTGCTCAAGCGCATCGTTGACGCCAATCTGCCCACGCGCATCGAATTGCCCGGTTATCAGACGGACATGAACGACTGGTGGAGCCGCCTCGATGCACTGGTGATCAGTTCACGCACTGAAGGTACGCCAATGATCCTGCTCGAAGCCATGCAGGCCGGCGTGCCCGTGGTAGCGTTCGGCGTCGGTGGCATTCCCGATGTCTTGCAGGACCGTCACAACGGCCTGCTCGCCACGCCAGCCGACAGCGAGGAACTGGCCCGCCAGATCGAAACGCTGTTCAGCGAACCGCCCCTGGCGCGGATCCTCGCCGACAACGCGCGCCGCACCCAACGCGACCGCTACGACCTGCGCACGCTGGCCGAACGCTGGTCGCAACTCTATATCCGCACGGCGCGGGAGGCTCGGCCATGATTGTCCCGCTCTCGATCGTCAGTCTGCTGGGGCTGGTGTGCCTGGCATTGCTGGCCAGTCCTTATCCGTTTCTTGCTCCGGGTGCGGTGCTTGGGCTGGTGGGCGTCGCCATGCTGTACCGCAAGCCCGGCTGGGGTTTGCTGGGCATTGCCGCACTGCTGCCGCTCGAACGCCTGTTCAAGGACAACGTGTTTTCCGGCAGCAAATTCCTCGGCGTGGCGCTGATCCTGATCCTGATGCTGCAGCTGGCCTTGCATCAGATCCCTGCGACGCGCTTGCGTAGCAACATCTGGAAGCCGTTGCTCGGCTTCATGGTGTTGTATGGCCTGAGCCTGTTGATCTCGGAAAACATGGAGCAGTCCCTGATGCATCTGCGTGAACTCGCAGTCGGGCTGATTCTGTTCGTGATCACGTTGTTGATCGGTCGCGAGCTGAACCTGGAGATGTTCGCCCGGCTGATGACAGTGAGCGTCGCCACGACCTGCGTGCTCGCGATGTTTTCAGCCAAATACCAGGATCAGGGGCGCGCCTCGGGTTTGCTGGAAGACCCGAACGCCTTTGCGCTGTTGATTGCGTTTACCATACCGCTGGCATTGCTGTTGACCATACGCAGCCAGAACCTGCTGCACCGGTTGTTCTGGGCTGGCGGTGTCATCCTGTTGTTGGGTGGAATGACCAAGACCGAATCGCGCTCAGGACTGGTCGTGCTGCTGCTCACTCTGATGATCGGGTTGTATCACTATCGGGCGCAGCTACCACGCGTGCGTCCCCGGCACCTCGGGTTCGCGATGCTCGGCCTGGCACTCATGGTCCCGGCGACAATCGCCTTGATGCCTGCCGGCTACGTGGCACGCATCCAGACATTGAGCATCCTCAGCTCCGGCACCAACGACCACAAGGACGGATCCTTGGGGCGCCGCGCCTCGTACATTGTGGTGGGCAGCCAGATGATCCGCGAGAAGCCGATACTCGGTTCAGGCCCCGGGACGTTTCCGGAGCACTACGCCCCCACCGGCTACGCCAAGGCGTTCTCGGCCAATCGCAAACGGGGGGATCTGTACCGCGAGGCCCATAACACCTACCTGGAAATCTTCAGTGAAATCGGCGTACCAGCCGGCTTGATGTTTGTCGGCATGATTGGGCTGGGCCTCTACAACCTGGTGCGCACGCGCCAACTCTGGCTCCAGCGTCGGGACTGGGCCCAGGCGGACCTGTTGACGCACCTGGGCATGAGTTTCCTGTCGCTGGCGCTGTTCCTGATGTTCCTCAGCGCGCCGAACCACAAGTTACTGTGGATCATGCTCGCCTTGACCAGCATATTGCGCTACGACGCCGAACAGGCCGCGCCGCGGGAGGCCCGTTCATGAGCCGCATCAGTATCGTCATTCCGATGTACAACGAGGCCCGGCATATCGCCCGCACGCTGCTCGCCGCACAACGCGCCGCCAATGCCGCCAACCTTGCGTGCGAGTTGATCGTGGTCGACAACGGCTCGCAGGATCAAGGCCCGGAGATTGCCCGGCAGTTCGGTGCGCAGGTCCTGGTGATTCCAGGCGTGCCGATCGGTGCCCTGCGCAATCGCGGAGCGCAGGTTGCCACCGGTGAATGGCTGGCCTTCATCGACGCCGACATCGAAATGCCCGAGGACTGGCTGACGCATTTGCTGGCGTTGGAGACCGCAGACATCGCCGACGTCTTCGGCCTGGATCTGTACACCCCCGCGCAGGCCCCCTGGTACGCCACGGCCTGGCATCGGCGGACCTCGCTCCCCTCGCGACATACCGTGCAGCGCGTGGATTGGCTGCCAACCGCCAACCTGCTGATGCGCCGCCATTGGTTCGACAGGACCGGCGGGTTCAACGAGACGCTGCGCACCGGTGAGGACAAAGACTTGACCCTGCGCCAGACGGCCAAGGGCGCACGATTACTGTCGGTCAATGAATACACCGCCCTGCACTGGGGCTACGAAATGAACTGGCGCGAGTGGATGGGCAAGGAATTGTGGCGCCAGGGCAGTCTGGTGCAGTTGCTGCGTACCAATGGCTTGAGCCTGCGCCTGTTGCGCTTCCCGATGTTGGCCGTGCTCGTCTGGCTGCTGGACTTCCTGGCGATCTGCGCGCTGGCCACTGGCGCTCCTCAATATGCACTCATGATGGGGCTGTTGACGACCGTGCCGGGGTTGGTGCTGAGCTTGAACCAGAGCCACAAGCACCGTAACCCGTGCCTGACCCTGCAGCTCTGGGGCCTGCACTGGGTGCGCCTGCACCTGGCCGGCGTCGCGCTCATCCTCAGCCTTTGTCATTGGAAAGCAAGGAGGCCTGCCCGTGGCTGAGTTCATTTTCTGGTTGTGCCTGTTACTGCCGGTGTACGCCTACCTGGGTTACCCATTGCTGCTGACGCTCGCCGGGCCATTTTTTCCCAGGCTCAGGCCTGAGCCTCTGCCTGCGCAACGGGTCAGTGTGATCGTTGCCGCGCACAACGAACAACGCAATATCGAGAACAAACTGCGCAATCTGCTGGCCCAGGACTATCAGGCCGCCAGCCTGCAGATCGTTGTCGCCAGCGACGGCTCCACCGATCAGACCGTGGCCCTGGCGCGCAACTTCGAAGATCCGCGCATCGAGGTGCTCGACCTGCCGCGCCAAGGCAAGAACAGCGTGCTCAACGTCGCGGTCAGTCATTGCACGGGCGATATCCTGGTGTTTACCGATGCTGATGTCCACTGGCTCGACGGCACGCTTGAACGCCTGCTGGCGCCGTTTTCCGATCCAGGGGTCGGCGGTACTGTCGGCAATATGAACATTCCCGTCCCGGGCTCAGGCCTGAGCGTGGGCGAAAGCCTGTACCGTCACTACGAAGCCTGGCTACGCCGAGTGGAAAGTCGCACCGGTTGCACGGTCTCGGCCGATGGTGCGCTGCAGGCGTTGCGCCGCGAGCTGTACCAACCGATTCCAGCCATGGTCAACGACGATTTTTTTATCAACACCTGCGCACCGGTCACCGGCAAACGCGTCGTCTACGTCGACGACGCCAAGGTGCTCGATCAAGGCGTGGACGAAGCCGACCGACAGTTCAGCCGCCGCCAGCGCGTCACCGTCGGCGGCCTGATCAGCCTGGCGGCCCGGCGTGAGCTACTCAACCCGCTGTGTCATGGCCTGTACGCCATCGCATTGATTAGCCACAAGCTGATCCGCCGGCTGGCGCCGGTGCTGTTGCTACCCCTGCTGGTGGCCAACCTCTGGCTGCTCGATGAGCATGGTTTCTATCGCCTGACCCTGTCTGCCCAGCTACTCGGCTACACCTTCGCAGTGGCCGGCCTGCTGGACGTGCGTCATCGCTTGCCCAGACCGTTTCGGCTCGCCGCGTTCGTGCTGGTGAGCCTGGCCGGCATGGTCGTCGGCCTGTGGCAGTTCTTGCGCGGGCATAGCTACAACCAATGGAATCCCGATCAGACTCGATGAGGCCTGACATGCCGATCAATACCCGTATCAAGACCACAATCAAGCGTACCGGCGGCTGGCTGTACCTGAACACGTCCCTGGGTCGCCACGCATTAAGTGGCGCCGGCATCATCCTGATGTTGCACCGGGTACTGAACAACGACCGCGCCGCCGAATTGCCTCATCGCAACGAGCTGTGCGTGGGGCCCGAAGCGTTCGAACATTTGTTGATCTGGTTGCAGCAATACTTTGAATGCGTGCCATTGATGACCTTATTGCTGGCCGACCCTGAAAGCATTCCGAACCGTCCCCGGGTGGCCCTGACCTTCGACGACGGCTGGCGCGACAACGCCATGAACGCCTTTCCTCTGCTGCGCCAGTACCAAATGCCGGCGAGCATTTTCCTCTCCACCGACTTCGTCGGCAGTCGCCAGCATTTCTGGTGGGAGAGCATCGGCGAAACCTTGTGGGGCAGCCATGGGCAGGTGGCGCGGCGCTCGCTGATCGAGCATTTGCAGCACGCCGGTCGGCCGTTGCCGGTGTTGCTCGACGACATCGACGACGAGCGCCGCAGCCTGGCGCTGATGCATTTCCTGCAGAGCCTCAAGAGCCTCGATCCACGCATCTTGAGCGACCTCACCGACGCCTGCCCGCAGGGCTCCCAACCCCAAGCCCTGGACTGGTCCCAGGTACGCATGCTCGAAGATTCCGGACTGGTGCGTTTCGGTCCCCACGGCGCCAGCCACGCGATCCTGACCGGGCTGGACGACCAGCGCCTGCATGAAGAACTGTCCCGCAGTTGGACGGCCCTGGAAAATGGCTGTGCCCAACCCTTGCCGGTGTATTGCTACCCCAACGGGGACAATGACGCCCGTGTGCGCGAGCAGGTGGCGGCCCACGGTTTTCCGTTCGCGCTGGGCACCGAGGCCGGACTGTATCGCCATGACGGCGACCCCCTGAACCTGCCACGTTTCGGCGTCAGCCAACGCAACGCCTGTCACCCCGAGTTATTGGCCTGGCGTATTCGCCGAGGAGTCCGCTCATGAACCGTGCACGTTACCTCAGGCTCTTGGTGATGAGCATGGGCACGAGCCTGGCGATGATCGGCCTGCGCCTGTTGCGCAACGTGTTGCTGGCACGGATCCTCGGGCCCAGCGAACGCGGGCTGTTGGCGCTGCTCAGCACCCTGCCGGACCTGATCAGTGCCACCACCAGTGGGGGCCTGAATTCCGCCGTCGGTTATCAGGCTGCGCAGCATCGCTCGATGAGCCTGTTGCTCAGCCACGTGCTGGTCTTCGGTTGTCTGTTGGCGGGGTTGCTGACGCTGCTGGTGGTGGCGCTGGTGCGTGAGTTCGGCGCCGAACTGGACGTCACCACGCAACTGGGACTGCTGGCCTGGCTGCTGTTGCTGGCCGTGCCGCTGGCGGCGCTCAAGACCGGCCTGCTGACGCTGCACAACGCCTCCGGCGGCGTCGGCGTGTTCAACGCCTTGCGGCTGATGGAATCTTTGGTCCCGCTGTTGCTGTTCGTGGCGCTGTTCTGGATGTGGAAAGACACGGCGCTGGAAGCGGCGCTGATCAGTTGGCTGGCGGGCCTGAGCCTGGTGGTGCTGGCGGGTTGGATGTGGTTGCGTCGCGATCACGCGGTCACCCTGCGCTGGGATCGCGCCGGCCAGACCGAACTGTTGCGTTACGGTGTCCGCAGTCATCCGGACCTTTTGTTCCAGCAACTGATGACGCGTTCGGATTACCTGTTCATCGGCGCGCTGTTGGGCAGCACGGCGCTAGGGCACTACGCCATGGCCAGCGCGGCGGCCGAACTGCTGCATATCGTGCCGGAAGCGGTCACCACGCCACTGATGAAACGCCTGCTGCAGCAGGACAGCGACATGAAGCGCCTGACCCCGCTGGCCTTGCGCCTGACAGCCACGGCCATGCTGGGCGCCTGCCTGGGGATGGTCCTGGTCGGCGAATGGCTGATCGTCACCCTGTTCGGCATCGCCTATCAGCCGGCGTACCCGGCCCTGCTGGCGCTGCTGCCAGGGGTGTTCGGGTTGTGCTATGCGAGCATCCTGCGCCTGGACCTGCTGGGCAAGAACCGCCCCGGCACCGTTTCGCTGCTGATGGGCGGGGGGGCGCTGTTGAACCTGGCGTTGAACCTGATTTTGATCCCGCGCTACGGCATCGTCGGCGCTGCCGCCGCGTCCTCGACCGCCTACCTGGGTGTCACCCTGGCAATGCTTGTCATGTATTGCCGCCTCAGCGGCGTGGCGCTGTGGCAGACGCTGATCATCCTGCCCAGCGATTTGCTGCCAATGCGTCAGATGCTACTGGGGAAATCCGCGTGAATACCGTTGTCGGCAAAACCGCCATCGCGAGCAGGCTCGCTCCCACAGGGTCCGGTGCCGGACAGAACACCTGTGTCCACCACACCCCCCTTGTGGGAGCGAGCCTGCTCGCGAAAGCGGTGGGTCGGTTAGCGGCGATGTTGAGGCTGAAGGCCTCTTCGCGAGCAGGCTCGCTCCCACAGTGGAAGATCGGCGCGTGCCTATGTCTTCTCGCGCTGGCAACTTCGGTCCACGGCGCGTCCATGCAATGGACCGGCATCCGTGACGGCAGCCTGTACCTGCAAACCGACCGCCAGGACGCTGTCACCGTGCGCTGGGTGCCCGCCTGGCAAGCCGAAGCCAATACCGAACACCTGTATCTGCTCGACGGCCAGGGACGATTGGCGGGTGAGCGCCTGATCAAGGCCGACCAGGTGCGTGGAGAGCAACAATGGCCCCTGCTGCCCGGCACCGCCAGTTATCGGCTGGAAATTCCCGGCTACAGTTTCCGGCGCTATAGCGTTGAGCACGACGTGCGCACCCGCGCCCTGTTTGCCCCGGCCAAGGTGCATTTCAGTGCTGAAACCCACGATGGCGATGAGCTGTATTTCAAAGTGGCAGCCGGCGAACAGGCGGTGTTGGCCGGCAAGTTCCACGGCGGCGTACGTGCGCTGCAAGTCCGGCGAGTCGCGGACGGCAAGCAGTTGCAACTGAATCTCAAGCCACAACGGGCCTATTGGCAATTCGACCAGGTGACCCTGCCGGTGGCGGACGTGGACCAAATCTGGCGCCTGCATCTGCAAGGCAACGGCAAGGTCGCGTTCTGGTTGGACGGCACCGCCAACCTGTTCGCCCAAGACCCGGCGCACCTGCAACCGGTGCGCCAGGATCAGGGGCAGACTCACCTGAAACTGTACGACGAGGCGCTCGGCACGACCCCCAAGCTGGGCACGGCCCTACCCTACGAGTTATTGCCGCCGTCCACCTACGCCGTGCTCGACGCGCTCAAACCCCAGGCGGCGACCCTTTACAGCTTCGTCGATATCACGGCGGCCAGGGCCAATTATGAAGATGCCTTCCGACGCTTGTACCAGGACCGCTTCGCCATCAGCCAAAACATCACCCTGTTGGCCCGCAGCCAGCGCCAGGTAGAGCTAAAGGACGACCGGACCAGTCACAACGGCTTGCAAGCCTGGCTCACGTCGACCCGCGCGCTGGGCGGCAAAAGCCTCCATTACCTCAGTTTTGCCGACGAGCCGAACCTCAATTACCCAGACTTCGCCAGTTTCCAGCAACTGTTCCAGAGCATGGCTGCCCAGGTCCGCGCCGATCCTGCCAACGCACGAGCCGGTGTCCGCATCGCCATGCCGGCCAGCTCCCAGTTCACCAACGGCCCCTTCATCGAAAATGCCGCTGACAAGCGCGGGATCGACTGGGCACGGCGCCTGCTGGCGACGTCCGACGACCAGATCGACGCCCTGGCCTGGCATGAATGGATGGTCCGCGACCTGCTGGCGACCCGGGTCTACCGCGACAGTGTCCGTCAGGCCGCCAACCTGGTGGGACTGGACAGCCAGGGTCGGCCGCGCAAGGCGTTGCTGTTGGACCAGACCAATATGTCCAGTGGCTCGAGTCTCAGCCCTTACGATCAGGAAACCCATTACGCCGCCCTGTGGTGGACATCGGTGGCCATCAACGCCTCGGCCGACGGCTGGCTGGACATGCTCAACTGGTTCATGGCCGCCGACGAACCGGAGTATCCCAAAGGCATGGTGCGGGTGCTGGACGATCAGCACTTCGAGCTCAAGCCCGTGGGCCTGGCCCAGCAGTTCATTCAACAGCATTGGCTCGACCAAGTGCTGCGCCTGGACAACGACGCCTTTGAAGTCGACGCCCTGGCCATGGCCACCGGGAAGCAACGCAGTCTGCTGGGCGTGAACAAAAGCACGCGGGCTCATCGGGTCAGCCTCGACGGCACGATCTGCCCTCAACCTGGCATGACCCTAGTGTATTTCGGCCCGGACAACCGCAGCCAAAGCGCTCCGCTCGATTGCAAGGCCGGCCAGGTCGGTTTTCTCCTGCCAGGGGAAACCGTGTTCGCCCTCAGTTGGACAGCTTCCCTTTCCCCCCAACCTGCCGCCCGCCAGGAGGCACCATGAACGCTCTGCAAACATTGCGTGATCGCATTCAGAAAAAAGGTCTGCGCGCCGTTCTAAAGCAGCTACGCAAACACTACGTATTTTCCCACACCCGATTGGTGTGGCTGGAGCACGATATACGGACCCCGCTCCCCCCACACAACCTAAAGCCCTACCCACCGATGCGCCTGGAGTTCATCACCGTCGCCAATGCCGATGCTTTTGCCCGGCACTTCGGCGACCGCGTCAAAACCATGCGCGAGCTGGCGGCCGAAGGCTACACAGGCTTGATGTATCTGGATGATCAGGGCGACACCGTGGGTTTCGCCTGGGCCAGTACACGGGACTATTTCGACCGCCATTTCTATCACTGCAACTTTCCGATCAAGCCTGGCGAATACTTTCAGTTCGGTGGCGAGGCGATCCGTGAATACTGGGGTTCCAGAATATCGGCGGACATGCAGTTGGAGGTATGGAAAGTCATGGCGGACCATGGTTGCAACACCATGGTCGATGTTTGCGATTTGCAAAACATCCAGGCGATCAAGATGCATATTCGCATGGGCTTCCAGGAGCGCGGGCAGATCACCCACCTGTACCACTTGCTCGGTCGCTGGCGGTTTCTGCGAAATACGTCTTACACCGGCACGGTACTGGACGCTTTTCGTAAACAGGCCCGGCCGGCGGCCTCGACTTCGGCGGCCTGATCCCCATGACGATCCGGTTCCAATGGTGTCGCTCCCTGGGCGCGGCGGACTTTCCTGTATCAGCTTATGAACAGCTGCGAACCCAGGTGGCCGACGCAACGCCGTTCAACACCCTGGCCTGGCTGCAAGCGGCGGAATTGGCCCTGTTGCCCGAGCAGCAATTGCATGTGTTGCTGGGCTGGCAGGACCAGACCTTGTGCCTTTTCCTGCCCCTGATATCAGGCCTTGAACGTATCGGCGGGCTGCGGTTCCGGGTGTTGCATCACTTGGGTTTTCCAATGGCCGACCGCATCGCCCTGCTGGCGCGCCTGGACGCCGAAGACATGAGCCTGGCGCTGATGCAGATCCGTCAGCACTTGCCTCACGCGCTGCTGCAATTGAATGAAGTGGTCGAGCCGGTCGGTGAGCAAAGCGTGCTCAGTGGCTGGATGGCGCTGAGCTCCACCGGGGAGCGGCGCCTGAGTTGTCGGGTTCCGGTGCATCTGATCAGCGACAGCGACCACCAGGAAATCTCTGGCGACCCGCGCTACAAGCTGCGCCGGGCCCGCAAGCGGATCGCCGCCTGTGGCGCTCAGATCCGTCGGGTGACGCCGGACGCCATCAGCATGGGGCAACTGTTGCGCAGCCTCGCTGATGTCGAGGCGGCCAGTTGGAAGGGCGAGGAAGGCGTTGGCATCTTCGCCGATCCCAGGCGTCGACAATGGATGAACCTCGCCTTCACCGCCTTCGCCGCCCAAGGCCTGGTGCGGGTGGTGATGCTGGAGCTGAACGGCGAATGCATCAGCTATCGCCTCGGCTTGCTGGACCAGGGACGGCTGTACGACTACAACCTGGCGTTCCTGCCGCAGCACGCCGACCTGGGCAGCGGTCGGGTATTGCTCGAAGAGTGGATTCGCTGGGGGTTGGACGACAACTGGCGCTGGATCGATGCATCGCGCGTCAGCCTGGAGAGCTCCAGCCACCAATTGCACGAACGCATGACCGGCCAACTGGAGCACTGGCGCTGGAGTTTTTACTCATGGCAACCCGGTGGCCTGCTCCTGGGATTTGCCTTGCGGCTATGGAAAAGCCTGAAGCCGTGGCTTGGCAAACGCCGGACCAAACCAACCGCGACGACGGCATTGCCCCCCGCAAAGAACTAGGAGCACACGAATGCCTCGTCAAGTGATCGTCAACGCTGACGATTTTGGGCTCAGCCTCGGCGAAAACGCGCTGATCCTGCAAGCCTTCGAAAGCGGCATTATCAGCTCGGCCACGGCGATGGCCAACATGCCAGGGTTCGAGCAAGCGTGTGAACTGGCCAGGCAACCGCTGCTCGACGGCCACATCGGCCTGCATTTCAACCTCAGCTACGGCCCGCCACTGGGCCGGGCGATCACATCGCGACCGCTCTTTTGCGATGCCTATGGGCAGTTCGACCTGAACCTGTCGCGTTATTGCCTGCGCCTGGGTTCAAAGGACTTGGCGGCCGTGGAGGATGAATTGCAGGCGCAATGGCAGCACTGCCTGGACCATGGCCTGCGTCCCAGCCACCTTGATTCCCATCAACACGTGCACAACATCTGGCCCATCGGCGAACTGGTGGCCCGCTTCGCCGCCAGGCAAGGCGTGCCCATGCGCCTGGCGCGCAACCTGGGAGCGAACTTGACCATGCCCAAGCGCATTTTCAAGACCCTGCTCAACCGGCGCATGCGCGGCTTGTGCGGTGCGACAGCGGACTACGTCTGCACCCCAGCCGACCTGGACCATGCCGCACCACCGGAACATGGCTCACTCGAGGTTATCGTGCATCCGCTGCAACTGGACGGGGATTTTGGCGATGCCAGCCTGATGCCGGGAGACTCGTTGACCCAGGTACTGTACAAGCGCCTGGCGGGTGTGCCCAAGGTCGCCTATGGCCGCACCGCGCGGGTGTTGACGCCGGTTGAGTACGGGGATGTGCACTGACAGGGAGCCGCATCCGACAGAAATCCCTGCGCCACTTCCGGAGAATCTGCTACAAGGCATATTCCGTTTGCAGTAGCGAATTGCACCGATGTCTTCACTCTTACTTTCTCGCCTGAAACGACGCTGGTTGGCCTGGCTGTGCATGAGCGCATTGGTGATCGGCCTGCCGGTGGGCTGTGCAGTGTTGCAGCATAAGGAACGCGAGCTGGTCTTTCGTATCGAGCCGGGAACAGCGAGCTGGTTCAGTGGGCTCCCCAGCAGCGTGCAGGAATTCGATCTCAAGCCCAAGAGCTTCAAGGCCGAGGAAAATATCCACGGCTGGTGGTGGCCGGCCGAACGCAAGAACGCTCCGGCCATCCTGTACTTGCATGGCGTGCGTTGGAATCTGACCGGCCAGTTGTTTCGTATCCAGCAACTGAGGGCACTGGGCTATTCGGTGCTGGCGATCGATTACCGTGGTTTTGGCAAAAGCCATGGGGATCTGCCGTCGGAAGCCAGCGTCTATGAAGATGCACGCATCGCCTGGGAACGTCTCAAGGTACTGCAACCGGACCCGGCCCTGCGGCTGATCTATGGTCATTCCCTGGGTGGGGCCGTCGCGGTAGACCTTGCTGCGCAGCTGGGCCAGGAGGCGGCGAAGAATGGCGGTGCCCAGGTCCGAGGCCTGGTCATCGAATCCACTTTCACTTCCTTGGGCGATGTTGCAACCGCCATGGCGAACACGTCCCTGCCGGTGCGCTGGCTGCTGTCGCAGAAGTTCGACTCCATCGACAAAATCGGCGAGATCAACATGCCGCTGTTGATTGTCCATGGCGCCGCCGACCGCTACGTACCGCCCCGGTTCAGCGAGCAGCTGTTCAACGCCGCCCGGGAGCCCAAGCGTCTGTTGCTGGTGCCCGGCGCGACGCACAATAACAGCATGAGTCTGGCGGGGAAAAGCTACCGGCAGGCATTGGATGCCCTGATGAAAAGCTCACCCGCGCCCGTGGCTGGAAACGCCCTGGCCAGCCCGGCCAAGGCGGGCTGATCACTCTCCCTTCAGATCACCACCCCCCTTGTGGGAGCGGGCTTGCTCGCGAAAGCGTCAGCCCAGTCAACATCGCTGCAACTGACCCGCCGCTATCGCGAGCAGGCTCGCTCCCACAGGGGTTGGCGGTGTGCATGGAGCTTTGGTCACCCCAAGACAGACCATGTGGGAGCGAGCCTGCTCACGATAGCAGTGCAAGCGCACGCAAAAAAAAACGGCACCTTTCGGTGCCGTTCGTTTTCACGCGTGGGGCTTTACTTGCGTGCCGCCTCCCATGATTTCAACAGCTCGGTGTAGCTCACCGTTTCACCTTTAGGCTTCTCGTTCGCCAGTTTCGGCTTCGGTGCGCCCGGTTGGTCGAACCAGTATTGCGCGTCGCGCTCGGGGTTCATTTTCGGGGCGCAGGTGGCTTGGGCCTTGGAGCGTTCCAGGCGCGTCATGATCGCGTCCTGGTCCTTGGCCAACCCATCGAGGGCCTGTTGCGGGGTCTTCTCGCCGCTTGCGGCTTCGGCGATGTGGCTCCACCACAGTTGCGCCAGGCGTGGATAGTCCGGCACGTTGGTCCCGGTCGGGGTCCATTGCACACGGGCCGGGCTGCGGTAGAACTCCACCAGGCCACCGAGTTTCGGCGCCAGGTCGGTCAAGGCCTGAGAGTTGATGTCCGACTCACGAATCGGCGTCAGACCGACGATGGTCTTTTTCAGCGACACGGTCTTGGACGTCACGAACTGCGCGTAGAGCCAGGCGGCGAGTTTCTGTTTCTCCGGCGTGGACTTCATGAATGTCCAGGAACCCACGTCCTGATACCCCAGCTTCATGCCCTCTTCCCAGTACGGACCACGCGGCGACGGCGCCATGCGCCATTTCGGCGTGCCATCGGCGTTCATCACCGGCAGGCCCGGCTTGGTCATGTCGGCGGTGAAAGCGGTGTACCAGAAGATCTGCTGGGCAATGTTGCCCTGGGACGGTACCGGGCCGGATTCGGAGAAGGTCATGCCCGCCGCTTCCGGTGGCGCGTACTTCTTCATCCAGTCCACGTATTTGGTGGTGGCGAACACCGCCGCCGGTCCGTTGGTATCGCCGCCGCGGGTCACACTGGAACCGACCGGATGGCAGTCTTCGACACGAATGCCCCACTCATCCACCGGCAAACCGTTGGGCAGGCCTTTGTCGCCACCGCCGGCCATGGAGAACCAGGCATCGGTGAAGCGCCAGCCCAGGGACGGGTCTTTCTTGCCGTAGTCCATGTGGCCGTAGACACGCTTGCCGTCGATTTCCTTGACGTCTTCGGAGAAGAACTTGGCGATGTCCTCATAGGCCGACCAGTTCACCGGTACGCCCAGCTCGTAGCCGTATTTCTCCTTGAACTTGGCCTTCAGCTCGGGGCGCTCGAACCAGTCGGCGCGGAACCAGTACAAGTTGGCGAATTGCTGGTCGGGCAGTTGATAGATCTTGCCGTCCGGCGCGGTGGTGAAGGAAATGCCGATGAAGTCCTTGATGTCCAGGGTTGGCGAGGTGAAATCCTTGCCTTCGTTGGCCATCAGGTCGGTGATCGATTCGGTCTTGCCGTAGCGGAAGTGCGTACCGATCAGGTCCGAGTCGTTGACCCAGCCGTCATAGATATTCTTGTCCGATTGCATCTGGGTCTGCAGCTTCTCCACCACGTCGCCTTCCTGGAGCAGGTCGTGGGTCAGCTGGATCCCGGTGATTTCGCTGAAGGCCTTGGCCAGCACCTTGGACTCGTATTCGTGGGTGGCGATGGTTTCCGACACCACGTTGATTTTCATCCCGCGAAACGGCTGGGCGGCCTTGATGAACCACTTGAGTTCTTCGAGCTGCTGCTCGGCGGTCAGGGTCGACGGCTTGAATTCACTGCCGATCCATTTTTTAGCGGCGTCTTCATAGGCGTCGGCCCAGGCCGCAGCGCTCAGCCCGCTGAGTGCCAGCATGGCTGCCAATGAAACGCTATGTCGCAGCTTATTGTTTTTATTGAACATAGAGACCTCCTGTTTGGGTTTGAGAGCCTGATCGCGAACCGACTAGCCCCACCGCATCACTGCCAACAGCCACACCAGAGACAACGCGAACGCTATCCAGATGCTCCAGTCGGTGGCGCCGATCACCAGCATATGCAGGTAGGCGCTACCGAGAAGACCGATAAACAACCGATCGCCCCGGGTGGTGGCAATCGGCAGGAAACCGCGCCGAGGGATACTCGGCGAACGCAGTTCCCACGTGGTCATGCCTGCCAGCAGCAAGGCGATGACTCCAAAGAATGCCGCCGTGGGGGCGGTCCAGTTCATCCATTCCATCATCGACTCCTCAGACCCGGCCCAGGGCGAAGCCCTTGGCCACGTGGTTGCGAACGAACCAGATCACCAGCATGCCCGGCAGGATGGTCAACACCCCCGCCGCCGCCAGCACGCCCCAATCGATACCCGATGCCGACACGGTGCGGGTCATCACCGCGGCGATCGGCTTGGCATTGACCGAGGTAAGCGTGCGCGCCAGCAGCAGTTCGACCCAGGAAAACATGAAGCAGAAGAATGCCGTGACACCGATGCCGGAGCCGATCAACGGGATGAAAATCTTGGCGAAGAACTTGGGGAAACTGTAGCCGTCAATGTAGGCGGTCTCGTCAATTTCTTTTGGCACCCCGGACATGAAGCCTTCGAGGATCCACACCGCCAGCGGCACGTTGAACAGGCAATGGGCCAAGGCCACGGCGATATGGGTATCGAACAGGCCGATGGACGAATACAGCTGGAAGAACGGCAACAGAAACACCGCCGGTGGTGCCATGCGGTTGGTCAGCAGCCAGAAGAACAGGTGCTTGTCCCCGAGGAAGCGGTAGCGGGAAAACGCATAGGCCGCCGGCAGCGCGACGGTCAGGGAAATCACCGTGTTCAGGCTGACGTAGTACAGCGAGTTGAGGTAACCGGTGTACCAGCTCGGGTCGGTGAAGATCACCTTGTAGTTGTGGAACGTGAAATCCTGGGGCCACAGGGTCAGGCTGCCGAGGATCTCGGTGTTGCTCTTGAACGACATGTTCAGCAGCCAGTAGATGGGCACCAGCAGGAACAGGATGTAGATCAAAAGCGGAATCAGCTTTCTCTTGCTCATCGTGCGGGCCTCAACGGTTGGCGTCGGAATGCGTCATGGCGGTATAGAACAACCACGACACCAACAGAATGATCAGGAAGTACACCAGGGAAAACGCCGCCGCCGGACCCAGGTCGAATTGACCGATAGCCATCTGCGTCAGGGTCTGGCTGAGGAACGTGGTGGCGTTACCCGGCCCGCCGCCGGTGAGTACGAACGGCTCGGTGTAGATCATGAAGCTGTCCATGAAACGCAGCATCACGGCGATCAGCAGCACACTCTTCATCTTCGGCAACTGGATGTGGCGGAACACGGCCCAGTTCGATGCGCGGTCAATCCGCGCGGCCTGGTAGTACACGTCGGGAATCGCCCGCAGCCCCGAATAGCACAGCAGCGCGACCAACGAAGTCCAGTGCCAGACGTCCATCACCAATACCGTGACCCAGGCGTCCATGGTGTTGGCCGCATAGTTGTAGTTGATGCCCAGGCCGTTGAGGGTCGAACCCAGCAAGCCGATGTCGGCGCGGCCGAAAATCTGCCAGATGGTGCCCACCACGTTCCAGGGAATCAGCAGCGGGATCGCCAGGATGATCAACACCAGTGACGACCATTTGCCCTTGGTCGGCATGGTCAGGGCGATGGCGATGCCCAGGGGGATTTCGATCAGCAACACGCATGCCGAATAGATGAACTGACGCAGCAATGAATCGTGCAGCCGTGGATCGAGCAGCACCTGCTTGTACCAGTCGGCGCCGACGAAGTAGCGGCTGGACTGGTCGAAGATGTCCTGCACCGAATAGTTGACCACGGTCATCATCGGGATCACGGCGCTGAAGGCCACCAGCAGGAACACCGGCAACACCAGCCACCAGGCCTTGTTGTTCTGCACCTTGTTCATGGCTGCACCTCGCTCAGTGGTTCCAGCAGGTATTCATCGGCATAAACCATCAACCATTGGGCCGGAAAACTGATGTACGCCGTGCCTTCCGGCACCGGCTTGTCTTCGGCCAGGCGTACTTTCAACGGCGCGCCATCAAGGTTGAGGGTCAGGATCTTGTAGGTGCCCAGGTCTTCGACGTGGACCACGTCGGCCCGCATCGCGTCGTCGTATGGGCCGTCCCAGACATGCACGAATTCCGGACGAATACCGACCTTCAGGGTTTTGCCCTGGGCCTGGGCAACGCGTTGTTGCAGGGTTTCGGACAGGGGCAAGTGGGTCGAGCCGAAGCCGACGCCGCCGGGCTGCGCCGTGACTTCGATCAGGTTCATCCCCGGGCTGCCGATGAAGTAGCCGACAAAGGTGTGGCTCGGGCGCTCGAACAAGTCCCGGGGCGTGCCGAACTGCACGATCTGGCCGCCATACATCACAGCGATCTTGTCGGCGAAAGTCGAGGCTTCCAACTGGTCGTGGGTGACGTAGACCATGGTGATGTTGAACTGCTCGTGAATCTGCTTGAGCTTGCGCCGCAGCTTCCATTTCAGGTGCGGGTCGATCACCGTCAGTGGCTCGTCGAACAGGATCGCCGACACATCGTCGCGCACCAGCCCGCGGCCCATGGAGACTTTCTGTTTTTCGTCGGCGGTCAGGTTGCGGGCCTTTTTGTCCAGCAGGTTCTGCAGGTCCAGGACCTCGGCGATTTCCTGCACCTTGGTGTGGATCCTGGCTTCGGCCATGCCCTGGTTACGCAGCGGGAACGCCAGGTTGTCGAACACGGTCATGGTGTCGTACACCACCGGGAACTGAAACACCTGGGCGATGTTGCGCCGCTCCGGAGTCAGGTCGTTGACGACCTTGCTGTCGAACATCACCTGGCCTTCGGAGGGGCTGAGCAGTCCGGAGATGATATTGAGCAAGGTGGATTTGCCGCAGCCCGAGGGCCCGAGCAGCGCATAGGCGCCGCCCTGCTCCCAGATGTGGTTCATCTCGCGGATCGCGTAGTCCTCAGGGCCCGCCGGGGTGCTGGTGTAGCTATGGGCGAGGTTCTGCAAACGAATTTCAGCCATCAGGCAACCCTCGCAATACGCAGGCCCGGGGCCTGGACCAGCTTGCCTTGGGCATCGAAGACAAACAGTTTATGGGTCGGAATGTAGATGCGGATCGGCGCATCCACGTCGTACTCATGTACCCCTGGCAAGTGCAGCACCAGCAGGAAATGTTCGTTGCGCACATGCAGGAACGTCTCCGAGCCGCTGATCTCGGCCACTTCGACGGTCACCGCCAGTTCGAGGTCGTCGTCGTTGCTCGGCACCAGGGAGATATGGCTGGGGCGCACGCCGAAGCGGAACTCGCCCTCGCCCACCGGGCGCAGGTCGACGTTCAGCGGGAAGTGCACGAAATTGGCGAAGCTCACTTCATTGCCGGCGATGCGTCCGGGCATGAGGTTGATGGGCGGTTCGGAAAACAGCTCGGCGGCCAGCACGGTCTGCGGCTGGTGATACACCGAGGACGATTTGCCGCTCTGGATGACCCGGCCTTCATGCAGGATGGTGGTGGTGCCGCCCAAGGCCAATGCTTCATTGGGCTCGGTGGTGGCGTAGACCGCGATGGTGTGGCGGGCCTGGAACAGTTCGCGCATTTCCTGGCGCAGTTCTTCGCGCAGCTTGTAGTCCAGGTTCACCAGCGGCTCGTCGAACAGGATCAGCTCGGCGTCCTTGACCAGCGCCCGGGCCATGGCGGTGCGCTGCTGCTGGCCGCCGGACAACTCCAGCGGATGACGCTTGAGGAATTTCTCGATCCGCAGCATTTTTGCGGTTTCCAGGACCTTGCCCTGGATAACCTCCTCGGACACCCCGGCCTGGCGCAACGGCGAAGCGATGTTTTCGAAAACGGTCATGGTCGGGTAGTTGATGAACTGCTGGTAAACCATCGACACGTTGCGCAGCCGCACCGGGCGGTTGGTGACGTCGACGCCGTTCATCAGGATGCGGCCGCTGTCGGGCTTGTCCAGACCGGCCATCAGGCGCATGAGGCTGGTCTTGCCGGACAGCGTGCGGCCCAGCAGGACGTTGAAGGATCCGGGTTCGAAACTCAGATTGGCATCGTCGATCCAGGTCTGGCCTTCGACGGTGCGACAGATGTGCTCAAGCTTTAATGACATGGCTCGGCCTTTTTATTATTTGGAGTCAAGCGACCCGAGCTAGAAAGCGAAAGCCGTGCCAGAAATTACAAGCCTTTGATCAGATTGGTATTTCCCTTGATCTGTAGGAAAAAGGCGTTCATTGATGAACACAAATGAACAATCATGAGTGAACAACTGAACAACGCTCGGGTTGACAATGAACAATTTTGAACAACACTGAATAACACCTGTGGGAGCGAGCCTGCTCGCGATAGCGGTGTGTCAGCCGCATTAATGCATCAGATCTATCGCTATCGCGAGCAGACTTGCTTCCACAAAAGGGGCTGTGTATGAAGTGATATTCAGGCTGCCCCAGCACAAGGAGGATGTGCGAGACTGATCACAACAATAAAAACAGCACCTGCGAGAGTGCCCCATGGCCGCACCTGCTCCAGCCTTGTCCCACGAGGCCATCATCCAGGCATCCTGGTCCCGTTGCCGCGCCTTCGGCCTGAACCATCAAAGCGTGCCGGCCTTCGACCCATTGCCCGCCCAAGGCATCGCCCAGTTGCTGGAGAGCCAGCATTCGCTGGTGCAGACCACCCACCAGGAAGTCTTGCCGTATTACGAAAACATCCTGAGCAACTCCAACTGCCTGATCATGCTGGCCGACAACCAGGGCCAAGTGCTGACCTCCTGGGGCACCCAGCGTTTCATCGAGCCGAAACTGGCCCATGGCTTCAGCGCCGGGGCGAGCTGGATGGAGCGCTGCACCGGCACCAATGCCATCGGTACCGCGCTGGCCTGCGAACAGGCGGTGCACATCGAACACGATGAACACTTCCTCAAGGCCAACCGCTTCATGACCGGCTCCGCCGCGCCGATCTTCGATGCCGAGCGCAAGGTCATCGCCGTGCTGGACGTATCCAGCGACAGCTACCTGCCGCCGTCCCACACCCTGGGCATGGTCAAGATGATGAGCCAGACCGTGGAGAACCGGCTGATCCTCAACCTGTTTCGCGGTGAACACTTCCAACTGACCTTCAACACCGGCTTGAACAACCTCGACAGCCAATGGGCCGGGCTGCTGATCTTCGATGAGAGCGGCCAGGTACTGTCCGCCAACCGCCGGGCCGACAACCTGCTGGGCTTGAGCCTGTCGCGGGTCAGCATCGAAAGCCTGTTCAAGGTCTCGTTACTGGAACTGCTGAACCAACCCGACGGCCTGCCGTTCGCCCTGCAAGCATCCGGCAGCAATCGCTTCCAGTGCTTGCTCAGGCGCCCGAGCCAAGTGTCGATCAAGGCCCGGGTTTTCACCGAAGCAGCGCCTGCACCAGCGCCCGCCAGCAACGCTATCAGCCTCAACACCCTGCACTTCGGCGACAGCCGCGTGGAAAAAGCCGTGCGCCAGGCCGAGCGCCTGCTGGAGAAGGACATTCCGCTGCTGATCCATGGCGAGACCGGCGTCGGCAAGGAAGTCTTCGTCAAAGCCTTACACCAGGCCAGTTCCCGCTGCAAGCAGCCATTCATTGCCGTCAACTGCGCGGCGATCCCCGCTGAGCTGGTGGAGTCGGAACTGTTCGGTTATGAAAAAGGCGCGTTCACTGGCGCCAACCAGAAAGGCAGTATCGGCCTGATCCGCAAGGCCGACCGGGGCACACTGTTCCTCGACGAGATCGGCGACATGCCCCTGCCAACCCAGGCCCGGCTGCTGCGGGTCTTGCAGGAGCGTTGCGTGCAACCGGTGGGTAGCGCCGAGCTGTTCCCGGTGGACATCCGCATCATCTCCGCCACCAACCGCTCACTGCGTGAACAGGTACAACTGGGGCGGTTTCGCGAAGACCTGTACTATCGCATCGGCGGCCTGACCCTGGAACTGCCACCGCTGCGCGAACGCAGTGACAAGCAGGCGCTATTCAAGCGCCTCTGGGAACACCACCGCGAACCGACCCAATGGGCCGGTTTGAGTCGCGAAGTATTGGATCTGTTCGAGCGCCATCCATGGCCGGGCAACCTGCGCCAGGTCAGCAGCGTGCTGCAAGTGGCCCTGGCGATGGCCGAGGAACAGCCGATCCGCCCGGAGCATCTGCCCGACGACTTTTTTGTCGACCTGGAAATGGAGCCGGTGGAAACACCGGAGCCGCTGACGGTGGACCTTAACGATGCCGAGGACCTGAACCGCCAGTTGCAGGCGGTGGGCGGGAATATCTCGCACTTGGCGCGACGGCTGGGGGTCAGCCGCAATACCTTGTACAAACGCCTGCGGCAACTGGAAAACTGATACGAAACCTGTGGTGAATGCGATACCTGAGACAACTCGGAAAAACTGTGGGAGCGGGCTTGCTCGCGAAGGCGGTGTGTCATTCAACATTGATGTTGACTGACCCGACGCTTTCGCGAGCAAGCCCGCTCCCACAGAGTTGCACTCAACTGACTGGCATTACTCCGAAGAGGCTGCCATTTCGTTGGAACACCGGGTCAATCAAACGCCCCGTTGAGCACTTCATAGATGATGCCAGTGGCGATCGCTACCAGGATCAGGTCAGTGCCGACCTGTTGCCACTCATAACCGTCATAGTGCGGCAACCGCCCCAGCAGTCGACCGTCGAGTTTCTTGGCGATACCGGGTGGCAACGGCTTGCCCCGGGCAAGATTTTTCTGGATGCCCGGCGGCAATGCCGGGCCAGGGCTCCAGTAATCGCGATAGCCGCCAATCACACCCAGGATGCCGCCGCGATCGATGCTCGGGCCGTTATGCCAATCGCCGCCACCACCGCCTTGGTTTCCCTTGCCGCCCTGGTTGCCCTTGTTGCCAGAATTTCCTTGACCGCCCTTGTTGCCCTGCCCGCCTTTGCCTCCCTGGCCGTGACCGGGGCCTTGATCGAATTGAGCGCTTCCCTTGCCGTTGCCCGGGTCTGCGACAACAATGCCAGGGCCCGCCGCCAGGGCGAAACAAGTAACTGCAGCAATCAACGAGCGCAATTTGAACATGGCAGTTCTCTCGAAAAAGGGATGTCCCCTGTAAAGATATAGAGACTAACGGTGATATTAGTTCCATATCACGCTACCGTCGTCGCCAGGACAGAATGACGCGTTCAACCCGCAATCAAGGAGCTCCATGCGCAAGGATTACCTGGCTTTTTTCGCCTCGATGTTCCTCTCCCGGCTGGCCGATCAGATTTTGCTGTTCATCGTCCCGCTGATTGTTTTCCAGACCACCAACAGCGTCTCCTGGGCGGGCCTGGCTTTCTTCGTCGAATCCTTGCCACGCTACCTGTCGTTCCCGATCTGCGGCGCGCTGTGCGACAAGTTTCCGCCAATTCGCATCCTGCACATCAGCCAGGTTTATCGCGCCGTAGCTTGCGGGGTAGCGGTCGCGCTCTATGGCGTCTTCGGCGGTATCTATTGGATCGTCGCCCTTTCGGCCCTGTGTGGCGTACTGACCACTCAAGGCATCATGGCCCGCGAAGTGGTGATGCCTTACATCTTCAAGCACTACACCTACACCAAGACCCTGTCCTACTCGCAAATCGCCGATCAGACCGGCTTGGTACTGGGCCCGCTGGTCGCTGCGCTGCTGCTTGAGGTGTGGGCGTGGCACTGGGTGGTACTGGCGATTGCCGGGCTGTTCCTGCTGGCGGACCTGGCCATGCTGTACTGGCAGCGCACCAGTTCGGTCATCCTGGAAACCTTCGAGCAGCATCACGACCTCTGGCTGAACCCGCTGCGCATCGCCTTCGGCCATATCCGTCGCCTGGCGGAGCTGAAAAAAATCATCGGCCTGGCGGTGGGCGTCAACCTGATCATCGGCGTCACCCTCGCCACCTCGGCTGCCATGGTCATCGGCCATTACGGCGCCGGCAAGGATGACTATGCAGGTTTACAGGCAGCCGGTGCCGTGACCACCATCCTCATCCTGTTCCTCCTGGCCCGGCTGACCTTGCCCTTGAAACTACTGGGCGCCCTCTCCTACACGCTGATTGCCGTCGGCGCCTTCATCACCGCGCTCAGCCCGAACACAGGGGGCTACGTCGTCGGTTTCTTGCTGATTGTCGGTTTCGACAAAATGTTCAACGTCTACTTCCGCACCCTGCGCCAGCAAGTCATTCCGCCCCAGGACTTCGGCAAGACCGTCGGCGTCATCACGCTGCTCAACAACCTGTCGCAACCGCTCGCGGGGCTGTTGGTCGCGGTGCTCGCGGCGCCGGTTGGAACGCAAGAGGTGATTCTGCTGTTGGCGGTTGCCTGCAGCCTGATCGGAGCCGGGGTGGTTGTGGTGCACAGGTATTCGACACACCGGTCAAGCGTCTACAGCGCCGAGACCGACTGACCCTTCCGGAGAGCGGTTTGTATTATCAGTGACTTATTGTTGAGGCATGGTTGCAACGTTGTTGGCGTCAATGCACGTCTGCCCCGCCATTCGTCACCTGTCGAGTGTCGGGGTCAACAAGCGGCCACGTCTGGCTCAGGGTTTGCACTGGCCTGTCTCAGCAGCCAAGAACGACGTAATTCTGACGCGGCGGCAAATTAATCAATGCTTGGTCAGCAAACGGAGATGTACCGTGTCAACTCTCAACGAAATCGCAGCGAACCACGCGAGAATGGCAAAGTTAAAGGAAGAAGAGTCGATGCGGCTGAGTGCGCTTCAGGGTCAGGTGGTGGGGAGTTTTGAAATTCCACCCATCGAAGCGCCACAGGAGATGTCGTTGCACTTTATGACGGGTGTACAGGATCACTCGTTCGGAGAGGCGGCTGCGCTGAGTTTTTGACCTGGGTGTTGATTGGAATCAGTCGCCCGCTTATGCGGCGGGCGACTTTGGATGGCTACCTTTCAGTTAGAGTTTCGAGTGGCAAAACCACCAAAGTTGGTGAACGTCAAATCCTTGCATAAGCCTTCCAGGTCGCCATAAACAAGCTTGGAACCAACATTCATCAACAACAGCTCGGAGAACACCGTCGCTACGCTCTGTTTTCTTATGATGATTTGGTGCGCCTCCGATGCTGGAAAACTGTCTTCTACCTCGTAGCCGATACTGAATAACCCGCTTTGAGACCTCAGCCGTTCATTCATATAGTTCGGCGTGTAGAAACAGAACCCGTCTTCGCGAGCCTCCGGGACGCTCGAAAAAACGTCTTCCGGCAAGGCCTTGGTTTCCACCCAGATGTGTTCACCTCCTTGTCCGCGAGGTGTCACCACATACACCGCTGCATCATTTTCAACGATCCCAAGCCGATCATCCGTATCGACAGGAATCGTGTCGTTTTCATTGTAGCCAGCGATCAAACCAGCATTCTCGATCAGAGGAATCCGTTTGTACCTCAAGCCGTCCAGCGCGAAAAAAAGCGCAACCAAGGGCGACAACGACCAATCCAGTAAGCGAGTGGGCATGCCGTAGTGCTGCGCAAGCGCAAGCGCATCCCAATCATTATGAGAAGAAAGTTGATGATAGGCGTGACGCTCGGCGTTGAATTTCCTGAAGGCCTTGATGGCCCTAGAGATCAAATCCCCTGACCTGGTTTTGGGGCTTCGAGCCAGAGAAGTCGTTAACCCCCAGTTAGCGTTGCCTTGGCCTCGATATACCGACCCGTGGACCGTACTGGATTCTTTATTGAGCTTCTTAACTGCGTCGATGTACTCAGTCAGACTCGACACGACAATCGTGGTTTTATACACAACACTTCACTCCCTGAATAAAAATCAGCCACTCACTTGCCAAAGGCAAACAGTCATAAAGCTCGCGCTGAACGCGCACCTTGCCCCATTTCCCCATTTAAAACGGCGTCATTCAACCCGAAACAGCATCAAATTGCCACTACGCTAAAGGTAAATGTCATGAGTACTCTTGAAAGAGCGATATCGATTTGCGCGCAGGCCCATGAAGGGCAAGTGGATAAGGGCGGCTCCCCTTACGTTTTGCATCCACTGAAGGTCATGCTGCGCCTGGCCCATGATCAGGAGCGCATTGTGGCGGTGCTGCATGACGTGGTCGAAGATACCGCTGTAACCCTCGCCGACCTGCGCAATGAAGGCTTCAGTGAGGCGGTCGTTGGCGCCATCGACTCCCTCACCAAGCGCGAGGGGGAGACTTACCAGGCCTTTATCGAGCGAGCTGCGCGTGACCCGATAGCGCGCCGAGTGAAGCTGGCTGACCTTGCGGAAAACAGCGATTTATCTCGCATAAGCGAACCAAGCCAGAAAGACCTGGACCGACTTGAAAAGTACCGGAAGGCGACTGACTACCTGACGGCCTTGGAGCAGTAGGAGCCCGTTGAAACAAATAGAGTGAAGCACGTCACAGACCAGATGAGCGCTTAAGCTACCAGTATGGAATGTTCCACAGCGACGACCATAAAACGGCAGAATAAGCACCTCACGCGATTCACTTGAGCCCTCTCGACAAGACCAAGGCAATCAATGCTCTAAACACAGGGCACAGGATTTCTCGGAAGAAAAAAACATTCATGGAAAACAGGAGCCTTAAACAATGAGCAGCACCGAACAAGTGCAAAGCGCCGGTAAGTACAGCGCGAAGTGGCAGGAACGCTTTGATTTCTTTGAAACCTATGGGGCACCAAACGACCCGCGTTACAAGGAAGCCGTCAAGACGCTGCCTGGCTTCAAGAAGAAAATTCTCATCAACGCCAACGTGATTGCGTTTTTCTTCGGCCCTATCTACCTGTTCGTCCTGGGCCTGTGGAAGAAAAATCTTGCCCTGCTTGGGATTTTCCTGGCGATCAACATCGCATTGAGCGTGATCTTCGCAATCATCGGCATGGAGTTTCCTCGGCCTTTGAACACGGGCCTGAGCATCGCCCTGTCGATGATGTACGCACTCATGACCAACTACGCGTACTACCTCAAAGAAGTGAAAGGCGAGCAAGGCTGGAACCCGTTCAAGGGCATGCGTCTCTGATTGCAGGCTTGAGTCATCAAGAGCCCGCACCTCATCACGAGTGTGCGGGTTTGTTGTTTCTGGGGATTACATACCTGCGAAAGAAGCGACAGTTGGTGTTCAACGCTCGAAATGTTGTTTTTTTACACCATTCTCTCTCTTGCGCTCAAAATAAGAGTGAAAAAACCACAGCGCCAGGGCAAACCCAGCAAAGCCAAAAATGAAGAGCAGAACCTCTATTGCAGTACCTTCATGAGAAAACATTGTGTTCACCTCGTCCTTAAGTAGGTTTACCGAAAATCGTCACGCTTGAAACACTTCGTAACAATCCAAACATTTTCAGGGTAGTCGCCATCAACCTGCATGACAACCCTTTATCCCCGTATAAACCCCGGTCTAGACGAGTCGCCGACCAATGACACCCTGCCCTGGTCTGCGTTGGCTGGCGTCTACCGGCACACCTTGCGCCCATGTCCTTGATGAAGCCCACACAACTGACAGGGATTGGCTGTTGTCAAGCGCAGTGCCGGGGGTTGACCTGCTGTCAGCCCCCATCGACGAGGCATCCAAGGTCAATGTCATCACCGACGCCCTGCGCCAACTCCATCAACTCGATCCGGTCGATGCCCCTTCGACCATAGCACCAGCCATCGCATTGCCGAGGCCCAAGCCCGAATGGAAGCCGGGCTTGTCGATCGGGAGGTATTGACGTTCGTTTTACGGGTTTCATCGATTGCGGTCGGCTGGGCGTTGCGGATCGATGTCAGTACCTGGCGCCGGTAACTCGGGACACTGCCGAAGAGTTGGGAGAACATTGGGAGCCCCCTCGAGATGACCTTAGCGCCTTAGTTGCTCCGATAAAAACCGCCAACGCAGGTTTGAAAGGATGTCTCTAAACCCAATTGTCGTAGCGATTAAGCAGAATATTATCCATCTGCCTAAGACTGATTTCCCGGCCAAGTTCTTCTTCAAACAGGCTGCGAACGCGCAAATAGAAGTCTACGTAGGTCGCGTAGTTTTTCGACATACCCGCCGTGGTCGGAGCGAAAACCAACCCCTCCTCATCCGCGATCCACTTCAGCGCTTCCCTGGCTCGCGAATCGACCATTGGAAACAAAGTCGGATAATGGAAGTGCAGATACTTCGAAGCGAAGCTGCTCGCGTCCTTGTTAGTGACGGCACTGATAGCCTCGCAGAGCCGGGAATGCACCTTGTTCACCGTGATACAGACAGATCCGGCAAGCCTTTCCCCGACTGGAAGAAAGGACGCTTCCAGACCTACATCTGAGATGCAAATAGATTTAGCCAACCGCGCATAGAAGCCTCCCGTGGAACCCTCATAGCCATCCTCCTCATCCTTGGTGCGACGCTCGACCGATGCAGCCAGGCTGCGACCAATGATCAGCGCCTTTGAAGCCACCTGCGCATGATCGGTATGACTGGGATTTTCTCGCACAAAGCTGTAGAGCGCTTTGTTGGCAGGTATGAATATGCCGCACCCTTGCTCCGTGCCGATGAACTCGTCAGTCAAATAATGGCGTTTTTCCTTTTGTAAAAATTGCATGCGTCTCTCCTTAGGTGAGCGCCAATCATGCCATTCAATTGCCACTATATGGGAGATGCCTGAATGACGCTTACTTTGTAGCCAACGAAAGCCGCCTTCAGGACTGCGCCGAAAGCGGAACATCAAACACCCGATCAAACAGCCATTGAAAAACCAGCGAGTAAAAAAAGAAGAACACAAACAGCCCCAGGTTAGTCACCAACGCCAGCCACAGGCTAATGCCCAACCACGCCCCGATCACGGGGGTAAGAATCAGCGTCAAGCCACCTTCAAATCCCAGGGAATGGAGCAGTCGTCGCTGCCAGTTGCGATGGCGGCTGCGTTGGCGACGCTCCCACCACTCGAACAAGCCGTTGAACAGCATGTTCCAGGCCAGCGCGACGGCAGAAATAACCAGTGACAGCAGGGTTGAATAGCCCACGCCCTGACCGTAGATCAGCGCCAGCGCCGGTGCGACGAACAGCACGCCGCCGGCTTCGTAGAGGATGGCCTGGAGGATTTTACGGGGTGCGCCTTGCATCGGAGAGCTCCTTGGTTGGACTTGGAAACCACAGCCTGGCAAGTTGAGCCCCCGCGCACAATTGAGCTAAATTGAGCCACGCTCAACCTGAGTAACCTACCCGCCCATGTTCGCCAAACTGCCCCTCACCGCCCTGCGCGGCTTCGAGTCCGCCGCACGGCTGGGCAGCTTCAAGGCAGCGGCCCAGGAACTGAATGTCAGCCCGGCGGCGATTTCCCATCAGGTCAAAAGCCTTGAAGCCTTCCTTGGCGTGCGCCTGTTCGAACGCTCCAGCCAAAACGTGCGCCTGAGCGCCGACGGCGAGCGCCTCCACCCTTACATGCACCGCGCCCTGCTTGATATCCAGCACGGCCTGCAAGTGTTGGCGCCGCCTTGTGCTGCGCAGTCCCTGGTCGTGAGCACCACGCCGGCGTTCGCCAGCCTGTGGTTGATACCTCGGCTGGGGGATTTTCATCGGTTGTACCCGGATATCGACGTCAGGCTGCATACCAGCAACGACGTGGTCGACCTGCTGCGAGACGCCAGCATCGACCTGGCGATCCGCGCCCTGTTCACGCCTGACCCACAACTGTTCGAACAGCCTTTGCTGGACGAGTACTTTGGCGTTTATTGCCGCCCTGGCTGGCAACCGCCCGCTATGGGCTCCCCCGTCGAATTGATCGACGTGCCGTGGCTGAGTAGCGCGAACGTAGCGGTTGACTGGCCTGCTTGGTGCGCCAAGGCTGGCACTCTGGGCTGGTTGGATAACGCACGATTCCGGCGTTATGACGAAGAACAACATGCGCTGCAGGCGGCGATTGCCGGGCATGGGCTGGTGCTTGCCAGCAATGTGCTGGTTGCTGAGGCTGTGGCGCGTGGGGAATTGGTTGGCTATCGGCCTGAGGTTCGTCTGGTGGGTGCACGGTATAGCGTGGTGTGTGTGCCGGGGCGGGAACGACAGGCGGCTGTACAGGTGTTTAGTGAGTGGTTGTTGGGGCACAGCAACGGCTGAATCGGAAACCCGCTTCATATCGTGGGTGTGCCCCCAATATCTTCACGCTTCAATGAAGAACCCGGCGACTCTCCCCAATCCTGATCCTATCGAGCGCCCTGTTTAAAGCATCCAAGGCATCGAGCAGGGCTTTCGCCTCAGCTTCCCGCCCATCACCCCAAAGGCGTTCAGCCATTTTGTTCAGCGCCTGGATAGAACGCTCAATGTCAGCAGCAGTCGCTGCTTTGCTTTCCTGAAGTTTCTTTGGCATTGATTGACCCTTCCTCGGGGGCGTTGCTTCATCAGCATCAACGCGATTACATCACGCGCCAGAACACTATGCAGGTGTCCAGACCCGGCTAACGACCAACCATTCGCACTCTCGGTACCGGACCTGTATGAGCAACAAGGTTTCGAGCAAAAGAGAGAACTGGGAACACACCACAATTTTGAGCTCATTTGCAATCAGCTCGTCCCACAATCGTGGTCTTTCCATTTTTCCATACGCAGCTATGCTTCCAGTTCGGAGGGTGGATAGGTAAGGACCACTCTCACAAGACACCAGCGTTCGTGACTTGTCGTGGTATCGATCATACTGAAGTCCTGGTCTACTCCACCGGTGATCAGGCGTTCAACCATAAGTCTGCTCAAGGTTCTTGGAGTCCGAAAGTAATACCCCCGGAGATCGCACATATGGAATTAATGAAAGACAAACCCCAAATAGCAATAGTTTCTCTGGACTTACCTAGCAGAACACAAGGAAGAGACGTAAGCTGGAAATGTTCATTCTTAATTAACAACCCCAAATCGGATGGATATCTAATACAAAAAGTCACTATTACAACAAGAGAGTTTTCACTGGCAGATGAAGTCTTTGTAGAAAAAACCCCCAACCAAACTGTAACCTACTGGGAATCATGGAAAATCTCCAAGGGGATCAATTCTGCAGGAAACTATAGAGACACAGGCTCTTTTCTAAGCCGAGACTTTAATGACATTTACCACTTTCCGTCGGCACCACCTCAAACTCGAAAAATAGAATATGTTATTGGTCACCTTGAATTTTATACAGGAAATCTAACTGAAGACTTCAAGTCAGGAAACGATCAAACGTTCGCCGGCCCAATACCATCCACAACCACCAAGCCTGATGACTGGCCCGAAACACGCGGCCCATTTCACAACATGTATGTATGCCACCTTGAAAACGACGAAACAATTGTCGCCACATACGCCGGAGAACTAAAGCTCTTTCACTTCAACAACCTCAACGAAATGAAAGTAATCTCGGGATTACAACAAAAAGATATAATAAACTACTTCAAGACTTCAAACGGAGACATTAAAAAACTAAAAACAGATGACTAGCCAGCCACTAAAAAACCAGAACAAACCACGATTTTGAATTCATCTGAATCCCATAATCGTGACCTGCCCCCCGTTTCCCCTGCCACCTATCCGCTTTCCGAAAGATCAACAGCGGCGTGCATCAGATCGACACCCGCCCCGATCAACGACGCTGATTAGCCAGGATTGCATCACTTGGCTTTTGCGCTCTTGATGTCACTGATGATTTTCTGAGAAATAGCCTGAACCTGCTCTTGGGTCATAGCCGACATGACACCTTCCCAGGCAGAAGACGACGTGTCATACGTCCGAGTTCCAATCAGGCGGCCTGATTTCAGGTCCGAGTAATCTGCACTGGAGTTGACCCACGCATTCCCCACCATAACCCCTGCTCCGTAGCGAGCGCCTGGGGTCAGGTAACGGAAATTGGTCACGTTGATCTTGATACCAACACCGTCCTTGCCGTCGAGGCTTGATGCCTGAGCTTCTGTAAGGCTGTAGCCGGCGCGAGTCGCTTCGACCTGAAGGGCGTCATTCCACTCCCGCTTCAAGCGAGGCCAGTCCTCGTTTTGTTGAACCTTGCTATTTCCTTCAAAGTTAACGACCAGATTCTGCTTGGCTGACTCCTGAATGACGAGCGTTTCAGTTCCGCCGCTTTTTACAGAGGCAGCGCATCCGCTCAACATCAAAACAGCAACAGCACAGGACAGCGCAATCGAAAGCTTGGATGTGTTCATTGAATTTCCATATCCACAAAATCGGTTGAGAGAGGGCGTTGAATATCCCCGTCTAGCCAGATGGGCGCACACGCTGGACGCGCAGAATTTAGCACCATTACTTCGCTACTACGAGCCGGGGTGGGAGTCAGAACGACTGGGACAGGCCACGATATTGCGTACATTAATTTAGCGATCTCAAAAATCGCGGTATGTCCCTTCTCCCCCGCCGCGAATCAGCCCTTACACAGATGCCTATGGGCAGGTAATAGCTTTTCGAGACTGCTTCTTGGTCCACAAAAGACGACCGTTGATTCTTCCATCAGTCCATGACTCGGTAACCAGAGCGCAATGGCCGCTCAGGTTCTCAACAAACGTCCTTGGATAACCTTCAGGCTCTTCTCCACCCAGACGCATCCAATTTGGATCTGGCGAGCTCACTGATTGATAAGGCATGCAGGCTACCAGTGCGGCCAGCGAGAGAGCCAAAACTACCTTTTTCATTTAAGTCCCAATCAATTGACGAGTGTCCGGGCAAAACGCGGAGTATAGATTGACTGGATGCTTTCCCAGCGCGAGCTACGACGGGGACTTGCTGCAAGTGCCGCTATGGAACCCACCTCAATCGGCGGAAACCAGAAAGCTGGGGGCAGACCGCGATTTGAGTCCACGTGTAATCGGACCGCCTCATAATCGTGGTCTGCCTGTGTTTTCCTTGCATCCGCAGCCCACAAGACCATTGTCGCGAGAGACGACGAGGAGATGGGGACAGACTTCGATTTGAACTCATGATCACTTTCTAACCCACTGTAACGCCGTCCTGGCGATGCTCGCTCCCTGCGGGCTCGGCTCGTGAAGAAGGCACGGAAACGGCGGCAAGGGTTTAAATTGGACCAGGCCATATCCAAGCGTGCCTGCACCATCTCATTCTTCGCCTGAACAATCTGCCCTGCCAAACTTAGCGACCTCTTTTTGAACTCCTTGTGAAGCGCCTGCTCCTCGGTCTCGTTTCCCAGTGGCTTAACCTGCATCTCGGAAAATGTGAAAAGCGTTTTGTCGCTAAGCACACAAAACGTGTCGCGACATTTTTGTATTTCACCCTGAAAGACAAAATCGACCGAAATGAACGCACGTTCGTCCATGTCTATGTAGTACAGCGGCTCACCCCGGAGGTTTCGAACTTTTCCGTCCTGGTGAATCCGGCCCAAGGGCGCCCCGTCGCTGCCATTGCCTTTGAAGACTAGGTAACGGCCGTTCGTGTAGTTGTACGGCATCAACGGTCCTCATTTCGAGTGAACATCGGAACACATGCTGCTCGTCGAGCTGCTGACGCGAGCTCTAAAGATAATTATCTTCTGGTGTGATGTTTCGTGTTTAGTCCTTGAAAAGTACATTGCACCGGGCGCACCACCTTTCAGCTGCGCTCCGGTTCATTGGAAAACGGAGGAGAGGATGGCTTGTATCGGCAACCGTCAAAACCAGTGAGAATCCTATGAATCTACGCCGAATCTCGTCGGCTGGAACGCTCATGCCCGCCCCATCGACTATTTGAAGAACCCCGCCCGACACCCTGCTGTCAATCCGTTGCCACTCACACTGCCATCCTGTTACCCACGTGAAGTCTCGAATTTGATAGTCGCCGGTGGCGCTTTGGCATTGAGCGAGTTTCTTGTTGGAGAGGTCAAAGGCAAGAAATATGGGGCTTGGATAGCCGAGCAGCTGAGTATCATCAAGGTTCAGGCCTTCTTTTAGGTTGATGGATGCTACAAGTGCTTTTGCTCGTCTCTTGCGCCGTATCAAATGCCATATGGCGAGGCAAAAAATAGAAACAGAAGCCAGGAAGAGCTGACGTCCTTCGACTGTAAGCTTACCGGGCGAAAACTCTATCATGCCCCACAAGAGTCCTATCGTCGCAAGCCCCGACAACCAAGCGGCGGGGATCACTATACTGTTGGCGAGGCTAGCTCCAAGCGTCCTCACACAGTTTTTCATAATTGGTCCAATATCATTTATGGAAGAACTCGTAGGTTATCACTCACAGAGCGCTAACTTATAGGACTTGGCCCGCAATACGGGGAAAAGGGAAAAGGGGGCGGTTTTATTTTCTAACGACGGCTAATCGATCCAATCGAATTCACTCGATGGAAGCTCGCAGCGCAGCGAAGCAAAAAAATAAATCTGTCCCCTTTTCCCTATTTTCAAAATCAACATCACAATCCCGTTCTCAAGGTACCTACAACAACACTTACCCCCAGCTTGTTGCAAATATCCCCCAACAGCGAAAAATTCAACTCAATTGTAGATCTTACGCGAAATCGAATCTTAGCGTCATCAGTGGAGGTTTTAACATTCAACATTTGAATTACCCCTGGCATTGACGCAACTTCAACTCTAGCCTTTTCGCACTTTGTTGCTTCACCTTCCATATCAAGTTGATATAACCACGTATTACCGGGCGCGTTAGCCACCTTTGCGAAATTGGTAGACATCGCTCCCGACTTCACCTCCCCGATAAAAGATTCTATGTAATCTAGCTTTTTAATGAGAAAACTCTGCGCATCATCTGTTTCCACGGATTCACGCAATGCCTTACTGCTTGTAACACGGAGAACTGGGTTGTCCGCCTCTTCCAATGACATTGCCGCCTCAACGGCGGCAGCTAATCTAGGGCCCAGATCGACCACTCCAGCCATATCATTCTCAAAAAACAATGTTCTTTCATCAGAAATGTCAAATGGTAACCTAGTACCATTTTCAGCCAAAACGATTATTGGCAACCCTACGCAATGTCGAACTGCAAGCTCATACATAACATTTGGATTTAACTCAGATAAATTAGCCACCACCAATTCATCATAAACAACGTGCTCAATTACTTGCTTTGTAATTGAGCCCGGCGCAGCTATTTCATGAGCCACATAAACTTCGAAACCTAGATTTTTTAGCACGGGCCTCATAACAGCGTTAATAAGTCCATCCGCTGCTCTCCGAGTCGGGCTGTTATCGGCGCCGATTGGAGTAACAATAAAGCATTTTTTCTTAACTTCTGCTTCGGTAACTAATTCATTATTATTTTTTTTGACCATAAGTAGATCCCTCGCCATATGAACTGCACTCAGGCCGAATGATGGCATACAGCCGGCATTTACTCCATGAATGCGTTGAGATTTGTATCGCCCGTTTCCCAACATCCGTACCGTAAACGCCGCCCGGGCATGCCACGGCAGGGACATAGCCATGCTCGTAGAAAATCGGAACCACTCAGATGATCGCCATGCCATCGAAAACTTGCACCATCAGCACGCCGAACGCTTCTCGATCAGCTCATTGCGTTCCAAGGTCAGGCCTATGCGATGGGCATGAACCGCGTCGCACCGATGCCCAAGGCCGGCATCACGCTCGCTGCCAACCGCGCCAACCGGCTGTAGCTGGCCGGGCCGATGACTGGCTTTGAAGACTTCAACTTCCCCGCCGTAACCGAAAAGGGGACAACCGAAAAGGGGACGGATTCATTTTCTAGCCGGCAGCTAGTTGATCCAAGCGAATCCATTTGGATGGAAGATTGCAGCGCAGCGAAGCAAAAAAATAAATCCCCTTTTTCCCGTTCTTCGGAATTGGGCAATCTAACATCCAAGCCAAATCTCTAAAAAAATCGATGTCGTCCTGTACGAATCCCCAGTAGCACACTTCAGTGTTTCGGTAGTAGCGTTTGGCTACGTCACACGGGGCGGGTCAATGCCTTTATCCAATAAACAGCGAGCGGATTTGATGCGGTACGCAATCAGGAATGCACCGCTGATTGAGAATGGCCTGTATCACTTTCGGCTAGCCATGTTCGATGTGCTTGAAGGCAGTTCGATCAATCGGGACAGATTCATCGATTTTTTTGCCCCGCCAGGGCAGCCCATTGGCAACGCTCACTGGGAAAATATTGACGCGGTTCCAAATCTAATTGAGGCGGACGAAGACCCTTCACTTGAGGTACTCAACGTTGCGCTTATGCTCTTTTAGTTCAAAGGATTCCCCAGTCCTTTGTCTGCAAGCCCAAGGACTGGGATTGCGCCAATTTCGGCGCGTTTATGATCTGGAGGTCAATGTGAGCGATCAACAAAAAGACCCGCGCAAAGAGGGATGGATTTTCACTTGGGCGGTGGTTCGTGAGAGCCCATCAACCTTTGTCACAGCGTTTCCGACTGAAAATGCTGCAAGATCAAGAGCTGCAAGCCTAGGCGATGGATACAAGGTGGCCTACGTCACTCATTTGCCAGGAACTGACGAGTACATAGTTGAGGATACGCCTCGCGGATGACTTTCACGACCGGACCTCGACGGAAAAAGGGACAGATTCATTTTCTAGCCGGCTGCCAGTTGATCCAAACGAATCCACTCGATGAAAACTCTCAGCGCAGCGAAGCAAAAATAAATCTGTCCCCTTTTCTCACATCGGCGGCGGGTGACCCCGTCGAATCACCTCGGTCAGTCGATTTTCCTGTGGGACTCATCCGGGTGATGCACTAGGTGCCGTCTCGTGACAATGGCAAGTTCCCGTCGCACATGGTCACTTCTGAGCCATTGCAAACGCTCTGGACGTTGCTTACTCCGTGGGCTATGTTGCTGTAGCAGCTCATAAGTTCGAATAATAAAAACCGTTTCTTATAGGGAAATAAAGATGACTGCAATGCCAGGGCACGAAGCTGTTAACAACGCTTCCGTCAATACAAATGACGTGTTTACGGTTGAAGCTGAAATTCACAAGCTTGGCCTTGGCCTACATAGCTCAGCGTCCTATGCCGATGCCAGGGACGCATTAGTTGCGACGATCGGTAATGTCTGCCATTTCACCGGCCATTACTCTGGCGCGAATCTTGAGCGCGTTCTCAGCAAGGTGGAAACAGCCACCACTGGCCATCGCGTCGTCGCTGTACTGTTGATTCGATGCATTTCGATTGAAGGGTTATTGCCTCTCGATGATCCCCATGGTTTGGTCGACAGGAAGATCCTGAATATCATCGAAAGCCACGCGCCTGATCTGATGAAATTTGCCAAGATCGAAAAACAGCAGACCTATGAAAAACTGAATATTCTGCGTTCACTCCATAGCACGGTATGTTCCAACTACACTCCCTTGGCCACGGTGTCGGGCTCGCTTTCAGAGATCGCCGGCCAGAAAAACACCATACTGAAATGCCTCAGGCACAATTTGTTTTTAGGGTATATGCATCCCTTCAACATCGTGCCGATCAAGATAAAGCTTGAGTCGATATGCGAAGGGCTTGAGGCGTTATCCGCGAGCGGCGGGGCTGACTACAAGACGAATTTTGACGACACCGAGCGAGCCGTCTCCGAGGCGATGACGTTGGTGCAGACCTGCCAGTCGTTTTTCACGGACGAGTTTGTCAGTCCATTCCTCATTGCAGTGAGTAACGCGCTGGAGGAGGTGAAAAGCTCTGCTTCGGAGAAATTCCGATCCACGATCGAGTCCTTGAGGTCTCCCCCGAAATGCGCGGAGAAAAAGTACCCACTGCATCAGGTCGATCGCTATATAAACTTCACCCTGCCGATGGTCAACAAAGGCCCAAGCACGGCTGTCGATGTGGTGGTTGAAATCGACTGCGGGCTGGACTCCAACATTGCGCTTGAAAACGACCAGCTTTGTCTGGGAGACGTACCTCCGGGCCACTTCGCGATGTGTTTTGGTGGTTATGTCATCGAAGCATCGAAAAACTTCGAGATAGCGATCGAGGTCAGTTGGGGAGAAGTCTTCGGCTCGAGGCAAAGCTGCATTTTCGAGGTGAAGATCGAAGGTCAGAACGAAACCGTGGACTGGACTTCTTTGGAGTCTCTGGAGCCCTACAGCCTTGAGGTCGCTGAGGGCGACATGTTTGTGGGACGGGTCGCCAAGGTGAAGGCGATCGCGAACAAGCTGCTAAAGCGCCCCATGACGTCCTCGTACATTACCGGCCAGAAGCGGATCGGCAAGACGTCCCTAGCCAGGGCTGTGGCCAACTATCTCGTTCAGGAACACGACGACTTTCACAGCCTGTACCTTGAATATGGCGAATATTGTTCTGCTACCCCTCAAAAGACACTCAGGACGTTAGGGGAAAACATCTACTCGTTCCTGAGCGAGTTCCTTTCGGCGGCCGAGGTCACAACTCCTGATTTTTCCGAGTCGATCGCAGACCTGAATATTGCGGCCAAAAAGCTTGAGGCAAAATATCCCAATAAGCGATTTGTCATCATTCTGGATGAGTTCGACGAAATCCATCCTGAGCTGTACCGCTCTGGGCCACTGGCCGAAACCTTCTTCGCTAATCTGCGAACGCTTGCCGCCAGGAAGAATCTGGCGTTCATCCTGGTGGGCGGTGAGAAAATGCCGTTCATCATTGGCGCGCAAGGCGACCAGCTGAACAAATTCTCGCGTGAGCCTCTGGACTATTTTTCCCGGAGCTCCGAATGGACGGAGTATCTGGAGCTCATCAGCAAGCCTGTCGAGGGCATATTGAATTGGGATGCTGCGGCGATCAACGAGCTATTCACGCTTACCCATGGACACCCATATTACACAAAGCTGTTGTGCTCCAAGGTTGTAAGCGCAGCAGTTGCAGAGCGGGATACCGAGATTATTGCCCCAGACATTTCCAGAGGGTTGACGTTGCTCCTGCCGGAGCTCGATACCAACGCGTTTGCGCATCTGTGGAAAGACGGTATCAGTTTCGAACGTGATCTTGCCGAGGTCACCGAGCTCAAGCGGCTCAGGTTGCTGGTCGGTATCGGACGATCGCTGAGAGAGCACAAGCGAAAAGAGGATGATGTCAAACAGCAGGCAGTGGGAGCGCACCTTCCAGAACATGAGATCACTCCGTTGCTCAGCGACTTCCAGCGCAGGGAAATTTTGTGCGAACGTAATGGCGAGCTGTTTTTCACGGTTCCCATATTCGAAGCATGGCTAACCGAGTTCGGTCTGAGCAAGCTGATTACCAGCACGTTGGGAGATGAGCTCGAAGTTAGCATCAAGCAGGCGGAAGACAAGGCGCATGTTACCGCCACTGAGATTCAACAACTGGTGACTACCTGGCCAACCTACCGCGCGCAAAAAATTAACGCTGAGCAAGTCAGGGCGTGGCTGGATCAGTTGCCGTTGATGCAAAACCAGAGGCTGTTGTTCAAGACTTTGCAGCACATCAGGTTCCTGTCACCTTTAGAAATTGAAGACCACCTCAAACTCGCACATGACCGCGTGGTGCGGCCGGCAATCGGCGCGCTGACGATAACCAGAAAAACCGACCGGCGCACGGACGTGTGGATCACCTACGTTGACGGAGCGGGGAAGAGCGGTCAGCAGTACGCCCGCGAGTACGCTAAAGCCAATGCCATCTCCCTTACCTGCATACTTGATCATACCGACCTGCTCAAGCGTCTAAACGGAATCCAGCTACGAGAAGAGGGGCCTCCCAAAGCCCTGATCGTCGTCGACGACGTGGTGGGCAGTGGCGAGACGCTCTCGAAAGGAGTCGCGGGGCTGGTCGGGCCCATCGCAGAGCAATTATCTTCGTTGAAAATTCCATTGCTGGCTATCGCGTTGGTATCTACAGAAGAGGGTGAGAAGAAGGTCACGGCTGCGCTCAGCAAATTTGATATCACCTCTCAGTTTTACCCCTGTGAAATCATGGCGAGCGAGTATTTCGCGTTTCCGAAATCAGGTATCGGATTCTGGAGCGATGCAGATGAGATGCACCGCGCCAAAGCTCTATGCCAGGAACTGGGCGCTAAGCTGTACAAGTCTCCACTGGGCTTTCAGGAGCAGGGTCTGCTGTTGGTATTGCCTGCCACGTGCCCGAACAACTCCTTGCCTGTCCTGTTCCGTGGAAAAGCGGGCACAACGCCATGGGTGCCGTTATTTCCAAGACCGATCACGTGATTCACCCGAGATATTGCTATGAGCGTACTAATCGGCACCACGTGCCCAAACCGTGCTGTCGCGATGGGGGGGCAAGTGGAAAAGTGGACGGATCTATTTTTTAGCCGGCAGCTAGTTGACCCAAGCGAATCCATTCGATGGAAGCCCTCAGGGCAGCAAAAAATAAATCTGTCCCCTTTCTCCTTTCTCCTTTCTCCTTTCCCCTTTCCCCTTTCTCCTTTCCCCTTTTCCCGCAATGCGCGGGTACGTGCCTTGAACAGGGCTTCGTTCGCTTGGTTGCGCTGAGTGGCCGGCTAACCTATTCAGTCGTCCAGAGCCATCATGAGACTGGGGACAGACCACAATTTTGAGGTCCCTTGTAATCGACCCGTCTCATAGTCGTGGTCTATCCTCGTGTTCCCCTGCCAAGCACGCAGTAGATCGAGAGTGGCATCGGATGTCAAAAATGAGCACTGCTTGCATTGTGCCACTAGTACGCTATAAGTAATGGAAACCCTGTCCCCTCGCCGAAAGGAAGCAATTATGCGAGCCGTCCTACTGCTTTCAGCAACGCTGTTGAGCGGCTGTACCACGACTGAGAAATTTTTTGAAGCCTTCAAGCAACAAAACCTTGCCAATCAAGGCTATTCATCCAGATTAATAACCCCCGAATCCACGGCCCCTACCAGCATTGAAGACCTGCTTAAGAAGGGAGAGGATTCAACCAGATCAGAGAATGAGCAAAGAAAAATCAGAAACTTTGAGCAATCTAAACTCCTTGCCAAATCAGAAGTAAATTGCAACTACTTTGTTGAGAGTATCCACAACCAGCGCGCCGCAAGAAATATAAGCTTCGGCACAATGACAACTATCGCTTCAACTGCTGCCGCCATCGTGGCAGGCAGAGCAGGCCAGAACCTTGCAGGTACAGCAGCCGTCCTCAGCTCCACCAACAACTCCATTAATCAAGAGATGTACCAGGGTATCTTAATGCCCGCTATCACCAAAGAAATTCTTCAAACAAGAAAGGATTTATACGCAAAGATTGCTGCGCGCCAGCAAGATGATATTAGTGCCTACCCATACCCCTTAGCAATAGTCGACGCAATTGCCTACCACAACCTCTGCTCCATTCCATTCGCTCTTGTAGGGTTAGTGAACAAGGCAGAAGCAGCCCCGACTAGCGCCATTGATAACAGCGCTGCAATTCTCTCAATTGATAATGAAATAAATAGAATCAAAAACTTACTCAACGACTCAAGCCTGAGCTTTTCATCCGCAGAGAAATCTACTCTTAGCAAACAAATACTTACACTAAATGAGCGCCGCAACTTATTCGTAAGCGCCTATGCCTTGCCCCAGGTCAAAGGCCAACTTGGCAATCAGCCCCCTCCTATAGCTCCGCCCGTTGCGCCAGCAACTGATACTCCTGTCCCACTTTCTATTCCTGGTCTCGAAGACCAGTAAGTGAAACAAGGGACGGACCACGATTGAGCTTATTTGTAATCAACCCTTCTTATCACCGCGGTCTGTCCCCGATCGGACACTTCATCCATCCGAATCGCCGGGACGATATATTTCACCGGCGGGGAGAGGTGGATGGATTTATTTTCTAACCTGCAGCTAATTGATCCAAGCAAATCCATTCGATGAAAATTCTCAGCGCAGCGAAGCAAAAATAAATCTGTCCCCTTTTCCCGCTTTTCCCAATTCGCCACAACGAGAAAGCCCCAACCTAAGTCGGGACTTTCTCGTTTCTGCTAGACGCAAAAACCGCTCGATGGCAGGCGGTGCTTGTTAGTTTTTACAGGCCACCTGCGGAGGCGCAGCATGCGTCAGCTTTTGGGGAATCACAATCGAAGTGCCAGGCAAAGTGGTAAGTTCGAGAACCGCCAACATGCAAATTAGCGCTGGATCGCCATCTTTGCTTGGTCTGCCATCCACCCCTACCACCGCTTCGTAGTCTTTCCCTGGTTCCAGCTTGTAAACGAGCGCCTGGCCACCACAGGTCCGGTAAGAGCTGCCGTTGCCCGCAATGGTCGCGCCCCGGGTTGCAATTTGGAATGGCAGATCCGTCCTGACGCGATACTCGGTTACGACCTCTTTGTAAGACCCTTCCCCCATCCGAATTGCAGGGATGTACTGGATAAGACTGGGCCAAACTCTTTTCGGTACGCCAACGCTCGCCGACTTCAGGGGATACTGCGGATAGTTGATGTTCGCTGCCCCGTCCCCCCCGAAACGTCCGGCTTCAGCCATCTTATGCCGGGTAGCAGGAGCACAACTGCCGACGATGCTATCTCCGTACACATCAGAGTTCGTGATAACGCGAACACGCGCCACTCCCTCTGATTGAGCAGGCTCTTCGTAAGGAACTGAAGGTATTCCAGAGCAACCCACAAGTGCTATAGAAAGAAAAGTGACGAAAGTGACAACCCGCATGACCATGTCCTTATGCGCGATAACAAAAAAGGGCCCACCTTTCGGTGGGCCCTTCTAGACCGCCCAGCAGAGCGGATTTTGTTTGGTAGGCGCGATTGGACTCGAACCAACGACCCCCACCATGTCAAGGTGGTGCTCTAACCAACTGAGCTACGTGCCTGCTGTGAGGCGGCATTCTACGGAATTCCGGAGGGGTGTCAACACCTTTTTTTCACCTAACCCTATGAATATGCAAAATATTTAATTTCACCGATGCGACGAAGATTTGGCGGTGGCTGGCGGCCGATTTTTAACTCGGGTAGGATCGGCGCATTCGTAAAAAATATAAAACAGAGGTTGCAGAATGGCGAACACATCCTATCCAGCGTCCTATTACGCCGCGTCAGCCAACCCGGTTCCTCCGCGCCCTGCCCTGCAGGATGACGTTGAGACGGATGTTTGCGTGATCGGCGCTGGTTACACCGGTCTGTCTTCTGCGCTGTTTTTGCTGGAGAACGGTTTCAAGGTGACGGTGCTTGAGGCGGCGAAGGTCGGCTTTGGCGCTTCGGGCCGCAACGGCGGGCAGATCGTTAACAGTTATAGCCGCGACATCGATGTGATCGAGCGTAGCGTCGGGCCTCAGCAGGCGCAGTTGCTGGGCAATATGGCGTTCGAGGGTGGGCGAATCATTCGCGAGCGGGTGGCGAAGTATCAGATTCAGTGCGATTTGAAGGACGGCGGTGTATTCGCTGCCCTCACCGCTAAACAGATGGGCCACCTGGAGTCGCAGAAGCGTTTATGGGAGCGTTTCGGGCATACCCAGTTGGAGTTGCTGGATCAGCGCCGTATTCGCGAGGTGGTGGCTTGCGAGGAGTATGTGGGCGGCATGCTGGATATGAGCGGCGGGCATATTCATCCGCTCAACCTGGCCTTGGGTGAAGCGGCGGCGGTGGAGTCGCTGGGTGGGGTGATTTATGAACAGTCGCCAGCGGTGCGCATCGAGCGTGGCGCCAGTCCGGTTGTGCATACGCCACAGGGCAAGGTCAGGGCCAAGTTCATTATTGTGGCCGGCAATGCTTATCTGGGCAATCTGGTACCGGAGCTGGCGGCCAAGTCCATGCCTTGCGGTACCCAGGTGATCGCCACCGAGCCGTTGGGTGATGAGCTGGCTCACAGCCTGTTGCCTCAGGATTATTGCGTTGAAGACTGCAACTACTTGCTCGATTACTACCGACTGACGGGGGACAAGCGTCTGATCTTCGGCGGCGGCGTGGTGTATGGCGCGCGGGATCCGGCGAATATTGAAGCGATCATTCGTCCGAAGATGCTCAAGGCATTCCCTCAGCTCAAGGATGTGAAGATCGATTACGCCTGGACCGGAAATTTCCTGCTGACGCTGTCGCGTCTTCCTCAGGTCGGGCGCCTGGGGGATAACATTTATTATTCCCAGGGCTGCAGCGGTCATGGTGTGACGTATACGCACCTGGCGGGCAAGGTCCTGGCTGAGGCGCTGCGTGGGCAGGCAGAGCGTTTTGATGCGTTTGCCGACCTGCCCCACCACCCCTTCCCCGGCGGGCAACTGTTGCGTACGCCGTTCGCGGCGATGGGGGCTTGGTATTACGGGTTGCGGGATAAATTGGGGTTCTGAAGCGCCCAGCAACAAGGGCTGCTTCGCAGCCCAACGGGGCGGTGCGACGTTTCGCTAAATCCCCTCGCCACAGCAAGTTCCCTCGCCACAGGCTTGTTCCAATCTTTCAAATCCCGAAAACAAAAAACCCCGGTCTTTCGACCAGGGTCTTTGCTATCGACTAGAAGTAGCTTTTCAGCTTTCTTCTTAGCTTCAAGGCGTTCAGTGGGCCTCGAAGCAGATATGGCGCAGCGGACGGGACTCGAACCCGCGACCCCCGGCGTGACAGGCCGGTATTCTAACCGACTGAACTACCGCTGCGTATCGCTATGGACTTGCGTCCAGTTAACTCGTCTGATCCAACCCCTTGGGCTCGGATCTCGAACCAGGCGAACCTGCTTCGGAAAATATGGCGCAGCGGACGGGACTCGAACCCGCGACCCCCGGCGTGACAGGCCGGTATTCTAACCGACTGAACTACCGCTGCGCGTCGGTGGAGGCTTTTGACAGCTTCCGTCTCGCTTTCGCAAGACTCTCGTAAAACATGGTGGGTGATGACGGGATCGAACCGCCGACATTCTGCTTGTAAGGCAGACGCTCTCCCAGCTGAGCTAATCACCCTTTGCTTCGTTGAGGCCGCGAAATTTACGCAGGTACCGAAGCTAAGTCAATAGCAGGGTTGAAGTTTTTTCAAAACAGTTTCAAACGGCACCCGCAACCGCCCTCACTTATAAATCATTTTCTTGGTCATGCCGCCGTCCACCACGAACTCCTGCCCCGTGACAAAACCGGCATTGCGCGACAACAGCCACGCCACCATCGCCGCCACGTCCTCTACCGTGCCTACCCTGCCCGCTGGATGCTGGGCGTGGTCGGCATCAGTCAACGGCTGTGCGCGACGCTGGGAGGGGTCTCGCGCGTCGATCCAACCGGGGCTGACGGCGTTGACCCGGATCTCCGGCCCCAGGCTGATCGCCAGGGCATGGGTCAGGGCCAGCAAGCCGCCCTTGCTCGCGGCATAGGCCTCGGTGTCGGGTTCCGATTGCGCGGCGCGGGTCGAGGCCAGGTTGACGATGGCGCCGTTGTGGGCGCGCAGGTACGGCGCGCAGTGCTTGGCCAGCAGCATCGGCCCACCCAGGTTCACCGCCAGGACCCGATTCCAATAAGCCAGGTCCAGGCTTTCCAGGGTGATGTTGTGCGGGTCGGCGATGGCCGCGTTGCACACCAGCGCGTCGAGCCGCCCAAACTGCCCGAGCACCTCGGCGATACCGGTGGCGACCTGCGCCTCGTCCGCCACGTCCATGGCGATGAACCAGGCATTGTCGCCCAGGGTCTTCGCCACCTTGGAACCACGTTCACGATCCAGGTCGGTCAGCACCACCTGCCAGCCTTCACAGATCAGCCAGGCGGCGATGCCCAGGCCGATACCCCGCGCGGCGCCCGTAACCAGTGCAACCCGGCCATGAGTGCCGCTCGGCGGCGTAGCCAGCTCGATCACAAGGCCGCCAACCCGCGGACCAGGTCGGTTTGCAGGTCCGCCACGTCTTCCAGGCCGACCGCAACGCGGATCAGGCTGTCACGAATACCCGCCGATTCACGCTCCTGGGGCGACAGGCGACCGTGGGACGTGGTGCTCGGGTGGGTAATGGTGGTTTTGCTGTCACCCAGGTTGGCGGTGATGGAGATCAGCCGGGTGGCGTCGATGAAGCGCCAGGCGCCCTCCTTGCCCCCCTTGACCTCGAAGCTCACCACCGCACCAAAACCGCGTTGCTGACGCAGGGCCAGGTCGTGTTGTGGATGGCTCTTGAGGCCGGCGTAATGCACTTTCTCGATGCCATCCTGCTGCTCCAGCCACTCGGCCAGGGCCTGGGCGTTGGCGCAATGGGCTTTCATGCGCAGGCCCAAGGTTTCCAGGCCCTTGAGGAAGATCCAGGCGTTGAACGGACTAAGAGTAGGACCTGCGGTACGCAAGAAGCCCACCACTTCTTTCATCTGTTCGCCACGACCGGCCACCACGCCGCCCATGCAACGGCCCTGACCGTCGATGAACTTGGTCGCAGAATGCACCACCACGTCCGCGCCCAGCTTCAGCGGCTGTTGCAGCGCCGGAGTGCAGAAGCAGTTGTCGACCACCAGCATGGCACCCTTGGCGTGGGCGATTTCCGCCAGCGCGGCGATGTCCACCAGCTCGGCGAGCGGGTTAGAGGGAGATTCAACAAAGAGCAGCTTGGTGTTGGCCTTGATTGCGGCATCCCAACCGGACAGGTCCGCCAGGGGCACGTAATCGACTTCCACGCCAAAGCGCTTGAAGTACTTCTCGAACAGGCTGATGGTCGAGCCAAAGACGCTGCGCGATACCAGCACATGGTCACCGGCGCTGCACAGACTCATCACCACGGCCATGATCGCCGCCATGCCAGTGGCAGTGGCCACGGCTTGCTCGGCGCCTTCCAGGGCGGCGATACGCTCCTCGAAAGCCCGCACGGTCGGGTTGGTGTAGCGCGAGTAGACGTTGCCCGGCACTTCGCCAGCAAAGCGTGCCGCCGCATCAGCTGCGGTGCGGAACACGTAGCTGGAGGTAAAGAACATCGGATCGCCATGTTCGGCTTCCGGCGTGCGGTGCTGACCCGCGCGAACCGCCAGGGTATCGAACGCTACACCTTCAAGGTCGCTGTCCAGCCGACCGGCACCCCAATCCTGACTCATGCTGTCACTCCTGAATTCGGTTTAAACGCAAACCGGCCCCTCAGGGCCGGTTCGTCAATCAGTTGTTGTACAGATCGATGATCGCACTGACCGCCTGAGTCTTGGCCTTGGACGCATCGTTACGCGCGTTCTCGATCTTGTTCAGGTAGGCCTCGTCGATGTCGCCGGTGACGTACTTGCCGTCGAATACCGCGCAATCGAACTGCTCGATCTTGATCTTGCCACCGCCGACCGCTTCGATCAGGTCCGGCAGGTCCTGGTAGATCAACCAGTCGGCGCCGATCAGGTCGGCGACGTCCTGGGTGGTGCGATTATGAGCGATCAGCTCATGGGCACTCGGCATGTCGATGCCGTAGACGTTCGGGTAGCGCACGGCCGGGGCCGCGGAGCAGAAATACACGTTCTTGGCGCCGGCTTCACGGGCCATCTGGATGATCTGCTTGCACGTGGTGCCGCGCACGATGGAGTCGTCCACCAGCATCACGTTCTTGCCGCGGAATTCCAGCTCGATGGCGTTGAGCTTCTGGCGTACGGATTTCTTCCGTGCGGCCTGGCCCGGCATGATGAAGGTCCGGCCGATGTAGCGGTTCTTTACGAAGCCTTCGCGGAACTTGACGCCCAAGTGGTTCGCCAGCTCCAGGGCCGCAGTGCGGCTGGTGTCCGGGATCGGGATGACCACGTCGATGTCGTGTTCCGGACGCTCGCGCAGGATCTTGTCAGCCAGTTTCTCGCCCATGCGCAGACGGGCCTTGTAGACCGAGACACCGTCGATGATCGAGTCCGGACGCGCCAGGTAGACGTGTTCGAAGATGCACGGAGTCAGGGTCGGATTGGTCGCGCACTGACGGGTGTGCAGCTTGCCATCTTCCGTGATGTAGACCGCTTCGCCTGGGGCCAGGTCGCGAATCAGAGTGAAGCCCAGCACGTCCAGGGACACGCTTTCGGAGGCGATCATGTACTCGACGCCTTCATCAGTGTGACGCTGGCCGAACACGATCGGACGGATCCCGTGGGGATCGCGGAAACCGACGATGCCGTAGCCGGTGATCATCGCCACCACCGCGTAGCCACCCACGCAACGGTTGTGCACGTCGGTCACGGCGGCGAACACGTCTTCTTCGGTAGGCTGCAGCTTGCCGCGCTGGGCCAGCTCATGGGCGAACACGTTGAGCATCACTTCCGAATCGGAACTGGTGTTGACGTGGCGCAAGTCAGATTCGTAGATCTCCTTGGCCAGTTGCTCGACGTTGGTCAGGTTGCCGTTGTGGGCCAGGGTGATGCCGTAAGGCGAGTTGACGTAGAACGGCTGGGCTTCAGCCGACGTCGAACTGCCCGCGGTCGGGTAGCGCACGTGGCCGATACCCATGTGACCGACCAGGCGCTGCATATGACGCTGATGGAACACGTCACGCACCAGGCCGTTGTCCTTGCGCAGGAATAACCGGCCGTCATGGCTGGTCACGATACCGGCAGCGTCCTGGCCGCGGTGCTGGAGCACGGTTAGCGCGTCATACAGCGCCTGATTGACGTTCGACTTACCGACGATACCGACGATGCCACACATGCGACGCAACCCCTACTTAATGGATCTGAACTGAACAACACTCACTGCGGCGTTTTGGCCATCGGCAAGAGGTGTTCCTTGAACGGTATTTCAGCGGGTACGCTGATACCGCTGGCAAGCCACTGACTGCTCCAACCCAGGATCAGGTTTTTGGACCAGTCTGCGACCAATAGAAATTGTGGCACGAGCCGGGACTCCTGCCACCACGTATCCTGCTGCACCGGCCCCAGGCTCAAGAGCCCGACGGCCACGACCACCAGCAACGCGCCACGCGCCGCGCCGAAGGCCATGCCCAGGAACCGGTCCGTCCCGGAAAGCCCGGTGACGCGAATCAGTTCGCCGATCAGATAATTGATCATTGCGCCAACCAGCAAGGTGGCGATAAACAAGATGGCACAGCCCGCGATCACGCGGGCCGATGGAGTTTCGATGTATCCGGCGAGGTACTGGGACAGCGAACCACCAAACATCCAGGCTACGACTCCCGCGATGATCCAGGTCAGCAGCGAGAGGGCTTCCTTGACGAAGCCGCGGCTCAGACTGATCAATGCGGAGATGGCGACGATCGCAACGATCGCCCAGTCAACCCAGGTAAATGGCACGGTGCAGCCTACAGACGGATAAGGCGGCGCATTTTAGCAGAGCGCAGGGCTGTCGGTAAGCTGCACGATTCAAATCCACTAAATCGCTGTTAGCCGCGTTCTGGCTGGAAGCGCACGACGAACCCCTTGAGGTTCTGCTGGCGACTGAGCAGATCACGCAGGCGGTCGGCCTCGGCACGCTCGATCAGCGGACCGACAAACACCCGGTTCTTGCCATCGGCTGAACGGATGTAGGCGTTGTAGCCCTGGCTGCGCAGGGTTTTCTGCAAGTTCTCGGCACTTTCGCGACTGGTCAGGCTGGCCAGTTGCACCGACCAGCTGACTGACAGGCCATTGGCATCCACACGACTCTGGGTCGTATCCGGCTTGGCGGGTGCCGCAGTGATCGGCTGGCTCGGAGCCGGCTTGACCGCCGGTGCTGCTGGAACAGGCACTGGCGCGACAGGCGGCTTGCTTGGCGCGGCCGGAGCAGGCGTGGCAGGCGCGGGCGCAATAGGCGTGGAAGGCGCAGCAGGTTGCTCAGCCAGTTCCTCGTCGCTTGGCACCGGTTCCTGAGGCAACGTCTGAGGCTCGGGCACAACCACTGGCTCAACTTGCACCGGCTGCACTGAAGGCGCCTGGGGCGCGGCCGGCGCGTCGACTGTGACCTGGCGCTGCTCATCCTGGCGGGAAAACAGCATCGGCAGGAAAATCACCGCCAGGGCCACCAACACCAGGGCCCCGACCATGCGCTGCTTGTACGCCTTATCCAGCAATGCCATCTGCAGTCTCCTCCGTGGAGCGCCGGGCCAGCCATTGAAGGGCCTCGGCAACACAAAAAAATGATCCGAACAGCAGAATTTCATCATCGGCCGTCGCCAGGGCGCACTGCCCTTCCAGGGCGTCGGCCACACTGGCGTAGGCTTGCACTGAAGCACCGCGACGCTGCAAGGCTTCCTGCAACTGCGCCGCCGTACGTGAGCGCGGCGAATCCAGTGGCGTCACCGCCCAGTGCTGGACACTAGCACCCAACGCCTCGACAACGCCATCCAGATCCTTGTCGGACAGCAACCCGAACACCGCCAGGCGTTGCCCCACCACCGGCCGCCGCGCCAGGCGCTCGGCCAGGTACTGCGCTGCGTGGGGGTTATGGCCGACATCCAGCAACAGGTTCAGGCGCTTGCCTTGCCAATCGAACTGACGACGATCGAGGCGCCCGACCACACGAGTCGCCTGCAACGCCTGGACGATTTGCCCGGCATCCCAGGGCAAGCCCAGCAGCAGATAGGCCTGGAGCGCCAACGCGGCGTTTTCCATCGGCAGGTCCAACAGCGGCAGATCGCGCAACTCCATCGGATTGCCCCGCAGGTCGCTGCCGCGCCATTGCCAATGCTGTTCGGTCATCGCCAGGTCGAAATCCCGCCCGCGCAGAAAAAAAGGGCAACTCAGTTCGCGAACCTTGTCCAGCAACGGCTGGGGCGGATTGAGATCGCCGCAGAGTGCAGGCGCGCCCTGGCGAAAGATGCCGGCCTTTTCGAAGGCCACGGACTCGCGGGTATCACCCAGGTAATCGGCATGGTCCACGCCAATACTGGTGACCAGTGCAATGTCTGCGTCCACCAGGTTGACCGTATCCAGCCGCCCGCCCAGGCCGACTTCCAGCACCACCGCATCGAGACCGGCACGGGCAAACAACCAGAACGCCGCCAGGGTGCCCATCTCGAAATATGTGAGGGTTGTATCGCCACGCCCGGCTTCCACCGCGGCGAAGGCTTCGCACAGCTGGGCGTCTGTGGCTTCGACGCCGTTCACTTGCACCCGCTCGTTATAGCGCAGCAGGTGCGGCGAACTGTAGACACCGACGCTCAGCCCCTGGGCCCGCAGCAGCGAGGCCATGAAGGCGCAGGTCGAACCCTTGCCGTTGGTGCCGGTGACGGTGATGACCCGGGGCGCGGGCTTGGCGAGTCCCATGCGGGACGCTACCGCTTGCGAGCGCTCCAACCCCATGTCGATGGCCGATGGATGCAACTGCTCGAGGTAGGCAAGCCAGTCGCCCAGGGTACGTTGGATCATAGGCCTGCAGGCACCGGCGGAACCACGACCGGCTCGATCGGTGCGGCGACGAATTTCGGCGTCGGCAGCCCCATCAGTTGAGCCAGCAGGTTGCCCAGGCGCGGACGCAACTCCTGGCGATGGATGATCATGTCGATGGCGCCGTGCTCCAGCAGGAACTCACTGCGCTGGAAGCCTTCCGGCAGCTTTTCACGCACGGTCTGCTCGATCACGCGTGGGCCGGCGAAGCCGATCAGGGCTTTCGGCTCGCCGACGATCACGTCGCCGAGCATGGCCAGACTGGCGGAAACACCGCCGTAGACCGGGTCGGTCAGTACCGAGATGAACGGAATGCCTTCTTCACGCAGACGCGCCAGCACCGCGGAGGTCTTGGCCATTTGCATCAGGGAGATCAGCGCTTCCTGCATCCGCGCACCGCCGGAAGCGGAGAAGCAGATCATCGGGCAACGGTTTTCCAGGGCATGGTTGGCTGCGCGAACGAAACGCTCGCCAACGATGGCGCCCATGGAACCGCCCATGAAGGAGAACTCGAAGGCCGAAACCACCACTGGCATGCCCAGCAAAGTGCCGCTCATGGACACCAGGGCGTCTTTTTCGCCGGTCTGCTTCTGGGCAGCGGTCAGGCGGTCCTTGTACTTCTTGCCGTCGCGGAATTTCAGGCGGTCCACAGGCTCCAGGTCGGCGCCCAATTCCACACGACCTTCAGCGTCCAGGAAAATATCGATACGGGCACGCGCACTGATGCGCATGTGGTGGTTGCACTTGGGGCAAACGTCCAGGGTCTTTTCCAGCTCGGGACGGTACAGCACCGCCTCGCAGGATGGACATTTGTGCCACAGACCTTCAGGCACCGAGCTTTTCTTCACCTCGGAACGCATGATCGAAGGGATCAGTTTGTCTACTAACCAGTTGCTCATGCTTCTTTCTCCAGTACCGGCGGCCCGAACGCTCTGGTTCGCGGCCCCGCGTATGCCCTTGAGCTAAATTCATTGTGCGGCGAGGATCGAAGGCCACCACGGTCAGCGCGAAACATGACCTGCATGCAGCCCAACCTCCTCAGCCATCCCGGCAACCGCTGCACCGCGGTTACCCCTACGTTATCGGCCCACCCGGAGGCGGCGCCTGCCTGCTTTGTACAGTGCTGGTATGGACGGCGGCAGTCTGCCAGCCGTCACATTGACGACTGGCTACTGCGTACAGCGGCCATGAATGCACGAATCTTTGCCGGGTCCTTGATGCCCTTGCCCTGTTCCACCCCACCGCTCACATCCACTGCGTAAGGGCGAACCTGACGAATGGCTGCGGCGACGTTTTCCGCCGTCAGGCCACCGGCCAGGATGATCGGTTTGCCCAGGCCTTGTGGCACCAGCGACCAGTCGAAGGCTTCGCCGGTACCGCCAGGAACACCTTCCACATAAGTGTCCAGCAAAATGCCGCTGGCACTGGCGAAGGCCTCGCAACGGGCGGCAATGTCGTCGCCGGCCTTGACCCGCAACGCCTTGATGTACGGACGATGCCAGCCTTCGCAATCGGCCGGGGTCTCGTCGCCATGGAACTGCAACAAACCCAGCGGCACCGCATCGAGAATCTCGCCTAGCTCGCAACGACTGGCGTTGACGAACAGGCCCACGGGAGTCACGAATGGCGGCAAGGCCTGGACGATCGCCCTCGCCTGCTGCACCGTCACCGCCCGCGGACTCTTGGCGTAAAACACCAGCCCGATGGCATCGGCCCCGGCCTCGACCGCCGCCAACGCGTCCTCGACGCGGGTGATCCCGCAAATCTTGCTGCGAACGACCGGCATGGTGGCTAAAACCTCAGGCAAATCCGTGAAAGTCCCGGATGGTAGCAAATACTGCGCGGGGCGTCAGCCGTCGAGTTCCGAGAAGCCCGTGAGGAAATGTGGCCCTATGTAACGCTGTGGCAACTCGAATTCATCGTGATATTCGACCTGCACCAGATACAAGCCAAACGGGTGCGCCGTGACGCCACCGGAACGGCGGATACGACTGTCGAGCACTTCCTTGACCCATTCCACCGGGCGCTCGCCGGCCCCAATGGTCATCAATACGCCGGCGATGTTGCGCACCATGTGATGCAGGAAGGCACTGGCGCGGATGTCGAGCACGATCATCTTGCCGTGACGGGTCACGCGTAAGTGATGCAGTTCCTTGATCGGCGACTTGGCCTGGCACTGGCCAGCTCGGAACGCGCTGAAATCATGGACGCCGACAAGGTATTGCGCGGCCTCGGCCATGCGCTCGACGTCCAGCGGGCGGTGATTCCAGGTAATTTCTTCGTTCAGGTGCGCCGGACGGATCTGATCGTTGTAGATCACGTAGCGATAACGCCGGGCGATGGCCTTGAAGCGCGCATGGAAATGCGCCGGCATCTCCTTGGCCCAACTGACGCTGACGTCGTGCGGCAAGTTGATGTTGGCGCCCATCACCCAGGCCTTCATCGAACGCTCGACCTGGGTATCGAAATGCACCACCTGGCCGCAGGCATGCACGCCAGCGTCCGTACGGCCGGCGCAATGCAGCGACACGGGCGAGTCGGCGACTTTGGACAGTGCGTTTTCGAGGGTTTCCTGCACGGTCAGTACACCGGAAGCCTGGCGCTGCCAGCCACGGTAGCGCGAGCCTTTGTATTCAACGCCCAAGGCGATCCGGAAAAAGCCGTCGGCCGCCATTTCGGCGGCCGGGTTGTCTATGTTTGCCAAGGAATTACAGCCTGCTGAGGTACGCAAAGGCGGGCATTATAAGGCGGTCGGGACGGGATGCCAGTGCAACCGTTAGTCCTGTGCTGGACGGGCCGACGCCATCGCGAGCGGGCTCGCTCCCACAGGGGGCTGGCGATGGACTCAGAATTTACGCAACACACAAATACCATGTGGGAGCGGGCTTGCTCGCGAATACGGTGTGCCAGCTAAAAATTCATGACTGACACCCTGCTTTCGCGAGCAAGCCCGCTCCCACAAAGAGCTCTGTTGGATTCAGATTTTGCGCTACACACAAAAACCTGTGGGAGCGAGCCCGCTCGCAATGGGGCTAGCCCAACACCATCACCTCCCAACCCCAAACAAAAACGGCAGCCTCATTGGCTGCCGCTCTTGTTGAACCGAGCCTCTCAGACCAGGCGCGACAACATTTCCTGTGCTTCGCTCTTCTGGGTCGCGTCGCCTTCGCTGAGGACTTCGCCGAGGATATCGCGAGCGCCGTCGTTGTCACCCATGTCGATGTAGGCCTGGGCCAGATCGAGCTTGGTGGCTACCTCGTCGGTACCGCTGAGGAAGTCGAAGTCCGGTTCGTCTTCAGCGCCGACCAAGGCATCTTCGGCAGTGAAGGTCGGTTGGCCCAGACTGTCGGACAAACGATCCAGCTCGGCGTTTACATCATCCAGCTCGGACTCGAAGGCGTCCTTGGGCGCATCGTGGGCATCCATTTCATCGGACAGGGACAGATCGAAATCCGCTGGCAGCTCCAGGTCGTCAGCCGGTGTATCGGCCAAGGCTGGCGTTTCAGTCGCAGGCAAGTCCAAGCCCTTGAGGTCATCGTCCAGGTCCAGCAGGAAGTCTTCGTCATCGAGCGCCGGAATCGGCGTCGGCGCGTCGGCGCCCAGGTCCAGGTCGAACTCCGACAGGTCGTCCAGGCTTTCGTTGGCCTCGGTCTGCTGCTTGAGCACCGACTCGAAACTCAGGTCGTCGTCTTCCGGAAACGCGTCCAGCTCCGCGACAGGCTCGGGGGCCGGTGCGACCGGGGTTTCCAGGTCATCCAGGCTCAGGTCGAAGGCGCTGTCGAGTTCCTCGTCGGTTGGCGACTTGTCTTCCAGCAGATCCTTGACGTACTGCGCATCCAGCTCCGCGGCCACGGTCGCCGCGGCCAGGCCTGCTGTAGCGGCGACCACCATGGCCGGGAAACGGCTCTTCAGTTGTTCGACCTGGGCGAAGTTTTCGCCATTGGCCACCAGCTGGCGCTCCTGGGCGACAAAGGCGTCGCGGTCACCCTGCTGACCGTAGACTTCCATCAGCTTCAGACGCAAGTCGCTGCGCTGAGGCTCGGCCTTGATGCCCTGCTCGAGCAGGTCGGCTGCCTGGTTCAAGCGGCCGCGGTCGATATGGGACTGGGCCTGGGGCAGCACGTCGTCGGAACGCTCGGCGGCCGGAGCCACCAATGGCGCGGCGATAGGCGGCGTGACCACCACAGGCGCGACCACCGGGGCTGGCTTGGGGGCCGGCGCAGGCGCGGGTGCGGGTTTCGGCTCGAGTTTTACGCTGGGTGGCGGAACCTCAATGCCCTCGAAGCTGCTCGGGGGCAGATCGAGCTCCGGGGAGAAGTCAGCCTCCTCCTCGAGGGCCCGGGCCATGCGCAAGTGTTTTTCCGCTTCTTGCTGGGCCTTGCGGCGTCGAGCGAGCAACAACAGCAGCAACAGCAGGAGCAGTGCACCGCCGCCAATCAACCCCAGCAGGATCGGGTTGGTCAGCAGGTCGTTGTATTTTTGCTCGTTGGACGCGGCAGGCGTCGGTTCGACCGGCGCGGCAGGCGGTGTCGCTTCCGGGGTCGCTTCTGGCGCAGGTGCCGGTGCAGTCGCCGGGGCTTGTGCCGCTGGCGCAGGCGTCAGCTGTGCGGACATCGCCCCAGGCGCCTCGCCGGCTGGCGGAACGGCGGCGCCCTCGGCCTGCATCTTGGCCAGTTGATTGTTCTTCAGCTCGATCAGGCGCTGCAGCTTGTCCAGTTGGCTCTGCAGATCCGCCATGCGGCTTTTCAGTTCTTCGTTATCCCGGCGCGCCGAATCGAGGCTTTCCTGGGTGACAGCAAGCTTGTTGGAGAGCGCCTGGGCATCGCCGGCAGCACCCTTGCCCTTGCCGCCCGCCTTCGCCGAGTCGGCCGACACCAGGCTCAAGTTGTCGCGACCGGCCGCCTGTGCCGGCGCGCCTTCGCCACGACCACGCTTGGTGGCATCCAATTGCTGCTTGCCGGCACCCGCCACGCCCCGACGTCCCGAACGCCAGGCGGCGTTCTGCGCAGCCACTTCAGCGATGGCCTGGGGTTGCGGCAACGCCGTGCTTTGCACCGGATCCGGCAGGCGCAACACCTGCCCGGTCTTGAGCAGGTTGATGTTGCCGTTGATGAACGCGTTCGGGTTCAACGCCTGGATCGCCAGCATGGTTTGCTGGACCGACCCGCCGTTGCGCACCTTGGCGGCGATTTCCCACAGGGTATCGCGCGGCGTGGTGGTGTACTGGGAAGGCTTGGTGGCGCCGGTAACCGGTGTGGACACAACCTGGGGTGGCTTCGCCCGGGCGGCGTCGGCGGCCTGTGGCGAGAATTTGGAGGGGTCGAGCAATACGCTGTAGTCGCGCAGCAGACGGCCATTGGGCCACATCACCTGCACCAGGAACTTGACCATGGGTTCGGACAGCGGACGGCTGGAGGTTACCCGCAGGACGCTCTTGCCGTTGGCGTTGATCACCGGGGTGAAGGTCAGGTCATTGAGAAAGGCCTGGCGGTCGACCCCGGCCTTGGCGAAGTCTTCGGGGGAGGCCAGGCTCGGCACGACTTCGGCGGCGGTCAGTTGCTGGACGTCGAGCAACTCGATCTCGGCGACCAAGGGCTGGTTCGGCGTCGACTTCAGGGTCAATTCCCCGAGCCCGAGCGCTTGCGCCATACCGGAGGACAGCGCCGAGGCGGCCGCTATTGCTAACACCAGTTTGCGAACTTGAACCATAGCCTCTTCCTTTGTTTGAACATTCCTCGGCCAGCGAGAAGGTATTGATGCCGCTGCCGTAAGGCATTGCGCGCAGCCCCGATGCGACGGTGCGCGCGATCATTTCACTCATGCCCCGGGAAAGTCCCCCAGAGGGATGTTCGCCTTCAGCACTCCGGCCAAGCATAGCGCCCAGCTAGAATCATTCGACAAATTGATGCCAAGTATCTTTTACAGCAAGTCTTTTATCAACAACTCAGCCACCTGCACGGCATTGAGCGCCGCGCCCTTGCGCACGTTATCTGACGTCAGCCACATATTTAGCTCCGCCGGATCGTCGATCCCGCCGCGCACACGACCAACGTAGACCACATCCTGCCCCACCGCATCGCCCACCGCCGTCGGGTAATCGCCCGCCTCCACCAGCTCGATACCGGGCGCCGCTTCCAAAGCCGCGTTGACCTTGGCCAGGTCGACGGCCTTGGCAGACTGCACAGTCACGCTAAAGCTATCGCCAAAAAACACCGGGGCTTGAATGCAAGTGACGGAAATCTTTAACAAAGGCTGATTCAGCACTTGGCGCAACTCGCGGACCAGGCGTTTTTCCAGCTGCGTATGCCCCTGCTCGTCCGGCGCGCCAACCTGGGCCAGCAGGTTGAACGCCATCTGACGGTCAAAGAACTTCGGCTCCAGCGGACGGGCGTTGAGCAGCTCGGCAGTCTGACGCGCCAACTCGCTCACGGCCACGCGGCCCTGGGCCGACACCGCGAGGCTGGCGGTCAGGCTGATGCGTTGCAGATCGAGGCATTCACGCAGCGGCGCCAGCACCACCGCCAAGGCCGTGGCCGACGCGCTGGGGCTGCTGACCTGCAACGGTTTGTTCAAGCCAGCCAATACTTGGGCATTGGCTTCCGGCACGATCTGCGGCGCCTGTTCGGGCGGCAAGGCACCGGACAGGTCGATCAGCGCACAACCGGCTGCCGTGGCCCGCGGGGCGAAACTCAGGGTCACCGCTGGGCCCGCCGCGAAGAACACCAGTTGGACTTTGCTGAAATCGAACTCGTCGACCTCGCGCACCCGCACGTTTTTGCCGCGGAACATCACCGAGCTGCCTGCCGATTCGCTGCTGGCCAGCAGGTGCAGGTTACCGACCGGGAAGTCCCGCTCTTCGAGAATCTGGACGAGGGTTTCGCCAACAGTACCGGTGGCGCCGATCACGGCAATATCAAAGGACTGGCTCATGGGTCTACCTCAGGTAAAACGTGGGGAGCGGCACTTTACCGGGTGGTCGGTATGCAGGCAATTGGCAGGGGGATTTGCGGTGCCTGGGCTGGTCCCATCGCGAGCAGGCTCGCTCCCACAGGTTTTGCGGCCACCAAGGATCCCATGTGGGAGCGAGCCTGCTCGCGATGGCGCCGCCTCAGGCGCATAAAATCCCAAAACCGCCCCCCAAATAAAAAACCCGCACCTCTCACAAGGCGCGGGTTCTTTCACAGCGACAATCGATCAACGCTCGAGCAGGATCCGCAGCATGCGACGCAGCGGTTCGGCCGCACCCCACAGCAGTTGGTCGCCGACGGTGAAGGCACCGACGAATTGCGAACCCATGTTCAGTTTGCGCAAACGGCCCACCGGGACATTCAGGGTGCCGGTGACCTTGGTCGGGCTCAGCTCCTGCATGCTGATTTCGCGGTTGTTCGGCACCAGCTTGACCCAAGGGTTGTGCTGGCTGATCAGCCCTTCGATGTCGGCTATCGGCACGTCTTTGTTCAGCTTGATGGTCAGCGCCTGGCTGTGGCAACGCATGGCGCCGATGCGCACGCAGATGCCGTCCACCGGGATCGGGCTCTTGAAGCGACCGAGGATCTTGTTGGTTTCGGCCTGGGCCTTCCACTCTTCACGGCTCTGGCCGTTAGGCAGTTCCTTGTCGATCCACGGAATCAGGCTGCCAGCCAGCGGTACGCCGAAGTTTTCGGTCGGGTAGGCATCGCTGCGCATCGCCTCGGCGACCTTGCGGTCGATGTCGAGGATGGCGCTGGCCGGGTTGGCCAGGTCATCGGCGACGGCGGCGTGGGTCGCGCCCATCTGCTTGATCAGTTCACGCATGTTCTGCGCACCAGCACCGGATGCCGCCTGATAAGTCATGGCGCTCATCCACTCCACCAGCCCGGCTTCGAACAAGCCGCCCAGGCCCATCAGCATCAGGCTGACAGTGCAGTTGCCGCCGATGTAGTTCTTGGTGCCCGCATCCAGCTGCTGGTCGATGACCTTGCGGTTGACCGGGTCGAGGATGATCACCGCATCGTCCTGCATGCGCAGGCTGGAGGCGGCGTCGATCCAGTAACCCTGCCAGCCGGCTTCACGCAGCTTGGGGAATACTTCGCTGGTGTAGTCGCCGCCCTGGCAGGTCAGGATCACGTCGAGGGTCTTGAGCTCGTCAATGCTGTAGGCATCCTTGAGCACACCGGTGTCCTTGCCCACGGATGGGCCCTGGCCACCGACATTGGAAGTGGTGAAAAACACCGGCTCAATGAGATCGAAATCCTGCTCTTCCAGCATTCGCTGCATGAGCACGGAACCGACCATGCCGCGCCAACCGATCAGACCTACACGTTTCATCGCAACTACACCTATACAAAAGTGGGCCACCGTCGAAGCAGTGGGCCCGAAAGATTACAGATTCCGCAGCGCGGCGACTACTGCATCGCCCATTTGCTGCGTACCGACTTTGGTACAACCTTGCGACCAGATATCACCGGTACGCAAGCCTTGGTCCAAGACCACGCTGACGGCTTTTTCGATCGCGTCGGCGGCATCGTTCAAGTTGAAGCTGTAACGCAGCATCATCGACACCGACAGGATGGTCGCCAACGGGTTGGCAATGCCCTGCCCGGCGATGTCCGGCGCCGAACCGTGGCATGGCTCGTACATGCCCTTGTTGTTGGCGTCCAGGGAAGCCGACGGCAGCATGCCAATGGAACCGGTGAGCATCGACGCTTCGTCGGACAGGATGTCGCCGAACATGTTGTCGGTGACGATCACGTCGAACTGCTTCGGCGCGCGCACCAGTTGCATGGCGGCGTTGTCGACGTACATGTGGCTCAGTTCGATGTCCGGGTAATCCTTGGCCACCTGCTCGACCACTTCGCGCCACAATTGGCTGGAGGCCAGCACGTTGGCCTTGTCCACCGAGCACAGCTTCTTGCCACGCACGCGGGCCATGTCGAAGCCGACCCGGGCGATACGGCGGATTTCGCTTTCGCTGTACGGCAGGGTGTCGTAGGCCTGGCGCTCGCCATTATCCAGCTCGCGGGTGCCACGCGGGGCGCCGAAATAGATGCCGCCGGTCAGCTCGCGAACGATGAGGATGTCCAGGCCCGAGACGATTTCCGGCTTCAGGCTCGATGCATCGGCCAGTTGCGGGTAAAGAATCGCCGGACGCAGGTTGCCGAACAAGCCCAGTTGCGCGCGAATTTTCAGCAGGCCGCGCTCGGGGCGGATGTCGCGTTCGATCTTGTCCCATTTCGGGCCGCCCACGGCACCCAGCAGCACGGCATCGGCGGCACGGGCACGGTCCAGGGTCTCGTCGGCCAGGGGCACGCCATGCTTGTCGATGGCCGCGCCGCCGATCACGTCGTGGCTGAGTTCGAAGCCCAGGCTGTACTTGTCGTTCGCCAGCTCCAGGACCTTGACCGCTTCGGCCATGATTTCCGGGCCAATGCCATCACCTGGGAGAATCAGAATCTGCTTGCTCATGCTTTCCTCGTTTGCTCTGTCGACACAGGCCTCTGGCGCTGGCCGGGAAAAATGCTACCGCTCGGCCCACAGCACCAGTACATCTGTACTGAACGAACCATCGGCCTCAATCTCAAAATATTCACGCACTTCATCACCCATCGAACGCTGCAGCTGGAGAATCGCCGCACGCATCACCTCGGGGGTACGCATGCGCTCGACCCAGGAGTGGTACTCCAGGCGCAGGCGCTGGCGTGAGGTGCTGCGGGTGTGCAACCCCGCTTCGCTGACCTGGCGCAACCACTCGCCGGCCGAATAATCGCGCACATGGCTGGTGTCGCGCAGCACTTCGATGCTTTGCAAGTAGGTGTCCAGCAACGGCGTGCCCGGCGACAGGATGTCAATGAACGCCATCATCCCGCCCGGCTTGAGCACCCGACGCACCTCCCGCAACGCCAGGCCCAGGTCACTCCAATGATGCGCCGAATAGCGGCTGAACACGAAGTCGAACTCACCGTCGGCGAAGGGCAAACGCTCGGCGGCACCGCGCACCGTGCTGATATTGCCCAGGCCCCGCTCCGCGGCCGCCGCAGTCACCACATCGAGCATCTGCTGGGACAAATCATAGGCCACCACTTCACCGGCCAGCGGCGCCACGTGGAAACTCACATGGCCGGCGCCACAGCCCAGGTCCAACACACGGGCATCGCCACGGCCAGCCAGCGCAGCCTGTAGCAGCGCGAACTCAGCGCCCTGGGCGTGCACGGCACTGCTCAGATAGGCCGAGGCCTGTTCACCGAATTGCTTTTGTACAACCTGACTGTGGGCGGTGCTGGTCATGGAACTTCCTTTTGGCTGTGTCTGTTCTGGCCTCATCGCGAGCAGGCTCGCTCCCACATTGGATTTGCGGCGTAAAGAAAATCCCTGTGGGAGCGAGCCTGCTCGCGATGGCGTCGTTACGCCTTACGCAAAATCAAGCATCGCGAAACAACCAAGGCTGGCTCGCCCGATGCTTGGCCTCGAACGCGGCAATCGCCTCGCCGTCCTGCAAGGTCAGGCCAATGTCATCCAGGCCGTTGAGCAGGCAATGTTTGCGAAACGCATCGATCTCGAACCCCAACACCTTGCCGTCGGGGCGAGTCACGGTCTGGGCCGCGAGGTCGATTTTCAGCTGGTAGCCGGGGTTGGCTTCGACCTGCTGGAACAACTCATCCACCTCAGCATCACTGAGGATGATCGGCAGCAAGCCGTTCTTGAAGCTGTTGTTGAAGAAGATGTCGGCGTAGCTCGGCGCGATGATGCTGCGGAAACCGTATTCTTCCAGGGCCCACGGCGCGTGCTCGCGACTGGAACCACAGCCGAAGTTCTCCCGGGCCAGCAACACGCTGGCGCCTTGGTAACGCTCGGCGTTGAGCACGAAATCCTTGTTCAACGGCCGCTTGGAGTTGTCCTGGTACGGCTGGCCGACATCCAGGTAACGCCATTCGTCGAACAGGTTCGGGCCGAAGCCGGTGCGCTTGATGGACTTCAAGAACTGCTTGGGAATGATCTGGTCGGTGTCGACGTTGGCACGATCCAAAGGCGCGACAAGACCGGTGTGCTGGGTAAAAGCTTTCATGCTGCGCTCCTTCAGATCAATTCGCGGACGTCGACGAAACGGCCGTTGACAGCCGCCGCCGCGGCCATCGCCGGGCTCACCAGGTGCGTACGGCCACCGGCGCCCTGACGGCCTTCGAAGTTACGGTTGGAGGTGGAGGCGCAATGCTCGCCCGACTCCAAACGGTCCGGGTTCATCGCCAGGCACATCGAGCACCCTGGCTCGCGCCACTCGAAACCGGCCTCGAGGAAAATCTTGTCCAGCCCTTCCGCTTCGGCCTGGGCCTTCACCAGGCCCGAGCCCGGCACCACAATGGCCTGCTTGATCGTCGAGGCAACTTTGCGGCCCTTGGCGATCACCGCCGCGGCGCGCAGGTCTTCGATCCGCGAGTTGGTGCAGGAACCGATGAACACGCGGTCGAGCTGAATGTCGGTGATCGCCTGGTTGGCGCTCAAGCCCATGTATTTCAAGGCGCGGACGATGGAGTCACGCTTGACCAGGTCCATTTCCTTGGCCGGATCCGGTACATTCTGGTCCACCGCCAGCACCATTTCCGGCGAAGTGCCCCAGCTGACTTGCGGCTTGATTTGGGTCGCGTCGAGCTCGACCACGGTGTCGAACTTGGCATCGGCATCGGAGACCAGGTCTTTCCAGGCCTCGACCGCCAGGTCCCATTCCGCGCCTTTCGGCGAAAACGGACGGCCCTTGACGTATTCCACGGTTTTTTCATCGGCAGCCACCAGGCCAACGCGAGCGCCAGCCTCGATGGACATGTTGCAGATGGTCATGCGGCCTTCGACGGACAAGTCGCGGATCGCGCTGCCGGCGAACTCGATGGCGTGGCCGTTACCACCCGCGGTACCGATCTTGCCGATCACCGCCAGGACGATGTCCTTGGCAGTCACGCCGAACGGTAACTTGCCCTCGACGCGCACCAGCATGTTCTTCATTTTCTTGGCAACCAGGCACTGGGTGGCGAGCACATGCTCCACCTCGGAGGTGCCGATGCCATGGGCCAGGGCGCCGAAGGCACCGTGGGTCGAGGTGTGCGAGTCGCCGCAGACCACGGTCATGCCCGGCAAGGTCGCGCCCTGCTCCGGGCCGATGACGTGGACGATGCCTTGGCGCACGTCATTCATCTTGAATTCGACGATGCCATATTCGTCACAGTTATCGTCGAGGGTCTGGACCTGCAGACGCGAGACCTGGTCGGCAATGGCTTCAATGCCGCCCTTGCGCTCCGGCGTGGTCGGTACGTTGTGGTCCGGGGTCGCGATGTTGGCATCGATGCGCCACGGCTTGCGCCCGGCCAGGCGCAGGCCTTCGAAGGCTTGCGGCGACGTCACTTCGTGGATGATGTGACGATCGATGTAGATCAGCGCCGAGCCATCGTCGCGCTGCTTGACCAAATGCGAATCCCAGAGCTTGTCGTAGAGCGTTTTGCCGGCCATCAGACGGTTCCTCATCAGCTTGTTTCTATGCCCCGGGCCTGAACGAATCAATAACCCCTTGGCTTGTGAGGCTGATCCTATGGGGTTACATTAAATAACTCAAATTCATATTTTTTATACTTTGCATAACCAAGTGGAATTCGACCGGAACCGCCATGGACCTCGCCAATCTCAATGCCTTTATTGCCATCGCCGAGACGGGCAGTTTCTCCGGCGCCGGCGAACGCCTGCACCTGACCCAGCCGGCCATCAGCAAGCGCATTGCCGGCCTCGAACAACAACTCAAGGTGCGCCTGTTCGACCGCCTGGGCCGTGAAGTGGGCCTGACCGAGGCCGGCCGGGCCCTGTTGCCACGGGCCTATCAAATCCTCAATGTGCTGGACGACACCCGCCGCGCCCTGACCAACCTGACTGGCGAAGTGACCGGGCGCCTGACGCTCGCCACCAGCCACCACATCGGCCTGCACCGCCTGCCGCCTCTACTCAGGGAGTTCACCCGCCGCTACCCCCAGGTGGCACTGGACATTCAGTTTCTGGATTCGGAAGTGGCCTACGAAGAAATCCTCCATGGCCGGGCCGAACTGGCCGTCATCACCCTCGCCCCCGAACCCCACACGCTGGTAAGGGCCACGCCGGTGTGGGACGACCCCCTGGATTTCGTGGTCGCCCCCGAGCATGCATTACTGGAAAACGGCGCGGTCAGCCTGGCGGACATTGCCTTGCATCCGGCGGTTTTCCCGGGGGGCAACACCTTTACCCATCACATCGTGCGACGGCTGTTCGAGGCCCAGGGCCTGACACCGAACATCGCCATGAGCACGAATTACCTGGAAACGATAAAAATGATGGTCTCCATCGGCCTGGCCTGGAGCGTTTTGCCGCGCACCATGCTCGACGAACAGGTGGCGCGCATTCCTTTGCCGGGCATACAACTCAGTCGCCAGCTAGGCTATATCTTGCACACCGAACGGACGCTGTCGAACGCCGCACGGGCTTTCATGGCCTTACTGGACGCACAAATCGATTTGCCAGGGACAAAGGCATAGGTTGTGCCGCGCCTGTAGGGCCTTGGATGCTTGTGCTTAATGCCCAAACCCGCTCAAGGCTCGCCAGAAATGCCCAAACCCGCTGACCATCTCCCGCCCTTGCCACGCATCCAGGCGCTAGACCCGAAACGGTCCGAGCAAAGCTGGGACAGCGCGCCGCAGTTGCTGGCCGCCCTGAACGGCGCTCGGCTGGGGGCCTGGTCGTGGGACATCGACAGCGGGCAGATCAGTTGGTCCCGCGGCACCCAGGCGCTGTTCGGTTTCGATCCGCGCCAGCCATTGCCGGCGGATGTGGATTATCTGGACCTGTTGCTGCCCGAAGACCGGGCCCGGGCCGTGCGCGCCTTTCACGCGGCAGTGGCCGGGGCGCCGTTGGAACAGGCGATGCACCACCGCATCGTCTGGCCCGATGGCAGCCTGCACTGGCTGGAGATCAGCGGCAGCGTGCTGCCCGACAAGCATGGCCGTCCGCGCATGATCGGGGTGATCCGCGAAATCACCCATCAGCGCGAGCGCGAACAAGCCCTGCGCAGTTCGGAAAAACGCTTCGCCACGCTCTTTCATCTGTGCCCGAACATGGTCTTGCTGACCCGCCAGGAGGACGGGCTGATCAGCGAAGCCAACCAGTATTTCGAAAGCCTGTTCGGCTGGCCGGTGCATGACGTAATCGGCCGCACCACCCTGGAGCTGGGCTTGTGGGTTGACCCCAGCCAACGGGCGAAACTGGTGGAAGCGACCAAAGCCAAGGGCGAGCTGGTGAGCATGGAGGTGGAGTTCCGGGCCAGCAACGGTCAGATTCATAACGGCATTCTCAGTGCGCAAAAAGTCGAACTCGAAGGCCAGCCCTACCTGTTGAGCACCTTTCTCGACACCACCGAGCGCAAACTCGCCGAGCAGGCCCTCAAGGACAGCCAGGAACGCCTGGACCTGGCCCTCGACTCGGCGCAACTGGGTACCTGGGACTGGCACATTCCCAGCGGCATGCTCTACGGCTCGGCCCGCGCAGCGCAGCTCCATGGCCTGGACCCCAAGCCCTTCCACGAATCGTTCGATGCGTTTTTCGAGGGCGTCCCCACGGAAGAACGCAACAACATGCGCAACGCCTATCGCAGCCTGCGCGAAGGCCCGGCGGGCAACTACCAATTGACCTACCGGGTGCAACTGCCGGACGGCAGCTCGCGCTACCTGGAAAGCCGCGCCCGCCTCTACCGCAACGACGACGGCAGCCCTTTGCGCATGGCCGGCACCTTGCTGGATATCACCGACCAGGTGGAGCGCGAACAGAGCCTGGCCGCCTCGGAAGAAAAATTCGCCACGCTGTTCCAGGTCAGCCCCGACCCGATCTGCGTCACCCACCAGGACAGTGGCCGGTTTCTCGAGATCAACTCAAGCTTCACCCAGACCTTCGGCTGGACCGCCAACGACGTGATCGGCCTCGGCGCCGACGAAATCGGCCTCTGGGACGCCTCGGGCAGTAGCCTGCAACGCATCGAACGGGTGATCCGCGAACAATCGCTGAACAATGTCGCCATCGTCGTTCATCATAAGAACGGCCAGCCGCTGACCTGTGTGATTTCCAGCCGGCAGATCAACGTCGGCAACCAGCCCTGCATCGTCACGACCTTGCGGGACATCACACAGCAACAACGCTCCGAAGCTGCCCTCAAGGCCAGCGAAGAGAAATTCGCCAAGGCGTTTCATTCCAGCCCCGACGCCATCACCATCACCGAGCACAAAAGCGGTCGCTACCTGGAGGTCAACGACGGCTTCTGTCGGTTGACCGGCTACCGCGCCGACGAGGTGATCGGGCGCACGGTCTACGAAGTGGGGATCTGGGCCGAAGAAAAACAACGCGCCGCCCTGCTGGCCGAATTGCAACTCAAGGGCCGCGTCGTTCACCAGGAAATGCTCGGGCGCAATAAACGGGGGGAAATCCTCACGGTGGAGGTCTCGGTCGAGCCCATCACGCTCAATGAAACGGCGTGTCTGCTGCTGACCGCCCGGGACGTGAGCCTGCTACGCAATGCCGAAGCCCAGATCCGCCACCTGGCCTATCACGACCCACTGACCAACCTGCCCAACCGGGCCTTGCTGATGGACCGGCTGAGCCAGCAGATCGCCCTGCTCAAGCGCCATAATTTGCGTGGCGCCCTGCTGTTTCTCGATCTGGACCACTTCAAGCACATCAACGATTCCCTCGGTCACCCGGTGGGCGACACCGTGCTGAAAATCATCACCGCGCGCCTGGAGGCCAGCGTGCGCCTGGAAGACACCGTCGCGCGACTGGGCGGCGACGAATTCGTGGTGCTGCTCAGCGGCCTGGAAGGCTCGCGCAACGAAGTCAGCAAGCAAGTGCAAACCCTGGCCGACACCCTGCGCGAACTGCTTTCGGAGCCGATGTTTCTCGATGGCCAGCGACTGCAGGTCACGCCGAGCATCGGTATAGCGCTGATTCCCGATCACGGCTCCACGCCCACCGATTTGCTCAAGCGCGCCGACATTGCGTTGTATCGCGCCAAGGATTCGGGGCGCAACACCTCGCAGATGTTTCACACCACCATGCAAAAAGCCGCCAGCGAACGGCTGCGCATGGAGACCGACCTGCGCCAGGCCCTGGCCCGTGGCGAGTTCAGCGTGCATTTCCAGCCCCAGGTCGATGCCCGGGACAACCGCATTGTCGGTGCCGAAGCCCTGGTGCGCTGGCATCACCCGGATCTGGGCGCCCAATCGCCGAACGAATTCATCAAGGTGCTGGAAGACAGCGGCCTGATCCTGGAAGTCGGGACCTGGATCCTCGACGAAGCCTGCGATGGTTTCAAGCAACTGATTGCCAAGGGCAAGATCGATCCGGACCAATTCAGCCTGTGTGTAAACATCAGCCCGCGGCAATTCCGCCAAAGCGACTTCGTCGAACGCATCGAAAGCAGCTTGGCCACCCACGGCCTGCCATGCTCCCTGCTGAAGCTGGAAATCACCGAAGGCATCGTGATCCAGAACCTGGATGACACCATCGCCAAGATGCGCCGGCTCAAGAAACTCGGGGTGAGCTTTGCCATGGACGATTTCGGCACCGGCTATTCGTCGCTGACCTACCTCAAGCGCCTGCCAGTGGATACGCTGAAGATCGATCAGTCATTCGTGCGCGACGCCACCAGCGACCCCAACGACGCGGAGATCATCCGCGCCATCGTCGCCATGGCCCGCAGCCTCAACCTGGTGATGATTGCCGAAGGCGTGGAGACCCTGGAGCAATTGCAATTCCTGCAGGGGCTGGGTTGCCACCTGTACCAAGGCTACCTGCACAGCCGGCCGTTGCCGCTGGAGGCGTTTGAGCGGTTGTTGCCGTGACATGGAGGCGCTACGGGGAGCGCTTGTGGCAAGGGGGGGTCTATGTGGGAGCAAAGCTTGCTCGCGACTGCAGCCTGACTCGGTATTTGAAGGACCGCATCGCTTTTATCGCGGGAAAGCCTTGCTCCCACATGAAATCCCCTCGCCACAATTAATCTTCCACCGTTCTCCAAAATGAAGAAGGGCGCCATCTGGCGCCCTTCTTCAGTTGCGATGCATCAGTTTTGCAACGCGGGTTGCTGCTGCGCCCCGTTGATCGGGATGCGCTTGGCTTTCGCCTCTTCCGGAATCACCCGCAACAGGTCGATGCTCAACAGACCGTTGCTCAGGCCGGCGGACTTGATCTCGATATGATCGGCCAACCGGAAGGACAGCTTGAACGCACGCTGGGCGATACCTTGGTGCAGGTAAGTCACGCTGTCGTTGCTCGCTTCGCGCTTGCCGCCACTGATGGTCAGCACACCTTTTTCCACTTGCAGGTCCAGGTCTTCTTCCTGGAACCCGGCGGCGGCGACCACGATGCGGTATTCGTCATCGCCATGTTTTTCCACATTGTAGGGTGGATAGCTGCTGCCCGGTTCGTTGCGCAGAGCGGTTTCGAACAGATCGTTGAAACGATCGAAACCCACCGAGGAACGGAACAGCGGGGCCAGCGAAAATGCAGTACTCATGATTCAAATCTCCTGAAAAATTCAGCAAGTTTTTTTGTCTCCGCGACCCGAATTCGGCATCGCGTAACCCTTATCTAGGGTTCGCCAAAAACTTTTCAAGAGCTTTTTTTGAAATTTTTTCAGGCCGCTTCGGTGCGCTGCACACCCAGCAGATGCCCCACCGCGTCCAAGTCGGTTTCCCGCCGCAGAGCGCTGAACAGCGCCACCGCTTCGGGATAATTGCGCGTCAGCATGGCCAGCCACTGTTTCAATCTGCCCGGGGCCTGGCGGGGTGTCAGTTGCTCGACCACTTGCACCCAGAAGTCCTGGAGCATCGGCTGCAAATCGGCCCAGGACATCTCGATCACTTCCTCACCAGCCCGGGCCGCGGCGATCTGCCGGGCCAGATCAGGGCGAGAAACGAGGCCGCGACCGAGCATGATGTCTTCGACGCCGCTGATTTCACGGCATCGACGCCAATCTTCCACGCTCCAGATATCGCCATTGGCAAACACAGGCACCTTGACCACTTCCTGCACCCTGGGGATCCACTCCCAGTGGGCGGGAGGCTTATAGCCGTCCACCTTGGTCCGCGCATGCACCACAATGTGCGCCGCGCCGCCTTCGGCCAACGCCGTGGCACAGACCAACGCGCCATCCGGGCTATCGAAACCCAGGCGCATCTTGGCGGTGACCGGGATGTGTTCTGGCACCGCACGACGCACGTGTTCGACGATTTCGTTGAGCAATTCCGGTTCTTTGAGCAACACCGCCCCACCCCGGGATTTGTTCACGGTCTTGGCCGGGCAACCGAAGTTCAGGTCGATCACCTCTGAGCCCAACTCGCAGGCCAACGCCGCGTTTTCCGCCAGGCACACCGGATCGGAACCAAGCAGCTGCACCCGCAGCGGTACACCGGCAGCAGTTCGGGCGCCAGTCAACAGTTCAGGGGCGAGCTTATGAAAATAGGCCGGCGTGAGCAGACGGTCGTTGACGCGGATGAACTCGGTGACACACCAGTCGATACCGCCAACACGGGTCAGGACATCCCGCAGGATGTTGTCGACCAACCCCTCCATGGGTGCCAGGGCAATTTGCATGGAAACACACACTCAAACGAAAAACGTGCGGCAGTTTACCGGATTTTGCCCACATAGCCGGCATTCACCACAAATCCTTGTGGGAGCGAGCTTGCTCGCGATAGCGATGGGTCAGCTTGCATTGATGTTGGATGTGCTGCCGTCATCGCGAGCAGGCTCGCTCCCACAATGGTTCCAATGTATTTACAGAATTGGAGCCCGCCACAAATCCCTGTGGGAGCGAGCCTGCTCGCGATAGCAGCAGTTCAGTCTATGAAGATGCCAGATGGATTCAACGCCACGCCATAACCCTCGATGAATTCCTGCGGCATGCGCTTTGGCCGACCGGTGGACAGTTCAATGCAGACAAATGTGGTCTGGGCCCGCAGTAAGGTAGTGTTGTCGCTGGGGCGGACCAACTGGAAATGCCGGGTCATTTTCAGGCGCTGGTCCCAGTCGACGATCCAGGTTGCCAATTGAAGCTCGTCGCCTTCATAAGCCGCCGCCAGGTAATCGATTTCATGCCGCACCACCGCCATGGCTCGGTCCAGGCGCCGGTACTCCACCAGATCCAGGCCCAGGCGCTGGGAATGGCGCCAGGCACAACGCTCGAGCCAGGTGACGTACACCGCGTTGTTGGCATGGCCCAGCCCGTCGATATCTTCGGCATTTACTTGAAGATCAATGATGAACGGCGTTGCCCGATCCCAGCCCATGCCCCTCTCCCGGTCGAATTTGGTTGGGGCAGTGTAACGGATCCGAGCTTGACCGCCATCGCGGGCAAGCCTTGCTCCCACAGATCAAGCCGATTGCCGCGCTTGCAGGCTGCGCCCGGCCAACAGCGATAACACACCATCAACGACCCGCGAATCGGCCAACACCCGCTGATGCCCACCCTGTGGCAGTCGCAGCAAACGACTGTCGAACCAGGCTTCATGGATCAATTGCGATTCCTTGACCGAGACGAAAGTGTCGTCGTCGGCATGGACGATCAACCCGGGCACGTCCAGTTGGTAATGGGCGACGTCCATTTTCTCGGCCCGCATGCCCACATCGCTTTCCACCAGACGAATGAAAGCTGAACGGGCCTTGGGCGGCAGCCCCATCATCCGCGCGAATCCGCGTAACACACCAAGAATGCGCGCAGGCGCAGCGATGCTGACCAAGGTCTCGGTCCGCAACCCCAACTGAACCGCGAGCATGGCACTGGCTCCACCCATGGAATGCCCGATCACGGCCTGCAACGGTGGCAGCTCAGCGGCGGCCTCAAGCATGGCCCTGGCGAACAACAGGACATTCGCCTCGCGGCCCGGCGAACGACCATGGGCCGGACCGTCCAGGGCCACCACCATGTAACCGGCGTCCACCAGGGCCGTGATCAGCGCCCCGAATTGAGTCGGCCGCCCTTCCCAGCCGTGCATCAGCAAGACTACCGGGCCTTTGCCCCAGCGCAACGCCGAAAGACCGAAGCGCAAGGTGATACGCTCGGACGAGGCCAGCAATGGTAACTCCCAATCCCGCGGCGGCAGGTCTCGAGGGCGCATGAACAGCAGACGCATCTGCTTGGCCACCAGGCGCGGAGCCACCCAGCCAAGCGTGCCATTGACACTACGAATCCAGCTCAACCTGTTCATCGCTCATCTCCAGGGCTTGCGCCTCAGCTCATTGCACTGCCGACTTGGCGGCGCGCAGCAAACGATCGGATAACTCTCCAGGGCCCAGGGCCCTTGCCAGGGCCAGGCCACCCACCATCAAGGCAATGTCGGCCAGGGCCTTGTCGGCGTCCTCCGGGCTGGCCGCCAATTGCGCGACCATCAATTCAACATGCTCGTTGAGCACCTCACGAAACGCATCTGGCAGCCGACCCAGTTCGCCGACCGACGCAGGAATCGGGCAGGCATTCTCGGTGGAATCACGGTGCTTTCGTGACAGATAGAACGCCGCCACCAACGCGCGCCGCTCTTCGCCTGTCAGCTCGCCGTCCATATCGGCAATCAAGCCGCGGCGCCGATTGAGCAACTGCTTGAATGCCTCCAGCATCAAGGCATCCTTGCTTTCGAAATGAGCATAGAAACCGCCCACCGTCAGCCCCGCTGCCCCCATCACCTCGCCCACGCTCGGTTCAGCCGGCCCACGCTGGATCAGCGCATCGCTGGCGGCCTTGAGAATGCGTTCACGGGTTTGTGCCTTCTTATCGCTCATCGTCGCCTCCGAATATTACGATTGAAATATTATTCCCATAATAATTTTCCGCAAGCAGAAATTTTGACCGCTGGTCAGAAGTCGATTTCAAGGATAAGGGAATTGGCCGAACGCCAGACAAACAAAAGGGCCATTCAAGAATTGAATGACCCTTATAAAATCCCGCAGAGCGGGTAATCGTGGCGTCCCCTAGGGGACTCGAACCCCTGTTACCGCCGTGAAAGGGCGGTGTCCTAGGCCACTAGACGAAGGGGACACAAACCTTCTAGCTTGATCAGCGCTGAGAACTGATCGACTCAAGACCGGTGTGGCCAGATCTTGAACCTGTAAATTGGTGGAGCTAGACGGGATCGAACCGTCGACCTCTTGCATGCCATGCAAGCGCTCTCCCAGCTGAGCTATAGCCCCGGATTTTTCGCCTCGCGGCGGAGCGACATCTTGCAACATCGCTTCTGTAAAACTGGCGTCCCCTAGGGGACTCGAACCCCTGTTACCGCCGTGAAAGGGCGGTGTCCTAGGCCACTAGACGAAGGGGACGCAAACCCTTCTATACAACTGATCAACGCTGAGTGTTGATCGCCTCAAGACCGGTGTGGCCAGGCCTTGAAGTGTAAATTGGTGGAGCTAGACGGGATCGAACCGTCGACCTCTTGCATGCCATGCAAGCGCTCTCCCAGCTGAGCTATAGCCCCTCATCGCTGAGGACGGGGCGAATCTTAAGGGCGTATCGGAGGGCTGTCAAATTTATTTTCAACAAATTTGAAAGTTTTTTGCCGGGATAACAATCACTTACCGACAAACCCCGGAAAACCGGGGTATGTCCTGCCTCATCGAGCGCTTACGCGATCGCGCCCAGCAGTTTTTCCCACTCCTTGTTTTCCTTCTTCGACACGCCACCGAGCAGATCGATAGCCTGGCGCAAGCGGAAACGGGTCAGGTCAGGTCCGAGGATTTCCATCGCATCGAGCACCGACACCGAGCTGGCCTGACCGGTAATGGCGGCGAACATCAGCGGCATGGCATCGCGTAATTTCAACTCCAACGACTCGACCACGGCCTGGATGGTCGCGGTGATGCTGTCCTTCTCCCACTGACGCAGGCTTTCCAATTTCCACAGGATCAACTGCATCAACTGGCGCACCTGGTCACCCGACAGCTTCTTGGATTCGAACAACTTCGCATCCGGCGTCACGCCACCGGCAAAGAAGAAGCCGGCCAGCGGGGCGATCTGGCTGAACGTCTCTACCCTGCCCTGCACATGGGGCGCGATTTTCATCATGTACTCAGGGTTCAACGCCCACTTCTGCACACGCGCGGCGAACTCTTCTACCGGCAGGTCCCGCAACCACTGGCCGTTGAGCCACGACAGCTTCTCGATATCGAAGATCGGCCCGCCTAGGGAGACGCGCGACAAATCGAAATGCTCGACCATTTCCTGCAACGAGAACTTCTCGCGCTCATCCGGCATCGACCAACCCATGCGCCCCAGGTAGTTGAGCATCGCCTCGGGCATGAAGCCCATGCGCTCGTAGAACGTCACCGAAGTCGGGTTCTTGCGCTTGGACAACTTGCTCTTGTCCGGGTTACGCAGCAGCGGCATGTAGCACAGTTGCGGCTGCTCCCAGCCGAAGTATTCGTAGAGCAGGATCAGTTTCGGCGCCGACGGCAGCCATTCTTCGCCGCGCAGGACGTGGGTGATGCCCATCAGGTGATCGTCGACCACGTTCGCCAGGAAGTACGTCGGCAAGCCGTCGGTCTTCATCAGCACTTGCATGTCCATGCGATCCCACGGGATCTCGACATCGCCCCGCAGCATGTCCGGCACCACGCAGACACCTTCGCTCGGCACCTTCATGCGGATCACATGGGGCTCACCGGCCGCCAGACGACGGGCGACTTCTTCCTTGGAAAGCAGCAGCGCCCGGCCGTCGTAGCGCGGGGTTTCACCCCGGGCCATTTGCTCGGCGCGCATCTGGTCCAGCTCTTCGGCAGTGCAGAAGCACGGGAACGCGTGCCCCATGTCCACCAACTGCTGGCAATACTGCTTGTAGATATCACCCCGTTCGCTCTGGCGGTACGGACCGTGCGGGCCGCCAACGTCCGGGCCTTCGCTCCAGTCGATGCCCAGCCAGCGCAGGGCGTCGAAGATCTGCTGTTCGGACTCGCGGGTCGAACGCAACTGGTCGGTGTCCTCGATCCGCAGGATGAACTCGCCGCCATGCTGCTTGGCAAAGCAATAGTTGAACAAAGCGATGTAGGCGGTGCCGACATGGGGATCGCCAGTGGGCGAAGGCGCGATGCGGGTGCGGACGGTGGTCATGGCATGTCTCGGAAAGAATATAAAAGCGAAGATGAAACAGGGGGCGAATGGTAACAGGCGATGGCGGGCGGGCTCCAGTGAGAGCGGGATTTGTGTGGTCAGCCGTTGGACGGAGTCGCGCCCATCGCGAGCAGGCTCGCTCCCACAGGGACCGCGACTCGGTCAAAATGTGGGAGCGAGCCTGCTCGCGATGAGGCCATTACAACCACTACAAACCTCAGACAGTCAGCAACCGCTCGCGCAACTTGCCAATCTCGTCGCGCAACTGCGCCGCGGCTTCGAACTCTAGGTCCCGGGCCAGTTGGTACATCTTCTCTTCCAACTGCCGGATCCGCTTGGCGATCTCGCTCGGTGAGCGCAGTTCGGCCTCGTAGCGGGCGCTCTCTTCGGCCGCCTTGGCCATGCCTTTGCGCTTTTTACTGCGCGAGCCAGGTACGGTAGCGCCTTCCATGATGTCGGCGACGTCCTTGAACACGCCCTTGGGGGTGATGCCATTGGCCAGGTTGAAGGCGATCTGCTTGTCGCGCCGGCGCTCGGTCTCGCCGATGGCCCGTTCCATGGAGCCGGTGATGCGGTCCGCATACAGAATCGCCCGGCCGTTGAGGTTACGCGCCGCGCGACCGATGGTCTGGATCAACGAACGCTCCGAACGCAGGAAGCCTTCCTTGTCAGCGTCGAGAATCGCCACCAACGACACTTCCGGCATGTCCAGGCCTTCGCGCAGCAGGTTGATGCCCACCAGCACGTCGAAAGTGCCCAGGCGCAGGTCGCGGATGATCTCGACCCGCTCCACCGTATCGATGTCCGAGTGCAGGTAGCGCACCCGCACGCCATGGTCGGCCAGGTAATCGGTCAGGTCTTCGGCCATGCGCTTGGTCAGCGTGGTGACCAGCACCCGCTCCTCCACCGCCACACGCTTGGTGATTTCCGAGAGCAGGTCGTCGACCTGGGTCAACGCCGGACGCACCTCGACTTGCGGGTCCACCAACCCGGTCGGTCGTACCACTTGCTCGACCACACGACCGGCGTGCTCGGCCTCGTAGTTGCCGGGGGTGGCCGAGACAAAAATCGTCTGCGGGCTCACGCCTTCCCATTCGTCGAAGCGCATCGGCCGGTTGTCCAGGGCCGAGGGCAGGCGGAAACCGTATTCCACCAGGGTTTCCTTGCGCGAACGGTCGCCTTTGTACATGGCGCCGACCTGAGGCACGCTGACGTGGGATTCGTCGATCACCAGCAAGGCATCGGCCGGCAGGTAGTCATACAAGGTCGGCGGTGGCGCGCCCGCCGGACGACCCGACAGGTAGCGCGAGTAGTTTTCGATACCGTTGCAGTAGCCCAGCTCCAGGATCATCTCCAGGTCAAAGCGGGTCCGCTGCTCAAGACGCTGGGCTTCTACCAGCTTGTTGTTCGACCGCAGGTATTCCAGGCGCTCCTGCAGCTCGACCTTGATCCCCTCGATGGCGTCCAGCAGGGTTTCCCGCGGCGTCACATAGTGGCTCTTGGGGTAGAAGGTGAAACGCGGCAGCTTGCGGATGACTTCGCCGGTCAGCGGGTCGAACGCGGAAATGCTCTCCACTTCATCGTCGAACAGCTCGATGCGGATCGCTTCGAGGTCCGATTCCGCCGGGTAGATGTCGATCACATCGCCGCGCACCCGGAACGTCGCCCGGGCAAAATCCATGTCGTTGCGGGTGTATTGCAAGTCCGCCAGGCGCCTGAGCAAGGCGCGCTGGTCGAGTTTGTCGCCGCGGTCCACGTGCAGCACCATCTTCAGGTAGGTTTCCGGGCTGCCCAGACCGTAGATGCACGACACCGTGGTGACGATGATCGCGTCCTTGCGCTCGAGCAAGGCCTTGGTCGCCGACAGGCGCATCTGTTCGATGTGGTCGTTGATCGAGGCATCCTTCTCGATGAAGGTGTCCGACGACGGCACGTAGGCCTCGGGCTGGTAGTAGTCGTAGTAGGAAACGAAGTACTCCACGGCGTTATTCGGAAAAAACGCCTTGAACTCACCGTATAGCTGCGCGGCCAGGGTCTTGTTCGGTGCCAGTACCAGGGTTGGGCGCTGCACCTGGGCAATCACGTTGGCAATACTGAAGGTCTTGCCCGAGCCGGTCACACCGAGCAGCGTCTGGTGCGCCAGCCCGGCCTCGATGCCTTCGACCATCAGGCGAATGGCTTCCGGCTGGTCGCCGGCGGGCTGGAATCGGGTGACTAGCTGGAATTCAGACATGACATAACCTCTGGGTTCATTCCTGTCGGCCAGCCGACAGGAATGAGAAAGACCGAAACGACTGATGCCGTCCGAGGAAAAAGCTGGGATGCACACAATGTGGAGGTGAATGCCTTCGCTTTCAAGACGAACGTCCTACACGCCTTGCAGACTTTGACGCGGAGAAGGGACTAACGGTCAAAAAAAATCGAAAATACTTACCGCAAAAGCCGAATCGCCTGTCGCCGTACCGGGTGATGGCCTCTATACTAGCTCCCCGTTTGTGCACCGCTCTAGTGCATCCGGCTGGAGCGCGACACGTCCCCCTCACTCCATTCAGAGCCGCGCAATAATGAGCCTGTTTTCCGCTGTCGAATTGGCACCCCGCGACCCCATCCTGGGCCTCAACGAAGCTTTCAACGCCGACACCCGTACCAATAAGGTCAACCTGGGCGTGGGTGTTTACTGCAACGAGGAGGGGCGCATTCCACTCCTGCGCGCGGTTGTCGAAGCCGAGACGGCTCGCGTGGCTCAGCACGTTTCCCGTGGTTACCTGCCGATCGACGGTATCGCCGCCTACGACCAGGCGGTCCAGACTTTGCTGTTCGGCAAGGATTCGCCACTGATCGCCTCCGGCCGCGTCATCACCACCCAGGCCGTGGGCGGAACCGGCGCCCTGAAGATCGGTGCCGACTTCCTCAAGCAACTGCTGCCTGACGCCGTCGTCGCCATCAGCGACCCAAGCTGGGAAAACCATCGCGCGCTGTTCGAAACCGCCGGCTTCCCGGTGCAGAACTATCGCTACTACGACGCCGCCACCCACGACGTGAACCGCAGCGGTCTGCTGGAAGACCTCAACGCCCTGCCCGACCGCTCGATCGTTGTGCTGCACGCCTGCTGCCACAACCCGACTGGCGTGGACCTGAGCCCGCAAGACTGGAAAGACGTACTGGCCGTGGTCAAGGCCAAGAATCACGTACCGTTCCTGGACATGGCCTACCAGGGCTTTGGCGACGGCATCGACGAAGACGCAGCGGCCGTGCGCCTGTTCGCCGAGTCGGGCCTGACCTTCTTCGCCTCCAGCTCGTTCTCCAAGTCGTTCTCGCTGTACGGCGAGCGCGTCGGCGCCTTGTCGATCGTCAGCGAATCAAAAGAAGAAAGTGCTCGCGTGCTGTCCCAGGTCAAGCGCGTGATCCGCACCAACTACTCCAACCCGCCAACCCATGGCGCCAGCATCGTCGCCGCCGTACTCAACAGCCCGGAGCTGCGCGCGCAGTGGGAAGCCGAACTGGCCGAAATGCGCCTGCGGATTCGCGGCATGCGCAACCAGATGGTCGACATGCTGGCCAAGGCCGCCCCGCAGCACGACTTCAGTTTCGTCGCACGCCAGAGCGGGATGTTCTCCTACTCCGGCCTGACCGTTGAACAAGTGACGCGCCTGCGCAACGAGTTCGGCATCTATGCTCTGGACACCGGGCGCATCTGCGTGGCTGCGTTGAACCAGAACAACATCGATGCGGTGACCAAGGCCATCGTTCAGGTGATCTGAAGCCCAGCGACATGAAAAACGGGAAGCCAAGGCTTCCCGTTTTTTTTGAAGTGTCCCCGCAAGAACAGGTGCACCCTGAACCTGTGGCGAGGGAGCTTGCTCCCGCTGGGCTGCGCAGCAGCCCTAAAGCCAGCCACCTCGGTACTTCAGGTTGATTAGCCCAGCATTTTTTGGGGCTGCTTCGCAGCCCAGCGGGAGCAAGCTCCCTCGCCACAAAAGCAAGGCCACAAAGCACCAGGCACGACACTTTCGGCGAGGCTAAAGCTCCGTCGCCCGCTGGCTCGCCGCATCGTCATAGATGACATACAACGACTCGGCCACCTGGCTCTTGATCGCTTTGGTGCTTTCCAGCCCCAGGACAAAACCTTCGGCCTTGCCGCCAGCGCGGTTCAATTCCTCGGCGGTGCTGGCCTGGGTGATGGCGTCGTAGAGTTTCTCGGCGTGCGGTCCCACCCCTTTGGGCAAGCTGATCTGCGCGGTACTCATAACGACACCTCGGCGCAGCTGGCTGTGTGGAGCGGTAACAGATGGTTCATGGCGCGTACCTCAATGTCGGCGAATGGCCGGCAGCGCGTCCTGCCACTTCCGGGCAAGCATGGTAGCCCTCTCCCGCCATTGCGGTAACCGCAATTGTTGATTGACCGCCAATGGGCCCCAGGAATGCGCCGCCCGGCAATAGACGCTTGACTTCTCTTTTCCAATCAGTAACATACGCGCCATTCCGCGATAGCTCAGTTGGTAGAGCAAGTGACTGTTAATCACTGGGTCCCTGGTTCGAGTCCAGGTCGTGGAGCCAGACAGCAACAGAAAAAGCCCCTGGATCGAAAGATCCAGGGGCTTTTTTGTGGGTGAAAAACAGACCAGATGGCCGTATGAGCCTGCCCGAGGTCGCTGCCGGAACAATAATCCGGCGCCAAAAAGGCATTATGGTCCGGATCCTGCTTCTTTTTCCAACAACTCAAGCTGTCACGTGAGCGTCATGACAGGGCCGCAAACTGGCATTGTCCGCCAACAACAGCTTCATAAAAACAAGGACGAAGGTATGCCCACGCAAAATCCCCATCGCATTGTCGGCTTGTGCACCTCCAGCAAGGTGTACAACGTGCTGACCGAACTCAAGCAACTGGAAGGCCACCGCAGCGCCAAGTTCCTTTCGCTGCTGGCGGAAAACCTGGTGCGCAAGGGCCTGCTCAACGAGCAGGAAGTGGTGCACATGCTCGATCTGGTCGTCGATTGAGCGGCATCGATTCCTACTATTGAGCCGGTTGATTTTTCGTCCTTCCTTCTGAGTCGTAAGGTAACCCCATCGTTTGATGGAGGTTTCCCATGCCCAAGGTTCAAATCATGTCTGTCATTGGCAGCGCCGTTCCCGCCCCACTCCGGGAGCTCGGGTTGCTGGCCTGCTGGTATCTGGTGCAGGACGGCGTGACCATCAGCGGCCCGCTGACTTCACTGCCCGCCGCCCAGGCATTGTCGCAACGCATCGGCCCCTACCTGTTGAGCGCCTAGGGCAACTGTACACGCGGCGTGCTTTCGACGAACAACGCCCAGCACGACATGAACAGCGCGGCGATCAGTGGTCCGATCACGAAACCGTTCAGCCCGAACACCGCCAGCCCGCCCAGTGTCGAGACCAGCACCATGTAGTCGGGCATCTTGGTGTCCTTGCCCACCAGGATCGGACGCAGGAAGTTGTCCACCAGACCGATCACGAATACCCCGAACAGCGTCAGCACCACGCCCTGCCAGATCGCCCCCGAGAGCAGGAAATACACTGCCACCGGTGCCCAGACGAGCCCCGCCCCCACCGCTGGCAACAGCGACAGGAACGCCATCAGCACTGCCCAGGGCAATACCGTCGGGATCCCCAGGATCCAGAAGATCAGCCCACCCAGCGCACCTTGGCTGATGGCGACCAGCAGGTTGCCTTTCACCGTGGCCCGCACCACCCGATTGAATTTCAACTGCAGGCGGCGTTTTTGATGTTCCCCCAATGGAACAGCCGTGCGCACTTTGCGCACCAATTCCGGACCGTCGCGCAGAAAGAAGAACAGCAGATAGATCATCACGAAGAAGCTGACCAGGAACTGGAACGTGCCCTGGCCGAAACTGAAGGCCTGGGTGGCGAAGAACTCGCTGCCCTGCATCGCACTCTTGACGATCTTGTCGCGCAAGCCATTCAGGTTGCCCAGGCCGAAGCGGTCCAGCAGGTGCTGGAAGTACGGCGGCAAGGCATCCTTGAAGCGGGCCAGGTAATCGGCAATGTCCAGCTCTCCGCTCTCCAGGCTCTTGTACAGCGCCGCGCCCTCCTGGACCAATAACGTACTGATGATGATCACCGGCAGGATCGCGCTGACCACACAGATGCTCAACGTGAACAACGAGGTGACATTACGGTGCCAGCCGAACCTCAACTGCAGGCGGCGCTGCATCGGGGCAAAGACAATACCCAGGATCACCGCCCAGAACACCGCGCCGTAAAATGGCAGCAGGATCCAGATGAAGGCGACCGTGACCAGCACCAGGAGCAGCATCTGGGCTTTGTTTTGCAGCATCTTTCGATTCATCAGCTTTCCATGTCCAAAGGCGGGATAAACATTAGTCATCCAGGACTCGCCGGAGTGCCTTCGCGTTTGCACCCGGCATTGATCCAAATCAATACCGCCGGGCCGACCGTGGCGTACCCTCGCCGCTTTTTGCGACCTGACGCCACCATGACCCTCGCCGCCCCCGAACTGCTCGCTCCCGCCGGCACCCTGAAAAACATGCGCTACGCCTTCGCCTACGGTGCCGATGCGGTGTACGCCGGTCAGCCGCGCTATAGCCTGCGGGTGCGCAACAACGAATTCGACCACGCGAACCTGGCCTTGGGTATTGCCGAGGCCCAAGCCATGGGCAAGCGCTTCTACGTGGTGGTGAACATTGCCCCGCACAACGCCAAGCTGCGGACCTTCCTCAAGGATCTGGAGCCGGTGATCGCCATGGCGCCGGACGCGCTGATCATGTCCGACCCGGGGCTGATCATGCTGGTGCGCCGACACTTCCCGCAGATGCCGATCCACCTGTCGGTGCAGGCCAATACCGTGAACTGGGCGAGCGTCGAGTTCTGGCAGCAACAGGGCTTGAGCCGGATCATCCTGTCCCGGGAGCTGTCCCTGGAGGAAATCGCCGAGATCCGCGAGCAGGTGCCGGCCATGGAACTGGAAGTGTTCGTCCATGGCGCGTTGTGCATGGCTTATTCCGGGCGCTGCCTGCTGTCCGGCTACTTGAACAAGCGCGATGCCAACCAGGGCAGTTGCACCAATGCCTGTCGCTGGAAATATTCGGCGCAGCCGGCGGTGGAAAACGTCGTGGGCGACATTGTGCAAACCTGTCAGCCGGAACCGACCCTGGGCCTCGGCGCGCCCACCGACCAGGTGTTTTTGCTCCATGAAGCCAACCGCCCGGAAGACGCCATGCCGGCCTTCGAGGACGAGCATGGCACCTACATCATGAATGCCAAGGATCTGCGAGCGGTGCAGCACGTGGAGCGGCTGGCGCGCATGGGCGTGCATTCGTTGAAGATCGAAGGCCGGACCAAATCGCACTTTTATTGCGCGCGCACCACCCAGGTCTATCGCCGGGCCATCGATGACGCGGTGGCCGGCCGGGAATTCGATCGCAGCCTGATGACCGACCTGGAGTCCCTGGCCCAGCGCGGCTACACCGAAGGTTTTCTACGACGCCACGTGCACGACGAGTACCAGAACTACCAGAACGGCAGCTCGGTGTCGGAGCGCCAGCAGTTCGTCGGCGAACTGACCGGCGAACGTCGCGAACGCCTGGCCGAAGTACGGGTGAAAAACCGTTTTGGCCTGGGCGACCACATGGAACTGATGACCCCCAAGGGCAACTTCCACTTCGACCTGCATCAGTTGCAGGACGTCAAAGGCCAGAGCATCGAGGTGGCGCCGGGGGATGGGCATGTGGTGTACGTGCCGATTCCGGATGCGGTGGATTTGCGGTTTGGGTTGTTGATGCGGGATGTGCAGGGAGCGCCCGCCTGAAATCCATTCGTGGCGAGGGAGCTTGCTCCCGCTGGAGCGCGCAGCGGTCCCAAGCGTTTGGGGCTGCTTCGCAACCCAGCGGGAGCAAGCTCCCTCGCCACAACTGCGCTCGGCTGGAAGTTGTCATCGCGAGCAAGCTCGCTCCCACAGGGTTGGGGATGGCCTGCCGTGCCCGGCAGGAACTGCCGAAGGCTGCGATCCTCCGCTTCCGATAAGGCCTGGTAACCCAGGCGAAAACATCTGGATCGAGAGCGAAAGATCGCAGCCTTCGGCAGCTCCTGCTGCGACGGGATCAGATCCGGAACTGCCCCACCAGTTGGCCCAGGCGCTGGCCCAGGTCGGCCAGGCTGCGGGAGGTCTGGGCGCCGAGCTGGGTTTCGTCGGCGACACTGTCCACCGCCACAGCGATCTGATGCACGCTGCGGTTGATTTCTTCGGCCACTGCGGTCTGTTCCTCGGCAGCGCTGGCGATCTGGGCGTTCATCGAATTGATGGTGCCGATCAACTGCGCCATGGTGTCCAGGGAAGCACCCGCCTCGTTGGCCCGTTCCGAGGTGCCATCGCCGGCCTCACTGGAACGGCGCATCGCTTCCACCGCCGCATGGGTGCCTGATTGCAGGCGGTCGATCATGCCCTGGATTTCCTGAGTGCTCTGCTGGGTCCGGCTGGCCAGGGCCCGTACTTCATCGGCCACCACGGCGAAGCCACGCCCCGCTTCCCCGGCACGCGCGGCCTCGATAGCGGCGTTGAGGGCCAGCAGGTTGGTCTGCTCGGCGATCGAACGAATCACCCCGAGCACACTGACAATCGAGGCCACGTCCTGCTGCAAGCTGTCCAGGGACACGCCGCTGCTACGAATATCGTTCACCAACGCATGAATCTGCTGGATGCTGCCAGCCACCACGCGCTTGGCCGACTGCCCTTCCTCGTCGGTCTGCTGGGCCGCGACAGCGGCGCCCTGGGCACTGCGGGCGACTTCCTGGGCAGCCGAGGACATCTCGTTGATCGCCGTGGCGACCTGATCGGTTTCGTGGCGCTGGCGCTCCATGGCCTGCTCGGAGCGCTGGGCCTGTTCGGAGACTTGCGTCACCAGGCCGGTCAGTTGCGAGGTCATGTCGGTGATCTGCCGCACCAGGCCGTGGATCTTGTCGACGAAGCGGTTGAACGAACCGGCCAACTGACCGAGTTCGTCCTGGCTGGTGATGGCCAGGCGACGGGTCAGGTCGCCCTCACCCGCGGCGATGTCGTCGAGGTTGTCTTTCATCAGGTGCAGGGGACGCAGGATCGTATTGGCGAGCACCAGGCCCACCACCGCAATCACCAGCAACACCACCGCGGCGATCCCGACGATGCTCAAGATCACGCCTTGCAGGCGATCGTGGACCTTGGCTTCCACCAGCGCCACCTGGGCTTCGATGCCGTCCAGGTTGACCGAGCTACCGACCGCCAGGTCCCACTTGGGCAGGTACTCGGTGTAGCCGAGCTTGGGCACCAGGTCCTTGCTGCCGGGCAGCGGCGAACTGTATTCCAGGTAATGCGTGCCATCCTTGGCGACTTTCACCAGGTCACGGTTGACGTAGACACCGTTCGGGTCGCGGTTGTCCTTGAAACTCTTGCCCACGCCATCGGGGCTGTTGGCCTTGAACAGACGAATGGTCTCGGAGTCGTAGCCGAAGAAATAACCGTCCTTGCCGTAACTGATATTCGACAGCAGCTTGATCGCCTGGGCGCGTGTCTCGTTATCGCCCGCAGCTGCGGCATCGTACAGCGGCTTGATGGCGGTAAGGCCCACCGCCACGTAGTTCTGCAGCGTGGCCTTGGCCTCGCTGAGCAGGCGTTCGCGAGTCTGCTGGACTTCTTTGCCAGCTTGTTCCTTCAAGATGAAAGCCGTGGTCAGGCTGATGATCACGGCGGACAGCAATACCGGCAGTATCGCAAGGGACAGGACTTTAGCCTTCAGGCTCAGGCGCATGCTGTTCACTCTTGTTGGTGTTATTGGCGTGGTTAGCTGTATTAACGGCAAGGCACGGCAAAACTGTAGGACAAAGTGAACAAGGCTTGAGGGAGGTATTGAATCTGGAGGGCCCCATCGCGAGCAGGCTCGCTCCCACATTGGATTGAGGTGTTCACAGATGTTGTGTCCACTGCAAGTCCCCTGTGGGAGCGAGCCTGCTCGCGATGCAGGCAACGCCGTCTCGGATTACAACACCATCGCCGCCACCCAGCCAAACGCCAGCAACGGCAGGTTGTAGTGAATGAAGGTCGGGACCACGGTGTCCCAGATGTGATGGTGCTGGCCGTCGATGTTCAGGCCGGAGGTCGGGCCCAGGGTCGAGTCCGAGGCGGGCGAACCGGCATCGCCCAGGGCGCCGGCGGTGCCGACGATGCAGACGATCGCCAGCGGGCTGAAGCCCAGTTGCAGGCACAGCGGCACGAAAATCGTCGCCAGGATCGGCACCGTGGAAAACGACGAGCCGATGCCCATGGTCACCAGCAGCCCCACCAACAACATCATCAGCGCACCGATGCCCTTGTTGTGGCCGATCCAGGCCGCCGAGGTTTCCACCAGGCTCTGGACTTCACCGGTGGCCTTCATCACTTCGGCGAACCCCGAGGCGGCGATCATGATGAAGCCAATCATCGCCATCATTTTCATGCCTTCGGTGAACAGGTCGTCGGTTTCGCGCCAGCGCACCACTCCCGAGAGCGAGAAAATCAGGAACCCGACCAGGGCGCCGATGATCATCGAGTCCACCAGTAGCTGCACCGCGAACGCCGCCGCCACCGCAAACCCGGCCACCATCAGGCTCAGCGGGTTGTAGCGCACGGCCACTTGCTCGACCCGGGCAATTTTCTTCAGGTCGTAGACGCGTTTCTTGCGGTAGGAGAACAACGACAACAGCAAGCCGAACACCATGCCCAGCGCCGGAATGCCCATGGCGTGAGTAACGTTGATGCCGCTGACGTCCACACCGCTGCGGGCGATGTTGGCCAGCAGGATTTCGTTGAGGAAGATATTGCCGAACCCCACCGGCAGGAACATGTAGGGCGTGATCAGGCCGAAGGTCATGACGCAGGCGATCAACCGGCGGTCCAGTTGCAACTTGGTCAGCACATAGAGAAGTGGCGGCACCAGCAGCGGGATGAAGGCAATATGGATCGGCAAAATGTTCTGGGAGGCGACCGCGACCGTTCCCAGCAGACCAATCAGGACCCACTTGACGCCCGAGCCGCCAGCGGCATCCTGGCGATCCACCAGGGCCAAGGCTTTGTCGGCCAGGGCATGGGCCATGCCGGACTTGGCAATCGCCACGGCGAAGGCTCCGAGCAAGGCATAGGACAACGCCACCGTCGCACCGCCACCCAGGCCGGCATTGAACGCCTTGAGCGTCGCCTCGATCCCCAGGCCGCCTGTCAGACCACCCACCAACGCGCCGATAATCAGCGCGATCACCACATGCACGCGGGACAGGCTGAGTACCAGCATGACGCCTACCGCAGCAATTACTGCATTTATCATCGTTACCTCAAAGCACAGCGATGGAAAGCCACCGGACAAAAAGGTCGCGACTTTGCAGCAAGCGGCGGCAAGCTGCAAGGGCCGTGGGGCGGGTTTTCAAGTCTCGCCCCCCTGTATGAGGGGGATCTGTGGGAGCAAAGCTTGCTCGCGATGACGTCGTCACCTACAACATCTGTGTTGGCCAAAAAAATGCTATCGCGAGCAAGCTTTGCTCCCACAGGCTCACTCCACAGGGAGGCCATGAAATAGCTGTCAGCGCTTGGGCAATTCGATCACCACCTTCAACCCACCCCATTCACTGTCGTCCAACGCCAGCAGGCCGCCCCAGGTGTCGACGATGTCCCGCACGATGCCCAGGCCCAGGCCGTGTCCATCGGTCTGTTCGTCCAGCCGCGTGCCCCGGCTGAACACCTGGTCGCGGCGGTCCTTGGGGATGCCCGGGCCGTCGTCCTCCACGGCCAGGCTGAAGCCCTCGGCTGTTTCGGTCATGGTCAGGCGTACCTCGGCGTCGGCCCATTTGCAGGCGTTGTCCAGCAGGTTGCCGAGCAATTCCAGCAGGTCCTCACGGTCCCAGGGCAGGTGCATGCCTGGCGGGGCGACGTAGCTCAGGTGCAGGTGTTCGCCGTGGATCATGTTCAACGTGGCCAGCAATCCTGGCAGTTCGGCGTCGCAGTCCAGATGCGCGCCGGGCAAGGCATCGCCGGACAGGCGGGCGCGGTTGAGTTCGCGGTTCAAGCGCTGCCGGACCTGCTCCAATTGCTCGAGCAACAGCTTGCGCAACTCGGGATACGGGTCGAGCTTTTCGTTCGAAGCCAGGCTTTGCAGCACTGCCAGCGGGGTTTTCAAGGCATGGCCGAGGTTGCCCAGGGCGTTGCGTGAACGCTTGAGGCTGTCTTCGGTGTGGGCCAGCAGATGGTTGATTTGTGTCACCAGCGGCTCCAGCTCCCGTGGCACCTGTTCGTCGAGTTGCGAACGCTGCCCGCGCTGCAACTGGGCAATCTGCTCCCGGGCCCGGTCCAGCGGACGCAAGGCGCGGCGCACGGTGATGCGTTGCAGCAACAGGATCAGCAGCAGCCCCGCCAACCCGAGCCCGAGGCCAACCTGCTGCATCCTTCGGAAACTGTCACGCACCGGCGTGTAGTCCTGGGCCACGCTGATGGAAATCGCCTGGCCGAGCCGCCGATAGTCGGTACGCAGCACCAGCAGCTTCTGGCCCTCGGGGCCCAGTTGCAGGTTGCTGTGCAGGCCCGGGTGGTCGAGCCGGGGCAATTCCTGGTCCCACAGGGAACGGGAGCGCCAGTGCACATCGGCAAAATCGATGCGGAAATAATGTCCGGAAAAAGGTCGCTGATAGGCCGGCGACAAACGTCGCTCATCCAATTGCAAACCCTGCGGGCCGCGCACCAGGGCCACCAGCAGGTTCTCGCTGTCGTTGCGCAGGCCCGCTTCCAGATAACGCTGCAAGCCCAGTTCGAACAGCCACAGGCTGGTCTGCGCCAGCACCAGGCCGACCACCACCATCACACCGATCAGGCCCAGGCTCAGGCGTCGCTGGATGGATCTCACTGCGCCTGCCCGCCGAACAGGTAGCCCTGGCCGCGACGGGTTTCGATGACGCTGCGTCCCAGCTTGCGTCGCAGGTGATTGACGTGGACTTCCAGCACGTTGGAGTCGCGCTCGGTCTCACCGTCGTACAGGTGTTCGGCAAGATGACTTTTGGAAAGGATCTGCTCGGGATGCAGCATGAAATAGCGCAACAGGCGAAACTCGGCGGCCGTGAGCTGGATGTCGGTGCCGTCGCGGACCACGCATTGTCGCCCTTCATCCAGGTGCAGCCCGGCCGACTTCAGCGTCGGCTGGTTGACCTGACCATGGGAACGGCGCAGCAACGCCTGGATCCGCAAGTGCAGTTCTTCGGGGTGAAAAGGTTTGGTCAAGTAATCGTCGGCACCGGCCTTGAGGCCTTCGATGCGCTCGGCCCAGGACCCGCGGGCAGTGAGGATCAGCACCGGTGTGGCCAGGCCGCCGGCGCGCCACTGGGCCAGTACCTCCAGCCCCGGCACACCCGGCAGGCCAAGGTCGAGGATAATCAGGTCGTAGGGCTCACTGCTGCCCTGGTACACCGCATCGCGACCATCGGCGAGCCAATCGACGGCATAGCCCTGTCGTGTCAGCCCCGCCATCAATTCGTCCGCCAGGGGCACGTGATCTTCCACCAGAAGCAGGCGCATCAGTCTTCCTTATCTTTGAGTAAGCGGCCGGTCGCGGCCTCCAGGTCCAACTCGCGCACGACGCCGTCGGTGTCCAGCAACTCGACCTCATAAATATAGACGCCGTGTTTCTCCTCCAACTCGGCTTCCAGAAGTTTGGCGCCGGGATGCAGGTCCAGCGCCTGTTGCAGCAATTGCTCCAGCGGCAGGATCACGCCTTGCTGGCGCAGTTGCAGGGCCTCGTCCTGGTCCAGGTCCCGGGCTACGGCCAGCGAACAAAACGCCAACAGCGCCAGCGCCCATCGACTATGGGCGCGCAGATTAAGCTTCATTACGTATCCTGATGATTCTTGAGTACCTCGCCGTTGGTGGCGTCCAATTCCAGGTCCCACTCAATGCCCTTCGTATCGCGCAGATCCACCTGGTAAATGTACCTGCCGTACTCCTCTTCCAGTTCGGTATCGGTCAAGGTGGCGCCAGGGTGTTTGGCCAGGGCAATGGCGTCGAGTTTTTCAGTGGACAGAATGGTACCAGCGTCTCGCAGTTTGCGGGCTTCGTCGTTGTTGAGGTCTCGTGCGTGAGCCAGGCCAGCGCCGAGGGCCATGAGGGTCGCGATGAAAAAGGCAGTCAGGCGGTTCATGGGTTGTCTCCTTTTTTATAATCTTTGCCGGGGGACTGTATCGGGGTGAACTTAACTGAAACTGAATGGCCATCATGGAACCCACATCAATAGTGTGTGGGAGCGAGCTTGCTCGCGATAGCGCCAGCTCAGTCACATCAATATCAACTGACAGACCGCCATCGTCGGAACGCCGCCCGGAACAAGCTCGCTCCCACAGGGTTTTGTGTCGCTATAATTGTCCGCTTGTTTGCATTCGAGGCCGGTATGACCGCCATCCACATCAAGTTCCCCGCCCTTACCCTCAAGGCCGGCCCCCGTGCCTTCGGGCGGATTCGCCAGGCCGGCCTGAACGCCGCCGACGTCGGCATCCTGCCGGGCGCCGCCGGTGGTCCCAAGGCCTTGGGTATCCAGGGACTGGACCTGGCGCTGTTCGGCCAATGGCTGCCAGCCGCGCCGCGGGAACGCTCGCTGATCGGCGCCTCGGTGGGCGCCTGGCGCTTCGCCAGTGCCTGCCTGCCAGACGCCGCCGAAGGAATCCGGCGCCTGGGCACCCTGTACAACGAACAAAGCTTCGCCAAAGGCGTGACCATGGCCGGGGTCAGCCAGAGCTCGCAGCGCATGCTCGATGACTTGCTCGAAGGGCGCGACACTTCGATCCTCGATAACCCGCGATACCGGCTCAATATCATGGTGGTCAAGAGCCACGGCCTGCTCGCCCAGGATCATCGCGGCCGGCTGGGCCTGGGGTTGTCATCGGTGATCGCCGACAACCTGCGAGGCCGTGCGCGGCTGTCGCGGCATTTCGAACGGTTGATCATCCATGACCCGCGCCTGGCCCCGCCCCTGCATCCGTTGAATGACTTTCCGTCGCGCTTCGTGCCCCTGGCCGCTGGCAACCTGCGCCAGGCCCTGCTGGCCTCGGGCTCGATCCCGATGATCATGGAGGGCGTGCGCGACCTGCCGGGCGCCGGTGCCGGCACCTACCGCGATGGCGGCTTGCTGGACTACCACCTCGACCTGCCGTACAGCGGCGAGGACATCGTGCTGTATCCGCACTTCACCGACCGGGTCATCCCCGGCTGGTTCGACAAGGGCCTGCCGTGGCGCCGGGGCAACGTCGACCGCCTGCAGGACGTGCTGTTGCTGGCACCGTCCCGGGAATACCTGGCGCGCCTGCCCTACGGCAAACTGCCGGACCGCAACGACTTCAAGCGCTTCATGGGCGATGACCCGAGCCGCCGCAAATATTGGCGCACGGCAATGGACGAGAGCCGCCGGCTCGGTGACGAGTTTCTTGAACTGGCAGCCAACGGTGGCCTGGGCGAGCGTTTGCTGACCCTTTAGTCAGCACGCTCGCGCAACGCCGTTATCAAACTGATAAACTCCGCCGCCTGCCTCGCGACCGCTATCTAAAAGAGCCCGAACCTGTGGAAATCTTCAAAGAGTTTACTTTCGAATCCGCCCACCGCCTGCCCCACGTACCAGAGGGCCACAAGTGCGGCCGCCTTCACGGTCACTCGTTCAAGGTGGCGATCCACCTGAGCGGCGACATTGACCCGCATACCGGCTGGATTCGCGATTTCTCGGAGATCAAGGCGATCTTCAAGCCGCTCTACGAGCGCCTGGACCACAACTACCTCAACGACATCCCTGGCCTGGAAAACCCCACCAGCGAAGTCCTGGCCAAGTGGATCTGGAATGAATTGAAGCCGTTGCTGCCGGAACTCAGCGCCATCCGCATCCATGAGACCTGCACCAGCGGTTGCATCTATCACGGCGAATAGGGACAGGTGCTGCTTCCTGGCTCGGGAGCCTTTTGTGGCAAAGGAGCTTCTGTGGCGAGGGAGCTTGCTCCCGCTGGGCTGCGAAGCAGCCCCAAAAGCAGCGACTCGATTCAACCTGATACACCGCAACCTCAGGTTTGAGGGCCGCTTCGCGGCCCAGCGGGAGCAAGCTCCCTCGCCACAATGGGTGTTTCCCCGTCCCGCCAGCATTGGCCTATGCTTGGTCCCCTGAGCCATTTTCAGGGGAGTATCGATCATGACCCACTGGCCGCTGGATCAGACCTACGACTTCAACGGACACCCCATCCGCTACGCCATCCACGGCGACGGCCCGCCGCTGGTGTTTGTCCACGGCACGCCCTTCTCTTCCTACGTGTGGCACCGGATCGCTCCGCTGTTCTTCACCACCCACAGGGTGCATTACTTCGACCTGCTGGGTTATGGCCAGTCAGCGCAACCCGATGCCGATGTGTCCCTCGGCGTGCAAAATCAACTGCTCGCGCAATTGCTGGAGCACTGGGGCCTGGATTGCCCGGACGTGGTGGCCCATGACTTTGGCGGTGCCACGGCCCTGCGCACGCACCTGCTCAATGGCAAGGACTACCGCAGCCTGACCCTGATCGATCCGGTGGCGCTGTCGCCCTGGGGTTCGCCTTTTGTTCAACACGTACGCCAGCATGAAACAGCCTTCAACGGCCTGCCCGACTACATTCAGCGGGCCATCGTGCCGGCCTATATCCGCGGCGCGATCAAGCGCGCTATTACGGACGCAGAACTGGCGCCTTATGTACAGCCGTGGCTTGGCGAGCCGGGCCAGGCGGCGTTCTACCGGCAGATTGCGCAGATGGACGAGCGTTATACCCGCGAGGTCGAGGGCCTGTACCCAAACGTGCGCTGCCCGACCCAGATACTGTGGGGCGAGGATGACCAGTGGATCCCCATCGAGCGTGGCCGGGCCTTGCACAAACTAATTCCGGGCGCGCAGTTGCACCCGGTTCCGAACGCCGGGCACCTGGTTCAGGAAGATGCGCCGCAGGACATCGCCGTGGCGGTGTTGCGCTTTTTGACCTGAACCTGTGGGAGCGAGCCTGCTCGCGATAGCGATGTACCAGTTGACTTCGATGTGGCTGATCCGACGCTATCGCGAGCAGGCTCGCTCCCACAGGGGACTTTCATGAACAATGAGATCTGTGTTCCAACTTGAATCACCACCGCACCGCTTTCGCCCTCCTTCGCCCACCCAATCTCCAGGATTGTCTATAAATAACCTCGCGATCACTCGTTTGGCACGGCCGCTGCACGCTTGCGATATTCCCCTCATCCGCAAGGACCGCCCCCATGACTCAGAACGATCCAGGCAACGACTACCCCTTGAGCGAAGTTCCGATGCATGCCCGCAAGGGCCTGGCCTCCACGGCCATGGTGCTGCTGGGCTTCACCTTTTTCACCGCGACGATGTTTGCCGGTGGCAAGCTGGGCGTGGCGTTCGGTTTTGCCGAGATGCTCACGGTGATTGTGATTGGCAACCTGCTGCTGGGCCTGTATGCGGCAGGCCTGGGCTACATTGCCTTCAAGAGCGGGCTCAATTCGGTGTTGATGGGGCGTTTCTGTTTCGGCGAGGTGGGCAGCAAGCTCAGTGACCTGATCCTGGGCTTCACCCAGATCGGCTGGTACGCCTGGGGCACGGCGACGGCGGCGGTGGTGCTGGGCAAGTACTTCGAGTTGGGCCAGGGCACCGTGTTGTGGTTGATGGTGCTGTTCGGCATGGGGTTCTGTGCCACGGCCTATGTCGGTTATCGCGGGCTGGAAATCCTCTCGTACCTCGCCGTGCCAGCCATGATGTTGCTGCTGATGCTGTCGATGTGGGTCGCGACGGTGAAGGTCGGCGGCTTCGAGGGTTTGCTGGCGGTGGTGCCGACGGGCAGCCTCGACTGGTCCACCGCCATCACACTGGTGTTCGGCACCTTCGTCAGCGGCGCGACCCAGGCGACCAACTGGACGCGGTTCTCCCGCTCGGCGAAGGTCGCGGTGCTGGCGAGCCTGATCGGCTTCTTCCTCGGCAATGGCCTGATGGTGCTGATCGGCGCCTACGGGGCCATCGTCTATCAACAGCCGGACGTGGTCGAAGTGCTGCTGTTGCAGGGCTTCGCCATGGCAGCGATGGCGATGCTGCTGCTCAACATCTGGAGCACCCAGGACAACACCATCTACAACTTCGCCGTGGCCGGTTGCAACCTGCTGCGCACCCGCCGGCGCAAAACCGTAACCCTCGGCGGCGCGGTGATCGGCACGCTGCTGGCCCTGCTGGGCATGTACGACATGCTGGTGCCCTACCTGATTCTGCTGGGCACGGTGATCCCGCCCATTGGCGGGGTGATCATGGCCGATTTCTTCTTCCGCTGGCGCGGTCGTTATCCACGCCTGGCCGAAGCGCAGTTGCCGGCGTTCAATTGGCCCGGGCTGTTGGCCTATGGGGTCGGCACCGTCGCCGCGTTCAATTCGCCATGGGTCGCGCCGCTGGTAGGAATCGCTGCCGGCGCGCTAACGTATGTGCTATTGATCGGCGCAATGGGTACTCGCACCGCTGACGCACCACTACAAGACTTATAAAGGACTCGCCTGATGCACATCATCAACGCCCGCCTACGCAACCGCGAAGGCTTGCATGAACTGCACCTGGAAAACGGCCTGATTGCCAACATCGCCCGCCAGACCGAGGCCCCCAGCCTCGGCCCGGACGACCTCGACGCCGGCGGCAACCTGGTGGTCCCGCCTTTCGTCGAACCGCACATTCACCTGGACGCGACCCTCACCGCCGGCGAGCCGCGCTGGAACATGAGCGGCACGCTGTTCGAAGGCATCGAGTGCTGGGGCGAACGCAAGGCCACCATCACCCAGGAAGACACCAGCACCCGCGCCAAGAAAACCATCCAGGCCCTGGCCGCCCATGGCATCCAGCATGTACGCACCCACGTCGACGTGACCGATCCCGAACTCACGGCCCTCAAGGCGATGCTGCAAGTGCGCGAGGAAAGTCGTCACCTGATCGACATGCAGATCGTCGCGTTTCCCCAGGAAGGCATCGAGTCCTACCGCAACGGCCGCGAGCTGATGGAAGAAGCGATCCGCATGGGCGCCGACGTGGTGGGCGGCATTCCGCATTTCGAGTACACCCGCGACCAGGGCGTCAGCTCGGTGAAGTTCCTGATGGACCTGGCCGAACGCACCGGCTGCCTGGTGGATGTGCATTGCGACGAAACCGACGACCCACACTCGCGCTTTCTCGAAGTGCTCGCCGAAGAAGCCCGCAGTCGCGACATGGGTGCGCGGGTCACGGCCAGCCACACCACGGCCATGGGCTCCTACGACAATGCCTACTGCGCCAAGCTGTTCCGCCTGCTCGGGCATTCGGGCATCAGCTTCGTCTCTTGCCCCACCGAGAGCATTCACCTGCAAGGGCGCTTCGATACCTTCCCCAAACGCCGCGGCGTCACCCGAGTCAATGAACTGCTCGAAGCCGGGATGAACGTGTGCTTCGGCCAGGATTCCATCGTCGACCCGTGGTACCCGCTGGGCAACGGCAACATCCTGCGGGTCCTCGAAGCCGGGTTGCACATCTGCCACATGCTCGGTTACCGCAACCTGCAAAGCGCCCTCGACCTGGTCACCGACAACAGCGCCAAGGCCATGGCCCTGGGCGAGCGCTACGGGCTGGAACCGGGGCGGCCGGCGAACCTGCTGATCCTGTCGGCGGACAGCGACTACGAAGTGATCCGCAGCCAGGGTTTGCCGCTGTACTCGATTCGCAACGGTGAAGTGCTGATGAAGCGGCAGATGCCGGTGGTGGAGTTCGCGCAGCCGTTGGGCTGATGCACCTCGTTGTGAGAGTGAGCTTGGTGTCCATCAGTTGATATTGAGGTCACTGACCTGCCGCTATCGCGAGCAGGCTCGCTCCCACAGAGGGTTTGTGTCGTACACAAATTCGTGCCCGCTGAAGCTCAAAATTGTGGGAGCGAGCCTGCTCGCGATGGCGTCATTAGCCGCACTGCGGAACTCCAGATTTTCTAGGACACAAGCTGCGCCGTACCAAACAACCTGACCCGAACCAGCTCACCAGCCTCTTCTTCCAACAAAATCGGCGCAGTCCCCCCCGGCATCACCACACTCACCGGCCCAGCCTGCACCCAACCCACCCGCCACGCAGCACTGGCCACCGCGCTGGCGCTGGTGCCCGAGGACGCAGTGGGACCTTCGCCCCGCTCGAATACCCGGGCAACGATCCGCCCTTCGGCCTCGCGCCAGGCCCATTGCAGATTCACCCCCGCCGGGCACGGCATCCCGGCCCCTGCGGGCGCGGCATAAGCGATACGGGTCAGGCGTTGCGACAATGGCGAAGCACGCATTTGCGCATTGCTCGGCAGCGCCTCGGCCCCTTCCACCAGGGTCACGCAATGCGGATTGCCAATGTTCACGAATTGACTGTTGCCCCATGCCGGGTTCAACCCATGGAGCACCGCCACCCGACTGACCTCACGCTGATTGAACACCACGCGCTCCACGCTTTGGGCAGCGACGGCCTGAGGTCCAAACAGGGGTTTTCCCAAGTCCAGCCAGAAGCCCTGCACACCCTCGAACTCAGCTGACCGCACCGACGTGTGCAGCGGCGACAAGCCCTGGTGTTTGTCATGGTGCACCTGCAACAAGCAATCCCCCTCGCCCGGCATCAAGCCTTGCTCTTTCAGCGCCTGGGAGAAAATCGTCAAGCCGTTGCCGCTGCGCTCGGCCAGGGTGCCGTCAGTGTTGACGATCAAAACGTCAAAGGGTGGTTCGCTCTGGAACGGGCCGATCAACAGCCCATCGCTGCGGTGGTCCTTGGCATCCGGCGGTGCTTCACCCGGCGACCAACTGCAGAAGGCATGCACGGCAGCCAAGGCCCAGGACTCGCGCCGCTGTGCAGCGAGGGCGGCCGACGGCGGCAGGTCGATACCGTGGTCACGCACCTGTCGCGGGGAAACGACGCCATAAATATTGCCGCGTGCATCATAAAACTGCGTCATGGACCAGACCCGAAATCAGCCAGCAAGGGCCGGTACTTTATGCTGGCACAGGCTGTGGGAGCAAAGCCTGCGCTTTGATCGGCACCTTGGGGTCGCGGTGCGGTCAGTGGATATGCAAGCATAGGCTCCCTGCCCGCACCAGCGCACCACACGCAAGCCAAGGACGATTCATGACTGCCATCACCCCTCCGCCAACCTTTGTTCCCGGACGCCTGGAACAGATGTCCACCCGCATCGCCTATCTCATCGCCGGCATCGGCATCGCCGCCTGGGCACCACTGGTGCCATACGCCAAGGTGCGGGCAAACCTGGACGAAGGCACCCTCGGTTTGCTGTTGCTGTGCCTCGGGGTGGGATCGATCCTGGCGATGCCGATTGCCGGTGCGCTGGCCGCGCGGTTCGGCTGCCGGCGAGTGCTCAGCGGGGGCACGCTTCTGATCTGCCTGGCGTTGCCGTTGCTGGCGACGATGACCTCCCTGCCCTGGTTGGTGGCGGCATTGTTCCTGTTTGGCGCCGGCCTCGGCACCGTGGACTCGACCGTGAACCTGCAAGCGGTAATCGTCGAGCGGGCCAGTGGCAAGACCATGATGTCGGGCTTCCACGGCATGTTCAGCCTCGGCGGGATCATTGGCGCGGCCGGTGTGAGCGCCCTGCTCGGCCTGGGGCTTTCGCCGCTGGGGGCGACGCTGGTGGTCAACGCGGTGCTGCTGGTGGCATTGTTCAAGGCTGCGCCGCACCTGTTGCCTTATGGCAGTGAAAGCTCGGGCCCGGCGTTTGCAATTCCCCACGGAGTGGTGCTGTTCATTGGCATCCTGTGCTTCATCGTATTCCTCGCCGAAGGCGCGGTGCTGGATTGGAGCGCCGTGTTCCTGACCAGCGAACGCGCGGTGGATACCGCCTATGCCGGGCTGGGTTATGCCGCCTTCGCGCTGACCATGACCGTCGGCCGACTGACCGGCGACTCGGTGGTGCATCGCCTGGGCGCCAAACGCGTGATCATCTATGGCGGATCGATCGCGGCAGCCGGGTTCCTGCTGGCAACCCTCGCACCGATGTGGCAAGCCGCGCTACTGGGCTATGCGTTGGTGGGCGCCGGGTGCTCGAACATCGTCCCGGTGCTGTACACCGCCGTCGGCAAACAGACCCTGATGCCGGAAGCCATCGCCGTACCGGCCATCACCACCATCGGCTATGCCGGCATCCTCGCCGGCCCGGCGCTGATCGGCTTCGTCGCCCATGGCAGCAGCTTGAGCTTTGCCTTTGGGCTGATTGCGCTGTCGCTGGTGGCGGTGGCGGCCAGTGGGAAAGTGTTGAAGGTCTGAGGCCTACAAGGAGCCTAGGCTAGCCAGTAAACCTGTGGCGAGGGAGCTTGCTCCCGCTGGGCCGCGAAGCGGCCCCAAAACCTGCTGAATGCGGAGCCTCAGGCACACCGCATCCACTGGTTTACGACTGCTTCGCAGCCGAACGGGAGCAAGCTCCCTCGCCACAGGATGGTCACTCAGCCCCTGGGATTGTATTTCGGCCCCTGGCATTGTGTTCCAAGCCACAGGGCCTGATCTTCGATCAAAACCCCACACTGGCCTGCACAAAGAACGTACGCGGTGCCCCCACATAAATACCCGAGTTGTTGTCGCTGGAGCGGGTGTAGTACTGGTGATCGAACAGGTTCTTCACCCCGGCGCCGACTTTCAGGTTCGACAGTTGCTCGCCGAAGTCGTAGCCGGCGCGCACGTTCCAGAGCACATAGCCCGGCATGTCGCCGTACTGCCCGTCAGCGGTGCCGTCGGTGATGTAGTCACCGCTGAAACTGCCATCGGCGTTCACGCCGGTACCCGGCGAGCGCTGTTTCGACTGGGCGAAGGCATCGAGGTTGTAGGTCCAGCGGTTGACGTCATAGCGCAGGCCCAGGTTCACCACCTGACGGGAATAGAACGGCAGGTCGCGGCCCTTGAAGCTTGGAATCTCGCCTTCGTAAGTCGCCCGGGTGTAGGTGAAACCGGCGTTGGCGGTGAGGCCTTCGAGACGTGGGTCGAGCGCGGCCATGTCGTAATGCACCGAAGCTTCCAGGCCCTGGTGCTTGGTCGCGCCCAGGTTGGTCCAGCCCACGTCGTTGCTGATGTACTGCAACTCGTCGTCGAAGTCGATGTAGAACAGCGTCACTTCCCCGCCCCACACGTCATCGTTGTAGCGCGTACCGATCTCGTAGGTCTTGGCCTTTTCCGGGCTCAGACCGCTGGCGGTGTTGTTGCCGTCGCCGCCCTGGCCGAGCTGGAAGTATTGCAGGCTACCGAACGACGTCTCGTAGTTGGCGAACAGCTTCCACGCATCGGACAGGTGATACATCACGCTCAGGGCCGGCAGCGGTTCGTTGCTGTCGATACTGCGGCGTTTTTCCTGCACGGGGCGACCGGCGGTGTCGAGCACGGGGCGATCGTGCCACTCGGTGCTGATGCTTTCGAAGCGGATACCCGGGGTGATGGTCCATTTGCCGATATCGATCTTGTCATCGATGTAGACCGCGTGAGCTTCAGTGCCGCCAGTGCGGTCCTGGTAAACGTGACCGTCGGAGCCCGGACGCACCACCGGTTCGTTGTTACGCAACGCCAGGCGGCTGGCTTCTTCGTGCATGCCTTCCTTGAGGTAGCGATAGCCGACGCTGGCTTCCTGGGTGGTTGGCCCCAGGTCGAACACGTGGGACACCCGAGGCTCAATGCCGAAGGTGTAATAGGTGCGCGGGTAGGAGGCCAGGTTGCGCTGGTCCCGGGAGGCGATGGTGCTGCCACGGTAGCTGTCGGAGTAGTAGGTCAGCACTTCGGCCTGGGTGCGATCGTCGATCTGGCGCAACCACTTGAACGACACATCCTTGCGGCGCCCGCTGAAGTTGTCCCAGTCACGGTCGGACTGGTACGGGTCGGCGTCATACTGCTCCTGGGTCAGGCCGCCGGGCATGTCGGCCTTGGCGTCGTAGTAATGGAAGTTCAGCGAGAAATCGTCCACATCGGTGGGCGCCCAATGGGTCTTGAGGATGACGTCGTCGATGTCGTTGTCGTTGTTGCTTCGGCGATAACCATTGCCGTTGACGCCCGAATACAACAGTGCCACGCCCAGGCCGTTGTCGGCGGTGCCGCCGAGGAACGCCGTGTCGATGTGCTTCCAGCCACCGCGTTGGGAAGTTTCCAGGGTGGTGCCGATTTCGCCGGTGGCTTTTTCCGGAATCGCCCGGGTCACGAAGTTGATCACCCCGCCGACGTTCTGTGGCCCGTAGCGCACGGATCCGGCGCCGCGCACCACGTCGATGCTGTCCAGGTTGCCCGAGGAGATCGGCGCCATGGACAACTGTGGCTGGCCGTAGGGCGCAAACGCTGCCGGCACGCCGTCGATCAACACTGTGGAGCGCGGCGACAAGCGCGAGGTGAGGCCACGCACGCCGACGTTCAGGGAAATGTCGCTGCCGCCGGTGCCGTTGGCGTCTTGCACCTGCACACCCGGCACGCGCCGCAGCACATCACCGACGTTCATGGCGCCCTGCTCCACCATTGCTTCGCGGCGGATCACCGTGCGCGCGCCGGGATGGTTCTGCACCACTTCGGCGTTGGCATCGCCGAGCCAATCGCCGACCACCTGGATTTCAGTGGCGCCCAGCTCCATCGGGCCCGCATTGGATGCCGAGGGTGCCGGCAGAACGGTCACCGAACCGTCATCGATCTGGTATTGCAGGCCGCTACCCTGGAGCAATTGGCGCAAGGCCGCTTCCGGGGACAGGTTGCCGTCCACCGCCGGGGCTTGCTTGCCGGCCACCAGTTCGGGGCTGAAGAACACTTGCAACGCGGTTTGCTGGCCGAGCTGGCTCAAGGCTTGGCCCAACGGCTGCGCCTGGATGTGAATGGCGGTGGCGGACTGATCGGCGAACGCCTGGGGCAGCGCGGCGCTGACCGCCAGGGTCAGGGCCAGTGGCAGCCAGCGTGCGGGGCTACGATTGTTGTTTTTGGCGGTTTTTTTCACGTCGAACCTTGTCCTGTTGATCGCAAGAATACGCGTCTGTTAATGCAAACCAGTTGCAGTTGGACAAGAAGACGAAGAACTCGAAAAAAACCTGAATCTATCGCGCAATTATTTCTTGGCTGCCGTCATCCAGGGTGCGCACGGCCACCGGCAGAATGCTCGGCAGGGCCTTGAGCAGAGCCTCGGGATCGTCGGAACGGAACACGCTGGTCAGGCGCAAGTTACCCACCGCCGCACTGCCGACCCGCAGGGGGTTGGCGCGATAACGGGAGACTTCTTCAGCCACTTCCTTCAGCGGCGCGTTATTGAACACCAGTTTGCCGTTGCGCCAGGCGGTGAGCGCCTCGGCGTTGACCGCGTAAGGTGTGGCGACTTTGCCCTGGGCATCGATCTGGGTGCCAAGGCCCGGCGTAAGACTGACGTACTGGGTTCGCGGTGCATCGCGTCCCTGGACCTTGACGCTGCCCTGCTCCACCGCCACCCGGGTCTTGTCGGCATCGCGGCGCACGTCAAAGCGCGTCCCGGTTACCGTTACCTGACCGTTGCCCGCATCGACCGTGAATGGCCGGCCGGCGTCATGCTCGACCGTGAACAACGCCTCGCCTTCGGCCAACTCCACTCGGCGTTGACGGTGTGCGAATTGAATACGCACCCGGCTGCGGCTGTTGAGGTCGATCACCGAGCCGTCGGGCAAGGCGATATGCCGACGCTCACCGAAGGCGGTGGCATATTCGCCGCTGTAGTCGGTGGAAGAACTCAAGCCGCTGAACAACCCCAAACCAAGCGCCGCCGCGAACAACCCGGCGGCGACCGCATAACGCAACAGAGGCCGACGCGGGGAACGTTTGGCAGGAGCTTCGCACAACGCTCGCAGGCGTTCCTTGGGCAACAGGTCCGTGGCGCTCCAGATCCCCTGCAGCAATTGGATTTCGTCGCGGTGGTTGGGATGCTCGTCCAGCCAGGCTTCGAAGCGCTGGCGCTCCTCGACACTCATGGCAGGTGCTTGCAAACGTACGAACCATTGCGCCGCCGCGTCGCGAACCCTGTCCTGCCCGCACGGGCATTCACGGCTATCCATCATGGAAGGTCCTGTGGCTCGGGTGGAAGATGGCGACGGATCATTGGCCAGGCCCGTCCAGACGATCGCGCAGATGCCGCAGGGTGCGGATCATATACTTTTCCACCATGTTCTTGGACAGGCCCAGGCGCTCGGCGATCTCCGCCTGGGTCAGGCCCTCGATCTTCTGCCAGACGAACACCGTGCGGCAGTTGGCCGGCAGCTCGGCAAGCGCCCGCTCGATGGAGTCCGCCAGTTGGATCGCGTGCATGAAGTGCTCCGGGTCGCCCGAAAACGACTGACCAAGGTCGATGACAGCCTCTTCCATGGCCCCCCGTCGATCTTCGCGCCGATAGCCATCCACTGCAATGTTGCGCGCCGTCTGATGCAAATAGGCCCGTGGCTGCTCGACCCCGCTCGAATCGGACTCAAGCACCCGCACGAAGGTGTCATGGGCCAGGTCCTCGGCCTGCTGGCGATTGCGCAGGCGACGGGTCCAGGTGCCGATCAACTCTTCGTAATGCTCGAAAAAGCCGGGTCTGCGGGGCAGCTTGGGGGTCATCACGGCGCGCTGTGGGAACGGGGCGTGAATAGTAATGGTTACTATTAAGGAGAAGCAAACGGATTGCGGTGCCTGTCGTCCGAAGCTTTAAAGTCTGGAATTGATCCTTGTGGGAGCGAGCCTGCTCGCGATGGCGGTGTGTCAGTCAGTGATGCATGAACTGTCAGACCGCTATCGCGAGCAGGCTCGCTCCCACAGGTTTTCTGGTGCAAGAGGTCTCAGGCCTCAGGCATCTTGCGAAACCCCACCGCCAGACGGTTCCAGCCGTTGATGGCGTTGATCGCCACCGTCAGGTCGACCATTTCCTTAGGGCTGAAATACTCGCTCAACAGGGTGTAGTCGGCGTCTGGCGCGTGGGTGTCGCTCAGGCGGGTCAGGGCTTCGGTCCAGGCCAGGGCGGCGCGTTCACGGCCCGTGAAGAACGGCGCTTCGCGCCATGCGGTCACGGCGTACAAGCGGCGTTCGGTCTCGCCGTCCTTGCGGGCGTCGGCGGTGTGCATGTCGATGCAGAAGGCGCAGCCGTTGATCTGCGAGGAACGCAGCTTGACCAGCTCCAGCAGGGACTTCTCCAGGCCCAGTTTCGAGACGGCGGTTTCCAGGGCCAGCATGGCTTTGAAAGCGTCGGGGGAAGCGGTGTAGAAATCGATACGCGGTTGCATGGTGAACTCCAGGACAATTGGGTGTAGCGCTAAGTTAGCCGTGCAGTGGCGCGGTACAAATAGCCAATTGTTGGGAAGTTCGGGTGGCCAATGAAGACCCAGGGGATTGTGGGAGCAAGGCTTGCCCGCGATGAAGATGACGCGATCTTCCGGAGAACCGAGGCGCCTACATCGCGGGCAAGCCTTGCTCCCACACAGCGCGGATAAATCCCCTCGCCACAGGGGGACGTGGGGACTTCAAGATAGGCTTCAGGCCCGGCTTCGCAGCCATTGCAGGAAGCGCTTCTTGGCCACGGGCTTGGGCAGCTCGCGGGTGAGGTTCTGTGCCAGGTGGATGCGTACGTCCAATAGGTTCTTCATGGCGTCGTTGATGTCGCGGCGGGCCTCCAGGCAAGGCTTGAGGTAGCTGTTCTCGATGCGGTACAGGGTGCAGAAGGTCTTGGCGGTAAAATTCGCCAGCGCAGCCTGCTCGGCGACGATCCCGGCTTCGCCGATCACCTCTCCCGGCCCCATGCGCCCGCCCTCGAGTGGCTGGCCGTTGCGCATGAGGGTCACGCTGACCACCCCGGATTCGATGATGAACAGATGATCGCTGACCTCCCCGGCCGCCAGGATCACGTCGCCCGCGCGGAAGGTCTGCAGGGTCATGTTCTGAGCGAAGGTGTCTTTCTCATCCTGGCGCAGGGTGGAGAAAATGTTCGAGCTTTCCAGCAAGGCCCGGGGGCGCGACACCGCCTGGGGAGTCGTGCTTTCGCTGGTAGACAACAGGCTCACGCCCGACGCCTGCAAATGCCGGAACGCCAGGTCGAACAGCTGGTTGCGCACCGTGCGTTTCTGGGCCATGGAGGCAACGAAACCGCTGATCTCGTACTCCGCACCAGCACTGCCGCTGCTTTTAAGCGTGACGCAGGGTGCGGGGGTGGAGAGCAAGGAACGACAGCCGATCATCGCCCGCTCCAGCGCGTCGATCACGGTTTGGGGCCGCGCGTGAGGGCTGACCTGGACGCTGATGGACAAGCCATGGACATCGCTGGGTCGACTGAAGTTGATGACCTTGGCCTTGGCCGCCAACGAGTTGGGGATCACCGCCATGCTGCCCTGGGCGGTCTGCAAGCGCGTGGCTCGCCAGTCGATGTCGGTGACCCGGCCTTCGGTGCCGTCGATGGAAATCCAGTCGTCGAGCTGATAGGGCTTGGTGGTATTGAGCACGATGCCGGAGAACACATCGCTGAGGGTGCTCTGCAAGGCCAGGCCGACGATGATCGCCATCGCACCCGACGTCGCCAGTACGCCCTTGACCGGCAGGTCCAGCACATAAGCCAGGGCCGCGATGACCGCGATCAGGAAAATCACCGCGCCCAGCAAGTCCTGCAACAACCGCCCGGTATGACCGACCCGTTGCATCATCGCCGCGCCGATCAGCACCGTCAGGGTTCGCGCGGCAAACAACCACCAGGCGATCTGCAAACCGGTAGCGGCCAGATGCCGCGGCACATCGTCGACCCACTGCGCCGGCTGCATGGGGTTGAGGCCTTCGTTGAACAGCAGCACGCTGAACAACGAAAAAATCACCACCCTTGCGCCGATTTTCCAATAGGTCCGATCCGCACTGACCAGGCGCCACATCAATAGGTCGAGCACAAGCAGCACCAGGGCACAGAGCAGCGGGTGATCGGAGATCAGAGACAGCATCGGGACAGCTCCAGAAAGGCCATTGGCGAAGATTGGCACAGTTTTGACGAGAGTGTACCGACCACGCAAACAGGGGGTTCAGGGTGGTGGTAGTTTTCGCGTTCAGTCGTCCATCCGGCCAAAACGCCCGGAGTGGAAATCACTGAAGGCCTGGTGGATTTCCTGTTCGCTGTTCATCACGAACGGACCATGGCCGACGATGGGTTCGTCGATCGGCTCGCCGCTGAGCAGCAGTACCACGGCATCGTTATTGGCTTGCAGGCTCAATTGATCACCAGCCCGGTCGAACAGGGCCATCTGCCCGGCCTCGACCCGTTCGCGGCCATTGGCCTGGACCGAGCCTCGCAATACCACCAGGGCGGTGTTGTGGCCTTCGTGCAGGTCAAGGGTGAGGGTTTTTCCGGCATTCAAGCGGATGTCCCAGACGTCGATGGGCGTGAAGGTCTTCGCGGGGCCTTGATGCCCTTCGAAACGCCCGGCGATCAGGCGCAGGCTGCCGGCGTCGTCCTTCAGGGCAATGTTCGGGATGTCACCCTTGAGGATCGTCTGGTAGCCGGCCGGGGCCATCTTGTCCTTGGCGGGCAGGTTGACCCACAGCTGGACCATTTCCATGAACCCACCCTGCCGGGCGAAGGCTTCGGAGTGGAACTCTTCGTGGATGATGCCGGAAGCAGCGGTCATCCATTGCACATCGCCAGGGCCGATCTTGCCACCGCTGCCGGTGGAGTCGCGGTGCTCCAGTTCGCCCTGGTAGACGATGGTCACGGTTTCAAAACCGCGATGGGGGTGCTGGCCGACGCCACGGCGCTCGGTGGTGGGCGTAAATTCCGTGGGGGCGGCATGATCCAGCAGCAGGAACGGGCTGATGTGCTTGCCCAGGTTGTCGTAGGAAAACAGCGTGCGAACCTGAAAGCCATCGCCGACCCAATGGGGCCGTGGACTGGTGTAGAGGCCGATGATGTTTTTCATGCCGTGTCTCCAAAATCAGGTACTGCGATTCGATGAACGCAGCTTAAAACCGACACCCTTCAATCACTAGATGGCAAAAACCGGCCTTAGCGTTCTATCTGGAGAACAGCGATCAAAAAACTGTGGGAGCGAGCCTGCTCGCGATGGCGGTGCCTCTGCCGATGATGCATCGACTATCAGACTGCTATCGAGCAGGCTCGCTCCCACCTTATTTGGTGTAACTCATTCAAAGATGATTACGCTTGGCAAACTCCGACAACCCCACCAAGGATTGCAAGCCGAGTTTTTCCAACAGGCGAGTCTTGTAGGTGCTGACGGTTTTAGGACTCAGGAACAGGCTTTCGGCGATGTCCTTGCCGCGCATGCCCATGGCCAGCATGCGCAGGATGGACAGCTCGCGGGTGGAGAGGCTTTCCAGGGCCTGCTGTTCGCTGCGTTGCTGGAAATCCAGGCGGACGGGCATCTGGGGGAAATAGGCATAACCGGACTTCAACGCCTGGATGGCCTTGGTCAATTCCTTGAGGTCGCTTTTCTTGGTCACGAAGCCCCGGGCCCCGGCCGAGATGCAGCGGTTGCAGAAGTGCTGCGCATCCTGGGAGGTGAACACCAGCACGCTGCATTCAGGAAACTGGGCCATGATCCAGACCAGCAGGTCCAGGCCATCGAAGCCGTTCATCACCAGGTCCAGGATCACCAGGTCTGGCGCGCGCTCCTTGATGAGGGCCCTGGCATCGGCCACGCCGCTGGCGTCCCGGATGTGGGTGAACGCCTCATTCTGGCAAATGAGCCGCAGCGCCCCTCGTATGACAGGGTGGTCATCCACGATCAACACGTCTTTCAAGGCAGTTCCCCAAAACAATACAAACGGCGCCGGTGCCGTGACCGCACCGGACTCTTGCACAAGTGCCAGGCCCTGCCACCTGTCAGACCTGACAGTGCGGACCAACGGCCTTGTTCAGTGTCCATGACCCTGCCTGAGGGGACGCACCCACGGTTGCAGCGGCTCATGGACATGAGGATCAACCTGCTCCATCAGGCGTCGCAGTGACGCGAGGTCAGGCAGTGGCGCCTGGCTCAGGTGCACGCTCGATCGACGCGCGACAGGCACCGACGACTGGCTGGCCGGTTGTGCGTTGTAAATCATCCCGTGACACACCTGCGGGTTGTAGATAACAAAGTCGTGCAGATCCAATGCGCCGCCCGCCAATTGTGCGTTGACGACAATCAGGTCGAACGGCTCGCTGCCGTACTCCACCAGCGTGAGCAATTCCTGCAAATGGCTCACGGGGACAATCCGGTGGTAGCCCTGTTGGTTGAACAGACGTTCCAGCACGATTCGATGGGTCTGTTGTGGGTCGGCAATCAGGATACGGAGTGCTTTGTTCGGCATGGCAAGCTTTCCAATAGCAACGCGCCAGGTAGGCACCGGCTCAAGAACATTCAGGGCGCTCAGGCTAGAGGAAGCGTTTGAAGGGCGATGTAGGACTATTCCTAAAATCAGGACAGACACAGCCCATGTCGCTAGGGAATTTATCTCTGCGGGGTACCTGGAGGACCGCTTCGCGGCCCAGTGGAAGCAAGCTCCCTCGCCACGTGGGCCTTGAGCCGTTCCGCCAGGTGCTCGATGGCTTGGCGAAGGTCTTCCACGGTGTTGGCGAGCAGCACCGTATCGTCCCCTCGACAAGCGCTTTCCAGCGCCTCGCAGGCGGCGATCAGGCGTTGCGCCTGGATGATCCGCGCTCCGCCCTTGATCCGGTGCGCCAGGTCCGCCAGGCCTGGCAAGTCGGGTCGGGTGGCCAAATGCTGCAACCGCGCTTGATCTTCGGCATTGCTGCTGACCAGTTCCTCCAGCAGCGCCCTGATGGCCGTCGTGTCGCCCCCGGTCAGTTGCTCCAGGCCGGTCAAGTCGAGATCATCGTCGGACTGGGGCGCCCGCGCATCCGGCGTGACCGAAGCCAGGCGTGCGTTGAGTGCCTTGAGGCCGATGGGCTTGAACAGGCAATCGTCCATTCCGGCCTCGACGCAGCGGTCCCGTTCCTCGGACTGGGCGTTGGCGGTAAAGCCCAGGATCAGCACCGGTGAGAGGTTGCGCTCACGCTCTTCGTCGCGAATGGCCCGGGCCAGTTCGTAGCCGCTCATCAAGGGCATGTTGCAGTCGGTGATGACCACATCGAAGTGTTCGCTACGCCAGGCCTGCAGGCCGTCGACACCGTTCTGTGCCTCCCGGACACGATGCCCCAGGTAACCCAGTTGCTGGGACAGCAGCAAGCGGTTGGCCGGGTAGTCGTCGACCACCAGGATACTCAGCGCCGGGACCGGCAACAGCGCCTCGACCTCGGCAGGCGGCGCCGTCGGCAGCGCGTCGAGCAGGGGCAGGTCCAACAGAACCTCGACTTGCGTACCCTCCCCCGGCACGCTGCGCAACGTCAGGGTGCCGCCCATCATTTCGCACAACGTACGGCTGATGACCAAGCCCAACCCGGAACCGCTGCGGGCCGACTGGGAATGATGGCCGGCCTGGGTAAAGGGACTGAACAGGCGGCGCTGATCCTCGGGGGAAATACCGCAACCGCTGTCCTCGACCCGCAGGCAAAGGCCCAGGCGTTCATGCCCGGGGGCCGGCTCGCCACGCACACTCAGGCGCACTTCACCCTGGTCGGTGAACTTGATGGCGTTGCTCAACAGGTTCGAGACGATCTGCTTGAAGCGCAATGGGTCGATCAACACGTCGCGGTTGACCCCGGCCTCCAGCGCCCAGTGCAAGCGCAGGTGTTTCTGCCAGGCCAGGCCCTCGAAAATCCGCGCCACCGACTCGATCAACGCGTGCAGATTGGCCCGTTGCGGCGCCAGCGACAACTTGCCCGACTCGATGCGGGCGATGTCGAGGATGTCGCCGATCAAGTCCAGCATGCCATGGGCGGCGTCCGAGGCGACTTCGATGGACAACCGGTCCACGACGCCTTGGTCGGCTTTTTTCAGGGCCAGCTCCAGCAGACCGATCACCGCATTCATGGGCGTGCGGATCTCATGGCTCATGGTCGCCACGAAGGTGGTCTTGGCCCGATTGGCCGCGTCGGCGCTTTCCTTGGCCACGCGCAATTGTTCCAGCAGGCGCCGCAGATAAATGCCCCAGCCCAAGGCCACCAGCAACAGCAGCGCAGCGACGGCGAACCCCTGGAGGATCGTGGTGCGGTTGCGCAGCCAGTAACTGTCGTCGATCACCACCTCACTGCGCCAGCGGTTGGTCAGTTCGTCCATTTCTTCCGGGGAAATGCTCAACAGTGCCTTGTCCAGGATCGAATGGAGTTCCAATGCGCCCCGGTTCGTCGCCAGGGCAATGTGTGCGGGCACGGTGCCCACGGTGCTGGTGACTTGCAGCGTGTCCCGGTACTGGCGGGAAATCATGTAGCGGGCGCTGATCAGCGGATTGATCGCGGCGTCCGCCGTGCCGGCGGCGACCATGGCCATGGCGTCGGCCGCATTCTGCGCCGCCACCAGTTGCACCTGGGGAAACTGCTCCAGCAGGAACTCGCGCAGCACGTTGCCACGCACCAGCGCCACGCGCTTGCCATTCATCTGGTCCAGGGTCAGCGCCTTGGCCCTGATCGGCACCACCAGCACGAACGGGTTTGTCAGGTACGGTCGGGTAAAACGCAACTCGTCCTCAAGTTCGGCGCTGGGGGTGGCGGTCGCCAAGACGTCGGCCTTGCCGTCCTTGATCTGCCCGATCAACTCGTCAACCGAGTCGCCCCGCTGCACATCGAATTTCAAACCGGTGCGCAGGCTGATCCGGGCCAGCACATCGGCGCCGATACCCCGCAAATGGCCTTGCTCGTCGAAGAACGTCAGCGGCAGGAAGTTTTCGTTGACCGCCACTTTGATTCGCGGATGGGCATCCAGCCAGCGCTGTTCGTTGACGCTGAAATGCAGCGCCTGCTGACCGGGCATGCTCGCTCCGCCGGCACTCCAACGCCGCAGAATGATCATGCGCTCGCGGGTGGGAATGGCTTGTAACGCGGCGTTGACGATGCGCAATACGCGCGAATTGTCGCGACTCACCGCAAAGGCGAACGGCTGCACTTCCAGGCGCGAGAAATCGGCCAGTTGAACATTGTTCAGGTAGTTCTTGCTGATCAGGTAGTTGGAACTGATCGAGTCCCCCAGGTAGACGTCGGCCTGACCAAACGCCACGGCACCGATGGCGCTCAAGGTCGAGGGGAACAACTGCAAGGAAGCCTCGGGATAAAACGCCTCGACCGTCTCCGGTGGCAAGTAGTGATAGAGCATCGCCACCCGCTTGCCCGCCAGGTCTGTGGGCAAGTCCTGGCTGTCGTCGATGCGGGCCACAAGGGTCGGCAAGTCCTCGGCATAGGCCTGGGACATCGCCAGGTCCGGATCGGCGGCTTCGAAGCCGTTGGCGGTGTCGAGCAGGTCGATCTCACCGCCGCGCAGGGCCTGGAGCGCTTCGGCCCGGGACGCATAGCGCTGCACCTGCACCTTGACGTGCAAAAGTTGCCCCAGCAGTTGCGCATAGTCGGCGGTCAGGCCTTCGTAGTCACGACCATTGCCGGTGATGCTGAACGGCGCATAGTCCGGCGCCGAGGTACCTAGCAGCAACGTGCCCTTCTGGCGCAGCCAGGCCCAGTCGCCAGTGTCCAGGGACACCGAATAATCATCCACATGGGAGCGCCCGAGCACCTGCAACGACTCAGAGGTCGCGCCTACCGGTGGCGCCATGCTCAATGAGCCCAGCAACAGCGCCAGCAGGCCTGTGCGTAAAAGCAGCATCATTTTGATCAGGGTGTTTCGCTTGGCGTAGTCGGCCCGGCGCACCGTCGACCGTACCTTCAGTCAGGGTCACCGGCTGGGGGTTCAGACTGCCAATACGAGGGAACAGCGAACCGTCGATGCGCCTGTCGAGCAGACGCATGAGGTGAGTGTAGGAAGTTTCTGAAGAATTTCCTGTGAGTGACTTGAGGCCAGAACCAGGGCCCGGACCTGTGGGAGCGAGCTTGCTCGTGAAGGCGTCGTGTCAGTCACTTCAATATTGACTGAACTGACGCCATCGCGAGCAAGCTCGCTCCCACAAGGGGTTGCGTTGGCTGATAGATTTCCTGCGAGTGACTCGCTCCCATAGGGCCTATACGGCGGCGAGCAGCAAGTCGCGCACCGGACGCGCCTGCCCGCGATTGTTCCCATGCTCATACAACGAACCGGCGATTTCATCGGCACGCACCGGCAGGATCGACAGCAAAGTGTCGCTCAGGCCATGGCTGGCCTGGCAGAAGCCCTGCATGTAGATCGCCGCCTTGCAGCGCTCGTCGGTGATCAGCTTGTAGTTGCGATCCACCTCGAAATCCCCCAGGTACTGCGCCAGCGGTTCCAGCAGGGTGCGGTGCATCTGCCGCTCGTAACCGGTGGCCAGCACTACGGCGTCATAACGGCGCACCGTCAGCTCACCGGTGGCGTTGTTGCGCACCGCCAGTTCCACGCCGGCATCGGTGGCCGTGGCCTTCTCCACCGTGGTGAGGGTGCGGAACGCATGACGGGCGATGCCGGAGACTTTCTGGCGATAGAAAATCCCGTAGATGCGCTCGATCAGGTCGATGTCCACCACCGAATAGTTGGTGTTGTGGTACTCGTTGACCAGGCGCTCGCGCTCGCTGTGGGGCTGCTGGAACACCAGGTCGGTGAATTCCGGCGAGAACACTTCGTTGACGAACGGGCTGTCGTCCGCCGGCTTGAGGGCCGAGCCGCGCAGGATCATGTCGACCTGTGCCGAAGGGAAGCTGTCGTTGAGGTCGATGAAGGCCTCCGCCGCGCTCTGCCCGCCGCCGATGATGGCGATCTTCATCGGTTGACCCTTCACGCACGGTTGGCCCGCCATGCGCTCCAGGTACTGGGAATGGTGGAACACCCGCGCGTCGTCCTTGAACGCCTTGAACGCCTCGGGAATGCGCGCCGTACCGCCGGCACTGACCACCAGCGAACGGGTGGTACGCACCAGTTCTGCGCCCTGGGCGTCGCGGGAGATCACCCGCAGCGCTTCGACCTGCTGGTTGTGCAGCACCGGTTCGATGCGCAGCACTTCCTCGCCATAGCGGCTCTGCTCGGTGAAGTGCCCGGCCACCCAGCGCAGGTAGTCATTGAACTCCATGCGGCACGGGTAGAAGGTGCCGAGGTTGATGAAGTCCACCAGGCGGCCATGGTGCTTGAGGTAATTGACGAACGAATACGGGCTGGTGGGGTTGCGCAGGGTCACCAGGTCCTTGAGGAAGGAAATCTGCAACTCGCTCTGGGTCACCAGGGTGTTGCCGTGCCAGCGGTAGTCGGCCTGCTTGTCGAGGAACAGCACGTCCAGTTCACCCTGGACCGGCCCCCGCTCCTGCAGCGCGATGGCCAGCGCCAGGTTCGAAGGGCCGAAGCCAATGCCGATCAAGTCGTGAACGATGGGCGATGCAATTGCCTGTGTCATGTCCAGTGTCCTCTGGAAAAGCCCCTCAACAGGGCACGAAAAGCCTGGGGAACCTGACCGGCATTCGAGGCGCCGGCAAGTCGTCTGTTGAGAGGAACGAGGACAATGAAAAAAAATTTACCGCCGGGTGACCGGCGACGATCGAATCAGGGCGCGTCCCACTGTCGCACGCGAACGCGGCAGTGCTTCATGGCGTTGACGATGTGCTTTTCCACCAGCGCTCGGGAAATGCCCAGGCGCTCGGCGATTTGCGGGTGGGACAGGCCTTCGAGCTTGCGCAGCAGGAAACTCTCGCGGCACAGCGGTGGCAGCTCGGCCAGGGCGCGCCGCAGCATGTCCAGACGCTGGCCATGGTCGAGGCTGGTGTGGGGCGACGGAGTGAAGAAGCGTTCTTCGCTGTCCAGCACATCCAGGGATTCGACCTGGCGCAGCGTATTGCGCCGATGCCCGTCGATCACCAGGTTCAGCGCCGTGCGGTAGAGGAACGCCCGAGGCTGTTCGATGGGCGTGTCGCTGGCACGCTCCAGCACCCGCACATAGGCGTCATGCACCACATCCTCGGCCGCCTGGCGGTTGCCAAGCCTGGCGTTCAGGAAACACACCAGCTCGCGATAGTAGTTTTCCACCATGACTCCCGTGCGCAATGACTGCGACAGCTATCCCTGTGCCACCCGGCATGCCGGACAAGGGCATGGCACGATAGTGGCAGATTCAATCGCGTAATTTATAGTAATTCTCATATAGATTTAAAGCGTTGGTTTGCATCGAGGCGGATTCGTTCCTTTCTATTGGCGGCTTTTGTGGCGAGGGAGCTTGCTCCCGCTGGCCTGCGCAGCAGGCCCAAGGCAGGCAACACCAGCGAATCTGACATAAACGGGATTCAGGTTTCAGGGCCGCTTCGCGCCCCAGCGGGAGCAAGCTCCCTCGCCACAGGGGTCTGTGGCGCTTCAACTGTTTTCCCCAACCTGCTACCAAGTGTTTCACCCGCTAAATTCCCGCCCGGAACGCTCGTTTACCAGAACAGCCCCCCGTCCCTGCCCTTCCTGGGACGGGCCCGATATCACCGGCCGGAACCCTGCATGAAACGTCCCCGCCCTACCCGACGCGCCTGGCTTCTCACCTTCGCCCTGCTTCCGGCCGTGGCCTTCGCCGCGTGGCAAGCGATCGTGCCCAGCCGTGCGCCCCTGGTCACCGCGCCCGTCACCCGTGGCGATATCGAAAACAGCGTCACCGCCCTGGGCACTTTGCAACCGCGGCGTTATGTCGATGTGGGCGCCCAGGCGTCCGGGCAGATCCAGAAGATTCACGTGGAAGCCGGCGACGAAGTGCGTGAGGGCCAATTGCTGGTGGAAATCGACCCGTCCACGCAAAAGGCCCGGCTCGACGCCGGGCGTTTTTCGATCGAGAACCTCAAGGCCCAGCTTCAGGAACAGCGCGCCCAGCACGACCTGGCGCAGCAGAAATTCCGCCGCCAGCAGCAACTCAAGGCCGGCGGCGCCACCCGCGAGGAAGACGTGCAGACCGCCCAGGCCGAAGTGCGCGCGACCCAGGCGCGCATCGACATGTTCCAGGCCCAGATCCGCCAGGCCCAGGCCAGCCTGCGCAGCGACGAGGCCGAGCTGGGCTACACGCGCATCTATGCGCCGATGAGCGGCACCGTGGTCGCCGTCGGAGCCCGGGAAGGCCAGACCCTCAACGCCCAGCAGCAAACCCCGCTGATCCTGCGCATCGCAAGGCTGTCGCCGATGACGGTCTGGGCCGAAGTCTCGGAAGCCGACATCGGCCACGTCAAACCGGGCATGACCGCCTACTTCACCACCCTGGCCGGCGGCGGCCGGCGCTGGAGCAGCACCGTTCGCCAGATCCTCCCGGTGCCGCCACGCCCGCTGGAGGCCAGCCAGGGCGGCAGCCCCACGAGCGGGCGCAGCGGCAGCGAGCGGGTGGTGCTCTACACCGTGTTGCTCGACGTCGACAACGCCGACCGCGCGCTGATGACCGACATGACCGCCCAGGTATTTTTCGTCGCCGCCCAGGCCAAGGACGTGCTGACCGTGCCCATCGCCGCCCTGCGGGACGCCGGCCAGGTACAGGTGCTGGCCGACAACGGCGATGTCCAGCCGCGCACCGTTCGCACCGGCGTCAGCGATCGGCTGCGCACCCAGATCCTCGACGGCCTGAGCGAAGGCGACCGGGTGCTGATCGGCCCGGCCAGCGGCAGCGGAGGCTGAATGAACACACCCCTGATCGAACTGCGGGACATTCGCAAGGCCTATGGCGGTGGCGACAGCCCTCGGGTGGAGGTGCTGCGCGGCATCGATTTGTCCATTCACGCCGGGGAATTCCTGGCGATTGTCGGGGCGTCCGGCTCCGGTAAATCGACCCTGATGAACATCCTCGGCTGCCTCGACCGCCCCACCCGCGGCGAGTACCGTTTCGCCGGGGAAGACGTCGCCGGCCTGGGCAGCGACGAACTGGCCTGGCTGCGGCGCGAGGCCTTCGGCTTCGTGTTCCAGGGCTATCACCTGATCCCCTCCGGCACGGCCCAGGAGAACGTCGAGATGCCGGCCATCTACGCCGGCACTTCCGCCGCCGAACGCCACGCCCGGGCCAGCGCCCTGCTCGACCGTCTTGGCCTGGCCAGCCGCACCGGCAATCGTCCGCACCAGTTGTCCGGCGGCCAGCAGCAACGGGTGTCGATTGCCCGGGCCTTGATGAACGGCGGCCACATCATCCTCGCCGACGAACCCACCGGTGCCCTCGACAGCCAGAGTGGCACCGAGGTCATGGCGTTGCTCGACGAATTGGCGAGCCAGGGCCACGTAGTCATCCTGATCACCCACGACCGCGAAGTGGCGGCCCGGGCCAAGCGCATCATCGAGATCCGCGACGGACTGATCATCAGCGACAGCGCCAGCGCTTTGCCCCACGACGGGCGAGCCAACCCAAAGGCACTGCAAGCGGTGGATCTGCGCCAACGCCTGAGCGCCGGCAGCGAACACAACGACGCCTGGAAAGGTGAGCTGGTGGACGCGGTGCAGGCGGCATGGCGGGTGATGTGGATCAATCGTTTTCGCACCGCCCTGACCTTGCTCGGCATTGTCATCGGCGTGGCCTCGGTGGTGGTGATGCTGGCCGTGGGCGAAGGCAGCAAGCGCCAGGTCATGGCCCAGATGGGCGCGTTCGGCTCGAACATCATCTACCTCAATGGCAGTGCACCCGCACCGCGCGCCGCCAAGGGCATCATCAGCGAATACGACCTGGCCGCCCTCGCCGACCTGCCCGAGGTACAGCGCATCATGCCGGTCAACGGCGCCGAAGCCAGCGTGCGTTTCGGCAACCTCGATCACACCAGCTACGTCGGCGGCAATGACACCAATTTTCCGACCATTTTCAATTGGCCGGTGGCCGAGGGCAGTTACTTTACCGACGCCGATGAACGCGGCGCCGCGGCGGTGGCGGTGATCGGCCACAAGGTCCGGCAGAAACTGCTCAAGGATGTTTCCGACCCCATCGGCCGCTACATCCTGATCGAGAACATGCCGTTCCAGGTGGTCGGCGTACTGGCGGAAAAAGGCGCCAGCTCCGGGGATTCGGACGCCGACAATCGCGTCGCCATCCCTTATTCCGCCGCCAGTGTGCGGCTGTTCGGCACCCGTCACCCCGAGTACGTGGTGATCGCCGCCCGGGATGCGGGCAAGGTCAAGGAGGCCGAACAGGCGGTCTCCCGCACCCTGTTGCGTCTGCACAACGGCAAGCAGGACTTCGAACTGACCAACAACGCCGCGATGATCCAGGCCGAGGCCCGCACCCAGGGCACACTGTCGCTGATGCTCGGGGCCATTGCGGCGATTTCGCTGTTGGTGGGCGGCATCGGCGTGATGAACATTATGCTCATGACCGTGCGCGAACGGACCCGCGAGATCGGCATTCGCATGGCCACCGGCGCTCGCCAGCGCGACATCCTGCGCCAATTCCTCACCGAAGCAGTGATGCTCTCGGTGGTCGGCGGGCTCGCCGGTATCGGCCTGGCCCTGCTGGTGGGCGGCGCCTTGCTGCTGGGCAAGATCGCCGTGGCCTTCGAATGGCTGGCGATGTTCGGCGCCTTCGGCTGCGCCCTGGTCACCGGCGTCGTCTTCGGCTTCATGCCCGCCCGCAAGGCCGCCCGCCTCGACCCGGTCGCGGCCCTCACCAGTGAATGAACCCCACCCTATGAAAGCGCACCTGACCCTCCTGGCCGCCAGCCTGTTGCTGGCCGCCTGCGCCACCCCTGCGTCGCCGCCGGACAGCGGCATCCAGCCGCCAGCGGCCTGGCAGTCCCTCGACACACCCAGCGCCCGAGCGGATAACCAGCAATGGTGGACACACTTCGGCAGCCCGCCCTTGAACCGCTTGATCGAACAGGCGCGCCGGGACAGCCACGACCTGGCCGCCGCCATGGCCCGGGTGCGCCAGGCCCAGGCCAGCGCGGTGATCGCCGGCGCGCCGTTGCTGCCAGCGGTCACGGCCGGGCTCAACGGCAATCGCCAGGAGCTGTTGCGCGGCAAAGGCTATAGCCAACTGGACGTCGACCGGGACAACCGCACCATCGATTACTACGACGCCAACCTCAGCGCCACCTATGAGCTGGATTTCTGGGGCGGCAAGCGGGCGGCTCGGGACAGTGCGCTAAGCACGCTGGCAGCCAGTCAGCTCGACCGGGCGACCGTGGAATTGACCCTGCTCAGCGGCGTCGCCAACAGCTACACCCAGGCGCTGTCCCTGCGCGAGCAACAGCGCATTGCCGAACAGAACCTGGACAACGCCCAACGCGTACTCGACCTGGTGCAGACCCGCTACGACGCCGGCAGCGCCACGGCCCTGGAACTGTCCCAGCAAAAAAGCCTGGTGGCGGCCCAGCAGCGCCGCGTGCCCCAAGTGCAGCAACAGGCCCGGGAAGCGGTGATCACCCTGGCGACGCTGCTGGGGCAACCGGTGCAGTCGGTCAAGCTCGACGACGACAGTTTCGACCGCTTGCACTGGCCCGCCATCGACGCCGGTGTGCCCAGCGAACTGCTGCGCCGTCGCCCGGACATCGCCGCCGCCGAAGCCCGCCTCGCCGCCGCCCAGGCCGACATCACCGTGGCCCGCGCCGCCATGTTGCCCACCGTGACCCTGGGCCTGAGCCTCGCCACCGGCGCCGACATCGCCGACCAGTTGCTGCGCAACAACGTCTACAACCTCACGGCCGGCCTGGCCGCGCCGATCTTCAACAACGGCCGCCTGAGGGCCGAACGAGACAGGGCCACCGCCCGCCAAGAGGAACTGCTGGAACTCTACCGCGCCGCCATCATCAACGGCTTCGCCGACGTCGAAAAAGCCCTGAACGGCATCAACGGCCTGGACCGCCAACGGCAATGGCAAAGCGAAGAACTGCACCAGGCCCAGACCGCCTTCGACATCGCCCAACGCCGCTACCAGGCCGGCGCCGAAGACCTGCTCACCGTACTGGAAACCCAACGCACCCTATACGCCGCCCAGGATATGAACGTGCAACTGAGATTGGCGCGGGTGCAGGCGAGCGTGGCGTTGTACAAGGCGTTGGGTGGGGGTTGGCGGGTGATGTAAGCCCCAAACCCACCTTCAAGCCAAGTAATACATTGTGGCTAGGGTTATCTCCTGTGGGAGCAAGGCTTGCCCGCGATGCAGACGACACGGTTTCCGAGGACCGAGGTGCCTGCATCGCGGGCAAGCCTTGCTCCCACAGATAAATCTCCTAGCCACAAATAGTGTTCGGCTTTGGTTCTGTTTATCGGGCCATGTAGGACTCCCGAGTGAGGCTACGTTGCCTTGCGTCATTGCCTACAACTACGCCAGAATCCGCCGGCTTGTGCGCCTGGCACCCCATCGATAACTTGTTCCCCGTCACTGCTCATCAGTGATCGGGTCTGCAAGCCCGACGAATACCAGGCGCATAGCCGAAGCCAATCGACACGTTCGTGTTCGCTTCATGGCGGCTGTGTGCGGGAGACCTTCGGGTCTGCCGGGTTCCTGGTTTCCCGGTCTTGCAGACCCGCGCATAGCTGCCACCCCATCATCTGCAAGTGATGTCTGGCAGCGTCCTTTGAATAATCAGGAGCTGCACCATGTTCAAGATCACCCCCAACCCCCCCGAAGACGATTCCAAAAAACTCGACGAAGCCGCCGACCGCGCCCTCTCCTACTACCTCGACCCCAAACCTGAAAAACCCGTTCCACCACCAGACCAGTTGTTCACCGTGGCAGAGAGTGCGGACTTGGAATGCCTGCTGGCCAACCTCAGCGAAACCCTTGCGTCAGTCAATGTCATGGCCAACGAACTGGCCTTTGATCTGGAAGGCGCACGACGGAGTTTCGCCCTGGGGATCCAGCAGATGGTCGAGCTGAGTGAGCTGCTGGCGAACCGCGCCCTGGACATCGCTGCGCCGCGCTGACGCCCCACACTAACCTCAAGCCAAGTGACACCTGTGGCGAGGGAGCTTGCTCCCGCTGGGCTGCGCAGCAGCCCCCAATGGCTGGCTCCTCGGTGGGTCAGGTGTTTGGAGGGGGCTGGTTTTGGGGCCGCTTCGCAGCCCAGCGGGAGCAAGCTCCCTCGCCACAAAAGCAGTCATTCACACAGCCCAGGTTCGGTCAGTTCGGGCCAGAGCTCACACCGGCTTGGACTTGAGATTGCGCGCATACCACGGCCGTTGCGGCACGCGACGAAACAGTTCGGCGAGCTTCTTGTCATCGCTGCCGAAGGTGATGCGCAGGGCCAGTTTCATGGTTTCCGGGTCCATCTCCACCGAGCGTCCGACCTGCAGTCCCGGCGTGGTGCTGCATCCGTGGGTGTCCGGGCCCAGCCAGGGGTCGGCGATTTCGACCCAGCGGCCCGGGGCGAACCAGGGCACGCCGTTGACCTTGAGCCGGCTCACTTCCCCCGGATGGAAGCGTTCATGGGCGCGGAACCAGTCTTCGAGGCGGTCGTCGATCCAGCCGTGGAAGGCCCAGAACACCGGGTTCACGTGGGAAGAAAACGGATCGCCGAGAAAGTCATTCTCCGGGGCGTACCAACGCTGGGCGAAGTCCGCCGGGTCGCGGGCGAACGGCACCGGGTGGCCGTTGGACGGATCACGCGGCACCGAGGCCCAGCGCATGTGCAGCCAGTCGTGCAGGCCCAATTCCACTTCCGAGCCAAACTGGCCCAGGGTCAGTTTCGCCAGGTAGCGCGGGTCGCGGTAGCGCGATTCCCAGACCTGGAAATTGCTGTGGTAGGTCTCGGCGGTCTTGATGTCGCTGACCCACTGGGCGTACTGCTCGTCGCCATCAGCCAGCCAGGTCGGCGGCAAGGCCGTGCCATCGTGGTTATCGAGGTAGCGGGCGAAGCCAAGACGATCGCGTTCCAGCTCCGGTTGCGGCAAGGGGAAGCGCGGCCACGACGGCAGCGGCTGGAACGAACGGGCCGTGCCGAGCATGTGCCGGTGCATGAAAAAGAAGTCCACGCCCGAGCCATTGCGATCCTTGCGCGGCCCGCGGGCATCGCGCTCCTGGTTCCGTGGGCCGGGCTGCCAGCCGATGCCACGCAGGGCATTGCGCTTGTCCTCGTCCAGGGTGTGCCATTTGTCCCGCGAGGCGTGCCAGAGCTGGTGGAACAGCCGATGCTCGGGCGACACCAGCCAGGCCAGCAGTGCCGGGCTCAACGGCGTGCGCTCCCGGGCCTCGGGGAAGCGCTGCTTGACGGCGATGAAATGATTGTCCAGTTCAGGCGACGCCAAGGGACGGTCCAGGCGCAATACCCGACCGCTGAGGGTGGCGCTGCCGGCATTGCCAAAACCGGCCCAGACTTCGTCCAGGGTCATGATGCATTCATAGTCCGGCGCGTCGTGCTGCGCCCCCATCAGCCGCCAGCTCAGTTGCTTCGGATCGGTTCCGGCCAGGTCGCCCAACACCCGGTAACGCGGCTCCTCGGCAGCGCGCAAACGTTCGGCGCTGTCGAGGTAACCCACCAGGCCACGGCCCCTTTGGCCAAGATCGAGGAAAAGCTGCAGATCGTCCTGGGGCAAGCCGTCGAGACCGGCGTCGCGGCCGGTGAAACGGATCGTCCAGATGCCCCGCAACGTATCGGCCCGGCGCTGGCCCGCCACGTCGGCCACGTCGAACGACGCCTCGCCGGGGGTAATGGTCGGGTCCGGCCGGGTCAGTTCGCGATGCCCGTAATACACCGCAGGCACGGCGGCACCGGTCAGCGCCAGGCCTGCCATGAACCATCGTCGAGAAATCGTCATTGCCTTACCTGTGTCCAGCCCTGGAGCGGGCTTTATCCAAGCTAGAACGAGGGGTGGGCTGACAAATTTATAGGCGAGCTGTGAGGGCCTCATCGCGAGCAGGCTCGCTCCCACAATGGATCTGGTACATCCGCGAGAAATCGGTCGACTGTCAGACCGCCATCGCGAGCAAGCTCGCTCCCACAGGTTGACCGCGTTCCAATGTGGGAGCGAGCTTGCTCGCGATGGCGGCCCCGAGCGCACCTAAATTTCCCGCCCGATCACTCGTTCTCCCCAGATAGCAAAGGCCCCCGCGCCTGTCCTTCCAAGGCGAACCTGACTGAGATCGGCAATGACAACACCTCGTTCGAAAAAGGCTCTTTTCATTGGCGTGCCCCTGACCCTGGCGTTGGCCGTCGGTGCGGGCGTCGCGGCCTGGGACCACTGGTGGCGGGACAACCCCGGCTACCCGGTCAAAGTGATGAAAGAAGCCAGGGAACTGCACGAACGCCTGCTGTCCTTCGACAGCCACATCACCGTGCCGCTGGACTTCGGCACCGCCGGCAATGAAGCTGACAAGGACGGCAGCGGCCAGTTCGACCTGGTGAAAGCCAATCGCGGCCACCTGTCCGGCGCGGCGCTGACGGTGTTCGGCTGGCCGGAGTTGTGGAACGGGCCCAACGCGCCGCACAAGCCCACCGCCGGTTTTGTCGAGGAAGCGCGCAACCAGCAGGAAGTGCGCTACAAGATCATCACCGGCCTGGTCCGGGACTTCCCCAACCAGGTCGCCATCGCCTACACCCCGGATGACTTCCGCCGCCTGCACGGGGAAGGCAAGTTCGCGATCTTCATCAGCATGCTCAACGCCTATCCCCTGGGCCACGACCTGAACCTGCTGGACCTGTGGACGGCGCGGGGCATGCGCATGTTCGGTTTCAGCTACATCGGCAACAACGACTGGGCCGACTCCTCGCGCCCACTGCCGTTCTTCAACGACTCGCCCGACGCCCTGGGCGGTCTGTCGGACATCGGCAAGCAAGCGGTGACGCGCCTGAACGACCTGGGCGTGATCATCGACGTGTCGCAGATGTCGACCCAGGCCCTGGAGCAAGTCGTGCAACTGAGCCGCACGCCCCTGGTGGCCTCCCATTCGGCGCCACGGGCGATGGTCGACATCCCGCGCAACCTCAGCGACAAGGAAATGCAACTGATCAAGGCCAGTGGCGGCGTGGTGCAGATCGTCGGTTTCTCCCAATACCTGCGCCCGCTGACACAAAAGACCCAGGACAAACTCAACGCCCTGCGCGAACGTTTCGACCTGCCGCCACTGCCCAACCTGGCGATGGCGCTGATGCCCGGCGACCCGATCATCGCCGCCTGGCCGGAACAGAAATTCGGCGAATACGCCGGCCAGCTCTACGCCATCCTCGAAGAAGAACCCAAGGCCAGCCTCAAGGACCTGGGGGACGCCATCGACTACACCGTGCGCAAGATCGGCATCGACCACGTCGGCATCAGCTCGGACTTCAACGAAGGCGGCGGTGTGAAAGGCTGGGAGAACGTCGGCGACATCCGCAACGTCACCGCCGAATTGCTGACCCGCGGCTACTCCGAAGCCGACATCGCCAAACTGTGGGGCGGCAATTTCCTGCGAGTCTGGGATCAGGTCCAGAAAGCCGCCCGCCCCGCTGTCGTCTCGATCCAGAAGGCGGCCCAACCATGAATGAGCGTCGTACCTTCCTCAAGCAGGCCGGGATCCTCGCCGCGGGCCTGCCGCTCGCCGCCAACCTGCCCGCCACGGCCAGCGCCGATCCTCTGCCGCCACTGCCCAGGGATAAATGGGCGCAACTGCGCTCACTGTTCAACCAGGACCCGGACTACCTGCACTTCTCCAACTTCCTGATCACCACCCACCCGCGCCCGGTGCGCGAGGCCATCGAGCGGCACCGCGCCGCCCTGGATAAAAACCCGGGGCTGTTGATGGACTGGGATCTGGGCGTCACCGAAGAACGCGAGGAAAACGTCCGCACCTGGGCCGGCCGCTACCTGCAAGCGACGCCGAAGCAGATCGCCCTCACCGGCAGCACCACCGAAGGCTTGTCGATCATCTACGGCGGCGTCCACGTGGCGGCCGACCAGGAAATCCTCACCACCGCCCACGAACACTACGCCACCCACACCATCCTCGACCTGCGCACCCAAAGGACGGGGACACGGGTGCGCAAGATCAAGCTGTTCGAGAACGCCCACGACGCCAGCCATGAGCAGATCCTCACGGCCATCGACCGCAACATCCGCCCCGGAACCCGGGTGCTGGGCATGACCTGGGTGCACTCGGGCAGCGGCGTGAAGCTGCCGATCGACAAGATCGGCGCCCTGGTGGACAAGCACAACCAGGGCCGCAGCGATGAGCAGCGGATCATTTTTGTGGTGGACGGCGTGCACGGTTTCGGCGTCGAAGACCTCAGCTTCCCCGCCATGAATTGCGACTTTTTCATCGCTGGCACCCACAAGTGGATGTTCGGCCCACGCGGCACGGGCCTGGTGTGCAGCCGCAGCGAAGCGCTCAAGTACGTCACGCCGATCATCCCGACCTTCTCCGAAGCCACGGCGTTTTCCACCGTCATGACCCCGGGGGGCTACCACGCTTTCGAGCATCGCTGGGCGGCCGACGAGGCGTTCAAGTTGCACCTGCAACTGGGCAAGGCCGAGGTGCAGGCACGCATCCATGCCCTCAACAGCTACCTGAAAAAGCAATTGGTGGCACAGCCGCAGATCGAACTGGTCACGCCCCTGAGCCCGGAGCTGTCCGCCGGTTTCACCTTCTTCCGGGTCAAGGGTCGCGACAGCGACGAGATCGCCGCCTACCTGATGAAGAACCGGGTGATCGCCGACGCCGTGCATCGCGACGCCGGGCCGGTGGTCCGTACCGCACCGGGGCTGCTCAACACCGAAGCCGAGATCGATCGCTTCATGGGGTTGCTGGGCAAAACGCTCTGAGCCGAACCTTTTTGACCTTATCGAGAGAGATGGATGAACAGTTTTTCGCTGAAGTTTTTCCCGGCATTGGCCCTCGCCGCCCTGCTGCCCTCCGGCGCCCAGGCGTCGCAACCGGGCCAGGTTTTCCGCGACTGCAAGGACTGCCCGGAAATGGTCGTACTGCCCACCGGCACCTTCCAGATGGGCACCCCGGACGACGAAGTGGGCCGCGAACCCGACGAAGGCCCGCTGCACCCGGTGACGTTTGCCAAGCCGCTGGCGATCAGTCGCTTCCAGGTACTCAAGGGCGAATGGTTCGCCTACCTGCGCGACACCGGCTACACCATGCCCGACGGCGATGAGCGCCCCGGTCGGGCGTGCAAGGCCGGCATCCCGGACTACCAGGGCAGCGACCCGCGCAAGCAGTACACCGACCGGCACCCGGCGGTGTGCATGGATTTCGCCGAGGCCAATGCCTACGTGGCGTGGTTGTCGAAAAAGACTGGCAAACCGTATCGGCTGGTCAGCGAGTCCCTGCGCGAATACGCGGCACGCGGCGGCAGCACCGGGCCGTTCCCCTTCCCGTTCGATGAAGGCAAGGCCTACAGCATCGCCCAGCACGCCAACACCTACGGCGCGGCCGACGGCTACAACTTCACCGCCCCGGCCGGCAGTTTCCCGCCCAACGCCTTCGGCGTGTACGACATGCACGGCAACATCTACGAATGGACCGCCGATTGCTACAACGAAAACTACGTGGGCGCGCCGAGCGACGGCAGCGCCTGGCTGACCGGCAAGTGCGAGTTCAAGCGCATCCGCGGCAACGACTGGGGCGAGGCGCCGGTGTTCTCCCGCTCCGGCAACCGCAACGCGCTGGTGCCGGATAATCGGGGGGACTGGATTGGTTTTCGGGTGGCGCGGGATATGTAAACCCGCAGGCCACATGAATACCTTGTGGCGAGGGGATTTATCCCCGTTGGGCTGCGAAGCAGCCCCCAATGAATATGGCCTGGCTATTTCTGACTGACCGGCGTCGCCTGTTTGGGGGCCGCTTCGCGCCCCAGCGGGGATAAATCCCCTCGCCACAACGGTGTTCCTCAGGCTATCCGCCGTTAAATCCCCTCCCACTCCAACCGTCTTACAGACAGGCGCGCCTGCGCCCTAAAGCCCTTCCGGCAACCACCCGCGATGGCCTTCGCCCTTTTCATCTAGCAGGGAAACCTCCATGAGCCAACCAAAACGCGGGGTGATCAATGAATTGTTCACCCTGCTCAAACCCTTCCGGCTGATTGTCATCGGCGCCATCCTGCTGGGCATGGTCGGTGGCCTGAGCGTGACCGTGCTGCTGGCGACCATCAACCAGGTGCTGCACGCCGAAGGCGGGTTGAGCCACACCGTGGTGGGCGTGTTCGCCGGGTTGTGCCTGCTGGCCCTGGTCAGCTCCATCTGTTCCGACATCGGCACCAACTACGTCGGCCAGAAGATCATCGCCAAACTGCGCAAGGAGCTGGGGGAAAAAGTCCTCTCGGCGCCCATCCAGCAGATCGAACGCTACCGCAGCCATCGCCTGATCCCGGTGCTGACCCACGACGTCGACACCATCAGCGATTTCGCCTTCGCCTTCGCCCCTCTCGCCATCTCCCTGACCGTCACCCTCGGGTGCATGGGTTACCTGGCCATGCTGTCGTGGCCGATGTTCCTGATGATGGTCGTGGCGATTGTCATCGGCACCGTGGTGCAGTACATCGCCCGTGGTCGTGGGATCAAGGGCTTCATGGAGGCTCGCGACTCCGAGGACGAATTGCAGAAGCACTACAACGCCATCGCCGAAGGCGCCAAGGAACTGCGTATCCATCGCCCCCGTCGGCAACGCATGTTCGTCTCAGGCATCGAGCACACCGCCGACAAGATCTGCGACACGCAGATCCGCTCGGTGAACATCTTCGTGATCGCCAAGACCTTCGGCTCGATGCTGTTCTTCGTGGTGATCGGCCTGGCCCTGGCCCTGCAATCGCTGTGGCCGAGCGCCGACAAAGCGGTGATGAGCGGTTTCGTGCTGGTGTTGCTGTACATGAAAGGCCCACTGGAGCACCTGATCGGCACCCTGCCGATCGTCAGCCGTGCGCAGATCGCCTTTCGCCGCATCGCCGAGTTGTCGGAGCAGTTTTCATCCCCTGAACCGCACCTGCTGCTCAATGACCAGGGCCAGCCGAAAACCCCGGTGCAGACCCTGGAGCTGAGCAATGTGGCCTACAGCTTCCCGGCGGTGGAAGGCGCCACGCCGTTCCGCCTGGGGCCGGTGAACCTGAAGATCGACCAGGGCGACATCGTGTTCATCGTCGGTGAAAACGGCTGTGGCAAGACCACGCTGATCAAGCTGCTGTTGGGCCTGTACGCGCCGCAGCAAGGGGAAATCCGCCTCAACGACCACGTGGTGACGGCCGTGACCCGCGACGACTATCGACAGTTGTTCACGACGATTTTCGCCGACTACTACCTGTTCGACGACATCGTCCAGGGCGACACCCATATCCCGGACGACGCCAACCAATACCTGCAACGCCTGGAGATCGCCCACAAGGTCAGCGTGCGCGACGGCGCCTTCACCACCACCGACCTGTCCACCGGCCAACGCAAGCGCCTGGCACTGGTCAATGCGTGGCTGGAAGAACGCCCGGTGCTGGTCTTCGACGAATGGGCCGCCGACCAGGACCCGACCTTCCGGCGGATTTTCTACACCGAGCTGCTGCCGGACCTCAAGCGCCTGGGCAAGACCATCATCGTGATTTCCCACGACGACCGTTACTTCGACGTGGCCGACCAATTGGTGCGCATGGAAGCCGGCCGCGTCATCACCGAATTGCAATCCGCGTAAATAATCACGATTCTCATTCTGGTTTTTCCGGGGTCGTGCGTCCTAATTAAGAATTGATAACAACTACACCCCTATTAAAACTAAAACCTGCAAGAGTGAAACACATGCCAGCAACTCCGGGGATTCCACGTTTTACCAAGGCACTGATCATGCGCCGCCTGCTGCAACCAGGCTTCAGCGCCACCGCGTTCAGCCTGGCACTGGCCATGCCGTTCAGCGCGCAGGTCCAGGCACAGGAAGTCGACCTCAATATTCCGGCGCAGTCGCTGGCCAGTGCCCTGCAGGCGTTGAGCAATCAATCGAACATGCAAGTGCTCTACAGCGCCAACGATGTCCAGGGCCTGCGCAGCCAGCCGGTCAGCGGCCGGTTGTCGCCGGCCCAAGCGTTGTCGCAGATGCTGGTGGGGACCGGCGTCATGTTCACCATTCAAGGCAACACGGCCAGCGTGCGCGCCAGGACGGCGGGCGACTCGCTGGAACTGGGCGCCACCACCATCACCGGTAAATCCGTGGAGTCCGCCTACGGTCCGGTGGACGGTTACGTCGCCACCCGCAGCGCCACCGGCACCAAGACCGACACGCCGATCCTGGAGATCCCGCAGACCATCAACGTGGTCACCGCCGAGCAGGTCGCCACCCAGGGCGCGCGCAACCTGACCCAGGCCCTGCGCTACACGCCGGGGCTGAACACCGGCGGCTTCACCGACCGCAACGCCATCGCCGACGAAATCACCAGCCGGGGATTCTCGCCCACGCCGCTGTACCTCGATGGGGCTTACCTGCCCTACGCCGGCAGCCTCGGCGGCGCGCCGCAAATCGACCCGTACACCCTGGAACGCATCGAAGTGCTCAAGGGCCCCTCGTCGGTGCTGTACGGGCAGAACCAGCCCGGCGGCCTGATCAACATGGTCTCCAAGCGGCCGACCACGGAACAGCGCAGCCAGATCAAGCTGGGCGCGGGCAGCTACAGCCGGGTCAACGGCGCGTTCGACACCAGCGGCCCGATCGACGACCAGAAGGAATTCAGCTATCGCGTCATCGGCGTGGCGAAAAAAGGCAACCAACAGGTCGATCACACCCACAGCGAACGCATGCTGCTGGCGCCGAGCCTGACCTGGGCGCCCAACGAAGACACCTCGCTGACCGTGCTGGCGCAGATCCAGCGCGACGACGGCCTGGAGGACTACCAAGCGCTGCCGAGGATCGGCTCCCTGGAGCGCGGCCCCAACGGCCAGCGGATCGACCGGGACTTTTTCTCCGGCGATACGCGGTGGAACGACTACAAGCGCGACCAGTTCATCCTGGGCTACGACTTCAGCCACAACCTCACCGATGACCTGAAATTCCGCTCCACGGCGCGCTACACCGACGTGCGTGACCAGTACCGGGGGTTCTACCTGCGCAGCTTCGTCACCACCGGTGGCGTGACTGACCAGACCCAGGCCAACCGCGTAAAACTCGACTGGCAGCAACACAACACCGCCTACACCGTCGATAACAACGTGGAATACAAATTCAACACCGGCGCCCTGGAACACACCACCCTGGCGGGCGTGGACTATCGTCATTTCAACCGCAAGTACGATGGTTACAACGCCTACAACGTCGCGCCGATCGACCTGTACGGCAATAACAACAACTACGACACCGGCAGCGTGACCCCGACGCTGGACACCAAGTGGGACAACACCGTTCGCCAGACCGGCGTCTACCTGCAGGACCAGATCAAGCTGGACAAGTGGATCCTGACCGTGGGTGGCCGCCAGGACTGGGCCGAAGTGGACAACAAGGACCTGCTGGCGGGCACCGTCTCGTCACTGCGTGACAACAAGTTCACCGGCCGGGTGGGCCTGACCTATGTCACCGATTTCGGCCTGGCGCCGTACATCAGCTACTCGGAATCCTTCCTGCCGACCACCGGCACGGACGCTAGCGGCAACGCCTTCAAGCCGACCGAAGGCGAGCAATACGAAGTGGGCGTGAAGTACCAGCCGTTCGACAAGACGATGATTACCGCCTCGGTGTTCCAGATCAAACAGAAGAACCTGGTGACCGCCGACCCCGCCGATCCGCAGAACTCGATCCAGTCGGGCCAGGTGCGTTCACGGGGCGTTGAATTGGAAGTCAAATCCACGGTCGACAACATCGACGTCATGGCCGCTGCCACCTACCTCGACTCGTTCTACACCAAGGACAACTACGGCAACGAGGGCAACCGCAGCGAACAACAGGCTCCGTTCTCCGCCACGCTGTGGGTCGACTACCACTTCACCCAGGCCGTCCTCAATGGCCTGACCTTCGGCGCAGGCGCCCGCCACACCGGCCGCAAGCCGGGCGATGCGGCCAACTCGTTCGACGTACCGGCCTTCACCGTGTTCGACACCACCATCAGCTATGACATGGGCAAGGCCACCTCGAGCCTGCGTGGCGTCACCACCAGCCTGAACGTGCAGAACGTCTTCGACCGCGAATACGTGTCCCACTGCAACTACTCGTTCGGCTGCTACTACGGCCAGGAACGCGTGGCCTCGCTGGACGTGACCTACGACTTCTAAGCAATACCCCACACAAAAAACCGGGCCTGGCCCGGTTTTTTTGTGCCTGCAAAATACTGAAATCACCACAAAACAACTGTGGGAGCGAGCTTGCTCGCGATGGCGGTGTATCAGGCACTTAAGTGCTGGCTGACCTGCCGCTATCGCGAGCAAGCTCGCTCCCACAGGGGATCTGTGGCCTATGCAAATTCTGAGACCACCCACAGTTGTTTTGTGGTGTTTCAGGCAGTGAGTGCAATCCGCAAGGCTTGGCTCAATTGCGCGTACACCTCGTCAATCTCCGGCACCACGCTCTGCAAACGCAGGTAGTCGTGGATCAGGCCGGTGTATTCGATCAGCTCCACGCTTACCCCCTGTTCCTGCAAGCGCCGGGCGTAGGCGCGGCCTTCGTCGAGCAGCGGGTCATGGCCGGCCAGGGCGATCAGGGCCGGGGCCAGGCCTGGGTAACCGGGTGCCAGCAACGGCGAGAAACGCCAGTCCAGGCGATCGCTGGGCTCATTGGCGTAGTGCCGGTAGAACCACTCCAGGGTTTCGCTCTCCAGCAGATACCCTTCGCCAAACAACTCGGTGGATGGGCTGCTGGTGGACGCATCGGTCACCGGGTAGCAGAGCAACTGAAAGCACGGTTGGATCGCCAGGGAGGCGGGTTCCAGGGCCGCTTGCAGCGCAAGCACCGTCGCCAGTGTCGCGCCGACGCTGTCGCCGCCGAACGCCACGCGGCTGAGGTCCAGGCCTTCGGCGCGGGCCTGCCGGGCCAGCCAGTCGAGGGCATCGGCGCCGTCGTTCAGCGGGGTCGGGAAGGTGTGTTCCGGGGCCAGGCGATAGCCCACCGACAACACCGCGCACGGCGTCCGGGCGCAGAATTCGCGGCAGACACCATCGTGGGAGTCCAGGCTGCCGACCACATAGCCGCCGCCGTGAAAGTACACCAGCACCGGCAACACCTGGGCCGCAGCCGTGGCCGGACGATACAGACGCAGGGTCAGCGGCGCACCGTCACGGGCGGTGAATGTGTGAGCGGCGCACTGCACATCCGCCGGAGCGTTCCAGCGCAATTGCCCGGTGGTACGCTCGAACGCCTCGCGGGCCTGGGCCGGCGTCGACAGGTGAAACGGCCCGGGGCCCTCGGCCTGGCTTTCTTCGGCCAGGTCGAGGAAGGCGTTGAGTTCCGGATGCAGGGACATCGCAGGGGTTCCTTGTGAAAAACCATGGGTAAAAGATGAGCCACTCAGGCTCATGCAAAACCCTGTGGCGAGGGAGCTTGCTCCCTCGCCACAGGTTCGGTGCTGGCTATCTTCCTCCAGGCGACGGCGGGTTCCTCATATAACGATGAACCCGCCCCCATCCTTAGGCAGCCTGCGCCACGCAGTGCTCGATCAACGCTTCCAGTTCCTCCTGGTACGCGCACATCAATCCCTCGACAGTCTCGGCACGGTAGCGGCGGGTGCTGAAGATGCAGCGCAGCGCCAGGCGCCCGTCGTACACCTGCCCCACCACTTCCAGCCAGTTGCCCAACGCGGCATGGGGGCTGTAGCAACTGCCGTAGCTTTCCGCCGCTGGCACCAGCAACGCCTTGTCGTCGAAACTCTGGTCGAACTGCCCCAGGTAGTTGAACGTCACCCGCGCCTGGGGGGCGCGGCCCAGGGTGGCGGCCATCGGCTCGCCGCTCATGTAGCGCAACACGCCATAGCCCAACCCCTTGTTCGGCACGGCGGCCAACTGCCGCTGCACCGCCCGCACCGACGTGCCGATGTCGGCGTCCGGGCTCGGGGTCAGGCGCACCGGGAACATGCTGGTGAACCAGCCCAGGCTGCGGCTCAGGTCGATGTCCTTGACCAAGTCCTCGCGACCATGCCCCTCCAGCTGGATCAGCACCGAAGGCTGCTGGCTCCAGCGGCACAACACCCGGCTCAGCGCCGCCAGCAACACGTCGTTGATCTGCGTCTGGTAGACCGCCGGCACCTGTTTGAGCAACTGCTGGGTGTGCTGCTCCGACAGGCTCAAATGCGCGACCGACTGGTACTGCACCTGGTTCTTGCCCCGCGGGTTGTCACACGGCAACTCGCTGCCCGGCTGGTCGATCTGCTCCAGCCACCAGGCTTTTTCCTGGGCCGGATAATCCCGTGCATAGGCCTGCAAGCCCTCGGCCCAGGCCCGGTAGCTGCTGGTGCGTATCGGCAGGTTCGGCGTCTGGCCGTCGCTGTAGGCCGCATAAGCGGTCTGCAAATCCTGCAGGAGCAAACGCCACGACACCGTGTCGATGACCAGGTGATGAATGACCATCAGCACACGAATCTCACCACTGCCCAAGGTCACGTGCGCGGTGCGCCACACCGGCCCGTTGTGCACATCGAGGCTGCGCTGTACCTGTTCGGCGTACAGCTCCAGCTCGGCTTCATCGGCCACCGTGTGCTGCCACAACAAGGGTTCGCTGGCCCACTGCGCCTGCATTTCCTCCAACGCCTGGTAATGTTGCAGGTGACGCCCGCCGACCTCATTGAAGCGCAGGCGCAAGGCGTCGTGCTGCTGCATCATGCCGCGCAACGCCAATTCCAGCGCCGTCAGGTTCAACCCCTGGCGGGCCCGCAGCATCAACGCCTGGTTGTAGTGGTGGGGTTCACTCATGCGCTGGTCAAACCACCATTGCTGGATCGGAATCAGGTTGAACTGCCCTTCACCCGCCACCTGGGTCACATCCTCGACCGTCACGGCAAGCGTGTTCGAACGCTGGTCGAAAATCGCCTCGATGGTCTGGCCACGCATCAGGTCCCGCAGCTTGAGCTCCATCTTCAGCTCCGGATGGTTGCGTACCCGCGAAACCACTTGCAGGCTGAGGATCGAGTCACCGCCCAACTCGAAGAAGTTGTCGGTGATGCCCACCCGCTCGACCTGCAACACCTCGGCCCAGACCTCGGCCAACAGCTGCTCATCGCGGTTGCGCCCGGGCACATACTCGGCGCCCTTGAATTCCGGCTCTGGCAGGGCCTGGCGGTCGAGCTTGCCGTTCGGCGTGACCGGCAACGCCTCCAGGCAGATGACCTGGGCCGGCACCATGTAATCCGGCAACTGCGCCCGCAGCTCGGCCTTGAGCCGATCACCGATGGCCATGCCCTCGGGGGTGACCACGTAGCCGATCAGTTGCTTGCCCGAGGCACTGTCGCGGGCGATCACCAACGCATCG